>NZ_JBMHMA010000006.1:0-4800000 GCF_049179175.1 Solwaraspora sp. WMMA2101 | reverse complement strand
GCGAGATGCTGCACGCCGGTGAGCTGGGTGAGCTGCACTACCTCGACTCGGTACGGATCAACCTGGGCCTGGTGCAGCGCGACATCGACGTGATCTGGGACCTCGCCCCGCACGACCTGTCGATCCTCGACTTCATCCTGCCGCCGGGGGTACGCCCGGTGGCGGTCGCGGCGCACGGCGCCGACGGCATCGGCGCCGGCCGGGCCTGCGTGGCGTACCTCACGCTGCGGCTGAGCACCGACGCCATCGCCCACGTGCACGTCAACTGGCTCTCCCCGGTCAAGATCCGAACGACGATCGTCGGCGGGTCCAAGCGCACCCTGGTCTGGGACGACCTGAACCCGGGCCAGCGGCTGGCCCTGTTCGACCGGGGCGTCGACGTCGCCACCTCCGACGAGCTCGGCTCCGAGGCACGCCGCGACATGCTGGTGTCGTACCGCTCCGGCGACATGGTCGCCCCGGCGCTGACCGAACGGGAGGCGCTGCGCACGATGGTCGAGGAGTACGCCCGCGCCATCCGTACCGGCACCCCCGCCCTCACCGACGGCCGCTCCGGCCTGCGGGTGCTGGCCATCCTGGAAGCCGCCACCCGCAGCCTCGCCGCCGGCGGCACGATGATCCCGCTGGACGAGGAGTCCGCCGCATGACCGTCGCATCCTCCCCCGCCGCAGGCACCGCCCCGGCCGTGGACCTGGCCAACGCCACCGTCCTGGTGACCGGTGGTGCCGGCTTCATCGGCTCGCACCTGGCCGAGCATCTCGTCTCGCTCGGGGCGCAGGTCGTGGTGCTGGACAACTTCCGCAACGGCACCCGGGAGAACCTGGCGTTCCCCGGCGCGGAGTCGATGCGGGTGATCGAGGGCGACATCTGCGACCCGCGGACCTGCGTCGACGCGATGACCGGCGTCGACGTGGTGTTCCACCTGGCCTGTCTCGGGGTACGCCACTCGCTGCACAGCCCGGTGGAGAACCACCAGGTCAACGCCCTCGGCACGCTCAACGTGCTGGAGGCGGCGCGGGCCGCCCAGGTGTCCCGGCTGCTGTACGTGTCGACCTCGGAGATCTACGGCCGGGCGCTGGAGTTCCCGATCACCGAGGAGACCACCCCGTGGCCGTTGACCGTCTACGGCAGCAGCAAGCTCGCCGGTGAGCACTACGCCCGCTCGTACCTGGAGTGTTGGGGCCTGCCGGTGGTCTGCGTCCGGCCGTTCAACAACTACGGGCCGCGTTCGCACTTCGAGGGCGACTCCGGTGAGGTGATCCCCCGGTTCATCCTGCGGGCGCTGGCCGGGCAGCCACCGGTGGTCTTCGGCGACGGCGGCGTCACCCGGGACTTCCTCTATGTGAAGGACTGCGTCGAGACGCTGGCCCGGGTCGCCGAGTCGACCGAGCTGGTCGGCGAGGTCGTCAACCTCGGGTACGGCGAGGAGCTGACCATCGGGCTGCTGGCCCGCACGGTGCTGGAGGCGGTCGGCCGTACCGACCTGCAACCGGTCTTCGAGGCACCGCGCCCGGCCGACGTGCCCCGGCTGTGGGTGGACACCTCGAAGCTGCGCAAGACCATCGACTTCGCGCCCCGGGTGTCGCTGGCCGAGGGGATCGGCCACACCCTCGAGTACTTCCAGCGGCTGCTGCGTGAGCAGCCCGGCGCGCTGGAGCGGATGCAGACGAAGAACTGGAGCCAGCCGGTATGAGCGAAACCAGTCCGCGCCGCATCCAGGTCATGCTGCCGATGCTCGGCGAGGAGGAGGAGCAGGCCGCCGCCGCGGCGATCCGCTCCGGCTGGGTGGCCCAGGGCCCCCGGGTGGCGCAGTTCGAACGCGAGTTCGCCGCCGCCGTCGGTGCCGACCACGGGGTCGCGGTCAGCTCCTGCACCACCGCGCTGCACCTGGCGCTGGTGCTGCACGGCGTCGGCCCCGGCGACGAGGTCGTCGTGCCGTCGCTGTCGTTCATCGCGACCGCCAACGCGGTCCGCCACGCCGGTGCCGAGCCGGTCTTCGCCGACGTCGACCTGGCCACCGGGAACCTGACCGTGGAGACGGTCGAGGCGGTCCGCACGCCGCGTACCCGGGCGGTGATCGCGGTCCACCAGGGCGGCGTGCCGTTCGACACGGTCGCGCTGCGCACGGCGGCCGCCGGCTGGGGCGTACCGCTGATCGAGGACGCCGCCTGCGCGGCCGGTTCCCGCGCGTACGGGCAGCCGGTGGGTGCCGGCGCGGCGATCTCGGCCTGGTCGTTCCATCCGCGCAAGGTGATCACCACCGGGGAGGGCGGCATGCTGACGCTGGACGACGCCGACGGCGCCGTCCGGCTGCGCCGGCTGCGCGAACACGGCATGAACGTCTCCGCCGCCGACCGGCACGCCAGCGCCCAACCGGTGCTGGAGGCGTACCTGGAGCCGGCGTTCAACTACCGGATGACCGACATCCAGGCCGCCGTCGGCCTGGTCCAGGTGGGCCGGCTGCCCGGTCTGATCGCCGGCCGCCGGGCGCTGGCCGCCCGCTACCACGCGCTGCTGGCCGACATCGACGGGCTGGTGCCGGTGGTCGACCCGGCGTACGGCGAGACCAGCTACCAGTCGTTCTGGGTGCGCATCGACCCGGCGTACGGGGTGACCCGCGACGACGTACTGGCCGGGTTGGCCGACGCCGGGGTCTCCGCGCGGCGCGGCATCATGGCCGCCCACCTGGAGCCGGCGTACGCCCACGTCACCCCGGCCCCGCTGCCGGTGACCGAGCGGCTGACCCGCGACTCGCTGATCCTGCCGCTGCACCACGCGCTCACCGAGGCCGACCAGGACCACATCGTCGCGGTGCTGCGCAAACTGGCCGGCCGATGAGGGACCTGCTGATCGTCGGTGCCGGCGGTTTCGCCCGGGAGACCGCCGCCGCCGTCGCGGCGGTCAACGCGGTGACGCCGACCTGGCGGCTGCGCGGCTTCCTCGACGACGACCCGGCGCTGCACGGCACCCGGCGGGTCGACGTCCCGGTGATCGGCGGCACCGACCTGGTCGCCGAGCTGACCGACGCGGCCGTGGTGGTCTGCGTCGGCAACCCCCGCGACTACCGGTCCCGGCAGCGGCTGGTCGACCGGTTCGGCCTGGCGCAGCAGCGGTACGCCACCATCGTGCACCCTGCGGCCCGGGTCGGCGTCGGCTGCACCGTCGGGCCGGGCAGCGTGCTGCTGGCCGGGGTGGACCTGACCGCCGACGTCGCCGTCGGCGCGCACGTCGCGGTGATGCCGCAGGTGGTGCTGACCCACGACAACCTGATCGGGTCGTACGCCACGATCGCCTCCGGGGTGCGCCTCGGCGGCGGGGTCCGCCTCGGCGACGGCGTCTACGTCGGGGCCGGCGCGCTGCTGCGCGACGGTGTCACCGTCGGTGCCTGGTCACAGCTGGGCATGGGCGCGGTGGTGCTGCGCGACGTGCCTACCGGTGAGGTCTGGGTCGGCGCGCCGGCCCGGTTCCTGCGCCTGGCCCACGGCCCGGCCGACCGAACGAACGAGTCCCAGTTGAGGAGTCCCGCGTGAGCAGCATCCCCCTCGTCGACCTGGCCGCCGCCCACGCCGAAGTGGCCGAGGAGGTCGACGCCGGTTTCAAACGGGTCATCGCCGGCACCGCGTTCATCGGCGGTGCCGAGGTCGCCGCCTTCGAGGCCGAGTACGCCGCGTTCAGCGGCGTACCGCACTGTGTCGGCGTGGCCAACGGCACCGACGCGCTGGAGCTGGCCCTGCGGGCGGTCGGGGTCGGGCCGGGCAGCGAGGTGATCCTGCCGGCCAACACGTTCATCGCCACCGCCGAGGCCGTCGCCCGGGCCGGTGCCCGGGTGGTGCTGGTCGACTGCGACCCGGCGACGTACCTGATCGACGTGGACGCCGCGCTGGCCGCGGTCACCCCGGCGACCCGGGCGATCGCCCCGGTGCACCTGTACGGCCAGCTCGCCGACGTGCCCCGGCTGCGGGCCGGGCTCGCCGGCGGGTCCGCCGCCGGGCAGGAGATCGCGATCGTCGAGGACGCCGCGCAGTGCCAGGGCGCCACCCGCCACGGCGTCGGCGCCGGTGCCGACGGGATCGCCGCCACCAGCTTCTACCCGGGCAAGAACCTCGGCGCGTACGGCGACGCCGGGGCGGTGGTCACCGCCGACGCCGGGCTCGCCGCCGACGTACGGCGGATGTCGGCGCACGGCAGTGTCCGCAAGTACGTCCACGAGGTGGTCGGCTTCAACAGCCGCCTCGACGGGCTGCAGGCGGTGGTGCTGCGGGCCAAGCTGGCCCGGCTGGCCAGCGGCAACGACCGGCGTCGGGCGATCGCCGCCCGCTACGACACGCTGCTGGCCGACCTCGACGTGGTCCGCCCGGTGACGCTGGCCGGCAACGTGCACGTCTGGCACATCTACTGCGTCCGGGTGCCCGGTGGGGCGCAGCGTCGCGACGCGGTCCTGGCCGCGTTGAACGCGGCCGGGATCGGTGCCGCCATCCACTACCCGGTGCCGGTGCACCTGACGCCGGCCTTCGCCGACCTCGGCTACCCGGCCGGGTCGTTCCCGCACGCCGAGTCGACCGCCCCGCAGCTGCTGTCGCTGCCGATCTACCCGCAGCTGACCACGGCGCAGCAGGACCGCGTCGTCGAGGTGCTGGCCGCCGCGCTGGCAGCCTGAGCGGTACGGCCGTGTATGTCACCCTGCGCGACCGTCCCGGCGCGGACGAACACACCCCGGGTCGCCAGGTCCGTCGGCGGGTGTCCGGCACCGTACTGCTGCTCGGCACGGTCAGCCTGCTCACCGACGTCTCCTCGGAGATGGTCGCCTCGGTGCTGCCGCTGTACCTGACGGTGGTGGTCGGGCTCAGCCCGGTGGCGTACGGCTTCCTCGACGGCGTCTACCAGGGGGTCAGTGCCCTGGTCCGGATCGCCGGCGGGTACGCCGGGGACCGGGGTGGGCGGCCCAAGTGGGTGGCGGTGGCCGGGTACGTGGCGTCGGCGCTGAGCCGGATCGCGATGCTGCCGGCGCAGGGCTTCGCCGCGATCACCGCGGTGATCACCATGGACCGGCTCGGCAAGGGGCTGCGGACCGCGCCCCGGGACGCGCTGATCGCCGCGTCGTCGGACCCGGCGGCGCTGGGCCGGGCGTTCGGCGTCCACCGGGCGTTGGACACCTTCGGCGCCGCGCTCGGCCCGCTGGTCGCGTTCGCCCTGCTCGCCGCGGTGCCGGGCAGCTACGACTCGGTGTTCGGGGTGTCGTTCGCGTTCGCGCTGGTGGGTGTGGCGGTCCTGGTGCTGTTCGTGCCGAACCTGGCCACGGCCGCCGGGACGGCACGGCTCGGCGTACGGCGGATGGTGGCCGAGGTGACCGGGGCCCGGCTGCGTCGGCCGCTGCTCGCCGCCGGACTTCTCGGGTTGGTTACCGTCGGCGACGGGTTTCTCTACCTGACGTTGCAGGACCGCGACGAGTTCGCCGCGTTGTACTTCCCGCTGCTGTTCGTCGGCACCAACGTGGCGTACCTGCTGCTGGCGGTGCCGATGGGACGGCTGGCCGACCGGGTGGGCCGGGCGAAGGTGATGGTCGCCGGGCACGGCGCGCTGCTCGCCTGCTACCTGCTGGCCGCCGCGCCGGCCGGCGGTGTCGGGCTGACCGTCGCCGTCCTGCTGCTGCTCGGGGTCTTCTACGCGGCCACCGACGGGGTGCTGGCGGCGCTGGTCGCCAAGCTGATGCCGGCCCAGGCGCGGGGCAGCGGGATCGCCGCCGCGCAGACGGTGGTGGTGCTGACCCGGTTCGCCGCCTCGGTCGCCTTCGGGCTGCTCTGGTCGGCCGCCGGGCCGGGTACGGCGGTGCTGGTCTTCGCGGCGGCGTTGACCGTCGCCATCCCGGCCGCCGGTTGGCTGCTGCGCGGCGTGGACCGGGCGCCGGCGGCCGGCGACGCCGTACCGGTGGGTGGGTCCTGATGGGGATGGGGCTGCGGACCCGGCTGGCGATCCTCGTCGCCGTCGTGCTGCTGGCGGCGGCCGGCGCCGGCGGCTACGTCTGGCAGGTCCGGCAGGCACAGGCCCGGGTACAGGCGCAGGCCACCCCGGTGCCGGTGCGGACGGACCTGGCGGCGGTCCGGGACCAGCCGCATCTGGTGTTCCGCTCCACGGCGCTGGGTGACGGCTACGGCGAGGTCGCGGTGACCCCGTTGAGCGACCCGGACGGGCCGCGGGCGTTGACCGGCCGATCCTGCGAGCGGGTGTACGCGACCCGCACCCAGTCGATCTGCCTGTCCGCCGAACGCGGACTGCTCACCGTCTACCGGGCACAGTTGCTCGACGCCGAGTTCGCCCCGACGCAGGATCTGCCGTTCACCGGCATCCCGTCGCGGGCCCGACTGTCGCGGGCCGGCACCCTCGCCGCCACCACGTCGTTCGTCGCCGGTGACTCCTACGCCAACCCGGGCGAGTTCTCCACCCGTACGGTGATCAGCCGCACCGGCGGCGCGGTGGTCGGCGACATCGAGCAGTTCCCGCTCTACGTCGACGGCGAACTGGTCACCGCGATCGACAAGAACCTGTGGGGCGTCACCTTCGCCGACGACGACCGGTTCTACGCCACCGCCGCCTCGGGTGGCACGACCTGGCTGGTCGAGGGCAGTGCCAGCGGCCGCCGGGTGGACGCGCTGCGCGCCGACGCAGAATGCCCGTCGCTGTCGCCCGACGGCACCCGGGTGGCGTTCAAGAAGCGCGGCGACCTGCCGCCGGGCCAGTGGCAGCTGGCCGTGTACGACCTGGCGACCGGCGCGGAGACGGTGCTGGCCGAGACCCGCAGCGTCGACGACCAGGTCGAGTGGCTCGACGACGACCAGGTCGTCTACGGCCTGCCGCGCAGCGGTGGCGCTGGCGCGGCGACCAGTGACGTGTGGCGGGTTCCGGCCGACGGCTCGGGCTCGCCGCAGGTGCTGGTGCACGACGCCTGGTCCCCGGCGGTGGTCCGGTGACACGACGAAGGAGACCATCTTGACCGAGCTTGCCGTGGTCACTCCGAGCTTCGGCCCGGACTTCGACCTGTGTGCCGCGCTGCACCGTTCGGTGCTGGCCCACTCCCCCGACTCGGTACGCCACCACATCGTCGTGCCCCGGGCGGACCTGCCGCGCTTCGGTGCGCTGCGGGGCGACCGTACGGTGTTGCACGACGAGGCGGAGTTCCTGCCGTCGGCGGTCCGGTCGGTGCCGGGAACGAAGTACTCGGTGAACCTGCGTCGGCCGTTCCCACCGCTGCGCGGCTGGATCCTGCAGCAGATGATCAAACTGTCGGCCTCGGCCCGGATCCCGGCGGACGTCGTGGTGCTGGTCGACTCGGACATCGAATTCGTCCGGCCGTTCGACGCGACGACGTTCCGGCGTGACGACGTGGTGCGGTTCTACCGAAAACCCGGTGAGGTCGACCAACGGCTGCCGCGGCACGTCCGGTGGCACGAGGTGGCCCGTGAGCTGCTGGGGCTACCGGCACAACCACCGCCCTACCCGGACTACGTGTCGTCGCTGCTGGCCTGGGATCCGGCGGTCGTCCGCGGGTTGCTGCACCGGATCGAGTCGGCCACCGGCCGGCAGTGGGCCGATGCCGTCGGCGCTCAGCTGCACTTCTCCGAGTGGACGCTGTACGGCGTCTACGTCGACGAGGTGCTCGGCGGCCGGGCCGCGACCGGATTCGCCGCTACCGACACCCGCTGCCACGCGTACTGGGACGAGGTGCCGCTCGACGAGGCGTCGGTGGCCCGGTTCGTGGCCGGGATCGACCCGGCCGACGTGGCCGTGATGATCTCGGCGAAGTCGCGGACGCCGCTGGCGGTGCGCCGCGCCGCAATCGCCGCGCTGACCGGCTGAGCCGACCGGCCGCGCTGACCGGCTGACCCGACCGGCTGACCCGACCGGCTGGGGCCGACGGTCAGTACGCGCCGCAGCTGGAACCGCCGTCGACCCGGTAGATGTGTACGGCGTTGCCGTCGATGAACGAGTCGGTGAACCGGCCGTCGTCGGCGAGCAGGGTGCGGTCCTCGTCGAGGACGGTGATCCGGGCGTCACCCACGCACGGCAGTTGGAACGTCGCCTCGGCGACGCTGCCACCGGCCGAGCCCGCCAGCAGGTAGTAGTGGCCGTCGTACCACTTGGTGGCGAGGTCGACGCCGGCGGAGACGCTGGCCACCCCGTCGGCGTACGGCGCGTTGAGCACCGGCGCGAGTCCGGTGATCCGGGCGTTGACCGCCGCGACGGCCGACCGCACCGGGGCGTAGCAGGGCTCCCGCAGGGCGTGCTGACTCTGGCAGGGGCCGCTGAAGCTGTGGTTGAAGTAGACGATGCCACGGGCGCCGTGGATGATGCTGCTCCAGACCGCCGCGACGACCTCCTCGGGGGTGATCGTCGGGTAGTGCTCCTCGTTGAAGGGGCGCCCGACCTCGACGAAGCTCCAGACCGGTCGGCTGCCGGGCGGGGAGACCAGCGAACGGACCCGGTCGACGGTGCGGCCGTAGTTGGCGGCCCGGTGGCACAGCTCGGCCGGCAGCCGCTCGGCACCGTCGACGGTGGTCAGTTGGTCGGGGTCGAAGAACCGGCCGCCCTCGCTGTGACCGCAGATGCCTCGGTCGGTGAACCAGTAGGTGTCGACGGAGACGACGTCGGCGAACTCGTTGACGAAGCGGGCGGCGTCGGCGTCGCTCTGCCAGAACGCGATTCCCTTGCCGTAGTTGGCCATCCGGAGCCGGTCGTCGGCGGGCAGCCGGGCGAGGATGTCCCGCTGCACGGTGTAGCCGCACTCGCCGTCGGCGGGTTGGCAGATGTCGCCCTGCCCGGGGAAGTTGCCGGTCCACGGGTCGTCGCCCGGCCCGGCCCACATGTCGACCTCGTCGGAGATGAGCCAGCCACCGGTCTCGTCGCCGTGCTCACCGATCGGGCTGGTGACGGTGTGCATCCCGGCGGCGCGGACCAGGTCGAGGTTCGTGGTCGCGGTCAGTTCGACGTACGTGTTGAGGCCGATCTCGATGTCCTTGGCGGTGTCCGCCGGGTCGGTGACGCTCTCCAGCCAGACGCCGATCGGGAAGAACCCGGGGTCGCTGGGCAGCGACGGGGAGAACCGGGAGTAGAAGTCCGGGCCGCCGTCGACCGGGCGCAGCGTCGCTCCCGCGCCACCGGCGGTGGCGACGGTGCCCGGCGCGATCCCGGCGGCGACCGGACCCCGCGTCAAGGTGCCGATCAGCCAGGCGGTGCCGGCAACGACGAGCGCACCGACGATGGCCGCGGCGACGATCAGGGTCCCCCGGCGGCGCGGCCGGCGGGTTCCGGGGGCGACGACCATGAACAACCTCTCGAACGGTACGTAGTCGGACAACCACAGTGAGCGGAGCACTCGATGCCAACAACCGCCCACCGCCACGACCGTCCGCATTGTCCATTACGGTCCGTGTTCAGTTGACCAATGTCCGGGACAGTAGTCGAAGCCATGATTGCAGCCCAGGTACGATCACTGCCGTAATCGTTTCCCCGCTGTGCGGAGCCTCACGTGATCGACCGTCTCGCGGGCCAGACCAAAGGCTTCGTCCGGACCCGCCTCGCCGCCGCGGAGTTGAACCGCCGACAGGTGCCCGCCTTCCGGACCACCACCAGCAGCGCCGGTACGCCGACGGTCTACTACCTCGCCCCGGACAACCCCCGGCCCAGCGGCGGGGTACGGGTCATCTACCGGCACGTGGACCTGCTCACCGAGCTGGGCGTCCCGGCCTACGTCATGCACAAGGAACCCGGGTTCCGCTGCACCTGGTTCGCCAACCGCACGCCGGTGATCGCGGCAGCGGCCGCCACCCTCGGCCCGGCCGACATACTCGTGGTGCCCGAGTGGTACGGCCCCGGGCTGGCCGCGATGCCGCGCGGGCCGCGCGTGGTGGTCTTCAACCAGCGGGCCTACGACACCTTCGACCATGTTCCGTACGCCGATTCCGGCCCCGGGGCACCGTACGCCGGGCTGCCCGGCATGACCGCGCTGCTGGCCGTCTCGCAGGACAACGTCGATCTGCTCAGCTACGCCTTCCCCGACATCCCGGTACGGCTGACCCGCAACGTCGTCGACCCCGACGTGTTCGCCCCCGGCGACTGGCCCCGGCGGCGACGCATCGCCTACGTCGGGCACCGCCGGGCCGACGAACGCGACCAACTGCTGCACATCCTGCGGTCGCGCAACGTGCTGGACGGTTGGGAGCTCACGCTGATCGCCGGGCGGACCGAGGAGCAGACCGCGCAGATCATGCGCGACTGTGCCCTGTTCCTGAGCTTCAGCGACCGTGAAGGGTTCGGCATGCCGCCGGCCGAGGCCATGTCCTGCGGCGCGTACGTGGTCGGCTACCCGGGCCTGGCCGGTCGGGAGTTCTTCGACCCGGCCCACTGCGCGCCGGTACCCGACGGCGATCTGCTGGCCTTCGCCCGCGCCGTGGAGCAGGCCTGCGCCACCTGGGCAGACGAACCCGAGATGCTCGCCAAGCGGGCCGCGGCCGCCTCGTCGGCGATCCGGGACCGCTACACGGTCAGTGGGCTCCGCGACGATCTCACCGCCTTCTACCAGCCGCTGCTGGCCGCCGGCTGACCCACCCCCGGGCCGCCGGCTGACCACTCGCGCGCAGCCGCCGGCCCTCAGACGCCGTGCCGGCTCCAGGTGCGGTACCGGGCGTCGTTACGCAGCCGACGGCGGACCACGCTGGCGGCGAAGCCCGGCACCAGCGGCGCGAACCGGGGCCCGACCGCACGCCGTCGCTGCAGGCCACGCCAGTGCGGCAACTGCTGCGCCTGCGGGTACGTCGCCAGGGCGAACTCCACGTACCACTCGACCGGTTCACGGTCGGTCAGCCGCCGGTCGTAGGCGTGGCAGGCCGATTCGAGGGCCTCGGTGGCCAACGCCCGGCGGGCCAGGTCGTGCAGTTGCCCGGCCCGGGGCAGCTTTCCGCCGGGTCCGTCGAAAAGCACGTCGAAGGCGGTCCGCCGCTCGATCAGGTCGGTCCGCCGACCGGAGGCGTCGGTGACGCTGACACTGGCCGCGTGCTCCCGGTGCCAGGCCTGGTCGGCGCCGTCGAGGTGCCCGACGTCGGAGACCGCCGCCGCGCGCATCCAGGCTTCCATGTCGCAGGCGTAGCGCATCCGGCTGTCCCACGGACCGACCTCGGCGTAGACGCTGGCCCGGACCATCGCCTCCGGGGTGGTGATGCAGTTGACGCCCAGCCGGCACCGTTGCGCGATCCAGTCCTCGCCGGACCAGATCGTCCAGCCGGTCGGCTCGGCCCGGAAGGCGGTCGGCACCTCCCCGTGGAAGTGCACCGGGTGGCCGTACACCAGGCCCACCTCGGGAAACTCGTCGAACAACCGCACCGCGCGGTGCAGCGCCCCCGGGGTCAGCAGGTCGTCGGCGTCGAGCCGCACGACGAACTCGCCCGTCGCCACGGCCAGCCCGTCGTTGAACGCGACGCAGGGCCCATGGTTGGTCTCGTTGTGCACGACGACCAGCCGTGGCTCGTCGACGGCCAGCGCCGCCAGCACCTGGCGGGTGTCGTCGGTGGAGCGGTCGTCGACGACGACGACCTCGGTCTCGACACCGGCCTGGGTGAGGGCGCTGCCGACGCTGGACGGCAGGAACCGCCCGTAGTTGTAGCTCGGGATGATCACGGACACCCGCGCGAGGCGGGTCGGATCACCGGCCGGGACCGGGGCCGGCACCCGGGTACGGGGCAGCAGCGGGCGGTGGGCTGGCACAGGCACGTCAACCTCTTTCGGGATCTACCGCACGGTCACTGTCGGCCAAGCCTGGCCGCCCCTGCCGTCAGCGGCCGGCCACTGTCGTGGCCAGGGGGGTCGTCGCGCCGGGTGGCGTCGGCGGTGGCGGACCTGACGTCGCCGGACCGGACACCGCCGGGTCGGCCGTCGTCGGACCGGATGTCGTCGGCTCCGAGGGCTGCTCGGCACCCTCACCGGCCGCCTTCAGCTCGCGCAGTCGACGTCGCAGCCAGGGCAGCAGCGGGCCGACGAAGGTCACCGTCATCACCGCGCCACCAGCCAGCAACTGCCACAGAGCACCCGGCACC
Organism: Solwaraspora sp. WMMA2101; assembly: GCF_049179175.1. NCBI lineage: Bacteria > Bacillati > Actinomycetota > Actinomycetes > Micromonosporales > Micromonosporaceae > Solwaraspora > Solwaraspora sp. WMMA2101. Next base: position 4,787,920 of record NZ_JBMHMA010000006.1, on the reverse strand, counting down.
GCGCGTACCACCAGCAGCCCGAGCGCCACCGCCGGCACCGCGACCACCAGCGGCAGCACCAGCGCCCCGGTCAACGACCGCAACCGTACGCCGTAGCGGCGCAGGGCGACCGCGTACATCGGCAGGATGATCACCGCGCAGACCAGCGCGTGCCCGACCCCGGCACCGGCCAGCCCGTACCACCGCACGCCGAGGATCACCGCCGGGAAGAGAGCGACCAGCCAGACCACCTGGGCGACGAACAACGCCCGGCTCGCCCCCACGGCGATGAGGAAGGTGGCGATCAGGTCGAACAGCACCCGGAAGGCGCCGAAGAAGGCCAGCCCGGCGAGCGCGTCGGCCGCCATCGACCAGCGCTGCCCGTACAGCACCGGCACCACGACGCTGGCCAGCCCGGACAGCAGCACCCCGACGAGCAGCGCCACCGTCCAGGTCAGCGCGGCGGCCGAGACGAACCCGGCGGCTTTGCGCCGTGGCTCGGTCACGGTGGCGAACGCCGGCAGCGCCACCGCCCGGATCGCCACGCCGAGAGCGCTCATCGGCCAGGTGGAGATGTTGAACGCCAACGTGTACAGGCCGAGCAGCAACGCGCCGGCGGTCGCACCGACGGTCAGGTGACCGACGTTCATCACGACCCAGGACAGCACGTTGGCGCCGGCCAGGGGCACGCCAAAGCGCAGCAGGCTGCGGGCGACGGCCCGGTCGAATCCGAACACCGGCCGGGACCGGGTGAGGACGAACTGCAGCACGGTCACCATCGACTGGGCGACCACCCGGGAGACCGCCAGCGACATGGCCCCGAAGCCGAGCAGCACCAGGCCGACCGTGACCGTGGTGCTCAGCACCAGGCTGGCGCCGTCGAGGCCGAGCTGGGCGCGTTGGCGGAACTCCCGCTGCATCACCGCGTACGGCACCACCGACAGGCCGCTGAGCACCAGGGTCAACGACATCACCTGCACCACCGGGGTGGCCTGTGGGCTGCCCATCGCCGCCGACACCGGGCCGGCGGCCAGCGACATCGCACCGGCCAGACCGATGCTGGTCAGCAGCGAGATGGTGGTGACGGTACCGGCGCGGCCCTGCACCCCGTGCCGGATGATGTCGGCGCTCATGCCGAGATCGGCCAGGGACATCACGATGGTCTGCACGGTCAGTGCCACCGCGAAGACGCCGAACTCCTCCGGCGCGAGCAGCCGGGCGAGCAGTACGCCGACCCCGAGGCTGCCGATCCGCAGCGCGATGCTGTTCAGGGTGCTCCACGCGAGGGCGCGGCGGACCCGGGCACCGAGCGGGGCTGGTGCCGTCGCCTCAGCTGTCACTGCCGCTCCTGGTCGTGGGCCGGCCGGCGGCGAACCGCTGCCGGGCGAGGCTGGCCTTGAAGTTGACCAGGTGCGCGGTCGGGTGGGCCAACGCTCCGGCCCGCCGGGCCAGGTTCAGCCGGCGGGCGATCGCCTGCTCGTAGATCTCCGCCTGGCGCCGTCCGGCGGCCTGCAGGCTGAACCGGTCGACGACCGTACGGCGGCCGAACTCGCCCAGCTCGGCCCGGTGCTCCGGGTCGGCGGTGCCGAGTTCGGTGAGGGCTGCGGCGACCCGATCGGTGCCGTCGGTGCCGTCGCCGAGCCCGTAGAACCCCTGCTCGAGGAAGACCGGCAGGGTCTGCGGCGTGAGCGGCAGCCAGAACCCCCGCTCGCCCTGCACGACGACCGGCTTGGCGAAGGCCATCGCCCGCAGCGCCGACGACCCCATGCCGATGACGATGTCGGCGGCGGCGTACGCGTCGCGCGGGTCGAGCATGGCACCGGTGAGGGTGACCGCCTCGGCGCCCACCTCGGCGTTGGTCTTGTCGGCCACCTGCTGGATCTGAGCGCGGGACTCGCCGTCGCCGACGATCAGCAGCCGCATCCGCAGCCCAGGGTCGATCCCGGCCATCGCCCGGGTCGCGGCGAGCAGCCCTTCGAGTTTCAGCTCCGGCACCAGTCGGGAGACCGAGACGACGGCGATCTCGTCGTCGGCGATGCCGAGGGCGCGACGGGCCGGCCCGGGGTCGGCGACCGGGGCGTTCGCGGTGGTGTCGATCGGCGGCTCGATGACGTGCACCTCGGCCCGGTGGGGACGCTCCTGGGCGGCGATCTGCTCGGTGCCGACGATCAGCGGCAGATGCCGGGGGACCCAGGCCGGCACCTCCATGGAGAGCACGGTGACCACCAGCGGTACGCCCCGGCGCAGATACGCGCCGTACGCGGCCTCCAGGGCGGGGGCCCACTCGTAGGCGTGCACCAGGTCGACACCGCGCTGGCGGGCGACCTCACCGATGGCCGCGACGTTGCGCGGCGACGGCGCTTCGCCCTTGGGCGGGGCCTGGACGAACTCCAGGCCCCACTCGTCGACCATGCTCCGCAGGTCGCCGTCCGGACCGTAGACGATCACCTCGTGGCCGAGCCCGGCGACGGTTGCCGCGATCTCGATGGCGTTGATCTGGCTCCCGCCGATCTCCATCGTGTGCAGGCAAGTGAGGATGCGCACCCATGTCCCTTTCAGTCGCGGCGAAGCCGCCCTGCCGATGATTCAACGGCGTCGCCGCGACTGCCCTCAAGAGTTAGGCGTGAACACGACATCCACCCAGTAGTTGTGGTTGACCGAGTGGCCGGGGAACACCCAGCCGTACGGGTCGTAGTGGTAGGCACCACCGCCGACCAGCACGTGCAGCGGTGACCGGTCCAGTTCGGCCGTCTGGAACTGGTTGGCGGTGACCGCGTACTGGCCGACCGATGTGTGGTAGGAGGCCACATAGGTGGTGTTCGCGAGAATGGGCACCGGCTGGTCGAAGGTGACGGTCTGCCAGCCGGATTCCGTCTCGTCGACGAACACCGCCGTCGCCAACCGGACGCCCTCGGCCGACCAGAGGGAGCCGCGATGCGTACCGGTGTTGGCCGGGCCCTTGTAGAACCGGACCCCGGTGATCTGCCCGGCGACGTCGGACCGGAACCGGACACCCACCTCGACGGCGTCGTCGTCGGTCCAGTTCACCGCGGTCGGCACGTCGTCGGGGCCGAAGATGTGCACCGCCGGGGCCGGTGGAGCGGTCGGGCCGACCGTCGGCTCCGGGCTCGGCGAGGGCGTCCCGGTCGGTGACGGGTCCGCGGTCGGGCTCGGGGTCGGCGACCCGGTCGGTGACACCGTCGGGGACGGCGACGACCCCGGTCCGTCGGGCGACGGGCTCGTCGTCGGCGACGGGTCAGGGCCGGTGTCCGCCCCGGTGTCGGGGACGTACAACGGGTCGACCCAGTAGTTCGCCGAGTTGTACGTTCCGGTGGGGAAGCCGCCACCGGCGCCGTACCGGTAGATGCCGTTCTCCCCCGACGGCGCACTCAACGGACCCCGCGAGTACCCCGACACAAAGAACCCGGAATCATACGCATAATTACCATTCGGCGCGTAGTACGACAACACGTACGTCGTCCCCGCCGACACCGTGACCGGCTCCGCGAACGCCGCCGCCTGCCAACCCGTACCGCCACCGGTCGGGAACGTCACCTCCGCCAACGGCGCACCACCACCGACCGGCCACAACCGGCCGACCTGACTACCGGTGTTGCCCGGCCCACGGTAGAACCGCATCCCCACGACCTGCCCGTCCACCGACGGCGTGAACTTGACCCCGAGCTCCACCGCGGCGCTCTCCCCGACCGACGACTGCTGCGGGACCGCGTCGGGCGGGAAGAGGCTCACCACGTCGTCACCGTAGGTGGTGGTGAACGACCAGGTGTGCGGCTGGGCCATCGCCGTGCCGGCGCTGCTGGCCGACACCGAGGCGGTGTAGGTGTGCAGTGACTGCAACGCGGCGCTCGGCGTGAACGTCGCCAGCCGCGTCGCCTCGTCGTAGGCGACCGTGCCGGCGACCAGCGCGTTCGCCGCGTCACGCAGCTCGAACTCCAGCGACGGGACGTCGATGTCGGCGTCCAGGAGTGCGGAGACGACCGCTTGCGCCGCCACCGCGGTGGCGTCGGAGGTCGGTACGGTCGCCGAGACCGCCGGCGCGGTGCCCTCCGCCCCTCCGCCGCCGCTGGTGGGCGATGGTGACGGTGTCGGGGACGTCGAGCCGCCGGTCGGCAGGAAGTACGGATCGATCCAGTAGTTCGCCGAGCCGTACGTCTCGGTCGGGAAGCCGCCACCGGCGCCGTAGCGGTAGATGCCGTTCTCCCCCGACGGCGCACTCAACGGACCCCGCGAGTACCCCGACACAAAGAACCCGGAATCATACGCATAATTACCATTCGGCGCGTAGTACGACAACACGTACGTCGTCCCCGCCGACACCGTGACCGGCTCCGCGAACGCCGCCGCCTGCCAACCCGTACCGCCACCGGTCGGGAACGTCACCTCCGCCAACGGCGCACCACCACCGACCGGCCACAACCGGCCGACCTGACTACCGGTGTTGCCCGGCCCACGGTAGAACCGCATCCCCACGACCTGCCCGTCCACCGACGGCGTGAACTTGAGCCCCACCTCGACCGGCAGGTTCTCGCCGGAAGCGGTGGTCTGCGGCGTGGCCCCGGTCTCGAACAGGGTCACCACGTCGGCGGCGAAGGTCGAGGTGAACGACCAGGAGTACGGCGCGTTCATCGGTACGTCGGCGTCGTCGCGCGCCGACACCGTCGCGGTGTAGGTCGTCTGCTCGGCCAGCGGCACCACCGGGGTGAAGGTGGCCCGGCGGGCCTCCTCGTCGTAGCTGACCGCGCCCGGCACCGGGTCGTCGTCCGCGTCGACCAGCGTGAAGGCGATCGTGGACTCGTCGACCGGCTTGCTGAACACCACCGACGGGGTCACCTCCGCCGGCACGTTCGCCGCGTCGGCGATCGGTGCCGTCGACGACACCGTCGGCGGCGCGTTGGCGGCGGTCACGAAGGTCACGTCGGCGTAGTAGTTGGTCGAACCCCAGGAGCCGTTCGGGAAGCCGGGTTCGTCCTCCCGGTAGACACCGTTGCCGACGGTGCCCTCGGTACCGGGAGCCACCAGCGGTCCCGAGACATGGTCGGTCAGGAAGAAACCAGCGTCGCTGGCGTACCGCCCGTTCGGCGCGAAGTAGGACACGACATAGCTGGTCCCGGCGGAGACCGGCACCGGTGCGGGCAGGCTGACCTGCTGCCAGCCGGTGTCGGTCTCCTCGGTGAACACCGCCGTGGCCAACACCGAACCGCCGTTGCTCCACAGCGTGCCCCGGTGCTCGCCGGTGTTGCCCTCGCCCTTGTAGAACCGCAGACCGGTGATCAGTCCGTCGATCTGGGGGGTGAAGCGCACCCCGACCTCGACCGCCGGCTGGGTGCTCAGCGGGGTGCCGTTGGGGGAGCCGTCCACCGTCTCCACGAACGCCGGGGTGTCCGGCACCGCCTGGCCGAACAGCGAGTACGGTCCGGAGACCGACAGGGTGACCGGCTCGGACGGCGCACCCAGGTTGCCGCTGTCGTCGACGGCTCGGGCCAGCACCACCTGGGCGGAAGTGTCGGTGGGCAGAAACTCGTAGGTCCAGGAGTGAGTGCCGGTCGTGGCCGGATGCCAGGTCTCGCCACCATTGGTGGAGACCTCGACGCCGGCGACCAGACCGCCACCGGCGTCCGAGGCCGTCCCGGTGACCGTGATCGGCGCGCCGTGCGCGACGGAGGCCCCGTCGGCCGGCCCGGTGATGGTGACGGTGGGCGCCAGCACGTCGGTGGACCCACTCGTCACCATGATGCCGGGCATCGGCGTGGTCGGCTCGGCACCCATGTCGGCGAAGAGGTTGACGGTCGCCTGCTGGATGGCCTCGTCGGCGGGCGCACCCGACCCACCGTCGTGGTAGGCGTCGAGGCCCCACGACCACTGGATGGTGCCGGCCCCGAACACCAGCGCACCGCTGGCCGCGCGGTACATCGTCATGTGATGGGTGGTGTCCCCCGGCTTGTTGTCGGGGCCGTAGCCGACGAGGTACTCGGGGGTGAAACCGGTGGTCGTCGAGAGCCGGAAGGTACCGGCCGGCCGGAAGCCGTTGTCCAGATCCTCGTTGGACTCGTAGCCGACCGTGTGCGGAGCCAGGGTCGCGGTCTGCCCGGGAGCCAGGTCGGCCACCCCGGTGTGCCGCCAGAAGCGCAGTTTGCCCTGCTCGGCGGGGACCTGCATGGCCAGGTCGGTGTTGTTGGCCATGTAGAGGTTGCCGACCAACGCGTTCTCCGGCTCGCGCGTCTCGCCGGTCGGGAACCGCGGATCGCGCCAGACGCCGGTCCACTCGTCCGAGGGGTCGATCCGCGCGTTGTCCCAGGTCTCCTTGTAGCAGACCAGGGTGCGGTACGCAGTGCCGTTACCGTCGACGCTGTCCTCCCAGCGCACCTTCCAGTAGACCTCGTTGCCGGTGAAGAAGGCCAGGTGGACACCGGCGTCGCGGGCCGCCTCGACGTTGGCCCGCTGCTGCGGGGACCAGTACTCGTCGTGCCCGACGGAGACGTACACCTCGTGGTTGAGCAGCAGCTCGCCACGGATGTCGGCGTCGAGCCCGCTGATGTAGCTGACGTCGTACCCGTTGCGCTCCAGGAAGCGGATCATCGGGTACTCGTTGGAGAAGAGGAAGTCCCGCCCCTGCTGAGCCCCCCGGGTGGCGAACGGCCGGTTGTAGCTCAGCTTGTAGGCGCGGGGCAACGGACCGCCACCTGCGCCCCAGTAGAAATCGGCGCCGCCGTACCGGTTGTAGGCCTGCCAGGTGGTGTCGGAGGTCTGAAACACGAGCTCCGAGGTGCTGGTGTCGTCCCGGACGATGAACGGAATGTGGCTGTCCCCGCCGGTGTCCGAACGGATGACGCGGGCGATGTAGACACCGGAGACCGCGTCGACCGGCACGTCCCAGGTGGCACCGACCTGCCAGGTACCGCAGTCGAAGATCTGGCTGTCGGTGGCGTGGACGCAGTCCGCGTCGTCGTTGGGTGCCAGCGGCAGGGTCGGGTTCAGCGTCGCCCATTCCCGGGCACCGTCGCCGCCGTACCAGCCGAGGCGGTAGACCTTGATCGTGTAGGCGGACGCCTCGGTCCGGACCTTGAAGCCGATCTGATCGCCGACGTCGACACTGATCGAGGTCGCGAAGCCCTGAACCGTCGGGTCGCCGACCCCGTCGATGTCCCACACCGAGCTCGGTGTTCCCGGTTTGCTGTTCTCGCAGGCGATCACGTTGACCGGAGGAGCGCACGGATCGGTGGATGCGGACGCCGCAGGCATCGCAATCATCAGGGTCGCCAACATGGCGACAACGGTGGCGACAACGACGATGTGCCGACTGCCGCGATCAATAAATGGAAACACGCCCGCCCTCACCGAATATCCCTTCAGGAGCCAGCCCAACGCGATACCGCGTGCCTCCCCCAGCTACGGCAGCGCCGACGTTACCAGCGCGAGTCAAGCTCACAACCGGGCGTGCATCTGGCCCTCGACGCGACCCGGACGGCCCACCATCAACCATTCGGACAGCGAGGCTTAGCCAAGATGTAATGACCCGCATTCGAGCAGTTAATTGATAGATAATCTTTGAGATGTCGGATCGACGACCGACGGCGGACCAGCCGGAAGTCGACGACGGGTAGTGGCGTCGCAGGCGCTACGCGCCGAACCACCGGGGCGTCGACGTACGCACCTTCAGCGCCGGGTGGCTGAGTCGCCACACCGCGCCGCACATACCGACCATGAGTGACATGGCGGTGGCGTACGTACTGAAGCTCAGCGAGTCGAAGGTGAAACCCGCCGCGATCGCGACCAGCTGCACCGCGACGAGGATCGTGCAGAGGTGCCGGTCCCGCTCCGACCGGGACCTGCTCCGCGCCAGCAGGGCGACGACGATCGCCGTGACATGCATCGCAGCGAGGACGGCGACCCCGACCACACCGTTGGTGAGGGCGAAGGCGAGCCACTGGTTGTCGAGGTACTGGTACTGCGGTGAGACCCAGGTCCCGGTCCCCCGACCGAGCCACGGCCGCTGCGCGAAGTAGTAGCCCACCATCTCGTACCGCTCGGTGCGCGAGGTGATACTCGGGTCGGTGCTCGCGCCGAGGAACATGTTGGTGATCGTGGTGACCAGCGACGGCTTCGCCACCGCCATTGCGGCGAACAGGACCAGACCCAGCGCCATCATGTTGTAGCGCATCCGCCACGCCCAGGTCGGCATCAGGACGAGCAGCACGATCGCCAACGCCACGAATCCCGTACGGGACATCGTCGCCGGGATCGCCGCAGCGATGAGCAACGCCATGAAGCTGAACAACTGGCGCTGCAGCGAAGTACTCGAAAAGCGCGCAAAGTGGATCGCGAACGGCAAGGCCATCGCCATCAGGAGACTGAACTCGATGTAGTGGAACGTGGTACTGGGGACACGCACTCCCCCGCCACGGATCTCCAGGCCGACGATCCAGCCTTTCATCTGCAAACCGGGCACCCGCATGTACTGGGTCAGATCAAAGTACAAAAACGCCTGAATCAGTCCGACCACGGCGACAAAGGCACAGCAGTAGACGAACACCCGCAGTACGCCGTCGAGGCGGTCCCAGTTGGGCATCCCGTCCGCAGTCAGCAGGATGACTCCGGAGATCGCCGCAGCGGTCAGCATCCAGCGGTCCGCCGAGTTCGCCTCCATCGTCGTCAGCCCACGGAGAAACCCGATGGCGTACGACAGCAGCATCGACAACAGGAACGCCAGGATCGCCCAACGCAGCGGTTGCGGACCGGTGAGCACCAGCCGGGAGTTGAGCCGGGCGGTCATCCACCAGAACCACATCAGGATGGCCACGACCAGTGCCGGGCGCCCCAGGTCGGTCATCCCGGGCAGAATGAGGTGCGACGGGATCAACGTGAGCAGGCAGATCATGAGCGACAACATGACCGGCGCGTCGATCCTGGTCAGCCGGCGTCGGGTCACATAGGTGCGCTCGCCGATCCACGCTGGTTCGAGGTCCGCCGGGTGCACCCCGGACGACGTCACGAGGTCCTGCCCCCGCTCATCGGGCCCGGCTACCGTTGTCCGACGTCTCCGGGGGTGCCCACTGCTCCCGGCCCGTGCCCGTCTTGGGCAGGATGATCGTCGCGTCGTCACGGACCACACTGATGACCGCGGTGTCGTCGCTCGCCGTGGGCGGCGGGTCGGCCGGCGGCTTGTCCGGCTGCGGCGCGGCGTCCCGCCGGTCGGCGGAGCCGTTGGTGCCCCGGTTCTCGGCCGGCCGATAGGTCAACGAGGCGTTGTCGACCACGCCGCTGGCCCGGACCGGGCCACCGGACACCCCGCTGCCCGCCACCGGTGCGTCCTGCGACGTCGGACCGGATTGGCCACGGCCCTCCTGGCGGATCGCAGCGGCGTTGCCGGAGCTGTAGACGCCGCCACCCGGGCCGGTGCCACCACCCGGGCCGGCACCCTCGCGGTCAGCCGGCCGGGGGCGCGGCACCTGTTGCGCGGTCGCGGTGACCCTCGGCGGCGGAGCCTGTCCGGCATCGTCGCGCACCGGCACGCCGTTGCGCGACGAGCCGGCTGTCGTCGGTTCCGAGAGGTTGCGCGCGCCCACCGCCGGCATGGCGATCGTCTCGTCGGAGCCGGCGGCCGGCACCCCTGCGGGGTCGGCTGGCCGGGGTCGACGCCGCCGCAGCAGACCGTCGATCCCGATGGTCAGCGCCGCACTGAGCAGGACGCCGACCCCGGCGACCGCGATCATCGCGCGGTTGACCTTGGAGTTCGCCTCCTGGATGTTGTCTCCCCGGTCCAACCGACGAGCGGTGATGAAGCTGTCCTCGCTCGCACCGTAGTCGGCCTGCAGGCCCACCACGCTCGCCTCCAACCTGCGGACGACCTCCTCGGTCGTCTCGGTGGCCTGCTCCTCGGACTCTCCGACCACTTGGATCGTCATGATCGGCTGCTGGTTGTCCAGCGTGATCGCCACGTTCTCGCTGAGACCTGCGGCGTCGAGCTGCTTCAGGACGGCCTGGTCCTGCACGGTGAGCGCGGCAGCCCGGCTCAGCGAGCCCAGCCCCAGCTCCAGCCAGGGGTTGCGGGGTGTCGCGGGAGCGTCCTCGTCGGGGGCGGTGTTGGCGGCGGTGGGCGGAATCAGCTGAACGTAGGATGTGGCGATATAGTCCGGATCAACACTCGTTCTGGTCCAACCGGCCGCTGCGACCGAAATGAGCAGAAGTGGTGCTGCGATGTACCACCGCCGGAACAGCAGTTTGGTGAGATCCCAAAAGTCCACTGCTGTCCTTCCATCGGGTGGCGAGGTCGGGGCGCTCGTCTTCCATCGTATGGCCAGCCGGGAAGCATGCCGGAGCGACGTCGAGGTCGCGGCCGCCCGCGCAGCACCAGTGTCCGGCCGGGCGCGGCGCATCCGCAAGCCTCAAGCGGCCACCCCGTACCGGACATATGTCCCCTTACGCCCCACCGAACGCCGGTGCCACGCCGAAAGTCGTCAACGCGACAGGTCGGCCTCGGCTACCGGGGGGACAGGCCGATGGGCCGGGTGGACGCGCGATGCGTCCGCCCGGCCCATCGGATCGATCCTTACGGCGTGATCCGGTAGATGTGGTACGTGTGCTCCTGGGCGAAGCTGTCCTGGATCGCACCTGCGCTGATCGGCACCGACCGGTTCTCGAACAGCACTTCGGCGGTGCTCCCGGTCACACCGGGCGGCAGCGCCAGGGAGTGCGTACCGGTGGCGGTGTCCTTGCCGAGCATCGCGAAGACGTAGAACGATCCGTCGTGGGCCTTGAGCATCGTGTCCAGGCCGTTGTTGAACTCCCACTCGTACGACTGGGTGTTCAGCACCGGCGCGAGGCTGGTGACCCGCTTGTTCACCTCGGCGACCGCCGGGCGGACCGCGTCGCCGCACCGCTCCCGCAGCACATGCTGTGAGATGCACGGCCCGCCGAAGTTGTGGTTGAAGTACTGGATGCCCCGCGCCTCGTTGATCAGCGAGTTCATCACCGCGCCGGCGACCTGCTCCCCGGTGATGGTCGGTGCCCAGTCCTCGGTGAACGGGTGCCCGACCTCGACGAAGGCCCAGACCGGCTGCCGCTTGCCGTCCATCGCGTCCAGCTCGCGCATCCGCTGCATGGTCAGCCCGTAGTTCGCCGCCCGACGGCAGTTGTCCTTGTTCACGCCGTACGTCGGGCCTTCCGCCGGGGCGGTGCAGACGTGCGGGTCGGTGTACCAGTAGATGTCGTTGGAGACCACGGAGCTGAACCCGTTGACGAACTTGCTCGCGTCAGCGTCGGACTGCCAGAACATCACGCCCTTGCCGTAGTTGGCGTAGCGCAGGCCCTGGTCGCCGGCCGGGACGGTGGCCGACTCCTTCTTCATCACGTCGAGCCCGCAGCCTTCCCTGCTGGAGGTGCAGATCGGGCCCTGGCCGGGGTAGTTGCCGGTCCACGTACCGTTACCCGGACCACCCCACATGTCGGCTTCGTCACCGATCACCCAGCCGACGCTTTCGTTGCCCCGGTTGCTGAACGGCTGCGGGATGAAGGCGTACATGTCGTTGCGCCTGATCAGCGAAACGTCCGACTGGTCGGTCAGCATGACGTAGGTGTTGAGGCCGGCTGCCTTGTCCCGGTCGATGTCCTGCTGCGTGTACACGCCCTCGTACCAGACGCCGATCGGGAAGAAGGACGGGTCGGTCCAGCCGGACGCCCGCGCCTGCGGAAAGTTGGCGTAGAAGGCGGGACCACCCTCCCAGGGCACCCGGGGCAGGTCGAGTACGGCCGGCGTACCGCCGGTCGGTGAGGCCGTCGGGCCGGCGGTCGGCGTGCCGGTCGGGCTGGCCGAGGGCGACGGGGTCGGCGTCGGCGCGGCCGTGGCCGAAGGTGTCGGGGTCGGCTCCGGCCGACCCGCACCGTTCGGTTCGAACGCCAGGTCGACCCAGTAGTTGCTGGCCTTCCAGGTCTGCTGTGGGAACCCGCCCGACCCGTAGGCGTAGACGCCGGCGGTCCCGACGGCACTCAGCGGGCCGGCGGACACCTGCCGGTCGAAGTAGCTCTGGGTCGCCCGGTACCGGCTGGTGTGGTACGAGACGACGTACACCTCGCCGGCCTGCACCTCGACCGGTTCGGGCAGCGCGACGTGCTGCCAGCCGGAGCGGGACTCCCGCTTCGGCACGGCGGTCGCCAGCCGCTGACCGGCGTCGGTCCACAGGTTGACCCGGTGCGCGCCGCGGTCGCCCTTGGCCTTGAGGAACCGCACAGCGGTGACCACACCGTCGCTGTCTGCGGTGAACCGCAGGCCCAGTTCCACGGGTCGGGTGTCCGGATCCACCGGAACCTTCGACACGTCGGCCTCGGCGAACAAGGTGTAGCCGTCGACCTGCTCACCCGCGACGGACGTGGTGACCACCGTTGCGGTGGCGAGGAAGCTGAGCACCACCGCGCCGATCATCACCAACCGGCCGCGCCGGCCGGTGGGCCGCCGCAACATCCGGCGCCGGCCGCGGCGGGGCGCCGGGCGGGCGTCTCCACGGGCGCGTGGCGACCCGGGTAAATCGGGCGAACTGCGCATGGACGATTCCGGGAACGATTCGTCCCGCCCCCCGCCCGTCTCGTAAGAATCCTTGCTCACCACGAGATGTACACCTCTCGGGACAAAGGTCCGTAGTCGGTATCGCGTTTGGTGGATCTCCCCCAGGCACTCCGACCCCGACGCGGTGGCAGCGGCTCACGCTGCCCGTTCAGGGCCGAGGCTGACGGTAGCCCAGCCCACAGACCTTCCCAAGGAACTTAATGCTCTCTTATGGCAACCCGGCAGGACGAAGATCACTCACCCGTTCATCGTGAATGATGAGATTTCTTCGCGGCAATGATCGACAGATCGAGATCGTTGATCTCATCCCCGACCGGCGTCAGAGCTGTTGACCGTAGATTGTGGATCATCAGTGGCGCCACGGGGATTCGCCCCGGTGCCACCGGGGCGGCCCCAGCCGGACCGCACGTTCCATCCAGGAGTACGACGCATGAACTCTGCGGCAACAGTGATCGCCACATAACAGAATGCCGCAGGAACAAGGCGGGGAGTCGTCAGCACCACTCGGCGCAACCACGACCAAGGGCTGGATCCCGGCACCGGATCGAGCGCAAGATCCGCGCCGCGCGGGTCGGTCCGGACGAAATGCCAGAATTCCGCGTTGCCCGCCCGGGAGCGGGCCACCCGGCGGACAAGTTCGCCGGTACGGCGTGGAGCCACCACCCGTACGGGCAGGTCAACGTCGCGCTTCTCGGTCGAATGCACCACGGCGTCAAGAAACATGTCGTCGGCGATAATGTCCGGAAAATTGGTGAATCTCGCCCGCGCCTCGGCCGACAATGCGATCAGACCCCGGCCGAACAGACGGCCACTGAAGACCGGCAGGCGCGAGTTGATCGCATAGTAGGCACGCACCGGCCACGTGCTGCCCGACGCGTCGATCACCGGCCGGGGGGCCGCCGCCGCCACGCCGGGTTCGGCGATCGCGGCCGCCAGCGCGCGCAGCAACTCGACCGGCGCGGCGATGTCGGCATCGAGATAGATCCGTACGTCTCCGTCGGCGATCGCGTCGGCCGCGTTCAGCGCGGCGATTTTGGACGGAGTGGTGATCTCCAGGACCCGGACGCCACAGGCGCGGGCGACCTCCGCCGTACGGTCGCTGCAGCCGTTCGCGGCCACGATAATGTCGATGTCCGGCCCAAAGTGTGGGGATTCGGTCATTGCACGCAAGGCTGCGCCGATCCCCTCTTCCTCGTTGAAGGCCGGCATGATGACAGTAATCTGCACAGGCATGATGATTCCATTTGTGGGGGATACGGCAACCAGTCGAATGGGCAACCTCACTATCGCCTAGCTGACACCGTATGGCCCATCCGTTGGACCATCCCGGCAAGTACCGTGTGCTGCTGTGCCCCACGACCAGGACACCATCACCCCAAATAGGCGTCGCATTACTCTGCGTAACGTCAGTTTCGACCCCGTCCGCGAGCAGGACGTGGTCGACGAGGTGGTCACCGCACTCGATGCCGGGCGCGGCGGACAGATCATCACTCCGAACGTGGACATTCTGCGCCGTGCGAGCCGCGAAGTGGAGTGCCGCCAACACGTAGAGTCATCAACGTTGGTGGTGGCGGACGGTGCCCCCCTGATCTGGGCCAGTCGCCTCCAGGGCGACCCACTGCCGGCCCGGGTCCCCGGCTCCGACCTGATCTGGAGCCTGTCGGCAGGCCTCGGCTCCCGGGGCCGGTCGGTCTACCTGCTCGGCGGCGAGCCCGGCACCGCCGTACGGGCGGCCGAGGTGCTGCGCGCCGCGTTCCCGCAGTTGGTGATCGCCGGCGAGCTGAGCCCGCCGTTCGGGTTCGACACCTCCGAGGAGCAGCTCGCCGCGATCTGCGACGAGGTGACCGCAGCCAAGCCCGACCTGGTCTACGTCGGTCTCGGTTTCCCCAAGCAGGAGCGGCTGATCGCCCGGCTCCGCCCGCTGCTGCCCGGGACCTGGTTCATGGGCTGCGGTGCGGCGATCGGCTTCGTCGCCGGGGTGCACCGCCGTGCCCCGCGCTGGATGCAGCGCACCGGACTGGAATGGGTGCACCGGCTGCTCGGCGAACCGCAGCGCCTGATGCGCCGCTACCTGCTGCACGACGTACCGTTCGCGGTGCGGCTGCTCGGCGGTAGCGCCCGGAACCGGTTACGGCACGGCCGCCCGGCGGACGCACCGACGGAGGCCGCGGCCGCGCCGACCCGGCGGATCCCGGCCCCACGGGCCGGCCGGCGGCAGCGTCGGCCCGACGCGGTGAGCACCGGGAGGCAGCGGTGAGCCGCCCGGACGTCTCGGTCGTCATCGTCTCGTACAACACCCGCGAGCTGATCCTGCGTTGTCTGACCGAGCTGTACGCCAGCCTCGCCGGTGGCCCGTCGGAGTCGGTCACTACGCAGTCAGGGTCGGTCACCACGCCGTCGGGGTCGGTCAGCGCTGAGGTGGTGGTCGTCGACAACGCTTCCACCGACGGGTCGGCCGACGCCGTCGCCGACCGGTTCCCCCAGGTCAGGCTCGTCCGGCTCACCGACAACGTCGGGTTCGGCCGGGGCGTCAACCGGGGTGCGCTGGCCAGCTCCGGCCGCTACCTGCTCTGCCTCAACCCGGACACCGAGCCGGTCGGCAACCCGGTGGCCACCCTGGTCGACTTCGCCGACCGGCACCCCGGCCACGGCATGTACACCGGCCGGACGCTGCGCCCGGACGGCACCGACGACAACTACTCCTGCTGGGGTCTGCCGACGGTGTGGAGCACGGTCGGGTTCGCCACCGGGCTGTCGACCGTCCTACGCGGCAGGGCCTGGGCGGATCCGGAGGGGCTGCCGGGCTACGACCGGCGGACCGTCCGCGAGGTGCCGGCGCTCTCCGGCTGCCTGCTGCTGATCGAACGGGAGCTGTTCGGCCGGCTCGGCGGCTTCGACCCGCGCTACTTCCTCTACAGCGAGGACATCGACCTGAGCACCCGGGCCCGGGCACTCGGCGCCAGACCGGTGCTCACCCCGGACGCGCAGGTCGTCCACCTGGTCGGCGCCTCGTCCAGCTCCGAGGGGCAGCGCATCCGACTGCTCCGCGGCCGGTCGACCTACCTGCGGCAACACTGGTCGCCGACGCGCGCCAGGCTGGGGATCGGGTTGCTGACCGCCGGGGTCGGGCTCCGGGCGCTCGGCAGGACGCTGCTGGGCCGCGACCGGTCCCGAGGGGTCGACTGGGTCGACGTCTGGCGGGCCCGGGGCGACTGGGCATCCGGGTATCCGCCCGTCGACGAGGACCGGCCGACGACCGAACGGCTCGCCGGCCTCCCCCGCTGACCGATCCCGGCGCGGTCAGGCTGAGTCGGCGTCGGCGTCGGCGTCGGCGTCGCGCTGCGCCGGACCGGTGACCGGCACGTCCGCGAAGGCGGCGACCGTCCGGTCGGCGTACGCGCTGGAGTCACCGACCTCCATCGGGCCGTCCCAACTGGTCGGCAACGGCACCTGCACCTGCGGCGCGACCCGCCGTACCACCTCGTCGAGCACCCGTTCGACGTCACCGACCCACAGATGCCGGGCACCCGCCACCCCGACCACCTCCGCCTGACCGATCGCGGCGAACCGTTCGGTCGCCGCCGCCGGTCGCAGGTAGTCGTCCAGCTCCGGCACCAGGGCGGTCACCGGCTTGCCCGACTCCGACCAGGTGGCCAGGTCCGCATCGGTGGCGAAGCGCAGCGGCGGGGACAGCAGGACGGCCCCGGTGACCGCCGGGTCGCAGCCGTACCGCAGGGCCAGGTCGGTGCCGAACGACCAGCCGACCAGCCAGATCCGGGGCAGCTCGGCGAACTCGGCGTACTCGATGGCCGCCGCGACGTCGTACCGCTCCCCCTCGGCGTTGTCGAAGCTGCCCTCGCTGGTGCCGCGTTCGCTGGCCGTACCCCGGGTGTTGAACCGCAGCACGGCCAGCCCGGCCAGCGCCGGCAGCCGCCAGGCCGCCTTGCGGAACACGTGGCTGTCCATCATGCCGCCGTGGGTCGGCAGCGGATGCAGGCAGATCAGCGTGGCGACCGGCGGGCGGTCGACCGGCAGCGCCAGCTCGCCGACCAGGGTCAGCCCGTCGGCGGTGTGCAACTCGATGTCGCGGCGCTCGGCGGGCAGGATCGACATGGACCGGATCGGCTCGCTCACCGGACCAGTCTGCCACCGTCGCGACCGGGTCGGCCGTGGCGGGGGTCGGCCGTGCCGGGTTCAGCCGTGCCGGGTTCAGCCGTGCCGGGTTCAGCCGTGCCGGGTTCAGCCGTAGCGGGGTGCGGACCGGGAGCGCTCGATCCCGGGCTGGCGCTGCTGGCGGGCCCGCCAGCAGCCGGTGTGCCAGTGCCGCCGGTCAGCCAGGTCACCGCGGCCGTCCACCGGCCAGGCGACCAGGTGCGGCACCCCGGGGCGGATCTCCTGGACGCAACCGGGACACCGGTACGTCTTGGTCGCCGCCGGTCCCGGCACCGACCGGACCATCCAGTCGCCGTCGGACCACGACTGCACCGCGGCGACGCCCCGGCGTACCCGCTCCGGGTCGATCGGCTCGGGCTGACCTGCCGCGCCGGGCCCGGCGCGGCCGCCGGAGCCGGTCCGGCGGACCGGACGGTTGCGGCGCGGACTCATGGTCGCAAGGGTACGTCGGTCGACCGCCCGGTCAGCTCTGCGGGTGCGGGCGGAACCCGTGGCCGACGTGCCGGCCGAGCCGGCCGGCGGTCACCAGGTGCCGTAGCAGCGGCGCCGGGGCGAGACCCGGTTCCCGCGTCTCGTCGTACAGCGCCTCCTGGACGGCAAGCACCGTGTCCAGGCCGAGAGTGTCGATCAGCGCGAACGGTCCGGTCGGGTAGCCGCAGCCGAGGGTCATCGCCGCGTCGATGTCGTCGGCCGTCGCGTAGCCGGCCTCCAGCATCCGGACGGCGTCGTTGAGGTACGGCGTCAGCAGCGCCCCGACCAACTGCCCGGCCCGGTCGTCGCAGGTCACCACGGTCCTACCGAGGCCGGTGCAGAACCCTGCGACGGTGGCGACGGCCGGCGGGGCGGTGCGGACCGTGCGGACCACCTCGACGAGGTCGCCCTGCGGGGCCGGGGCGGGCAGGTGCAGGCCGAGGACCTGTTCCGACCGGCCGGTGGCCATCGCCAGGTCGACGACGGGCAGTGTCGAGGTGGTGGTGGCCAGGACGGCGGCCGGCTGGCAGGCGGCGTCCAGCGCGGCGAGCAGCGCCCGGGTGGTCGCCAGGTCCCCGGCGATCGTCTCGACGACCAGGTCGGCGGCGGCGAGTCCGGCCAGGTCGGTGCCGGGGCCGTCGTAGGCGACGGCGACGACGGTGTGCCCGGCGGCGACGCTGGCCGCCGCGAGGTGGTCGGCGGTCGGTCCGCCGCCGACGATTCCGACGGTACGCACCGGCACCGCGCCACCGGCCGACTCGCGAGCAGCCGGCTGCTGACCGGCCCGGCCAGGTTGACCGGCCGACGGGGTCCGGTCGTCGACGACGAGCCGCGACGAGCCGGGCGCTTCGTAGGTGTAGAACCCCCGCCCGGACTTGCGACCCAGCAGCCCGGCGGTGACCATCTGGCGCAGTAGCGGAGCCGGGGCGTGCCGGCGGTCCCGGCCACCCCGGCGGTACATGGTGTCCAGCACCTCGTAGGCGGTGTCCAGGCCGATCAGGTCGAGCAGCGCCAGCGGGCCCATCGGCAGTCGGCAGCCCAGTCGCATCGCCGTGTCGATGTCCTCGCGACTGGCGTACCGGGACTCGTACATCCCGATCGCCTGGTTGAGGTAGCCGAACAGCAGCCAGTTGGCGATGAATCCGGCCCGGTCGCCGAGCGTCACGCCGACCTTGCCGAGCCGCCGGCAGAGCGCTTCGACGTCGGCGACGACCGCCGGGTCGGTGACCACCGTGCGGACCACCTCGACGAGCTTCATCACCGGTGCCGGGTTGAAGAAGTGCAGGCCGACGACCCGTTCGGGGCGGCTGGTGGCGACCGCGATCTCGGTGACGCTCAGCGAGGAGGTGTTGGTGGCCAGGATCGCGTCCGGCTTGCAGGCCTGGTCGAGGGCGGCGAGCAGGCGTTGTTTGAGGTCGAGCCGCTCGGGGACCGCCTCGACGACCAGGTCGACCTCGCTCAGCGCGGCCAGCCCCACGGCGAAGGTTACCCGCGCGTGCAGGGCGTCGCGGTCGGCCGGGTCGAGCTTGCCCCGGGCGACGGCCCGGTCGGTGGAGGCGGTCAGGTTGGCCCGGCCCCGGTCCAGCGCCGTCTGGTCGATCTCGACCGCGACCACCGGTACGCCGTTGCGGGCGAAGACCTCCACGATCCCCGCGCCCATCGTGCCGAGTCCGACGACTCCGACCGTGTTGCACTCGCGCGCCATACTGCCTCCACCCACCGTACCTTAACGTCAACTAAGCCTTGCCGGGCAGTCTGCCACGTCTCCGGCCCCGACACCGCTCAGGTGATCACCACGACCAGCCAGGTGACCCAGCCGACCAGGAACACCGCGGCGAGGCCGGCCATCAGCATCAGGCTGGGCCGGCGGGACGGACGCATCGCCTGGGTGGGTTCACCGAGCGCGGCGTGCAACGGCGACCGCAGGCCGGTGGTCGGCCGGACCGGTACGCCCGACGGCACGGCGGTCGGCAGCGAAAGCCGGGTACCGACCGGGTCGGTCAGGGCCGACGCGGGGTCGTAGTAGCGCAACTCGATCCCGCCGATGCGGATCCGGTCGCCGTCGCGCAGCTCGGTGGGCTGGGCGATCCGCAGCTCGTTGACCCAGGTCCCGTTGGTCGAGGCCTGGTCGGTGAGGACGGTACGGCCGCCGCCCACCTCGATCGTGGCGTGACACCGGCTGACCTTGACGTCGTCGATCGTGATGTCCAGGCCGGTGTCCCGGCCGATCACCCGGTTGCCGGCGGAGAGGCGGTAACTCGCCCCGGGGGTCGGGCCGTTGACGATCTGCAGGAGAGGTAACAGCGACTGATGTTCGGACATCTGCTGGTGTGGCGCCCTTCCACCCTCGATCACGACGCACGTCGCGTCGCCCGGTGCAGCTTGCCAGGTCCCGCCCACGCGTAGCCACGGTCCCTCGTCCGGTGTTGGCCGCCGGGCGGCCCAGCGCCGCGCCACCGGTTCGTCGATCGCCTCCGACAACCGGACACCCGACGCGACGACACCCGGTCAACGCCGCCAACACATTGCCATGAATCAACGTCCGATTACCTGCGAGTATCTTTCACGAATACACTTCGGGTCGGTGCCGGCGAGCAACGAGGAGCGACGATGACAGCGGTTCGGATTCCCGGTCAGCCGGAGGTCGCCGACGGGTTTCTCATCTCCTCCCACCCGGCGACCGGCGCCGAGGTCGGCCGGTTCCCGGCCGCCGACGACGCCGCCGTCGCCGCAGCGGTCACCGCCGCCCGCGCCGCGAGCGCCTGGTGGGTCGGGATCGGCCACGCGCAGCGGCGCCGCCGGCTGCTGCGCTGGCGGTCGCTGATCGCCAACCGGATGACCGAGCTCGCCGAGGTGATCAACCGGGAGGGCGGCAAGCCGGTCGCCGACGCCGTCGTCGAGATCGCCGCCGCCGTCGAGCACATCGACTGGGCGGCGCACCACGCCAAGCGGGTGCTCGGCCACCGGCGGACCCGTACCCGGCTGGTCACCGCCGAGTTCAGTGGTCACCTCGAGTACCAGCCACTCGGCGTGGTCGGGGTCATCGGCCCGTGGAACTACCCGGTCGTCACCCCGATCGGTTCGATCGCGTACGCGTTGGCCGCCGGCAACGCCGTCGTCTTCAAGCCCAGCGAGTACACCCCGGGCATCGGTCAATGGCTGGTCGACACGTTCGCCGAGGTGGTCGGCGAGCACCCCGTACTGCAGATCGTGCACGGCCTCGGCGACGTCGGCGCCGCGCTATGCGGCGCGGGTGTCGACAAGATCGCGTTCACCGGCTCGTCGCGCACCGGCCGGGCGGTGATGGCCGCCTGCGCGCAGACCCTCACCCCGGTGCTGATCGAGGCCGGCGGCAAGGACGCGATGATCGTCGACGACGACGCCGACCTCGAGGCGGCGGCCGAGGCGTGCGTCTGGGGCGCGATGACCAACGCCGGGCAGAGCTGCATCGGCATCGAGCGGGTGTACGTGCTCGACGCGGTGCACGACGCGTTCGTCACCGCCGTGGTGGACCGGGCCGCCCGGCTGAGCGTCGGCACCGACCCGACCGACCAGCTCGGCCCGATCACCATGCCCGGTCAGGTCGACGTCATCCGCCGGCACATCGACGACGCGATCGCCGCCGGCGGCCGGGCGGTGCTCGGCGGCCCGGCCGCGGTCCGCCCGCCGTTCGTGCACCCGACGGTGCTGGTCGACGTGCCGCACGACTGCGCCGCGGCCCGGGAGGAGACCTTCGGCCCCACCGTCGTGATCAACCGGGTCGCCGACATCGACGAGGCGATCGCCCGGACCAACGACAGCCGGTACGGGCTCGGCGGCGCGGTCTTCGGCAAGCGCCGGGCGATCGCGGTCGCCCGGCGGATCCGCAGCGGCATGGTCTCGGTCAACTCCGCGCTGACCTTCGCCGGCTTCAGCGAGCTGCCGTTCGGCGGGGTCGGCGACTCCGGGTTCGGTCGCATCCACGGCGAGGACGGCCTGAAGGAGTTCGCCCGGGCCAAGGCGATCACCTACCGGCGGGCCCCGTCGCTGCTGCCGACGACGACCTTCGACCGTACGGCGGCGGACGTGGCCCGGATCGTCACCGCGATCCGGCTGCGCTACGGCCGCTGGTGACACCTGCGGCGCAGCCGGTGACCGGCGCGCCTTGCGTCAGCGGGTGACCGGTGTCTTGCGTCAGCGGGTGACCGGCGCGCGGGTGCCCAGGCTGGCCTGATCGGCGGCGGCCGTACCGGCGACCCAGCCGGCCTGGTTGTTGCCGGAGATCATCCGCGCACCCAGCTCCGGGAAGAGCTGCTCGGTGGTCTGCCGGACCTGCTCGTCGCGGGCCGCCAGCACCGGCACCAGGTCGGTGCCGGTCCGGGCGGCCGCCGCCCGGCCGGCGTCGTCGGCGACCGCGCTCAGCCGCTGGCCGATCCGGACCGCGTACGCCTCCAGGAACGACTGGCGGAACGACCGGGTCGTCGACTGACCGGACCGGCCCCGCTGCGACCCGTTGCGCAGCATCGCCGCGGTCGCCTGGACCAGCAGCGAGGTGTGCAGCAGCTCCACCGACTCGCAGTCCGCAGCGAAGCCGACCACGGTGGCGAAGCCGAGCCGCCCCGACCACACCGACCGGCACCGGTTCGCCTCCGCGACCTGCTGCAGCAGGAACGCCTTGGCCTGCTCGTACGGCGCGTCGAGGCCGACCCGTACGGCGATCGGCGTCGGCGCGGTCTCCCCGGCGCGCGCGGCGGCGGCCAGCAGCGCGTGGTCGATGCTGTGCCGGGTCATCAGCTCCTGCGCCTTGGCCGACAACGCCTCGGCCTCCTCCGGGAACTCGGTGGACTCGGCCTTGGCCAGCAACGCCCGGATCCGGCCGAGCTGACGTTCGTCCACGCTGGAGACATCTGGCGTGACCGTCCGTGCTCCACGGTCCGGGCCGGCGTCACCGGGACGGACGGTGCCCGGGGGCGGGGCGACCGGTTCCAGCGACGGCAGTCCCGACAGCAGGGCGAGCGCCTGCGCCGCCGACACCACCGCCGCCGTACGGTCCAGCTTGGACCGGCCGGCCCAGGCGGTCAGCCGGTGGTCGACCGGATCGGCGCCCCAGACGTCGATCTCCAGCTCCCGCAGTTGCCGGTGCCAGCGCTCGGCGACGGTCGCCGCCGCGTACCCGCGCAGTTGCGCCGTCAGCTGCCCGGCGACCAGGCCGACCGGGCGTTTGCCGTGCTCCCGCCGGACGACCCGCAGCAGGTCGGCGGGCATCCAGCCGTGCCGCCACAGGGCGGCGAGGACCTGTGTGAAGGCGGCGTCCACCACCTGGTCGACCAGCCGGTCGTCAGCGGCGACCAACGCCGCGACGGCGTCGTCGAACGCCGCGGCCCGGTCCTCGGCCACCGCGTGCGCGGCCGCCCGCAGCAGGTCGTCGATCCGGTCCGCCTCCGTGGGCGACGCGAAGGCACCGAACGGCGGGTACGCCGTACCGCCAGCCTCCTGCCGCAGGCGTTGGCGCTGCTCGCGGGCCTTCTTCTTGGCCGCCCGGCGCTGCTGGTTGCGAATGCCCACGCTGGACCTCCTCGGGGGGCCGGCACCGTTGTCCGGTCTCGACGGAGTCAACGGCGCGACCGGCCCGCTGGTGCCGGTCAGAACAGGGTCAGCTCGTCACGTTCGATGCCCCGCAGCTTGTCGTAGTCGACGACCACGCAGCGGATGCCCCGGTCCTCGGCGAGGACCCGGGCCTGGGGCTTGATCTCCTGAGCGGCGAAGATGCCGGCCACCGGGGCGAGCAGCGGATCCCGGTTGAGCAGTTCCAGGTAGCGGGTGAGCTGCTCGACGCCGTCGATCTCGCCCCGCCGCTTGACCTCGATCGCGACGGTGGCGGCACCGTCGCGGCAGAGCAGGTCGACCGGGCCGATCGCGGTCATGTACTCCCGCCGGACCAGGGTGAACCCGTCCCCGAAGGTGGTCGGGTTGGCCGCCAACAGCTCCTGCAGGTGGGCCTCCACGCCGTCCTTACGCAGCCCCGGGTCGACGCCGAGATCGTACGAGGTGTCGTGGATGATCTCCTCGATGGTGATCCGCAGCTCCTCGCCGGCCTTGTTCACCACCCGCCAGACACCGGGCGACTCGGTCAGCCGACACGGTGGGCTCATCCAGTTCAACGGCTTGTAGGCCCGGTCGTCGGCGTGGATCGACACGGACCCGTCCGCCTTGACCATCAGCAGTCGGGTCGCCGGCGGCAGATGCGCCGAGAGTCGACCGACGTAGTCCACCGCACACCGCGCAATCACCAGCCGCACCCGACGAGGGTAGCGGCAGCGGCGGCGGCTCGCCGCGCAGGGCTGGCGCGGCGGTGCGATCCTGGATCATGTGTTCGAACTGCTGACCGGGACCGGGCTGGCGGCGTCCGCCGGGCTCAACGCGTACATCCCGCTGCTGACCGTGGGGCTGCTGGCCCGCTACACCAGCCTGATCACGCCGCCCGACGGGTGGCAGTGGATCAGCAACGGCTGGGTGCTGGCCATCCTCGCCGGGCTGCTCGCCGTCGAACTGGTCGCCGACAAGGTGCCGGTCGTCGACCACGTCAACGACGTGGTGCAGACGGTGGTCCGGCCGACCGCGGGCGGGCTGGCGTTCGGCGCCGGCTCGTCGTCGGAGACCGTGACGGTCAGCGATCCGGGCGAGTTCTTCACCTCGAACCAGTGGATCCCGGTGGTCGTCGGGGTGCTGATCGCACTCGGCGTACACGCGCTCAAGGCCACCGCCCGGCCGGTGATCAACACGGCGACCGCCGGGGTCGGCGCTCCGGTGGCCAGCACCGCCGAGGACGTCACCAGCGTGGTGATGTCGGTGGTGGCCATCCTGTTGCCGGTGCTGATCCTGGTCTTCCTGGTCGTGCTGGTGATCGGCGGGCCGCTGCTGATCCGTCGGGTCGTACACCGCCGCCGGGAACGCCGGGCCGCCCGCGCCGCCGGATACCGGGTCTGACCGGGCACACCATCCTGAACTGATCGCTTCCGGCCACGGACTGATCGCGCCGATCCTGCCCGCCGAACGGTCGAAACGCGAGAGGCCGTTCATCACCGGTCGGCCCCGCCTGCGACGATCTCCGCCGTGCGTTCACGTTCGACGGCTCTGGCGGTGGCGACGGCGGTGGCCGTCGTCGGCCTCGGCGCGATCGTCGTCGGCCTGGTCACCACCGGCGACGGCGCGACCGAGGCCCCGGCCGTGGCCGGCACCGTCGGTCCGGCACCGTCGACCGGCGGTCCGGGCGACGGCACCGGTACGCCGCTCCCGCCGTCAGCCACACCGTCCCCCACGCCGTCGGCACCGCCCGGCCCGGCCGAGCAGCCCGGCGCTACCCGACCCGGGACCCGCCCGCCCGTCGTCGACCACGGGCCGCGCAGCGGCAACCTGGTCGCGTTGACCTTCGACGCGGACATGACCGAGGGGATGCGCTACAGCCTGCGCAGCGGCGAGGTCCGCTCGTACGCGAACCTGGCCATCGTCGAGTTGCTGGAACGCGAGCAGGTGCCGGCGACCTTCTTCCTCACCGGCATGTGGGTCGAGGAGTACCCCGACCTGACCCGCCGGCTGGCCGCCAACCCCCGGTTCGAGCTGGCGAACCACACGTACGACCATGCCGCCTTCACCGCCGACTGTTACGGCCTGCCGCAGGTGCCGGCGAACGCGATGACCGCCGACGTGGCGAAGACCTTCGACGTGATCGCACCGTATGGCGGCCGGCAGACCCGGTACTTCCGCTTCCCCGGCCTGTGCCACGACGGGGCGGCGCTGGCCGCGCTCGCCCCGCTCGGGCTGACCGTGGTCGACGGCGACGTGATCAGCGGCGACCCGTTCGCCACCGCCTGGCAGCCGGTCGTCGACGCCGTGCTGTCCGGCGTGCGGCCCGGCTCGGTGGTGGTGCTGCACGTCACCGAGGCCAACGCCGCGATGACCGACGAGGCGTTGCCGCACATCCTGGCCGGGTTGCGGGACCGGGGGCTGACCCCGGCCACCCTGTCGGAGGTGCTGGCCGGACAGCCGGCGTCGGAGGTGCTGGCCGGACAGCGCCGGCTCACCGCCAGCGGAACAAGCGGGCGGCCAGCACTCCCGCGCCGACCAGGTAGCCGACCAGCACCAGCAGGTGCAGTGGTCGCACCGGGCCGCCCGTCCAGGTGGCCTGCATGCTCTGGCTGAGCGCGCCGAGCGGCGTGACGTCGGCGATCCGGCGGATCGACTCGGGCATCAGCGGTCCCGGCGTCCACACCCCGGCGAAGAACAGCATCGGGAAGTACAGCAGCATGCTGACCGCGTTCGCCGATCTGCTCGTCGGCACCAGGGCGGCGACCAGCAGGCCGACGGCGAAGGTGGCCGCCGCACCGAGCAGGAAGACCCCGGCGAAGCTGGCCGGCCGGGCCGGCAGCGGCACCCGGAACCCGACCGCCGCCGCCGCGACCGCCAGGCCGATCGCGACCGTGGTGGCGGCCACCGCGACGACCAACTGCGCGCCGAGCAGCTTCCCCGGGCGTACCGGGGTGGTCGCCATCCGGCGCAGCACCCCGCGCTCCCGGTAGCCGGCCACCGTCGTCGGCAGCGAGTTGAGCGCGACGGTCGCCACCGCCAGGGCGACGACCACCGGTAGGTAGACGTCGATCGGGCGCAGCCCGGCGAGCTCCGGGACCGGGGTACGGAAGCCCGGCATCACCGCACCCAGGACGATGATCAGCAACATCGGGAAGGCCAGCGCCATCACCACCGCCGCCGGGTCGCGCAGCAGCAGCTTGGCCTCCATCACGGTGAGTCGCCGCAGCGCGGTCATCGGTGGCCTCCGGTCAGTGCCAGGAACGCGTCGTCCAGGGTGGCCTGCTGCATCCGCAGCTCACGTGGGGTCACGCCGTGGCGCGACAACGCCGCCACCACCGCGAACAGCAGGTCCGCCGTACCGTCGACGACGATCTCGCGCCCGTCCACGGTGACCGCCGTGACCTGCGGCAGGCCGGCCAGCAGCGCCGGGTCCAGCGGCCGGTCCACGACGAAGCGGATCCGCTGCCCGGCATCGACGCTGGCGGCCAGCCCGGCCGGGGTGTCGACGGCGACCACCCGACCGGCGTCGATCACCGCGACCCGGTCGCAGAGCCGCTCCGCCTCCTCCATCAGGTGGGTGACCAGCACCAGGGTGACTCCCCGGTTGCGGACCGACTCGATCAGCGACCAGGTGTCCCGGCGGGCCGCCGGGTCCAACCCGGTGGTCAACTCGTCGAGGAACGCCACCTGGGGGTTGCCGACCAGGGCCAGCGCCACCGACAGCCGCTGTTTCTGCCCGCCGGAGAGTTGGCCGAACCGGGCGTCGTGTCGCGACGACAGGCCGAGCAGGTCGAGCAGCTCCCGCCAGTCGGCCGGCTGACGGTAGAAGGAGCTGTACAGCTCCAACGCCTCCCAGACCTTCATCCGCTCCGGCAGCTGGCTCTCCTGCAACTGGGCACCGAGCCGTTCGCGCAGTGTCGCGCCGTCGCGCTGCGGGTCCAGGCCGAGCACCCGTACGCTGCCCCGGTCCGGCCGACGCAGCCCGAGAGCGCACTCCACTGTGGTGGTCTTGCCGGCGCCGTTGCGCCCCAGGACGCCGAAGATCTCCCCCTCGTCGACGGTGAACGACACATCGTCCACCGCGACCAGATCGCCGTACCGTTTGTGCAGGTGTTCGACCTCGATGACGGACATTACGGCCTCCTCAGCCGGTGATCTTCTTGATCGGCAGCCGGCGGACCAGCACCCAGGTGACCGCGCTGGCGACCAGCAACGTCGCCAGGGCGACGATCGCGCCGGCGCCGAGGTGTCCCTCGTCGCCGAGGCCGAGCAGCCGGCCGAGCACGAGACCGGCCCACTCGGTACGGAAGCCGATCTCGATCACGAAGGCCGGCAGCAGCGCCACTGGCAGCAGCAGCGTCGCCCACCATGGGTTGATCAGGTGGTAGGCGATCGCGCACAGCGCGCCGGCCGCCGTGTAGCCGAGGTACACCAGGGTGAACTCGAGACAGATCGCGGCTGCCGCCCCCAACGAGTCGACCGGGTACGGCTCGGTCAGCCCGCCGAACAGCCCGAGGGCATCGAACGTCAGGTACTCGACGCCGAAGCCGACCGTCGTCATGACGGCGAAGCCGACGGCGTACGGCAGCAGGAAACCCCAGGCACCGATCAGCGCGTCCCGCCGGGTGACCCCGTGGGCGACGAACACCGGCAGGTAGGCGCCGACGGCGGTGATGCCGAAGACGAAGGTGAACCAGCGCGGCGCCTGGAGTCCGACGTTGGCCCACATGCTGACCTCGACGGTCCCCAGCCGTGCCGTCAGGCCGATCACCACGGCCCAGGCCAGGTAGAGGATCACCCAGTACCACCCGGCCAGCGGCAGCGACCGGCGCAGCAGCGTCCGGCTGACGGTCCACGCGGTGGCGTTCATCGCCGCGTCTCCTTCTGGTTGTCGGCGGTCAGGTGCACGAACAGGTCCTGCAGCCCGATCGGGCCGAGCTCCAGACCGGCGGCGTGGGCGGCCGCCCGGTCGCTGTCGTCGAGGGTGCCGAAGATGGTGGTGGAGCGGGTGCCGCCGAGTTGCTGGGTGCCGAGCACGGTGCGTCCGGCGACGAACGCGTCGACGGCGGCGGCCGGGCCGGTCACCGCGGTCCCCCGGGCGCGTAGCGTCTCGGTCTCCTCGTGGGCGACCAGCCGGCCCCGGTGCAGGATCACCACTTCCTCGAACAGCGCGCCGACCTCCTCGATGAGGTGGGTGGAGAGCACGATGGTGCGCGGGTGGGCGACGTAGTCGGCCAGCACCTCGTCGTAGAAGGCGTACCGGCTGGGCGCGTCGAGACCGAGGTAGGCCTCGTCGAAAATGGTCAGGGGTGCCCGCGCGGCGAGCCCGAGGGTGACGCTGAGCGCGGACTTCATGCCCCGGCTGAGGGCGTTGAGCCGCTTGCGCCGGGGCAGGTCGAAGCGCTCGATCAGGCGTTCGGCGTAGCCGGCGTCCCAGTTGGGGCGCAGCGTCGCGGCAAGGTCCAGGATGCAGCTGACCCGGTCGGTGTCCTGGGCGTCGACCCGGTCCCGGACGAACGCGATCTGCGACATGATGGCCGCGTTCTCGAACGGGTCGGCACCGCCGACCTGGACGGTCCCGCTGCTCGCCTGCCGGAAGGCGGCCAGTACGGCGAGCAGGCTGGTCTTGCCGGAGCCGTTGCGCCCGAGCAGTCCGTAGATCTTGCCGGGGGCGAGGGTGAGGTCGAGCGAGTCGACGGCGACGGTGTCGCCGTAGCGGATGGTGAGGCCGCTGGTGGAGATACCGAGGCCGGTCACTGCTGCTCCCCTTCTGCTGCGTGCTGGCTGCCGGCAGCTTCTGCTGCTTGCTGGATGCGGGCGACGACGTCGGCGAGCGGGATGCCGATGATCCGGGCCTCGGCGAGCATCGGGTCGACGACCTCGGCGAAGAACCGGTCGCGGCGCTGGCCGCGCAGGGTCTCGCGGGCGTTGGGGCTGACGAACATGCCGATACCGCGCTTCTTGAACAGCACGCCTTCGTCGATGAGCTGATGGAAGCCCTTGGCGGCGGTGGCGGGGTTGATCCGGTAGTAGCTGGCGTACTGGTTGGTGGACATGACCTGCTCGCCCTCCTGCAGCGCCCCGCTCAGGATGTCGTTTTTGATCTTGTCGGCTATCTGCTGATAGATCGGACTTCGATCATCGAACACGGGAGCACCTCTGGTTCACTGGTTCGTTACTTGTGTAATGAACCGTAGCACCAACGAACCAGCGCGGTCCAGCTCCGGCGGCCTCCGTCACCTCCCCGACACCCGACCGCCTCCCCCTGTGCGGCAGGGGCGATAGTTGACGTCATGAGCGACAAGGCGGCGGACCAGCCGGCCATCGAGGTACACGGACTCCGCAAGTCCTACGGCGGATCGGCGGCGGTGGACGGGGTCGACCTGAGCGTCCAGCGCGGCGAGGTCTTCGCCCTGCTCGGCCCGAACGGCGCCGGCAAGACCACCACAGTGGAGATCCTGGAGGGCTACCGCCGCCGCGACGCCGGCGAGGTCCGGGTGCTCGGCGTCGACCCCGACCCCGGTACGCCGCAGTGGCGCTCCCGCATCGGCATCGTGCTGCAGGGCACCGGCGAGTTCGACGAACTTACCGTCGGCGAGGTCGTCGCACACTTCGCCGCCTTCTACCCGGCACCGGACGACCCGGCGACGGTGATCGACCGGGTCGGCCTGTCCGCCAAGGCGAAGGCCCGCACCCACACCCTCTCCGGCGGGCAGAAACGCCGCCTCGACGTGGCGCTCGGCATCGTCGGCCGCCCCGAACTGCTCTTCCTCGACGAACCGACGACCGGCTTCGACCCGGAGGCGCGACGCGAATTCTGGGAACTGATCCGGGCACTCGCCGCCGGCGGCACCACGATCCTGCTGACCACCCACTACCTCGACGAGGCGGAAGCCCTCGCCGACCGGGTCGGGGTGATCGCCGCCGGCCGGCTCGTCGAGGTGGCACCGCCGGCCGAGCTGGGCGGCCGACGCGACGCCCTGGCCACCGTCTCCTGGCGTACCGCCGACGGGACGACGCGGCACGAGCAGAGCGCGACGCCGACGGCGCTGATCGCCGACCTGGCCGCGCGCTTCGACGGCGAGGTCCCCGGCCTGACCGTCACCCGCCCCACCCTGGAAGACGTCTACCTGCGGATGATTGGACACAAGTGAACGCGACCACGGGCGGTACCGCCGGCGCTGTGACCTCTCCGGCGGCCGGCGCCCCCAGCACCTCGCCGGCCGTGACGCGGGTCGGCCCGGCGCGGCTGGGGCTGCGGCAGGGCAAGCTGGAGATCCGGCAGTTCATGCGCAGCCGTGAGTCCGTCGTCTTCACGATGGCCTTCCCGGTCATCATGATCCTGATCTTCGCGTCGATCTTCACCGGGGAGATCACCGACGGCGTACGGTTCACCCAGTACTTCATCACCGGCATGATCGCCACCGGGCTGATGACCGTCGGCTTCCAGAGCCTGGCCATCCAGATCCCGATCGAGCGCGACCGGGGCGTGCTCAAGCGGCTGCGCGGCACCCCGATGCCGAAATGGGTCTACTTCGCCGGCAAGGTCATCATGGTCGCCGTGATCGGCTTCGCCGAAACGGTGCTCCTGCTGGCCGTCGCGACCCTGCTGTTCGACCTGCAACTGCCGGACACCGCGTTCAAGTGGTTCACCCTGGGCTGGGTGTCGGTGCTCGGCATCACCGCCTGCACGCTCTGCGGCATCGCCTTCTCGTCGCTGGCGAGGAGTGGGCGCAGCGCGTCGGCGGTGGCCACCCCGGTCTCGCTGATCCTGCAGTTCACCTCCGGCGTCTTCTTCGTCTTCACCGCGCTGCCCGGCTGGATGCAGCAGATCGCCGCGCTGTTCCCGCTGAAGTGGATGTGCCAGGGGCTGCGCTCGGTCTTCCTGCCGGAGGCGTTCGGCACCCAGGAGCCGGGCGGCTCGTTCGAGCTCGGCATGGTCGCGCTGGTGCTCGGCATCTGGTGCGTCATCGGCCTGGTGCTCTGCCTGACCACGTTCCGCTGGACCACCAAACGCGACGGCTGACTCCCGGCCGGGGCTCATCGTCCACCGTTCACGAATGCGACGATCTCGTCGAGCCCAGGACGATAGCCGTCGCTGGTGTCCACCTCGATCTCGGGTACGCCCAGTCGGACCGGCTGGAAGCCGTGGTGACCGACGGCATGGGTCTGATGGTCACCGAGGTACGCATCGGCATGGGCACGCCGGGTCGCGTTCTCGTCCTGCCGCCGCTGGACGCGGTCGAAGGCCGTCTGCGCGGCGACCCGGCAGTGCACCACCCGAATGTCAGCGATCCCGATCAGTGGCTGCAGGCCGGGGCGCCACAGGCGGTCCTGGAAAGCCGCCTCGGCGACCGCGGTGACCCCTGCCGTCAGCAGCAGTCGTAGCACGTTGAAGAAAGTGGGCAGGGTCCGAAGGGTCAGCTCGTCGCTCGGTGCGGCGTTGAAGTCGCCGGCTGAGTGGACCATGCCCTCCTTGATCTCGTCCCGGCAGATCGCCGGGCAGCCGATCCGCCGGGCGAGCAGGTGGGCAAGCGTCGTCTTACCAGCCCCCGGTGGTCCACTGATGACGACAAGGGTCGGCATTGTTTCCACCACGTCGTTATAGCTCGACCGGTGCACGGGGACCGCTGTCGAGGTGACGCCTACGCACGTCAAAACGCGAAGATGACGTGCGTAGGCGTCACCTGATCATGCAACCTGGCCGCCCGAACCACTCTGGCCTACCCAAGTCGGCACTTAGTCACCTCGGTTCGGCCACGAACACGCCGACTCCTTCGAGGGTCTCGGTCAGCCCGGTGGCACGGAGGATCATCATCGCCTTGCCGACGACGGTGTCCGAGACGTCGTACTCGCGGCAGAGCTGTGAGCGGCTGGGCAGCTTTGTGCCCGGTGGCCACTCGCCAGACTCGATCTTCGCTCGTAGTTCGTCGGCCAGAACTTGGTACTGCTGCTTGGGCATACACACTCCCCGGATGGCATGCCCATTTGATCACGCTTCTACCTCCAACCTCAACCAGTTGCACGTTGCGCGTTGACCTACAACCGGTGGCAATTGTAGGTTGATGGCGAACGCCCCCGGATGGCTCTTGGGGCGGTCGCCCTCGGTCGGGGCGGGTAGCGAGTCACGCCGCTGGGCGTCCCGGCCACCAAGGTTCGCCCTGGTCGCCGTACCGCCAAGGAGGGCTGCGGCGATTGGGGTGGGGTGGCCCTGCCGGCATCGGCAAGCGGCAGGGCCACCCCGTCCACCCGTCGACGACAACCGACTGAGCGGAACCAGCGGCAGTAGCGAGCAATGGGGAGGAAGACGAGATGCGTGAACTGCGGCGCCGGTGGCAGGTCCGCAGCCACCGCTTCCCGACGGTCCCCCGACGCGGCGGCGGCCGAGGCCTCGACCCCGGCGAGGTCGCCGCGTTCCTCGACCGCGTCGCCCACGACCTTGGCATCGTGTACGCCGAGCTCGAACGCACCTGGGAGCAGAACGACCGGATCAAGGATGCGCTACGCCGCTGGCAGTCCGCCCAGGCAACGCCCACTCGGCACGGCGTCTGCCAGGCCGGCGCGCGCCGGTGACCAGGCCGACGCCAGCGGCCGGCAGCGGTGGCGGTCCGGCGCTGACCGTACGGACCGCCGCCGCTGCCGACATCGGGCCGTTGGCGGAGTTGCTGGCGCAGTCGAGTGTGGTGGATCCGGTGGTGGCCTGGCTGATCAATGATCACGCCATCCGGTATCCGACCATGCATCAGTTCTTCACCGCCGAGTTGGCGTTCGGCGTCCGGCACGGGATCGTCGATGTGGTCAGGCACTGCGACGGGGTCGCTATCTGGTATCCGCACACGGCGGACCGGCTCCTCGGAGCGGAGCATCAGCGGCGCAGGTTGCGGTCCTGCGGTGACCGGCACGGCCCGTACGCGCACTACACCTTCGCCGCCGGGCGGCTGGAGCCGACCGGCCGGCACCACCACCTGGCGTTCCTCGCCGCCGCCCCCTGGTTACGTCGCCAGGGCATCGGGTCGGCGCTGTTGGCCGCGCATCATGCCCGGCTGGATCGGATCGGCATGCCGGCCGTGGTCGAGGCGAGCAGCGTGCGGCAGCGGGCGTTCTACGAAGGCCACGGCTACCGCGTCGTCCGCGTCGCGCACCTGCCGGCAGGCGGCCCGCCGCTGTGGGCGATGCGCCGCTCCGGCGACCCGGTCGACCAGCCACCCCTGGCCGCAGCACTGCGTGTCGGCTGAACCGGTGCGACCGCTAAGGGCGGTAGACATCCGCTCGGTGGTCGATGCGGGTGACATGCACTGTTCGGTTGTCCTCGTCGATCCGGTAGACCACCCGATAGGCGCCGCGTCGTGCCGAGTGATAGCCGGTCAGCTCGCGAGTCAGCGGCTTGCCGACCACGTACGGCCTTTCCAGGAGCAGGCCGGTGAGGAACTGACCGACGGCTGCCGCGACGGCCAGTGGCAGGCCGACAGGGGGCCCCTCGGTCAGGGCCCGCCGGGCAGCGGGCGCCACGGAAAGTCGGTACGCCTCGTCGCTCACTGCTGCTCGCGCTCCGCGCGGGCAGCAAGCTGGCGTAGCAGTTCGTCGGCGTCGACGCCGTGGCCGGCGGCGATGTCGACCTCAGCCTGCCGGATCTCCTCCAACGCGCCGGGCGTGGACAACAGGTCGAGGGTCTCTTCGAGGGCCTCCAGGTCGGATACCGACATGATGACTGCCTCAGGTCGTCCGTTCCGGGTGATCACCACCCGCTCGTGGGTATCACGGACCTCATCGAGAACGGCAGACAGCCTTGCCTTGGCGTCCGCGAGCGGAATAGTAGTCATGACTACTATTCTAGTCACGAACCTCGGTCAGGTGGCCATGTCAGCAGCTGTCGGCGAGGTCAGTAGCTGTAGAAGCCCTGGCCGGTCTTACGGCCCAGGTCGCCGGCGGTGACCATGCGCTGCAGCAGCTCCGGCGGGAAGAACTTCTCGTCGGCGGTGTCGGCGTAGATGTTCTTCGACGCGTTCAGCAGCACGTCCGCACCGGTCAGGTCGACCGTCGCCAACGGACCCATCGCGTGCCCGAAGCCGAGCTTGCACGCGGTGTCGAGGTCCTCGGCGGAGACCACCCCGGACTCGACCAGCTTGACCGCTTCGACGACGAGCGCGGAGATCAGCCGGGTGGTGACGAACCCGGCGATGTCCCGGTTGACCACCACGCAGGTCTTGCCGATCTCCTCGGCGAACGCCCGCGCGGTGGCGAGCGTGGTGTCCGAGGTCTTGTAGCCGCGGACCAGCTCGCAGAGCTTCATCATCGGCACCGGGGAGAAGAAGTGCGTACCGACCACCGACTCGGGCCGGTCGGTGGCCGCGGCGATCTGGGTCACCGGGATCGCCGACGTGTTGGTGGCCAGGACGGCGTCCGCCCTGCAGACCTTGTCCAGGACCCGGAAGACCTCGTGCTTGATCTCGATGCGCTCGAAGACGGCCTCGACGACGATGTCCGCCTCGGCCGCCGCTTCCAGGTCGGTGGTCGTGGTGATCCGGCCGATCGCCGCCTCGACGTCGTCGGCGCTGATCGTGCCCTTACTGGCGAACTTCTCCAGGGAGCGTCGGATGCCGTCGACGCCCCGGGCGGTGGCGGCGTCGTCGAGGTCGCGCATCGTGACCTGCCAGCCCGCCTGGGCGGCGACCTGGGCGATGCCCGATCCCATCAACCCGGCACCGATCACTGCCAGCCGACCCGCCATCTGCATCTCCTCGTCCGCGCCTGCCCGATCGGAGTCCACGCCTGTGCGACGGGATGTGCCCGCCAGCCCCGACGGATGTGTCCGCCAGCTTAACCGGCGGACCTGAACGATCGGTAACCCGGCCGGGGTGTCAGCCGCCGTACCGCTGCACCTGCACCCCGAGCGCGCGCAGGTCGGCGACGTAGTTCGGGTAGCCACGGTCGATGTGGTGCACGTCGGCGATCTCGGTCACCCCGTCGGCGCAGAGTCCGGCGATCACCAGGCCGGCACCGGCCCGGATGTCGGTCGCGGTGACCCGCGCCCCGACCAGCCGTTCGCGGCCCCGGACCACCGCGTGATGGCCGTCGGTCTTGATGTCGGCACCGAGCCGCAGCAACTCGTCGACGAAGCCGAACCGGCCGTCGAAGATGTTCTCGGTCACCAGTGAGGCGCCTTCGCTGACCGCCGCCAACCCGATCGCCATCGGCAGCAGGTCGGTCGCGAAACCCGGGAACGGCAGGGTGACGACGTCCACGGCGCGCGGCCGGCGGTCCATCCGTACCCGGAAGCCGTCGTCGGTCGCCTCGACGCTGGCTCCGGAGTCCGCCACCTTGTCCAGGGCGACCTGCAGGAACGCCGGATCGACCCCGTGGACGGTGACGTCGCCCCGGGTCATCGCGGCGGCGAAGGCCCACGTCCCGCCGACGATGCGGTCCCCGATCGTGGCGTGGCGCACCGGCTGCAACTCCGGTACGCCCTCGATCCGCAGGGTCGCCGTACCGGCACCGTCGATCTGCGCCCCCATCGCGGTCAGCATCGCGCAGATGTCCACGATCTCCGGCTCCCGCGCCGCGTTGTCGATCTCGGTGATCCCGTCGGCGAGCACCGCCGCCATCACCAGGTTCTCGGTCGCACCGACGCTGGGGAAATCCAGACAGATCGTCGCGCCGTGCAGCCCGCGCGCAGCGGAGGCCACGACCAGGCCGTTCTCCCCGGTGATGTCGGCGCCCATCCGGGCCAGGCCGGCCACGTGCATGTCGAGCCCACGGGAGCCGATCGCGTCGCCGCCGGGATGCGCGACCCGGACCTGCCCGCACCGGGCCAGCAACGGCCCGAGTACGCAGATCGACGCCCGCAGCCGCCGCACCAGGTCCACGTCGGGTCGGCAGCCGGGGGCCGCCGGTACGTCGATTGTCACCGTGCTGGCCCGGGGCGAGCCGGTGGCCCGCGAGCCGGCGAGTTCCGCACCGGCGGCGGTCACCGTGACCTCGCAGCCGAGTCCGCGCAGCACGTCGGCCATGATGGCGATGTCGGTGATCCGGGGCACGTTGTCGATCACGGTCCGGCCCGGTGCCAGCAGCGCCGCGGCCATCAGCTTCAGGGCCGAGTTCTTCGCCCCCTCCACCGGCACCGAGCCGACCAGCCGGCTTCCGCCGGTGACCGAGATGAGGTCGCCCTCGACCACCGGGACACCGCCCTCGACGGCCGGGGTGAGGTCGTCCTCGGCCGCCGAGGACGACGTTGTCCCGACACCGGCGCTGCCGGTGCGGTGCAGAATCCGTACCCTGTCGCTCATGGCCGTCCACCTCACCCGCATCTACACCAAGGCCGGGGACACCGGCACGACCAGGTTGAGCAACAACGAGCAGGTCGCCAAGACCGACCTGCGGATCTGCGCGTACGCCGACGTCGACGAGTGCAACGCCGCCATCGGGGTGGCGCTCGCCCTCGGCGGGCTCGACGAAAGCCTGAGCAACGTGCTGGGGCAGATCCAGAACGACCTGTTCGACGTCGGCGCCGACCTGGCGAACCCGGTCGAGCCGGAGCCGGCGTACCCGCCGCTGCGGGTCACCGAGGCGTACGTGACCCGGCTGGAAGGCTGGTGCGACGAGTACAACTCGCGGCTGGCCAAGCTCGACTCCTTCGTCCTGCCTGGCG
This sequence comes from Solwaraspora sp. WMMA2101, assembly GCF_049179175.1. Classification (NCBI taxonomy): domain Bacteria; kingdom Bacillati; phylum Actinomycetota; class Actinomycetes; order Micromonosporales; family Micromonosporaceae; genus Solwaraspora; species Solwaraspora sp. WMMA2101. The sequence goes on along the minus strand of NZ_JBMHMA010000006.1, from coordinate 4,751,510 downwards.
GCACCCCTGGCGCCGCGCTGTTGCACGTGGCACGGACCGTCGCTCGACGGGCCGAGCGCTCCGCGTGGGCGCTGATCACCCATGAACCGGAACGAACCGGCCCCCTTCCGGCAAAGTATCTCAACCGTCTCTCGGATTTGTTGTTCATCCTGGCGAGAACCGCCAACCCGGGCGGCGACGTGCTCTGGGTGCCCGGCGGCGGCCGCTGACCCGGCGAGGAGCACATGCCGGGACTGCACCACGTCGAGCTGTGGGTACCCGATCTACCCGCAGCTGAACCCGGCTGGGCCTGGCTGCTGGGTGAACTCGGCTGGCAGCCGTACCAGCGGTGGCCCGCCGGCCGGTCCTGGCGCTACGACGGCAGCTACCTGGTGCTGGAGCAGTCCCCCGCGTTGACCGGCGACGTCCACGACCGGTGCGCGCCGGGCCTCAACCACCTGGCGTTCCATGCCGGCAGCCGGCAGCGGGTGGACGAGCTGGTCGCGGCCGCGCCGGCACACGGGTGGTCGCTGTTGTTCGCCGACCGGCATCCGTACGCCGGCGGGCCGGACACCTACGCCGGCTATCTGAGCGACCGGTACGGCTACGAGGTGGAACTGGTGGCCGACGGGTGAGCGCTGCTCAGGCCGCCAGCCGGCGCGAGTCCTCCCCCGGCAGGCTCGCCTCCAGCCACGAGCTGAACCCGGTGACCGTGGACTCGGCCATGGCGATCTCGACCGGGGCGTGATGGCTGGTACAGCGCAGGATCACCCAGTCGTGCGGCAGGGCCAGCCGCTCCTGGCCACGTGGGCTGCGCCGGCTCTCCACGGCCAGCCCACGGCGGGACAGCACCCGCTTGGGGCGCAGCGCGAAGCTGAACAGCCGGTACCAGCGCAGCTCGTCGCCGACGAACCGGCCGAAGCCGGGTGACCAGCCTCGGCCGTCGACGATGGTGTTGACCCGGAAACTGAGCTTGATGGTGCCGCGTACCCGGGCCATCAGGGCGCGGCGGACGATCAACGTCAGGATCGCGACGAGCAGGACGAGGACGCCGATCCCGAACCATTCGATGGTCGACATCGACGCCGCCCGCTCAGTGACCGGACGCGGTGGCGGGGGCGGCCGGGGTGGCTTCCTCGGCGAGGATCGTCACGCCGTTGGTGGTGACCGAGAGGAACCCGCCGGCGACGTCGTAGGCGACCTGTTCGCGGCCCGGCAGCGTGATCCGCACCTGGCCGGGCTCGGCGAGCTGGCCGAGCATCGGCGCGTGACCGGGCAGTACGCCGAGCTCGCCTTCGGTGGTCCGGGCGATCACCATTTCGGCCTCGCCGGACCAGACCATCTGCTCGACGGCGACAAGTTCGACGTGCAGTTGCTTAGCCAACGCGGTCTCCTTTGGTGGCGAGGTCGTCTGCGAGTCTAGTCGGGGCGGTCTCCCGTACCCGCGCCGGGTGGCCGGCCGACAACCGTCACTTTTCGCGATTGACCAGTTCAGGACGGGTTGCAACAAACTGGTCGAGAGTTCCGGCGCGCAGTGCCGCGAGGCAGTCGTCGGCATCGGTGGTGAACCGCTCGCCGAGATACTCGCCGTCGCCGCCGGTGACCGCGACACCCGGCAGGTCCAGCAGGACGATCCGGTCGCCCCGGATCTGCCGCAGCCCCATCGCGAAGTCGACGAGTGACCGGCCCCGGGTGTCCACGACCACGGCCGTGCCGGCGGCGTCCAGGACTGCGGTCAACCGGCCCGGATCGGTGACCAGGTCCCGGGTGACCACCTGTTCGGCGAGGGCCCGGACCAGTTGCCGCTGATGCCGCTGGCGGCCGTAGTCACCGTCGGGCAGGCTCTCCCGCTGCCGGACGTAGTCCAACGCCTGCCAGCCGGAGAGCAACCGCTCCCCCTGCCGGTACTCGGCCTGTGGACCGACGTAGCCCGAACCGTCCGGGTTCGCCGGGCGCGGCCGGCCGTCGGGTTGCCGATGCGCCGACCGCACGTCGGCGTCGATCCGCATCCGTACCCCACCGATCGCGTCCACCAGCCGCTCCAGCCCGGCGAAGTTCACGATGACACCGGCATCGAAACGGTCGACACCGGTACGGGCGGCGACAGTCGACGCGAGCAGTTGGAAACCGGACACGGGGTCCGGCTCCGCGCGACCCGGCACTCTGCTGCCGTACGCCATCGCCGCGTTGATCCGGTCGACCCCGCCGGGATAGTCGCTGACTCCGAACGCCGGGATGTCCACCAGCAGGTCGCGGGGCAGCGAGATCAGGTACGCCCGGTCCAGCCCCGCCGGCACGTGCACCAGCAGTACGGTGTCCGCCCGGGGCACCCGCTGCGGCTGGTCGGTCGGCCGGTCCACGCCGACCAGCAGCAGGTTCACCGGCCCGGTCAGCGGACCGTCCAGCGCGGCTGTTTCGCCGCCGTCGCCGAACAGGTCCGCCGTGGGCACCGACCTCGCGGCCCGGTCGACGACGGTCCGGCTGAGCACCACCACCGAGCCCGCCACCATGACCAACCCGACGAGCACGGCGAGCAGCGCGAGCCGTTCCGGCCGGCTCAGCCGCGATGGGCGTGTCCGTGTCCGATCCCGCTGCGCCATCGCCCCGACCCCCGTCCGCCGCAGAGCCGGTCGGGTACCCCTGGCCGGCAGACGCAAACGACCGACGGGGGAAACGCGACGGGCGCCGCACCGGATGTCCGGTGCGGCGCCCGTCGGGGTACCGCCGGGTCGGCCCTGCACTCCAGGCCGACGGCTGACGCCGTCGTCAGCCCTTCATCAGCTCGCGGGCGTTGCGCTCCAGGTCGTCCAGCCCACCGCACATGAAGAAGGCCTGCTCGGGGAAGTGGTCGTACTCCCCTTCGCTGATCTTGCGGAAGGCCTCGATGGTGTCCTTGACCGGCACGTAGGAACCCTTGATGCCGGTGAAGACCTCAGCCGCGAAGGTGTTCTGCGACAGGAACCGCTCGATCCGCCGGGCCCGAGAGACGGTGATCTTGTCTTCCTCGGAGAGCTCCTCCATACCGAGGATGGCGATGATGTCCTGCAGGTCCTTGTACTTCTGCAGGATCCGCTTCACCTCGGAGGCCACCGCGTAGTGCTCCTGGCCGACGAACTCCGGGGCGAGGATCCGCGACGAGGACGCCAGCGGGTCAACCGCCGGGTAGATGCCCTTGTCGGAGATGGACCGCTCCAGGTTGGTGGTGGCGTCCAGGTGGGCGAAGGTGGTGGCCGGCGCCGGGTCGGTGTAGTCGTCGGCGGGCACGTAGATCGCCTGCATCGAGGTGATCGCCTGGCCCCGGACCGAGGTGATCCGCTCCTGCAGCTCACCCATCTCGTCGGCCAGCGTGGGCTGGTAACCCACTGCGGACGGCATCCGGCCGAGCAGGGTGGAGACCTCGGAACCGGCCTGGGTGAACCGGAAGATGTTGTCGATGAACAGCAGCACTTCCTGCTTCTGCACGTCGCGGAAGTACTCCGCCATGGTCAGCGCGGCAAGCGCGACCCGCAACCGGGTGCCCGGCGGCTCGTCCATCTGGCCGTAGACCAGGGCGGTCTTGTCGATGACGCCGGACTCGGTCATCTCGTGGATCAGGTCGTTGCCCTCACGGGTCCGCTCGCCGACGCCGGCGAAGACCGACGTACCGCCGAAGTTGTTCGCGACCCGGATGATCATCTCCTGGATGAGCACCGTCTTGCCCACGCCGGCACCACCGAACAGGCCGATCTTGCCGCCCTTGACGTACGGGGCGAGCAGGTCGAGCACCTTGATGCCGGTCTCCAGCATCTCGGTCTTCGGCTCCAGGTCGGCGAAGGCCGGCGCCTTCTGGTGGATCGACCGGCGCTCGGTCACCTGCAGCGTCTCGCCCTCGGCGAGGTTGAGGCACTCACCGATGGTGTTGAACACCCGGCCCTTGATGCCGTCCCCGACCGGCACCGTGATCGGGGATCCGGTGTCCCGGACCTCCGCGCCACGGACCATGCCGTCGGTCGGCTGCATCGAGATGGCCCGGATCACGTTGTCGCCCAGGTGCTGGGCGACCTCGAGGGTCAGCGTCCGCTCGCCACCGGCGAGCGCGACGTCCACGTGCAGGGCGTTGAAGATCGCGGGCATCGCCTCGCGCGGGAACTCGGCGTCGACGACCGGGCCGATGACCCGGACCACGCGGCCGGTAGCCGTACTGGTCGCTCCGGTTGCCTGGGTTTCTACAGAGGCAGTCATCACACTTCACTTCCCGCCGCCGCGAGCGCGTTGGCGCCGCCGACGATCTCGCTGATCTCCTGGGTGATCCCGGCCTGACGCGCCGAGTTCATTAGCCGCGTGTACTTCTCGATCATTTCCTCGGCGTTGTCGGTGGCGCTCTTCATCGCCCGCCGCCGCGCCGCCGACTCACTCGCCGCCGATTCGACCAGCGCCGCGTAGATCCGGGTGTTGATGTACTTCGGCAGCAACGCGTCGAGCAGCGCCTCGGCGTTCGGCTCGAACTCGTACGCCGGCAGCACTCCCGCCGCGGCCTCCATCGGCCGGTCCTTGACCTCCATCGGGCCGAGGATGCGGGGCACCGGGGTCTGCGTCATCAGCGACTTGAACTCGGTGGAGACGATGTGCAACTCGTCCACCCCGAGCACCTGGTCGGCCCCGGCACCGTCGGTGTCGTCGGCACCACGCTGGAACGCCGCGATCAGCGTCTGACCGACCTCACGGGCGTCGGCGAAGTTGGGCTGCTCGGAGAAGCCGGTCCAGCTCGCCTCGATCGGCCGGTTGCGGAACCGGTAGTACGACACGCCCTTGCGGCCGATGACGTACAGCACCGGTTCCTTGCCGTCGGCCTTCAGCCGCGCGATCAGCGACTCGGCGGTCTTGATCGCGTTGGTGCTGTACCCGCCGGCCAGACCCCGGTCGCTGGTGATCACCAGCACGCCGGCCCGCCGCACCTTCGCACGGGCGGTCAGCAGCGGGTGGTCGACCGAGGCGTTCGAGGCCAGCGCGGTGAGCACACCGGTGATCGCGTTGGCGTACGGCAGCGAGGCCGCCACCCGCGCCTGGGCCTTGGCGACCCGGCTCGTCGCGACGAGCTCCATCGCCTTGGTGATCTTCTTCATCGACTTCGCCGAGCGGATCCGCTGGCGGAGTACCCGAACCTGCGCTGGCATCCGGAACCGCCTTACTCTTTCTCGGCGTCGGCGTCGGCCACGTACCGGGTGACGCTCTCGCGCTCCTGCTCGCCCTCCAGGGCCTCGGCCGGCGCCTCGTTGATCACCCGGGCCGGGTCCTTGGACAGGAACATCTGCTTGAACTTCTCGATCGCGTCGCTGAGCGTGGCGATGATCTCGTCGTTCCAGTTGTGCGCGGCGATCGAGTCCAAGGTGCCGGAGTGGGAGTGCCGCAGGTACTCCAGGAACTCCGACTCGAAGCGTCGGATCTCACCGACCGGAATGTCGTCGAGCTTGCCCTCGGTGCCGGCCCAGACCGAGACGACCTGCTCCTGCACCGGGAACGGCGAGTAGTTCGCCTGCTTGAGCAGCTCGACCAGGCGGGCACCACGGTCCAGCTGGTTACGCGACGCCTTGTCCAGGTCGGAGGCGAGCGCGGAGAACGCCTCCAGCTCCCGGTACTGGGCCAGGTCCAGCCGCAGCCGGCCGGCGACCTTCTTCATCGGCTTGACCTGCGCGGCGCCACCGACCCGGGAGACCGAGGTACCGACGTTGATCGCCGGCCGCTGGCCCTGGTTGAACAGGTCGGTCTCCAGGAAGATCTGACCGTCGGTGATCGAGATGACGTTGGTCGGGATGAAGGCCGAGATGTCGTTGGCCTTGGTCTCGATGATCGGCAGGCCGGTCATCGAGCCGGCACCCAGCTCGTCGGAGAGCTTCGCGCACCGCTCCAGCAGCCGGGAGTGCAGGTAGAAGACGTCACCGGGGTACGCCTCACGGCCCGGCGGGCGACGCAGCAGCAGCGACACGGCCCGGTACGCCTCGGCCTGCTTGCTCAGGTCGTCGAAGACGATGAGCACGTGCTTGCCGGCGTACATCCAGTGCTGGCCGATCGACGAGCCGGTGTACGGCGCGATGTACTTGAAGCCGGCCGGGTCGGAGGCGGGCGAGGCGACGATGGTGGTGTACTCCATCGCGCCGTGCTCCTCCAGCACGCCCTTGATCGAGGCGATGGTGGAGGCCTTCTGTCCGATCGCCACGTAGATGCAGCGCACCTGCTTGGTCGGGTCGCCGGACTCCCAGTTGGCCCGCTGGTTGAGGATCGTGTCCAGCGCGACGGTGGTCTTGCCGGTCTTGCGGTCGCCGATGATCAGCTGACGCTGACCGCGACCGATCGGGGTCATCGCGTCGATGGCCTTGATACCGGTCTGCAGCGGCTCGTGCACCGACTGCCGGGCCATCACGTTCGGCGCCTGCAGCTCCAGCTCACGGAAGCCATCGTTGACGATGTCGCCGAGGCCGTCGATCGGCTCGCCGAGCGCGCTGACCACCCGGCCGAGGAACTTGTCGCCGACCGGTACGGAGAGCACCCGGCCGGTGCGCTTGACGCGCTGCCCCTCCTCGATGCCGGAGTAGTCGCCAAGCACGACCACACCGATGTCACGTACGTCGAGGTTCAGCGCCACGCCCAGCGTGCCGTCCTCGAATTCCAACAGTTCGTTCGCCATCGCGGAGGGCAGGCCCTCGACGTGGGCGATGCCGTCCCCGGCGTCCGCCACGGTGCCGACCTCTTCGCGAGACAGCTCCGGCGTGTAGGAGGAGACGTAGCGTTCTAGGGCACCACGGATCTCGTCCGACGAGATGGTCAGCTCGGCCATCCTCTGCTTCCTCTATGTCTAGTGGCCCGGATGAACCCGGAACGGCATGGACTGATTCAGCGCCCGGCGAGCGCCTTACGGGTGTCGATGAGGCGGCGCCGCACGGTGCCGTCGTACAGGTCGGAGCCGATCCGTACGCTCATCCCGCCGAGTACGGCAGGGTCGACCGTCAACTTGACGGAGACCTGTCGACCGTACATTCCGGCCAGCGTGGCACCCAACCGCTGCTCCTCGGCATCGGTCAGGGGGGCGGCGACCGTGACGTGCGCGACCTGCTGGTCGCGTCGGGCGGCGGCCATCTCGACCAGACGGTTCAGCCCGGCCCCGACGGACCGGCCACCGAAGCCACGGACCGCCTGCTCGGCGAGGCGCACCGTGGCCGGCAGCGCCTTGCCGGTGAGCAGTGTGCGGACCAGTTCGACCCGCCGGTCGGCGGGTACGGTGACGTCACCCACCACGGCACCCAGCTGCGGGTCACCATCGATGATCTTGCCGAAGCGGAACAGCTCGTCCTCCACCTCGGCCAGCTCGCCGGCGGACTCGGCACCGGACAGCGCCGCGTCGACACCGAGTCGTTCGGTGGCGTCGAGCAGCTCCGACGGTGCCGACCAGCGGGCCGCCACGACGGCGCTGAGCAGCTCGATGCTGTCCGCGCCGACCTTGCCGTCCAGCAGACCGCGCAGCAGCCCGATCCGGTCGTCGGCGGGGCGGGCCGGGTCGGCCAGCGCCCGCCGCAGCCGGGGCTGACGGCGCATCAGGTCTGCCACGGAGAGGATCTCGTCGGCCGTGCTGGCGACCGCCGCCGGCGTGGCACCGGCGACGTAGCCGACGAGTCGGCCGGTCACCGCCGCGTAGGACTCCCGGCTGGTGGCGGACTGCATCAGCGGGCTCCCGTGCTTTCCAGGTCGGCCAGGAAGCGCTCGACGGTGCCCTTGCGGCGGGCCTCGTCGGCGAGCGCGTCGCCGACGATCCGACCGGCCAGGTCGACCGCGAGCGTGCCGACCTCGGCACGCAGCTCCCGGACGATGGTCTGCCGCTCGGCGGCGAGCTGCTCCTTGCCGGCCGCGATGATCCGGTCGGACTCCTCCCGCGCCTTGGCGAGGATGTCCTGTCGGATGCCCTCGGCGTCGGCCCGGGCGTCGTCACGGATGCGGGCCGCGTCGGTACGCGCCTCGGCCAGCTGGGCCTTGTACTGCTCCAGCAGCTGGTTCGCCTCGGCCTGGGCGGCCTCGGCCCGCTTGATGCCGCCCTCGATCGCCTCGACCCGCGCCTGGTACATGGCTTCCATCCGCGGGAACACGAACTTCAGCAGGACGGCGACGAGCAGACCGAAGGCGATCAGACCGACGATGATCTCGGACAGCGGTGGGAGCAGGATGTTCCCGCCCTCTTCCGCGGCTATGTACGTGACTTCTTCGTACATGGACAGTTCCCTTCGCCCGGACCGGCGCTCGCGCTGCCGGTCACCGAGTCAGACCGCGCCGGTCGTCTTAGAGTGCGAACGCGAGCACCAGACCGAGCAGGGCGAGCGCCTCGATCACGGCGAAGCCCATGAACATGTAGACCCGGGTCAGGCCGGCGCTCTCCGGCTGGCGGGCGGTCGCCTGGATGTAGGCGGCGAACACCAGACCGACGCCGATGCCGGGGCCCAGGGCGGCGATGCCGTAGCCGATGGCGTTCAGGTTGCCGGTGATCTCCATGGTTGTTTTCCTCCTGCGTTGAACGCGTGTCCATCACGCGCACGTTTAGGTGAATGTTCAGTTGTCGCCCGCGTGACGCACTGCGGACGTGTGCCGATCAGGGGGCCGGGATCAGTGCGACTCGGCCAGGGAGTGCTGCAGGTAGGTCGCGCTGAGCAGGGTGAACACGTAGGCCTGGAGGATCATGATGCCGAACTCGAAGAAGGTCATCACGATCGCCATGCCCCAGCTCAGGACGGCGATGGGCTTGATGAACAGACTGTCGGCCTGGAACAGCGCCACGCCACCGAGGACGAAGACCAGCAGGATCATGTGGCCGGCGAACATGTTCGCGAAGAGCCGGACTGCCAGCGTGACGGGCCGCAGAATCAGGTTCGAGACGAACTCGATCGGCACCAGGATCGGCTGCACCCACAGCGGCGCGCCGGAGACCCAGCAGGAGTGCTTGATGTAGCCGACGAAGCCCCACTTGGCGATGCCGTGCCCGATGTACATCAGCCAGCTGATCACCGCGAGCACCATCGGGAAGGCGATGTGCGACATCGGCGAGATCTGGGCGAACGGAACGATGCCCCAGAGATTGTTGAGCAGGATGAAGCAGAACAGCACCGTGAGGTACGGCGCGAACCGCACGCCGTCCTTGCCGATCACGTCCCGGGCGATGTTGTCGCGCACCATGCCGTACACCGACTCGGCCAGCCACTGGCCCTTGGTCGGCACCAGCTTCGGGCTGCGGTACGTCACCAGGAAGAAGATCATCACCAGCGCGGCGGCGATCCAGAGCAGCAGCGTGATCTTGGTGAAGGCGGCCGCCCAGGCGGTACCGTCCAGCCCCGGGATCAGGCTGCGAAAGTCGAAGGCATCCACGCCGGGAGGGAACTCCGCGGCGAGAACGGTCGGCTGCTCAATCAACGCGCATCCTCCGTCGGTCGGGCCTGGTTCACGCGCCCAGCTTCTTAACGGTCAGGTAGACCCCGGCCGCCGTCCCGCCGATCAGCCCGATCAGCAGCCCGACGTTGGGCAGGTCCAGCCAACGGTCGACGAGCCACCCCGCCCCGCCCCACACAGCCATCCCGCCGAGTAGGTAGCCGAGCGCGGCGAACCCCGTGTCGGCCCCCGAGGGACCTGCGGGTTCAGAAGGTGGTTCACCGGCCATGACGCCGGAAACATATCAGGGCAACGATGGAGGCTGTGCGTCACCCCCCGCACAACCCTCGTTGTGTGGGCGACCCGGTGGCACCTCAGATGGGAGCACACGGTACTCCTCTTCCGGGCCCGCCGGTATCCACTCCCCGCAGCACGCCTGTCACGGCGTGGCACGAACCTGCCGATCGTACCGATATTTGCCGACAAATCCGTGGAATACCCTCGACGATGGCGGTACGTGGACCAGGCTTCCTCGGGCGACGGCGCGACGGTCAGCGCGGGTCGATCTCGACGTACGGGATCCGGGCCCGCCACGTCCACCACACCTGGGCGGTGATCCACGCGACAGTGCCGACGATGATCGCCACCGCGAGCATCCGCTGCCCGGCCCAGTCCGACGCCGCCACCGCGAACACCGCCGCGCCCAGGACCGCGAACTTCAGGCTGTACGTGAGCAGCCCCACACTGAGCACCATCCGGGGATGCACCGAGTCCGCCCAGGCCAGCGCCAACGACGACGCCACGTAGCTGACCACCACCAGCAGCACCCCGGCGGCCGCCCCGAGCGCACCCGGCGCACCGTCGAGGCCGGCACCGACGGCGGTCAGCACCGCCAGCAGCACCGCCGACACCAGCAACGGCACCGGCAGGTGCCGCAGCCGTACGGCCATCACCGCCGCACCCCGCGGACCGGCACGTCCACTCCGATCGCCTCCGTCCGACGGGCTCAGGGCAGCAGCGCCACGCTCAGCGCCCCCACCGTCTCCTCGATCTCGTCGGCGACCCGCGCGAAGGTGTGGTCGCCCCGCCCCCACGGATCGTCCAGATCGTCACCAGGCTGTGGACCGGCGTCGTCGCGCACGGCGGCGACCGCCGCCACCAACGCCACACCCCGCGCGTACACCGCCTCCGGGTTCGGCGCGACGGCCGGCAGCGCCGTGACATCCACCGCCGGCAGCAGCCGACCGAACTCGCCGAGCACGAAGGTGCGGTCGGCGGCGTCCGGCCGCAGCGCCACGACGTACTCCAACTGGTCGGCGGTGGCGGTGAGGATCAGGTCGGCGGCGTCGATCTGATCGGACCGCAGCTTGCGGGCGGCGAACCCGTCGGTGTCACCACCTCGGCCGATCACCTGGCGGGCGGCCGGCGGGTTCATCTCCTCGCCGGCGTGCCAGCCGCCGGTGCCGGCGCTGTGGCTGTGCAGCAGCTCCTCCACCGCCGACGTCCCGGCCGTCGGCGGCAACCGGTCGAGCCGTTCGGCGACCGCGAGCACCAGCAGGCGTTCGGCCATCGGCGACCGACAGATGTTGCCCATGCAGACGTGGAGAACGGTGAACGGCGGCACTCAGGACTCCGTACCGATGATGTCCGGCACCACGTCACGCAGCTTCTCGATCGGCAGCGCGCCGGCCCGTACCACCCGGGGGGTGTCCCCGGTGAGGTCGACGATGGTGCTCGGCACCGGGTCCGGACACGGCCCCGCCTCCAGGTAGGCCCGTACCGAGTAGCCGAGCTGATCGCGGGCCTCGGCGGCGGTCACCGCCGGCGGCCGACCGGTCTTGTTCGCCGACGACACCGCCATCGGGCCGGTCTCCCGCAGCACCTCCAGCGCCACCGGGTGCAGTGGCATCCGGACCGCGACCGTGCCGTTGGTCTCGCCCAGATCCCAGTTCAGGCTCGGCGCGTGCTCCACGATCATCGTCAACGCCCCCGGCCAGAAGGCGTCGGCGAGGTCCCGGGCGGTCTGCGGCAGGATCAGCACCAGACCGTCGAGGGTGTGCCGGGAGCCGACCAGCACCGGCGGCGGCATCTGCCGGTCCCGGCCCTTGGCGTTGAGCAACGCGGTGACCGCGTACGAAGTGAAGGCGTCGGCACCGACCCCGTACACCGTGTCGGTGGGCAACACGACCAGCTCGCCGTTCTTGACCGCCTCGATCGCCGCGGCGATGCCTTTGTCGCGGTCGGCGGCGGACCGGCAGTCATAGAGCATCACGGTGAGCCAGTCTGCCACGTGCCCGCAGCCTGATCCGCACCGATCAGCCCGTACCGGCGGTCGCCCCGGCCAGCAGCGCCGGCCGTCTCAGCCCGTACCGGCGGTCGGCGCCGCCCGACGGGCCGTGCCGAACCGGGGTCGACCGGCCAGGTCCCGGTGCCCGGTCACGTCGACGAACCGCCGATCGGCGGCGATCAGCGCGCCGACCGCGGCCGCGTGGCTGTCGTCGTGTTCGACGGCGAACAGGCCGCCGGCGCGCAGCAGCGTGGCTGCCAACCCCACCACCGGACGGATCACCGCCAACCCGTCCGGGCCGCCGAAGACGGCCTCCGCCGGATCGTGTCCGGCGACCTCCGGCGGCACCGGGGTGGCCTCCGGCACGTACGGCGGGTTGCAGACGACCACGTCCACCCGGCCGGTCAGCTCGGCGAGCAGCCCAGGGTCGGTGACGTCACCGCCCACCACCTCGATCGGCCGGTCCCCGGCCGCCGCTTGCGTCGCGGCGTTGCGGCGCAACCACGCCAGCGCGGCGGTGGACCGCTCCACCGCGACCACCCGCGCTCCCGGCACCTCGTGAGCCACCGCGAGCGCCACCGCGCCGCTGCCGCTGCAGAGGTCGACGACGGTCGGGGCGTCACCGGCCGGGGCGTCGACGGCCGGGGCGCGCACCGCGTCGACGACCATGCCGGCGAGCACCTCGGTCTCCGGCCGGGGAACGAACACCCCGGGACCCACCGCGAGCTCCAGATAACGAAACGGTGCCGATCCGGTGAGATGCTGCACCGGCTCCCGGGCCACCCGCCGGGACACCAGCTCATCGAAGCGGGCCTCGTCGATGGGAGTGAAGCCGCTGCTCAGCGCCAGTCGGCTGCGGGTGGTTCCCAGCACCGAGGCGGCGATCAGCTCCGCGTCCACCCGGGCGGACGGCACCCCGGCGGCGGCCAGCCGGGCGGTCGCAGCGGTCAACACCGTCGAAATCGGCCGTCGATCCGGGATCCCGGAGGTGTTTTCTGACAAGCGGTTCACGACATAATCATGGAGCGTCCACCCGGACGTCCGTGACAGCGGTCCACGGAACGTCCCCGGTGTGCGTCGCGCGCCAGGTTCCAGCGGGCCCCCAGGGAGGTTGTGCGTGGGTTGGGTCGACCGGCTCACCGACCAGGCCGAGGCCCTGATGCAGGCCCGGACACTGATGGAGAGCAGCCGATCGGCTGAAGCCTGCGTCGCCTTCGAGCAGGTGATCCGCACCAGCGACGATCCGTACGTGCGGGCCGACGCCCTGGTGCAGCGCCTCTCCGCGCTGCTGAACCTGGGCCGTTCCGCCGAGTACGCGGCGGCGGTGGACCACGCCTTCGAGGCCGCCCGCGACATCGCCGAGCCCTACCTGCACGGCCACCTGCACGCCCTGGCCGCGCTGGCCGCCCACCACCAGGGTGCGTTCGACCGGTGCGTGACGCACCTGGTGCAGGCCTCCCGGGCGTTGGGCACGGCGCCGGACGTAGACCGGGAGACCGCCTGGGGCTGGCACGACCTGGCGATGGCCTACTCCTACCTGAGCTTCCACGGACACGCGTTGAGCGCGATCGAGCGCGCCCGCCAACTCGGCAACGCCACCGGCATCGCCGAGGAGACCTTCGCCGCGCCGGCCATCAGGCTGCGCAACGCGGTCGCACTGGACCATCACGGCGACACCGACGGCTGTCTGCGGGTGCTCCGGGACATCGGCACCGACCTGGTCAAGTTCGTCACCACCGGGCGGACCCACCTGCTGCGGCCGAGCAGCCGGGTGGCGTACGGGTACGCCCTGGCCCGGCTGGCGGCGCTCGGCGAGCCGGCCCGGCTGCCCGCCGGCGCGCCCGAGGCCACCCGCCTGATGATCGACGGCGGGGACAGCGCCCGCGCCCGGGACCTGCGGCAGCTCGGCGCGGTCTGCCTGGCGATCGCCGCCGACCGGTCGGCGGAGGCGTTGACCCGGCTGGACACGGCGATGGTGTCGGCCGAGACGCTCGGCGCGGCCGAGTCCGCCCGGCTGCGCAGCGTCGCGTACACCCGCTGTGGCGACCACGTGGCGGCGCACGACGCCGACCGGTACGCGTTCCGCCTGGCCAACCGCCGCAACGACCGGCTCCGCGACATGTACGTCGACGGCATCGCCGCCCGGCTCGACCACGAGGAGATGCGCCGCACCACGGCGCAGTACACCGCGGAGGCGCTCACCGATCCGCTGACCGGGCTGGCCAACCGCCGTCAACTCGACCGGTACGTGTCGGACCTGGCCGGCCGCGCCGACCGGGCCATGGTGATGATCTGCGACCTCGACGGCTTCAAGTCGGTGAACACCGTGCACGGTCACCACTCCGGGGACCTGGTGCTGCAGCGCGTCGCCGGGGTGATCAACCGGGTGATGCGTCGGGGTGACTTCGTGGCCCGCTTCGGCGGTGACGAGTTCGTCGTGGTGCTGCCGGGTGCCGGCCGGGTCGAGGCCGCCGAGGTGGCCCGGCGGATCACCGAGGCGGTGGCCGGCGAGGAGTGGGAGTCGCTGGTGCCGGGCACCCCGGTCGGGGTCAGTGTCGGTTGGGCCGAGGTCGACGGGACCGGGCCGGCGCTGCGGGACGCACTCAGCCGCGCCTTCGACGTCGCCACCAGACAGATGCGCGCCACCCGCCAGCACCCGCATCCGCTCCGTTGAAAGCCCGGCAGGCACCCGCTCCGGGACCGGCTCCGGGGGCAGGTCAGCGGCGGCCCAGTTCGGTGTCGCCGGCGAGCCGGGCCGCCCGGTCCGCCTCGGCGAGAGCGTCCAGGACGCCGTCGAGTTCTCCGCCGAGCGCCAGGTCCAGGTTGTACGCGGTGTAGCCGATCCGGTGGTCGGTGATCCGGTTCTGCGGGAAGTTGTAGGTGCGGATCCGTTCCGAGCGGTCGACGGTGCGCACCTGGGAGCGGCGGGCGTCGGAGGCCACCGCGTCGGCCTGCTCCTGAGCCGCGGCGAGCATCCGGGCACGCAGGATCCGCATCGCCTGTTCCCGGTTCTGCAGCTGGCTCTTCTCGTTCTGGCAGGAGACCACGATCCCGGTCGGCAGGTGGGTGATCCGGACCGCCGAGTCGGTGGTGTTGACCGACTGGCCGCCGGGGCCGGACGAACGGAACACGTCGATGCGCAGCTCGTTCGGGTCGACGGTGACGTCGACCTCCTCCGCCTCGGGCAGCACGAGTACGCCGGCCGCGCTGGTGTGGATGCGACCCTGCGACTCGGTGACCGGCACCCGCTGCACCCGGTGCACCCCGCCCTCCCACTTCAGACGGGACCAGACGCCGTTGCCGCCCTCCGGTACGCCGCGTGACTTCACGGCGAGGGAGACGTCCTTGACGCCGCCCAGGTCGGAGTCCTGCGAGTCGAGCACCTCGACCTGCCAGCCGCGTCGTTCGGCGTACCGCACGTACATCCGCAGCAGGTCGCCGGCGAACAGCGCCGACTCCTCGCCGCCCTCGCCCGCTTTGATTTCGACGATGACGTCCTTGGCGTCGTGCGGGTCGCGGGGGATGAGCAGTTCGGCGAGGCGGGCCTCCAGGCCCGCCAGGCTGGCCGCGATCGCCTCGGCCTCGGCGGCGAAGCTCGCATCCTCACTGGCGAGTTCCCGGGCGGCGACCAGGTCGGCCCGGGCCTGGGCGAGCTCGTCGGCGGCCTTGTGCAGCGGGGCCAGCTCGGCGAATCGGCGGCCGACCCGGCGGGCGGTGACCTGGTCGGCGTGCAGGCCCGGATCCGCCAGCTGCCGTTCCAGCTCGGCATACTCGTCGAGAAGCCCGGCGAGGCGTTCGCTGCTCATACCCGTGACTCCTTCACCGAGCGGACACCCGTGAACCCGTCTGCAGACACCGCGACGCCCGCCCCCGTCGTGGTGACGGGCAGCGGGCGTCGTACGGAGCGCTACTTGGCCTTCTTGGCCTGGACCTTCGCGTACTTCTGCTGGAACTTGGCCACCCGACCCGCGGTGTCGAGGACGCGCTGCTTGCCGGTGTAGAACGGGTGGCAGGCGCTGCAGGTCTCGACGTGGATCTTGCCACTGGAGGCGGTGCTGCGGGTGGTGAACGAGGCGCCGCAGGAGCAGGTGACCTCGGTGGTCACGTACTGCGGGTGAATGTCCTTCTTCATGGGTGAGGTCCTCTCATCGTCGGTCGCCGGGTCGCCGTCGGCATCGCCCGCACCGGTGTGCGGGTCGACTCGGGCGTGAACCGGAACCCTGGCCGTCGACCAGTCTGCCATGTGTCACGGTGCCGGATCGCGGCGGGCGGGCAGTGCCACCCGCCGCGACCGGCACGACGTACCGCCGGACGTAACGTCCGACGCGCCCGGGCGATTCCCGCACCGGACGCGGTCGGTGCCGGAGTCACTCCCCCGGCGTCGACTTGGCGATCTGCATCAGGAACTCGATGTTGGTCCGGCTCTGCTTGAGCCGGTCCAGCAACAGGTCGAGACCGCCCTGCGAGTCCAGCGAGTGCAGCACCTTGCGGAGCTTGTGGGTGATCGCCAGCTCCTCCGGCGCGAGCAGGATCTCCTCCTTGCGGGTGCCGGAAGGGTGGATGTCGATGGCCGGGAAGACCCGCTTGTCGGCGATCTTGCGGTCGAGTTTGAGCTCGGCGTTGCCGGTGCCCTTGAACTCCTCGAAGATCACCGTGTCCATCATGGAACCGGTCTCGACCAGTGCGGTGGCCAGGATGGTCAACGACCCACCGTTTTCGATGTTGCGCGCCGCCCCGAGGAACCGCTTCGGCGGGTAGAGCGCGGTCGAGTCGATACCACCGGACATGATCCGGCCGCTGGCCGGCGCCGCCAGGTTGTACGAGCGGCCCAGCCGGGTCACCGAGTCGAGCAGGACCACGACGTCGTGCCCCAGCTCGACCAGGCGCTTGGCCCGCTCGATCGCCAGCTCGGCGACGGTGGTGTGGTCCTGCGGCGGCCGGTCGAACGTGGCCGCGATGACCTCGCCCTTCACCGACCGCTGCATGTCGGTGACCTCTTCGGGCCGTTCGTCGACCAGGACGACCATCAGGTGGCACTCGGGGTTGTTGTGGGTGATCGCGTTGGCGATCGCCTGCAACACCATCGTCTTGCCCGCCTTCGGCGGGGAGACGATCAGCGCCCGCTGCCCCTTGCCGATCGGCATCACCAGGTCGATGACGCGGGTAGTGAGGATGTGCGGCTCGGTCTCCAGCCGCAACCGGTCCTGCGGGTAGAGCGGGGTGAGCTTGTAGAACTCCGGCCGCCGCCGCGCCTCGTCCGGCTCCATGCCGTTGATGGTGTCCAGCCGGACCAGCGGGTTGTACTTGTCGCGCCGCTGCTCGCCGTCCCGGGTGGCCCGCACCGCGCCGGTGACCGCGTCACCACGACGCAGGCCGTACTTCTTGACCTGCGACATGGACACGTAGACGTCGTTCGGCCCGGACAGGTAGCCGGTGGTGCGTACGAACGCGTAGTTGTCCAGGACGTCGAGGATGCCCGCGACCGGCACCAGGACGTCGTCCTCGGCCACCTGCGGCTCACGGCCACCGCCGCTGTCGCCGCCACCGCCCTCACCGCGGTCCCCCCGCCGCCGACGGTCGCGGAACCGGCTGCGCCGCCCGCGCCGGCCACCGCCGTCGCCGTCGCCGTCGTCGTCGCTGTCCCGTGGCCCCCGGTCGCCCCGGTCCCGACCCTCGTTGCGGTCGTTACGGTCGTTACGGTCGTTGCGGTCGTTACGGTCCCGACCCTCGCCACGGTCGTTGCGCTCGTTGCGGTCGTTGCGGTCGTTGCGGTCACCCCGGTCGTTGCGCTCGCCGCGCTCGCCCCGGTCCCGACCGTTACGGCCGTCACCGGACCGGTCGGCGCGCGCGTCGCCGCGCTCCCGCTCACCCGGCTCGGCCGGAGCGGTCGCCGTCGCGGTCTCCGGCTCGTCGGTCCGCGGCTCCTGCGCCGCCGCCCGACTCGACCGGCCCCGACGGGTGCCCCGCTCCCGCGCCGGCGGCTCCTCGACGATCGCGAGCTGCTCGCCGCCGCCGCTGTCTCGGCGCTCCGGCTCGGCACGCACCTCGGCGCGCACCTCGTCCCGAGGGGGTGCGGTCGCCGCGGCGACCTCGGCACGTGGCCGCAGGGCACCGCCACCGGCCTGGCGCTCGGAGATCGCCGCGATCAACTCGCTCTTGCGCATCCGGGCGGTACCGGAGATGCCGAGCGACGCGGCGAGGCTCTGCAACTCAGGCAGCAGCATCGCGGACAGCCCGGTGCCGGACCGCCGTCGGCGGGCAGGAGCAGCGGTGGTGTCGTCAGCGACGTTGGAGACATCCGACGTCACGTCGGTGGTGTCGCTCAATGGATTCCTTCCCTCGATAAGGCCGGGCAACCCGGATCGAACAGCCAGGTGGCCGGGTGGCCTCGGTGCACCCGCCTCGCATGACACGTCGCGGGAGTCTTCGCGCAGCTCGCCGGATCCGCCACACCAGCCTCGGTGAGCAGGTCTCAGCGTCTGCAGCGATCCGTGGAGACTGCGGTTTGGCGGAGGCCTAGGCAGGGGTGAGACGGGCTTACCGCCGATAGCTTCGGGGGTGCGCCGCCCCGCAGGAGATCGCGTGCTTCGCGGCTGTGCTTGGCCTAGAGCGTAATCAACTCTTCCGACCTGCGGCAACAGGGTCCCGCTCGGCGTGTCCCACTATAGCGCCTTCGATCTGCGCTCCGGCAACGTCTACCAGCAACGTCTGACTCTGCCAGTCCATTCCCGGACAGAAATCACCCGGCACGTCGGTCAGCGCCAGCACACTGGGCCCCGCTCCGCTGATCACCGCGGCCACCCCGGCGGCGCGCAACCGGGCGACCAGGTCGGCGCTGGCCGGCATCCCGGCCGCCCGGTACTCCTGGTGCAGCCGGTCCTCGGTGGCGGCCAGCAGCAGCGCCGGATCGGCGGTGATCGCATGCACCAGCAGCGCGGACCGGCCGGCGTTGAACGCGGCGTCGGCGTGCGGCACCGTCGGCGGCAGCGCCGCCCGCGCCACCTCGGTGAGCCCCCGGCCGGTCGGCACGAAGACCGTCACCGCCCGGTCCGGTGCCACCGGCAACGCGACGGCGTGCGCGCCGTCGGCCGCCGTCCAGGCGATGGTGAACCCGCCCAGCAGGCAGGGTGCCACGTTGTCGGGGTGACCCTCCAGGTCCGCGGCGATCCGCAGCGCGGCGGCGGTGTCCAGGGCCTGCATGCCGCCGACGGACAGGCCACGGGCAAGCTGTACGCCGGCCACGATCGCCGCCGACGACGAGCCCATCCCCCGGGCCTGCGGGATCCGGTTGACACAGCTCAGCGCCAGGCCGGGCGGGCGGGCGCCGAGGGCGTCGAAGGTGGCGTACATGGCCCGTACCACCAGGTGGCTGTCGTCGACCGGCAACTCGCCGGCCCCTTCACCGGAGACCTCGACCCGGCAGCCGCCGGCGGTCACCCGGGCGGTCACCTCGTCGTGGTGCCCCAGGGCCAGCCCGAGCGCGTCGAACCCGGGACCGAGGTTGGCGCTGGTCGCCGGGACCCGTACGGTCACCGGCCCGGGAACGAAGCTGATAGCCATCGCACCATGCTAGGGGCGCGGCTTGCCCGCCGACGCTAGGGTGCGGCAGGTCGGGGCGGCAGGAGGATGACTGGCATGGAGTTCGGCACGAGCGGCGGGATCGACCCCGGCTACCTGGCGATCCAGGTGGCGGTCCGGCTGCCGGTGATCGCGGTGCTGGTGACGGGCGTGGTGCTGCTGATGCTGCGGCGTACGGCGGTGACCGGGCGGGGCGGCGGACTGGCGCTCAGCGGTCTGGTCGTCCTGTTGGCCGCCGTGGCGGTCGGCATCGTCTGGTCGGCGTACCTGCCGGTGTTCGTCGACGGCAGCGCCTCGGCGAGCCAGGTCGGGCTGGTCTCGGCGCTGGTGGGCGGCCTGACCACCGTGCTCGACGCCGTCGGGCTAGGGCTGCTCCTCGCCGGCCTGCTGGTCCTGGTCCGGCAGCTCGCCGCCGCTCGAGGTACCGGCCGCTGAGTCGCCGGCGCGACCACCGCCGACGGCACGACCGGCCGAGCGCAGCGCGAGCCGCAGCGCGTACTCGATCTGGGCGTTGACGCTACGCAGGTCGTCGGCGGCCCATTTGGCCATCGCCTCGTGGACCGCCGGATCGAGCCGCAGCAGTAGCTTCTTGCGTTCGGCCATCAGCCGCAACCGCCTCAGCTGTAGAGAGATCCCGTGTTGACCACCGGCTGCACCGACCGGTCGCCGCAGAGCACGACCAGCAGGTTGGCCACCATCTGGGCCTTGCGCTCCTCGTCGAGGTCGATGACGTGCTCGTCCCGCAGGCGTTCCAGGGCGTTGGAGACCATGCCCACCGCGCCCTCGACGATGCGGAACCGGGCCGCGACGACCGCTGCGGCCTGCTGCCGGGCGAGCATCGCGTGGGCGATCTCGGCCGCGTACGCGAGGTGGGTCACCCGGGACTCCAGCACCTCGACGCCGGCCAGCTCGACCCGCTCGCGCAGCTCGGCGGTCAGCTCCTCGGCGACGACGCTGCCGTCGCGCAGGCTGGCCCGGCCGCTGTCGTGCGCCTCGTACGGGTAGCTGGTGGCCAGGTGGCGTACGGCCGCCTCGGCCTGCACCGCGACGTAGGCGACGTGGTCGTCGACCGAGAAGACGGCGTTCGCCGAGTCGACGACCCGCCAGACGACGACCGCGGCGATCTCGACCGGGTTGCCGTCGGCGTCGGCGACCTTGAGCCGGTCGGTCTCGAAGTTGCGCACCCGCAGGGTGACCCGCCGGCGCGCGGTCAACGGCCACGTCCAGTGCAGTCCGGCGACCCTGATGGTGCCGAGGTAGCGGCCGAAGAACTGCACGACCTGCGCCTCGTTGGGGTTGACCACGGCGAAGCCGGTGGCGGCGACGGCGACGACGGCCGCGTACAGCGCCGCCGGTACGACGATCGCGGCCGCGTCGGCGCCGGTGACCGAGGAACCGACGGTGAGCAGCACGGGCAGCGCGACGACCGCGCCGAGTGCCAGCAGCACGCCGACCGCCAGAAAGCCCGACACCCGGAAGACCGACCGTTCCATGACTGCTCCTCGCCCGCGAAACCGCACTATCAAAGTGATATCATGATGCTAGCAGACGGGTGCCGGGACCGGATCCGCCGGAATCACCGGGTCTCGGCGGGGGCCACCGCCAGCGGCAGCCGCCGGGTCACCAGCCACCAGCCGATGGCGTACGTCACGGTCACCAGACCGCAGCCGGCCAGGATGACCCGGATGTCCACCGTGTCGATGACGGCGGCCACCACCAGCTGACTGACCGAGATCGCCAGCGTCGCCAGCATCAGGTCGGCGGCGAACACGCGGCCGCGCAACCGGTCCGGCACGACGGCCTGCAGGGCGAAGTTGGACAGCACCCAGTTGCTGCCGCCCCCCAGGTGCGCCAGGAACACCAACGCCAGCACCAGCGGGAACCAGCTGATCAACGCGATACCGGTGTAGGACAACCCGTACACCGACATCGAGGCCGCCAACGCGGTCAGCAGCCAGCGCCGCCGGTTGAGCACCGGACGCATGAGCAGCGGCCCCACCACCGCACCGGCACCGCGCACCGCGAACAGCAGCCCGGTGCCGATCGCACCGACCCCGTACACGCCGGCGAGCAGCGGGAACAACGTCAGCACGCCGTTACCGAGGCCGACCGCGCTCTTGGCGGTCACCAGGGCCAGCACCTGCGGGCGGCGACCGATGTAGACCAGGGTCTCGCGGATCGCGGCCAGGGTGCGCAACGCCGGTTCGGCGCTGTCCCGTGGGGCCTGCATCGGCCGGCGGATGGTGACGGTGACGCCGGCCGCCACCAGCAGCGCGGCCGCCGCGATCCAGAAGCAGGTGTACGGGCCGACGGCAGCGCTGACCAGGCCACCGAGCGACGCGCCGACGATCGCCATCGTGCCCCACGCGGAGCCGGCGAACACGTTGGCACTGGGCAGTTCCTCGGCCGACACCACGTTCGGCAGCGCGGCCTGGGCGGCGGGCGAGTAGCACGACTTCGCCACGGCGAGCGCGGCCACGGCGGCCAACGCGAGCCAGGCGGTGCCCGACGAACGCACCCCGAGCAGTAGCAGTACGGCCACCACCGCCGCAAGGTTCGCCAGGATCAGAATGCGTCGGCGGTCGAACCGGTCGGCCAACGTCCCGGTGAACGGCAGCATCAGGGCGTGGATGCCGGTGTCGGCGGCGAGAACCAGAGCTCCCCAGACACCGCTGCCGGTCAACTCCGGCAACAGCACCAGCAGCGGGACCATGACGAACCAGTCGGCACCGAACATCACCAGCTCGGCGCTGAGCAGCCGACGGAAGTCACGATTGCCGGTAAGGACCGCTAACGGTGAGGCCACGTACCGGCACCCTACCGACCGGGGCGCGGACAGCGACCGGAATGTGATCTGCGTGACCAGCAGGCCGGTCGGGTCCCCCGGGGTTCGCCACAAGGGACCCGACCGGTCACCTCAGCTGTCCGCTGGCGGCAGCGGCGACTTGCGGCTCTTCGGCAGCTTCAGCACCTCGAACTGGTCGGTGCCGTCGACCAGGGCCGCCGACGGCCGGGCCGGCGGCGCGGCCACCGGTGAGCTGCGCTGCGCCGTACCGTCGGAGGTCGCCGCCCGGTCGGCCGCCGCGTCGGCGGCGGCCGACCCCTCGCCGGCCGCGCCCGTCGGCCCGGTGCCGGCGTCGCCGGTCCGGGCGGCACCACGACGCTCCCGCCAGCGTTCCTTGGTCCCCTCGACCATCGTGTAGAGGGTCGGCACCAGCACCAGGGTGAGCAGGGTCGAGCTGAACAGACCACCGATCACCACGATCGCCAGCGGCTGGCCGATGAACCCGGCCACCCCGGTCAGCCCCAGCGCCATCGGGGTCAGCGCGCAGATGGTCGCGATCGCGGTCATCAGGATCGGCCGCAGCCGACGCCGGCCCCCCTCCACCACCGCCTGGGACACGCTCATGCCCTGGTCGCGGTACTGGTTGATCAGGTCCATCAGCACGATCGCGTTGGTCACCACGATGCCGACCAGCATCAGCGCCCCGATCAGCGCCGGCACGCCCATCGGCGTACCGGTGACGACCAGCAGACCGATCGCGCCGGTCGCCGCGAACGGCACCGACACCAGCAGGATCAGCGGCTGGATCAGGCTGCGGAACGTCGCCACCATGATCACGAAGACGATGGCGATCGCGGCGAGCAACGCCAGACCGAGGTCGGCGAACGCCTCCGCCTGGTCGGCGCTGACCCCACCGATGGTGTACGTCACACCCGTCGGCAGCGACAGCCCGTCGAGCCGTTCGGTCAGGTCGGCGCTGGTCTGCCCGACGTTCGAGCCGGTCGCGGTGCCGGTGACGGTGGCGCTGCGTTCGCCGTCCATCCGGTTGATCTGCACCGGCCCGCTGACCTCGACGATCTCCGCCAGCGCGCTCAGCGGCACCGGGCCGATCGGCAGCGCCGCCAGTTCCTCGACCGACGTGGGGGTGGCGGTCGGGCTGAGCAGCACGCTCATCCGCTCGCCGTCGAGGGTGACCTCACCCAGCGGGCTGCCCCGGAACGCCTGGGCGACGATCTGGCCGATCGCCGCCTCGGTGAGCCCCGCGCCGGCTGCGGCCGCCCGGTCGATGCGGACCTCCAGCCGGGTGGCGTCGGCGGCCAGCGAGGTGGTCACGTCGGCGACGTCCGGGGTCTGCGCCATCGCGGCTCGGACCCGTTCGGTGGCGGTCGCCAGGTCGTCCGGGTCGTTGGCCTGCACGACGACCTGCAGCTGGTTGGTACTGGCACCGCCCGGCCCACCACCGGCGGCGCCGACGGTGATCTCACCGAGGGAGTCGCGGCCGGCGAAGGCGTCCCGCAGCTGCTGCTGCAGGGCCACGTTGTCGGTGCCCTCGGTCAGGGTGATCGAGTAGCTGGCCGTGGTGGCGCCACCGCTGCCGGCGAACGGGTTGCTGCTGTTGCCGATGGAGACCTGGTAGGACTCGATCCCGTCGGTGCGGGCCAACTCACGCTCCACCTGGCGGGCGGCGGCGTCGACCGCCGTGAGGCTGGTGCCGACCGGCAGCTCCTGACGCATGCTCAGGGTGTCCTGGCCGGCATCGTCGATGAAGTTGGTCTCCAGCCTGGTGCCCAGCGCGAAGGTGCCCAGCAGCACCGCCAGGCCGATACCGACGGTCGCCCACCGTCGGGTGGTGGCGAACCGGATCACCGGCAGGTAGCCGCGCTGCAGTGGGTTGCGCAGCTCCTTCGCCTCGGCCTGCTCGCGGACGGCCTCGACGTCGGTGCCGGCGGCGGCCGGCTTGAGGAACCAGTACGCCAGCACCGGGATGATCGTCAGGGAGACCAGCAGTGAAGCGAGCAGGGCGACGGTGACGGTGATCGCGAACGGGGCGAACAGCTGGCCGACGAACCCGCCGACGATGGCGATCGGCGCGAAGACCGCCACCGTGGCCAGCGTCGAGGAGGTGACCGCGCCGGAGACCTCCCGGACGCCGGTGAGGATCGCCGTACGCCGGTCCTCGCCGTACTCCAGATGTCGTTTGATGTTCTCCAGGACGACGATCGAGTCGTCCACCACCCGGCCGACCGAGATGGTCAACGCGCCCAGGGTGAGCAGGTTGAGCGAGTAGTCGCCGATCCAGAGCGCGATCAGCGCGATGAGCACCGACAGCGGGATCGAGACGGCGGTGACGACGGTGGACCGTACCGACAGCAGGAAGACCAGGATGACCAGGACCGCCATCACCAGGCCGAGCAGGCCTTCGGTGGTCAGCGCCTCGATCGAACGCTCGACGAACGGCGCCTGGTCGAAGACCACGACGAGTTCGGTGTCGGCCGCGTCACCCAGCTCGGCCAGCCGGTCGCGGATCTCGTGCGAGATGCCGACGGCGTCGCCGTCCGGGCCGGCGGTGACCGCGATCCCGAGGCTGACCGCGCCGTTGGTCCGGGTGATGGAGGTGGCCGGTGAGGTCTGCTCGGTGATCTCGGCGACGGCGTCCAGCCGTACGGGTGCCCGACCGGCCGTGGTCAGGAAGATCGCGCCGAGGTCCTCGATGGTCTCGATCCGGCTGCCGACCTGCACGGTGAGGGTCTGGTCGTCCTCGGTCAGCGCGCCGGCCGGGATGGTGACGCCGTTGGCCCGCAGGGCGGCGCTGATCGCGCCCGGGTCGTAGCCGGCGGCGGTCAACGCGGCAAAGTCCGGGGTGATCGCGACGATCTGCTCGCTGGCGCCGGTGACGTCGACGGCACGTACCCCGTCGATGCCTTCCAGCTCGGGTACGACGGTCTCGCTGAGCCGGCGGGACAGCTCCTGCTGCTCGTCGTCGGCACCGGTGGCGGCGAGCAC
The DNA here is from genome assembly GCF_049179175.1 of Solwaraspora sp. WMMA2101. Taxonomy (NCBI): domain Bacteria; kingdom Bacillati; phylum Actinomycetota; class Actinomycetes; order Micromonosporales; family Micromonosporaceae; genus Solwaraspora; species Solwaraspora sp. WMMA2101. The sequence goes on along the minus strand of NZ_JBMHMA010000006.1, from coordinate 4,726,500 downwards.
CACGGCGGGCAGGTCGTCGGTGCTGCCGGCGAAGACCACCGGGTCGACGCCGTCGGGCAGCTGCGCCCCGATCCGGTTGAGCGCGGTCTCCAGGTCGTTGACCGCGCCGTCGAGGTCGGTGCCGAAGGCGAACTCGATCTGTACGGTCGCGAAGCCTTCGCTGGAGGTGGAGGTGACGCTCTCCACGTCCGACACGGCCGCGACGGCGTTCTCGACCGGCTCGGTGACCTGCGCCTCGACGATCTCCGGCGCGGCGCCCGGGAAGACCGCGCTGACGAACGCGGCCGGGAACTCCAGCGAGGGCAGGAGCTGCTGTTTGAGCGTCGGGATCGTGAACGCGCCGAACAGCGTGATCACGACCGCGACGAGCGCGACGAGGCCCCGGTTGGCGAGGCTGAGTCTGGCGAGCAACGACATGTGCGGGCTCACTCCTGGGAAGGGGTCCTGCGGCGGGAATGACGGAAGAATACTTTGGCCAAGGCTAACAGTTAGCCTCATATGGAGTTGTTGGGATAGCCTTCGCGGCACGACGGGCAGCTCGCCCGCGTCGGACGACGGCAGAGGGAGCGCGGGTGACCCAGCGGGACGAACTGATCGACCAGATCATGGCGACCCACCGTCGGCTGCAGTTGCTGTTCGCCTCCGACCGCTCCGACCCGCTGTTCGACGCACAGCTGACCGTGTCGCAGCTGAAGATACTGCTCCTGCTCTACCTGCACGGCAGCACCTCGGGTCAGGAGCTGAGCCAGGTGCTCGGGGTCCGGATGGCCACCGTCACCGGCATCGTCGACCGGCTCGTCGCCCACCGGCTCGTCGGCCGCCGCGAGGATCCGCAGGACCGCCGGGTCCGGCGGGTCGAACTCACCGGCGACGGGCGGGACCTGATCGACCGGATCGTCACCGCCGGCACCGAACGGCATGCCCGGCTGCTGGCCCGGCTGGACACCGACGAGCTGCGTACCGTCGCGGCGGCGGTCCGGCTGCTGGTCGACGCCGCCGAGGCCGACCTGGCCGAAACCGACGGCGCGGCCGGTCCGTCGTGGGCGGCCGGTGTCTGCGGTACGGCTCCGCCCGTACCGCCGGGGTCAGGCCAGGTGGAGCGCGCGGGCGGCGAGTAGCGGATCGTTGCCGATGGTCGTCGGCGCCGGCGCGGTCGAGATCGCCCACTCCGGGTCCTTGAGGCCGTGCCCGGTCACCGTGCAGACCACCGTCGACCCGGCCGGCACCTTCCCGGCCGCGGCGACCTGCAGCAGCCCGGCCACGCTCGCCGCGCTGGCCAGCTCGACGAAGACACCGACCTCCCGGGCGAGCAGCCGGTACGCCGCCAGAATGTCCCGGTCGGTGACCGCGTCGATCAACCCACCGGAGGTGTCCCGGGCGTCGAGCGCCCTGGTCCAGCTCGCCGGGTTGCCGATCCGGATCGCGGTGGCGATCGTCGACGGCGCGCGGACCACCTCACCGGCGACGATCGGGGCGGCACCGGAGGCCTGGAAGCCGAACATCTTCGGAGTCCGCGTCGCGTTGCCGGCATCGAGATCCTCGACGTAACCCATCCAGTAGGCGCTGATGTTGCCGGCGTTGCCGACCGGCAGGCAGTGGATGTCCGGGGCGTCACCGAGCCCGGCGACGATCTCGAACGCGGCGGTCTTCTGCCCGTGCAACCGGAAGATGTTCACCGAGTTGACCAGCGCCACCGGGTAGTCCCGGGCGAGCTTGGACGCCATCGCCAGGCAGTCGTCGAAGTTGCCGTCGACCTGCAGCAGCTTTGCCCCGTGCACCAGCGCCTGGGCCAGCTTGCCGAGCGCGATCTTGCCCTGCGGCACGAGCACCGCGCAGGTCAGGCCGGCCCGGGCCGCGTACGCCGCCGCCGACGCGCTGGTGTTGCCGGTGGAGGCGCAGATGATCGCCTTGTTGCCCTCCTCGACCGCCTTGGAGACCGCCATCGTCATGCCCCGGTCCTTGAACGACCCGGTCGGGTTCGCCCCTTCGACCTTGAGGTAGACGTCGGCACCGACCCGGTCGGAGAGCACCGGCGCCGGCAGCAGCGGCGTGTTCCCCTCATGGAGGGTGATCACCGGCGTGGTGTCACTGACCGGCAACCGGTCCCGGTACGCCTCGATCAGACCCCGCCACATGGCAACCTCCTCGACTCGGCCGGCACAGCGTACCGGCTGCCTACTGGCCGCCCTCGACCCGCAGCACGCTGGCGATGGACCGGACGATGTCCAGGCCGCGCAGCTCCTCGACGGTCGCGGCCAGCGCGGCGTCCGGAGCACGGTGGGTGACGATCACCAGGCTGGCGTCGGCCTCCCGACCGGACTGGCGCACGGTGGCGATCGACACGTCGTGGCGGGCGAAGACCCCGGCGACGGCGGCCAGCACCCCGGCGCGGTCGGCCACGTCCAGACTGATGTGGTAGCGGGTGACCGCCTCCCCCATCGGGCGGATCGGCAGATCGGCGTAGGCCGATTCGCTCGCCGCGCGTACCCCGGCGAGCCGGTTGCGGGCCACCGCGACGATGTCACCGAGCACGGCGCTGGCGGTCGGCGCCCCGCCGGCACCCCGGCCGTAGAACATCAGCTGGCCGGCGGCGACCGCCTCGACGAAGACCGCGTTGAACGCGTCACCGACGCTGGCCAGCGGGTGGCTGCGCGGGATCATCGCCGGATGCACCCGGACGCTGACCGACTCGGCGCCGTCGGCACCCGGGCCCCGCTCGGCGATGCAGAGCAGCTTGATGGTGCAGCCCATCGCCTTGGCGCTGGCCATGTCGGCGGCGCTGACCTCGGTGATGCCCTCCCGGTGCACGTCGGCGGCGCCGACGCGGGTGTGGAAGGCCAGCGAGGCGAGGATGGCTGCCTTGGCGGCGGCGTCGAAGCCCTCGACGTCGGCGGTCGGGTCGGCCTCGGCGTACCCGAGCGCGGTCGCCTCCTCCAGCGCCTCGGTGAAGCTGGCACCGGTGGCGTCCATCCCGGACAGGATGAAGTTGGTGGTGCCGTTGACGATGCCGGTGACCCGGGTGATCGAGTCGCCGTGCAGGGATTCACGCAGCGGGCGCAGCAGCGGGATGGCCCCGGCCACCGACGCCTCGTAGTACAGGTCGGCACCGCCGGCGGCGGCCGCGTCGTGCAGGGTGCCGCCGTCCTCGGCGAGCAGGGCCTTGTTCGCGGTGACCGCACTCTTGCCGGCCCGCAGCGCCTCGACGAGCCAGGTCCGGGCCGGTTCGATCCCGCCGACGACCTCCACCACCACGTCGACGTCGTCGCGCTTGACCAGCCCCAGGGCGTCGGTGGTGAACAACGCCGGGTCGACCGGCAGGTCGCCACGGGAACGGTTCGGCCGCCGTACGGCGATCCCGGCGATCTCGACCGGTGCCCCGATCCGGGCGGCGAGGTCGGCAGACTGCTCGTGCAGCAGCCGCACCACCTCGGCACCCACCGTGCCGCAACCCAGCAGCGCCAACCGTACCGGCTTACCCATGCTCACCCCATACCTCGCGACCGCGCGCCACGCGCTATCCCACGTCCAGTGCCAGCAGATCGTCCTCGGTCTCCCGACGGACGATGACCCGGGCCGCGCCGTCGCGGACCGCGATCACCGGCGGCCGGGGCACATGGTTGTAGTTGCTCGCCATGCTCCGGCAGTACGCCCCCGTGCCCGGCACCGCCAGAAGATCTCCCGGCTGCACGTCGGCGGGCAGGAATTCATCCTTCACTACGATGTCCCCGGACTCACAATGCTTTCCCACCACGCGGGCCAGGACCGGTGGCGCCACCGAGGCCCGGGAGGCGAGAGTCGCCGAGTAGGAGGCGTCGTAGAGGGCGGTCCGGATGTTGTCGCTCATCCCGCCGTCGACGCTGACGTAGCTGCGGATGCCGTCGACGTCCTTGACCGTGCCGACCTGGTAGAGGGTGAACACCGCCGGTCCGACGATCGCCCGGCCCGGCTCCACCGACAGGTGTGGCACGGCCAGCCGCAGCGCCTCGCACTCGCTGTCGACGATCTTGTTCATCCGCTTGGCCAGGTCGTGGGCGGGTGCCGGGTCGTCCTGGGTGGTGTAGGCGATGCCGAAACCGCCGCCGAGGTCCAGCTCCGGCAGCTGCACGCCCCGGGCGTCGCGGATCTGCGCCTGCAACGCCAGCACCCGCCGGGCGGACACCTCGAACCCGCTGGCGTCGAAGATCTGCGAACCGATGTGCGAGTGCAGCCCGCGCAGCTCCAGCACGCCCTCGTCGAGGATCCGGGCGGCCGCCTCGAAGGCCGCCCCGCCGGCCAGCGAGAAGCCGAACTTCTGGTCCTCGTGGGCGGTGGCGATGAACTCGTGGGTGTGCGCCTCCACCCCGACGGTGACCCGGACCAGCACCTTCGGCCGGATCTGCCGGTCGCGGGCCAGCGCGGTCAGCCGGTCGATCTCGTCGAACGAGTCGACGATGATCCGGCCCACGCCGGCGTCCAGCGCCCGGGTCAGCTCGGCGACGCTCTTGTTGTTGCCGTGGAACCCGATCCGCTCCGGCGGCATCCCCGCCGACAGCGCCACCGCCAGCTCACCGCCGGTGCAGACGTCCAGGTGCAGGCCCTCCTCGGCGATGATGCGCACCACCGCCCGGCACAGGAACGCCTTGCCGGCGTAGTAGACGTCCTGCCCGGCGAAGGCGGCCCGGAAGTCGCGGCAGCGGGCCCGCAGGTCCTCCTCGTCGAGCAGGTACGCCGGGGTGCCGTACTCGGCGGCCAGGTCCCGTACGTCCCGGCCGCCGATGGTGAGCGCCCCGGCGTCCGCGCGGGTCACCGTCCGCGGCCACAGCTGCGGCAGCAGGGAGTTGACGTCATCGGGGGTACGCAGCCAGCCCGGCCCCCGGCTGCCGAGGTCACCGTGCAGGGCCCCGGCCTCGTGTGCGCGCACGGCACTACCGTCCTTCGTCGTTCATGGGTCCGGGTCCGGGTCCGTCGGCCCGGTTCACATCCGCTCGGGCGCGGAGACGCCGAGCAGGTCCAGGCCGTTGGCGATCACCGTACGGGTGGCGTCGTTGAGCCACAGCCGGGCCCGGTGCCGGTCGGTGATCTCCTCGTCGCCCAGCGGCATGATCCGGCACTTGTCGTAGAAGCGGTGGTACGCCCCGGCCAGCTCCTCCAGGTAGCGGGCGATCCGGTGCGGCTCGCGCAGCTCGGCGGCGGAGGCGACCACAGCGGGGAACTCGCCGATCGCCTTGAGCAGCTCGTTCTCCTTGTCGTGGTCGAGCAGCTCCGGGCGGAACGCCGCCGGTTCGCCCCGCTGCAGGCCGACGTCGGCGGCGTTACGGGCCACGCTGGCGGTCCGGGCGGCGACGTACTGCACGTAGAAGACCGGGTTGTCGTTCTTGGCCCGGGTCCACCGCTCCACGTCGATGTCGATCGGCGAGTCCGACGAGTAGCGGGCCAGCGCGTACCGGGCGGCGTCGACGCCGACCGACTCGACCAGGTCCTCCAGGGTGACCACGGTGCCGGCCCGCTTGGACATCCGCACCGGCGCCCCCTCGCGCACCAGGTTCACCATCTGCCCGATCAGGATCTCCAGCGTCACGTCCGGGTCGTCGCCGAAGCAGGCCGCCATCGCCCGGAGCCGGCCGATGTAGCCGTGGTGGTCGGCACCGAGCATCATCACGATCCGCTCGAAGCCGCGCTCGCGCTTGTCCAGGTAGTAGGCGCAGTCGGCGGCGAAGTAGGTCCACTCGCCGCTGGACTTGCGCAGCACCCGGTCCTTGTCGTCACCGAAGTCGGTGGTGCGCAGCCAGACCGCGCCGTCGCGTTCGACGATGCGGCCCTGCTCGCGCAGCCGGGCCAGCGCGTGGTCCAGCTCACCCCGGGAGTGCAGGTCCTTCTCGTGGAAGAACGTGTCGAAGTGGGTGCCGAAGTCGGCCATCGACGACTTGATCTCGTCGAGCATCAGCGCGACACCTTCGACCCGGAACAGCTCCCGGGCGGCGTCGTCGTCGAGATCGCGTACCTGCGGGTGCTTGCCAACGAGGACGCCGGCGATGTCGGCGATGTACGCCCCGGCGTAGCCGTCGGCCGGGGTCGGCTCACCGCGCGCGGCGGCCAGCAGCGAGTTGGCGAACCGGTCGATCTGCGCACCGGCGTCGTTGACGTAGTACTCGGTGCCGACATCGGCCCCGGTGGCCCGCAGGATCCGGGCCAGCGAGTCACCGACGGCGGCCCACCGGCTGCCGCCGATGTGCACCGGGCCGGTCGGGTTGGCCGAGACGAACTCCAGGTTGAGCCGCTGCCCGGCGAGGTGGGTGCTGCGGCCGTACTCCCGACCGGCCAGGACCACGGTGCGGGCCAGTGCCCCGGCGGCGGCCGAGTCGAGCCGGATGTTCAGAAACCCCGGGCCGGCGATCTCCACCGACGCGATCCCGTCGGCCTCGCCGAGCCGGGCGGCGAGTGCGGCGGCCAGCTCGCGCGGCGGCGTGCCGACCCGCTTGGCCAGCTGCAGCGCCAGGTTCGAGGCGTAGTCGCCGTGCTCCGGGTTGCGGGGACGCTCGACGGTGACCACGTCGGGAAGCAAGGATAGATCGAGGTCACGATCGACGAAGACCGACCGGGCCGCGGCGCGGACGATCTCAGCGAGATTAGCGGGAGTCACCAAAGCATGTTACCGGGGGTAGACTCGTGGACTTGGCGGCGACCCTTACCTGCTGGCTCCCGCTGAAAGCCCCTTGACCGACCGACCTGACGAGGCACCACACCATGAGCATCAGCACCCAGGGTGGCGACAACAGCCGTCCGTCCGTGGTCAGCACCGGCAAGCCGTCGGCCGGCGGCAAGCCCAAGGCTGCGAACAAGGCCGGCGGTAGGCCGGCGACGGGCACATCGACCAGCGGCAAGACCGGCGGTGCCAAGGCCGGCGGGGGTGCCGCGAAGGCCGGGCGACCGGGCGCAGCGGGCAAGGGCGGCAAGGGCCCCCGTAAGGCGGTCAAAGCGGTCAAGGTCTCCCAGGGCCGCAGCTGGGGTCCGATCGCGCTGATGGTCGCGGTCGGCGTGCTGGCCACCGGGATCATCGGGTACGGCGCCTGGGCGGTCTCCCAGGAGGCCCGCTCGTGGCAGGACCGTGCCTCCGACATCGCCGGCCTGGTCAACTACCGCGAGACGGACCCGGAGAGCATCAGCAACCAGGAGCACCGGTCCGGCAAGATCGAATATCCGCACAGCCCGCCGGTCGGCGGCCCGCACAACAACACCTGGCAGCGCTGCCTCGGCGACGTCTATGACGCGCCGATCGCCAACGAGCACGCGCTGCACAGTCTGGAGCACGGTGCGGTCTGGCTCACCTACCGTCCGGACCTGCCGGCGGCCGACGTGGAGCAGCTGGCCAGTGTGATCCGCGGCAACGACTTCATGCTGATGAGCCCGTACGAGGGCCTCGACCGCCCGATCTCCATCCAGGCGTGGGGCTACCAGCTCAAGGTCGACAACGCCGACGACCCGCGGATCAAGGAATTCGCCACCGTGCTGGCGCAGAACGCCTCGATGGAGCCGGGCGTGCCCTGCTCCTCCGGCAACTACACCACCGGTACCGGCACCGAGCCGCGCGAGATGCAGCCGTCGATGGGCGGCTGACATGGCCACTGCGACGCAGGACCCACCGGTGTCGGAGCGAATGGAGCCGGCGGAGCCTCGCCCGACCTCCCGGACTGTGCGCTACCTGACCCTGGCCATGGCCGCGTTGCTGCTGCTCGGCGTCGGCTGGACAGCCGCTACGTTGGCCACCGGGCGCACCCCGGGCGAAAATTCGGCCGAGGCCGGCTTCGCTCGGGACATGTCCCGCCATCACGCGCAGGCGGTGGAGATGGCAATGATCGCGTACGCCAAGGGGCAGGATCCGGCTATCCGGCAACTCGGCTACGACATGGCCCTGACCCAGCAGGCCCAGATCGGTCATATGCAGCGCTGGTTGCAGGAGTGGAACCTGTTGCCGACCGGCTCCCGTCCGGCCATGGAGTGGATGCCCGATGGCGTGGGGGTGGACGCGAACGGGCTGATGCCCGGCATGGCCACCCGCGAGGAGATCACCCGGTTGCACGAGGCGGAGGGCACCGAGGTCGACCGCCTGTTCATCGAGCTGATGATCAAGCACCACATCGGCGGCGTCCACATGGCCGACGGTGTGCTGGATGCCTCCGACCGCGCCGAGGTGGTCCGGCTGGCCGAGGCGATGAAACAGGCGCAGCAGAAGGAGATCAACGAGCTACGCAAGCTTCAGGAGTCCAACGGCTGAGAGCGGCGGGCCGGCGGGCAGTGGATGCCGCCGCCGGCCCCGTCCGACGATCAGCTCGAGGTTTGCCAACCATCGATCCGCACGGGCGACGATGGCGCGCTGCCGACTCGCCGCCTTCCGGGGATGTCCTGGCGCAGCACACTCAGGTGGGCGGCTCTCAGACCCGACCCGGGCTCCAGACCCAACCGCCAAGTCCTCGATTGCCGCCAGGCGCTGTTGCTCCAGGGCCGCCGAAGCAGCCGCGACGAAGGCGCCGTTGGCGCCGCTGAGCGGCGCTCCCCGCCACAGCACCAGTGCCGAACGGAGCTGGTCGGCCGCCTCCTCGGACCGTCCGGCGTGTTGGGACGACCGGGCGTGACTGACCCGTTGGACGAAATCCTCATGGTCCAGCTCACCGTTCGCCACCACCATTCGGTAGCCGCCGGCCTCGCTGACCAGCGGTCCGTCCGCCGGGTTGATAGCGATGGCCTGCCGGAGTGCGGAGACGCACGCCTGCACCTGTAGCCGAGCACTCCGCGGTGGGGTATGTGCCCACACGGCATCGATGAGATGGCCGGTAGGGACCACCCGGTTGGCGTTGAGCAGTAGATAGGCGAGCACAGCCCGCTGTCGGGGCCGGAGCCGGCGCACCTGTCGGTCGACTCTGTGCACCTCTACCGGCCCAAGAAGTTTCCACTTCATCCTGCCCCCGTAGCCCGAAGTGGTCACGCTCTCACATGACAAGGCCAGACTAGCGCATCATCGAGGTCGATCGCTTTCTCGCACTACCGGCAGACCACCACCCGGGTGCCCGGATGATCGCGCATAGCGAACGCATAGCAACTGCGCAGCCGGCTCCGACAGGCTCCTCTAGGGACGATCGACCGAGAGTCCCGATGCAGGCAGTGGCTAGTCGAAGGGGAACCAGCATGATCAAAAAGTTGGGTCGGTACCTCGCTGTGATCGCACTCGTCGTGGGCGGCACAACCGTGATCGCCGCGTCACCAGCGCTCGCCGTCGGCGGCTGCGACCAGGCCAACCCGACAGTCGGGGCGTGCATCGACCACGGGTCCTACGGCAGCAACGCACGAGCCGACTTCTACTTCAACCGGACCCCCGACAGCAGCTACTACTACTACTCGGTGTGGATCCAGGTCAACGGCACCTGGCACCAGAAGGTCAACCAGGCACGCCTGACCAGTTCAGGACGCTGGTGCTGCTGGTATCAGCCCATCGCCAGCCAGCCGGCCAGCTACAAGACCATCCGGAGCAGGGTCACCATTTACACGAGCAACAGGACGGCGCACACCACATCCACGAGCCCGGCCTTCACCATCTACACCTGATCCTCACCCCGCGCGGCGGTTCGCGCGCCGGCCACTGACATCGGCCGGTGCACGGACCGCCGCGCGGTCTGTGCACTCCCATGCCTTCGATGATGAACATCCTCCCGAGTAGCGCAGCCCCTCGAAGCTGAGATGCAGGAAGGGCGGATCGGGACAATACACCCAGAACGGGCGATAAACCTACTTCAGACACTTTGCCGGACTCTACGGTCTCAGACGTTTTCTGGCTAGATATCGCTACCGTCCTGATACAGCATCGTTGGTCCTGACGTGGGGGCAGTTCTTAGTGACACTCGGAAATCGATCACGAGCTGGTGCCGGCGGCACACGCTCGGCGGTGACGGCGCGGTGGCGGCCCGCCGTCGCGGAACACGTACCGGTGACGCTGGCGGGCTGACACCGGATCAGGAACTCGAACTCATCGACATGCTGCGCGGGCGTTGGCCCGAGGAGCTCGACGTCGACGACGAGTTGTGGAGCCGCCGTACCGTCGGCACGCTGATCGAACGCCGGTTCGGGCTGACTCTTGGCCCGACCGACGTCGGCCACTACCTCGACGCCTGGGGGTTGGCACCCCGACGGCCGGCGGAGCGGGCCTGCGGGCTCTGTGTCGACGCGGTCAACGCCTGGATGGAACGGGTCTACCCGGAGGTCCTGCGGGCCGCCCGGGACCACCGTACGGATCTATGGTGGTTGGGGCGGACCCGGCTGCACGGCACGGCCCCGGCCGCCGACGTGCTGTCGGCCGCCTCGGTACGCGGCCAGATCCGGTTCATGATCCTCACGCCGTCGGTCGAACCACCGCTGCCACGCGAGTTCCTGCTCCGACTGTGTGGACCCGACCGGCGCGGCGCGCATCTCGTGGTGGACGGCTCCTGGGCCAGCTCCGAGCTGCCGCGCCGGCTGCCCCGCAGCATCGTCGCGCACCTGCTGCCGAGCTGCGCCCGGCCGGCCCGCGCCGCGTGACGGCCGGCGTCGGGACACGCCCTGATACCGATTCGGCAACCCGGGTAGGGGTTTGCTAGTCTTCGTGGGTCGCTGAGCCCCCGTAGCTCAGGGGATAGAGCACCGCCCTCCGGAGGCGGGGGCGCAGGTTCGAATCCTGCCGGGGGCACACTTGCCAAAGAACCCTCGACTTGCACAACAAGGCCGTTGACCAGGGCAATCCTAGTCAGCGGCCTTCATCGTCTGTCCGGCTGTGTCCGGCCGTCACCGGCCCTTGGCGAGCATCTGTGCCGAATACGTGCCGAAGTTCGGCACGGTCTCAGCCGTGGCCCAGCGCCCGTTCGATGCGCTGCCGCAACGCCGCCTCTCCCCCGTCGCGGCACTTGGCGTAGATCCGCAACAGCACCTCAACGGACTAATATCCCGCCCACTCGGCGACTGACCTGCGCCTGAGCATCCAGACGGGCGAGTTGCCACCCGGTGGCAAGCTGCCATCGGAGCGGGACCTTGCCGCCCGCTACGGCACGGCACGCAACACCGCCAGGGAAGCGATCAGCATCCTGCAAGGGGAAGGCCTGGTCGTCGCGCAGCACGGGCGAGGCGTCTACGTCCGCCCCAACCGGCCCCTGATGCGCCTCGGAGCCAACCGCTACTCCCGCCAGCTCCGCAACGAAACGGGACTGTCGCCGTTCCGCATCGAGGTCACGAAACAAGGCCGCGTACCCCGGACCGAATGCCGGTCGGTCATCCGCGACCAGCCTCCACCGGACGTCGCCGAACGCCTCGGCCTCGACGGGAACACCGCGACCATCATCCGGCGGGAGAACTGGTACTTCGCCGACGACGAGCCGGTACAGGTCGGCGTGACCTACATCCCCGTCGACGTCGCCGACGGATCGCCGCTGGCGACCGAGCGGACCCTCGGCGAGGGCAGCATCTACGCCAGGTTCGAAGAACTCGGCCACCGGATCACCCGCATCCGCGAGGAGATCTCGGCGAGGATGCCGTACCACGACGAGTCGACCGGGTTGGGGATGCCGCCCGGCGTACCGGTCATCGAGGTGCTGCACACCAGCTTCGACGAGCAGCACACTCCGTTCGAAGTCACCCGGTTCGTGATGCGCGGCGACCTCAACGGCCTGGACTACGACATACCCGTAGAGGACTGACAGGATCGCCTGATGAGTCGAGGCAGTCTCGTCCGGCTGGTGATGCTCGCGTTGCTCTGGGGCTCAGGATTCCTCTGGATCAAACTCCCGCCCGGCGTGCCCGTCATCGTGCTGCTACACGCCTCCTACGACAACGACGGCTTCCCATTCGAAGCAACCCGATACATTATGCGCTCCGACGCCATGAGAGTTCAGTACCTGGCGATGGTCGCTGCCTGATCTTCGGGCAGCCCGGCGCGCTGGCGGCCGGAGCACGGCAAACCTTCTGCGGTCAGGTCCGTTCGAGGACCAGCAGGCGGTACTCCAGCCAGCGCCGCGACAGCCCGGTCTGCAACGCCGAGCCACCGATCATGTTGGCCCAGAAGGGCGTGCCGACCAGCCGGTCACGCATCCGGGGCACGACTGTAGCCGCGCCCAGCACCACGTCGATCGCCCGGTCGCGGGGTCGGCCCAGCCGGACGTGTGCGGTGAGGTCCAGATCCTCGACCAGCCGCAGACCTGCGGGTTCACCCATGGCGGCGAACTGCGCCACGGTGTGCAGGCTGCCGATCCGCCAGCCGGCGCGGAACTGGTCCAGGCACCGTTCGCGGGCGGCGAGCCCACGGTCCTTGTCGGTCATCCAGTCGTCGCAGACGATCAGGCGACCGCCTGGACGCAGGCGCGCGGCCAGCGATGGGACCAGCTCCGCCAGCGACGGGGCGTGGACCATCGACTCGATCGCGACCATCGCGTGGTAGAGCGGCTCGGCGGGAAGCTGGGCGAAGTCGCCGCAGACGACCTGGCACCGGTCGGTCAGGCCCTCGGCCGCCAACCGCCGCTCGGCGATCTCGACCTGCACCTGACTTATCGTCACGCCGGTCACCTGGGCGTCGATGGCGTGGGCCAGTCGGACCACTGTCGCGCCTACTCCGCAGCCGAGGTCGAGCACCCGCCCCTCGCCCGTCGGCACGTGGCCGCTGAGGCGCTCGACCAGCAGGCGGTTGACCGCGTCGGCGGCCTCGGTGGTGTTGGTGACGCCCGGTAGCCACAGGCCACGGTGGATGGCGTCGTTGCTGGCGCTCTCGCCGAAGCGCAGGAACCGCCGGGTGTTGGCGTCGTAGTAGTCGGCCACCCGGGTGACATGTTCTGCGGCGGCATTTCCGGGCGAATCAGAACCCATCGGCGCAACCTACCACGGGCCACACCGGCGGCGACGCGCCTGCCCGGGCGGTGCCACTATGGCCGTAGGTGACCGTCGGTGCCGGGCACAATCGACAGCACGTACCCGTGGTGCGCACGGTGGGAGACCCGCCGCAGGTCCGGCACCAGAGACACTGAAACGTGCAGGCCGGGTCAGCGGAGGCCGGGGCCGGGGAACGTCGGGAGGCGACCGATGTCCATTCACGAGGTGGATCCGGCGGTGGCGGATCCGGTGGAGTTCGCCCGGTTGGTGAAGCGGACCCCGGTGGAGGAGCTGCGGCAGGTGCTCGCCGGGCAACGGCGGGACGAGATCCTGCACGGGCTGCTGCGCCGGATGCCGGAGGCGTTGCGCACCGACGTCGCGCGCGGCACCGAGGCGGTGGTGCACTGGAGCATCGGCGGGCGCCCCGACGGCCGCTACGACGTCCATCAGATGGTGATCAGCGACGGCCGGTGTGTCCTGTCGGCGCAGCCGGACCAGCAGCCGAAGCTGACGCTCACCCTGGCCGCCGTCGACTTCGTCCATCTGGTGACCGGCAACGCGCGGGCCGTGATGCTCGTCATGAAGGGCAAGCTCAAGACGCGGGGCGACATCGGCCTGACCGCCAAGTTCCCGAACCTGTTCCAGGCGCCGAAGCCCTGAACCGCCCGGGCGCGGCGGTCGTCCGGCACCGCAGGTCAGGACGCCCTTCGGACCGTTGGGGTGGACCGCCAGGCGGCGGCGAGATCGACCAGCGGTACGCCGAGGACCTCGCTGAGTGCGACGACGATGCCGAACGACGGGGCCGGCAGCCGGCCGGTTTCGATCTTGCGGAGCGTCTCGGGTGAGATGCCGGCTGCCAGTGCCACGTCGAACAGTCCGCGATCGCCGCGCGCCGACCGTAGTGCGACACCGAGGCGGCGACCGGCCTCGATCTGTTCAGGCGTGAGTGGGCGGCGAACCATGACAGTACGGTAGGTCAGGGCCGCACGGGCGGCAACGTCGACACGACATGGTATAAATATACCAACTGCCGACGGAGGGTCACCGTGATCGAGCTCAAGTCTCCCCGCGAGATCGAACGTATGCACGTCACCGGCCAGTTCGTCGCCGAGGTACTCACCCAGCTCGGCGAGATGGCCGACGTCGGGGTCAACCTGCTCGACCTGGAGCACCACGCCCGGTCACTGATCGCGGCACGCGGCGCGGAGTCCTGCTACTGGGACTACGCTCCATCGTTCGGCAACGGGCCGTTTCGCAACGTGCTGTGCCTGTCGGTCAACGACGCGGTCCTGCACGGGCTGCCGCACGACTACGTCCTGCGCGACGGCGACGTGCTGAGCATCGACATGGCTGTCGGCATCGACGGCTGGGTGGCCGACTCCGCGCGTACCGTGATCGTCGGCACCCCGGCCGACGACGACCTGCGCCTGGTCGAGGCCACCGAGGTCGCGCTGGCGGCGGCAATCGGGGCGGCGCGACCCGGCAACCGCCTCGGGGACGTCTCGGCCGCGATCGGCGAGGTCGCCCGGCGGTACGGCTACCCGGTCAACCTGGAGTTCGGCGGCCATGGACTCGGCCGCACGATGCACGAGGCACCGCATGTGCCCAACGACAGCCGCCGGGGCCGGGGCATGAAGCTGCAACCCGGTCTGACGATCGCGATCGAGCCGTGGTTCGCCAAGACCACCGACAAGATCGTTTTCGACGCCGACGGCTGGACGATCCGCTCGGCCGACGGTTCGCGTACCGCCCACTCCGAGCACACCGTGGCAGTGACCGAGGACGAGCCGTTGGTGCTGACCAGCCGCCCGGGCGGCGGGGACACGACCCCACAGCAGTATTGACACGTTTCGCTGGGCTACCCAAAACTAGAAAGATGGTTATATCGGTGATCATCAATTGATTGCCGTACGCCATCACCTAGTCAGAAGGAGAGCCCCGTGAGCATCAGCTCGGGCCGATCGAAGGTCCGTCCGACGGTCGTCATGCTGTCCGCCGCAGCGCTGACGATCGCTGCGGCCGCGACGGTGGTGAGCGTCGGCTCCGCCTCCGCCGATGCCGCCGCCACCCCCGGCCTGCTCGTCGCCTCGACCGTCGAGGACGAAGGCGCCGACTGCCCCGTACCCGGCACCGGGCCCGGCTCCTCCGCCCGGCTGCCGGACCCCTTCCGCAAGGCCAACGGCACCCGCATCACCACCAAGGCCGACTGGCGCTGCCTGCGCGCCGAGACCCGCGAGCTGGCCGAACGCACCGTGTACGGCGACAAGCCGGCCAAGCCGGCCACCGTCACCGGAAGCGTGTCGAGCAGCAGCATCACGGTCAACGTGTCCCACCAGGGCCGCAGCGCGAGCTTCTCGGCCAGCGTCCAACTGCCGACGAGCGGCGGCTCCGGACCCCACCCGGCCGTCATCGTCTACGGTGGATTCGGTGCCGACACCGCCACCATCCGCTCCGCCGGAGCGGCCGTCATCAACTTCGACCCGGCCTCGGTCGCCCGTGAAGGCACCTCCCGGAGCAACAAGCAGGGCGCCTTCTACACCCTGTACGGCGCGACCAGCAGCACCGGCCTGCTGATGGCCCAGGCGTGGGGGGGTCAGCCGGATCATCGACGTCATCGAAGCATCCGGCGGCAACATCCTGCGTACCGACATCGGCGTCACCGGCTGCTCCCGCTACGGCAAGGGTGCCTTCGTCGCCGGCGTGTTCGACCAACGAATCGCGCTGACCATGCCGATCGAGTCCGGCAGCGGCGGGGTCGCGGCCTTCCGCAGCATCGCCACCGAAAGCGGCACGCAACCGCTGAGCAGCGCGTACGGCGAGCAGCCGTGGCTCGGCGACGCGTTCGGCTCGTACACCGGCAACCCGGCCGGCCTGCCGGTCGACACTCACCAGATGGTCGGCATGATCGCCCCGCGCGGCCTGTTCGTCATGGACAACCCACACATCGACTGGCTGGCCCCGACGTCCGGCAGCGTCGGCGCCCTCGGCGGCGCGGAGGTGTACCGGGCGCTCGGCGCGATCGAGAACATCACCTACTGGTCCGCCGTCTCCGACGGCACCCACTGCGCCTCCCGGTCGGAGTGGCGGACACCGTTGCAGCAGCACATCCAGAAGTTCCTGCTGAAGACGGGCAGCTCCACCGGTACGTTCCGGATCGCCAGCAACCGGCAGGGCAACCTCGCCCAGTGGCGTGACTGGACGACGCCGACCCTGGCCGATGGCCCGACCACCCCGCCACCGACCACCGCACCGCCGACCACCGCTCCCCCGACGACCCCGCCGCCCACGACGGCACCGCCGACCACCACGCCGCCCACGACGCCACCGCCGCCGACCACTCCGCCACCGAGCGGCGGCTGCACGGCCACCGTCTCACTCAACCAGTGGAACGGCGGATTCGTCGCCACCGTACGGGTCACCGCCGGGTCGGCGTCGATCAGCGGCTGGACGGTCTCGACGACCCTGCCGTCGGGCGCGACCGTCACCAACGCCTGGAACGCCAGCCGCAGCGGCAACAGCGGCGCCGTCCAGTTCACCAACGTCAGCTACAACGGGTCGGTGGCCGCCGGCCAGTCGACCGAGTTCGGCTTCCAGGGCACCGGTACGGGCTCAGGGATGTCCCCGACCTGCGCCGCCCGGTAACCTGTCACCGGACCACCACAGGGCCGGTCCGCGTGTGGAAGGTTGCCGCCTCCACACCCGGGCCGGTCCGCCCCCACCAGAATTCCCTCATCCTGCTGGGCACAGGTGGGTGTCGGCCGGCGTGGTGAGAGTCGGAATCGGCTGCGAGTATCCGCTGGTGCAGCCGTTGCAGCTCGGGGCTGGGGTCGGTGCCGAGTTCCTCGGCGAGGTGGCGACGGACCCCGGCGTAGTGCCGCAGCGCGTCCGCCGGACGGGAGACCGCACACAACGCCTGCATGTACGCCGCTTGCAGCGACTCGGCCGTGGGATGCTCGGCCACCGACTCGGCAAGCCGGGGCAGGGCCCTACCCGGGTCACCGGCCCGCAGGCAGGCCAGCGACCAGGCGACCAGGGCCTCCAGATGCTGCTGCAGCCACCCGTGCCGCACCCTGACCGCCCACTGGCTGTGCAGGTCGGCGAGGGGTACGCCGCGCCACAGCTCGAGTGCCTGACCCAGCAACGCCGCGCGGTGCTCCGCTGACCGGTCCGCCCGGCGGCCCTGATCGACCAGTTGTCGGAACCTGATCACGTCGACCCGGTCCGGATCGAGGTCCAGCCGGTAGCCGCCGGAGCATCGGCGGACCGCCGCCGGCGGAACGGTCGACGGGCTCCGGCTGGTCAGCAGGCTCCGCAGTCGGCTGAGGTAGACCTGCAGGGTCCGCCGGGGGTGATCCGGCGGCTCGTCCCACACCCGGTTGATCATGCTGGTCACGCTGACCGGCCGGCCGGCCTCGGCCGCCAGTACGGCGAGCACCAGTCGCTGCCGGGGCGGCCCGACATCGAGCGCCTGCGCACCGGAGACGACGCTCACCGGACCCAGCAGTCTGAGTTCCATTCCCTGCCTCCAAGTTGTGATCATTCATCGGCTGCACCAATTACCACTTTGAATGCCCGCCACCGGTTCCAATTGATCCACTATGGATCTTTTCTGGCTCGACCGGCCCCGCGTATGACATCGAGAGGTACGCCCAACACGTCCGAACAGGATCTTGATCTATCGATACCGCCTGGGCTGCGGCGCAACACTCCTGCAGCAAATCAGCAGGCCGCCCGGCCGATGCTTCATCCAACGGCGGCCCGTGAATGCATCTCAGCAGGGTCACGGTTCGGCCGCCAATTCGACATCACGCCGAAGGAGCGTCCCATGCCCACAGGAACGATCGACAGAATCGGCGGCGGAGCCGTCATCCGGCGTCTGGCCACCGGCCTGGCCGTAGCCGCAGTGGCGCTGACCAGCGCGCTGGCCCTGGCCAGCCCGGCGGCGGCGCAGGAGCCGAAGGACGCTGCCCCGGGCACCGTCCTCGTCCTCCCGTCGGCGCCCGCCGACACCGGGGCCAGCAGCCTGGCGGCTGCCTCGCCGACGATCTCACCCGCCGCCGCCCGGGTCCGGTACTTCGCACCGGGCAGCACCGCCAGCTGCCCGAGCGGAAACCTCTGCCTCGCCGTGTGGAACTCCCCAGGGTCGAACTGGAAGGTCTTCGACCTGTACTACTGCCATCGGTACGCCCTGTCGAACTGGTACGGCCAGGGCCATTGGGTCAACAACCAGACCGGCGGCGCCACCGCTTACGCGTACGGCCAGAGTTTCAACATCCTCGTCTCGTTCCGTCCCGGTTACAGCGGCACGATCAGCAGCTGGACGCCGGTCTGGTACGTCCGCAACTGCTGAGCTGGAACTTCGTCCGGCAAGCGGCCCGTGCTGGTCGGGACCTTGGTCCCGGCCAGCACGGGTGTTCCGCCTCAGGTGCCGGGACCTGCCACCGCGGGAAGCTGATCTCGTCACAGAGGCAAGCGAGTCGCGGAGGCGACAATGACCACCCAGCACACCACCCACCGATCGATCGAACGGCCCCTCGAGCACGCCGAACTCCCCGGCCACATGCTCACCAGCACCGCCGCCCGGATCATGGCCGTGCTGCGGATCTCCACCGGATTCGTCTTCCTCTGGGCGTTCCTCGACAAGACCTTCGGCCTCGGCTACTCCACCCCGGCCGAACGGGCCTGGATCAACGGCGGCTCGCCGACCAAGGGCTTCCTCTCCTCGGTCGAGGTCGGCCCGCTGCAGTCGTTCTTCCACGCCATCGCCGGCACCTGGTGGGCGAACACCCTGTTCATGGTCGGCATGGGCGCCATCGGCGTCGCGCTGATCGCCGGTGTCGGACTGCGGATCGCGGCCGGTTCCGGCGCCCTGATGATGATCTTCATGTGGCTGGCCGAGCTGCCGCTGGTCCGGTTCACCGCTGGCGGCGAGCCCACCGGCTCGACCAACCCGCTGGTCGACTACCACATCCTCTACGCGGTCGTCGTGGTCGCCCTCGCCGCCGCGTACGCCGGACACACCTGGGGTCTCGGCCGGCTCTGGGCCAAGCTCCCCTTCGTCCAGCGCCACCGCTGGCTGATCTGACCTGCCACGGAGGGTCGACCCTCCCCCCGGCCCTCCCACCCGGTGCGCCCGGACCGAGACCTCGGTCCGGGCGCACCGGCGTTCGCGCGCCGACAGGGCTGAGATGGTCGTTGGCCGGGTATGGGGTGCGTAGCGCACACGCGACCGAGCCGACCCGAGGAGCCATCGTGACCGACCAGCGACAACGCCCACCGACCACCACCGACGCGGGGGTGCCGGTCGCCAGTGACGAGCACTCGCTGACCGTCGGCCCGAACGGACCGCTGCTGCTGCAGGACCACTACCTGATCGAGCAGATGGCCACCTTCAACCGGGAACGGATCCCGGAGCGGCAGCCGCACGCCAAGGGCGGTGGCGCGTTCGGCACGTTCACGGTCACCGGCGACGTCAGCGCGTACACCCGGGCGTCGGTCTTCCAGCCGGGCACCGAGACCGGGGCTGTCGTCCGGTTCTCCACGGTCGCCGGCGAGCGGGGCAGCCCGGACACCTGGCGCGACCCGCGCGGCTTCGCCGTCAAGCTGTACACCACCGACGGCAACCTGGACATCGTCGGCAACAACACGCCGGTCTTCTTCATCAAGGACCCGATGAAGTTCCAGCATTTCATCCGGTCCCAGAAGCGCCGGGCGGACAACAACCTGCGCGACCACGACATGCAGTGGGACTTCTGGACCTTGTCGCCGGAGTCGGCCCACCAGGTGACCTGGCTGATGGGCGACCGGGGCATCCCCCGCACCTGGCGGCACATGAACGGCTACGGCAGCCACACGTACATGTGGATCAACGCCCGGGGCGAGAAGTTCTGGATCAAGTACCACTTCAAGACCGACCAGGGCATCGAGTTCTTCACCCAGGACGAGGCCGACCAGATGGCCTCGGCCGACACCGACTACCACCAGCGGGACCTGTTCGAGCACATCGCCGACGGGCAGTTCCCGTCCTGGACGCTGCAGGTGCAGATCATGCCGTTCGAGCATGCCCGCACGTACCGGTTCAACCCGTTCGACCTGACCAAGGTCTGGCCGCATCGCGACTATCCGCTACGCGAGGTGGGCCGGCTCACCCTGGACCGCAACGTCACCGACTACCACACCGAGATGGAGCAGCTGGCCTTCGAGCCGAACAACGTGGTGCCGGGAACCGGCCTGTCGCCGGACAAGATGCTGCTGGCCCGCGGCTTCAGCTACTCCGACGCGCACCGGGCCCGGCTCGGGGTCAACTACCGGCAGATCCCGGTGAACGCGCCGAAGGTCCCGGTGCACAGCTACTCCAAGGACGGCGCCATGCGCGTGCACAACGTCACCGACCCGGTGTACGCGCCGAACTCGTACGGCGGTCCGGTCGCGCAGCCGGGTCTGACCGACGACGGTGGCACCTGGTACGCCGACGGCGACATGGTCCGGGCCGCGTACACGTCGCACGCCGAGGACAACGACTGGGGTCAGGCCGGCACCCTGGTACGCCAGGTGCTCGACGACGCCGCCCGGGACCGGCTGGTCGACAACATCGTCGGGCACCTGCTCAACGGGGTGAGCGAGCCGGTGCTGGCCCGCGCCTTCGCGTACTGGCGCAACGTCGACAAGAACCTCGGCGACCGGGTCGAGGCCGGCGTACGGGCCAAGCAGGGCGAGAAGGATCCGAAGGCCGCCGACCAGGCCAATCCCGCCCGGTCCGGCATGCAGGCCAAGGCCTGAACCCCGGTGGTGGTACGGCGGACCGCCCGGTTCGCCGTACCACCACCTCGGCGGTGCCGCTGTAGATCACGAGTCGAACGGCATCCACCGGCCCCGATATGAAGATTTAACCGAACAGGTACGCGGCACGCGACGGTCCGGCACTAGCTTGAGCCAACCCTGCAGGACGCCTCCGGATCCGACGCACTCCCAGGAGAAGCCGTGTCCGCTGATTCGCCCTCCGCCGTGTCCGCTGATTCGCCCTCCGCCGTGTCCGTCGTGGGCGGTGCTGGCGACGATCCGCATCCGAGTCTGCACAACGACGACCTCGCGCCGCTGCCGGCGGCGCAGCGCCGGTGGGGCTGGTTCAAGATCTTCAACGTCTGGACCAACGACGTGCAGAGCCTCGCCGGCTACACCCTGGCGGCCAGCCTGTTCATCACCGCCGGGATCAACGGTTGGTGGGTCTTCGCCGCCATCGTCCTGGCCGGACTGTTCGTCAACTGGCTGGTCAACCTGACCGGTACGCCGAGCGTCCGGTACGGCATCCCGTACGCGGTGATGGCCCGGGCCAGCATGGGTGTGCGCGGCGCGACGTTCCCCGCGCTGATCCGTGGCATCGTCGCCATTTTCTGGTACGGCGCACAGACCTACTTCGCCTCGACGGCGGTCGCACTCGCGATCAACGCGGTCCTGGGCGGTCCCGACGGTCCGCCGCTGTTGCTCGGCATGACCGGCGTCGACTGGGTGTCGTACCTGATCGTCGCGGTCATTCAGATCCTGCTCTTCGTCCGGGGCATCGCCTGGATCGAGAAGTTCCTCAACGTCGCCGGCCCCGCCGTGTACGTGGTGATGGTCGCCCTGCTGGTGGCGATCTGGGTGCAGGCCGGCGATGAACTGCTGCCGGCGGTCAGCGGCATCTTCAGCAGCGCCGACGTGCAGGGCTGGGCGGTGGTCACGGCGTTCCTCGGGGTGGTCGGCACGATGGTCGCCTACTTCTCGGCGGTGATCATCAACTTTGGCGACTTCTCCCGCTTCTCCCGGACCGAACGCGGGATGAAGGTCGGCAACTTCACGGGTCTGCCGCTGAGCCTGGCGTTCTTCACCTTCCTGTCGTTGTTCATCACGGCCGGCGCCTACGTGGTGTACCAGGACGGGCAGGGCGATCCGCTGACCAATCCGGCGGACATCGTCGGGCAGGTCGGCGACACCGCGTTGACCGTCGTCGCCGCGTTGACGTTCCTGGTCGCGACGATCGGCATCAACCTGGTCGCGAACTTCATCCCGCCCGCGTACGACCTGTCGAACCTCGCACCGCAGCGGATCAGTTTCCGACGCGGCGGCTACCTGACCGCACTGTTCGGCTTCGTCATCGGCGCGCTGTGGGTCGCGGTGATCGATCAGATCGGGCTGCCGAAGTTCGTCGACACGCTGGGCGCGGTGCTGGCGCCGTTGTACGGCATCCTGGTCGCCGACTACTACCTCGTGCAGCGCCGCGCACTCCTGGTCGCCGATCTGTACAGTATGGATCCCGCCGGCCGGTACCACTATGTCGACGGCTGGAACGTACGCGCGATCGGCGCGTTCGCCGTGGCGGCCGTCTTCTCGGTGGCGACGGTGTGGGTGCCGTGGCTGGCGGAGTTGAGCGGCTTCGCCTGGGTGATCGGGGCGGTGATCGGCGCGGTGCTCTACGTCGCAGTCATGCGCGTCGGGACGCCGTCGGGTGGGCCGGCCGTGCCGGTGAGCCCGGCGCCTGCGGATGCCTCGCCGGCCGATGCCGGGTCGACGGCGGGGTGACCGGCGAGCGCGGCGTCGATCAGGGTCCGGGCGGCGGCGCGGGCCTGGCCGGCGGCGGCGTTGCTGCCGGCGATTGCGGTGGTGGTCTGCGCCCCTTCGGCGAGGATGGCGAGTTGGGCGGCGAGGCTGGCGGGGCCACCGGCCTCGGCGACCAACGCGGCGACCCGGTCCTGGAACTCGGCCTTCTGCGCCCGGATGATCCCGGCGATCCGGGGGTCGACGCCGCCGAGTTCGCCGAAGGTGTTGATGAACATGCAGCCGCGGAAGTCGTCCTCGGCTGACCAGCGGGCGAGCATGTCGTAGATGGCCAGCAGTTTGTCGCGGGCGGCCGCTGGCGTGGCGACGGTCTGCTCGACGAGCCGGTTCCACGCTTCGCGTTGCCGGTGGAGCACCTGTTCGACGATGGCGTCCTTGGATCCGAACAGCTGGTAGAGGCGTTTGAGCGAGACACCGGCGGCGGTACGCAGCGTGTCCATCCCCACTGCCTGCACGCCTCGGGTGTAGAACAGCTGGCTGGCGGCGGCCAGCACCTGTTCGCGTGCCTCGTCGTCGGTGGGTCCCGGCATGTTTCCTCCTGCTGTGCGATCGCCTGGTGACGACTGTCACCGTCCGGTTCGCCCCGCACCACTGGCGGCGGAGAACGCTCGTTCTCTACGCTACCCCCAGGACACCGGAGAACGATCGTTCTCTGGAACACGACACGGAGGCCGTCATGCCGTACATCACCGTCGGGACCGAGAACACCGCCAGCATCGACCTGCACTACACCGACCAGGGCACCGGGCAGCCGGTGGTCCTGATCCACGGCTGCCCGCTGGACGGCGACTCCTGGGAGAAGCAGAGCGCGGAGCTGCTCGCCGCCGGCTACCGGGTGATCACCTACGACCGGCGCGGATTCGGCCGGTCCAGCAAGCCCAGCGTCGGCTACGACTACGACACCTTCGCCGCCGACCTGAACACCGTGCTGGAGACCCTCGACCTGACCAACGTCGTGCTGGTCGGGTTCAGCATGGGCACCGGCGAGGTCGCCCGCCACCTCAGCCGGTACGGTTCGGCCCGGGTTGCCAAGGCCGCCTTCCTGGCCTCGCTGGAGCCGTTCCTGTTGCAGACTGCGGACAACCCGACCGGCGTGCCACAGGAGGTGTTCGACGGCATCCTCGCCGCCGTCACCGCCGACCGGTACGCCTACTTCACCGATTTCTACCGCGACTTCTACAACACCGACGAGACGCTCGGCGGCCGGCTCTCCGAGGAGGCCCTGCGCAACAGCTGGAACGTCGCGGCCGGTGCCGGCTGGTTCGCCTCCAGCGCGGTCGTGCCGACCTGGCTGACCGACTTCCGCGCCGACATCGACCGGATCGACGTACCGGCGCTGATCCTGCACGGCACCGCCGACCGGATCCTGCCGATCGACGCCACCGCCCGCGAGTTCCACAAGCGACTGCCGACCGCCGACTACGTCGAGATCGACGGGGCCCCGCACGGCCTGCTCTGGACCCACGGCGCCGAGGTCACCACGGCCCTGCTCGCCTTCCTCGGCAAGTAGCCCAGGCGCCGCCGGGCGAGGGGGCCCGTGCGCGACAGGACAGGTGAGGGCAGGGCCGGGGGGCCTGCCCTCACCCGGCGTACGGGGTCACGTCGGTCAACGCCACCACCCCCGACAGCCGGGTGTCCTGCCGCTGGAACTGCACCACCACCGGCTCCGACGAGGTCAGCACGCAGCCGAAGGGTCGGCCCAGCCGGATCGGCTCCGGGTCGACGAGGTCGTTGAGCCGGGCGTGCCGGATCCGGCGGGCCCACACCACCCAGCGGTACGGCCCCGCCGGCTCCTGGTCGTCGTAGTACACGGTCAGCTCGACCTCGGCGTCGACGTCTCCGGCGTTGAGCAGGCAGAGCTGGTCGAAGCTGGTGAACTCCGGCTCGTCGCCGTTGCTGACCAGCGGAATCCGCCCGCCGGCCACCACCCAGGTGCGGGCACCGATGCCAGCCATCACGCCTCCTCGCCGACCACTGCAGGCAGCCCAGTCCGCGACCCACCAACGCCTGCCGGCTACCCGGCGCCCCGCCCGGCAAACCGGCCACGACCGCACCGCCGGACCTGACGGCCGCCGTGCGTCAGCCGCCAGCGGCGTCACCCTGCTCCGGAGGCTTGCGCCTGGCGTACTTGGCGCGGAACTTCTCCACCCGGCCGGCACTGTCCAGCAGTCGTTGCCGGCCGGTCCAGAACGGGTGGCTGGCCGAGGAGATCTCCACGTCGACCACGGGGTACGTCCGCCCGTCGGTCCACTCGATCGTCTTCTGACTGGTCGCGGTCGACCGGGTCAAAAATGCGAAATCCGCACTCCGATCCCGGAAAACCACATAATTGTACTTGGGGTGAATATCGGGCTTCATCCTCCGGAACCAGCCTTCCTGGCAACACTTGATAATGATAGTCATTTTAACAAGGCGTCGCCACCCGCGAGAGTCGGGCGCGGCCACGCCGGATGGCCACCGAAGATGTATGCTCGTATCGCGATATGAAGATACATGAGGAGGCATCGATGTCCCACGCAGTGCACACCGAGCACCCGCACAGCCACTCCGCGACCTGCGGACACGCCACCGTCAGCCACGACGGACACCTGGACTACCTGCACGACGGGCATGTCCACCACGAGCACGCCGGGCACTGGGACGAGTGCGGGACGGACCAGCACGTGACAGCCGAGTCACATGGCGACCACACCCACGGGCCGGACTGTGGTCACGAGATGGTGCCGCACGGCGACCATCAGGACTTCGTCCACGCCGGGCACCGGCACGCCGCACACGGTGACCACTACGACGAGCACTGAGTCGGCTGCCGTCGACGCGCGGCGAGCAGCACCAGCACGCCAGCGATCAGCAGGGTGGCGCCGGTGGCCGGCAGATGCCACGACGATCCGGTCCGAGGCAGTCTGTCGTCACCGGAACCACCGCCACCCGGGTTGTCGCCGCCACCCGGATTCCCGCCCCCGGGTCCGAAACCGGTGTCCGGGTCCGTCGCGTCACCGACCGCCAGGGTCAGCGTCCGGGAGTCGGTGACCGTCGACCCCGACGTCGTCGTAGCCGACATCTCGAAGGCCAGTCGGTAGATACCCGGCTCGCTGAACGCCCAGTTGCCGTGCGCGTGCGTGTTGATCGGCACATCGAGTCGCTGTGGCAGCCGGTCCGCCGAGTTGAACAGCACCTCGGACTCGCCGAACGACCCGGTGAGGAACAGGACGAACCGGCCGGGACCGTCGACGCCGGCCAAGGTCCAGGTGACCGGGCCACGGACCCCGCCCACCACCGACGGATGCTGGGTGTTCCAGCCCGGCCAGACGATCCCGGAACGCTGCCCCTGCGGCAGCAGCCACACCTCGTCACCAGGGGTGCCCAGGAAGTCGGCGTTGTCCGGAACGGTGATCTTCGCGTTGTCCTTGACGTGCAGCACCACATCGGCGAGCTCGCGCCACACCGGCGGCGAGACCGTGTCGTCCTTGAGCCGGATGGTCCAGTCTCCGTCGGCCAGCTGAGGGCCCATGTCGACGTGACCTTCGTCGATCACCACCCGGGACCCGTCCTGCTGTGCGGCGGCGAGCGCCGGCGCGGCGCTGGTCGGCGCCGGCGCGGCAGCCGCCGCCAGCGGTTGCGCAGCGGTGCCGGACATCGACGAGTCCGCCCCCGACGACGCGCCGTCGCCCGGGGCGGCACCGGATGCCCTGGCCTGGTTCGCGGCAGGAGCGGGAGCAGGAGCCGGAACCGGCTGCGGATAAGCGACGTCGGGCCCGGCCCCGGCCAGCGACGGCACCAGCACCCGGTAGTCGGCGTCGGCCGTCACCTCGACACCGTTGGTCAGGGTCGCCGCCGCCGACAGCGTCAGCCGGTACTCGCCTGCGGCGTCGAAGAGCCAGACCAGACCACCGGTCCTGGTCGCGGCCGGCAGCCGGGCGGTGCGCGGCATGGCGTCGAGGGTGCCGAACAGCGGCGTCGGCTGGCCGAGCCCACCGAGGGTGTACGCGGCGAATCCCCCCGGGCCGTCGACCTCACGCAACGACAGCTCGACCGTGTCACCGCGTACCGCCCCTGCGGGCACCGCCCGCGTGTCGAGGTACGGGAAGTCGGTGTCGCCACCGGTCAGTGCCCACACCGGCCGGCCGGCCGCGCCGAGGAAGCGGAACGCCGGATGGTCCGGGGTGCGCACCGCCACGCCACCTGTCGGCCCGAGCACCACTGTCGCCGGATTCCGGTCAGGCCCGGACCTCTCGCGGGTGACCACCGACAGGGAGGTGTCTGCGAGGGTGACCGCCACCAGGTCGGCGCCGGCCGGATTCACCGCTGTCGGATCGTTCGCCGGTACGGCGGCCACCGGGGCCGGCGCGATCAGGGCCGCCGCCAGCGCGGACACTGCCAGCGCCGCGGCGTACCGGCGTCGGGTCGCCGTACCGGGCGAGCGGTGGATCGTCGTCGTCATCAGGTCCCCTGGGTCGTCTTCTCGTGATTGGCATCGGTGACCGCGCGGTCGCGGGCGGCCTCGGCCCGGCCCTGTTCGCGGGCGGCGGCGACCGCCTGTTCGAGCTGGGCGTCCCGCCGACGACGGGCGCGGCGGCGGCGGGCGACGGCCAGCCAGCCGGCCAGCCCGATGACCAGCAGGATCACCAGGTGCGGCCACGGGACGGCCCACAGGCCGACCTCCCGGGTCACCGTCGCCGGTGCCGGGTCGAGCACCTCGTCGGTGACGGCCGTCGGCGCGAGGGTGAGTCGCGCACCGAGCCGGAACATCGGCGGTACGCCGTCGACCCTGATCGTGGTCCGGAAGCTGTCACCGGGCAGGATCTCCGGCAGCGGATCCGCCGCGACGCTGCGCCCGGCCAGCCCGAACGGTCCGGTGACGGTCAACTCCGGCCGCCCGGCGAGCCGGACGTTGCCGGTGTTGCGGACGGTGAAGCTCGTCGTGACGGTGCCCCCGCCGATCGGGTTCCAGGTGCCGTCGTACGTCGTCGACAGATCCACCATGTCCAGTCCCGGCTGCAACTCGCCGGTGACCCGCAGGTAGATCCGCGAGCCGACCCGGTGGTCGACGGCCACCTGGTTGCCCTCGGCATCGGTGCCGGTCGCGGCGAGCGAGGCGACGATGCCGCCGGGGTGGTCGCCGGGAGTGGCGTTGTCCGGCACGGCGATGGTGAACGGCACGTCCAGCCGCGACGTCGACGGCACGGTGAAGGTGCGCGACTCGAACGTGACCCAGGAACCGACGTCGACCGGTTCCCCGGTAGCGGGCAGCAGGTCGAAGCCGCCCTGTTCGGTGGTGAACGCGTCGCTGGCGTACACGTCGAGGGTGATCGGCTGGTCGGAGTGGTTCGTGATCGCCACGTAGTCGGTGAGGGTGGCGCCCGGGTCCAGTTTGTACTCGAATGCCGGCCGGCCGTTCGGTCCGTCGGGGCTGGACGGGGCGACACCCCAGGTGAGCGACTGCGCCGCGACGGGCGTGTGGCGCGGCGATCCGGCCGGGACCGTTGCGGTGGCCGGGCCGGTCGCCGCGACGGCGGCGACGAGGAGTCCGGCGAGCAGGGCTGCTGGCGTACGCATGCGGGGTGGGTCCGTTTCGCGGAGGGGGCGGGACGGGCCGGGCGACGACCGGCACGGTGCCGTCGCCCGGCCCGTCACCGGGCGCGATCGTCAGATCGCGGTGAGGGTGAGGGTCGCGGTGTAGGTGCCGGGTGCGGTCTCGGTCGGCAGCCGCAGCTGCAGACCGGCACCCAGGGTCGCGGTGCCCCGGCCGGCGCCGGTCGGCGCCGAGCCGAGCACGGCGCTGCTGCCGAGCCCACCGCCGACGCCGACGACGTACGGCTCGACGACCGGTCCGGCCACCACGCCCTGACCGGTGGACTGGCTGGCCACCTGCGGAGTCCAGCCGAGGTAGCCGGAGCTGAAGGTGGCACCGTCGGGTCCGGTGAAGTTCTCCGGCAGCTGGCCGGAGGCGCTCCAGCCGGGGGTGCCGGCCCGGGTGTCGGTGACGGTCACCGGACGCAGGCTTCCGGTGCTCTCCCAGCTGTCACCGCTGCTGGTCAGCTGCGCCGGTGGCAGGACGACGCTGCGGTCGTCCGGGTCGACGCTGATGACCAGCGCGCCCTGGGTGGGGTCGATGGACGCGGTGATGGTCTGCGAGGCGCTCGGGTCGGTCGGGGTGAAGGCCACCCAGAGCCAGACCTCCGCGCTGGTCGCGACGACGCTGTGGTTGTCGTCGTAGAGCTTCACCTGGTATTCGCAGGCGTTGAGCTCACGGGTGGCGGTGAAGCTGTAGGACGCGCCGGCCTCGCCGGGGATGATGGCGAAGTCGTCGGAGCCGGGGCAGCGGCTGAACCAGTGGTAGTGGTCCAGCGCGGTCTGCGGGGTCTGCACCGCCTGCAGGGTGACGGTGTCGCCGGGCTGGTACTCGTCGGCCATGCCGGCGATGCTCAGTACGGTGTCCGGGCCGGTGCCGCCGAGCTCGCCGACGACGAACGAGTAGTCGACCGGGCCGGTGCTGACGGTGGTGCCGTCGGTCAGGGTCGCGTCGGCCTGGAAGGTGAGTGTGTAGTCGCCCTCGGCGCTGAACGCCCAGTTGGCGTGGGCGTGGGTGCGGATCGG
This sequence comes from Solwaraspora sp. WMMA2101, assembly GCF_049179175.1. Taxonomy (NCBI): domain Bacteria; kingdom Bacillati; phylum Actinomycetota; class Actinomycetes; order Micromonosporales; family Micromonosporaceae; genus Solwaraspora; species Solwaraspora sp. WMMA2101. The sequence goes on along the minus strand of NZ_JBMHMA010000006.1, from coordinate 4,697,460 downwards.
TACGGTGATCGTGTCCGGCAGGCCGTCGTCGCTGCGGAACTTCATCAGCGGGCTGCCGAAGCTGTCCTGAGTGAACACCGAGACGTTGCCGGGGCCGGCGACGTCGACGAGGCTGATCTGGACCTTGTCGCCGGTGAAGACGCCGGAGCCGAGGGTGGTGGTGTTCCAGCCGGGCCAGAGCAGGTCCGGGTCCTGGGTCAGCGGCAGCAGCCAGATCTGGGAGCCGGCCGGGCCGAGAAAGGCGAACCGGGGATCGTCCGGCACCGTCATGGCGGCCTCGGGTAGCACCTGGAAGATCACGTCGGCCGGGTCGCGGTTGACCGACGGGCTGACCGTGTCGTCGTGCACCTCCAGGGACAGTTCGCCGTCGTGGTAGTGGACGTCGACCGCGTCGGTGTGGCCCTTGGCGAGCACCACCTTCTCGGCGGCGGCTGCGGCGGTCGGCGCCAGCAGTACGCCGCCGGCGATCACCGCCGCACCGGCCAGGGCCGCGAGCCTGCGGGCACCTGTTGTTCTCATTGTTGGTTCCTCCCCTCGCCCGCACCGCGGACCGGCGCGGGACGTGGTCGTGACGGGGCGGAAGCCCCATCGCACCGTAACGACAATCGTTTTCATTACCCCATCGGCCGTTCGGCCACCTCTGCCGACACCGGTGTGACCTGGGACTCCGGCGTTCCGCCGGACTCCCGGTGCGGCTCACCTACCGGCTCCCGGCGGCGGCGGGCGAGCAGGCCGTGACGCGGGGCGAAGACCCAGGCCAGCAGGAACGCCCCGGTCGCCACCAGCACGACCGTGCCGCCCACCGGCAGGTCGTAGCTCCAGGACAGGTACAGCCCCACCAGCGCCGAACTGCCGCCGATCACCGGGGCGAGCAGCATCATCACGCCGAGCCGGTCGGTGAGCAGCCGGGCCGCCGCAGCCGGGGTGATCAGCAACGCCAGGACCAGGATGTTGCCGATCGTCTGCAACGAGATGACCACAGCCAGGGTGACCAGCACGTACAGCACGATGTCCAGCCAGAACACCGGCAACCCGACCGACCGGGCCGACTCCCGGTCGAGGCTGACCGCGACCAGCTCCTTGTGCAGCAGGAACAGCACCGCGAGAATCGCCAGGCCGGTGAAGCCCACTGTGTAGAGATCCCGGTCCGGGATGCCGGTGATCGAACCGAACAGGAACTGCTGCAGCGAACCGGCGTAACCCGGTGCCTGCGAGATGACCACGATGCCCAGGGCGAAGGCGGCCACGAAGAACACCCCGATCAGGGAGTCCTCCTTGAGCCGGCGACGCTGGGCGAACACCGCGATCAGCAACGCGGTCACGATCCCGGCGACCGCGCCACCGAGCACCAGGCTGCCCTGCAGCACGAAGGCGACCGCCAGCCCGGGGAAGACCGCGTGCGCCACGGCGTCACCGATGAACGCCATCCCGCGCAGCACCACGTAGCAGCCGACCACGCCACAGACCACGCTGGACATGACCGCGATCAGCAGCGCCTTCGGCAGGAACGCCAGATCCGGATTGAACAGGTCGGCGATGAACTCGGTGATCGACATCAGCCGGTCCCCTCGCTGGACGCGGCGGCCACGGCCGCGGCGTCGACGCCGACCAGACGTAGCAACGGTGACCGTTCGCTGATCCCGAACGTCCGCATCCACAGTTGCGGATCCCGCAACTCGGCCGGTTTGCCCTCGGCGATCACCCGCCGGTTGAGCAGCACCAGCCGGGAGCAGGCGTCCATCGCGCCGATCAGGTCGTGGGTGGTCATCAACAACGGCGTGCCCTCGGCCGCCAGCCCGGTGAACAGCTCACCGAGCAGCTCCTGGGTCGGCATGTCCAGCCCGGTGAACGGCTCGTCGAGCAGCAGCAACGCCGGCTGCAGCGCCAACGCGCGGGCCACCAGCACCCGCTGGCGCTGGCCGCCGGACAGTTCGGCGACCGGCCGGCGACGCAGGTCACCCAGGCGTACCCGGTCGATCGCCTCGGCGGTGGCCCGCCAGTCGGCCGCCCCCGGTCGCCGCAGCAGGCCGATCCGACCGGTACGGCCGCTGAGCACCGCCTCCTGCACCGAGATCGGGAACTCCCAGGCGAACTCGTGCCGCTGCGGCACGTACCCGATCGCACACCGCCCCGGCCGGCTCGGCATCCCGTCGACCAGCACCTGCCCGGACCGAGTTCGGATCAGCCCGAGCACCGCGCGCAGCAGGGTGGTCTTGCCGGCCCCGTTCGGCCCGATCAGCCCGACCAGCTCCCCCGGGTCGACGTGCAGTCCGACGCCGCGCAGCACCGGGCGGCCGCCGAGGTCGACGTCGAGATCGTGTACGGCGAGCGCGGTCACGACTGCGTACGCTCCTGTTCGACCCGGCGGCGTACCGACCGCCCGCGCAGCACCACGACGACCAGCGCGCCGGCCAACCCGACGGCGACCACGACGAGGCCGACGACCAGCCACGGCCCGCCACCGGCGGTGTCGTCGGCCGGCGCGGCGTCGTCCGTACCGGCCGGCGGCGGCGCGGCCGCCACCTCGCCGGGTTGCGCGGCGAGCGCGTCGTCGGGGCTGGTGGCGTCGCCGACGGCGAACCGCAGGTGCCGGGTCGCCGAGACCTGCTCGCCACCGACCAGGTCGGCGCTGACCCGCACGGCGACCAGGTACACGCCGGGGGCGGTGAACACCCAGTTGGCGTGGGTGTGGGTGTTGACCTCGACCCACATCGGCTGGCCGGGCGGCTCGGCGGAACGCCACAGCACCTGCGGTTCGCTGAACGTGCCGTCCTGCAGGTACATGACGACCTCGCCGGGACCGTCCACGTCGGCCAGCTCCAGGGTCACGCCCCGGTCGATGGTCTGCATCACCCGGGGGTCCTGGGTGTTCCAGCCGACCCAGACCACGTCGGGGTGCTGCACCTGCGGCACCACGTGCACGTCGGTGCCGGCCGGTACGCCGAGGAAGCCGTACACCGGATCGTCGGGGACGGCCCGCAGCGCGGCGTCGGTGACCCGCAGCACGGTCCGGTCCGGGTCCCGCCACACCGGCTGCGCGGCGTCGTCGTGGATCAGCAGGGTCCACTCGTCGTCGACGTAGCGCGGCCCCAGGTCGACGTGACCGGCGTCGAGCACCGCCGGTCCGGCGGCGACCGGCAGGTCCGGCGCGATCGACTGGTCCAACGCCGGGTCGGGCGACCCGGGCTGGGCGGCGGCGGGCGATGCCGGCTGGGCGGCGGCCAGCGTCATCGCCAGCAGCGCGGACACGGCCATCGACAGGCCAATCGACTTCACTCATGCCTCCTCAAGGTGCCAGGCAGTCGAGCAGCGACTCGGCGTTGAACCGCATCAGCTCGACGTAGCTGGTCACCCGGTCGTCGAACGTGTCGCCGTAGATCTCGCAGACCCGTACGTCGAGGTCGTCGGCGAGTTCGGTCAACGTCGACGACCGCGACCGCAGGCCGGGTTCCAGGAACACCGCCGGCACCCGCAGGTTGCGGATCGTCTCGGTGAGCCGACGCCGGTCGGCCAGGCTCGGCTCGGCCGCCGGGTGCGGGGTGACGAAGCCGGAGATCTGCACGTCGTACGCGGCCCCGAGGTAACCGAACGCGTCGTGGGTGGTGATCAGGTGCCGCCGGCCGGGTGGGATCCGGGCGATGGTCTGGCGGACGTGGTCGTCGAGCGCCGACAGTTCGGTGATGTAGGCGGTGGCGTGCTGGCGGTATTCAGCGGCCCCGGCCGGGTCGACGTCGATCAGCGTGTCGCGGATCAGCTCGGTGTACGCGATGACGTTGCGGACGTTCTGCCACAGGTGCGGGTCGATCTCGCCGTGCACGTGCTTGCCGAGCACCGCCTGCGGCAGTTGGAAGATCTCGGTGCCGGGGCGGCCGAGGAAGCGGAAGTCCCGGCCGGCCGGCACCTGGGCGAGGGCCTTGTTCGGCACCTCGATGACGGTGTCGGCCGGGTCGTGCACGTGTTGGTGGGCTTCGCCGGCGCCGTGCGGGTCGGCGAACAGGTACAGCGGCGGCTCGCCGCGCGCCGCCGCGTCGAGGTCGACGGTGATGTCGGCGTGTCCGCCGCGCAGCACGTCGGCGCCGGCCATCCCGGGCACGCTGTGCGGGTCGACGCCGACGGCGAAGGTGAAGGTCTGCTCCCCGAGGGCGACGGGGCGGCTGTCGGGGGTGACCGCCAGCCGCGCCGACATGGTGAGCCGGTAGACGCCGGGCTCGGTGAACGCCCAGCTCATGTGGGTGTGGGCGTCCGGCGGCAGGGTGGCGGTGTCGTCCCGGTAGCCGGTGGCTGCGTCGAACCCGTCGGCCGAGTCGAGGTAGACGGCCGGGTTGCCGAACGACTCGGTGAGGTAGGCGGCCATGGTGCCGGGGCCGGTCACGGTGGTGCTCTGCAGCAGGACGTCGGAGGCCCGGTCGGCGCCGTAGGTCTCGCCGGTGCCCCGTACCCGCATGCCGAGCCAGATGGTGTCGAGCGCGACGTCCTCGACCAGCGGGATGATCTCGGCGGCGTACTTGACGGCCCCTTCGGCGAGGGAGATGTTCGGTACGCCGTCGGGCAGGTTGGCGTCGAGTGCCTTGATGATGGCGTGCTCCTCCAGCAGCAGATAGTTGCTGAAGGCGACGTCGGCGTAGACGACGTTGCGCACGTCGCGCAGCGACGGCTCGTACGAGTGGGGGTCGGCGCCGTCGGGAACGAGCGCGGCGACCGCGACCCGGTCGCCGCCGACGTTGTCGACCAGGTCCCGCAGGATGCCGGTGGTGGTGACGACCTGGAGGCGGTCGTCGGTGGCGCTCAGCGTCGGCGGTGCCGCGCAGCCGGTCAGGCCGACGGCCAGCAGGATCGACCCGACGAGCCCCCGTACGCGCACTGTCCCACCTGCTCCCCATCGTCCCTGCGCACCGGAGGGTAGCACGCAAACGATAACCGTTGTCATAGTCGTTCCGGCGTCCGGCCGGTGCCGAAGAGGTGCGGATCAGCACCGGCCGGACGACGTGTCGGCAGACGCCGACCCACCGTGAGCCGAGGGGTCAGCCGACCTCGAAGGTGAACTCCTCGGTGGCGCTCACCGTCTGGCCGTTCGACGTCCGTACGCCGCTGACCTCGAACGTCGCCACGTAGGTGCCGGCAGCGTCGAAGCCCCAGTTGACGTGGGCGTGGGTGTTGCGGTTGACGTTCAGGCTGTCCGGCAGCCCGTTGCCGCTGTCGAACAGCACGGTGGGCGTGCCGCCGGAGGCGGTGAAGACACTGAAGCCGCCGGGCCCCTGCACGTCGGTCAACTTGACCGTGACCCGGTTGAACTGCAGGGCACCACTGGCGACACCGGTGGTGTCCCAGCCGGCCCAGAGCAGACCGGCGGTGTTGGTCTGCGGCAGGACGTAGGCGTAGCCGCCGGTGCCGAGGAACGACCACGCCGAACTGGACGGCACGGCGGTGTACGCGGCGGCCGGCACCGCGAAGACCACAGTGGATGGGTCCCGCTCGACGAAGGTCGAGCCGGTGTCGTCACCGACGGTGAGTTCGATCGGCCCGCCGGCGACGTGGTCGATGTCCAGGATGTCGACGTGGCCGCTGGTCAACTCGACGACCGTGGCCTGCGCAGCGGCCGGTACGGCGACCGCGAGCGCCGCTGCGAGCGCGCTCGACGCGACCGCGGCCAGCACCCGACGGCTAGGGGTGTTCATCACACTGCTCCCTTCCGATCCGGCCCAGATCAGGGCAGGACGACGAATCGCAGGTAGACCGAGTCGGACTCGACGACGGTCGTGGTGCCGGCCAGGGTGGCGCTGGCCTTGACCTTGAGCAGGTACACGCCGGCCTTGCTGAACGCCCAGTTGACGTGCAGGTGCTCGCCGACCGACAGGTCGACGACGTCCGGCAGCCCGTCGCGGCTGTTGGCCAGTACGGTCGGCTGCCCGAACAGGTCCTCGGTGTAGATCGCCATCTTGGCGGAGCTTGGGGCGCTGATCAGCTGCTGCACGGTCAGGTCGACCGAGTCGCCGGCGAAGACACCCGACTCCAGCTCCTCGGTGGCGATGCCGGCGAAGAGCAGATCCTCGTTCTCGACCTGCGGCAGGATCCACACTGGCGAGCCGGCGGTGCCGAGGAAGGCGAAGGCCGGATCACTGGGGACGGTGGTCTTGGCCTGGGGCTTGACGACGAAGATCACGTCGTCGTGGTGCCGGTGCTCGCCGGGCTCGACGGTGTCGTCGTGGACGCCGAGCTCCAGCTCGCCGTCCTCGTACTCGACCTCGATCACGTCGACGTGGCCGGCGGACAGGAGCACCGGCAGGCCGGCGCCGTGGGCCTGTGCCGGAGCTGCCGAGACGACCAGTGCGGCGATCATCGCCGCTCCGGTGACGAGCGCTCCGGTGGCCCGGCGGCGGGTTGCGGTCAACACAGGACAGACTCCTTCCCGGTGATCCCCGCTGGATCACCGGGAGCCAACGGTAATCGTTTTCATCTAACTGCGATAGTGGTCCCGGCTGTCGGGCTCGACACATGTCCATGTTCGTCCAGCTCGCCGAGATCCCACTCGGGGAACGGATCCGCCAGCGCGCTCCAGGCGGCCAGCCCGGCCGTCAGCCCCGCGCCCGCCGCCGCCAGCTCCGCGCCGGTGAGCAGCGCGCCGTCCAGCGCCGCCCGTAGCCGCGCTGCGTCCAGTCCGATGCCGATGAACACCAGCTCCTGGTGCCGGTCGCCGAAGACCGGATCCCACCGGCGCTCCAGGTCGGCCCGCTCGTGCGGGTCGTCCGGCCACTCGCCGGACGCGGCCACCGGCACCCCTGCCGGGTCGCACCGCGCCGACGGGCCGGCCTGCGACCACAGGGCCTGCACGTCCGGCCGGGTGGCCAGCCAGAGAAAACCCTTCGACCGTACGACGCCGAAGCCGTCCAGCTCGGCGAAAAGATCCCAGAGCCGCTGCGGATGAAACGGGGCGACCGCCCGGTAGACGATGCTGCTGATGCCGTACTCGATGGTTTCCGGCACATGTTCGCCGTTGAGCTCGGCGACCCAGCCCGGCGCGGTCTCGGCGGCATCCAGGTCGAACCGTCCGGTATCGAGCACCTCGGCCATCGGGACCTGCGCCCGCACGGTCCGCAGCTGACGGGCCTTCGGGTTCAGCCTGGTCACCAGCGCCTCGACCGTCGCCAGGTCGGCCGGTGCGACCAGGTCGGTCTTGTTGATCAGGATCACGTCGGCGAACTCGATCTGGTCGACCAGCAGGTCGGCGATGGTGCGATCGTCGTCGTCGTACGCGGCCAGCCCCCGCTGCTCCAGCGACTCCCCCGCCCGCAGTTGAGCGATCAGGTGCGGCGCGTCGACCACGGTGACCATGGTGTCCAGCCGGGCGATGTCGTCCAGCACTCCGCCATCGTCGGTGCCGAAGGCGAAGGTGGCCGCCACCGGCAGCGGCTCGGAGATGCCGCTGGACTCGATCACCAGATAGTCGAAGTGGCCCTGCCGGGCCAGCCGGGCGATTTCCACCAGCAGGTCGTCGCGCAGGGTGCAGCAGATGCAGCCGTTGGTCATCTCGACCAGGCGTTCCTCGGTCCGCGACAGGCTGCCGCCGTCGCGCACCAGCGCGGCGTCGATATTGATCTCGCTCATGTCGTTGACGATGACCGCGACCCGCCGCCCTTCCCGGTTGGCCAGGATGTGGTTGAGCAGCGTGGTCTTGCCGGCGCCGAGGAATCCGGACAGCACGGTCACCGGCAGCCGACGGTCCTCGGCCACCTCGCCGGTCGGCCCGCCGGCCACCGCTCCGGTCATCGCGGGTCCTCGACCTGGCGGCCCCGGTACAGCCCGCAGTGTGCGCAGGCCCGGTGCGGCAGGATCTTCTCCTGTCGCGGGCAGGGGCAGGTGACCAGCGTCGGCACCGCCGCCTTCCACTGGGCGCGACGGTGGCGGGTGTTCGACCGCGAGGTGCGGCGCTTCGGTACGGCCATGACGGCCTCCTCTCCTCAGGTCAGAAGATAACGGAAGCCGTTTTCATTAAGCTCATCGGCCGGCGTGTCGGGACGACCGGCCGGCCGGAAGCCGACGGCCGGTCATCCGTGGTGGTCGGAGACCCGCTCCCCCGGCCCGTGATCAGGCAGGTCACGATCGGCGTGGTCGGCGTGGAACAGCGCCTCGGCCAGCAGCTGCCGGACGTGCACGTCGGCGGCCGAGTAGTAGACGAAGGTGCCCTCCCGTCGACCCCGGACCAGTCCGGCCAGCCGCAGCTTGGCCAGGTGCTGACTGACCGCCGTCGGCGCGGCGCCGACCAGCTCGGCCAGGCAGGCGACCGACGACTCACCCTGCAGCAGCGCCCAGAGAATCTTGATCCGGGTGGGGTCGGCGAGCAGGCGGAACGTCTCCGCGGCCAGGTGCACCTGCTCCTCGACCGGCATCCGGAAATCCGGAATCGAGGTGTGCATGCCGGTCAGCCTAACCGAGGCTGCCTACTTGCCTATCTGCATAGCTACGCAGCTATTGTAATTGCCGTGCTGACCGAAACTGCGCCACTCGCGCCCCCGTCGCGCGCCGAGCGCCTGGCCGACGCCACCCGCCGTACGCCGATCTGGGCCCTGCCCGAGGTCCGCTGGGCGACCGCCGCGACCGCGCTGTTCGCCCTCGGCGGCGCGCTGCACCTGGCCGGTGCCCCGGCCTGGAGCTGGTGGGCCGCCTACCTGGCCTGCTACGTCGCCGGCGGTTGGGAACCGGGCTGGTCCGGACTGCGGGCACTACGCGAACGCACCCTCGACGTCGATCTGCTGATGGTGGTCGCGGCGATCGGTGCCGCCGCCGTCGGCCAGGTCTTCGACGGCGCCCTGCTGATCGTCATCTTCGCCACCTCCGGCGCGCTGGAGGCGCTCGCCACCCGACGCACCGCCGACGCTGTCCACAGCCTGCTCGACCTGGCCCCACCCCAGGCGACCCGGATCGTCGACGACGCCGAACAGCGGGTCGACACCGTCACGTTGCGCGTCGGCGACATCATCCTGGTCCGCCCCGGCGAGCGGATCGGCGCCGACGGACAGGTCGTCGACGGTGCCAGCGAGGTGGACCAGGCCACCGTCACCGGCGAGCCACTACCGGTGGACCGAAGCCCCGGTGACGACGTGTACGCCGGCACCCTCAACGGCACCGGCACCCTCCGCGTGCGGGTGACCGCACCCGCTGGCGAGACCGTCGTCGCCCGCATCGCGGCCATGGTCGAGGAGGCCGCCGCCAGCAAGGCACCCACCCAGTTGTTCATCGAACGGATCGAGCAGCGCTACTCGGTAGGGGTCGTGGTGGCGACCCTGGCCCTGTTCGGCATCCCGCTCGCCCTCGGCGACAGCCTCACCGACGCACTGCTCCGGGCGATGACCTTCATGATCGTCGCCTCGCCGTGCGCTGTGGTGCTGGCGACCATGCCGCCGCTGCTCGCCGCGATCGCCACCGCCGGCCGGCACGGCGTACTGGTCAAATCCGCCGGGGCGATCGACCGTCTCGGCCGGACCGACCTGGTCGCCTTCGACAAGACCGGCACCCTCACCGAAGGCCGACCCCGGGTCACCGCCGTCCACCCCGTACCCGGCAATCCGACCACCGACGACGCCGACCGACTGCTGGCCCTGGCCGCCGCCGCCGAACTACCCAGCGAGCATCCGATCGGCACCGCAGTGGTCGCCGCGGCCCGCGACCGCCAGCTCGCGATCGCACCCGCGGCCGCGTTCGTCGCGCTGCCGGGTCGCGGCGTCACGGCCCACGTCGGCGACCGGCAGGTAGCCGTTGCCAGCCCGGCCCAACTACTGCCCACCATCACCGGCGACGGGACCCGGCGGCTGGTCGCCGAGGTGGAGTCCGCCGGGCAGACCGCCGTCGTGGTCGCCGTCGACGGCACGCCGGCAGCCGTCCTCGCGCTGGCCGACCGGCTGCGCCCAGCAGCGGCCTCGGTCACCACCGCGCTGCGCGATCTCACCGGGCGATCGCCGGTGCTGCTCACCGGCGACAACCCGCAGGCGGCCGCCAGACTGGCCGGCGCGGTCGGCATCGACGAGGTACGGGCCGGCCTGCTACCTCAGGACAAGGTCGCGGCGGTACGGCAGCTGCAGGCCGGCGGCCGACGGGTGCTGGTGATCGGCGACGGCGTCAACGACGCACCCGCGCTGGCCACCGCACACACCGGCATCGCGATGGGCGGCGTCGGCGCCGACCTCGCGCTGGAGACCGCGGACACGGTGATCGTCCGGGACGACCTGACCACCATCCCGGCGGTCGTCGCCCTCGCCCGCCGGGCCCGGCGCTACGTCGTCGCCAACCTGGCGATCGCCGGCACCGTCATCGTGGTCCTGGCGACCTGGGACATCGTCGGCCACCTGCCGCTGCCACTCGGCGTCGCCGGCCACGAAGGATCCACGGTGCTGGTCGCGCTCAACGGCATGCGGTTGCTGCGCCGATCAGCCTGGCAACGGTGACGGTGCCGGCGCGGGTCGGCGGTCAGCCCTCCGTCGGTGACCGCCCAGCCGCTGCCGCCGCGAGGTCGCCGGCGCGCAGCCGGGCCGCGTCACGACCCGGCGGTACGCCGTACACCCGCCGGTACTCCCGGTTGAACTGGGTGGCGCTGACGTACCCGACCGCCCTGGCCACTGCGGCGGCCGTGCCCGCGCCGGTGACCATCAACCGCCGGGCCTGCTGCAACCGCAGGGACTTCTGGAACCGCATCGGACTCATCCCGGTCACCGCCCTGAAGTGCCGGTGCAGGGTCGCCACGCTCATGTTGGCCGCCGCCGCGACCTCCTCGACCGTCAACGGCTCGGCGTACCGGGACCGGATCAGCCCGGCCGCCGCCCGGACCTGCGACAGTCGGGACTCGGCGACGGTGAGCTGACGCAGCGCCGGCCCGATCGGGCTGCCCAGCAACCGGTACAGCAGCTCGCCCTCCATCCGGGCGGCGAGTGGCCGGATGTCGACCGGGTCGTCGAGCAGCCGCGCCCACCGGGTGACCGCCTCGACGACGCGCGGGGGCATCGTCGCGCTGGTCAACGCGACCGGGTCGGGCGACCCGGCTGCCGGCGGCGGCCCGTCCAGCTCCAGCAGCAGGTCCGCGAGCAGCCCGATGTCCAGCCGTAGCACCGCCGACCGGTACGGCACCTGCTCGAACACGGCGGTCACCGGCAGCTCCACCGAGCTGAGGAACATCGCCCCTCGGCCGACCAGCCAGCTGCGCCCACCGGCGGTGCTGCGCTTGGCACCCCGCGCCACGAAGCAGACCATCGGTTCGTACAGCAGATCGGTCGGCCCGACCCGCACGTCGAAGCGGACCAGCCGCAACCGGGGCACGGCGGTCTCGACCGCTTGCGCCGGACAGTGCCGGGCCACGAGCCGCGCCAGCTCGTCGATCATCGCTCGCTCCGCTGTCGATGAGAGGATCAGGCAACAGTACGCGCGACCCGCCCCATGCGGGCAGGTCCACGGCGGGCATAGCGTCGACGCATGACAGAAGAAGCGGACAGCCGGCGGTTGCCCCGGCGCAAACTCGGATCGCAGGGGCTCGAAGTCGGCGCGATCGGGCTCGGCACCATGGGCATGACGATGGCGTACGGGCCGGGCGACCCGGCCGACGGCATCGCCACCATCAGGCGTGCGTACGAACTCGGTGTGACCATGTTCGACACCGCCGAGGTGTACGGCATGGGCAGCGGCAGCAACGAACAACTGCTCGGTAGGGCCGTCCGGGCCTTCCGCGACGAGGTGGTGATCGCCACCAAGTTCGGCTACGACCTGACCGACCCGGGCCGGTTCGGCATGGCCTTCGACAGCCGTCCGGAACACATCCGCGAGGTCACCGACACCAGCCTGCGCCACCTCGGCACCGACCACATCGACCTGCTCTACCAACACCGGGTCGACCCCGACGTGCCGATCGAGGACGTCGCCGGCACCGTCGGTGAGCTGATCGCCCAAGGCAAGGTGCGCTACTTCGGGCTCAGCGAGGCGGGCCCGGACATCATCCGGCGGGCGCACGCCGTCCACCCGGTGTCGGTGCTGCAGACCGAGTACTCGGTGTTCGAGCGGGCGGTGGAGCAGCGGGTGCTGCCGACGGTCCGCGAGCTTGGCATCGGGTTCGTGGCGTACTCGCCGCTCGGCCGGGGGTTCCTGACCGGCGCGGTCCGGCCCGCCGCCGAATACCCGGACGGTGACATGCGTACCTGGGACGAACGCTGGCAGCCGGGCAACTACGAACAGAATCTGGCGGCGGTACGCGAACTGACCGCGATCGCCGCTGCCAAGGGCGTCGCCGTCACCCAGCTCGCCCTGGCCTGGCTGCTCGCCCAGGGCGAGGACATCGTGCCGATCCCGGGCACCCGCAGCCCACGACGGCTCGCCGAGAACGCGGCGGCGGCGTCCATCGCGCTCAGCCCGGCCGAGGTCGACCGGATCCGCGCGCTCCTGCCGCACGGCGCGGCCGGCTCCCGCTACCCGGCGGCCCGGATGCCGGTCTGGTGAACTCCCCGCTGCCCGGTCTGCTCGTGGTTCAGGCCACGAGCAGCCCGAGCAGCCACAGTCCGGCGATGGCCAGCGCGGCACCCAACTCGATCAGCATCGCCAGGCCCACCGCCAGCACCGCCCGTTTCGTCGCCGGCCAGGCGGCGGCGAAGTCACCGAGCCGCAGCCGCTCGGCCAGCCACACCCCCAGCACGAAACCGACGATCAGCCCGATGAACGGGATCACGAAGAACCCGACCAGGCCCAACACGCCACCGATCAGCAGCGACCGGTTCGGCACGCCCGCCCGTTTGAGATCCCGCCCCGGCCACAGGTACTTCACCGCCGTACCGCCGACGGCGACCAGCGTCGCCACGGCGACGATCAGCCACCGGCCGCCGCCCGCGTCGCTGAAGATGGCCCAGCCGAGCACGCCGGCCCAGCACAGCAGCAGACCGGGCAGGATCGGCACGACCACGCCGATCAGCCCGACCAGGATGGCCAGCCCGCTGAGCAGCGTGACAAGCGTCTGTGTGTCGTTGAGATCCACACCGACAGGGTGACCGACGATCGCCACCCGCGCGAGATCCGACGGCGCCGGAGGCTGCGATCGGCGTACTGATCGGGAAGAATGTCCCCTAGCCTGGGGAGGATTCGCTGTGACTGCTGCACCACCGTCCGGCCGCCGTACGATCAACGTCCATCCGGCCTGGCTGCCGGCGGAGGTGTTCCGCGCGATCGGGTCACGGCGCGTCCTGGTCGCCGGCGACGGCCTGCTCGTCGACACCGTCCACGCCGAGGTCAGGGCGGCCTGCGCCCGCTTCGGCGGGTCGGTGACCCGGCTGTCGATCGACGGCGACGCCGACCTGCTGTTCGCTTTGACCGGCGACACCAGCGACACCGACGACGGGACCGGCAGCGGCCTCGGCGACGAGGGCTACGCACTCGGCCGGGCCGGCGGCCTCACCACGGTCAGCGCCAACGCCCCCGCCGGCCTGCTGTACGGGCTGTTCCACGTGGTCCGGCTCGGCGAGTCGGCGTTCGCCGACGACATCCCGACGCAGGCACACCGGCCGGCGATCCGGCGGCGGATGCTCGACCACTGGGACAACGTCGACGTGCACCCGGTGATGGGGCAGGTCGAGCGCGGCTACGCCGGCGGGTCGATCTTCTGGCGCGACGGCGCGATCACCGACGACCTCGACCGGATCCGGGCGTACGCCCGGTTGCTCGCCGCCAGCGGCGTCAACGCGCTCACCATCAACAACGTCAACGTGGGGCGCACCGAGGCACGGCTGCTCACCGACCGGCTCGACGACGTCGCCACGTTCGCCGACGTCTTCCGCCCGTACGGCATCCGGATGCATCTGTCGGTGACGTTCGCCGCGCCGATGGTGCTCGGCGGTCTGGCCACCGCCGACCCGCTCGACGCGGCGGTCCGCGACTGGTGGGCGGCCACCACCGCACAGGTCTACCGGGCGGTGCCCGACTTCGGCGGGTACGTGGTGAAAGCCGACTCGGAGGGCCAGCCCGGCCCGTTCGCGTACGGGCGCAGCCACGCCGACGGCGCCAACCTGCTCGCCGACGCCCTCGCCCCGCACGGCGGGGTGGTCCACTGGCGGGCGTTCGTCTACAACCACCGGCGGGACTGGCGGGACCGCTCCACCGACCGGGCGCGGGCCGCGTACGACCACTTCGCCCCGCTCGACGGCCAGTTCCGCGACAACGCGATCGTGCAGGTCAAGTACGGTCCGGTCGACTTCCAGCCCCGGGAGCCGGTGTCCCCGGTGATCGCCGCGATGCCGGCGACCCGGCTGGCCGTCGAGTTGCAGGTGACCCAGGAGTACACCGGTCAGCAGCGGCACGTCTGCTACCTGGCTCCGCTGTGGAGTGAGGTGCTCGGCTTCCGGTTCGACGGCGACAGCCTGGAAGCCGACGGCGACGCCGACGGCGACCGGGGTGCGTCGGTCGCCGCGATCACCGCCCGCGGCGGCACCCTGGCGGCCGTGTCGAACGTCGGCGACGACCCGTTCTGGTGCGGTCATCCGCTGGCCCAGGCCAACCTGTACGCGTTCGGCCGGCTCGGCTGGGACCCGACCGCCGACCCGGCGGCGCTGCTCGACGAGTGGATCGACCTGACCTTCCCGACCGGCTCCGGCGACGATCCTGCGCTGCTGAGGCAGACGTTGCACGCGATCATGGACGACTCGTGGCGTACCTACGAGCGGCACACCGCGCCGCTCGGCGTCGGCTGGATGGTCAACCCCGCCGGCCACTACGGCCCGTCCGTCGACGGGTACGAGTACTCCCAGTGGGGCACGTACCACTTCGCCGACCGCGACGGCGTCGGCGTGGACCGGACCAGGGCCACCGGCACCGGCTACGCCGGGCAGTACCCGAAGCCCTGGTCGGACGTGTACGAGTCGCTCGCCGACTGCCCCGACGAGCTGCTGCTCTTCTTCCACCACGTGCCGTACGGCCACGTGCTGCACAGCGGGTCGACGGTGATCCAGCACATCTACGACACCCACTTCGCCGGGGCCGACGAGGCGATCGCCATGCGGGACCGGTGGCGCGACGTCGCCGACGCCGGCCTCGACCCCGCCCTGTACGCCCGGGTCGCCGAGCGCCTCGACGAACAGGTCCGCTCCGCGCGGGAATGGCGCGACCAGATCAACACGTACTTCTTCCGCAAGTCCGGCGTCCTGGACGCCCACGGCCGCCGCATCCACTGACCCGGACCCACCTGTCCGACCCGACCCGAGTCGCGCAACAGACAGTCACAGCAGCCGTACGGGCGAACTCTGCAGTGGACATCGGCGCCTAGCATCGATACCACTCGGAAGTGAGGAGACGGCGATTCCAGCGATGACGGCACGACCCCGGTTCGCGGGCGTACACCGTCTGTTGTCGCTGATCCGCCAGCTCGCCACCCGACCGCCGTTCACCCACCGCGCACCGGACCTGCAGGTACGCGGCGACGAACCGCTGCCGCTGGTGTGTCTGGTCGGCCGCGAGGCCCCGGACCGGTTCCTCACCGCCCTGGAATCGACCCTGGGTGACGCCTCGCCCCGGATCCCGCACGCCCTGGTCGACGCCGACACCGCAGGCACCCGCAGCGCCGCGCGGTGGGGGCTTTCCGGCGAGGATCCGGCCGCTGCCGCCGCCGCCCGGGAACCGCCGCTGCTGCCGCTGCTCGACGAACTCAGCTTCCGGCTGGCCGCAGACTCGTTCGGTGCCGGCCGACTGACCCGGTTCGACCACTACCGGCTGGCCGACTGGCTGTCCGGACACCGGTTGCCGCCGGCCCGGGGCCGTGACGACCGGTCCGCGGTGCTGGCGTTGCTGCGTACGTGGAGCGGCCGCGCCCCCCAGCCGGTCGGCGCCGCCGGCACCGACCCGTCGGTGTCGGTGGCGGAGGTGGCATCCGGGGTGTGGACCCGCCTGGGGCTGTGGCTGCTGATGTGGGTCGGTCAGGGTGCGTTCCGGCGCTGGCTGAGTCAGCGGCCGGCCGGGCTGGGCCGCGAGGCGCGGTGGTTCATGCGCCGCCAGCCGTACATGGTGCCCCGGCACTCCACCGATTTCCTCGGCTTCGCCGAACGGCTGACCCTGGACCGACGCAGCTTCGAAAACGCCGAACAGGTCAAGAAGCTGCTGGTGCACGCGTTCCTGGAGGATCTACGCGCCGCGTACCGGCGGCGTCGGTGGCGGTGGTTCCCCCGCCGGTCCGGCTGGCGGCGCACCGCCTACGTGACCGTCCTGGTCAGCAACGCCACGGACGACAACGGCGGCTGGGAACTGCTGCGCCTGATCAACGCGGTGCGCAACGAGACCGGCGAGCTCGATCCGCTGCTGGTCGTGGCAGCCTGCGACCGTCCACCGGACCGGTCGGGAGGCACCGACGGCCGACCGATGCCGGCGCACGACGCCGACCGTGCGCTGCAGCTGTGGCGGCGCGGGCTGCCCCATCGACGTCAGCTACTGGCGACCGACGCGCGTTACCTGGTGCTCGACCTGCCTGAGCCGGTCCCACCGGGCCGTGTCGGTGCACTCGCCGCCGACGACGCGGCCGCCTGGGATCCGTCCGAGACCACCTGGCGGCTACCGCCGCCGCCCCGGCTGGCCCGGCGGGGGGCCGTGGAAGGGCTGCTCGCCGTCGCCCTGGTCGCGGTGCTGGCCGCCCCGCTGCTCACCGTCCGGCAGTACTGGCAGGAACACTGCTCGGTGCTACGGTCCCAGGTGGACGCTGCGGTGAGTGTCGAGCTGCTGCGCTTCGGGCCCGACGACATGCAGTGCGTCGGACACAGCGACAGCGCGGCGCAGGTCTTCGGCACCAACGCCCGGCTGCGGGCGGCGCAGCTCCGGGTGTTCGCCGGGAACGAGACCGCGGCGCGCAAGCTGGCCGCGATCCCGCACCGGCCGATGATCAGCCTGGTGTACTTCGCCGGCCTCACCCACGCCGGCAGCGACCTCGACACCGATCACGCGGTCGCCGAGGAACTCGAAGGCATCGCACTGGCCCAGCAGCAACAGCACGCCGCGTCGTCGCTGTCCGAACCGCTGGTACGGGTGGTGATCGCCAACGCCGGCCGGGGCATGCGGCAGGCCCACCACGTCGCGCAGCAGCACCTCATCCCGCTGATCGACGCCGACGACAGCATCAAGGGCGTGATCGGGATGGACCGCACCGTCCCGGAGACCGAGGAGGCGATCCGGATCCTCGGCGAAGCCGGCATCCCGGTCTTCGGCACCACCCTCACCGGCACCGGGCTGGCCGAACTGTCCCAGTTGTACTTCCAGCTGGTGCCGGACAACACCCGGCAGGCGGAGCTGGTGGCCCGCTACGCCGCACACATTGGACGAGACAAGGTGACGGTGTACCACCCGCCGATCGACCCGGACCACCCCGACGAGTACGTGAAGACACTGCGCGACGCCATCGCCGACCGGATGGGCGAAGCCGTCGAGCTGGTCGACTGGCGCGACGACGTCAACGAACTGCCGCCGCCGTGCCGCCGGCCGGACTGGGCGCAGGCGTACCAACGGGAGTTGTTCTTCTACGCCGGGCGGGAGAACCACTACCGGGACTTTCTGCGGACGATGAACGACGGCTGCGTCGATTCGGACCGTACGCCGCACATCGTCGCCGACGACGCGGTCACCCGGGCGGTCGCCCAGGCCAGCTTCCGGACCGACGACACGTTCGCCGGCTCCCGTGTGCGCTACGTCGGCCTGGGCAGCCTGGTGGTGCTCGGCGGCCGGGACTGCGTGACGTACGGCAGGCCCGCCCCCGCGCTGTCCGACATGCAGCCGATGCAGTCGTTCTGCTCCGGCTATCAGCGGCTGCGGGCGCGGCTCGCCGCCGACCTGCCGACGGAGGAGCTGCCCGCCACCTCGTACCCCGGTGAACGGGTCGGCGTCGCCTACGACACCGTACGGATGCTGGTGGACCTGGTCCGGCTCGGCGGCCGGCACCGGTGGCACCGCGCCGCGCTGGTCCAGCTGCTCCGGGAGCCGGGGTACGAGTTCCTCGGCGCGAGCGGGGTGATCAGCTTCAGTGCCTCCCGGATCGGCGACTCGCGCAACATCGCGATCCTGGAGCTGGCGATCCCGCCGTCGGGCGATCCACAGTCGCGCGAGCCCGAGCCTAGCTGTGTGTTCCTGATCGGCGACCTGTACCGGGTCGGCGAGCCCGGCAGCGACACCGGCAACGGCTGCCCCGTAGCACCGGACGACTGAACCGCCCTCGGTCCCCCACATCCGGGGGTGCCCGTGGGTTGCGCTACCCGTCGAGCAGTGCGCCGGAGTCGATGCGGAACGGGAACGGCCGCTCGGCGGCCAACACCTCGCTTTTCGTCGCGGTCGCATGCTCGACGTAGTGCTCACCGTCGAGTCGGAACAGCCGCAGGGTGACAGCGGAGAAGGCAGGTAGCTCCGGCTCCACGAGCAGGTACCACCCGATCCGCGCGGCGGCGTAGAACTGCATCTTGAGCAGCCGGTCGGTGGCGGCGTTGCTCGGCGAGGTGATCTCGCAGATCAGCACCACCTCGGCCGCATCGGTCACCGACCCGTCCCGGCTGGTGTCGGCCACGACGAGGTCCGGGATGACGATCCGGTCGGGGCGCAACCGAACGTTGATCGCCTCGTAGGCGGTCAGGCCGACCGCCCGGGCTGCCGGGTACAGCGCCGACATCAGCAGGAACGACAGCTGCTGATGCGGCTTGCTCGGGGCCGGACTCACCCACAGACCTCCGTCGATCAGCTCGATACGGTTGGGAGTCTCACCGAGGGCGAGGTACTCCTCCTCGCTCCACGGCCCCACGTGATCAAGGACGGCCACGCTCACCGGCAGACTCACCTCCAGACTGATGCCTCCACCAGTCTGCCATCTGCCCCTCGGGGGCGGCGGTGGTGGCGGTGATCCCGCCCCAACGGTCCCGGCAGACGTACGCCAGGTCGGCGTGGATCCACCTGCTGTCGTTGTCGCGCAGCACCGGCCGGCCGCAGTGCCGGCACGGCGCGACCCTCGGGTACGGCGGTGTGGCGGGTGTGCCGGTCACGGGGCGTCGCCAGTGCTGTCTGCGTCGCCGTCACCGTCGCCCCAGCCCAGTCCGCCGAGCCCGGCCGCCCGGTGGAACCCCGGGGTGGTGGCGGACCTCTGCGCACACCTCACCGTCCGGACCACGTACCCCGCAGAACAGCGGCTCGTTGAAGTTCCACGCCTCCGCCCGCGACAGCAGCGGCGCGTGCTCCCCCAGCTCCGGGCACAGGATGGTGAGCCCTTCGGCGTACGCGACGGCCTGCTCGCGGGCGGTGTCGAAGTCGACGGCGGCAAACGTCAGGTGCAGCGTGTACCGGCCACGCCGGTCGTACCGCAGCCAGTCCGGCAGGTTGCCGATCCCGCCCGGACCGTCCCCGCTGCCGTTGACCCGCGCTGCCGGGCGGCGACGCTCACGCTCGTTGAGGTAGCGGTTGACCAGCGCTTCGGCGTGCCCGGCCGGGCCGGCCCCGGGGCCGAGGGCGTGCGCGACGGCGGCCCGCGCCGGTTCGGACAGGTCAGCCCGATCGAGTACGGCGAACAGGTCCCGGTTTCGCTCGGTCGGATCGAGGGTCGGGTCGGTCCAGCGTGCTGAACGGTTGTCGGTCACGGACACCTCCAAGGGCAGTGGGCGACGACATCATCCGCCCTCAGCATGCATCCACGTGGCTGAAAATACAACGTCGCAAACAACTTCCGTTCAGATGATCTGTCGTACATACTTCGTTCTGACTCACGTCGCCGCTGCCAGACCCGCATGCCCCGGAGGTGTTCTCGTGGCACAGGTTCCGAGCCCGACGATCCGCGCTCGCCGGCTACGCCGGGAGCTGCGTCGACTCCGCGACGCGGCCGGCCTGACCGCCGAGGGCGTGGCCCGCCGCCTGGGCTGGCACCGCACCAAGGTCATCCGGCTCGAACACGGCCACTCGCGGATAACACTCAAGGACACCGAGCAACTGTTGGCCCTCTACGAGGCGTCCGATGAGGACCACGAGTCCTTGACCGCGCTCACCAAGCAGGCCCGGCAGAAGGGCTGGTGGAGCGCGTACGGTGACGTGCTGCCCGACGACTACGTCGGATTCGAGGCGGAAGCGACCGCGATCAGCACGTTCCAGAGCCTGTACGTGCCGGGACTGTTGCAGACCGAGGAGTACGCCCGCGCCATCATCCACGCCGGGCGCAGCACCGCCGACGCGGACGAGATCGACCGGCGGGTCGCCGCCCGGCTCGCCCGCAAGTCACTGCTCTCGCGCGACGTGCCGCCGAGACTCTGGATCGTCCTCGACGAGGCGGTGATCCGCCGGGTCGTCGGGGGCCCGAAGGTGATGCGTAACCAGCTCACCCGGCTGATCGACGCCTGCGCCCAACCGTCGATCGAGCTGCAGGTCGTGCCGTTCGGCGCGGGTGCGCACGCCGCAATGGCCGGCCCGTTCACCATCCTCAGCTACGCCGACCCGATCCTCGACCCGCCCATCGTTTACATCGAGAACGATGCGAACACCCTGTTGCTGGAGGAGGATGCCCACGTGGCGCGATATAGACTCATGTTCGACCACCTGTGCGCCAAGGCTCTCGACCCGGACGAGTCCGGTCGGTTCCTTGCTCGGGCGGCAGAGGAGCTTCCCGACTGACCCCGACCGGCCAGAGGAGACGCGGGATGACCGCCCCAGACCACTCCCGCGCCCACTGGCGCAAGAGCAGCCGCAGCAGCGCCAGCGGGTCAGACTGCGTCGAGGTGGCCACGCTGGCCGGCGGCACGATCGGCGTACGCGACTCCAAGGACCCACACGGCCCGGCGCTGCTCTTCCCCGCCGGGGCCTGGACGGCGTTCCTCACCGCACTCCCCTGTCAGCCATAGCCGTCGCACTGACAAGATGATCGATGGTTGTCGCTATAATTCGCCAGGCGGACGGCCTTCAGGCCACAGCGGCCGGTGTCGAGGAGTCACGGGAGTTGATCGCTCGCGCACGGGACAGCATCGAGTAGGGGTGGCGGCAATGGACCTTTCCAAGGCGATCTGGCGAAAGAGCAGCCGGTCCAGCGGTGGCGGAAGCGGCGACTGCGTCGAGGTGGCTGACCTTGACGTCGCCGTAGGCGTACGGGACAGCAAGGACGCCACCGGACCAGCTCTGGTCTTCAGCCCGGCTGCCTTCACCAACTTCCTGTCCGGCCTCAAGGACCGCGAGTCCACGAAGGGCTGATCCGGCTTGCGCGCAACCACCTCCGATGGACGTGGCATGACTACGCCAGAGCTGTCCCGCGCCCGGTGGCGCAAGAGCAGCTACAGCGGCGACAACGGCGGCTCCTGCGTCGAGGTGGCCGCGCTGGCCGGCGGCACGATCGGCGTACGCGACTCCAAGGACCCGAATGGCCCGGCGCTCCTCTTCCCCGCCGGCACCTGGACGACGTTCCTCACAACGGTGTCCAGCCGCTGACCCGACCGGTCTACTCCTCCGACGATCGACACCCGTGCCCGCCGACCGCCCGTACGTCTTCCTCGACGTCGACGGCGTACTGATTCCCTTCGCCGCCCGTGCCACTGGCCGGTCACCTTCGCCCCACGTTGCAGCTGACGTTGAGGCCATCGGTAATCCGCTGCTGGAGCGACTCGATCCGGAGGACGGACGCCGGCTGCTGGCGCTCGTTTGCCAGCTGGTCTGGGCGACCACGTGGATGGCCGAGGCGAACGACGTCGTCGCGCCGCTACTCGGCCTGCCGGAGCTGCCGGTCGTCCTCTGGCCGGAGTCCGGCGACGAGCCCCCTGCGCGGCGTGCACTGGAAGACGGCGTTCCTCATCAGGTGGGCGGCCGGGCGCACCTTCGTCTGGCTCGACGACGAAGTCACCGACCGGGACCGGCACTGGGTGTCCGCGCACCACCCGGGCGAGGCCCTGCTGCACCGCGTCGACCCACATCTCGGCCTCACCGATGCCGACTTCTCCACCGTCCGCCAGTGGCTCGCAGTCAACGCCAGCAAGGCCGCCTCTCCCCCAGCACCATGATCAGTTGATGTCCTGCCAGTAGATCGCCGGCGTGTCGCCCGGCAGGACATCAACTGATCATGGTGAGTCGCTGCCGGTAGCCGCCCTGCCTGATCCCGCGAGTGCCACGCCGATGTGAGGCTCAGATACCCTACGAGCGCCTCGTAAGGTATCTGTGCCTCACATCGATGAAGCACTCCAGCCGCCCGAGACGCTCATGCCGACGGCACGCGATGGCCGATAACCGCTGGAGGCGACACCGTCGAGTCGGGCAGCATCGGACGCATGATCTTCCTCGTGCCCGGCGACCCGCTGCGGCCGACCCGCCCGGACGAGCACTTCGCGCCGGAGGCCCGAGCCGCCCGGGAAGCCGGCTACGCCGTCGCGGTGGTTGACCACGACAAGCTGGCCAGAGGCGATGACGCGGTACGGGCGGTGGCGTCGGTGGCCGGCGACGGCATGGCCATCTACCGAGGCTGGATGCTGGAGGCTGACCGGTACGCGCGGTTCGTCGACGCACTCGCCGCGCGAGGCGTGACGCTACGTACCACCGCCGAGCAGTACCGACAGGCCCACGAGTTCCCTGGTTGGTACCCCACGCTGGCGACGGTGACTCCGCGCTCGGCCTGGACTGTCGGCGCATCCCGAACAGACTTCGACCAGGCCCGACTCGCTCTCGGCAACGGCCCTGCCGTCATCCGCGACTACGTGAAGTCGATGAAGCACTACTGGAGCGAGGCCGCCTTCATCGCGAGCGTCGAGGACGGCGACGCCGTGTGGAGGGTCGCGAGCCGCTTCCGGCAACTACGGGACGACGACTTCGTCGGTGGATTCGTGCTGCGCGAGTTCGAGCAGTTCACGGCTGCGGAGGTACGGACCTGGTGGGTGCACGGTCGATGTGTCCTGGTCGGGCCGCATCCGGACACCCCACACGATCACCCGCCGGAAGGGATCGACCTCGGCTGGCTCGCCCCACTGATCGATGCTCTGGGTCTGCCGTTCGTGACGGCCGATCTGGCGCTGCGCGCCGACGGCGTGTGGCGGGTCATCGAGGTAGGCGACGGGCAGGTCAGCGACCGACCCGTCAGCATCGATCCAGCCATGCTCATCGCGGCAGCATTCGACGAGGCTCGGTGAGCTTGAGGCAGCCGCCCAGGAGCGCTACCGCCGAGCGACAGTCACATCGAGGTGAGGCTCATCCACCTCACAAGGCACAGATGACGTGGATAGCCCTCACCTCGATGCAGCGCGGCACCGGCGACGCAGGACGGACTACGGTGGGTCGATGAGCACTCGCCGTCTGCCCGCCCAGGTCGGTGACCTGCCGCCGATCGGGCGGCCCGCCAACAGTGCCCTGCTCGCAGCCGGCGTCACCACCCTCGCCCAGGTCGCCACCTACCGCCGCGCCGACCTGCTGGCCATGCACGGGATCGGCCCGAAGGCCGTCGGCATCCTGGCCACCGCGCTGGCCGAACGCGGCCTCGCTTTCGCCGACTGACCAGAGGAGATGCCGGATGACCTCGCCTGACAGCGTCCACCTCCCACACCCCCAGCCCGCATCGGCACTCGTACGAGAAGCGACGCTCGCCGATGTCGATCAGCTGACCGAGGTGCACACGCTGGCCCGCACCGCCTACTACACGGCGACAGGTGGGCTCGACCCGGCCGACCCGTCGTTGTCGTCGCCCGAGGCGTACGCCGAACGCCGTGCCGCCTGGGCCAACGCGGTCACCTCACCGGAACGGTTCACCGTCGCCGCGGTCCTCGACAGCCGGGTCGTCGGCTGCGCCGCGATGGGTCCTGCCCTCGCCGGTCATGTCGACCCGGCCCACGTCGGTCAGCTGTACCAGATCCACGTGCTTCCCGACTGCTGGGGCCGAGGAATCGGTGGGCTGCTGCACGACGCCTTCATCGCGTACCTGCGCCGGACCGGTCGGACCGGCGGGGTGCTGGAGGCGTGGGAACACAACGATCGGGGCCAGCGCTTCTACGCCGCTCGGGGCTGGCGGCCCGACGGCCACAGCCGCCCCGGCCCGGGCGACACCCGATACCGCTATTTTCAGCTCACGCTGTGACGGTTGACGATGAACTCGGCCCAGTACTCCGGCGTCTCGTGGTAGACGATGTCGGAGCCGACGATCCACACCCGTGGTGAACGCTCCCCGGGTTCGGCCTCGGACCACTGCCGGTTGACCACCGCCACCGCCGCGTCCCGCGTCGACCCGTACCGGGAGACGATCAGGTCCGCGATCTCCTCGCAGAAGGCAAGAGCCTCCGCGTCACCGGCGCACGGGAACTCGCCGTGCGGATGCAACACCGAATCGTGCACCAGATATTCGTCGTCGAAGGTCTCGCCGTCGATCCAGGACCGCGCCGGACGGGCGCGGAGCCGATCGCCCAGGCCTGCCTCGGTCAGCCCGTACTCGCACAGGAAACGGTCCAGATACGGCCGAGGGCCGACCGCCGCCCAGGACGAATCCACCATCGCCCCATCCTCGCCCGGTCGAGCAACACCGGGTCCGCCGGGGCACCACCTGGCCAGGAGTAACGTGCCGGGCGTGAGCGAGCTTGTCGAGCGGCACACCGTACTCGCCGTCGTCGTCGGATCCCGGGCGTACGGGCTGCACGGGCCGGACTCCGACTACGACCGGCGCGGCGTGTACGTGGCCCCGACCCGGGCGTTCTGGCAGCTGGACAAGCCGCCCACCCACCTCGACGGGCCGGCGCCGGAGCAGTTCTCCTGGGAGTTCGAACGCTTCTGCACCCTGGCGCTGCAGGGTAATCCGACGGTCCTGGAGGTGCTCTGGTCACCGCTGGTCGAGACGCTGCGCGAAGACGGCGAGGAGTTGCGGGCCGCCCGGCAGGCGTTCCTGTCGACGCGGCTGGCCCAGACGTACGGCGGTTATGCCCGCGACCAGCTCGACCGGGTGGCGGCCCGCCGGGAACGCACCGGCGAGACGAACCACAAGCAGGCAATGCACATGATCCGGCTGCTGACCGCCGGTGCGCACGTGCTGCGGACCGGGCAGGTCCTGGTCGACGTGGGACCGTTGCGGGACCGGCTCCTCGCCCTCCGGCGCGGCGAGCTGCCGTGGGCGGCGGTCACCGCGTGGGCAGCGGACCTGCTGACCGAGCTCGACGACGCGGCGGCCGGCACCGCACTACCGGAACAACCCGACCGGGCCACCGTCGACCGGCTGCTCATCGCCGTACGGGAAAGGCACCTGCGGTGACCGGCGCGCGGGGTCGTTGAAGTTTCCCGGAGAAATTCCGCGCCGGCATGTCGAGAACCCGGGAGCGGCTCCGTCCCAGGTGCGAACACGGCCACAATGGGCCGTACCTCACCAAGGAGAACATGATGACCAAGTACCTGCTGCTCAAGCACTACCGGGGCGCGCCGGCGGCAGTCAACGACGTACCGATGGACAAGTGGGAGCCGGCGGAGGTCACGGCCCACATCCAGTACATGAATGACTTCGCCGCCCGGCTGGAGGGCACCGGCGAGTTCGTCGACGGTCAGGCGCTCTCCCCGGAGGGCACCTTCGTCCGCTACGACGGCGAAGGCCGGCCACCGGTCACCGACGGCCCGTTCGCCGAGACCAAGGACCTGATCGCCGGCTGGATGGTGATCGACGTGGAGAACTACGAGCGCGCGATCGAGCTGGCCGGCGAGCTGTCCGCAGCTCCCGGTGCCGGTGGCAAGCCGATCCACGAGTGGATCGAGGTGCGGCCGTTCTACGCCGAGCAGCCCACGGCCACCGAGTGAACGAGTCCCTGCTGCGGGAGCTGGTGCCCGCGGTGATCGGCGTCCTCGTCCGCCGCGGAGCCGACTTCGCGGCGGCCGAGGACGCCGTGCAGGACGCCCTGGTCGAGGCGGTACGCGGATGGCCCGACGACCTGCCGCGCGATCCCAAGGGCTGGCTGGTCACGGTGGCCTGGCGCAGGTTCCTCGACGCCGTCCGCGCCGACACCTCCCGGCGGCGGCGGGAGGAGCTGGTCGACGCCGAGCCCGCGCCCGAGCAGGGGGCGGCGGCGACGGATGACACGCTGGCGCTGTACTTCCTGTGTGCGCACCCGGCCCTGACCCCGGCCTCGGCGGTCGCGCTCACGCTGCGCGCGGTCGGCGGGCTGACCACGCGGCAGATCGCGCAGGCCTACCTGGTGCCGGAGGCGACCATGGCCCAGCGGATCAGCAGGGCCAAACGGACCGTCGCCGGCGTCCGGTTCGACCAGCCCGGTGACGTCGCCACCGTGCTGCGCGTGCTCTACCTGGTCTTCAACGAGGGGTACTCCGGTGACGTGGACCTCGCCGCCGAGGCGATCCGGCTCACCCGCCAACTGGCAGGCATGATCGACAATACGGAGGTCGCCGGCCTGCTGGCGCTGATGCTGCTGCACCACGCCCGGCGTCCGGCCCGCACCGGTCCCGAGGGTCGGCTCGTGCCGCTCGCCGAGCAGGACCGCAGCCGGTGGGACACCGCACTCATCACCGAGGGCGTCGACGTGCTCCAGTCCGCCCTCACCCGCGACCGGCTGGGCGAGTTCCAGGCCCAGGCTGCCATCGCCGCGCTGCACGCCGACGCGCAGACCGCTGAGGAGACCGACTGGGTGCAGATCGTCGAGTGGTACGACGAACTGGTACGCCTCACCGACAACCCGGTGGCACGACTCAACCGGGCCGTCGCGCTCGGCGAGGCCGACGGCGGGCGAGCCGGTCTGGCCGCCCTGGCAGAGCTCGACCCGGCCCTGCCCCGGTACGCCGCCGTTGCGGCACACCTGCACGAGCGCGACGGGGATCCGGCGACCGCGGCACGGCTGTACGCGCAGGCCGCCCGGTCAGCGCCCAACCTGCCCGAACGCGACCACCTCACGCGACAGGCCGCCCGGCTCAACGCGCAGCTGCGAAGTTGACGGTGACCCGCAGTGGCTCCGGCCTTCCCGACGGCCGCCGCAACTGGCAGAGTCTGCTGCGACATGACGATGCTCGACCTCTGCTATGACAGTCTTGACGGCCTTTCCGTCGGTGACGCCCTCGGCGCCCAGTTCTTCGTCCCCGGCACCAGCTCCGCCGCGCTACCTGATGGTGACCCACCGGCCGGGCCGTGGCCGTGGACCGACGACACCGAGATGGCCTGCTCGATCGTCGCCGAGCTGCGCGAGCGCGACGGTATCGACCAGGACCGCCTAGCGGCCCGGTTCGCCGAGCGCTTCGAGCCGTACCGTGGCTACGGTGCCGGCGCGGTGGTCCTGCTACGCCAGATCCGGCAGGGCGTCGCCTGACGGGACGCGGCAGGTGCGGCGTTCGACGGCCAGGGGTCGATGGGCAACGGTGCGGCGATGCGGGTCGCCCCACTCGGCGCCTTCCACGCGGGCGACAACCGTACCGCCGCTCTGCAGGCCTGGCGGTCGGCGGAGGTCACCCACGCCCACCCCGAGGCGATCCTGGGTGCGGTCGCGGTCGCCGTCGCGGCGGCGGAAGCCGGCTGGTCCCGGCTGCCCCGGTCCCGGCCCGAGCCGGCCGAGCTGCTCGACGTGGTGCTGGGCCATCTAATCGACGGCCGGCTGATGTCCGGCATCGTCCGGGCCAGGCAGCTGCTGGGGGTCGGCGTCGCCGAGGCGGCGTACGAGTTGGGCAACGGCTCGCAGGTGCTGGCCTTCGACACCGTCCCGTTCGCACTGTGGGTCGCCGCGACCCGGCTCGACGACTACCCGGCGGCGATCCACGCCTGTGTCGAGGCCGGCGGCGACGTCGACACGACCGCGGCGATCGTCGGCGGCGTCGTGGCCGCGTACACCTGCTCCGGACCGGGCGGGATCCCGGCGCGGTGGCTGGCCCGCCGCGAGCCACTCCCCGACCGCGTACGCCGGTGATGGGCCTGCCTGTCACACGGCGAGCAGCGGATCCGGCCGCCGCAGCAGGCGGCGCAACGTACAGGGCATTCGGTTACGCCAAGTCGGCTACGACGTTCCTCCGGTCCGGCGACCTCGCCCATCGCAGGCAGAGACTCCCGTCTGGTAAGAGACGCCCGGCCTTCACGGGCGTAAACTCGTCGACATGAGCGTGACCCTGGACCTGCCCGATGACGCGCTGCAACGGCTGACTGCCGAGGCGACGCGGCGGGGTGTCGCGCTGGCTGACGTGGTGGCGGATCTCGCGACGCGTCTGCTTCCAGCCGATCAGCCCTCCCGCCGACGTATCGCCTTTGTCGGCTCGGGTGCCTCCACGTCCGGCATCACCAGCCGAATGGATCAACTACTCGACGAGGGGTTCGGTCGAGACTGACATCGTGCTCATCGTCGACACCGGCGTCATCGTCGCGGCCGCAGACCGCAACGACCCGCACCACGAGTCAAGTGCGCAACTCCTGGAGACCGCAGCGGGCCCGCTGGTCACCTCGCCGATGATCGTCGCCGAAGCCGCATATCTCATCACCCGCGAACTCGGCCCAACCGCTGAGCAGTCGCTCTACACAGCGATCATCGAGGGTGACCTTCGGGTTGAGACCCTGACGCGCACGGACTGGATACGGATCCGCGAACTGGTCGACCGATACCGCGATCTTCCACTCGGCGGCACCGACGCCAGCGTCATCGCGCTAGCCGAACGCTTCGCAGTCAGGCAGGTCGCGACCCTGGACCGTCGTCACTTCACCGTTGTCAGACCGGCCCACACCCCGGTGTTCACTCTACTGCCCTGACCTGCGGGTTTACCGGTCGCCGCAGGTCGACGGCACCCCGTACCGAAACTTGAATGATTCCAGAAAACGGCCTATCGTGGCCCGGTGACATCCGACCTCGAGGCGCAGCTGAGGGCGGCCTCGTTGCGGGTGACCCGACCGAGGCTGGCGGTCCTCGCCGCGCTGCACGACCACCCGCACGTCGACACCGACACGGTGATCGACCTGGTGCACGCCGATCATCCGACCGTGTCCCACCAGGCGGTCTACGATGTGCTGCGGGTCCTCACCGACGCCGGTCTGGTACGCCGTATCCAGCCCGCCGGCGCGACCGCCCGCTACGAACGGCGGGTCGGGGACAACCACCACCACCTCGTCTGCCGCTCCTGCGGCGCGATCACCGACGTCGACTGCGCCGTCGGCTCCGCCCCCTGTCTCACCGCCTCCGACGACCACGGCTTCGTGGTCGACGAGGCGGAGGTCGTCTACTGGGGCACCTGCCCCGGTTGCACGACCGAAAGCGCTCCCTCGTCATCGACCAATCCGGAAGGGAACAGATGAGCGACATGCAGGACAACGCTCCCACCAGCGCCCAGGGTGTGGAAAAGATGTCGGCGGCCGGCTGCCCGGTCGCCCACGACTCGGTCACCTCGCACGGCAGCGAGAGCGAGAACCCGGCGATCGACTCGCCGACGCCGAAGACCGGCGGTCGGCCGCGGACCAACCGGGACTGGTGGCCCAACCAGCTCGACCTGTCGGTGCTGCACGCCCACTCCCCCAAGGGCAACCCGCTCGGCCCGGACTTCAGCTACGCCGCCGAATTCACCAAGCTCGACGTCGAGGCCCTCAAGCGGGACATCGTCGAGGTGCTGACCACCTCGCAGGACTGGTGGCCGGCCGACTTCGGCCACTACGGCGGCCTGATGATCCGGCTGAGCTGGCACGCCGCCGGCACGTACCGGATCGAGGACGGCCGTGGCGGCGCCGGCGACGGTGGGCAGCGTTTCGCCCCGCTCAACAGCTGGCCGGACAACGCGAACCTGGACAAGGCCCGCCGACTGCTCTGGCCGGTCAAGGCCAAGTACGGCCAGAAGATCTCCTGGGCCGACCTGCTGGTGCTCGCCGGCAACGTGGCCCTGGAGTCGATGGGCTTCAAGACCTTCGGCTTCGGCTTCGGCCGGGAGGACGTGTGGGAGCCGGAGGAGATCTTCTGGGGTCCGGAGGACACCTGGCTCGGCGACGCCCGTTACCTCTCCGAGAAGGAGATGTCCACCGGGGTCGGTGCCACCGAGATGGGTCTGATCTACGTCAACCCGGAGGGTCCGCGCGGCAACGCCGACCCCCTCGCCGCAGCGCACTTCATCCGGGAGACGTTCGCCCGGATGGCGATGAACGACGAGGAGACCGTCGCGCTGATCGCCGGCGGCCACACCTTCGGCAAGACCCACGGTGCCGGCAACGCCGACCAGCACGTCGGCCCGGAGCCGGAGGGCGCACCGCTGGAGGCTCAGGGCCTGGGCTGGCTGAGCACGTACGGCAGCGGCAAGGGCGGTGACACGATCACCAGTGGTCTGGAGGTCACCTGGACCGACAAGCCGACGCAGTGGAGCAACCGCTTCTTCGAGATCCTCTTCGGGTACGAGTGGGAGCTGACCACCAGCCCGGCCGGCGCCAAGCAGTGGGTGGCCAAGGACGCCGAGGCGATCATTCCGGACGCGCACGACCCGGCGAAGAAGCACAAGCCGACGATGCTCACCACCGACCTGTCGCTGCGCTTCGACCCGGCGTACGAGAAGATCTCCCGCCGGTTCCTGGCCAACCCGGACGAGTTCGCGCTGGCCTTCGCCAAGGCCTGGTACAAGCTGCTGCACCGCGACATGGGTCCGGTCGCCCGCTTCCTCGGGCCGTGGGTTCCCGAGGCGCAGCTGTGGCAGGACCCGGTGCCGGCCGTCGACCACGAGCTGGTCGGCGACGCCGACGTCACCGCCCTCAAGGCGAAGGTCCTCGACTCCGGTCTCAGCGTCGACCAGCTGGTGAGCACCGCCTGGGCGTCGGCGGCGAGCTTCCGCTCCACCGACAAGCGTGGCGGCGCCAACGGTGCCCGCATTCGACTGGAGCCGCAGCGCAACTGGGAGGTCAACCAGCCGGAGCAGCTCGCCACGGTGCTGAGCACCCTGGAAGGCATCCAGCAGGAGTTCAACGCGGCCGGCGGGGCGAAGATCTCGCTCGCCGACCTGATCGTGCTGGCCGGTTCGGCCGCCGTGGAGAAGGCGGCCCGCGACGCCGGTGTCGAGGTGACCGTACCGTTCCGCCCGGGTCGCACCGACGCCAGCCAGGAGCAGACCGACGTCGAGTCGTTCGCGGTGATGGAGCCGCGCGCCGACGGGTTCCGCAACTACCTGCGGCCGGGTGAGAAGACCCAGCCGGAGGTGCTGCTGGTCGACCGGGCGTACATGCTCAGCCTGTCCGCGCCGGAGATGACCGTGCTCGTCGGCGGTCTACGTGCGCTCGGGGCGAACGTCGGTGGTGCCCGCCACGGCGTGCTCACCGACCGGCCCGGCGTGCTCACCAACGACTTCTTCACCAACCTGCTCTCCCCGGGCACCCGGTGGAAGGCGTCGGCCGACGAGCACGTGTACGAGATCCACGACCTGGCCACCGACGAGGTGAAGTGGACCGCGACCGCGGTCGACCTGATCTTCGGCTCGAACTCGCAGCTGCGGGCCCTCTCCGAGGTGTACGCCAGCAGCGACGCCCGGGAGAAGTTCGTCACCGACTTCGTCGCCGCCTGGGTCAAGGTCATGGAGCTGGACCGCTTCGACCTGGCCTGATCCCGCGCATCTGCCAGTTGTCGCCCCGCCGACCGGCCCCCGGTCGGCGGGGCGACGGCCGTTGCGACGTCGGTTCACCGGGGACACCAGCGGTTGGCGTAGCCGTCGACGGAACCACAGGAACCGATGCCCTGCGGATAGGTGAAGAAGTCGGTCGGGTCGTACTTGCGCTTGACCTCGACCAGCCGCTGGTAGTTGTCGCCGTAGTAGGCCCGCCGCCAGTCGGCCAGGTCCGGGTCCGGGAAGTTCTGGTACGCACCATGCGGCGGCTGCCCGACGAGCAGCGCGTCGTACAGCGCGGTCAACCAGCTGACGCTGGCCACCTCGGTCGCCGGCGGGTCGTCGTCGGCCCAGCTGGCCTCGGCGGCCATGATGAACAGGGCGTCGCGGTGCACGAACGCGGTCGCGTCCGGCGGTACGTCGTTGATCCGCCCGCCCATGCAGAACAGTGCCACCCCGGCACCGTCGGGGTTACGGCTGCCCGGCCACTGCCGCAGCCCGGCCACCAGGGTCGCCAACCGGTCATCGTCCAGCGGGGCGCGTAGCACCGCCGACTTGACCGCGAACTGCTGCACCGGGGTGGTCGCCGACAGCAGCTCCGCCGCCTGGGCCGGGGTGACCTGACGGATGCTGGCCCGGTTGGCGGTGCGTTCGGCCGCGGTGCCGATCGCCAACGCCGGGGCGAGGATCGCGGCCAGTTCGTCGGCGTACCCGTAGAACTGGCCGAGCGCGTCGGCAAAGACCTGGCGGTTGCCGTCCGCGTCGAGGGTCACCCCGGCGCCGATCCGGCAGTCGAAGCGCCGGTCGGCGACCCGGGCTGCGGCGACGTGCTGCATCGCCGCCAACGCCGCCGCCATGCTGTCGGCGCCCCAGCGCAGCTGGAAGTACGCGACCTCGCCCTGCAACCGCACGTACCGGAAGGTGAAGGCGGTGTTGACGCCGAAGTTGTTGCCGGCCCCGCCCCGGCAGGCCCAGAACAGGTCCGGTTCGGTGTTCTCGTCGCAGGTCGTCGTCGTGCCGTCGGCCAGCACCACGGCCGTGGCCGCCAGCCGGTCGCAGGTCAGCCCGAACATCTTGTCGCTGAACCCGATGCCGCCGCCGAGGACCAGCCCGGCCACCCCGACCGTCGGGCAGCGGCCGGCCGGTACGAAGATGCCCTGCCGTTGCAGCAGCGGACGCAGATCGGCGTTGACGACACCGGCCGCCACGGTCAGCAGTCCGGCGTCCGGGGTGACCTCGACCGGGCCGTACCGCTGCGGTGGTGCCGGCGCCGGGTTCGGTGCCACGGCGATGTCGCGCAGTCGGCTCGCCACCAGCAGCAGGCCGGGGGTGGTCGAGTAGCCGGCGTAGTTGTGGCCGAGGCTCGACCGGGGCACCAGCGGCATGCCGACGTCGCGGGCCCAGTTGACGGCCACCGCGACGTCGTCCGGGGTGCCGGCGGCCAGGATCGCCGCCGGTCGGACGTTGGCGTACCGGTGGTTGAACGGGATGCTCAGCGCCTCGTAGCTCGCCCCGCCCCGCCGGTAGAGGGTCGCGGCCGGCGACAGCCGCCGCTGCAGCGCGTCCCACTGCGCCTCCGGTAGGTCTGGCAACGGCCGGTCACCGGGGCGGACCCCGATGTCCGGGTCCTGCGGCCGGACCTGCGACGGTTGGTCCGACGGGGCCGGCAGCGGTGCACCCGACGGGGTCGGTACGGCCCCGGCGGGCCGCCCGAGCAGCCCGACCGTCGGGACCAGACCCGCCACCGCTCCGGCCCGTAACGCCGTCCGTCTGCTCACCATCGTCTGCTCCCCCGCTGGCATCATCCGGTCTGTGCGGTCCCTGCCGCCCCGGCCACCGCACCGACCCTGCCACCGGTCAGCTGTCCCGCCCGCCCCGCAGACCACACGTCACCCGTCCGGCGTACGCCGATCACAGCGCTCATGATCCACAGCGCTTCGGCTGACCGGGCCTCGGCGTGTCGGTTCGAAAGGGCGATGTGGATCATCCAGTCGCGGGGTCGTCGCGGCGGGTGGAGGGTGGTGCACCCTAGCTGGCGCGGTAGGGTGCACCACCTTCCACCCGCCGCGACGGCGGGACCCGGTCCGACCAGTCAGTTCTCCTCGCGCAGCACCAGTACGCCGTACCGGTCCAGGTGCAGCGGTGCGCCGGCGGCGACCCGGTCCCCGGTCAACAGGTCGACCCCGGCCGCGCAGGCCGACAGCTCGACCGGTTCCTCGCCGTGGTTGAGCAGGAACCGGATCCGGGCACCGTCCGGGGTGACCCGCACCGTGGACTCCAGCTGCGGCACCTCGGCGTACGGGCCGAGCAGCCCGTGCCGGTCGAGGATCCGGCGGACCACCCAGGACACCCCGGCCTGGTCGAGCCCGGTGGCCACGTACCAGCCTTCGCCGGCGCCGAACCGGTTGCGGGTGACCGCCGGGGTGCCGGCGTAGAAATCGGCCTGATAGGTGCCGACCACCTCGGCCCCCTGCGGGACGACCAACTCGAACAGCAGGGTGGCGGCAGCCACGATCGGCTCCGCGCCGTCCACCGTCAACGCCACCGGGTTGACCACGTCGGCGTCGCGGGCGTCCCACTCGTCGATCCGGATTCCCATCAGCGGTGCCAGCGGCCCCGGCACGTCGGCCAGGAACGCCTGGTCGTTTTCGTCGACCCGCCCGGACAGGTAGGTTCCCAGCACGGTGCCACCCTGCTGGGCCACCTCCGCCAGGCGGGCCGCGAGATCGTCTCTGACCATGTGCAGGGCCGGCGCGAGCACCACGTCGTAGCCGGTCAGGTCGGCGGTGACCGGGACGACGTCGACGTCGATCCCGGCGTCCCACAGCGCCCGGTGGTAGGCGAGCATCACCTGCTGGTAGCGGACCAGCCGGGACGGGCCGTCGGAGATCTCCAACGCCCACCAGCTGTCCCAGTCGAACAGGATCGCCACCTGGGCGGGGGTGCGGGCACCGAGGGTCGCCCCACCGAGCCGGTCCAGCTCGGCGCCGAGCGCGGCCACCTCGGTGAAGACCCGGGTGTCGGCGCGGCCGGCGTGGCCGATCACCGCGCCGTGGTACTTCTCGCTGGCGCCCCGGCCGGCCCGCAGCTGAAAGTAGAGGACCGCGTCGGCACCGTGCGCCACCGCCTGCCAGCTCCACAGCCGCAGAATGCCGGGGCGTTTCAGCGGGTTGACGTCGCGGCAGGCGGTGACGCTCGGCGTCTGCTCCATCAGCCAGAACGGCTGGCCGCCCTTGAGCCCGCGCATCAGGTCGTGGGTGAGCGCCATCCGGGCCGCCGACCGGTCGTCGGGCGGATAGTTGTCCCAGGACACGAAGTCCAGGTGCTCGGCCCACCGGTGGTAGTCGATCGGCCGGTACATGCCCATGAAGTTGGTGGTCACCGGGACGTCGGGGCTGGCCTCGCGGATCGCCGCCTTCTCGTCGACGAAGTTGGCCAGCATCGCGTCCGACATGAACCGCAGGTAGTCGAGGGTGATGCCCTGGAAGGCGGTGTGGTCGGGTCCGCGCCAGTGTTCGGTCAACGCCGACGGCGGCTCGATCTGGCCCCATTCGGTGAAGGTGTGCGACCAGAAAGTGGTGTACCAGGCGGCGTTGAGCGCGTCGAGGCTGCCGTAGCGCTCGCGCAGCCAGAGCCGGAAGTTGGCGGCGCACAGTTCGCAGTAGCAGGCGCCGCCGTACTCGTTGTTGACGTGCCAGGCGACCAGGCCCGGGGTCCGCGCGTAGCGTTGCGCGACGCGGCGGGCCAGCTCGGTGGAGAGCCGGCGGTACGTCGGCGAGCACGGGCAGGAGTTGTGTCGTTGGCCGAACCGGTGCCGGCGACCGGAGAAGTCGACGCGGGTCACGTCGGGGTGCGCGCGGGCCATCCAGGCAGGGTGGGCGGCGGTGCCGGTGGCCAGGCAGATCTGCCGGCCTTCGGCGACCGCCCGCTCGACGATGCGGTCGAAGCGGGAGAAGTCATACACCCCGGGTCCGGGCTGGTTGAGCCCCCAGACGAAGACCCCGATGGTGACGGTGTCGATCCGGGCGGCGTCGAACAGCCGGTAGTCGTCCTTCCAGACGTCCTCGGGCCACTGTTCCGGGTTGTAGTCGCCGCCGTACGGGAGCTTCGCGACGTCGGGCAGCGTCACCGGACGAACTCCTTCTCGATCGCCGTGGTCATCGGTCGGCTGGTGCGCAGCAGCAGCAGGGTCAGCACCGAACCGGCCAGCGCCAGCACCGCCTCCGAGGTGTACGCGGTGATTCCGGCCGCCACCACCGTCAGCGCCAGCACCCCGAGGGAGGTGCTCGGCGTACGGGTCAGGAAGTGGGCGGCGAGCCGGGCCACGTCCCGGGTGCGGAACGCGAACAGCGAGGTGATCACCAGGGCGGTACCGCCCCACACCGTCGCGGCCAGCGCGATCAGCACCAGCAGCACCGCCCACCAGGTCGGTACGCCGGCCGCGTCGAAGTAGGCCAGGTTGACCGCGACGACGGTCAGTCCGCCCAGCAGCGGCAGCCAGAGCCGCAGTGTCGCGCCGAGGTTGGTGCGGTAGCCGCGCCAGAAGTCGGCGGCCGGGTTCAGGTCGGTGATGTCCGGACGGTGCTGGGCGAGGGCGTACAGGGCGGCGGACAGTGCCGGGCCGAGCGGCACCGCGCAGAGCGCGTACAGCGGGATGTTGCTGGGGTCGCGGGCCAGCAGCAGCGCCGGCACCAGTCCGGGCGCGACAGCCGCGAGCAGCAGCAGCTCGACGACGATCAGCCGGTAGACGATGGCGGCGACCCGCGACAGCGGGCCGGTGCCGAACTGCCGCTGCGCGGCGACGAGGTCGTTCATGCCGGGCCGTTCCCGCCGAGCAGCCGCCGGTCGTCGCACCAGGGCGGGGTCTGGTCGACCACCGGGGTGATCTCGACCAGGGTGACCTCGTGCCGGGCGAGGGTCAGGTCGACGTCGGCCCGGCCGGCGACGACCGGCAGCGCGCGGTGGCTGCGGGCCGGTTCGGCGGCGGTACGCAGCGCGTCGAGCTGCGCCGGCCGGGGTGAGCGGGGGCGGCCCATCTCGCACCAGGCCCGCCAGGCGTTGCCGGCCTCGTCGCTGACCGACGCGCGCAGCAGAAACGCCGAGCCGGCCGACGCGGCGACCGGCACCGACAGCTGCACGGTGTGCCGCTGCGGCGAGCCCTCCAGGTCGGTGACGTCGACCGGCGCCCAGGCCAGCACGGTGACCCGGCCGTCGGTGTCGTCGCGGGTGACCAGGTGGTCGGTGCCCCGGGCGAGCACCTGACGGCCCATCCGGGCCAGGAAGGCGTACAGGTGGTAGGTGGGTTTTCTGATCTGTCGGTGGGTGAGCAGCCCGAAGCCGCCGTGGAAGATCGCGGCCGGGATGCCGACCTCCTCGAAGACGTCGCTGAACGTCCAGTAGGAGAACGAGTCGACCAGGTCACCGCCGGCGGCCACGACCGGGGCCAGGTACGCGGCGTGGAAGGCGGTGTCGTGGATCGGGTTGTCCGGCCGGTAGGAGGAGTTGAACTCGGTGATGTGCACCGGCAGGTCGGCCAGGGCGGTGCCGGCGAGGTGCTTGCGCGGGCTGGCGAACTGCTCCAGCAGGTGGTCGGCGGGCATCAGCGTCTGGTGGGTACCGAACGGCACGTGCTGGGCCGGCCCGGAGGTGTACGCGTGTCGGCTGACGAAGTCGACCGGCACCTCGCGGTCGGTGACGTACTCGGCGAACGGCACCAGCCACTCGTCGGCACCGGGCGAGATTGCCGGTCCGCCGACCTGCAGGCCGGCGTCGACGTCCTTGACGGCGTGCGCGGTCACCTCGTACAGCCGGTGGTAGGCGGCCTGGTCGGCACCGGCCCAGAAGATGTCCAGGTTGGGTTCGTTCCACACTTCGATCGGCCAGGTGCGGACCTGCTCCAGGCCGTACCGGTCGACGAGGTTGCCGATGGTGGCCCGGACCAGGTCGGCCCATTCGGTCTCGGAGCGGGGCGGGGTGACGTTGCCGCGCCACCAGAAGACGGTCTGTTCGCCGGAGGCGAGCGCTTCGGGCATGAAACCGAGCTCGATGAAGGGGGCGATGCCGAGGTCGAGGTAGGTGTCGACGATCTGGTCGGCGTAGGTGAACGAGTGGTGCACGCCGCGCCGGCCGGCGTGTTCGTACGGGCGGTGGATGCCGACGCCGTCGCTGAGCAGCCCGTGGCCGCGGATGTGGCGGAAGCCGATCTCCCGTTGCACCAGGGCGAGGGACTCCTGGTAGTCGCGGCGCAGCGCCAGCTCCAGCCGGCCGGTGCCGACGCAGGCGCGCCAGGCGTCCGGCAGCGGGCCGCTGCTCTGCTCGGGTACGACGGTCCGGGGCATCCGTACTCCTGTTTCACGTGCTGGTGCCGGGTGCCGGTCGCGTCCTCGCTTCGGACGCGACCGGCACCGGCGGGGGCGGTACGGGTGGTCAGCCGTGTTCTTCCTTGTACCGCTGGTACGCACCGTTGACGAGGTCGATGAACTGCTGGGCGTTCTTGCCCTCGACCTCGGCGACGTAGGCGTCCCATTCGGACAGGTCCCGCTGGCCGAGGATGAACTGCAGGGTCTGCTGCTGGACGTAGTCCTTCAGCGGGGTCTCCCAGAGGGTGGCCTGCTCGCGCTCCTCCTCGCTGAACGGCCGTGGCGGGGACACCGGCAGGGTCTCCTTCTGTCCCATCGCCTCCTGGAACGTCAGCTCCTCCTCGGAGAAGGTGGACTGCAGCAGGTCGGTGGTGCCGCCGTAGGCGAAGACGCCGTTGCTGAAGCCGAAGTCCTTCTGCAGGTGCTTGCTTCCGTCGGGGTTGAGCCCGATGAAGTCGATGTCGGCGTCGAGGACCCGCTTGCCGTCGGCGTCGGTGGTGTAGGTGACGCCTTCGATGCCCCACTTGGCGAATTCCTGGCCCTCGTCGGAGTACCAGAGCCAGTCGATGAACTGCATCATCGCGACGAAGTTCTCGCTCTTGCGCGCCTCGCTGGAGATCATGATGCCGTTCTCCAGCCGGGACCCGGCCTTCACCGAGCCGACGTCACTGTCCGGCCGGGTGATCTTGGAGATGGTGGCGTTCGGGTTGTTCTGCGCCAGCGCCGGCCGGTAGTCGTTGACCAGGGTCTGCGCGTTGGTGCTGATGACGAACGACTTTCCGGTGGCGAGCTTCTGGATCGCGGTGTCGTCGTCCTGGGTCACGCTCTCCGGGTCGAGCAGCCCCTCGTCGACCAGCGAGTGCAGGAACTCCACCATCTCCTTGTACTCCGGCATGGTGCCGGTGAAGACGAACTCCTGGGCCTCCCGGTCGAAGCTGGCGTTCTGGTAGCCCCAGCCACCCATCGTGTCGTAGCCGTACGACGGGCCGATGATGTTCTGCAACGCACCGAGCGGGGTGGGGATGCTCCACCGCTCCGACATCGGGTACACGTCCGGATAGGCGGTCTTCATCGCCCGCAGCATGTCCCGGAACTCGTCCCAGGTGGTCGGCTCCTCGAGGCCGAGTTCGGCGAGGATGTCGGTACGCACGGCGATGGTGTAGTCGGTCCAGACGTCCTCGTGCAGGCCGGGCAGCAGGTAGTACTTGCCGTCCTGCTGGCGCAGCGAGTCGATGTCACCCTGCAGGTTCCACTTGGCGACCTTGTCCTGGAAGTGCGGCATCAGCTCGACGTAGTCGCTGACCGGCAGGATCGCGCCGCTGGAGACGTACGCCGACTCCTGGCCGGGGTAGGTCTTCGGGATGATGAACGGTGCGTCGCCGGCGCCGATCAGCAGGCCACGCTTCTGCTCGTAGTCGCTCAACGGCACCTCGACCGTTTCGAGCGACACGTTGGTCCGCTTGGCCAGCTCCTCCCAGAACATCCACTCCTTGTCGATCTGGTAATTGGGGTGGTTGTTGTAGAGCAGGGAGAAGTTCAGTGCCTCGGTGGCAGTGAACTGGTCACCGACGCCGTAGCTCTCCATGGCGCCGACCCTGTTGCCGTCCAGGTCCTCGGCATCGGGCTCCTCGTCGCTGCCGCAGGCGGCGACGCTGAGCGAGAGGGCGAGCAGCCCGGCGGCGACCGCTGCGTAGCGGCGCCGGGATCGTGTGAACATCGGACTTCCTTTCGGTGCGTGGGGAAAGGCATTCAGGTGAATGGGGCGATCCTGTCCCGCAGCGCTATCCCTTGACGGCGCCGAGCATGATGCCGGACACGAAGTAGCGCTGGATGAAGGGGTACACCATGATGATCGGAAGAACGGTCAGGATGATGGTGACGGACTGGATGTTCGCGGCGGCCTGCGCGAGGCTGTCGCTGCTGCTTCCGGTGGAGGTGGCGGTGGTGGCCCCGGCGATCAGGTTGCGCAGGTAGACGGTCACCGGGAACAGTTCGGAGCGGTCCATGTAGAGGAACGCGGAGAACCACGAGTTCCAGAACGAGACCGCGTAGAAGAGCACCATCGT
Source organism: Solwaraspora sp. WMMA2101 (assembly GCF_049179175.1). Taxonomy (NCBI): domain Bacteria; kingdom Bacillati; phylum Actinomycetota; class Actinomycetes; order Micromonosporales; family Micromonosporaceae; genus Solwaraspora; species Solwaraspora sp. WMMA2101. The sequence continues at coordinate 4,657,562 of NZ_JBMHMA010000006.1, read as the reverse complement.
GGCGATGATCGCCTTCGACAGCGGGATGACGATGCGCCAGAGGATGCCGTACGTGTTGAGCCCGTCGACGGCGGCGGCCTCCTCCAACTCGGTCGGCAGACTTTCGAAGAACGCCTTCATCACCAGCAGGTTGAACACGTTGATCGCGTTGGGCAGCACGATCGCCCAGAGACTGTTCTTCAGTCCGAGACTGGTGATCAGTACGTAGTTGGGGATCAGCCCGCCGGAGAAGAACATGGTGAACACGGCGATGCCGACGAGCACACCCCGGCCCTTGAGGTCCTTCTTCGACAGCACGTACGCGTAGCAGGTGGTCAGCACGATCGAGATGACGGTGGCGACCACGGTGTAGACGATGGTGTTGCGGTAGTTGGTCCAGAACATCGAGTCGGACATCACCAGCCGGTAGGTGTCCAGGTTGAACCCGCGCGGGATGATGCTGACCTGGCCTGAGCGGATGTAGCCCTCCTCGCTGAGCGAGCGGGCGACGATGTTGGCGAACGGGTAGAGCGTGACGATCACGACGGCGGTCAGGACGACCGTGTTGACGATCCGGAAGATCCGGTAGCCACGGGTGTCGTCGGGGCCGCGGGGTCGACGCCGGGTCGGCGGGAACAGCTTGCGCGAGGTGTCGACGGTCACCACAGGCTCGTCCCTACTGCGCGGCGGGCGATCAGGTTGGCCGACAGCACCAGGGTCAGCCCGATCAGGGCCTCGAACAGACCGATGGCGGCGGCGTAGCTGAAGTTGCTGGAGACCACACCCATCCGGTAGAGGTACGTCGATATGACGTCGGCGGTCGGGTAGGTCAGCGGGTTGTACAGCAGCAGGATCTTCTCGAACCCGACCGCCATGAAGGTGCCGATGTTCAGGATCAGCAGCGTGATCATGGTGGGCCGGATACCGGGCAGGGTGACGTGCCAGGTCTGCCGCCACCGGTTCGCGCCGTCGATCCGGGCGGCCTCGTAGAGGTCCTCGTCGATGGTGGTGAGCGCGGCGAGGTAGAGGATCGTTCCCCAGCCGACGGTCTGCCACACCTCGGACGAGACGTAGATGGTGCGGAACCAGCCCGGCTGCTGCAGGAACGGGATCGCCTCGCCGCCGAGCGACCGGATCATCGTGTTGACCGTGCCGTCGATCGACAGGATCTGCATCACCATCGCCGCGACGATCACGATCGACAGGAAGTGCGGCAGGTACGACACCGACTGGACGAAGCGCTTCCACCGCCGGGCCCGCACCTCGTTGAGCAGCAGCGCCAGGACGATCGGCAGCGGGAAGACAATGACCAGGGTGAGTGTGCCGAGAATGAGGGTATTGGTGAAGACCTGCCAGAAGGTCGGGTCGGCGAGGAACATCCGTACGTAGCGCAGGCCGACCCAGTACTCGCCGAAGACGCTGCCGCCGGGCTGGAACCGACGGAAGGCGATGACGTTGCCGAGCATCGGCAGGTAACGGAAGATCAGGAAGAACAACAACGGCAGGACGATCAACGAGTAGAGCTGCCAGTCCCGCCGCAGCGCGCGTCGCCAGGTACGTGACCGGGGTCGGCTCCGCCCCCGTCGGGGCAGGTCGTCGACGGGCGGCAGGGGCACCTGCGCCTGCGGGGACGCATCGACCGCGCTGGGTGTACTCATCCCAGTCGCCACCCCTCATGTCCAGTGCGCGTCGGACAGTCTCCGGGCAGCAGGAGACACCCCGACGCGACACGAAACTCGAAACTTTCGGAAATAGGCGCGTTACCTTGCGGGGAACCTAGATTCCCCGGCATCGTTGTGTCAAGAGTCGCCGAACCGGACCTTCAACTGCATAGAGTGTGTGCCTGGTCGTCCGGGAGGTCTCATCGTCGCACGCGCACCACGCCTTCGGGCCGGCGGAACCGGGTCCACCAGCAGAATGAGCTCCGGAAGTTTCGGCAACTTTTCGTGAGGTACGCATGACAGAGGCACCACCGGCCACCCCGCCGCCACCAGCCGGCCCACCAACCCGGGCATCGCACGACGCCGGCGGACAGCCGTCGCCGGCCACCATCGCCACCATCGCCGACGAGGTCGGCGTCTCGGTCACCACCGTATCCAAGGTCCTCAATGGTAAATCCGACGTCGCGCCACAGACCAGGGCCCGGGTCGAGGCAAGTCTCGATCGACACCAGTACCGGCGGCGGGCCCGTCGCCCACCGATCCGTACCGATCAGCTCGACCTGGTCTTCCACCAGTTCGACTCACTCTGGGCAATGGAGATCATCAAAGCGGTCGAAACAGTGGCCAGCGCCGCCGGAATCGGCCTGCACCTGAGCCAACTCGGCGGCCGGCACACGCCGCCGGACCAGTGGCTCGATGCGACCCTGGCGCGTCGGCCACTCGGGGTGCTCTTCGTGCTCTGTCACCTCAGCGAACGACATCGGGACCTGTTGGCCCGCCAGCTGATCCCGTTCGTGGTGATCGACACCGACAGCGCGACCTCGGCCTCGGTACCGACGGTCGGCTCGAACAACTGGAACGGTGGACTCATCGCCACCCGGCACCTGCTGCAACTGGGCCACCGGCGGATCGCGATCATCTCCGGTCCCAGCGACGTGCTGTGCGCACAGGCCCGTACCGCCGGATTCCGGTCGGCCCACGACGAAGCCGGCCTGCCGGTCCCGGCCGACCTGATCCGGCACGGCGACTTCTACGTGGACGCCGGCTTCGCACACGGCATGGCGCTGCTGGACCGGCCGGACCGGCCGACCGCCATCTTCGCCGGCTCGGACATGCAGGCGCTGGGAGTGCTGCGGGCCGCCCGGCAACTCGGTCTGGACGTGCCCGGCGACCTGTCCGTGATCGGCTACGACAACGTGCCGGTGGCTGCCTGGACGGTCCCCGCCCTGACCACGGTCCATCAACCGCTGCGCGACATGGCCGGCACCGCCGCCCAGATGCTGCTCGACCTGGCCCGTGGCGCCGAGTTGTCGACCAGCCGGATCGACCTGGTCACCGAGCTGGTGATCCGGGAGAGCACCGCCCCGCCCGCCCCCGCCCGAGCTGTCCGTCAAGGAGGATGAATGCCCCAGTTCGACCTGCCGTTGGAACAACTGCAGTCCTATGCCCCGTCGCTGCCGGAACCAGACGACTTCGACACCTTCTGGAAGTCCACTCTCGATGAGGTGGCCGCGCACGAGATCCTGGTCGACGTCCGACCCGAGCCGACCGACCTGCGGTTGTTCGACACCTGGCAGGTGACCTTCACCGGGTTCGGCGGCGACCCGGTCCACGCCTGGTACACCCGCCCAGCCGGGGTCGACACCGCGCTGCCGGCGGTCGTGGAGTACCTCGGCTACGGGCGTGGGCGGGGCCTGCCGCACGAGCGGCTCACCTGGCCCGCCGCCGGCTACGCCCACCTGCTGATGGACTCCCGCGGCCAGGGTGACCAGTACGGCAACGGCGGCGACACCCCCGACCCGCACCCGGCCGCCGCCGGTGGGCCGGGTCCGGTGACCCGGGGCATCACCGACCCGTCCCGGTACTACTACCGACGGTTGATCACCGACGCCGTGCGCGCCGTCGCGGCGGTCCGGGCGCTGCCCGGCGTCGACGCGACCCGGGTGACCGCCGCCGGCAACAGCCAGGGCGGTGGGCTGGCCCTTGCCGTCGCCGGCCTGGTCGACGACCTGGCCGCACTGGTCAGCACCGCGCCGTTCGGCTGCCACTGGCAGCGGGCGATCGAGATCACCGACAACGAGCCGTACGGTGACGTGGCCCGCTACCTGGCCGTACACCGCAACGCCGAGTCCAGCGTACGCCGGACCCTGTCCTACTTCGACGGAGTGACGTTCGCCCGGCGGGCATCGGCACCGGCGCACTTCGGTGTCGGGCTACGCGACACGGTCTGCCCGCCGAGCACCGTCTTCGCCGCGTACAACCACTACGGCGACAAGCTGACGGAGCCACCACGGCGGGAGATCCACGTCTACCCGTTCAACGGCCATGAGGGCGGTGAGGCCGAACAGGTCCGTCGGCAGCTGCGCTGGCTGCGTGCCCTCATCGGCTGACCGGCCTCGCGATGGCTGCGCCCCGCGGCCGGCCTCGCCCGAGCAGCCAGGTACCGGCGGCCGCGAGCCCGACGCCGACGACGAGGAGCAGCGACCCGGCGGAACGCACGCCGGCCGAATGAGCGATCCAGCGGTCGCCGAAGGGGGCCATCCTGGTGGCAGTGATCTGGTCCGGATCGGTACGCCCGTCCGGTGCCGCGAAGGTGATACGCGTGCGTTGGCGCTGCACGGGCGGCCGGTCCCGCTGATCCGGGTTGGCGACGATCCACGGCAGGGTCGCCCGGCGGGCCGATTCGTCGTTCGCCGCTGCCTGCTCGGGGCTCTCGCCGAAGCAGTGCCAGGCGCTGCCGCCCTTGGCCACGCGCTGCTCGTTGCATTCGATCCGGGTGAACGTCTCGGTCTGCGCCCCGAACGCACCGACACCCAACCCGCCGGTGCCGGCGCCGAGCACGGTGAGACCGATCGCCGCGAACAGTAGGCCGGCGGCCAGGCAGCCGACGCCACGCCAGTGACCCACCTTCACGATCCCTTGTAGTTGGCCGGATGCTTGCCCGGCTGATGGTAGGACGTCGCCGCCACGACGTTTTCCGGATCTACGGGTAGGTGCCGAGAATTACGTCGAGGGCGGCCGGCGGAACGGCATCGAGCCAGCGGTTCCGCCGCATTTCCGGCAGTTAATGCATAACGGCTGGCCTCCACTGCCAGCCGGCAAACGAAACGCCGCGCGGGAAATGACTCCTTCTGGCACTATCCACCACATATTCACCCCGCTGGACATCGAAGTCACGCTGAGATAATCTGCGATCACTCAGAGACGTACATCGAAGTCTCACACCGCGTCCCGTTCTCCCTCAGCAGTTCCGGCCAGGCGACCTGATCGCCTGGCCCGTCCCTGCCTTCGGTTGGCACAACCGCAGCACAGGTCGGTCGGCGTCGCCGACACCTCGAGAAGGGAATGCACATGCGTGGATCCCGTTCGCCCTGGCTCAGCCGGGCCGCCAGACACAGCGCGGTGGCCGCAGCGGCCGCCACGCTGATCTCGGCAGCACCGTCACCCGCTTTCGCCGCCACCGGCGAGATCCTCGGGGCGGACCGCCAGGACGCCATCGCGGGCAGCTACATCGTGGTGTTCAAGGACAGTGTCCCGGCCGACAGCCGGACGCACGGCACCGATGTGGCGTGGCGGTACGGGGCGAAGATCCGGCACGTCTACTCGCACGCCCTGCACGGCTTCGCCGCGACGATGAGCGAATCCGCCGCGCGGCGGCTGGCGGCCAGACCGGACGTCGCCTACGTCGAGCAGGACGGCCTGGTCCAGGTGACCGACACCCAGCCCAGCCCGCCGTCCTGGGGCCTGGACCGCATCGACCAGCGCGATCTGCCGCTGAACAACAGCTACACCTACCCGACGACGGCACCGGCCGTACGTGCGTACGTCCTCGACACCGGCATCCGCACCACCCACACCACCTTCGGCGGCCGCGCTTCGTGGGGCACCAACACCACCGGCGACGGCAACAACTCCGACTGTCACGGCCACGGCACTCACGTCGCGGGTACGATCGGCGGTTCCCAGTACGGCGTGGCCAAGGCGGTCTCGCTGATCGCCGTCAAGGTGCTCAACTGCGCCGGATCGGGTTCCTTCGCCGGAATCGCCGCCGGGATCGACTGGGTCACCGCCCACCACGGTCCGGGAGCGCCCGCCGTCGCCAACATGAGCCTGGGTGGGCGCGGCACGAGCGCCGTCGTGGAGGATGCGGTCCGCAACTCGATCGCCGACGGCATCGTGTACGCGATCGCCTCCGGCAACAGCAACGCCGACGCCTGTGGCTTCACCCCGGCCCGGGTCGCCGAGGCGATCACCGTCAACGCGAGCACCCGCACCGATGCCCGCGCGTCCTTCTCCAACTGGGGTACCTGCACCGACGTCTTCGCCCCGGGCGACGGGATCACCTCGGCCTGGGCCAGCAGCGACACCGCCACCAACACCATCAGCGGCACCTCGATGGCCGCCCCGCACGTCGCGGGCGCTGCTGCCCTGATCCTCGCCGACAACCCGGCCCTGACCCCGGCGCAGGTGGCGAGGGTACTGCTCGGTGCCGCCACCCCGAACAAGATCACCAACCCGGGTACCGGGTCGCCGAACCTGCTGCTGTTCGTCGCCCAGGGTCCACCGCCGCCGGCGTCGGTACTCTACCGCTTCTGGAACGGCCGCGACCACATCAGCAGCACCGCCACCTCGATCGCCGGGTACCAGCGGGAGGGCCCGCTGGGTTCGGTCCGTACCAGCCCGGAGGCCGGCACCCGCCCGCTCTACCAGTGCCTCGTCTCCGGCTGGGACTACATGACGTCGCTCGACTCGAACTGTGAAGGGCAGCGGGTCGTCGGTCTGATCGGGTACGCGTACACCGCGCCGCCGGCCGGGTCGTATCTCACGGTACGCCGGTGCCGGATGTCCAGTGGGGACCACTTCGACTCCACCACCAGCAACTGCGAGGGGCAGATCGTCGAGGGTCTGCTCGGTTACCTGACCAGCTGATCCCACGGTCGCTCACGATGGTCGGGGCCGTACGCGGACGGCGTACGGCCCCGGTCCGACCAGGCTCCCGACAGCGGTAATCGCGGTGCGGTCCGAGCGGCCCGACGGCTAGCCTGCCGCGCATGACACCTGAACGCGTCCGGCCGCCGTTCGATGCCGACGAGCGCACCCAGTTGGTCGGCTGGCTCGACCTGCAACGCGCCATCGTGCACCTCAAGTGCGAAGGGCTGTCGGACGACGACGCCCACCGGCCGCTGCTGCCGTCGTCCCCGCTGATGACCGTCGCCGGGATCGTCTCGCACCTGCGCTGGGTGGAACACACCTGGTTCGAGGTGCTGTTCCTCGGCGGACCGGCCGACGGGCCGCAGTTCGACGAGACCCGTGAGGACGCCGACATGCTGGTCGACGGTGTGCCGCTGGCCCAGCTGCTCGCCGACTACGAGCGGCAGTGCGCCATCTCCAACGAGATCGTCGCCGCGCATCCGCTGGAGCAGACCGGCCGGCACCCGGACTTCCGCTCGGCGGCGGCGTCGCTGCGCTGGATGCTGATCCACATGGTCGAGGAGACCGGTCGGCACGCCGGTCACCTCGACGTCATCCGGGAACTGTTGGACGGGCGCAAAGGCTACTACTGACCTGCCGACCCGCCGGTGTGCGTGACGGGGGACGGTAGGCCACCCACACCGGTACGAACGTGTCAGGTCAGCTGGCGGTGCAGGACGGGGTCATGCCGGAACCACTGCCGGTGCCCTGGAAGCCGAACTCGGTCGACTGCCCGGCGGCGATCCTGCCGTTGTAGCTGACGTTGCGGAACTGGACCGCCCCGCTGTTGCCGCTACGGTCGGCGTTCCAGGCGTTGGTGACGGCCGCCCCGCCGGGCAGGGTCATCGCGACGGTCCAGCCGTTGGTGCCGGCGGAGCCGGCGGTCACCCGTACGGTGGCGACGAAGCCGCCGTTCCACTGATTTAGCGTGACGGCCGCCGTACAGCCGCCGTTGCCCGGTGGTGGGGTCGTCACCGGTGGCGGGGTGGACGGCGCGGGCGAGGTGTCCGGCGTGGTGGTCGGCCCCGGCGTGGACGGCGACGGGGTGACCCCACCCGGGTTGAGGCTGCCCGGTACGGCGGTCAGCGCGTTGTACCAGGCGGTGGCCATCTTGCCGTACCCGGTGGCGTTCGGGTGGACGCCGTCGGCGAGGTCGGCGGTGGTCAGCGCGGCGTACATGTTCACCAGGTGCACCTTGCGGCCGGCGTTCGCCCGGCTCTGCACGATCTGCGGGATGGCCGCGTTGAAGCTGCGGATCTGAGCGTCGGCGAAGCCGGCCGGGATGATCGTGGCGACGAACAGGTACGCGTCGGGTGCGTTGGTGGTGATCTTGTCGATCAGCGCGGCGAGCCGGTTCGGGGCGTTCGGCAGGTCACGGTTCTGGGTGATGTCGTTGGTGCCGATCTGCAGCAGGATCGTCTGCGGGTTCGACGCCCGGAGCCAGTTGACGATGTTGGCGTCGATCTGGTCGATGCGCCAGCCGGAGTGGCCCTGGTGGTTGCGGTCGGGCAGGCTGGCCGGCCCGTTGGACTGGGAGCCGACGAAGTCCACCGAGTGGCCGCCGGCCTGGAACTTCTGCCACAGGTCGATGCGGTAGCCACCGGACACGTTGAAACCGTCGGTGATCGAGTCACCGAGCGGCATCACCCGGACCGGGGTGGCCGACTGGGCGTGGCCGCTGTTGCCGACCAGCAAGGTGGCCGCCGCGAGCAGCACGGCCGCCAACACCGCCGTACATCGACGAATGGACACGGTCATGAAGAACTCCTTCCGAAAACATCTAAGATCGTGAATGTAGACGCTTTCCTGTGGAGTGCAGCGACGCGTCCCGACGGTCCGGCGACGAACGGCCGGCACCCTGCGCCGAGCGGCACAGCACAGCAGAAAGGCAGGAGTACGACTCACCAGCGGGCACGTTCACCGGCAGCAGCACCGGCAGGTCGCGCCGTCAGTTGCGCAGGGCGTCGTCGAGGCTGGTCTCACGAGGTCCGGGCAGCGCCGGCTCCCGGCCGACCAGCACGTCGTACGCGGCCTTGACCGCCGCCAGCCGCTCCCGGAACGCCCCCCACCGCCAGGCCCGCTCAAAGCGGCGTACCGAGTCGTCACCGACGCCGACCGCGTCGACGCCGACCCGCCGGCAGACCGTCACCGCCCGGTCGATGTGGAAACTCTGTGTCACCACGATCGCCTGCTGTACGCCGAAGACCTGCCGTGCCCGCAGGCACGAGTCGTAGGTGTCCAGGCCGGCGTGGTCCTGCACGATCCGCTCCGCCGGCACGCCCCGCTCGATCAGCCAGCGCCGCATCGCGCCCGGCTCGTCGTAGTCCCATTCGCGGTGGTCCCCGGAGACCAGGACCGCCCGCACCCGACCGGCTTCGACCAGTCGCCGGGCCACCTCCAACCGGCCGGCAAGGAACTCCGACGGCGTACCGTCCGGGCGGACCTGCGCGCCGAGGACCAGGGCCACCGGCGCGGCCGGCACGTCCGCCAGGTCGTACACGTGCGCGGCGGCCGACGCCCGGATCCAGTACCCGCTGGCGGTGACCAGCAGCGCCGCCGCGACCGCGACCACGGCGACGAGAAGAAACTTGCGGCGCAGCCAACGTGAGCGTCGGGACTGATGAGCCGGGGCGTCGTCCATCCCGTAAGTATTGTCGACGGGCTCCGTCGCGCCCCGACGCGGACATCCCGGTCCAGGCACCCGGGATGCTGGACACCCGCAGCGGCAGAGAGAAGTGTGGAACGCATGGTCATCGAGCTGGGCCTGACCCGCGAGCCGCAGGCACCGCCGCCGACGACGGCCGGTGGTTGGTGGCGGCGGCGACCGTCGGGCCCGGCAGCTGGCGGCTGGTCGCCCGTGCGCCGGGCGCGCCCGTACGCCGTACTGGCCGGCCTGGCCATGCTGCTCGGGCTGACCGGTGCCGCGCCGCCGGACGGCCCGCTGCTGGTCCCGGTCGCCGCGCACCAGGTGAAGGCCCGCGACATCGTGCTCGCCGGGGACCGACTGCTGGTCACCTCGGCCGCCGCCCAGGGCTCGACCACGACGTGGCAGCTCTCGGCGTACGCGATCCCCGCCGGCGATCTGCTCTGGACGGTACCGCTGCACGCGGCGAGCTGGCGGCTGCGCCAGGTACGCCGTACCGGTGACGTGGTGCTCGTGGATCCGCGCTCCACGCCGGGCGCCGGGGCGACGATGGTCCTGGACGCCGCCACCGGGCAGACCCGGTGGGTCGCCCCGGACGGGTTGGTGCTGACCGACGACGGCCGCACCGCTCTGCTCCCGGAGCCGGGTGAGTCCACCGGCGTCCCGTCGACGTTGGTCGCCGTCGACGTCGGCAGCGGCGACGAGTTGTGGAGCACCGGGTTGGCTGCCTCGACCGAGGTGCTCGCCGGGGCAGCCGGTCAGGTGCTGCTGGTCGGCGCCGACGGGCGGGCCGAGGTCCGCGAGGGGCGCACCGGCGCGGTACGGCGTACCGCCGAACTGGGTGCGGTGTCCCGGCCGGACAGCATGGGCGGCACCCTGGTGATGCGCCAGTCCAATGGCGGCCAGTTGGGCATGGTCGGCTACGACCCCACGACGTTGCGGCAGCTCTGGCAGCGGCCGGTGCCGTACGGGCCCGGCCGGATCACCGAGTGTGGCGAGCTGATCTGTTTCCCGGCCGGGGCCCAGATCGAGGCGGTCGATCCGCTGACCGGCGAGTTGGTGTGGCGCATCGACGCGGACCTGGTCGTCGACTTCGACAGCTATCTGGTGGCGTACAGCGTGGCGGGTGTGCCGGCGGCGGACGGCGGCTCCGGCGCCAGCGGTGGCAGCGGCGGTACCAGCGGGGCCGGGGCGGGCAGTGGGCGGATCGTGGACCCGGCGACCGGGCGGACGCTGCTGCCGATGAGCGCGTGGTACACCGAGTTGGAGGGGCGGGGCGATGCCACGTTCGTCGGCTACCGCCAGCCGGTGGAGGACGGCCCGGCCTGGCTCGCCGTGCTCACCCCCACCACCCAGGTGTTACGTCTCGTCGGGGTCGCGCCCGGACCGGTCGGCGGATGTGTCGCCGACGAGGCCACGATCGTCTGCCGCAGCGGCGCCGATGGCATCACCATCTGGCGTTACCAACTCTGACCCCCGACCACGCCCTCCAAGATCCCGACGATCTTGCGCTTATCGTTGGACGAATACGACATATCCTCTCGATAAGCGCAAGATCGTCGGGAAAGGGGGCGGGAAAGGGAGCGGTCAGGAGGCGGCGTCGACCTTTTCCGCGGCGGCGGCGAGGGCGGCGACGTAGTCGTCGAGGCCCCAGGTCACCGACAGCGCGGTCGGCGGCGACACCGAGGCGATGAACTCGGCCCCGACCAGCGAGGCGACCGCCCCGGACTGAACCTGCGGCATGGTCTGCGCGGCCGGCGAGGCCAGGAAGGCGTCCTGCTCCTCCTGGGTGGTGGCGAACGAGACCAGGACGTCCGAGGTGAGCTGGTCGAGTTGCTCGTAGCTCATGGTGAAGTAGAACGTCGACTCGTCGGTGCCGAGGTCGTTGACGCTCTGGGCGCCGGTCATGCCGAGATCGAGGGCGAACTCCACCCGCGGGTCGGCTTCCTTGTAGACGTAGAAGGTGTCGGCGGAGTCCCAGACCATCGCGACGCTCTTGCCGGCCAGCTGCGGGTTCTCCTGTGCCTTGGTGGCGATCTGGGCGTCGATGTCGTCGAGCAGCGCCTGCGCCTCGGCGCTCTTGCCGAGCGCGGTACCTACCGTGGTGATCAGGTCGCGCCACGGGGTGGCCCACGCCTCGTCCGGGTAGGCGACGGTCGGCGCGATCTTGTTGAGCAGGTCGAACTGCTCCTGGTCGATGCCGGAGTAGACGGCGAGGATCAGGTCGGGTTCGGCGGCGGCGATCTCGTCGAACGGCGGCTCCTGCGCGTCCGGCAGAACGGTGGGCACCTCGGCACCGATCTCGTCGAGCTTCTCGGCGATCCACGGCAGTACACCGTTGGCATCGCCGCCGTAGCTCTGGAACGGGATGGCGACCGGCACCACGTCGAGGGCGATGGCCGCGTCGGCGCTGCCCCAGCCCCACGCGACGACCCGGGTCGGGGCGTCGGAGATGGTGGTCTCGCCGAACGCGTGCGAGACGGTCACCGGGAAACCGGCGGTGCCGCCACCGTTGTCGGTGTCGCCGGTGGAGTCGTCGCCGGAAGAGCAGGCGGCCAGGCCCAGGGTCAGGGCGAGCGGTACGGCGACAAGGACGCGGCTGAGTATTCTGCTGTTCACTGTCTCTCCTACAGGCGCGGTCGGTCCGCGAGTCGACCCATGCAACCATGGGTAAGTTAGGTTTGGCTAGCCTTTGTAATCGCGGTTACCCAGCCGTGATACCGGCCCGTACCGGACCAGGCCCCGCGCCCGTCCCGGCGCACGATCAGGCCCCGCGCCCCTCCCGGCCCGTCGTGGCCAGCAGCCACAGCAGGTACGGGCCCCCCAGCACCGCGGTGACGATGCCGACCGGTGCCTTCACGTTGCCGGGCAGCAGATGCTGGGCGATCAGATCCGAGCCGGTCACCACGACCACGCCGACCAGCGCGGCCGGCAGCAGCACCGGAGCGCCGGAGCGCATCAACCGCCGAGCGATCGGCATGGCGACGAAGGCCACGAACGCGATCGGACCGGTCGTCGCCGTCGCCACCGCCGCGAGCGTCACCGCGACCACGAGCAGCACGATCCGGCCGCGTTCCAGCCGTACGCCAAGCCCGGTGGCGGTGTCGTCGCCGAACTGCAGCAGCTCCAGCGTCGCCCGCGCCACCAACAGCACCATGGCGAGCACGGCCAGGGTCACCGCCAGGACGACGATCTCCGGCCACCGGGCGGCGCCGAGGCTGCCGACCATCCAGGCCAGTGCGGTCTGCGCCTCGCGTACCTCGCCCCGGGTCAGCAGGTAGCCGAGCGCTCCGTGGGCCATGAACGCGGCGGCGATGCCGACCAGCACGAACCGGTATCCGGTCAGTCCGTTCCGCCAGGACAGCAGGTAGACGGCGGTCGCCGTACCGGTCGCGCCGACGAACGCCGCGACCGAGACACCCAGGCTGCCGACACCGAACATCGTCAGCGCGGCCACCGCCGCGACACTGGCGCCACCGGTGACGCCGATGATGTCCGGGCTGGCCAGCGGGTTGCGCAGCACGGTCTGGAAGATCCCGCCGGCGAGGCCGAACGCCGCCCCGGTGAGGATCCCGGCGATCAGCCGAGGCAGCCGCAGGTCGAGGATGATGAACTCGTCACGGCCGGTGCCCTGCCCGGCGAGGGTGCGCAGCAGATCGTCGGGCGCGACCCGGTAGGAGCCGAGGCTGAGGCTGAGCGCCGCCAACAGCAGCGCGACCACCACCAGCGTCGACACCACCACGGCGGCCCGGACGCGGCGACGCCAGCGCAGCCGGCGCAGCGCCGGCCACTCCCCCTCGGCGTGGCGGGTTCCGGTGACGGTCATTCCACAGCCATCCATGCCTTCATACCGCGGCCATCCGGGCCTTGCGGACCAGGGCGATCAGCACCGGAGCGCCGAGGAACGCCGCGACCAGGCCGGCCTCGACCTCGCCGGGCAGGGCGACGAGCCGGCCGACCACGTCGGCGGCCAGCAGCAGGGCCGCGCCCAGCGGCAGACTGTAGGCGAGGATCCACCGGTAGTCGGGCCCGGTGGCCCAGCGGGCGGCGTGCGGCACGACCAGACCGACGAAGACGATCGGGCCGGCGAGCGCGGTCGCCGACCCGCAGAGCAGCACGGTCGCCAGCAGGATCGACGCCCGGTCGCGGACCACGTGCTGCCCGAGCCCGTGGGCGACGTCGTCGCCGAGACTGAGCGCGTTGAGCAGCCGGCCGGAGGCCACCGCCAGCACGGCGCCGACGACCAGGAACGGCAGCACCGTACGGGCGGCGGACAGGTCCCGCCCGACCAGCGAGCCGACCTGCCAGAACCGGTAGCGTTCCAGGGTCTGCAGGTTGGTCAGCAGCACCAGGGTGATCAGCGAGGTGAGGACCGCGGTCAACGCGGAACCGGCGATGGCCAGTTTCACCGGGGTGGCGCCGCCCCACCCCATCGAGCCGACGCCGTAGACGGCCAGTGCGGCCAGTGCGGCCCCGGCGAAGGCGAACCAGATGTAGCCGACGGTGGTGCCGATGCCGAGCCAGGTGATCGCGACGACGACGGCGAGGGACGCCCCGGCGTTGACGCCGAGCAGCCCGGGGTCGGCGATCGGGTTACGGGTGAGCCCCTGCATGAGCGCGCCGGACAGGCCGAGGGCCGCCCCGGCGAGCAGCCCGATCACGGTCCGGGGCAGCCGGAGATCCCAGATCACCACGTGGTCGGCGATGGTCGGATCCCGGTGCGCCAGTGCGTCGAGCACGATCGGCAGGGCGATGTCGCGGGCCCCGAGGGCCAGGCTGGCGAAGATGGTGCCGGCCAGCAGCGCGACGGCGATCAGCAGGCCACCGAGCCTTCGACCGATGGTGAATCGTCGCCGACTTTCGGTAACCAAGGAGTCGTCGACCTCACCTCGACCGCGCCGAGGTGAGGTAAGCATTCCCTAAGTATGCAGGTCCAGGGTCACCGGCTCGTCGGCGGGCAGGTCGACCGGCAGCACCCCGTACGGGCTGGTGACCGTGACCCGTTGGGTGAGCGCCGAGCGGAGTCGGACCCGCACCGAGGCCGCGTTCCAGGTCAGCTCCTCGACGGTGATCCGCCCCCGGCAGGTGACCCCCCGCAGGGTGCCGCCGGGCAGCTGCGCCGGCCAGGCCGGCACCAGGTGCAGGGCCACCGACCCGTCCGCCGGGTCGACCCGCGAGTCGACCAGCGCCTCGATCAGTACGCCGGGCAGCGCGTGCGCCGCGTCGGCGTTGTACGTCTGCAGCCCCGGGTTGTGCGCGCTCATCAGCGACCGGAAGAACATGTCCGCACAAATGATCTTCCGCAGGTTGGCAGCGACCCCGTCGGCGTCGCGCAGCCGGGCGGCGACCAGCGCCCGGTGCAGGCTGCCGTGCGCGGAAAGGTTCTCGTCACCGCGTACGGCCAGCGCCCGGTGCGCCGCGCGGGCCAGCTCCGGCGTGCCGTCCGGGGTGATCTCGTGCAGCGGCCACACCGGGTAGAGATGGCTCACGTGCCGGTGGTCGTCGTCGGCCCGGTAGCCGGGCCAGGCCCATTCGGCGAGCGCTCCCCGGTCGTCGACCAGGTACTCCGGCAGCCGTGCGGCCAGCTCCGCCCACTCGGGCGACCCGGTCAGCGCGCCGGCCAGGCCCATCGCGTGCCGGGCGGCGGCGATGTCCATCGTCGCGTTGACCGCCAGGTAGACCGGCTGGTCGTTCTCATCGAGCGGACCGGTCTCGCCGGAGAACGACGGCACGAACACGAACCCCCCGTCGTCGTCGACCCGGGTCAAAAAGTCGGCGAAGAACTCGGCCGCCTCGACCAGCCACCCGGCGGCCGCGCCCAGCGGCTCCCCGGTGACCAGGTGATGCTCCCAGAGCGGGTACAGCAGCCAGTCGGCTCCGGGCAGCCAGGCCGGCCACGGCCACTCGTCGCAGAAGTGGAACAGGTGGCCGTGTTCGCCGTCGGTGCGGCCGGGGGCGAGCAGGCCCCGG
This sequence comes from Solwaraspora sp. WMMA2101, assembly GCF_049179175.1. NCBI lineage: Bacteria > Bacillati > Actinomycetota > Actinomycetes > Micromonosporales > Micromonosporaceae > Solwaraspora > Solwaraspora sp. WMMA2101. The sequence goes on along the minus strand of NZ_JBMHMA010000006.1, from coordinate 4,642,337 downwards.
CCGCCGTACACCGCCCGCGCGTTGCGCCGCCAGTCGTCGACCTGGCCGGCGATCAGCCGCCGGTACGCCGCCGTCACCTCCGGCAGGGCGCCGATCGCGGCCCCGGCCATCTGCAGGTTGAGGTTGGCGTCGGTGGTGAAGTCACCGGCCCAGGCCGCGTCCCAGGACGCCAGCCAGAGGCCGGTCAGCCGGGGCGGCAGCACACCGCTGGAGCTGATCAGCAGGTACCGGCCGGCGTGGAACAGCCGCTCCAGCAGCACCGGTGACAGTCGTTGGTCGTCGGCGCGCTGGGCGTCGAGCAGCTGGCCGACCGGATGGTGCCGGTCGGTGTCGTCGACGCGCAGCCGCAGGTCGAGCCGCTGGTACATCGGTGCGTGCAGCGCGACGTGGCGTCGCAGCAGCCGGTCGTAGTCGTCGCCGGCGAGCGCCGTCAGCCGGGCGTGCAGCGCCGCCGTGCCCCAGCCTGGTGTGTCGTAGCGGTCGAGCACGGTCAGCGTCAGCGCGTCCCCGCCGATGCGGATCCGGTCGCCGACGATCTCGGTGTCGCCGACCACCAGGGTCAGCCCCTCGAACCCGTACGCGCCGAGTCCGGGCGGGTAGCTGCCCCGGACCCGCAGGACGGCGTACCCGTCGTGCCGGTAGGCGGCGACGTCGTAGCCGACGGCGACCGGCCGGCCGGGCAGGTCGCCGGTCGCGCCGAGCAGGCACGGCCCGGCGGCGAGCGCGACCACCGCGACGGCGTCGGCGCGGGAGACGAAGGCCCGCCGGGCGCGGTCGCCGTCCCAGGTCGCGCTGACCTCGCCGGTGGCGAAATCGGTGGTACGCCGGTAGTCGGCCGGTGGCGACGGGTCGGCACGGGTGGCGACACTGTCGATGGTCAACGCGTACCCGGGGTGGTAGGACTGGGTCCACTCCAGTTGTCGCCCGTCGGCGAGCAGCCGGCCGGCCTCGGCCCGCCGGTCGGCCAGGATCAGCTCGCGGACCTGTTCGATGACGCCGGCCAGCTCCGGTGGCCGCCGGTCGCGGGTGCCGTTGGGCAGCACGAACCGGTGGTGGTTGACCACGATCCGCTCCGCGACCGGGTCGCCGTGCACCATCAGCCCGTACTCGCCGTTGCCGGTGAGGAAGGCGTCCTCCCAGCGGGCCGCTGGCGCGGTGTCCTCGATCCGGTGCACCGATCGACCTTAGCCAACGTCCGCCACACGGCAACCGCCTAGTGTTCCTGCCATCTGGACCTGTGCACTCACCGGTTGCGGCGCCGGATCCGTTCTGTGATGAGGTGGCCTGACGTCACCGAGGGGAGTGATATCGGTGCACATCGGTCGAAATCGGGGCACGACCGCCGGACTGCTGGCGGCGCTGCTGGCTGCCGGCGTCCTGGTCGGATGCGGAACCGCCCCCGCGACGCCCGTGTGGCAGCCGGCACCGGGCGCGGCGGGCGGCCAGGCCGCCCCCAGCGACGGCGCGCCCAGCACCGCACCACCGAGCACCGCACCACCGAGCCCCACCCCCAGCCCGACGCCGACGACACCACCGGACTCGGCGATCCCCCGCTCCGGTGCCGGCAGCTTCGACGCCGCCGCCGGGTCGCCGGGCCGGATCGGCATCGGCACCCGGATCGTCACCTACCGGGTGGAGGTCGAGCGGGACATCGACTGGGGCGACCTGGAGCCGTGGACGGTGAGCCGGTTCGCCGACCGGGTGGACGGCATCCTCGCCGCGTCGCAGGGCTGGACCGAGTCGGGGTTCCACCCGGTGACCGACCGCAGCGTCGGGCTGAACCAGGCGTCCTGGTCGTTCCGACGGGTCGGCGGGGACCGCTACGACGTCCGGATCCGGTTGGCCACCCCGCAGACCGTCGACCGGCTGTGCGGCCGGGCCGGGCTGGACACCGCCGGCGTCTTCTCCTGCCGGACCGGCACCACGATCATGATCAACCTGCGCCGGTGGCTGCAGGGGGCCGATGGCTACCCGGTGACCATCGACGATTACCAGACCAGTGTGATCAACCACGAGGTCGGCCACTACCTGGGCTTCGACCACATGGGGTGCGCCGGCGCGGGCCAACTGGCCCCGGTGATGGGGCTGCAGACGACCGACCTGGGTGGCTGCCTGCCGAACCCGTACCCGTTCGACGTCGACGGCCGGTTCGTCAGCGGCCCCTGGCGGCCGTCCTGACCGTCACGGGCCGCCGCTACCGACCCGCGCCGGTTCGGCGGACCGGTCGTCGGCCGGCGGCGACATCCGCAGTTCGGTACGGGCCAGGGCGGGCAGCCCGTGCCGGCGGCGGGCGGCCATCCAGCCGACCGAGCCGGCGACCACGACCACCACGAGCAGCGCCAGCAGGGCGATGTCCGGGGTGCCGAGCAGCTTGAGCGCACTGGCCAGCAGGACCAGGGTCAGCGCCCGGCGGACCAGCCCACCCGGGGCCCGGGAGGAGAGCTGGGCACCGATCCACGCCCCCGGTACCGCGCCGAGCAGCAGCGAGGCGGTCAGGTCGAGGCGGAAGTCGCCGAAGAGCAGGTGGCCGATGGCTGCGGCGATCACCAACGGAACCGCCTGCACCAGGTCGGTGCCGACCAGGAACGCCGGGCGCAGCAGCGGGTAGAGCATCAGCAGCGCGATGATGATCAGCGAGCCGGAGCCGACGCTGGTCATCCCGACGATCAGCCCGCCGACCGCGCCGATCGCCACGGTGGGCAGCGGGCGGGCCTTCAGCGGGGCCTCAGCCGGGGCGGCGACCGCCGGTTCGGTGCCGGCGGCGACCGCCCGGCGGCGGGCGGCGTGCTCGACCATCCGGGTGTAGGTGCGGAAGACCAGGCCGGCGGCGGCCAGCAGCAGGGCCACCCCGAGGGCCACCTTGATCCCGTGCTGCAGGCTCTCGCCGTCACCGAGCGCCCGCAGCAGCAGGACGCCGGCGAAGGCGCACGGCACGCTGCCCAGGCAGAGCCAGCCGACCAGGGACCAGTGCACGGTCCGACGTCGGATGTGCACCAGCCCACCGACCGGCTTCATGACCGCGCTGACCACGAGGTCGCTGGAGACGGCCGCGAGCGGCGGGACGCCGAAGAAGATGACCAGCATCGGGGTCATCAGCGCCCCGCCGCCCATCCCGGTCAGCCCGACGATGATCCCGATGCCGCAGCCGGCGAGCACCAACACCCAGTCCACCCCACCGAGGGTGCCGGACCGGACCGGCAATGTCTAGCTTGTCGATCGGGATTATCAAGGCGATAGGTAAACCGGATCAGGTCGATTCCCGGTCAGTCCGCCGGCAGCGCGTCCGGCTCAGGCCGCCGGCAGCGCGTTCGCCTCAGGCCGCCGGCAGCGCGTTCGCCTCAGGCCGCCGGCAGCGCGTTCGCCGCGACCACCCGGCGGTACCAGTGCGCGCTCTCCTTCCAGGTCCGCCGCAGCGTCTCGCGGTCGATGTGCACGATGCCGAACGTCTTCGCGTAGCCCCGCGCCCACTCGAAGTTGTCCATCAGCGACCACACGAAGTAGCCCCGCACGTCCGCCCCGCCCTCGATCGCCTCGGCCACCGCGGTCAGGTGCCGGTGCAGGTAGTCGATCCGCCGGGGGTCGTGCACCCGACCGTCGGGGTCGACCACGTCGTCGAACGCCGCCCCGTTCTCGGTGATCATCAACGGCAGCCCCGGGTAGTCGCGGTGCAGCCGCAGCAGCAACTCGGTCAACCCGGTCTCGTCGATGTTCCAGCCCATCTGGGTGTACGGGCCCGGCTGGGCGACGAACTCGACGTCGGTCACCCCGATCCACGGCGACGCGGCACCGTCGGCGTGGCCGTCGGCGGTCGACCGGGGCGACACACCGTCCCACTGCCGTACCAGCACCGGGTTGTAGTAGTTCACCCCGAGCAGGTCCAGCGGCGCGTGCGCGGCGGCCTCGTCCCCGTCCCGCACGAACGCCCAGTCGGTCACCGAGGCGGTGTCGTCGATCAGGTCCCGGGGGTAGGCACCGTCCAGCATCGGGCCGAGGAACGCCCGGTTGGCCAGGGCGTCGATCCGGCGTACCGCTTCGGCGTCGGCCGCCGACTCGCCCCGGACGTGGTGCAGGTTCAGCGTCACGCTGACCTGCGCCGCCGGGTCGATGGTGGCGCGCAACGCCCGTACCGCCAGACCGTGACCCAGGTTGAGATGGTGTACGGCGGCCAGCGCGGCGGCCGGCTCGGTCCGCCCCGGCGCGTGCACCCCGGAGCCGTAACCCAGGTACGCCGAGCACCACGGCTCGTTGAGGGTGATCCAGGTGTGCACCCGGTCACCGAACACCTCCCCCATCTGGCCGGCGTACTCGGCGAAGCGCTGCGCGGTGTCCCGGTGCGGCCAGCCGCCGGCGTCCTCCAGCTCCTGCGGCAGGTCCCAGTGGTAGAGGGTGGCCACCGGCGCGATGCCCCGGGCCCGCAGGCCGTCGATCAACGCCGAGTAGAAGTCGACACCCTTGCGGTTGAGCTGGCTGCCGCCGTGCGGCAGCACCCGCGACCAGGAGATCGAGAACCGGTAGGCACCGACACCCAGGTCGGCCAGCAGGTCCAGGTCCGCCTCCAGCCGGTGGTAGTGGTCGCAGGCCACGTCGCCGGTGTCGCCGTTGGTGACCAGGCCGGGGGTGTGCGCGAAGGTGTCCCAGATCGACGGCGTCCGGCCGTCGACAGCGGCAGCCCCCTCGACCTGGTACGACGCGGTCGCCGTCCCCCAGAGGAAGGTTCCCGGGAAGGTGCGACCGGACGGTACGGATGCTGACATGTGGGACTCCCCTTACGCGCTGAGCACGATCTCGAGCTGTTCGGCTCCCAGGATGCCTGCCGACCGCCTGCGTACCGGCCCCGGATCCGCCGTCCGACCCAGGTGACCTCGGACACGGCGCCGTCGGCGCCCCGGTGCCAGCCGGCTCAGCCGGTACATGTCAGCGCGGATATCGTCGACACGTGGTCCACCCGCTGCTCGCCGTCCTGCACCGGGCAGTCGACGGCGACTTCCCGGCGGACACCGGCGGCGTCGACGTCACCGGGGCACTGCCCGGCGGCTGGGAGTGCGTCCTGGCCCTCACCGGGTACGCGATCGTCGCGACCGCCGTACCGCCGGCGCAGGTCCTCGCCCACTCCCCCGACGGATTCGGCGGTGCCCACGCCCCCGATTTCCTGCGCTGGCTTGCCGGCCCGCAGGGCTGGCTGGACAGTCTCGACGTCACCCTGGTCGCCCGGGGCCGGGGCGCCGACGGCGGGCCCGACCGGCTCGTTGCCCGCGACGACCTGGCGGAACATCCACGGGTACGCCGGGCGCGGCGGCTGCGCCAGCGGGTCGTCGCGTACGGCGACGACCGGGGCGTGGTCACCCTCGCCGACGGGCTGGCCGGCCGCCGGGAGCTCAGCATCGAGGTGACCCGACCCGCCCGGCGGACCGGCCGGGCGCTGCTCGCCGACGCGCTGACCCTGGTGCCGGCCGGTGAGCCGGTCTTCGCCGCGGTCGCCCCGGGCAATGCGAGATCCCTGCGTGCCTTCCTGGCCGCCGGCTTCATCCCGATCGGCGCCGAGGTGCTGATCGCCCCCGACCCGCGACGCCGGCCGTGATCCTGGCGGCGAGCCGCAGCGATCAAACCGGTTGCGGCCGTCGACCGTACCCGCCTAGCGTGGACCGCACAGCGAGTGACGAGGAGCCACCGATGCGCCAACTGGCGAAACCCGCCGCCGCTGCACGCGGCTGAGCCTGCTCCGTCCGCTGCGGCGCCCGCACACCGACCAGCCCGGCGATGCCGGTGCCGGTGGCCGTCGCCGTCCCACACCGTCCACTCACGGGAGTCCCCATGAGTCCCACCCTGCTGTCCGGCACCCGGGCCCCGGTCAAGGTCTGGACCGATCCGTCGACCATCGAGCCGCAGGCCAGCCAGCAACTGCGCAACATCGGCGCGCTGCCGTGGGTGCACGGCGTCGCGGTGATGCCCGACGTGCACTACGGCAAGGGTGCCACCGTCGGTTCGGTGATCGCGATGCGTCAGGCACTGGCCCCGGCCGCGGTCGGCGTCGACATCGGCTGCGGCATGTCGGCGGTACGCACCAACCTGACCGACGCGCAACTGCCCGACGACCTGGGGGCGCTGCGCAACGCCATCGAGGCCACCATCCCGGTCGGATTCCAGGCCCACGACGACCCGGTCGACCCGCGCCGGGTGCACGGGCTGCCGACCGCCGGCTGGGACCGGTTCTGGTCCGGGTTCACCGGCCTGCACTCCGGGGTCGCCGCGCTGGAGTCACGGGCGCAGCGCCAGCTGGGCACCCTCGGTGGCGGCAACCACTTCATCGAGGTCTGTGTCGAGCAGGGCGGTGCCGACGCCGGTCGGGTCTGGCTGATGCTGCACTCCGGCTCCCGCAACATCGGCAAGGAGCTGGCCGAGCGGCACATCGCGGTGGCCCGCACGCTGCCGCACAACGCCGGCCTGCCGGACCGGGACCTGGCGGTGTTCCTCGCCGACACCCCGGAGATGGCCGCGTACCGGCGGGATCTGACCTGGGCCCAGGAGTACGCGGCCCGCAACCGGGCGATCATGCTGGCGCTGCTGTGCCGGGTGCTGCGTGGGGCGGTGCCGGCGGCCCGCTTCGACGAGCCGATCTCCTGCCACCACAACTACGTGGCCGAGGAGACCTACGACGGGGTGCCGCTGCTGGTGACCCGCAAGGGGGCGATCCGGGCCGGGCGCGGTGAGCTCGGCATCATCCCCGGGTCGATGGGTACCGGCTCGTACGTGGTGCGTGGTCTCGGCAACGAGGCGGCGTACTGCTCGGCGTCGCACGGTGCCGGTCGGCGGATGTCGCGGTCGAAGGCGAAAAAGACCTACACCGTCGACGACCTGGCAGCGCAGACCTCCGGTGTGGAGTGCCGTAAGGATGCCGGCGTGGTCGACGAGATTCCGGCGGCGTACAAGGATCTCGGCCAGGTGATCGCCGAGCAGGCCGACCTGGTCGAGGTGGTGGCCCACCTGCGGCAGGTGGTCTGCGTCAAGGGCTGACCGCTGACCCACCCCCCTTCCCGACGATCTTGCGCTTATCGAGAGTATTTGTCCACTTTGTTCCACGATAAGCGCAAGATCGCCGGGGAGCAGGCGGTGCCGGTGGTACGCAGCGCGGAGCGGGCCGACCCCCCAGCAGGGTCGGCCCGCTCACGTACGGGATGTCTCGTTCCTCAGTCGGTCAGGGTCATCATGTTCGACAGGTGACCGTAGGCCACGTCCAGTTGCCCCCGTGCATGATCGTCACACCGAAGTTGTTACCGCTGCCGTTCGGCCTGGCGGTGATGTTTCCGGTAGTGCCGCTGACCGCAGCGTTCCAGCTGTTCTGCAGGCTCTGGCCGCCGTGCAGGCTGAGGGTGACCGTCCAGTTGCTGACATTCTGGACCGAGACGTTGAGGTTGAACCGGTCGCCGAACTGCTGACCGGCCGACAGAACGGCGGTGCAGTTGCTCTGACCCGGGTTACCCGGGTTGCCAGGGTTCCCCGGGTTGCCGGTGGGGCTGGGACCGGGGTTGCCGGTGCCGCCTTCCCAGACGGTGATGTCGGAGCTGCCCTGGCTCTGGTAGCCCTCGGTCGCCATCACCTGGTAGCTGTGGTTGGAGCCGAGCTGCATGCCGGCACGCGCCCAGGCGTCGAAGTGGTTCGCGGTGGTGATGGTGCCGCCGGTGCGCTTCTGCTGCCGGACGCTCCAGTACTGGTAGAACGTCTGGGTGCCGTCGATCGACGGCGCGTTGACCCGCTGGCTGCGCAGGATGTCGTAGGTGCCGCCGTCGGTGGTGACCGAACCCATCCGGGTGGCGCCGCTGCTCGGGTTGTAGCTGCCGAAGTTCTCGACCACGTAGTACTCGATGAGCTGGTTACGCGTCCACCCGTACAGGGCGAGGTAGGTGTTGTTGTTGCCCGGGTTGTAGCTGCCCGAGTAGCTGATCGTCCGGCGGGTACCGGTGGCCCAGCCCTTGCCGCCGACCCAGTTGTTGGTGCTGCGGTCCCACGAGCTGGAGTAGCGGCCGTTCTCGCGCAGCGTCATGCTGGCGTTGCCGCTGTCCTTCCAGAACGAGAAGAAGTATCCGTTGTGCGTGCCGGTCTGGTTCGAGCTGAGGTACCGGTCGGCCTCGGCGTGCGCGCTGGGGGCGATCACCAGACCGCCGGCGACCAGCGCCGCGGCGCAGGCGGCACCGAGGAGCAGCCGCAGACGACCGCGGCGCCTCCGGGTGGTGGGGATGTCGTTCATGTAGTCGCGTCCTTCTCGTGACGGCTGGCAGGAGGCCAGCGATGCGGTACGACCCGACAGCTCCCCGCGGCCAGGTGACGGCCCCGGTCATCGGCGTCGCACCACGCGGTGGTGGTGAGGGGACCGGTCGTGCTGCCCGACCGGTCGGAGTGGATCGCCGTGGGGTGGCATCGACAGTGATTGAGTACTGTCGATGGCCGAGAGTATTGGTCCATCGACCGACTCGTCAACGACTTTCGGAAACATTACGGAAACACCGTCGACCGACAGACCCTGCGTGAGCGAGGCGTTCCCACTGTCCAGTACCGGCGGGCGATCCGACGGGCAGCAGCCTCCACCTCGGCTGGGCGATCACGTGGCCCGGTCGATGTCGGTCAAGGTTCCGGAAGAGTTCCGGAACCTTGCGGCGGCCACCCGGCCCGCCCGTGCAACCTCGTACGGCCACCCGGCTCGCCCGTGCAACCTCTCGGCGGCCGGTTCCGTCACTAGGGTGTCACGGCGGAAGGAGACCCTCTTGAGCAGCGAGCGTGACGAGCAGTTCCGGGACTTCGTCCTGGCCCGGCGTACCGATCTGGTCCGGACCGCGACGCTGTTGACCGCTGGCGACCCGCATCTCGCCGAGGATCTGGTCCAGTCGGCACTGACCAAGCTGTACGTGTCGTGGCCGGCCTTCCGACGATCCGGCAACCCCGGTGGGTACGTCTACCGGACACTGGTCAACACCCTGCGCGACGAGTGGCGACGACCCTGGCGGCGCCGCGAGAGAACAACACCCGACCTGCCCGAACACGCGTACTCACCGGTGGGCGACGGCGGCCCCGACGAGCGGCTGCGCGGTGCGCTGCGCGCGCTGCCGCCACGGATGCGCGCCGCGATCGTCTTCCGCTACTTCCACGATCTCGACGTGGCCGAGACCGCCGAGGCGCTCGGTTGCTCGCAGGGCACGGTCAAGAGCCAGACCGCCCGTGGACTGGACCGGCTGCGCGCCGCACTCGGCAGCGCCGACGGCCACCGGCTCTCCTCCCCCACCACCAGCCTGCCTGCGGCCTTCTGAGAGGTGTTCGACCAATGACTGACCTGCACTCCCGTCTCCAGGCGATCGCCGGGCCGGTCGCCCCGCCGACGCCGACCATGCTCGACGCCGACCTTGCCCGGGGGCGGCGTGCGCTGCGCCGTCGCCGTACCGCTCAACTGGTCACCGGCTCCGCGGTCGCCGTGGCCGCGGTGCTCACCGCCGCGTTGGCCCTGCCGGCAGCCGTTCTCGACCGGCCCGGCGACGGTCCCGGAGGCGATCCCGGCCGCGTCAGCACCGGCGGTGGAGCGATCACCCAGCTCGTCGCCTACACCGGCGAGCAGCCGAGTGGCTTCACCCTCGACCGGGTGCCGGACGGCTGGCAGGTGCAGGGCCAGGACGAATGGACAGTGGTCCTGGCCAGTACCGACGCGGCAGATCAGAATGTCCGCAGCTGTGTCGGGAAGATCTGCCTCTGGCTGCAGGAGTTCGTGCCGACCGACGTGGTCAGCAGCCAGGTGCAGGTGGCCGGTCGACCGGGGATTCTGGCCACGATGCGCGACACCACCCATCCCGGCACCCTCTTCGTCGAGGTGGGCCCTGATCGCTACCTGACCGTCCAGTTCTGGGACGGGTTGAACTGGACCGAGGCCGAGATCGTCGAGTTCGCCGCCGGCGTCCACGTACACGAGGATGCCAAGATCACCCACGGCTGACCTCCACGGGCGGCAGGTGCCGGCGGGATATTACGTCGCCGGTGCGCCGGCGCTCGCCGATGATGAGTCGATGGCCGACAACGCATCGACGGCGACCATCGTCGACTACTACACGTTCCGGTACCGGGAGGACCAGCGGCTGCGGTCGCGCCCGTGCAACCGCCTGGAGTGGCGGCGCACCTGCGAACTGCTCGACGAACTGCTGCCGGCGGCTCCGGCCCGGATCCTCGACGTCGGCGGTGCCGACGGTGCGTACGCCCGCCGGCTGGTCACCGCCGGTCACCGGGTCCGGCTGCTGGACCTGGTCCCGGCGCACGTCGCGCAGGCCCGCGCCGGCCGGCCTGCGATCGACGCCGCGGTCGCCGACGCCCGCGCGCTGCCCGAGCCGGACGACGCGTACGACGTGACGCTGCTGCTCGGGCCGCTGTACCACCTGCCGGAGCCGGCGGACCGGCGGACCGCGTTGGCCGAGGCGGTGCGGGTCACCCGACCCGGAGGCCTGGTGGTGGCCGCTGCGATCTCCCGGTTCGCCGGACCACTGCACTTCGCCGCCACCCGCCGGTGGAGCGACACGATGGCAGCTGAGGCGCGGGCGCTGGCCGCCGACGGGCGCAACGACCCCGGGATCGGATTCACCGTCGCCTACTTCCACCGGGTCGAGGAGTTGACCGGCGAGCTGCAGGCCGCCGGCCTGACGCGGGTCACCGTACAGGGGATCGAAGGCCCCGGATGGACGGCGGCCGAGGCATCGGCCGACGCTCCGGACGCGGACGTGGTGTTCGACCACGCGCTCGCCCTCGCCCGGATCTACGGTCACGAGCCGGCGCTGCTCGGTGCCAGCGCACATCTGCTCGCCGCCGGCACCGTCGCGGCCGGCACCGTCGTCGACCTCGCTGCGGCCGGTGCCGCTGTTGACCATGCCGGTTAGGCTGCCGGCGGTCGGGGCGGGGAGGTAGCGCGGTGAGTGGTGTGGCGACGGCGGACCGGGCGTCGGGGTGTCTGTTCGGGCTGGCGTACGGTGATGCGCTCGGCAAGCCGACCGAGTTCATGCAGGCCGCCGAGATCCGCCAGCGGTACGGCCCGACCGGCCCGCGCGAGCTGGTCGGCGAGCCGGCGCTGGTCACCGACGACACCCAGATGACGCTGGCGGTCGGCTGGGCGTTGCACGACGCCCCGACGGCGACGCCGCAGGTGGTCGAGCCGCTGCTGCGGGCCCGGTTCCTGGCCTGGGCGGCCAGCCCGGACAACGACCGGGCACCGGGGATGACCTGCCTGCGGGCCTGTGGCGAACTGTCCACCGGGGTGCCGTGGCAGCAGGCGACCGTCGCCGGTTCGAAGGGCTGCGGGGCGAACATGCGGGTCGCCCCGGTCGGCCTGGTCGCCGGCTACGACGACGACACCGTTGCCGGGCTGGCCCAACTGCAGGCCGGGTTGACCCACGGGCATCCGACCGCGTTGGCCGCCAGTGAGTTGACCGCCGTCGCGGTCCGACTGCTTCGCACCGGTACGCCGTTGGCCGACCTGCCGGCGGCGCTGCGGGAGCACTGTCACCGGCAGCGGGAGGTCTACCGGGTCGACTGGCTCGGCCCGTTGTGGCAGCGGCCCGGCGTGGACAGTCCGACCGGGTTCATCTCACGGGGCTGGGACGAGTGCCTGGCAGCACTGGACCGGCTCGACGCGGCACTCGCCGCCGGGGACGACGGCGGTGACGCCTGCCGGCTGACCGGGGAGGGCTGGATCGCCGAGGAGGCGCTGGCCACCGGGCTGCTGTGCGCCCTGTGGCACGCCGACGACCCGGTGGGGGCGCTGGCCCGGGGCGCGGCGACCACCGGGGACTCGGATTCGATCGCCTGTCTGGCCGGGGCGTTCGTCGGTGCCGCGTACGGCATGGCGGCCTGGCCGTCGTCGTGGTCGGACCGCATCGAGTACGCCGACCAACTGCGTGCCCTGGGCCGGGCCTGGGACTGAGCCGGTCAGCCGGGCCTGGGCGTGAGCCGGTCGGCGGTCAACCGAGCGTGACCTGGGTGACCACGCCGAGCAGGGTGCCGAGCAGGAAGGTCGCCCAGGCGGTGCGGTTACCCGATCGGCGCAGGGCGGTGAGCTCCTCGTTCAGGCCGTCGAGTCGGCGGGCGACGGCGTCCACCTCGGCCTGGACCGTCGGGGCGGCACCGTCGACCGTGGCCGCCTCGACCTCCCGCCGGGCGTCGTCCAGGGTGTGCGAGGCCTGTCCGAGCTCGACCGCTGCCCGCTGGGCCCGTTGGCCGGTGACCGCCACCGTGCGGGTGATCAACGATCCGGCGCCGGCGGCGATGACCACCGCCAGGAGCAGCAGGATCGTGCTGACCCAGGATGAGCTGGCGGTTGGTTGCTCCCGGTCGACCGCGACGGTGATGGCCAGGCCGACCAGCATCCCGCCGACCGCGAGCACCACGAGCTTCCGACCGAGGTTGCCGCTGTCCTGCCCGACCGGCTGCGGCTGGTCCGCGACAGCGCCATGCGGCGGGTCCACGGTGACGTCATGCTGCCGGCTCATAGGCCAACGGTAACGACCGTACGCCACCTTCGGCAATGTCTCCGAAGACGAGCGAGTCTTCTGCGATGTCGCAGATTCTCAGATAGTGCAGAGCGATGTGATGGGTCGGCGGCTGTTCGTGCCCTGATTTGAGCGTAAAGAGACGCTTTTCCTGCGCGTGCCAGCGCCAGGAGACGCCATGCTCCACCATGTCGCTGAGTGCGATCCGGTGATGGGACAGCTAACCTGGTGCTACATCACACATTAGTTGATCTTAGGGGAACCGCGATGATCAAGAGTGCTGATCCCGAGGTGCAGCGTCGCCGCTTGCGGATCCAGCTGCGCGACTTCCGGCAGACTCGGCAGTTGACCCAGAAGGACGTGGCCAGGGAGCTGGACTGGTCGACGTCGAAGCTCATCCGGATCGAGACCGGTGAGTCGAGCATCGCGGTCAGCGACCTGCGCGCCCTGCTCGCCCACTACGAGGTGACCGATCCCGACCTCGTCGAGCAACTCGTCGGGATGGCCCGCACCGCCAAGCACCAGACCTGGTCGTCGTACCGGGACGTACTGAGCCCCGCACTGATGCTCTACCTCGGCTACGAGAGCTCCGCGTCCCGGATCCGCCAGTTCGAGCCGCTGCTGATCCCCGGCCTGCTGCAGACCGAGGAGTACGCCCGCGCGATCATCCGGGCCTACTCCCCGCCGTCGCGGTCGGACCGGGACGTCGATCGAATCCTCCAGGCCCGGATGGAACGCCAGGAGTTGCTGACCCGTGACGACCCGCCGGAGATCTCCTGCCTGATGGACGAGGCCGCGGTCCGCCGGGCGGTCGGCAAGCCGAGCGTAATGGTCCGGCAACTGCAGAAGCTCAAGGACCTCAACGCGCAGCCGAACATCTCGATCCAGATCGTGCGGTTCAGCGCCGGTGAGCACCCTGGGATGCAGGGCCCGTTCTCGATTCTCGACTTCCCCGACCCCGCCGACGACGACCTGGTCTACCTCGAGTCGGCCACCGCGCAGACACTCAGCGGTGAATCCGCTGCGGTCTACATCGAGAAGTATTTCCAGATCGAGGATCTCGCCACGCCGAAGGCTCGGCTGAACGAGGTCATGGATGAGCTCATCGCAGAGATGCAGCGCAATCGGAAACTGACACCGACAGCCGACAACTGACAACTGGTGGCACCGGGTGCGACCAGGTCGACTAAGGGGAACGCGGATGACGTCCTCACGCCCGGCGGATGAGCAGATGGAACCGTCGACCGTTGCCGGCCTGGTTCCGGGCACGCACGCTGGCCGGGCGTCGTGGGCTACGGTACGTGGCCTGCCCACGGCGCTTCGCCTGCGCGTGCAGTGGCAGCCGGTGGCGCTCACCGCGACGCCCATGACGAGCCTGTTGACCGTGGTGCTCTATCTCCAGCTGCATCCCGCCCGGTGGGCGTGGACCGCCGTGACGCTGGTCGCCGTCTACTTCAGCGCGCGACTGTGGCCGACTGCCAGTCGGGTGCTGCCGGCCGTCGCCGGGCGACTGTCACGACGGTCCACCGCGCCCCGCGCGGACGGCCAGGCGGTGAAGCACGCCACCAGCGGCGATCACCAGTACGCCGGCGACCACTAGTTGCGCCGGCCACTCGGCCCGCCCGTCGATCAGTCGGGCACCGGCTCCGGCGGCGGCGGCGAGGCCGACCACCAGTGGCGCCGCGACGGCCGCGTACGTCAACAGTCTGCGTCGCGATGGCACCACCGTAGCGCCATCGCCGGCACCGGCCGATGGGCCGACATCGGCACCGGAACCGATCCGTGGGTCGTCACCGGCCACCGGCACCCTCCTCACCCTGCACATGATCCGGTCAAACAGCGTCGCGGTGGACCACAAGCGCGGCCGAACAGCGGCCAGGCGGAGCTGATGTTAGCATTTTCAGCCCCTGCAAATTGGACATGACGCGCAATCAATCGCGATTCGCCAGTTGATCTCGATGTGCCCGATGGCACACATATACGCGACTGCCTATACTTTGGTTGCTCGATGCCGAGCGGCTCAAGCACATCAGGCGACCCGGATCATGATGCGTGGGTCGACACCCACACACGGCGGGTCGATCCCTCGCGACAAGTCGGGAGAGACCGTGGCAGGCACACCGCAACCAGTCAACTGGCGGACGAGCACCTACAGCGGCAGTGACGCGTGTGTCGAGGTCGCGCACGACGGTCGCCTGGTGTACGTCCGTGACTCGAAGAGCCGCACGGCGACCCTGCGGTTCGGCCACCCACAGTGGACACGCTTGCTGCACTCGCTGCGGTAGCTCCCCGAGCCACCCGAACGCCCGCCCGACCCCGGAGCGGGCGCCCTTGTCGTGCGTCCGCACCCACCCGACACGACCGCCGGCCCGGTGCCGTGTTAGCGAAAACATCGGTAATTCGTACCGGCCGACCAGCCCCTTCCACAGCCCACCCGCAGCGCCGCGTCGACTCCAACAGAAGACAGGTCATCGTCGATGGATTGCTGATGTTATCGATAACAGCTATCCTCGGCTGCGGGAGCGAGGGCACGCTTCGACGCACCGCGGTCACGACCGACGGACCGTACGCGTCGACGGCATCGCCCGATGGCGTCCGGGCACCCCTGTCGATACGACCAGGTAGTGGTCCCGACGGCCGGCACCGTCCGCCGGCAGTCGTACCGGTCGATCTCCGCGCCCACATCGACGCTCCACCAAGGAGTCCCGGTGACTATCACGAGACGCAACCGTGCCGTCGGTGTCGTCACGAGCCTGCTGTGCCTGGCGACGTTCCTCGTCGCCACGCCGGCCCGGGCCGACAATCGGGTCTACCTGTACACCAGCCACGATGAGGACGGCTCGACGTATTTCACGATGCGCGACTGGCAACTGTTCTCCTCCGCGGACATGGTCAACTGGACCCACCACGGCTCGCCGCTGAGCCTGACCACGTTCAGCTGGGCCAGCACCGATGCCTGGGCCGGGCACGTCATCGAACGCAACGGCAAGTTCTACTGGTACGTACCGGTGAAGGCCAGGGCGACCAACTCGATGGCCATCGGGGTGGCGGTCGCGGACAGCCCGACCGGCCCGTTCCGCGACGCCCTCGGCCGACCGTTGGTGGCCAACGGCGAGATCGACCCGCACGCCTTCATCGACGACGACGGGCAGGCCTACCTCTACTGGGGAAACCCCAACCTGTGGTACATCCGGCTCAACGCCGACATGATCTCGTATTCGGGCAGCCCCACCCGGATCCCGTTGACCACGGCCGGTTTCGGCACCCGTACCGGCAATCCGGACCGACCAACGCTGTACGAAGAGGGCCCCTGGGTCTACAAACGCAACGGGATCTACTACAACGTCTTCGCCGCCGAATGCTGCTCCGAGTTCATCGGCTACTCGACGGCCCCAGGGCCGACCGGCCCGTGGACCTACCGGGGGACGGTCATGCCCCGGCAGGGCGCCAGCTTCACCAACCATCCCGGTGTCGTCGACTTCGCCGGTGGGTCGTACTTCTTCTACCACAACCGGGCGCTGCCCGGCGGCGGCGGATTTACCCGGTCCGTCGCGGTGGAGAAGTTCAGCTACCGTGCCGACGGCACGATCCCGACGATGAACATGACGACCGCCGGCGCTCCCCAGATCGGCACCCTGAACCCGTACGTCCGGCAGGAGGCCGAGACCGTCGCCTGGTCGGCCGGGATCGAGACGGAGCCGTCCAGCGAGGGCACCATGAACGTCGGCTGGCTCGAGAACGGCGACTACATCAAGGTGAAGGGCGTCGCCTTCGGCACCGGGGCGAGCACGTTCACGGCGCGGGTCGCCTCCGGCTCCAGCGGCGGGAGCATCGAACTTCGCCTGGGCGGCCCGACCGGCACCCGGGTCGGCACCTGCGCCGTGCCCGGCACCGGCGGCTGGCAGACCTGGACCACGGTCAGCTGCCCGGTCACCGGTACCACCGGCACCCAGGACCTGTACCTGCGGTTCACCGGAGGCAGCGGGTATCTGCTCAACGCCGACTGGTGGCAGTTCTCCACCGGCGGCACCCCGCCGCCGACCACGGCACCACCCACGACCACGCCGCCGACCACCGCACCCCCGACCACCGCACCCCCGACCACCGCACCCCCGACGCCCGGCGATCCGGGAACGTCCTGCACCGCCGCCGTGACGGTCCCGGCCATCTGGCAGGGCGGCTACGAAGGGCGGCTGACGGTCACCAACGGCACCGCGGCGACCATCGACGGCTGGCGGGTGACCTTCAGCCTGCCCGCCGGGCAGACGGTGACGCAGGGCTGGAGCGGCACGTTCAGTCAGCAGGGCACCCAGGTGACGGTGGCCAATGCCAGCTACAACGGGCAGCTGGCACCCGGGTCGTCCACCACCGCCGGCTTCATCGCGTCGACCGGCGGCAGCAGCGGTCCGCCACCGGGCAACGTCACCTGCACCGCCAGCTGACCCCCGGGTCAGCTGGCCGGCCGGCCAGCTGACCCGATGAGCCAGCGGAGTTCCCGGGCCGGGGCGGTCGACGCCGACGACCGCCCCGGCCCGGGAACTCCGCGACCTACCCGCCGCCGACCACCACGACCATCCGCCCGACCGCCGACCACCGGCCGGCGGGGTCGACGGGGTCGACGGGGTCAGCGGGGTCGACGGGGTCAGGACACGCAGCAGTCACGCTCGACGGCGGACAGCGGCGACGTCCGCAGAATCCGCACCTGGCCGAGGTCACCGCCGAGCGGGTCGGCGAAACTGC
This sequence comes from Solwaraspora sp. WMMA2101, assembly GCF_049179175.1. Taxonomy (NCBI): domain Bacteria; kingdom Bacillati; phylum Actinomycetota; class Actinomycetes; order Micromonosporales; family Micromonosporaceae; genus Solwaraspora; species Solwaraspora sp. WMMA2101. The sequence continues at coordinate 4,625,094 of NZ_JBMHMA010000006.1, read as the reverse complement.
CGTTCGGCTCCGGCAGCACCTCGACGACGAGGGTGCTGACCGGCAGCCCGGCCGGCAGCCCGGCGGCTGCCAACGCGGCCCGCACCTCCGCGCCGGACCAGGCGGTCTCCCCCTCCACCGGCAGCGGCACCGAGCGGAGCTCGACCCGGCGTCGCGGGATCGTCAGCTGGCGCAGGCCGATCTGCACGTTGCGCCGGGTGCTCGCGTCGGCCTGCACCACCCGTGCGTACAGCACCGCCCACAGCCGGGTGTTCGGCGGTGACGGCAGCGCCCGGCGCAGTCCGACGTACGGGGTGGCGTACGGGGCCCGCACCCGGACCGCCCCGTCCGGCTCGGCGAGCACCGTGGCCGCCAGCTCCGGTGCCGGGTGAGCCACGCCTTCCAGCGTCAGCGGTTCGCCGTACCGGCCCTGCGCGGTGGACCAGAGTGGATCGTCGGCCGGCCCACGGTCGTGACCGACCCGGATCTCGTAGGTGTAGAACGAGAACAGCTCCGGCGAGCCGGGGTCGGTGTTCGGCGGCAACGGCACCAGGAAGTGCCGGTCGCTGTCGGCGGCCGGCTCCATCCGCTGCATGGTCGCGTACCCGGCGAGGTCCTGGACCTGGCCCGGGGTGATCACCCGGACGGTCTCCGGGTCCAGCGGCAGCGTCGGCACGGTGGCCGGGTCGGCCACCGGTTCGGTGCCGGGCAGCAGCATCGGGTCCGGAGTGACGGTCAGCGGCCGGACGAAGTAGGCGTCGCGCGGGTCGGCCAGCGGCTCGGCGAACTCCAGCCACAGCCGCCGGATCCGGGGCGTGGTCGTCGCGTACGCCGCGTCGGTACCGTACGGGGTGAGGGCGACACCGGCGGCGACGACCCGGGGCACCTGCCGGGGCGGGGTGACGATCGGCAGGGTCGACGAGATCGCCTGTCGCACCACGTCGCCGGTTTCCAGGCGCACCGCCAGCTGGTACTCGACCTGCGGCTCGTACGGCAGCCCGTCGGGGCCCGGCGGTGCGGCCAACGCGTCCAGGAAGATCATCCGTACGTGGCCCCGGTCGGGTGTGCCCCGGGTGGCCTGCACGTTCACCGATCCGACCAGTTCGAGCACGCCGACCTCGGTGACCTGGTCCGGAGAACCGGGGACGTCCGGCAGCCGTACGGTGCGGGTCAGGGTCACCGTCGGCGAGCCGGCACCGCGCCAGGTCCAGTCCCGGTCGATCACCAGGGTCACCGCGTTGAGCCACTGCCCGGCGAGTGCGGTCGGGTCGGTGAACTCGACGCTGCCACCGTCCGGGGCAAGGTGGTGGCCGAGCCCGGCGCAGCCGAACACCACCCGCTCCCCCGGCACGCCGAGCAGGGTCGGGCCGTCGGCGACCAGGCCGAGCGCGCCGGCCAGCCGGCCGAGCAGGGCCGGGGTCGGGGCGGCCTGGGCGGCGACGGCGTGGGCCGCCGGCGGGGCACCGGCCGGGTCGGGGCGCAGGAACACCGAGCGCAGGGTGTCCGCCGGCGGCAGTGGGCGCAGCAGGTCGGCGTCGGCCGCCGGGTCGGCCAGTCCGTGCAGGTCGATCCGGTCGACCGGCCCGTGCCGGGCGGCGTCGCTGCCGAAGTAGCCGAGGTCGTCGCGGCCGAGGGCCCGGACCTCCAGCCGCAGGTCCCGCCCGGTGACGACGGTGACCGGGCCGTCGACCAGCCCGTCCGGGCCGAGCTGGTCGGTGACGTCGACCGACCGGTAGTCGCCGGCGTCCACCCAGGAAAGTTCGAGGTCGTACGCCGACGCCGGGTCGTCGGGGAACAGCCGGGTGGTGGTGTACCACTCGGCGTACCCGTCGGCGTCGGCGGCCGGGTCGAAGGCCGGCGCTTTCAGCAGCACTCGCACCTGCAGCAGTACGGCGTCCGGGTCGGCGATGCCGGGCACGGTCACCGCCTCCGGCGGGGCGGCGTCGTTGGCGGCGATCTGGGCGAGCAGGTCGGCGCGGGCCGCCGGGCCGGCGGCGTACACCGCTTCGGGGTAGCCCAGACGCGGGCGGTGCACCCGCAGCGCCGCGAGGGTTCCGTCCGGTTCCGGGGCGTACGGCTCGTAGCTGAGCCGGGCCGGCGGCCGGTGCCGGCGCAGGTGCAGCAGCGCGGTCGGGGCCTCGCCGACGCCGCTCGGCGCGGCGTCGACCGGCGGTCCGCCGCCGGTGGTGTCGGCGAGGCGGACCCGGAACTCGTACGACTGGCCGTAGCGCGGCGTCACGGTGTCGGCGTCGACCGGCACCGCCTCCTCCGGCGGGCCGGGTGCCACCTCCATCAGGCGCTGCTCGTCGTCGGTGTCGACGACGAGGGAACCGCCGCGCCAGCGGACGAACCAGGCGGGCAGCCACAGTTGGCCGCTGTGTTCGGCCGGGGCGACCTCGCTCCAGCGTTCCTCGCGGGCCGTCCCGAGGTCGACGCCGATGGTCAGCGGCGCGTCGACGAACGACAGCGACGTCCAGTCGGTGCCGCCGGCCGGGCGTACGTCGACCCGGTAGCCGAGCACGCCCCGGGGGGCGAGCACCGGGTCCTCGCCGTCGGGTGGGGCGCCGAGCGCCCGGTTCTGGCCTTCGAGGATGTCCTCGTCGTCCCAGCCGAGCTGGACGCCTTCGTCGCGGGCGATCGGCGCGCCGTCGCCGGATTCGTCGAGCAGGTCGGCGCTGACCGGCTGCCGGGCGTGCACGATCTTGGCGAAGCCGTCGTCGAAGCGCAGCGCCTCGGCGAAGACCTTGTCGTAGTTGCCGAGGGTGGCGGACTCGGTGGCGTCGGCGCTGACCGGGAACGTCACCGGGGTGAAGATGGGCCGGGTGCCGTCGGCCGGCAGCGGCGGCACCCGGGTGGCGAAGGCGCGCAGCAGCGTCGGGTCGGCGGTGACGGCGTCGGCGTAGTCGCTGTGGTCGGCCAGGTCGACCCAGAGCCAGCCGCCGGCGGCCAGTCGCGGATCGGCGTCGACCGGTACGTCGAGCGTGACGACCAGGCCGAGGGCTTCGGCGAGCCGGGGGCGGCGCAGCGCGTAGGCGATCGCCTCGCCCCAGCCGATCACCATCGGCGGTGCCGGCGGTGCCGCGTCCGGCGGGCACTTCATCAGGCAGTGGTAGCTGGCGTCGGTGACGGCGAGCGGGGTACGTGGGCGGACGAACCCGAACGACCGGCGGTAGCTGCCCGGCAGGTACTTGCGCAGTTGCCGGGTGGTGTCGCGGCCCTGCGGGGCGAACGTGTCACCGGCCGGTCCGGCCGGGATCTCCAGCGCGGCGCCGATGGCGGTGAAGATGGGCCGGGCGTGCGGGGCGTGCCGGGTCGCCGGTGCGGCGGGCAGCGCGACGGTCTGGTCGACCCGGTCCCGCTGCGGCAGCGCTCCGACGGCGTCCGAGATGGACACCGCGAAGGCGAGGTGGGCGTCGGCGAAGGCCGGCACCCCGGCCGGGGCGGGCAGCAGAGGCGCGAGCGGGTCGGTGGCCGGGGCGACCAGCAGCCGTACGGTGAGGGTGCGGCCGGTGTGGTCCCAGCGCCGCAGGTACGGCACCAGGGTGAGTTTGTGCGGGGTTGCCATTGTCCGACTCCTTCGCCGACCCGACCCTTGGCTCACAGGGTCGCGGTCTCGGTGACCTGGTAGGACGCGCTGATGGAGATGATCAGGAAGAGATCGACCTGGATCTTCACGGAGCCGGAGTAGTCGCACTTGGTGGTGCCGGCGTCGTCGTACACCAGGCCCTTGAGCTCGGCCCGGATCTTGACCTTGACGACCTTGAGGTCCACCCCGGCTTCCAGCGCGACCAGTCCGCCGTACTTGGTCTGGCCGGCGATCGCGTCGTAGACGAGCACGAAGCCGATGCCGAGGAACGCGTACGCCTTGAACGGGCCGATCTGGCCCTGCACCCCGACGCCGGCGAACGCGACCAGTTCGAGCTTCTCGCTGGTGACCGTGCCGGAGACGAGGGCGATGGAGAAGGTGATGCTGCCGGAGACGATGATGAAGACCTTCGCGACGCCGACCGACAGCACCGGGATCTTGCCTTCGAGGCCGATCCCGAGGCTGGCCGCCCCCTTGGCCTTGCCGTCGGTGAGGCTGACCCCGGCGCTGAGCGCCACCGCCAGGCTGAGCTTGAAGTAGTCGCCGAGCGGGACGATCGTGTCCGGCAGGTCGACCTTCAGCTTCGTCTCGAACTTCAGCTCGTGCTTGGCGTTGGCCGCCGCCAGGTCGATCGGGCCCTGCACCCCCCGGTCGGCGACGAACGGCAGGTACTGCAGGATCTGTTCGATCTCGGCGAGCAGCAGCGACCGCAGCTGGGCGACCTGCGGCCGCTGGTCGGTGCCGCCGACGATGTGCAGCTCGGATCCGGTCAGTTCGGCCAGGCCGGCCACGTCGGTCCAGATCCGCAGCCCGGTGAAGTCGGCCGACCAGCGGTCCCCGGTGACCTCCAGCCGCAGCGTCGCGCCGTCGTAGCGCAGCGCCGAGCCGTGTCCGGGGGTGCCGGCCAGTTGCAGCGCGGTCGGCGGGTTGGTGAAGGTCAACGGGTTGCTGAACGCCAGGGTGCCGGCCGGTCCGACGTCCAGGTGCAGTGTGCCGGGGGCGGTCTCCAGGGTGTTCGGCGGCGGCGGGAACGCCCCCTTGGAGGTCGACCGGGCCAGGATGTCGGCCAGCGCGGGCCGGTGCCGCGACTCGATGCGCGGCACCCCGGGTGCCGGCACCACCGGGCGGGGGAACAGGAACGCGTGGGTCGGGGTCGACTGCACGAAGGCGTACTCGGTGGCCGGGTCGGTCGGGCGCAGCAGGTCGGCGGCGTCGGCGAACCGGTACTCCCCCGGTGTGCCGGCCAGTGGCGGTACGCCGATCGGCGTCTCGTCGGCCGGGTAGGCGACCGGGTAGCGGCGGATCAACGGCGTACCCCGGGTGTCGGCGACTCCGGTCGCCTCGCCGCCGCCGGGCGGCGCGGTGGCGACCGGGCGGACCGCCATCGACCAGGAGCCGGTCGTCGGCAGCTGCGGGGTGCCGCGCAGGGTCGCCACGAACACCGGGGTGCCGGCGTCGTCGGCGAGGCCGACCTCGATCCGTTGGGCGCGCATCGGCAGGCCGCTGCCGCCGACGTCGACTACGGTGTCGACCGGCCCGCCGACCGGCCCCTGCGCCTCGATCAGTGCCCGCAGCGCGTCCGGCCCGGCCGGTACCCCGCTGGGCGCGACCTGCAGCCAGCCGAGCACCCCGAGCGCCGGCGTCGTCGTGGCGGCGCCGTCGAGGGCGAGGTCCGCGTCGAAGTGGTACGGCACCAGCCGCGCGCCGCCGTGGCCGAACTCGGCACCCGGTGCCGGTCGGATGTTGCGCACCCCGAACAGGCCCCGGAACACTCCGGCGTCGAAGGTGTACGGGGCGACGGTGACCGCCCCCGCGTCGCGGTAGCGGTAGTCGAACAGGCCGGGGGTGAACGGCTGCCAGCCGCTGTCGCGGCGGATCACCCCGCCGCCGGGGCGGCGTTCCACGGTGACCGAGCGGGTCACCCGGATGCCCCACGGGTGCAGCACGCTGTTGACCTTGACGACCTCCAGCGCGGTCCGGCCGATCATCACCCGGAACTGCACCTTGGCGGCCTCGGCGAACGCGGCGAACGGGTTGTTCCAGTCGCTGAAGTTCGAACCGCCGTAGCCGGACAGGTCGATCCGGGTCACCGGCACCCGGGGGTCGGTGGCCATGTCGGTGTTGAAGACGGTCTCGACGCTGCCGCCCGGGTCGGCGGTGGCACCGAGCACCGACAGCCCCAGCGGGGCACCGCTGGGCAGGTCCACGCCGTTGATCAGCTGTCGCATCCGGCCGGCGAAGGTCGCCGACACACCGCCGCCGTCGGGCCGGCCGCCTTCGGCCCGCGCGGTGATCTGGATGCCGCCCCGGGCGTCACCGAACTCGGGGCGGGTCAGCCCGAGCAGGTCGGCCGGGCGCGGCCCACTGCCGTGCGGCTGCACCAGCACCGCCGCGATCAGGCCGAACGGGAACGTGGTGCGCACCCCGACCGGCGTACCGTCGCCGAAGGCGTCCAGGGTGCCGTCGACCGCGTCGGCGGGCACCACCGGGACGAGCCGCTGCGACCGGGCGCCGAGTGAGGTGGCCCCACCGTCGGTGGCCGAGGCGAGCGGGGTGGGGAACCAGCCGAGGGTCATGATGTCCTGGTCGGTGTCCAGGGTGCGGACCGGTTCCCACTGCACCTGGGGCAGTGCCGTCACCCGCAGCGCACCGACCTCGGCCTGGCTGGCCAGGCCGGCGACGGTGTAGTGGGTGTCGGGGTGGTTCGGACCGACGCCGAGCCCGACGCCGAGCAGGTCCTGGTTGGTGGAGACGTCCAGCAGCAGCAGGTTCGGCACCCGTCCGACCACTTCGGCCAGGTAGCCGTCGACCATCGAGGTGGAGGTGGCGTCGGACCGGGCGGCGGCCTGGATCCGCTGGCCGCGCAGTTCGAGCTCCAGCCGGCGGGCGGCGTCCCACTGCGCACCGGTCGACTTGTCCAGACCGACGCTGCCCTGCTCGACCTGGCTGGGCCCGATATCGGGACCGGAGGATTTCGGCGGCGGCTGCGGTGTGCCCGGTGAGGCCGGGCGGCCGGTGACGGCCACCGCCGGTCCGAGTGGACCGTCGAAGGCCACGGTCACGTCGTCCGGCGTGGTCCAGTCGATCCGGCAGACCAGCGCCGCCGGTGGCGGTTCCCGGCCGATCCGGGGCGCGGTCAGGGCGCCGTTGGACACGTACGGGTCGGGCAGCGTCGGTGCCCAGCCGTGCAGGCCGAACGCCAGTTGGGCGCTGCCGGTGTCGATCAGCAGCGGCCCGTCGGCGCTCGGCCCGGCCGGCCCCGCGAGGGCTCCCCGGACGTAGACGAACGCCGGTACGGTCGTCCACAGCAGCACGTTGCGCAACGCGAACTGATGGTGGCGTCGGGCGTTGGCCGGGATCGCCGCGCCGAGCAGGGCGGTGGTCCCGCCGCCGTGGCGGTGCAGAAGCAGGGTGCCGGCGTCGGTCAGGGTCGGCACCGGCTGCCCGGCGGTGGTCACCGGCCGGTCCAGGGCCACCTCGCTGTGCCCGGTGACCATCAGGTATTCACCGTCGACGGCGTCGCAGCGGTAGAACAGCCAGAACGGTGCGGCGTAGCGCTGTCGCCAGGGCAGCCGGTGCCCGCCGCCGCCGGCGATCGCCCACAACTGGATGTCATGGGCGACCGGCGGCGCCAACGGGGCGACCGGGTCGGCGAGCACCGTCGCGCCGGACGCGGCGATCACGATCCACGCGTCGCCCAGCGGGTGCTCGCGCAGGTCCGGGGCGTACCAGCGGGCAGCCAGCCCGGTGACCTGCAGCAGCCAGGTCGCCGCGGTCGACGCCTCGCCGAGGATCGCCGGGTCGGTGGCAGCCACCACCGGCAGGCCGAGCCCGGCGTCGCGGACCGTGCCGGTGCCGGTGACGCCGATCAACGGGTCGCCGGCCGGGTCGGCACCGATCGGCGTACCGTCCACCGTGGTCGGCTCGACGACGTAGCCGAGCACCAGGGTCCAGAGCCGCTCGACGAACGTGGTGCGCCCGGTGGCCGGACCGAACCGGAACTCCTGCCGCCAGGCCTTGGCCGCACCGGGGTCGCCGACGATCTCGACCGCGCCGGCCCGGAACCGGAAGGTCACCGACGCGGGCAGCGCGGTGCCGGCCTCGGCGCCGCGGCAGCCGTCCGCCGCACCGGTCGGCGGCGGGTCAGGGGCCGGGTCGAGCCGTAGCACGGCGCTCAGTGGCGCCGGCACCTCGATGACGTCGCCGTGCACCGTCGCGGTGCCCAGCGTCAGGGTCCCGCCGGTGACCCGCAGGCCGGCGTACGCGCCGGCCGGCAGGCCGCCGAACAGGTCGCCCCGGATCCAGACGGTGCCGGCTTCGATCTCCACGACGGTGCCGGTCCGCCCCACGACCGGCGGCCGGGCCTGGGTTACCACGAACGCGGGTGCGGTGGCACCGGCCTCGCGCACCTGCAGCCGGCGGGCGGCGACGAACGCCTCGTACCAGACGTCGACGCCGCCGGGGGTACGCAGCGGGCCGACCCGGCGGGCCGGCGCCAGCCCGGTGAGGCTGTCGACGAAGCTGCCGGCGAGGAGTTGTTCACGTTCGTCGCGGCGGTGCACCAGCCGGGCGTCCCGGGGTAGTTGCGCGGCGGACCGGGCGGCGACCGACGCCGCGAGATGGTGCAGGGCGGTACGGAATGGCTCTGACACGCGCTGCTCCTCGGGGAGGCTGCTGCTGTCGGACGTGGCCGGTATGCAGCGTGCGCCAGATCACACTCCGTGTTCAATCAGATCATGGATAGTCCGCCGGACTGCAGTCGGCGGGCAGCTGACCTGCGGCGTACCGGATGGCGCCGAGCAGGTGGGCGCGGAAGGCCGGCTCGGCGTACGCCTCGACGGTGTGGCCGCCGCCGGTGTAGAAGGCGCGGCCGCCGGCGTACGACCGGCACCAGGCGTGTGGGTGCGCGGTCCCCGTACCGGCGCCGGTGTAGCTGGTCTCGTCGAGCACCGCGAGAATCCGCGCGCCGGTCGGGTCGGCCTGGTAGTCGTACCACTCGTCGGTACGCTCCCAGCGGGCCGGCAGGTGCGCGGTGGCCGGGTGGGTCCGGTCGACGACCTCGACGGTGGCCGGCTGCACCGGCGGGTGCCGGGCGAAGTAGGCGCCGACGAGTTCACCGTAGAACGGCCACTGGTGTTCGGTGTCGGCGGCCGCGTGCACCCCGACGAATCCGCCACCGGCACCGATGTAGCCCTCGAACGCGGCCCGGCCGGCGTCGTCGAGTACGTCGCCGCTGGTGTTGAGGAAGACGACGGCGGCGTAGCCGCGCAGATTGTCCGGGGTGAAGGCGGCCGGGTCCTCGGTGGCGTCGACAGCGAAGCCGTGCGCCGCGCCGAGCGCGCCGACAGCGGCGATCCCGGCCGGGATCGACTCGTGCCGGTACCCGGTGGTCCGGCTGTAGACCAGCACCCGGTACGCGGCGTTCGTCGCCGTCGGGGCCGGGCCGGTTGACGTCGGCGGGTCGCTCGGGCCGCCGGCCGGCCCGGTGCAGCCGAGCATCATCAACGCCGCGAGGCAGCCGAGCAGACCGGCGCCGACCCCGCGACGGGTGACGGCAGACGGCCTCCACGCGGTCACCGGGCCGCCTCCGGGACGGGTGCGGCGGCCGGCGGCGGCAACGGCTGGCCACGGGCGGACAGGAACGCCTGCCACTCGGCGGTGATCCGCTCGACGTCCCGGACGACCAGGCCGAAGAACTCGCCCATCAGCTGCAGCCGGTCACCGGCGGGAGTCTGCGGGCCGAGCACCCCGGCGCCTTCGGCCGCCGCGTCCGCCCAGGTCCGAAAGACGTGTACCCGTAGCGACCAGGCCCGGTACCAGAGGCCGTCGTCGACGGCGTACCGGTCGCGGCGGTGGCCGGGGGTGCGCTGCCGGGCGACGAAACCGATCCGTTCCAGGAACGCGATCGACTTCGAGATCGATGCCGGGCTCACCCGCAGGCGGGCGACCAGGTCGGCGGCGGTGAGCGCGCCGCTGTCGCTGACGAAGAGGCTGACCAGCACCCGGGCGGTCATCCGGGGGAAGCCGGACTCGACCATCATCGCGACGAACCGCTGCTCGAAGGCGGCCACGGCGGCCGGGTCCCGGCCGTACCCGGTGGTCTGCTCGACCGGCGGCCGGGCGACCGGGCCGGTCCGGCGGGCCCGGTGCGCGGTGGCCCGGTTGGCCGCGAGGGCCCGGTAGCCGCGGGACCCGCCGTTGCGGGCCACCTCGCGGCTGACGGTGGAGGTGGGCCGCCCCAGTCGCCGGGCGATCTCGGCGTAGCCGGCGCCGTCGGCAAGAGCCTGCTCGATGTGCTGCCGGTCCTGATAGGTCAACCGTCCTCCGGGCATCCGCCCCGCCCTCCACTGCGTTCAGTTCCATTCCATTGCAACTCATCCTCTGCTTCCATTGCATTAGCCGCAAGAGTCATTGCAACGATTTGCGCCCGCGAGCTCGCGTTCTGTGTCGTTGACCAGGTTCTTTATTGACGGAAGAGCAAACGCAACTTAGCTTTCTGAATATGGAAACGACGATCCGGGTCCGTGGCCTCACCAAACGGTACGGCCGCAGTACCGCGCTCGACGGGCTCGACCTGACCGTGTCGGCCGGCGAGGTGCACGGCTTCCTCGGGCCGAACGGGGCCGGCAAGACCAGCACCATCCGGGTGCTGCTCGGCCTGGTGCGCGCCGACGGCGGGCAGGCGCAGGTGCTCGGCGGCGACCCGTGGCGGGACGCGGTCGCGGTGCACCGGCGCCTCGCGTACGTCCCGGGCGACGTCAGCCTCTGGCCCGGCCTGACCGGCGGCGAGGTCGTCGACCTGCTCGGCCGGCTGCGCGGCGGCCTCGACCGGCACCGCCGCGCCGACCTGCTGGAACGTTTCGCGCTGGACCCGACGAAGAAGTGCCGCACCTACTCCAAGGGCAACCGGCAGAAGGTGGCGCTGATCGCCGCCCTCGCCGCCGACGTGGAGCTGCTGCTGCTCGACGAGCCCACCTCCGGACTGGACCCGCTGATGGAGGCGGTGTTCCGCGACTGCGTCGCCGAGGCGGGTCGGCAGGGCCGCACCGTCCTGCTCTCCAGCCACATCCTCGCCGAGGTCGAGGCGCTGTGCGACCGGGTCACCATCGTCCGGGATGGACGGACCGTCGCCAACGGCACCCTCACCGAACTGCGCCACCTGACCCGTACCACGATCGTCGCCGACCTGCCGGAGATCGGCGCCCTGCCGGAGGCGGCCGACGCGGGACCGACCAGGGCGGACGCCGGGCTGAGCCCGGCCGGGGCGGACCCGACCGGGCTCGGCGGCGTACCCGGGGTGCACGGGCTCACCGTCGACGGCCACCGGGTGCGGTGCGAGGTCGACCCGGACGCGCTCGCACCGGTGCTGCGCCAGCTCGCCGAGGCCGGCGTACGGACACTGGTCAGCCAGCCGCCGACGCTGGAGGAACTGTTCCTGCGGCACTACCAGAGCAGCGGGGTACGGCGGTGAGCGCGCTGACCGGCACCGGCCAACTGGTCCGGCTGATCCTGCGCCGCGACCGGCTGATCCTGCCACTGTGGATCGTCTGGCTGTCGGTGATGCCGGCGAACTTCGCCGCCGCCTTTCCCGCCCTCTACCCCACCGCCGCCGACCGGTCGGCCTTCGCGCAGACCAGCAACGCCAACGCCGCGCTGGTCGCGCTCTACGGTCCGGTGCACACCGCCGACCCCGGTGGCCTGGTCGCCTGGCGGATCAGCATCGTCACGGTTATCGTGGCGCTGATCAGCCTGCTCACCGTCGTGCGGCACACCCGCGCCGAGGAGGAGGCCGGCCGGCGCGAGCTGCTCGGCGCCGCCCCGACCGGCCGGTACGCCGGCCCGGCCGCCGCCCTCACCGTCGTCTTCGCCGCCAACCTGCTGCTCGCCGGCGCGGTCGCCGCCGGGTTGGCCGGCCAGGGCCTGCCGGTCGCCGGGTCGCTCGCCCTCGGAGCCCAGTTCGCCGCGTCAGGCTGGCTGTTCGCCGCCGTCGGCGCGGTCACCGCCCAGCTCGCCGCCACCGCCCCGGCTGCCCGGGGCATCGCCGTCGCCGCGTTCGGGGCCGCCGTACTCGGCCGGGTCGCCGGGGACGTCAGTGGTCACACCGGCGGTCCGCTGGGCTGGCTGAGCGGAGTGTCGCCGTTCGGCTGGGTGCTGCGGCTGCGCCCGTACGCCGACGACGCCTGGTGGATGCTCGGACCGGTCGTCGCCGCGACCGCCGGGCTGGTCGCGGTCGCCGCCGTGCTGCACGGCCGCCGTGACCTGGGGTCCGGCCTGCTGGCGGCCGGCAGCGGTCCGGCCACGGCCGGACCCCGGTTGACCGGCCCGGTCACGCTGGCGTGGCGACTGCACCGGGGCCCGCTCGTCGGTTGGACGGTCGGCTTCGCACTCACCGGGGTGGTGCTCGGTGGGGTGGCCGGCGGAGTCGGGGACATGTTGACCGACAATGCCACGCTGCGCGAGCTGTTCACCCGGCTCGGCGGGGCCGGCGGGCTGGTCGATCTGTTCCTGGCCGCGATGCTCGGGCTGTTCGGGATGGGTGCCGCCGGGTACGCGATCGCCGTCGTGGGGCGGCTACGGGTCGAGGAGACCAGCGGGCGGGTCGAGCCGGTGCTCGCCGCGCCGGTGTCGCGGACCCGCTGGGCGGCCGGCCAGCTGATCTTCGTCCTGCTCGGTCCGGTCGTGGTGCTGGCCGGTGCCGGGCTGGCGATGGGGGCGACGCATGCCCTGGTCGCTGCGGACTCCGGCCGGGAGGTGGCCCGGGTGCTGGCCGGCGCGCTGGTGCAGCTGCCGGCGGTGTGGCTGCTCGCGGCGCTCGCCCTCGCTCTGGTGGGGCTGGCACCCCGGTTGGCCGGTGCTGGTGGTGGCCGTCGGGCTGACCCTGTTCGGCGCGCTGCTACGACTGCCGTCGGCGGTGCGCGACCTCTCCCCGTTCAGCCATCTGCCGACCCTGCCCGGCGGGCAGGTGTCCGCCGTACCGCTGGTCGTTCTGGTCCTGCTGGCCGCCGGGTTCGCCGCCGCCGGTCTGGTCGGGCTGCGCCGCCGCGACCTGCCGGTCGGTTGAGCCGCACCGTTGGCCAACAGGCCAACAGGCCAACAGGCGGCAGCCGGCAGCCGGCCGGCCACCGTTGGTCAACCGGCGGCCGGCAGGTGGACCAGGAACCGGCAGCCGGGACCGGCGTTGGTCACCTCGACCCGGCCGCCGTGTGCCTCGACGAGACCCCGGACGATCGCCAGGCCGAGCCCGCCGCCGGCCGGCACCGGCTCGGCGCGGGCCGAACCGAGCGGGCCACGCACCGCACCGACCGTTGCCGGGCCGTGCGTCGCGCCGACCGCTGCCGGGCTACGGGCCGGTTCGCCGCGGAACGCCACGTCGAACACCCGCGGCAGGTCGGCCTCCGGGATGCCGCCGCAGGTGTCGTCCACCGCCAGCCACGCCCACCCGTCCGCGCTGCCCGCGCTGACCTGCACCACCCCGTCGTACGGGGTGAACCGGATCGCGTTGCGCAGCAGGTTGCCGACGATGCGGGCGAGCTCCGGTTCGCTGGCCACGACCGCCGGCCAGCCGTGTTCGGCGGCCCGCAACCGGATGCCCTGCAGCCGGGCCAGCGGCGCGGCGGAGGCCAGGGCGTCGGAGACGACGTCGGCCAGCGGCACCGGACGCAGCGACAGCCGCAGCGCCCCGGCGTTGATCCGGGACAGCTCGAACAGGTCGTCGACCAGTTGGGTCATCCGGTCGGTCTCGACCCGGATCCGCCGGTGGTACTCGGCGGTGGTGACCGGGTCCGCCACGACGCCGTCCTCCAGTGCCTCGGCCATCGCCCGCAGCCCGGCCAGCGGCGTCCGCAGGTCGTGTGACACCCAGGCGACGAGCTCCCGCCGGTTCGCCTCGGCCTGGCGTTCGCGTTGGCGCAGCTGGTCGGCCCAGACCGCCTGGCGGGCCAGCCGGGCACCGAGCCATCCGCCGACGGCCAGACTGACCACTCCGGACGCGACGAGCACCAGCACGACGACATCGCGGTCGTGGGCGGACAGGAACATTGCCTGGGCGGCACCGACGACCCCGGCGAGGACGGCCAGGACGGTGACGGTGAGCAGAATGGTGAGGTGCACGACGATGCTGCGCCGACGCAGGACCTGCAGCGTGGCCGCGCCGGGCACGGCGACCAGCAGGGACGCGGCCAGCCCGATGCCGAAAACGGCGAGGATGTCACCGACGGGCAGGTCAGGCATGGTCGGCTCCCGCCGGTTCGTAGCGGTAGCCGACACCCCAGACGGTGACGATCCGCCGGGGGCGGGCCGGATCCGGTTCGATCTTCTCCCGCAGTCGTCGTACGTGGACGGTGACCGTCGACTGGTCGCCGAAGTTCCAGCCCCACACCTCGGCGAGCAGCTCGTCGCGACGGAACGCGCGTGCGGGATGGCGGACCAGGTGCAGCAGCAGGTCGAACTCGCGGACGGTCAGCGCCAGGTCGGTGCCACCCCGGCAGGCGGCCCGGCGGCGCACGTCGAGGGTGAGGTCACCGTCGCCGACCAGCACGGGCCCGTCGGCGGCGACGGGGGCGGGTGCCGGGCCGGTCACCGTTCCGGCGCGGCGCAGCACCGACTGCACCCTCAGCACCAGCTCCCGGGGGGAGAACGGCTTGGTGACGTAGTCGTCGGCCCCCATCTGCAGGCCGACGATCCGGTCGGCCTCCTCACCGAGGGCGGTCAGCATGATCACGGGTACGCCGCGGGCCTGCAGGTGCAGTCGTCGGCACACCTCGAGCCCGTCCAGCCCGGGCAGCATCAGGTCCAGGACCACCAGGTCGGGCCGGTGCCGGTCGACCGTGGCCAGCGCGGTGTGCCCGTCGGCGGCCTGGTCGACCTGGCAGCCGGCCCGTTCGAGATAGCGGCGGACCACGTCGGAGACGGTGGGGTCGTCGTCCACGACGAGGATCCGGGCGGGCGGGCCGGCGGCCAGGGGGGTGGTCATCGGCTGGCTCAGGCGCTCAGGTCGGCGGCGCCGAACGACACCGAGAACCGCTTGCACCAGATGCTGACGCTGGTCAACGCGTCCAGGTCGACGTCGTCGGGGATGTCGTACACCTGGTTGCCCCGGTTGCCCTTGAGCCGGTCGAGCTCGGCCCACCGACCGTCGTCGAAGACGAACCAGCCGTCGCGGCCGTCGATCACCGGCTGGTCGGAGAGCCAGACCCGCAGGTCCGGGCCGTTGGAGGTGGCGAAGTCCCGCAGCACCAGCTGGTGTCCGCCGTCGGCGAGGCGGATCAGCTGGGCGGTGCCGGTGGTCTCGTGCTCGTGGGTGACGAACTCGCCGGCGGCGATCAGCTGGTTGCCGGCCGGCGACGGGCTGGCCGGTGCGGAACTGGTCGGCTCGGGACTGGCCGAGGCCGGGTCGGCCGGGTCGGTGTCGGGCTCCGTGGTCTGCGGAGCCGGCACCTGGGCCACCGGTACGGCTTCGTCGACGACCTCGTCGGTGACGAGCTTCCAGGGCTGGAACCAGTAGCCGCCGAAGGCCACCGCGCCGAGCAGGGCGACGGCGAGGACCCAGGTCAGTGGTTTGGTTGCGAGGCGTTTCCACACGCCGGTCAGCCTACGGCCGGCGCCGCCGGTCCCGGGACGGTCGGCACCTTGCGAAAGTCTTACGGAGCGAACGCCTGACGGCGCGAGCGTCCTGCGGCGTGGCTGTCTCACGGCGCGGTGGCGACGCCCCAGGCGAGCAGCAGCAGGGCGACGGCGAGCTCCGCCGCGCCGAGCACGGTCAGCGTGGTGCCGAACGAGCGTTTGCCGGGCTGGCCGATCGCGGCGTGCAGGAAGAACCCGCCGGACTGGCTGATCGTGCCGGCGGCGAGCAGCCCGCCGACCACCCAGGTGTACGGGTCGGACAGCCCGGCGCGGCCGGCGATGGTCAGCGCGGTCAGGGTCAGCACCAGCAGCACCCCGGCGTGGGCGTGGCCGGCCTTGAACAGGGAGCGCTGGAAGTCGTTGAGTTTGCCGGCGGCGGTCAGCCGCATCAGCGAGTAGCCGCCGAACATCACCGTCGGAACGCTGACCAGTGCGATCACGGTCAGCCACTTGTCGGCCGTACTCATGGGGCCTTCTCCTCGGGGTCGGCGCGGGGTGCGCGGGCGTACGGTCAAATCTTGACACTGCCAAGATAGCCATGTCGGGTAGCATCTTGTCAACGACAAGATGGGAGTTCGGCCGATGCCGCAGCCGTACCACCACGGGGACCTGCGCCGGGCGCTGCTGATCGCCGCGACCGAGGCGATCGCCGAGAGCGGTCCGGCCGCGCTGAGCCTGCGGGACCTGGCCCGCCGGGTCGGCGTCTCGCACGCCGCGCCGACCCACCACTTCGGCGACAAGACCGGCCTGTTGACCGCGATCGCCACCGAGGGCCTGCACCTGCTCGCCGACCGGCTGGACGCGGCCGGCGGCGACATCCTGGCGGCCGGCCAGGCGTACGTCCGGTTCGGCGTCGAGCACCGCGGGCACTTCGAGGTGATGTTCCAGCCGGGCCTGCTGCAGTTCGACGCGCCCGAACTGACCGCCGCCCGCCAGCGGGCCGGCCAGGCGCTGCGCGACGCCCTCGCCGACCCCCGCGTCCCGGCCGACGACCGGGACAGCGCCTGGCTGGCGGCCTGGTCGATCGCGCACGGCTTCGCCACTCTCTGGTTGTCCGGCGCGGTACCGCACGACCCCGACGAGGACGCCTCGAGCACTGCCGCCGGGGTGCTCCGCCTGCTGTTCAGGGATCAGACGCGGTTGACAGATTAGAGCTATTGAGTAAAGCTCGTCTCATCAGTCAACCAAAGACAGGTGGGCAATGACGCACTGGACGTACAACGACGCCCCCGACCAGACCGGCCGGACCGCCGTGGTGACCGGCGCGAACACCGGCATCGGCTTCCACACCGCCCGGATGCTGGCGCACAAGGGCGCCCACGTCACGCTGACCTACCGGGACGCCGGCAAGGGCGCGGCCGCCCTGGAGCGGATCCGCGCCGAGGAACCGGCCGGCGAGGTCACCGGGGCGCTGCTCGACCTGGCCGACCTCGACTCGGTCGGGGCGTTCACCGACGCCTACCGGGCCGCACACGACCGGCTCGACCTGCTGATCAACAACGCCGGGGTGATGGTGCCGCCGCTGGGGCGCACCCGACAGGACTTCGAGCTGCAGTTCGGCACCAACCACCTGGGGCACTTCGCGCTCACCGGTGAGCTGCTGCCGCTGCTCGACGCGGCCGCAAGCGCCGACCGGTCCGGAGCCGACCGGGCAGGTGCCGTGCGGGTCGTCACCGTCTCCAGCGTGGCGCACTGGACCGGCGGCATCGACCTCGACGACCTCAACTGGCGGCAACGCCGCTACCGGCCGTGGCCGGCGTACGGGCAGAGCAAGCTCGCCAACCTGCTGTTCACCCTCGAACTGCAGCACCGGCTGACCGAGGCCGGCTCGGCGGTCCGGGCGGTCGCCGCCCACCCGGGTCTCACCTCCACCGACATCGGCCGCCACCAGGGCCGCGCCGCCAGCGACAACCCGTCGCGCATCGACCGGATGATCCGGATGCAGCCGCCGGACGGGGCGCTGCCGAGCCTGCGGGCCGCCACCGACCCGACCGTCACCGGCGGCAGCTACTGGGGGCCGGCCCGACGATTCGGCACGTACGGGCCCCCGGCACCCGCCCGCGCCTCGGCCCGCGCCCGGGACACCGTCGTCGCCCGCCGGCTGTGGACCGAGAGCGAACGGTTGACCGGCGTGACGTACCCGTTCGCGGCGGTGGGGCGCGCGGAGCATCCGGCGTGACCTCCGGCAGCGCCCGCCGGGACGCGATCGCCGACGCCGCCATCGACGTGTTCATCCGCTACGGGTTCAAGAAGACCTCGATGGACGACCTGGCCAGGGCGGCGAACATCTCGCGGCAGGGGCTCTACCTGCACTTCAAGACCAAGGAAGAGCTGTTCGTCGCCGCTGTGGAGCGGATGGTGAGCGCGGTGTGCACGGCGACCCGGGCCGCCTTCGACCGCACCGACCTCGACGTGCGGCAGCGGATCCTCGGGGCGTTCGAAGCCTGCCAGGCACCGGGGGTGGGGGCCGCGGTGCACGGCAACTTCGAGGAGCTGTTGAGCGCCGCCGCGACCCTGAACTGCCCGCTGGCCGGCCGGATCGAGGCGGGGCTGGTCGACGGGATCGAGCAGGTGCTGGCCGACAGCGGGGCGGCCGACCGGTGGCGGTCGGTCGGGCTCTCCGCCCGCGATCTGGCCGACCATCTGCACGCGACGTCCTTCGGCCTCAAGCACAAGGTGTCGTCGATCGACGAGTACCGTGCCGGTCTGAACACCGCCGTGACCATCGTCCTCGATGGCGGCACCGCAGTGGAACAGGAGTGACCATGGCACAGTGGACATTCGATGACATCCCCGACCACAGCGGCCGGACCGCCGTCGTCACCGGGGCGAACACCGGCATCGGCTTCGAGACCGCCCGGATGCTCGCCGCGAAAGGCGCGCAGGTCACGCTGGCCTGCCGGGACGCCGACCGGGCCGCCGGCGCGGCCGAACGGATCCGGGCCACCGGGGTGCCGGGTACGGTGACCTGCGCCCCGCTGGACCTGGCCGACCTCGACTCGGTGGCCGCGTTCGCCGAGGCGTACCGGGCCGGGCACGACCGGCTCGACCTGCTGATCAACAACGCCGGGGTGATGGCTCCGCCGCTGGGGCGCACCCGGCAGGGCTTCGAACTGCAGATCGGGATCAACCACCTGGGGCACTTCGCGCTCACCGGCCGGCTGCTGCCGCTGCTGCTGGCCGCCGGCCCGGGTGCCCGGGTGGTGTCCGTGTCCAGCGGTGCCCACCGGGCCGGCCGGATCGACTTCGACGACCTCAACTGGCAGCGTCGGCGTTACCGGCGGTGGGCGGCGTACGGGCAGAGCAAACTCGCCAACCTGCTGTTCACCCGGGAGCTGCAGCACCGGTTGACCGGAGCCGGGTCACCGGTGCGGGCCACCGCCGCCCACCCGGGCTGGACCGCGACCGAGCTGACCCGGCACACGGTCAGCGTCGCCGCCCGGATCGGCCAGCTGGTGGCGATGACCCCGCACGACGGTGCGCTGCCGACGCTGCGGGCCGCGACCGACCCGACCGCCGCCGGCGGCAGCTACTGGGGGCCGGGCAGGCCGCTGGGGCTCAGCGGACCGCCGGTCGCCGTCGGGTGCAGCGCGGCCGCCCGCGACGACGCCACCGCGCGCCGCCTGTGGACCGAGAGCGAGCAGCTGACCGGCGTCAGCTTCCCGGCCCCCGCCTAGACTCCGGACGCTGTCGGCCGGGCCAGCGGGTTCCGCACCTGCCGGGGCCGGTCAGGTAGTCGGCGGTGGCCGCCACCTGCGAGCCTGTTGACATGAGTCACAAGGAGGTGGATCAACCGCCCATGGTGGGCCGGCAGGCCGAGTTGCGGGCCGTCCGGGCCGCATTGACCGGCCCGCCCGCCGGCAGGCACGGTGCACTGATCGCCGGGTCGGCCGGTGTCGGCAAGTCCCGGCTCTCGCAGGAGGTCACAGCGGGTCTGGCCGTCGCCGGCTGGCGGCTGTTGCGGGCCCACGCCTCGGGTTCGGGCACCGGCCTGCCGCTGGCCGCACTCGCCGGCCTGATCCCACCGCCGGCATCGGCCACACCGCTGCCGCCGCCCACCCCGGTGCGGCACGCGCTGGCCGGGCTCAGGGCAGCAGCAGCCAGGGCTCGAAGTGTCCTGGTCATCGACGACGCGCACCTGCTCGACGAGGCCTCCGCCGCCGTCGTACACCAGCTGGTGGCAGACGGGACCGTGCCGGTACTGGTCACGGTACGCGCCGACAAGCCCGTACCGGAGGCGGTGACAGCACTGTGGAAGGACGCCGGCGTACACCGAATCGATCTTGCGCCGCTGAGCCCGCCGCAGACCGAGGCGCTGGTGGTGGCCGTGCTGGGCGGTCCGGTGGAGGGTCGGACGCTGCGCCGGCTCAGGGACGCGGCCGCCGGCAACCCGCTGCTGCTGCGTGAGTTGATCGCCTCGGCCCGGGAGGCCGGACTGCTCGACCGTCCGGCCGGCCTCTGGCGGCTGGCCGGGCCGCTGGATGCGACGCCACGCCTCACCGAGCTGCTGGGCAGCCGACTGACGGGCGCCGACCCGGCCGAACGCGACGCGTTGGAACTACTCGCCCTCAGCCAGCATCTGCCGCTGCCGGCTGCTGTAGCCGTAGCCGGGTCGGTGACGCTGGAAACGCTGGAGCGGCGCGGCCTGGTCGCCGTCATCACCACGGACGGGCAACAGGTTGTCCAGCTCAGCCACCCGTTGTACGCCGAGCTGCTGCGGGCCGGCACGCCGGAGCTTGCCCGGCTGCGGCACAGCCGCCAACTCGCCGACGCGATCGAAGCTGCCGGGGAACTGCGCGGCGTGGACGTCATGCGGGTCGCGTTGTGGCGTCTCGACGGCGGCGGCACCGTCGACGTCGGCCTGATGTTGGCCGCCGCCCGGGAAGCGGCCTACCTGCGGGAGTACGAGCTGGCGGCGCGGCTCGCCCAGCGGGCGTACCAGGCCGGCGGGGAGGTGGCCGCCGGACTCGCGGCGGTACGCGCACTGTTCCAACTGGGCCGGCTCGACGAGGCGGTACGCCGCTGCGCCGCGCTGAGCAGTTCGGCGACCAGCGGTGCGGGGCACGGCGACGCCGAACGGACCCAGATCGCCATACAACTGGCGGTGATCCTGGTCCACGGCGCCGACGACGTGGCAGCCGCGCACGCCGCCCTCGACGCGGTCGCGGCGGCGGATCCGGGCTGCCGCGAGCAGATCGACGCGGTCCGGCTCTATCTGCGTGCGTACCAGCTTGACTGCTCCGTCGTGGCACCGGCACTGACGTTGTTCCACACCGACGGGCCGGTCGAGCTGCGGTTGGCCGCAGCTGGCGCGGCCAGCTGCGGACTGCTGCTCGCCGGGCGGTTCACCGAAGCCGAACAACTGCTGGCGGACGTGGTCCCGGTGGCGCGCCGACACATCGGGCCCGGCCAGGTGCAGTCGGACGGCTTCCCGGCCGCCATCGCGTCGCTGTTGGTCGACCTGCCCGACGTGGCGGGCGCACAGGCCGCCGCCGAGTCGACGTACCAGACCAGCCTGCAACCGCCGGACCGGGTCGGTCAGGCCCTGGCGGCGTTCTTCCTCGCCAAGATCGCGTTACTGCGCGGGCGGCCGACGACCGCGCTCCGCTGGGCGAACGAGGCGTACCTGGTCGCCGACGATGTCCAGCTGCGCGGGGTACGCCGGTGGGCGGCCGGGCTGCGGCTGCAGGCCGCCGCCCAGCTCGGCGACCGGGCGGCCGCCGGACAGGCGGCCGCGGACCTGGACCGACATCCGGGCGGGCCGCACGGGGTGCGTCTGTTCGACATCGAACTCGCCCGGGGCCGGGCCTGGCTGACCACGCTGACCGGCGACACCGACCGGGCGTTGCGGCTGTTGGAACAGGAAGTGGTGCGGCACGGGACGACCGGAGCTGTCGGAGCCGGCACCCTCGGCGCTCTCGACCTGATCAGGCTCGGCGGTGCCGCTGTCGCTGTCCGGCTCCTCGCTGACCATCAGCCACCGCACGGGTGGGTGCTCGGGCGGACCGTGGTCGACTACGCCACCGCAGCCGCGACCCGCGACGCCGAGGTCCTGCTGCGGGTCGCAAGAACGTTCGCCGGGTACGACATGCCGCTGCATGCGGCCGAGGCGGCGACGCTCGCGGCGGCCGCCGGCGCGGCGGGTGGCGGGGACGGCCGGGTGACGGCCGTCGCCCGCCTGTTCGCCGACCGGGAGCTGGCCCGATGTGAACGGCCGACCAGCCCGGCCCTGCGCCAGGGCGGGCCGACCGCCGGGCTGACCAGCCGGGAGCGGGAAGTGGTGCTCGCAGCCGCCGGTGGCGAGTCCGCCAGGGAGATCGCCGCTCGACTGCACCTGTCGACCCGGACCGTCGAGAACCACCTGCACCGTGCGTACGGCAAGTTGGGCATCGCCGGTCGGGCCGAGCTGCATGCGGTGCTCACCCCCCGGTGAGCCGACACCCCGGACGGCCGTGCTGAGTGTCCCGCTCCGGCAAATTGAGTAGACCATCGCTCACGCCGGGCCGGTATCCGCCGTGCTGGACTGTGTCCTCCGCTCGATCAACTTCGTCGACCGGCCGCCGGCGTGGGCCGCTGTCCCGGTCGTTTGCCTGACAGTCTCTTATCTGGAAGAGGTAGTACCGCAATGTGTTCACGTCAGCTGATCCGACGGCTGCCCGCCGTCGGCGGCGCAGTCGCGGTCGCCACCGCCGGTCTCGTGCTCGGTGCCGGTTCCCCGGCGCAGGCCGTCCCGCCGGAGCTGGCGGTGGAGATGGTGTGCGGTGCGCTGGACGTACGGTGGACATCCGACCCGCTGGACGACGACGTGGAGCCGGTCGACACCGTGGTGCTGCGCAACGACGTGGTGGTGGAGCAGTTCACCATGCTCGGCAGCGGATTCCGGCGCTACGGTGCGGCAGACGGCGACATCTTCGTGATCCGTCGCGCGGGCGAACGGGACACCCCGCCGGTACCGTTCCGGGCTCCGGACGGCTGCGCCGACAGTCCGGTCCTGCAGGTCAGCGCCGACGACGGGTGCGCCGGGCCGGAGTTGACGGTGACCAACCTGGGCACCGGGTCCGTCGACGACCTGCTGCTGGTCACGGCCGAGACGTTCCCGGTCGGGGAAACACTGGCACCGGTCCCGCCCGGCACCACCGAGCTGGCCTTCGCGCTGCCGGACGGCGCCAGGTACGAACTGATCACCGGGCCGTTCGCCCTCGACGCTCCGACCTGGATGGCCGGAACGTACACCCGTCCTTCGGCCTGCGACGCACCGAGCCCGACTCCGACGACCATGGTGACCACGTCACCCGCGCCGGCCTCGCCGACCGTTGCGGCGACGCCGGGCGGCGGGGGCGCGGGCGGCGAACTACCGGTGACCGGGACGGCCGGCATCGCGTACGCGGTCAGCGGTGTCGCCCTGGTCGCCGCCGGCCTGGCCCTGGTCGCCGGGCTGCACCGGCGGCGCATCCGGTTCGTGGCAGGTGACCGATGATTCCGGCACGCGGGTTCGCCGCAGGTCTGCTCGCTGCCCTGCTGGCGTCCCTCACGGCGTGCGGCACCGACGCGGCGGACCCGGCGGCCGGTGTTGCGAGCGGGCCAGCCGGTGGGGAGCGGCCGTCACCGCCGGCCAGCTCCACTGCGAACTCGGCACCGGTCGGCTCCACTGCGAACTCGGCGCCGGTCGGCGGTGACGCGGACGACGGGCCGGACTTCGGCGACCCGTGCACCCTGCCGACCCGGCCGGAGCTGGCGACCGTCTTCGGCGACGGCGTACCCGAGCCGACCGGTACCGATTACGGGGCGGGCTTCGCCGAATGCGTGTGGCAGGACCCGGCCGGGCAACTCGTCCGGTTGAGTGTGGTGCCACCGGAGAACCTGCAGGCCGACTACATCGACCAGCTCACTGCCCGCGACGGCGTGACCGGCCTGGGCGCCGGCTCGGTGACCTTCCCGGGAACGGTCGGCATCGGCGTGGCGAAACGCGGCGGCGTCACGGCCGCGTTCACCGCCGCCGACACCGGCCTGCTGCTCGCCGTGAAGACCGGCGATGGCACGGACGAGACCGCGGACCTGATCCATGTGACGCTACTCGGGCAACGCATCCTTTCCCGCAGCCACTGACCGGCTGTCGGTGCGGGCGTATCCGCAGGTCGCCTGGCTGAGCGCGGTGACGGCCCGGATCACCGTCGGATCGGTGGCGCGGGCGTCCGGCCGCACCGGTGTGCCCTTCGGGCCGAGCACCGTACCGGATGGGAAGCCGCCGGCCGGCAGGCCGCCGATGGCGGCGGCGATCGAGCTGCGGGCAGCGTCGCCGGGCCTGGTCCGGAACAGGTTGAGGTAGATCAGCGGGAAGGCCAGCCGGGCCGGCATCGGGAACAGGTCCGCGCGCATCGACCGGCCCATGTCGGTGGCGCTGGCCCCCGGGTCGGCGGCGAGCACCGTGACGCCGGTGCCGGCGAGTCGGTCGGCCAGACCCATCGTGTACGCGAGGTTGGCGAGCTTCGCCCGCCCGTACGCGGCGAAGCCGTAGTAGCGCCCGGCGACCTCGACCCGGTCCAGCGGGGTGCGGTCGGCGAACCGGATCGCACCCGAGGTCAGGTTGACGATCCGCCCCTGGCCGGCGGCGATCATGTCGTCGACCAGCAGCTCGGTGAGCAGGTAGCCGGTCAGGTGACTCATGGCGAAGGTCGCCTCGATGCCGTCGGCGGTGTACCAGCGCTGGCGGTAGACCCCGCCGACGTTGTTGACCAGCAGGTCGAGCGGGCCGGCGGCGCGGATCTCGTCGGCCAGGGCGCGCACGGCTGCCAGCGACGACAGGTCGGCCCGGATGAATCGGGCAGCGGCGGGGCCGGCGGCGCTGACCTGGTCGCGGGCGGCGTCGCCGCGGCGCGGGTCGCGGCCGACGATCGTGACGGCGTAGCCGTGTCCGGCCAGTGCGTGGGCGGTGGCCAGGCCGATCCCGCCGGTGCCGCCGGTGACCAGGGCCTGCTTGATTGATTCGGTCATGACTAAAAAAATAGTACTAGCTACCGCGCTTTAACAAGTGTGCCGCTGGATACAGTGGCGACGTGCAGGCCGATGCGGGCGTACTGCTGGCCGCCGTGGGTCGACTGCGGGGCCGCTGGACGCTGCACATCGTGCACGCACTGCTCGACGGACCCGCCGGCTTCAACGACCTGCGCCGGGCCGTCCCGGCCGTCGGGCCGAGCACCCTGGCCCGCCGGCTCGGCGAGCTGGAGGCGGCCGGCATCGTCAGCCGTACGGTGATCGACACCACCCCACCGGGCACCCGTTACGCCCTGACCGCGACCGGCATCGGGTTGCGCCCGGTCCTCGCCGAGCTGGCGGCCTGGGCCGGCGACACCAGCGACCCGGACGTCCGCGACCGCCAGCTCGACGGTCTCCTTGCCCTGATGCAGGAACGCTGGATGCTGGAGCTGCACTGCGCGCTGCTCGTCGGCCCACGGCGCTTCACCGACCTGGCCCGCGACACCGGCGTCAACCAGGTCACCCTGACCCAGCGCCTGGCCGACCTGGAGCAGCGCGGGCTGATCCAGCGGCTCGCCGACGGCAGCTACGCCTTCAGCGCCGCCGGCGAAGGCTTCCACCGGGTCGGCGAAGCCCTCGCTGACTGGGCGGCGGCCACCTCGGGCACCGCCGCCGACCGGCAGGTCAGGGCACCAGGCCCCGGAAGTTGACCATCAGCTGGGTGGGGCCCTGCCGGGACCAGTAGAAGACGTACGGCCGTTGCGGCAGCAGCGGGGCGTCCTGGATGCCGACGGCGACCCCGGCGGTCGGGTCGATACCGAGGGCGTCCGTACCCTCCTGCGCCGACCAGGTCCACTGCTGCTGCGGCGTGAACCAGTTGCACTCGATCACGCCACCCTCCAGATCGACGGTGAACACGTACGGCCGCTGCCGCACCAGCCGAGTGTCCGCGACGGCGACCGCACCGGTGCGCCGCAGATAGACCACGGAGCCGGGACCACCCTGCGCCGTCCACTTGTACTCGCTGCCGGTCCAGCTCAACGCGTACATGATGCTGAGGTTGCCGACGAAGGCGGACGGGAACGTTCCCTCGCCCGGTGCGCCGAGCATCGTCACGGCGCCGACGCCGTTGGTCGCCCCGGCGTTCGGGAACGGCGCCAGACCGTGGTTGGTCCAGGCCCAGGAATAGCCGGTGTCCGCGCCGCGCCACAGGTTGCCCTGCCGGTCGAGCAGGAACGTCTGGGCCCGGTCCGGGCCGGCGGCGGTGGTACGCAGGTTGGCGACGCCGACCACCCGGCTGTCCCGGAGGTTGTCGAACGTGCCGGTACGCGGGGTGCCGTAGTTGAGCCAGTCGCCCGTGCCGCTGATCCAGTTGTGCAGCCACAGGTTGCCGTCCGAGCCGACCACGAAGGTCTGCGGCACCTGCGGCCCGTCCGGAGTCTGCTGGACCGTGAGGACGCCGACTGGCGTGCCGACCCGGACGCCGTCGAACGGGAAGCCCAGGTCCTGCCAGAGCCATCTGTCGCCGGTCCACCGGTTGACCCACAGGTGCCCGTCGGCGGTGCTGACGAAGGCGTACGGGTAGTCCGCCCCGTTCGACCTGTTCTGGACCGTGATGGCCCCGACGGCTTTGGCGATCGGGCTGCCCGACGGCACGCCACCGAACCCGGTCCAGATCCACTGGTCACCGTTCCACCAGTTCAGCCACAGTTCACCGTCGACGACGTTGAACACGTACGGCCGCTGTTTGGCAC
Organism: Solwaraspora sp. WMMA2101; assembly: GCF_049179175.1. Taxonomy (NCBI): domain Bacteria; kingdom Bacillati; phylum Actinomycetota; class Actinomycetes; order Micromonosporales; family Micromonosporaceae; genus Solwaraspora; species Solwaraspora sp. WMMA2101. The sequence goes on along the minus strand of NZ_JBMHMA010000006.1, from coordinate 4,599,180 downwards.
CTGGAGCGTCCCGCACCGCGACCGCCCCGACGAGCAGGATCGAGGTGGGGTCCGGCACCGGTGAGCCGAGCCGATCCACCTGCCACACCGCTTGCGATACGGCCGCCTGCGGCGCGGCCGTCGCGGCAAGTGGCGTCAGGCCGGCGGCCAGCAGTACGCCGGCCAGGATGGCGGCCAGCGTGCGCCGCCGCAGTCGTCGTCGATGTGTGCGCAGCATGGCGACCAACCCCTGTCTTCGTCGCGGCGGTCGGTTCGCGCGCACCTCTCGCGCATCGGCGACCGCCGCCGGTACGCCAGATGCTCCTCGCACCGGTACGCCGACACCGTCGTCACATCGACAGAGTTGACAATCAGCCGATGCCGTTGACACCCGGAACGACGGGCCGAACCACGATGTCTACACAGACGACTGTCAGGACAGGACACCCGGGTAGCCGGCCGCACCGGCTGAAAGTCCGTTACGTCGCACCGGAAGGAGCACCGACCGGCCGGCCCAGTTCTGGCACAGTGTGGCGACGACGATCGTCGAATCCCCGCAGCAACGCTCGCCGACGGAAGGACGACCCATGCCAGAACGTACCGGCCGGATCGACCTCTCCGACGAGGAGCCGACTCCTCGGGCGGACATTGTCGTCGATCATTCGTCGCGACGGCGGACGACAGGTCGGCCCGGGGTACAGCTGAACCTTGCCGACGTCGAACGGCCCAGCAGCGACGCCGAAGTCCGGCTGCGCCGACATCGGGTCGACCGGGACGACTGACCAACGGGTCAGATGATGTACACCCGCTCGTGCTCGCCGTTGGGGTGGCGTACCAGGATGCTGCCCTCGCCACGGTCGAGCAGATCCTCGACCACCTGATAGATCTGCAGGGCCCGGTTGATCACGTCGGTCTTCGACAGGCCGGTCGTCACGCTGATCTTGTCGAGCGCGTCCGCCGAGCGTGGCGTCAGGTTGACCGTCACCCGGACGAGCCCGCCTGCCCCACCTGGCGCGGCAGGCGGTGGCGGCTCGGGCGCTGCCGGAGAACCGTGCGGAGGATCGGTGTGCGGTGAGCTGGTGGCGGGTTCCCTGACCGCCGCAGGGCGACTCTTAGAGCTCATGACAGTTCTCACCTCCGTCGGCGGCGGTACGCCCGACCGGGTGCGCCTTCCGGCGCGCGGTCACGGTTCACCGCCACACTGATTGCCTTGTCGACCATACGTCCATGAACGCATGAAGCCACGGCTCACCGCCATCTCGACCTGGGTGGTCAGATGGGCCGGCTCCCGCGGATGGGTCAGGTCTGGCGCGACCTCGGCGTCTGCGTACTATCACCACGATGCATGTAGCAATGCTGCCCCTCAAGCTGGTAGTCGTCAAGTTGCACGCAGGTACCTCGCTATCCATCGATCAGCGGAACACCTCTCCCCTGAAGGTAGGATACATGCCTGGTAGATAGCAGGGTACAGCTTCGCATCACCGGCCAAAACCGACATTGCCGGATCGCCACCGACCGCCGTACCCTAGCAAAGGCCAGCCCATTGTTTGCCCAGCAGTGTGCATGTCTGCCAGTTCATGACCATCAGATGCTACTCGCTTAATGCTTACATCACTCACATGCTGCTAACGTGAGAGCAGGTCGGCTGGATCACCGACCTGGAGGTGGCCGCGCAGACACCTCCACCCCGCCGATCAGCGAGGTGGCACGATGGCAGCACGAGCCAGGGTGACCCGGTCGATCGACCTGCAGAGTGAGCCCGCACCAAAGGATCCGTACATCGGCCGCACGCCCACCACCGTGGACATCAAACTCGGCGTCCGGGACATCGTGCGACTGTCACTGGGTCTGCGGACGGCGGACCGCCTCCAGGGTTCGCTCGCCTTCGGCGTCATCGCCAGTCTCGCCCTCGCCGCCAGCGCCATCTTCGCCACGATCAGCATCGCCGCCGATGGCGGCTACGTCGCCACCATGCTGACGGCGGCCGCAGCGTTCCTGATCATGCTGGCGGCCGGCATGACCTTCAACTGGCACACCGTCGAACGCATCCGGCGCAGCGTCACCGAGACCGCCGCCACCAGCGGCAGGACCGACAGCCGGCGGAGTCGGCGAGCCCGCAGGACCCGGCGGAAGAAATAGCACCACGCTGCTAACGTCGCCGTTCGTGGAGACACCGCAGAAGTCGTACCGCCCCGCACCGGACGCGCTGATGCTGGTCGGGACGGTCACCGCACTGCTCGGCTTCCTGCTCCCCTGGTTCAAGGCCACGGAACGTCGCCAGTGGTGGTACTCGGGCTGGAGCTACCTGACGGTCAGCAGCGGGGGCGGCTGGGTCTGGTGGGTCGTGGTCTTCCTGGCCGTCGCGATTCTCGCCAGTCTCTGGGCCCGGCGCAGCGTCGAGCTCGCTCTGCTCAGTGCCGGCGCCGCCGTCGCCGGCCTGTTCATGGCCGCTGCCGTCGTCGCGGTGACCCTCGGCGGCCTGCCGGAGCGCAGCAACATCAACTGGGTCGGGGAACTGCCGTTCGGGCTCGGCCTACCGCTGATGGCGGTCGGGTTCGGCGCCACCGCCGCCGGGGCGCTGGCCGCCACCCGCCGCTGACCTGGGCCGCCACCCGCCGCTGACCGGGGCCGCCACCCGCCGCTGACCTGGCAGCGGCCCGGGAACTGGTCAGCCCTTGAACGCCCCTTCCATGATTCCCTGCACCAGGCGCCGGCCGACGAAGACGAACAACACCAGCACCGGCAACGTGGCCAGGAACGAGCCGGACATGGCCAGGCCCAGGTCGATGTCCCGGTTGTTCTGCAGTGCCTTGATGGCGATCTGGACGGTGTAGCGCTCCGGGGACTTCAGCACGATGAACGGCCACAGGAAGTCGTTCCACGCGTAGACGAAGCCGAACAGGCCCAGGATCAACGCCGCCGGGCGGACCACCGGGAAAGCGATGCGCCAGAAGATCTGCCAGGTCGTCGCCCCGTCCACCCGGGCGGCGTTCATCAGCTCGTCGTCGACCACGTTGCCGATGTGCTGCCGCATCCAGAAGATGCCGAACGCGCTCACCAGCCCGGGGACGATCAACGCCTGCAGGGTGTCCACCCAGTTGAAGCGGGACATGATCAGGTACTGCGGTACGACGGCGAGCTGGGTCGGCACCGTCATCGTCAACACGACGATGAGGAACAACGTGTTGCGGCCCCGGAAGGACAGCTTGGCGAAGGCGAACCCGGCCAGCGCGCAGAGGAATGCCTGACCCACGCCGATCGAGGTGGCCACGACCAGGCTGTTCATCAGCGCCTGCACGAACGGCACGATCTCGAAGACCAGGCTGGCCAGGTGGAAGAAGTTGCCGCCGGGCAGCACACGCGGCGGCAGGTTGTACGCGGTGGCCGAGTCGGTGGTGGCCACCACGAACATCCAGTAGAGCGGAAACACGCTGAAGAACACCATGCCGCAGAGCGCCACGTACACGGCCGGGTGGATCCGGTTGGCGCGACGCCGCCGGTGCGGCGTGCGCCCGCTGGTCGAGGGGGCGGGGTTCATGGGCGCTCCGAGCGGATCCGGGTGACCAGGAGGTAGTTGATCGCGGAGATGATCACGACCATCACGAAGAGCGCGACGCCGATGGCCGCGCCGTAGCCGAAGTGGAACCGGCCGAAGGCCTGCTCGTAGAGGAACAGGGTGAGGGTCTGACACTGGCGCGCCGCGCCGCAGGTGAGTCCACCCACCGGGTTGGCCAGCAGCGGCTCGGTGAAGATCTGCAGCCCGCCGATCGTCGAGGTGATGACGGTGAACACGATGATCGGCCGCAGCGAGGGAACGGTGATGTGCCGGAACTGCTTCCAGCCGTTGGCGCCGTCCACTGCGGCGGCCTCGTACAGGTCGCGGGGCACCGCCTGCAGTGAGGCGAGGTACAGCAGGGTGTTGTAGCCGGTCCACCGCCAGGCGACCATCACCGCGATCATGAAGTGGCTGCCCCACGGCGACGCGGTGAAGTCGACGTGCTCGAATCCCAGCAGCCCGATGAGCCAGTTGAGCAGGCCGTAGTCGCGGTCGAACAGCTGGGCGAAGACGATGGTCGTCGCGGCCACGGAGGTGACGTAGGGGACCAGCATCGACATCCGGAACAGGGTGGCCGCCCGCAGCCGTACGTGGTTGAGCACGTGCGCCATGCCGAGCGCGATCAGCAGCTGCGGAACGGTCGACAGCAGCCAGATGCTGAACGTGTTGCGCAGTGCACCCCAGAACCGTGGGTCGTCGACGAGGTCGGAGAAGTTCTTCAGCCCCACGTAGCTGCGTTCGCCGATCGGATTCCAGTCGAACAGGGCGATGTAGAACGTGAACAGCAGCGGGAAGAGCCCGAAGACGAAAAAGAGCAGAAAGAACGGCGCGACGTACACGTACGGCGCCAGTCGTTCCCGTACGCCCTGCTGGATGTGACGGGACCGGCCCGGCCGGCCGGCGGTCCGGCGAGCCGTGGCCGGGCTGAGCATGGTGGTCACAGCGCTCACCTTCCGTGACACGCGGCGGCCGGCCGGATGCTCCGGCGGCCGCCGCACGTGGGTCGTCTGCTCAGCCGCGGAGGGCGTTCCTGACGTTGGTGAGCGCGGTTTCCCACGCCTCGTCGGGTGCGACCTGGCCCTGCTCCACGCTGGTGAGCGTGTTGAGCAGTTCGGTGCCGATGGTGGCGTCGTCGGGGCCGATGTAGAACGGCTCGATGTTCACCACGGACTCGGTGTAGATCTGGCCGATCGGCGCGTCGGAGAAGAACGGGTCGGTCTTCGCGATCAACTGCGGGTTGGTGTAGACCGACGGCGTGGTCGGCAGCGCCCCGTGCTCCAGGAAGTGCGCGAGCTGGCCCTCGGGTGACTGCATCGTGGCGATGTAGTCCCAGGCCGCCGCCGGGTTCTGCGCCCGCGCGGGGATGGCGAGGTAGCTGCCGCCCCAGTTCCCGGATCCACCGGGAATGGTGGCGACGTCCCATTTCCCGGCGCTGTCCGGGGCGTTGGTCTTGATCGCGTTGAGCATCCAGGACGGTGCCGACATCACCGCGAAGTCGCCCTTGCTCATTCCGGCGGTCCAGCCGGGCGTCCAGGAGGCGATCCGACCGGAGATGCCCGCCTCGTACATCTCCAGCGTCAGGTCGAACGCCGCCTTGACCTGCGGATTCTTGTCGTACGACAGCTCGCGGTCGGCGTCGTAGTAGCGTTCCGAGCCCTGGTTGACCGCTTGGAAGAAGATGCTCGTCGGAGTGTTGTCCAGGAACGGTTTGCCGGTTGCCGCGACGTACTGCTTGCCGACCTCCAGGAACGCGTCCCAGGTAGGCCACAGTTCGGAGACCTCGTCCCGGTCGGTGGGCAGGCCGGCGGCGGCGAACAGGTCGGTCCGGTACGCGATCGCCATGCCACCGACATCCGTCGGTATTCCGATGACCTTGCCGTCCTCGGTGGTCGACTGCGAAATGACCCAGTCGAGGTAGTCGCCGGTCATCTGGTCGGCGCCGGGCGTGGTCAGGTCCACGAAGTTCTCCGGGGCCTGCATGAACTTCGGCATGTTGTCGCCCTGGATCAGCACCAGGTCGGGCACCTTGCCACCGGCCAGTGCGGCGGTGAGCGCCTGGGCTGTTTCGCTGGTGTCGCCCACTTCGGTGAGCTTGACCTCGATGTCCGGATGGTCGCTGGTGTACGCATCGACGGATGCCTGCTGGTTGATCCCGGTGAACGACCAGAACTCGAAGGTGTTCGGGTCCGATGATCCGGAGCCGCCTGACCCTGGCGTACAGCCGGCGGTCAGGATCATGGCCGCCGCCGCAGCGACGGCGGTGGCGGTGGTGACGACGCGCTTAAAGCGGCCCTCCATACGGTGGTCGTCAACTGCGGCGGCTTGAGCGATTGTCGTGATCACCCCTACGCGCAAAACATTGACGAACGTTAACATCCCCAGACTGGGAGTGACGTTAGTCAATACAGTCCACCTCGTCAACGCATCGGTGCCGGGCCCCTGGCCGGGCACCCGTACGCCGCCCCGGACCGGACGGGGCGGCATAACTGGTTGCCGCCTGATCAGGCGGGTCGGCATAGTCCTGCCGTGATCGAGGCACTGACATCCGGGCTGCTCGCCGGCTACGGCATCGCGATCCCGGTCGGCGCGATCGGGGTCCTGATCGTCACCCTTGCCGCACAGGTGTCGCTGCGCCACGGTGCGGCCGCCGGGCTCGGCACCGCCACCGCCGACGGGCTGTACGCCGTCGCCGCCGTGGTCAGCGGCGCGGCGATCGCCCGGCTGCTCCAACCGGCAATCGGCGTCCTGCGGGCCGCCGCCGCCGTGGTGCTCGTCGCGATCGCCGTACGGGGAATCCTCACCGCAGTGCGGGCCCGTCACGCGGCGGCCGACGCGACGCAGCCGGTGCCGACCGGGTCGGCCGCCCGGACGTACGCCGTCTTCGTCGGGCTGACGCTGCTGAACCCGATGACCATCGTCTACTTCGCCGCCCTCGTGGTCGGCTACCAAGGGCACACGGCGGATTCGGCCGATGGTCGAGTGCTCGTCGGCACGGTGTTCGTCGTGGCGGCGTTCGTCGCCTCGGCGAGTTGGCAACTGCTGCTGGCCACCGGTGGCGCGATCCTCGGCCGCGTGCTCACCAGTCCACGCGGCCGGCTGATCACCGCACTGGTCGGCAACGGCATCATCGGGCTACTCGCCGTCCGCCTCGCCTGGCAGGCGGTCAGCTAGGTCCGGTAATCGGTCAGTTGAGTCGTCAACGGTTCCGGTCGAGCATCGCCCGCAGTTCAGTCGCGAGGGAGACCGCGGCCTCGATCTCGACCTTGCGGATCGACACGCTCTCCACGTGGAAGCCGAACGGCAACCCGAGACGGCGGCAGAAGTCGAGCAGGTCACTCGCGTTGCGCAGGCACTGGGCGTACGACTCGGCGAGTGGGTCATCGGCGCGCCGCAGCGCGTTCTCCAGCCAGCGGGGAACGTCGACGCCGAGCCACTGGAGAAACGACAACGTCTTGAGCGACCCACACACCGACATGGTCAACACGACCGTACGCGGCGCCACACCTCGATCGAGGCACGCGTAGTAGTAATCCGACAACATGCTCTTGGTCGCATCGACGTCGTAGACGACCTGGGAGATGAAGAACGCGCAGCCCTGCTCCTGCTTGGCCAACATGCGCAGGTGCTCGTCGCGGCCACGGGTGTACCGCTCGGTGATGGTCACCGCGCCGGCGAATAGATCCGGCCGAGTCTCACGGCGTACCTCGTGCGCCCGGGTCAGGCTGGTGTGCACCGGCTTGTCGCGCGACGACGAGCCGACGAAGACCGCGCCGACCTGGTCGGTGTCCGCCGACGTCAACCACGACCGCAACTGCGACTCCTGGTACTTCCCGACGCAGCGGTAGATGATCACCGGACGTCGCCAGGCACCGAGGTGTTCGGCGTGGAACTCCGCCGGGTCGGCGGTCGGCAGGTACGGGAACGGCCGTTCGTCCGGGTTACGGTCCGCCTCGTCGTCGATGTCGTAGAGCACCAGGGCGTCGAGGTCGAGCGACGCGAGCCGATCCAGGGTGACCTGGGCGATCTCGCGCATCCGCTCTGGTGCGGCGTCGCGACGCGGCGGGGTGATGCCGAACAGCAGCAGCCCGTCCGACCCTCCGCCGAACAGCGAGTGGGGTGTGTGGGCCATGTCGGCGAGAATATCGACCGGCGATCGGCCCTCAACGACGGAGAGCACCTGGATGACGTCTCGCACCCGGGCCGGGTAATCACGAAGCATCGACTTCCCCGGCTGGAGTGCTTCGAACTCCTCGCCGTCCACCACCTTGATCCATTGAACGCCGGTGTCCGACTGGTTCTGCGCCGTCCAACCCTGCGTGCGGAGGTAAAAGGCAAGCTCCGCTGGCGACCGTGCGGCCAGTGCAGCGCGGTCGGGGACCTGTGCATCGATCACTTGGGCATTCTCCGTGCCTGGGAGGCGGTGCTCGGCTGAACCACCTCGTCGATGTGAGGCTGAGATACCGAATGATTGCGGCGTAGGGTATCTCAGCCTCACATCGACGCAGACCCCCAGCGGGCAGGGGGCGTCAGGTTGCGGGTGGGTGCAGGCGTAGTGCGGTGACGGCGGCCCGCAGGTCGGCCGCGGTGACGAGACAACGGGTGTTTTCCGGACCTTCGCGTACGTGCACCGCGCAGTGGGACGCGGCGAGCACGACGATCACCGTCTCGCCGGCGTAGTGCGCCGCGAGCAGCGACAACAACGGCACCAGTCCGTCGTCCGGTTCAGCGTCGTCGACAGCAGGACCACCGTAGACCGCAGGCGTCGGCGCGGATTGCGGTACGGCGATCGGGGTGCCCGGCTCGGCCGGCACCGCCGCGTTGGTGTCGACCGACAGATACTCGACGGCACGGGCCAACGCCTGCCCGATCGTGCGCCGGTCCGGGTACGCCTTGAGACCGAAAGCCGCGCCGGACGCGCCGGCCGCACCGGGCGGGGCGAAGTAGGCACCCCACGACACCCCCTGCACCTGGTACGGCGTACCGGCGTTGTGCCGGTGGTCGGCGACGGTGACGACCAGGGCGAGCCCAAGCCCGTGGGCGAGGGCGAGCACCCGCGCCAGCGACGGCGCGTCGGGCTCGGCGGCGTACAGCAGCAGCCGGCCGCCGGGGTGGCCGTTGGCGACGTCGGCCAGGTACGCGGTGAGCGGGTCCTGCCCAGGGTGGTCGAGGGTGGTCCAGCCGTGCCACAGCTCCTCGGGGTAGACGCGGGCGTGGTCGTCGAGCGGCGTGAGCTGCGCCAGGCTGACCGGCTGTCCGCGTACGGCCAGACCACCGAGGTGTGCGGGGAGCCGGTACGGCGGTGGCACCTGGTGGATGGGTTTACCGCCGGGCTGGCTGCCGATCTGCGGTGCCACGGCGGAGCCGGCGGCGGGCACGGCCCAGTTGAGGTGCCGCGCCCAGTGCTGCCCGTCGGTGACGGTGACGACGACGCCGTGCCGGATCTGGGCGGTGTCGCCGCAGCTGAAGCAGCGCAGCAGGCCGGAGCCGTGCCGGCCGCTGAGCCCGGCACCGCCGCAGTGGCGGCACTGCGGGTCGGCGGTGGCGGCACCGATGGTGCAGATGCAGCGGCGCAGCCCCTGCTCGGGTACGCAGTACGGGCACGGTTCGTACGGGATCGCCGGCCCCTGCCAGCTGGGCGGCGGCGGTTGCCACGAGCGGGCGAGCTTGTCGACCGTACGGCGGCGAATCTGACCGGTCTGACCTTCGGTGAGTTCCTCGACGACGGCGACCACCCGCAGGCTGGTGTGCCACCAGCGTCCGTCGCGCCAGATGGCCTGCGCGCCCGGGGTCGGCGCGCCGGTGACGAGGGTGGTGCAGTCGGCGATCATGCGGCGTTCGAGCTGGTCGAGGTCGAGTTTCGGCGGTCCGATCGGCAGGCCGCCGCGCTCGTTGGGGTGCAGGAAGTGGGCGGGGGCGTCGCGGCTGCGGTCGGCGAGGCCGGCGGCCAGGCCGGTGAGGTCGGCGGCGGCGATCGCCGCGTCGAGGGTGTCGGCGCCGGCGATGCTGCCGGCGAAGGTGTCGCCGACGTCGGTGTCGGGCAGTTCGAGGCGCAGCTGCCAGCGGTGGCGGCCGTCGCCGTACGGGTCTGGTCGGGTTTCGACGACCAGGTCGAGGCAGAGCAGTTCGGCGAGGGCGCAGAGTTCGCCGAGGTGGCGGGCCGGTTCGGGGCGCGGCGGCCGGGTGGTGCGGCCGAGCCAGACCCGCCACGGGTACGTGGCACGCTCGGCGATCGCGGCGGCTTCCAGGGCGTGCCGTCGCGCGGCGGGCAGGTCGGGCCGCCACTCGTGGGGCAGGCTGAGGCTGCCGGCGTAGATGACGCGGTCGGGGGCGTCCGGTTCGTAGAGGTGCGCGGCGTCGACCCGGCCGGCCAGGTCGGTGACGACGGCGTCGAGGTCGAGCAGCCAGTCACCGTCGCGGCGTACCGGGTCGAGCGCGCCGGGCACGACGGTGACGGAGGCGACGGCGGCGGTGTCGACGTTGGCGACGGTCAGCACCAGTTGGGCGCGGCGGCGGCCGAGCCCGCCGCAGGACAGGCAGGTCGTGCAGGTCGCGCCGGTGCCGCCGCAGACCTGACAATCGCGGTACGCCGACCCGCCCGGGGGTGCGCTCGACCGGTCGTCGTCGACGATGAGCGTGTCGCCGTACCAGGTGCAGCTGCACCGGTGGGAGGTGACGCCACCGCCGTCGCAGCTGGTGCAGTCGACGACGGTGGCGTCACTGTCGTTCTGGTCGGTCACCGGGCGGCACCCGCCCTGTAGTGGACGGCGGCCTGACCGATCGTGGCCTGCTGGGCTGCGGCCTGCTGGGCGGCGGTGTGGTTGGCGGCGGCCTGGCTGATCATGGCCTGGGTGGTCTGCCAGCGGCGCAGTGCCTCCTTGATCCGGTTGTTCTGCTCCCAGGTGCGGTCCAGCTCGGCGTACAGGATCCCGAGGTCGTGGGCCACGCGGTCGAGGAACGCGCTGACGTCGGCCGGGTCGAGGCCGCGGGTCGCGACGCCGGCCGGGCGGAACCGCTGGTTGCGCACCTGCCAGGGCCGGATCGGCCGGTACGCCGCCGAGCGCATGTTGGTGCCGGGCACCCGGTGCACGCCGGGGCTGCTGCCGGCCGGCCACTGGCTGGGTGGGGTCGACGCCATCCGTCGGCGTCCCCAGCGGACCCGGATTCGTTGCCACATCCTGCGCATCATCGATGCTCCTCCCCTGCTGCGTGTGCTGATGTGCCTACTGGATGGGGGTGGCCCGGCCCCTTGCCGACTCGGGCAGGGCCACCCCCGCCCCGATCACCGCAGCCCTCCTTGGCGGTACGGCGACCGGGGCAGATCATGGGTTGCGATTACGTGCGCTGTGTCAGTGCCGGGTCAGGCGCAGTCGCCCAGGTCGGGGCGCGGGCTGGTCGGTCCGGTCGCGCTCCAAGCAGCGGTACGGGTGCCGAAGCGGCTGCTCGGGTCGTCGTCAGCGGACCGGTCGTCGGGCACGGGCACGGGCGCGGGTACAGGTGCGTCGTCTGGCAGTCCTCCGGGGCCACTGCCCGGGTCTCGCCAGTCCGACCCGCACTCCCGCCACCGGTCGTCGTCCATCTGGGTCATGGTGGGGCTCGCCTCCCATCAGTTGGTGATGCTCGCTCGTGGATTCAGCGTATGATTAGACATTCGTCGACGCAGATGTAAGGGCTGTCAAGTTGACGGGGTTGACGCCCGTCAAGTCCTTAACTTCTCCGCATGCGGTTGGCTGCCATGGCGGAGATACAACAAATGCTCGGCGGGATCTCGCGTCAGCGTGCATCCGAGATCGTCAAACGGCCCACCTTCCCTGCACCCCTGGATTCCCTGACCACCGGGCGTATCTGGTCCCGCGAGGCGGTTGCCGAGTGGATCATGCAGCATCGCCCTTCCCAACTCGACGATTAGCTTTCGATCTTGTGGCCGACCAACGCTGTCTGTCGTCATCGACTAAACCGGCTCAGCACCGCAAGAGGACAGACCACAATGGTTAACTCCTCCCTGTTAACCCCTGTCGTTCCCGGTCCAGGTGAGGCATCATGAGCGTGACCGGACGGAGGCGGGATGAACGCGCTCAAGGCAGCACGCGAGTCGCGCGGATGGTCGCAGGCACGGCTCGTTCATGAAATCGCTCGGCGGCGCGCCGCCGCTGGCGCAGCTACGGCCACGCGGGCAAGCCTCAAGGTCTACGTTTCCGAGTGGGAGAACGGTCGACGGTCGGTCAGCGACGAGTATCGCGCGGTCCTGCGAGCGATTTTCGGGCTGACCGACGCCGAGCTGTTCGGACCGACCGCAACGCCAGGCGAGACGCTGGACAACGCGTACTCCGAGTTGGCCAAGCGCATCGAGGCGTCCAAGTCGGTCGACGTCGGGTTGGTCGGCGTGCTGACGCAGCAGACCGAGCTCTTTCGCTCCATCGATCGCCAGATGGGCGCTCCCACGCTCGGCGATCAGATGCGCACCCACGTCGAGACGCTGGAGAATGCCCTGGCGTACTCCGTACTGCCGGCTGCGCGACGGCCCGTCGCGCGGGCGCTCGCCGGTGCCGCGACGCTGGCCGGCTGGCAGGCGCTCGACGTCGGCGCGGTCGACCGCGCCTGGCGCTGCTACGAGTTGGCGCGACGAGCAGCGGTCGAAGCCGCGAGCCCAGCACTGGTCGCGCACGCCATGGGCGAACAGGCGTACGTCCTGGTCGATGCCGGAAAGCCGGAGCTTGCCCGCGCGCTGATCCTGGAGGCGTTGGCCGTGGCCGAGCGGAAGGCCCCCGCCCGGCTGCTGGCTTGGCTGCATGCCGCCCACGCCGAGTTCGCCGCGATGCTGTCGGACGCACCGGCAACCCACGCCGCACTCGACCGGGCCGCCGCGACACTGCCGAGCGGTGCGGAAATGCGAGACGAGGAGGTCGCCGGAATCTTCCTCAACGAGGCCCACCTGACCCGCTGGCGCGGTAACGCCCATGCCCTACTGGGTGAAGGCGCAGCGGTCGAAGACCTGCATGCCGCCCTCGCCGCGATGGACGGCACCTTCACTCGCGCCGAGGCCGGTCTCCGGATCGGTCTCGCTCATGCCCACCTGGCCAGCGGCGACCTGCGCGAAGCCGAGCAGGAAGCACGACGTGCGCGGGCGCTGGCCAGCCGGACCGGATCGCTGAGGAACCAGCGACGCCTCAACCAACTGATGACCCGAATCACCGCAGTTGTCTAGCCCTTTGGTACGCCGAACGCCAGCACGTGTAGCAGTCCGACGATCGAGCCGGAGCCGAGGATCTCGTTCCGGTCCAGCAGCCCTCGGATACTGGCGAGTGGCACCCACGCGACCTCGCCGGCTTCGTCAGATGCCGCTGGCCGGTTGATGAACGTCGCCCCCTCGGCGTAGTAGACGTCGTGCGGCGAATCGATCATGCCGACCATCGGCTGATACGAGATCAGGTGCCGCATGGTCGTCGGCCGCCAGCCGGTTTCCTCCTCGACCTCGCGGGCCACGGCTACCGCCGGGCTCTCGCCGTCGTCGACGATGCCACCGGGAAGCTCCCAGCCCCACTGGTCCGACACGAATCGGTGCCGCCACAGCATCAGCACCTGGTCCCGATCGTCGACAACGACGCCGATCGCAGCCCGAAACAGCCGTACGACGTGATGCTCGAACCGCTCGCCGCCGGGCGGCTGGACGTCGACCAGGTCAAGGCTGACCCACGGCCGCCGCTCATACACGGTCCGCGCCCCGAACACCTGCCAGCGATGGGCATCGGACTGCTCGGGGCTGGTGCCGTCGTCGGTCCGACCCCACAGCAGCCCATCGGCTCCACCCGTCGCATCGCCCATACCGGCCAGCCTATCGACGCAGCCGTTCACACCAGCCATGCGCCCGATCCGCAACAAGGACGTCGAACGTTGGACCTCACACGGCCATATCCATGTAGGGGAATGAACTGCACCGTCCGAAGTAGCCATGGAGAGGATGCGAACTCATGTCCAACCCCGGAAAGTCTGGGCGTAGCCCGCCGCAACATCGTCAAGGCGCCGTTCGTGCTCGCCGCACTCGGAGCACCCAGCCGGAACTGGCTGCGCACCGCCCTCGACCGAGTGATCCCCACTACCTTGGCGACTGCCATTGGCGGCGATACTGAATCTCCTCCACAAGAGCCCGGGCTGGGACGTGCCGACGGATCACGTCGATCAGCGATCGATGACACGCGCGAGCGTGGTCCTTGTCAGTATCATGCGGTCTTAGCAACTCTATGATCACCTTTGGGCCGCACCAGTCCCACGTCACCTTTCAATCAGGCAACGAGATCGCGCATGCCCAGGTCAGAGACACCTCATTCAACTACACAAGGCCCTGGCACCATGGCCGATCTCATTCAGCCGATGGCGGTCGCCTCCGTTTTCGCACCAGGACGGAAACCTCGTGAAGAAATAGATATAGAACCAGTATCATTGTCGGCACTGCACCCCATGCGCGCCACGAGCCTTCAATGATGATTTCTGGAAGCAGGCAAGCCCCCAGCAGGAGCATCACACCAGTTGTGATCACCCCACTCTTCGAGTTCTCGCGTTTCACCATCGCCAATTCCTCCTATATTTCCTCATCGGGCACGAGGTTCGCGACGTCCCTCGAGTCAAGTTGTAAAGCGACCCACATATTACATTCTGCGCTTTCGCGCGATTGTCATGCGTGGAATCCCTCCAGAAACGACCGGCAGTTTTTGCATTATCCCAGTCGCCGCCAAAATACGCCTGGAAGGCAGCCTTTCCAATTCCCGAAGATGCTTTCCTTGCACAATTCTGCCATCCCTACCTGCAGTTTTTCCACTTCGCCTTCGTGAATCTCTTCTTTGCCTTCCAGGAAGCCTTTCCGAACTTATAGGCGAACCGGGCGCCCTTATATGCAGCACCACCGGGAACGACCCAGGCAGCTAGAGAAACATGAGCATGGATCGTCTCGCGGTGACTGCCGGACGGACGACAGGACGAGGTTATTACCCATTTCCAGGTTCGACAATTACGTCCGTCCAAATCGAATGAATTCACCGGGTCGCCACACACGTACTCGTAGGCATTGCAACTGCCGCCATACACAGGGTCGACGGTGAGGAAGCGTCCGGCGGTCGTGTTGTAGAGGCGGACGCCCATCAGGATCAGGCCGGTGGCGGGGTCGGTGGCGCGTTGTTTCGCGCCCAGCCAGCCGTAGCGTTCGCTGCCGATGGCGTCGGGGTTACGGGGGGTGCCGTACTCGCTGGCATCCGTGGTGGCCGACAGACCGGCATCGTCGGGGAGGATGGTGGCGACCATGTCGCCGTGCAGGTTGGCCAACCGCCACGTCACCTGCCCGTTGTCGCTGTTCCAGATACCACCCATCCCCGACACACCGGCCACGATCCGCGTCCAGGTGTCGACGTTCTCCTGGGTCCAGGCCGGGTTGTCCCCGTCGTCGTCGTAGTAATGCACCGTCGTCACCGGCGTGCCGTCAGCGGTGTCGGTGAACGACCGCACCCGCTCCCCGGTGACATCCAAGGCGTAGTCGACCGTGCGACCGCCTAACAGACCGTGCCGTCGATGGCCATCCAACCCAGATGTTCAGTTCCGCTCTGTGCCGATGAGTGTGACAAGCCAGAGCGGCACGCTGCAAACCAGTCCAATCCAGATCACGGTCTCCCAGGCAATAATCTCGAATTCGGCCAGCACTATACATATCACCCAAACAACAAGACCGAACAGGAAGATGGCCCACTTGAGTTTTCTTTCAACTCTCAAATCCGTCACCCTCGATCATCGATGCGCACACCTAACTTCCATAAAGGTTACATGCGCCGCAAAAGGAATCCCTGCAATAGAGAATCCGGCCACAAAGCTAGCAACTGTTATATACGAACGCGTCCGCGCCCCCCTACTGCAATACCAGTTTTCGTAACGCTTAGCGCCAGCCCGAGTGCGGCGGTAGTGATGCGGGCTTCCATGTGCGCACCTGAACCGCCGACACTCACCCGATTTCCAGGAAACCTTCACGCCGAATTTGGCGCGTTGATAGTAGCTACGCACTCGGGACTTGGCCTTTTTATATACTCGACAATGCCACCGAAACCTCTTGCATGAACGTTTGCCGTCGAGGTCTTCCTTGTTGATCGGGTCGGCGCAAGTGTACTCGTAGGCGTTGCAGCTGCCGCCGTACACAGGGTCGGTGGTGAGGAAGCGTCCGGTGGTGGTGTTGTAGAGACGTACGCCCATCAAGATCAGCCCGGTCGCGGGGTCGGCGGCGCGTTGCTTCGCGCCCAACCAGCCGTACCGTTCGCCACCGATCGCGTCCGGGTTGCGTGGGGTGCCGTACTCACTGGCGTCGGTGGTGGCGGACAGACCCGCGTCGTCGGGCAGGATGGTGGCGACCAGGTCGCCGTGCAGGTTGGCCAGGCGCCACGTCACCTGCCCGTTGTCGCTGTTCCAGATGCCGCCCATGCCGGAGACGCCAGACACGATCCGGGTGTAGGTGTCGACGTTCTCCTGCGTCCAGGCGGGGTTGTCGCCGTCGTCGTCGTAGTGATGCACCGTCGTCACCGGCGTGCCGTCAGCATCGTCGGTGAACGACCGAATGCGTTCGCCGGTGACATCCAAGGCGTAGTCGACCGTCCGACCTGCCTGGGTGATCGTGTCGACGAGGTCGGTGACGTGGTAGCCGAGCGTGGCGTCACCAGCCGTCGGGGTGGCGGTGTCCGCCGCCGGCACCGTCGTCGTACGCCCGAGCGCGTCATAGACCGTACCAGCGGTGGTGATCCGGTCGGCCGCGTCGTAGGAGCGGGTGACGGTGGAGGCGGCGGTGCCGGTCTGGCAGGCACCGTCACCAGCGGGGGCGTACTCGACCAGGCTCGTGCGGTTGCTGCTGGCCGAGAAGGCGTAGCTGCGGGTCGTGCACTGGCCGCCGATGGTGTCCTCGACCGTCGTCAACCGACCCGACGCGTCGTAGGAGTAGGTCTGCTCGGCCAGGGTGGAGGCGTGCTGCCGCCACTGGCCGTGCACCGACTCCGCCACCGACCCACTGTAGAGAGTGCAATCCGACGCACCACAACCCGGCCGGTCATAGGTGATACCGACACTCGTCCCCGTCTCGTCGTACTCATGGGCGACCGTGATCCCCGACGGCCAGCTCTCCGTGACCAGGTTGCCGTCGACGTCGTACCCGCCGGTAAACACCCCGGCCTGGGTGTCGTCGACCGACGTCAGCAGACCACGCCGCTCCATGCCGCCATCGTAGGTGTAGGTCCGGGTCGCCTTACCATCCGAACTCGTCGCCGTCCGCCCCAACAGGTCGTACGTCGTCGTCGACACGTTACCGTCCACATCGGTGTACGACGTCTGCCGACCCAACAAACGTTAGTACCGCTTGCCAAGCCTCGCCTTCATCCACGTCTCATGGAAGTCCTTCACTGAGATTCTAGATTCAGTTAATGCGGGAATATCAGGAAGATCGCCCAGCTGGTCCCACTTAGCCGGCAGTGCGCTTCCCGCACCCCGCAACATTCGAAGCGAGGTTGAGCCAAAGCACTCAACAAGAAGCAGCTCGGAACCCTCGACCCCTTCCATTATCCGCAACCCAGCTGGATCGAAATTGTCGGGAACAGTTTGACAGACCAACAGCTCAAGCGCCCAAACAATGAGCCGGACTCGTTTACCCTCCATGTCCAAGCAGACATACTCGGGGTCATGGTCGTCAACATACTCCGCCGTCGTCTCGATGGCTTCCACGTCGTGGAGCATCTCCGACCCAACATCGACTTCCGAATAACGGAGCGGAAAGCGCGGGAGCACGCTAGGAGACTGCATTATCTACCATCCACCTTCCCACGGACGGTGCTTACCAATTCCCGGACGCCGGTGATAGTGCGGCCGATACTTACCCTTCACGCGATGATAGTGCACACCAAATTTCCTCGTTCCCTTGTACCGCAGATCGCAGCCGAACCCACCGACGTTGGGGAATCGGTGGCAGCGGATCGACGTGTTCCGAATGAAGTTGCGCGTCCCGGTCCAGGATCTCTTGGCCCTACTCCAGGCTTTCCGACCAGCCCACTTCGCACCACGCCAGGCCTGTTTGCCAGTCCACACCGCTGCCCGTTTGCACCAATTCCGACCGAGTTTGCAGGCTGCTGCCGCTCCGCGTATCACCAGGCTGACCCATTTGCCGTCGAGGTCTTCCTTGTTGAGCGGGTCGGCGCAAGTGTACTCGTAGGCGTTGCAACTGCCGCCGTACACAGGGTCGACGGTGAGGAAGCGTCCGGTGGTCGTGTTGTAGAGACGCACCCCCATCAGGATCAGCCCGGTGGCGGGGTCGCTGGCGCGTTGCTTCGCGCCCAACCAGCCGTACCGTTCACCACCGATCGCATCAGGGTTGCGGGGGGTGCCGTACTCGCTGGCGTCGGTAGTGGCCGACAGCCCGACATCGTCGGGGTTGATGGTGGCGACCAGGTCGCCGTGCAGGTTGGCCAACCGCCAGGTCACCTGTCCGTTGTCGCTGTTCCAGATGCCGCCCATCCCCGACACACCAGACACGATCCGCGTCCAGGTGTCGACGTTCTCCTGCGTCCAGGCCGGGTTGTCCCCGTCGTCGTCGTAATGGTGCACCGTCGTCACCGGGGTGCCATCAGCGGTGTCGGTGAACGACCGCACCCGCTCCCCGGTGACATCCACGGCGTAGTCGACCGTGCGGCCCGCCTGAGTGATCGTGTCCACCAGGTCGGTGACGTGGTAGCCGACCGTGGCGTTGCCGGCAGTCGGGGTGGCGGTGTCCGCCGCCGGCACCGTCGTCGTACGCCCGAGCGCGTCATACACCGTGCCGGCCGTGGTGATCCGGTCCGCAGTGTCGTACGAAAAAGTCACCGTCGATGCGGCGGTCCCGGTCTGGCAGGTGCCATCACCTGCCGGGGCGTACTCGACCAGACTGTCCCGGTTGCTGCTGGCCGAGAAGGCGTAGCTGCGGGTCGTGCACTGGCCGCCGATAGTGTCCTCGACCGTCGTCAACCGGCCGGAGGCATCGTAGGTGTAGGTCTGCTCGGCCAGGGTCGACGCGTGCTGCCGCCACTGACCATGCACCGACTCCGCCACCGACCCACTGTAGAGAGTGCAATCCGAAGCACCACAACCCGGCCGGACATAGGTGATACCGACACTCGTCCCGGTCTCGTCATACTCATGGGCGACCGTAATCCCCGACGGCCACGTCTCCGACGTCAGATTGCCCTCGACATCGTAGCCGCCGGTGAACACCCCGGCCTGCGTGTCGTCGACCGACGTCAGCAAACCACGCCGCTCGGTGCCGCCATCGTAGGTGTAGGTCCGGGTCGCCTTACCATCCGAACTCGTCGCCGTCCGCCCCAACAGGTCGTACGTCGTGGTCGACACGTTGCCGTCCGAGTCGGTGTACGACGTCTGCCGGCCCAACATGTCGAAGGTACGGATCACCTCGGCCGTGACAGTCCCACCCACGATCGACTGGGTCCGCAGGTGCCGACCGGTGGCAGCCTCGTACACGTTGCGGGTGACCGGCACCGCCGCACCCAGCCCGGGCGCGGTGCTGACCGCCACCTCGTGCATCCGACCAGCGACGTCGTAGCTGGTGGTCGTGGTGCGCAGGGTGCCGGCGCTGGTCTTCTCCACCACCGTACGCGGCTGGTTGAACATGTCGTACGTAGTGACCGTGACCGGCAGCTCCGGCCCGGATCCGGCCTGCCCGCCGGGCTCGATCCGGCACGGCAGGTTCGCCCACTCCGGCCGCAGATCACACTCGCTGTGCCCGGAGCCGCTGGTGGCCCGGTAGTACACCGTCCGCCGGGTCGATGGTGTCGTGGTCGACGTGCCTCCCGCTGGGGCGGTCGTAGTCACTTCGAGACCGGTGATCGGGTCGTACGTGGTGCGGGTAGCGAGGGCCAGGCCGGCTGGGTCGACGGTCGCCACCGTCGGCTGCCGCAGCCCCCAGTCGTACGCCGTCGTGGTCGTACGGACGTCGGAGTCGGTGGCCACCCCGGCGGTGTTCCACCAGCGGACCATCACCTCGGCCGTGGTGACCAGGTTGTACGGCCCGCCGGTGGTCGGCGCACCCTGGTCATAGGTGTTGCGGGTGTGCTGACGGCCGCGCACCACCGTGCCGTCCGGCAGCGTCACATCGTGCTCCGGCGCCAACGTGCTGATCAGCCGCTGCCCGTCGTCGGAGTAGATGTTCAACGTCGAATGCGCGAACGCCAGCGCGGTTTCTGCCGCCGAGTCGTCCGAGCCGCTGGCGTCCAGTGCCCGTCTGCGGTTGCCAGCGCTCAACGTACGAGTGGTGTTGCCCCACTGGTCGAACCAGGTGGCGCTGATCCCGCCGCCCGGCACCGCCACATTGGTCTCGCGGGCGTTGGCGTCCATGTACGTGACGGTCGCCCGCTCGTACGACGACGGCAGCGCCCCGGTCGACGGGCTGCCCGACGGCACCTGGTTGGCCGGGAACACCGCCGTCGCGTCCGTCGGCGCCTCGACCTGGCCCCACCGCACCGTCTGCGAGAACGACAGGTCGTACGGCGCGCCCGTGCCGGAGGTCGGTACCTTGTACACGACGGTGGTGGTCGCCGTACCGGCCGACAGCGCGCTGCGGGACACCTGGTGCAGTCGGCCCAGACCTGAGTCGCCCGGCAGCGTCGTGTAGGTCAGCTGCCACGGCTCCTCCGCGGTCGGCCGCACCGACGCGAGCACCCCGTCCAGGTTGTACGAGTAGGTTTCCCACAGGTGGTGCGTCGTCGTGCCGTCGACGTAGTCGAGGCGGGGATCCCAGACCGCCCGCAGCCGTCCGGCGTTGTCGTAGGCGTAGCCGGCGACCGCGATCGTGCGCATCGCCGGGGTCGACAGGTCCGGGTCCCACGCGGTGAACGACACCTGCCGTACCCGTCCGAGGTAGTCGCCCCAGCCCGCCTCGGTGGTCCCGGTAGCGGTCGTCGATGTGGCGTAGGTGAACGTCAACGCCCGGCAGCCCCGGATCAGCGTCGTGCAGGCCACCCCGTCGGCGACCGGCGCAAGCATCCTGGTCGGCCGGACGATCTCCGTACCGCCGATCGTCACACGCTCCCAGCTGATCGTCGTGGTCTGGCTCGACCCCGGCACCGTCACCGCCGTCGGGAAGTACTTCCCGGCCGCGCTGCCCGAGACCCGGGTGAACGTCACCAGGTTGCCGTCCTCGTCGGTCAGGCTGTACGAATCCGGCCCCGACGCGTACGTCAGCCGTAGGAACTCCATTCCCGGCTCCGAGTCGAAGTCGGTCGCGGTCCGCTTGGTGAAGCCGAGCGTGTCACCTTCGGGCAGGCCCACCTGCACCAACGAGCCGTACACCGTCAGCGACGTGTAAGGCGACTCCGACTCCTCGACGAGGACACCCGACACCCAGCCCGGTCCGAACATGTTCGCCGAATCGGTCGCCGTCGCCCGGCGCGAGTTGTACGACCGAGTCACCGTCAGATCTGTGCCATACGAGCCCACCGACACGTCCGTGTCCGACAGGCTGTAGTTGCCGGTGATCAGGTTGACCGAACCCGGTCCGATGCTGGAGGAAGCCGCGGTCGCCTGGTCCCGGTCAAAGGTGAACGTCACCGCGCTCGACGTGCCGCCCGTGCCGCCGACGAACACCCCACGTAGCTGCAGCGGGCCGTTGCGGGCGATCGACTGCGCGTCCACGGCGGCGAGGGTCGCCTCCACGTCCCAGTTGAGCTTCGGGAACGCCCCTCCACCGGTCGTCGCCACCGGCCATGACGTCACGGCACCGCCCGCCGCGAGGGACACATGCCCGGTCGGGATGTTGACCCAGGTGTCGGTGTCCGCGCGCCGCCACTGGTACGTCACGCCGGTCGCCGCCGTCTGGCCGACACCGGTGATCGCCGTCTTGGCCGCTGCGATGTCACCAGCCTTCGGCCCGGTCACGGCGCCGCTGCCCACGTTGAAGGTGTAGCTGCGGATCGCCGACTGGTTCCCTGCCCGGTCTCGTGAGCGCACGTACAGCGTCTGTGGGCCGTCCTGCGTCGGCGTGATCGACACCGACGCACCGCCGCCGAGGCTGGCCGCGTTCACCGACTGGTTCGGCGGGTTGGCGTTCAACCCGTACTCGTAGGCCGCCACGTCCGCGACCCCCGACGCACCGAACGTGAAAGCCCCGGCCGTACCGACACCACCGGCCCACTGTCCCGACGGGTACGTCGTCGACGACACCGTCGGCATCGCCGACGGGGCGACGGTGTCGATGTAGAAGTAGCACCACGACGTCCACGGTCCGTTTGACGTGCTGTCCGAGCCGCGCGCCCGCCACGAGTACGGATTGCCCTCAGCGAACGCGCCCGACGGCACCACCGTCGCCAACCACGAACCGGACGCGCCAGGGCCGACGGTGGTTGCGCCGATCGGTGCCGAGGTCGCCGGCACCCACCACTCGAACCGTGTCGTCACCTGCGAACCCTCGGTGTCGGTGACCTGTGCCCGTAGCTGTGGCGTCTTCGTGTTGATATAGGGCGCGCCCGACGTCGACGTGTGACACGGGACGGACGGGACCGTCGCCCTCGCCGTCACCGTCGGCGGAACCTGGTACACCAACGTCACGTACGGATCTTTGGTGTTCTCGACCGAGTGAAACCGCTTCCAACTCAGGTTGTCCGTCTCCGACGTCGCCTGCAGCCCGATGTTGACTGTCGTCTGCGTGGTAAATGCCGCGAGATCGGCGAACGCGGTCGTCACCGGTACGCTCACCCAGCCGTCACCGCAGGAGCTGTTGTAGCCCTTGGTCTGCGACGACGTCCCAACGACCTTGATCCATGTCGGCTGGTTCGTCCACCGTGCCGTGTAGTCGACATAGCTGGTCGACCATGCCTGCCACTGGCGTGCCTCACACGACCACGAGTGATAGTTCCACAGGTAGAGGTTGGCCGACTGCACCTGCTTGCCCTGCAACCAGGCCAGGTTGCGGAAGCTGAGGAACGATCGCGCCTTGTTGGTACCGCCGTCGTACGTCCCCAGCTTGAGTTCGTTTACCGTCGACTGGTCTGTCGTGTAGCCGTTCTGCACGAACGCGTCATAGTTGGGATTCAGCGTCACCGACGGATCGATCGTCACCGGGAACACCGTCCCCGGGTCGGACAGCCACTCCATCGACGGCGTCAGCTCAAACTCCGTGTCGCCACCGCGACGGGTACTCACCCGTACGTCGACCGGAGCCTTACGTACCTGCTCGCCGGACTGCTCATGCACCTGGGCGTCCCACATCACCGGCGCTGGCACCACGCCGACCCGGTCGCCATCGTCACCCAAGACCTCCCACCCGCCAAGACCGTCCTCAGCCACCGCCAGACCCGTACCCCGCAGCGTCAAGGGCACCTCGCCGACCTGCTCCACCGCGCCCCGGTTCTTCACGATGAGGAACTGTTGGAAGCCGGTCCGGGTCGATTCCACCACCAGATCGACACCAGGACGCACCTCCTGGTAGGTCGCCCGCGTCCCTGACACCACTGGAGCCGGCAGGCGGCCGGACCAGCCCAACGCGAGGCGATCCTCACCGAGTCCAAGCGAGAGCAGGTCGTGCTCGCCGTCGTCGGCGGCACCCGACAGCCGGAGATCGTTGGGGTGTGCGCGCGCCGCCACCGAGCCGTCCGGCTGCGGCGCCAGAGTGAAGTCAACCGGCCGCCATCCGCCCTCGCCGTCAGGCAACCGTACCGGCCCCAGGTGTGCCTCCACCTCGACCTGACCATCAGGCAACGCCCAGAACTCCGACGTCTCCGACGTCAACCCGGTAATCCTCACCCGCTTGCCGGTCATTCGCGCCGTCACCAAGGCCGCCGCTTCGTCCGGCCGCTCCAGCTCACCAGCCGGCTCGTCAACGGTCTGTTCCTCACCAGCGGGAGCGGCCACCGCCGGCTTCCTGACCGCCCAGTCAGCCAGCGTCACCACGAGGATCGCGGTCAGAAGGTACGTAACCCATCTAGCGAGCCGCCCGCCGACCAACCCGAGACGAACAACCAGCCGACCACTTCGATTGAAGCCAGCGCTGACCGAGTCCACAGTGCCTCCCCCGTTGCCGCCACCGTGACATCGATGGCAAGCAGACCCTAAGGGTTGCTAACGGAGACAACAAGACCCGCCACCAAGAGTTAACTCTACAACGGACACCGCTGGCAGATGCACATTAAGTAAGACAATCGACTGATTGACGTCATCCTGCAGACAGGCAGGTATGCACAAGGCGGACACCCAGCGGGCACTCTACGCCCACCTGCTCGGCCAACCCCGCGAAGCACTGATGCTCGCCCGCGCCGGCCGCTGCCGTAGCCAAGGCCGAACACACCTTCGCCCAGGTCGACCACGACGACGAACCCGTCTGGGCCAGATTCATCGACACCCCATACCTGTACGGCGAAGCCGCCCACTGCTTCCGCGACCTCGGGCAGCCCGACGACACCGAGCGCTTCGCCACCGGGTCCGCCGAAGCCGCACGCCAGCAGGGCCGTGCCCGCCGCGCCGCGCTGAGCCGCGCCGCCCTAGCCACCGCCGACCTCGACCGCGCAGACGTCGAAGCCGCCGCCACCCGCGCCACCCACGTCGTCGAACTCGCCGCCACCGTCAACTCTTCCCGCACAATCGGGATCGTCCGAGACCTGCAACACCGCCTGAAGCCGTACGCCACCCTCCCCGAGGTACGCCACTTCACCACCCGCGCCACCGAACTCCTCGGCCTCGCCGCCTGACCAATAATGCCTGAAGCCGCCCCAGCCATCAAACTACCGACACACCATTCGGCCGAACATCAACGGCTAATACTCGTAACGAGCACGACCCCCACCATCTGCCGCACTCGCAGACTTCGAATCCTCATCACTATCCGGATTTCCACGTTGATCCGAAAGCGCCTCCCAGGTCTTCTTATCCACGAGCCGGGTGACAGCATACTGCGATACACCGAAGACAACACTCCACGCGAGAATCTGGGCCCCAGTATCCAACTGCGTCAACCCAGGAATGAATTCCCCTCGGATGAACGTGATGCCAATCAACGCAGAGAGGCCACCTGCGGGCAGTTTCAGTGCGGCCAAAGAGAGCGGAAGGTCGTACGGCACGGGAGAGCTGTGCAACTTTGCAAGCGCAGGAAGGCCAGAAAGTACCGCACCCATGAATCCAAAGGCAATTACCAGGATCACATCAGCCTTGTTTGGCTCATTCACCACATCAGCGTATTCTGATGAATCACCATTCTCGCCCATTGGACCCGGACTCGGGGGCGAACTCGGACTCGGACTCGGACTCGCGCTTGAGGCCGAAGTCGGGGCAACAGAAGGCGGAGTCTCGACAGCACCTCGATGCTCAGGCGGGTTGTTTGTGAATGAGTCATGCGGACACACGATAGTTTTGGGCGCTTCACCAAAGCAGACACTAAGAACTTTCGGTGCCCAGTATGCCCATGCCGCCAAGCCAATCAGAAGAGCGCAAGCCAAAAGCGTCACGGCAACGAGAATATTCCGCACTCCACGAACACGCGAGTACCAGCTGTTCATCGAGCTGTAGCTACCGACCAAAGCCGCCATCATCGCGCGGCGGAGCTCCTCGACATCGCCACATTCAACTGGCCCGGGATTCAGCCGGAAACATGCCTTCTTAGCCACCCGAAACCTACTGCCCACAATCTTCTTGTGACACAATTCTCGAAGCTTCCCTAACCTGCAGTCGTTCTCGTTAAGTCGCTTCTTGGCCAGCTCTAGGACCGATGTAGACCAGCCCTTCACTCGGTCGTCGTCAGCAACTTCAAGCAGGAGAAGTTCCGCCGCGTGGATGTTTGACCAAGCACCTTCAAGAGTGCCAGAAAATGGCCTGACATTCAAAGCGGACTGTCGAGCGATATAGAGATGACGTCTTGCCAGGTCACACGCAGTCCTAATCTTCTTGAGCTGGGCACCGCGCCCATCTTGCCTAGCTTCTATGAGATCAGCCTCGTGTTCCAGGTACCGGGCTCGGGCGACTGCGTGCTGACGCCAAGCGCCACCAAACACGTGGTCCGATCGATAAAATACATCCGCCACCCTTATCCACCACCCCTGCAGCAAGAAAAGCAGTACCACTGTTCACCCACACGAGGACTCTAGGCGAAAAGTTCCTACTGGACTTCAGTTCCCTCAGGAGCGTTACGAAAGCGGCACATGGCGCCTGCACGGGCTGCTGATACAGTTGTGACGCAAACGAAGTCCCGCCGGATTCCCCACCTAGATCCGCGTTGCATCGAGCACCAGGGGCGATCTCAATCGGCCGGTGGCGGACGCCTTCGTTCCCGCACCAGGACAGTGACCTCGCGAATAAACAGAAATAGCACCAGTATTCCTGTAGGCACCGCGCCCCACGCGCGCCACGAGCCTTCAATGACAATTTCAGGAAGCAGGCAAGCCCCCAGCAGGAGCATCACACCAGTTGTGATCACCCCATCCTTCGAGTTCTCGCGTTTCACCTTCAGCACCTCTCCGATCACTCCCTTCGACGGCTTTTCTTACTATGTCGACCGACATCACCTCCGCTTCGATCATCAAGCACCTCCAGCAGGGCTATCACGCCAAAAAGGGCCAGAGGCACAACAACAGAAACCACCGATCCCACAACAAACTCAATCAGCGTGTCAGCAGAGAACACCAACCATCCTACAAATAAGGAGTCCAGGAAAAGGAGCACGAGGAGGCCCCACCACAAACCCCGCTTGACCAACCGAACCCCTATCACAGACCACCATCGCTCACATCGACTCCCCCTCGTCCTTGTACCGCTTCCGCTCGAGAACGACGTACGGAAGGCCAGCGGCCGCCGACACAAAAGCTGCCCAGTGAATCGACCACCATCCAAAGAGGGCACCAGCTCCCGACGACAGCCAGACAACCATCGCCAACACAAACAAGGCTCGATACCTGTTCATCAACGTCACCTACGCGGCTTCGCCGCAATGACCGAACCCGGGTTCCGGTCCGTTATCCGACGGGCGACTTCCGCAGGCACCCCGCGTAGTGCAACAATCCCGGAGCCATGGAACCTTGGATACGATCGAGGGATCAGCGCAAGCTTGGCACAAACAAGCCCGACCAAACAAATCCCAACACCGACAACGCACACCTGACCTATCGTAAGTAGTCCCAGTTCCCGTGGGTGACTTTGTGTAGTCGGACAGTTGGTGCGTGCTCCGGCAGCCGTGGTGGTGTTGATTTGCGGCCGTGACGGTCTCGGTTGGTGCTTCGGTGGAGGCGGATGCTGACGCGGGGTTGAGGTCTGCGCTGGCTCGGGTGGTGGAGGCCAACGAGCGGTGGGAGCGGTTGGCCGGGCAGTTGCGGGAGGAGAACGCGGCGCTGCGGGTGGAGAACGAGCGGTTGCGGGAACGTGATGTGCGGCGTGAGGCCGAGTTGGAGCGGGTGTCGGCGGAGTTGGCGGTGTTGCAGCGGTTGGTGTTCGGGCGTTCGTCGGAGCGGGTTCGGCCGCAGCCGACGGCGGGCGACGGTGACGGCCAGGGTGGGTATGGCGGTGAGCCTGGCGAGCGTGAGCGGGAGAGGGCACCGCGGCGGGGGCCGGGAGGGCGGGCCGGTCGCAGGGATTACTCGCATCTGCCGCGGGTGGAGGTGGTGTGGGACTTCGCCGGGGGCGGGTACTGCTGCCCGGACTGTTCGTCGCGGTTCGAGGCGTTCGACGATCACGCCTTCGAGCAGGTCGATTGGCGGGTGACGGT
Source organism: Solwaraspora sp. WMMA2101 (assembly GCF_049179175.1). Classification (NCBI taxonomy): domain Bacteria; kingdom Bacillati; phylum Actinomycetota; class Actinomycetes; order Micromonosporales; family Micromonosporaceae; genus Solwaraspora; species Solwaraspora sp. WMMA2101. Next base: position 4,571,917 of record NZ_JBMHMA010000006.1, on the reverse strand, counting down.
GCGGGTGGTGGTGCACCGTCGGCGCCGGTACCGGCGGCGGTGCCGGTGTGCCGGGGCGAGGACGGTGACCGCGCCGGGCCCGCCGAAAGCGGTCGGCAAGGGCCGGTTCAGTAACGGGTTCATCGCGATGCTGCTGGTCGAACGGTTCGTGGCCGGGCGCTCCCAGAACTCCCTGATCGCCGGGCTGGCACGCCAGGGCGCCGAGGTCAGCTCCTCGACGTTGGTCGGGACCTGCGCGGCCGCCGGGACGTTGCTGGCGCCGTTGGAGGAGCGGATTGTCGCCCGGTCCCGTGATTCGTGGCATCTGCACGCCGACGAGACGTCGTGGCACGTGTTCACCCCCGATGGTGGTGACGGGCCGGCCCGCTGGTGGCTGTGGGTGTTCATCGGCGCGGACACCACCTGTTTCGTGATGGACCCGACCCGCGCCGGCGCTGTTTTGGCCCGCCACGCCGGGATCGACACCGCCACCGGACAGCTGACCCCGCACGCTGATGGTGGGCCACGGCGGCTGGTCGTCTCCAGCGACTTCTACACCGTCTACGCCTCGGCCGGGCGTAGGACCGACGGCCTGACCAACCTGTACTGCTGGGCCCATGTCCGCCGGTACTTCGTGCGCGCCGGGGACGCGAACCCGACCCAACTGGCGTATTGGACCCGAGACTGGCTGGACCGGATCAAGGCCCTGTACCACGCCCACGACGAGCTGACCGACGCGTGGAACGCATCCACGGCCGTCGCAGGGACGGCGGCGACCCGGCTGGACGACGCGTACACCGCCTGGGACACCGCCCTGCAGGCGATCGACACCGCCCGGCAGGCCCAGATGGCCAGCCCCGGCCTGCAACAACCCGCGAAGAAGGCCCTGGCCACCCTGGACCGCGAGTGGGACGGCCTGACCGCGCACCGCGACTACCCGATGATCAGCCTGGACAACAACACGTCCGAGCGGGCACTGCGACGGCCCGTCATCACCCGCAAGAACGCCTACGGCTCCCGCACCGACGACGCCGCGCGCCTCGCCGCGACCGTCTGGACCGTCACCGCCACCGCCGAACAGGCCGGCCTCAACGTCCTGACCTACCTCACCGCCTACCTCGACGCCTGCGGTCGCAACGGCGGCAGACCCCTGACCGGTCCGGACCTCCAACGATTCCTGCCCTGGACCGCGTCCCCCGCCGACCTGCACACCTGGGCCCAGCCACCCCCGACCGGCTGACACCCACACCGACCACCGCGACGGCGACGCCACACCCGGCCACGCCGACCATCAGCATGCCCGCAAACCGCGTCGCCCAACCCCACGAGACTTGGGACTACTTACGACCTATCTGCTCCCAGACGGGCCGGCCGGAAGTGACGTAGGCGACGAGCGCGAGGGACGACAGAACCAGCCCGACCGGAATCAGGATCCGCATGTGGAACCAGTTGATCCAGCTGATCAGGCGCCAACGATCGACGTGCCCATTACCGACTGGAACCAACATCCGCCGCAACCGGAAGGACGGAGCACCATCAATGATCACCTCGATCGACTTATAGTCCGAGTCACCATCGGTCAACGCCACGCCCGACGGGAAAACGTACTCTTTTGATGTGTCCAGCAGCAGGTCGACGGCCTCCCGCAGGGGACGACCCCCGATCATGGAATTCCGGTAATCACTAGTCATCAGCCACGCCCTTACCGCCCGCGCCACAGGCGACCCCACCGTTCAACACGCTGCAAACGGAACCAGCCGATCGACACACCACGGCGAACTCACCCATCCTCACCCGATCCGCGACAACCGACCGGTGGGGCGTCCTCGTTTGTTCGCCGACGGCGCCGGTACGCCCTCAACTCTCGGATGAGCTGTGTCCCCACAATGGCCACGTAAGCCCCAGAGAGCACCCGATACCCAAGACCGTCGTGTGTGAGGAAGAACATCACGCCGGTAAGCGTGAAGATCGCCCAATGAAGTGGTTTCCCCTCCGCCTCGCCGAACACCTTTCGCCCGATCTTCCGCCAGGCCTTCGCCTTGTCAGACATCAGGGTGCCTGCCGAAGTGTCGTCCGGTCCCTGGACGTGGAAGAACCGATACCGCGACAACGTGACACGGGCTCCACGCTGGCCGCTGGGACCAGCGCTTCGACGGGCATCGCATCAGGCGGTCGGGCACCGAGGCACGCTCGGGTCTGGTTCATCGCCACAGCAGGGGCTCCTCAGCTACGTACCCGATGATCCGGCATCCGCGCAAGGAAGTGAATCCTGCTCCATGGCGGTCGGGTGTCAGCTTCGCGCGCGAGGCACCGCCGGTCCCGCCGCGCTGTGCTGTACTGCCCGGATGAGGCACCGGGCAGTGTGGATCATCGGGCTGGTCGCTGCCGTACTCGTCGCGGCTGGTGGCATCGCCGGGTGGCGGTGGTGGCACCTGCGGTCGCCGTACGGGCCGGAGGTGTTGAACGCGACCGCGACCCTGCGCCTGGTCGATCAGGCCACCGCGGAAGCCGCCTTCGACGACCAACAGTTGGTAGCTCCCTCCGACGGCGACCAGGTCTTCCTCGGCGAGGTCGCGTGGACGCCGCCACCGCAGGCGAAGCCCGACGCGATGCTCATCATCGCGGTGGTCGACAAACGGTCCCGCACCCTGCCGGGGTTCATCGCCACCACGTCGAATAGACCGGACCAGGTCGGATCAGGGTCGGACGGCGTCCTCAATGCTGTCGAGGAGCGCTATCCCTGGCTGCAGGGCGTCGGCGCGCGTGAGGTCGACGGCGGCTTCTACACCTCCGGCAACGTCGTCACCGTCACGTCGGTCGACGCCACCCCGGTCACGTACTCCTTCGTCCTGCACCCGGCGCACCCGGACAACCCGGCGGAGTTCGCGGTCGCCTCCGCTCCCGCCGCCGTCGACGACCTCATGGTCGCCCTGATCAGCATCGGCCCCGACCGGCAGATCTACTGGGCCGAACGCCTACTCAACTGACCCGGCAGCGAATCATGCTCACCTTCCGTAGCCTGACGTTGACGGGCTCCGATAGGCTCCGGCCATGTAGGAGAGTGAGTGCGGGGCTTGTCGCAGGGCCAACGTCGGGGAGGAACTGATGGCCAGCATCCAGGAGGTCAAGGCCGGCCTCGCCCAGGCCGCTGAGCACGGCAACACAAGTCGGCAGCAGCTCATGGCGGCGGTGAAGACCCTGGACAACATGCTCAGCCAGCTTCGCGCCGTCTCGGCCGGCACCGGACACCCCCTGGTGAGCGAGGCGATCGGCCGCTGCGAGCAGGCCAAGGGGCAGTTGGAGGCATCCGCCGACCTCATCCACGGCGCAGGCGAGGCAACCCGCCGGTACGCCGGTATCCTCGGGTAGCGACGATGAGCATCGACGAGGTCAAGAGCCGGCTACGCGAGGGGACCGAGGCGTTGCGGTCGGCAGCTGACACCATCCATTCCGTACGGGAAACCGTCCGGTCCTGCCACGTCGCCGCCATCGCGGTCCTCACCGACAGCCAGCACTCCCACGTCACCACCGCACTCCACCGGCTACGCGAAGCCGACCGCGAAGGCGAGTTGGTGCTCGACAGGATCGACGGCAGCACCGACAGCGCCGAGAAGTACGCGAAGGCCCTCGGGTGACCAGCAGCGTCGGCGAAGTCATTGCGGTGCTGCGGCAGATCCTCGACGATCTCGACGGCGCGGCAGTCGAGGCGAAGACCGCCCAGAAGTCGGCGGCGACCGGTTCGCAGCACTACCAGACCGCGCTGGAGGGTGCCGACGGCTCCCACGCCACCACGGCACTCGCCCAAGCCGGCGAGGCGGCCGCGAAGTCCGGCAAGATCGCCCGGCTCATCGCTGAAGCCGCGACCGAGATCTCCGAGTACGCCAACCGCATCGCCCCCGGCTCCGTCCCAACCCGGACCTCCCCGACCGGGGGCGTACCGTCCGGGGAAGCATTAGCCAAAGCCGGTCACAGGAAGGGTTCACTGGCCGCCAAGGCACTTGGGCGCGTCGGCCAGGTACGCAGCTCAGACGACGGGTTGCAGCACTTCGGCAAGTTGGGCGGCATCCTCCAGGACGCCGCGAAGGGCTCCGGCGGGACAGCGGTAAGCAAGACGCCAGATTTCTCCTTCCAGCCGACACATCAGCCGAGCGCTTCCGTCGGTGATGCGCTGCTCGCCGCGCTGGCGGTGGCCGTAGTCGGAGCGAAGGGCGCGGAGCTGATGTCGCGGATGCGCAGGCGGACCAGAAACGACGACAAGGAAAAAGGATAGAAGATGCAAGAGGAAACCAAATTCCTGCGCGCCCTGCTACGCCAGGACTGGGAGACCTACGACTCGTTCGCCGAGAAGTTCCAGAGCGAGGGTAAGGGTACACCTGTTGCCATCATCGGATACAGCTTCTTCGTCGCTGTCCAGCGACGGTTCGCCGAGACCAGGGACGCGCGCGAGATCATCCGGTTCGTAGCTGACGCACGAGCCCGGCTGCTGGAGGGACGCGAACTGCCAGCCAAGGAGGGGGAGGCGCTGATCTACGCCATGCTGGACATGGACTTGCCCGGCGTGGAGGAGATCGTCGACAACCTCGACATCGGTGTGATGGCCGAGATCCAGGGACAGCTCCTGTTCAGGCTCGTCGAGGATGCGGAGCTGACGGACGAGCAACTGGACGAACTTCTGCTCGAAGCCGAGGCTCTACTCCACGAGAATCACCCTGTCGAGTAGCAGTCAAGTGGAAGACGAAAGCAAACTCGTCCGAGCGCTACTCCGTCGGGACTGGGAGTCCTACAACTCGTACCTGGTGAAGCTCGAAGCCCAGGGAAAGGGCACTCCGGTAGCGACGATCGGCTACGCCTGCTACGTCGCTGCGCGGCAGCGGTTCGCCGAGCAGCGGAGCCCGGAAGAGATCATCCGCTTTGTGGCCGAGGCGAGAGCGGCCCTCGCCGAGGGCCGGAACCTGCCTGCCCGGGAGGCGGAGGCGATCATGTACGCAATGCTCGACATGGACATGCCCGAGGTGGACGAGATCGTCGACGGGCTCGATGTCGGCATCATCGCCGAGATCCAGGGGCAGCTACTCTTCAAGCTGGTGCTGGACGCCGAGCTGACCGATGCGCAGCTCGACAGTCTGCTTCTGGAGGCCGAAGTTCTCGTTCATAAGACCGATGCATAGCGCGCTGGATAGCCCACCTGGGCGGGCAGCATCTGCCCACTGCGGTGCAGTTCGCTGAGGGTCATCAGCTCTTTGTCCACGATGGCGCGGCCAGCGGCGTCGATCTCTCCGACGTACGTTACGCCGTCCACATTAGCGACCGCACGAACGTGTTCCAGTTTCACGTACTCGTTGTCCAACAGTTCGGAGCTCTGGCTGGTGACGATGACTTGGGTGCGCTGCGCGGCGTCGTCCAACGCCTCGTACAACGCGCCCACCCCGGCCGGGTGCAGCGCCGTCTCCGGCTCCTCGATGCCGATCAACGGAATCCGTCCGGTGAACGCCGCCGGCTGGAACAGCGCCGTCAGCACCCCGGCCGCGAGCAGTGTCCCCTCCGACAGCGACTCCCGCAGGAAGACTTCCTCGCCGTCACCTGCCCCGGCCCGGAACCGGGCCTGCACCGTCGAGTAGCGCCCCTCGACCCGCTCGTTCACCCCGAGCGCGTTCGGCACCAGCGCCCCGAGGTAGCTGTCCAGCCGTTCCTTGCCGATCGGGTCCTCCCGGCCCAGCGCACCCAGGACCGAGCCGAGGAAGTGGCCGGTCGGGCCGAGTTGCCCACCGGGCAGCAGCTGCTTGTCCAGCGCCCGCAGCGCATTCGAGTGCAGCTCGTAGAAGGCCATCGCCCGCAGCCGGGTCTCCAGCACCCCTTGCGGGTCGTCCTCCCGGATCACCGACGCCGGCAGCCGCAACCGCATGCTCCGGTCCGTGCCCGGGTCCAGCGGCAACCGCAGGTCACCGTCGGGCAGCCCGATCGTCGCGGCCTCACCGCGCACCAGCAGCGGTAGTTCGCCCTGCGGGTCCTGCGCGACCTCGAAGCCGTACGTCGCCGGGATCGGCTCCTGCCCGGCCTGCCGGGGCGGCAACGCCAGGTCGAGCCGGATCTCGAACGACTCCACGGTGCCGCCCGGCCCTCGGTGCAGCAGCGCGCCGAGTCCGCCCCGGTCGGCCACCGCGTGCGCCACCGAGCCGTTCACCGCATCCGCGACAAACCGCAGTACGTCGAGAAAGTTCGACTTCCCGGACGCGTTGAACCCCAGCAGTACGGTCAGCGGCCCGAGTGTCACGTCGCAGCCGGCGAGCGACCGGAAGCCGCGCACCCGCACCCGCCGCACGAACGGCACCGTCGGATCAGGCGCGTTCATCGGCGGCTCCCTTCACTACCAACGTCGGTCCCGCACCGTCCGGTGGGTCACAGGTTCACACCTTCCGGTGCCGACCCTACCGGTGGTGCGGCCCCGGCCACCGGCGGCCGGGGCCGGCACGTGTCCGGGTCGGCTATTTGACAGGGTGAGGGCAATCACGCGCGGAGCTTCATTTTTCTATTTCGTTAACAGCTCCTGGCCACACCCGATTCTTAACAGAGTTTATTCATGTTGCAGAAGATCGAGGTATTGGCCGACGTCTGCGCCCGTGATCCAATTGCAGCCGACGGGGGTCGAGCGCTCCGTCCGGCCGCAGCGCCCGGTCACCCCGGCGACTGACCGCCCGGACACACGCCGTCACGTTCGCTGGCAGTCCATGCGTCACCGTGCCCAGGAGGGCAGCATCTCCATGTCCGCACAGCGCCGATACCGCATTTCTGCGGTAGCAACAGCCGCAATTACCGCCGCTTTCGTCGCACTCGGATCCACTCCCGCAACCGCCCAGCAGTCGACTCCACTCGCGCCGCTGCTGCCTGCCGAAACAGGCACGCCGAATGGCGGCTACATCGTCGTACTCAAGGACCGGCCGGCCGTTGGCGGCGCGGCCAACGAGCCCGCTGCCGTCGCTGAGCGCGCTGGCGGTCGGGAGATCCACCGGTACGCGCGGGTGCTGCGCGGCTTCTCCGCGAAGCTGGACGCCCGTGCCCTCGACACCGTGCGGGCCAACCCGAACGTGGCCTACATCCAGGCCGACTCGCGGGTGCTGGCCATCGAGTCCGCGCCCACCGGCGGCGGTGCCACCACCCAGCCCAACCCGCCGTCGTGGGGCCTGGACCGGGTCGACCAGCGGAACCTGCCGCTCGACCAGTCGTTCAGCTACGACACCGACGGCACCGGGACCACCGTCTACGTGCTGGACAGCGGGGTCCGGACCAGCCACACCGACTTCGGCACCCGGGCGCAGTTCGCCTACGACGCGGTCAACGACGGCAACAGCCCCGGTGACTGCCACGGCCACGGTACGCACGTCTCCGGCACCATCGGCGGGGCGACGTACGGCGTCGCCAAGGACGTCCAGATCCGCGACGTACGGGTGTTGGACTGCTTCAACTTCGGCAGCCAGTCGGACCTCATCGAAGGCCTGGACTGGGTGGCGGCGAACGCCGGGCCGCGGTCGGTGGCGAACATGAGCCTGCAGAACTACGGCACCCTGGTGAACACGGCCGTCGAGAACATGATCGACGCCGGGGTGTTCGCGGTCTTCGCGGCCGGCAACAACAACGGTGACGCCTGCAACAACAACCCACGGTCGCCGCGCGGCATCGTGGTGGGCGCGACCACCAGCTCCGACGCCCGGTGGTCCAGCTCCAACTTCGGCTCCTGCATCGACATCTTCGCGCCCGGCGACGGCATCACCTCGGCCGGCAACTCCAGCGACACCGCCGTCGCCGCCGGCTGGTCCGGCACGTCGATGGCAGCGCCGCACGTCGCCGGCTGGGTGGCCCGCTACCTGGAGACCAACCCGACCGCGACCCTGGCGCAGGCCAAGACGGCCCTGGTGGGTGCCGCGACCACCAACGTGCTGACCGGCATCGGCACCGGGTCGCCCAACCGGCTGCTGTACGCCGACCCGGGCGGCACGGTCACCGACACCGTCGCGCCGTCGACCCCCGGCACCCCGGTCGCCTCGGGCGTCACCTCGACCTCGGCCAGCCTGACCTGGACGGCGTCGACCGACAACGTCGCGGTGACCGGCTACGACATCCAGCGGTCCACCGGTGGCGGCAGCTTCACGCTGGTCGGCACCTCGACGACGAACTCGTACGCCGCGACCGGGCTGACCGCCGGTACGTCGTACCAGTTCCGGGTGCGGGCCAGGGACGCCGCCGGCAACGCGTCGGCGTACTCGTCGGCGGTCACCGTGAACACGCCGACGTCGTCGGGCTCCTGCAACGTCGAGTACGTCGTCTACCCCGGCGGTTCGACGTTCACCACCAACATCGTGATCACCAACACCGGCACCAGCACGATCAACGGCTGGACGTTGGCGTTCACGCTGCCGTCCGGCCAGTCGTTCAGCAGCGGGTGGTCCGCCACCTACGGCACCAGCGGCCAGAACGTCACCGCGACCTCGCTGTCGTGGAACGCGACGCTCGTGCCGACCGGTACGGCGGCCATCGGGTTCAGCGGCACCGGCTCCGGCACCCCCGAGCCGGCCGCGTTCACCCTGAACGGGGCCGTCTGCACCGTCTCCTGACGACAGGGGCCTGAGGTCCATCATCGAGGTGACGCCTACGCACCCTAAAACGTCCTCGAGACGTGCGTGGGCGTCACCTCGATCCGTGGGTTCCGTGTCCCGTCAGGTGTCCGGCCCGCGTCCCGTCAGGCTGGTCGCCATGGCGAGTACGGCCTCTTCGGCATCGCGGGGCCGCCAGCCCAGCAGCTGCCGCGCCTTGTCGGACGATGCCTGCCGGGGCGCTCCGAGCTCCGGCACCACGAACGCGGCCCGTGGGCTGAACCGGGCGGCGAGCCGGACCGCCCAGTCAGGCAGGGTCCGGGTCGGCACCTTGCCGGCCGCGTCCCCGAGACGGTCCCGCAGCAGGGCGGCGAGCTGCGGCAGCGACATGCCGCCGGCGCTGGCCAGGAACCGTTCCCCGGCGGCGGCCGGGTCGGTCATCGCCCGCAGGTGCAGGTCGGCGACGTCGCGGACGTCGACCACGTTGACCCACATCCGGGGAACCGCCCGCTGCCGACCGTCGAGCAGCTTGCCGACCAGGTCGGCCCAGAGGGAGGGCTGCGGGCCGAGCACCGGCCCGAACACCCCGACCGGGTTGACCACCGCCAGCTCCATACCCTCCCCACCGGGGCCGGCACCGAAGCCGGCACCGGCGGTTTCGGCCACCAGGTCCCAGGCGGCGCGTTCGGCGTACAGCTTCGATTTCGCGTACGCCGACATCGTCTCGCCGCCGGCCGGGTCGCTCCAGTCTGCCTCGGTGAAGATCCGCTTGCCCGGTTGGCCGAACTTGACGGCGGCGAACGACGAGGTCAGCACCGTACGCCGGACCCCGGCGGCGCGGGCGGCGGCCAGCACCCGGCGGACGCCGTCACGGGCGGGCGCGATGACGTCCTCCTCCCGCCGCGGTTCGACCAGCGGCACCGGGGAGGCGACGTGCAGCACGTAGTCGCAGCCGGCGACCGCCGCCGGCCAGCCCTCGTCGGTCAGCAGGTCGGCGGTGGCGAAGCTGAGCGCCTCTCCCGGCTCGACCCCGGCGGCGGCGATCAACGCCCGTACGTCGGCCTGCCGGCCCGGCGTGCGGACGGTCGTGCGGACCCGGTAGCCGGCCTGCAGCAGATGCCGTACGCAGTGCGCGCCGATGAACCCGGATCCGCCGGTCACCAGCACCAGTTCGCCGCTCAATCCGGCCTCCCCGCCTCGATGAGGCGTCCACGGTAATACCTGTGGAGGTAGGCGATCTCCTACTTTGGTCGCAGGTCGAATGTGGTCCCGCGCCAGATGGCCCGGGCGCTGCGCTGCAGCAGGCTGATCCCCATGAACGCGAACGATGCACCAGCGCATACCCCGCCCACGCCGGGACACCGGCTGCGCCGCCTCGGCGCCGCCCTGGTGACCGCCCTCGCCGTCGGGGCCGGCGTCGCCGGCTCCGGCGGGCCGGCTGCCGCTCAGGAGCCGGATCCGGCGGTCGACGCCCCTGCTGCGGCCACCGGAGCAGCCGTCCTGGACGCCAGCGACGTCGACGCCTGGCTCGACGAGCGACTGCCGGCGGCGCTGCGGGACAACAAGATCGCCGGGGCGACGGTCGCCGTCGTCTACGACGGCAGGATCGTCACGACCCGGGGGTACGGCGACGCCGACACCGGTGCCGACGACTCGCCCCGCACACCGGTCGACCCCGATCGGCATCTGTTCCGGATCGGTTCGGTGTCGAAGTTGATCACCGCGACCGCCGCCATGCAGCTCGTCGAGTCCGGCAGTGTCGACCTCGACGCCGACATCGACGCGTACCTCGACTTCGACCTGCCACGCAGCTTCGACGAGCCGATCACGATGCGGCACCTGTTGACCCACACCGCCGGCTTCGAGGAGCGGATCGCCGGCCTGATCGGCAAGGAGGGCACCCAGGTCGACCTGCGCAAGGCGCTCGTCACCGACCCTCCGGAGCAGGTCTACCGGCCGGGCACCATGCCGGCCTACTCCAACTACGGCAACTCGCTCGCCGGATACATCGTCGAACAGGTCAGCGGGCTGTCCTTCGACGACTACGTCGAGGAGAACATCTTCGACCGCCTCGGCATGACGTCGTCGTCGTTCCGCCAGCCGCTGCCGGCGGACCTGGCCGACCGGGTGTCGAACGGGTACGACAACGTGTCGTCACCCGCCGGGTATTTCGAGATCATCGGCACGCCGCCCGCCGGGTCGATGAGCGCCTCGGCCCCGGACATGGCCCGCTTCATGCTCGCCCACCTGGGCGAATCCGTCGGCGACACCCCGATGCTCGACGAACCGACGCGGGAGCTGATGCACCAGCCGGCGCTCGACGAGTCCACGCTCGGCACCCTCGCCGGTGCACCGAGGATGACGCTGGGCTTCTTCGACGAGAGCCGCAACGGCCGACGGATCATCGGGCACGGCGGCGATACCCAGTACTTCCACTCGCACCTGCAGATCTACCCGGAGGAAGGCGCCGGCCTGTTCGTCTCGCTCAACAGCACCGGGACCTCGGGACTGGCCGTCCACGAGCTTCGGCAGGACCTGACGAAGGCTTTCGCCGACCGCTACTTCCCGGCAGTGCCCGATACCGCAGGGAACGACACGCCGGTGAACAACTCGCCGGCCGGCTCTGCCGAACGAGCCGCGATGGCCGCCGGCACGTACGGAAGCTCCCGCGCCGTCGAGAGCAACTTCATGACCCTGTTCGGCCTGGTCGGGCGGACCACGGTGAGCGTCCAGGACGGCGATCGGCTGCTGTTCGAGCCCCGCCCGCTGTCCGATTCCGCTGCCGTCTACGAAGAGATCGAGCCCTGGGTCTGGCGTGAGGTCGGCGGGCAGAACACGGTCGCGATGCGGGCGGTCGACGGCAAGGTCGACGCGATCAGCTTCGACTCCGCGTTCGCCCTGGTGCCCGTCGAGACCGCGCGCAGCACCTACCTGGCCATCCCGGTGATCGTCGCCTCGACGCTCATCCTGCTGCTCACCGTCCTGGCCTGGCCGATCGGGGCGATCGGTCGCCGGCTGCTGCGGCGGACACCACGTGATCGGGCCGGCCGCACCGCGCGCATTCTGAGCCGGGTCGCCGTCGTCAGCGCTCTGCTCGCGATCGGCGGCTGGGTGGGGAGCATCGTGCTCATCATGGGCATGGAGAACCTCTCCACCGTGTCGTTGCGCAACGTCCAGGTGGCTCAGCTGATCGGCCTGATCGGGGTGGTCCCCGCAGCGGTCCGGCTGGCCGACGACATCCGCCGGCGGGTCGGCTGGTCGCGGATCGCCGGCAGCGCCCTGGTCCTGCTGGCTCTGATCGGTACAGGGTGGTTCGCTGTCGAGTTCATGCTGCTTTCACCCAACATCTCCTACTGACCGTCGCGACCCGCCCGATCCGTCTCGATCAACGAGTAGAGGATGCTGACACGGTGAACGAGCACATCGGGAGCGACCCGGTCACCGCACCGACCGGCGGGCCGACCGGGCCGGCGGACCCGTCCCGGCTGACCAAGCGGATGGACGTACTGCTCGCCCGCCTCGGGGTGACCGGGCCGTTCGCCCGGGACTGCCTGCTCGCGTTCGGCGTCGCCGGGCTGACGTTCACGTTGATGGCGGCTGTGTTCTGGGTCGTGACACCGCCGGACGAGATCGCGCTCGACCCGGCGCAGGCCTGTCTGCTCGTCGCGCTCGGTGTCGGGCAGGCGCTGCTGCTCTGCCTGCGGCGGGTCCACCCGCTGGTCTGCCTCGTCGGCGTCGTCGGACTGCAGGTGGTCATGATCGCCCTTTCCCCGCCGGACGCGACGATCCGCGGGTTCGCGCCGCTCGTCGTCGCGTACACCATCGGGGCCCTGCTGCCGGCCCGGCGGGCCGTGGCCCTGGTCAGCGCGGCGGTGGCGGTCGAGGTGTCGGCGGCGTTCGGCACCGCCGCCCTGACCACCGGGGACATCGTGCTGGTGGCGCTCGGGCCGGCCGGGTCGAGCGCGCTGTCCTACCTCGGTGGGACCTTCGTCGGCAGCTACGTCGCCACCCGCCGGCACTATCTGCGGCTGGTCCGGGAGCAGGCCGCCGAGGTGGTCCGGACCCAGCAGGCGAAGGTCCAGGCGGCGATCGGTGCGGAACGCACCCAGATGGCCCGGGAGCTGCACGACGTCGCCGCGCACCACCTGTCCGGGATGGTGGTGCAGGCGGCGGCGGTGCACCGGCTGATCGACCGGGATCCGGCCGCGGCGAAGGAGGGGGTGGCCTGGATCCGGTCGCAGGGCAAGGAGACGCTGGACAACCTGCGGCTGGTCGTCGGGGTGCTGCGGGGCACCCCGGCTGACCGGGCCGCCGAGGCGTCCGGGCCCGGCGGGGGGAACGTGCCGGTGCCCGGACTGGCGGTGCTCGGCGAGCTGATCCGCACCGCCCGGGACCTGGGTACGCCGGTCGAGTTCGACATCGACGGGGTGCCCCGCCCGGTGCCGCCGATCGCCGACGTGGCGCTGTACCGGATGGTGCAGGAATCGTTGTCCAACGCCCGCCAGCACGCCCCCGGCGCGTCGGTCCGGGTGGAGCTGCGCTACCTGCCGCGCGAGGTGACCGTGTCGGTGCGCAACGCCCCGCCGGCGCGTCGACCCGCGCCGGCGGCCCGGATCAGCAGCGGCGTCGGGCTGGTCGGCATGCGGGAACGGGCGCAGTTGATCGGTGCCCGGTTCGCGGCCGGCCCGACCGCCGATGGTGGCTGGTCGGTCACCGCGACACTGACAGACAAGGGAGGCGACCGGTCGTGACCGGGACACAGATGGGCAGCGGTGCCGCCGGCGGCACCGGGACGATCCGTGTGATGCTGGTCGACGACCAGGCGGTGGTGCGGGCCGGTTTCCGGGTGCTGCTGGAGCAGGCCGACGACATCGAGGTGGTGGCGGAGGCGTCCAGCGGGTCGGCGGCGGTCACCACCGCCCGGCAGCTACGGCCCGACGTGATCTGCATGGACGTGCGGATGCCCGGCGGGGACGGACTCACCGCGACCCGGCAGATCCTGGCCGAGGTGGGTGAGCGGGCACCGGCCGTCCTGGTGGTGACCACGTTCGACCTCGACGAGTACGTCTTCGGCGCGCTCGAATCCGGGGCCAGCGGTTTCATCCTGAAGGACTGCGAGCCGGAGGAGCTGGTCGACGCGATCCGCCGGCTGGCCAGCGGCTACGGCCTGGTCGATCAGACGGTGACCCGCCGGGTGATCGCCGAGTTCGCCCGGCGGCGGGCGGCAGCGGCACCGACGGAGTCGGCGGCCGCGCAGCAGCTCACCCCGCGGGAGGCCGAGATCGTCCGGCTGCTCGCCAAGGGCCTGTCCAACAACGAGATCGCCGACGAGCTGTTCATCGAGACCAGCACCGTCAAGTCGCACCTGGGGCGGGCGATGGCGAAGATCGGGGTACGGGACCGGCTGCAGACGGTGGTGTGGGCGTACCAGAACGGGCTGGTGCCCCGCTGACGACGCAGCCCGGCCCCGGGTCCCGACCCGGGGCCGGTCAGTCGAGGAGGGCGTCGGCTTCGATCTCGACGCGTACGTCCGGTGCGTACAGCACCTCGACGCCGATCAGCGACGACGGCGGCAGCGGCTGCGGGAGGCCGACCTCGTCGGCCACCCGGGCCACGCCGGCCATGAACTCGTCCATCTGCTCCGGCGTCCAGCGGGTGACGTAGAACCGGAGTCGGACGACGTCGGCGAAGCCCGCGCCGGCACCGGCCAGCCCGCGCGCGGTGTTGCGCAGCGCCTGCGCGACCTGGTCGGCGAGGTCGTCGGCGTCGCCGACCGGCTTGCCGTCGGCGTCGCGGCCGACCTGGCCGGCGACGTGCACGTGGCGGGTGCCGGTGGCGACCGACACGTGGTGGTACGGGACGGGCTGGGCCATCCCTGCCGGGGAGAACAGTTGCACGCTCACGGATGGTTCCCTTCGTCGACCCGAATAGGTATCGAATTTATACCTGGTATCAGAAGGGAACTTCAACGATACTAGGTGTCATGCCGGAGACCACCCGCCCACCCACTGACTCCCCGCTCAGCGTCGAACAACGGGAACTACTCGACCAGGTGCTCGACAAATGGTCACTGCGGGTGCTCGAGACACTCTGCGAGCGACCGCTGCGGTTCAACGAACTCCGCCGGGCGATCCCGGCGGTCACCCAGAAGTCGCTGACCGCCACGCTGCGCCGGCTCGAACGCAACGGGATGGTCGAACGGGTCGTCACCGGCACCCGCCCACTCGCCGTCGAGTACCGGGTCGCCCCGCTGGGCAAGACCCTGCAGGACCTCGTCGACGCCCTGTTCGGCTGGACCGCCGCCAACTACCCCGAAGTCGAACGCGCCCGCCGACGCTACGACGACGCACCGGTGTAGCCGCGCGCCAACTCCGACCAGCGCCGCGAACCGCCGGGCAGCGGCCAGGCCCGGGTGGCGGCGTGACCGGACCGGATCGTCGCCAGCTGCGCGGCGTACCGCCGATCGACCGCGACCACCGCGTCGGCCGCCCCCGGCGTGCCGGCCTCGACCAGCGGCCGCATCCGCTCAGTCGTCGCCTCGTAGTGTCGGCGAGCGACCTCGGTCTCGACGGCGACCCGCCGGGCCGACGCCAGCGACAGGGCAAGCACCGGCGGCTGGCGGCCCTCGGCGTGCGCGGCGACCAGCCGGTCGTGCCCGTCGAGCAGGACGTAGCTGTCCAGGCCGCTGATCCACCACAGCAGCACCGGCGCGAGCGTGCCGTCGCGGACCTGCTTGCGGTACGCCCGGACCCGGGGATCGCCCGCCGCCGCGAGCCGACGCAGCGGCAGCACCTGGCCGGGGTCGCGGGCGGCGAACCAGTCGATGACGCCCGGGTCGTCCGGCAGCGGGGTGACCGCCGGGTCGGCCACCGACCGGCCGATCACCCACCGCCCATCGTGGAGCGGGCCGAGCGGGGCCGCGGCCAACGCGGTGGCGAACCGGTGCGCCCACCGGGCATGCCAGGCTCCGTCGCCGGTACGCAGCCCGACCGACCTGGCCTGCGCCGCCCGCACCGGCGGGACCGGGGCGACGAACCGGCCGGTACGCACGTAGTCGACGCCGCCGTGATCGGCCGCGACGACGGCGAACAGCACCGGGCTGCCGGCCTGCTCCAGCAGCAACCGGCCGGCACCGGCCACCCGCACCCGCAGGCCCGGCCGACGCGGTGCGGCGACGTCGCAGACGAGCGCCTGCCACGCACCGCCGGCGACCGGCTCGTCCATCCTGTGCACCTGCGGCATCGTAGGACCCGCCCGCTGCCGCTGTGGGTGCCGCTGTCGATCGTCGTGGGAACGCGCCCACGGCGCGCCACCGGGCCTGCGGCTTTACGCCGACGTGGGTGCACGTGCGGACGACCGGACGTGCCGGCAACCGGTCGATCGGTGGACCTGTGGTCGACCGTTGCGCGATCCGGACGGGGCCGGCCCGTCAATCCCGCCCGAACGCCGACCAAGAGTCTGGAATCCGACTCACGTCGCATGGTACGAATGCGCCCTGACGCGGGGTCAACGCCCGCACACGGATCGGTTTAGCTACATTCACCGACATCTGCGGCGACTGACGGCGGCAACTCAGGGGACGGAGTTCGCAGTTGACACGGGCCTTGACTGCAGGCAGGGTGCCCAGCGACTCGGGTGCACGCCATCGGTGGCGGATCGGCGGCGGCAGCATCGTCGGCCTGCTGCGTTTCCTGGTGGCCGTACCGCTGGTCGCCGTGATCGGGTTCGCCGGGCTGGCGCTGCAGGGCACGGTACGCCAGGTCCTGACCGCCGACCGGGCCTCCGAGTTGGCGCTGCTGTCCACCGAGGCCGGTGCGCTGGCCCGCGCCCTGCAGTCCGAACGCGTCGTCGCCGCCGCCGAGCTGACCACCGGCAGTGAGACCGCCAGCGCCAGCTACGCCGAACAGGTCGTCCGTACCGACGCGGCGATCGCCGCCTTCCAGCAGCAACGCGGTGAGGTGGACACCGACAGCGCGGTGCTGCAGCGGGTCGACGCCGGGCTGAACGCCCTGGCCACCGTCCGCGAACAGGTCCGGTCCAGCCCACGGGTGTCGCTGTCCGCGATCGCCTTCAGCTACCGGATCCTCATCGCCGACCTGCTCGCCTTCCGTACCTCGGTGGTCGCCGAGACCTCGGCACAGACCGCCGACGAGGTACGCGCGGCGGTGGCGGTGTCGGAGGCGGGCGAGGCGATCGGGCAGTTGCAGATCATCGTGCTGCGGAGCCTGGTCGGCGGTGAACTCACCGCCGCCGGCCAACAGGAGAGCGCCGGCGCGCAGGCCCGCTTCGTCGAGGCCAGCACCTCGTTCCTGGACCTCGCCGACCAGCAGTGGGTGGTGCGCTGGGAACAGATCGGCACCGACCCGCAGGTCGTCGCCGGCCAGCGACTCCAGGACCAGGTGGGTCGGACGCTGCCCGGGGAACGGTTCGCCCTCGACCGGGACGTCTGGATCGAGGCCACCGACGGGTGGATCGGCCAGCTGTACGGCATCCAACGCGAGATGGACGTCGCGGTGGCCGACGCCGTCGCCACCGAACGTCAACAGCGCCTCTACACCGCGATCCTGCAGGGCACCGGCATCCTGCTCGTACTGGTCCTCACCGCGGTCCTCACCGGTGTGGTGGCCCGGCGGATCACCAAACGGCTACGCAGCCTGCGCAACATCGTCACCACGGTGGCGTACGACCGGCTGCCGGCCGTGGTGCGCGAACTCGACGCGGCCCCGGCCGGCACGGTCCGACCCGACGAAGTGGCCGACCGGTCGGTGACGGAGTTCCCGATCACCGGCACCGACGAGATCGCCGAAGTGGCGACCGCCACCCGCGCGCTGCACCGCGAAGCGGTCCGGGTCGCCGGCGTGCAGGCCGTGCTGCGCGCCAACGTCGCAGAGATCTTCGTCCACCTGTCCCGCCGTGAGCAGCGACTGGTCGACGCGATGCTCGCCCAGGTCGACGAGGTGGAGCGCGACGAGACCGACCCCGACCGGCTGGAGCAGCTGTACCGGTTGGACCACCTCGCGACCCGGATGGCCCGGATCAACCAGAGCCTGCTGGTGCTCGGCGGTTCCGGCATTTCCCGGGTACGCCAGGAGGCGGTGCCGCTCGACAGCGTCATCCAGGCCGCGCTGTCGCAGATCGAGCACTACACCCGGGTCCGCATCGGCACCGTCGACCGGGAACTGTCCGTCGTCGCCACCGCGGTCGACGAGGTCGCGCACCTGCTCGCCGAACTCCTGGACAACGCGACCCGGTACTCGCCACCGGAGACCGAGGTACTGGTCAGCGGTCACGCCCTGGCCGACCGCGCCATCGTCGAGGTGGTGGACCGGGGCGTCGGGCTCTCCGCCCAGCGCTGCGAGCAACTCAACGCACAGCTCGCCAGCCCCGGATCGGTCGACGTGTCCGGCGTACGGGCGATGGGGTTGGCCGTGGTCGCCCGGTTGGCCAGCCGGCACGGGATCCGGATCGAACTGCACCCCGGGCCGGCCGGCGGCACCGTGGCCGAGGTGATCATGCCCGCGGCGGTGGTCACCCGACGGCCGGTCGCACAGCCCGAGCCGATGCCGGTCGCGGCCCAGGTCCGGCCGTCGATGGTCGGCGGCCGGTCCACCGCACCGGGAGCCGTCGACGGTGTCCCGCCGTACCCCGCGATCGGAGCGGGCCGCGCCGTGGTCGGTGCCGGCCGCGCCGTCGCCAGCGCCCCGGCGCCGCTGTTCCGCCCCTCGCCGACACCGACGCCGACGCCGAACCCCGTGCCCGCGCCGCCCGCGCCACTGACCGCGCCGGCGGTCGCCCCGGCACCGGCAGCCACGTCGGTGCCCGCGCCGACGGCCGCGATCGGCGTCGCCACCTCGACGCACTCCGACGGAGCAGCTGCCGGCAACCCGGCGGCGACCGGCGACCGGCGGACAGTGAACGGCTGGTTCCGCACCGCCCTGGACGGTGAAGCAGTCATCGTCACCTGGCCGGACGACGGCGGCCGGCGATGGGCCGAGGCCAACGAACCCCCGCCCGCCCCGACACCCGCACCCGACGGGCTGCTGCCGCGCCGCGTACCGCAGCACCACCTGATCCCCGACGCGCCGCAACCCGCGCCCGCCGCCGCCCGCAAGCTCGACCCCGGCGCGGTGTCGGCGGCCATGTCGGCCTACGCGAAGGGCGTCGCCGGACGGCGTGCGCCAGCCGCCACCTCCTGACGCTGATTCCTCATCCGACCTGGAGCGACACCGTGACAAGCCCGAACGACCTGAGCTGGCTGCTGCAGCACTTCGTCAGCCAGACCCCGGAAGTCAGCCACGCCCTCGCCATCTCCACCGACGGGCTGGTCCTGGCGCACAACTACGGACTGCCCCGCGACCGCGCCGACCAGCTCGCCGCCACCGGAAGCGGCCTGATCGCCCTGCTGGTCGGGGCGGCCCGCTTCTTCGAGGCCGGTGAGGTGATCTCCAACGTGACCCAGATGGACGGCGGTTTCATGTTCTGTATGGCCTTCAGCGACGGGGCCTCACTGCTGGTCCTCGCCTCCCCCACCTGCGACGTCGGGCAGGTCTCGTACGAGATGACCGACCTGGCGAACCGGATGGGCGAGGCGCTCACCCCGGCCGTGCGGGCCGAACTGCTGCGGATCCTGTGATCGAGATGCGACGCCCAACCTCGTGGCAGCGGCCGCACCTGACCCGGGCCGGTCACCGGCTGCTCGCGGCCGGCCTGGTCGGCGTACTCGTCGCCGGCACCGCCGGCTGCTTCGGCGGCGCGGACGACGCCCCGCAGCTGATCAAGATCGGAATGCTCGCCAACATCGACGGCCAGCTCGAGGCACCCGGCTCCGAGCTGCGCGACGGATTCCAGCTCTACCTGGACATGCACGGCGGCCAACTCGGCGGCCACCCGGCCGAAATGGTCGTCGCCGACGAAGGCTACGACCCTCAGGTGGCCGTCGAGTCCGCCACCCGGCTGCTGGAGCAGGACGGCGTCTCGGCGATCACCGGCATCATCAACGGCGGAAACGTCACCGCCATCCTGCCGCTGATCAACGAACGCCAGGTGCCGCTGGTCGGCGGGCTGGGCCGCCCCGAGATCGACGACGTGACCTACGTCTGGCACACCAATCTGCTCTCCGAGGAACCGGGCGTCGCCATGGCACCGTTCGTGAAGCAGGAGGTCGGCAGCGGCCGGGTGTACGCGATCGGGCCGGACTTCCAGGGCGGCCGCGACGAGCTACGCGGCTTCGTCGACACCTTCAAAGGACTCGGTGGCCGGATCGCCAACCCCGGCGGGCAGGCGGTGTTCTCCCCGTTCCCCGGCACCACCGACTTCCAGCCGTACCTGGAGGAGATCGCCGAGTCCGACGCCGACGCGATCTACTGCTTCTTCGACGCCCAGAGCGCCATCTCCTTCGTGCAGCAGTACGCCGAGTCGGACGTGGCGGACCTGCCGCTGTACGCGGCCGGCTTCGTCACCGAACCGGCGAGCCTGGAGGCGCAGGGCGAGGCGGCGGAGGGCATCTACAACGGGCTGAACTACTCGCCCGACCTGGACAACGCGGCCAACCGGGAGTTCGTCGCCGCGTGGAACGCGGCCTACCCCGGCCGGGTGCCCACCTCGATCGTGATGGCGTCGTACGACGCGGCGGCCGTGCTGGACCGGGCGATCGCCGCCGCCGGGACCAACCCGACGCCGGCGCAGATCAACGCGGCGATCGCCAACCTCGGGCAGCTCACCAGCCCGCGCGGGCCGTGGCAGTTCGCCAAGACCACCCACGCGCCGATCCAGAAGTGGTACCTGCGGCAGGTCCGCCGCGACGGCCGGGCGCTGGCCAACGTCGTGGTCTCCGAGCTGACCACCCTCGGCGGCTGACCCGCCGCCGGGTCGACGCACCCGCTGGCGGCAACTGCTGCGTACCGGCGCGGTGTTTTCCGACAGTTGCCGATAGTCCCGGCCGCCACGGCCTGCCTAGCCTGACACTCCAGCCTATAAAGGAGTGTGGATGGGACGTATCGGCAGATCGTGGGGGGCCGCCACCCTGGTCCTGCCACTGGCCGTGGTGGCCGGATTCGGCGCGTCGTCACCGGCGTACGCCCGACCGGCCCCGTCGATCGTGGTGTCCGACGGCGTCACGCAGCCGGTCTTCGGCTACGCGGACGCGATCCGGGAGAAACTGTTCATCGACTCGACCTTCGACAGCGACGGTGACGGGCTGCGCGACATCATCGCCTTCGACGTCATCCGCCCGGCAGCCACCGCCGACGGGCTGCGGGTGCCGGTCATCATGGACGCCAGCCCGTACTACACGACGCTGTGCCGGGGCAACGACGCGCAGTGCAAGCAGGACCTCGACGGCGACGGGCTGCTCGACACCTGGCCGCTGTTCTACGACAACTACTTCGTGCCGCGCGGGTACGCGGTCATCCTGTTGGACATGGTCGGCACCGGTGCCTCCACCGGCTGCCCGACCACCAACGCCAACCAGGACAACCTCAGCGCCAAGCAGGCGGTCAACTGGCTCAACGGTCGGGCGGTGGCCCGTGACGCGGCCGGCGCGGTGGTCACCGCCGACTGGCACAACGGCCACACCGGCATGATCGGCAAGTCGTACGACGGCTCGCTGGCGATGGCGACGGCGGTGACCGGTGTCAAGGGGCTGACCACGATCGTGCCGATCGGCGGCCCGTCGGAGTACTACGACTACGTGCGCAGCAACGGGGTGGTGACCCGGGGCAACGACTACCCGTCGTACCTGGCGAACGTGGTGACCAACCCGGACCGGCGGGCGTACTGCAAACCGGTGCGCGACGCGCTGGCCGCCGCCGACGGCGACGAGCACGGCGACTACACGGCCTTCTGGAACGAACGCAGCTACGTCAAGAAGGTCGACAAGATCACCGCGAGTGTGTTCCTGGTGCACGGGATCAACGACGACAACGTGCGCGCCGACCACATGAGCAAGTTCTGGTACGCCCTCGCCGAGCACGACGTGACCCGCAAGCTGTGGATCACCCAGACCGGGCACGTCGACCCGTTCGACTTCCGGCGCGCCGAATGGGTGGACACCCTGCACCGCTGGTTCGACTTCTGGCTGCACCAGGTGCCCAACGGGATCATGGACGAGCCGATGGTCGACGTGGAGCGGGCCGCCGACGTGTGGCAGACGTACGCCGACTGGCCGGTGCCCGGCACCGCCGAAACGGAGATCTTCCTGCAGCCCGGCGCGGCCGGTGCCGGCGGCCTCGGCCTGGTCCCGGTTGCCAAGCCGACCACCGAGAGTTTCCAGGACAACCCGACGCAGAGCCAGAGCACGATGATCGGCAACCCGGAGGCGCTCCAGCCCCACCGGTTGGTCTACCTCTCCGAGCCGCTGACCGCGCCGCTGCACGTCTCCGGCACCCCGCAGATCCGAATCCGGGCCGCCGCCGACCAGACCGACACCCACCTCGGGGCGATCCTGGTCGACTACGGCACCGCCGAACGGGTGGCGCACCGGGCCTCCGGCGAAGGCATCGTCACCCTGACCACGAAGGACTGCTGGGGCGAGGCGAGCGCCACCGACGACGGCTGCTTCCGACAGACCGCCAAGCGGGTCGCCACCGCCGACACCGAGCTGGTCACCAAGGGCATCATGGACGCCAGCAACCGACAGTCGATCCGGGTCGACGCGCCACTGACCCCGGGTACGGCGTACAACTTCAGTTTCCCGCTGCTGCCCGAGGACTACGTGTTCGCCCCCGGTCACCGGATCGGGGTGATCCTGGTCGGCTCCTACCCGCAGTATTCGTCGCAGGCGGTACAGACCCGGGCCACCATCGACGTGGCGCTCAAGACCAGCCGGATCGTGCTGCCGGTGGTCGGCGGGACCGCCGCCGCCCACGCCGCCGGCCTCTGACCCCCCTGCCCCCGACGATCTGACCCACCGCTCCCGACGATCTTGCACTTATCGCGGAACAAAGTGGACAAATCCTCGCGACAACCGCAAGATCGTCGGGGGCGGGGACGGGCGGGCGGGGACGGGCGGGCGGGGACGGGCGGGCGGGGCGGGTCAGAGGGTGGCGTCAGAGGGTGGCGAGCAGGTCGGTGAGGGTGGGGGTGTCCACTCCGCCGGGGAAGCCGCGCAGCAGCACCCCGCCCTTGGCGATCAGCACCACCGCCGGCGGCTCCCGCACCGCGTACGCCCGCCAGATCGTCTGGTCGTCGTCGACCAGCACCGGGTGCTCCACCCGGTGGCGGTGCAGGTAGTCGCGCACCTGCGCCGGGTCGTCCTCGGCACCGACCACTCCCACGAACACCACCCGGTCGGCGTTCGCCCTGGCCAGGTCACTCAGCGCCCTCTGCTGGTCGGCGCAGAGCGTGCACCAGGAAGTGAAGAAGGTCAGCACCACCGCCCGCTCGGCCCACAGGTCGGCCAGCTCCAGCGGGGTGCGGTCGGTCAACGTACCGCTGACCGCCGGAGCCGGCGGGGAGTCGGTCGGGGCCGGACGTAGGCCCAGGTCGGTCGGCGCCGGGCCGGGCAGCGTCAGCACTCCCCCGGGCACCGGCGACGCCACCGGGTGTATCGCCGGGCCATCGCCGTCGCCATCAACGTCACCGGCGGCGCTGGGTCCGGCGGTGCAGCCGGCCAGCGCCGCCGTCAGCATCAGCGTGCCGGCGAGCAGCAGGCGGACACCGGCGGGCAGCAGGCGGACCGCGTGCCGGCGCGGCCTGGCGGTCACGACGGCACCACGGCGACCAGCGCCGGGCCCTCGCTGTCGTCGCGGGTCAGCACGATCGGCGTACGGTCGTTGACGACCAGCCGGTAGCCGCCGCGCGCCGCCACCTCGACCGGTACGGCGAACTCGCAGTACGTCGGCACCCGCTCCACCTCGAGGTCCTCTTCGAAGGTCGGCACCGATGTCCCCGGCGGCAGTTCGCCGGCGGCCAGCACCTCGCCGGCCGGGTCGACGATCCGGTACGGCGCCCGGTTGTGGAAGAACGTGTACGCCCCGGTGCCGGCGCAGTCCACCCCGACCGGTCGGATGTTGATGTCGCGGACCAGCACCCGCACGGTGACCGCCGACCGGGACTCAGCCGACCGGGGCCCGGCCGACCCGGTGCAGCCGGCCAGTAGCGCCGAGGCAGCCCCCGCCGCGCCGACCAGCAGCGCGGCGAGGGCCGCCTTCGGATGCCAGGACAGCCTGGTCACGACTTGTCGACCCGGCACGTCTCGGTCCGGGTCTTCGTCGGGTCGCTGACCGAGGTGGCGGTCAGCTTGATGTAGCCGGTGGAGACCGCGTCCGCGGCGGCGGCGACCGACACCTTCACCGTGGTCGACTGGCCGAACTCGGCGGTGGCCAGCGCGTTGGGCAGGTCCGAGCGCCAGCCGACGCCGGCCGCCCGGGTCGACAACCGGTACACGTCCGCGTCGAGGTACGCCGAGACGTCCTCCGGGTGCTGCTGACCGCCGGCCGAGAAGCTGCCCGTGTTGGTAAGGGTGAACGAGCAGGTCACCCCCCGGTTGGTGGGCTTGCTGTTCGGGGTGGTCACGGTGCCCCGGGTCAACGCGACACCGTGGGCGCTCGGGCCGCCGGCACCGTCGAGGGAGCGCACCGCCACCGTGTACGACAGCACTCCGGTGCGGTCCCGCCGCAGGTCCAGGATGTAGAAGTGCAGCCGGTTGGCCTCGTCGACGTACTCGAACTCGCTGCCGGAGCCGGTGCCGGCGTGGAACAGCGCGTCGGACAGCTGCCGGTAGTCGCCCATGGTGATCTTCTGTGGCGTGCCGTCGGGCCGGTAGAAGTCGACCATGTCGATGTCCTGCGGGTTGGCGTCGACGACCCAGACGAACGGCGCGCTGTCGGCGTTCTTGGTCTTGCTCAGCAGCACCCCGGCGTCCGGGGTGAACGAGTCCGCGCCCATCCGGTCGACGACCTCGACGGTGTAG
Source organism: Solwaraspora sp. WMMA2101 (assembly GCF_049179175.1). Lineage (NCBI taxonomy): Bacteria > Bacillati > Actinomycetota > Actinomycetes > Micromonosporales > Micromonosporaceae > Solwaraspora > Solwaraspora sp. WMMA2101. The sequence goes on along the minus strand of NZ_JBMHMA010000006.1, from coordinate 4,547,443 downwards.
TTGTTGAAGTTGCCGCCGTCGCACAACGGGTCGGCGCTGGTGCTGCAGGCCGGTGAGCGGTCCCGGTCCATGGCGACGATGATGCCGGTCAGGCCGTTGCGGCCGGCGTCGACCGCGCGGGCGGTGACGTCGGCGACGACGATCCCGGACGAGGCGAGCGCTTCCCGGGACAGCCGCAGGATGTGCTCCTCGCCGACCAGCCCGATCTTGATCTTGTCTCGGACCATGTGCAGCGAACCCATCGCGCCGCCGTTGGTCGGCGGGATCTGCCAGCGGGTGTGCGGACCGCCCGGCCCGTTGAACGAACCGCGCGACATCATCCCCCAGATGCCGGTGTACGTGCGGCGCAGCGGGGTGCCGTACGGGTTGTTGTAGTTGTCGCCGATGGTCAGCAGATGGCTCAGCTCGTGCGCGTACACGCCCATCCCGGAGCTCTCCGCCTGAGTGGACGAACCGCCACCGGCGTTCGGCCAGATCGTCGACGCCGCCTTCCACGAGGTCCACTCCACGTAGCGGGTGCGGGCCCAGTTCGGCAGGTTCGGGTCCGGCGGCCCCCAGGCGTCCGGCACGTCCTCCTTGGTCTGGAACGTCATCTGGCCGAACTCCTGCCAGGTCGACGACTCGTCCTGACCGGCGGAGAGGATGAAGACCAGCTCGTACGAGTCGGCCACCTCGTCGCCGACCGCCGCCCGCCAGGCACCCAACCCGTCGGTACGGATGTTGCGGGCGCACTGCTCGCCGGCCGGGCAGGCACCCGGGTTGAACCCGTTGTCGATGCCGTACTGGTAGGACTTCGCCGGCAGCTGGTACGGGCCGAATCCGGTCAGGTCCACCCCGTAGCGGCCGTTGGAATCCTGCATCCAATATTCGTGCAGCGTGTGACCCTTGTTCAGATCGTTCGGCGTGTTCAGGAAGTCGGTGTAGAACTGGGCGACCTGCTCACGCGGGATGTTCGACGCCGTCGCCTGCGGGTTGCCGAAGACCGTCGACCGGGGACGCTGGGTCACCACGAACGGCTGATCCGGATAGTCCAGGGTGACCAGAGCGATGTCGAAGTTGCGCTCCGATCCGGTCACCGTCGGATCCGACCAGTCCCGACCCGGCACCGCCACCCAGTCGTCCCAGGTCATCGTGTCCGGGTTCTGCCAGTACTGCGGGTCGAGGATCTCGAACGGTCCGCCGCCGCCGGCCGGGTTGCCCGGCGCGGCGGCTGCGGAGAACCCGCCGGTCGGCACGATCAGTGCGGTGGCGACAGCCGCGCCGAGCACCGCGCGGCGCACCGGGCGGCTGGTGGACAGTGTGCGCATCGCAGTCACCTCTCGCAGCGGGAGCTGGCCGAGCTCGAATCTAGGAGCCGGGTGACCGGCCGGTCACCGTGCAGCTGTCGCCGAGATGAGTCGATCTCTTCCGACACCTGCCGGAAGCCTGCCGACGGAGTCTTGCGTCGTGGCCCGGCGCGGCCGAAGGTGGTTACTCGACGGCGGTCGGGGCACCGCCGCAGGCAGACACGACGACGGGGAGTACGGATTGCAGGCGGATCTGCAGCGCATCGTGGACACCGTCGCTGCCCGGGTCGGCCGACCGGCGTTGATCGAGGACCGCCGCCAGCGGGTCGTGGTCTACAGCGAACACAGCGGCCCGATGGACGACGTACGCCGCGACTCGATCCTGCGCCGGCACACCGCCGCCGAGGTCGTCGCCTGGTTCCGCGACATCGGCATCATGACGGCCCGTGCACCGGTCCGCACCCCGGCCTGCCCCGAGCTGGAGCTGCTGCCCCGGGTCTGTGTGCCGGTTCGGCACCGGGACCTGCTGCTCGGCTTCGTCTGGTTCATCGACGCCGACGGCACCATGTCCGACACCGACATCGCCGCCGCCGTGGAGGCCGCCGCCGACCTGGCGTTCGCGCTCTACCGTACGAACCTGATCGGCGAGCTGGCCTCGCAGCGGGAGGCCGAAGCCGCCCGTACCCTGCTGTCCGACTCGCCCGACATCCGCGACGAGGTGGTCCGCTCGCTGCTGTCCGACGGCGTCGTCACCAGCGACGGCCGCAGCACCGCGCTGGTCGCCCAACCGGTGTCGGCCCCCGGTCAGGCACTCGACGAGACCACCCGGATCGCCCTGGAACAGGCCCTGGTCGCCACCCGACGCTGGGTCGGCACCCGGGAGGCCCTGCACCTGGTCCGGCACGACCACGGGGTGCTGCTGCTACGCGACGCGCGGTCGACCGGGCGGGGCTCACCGCCGGCGACCGCCACCCAGCTGAGCAGCGCCCTGGCGACCGTCACCGACCGGCTCGCCCCGGTGCAGCGGGTCGTCGTCGGACTCGGCCAGCCACGGCCCCGCCTCGCCGACACCGTGCACTCCTACGCGGAGGCGCTGCAGGCTGCCCGGGTCGGGGTCCGGCTACCGGCACTCGGCCCGGTGGTCGCCTGGGCCAACCTGGGCATCTACCGGCTGTTGTCGCAGCTGGACGAGGATCAGCTGGACGTCGCCGGGGTGCATCCCGGGCTGGCGCGGATGCTGCGCGACGACACCCACCGGGTGCTGCTGGAGACCCTGGAGGTCTACCTGGACCTGGCCGGCAACGCGCACGCCGCCGCCGAGGCGCTGCGCCTGCACCGGACCACGCTCTACTACCGGCTGCAGCGGGTGGAGCAGCTGGCCGACACCGACCTCAAGGACGGCAACGAGCGGCTCTGCCTGCATCTGGCGTTGAAACTGCACCGGCTGGCCCGGCCGGCCCAGGGCGGCGGTTGACCGGCCGGCCCGACGCGGCGGTTGACCGGCCGGGCCAGCCGACGGATCAGCCGATCAGGGTGACCCGGTAGTCGAACGTGGTGCCGGTGACCGTGTACGTGGCGGTCTGCCCGTTCACGCAGTACGACACGAAGCCACTCGGCGTACGGGTGGCACCGGCGACCGCGTCCACCACCGGGCGGACGTCGGCGCCGACCGGCAGCGCCGTGGTGGTCAGGTCGATCACCCGCCACTGGTTGATCGGGTACGTGTCGGTGGCGGACGTCTGCAGACCGGTGCTGGTGGCTACCTGGAACGACATCACGAAACCGGCGTTGTTGACCACCGCGACCCGTTGCACACAGGGCTCGGCCTGGGCGCTCGCGGGCGAGGGCACGGCGACCGCTGCTGCGGTCGCGACCAGTGCCCCGGCCACCGCACCACCGGCGAGACGAGAGATTTTCATCATTGGGTCCCTTCCTGCTCGGCTCCGACACCGGCCGACATCCCCGGTGGACCGGGTGACGCCGGCCGGTGTCGCTGTCGCATAGGGACCTACCCGCGAATTCGATCGTCACACATCGTTGTCTGCCTCCGGTGCGGCATCGAAGGACCAGCTGTAGACCACCTGCCCGTCCTCGTCGACACCATCGGCCCGGCGGTACGTCGCCCGTGCCGGCACGTTGTCGACGTCGGTGATCACCCACATCCCGAAACAGCCCCGCGTGCGCGCCAGCTCCGCCAGGGCCTCGACCAACGCCGTGCCGATCCCCCGACCCTGGTACGCGTCGTCGACGCCCAGTTCGTACAGGAACATCTCGGTGCCCTTGTCCGGGTGGGTCGTCTCCACCCCGGTGACCATCCCGGCCGGCACCCCGTCGTCGACGTAGGCGACCAGCAGGTGGTGCCGCTCGTCGGCGAGGAACCGCTCGGTCGCCGCCGGCTGCGGCGCGTCGTCGAACAGCGCGCCAGCGGCCAGTACCTCCGCCACCGTGGTGACCCGTCGGATCCGCATGCGACTGATTGTGCCGTACCGGTGCTGCCGGTCAGCCCCACCAGTTGACGGTCAACTGGTCCGGGGCCACGCTGTCGGTGGCCCGTGGCGTCCAGTAGAAGACGTACGGCCGCTGCGGGCCGATACCCGCGTCGGTGACGGCGACCGCCGACCCGCAGCCCGGCTGACCGGGCACCGCCCGGGTACCGTCCTGGTTCGACCAGGTCCACCGGCTGTCGGCGACGTACCAGTTCACCGAGATCGGCCCGCCGATCTTCATGTGGTCGCAGATGAACACGTACGGCCGCTGGTCGGCGCCGGGCCGGTCCGCGACGGTGAGCACCCCGGCCGGCGCGGGCGCGAGAGCCGACGGCTGCGGACCCTGGTGGTCGGCCCACGCCCACTGACCACCACCGGCGTACGACAACGCGTAGACCCCGTGCGCCCACTGGCCGACGAAGACCCAGGGTCGGACCAGCCCGGTCCCGGCGTCGGTGGTGGTGGTCACCCCGAGACCGGTCAGGATGCTGCCCGGGCTCCCCCGGTCGCTCCACGACCAGCGGGAGCCGTCCCAGCCGAGCTGCCACACCCGGCGGTACGGCTCGATCACGAACAGCTGCGGGAACTCGGGTGCGTCCGGCGCGTACCGCATGACCGCCGCCCCGACCGGTGCCAGTCGGTACGTCGGGTCGGCCAGCGGGTTGCCGTGATCGGACCACTGCCACCGCAGCCCGGTCCACCAGGCCGACCAGGCCCGGTGGGCACCGGCGCCGTCGACGGCGTCGACGAACACGTACGGCCGCTGCGGCGCACCGGGGCCGTCGCGGACGGCCACCACACCGAGCGCGACGGCGATCTCGGCACCGGGCGGGGCGCCGAGGTCGCTCCACGTCCAGTTGGCCCCGTCCCACCAGCGGCACCAGAGCCGACCGTCGGCGACGACGAACACGTACGGCCGGGCCGCCGAGTCGGCGCCGTCGCGGACGGTGACCGCGCCGGCGGCCGTCACCTCGGCGGCGTCCTGCGGTACGCCGTGCCAGCTCCACCGCCACCGGCCGGCGACGAGTTCGGCGCCGTACAGCTGTCCGTCGATCAGGTTGAACACCGCCGGTCGCTGCTGCCCGCCGGGCTGGTCGTCGACGGCGAGCGCGCCGACCAGCTGGGCGGAGCGCGCCTCGGGCACCGGGTTGCCGACCGCCGTGACATGCCACTTGCCGACGACGTCGGCGGGCGCGGCGGGCGGCACCCACCAGCTGACCATCAGGTGGCCGACCTGGTCGTCGTCGGCGCCCGGTGACCAGTAGTAGACGAAGGGCCGCTGTGGGCCGGACGCCGTATCCCGGACCGTCGTCGCCGCGCCGCAGCGCGGCCAACCCGGCGCCGCTTTGGTCCCCGGCAGTTCGGTCCACTGCCATCCGGTGCCGTCCCACCAGTTCGCCCGGACCGGGCCGGCCGTGATGGCGTCGCAGATGAACAGGTACGGCCGGGAAGCGCTGGTCGGGCTGTCGGTGACGCTGACCGCTCCGGCTGACACCGGCAGCTGCACGTCGTAGTAGGGCAGGTCCTGGTCGGACCAGGTCCACCGGGGGCCGACCGTCGGATACGACAGCGAGTAGAGGCCGTAGACGACGCCGGTGAAGGCGATCGGTGCGACCGTCGCGCCGGCGGGCGCGGCGGCGGTGGTCACGTCGAGCCCGACGGTGGGCTGCGGGCCGGCCGGCCCCACCCCGTGGTCGGTCCACCGCCAGCCGCTGCCGTCCCAGCCGTTTCGCCACACCTCGCCCTCGCCGGTGACGACGAACGCCTGCGGCCACTGTGGGTTCTCCGGGGCAAGCTGGATCAGGCCGACGCCGACCCCGGTGGTGTACTGCGGGTGGACCACGTCGGGGGTGCCGAGACCCTCCCACCGCCACCGGGCACCGGTCCACCAGTTCAGCCAGAGCTGCCCGCCGGTGCCGAGGACGAACACGTACGGCCGCTGTGCCGCGCCCGGGGCGTCCGCGACGGCGACGACGCCGACCCCGTTGGTGACGGCCGCCCCCGGTGGTGCGCCGAGGCCCGACCAGTTCCAGCTGCCCCCGTCCCACCAGCGACTCCACAGCTGGCCGTCGGCGGTACGGAGGAAGACGTGCGGTCGGGCCGGTGACGCCGGGCTGTCCCGTACGGTGATCGCGCCGATGCCGCCGGCGATCGGGCTGCCGCTCGGCGGCACCCCGAGCGGCACCCAGCTGCGGCCGCCGGTGACCAGCGTCAGGTACAGCGCGCCGTCGACGACGGTGAACACGTACGGCTGCTGCGCCCCGCCGGGGTGGTCGTCGACGGTGACCGCGCCGACCACCTCGGCCCGGTCGACCTTCGGGGTGGGGGTGCCCAGGTCGGCGACGAGCCACTGACCGGCGGAGGCGTCCGACGCGCCGCCGGTCGCGGTCGCGGTCGCGGTCGCCACCGCCGCGGTCGCTGTCGCGGTCGCCGGGGGCGGTGGGGCGGCGAAGGTGAGCGCGGCGGCCAGCGTCGCGGCGGCGGTGACGACGGCTTTCGGCCGCTGAGTCCGGGACGGTACGCGCACGACCACCAGCTCCTCGGTGGGATCCGCACGAACGGATGAGTCCACAATAGTCAACACATCGACATCCGCGACAGCGTTCGACCGGGTCGATGTTCGCCGGCGAATATCCGCCCGGTGCCCGGACGCCGGGTGGCACGATGGCGTCATGATGACGATCGGCATGCTCGGCGGCATGAGCTGGGAAAGCAGCGCCCACTACTACCGGCTCGCCAACGAGCTGGTCCGCGACCGCCTGGGTGGGCACCACTCGGCGCGGTGCGTGCTCTACTCGGTCGACTTCGCCGACATCGAGCGCCGGCAGGCGGCCGGCGAGTGGGACGAGGCCGCCGACCTGCTCGCCGACGCGGCCCGGCGGGTCGAGGCGGCCGGCGCCGACCTGCTGCTGCTGTGCACCAACACCATGCACAAGGTCGCCGACCGGGTCGCCGCCGCGGTCGACATCCCGCTGCTGCACATCGCCGACGTGACCGCCGAGGCGGTCCGCGCGCACGGGCTGCACACCGTCGGTCTGCTCGGCACCGCGTTCACCATGGAGCAGGACTTCCTGCGGGACCGGCTGGCCAGCCATGGACTGACCGTCCTGGTGCCGGAGGCCGAGGACCGCAAGATGGTCCACTCGGTCATCTACGACGAACTGTGCCTCGGCGTGGTGAACGAATCGTCCCGGGCCAGGTACCTGAAGGTGATCGAGCGGCTGATCGCGGCCGGCGCGCAGGGCGTGATCCTCGGCTGCACCGAGATCGAGCTGCTGGTCCGCCAGGAGGACACCCCGCTGCTGCTGTTCCCGACCACCCGCCTGCACGTCGCAGCCGCCGTCGACCAGGCGGTCGCCGCCGACCAGACGGTCGCCGCCTGAGCCGATCCGGGCGGGCCGGGACCGGCCGAGCTGATCCGGACAGGCTGGCACCGGCCGAGCTGATCCGGACAGGCCGGCACCGGCCGAGCCCCCGGCGGGTGGACACCCGCCGGGGACCTGCGGCGGTGCGGCTCAGACGGTCCGGGCCAGCCGGTCGGCGAGCAGCTTGGCGAACCTGGCCGGGTCGTCCAGCTCGCCGCCCTCGGCCAGCAGCGCGGTGCCGTACAGTAGCTCGGCGGTCTCGACCAGCGCCGGATCGTCGCCGCGCGCGTCGTGTGCCTCGCGCAGGCCGGCGACCAGCGGGTGGGTCGGGTTCAACTCCAGGATCCGCTTGACCTTCGGCCCGTCCTGACCCATCGCCCGGTACATCCGCTCCAGCGCCGGGGTCATGTCGCCGGCGTCACCGACCAGGCAGGCCGGCGAGGTGGTCAACCGGCTGGACAGCCGGACCTCCTTGACGTGGCTGTCGAGGGTCTTGCCGAGCCAGGTCAGCAGCGACGCGTACGTCTGCTTCTGCTCCTGCCGCTGCGGGTCGGCCTCGTCGGCCTTGTCGTCGCCGTCCAGGTCGACCTGGCCCTTCGCGATCGACCGCAACTTCTTGCCGTCGTAGTCGGCGACCGATTCGACCCACATCTCGTCGACCGGGTCGGTGAGCAGCAGGACCTCGTACCCCTTGGCGGTGAAGGCTTCCATGTGCGGCGAGTTCTCGATCATCGTGCGGGACTCGCCGGTCATGTAGTAGATGTCCTCCTGGCCGTCGGGCATCCGCTCGATGTAGCTGGCCAGGGTGGTCAACTGCTCCGGGTCGTTGGTCGAGGCGAACGACGAGATGTCCAGGATCGCCCGCTGGTTGTCGAAGTCGTTGAGCAGCCCTTCCTTGACGGCCCGGCCGAGCTGGGTCCAGAAGGTGCGGTAACGGTCGGCGTCGCGCTCCATCAGCTCCTTGAGCGCGGAGAGCACCTTCTTGACCAGTCGACGGCGGATCAGCTGGATCTGCCGGTCCTGCTGGAGGATCTCCCGGCTGATGTTCAACGACAGGTCCTGCGCGTCGACGACTCCCTTGATGAAACGCAGGTACTCGGGGACCAGCGCCTCGCAGTCGTCCATGATGAAGACCCGTTTGACATACAACTGCACGCCGCGCTTCGCGTCCCGCATGAACAGGTCGAACGGCGCCTGCGCCGGCACGAACAGCAGCGCTTCGTATTCGAAGGTGCCTTCGGCCTTCCAGTGGATGATGTCGAGCGGGTCGTTCCAGTCGTGGCTGACGTGCTTGTAGAACTCCTTGTACTCGTCGTCGGTCACCTCGGAGCGCGGCCGCGCCCAGAGCGCCTTCATCGAGTTGAGGGTCACCACCTCGCTGGTGGTCTCCCCCTCGGCCTCGCCGGGACGTTCGGTGGTCATCCGGATCGGCCAGGCGATGAAGTCCGAGTACCGCTTGACGATCTCCCGGATCTTCCATTCGTCGGTGTAGTCGAAGAGCTGGTCCTCGGTGTCCTCCGGCTTGAGGTGCAGGGTGACCGTGGTGCCCTGCGGGGCCTCGTCGACCGACTCGATGCTGTAGGTGCCTTCGCCGGAGGACTCCCAGCGGGTCGCGGTGCTCTCGCCGGCCCGGCGGGTGGTCAGGACGACCCGGTCGGCGACCATGAAGGTGGCGTAGAACCCGACGCCGAACTGTCCGATCAGATCCTGCGACGCGCCGTCCTTGGACTCCTTGAGTTTGCGCAGCAGCTCGGCGGTGCCGGACTTGGCGATCGTGCCGATCAGGCTGACCACCTCGTCGCGGGACATCCCGATGCCGTTGTCGCGCACCGTCAGGGTCCGCTGCCCGCGGTCGGTCTCGACGTCGATGTGCAGGTCCGAGGTGTCGACCTGAAGATCCTTGTCGATCAGCGCCTGCAACCGCAGCTTGTCCAGCGCGTCGGAGGCGTTCGAGATCAACTCACGCAGGAAGATGTCCTTGTTCGAGTAGATCGAATGGACCATCAGCTGCAGGAGCTGACGCGCCTCCGCCTGGAATTCGCGCGTCTCAACCCCGGTGCTCACTTGGGTTCCCTCCCTGGAGACGGACTGGTGTCGGAAGCCTCGCTTCCGTCAGGGAGAAGCGTCGCTTCCTCGGAGAGAATCGTACGGTCCGGGCCTGCCGGGTAGACGGCGGTCTCGGTGGCTTTCACGCTCGCCCAGATCTGTTCGCCCGGGTGCAGTCCGAGGTGCGCGGCCCCGGCCGTGGTGACATCGACGCCGACGGTGACCGGCCCGGTCAGCTCCACCCGCAGCCGGTCGCCGTTGGGGACGAGCGCGGCGACCGTCGCCGGCCAGGTGTTGCGGGGGCTGCCGTCCGGGCGCTGCCGGTAGAGCGCGACCGCCGCCGGTGGGAAGGCGACGAACACCTCGCCGTGCTGGGGCTCCCCGACGAACAGGGTGAAGCCGTCGGCCAGGGTGACGGTGGTGCCGGCGGCCCGACCCCGGTAGAGGTTAAGCCCGACCAGCCGGGCCACGTAGTCGGTGCGGGGCCGGGCGGTGACGGTGGCGGCGTCACCGGACTGCACCAGTTCCCCGTCCTCGATGATCAGCATCCGGTCGGCGAGCACCATCGCGTCCAGCGGGTCGTGGCTGACCAGGACCGCCACGCCGGGGTGCGCGGCGAGGTGCTGGCGCAGGTGGGCGCGGGTCGCCAACCGGGTCCGGGCGTCGAGCGCGGCGAGCGGCTCGTCGAGCAGCAGCAACTGCGGCCGTACGGCGAGTGCACGGGCCAGCGCGACCCGCTGCGCCTGCCCGCCGGAGAGTTCCCGGGGCCGCCGCCGCGCGTACCCGGACAGCCCGACCCGGTCCAGCCAGCCGGCTGCCTCGTCGCGGGCGACCCGACGCGGCACCCCGTGGCTGCGGGGCCCGAACGCGACGTTGTCCAGCACGCTCAGGTGCGGAAAGAGCAGATAGTCCTGGAAGACCACGCCGATGGACCGGTGCTCCGGGGCGAGGAAGGTACGCCGGGCCGGCTCGTCCCAGGGCCGGCCGCCCAGGCGCAGGTGGCCGCCGCGCAGCGGCTGCAGGCCGGCGAGGGCCCGCAGCGCGGTGGTCTTACCCGCTCCGTTGGGCCCGAGCAGGGCCACGACCTCTCCGGCGGCGGCGGTCAGCCGCAGATCGAGGGTGAAGCCGGCCCGGCGCACCAGCAGGTGCGCGTCGAGGGACACCGCCGTCTGGTCCGTGGTCACCGGCGCCTGGTCCGGGGTCACCGCAGCCCACCCACCCAGCGGTCGCGCAGCCCGGCCAGGATCGCCACCGAGACGACCAGCAGCAGCAGGCTGAGCACGATCGCGGCTTCCAGGTCCTGCTCCAGGGCAAGGTAGACGGCGAGCGGCATGGTCTGCGTACGGCCGGGGAAGTTGCCGGCGAAGGTGATGGTGGCGCCGAACTCGCCGAGCGCCCGCGCCCAGCACAGCACCGACCCGGCGGCGATCCCGGGTGCGACGATCGGCAGGGTGACCCGGCGGAACGTGGTCCACCGGCCGGCGCCGAGGGTGGCGGCGGCCTCCTCGTAGCGGGGGTCGGCCCCGCGCAGCGCTCCTTCGACGGCGATGATCAGGAACGGCATGGCGACGAACGCCTCGGCCAACACCACGGCGGCGGTGGTGAACGGCACGGTGACGCCGAAGGTGGTGTCGAGCCAGCCGCCGACCAGCCCTCGCCGGCCGTAGACGAGCAGCAGCGCGAGACCGCCGACCACCGGCGGCAACACCAGCGGTACGGTGACCAGCGCGCGGATCGCTCCTCGGCCCGGGAAGCGGGTACGGGCCAGCAGCCAGGCCAGCGGCACGCCGAGCAGCAGGCACAATCCGGTGGCGGCGGTGGCGGTCAGCAGCGACAGCCGCAGCGCGTCGAGGACTCCGGGCGCGGTGAGGCGCTGCGGCAGTTCGGTCCAGGGCGTCCGCAGCAGCAGGCCGACCAGCGGCAGCATCAGAAAGATCAACCCGGCCAGGGCGGGCAGGGCGAGGAAGACCGGCAGTGAACCGCGCTGCCGAACCCCGCGTCCGGGATGTGGGTAGGCCGCCACACGCGCGGCCGGCCCGGAGTCGCTGTCGCCGGGCGCGATGTCGTCTGGATGTTGGCGCCGCTTAGCAGTCATAGGAGTCCCGAGGATGGCCGACCGTGGTGTCGGTGGCTGTTCAGACGGCCCGCGCCGGCCGTACACGTTCACGCGCCCGGAGGTCAACTCGCCGGCCCGGTGCCGTCAATGCCGGTTCGGAGACGGCACCGTTCTTTGACCGGGGCCGACAGTCCAGGTCGAAGATAGCCGAGCCGACCTGGGTGTGGCCGCCCGCCCGCGTCGCGGTACGGGCACCGGCGGCTGTCTTGATCAACGGCCGATAGGCACCTCCGGTCAGTAGCCCCTTTTATCGGATATAGCGCAATATCAGACCTTACGTAGGGTATACAGGCTTTAGTAGCTAGTTACGGCTTAGAGAGCATCTAGTGCATCTTGCTGACGTTGGGGGGGGATTGATGCTTGGCTACAGCACTATGTCCGCAGTGGCCCCCACCGTGCCCGTCCTCGATCCGGACCGGCCGCAGGGCCCGACTGACAGCCGGCTCATCGGCGTCACGACCCGCGACGATGGCTCGCATCGTCGGACTCGCGGCGAGCGGGTACTGGTCATCGAGGGAGCTGGGCCGGATACCCCTACCGACCGTCTGGACGACGAGTTCGACGTCGCGATCCGGCTCCGTGGACCGGTCGATCCGGAAGCCCTGCCGGGCCTGTTGGCCAGCTGTCGGCCGGAGCTGCTGCTGTTGAAGCACTCCCTCGATAACATCGACGTGCGGGTGCTCGCCGCCTGCCGGGCGTACCGGATCCCGATCCTCGTTCTCGCCCGGCCGGTCTACGGACTGCTGCGACCGGCCCGCCTGCGACGCCACGGGGGCCTGCCGTGGTTCCAGCTGCGACCGGGTCCAGGCGGCTGCACGGCGGCGTACGCCAAACGGGTACTGGATCTCGTCCTGGTCATCGCCGCGGCTCCACTCCTGCTCCCTCTGATGTTGATCATCGGGGTCGCGGTCGCTATGACCGGAACACCCCTCTACGTGCAGACCAGGGTGGGTGCCGGCGGCAAACCCTTCCGGCTGATCAAGTTTAGAACGATGCGCGTCGATGCCGAATCCGAAACCGGGCCCACGTTGGCCACCGCTGACGACAGCCGGATCACCAGGCTCGGCCGGATACTTCGGCGTACCCGGCTCGACGAACTTCCGCAGCTGTGCAACGTCGTTCGCGGCGAGATGAGTCTGGTGGGCCCGCGACCCGAACGGCCCGAGTTCATCGACGACTTCCGCCGGCTGCCGCACTATCACCTCCGACAGCTCAGTCGGCCAGGTCTGACCGGCATCGCCCAGCTGACCAACGGGTACACGGCGACCGCCGAGGACAAGCTGCGATGTGACTTGCTCTACCTCCACTGCTGGTCGCTGCGGCTGGACCTGACACTGCTCCTACTCACCGTCGTGGAGCTCCTTCGAGGATTTCCACGTGGCTGACCCGTCGACCCCGGCGCACCACCGGGTGGCGCGCAACACCGCCAGCATGGTGACCGGGCGGCTGATCGTCACCGCAGTCGGGCTGGTGACCTTGCCGCTCGTGTACCAGCGGCTCGGCGACGAGGAGTTCGGCGTCTGGGTACTGCTGACGGCCGCTGTCGCCGTGCTCGCCATTTTCGATCTGGGACTCGGCTCGGCGATGGTGCGTGAAGTCGCGCGAGCCGGTGTCGACCCGGTGCCGGGGCGGCTCCGTGCCGTCCTCGGTCTCGGCATCGGCTGGGCGGTCTGTCTCGCCGTCCTGGCGCTGGCCGCGCTGGCGGCGTCCTGGCCGTGGATCGACAAGCTGCTGCAGCTGGGCGAGACCGCTGACGAGGCGCGCCGGGCGATGCTGTGGATGCTGTTGGGGCTCTTTTTCGGCGGGGTGGAACTCCCCTGGCGCGCGGTCTTGGAAGGCAACCAACGCCACGGCCTGGTCGCCTGGATCGGTGCTGGCGTCGCGCTCGTCGCCGGGGTGCTGACCGTCGTGCTGCTACGGATGGGCGTTGGCCTGGTCGGCCTGGCGGTCGTAACCGCCGTCACCGGCGGCCTGCGTACCGCCCTGACCGTCGCGGCCGCCCGGCGGTACGGTCCGACGTACGCGCCACGGTTGCGGGACGTACGCCGTCAGGATCTGCATGTCGTCAGCGGCTACGGGCTGCGGGTGCAGGCGACGAGTGCCGCCGGCGTCGTCAACACCGAACTCGACCGCTTCCTGCTCGGCGGGTTCTTCGATCCCGCCACGGCAGGGCACTTCGACCTGGGCACCCGGCTGCTGAACCTGCTACGGCTGCCCCCGGGGTTCGCGCTGATCGCCATGTTTCCGACGGCTGTCGCGGGAGCGGCCCGGGCGGGAACAGCCTGGCTCGACGACTTCTACCTGCGAACCACCCGGCGTCTGGCCGTCTTCCTGGCACCGTGTACCGCAGCAGTGGTAGTGTCCGCCGACCCACTGGTACGGCTATGGATCGGGCAGCCGGTGCCCTGGGCAGCGGCGAACCTCGCCGTACTCGCTCCGGCGTACGCGCTCAATCTCGCCCTCGGCGCGGCCACCGTCGTGACCCGCGCCGAAGGCCGCCCAGGACGCGAGACCCGATACATCTTGCTGTCAATTGTGCTGAACGCCGTCCTGACCGTGCCGCTACTGTGGCTGTACGGGCCGATCGGGGTCTCGGCGGCGACGTCGCTGGCGATTGCCACGGCCTCGGCCTACTACCTGTGGCACTTCCACCGAGCCACCCGGCGACCCGTCACACCCGTCATGCGGATCCTCGTCACGGCGGCCGCCGTGGGAACCGTCGCCGCCGCCGTGACCAGTGTCGCGGCCGGACACCTGCCGGACGGTGCCGGCCGGATGGACGCGGCATGGGCGGTGTGCTGCCGGACCGGCGTCGTCCTGCTGGTCTCGGCGGCGGTGCTGGTCGTCTTCCGGCTCGCCGGGCCGGTGGCCGGGACAGGTCGACCCCGCCACCCCGATCACGACATCGACGCGAGGGCCGGCGCCGCCGACACCATCGACGCACGGGCCGGGGTTCGGTCGGCCGACGAGGTGAGCAGCTCATGAGTGCCGTCCGACCTACCTGCCTGGTCTGCGGACCCTACCCGGTCAGCGAACCGATTTTCGGTGGGCAGTTGCGTCAGTGCCTGGCGTGCGGATTCGCGTGGACGGTGACCGCCGCCGAGCCGACGCCGGAGCTGTACGACGACGCCTACTTCGACGGCGGCGGATACGAGAACTACTTCCTGCCCGCACCGCGACGATTCGAAGCCGGTCGTCGGTTGCGCTGGCTTCGCGCCGTGGCCCGGCCCGACTCATTGCTCGAGGTCGGACCAGCGGGCGGGTTCTTCCTGGAAGCCGCTCGTCGATACGGCATGAAGGTCTACGGCGTCGAACTCTCGGCGACAGCGGCCCGGTACGCCCGCGACTGCCTGCGCCTTCCGGTCCAGCAAGGCAGTTTCGAGTCCGTGACGCCACCGCACCGGATGGACGCCGTCTGCGCGTTTCACGTACTCGAGCATGTGGCGGATCCATGGCAATTCCTCGCGACCGCGCGATCGGTGCTGCGTCCCGGTGGCGCGCTGGTCCTCGAAGTCCCCAACATCGCATCGGCATCGGCGCGTCGGCTCGGCGACCGATGGCCCGGGCTCCAGCCCGAATACCACCGATGGCATTTCTCACCGAATTCGTTGGCACGGCTGGTCACGACGGCGGGGTTTCGGCTACTGCGACAGGACACCGCCACCTTCCGCTACTACATGCCGTTTCGGTATCAACTGCGGCACGCCCACCGCATCTTGCCGGAGCACGTGATTTCCATGCGTTCGCTGCGCACGGTCCATCCGCTACGGGGCGACTTGATCCGTCTGGTGGCCCTGTCGACGAACGGTACGGAACGGGAGAATCAATGATCACAGGGGAAAAGCTGATCTCCGGCTGTCGACTGTGCGGGGCAGACACCGCCGGCGAACCAATCACCGATGGACTGTTGCGGCGATGCCCCAGCTGCCAGTTCGTCTGGACCGCCAGCGACCTGCCGCCGCCCGAACAGCTGTACGACAGCGCCTACTACGAAACCGACGGCTACCAGGACTACTTCACCTCAGCCAGGCAACGGCGTTACGAATCGATTCGACGGCTGCGCTGGTTGCGTTCACGCGTGCGGCCGGCGACCCTCCTCGAGGCAGGATCGGCCGGCGGCTATTTCCTGCGAGCGGCCCGCGACGCCGGAATCGACGCTCGTGGCGTCGAGGTGTCGGACGCCGCGGCCAGCTTCGCCCGCGAGCAGCTCCGCGTACCGGTACGGACACTGCGGTTCGAGGACCACGAGCAGCCCGTTCCGGTAGACGTGGTGTGCGCCTTCCACGTACTCGAGCATGTAACCGATCCATGGCGGTTCCTCGACGCCGCGCGGGCCGCGCTGCCGCCGGGGGGATGGCTGGCGCTCGAAGTGCCCAACATCGCCTCGGCGGCGGCCCACCGACTCGGCAGTGCCTGGCCGGCCATCGCACCCGAATACCACCGTTGGCACTTCACCCCAGCCTCGCTCGCCCGATTGTTGACCGACTGCGGATTCGACGTGGTCGCCCGGGACACCACCTTTTCACGCTTCTACTGGCAGGCACCAGCACGGCTGCGAAACGTCCGCAACCTGCTGTTCGCGGACTTCGCTGCCAGCAGATCCCTCCGGGTCACCCATCCCGGTCTTGGTGACCTGCTCCGGGTCTTCGCGCGACGGTCGGGAGACGGCAGAACCGTCGACAGCCTCCAGGCTCGTCCGAGGCCCAGCCAACGGTCCATCCACGAGAGGAAGCACCCGTGAGCTCCGTGACGTTGTCCATCCTGTTGGTCAGCTGGAACACTCGGGACGAGACCGAGGCATGTCTCGACTCGATACCCGTCGGGATCAGTAGCGACGTACGGTACGAGATCGTCGCGGTCGACAACGGCTCGTGTGACGGGTCGGCCGAACTGCTTGCCAGCTATCCGAAGGTGCGGCTGCTTCGCAACGACCACAACATCGGATTCGCCGCTGCGGTCAACCAGGCCTACCGGCACGCCGAGGGCAAGCTGATCCTGCTACTCAACAGCGACGTGCGAATGCATCCCGGCACGCTGAGCACGATGATTGAGTATCTGCGTCAGAACCCAGACGCAGCCGGAGTCAGTCCACTCTACCTCAACCCGGACGGAACCTTCCAACAGCACTACGTTAACCTGCCGAGTTTCGCCGCGACAATTGCCCTCGCCACTTCCCTTCGCCGCCTCCCGGGTTTTCGCCACGCGCTGCACCGGTTCCAGATGCGCGGCGAGGATTTCAGCCGCCCGCGACAGCTGGCATCCGGCAGCTGCCTCTTGCTACGCCGTACCGTCCTCCCAACAGACTGGATATTCGACGAACGCTTTCCGATCTACTGGAACGACGCCGTACTCGCCCGTACCCTGCAGGACGCCGGCCACCGGCTGTGGATGATCCCGCACGCGGCGGTGACGCACAGCAGAGGCGCGTCGTGTCGCAGACTCGGACCGACGATCCGGCAGAGACACCTGCTCGGCAGCATGATCGGCTTCCTCGCGCTGACCGAGCCCCGCTACAAACTGATCGTGTTCCGGGCAGTGGCGCTTGGTGACCATGTCGTCAAACGACTGTGCAACCGTCCCGTCACCCTGGGGCTGGGCGATCTGCGAGCGGCGTTGCGCGGCGACGTCGGCCCCCTGCCCGACGGAGACATCCGCGACTGGTGGGTGACCTTCGACGCGGAGCAGCCGGCCGATGGACGCGGCACACGTCCACCCCGCGATCCGGTCACCGGTCCGACCGCCACGGCGGAACAGCCGGGCACGAGGATCCTGCACCTGCGGTCAGCGCCCCGGGCACTGCCGCGCTGGAGGCTGACGGTGCGAACCGAGGACAAGGACGTCTGGTACGCGACACTGTCCTCGGTGCTCCCCTTCGGTGCCCAGTCCCGATGGATCGACCGGCTCAACTTACGAATCGGCGCCGGCCAGGTGCGCCGATGGTTGGATCGGCAAGCCGGTGCCCGCGTGCTGCACCTCGCCGACGATCGGGGTGCGGCGATGATCGGCTACCTCGGCGAAGACGAGGTGCGGCAGAGTCCCGCCCCGCAGCCGGATCGAGTCCATGCCTGACGGTCCTCGGCCGGTCCCGCTGGTGGCCCGACCACGTACCACCAACGGGACCGACCCACCACGGCAGCGTTCCCAGGGGCCCGGTGACTGGGTGGTGATGTTCAGCGCCAGTCCCTGGCACGTCGGAGCCCACCGCCAGCACGCCCTGGCCCGGCAGATCGCCGTCGACCGCAGGGTGCTCTTCGTGGATCCGCCCGGGCAGCGGCCGAAATGGCGAACGTCCGTCGCGCAGGTCGAGCGCAACGTGTGGCTGGCCACGCCGCCCGCCGTACTGCCCCTCGGCCGACAGGTGTCGCCGGCGAATGTAATCAACCGACGGTGTGGCGCGTACCTGATACGACGTTGGCTCGACGATCGTCCGGGCAACCGGCTCCTGTGGATCGACGACGACCTGGCGGCGGCGGTCGTGGGCCGTCTCGGCGAGCACGCCGTGGTCTACGACGCGACCGACTTGGACTGGACGTTCACCCGGCCCTGGAACCGGTACCACCTGCGCCGAGCGCTGCGTGACGCGTTATCCGCCGCCGACCTCGTCCTGGTCTCTTCCTCGGCGCTGCCCCAGCGTATGCCGCTCGGGAATCGACCAGCCGTGGTCCTGCCCAACGGCTGCGATCCGGAACTGTTCACTCCGGACGGCCCGGTCGCGACATGGTCCACCCGGCTACGCCGGCCGGTCGTCGGCTACATCGGCGCGGTCGACACGCGGGCATTCGACGCCGACCTGGTGGCGCGGATCGCTACGGCCCGCCCCGATTGGACCTTCGTACTCGCCGGTCCGGTGACTGACGGTGGTCGGAGCCCGCTCGACGGGCTCCGCAACGTCGTACTCACCGGTCCGGTCGCCTTCGCCGAGGTGCCCGGTATCCTACGGGGATGTGACGTCACGATCATTCCCTACCGGATCGGCGGGTTGATCGACTACGTCCACCCCAAGAAGTGCTTCGAGTACCTAGCGGTGGGCAAGCCCGTGGTCGCCACCCCGCTGCCGGCGTTGCGAGAGATCGACGCCCCGATCCAGCTCGCCACCGGGCCACAGCGGTTCGTGGCCGCGATCGAGGAGGCGCTGCGGACGGCGCACTGCCCCACGGAGGTGGCCCGGCGCCGCGCGGTAGCCGCCAGCAACAGCTGGGCGGCCCGGGGCGCCCAGCTACGCACCCTGCTCACCGATCTGGCGGGGTCGGCCCGGTGAGACTGAGGTACGGGCTCTACACCGCGCCGTTGTCGATTCTGTTCGCCACGGCGATCGTCGCGGCGACAGCGGCCTCACCGAGCACGCTCGGTGCCCTGTCGGCGGCCGCCGCGCTCTGTTGCGCGGCGTTCGTCCTGTGGCCCTGGGCCGTCCTGCCGGTCAGCATCCTCGGCGGATCGATCGCCGGGGTAATGATCGGGGGTGGTGACGTGGCGACCATAGTCATGGCCCACGCCGCCATCCTGAGCGCCGGCGGCGTCGCGCTGCTCCTCAGGATGGCGGCGAACGTCGAGCCGGTCCGTCGTAGCGCGGCTGATCTGCCGATGCTCGGCCTCACACTGTTGGTCCTAATGGCTGCCGTCTACGGTCTCGCCCTCGGCAACCCGCCGCGCGACGTACTCGTCGGCACCTACCAGATCGTCATCATCCCACTCGTTTTCTGGATCGCGGTACAGACACTCGCCGAGCCACGTCGACAACGCGCGGCCGCACTCCTCTACCTGGTGCCGACGGTCGCGCTCACCGTGACGGCCATGGCCACGTCGAGCCGGACCGGCGGGTTGGTCGCCCTTCTCGGGATACCGCCGCTGATCGTGCTGGCTGGGCGTACCCGTGGCTGGAGCCGTGCCGGTTTCGCGGTGGTCGCCGGTCTGCTCCTGGTCGACGTGGCCCTGTCGATGTACCGAGCCCTGTGGTTGGCCGCGACGGTCGCGTTGGGCATGATGCTGATCTGGGGAGGGCGGATACTGCACCGCGGGATCGCGGCGACCGTCACCGTCGCCGTAGCGGGCGTCGCTCTGCTCTCCCTGGGATCGGACCTCGGTGAACACCTCGGCACCCTGCAACGGGAACTACAGGAATCGTCTGGTTACCGGGGCCCGGAGTCCGCCGTGGGGCTGAGCGCGTTCGCGGAACAGCCGCTGGTGGGCGGCGGACTGGGCCAGTCGGTGCGGGACATCTATCTCCCCGACTTCACCCGGGGCGATGTCGGGCCGGTCTATCACGCCTTTTATGTGACGGTACTCGCGAACATCGGAATCCTCGGCTTGATCTCGGTGATCTGGCCGCTCTACCAGACAATTCGGGATGGATTCCTGTATCGTGACGGAATGAAATTCGGCTTTGCCGCCCTCACGTGCGGATTCCTGGTCGGCGCCGCTTTCGCCGGTCCGACCGCCGGCCATTGGGAGCTCGGACTACTCCCCGCACTCACCCTAATCACGGGAAACGCGAAAGTCCTTCGACACATCACACTCGACGGGTCAAAGACATGACCACACCGAACGCGACCGCCGTCGTCGTGACGTACAACTCCGAACAACATATCCGGGCCAATCTGCGGGCGCTCGACAACAGTCACCTACCGATAGTCGTCGTCGACAACGCGTCTCGCGACTCCACCGTGTCGATCGTACGGTCGGAGTTCCCAGGCGTGTCACTGCACGCCAACACCGTCAACGTCGGATTCGCGACCGCGGTCAATCAGGCGATCACCGACGTCCGAACGGACGTTGTCCTTCTGGTGAACCCTGACTGCGTCTGTCCGTTGTCGACAGTTGAGGCGTTGCTTGACACACTCGACGATCATCCGACGACGGCGATCGTAGGTCCTCGGATTCGCCACCCCGACGGCCGGGTCGCCATCAGCGCCCACCCCTTCGAATCACTGGCCACTGTTGTCGCCAGCCGCTTCGGCGGCAGCCTGCTGCCGGTCGGACTACGCCGGTTGATGTCCGGCAACGCTCGTCGGACGGCGTACGACGCGTGCCGCGACTACCGTCACCCGGTACATGTCGACTGGGTCTCCGGAGCGTGCATGGCCGTCCGAACCGATCTGCTGCGCAGGATCGGCGGACTCGACGAGGGATACTTCCTCTACTACGAGGACGAGGAACTCTGCTTGCAGGCGTGGCGGAACGACGAAGCGGTCATGTATCTACCCGGGGTCGAGGCCGTACACGTCGGCGGCGGCAGCAGCAACGACCCTACCCGGAGCTGGCCTCATCTGTACCAAAGCATGTTGCGCTTCTTCGCGCTCAACCAACCGTCGACCCTGACCGCCGTACGGGTCGCCGTGCTGCTACGTGCCGCACTCGGCATCGGCCTGGCCGGAATCCGGCTTCCCGTGCAACCCCGAGCAGGAGTGGCTCGCGTCTGGGCATGGTCGAGCATATCCCGCATCGCGCTTTCCAGACAGCCCGAGAAATCATGGAGAAACAAATGCACGTGATGATCAGCGCAGTCGGGGCACGGACAGAGCACTGGATCGAGTTGTTCGCCGCCCTCGGAAGTCGATCCGACACGACGGTGACGTTGGTAGCCGCCGATGTGTCCGACGTCACCCGTACCGAACTCGGCAGGCTATCGGAGCGTTATCCACGATTCCACCATCATATCGTCCCTCACGCGCTCAGTGAGCAGCACACCGGCCACATGGCATCGGTACTCTTTCGGACCGGCGTGAGCCGGTATCCGCGCTACCGGCCAGACGTCCTGCATGTCATCGGAGAGGCCGCCTACCTGTCCACCTGGCAGGTCATCCGGGCATGTCGTCGACGCTGGCCCAGCATTCCGGTCTCACTGTACGCCGCGCAGAACATCGTGATCAAATTTCCGGTTCCTTTTCCCTTTATCGAACGGCAGACGTATCGGCGTATCGATCACGCGTTCCCGATCACCCCGGCCGCGCTGTACGTGCTCCGCGCGAAGGGATACGCCGGTGCCGCGTCGCTGGTGCCGTTGGGGGTGGACACGGACCTCTTCACGCCACGGCGGACACAGCGGGCCGACGGTCGCTTCACCGTAGGCTTCGTCGGACGGCTGGAGCACCACAAGGGTGTATCCGATCTCCTGCGCGCGACAGAGTCGATCGACTGTGACGCCGTGTTCATCGGTACGGGCACGTTGGCGGAGCTGGTGGAACAGGCTGCCCGGCGACGTCCCGGCCGTGTCACGCTGCACTCCTGGGCACATCACGACGATCTACCCGACCACCTCGGCCGAATGGACGTCCTGGCGCTTCCCTCCATCGAGGTCGTGCAGCGCAACGTCCTCCCCTGGGTGGGTATCCCGTTGCGCGAGCAATTCGGTCGGGTACTGGTCGAGGCGATGGCCTGCGGGATCCCGGTCGTCGGCAGCGATGTCGGCGAGATCCCGTACGTGGTCGGCGACGCCGGCCTCACCTATCCCGCCGGCGACTGGACCGCCCTAGCCGACCGGCTCGCCAGGCTGCGGGACGACCCGCGTCTGCGCGCAACGCTGTCCGCCAACGGCTTACGACAGGCGACGGAGCGCTTCAGCTGGGGACGAGTCGCCAACGCGATGTGCGAGGTATGGCACGAGCTCGCCGCGGTCGGTGGTCGGCCGCCGGCGGTGGTTTCCCCCGGCGCCGGCCCGGCACTACGGCCACAGCCCACGCGAAAGAACGTGTCATCCCAATTGGAGGCGAAGCAATGATCGCCGGCGCTCGAGTCCCGACGGCGGTGCGAACCATCGTCCGCGTCACCGGTCTGCCCGTGATCGGCTGCTGTCTCGGACTACTGGCGGCCCAACTGGTCACCCAGTTCACGCCACCGACCTACTACGCCTCGAGTTCACTGGTGATCAGCGCCGCCCCGGATCAGCAGTCCAGCGGTCAGGGCACCGCGTCGATCAGCCTCGCGCAGAGTCTCGCCCCGACGATCGCCAAGATGGCCGAGTCCCGGGAGATCGCGATCGACACCGCCGACAGATTGAAGCTGCCCTCGGACGCGGTCGTCGGTCAGGTCACCGGGCGATTCGAACCAGGGCTCCAGATCGTCACCGTCACGGCGGCCGCAGCGACCGGCGAGAGATCGGCTTCGATCGCCAACGCCGCGACCGAATCGTTGATCCAGCGACTGTCGGAGTTCTCGATCGCCCAGGGCGTGCAGATCGATGCGCGAACCCTGGACCGCGCGGCCCCACCGGCACGGCCGGCCCTGCCCAAGCCGCTCCTGAACGACGCGCTCGGCGCACTCGCGGGACTGCTCAGCGGGCTCGGCCTGGCCACCGCCCGCAGTCGGTTCGACAACCACCTCTCCGACAGTCACACGATCGAGGTCCGGCTGGGCCTTCCGGTACTGGCGGTCTTCCCCAGGCTGCCTCGACGGTTCAGGCAACGTCATGGCCGGCTGCTGCGCCACGGACCCGCGTCGACGGCGACGGAAACGCTGCTCGCCGGCCTCGACGTGTTCACCGAGTCGCTGTCCGGGCGGCGGATCCTGCTGACCAGCGTGCGAAACGATGACGGAAAGGCGATGGTGGCCGCACTACTGGCACTGCGGATGGCCAGCCACAGCGATCGGGTGACCCTCGCCGAGGGACACCCGCCCGGTAAGGCGACCTCACCTGACGGCGAACGGTTGCCGACGGCTGATCGGATCCTGTTCGGCCTGATGAAAGGCGGTTCCGGCTGGTCCTGGGGTACACCGGCTCCAACTGTGCTCGCGTCGGACCCGACGGACCACCGGGTGTACGGCAGATCGGGCCGAGACCTACTTGACGATGTCGACCCGCGAGGCGACGTGGTGGTGCACGGCCCACCGATCCTGTCCGGAGCGACCGCTACCGCGCTCGTCAGAAAGGTCGACAGCGTCGTCCTGGTGGTGCGGCGGGGCTCCACGGACGTCGCCGAGGCAGAGCGCGCGGCACTACTGTTGCGCAATCTCGACGTCCCCTTCGTCGGAGTGGTGGTCGTCGACGGCGTGGACGGGATGTCCCGACCCGCGGCGTGGCGCTCCCGGCACCTCGACGGGCCGGCCGAGGATCACGGCCGGCACCGCGACTCGAGCACCGATTCGGCGGTGACCGCTGCCGGACTCGGCACGCCAAGGCCATCAGGAAGCCGTGCCGAAAGACCCAAGGAGTTGGCCGGATTCCTCCCCGTCGGCAAACTCCAGAAATGACGCCCAACACAGATGATGTCATTGTACGATCACCTCGCCACCCTACTGCGCAAGGTGCCGTGTGCATCGATTCCAACAATCGACCCGCTAAGCGAATGCAAGGAGTACACATGACGGCCATCCCGGCTCCCGAGAACGTCGCCACCACTGACGATGCCCGGCGGCTGTATCTCGATCTGATGAAACGAACCCTAACCAGATACACCTTTGGCGAGTCCTGGATCCCATACCAACCGCGCCGCAGGTCGTTGAAGTCCTCCTTGATCCAGCAAGGTCAGCGGCTACTGAACCGACGGGACATGGAGCTGGTGATTCGGTTTCCGTTCGACTCCGACGCACGTGCCAACGGCCGGGACTGGCCCCCGGAAGCAGAAACGATGATCGGACTTCGACGACTGGACAATCTCGAAAACTGCGTCACCGAGGTAATCGAAAACGGGATTCCCGGAGACTTGATCGAGACCGGAGTATGGCGTGGCGGAGCCTGCATCTTCATGCGGGCATTGCTGAAAGCCTACGGAGAGCACGATCGCACGGTCTGGGTCGCAGACTCGTTCCGCGGTCTGCCACGGCCCGATCCGCACAGGAGTGCAGATGTCGAGGACGCCCTCTGGAAAGAACCCTTCCTCGCCGTACCCTTGGACCGCGTCCAGGCCAACTTCCGCCGGTATGATCTGCTCGACAGCCAGGTACGTTTCCTTCCAGGGTGGTTCGAGGACACCCTTCCCAACGCAGCGATCGACCGGATCGCGGTCATGCGCCTCGACGGGGACCTGTACGACTCGACCATGGTGGCGCTCGACTCGCTGTATCCGAAGCTGTCGGTCGGCGGCTATGTCATCATCGATGACTACCACGCCGTCCGGGGCTGCCGTGAGGCGGTCGACGACTTCCGACGCACACACGGCATCGACGGTGAGCTGCAACAGGTGGACTGGACCTGCCGGTACTGGAAGAAGTCGTAGGAAGGACAGGACGGAACAGCAGAAGTCAGGGCACGCTGTTCTCGAAGCCGGCTTCGGCGAGTATCGCCTGCCCGGCGGTGGAGCTGACGTACGCCACGAACGCCTCGGCCGTCACCGGGTTGGCGGCCTGGGCCAGGGTCACGATCGAGTAGTCGTTGATCGCTTCGGCGGATTCGGCGAACTCGACGGCGTCCACCTCGTCGGCGGCGCTGGCGGCGTCCGTACGGTAGACCAGTGCCGCGTCGACCTCGCCGAGGCGCACCTTGGACAACGCCGCCCGTACGTCTCGTTCGTAGGTGACCGGCGCCAGGTCGCTGCCGGCGGCGTCGAGCGCGACGCGAGCGGCGGCCCCACAGGGCACCTGTTCGGCGCAGAGCGCCACCTTGACCTCGGGCGCGGTGAGGTCGGCCAGACCGGTAACGCCGTCGGGGTTGCCGTCCGGCACGGCGATGACCAGCTGGTTTCGGGCGAAGACCACCGGTTCGTCCGCCGCGTCACCGGCGTCGACGACGGTCGCCATGGTGACGGGGCTGGCAGCGGCGAAGACGTCGGCCGGGGCACCGGCGGTGATCTGCTGGGCGAGTTGAGAGCTGCCGGCGAAGTTGAACGTGACGGTGACACCAGGGTGGGCGGCCTCGAAGTCGGCGCTGATTCGGATGAACGTGTCCGTCAGCGAGGCAGCGGCGAGTACGCTGAGCGATCCGGTCACCGTCGTTGATGAGGTGCCGGATACGGCGGAGTCCGGGGACACGGGGTCGGAGCAGCCGACGGCGACCAGGGCGGCAGCGGCGGCGAGCAGGGCGGTGCGCGGTACCCGGCGCATCAGCTGCTCCGTTCGACGACGACGTTGGCGCACCTTGCGGATGCTAGCTGCCGAGCGCCTTGCGGAGCGTACGGAGGCACTGGTCGAGCACCTGGTAGCGAGGTGCCGCGTGGTCGTTGACGTACTGCCAACTGGCGTACAGCAACGCCCAGAGCATCTGCTGCGCCCAGCGCGGGTCGACCTCGGGATCGATGCTCCCGTCCGCGTGGCCGCGTTCGATCAACCGCAGCATCGACCGGTCGGCCTCGGTCTCCTGGTTCCACTCCGGCCGGCAGGCGAGCTGCGGATCGGTGAAGATCAGGGTGAGCGCGTCGCCGAGGGCGAAGTACTCCTGGCAGAGGCGTTCGATGGCGGCCAGGGCACTGCCCTGCCCGGGGCAGGCCCGCTCGGTGGCGGCCGCGATGCGGTCCAGCACGTGCTGACCCAGCGCGTCGATCAGGTCGGACCGCTCCGGGAAGTAGCGGTGCAGCGTCGTACGGCCGACACCGGCCTCGACGGCGATGTCGCCGAGCGACGCCGCCTGGTCCCGGGCGAGCACGACCAGCGCCGCGTCCAGGATCGCCCGCCGGGTGCGCGCCCGGGTGGCCGTCTCCGCTGCCCCGATCTGCGTCTCCACCATACTCGGCAACCTACCCGACGACGTTCCGATAACGAATAGTCGTTGACGATTCTGGAACACTTGTGTTCCACTTCAAGCTATGACCGC
The DNA here is from genome assembly GCF_049179175.1 of Solwaraspora sp. WMMA2101. Taxonomy (NCBI): domain Bacteria; kingdom Bacillati; phylum Actinomycetota; class Actinomycetes; order Micromonosporales; family Micromonosporaceae; genus Solwaraspora; species Solwaraspora sp. WMMA2101. The sequence continues at coordinate 4,521,467 of NZ_JBMHMA010000006.1, read as the reverse complement.
TCCGGTACGCGTCGCGCCTTCATCCGACGACCGCAAGCTGCCCCGGCTCCGCCTGCTCTGGTCGTTCGCCCGACCACACCGCCGCGCCCTCGGGCTCGGCCTGTTCCTCGCCCTGCTCGGATCGGCCGGCAGCCTGGCCACCCCGATGGTCACCAAGTGGGTGCTGGACAGCCTGTCCACCTTCGACTCGTTGCGCGGACCGGTCCTCGCGCTGCTCGGCCTGCTCGTCCTCGGCGTCGTCATCTGGCTCTGGCAGTGGATCCTGCTCGGCACCGTCGGCGAGCGGGTGATCCTCGACGCCCGCGAGTCGATGGTCCGCCGGTTGTTCCGGGCCACCGTCCCGGCGGTGACCAGCCGGCCGACCGGCGAATTCATCACCCGGGTCACCTCCGACACCGTCCTGCTGCGCGAGGCCGCCTCGTCCAGCGTCATCGGCCTGATCAACGGCTCGGTGATGCTGGTCGGCACCCTGGCCCTGATGGCCGTGCTCGACCTGGTGCTGCTCGGTGCCACGGTGGCCGCCGTGGTGGTGATGGCGGTGCTGTTCAGCCTGCTGATGCCCGGCATCGCCAAAGCGCAGGAGCGGGCCCAGGCGCACGTCGGCACCCTGGGGGCGGTGCTGGAGGGAACCCTGCGGGCGATCCGTACCGTCAAGGTCAGCCGGGCCGAGCAGCGCCAGTCCGATCGGATCGTCGGCGAGGCGCGCGAGTCGGCCCGGCAGAGCGTACGGGCCGTGCGCCGGGAGGCGTACGCCTGGACGCTCGCCTGGAGCGGCATCCAACTCGCCATCATCATGATCCTCGGCATCGGCGCGTGGCGGGTCAGCACCGGCGACCTGGCCGTGTCCAGCCTGATCGCGTTCCTGCTGTACGCCTTCGGGCTGATGGAACCGGTCACCACGCTGAGCCGGCACCTCACCGCGCTGCAGTCCGGTATCGCCGCCGCCGGCCGGATCCGGCAGATCGAGGCGATGCCGGTGGAGTCCGACCCCACGGCCGCTACCGCCACCGACCCGGCCACTGTCAGCACCGACCCGGCCACCGCTGCCGGCGACCCGCCGGTGCTGGACCCGCCGGTGCTGGAGTTGCGGCGGATCACCGCCGGCTACGGCCCCGATCTACCGGCGGCCGTCCGCGAGGTGGACCTCGCCGTGCCCCGGCGCGGTCACGTGGCGATCGTCGGACCGTCCGGTGCCGGCAAGACCACGCTGTTCTCACTGATCCTGCGCTTCCTCGCCCCGCAGCACGGCGAGGTGCTGCTCGACGGTCGACCGTACGCGGACCTGAGCCACGCGCAGGTACGGCAGCGGCTCGCCTACGTCGAGCAGGACACCCCGGTGATTCCCGGCACCATCCGGGAGAACCTGCTGTTCACCTACCCGGACGCCACCGAGGCGGAGATCCGCCGGGCGCTGCACGCGGTCCGGCTCACCGAGAAGGTCGACTCACTGGGTGCGGGTCTGGACATCCCGCTCACCCCGTCGTCGATGTCCGGCGGTCAGCGGCAGCGCATCGCGTTGGCCCGGGCCATCCTGCGCCGCCCGGACGTACTGTTGCTGGACGAGGCGACCGCCCAGGTCGACGGCCTCACCGAGGTCGCCATCCACGACTGCATCCGGGAACAGGCCGCGCATGGCGCGGTGGTCACCATCGCGCACCGGCTCTCCACCGTCATCGACGCCGACACCATCGTGGTGATGGAGGCCGGGCAGGTCCGGGCCCGTGGCGACCACCAGAGTCTGCTCGCCACCGACCAGCTTTACCGGGAACTGGTGGAGGCGCTGCGGATCGCCCAGGCCGGGGAGCCAGCTGAACAGCCGGCCGAGCCGGTTGCCGCCGGTGTGGCCGGGCACGACGAACCGGCGGCGGAGCCGCTGACGGCCAGCGGTGCCCGCTGAGTCGTTTCCTGCGCCCGGCCCGGGGTAACCGGGCGACCTGGAGGTGGCACGGGCGACCTGGAGGTGGCACGGATGGCCGGTCGGCGACCGGGGACGACGGTGACGGCCCTGCTCGACCAGCAGGGCCGTACGTTCAGCGCGGACGCGGGAATCACCCTGGCCGACAAGCCCGCGCCGCTGTACCAGTTGCTGGTGCTGGCGACCCTGCTCAGCGCCCGGATCTCGGCGCGGATCGCGGTCGACGCGGCTCGCGAACTGTTCGCCGCCGGCTACCGCACCCCGGCGGCGATGGCGAAGGCCAGTTGGCAGGACCGGGTGGACGCGCTGGGCCGGGGTCAGTACCGGCGCTACGACGAACGTACCGCCACGATGCTCGGCGACTCGGCCGAGCTGTGCCAGCGCCGGTGGGGCGGTGACCTGCGGCGGCTGCACGGCGACGTCGGTGACGACCCGGCGGCGCTGCGCCGGGCGCTCACCGCGTTCCCCGGCATCGGCCCGACCGGCGCGGACATCTTCCTGCGCGAGGTGCAGGCGGTCTGGCCCGGTCTGCGCCCGTACCTGGACCGGCGGGTGAACGTCGGAGCCGAGGCGCTGGACCTGCCGACGGCGCCGGACCGGCTGGCCGCCCTGGTGTCCGACCGGGACCTGCCCCGGTTCGCCGCCGCGCTGGTGCGGGTGGCGCTCGGCGGTGACCTGGCGGTGGCGGCCGCACGCGACGGCCGACGGGTCAGCGGGTCGGACGCGGGCTGATCACGCCGTCGTGGCCGGGCCGGGGCCGCCGACGTGCCGGCCCGGGGGCCCGGGCGGCCCGCATCGGGGTCAGGATGTCGGCCAGCAGCGCCGACATCGCCGCCGACGGCTCCAGCTGCAACTCCCGCAACACCAGGTCCCGGTACGCGTAGAAGGCATGCAGCGCCTCGTAGACGTTCCCCTCGGCCAGGTGGATCTGGACGATCAACCGGTGCGGGGTCTCCCGCAGGGGTTCGGCGCCCATCGCCTCCAACGCCGCCTGGAGGGCCTCGTCGTGCTCGCCGGCGTCCAGATGGGACCGGGCGACGTGTTCGAGCATGTGCAGGCGGAGTTGGCGCAACCGTTCCCGCTCCAGCAGAACCCAGTCGTCGTACCAGCCGGGTAGCAGATCGTGCCGGGCGGCGGTGAGCACCGCGTCGGCGAGCCGGGGATCGCCGCCGTCACGGACCCGGGCGGCAGTGCGGACCAGGTCGTCGACGTCGACCTGGACCCGCGGGTCGAGCCGTACGGTGTCCCCGACCGTCCGCAGCGGACAGGCGGGCTCCTGCCGCAGCCGCCACAGGGCGGTACGCAGCGACGACAGCGCCCGTTCCTCGGCCGCGTCCGGCCAGAGCAGGCCGGCCAGGTGGGCGCGGGTGGCACCGGGGCGCAGCCCGATCAACGCGACGATCCGCTGAAGTCCACGAGGGACGGTCACTGGCTCGCCGTGGCGCACCAGGCGGAACCCGCCGAGAAGGAGAAGTCTGACCGATGCCTCCGCGTTGCCTGCCTCTGACGTCACGGCCGAACCCCCTGCACGCGTCAGTCACCGGTCGCCGTACCCGCACCATGCCTCTGCGTCACGAAGATTATCAATCATGGTTACTCTCAGTCAATGACGGAGTCGGTTAGCCGATTCGCCCAACGGTTGACCACAGCCCGTCTGAGCTGCCAATTCTCCAACACCAACCGGCCAGGCACCCAACAGCGACATCGTCGACCATCACGCGCTGTACCGAAGCGCCGTGACCTCAGCGTCACCGTGGCAGACCTCCACGATCGGTCTGCCGCGACGCGGCGGTGACGCCGCCGGCGGGATGGTGACGGGCGCAACCGGTTGGACGCCGCTGGGAGGAAACCATGGACAGGTCACTGATCATCGCCAAGGTGGTCCCGAACGCGGAGCAGCAGGTCGCCGAGATCTTCGCCGAGTCGGACCGCACCGACCTGCCCGGCCTGGCCGGGGTCCGGCACCGGTCGCTGTACCGGCTGCACGACCTGTACGTGCACCTGATCGAAACCGACCACACCGGCCCGGACGCGGTGGCCGCCGCCCGGCAGCACCCGGAGTTCGACCGGGTCAGCCGCCAGCTCGCCGCCTACATCAGCCCGTACCTGGCGACCTGGCGCAGCCCGCGCGACGCGATGGCGCACCGGTTCTACCACTGGGACGCGCCCACCGGGCGGCGGCCGTGAGCGGCCCCGCGACCGCCCGCGACCTGTGGCTGCGCTGCAGCGCCTGCCACGCCCTGGTCTACCGCCGGCGGATGCGCCGCAACTTCGAGGTCTGCCCCGAATGTGGACACCACCGCCGGCTGGCTGCACCGGACCGGATCACCCAGTTGACCGACCCGGACAGCTTCACCGCACTGCCGCACCGGGCGGCCGAGGTCGATCCGCTGGGATTCGTCGACACCCAGCCGTACCCGCGTCGGTTGGCCCGCGCGCGGACCGCGACCGGCCTGGCGGAGGCCGTGGTCTGCGGCACCGCCCGGATCGGCGGACAGCGCGTCGTCCTGGCCGTGATGGACTTCCGGTTCCTCGGCGGCAGCCTCGGCGCCGCCACCGGTGAGCTGATCACCCGGGCCGCCGAGCACGCCCTCACCGCCGGCGACCCGCTGGTGCTGGTCACCGCCTCCGGCGGCGCCCGGATGCAGGAGGGTGCCCTGGCGCTGATGCAGCTGGCCACGATCAGCTGCGCCATCGCCGACCTGCGCGCCGCCGGCGTGCTGACCGTCAGCGTCGTCACCGACCCCACGTACGGCGGGGTCGCCGCCTCCTTCGCCACCAACACCGACCTGGTGATCGCCGAAGCCGGCGCCCGGATGGGCTTCGCCGGCCCCCGGGTGATCCGCGAGACGATCCGCCAGGAACTGCCCACCGGTTTCCAGACCGCGGAGTTCCTGCTCCGGCGCGGCCAGGTCGATCTGGTCGTCGAACGGCGTGACCTGCGCCCCCGGCTACGCGCCCTGCTCGCGTCGACCGCCGGTGGCCGCGCCGGAGCAGGTCCGGGGCCGGCAACCGCCGCCCGCACATCGGCAACCGTCGGCCGCCCGTCGGCGCCGGGCAGCCGGGCGACACCATCGGCGGCGGTCGTCCCGGCCGCCCGTCGGGGAGCCGACCCTGACCCCTGGCGGTGCGTACGGCTCGCCCGCGACCTGGCCCGACCCACCACACTGGACTATCTGGCCGGCGCCTTCGACGGCTTCGTCGAGCTGCACGGCGACCGGCTCGGCGCGGACTGTCCGGCGATCATCGCCGGGCTGGCCCGCCTCGGCGACCAGCCGGTGGCGGTCGTCGGGCATCAGAAGGGACACGACGCCCGGGAGATGCTGTCCCGCAACTTCGGCATGGCCAGCCCCGCCGGCTACCGCAAGGCACTGCGGGTGATGGGCCTGGCCGCCCGGCTGGGGCTGCCGGTGGTCACCCTGATCGACACCCCGGGGGCGCACCCCGGCATCGAGGCCGAGGAGCAGGGCCAGGCCGGGGCCATCGCGACCTGCCTGCGCACCATGGCGCGGCTGCCCACCCCGGTGGTCGCCGTCGTCACCGGCGAAGGTGGCAGCGGTGGGGCGCTGGCTCTGGGCGTCGCCGACCGGGTGCTGATGCTGCAGAACGCCGTCTACTCGGTGATCAGTCCGGAGGGCTGCGCGGCGATCCTGTTCCACGACCGGGCCGCCGCGCCCCGCGCCGCCGCCGCCCTGCGGCTCACCGCCGCCGACCTGGTCCGCCTCGGCGTCGCCGACGACATCGTCGCCGAGCCACCGGGCGGGGCCCAGCAGGACCCGGCCGGTGCGGCCGAGCGGCTGCGCGCCGCGCTCACCGCCACCCTGCCCGACCTGCGCGCCCTGCCGACCGCCGAACTGCTGCGACGGAGGGCCCGACGGTTCCGCCGCTACGCCGCCGGCCTCGACCGGCCCGTCGGCGGCGGCGGGGAATCGACCACCGGCGACGACGGGCAACCGCACGGCGGCGGCGGGGAACCGACCACCGACGGCGGGCCGACCGCCACCGACCGACCGATCCAGGTGATTACGTGATGACCACAGCCTCCGCCAACGGCACCCCGGCCGGCCCGGATCTGGCCAGCCAGCTGCGTCGGCTGGCCGAACAGACCCGGGAACTGGTCGGCGAGCTGACCGGACCACTGCGCCGGGTGCAGGTCCGCCACGGCGACACGGTGATCGAAATCGAGTGGCACGACCGGCCCGCGTCGCCGGTGGGTGTCGGGCCGGCCCGGCCCGACCCGCGACCGGGTGGTGCGGACCCGGGCGATGCCGGGTCCGGCCGTACCGGCGTGGAACCCACCGGGACGACCCCGCCGGTACGGGCGGTCGCGTCACCGATCGTCGGCACCTTCTACCGGGCCGCCGAGCCGGGCGGCAGGCCGTACGTCGACGTCGGTGACCTGGTCGAACCCGGCCAGGTGATCGGGATCGTCGAGGCGATGAAGCTGATGAACGAGATCGTCGCCGACCACCGGGGCGTCGTCGTCGAGGTGCTCGTCGGCGACGGCGAGCCGGTCGAGTTCGACCAACCGTTGATCACGCTCGGCCCTGGCCGGGAAACCGGCTGAGCAGCGGGCCGAGAAGACCGCCGAGGGATCGGCGCAGAGAGGCGGGCACCGTGTTCGAGAAGGTCCTGATCGCCAACCGGGGTGAGATCGCGCTGCGGGTCGCCCGGGCCTGCCGGGAACTCGGGGTGAAGACCGTCGCCGTGCACTCCACCGCCGACCGCGACTCGGCGGTGGTCCGGTTCGCCGACGAGACCGTCCACATCGGCCCGGCACCCAGCCGGGCCAGCTACCTCAACGCAGCGGCCATCGTCGAAGCGGCTCGGCGCACCGGCGCACAGGCGGTCCATCCCGGCTACGGTTTCCTGTCCGAGGACGCCGACTTCGCCGAGATCTGCGCCGAGAACGGTCTGGTCTTCATCGGCCCGCCGCCGTCGGTGATGCTCGCCCTCGGCGACAAGGCCAAGGCCCGTACGGTGCTCGGCGCCGCCGGGCTGCCGTTGCCGCCGGGCAGCCAGGAGCCGGTGGTCAGCGCCGCGCACGCCGCCACGGTCGCCGCCGAGATCGGCTACCCGGTGATCATCAAGGCGGCGGCCGGCGGCGGCGGCCGGGGCATGACCGTGGTCGGAGCCGAACCTGAGCTCGCGGCGGCGTACCACCGGACCCGGCAGACGGCCCGCGCCGTCTTCGGCGACGACCGGGTCTACCTGGAACGGTTCCTGACCCAGGCCCGGCACGTCGAGGTGCAGGTGCTCTGCGACGGCCACGGCAACGGCGTACACCTGGGCACCCGGGACTGCTCGGTGCAGCGTCGGCACCAGAAACTCATCGAGGAGGGGCCGGCGCCGACGCTGCCTGCGGCGATGCTCGACGAGATGGCGGCGGTCGCGTTGCGCGGCGCGCTGGCGGTCGGCTACGTCGGCGCCGGCACGTTCGAGTTCCTCGTCGACGAGCACGACCAGTTCCACTTCATCGAGATCAACTGCCGGATCCAGGTGGAGCACCCGGTCACCGAGATGATCACCGGGGTGGACCTGGTGCAGGAACAGATCCACGTCGCCTGCGGCACCCCGCTGCGGCTGCGCCAGCCGGACATCCGGCCGCGCGGCGTCGCGATCGAATGCCGGGTCAACGCCGAGGATCCGCAGCGCGGCTTCGCGCCGACCGCCGGGCGGCTGGACCGGTTCGTCGTACCGGGCGGGCCGTTCACCCGGGTCGACACGCACGGCTACCCCGGGTACGTCGTCGGCCCGCACTACGACCCGCTGCTGGCCAAGGTCGTCGTCTGGGCGCCCGAACGGGACCAGGCACTGAACCGGATGGAACGCGCGCTCAGCGAGTTCCAGATCGACGGCCCCGGGGTCCGTACCACGATCCCGTTCCTGCGCCGGGTCCTCGACGACGCCGCGTTCCGCAAGGGACGACTGACGACATCCCTGGTCGACCGGCTGGTCGGGCCGCCTCCGGCGGACCGCACCCGCCGATGACCGCGCAGTTCCACCACCGAGGAGGGGACGGATGAGCATCACCGATCAGCACCGGCCGGTCACCACCGCCGACATCACCGCGATCCTGGTCCGCAACTGCGGACTGGACGCCGCCAGCGCCGCCGACGCCCCGTCGGCGTCGCTGGCCGAGCTCGGCATGGACTCGCTGGCCCTGCTGGAGCTGCAGGCCGTGGTGGCCGACCAGTACCAGGTCCGGATCCCGTCGGACAGCGCGGAGCTGACCATCACGCAGATCGCCGACCTGGTCGCCGCCGCGCTGGACACCGGCGGCTCCACCACCGCCGAGACCGCGCCGACCACCGCCGGGGCGACGCCGGCCACCACCGGGGTCGCACCGGTTCCGCCCGGCCACACCGAGAACAGCGTGGTGATCGCCGCCGGGCTGGACCTGGTCTGGGAGGTCACCAACGACGTCAGCCGCTGGCCCGACCTGTTCACCGAGTACGCGTCGGTGCAGATCCTGCACCGACGGGGCGACACGGTCCGGTTCCGGCTGACCATGCACCCCGACGAGAACGGCATCGCCTGGAGCTGGGTGAGCGAACGCACCGCCGACCGGCAACGTCGGCGGGTGCTGGCGCAACGGGTGGAGACCGGACCGTTCGAGTACATGCGGATCCGCTGGGACTACACCGAGGTCCCCGAAGGCACCCGGATGACCTGGCTGCAGGACTTCGCAATGCGCCCGGACGCGCCACTGGACGACGCCGCGATGACCGCACGGATCAACACCAACAGCCGGATCCAGCTGGACATCATCCGGGACCGAATCGAGACCCTGGCCCGTACCGCCGACACCACTGGAGGCCGGCAGTGAACGACCCCCGCTTCGTCGCCGCCCGCGACCTCACCCCCGACCGCCGCCGGGGCGGTGAACTGCGGGTGCTGCTCGGCCCCCGGACCGTCGGCAGCACCTCGGGATTCCTCGGCATGGCGGTGCTGCGCCCCGGTGAGCGGATCAACGAGCACTACCACCCGTACAGCGAGGAATTTCTCTATGTCGCGCGCGGTGAGATCATCGTCGACCTGGACGACCTGCCGGTCGCGGTCCGTCGCGCCGAGGCGCTGTTCGTCCCGATGAACACCCGCCACCGGCTGCGCAACGTCGGCCGGGGTCCGGCCGAGGTGGTGTTCCACCTCAGCCCGCTGGCACCCCGACCGGAACTCGGCCACGTCGACACCGAGGGACCGGCCGTGCTCGGACCAGGGCCGGAGACCAACGGGCCGCAGACCAACGGCACCGACACGACCGGGCACGGCACGAACGGCAGCGCCCGGTCGCGGTCGGCGACACCGTACGGCGGACAGCAGTGACCGCGCCCGGGTCGCCCCGGCGGACCGTCGTCACCGGCATCGGGGTGGTCGCCCCCGGCGGGGCGACCCGGGACAGCTTCTGGGCGACGATCACCGCCGGGCGGACCGCCACCCGCCGGATCAGCTTCTTCGACCCGGCACCGTTCCGCTCCCAGATCGCCGCCGAATGCGACTTCGACCCGGTCGCCGCCGGGCTCGGGCCACGCGAGATCCGCCGCGCCGACCGGTACGTACAGTTCGCGCTGGCCTGCGCGGACGAGGCGGTCGCCGACGCCGGGCTGAGCCTGGACGACGCCGGCCGGCAGCGGGCCGGGGTAGCGCTCGGCTCGGCCGTCGGCGGCACCATGGCCCTGGAACAGGAGTACGTGGTGGCCAGCGACTCGGGCAGCCACTGGCTGGTCGACCCGGACCGCACCACGCCGTACCTGTATCAGGCCCTGGTGCCCAGCAGCCTCGCCGCTGACGTGGCCTGCCGGCACGGGCTGCACGGCCCGGCCCAGGTCGTCTCCACCGGCTGCACCTCCGGCATCGACGCGATCGGCTACGCCCACCAGTTGATCGTCGACGGTGACGCCGACGTGATGCTCGCCGGAGCCGCCGACTCGCCGATCTCGCCGGTCACCGTCGCCTCGTTCGACGCGATCGGGGCGACCAGCCCGGACAACGACGACCCGGCGCACGCCAGCCGGCCGTTCGACAACGACCGGCACGGCTTCGTCCTCGCCGAGGGGGCCGCCGTGCTGGTGCTGGAGGAGTTCGACCACGCGCGGCGGCGCGGCGCGCGGATCTACTGCGAGGTGGGCGGGTACGCCACCCGCAGCAACGGCTACCACATGACCGGGCTGCGGCCCGACGGTGCGGAGATGGCGCTGGCCATCGTCGACGCGATGGACCAGGCCCGGCTGCGCCCCGACGACGTGTCGTACGTCAGCGCGCACGGCTCCGGCACCCGGCAGAACGACCGGCACGAGACCGCCGCGTTCAAACGGGCGCTCGGCGACGCCGCGTACCGGGTGCCGATCAGCTCGATCAAGTCGATGGTCGGGCACTCGCTCGGCGCGATCGGGTCGATCGAGATGGCGGCCTGCGCCCTGGCGATGGCCCACGGCGTGGTCCCGCCGACCGCCAACTGGCGGACCCGGGACCCGGAGTGCGACCTCGACTACGTCCCGAACACCGCCCGTGAGCTGCCGGTCGACGTCGCGTTGTCGGTCGGCAGCGGCTTCGGCGGTTTCCAGTCGGCGATGGTCTTCGCCCGTCCGGAAAGGACCCCACGGTGAACGACGACGAGGCACTGCCGCGCCACGGCCGGCGACGGGCGGTGGTCACCGGCATCGGGGTGGTGGCGCCGACCGGGCTGGGCGCCGACGCGCACTGGAAAGCGACCCTGGCCGGGCAGGTGCGTACCGGGCGGATCAGCCTGTTCGACCCGCAGCCGTACCCGGTCACCCTGGCCGGCGAGGTGGCCGACTTCGACGCCCTGCAGTGGACCGACAACCGGCGGGCGGTGCAGACCGACCGGTGGACCCACCTCGGTTTCGCCGGTGCCCGACTGGCCCTGGCCGACGCCGGGCTGCCGGAGACCGCCACCGACCCCGACCGGTACGCGGTCGCCCTGGCCAGCTCGTCCGGGGGCAACCTGTTCGGGCAGCGGGAACTGCAGCGGCTGTGGAGCCGACCGGGGCGCACCGTCGGGGCGTACCAGTCGATCGCCTGGTTCTACGCGGCCAGCGTCGGCCAGCTCTCCATCGCCCACCAGTTCAAGGGCGCCTGCGGGGTGCTCGTCGCCGAGGCCGCCGGCGGCCTGGACAGCCTCGCGCACGCCGCCCGGACCATCCGGCGCGGTGCCGACGTGGTGCTCGCCGGTGCCACCGAATGCGCGCTGAGCCCGTACGCCCTGGCCTGTCAGCTGCGCGGCGGGCTGCTCAGCACCGGCACCGACCCGGAGTCGGCGTACCTGCCGTTCGACGTCGACGCCGCCGGTTACCTGCCGGGTGAGGGCGGCGCGGTGCTGGTCGTCGAGGAACTGGGGCACGCACTGGCCCGGGGCGCGCCGGTCGTCTACGGCGAGGTCGCCGGCTGGGGTGCCAGCCACGACGCCCGGCACACCGACCGGCACAGCGGCGGTGACGTCGGCCAGTACGCGCGCGCCATCTGGCGGGCGCTGGAGAGCGCCGGGGTGGCACCCGTGGACGTGGACGTCTGCCTGCCGGACGCGCTCGGCGTACCGCGTTTCGACCGGGCCGAGGCGCAGGCGCTGCGGGCGGTCTTCGGCCCGCAGGGGCCGCCGGTGACGACGCCGAAGCCGTTGACCGGCCGGGCGCACCAGGGCAGCGCCGCGCTGGACGTGGCGACCGCGCTGCTGGCGCTGCGGCACCGGCTGCTGCCGCCGACGGCCGCGCCGCGCCGGCCGGCCGCCGGCTGCGACCTCGACTTCGTCCGTACGGCGCGGGAGTCCCCGGGGCGGACCGCGCTGGTCGCCGCCCGGGGCTTCGACGGCTTCAACAGTGCGCTGGTGCTGCACCGTGAGCCGGACTGGGAATGATCGACTACCACCGACGGAATTTGCACAACTGGACGAACAGAAGATCAACAGGTTGAAGACCTTCCATGCGTCGGACGATCTGACGTAAGGTCGCCGGTATGGCACCCGACGTCGCCGGCGCGGTCTGAGATGACCCTGGACAGCGTCGGCCGCGCTGTCGACGCGTTCCTCGAACACGTCAGCGGGACCAGTTCACGAATCGTCGGGACGTCCAGAAAAATGACCAGGGCTCAGCATGAATTCCTTCACCTGACCCGTGGTTCCCGCAACGACGAGGTCGACACGACCGTCGCCAACGTCGCCGGCGCATTGAGCCGACTGGACGAGGCCCACCGGGCGAGCATCGCCGCGATGTACGCGATCGAGGAGTACTGCCGCGCGGTGGGCATCCCGGTGCGGCCCAGGGCCGCCGACTTCTCGGCCGTCACCAGCACGGCCACCCTGCCCTCGCACGCCGGTGCCCCCCGGCCACCATCGGGTGTGCCGACGCCGGCGCGGCCGACCAGGAAACCGGAGACCGGGCTGCGCCGGGAGAACGAATGCGCACAAGTCCTCGCCGCGTACGGATACCACCTCGAACAGAACCCACCGAAGCGACCGAACGGAAAGAAGCCGGATTACCTGCTGGAAGGCCGATACTTCGACTGCTACGCACCCACGACGGAAAAGATCAGCGAAATCCGAAAAATGATCAGCCGCAAGATCAAGAAGGGCCAGGCAGAGCGAATCGTACTCAGCCTCGACGACAGTCCCGTCGAACTGGACGACATCCGACAGATCCTGCACCGCAAACCAGTGTCCGGGCTGTGTGAGGTGCTGGCCATCAGGCGGAACCGGGTAATCGCCCTGTACCCGTGACGACGAAAGGACCCGTGTGGCGGACGAATACTGGCTCTACAGCGCGGCCGAGGTGACCCGCGAACAGGTGCTCGCCCTGCTGGCGGCGGCGTTCGACGCCGAGCACACCGACTTCGGGCTGGGGCGCGGTGAATCCCTCGCGGTGACCGCCTGGATCGTCGACGACCCCGAGGAGGTCGAATCGGGGCAGGACGCCGGCATCGCCGAGCCGAAGGTCGGTGCGCTGTTGCGGCTCCGCTCGGTCGACACCGTCGAGACCGCCGACCGGGAGACCCGGGAGATCATCGACGCCGTGCTCGCCCTGCTCCGGGCGTACCCTGCGGACGCCGTACTGCAGTTGGACACCGCGACCGTCCTGCGCCACGCCGACGGGCAGGTCGTGCTCAACAGCGACTGGCCCGGGTGGGCACAGATTCCCACGCTGTCCGCCGTCGTGGCCGACCACCCGGCCCGACCCCTGGACTGACCGGCGTCGCGTCGAGCCACCGGTCCGGCCCACGGATCGACCCGTCGAGCCCGGCGACCGCCGCCGGTAGAGTCCCCGGACGTGCCGACCGATCGCCCCGACTTCGCCCGGCGCTGCACCGACCTGGTCGAGTCCACCCCGTTCGGCCTGGTCGTCGTGGGCGTCATCCTCGCCAACGCGGTCGCCCTGGGGCTGAGTACGTACCCGTCGGTCAACGCGGTCGCCGACCGTGCGCTGACCGGCCTGGAAGCGCTCTTCCTCACCGTTTTCGTCGTCGAACTCGCGATCCGCGTCGCCAGCTACGGCCGGCGACCACAGGACTTCTTCCGCAACGGCTGGAACGTCTTCGACTTCATCGTGGTGGCGGTCGCCGTACTGCCCGGCCTGCCGGCCGGATCGACGCTGCTGCGGCTGGCCCGGATCGCCCGGGTCCCCCGGGTGGTGCGCTTCTTTCCTGCGCTGCGGGCCATCGTGACCGGGATCGGCCGCAGCCTGCCCGGCGTCGCGGGCTTCCTGGCACTGTCCGTGTTGACCCTCTACGTGTACGGGATGGTCGGCTGGCTGCTCTTCGCCGACGACTACCCGGACGACTACGGCAACATCGGTCGGGCGGTGCTGACTCTGTTCGTACTGCTGTCGCTGGAGACCCTGCCGGATGCGATCGACGCCGGCCGGGCGGTCGGCGACTGGACCCTGCTCTACTTCGTCTCGTACGTGCTGATCGCCTCCTACCTCCTGGTCAACGTGCTCGTCGCGGTGATCATCAACTCGATGGAGGAGGCCCGGCAGTTGCAGATGACCGAGCGGCTGCGGCCGGACTACGACGCCGACGGCGACGGCGTACCGGACGAGATCGACCGGGTCGTGGTCGCCCAGCGACTCGACGACCTGCGGGCCGCGATCCTCAGCCTGGAGCGCAAACTGCGGATCGACCGCGATCGTGAATAGATCCGTCGGGCACGGGTAGGGAGACCCTGGACGGCGCCACGGACATCGGACGTGGCGCGGGCGACCACCGGGAGACGACATGCGGATCGGGTACAAACTGGCCACCGAGGCGTTCGGGCCGGCCGAGCTGATCGCCCAGGCGGTCCGGGCCGAACAGGTCGGCTTCGACTTCGTCGAGATCAGCGACCATTTCCACCCGTGGCTGGACTCCCAGGGTCACTCACCGTTCACCTGGAGTGTGCTCGGCGCGATCGCCGCCCGTACCGACCGGATCGGCCTGGCGACCGGCGTGACCTGCCCGAGCCTGCGCTACCACCCGGCGATCGTCGCGCAGGCCGCAGCGACGATGGCGTTGCTGTCCGACGGCCGGTTCACCCTCGGCGTCGGCGCCGGTGAACGGCTCAACGAGCACGTCACCGGTCAACCGTTCCCCAGCGTCCAGGGACGGCACGAACGACTCCGCGAGGCGTTGGAGATCATCCGGCTGCTCTGGTCCGGCGGCTACCACTCGTACCAGGGCAGGCACCTGCAGCTCGACGACGCCCGGGTGTTCGACCTGCCGGAGACGTTGCCGGTGATCGCGGTCGCCGCCAGCGGGGCGGCCTCGGCGAGGCTGGCCGCCGAACTCGGCGACGGGCTGTTCGCCACCGAGCCGAAGGGGTCGATCGTCGAGCACTTCCAGCAGGCCGGCGGCACCGGGCCACGGTACGCCGAGGTGCCGATGGCCTGGGCGGTCGACGACGACCAGGCGGTCAAGGCCGCCTGGGAGTCCAGCCGGTGGGCGCTGACCGGCTGGAAGGTGATGAGCGAGCTGCCCAACCCGGTCAACTTCGAGGCGGCCTCGGCGATGGTCGACGCCGGCGACATCGCCGGGCACTTCAGCGTGGGGCCGGACCCGGCGGTGCACCTCGAAGCGGTCAGACCGTACGTCGACGCCGGTTTCGACCACATCGTGCTGCAGAACGCCGGGCCCGACCCGGACGGATTCATGGACTTCTTCGAGCGGGAGCTGGCCGACCGGCTGCGGGGGCTCGACAACGGCCGGTAGGCCAGCTTCCACGTCAGCTGCGCGCCGCAGGTCAGGCGCGGGCCGGGCCGGAGTAGTCGGGGGCGACGTAGACCGGCAGCCGCTCACCCTGACTGCGGGCGTAGCGACGGGTGTAGATGACGGGCGTGGCTCCAGACTGCAGCGGCACCGTGTACTGCGTAGGCAAGGTGTCCGCGGCAGCGGCGAGGCGGCGGGGGGTCACCTCGCGACGTTGGTCGTGCCACGGGCCACCCAGGAAGAGAACCTTCATATTGCGATCCTTGCCGTTCGCCGGCTCCCGCGCCTCCCCCGTCCGACCAATTGCCGCAAAACTGTGCTCAAAAGCGGCCACCGACCGCTAAACCTGGACACCACTGAGTAGCCACCACGCCGAGAGCGCGGCGACCGACCCGCCGCCGGTGGGGCACACTCGCCAGGTGCGAGAGATTCTTGTGATCGGTATCGGGGCCGGTGACCCCGACCAGTTGACCGCGCAGGCGGTTGCCGCGATCCGCCGGGTGGACGTGTTCTTCCTCGTCGACAAGGGCCCGGTCAAGCAGGATCTGACCGCCCTGCGGCAGGAGATCCTGCGCCGGCACACCGCCGGGGCGTACCGGCTGGTCGAGATCCCGGACCCGGAGCGGGACCGGACCGCGGCGGCCTACCCGGCGGCGGTGCAGGACTGGCGGCGCCGGCGCGCCGACCGCTTCGCCCGGCACCTGGTCGAGGACCTGCCCGACGGTGGCTGCGGCGCATTCCTGGTCTGGGGTGACCCCGCGCTGTACGACAGCACCCTCGCCATCCTCGACGACCTGCGCGAGCGCGGCGTCGTCGAATTCGACCACCAGGTCATCCCGGGGATCAGCAGCATCGCGACGCTGACCGCCCGGCACCGGATCGCGCTGAACCGGATCGGCCGGCCGGTCCAGATCACCACCGGCCGCCGCCTCGCCGACGACGGCTTCCCGGCCGACGTCGACGACCTGGTGGTGATGCTCGACGCGCAGTGCGCCTTCACCCGGTTCACCGCCGACGACCGGGTGGACATCTACTGGGGCGCCTACCTGGGCACCCCCGACGAGATCCTGGTCGCCGGCCCGGTGCACGAAGTCGCCGACCGGATCGTCACCGCGCGCGCCGAGGCGCGCCGCCGCAAGGGCTGGATCATGGACACCTATCTGCTCCGCCGATGCGCGCTGCCCGGCTGATCTCGCTGGTCCTGCTGCTGCAGGCACGGGAGTCGATGACCGCCGCCGAGCTGGCCCGCGAGCTGGAGGTTTCCGAACGCACCATCTACCGCGACGTGCTGGCGCTGTCCGCCGCCGGGGTGCCGGTCTACGCCGACCAGGGCCGGGCCGGCGGCTACCGGCTGCTCGACGGCTACCGGACCCGGCTGACCGGGCTGAGCCGGGCCGAAGCCGAATCGCTGTTCCTGTCCGGGTTGCCGGGGCCGGCCGGGGACATGGGACTGGCCGAGGCGCTCGGGGTGGCCCAGCTGAAGGTGACCGCCGCGCTGCCGGCCGGGCTGCGCGACGCCGCCGGCCGGGCCCGGCAGCGGTTCCACCTGGACGCGCCCGGCTGGTTCCGGTCGGCGCAGCCACCGCCCGCGCTGGCGGTGCTGGCCCGCGCCGTCTGGCAGGATCAGGTGGTACGGCTGGACTACCGCCGGGGCGACGCAGAGGTGTCGCGGACGGTCGCGCCGTACGGTCTGGTGCTCAAGAACGGCGGGTGGTACCTGGTGGCCGCCGTCGACGACGATCACCGGATCTACCGGGTGGACCGGATCGCCACGGTCGTCGCGACCGGGGCGACGTTCACCCGGGCGGACGGCTTCGACCTCGGCGAGGTGTGGGCGCGGCGGTCGGCCGAGTTCGTCCGCCGGGTGCTCGCGACCCAGGTCACCGTACGGCTGAGCCCGGCCGGCCTGCGGGCACTGCGCTGGGCGGTCGAGGAGCCGGCCGCCCAGGTGGCGGTGGCGGCGGCCGGGCCACCCGACGGGCAGGGCTGGGTGCACACCCGGCTGCCCGTCGAGTCGCCCGACGTGGCGTTCAGCCAGTTGCAGGCGCTCGGACCGGAGGTGGAGGTGCTCGCGCCGGCAGCGCTGCGGGACCGGATGCGCGCTGCCGCCGCCCGACTCACCGCCCTCTACGCCGCCGACTGACCGCTGGTGGGGTCAGCGGTAGCCGGTGGTGTCCGCCGGCCGGCCCGTCTCCACCACCTCGACGATGTAGCGGTACGCGTCCGGCTGGCTGCCGTCGACGTCGGTGAAGCCGTACTCCTTGGCCAGTTGTCCGCTGGACAGCGACTGTCCGGTGAACCGGGCCACCTGCGGATCGGCCGCCAACGCGGCGACCGCCCGGCCGACCAGGACCGGTGTCTCGGAGATGGCGAAGTGCGGATCCTTGGCGGTGCCGTCGCGCCAGTTCGCCTCGGTCACCTCGAAGTGCTCCAACATCGCCTCGGACCGGATCCAGCCGGGGCTGAGCGCCACCGCCGTTCCTCCGTACGGCCGCAGCTCCTGTGCCTGGGCGAAGGCCAGCCGCAGAACGGCGTTCTTGGCGGTGTCGTAGAAGATCGACTCCCGGTAGTGGGTGCCGTTGTAGTCGGCGGTGCCGTCGGTCATCTCCACGACCAGCCCACCCGGTCGGCGGATCAGCAGGGGCAGCGCGTAGTGGCTGGTGATCAGGTGGGTGTCGATGGCCAGCCGCAGCGACCGTAGGCCACTGTCCAGTGGCTGCTTCCATACCGGTGATTCGAAGTCGGTCAGATGGTCGGCCCCCCAGATGTCGTTGACCAGCACGTCCAGCTTGCCCTGTTCGCGGTCGATCCGCTCGACCAGTGCCTGGACCTGGTCGGGCTCCAGGTGGTCGGTGGGGACCGCGATGCCGACGCCGCCGGCGGCGTCGACCAGCTCGGCGGTCTCCTCGATGGTCTCCGGGCGGTTCATCTCGGAACGCCGTTCGCGGGTGGTCCGCCCGGTGACGTAGACGGTGGCACCGGCGGCGCCGAGTTGCACCGCGATCTGCCGGCCGGCGCCGCGGGTCGCCCCGGCCACCAGCGCGGTCCTACCAGTCAGTGGTGTGTCCATGGTGCCGACGGTGCCAACAAAACCTGACAACCGACGTCACCTTTCCGCGTCGATCTTGCACTTATCGAGAAGATATGTCGCGTTTGTTCAACGACAAGCGCAAGATCGTCGGGAGCGTGGGGCGGGGCGAGGTGGTTAGGTTGACGGGATTGAAACCCTTCGATACATTGCCGTAACGCTGGGAAAACCCTTTCCTGACGCGCTGCCGTGGGAGCGCCTCCAGCGACCGTCCAGTACCTCCGGGAGGATCCAATGACAGCCACCAGATGGCGGCGCTGGCGTACCGGCATCGTCGCGCTGGCGACGACCGCCATGGTCGCCACGGGCGCCGCGGTCGGCCTGACGCCCGCATCTGCCGCCACCGTCGACACCAGCGCCTGGTACGTGCTGGTCAGCCGACACAGCGGCAAGGCGATCGACCTGTACAACTGGGCCACCTCCGACGGCGCCCCGATCGTCCAGTGGACCCGTAACGACCTGGCGGTCCAGCAGTGGCAGTTCGTCGACGCCGGCAACGGCTACTACAAGATCCGGTCCCGGCACAGCGGAAAGTTCCTGGAGCTACCGAACGCCAACGACGGCACCCAGCTGATCCAGAACTCCGACAACGGCACCACCCGCCAGCACTTCGGGGTCCGCGACTCCGACAGCGGCTACGTCCGCTTCGTCAACCGGCACACCAGCAAGGCCCTGGACGTGTGGGAGTGGTCCACCGCCGACGGCGGGATCATCTCCCAGTATCAGGATGTCGGCGGCTGGAACCAGCAGTGGCAGATGGTCCGGGTCGGCAGCGGCAACCCACCGCCGACCACCCCGCCGCCGGCCGGCGGCTGCGGCTCCGGCGGGTTCAACGCCGAGGCCGTCCTCAACGGATCCACCTGGACCGCACGCAACGGCGGCAGCACCCTCTACACCGGTAGCAGCATGTTGTCGGCCATGCAGGCGGCGGTGAACAGCCTGTCGGCTGGGCGCACCAGCAAGCAGAAGGTGATCGTCCGGGGCTCCGGATCGATCAGCGCCGGCTCCCGACTGTCCCTGCCGTCGTACACCACGCTCGAGGTCTGCGGCACCGTCAACGTGACCGGTTCCGGCTCCGGTGACCAGGCCGTGGTGTACGCCCGGGGCGTCACCGACGTCGAGGTCACCCGCCTGAACATCACCGGCAGCCCGCTGTACGGGATCTTCGTCCGCAACGGCAACAACATCACCCTCGGCCAGATCGACATCCGGGTCTCCGCCGGCCTGGGTATCCGGATCGACAACCACGGCGACCGCAGCCAGCGCTCCCGCAACGTGCGGATCGACAACGTGTACGTGCAGGGCACCAGCAGCCACGGGGTCGAGACGTACGGCGTGGACGGGTTGACCGTCGGCACCGTCACCGCCCGCAACACCGGCTACTCCGGGCTGCTGCTCAACGACACCATCAACGCGACCGTCGGCACGGTCGACGCCCAGGGCGCCGGCACCGGCACCGGGTACGCCGGGTTCCGGATGGCCAACCGTAACGGCCGGGTCGGCGACAGCTACCCGACGAACATCCGGGTCGGTACGGTCGTCGCGCGCGGCGGCGGGCGGGGCATCTTCTGCGTGTCCGAGTCCGGCGGCGCGGTCATCGACCGGATCGACATCTCCGGTACGGGGAGCAACTCGATCCTGTTGGAGAACTGCTACAACGTGAACATCGCCGCGGTCTCCGGCACGGTCAACGGCTCGGACGTGCGGATCGCCTCGCGGACCGAGTTTCCGGTGTCGCGCGACATCACGCTGCAGAACCTGACCCTGACCAATTCGCGGATCACCGAGAGCCCCTGCGGGCAGAACATCGTGATCCGCAACATCGTGCTGAACAACTCGACGATCAGCCGCTGCTGACCGTCCGGACGCCGTACGGCACCTGCGCCGGCGGCCGGCCACCGTCGTCACGGTGGCCGGCCGCCGGCGACGTTCACGGCGGGGTGACCGGCGGCCGGCCTGCACGGCGGGATGGCCGTCGCAGCCTGCGAGGCTCAGCTCGAAAGGCTCAGCTGGCCGACCGATGGTCGCGACGCCAGCCAACGGTCTGCCGGACCAGCAGCCCGACAACGAGCAGGCCGGCCAGGGCGGCCCAGCCCCACGGATACCGCTCGGTCTGCACCTCGAACACCACCGCGTCGGCGTCGCCGACCGGGTCCGCCGTGGTCAGCCGCCCCTGTACGGCGTACCGGCCGTACAGCGGGCCGTCGACCGGCACCACGATCCGTACGGTCGTGCCCCGCCCCGCCGGCAGCGGCGCGACGTCGGTCGCCTCGACGACCGACGTCGGACGACCGGGTCGGCCGGTCAACAGGGACAGCTGTGCCGCACCGACCTCGGCGGTGCCGTCGTTGCGCAGGTCGACGTCGATGACGATCTCGCCGCGCAGCGCGAACACGGTCGCCCAGTCCCGCTCGGCCGGGGCCACGCTCAGCCCGGTCAGCCGCAGCCCGGTCCGGTCGGGCCCGGCGGGGGCGACCGGCGCGGTCAGGTCGGTGACGTCGATCGCGGCGGTACCGACCACCGAGGCAGCCGCGTCCGGGGCGAGGGTCCGGGCCCGGACCACGCAGGGGCAGGCCACCGGCGGCGCGGCGACGGTCAGCCGGGCGGCCAGCGGCTGCGGGTCGGCGACGTACAGCTGCCGGGCCGCCCCGGCGGCGCAGTCGAGCGCGCCCCGCCGGGCCTGGTTGCCGCAGATCTCCAGCTGCACCGTGCCGGTCGGCCAGCCGGTCAGGGTGACGGTGACCGGCGCGCCGACGGGGGCGTCGGTCGGTGCGACGGCGACCTGGGGCGCGGTGGCGGTCGCCGGTGCGGACGGCAGGCCGCCGGCACCGGCGGCCAGGACCAGGGCCAGGGCGCACGCCGAGGTCCGCCGACCGGTCATGGCGCGGTGGTGGTCGCAGCGGCCGACGACGGCGCGGGCTGCCCAGATGCGGCTGCCGGGTCGGCAGGAGACTCGGCGGACCGGCCGGTGGCCGACTTCGCGGCCCGGTCGGTGGTCGCGGCCGCGTGGCGGGTGCGCCAGCGCCGGACGGCGAGCCAACCGGCGAGTACGGCGATCGCGGCGAGCAGCAGCCACGGCGGTGCCCAGGCGCTCGCTGTCCGGGTCACCGGCGGCAGCGCCTCGTCCACGGTGGTCGGGGCGAGGTCGACGGTGGCGGTCAGCCGCAGCGCCGGCGGTACGCCGGTGATCCGTTCGGCCACCGTGAAGGTGCTGCCGGGCAGCAGTTCGGGCAGGTCGACCGGGTCGGTGCGGGCCAGGTCCCAGCCCAGCGGGCCGGCCAGCAGCACCGCACCGGTGCCGCCGACCCGGATGTTGCCAGTGTTGCGGACCTGGTAGGTGACGACGGCGTCGCCGTCGCCGAGCGGGTTGACCGGGTTGTCGTACTCGATGCGCATCGACTCGACGCTGATCGACGGCTGGACCGGCCCGTCGACCCGCAGGTAGATCCGGGCGGCCACCCGCTGGTCGACGGCGACCTGCTGGCCGTCGTCGGCGGTACGGACCTGGACCAGCGAGCCGATGATGCCGCCGGCGTGGTCACCCGGGGTGGCGTTGGCCGGCACGGTCAGTCGGAACTCGATGTCCCGCCGCTGGCCGGCCGGCACGACGAATTCCCGCTGGTCGAAGTGGACCCAGGTGCCGACGTCGGTGGCCGGTTCGTCGGCGGGCAGCAGCGCGAAGGCGCCGTCCGGGGTGAGGAAACCGTCGGTGCCGTACACGGTGAAGGTCTGATCCTGGTCGCCGAGGTTGCTGATCCCGACGTGGTCGGTGATCTCGGTGCCGGGGGCCAGGTCGTAGACGAAGTAGTTGCGTCCGGTCGGCCCGTCCGGGCCGGACGGTTGCACCGCCCAGGTCACCGCGTCGGCCGGGGCCGGGTCGGCCGGCTGTGCGACGGCCGGGGCGGCGCCGGGCAGCGTGAGCAGGCCGGCAGCCAGCAGGACGATGACGGCGTGGCGACGGGGCGGGCGGCGGATGGGCGGGGCGGACATCGGGCACTCCAGTCGGGCCGGTGGCCGGTGCGGGGCCGCACGGCCCGCACCGGCCGGTGGAGCTGATCCTCGGTTCAGAGGTCAGCTGGAGCTGATCCTCAGCTCAGAGGTCAGCTGGTGCTGATCCTCAGCTCAGAGGTCAGCTGGTGCTGATCCTCAGCTCAGAGGTCAGCTGGTGCTGATCCTCAGCTCAGAGGTCAGCTGGTGCTGATCCTCAGGACAGGGTCAGCGTCAGGGTCGCGGTGTAGTCACCCGGCACCGCCGCGGCCGGTACGCCGAGGTTGAGCTGCGCGCCGCAGGTGAAGCTGCCGGCGCTGGTGCCGGCCGCCGAGGTGCACAGCGCCCGGGCGGTGCCCAGGCCCGCGCCCGGTTCGGCCACCGCACCCGGGGTGACGGTGCCGGTCGTTCCGACCAGCGGATCGTCCACCGGGGACGCGCTCGGTGCCCAGCCGAGGTTGTCGGCGGCGATGGTCGCGTCGCCGGTGGCCACGAAGTCGCCGACCTGGCCGACCAGGCTCCAACCGGCGTTGGTGCCGCGCAGGTCGGACACGGTGGCGGTGTTCAGCGCACCGCTGGTGACGGCACCGTTGGCCGCCGCCGGCAGGGTGACCGACGAGCCGGCCACGCTGAGCGTGAGCGGTCCGCCGGCCAGGACGGTCGCGGCGATCTGCTGGCTGGCGTCGCCGCCACCGGCCGGTGCCGCGAAGCTGACCGGAGTGAAGGTGTCCTGGCTGCGGTCGGCGGAACCACGCGCCGCGAACGTGATCACGTAGCACTGGGTGACGGTGCAGTCGACCGCGTTGCCGTTGCGGTCGGTGTACCGGGCGCTGATCGGCAGGGTGGTGCTGAACGAGCCGTCCGGGTTCATCGTGTCCCGGGCGTCGGTCGGCGTGTTGGTGGCGTTAACCCACTTGGTGACCTGCAGAACGCTGGCGTTGGTCCAGTGTTCGTCGACCTTCGGGCCGAACGACACGTAGATGCCGGCGGCGGCGTTGGCTGCGGGGTCGAAGCCGCTGCCGGTGACGGAAATCGTCGCGCCGGCCGGGTCGACGCTGGTGTCCGGGGTGACGGTCACCGACGGCGCGCCCGGCTCACCGCCGCCGGAGGTGGCTGCGGTGAAGGAGACCGGGTCGAGCGATTCCCCGGCGGAGTAGAAGCCGGCGAAGGCGCTGGCACCCTCGGTGGTCAGGACGGCCGCCAGGGCGGTGCCGGTGATGCCGTCGGAGTCGGCGACCGGGTTGGCGTCCGTGGTGGTGAGGTCGGCGATCGTGGCCTGGGTGACGTCGACCGGCGGGAAGGCGGTGCTCTCCAGTTCGACGTCCGCCTTGAGCACCGCGGTGCCGCCGGCGACGGCCACCGTCGGGTTGGCCAGGGTGATGGTGAACATGTGTGCCGGGTAGGAGAAGACGATGGTGCCGCCGTACGTGGCGTTCGTCTCACCGGTCTCGGCGTCGTAGCTGCCGCCGGTGGCGGGGAAGGCGAAGGTGCCGTCGGCGTTGATCGACGCACCGTCACTCGCCGCGATCGGCGGGTTGCCGTTGCCCAGTGCGACGTAGTTGCGGAACGACGCCTTGAAGCCCCAGCTCAGGCTTCCCTCGGTGATGTCGGCCGGGGCGGCCACGGCGGGTGCGGCGCCGACGAGTGCGGTCGTGGCACCGAGTACGGCTGCTGCCGCCCAGGTCGCCGACCGTCGCCCCAGAGCACCTGCTCTGGTTGAGATCATCAACTGGTCCTTTCCGGATGGTTACTCACCGTGCTCAGACTCTGCTGTAGACACGGCCTGCGATCGAAGTTAGGTTAGCCATACCTAACGACGAGCGGAACCAGCGGGAGTACTTGATCTTCGACCCGGTCGGGCCCTTGTCCTGACCTGCGCTGGTGACTTAGCTTAGGCAAACCTTCATTGAGACCTCAACCGGCGACCGTCGGAAGGATCACCCATGCCTACGCCGCTGGTCAGCGGCCGTGTCGTCGCGACCGCCACCATCGCCACCATCGCCGTACTCGCCGCGCCACCTCTGGCCGCACCCGCCGCCGCCGACACCACCGCCACCGGATCCGGCGGCCAACGGCTCACCGTCTCCACGTCCAGCGGAATCAGCCGCTCCGGCCAGACCGTCACCGTGACCGGCACCGGCTACGACACCGCCAAGGGCATCTACGTCGGCTTCTGCGTGGACAACGGCGACGGGCAACTGCCGACGCCGTGCGGCGGTGGGGTCGACACCTCCGGCACCGGCGGCAGTTCGCACTGGATCTCCAGCAACCCCCCGTCGTACGGCGAAGGACTGGCCGTGCCGTACGGGGCCGGCGGGTCGTTCCAGGTCACCATCCCGCTCACCACGAAGATCGGTGACGTCGACTGCACCGTACGCACCTGCGCGGTGGTGACCCGCGCCGACCACACCCGCAGCAGCGACCGCAGCCAGGACGTACGGATCCCGGTCAGCTTCGCGGCCGCCGCCGCACCGGCGCGCACCAGCGCCGCACCCGCCGGCGGCGACCCGGCCCGTACCTCGGCCGCCCCGGCGGCGACCCGGGCCGGCACCGGGACCGCCGGCACCGCACCAGCCGACCCCACCACCGGCGGTACGGCGAGCACCGCCCCCGCCGCCACCGACGGCACCACCCTCGACGGCACCGGTACGCCGACCACCGACGACGGCACGACCACCGTCGTCGACCCGGCCGGGCTCGCCGTCACCCGGGTCAGCACCGTCGGACCGGCCGGCCAGTGGTGGCGCAGCACGCTGATCCTGCTGGCGCTCGGCGTACTCGCCCTGCTCGGACTGTCGACGGCCCGCCGCCGGACCCGCCGGAGCCGGTCGTGACCGCCCGCCGAACCCGACCGGGCCGGCTGGCCGCCCTGCTCACCGGCGCCCTGCTCGCCGGCTGCGTCGCCGCCTGCGCCACGGCCGACGCCGACCCGACCGGCACCGCCGTCAGCTGCGGCCCGGTCACCGCGACCGTCGCCGACGCCGACGTGACCCCGCTGGACCCGGCCCCCACGCCGGTGCTGCCGGTCACCGTCACCGACGCCGCCGGCGACCGGGTCACCGTCACCGACGCCAGCCGGATCCTGGCCGTCAACCTGTACGGATCCATCGCCGAGATCGTCTTCAGCCTCGGCCTCGGTGACCGGGTCGTCGGGCGGGACACCTCCACCGACTTCCCGGCCGCCGCCGACCTGCCGGTGGTCACCCCCGGCGGGCACGACCTGTCCACCGAGGCGATCATGTCGCTGGACCCGAGCGTGGTGCTGCTCGACGACAGCATCGGCCCGCCCGAAGTGCTCGACCAGCTGCGCACCGCCGGTATCCCGGTGGTCCGCATCGGCGACGAGCAGAGCCTGGCCGCCGTACCGGTGCACATCCGTGAGGTCGCGGCCGCACTCGGCGTCGCCGACGCCGGTGAGACGCTCGTCGCCCGGGTCGACGGCGAGATCGCCGCTGCCCGCGACGGCGTCGACCCCGACGCCGACCGGCCCCGGGTCGCCTTCCTCTACCTGCGCGGCACCGCCGGGGTGTACCTGATGGGCGGCAAGGGCGCCGGCTCCGACGCGATGATCGACGCCGCCGGGGGCGAGGACGCCGGCACCGCCATCGGGCTGGAACGGTTCCGGCCGCTGACCAGCGAAGGCCTGATCAACGCCGCACCGGACGTCATCCTGGTGATGACCAAGGGTCTCGAATCGGTCGGTGGCGTGGACGGGCTGGTCGCCATGCCCGGCGTCGCCCAGACCCCGGCCGGCCAGCAGCGACGGGTCGTCGACATGGACGACACCGTGCTGCTCAACTTCGGCACCCGTACCGGTAGGGCGATCCAGGCCCTCGCCCGCGCCATCCACGAATGCCGGTGAGCCCGGTGACCGCACCCGTGCTCGCGGCCCGCCGGCCGCTGCTGCTCACCGCACTCGTCGGCGCGCTGCTGGCGGTCGGAGTGGTCGCCGCCGGCACCGGCCAGGTGCAGATCGCCCCGGCCGAGGTGCTCGCCTCGGTGCTGCACCGGCTCGGCCTGGAGGTCGGCGCCCTGCCGACCGCTCCGCACGGCGAGAACGCCCTGTGGATCGTCCGCTTCCCCCGGGTCGTGCTGGCCGCGATCGTCGGCGCCGCCCTCGGCTGCGCCGGCGCGGTCATGCAGGGCGTCTTCGGCAACCCGCTGGCTGAACCCGGCGTCATCGGGGTCTCCGCCGGAGCCGCCGTCGGTGCCGCGCTGGCCATCGTCACCGGGGTCACCGCCCTCGGCGGCTGGACCCTGGCCGCCGCCGCGTTCGCCGGTGGGCTGGCCACCACCTACCTGGTCTACGCGCTGTCGCGGGCCGACGGCCGCACCGAGGTGGTCACCCTGGTGCTGACCGGGATCGCGGTCAACGCCGTCGCCGGGGCGACCATCGGACTGCTGATGTTCGTCACCGACGCCGCCGGGGTGCAGGCGATCGCCTTCTGGAACCTCGGCAGCCTGGCCCAGGCCAACTGGAACGCCGTCGCGGTCACCCTGCCCTGCCTGATCGTCGGGCTGGCCGCCGCGTTCACCTCGGCCGGCAAACTGGACCTGCTCGCCCTCGGCGAACGCTCCGCCCGCCACCTCGGCGTCGACGTGGAACGACTGCGGGTACGGCTGATCGTGGTGACCGCGCTGCTCGGTGCGGCCGCCGTCGCCTTCACCGGCGTGATCAGCTTCATCGGCCTGGTGGTGCCGCATCTGGTCCGGATGGTCGCCGGCCCCGGCCACCGGGTACTGCTGCCGGCCAGCGCGCTGGGCGGCGCGATCGTGGTGATCGCCGCCGACCTGGCCGCCCGTACCGTCGTCGAGTATCAGGAGCTGCCGCTCGGGGTGCTCACCGCCGTGGTCGGCGGCCCGGCCTTCTTCTGGCTGCTGCGCCGGACCCGCCGCCGCGCCGGAGGTTGGGGGTGACCCGGCCGCCGAGGATGCCCGCCGGGCACCCGGTCGGCACCCCACTGATCGAGGTCGACGGGCTGCGGGTACGACTCGGCGGCCGTACGGTCCTCGACGAAGTCGGCCTCGTCGTCCACACTGGCGAAGTGGTCGCCCTCGTCGGTCCCAACGGTGCCGGCAAGTCGACCCTGCTTGCCGTCGTCGGCGGTGACGTGTCGCCGACCGCCGGGACGGTCCGCGTCGACGGTGCCGCGCTGAACGCCTGGACGCCGGTCGAGCTGGCGTTGCGGCGGGCGGTACTGACCCAACGCAGCGTCCTGTCGTTCCCGTTCACCGTCGCCGAGGTGGTCCGGATGGGCCGGGCACCGTGGGCCGGGTCGGCCGCCGAGGCCTCCGACGACGAGATCGTCGACGACTGTCTGCGGGCCACCGACGTGGCGCAGTTCGCCGGCCGTACCTTCACCTCGCTCTCCGGCGGGGAGCAGGCCCGCGCCGCGCTGGCCCGGGTGCTCGCCCAGCGCGCGACCGCGCTGCTGCTCGACGAGCCGACCGCCGCGCTCGACCTGCACCATCAGGAGCTGGTGCTGCGGATCGCCCGGGCGCGGGCCGCCGCCGGTGACGCGGTCGTGGTGGTGCTGCACGACCTCGGCCTGGCCGGCGCTTACGCGGACCGGATCGCGCTGCTGTCGGCCGGCCGGCTGCGGGCCGTCGGACCACCGGCCGAGGTGCTCACCGGCGACCTGCTCAGCGAGGTGTACCGGCACGACATCGAAGTGCTGACGCACCCTGGCACCGGGCTGCCGCTGGTCGTCCCGAGACGGCAGGGCCTGACCGTCGACAACTGGAAGGAACCCCCACGATGAGCGACACCTTCTCCGCCCGGCTGCGGGCGGCCAGCTGGCAGGACCATCAGGCGGCCGAGTCACAGCGGTACGTCTCCGCGCTGGTCGCCGGGGAGCTGCCCCGCGAGCGCTACACCGACCTGGTCGCCCAGCACTACTTCATCTACCAGGTGCTGGAGGAGGCGGCGGAGGCGATGCGCGACGACCTGGTCGCCGGTGGCTTCGTCGACGACCGGCTGACCCGGTTGCCGGCGCTCGAAGCCGACCTGGCGTTCCTGCTCGGCCCGGACTGGGCCGGCCGGATCAGCCCGAACCTGGCGACCCGCCGCTACGTCGCCCGGATGCAGGAAATCTGTTTCACCTTCGCGCCGGCGTTCGTCGCCCACCACTACACCCGTTATCTCGGCGACCTCTCCGGTGGGTTGTACATCGGTCGGCAGGTGGCGCGGGCCTACGACCTGACCCCGGCGGGCGGGGTGGCGTTCTACCACTTCGCCGGCATCGACGACGCCCGCGCCTACAAGGACGCGTACCGGGCCCGGCTGGATGCCCTGCCGTTGGACGTCACGGCGGAGGCCGCCCTGGTCGGCGAGGTCGCCGTGGCGTACCGGCACAACACGGCGGTCCTCGCCGAGCTGGGCCACGACGGCGACCCGAAGCCGGCGACGCCGGAGTCGATGGAGTCGGCGGCGTGACCGCGGCGCACGACCGGCCACAGGACCAGCCGCAGGAACAGCCGGCCGACCGGCCGCAGGACCGGTCCGTCGGTCCGTTCACCCCGGACGTCGTCGCTCAGATCGCCCACCACATGAACGACGACCACGCGGCGGACTCACTGCTGATCTGCCGTTCGCTCGGCGGCGCGCCGGCCGCCAGCGCGGCCCGGATGACCGGGCTGGACGCCGACGGGATCGACTTCGCCGCCACCATCGACGAGGCCGAGGTCCCACTGCGGGTGCCGTTCGCGTACCGGTTGACCGAGCGGGCGCAGGTCCGCCGGGAGGTGGTCCGGATGTACCAGGAGGCGTGCGCCCAGCTGGGCGTACCGGCCCGTCACGCAGAGTCCTGACACGCCGCACCGCATCACCTACTCTGTGCAACCATCACCGCATGGCGCAGACGCGACGCAGCGGTCTCTCCGCAGCGCTGACCCTGGCGGTCGTCGCGCTGCTGGCGCTCGGCGGATGCACCGGCATCGGAATCGGCGAGGCCCCTGAGTCGGGCACGGCCACCTACTCGGCGTGGGGGCTCAACGAGGCGTCGAGCGCGCTGACCGGCTCCGACCGGATGATCGTGCTCAACGGCGACCGGCAGCGCAGCGAGCAGGAGTTCTTCCAGGTCAGCGGAGTCTGGGGGCCGGACGGATTCACCCTCGACGAGTCGTCGGCGACGAAGGTCCGGGCACTGGCGGGACAGTTGCCCGACCGCACCGGCGATCCGGACTGCCACCGGCTGGTGCTGGTCAACCACGGATTCTTCGGCGGTGGTGCGATCGCCGTGCTGGACCCGCAGGCCTTCGCCCCCGGTGAGCCGGTCGTCGCCAGGCCGTTGACCTGACCCGACCGGCCCACCCTGGCGGGCGTCAGCCGACCGGTGCCGGCGCGCAGGGCGCGCCGTTGAGCGTGAAGTCGGTCGGGGCCGGGCCGGCACCACCGCCGGTGCCGCTGGCCCCGAGGAACCCGAAGGCGACCCTGCCGCCGGCTGGGATCGTCCCGTTCCAGGCCGCGTTCGTCGCGGTCACCGCCGGGCCGACCTGCGTCGCCACCGCGTTCCAGGCGACCGCGACCCGCTGGTCGCCGGCAAAGGTCCAGCCGACGGACCAGCCGTCGACCGGTTCGTCGCCGGTGTTGACGACCGTGACCGAGGTGCTGAAGCCCGCACCCCAGTCGCTGTCCACCCGGTACCCGACCTGGCAGCCGGGCTCCGGCTCCGGTGCGCCGAACGAGATCCGGTGCAGCTGCCCCGGCAGGTCGTTGACCAGGTAGAACTCGCCGTCGGCGGCCACTCCGATCGAGGTGGGTTGGATCGGCAGTTCGCCGATGACCGCCGTGTCGTACCCGCCGTCGACCCTCGGTCGGACCGCGTACGCCGTCGCCGAGCAGTAGTCGGTGGCCAGGTAGGTCCCGGCGGCGATGTCGGCCGACGCACTGCCCCGGTAGACGTGCCCACCGATCACCGCGCAGCCGCCGACCGAGGTCTGGTAGTGAAAGACCGGGTCGGCGTAGTCGGCGGCCGGGTCGCAGCGCTGCGGGTCGAACTCGACCGGGCCCTCCCGGCAGGACCAGCCGAGATTGGCGCCGGGCTGCCCCCGCAGGTGGTTGACCTCCTCGTACCGGCCCTGGCCGACGTCGGCGATCCACAGCGAGCCGTCGGCCGGGTCGACCGAGAAGCGCCAGGGGTTGCGCAGCCCGTACGCCCAGATCTCGGCGCGGGCGTCGGCGTCGCCGACGAACGGGTTGTCCGCCGGTACGCAGTACGCCAGCTCGCCGCAGCGGGCCGAGACGTCGATCCGCAGGATCTTGCCGAGCAGGGTGCCGAGGTCCTGCCCGGTGCCGAGCACGTCGTCGGCTCCGCCGCCGTCGCCGATGCTCCAGTACAGGTAGCCGTCGGTGCCGAACGCCAGCTGGCCGCCGTTGTGGTTGGCGAACTCGGCGTGCGGCTGGGCGAGGACGACTTCCACCTCGTCCACCGGTACCGGCTGCTGGCCGGGGTCGTCGAGGGCGATCCGTGCCAGGGTGACCGCCCCGTCGGGCAACGCCGTGTACGCCAGGTAGATCACCGGGTCGGTGGCGAAGTCCGGTGAGGTGGCGATGCCGAGCAGGCCACGCTCGTTTCCGCTGGTGTCGACCCGGTCGCCGAGGTCGAGCAGCGGTGCGGCGGCGAGGCCGGTGTCCGGGTGGTAGACCCGCACCCGGCCGGTCTTCTCGGTGATGAAGAGTCGGTCGCTGTCGTCGTCGGGTGCGACCATCGCGGTCGGGCGCTGCAGTCCGAAGGCGACCTGCGTGGTGGTCACGGTGAGCTGGTCGAGCGGTACGGCGAGCGGACCGACGTGCGCGTCGGTGTGCGGCGCCGCCAGCGGCGCCACGTGCGGATCGGTGTACGGCGTGGCGTGGCCGGCGGCGGGGGTCAGCATCAGCAGCGACGTCGCGACGAGGACCGTGCCCGCGCGGCGGGCCACCGACCCGAGATATCGAGGCTTTCTCATATTCATGTCGGTCAGCCTATGGCCGACCGGTCGATCGCCACACCCCCATCGACCGGGCGGCGCATCAATTTGGCCACTTAGAGTAGTCAATCACGCGCACAGTGTGGTTACGCTGGGTACATGGAGCCGGCCACCCCCGACCCGATCCAGATCGCCGAACTGATCATCGCCTGGTCCGGTGGGATAATTGCGGCTTTTGCACTACTGGTCACCGCGTTGACAGTCGTCTTCGTGCTGGCGGGTTTCGTCGGAGTCCGGGAACTACGCACCATCCGGCGCACCGGGGCCCGCGCCCGGCTCGAACTGGACCGGCAACGGGTCGTCGCCCAGGAGATCGTCGCCCAGGCCGACCGGGCGATCCTGCAGGCCGAGACGCTGTCCGGGCAGACCGACACGCTGGTCGGCCGGGTCGAGACCGCCGTCACCCGTGCCGAACGTCAGTCCGAGCAGGTCCACCTGCTCATCGAGGACATGCAGTCACGGCTGAGCGACTTCGACCACCGGCTGACCACCCAGGTCGAGGTCTCCTACCTGTTCAACCTCGGTGAGGCCGCCTACTGGGAGGGCTACTACGAGAAGGCGGTGGAGTGCCTGCGCCGGGCGGTGGAGCTCGACCCGCGCAACCCACGGGTGCGCTACCGACTGGGCCGGTCACTGACCAACCTCGGCGAGGACGCCGCCGCCGAGGAGGAGCTCACCACCGCGATGGCGTACAAACTGCCGGCGGACGCGACCGAGCGGGCCCTGGCCCTGCTGCACCGCTACGCCCACCCCGACCGGGCACTCGCGTACGCACGCAGCGCCACCAAACACGGCCCCGACGACGCCCAGAACTGGAACTGCCTCGGTCTGCTGCTGCGCGACAACGGTGACTTCACCACCGCGCGCGACGCCCACCAGCAGGCCAACCGGCTGGACCACGAACTGGTCGCGACGCCGTTCTTCCTCGCCCTGCTCGCCGCCCAGGCGCAGGCGCTGCCACACGCCCGGGACCGCTCGGCCGAGGCGATCAACCGGCTCGACTCCAGTGAACGCCGGGCGAAGATCAAGCCGATGTGGACCTCGCTGATCCGCTGGACCGACGAGGTGCTGCGGGGCAACTACGCCGAGGCCGACCTGCACGCGGCGGTGCTCTACCAGACCTGCCAGTCGACCCGCCGGGCCCGGGAGATCTGCGACCACATGGACTTCCTGCTGCGGGCCCTGGCCCGGGAGGAACACCGCGAACGCTATCTCGGCGCCATCGAGCGCACCTGGCTGACCGGCCGCGTCGGCTGACGCTGCGGACCGTCGGCTGACGTCAGGACTTACGGCGGGCGTCAGGACTTACGGCTGACGTCAGGACTTGCGGCGGGCGCTGGCACCGGAGATGACCGCCACCCCGGCGGCGGCGAGGCCGACCTGCAGCGCCAACTCGATCCAGTCGGGCCCCCGGGTGTCGGCCACCCCGATCAGACTCGCGACGAGCGTGCCGAGCAGGGCTGCCACCACCCCGATCAGCAGCGTCACCCAGATCTTCAGATCCTGCTTGCCGGGCACCACCAGCCGCCCGAGCGCCCCGACGATGAGACCGATGATCAGTGCCGAGAAGATGCCGCCGATTTCCATCTGCTGCCTCCTTGTGCCGCCTGACCGGGTTGGCCGGCCCTTCCACCATGCCAGAACCAGACAACCACCAGGCAACCACCGGATGGCCACCGACACCAGGGCCGGTCGACCCTCCGCCGCCGCGTCCAAACACAGTGGACTGTTTCACGACATGGTACTTCTCAGTGAATTCGCAGCTTGACGACGTAGGGTCGGGGGTAAGACATCGGTGTCCTGGCCCCGTCACCCCTCGACTGGAGCATTGGCATGTCGGCACCGGGCGCAACCACCAGCGCACCGAGCAGCCCCCCGACCGCGCAAGCGTCGCGACCGCAACGGCGTACCCCGATCTGGGCGGTGCTGACCGTGGTCGTCGGCAGCCTGCTGATGGCGACCAGCGCCGCCGCCCTGGTCACCAGCCGGGTCCTCGTCGAGCGCTACACCGGTCAGATCCAGCAGCAGGACCTGCTGGCCGGCGCGGCACGGCTGCCGGCACAGGACGAGGAGCCGGGCGAGGCACTCGACGGACCGGTCACGATGCTGCTGCTCGGCGTCGACGAGCGGGGCAGCCGCCCCGGCGAGATGCGGTCCGACACGATCATCATTTTGCACATCCCGGAAACCCACGACCAGGCGTACCTGATCTCGGTGCCCCGGGACACCTGGGTCGAGGTGCCGGCGTTCGCACCGAGCGACCATCCCGGCGGCGAGTCGAAGATCACCGACGCGTTCTTCGCCGGATCCCGCAACGGTGCCGGCCGGGCCGGCGGGGCCCAGCTCGTCGCACTCACCCTCAAGGAGCTCACCGGGATCGAGTTCGACGGTGCCGCGATCATCGACTTCGGCGGCTTCCGCGACGTGATCGACGCGCTCGGTGGCGTCGAGATGTGCGTCGACCAGCGGGTCATGTCGCAGCACATGCGCCTGGTCGACGGCACGCCGACGTGGCTGGCCGAGGCCCGTGAGGTGGGCGGCGGCGAGGAGCTCTGGCACGAGGTGGGCTGCAAGCGGATGGCCGGCTGGGAGGCCCTCGACTACTCCCGCCAGCGGTACGGCCTACCCAACGGCGACTACGACCGGCAACGCCACCAGCGACAGCTGATCAAGGCCATGGTGCAGGAGGCCAGCAGCACCGGCGTACTGACCGACCTGGCCAGGATCGACCGGGTGATCACGGCGGCGGGCAAAGCGTTCGTCCTCGACACCGGCGGGATCCCCATCGCGGATTTCGTGTTCACCCTGCGCGGGGTCACCGCCAATGACCTGATCATGGTGAAGACCAACGGCGGCGAGTTCAACCCGGCCGGATTCAGCAGTACGGCGGCCGAGCGGCTCACCCCGGAGAGCCTGGAGATGTTCGACGCCGTCCGCGCCGGCACCCTCGACGATTACCTGCTGGCCAATCCCGACGCCGTCCAGCAGGACTGACGTCGGACCGCTGCCGCGTCCGTACGGGTGGGGGAAATTGTCCCTACGACACCCGCGGACATACGTCACCGTGATTTCCTCCGTTCCGTCCACATCGGTACGGTGTGCGCATGGCCGCCGCATACCCGGTACGGGTCAGCTTCACCGATCACATCACCGCCACCGACTGGCAGGCGCTGCAGCAGGCCGGTCAGCTCGTGCAGATCCGGCGCAGACAGGGGCTTTTCCTGCAGGACGACCAGAGCCGCGACGTCTTCGTCCTGGTCTCCGGTGCGGCCAAGGTGTACCGCACCGAAGCCAACGGCAGTGAAACCATGTTGACCGTACGCTCCACCGGCGACCTGCTGGGCGACATCGCGGCGCTGGACGGAACGCCCCGGTCGGCCAGTGTCTCGGTGCTCAGTCAGATGACCGCCCGCAAACTCACCAACGAACAGTTCCTCACTCTGGTCGAGGAGCGGGGGCTGCACGTGGCGCTGCGCCGGTACACCAACGCGCGACTACGCGAGTCCGACGAACAACGCGTGGAGATCGCCTCCCTGCCGGTGCCACAACGGCTGGTCCGGGCCCTGTTGCGACTCGCGAAGGCGGGCCCGGACGGACCCCGCCGGGCCGTCCTCGATCTCGGCATCTCCCAGGACGGCCTGGCGCAGTTGATCGGCGCCTCCCGCAACGCGGTGGTAACCGCGATCAGCGAATTGCGTCGCGACGGCCTGCTGCGCACCGCACCACGCCGCTTCGAATTACTCGACGTCGATCGACTCGCGACCATCGGATACCGCGCCCGGCCGTACGACGACAACGGACGACGACAGCCGCGCCCCGACGACGACCCGGACCGCCGCCGCTGACCGAACAGGTCGACGGCACCCCCAACTGTCGATCAAGTAGCGCCCTGTTCAGGCGGCTGCGGTCCGTCGAGGGTGCATAGTCGCCGGCAAATAGCGACTGTGCCCACTGGATGGCAGAGATCAGTGCCGGATCCTCGGCAGGATGCGAGGCCGACGATCTCGAAGCGACAGGAGCACCAGTGGTCGCCATACCTGCGCCATTCACCACCACCAGGGAACTGCCCCCGTACACCGGCGTCCTCGCGGTCGACGCGTTGGGCTTCACCACCGAGCCCGGCAGCACCCACCAGCACATCAGCCACCTGATTCCGCAGCTCGTCCGCCAGGCGTTCGACGAGTCCGGCGTGGGCGAGGCATGGCAGTCGCCGCCGTTCTTCGCCAACACCGGTGACGGGCTCGCCATCGGCGTACCGACCAGGCTGCTGCCCGCGCTGGTCCATCCGTTCCTCGCCGTCCTGCAGCAGGTGCTGACGAACCACAACGCCACGGTCCTGCGTGGTCAGCCGGTCATCCGGCTACGGGTCAGCCTGCACGTCGGCCCGCTGCCGGTCGACCCGGACCGGCCCGAGTACTCGGGAAACGGCACCGCCCGCAACGACACCCACCGGCTGCTGGACTCCGACGCCGTCCGGATCATGCTGGCCGCCGCCGAACCGTCCGTCACCCACGTCGCGGCGATCCTGTCCGACCGGGTCTTCTGCGACGTCGTCCGGGACGGCTACACCAGCCGGCACCCGGACCATTTCATCGAGGTCGCGGCGAGCGTGCCGGGCAAGGGATTCAGCCAGCGTGCCTGGCTGTACGTGCCGGAGCCGTCCGGCAGCCTGCTGGCGGCCCCCCGGTTCGCGGTGCAGCCGGCCGGGCAGCCGGCCGGGCCGGAGCAGGACCAGGCCGGGTCGGCCCAGCCCACCGGCGCGGACGCGGGCCGGGAGCCGGGCGCCGACCCGCGACGGGCCCCGGACCAACGGGGTGAGCTACGGATCCGGCGCAACTCCGGGCAGGCCGCCAACCAGGTCAACGGCGGGATGTGGCAGTCCCGGGGTGGGCGTACCGGATGACACTGACCGACGGACTCGACGATCTGCTCGACGACGACCTGCTCGGTGCCGACGAACTCGGCCCGGAGCCGGCCGCCAGCGTCGCCGTCACCCACAACGACGGGCAGGTCGCCCACACCGTCTACGGCGGACTCCACCAGTACGTGCAGCGGGTCCGTGACTACCACGAGCTCAGCCCCGACTTCGTACGGGACCGGCTCGACGGCTTTGTCGACCCCGGCTACCACACCGTCGGCGGCGACCGGCTCGACGGCGACGGCGCGCTCACCCTGCTGCGCCGCTACGGCGGAGCGATCCTGGTCGGCGGGCCCGGCACCGGCCGGTACACGGCGGCGCTGCGCCTGCTGCAGGGCACCGGACAACAGCTGCGGGAGATCCGCCCGACGTACGATCCGGCGCGGCAGGAGCAGCTGACCGTCGCCGAGCTGCCGGTCGCGACGGGCTTCGCGTACCTGCTGGAACTGCCCGAACAGGCCCACCACATCCAGTACGGCTTCGCCCGCGACCTGGGTGCCTACTGCGCCAGCCTGGCGCGCCGCGGGTCCAGCGTCGCGGTCACCGTCACCGAGGCGACGTGGGCCCAGCTCGGTGCGGTACGCGACGGCCCGGTACTGCGGGTCGGCGTACCCCCGCCGGGTCAGGTCCTCGGGTTACGGCTGCGCCGGTTGCGCCCCGACCTGGATCTGCGCTGGCTGGTCGACGACCCGCAGGTGGTCGAGCTGCTGGCCGCAGCGGCACCGGCCGAGGCGGTACGGCTGGCGCAGCTCGCCGCCGACGTGCTGGCCGTGACGGTCGGGCCGGTGGCCGCCGACTCGCCGGCCGGCAAGGAGGTCGTCGCCGCGCTGCTCTCGGCGTACCACAACTGGGAGGCCGAGCTGACCACCTGGTTCCACCAGCACCCGGATCCGCACCACCGCGCCTTCCTGGTGGCCGCCGCCGCGTTGGAGGGTTCCCGCGCCGGGCGGGTGCTGGCCGCCGCCGAGGCGCTCGACGCCCGACTCACCGACCCCGCACAGCCTGCCGGGCTGCGCCGCGACGGCGTACGGGCCCTCGTCGCCGCGGTCGACGCCGACCTCGGCCCCGATCACGTGGTCCGGTTCCGCCGGGCCCG
The DNA here is from genome assembly GCF_049179175.1 of Solwaraspora sp. WMMA2101. Lineage (NCBI taxonomy): Bacteria > Bacillati > Actinomycetota > Actinomycetes > Micromonosporales > Micromonosporaceae > Solwaraspora > Solwaraspora sp. WMMA2101. The sequence goes on along the minus strand of NZ_JBMHMA010000006.1, from coordinate 4,484,308 downwards.
GTACGCCGAGGCGGTGCTCGACTTCGTCATCACCGACCGGGCCGACACCTTCCAGGCGGAGCTGTGGCGGTGGGTGGCCGACCTGCCGGTGCGAGGTGACCAGCAGCGGTCCAGCGTGGACCGGGCACTGGCCGCCCGCAGCGCCGAAATGGTGCTGCACACGGCGCTGCGGCGGCGTGCCCCGGAGGTCCTCGGCCAGGTGGCGTCGCCCTGGAGCCGCCGGGCCGAGCTGCGTGCCACGCTGGTGCAGATCCTCGGCATCGCCGCGCTCAGCCCGGAGATCGGTGCGGCGGTCCGCCAGCACCTCTACCGCTGGGCGCACTCGGGCGGCCGGCCTCAGCTGCTGATCACCGTGGCCGAGGTGTGCGGGGGGCAGCTCGCCGACTTCTACGTCGAGCAGGCCATGGTGCGGCTGAGCCATCTGGCCCGGCACGGGCTGGTCGAGGTCGACGACGCGGTGCTCGCCGCGCTCGCCGCCCTCTGGCAGCGGTCCCGGCTGCGACAGCCGGTGCTGCTGCGGCTGGCCCACTGGCTGGCCGGCGATCAGCCGCAACGGGCAGCGCTCGCCGCCCGCGCGCTGGAGCGCCTGGGCCGCCCGCCGGGCACCGGCCCCGCCGGAGACCCGGCCGGCGGCGACGCGGACGACACCGTCGGCGCTCCGGCCGCGACGGACGACACCGCCGCCGGTGACACCGTCGGTACCGCGCCGCGTCGGGTACGGCGGCCGGACGCGGTACTCACCGAGGTCGTCGACGCGGCGGTGGCGGTGCAGGACGACGTCGGCATGGCGCTGGGTCGGGCGTTGGACGCCCGGCAACTGCCGGACGGCATCGAGACGCTGCTGCACCGCTGGTTCGACGACGCCGCCGCCGACCCGGAGATCGTCGGCACCCTGACCCACGTGCTCGGCCGTACCGTCACCGCCGGTCCGGCCGCCGGCCGCCGGGTGGCCCGGTTGCGGGCGCTGCTGGCCGCCTGGCCGACCAGCGACGACCCGGCCCGCCAGGCGGTGCTGCGGCGGCACCTCGTTCATCAGCTGCACCGTGCGGACCCGATCACGGCCCGCCGGCTCTCCCGCCCTTCCCAGGAGCTGTGATGCCCGGATTCCTCGACCTGTTCCGCGCCCCCGTGCCGCCCGTCCCTGCGCCCCCGCCGGCCCAGGACGTCTTCACCGACCGGCTGCCGGCCGCCCTGGCCGGCACCGAGTTCGTCGCCACCTTCACCGCCGCCTGGCAGCCGCTGCGCCCCAGTGACCGGGCGGCGGCCACGCTGCGCTGGTGTCTGCTCGACGCCGCCCGCCGGATCGCCGCCAACCGCAAGGTCACCGAGCGGACCATGCTGGAGGCCGAGCTCAACACCCGGATGCCGCAGGTGGACCTGACCGCCTCGCATCTACGGCTGCTGAGCTGCACGATCAGCCTCAAGGTGGACAGCGAGGCCGAGCAGGACACCAAGATGGTCGACAAACTCAGCCGGGAACTGCGGTTGCAGCGCATGCGTCACCAACTGGAGCAGGAGCAGATGACGTACCTGCGGGAGCGGGTGCTCACCGATCCGACGACCGCCCGCTGCTACTGGCTGGCGCACCATCCGGGCACCTTGGAGCCGCTGCTCGACGACACCTTCGAACGGGTCGCGACGAAGCTGACCGGCGGCACCGACCAGCAGGGTTCGGTGATCGCCGAGACGGTGCACGACTTCGTCGGCGGGCTCAGCCCGGAGGAACGCCGCTACCTGCTGGACCGCCTCGGCGACGTCTTCGTCTCCTTCGACCGGGGCGACCTCGCCGGCCGGGTGCTCGACGCCTGACCGGTGCCACGGGTGCCGGACGGTATCCACGTCACCGGCGTCGTCAGCACAGGTCGGCGTCGTGCACCAGCAGCGCGACCTGCACCCGGTTGTTCAGCTCCAGCCGGGCCAGCAGCCGGGACACGTACGCCTTGACCGTCGCGACGCTCATGAACAGCTCGGCGGCGATCTCCGCGTTGGACCGGCCCTGGCCGACCGCGACGGCGACGTCGCGTTCCCGTGGGCTCAGCTGGTCCAGGAGTCGGCGGGCGCGGTCCCGGCGCCCGGCCTGCTCCCGCTGCGGTCCCGGCCGCCGCCCGACGGCGGTGGCCGGGACCGCGTGCGGCCCGACTGCGGTGGCCGGGACACCGGACGGCCCGACGGCGGTGGCCGGGTCGGCAGGCTGTCCCGCCACATGGGTGATGAGCCGGCGGATGACCGCCGGGGAGAGCATCGGCTCCCCGGCGTGCACCCGACGCACGGCGGCGACGATCTCCGCCGGTGGGGTGTCCTTGAGCAGGAAGCCGCTGGCCCCGGCCCGTAACGCCCGCAGCACGTACTCGTCGGCGTCGAACGTGGTCAGCACCACCACCTGGGGCGCGTCGGGCCGGGCGCGCAGCGCCTCGGTGGCGGCCAGCCCGTCGACCTGCGGCATCCGGATGTCCATCAGCACCACGTCCGGTCGGCAGGCGGCGACCGCCGCCGGCACCTCGGCACCGTCGCCGGCCTCACCGACGACCCGCAGCTCGGCCGCGCCGCCGAGGATCATCGACAGGCCGGCCCGGACCAGCGGATCGTCGTCGACGATCAGGACCCTGATCACAGCCGGTCCGGTCGGGCCGGTCCGGCCGGCCGCCGCCGGCGGGTCCGCCGCGTCGGATGCCGGTGTCACGTCGGCCACGGCAGCCAGACGGCGAGTCGGAAGTCACCGGTTTCGGTCGGACCGTGGACCAGCCGGCCACCGGCCAGGGCGGCGCGTTCGGCGAGGCCGACCAGCCCGGTACCGGTGCCCGGAATGGCGGTGGCCGCCGGTGCCAGCGGCTTACGGTTGACGACCTCGATGGTCAGCCCGTCACCGGGCCGACCGGTCATGGTGACCCGGGCCGCCGCACCGGGGGCATGCTTACGGGAGTTGGTCAGGCCCTCCTGCACGATCCGGTACGCCGTACGGCCGAGCCCGGTCGGCAGTTCCGGCGCGCCGTCGATCCGGTCGACCAGACGTACCCGGGCGCCGGCCTGCCGGGACTCGTCGACCAGGGCCGGAAGGTCGGCCAGGGTCGGCTGGGGAGGTTGGGGAGGCTGGGACGGCTCCGCCGGTCGGTCGTCCGGGGCAGGGTCGGTGCGCAGTACGCCGATCACCTCCCGCAGGTCCTGCAGCGCCTGATGGGCGGTCACCCGGATCACCCCGGCGGCCCGGGTGACCTCCTCACGGGGCGCGTCCGGGCGGAACTCCAACGCCCCGGCGTGCAGGCTGAGCAGGGATATCCGGTGCGCCAGGACGTCGTGCATCTCCCGGGCGATCCGGGTGCGTTCCAACTGCCGGGCCTGGCTGACCCGGAGCTGCTGCTCGGCCTCGGCGCGGTGGGCCCGGTCCCGCAGCGACAGGATCAGCTGCCGGCGGGCCCGCACGAACATCCCCCAGGCGAGCACGGCCCCGAGCACCAGACCGGTGAAGCTCACCGCCCCGATCAGGCTCAGATCCGGGTCGGGGTAGACCAGGTAGTACACCGGCGCGAGCACCAGGTGCCCGGCGGTCGCCGCCGCCGCGATCAGGAACGGCCGGTGCACCGCCAGGGTGAACAGCAGCACCAGCAGCGCGATACCGCCGGTCACCGACAGCAGCCCGACCGGCGCGGCCAGCACCACCAACGCCAACGGCCAGCGTCGGCGTACCCAGATCGCCGCGCAGCCGACCAGCCCGAGCGCCACGTCGAGGCGGTACAGCCAGTCCGACGACGGCCCGGCGGCGGTCATCGTGGGCTGCGGCTGCCGCAGGTCCCAGGCCGCCCAGACCAGGTAGGCGACGGCGAGCCCGAACGCGACACCGTCGACGATCCAGTCGCGGGTGCTGCGCCGCCGGGTGCCGGCCGGCTCGGCGACCAGTGCCGCAGGCAGCAGCCAGGGGTTCTCCGGAGCCGGCACCGCACTCATCCGCCCAGCGTACGGAACCGGCGCCGACCCGCGACAGCGACCAAAGTCGGCACCGGAGCACCGACCAAAGTTCATCCGACAATGGTCCGACGACGCGCCGGGATCGACCGTCGGCCGCTGCGCCGGCGGCTGCCCGACCGCGACGCTGGTGCGGTGATCGAGATACGCAACCTCACCAAACGGTACGGGCGGCAGGTCGCCGTCGACGACGTGTCGTTCACCTGCGCTGCGGGCACGGTGACCGGATTCCTCGGGCCGAACGGCGCCGGCAAGTCCACCACGCTGCGGATGCTCTGCGGCCTGGCCGCCGCCTCGGCCGGCTCCGCCACCGTCGACGGGGTGCCGTACCGGCGGCTGACCGATCCGGGGCGGGTGGTCGGCGTACTGCTGGACGCGGCGGCGATGCACCCGGGCCGCAGCGGCCGGGAGACGCTGACCGTCGCGGCGCTGGCCATGGGGGTGCCGGGCCGACGGGTCGGTGAACTGCTCGACCAGGTCGGGCTCAACCAGGCGGCGGCCCGTCGCCGGGTGCGGGCCTACTCGCTGGGGATGCGCCAGCGGCTCGGCCTGGCGCACGCGCTGCTCGGCGAGCCCCGGGTGCTGGTCCTCGACGAGCCGGCGAACGGGCTGGATCCGGAGGGCATCTTCTGGATGCGGGAGCTGCTGCGGGACTTCGCCGACCGGGGCGGCACGGTGCTGCTCTCCTCCCATCTGCTGCGGGAGGTGGAGGCGGTGGCGGACCGGCTGGTGGTGATCGGGGGTGGCCGGATCGTCGCCGACGGCGACAAGGCGGAGCTGCTCGCCGGCGACGCCGGCACCCTGGTCCGGGCCCGGGACCCGCAGGCGTTGCGGGCGGCGCTGCACCGGGCCGGCCTGGCCGTCGACGAGGTCGACGGCCGGCTGCTGGTGCAGGCCGGACCGGAGGCGGTCGGTCAGGTCGCGGCGCAGATCGGTGCCGTGCTGCTGGAGCTGCGGCCGGCGGACAACGGCGGCCTGGAGCAGATGTTCCTGGCCCTGACCGCAGGTGACTCGGTACGGGAGGCGGTCCGATGAACGCACTGTGGTGGCGGCTGATCCTGGTCGAGCTGCGCAAGATGCTCGACACCCGGGCCGGTTCGTGGCTGCTCGGGGCGATCGGGCTGTCGACGGCGGCGATCGTCACCGTGATGGTGATCTTCGCCGAGCCGGCCGAGCAGACCTTCGCGACCTTGTTCGTGCTGGCGCTGCTGCCGGTCGCGTTCCTGCTGCCGGTCCTGGGGGTGCTGCTGGTGACGACCGAATGGTCGCAGCGCACCGCGTTGACCACCTTCGCGCTGGTGCCGGTACGCCACCGGGTGCTGGCGGCGAAGCTGGCCGCGGCGGTCGTCGCCTCGGTCGCCTCGGTGCTGACCAGCCTGGCGTCGGCGGCGGCCGGGATGGCGGTCGCGTCGGCGACCGGCGGCACCGGCGGCACCGGCAGCTGGCGGATCGAGGCGGCGCTGATCGGCTACGCCGCCCTGTTCCAGGTGATCAACGTGGTGATGGGGGTGGCGTTCGGCATGCTGCTGCTGAACACCCCGGTCGCGATCGTGCTGCTGCTGTTGCTGCCGACGGTGTGGACCGTCCTCGGCGGCATCGTCGTACGGCTGCGCGGCGTCGCCGAGTGGCTGGACCTCACGTTGACCACCGAGCCGCTGCTGACCGCCGAGGTGACCGCCGGGCAGTGGGCCCGGTTGGCCACGTCGGTGGCGGCCTGGGTGCTGCTGCCGCTGGTCGCCGGGATGCTGCGGATCCAGTGCCGTGACATCGCCTGACCCTGATGGTGCCGGCACCGTCGTGGGGCCCGGTCCCGGGCAGCGGTACGGCGTGGCTGTCCTGCTCGCCGGGCTCGGCGCCGGGGTCGGCGCACTGGTCAAGCCGGTTGCCGGCTGGGCGCTGAGCCTGCCCTGGGTGCCGTTGGCCGGCCCGCTGCGCCTGATCGACGCGGTGCCGCCGGTGCCGGCGTTGATCGGCGGGGTGCTGCTGGGGGTCGTCGCCGGCCTGGTGCTGGCCGCCGCCGACGCCGACGAACATCTGTCCGTCGTGGTCGGCCGGGACCGGTTGACGTTGCGGCGCGGCGAGTTCCAGGCGACGGTACGCCGAAGCGAGGTCGGTGCGGTGTTCCTGGACGGCACCAGGTTGGTGGTGCTCGGCCACCGTGGCGAGGAACTGTGTTCCCGGGCGGGTGACGTCCCGGCCGCGCGGCTCGATGCCACGTTGACCCGGTACGGCTACCCGTGGCGGCCCGACGGTGATCCGTACCGGTCGGCGTACCGCCTGTGGGTGCCCGGCCTGCCGGGGCTGCCCGCCGGCGCGGACGCGCTGTTCACCGCCCGCCAGCGCGCCCTGGACCGCGACGACCGGGCCGAGGCGGAGCTGCTGCGCACCGAACTGGCCACGATGGAGGTCGTGGTCCGCGACGAGGTCGTGCCGCAGGTCGGGCGGCGGCAGTTCTGCCGGGTGGCCACCGGCTGATCGTCGTTACCGGACCCGGCGGGCGAGGTGACGGCGTTACCGGGGACGCGCCGCTGGGTACAAGGGTGCCCATCCGCCGACGCGGAACCCGACGGGCCCCCGCCCGAGACGGGCCGGTACGGCGAAGTGACCTTGAGGAGGAAACGATGCGACGCGGTTCGATATCCGGGGTGATCGTGCTCATCTGGCTGGTCATCGGTCTGGTGGCGGCGGTGCAACGTGGCTACTTCGAACGCGACGACACCAACTGCGCGCACGCCGGCAGCACCATCGTCACGGTGCTCGCCGGCCCGCTGAACTACATCGGCGTCAACCCGCAGGTCGACTGCGACCTGCCGGAACCGTCCGAGTGACCGGAACCGGTCCCGGGTGACCCGTACCGGTCAGGCGTCGGCGAGGTGGGGCGGGAAGCCACCGGTGGCGACCGGCCCCCACCTGTCGATGGTCAGCCGGATCAACGACTTGCCCTGCCGCCGCATCGCCTCGCGGTACTCGTCCCAGTCCGGGTGTTCGCCGGCGATGCAGCGGTAGTACTCGACGAGCCCGTCCAACGCCTGCGGCAGGTCGACGACGGTGGCGGTGCCGTCGACCTGCACCCACGGCCCGTTCCAGTCGTCGGAGAGCACCACCGCCGACACCGTGGGGTCGCGGCGGATGTTCACCGCCTTGGCCCGGTCCGGGTAGGTGGCGACGACCAGCCGCCCGTCGGTGTCGACGCCGCAGGTCACCGGCGAGGACTGCGGGCGACCGTCGGCCCGGGTCGTGGTCAGCACCGCCCGGTGCCGGGTCCGCAGGAAATCCACCAGCCCGGCCCGGTCGACCCGGGTGTTCGTCGCGATGGCACGTGCCACGGGTGGGCTCCCTCGGGTCGGCGCCCACGACCTGCGGGCGCATCTGGACCGGACCGGCACAATGATCCCATGCCCGCTGCTGGCCGACCGCCGTGTGAGCCGATCACCCCGACCGCCACCCGGCCGGTCCGCCGCCCGGTGCTCGTGCAGAGCTGGCACGATCTGGCGTTCCTGCACTGGCCGGTGGACCCGTCGGTGGTCGCCGGGCTGCTACCGCCCGGCACCCGGCCGGACACCGTCGACGGCGTCACCTACGTCGGGCTGATCGGGTTCCGGATGGTCGGCGTCGGCATGTTCGCCGGGCCCGGCATCCCGTACCTGGGGACCTTCTGCGAGACCAACGTACGGCTCTACTCGGTCGACGACGCGGGTCGGCGGGCGGTGGTGTTCCGCTCGCTGGACGCGGCCCGGCTGGTGCCGGTGCTGGTGGCGTTGGCCAGCCTGCGGCTGCCGTACCGGTGGTCGTGGATGCGGCTGGACCGCACCGGTGACACCCTCACCTACCGGTGCCGGCGGCGGTGGCCGGGGCCGCGCGGCGCGGCCAGCCGGATGTCGGTCCGGGTCGGCGCGCCGATCGCCGAGCCGACCCCGCTGGAGCATTTCCTCACCGCCCGCTGGGGTCTGCACGAGCGGGTGTACGGCCGGACCCGCTACCTGCCGAACGACCACCCTCGGTGGCCGTTGCACCGGGCGGAGCTGGTGGACCTGGACGACGGCCTGCTCGTCGCCGCCGGGCTGCCCGCCCCGGACGGACCACCGGTGAGTGTGCTCTACTCCCCCGGCGTACCGGTCCGCTTCGGCGCCCCGGTCGCCGTGCCGTGAGACCGGCCGGCCGGCCGTCGTGACCTGAGAGCGGCCGTCCCGGCGTGCGGCCGGCGCTGCGGTCGCGGAACTTGCCCCCGAAGATCACAATGCGGGGATGGCACGACGATGGTGGGCAGTGGTCGCGACGACGGTGCTGGTGGTGACGACCGCCGGCTGTGTCGACGGGGGCGCGTCGCAGTTGCCGGCCCGCGTCGGGCAGCTGCCGGAGCAGGTCCGTGGGCTCGGTCCGGCGGTGTTCGCCGTGGCGGTGGCCGACGAACGCCGTACCGACCTGACCGGGCTGGTGGCGGTGGAGCGCTTCGGCGACGAGATCGCCGGGGTGGCACCCGACCGCCGCCATGCCGAGATCGCACTCGGCGACCCCCGCTTCCCGACCGTCGCCGACGGGCTCGCCGAGGACCGACGGGCCGCCGTGCTCACCGACGGCCGGATCGTCGACGTCGCACTGCCCGACCACGTCTACCTCCGGACCGCGACCGGGGTCGGCCCGCAGTTGTCGATCACCGGGCCCCGCTGCCTGATTGTTCGCCCGGACGGCACGGTCGAGCAGCCGGCGGTGGAGGCGGCCTGCGTCGTCGCCGACCACGGCGGCGTGATCTGGCAGGAGCGACCGGGCGACCGGTTCGGCGGGGTCGACCTGACCACCGGGGCCGTCAGCCCGGCGATCTCGCTGCCCACCTACCCGTTCGCCGCCGCACCGGACGGACGGCTGCTGGCCGCGCTGACCGACGAGCGGCCGGCGCGGCTGATCATCGCGGACACGGCCGACGGGAGTTGGCGCCCGACGGTCGAGGTCGCCCGTACCTTCGTCTCCGGGGTCTTCACCGACGCCGGGTTCGCCGTGACGCACCTGCGGGACGGGTTGCGGGCGGTGAGCGTGGTCCAGCCCGACGGCGTGGTCCGCACCCTGCTCAGCCCGGTCGGCGACGTGACGTTCGCGCCGGCCGGCCGGTACGCGCTGGTGGAGGAGACCGGGTCCGGTGCCCGGCGGTTGGCGGTGCTGGACCTGACATCGGGGTCGGTGGTGCCGGTGACGGAGGCACCCGAGCCGGCCGGTGCGTCGCCCGCCGGTACGTCGCCGACCGCCCCGGCCGGTGACGCGGGCCGGCCAGGTCCGACCGATCTGCCCCCGGTGGCGGGCAGCCTCGCCGTCGCGGTGGCCGGCGAGGCGGCGCTGGTCGTCGAGCTGCCGTACGACGCGGATGTGCGCCGCGACGCCGACCTGCCCAACCGGGTCTGGTCGGTCGATCTGGCGAGCGCGACCGCACGGCCGGGCCCCGACCTGCGGGGGGTGTCGTCGGCCACGGTTCTGCCCTCGACCGGGGCGTCCCTGGCGGCGCTGCGGCTGGGGCCCAGCGGTGACGCCATGACCATCGACACAGCCGGCACCGTCACCACCGCCGGATCGCTGGCGACTCCCCGGACCGCGTTCCCGGACGGCACGGTGCTGCACGATCTGCACGACGAGGACGGCGAGCTGCGCGTCGACCGGGTGCTGCTCACCGACGGCGCGGGCCACCGCACCGAGATCGCCACCGGCGGCGGCTCCGGGCAGCGGGTGGGTGGTGTGCTGGCGACCCCCGACGGCGCGTACCTGCTCGTCTCGCTGCGGTCGGATCGCGGGGGCAGCCGTCCGCCGGGGCCGGAGGATGCCCTGGTGCTGGTCCGCCGGGACGGCACCGGCGAGCCGCTGGTGCTCTACCAGGGGGCGGTACTGGTCAGCCTGGGCTTGACCACCGAATAGGCAGGCGGACGCGGGACGACGGTGGGTAGCTGGGTCACAGGTCGCGTAGGGCGCGGTGCAGCAGGTCGCGGCTGGCGTCGGGCGGTTCGGCCTCGATGAACAGCCGGCCGACGGCGGCCGCGTACCGGTCGACGTCCTCCCGCTTGTCCAGGTAGAGCGCGCTGGTCAGGTGCTCCAGGTAGACCACGTCGGCCAGTTCCTGCTCCGGGAAGCGCAGGATGCTGAAGGCACCGCCGGCGGCGGCGTGGCCGCCGCTGCGGAACGGCACCACCTGCAGCCGTACGCCCGGCAGCTCGCTGATCTGGGCGAGCGCTTCGATCTGACCGCGCAGCACCCGGGTCCCGCCGATCGGCCGGCACAGCACCGCCTCGTCGACCACCGCCCAGATCCGCGCGTCCGGTCGGTCGAGCACCCGCTTGCGGGCCATCCGCAGCTCGACCCGCCGCTCCACCTCGGCGGCACCGGAGCCGCTGAACCCGATGCTGACGACGGCCCGCGCGTACTCCTCGGTCTGCAGCAGCCCCGGCACGAACTGGATCTCGTACGTACGGATCAGGCTGGCCGCCGATTCGAGGTCCAGGTAGTACTGGAACCAGGTGGGCAGCAGGTCGGCGTACGGGTGCCACCAGCCCGGCTGGTTCGTCTCCCGGGCGAGGGTGGTCAGCGCCGTCCGCTCGGCGAGGTCGACGACGCCGTAGAGGGTGAGCAGGTCGTCGACGTCGCGTTCCTTGAATCCGACCCGGCCCAGCTCCATCCGGCTGATCTTGGACTCGGAGGCCCGGATCGCCCAACCGGCGTCCTCCCGGCTGACCCCGTTCGCCTCCCGCAGCCGGCGCAGCCGGGCACCGAGCTGCATCCGGCGGACCGTAGGTCCGCCGGTCGGCTGCCCGTGCTGCCCGACCACGATGATGGCGGCGGCTACGGCTTGCGGCCGACGCCGCAGTACTGGTCGGATTCGGGTAGCCGCGCCTGGTCCGGCTCCGGCCGCCAGCGGTTCACCGGTGCCACCCCCGGCTCGACCAGGTCGAGCCCGTCGAAGAACCGGCTGATCCGCTGTGGGCTGCGCAGGTGGTACTGCGGGTTGGCCGATTCGTTCCAGATCCGGGCGGCCTCGACCACGCCGGGACTGGTGTCGGCACCGTCGTAGAGGGCCAGGTAGCTGCCGGACGGCAACGCGTCGAGCAGGCGGCCGACGATGCCTGCGGCATCGTCGTCGTCGGCGATGTGACCGAGAATCCCCATCAGCATCAGCGCGACCGGCTGGCTGAAGTCGAGGGTACGGCCGGCCTCCCGCAGGATCGACTCCGGATCGCGCAGGTCGGCGTCGATGTAGTCGGTGACGCCCTGCGGGGTGCTGGTCAGCAGGGCCCGGGCGTGCACCAGCACCAGCGGGTCGTTGTCGACGTAGACGATCCGGGCCTCGGGTGCCACCGCCTGGGCGACCTCGTGGGTGTTGTCGGCGGTCGGCAGGCCGGTGCCGATGTCGAGAAACTGGCGGACGCCGGCGGGGCCGGCCAGGTGGCGCACCGCGCGGGCCAGGAAGTCCCGGGACAGCCGGGCGTTCTGCGCCATCTCCGGGAAGGCGTCGCGGATCTGGTCGCCGACCTCCCGGTCGACGGCGTAGTTGTCCTTGCCGCCGAGCAGGTAGTTCCAGATCCGGGCGGTCTGCGGAACGGTGGTGTCCAGCTTGGGCGCTGGAGCGGGCCCGTTCGAGGGGTCGTCGACCACGGTGCATCCTCACGATTCGGGCATGAACGAACGGTTCGCACTATAGCCCCGACGATCATCGCCGCCAAGGTCGCTTGTAGAATTTCCACATCGTTTTCTGATCACCTCGGCGGTACGGCGAGCAGCCGCCGCAGGTCGGCGACCGGCTGCGGCCGGCCGTACCGGTAGCCCTGCCCGCGTGGGCAGCCGATCGCCGCGACCGCCCGGTGCTGCGTCTCGGTCTCCACCCCCTCGGCGACCACGACCAGCCCGAACGCATCCGCCAACCGGGTGACCATCTCGACCGTCGCGTACGCGGTCGCGTCCCGGGTGTCGAGCCGGTCGACGAAACTGCGGTCGATCTTCAGGTCGGTGGCCGGCAACCGGTGCAGGTAACTCAGCGACGAGTAGCCGGTGCCGAAGTCGTCGATCGAGATCCGTACCCGCAGCTCCCGCAGCCGGCGCAGGCCGGCGAGCACCTCGTCGGCGCTGTCGATCAACGCCGTCTCGGTCAGCTCCAGGGTCAGCCCGGCCGGTGCGAGCCCGGCCGCCGTCAGCGCCTCGTCGACCGTACCGACCAGATCGGCACGGAGCAGATGGGCCGGGGCCAGGTTCACCGCCACCGACATGCCCGGCGCCAGGTCCTGCCAGGACGCCGCGTCCCGGCAGGCGGCGGCGAGCACCCACCGGTCCAGCGGCAGCACCAGCCCGGTCTCCTCGGCCAGCGGCAGGAACCGGGCGGGGCTGAGCAGCCCGTGCCGGGGATGCCGCCACCGTACGAGCGCCTCGGCCGCCCGGACCACCCCGCTGCCGACCTCGACGATCGGCTGGTACGCCAGCTCGAACTGGTCGCCGTCGTCGACCGCGCGGCGCAGGTCGGCGATCAGGTCGGCGCGGGTCACCGCCGCCTCCCGCAGGGCCGGCGTGCAGAACCGGTACGCCGACTTGCCGGCCGCCTTCGCCGCGTACATGGCGATGTCGGCGTCACGCAGCAGGTCGGCGTCACCGGTGTGCTGCGGCCCATACGCGGCGATGCCGATGCTCGCCGACGTGCCGCTGCCGTCGGCGAGCGCGGCCAGCAGCCGCTGCGCCAGCCGTTCGGGATCGGCCGCCGGATCGTCACGGCGGTCCGGCTCCGGGCCGGCCGACGGGTCGAGCAGGACGGCGAACTCGTCGCCGCCGAGCCGGGCGGTCAGCCCCGCGCCGGCCACGACCGCCCGCATCCGGGTCGCGACCTCGGCCAGTACGGCGTCGCCGCTGGCATGGCCGAACCGGTCGTTGACCTGTTTGAACCCGTCGAGGTCGAGCAGCAGGACCGCGACGGCGGCCCGGTCGGGGTCGGCCACGGAATCCGGGTACGGCTCTCCCGGCTGGTCGCCGTGCCCACGTCGGGCGACGATGGCCTGCCGGAGCCGCCGGGTGAACAGCAGCCGGTTCGGCAGGCCGGTCAACTGGTCGGTGTAGGCGAGTTGCCGCAGCCGCGCGGCCAGCCGCCGGTTCTCGTTGGCGGCCAACGCCTGACGCAGGGCGAGCGCCGCGAGCAGCGCCACCGCACTGCCCTGCACCACCGGTACGGGTTGCCCGGCGACGACGATCGCCACGATCGCCGCCCCCACCGTCAGGTACGGCAGCGCCACCCGCCACCACGGTATCGGCGCGGGTTCGGCGGTCTCGTCGAGGCGGCCAAGGTCGGCCGGGGGCGGGTAGCGGCTGGCGCAGGCGACCAGCAGGTAGCTCAACGGCCAGCAGACGTCGATCGGATGCCCGGCCTGGTACTGCCCCTGGGCGATCAGCGACACGTACACCGCGTCGGCTCCGGCGCGCAGGGCGAGGCTGGCGCCGAGCAGGGTCAGCGGCGGCCACAGTGGGCGTGCCGGCGCGGCGACCGAGATCAGCACGACGAGCTGGATCAGGTCCAGCATCGGGTAGAACATGCCCAGGCTGCGGGCGGTGCCGTCCAGGTCGGCACCGGCCATGTCCCGGTAGACCACGACCCAGGCGACCGGGACGAGCGCGAGTCCGACGATCACCCCGTCGAGCACCACCCGGGCCCGGCCCAGCCCGCTGCGGGGCGCGGACACCGCCGACAGCAGCGCGGCGGTGCCGGTGACGATGCCGGCGACGAAGACCGCGCCGATCAGCGGGGTGTGCGGCAGCCCGTCGGCACCGAGCCGGTTGACCGTCCAGATGGTACGGCCGGCGGCGGCCAGCCCCATGGTGGCCGCCAGCAGCAGCCAGAAGCGGCGCAGCGCCGGCGGGTGCCGACCGGCGGTCTCGGCGCAGGCGACGGTGGCGCAGCCCGCGACGACGGTGGCGCCGAGGTCGCTGGCGAGCGCCGCCGCCGGTCCACCGGCGACGAGCCAGACGACCTCGACCGTGGCGGCCCCGACGCCGACGCCGAGGGCCGCCGTACCGGCTCGTCGGGGCCGCGCCGGCACCGGACGGTCTGCTGCCACCGGCGGAATCTATCGTCCCGTACGGATGTTGCTCGGTAGGCTGTCGGCGAGTTTACAAGGGACCTGACCAGGTGGACGGTCCCGGCGGACCGGACGTCGACTCAGCCGGCCTGGCTGGCGATGCCGAACCGCACCCCGCCGTCGTCGTCGACGGCCGCGTCGAGAGCCTTGTCCTGCAGCATGGCGGCGGCGTCGGGGTCGAGAAAGACCCGGGCACCGGAGGAGTCCACCACCTGGTCACCGGTGTCCGGCTGGTCGGCGAGGGTGAGCGTGAGCGAACCTGCGGTCGGGTCGGCGGCGATCCGCAGTCCGGCGCTCTCCGGCGCCTGCTGCTGCGCGGCGATCTCCCGGATCACGAACACGGCGTTGTCGGTCATGGTCAGCATTGCGACTCCTCGGCTGGTTATGGTCACCGGCGGGCGTGCCCGGCACGCGACACCACACGATCGGCGTGCGGCGGGATCGGGATCTGCGGGATTTCTGACGGCGCGGCGGACAGGGCGCGGCGGGCGGTCAGGGCGGGCGGCGGAAGCTCCAGGTACTGGGTCGGTCGGCGGCCGTCTGCCACCCACCGTGCCCGACATCCGCCGGCCCGTCAAATTTCCCCGGGTGATCCCGGCGTTTCCCGCGCGACTCCTCGACGCTCGCCGCGCGGCGGCCGGCACTCGCCGGGAACGCTCAGCGCTCCTCGCGGAACAGCACGTGGCGGCGCAGCACCGGGTCGTACTTGCGTAGCACCAGCCGGTCCGGATCGTTGCGGCGGTTCTTCCGGGTGACGTACGTGTAGCCGGTGCCTTCGGTGCTGCGCAGCTTGATCACCGGGCGGAGGGCGGTCTGTCGGGCCATCAGATCCGCGCTCCCTTCGCCCGCAGGTCGGCGACGACGGCCTCGATGCCGCGACGGTCGACGGTCCGCATGGCTCCGGCGGTGAGGGTCAGGGTGATCCAGCGGCGCTCGGCGGCCAGCCAGTACCGGTGCCGTTGCAGGTTGGGTCGCCACTGCCGGCGGGTGCGCCGGTGCGAGTGGGACACGGCGTTGCCGAAGCTAGGGGTGGCGCCGGTGACGTCACATCGTCGGGACATGGACACTCCTGTGATAATGGGAATCGTTATCATTAGAGCGTAGCACCGCGACCGGGACGGCCCCGTCCAACCGGTAGCCGACCCCGTGGATGGTGCGCACCACGGGCAGGTCGTCACCGAGCTTGGCGCGCAGCCGCCGCACGTGCACGTCGACGCTGCGTGGGCCACTGCACCGGTGCCCCCACACCTGATCGAGCAGCTGTTCCCGGGTGAAGACCTGTCGGGGGCGACCAGCCAGGCAGAGCAGCAGGTCGAACTCGCGCCGGGTGAGCGCGATCTCGGCCAACCCCAGGAACACGGTCCGCGAGTCCGGGTAGATACGCAGCGCGGCGGGATCGACCAGCTCGACCGGTCCGGCCGGGTGGGTACCGGCGGCGGGCGGCTCGTCGAGCAACCGCTCGAGCAACGCGATGAGGCGGAGTCGTACGTCGGCGTCCATCCCGCTATAATGACAACCATTTTCAAGTACGTCGAGGGGAACGTGAATGCCGTCACCGCTCGCTCCGGCCGGCCGTACCGCCCGGCCACCCGCCGACATCCGCCCGGCGGTCACCGTCCTGACCGGCTTCTGGCCCGCCGCCACGATGGCCGTCGCCCGGACCCTGCTCGCCGCCGACCCGAGCCTGCTGATCGTCCGCCACGACCTCAGCGGAGTACGCGACGGCACCGTGCACCGGGTCGTCCGGGACGGCACCGGGATCGTCGAGGACGTCCGCGTCGATCTCGTCCACGGCTGCGTCTCCTGCACCCTGCGCGAGGACGTCCTGCCCACCCTGGCCCGGCTCGCGACCGACCGGCCCGGCAGCGACATCGTGCTCGTCCTGCCCGAGGTCGTCGAACCCGAAGCGGTCGCCGCCGCCTGCCGGCACTGCCGCGTCGGCGGCGCGGCCATCGACGACCTCGTCCGGTTCGACTCGTACGTCACCGTGGTCGCCGCCGAACACCTGCTCGACGGCCTGATCAGCACCGACGACCTGGTCCACCTCGGTATCCACGCCGCCCCCGACGACCACCGCGCGCTGGCCGACGTCATCGCCCGGCAGATCGAGTACGCCGACACGGTGGTGCTCTGGGGTGAGGCCGACGGCGGCGACTTCGAAACCCACCGGCTCGGTGTCCTGCTGCACCGGATGGCCCCCTGGGCGGTCCACCTGCGCGCCGGCGACCAGCCGGTCGTCGACGCCGGCTGGCTCGCCGCCCGACTGCGGCACACCGCCCGGCACCGTCCGGAAACCCCGGACGTGCTCACCCGTGGCATCGAGGGCTACACCCTCGGTGTGCACGAGCCGGTCGCCGACTGCGGCATCGTCTCGGCGGTGTTCCGCGCCCGGCGGCCGCTGCACCCGGGCCGGCTGCACGCCGCACTGGACGACCTGACGGCGGAGGCGCTGCGCTCGCGCGGCCACATCTGGCTGGCCAGCCAGCCGGAGACCGTGCTCGGCTGGGAAAGCGCCGGTGGCGGCCTCGGCCTACGCACCCTCGGCCCGTGGCTGGCCGCCGTACCCGACGCCGAGTGGGAGCAGGCCAGCGCGCAGCGGCGACTGGCCGCCGCGATGGAGTGGGACCCCTACTACGGCGACCGGCACCAGCACCTGGTCTTCGTCGGCGTCGACCTCGACCCCGCCGGCCTGCACCGACGGCTCGCCGCCTGCCTGCTCACCGACGCCGAGCTCGCCGACGGCGAAGCCGGCTGGCGGGCCCTACCGGACCCGTTCACCGGCTGCTGAGCCGCCCTGGGCACACGGGCAAGGGCCGGACCCTGGGTACGGGGTCCGGCCCTTGCAGATGCCGTGCTGCTCCGTGGTGCCTGTTGCGGTCAGCTGTTCCAGTGCTGGGCGACGAGTTCGGCGGCCTGGGTCTCCCACTGGGCGTAGTGGTCCGGGTACGCCGACACCTGCACGGTCTGCGCGGCCTCGGTCAACGGCATGTCCTGCCAGCCGTCGACGGCCTTCAGCCCGTTGAGGAACGCGGTGGTCGAGTACTCGACGTCGGTGATCTGCTCCACCGTGCCCCAACCCGACGACGGCCGCTGCTGGAACAGGCCCTGCGAGTCGTGGTCGTTACGGTCACCCAGGTGGCCCAGGTTCTCCAACTTCGACTCCTGCAGCGCGGTCGCGATCGCGACCACGGCGGCCCGCTCGTCCATGCCGGCCTTCTTCGTGGCGGCGATGATGCCCTTGACGTTGTCGGTCTGCTCGCCCGACAGGGTGATGCGGGACTGTTCGCCCTGCACACCGTGCGGGATCAGCTTGGCGGTGTCGACACTGCCGCTGTCGCTCGCGGCTGCTGCGGCGGGTGCGGCCAGGGCGGTGGGGGCGTGGTCGGCGGCCAGGGCGGGGCCGGCGATCGCGCCGCCGGCCAGGGTGAGACCGGCGATGCCCAGAGCGGTGGTGCGCAGGCTGGTGGCCAGGGTGCGGGTGATGATCGTGGTCATAGGGGGTCCACCTTCCGTTTCCGAGGGGGCACACCCGCCACCCGGGCCCCTCAAGCGTGCCGGGGCGGGCGGTCGTGTGGGGTGTGCGGTAAACGGTCGTCCGGGTGGTACGGGGACGCGGCGGCGGCTTCTCGCCCGCTCGGGGCTGGCCTTCCGTGCGTCGCGACCATGTACAACCACGCGGGCCGGCCGGCCATTCCCCGCCCGGGGCCCGGTCCATCGGCCCGGGGTGCCGGCCTGACATGTCACCGTCCGTTACGGCACCCCAGAGGGAGATCTGTCCGGGCGATATACCTCAGAGGAATGATTATTCCCCTGGGGAATACTGCGCTACCGCAGTACCGGTCCGCCAGGACGCCCAGGCAGGTTGGAACGGGCAGGCCTGCCGGGGCCTTCCAGGCCTGCCAAGAGGTGGTCGTGGCGTGGCATGCTGCTGACCATGTGTGTGCGGAGCGGCCGATGACCGTGGTGTCCGTCATCAACTACAAAGGTGGCGTCGGGAAGACCACGCTCACCGCCAACATCGGCGCCGAACTGGCGTACCGGGGGCACCAGGTCCTGATGATCGACCTGGACCCGCAGGCGAGCCTGACGTTCTCGTTCGTCGAACCGACCGGGTGGGAACGGGAACTGGCCGACGAACGGACGATTCTGCAGTGGTTCGGTGACGTGCTCGACGGTGGCGGTGCCGCACCTCTGGACCGGTACGTGTACACCCCGCCGACTGTCAACGAGGTGATCAGCCAGGCCGGGCCGGGACGTCTCGACCTGGTGCCGTCACATCTGATGCTCACCGATGCCGATCTGGACTTCGCGGCCAGTCTCGGCGGCTCCCGGTTCCAACACGGCAGTCCGCGCTTCCTCGCGCTGCACCGGGCGCTCGCCGACGCGCTGGCCGCCCCGGCCTTCGCCGGATATCAGGTGGTCCTGGTCGACTGTCCGCCGAATTTCACTATGGTGACCCGGACCGGAATCGTGGCCAGCGATCACATCCTGATCCCGGCGCGCCCCGACTACCTGTCCACCCTCGGCATCGATTATCTGCGCAAGAAGGTCTCCGAGCTGGTCACCGACTACAACCGGGTCGCCGTCGGCAAAGCCGACCAGATCAGCCCGGAGATCCTCGGCATCGTCTTCACGATGGTGCAGTACACCGGTCACGGCCCACTGTTGGCGCTGCGCAACTTCATCGGTCATCCCGCCACCATCGAGATCCCGCGCTTCCAGCAGATGATCCGGGACAGCAAGACCGTGTTCGCCGCCGCAGGCGAGCAGGGGCTGCCGGCGGTGCTGATGCCGGATGCGAACATCAACGTCCAGTACGAGCTGCAACAGCTCACCAGTGAGTTCCTCGCCAAGATCCGCCCGTAGGAGTCCGTCGTGACCAGCCCCGCCGACCTGTCCCACGCCGTCCTGATCCGGGTCGCCGATTTCCTGCGTAGCCTGACACCGGATCAGCTCGCCGCGCTCGCCGACGGCAACGCTGCGCTGTCCGTCACCGGCGCGTCGACACCGGCGGAGTCGGCGTCGACACCGGCGTCGTCCGTACCGCAGCCGCCGCCCGCCCGGCGGACCCGCAGCACGGCCGCGAAGGCACCGACCGTCGTCGACACCGAACGGATCCGCGCCGATCTGGCTTCGATCGACGACCGGGTGGCCGCCGGCCGGTACCTCGACGATCTGGGGCTGAAGGTCGCCGAGTTGCGGACGTTGGCCGCCGAACTCGGCGTGGCGCTGCCCAGCCGGGCGACCAAGGCCACCATCGGCAAGAGCATCGTGCAGGCGACGGTGGGGCGCCGGCTCACCTCGGCGGTCCTGAGCCGCCCGGCCGCCGGCGGCTGAGGCTCAGCTGTCCAGTTGACGGCGTACCTCGTCGAGGACCTGGGCCCAGTGCGCGGCCGGCGCACCCGCGCGCAGCTGGCCGGCGAGATGCTCGGCGAGCTGACGGGCGACCCGGTCGGTGAACTCGGGCTGGTCGTCGGTCGCGCCGGACGTGGCCGGGCGCGGTGCCGCCAACGGCATCGGCTCGCCGACGCAGACCACGTCCAGATGTCCGGTGGTCCGGGTCAACGCGACGTACAGCATCCGGTGGCCACGGTCGTCGTCGGCGACGATCTGCTCCGGCTCGACGACCACCACGGCGTCGAACTCCAACCCCTTGGCCTCGGCCGGACTGACCAGGTTGATCGCCGACCCGAGGTCACCCTGCTGGGCGCTGCTCCAGGTCACCTCGTTGTCGGCCAGGGCCGCCTCCACCTCGCGGCGGCAGCGCGGCGGGCAGACGATGCCGACGAACGCGCCCTTCTCGGCGTGCGCCGTGGCGACGGCGACGACCCGGCCGGCCCGTTCGGTCAGCCCGACCCGGTGCACGCCGGGCTCGGCCGGCCCGTCGCGGACCACCTCCGGCGGGGTCACCTGCGGCGCGGCGACCGGCAGCAGCTGGGCGGCGAACTGGTACGCCTGCCGGGGCACCCGGTAGCCGTACCGTAGCGGCGCGACCCGTACCGGGTGGGTCGCCGGCAGGTGCCGGGTCACCTCGTCCCAGCTGTCACGGGCCCAGGCCCCGGTGGACTGGGCCAGATCGCCGAGTACGGTGCACGACCCGGTGCGGCTGCGTCGGGCCACCGCCCGCAGCTGCATCGGCGACAGGTCCTGCGCCTCGTCGACCACCACGTGTCCGTACCGGCGCTGCGGTGCGCCGTCGATGAGATGGTCCAGCTCGTCGAGCAGCGGCAGGTCGGCGGCGGACCAGACCTCCTCGGAGATGCGGTCGGCGCCCCGGCGGTGCAGCAGGGCCAGCTCCTCGGTGGTGAACCCGGCGTCGTCGGCGGCCCGCAACCGGGGCCGGGAGGCGAGCAGGCCACGCAGGAACACCGGCGGGGTCTGCTGCGGCCAGAGCCGTTCGACCAGGTTGGCCAGCGCCGGTTCGCCGCGCGGGTCGACCCCGGCCCGGTCGTGGACCAGGTCGGCGAGCCGGTCCCGGAACAGCTGCCGGCGGCCGCTGTACGGCAGGTCGGCGGCTGCTGCGGCGTCCAGCGCCGCCTGCACCTGCTCGCCGGGCAGGGTGACGAACCGGCTGCCGAGCAGCAGCCGCTCCGCCGGATCGGGGGTGCCGATCCGGTTACGCAGGGCCCGGTCGAGCAGCCCGGCCATCCGGGCGTCCCCCTTGAGCCGGGCCACCGCCGCCGGTTCGGCCCGGCCCCGCCGTACCGCCGGGGCGAGCCGGCTGATGTCGCGCAGCTCGACCTCGGCGTCGCCGAGGCCGGGCAGCACCTGGCTGATGTAGCGCATGAACGTCGGATGCGGCCCGACCACCAGCACGTCGTCGGCGGCCAGGTCGGCGTGCTGGAACAGCAGCCAGGAGACCCGGTGCAGGGCGATCGCGGTCTTGCCGGTGCCGGGCCCGCCCTCGACGACGAGCACCTGGTCCAGCGGGGAACGGATCAGTTCGTACTGGGCGGCCTGGATGGTGGCGACGATGTCGCGCAGCGTCCCGGTGCGGCCCCGGGCCAGCTCGGCGAGCAGGTGGGCGTCGACCCCGGCCGCGCCGCCGGGCTCCGGGCCGCCGGCCGCTGCGGCCACGCCGGCGGCGATCTCGGCGAACAGTACGTCGTCGAGGTGCTCGATGGTGTTGCCGGTGCACCGGTAGCTGCGTTTGCGGACCAGGCCCTGCGGGTCGTCCGGGCTGGCCGTGAAGTAGCGGGCGGCGGCCGGTGCCTGCCAGTTCACCACCAGCGGATCGGCGCTGCCGTCGGCGCTGATCAGGTGCCGGCCGAGGTACAGCGCGGGGCCGGAGTCGGCGTCGATGCGGCCGAACGCGACCGCCTCGTCGGCGTCGCCGAGGGCCCGGGCGGCTGTCGTGGCGTACTGGCGCAGCCGGGCCGCCGCCGCCTTGTCGGCGCCGCTGCCGGCGAGCGCGTCGAGCCGGGTGCGGCGGCGGTCCCGTTCGGCGGCGGCGGCGTCGAAATGCTCCTGCTCGGCGGCGATCTCCGCGGACATGTCGGCCATGGGCGTCCCTCCCCAGGTCGGCAGGCTCGCCACACCGTACCGGCCGGTGCCGCCGCCCGGCAGCCCCGGCTCCGACCTATTCGGCGGCCAGCGAGGTGACCACGGGTTGCCGTAGCGCGCGGCGGGCCGGCAGCACCGAGGCGACCAGGGCGGCGACCGCCGCGCCGGCGACGATCACGCCGAGCTGTGCCCATGGCACCTGCAGCGCGAAGATCCCGTCCTCGGCGTTGTTGAGGACGGCGAGCGCGCTCAACGCCCCGGCCACGCCGATCGCGATGCCGCACGCCGTACCGCTGACCGCGGTCAGCACCGCCTCGGTGGCGAGCATCCGACGTAGTTGCCCCCGGGTCAGGCCGACCGCCCGCAGCAGGGCGTTCTCCCGGGTCCGTTCGACGACCGACAGGGTGAGGGTGTTGGCCAGGCCGAGCAGTGAGATGAGGATCGCCAGGGCCAGCAGGGCGAGCACGAACTGCAGGACCGTGTCGACGGTGCTGGTGCGTGATTCGGCGTACGCGGCCCGGTCGACGAACGTCACGAACGGGTAGCTGACCACGATCGACTCCACTGCCTCGCGGGCAGCCTGATCGTCGACGCCGGTGGCCGGGTCGAGCTGCACCAGCCAGGTGTCGACGCCGGGGTAGGCGGCGGTGACGTCCTCTTCGACGGCCAGCACCGTGGCGGGGACCGGCTGGTCGCCGCCGGGCGGGTCGGCGAGGACCGCGACGACGACGGCGTCGCGGGCCTGCCCGACCGGCCGGACCTGATCAGCAGGATCTGCAGCATCTGCCGGGTCCGGTTCCAGGCGGATCCGGTCGCCGACGGCGTACCCGGTCGCCTCGTTGACGATCACCCGGCCCGGGCCGAGTTCGCGGACGTCCCCGTCGACCACCGTCAGTTCCGCCTTGGCCAGCAGGTCGGGGTGGGCGGCGGCCACGTCGAAGCCGCCGGGTGCCCCGTACACCTCGGCGTCCGCGAACACCACACCGAGTTCCGGCAGGTCACGCAGCCGATCGATCAGCTCCGGCGGCACCGGGTCCAGATCGGACTGTACGACGAACCCGGTTCCGATCCGGGTGTCGACCTCCCGCTCCACCGCCCGCTTGACGCTGTGCGCGCCGACCGCGAACGAGGTGACCAGGCCGATGCCGATCACCAGGGCCATCGCGGTGGCGGCGGCGCGGCGCGGGTTGCGGACCGCGTTGGCGACCGCGAGCCGGGCGGTCGGCCCGGCGGCCCACCCGGTCAGCCGGCCGAGCCCCCGGGTGACCGCCGGCACGATCAACGGGCTGGCCAGCACCAGGCCGAGGAAGGTCAGGATGCCACCGGCGACGACGACCAGCAGGTCCTCCAGCCGAGCGGCGACGACCAGCCCGAGCACGCCGACGGCGATCAGCAGCAGGCCGGTGCCGAGCCGCAGCCGGCCGACCGGGCGGGCGACGGTCAGTGCCGCGTCGGTCAGCGCGGCGACCGGCGGTACGGCGGTGCCGCGCCAGGCCGGCAGCAGCGCCGCGCCGACGGTGACGCCGACGCCGCAGATCAGGGCGACCGCGACGGTACGCAGGCTGACCACGGTGCCGCTCGGCGTACCGGCGCCCAGCTCGGCGTAGAGCTGGCGCAGGCCGGCGGCGGCCACCACCCCGAGCAGCAGTCCCCAGACCGCGCCGATCAGCCCGACGGCGGCGGCCTCGACGATGCCGGCGCGGAACAGTTGCGCCCGGGTGGCGCCGACGAGCCGCAGCAGCGCGGTCTCCCGGGTGCGTTGGGCGAGCAGGATGGTGAAGGTGTTGGCGATGACGAAGCCGGCGACGAAGACCGCGATCGCGGCGAACGCCAGCAGCAGGCGGGTGAACTGCTCACCGTTGCCGACCGTGTGGTCCAGCGCGTCGGCGCGCAGTTGTGCACCGGTGCGGGTGACGACGTAGCCGCCGACGGCGGTACGCAGCCGTTGCGCCAGTTCGGCCTGGCCGACGCCGGGTTCGGCGACGACCAGCACCCGGTCCAGGTCGGTACGGCCGATGAGCCGGCGGGCGTCGGCGTCGACCATGCCGAGCAGCGCGCCACCGGAGTCGACGCCGGTGCCGGCGACGTCGACCAGGCCGACCACCTGCAACGGCTGCGGCTGCCGGTCGGCGGCGGCGACCCGGATCTGGTCGCCGACGGCGATGTCGCGGCGGTCGGCGGTCCGGGCGTCCAGCACGGTCTCGCCGGGCCGTTGCGGCAGCCGACCGGCGGCCAGCGGCAGACCGGCGAGTCGGGGGTCCGCCGGGACGGTGACCATGCCGTTCATGCCGGGAATGGACTGGTCGTCCGGGCCGAGCAGCCCGATGCCGAATGAGCTGAAGGTGCCTTCGGCGGCGGCGACCCCGTCGACCTGTCGGACGGCGTCGACAAGGCCGGTCGGCAGGATCGCGCCGTCGATGTCGGGTGCGCCGGCCACACCGGGCGGTACGTCGAAGTCGCGGGTCAGTTCGACGTCGACGAAGCGGTCGAGCAGGCCGGCGCGTTCCTCGGTGGCGGCGGTCAGCCCGTCGGAGAAGATCAGGGTGCCGGTGACGAAGCCGACGCCGAGGACGATCGCCAGCGAGGAGAGCAGCAGTCGGGTGGCGTTGGCGCGCAGGGAGCGCAGGGTGAGCCGCAGCATCTCCGGTTCACCTGCCCGCGTGGGCGTCGCGCCCGGCGGAGTCCAGGCGGGACATCACGTCGAGGATGGCGTCGACGTCGGGGCGGTCCAGGTCGGTGACCCGGCGGCCGTCGGCGAGGAAGGTGACCCGGTCGGCGCGGGTGGCGGCGAGCGGGTCGTGGGTCACCATCACGACGGTCTGGCCGAGCTGGTCGACGGCGTCACGCAGCAGCCGCAGCACCTCGGCGCCGGAACGGGAGTCCAGGTTGCCGGTCGGTTCGTCGGCGAAGATCACCGCCGGGCGGGTGATCAGGGCGCGGGCGACGGCGACCCGCTGCTGCTGCCCGCCGGAGAGTTCGGCGGGGCGGTGGCCGAGCCGGTCGGTGAGCCCGACGGCGGCCACCACCTGCCGCAGCCAGTCGCTGTCGATCCGGCCGCCGGCGATCGCCACCGGCAGGGTGACGTTCTCCAGGGCGGTGAGGGTGGGCAGCAGGTTGTAGCGCTGGAAGACGAAGCCGATCCGGTCGCGCCGCAGCATGGTCAGCCGGCGGTCGTCGAGCCGGGTGATCTCGGTGTCGCCGATCCGGACGGATCCGGCGGTGGGGCGGTCCAGCCCGGCGAGGCAGTGCATCAGGGTCGACTTGCCGGACCCGGAGGCGCCCATGATGGCGTGGAACTGGCCGGTGGCGAAGGCGATGTCGACGCCGTCCAGTGCGGTGACCGCCGCCGCACCGTTGCCGTACACCTTGGACAGGCCGGTGGCGGTGACCGCTGCCGCGGTCGAAGTGATCGTTGACATGCCGGTAACGCTAGGGACGCGGGCGGTGCGCGGCGTCCGCCGTTCTACGTCACTTCCGGGTCCGTCGCGGGTCGCACTCCGGGGCCGGCGTACGCCTCAGGTCGTACTTCCGGGGCGGATCAACCCCGTCTCGTACGCCAGCACGACGGCCTGGACCCGGTCCCGTAGCCCCAGCTTGGCCAGGATCCGCCCGACGTGGGTCTTGACGGTCGCCTCGGCGACGGTGAGCCGGCCGGCGATCTCTGCGTTGGACAGCCCCTGGCCGAGCAGCAGCAGCACTTCACGTTCCCGGTCGGTGAGCCCGTCGACGGTGGGGGCGGCCGACCCGGCGGTGACCAGCTGCCCGGCGAAGCGGTCCAGCAGTCGGCGGGTGATCCGGGGCGCGACGACCGAGTCGCCGGCGGCGATCACCCGGATCGCGGCCAGCAGCTCCTCCGGTGGGACGCTCTTGAGCAGGAATCCGCTCGCCCCGGCCTGCAGTGCGGCGAAGGCGTCGGATTCGGTGTCGAAGGTGGTCAGCACCAGCACCCGGGGGGTGGGCCCGGTGGCGCAGATGCGCCGGGTGGCTTCGACGCCGTCGAGGACCGGCATCCGTACGTCCATCACGACGACGTCGGCGTCGACGGTACGCAGCAGCCGCAGTGCCTCGGCGCCGTCGCCGGCCTCGCCGACCACGGTCATGTCGCCGGAGTAGTCGAGCACCATCCGGAAGCCGGCCCGGACCAGGGCCTGATCGTCGACGAGGACGACCCGGATGGCAGCGCCCGGGGCGGCGGCGGAGCCCTCGGTCGCCGGGCCGCCGGCGGTCGTCGCGCCGCCGGTCATGCCGCCGCCGCCAGGCTCAGCGGGATCGACGCGCGGACCTGCCAGCCGCCGTCGAGCCGCGGGCCGGCGGTGAACTCGCCGCCGTACAGTCCGGCCCGCTCGCGCATGCCGATCAGACCGTGCCCACCGGCCGGCAGCGCGGCGGCCGGCAGCGGCAGCGGCAGCGGGGTGACGTTGGTCAGCGCGGGCGTCGCTGCCGCCCGCCGGCCGCCGTCGTCGACCACCTCGATGGTGATGGCCTGCCGGGTGTACGTGATCGACACCCGCGCCGTGGCCCGCTCCCCTGCGTGTTTCAGGACGTTGGTCAGCGACTCCTGCACGATGCGGTAGACGGCGAGGGAGACCCCGTCGGGCACCTCCGGCGCGGTGCCGGTCACCGCGAACTCGACGGCCAGCCCGGCGCCCCGGGCCTTCGCCACCGCCTCGCCCACCTGGTCGAGGGCGCCGCGCGGGCGTTCCACCACCGCTTCGGCGGAGCGCTCCGGATGACGCAGTACGTCGATCAGCTGCCGCATCTCGCCGAGCGCTTCCCGGCCGGTGGCACCGATCGTGGTCAACGCGGACCGGGTGCGTTCCGGGTCGCGGTCGAGGGCGAACCGGCCGCCGTCGGCGTGCACGATCATGACCGACAGCGAGTGGGCGATGATGTCGTGCAGTTCGCGGGCGATCCGGCCGCGTTCCTCGACGACGGCGATCCGGGCCAGGTGGTCGCGTTCGCGTTCGGCGGTGGCGGCGCGTTCCTCCAGGCTGAGTACGTACAGGTGCCGGATCCGCACGGTCAGGCCGAGCAGCGTCACCCCGATGGTGACCGAGGCGGCCAGCGTGAGGATGTACTGGTCGAGCCACGGCTGGCCGGGGCCTGACGGGCTGAGCAGTACGGCGGCCGCGAAACAGCCGAACAGGGTGACGCCGAGGGCGGCGAACCCGACCCAGGCGCGGCGGGCGTACTTCACCACCGAGTAGAGCGCGACGAAGATCGCCACGTCGTGCGGCAGCAGGGTGAAGGTGTCGCCGGCGAGCAGTTGGGCGGCGGCGAGGCCGGCGACCACGGCGAACGTGGCGACCGGGAAGCGACGACGGGCGAACAGCGGCAGCGCCATCAGGACCCCGTGCACGATGCCGATCGTGCCGTACGCGCCGCCGGCGATCACCGACGCGGAGCCGACGACGGCGACGATGGCGAGGTCGAACAGCAGGTCACGGCCGCGCCGCAGCCAGCGCGGGAGGACCGGCGTGGGCATCGACATGCTGCGAGCGTACCCACGGTCAGGTGCGGGACCGGCCGGCCCGCCGGGTCCGCCTCAGGTGCGGGACCGGCCGACCATCGCGCCGACGATCATCCGGTCGACGCCGGGCAGGCCGGCGGCGGCCAACGCGACCCGGCGGGCCCGTAGCCACCACTGGCGCTGCGGCACGAACCAGCGGGCACCGCGCCGGGCCACCTGCTGTTTGTCGGTGATGACCGGCCGCATCGCCGTCTCGTAGCGGCGCAGGGCGGTGGCGAGCAGGGTGGGGTCGGCGGCGGCCGTCGGGTCGGGAGTGGTGCCGAGGGCCCGGGTCAGCTCGTCGGCGAGGGTCTGCGCCCCCGCGACCGCCAGCGAGGCACCCTGCCCGGCGAGCAGCGACACCGCCTGGCAGGCGTCGCCGACCAGCACGACCCGGCCGTGGTTCCAGTACGGCAGGTCGATCTGGGCGACCTGGTCGTAGTAGATCTCGTCGGCGGGTGGGCAGGCGGCGAGCGCCTGCGGCACGATCCAGCCGAGGTCGGCGTACTCCTGGTGGAGGGCTGCCCGGGGATCCGCCGGCAGCGTCGGATCGCTGCTGTGGTGCACGGCGAAGGCCGCGACCCGGCCGTCGCGCAGGGCGTAGCAGCCGAGTTGGCGGCGGGTGCTGTCGGTGAGGGCGAACTCGTCGCCGATCTCGGCCCGTACCGCCGGGTCGTCGAACACCCAGGCGGCGGTGTGGAAGCCGAGGTAGCGCAGGAAGTGGCGTTCGTCGCCGTAGACGAGCCGCCGCACGGTGGAGTGGATGCCGTCGGCGCCGATCAACAGGTCGGCGCGGTGGACGGTGCCGTCGGCGGTGGTGGCGTCGACCCGGTCGGAGCGATGGTCGATGCGGGTCAGCCGGCTGTCGAAGCGCAGCGCGACCCGTTCGGGCAGCGCGTGGCGCAGGATCCGCTCCAGGTCGGGGCGCATGATGCTGGTCAGTCGGCCGTCGACCATCTCGGCGAACCGGGCGTAGCTGAGGCTGGCCCGGCGGCGGCCGCGCTCGTCGCGGTAGGTCAGCGCCTGCACCCGGTAGCCGTGCTCCTGCAGTTGCGGCAGCAGCCCCATCCGGTCGAGCACGTCGTAGCCGGGACCGAAGAAGTCGATCATGTAACCCTCGGTACGCGGGGCGGCCGCCTGCTCCAGCACGGTCACCGACCAGCCGGCGGCGTCGAGTCGGTGCGCCAGCGCCAGCCCGGCGATCCCGGCCCCGCAGATGACCGCCTTCACTGTCGGCCCCCTTCCGTCGTGGCGCTTTCGGTCGTGGCGCTCTCCGTCGTGGCGTCGATGATGATCATCCGGGTGAGCGGCCCGGCGACCGCGCCCGAGGTCAGAGCGGGTGACAATGGACGGTGCAGCAGCAGCCCGTCGACGGCGGCGGCGAGCACGGCGGCGGTGGCCGCCGGGTCGGCGACGCGGTGGCCGGCGAGCCAGTCGGCGAGCCGGCCGCGCAGGTCGTCGAGGATGCCGGCCAGGGTACGCCGCAGGTCGTCGTCGCGGGCGGCGGCGAGGTAGGTCTCGGCGAACAGCAGCGAGGTCGGGTCGGTGCCGGAGTAGCCGTCCAGGGCGGCGAGCATCGACCGTACGCCGTCGGCCGGGGTCGCCGCCGTCGTCAGCAGCGCACCCAGGTCGGCGGTCAGGTCGGTGACCGCGGTGGTGGCCGCCTCGATCAGCAGCGCCTGGATCGACGGGTAGTGGTAGTGGACCAGGCCGGGGGCGACCCCGGCCCGGTCGGCGACCACCCGGGTGCTGACCGCCGACCAGCCGCGTTCGGCGATCAGCGTGACGGCGGCGGCCCGCAGTCGGGCCCGCACCTGTCGGCCGCGTTCTGCGGCGCTCTGCGTCATCCGCACACTCCGATCCCGTATTGGTCGCCCGCCCTGGTCGTTTGTCCTGGGCGAACGTCCAACACGTTACCACGTCGATGCGATGCGTGAAAACGACTCTGGATTCCGAGGCCGCCGCCGTGCGATCCTTGTTGGCGTTCAGTAATCACACGATCACCGATGGCTACCCCTCGGCCGGAGGCGCACGTGAGCGAGCTGTACCGCACGCCCTACTACGAACCGCCGCCAGGCAAGGACAGCGGTGCGACTCAGATGCAGGTGCTGGTCACCGGCATCACCCCGCCGGTGCCGTCCGCCACGTACGGTGCCATGACCACCCTCGTCGGCCTCCGCCTCGACGGCCCCCGACACTGGATCCGGTTCGACGAGATCCCCGCCCACCCGCTCAGCCAGGCCGCGCCCGTACGGCGCTACGACATCGTCTCCGCCGTCGCCGAACCCGACCCCGACGACCCACGCCCGGAAAGCTGGCGGGCCCACGACGGCACCTTGCGGGTCCGTCACGAGGCGCGCCAGTGGCCCCGGCGCACCGCGATCCTGCACCCGCACGCCGAATGGTCCATGTGCGACATCCACCAGGCGGCGACCGGCCGCGACGACGCCCGGTCGGTCGCCCTGATCCGCGCCGCCGAGCTGCGCTACCTGCGGATCGGTCGCACGCCGGTGGCGGCACCGGCCGAACGCTGGTCCGCCGCCACCTGGCGACGCCACGAACCCGACCTGTTCCGACCGATCGTGCACGACCTGCTGCGCCGCCCACCGTTCACCCTCGCCTACCGGTACCGGTGCCACCACCCCGGCTGCGCAGGCCACGTACAGCAGCTGCGCGACCGGGACGTGGTCGCCTTCCAGCAGCGCCGCCGCAGATACTGCGGGCTGCCGCTACGCCGCGCACTGGTCGGCGAGTTCTGGTGGCCGCTGCGCCAACCCGGCCGCGAAGTGGCGTTCCTGGTCGGCAACCGCCGCGACGCCCCGGCCACCTTCGACATACTGGACACCGTCATCCTCCGCCGCTAGCTCGCCGGCCCGGATGCTGGGCGAGGGCGAACGACCGCACGACGGGATGCAGGTGGTAACGCCCGACGGTGTCCGACTCCAGCAACGCCAGGTCGACCAGCTCCTCCAGCAGGTCCTCGCTGTCCGGCTCGGGCCGGCCCAGCACCCGCGCCACGACGGGCAGCGCGAAGTCCGGCCGGTCGGTGACGGCCAGCAGGACCAGGGCGCGCTGCTGCTCCGAGGTGAGCTGCCGCCAGCTGGCCAGAAAAGTCGCACTCACGTCGAGACCACCGGCCCGCAACGAGCCCAGCCGGTGCCCGTCGGTGAACCGGTCGCGCAACGCCCCGATCGACCAGCCCGGCCGGGCGGCCAGCCGGGCCGCCACGATGCGGACCGCCAGCGGCAGCAATCCGCAGGCCACCACGAGCTCCCGGGCCGTCTCGCGCTCGGCCGCCACCCGGTCGTGGCCGATCACCCGGCTCAGCAGCTCGATCGCCTCGGTCTCGTCGAACACGTCGAGATCGGCGTGCACGGCACCGTTCAGGCCGGCCAGCCGGGAACGGGAGGTGACCAGGACGCCACAGGTCGCGGTACCCGGCAGCAGCGGGGTGATCTGTGCGAGGCTGTGCGCGTCGTCCAGCACCACGAGCAACCGGCGGTCGTGCGTCGCCGAGCGGAACAGCGCCGACCTGCTGTCCAGGCAGTCCGGTACGAACTCCACCCCGAGCGCCTCGAGGAAGCCGTCCAGGACGTCCTGCGGTGACGCCGGCACGGCGTCACCGCCCCGCAGTTCCGCGTACAACTGTCCGTCCGGGTAGTGCGCGCCGAGCCGGTGGGCGACGTGCCGGGCCAGGGTGGTCTTGCCGACACCACCCATCCCGGCTACGGCCACGACCGGCAACGATTCGCGGTCGGGCCGGCTCAGGGCGTCGGTGACGAGACGGGCCACCGCCGCACGCCCGGTGAAGTCCGCCGTGGTGGCCGGGACCTGGGCCGGAACCTGGGCCGGGACCTGGGCCGGTCGTGGCGCCGGTTCCTCACGTCGCGGCGACTCTTCACTTTGTGCCGGCCCTTCACTTCGCGCCGGCTCCGACCTTCGCACCGGCTCCGCACGCCGCCTTGGCGGGGCGGCGGGTCGCTCGCTGATCAGGAGCTGCCGGTGGGCCTCGGCAAGCTCGACGCTGGGTTCCAGCCCCAGCCGGTCCACGATCCGGCGCCGAGCGGCCGGAAACACCGCAGCGGCCTCCCCCGGCCGGCCGCTGGCGTGCAGCGCCCGGATCAGCAGCACGGAAAGGCTCTCCCGCAACGGGTTCTCGTCACTGAGAGCGCGCAACTCGGGCACGCACCAGGAGGCGCGACCGAGGTCGATGTCCAACGCCAGACGCGCCTCCAGCAGATCGAGGTGCAGCTCACTGAGCCGGCGACGATGCCGTTGCGCGAACGGGCCGGGCACCCCGGCCAGCGGCTCGCCGTTGAAGAGGGCGAGCGCCTCGGCCAGCATCGCGCGAGCGCTCCGCGCGTCGCCGGCCTGACGGGCGCGGCGGGCCAGTGCCTCGGCGTACCGCACATCGACGGCGTCCTCGGGCACCGTCAGGCGGTAGCCGTCACCGACGGTCGTCAGGATCCGGGGCTCGGCGGCGTCGTTCTCCAGCACCTTGCGCCACCGCCAAGCGTACGTGCGGAGGGCTTTCATCGCGGTGACCGGCGGATCGTCGCCCCACAGCGCCTCCATCAGAACGGTCGCGCTCACCCCCTGGCCCGGCCGCAGGAGAAGGACGGCGAGCAGGGCCTGTTGCTGCGGGCTTCCCATGTCGAGCTCGACGGAGCCCCGGCGGCCACGCACGACGCCGAGCAGGTCGAACCGAAGGGGCTCCATGTCAACCGCAGACGATCGCATCGGCGGCGGCCCGCAAATCCACCCTCATGTCGCCATCCTGGCAAACCGCAGCGGTCGGCGGTCCGGACAGTAGGCAAACCCATAGGACAGACGTCGTGTCCACAAGCTACGCCTGCGGATATATCAACCAGGTATCGGACATCTATCGGTGTGCACGAATCTTTGACCAAGGCACCTCTCGATGAAGGAGGAAGCACATGGGACTGCACGACGCGATCTACCGGCCGCAGAAGGACAAGCCGGAACTCGCCGAGACCGAGCAGCGGACCCTCGACGAGCTGACCGAGCGTGACCAGGACTCCGAGATGGCGGCGGTCGAGTCCGCCGGCTGAGTCGACGTCACAGGGCCGGGCGGCGTGCCCGTCCGGCCCACCCGCAACCCGCAGCGTCGGTGCGTTCAGTCGGAGGTGGAGCGATGTCGAGGACAGATCTTGCGGCCGGCCCGGTGGTTCAGGACGGTGAGCGGACGCTGAGTCTGCCCGAGGCCCACCAGCGGGGTACGGCGGCGGCAACCGAACTCGACCTCCGGGTCGACTGCACGGCGGTGCTCGACGGCGACCCGGCGGTCTGGACGGCGACGCTGTGGCGGGGCGACGACCCGGTGCCCAGCGGGCTGGGACTCGGCAAGGGAAGTTCGGCGGCGGCGCAGGTCGGCGCGATCTTCGAGGCATTGGAACACCACCTCAGCGGGCTGCAGGGCCTCGCCGGCGGCGAGACGACGCTGCGCCACGCTGCTGACATCTCCCGCGATGCGACGCTCCGACGGGACGTGGCGCTCGGCCTGCTCGGGGAGTTGCCCGACGGGCCGCTGGGGTGCCTGCCCTTCCGGGTGCTGACCAGCGGCGCCGAGGTCGACGTACCGCTGTTCCTGTCCGTGCCGGACTACCTCGACGAGGCGGCCGACCCGCTGCGGGAGGACCTCGGTGACCACTACGACTACACCGGGGTGAGCCGCTACTCCTGCAACAACGGCTGGGCGGCGGGCACCGACCCGGTCGAGGCGGCGGTCCACGCACTCAACGAGACCATCGAGCGGGACGCGCTCTCCCTCCTGCTGATCGACCAGTTCCTGGGGCGGCGGAGATCCCCGCTCGTCCTCATCGACACGGACACGTTGCCGGACGACCTCGCCGACCTGGTGTCGGCGGCGGAGACCATCACCGGCCAGCCGCTGCACCTGATCGACATGACCAGCGACCTGGGCGTACCGGCGATCTTCGCCTACCTCCCCACGCGCGACGGCGGACCGGCCCGGATCCGTGGCTGCGGCGCCTCCCTCTCCCGGCACTACGCGATCGCCCGTGCGGTGAGCGAGCTGGTCCAGGTCCACCTGGCGTCCTCGCTCGGGAACATCCACTCCGCGTTCGCCGCCATGACGCCCGTGCGGCACGACTGGACCAGGCCCTATCCCGCGCTGCACGCCTGCTACCGCAGCGACTTCAGTACCCGGCTCGACGACGCGACCGTCGTGCCGTACCGGGACACGGAAGCTCCGGCCACCGCCGCCGGCCACTTCGACGCGCTCGTCGACGCCCTCTCCCGACGCGGCTTCACGCCGTTGCAGCGTGACCACTATGTCACCGGAAACCTGGCCGTGGTCAACATCTTCGTCCCCGGCCTGGAGAGGTTCATGCTCGTCACCGACGGACAGGTGGTGGTGCCGGGAGCGCGGGGCATGGCGGTCCGCAACAACGGAGTACGGCCTGGACCCGTGAACGACACCAGGTGACTCACGTGCAGATGGCGCCGGGCTGAGCACAGACCACGCTGGAGATAGGGACCGGCCAGATGCCACCTGTGCTAAGACAGGGCGGTGAAACGAACTGCGCGCGGGTTCGCAGCGGCACTCGTCGTAACGGCGACAGTTGGCATGCCGGTGCCGGCACTGGCAGCCGACGCCGTGGCCCCGGCCGACGCGGTGGCAGCCGACGCGGTGGCCCCGGCCGACGGCGCGACCGCCACGCCGTACGCCGGGACCGGCGACCCCGGGTACGCCGGCGACGACGGCCCTGCCGTGGCGGCGGTGCTGAACCAGCCCGGCGGGGTCGCCGTCGCGCCGGACGGGGTCGTGTACGTCGCCGACACCGGCAACGGGGTCGTCCGGGCGATATCGGCCGACGGCGTGATCCGGACCGTCCCCGTCGGCGAGGACTCCCTGAACCATCCGAGCAGTCTGGCGGTCGACGCGGCCGGGACCATCTACATCGGCGACAACGGCAACGCCCGGATCCTCTCCCTGCCGCCCGACGGTGACGTGACCGTGGTGGCGGGCGGCAACGGGGCCGGGTTCGCCGGTGACGGCGGGCCGGCCACCGAGGCACAGCTGCGCGACGTCAGCGGCCTGACCGTCGACGCCGACGACGGGTTGGTCTTCGGCGACCTGCGCAACTACCGGGTCCGGCGGATCGACACCAGCGGTCTCATCGACACCCTGATCGGCAGCGGCGACGTCGGCCTGGTGGCCGGCGGCGACGCGGCGTCGTTCACGTTCCCGTACGCACCGATCTCGACGGCGGACGACCCCGACGGCGGCCGCTGGGTGGCGAGCACCCTGCTGTACGGCCTGTCCGACAACCGGATGCGCGCGGTGGTCCGCGACGGCGACAGTCGGTGGACGTACTCCGAATCGCAGTCGGCGGAGATCCCCGCCGGCGCCTGGCAGGGCACCCTCTACCTGGCCGCCACCGCGAACGCCCGGTACCTGTCGACCGACGACGGCCTCTACCGCTTCCACCCCGACGGCCGGGTGGAGACCCTGCTGGCGGATCCGTCCATCGCTGGACCGTTGACCATGGTGGACGACCAGCTCGGCTACCTGGTCGACCCGCGCCAGCACAAGGTGTACCGGCTGGAGCTGCCAGCGATCTCCAGCACCGGCGGCGACGGTGACCGCGACCCCGACGGTGCGGTACGGCCATGGTGGGTGCTGGCCGCCGGGGTCGCGGTCGCGGTGGCACTCCTGGTGGCGGTCGTCGCGGTACGCCGCCGCAGGGCGATGAACTGAGCGGCCACGCCGCAGTAATACCGGTCGGAGCCGTGTTTCCGCTGCGCACTCTGCGCACTATGGTTGCCGCATGGTGGAGACGTTCGCAGTCGACCGCGTCGACCGCATCGCGGACATCCTCTTTGGAGTAGCCACGGCCAAAGGGCTGATCGGCTACGGCCCGCTGGCGAAGCGGGTCGGCACCCGCCCCGACTTCCTGGGCCAGCCGCTGGACAAGCTCTCCAGGCTTGCCGCCGAGCGGGGCGAGCCGCTGTGGAGCGCGCTTGTCGTGGCCCGCAGCAGCGGCCGTCCCAGTTCCGGCTTCTACGGGCTCGCGCGCAGCATCCGCCCGGAGTACGAGGACAAGAGTGACGACGAGGTGTGGGCGCAGGAGCGCGAGCGCTGCTACGCGGCCGCCGCGTCGGCGTAACACCGCTGCGTGTCGGTGGGGCGTGGCACTCTGACCGGGTGAACGTCGAGGAAGCCGTCCGACTGCGCCGGGCCCGGGACCTGCTGGACCGGGAGTACGCCCGCCCGCTGGACGTGCCGGCGATGGCGCGGGCCGCGTACATGTCGCCGTCGCACTTCACCCGGCTGTTCCGGGCCGCCTACGGCGAGAGCCCGTACGGCTATCTGTCGACCCGGCGGGTCGAGCGGGCCAAGGC
Organism: Solwaraspora sp. WMMA2101; assembly: GCF_049179175.1. Taxonomy (NCBI): domain Bacteria; kingdom Bacillati; phylum Actinomycetota; class Actinomycetes; order Micromonosporales; family Micromonosporaceae; genus Solwaraspora; species Solwaraspora sp. WMMA2101. The sequence continues at coordinate 4,448,872 of NZ_JBMHMA010000006.1, read as the reverse complement.
GCTGCTGCGCCGTGGCGACCTGAGCGTCACCGACGTCTGCATGGCGGTGGGGTTCACTTCACTCGGCTCGTTCAGCTCCCGCTTCACCGAGTTGGTCGGCGAGTCGCCCAGCGCGTACCGGGCCAGGTCACATGCGGCCGGCGCGGCCATCCCGGCCTGTTACGTCAAGGCCGTCACCCGCCCGACCCGGCCGGCCGCGCCGCGCTTTCCTGTTCAATGACGACTGAGACGAGGCTCTGAGCTAACCGAACAGCTCGCGGATCACGCCCATGGCTCGTGGCGAGATCACCTCGTCCGGATAGAAGTCACGGCACAACCGCACGGCATCGTCCACCGTCGCGACCTTGGCCAGCGCGGCGAGGGTACGAAGGTCGTCCACGTCGCGTGTCCGAGCCGCGAGAGCCTTCATTGCGAAGATGTGCTCGGGCGAAGCCGCCATGACGCGAATGCCGGGATGGTCGAAGACCCGCCGTCGTCCCGGGTCCTCTTTGCCGGACACGTAAACGCTGGCCTGCTCGTTGAGCCACCACGGGGGCAGTCCTAATTCGTCGGCCACTGCACGCGCCTCGTCGAGAACGACGCCGTGCGGCACGAACATCGCATCGACGTCCCTTGTCACCCGTTTTGCGTCATAGGCCAAGGCCATCGCGGCACCACCGACGACGAAGATGTCAGCAACGACCCCTCGACGGACGAGCCGATCACCTAAGCTACTGAACGCTCGCTCAAGTTCCGCGCGCCCCATCAGGACGCCGTCTGAGCCGGTCACGCCGCCGCCAGATCGTGGACGGACAGGTACACCCCATGCTTGCGAAGGGCGGCAGGCGCCCAGGCCAGCGCATCTGCCCGGTGGATCGCCAATTCGGCAGGGAACCATGGTCGGCGCAGCACCCGCGCCTCGGCCCATTGCGGCGGGGCGATGTCCGCCTGCGCGAGCAGATGCTCTGCGAGTGCCGCGAGTAGTGCGTCCCACCGCTCGTCCCCGGTCGGCTCCGGTTCGTCCAGCAGCAGCGTCACTCTGGTGTCCGCCGGCTCCCAGCGGAACTCCTCCAGGAATTCCCACACCAACTTCCACCGGGTCTGGTCGACGTCTGTGGATGCCAGATGACTGGCCAGCACTGCCAGACTCATCGGTTCGTAGCCGGTACCCACAACGCGAACCTCACTTTCCGAACCTCGGCATCACTTCGGCACCATCAGCTTCAGGCTACCGGGCGACGGCCTGTCCAGGACCGGGCGGAGCATCAAGTCGGTTTGGAGAAGCCCAGGTCAGCCGGTCCGGCGTAGCGTCACCGGCATGACGATCACGCTTTCCCACACGTTCCTGCTCGTCCACGACCAGGACGAGGCACTGAAGTTCTACCGCGACGTGCTCGGCCTGGAGGTCCGCACCGACATGGCGTTCGAGGGCGTCCGCTGGCTGACCGTCGGCCCGCCCGGACAGCCGGACGTCGAGATCGTGCTCGAAGTCGCCGCGATGGGTCGCGCCGCCGACCAGGAGACCCTGGAGCTGCTGCTCGCCAAGGGCTCGCTCAGCGGGCTGATCTTCCTGGTCGACGACGTGGACGCGACGTTCGAGCGGGTCAGGGCCGCAGGGGCGGAGGTCATGCAGGAGCCCATCGATCAGCCGTACGGCTTCCGCGACTGCGGTGTCCGCGACCCGTCCGGCAACAACATCCGTTTCTCCCAGAAGCTGTCGCAGTGAGCTGACCGACGACGCAGACCGGCGGCGCTGACTGGACCGGGCTGTCCCGGCTCATCCCGAGGCAGCCCGGTTGCCGCAGGTCGGACAGACCGTGGGTGGTTGCTTCGGGCGGCGGCCACGGATCGCGACAGTCAGTGGCAGGGCCGCGCCAGCCGCCAGCACCGAGACGACGGCCACCCAGGCGGTCGACGCCCAGGAATCCGCAGCAGTCCCGGCATAGCTGGCCACCAGCCCGGTGAGCGGTTCGACCAGCAGCGTCGCGAACGCCGGCAACATGATCACCGTCGCCAGCCAGCCCCGATCGTCGCCACGCACTGCGAGCAGGGCGCTGGCACCCAGCAGCCCGATCAGCAGGATCGCAGCGATCGCGGCAAGCAGATCGCCGTCGAACCACCGGTACGGGCTGCCTGGCATGGTGATGGTCGCGACCCCGGCGGCGGTCACCGTCACCAGGGCGACGACGACTCGCAGCCGCAGCCCGGCCCGGCTGCCGGGACTGTCCGGCAGGCCGAGCGCGACCAGGCCGAGCGCCAGTTGCGGCACCAGTACCGTCAGCGGGGGCCGGTCGTACGGCAGCAGGGCGGCGGCGGGGAGCAGCGCGACTGTCACCGCCAGGGCCGCCAGGACACCGACCCGAACGACACGGCCGGGCGATACGAGGGCGGTGAGCCCGACGGCGAGCCAGGCGACCCAGGCAACTACACCGATGGTCTGAAAGGGGCCGAACATCGGCACTGGCCCAGCCAGCGCACCGCCGATCACTTCGGCGCTGATCAGCCAGAAGGTGGCAAGCATCGTGACCGTGCCGATAGCGACGGTGGCGGCGATCGGCAGCGCCGCCGCCATGCCGCTGCTGCGCAGGTGGGCGCGGGTCGCACCGGCCAGCACGTCCCGGACGTCGGCAGCGCTCGGTCGTCGGCGGCCGCCGTCCACCATCGCCAGATAGGTGTCGAGCATCTCGTCGCTGCGGTGGGCCTGGTAGTGCGCCGGATAGCAGCGCAGCAACGCCCGGTACCTGCGCTCCAGGACGGATCGGTCGTCGGTCATGCCACACCTGCGGCGAGTCGGGTGCTGGTGGCCCGCTCGCGGGCGCGCAGTCGTTGGCTGGCGGCCTGCACGTTGAGCCGCATCCGTTCGGTTTCGGCCCGCAGCACCGTCTCGCCGCGATCGGTGAGGCGGTAGTAGCGGCGGAGCCGACCGTCGACGATCTCCTCGCGGTCGGTGGCGACAAGGCCGTCGTCACCGAGCCGGTCGAGTGCACCGTAGAGCGTGCCGGGACGCAGGGTCAGCCGACCATCGGAGAGGGTGGACACCTCGGAGATCAGTCCGTAGCCGTGCATCGGCTCCCGGGCAAGGGCGGTCAGGATGAGGAACGTCGGCTCGCGTAACAACTCGGGCATGACCACAACGTATCGGTGACAAACATATATCGCAAGCGAAGGTATTAGTGAGGGGTGACTGTGCCTCCGGTCGGCTTGCCGGTCCCGGCCGGAGGCACAGTCAGCTCACGGGCGGCGACGGGCCGGCCGGGTCACCGCGCCGGGGCGGCGCAGCGCGTCCGCCCGTACGACGATTGCCCTGAAGCGGTGGTCCTCGCCGCCGACGACCTCGACCCCGACCAGGTGGACCCATTCGATCCCTGGATGCTGCGCGCCGTCGTCGACCCGGGTGACCCGCAGCACGAGTCGACCGAGCCCGTAGCAGTAGTCGCCGGTATTCAGCGAAACCGTGTCGCCGGGTTTGACCAACGGGTCATTCTTCATCGGTGATCATTTCCACCGACTTGCCGTCGCGCAGCAGTTCCGCAAGCCGCTCGTACACCTTGAAGTCTTCCACTTGTAGAAATTGCAGCGCGGTGTCCATCGGGCGGCATCCGTCGGTCAGACAGACCGGGCAGCCGGCCCACTCCACCGAGGGCCAGTGGTCGGTGACGACGCTCCTCGCGTACCGGATCGCGACGTCGCGGGTCTGCTCCTCGCTCAACTCGGGGATGGCCGGCGGTTGGGAACCTGGTACCAGGACACTCATTTCTACCCTCCGCTGATCCTCGCAACTTCTCCTGCGAACACTCTGGACTCCGCCGGCACTCTCCCGTAAGGATGGAGCGGCATACCCGTGAAATCACTCGCGTACGGAGGGGTAAGCGGTGGACATGATCATGTGGATACGCGCGCTCAAAGCAGCGCGCGTCGCCGCCGGAGTAAGCCAGGACGGACTCGCCGATAAGATCAATTGGAGCGCGTCCACGATTGCCGCGATCGAGACCGGACGGCGCAAGCCGACCTTCAAGTTCGCCGAGGAAGCCGATGAGGCGCTGGAGACCGGCGGCCTGCTGACCGAACTGCTGGACCGCGCCGAACGCCAACGCACCCCCGCCTGGTTCCTTGCCTGGCGCAGGATCGAGTCCGAGGCCAGGCGCCTCCGTAGCTTCGAGCTGGCCGTCATCCCGGGCCTGTTACAGACCGAGGAGTACGCCCGAGCGATCATCTCCGCTGGCGGGCTACGCACCCCGGCCAAGGTGGAGGAGCTGGTGCGGGTCCGGATGGAGCGGCAGGAGCTGCTGACCCGCGACGACCCGCCGGAGTGCATCTTCATCCTCGACGAATCGATGTTGGCCAGGCCAATCGGCGATCACGCGATCCTCGACCGGCAGCTGCAGCACCTCCAGGAGGTAGCCAAGCTGCCGAACGTGCGAATCCACATCCTGCCGACCGAGGTCGGCGCACACGTCGGCCTCGGTGGCGGCTTCGCCATCGCTCAGCTATCGGATGTCGATCCAATGCTCTACCTGGAGAACAACGCCCGCGGGCAGGTCGCCGACGACGAGGAGACGATCGACCTGCTCAACCGGAAGTGGGACTGCCTGCTCGGCGACGCCGCCTCCACCAGCGCATCGCTACGCATCATCGCGAAATATAGGCTGACGCCATGACGACTCCTGACGGTCTGCAGTGGCGCAAATCCAGCCGTTCCGGCGACACGGGCGGTAACTGCGTCGAGGTCGCCGCCGTGTGGCGCAAGTCCAGCCGCTCTACCGACAACGGCGGCAACTGTGTCGAGGTCGCCGGCAACCTGCCGGGTCGGGTCCTGGTCCGCGACTCGAAGGACCGGGACGGCGGCACCCTCGCCTTCTCCCCCACCGCCTGGACCAGCTTTCTCACCCACACCCCCGCCCGCTGACTTCACAGGAACGTCCGCAGCTGGCCGCCGCGCCCCCCAACTGGAGAAACCCTGGCGCGATGGCCAGCTGCGGACCAACCCGCTTAGCTAAGGGGGTGCACGATGACGAGCGAGGCTCTGGAGCAGTTCAACATCCATGAGGCCAAGACGACCCTGTCACGGATCATTGAGCGGGTGGAGCACGGCGACCACGCGACCGTCGCGGGGCACGCCTTCCGATGATCCAGCGGGATCCCTTCGACCGAATGCTCGTCGCGCAGGCGCAGTGTGCAGGGTTGACCATCGCCACTCGCGGGGCGGATATCCGCATGTACGACGCGAGCGTCCTACCCGTCTGAGCAGAGCTCACTCTTGCGGGACAACCTGCTGCCGCTGACCGTGTTAGCCTGTCCCGGCCAATCGCCCGAGAGCACAAGGGATGGTCGCATGCAGCTGGTCGGACGACTCGACAGGTTACGCCCCGCCGCACTCCTGATCGGTGCCTTGGCACTGTTGCCTGCCTGCTCGCCGGCCTCGAGCGACCCCGCGACAGCGGATGCCCGCGTCGCCGGATCCGGTGCCGGTGCCGGTGCCGCGCAGGCCGAGCAGGGTGGGCACCCGCTGCTCACCGAGGCGCTGGCGTTGGAGCCACAGGTGCGCGACGTCATCGGCCGGCTCACCGAGGAGTGCCTGCGCGACGCCGGCGTAGACGAGTTCCCACCGCAGGGCTCGGCGCAGGAGGCGCGGTCGGCGGTCGTGGCACCGCAGCTGTCCCCGACGCGCGACGAGGCGACGGCGAACGGGTACGGCATCCACGCCAGCGCCACCAGCGGCGAGCCCGGCGCTGAGCAGTTCGTCTGGTCGTCGCCGGACGACGAGCGCCGGTTCCAGGAGGTGCTCACCGGAGGCGCCGACGGCGCGGAGGTCACCGACGACGCCGGCCAGCCCACCATCGGCGGATGCATCGGGCAGGCCCGGACCGCCGTCTACGGCGAGGTCGCCGGCCCGCCGAATCCGACGCCGCTGATCAGCGAGGCGGCGTGGGCCGCGTACGACGCCGATCCGACCGTGACCACGGCGGTGGCCGACTGGTCGCGGTGCCTGCGGGACGCGGGCCACCCGCAGCTTTCCGACCCGGTCGACGCGCACCGCTACGCCCAGTATTTCCACCAGCCGGTGGGCGACCGGCCCGGTGGCCCGGTGCCCGACGGCGGGCCGTGGCCGGTCGACGTGGCGCGGGACAAGGAGATCGACCTGGCCGTCGTGGACGCCGGCTGCGCCGACGAATCCGGGCTGCGCGACGCCCAGCAGCGGGCGTGGGACGCGGCGCTCGACGCTGCGGTCGGCCAGCACGGCACCGAGTTGGCCGACTACCGGGACGCGCTGGCGGCCGCGCTGCAGCGGGGCCAGCAGAGTCTCGCCGGCTGACAGGTTCGCCCGGTCCGGCGTGAGCGCCGGACCGGGCGAAAAGCACCGATCAGAGTCGTACGGTGGTCAGGAGACGCCGAGCGTACCGAGGTAGTCGGGGTTCTCGGACAGCCACGCCTCGACGGCGCCGGCCTCGTCGCCCTCGTGGACGTTGAACATCAGGTCCTCGAGCGAGCCGAGCTGCTGGTCGTCCATCTTGAACTTGCCGAGCATCTCGGTGACCTCGGGGAAGTCCTCGCCGAACCCGGTGCGGGCCAGGGTGTGGATCTCCTCGGCCTGCCCGAGGGTGCCCTCCGGGTCGGCCAGGTCCTTCAGTTCGTAGTTCGAGTACGCCCAGTGCGGGTGCCACAGGGTCACCACGATCGGCTCCTCGTCGGCGATGGCGCTCTGCAGCGCGGCGAGCATCGCCGGGGTCGACGAGGTGCGCAGCTCGTAGTCGTCCAGGCCGTACGTCGGCATGACCTGGTCCTGGGTGGCGGCGGTCAGGCCGGCACCCGGCTCGATGCCGATGATCTCGCCGTTGAACAGGTCGGCGTTGGCGGCGAGGTCGGCCAGCGAGTCGACGCCGTCGACGTACGCCGGTACGGCGATGCTCAGGCTGGCGTTGTCGTACCAGACGCCGAGCTGTTCGATGTCGTCGCCGTACTGCTCCATGTAGGAGGCGTGCGTCTGGGGCAGCCAGCCGTCGAGGAACAGGTCGATGTCGCCGGAGGCGAGACCGGAGTAGACGACGCCGGCTTCGACGTTGGTCAGCTCGACCTCGTACCCCTGGGATTCAAGAACGTTCTGCCACAGGTAGGAGGCGGCGATCGCCTCGTCCCAGGCCATGTAGCCGATGGTGATGCTCTTGTCGGCGGAGCCGGTGGAACCGGTACCGGTGCCGCTGTCGTCGGTGTCGTCGCTGCCGCAGGCGGCGACTCCACCGAGGGCGAGCGCGGCCGCGGCCGCGACTGCGGCCCGGCGGAGCAGTGTGTTGCCGAACATGTGTTCGTCCTTTCCGTGTGTTGCCCGTTCACCGGCGGACTCGCGGTAGGCGAGGCAGGGCGCCGGCACCGGTGACCCTCCCTGCGGGATCTCGGTCTTGCGGTGCGGTTCGGGGCGGTCAGGCCTGTGCGACGGCGCGCTGTGCCCTGGCCGACTTGGTGCGGGCGCCGATCGAGTCGGTCAGCCGATCGAGCACGACCGCGAGGATGACGACGGCGATGCCGCCTTCGAAGCCACGGCCGACCTGGATCCGGGCCAACGCGGTCATGATCACCTCGCCGAGGCCGCCGGCACCGACCATGCCGGCGATGACCACCATCGACAGCGCGAGCATGATCACCTGGTTGACGCCCTGCATGATGGTCGGCAGGGCCAACGGCAGTTTGGTGCGCAGCAGCACCGCCCAGGGCGAGGCGCCGAACGCCTCACCCGCCTCGATCACCTCGCGGTCGATCTGGCGCAGGCCGAGCTCGGTCAGCCGGACCCCCGGCGGCATGCTGAACACCACGGTGGCGAGCACGCCGGGGACGGCTCCGACGCCGAAGTAGAAGATCGCCGGGATCAGGTAGACGAACGCCGGCAGGGTCTGCATGAGGTCCAGTACCGGGCGGGCCAGCGCGGACACCCGCGGATTCTCGGCGATGAGGATGCCCAGCGGTACGGCCATCAGCAGGGACAGTCCGCTGGCGACCAGCACCAGCGCGAGGGTGCTCATGGTCTGTTCCCAGTACGGCATGCCGGCGACCATGCCGAGGCCGATGGCGGTGCCGATGCCGAACTTCCAGCCGCGCAGCCACCAGCCGAGCGCCGCGAAGATCAGCACCATGACGATCGCCGGGGGCGCGTTCAGCAGGTCGTCGAGCGGGTCGACCAACGCCTGGACCAGACTGGAGATGCCGTCGAAGAACGGCTCCATGTGCTCGGTGGTCCAGTCGACGACGGCTTCGAACCCCTTGCCGACCTGCACGTACGGCAGCAGCCCGTCCAGGCCGTCCGCGACGTTCACTGGTCTTCTCCTTCGGCAGTCGCATCGCTGGCGGTGTCGGCGGCGGTCGGCTCCGTGCCGATGGCGCCGAGCGCCCGCAGCAGCGTGATCCGGGGGATCACGCCGACGAGGCGGCCGGTGCCGTCGGTCACCGCCAGCGGGTGTGGGCTCTCGGCGCACGGGGCGAACAGCTCCGCGACCGGGGTCTCCTCGGCCGCCACCCGGACCTGGTCGGTCGTGACGACGTCGCGCAGCGTCTGCCGGCCGTCGCGGATCGCCTGTTCGATGCCGTCGTCGGAGACGGTGCCGACGAACCGTTTGCCCCGGCCGGTGACGTAGACCGCCGAGATCTGGTTCTCCCGCAGCACCCGTGCGGCGACCCGGGGTCCGGAGTTCTCGTCGACGACGCCGAGTGGCCGTTCCATCACCGACGAGGCGGTGAGGATCCGGGTACGGTCCACGTCGGCCACGAACTGAGCGACGTAGTCGTTCGACGGGTCGGTGAGGATCTCCTCGGCGGTGCCGATCTGGACGATCCGCCCAGCCCGCATCACGGCGATCCGGTCACCGAGGCGCATCGCCTCGTTGAGGTCGTGGGTGATGAAGACGATGGTCTTGCCGAGTTGGGCCTGCAGGTCCAGCAGCTGGTCCTGGACCTCGCGACGGATCAGCGGGTCGAGCGCGGAGAACGCCTCGTCCATCAGCATGATGTCGGTGCCGGCGGCCAGCGCCCGGGCCAGGCCGACCCGTTGACGCATCCCGCCGGACAGCTGCTGGGGCAGCTTGTCCGCCCACTGGTCGAGGCCGACCAGGCGCAGCGCCTCCATCGCCTGCTCGCGGCGCTGGGCGCGGGGCAGACCTGCCGCCTCCAGCGCGTAGCCGGCGTTCTCCAGCACTGACCGGTGCGGCAGGAGCGCGAAGTGCTGGAAGACCATGCTGATCTTCTCGCGCCGGACCTTGCGCAGGGCGGCCGGTTTGAGCCTGGTGATGTCGACGCCGTCGATCTCGACGGTGCCGCTGGTCGGCGGGAGCAGGCCGTTGAGCATCCGGATCAGGGTGGACTTGCCGGAGCCGGACAGCCCCATGACGACGAAGATCTCGCCACGGCGGACCTCGAAGTTGGCGTCGACGACCGCGCCGGTGGCACCGAGCGCCGGGAGCGTGTCGTCCCGGCCGGCGCGCAGCTGTTCGAGGGCCTTGTCTGCGCGTTTGCCGAATATCTTGTACAGGGATTTGACGACGATTGCGGACACGATCTCCATTCCAACGGATGTCGTGACGATGGTCCCAGGCGACACATGCGTCGCACATGCATCGATGGCATCAAATCGTCTGACGGTCGGCGGGCGAACCAGTCCCGGTCGGTGATTGGGGGTTGCGGTCGACCATACCTGATGGGATCCGGAGAACGAAAAATGTCCGATACCATCACGTTACGGGCATACCGTACCTCGCTGTGTTCGTCACTCCCATCAATTGTTCACCTGTTCCATTGTCGACCGATGCACGTCCGCGTCAGCATTGGCACCGAGCGTGACGAGCCCGCCAGCAGCGCCATCCGGCACCAGCCGCGAGGCATACGGGCGTCCGCGCGGATTTCCGGGACGAAACCCCCCACCCCGAGCCGCCAGCAGGGCGCAATCAACGAAACAATTTGGTATCCATTCGATAAAGGGGGTTGAAAATGCGGGATTTCATCCACCAACCCCGTCACGACAAATGTGACAGTCGCCACGATGCATCGGGCACCCCGCCACCCCGACACAGAATCACGGCGCCATTCCCCCGAGGGGCCGCCAATTTCCCGGGCCGGCGGCGTGGACGCGACCGCAACCGGCAGCAGGCACCAGCGCCACGTCGACATCGGCGCGCCCAGCCGGCCGCGCCGCCCGGCGGACCGGTGTCAGCCACGCTGCCCAGCCCGACCCGCGGCGCCCAGCCCGACCGGCGCCAGCCACGCCGCCCGGCCCGACCGGCACCGCACCGCCGACCGGCGCTACGCTGGAACAGCGTTCCTCAGAGGAGCGAACAATCCGCTGAGGAACAGCGTCCCGGCAGATGTTCCGGTGGAGTCTCGTCACGGGCGGCGACGGCGACGTCAAGGGCCAGTACCGGACGACACGGCATGACGACCGCCGTGAATATCGCGACAGTGAGTGCCCGCGTAGTACCGTGAGGTAGTCATTGCCGCCCGTGCCGGGCGAGGCGGCCGCCGGCACGGGAAGTGGGAGATACACGCGTCATGGCCACACCGACCGTGCACGCGCCGAAGCCACCCCGGCGACGCAGGCGCGTCATCATCCTCGTCACGGCGGCGACGGCGCTGCTCGCCATGCTGGGTACCGGAGCCGCGCTCGCGCTCGCGCCGGGCGACCGTCCTCCTGCGACGCCCACTGCCGCCAGCCCCTGCATCACACCACCCGGCGACACCGCGAACCCCGGCAGCGGCACCGCAGCCGGCACTGCGGCCGACGTCGGGGCGGCGGCTCCGGACGGGGGCGAGTTGAGCATCGTCGAGTCTGGCTTCACCCAGTTCGGCAGCGCCGCCGCACCGATCACCCGTGACGGGGTGGTGAGCACCGGTGCGGTCATCGTCAACACCAGCGGCCACCTCGCGTACGGGGCGACGGTGAGCTTCCGCGTCCTCGACGCCGAGGGTCGACCGGCCTCTCTCGACCCGGCCCGCGAACAGCCCCGGCAGATCCCGGTCATCCTGCCCGGGCAGCAGGTCGGGGTGGGCGAGCGACACTGGGTCGCCTCCCGGGGCGGCCGGCGGGTGGAGGTCGCCAGGGTCGATGTCACCGTCACCGGGGCGACCTGGCTGCCGGTGGAGGGTACGCCGACCGCAGCGGTCACCACCCGCCATCTGGACACCGCCCGGTACGGCCCGGACAGCATCGACGCCACCGTCAGCTACGAGGTGCACTCGCCGTACTGCCGGGAGTTGGCCTCCACCGGCGTGGGCATCGTGTTCCGCGACGCCGCTGGCGTGATCGTCGGCGGCGGCTTCGACCCGACCGCTTCACGCTCGGGCTGCCGGCCGGGCCGGCACCGGGAATCGGCGCTGCTGGTCCGCAGCCTGCCGCCGACGGCGGACGACACCCGGACCGAGGTGCACCAGTACTGCGTGCCCCGGTAGGCGGTCGCAGACCCGGCCGGTTGGACGGTTACCGGCCGGGCCTGCGCTCCGCGAGGGTCCCGCCCGGATAGGTCCCTCGGTCATCATGTGGTTCGTGCGGCCGCGATGAACCTCTCGTGTCATGACACGGCAGACTCCATGTTACCGCTAACATCGAATGATGTACATACCGTGACCCCGATGTCAGATCGTGACCTGACTGCGCATTCTCGAACAAGATCGTCGACATTCGACAGACGAGAATCCTCCTGGCCCGTTTTATCTCCACAGTGGCATCAGCAGGAGGAACCATGAGTGGATCCCTGGGCGGACGCGCCGTGGTGCTCGGAGCCAGTATGGCCGGGCTGCTCGCGGCCCGGGTCCTGACCGACCGGTACGACCAGGTCACCCTGGTCGACCGGGACGAACTGCCAGCCCACGGCGACCAGCGGCGCGGCGTACCGCAGGGTCGGCACCTGCACGCGCTGCTCGCCCGGGGCGCGCAGATCCTCGACGACCTGTTCCCCGGCCTGACCGCCGACCTCACCGCCGCCGGCGTACCCAGCGGCGACCTGCTCGGCGGCATCCGCTGGCTGGTCGCCGGACAACGAATTGCCCGCGTCGACATCGGTCAGCCGGTGCTCTTCCCGAGCCGGCCACTGCTCGAACGGTACGTCCGCGACCGGGTCCGGGCGCTGCCAGCCGTCACCGTCGTCGACGGTGCCGCCATCGTCGCGGTGACGACCACCCCGGACCGACGGCAGGTCACCGGGGTACGGGTCCGCAGCGCCACCGACGCCGAAGCCCTGATCGACGCGGACCTGGTCGTCGACGCCACCGGCCGGGGCTCCCGCACCCCGGGCTGGCTTGCCGAACTGGGCTACCCGTCGCCGGTCACCGAGAAGATCCGGGTCGACGTCGGGTACGCCTCCCGGTCGTACCGGCTGCCACCCGGCGCGCTCGGCTCCGACACGGTGATCCTGCAGAACTGGACGCCGCGCCACCCGTACGGCGCCGGCCTGGCCCAGCAGGAGGGCGGCCGGCACATCCTCACCCTGGCCGGCATGCTAGGCGAGCACCCGCCCGCCGACCCGGCGGGGTTCGAGGCCTTCGTCGACCGGCTCGAGTTCCCCGACATCGCCCAGGCGATCCGGTACGGCGAACCACTCGACTCCCCGGTCACGTTCCGCTATCCGGCGAGTGTGCGGCACCGGTACGAGCGGCTGACCCGGTTCCCGGACGGGCTGTTGGTGATCGGCGACGCGATCTGCTCGTTCAACCCGTTCTACGGTCAGGGGATGTCCGTGGCCGCGCTGCAGGCGCAGGCGCTGCGCGACGCGCTGGCCGACGGTGGGCCGCAGTGGCGGCGGTACTTCGCGGCGGTGGCGCGGGCGGTCGACGTACCGTGGCGGATCGCCGCCGGCGGCGACCTCGCCTTCCCCGGGGTGGCCGGCCGGCGCGGCGCGATGGTCCGGCTGACCAACGCCTACCTGCCCCGGTTGCACGCCGCCGCCGTGCACGATCCGACGCTGTCGGCGGCGTTCGTCCGGGTCACCGGGCTGCTGGACCCGCCGGGCAGCCTGCTGCGCCCGGACCGGCTGGCGCGGGTACTGCGCCCGGACCGGCTGGCGCGGGTACGCCCCGGCCGGTCACCCGGGCCGGGCGGTCACTCCCCCAATTCCCGCCAGGTGCCGAGGAGTGACCGGGCGACGTAGACGCTCACCCCGAGTGCGGCGATCATCGGCACCACCCGGCCGGGACCGACGGCACCGGTGACGATCCCGACACCGATGCCCACCCCGAGGACCGCGCAGAACACCGCCCAGAAAGCGGACAGCAGGTACTTGACCCGCTCCCGTACCGGCAGCCGGCGCAGCCGGTCCCGGACGCCGGGCGGCTTCGGGGCGGTCGGCTTGCGGTAGACGGTGTCCGGCCGGGGGATCTCGTCCGGGTCGCGGGGCGGCAGGTCCACCCGCAGCTGCGGCGGTACGGCCGCGTCCACCGCCGCCGGGTCGACGTCCCGGTAGAGGGTGGGTTCGACCCGGACCACGATGGCGTCGTCGCCGATCAGCTGCCGGCCGCCGTCGGGCCAGGCCAGCATCGCCACGCAGCGGTCGTAGCGGACGGTCGCCACCCGGTCCGCCGCCGAGTCGTCCGCGTCGGAGGGATCGGCCGGGTCGGTGACGATGCTGACGCCCTGTGCGCCGACGATCAACTTCTGCGGCAGGTCGTCGAGCCCGGGGTGCGTGGTGCCGTCGACGGTCTCGGTCGACCCGGACGGTGCCGCGACGAACCCGGCCCAGTCGGCGGACCGGCCGTACGGGGTCATCAGCAGCGACGACGCCGCCGCCTCGGTCGCCACCCGGTGCACGTCCTGCGGCGTCACCGCCTTGATCTGCCGCAGCAGGTCGTCGCTGGTGTCGACCGGGTAGCCGGTCAGCAGGTTGAAGGCAGCCGAGGGCAGCCGGGCCCGGTCGGCGTCGGCGGTGGCCAGCGCGTCGGTGGCCTTGCCGATCACCGCCGCGACGTCCGCCTCCTCGATCCGGCCGACGCGCACCTTCGCCAGTACGTCGATCATGCCGCCGAGCACCGCGTCCTGCTTCTGCGGCAGCGCGTCCGCCAGGGCGGTGATCACCGAGTACCCGTCGCCGCGCGGCTCGTAGTGGGTCGCGGCGGTGTACGACAGTCCGTCGCGTTGGCGCAGCGCCCGGAACATCTCCCGTTCCAGGACTCCGCTGAAGACACTGGCGGCGACGTCGCGCGCCACCACCGCGTCGTAGACCGTGGACCGGCTACCGCCGGGGAAGTACGCCGGGGTGGTCGGCAGCGCCGACGAGGCCGCCGGGGTCGGCATCCGTACCCCGGAGGGCAGGTCCAGCCGCAGCCCGGCCGGGATGTCGTCGCCGGCCAGCCACAGCACCGCGTTCTCCCGGGTGAAGTAGCGGGCGACCCACTGCTGCAGGTCGTCACCGGTCAACGCGGACAGCCCCCATTCGGGGAAGGCGACCAGCCCGTGGTCGCGGGCACCGTGGCGCCACAGCGGGATCGGGTCGGTCACCGAGCTGCCCCGGTTGCTCCACTCGGTCCGCAGGATGTCCTTCTCCATGCCCAGCCGCTGCAGCGGCAGCTGGCGCAGCGACTGGCACACCCCGGTCAGGAAGGTGGTGACGTCGTCGACCGAGCCCTGCAGGTGGAACTGGGTGACGACGCTGCCGGTGCTGCCGTTGTAGTGGTAGTCGGCGGTGCCCAGCGGATGCAGGACGAGATGCTCCAACAGGTGGGTGACGCCCCGCCGGGCCAGGGTCTCGTCGGCCTGACCGACCCGGAACATCAGCCCGGCGTGCACCGGCCCGCTGGTCGGGGCCAGCAGCGCCGGTACGCCGTCGACGTCGAGTTGCCGGATCATCGCCGACCTCCGGCGGCCAGCGCCTTGCGGCGAAACTCGGCGAACATGGCGACCGGGTCGTCGAACCGGCCCCAGACGTCCGTGCTGACCCGGTTGCCGAGCGCGACGAAGTGTGGTGCGGCGGCGGCGTGGTCGCCGAGCAGGCTGTGGACCATGGCGAACTGGCTGGCCGCGTCGATCCACCCGTACGTCGGGCGGAAATCGGCGTGCAGCACCGACCGGGCAGCGGCCATCCGTACCTCTTCCTTCACTTCCGTGGTGGCGTACTTGGCCTGCTCCCAGGAGTTGAGCTCGACCAGGTGCTCGAAGTGGGCCTGGGCGATCAGCGACGCGTTCAGCGCGCCCTCGGGGGCGGCGGCGGCGCACTCGCGGGCGAAGGTGTGCATCTCGTCGAAGCTGCCGCCCCATTTCGGACAGAGCTGCTGCAGCAGCAGTTCCTGGGCGGGCAGGTGGTGCGGGTCCTGTTCGGCGAGCCGGTCGTAGCGGCGGCGCGCCTCGGACTGGCCCAGTTGCAGGCCCCGGGCGGTGATCAGCCGAGCGGCCCAGATGGAGCAGTCGGCCGGCTGGTGCGCGGCGGCGTCGATCAGCATCAGCTCGGCGGCGCGCAGAATCTCGTGGAAGGTGCGGAACTGGCTGCGGCTGACGTGCTTGGCGCGGGCGCTGGTCCGTACCTGCCAGGCGTTGTGGATCATCAGCCAGCCGAGAAGGGCGGCGGCCACCGCGTCGGTGGGGTCGGCGTCGACCTGCTGCTGCACCATCGGTCGGATGTCGGGCTCGGCGTCGGCCTGAGAGATCAGCCCGGTCTGGGTCGACGGTTGCTGGTCGGCGATCAGAGTGCGGGCGGCGGGCCAGTCGCCGGCGCGCAGCGCGGCCCGCAGCTCGCGCCATTCCGGGTACGCGTCGGTGAGGTCGGTGGTGAGCGCGAGTTCGGGCGCGGCAGGCATCCCGGCATCGTAGGGCCCGCCGCGCCCCCGCGTGCTCCCGGTCGCCCCGTCAGTGCGCGCTTCCGGTCGCCACCCTTCCGTGTGTGCTCCCGGTCGCCCCGTCAGGAGGTGCCGGCGCGGGCCCGGGGCCGGATGGACTCGCGGGCCTCGGGGGCCAGCCGGGGCGGCCAACTGCCGGGCACCAGGACTCCACAGTGGTACGCCCAGGCGACCAGCGCCGTCCGGTTGGTGACCCGGGCCTGCCGCAGCAGCGCGGTCACGTGGTATTCGACGCCCTTGCGGCTCAGGTGCATGCTGGCGGCGAGTTCGGCGGTGGAGGCGCCACCGGCGAGGCCTTCCAGGACCCGGGCGCCGACCTCGGTCAGCTGTGGGCGGCGTACCCGGTTCTCCGGGGTGAGCAGCACCAGCACGGAGTCGGCGGGCGGCTCCATGCCGCGCACGGCGACGGCGGTGACGTGGCTGGCGGCGAGGCGACCGTCGGTGGCGGTGACCTCGGCGAGGCCGACGAAGTGCGGGTAGGCGTCGGTCAGCAGGACGCTGAACCGGTGCCGGAACCAGGCCCGCCGGTCGGGGTGCAGGACCAGTTCGAAGGGGCGACCGGCGAGTTGGGCGCCGGACCAGCCGATCCATCGGGTCAGGCCGGCCGACACCCGCACGACCCGGCCGTACCGGTCCAGTTGCACCGCGCGGGCGTCGGGGCGCAACCGGATCCCACCGATCAGGTCGGGATCGGCGCCGTGGCCGGGGCTGGTTTCCGTACGGGCGGCGTTGAGGATGCTGGTGGTCTCCACGACGGTACGGTGGCCCGTCGGACTGCTCATTCGGCAGTCCATTCTCTGCTCACTTCGGCCGGCGGCACACTGAAGTGGCCCGGATCGGGCGGTCAGTGCGGATCATCGTGGCAGTTGATCATCCCGGCTTCCACTGGTTACTGGGTGGTACCCCGGATATTCGTGTACGCCGTCCTGACTCTCCGTGCGGAACTGCCGTCACCGGCAGTAGGCTCGCCGACGACCTGAGAGGTGATCATGAGCGTTTCCGACCCGACCGGCACCGACCTGGACAGCAGCGTGCGGGTCCGGGTCGACGTCTGGTCCGACGTCATCTGCCCGTGGTGCTACCTGGGCAAACGGCGGTTGGAGGCGGCGCTGCGCGACCTGCCGTACGCCGACGTGGTCGACGTACACTGGCACAGTTTCCTGCTCGACCCGACCCACCCGCGCGGGGTACGCCAACCGGTGCCGCAGATGCTGGCGGCGAAGTTCGGGGCCGCGCCGGAGCAGGTACGGGTGATGACGCAACGGGTGACCGAGCTGGCCGCGGCCGAAGGGCTGACGTACGCGTTGGACCGGGCGATCATGGTCAACACGGTCGACGCGCACCGGGTGACCCAACTGGCCGCGCGGCACGGACTCGACGGGGCGATGCACGAGCGGCTGCTGCGGGCGCATCTGATCGAGGCCGAGGTGCTCGACGACCCGCAGACCCTGACCCGGCTCGCCGTCGAGGTCGGCCTGGCCGCCGACGAGGTCCGGCGGCTGCTGGCCGGCGACAGGTACGCGGCCGAGGTCGCCGCCGACGTGCGGGCGGCCCGGCAGCGCGGCGCGACCGGGGTGCCGTTCTTCGTGGTCGCCGACCGGTGGGGTATCTCCGGTGCGCAGCCGGTCGAGGTGTTCACCGCCACGTTGCGGGCGGCGCACACGGCGGCCACCGGCTGACCGACGCACCGCCGGCCGGTCGACGGCCGTCAACCGGCCGGCGGACCTGCGGTGCGGTCCCCGTCCGCGGTGCGGTCCCGGTCCGTGGCGCGGTCCCCGTCCGTGGCGGCCGTCGCGCGGTACGACCGCCAGGTCAGCCAGAGCGCCACGAAGCCGGAGATGGTCGCGGCGACGCTGGCCAGCTGGTCGGCCAGGGACGGGCCGAGGGCCGCGACCACCAGGGCGGCGACCAGCAGCAGGGCGAGCAGGCCGAGGGACGCCGTCCGCAGGGTCTGCTTGAGCACCGTGCCGCCCCAGCGGCGCAGCGCCGGCACGGTCACCGTCTCGGCGACGATGATGCCCGCCATCACCAGCAGCGGGATCTGCCACGATTGGATCTCCATGGGCACCTTCCTGCCTGGTCGCCTCCACTCGGCGAGCGTCCGCCGAACGGTCGCAGGGGCGGCCGGCGGTCAGTCGAGGGCGGTCAGCATTTCGTCGGTGAACCGGGGGCCGAGGTCGGTCCCCTGGTAGAGGAACTGCTCGACGTGCTCCTTGACCACGTCGGAGAAGCGTCGGTAGTTGCGGTGCGCCGGGCGGGGCAGCGCCTGCTCGACCGCCGCACGGATCGCGCCCAGGTGCGGCACCGCCGCCCGCAGGTTGGGGTCGTTGTAGGCGGCGATCGAGGTGGGCGCGAGCCCGTGCATCGCCAGGATCTTCTGGGCGTCGTCGCCGGTCACGAAGTCGATGAAGGCGCGGGCACGGTCGGCGTACGGGCTGCGGGCGACCACTGCCAGGCTCTGCCCGCCGAGGACACCGACGGTCAGCTGGTCGACCCGCACCCGGCCGGCCCGCACGTCCGGGTTGGCCAGTTGCTGCAGCTCCCGGTACTTGACCGGCCAGTTGCGCATGTAGCGGGCCGAAGAACCGGGTGCGGCGAAGCGGTCCCGGGAGTCGGTCTCGTCGCCGGAGGTCATGACGCGGCCGGTGGCAATCGCCTCGCGCAGCGGGGTCAGTGCGCTCCGCCACAGGTCGAGGTCCTCGGAGACACGCTCGGCTGCCGCGCCGGCGCTGGGTCCGTCGACGGGTTTGAGGACGCCGGGCCGCTGGGCGGCGGCGTGTTCCAGGACGTTGACGACGAACGCCTCGTAGAACGCCGAGACGCTGGGCCGCAGTTGTCCGATGAACTGCTGGCTGCCGTCGGGGACGGTGTCGAGCAGCTCGGGCAGCGACGGCGGGGGTGCCGGCGGCTCGGCGTCGTCGTCGGTACGGGTGAACAGCATCCCGACGTCGGTGTTGAACGGCACCGCCCAGTAGTGGCTGTCGTCGGCGCCGACCCGGTGGATGCCGCGCAACGAGGGCAGCAGCGGCCCGTTGTCACCGAGCGGGAGCGCGGCGACGAGTTCCTGGTCAGCGAACTCCGGTACGTCGATGATGTCGAGGTTGAGCAGGTCGGCGGCGCCCTGCCGGGCCTTGTCGAGCATGATCTGCCGCTCGTCGCCGGAGCCGACGGCGATCGTCTCGACCCGGACGGTGGTCTGTGGATTGTTCCGGTTCCAGATCGAGATCAGCAGGTCACGGGCGCCGGTCGGGTCGGCTCCGGTGGCGAGTGTGAGCTCCACCGACGGGGGCCGGCGACCGCCGGGCATCAGGTAGAACGTGGCGGCGGTGAAGGTCCCGGTGGCCAGCACCCCGCTGAGAAACGACCGCCGGGAGTACTGCTCCGGCATTGACTCCCCCCCCTCTCTACGACGTCGCCGACACCCGCACGCCCAAGATCGACATCTGGCGATTGGTTGTGTGGGTCACACTACGGGGAGATGTCAAGGGTGTGACGGATGGCGACAACAGACACGGCCGTACGTCAAGGTCAGCAGCACACCACGTCAGAGTCAGCAACATCGGAGAGGAACTATCTGATCACCCAGCGGATAATTCGCTGTCATGACGACTCCCAGAAGTGGATCCTCGGCTCCGCCGCCCGTCACCACCGGGCCCGTCGCTACTGGGCCCGCCGCCACCGGGCCTGCCGCCAGCCGGCCCGCCACCGCAGGCCGGATCGTCGTCGCCGCCATCGCTGCCGGCGTCCTCCTGGCGATCCTCTGGTCCTACGAGTTCGTCGACCACGTGATCGGCGACAACGTGGCGAACGCACTGCTCGGCCACGACGCGAAGGCCACCGCGATCGGCGGCACCGCCGCCGCGCTCGTCTTCGCCTTCGTTTCCGGCCTCGCCGGCACCTTCACCGCCTGCAACATCGCGATGGCCGCGTCGATCGGCCCGATGAGCCAGGCCGGCAGTGGCAGCGCCGGCGGTGGCGGTAGCAGCGCCGGTGGCGCGACCGGCTCCGGCCTGCGGGTCCTGGTGAAACCGATCGGCTGGCTCACCGTCGGCATGGTCGCCGTCTCCGCCGCGTACGGCGTGATCGGCGTGCTGCTCGGCGACCGACTGCCGCAACTGTCCACCGCCTCGGTGGGTGGCCTGCCGGTCCGACTCATCCAGGCGATGGTCGTGTTCGGGGTCATCGGGCTGGTCTTCGTCTACCTCGGCCTGGCCGTCGTGGGAATGCTGCCCGACCCGTTCGCGCGCCGGCCGGTGGCCCGGGTGGTGCTGCTCGGCGCGCTCGTCGGCGGTTTCCTGATCGGCCGACCGTACCCGCTGTTCAACAAGCTCTTCCTGTGGGCGGTGGACAACGGCAACCCGCTGTACGGCGCGGGGGCGTTCGTCCTGCAGTCGATCGGCAACATCGTCATCGTGTCGGCGCTGTTCGCCCTGCTGATCGTGGCCAGTCGGGGCCGGTTCGTCCGCTGGCTCGCCAGCGACCCGGCCAGGACCGCCGCGATCACCGGCGCAATGCTGATCGCCCTCGGCGTCTTCATGATCGTCTACTGGAACGTGCGGCTGCCCGCCATGTTCGACTACGGCTGGTTCCCGACGATGCCGTACAACAGCCGCTGAACCAGCCCGGTCGTTGTCCCGACGTGCTCAGTTGCCCGCCACTGCGTTGGCCGCGCACCGGCACCCGCATGGAACGCAACCAGGAAGCTTGTCAGCCGACGCGGCACGGCCAGACCATCGGATCCATGATGGATGCAGCTGCGATCCGACGCGAAGCACAGGGCCAGGCATCGACGATGGCGCACAGACTCGGCGTACTGGTCGCCGCCGAGTCACCACCGGGCGCACCCGGGCAGCTCGCCGCCTGCGCGGACCTGCTCGACGAGTGGGGCAGCGCGGCACTGGGCCGCCCGGCCCGCCGGGTCGTCGTCGACGGCGTCGTCCACCTGCTCTGGCCCGCCCGCGACCAGCGGGTCCTGCTGATCGGGCACTACGACACGGTGTGGCCGGCCGGAACGATCGACGACTGGCCGTTCCGGGTCGACGGCCCGATCGCGACCGGCCCCGGAGTGTGCGACATGAAGTCCGGGATCGTCCAGATGGTCACCGCGTTGGCGTTGCTCCCGGACACCTCGCGGGTCGGTCTGCTGCTGACCGGGGACGAGGAGAGCGGGTCGCCGACCTCCCGGGCCCTGATCGAGCAGCAGGCGGCGCGGTCCCGGGCCGTACTGGTCGGTGAACCCGCCACGGAGGACGGCGCGCTCAAGATCGCCCGCAAGGGCGGGTCGGTGTACCGGATCGCCGTACACGGGCGGGCCGCGCACGCCGGAGTCGAGCCGCACCGGGGCGTCAACGCCGCCGTCGAACTGGCCCATCAGGTGCTGGCGGTACGGGCGTTGGCCACCGACGGCACCAGCGTCACCCCGACCATGCTCAGCGGCGGCCGGATGACCAACCAGGTGCCCGAGTCCGCCGAATTCAGCGTGGACGTACGCGCGTGGACCCGCGACGAGCTGCACCGGGTCGACCGGATGATCCGGGCGGTCACCCCTCACCTGGCCGGCGCGACCGTCACCGTCGACGGTGGTGTCAACCGCTACCCGCTGCCGGAGCAGGTGGCACTGCCGCTGCTGGCGATCGCCCGCACGGCCGGCGGCCGGATGGGGCTGGCGCCGATCGACGGCGCGCACGCGCCCGGCGCCTCCGACGCCAACTTCACCGGCTCGCTGGGTGTGGCCACGTTGGACGGGCTCGGCGGCGTCGGCGGGGGCGCGCACGCCCGCCACGAATGGGTCGACGTGTCGCAGATGCCGGACCGCACGGCGCTGCTCGCCGCGATGATCGCCGACATCACCGGGACGACCGCAATCGCCGCAACGGCTGGGACGACCGGGACGACCGACGGGCCCCGCGCCTCGACCCGGACGACTACGCTCCGGTCAACCGCGATCGGCGAACGGTGAACCTCGGTCGAGAAGGGACTCCCCCACCATGCCACCATCGAGCAGTCCACCGGATCCGGCTCCCCGGTTCGGTGTGGAGGAGGAGTTCATCGTCGTCGACGCGGCCAGCCGGGCCCCCGTACCGCAGGCGGGCCAGATCGTCCGGGACGCCGCGCCGTACCTCGCCGACCGGGTCGCTGGCGAGATCACCCCGCTGCAGGTGGAGACCCGCACCGCGCCGTGCGCGAGCGTCGCCGACCTGGTCGCGCAGCTCACCGGGGCCCGCAAGGTGATCGCCGACTGTGCCCGCTCGCGCGGGCTGCGCGTCGTCGCCAGCGGATCCGCGGTGATCGCCGGCCCGGTGCCACCGCCCATCACCGTCGGGCCCCGACAGACCCGGGGCACCGAGACGTTCCGGGGTCTGCACGACGAGCTGGCGATATGCGCGTTGCACGTCCACGTCGAGATGCCCGACCGGGAGCTGGCGGTGCAGGTCGGCAACCACCTGCGGCCGTACCTGCCGGTGCTGCTCACGTTGACGGCGAACTCGCCGTACTGGGACAACCGGGACTCCGGGTACGCGAGTTGGCGGACCATGACCTGGTCGCGGTGGCCGGTGGCCGGGCCGCCACCGCTGTTCGCCTCGGCCACGCACTACGAGCAGGTGGTCGACTCGCTGCTCGCCGCCGGTGCCATGGTCGACGAGGGCACCATCTTCTGGGACGTCCGGCCGTCGCACACCAAGCCCACCCTGGAGGTCAGGGTCGCCGACAGCGCCGTCACCGCCGAGGAGTCGGCGCTGTACGCGGCCGTGGTGCGGGCGCTGGTCACCCACCTGTGCGCAGCGGTACGCCGAGGCGAGCCACCGGTCGACGTACCGGTCGAGCAGCTCCGGGCGGCGTACTGGCGGGCGGCCCGCGACGGCCTCGACGGTCAGGGGCTGGACCTGTTCACCGGCCGGCTGCGGCCGGCCGCCGACCTGGTCGGCGCGCTCATCGACACCGTCGCACCGGTGCTGCACGACCAGGAGGCCCACCCGTTCGTCGTCGACTGGTGGGGGCGGGTCCGCGCCGAGGGCACCGGTGCCCGCCGGCAGCGGGCGGTGGCGGCCGACAACGGCGGTGACGCCGCCGCCGTCGTCGACTGGCTCGCCGACCGCACCGCGGACTGACCCGACGGCGGACCAGGCGGACCAGGCGGACCGGCGGGCTGAGCTGCCGGCGGACCGGCGTCGCAGCAGGAACGCAATTCTGAGTAACCATATGGTCACGCGGTGGCGCATCCTGAGGTGGCGACCCCGACTCCGGCTGGAGGACCGTTGACCACCCCGTTACAACTCGACCGGCTCGAACCGGCGGTCATGAGCCGTACCGCCAGGGACTTCGCCGACCGGATGGCCGCCCGCCGGTCGGTGCGGCACTTCTCCGCCGAGCCGGTGCCGCTCGACGTGATCGACGAGGCGGTCCGGGCAGCCGCGTCGGCACCCAGCGGGGCGAACCTGCAGCCGTGGCGGTTCGTGGTGGTCACCGACCCGGAGCGCAAACGCCGGCTGCGGCAGGCCGCCGAGGCCGAGGAGTGGGAGTTCTACCACCGGCGCGCCTCCGAGGAGTGGCTCACCGCCATCGCCCCGATCGGCACCGACTGGGAGAAACCCTTCCTCGAGGTCGCCCCGGTGGTGATCGTGGTCTTCGAGGTGCACCAGGGGCCGCACACCCCGAAGCCGTACTACGTCAAGGAATCGGTGGGCATCGCGACCGGGATGCTGATCACCGCGCTGCACCTGGCCGGGCTGGCCACCCTCACCCACACGCCGAGCCCGATGCGGTTCCTCAACGAGATCTGCGACCGGCCCGCCGAGGAACGCGCCTGCGTGGTGATGCCGGTCGGCTACCCGGCCGACGGGGTCACCGTGCCCCAACTGGAGCGCAAACCACTCAGCGAGGTCCTGGTGCGGCGGTGACCGTGACCGACGCCAGTCTGCGGGCGGTCAGCGCGGCAGGTCCTTGGCGAGATGGTCCTGCAGCGGCAGGACGTGCCGGTCGGGGCGGCGCCACTCGGCCAGCAGGTCCTCCAGCAGGTGCAGTTCGTCGACCAGCTCACCGTGGCGGTAGCGGCGCAGCACCGGGTGGATGAAGGCGCTCTCCGCAGCCCGGTCCGGCTGCGGGTGACGCTCGATGGCGAACACGTCCGGGTACGGGTCCCGACCCCAGCGCAGCCCGAACGTGTAGCAGTACTCCTCGTCGGCGAACCGCGCCGCCACGAGATCCTCCGGCAGGTCGTGGTAGTGCCGGGCCTGCCCGG
Organism: Solwaraspora sp. WMMA2101; assembly: GCF_049179175.1. NCBI lineage: Bacteria > Bacillati > Actinomycetota > Actinomycetes > Micromonosporales > Micromonosporaceae > Solwaraspora > Solwaraspora sp. WMMA2101. Next base: position 4,424,865 of record NZ_JBMHMA010000006.1, on the reverse strand, counting down.
TGCCGGGGTCGACGACGACCGCGTCGACCAGGAACTCGAACTGCGTCCACAGCGCGGAACTCCAGTTGACCCGGTCCAGCAGCACGCCGGTCAGCGTCTCGGCGTCGGCGGGCACCGTGTCGAAGGGCAGCGGTACGCCCTCGTACCGCTCGCGCAGCAGTGCCGTCAGGGTGCGCAGGTTGTAGCGGAAGCCGTCGACGAAGGCCGACGAGGCCTTCTTGAAGTCACGGTCCTGGGCGATGGTGCCGGCGAAGTAGAGCCCGTCGACGTCGACGGACTGCCAGTCGGGTGCGGTGGCCGGCATCCGGCCGCTGGGCACCAGTCGGGGCCGGGCACCGGCGCCGAACACCGAGGTGTCCATGGCGAAGCCGGTGCAGCGCAGCACCGACTCGTAGTCCATCACGGCGGTCTCGCCGTCGGCGTGGGTGTACGTCAGATGCACCCGGTAGCCCTCGCCGGTCGGCACGATCTCGTCGACGACGCAGTCGAGCACCGAGTGCAGCGTCTTGAACTGGTAGCTGTCCATCACCGCGCCGTGGTGTCCGCGTACGTCGCCGGGGTGTTTGGTGTTCCAGGCCAGGCGCATCGGCCGAGGGCTGGCCAGGTGCACCATCGAGGCGTGGCCGAGGATCGCTGACGCGGTCTCGAACGCCGAGTTGCCCTTGCCGAGGATGAGCACCCGCTGCCCGGCGTAGTCGGCCGGGTCGGTGCTCATCGACTCGTACCCGACGGCGTGCTCGATGCCGGGGACATCGGGGATGTTCGGTCGGCCCCAGCCGGTCGCCATGATCAGGCAGTCGGCGCTGTAGATCCGGTCGGCGGTGTGCGCCAGGAAGATCCCGTCCTGCTTCGTCACCTGGTCGACGGCGACCCCGTAGCGGATCGCGAGCCGGTGGTGCGCGGCGAAGTCGACGAGGTAGCGGACCATGTCGTCGGCGCTCGGGTAGTACTGCCTGCTGTAGTCGGCGAACGGCAGGTCGAACGGTTCGTGCAGCAGCGAGTTCCAGTCCCAGCGCAGCCGGATCTCCGGGTCGGTGCTGACCGTGTGCACCTTGTTGAGCGAGATGAGCCCCCGGTGGCGGGGGAACCGCCGGAAGAACTCCCCCGGCGCCTCGGCCCGCTCCACTGTGGCATAGTCGCAGCCGGCCTGCTGCAGGTAGTAGCTCAGCTGCAGGCCGGCCGGACCGGCGCCGATGATGAGGTACCGGTGGTGCTCGGTAACGCCGGACGGGTGCGTCATCGTGGTCTCCCCGGGGTTCGGAATATCCACGACGATCGAGCACCCGCGCCGGACGGTCAATACCGCGACCCGGTATTTCCCGGTCCGATGAGGAGCGAGGGTTCCCGGCTCGTCTGTCGGGGTCGTCAGTCGGGGTCGTCGGGCCGGTAGGTCATCGGTCGGCCGTCACGGGGCCGCAGCCAGAGCATCAGGATCACGCCGAGCAGCACCACCCCGTCGATGATCAGCAGCGTGGCGCTGAAGCCGTCGATCTGGTGGGCGTGCGCGGACACCTCGTCGACGCGGGCCTGCCGGTCGGCGGCCGCGAGCGGCGCCGGCGGCACCCCGGTGCCGACACTGAAGCGGTACGCGTCGGAGGCGCTGCTGCCGTCGGGGAAGGTGACGTGGTACGCCACCGTGTAGTCCCCGGCGGCGGTCAACTCGACCGGCAACCGGATCCGGGTGGGCGTGGGCTGGTCGAAGCCGCCGCCGGTGAGCCGCTGTCCGTCGGCGTCGAAGACATCCAGGTGCGACAGTTCGGGCTGGACGGTGTCGCCGAAGGTCACCGACACGGCCGTCGGCGGCTCGGCCAGGACGGCGCCGGCCACCGGTTCGGCGGCCACCGCCGCGCGCTGGGCCACCACCACCGCAGGCTGGGCCGTCACGTCCGCCGTCCGGTCGTCGGCGTGCGCCGGGCCGGGGGTGACCGTGAGCAGGCCGACGATGGCGGCGAGGCCGGCGAAGGCGGCGGCAGCCGCAGGTCGCCGCCGCCCCCGCCGCCATCCCCGCCGGACCGGGTCCAGGTCGGGCCGCATCCGGATCAGGCCGTGTGCGGGGCGAGCCGCTGCGCGGGCGTACGGTGACCGGCGCAGCTGCAGCTCATCTGCTCCCGTTCGGTGGCGTTCGGCCGCAGGTGCAGGTACATCGCGATCAGCATCGGCACGAACACCACCGAGTTGTAGAACAGGTGCAGCTCGACCCGGGGGATGATCAACTGCGCCACGCTGGTGACCACCGGCTGGCCGAAGAAGATGGTGCCGGTCTGCGCCTGGATCAGCAGCAGCAGGTGTTCGATGTGATGCCAGAACTGGATGGCCAGCGCGATCGTCCACCAGGTGCGTGCCCGGCCGGTGAAGCCGCGCCGGAGCAGGAACAGGAAGGCGAGCATCACGATGGCGTAGCCGTAGTGCAGCCATTCGGAGGTGACCAGCCAGGGGAACCACTGGCCGAGCACCCCGCGGGCCTGCGGCCGGGGATAGCCGAGGACCCAGATCTGGTACGCCTGCACCAGGTGCTCGGCCCAGTGGGCGATCACCACGGCGAGAAATCCGTTCAGGGCCAGTTTGTGGTGGGCACCGTTGAGCCGCGCCAGCAGCCCGCCCGGCGCGGCGGCGACGTCCTGAGCCATGAGCGCGCACCTTCCGTGAGGCAGAGATTGACCAAGTGTGATGAAACTATCGGACCGTTGCGCGCGACTCTTCTCCCAGACTGGGCAGTTGCCGGGTCGTAGTTGGCGCATGACCGAGCCACCGGCATTTGTCGCAACACTCGGCGAAGGCTCGGATGCGGTCGAGGGCACCCGAACAGGACGGCGGGGCGCAGCCCGTACGTCGGGGCACCGCCGGCTTCCCACGGTCGGCCGGTCACGCCGCCGGAGGTGAGGGCGGCCCGGCCCGGCCCGCCCGCCCTCGCCTAGACTGACGGCCATGTCGAAGGTGCTGCGCAAACTGCCCGTAGGTGAACGGATCGGCATCGCGTTCTCCGGCGGCCTGGACACATCCATCGCGGTCGCGTGGATGCGTGAACGCGGCGCCGTCCCGTACGCGTACACCGCCGACGTCGGCCAGTACGACGAGCCGGACCTCAGCGACGTACCCGACCGGGCCCTGATCTACGGCGCCGAGAAGGCGCGCCTGGTCGACTGCCGCGCGGCGCTGGTCGAGGAGGGCCTGGTCGCGCTGGCCTGCGGCGCCTTCCACATCCGCTCCGGCGGGCAGACGTACTTCAACACCACCCCCCTGGGGCGGGCCGTCGTCGGCACCATGCTGGTGCAGGCCATGCAGTCCGACGACATCTCCATCTGGGGTGACGGTTCGACGTTCAAGGGCAACGACATCGAACGCTTCTACCGGTACGGGCTGCTGGCCAACCCGGGGCTGCGGATCTACAAGCCGTGGCTGGACGGCGCGTTCGTCTCCGAGCTCGGTGGCCGACTGGAGATGTCGCACTGGCTGGCGCAGCGCGACCTGCCGTACCGCGACTCGGCGGAGAAGGCCTACTCCACCGACGCCAACATCTGGGGCGCCACCCACGAGGCGAAGCAGCTGGAGCACCTCGACACCTCGATCGAGATCGTCACCCCGATCATGGGAGTGCCGTTCTGGCAGCCGGACGTCGACATCGCGACCGAGGACGTCACCGTCGAGTTCGCCCACGGCCGACCGGTGAAGATCAACGGCCAGGGCTTCGCCAGCGCCGTCGACCTGGTGCACGAGGCCAACCGGATCGGCGGCCGGCACGGGCTGGGCATGTCCGACCAGATCGAGAACCGGATCATCGAGGCCAAGAGCCGGGGCATCTACGAGGCCCCCGGCATGGCGCTGCTGAACATCGCGTACGAGCGGCTGCTCACCGCCATCCACAACGAGGACACCGTCGCGGCGTACCAGATCGAAGGCCGCCGGCTCGGGCGGCTGCTGTACGAGGGCCGCTGGTTCGACCCGCAGGCGCTGATGCTGCGGGAGAGCCTGCACCGCTGGGTCGGCTACCCGGTCACCGGCAGCGTCACCGTCCGGCTGCGGCGCGGCCAGGACTACTCGATCGTCGACACCACCGGGCCGCACCTGAGCTACCACCCGGACAAGCTGTCGATGGAGCGCAGCCACTACCCGGCGTTCAGCCCGGACGACCGGATCGGCCAGCTGACGATGCGCAACCTCGACATCGCCGACTCCCGGGACAAGCTGGAGCAGTACGTCGCCGACGGCCCGCTGCTGCCCGGCAGCGGACTGATCAGCGAACTGCCGTTCGGCGGCGCCACCGACATCGTCCGCACCGGCGGTGAGGATGTGTCGGTCAAGCCGGACGCGTTGGACCGGGCCGCGATCGAGTCCGGCACCGACTGAGACCAGCAGGCCGGCGGGGGTGCACCGACGTGTCGGTGCACCCCCGCCGGCGTACTCAGCTCGCCGACGTCCTCAGCCGGTGGCGATGCCGATCTGCTGGGTGATCGTCACGTCGGTGATCTCGGTGTCCCGGGCCAGCAGCATCGCCTTGCTGAGGATCACGGCGAGCACGGTGTCCCCCTCGAACGGCAGGAACGCGTCGTGGCGGTCATCACCGGGGCGCGTCGCCGACCGGTCCGGCACGATGCACAGGTAGGTGTCGTTCGGGCTCATCAGGATGTTCCCCGACCCCAGGTGGATCTTGTAGGTGCGCAGCTCACCCCGGACCACCAGGAACCGGCCGTCGATGCTGGCCCGGGCACCCACCGCCAGCCGGGGCAGCAGCCGGGCCAGCAGGTCCCGGCGGGTCTGCGCCGTCGCCGACAACTCCCCGAAGCTGTACGACGACCAGTAGTCCCGGAACCGGCCCGCCGGCCCGCCGTCGGACCAGGTCGGGTCGTTGCCGACGCTGGCCACCCCGACGAACAGGTCGACGTCGCGCAGCACCTCGCTGAACACCAGCGGCGGCACCTCGCTCAGCGGCATCGGCACCACCGGCGCCCGTTGCGTGCCCCACCGGCCGCCGGTGTAGCCGCCGCCGCTGGCGTGCGCCACGTTGCCGGGGGCGTCGATCGGATAGAACCGCACCTGGTCGGTGACCAGCCGCAGGTAGGTACCGCTGTCGGTGGTGTCGACGCCGTAGTCGTCGCCGATCCCCTCCACCCAGTACTCCGCCCGCAGCCCCCACTGCGGCAGCTGCCGCACCGTCGGCGGATACGTGTCGTCGACCATCAACCGCAGCTTGTCCGCCCAGCCCCGGGCGGCGGCGAGCGCATGGAACTGGTGCTGGCGCAGCACGTGCCCGGCGAACCGGTTCGAGTAGGTGCCGGTGGACTCCTCCGCCGGGGTCAGCAGGTACACCTCCCGGTGGGCCTGCTTGAACGGCTGCACCACCCGGTGGCGCTCCAGCCACTCCCGCCAGGCGAGCACCTCCGGCACCGGCCGCCCGATCGGATGCCACAGCTGCACCACCGCGTCGTCGGCGGCCGACACCGGGGTGTCGTCGACCGTCCGCAGCGCGCCGTCGGCCCAGCCGCACACCACCCCGTCGACCAGCCACAGCAGCCGCCGGGCCAGGACGCCGACCAGCGGATGGTCCAGGTAGCGCTCCCGCCACACCGACAGGCTCCAGTCGCGTCGGGCCAGGAAGAGCCGGTCCAGTCGGGCCGACTGCGCCGCCAACATCCCGGAAACGTCCTTGGCCAGCGCCTTCACGTCGGCCACGACCTGCGGATGGTCACGCCGTACCGCCGCCGGAGGCGACTTCACCACCCGGCCGGCGTCGTTGTGCCAGGTCACCGCGACGGTGCTGGTGCCCGCCGACAGCTCCACCCGGCAGCCGCCGACCGTCACCTCGTGCCGACCGACGTCGGTCAACCCGTAGTCGGGGACCGCCAGCTCCTCGATCTCGTCCCGGCCGATGCCGAGCGCGGCGGCCCGCGCGTCGAGCGCCTTGTCGACCTCGTTGCGGGTGCCCTTGTACGTCAGCCGCGCCGACAGCCGGGCCAGCTGGGCCAGGGCGGCGTCACCGTCGAGGCGGCCCAGCACCCCGACCGCCGCGTTGGCGATCTTCGGGCAGGCCGGCCCGACCCCCGGCAGCCGCCGCAACATCACCTCGACCAGTACGCCGAACAGGCGTACCTGGTCGGTCGTCGGGCCGGTCAGCTCCGCCAGCCAGAGCAGGCCCCGCAGCACGTCGGCGTTGCCGGCGTCCGGCACCTGCTGCGGGGTGACCGACGCGGCGGTCAGCCACCGGTCCAGCACCGTACGGGCCTGCGCCGGGTCGACCTCGGCGAGCAGCTCCCGGGCGGCCTTCAGCCAGGCCGCCGGCGGGCGGGCGGCGGTCGCGGTGCTGGCGTGCGCCAGCAGCCGGGGCCAGGCCGGGCCGAGGGTCGGCAGCTCGGTGAGGATCTGCGCGGCCCACGGGTCCACCGGCTCCAGCGGTACGCTGCCCCGCTCCGCGAGGAACTGCCGCAGCCGTGGGCTCTCCCCCGACCGCAGCTGCACCCATTTCAGTACGTCGTCCGGCAGCCCGCTGGTGTCCTGCAGCCGACGCGCCACCAGCTCCAACGCGGTCGGTGGCAGCGAGTGCGGAGCCAGGACGACGAACGCGCCCAGGGCCTCGGCGTCCTCGGCGGACAGGTCGTCGGGCAGCCGCCGGGCCAGCTGCGACAACAGCTCCGTCGCCGCCCACGGCAGGTGACGACCGTCGAGCCGGACGTCGATCAGGGCACGCATCAGGCGTACCAGATCGGGCCGGGACAGCGGCCGCAGCAGCGCCCGGTGCTCCGCCTTGTTGACGACCTGCCAGGCGTGCCGGTAGAGATAGCTGGCCAGGCCGGGTACGTCGGCACCGGCGACCAGCTCACGCAGCCGCTCGGCGCGCCACGGCTCGGTGTTGCCCGTGATCGACATCAGCCACCGACCAGCGGTACGAGCTTGAGGAACGTGACCTCGGTGTCCCGGCGCAGGTCGACCTCGTCGTCGAGGTCCTCGACCTGCCGGTCACCGACCAGCACCACGAACCCGTTGCGGCGAAACGCCGTCTCGGCGAGCGCGACCTGGGTGTCCGGGTCGACCCGGGGGCGGCGGCGGGCCGCCGGGTCACCGTTGAGGGTCTGCTCGACCGGGGTCGGCGCCACCAGCGACCGGGTCGGCACGACCCCTTCGGCGGCGTGGTACTCGGCCACCTCCTGGTGGATCCGCCGACGGATCAGCTCCCGCAGCGTCAGTCGCTCCTCGAATATCCGCAGCGCCCAGGCCGGGGTACGGGCCCCGGCAGTGCTCTCGTCGACAAAGGTCACCATCGCCATGGCGCCGCAGTCTAGGTCCGCCCTGCGACAACCAGCCCCGACCGACCCCGGCGATGGCACGACCTGGGCCGGCCGCTGGTGGACACGATCCAGGGGTCGTCGATCGCGAACCTTAAGGAGCTGCGTCCAGGAACCGTACGGATCCTGTTCGCCTTCGACCCCTGGCGCTCCAGCATCCTGCTCGTCGCTGGCGACAAGACCGGCCGGTGGAACGAGTGGTACACCGAAGCCATCCCACTGGCCGAACACCGCTACGAGATCTACCTGAAGGAACGCGCCGAGCAGGAAAGGGAGCCGTGATGGGCTACACCCGTTGGAGCGACGTCCGGAGTGCCTATGTCGAGCGGGCCGGCGGTGAGGAGGCGGTCGAGGCCGGCAAGCGGGAGCTGCTGGCCACCGTCGTCGGGCACCGCCTCGCCGAGGTACGCAGGGCCCGGGGTCTGACTCAGCAGCAGGTCGCCGACCGGATGGGCGTCACCAAGGGCCGGGTTTCCCAGATCGAGCAGGGCAAGATCTCCGGGCAGGATGTGGTGGCCCGCTAGGCCGCCGCGCTCGGTGGCCGACTGCACCAGGCCATCTACTTCGACGACGGCGACATCGCCGCGATCGCCTGACCTGCGCCCTCGCCCGGCAGCTTCAGGCTGCAACGGCGTTGGATCTAGTCATGGGTGAGGGTGGCGGTTGGGCCGCGATGCGGGAGCGGCGGTTGGCTGAGCCGGGTGCCGCTGAGGCGTACGAGGCGGCGCGGTTGGCGTTCGAGCTCGGTCGTTCGGTGCGTGAGTTGCGTGAGCGTCGCGGTTGGAGTCAGACGCAGTTGGCCACGGCATCAGGGATGACGCAGTCTGCGGTGGCCCGGTTCGAGGCTGGCGGGACCGTGCCGACACTCGTGGTGCTGGAAAGACTGGCGGCAGCGCTGGAGGTGAGCCTGAAGGTCGGTTTCGAGCCCCGCGACGCCGCCGCGTAGCAAGGCTGCCGGCTGGTCAGGGTCGTGGGGTGAGGCCGATGGTGGTGGCGAGGCGGGTCAGGTCGGGGGTGGGGCTGGTCCGTAGGAGGGTGGCGACGACGGTGTGGGCGGTGGGTCGGGTGCGGGTTTCGGCGGGGGCGGTCTGGTCGGCGGCGATGACGGCGTGAGTGGCGGCGGTGGGGTTGCCGGTGTCGAGGTAGGCGCGGGTGATGTCGATCAGGTGGGCGGCGCGGTGTTCGGCGGGTAGTTCCCGCCAGCCGTGGCCGGCGGTGGCGTATTGGTGGTGGGTGATGGCCTGGTGCGGGTCGCCGAGGATGGTGGCGATGTGGGCTCGGGCAACTTCGACGGCGGTGGGCCCGAAGCCGGTGGTGGTGGCGTCGTTGTCGCCGGGGCGGGTGGCGGCAAGCTGGGCGGCACGGTGTGCGTAGTGGTGGGCGGTGGTGGGGTCGTTGCCGGTGGCGGCGGCGAGGGCGGCTTCGATGAGCAGGGTGCCGGCGAGGGCATGGTCGTCGGGTGCGGCGTCGTTGGTCCCGGCCGGGTCGATCAGCGGTACGGCGGTGAGCGCGGCTTGGATCGCGAGGGTGGGTCGGTGCAGGGCGCGTAACGCTTGGGCGAGTGGGATGGCGGCTGCGGCGGTGTGTCGGGGGTGGCCTGTGGCGGTGGTGATGGCGCGGTCGGCGGCGAGCCAGGCGAGGTGGGGTTCGTCGAGTTTGGTGAGTAGGTGGGCGGTGAGTCGGTAGATCCGGGTTTGCAGGTGGGCGGCATCGGCTCGTGCCGTGGTGGTGTGGCGGGTGTGGGTGAGCAGGTCGGGCAGTGTGCGGAGGAGTTGCGGGTAGTGGGCGTGCTGGTAGGCGCTGTGGGCGTACTGGATGCGGTGGTGCAGGTCGGCGGCGGAGGGTGACTGTTGGTCGGGGGTGGGGGTGTCGTAGCGGGCGAGGGCCGTGCGGAGGTGTTCGACGGCGGCCGTGGTGTTGGTGGCGGGTTCGGGTCGGCTGCTGGTGGTGGGGGCGAGGATGACGTCGGGGGTGACGCCGAGGACGTTGGCGATGGTGTGGATGACGGAGATGCGGTCGAGGGAGCGGATGCCGCGTTCGACTTTGTCGACCCAGGAGTGGGATTTGCCGATGCGGTCGGCGAAGACCTGTTGGGTGAGGCCGCGTCGGGTGCGGAGTTGGGCGATCCGCCGGCCGATGGGTAGTTCGGTGATGCGGTGGCGGCCGGGCGCGGTCATTGGTGCATGCTGCGGTGGATGGCTTCGGTGGTTTCGCCGCAGCGCGGGCACCACCGGGATTTGACCCGGAATGTGAACAGGCCGAGGAGGAAGCCGGGCATCAGGCCGGCGAAGACGATCGGTAGCAGTCTGGCGATCACGAGCACTCTCACCTTCTGGTGGGGTCGGCGGGTCGGGGCGTTGCCGCGCCCCGACCCGCTGGCTGGTCACCGCGTTGCCGCAACGGCACCGCTGCAGGGCTGATCCGTGGTGTGTCGACTACAGACTGCAGCATCACTTGATGCATAGCAAGACCAGGTTCATGATTAATGAGTCAGAGCATGTCCTCAGGGGCAGACAGATGAGTGGGGATCGTGCAGAATCATGGCCATGCCTCGATTTGCCCCAGCCACCCCACGCTCCCGGCGGCTCGGCCGCGAGCTGCGTAAGCTCCGTGAAGCCAAGGGCCTGACCGGCGAGGAAGTCGCCAAGTCGGTCCGCTGCTCGTCGTCGCGGATCAGCCGGATCGAGTCCGGCGAGATCAAGCCGCGCGCCGGTGACGTCATGGAACTGCTGGTCGCCTACGGCGTCCCGCTCGACGCCGAGCCCGGCTCATCGCTGCTGGCCCAGGCCCGCGACCTGCGCGAGGACGGCTGGTGGCAGCGGGTCGGCGGCAAGTACGCGACGTACATCGCCTACGAAACCGAAGCCGTCGAGCTGAAGAACTACGAACCGACGCTGGTGCCCGGTCTACTCCAGACCGAGCGCTACGCCCGCGCGGTCAACATCATCGGCCGGGAGGTCGACCCGGACACGGTCAACCAACGCGTCGCCACCCGGATGACCCGACAGGAGGTGCTGCACCGGCAACCGACACCGCTGCGGCTGCACGCCGTCCTGTCCGAGGCGGCACTGCGCACCGAGGTCGGCGGCCCAGAGGTGCTTCGCGACCAACTCGCCCGCCTCGTCACCCTCAGCGAACTGCCCAACGTCACGATCCAGGTGCTGCGTTTCGAAGCCGGCGCACACCTGGCCGACAGCAGCGGCTTCGCACTGCTCAGCTTCGAGCGAGACGATCCACCACTCGGCTACATCGAGACCCTTGCCGGTGAGCTGTTCCTTGAGTCAACCCGCGACCTGGCGCGAATCTCGGCGGCGTACGACAATCTGAGGATGCTGGCTATGTCGCCCGCCGAGTCGGTCAAGCTGATCAAGGAGCTGAGCGAGGATGGAACGTAACGCCTGGCGCACGTCGAGCCGATCCGGCAGCAACGGCCAGTGCGTCGAGGTCCGCGACCGGGGCACCCAGATCGACGTACGCGACTCCAAAGCCCCCGCCTCCGGGACGCTGACCTTCGACCCCGCCGCCTGGACCACCTTCACCACCACCCTCAAGTCCGACGGCGCCCGCCCGTAATCCCTGACTCCCCCTGCTCGTGGCGGCTCTCCACATGGGCCGCCACGAGCGCACCGACTGCGTCGGTCACGGCCCGATGATATTGCCGAGTCGGGAGGCGGCATGCACCGACCGAGGTACCTGACTCTGCTCGGTTCCGCGCTGACGTCGCCGGCACACGAGTGGATCATCGCCCAGCAGCCGGCCGACGTCGCCTCGGCGACCAATCGGCCGCTGTCCGGTGAGGTCGTCGACCACCTGGACACCGTCACGGCGAGCCTGCGGCGGATGGACGACCACCTCGGCAGCGGCCAGACGCTCGGCCTGGTCTGTCAGCACCTGGCGACCGTGGTCGAGGTGCTACGCGAGCGCCGGTACACCGACTCGGTGGGGCGGCGGCTTCACGGCACTGCTGGTGAGCTGATGCGCCTGGCCGGTTGGCTGTCGTTCGACGCCGGCAACCACAGCCAGGCGCAACGGTTCTGGATCGCCGGCCTCTACCAGGCTCACGCCGCCGGTGACCGTGGCCTCGGCGCGAACATCCTCGGCTTCATGTCCTGCCAGGCCAAAGACCTCGGCCAGCTCCGGCAGTCGATCACCCTCGCCGAGACCGCACGGGCCAGCTACCCCGCCACCAGCCCGAAAGTCGGGACGATTCTCGACCTGCGCGCCGCTGAGGCGTACGCCAACAACCACGCCGTGGCCGACACGCGGCGTGCACTGGACAGCGCGTTCGACCGGCTCACCGACGAACGCCCGGAACACGGCGACCCCGACTGGGCGTACTGGATCAACGAAGCCCAGGCCCACGCCCAAGCCGGCTACTGCTACGTCAAACTCGAAGACTGGACCCGCGCCCGCGAACACCTCCGGGCAGCACTGCGACTCCAGGACAACGAGTACAGCCGCGAAGGCGCGCTGCGCAACGCCCTGCTCGCCACCACCTACGTCCGCCAGGACCAACCCGAGTTGGACAAGGCACTCGCCCTCGGCGACCAGGCCGTCCAGACCCTCACCGGCCAGGTCACCTCCGCCAGATGCATCAAGCACGTACGCAACCTCGTCAGCGCACTCGGCCCCTACCGACGCACCCCCGCAGTCCGCCGATTCTGCACCGGCGCCAAAGACCGCATCGCCACCTGAGTACACCAAACAGGCAACCGTCACCCTGCGCATCCGAAGCGATCAACCAGCGCAGCTAGCTGCTTGAGTCCTCTTGGAGTGATCCACCTGCATGACCGGCCGCCCCCGGATCCTGCCATCGCCATCCTCATGGCCCCACATAGTCGCCGATCGCTACATCGTTGAGCAGCGTGTACCAGAATCCCGGATCCTCATCGAAAATGGAGCCGTCGATACCCGACAAGACTCGACCAAGATCCGCGCTGATCAATTCCAGCTCTTCCCGCTCGCTGCCATGGCTCCCATATGGACATCCGCGGATGAACTCCGAGATACACCGATCGAAGGCGTACGGTGACGCGTTGACATGCCCGATTCCAACTTCCACGCCAAGGCTCGTGATTGCGACTTCCCCTGTATCGATATCCACACAGTACAGACCAACATCATCGGTTCCATCATTGCCGATGACGATGAACTCACGGCCCTCCTCGGTATGCGAATATGCAGTCATGGGAAAAAACAGAGGATTATCCACAGGAAGGCCCCGACGCAACAGATAGTCGCGCGCATCCGACTTCCGAATCAAGGTGAGAATACTCTCCTCGTATCGAAATCTAGGCTCTAATTCGCCAGTGATCACCATATTCCTGCCGCCGCCTCCGAAAACACCTTCTTAATCGCGATAGCCTGATCTTTTCTTGAAGTGGCACTAGCGGCCGACGTAGTCCATTTCCATGACCAGGACTGCTTGATACCCCCCAACGACGCCGAGCAACTCGCCCCCCTGCCTGAGCAAGGTTGCAGCTCAGAATATACCTCTAGAATGTTTTCCTTGCCGAGTCTGGCAATTAGTTTCTGCTCTGCATGGAACTTCCGCCCCTTACCGCCACCCGAAAAAGCCACCGCGATCCGCCCATTGCCGTCAGCATCGAGATAGCGTGCAGCTGCACCATTGTTCAACTGGTTGCCCTCCTCCAAGCGCTTCTTAATGACTTCAACACTGAGATCAGTGCTTCCGTACTCGGCCTCACCGCAGTTGTGTACGAGGACCGGCGTGTTGCCGGCGAGCACATAGTACGTGTGGGTGTTGGCGATGGTGAGGTTGTGGACGACGGCGCGCTGGGTGGACCAGCGTTCGATGGCGGCGATCTGGACCCAGGTGCCGGAGCCGGTCTGGAGCCACTGGCCGGGCTGCAGGTCGACGGCGTCGATCCACTCCCCCAACTCGGGCACCCAGAAGGGGTGACCGTCCGTGGCGGTCACCTCGGCGGTCTCCGGGCCGTGGTGGCCGTCGGTGTCGATGGTGATCTTCACCAGGTGTTTGATGCCGTCGCCGGTGATGGTGGCGGCAACGGTCTCCACCTCGGTTTCGCCGGTTTCGGGGTCGGTGGCGATGACCTTGTCACCGGGTTTGACGTCCTCGATGGGTGTGGTGGTGCCGTCGGCCATCAGGACCTTGGTGCCGGGGGTGAAGCTGTTTTTGAGGGGGCAGCTGTCGGCGGGTTTGTCTCCGCCGCCGCTGGATCCGCCGTTGGAGCGTGAGCTGGCGCCGGTGGTGCCGCCGGGTTTGGAGGTGTTCTTACCGCCGCCTCCGCTGGCCCGGCCGCTCCGCCTTATCCAACCCGCTGCGTCTGTCATGGACAGACAGGAGTCAAGACCTCCACCAACGTACCACTATCCACAAAAGGCATCGATGCCGGAAAGAAGATCGCAGGCTGCGAACGCGGCATCGTCACCGAGACCCTCGGACCGCTCCTCGCCGTCATCGTCACTCACAGACCCGCGTAGGGATTTGCACTGAAGGTCGGCCGATCGCTGGGGAATCATCCGGGAGTATCGAGGTCTTCAGCGCACCCGTCAGAAGATTGGGAATCACTACCGTCGCCGTCTTGGGGACAAGCAGCAGACTACGCCGGCGTACCTCGATAATGAGCGTCGGCCAAGAATCTGGGCTCCCAATAGTCATCCACGACGGAACGAGCCAACCGATTCTCGTGCGGCAGCGTCCCCGACTTTCAGCCGTCCACTGAGACCCGCTCAAGTTCGATAGGTTCCTCGCCGTTCAGATAGAGCACGAATCCGGCTTCTTCATCATCGAGCATGTCTACCGGAACAACCTCAAGAACATACTCGGGTCGAGGCAGAAATCCAAAGTCAGCCGGCGGCTCAAACTTTTCGATTCCAATCACAATCACTTTGGTGGGCGGGATCCCTATAAAGCATGAGTCGCCTGCCTCAAGATCGGATGGATCGGGCTCTAGGCGCCATGGAGTGTTGCACCAATCGTACGAATCAGGATCGCGAGGAAAGGCCACGGTTCCGTCCCAGGAGTTGGCGGAATCAGGGTCAATCTCCCGCCAAGGCCAGTCGATAAGCACACGCCGCAGAGTGGTTCCGGCGACGCGTGCGTCGAACGCCTCAGCCGAGATCAAGAGCAGTTCACCGACGGTGTAGCCGACCGCTTCCGTCAGCCTGACGCTTTCCATGACCTAGCTAGCCCTCCTGCCAGAAATATGAGAACGGAGTCTTATCCGCCCTGCCGCCGAAGTATCCTGCGCCGCCAAACCTCATACCGTTGCCACTGAGCATCGGATAGCAGATACTTCGTAAGTAGTCCCAAGTCTCGTGGGGTTGGGCGACGCGGTTTGCGGGCATGCTGATGGTCGGCGTGGCCGGGTGTGGCGTCGCCGTCGCGGTGGTCGGTGTGGGTGTCAGCCGGTCGGGGGTGGCTGGGCCCAGGTGTGCAGGTCGGCGGGGGACGCGGTCCAGGGCAGGAATCGTTGGAGGTCCGGACCGGTCAGGGGTCTGCCGCCGTTGCGACCGCAGGCGTCGAGGTAGGCGGTGAGGTAGGTCAGGACGTTGAGGCCGGCCTGTTCGGCGGTGGCGGTGACGGTCCAGACGGTCGCGGCGAGGCGCGCGGCGTCGTCGGTGCGGGAGCCGTAGGCGTTCTTGCGGGTGATGACGGGCCGTCGCAGTGCCCGCTCGGACGTGTTGTTGTCCAGGCTGATCATCGGGTAGTCGCGGTGCGCGGTCAGGCCGTCCCACTCGCGGTCCAGGGTGGCCAGGGCCTTCTTCGCGGGTTGTTGCAGGCCGGGGCTGGCCATCTGGGCCTGCCGGGCGGTGTCGATCGCCTGCAGGGCGGTGTCCCAGGCGGTGTACGCGTCGTCCAGCCGGGTCGCCGCCGTCCCTGCGACGGCCGTGGATGCGTTCCACGCGTCGGTCAGCTCGTCGTGGGCGTGGTACAGGGCCTTGATCCGGTCCAGCCAGTCTCGGGTCCAATACGCCAGTTGGGTCGGGTTCGCGTCCCCGGCGCGCACGAAGTACCGGCGGACATGGGCCCAGCAGTACAGGTTGGTCAGGCCGTCGGTCCTACGCCCGGCCGAGGCGTAGACGGTGTAGAAGTCGCTGGAGACGACCAGCCGCCGTGGCCCACCATCAGCGTGCGGGGTCAGCTGTCCGGTGGCGGTGTCGATCCCGGCGTGGCGGGCCAAAACAGCGCCGGCGCGGGTCGGGTCCATCACGAAACAGGTGGTGTCCGCGCCGATGAACACCCACAGCCACCAGCGGGCCGGCCCGTCACCACCATCGGGGGTGAACACGTGCCACGACGTCTCGTCGGCGTGCAGATGCCACGAATCACGGGACCGGGCGACAATCCGCTCCTCCAACGGCGCCAGCAACGTCCCGGCGGCCGCGCAGGTCCCGACCAACGTCGAGGAGCTGACCTCGGCGCCCTGGCGTGCCAGCCCGGCGATCAGGGAGTTCTGGGAGCGCCCGGCCACGAACCGTTCGACCAGCAGCATCGCGATGAACCCGTTACTGAACCGGCCCTTGCCGACCGCTTTCGGCGGGCCCGGCGCGGTCACCGTCCTCGCCCCGGCACACCGGCACCGCCGCCGGTACCGGCGCCGACGGTGCACCACCACCCGCACCGTCACCCGCCAATCGACCTGCTCGAAGGCGTGATCGTCGAACGCCTCGAACCGCGACGAACAGTCCGGGCAGCAGTACCCGCCCCCGGCGAAGTCCCACACCACCTCCACCCGCGGCAGATGCGAGTAATCCCTGCGACCGGCCCGCCCTCCCGGCCCCCGCCGCGGTGCCCTCTCCCGCTCACGCTCGCCAGGCTCACCGCCATACCCACCCTGGCCGTCACCGTCGCCCGCCGTCGGCTGCGGCCGAACCCGCTCCGACGAACGCCCGAACACCAACCGCTGCAACACCGCCAACTCCGCCGACACCCGCTCCAACTCGGCCTCACGCCGCACATCACGTTCCCGCAACCGCTCGTTCTCCACCCGCAGCGCCGCGTTCTCCTCCCGCAACTGCCCGGCCAACCGCTCCCACCGCTCGTTGGCCTCCACCACCCGAGCCAGCGCAGACCTCAACCCCGCGTCAGCATCCGCCTCCACCGAAGCACCAACCGAGACCGTCACGGCCGCAAATCAACACCACCACGGCTGCCGGAGCACGCACCAACTGTCCGACTACACAAAGTCACCCACGGGAACTGGGACTACTTACGATACTTCGGCAGATGTTTCGAGATGTACCACCGAAGCCTACTACCTCATCCGCCCCTAAGTTATTCAGGATGGTCTCCTCGGCATGCCCAGCACCGCGAACAAACTTCTCGCCAGGCCCAAGCGTCCACGTGTCGGGCATTGCGCCATCGCCATTAATCGCGATGTGACTAGTCCACTGGCGGGTTGTTTTGTTGTAAACGCCGATAACCGAAGTAGTGCCATGATTGACGGCGTTCGGATAATCATTCCGAATTCCTTGCAGCCCTTCCGCGCGATCACGAGCGAGCTTTGCATCGACTTCCGTCGGCCCGCAGTTGTGGACGAGTACCGGCGTATCACCGGCGGTTACATGGTACGTATGGACGTGGCTGATGGTGAGGTTGTGGACGACGGCTCGCGGGACGGTCCAGCGTTGGATGGCGGTGATCTGGACCCAGGTGCCGGAGCTGGTCTGGAGCCATTGGCCGGGCTGCAGGTCTGTGGCGTCGATCCACTCGCCCAGCTCGGGGACCCAGAAGGGGTGGCCGTCGGTGGCGGTGATCTCGGCCGTCTCGTCGCCGTGGTGGCCGTCGGTGTCGATGGTGATCTTGACGAGGTGTTTGACGCCGTCGCCGGTGATGGTGGCGGTGACGGTCTCCACCTCGGTTTCGCCGGTTTCGGGGTCGGTGGCGATGACCTCGTCACCGGGTTTGACGTCCTCGATGGGTGTGGTGGTGCCGTCGGCCATCAGGACCTTGGTGCCGGGGGTGAAGCTGTTGGCGGGGTTCTCGCAGGAGTTGCCGCCGCTGGATCCGCCGTTGGAGCGTGAGCTGGCGCCGGTGGTGCCGCCGGGTTTGGAGGTGTTCTTACCGCCGCCGCTGGCTCGGCCACCGCCACTGCTGGAGGCTTTGGGGTTGGTTTTGGCTTGGGCTTGTTTCTGGACGGGGTTGCCGGTCTTCTTGGACGCGTTGACGGCTTTGTTGCTGGTGGTGTTGGCCTTGTCGGCAGCCTTCTTCGCGAGGGCCTGGGCGGCGCGTTTGGCGCGTTCGGCGGCGGCTTTCTTCGCGTTCAACGCGGCGGTTTCGGCGGCGCGGGCCGCTTTGAGGACGGCCTGGGCGGCGGCTTTGGCTTTCTGCCAGGCTTTGATCGCGGAGAAGGTGCGTTCGACGGCTTTGACGATCCGGCCGAACGCTTTGAGGCTTATTCAGCAGGGCCTCGATAGCCCACAGTGGACCCCCTGATAAATGAGACGGCCCGCCCTCCCATAGGATGGAGTTACCACACAACAACCAAAGAAAAGCGGACCGCCGAACATGTATCATACCACCGGCTTCACGACCGATCAGATCCGCGACCTCTGCGTGCTGGTCCGCGCCGAATGCCGGAACCTGGGCATGGAACCGTGGCCACCGATCCTCGGCCTCTACCGCGCCCTCGTGGTCACGTTGACCTACATGCGGCGCAACCGCGTCCAAGCGGAGATCGCCGAGGCGCACGGCGTCTCCCAGTCGACGATCTCACGGGCGGTCACCGCCATCACCCCGGTCCTCGACCGCGTGCTGGCGGGGTTCGTGCCGACCGCCGACGAGCTCGACCCGACCGTCCAGTACATCGTCGACGGCACCCTGTTCCCCTGCTGGTCATGGCGCACGGACCGCTGTCTGTACTCCGGCAAGCACAAGACCACGGGCATGAGCGTCCAGGTCGCCTGCACCCTCGACGGCGCGCTCGTCTGGGTCTCCGATCCCGTCACCGGCAACCACCACGACTCGTACGCGATCAACGACACCGGTGTTCTCGTCAGCCTGAATCCTGCAGGCTGGATCGGCGACAAGGGATACGTCGGCAACGGCATGATCACCCCGTACAAGAAGCCCAAGGGCGGCGAGCTCACAGAGTGGCAGAAGGAATACAACAGGCAGGTCAACAAGATCCGCTGGGTCGTCGAACAGGTCATCGCGAATCTGAAGACCTGGAGAATCCTGCACACCGACTACCGCAGACCGCTCGCGACCTTCACAGAAACGATCTCCTGTGCCATCGGGCTGCACTTCTACAGGATCGCCTGTGAATAGACCTCTTTGAACATCTTAATGGCGGGGATGAACTCGGTGACCAGGTCGACGCAGGACCAGACGCTGCCGCCGAAGCAGCCCAGCGCGGCGTCGAGGCCGATGAACTCCTTCAACACGTCCCACGCCACCGACAGGATGACCGAGGTCATGGTCCGGCCGGCGGCCGATCGGGCCTGGGAGACCTGCGCGGCGGACAGACCCACCCCGGCCAGCGCAGCCGCGCGTTCGGAGGCGGTGAGGCTGATCGACAGGCCGGTCGGGTCGGAGTGGGTGACGGGGTTGTTGTGGGCGTAGGTGTAGCCGTTGGCCTGGGCCGGGTCGGCCAGGTCCAGGACCGGGTCGGCGGACAGGAACCGACCCACCTCCGGGTCGTACAGCCGCGCCCCGAGCGGCGTGTAGCCGGAGGAGTCGTCGCGGGTCGCGCCGAGGAACCCGGTATGGGTCTGCAGATTCACCGCGAGGGGTGTGGTGGCGCGTTCGTTGCCGTACGGGTCGCGTTTGACGATCCGCACCGGCATACCCGTGGACTGGTTGACCTCCGCGTACGGGCTGCCCTGATGATCCGAGGCGACCGCGGCCAACGCGGCCGGGCTGGTGCCGTAGGCGTAACGCATCACCGCCCCACCCGGAGCCGGGTACGTGCGTTGGCTGGTCACGTTGACCCCGCCACGTGCCACCGTCAGCAGGGCGTCGCCCAGGTGCAGGGTCGCCTGAGCGTCCTGCACCGTCAGCAGCCGGGCCCCGTCCGGGCCGTAGATGTGCCGGGTCTCGTCCTGCGCCGACCACAACTGCGCTGTCGCGCCAGCGTCACAGGTGGCGAGGACGATCGGGGTCGAGTTCGCCGTCGCCCCACCCAGGGTCGCCAGACACAACCCCGACACCGCATGCCGCAGCTGACCGACACCGGTACGGATCCACCGCTGCCCGGCACCGTCGTCACAGCGCTGCAACTGCACAAGCGACCCGGCAGTGGTCCCGACCGGCTGCAGACACCAGTCGTCGTAGACCCGCATCGACCCCAGATCCGCGTCCACCTGACCCGGGGCCACGGTGAACGCCCACCGCTGCGGCGGGGTCCGGTTACACGAATGCAACTGGATCCGCTGCCCCGGCACCGCCAACCCGTACGCCAGATCCAGACAGTGCCCCGCCGGACCCACCCAGGCGGTCTTACCGCCCTGACCCTGCCCGGCGATCCGCTCGACCTGCCCGTCCCACGTCCACGACAACGTCTGGGCGTCGCCGGTCTGCAGCGACGACACCGACTTCGTCTCACCGGTCGCCTCGTACAGCCGCTTCGCCTCGGCCGTCACCTGCGCACCCGACAAGGTCACATACGACTTACGGACCGACGTCAACGTGCGCGGCTGCGAACCGTCCAACTTCCCGTACGTGTAGGTGCTGGTCGCGTCCTTCGCGACGTCACCGGTCAGATCCTTCTCGACCAGCCGGGTCCGGTTACCGAGCAGGTCGTACTCGTATTCCTGCCAGTAGCCGGCCCCGTCCGCACCGGCCGCCACCGTCGCGGCCGACGGAGCCGCCGCGCACGAGGACTGATCGGCCGACGTCCACGCCCGGGTCAGCTGACCCACCCCGTCGTAGCTGAAACACTGCCGCTCCGCGATCCCCGCCGCGTGCTCCCGGATCGCGGTGACGTTGCCGGCCGCGTCGTAACCGTACGACCGCTGCGACACCAGGTTCCCGGGCACGACCGCCTGATCACCGGTCTGCTCCCGGAACACCCGCTGGTCGAGCAGCGCGCCGCTGGCGTCGTCGTACGACGCCGTGGTCCACACCCGGTACGGCTGCGCGCCCAGCGTCGACCGCAGCACCTGCCCGTACGGCGAGTAGACCGTCTCCGCGCCGTACCAGTCCTGACCGGACACCGACAGCGGTAGCCCGTCGGCGGTGTAGCGGACCAGGACCTCCTCGGCCGGCAACCGGCCCACCGCCGGCATCCGCACCGACGCCGGCAGCCCCGTGTCGGTGTAGGAGTAGGAGTACGTGTACGACGGGGCCAGCCCCCAGGTGTCGGCGATCTCCTGCGGCAGCGTCAACGTCGTCGACGTCGGCTGGTAGTCGTCGGTGTAGCCGCCGATCTGCTGGGTGTACGCCAACCCGTCGGTGTAGCGGGTCGCCGTCGCCGGCAGCCCGGTGCCGCCCGGCGCGGTGTCGTAGCTGTACTCGGCCAGCAGGGTGCCGGCCGGCCCGTCGAGTCGCTGCGCCACCGGCCGGGACAGTTCGTCGTACCCGTTCCAGACGGTGACGTCGCGGGCGTTGGTGGTGGTGAGCGGTCGGTCGCGGTGGTCGTACCCGATGGTGGTGGTGCCGGTGTCCGGGTCGTTCGCGGTGGTCAACCGGCCCCGCTGGTCGTAGGACCAGGTCCATGGGTGGTCAAGGGCTTCCGAGTGGTACGCGCGGGCGAGTTGGCCACGGGCGTCGTGCTCGTACCGCATGGTGGTGAACGCGGTGCGGGCGGCGTCGGTGAAGGTGTCGACCCGGGTGGTGCGGCCGATGGCGTCGGACCAGACCCGGTACGACGGCGCGCCGGCCGGGTTGATCACGGTGGAGTGGTCGGTGCCGTACTCGTAGCGGGTGGCCCGTTCGGGTGCGTCGGTGCCGCGCAGCACCGGCATCTCGGTGAGTACCCGGCCGAGGCCGTCGTAGGTGTAGCGGGTGGCGTTCGGCACCGTGGTGTCGGCGAGCGGGGTGAACAGTCGGCCGCTCGGTGCGCCGTCGGCGTAGTAGGCGTTGTTGGTCTGCCAGATCTCACCGGAGGTGTTGTAGAGGGTGTCGCTGATGAGCCGGCCGCCGCCGACGGCTTCCTGCTGGCTCTGCCGTTCCCGGCCGAGTCCGTCGTAGAGGGTGACGGCGGTTTCGACCCGGTTCTCGTGGCCGCGGCTGCGGGTGACCACGTACGGCGGTTTGCCGACCGGCAGGTGGTATTCGGCGCTGAAGTCGGGGACGGCGCCGGCGGTCGGGGTCCGTCCGGGGGCCCAGGCTTCGACGAGGCGACCCAGCGGGTCGTACGTGGCCTGGCTGACGTGGCCGTTCGGGTCGGTGCTGCGGACGGCGACGCCCCGGCCGGGGTCGACCTCGACGGTCTGGCTGTGGCCCAGCGAGTTGCGTTCGGTCACCCGGTACGCCTGCCCGGTGGCCGGTTCGAACGTGGTCGTCGAGGTCTTTCCGTCCGGGTCGGTGCGGGAGACGACCCGACCCGTCGCGTCGAAGGCGACGCTGCCGTCGGGCTGGTATCCGCTGCCGTCGGCCTTCAGCGACCAGGAGCTGGTGACCAGCGCCCGGGTCGAGGCGGTCAGGGCCGCACCGTACGCCTGGTTGTCGTAGCCGACCCGGCTTGCCGCGCTCAGCGTCGTCAGGTCGTCGAAGTTGGCGTCGGCGCAGAGGGTGGGACTGGTCCGCACCTGCCGGGTCAGGCCGATGACGTGCTTGTCCGTCCGGTGGACGTAGCCGAAGTTGGTGCAGGACTCGTCGCCGGTGCGGCCGGTGTCGCCGAGCGACTCGACCCGGGTCGGCAGTCCGTACTCCGTCTCGTAGGTGGTGCGGGTTTCCACGACCCGTTGGGTGCGGGTGTCGTCGCCGGTGCCGGAGGAGCGGGTGTAGGTGATCTGCCGGGGTTCGGTGACCCGCCAGGCGCGCAGTGGGCTGAGCCCGTCGTCGCGGTCGCGGCGGGCCAGTTCGGTGGCGGCCGGTACGGTGACGCTGCGGGTCAGCCAGGCGGTGTCGGCGTCGGCGGCGCTGGTGTAGGTGAGTTCCTCGGCGATGCGGCCGGCGAACGGTTCGGCGTCGGCGGCGATGACGGTGCCGTCGATGTCGCGGACGGAGACGCTGTCGCCCATGCCCCGGAAGTAGCGGGTCACCGACTTGGTCCGGGCGCTGCCGATGGCCGGGTCGTCGTCGCCGGTGACGACGGTGACCTTGGCGAAGCCGGCGAACTGCGAGTACGTGCGGGTGGACTTCTTGGTGAACTCCTGCTCGGCGAGTTTCCAGCCGGCGTCGGCGTAGGAGTACCGGGTGACGGTGGGGAACGCGCCGTCGATCGCGGGTAGTTCCTCGACGG
The DNA here is from genome assembly GCF_049179175.1 of Solwaraspora sp. WMMA2101. Lineage (NCBI taxonomy): Bacteria > Bacillati > Actinomycetota > Actinomycetes > Micromonosporales > Micromonosporaceae > Solwaraspora > Solwaraspora sp. WMMA2101. The sequence goes on along the minus strand of NZ_JBMHMA010000006.1, from coordinate 4,402,256 downwards.
TGTCGACGACGTACTTGTGGAACCAGTCGATGACCTCGACGGCCGGGTCGGGGTGCCAGAACGACGGGTAGCAGAGCCGGGTGTTGGCTTTCAACGCGGCGGTGTCGTTCTTGCCGGGCAGGCCGGTGCCGGTGGCGCAGGCCCCGGTCGGCTGCTTGTACGTGACGATCGTTTCGCCGCCGTACTCGTTGATGACGCGGCCGATGCGCAGCCGGGAGAAGTTGGGCCGGTCGTCGCGGCGGACCCGGTTGGGCATGTCGTCGGGGTGGGCCTCGAAGCGGACGGCGTTGAGCGCGATCGCGCCGGCGCCGTTGCGGCCGTGTCCGGTACGGGTGACCGACTCCAGCCACAGGGCGGTGTTCAGCCCGGTCCGCAGGATCGGGAACGACTGCTTGAGCCGGTACTCGTCGACGGTCTGCAGGGCGGTGGAGCCGGACTGGCGCTGCGCCGACGTGGTGATCCGGTCGAGGCGTTTGCGGGTGAAGAACGCCGGGGACGAGTTCCAGCATTTCTGCCCGGCGGTGCAGTGCAGGTCGGCGGGTGTGTCGTACCAGATCCGGTAGTTGTTCGGGTTGGTGCTGGCGAAGTTGGCGTCGGTGCAGGTCAGTGCGCCTTCGGCGAAGCAGCGTTCGGCGACGGTGAAGGCGACCCGGGCCAGCGGCGCGGCCGAGTACATGCTGTCGGCGCGTTGGCCGTAGTCGATCCGGGTCAGGTAGCCGCTGCGGTCGTAGCGGACCGGGTCCTTGAAGTTGAAGTTGCGGGCGTAGTAGTTGGTCTCCTTGGCCCACCACAGGCTCATCGCGTTGCCGTGCAGGTCCTCGACGTAATCCAGCGACCAGCGCCACGCCTGGGTGCAGGCCGACCCGGCCCAGTTGCCGGCCTGGTAGCAGGGCTCGCCGGCGTGGTTGCCGTACACCGGCACGGTCAGCACGGAGTTGGTGACCGGGTCGCCGGTGGACCAGCCGGGCAGCCGGTGCCGGCCGAACCAGTGCCGGGTGCCGTCGCGGGTGGTGACCACCCAGTACTCGCCGTCGGCGTCGCCGTTGGCCAGCCCGGTGTCGGTGAGCAGTTCGACGCGGGAGCCGTCGCCGTTGGCGGTGGTCCAGGTGCCGCCGTCCCACACCAGTTCGGTGGTCATGCCGCCGAGGGACAGGGTGGCGTTGTCCGACCCCCAGCAGAGGTCCCCGGTGCGGTGGCTGGCGTTGTTGGATCCGGCCTTTGTCGAGTCCTGCCGGCAGTTGGCGTAGCTGCGGGTGATCGAGCCGGCGGCGTAGTCCCAGCCGTCACCGATCCAGGAGGCCTGGTTGTTGGTGGCCGAGGTCCGCCCGTCGACCGACTGCGACGAGTACGAGAGGTTGACCTGCGGCACCAGTCCGCCGGTCGCCTCCGGCACCTCGATCTGGTAGCCGTAGGTGAACGCGCCGGAGGAGGAGCCGGCGGCCCAGGATCCGGAGGAGAGCAGCGGGGTGGCGGTGTAGTCACCGGCTGCCGACGCGCCGGTGTCCAGCACACCGACCACGCTCGACGAGGTGGACGAGGCGGCGGACCGGCCGGCGTCCGACGATGCGGCGAGCAGCGCACCGACCGGTACGGTGCCGCTGACGACCCGTCGGGTCGACTCCACCGCGACCTGGCTGGCGATCGGGGTGATCTCGCCGGTGTCGGTGACTCCGGAGCCGCCGGCCTGCGCGCCGGCGCGTTCGCCGACGCCGCCGTCGCCGGTGGCGCAGTCGCCGCCGTCGGGGTCGTCGTAGACGCAGTCGGGCAGCAGCAGGAAGCCGAACCGGTCGGCGGCCTGCGGCCCGTACAGGTCGGCGAAGGTGGTGTAGTCGACGGTGAGCGCCACCTCGGCGGCCGGGTCGGCGGACGCCGGCGGGGTGATCTTCATGATCAGGCCGGCCACGCCGGCGGCCTGGGACGCTTCGGGGGCGGCGAGGCCGACGGCCCAGCTGCCGGCAAGTGCCGCCGGATCACCATTTTCCGGTACGCCGAGCGCCACCGGCAGGTCGTCGACCGGCAGCGTCTCGCCGGCGGCGAGCCCGGTCAGGTCCACGGTGCCGTCGCCGGAGGTCCAGGGGGTGACCGCCACCGGCTCGTACGGCACCACCGGCACCTCGTCGGCGGTGGTGAGGTCGGATTCGGCGGACTCGTCCTGGTGCAGCTGGGGGGTCTGCGGCAGGTCGGGGAGTTCGACCTGCAGTCCGGTGCGGCTCATCCCGGGGCCGGGCACGCCCCACGCCTGGGCGGGCAGCACCGTCACGGTCATGACGACCGTGAGCAGCAGCAGGGTGGCGCGGCGGGCGCGGTGCCGGATGGTGTGACCCCGTCCGGTACGGGCTGCTCGGTCGCCCTGCTGCCAGGACAGTGGACCGGTTCCACGCATGCGCGTCGACTCCCAGGCGTGAAGAGAATGCGGACGGACCGCGAGAGCACACGCCGGGCGTGGCACGGTCGTGAGCACTGTGCGTCAGTTTGAGCCGACACTCAAGTGACATTGTGGAGTCCCGATCGGAGCCGGAGTGAGCTCGGTCACGGGTCAATGCCGGCCGAGTGCCGTCGATCTGGTCGGGAACCGATCAAATGCACCAATCCAATATTTGGATCAGTTGTTATCGGCAAAAGCGACGTACGACCAGAAAGCCGGCAGCTACGACATCGACAGCTGTCGTATATAACAGATTTATAACGACATTGATGCATGACCCGGCGGCACGAGTCGTGCGATCGTGACCGGGCTTCTGCACCGCAGCTGACGACCGGGCGCAGTGGCGTCCACAGTGCCCCCTGCCCGCCGGGTCCCACGGGAGTAGCTCGCAGTGACCGCGTCTCGCCTGATCAGCCCATTCGTGCGCACCCGTACCCGGCTCACCGTGACGGTGGCGCTGATCTCGGCCGCACTCGTCGCCACCACCCTGCCGTGGATCGTGCCCGCCCTCGACCGGTCCGCGCCGCAGCAGCCCGCCGAGGCCGCACCCGCCGCCCCCCGCGACGAAGCCGCCGCCTTCGACGAGGCACGACGCACCGGCGAAGAGGTGCTGATCGACACCGACACCACCGCCACCGCACAGACCTGGGCGCGACCCGACGGACAGCTCCGCACCACCACGCACTCCATCCCGCAACGGGCGCAGGACGCGTCCGGGCAGTGGGCCCCCATCGACACCGACCTGACCCAGGTCGCCGCCGCGGAAAACGGTCTCGGCGTACGGCCGGTCAACCCCGCGACGCCGGTCCGCTTCTCCAGCGGCGGCCCCGCCGCCCGGTACGCCCCCGCCCGATACCAGCCCGACACCGCCCCGCCTACCGTCCACAGTGTGCTCGCCGAGCTGGACATCGACGGGCACACCGTCGCGTACACCTGGCCCGGCCCACTGCCCGAGCCCGTCCTCGACGGCCCCCGCGCCCTCTACCCGGAGGTGCTGCCCGGCGTCGACCTGCTGATCGTCGTCCGCGACGACGGCGGCTTCGGACAGCTGCTGATCGTCAAGACGCCGCAGGCCGCCGCCTCGGCAGCCGTCCAGCAGCTCAGCTACGGGCTGCGGTCGACCACCGCCGTGTTCCGCCACGACCCCGTCACCGGCGGAGTCTCCGTCCTCGACGGGGCCGGCGGCACCGAGATCAGCTCCATCCCCACCCCGTTCGCCTGGGACTCCTCCGGCCGCGACGACGAAGCTCCCGACGCGCCCACGCGTACCTCCGTGGCCACCACCGCGGACGTCCTGCGCCTGTCCGGGCTCAGCGGCGCCGAACCCGGCGCCGCTGTCGCCCCGATGCCCAGCAGCCTCGACGGTGACGGCACCGGCGACGCCCAACTGCGACTGGACGCCGCCGCCACCGGCCTGCTCGACAACCCGGACGTACGCTTCCCGATCTTCCTCGACCCGACGATGCGCAGCACCACCCAGGCCTGGGCGACCGTCTATCACCAGCACCCGAACACCAACACCTGGAACGGCACCAACTTCAACAACGGCACCACCGAAGCCCGGGTCGGCTACGAAGAGGACACCCCGCTGTGGACTCGCAGCTTCTGGCGGATGGCCTTCGACACCCGGATCAAGGGCGCCACGGTCAGCTCCGCCACGTTCCGGGTGCTCAACGTCCACTCCTGGTCCTGCGAAGCCCGCGAAATGCAGCTGTGGCTGGCCGGTGCCATCTCGTCGGGCACCACCTGGAACCATCAACCGGCCTGGGTCACCGAACAGCAGCGGCGATCATTCGCCCACGGATACGGCAACCAGTGCGCCGACGCGTACGTCGGCTTCAACGCCCTTCACGCCGCTCGGCGTGCCGCCGACAGCGGGTGGTCGAATGTCACTTTCGGGATGCAGGCCACCTCCGAGTCGGACACCCTGACCTGGCGCAAGTTCCGGGTCAGCGCCACCGAGCTGACCGTGGTGTTCAACCGCCCGCCGAGCGAACCGACCAACGGTACGGTCTCACCCGGCGGCGCGTGCGCGCCCAGCCCCGCACCGCCCACCGTGGTCGGCCGGACCAACCTCGTGCTGGCCGCCACCGGCGGCGACGCCGACGGCAACCTGCGCGGCCTGCGGTTCCGATTCTGGAAGGAAGGCACCACCGCACCGCCCGGAACGCTCGTCACCAGTCTCAGCAACGGCAGAGCGAGCCTCACCATCCCTGCCACCACACTGGAGGACCGGGCCACCTACACCTGGGACGTCCGGTCCGAGGACACCGACGGCGAGGTGTCCACCTGGTTCCCACCCGGCAGCCCCCTGTGCCGGGTCGTCATCGACGCCTCGGCCCCGCCGGCACCCGTCGTCGTCAGCGACGACTTCCCCGCCGCCACGCCCGACGCCGCCACCTGGGCGAGCGTGAAGTTCGGCCAGACCGGAGCGGCGACGTTCACGGCAGCCGACGCCGCCCGGTTCAGCTACGCACTCGGCGGCCTGGAGACGACCTACGTCGACGCCACCGCCGGCACCGCGACCGTCCCGGCCCTGCGGCCACGACACTCCGGGCCGACGACCCTGCAGGTGTACGCCTACGACGCCGCCGGCAACCGCAGCGCACGTACCGACCACACGTTCTACGTACCGCCGCGTGACGTCGCCGACGGACCGGGCGACACCGGCGGCGACGGACAGCCAGACCTGACGGTCATCGACGCCGACGGCAATCTGCGGACCTACCCCGGCGACACCGGCGGCGCCCTGTACGAATCCCTGCCGGCCTCCTACCGCGCCGGCAACCAGCTCAACCCGGTCGGGCACTGGTTCGACCCGGCGAGCGGCCGGGCCGCGCTGATCACCAAACACGGTGACGCATTCCCCGGCGACGGAGTGACCGACCTGTTCGCCCGCACCCCCGACGGCGGCTTCTGGCTCTACCCCGGCGACGGGTACGGCAGCTTCAACGTCGACGACCGAATCCGCGTGCAGTTGCCGCCCGGCGTACCGTCCCCGGCCACCTGGACCCAGCTCAAGGCAGTCGGTGACATCACCGGCGACAGGCACCCCGATCTGGTGCTGCGCGCCGGCACCGCGTTCTGGACGTTGAGCGGCTACACCGGGGCGAGCTTCCAACAGGCGACCCTGATGGAGGGCACCGCCTGGGCCCGACGGGAGATCGTCAACGTGGCCGACATCGACCGGGACGGCACCCCCGACCTGCTCTGGCGGGACCTGGACAACGGCATCATGAACATCCGGCACGGCCGGCCCGGCACCGTCGTCGGCAGCGTCGACCTGAACTCGTTGAAGACGGCGGCGGCCTCCCGCAACGGCGATGTCTCCTACGGCACCGGCTGGTCGGCTGCGAGCGTCGACCTGGTCGTCGGCACGCCCGACTTCAACGGCGACGGCATCCCCGACATGTGGGCCCGGTGGACATCGGACGGACAGCTGCGGGTCTACCACCCCTCCACCACCAACGCGGGGACCAACGTACAGGTCCTCTCCAACACGGTCTATCCGGGCGTGAAGGGTCTCGGCTGATCCTGGCGGACCGCGCGTCGTCGACCCTGGCGGACTGATCCGCGCCGATGGGGCGGAGTTGGCGCGCTGTCGACAGGTTCGAGGGGTTACCCGGATGCCGGAAACCTTTCTGGGGAGCGCCGAAAGTTGATCGAAGGACAACTATTTTTAGGCGGAAGTGCTTCCTACCCGAGGAGAAGGCCCATGCGTACCTTGCGCACCGCCCTCGCTCTCGCCTGCGTCAGCGGAGCCCTGCTGGTGGGCGCCGCGGCTCCGGCCCAGGCCGCATCACCCACCACCAGCGCGGCGTCGTACGCGGCCCCCGACAACTACCACTTCGGCACCTACTACACCCTTGAGGCGTGCCGGTACTTCGGCGAGAGCCTCACCGCCGCCGGGGTGTGGCGCTACTACAGCTGCCGCTACGAGTGGCGCAGCGGTGAGCCGCAGGGCTACTACTACCTGTACATGTACAACTGACGGCCCAGGGCCACCGACCGGCACCCCGGTCGGTGGCCACCGCCATCGGCCTCACCGCGCCCCACCCTGACCCGGTGACGGGGCGTAGGTCAGGCGGTCGCGGCGATGTCGCCGTCGTCGAAGTAGCTGGCCTGGTACGGAGACGCGGCCCTTGGTGACGCCCACTGAGCAGCCGACCCAGGCGGTCGACGCGAGAGTCGTAGGCAAAGTTGCTGCCCTCCACGTCACCCTCACCCAAAAATGTAACTCGAAATGTAACCGTAATGCTTGAAATGTAACCAGGCTGGAGTTACATTTGGTCGCGTGGTCGAAGACTTGGATAGCCTGGTTCGGGCGCTGCGCGCGGCTGGTGGCGACACCACGAGCATCGAGGTCAAGTCAGCAGGCGGGGGGCTGCCTACCTCACTGACCGCATCGCTGAGCGCGCTCGCCAACCTCCCTGGCGGCGGGACGATAATCCTCGGCCTGGATGAGCGTGCCGGCTTTCGCCCCGTGCCGCTAGCGGATCCGCAGGTCCTCAAGCAGGGCCTTGCCGCCAAGGCGCGCGCCTACACCCCGCCGGTCCGCCTTTCCATCGACGATGGGCTGGTCGACGGGCACCCGGTCGTCGTGGCTCATGTCCACGAGTGCGACCCGTCCGCCAAGCCATGCCGGGTGACCGCCACCAACACGGGATATCTTCGCGGCTACGACGGCGACTTCCCGCTGTCCGACGTGGAGACCCAGGGGTTCCTGGCCGCTCGACGCCCCCCGCTGTTCGACCGTCAGCCGGTCGACGGCGCCACTGTCGACGACCTGGACCATGAGTTGATCGGCTCGTTCCTCGCGACCGTCCGCGAACGGGACCGAACCGGACTCGGGCGATTCGATGATGACATGGAGTTGCTCCGCCGCGCCGGCGTGACCGTGGCTGGAGGGCAACCTACGGTGGCCGGCCTGCTTGCCCTCGGTGTCCATCCACAGCAGTTCTTTCCTCGATACGTCATCCAGGCAGCCGCTGAACCGCTACCCGGGGATCCACCCGCCGCGCGAGCCCGGAACCAGGTCACGATCACCGGCCCCATCCCGCGCATGCTGGACGCCGCCCTCGATTGGGCTCGCCGCACCTTCGACACGACCATCGTCGCCAATCCGGACGGGAACGTCACAGATCAGCCCGCCTACCCGTTGCTTGCATTCCGCGAGATCATCGCCAACGCGCTGATCCACCGCGACCTCGACAACTGGTCGCAAGCCTTCGCCATCGAGGTTCGGCTACGCCGTGACCGGCTCGTCGTGACCAACCCTGGGGGCCTGTACGGCATCACCGTCGATCGCCTCGGCCATGACGCCGTCACCTCTGCCCGCAACGGACTGCTCGTCGCCATCTGCCAGCACGTCCGCTCCACCGGTTCCGGCGGGCGAGTCATCGAAGCTCTCGCCAGCGGCATCCCCACGATCGCCCAGGAGTTGGCGGCGCAAGCACTACCGCCGGCACAGTACATCGACACGAGCATCCGGTTCACGGTGCTGCTGCACGCCTCCGCCCAAGGTGCCCAAGAACCACGCCTCAACAACACCGAGCGGCGCATCTACGATGCGCTCGCCCCTGGCCCGAAGACCGTCGCCGAGCTTGCCGGCGCACTAGCCCTGTCCGCGCCCAACATCCGCAAGGCGCTGCGCGGGCTACGTGATCACGGTCTCGTGGCCCAGGACGGCGGTAAGGGCCGTCCGACCGTCTACCGGCACACCTCCGACACGACGCGGTAGGCAGACGCGGTAGGCAGCTGCGGTGCTATGCGATCGCGGCGGCGGCCCTGGCGAGGTGCAGCATCCGGTACGGCGGCTCGACGTCGACCAGCAGACGTACCAGGGCGTGCACTCCCGCGCCCTGGAGGCTGGACGGGTGACCTGACTGGCGCCGCGCCTCAAGATCACGACGATCTTGCACTTATCGACCGACAAACCCGATAAATCTTCTCGATAAGTGCAAGATCGTCGAGGACCACGACCGCAGGCGGCTTGACGCATTCCGTTATGGGAATATGATGGCTGCCGTGGCACGAGCAGCGACGACGTCGGACGTCTTCAACGCGATCGCCGAGCCGCAGCGCCGGGACATCCTGGCGCTGCTGCGGGCAGGCGAGTGGCCGGTGACCGACCTGGCCCAAGAGCTAGGGATGAGCCAGCCAGGGGCGTCCAAGCACCTGCGGGTGCTCCGCGAGGTGGGGCTGGTGCGGGTCCGCGAGGTGGGCAAGCAGCGCCTCTACGGCCTGGACGCGCGCGGCCTGCGGCCGATCCACGAGTGGGTCGGCGGGTTCGAGCAGTTCTGGAACGGCAGTTTCGACCGGTTGGACGCCTACGTGCAGGACCTCAAGCAGACACGACAGGAGCAATGACCGATGGCAGGAGCAGAGCGGGAAACACCGGCGGAGCCGCCGACGGCCGACCGGGAGATCGTGATCTCCCGGGTCATCGACGCCCCACCGGAGCTGGTGTTCGAGGCGTTCACCGAGGTCCGGCACCTGTCGCAGTGGTGGGGTCCGGCGGGGTTCAGCACCACCACGAGGTCCTTCGAGTTCCGGGTCGGCGGCGAGTGGGACTTCGTGATGCACGGCCCGGACGGGACCGACTACTCCGAATGGATCACCTGGACCGAGATCGTCCCTCCGCAGCGGATCGCGCTGCTGCACGGTGAGTCCAGCGACGATCCGAACGCCTTCGAGTCGACCCTGGCTTTCGCGCCGGACGGTGCAGCGACCCGGATCGTGATGCGTACCGTCTTCCCCACCCGCGAGCTGCGCGACCAGGCCGTGGAGAAGTACCACGCGATCGAGGGCGGCGAGCAGACGCTGAGCAACCTGGCGGCCTACGTCGCCGAGCTCGCCCAGCGGCGGCAGGAGGATCGCTGATGGCCGGCAAGGTGTTCGTCAGCGTGTCCATGTCGCTGGACGGCTTCAGCGCGCCCGAGTCGATGGAGGGCATCTTCGCCACGCCCGAGCAGCGGGAGCAGGACCCGAGACTGGCGCACTGGGTGGCGCAGTGGATGGAGCTGCAGGCGTGGATGTTCCCGCTGCGGTTCTTTCGGGAGAACCTGAAGCTGGGCGACGGCGGCGAGGAAGGGCGTGCCAACGACATCGCCCGGGAGACGTTCGCGCGCACCGGCGCGAGCATCATGGGCCGGCGCATGTTCGACCTCGGCGAGCGGGCATGGCCGGCAGAGGCGCCCTTCCACACCCCGGTCTTCGTGCTGACCCACCACAGGCGGGACCTGTGGGAGCGGCCGGGCGGCACCACATTTCACTTCGTCGACGACGGGATCCACCGCGCGCTGGACCAGGCCCGCGAGGCCGCCGGCGACCGGGACGTCCGGATCGCCGGCGGCAGCGAGACGATCCTGCAGTACGTGAACGCCGGCCTGGTCGACGAGTTCTCGATCGCCCTCGCGCCCGTGCTGTTCGGCGCCGGCACCCGCCTGTTCGACGGCGTGGACCCGTCCAAGGTCACGCTGGAGCCGATCCGTTCGGAGCCGTCGACCCGGGTGACGCACCTGACCTACGCCGTACACCGGCGGTAGCGCGGCGGTGCCATCACGACTCGGCGCTGGTGGCGAAGAGACGTTGGCGTTCGGCTGCGATGACCTCGCGCACCAGGTCGGCTTCGGAGAGGTCCACCGCGTCGGGGGTGGCCGCCGCCATGTCGCTGACCCTGGCGAAGTCGTCGAAGACCCGTCGCTTACCCGCCAGCATCTCGGTGAGCCGCTGATCGACGCTGCCCTCGGCCAGCAGCCGGTGCACCTGCACCGACTGGACCTGGCCCATCCGGTGTGCTCGGGCGATGGCCTGCGCCTCGGCGGTCGGCTTGAGCTGCGGTTCGCAGATCACCACCACCGACGCGGACTGGATGTTGAGCCCGACGCCGCCAGCGGTGATCTGGGCGACGAGCACGGCACCGTGCCGGGCCGCCGCGAACTGGTCCACCATCTCCTGTCGTCGCGCCGGCGACACCGACCCGCTGAGCGGGCCGAATACCGGGCCCGGCAGGGAGTCGGCGACCAGCTTCAGCACGTCCAGGAAGTAGGAGAAGACGATGACCCGGCGTTCGTTCTCCGCTGCCTCCGCGACGATCTCGACCAGACGTTGCAGCTTGGTCGACCGCGATCCCTCCAGCATCGCCGCCTGTCGCATCTGCATGAAGTTGCCGTCCCGGACCGCTGCCCGGTAGCGAGCTGAATCGGCGGCGGACAGCGGAAGCCACTCTTCGACCTCGACCAGCTCCGGGAGTTCGGTGAGTACGTCCTCCTGGTTGCGCCGCAGATAGGCCGGGGCGATCTGCCGACGGAAGGTCCGCGGTGCCAGGTCGCTGGCGTTCACCACGAGCTCGGGTCGTACGTAGGAGGCGAGGTTGCGGAACTCCTCCACCCGGTTTTCCAGCGGAGTACCGGTGAGCAGGACCGCCCGGTCCGTGCCGGCGATCAGTTTCCGGGTCCGGATCGTCCGCTTGGCCTGCGGGTTCTTGATCAGGTGTGCCTCGTCGACCACGACACATCCCAGCTCCGGGACATTCCGGAGACTTGTCTCCCACCACGCCAGGCTCTCGTAGGTGGTCACCGCTACGCCACCGTCACGCTGCCACGCTCGTGCCGCCCGGGTCCGCTCCGGCCCGTGCAGCCGGTGCGGGCGCAGCTTCGACTTACCGGCCACCTCGCGCATCCAGTTGGTCACCACCGCAGCGGGGCAGACAACCACGAAATGGTGTGCGCCCCGGCTGCGTAGATGGGCAAGGACGGCAAGCGCCTCGACGGTCTTACCGAGTCCCATCTCGTCGCCGATGATCACCTTGCGCTGGACCAGCGCGAAGCGGGCGGCGAAGCTCTGATATCCGCGCAGCGATGCGGTCAGGTGCTCGCCGCTGAGGGACTGGTCGCGAACCGCCTGGATGATCTCCTCCGGCAGGTGCCCGTGCGTCGCCTTCTCGTCCTCGGTGAGGAAACCCAACTCGGCGAGCATCGCGAAGTAGTCGGCTGGTCGGGCAAGGAAGTCCGCCCACGGGTCCCGTCCAGCCGTCGCTGACCGGCCCGGCGTCGACGACATGCCGAGCAGCTCGGCCCGGCGTTTGACGACCTGGATGCTTTCGCGGAGCCCGGCCGCGTCCAACCCACGGGTCGGAGCCACGAGCAGATGGGTGACGCCCGGGTGCAGGAGTGGCCGCAGCGGAGCGAGTTCACTCGCCCGCTCAAGGTCGGCGGCGGCACCCCGCGTCTGCCGGCAGGCGTCCCAGTCAGCCAGCCGCCGTAACAGCTCCGTCGTCTCCGGCCGGCGCTTCTTGATGTCGATCCGCACGGGCATCTCGTCGAAGGTGGTCCGGCGCAGCGTCTCGGCAGCCGCACGGATGTGCCGGACGGTCGTTTCACCGATGCCGGGCAGTCGATGCAGCCGCCCGGCGTTGTCCAGCACGTTCTGCACTGTGGTGATCCTCGCTGCGGCGAGGGTGCCCAGCCTCAGCCGCTCGCGGGTGGCGTCGCGGAGCTTCTCGGCGGGCATCTCTCGCAGGATCCGTGTTACTTCGGCGTGCCTGATCTTCTGGCCGGCTTCCTTTGCTGCCGATCGGAAGGTCGACTCGCTCGCGACCACCTTGTCGATGGTGTCCAGCGCCTCACGGAGGCCGACCAGCGCGGAGCTGTCGACCAGTTCCGGCTTCTTGCCAACCCACTGGATGAAGGGCTTGAACTGCAGTGCCGGGTCGAGCAGCGCATCGAGCCCGAGCCGGTGCGGGTCGATCTCCCCGGTCGGCCAGCTGAGCAGGTCCAACCGGTCAGGCCCCTGGTTGGCGAGCAGTTCGGCATGCTGCCGGCGCAGAAGATCGTGAGCCTGTGCCGCCCGCTGCTTGACTGCTGCTCCAGCAAAGATGCGTCTCAGGCCGAGCATCGGCGTGACGTCGGCGATCGCGCGCGGGACGCCGACGGTCAGCAGCTGCAGCATGGCGCGATCGGTAGCGTCGGGAACTGGAAGTAGCGCTCGATCCCAGAGCCGGCGCACCACGTCGGTGTCACTCCCGCCGAGCGGGAGGACCCACCAGGCAGTCTGTCCGGACCTGCGGACCGTTACCCTGCGCGACAACAGCGAACGCTCGTCGCTGTCGGCGGCTTCCCGGACAGCCCGGTGCCAGCTTACGGACTCCGTTGCTGATCGGCCCCAGTTGTGGAAGTCCGAAATCCAACGGCGGATCTGTTCCCGATCAGTTCTATCCATGATCACCATCAGGGTCGAGGGGCCGCAGAGCGCGATGGTAGTCCACCGGATCCACCAGGCACAGCAACGTCTTTTGCAGTTCTGCCTCTTTCAGTACCCTCGGTCCCCGGTACCGCGTCGCGCGGCACCGTCTGGAGTGGAGGCCGCTGGTGCGTCTGGAAGATCTGGTGTCCGGGCTGCGGGTGACCGGTGTCGTTCCGGGCGAGACCGTAGAGGTCATCTACGCGCAGCCGCAGGGCGCCGACGCTGTGGAGCTGACCTACCGGCTCGCTGCCGGCAAGCTGGATCAACGGATGCTGTTCCGCGCCGACGAGGCAAAGCTGCGTCGATCGGACGCGGGGAGCCGACCATTCGACGCCGACGGCGACGACTTTCGGCTCGTCGCCGAGGTCCAACGGATCTCGCTGGCTGGGCTGTTCGACCCGATGCTGGCCGTGGCCACCAGTGACGTCCAGCCGCTGCCGCATCAGATTCGCGCCGTGTACGGCGAAATGCTCGACCGCACCCCGCTACGTTTCCTGCTCGCCGACGACCCTGGTGCCGGCAAGACCATCATGGCGGGCCTCTACATCAAGGAGCTGCTTCTCCGCGACGACGTGAAGAGCTGCCTGATCGTGGCACCCGGCGGCCTCGTCGAGCAGTGGCAGGACGAGCTGTTCTTCAAGTTCGGCCTCCGCTTCGAGCTGCTCGCCCCGGATCTGGCCGAGGCGGCGTACGGCACCACTGTCTTCGCCCAGCGCCCGCTGTTGATCGCTCGGATGGATCAACTCGCTCGCAACCCGGTCCTGTCGGCACAGCTCGACGACGCCCACTTCGACCTGGTGGTCGTCGACGAGGCGCACCGGATGGGTGCCCGCTACTACGGCGGCAAGGTCGACAAGACGCGGCGGTTCCAGCTCGGCGAGCGGCTACGCGACCGGACCCGGCACCTGCTGCTGATGACCGCCACGCCGCATGCCGGCGTGGAGGCGGACTTTCAGCTCTTCCTCACTCTGCTCGAACGCGACGGATTCGAAGGAAAGTTCAAGGCCGGCGTGGACGATCCGAGCACCAGCGGGCTGATGCGGCGAATGGTCAAAGAGGACTTACTAACTTTCGACGGCAGGCCACTCTTTCCCGAACGTATCGCCCAGACGGTGCCCTACGATCTGTCGCCGGACGAACGCGATCTGTACGAGCGGGTCACCACCTATGTACGGGAGGGTATGAACCGGGCCGACCGGCTGGGTGTGCACGACAAGCGCCGGCACACTGTCGGATTCGCACTCACCGTTCTTCAGCGCCGCCTCGCCTCCAGCCCGGAGGCGATCCACCAGTCTCTGCTGCGCCGTGCCAATCGGCTGCGGCGGCGCCGGGACGACCTGCTCGGCGGCCGACCTGCCCACGACTCGCTCCGCTCGGTGGACGGGGGCGACTGGGACGGTGACGAGTACAGCGCCGCCGAGATGGAACACATCGAGGAGGAGCTGCTCGATGCGGCCACCACGGCCGCCACGATCGCAGAGTTCGACGCCGAACTCGCCGAGCTGGCCGGTCTGATCAAGGTCTCCCAGCACGTCCGCGACCTGGACACCGACCGCAAGTGGGTCGAGCTGCGCCGCATATTCCAGGACAACGAGTTGCTCCGTCCCGGAGCAGACCGCCCCCGCAAGCTGATCATCTTCACCGAACACCGCGACACCCTGGACTACCTGTCCCGCAAGATCTCCTCGCTCTTCGGCCGGACCGACGCGGTCCGCGCGATCCACGGCGGTGTCGGACGCGCCGATCGACGCGCGGTCACCGAGGAATTCACCAAGAGCCCCACGTGTCAGGTGCTGCTTGCCACCGACGCGGCGGGTGAGGGCCTCAACCTGCAGGCGGCCCATCTGGTCGTCAACTACGACCTGCCGTGGAACCCGAACCGTATCGAGCAACGGTTCGGTCGGGTGCACCGGATCGGGCAGACCGAGGTGTGCCGGCTGTGGAACCTGGTAGCCGCCAACACCCGCGAAGGGGAAGTTTTCACCCGGCTGCTGTGGAAGGTCGAGGAGCAACGGAAAGCCTACGGGGGCAAGGTCTTCGACGTTCTCGGATCGGCTTTCGACGAAACGCCACTGCGCGACCTGCTCATCGAGGCCATCCGTTACGGTGACCGCCCGGAAACCCGGGCCCGGATGGAGAAGGTGATCGACGACAAGGTTGCCCACGGTCTCAAGGAACTGCTGGAGGACCGGGCGCTGACCCACGACGCCATGTCCGACGCCGACCTGGCCCGGGTGCGCAGGCAGATGGAGGAAGCTCGGGCCCGCCGGCTGCAACCGCACTACATCGAGTGGGCCTTCCGCCGTGCCTTCGGGTATCTCGGCGGCCGACTCGCCCGACGGGAACGTGGCCGATACGAGATCAGCCATGTCCCGCCGGCCGTCCAGGCCGCAAGCCGTTGGGGACCGGTCTCGTCGCGCTATGAACGGGTCACCTTCGCTCTCGACCTGATCGACGTCGACGGCCGGCCCCGGGCCGACCTGCTGGCACCCCGGCATCCGCTGCACGACGCCGTCGCCGACCGCGTCCTCCAGCAACTGCGGGGTGTTCTCGAACGGGGCACCGTCCTGGTGTCTCCGCAGGTCGAGGAGCCGGCCGTGCTGGTCGGGGTGAGCGAGGAGGTCGTCGACGGTACCGGAGAGATGGTCGCCCGGCGGTTCAGTTACGCGTACGTCGACGCCAGCGGCCGAGTCGCCCCGGCCGGGCCGGCGCCGTATCTCGACTGCGCACCGGCACCACCGACACCCGCAGTGGAGAATGCCCGGACTCTGCGGTGGCTCGCCACCGCAGAGTCCGAAGCCCGCGCCTGGATCAGCAAGCATCAGCTCGCCGGCTACCTCACCGAGGTTGCCGACCGACGGCGCGCCGAGATCGAACGGACCCGGGAACGGGTCGACCAGCGACTGACGTACGAAGCTGCCCGGCTACACCGGGAAGCAGCCGACGCGCAGGCGAAGGAACGGTCCGGCGTCAAACCAAGAGAAAGCGCCGACAGCCTGCTCCGCAAGGCCAAGGAGCTGCAGGTACGTCGTACGGAACGGCTCGCGCTGCTGGATCGTCAGGTCGAATCGATCATCAAGCCGCCGCAGATCATGACGGCCGCCCTCGTCCTGCCACTCGCGATGGTCGGCGACGCGATACCGGCGGACGCTCCGATCCACGCCCGGGAGACCCACGCGGTCGAACGACGCGGCGTCGAGCTGGTCCTCGCCGCTGAACGAGCCCTCGGCCGAGTGCCACAGGAACAGCCGTACGCCAACCCCGGCTACGATATCCTCTCGCTCACCGCCGACGGGGGCTCGTCCATCCGGATCGAGGTGAAGGCCCGCATCGAGGGTGCCGACGACTTCCACGTCACCCACAACGAGATCGTCACCGGCCGCAACGCCGCCCCTGACTACCGGCTCGCCATGGTCCTCGTCAGCGCGGCGGGCCCGGAACACGACCGGGTACGCTACGTCGCCGACCCGTTCGCCGGTGTGGAGTTCGGCGACCTCCCGGCCACCGGACTACGCGTCAGTTGGCCGAAGTCCTGGGCCGCCGGCGTCGCTCCGTACTAACGGGTTGAACTGCACGAAAGACACATATGTCCTAGAGTGCGGTGGAGTGGTGATGTAAGGACGCGCCCGCGCGTCGGGCCGGCCCGATGGGAAACGCACCGATGGACTTCGAGACGGTGGTCCTGTCGATCGGTAAGGCCATCGACGCCGCCGGCGTACTGATCATCCTGGTCGGGCTGACCGTCGGCACCGTGATCTACCTCAAGGGCGTGTTCCGGGGTCAGGACACCCGCGCGACGTACCGCCGGTACCGGCAGGACATCGGCCGGGCGATCCTGCTCGGCCTGGAGTTCCTGGTCGCCGGGGACATCATCCGGACCGTCGCCATCTCCCCCACCTTCGCCAGTGTCGGCGTACTCGCGTTGATCGTCGCGGTGCGAACTTTTCTCAGTTTCTCCCTCGAGGTGGAGCTCGACGGGCGGTGGCCGTGGGGCAAGCCGGCCGCCGCCGGCGCCAGCGCGACCCGCGACGGCACCAACACGTAGCGGAACGGAAACACTCGTACGGAAAGCTGGTTGCGGCTGGATCACCGCGCCGGCTGGAGGGTGGCATTTCCGTGGAGATTCTCGTACTGACGACCCGGCCGCACACCGACCCGGCCCGCCGGGCGTTGCCGGCGCTCGACCTGCTGCCGCATTCCGTCCGGGTCGCCGGTCACGACATGGCCGCCCTGATCTCCGGGCCGGACCCCGACGTGGTGCTGGTCGACGCCCGGCATCTGCTGGCCGAGGCCCGCGCGGCCTGCCGGATGCTGCGCACCACCGGGCTGCGGGTGCCGCTGCTGGCCGTGGTGGAGGAGGCCGGGCTGATCGCGGTCTCGGCCGAGTGGGGGCTCGACGATCTCGTCCTGGCCACCGCCGGCCCGGCCGAGGTGGAGACCCGGCTGCGGCTGCTGGTCACCCGACGGGCGGCGGCCGCCGGCGCGACCGGGACGATGGTCACCTGCGGCGATCTGGCGATCGACCCCGACATGTACGCGGTGAAACTCAAGGGCCGGCCGCTCGACCTGACCTTCAAGGAGTTCGAGCTGTTGAAGTTCCTCGCCCAGCACCCAGGGCGGGTCTTCACCCGCGACCAGTTGCTGCGGGAGGTGTGGGGGTTCGACTACTTCGGCGGCCACCGCACCGTCGACGTGCACGTCCGGCGGCTGAGGGCGAAGCTCGGCAGCGAGTACGAGTCGATGATCGGCACCGTCCGACAGGTCGGCTACAAGCTCGTGCTGGCACCCCGGGCGGACCCGCAGGTCATGGTCGACGACCTGGCGGCCCTGCGGGCCTGACGGCAGGTACGACGGTCGAGGTCCGGCCGGTGCGGTGCAGCCCTGTCCATCCGAACGCATCCAGTCAAGATCCAGTCCAGCTTCAGTCGGGTTGATCAGGATGTCGGTCGTGGACATGTTCGCACCACTGACCACCGCCGGAAGGAACCTCATGCCACTGCGCACCCACCGCCGCACCATCGCCCGGGTCTTCGCGACCCTCGCCGCCGCTGCCGCCGTCGTCGTCGCGGGGATCGCACCCGCCTCGGCCGCCCCGGCCACCGCCGCGAAGGCCGCGGCCATCGAATGCTCCACCCGGATCACCACTCCGGTGCAGATCTACACCAGCTCCGTCTACTCGCTGGTCGAGGTCAGCTGCAACCAGACGATCGCCGGCGTCGGCGGAAGTGTCGCCCTCTACCGCGACGGCACCTTCCTGGGCAGCGCCCGGGTCCAGTACACCAACCGGAGTTACGCCTACAAGCTGAACATGGTGACCTGCGTGCCGGGCAACTACCACGCCATGGGCTACGCCTACGCCAACTTCGACGGCGGCGCGGCCGACATCTTCGACAGCGTCACCACCCCGACGGTCGCCATCACCTGCACCTGATCCGTCCCGCCACGGTCGGGCAGTCCGTCGATCCGTCCACATCGACCACCTGACCGTACGGCGTACCAGCCGTGAAAGGGTGCCGGCGCTCTGCTCGCCGGCACCCTTTCGGCGTGCGGTCGGTCGCACCGGCGGCCAGCCCGACCTCGTCGGCCAGCCCTGACCTCGTCGGCCCGCTCAGGGGCCGGTGGAGTCGTCCGTATCGTCGTAGGTCGGGCCGGCGAACCCGTCGTGGTACCCGCTGCTGAAGGGGCGACTGCGACCGGCGGCCGGGTCCGGGGCGGGGCCAGGGGTCATCTCGTCGGTCCGGTCGTCGCGGTCGTCGTCGCCGTGCCCGAGCGCCGACAGGTCGATCGCGGCACCGAGCGCGACCAGGTCGCCGAGATCGTGCTGGTCGTCGCGCAGCCAGTCCAGGGCGTCGCCGACGGCGTCGACCGGAAGACCGCCCGAGCCGACGCCGAGCTTCTCGCGTACCCGGGTCGCGACCTTGCTGAGCCCGACCAGCGTCAGCGGCGCGCGGACCCCGCGCCAGACGGTCCGGGCCGCCCGTCGGTCCGGGGCGGGGCCGGACGCCGGCAGGTGGTACCAGACCTGCACCTTCGACGGCGGTTCGCCGGCACCGTTGGCGCGCGCGACGACCGGCTGTGCGTCGAACGCGTCCGCCGGCACCCCGTCGTAGCGGTGACTCGTGATGACGTCGCGGTAGAGGAAGTCGTCGACGATCACGATCAGGTCGGCGGCGGCGTTGCGGGGCGCGGCGAACACGTCCTTGAAGACCTGCGAGCCGACCAGGTCACCGGCGAGGATCACCGCCTGTCCGACGAAGCCGGTGGCACCACGTCCGGTGCTGCCACCGGCGAACGCGGCCCGTAGCCGGATCCGGCCGGCCGCGCCGGGCTCGGCGTTCGCCTCGTACAGTCCGTGTCGCAGGCCGAGGATCAGCCTCGGGAGGACCTGCCCGAGATCGGTGTCCTCGGGCAGTACCGCCAACTGCCCGTCGCCGTGGTCCTGCACGTTGTCCCGGTCCAGCCGCCGGATCCTGGCCCGCTCGCAGGCGAACTGGACCACCCGCAGCAGCCGGTCCTGCACGTCCAGCTGGCCGGGGACGGAACGCTTGCTGTAGCCCTCGACGTCGACGAACATGCTCAACCGGTACGGGGTCTGCGGTCGGGTCACGGCAGGTCGTCTCCTTCCGCTGGCGGCAGCGTGCCGGTGGCGACCAGCCGCCGCAGCAGGTCGGGGCGGCACACGATCTGCCGCCGGTACTCGGTCCTGATCACGCCGCGTTGGCGCAGGGTGCGGAAGGCCCGTTGCAGGCTCGGGTCGGAGACGCCGACGAGCGAGGCGAGCTCCGGCTGGCTCAGCGGCACCTCGATCCGGATCCCGCACGGGTGGCCGCGGCCGTAGACGTCGGCCAGGTTCTCCAGCGCCAGCGCGAGACGGACCAGGGTGGACGCGGTGGTGAAGTCGACCCGGTGCCGGGTCGCCCGCCGGAACTTCTCCGCTACCGAGGCGTGGATCGCGGTGGCGGCCTGCGGATGTTCGGCGATGAAGGTCCGCAGCGACCGGGCGGAGATCACCCGCGCCCGGACGCTCGTCGCGGTGAACACCGACGCCGCCCGAGGGGTGCCGTTCATCGCGGCGAGCTCACCGACCATGTCCCCGGCACCGCGCAGCGTCAGCAGTACGGTGCGTCCGTCGGCGGTCCCGCCCAGCACCTTCACACAGCCGGCCAGCACCAGGAAGGCATCGGTGGTGGTGTCGCCGTCGAGCATCAGGGCCGCCCCGGCGGCGAACCGCCGCTCGGTGCCGAGGCTGGCGAGCGCCTCCCGGTCGGTTTCGGCAAGTGAGTGGAGCAGGGTGCCGGCCCGCCACATGGTGGCTCCCACCGCGACGGGTCGGTGCGGATGATTCATCGAACGCCCCACAGTCGCGGCGGCCGGCCACGGGATCGTGCCGCTGTCGATGAGGACGGTAACCGCTTCCATAGTAGTGGGACATCGCTCCTTGTGGTCGACGGCGGTCGCTCTTCGTATCAATTGGCGCACTAATCGGCTCACCACTTCCCATCCGGTGATGGGAAGCGCGGCTGGCCGCGTCCCTAGCATCATCGCCACCAATCCCGGCAGCGGTCGTCGCCGCTGCCCTCGTCGCGCAGGACGGTGATCATCGTGGAGGTCCGGGGCGGAGCGGGCGTCGACGTCGGCGACGTCCTGGCGTCCTGTGCGGACGTCGCGGCGCGCGGTGGTGAACAGCTCGCCCCGCTGGTGCGGATGCTGCGTGGCGGCGGTGCCCGACTGGGCGAGCCCATGCGGCTGGCGGTGGTCGGGCAGATCAAACGGGGAAAGTCGACATTGGTCAACGCGCTGCTCGGTGAGGAGGTCAGCGCGACGGGGCGGGCCGAGCTGACCTTCACGGTCAGCGAGTTCCGGTACGCCGACACGCCGCAGATCGTCGTGCACTACAAGGATGGAACGGAATCTGTCGGATTCGCGCCGGAACAGTTCCACGAACTGACCACCCGTGATTCCAGTCGCGCGGACCACCTGCGACTGATCCGAAAGGTCGAGTTCGGCATCCCCAACTCGTTGCTGCACAGTTTCCATCTGGTGGACACGCCTGGGCTGGGCAGTGTGCACGTGACGGACGCGGCGAACACCCGTGACATTCTCGGCATCGGTGACATCGCCGACGGTTCCGAACGGTACGCCCTGGAACAGGCGCTCGCCGCCAGTGGCCGGGACGCGGCGGCCGTGCACCACGACAGTGCCGCCGAGCTCGACCAGGCCGACGCGGTGCTGTACCTGTTCAGCCGGGCTCTGCATCAGAGCGACCATGCGGCGTTGTCGCAGTTCATCGGCACCGCCGGCACCTCGTTGACGCCGCTGAAGGCGTTCGGTGTCCTCAGCCGCTGCGACCAGTACTGGCCGGACCGGACGGCGGCCCGCGACGCCGACCCCCTCGATCACGATCCGCTGGCCGTCGGTGACCAGCTGGCCCGCCGGTTGCTCGACTGGGCGCCGGCCGCCCGGACCTTCTACACGGTCCTGCCGATCGCCGGGCTCGTCGCCGCGGGCGCGACCCAGCTGGGCGAGCACGAGTTCGAGTGGCTCGCCGACCTGGTGCGGGCCGGCGGCGCGGCGACCGCCATCCGCCGGCTGCGGGATCCGGCACGGTTCGCGACGAAGGAGCAGCTGCCCGGCGTACGGCTGCCGGTCGCACAGCGCCGTGCCCTCGTCGTCCGGATCGGCGCCTGGGGCACCGCGCTGGCCTGCCGCTACCTCGACGACGGGCTCGACCCGGCGCAGGTACGGCAGCGGCTGCTCGACCACAGTGGGATTCCTCGGCTGCGCAGCCTGGTGATCCGGCACTTCGGCAACCGTTCGACGCTGCTCAAGGTCGACGGGGTGCTGCAGCGGGCCCGCGCCGAGGTCTTCGCGCTGCGCCTGGCCGCGCAACGCGCCGGTCTGCCGGTGGCACCGGAGGTCGACCACGTCGCCGCCCGGCTCGAGATGCTGCACGACGCGCTGCCCGGTCTCGCGGAGCTGCGGACCCTGCGCCGCCACTACACCGGCGAACTCGGGCTCGACGAGTCGGAGGTCGCCACGCTGCTGCAGGTCACCGGCGAGCACGGGCCCGACGCGGCGTCCCGGGTCGGGCTGGCGGCCGACGCGAGCGCCGCACAGATCGCGCAGGCCGCCCGCGCCGCCATCGGGTGGTGGGCCGGGCAGTTGCAGGACCCGATGCGCGACGCCGCCGAGGTGGCGGTGGCCCGGCAGTTGATGCGCTCGTTCGAGCGGATCGAGGCCGAGGCGACGACCAGTGACACCCCCTCGGAGTCCGACGATTTGGAGGCCCCCTCATGCGCACGACCGTGACCCGCTGGTGGGCGGGCAGACCACGGTGGCGACCCCGGTCGGTCCGTCGGGACCTGCTGCGGATCGAACGCAAGGTCGACGACCTGTCCGCCGTACTGCAGGCGATCGGCACCGCGCCGCAGGCGATCGGCACCGCGCCGGCGACACCTTCGCCGCAGGCGATCGACGCCGCGCCGCCGGCGGCACCTTCGCCGGTGGACATGCCGGTGGAACCGACCGTGGTCGAGGAGGTCCCGGACACGTTGTGGCAGCTCATCCGGATCGCCGACCGGCTGGCCGATCTCACCGGCCGGGCTACGCCGGTCGATCCGGAACAGGCCGTCGCCGTGCTGCGCTGGCTCGACCGGCAGCTACCGGCCGTGCTGGAAGCGGCCGGCCTGGTCGCGATCGCCGACACCACCGGGCCGGTCGACCTCGACCGGCACGAGGTGGTGGCGAGCCGGTCGGGCCCGGTCACGGCCGAGGAGATCACCGAGACGGTACGGGTGGGCTACCAGTGGCGTGGCGCGCTGCTGCGTACCCAACAGATCGTCACCACCTGTCCTGATGCTGTCGCATCGTCGACCTGAGCCGAGGAGGCCCGGTGAACCAGTTGTCCGTCCTGCGCCATAAAGTGCTGTCGGAGTTCCGTACCGTCGTCGATCTCACCGAACGCAGCGCGCCGGCGCCGCTGCACGAGGCCGCCCAGCAGGCGTGGCACCGGCTCGCTGCGGAGCGGTACCGGGTCGTGGTGTGTGGCGAGTTCAAGCGGGGCAAGTCCACCCTGCTCAACGCGCTGGTCGACCGCGCCGGCCTGTTCCCGGTCGACGTCCAGATCGCCACCTCCGTGGTGATCGAGTTGTCCTACTCGGCCACCGAACTGGTCCGGGTGCACTTCGGTTCGACCATGGAGCGGCCGGACGACGTACCGGACCCGGTCGAGATCGCGGTGGACCGGATCGGTGACTACGCCACCGAGCAGGGCAATCCGTTCAACGAGAAGAACGTGATCCGGATCGAGGTCGGCCTGCCGCTGGAGGAGCTCAAGCAGGGTCTGATCCTGGTGGACACCCCCGGGATCGGCAGCATGAACCCGGCCCACGGCGTGGTCACCCGGGCCGAGATCCTCTCCGCCGACGCACTGATCTTCGTGGCCTCGGCGCAGGAAGGGCTGAGCACGAACGAGCTCGACTTCCTCGCCGACGCCATCGAGGTCTGCCCGACGGTGATCACCGCGGTCACCTTCATCGACATGGTGGTCGACCCGGCGCAGGCGATCGCCGAGACCGCCCAGAAGATCGCCACACTGGCGGGCCGGCCGGTGGACGAGCTGACCGTGGTGGGCGTCGCCGCGCCACGCAAGCACGACGCCGGCGACGACGACGATCCGGAGCTGCTCACCGAGTCGGGGTTCCCGCTGCTGGAGCGGCAACTGTGGGACGGCCTGGCGGAGACCTGCGGGCGGGCCCGGGTCGCAGCGGTCCTCGACACCTGGCTGGAGCTGGTCGAGACGCTGCGGCAACCGCTGGCGGACCAGATCGCCGCGCTGCGCGCCGAGTCGTCCGCGACCGGGATCAGCGGTCAACTCGATGAGATCAAAAAGGAGCTGGCGGACCTCGACAAGACGCTGCCGACCGAGGCGGCCGAGCTCGCCAACCGGTTCGACCGGGAGACCCGGCCGGTGCTGGAGCGGCTGGCCGACGACTTCGACGCCCTCGGTGACGCGTTCCGGGATGCCACCAACCGGCCGACGCCGCCCGACGAACCCGCCAAGTTGGCGAAGCAGACCATCAGCCAGACCGTCGACATCGCCGACCAGGCCGGGCGCGAGCTGCGGGCCGCCGCCGTCGTGGTCGCGCTGGAGTACGGGCTCGGCAACGCGTTCACGGCCACCGCCGACGACCTGCCCGGTGGTCCGCGTGGGGCCACCGACGAGTTGACGATCCGGACCCTGACCGAGCGGAGCGCGTTCAGCCGGCTGCGTACCCGGTTCAGCGGTGTCGTCATCGGCGGCGGCGCCGGCGCGGCGATCGGCGCGATCGCCGGTTCGTTCATCCCGGTGGTCGGCACCGCCCTCGGTGCCGCCGCCGGCGCGCTGGTGGGCAAGATCGGCGGCTTCTTCGCCGGCAAGAAGGAGAACGAGCGGCAGGAGGCGCTCACCGAGCGCCGGGACACCGTGGCCCAGCTGCGCGACTACGTACTGCCCCGGCTCGACTCGGCCCGCCGCGCGGCCGAACGCAGTGTCGGTGCCCTGGGCCGGGATCTGGCGATGGGTCTGGAGCAGGCCCGCCGGGCGCACCGGCAGACCCGGCGGGAGATGCTGCAGGATCGGGCGAAGTCGCTCACCGCCGCGTTGCGGGACAACCAGCAGGAGCGGGCGGCACGCATCGCCGCGCTGGAGGAGATCCTCGACCTCTACGGCCGGCTGATCGAGCAGCAGGACGTCCTGCGGGAGCAGCTCGACACCCTCGGCGACCAGCCCGGCGATCGGCCGGTCGACTGATGGGGCCGGTCTACGGCGTCGACTTCGGCACCTGCAAGTCGGCCATCGCGGTCGGCCGGGCCGACGGCACCACCGTGGTCTGCCGGGATCCCCGGGGCGAGTACGGCCAGCAGGAGAGCGTCCCCACCTCGGTCTTCCTGACCGCCGCCGGCGACCTCGTGGTCGGCACCGCCGCGGAACGGGCCAAGGGCTCACGGCCGGGCCATTTCCGCAGCGAGTTCAAGGCGGACGTCGGCAGCGACGTCCCGTTCATGATCGGCGGCCGTGCGTTCACCACCGAACAGCTGGCCGCCGAGGTGCTCGGTTTCCTGCGGGGCCTGGCCCGTGACCAGGTCCCCGGGGATCCGGAGACGGTGGTGATCACCGTACCGGCCTCCTGGGAGCAGGGCAGGCGGGACCGGATGCTGGCGGCCGCCGTGCGGGCCGGGTTCGACCCGGACACCGTACGGATCGTCTTCGAACCGGTCGCCGCGGCGGCCGAGGTCTTCGCCGGCACCACCGGCGCCCCGATGACGGCGCTGATCTTCGACCTGGGCGGCGGCACCTTCGACTGTACGGTCGCCCGGTCGACGCCGAATCGCCGGTTCGAGGTGCTCGGCGCGTCCGGGCACCTGTCGGACGTCGGCGGCCGGTGGTTCGACCGGCGGATCGTGCGGCACATCGCCGACGAGTTCCCCGAGGCGACCGCCTTCCTGCGGGGTCCGGCCGGCGATGCCGATCTGCTGCGCCGCCGGGAGTTGCTGCGCGCGGACGTCGAACGGATGAAGATCGTGCTCTCCGGTGCGCCGTCGGCCCACGAGTTCCTGTCCGAGCTGGACGTTCCACAGGAGTTCGAGCTGACCCGCGCCGCGTTGGACGGGTTGCTCGACCCCTATCTGACCCGTGCGCTCGACACCGCCGAGAGCATGCTCAACGACATGGGCCTGAGCTGGGCGGAGATCGACCGGATCGTGCCGGTCGGCGGCTCCAGCCGGATCCCGCTGGTGGGCCGGCTGCTGAGCCGCCGGTCCGGCCGGATCGTGCTGCGGCTGGACCGACCGGACCTGACCGTGGTGC
Organism: Solwaraspora sp. WMMA2101; assembly: GCF_049179175.1. Lineage (NCBI taxonomy): Bacteria > Bacillati > Actinomycetota > Actinomycetes > Micromonosporales > Micromonosporaceae > Solwaraspora > Solwaraspora sp. WMMA2101. The sequence continues at coordinate 4,376,739 of NZ_JBMHMA010000006.1, read as the reverse complement.
GCGGCGCGGTCGCCCTGGCCCGGATGCCGGCCCACCACGCCTGGCCGGCCGGCGACCGGGCCAGCGACGGGGTGATCCCGCAGCGGCTCATCACCGGGCAGCGGCTCAGCGCCGTGTCGTTCGCCCCGACAGGCAGCCGGATCGCGCTCGGCTCGGTCGCCGACGTGCGGGTGCAGGACCTCGCCTCGGCCGGCCACGAGTGGCGGACGACCGGCAGTGGCGTGCCGCCCCTGCTGGCCGGTACGGCGTACCCGCCGGTGGTCACCGCGGTGGCCTTCTCCCCGACCGGGGAGCTGATGGCCAGCGGCGGCCTCGACGGCACCGCCCGGGTGTGGAACGCGGTCCGCCGGGAACGTCTGGTGGTCGTCGACCACGCCGACTGGGTCAGCGCGGTCGCGTTCAGCCCGGACGGGCGGCGACTGGCCACGGCGAGCTACGACCGTACCGCCCGGGTGTCGGACGCGGTCACCGGACGCCAGCTGTTCGAGCTGCCCCACCCGCACTTCGTCCGGGCCATCGCGGTCAGCCCGGACGGTCGGCTGCTCGCCACCGGCTGCGCCGACCGGCTGGTCCGGGTCTGGGACCTGCTCACTGCGCGTACCGTCCGGGAGCTGCCGCACGACGACTGGGTGAACGCGCTCGCGTTCGACGCCGCCGGCCGCCGCCTCGCCGCCGCGAGCTACGACGGCCGGTGCCGGATCTGGTCGGTCGACACCGGCGCACTGCTGCACGAGTTGCGCCACGACGACGGGGTGGGCAGCGTCGCGTTCAGTCGCGACGGCAGGTTCGTGGCGACCGGCAGCGACGACGGTACGGCCCGGATCTGGTCGGCCACCGGGGAGCTGCTGACCACCACCGTGCACGGTGGACGGGTCAGTGGCGTGGCGTTCTCGCCCGGCGGCGGCCGGCTGGCCTCGGCCGGGCAGGACGGCACGGTGCTGTTCACCGCACTGCCCGAGTCGACGACGAGGTCGGCGCAGGCCGGCGAGGTCAGCCCGCGCCGGCGCTGAGGACCAGGCTGGCCAGGCCGGCGACGACCAGCAGGACCGTGCCCCGGATCGCGGCGGCGATGTGGCGGTGCTTGGTCAGCGCGATCTCGGCCAGCAGCCGGTTGAGCGCCCAGGCCTCGGCCCGCAGGTCCCCCGACCTCGTGCCGCCGGCAGGCGGCGGGTCGGTGCCGGCCATCGCCGGGAAGGCGAACCGGTTGGTCGGGCCGGGCGGCGTGATCCGGGGGCGTAGCGCGGCGGCCAGGTGCAGCCCGGTCGCCGCCAACGCGGCCACCAGCACGGTCAGGACGACGACGAGCACGGCGGCGGCGGGTCCGGCTCCGCCGAGCGTGGCGCGCAGCGGTCCGGCCTGGGTGACGAGCAACGTGACGACGCCGGACACCAGGACGGCGAGCATGCTTCCCTTGGTGTCGGCGTGCTGGATGCTCGCCTGGAACGACGCGGTGATCGCGCAGGCGACGTCGAGCTCCTCTTTGAGGGTGAGGTCGTCGTCGCGGCGGTGGTCTGGTCCGGCGTCTTCGATCGACATGGTTTCATGGGAGCACGGCGCGGCTCGCCGGACCGCATCATCCGAGGCGGTCCGGGCTCACCGGTCGACGGCCCCGGGTGGGCCGGGCTCACCGGTCGACGGCCCCGGGTGGGTGGGCGCGAGCGGCGTACCGCTCCCGAAGGGCCACTTTGGAGACCTTGCCGGTCGGTGCCCGGGGGATCTCGGGCAGCACCCAGACCTGGTCGGGAATCCACCAGGAGGCGATCCGGCCGGTCAGGTGGGCGCGCAGCGCGGCGGCGTCCAGAACGGATCCGGGTACGGTGACCACGCAGGCGAGCGGGCGTTCGCCCCACCGGTCGTCGGGGATGCCGATCACGGCGGCCTCGACCACGTCGGGATGGGTCAGGATCTCGTGTTCGAGCTGGACCGACGAGATCCACTCACCGCCGGACTTGACCAGGTCCTTGACCCGGTCGACGATCCGCACGTAGCCGTGGGCGTCGATGGTGGCGAGGTCGCCGCTGCGCAGCCAGCCGTCGGCGGTGAACGACGACGTGCCCGGCTCGGCGCCGAAGTAGCCCGACGCGATCGTGGGGCCGGCGAGCTGCAGCTCACCGGGGGTCCGGCCGTCGTGGTCGACCGGGTTGCCGTCGGCGTCGACCAGGCGCAGCTCGGTCAGGGGTACGGCCGGGCCGGGGGTGGCGAGCAGGGCCCGCCGGGCCGGCTCGTCGAGCCCGTCGTGCACGGTGGCGAGTCGTCCACAGGCGACCAGTGGGCTCGCCTCGGTCATCCCCCACGAGCTGGTGATCATCACGCCGGTGCGGTCGTGCCAGGCCTGGGCGAGTGGTGCGGGCAGCGCGCTGCCACCGGAGACGACCATCCGCAGGTCGGGCAGGTCGACCTCGGCGAGGTGCGGGAGCAGACCCTGCCAGATCGCCGGGACCCCGGCGGTGAAGGTGACCCGGTGCCGGGACAGTTGGCCGGCGAGCGCCGCCGGGCTCATCGCCGGGCCGGGCAGGACGAGGTCGGCACCGGCGAGCATCGCCGCGTACGGCAGGCCCCAGGCGTTGACGTGGAACATCGGTACGACGGGCAGCACGACGTCGCGTTCGCTGATCGCGAAGGTGTCCGCGCCGAGCAGCAGCAACGCGTGCAGCACGATCGACCGGTGGCTGTACAGCACGCCTCTGGGACGCCCGGTGGTGCCGGAGGTGTAGCAGAGGCTGGCGGCGTCGTTCTCGTCGACGACGACCGGCGCCGCCGGCGCGTCCGGCGCCAGCGCGTCGGCGTCGGCGTCGGCGTCGGCGTCGGCGTCGGCCAGCAGCGTCTCGTAGTCGTGGATCCTCGGATCGTCGGGCAGCTCCGTGGTGGCACCGTCGTCCATCACCACGACGTGGCGCACGGTCGGCAGCTGGTCGATCAGCGGCCAGACGACGCCGATCAGGGACCGGTCGACGAACAGCACGTCGTCGGCGGCGTCGGCGACGATCCAGGTCAGCTCGGCGGCGAACAGCCGGTGGTTGAGGGTGTGCAGCACCCGTCCACTGGCCGGTACGGCGAGGTAGAGCTCGACGTGCCGTTGGGAGTTCCAGCCGAACGTGCCGACCCGGGCGCGCCGGGGTACCCGCAGCCGGTCCAGCACCCCGACGAGGCGCCGGGCGCGGGCGACCACCTGCCGCCAGGTGGCGACGGTCTCGCCGTCGACGGTGGCGGTGACGACCCGTTTGTGGCCGAACGTGCTCTCGGCGCGGCGCATCAGCGTCGCGATGTCGAGGGGCCGGTCCTGCATCAGGGCGCGCATGGCATCCTCCGGCGGTACGGGGCGGCCGCGGCGGGCGGCCACCGGCCTATCCGGTCGTGGTGTCGCGGTGGCCGACCAGCCGCAACGCGAGGTCGGCGTAGTAGTCGCCGAGCTGGTCAGGTGAGTCGGTGCCTTCGAGCCGGTACCACCGGACCAGGTCGATGCTCAGCGAGAGCATGGCCCGGGTGATCCGTTTGACGTCGACCGGCGCGAACGAGCCGTCGGCGACGCCGCGCGCGACGGCGTCGCGGAAGAACTCGTTGGTCTCGTGCCGCAACTCCAGCACCTCGGCGTAGTGCTCGGCGGTGAGACCGGCGAGCTCGTACTGGCTGACCCGGGCGGCGACGTGGTGCCGGGCGTGCCAGGCGGTGTAGCGGGCCATGATGGCCCGCAGCCGGTCGGGTGCCGCCTCGACGGCGAGCACCGCCGGGTCGCGTACGGCCGCCAGGACCCGTTCGTGGCCGGTCCGGATGATCTCGAACAGGACCAGTTCCTTCGACGGGAAGTGGACGTAGAGCGCGGCCGGGCTGAGCCCGACGCCTTCGGCGATGTCGCGGGTGGTGGTCGCGTGGAAGCCGTTCGAGGCGAAGCAGCGCACCGCCGAGGTGAGCAGTCCGCGGGGCACCTCGCCGAGCTCCGTGCGCCACAGCTCGGGCGAGTCGTCGCGCAGTCGTGGGTCTTCTGCCAGGTCCTGTGCGGTGAACCGGGCCTGCCGTCTGGCCATCAGGCGATCATCGTCCCCTTCTCGTCGCCGGCCCGCTGTGAGCCTTGACACGGGCCAGCCTACTAGATGACTATGCGCTTAGTCACGAGGTGAGCAACTCCGAAACGTCACCGAAACCGCAGCGCCCGATTCCACCCCTGGTCACCAGGCCGCACCGGATCCGCCGGCCCGCCGCGTACGCCGCCCACGGCCCATCGCGTACCGCCGTCGACGCGCCTGGTGGCGGCGACACCCCTTCGCACACTCCGACCCCTCGAGGGAGAGCCGCATGTTCCGCACCAGATCACCCCGCGTCGGCCTCACCGCCGGCGCGCTCGGCCTGACCCTGCTCGCCACCGCCTGCGGCGGCGGCGACACCGACAGCCCCGCCTCCGCCGACGCCCCGTTGCAGGGCCGGACCATCGCCCTCGTCGGCTACGGCGACGTCAACCCATGGGGCGCCTACTTCAACGACGTCTTCGCCGAGGAGCTGGCCCCGACCGGCGTCGAGATCACCGACCTGACGACGATGGACCCCGGTACGCAGGTCCAGAACTTCAACCAGGCCGTCGCCCAGAAGCCGGACCTGATCGCCGTGGCGATCCTCGACACCCAGGCGATGGTCGTCCCGATCCAACGGGCCAGGGCCGCCGGCGTCCCGGTGCTCGCCTTCGACGGCCCACCCGACCCGTCGGTGGCCGGCGACGTGATGGCGGTGCTGTCGGACAACGAGAAGCTCGGCGAGTACGCCGCCCAGAACATCATCGAAGGTCTGCAGGCCCAGGGCCGCGACTCCGGCAACGTCATCGTGCTCACCGGCACCAAGTCGATGCTGGTCACCCAGGACCGGATGACCGGCTTCAACCGGGTGATGGCGACCGCGCCGCAGTACCAGGTCGTCGACGAACAGGACGCCAACTGGGATCCGCAGCTGTCCGGCACCATCGCCCAGCAACTGCTGGCCAAACACGGCCGCGACGGCGTCCAGGCCGCGTACGGCATGGCCGACTACATGGCCCTGCCGATCGTTCAGGCCGCCAAGCAGGCCGGCTTCCCGGTCGGCGGCGACGACGGACTGATCGTCACCGGCAGCAACTGTTTCAAGGCCGGCATCGACGCCATCCGGGCCGGCGACATGTACGGCACCGCCACCGAGGACCCGGGCACGATCGCCGTGCAGACCGCCGACTACGCGCTGCGCTTCCTGACCGGCGAGAACCCGCCGCAGACCGAGATCGTCGAGGAACACCGAATCACCGCGGCCAACCTCGACGAGTTCGCCGAACAATGCAGCCACGTCTGACCGGACCGGCCGGCGGCGACCGAGCCCTCGACCGTACGCAGGTACGCGTCGAGGGCCTGGCCCGGGCCTTCCACGGTGTGCCGGCCGTACGGGACGTCTCCTTCACCGTCGCCGCCGGCGAGATCCACGCCCTGTGCGGCCACAACGGCGCCGGCAAGAGCACCGTCGTGAAGATGCTCTCCGGACAGCTGACCCCGGACAGCGGACGAATCCACGTCGGCGGTACGCCGGTCGTGCTGCGCAGCCGCCAGGCCGCCCAGCGCCTCGGGGTGGCCCTGGTCGACCAGGAACTCAGCGTCGTACCGGCGTTGACGGTCGGCGAGAACATGCTGCTCGGCGACATCAGCGCGCCACTGGTCGACCGGCGCCGTCGGGCCACCGCCCGGTGCCGGCAGGTGCTCGACGAGATGGGGCTCGGACACCTGCGGCCCGACCAGCCACTGTCCACGCTCAGCATCGGTGAGCGGCAGCTGGTCGAGATCGCCCGCGCGCTGAGCCAGCAGGCCCGACTGGTGATCCTCGACGAGCCGACGGCGACGCTCAGCGACACCGAGAGTGCCCATGTGTTCGCCGCGGTCCGCCGGGTCGCCGCCACCGGCTGCGCCGTCGTCTTTGTGTCGCACCGGCTGTCGGAGGTGCTCGACCTCTGCGACATGGTGACCGTGCTGCGCGACGGCCGTACCGTCGCCAGCACACCGGCGGCCCGGCTCACCGTCGACGAGCTGATCGTGCAGATGCTCGGTGAGACGCCGCACCGGCTGGCCGCCGCGCCCCGACCCGACGGCGACCCCGGACCCGCGCTGCGGATCGAGCGCCTCCGGGTGCCCGGACGGCTCGACGACTTCACCCTCACCGCCCGCCCCGGGCGCGTCTACGCGCTCGCCGGGCAGCTCGGCAGCGGCGCCTCCGACGTCCTGCGGGCGCTCGCCGGGCTGCACCCCACCGCGACCGGAACCGTCGAGCTGGGCGGCCGGCGGGTGCCGTACCGCGATCCGGTCGCGACCGCGCGCACCGGCATCGCCTTCGTCTCCAACGACCGCAAGTCGGAAGGTCTGTTCCTGGGCACGTCCGTCGCCGCGAACCTGGTGGCGACCCGACTGCCGCGCCTGGCCCGGTACGGCGTGCTGCGGTCGGGCCGCGAAGCCGACGCGGTCCGGGACCTGGCCCGTCAGTCCGGCCTGCCCGCCGCCCGGCTGGGCGACCGCGTCGGCGCGCTCAGCGGCGGCAACCAGCAGAAGGTCTTCATCGGCCGCTGCCTCGGCCGCGACGACGTGCGGGCACTGCTGCTGGACGAACCCACCCGGGGAGTCGACATCGGCGGCCGGGCCGCGATCCACCAGCTGCTGCGGCAGGCCGCCGACAGCGGGCTGATCGTCGTCTTCGCCGCCACCGAGCTGGAGGAGCTGCTGGAGCTCGGCGACGAAATCGTCACGATGCGCGACGGGCGGATCGTACGGCGACACACCGGTGACGTCGACGGCGCGGCCCTGATGCGCGAGATGACCCACCAGGCGGAGGCGACATGACGGACCACTCGGCCGGCGGCGGCGACCGGGCCGGCACCATCGGCGGCGACCGGGCCGGGGCTGCGGTGCTGCAGGCCCGGCGGCTGCCGCCCGTGCTGAGCCGCGTCGCGCCCGTCGTGGCCCTGCTGCCGCTGATCGCCCTGGCCGTGACGACCGACCGGTTCCTCACCGTCGACAACGCCCGCGCCATCCTCGCCTCGGCCACCTTCGTCGGCATCACCGCCATCGGCGCCACCCTGGTCATGATCGTCGGGTCGGCGGTGTCGCTGGCCACCGCGCAGACCGCCACCGTCGCCGCGATGACCTTTCTGGCCAGTCAGCACCTGGGTCTGCCGGTCGGGGTGGCCGTAGCGGTCGGCTGCGGCATCGCGCTCACCGCCGCGCAGGGCGCCGTCGTCGGCTACTGGGACGCCAACCCGATCGTGCTGACCATCGCCGCCGGGTTCGCGATCGGCGGCGTCGCCACCTGGTTCAGCGGCGGCACCCCGGTCTACCCCCGGACCACCGCGTTCGACGCGCTCAACGCCACCTACCTGGGACTGCCGCTGGCCACCTACGTGCTGCTCGCCGTGACGGTCGCGGCCCACTGGACGCTGCGGCGGACCACCGCCGGCCGGCAGATGTACCTGGTCGGCGAGAACCGCGCCGCCGCCCGCGCCGCCGGCCTGCCGGTCGGCCGGTCGGCCGGGTGACCGTGCTCGCCTGGGCGTTCCTCGGCGGCTGCACCGCGCTGACCGGCGTCTTCCTCGCGTCGTTCACCACCTCGGCGACGGTGACCCTCGGCGGCACCCTGACCCTCGACGCCATCGCCGCGGTCCTCGTCGGGGGCACCGCCATCGCCGGCGGGCGCGGTTCGGCCTGGCAGACCCTCGGCGGTGCCGTACTCATCGCCGTCATCTCCGACGTCCTGCTGCTGCGCGGATTCTCCACCGGCATGCAGATCCTCGCGAAAGGTCTCCTCGTGCTCGCCGTCGTCGTCCTCGTCCACCTGCGCACCACCCGGAGCACGCGATGAACCGCGCCGGGTGGAGCCGGCCGCGGTGGCTGACGGACCGCGCCGCGTGGAGCCGGCCGCAGCGGGCGATGCCGGTGGTGTCGCTCGCCGTCGTCGCGGTGGCGTTCGCCGGTACGCCGCTGATCAGCGGCCGGCCGGTGGAGCTGTTCGACGGCTACAACGCGCTGCAGGGCTTCGCCCAGCTGGGCCTGCTCGCCCTGGCCATCGGCATCACGATGATCGCCGGCGAGTTCGACCTGTCGGTGGTCGGCACGTACGCGCTCGGCGGAATGGTCGCGGTGACGACCGGCGCGACCTCGCCGGTGACCGGGGTGGCGGCCGCCGTCGCCGCCGGTGCCACCGTCGGCGCCGTACAGGGTGGACTGATCGCCGGCCTGCGGATCCCGTCCATGCCGGTCACCCTCGCCACGTACATCGGGCTGCTCGGGCTGACCAACGTACTCTCCGGCGGGCTGAGCGTGACGTACCCCGACAGCGCCGCCACGGTCTGGGTCGACCAGCAGATCGCCGGGATCTTCTCGCCGCGCAGCCTGCTGACCCTGGCCGCGTTCGGGCTGGTCGCCCTGGTGCTGGGGACCACCCGGCTGGGGCGCGAGCTGCGCGCGGTCGGCGGCGACCGCCGGGCCAGCCGGGTCGCCGGGGTACGGGTCGACCGGCATCTCGTCGGGGTCTTCACCCTCTCCGGCGCGTTCGCCGCGCTCGGCGGCGCACTGCTCAGCTACAGCTACGCCTCGGCCAACCCGGACCCGGGCCTGCAACCGCTGATCCTGGCCGCGGTCGCCGCGTTGCTCGGCGGAGTGTCGCTGGCCGGCGGCCGGGGCAGCGCCGCCGGGCTGCTCGCCGGGGCGCTGTCGGTGGCCCTGCTCGCCCAGATCGTGACCGCCGCCGCACTACCCAGCTACTCCACCCACCTGCTGTACGCGGCGCTGCTCGCCGTGATCGTCGCCATCGAGAGCCCTGGACTGCACCGCGCCGTCGACAGCTTGCGCGCGGCACGCCACCGCCCGACGGCAGCTGGTATCCCAGCCTCCCCACAGCCGACACCACCTGAGGAGTCCTGATGCCCGAAGCCGTGATCGTCGCGGCGGCCCGCTCACCGATCGGGCGGGCCCGTAAGGGGTCGCTCGCGGGAATGCGCCCCGACGACCTGACCGCGCAACTGGTCCGGGCCGCGCTCGACCAGGTGCCGGCGTTGGATCCGGCCGAGATCGGCGACCTGATGCTCGGCTGCGGACTGCCCGGCGGCGAGCAGGGCGACAACATGGCCCGGGTGGTGGCCGTACTGCTCGGGCTCGACGGCGTCCCCGGCACCACGATCACCCGGTACTGCTCGTCGTCGCTGCAGACGACCCGGATGGCGTTGCACGCGATCCGGGCCGGCGAAGGTGACGTGTTCGTGTCGGCCGGCGTGGAGACGGTCTCCCGACACGACCGCGGCACCTCCGACTCGTGGCCGGACACCCACAACCCGAGGTTCGCCCAGGCGGAGCAGCGCACCCGCGACGCGGCCGAATCCGGTGCCGTCCAGTGGCAGGACCCGCGCACCGACGGCGCGCTCCCCGACGTCTACATCGCCATGGGGCAGACAGCCGAGAACCTGGCCCGGGCCCGGGGCGTCACCCGGGAGGAGATGGACCGGTTCGGCGTACGGTCGCACAATCTCGCCGAACAGGCGCTCGACAGCGGCTTCTACACCCGGGAGATCACCCCGGTGTCACTGCCGGACGGCTCGGTGGTCGACACCGACGACGGTCCCCGACGTGGTGTCAGCTACGAGGCCGTGGCGCAGCTGACGCCGGTGTTCCGCCCCAACGGCCTGGTCACCGCCGGCAACTGCTGCCCGCTCAACGACGGCGCGGCGGCCCTGGTCGTCATGTCCGACACCCGGGCCCGCGACCTGGGCGTCACCCCGCTGGCCCGGATCGTGGCCACCGGCGTCACCGCCCTGTCGCCGGAGATCATGGGGCTCGGCCCGGTCGACGCGTCCCGGCAGGCCCTGCGGCGCGCCGGCATGACCATCGACGACGTCGACCTGGTCGAACTCAACGAGGCGTTCGCCGCCCAGGTGATTCCGTCCGCCCGGGACCTCGGCGTCGATCCGTTCGGCGACCGGCTCAACGTCCACGGCGGGGCGATCGCGCTCGGCCACCCGTACGGGATGACCGGTGCCCGGATCACCACCACGCTGATCAACGGGCTGCGGGCCGTCGACGGCACGATCGGCCTGGCAACCATGTGCGTCGGCGGCGGGCAGGGCATGGCCATGATCCTGGAGAGGCTCCGCTGATGGGCAACCTGACCTTCGACTTCACCGGCCGTACGGTCGTCGTCACCGGCGCGGCCCGGGGCGTCGGTCTCGCCATCGGCCGCCACTTCCGTGACGCCGGGGCGACGGTGTACCTCGTCGACCTCGAAGCGGAGACGGTGAAGGCGGCGGCCGATCAGATCGGCGCCGTCGGTGTCGCCGCCGACGTCGCCGACACCGGGCAGGTCACCGACGTGGTGCAGCGGGTGGTCGCCGAGAGCGGCCGGATCGACGTCCTGGTCAACAACGCCGGGATCCTGCGCGACGGCGTGGTCTGGAAGCTCAGCGACGAGGCGTACGAATCGGTGATGGCGGTGCACGCCGGCGGCACGTTCCGGTTCACCCGGGCCGTCGTGCCGCACCTGCGCCGGCAGGGCGGCGGACGCATCATCAACGTCACCTCCTACACCGGCCTGCGCGGCAACCCCGGCCAGTCCAACTACGCGATGGCCAAGGCCGGGATCATCGGCTTCACCAGGACCACCGCGAAGGAACTGGCCCGGTTCGGCATCACGGTCAACGCGATCTCGCCGAACGCGCAGACCCGGATGATCTCCGCCATCCCCGCAGCGAAGCTGGCCCAGCTCACCGCGGACATCCCGATGGGCCGGTTCGGTGACGCGTCCGAGATGGCGGCCGCCGTCGCGTTCCTCGCCTCCGACGAGGCCGCCTACGTCACCGGGGTCGTCCTGCCGGTCGACGGCGGCCTGTCGTTGTAGTCAACACGACCCGCACCTCACGAAGGAGGACGAAAGTGACCACGATCGCTACCACGGTGGCCGACGGCTTCCATTTCCTGGAAGCACCGCGTTGGCGCGACAGCCGGCTCTGGTTCTCCGATTTCTACGGCCACCGGGTCCACTCCATGCGCGCGGACGGATCCGACGTGCGGCAGGAGGCGCACGTCCCCGGGCAGCCGTCGGGACTGGGCTGGCTGCCCGACGGCCGGCTGCTGATCGACTCCATGCGGGACCGCCGCGTCCTGCGCCGGGAGCCGGACGGCACGCTCGCCGTCCACGCCGACCTCGCCGACCACGCCACCGGGTACGCCAACGACATGGTCGTCGACCCCCACGGCCGGGCCTTCGTCGGCAACTTCGGCTTCGACCTGATGGCCGGGGCACCGCTGCGGCCGACCGCCCTGCACCGGGTCGACCCCGACGGCCGGGTCACCCAGGTCGCCGACGACCTGTGGTTCCCCAACGGCAGCGTCCTCACCACCGACGGCACCCTGCTGGTGGTGGAGACCTTCGGCAACCGGGTCACCGCGTTCACCGTCACCGACGACGGCGACCTGGTCGACCGCCGGACCTGGGCACGGTTCGGGCCGTTGCCCGACGACCCCGACGTCGAACGGGCGCTGGGCGAGTTGCGGATCGCCGGGGACGGCTGCTGCCTCGACGCCGACGGTGGACTGTGGATCGCCGACGCGACCGGCCAACGGCTCGTCCGGGTCGTCGCCGGCGGGACGGTCACCGACGAGATCCACCCGGGTGCGTCGGTGTACGCCTGCGCGCTCGGCGGCGACACCGGCACCACGCTGTTCGCCTGTGCCGCACCGGACTTCCACGCCGACGCCCGCGCGGCCGCCCGCGAGGCACGGATGCTCGCCGTACCGGTCGCCGTACCGGCGGCCTGAACGGCGACCTCGCCGCGGCCATCGTGACCCACGTCTATGCTGTGCCCCGGCGGCCGCCACCCCGGGTCGCCCTTGCGTCCACAGCGGGTAGAGAAGCTTGCCACCCGCCGCGCCGGAGGTATCCACCGTGGAACTCAGCATCGTCGTCCCGTACTTCCGGCAGCGTCGATGCCTGGAGTTGACCCTGCGGTCACTGGCCGGTCAGCGACCGGACGCCGACGGCTTCGACGTCGTGGTGGTCGACGACGACTCCCGGGACGACGTCGACCAGCTGGTCGCCGCCTACCGTGACCGGCTCGACGTGCGACTCGTCCGCCAGCCGGTCAACCGGGGCCGGGCGGCCGCGCGCAACCGCGGTGCAGAGGAGGCGACCGGCGAACGGATCCTCCTGCTCGACGCCGACTCCATGGCCGACCCGGATCTGGTGGCCGGCCACGCCCGATTCCACCGGACCCGGCCGAATGACGTGCTACTGGGTGTCCGGGTCGAACACGACTGGCGGGCGGTGGCCGGCAGCACCGCGACCGCCGGGCCGCCGACGGTCGCCGCGTACCACACGGACCTGCGGTACCGGTGGGGCCTCGATCCGGCCACGTTCAGCGACGGGCCGGCGCCCTGGACCTTCGCCTACAGCCACAACATGTCGGTCCCGGCGGATCACTTCCACCAGATCGGCGGGTTCGACGAGCGCTTCGTCAAATGGGGTCACGAGGACATCGAGTTCGCGTACCGCCTGTTCGTGGCGTCCGCGCGACGGCCCGGCTACTTCCACTTCGACCCCACTGCTCGGTGCCACCACCTTCCGCACTTCCGCCACAACGCAACGAACTGGGCCGAAGCCAACCAGATGCTCCCGTACCTGGTGGGCAAGCACCGTACGCTCGAGGTGGAGTTGTACGAGGAGGGTCCGATGGGTGTCAACGCGGCCCTTCCGGTCTACCTCACCCGGCTGCAGACCCTGTACGGCGTCGCCAACCAGGTCGGTCTCGGCGAGACGCTCGACGCGTTGCGCCAGCCGCTCCCGCCCGGACGGCTGGGCATCGGCATCGGGCTGGCCGACCGGATGCCGCCGGCCGACGGTTCGGACGTGTTGGAGCATCGACCGGAGTCCGGCGCGGCGCCCGCCCTGATCGGGATCCGGCTGCCGTTCCCCGATCACCGCTTCGCTGACCTGCTGAACTTCGACGTGTGGCGGATCGCGTCGCCGGAGCACCTGTCCAAGATGGTCGTCGACGGTCTCCGGGTGGCGCGGACCATGTACCTGGGCGCGTCCCGGGAGGTGCCCGGCGGCGCGGACGTCGGTCTGATCGACTGCCCCGACTACCTCTGCGACATGCTGAGCGGATACGCCGAGGCCGACATCGTCCACGACGGCGACCACGCATGGGTGGTCCGGGTCCGCCGCCGGACCTGACATCGGCCGGCCGGCTCGGCACTCACCCGACCGGATGGTGGCCGACTGGCTGGAGCCGTACCGCAGTTACTGGGCGGAGAGCTCCGACCCTCTCGGCTGGTTCCTCGATACGCTGCAGACCGACGACAACGCCACTGGCCAACAGCGGCCGGCGGCACCCCGCCAGTGGTGCTGCGGGCCCTCGACCGGTGACCGGTAGGCACTCCGCAGAGAAGGACCTCACGAACTGGACCCTGGAAGTCGTGACCGTACCGGTCTCGGACGTGGACCGCGCCAAGGAGTTCTACTCCGAGCGGCTGGGCTTCACCGTGGACCACGACACCCGTGGCGGCGGCCCGACCGGGCCGCCGAGCCGCGATCCGCGGTCCGTGTGCGGTCCGGTCACCGGCGGCGTCGCGGTCCAGCACGTGGAACGAGGCTTTTCTCGATCGGCTCCTTTCCGGTCACGGGCGGAAGTCGGTCGGTCGACCACTCCCGTTGACGGTTGACGGATGCCGGTTCCGGCGACTTGGAACGCAGGGCGAGGACCTGAGTATGCCAAGGCATTCGTCCGCCTGTCTTCTTCTCACGTGCCGAGGCGGGCGGCCGGGCAGACTGTCGCAGTTTTCCATCGCCGAGTCCGGCCACTTCCCGACGCCCGCCAGGTAGCCGACCGAGCCATCCATCACCATTTTGTTTTGACCTACGTGCGCCGAGGGCCGGGCACCGGTTGCACCTCACTGCACATTCCGGGGCGAACGACCCGCCTGACCGCATCGACAACGGCCACACACAGGGCTTGGCCACACGTCATCACCCACCCACCACACACCTTCCGACGGCTCGCTACACGCAGAATTTCGACAAATGCTGCACACCAGGTAACGCACAGTAACCGCGAACGAGCACACGGGAAGAAGACAAGTAATCGGGACGTCGGCGATGCTGTTCATGGTTCGGATCGGAATTCCGAATCGAGCCGGAGCGGTTCCCGACCGCACCGACACGGCTCCAGCGGGGCACCTGACCACCCATCAGATGTTTTCATACACATCGGACACGACTGCGGCATGCGGCGTCGACTCTATCGGAAAACGCCGTCACTACCGCCGGCGTGACCCATTCCACGCCTTATGTCGAACGCACGGACAGGAACAGGAACTATTTAGCAGACCGCCGGGACACTTCTTCTTTCCGCGTCTCACCGGAGCATCGAAAGACCGTCCGGACATCTCACATCGAGGCTCCGCCCATATCGGCGAACGGCACCGTATTAGCCTAATGAGCAGGGGGAGAATCAATGGGCAACTACTTCGAGGCCGCCGTCGAGCGAGCCATCGAGAAGATGCAGGAGAACCTGGGCGACGAGCTGACAGTGGACGATCTTGCTCGCGCGGCGATGTTCAGCAAGTTCCACTTCACCCGGGTTTTTCAGCGGGTGACCGGCGTGACCCCTGGGCGCTTCCTCTCCGCGCTACGCGTCCAGCACGCGAAGGGCCTGCTGCTGTCCACCTCGATGAACGTCGCCGACATCAGCGTCCGCGTCGGCTACAACAGCATCGGTACGTTCAGCTCCCGCTTCACCCGCAGCGTCGGCATGCCACCGACCGCGTACCGCCGCTGCGGCGGTGTCGTCCGTTCCCTGCAGGCCAACCCGGTGGAGACCGACCGCGCGGCGGGAATGGTGTCCGGATCGATCTCGACCGGCTCCTCCGTCTATCTCGACACGGTCTTCGTCGGCCTGTTCCGCAGCCGGATCCCGGAAGGACTGCCGGTACGGTGCACGATAGAGCAGGGCTCGGGTGGGTTCCTGCTCGACAAGGTGCCCGACGGGGACTGGTACCTGCTGTGCAACGGCCTCGGCCGGACACCTGCCAGCCGGGCCGCCGACGGGCCGGCACGGTTCGTCGGCTACCAGGGACCACTACGGATCCGTGACGGGAACCTGATCGACGTCAAACTGCACCTGGAGCCCGCCCGGAAGCTGGACCCGCCGCTGCTCGTGGCGCTGCCCGAGCCCACGCCGCCGGCCGACGGGCACCAGTTCGCCGCGCTGACGGACATGTCCCAGGTGTCATTCGCGGCATAACGTGTGCCGGTCCCGGCCTCGGTGGCATCGTCACTCACTGGTCGATGCGGTCGTGCGGTGACAGGAGAATACCGGTCAGCGGCATCGGCAAGCACTGCTTGGAAATGCCGCTGACCTGCGGTTTCGGGTGGAGCCGAGGGGACTCGAACCCCTGACCCCCACACTGCCAGTGTGGTGCGCTACCAGCTGCGCCACGGCCCCCTGGTCGTCCCGGATCTCCCGGGCACTCGGCAATATTACACATGCCCCTGCGCAGGGTCATCTCGCGGGGGTCAGTTCGACGAGACGTCCGCCGGGAAGTGCGCCACCGCCGACATCATGCCGCCCTGCCGGCGCAGCACCATCGGCCACAGGTCCTCCGGGCGGGTCATGAACGGATCATCCGGCAGGCCGTCCAGTACGAACCACGAGCCGGCGTTGATCTCCTCCTCGAGCTGGCCCGCCGACCAGCCCGAATAGCCGGCAAAGACCCGGATGCCGGAGACGGATTCGGCGAGCGGACCGGGATCGGTGGACAGATCCACGGTGCCCAGCGGCCCGGCGATCCGGTGGAAGCCCTTCACCCGGCCGGTCTGGGTGCGGGTCCGGGCCAGGCAGATCGCCGACTCCGGCTGCACCGGACCGCCTTCGAACAGCACCGAGGGCTCCCGGGCCAGGCCGGCCCAAGCGCCCAGCACCTCCGCCACCGGCACCTCGGTGGCCCGGTTCAGCACCACGCCGAGCGCGCCGGCCACCTCGTGGGCGACCAGCAGGACCACCGTACGGTCGAAGTTGGGGTCTTTGAGCGTGGGAGTCGCGACCAGCAGTTGGCCGGTCATCGACGCCATCGACCGTCCTCCGATCCGCTGACCCTCACCCTGCACCTCGACCTCCTGTAGGCGCGCCTACCGCGCCGCCGTGACCCACCGGAGCGCGTGCGGGTCGCGCCGGCCGGACAGCCCATGGACCCGCGCGGCCCGGGGCCGTCGTCGGTGCCGTGAACGCCATGCCTGGCACCATAGCTTGCTCGGCAGCACCCGGTTAAGGTCTAACCGCGCGGGCGTGCCATCGGTGTTTCCGGTCACCCCGCCCGACCCGGGGAGGGACCAGGTGCAGGCACAGGCGGAACTGGCGGTAGTCGGCGGTTCGGGGCTGTACGCGTTGCTGGACAACGCGACGGAGCACCGGGTGGACACCCCGTACGGCGAACCGTCCGACGTGATCACCATTGCCGACGTCGGCGGACGCCGGGTCGCGTTCCTGCCCCGACACGGCCGGGCGCACCAGTACCCGCCGCACCTGATCCCGTACCGGGCGAACATGTGGGCGTTGCGCTCGCTCGGCGTGCGCCAGGTGCTGGCCCCGTGCGCGGTCGGCGGACTGCGGCCCGATCACGGCCCGGGGACGTTCGTGGTACCCGACCAGTTGATCGACCGCACCACCGGGCGGGCACAGACCTACTACGACCGGGGGGCGGTGCACGTCAGCTTCGCCGACCCGTACTGCCCGACCGGCCGGTCGGTGCTGTTGCGGGTCGGCACCGAACAGGGCCTGGCACCGCGCGACGGCGGTACGGTCGTGGTCGTCGAAGGGCCGCGCTTCTCCACCCGGGCGGAGTCGCGCTGGTTCACCGCGATCGGCGGCACCCTGGTGAACATGACCGGCCACCCCGAGGCGGTCCTCGCCCGGGAGCTGGCCCTCTGTTACACCTCGATCGCGCTGGTGACCGATCTGGACGCGGGAGTCGACAGCGGGCACGCGGTGACCCAGGACGAGGTGTTCCGGGTCTTCGGTGAGAACACCGACCGGCTGCGCGGTCTGTTGCTGGCCGCGCTGGCGCAGTGGCCGACCGACCGCGACTGCGACTGCCCCCGGTCACTCGACGGGATCACCCTGCCGTTCGAGCTGCCCTGACGACAGCGGTCCGGACGGCGGCGGACCGGACGACAGCGGTCCGGACGGCGGCGGACCGGACGGCGGCGGACCGGACGACAGCGTCGCGGTGGCTGCGGGGGTCACCAGTACGGTGGCGGCGGTGATCCCGGCCGCGTCGAGGCACATCCTGATCCGGTTCGCGGTCGCGGCGTCCCCGGCGACGACCACGGCCTCGCCGACGGCGAGCCGCCAGCTGGCACCGGCCGGGTCGCCGTCGACGGTCAACCGGTGCAGCACCGCCACGGAGTAGTCGCCCGGCTCCTGACCCGGACCGTACGGCTGAGGCATGGCTCAGCCGGCCGTGACGACGTGCAGCGGCGTTCCGGTGAGCGCGTCGAGCACCGTACGGGCACCGAGCGGCTCGTCGAGGGTCACCGTGACGGGATGCAGCAACAGCTGGTCGGTGCAGGCGTCACCGCTGCGCACCACACCGCCGGAGACCACGACCGCGTCGGTGTACTCCTGAACGAACGGGGTGATCTCGCTGTCGCAGGCACCGACGCCGAGACGGAACCCGAGATCGCTGCCGTCGACTCCGGTGAGATCCTGGGTGACGACGAAATCGGTCAGCCCGTCCGGCGCCGCGACCTGCGGGCTGGGTGTCGGAATGCTGACACTGTCGTCGACGGCGACCCGGGCCACCGCCGTGTCGAGTTCGGCGACCTCGAACAGCCAGGCCGGCACCTGCGCGGTGCCCCGGCTGGTCAGCAGCTCGACGGTGCCGAGGGTGACCCCGGTGACGGTGAGCCCTTCGCAACCTGTCATCGGCAGGGAGTGCGTGACGCTGGTGTCCGGTCCACCGCTGGTCGACCCGGTCGGGTCGGGGCCGGGTCGCACGGGGTCGTCAGTCGGGCACGGCGGAGGGTCGCCCTGGTCGATCGCGGCGTACGCGTCGGCGGCGCTGACCACGGGTACGGACAGCGTCCCGTCGGGAAAGGTGACCGTGCCGTCGGCGGGCCGCTCGCCCGGCACCGGCACCTCGCTGCGGAACCAGCCGGCGAGGAACGCCTGCTCGGTCTCAGGGGTGAAGCCGGGGTCGGCGGGAAGCACGGTCAGGCTCTGCAGTGGCGCGTAGCCGGCCTGCCACTGCGGCCGGCCGGCGGCCGTGCGCCAAGCCTCGGCGACCACGTCGGCGCGGCGCTGGAATGCCTCCCAGCGCTGGTCCACCGGACCGCCGGGTCCGCCGGGTCCGGTGGCGTCAGGGCGGGCGCAGGCGGCGATCAACAGCAGCGGTACGCCCAGCAGGGCGATGAAACGGCGCATGTCGGGTCAGACGCACCCCGACGGGCACCGGTTCCCGGCGCCAGGGCCGGCACCCCGACACTAGGGTGCTCCCCTGCTCCCCTGCTCCCCTGCTCCCCTGCTCCCCCTGCTTCGCCGCTCCCGCCGGTCAGCGGTCAGGACGTCGCGGCCGGCCCGCTCCTGCGACTGTCCTGGCCTGGTCATGCGACTGGCCCCCCGCCTGGTGGCGGAGGGCCAGTCGTCGTCCGTGGAGGTGCCGGGAATCGAACCCGGGTCCTTCGGCGTCTTGCCAGGGCTTCTCCGAGCGCAGCTCGCTGTGCCTCTACTCGGCCCCATCGATCACGCGAGCGAGTCGATGTGACGGGCCCAGCCGCAGTTGATCTCGCCGCACGAACCCCGCGACCGGGTTCGATTGGCCAGCCCTCTTACTGATGCCGGTTACTGGGCCGAAGGCACTCCCAGACCGACAGACTCGCTACTCGCCTCAGGCGGCGAGAGCGAAGTCAGCGCGATTAGACTTGGCGCTTATTGGTTTCCGACGATCGATTCTCGAGACGACGTCGGCTTCCTCGGCTCGCTTCCCCTGCCGCAACGTACGAAGTCGAAACCAGTCACCCCCTGGTGTGCCGTGCGGCGCACCAGACGAGCTGATGCGCCCTGCGGCCCGATGCGGTCCGCAGCTTCGTCAATCGTAACGCCTCCCGGCGACAACTTCATTCCGGTTCCGTGCGCCGGCGGTCAGACGCCGACGCACGGCCGCCCGTTCACGGTGCAGCCGGTCGGATTGACCTGTGATGACCGGTTTTTCTCCGCCTGGAAGCCGAACCGCACCGTCCCACCGGGCGCCAGCGGGCCGCCGGTGAAGACAAGGGTGTTGCCGGCGGTGGACGGCGTGGCGTTCCAGAAGCCGGTCACGGTGATCGCCACCGTGTCCGGGAAGGTCAGCCGTACGTCGAAGGTCTGGCTGCGGGCCGAGGAGTTGACCACGTCGACGTTGGCGACGAACCCCTGGTCCCAGGTGCTGCTCAACACGTACCGCGCGGTGACCTCGACCGCCGACGGCGGTGTCGGCGACGGACGGGCCGCCGGGGCGGAGGGGGCCGGTGAGGTCGGTGGGGCGGACGGCGCCGACGGGGTCAGACTCGGCGTGGCCGACGGCGACGACCCGGTGGGCGACGGCGACGGCGACGCGGTGGCTGACGGACCGGCACCGAGACCGCGCTCGGCCACCGGCGGTGGGCCGGGCAGCGAAGCGGACGGGTGGACGATGATCAGCTGGGCGGGTGCCGGATCGTCCCGGGCGATCGCCGCCCAGACGGTGCCGCCGAAGACGAGGGCGAGGACGACTCCGAGCCCGACCGCCCAGCCGGAACGGATCGGTGACAGCGACACGGCGTCGGGGGCGCGCCTAGGCATGGGTGCCTCCAGTGGTCAGGGCACCTGCCGGCATGTCAGTCCATACCCTTGCCCCGCCGGCCCACGGCCCGCTGGATCTCCCGGTCGGCGTCCCGCTTGGCCAGGTCCTGCCGCTTGTCGTACGACTTCTTGCCCCGGGCCAGCGCCAGCTCCACCTTGGCCCAGCCGTCGGAAAAGTAGACCTGCAGCGGGACCAGGGTCAGGCCGCCTTCGCGAAGCTTGCCGAGCAGCCGGTCGATCTCGGTGCGGTGCAGCAGCAGCTTGCGGGTCCGCCGTGGTTCGTGGTTGGTCCAGGTGCCCTGGACGTACTCGGGGATGTGCATGCCGTACAGGTAGATCTCGCCCTGCCGTTCCTGGGCGAAGGCGTCCACCAGCGACGCCCGCCCGGCCCGCAGCGACTTGACCTCGGTGCCGGTCAGGGCCATGCCGGCCTCGTAGACGTCGGTGATGGCGTAGTCGTGCCGGGCCTTGCGATTGGAGGCGACGACCTTGCGCCCCTTCTCCCGCGGCATCGCGCTGCCCCTCCCGACTGGCCGGACCGCACCCGCTCACCTGCGGTCGGTCGGTGTCGCCGGTCCGCCCGGCGACCGCGCAATGGTACCGCGCGACGCGGCCGGTGCCGGCACGGAAAACCCGTGCCGGCACCGGCCGCGTCGACAGTGGCGTCGTAGGCAGGTGCCACGGTGGTGTCCGGCGGATGCGGGTCGCCGGTTGGCGGTCGACTCAGACCCGCAGGTAGAACCGCAGCGTCACCCAGGCGGTCACCGCGCTGACCAGGCTGCCGACACCGGCCATCAGCGGGAACATCAGCAGGACGCTGCTCCACTCGATCGGGGTCAGCAGCTCGGTGAGGTCCCGTAGCGAGCCGTCGAGCAGGAACATCTTGCCGAGCACCAGGGCACCGAAGCCGAGGATCGCGCCGAACAGGCCGGCGACGACCGCTTCCAGGACGAACGGTGCCTGGATGAACCAGTTGGAGGCGCCGACCAGCTTCATGACGGCGACCTCACGCCGTTTGCTGTACGCGGCGACCTGGATGGTGTTACCGACCAGCATCAACGCCGCGACCGCCATGATCGAGGCGGCGATCAGCGCCATGCTCTGCACCGAGCTGAGGATGTTGAAGATCTTGTCGAGCAGTCTTCGCTGGTCGACGATCTCGTCGATGCCCTCGGTGCCGTTGTACTTGTCGAAGATCGCCTGGTACTCCTCCGGGTCGACCAGCTTGATCCGGAAGGACTCCGGCAGCTGTTCCGGTTTGACCGCGTTCACCAGGTCCTGGGCGTCCGCGTAGAGGGTGCGGAAGCGCTCGTACGCCTCCTCCCGCGACTCGTAGGTCACCGTGGAGATCAGCGGGTCGGCGTCCAGCGAGCTCTGCAGGCTGGTGCGCTGCTCCTCGGAGACGTCGGAGACCAGGAAGATCGAGACCTCGATCTGGTCGTAGTAGAAGTCCTTCATCGAGTTGACCTGCAGGTACATCAGGCCACTCGCGCCCAGCATGGTGAGCGACACCGCCATGGTGATGATCATGGCGACGGTCATGGTCACGTTGCGCCACAGCCCGACCATCACCTCGGACAGGACGTATTTCGCGCGCATCGGGTTCCTCTTCCGGATCTGACGCAGAATGGTCGTTCTTGGTCACCACATGCTGGTCTGCTCGGGTCACCACGTGCCGGCCGCCGGTGACTACCGACGGCGTGGTGCTGTCACCCGTAGACGCCGCGTGCCTGGTCGCGGACGATCCGGCCGGCCTCGATCTCGATGACGCGGCGGCGCATCTGGTTCACGATGTTGGAGTCGTGGGTCACCATCACGACCGTCGTGCCGGTCCGGTTGATCCGGTCCAGCAGACGCATGATCTCGATCGACGTGTCCGGGTCCAGGTTTCCCGTCGGCTCGTCGGCGAGCAGGATCAGCGGGCGGTTCACGAACGCCCGCGCGACTGCGACCCGCTGCTGCTCGCCGCCGGAGAGCTCGTGCGGGTAGCGGTGCTCCTTGCCGCCGAGGCCGACCAGCTCCAGCACCTCGGGAACGACCCGGCGGGCCACCGCCTTGGTCTTGCCGATCACCTCGAGGGCGAAGGCGACGTTCTCGTACGCGGTGCGGTTGGGCAACAGCCGGAAGTCCTGGAAGACACAGCCGATGGAGCGCCGGAAGTGCGGGATCTTCCAGGAGCGCATGGTCGTGACGTCCTTGCTGTTCACGACGACCTTGCCCGTGTTGGGGGTCACCTCGTGCAGCAGCAGCTTGATGATCGTGGACTTGCCGGAGCCGGAGGGACCGATGAAGAAGACGAACTCGCCCTTCTCGATCGACACCGACACGTTGTCCAGCGAGGGCCGGGACGCCTTCGGGTACGTCTTCGTCACTTGCTCGAGCGCAATCACGGGTGGTGAGTCTACGCGGTGTAACCGCTACGCCAAGTCCAGCCTGAAGGCTGGTGTCTTGTATGTCGGCTATGTGCAAGGTTTCGTGTCAGGCGTTCCCCACGAATGCCGAGAAATCAACCGTCCGGACCGAACCGACACCACCCGAAATGATGGCCTCAGTCACAGCGAGTGTCGACCAGAAAACACGAAGAGTAGTTGACCTGCAGCGATCAGTGCTGGTCCTGGGCCATCTCCTGCTGCTTGCGCCATCGGATACCCGCCTCGATGAAGGCATCCAGGTCACCGTCGAAGACCGCCGTCGGGTTGCCGGTCTCCTGCTCGGTCCGCAGGTCCTTGACCATCTGGTACGGGTGCAGCACGTAGGAGCGCATCTGGTCGCCCCAGGAACCGGCCGCGTCCGTCTTGAGCCCGGCCATCTTGGCCTGCTCCTCCTGCCGCTTGCGTTCCAGCAACCGGGCCTGCAGCACCCGCAGCGCGGCCGCCTTGTTCTGCAGCTGCGACTTCTCGTTCTGGCAGGTGACCACGATCCCGGTGGGGATGTGGGTGAGCCGCACCGCCGAGTCGGTCGTGTTGACGCTCTGCCCACCCGGCCCTGACGACCGGTAGACGTCGGTCCGGATCTCGTTCTCCGGGATGTCGATGTGGTCGGTCTGCTCCACCACCGGCAGCACCTCGACGCCGGCGAAGCTGGTCTGCCGCCGGCCCTGGTTGTCGAAGGGACTGATCCGCACCAGGCGGTGCGTACCGGACTCGACGCTGAGAGTGCCGAACGCGTACGGGGTCTTCACGGTGAAGGTGGCCGACTTGAGACCGGCCTCCTCCGCGTACGACGTCTCGTAGACCTCGGTGGGGTAACCGTGCCGCTCCGCCCACCGCAGGTACATCCGCAGCAGCATCTCGGCGAAGTCGGCGGCGTCCACGCCGCCGGCCCCCGCCCGGATCGCCACCAATGCCTCCCGGGAGTCGTACTCCCCGGAGAGCAGCGTACGGACCTCCAGCTCCTCGATCGACTTGTGCAGCCCGGCCAGCTCGGTGCCGACTTCGGCGACCGTGCCGGCGTCCTCCTCCGCCTGTGCCATCTCCAGCAGCAAGGCCGCGTCGTCCAGCCGGGCACGCAACGACTCCAGCTTGGCGATCTCCGCGTTGGCGTACGACAGCCGGGAGGTGACCTCCTGTGCCCGCGCCTGGTCGTTCCAGAGGTCGGGGGCGGAGGCGGCCTCCTCCAGCTCCGCCTGGTCGCGGCGCAGTCGATCGATGTCGATGACCGCCTCGATCCGGCGAAGCGTGGCGTCAAGATCTTTTAGCTGGTCGGAATAGTCGGCACTGGTCACGACCGACAAGAATACGTCGTGACCGCCGCCGACCGGCGCCGGCGGTCAGCTCACCGGCGCGGACTTGAGCCAGGAGAGCACCGCCTTGTGGTACGCGACCGCGAACTCGAGGGCGGCGGCACCGAAGGTGTCCCCGTTCTTCTTCGCCTCACGCGCCTGCTCGCGGGCTGCCGCCAGCGCCTCGGTGTGATGCTCGCTCGCGTCCGCGTAGACCGTCTTCAGCTGCTCGGCCGTGTGGTGGTTGCCGAACGCCACCCGCAGGGCGATCGGGTTACGCACCGAGTCACGGCCGGGCGCGTCGGCCAGCCACTTGAGGAACGCCCGTTTGCCGGCCGCGGTGATCGCGTACGGCTGGCTGGACCGTGGCCCCGGCTTACCGAGCCGGACCAGACCCTGCTCGGCCAGCACCGGCAACTCCCGGTAGACCTGGCTGCGAGTCATGGACCAGTACGCGCCGAGCTGACGCTCGGCGGTGGCCATCAGTTGCCCACCTGTCATGGGTCCTTCATGGAGCAGGCCGAGAAGGGCCGCTGCCGTTGGATTGATACGAACTTCCGCCATGCCCTCTACGCTGCCACTTTGTCGCCTCTACGTCCAGGATTTGCCGCGATCCGCGACCAATCGTGTTCTATTGTGCACTGTCTGTGGACGACGGTCCGGTAAGGAAGATCAATATTTACCATCTGGCGCTAAAGCCGACAAAAAGGAGCATACCTGCCGCAGAATCCGGTCAACTAGAGCGTATTATTGATTTTTGATACATGAAGTCCAGTTCTTCTGACTAGTTCGGAGTGTCCGATCCGACCGTTCCGACCAACGGCCACTGTGGGACCGGATCTCCGATCCCGACACCCGGCTGACCAGGTCTTCCACCCGGAAAGGTCGGCCAGCCCCCCGGTTCGGCCGGTGGCGTCGGCCCGACCGGCACACCTGACCCGCCCGACCCGGCTGAACCTACCTGGCCACTCGCACCGTCCTGGCGGTCCGGTCCGGTCGACCTGCCCGGCTGGCCCGACGCCGACCCCGCCGGTGCGGTGGCAGCCGGCACCCCGGTGCCACTCGTCCGGCCCGTCGGCCTGGCGTCCTGTCCAGCCACCACCGTGAGCCCGATCACCGTGGACAGCAGCAGCGCCCCGCTGCCGGCCGCCGCGCCGAGCCGCAGCAGTCCTCGCTGCCGAACCGGCCGCGCCACCGGCCGCGACACAGCCGCCGACCCGGTCACCTCCGCCGACCCGGTACCGCCCACCGAGGCGGCGGTCACACCGGACGGACCGTGGCTACCGGCCGAACCGGACGCCGACGCTGTCCGCGGCCACCAGGTCACCGCGTCCACCGGCAGCACCGGCAGCGCCGGACGACCGTCGAGAGCCGGCTCCAACCCGCGCAACCGGGCGGCCAGCGACGCGGCGTCGGGCCGGCGGTCCGGCTGCGGATCCAGGCACTGCTCCAGCAGCGGCCACGCCGCCGACGGCCACCCCGGCGGCGGCACCGGCACACAGCGGCCGTGCCGCGCCAACACCTCGTCGGCCGACCCGCCACGGTACGGGGTACGTCCACACAGCAGCTCGAACAGGACGATCCCGAGGGCGTACACGTCCGACGCCGGACCCGAGGCCCCGCCGGCGGCGATCTCCGGTGCCGCGTACTCCGGGGTCGCCAAGGTCGACCGTCCGACCACCGGGACCGACGTCGCCCGCGCCGCGCCGAAGTCGATCAGCCGGACCCGGCCGCCGTCGGCCGGCACCAGCAGGTTCGCCGGTTTGACGTCACCGTGCACGATGCCCTGCTGGTGCAGATAGGCCAGCGCGGTGGCGACCTGCGCGGCGACGTCGACCGCTGCCGCCGGCGGCAGCGGTCCGCCCCGACGCAGCCGGGTCCGCAGGTCGTCGCCGTCGATCAGGTCGAGCACCAACGCCGGCTGGTCCGCGACCGTCGTACGGGCACGCAGCCGGATGACGTTCGGATGGTCCAGCCGCGACAGCAGCGTCGCCTCGGTACGGAAGCCCTCGACCAGATCGGCCTGCCCGGCCGACTCCGGCCGCAACAGCTTCACCGCTACCGGTACGTCCTCGCGCAGGTCGTGCGCGCGGTGGACCGCACCGATCGCACCCCTGGCAATCTGGGCGCCGAGCCGGTACCGCTGTGCCGGCGGCTGCC
This sequence comes from Solwaraspora sp. WMMA2101, assembly GCF_049179175.1. NCBI lineage: Bacteria > Bacillati > Actinomycetota > Actinomycetes > Micromonosporales > Micromonosporaceae > Solwaraspora > Solwaraspora sp. WMMA2101. The sequence goes on along the minus strand of NZ_JBMHMA010000006.1, from coordinate 4,351,015 downwards.
CACCCGTCTGCTCACCATCCACGTCGCTGACGGTAGGGCGGCGGACGCCGCCGCGCCGTCACCGAACCGACGCTTGGCACGAACCGGGGATCGGGATCAGCCAGCCCGGACCGGACCGGCGGGAACGGCCGGATCGGCGGGAACGGCCGGATCGGCGGGAACGGCCGGATCGGCCGGATCGTCGGCCTGGTCCGGACGGCTCGGCAGGGTCCGCCCCAGGCAGATCAACGCGGTGAACGACCCGGCGAAGAGCACCACCAACGCGGAGTTGATCCGGCCGGCGTCGGCCATGGCCTGGAACGCCTCGTCGGTCTCGCTGAACGACCGGGCCAGGCCGAGCAACTCGGCACCACCGACCCGGGTGATCAGCTCGGCCACCAGCAGCAGCACGCCCGGCGCGGCCCCGGCGACCAGGTACGTCGGCCACGGCAGCCTCGTCGTCGACCGCCGCGACGCCCCCGCCAACCAGCCGAAGGCCACCGCCCCGGCGATCGCACCGGCCAGCAGCGCACTCACCCACACGATCCGCGACTGCGCCGCCAGCACCGACGCCGCTGTCTGCCCGGCGCCGAACAGCTCCAGCAGCGGGCCCTTGAACAGCTCACGCGCGGTGATCGCGACCGCGACGGCCAACCCGGCGGCGGCACCGGCCGCGGTCAGCAGCCCCGCCCACCGGTGCAGGCCGGCCAACGTACCGCCGACGGTGGCGCCGGCGAACAACGCCCAGCCGAGGATGGTGACGGCGGAGCCGCCGCGCCCGTCGCCGAACACCAGCGCGGCCGCGGCGACGGCACCGGTGAGCGCACCGGCGGCGACCGCCACCAGCAACCGGGGCAGCACGGTCGCGTCGAGCCGGCGCGCCGTGGCACGGCGTACCGCCTGGGCCACGCCGGCCCCCGCGAGCAGCGCCGCGAAGATCACCGCCGGCAGCCCGTACGCGGTCTCGGTGACCGCCAGCACACCGTCCGTGGAGGCCGCCAGGGTGGCGAGCACGGACCAGATCAGCAGCGCCAGCCAGGCCAGGGTCAGCCCGGCAAGGGTGACCGCCGTCACCACCGAGTTCGCCGGCCGGGGCACGGGCGCGACATCGGCCGGAACCAGACCCGCGGCGGCGTCGGCCGGAACCGGATCGGCGGCGACAGCCGGCACGGACTGGCTGGTCAACGCGGTCACCCCCTGCTGGTGGTCATGGCGCTAGCGCCGGTTGCGACCAGGGTACGCGGACCAGCGCCCCGCCCCGACGCCCCGTGCGACGATGAGACGACGGATCCGCCGCCGTGGCCGCCCCACCGGGTACCCCGACGGATCCGGTTCCGCCGACGTTGTCGAGATCACGCCAGGAGCTGTGATGGACGCCGTACCCACCACCCCCGCCCCCCGTAACGAGCCGATCCGCGACTACGCGCCGGGCAGCCCCGACCAGGTCGGCCTCAGCCGCCGGCTGGCCGAACTGTCCGACGCCCGCATCGACCTGCCGATGACCATCGGCGGCCGACAACGGATGGCGGCCGGAGCACCGATCGACGTGGTGATGCCGCACCGGCACCGGCACATACTCGGGGTCACCGGCAACGCCGAGCCGGCCGACGCCGAGGCGGCGGTGGCAGCGGCCGGACAGGCCGCCCCGGGCTGGCGGGCCCTGCCGTACGCCGAACGGGCCGCGGTCTTTCTCCGCGCCGCCGACCTGCTCGCCGGCCCCTGGCGGGACACCCTGAACGCGGCCACGATGCTCGGCCAGTCCAAGACCGCCTACCAGGCGGAGATCGACTCGGCCTGCGAACTGATCGACTTCCTCCGGTTCAACGTGCACTTCGGCCACCAGGTGCTGGCCGAGCAGCCGCAGTCGGCGCCCGGGGTCTGGAACCGGTTCGACCACCGGCCGCTGGAAGGCTTCGTGTACGCGGTCACCCCGTTCAACTTCACCGCGATCGCCGGCAACCTGCCGTCGGCACCGGCGCTGATGGGCAACACGGTGGTCTGGAAGCCGGCGCCGACCCAGCAGCTCGCGGCGCACTTCACGATGCGGCTGTTCGAGGCGGCCGGGCTGCCGCCGGGAGTGATCAACATGGTCACCGGGGACGGGCTGGCCGTCTCCGACGTGGTGCTGGCCGACCGGGACCTCGCCGGCATCCACTTCACCGGCTCGACCCGGGTCTTCCAGCAGCTGTGGCGCACCGTCGGGGAGAACATCGGCCGGTACCGGTCGTACCCGAGGCTGGTCGGCGAGACCGGCGGCAAGGACTTCGTCGTGGCGCACCCGAGCGCCGACCCGGACGCGCTGCACACCGCCCTGGTCCGGGGTGCCTACGAGTACCAGGGGCAGAAGTGCTCGGCGGCGTCCCGCGCGTACCTGCCGAAGTCGCTCTGGACGGCCGGCCTGCGCGACCGGCTCGCTGCCACCGTCGAGTCGCTGACCTACGGCGACGTGGCCGACTTCGGCAACTTCGGCGGGGCGGTGATCGACGCGCGGGCCTTCGCCCGGCACGCCGCCGTGCTGGACAAGGTCCGCGACGATCCGTCCTGTCAGGTGCTGGCCGGCGGTACGGCCGACGACGGCGAGGGCTGGTTCGTCCGGCCCACCCTGCTGACCTGCACCGACCCCGGGCATGAGGTCTTCACCACCGAGTTCTTCGGCCCGATCCTGGCGGTGTCGGTCTTCGACGACGACCAGTTCTGGGACGTGGTGGCCCAGGCGGAGTCGGTCGCGGCGTACGCGCTGACCGGGTCGGTGTTCGCGACCGACCGCCGGGTCATCGCCCGGGCCAGCGAGACGCTGCGGTACGCGGCCGGCAACTTCTACGTCAACGACAAGCCGACCGGTGCGGTGGTCGGGCAGCAGCCGTTCGGCGGTGGCCGGGCCAGTGGCACCAACGACAAGGCCGGTTCCTGGCACAACCTGCTGCGGTGGACCTCACCGCGCACCATCAAGGAGACGTTCGTGCCGCCGGTCGAGCACCGCTACCCGCACATGGGCTGAGCCGGACGGCGCTGAGCCGGACGGCGCTGAGCCGGACGGCCCGGTCGGCTGGCTGGCTCGCGGGCTGGCCGGCTGGCCGGCCCGTGCGGGTCAGGAGAGCAGGTCCAGCTCGGAGACGTCGTACCACTCCAGCTCGTGGTCCTCGGCGCCGTCCACGACGAACTGGGCGTCCGGGTCCCCGGCCGCCGCCTGGGACACCGCGTCGGCTGCCGCGGCCACGTCGTCGGTCGCCTCGTCGCCGTCGACGTGCACCGCGGCGACCGAGGCCAGTGCGATCGGACCGACCAGCGCGACGCTGCTCGACCCGAGTTCCGCCACGGCGCGCTTGACCGCGTCCGCCGGCAGGTCGACGGAGACGACGACCCGTCGGCGGGGCGCGGTCGGGTCGTCGTGCAGCAACCGCAGCGACTCCTGGGCGGCCCGGGTGAAGGCGACGTACTCCAGTTCCTCCTCGTCGCCCTCGACGTACCACTCGCGCAGGGCCGGAGTGACGGTGTGCGCGGCGTCGACGGCGAGCTGGCCGTCGCGGCGCAGCGCGCCGAGCGCCGGCAGGGTGGCCGGTACGTAGACCCGGAGCTGGTTGTCGGGCACGGTCTCCCCCACTGAAGTCGTCGCTGAGCAATGTACGCCGCCCGTCGGCTCCGTCGGGCGGCGATGGCACACTGAACCGACCGACGTAGACGAGCCGGGAGTCACCGTGGAGCCGAGGTTCCTGCAGTTGTCCGACGTCGCCGCCGAACTCAACGTATCCGACTCGCAGGTCTACCACATGGTCCGCAGTGGCGAGTTGCCCGCGATCAAGATCGGTGGACGCGGACAGTGGCGGGTGGAGCGTGCCCGGCTGGAGGAGTACATCCAGCGCAAGTACGCGGAAACCGCCGAGTGGGTGCAGGGCAACCCGTTGATCGAGCGCGATCCCGAGTAGTCGGCGCGACCCGGGTCACCGGCACCACCGGGCACGAGCGCGCCGTGCCGCTTCACGAGTTGTCTGATCACCGTCAATGCGAGGCGTTGACGGAGGGTGTCATGCTGACTTCAAATTGATCTGCCGAAAGCAAACGAAGGCAAACGCAAGATCAACTGGAGGACGGATGGCTGTCCCGACTCGGATCCGGCGTCCACCGATCCGGCTGCGGCCCGCGCCGCCGCTGGATCCACCCTTCATCGACGAGTCTGCGGACTTCGTCGTCCACCCGGGCGTACAGCTGGCTCTGGACCTGACCGGACCGAGCACCGCGCCGGCGCCCCGCCGGCCGGCCGAGGCGCCGCAACCACCGGGCACGCCGCAACCACCGGGCACGCCGCCGGTCGGGCTTCCGGCTCCCGGCCTGGCCGGGGCGTCGCCGGAAGCCCGGCGGGCGGCGCAGCGGTTCCTGTCGGCGGCCGTCGAGATCATCAACGGTTTCCGACCGGTGCCCCACGCCCGCCGGCTGGCCGCTCCTGCTCAGGCGTCGGTGATCTGCGCCCAGCTGACCGTCGCGGCCCAGCGGGCCCGCACCCCGGACCGGCCACCGGGTGCCGTCCGCAACCGGGGCCCTCGGCCGACGGCCCCATCGACCGGTCGGGGCGACCAGCGCGGCGAACTGCTCCGGGTCCGCCAGCTACGGATCTGTGAACCGACGGCGGGCGTGGTGGAGACCGCCGCCGTGCTCGGCACCACCAGCCGCAGCTGGGCACTGGCGTTCCGGCTCGAACGGCAGGCGGACGCCTGGCTCAGCACGGCCGTGTATCTCGTCTGAGCCAGGGCGTCCGTCGGGCGACGCAGCCGCGCCGCCGGGGTCGTCAGGTGCCACAGCTGTGGTGCCGGGATCGGTCAGGCGACGCACCTGCGACGCCGGGAGCGGTCAGGCGCCGGGCGAGCCGTGGCAGCGCTTGTACTTCTTGCCCGAGCCGCACGGGCAGGGGGCGTTGCGCGACGGCCCGTTGCTGGCGACCGCCTGGCCGGGCGCGGCCCGGCGGGCGTTGCTCACCGGCACCGGGGGGCCGGCGGCGGGCCGGCCGGCCGGCGTCGGTCGAGCGCCGGAGGTCGGCCGGGCCGACGACGGGGTGCCGCCGAGACCCAACGCCGGAGCCTGCTGCACCTGCACGCCGCCGTCGGAGCCGGCAGCGCCGTCGATGGTCGGCGACACGTACTGCAGTCGCTGCGGTCGGGGAGCCGCCTCGATGCCCTTGGCCCGGACCTGGACGTCGCCGCCGTCGGGCACCGGCACCTGGGTGCCGGGCCGGTCGCCGCCCGCCGCCGCCGGTGCGGACTGCTGCTGCACCTGCACCTCGACGTTGAACAGGAACCCGACCGTCTCCTCCTTGATGCCGTCCATCATGGTGGCGAACATCGCGTAGCCTTCCCGCTGGTACTCGACCAGCGGGTCCCGCTGGGCGTACGCCCGCAGGCTGATGCCTTCCTTCAGGTAGTCCATCTCGTACAGGTGTTCCCGCCATTTGCGGTCGATCACCTGCAGCAGGACCATCCGCTCCAGCTGCCGCAGCGCGTCGGCGCCCAGCTCCTCCTCCCGGCGCTGGTACGCGGCGTGCGCGTCCTGCAGCACCTGGACCCGCAGGAAGTCGGCGTCGACGGCACTGCGCTCGCCGCCGGCCTCCTCGACCAGCTCGTCGACGGTCATCCCGACCGGGTACAGCTGCTTGAGGCTGGACCAGAGCTGGTCGAAGTCCCAGTCCTCGGCGTACCCGTCGGCGGTGGCGCCGTCGACGTACGCACCGACCACGTCGTCGATCATCTTGGTGACCTGGCCGTGCAGGTCCTCGCCGTTGAGCACCCGCAGCCGCTCGGCGTAGACCACCTGACGCTGCTTGTTGAGCACCTCGTCGTACTTGAGGACGTTCTTACGGGTCTCGGCGTTCTGACCCTCGATCTGCGCCTGGGCGTTCTTGATCTGCCGGGTCACCATCTTGGACTCGATCGGCACGTCCTCGGGGATGTTGAAGCGCTCCATGACCGCTTCGACCGCGCCCGCGCGGAACCGCCGCATCAGCTCGTCCTGCAGGGACAGGTAGAACCGGGACTCGCCCGGGTCACCCTGCCGGCCGGACCGACCGCGCAGCTGGTTGTCGATCCGGCGGGACTCGTGCCGCTCGGTGCCCAGCACGTAGAGACCGCCGACGGCGGCGACCTCGTCGGCCTCGGCGGCGCAGGCCTGCTTGACCTGCGGCATGATCTCCTCGAACGCCTTGGCGTACTCCTCGGCGTGCTCGACCGGGTCGAGTCCGCGCTGGCGCAGCTGCGCGGCCGCCTGGTACTCGGGGTTTCCGCCGAGCAGGATGTCGGTGCCCCGGCCGGCCATGTTGGTCGCCACGGTGACCGCGCCCTTGCGCCCGGCCTGCGCGATGATCTCGGCTTCCTTGGCGTGGAACTTCGCGTTGAGCACCGCGTGCGCGATGCCCCGGCGGCGCAGCAGCTGGGACAGGATCTCCGAGTTCTCCACCGAGACGGTGCCGACCAGCACCGGCTGACCGACGGCGTGCCGCTCGGCGATGTCCTCGACGACGGCGTTGAACTTGGCCTTCTCGGTCTTGTAGATGACGTCGGCCCGGTCGATGCGGACCATGTCGCGGTGGGTCGGGATGGTGACGACACCGACGTTGTAGACCTTGTTGAACTCGCCCGCCTCGGTCTGGGCGGTACCGGTCATGCCGGACAGCTTGCTGTAGAGCCGGAAGTAGTTCTGCAGGGTGATCGTGGCGAGCGTCTGGTTCTCCTGCTTGATCTCGACGCCTTCCTTGGCCTCGATCGCCTGGTGCATGCCCTCGTTGTAGCGGCGCCCGTGCAGGATCCGGCCGGTGAACTCGTCGACGATCAGGACCTCACCGTCGTTGACGATGTAGTCCTTGTCCCGCTTGTAGAGCTCCTTGGCCTTGATCGCGTTGTTCAGGTAGCCGACCAGCGGCGTGTTGACCGACTCGTACAGGTTGTCGATGCCCAGCCGGTCCTCGACCTTGGCGACGCCGCGCTCGGTGACCGCGACGGTCCGCTTGGCGTAGTCGATCTCGTAGTCGCCCTCGCCGTCCTTGCCGACCTGCATCCGGCCCACCACGGCGGCGAACTCGCCGTACCAGCGGGCGGAGTGCTCGGCCGGGCCGGAGATGATCAGCGGGGTCCGGGCCTCGTCGATGAGGATCGAGTCGACCTCGTCGACGATGGCGAAGTTGTGCCCGCGCTGCACCAGGTCGTCCTTTGACCAGGCCATGTTGTCGCGCAGGTAGTCGAAGCCGAACTCGTTGTTGGTGCCGTAGGTGATGTCCGCGTGGTACGCGGCCCGATGCTCGGCCGACGGCCGGTTCGGCAGGATCACGCCGACGGTGAGGCCGAGGAACTCGTGCACCCGGCCCATCCAGGCGGCGTCCCGCTCGGCCAGGTAGTCGTTGACGGTGACGACGTGCACTCCCTTGCCGGACAGCGCGTTGAGGTACGCCGGCAGCACCGAGGTCAGCGTCTTGCCCTCACCGGTCTTCATCTCGGCGATGTTGCCGAAGTGCAGCGCCGCGCCGCCCATGATCTGCACGTCGTAGTGGCGCTGGCCGAGCACCCGCGACGCCGCCTCGCGGGCGGTGGCGAACGCCTCCGGTAGCAGGTCGTCGAGCGATTCGCCGTCGGCGTACCGCTGCCGGTACTGGTCGGTCAGCTCGCGCAGCTCCGCGTCGGTGAGGTCGACGTAGTCGTCCTCGATCGAGTTGACGGCCGCGGCGACCGCCTTGAGCCGGCGGACCATGCGGCCCTCGCCGGCGCGGAGGACCTTCTCAAGAATCGACACGGATCAACGCTCCCCTAGACGGTGTGCGTCACTATCGTAGGCGCACCAGTCGGGCTGACGGCAGTCGCAGCCGGCTTCTCTGCACGGAAAGAGCGACAAACCGGACCATGCCGGCCAGGCCGGCCGGCATAACCGTTTCGCCCTGCGCGAAAGCTGGGCCAGGATGGGCCGGTGGAACCCGTCGAGATCACCGAAGGCGGCGTCCGGCTGCGGATGTTCCTGCCCGACGACGCCCCCGCCGTCGCACAGGCCTGCGACGACCCGCTCACCCAGCGGTTCGTCCCCGGCATGCCGCAGCCGTACACCGTCGCCGAGGCGATGCACTGGATCACCGAAGGCTCGACCGGGGCGTGGGCCGCCGGCGGCGCCGCCTGGGCGATCGCCGACCCGGCCACAGATCAGCTGTACGGCTGCGTCGGGCTGAGCCGGGCCGTGCCGGAGCGCCGCCAGATCGAGGTCGGCTACTGGATGGTGCCCCGCTGGCGCGGACGCGGGCTCGCCACCGCCGCCACCGTCGCCGCCACCCGACACGCTCTCACCAACGGATTCGACCGGGTGGAGCTGCTCACCGACGGCGAGAACGTCGCGAGTCAGCGGATCGCGCTGGCCGCCGGCTTCACCCGCGAGGGGATACGCCGGGGCGCGGCGCTCGGGCCCACCGGCGGTGCACCTCGGGACGATCTCGTGGTCTGGGCCCGGCTGGCCGACGACCCGCCCGGCCCGACCCCACGCCTGCTGCCCGACCTGCCCGGTGGCGCGCTGACCGACGAGGTGGTGCGGCTGCAGCCGCTGGTGGCCGCCGACACCGAGTTCACCTACGCCCTGCAGACCTTGCCGGACGTGGTCGCCACCAGCGTCCCGTCGGTGGTGCCGACCCGGGCCGACGTGGCGACGCAGTGCGCCCTGGCCGGCAGCAGATGGCTCGCCGGACACCGGGCCGACCTGGTGATCAGCGACGCGGCGACCGGTGAGCCGGCCGGCCGGCTCGGCCTCTACCACCAGGAGCCGCAGACCGGGCAGGCGATGATCGGCTACTCGCTGCTGCCCCGGTGGCGCGGTCGCGGCTACACCACGCGGGCGGTCCGGCTGGTCGCCCGGTGGGCGTTCGACCACACCACGATCGCCCGGCTGATCGCCGGCGCGGCACCGGGCAACGTCGCCTCGCAGCGGGTCCTGGAACGGGCCGGGTTCCGCCGGGAGGCGGTGCTGCGCGGCCGGCTTCCCGGTCCGGACGGCACCCGGGTCGACGACGTCCAGTACGCCCTGCTGCCGCAGTGGCTGGCCGAGAGCCAGCCGTGAGCACGGTCCGCCCGGTGCCGGTACCCCGGCACCGGGCGGGACACGGATCAGTTGGTCGGGTGTGTCAGGTCAGTTGCGTCAGGTCAGTTGGCTGGGCGCGTCAGGTCGTGGTCGGCTCGGCCAACGCCATGACGCCGTAGTCGTAGCCCTTACGGCGGTAGACCACGCTCGGCCGGCCCGATTCCTTGTCCAGGAACAGGTAGAAGTCGTGACCGACCAGTTCCATCTGGAAAAGCGCGTCGTCGACCGTCATCGGGTCGCCCGGGTGTTCCTTTTCCCGGACGATGTGCCACGGCTGGTCGTCGTAGGCGTCGTAGGCGTCGTGCTCATCGTGGGTGGTGTCGGGGCCGGGGCGGTCTAGCACGGCCACCGAAGCGGCGGGTTCCTCGGTCGGCTGAGCCGGCGGCAGCGGGGCGAAGCCGTTCAGCCCGGCGGTGGGCAGCCCGGCGGTCGCCTCGGCGACCGACACCGGGGCGTGTCGACCCCGGTGCACCCGGCGGCGGTCGGCGGCCCGGCGCAGCCGGGTGTCCAACTTGCTGATGGCGGCGTCGAGCGCGCTGTAGAAATCCTTGGCGCAGGCCTCGGCACGAATGACCGGGCCGCGCGAAACGCAGGTGAGCTCGACCCGTTGGCAGTTGCCGGACTGCCGGGGGTTGCGCTCGTGGAACAACTCGACGTCGACGCGCATCAACTTGTGGTCGTACCGTTCGACCTTGGCCAACTTCTCGGCGACATGCACCCGGTAGTGCTCGGGAACCTCGACGTTTCGGCCTTTCACCACGATGTCCACGCGTGACCTCCTGAATACGATCAGACGACCGGTAACTGGTGGGGAATCGCCGACCGGTCCAGGTGCCACAGCGGGCCGGGCATCAACCGGTCGGGTCAGGTTTCGCACCTCCCTCCGGGACACCAGCGGTGGCTGTTCAACCACCTGTCATACCCCTGATAGGCACACGCTAACGCGCCGACGGCGCAACGTCATCAGTTCCGGGAAGACCGGAGCGCGAAGTTTTCCACATCGCGAACAGTGCCCAAGACCCGTGACCACAAGCGATTACTGCGAGTAACGGCGCCGTGTCGCGGCGAGCACCACGGCGGCGTACGGAGCCAGCCCTTGCGCGGTGAGCAGCCGGTCGACAGCGGCCAATGTCGAACCCGTCGTGACGATGTCGTCCACCACGATCACACAGCGTCGCGGGTCCGGCGGTCGACGCGTGTCAAGTCCGACCCGCCGGTGCCGGAAACCGGCGCGGGCCGACGCCAGCCGGCCGGCGCTGTCCAACCCCGCCGAGTCCGGTCGGGGCAACGCCCGCAACGGCCGGGCCACCGACACCCGCCACCCGTCGGCGCGCAGCGCGGCGACCGCGTACCGGGTGATCCGCCGCAGGTGGTCGCCGTGCCGGGCCCGCACGGCCGCAGCGGTCGACGGCACCGCGACGAGCAGCACCGGGCGGGTCCGGTCGGCGGCGGTGGCGGCCACCGCCGCAGCCAGCAGCCGACCCAACGGCCGGGCGAGCCGGTGCCGGCCCCGTTCCTTGTACGCCAACAGCAGTTCCCGCAGCACCCCGGCGTACTCGCCGAGGGCCACGCAGTCAGGCAGCCCGGGCGGGGCCGGGGTCGGCCGCACCGACCGGGGGCGCAGCCGCAGGACCTGGGCGACGCAGTCGTCGCACACCCCGTACCGCAGCCGCACCCGGACCTCGGCGGCGGCCCGGGCCGCCGCTGTCGACCCGCAGCCGGCGCACCGGGTCGGCAGCACCAGATCCACCAGAGAGGCCCAGACGTCGCCCACCAGGTAGGCCCAGACATCGCCCGGCACGCGCACGGTCCCATCGGTTGGCAGTGTGCATCAGTACAGGAAGAGGTGCATCAGTACAGGAAGAACGGTGCGCTGGGGGCCACGTCGTCGGTCCCGGATTCGGCGGCGGCCGCCAGATCCACCCCCTCCACCTCCTCCAGCCGGATCTGTTCGCTCGGTTCGAAAATGTCGTACGGGATGCCGTTGGCCACGTACATCCGGGCACCGACACTGGCCGGCGCACCGGGGACCTGATTGGCCGGGTTGGCCGGATAGCCGGCCAGGTGCGTCACGCTCGCCCCACCGAGGTCCCGCAGGGACCGCGTCTCGATCGCCCCGTCGACCGTCACGTCGTAGAGGGTCACCCGACCGTCCGGGTTGGTGCCGGCCACCACCACCAGCGTCTCCGCCACCCAGTCGACCTGGGTGATCTCGGACAACGAGGTGGGCACCGCACGCGGTGGCAGCACCTCGACCTTGTCGTCGCGGCCGAGCGCGGCCACGTAGAGCTGCCCGCCGACGACCAGGGCGATCCGATGCCCGTCCGGCGCCACACCCACCGACTGCACCGCACCGTCGACGCCGGGGATCGTGACCGGTTCGACCGCACCGGTGCCCACCCGGAACGAGTACAGGCCGCCGTCGGCGACGATCAGCCCGACGTCGCCAGGTGTCTTCAGCCACACCGGCCGGCCGATGGCGCCGAACGCCCGGGTGCTGGTGTCGAAGCTGGTGCCGGCGCCGGTCGCCGCGCCGGTCACCAGACGCTGCCCGTCGCCGCTGCGGACCACCAGCGCCGCGTAGGTGCCGCCGCCGGCCCGGGTGAAACCAGCGGCGACGACGTCACGGTTGACCTCCTCGGTGAGCACCGGGACCGGCTCGCCGCTGCGCGCCGAGCTGCTCAGCCGGTGCACCTCGCCCTGGTAGACGGCGAACCGTTCGGGCGTCTCCGCCAACGCCTCACTGGCGTTCATCGCGCGCAGATCCGCACCCCGGAAGACCTTCGGGTTCTGACCCTGGATCGTCAGCTCCAGGTCGTTGCTGAAGTTCCCCTGCCCCAGCGACCACATCAGCTGGGCGGCGAGCCGGTCGAGCTGGCGTTCGTCGGTCGACGCGGCGGCGTCGGCGACCAGGGTCACCTTGAGCTGGTCGCCGGTGTCCGGGACGTTGCCGCCGGCGCGCAGCCCGCTCGGTAGCGCCTGCACCGCCGAGGCGAGCCAGTTCGACGGGCCGCTGATCAGCGCCTCCAACAGGACGGTGCGACGTCGCTCCGCCGGCACCGCCGCCGGCAGGTACCGCAGGTCCGGCACCAGGGCCCGTTGGCTGGTGTCCCAGAAGTAGATGGTGCGCTGCAGGTAGAAGGACTTCAGCGCGTCCTCGCTGAGCAGCAGCACCGACGGTGGGTCGAAGATGAACTTGCCCTGCTCCCCGACGACCGAGCCGACCCGGAAGGTGTACTCGGTGAACTCGGGCTCCTGGGCCGGCAGCGGTTCCAGGGCACCGTTGGGACGCAGCAGCCCCACCTGCTGGACGGTGAGCGCCACCTCCTCGACACCGGCCTCCGCCCGGGTGATCTGCGGGCGTTCCCGCAGCCGCACCACGGTCAGCACGACCTCCGGGTTCGGGACACGGACGTCGTCGCGGTGCACCGGAGCGACGAACTCCCGGACCTGCTCGACCGCCCGTTCCGCCTCGACGGCGGGTGCCTGCAGGAAGTTCTCCACGAACGACTCGGTGTTGTTGCGTTCGTCGAGCCGCGAGGCCGGTGTCTGGGTCCCGCCGCTGCCGGTCGGCAGCCCGGGTGCCGGGCCCTGCCCGTCGACGCGGACCTCGGTGTACTCGGGGATGCCGCACCCGGCGAGCAGCACCGCCGCCACCACCGGGACGGCCAGTAGCGGGGTCGCCAGCAGGCGGCTGCGCCAGCGATGTCTCATGACGGTGCCCCCGCCCCGGTCACCCCGCCGGCGGGCGTCACCACGACCCGGCCCGGCTCGTCGTCGACCGCCCCTGAACCGTCGCCGGCGACGCGCCCGCCGTCGGCCGCGTCTGATGTGTCGTCGGCCGGCGTCGTGGCCTGTTCCGGCACCGCGCCCCGGTCGGTCGGCACCAGCCGCAACGGGGCGGACCGGAGCCGGTCCCCGGCCCGCGCCGGCAGGGTGAGCCGGAACTGCGCCCCCTGGCCCGGCGCGCCCCAGGCCTCCAGCCAACCACCGTGCAACCGGGCGTCCTCCACGCTGATCGACAGACCGAGACCCGTCCCACCGGTCTGCCGGGCACGCGACGGGTCGGCCCGCCAGAAGCGGTTGAACACCAACTTCTCCTCCCCTGGGCGCAGCCCCACTCCGTGGTCGCGGACGGTCACCGCGACGGCGGCGTCGTCCATGCCCAGCGTCACCACCACCGGGCGGCCCTCACCGTGCTCGACCGCGTTGCCGAGCAGGTTGCGCAGCACCCGTTCCACCCGCCGCGGATCGACCTCGGCGATCACCGGGGTGTCCGGCAGTCGCAGCTCGACGCGGACCCCCAACCGCTCGGCCAACCCGTCGAGGCGGTCGACCACCCGGCGTACCACCGGGACCAGATCGGTCGGCTCGACGTCGAGCACCGCGAATCCGGCGTCGAACCGGCTGATCTCCAGCAGGTCGGTGAGCAGGTTCTCGAACCGGTCCAGCTCGGTCTGCAGCAGTTCGGCGCTGCGGGCCACCGCCGGGTCGAACCCGTCCCGCTCGGCGAACATCAGGTCGGCTGCCATCCGTACGGTGGTCAGCGGGGTCCGCAGCTCGTGCGACACGTCGGAGGTGAACCGACGTTGCAGCCGCGACATCTCCTCCAGGCGGGTGATCTGCCGTTGCAGGTTCGTCGCCATCTGGTTGAACGACGCCGCCAGCAGGGCGAGGTCGTCCTCGCCGTCGACCACCATCCGCTGGTCCAGCAGGCCGGCGGAGAGCCGCTGCGCGGTGCGGGCGGCCACCCGTACCGGGGTCACCACCAGCCGGGTGACCAGGGCCGCGAGCAGCCCGAGGAGCATGACCAGCGCGAGCCCGGTGATCAGCACGGTGGTCCGGATCTGGTTGGCGGCCTGGTCCTGGGTGGTCAACGGCGCGAGATAGTAGAGCTCCACCTGGCCGAACTTGGTCGGCACCGGTGACCCGTAGACGAGGTACTTCGCCCGCCCTTCGCCCAGGTCACCCGTGCGGATCTGCTGCGCCTGGGCACCGGAGCCGACCTGCTCGGCCAGCTCCGGGGTGATCATGCCGCTGGCGTCCACCGCCGGAGAGATCGCCGAGGAGATCAGCGGGTAGCTGCTCGCGGTCATCACGACCACCACCCCGCCCCGCTGGTCGGGGTCGCCGCCGGCGAGGGTGCCGACGATCTGTTCGAAGGTGACCCGCAGCTGCGGATCGAAATACTGCGGATGCACGCTCATCTGCTCGGCGGCGTAGTCCCGGCCGTGTTCCAGCCGGCGCTGGACGTCCTCGCGGGCCCGGTCGAGCAGGATGTTGGTGCTCTGCGAGGCGACCATGTAGGCGAAGCCGCCGACCAGCAGCCCGGAGGCGACCAGGGTGATGGTGACCACCCGCAGCTGCAGTGACCGACGCCACATCCGGTTGGCCGCCACCACGACCAGCCGGATCCGGGCGGCCGCCAGCTCCCGCGCCGGGCGCAGGGCACCGGTGACGCGGGAGAGCAGGACGGATGCGGTACGGAGTCGGCCAGCCACAGTGCGACCCAGGCTAGCCGGTGCCCGCCTTGTAGCCCACGCCCCGAACGGTGAGGATGATTTCGGGTCGTTCCGGATCCGGCTCGATCTTGGCCCGCAGGCGCTGCACGTGCACGTTCACCAGCCGGGTGTCCGCCGCGTGCCGGTAGCCCCAGACCTGCTCCAGCAGCACCTCCCGGGTGAAGACCTGGCGCGGCTTGCGGGCCAGCGCGACCAGCAGGTCGAACTCCAGCGGGGTCAGCTTGACCTCCTCACCGTCGCGGCTGACCGTGTGCGCCGGCACGTCGATGGTGATCTGGTTGCCCGGTGGTCCGATGGTCAGCAGCTCAGGGGCGACGTCCTCGCCGCGCCGCAACCGGGCCCGCATCCGGGCCACCAGCTCCTTGGGCTTGAACGGCTTCACCACGTAGTCGTCGGCACCGGACTCCAGGCCGAGTACGACGTCCACGGTGTCGCTCTTGGCGGTCAGCATCACGATCGGGATGCCGGACTCGGAGCGGATCGCCCGGCACACGTCGATCCCGCTCATCCCGGGCAGCATCAGGTCGAGCAGCACGATGTCCGGCCGGTTCTCCCGGAACGCGGCGAGCGCCCGCTCCCCGTCGGCAACGAACGACGGCAGGAAACCCTCGCTGCGCAGCACGATACCCATCATCTCCGCCAGGGCGGGATCGTCGTCGACAACCAGCACGCGGGCTCTCATGTGACCAATATTCCATCCCGCCTCCACCGGCGGGGGACCGCCACCGCCGACGAACCGCCCAGGCGGCCGCGCTCCCGACATTTACGGCGGTCGCCCGCCCTGCCGTGGCGGGTAGCGGCCAACGTGCCACGATGGGACGCTGACGCCCCGTGCATCACGGTCAACCACCTCGTCACCAGGAGTCCCGGGTGAATCAGGCCGGCCCGTCCGACGTGCTGCCGCTGCGCCCGCTCACCACGGGCGAGGTGCTCGACGCCGCGGTCGGTCTGCTGCGCGGTCACGCACCGGTGCTGCTGGCCGCCGGCGCGCTGCTGGCCCTGGCCGAGCAGCTACTGCTGCTGCCGCTGCGCGAGGCCGCCGGCGCGACGCCGCCGACGTACCTGCCGACGTGGCACCGGTTCGGGCACTACTGGCTGTTGCTGGCCGCCGGGGCCGCCGTCGAGGTGACGATCATCGCGCTGCTCGGTGGGCTCACCTCCCGCGCCGCCGGGGCGGCACTGCTCGGCCGGCGGCTACCCGTACGTCGGTTGCTCGATCCACGTGGCGGCCGGTTCGCCGGGGTCGTCCTGGTCGCCGGGGCCGCCGGTACGGTCATGTTCACCGCCGCGCTGGCCGGGCCGGTCTGGTTCGTGGCGTACGCGATCCTCGGTCTCGCCGTACCCGCGCTCGTCCTGGACCGGCTCCCGGTGTGGCAGACGCTGGCCCGCTCGTCGGTACTGGCCTGCCGGGCCGGGCTGCGCGCCGGACTGATCCGGATCCTCGGCTACCTGATCTGGTTCGCGATCCGCGCCGGACTCGGACTGGCCGCGCTGAACCTGGTCGACCCCGGATCGCCGTGGTTGCTGGCGGCGACGGTGGCCGGCTGGACCATGATCAACGCGCTGGTCTACCCGACCCTGGCCTGCCTCGACGCCGTACTGCACGTGGAGACCAGGATGCGCACCGAAGGGCTCGACATCGCCCTGCGCCGCACCGCCGCCGTCCGTGACCGGCCCGCACCACCGTTGGCGGTCGGTACGTGAGCGCGTCGCTGAGCCGCTGGTGGACCGAACGGGTGGCCGCCGTCGGCGACGTACTGCCACTGCCGCTGGCCGCGCTGCTGCTGGTGGCCGGTGCCGCCATCCTCGGTGCCGGCTGGTTCAGCTGGCCGGCCTGGCGGCCCCGGCGGCGGCCCGGCCGGCTGCATCCGTGGGCCTGGCTGCGCCGGTTCAGCTGGTCGGCGGCGTCGGCCCCGGTACGCCGGTTGGCGGCGTTCGGGGTCCGCGCCGGCCGTGCCGTCGCCGCCGCGTACCGGCGGCTGACCGTCCGGGCCGTCCGCCGCTGGCTGGCCAGGCTCGACCCGCGTCGGCGCCGCCGGTCGGCGACCGTGTCCGCCGGCCCGGTCGCACCGGCGCGGCCGCACCCGCCGGACGGCCCGCCGGACGGGCTCGCCGACCGGTTCGCCGCCCAGGGTCGGTACGCCGAGGCGGTCCGGGAACGGCTGCGGACGATGATCCGCGACGTCGCCCAGCACGGCGTGGTCGCCGACCGACCCGGCTGGACGGTCACCGAACTCGCCGACGCGGCCGGGCAGGCGGCACCGGCGGCCCACCCGGCGTTGGCCGAGGCCAGCGGAATCTTCAGCGAGGTCTGGTACGGCAGGCGCCCGGCGCGGGCCGGGCACGACCAACGGATGCGGGAACTCGCCGACCAGCTGCGTGCCGCCCTCGGCCCGACCACGCCGGGGGCGCACCGATGACCCGTACCGGCAGCGGCACCGCCGCCCGGTGGCGCTGGCTGCGGCTCGTCGTCCCGTTCGTGCTGGTCGGCGGCCTGTTCGCCGGTACGGCGGTGGCGTACCACCGGACGCACCCGGACCCGACCCGGCCAGGTTTCCTGTCCCCGACCAACGTCGGCCCGCACGGCGGCAGCGAGCTGGCCGCCGCACTGCGCGACGACGGTGTCACCGTGCTCCCGGCCAGCGGGACCGTCGACGCGCTGCGGGCCGCCCAGGCCAACCCGAGCACCCTGTTCGTCCCCGCGCCGACCCTGGTGCACCCCGACTATCTGCAGGTCCTGACCCGGCTGCCGGCCGGCACCCGGGTGCTGCTGGTCGACCCGCCGGCCCGGCTGCTGCGCGGCAGCCCGTTGCCGGTCGACACCGCCGGCCGGCGGTGGGCCGCGCGGGCGGCGGGACCGGGCGTCGACGGGCGACGCTGCGTGGTGCCCGAGGTGGCCGACGCGGGACCGGCGGCGACGGTACGGCAGCGTTACACCGCCCCGTCCGGGGTCGACCCGACCCGGTTCGACCTGTGCTTCGACGCCGCCGTGGCCCGGCTGGCCTGGGGTCAGGTGGAGCTGGTGGTGGCCGGCGCGAACGACCCGTTCCGCAACGACCGGTTCGGCGAGCACCGCAACGCGACGTTCGCCGCCGGGCTGCTGGGCACCAGGCCGCAGGTGGTCTGGCTGGATCTGGCCCGGCCGGACGCGCCGCCGCCGACCCGCGACGCGGCGCCGCAGCCGCCGGTCTACCTGCCGCCGGAGGATCCGGGTTCCAGCCCCAGCGCGAGCGCCACGCCGGCAGCCGGGCGACAGTTTCCGGCCCCCGACGCCACCGCGCCGTCGGACAATCCCCTGTGGGGTGCCTTCCCGCCGTGGTTCTGGGCGTTGCTCGCCCAGCTCGTCCTTGCCGCGCTGGTACTGGTGCTGTGGCGGGCCCGCCGGTTCGGCCCGGTGGTGGCCGAGCCGTTGCCGGTGACGGTGCCGGCAGCGGAGACCCTGCTGGGGCGGGGGCAGCTCTACCGGCGGTCCCGGGACCGCGCCGCCACGGCCGGTATCCTGCGTACCGCCGCGTTGGACCGCGTCGTCGCGTTGCTGGACCTGCCGGACCGACCCCGGCCGGCGGAGATCGTGGCGGCGGTCGCTGCCCGGACCCCGGCGTCGGCCGCGCAGGTCGACGCCCTGCTGTACGGCCCGGCGCCGACGACCGACGGCGAGCTGCTGGAGCTGACCCGGCGGCTGGCGGCCCTACCGGACGACCTCGCCGGGCCGGTCCACCCGACAGCCGGGCCGACTGCCCCGGCACCCCGGTCCCCATCCGCGATCGAAGGAGAGCCCCGGTGAGCCAACCCAGTGCGGTCGGTCCGGTCGACGTTCTGACCACCGACAGTGACGCCGCGCGGGCCGCGCTGCGCCGGCTGTGCGCCGAGGTGGCCAAGGCCGTCGTCGGGCAGGACGCGGTGGTCACCGGCCTGGTCATCGCGCTGCTCTGCCGGGGGCACGTCCTGCTCGAGGGGGTGCCCGGGGTCGCCAAGACGCTGCTGGTACGGGCCGTCGCCGCCGCCCTGGACCTGGACGCCAAGCGGCTGCAGTTCACCCCGGACCTGATGCCCGGCGACGTCACCGGATCACTCATCTTCGACCCGCGTACGGCGGCCTTCACCTTCCGGGAGGGGCCGGTCTTCACGAATCTGCTGCTCGCCGACGAGATCAACCGCACGCCGCCGAAGACCCAGTCGGCGCTGCTGGAGGTGATGGAGGAACACCAGGTGTCGGTGGAAGGGGTCCGTCGGCCGCTGCCGGCGCCGTTCATCGTGGCCGCCACCCAGAATCCCGTCGAGTACGAGGGCACCTACCCGTTGCCGGAGGCCCAGCTCGACCGGTTCCTGCTGAAGCTGGCCGTACCGCTGCCGAACCGGGACGACGAGCTGGGGGTGCTGCGCGCGCACCACGCCGGCTTCGACCCGGGTGACCTGGCCGCCGCCGGGATCCGCCCGGTCGCCGGGGCCGCCGATCTGGCGGCGGCCCGGCACGCCGTCCGGCAGGTGCAGGTCAGCGAGGGGGTCTTCGGCTACATCGTGGACCTGTGCCGGGCGACCCGCACGGCGCCGGCGCTGGAGCTCGGGGCCTCGCCGCGTGGCTCGACCGCGTTGCTCAACACCGCCAAGGCGTGGGGGTGGCTGGCCGGGCGCGACTACGTGACACCCGACGACGTGAAGGCGGTGACCCGGGCCACCCTGCGGCACCGGATCCGGCTGCGGCCGGAAGCGGAACTGGAAGGCGTCACCGCCGACGGCGTACTCGACTCGGTGCTCGGCACCGTCGCGACGCCCCGGTGAGCGGGTCGGCACCGCCGCCGGCGTCCGGCTGGTCGCGATGGTGACCTGGCGGGCGGCGGCGCTGCTCGGCATCGGCGCGACGACCCTGCCCTGGTGGCCCGCCCCCTGGTGGGGCCTGCTGGTGATCACCACGTCGGTGGCCGCCCTGACCGTGCTGGACGTGGCGTTGGCCGCCCCGCTGAGCCGGCTCGAACTTGGCCGCGACGGCGACCGGACCGTCTGGTTCGGCACGTCGGCGACGGTGACGGTGCGGCTGCGCAACGGCTCCCGGCGGCGGGTGCGGGCGCAGGTCCGCGACACCTGGGTCCCGTCCGCCGGCGCCGTCGCGGACCCGGTCGGTGCCGCGGTCAAGGCCGGCCCGGACAGCGCCGGCGCCGACGCCGACGCCGTGACGGCCGGCGGCGGCGGCGACGGCGGCGGACCGGTCTGGCGGGTACGGCTGGCACCGGGTGCGGTCGCGGCGCTACCTGCCAGGCTCACCCCGACCCGGCACGGCGACCGGTCCGCCGTCGAGGTGACCGTCCGGTCGGCCGGCCCGCTCGGGCTGGCCTTCCGGCAACGACGCGGGCACCCGCCCACTCCGCAGTGGACCGTACGGGTGCTGCCGCGCTTCGACGCACGCCGGCTGCTCGCCGAGAAGCTGGCCCGGCTGCGGGTGATCGACGGGATCCGGGCCACCCGGGGCCGTGGCCAGGGCACCGAGTTCGACAACCTTCGGGAGTACGTCGTCGGCGACGACGTACGGTCGATCGACTGGCGGGCCAGCGCCCGCCGGTCCGACGTCCTGGTCCGGACCTGGCGCCCGGAGCGGGACCGCCGGGTGATGTTCGTGCTGGACACCGGGCGGACCTCGGCGGCCCTGATCGGTGACCAGCCCCGACTCGACGTCGCGATCGACGCCGCGCTGCTGCTGGCGACCCTGGCGAACCGGGCCGGCGACCGGTTCGACCTGATGGCGGCGGATGCGAAGGTCCGGGCGGCGATCTGGGGCGTGAGCCGGCAGGCGCTGCTGCCCCGACTGGTCCAGACCCTGGCCGGGCTGCAACCGGCGCTGGTGGAGACGGACTACGAACTGGTCGTCGGGGAGATCCTGCGGCGGGAGTCCCGACGGTGCCTGGTGGTGCTCTGCACCGCGCTGGAGCCCGGCGCGCTCGGCGACGGACTGCTGCCGGTGCTGCCCCGGCTGGCCGCCCGCCATCAGGTCGTGGTCGCCGGCATCGGGGATCCGACGTTGCCGGCGACGGTGGACGCACCGGTGCACAGGGTCGCCGACGCCTACCTGGCCGCCGCGGCGACCCGGACCGTCACCGAGCGGGCCCGGGTGAGTGCGGTGCTGCGCCGGTACGGGGTGGCGGTGCTGGACGCCTCGGCGCCGACCTTCGCCGGCCGTCTGGCCGACCTCTACCTTCAGCTGAAGTTGCTCGGCCGGCTCTGAGCCCGGTCGGTCGACCGGTCGGCCGGCCCGCCGCCGGAGCGGTCCGCGCCCCGGCGGGTGCCGCGTACCAGCACGTAGCCGAGGAAGGCCAGCCAGGCGGTCGCGCCGACGGCGACCCGCAGCCAGGTCGGCAGCGGGGCCGGCGTCACGAAGGCCTCGATCAGCGCGGCGACGGCGAAGACCGGCACCAGCCCGAGGGCCACCCCGACGCCGGAGAGCCCCGCGTCGGCGACGGCCCGGCTGCGGCTCGCCCCGGCCGGCGGGGCGAGCCAGGCACCGCCGACGCGCAGCCCGACCCCGGCGGCGACGAACACGCCGGTGAGCTCCAGCAGCCCGTGCGGGGTGATCAGGCCGAAGAAGACGTCCGCGCGGTCGTAGGAGATCATCACGCCGCCGGTGACGCCGATGTTGAGGGCGTTCACCCACAGCAGGTAGAGCACCGGGACCACCAGGATCCCGGCGGCCAGGCACTGTGCGGCCAGCCAGGCGTTGTGCGTCGACAGCTGGGCGGCGAAGTTGGGGGCCGCGTACCGGGTGTAGTAGCCGGCGAAGCTCGATTCGGCGAGTTCCGCCGCGGCCCGGTCGCCGATCAGCGCCCGGGCGCTGTCCGGGTTCCCGGCGACCCACCACATCAGGAATCCGGTGAGTGCGCAGAACGCCACCGCGACCGCACCCCACCACGGGGCCGCCCGGAGCACCGCCTGTGGGAACCCGGTGGCGACGAACTGGCCGAGAGCGCGCCAGCTGGACCGGGGGCCGGTCGTCAGCCGGGACCGGGCGGCCAGCACCAGGGTGGTGAGCCGGGCGACCAGCGCCGGGTCGGGCGAGCGGCTGCGGACCACCGACAGGTGGGTGGCGGTACGTTGATACAGCGCCACCAGTTCGTCGACCTCGGCGACGGTGAGCTGCCGGCCACGGGTCAGCTGCTCGAGCCGCCGCCACTGCGGCTCGTGCTCGGCCACGTACGCGTCGAGGTCCACGGCCACCTCCCGTCCCATAGTGTTCACTGGCAGGGTGAGTGCGCACGCATCCGGGGGGACCAGGCTGGTCGGCGGTGAGGCCGTCGAGGTCGAGGTACGGCTGGCCCGGGCCGGTTCCCGGATCCTGGCGCTGCTGGTGGATCTACTGGTCCAGGTGCTGATCGCGCTGCTGCTGGCGGTGGTGGCCGGGGTGGGGCTGGCGTCGCTGCCGTCGTCGGTCGAGGTGGACGACGCGCTCGGGCAGGCGGTGCTGACCGTGGGCGCGGTCCTGGTTCTGGTCGGCTACCCGGTGCTGTGCGAAACCCTCGGAAACGGCCGTACGGTCGGCAAGCGGGCGGTCGGGATCCGGGTGGTCCGCGACGACGGTGGCCCGCCGCAGTTCCGGCACGCGCTGACCCGCAACCTGGTCGGGGTGGCCGCCGAGTGGCCGGGGTTGCTGCTGCCGCCGCTGACCTGGCTGGCGAGCCTGGTGACGCTGATGTCGAACAGTCAGGGCAAACGGCTCGGGGATCTGGCCGCCGGGACGATCGTGGTCCACGACCGGGCTCCGGCGTCGTGGGGCTGGGTGCCGGGGATGCCGTCGGCGTTGGCCGGCTGGGCCCGTACCCTCGACCTGACCCGGCTCGACGACGAGCTCGCGCTGTCGGTGCGGCACCTGCTGACCAGGGGGCACGGGTTCGCCGAGCCGGCCCGCTCGGAGCTGGTGCGGCTGGTCGCGGCGGACGTCGCCGCGGTGACCACTCCCCCGCCGCCGCCCGGGGTGCCGGGGTGGGCGTACCTGGCGGCGGTCCTGGCCGAGCGGCACCGCCGGTCCGGGCAGCGGCTGGTGCGTGGCCGGGCGGCGACCGCCGCGCTCTGGCCGGAGTTGGCGGGGCTCAGCCCGGCGCGGACCGGCGCGCTGCGGCCGGCGGCGCCACCGTCCTGGGCCGATCCGGTCCGCGCGCCGGATCCGGCGGGTACTGCGGTGCCGGCCGGTGCGGTGGTGCCGACGCAGCGTGACGCGGCGCAGTGGCCACGGGGCAACTGGCCCCGGCCGCCGTGGATGGGACCGACCAGCGAACAACCGGACTGGACCGGGGTACGGCGGCCGCCGGTCGCCAGCACGCTGCGCCGCGCGCCGGTGCGGGAGCCGACGGGTCCGGGGCCGGACGGCACCTGACGGATCCGGGGCCGGGCGGCACCTGGCAGGCACGGTACTGCGGTAGAGCAGTATTCCTCAGAGGAATAATTATTCCTCTGAGGTATATCGTTCGGACAGGTATCCCGGTGGGGTGCCGTCACGGAAGGTGACGTAACGGGCCAGGGTGGAATGCCGGTGTGGTGTGGCAGCATCGGTGCGGTGAAGGCATTCATCCCCTGGCTGGTCGTGCTGCTCCTGGTCATCGGCCTGAACGCGGTCGGGCTACGCCCGTTGGCCACTGCGCTGGCATTGGGCTGGCTGGTCTACTGCATCTGGACCTGGGTACGCCCGGGACGCCGCCCGTCGTAGCCGATTCAGGGCCGGACCGCGACACGCCGCGAGTCGGTAATTTCCGGATTAGCTTGACAGTCTGGCTACGCACTGCAAATCTACGACTACGTCGCGTCACGACAACGTCACGCTGACGCGCGGGGGAACCAAACCGGGGGGATGCGCGGGGCGGCTGCAGGTGAGCGGAGCGGACGCTCACCAGGCGGCCGCCCCGCGTACATGTCCCGGCAGGTTCACCGATGCGACGAACGCCTCACCCGCACCCGAGATCGTCAGCGACCCCGGTCGGGCCGGCCCGACCGCAGCCCGCCCCGGCGGTACGGCGACCGCCGCGACCCCGTCGTCAACGGTGACCGCGCCGGTGAGGCAGAGCACCACCCGGGGGCCGCCCGCCGCTACCGTCGCCTGTGACACGTCGGCGTCGAGCACCACCCGGTGCAGGCTGAACTCGGCCGCCGGCACCGGCCAGGTGATCACCCCGGGGGCGACCGACCGGGGCCGTACCACCGGCTCGTCGAGCACGTCGAAGCGCAACACCCGCAGCAGCTCGGCGACGTCGACCCGCTTGGGGGTCAGCCCGCCGCGCAGCACGTTGTCACTGGCGGCCATGATCTCGATCCCGGCGCCGCGCAGGTAGGCGTGCAGGTTGCCGGCCGGCATCCAGACCGCCTCGCCAGGGGCCAGCCGCACCTGGTTGAGCAGCAACGCGACCAGCACTCCCGGGTCGGCGGGGTAGTGCGTGGCCAGGTCGGTCAGCAGCGCACCGTCGGCGGCGTACCGGGCCGGCAGGCCGTCGACCGCCGCCACCGCCGCCGACACCAGCGCCGCCCGGTCGTCCGCCGGCCAGCCGAGCAGCGTCTCGATCGCTTCCGGCAGCCCGACGGTGCCGGTCCGCAGCGACTTGACCACCGGTTCCAGGGCGTCGAGGCGCAGCGCCGCCAGCGCCTGCGCGGACCGCGCCGGGTCCCGGAAGCCACAGAGTGCGTCGAACGCGCTGATCGCGACCAGCAGCTCCGGCTTGTGGTACGGATCGACGTAGTTGCGCACCCCGCCCTCGGCGCCACCGGACCGCTCGGCGGCGTACCGCTGCCGGGCCCGCGCCGCGTCCGGGTGGGCCTGCAGCGACAGCGGCGTCCGCGCGGCGAGGACCTTCATCAGGTACGGCAACCGGCCGTCGAACCGGGCGGCGGTCGACCCGCCCAGCCAGCCCTGCGGATCCTGGTCGATCAGCTCCGCCAGGCTGACCGGCACCCCGCCCCGCTCGACAGTGGACGGTGCTGCCGGGTGGGCGCCCAGCCACAGCTCCGCCTCCGGCCCCGGCGACGGGGACGGCCGGCCCTGCAACTGGGCGATGACCTCCCGCGACCCCCAGGCGTAGTCCCGGATCTGGCTGGTCAACAGTTCCACGACGGCCCTGCCTCAGGTGGTGGAGAGTTCCTTCATCTCGGTCACCGCCGGAACCGCCATCGGATCCAGGTGGTGGGCCAGCGCCAGGTACACCGAGGCGAAGTCCGGCACCGCGATCAGCGAGGCGAGCCGCTCCAACGCCGACCCGCCCTCGGCGGTCAACACGTCGCAGCGCACCCCACGGCGGTCGGCGAGGGTCTGCACCGCCTCGGCCCGCCGCTCCTCCACGGCCAGCGGCTCGTCGGCGTCGTCCTCCGGGTTCAGCCCGCCGTCGCGCAGCAGCACCAGCCGCAACCGGGTCGGCGGCTCCTCGGCCTCGTCCGGGTCGGCGAAGATGTCACGGCTGGACTCGCCGAGACCCCCGAAGACCCCGTCGAGCAGGCCGACCCGGCCCCGGCCGGCCTCGCCGAGCGCGCCGGTGACCACCGGATAGCGGGCGTTCGTCGACAGCGAGTCACCGAACCGGCGGGCGGCGACCGACGCCACCGGCGACGAGCCCCAGACGATCGGCACCGAACCGGCCAGCCCGAGCGCGAGCGCCTTCGCCGGGTTGACGAACGACTCCGCCGCCGGCCGGCACCGCTCGGCGTCGGCGTCGAGCCGGGAGGCGGTCTCCGCCAGGTCCGCCTCGTTGACCTTCACCAGGCCGAGCGCCCGCGCCGCCAGCAGCACCGGCACGGTCAACGCCCAGAGGCTGGCCCGGGCCGGAGCCCGACGCGGCACCGGGATGAACGGCGCGCGGACCCCTTCGGCGACCGACTGCAACTGTGAGTCGGGGGCACCGACGGCGACCAGCCGGGCTCCGCGCCGGGCGGCGGCCTGCGCCGCGCCGAGCGCTTCCGGGCTGCGCCCGGAGGCGCTGACCGCGATCACCACGTCGGCCGCACCGACCCAGCCGGGCACGCCGGCGCTGCGGTGCGGGATCACCGGTACGGGGCAGCGCGGGCCGGCCACCGTGGCCAGCACGTCACCAGTACGACCGGCGGTGCCGATCCCGGCGATCACCACCGCCCGGGGCCGCCCCTCGTCGCTGAGTACCCCGAGGTTGGCCTCGGCGGCCAACGCCGCCGACTCGCGTACCTGCGCGCCGGCCGAGGCGGTGAACCGCAGCATCCCGCCCGGGTCGGCGAGGCCCAGCGCGTCGACGTCGTCGAGCAGCGCCTCGTCGGCGACCCGCTGGCCCACCACCCCGGACGTCCCGTCGATCGGCAGCGCCATCAGGACGCCTCGCCCGGCATCCGGGCCTCGTCCAGCATCAGCACCGGAATGCCGTCACGCACCTCGAAGATCCGGGTGCACTCCGGGCAGGTGAGGGTCTGCGCGTCGGCATCGTAGGTCAACGGTGTGTGATGCGTGTCCGGGCAGGCCAGGATCTCCAGTAGCTGCGAATCCAGGGCCATCGGGTGGCTCCTTCCACGTCGCGGGGTGAACCCGAAGATGATCCTAGCCGCGGACCAGCGCCAGTACGCCGTCGCGCAGTTGCACCATCCGCTCGGTGGTCGGCGCCTCGACGTTGAGCCGCAGCAACGGCTCGGTGTTCGAGGCCCGCAGGTTGATCCAGGAACCGTCGTCGAAGCTGACGGTCAGTCCGTCCAGCTCGTCGAGGTCGGCGTCGGCGTACGCGGCCTTGACCTCGGCGAGCTTCGCCTGCTGGTCGGTGACCGTCGAGTTGATCTCGCCGGAGGCGACGTACCGCTCGTAGGAGTGGGCCAGCTCGGACAGCGGCTTGTCCTGCTCGCCGAGCGCGGCCAGCATGTGCATCGCGGCCAGCATCCCGGTGTCGGCGAACCAGAAGTCCCGGAAGTAGTAGTGCGCCGAGTGCTCGCCGCCGAAGACCGCGTTGGTCCGGGCCATCTCCGCCTTGATGAACGAGTGCCCGACCCGGGCCCGGACCGGCTCCCCGCCGTTCTCCCGGACGATCTCGGCCACCGCGCTGGAGGTGATCAGGTTGTGGATGACCGTCTCGCCGGGGTGCTTGGCCAGCTCCCGGGTGGCGACCAGGGCGGTGATCGCCGACGGCGAGACCGGCTCGCCGCGCTCGTCGACGACGAAGCAGCGGTCGGCGTCGCCGTCGAACGCCAGACCCAGGTCGGCGCCGTGCTCCCGGACCGCCGCCTGCAGGTCGACGATGTTCTTCGGGTCGAGCGGGTTCGCCTCGTGGTTGGGGAACGAGCCGTCCAGCTCGAAGTACATCGGCACGATGTCCAGCGGCAGCGCCGGCAGCACCGTGTCACCCAGGACGGCGGGCACCGTGTAGCCGCCCATCCCGTTGCCGGCGTCGACGACCACCTTCAGCGGCCGGATCCCGGACAGGTCGACCAGGGTACGCAGATGCGCGGCGTAGTCGGCGAGCAGCTCACGCCGCTCCACCTGCTCCGCACCGGACGGTGTCTCACCACTGTCGAGCAACGCCTGGGCGCGGTCGCGGATGTCGGTCAGCCCGGAGTCCTGGCCGATAGGTGCCGCCCCGGAGCGGCACATCTTGATCCCGTTGTACTGGGCCGGGTTGTGACTGGCGGTGAACATCGCACCGGGCAGCTCCAACGCGCCGGAGGCGTAGTAGAGCAGGTCGGTGGAGGCCAGGCCGGCGTGCAGCACATCGGCCCCGGCGGCGTTGGCCCCGGCGGCGAAAGCGGCGGCCAGCGGCGGGGACGACTCGCGCATGTCGTGGGCGATGACGATCCGGTCGGCCTTGTCGCCCAACTCCTTGAGCACCTGCACGAACGCGGTGCCGAGGGCTCGGGCCACCGTTTCGTTCAACTGGTCGGGAGTGGTGCCACGGACGTCGTAGGCCTTGACGATTTTGGACAAGTCAGACAAGGTCTCGCTCCTCAGCCGCGCCGGTTGCCAACACAGGTGAGGGTAACGGAGCAGCGTCCGGCCGCTGTGGTCAAGGCGGTCGGGCCACCCTCCGGCCGCGCGATGTTCATCCTCCATCCGGCCGGCCACGCCGCTGAGTGACCGGATCGTCGCAGGTCAGCGCTGAAGTCGGGGCAGGTCAGCGCTGAATGCGGGGCAGCAGCATCGTCGCCGAGCCGGCGGCGTCCGTACCGTCGGCACCAGGCGTCGCGGGTCGACCACCGCGCCCCCGGCGTACCAGCAGCACCAGCAGCGCCACCCCGACCGCGACCATGCCCAGGCCGACGGCGAGCACCCCGACGCCGATCCCGGGCCCCTGACCAGGATCACCGCCGGACCCGGCGGCGGCGACCAGGTCCGGGTCCACCGGGGCGGCGACCGGCGGCGGGCTCGGACTCACCGCCGCCGGCACCTCGGTCGGCTCCGGGGTCGGCTCCCCGGTCGGCGACGGCGGGGCCGGCGCGTAGCTGCCGGCGAGCCGGCCGGTGGCCTTCTTCGACCCGGCCGTACGGTTGAGCAGGTCACCACCGGCGGTGTACGCCTCGGCGACCACGTTCACCGTGCCGGCCGGGGTGCCGGCCCGCAACGCCACCTGGTAGCGCACCGACCGGCTCTTGCCCTTGCACAACTCGTCATTCTCCGGGGCGGTCCGGTCGGTGACCAGCAGCCCGTCGCCGTTGTCGGCGACCGGCACCGGCACCCAGTCGTCGTCGATCCGTGCCTGCACGGCGACCTGGTCGACGGTTGCGCCGGGCAGCCGGATCGCCAGGCCGGTACGCAGCGACACGCACCCGTCGGAGCGCTTGGAGACCTTCACCGTCACCCCGGCGGCCTTCTCGCCGACGGTGAACCTGCCGGGCAGGCCGAGCTGGACCCGCACCTGGTCGTCCTGCGCGTACGCCGGGGCTGCGACGGGCAGCACTGTGCCGGCGCTCAGCAGGAGCACCATCGCGACCTGGGCCGCTGTACGCCGTACCGCCATGTCCCGCCTCACCTCCCGCGTCGCCGGCACCCGCGCCTGCGACGCCGTCGCGCGACAGGCTACCGCGCGACCGCTACGCGGCCGGTCCGCGCAGCGCGCCACCTCGGACGTCGGCGACGAACCGCCCGAAGTCCGTCGCGGTGAAGGCGAGCACCGGGCTGGCCGGGTCCTTGGAATCCCGTACGCCGACGAACCCGCCGACGACGGCGACCTCGACACAGCTGCCGTTGCCGCCGCTGTAGCTGCTCTTGCGCCAGCCCGCCCCGACGAAATCTGCTGTGGACATGTGGTGCTCCTTGTCAGCGACGCGTCAACTCAGCCCGTCGGCGACCTCGGCGATGAACGCCCGGGAGTCGTCGCAGCCGAGCGCATCCGCCCGCAGGTCGTCGAAGACAAGGTTATAGCGGTCGACGCCGGCCGGCTTCTCCACGTAGAGGTCGCCGGCCTCGTTCTCGACGTAGGCCACGTCGGCGTCGGCGGTCTCCGGGAAGGTCAGCACGGTGAACGGCCCGGTGATGCAGGCGGAGGCACCGCGCGCGAAGGGCAGGACCTGCAGCCGTACGGTCGACAAAGTGGACAGGTCGACCAGGTGACGCAGCTGTCGGCGCATCAGCTCCGGCCCACCGACGAGCCGGCGCAGCACCGCTTCGTCGAGGACCGCCCAGAGCCGCACCGGGTCGGTGTCGCGGGTCAGCACCCGCTGCCGGGCCATCCGTACGCCGACTTTCTCCTCGATGGTCTCGGCGCTGTGGCCGGGCAGGGTCTTGCGGATGACCGTTCGGGCGTACTCCTCGGTCTGCACCAGGCCGGGCAGTACGGACGGCTCGAACCAGCGCAGCTCGGCGGCGTCGTTCTCCAACGCGATCAGCGTGGAGTATTCCCAGGTGAGACGTTCGCTGTACTCCTGCCACCAGCCGGTCTCCTGGGCCTGGCGGGCCAGGGCGACCAGCCGCTGCCGCTCGGAGCCCTCGACGCCGTAGACGTCGAGCAGTTCGTGGACGGTGCCGGGCGAGATCCGGACCCGGGCCGTCTCGATCCGGCTGATTCGGGCGGTCGAGCAGCGCAGCTCAGTGGCGACCTGCTCGGCGAGCAGGCCGGCGGCCTCCCGCAGGGCACGTAGCTCACGACCGAGCTGCCGGCGTCGCACCGTCGGCGGCGATCCGACGACCATCAGGCACCTCCTGGACATCGATGCATGGACGCCAGTCTCGCTTACCGAACGCGCGAAGTCAGCTACCAGTAGTTCAGATAGTGCTACTCGATGCACTTGCATGACTGGTGGACGCAGAACACGATGACATCACCACACGTCACTGCGCACCGAATCGAGGTCGACTGTGAACGACCAGACCCGCACGGCAACCAGCGCGATCCGCCTGGAGGCGATCCTGCTCGATCGGGCACCGAAGGTGTTCGCGCTGTGCCGTTTCGACGACGACAACGACGAGTTGGCCGACGCGGACGAGACGGTCGACTCCGGCGGAGCGGCCGACGGCGTCGTCGGCTGGGCGTTCGCCATGCCGGACGGCAAGGTGCTGATCGTGCACAGCGACGGCAGCCGCAGCGGAATGACCTGGTGCAACGACATCGAGTCGGCGAGTCGCTTCTGGGCACCGCTGATCGGTGCCGACCTGCTGGCCGTCGCCTAGACGGCACGCTGCCCGTGCCCAGGATCTCCCGGGCACGGGCAACGGTGTGCGGTGTTGCTTGGGGTCTCGGGTCAGTCCGGCGGTGCGGGCAGGGTGTGGGCGTCGAACGTCAGCTGCGACGTCGCCGACCCGCCCGCCTCGCCTCGGCCGATCCCGGCGATGCTCTGCCGCTCGTAGACCTTGGTGGCCTGGTTGATGCCGCGGAACACGACGACGAAGGTCTGACCGTTCGAGTTCGTCACCGGCGCCACCGTCGGGTCGGTCGCCGCCGGATCGGAGCCGTAGTCGCTGATCATCGCCCAGGTCCCCCACACGCCGGTGCCGGGCCCGGTCTCGAACACCCGGTAGATCTCGTTGTCGACGCCCCGGGCGACGATGACGGTCCGCCCCAGTGCCGGGTCCAGGATCACCGCCGGCGTCCCGGCCGTGCTGAACGAGCCGACCGGCGACCAGTTGGCCGGCCAGGTGCCGTTGGCCTCCTGCAGCTTCTCGACGACCGTACCGTCATCGGCGCGGACCACGACCCGCGTACGGTAGCCCGGGTTGACCACGGCGGCGATCGCCCCCAGCGTCACCCCGGTGCCCACAGTGGTCCAGCCGGACAGCACGCCGTCGTTGCTGTAGACGGCAGTCCTGACCGAGCCGTCCGACGCCGAGGCGAGCAGCCGCAGCCCGTTCTGGGCCGGCACGACCGTCACCGACCCGGTCAGCTCGGCCGGGCCGAGGCTGCGCCACGCCGGGTTGGTGCCGGCCTGCCGGTAGTGCCAGAGTCGGCCGTCGTCGCCCACCGCGAAGATCACCTGGGTGCCGTCCGCGACCGTCGCCGCCGTCGGCGGTGCCGCCATCGAGCCGCCGAGCTGCGCCCATGGCGACCAGCCTGACTGGTTCGGCTCGGCCTGGGTGCGCGACCAGACGTTGCTGTCGGTGTGCTGGGCGACCACCTGTGCCCGGCCGTCCGACCCCTGACTGAGCGTCACCGGGCCGACGAACGCCTCCAGCCCGGAGATGGTCGTCCACTCCACCGAGTTGTAGTCGTCGACGTTGTCCTGCCGGCCGATCCGGACACTGCCGAGGTTGTCGACGTAGCCGTACTCGACGGAGCCGAGGCCCGTCCCGGTCGGCGTCAGCTGCTGCACCACCGTCTTCGAGTACGGCGGCACATCCAGAGGCTGCATCGGGTCGGCGAACCATGCCTGCAGGTCGACCGTCAGATGCACGGTGCCGCTGCTGTAGTTGCGGATCCGCACCTTCCCCTCCGTGCCGACCTGGGTGAACGCCAGGCTCCCCCGCGCGATCTGGGTGGAGGAATAGTTCAGCACCGACGGCGTCGGCTGGGTGCCGTCCAACGGCCAGACCCGCAGGTACCCGTTCGACGAGGGGTTGATCGCCGTCAGGTTCAACACCGCTGCGGCGATGCCCCGGGTCGGCAGACCGTTGGTGCCACCGACCTGGACGTCGATCTCCCCGTTGGCGGGAATCGCCGCCCCGCTGTTGCTGCGGGTGTCGAGCAGCCGGGACGCCGGCAGCGTACGCAGGCCCGCGCCGGTGCTGGAACTGCCGGTGAAGTAGCCCTGCGCACTCAGCACCACATGCAGCGGGCTGCTGGTCGGATTACGGAAAGTCACCTCACCGCTGCTGGACAGGGTTACGGTGCCCGCGTGCGAGGTGGTGCCTGCGGGAAAGTCCATCAGGCTGCGGGTGCCGGTGGTGCCCGGCGGGAACGCTGCGATCCAGCCAGGAACGGCCGCGTTCACCACGATGACGTCCAGGGCGACGCTGGTGGCCCCCGCCGGCACGACGCCACCGGTGAGGGTGAACGTACGGTTGCTCTGTGCCGCGATGGCACCGACCGACGTACCGGTCCCGTCGCGGGTGTCGACCAGTCGGGTGTGGGCGGTCGGCACGAAGCCGCCACCGCTGCCCCCGGCGCTGCTGGTGAAGTAGCCCTGCACGTCGATGCTGACATGCACGGTGCCGGAGTTGTTGTGGACGGCGATCCGACCGTTCGAGCCGACCTTGACGATCGCCGAGTTCGACAGCACCTGACCCACGTCCGCGTTGACCACCGACACCACCGGGCGGTCCTCGCCGTCCGGCCAGACCGTCAGGTGGGTGCGGATGGTCGGACTGATGGCGGTGACGTCGAGCATCACCGCGCTGACCCCGGTGGCCGGCACCCCGGCCGCCCCGAGCACCTGGAAGGTCGTGGTGCTCCCGGCCGGTCGGGTCCCGGTGGTACCTCCGAGACCGGTGCGGGTGTCCACCAGGGCGGTCGCCGTAGCGAACGGGACGTAGTCACCGCCCTTGCCGGCCGCGTCCGCGTACGCCGCCCCACCGGGCTGCACCACGGCAAACCCCGCCGCGACCAGCAGCGCAGCCGCCACCGAACGCGCAATTCTAGACAATCTCTGGCCCGCCGCCACTTGGCACATCTTCAGCATGCCAGTAATGATCTTGGAGCTAGTCCTGACTTGAGCTGAGACAACACGTTGATCTCTGACAAGACTTCCGAGCATGCGCGATTTATGACCCAGTGCGGTGCACATTGAAAAACCTCCCCGATCTTGTAGATAAACTGCACCCTAAAGACCCCGGGCCGGCAACGCCAGGAGGACGATCAATCCTGATGACTGAAGCCCGAGTCTTATCAAATTTGTGCACACCTGGGTGTGCGCGGATGGCCTTAAGGGCGTGGCGGAGGTCGCCGGGCAGGGGGTCGGCCGCGACGAGGATGGGGGCGCCGGCCTGGATGCGGATGGCGCGGGTCCTCAACCTAGGTCCTCAGTCACGATTTCACCGAAGCGAGATTTTGCTCTATTCCAGGTCGCGATTGTTTTCGAATAAAGATCAGCACTCCACTCTTCAACTAAACTGTACTCTAACCACGCCTCCCAGCATTCCCTGAGGAGATCATTAGCGGTTAACGAAAATTCCAGGAGGCGACGTTCACCCAGAGCCTCCTTGCCCTTTGTCATGCACCAGATGCTGAATCTCTCTTTCGCCGCGAGAAGTTCGGCGACAGCGAGCACTATTGCATTCGATGTTCTATCGCTCGAAAGAACAACAATGGCGAAGTTGACAAAAGGCACTCCCGTAGGCGCGCGCAACTCTTGGGGCATCTCCCATTCTTTCGGAAGGTCATCCAACCAGTCTAGGTCGTCCGCTGAAGTCATTTCTCCACCTCATTACGAGCGCTCCAGTCTACGCAGGAACGCAATAATCTCGCGCGCCGTCCCGCCTGCTGGAACTCCTTGAACTCCTCCCGCTTCCAATACGCGAGCACAATAATGGAAGCACGTTCTATACGTCTCGTCATACATTCCAAAGTCGAATCCCCGTGCAGCTTTGTCTAGCTGTACCTCTTGGTATGCAAATGCCCCTCCAGGGTTCGGAAGATGGACCGTCGCGGAACGCGCGGCCGGCGAAACCTCCCCGTCGAATCTTGCGGGTCGAACGGGCGTCGGCACCCTACCCATGCCCGGAATCTCGACCAAGCCACCAAGTTGATGCGTGTGCATAACATCGCCACCAACGGTCGTTCGAATTGTGGCATGTCCCCCGTCAAAAAACACCGTAGCTTCGCCGACACAGTTGTGGACGAGTACGGGGGTGTCGGCGGCGGTGACGTAGTAGGTGTGGAGGGTGTCGACGGTGAGGTTGTGGACCGTCTCGTACTCGGTCCAGGCGCGGATGCCGGCGACCGTGGCCGGCCGGTGGTCGGCCGTCTCGAAGGCGTAGCCGGGCTTCAGGTCGACCGCGTCGACCCAGCGGTTCTCGCTCTCCACCCAGAACGGGTGGTTGTCCGTCGCGGTGATCGTGCCGGTCCGGTCGCCGTCGGCACCGTCCAGGTCGACGGTCACCTCGACCAGGTTCTTCTCACCGGTGCCGACAATCAGGCCGGTGACTTCCTGCCCCTCGGTGCGGCCGGTGGTCGGGTCGGTGGCCAGCACGACGTCGCCCACCTCGACGTCGCTGATCGGCTTGCGGCTGCCGTCGGCCATCAGCACCGGGGTGGTGGCGACGAAGCTGTTGTTGCACTTGCCCATCAGCCGGTTCGCCAGGTTCCGGGTGCTCTCCACGCCGGAGCGCACCGCCGACCGGGTGCTGCTGACGGCACCCCGTACGGCGTTCTGGGCTCCGCTGGACAGCGCGCCCATCGCCCGGCCGCCGAGTGCCCGCAGCGCCGGTGCGGCGGCCCGCGCCGCCGAGCCGAGCAGCGCCCCGCCGAAGGCACCCAGTACGCCGGTCGCCCCGCCGAGCAGCGCGGTGCCCGCCAGTTCCCAGCCCCGCTGGCCCTGCATGTAGCCGGTGACCGCAGCGCCGATCGCGCCGGCCGCCACACCACAGGCGACCGCGCCGGCTCCGGTCCAGCCGATGGCCACCCCGCAGCCGATGCCGATGACGCCGCCGACGACCGCGCCGGTGATGGTCGCCTTGTGTTCGTCCCAGAACTGGGCCGCGCTGTCGACCATGCCGTTGATGGATTCGGTCAGGCCCTGGTACTGCTTCGCCGCCTCCAGCGCCAGCGTGTTGGCGAACTGCTGCGGATCCTTGATGGCGGTGACGGTCACCGCGGTGACGGCCGCCGCGACCCGCGCTGTCGTCGACACCAACGTCCGCGCCCCGGCCACCAGCGGCTGCACGGCCGCTTTGATCCTGGGGACCACCTTGTTCTGGACGTAATTCTCGACGGCCTGTTTGGCCCGTTGGGTGATCTGCACCGCCTGCGCGGCCTGTTCGGCGGCCCAGTTGCGGAAGTTGCCGTCCCTGACGGCCTGGACGCCTTCACTCACCTTGTTGACGACGGTGGCGGCACCCGACTTGTGGTAGACCCAGTTGGAGAAGCGCTTGAGCTGGCTGCCGAAGGTCCGCAGCGCCGACACGCCCCAGTTCCAGGCTGAGATTCCCCAGCTCTTGGCGGTGTTCCAGGTCGAACTGGCCCAGCTCTTGGTGGTGTTCCAGGCGTTGGAGGCCGTCCGCTTGACCTTGTTGATTCCCTTGTCGACCCAGCTCGGCCAGTGGCCGGTCGGGTCGTCGTAGTTCAGCGGCGCTCCGGCCCCGTACGTGTAGCGGTTGGCCAGGATCGACGCGCCGGCGCTGTAGGTGACGCTGTCGCGGGAGGCGAAGCCGCCGGTGCCCGGGGTGTACCAGCGGGCGCCCATGTTGACCTTGCCGGTGTCCGGGTCGGTCCAGTCGCCCTGGTAGCCGATGTTGCCGGTGTCGCCCTGGGAGGCGGTCGGCTCGCCGAACGGGTCGAAGGCCGTCGAGTCCGGCAGCGACGGCAGGACGCCGCTGGTGGGGTCGAAGGCGGCGACCACGTCGCCGTGCGCGTCGGACAGGGTCAGCCGTTGCTCGGTGCCCCGGCCGACGGCGAGCAGTTCGTCGCCGGCCCCCCGGGCGTACGTTTCGGTGCCGTCGCTGACGACCTCCGTGCTCAACCCGGCGTACTGGAAGGCGGTGCTGCCCCGCGACACGACCCGGTTGAGGGCGTCGTACGCGTACGACTCGCCCTCGGCGAACGTCATCCGGTCGAAGGCGTCGAAGGCGTACTGCTCGACCAGGCCGGAACTGACCCGGGTGCGCAGCGCACCCCGGGCGCTGTAGCCGTACGTGTAGTCGCCGTCGGAGACCAGCCGGTTGCGCTCGTCGTAGACGGCGGTCTTCGGGCCGGCGCGGGTCCGGTTGCCGGCGTCGTCCCACTCGTAGGCGACGGTGCCGTCCGGCCCGGTCCAGCTGACCAGCCGCCCGGCGTCGTCGTAGTCGTAGCTGTGCGCGCCCGCCCCGGCGGTGCCGGTGGTGGTCTTGCCGGTCAACTGCCCGGCGAGGTCGTAGTCGTAGACGATCGAGGCGACGGTCTGCCCGCCCGAGTTGCGCAGCACGTCGTCCGTGAGCCGACCGACGTCGTCGTAGCTGAACGTGCGTACCCGGCCGGCGCCGTAGTCGATGCCGCGTACCGCGCCGGCGGCGTCGTAGCTGAGTGTCTGCGGCTGGCCGGTCACCGCGTCGGTGATCTCGTCGAGCCGGGCGTCGACGTAGCTGAACGTCGTGGTGCCGGCGGCGTCGGTCCGGCCGGTCAGGTTGCCGTCGGCGTCGTAGCTGAAGCTCGCCGTGCCGGCGGGTCCGGCAGCGGTGAGCAGACCGCCCCGGTCGTTGTAGCTGAACGTGTCGTCGTCGCCGGGGGCACCGGCCCGGGTGAGCCGACCGGCGAGGTCGTAGCCGAGGCTGCGGGCGGTGGTGGTCGTCTCGGCTCCGGATCCGGTCTCCTCGACGAGCCGGTTGGCCGCGTCGTACACCCGCTGCCGGGTCACCCCACCGGGGGCGGTCAGCCGCTGGGCGTTGCCGTTGCCGTCGTAGGCGACCGTCCAGGTCCGGTCGGCCAGGTCGGGGTGCGCCGTCGTCGGCGGTTCGATGACCGACTCGGCCAGGCCGAGCGCGTTGACCGTGTAGATGATCTCGTGGCCGCGCCCGTCGGTGTAGCGGGTGCGGTTGCCGGCGGCGTCGTAGCCGAACGTCGTCGTGATCGACTTCGTCGCGGAGACCTGTTCGACCTGGCTGACCAGGCGACCGGCCGCGTCGTAGGCGTACTGCGAGACGGCCTGCTCCGGGTCGGTGACGGTGACGACGTTGCCGGCCGCGTCGTGGCCGTAGCTGGTGGTGGCGACGACGTCGCCGGCCGGGTTCAGGTTGGCCTGCGCGACCCGGTCACCGAACAGGTTGTAGCTGGTCCGCGCGGTGCGGCCGAGCCCGTCGGCGACCCGGACCTGCCGGCCGGCCCGGTCGTAGCCGTACTGGGTGACCACCCCGGCCGGCGAGGTCATCCGGATCAGCTCGCCGACACCGTTGTACGCGCTGGTCATGGTCGCCCCGGACGGCGAGATCACCGAGGTGACGTTGCCGGCGTCGTCGTAGCGCAACGTGGTGGTGAAGTTGTCGACCACCGGGTGCCGCTCGACCACGGTCTGGGTGACCGGCCGGTCCAGGTCGTCGTAGGTGGACTCGGTGCGGGCCCCGGTCGGGTCGGTGACCGACAGCACCTCGCCGGTGCGGGTGTAGGTGTAGTGCCAGACGGCCCGCTGCTCGTTGGTGGTGCCGGGCGCGTCCCGGCTGACCATCCGGTTCAGCTGGTCGTAGGCGTACCGGGTGACCGCGTTGCGGGCGTCGACCGTCTCGACCACGTTGCCGAGCGGGTCGTAGCTGGTCCGGACCGTCGGGGTGATCGGCGTGGGCGCCCCCGGTGGGGTGTACGACGGGGCGATGGTCCGCACCGGCCGGCCGAGCCGGTCGTACTCGGTGCGGGTGACGTTGCCGAGCGGGTCCCGGGTGGCGACCTGCTCACCGAAGGCGTTGTAGCCGGCGGTGACGGTCGGGGTGACCGTGGTCGGCGTACCGCTGCCGCTCTCGGCGGCCACCGCCGGGCCGGTGATCCTGGTCTGCCGGCCGAGTTCGTCGCTGACGAACCGGGTGGTGAAGGCCGCCGCGTCGGCGCCGGGCACGTTGCCGCGTGGCTCGGTGGTCGAGGTACGGACACCCCGCTGGTCGTACGTGTGGGTGGTGACCCGGGTCGCGTCACCGGCGACCACCGTCTCCCGGGCCACGCCACCGGAGACGTGGTAGACGTAGTTGACGATCTCGGATTCGACGGCGACCAGCCAGGGCACGTTCGACGTGTTGCCGGAACGGGTGATCCGGTCGACCTCGCCGGCGGCGTTGTACCGCAGGTCGGTCCGGCGCCGTACCCCGTCCGGGTCTTCGACGGTGGAGGTGATCCGGCCGGCGTTGTCCAGGGTGTGTTCGGTGACGGTGGTGCCGTTGCCTTCCTCCCGGCGGACCAGGTTGCCGGCCCCGTCGTAGACGTTGCGTTCGATCACCTGGTCACGGGTGGACCCGTCGGGGTTGCGGAACCCCTTCAGGACGACCTTTTCCAGCAGGTCGTCGTGGTAGTAGGTGTACTCCAGCCGCCGGCCCATCGCGTCGGTGTCGCTGGCCAGCCGGCCGGCGAAGTCGTACGAGTAGGAGTGCAGCACCAGGTAGTCGACGTCGCCGGTGCCCGGCCCGCCCGGCGGGTCGCTGCGCCAGTTGCGCAGCCGGACCTCGGCCAGCTTGTTCTGGTTGGTGTACGCGTAGTCGTACCGGTTGCCGTTGGGGTCGGTCTCGGAGGTCTTGTTGCCGAACCGGTCGTAGGACAGGCTCGTCTCGTTGCCTTCGGCGTCGACCACCCGGACCGGGCGGTTGTGCTCGTCGTACTCGGTCGTCGCGGTCCGTGGCTCCTCGTCGCCGACCAGGTCGTAGACGGTGGTGGCGATGAGGTTGCCGTCGGCGTCGTAGTCGTTGACGGCGTGCTGCTGATGCTGTTCGCCGGTGACGGCGTCGGTGGTCACCGGACCGGTTTCGCTCTTCAGCCGCGAGTGGGTGTCCCAGGTGTAGGTGGTGACGACGCCGGCCGGGAAGCTGTCGGAGATCTCCTTCTCGGTCAGCAGCCGGCCGAGCGGGTCGTAGGTGTACTCGGTGGTCAGCCCGGCCGGGTCGACGGTGCGGGCCAGGTCACCGTTGCGGTAGTAGAAGTAGCGGGTGACCCGCTCCACGCCGGGGGCGGCGGTGGGGGCGCGGGTGCGATCGAGCAGCCCGGTCGGCTGGTTTCCGCCGCCGAACGCCGGCTCGCCCCCGGTGGTGTACTGGTGGGTGACGGTGACGTTGTCCGGCCCGGTCTGGCTGATCAGCTTCCCGGTGAAGTGGTAGCTGGACGTGGTGCGGTACCGGTTGTCGGTGGCGCTGCTGGACCGTCCGTCGCGGACCTCGGTGGCCAGGCCGGCCCGCAGGTCGTACGGGTCGGTGATGCCCGCCGGGTACGTGTAGTACGTCGTGTGGCACTCGGTGCTGGTCCGGCAGCTCTTGCGGGACGTGACGTTGCCCCGGTCGTCGTAGCCGAGTTCGACGCCGTGGTCGTTCTCGTCGCGGATCTGCTTCTGCCGGCCCTGCTCGTCGTAGGTGTAGGTGCGGATCGCCATGCCTTCCAGCGGGTGCCGGATGAAGACCGGGCCGCCGGAGTCGTCGGGGATGATGGTGCAGAACGCCGGGTCGTTCGGGTCGGGCTGGCTGCACACTTCGGTCGGCGGGGACGGCGACGACGTCGGCGGTGGGCCGGGCAGGTCCTCCTGCCGGGTTTCCAGGCCGAGCGGGGTGCCGCTGCGCAGCAGCCGGCCGGCGAGGGCGTCGTACTCGTACAGGTGCGGCCGGTTCGCCGGGTCCAGCACCTGGACGCTGCGTCGCAGGTCGGTGTCGCTGCCGAAGACGGTCGGCGCGCCGACCTTCCAGGTGCCGCCGTTGCTGTCGGTGTACTCGGTGATCCGGCCGGTGATCTCGTGGTAGCGGGCCTCGATGGCGGTCTTGCCGCTGGGCAGCAGGACGGTGGTCAGCCGGTGGCTGCCGGTCTGCGCGGCGCGGAAGTGTTCGGCGACGGTGCCCGGCCCGAGCGGTCGGGCGTAGACGGCGACCTCGTCGATCTGGCCGGCGAAGTGCCGCTGCGCCGTCGTGCCCCAGCCGGGCCAGGCGGTCGGGCTGGTCGCGACGGCGGCCCCGACCTGGTTGTACGTCAACAGGGCGTGGTCGATGGTGCGGCCGGTGGCCTCGCCGACCTTGACCCCGTCGAGGTACAGCGTCTGGGTGGTGCCCATCGAGGTGAGCACGACGTGGTGCCACTGGTTGTCGTTGACCGTGGCGGCCGAGGTGATCGGGGCGATGCCGCCGCCGGCGAACTGGCCGCGCAGCCGCCCGTCGGTGCCGGTGTAGAGCAGCGGTACGCCGGTGCCGGCGGTGCTGCCGAACTCGGTGTCCTGGTAGCCGATCAGCGGGCCGCCGGTGTGGGTCAGGCCGACGCGGAACCACAGCTCGACGGAGGCGTCCCGGGACTTCTTGACCGTCCCCTTCGGCAGGGTGACCCGGGCCGAGGTGCCGTTGAACGACGCGGCGGTGTCGGCCGTACCGGCGATCGGGCCGGCGGCGCCCAGGGTGACCCCGGTGTACGTGCCGGCGTCCTTGCCGAGGTTGGTCGCGATCTCGCTGCCGGCGGCGGTGCCCTGGCTCTCGGCGAACCGCCAGTACGAGTCGGGGCGGGCGTCGAGGACCGCGGCGTGGTAGCGCGACGCCGGCGTGTACTCGTACTCGGTGCAGGAGCTGTCCGGCGCGCAGACCCGGGTCAGCAGGTCACCGGTGTAGTGGTAGCGCCAGGACAGCGGTGACCCGTTGACCGGGTCGGTGCGGATGGTGTCGATCCGGTTGCCGTTCCAGACGAACCACAGTGACCGGCCGGTGGTGTCCGACGGGGTGGCCGCCGCCTGCACCCGCCCCAGCCGGCCGCCGTCGGCGGTGTTGTAGGTGAACCGCAGCCGCCGGGACGCGTTGTCGACGATCTCGGTGATCTTGCCGGTGGAGCGGAAGAACGAGTAGGTGGTGCCGGACTGGTCACGCAGCCGCCAGTGGGTGGCGTCCTCGGTCAGCTGGGCGACCCGGCCGAGCGGTGCCGCGAAGCTGCCGTCGGGGTTGCGGCCGAAGCGGACCGTCTGCCCGTCGGGGTAGACGACCACGAGGTTGCCGGTGCCGTCGTCGTCGGGCACCACCCGCATGTCGTAGCGGCTGGCCCAGCCGGCCCCGAAGACCGGTGGTACGGCGGCCAGGCCGGTCGCGGCGGTGCCGAGGTCGCGTCGCGGGTCGAGGCTGTTGTACGTGCGGACCACGTTGAGTTCGGGGCCGACGGTGGCGACCACCGCGTCGACGGCGGCGGTGGTCAGGTTGCCGGTCTGGGCGTCGTACTCCTGCCCGACGGCGGCGTTCGGCGCACCGGCGATCTTCGAGGTGATGTCGGGCTGCGGCACCGAGGTGACCAGCATCGAGTACGGCGTCGGCACCTCGTTGTTGGCGTCGCGGATGACGGCCCGCCACAGGTACGTGGTGCTCCAGGTCATCCGCCCGGCCGGCACCGCCCACGCCTGGCTGGCCTGGTACGCCGTACTGGTGCAGTCGACCGGTTCGCCGTCGTCGTCGGTGGCGCAGAGTTCGAACTTGTACTGCAGGTTCAGGCTGGGCGGGGCGTCCGGGTCGACGGCGCGGGCGTACAGCAGCGGGGTCAACGTCGGCGCCGGGTAGCCGTTGGGCGGGTGCACCTCCTGGACCACCGGTTCGATGTCGATGACGTGCAGCACGATCCGGGCGGGCGGCACCTGGTGGTCGGTGAAGACGACACCGCCGGTGCGCACCATGGTGAAGTCGAGGAAGTAGACCCCGGGTGGCAGCCGCTTGATGGTGGCGGTCACGGTGGCCTTGCCGTTGCGGGCCACCGTGCCGGGCAGGTTCCCGGCCCGCTGCTGGGTGACGGCCGCGCCGGTCTCGGCGTTGTACGCCCGGTAGGCCGGGTAGTAGTTGGCCGGGGTCCACGCCTCGGCGCTGCGGTTGGTCACCGTGACGGCGACCTGGCCGTCGCGGTTCTGCAGGACCGCCGGCTCCGGCACCGGGTTCGGGATGGCGTAGTCGGCGTTGTACGGGCTGTGCGTGACGTACAGCCGGGGGCCGTTCGGGGTGCCGGTGCCGGCGAACTTCTTCCACGCCGAGCTGTCGTCGACCGGCGCGCGCAACGACAGTCCGTTGTTGGCGCGGGTTCCGTCGACCCAGCCCTGCACCAGGTCACGGCCGGCCACTCCCAGGTCGAACAGTTCGGAGGCGGCCGGGCAGGCGGACTGGGACTGGCCGGTGGCGACGTACCCGTTGGCGAACGACCGGCTGGCCAGTGCCTTGCCGACGGCCGGGCCGGGCCAGGAGTGGTGGGTGCCGACGGACCAGCCGGCGGTGACCGGGTGGACGGACACCGGCCTCGGCCGGCAGGACGGGGCGTCGTAGCTGACCACCGTCATCGCTACACCATGGACGGTGTGGTTCGCGAGCTGCCCCAGGTTGTCGAACCTGAGGTACGCGGCGGCGTTGGCGCTGCCGCTGCGGCCGATCAGCAGTTCGTTGCCGCCGGAGACCGAGGTGCTGCCGTGCACGTACATGCTGGATGTGCTGGCCCGTTCGGTGACCGGCGGACCGACGGTCGGGTCGACCTCGACCGGGTAGACCCGGGCCGGGTCGCGCAGCCACGCCGAGTCCAGCGTCATCTCCAGCACCGGCTGGTCGGCCGGGCCGGTCAGCCGGTACCGGACGCCGGTCGACGTCGCCGGGCCCTGCGCGCCGGTGCCGGCGTCGGACATGTAACCGGGTGGGACGACGGCCCGCACCACCCCGGAGCCGTCGACGAACCGCACCTCGCCGTCGACCAGCCGGGCGGTGAGTCCGCGCAGCCGCAGCGGGAAGCGGTACGTGTGGGCGGCGTCGGCGGAGTGCAGGACGAGGGTCTCCTTGACCCCACCGGGCCGGGCCTCCAGCCGTACGTCGACGTGCGGCAACGCCCCGGGGTAGGTGACGGCGGCGGTGGCCTGCGTGCCGCCCGCCGTCTCGGCGGCGACGCTGTGCGTGCCGGCCACCTCGGCGGCGTCGGCCACGCCGTACTCGATGGAATGTTGCCCGTCGAGGGTGAGCCGGACCAGGTCGGCGGCGTCGGCCTGCGGGGCGAGCCGCAGGTCGACGGCGTCGGCGGCGTTTCGCCAGCCGCCGCCCACGTCCGCGCCGGCCGCGACCAGGTCGGTGTCGATCGGCGCCCAACCACCGCCCGGCAGTTCGTAGTTGACCGGTTCGGCCGCGAACTCGGTGGTCCTGGTGCCGTCGGCGTTGTCGAACACCCGCTGGTGGCGGCCCCGGTCCACGGCCCGTTCCCGGCTGGTCGCCGGGTCGAATCCGGGTGTCTCGACGGTCGGCGGGTCGACCACCCGGGCCTCGTTGCGCCCGGGTTCGGCGACGCCGTCGAACTGGTGCAGCGGATACTGTCCACGGTAGCTCTGCGGCAGGTTGCGGTTCACCGCCGGACGGGTCAGGTGGCTGCCGCTGGCCGCGCTCCCCCACCGCTGGTCGGGTTTGTCGGCGGCGACGTGCGGCCGGTCCGCCGGCCGCTGGTGCCGGGCCGTCGCGGTGCCGTCCACTCCGCTGCCACCGAGGCTGACCAGCATGACGGTGGCCACCGCTGCGGCCAGTGCCGACCTGCCGGGCTTGTGGTGGGCTGCTGCGGTACGGAATCCGGGCACGCGTAGGAACACCGAGCGACGCACGTCCACCCCCGTGTGGGACGACTGGAGCTCTGCCGGTGAAACCGTCTCAGCCGTCACACACTGGTGTCAATGAATATTGAGCGATCCCACGCCAACTTGCACAG
The DNA here is from genome assembly GCF_049179175.1 of Solwaraspora sp. WMMA2101. Taxonomy (NCBI): domain Bacteria; kingdom Bacillati; phylum Actinomycetota; class Actinomycetes; order Micromonosporales; family Micromonosporaceae; genus Solwaraspora; species Solwaraspora sp. WMMA2101. The sequence goes on along the minus strand of NZ_JBMHMA010000006.1, from coordinate 4,307,577 downwards.
TCGTGCAAACTCCGGTCAGAGATCAAGTCCGGTGAGGACCATCACCCGGGGCTCGGTGTAGTCGTCCATCGCGCTGCGCACCCCTTCGCGGCCGACACCGCTGCCCTTGACCCCGCCGTACGGCATCTGGTCGGCCCGGTACGACGGCACGTCACCGACGATGACCCCGCCGACGGCCAGGGTGCGGTGCGCGGCGAACGCCGTCTGCAACCGGCGGGTGAAGACGCCGGCCTGCAGCCCGTACGCCGAGTCGTTGATCGCCGCGAACCCGGCGGCGTCGCTGTCGACCCGTTGCACGACGAGCACCGGGCCGAAGACCTCCTCGGTGAGCACCCGCGCACCGGCCGGCACCTGCGTCAGCACCGTCGGCGGGTACGTCGCACCGTCGCGCCGGCCGCCGACGTCGATCGTCGCCCCGGCGGTCACCGCCTCGTCCACCCAGGACTCGACCCGGACAGCGGCGGTTTCGTCGATCAGCGGTCCGACGTCGGTCGCCTCGTCGGCCGGGTCGCCGAGGCGCAGCGCCGCCACCGCGTCGACGAGCCGGGGCAGGAAGCCGTCGTAGAGCCATTCGTGCACGTACACCCGCTGCACCGCGATGCAGCTCTGCCCGGCCTGATAGTTGGCGAAGGTGGCGATCCGCTGCGCCGCCCAGGTCAGCTCCTCGTCGCCGGTCCAGTCCTCGCAGATCAGCGCGGCGGCGTTGCCGCCCAGTTCCAAGGTGACATGCTTCTCCGGCACTGAGCGGCGGATCAGCGCGCCGACCGGGCCGGAGCCGGTGAACGACACCACCGGCAGGCGTGGGTCGGCGACCAGACCGCCGGCCCGGTCGTTCGGCACCGGCAGTACGGAGACCATCCCGGCCGGCAGCCCGGACTCCGGCCCGTCCGGCTCGGTGACCTCGGCGATCAGCTCACCGAGCAGCAACGCCGTCAACGGGGTCGCCGGGGCCGGCTTGACGATGATCGGCGCGCCTACCGCGATCGCCGGGGCCACCTTGTGTGCCACCAGGTTCAGCGGAAAATTGAACGGCGAGATGCCCAGCACCGGGCCGCGCGGCACCCGGCGGACCAGCGCGATCCGGCCGGCGGCGGCCGGGTCGGTGTCGAGGCGCTGCAGGTCACCGGAGAAGCGCCGGGCCTCCTCGGCCGCCCAGCGGAACGTGGAGACCGCGCGGGCCACCTCGGCACGCGCCCATTTGATCGGCTTGCCGTTCTCGGCGGTGATCAGCCGGGCGATCTCGTCGGCGCGCTGCGCGAGCCGGGCACTGACGTGGTCCAGCGCGGCCGCCCGGCGGTACGCCGGCAGCGCGGCCGCCACCGGCGCGACCCGGTGCGCGGCGGCGACCGCCTGCTCGACCTGGTCGGGCGTGGCCAGGCTGGTCCGACCGACGACCCGACCGTCGTACGGGTGGTGCACGTCGAGCGGCTCGTCGCCGTGCGCCGGCTCGCCGGCCAGCCAGAACGGCGTACGCAGGGTCGGGTCGGCAGGTTCCATCCCGCCAGCCTAGGCCAGTGATGATGCACGAGTTCGTTCGACGAACTTGACAGACATACAACCGATTGGTTGTATGTCTGTGTGGTGACCGAGGAGAGCGCAGACCGGGCCGACGCCATGTTCCACGCGCTCGCCGACCGCACCCGGCGCGACATCCTGCGCCGGGTGCTGGCCGGGGAGCACTCCGTCTCCACGCTCGCCGCCAAGTACGACATGAGCTTCGCCGCCGTCCAGAAACACGTCACCGTGCTGGAGCGGGCCGGGCTGCTGACCAAGCGACGCAGAGGTCGCGAGCAGCTGGCCAGCGGCGACGTGCAGGCCGTGCGCTCGGTGGCAGCCATGCTCGCCGAGCTCGAACAGATCTGGCGTGGCCACATCGCACGCATCGACGCACTGATCGCAGCCGATCCCGACGGAAGGACCGAACAACAATGCCAGTGACCGACGTCCAGCAGGACCTTGACGACCTGACCTTGACCATCACGGCGGACTTCGCCGCGCCACTGGAGCGGGTCTGGCAGGTCTACGCCGACCCCCGCCAACTGGAGAAGGTGTGGGGACCACCGACGTACCCGGCGACCGTGGTCGACCACGACCTCACGCCCGGCGGACGCGTGACCTACTACATGACCAGCCCGGAGGGCGAGAAGTACGCCGGGTACTGGCTGATCACCGCTGTCGACGAACCGACGCGCCTCACCTTTGACGACGGCTTCGCGGGCCTGGACTTCACGCCGAAGGCGGAACTGCCGGTCTCCCACAACACCTACACCTTCGCCGCTCACAACGGCGGCACCCGGGCCACGTACACAGCCAGGTACGAGTCCACCGAGGCGCTGCAGCAGGTCCTGGACATGGGCATGGTGGAGGGCGCCACCTCGGCGATCAACCAGATCGACGACCTGCTGGCCGCGTGACCGGTGTCGCCCGCTGATCGACGGGGATCGGAGCCGTTGCCGCCCCGGTCCCCGTCGATCAGCCGGGTTCGTCGTCACGGGCGCGGCAGCCGGTAGCCGAGCTGCTGGGCGTAGGTCAGCAGCGGGCGGGTCGTCGGGACCAGCATCGTCGGCTCCGCCGACCAGTGGTGTCCCCGGTTGCCGTCGCGCCGACGACGCCGTACCGCCGCCCGGTCCGGCACCTGCTTCCTCGCCTGCTCGTGCCGCAGCGCATCCAGCCGCCGCAGCGTTTCCAGTCGCCGGGACGCCGCCGACCTGCCGGAAAACCGGTCCCGGACGCGCAGCCACCAGTCCCGCACCATCTCGATGATCATCTTTCTCCTTGATCAAGAATCAGTCTTTCGCATGTCCGGCAAGTCGATGAAGCCCTCGACGCTGGACGAATATCTCCCGCCGTTCGGCGGCGTTCCCCTCACGGTCGATCACGTATCCGGTGAGCCAGACCCAGCCGTCGTACGTCCACTTCCGGTCGACCGAGATCACCCGGAACCGGAACCCCCGGCCGTCGGCGAACTGCACGCTCGCTGCCCGGCCGATCACCAGTACGTCTCCCGACTTCGGATGCGGCTCCCGGACCAGCCGGCTAGTCAGAGTGCCTGGCCAGCGGCCAGGTCGGCCGCCCGCAGTACGGGCACCACCGGGACTTCACCCGGAACGACCACAGCCCGGCGGCAAAGCCGAGCAGCGCCGCCCCGACCACCGCTTCGATTCCCACCATCCACACTCCTCTCGATCACTTCCGAAGGATGTCGTTTTCCACCCTGGACTATCGGCTGGCGTGAGTAGAAGATGAACCAGGTTGAGATCACGGCCATCAGTAGATATTCGGGGTGATAAACATGAGTGAACTCACGACGGAGCTCCGACGGCTCCGACTGGCCAGGCGCATGAACCAGACCCAACTGGCAAAGGCGCTCTCGGTGTCGAAATCGTTGATCGCCAGCTTCGAGACCGGCCGACTGGTGCCGCAGGAGGACACCGCGCAGGCCATCGACCAGGTGCTGAACTCCGGCGACAAGATCCAGAAACTCGCCAAGGAAGCGCACGCAGACCGCCGACCATGGCTGCGGTCCTGGGCTGACCACGAGCAGCGAGCGGTGTTGCTCCGCTGCTGGGATTTGTCGATCATGCCAGGGCTACTGCAGCGGGAGCCCTACATGCGTAAGCTGTTCGCATCCGTTCCGGCCAACAAGAGCAAGGTCGACGACCTGGTACGGATCCGACTCGAACGGCAGGCGGCGGTGTTCGATCGCGACGAGCCGGTCGAGCTGTCCTGCCTGATCGGTGAGACTGCCCTGCATCAAGGGTCGCGCGAGGTCCTCAAAGATCAGCTCGGCTACCTGGTTGACGCCAGCCACCAACCGAACATCCGGATCCGGGTCGTACCCGACCGTGGCGTGGGCCTCCACCCTGGCCTCGGCGGGCCGTTCTCGCTGGCGACGCTGGGCGACGGAAGCCGGATCGCTTACCTGGACGACCAGCTACGCGGCAGGATGGCAACCACAACCGCCGACGTCATCGAACTCGAATGGGCATGGGAGGCGATCACCGATCTCTCGTTGTCGACTACCCAGAGCCAAGACGTGCTTCTAAGGTTGATCGATGAGCACAGCTAGCCCTTCATGGCGCAAGTCCACCAGATCGGGTGGAGTGAGCAACTGTGTCGAGGTGGCGGACAACCTGCCTGGCCGGGTCCTGGTCCGCGACACCAAGGACCGCGACGGCGGCACCCTGACCTTCGACGGCTCCGCCTGGCGCTCCTTCGTCGAGCTGGCCAAGCAGCATCACTGAGCTGACCCCGCTCGACAAGTCGACCAGACTGCGCCGGCTCTGCCTGGTAGAGCCGGCGCAGTCTCTCCCGCTCACGCTGGCCCGGCCGAGCCCGCCGCTCTCCGTCCTGCCATCGCCCAGAAACCTGGCCACCGCCGCGACGGCAAGGCGCGGACCGAACTCTGGGCCCGGCTGCCCTGCCGGCTCGGTAACGTCGCGTGAGAATGCCTCGCCCGGCCTGCCGGTCCTCGCTTCCGGATCTGCCGAGAAGCGCGCACCTCGGTCCGTCGAGTCTCGGTCCGCCGTCGAGTGGAGGGCTCAGGCACGTTACTCGCGCGAGTAACGTGCCTGAGCCCTCCACTCGAAGCAGCGTCGCCGATCGCGGGCGTCCGGATTTGAACCTGCCGCCACGCGCCGCTTCGGCGGTTAGGGGTTGTCGGGGCGGCACAGCGAAATCCGCTCATGCCGCGATGTGTGGGCGTATCGCACGCCGCATCTGGCCGCGAGGTGCGCCTGAACCATGAGGTGCTGCGTCGATCGATACCATACGTGCGTGGCGAGGGTTCTGGTGACGGGTATGTCGGGGGCAGGTAAGACTACTGTTCTTGACGAGTTGCGCAGGCGGGGATACCTCACCGTCGACACCGACTACGACGGCTGGGAACTAACCGACGGCACTTGGGATGAGCTGCGCATGGACGAGTTGCTGGCCTCGCACGAAGACCTGATCGTGTCCGGGACAGTGGATAACCAAGGCCGCTTCTACGACCGCTTTGACCACGTCGTTCTTCTCAGCGCACCGTTAGCAGTGCTTCTGCAGCGGGTCGCGCGCCGAGCGAACCCCTACGGTCGGACTCCCGAGCAGCGAGCCGAGATCGCCGAATACGTCCGGACCGTCGAGCCTCGTCTGCGACGCGGCGCTACAACCGAGCTCGATGGGCGTCGTGACGTGTCCGAGCTGGCCGACACCCTTGAAGAGCTTGTGAGGGCAAGGAACTGATCTGCCGCGCTATTCGCGCTGCATGGCGGTGGGTCCTACAGGCCTTGTGGGTGTGTGGAGAGCCAGTCCTGGTGTCGGCTCCGCAGGGCGTCACGGTCAGCGGTGGTAGGCAGGACGACGTCCATGCCCCCGTCGTACGGGTGATAGAGCCAGCGCAGATCGAAGTCACAGACAAGGACATTGCCGATGACGTCGTCGGCCACGCGGCGGAGCAGCAGGTCGAGGCAGCCGGGCGACCAGGGAGTTTCGCTTGCAAAGAGATGCATCCAGCTTTCGAAGCCCGGCTCGTCATCGACGCAGACACTCGTCCAATACGCTCCGGGCGGGTGTGCCGCGATGGTTTCAGCTGACCGGCCGGGTTCCTGCGGGTCGGGCTGGTCCGAGTAGCCGGCGGTGATCACCAGCACGGCCGAGCCGGTCACCAACTCGCCCAAGACGGTGTTGTGTCGAGCCAGAACGGTGCCGTACTCGCCCTCGGTGTCGGGGTAACGCTTCGAGCCTGGCAAGGCATGTGGGGTTGACCCGGTTTGACGGACAGGGTCGGTAAGTTGATCTCACGCTACCTTGCTGGCTGGCCTGCGGGAATAGGCCGTTGCCTCATACTCGGCCGGACTCATGTAGTCCAGGGTGGAATGGCGGCGGCGGGTGTTGTACCACCCCTCGATCCACTCGAAAATCGCCGCACGGGCGGCGGCCCGAGTCGGCCACGCCCTCCGGTCGAGCAGTTCGGTCTTGATCGTGGCGAAGAACGACTCCGCGACGGCGTTGTCCCAGCACTGACCCCGCCCACCGACCGACAACCGCACCCCGTTGCGGTCGGCCAGCCGGGCGTACTGCGCACTCGTGTACTGACAACCCCTGTCGCTGTGGAAGATCACCGGCCCGGTCGGGCGGCGGACGGCGATCGCGGTGGACAACGCCTGAGCGGGCAGATCGGTCCGCAGATGGTCGGCGGTCGCCCAGCCCACCACCCGGCGTGACGCGATGTCGATGACGGTGGCGAGGTACAACCAGCCCTCCCACGTGTGGATGTAGGTGATGTCGCCGCACCAGCGGGTGTCGACCCGGCCGGCGGCGACGTCGAAGTCCCGGCGGATCAGGTCCGCCGACAACGCCGCACCCGGGTCGGGCACGGTCGTGGTCCGCCACCGCTTCGGCGTGCGACCACACAACCCGGCGGTCCGCATCAGCCGCGCGACCCGCTTGCCGGAGTGCCGCCGCCCCTGCGCGGCGAGTTCGGCGCGGACCCGGGGCGCGCCGTAGGTGCCGGCCGAGTCGGCGTGGATCCGCGCGATGCGGGCGGTCAGGTCGACGTCGTCGCGGTCCCGCCGCGACGGACCGGTGCGGTGCTGGTAGTAGGCGGACCGGGAGACCTCCAGCAGCTCACAGGAACGCTTCACGTTCCCGTCGGGCCGCGCTTTCTCCGCCTCGATGAACGGGTACACGTTCACCGGGTCTCCGTCGCGAAGAAAGCCGTGGCCCGTTTGAGGATGTCGACGTCCTCGCGGAGCCGGCGGTTCTCCCGCCGCAGCCGCGCCAGCTCGTCGCGCTCGTCGCTGGTCAACCCGTCCGACCGGGTGCCGGCGTCGATGTCGGCCTGTTTGACCCACTCACGGACCGCGGTCTCGGTCAGGTCGAAGTCCCTCGCGACCTGCGCCACCGATCGGTCACCCCGCCGGCACACCTCGACGATCTCCGCCTTGAACTCCGGCGTGAACGCTCTGCGCGGCCGGCGTGGTTTCTTGCCCATGCCTTCCATGATGAACATCCTCCCGAGGGGCACACAGCCCCTCTGAGCTGGGATGTCCGTCAAACCGGGTCAGGCCCACACACGCTCTGCTCGAGGCCGAGTGCGTACCTCGGTCACGGGCCCTGCTGGACGCCGAGCGGGAGCGGCTGGAGGCACAGATCGCCGCGATGACCCAGGCCCGGGTACGCCTCGACGAAGTGATCGCCATCGCCACAGACCCCACCTGGACATGCGACGCCTAGGCATCCTGGAGTTGCCGCAAACCAGGGCGTGCCTGTGAGCCCGTTGACGACAAACCTGCATGTGGTGTGGGATATGTTGTATGCCGGTGCCAGGACGCGTTGGGGTGATGTCGCGATCCCTGCTACGGGAGAACGCCTACCGGTGGATCCGGGACGCCATCGTCGACGGCACGTTGGCGCCGGGCGAACGGCTCAACGACGCGGAGCTGGCGGAATGGCTGGGAGTGAGCCGCACCCCGGTACGCGAGGCGTTGACCCGCCTTGAGGAGATGGGCCTGGTCAGGACGAAGCCCGGCCGCTACACCATGGTGAGCCCGCTGGATGCCCACGCTGCACGGGCAGCGCAGACAGTCACCGCCGCAATGCACGAGCTCGCGGTCCGCGAAGCGGTGCCCCGGCTGTCGGCCGATGACATCGAGGCCATGCGGGCAGCCAACGTCCATTTCGCGGCAGCCTTGCAGGCTGACGACGTCGACGCGGCCATCACAGCAGATGACGAGTTTCACGGCGTTGCGGTCGTTGTCTCCGCCAATCCGGCTCTTCGCACGGTTCTCGAGCAGTTCACGCCCGTACTCCGGCGACTCGAGCGGCTGCGTTTCTCCTCGCTGAGCGGCCGCAGCTCGGTGGCTCAGCACGAGCGCATCATCGCGCTGTGCGAGGCACGTGACGTGGAGGGTGCCGCCACAGCCGCCCGGGAGAACTGGATGAGCCTGGATGAGGCGTTCGAACTGGGAGCGGCCGCCGATTCGCCTGCGTGACGACCTGTTGGAGACTGTGACGATGCGTACGGGTCTGACCATCGGCCAGTTCGCCACCGTGACCCACCTCAGCGTGCGGACCCTGCGGCGCTATCACGAGTCCGGATTGCTGGCGCCGGCGAAGGTGGACCCCGACACGAGCTACCGGTACTACCTGCCCGACCAGATCGCGACGGCGCAGGTGATCCATCGGCTGCGGGAGCTCGACGTGCCCTTGGCCGAAATCAAGTCGATCATCACGACCGACGACCCGCAACAGCGTGCCGAGCTCATTGCGGGTCACCTGCACCGGCTCGAGGCCGAACTCGACCGCACGCGGGCAGCGGTGGTGTCGCTGCGCCAGTTGCTGCTGCCCGACGCTGCGGTGCTCGATGTCGAACTGCGTTCCGTCCCCTCCCGGACCGTCGTCGCCATCAGCGCGGAGGTCCGGCTCGAGAACTCCCTCGCCTGGTTCGACCGGGCGATGGACGACCTGGAGGAAGCGTTTCCACCGGACGAGCGCTCCGGGCCGGCCGGCGGTCGGTACGCCAACGAGCTGTTCACCGGTGGGACCGGGGTCATGACCGTCTTCCGGCCGGTGCACCACCCGCGTAGCGATGGCCGGATCAAGGTCGTCGACCTTCCGGCTGCCGATCTGGCCGTGGCCGTCCATGCGGGCCCGCACGACGACATCGATGTCACCTACGGTCGCCTGGGGAACTGGGTGGCTTCGCATGCGCTGGCCGTGGACGGGCCCGTTCACGAGACGTACCTGACGGGTCCCCGCGAGACCGGGGACGCTCGACGGTGGCGGACCGAGATCGGCTGGCCGGTCTTCCGGCTGTCCCCCGGCTGAACTCACAGTGACGCAGCACCCGGACGAGGTAGTGCGCCGACGTCCTTGACCCTCTCCCCGGGGGAGGCTCGATCGTCGGGGTATGAACATGGAGCCGAACCGAGAGACCCCCGTCGCCTGGGAAGAGTTGCCGACCGCCATCGCGGTGTACCTGCCCGCGCAGCAAGCCCGCGACACCGAGACCGCCATCGGCGCGTTCGCCGTCGACGCGGTGGTCACGGATGAAGGCCGCACCTACCGGGGCCTGGACCAAATCAGGACATGGCTAGTCAATGGGGGCAGCGAGTACACGTACACCACGGATCTCGTCGGTGCCCACCGCGTCGGTGATGCGCAGTTCGACGTGGTGCAGCACCTGGAAGGCAACTTCCCGGGCGGGTCAGCGGACCTGCACTACCGGTTCGACCTGGACGGCGCCTCCATCACCCGGCTCACCATCGAGCCATGACCGCGCAGCCACTTTACCGCGTCGTACTTCATGCAATATATTGCACATCGGAGGCAACGACCGCGACCTCAGCGAGTACCCCGCCGGGCGACGCCTGCGCGGCGACGAAAGGACGAGCCACATGAGCGGCACCACCGGTGGTCAGGAGATCGAGAATGTCGTGCTCGTGCATGGCGCGTTCGCTGACGGTTCGGGCTGGCGCGGCGTGTACGACAGGCTGACGACCCAGGGCTACCGGGTCGCCATCGTGCAGAACCCGCTCACCTCGCTCGATGACGACGTCGCGGCGACCCGGAGAGTGCTCGACCAGCAGAACGGCCCGACGATTCTCGTCGGGCACTCGTGGGGCGGCACCGTCATCACCGAGGCAGGAGTCCACCCGAACGTCGCCGGGCTGGTCTACGTGTCAGCGCTCGCGCCCGACGCGGGCGAAACCACCGCCCAGCAGTACGAAGGGTTCGCCCCGACACCCGACTTCGTCATCGACGTCACCGAGGACGGATACGGCTTCCTCAACCCGGAGAAGTTCAAGGCCGGATTCGCCGCAGACGCCAGCGACGCCGACGCTGCCTTCCTCCGCGACTCGCAGGTGCCTGTCAACATGGCGGCGTTCTCGACCCCGGTGAAGAACGCCGCCTGGCGCCACCGGCCGAGCTGGGCTGTCATCGCGACCGAGGACAAGGCGTTCGACCAGGCCATGCTGCAGCACATGGCCAACCGGATCGGTGCCACGATCACCAACGTCCCAGCCAGTCACGCCCTGTACGCCACACAGCCAGGCGTCGTTGCCGACGTGATCGTCACCGCCGCGCGGTACGCCGTCAGCGTCGCTCGCTGAGACGTGACCCGCGATGACCCGTCGCGGCCCCGGCCGGCACCGGATACGCCCGCTCGACGGGGAGCAGGGCTGCGGCGCCCACATCGTCACCGGCGGCGATACGGTCACGGATCGCGTACGCCAGCCCCGTCACCTCGGGTGATGCCGACGGTCCACTCGTCGACGGTTGCCCCGCCTGCCCTGGGCCGTCATGATCGGGCGATGCTGGACAACGGGTTCGGATGGTGACCGTCGAGCGGGACGGCGGCCCGCCTGCCAGGCCCATGACACCGCGCGCCCCTGGTGGGCCCTGCACCTCGTGACGCTGGTGGCTACGGCATGCCTGCTCTGGGCGTTCAGCGTTCCCGGCTTCTCGTTCTTCCTGGTGTTCGGCGCGGTGCCCGTACTCGGGCTGGCCGGCTTGGCCTGGGTGGTCTGGGTGGTGATGTTCGGGCTGCATCGCCGGCGGTGGTCCTGGTCGTTCCTGCCTGCTCCGATGATCGTCGCGCTCGCGCTGGCGCTGCTCGTCACAGGAGTGCCGCTGCAGGCCCGCTGGGCGATGAGCCGCAGCGCCTTTGAAGACGCGGTCGTGGCTCTGCCCGCCGGAGAAGACTGGTACCACGTCCCGGCACCGTCCACGATCGGCTCCTACCGGATCATCGCCGCCTACCACGTACCCGGCGGCGTCGTGTTCCAGGAGAGAAACGGCAACCTGTTCGACGACGCAGGGTTCGCCTACCTGCCCGAAGGGCCAACTCCGGATCTGGAGAACGGCTCCTTCGAGTCCCCGGTCTTCCGGCACCTCGGAGGGGCCTGGTACAGCTGGACCGCGAGCTGGTAGACGGGTAGGCGGTACCGTCGCGGCTCACAGTTGCGCCAGGAACTCCTCGATCGCCGTACCGACATCGCCGAGGACCTGGGCGTAGGCCCGCAGCGGACCGGGTGGCCGCAGGCCGTGGTCGCCGCCGGTGATCGTGACGACCCGCTTGCCCGTCGCCGTGGCGACCTCCGGCAGCCAGCTGCGGTCACGGGTCCCCCCGACGAGGAGCGCGGGTGCCGGGTTCCGGCCGATCGCCTCCGCGACGGCCTCGATGTGCAGCAGCGGGGTCAGCCAGATCGCCGGAAGTTGCCGTTCGGCCGCAAGCACGGCGGCATAGCTGCCGAGCGACTTCGCGATGATCACCGGCTGTGCGTCGGGTGCGGACATGGACAGCCGGTGGATGGCCGCCGCCACGTGTGCCCGGACGAACGGTTCCGGCCCGATGTTCAGCAGCCCGTCCGGGACGTCCCACCGCACCGTCTCCACTGGCATTTCGCGGTCGGCGAGCGCCTCGCTGGCAAGGTCGAGCAGCGGTGCCTGCGGACCGTAGCCACGCCCGGGAACGATGACGCCAGCGAACATTCGACCACCGTAGCGAACCGGATCGCGGCACCTCGACGACGTGCTGGGGTTGGCAGATTCGCCGCCGAAGTGAGGCGTACGCACGTCAACGAGGTGAGGTATCCGAGCCTCACCTCGATGCCGAGGCTGCCAACGCAGGCGTTCTACGCGTTGCACGCTGGTTGCCGTGGGACCGCGAGAATACGGGTGGACGGAGGCCGGCAAGGCCAGCACGGCACGGCCCGCGATCTGGGCCCCTGCGCCGGCTCCGGAGAGCGTGCCGATGATCGTTACCGGAGTTCGCCTCTCCGCGACGGCCGTTCGACGGCCCCGGCACACTGGCGACGTACCGTGGCTGTCGCCGACCCGGTCGAACCCGGCGCAGCGTGACCAACCCGGCCACACCGTCGGTCGCGCTGCGCGGCGCGCACGGAAACAGTCGCCGTACCCCTTGTCTGCCGCGATTTCGGTCGCAAGGATGGCTCATAGCTGGCGGATACCTCATCCTGACCTGATCCGATCCCTGACCTGATCCGATTCCAGACCTTGATCCGGGCCGACGTGCGGGAGCCGAACATGACCGACAAGCAGACCCTGCGCAACTTCGTCGACGGCGGGTACGTCGACCCGGTCGACGGCGGCTACCAGGACCTGGTCGACCCGTGCACCGGTGAGGTGTTCGCCCAGGCACCGACCTCCGGCCCGGCCGACGTCGACCGGGCCATGTCGGCGGCCGCCAGCGCGTTCGAGAGTTGGCGCGACACCACCCCGGCGCAGCGGCAGCTGGCGCTGCTCAAACTCGCCGACGCGGTCGAGGCCCGCGCCGCCGACCTGGTCGACGCCGAGGTCCGCAACACTGGCAAGCCCCGGCAGTTGACCGCCGACGAGGAGCTGCCGCCCTGCGTCGACGAGTTCCGCTTCTTCGCCGGCGCGGCCCGGGTGCTGGAGGGCAAGTCGGCCGGCGAGTACCTGGCCGGGCACACCTCCTACGTGCGGCGGGAGCCGATCGGGGTCTGCGCGCAGGTCACGCCCTGGAACTACCCGCTGATGATGGCGGTCTGGAAGATCGCCCCGGCGTTGGCCGCCGGCAACACGGTGGTGCTCAAGCCGTCGGACACCACGCCGCTGTCCACGCTGCTGCTGGCCGAGGTCGCCGCCGAGTTCCTGCCGCCGGGAGTGTTCAACGTGGTCTGCGGCGACCGGGACACCGGTCGGGCCCTCGTCGCGCACCCGACGCCGGAGTTCGTGTCGATCACCGGATCACCCCGGGCCGGCATGGAGGTGGCGGCCGCCGCCGCCTCCGACCTCAAGCGCACCCACCTGGAGCTGGGCGGCAAGGCCCCGGTGGTGCTCTTCGACGACGCCGACGTGGCGGCTGCCGCCGAGGCGATCGCCGGCGCCGGCTACTTCAACGCCGGGCAGGACTGCACCGCCGCGACCCGGGTGCTGGCCGGGCCGGGCGTGTACGACGACTTCGTCGCGGCGCTCACCGAGCAGGCCCGGGGTACGAAGACCGGCCTGCCGGACGAGCCTGACGTGGCGTACGGGCCGTTGAACAACGTCGACCAGCTCGGCCGGGTCACCGGCTTCGTCGACCGGTTGCCGGACCACGCGCAGCTGCACACCGGCGGCGTACGGGTCGGTGACCGGGGCTTCTTCTACGCCCCGACGGTGGTCTCCGGGGTGCGCCAGCCCGACGAGATCATCCAGGACGAGGTCTTCGGCCCGGTGATCACCGTGCAGCGGTTCACCGACGAGGACGAGGCGGTCCGGTGGGCCAACGGCGTCCGGTACGGACTCTCCGCATCGGTGTGGACCCGCGACCACGGCCGGGCGATGCGGATGACCCGCCGGCTCGACTTCGGCTGCGTCTGGGTCAACACCCACATCCCGTTCATCTCGGAGATGCCGCACGGCGGGTTCAAACATTCCGGGTACGGCAAGGACCTGTCGATGTACGGGCTGGAGGACTACACCCGGCTCAAGCACGTCATGCACGCCATCGACAGCTGAGCCGCCGCTTGGTCTTCCGGACCGGGCTCAGCCGCCAGCGGGCGCGGGCGTCCCACCAGCCGGGTCCGGACCGGCGCCGCTGGCCGGCTCACCAGTCGCGGTGGCCGGCTCAGTCGCGCTGGCGGCATCCCGTCGGGGCAGCCAGCCTTCGCCAACGGCAAGGCAGCGGACCACCAGCAGCACCAGCAGCGGGCCGCCGAGCACCGCCACGAGCAGGCTGACCAGGTCCGGCGACATCGTGTCCGCCGGCCGTACGCTGACCACACCGGCCGGGTCGACCAGCAGCTCGGCCGAGTCGCCGACCTGGTAGCGGTCGTCGCTGAGCAGGTCCGGCACCAGGACGGCACCGCTGGCGTCCTGCCACTGGTATTCGCAGTCGACGACGTCGCCGCGTTGCTGCGTACACTCCCGGGCCGCCACCACGGCGGTGACCCGGTCGCCGGCCGCGGTGAGGTAACCGATGCTGGCCAGGTCGGCGACGACCATGCTGACCAGCGCCACTGCCAGGGTTATCAGCAGACCTGGCCAGCTGCGGCGGACCCGGTAGGCGACCGCCACGGCGAGCAGCGCACCACCGATCAGCGCCATGCCGAAGCCGACGATGCTGCCGACGTCGCCGAGGAACGCCCCGGCTGTACCAAGCACGGCGAATCCGGTGCCCACTGCCGCGACCCGCCATCCGACGCGGGCCGGCCACGGGTGCGGAGGCGGCCACCGCAGCAGGCCGCCGATCCGGCTCCACCCACTGTTGCCCGCCAGCACCGTTCTGTCGCGTCGCTGCTGCTCGCCGAGATCCTCGATCACCACATCATCCTGACCGTCACCGATCCGACCCGCCGTCATCCTGACAGCCGCGACGCGGATCCGGCTCAGCCACTCGGGCGAATCCCTAGCCAGTAGCCCACCCTCACCCCACCCTCGTCCCGCCCAACCCACTCCCCCCATGATCGCGATGATCTTGCACTTATCGAGAAGATTTGTCCACCTTGTTCCACGATAAGTGCAAGATCATCGCGATCATGCAAGGGGCGATCATGCACAGTGTGGGCGGGCCAGAAGCGTTATCCACAGGCTGCGGGTTCATCCACAGCCGGGCTGACGGCAACCGCCCTGGCGTACGGCGTCGCAGCAGGGTGCCAGGCATGGCTGACGCGACGCGCTACCGGGCACTACGAGACTCCGGCATCAGCGAGGGCGAGATCCGGGGTCGGGTCGACCGCGGCCAACTCTGGCGCCCGTTCAACGACACGTACCTCTCCACAACGTCAGCACGGCAACTCCCGCACGCCCGACTCAAGGCGCTGCTGTGCCGGCTACCGCCGGCCGCGTTGATCTGTCGACAGAGTGCCGCGCCGCTGCACGGCTTCGGTGACTTCGTCGCCCGAAACACAGACGACAGGGTGCACGTGTTGTTACCGGCGGGCGTCCCTCGCCCCCGGTTGCGTGGTGTGGTCGTCCACGAAACCGCCCTGCCGGCCGAGCCGTGTCTCGTCGACGGCGTGCGGTGCACGTCTGCGGCGCGTACGGCGGTCGACCTGGCACGAACGTCCAGCCGGATCGACGCCCTGCCCGTCCTCGACGGCGCACTGCGGTCCGGCCTATGCGATCTCGACGCACTCGCCTCAGAGGTGACGCTGCACTTCGGCCTGCCGGGCGTGGTGACGGTACGCGCACTGCTCAACATAGTGGATGCGGGTGCCCAGTGCCGCCAGGAGAGTCAGCTTCGGCTCATCGCGATGGACGGCGGGCTGCCCCGTCCGCAGACCCAGATCAGGGTCCTCGACGCCTCGTACATCACCCGGTACGTGATCGACCTCGGGTGGGAGGAGTCGCGGGTCGGCGCGGAGTACGACGGCCGGTCGCATCTCACCGCGAAGCGGGCCCAACATGATCGGGAGCGACACAACTGGCTCTCTTCGCAGGGCTGGCGGATGCGGTATTTCACCGCCGTCGACATCTATCGACGCCCACGCCACGTCGTGGCCGTCCTACGTCAGGCCCTCGCATGATCGCGACGATCTTGCGCTTATCGTGGAGCAAAGTGGACAAATAGTCTCGATGAGCGCAAGATCGTCGCGATCATGAGGGGGCGGTCAGGAGGTACGCAGGCCCCAGGGGGACCCGTACGCGGTGAGCAGGTCGAGGAACGGCTTCGCCGGCAGCGCCTCTGGACCCAGCACCCCGGTGCCGGACCAGGTGCCGGCGGCCAGCAACTCCAACGCCACCACCGGATTGACGGCGGTCTGCCACACCACCGCCTGGTGGCCGTACTCGGCCATCGACCATTCGTTGTCCACCACGTGGTAGAGGTACACCTCCAGCGGTTCGCCGGTGGGCGACAGCCCGGTGACCCAGGTGCCGGCGCAGGTCCTGCCCCGCATCCGGTCCCCCAGGGTGGCCGGATCCGGCAGGCAGGCGGCGACCACGTCACGCGGGGCGACCCGGACGCCGCCGACGCTCACCGGCCGGGTCGAGTCCAGCCCCAGCTTGTGCAGCGTCTTCAGGACGTCGATGAATTCGGCCCCCAGGCCGTACTTGAAGGTGACCCGCTTCGCCGGCACCCAACGCGGGATCAGCAGCACCTCTTCGTGTTCGACGTTGACGCACTCGACCGGGCCGATACCGTCGGGGAAGTCGAAGACCTCCGGTTCGCTGAACGGTGCCGTGGTGTACCAGCCACGGTCGGCCTCCCAGATCACCGGCGGGTTCAGGCACTCCTCGATGGTGGTCCAGATGGAGAACGACGGGGCGAAGTCGTAGCCGTCGACGGTCAGGTTCGCGCCGTCGCGTACCCCGATCTGGTCGATCGACGAGAACAGGTGGTCGGCGGCGTAGCGGGCGAACACGTCGGACAGTCCCGGTTCGACGCCGATGCCGACCAGGGCCAGCCGACCCGCGGCGGCCCAGTCGGCGGCGGCGGCGAACTGCGCGTCACCCAGCTTCACCCCGCATTCGGCGTGTGGCCGGTCAGGGTGCGGGGTGGACAGCGACATCGCCATGTCCAGGTAGTCGGCGCCGGCGGCGTACGCACCGTTGAAGATCGGCATGACGAAGCGCGGGTCGACGGCGTTGAGCACGTGGGTGATCCGGTGTTCCCGGCACAGCGCGGTCACTGCCTCGGCCGAGGAGGCGTCGAGCGCGCCGGCCGCGACGAAGCGGGGGTCGCCACCGCCGGCCGCAGTGCCGCCGGCGGCACCGGTGCCGCCGGCACCCGTCCGCCCGCGACCGAGCGCCGACACCGCGCGGGCGGCACGGGCCGGGTCGCGGTCGGCGACCACCATGGTGTCGAAGAAGTCCCGGCGGGCGGCGATCGACACCGCCGCCGCGCCCACGCCACCGGCACCTATCAGCAGAATCCGCACCGCGCCCCCCTCAGCAGGATCCGCACCGCGCTCCCCACTCAGCCCAGGCCGGCGCGCCGACGCCGGCCGATCGTGCCGCCGAGCACCACCAGCAGCAGCGCCACCGCGAACATCGCCGTGCCGATCACGTTCACCTGCGGTGGGATACCACGCTGGGCGGCACCCCACACGTACATCGGGAAGGTGACGGTGGTGCCGGAGGTGAAGTTGGTGACGATGAAATCGTCGAACGACAGGGAGAACGACAGCAACGCGGCGGCGACGATGCCGGGCAGCACCAGCGGCAGGGTGATCAGCCGGAACGTCTGCCACGGCGTGGCGTACAGGTCGGTCGCCGCCTCCTCCAGCCGGGTGTCCATGCCGGCCAGCCGCGCCTTCACGGTGACCACGACGAAACTCAGGCAGAACATAACGTGGGCGATCACCACGGTCCAGAAGCCGAGCGGCACCGCGCCGGCCACGAACAGCGTCAGCAGCGACGAGCCCAGCACCAGTTCCGGGGTGGCCATCGGCAGAAAGATCAGCAGGTTGGTCGCGGACCGGCCGAGGAACCGGTGCCGGACCAGGGCGAACGCCATCAGCGTGCCGAGGACCGTCGCGGTGGCGGTGGCCAGGAAACCGATCTGTACGCTGCGCAGCACCGCGTCGCACATGTCGCTGGTCGCGCAGGGCTGCCGCCAGTTGTCCAACGTGAACTCGTTGAAGTCGTAGGACAGCCGGCTGGACGGCCGGTTGAACGAAAGCCCGGCGACCACCGCCACCGGCAGCAGCAGGTAGCCGAGCACCAGCAGGCCGACGCCGAGGACCCAGCGGTCGACCAGCCATCGGGCCAGCCGCGCACCGGTCCCCGTCGCGTCAGGGCCCGGACCCATCACAGCACCTCCTCGGTGCCGGTACGCCGGACGTAGACCGACACGATGACCAGGATCGTCGCCATCAGCAGGAACGACAGCGCCGCCGCCTGCGGATAGTCCAGCCGCACCAGGAACGCCGAGTCGATCACGTTGCCGATCATGTACTCGTTGGGGGTGCCGAGCAGCCGGGCGTTGATGTAGTCCCCCGACGCCGGGATGAACGTCAGCAGCGTGCCGGCGACCAGCCCGGGAGCCGACAGCGGCAGGGTCACCCGCCAGAAGGCCCGCGCCGGGGAGGCGTACAGGTCACTGGCGGCTTCCAGCAGCCGACCATCGAGCCGCTCCAGGCTCGCGTACAGCGGCAGCACCATGAACGGCAGGAAGTTGTACGTCAGCCCGAGCACCACCGCGACTGGGGTGAACAGCAGCCGGCCGTCGTGGGCGAGCAGGTGCAGATCCTGCAGTACGCCGACCAGCCAGCCGTTCTCCGACAGGATCGTCTTCCAGGCCAGGGTGCGCACCAGGAAACTGGTGAACATCGGGGCGACGACGCAGACGAGCATCAGGTTCTTCCACCGGCCGGCCCGCTGCGCGATCGCGTACGCCAGCGGGTAGCCGAGCAGCACCGCGATCACGGTGGCGATGCCGGCGTAGAGGAAGCCCCGGCCGAACTGGGTCCAGTACGCCGACAGCGCCGCCGGGTAGTTGCCGAACGACCAGGTCATCGCGTAGCCGGTGGCCAGCGAGCCGTTCGGGTCGTACAGGCTGGTCGCCCCGAGCTGGATCGCCGGGACGGCGAAGAACAGGATCAGCCAGGCCCCGCCGGGCAGCAGCAGCAGGTACGGCAGCAGCCGGCCACGTCCGCGCCGGGTCGACGCCGGAGGCGGCTTGGCCGGTCCGCCGCCAGCCGGCCCACTGCCGGTCGGTCCCCCGCCGGCAGCGCCGCCGACGTGCGCGAGGACGCTCATGAGGCGGGTACGGCTTCGTCGAGCAGCGGCGTGGTCTGGTCGCCGGCACCCGGTTCACGGGCCAGCAGGAAGGCGTGCGCCGGCTGCCAGTAGGCGACCACGTCGGCGCCGACCGGCAGCAGCTGGCCGTCGGCGCCGCCGGACCCGCCGCCCGGACCGGAGCCGATGTTCGGACTGAACACGCTCAGCTCGGTGCCCCAGCCGGTGCGCACCTGGTACTGGGTGCTGACCCCCAGGTACGCCAGGTCGGTGACGATGCCGGCGACCGACTGCGCCCCGGACGGCACACTGTCGGCGTCTCGGGCCAGGGCGAGCTTTTCCGGGCGTACCCCCAGATGGACCGGACCGTCGACGGACCGGGACCGGGCCGCGGGCACGGTGAACCGCGAGCCGTACGCGCTGACCGTCACGTCGTCGCCGGAACGCCCGGTGACCTCGCCGGCGATCAGGTTCGACTGGCCGAGGAAGTTCGCGACGAACGCGGTCGCCGGGAACTCGTACATCTGCGCGGGCGGGCCGAGCTGCTCGATCCGGCCGGCGTGCATCACCGCGACGGTGTCGGCCATCGTCATGGCCTCCTCCTGGTCGTGGGTGACATGCACGAAGGTGATGCCGACCTCGGTCTGGATCCGTTTCAGCTCGGTCTGCATCTGCCGGCGCAGTTTCAGGTCGAGGGCGCCGAGCGGTTCATCGAGCAGCAGCACCTGCGGGTGGTTGATCAGCGCGCGGGCCAGAGCGACCCGCTGCTGCTGCCCGCCGGAGAGCTGCTGTGGTCGGCGCGGGCCGAAGCCGCCGAGCTGCACCAGCTCCAGCATCTGCTCGACCTGGGCCTTGACGTCGCGGATGCCGCGTCGGCGCAGCCCGAACGCGACGTTCTCGGCGATGCTCAGGTGCGGGAACAGGGCGTAGCTCTGGAAGACGGTGTTCACCGGCCGGCGGTACGGCCGCAGCCGGGTGATGTCCCGGTCGCCGAGGCGCACCTGGCCGCTGGTGGGCTGTTCCAGCCCGGCGACCATCCGCAGGGTGGTGGTCTTGCCGCAGCCGGAGGCACCGAGCAGGGCGAAGAACGCCCCCTGCGGCACGGTGAGGCTCAGCTCGTCGACCGCGAGGAACGGGCCGAACCGTTTGGTCACGTTCGCCAGGTGCAGGTCACCGGCGGGCGGGTCGGTCGCCATCGGTCGCTGCCTCAGGCCCCGATGACCTGCTGGAACTTCTGTTCGTACGAGCGTTCCTGCTCCTCGGTCAGCGCCATGAAGACCTTGGCCTGGCCGAGCAACGCCTCGTCGGGGAAGATCAGCGGGTTGGCGGCCAGCTCCGGGTCGATGGCGGCCATTGCCTCCTGGGCACCGGAGACCGGGCAGATGAAGTTGACGTACGCCGCGACCTCGGCGGCGACCGCCGGGTCGTAGTAGTGGTCCATCAGCTTCTCGGCGTTGGTCTTGTGGCTGGCCTGGTTCGGCACCTGCATGTTGTCGGAGAACAGGATCAGCCCGGACTCGGGTGCCTGGAAGACGATGTTGGGGTCCTCGGCGGAGAGTTGGATGACGTCGCCGGACCAGCCGATGCAGGCGGCCACGTCGCCCCGGGCCAGGTCGGCGGCGTAGTCGTTGCCGGTGAACCGGCGGATCTGCCCGTCGGCGACCGCCTGGCGCAGCTTCTCCAGGGCGTCGTCGAACTGGGCGTCGGTGAAGTCGGACGGGTCGTGGCCGCCGGCCTGCAGCAGCAGCCCCATGGTGTCGCGCATCTCGGTCAACGCGGTCACCCGGCCCTTCAGGTCGGCGCGGGTGAGCAGCTCGTCGATGGTGCGGACCTCGCCGGTGACGGTGCCGTTGTAGGCGATCCCGGTCAGCCCGGACTGCCACGGTACGGCGTACGAGTCGTCCGGGTCGAAGGGCCGGGCCTTCAGCGACGGCAGCAGATTGGCAGTGACGTTCGGCAGGTTCGCCTTGTCCAGTTGCTGCACCCAGCCGAGTCGGATCATCCGGGCGGCCAGCCAGTCGGTGAGCACCATGATGTCGCGGCCGGTGGGCTGGCACGCCGACAGCTGGTTCTGCACCTTGCCGAAGAACTCGTTGTTGTCGTTGATGTCCTCGGTGTAAGTGACCTCGATCCCGCTGGCCTGCTGGAACGCCTCCAGGCTCGGCCGGCGGCTCTCGTCGTCGGCGTCGACGTCGATGTACTGCGGCCAGTTGGAGAAGGCGATCGTCTGCTCGCTGTCGGAGACGTCCTCGCTGACGCAGCTTTCCTCGGTCTGCTGGGCGGCGGGGGTGCCGCAGGCGGCGAGGGCGCTGCCGCCGAGCAGCGTTCCGCCGGCGACGGCGGCACCACGGACCAGGCTGCGGCGGCTCACCGAGCGGCCGGCGCCGAGGGCGGCGAGCAGGGCGGCGGCCGGAGCGGACGGCGGCGGGCGGAGGCGGCTACGCATGGACGGCTCCTGAAGGGGTGAGGGTCGGCGGAGCCGACCCGGAAGCAAGGCGGCGTAGTGTGTGACCAATTAGACGCCGATCCTGACATGCAGATGCCCGCATCACAAGGGATTCCGTTGCGGAGCTCGCCATTGGCGACGAAATGCGCCAGACTCAGACTCTTAACGCCAGCCGCCTCGGCGGCGTACCACCTGCAGGGAATAATGCACCGACTTCGGCAGAGAGGGAACCCCGGGATGGGCACACGGCAGTCCGGCGGCGGCGGCGGCCCGGGCCACGTACTCCTCGACGACGTGGCCAAACAGATCATCGAACAGCTACAGGAGGACGGCCGACGGCCGTACGCCACGATCGGCAAGGCGGTCGGGCTGTCCGAGGCGGCGGTCCGTCAGCGGGTGCAGCGGCTGCTCGACGCCGGGGTGATGCAGATCGTCGCGGTCACCGATCCGCTGCAGCTCGGCTTCCCCCGGCAGGCGATGATCGGCCTGCGGACCTCCGGGGACCTGGAGGCGGTCGCCGACCGGCTGGCCGAGCTGGAGGAGGTCGATTACGTGGTGATCACCGCCGGTTCGTTCGACCTGCTCACCGAGGTGGTCTGCCGCAACGACGACCACCTGTTGGAGATCCTGCAACGGCTGCGTGCTGTCGAAGGCGTCGTCTCGACCGAGGCGTTCGTCTATCTCAAGCTGCGCAAACAGACCTACACCTGGGGTACGGCCTGAGTCGGGTCCGTTCGGGTTGATTGCCCCGCCTACCCTGACGGCACACGTCGAACAGATCGGGGCGGGCAGATGCGTCGTCGTCGGGTACGGATGATCGCAGGCGTCTCCGTCGTGCTGCTGGCGACCGTGGCCGGCTGCACCACGGTCAGCACCGAGTCGGACCAGGTGGCGTTGCACTACGACGCCGGGGCCTTCTCCAGCACCACCTACCAGGAGTGCGTCACCCAGAACAACCGTACCTGGGACGGGCCGGGCGAGCGGTACTACGTCTACCCGGCCGGCCAGCGCACCTTCGACTTCACTGGCAACGAGGGCTCCGAGTCGACGCCGTTCGTGGTGGTGTCGAAGGACAACCAGGAGCTGAGCGTCTCTGGTGGACTTACTTTCCACCTGGACACTTCGTGTGCCGACGAGGGCGGGATGCTGCGGGAGTTCCACGAGGAGATCGGGCTGAAGTTCCAGCCGGTGATGGACGGCGACGGCCGGACCACCAATCACTGGCTGGACCTGCTGCGGTTCTACATCGGCCAGCCGCTGCACAAGGCGATGACGACCGAGGCGCAGAAGTACGACTGGCTGGCGCTGTACAACGACCCGGCCACCCGGGCCGCCTTCGAGACCGCGATCAACGAGGACCTGGGCGCGGCGGTGCAGGCCACCACCGGCGGCCGGGCCTACTTCCTGCAGTTCAACCTGACCCTGCAGAAGCCGACGCCGCGTCAGGAACTGGTCGACGGCCTCGCGGCGGTGCAGGTGGCGATCACCGAACGGCGGGCGATCATCGAGCAGAACGCCACCGTCGAGGAGAAGCTCAAGCAGATCCGCCAGCTCGTCGAGGTGCTCGGCCCGGACGCGTACGTCCTCTACGAGGTGTTCCAGCGCTGCCTGACCGACGAGACCGCCAAGGGCTGCCCGACGTTCGTGCCGGTCCCGGCCGGCGGCAGCGTCGACCTCAACGCGCCACGACCGACCACCGACTGACCGCCTCAGCTGAGCCGGGCACCGGCCCCGACGTCAGCTTCAGCCCCGACCGCGGCCTTCGGGCGGCGGCAAGTGTCCGGTCGAGCGGTATTCCTGGGAGGAATGATTATTCCTCACAGGAATACCGGTCTACGGCGGTACCTGCTCGGGGAGTTGGCTCGCGGGCGCACCGTGCCGCGATCTGCTGACCGCGAAATGTCATCGAGCGGCACCGCTTGGGCGACTCAGCCCGTGATGCGGATTTCGTCGTTACAGCTAGCCAGGATTGCTCAAATCGTGGCCGAACGCCGATGTTGATCTCGTGAACCTTGCAGTGTGCGCCGGATCTGTGCGATAACCGTAGCCAGGACGGCGTCTGCGCAGGCGCCGGTGCTGCCGACGCGATGGGGCCACGACATGGGCAACCCGACCGACCACCTCTGGATGCACTTCACCCGGATGTCGAGCTACCGGGACGCCCCGGTGCCGACCATCGTGCGCGGCGAGGGCGCGTACGTCTGGGACAGCTCCGGCCGCCGCTACCTGGACGGGCTGGCCGGGCTCTTCGTGGTCAACGCCGGTCACGGGCGCACCGAACTGGCCGAGGCCGCCGCGAAGCAGGCCAGCGAGCTGGCGTACTTCCCGATCTGGTCGTACGCGCACCCGACGGCGGTCGAGCTGGCCGGGAAGATCGCCGCGCTCGCCCCCGGCGACCTCAACCGGGTCTTCTTCACCACCGGTGGTTCGGAGGCGGTCGAGTCGGCCTGGAAGCTGGCCCGCGCCTACTTCAAGTTGACCGGCAGACCGATGAAGCACAAGGTGGTCAGCCGGCACATCGCGTACCACGGCACCACGATGGGGGCGCTGTCGATCACCGGGCTGCCCGGCATCAAGGCCGACTTCGAGCCGCTGGTCCCGGGCGGGATCAAGGCCCCGAACACCAACTTCTACCGCGCGCCGGAGCACGGCGACGACCCGGTGGCGTTCGGCCGGTGGGCGGCCGAGGAGATCGGCCGGGCCATCGAACGCGAAGGCCCGGACACGGTGGCCGCCGTCTTCCTGGAGCCGGTGCAGAACGCCGGCGGCTGTTTCCCGCCGCCGCCGGGTTACTTCGAGCGGGTACGCGAGATCTGTGACGCCTACGACGTACTG
Source organism: Solwaraspora sp. WMMA2101 (assembly GCF_049179175.1). NCBI lineage: Bacteria > Bacillati > Actinomycetota > Actinomycetes > Micromonosporales > Micromonosporaceae > Solwaraspora > Solwaraspora sp. WMMA2101. The sequence continues at coordinate 4,283,666 of NZ_JBMHMA010000006.1, read as the reverse complement.
CTCGTCTCCGACGAGGTGATCTGCTCGTGGGGGCGGCTGGGTGCGTACTTCGGTGCCGAGCGGTACGGCTACCAGCCGGACATCATCACCACCGCGAAGGGGATCACCTCCGGCTACTCGCCGCTGGGGGCGATGATCGCCTCGGACCGGCTGATCGAGCCGTTCCTCGACGGCACCGCGTCGTTCGCCCACGGGATCACCTTCGGCGGCCACCCGGTCTCCTGCGCGGTGGCGCTGGCGAACCTGGAGATCTTCGCGCGGGAGGACCTGATCGGGCACGTACGGGCGAACGAAAGCGCTTTCCGGGCCACCCTGGAGAAGCTGTACGACCTCCCGATCGTCGGTGACGTCCGGGGCGACGGGTACTTCTACGGCATCGAACTGGTGAAGGACCGCTCCACCCGGGAGTCGTTCGACGACGCCGAGTCGGAGCGGCTGCTGCGCGGGTTCCTCTCCGGGGCGCTGTTCGCCGCCGGGCTCTACTGCCGCGCGGACGACCGGGGCGACCCGGTGATCCAGCTCGCCCCGCCGCTGATCGCCGACCAGACCCAGTTCGACGAGATCGAGCAGATCCTGCGTGCGGTGCTGACCGAGGCCTGGCAGCGCCTCTGACCCAGCCAACCACCCCCCAAGATCGCGACGATCTTGCACTTATCGTTGGACAAAGTGGACATATCTTCTCGATAACTGCAAGATCGTCGGGAAAGAGGGGAGGGTGGCGGGTGGACGTGTCGTACTGGATGTCCACGGTGGAGAAGGACGAGCTCACGCCGAGGCCGGCGCTGGACGGTGACCGGATCGCCGACGTCGTGATCATCGGGGCCGGCTACACCGGCCTGTGGACCGCCTATTACCTGGCCCTGGCCGACCCGACGCTGCAGATCGTGGTGCTGGAGAAGGAGATCGCCGGGTACGGTGCCTCGGGGCGCAACGGTGGCTGGTGCTCGGCGCTGCTGCCGACGTCGCTGACCGAGCTGGCCCGCCGCCACGGCAGAGACGGGGCGGTGGCCATGCAGCAGGCCATGTACGCCACCGTCGGCGAGGTGCGCCGGGTCGTCGCCGCCGAGGGCATCGACTGCCACTGGCGCCAGGGCGGCACCGTCACACTCGCCCGTACCCCGGCCCAGCTACGCCGGGCCGAGGCAGCGGTCGCCGAGGCCCACGTTTACGGCGGATCCGACGCCGACCTGACCCTGCTAAGCGCCGACGCCGCCACCGCCCGGTGTGCCGCCGACGGGGTGCTTGGGGGCACCTACACCCCGCACTGCGCCGCGATCCACCCGGCCCGGCTCGTGCGTGGCCTCGCCGCAGCCGTGCAGCGGTACGGCGTGACACTCCACGAACGGACCCCGGTGACGGCGTACGGCCCCGGGATGGCCGCAACGCCGACCGGGACGGTCCGCGCACCGGTGGTGGTCCGGGCCACCGAGGGCTACACCCCGGCGCTGCCCGGCCTGCGGCGCGCGATCACCCCGGTCTACTCGTTGATGATCGCCACCGAGCCGCTGCCCGACGAGACGTGGGACCGCATCGGGCTGGCCGAACGGGAGACGTTCAGCGACTTCCGGCACCTGATCATCTACGGCCAGCGCACCGCTGACGGGCGGCTGGCGTTCGGCGGGCGCGGCGCGCCGTACCATTTCCGGTCCCGGGTCCGCCCGGAGTTCGACCGCGACCCACGGGTGTTCCGCGCGCTGCGGCGGACCCTGGGTGAGCTGTTCCCGGCGCTCGGCGAGGACGTCGCGCTCACCCACGCCTGGGGTGGGCCGTTGGGCGTCGCCCGGGACTGGGCGGCGTCGGTGGGGCTGGCCCGGTCGACCGGGCTGGCCTGGGCCGGCGGCTACGTCGGCGACGGCGTGGGGCTGGCCAACCTGGCCGGCCGTACGCTGGCCGACCTGATCCTGGACGCCGACAGTGAGCTGACCGCGCTGCCCTGGGTGGGGCACCGCTCGCCGCGTTGGGAGCCGGAGCCGCTGCGCTGGCTCGGGGTCAACGCCAGCGTACGGCTGATGGGCAGCGCCGACGCGGCGGAGGCACGGTCGGGACGGCCGTCGCGGCGGGCGGCGCTGCTGAACCGGCTGATCGGCAACTGAGCTGACCAGCAGCTGAGCGCCGCCGGCGCGAGTGCGCGGGTCAGGGCCGTGGTGGGATCACCCGTAGGTGGCCGCGGCGCCCGGTCGGGGAGTTGATGTCCAGATCGACGACGTCCGGCTCACCCGGCCGAGGTGGCGGGGCGGGGCGGGCCGCTTCGCGGACCGCTTCGGCGAGGGCCACCAGGTCGTCGGTGGTCGGCGGCGGCGGGTCGAACTCCCCTTCGTGGCGCACCACCTGCCAGCCCCGGGGCGCGGTCAGGCTCCGGGCGTGCTGCTCACACAGGTCGTACGTGTGGGGTTCGGCGAACGCGGCCAGTGGCCCGACGACAGCTGTCGACTCGTTGTAGACGTAGGTCAACGTGGCGACGGCCTGACGGGGACAGCCGTTCCGGGAGCAGCGCCGCTGTGACCTCACGGCCGCACGGTATCTCTATTACCGGCTTGCCGACCAGCGTGCCGCCGCGACACGCCGAGACTCCTGATCCCCCACGCCCGAACGGCCCGGATCCGGACTACGCTGAGCTGGTGACCGGAGGATTTCTGTGACCGTCCCCGCGCCGGAAAGCGCCCAGGTGCCCCGCCGCGCCCGGCGGGACCGCCGGGACCGGCACGGGCGCGGTCTGCGCGGCCGGCTGGTGCCGGCGACGGTCCCGCTCGCCCGGACGAAGGCCGAGGTCTTCGACGAGTTGGTGCTGGACACCGTCGAGACGCTGGAGCGCCGGTTCGCCAAGGAGCTCGTCGGGGTCGAGTTCGCCGTCGAGGACGTACCGCCGGATCTGAACGTCTACGACTCCGACGTGCTGGAGGACGGCGAGGTGCCGCTGGCCCGGCTGCTGCCGGGGCGGCCGGGCCGCCAGGAGATGCCGCCCCGGATCGTGCTCTACCGGCGGCCGTTGGAGTTCCGGGCGATGGACCGGGAGGACCTCGCCGACCTGGTGCACGACGTGATCATCGAGCAGGTGGCGAACCTGCTGGGCGTGGATCCGGACGAGCTGGCCTGACCGGGCTGCCTACCCGACGCTGAGCAGCCGTCGGTAGAGGCGGCGAGCGGCCGTCGGCCGTGGCGGTGCGCGGCCGGTCAGCCCCGGAAAAGCCGGTCAGCCCCGGAAAGGCCGGTCAGCCCCGGAAAGGCCGGTCGGCCCCGGAAAGGCCGTCGGCCCGGCCGGGATGTCCCGGGCCGGGCCGACGGCGCGGTACGTCAGGCGACGCGCCGCTTGAGCTTGCGACGTTCCCGTTCGGACAGTCCACCCCAGATGCCGAACCGCTCGTCGTGGCCGAGTGCGTACTCCAGGCACTCGGACTTCACCTCACACCGCGAGCAGATCCGCTTCGCCTCACGAGTGGATCCGCCCTTCTCCGGAAAGAACGCCTCGGGGTCGGTCTGCGAGCACAGCGCCCGTTCCTGCCACTCCGGGGCGTTCCCGAGCAGGTCCGCAACCTCCAGCCGACCATCCATACGCGTGCCTCCTTTCGCGCGCCGGCCGATCCCGGCCGGCGCAACCCCCCACGCGGAAGGCGTGTCCAACTTGCCCGTTCGATCCGGTTTTAGTACGTCCCGTCCGAGCGACCCCAGGGAAATTACACGCGTGTAATGCGTGCGTCGTCAAGACGAACCTGGTAAATAAGGCTCCCTCTCGCGGACCGGGCCGACTGACCTCCCACCGTCAACAGGCCCGCAACCTGCCCTATCGATTCAGACCCCCACCAAGTAACGCGACATCGGCGCGTCGCCCCCGCCACCTGCGTGAATCCACCCTCCGCAACCCCGCGACCGAGCCCGGCGCACCCCTGCCGCACCCCCTGCGGCGCCCCTTCAGCGCCTCTGGCGCGCACACGCCACCGAGCCGGCACCGCCAACGCGGTACCGGCTCGGTGGCGCGGCCTGATCGACCGCCTACCTCACGTGCCCTGCTGCCCTCCCCAGGGGTCTGTCACACCCGGAAGTCGATCTCGTCACACGGCGCGCGGGATCAACCTCCCGGCGGTCGGATGCTGCGGCCAGACGAACTCGGTCACCGCGCCACCGGTGATCGTCACCTGACCGGCCGGCACGTCCTCGGAGCGCCAGACGGTGTACGAACCAGCCCGCAGGTCGGTGTAGACCGCACTGAAGAACACCCCGTCGTGCACCTGCCGCTCACGCACCGCGGCATGGGTACGCAGCGTCGGCTCCGCCGCATCCGGATCGGCGACCGGGCTGATCTCGATCTCCCGGCCGTGGAACTCCTGTCCGGTGTAGATGATGAGAGCTCCCATGTCGCCACCGATGTCGAGGACGACACTGCCGGTCTCCGACGGGGCCAGACTGTGCTCGTGCATTGCGTCCACCTCCTGGTCTTGCCTGCTGGCTCGAACGTCCGCGCGTGGTCAGGACGGGTTGTTGAAGCCGTCGTACGGCACGCCGAGATACGGGAACTTCTTCAGGAACGGGGCGGTCACGTCGGCGGCGCTCAACCCGTGGGTCACCGCCCCCGCCGCGTCGTCCGGGGTGAAGTTCTTGTCGATCAGCGGGAACGTCAACCCGGCGATCGCCCGCAGCGCGATCGTCACCACGTCGTCGGTGGTCCGCCGCCCGTTCGGGAAGCCGGCCAGGTCACCGCCGAGCAGACCGAATCGGCTGGGCCGCTTGGCCGGCGGGATCGCGGTGTTCAGCCGCAGCATGTCGGCCTGGACGTCGCCGGTGTTGTTCTGGAAACCGTCGATCAGGCCCGCCGGGATACCGGTCAGCAGGATCGCCACCAGGTCCGCCCGGGGCTTGCCCGACTCGTTCAGCTCCGCCAGCCGGGGGAAGACATCCGGGTAGAGCACCGGCAGCAGCTGCGCCAGTTCGGGCTTCTCGACCAGGCCAGCGAACCGCTTGTCCTCCGACGGTGGCAGCGTGTTCCACAGGTCCTTCTGCGCCATCGGCACGATGACCTCGTTGAACAGCGGGTTGCCCAACCGGGACACCTGCACCACCGGGCCGACGTTGAGGTCCGCCGCCTTGGCCTCACCGAGCATCCGGATCTGCTGCCGGCCCGCCGAGGTCCACACCCCGATCACCGAACGCGGGTCCTTGACGTCGTACCGTCCGCCACCACTGACCAGGTGCGTGATCGGAATCTGCATCGCGATGCTGGAGACGTTGACCCGGTCGGTCGCATTGACCGGCTCGTCCGCCGCGTTGAAGATGTCCTTTCCGACCACGTGCAACTGCTGGAACGGACGCAGATTGCCCAGGTCGAAAATCGCACCGAGGTCGACGAAGAAACCTTCCGCGCGCTGCCCGGCGAAGATCCGCTCACCGGTCTTCAACTCGAACGTCGCGTCGTTGGCCAGACCCACGTAGTCCGGGGTGGACAGCGGGCCGATGTTGCACGGCGGGCACGGTACCTTCTTGGCCAGCACCTGCGCCCGGCCGTGCGCGTCCACCTTGGTCACGCTGTAGAACTGCCGCCGGTTCCAGTTCTCACTGTCCAGCGCGTCGATCGGACCGGTGTTGTAGAGGAACGTGTTCTCGTTGGTGATCTCGGTGACGAACCGGAACTGGTAGGTGATGTCCGGGTGCCCGTCACCGTTGTTGTCGATGTGGATCTCGTACAGCACGTCGTCGCCGAACTCGAAGAAGTTCGGTCCGCCCGACGGCACCTGGAACGGCAGATAGTTGGCGATCAGCGTGACGGTGTCCGGCCGGTCCGGACTGACGAACGCGTACACGTCGGTGCTGTCGGCAACCGGGTCTTTTGATATCTCCGGTGCCTCGCGGTGCGAAGACATGGCGAACCTACCTCACATAGCCTGAGTGAATCGGGGAATCGACGCGGGACGCGCCAGGTGGAGAAAAGCTCGGGCGTACGCCGAGGAGGGCCGTCAGCCCTTTGCGGCGCGCTGCAGCGAAGCGGCGAGCCCTTTGTCACGTACCTCGATCCGTGAGGTGCCGACGAAGACGTCCATCGTGCCGCTGGACGGATCCCGCAGGTGCACGACGATCGCCTGGTCGCCGGCGGACCCGGCGAGCCGGCTGTCCACAGCTGCGGACAGGCCGGTGACGCTGACCGCCGCCGCGCCCACACCCGCGCTTGCCGCCACGGTCAGCACCTGACGGCGGGAGATCTTGAACTTCGGTCGGTTCCGCTGGCCAGTTCTCATGGACAACCTTTCCGGTGGGTCAGGGGGTAACCCACTGTCGCGACGGGACCTTCGCCAGCGGCAGGTCCATCGGTTGCCCCGCAGCCGCCGGCAACTATCCATACGCGCGACGACGCCGGGCGGTTCGACGGTGTGCGAAACAGCTTCGTCGGACTGTCGGCTCCACCCGCCGGCGGCCGCTGGCCGGCGGCCGCACCGGCCCTGCGGTCACCGCTGGTACGCGGTGCTGCGCTGCACCGCCGGACGCCCGGCGGCGGCCGCGATCGCCTGCAGCTGCGCCACCGTACGGGCCGACCCGTTCGCCGAACCCGCCATCCGGGAGATCGTCTCCTCCATCAGAGTGCCGCCCAGGTCGTTGCAGCCACCGCGCAGCATCGCGACCGTGCCCTCGTCGCCCAGCTTCACCCAGGAACACTGGATGTTGTCGATCCGACCGTGCAGCAGCAGCCGGGCCATCGCGTGCACCACCCGGTTCTCCCGCCAGGTCGGGCCGGGCCGGGCCAGACCGGCCAGGTAGATCGGCGCGTTGGTGTGCACGAACGGCAACGCCACGAACTCGGTGAACCCGCCGGTGCGGTCCTGCACCCCGGCCAGGACCCGGAAATGCGCCAGCCACTGCGCCGGATGGTCCACGTGTCCGTACATCATGGTCGAGCTGGACCGCAGTCCCACCTCGTGGGCCGTGGTCACCACCTCGACCCAGGTGGCGGCCGGAAGTTTGCCCTTGGTCAGCACCCAGCGCACGTCGTCGTCGAGGATCTCTGCGGCGGTGCCGGGAATGGTGTCGAGGCCGGCCGCACGCAACCCCACCAGCCAGTCGCGCACCGGTACGCCGGCCTTGGCCGCCGCGGTGACGATCTCCATCGGCGAGAAGGCGTGCACGTGCAGCTGCGGCACCCGCTGCTTCACCGCGCGGACCAGATCGACGTACGCGGTCACCGGCAGCGCCGGATCGATACCGCCCTGCATGCAGACCTCGGTCGCCCCGGCCTGCCAGGCCTCCTCGGCCCGGTCCGCCACCTGCTGCGCGGAGAGCCGGTAGGCGTCGGCGTCGCGCTCCCGCTGGGCGAACGCGCAGAACCGGCAGCCGACGTAACAGACGTTCGAGAAGTTGATGTTGCGGTTGACGACGTAGGTGACGTCGTCGCCGACGGTGTCGCGCCGCACGTCGTCGGCGATCCGGCAGAGCTGCTCCAGCGCCGCCCCGTCGGCGGCGAACAGAGCCAGCGCCGCGTCGGTGTGCCGGGGCAGCAGCAGCGCCGCCGGATCGTCGGCGGCCAGCCGCAACCCGGCCCGCAGGTCGGCGTCGGCGTCCGCGCCGCTCGCGGCCCCGGCACCCGTGGGTACGCTGATCCGCCCGGCCACCTCGGCCCAGTCGCCGTACACCTGGTCGAAGTCGCCCCGCCGGTCGTCGGTGCGCCCGGTGGTGTCGATGGTGGCGTGCAGGTCGGTCCGGCCGGTCGAGGTGAACACCTCCTCCGGCTCCTGCCAGGGGCGACCGACCGGCACCGCCGACCCGTCCGCCAGGCCGGTGTCCGCCTCGGCGAGCGCCGCGACGTGCCCGGACAGCCGCGGATCGAGCCAGGCCCCGCCGCGCCGCACGAACTCGGGGTAGATCGTCAACCGCTCCCGCAGCGTGAAGCCGGCGTCGGCGGTACGCCGGGCCAGCTCCTCGATCTGCGGCCACGGCCGCTCCGGGTTGACGTGGTCGGGGGTCACCGGGGACACCCCGCCCCAGTCGTCGATGCCGGCCCGCAGCAGCAACGCGTACTCCCCGGCGACCAGGTTCGGTGGTGCCTGCAACCGGGCCGACGGGCCGAGCAGGATCCGGCCGACGGCGACCGTCGCGGCCAGGTCCCGCAGCTCGGCGTCCGGCATGCCACGCATCGCCGTGTCCGGCTTGGCCCGGAAGTTCTGCAGGATCACCTCCTGGATGTGGCCGTACTCGCGGGCCGCCGACCGGATCGCGAACAGCGACTCGACCCGCTCCCGGCGCGTCTCGCCGATCCCGATCAGCAGTCCCGTCGTGTACGGCACCCCCACCCGGCCGGCGTCGGCGATCGCCCGCAACCGCACCGCCGGTTCCTTGTCCGGCGAGCCGAAGTGCGGGCCACCGGGCTCGGACCACAGCCGGGTCGCGGTGGTCTCCAGCATCATCCCCATGCTCGGCGCGACCGGCTTGAGCCGTTGCAGCTCCGCCCAGCTCAGCACGCCCGGGTTGAGATGCGGCAGCAGGCCGGTCTCCTCCAGCACGGCGATCGCGCAGGCCCGCAGGTAGTCGACGGTCGAGTCGTAGCCGCGCTCGTCGAGCCACTGCCGGGCCGCCGGCCACCGCTCCTCCGGACGGTCACCGAGGGTGAACAGCGCCTCCTTGCAGCCCTGGGCGGCACCGGCGCGGGCGATCGCGAGGACCTCGTCACGGTCCAGGTAGGCGGCCGGCAGCCGGCCGGGAACGGTGGCGAAGGTGCAGTAGTGGCACCGGTCCCGGCACAGCCGGGTCAACGGGATGAAAACCTTCCGGGAGTACGTGATCACCCCTGGCCGGCCCGCGTCGCGCAGCCCGGCGTCACGGACCGCCCCGGCGATGGTGAGCAGCTCGTCCAGCTCCGCTCCGGTGGCGCAGAGCAACGCGGTCGCCTCGTCGACGTCGAGGCTTCGGCCGGCGGCGGCCCGGCGCAGCGCCCGACGCACACTCGCCGGTGTCGGGTGCTGCGCCGCACCGTCAGCGGCGGCAACGGGGTCTGGGTGCGCGGTCACCCGTTGAGACTAGGTCCTCGCTGCCGCACTCATCGGTGGCATGCGCCACAGCTCGGCCGGGCGGCCCGGCAGTGCACCAGCTCGATGGCCCCGGTCAGGAGGTCCGCTGGGTCGGCTCGGCCGGCGGTCCTGAATCGCTCGGCGGCTCCGCAGCGGCCGGACCTGCGTCGGCCGGCGGCCCAGACGCCGCTGGCGGCCCAGACGCCGCTGGCGGCCCAGACGCCGCTGGCGGCCCAGACGCGGGTCGTGGCGGCGGCGCGTACATCGGATGCGGGTGACCGTGCGGCCCCGCTGGGCCATACCCGGCCTGCGGGGGTGGGCCGTAGCCGGGCGCGGGGGCGTACGGCCCCGGCGGGCCGTACGCGGCTGGCTGCTTCGGCTTCGGCACCTGGTAGCGGCCCTGCCAGAGTTGGAAGATCGCCAACCCGGCCACGCCGAGCACGGCCAGCCACGCCGCCCGGCCCAGTAGCCCCTGGAAGGCCGCCCGGATGCTGTCGTCGACCAGCACCACGAAACCGACCAGCAGCCCGAACAGACCGCCGAAGAAAGCCATGACGGCGTACTCGATCAGCGCGACCAGGGTGACCAGCCGGGCCCGGGCCAGCTCCGGCGACAAGTGCGTGGCCAACAGCACCGCCACCAGCGGGAACCCGATCGTCACCAGGTTGACGAAGCCGCCGAAACTGTCCGCCGACCGACGGGCGAACCCGGGACCGGCCCCGAGCCGGTACGGCACGAGCAGGTCCAGCAGCGCGAGGAACAGGAAGACGGCGGTGGCGCCGAGCAGCACGACCGCCGCCACCTCCCGTAGCGGCATGGTGAAGTCCCTGGCCGGCGGTCGGTCTCCGGGTGTGGCCTCGGGGTGCGTGGTCACGGCTTCTCCCGATCCTTCGGTGGCGGCGGTGCACCGGCAGAGCGCGGCGGTGTACCGGCAAAGCCTAGCGGTGTCCACCGATGGGCGAGGATGGTCGGCATGCGGATCGTGGTGCTGAGCGGTGGGATCGGCGGGGCGAAGTTCCTGGTCGGTGCCCGGGCGTACGCCCGGCGCACCGGAGCCGAGGTGACCGCCGTGGTCAACGTGGGTGACGACGTCATGCTGCACGGGCTGCGGATCAGCCCCGATCTGGACAGTGTGATGTACACCCTGGGTGGTGGTGCCGACCCGGAACGTGGCTGGGGTCGGGTCGGCGAGACCTGGACGGTCAAGGAGGAGCTGGCCGCGTACCAGGCGGAGCCGACCTGGTTCGGGCTCGGTGACCGCGACATCGCCACCCACCTGGTGCGGACCACGATGCTCAACGCCGGCTACCCGCTGTCGGCGGTCACCGAGGCGCTCTGCGTCCGGTGGCAGCCGGGGATCCGGATGCTGCCGGCCACCGACGACCGGTTGGAGACCCACGTCGTCGTCTCGGATCCGGACGGCGGCGAGCGGGCCATCCACTTCCAGGAATGGTGGGTACGGCACCGGGGCGCCCTGCCGACGCACCGCTTCGTCTTCGTCGGGGCCGCCGAGGCGACCCCGGCGGCCGGCGTACCGGAGGCGGTGGCCGCCGCCGATGTCGTCCTGATCGCGCCGAGCAACCCGGTGGTGAGCATCGCGCCGATCCTCGCCGTACCGGGAGTCCGCGCCGCGCTGGTCAACGGCCCGGCACCGGTCGTCGGCGTCTCGCCGATCATCGGCGACGCGCCGGTGCGCGGGATGGCCGACCGTTGCCTCGCCGTACTCGGCACCCCCTGTACGGCCGGTGGCGTCGCCGGCCTGTACGGCGCCCGCCGCGACGGTGGCCTGCTCGACGGCTGGCTGGTCGACGACGTCGACGCCGACACCCGGCTCGACGGCGTCGAGGTCCGCGCCGCACCACTGTGGATGTCCGACGAGGTGGCGACCGAGGCGATGGTCGCGGCGGCCGTGGAGCTGGCCGCAGCGGGCCGGACGGAGGTGGCCGGATGAGACTGGAGATCCTGCCGGTGACCGGGATCGGCGAGGTACGGCCCGGTGACGACCTGGCCGACGTGATCGCCGACGCGGCACCGTGGCTGCGCGACGGCGACGTCCTGGTGGTGACCAGCAAGATCGTGTCGAAGGCGGAAGGTCGGCTGGTGGCGCTGCCGGCCGACGAGCCGGAGCGCAGCCGGGTCCGCGCCGAGCTGCTCGACGCCGAGACCGCCGAGGTGGTCGCCGAGCGCGGGCCGACCCGAATCGCCCGGACCCGGCACGGGTTCGTGATGGCCGCCGCCGGAATCGACAACTCCAACGTGGCGTCCACCCACCTGGTGCTGCTGCCGGTGGATCCCGACGAGTCGGCCCGCCGGCTGCGGCGGGCGCTGCGGGTCCGGCGGGGCTGGGACGTCGCGGTGATCGTGTCGGACACGATGGGCCGGCCGTGGCGCAACGGCCTCACCGACGTCGCGCTCGGGGCCGCGGGCATCGACCCGGTCCGCGACTACCGGGGGCTGACCGATCCGTACGGCAACGAGCTGCGGCTGACCCAGGTGGCCGTGGTCGACGAACTCGCCGGCGCCGGTGACCTGGTCAAGGGCAAATCGGAGCAGGTCCCGGTGGCGGTGGTACGCGGCTACCCGTGGCGCCGGGGCGAGGCGGCGGAGCAGCCCGGCGACGACGGCCCCGGGGTCCGGCCGCTGGTCCGTGAACCGGGTCAGGACATGTTCCGCCTCGGCACCGCCGAGGCACACCGGGCCGGCCTGATCGCCGCCGCGATCCTGCCGCCGGCCGGTCCCGACGGTCCGACCGACGCCGGCTCCGTCGGCCCGCCGCCAGCCGACGGGCCGGTCGACGCCGAGGCGGTACGGCAAGCGGTCCGGTTGGTCTCCGAAATCGCCGCGCCGGGCACCCGGTTCACCCCGTGGTCACCGCCGGCTGCTGCCGGTCCGACCGCCGCTGGGGCGGCCACCGCCGTCACCTCGACCGGCTACCTGCACTGTCAGCCGCCCTCGGCCGGGGCGGCGGACCTGGTGCGGTTCGGCACCGACCTGCACCGGCTGCGGGCCGCGTTGGCCGCCGACGGCATCGCCAGCACGGCGGTGGTCACCGACGCGCCCGACGGGCGGGTCGACGTCCTGCTCGGGCTGACGCCCGACGGCGGGTCGACCGGTCACCCCGCACACCGCGCCGGCGGCTGACCCGCACACCGCGCGGGCAGCGGGTCCGCCGCCGGCGCGGTGACTCACACGTACCCGTCGGCGCCGCGTTCCTTGAGCGCGTCGACCAGGCGTTTGACGTCCTGTGCCCGGTCCCGGGGGCAGACCAGCACCGCGTCCGGAGTGTCCACCACGATCAGGTCCCGCACGCCGAGCGCGGCGACCAGCCGGCCGGAGTGCGGCACGACGACCAGCCCGGTGCTGTCGTGCAGCAGCACACCCGGCTTCTCCTCGGCGGTCGGGGCGCCGAGCACGACGTTGCCGTCCGGGTCGGCCGGCAGCACGTCGCCGAGGGTGTGGAAGTCACCGACGTCGTTCCAGCCGAAGTCGCCCGGTACGGTGCCGACCCGACCGGCCGCCGCCGCGCCTTCCATCACCGCGTAGTCGACCGAGATGCGGGGCAGGGTGGGCCAGATGTCGCCGAGCACCTCGTCGCGGTCGGGCGAGTCCCAGCGGGCCGCGATCCGGGTCAGGCCGGAGTGCAGCTCCGGCTGCTGGCGGGCCAACTCGGCGAGGAACGCGTCGACCCGCCAGACGAACATGCTGGCGTTCCAGAGGTGCCGGCCGGACCGCAGGTAGTTTTCGGCGACGGCCAGGCCGGGTTTCTCGGTGAACTGCTCGACCCGGCGGACCGGGCCGGGGCCGATGGTGTCGCCGCAGGCCAGGTAGCCGTAGCCGGTCTCCGGTCGGGTCGGGGTGATGCCGACGGTCATCAGCAGCCCGGCCTCGGCACCGGCCACCGCCTGGCGGATCGTGGTCACGTACCGGTCGGTGTCGCCGATGAGGTGGTCGGCGGCGAACGATCCCATCACCGCCTGGGGTTCGCGGCGGGCGATGACTGCGGCCGCCAACGCGATCGCCGCACACGAGTCCCGGGGCGACGGCTCGACGAGCACGTTCTCCTCCGGCACCGCCGCCAACTGCCGGGCGACCGCTGCGGCGTGCGCCGCACCGGTCACCACCAGGATCCGTTCCGGATCGGTGAGCGGGGCGAGCCGCGCCACCGTCGCCTGGAGCAGCGACGCGGCGGTGCCGGTGAGCGGATGCAGGAATTTAGGGTTACCGGCGCGGGACAGCGGCCAGAGTCGGGTGCCGCTGCCACCCGCCGGAATGACGGCGAAGAGCATCAGCCCATCATGCCCGCCCGGCGCATCCGTCCCGGCGGTACCTGGGCGGGCTCACCCCGCAGGCCCGGGACGGAATCACCCGGCGGGGCCGGGACCGGCTCACCCGGCGGGCCGTGCCGCTGCCCGGTGCCAGGACGCGACGTGCACCTGGGCGCTGGACGACCAGGTGAAGTCCCGGGCCCGGTCCACGCCGGCCTTGGCGAGCGCGTCCCGGCGGGATTCGTCGTCGAGCAGGGTGGCCAGGTCGGCGGCGATCCGGTCCGGGTCCTCGCTGGTGTACGCGACCGCGTCGCCGCCGACCTCGGGCAGTGACAGCCGGGGCGTGGTCAGCACCGGCGCGCCGCAGGCCATCGCCTCCAGGATCGGCAGGCCGAAGCCCTCACCGTACGAGGGGTACGCGGCGACGAGCGCGCCGCCGAGGAAGCCGGGCAGGTCGGCGTAGCGCAGATAGCCGGGGCGCAGCAGCCGCAGGTGGGCGGGGACGTCGGTGACGGCTCGGTCGATGTCGTCGTCGTGGCCCTGGCCACCGGCCAGGACCAGGGCGGGGGGTTCGGGACGGTCCGCGACGGCGCGCACCCAGCCCCGGATCAGGTTCGGGACGTTCTTGCGCGGCTCCTTGGCGCCGAGGAAGGCGATGTAGCTGGTGCCGGCGAGGCCGAGCCGGGCCCGGACCCGGGCCTTCTCCTCGTCGCTGGGCACGTGGAAGGCGCTGGCGTCGACCCCGTGGTAGGCGACGTCGATGCGTGCCTGGTCGGCGTTGAGCAACCGGATCAGTTCGTCGCGGCTGGCCTTGCTGGGCACGATCACCCGGCTGGCCCGACGCAGCGAGGTCTTGATCGCGCTGCGGAAGAAGGTCCGTCGTGATTTGTCGTAGTGCTCCGGCTCGGTGAAGAACGTCGCGTCGTGCACGGTGACGGTAACCGGACAACCCGCCCGCATCGGACAGGTGTAGTACGGGGAGTGCAGCACGTCCGCACCGACCTGCTGGGCGAGCAGCGGCAGCCCGGTCTGCTCCCAGGCCAACCGGGCCGGACGGTGCGCCACCGCCGCCGGGGCGGCGATCACGTCGACGGCCGGCAGCATCCGGGTGTACCGCTCGACGTCTGTACGCAGCGCGACGACGGAGACCTCGATGTCGCTGCCGACGAGGGCACCGAGGGCACCGAGCAGGCCGTCAACGTATCGACCAACGCCACCGCGGTCGGCGGGCACGCTCGTGGCGTCGATGAGTACGCGGGGCGGTCGACCGGCGGTCACAGGGCAACTCCTCTAGAGGGGTGGTGGAGGGTTGTGAAGAACGACACGTGTGCCAAGCCTACGCCGCCCGACGCCGTGCGCCGCGCCGACGAGGCGGACGAAAACCAGCGTTCGTGTGCCGGCCGGCCGCCCGTCAGCGGGGCGAGACCGGACCGTGACTGCGAGTACGGTCAGTGACCGTCGGGCACAGCCGTGACACGCGCGTTAGGCTCGGCGCCGATGACCAACAACCTCGCCGGACTGCTCGCGGTCACCATCGCCGCCGATCCGACCCGACCACTGCTCACCTGGTACGACGACGCGATCGGCGACCGGACCGAGCTGTCCGGAGCGACCCTGGCCAACTGGGTGGCCAAGACCGCCAACCTGATCGTCGACGGCGCCGGTGCCACGGCCGGTGACACCGCCGAGGTGCTGCTGCCGCCGCACTGGCAGACCGCCGCGGTGCTGCTGGGCTGCTGGTCCGCCGGGCTCGCGGTGCGGGCCCCCGGGCTGGTCGACGGCCCGGCCGGTGCCGGGAGCCGGGCCGACGGCCCGCCCGCCGAGGTGTGCTTCGCCACCGCGCACCGGCTGCCCGGACCGGACCGGCCACCGGCCGGCGAGCAGTACCTGCTGAGCCTCGCGCCGATGGCGATGCCGGCCCGCGACCTGCCGCCCGGCTGGGTGGACTACGTCACCGAGGTACGCGGGCACGGCGACCATTTCACGCCGTACCCGGCGGGTGATCCGCAGGACGCCCAGCTGGCGGCCCGGGCGGCCGCACGCGGTGCGGAGCTGGGCATCGTCGCCGGCAGCCGGGTCCTGATCGACGCCGACCGGCACCCGGACCCGGTCGACTGGCTGCTCGCGCCGCTGGCCGCCACCGCCAGCGTGGTGCTCTGCCGGCAGCTCGACCGGGCCTCGCTCGACGGGCGGGTCGCCAGCGAGAAGGTCGATCTGGTGCTGGCCTGAGCCGGCCGGCTCACAGCTCGCTGGGGACCACCTCCCGTTGTGCCCCGTCCGGTGCGCACACGAAGAAGCCACCCCGCTCGGCCAGCCACGGCTTGCCGGCCGCCTCGCCGTCGGTGAGCACCTTCTCCCGGACCCTGAGGATGATGTATCGCGATCCGTCCGGATTGCCGTCGCGCCAGCCGGGCCCGTACAGGCGGTCGACCAGCATCTCGCGGCGCTGCTGAAGGATCGCACCGTTCACCACCCACTCGGTCGGCAGCCGGTACCAGAAGGTCCGGGTGATTCCGGCCGCGGGATCGAAGGCATGCGTCCCCTCGACCCAGACGCCGAGCGTGTCGGTGATCTGTAGGCGGAAGTAGATCCCCACGACAGTCAGACGCACAGCGTTGACGCTGAGTTGCCAAGGTCGACCGAATTCGATCCACCGTCGGTGACGGGCCGGCGCCCGTCGGTCAGCCGACCGCCAGCTCGCGGTCAGCTGGCCGGCACCCGGTCGGTGGCGAACCGGACGAACGCGTCCAGCGCCGCCGGGTTGGCCAGCGCCCCGCTCGCCACCGCCTGCTCCACCGGCGTACCGGTCAGGATCTTCTTCACCGGCACCTCCAGTTTCTTGCCGGACAGGGTCCGGGGCACCGCCGCGACCTGGTGAATCCCGTCCGGAACGTGCCGCGGCGACAGCGCCGACCGCAGCTCACGCACGATCCGGGTACGCAGTGCGTCGTCCAACGCGGTGCCGTCGCGCAACGCGACGAACAGCAGCAGCTCTCCCGCGCCGCCCTGCGGATCCTCCAGATGGATCACCAACGAGTCGGCGACCTCGGGCAGCGCCTCCACCACCGAGTAGAACTCGGCCGTGCCCAGCCGGACACCACCACGGTTGAGCGTCGCGTCGGAGCGGCCGGTGATCGCGCAGGCACCGTGCTCGGCGATGGTGATCCAGTCACCGTGACACCACACCCCCGGGTAGCGCTCGAAGTACGCCTGCCGGTAGCGGTGCCCGTCCAGGTCGTTCCAGAACCCGACCGGCATGCTCGGCATCGGCGCGCTGATCACCAACTCGCCCAGCTCACCGACGACCGCCCGGCCGTCGGCGGCCCAGGCCTCGACCCGCGCGCCCAACGCGCGGCAGGCGATCTCCCCGGCCCGCACCTCCACCAGCGGTACGCCGCCCACGAACCCGGTGCACACGTCGGTGCCGCCGGACAGCGACGCCAACTGCAGGTCCGCGCCGACCGACTCGTACACCCAGGTGAACCCCTCGGCGGGCAGCGGAGCCCCGGTCGAACCCACGCCCCGCAACGCGGACAGGTCGGCGATCTCGCGGGGCACCAGCCCCTCCTTGCGGCAGGCCAGCAGGAACGGCGCCGACGTGCCGAAGTAGGTGGTGCCGGTGTGTGCCGCGAGCCGCCACAGGGTGCCCAGGTCCGGCCGGGCCGGGCCGTCCGGCGCGGCGTCGACCGCCGGATTGCCGTCGAACAGCACGATCGCCGCGCCGACCGCCGGCCCGGAAGCGAGATAGTTCCACATCATCCAGCCGGTCGTGGTGAACCAGAAGAACCGGTCCCCCGGGCCGAGATCGTGGTGCAGCGCCAGCATCTTCAGGTGCTCCAGCAGAATCCCACCGTGGCCGTGCACGATCGGCTTCGGCAGCCCGGTGGTGCCCGAGGAGTAGAGCACGTACAACGGATGGTCGAACGGCACCGCGTCGAACGCGAGCGGCTCGTCCGTCGGCCCGGCCAGCGCCGACCAGGTCGACGTCGCCCACTGCGGCGTCGCCGCCTGCGGCGACAGGTACGGGATGACCACCCGGTGCCGGACCGACGGCAGCGCGGCGGCGATCGCCACCAGCTCCGCCTGCCGGTCCACCGCCTTGTCGCCGTACCGGTAGCCGTCGACGGCGACCAGCACAGTCGGCTCGATCTGCCGCCACCGGTCGGTGACGCTGCGGGTGCCGAACTCCGGCGCGGCCGACGAGAAGACCGCGCCCAGGCTCGCCGTGGCCAGCATCAGCACGTACGTCTCCGGGATGTTCGGCGCGTACGCGGCCACCCGGTCGCCGCGCCCCACCCCGAGGCGGCGCAGCCCGGCCCGCACCCGACGCACCTGGTCACGCAGCTGCGCGACGGTGAGGGTGACCGGGGCCCGGGTCTGACTGTGCGCGATGACCACCGGATCGTCGTCAGCGAGCCCGCCGGCGCGCAGCACGTGTTCGGCGTAGTTGAGTCGGGCACCGGGGAACCACCGGGCACCCGGCATCCGCGCCTCGGCGAGGACCTCCTGCGGCGGCTCGTGCGCGAGCACGGCGAA
Organism: Solwaraspora sp. WMMA2101; assembly: GCF_049179175.1. Lineage (NCBI taxonomy): Bacteria > Bacillati > Actinomycetota > Actinomycetes > Micromonosporales > Micromonosporaceae > Solwaraspora > Solwaraspora sp. WMMA2101. The sequence continues at coordinate 4,265,887 of NZ_JBMHMA010000006.1, read as the reverse complement.
GTACTCCCAGATCGACCCCCAGAAGCCGGCCAGATCGTCCACCGACCACTGCCAGAGCTGCGGGTAGTCGGCGAACCGCAGGTCCCGGGTGCGTTCCAGCCACTGCAGGTAGGCACCGATCCGGGTCCGCTGCCGTACGTCCGCCGGTGGGCGCCACAGCACCTCGCTCACGCCTGCACTCCTCCCCGGGCCCCGGCCGCGCCGCCGAAGGCACCCGTGACCATCCTCCCGTACCGCCGTCGCCATTGTCGTGCCTGCGACGGGGGCGACGGAGCGTGCTGGGAACACAAGCCGTGCCGGGCAGGTCGCGGTGCGGGCACAGCCGACCGGCGTACCGCCGAAAAACCCGCCGGTGCTGCCCGGGGTGCCCGCCATCACCCACCCGAAACGGTACGGTTCGCCCATGCGTCATCTCTGGAGCTTCCTCAGCGGCATCGCTGTCGCGCCGCTCTGTTGGCTGCTCGTCGCGGTGGGCCAGACGACGTCGACCAGGACCATCGGTGGCTGGGTGACCGACGGCGAGTACCACACCGCGACCCTGCTCGGGCCGGCGGCGCTGCTGTTCGCGGCCGGGCTGCTGCTCGGCCTGCTGGGTACGCTGCGGTTCTCCCCGCTCGGCCCGCTCGCCGCCGGGCTGGCCCTGGCCGCCCCGTACGTGGCGACGTTCATCGACCCGCTGGGCACCCGTGACCTCCTCGGCGTCGACGCGGCGGTGTTCGGTGAGCCGATCGTGCTGCTGGGCCCGGTCGACAACGGCACCCTGGCCCTGCTCGGGGTGCTGTTGAGCACGGCCGTGCTGAGCCGGCGGCGCTGGTCGGGCGACCGCCGTACGGGCGACCCGGCCCCCGCCGAGCCGGCGGCACCGGCAGCGGAGCCGTTGCCGGTCCGGCCGCTCGGCGAGTTCGACCCGTCGCTGTGGTCGCTGCCCGGTGGCCCGGCCGAACCGGCGCCGGCGACGACCCCCACCGCGCCCACGGCGGCCGATCCGACGACCAGCGGCCGGTCGGGCACCACCACCACGTTGACGGCCACGGCGGCCGACACCGACGCCGACCGGCTGCGGCCGGCCCGCCCGATCCCCCGGTCGACCCGACGCGGCCGCTGACCCACGCGTCCGCCGCCGACCCACGCGTCGACGGGACTCCGCCGGTCACCTGCGACCGTTGTCGTCCCGGCGGGTACCGTGCGATGAGGTGTCGACGCGTGAGGAGTCCAGATGAGGCACGTGGGCTCGTTGGTGCTGTCGCTGGTCCTCGCCCCGGTCATCTGGTTCCTCGCCGGCCTCGGGCTCAGCGAGTACGCGACGGCCCGCCGGGAGGCGTACGACCAGCCGCCGACCGAGGTGTTCGTCGGGCTGGCCGCGCTGGCGGTCTGCGGCATCGTGTACGCGCTGCTGCTGCTGCCCCGGCTGTCACCGATCGGGCCGGTCGTCGCCGGCCTGTCGTTCCTCGGTCTCGCCGCCTGGTCGGCCGCAGACATGACGAGCTTCTACCAGAACATGCCGGGCCGGCTGTTCGGCACCGACGACACGTTCACCGCCCCGGCCGAAGGGCTGGCCGTCGTGCTGGCGGTGCCGCTGCTGGCCACGGTGGTCAGCCCGCGCCGGTGGCGCGGCGAGCGGATGGTCGCCCTGTACGCCGGTCAGCCGGAGTCCCCGCAGGTAGCCAGAACCGCACCGCTGCCGGGTCACGGCCAGGGCGGCGGGTACGGCGGCGGGTACGGCGAGCCCCGGGCCTATGGCGGGTACGGCGGCCCGGCCCAGACCATGGCGTTTCCGGCTGCCGCCGGCCCGCTGCCGCGCCCGGCCCATCCGGCGGGGGCCCCGGATTCCGAGCAGGACACGATGCGGCTGACCCCACCGGGGCACCGTCGGGACGACCCGACGATCGCCCTGCCGCCGGTGCCGGGGGCAACGCCCCGGATCCCGGCCGGCCCGCCACCGGCCGACCAGACGGTGCCGCTGCGGACCGGCACCGGCAGCGGATCGGCCGACGAGACCACCCGGATCCAACTACCGGCCGCCGACACCGACAGCGACGAGACGACCCGGATCCAACTACCGGCCGCCGCCGACACCGACAGCGACGAGACCACCCGGATCGCGGCGGCGGACGAGACCGTACGGCTGCGGACCCCACCGGCGGCCGACGCGCCGGACACCGGGGGCGACGAGCAGACCACAGCGGTGGTCTCCCCCGCCGCCGACCCGGACGCCACCACGGCGCTGCCCCCGACGGACCCGGACGCCACCACGGCGCTGCCCCCGACGGACCCGGACGCCACCACGGCGCTGCCCCCGACGGACCCGGACGCGACCGCGCGCAAGCCGGCCGGCTGACCGGCGGTCACCGGGGTCGGTCGGACGTCGCCGCTCAGGACGACAGCAACTGGCGGGCCATCACGATGCGCTGCACCTGGTTGGTGCCCTCGTAGATCTGAGTGATCTTGGCGTCCCGCATCATCCGCTCCACCGGGAAGTCCCGGGTGTAGCCGTAGCCGCCGAGCAACTGCACCGCGTCCGTGGTGATCTCCATCGCGACGTCGGAGGCGAAACACTTCGCCGCCGCACCGAAGAAGGTCAGATCGGCGTCGCCCCGCTCGGACCGGGCCGCCGCCGCGTAGGTCACCTGACGCGCGGCCTCCAGCTTCATGCCCATCTCGGCGATCATGAACTGGACGCCCTGGAACTCGGCGATCGGCTTGCCGAACTGCTGGCGCTCCCGCACGTACCCCCGGGCGTAGTCGAGCGCGCCCTGCGCGATCCCGACCGCCTGGGCGGCGATGGTCACCCGGGTGTGGTCCAGGGTGCGCATCGCGGTGCCGAACCCGGTGCCGGGCTCGCCGATCATCCGGTCCGCCGGAATCCGTACGTTGTCCAGGTAGACCTCGCAGGTCGGGCTGCCCTTGATGCCCAGTTTCTTCTCCGGCGCGCCGAAGCTCACCCCGGGATCGGACTTCTCCACCACGAAGGCCGAGATCCCCCGGGACCGGGCACCGGGCTCGGTCACCGCGAAGACGGTGTAGTACTGCGAGACACCGGCGTTGGTGATCCACCGCTTGACGCCGTCGAGCACCCAGTGGTCGCCGTCGCGGACCGCGCGGGTGGTCATCGACGCCGCGTCGCTGCCGGCGTCCGGCTCCGACAGGCAGTACGAGAACATCGCCTCCCCGGCCGCGACCGGAGTCAGGTACCGCTGCTTGAGCTGCTCCGATCCAGCCAGCAGCAGCGGCAGGCTGCCCAGCTTGTTGACCGCCGGGATCAGCGACGACGACGCGCAGGCCCGGGCCACCTCCTCGATCACGATCGCGGTGGCCAACGCGTCCGCCCCCGCGCCGCCGTACTGTTCCGGGATGTGCGGGGCGTGGAAGTCCGCCGCGCGCAACGCGTCGTAGGAGGCGCTAGGGAACTGCGCAGTTTCGTCCGCTTCGGCAGCGTTCGGGGCGACCTTGGCGTCGCACACCTCCCGTACCGCCTGGCGGATCGCCTCGTGCTCCTCCGGTAGCTGATAGACATCGAACGCTGGCCCGGACGTCATCGCGCCCTCCCTCATCTGGGGGTCACCACTCGCATCGTGCTCGAATGCGAGGATACCGGCGAGTAATGCCGGTGCCAGTCGCCCCTACCCGACTGAACGGACTATCGTCTGCCGGGCAGCCGGCCGGCACCGCGTCCGGGTCGGGCCTCAAGAAGCGGTCTGCCGCACACATCAGAACAACGATGATTGGTGTCGAGCCCCCGGCACCGGACCACCGAGCGCGACGCAACCACGGCGCCGCCAGCGCGAGCGGAGAACACAGGCGTGACCATCCCGTACCCGAACACCCAGCCAATGCCAGCCATCGCGGCGGTCACGCCGCCGTCCGGTGCCTCCCGTCCGCGGCTGACCTTCCTCGGTACCGGCTACCTGGGCGCGACCTACGCCATCTGCTTCGCCGAACTCGGCTACGAGGTGATCGGCTACGACGTCGACGCCGACAAGATCGCCAAGCTGAGCGCCGGTGAGGTGCCGTTCCACGAGCCGGGCCTGGACGAGCTGCTCAAACGGAGCCTGGCCGCCGGGCGGCTGCGGTTCACCACCGACATGGCGGAGACCGCCGAGTTCGGCGACGTGCACTTCATCTGCGTCGGCACCCCGCAGCGGGCCGACGGAATGGGCGCGGACCTGTCCTACGTCGAGGCGTCGGTGACCAACCTGGCGCAGCACCTGTCCCGCAAGGCGCTCATCGTCGGTAAGTCCACCGTGCCGGTCGGCACCGCCGAGTGGATCGAGCAGCTGGTCGGCAAGCACGCCCCTGGCGACCTCGGCGTCGAGGTGGCCTGGAGCCCCGAGTTCCTGCAGGAGGGCTTCGCCGTCGAGGACGTGCTGCGGCCGAACCGGATCGTGGTCGGGGTGCGCAGCGAGTGGGCCAACGGCATGCTGTACGCCGCCCACAAGGGCGTGTTCGACCTGGCCGCCACCGAGGACCGGGAAGTCCCGCTGGTGGTCACCGACTTCGCCACCGCCGAGCTGGTCAAGGTCGCCGCGAACGCGTTCCTGGCCACCAAGATCTCGTTCATCAACGCGATGGCCGAGGTGTGCGAGGTCGCCGGTGGCGACGTCACCCAACTGGCCCGCGCGATCGGCTACGACCCCCGGATCGGCAACCGGTTCCTGCAGGCCGGGATCGGGTTCGGCGGCGGCTGCCTGCCGAAGGACATCCGCGCGTTCCAGGCCCGCGCCCAGGAGCTGGGCGCCGGTGAGGCGCTGCGGTTCCTGCACGAGGTGGATCTGATCAACCAGCGGCGGCGTACCCGGGTGGTGCAGCTCGCCGCCGAGCTGCTGGGCCGCCGCGCCGGGCCGGCCGGGCCGGACCTGTCCGGCACCACGATCGCCGTGCTCGGTGCCACCTTCAAGCCGAACTCCGACGACGTCCGCGACGCGCCGTCGCTGGCGGTGGCCGCGATGCTGGCCAAGACCGGTGCGCAGGTACGGGTCTTCGACCCCGAGGGCACCGAGAACGCCCGCCGCGCGCAGCCGGACCTCAACTACGTACCGTCGATCGTCGACGCGGTCCGCGACGCCGACCTGGTCTGCGTACTGACCGAATGGGCCGACTTCCGCAACGCCGACCCGGTCGCGCTGGGTGAGCTGGCCGCCGGCCGCCGGGTGATCGACGGCCGGAACTGCCTCGACTCCGTCCTGTGGACCAGCGCCGGCTGGGAGTACCGCGGCATGGGCCGCCCCTGACCCACCAGCCGACCGCAGCCGGTCCGGCCGACCGTGGTCGGCTTTTTTCTCCGATCTCCACGCCGTCAGGGACTGTTCAACAGTTGCCTGGTTTAGGCATGCTTCGTTAGAAGCGGTCCACAGTGTTGGCCAGGCGTGGAGGAGGTGCCGATGAGTACGGCGTACCGCTGCACCTCGTGCGGACGGACGGTCCCGGCCGCGGCGACCTGTTCGCGTTGCGGCGCGGCCCAGCCGCAGTTCGCCGAGGACCTGGCCCGGATCGAACGCTCGATCGCCGACATGAAGGCGCGCGAGGTCGCGCTGGCCAAGGAACAGAAGCAGATGGCCGCCGACCTGCAGGCGGCGATCTTCCAACGGGACATCCTGTCCACCGGCGGCGCCGCCGGTCGTCGGGGTCCGGCTCCCCGGATCTCGGTACGCCGCCGCGCCGGCCGCCGGCCACCGACCGCAGAGGCCGGTGCCGCCCCGCCCCGGTTCCCCCGCCAGACACCGCACCGATCCGGCGACGCCGGCACCGACGGCGGGCCGCCACCCGGCAGCGACGAACCCGGCTACCCGCCGGCGTCCGCCGACGACGATCCGACCCGGGTGCTGTCGGCCGACGGCGCCCGACCCGAGGCGTCCGCACAGTCGATCCAGAACGTCCTGCTCGGTCTCGGTGCGCTGATGGCCATGGTGGTCTTCGCCGCCGTCGCCAACAGCACCCTGCCCGACGCCACCCGGCTGCTGATCCTGCTCACCGGCACGGTGCTGCTGCTCGCGGCACCGCCGGTCGTCGCGGCCCGTGGGCTGCGCTCCACCGCCGAGACGATCGCCGCCGTCGCGTTGATCCTCGTCCCGATCGACGGGTACGCGCTGTGGGTCACCGACGCGGTCCGGTCCGGCCCGGTCAGCCCGGCCGTATTCGCCGGGCTGACCTTCGTGGTCACCGCCCTGGTGGCCGGCGGGTACGCCGCCACCACCGGGCTCCAGCTGCCCCGGTACGCGATGGTGCTCGCCGTTCAGCCGATCGTGCCGCTGCTCTGCTACGACCTGATCCTCGGGCCGGCCGGCTGGGCGCTGGCGCTCGCCGCCGTCGCCGTGGTCGATCTGCTGCTGGTCCGGCTGCTCACCGGCTCCGGGCGGTTCACCAGCGGAGCCTGGCTGACCGGCCGGGCCGGCCGGGCGACGACGGCTGACGGGGCGGCCGGGGCGGCCGGCCCCGCCGGGTTGCTCGCCCCACCGCAGCGACGCTCCGCCGATCCGACCGCACCACCCGGTGGGCCGACCGTGCCGACCGACGACCCGCCCACCGCACCTGCCGGACCGGCCGCACCGGGCACGGCAGCCGACAGCGGTGCCACCCGGCCGGAGGGCGCCCCCGAGGAGGCCGACGCCGTCGTCGGCGCGGACCTGCCCGGCGACGCCGGACCGGACCGGCGGGCCGGGCGGCGCGGGCCAGGGTGGACGCCGCCGGCTCCCAGCGCCGCGATGCTCTGGCTCCGCGATCTGATCTGGACCCTCCACGGGCTCGCGGTCGCGGTGGCGCTCGCCTACGCCGTCGCGGCCGTGCTGAGCGCCGACACAGTGCCGGCCGCGATCCGCGCCGGCGCGGTCCTGGTGATCGCCGCCGGGGTCGGGCTGATCGGCGGCCTCACCCTGGGCTACAAGCCGGTGCCGGACATCGCCGCCGGGGTGTTCACCCTGGCGGCCGTCGGTGCCGCGAGCCGCCTCGTGGCCGTCGGCCTGCCCGGCCGGGCGCTGCTGCTGATCGCCGCCGTGGTCGCGATCGCCGGGATCGGCGTCCGGGCCCTGCCGGAGGCCCTGCGGCGTGGCCCGCAGCTCGCCGCCACCGCCACACTCGGCGTACTCGGTGTCCTCGTCGCCGGCAGCGCGCTACGGGCCGCGCTGGCCCCGGGCCGCGCCGCGCTGCCCGCCTGGCAGACCGACCTGTCCGACTACCAGCAGCGGCTGGACGCCTACGCCGGCCCGGCCGACTGGCAACTCGCGCTGGCCGCGCTGCTGATCACCGTCGCCGCAGCGGTCGCCGTACCGGTCGAGTGGCGCCGGGAGGCGACCGTCACCGGCGTCACGCTGACCGCGCTCGCCGTACCGGCGTCGTTCGCCCTGCCCTGGTACGCCGCCTGCTGGCCGCCGGTGCTGGCGGCCGTCGTGGTCGCCGGGGCCGGCCTGTTCGCCGGCTCCGAACGGTCCGCCCAGGTGCACGTCGGCTGTGCCGCCGTGCTGGGTGTCGCCGGGGCCGGTGCCGCCCTGGCCCGCCCCGGTGCGACCGCCGCCGTCCTGCTCGTGCTCGCCGCCGCCGGGGTGCTGATCGCGGTGGCCGGCAGCCTGCCGGAGATCCGCCGCCGACCCGCTGCCGATCCGGTCGCCGGCTGGGCCGCCGGCGGCGCGGCGTTTGCCCTGCCCGGCGGGGTCGCCGCGTTCGTCGCCGCGATGGTGCCGGCACCCGGGCCGACCGGGCCGGCGCTGCAGCAGACGACCGCGCCGATCCTCGCCGCCGCGTTCCTGGCCGTGGCCGGCACGCTCTGCTATGCGGCGCTGGCGCAGGTCGCCGAGCGGCAGATCCCCCGGCCGTTGACGATCGGCACCGGGCTCGGCGCGCTGGCCGTCACCGCCGCCACCTTCGGTTCCCCGGGCGCCACGGTCGCCGACGTCTGGGTCGCGGTCGCGCTGCTGCTCGGTGGCGTCCTGTTGTTCATGACGCCGAGCATCGACGCGAACCGTCGCGCCGACCGGCTGCTCGACGGCACCGACTTCGCCGCCGCCGCCGCGATCGCCGTGCTGGTCGGCACCCTGGCCAGGATCAGCGCCATCGTGGTGCCCGGCATCGAACTGGTCGCCAGCGCGGCGCTCGCGCTGCTGGTGGCGGTCGCCATCCGGGCCATGCCGCAGGACTGGCAGCGCGGGCCGGTGCTGGGGGTGGCGGTCAGTGGCGCAGTCATCGCGGTACTCGCCGGCTACACGGCGGTCGCCGGCGGCATCCGGGCGCTGGCCACCCCCGGACAGCTGTGGCAGGCGGATCTGACCGCCTGGTCGGTCGAGACCACCGCGAACGCCTGGCAGGTGCCGTTGGCGCTGGTGCTACTCGCGATGGCCGCCGCGGTGGCGCTGCCCCGGCCCTGGTCGTTCCATGCCGCCGGGGTGCTGGTGGCGCTCGCCACCGTCGGCACCCCGGCGGCCCTGGGCCTGCCCTGGTGGTCACCGATCGCGGTCGGCTGCCTGGTCGCGATCGGGTACGGCATCGCCTCGGTGGCCGCCACCGACCCGCAGGCCGCGACCGCCCGGGCCACCGTCGCCGCCGCCGTGGCGCTGTACGCCGTCGGCGCGAGCCTGGTCCGGCCGTGGACCACCGCCGCGGCCCTCGGGGTGATCGTGCTGACCTGTGTCGTCGTGGCCGTGCTCGGCCGGGTGATGGCGGCCGACATGCCGCCGGACCCGGCGGCGGACGGCCCGGACGCCGACGAGGCCGACGACGTGGACCTCGAACTCGACCCGGCGGTGCGCCAGCGCCCGACGTGGGCGGTGGACGACCCCGCCACGATGCCCCGGCACCTGGCCACGGTCGGCGGTGCCGCCACCGGCGCCGCGTTGCTGGCGCTGCCCGGCGCGCTCGCCGCGCTCGCCGCCACCCTCGGCTGGACCACCGAGGTGGTGCTGACCAGTGCGTTGGCCGCGTCGGCGCTGGGTGTCGCCGTGCTGGCCGCGGTCCGTCGTCAGGTGCCGCACTACCTGCCGTACGCCACGGTCGGGACGGCCGGCGGGGCCACCGTGACGGCGCTGGCCTCGCTCCCGACCGACCTGCCCACCGGGATGTACGCCGCGGGCGCGGCGCTGCTCGCCGTCCTCGCCGAACTGCTCCGGGCCGCCACCCCGCCGCCGACGGAGCTGTCCCGGCTGAGCCGGCGGTGGAGTGGACTCGGCGGACGACTCGGCCGACCCGGGCCGCTGGAGATCGGCCAGGAGTGGGCGATCAGCCCGGTCAAGGGTGCCCTGGCCGCCGCCGCGCTGCCGACGGCGCTGGCCGTGGCGGCCGTGGCACCGACGCTGACCACCGCGTTGGTCGAGCCGTACCGGACGTTGGCCGCGATCTGGCAGGGGCCGCCGGCGGTGCTGCTCGACCCGCCGGCCGCCGCCGTCGGCCCGACCAACGTCCTCGCGGCGCTGCTGCTCACCGTCGCCGCCGCGCTCGCCGCCACCGCGTTCAACAGCGGCCAGCCCGGGCAGGTCGTTCCGGTCGTGCTGCCCGGCGTGGCGCTGACCCTGCTGATCACGCCGCTGTCGTTCGGCATCGGCTGGCCGACGAGCACCACGGCCGCGCTGCTGGTCTTCGCGGTCGCGATGATCGGCCTGGCGTCGACCGCGCCGCCGCCGGACACCGAGCGGCACCGGCCGCTGCGGATCGCCCGTCGGGTGCTGTTCATCATCGGCCTGGCCGCTGGCGGTGCCGGGCTCGCCGGTGCCCTCGCCAACGACCAGCTGACCGTGTTCACCCTCGGCGGCGCGGTCGCGGTCGGCGCGGTCGCCGCGTACGGCGGGCGCAGCCAACCGGCCCGGATCCTGGGCTGGCTGTTCGCCTCGGTGATGGCGCAACTGTTCGTGCTGACCCTCGGCCTGGTCGCCGGGTTGCCGCCGGCCTGGTCGGCCTTCGGGGTGCTGGCCGTCGGGGCGGCGCTGCTGTTGTCGGCGACCCGGCTGCCCCGGCTCGACCATCCGGAGGCGGTCCGGGAGCGGTCCGTCGTCGAATGGAGCAGCTACGCGGCGGCGCTACTGGCCCTGGCGCTGGCCTACAGTTCCACGCCGCACCTGGCCGGGCTGCTGGCCGCCTGGGGTGCCGTCCTCGGGGTGACCGCCACCCGACCGGGCCGGCGGGCGTTGGAGCGCCGGATCCTGTTCTGGACCGCCGTCGGCTGTGAGATCACCGCCTGGTGGATGCTGATGCGCATCGCCGACGTCGCGCTCATCGAGGCGTACACCCTGCCGTTCGCGGCGCTCGCCCTGCTCGTCGGGGTGCTGGAGCTGCGTCACCGGCCGGACCTGAGCAGCTGGACCGCGTACGGGCCGGCGCTGGTCGCGACGTTCCTGCCGACCCTGGTGATCGTGATCAGCGACGGGGACAACAGCTTCCGGCACGTCCTGCTGCTGCTCGGCGCGGTCGGCACCCTGCTGCTCGGCGCGATGAGCCAGCAGCAGGCCCCGGTGGTCGTCGGTACGGTGGTCAGCGCGGTCACCGCGCTGCACGCGCTGACCTTCTTCGGCCCGTGGCTGGTGCTGATCCCGGTCGGCCTGGTGCTGCTGGCCCTCGGGGCGAGCAGCGAATGGCGGCGCCAGACCCAGGAGCGGGTCCGGGGTGCGCTGCGCGGGATGCGCTGACCCCCCGTTCCCGCCAAGATCCCGGCGATCTTGCACTTATCGACGGACAAATCCGACAAAAGTTCTCGATAACTGCAAGATCGACGCGGTCAGGTGGGGGTGGGGGTGGCGGTACGGGAGGCGCGCAGCGCGGCGTCCTTGGCGGCGACCAGCTCGACCAGCTCCTGCTGGTAGGCGGCCATCCGGGCGCGCAGCACCGGGTCGGCCGCCGCGAGAATCCGGACGGCCAGCAGACCCGCGTTGCGGGCCCCGCCGATGGAGACCGTAGCCACCGGTACGCCGGCCGGCATCTGCACGATCGACAGCAGCGAGTCCATCCCGTCCAGATGCTTCAACGGCACCGGCACCCCGATCACCGGCAGCGGGGTCATCGAGGCGACCATGCCGGGCAGATGCGCGGCCCCGCCGGCCCCCGCGATGATCACCTGCAGGCCACGGTCGGCGGCGGTGCCGGCGTAGTCGAGCATCCCACGCGGCGTACGGTGCGCCGAGACGACCCGCACCTCGTAGGCGACGTCGAACTCGTCGAGCGCCTCGGTGGCCGCGCGCATCGTCGGCCAGTCCGAGTCGCTCCCCATGATGACGCCGATCATCGGCCCTCCTGCAGCCAGCGGGCAGCCCGGGCGGCCCGGCCCCGTACCTCGGACAACTCGGCACCCAGGACCGTGACGTGGCCGATCTTGCGGCCGGGCCGGACCTGTTTGCCGTACAGGTGGACCTTGGCCCCGGGGTCGGTGGCGAACAGGTGGTGCAGCCGTTCGTCGATGCCGATGCCGCCGTCGGCACCGCCCAGCACGTTCGCCATCACCACGGCGGGAGCGGTCAGCGCGGTCTCCCCCATCGGGTAGTCCAGCACCGCCCGCAGGTGCTGCTCGAACTGCGAGGTCCGGGCCCCCTCGATCGTCCAGTGGCCGGAGTTGTGCGGCCGCATCGCCAGCTCGTTGACGACCAGCTCGCCGTCGACCTCGAACAGCTCGACCGCGAGCAGCCCCACCACGTCCAGCGCGGTCGCCAGGTCGATGGCCAGCTGCTGGGCCGCCACCGCGAGCCGCTGCGGCAGATCCGGCGCGGGGGCCAGCACCTCGACACAGATGCCGTCGCGTTGCACGGTCTCCACCACCGGGTAGACCGCGATCTGCCCGAACGGCGAGCGGGCCACCTGCACCGCCAGCTCCCGACGCAGCGCCACCCGTTCCTCGGCGATCAGCTCCAGCTCCGGCCGGGTTGCCGGGTCCAGCCCGGCGGCAGCCAGCCCGGCCGGGTCGTCGATCACCCACACGCCACGACCGTCGTAGCCGCCGCGTGCGGTCTTCACCACCACCGGCCAGCCGACCTGCGCGCCGAACGCGGCCAGCTCGTCGACGGCGCCGACGCGGCGCCACCGGGGCACCGGGGCACCCAGGTCGGTCAGCCGCTGGCGCATCAGCGCCTTGTCCTGGGCGTAGCGCAACGCGTCCGCCCCCGGGTGCAGCCGCACGCCCTCGGCGGCCAGCGCCCGGATGTGCTCGCCCGGCACGTGCTCGTGGTCGAAGGTGACCACGTCGCAGCTCTTCGCGAAGGTACGCAGCGCGGCCAGGTCGGTGTGCTCGCCGTACTGCACGTCGGCGGCGACCAGCGCGGCACCGTCCTCCGGGGTCCGGGCGAGCACGCGCAGCGACTGGCCGAGAGCGATGGCGGCCTGGTGGGTCATCCGGGCGAGCTGCCCGCCACCCACCATGCCGACGATGGGCAGACCGGTACGGGTATCCATGGCGGCGCCAGCCTAGCGCAGCTGGGCGGTCAGGTCGTCGGCCGAGGTGACCGGCCGGTCGCAGACGAAACCCCGGCAGACGTACGCGGTGGCGACGTCGCCGACGGCGGGCCGGTCCGCCAGCAACGGCACTCCCGGCTGGTCGGTCGCCCCGGCGACCACCACTGCGCCGGGTGGCGCGTAGCGACGGGCCGCCAGCAGCAGCGGGTCGCCGGCCGGATCGTCGGTGACCACGGCGATCTCGTACGGTCCGGCGAGCAGCGCCTCGCCGGCCGCCGCCGCGTACCCGGTGAACCGCGCGTGCCGGGCCACCACCGGCGCGACGGTGGCCAGGGCGGCCTCGGCGGCGGCCCGGTAGCGCGGGGCACCGCGCAACGCGGCGTACGTGGTGAGTGCGGCGGCGGTCGCGCTCAGCCCGGACGGGGTGGCGTTGTCGGTCGGGTCGGCCGGCCGGGTGACGAGCCGTTCGGCGTCGTCGGCGGTGTCGTAGAAACCGCCGTTGTCGGCGGCGAACCGGGTCAGCGCCACGTCGAGCAGCTCACCGGCGAGGTCGAGCCAGCGGCCCTCGCCGCGCAGCTGGTGCACCGCGCAGAACGCCTCGGCGACGCAGCCGTAGTCCTCCAGTACCCCGGCCGGTGCGCCGACCAGGCCGTCGCGGGAGACCCGCCGCAGCCGGCCGTCGACCAGGTGGGTGCGGGCCAGGTACGCCGCAGTGGCCGTCGCCAGCTCGGCGGCCAGCTCGACATCGGGATCGGCGCCGCCGGTACGGGTGCCGCCGCCGATGTCGTCACCGCTGTCACCGCCGCGCGCGTCGGCGGTGCCGTCGGCACCGAGCGCGTCGGCGGTGGTGGCGAACTCGGCCAAGGCGGTGACCGCCAGGCCGTTCCAGGCGGCCACCACCTTGTCGTCACGGGCCGGCTGCGCCCGGCCGGCCCGGGCCCGCCGCAGCGCCGACCGGATCCGGTCCACCGGCTCCAGCGGCACGTCGTCGATGTCCCTGGCCAGTCGCAGCACGCTGCTGCCGTGCTCGAAGGTGCCGTCAGCCGTCACGCCGTACAGATCCGCCGCCCACCGCCCGTCCGCCTCGCCGAGGACCTCGGTCAGCTGCTGTGGCGTCCACACGTACGTCGCACCCTCGACGCCGTCGGTGTCGGCGTCCAACGCCGAAGCGAACCCCCCGCCGGGTACGGCGAGCGCCTCGGCGAGGAACCGGACCGTCTCCCGGGCGACCCGGGCCGCCAGCCGGTCCCCGGTGAGCCGCCACAGTTGCGTGTAGACCCGCAGCAGCAGCGCGTTGTCGTAGAGCATCTTCTCGAAGTGCGGCACGGTCCAGGTGGCGTCCACGGCGTACCGGGCGAAGCCGCCGGCGAGCTGGTCGTAGAGGCCGCCCCGGGCCATCGCCTCGGCGGTGTGCCGGACGGTCTCCAGGCTGTCGGAGTCGCCGGTGCGCTGGTGGTGACGCAGCAGGAACAGCATCGCGAGGTGTGGCGGGAACTTCGGCGCGCCGCCGAAGCCGCCGTGGGTCGCGTCGTACTCCTGGTGCAGCGTGCGCGCGGCGGCGTCGAGCAGGTCGGCGGTGAGCGGGGTGGTCGGGCCGCCGACGGCCTGCGCGCCGCCGATCGCGGTCAACACGGCGGTCCCCTGACGCTGCACGGCGTCGCGCTGGTCGCGCCAGGCGGTGGTGACCGACTGCAGCAGCCGGACGAAGTTCGGCCGGGGGAAGTAGGTGCCGCAGAAGAACGGGGTGCCGTCCGGGGCGGCGAAGACCGTCATCGGCCAGCCGCCCTGCCCGGTCATCGCCTGGGTGGCGGCCATGTAGACCGCGTCGACGTCGGGGCGCTCCTCACGGTCCACCTTGATCGCGACGAAGTTGTCGTTGATCAGCTGCCCGACGGTGACGTCGGCGAACGACTCGTGCGCCATCACGTGGCACCAGTGGCAGGCGGCGTAGCCGACCGAGATCAGCACCGGCACGTCCCGACGGCGTGCCTCGTCGAACGCCTCCGGGCACCACGGCCACCAGTCGACCGGGTTGTCGGCATGCTGTTGCAGGTACGGGCTGGTCGCCTCGCCAAGCCGGTTCACGCGGGCTGCTCCTCGGGTCGTCGTACCACCCGACCTTAGCCAGTCCCCCGGCCCGGTGCCGGCAGCTGTGGATAGCACAGCGCGGTGAGGCCGGCGGCCGCTGCGGCTGCCACGTTCTCCGGCCGGTCGTCGACGAAGGTGACCTGCCCGGCCGGCGCGCCCAGTTGGCGCAGCAGGGCCTGGAAGATCGCCGGGTCCGGTTTGGTCAGCCCGAGCCGGCAGCTGAACAGCAGGTGCTGGAACGCCTGCGCCCAGGGTGCCGCCTCGATCGCGAGCGCGATCGAGGCCGGGGCGTTGGACAGCAGCGCGAGACCGTGGCCGGCGGCAGCGCAGTCGGCGACGAACCTGACCGTGTCCGGGTTGAGGTGGGACCAGCTGGCCACGTCGGCCCGGTCCAACTCGGCCGCCAACGGGTCGTCGTCGGCGAGCGGCCGGCCGACGACCTGGCTCCAGTACCGGCCAGGCGGCCAGCCACCGTCGTAAGCGTCCCGGTGCTGCCAGTACCGCTGCTCGAAGCCGGCCGCCGGCACCCCGGCGACGGCGGCCATGGCGGCCAGCGCGTCCGGTGGCTGCGGCAGCGAGATCACCTTGCCGTAGTCGAACACCAGCCAACTGTCGACGGCCGCGCCGGGGTGGGCGGTCACGAGGCGCCGTCCGGGTGGGTGGCCACGAGTACACGGGCTGGGTGGGTGGTCACGAGGCGCCGTCCGCCCGTAGCGGGTAGATCTGGGCCTGGGCGGAGTCGAGCAACGACCGCAGTACGGCGACGATCTTGTCCGCCGGCATCGGCTTGAAGAAGTGGTAGCCCTGCGCGGCGGCGCAGCCGAGCGCGGCGAGCGTGGCCCGCTGGTCGGCCGTCTCGACTCCTTCGGCGACCACCCGCAGCCCCATGTCCCGGCCGAGATGGACGGTGTGCCGGACGATCGCGGCGTCCGCCGGCGAATCGATCATGTTCATCACGAACGACCGGTCGACCTTGAGTTCGTCCACCGGGACCCGGGTCAGGAAGGCCAGCGACGAGAATCCGGTGCCGAAGTCGTCGACCGCCAGTTGGACGCCCATCTCCCGCAGCGTGCCCAGCACCTCGTCGATGATCTCCAGCTCGCTCATCACCACCGTCTCGGTGATCTCCAGCACCAGCCGCCGGGCCGGCACCTGATGCCGGCGCAGCAGCTCACCGATCTCGGCCGGCAGTTGCGGGTCGAGCAGGCTGCGGGCCGAGATGTTGACCGAGATCGGCACGTCGATGTCCTGCGCCGCCCACTGTGCCGCCACCGACAGGGCACGGTCGACGACGTACCGGGTGAAGGGGGCGAGCAGTTCGCTGCCCTCCACCGCCCGGACGAAGTCGACCGGAGTGAGCCGGCCGCGCCGTGGATGCCGCCACCGGATCAGCGCCTCGACCCCGGTGGGTGCGCCGGTGGCGAGGTCCACCGCCGGCTGCAGGGCGAGTTCGAGCTGGTCGTCGGTGTCGAGCGCGACACGCAGCTCGGCCAGCAGCGCCAGCTGGTCGGTGCTGGCGGCGTCCTTGGCGCTGTCGTAGCCGGCGACGCTGCCGCCGATCTCCTTCGCCTGGCTCATCGCGATGTTGGCCCGGCGCAACAGTTCGTTCATGTCGGCGGTGCCGGCCCCGGCGACCACCACCCCGAGGGCGCTCTCGACCGACATCCGCACCCCGGCGACCTCGGTCGGCTCCGCCAACGCCGTGATCATCTCGCGGGCCCGCCGCATCGCCGTCCCGGTGGGCGAGCTGCGGTCGCCGGTGGCGCCCGGCGGCGGTGCCAGCGACGTCAGCAGTACGGCGAACTCGTCGTTGCCGAGCCGGCCGAGCAGCTCGCCGGAGCCGGTCCGGGCCCGCAGCCGGCGTGCCGCGGCCTGCAGCAGCTCGTCCCCGGCGGCGTTGCCGAGGGTGTCGTTGACCTCTTTGAAGCCCTTGATGTCCAGCATCAACAGGGCGATCTGATGGTCGTTGCCGAGCTCCTGCAGGGCGGCGTCGCCGCCGGTCAGCAGCGCCGACCGGTTGAGCAGCCCGGTCACCGGGTCGTGCGTCGACTCGTGGGCGGCCCGGGCGCTGAGGCTGGCGAGCTCGCGGTGGGTGGTGGCGTCGTGCAGCGCGGCGGCCAACGCGTGGCCGAAGGCGCAGAGCGCGTTGCGGTCCCGGGCGCCCGGCAGCGCACCGACCGGAAGGTGGACCCGGAGCGCGCCGACCGTGGTCGCCCCGACGGTGAGCGGATGCACCAGGACCCGGTCGTTGGGTTCGGCGTCGACGTACGGGGCGGAACCGGCGTCGGGCCCCGGTGCCCGTACCGCGGCCGTTCGCGGCTCGTCGGGTGCCTCCGCGCCGTGCAGTTGGCCGCTGTCGTCCCCGACGTAACGCCACAGCCGGCCGTCGACGCGCCGGACATCCACCTCGACCCGCTCGGCGCCGAACAGCGCCAGACCGCCGACCACGCCGGCACCGGCCACGCTCGGCTCGTCCAGCTGGTTCAGCGCGTGGGTCGCCTGGGCGAACTCCTGCCAGGCTCGCCGCTCGTCCTCGACCCGCAGCCAGTGCCCGTAGGTCTGCTGCAGCAGCCACAGCACCGGTGGCAGCAGCAGCAGCCAGCGCGGATCGTGGTCCAGCACGGTGACCGTGCCGAGGCCGACCAGCACGTTGCCGACGAACATCAGCGCCTTGTTGCGCAGCGCGTGCAGCAGGGTGGCGCCGAAGGGCCGGCCGTGGCGCAGGGCGATCGTCACCGCGGCCAGGCCTGCGGTGACGAGCAGGTAGGTGACCGCGCCCAGCGCCAGGGCACCGGCCAGCGGCGGGGTCAGCGGCTGGCCGTACGGATCGGACACGACCTGGGTGAGCAGCCCCGCCGCAGCGACCGCGACGGTCAGCGAGGCGGTGACCCGGGCGATCTCCGGCACCGTCCGCGACTCGGCGAACATCGACAACAGCGTCCAGGCCGCACCCACGCCGACCGCGGTGGCCACCGGCAGCCAGCCCGCTGGCACCAGGTACAGCCCGACGATGAGGGCGGCCTCGCCCCAGGTGAAGCTGACCGTGCCGGTGCCGATGCGGAACCGCAGGCGGGCGAGCTGAGCGACCCCGAGCAGCAGGACGACGACGGCGAACCGCGCCGGGGCGGGCCACGCCGTACCGCCGGGGTCGTCGTTGGTGACCAGGCCGATGGCGGCGGTGGCCAGCGCACCGAACAGGAGCGCGGCGGTGAAGACCGCCAGCTGCCACTGCCCAGCGGGCCGGTCGGGCGTCATGGGCCGCTCCCGGTGCGACCGACCGATCCGAGCGTCACTCGTGTCCGTGACGCCCCGCACGAGGCGACTGCGATGCCGTCCATGGTCGCCCCTTTCCGCGCGCGGTCGGAGGAACTCAAGGTCCCCGGCGGAAGGCTAAGCCAAAGCCGATTGCGGCAACAGGGGCCACAGGGCCGGTTTAGGAGCGGACGTCCACTCAGTGGGAGAAAAGTCCCTGACAGCAGGGGATGTAAGCGGTTACAAAGGCGATCCGGGGCGCGACTGCCGATCTGTCAGATCAAGGACATTAGCCTCGGCGGTCGCCGGCGTGTCGTCAGAGGATCGGCTCTCGAACCGCTCGGGCAACCGCCGCAGCCGGGCGTTCATGTTCCGGACCAGCAGGACCGTCACCGCAGCGAGCAGCAGGAGCAGGAACAGACCCATCGGGCCGGCCAGCCCACCGCTGCGGGTGTCCCCGAAGTTGTTGGCCGCGACGACCTGCACCAGGTCGAGCATGTCGGACTCCTCGCACGCGCTGACGACGACAGGTACACGCTACGCCGCCCAGTTCAGGGCCGGTCCAGCCACTCCCGCACTCCGGCAAAAAGGTCGGATTCCGGCATCGGGCTGGTCACCGACGACCGCACCAGCTCGTAGTCCTCCGTCGGCCAGGCCTGCCGCTGCACCTCCATCGGCACCTGGAACCAGAAGCCGTCCGGATCGACCTGCGTCGCGTGGGCGCGCAGCGCGTCGTCGCGGACCGGAAAGTAGTCGGCGCACTCCACCCGGGTCGTGATCCGGTCGCCCTTGTCCGGGCGGTCCTCCCACCGGCCCATCCACTCCGCGTACGGCGACTCCAGGCCGGCCGCGATCATCCCCTCGTGCAGGGCGAGGATCCGGGCCCGGGTGAAGCCCATGCAGTAGTACAGCTTCAACGGCTGCCACGGCTCACCGAGCTGCGGGTACCGCGACGCGTCCCCGGCGGCGTCGAACGCGGCCAGGCTGACCCGGTTGCACATGATGTGGTCCGGATGCGGATAGCCGCCGTCCTCGTCGTAGGTGGTGACCACGTGCGGACGGAACTCCCGGATCAACCGCACCAGCGGGGCGGCGGCCTGCTCGACCGGCTCCAGGGCGAAGCAGCCCGCCGGCAGCGGCGGCAGCGGGTCGCCCTCGGGCAGGCCCGAGTCGACGAACCCCAGCCAGGCCTGCTCCACGCCGAGGATCGCCCGGGCCGCGTCCATCTCCGCCCGCCGGATCTCGGCGATGTTCTCCCACACGTCCGGCCGGTCCAGCTTCGGATTGAGAACGCTGCCCCGCTCGCCTCCGGTGCAGGTCACCACCAGCACCTGGGCACCTTCGGCGACGTAGCGCGCCATCGTCGCCGCACCCTTGCTGGACTCGTCGTCCGGATGCGCGTGGACCGCCATCAGACGCAGTTGCTCAGCCAACGAACCGCTCCCTCGTAACACCACCGACGCCCCTGCCGACGTCTCTCCGGCCCGCCTTGCGACAATAGGGCCCGACGACCATTCTCACCGATGGCCCCGATCCGACCCGTTGGCACCGACCGACCCGTCGGCACCGATCCGCCCCGCCGAGGAGATGCGTACCGGGTGACCGACCCGTCCGCCACAACAGCACCGACCGCCGACATGTTCCCACCCGGGCGGTACGGTCGACGGCGCGCGTCCCGCCGTCGCCGGCCCTGGCTGGTCGCGGTGCTGGTCGCCCTGGCGGTGCTGGCCGGGCTGGTGGTCACGGTCCGGCTCTACACGCTGTACGGCGACCCGACGTACGACCCGAAGGTGATCACGTACACCGAGGCGACCGAGGACGGGATCCTGATCGACTTCGCGGTGAGGGTGCCACCCGGTGGGGCCGCCACCTGCCTGGTCCGGGCGCGCTCGCGCGACGGCGCGGAGGTCGGCCGGGACGAGGTGACGGTCCGGGCCGCTGCGGGCGAACGGCAGATCCGCACCACCCACCGACTGCCCACCGAGCGGCAGGCGTTTCTCGGCGAGGTCACCCGCTGTCGGCCGGCCGACTGAAACTCCGCCGGCCCGCAACCACGGCACCACCATGCCGATCACTGGTACGTTGGTAGTTCGACCTCGTCCGCCCGCAAGCCCCAAGGAGATCGTCTGTGTCCACGACCGACCGCGAGGCGCCCGCCACCTGGCTGTCCCAGGACGCTTACGACCGGCTCAAGGCCGAGCTTGACGAGTTGATCGCCGGTCGCACGGTGATCGCCGCCGAGATCAACGCCCGGCGTGAGGAAGGCGACCTACGGGAGAACGGCGGATACCACGCCGCCCGGGAGGAGCAGGGCAAGCAGGAGGCGCGCATCCGCTACCTGCAGGAGCTGCTGCGTACCGCCCAGGTCGGCGAGGCCCCGAACGCCGACGCCGTGGCACCCGGGACGGTCGTCACGATCCACTTCGACGACGATCCGGCCGACACCGAGACCTTCCTGCTCGGCTCACGGGAGATCTCCTCGACCACCGAGCTGACCGTCTACAGCCCGGAGTCCGCGCTCGGCAAGGCGATCCTCGGGGCACGCAAGGGGCAGACGGTGACCTACACCGCACCCAGCGGCGCCGACATCAAGGTCACCGTCGACACCTTCGAGCCCTTCGCCGGCTGAGCGGCTGGCCCCGGTCGTCAGTCGGCCTCGGCAGCAGCGAAGCTGACCAGGTAGCCCCGGCCGCGCAGCGCGCGGACCAGTGCTTCTGAGTGCTCCGGCCCCCGGGTCTCCACGGACAGCCCGACCTCCACCTCGCCGAGTCGCAACCGGGGGCTGCGGCGCTGGTGCTCGACGTCGACCACGTTGGCCCGCTGCTCGGCGATCAGCGACAGCACCGCCGCCAACTCGCCGGGACGGTCGCCACACCGGATCGTCAACCGCAGGTAGCGCCCGGCGGCGGCGAGCCCGTACTCGATCACCCGCAGCAGCAGCAGCGGGTCGATGTTGCCGCCGGAGAGCACCGCGACAGTCGGTGTGGCCGGCCGTACGGCACCGGACAGCAGCGCGGCGACGGCGGCCGACCCGGCCGGCTCGACCACCTGCTTGCCGCGTTCCAGCAGCATCAGCAGGGCCTGGGAGATCTCCTCCTCCGACACCGTCACGATCTCGTCCACCAACTTGCTGACGTGGGCGAAGGTGAGTTCGCCGGGCCGCCCCACGGCGATGCCGTCGGCGATCGTACGCATGGAATCCAGCCGCACCGGCGCACCGGCCGACAGCGACGGTGGGAACGCGGCCGCGTTGTCGGCCTGTACGCCGATCACCCGCACGTCCGGCCGCAGCGCCTTGACCGCGACCGCGATCCCGGAGACCAGCCCGCCGCCGCCGACCGCTGTGACGATCGTGGTCACCTGCGGACACTGCTCCAGGATCTCCAGCGCCACGGTGCCCTGGCCGGCTATGACGTCCGGATGGTCGAACGGGTGGATCAGCACCGCCCCGGTCCGGTCGGCGTACTCCCGGGCGGCGTCCAACGCCTCATCCACGGTGGACCCGGAGAACTCGACGTGGGCGCCGTACCGTTTGGTGGCGGCGACCTTCGGCAGCGGCGCGCCCACCGGCATGAACACCGTCGACGTGATGCCCAGCAGGCCGGCGGCGAGAGCGACCCCTTGGGCGTGGTTGCCGGCGCTCGCGGCGACCACGCCACGCTGCCGTTGCTGCGCGGTCAGCCGGGAGATCCGCAGATAGGCGCCACGGACCTTGTAGGAGCCGGCGCGCTGCAGGTGCTCGCACTTGAGCCACACCGGGCCGCCGAGCAGGTCGGTCAACGGCCGGGACGGCTCCAGCGGGGTGACCCGCACCACGTCGGCGAGGGCCGCGCGGGCGGCGACGACGTCCGCGAGCGTGACCAGTTCCGTCATCAGATCCGTACTCCCTGGTACACCTGGGGCCAGGCTCGGGCGAGCCGTTCCTCCTGGGCCCGGCTCACCTGCCGGACGACGATGATGATCGTGGCGGCCGCGACGGCGCTGGCCAGCGCCGCAAGCACCCGCATGGGCACCAGCGCGACGAACTCGGCGCGGAACGCGACCACGTCCACCGGGAACGGGGCGTCCACGAACTCGGTGAACACCCGGTCACCCTGCCGACTCACCAGCCTGGTGATGACCTGATAGCCGAGGAAGGCCGCCCACCAGACCCGGACCGCCACCGGGGTGGCGGCCTGCCACAGGCTGTCCCGGGCCACATTGGCCACCACCCGGTACGGCACGAAGAAGTTGGCGATCGGCACCAGCCAGCCGGCGATCGCCCAGCCTCGGCGCATCGATCCGCCGGCACCGGGGAAGGCGTCCAGGTTGGCGCGGGCCCGGTAGGTCCACATGATCATCGGTACGCAGGCCGTCAGCACCAGCCCGGCGGTCAGCAGCCCGAGCGCGAGATCGACGGCGAACGCCGCCAGGAGCAGCATGTCCCCGTCGCTGACGACCCCGGCCTCGGCGAGCAGCGCGACCACCAACGGCCAGCTGGCGTACCCGACGTCGGCGACCACCACGGCGACGATCGCCACACAGGTCACGATCCCGAGCGTGTGGGTGCGGTACGTCCGCGCCCCGGGCCGCACCGCCGGCTCACCGGCCGGGGTGTTGCACAGTAGGCAGTACCGTTGCCGGGAACCGACCTGCCCACCGCAGGTCGCACACGGCACACTGGCCGTCTGATCGTCCACGTCGTCCTCCTCCGCGCCCGCGACAGCATGTCGGGCGGCGGCGACCGGGTCAACCAGGATCATCGACCGACCGGGCTGCCCGGCCGTGGCCAGGACGGGGCGTGCCGGGGCCAGGGTGCCATGATCTCCAGTTGGCCGGCGACGGCCAGCAGCAGCAGCTCCGAACCGGGCGGGCCGACCAGTTGCACGCCGACCGGCAGCCCTTCGGGGCGCTGACCGGCCGGTACCACCAGCGCCGGCAGACCGGCCATGTTCCACGGTGCCGCGTACGGGGCGTAGCGCACGCAGCTCCACATGTTCGCCGCCCAGGATCGGCGCGCCCAACTGCTGGCCAGTGGCGGCACGCCGGCCAGCGCAGGGGTCAGCAGCACGTCGATCCGGTGGTCGGCGAAGAGCCCGATCATCCGCTCCCGCCAGGCGGTCCGGTCGGCTTCCCGGACGTACCCCCGGCGTTGCGCCCACCGGCCCAGCGCGACGTGCCGGCGGGTCCGCGGCTGCAGGTCCCGCCCGCCGGCCCGGCCGACGACGGCGTCCTCGGCCGCCCCGGCGAACCAGGTCGCCACCCCACGCAGCCCGAGCGAGACCGGGTAGGTCAGTTCGTGGCCGACCACGTCGTGCCCGGCCTCGGTGAGCCGGCGCGACGTCGCCGCGACGGCGTCGCGGTTGGCCGCGTCCGCGCGTACCCCGGCCAACGGCGAGGTCAGCGACACCGCGACCCGCAGCCGCGCCGGTTGCACCAGTTTCTCCGGTCGCCGGCCGGCAAGCACCGCGAACCCGGTGGCCGCGTCGGCGACGCAGCTGGCCAGGATGCCGTGTTCGGTGAGGCCGAACCAGTCCTCGGCACCGAGCTGGCGTGGCACCACGTCGCGGCCGGGTTTGAGCCCGAGCAGGCCGCAGCAGGCCGCCGGGATCCGGATCGACCCGAAGCCGTCGTTGCCGTGCGCGATCGGCACCATGCCGCTGGCGACCGCCGCCGCCGCGCCGCCGGAGGAGCCGCCGGGGGTGCGCGCCGGCTGCCACGGGTTGCGGCTGGTCCCGGAGGCATCGTCGGTGGTCGCCCAGAGGCCGAGCTCCGGCATCCGGGTGACCCCGACGACGACCGCACCCGCGCCGCGCAGCCGGCGGACGACCTCGTGATCGTCCTCGGCCACCTCGGTGCGCACCGCCGCCGAGCCGCGCCAGGTGGCCAACCCGGCGACCGGGGTGTTCTCCTTGACCGCCACCGGCACCCCGGCAAGTGGCAGGTTCGCCAGGTCCTCCTGCTCGTCGACCTTCTCCGCCTCGACGATCGCCTCGCCGCCCCGGACCGCGCGGAACGCGGAGAGTTCACCGTCGGCCCGGGCGATGTGGTCGAGGTGGTCGGCGACGACCTGGGTGGCCGAGGCGTCGCCCCGGCGCACGGCACGGGCGATCTGCCGGGCGGTGGTTCCCACCCAGGTCGGGACGATGTCGTGCACGGCACCTCCAGGCAGCCGGTACGCGGTGGGGGCTTCGCGACGTCTCAGCCGAGCGCCTGGTCGAGGTCGGCCAGCAGGTCGTCGACGGTTTCGATGCCGACAGACAGTCGCACGAGATCACCGGGGACTTCAAGAGGTGACCCGGCGGCGCTCGCGTGCGTCATCTGTCCAGGGTGTTCGATCAACGATTCGACGCCACCGAGCGACTCGGCGAGCACGAAGAGTCGGGCCCGGTTGCAGATCTCGACGGCGCGGGCGGGCCCACCGGCGGCCCGGAACGACACCATGCCGCCGAATCGGCGCATCTGCTTGGCCGCCGTCTCGTGGCCGGGGTGCTCGGCGAGCCCCGGGTAGAGCACCTGGTGGACCGCCGGGTGGTGGACCAGGAACTCGACGATCCGCTCGGCGTTGTCGCAGTGCCGTTCCATCCGTACGCCGAGGGTCTTGACGCCGCGCAGGGTGAGCCAGGCGTCGAACGGGCCGTTGACGGCGCCCATGGCGTTCTGGTGGAAGGCCAGCTCGACGGCGAGCTCCGGGGCGTCGACGACGAGTGCCCCGCCGACCACGTCGGAGTGTCCTCCCAGGTACTTGGTGGTGGAGTGGACGACGACGTCGGCGCCGAGGGCGAGCGGCTGCTGCAGGTACGGCGAGGCGAAGGTGTTGTCGACCGCGAGCAGCGCGCCGGTGTCGCGGGCGAGGGCGCCCAGGGCGGCGATGTCGGCGATGCCGAGCAGCGGGTTGGTCGGGGTTTCCGCCCAGATCATCCTGGTACGTCCGGGTTGCACCGCTGCCCGGACCGCGTCGACGTCGGAGATCCGCGCCGCGCTCCAGGTCAGCCCCCACCGCTGCGCGACCTTGGCGAACAGCCGGAAGGTGCCGCCGTACGCGTCGTCCGGGATGATGACGTGGTCACCCGGCCGGCAGACGGTCCGCAGCAGCGTGTCCTCGGCGGCGAGCCCACTGGCGAAGGCGAGCGCGGTCCGGCCGCCCTCGATCGCCGCCAGGCACTCCTGCAGGGCGTCGCGGGTCGGGTTGGCCGAGCGGCTGTACTCGTACCCCGACCGGGGGGCGCCGACCTCGTCCTGGGCGTACGTGCTCGTCTGGTAGATCGGTGGCACGACCGCCCCGGTCCGGGCCTCCGGCTCCTGGCCGGCGTGGATGGCGACCGTGTCGAACCCGTATGTCATGGGTCGAGGCTAGGCCATAGTCGGGGAGCCGCCCCCGGTCGGGACGGATGCGGCGCGTCCGGGTGGGTACGCCCTGGCAGCGAGCCGGGAACGGCACACCGGGGCACCGGCGGGAACGACCCGGCCGCCAGCGGTGTTACCCCGGTGGCAACGACGAGAGGAGTCGCGGTGTTCCTACGACCGATGAAAGCGAGCCTGCCCGCGCCGGGTCAGGCGCTGCCCGGCCGGGACCGGCCGATGCCGGTCGCCGACCGGCACCTGGTGCTCGGTACGCCGCTGGTCGGCCCCTGGCCGGCCGGTACCCGGGTGGCGATCTTCGGCATGGGCTGTTTCTGGGGGGCCGAGCGACTGTTCTGGAGCCTGCCCGGGGTCTACTCGACCTCGGTCGGCTACGCGGGTGGCGAGACCGCCAACCCGACGTACGAGGAGGTGTGTTCGGGGGCGACCGGACACGCCGAGGTCGTCCAGGTGGTCTACGACCCGTCCGTGATCAGCTACGCCGACCTGCTCAAGGTGTTCTGGGAGAACCACGACCCGACGCAGGGCATGCGGCAGGGCAACGACGTCGGCACCCAGTACCGGTCGACGATCTACACCACCGACGCCGAGCAGGCGGCCGAGGCCGCCGCGTCCCGGGAGGCGTTCGCGCCGGTCGTGGCGGCGGCCGGGCGGGACGGGATCACCACCGAGATCCGGCCGGCGGACACCTACTACTACGCCGAGGACCACCACCAGCAGTACCTGCACAAGAACCCCGGTGGGTACTGCAACCACGGGCCGAACGGGATGACCTGCCCGGTCGGCGTCGCCCGTACCGCCTGACGGCACGGCTGTGCCCGCACGGCTCCGACCGCGCCGCCGACCGCCTCGGCGGCGCGGTCGGCTTGCCGGTGTATCCGGCCGGGCGTCAGGCTGCGGCCTGCTCGACCTCCCGCAGCATCAGCCGCAGGGACTGGCTGTGTTTGGCCGACGGCAGCCGGGCCAGCGCCGACCTGGCGTACCGCACGCCCTCGGTCCGGTCGCCCGACCGGACCAGCATGAGGCCACGGTGCAGCTCGATGTGGGTGGCGAACCGGGTCAGGCTCGCCGGTCGGGTCCGGTCCGCCCACTCCTGGGCCCCGACCGCGGCCGGGTCGCCCAGCCGGGCCAGCAGCATGCTGGTGAAGGTGGCCATCCGCCACTGCGGCACCGCGAAATCGGAGATCTGGTCGGTCGAGTCGACCGCGTCGAAGACCCGCCGGGCCGCGTCGAGATGGGCCAGAGCGGCGGTACGGTCGCCACGTACCCCGGCGACCTGCGCCTTCGCCATCAGTGCGTTGAGCCGGCCGAGCGAGGGTCGCTCACTGAGCGCGAGCGCCTGGTCGGCAAGGTCCTGCGCGACACCGAGCGCGGCGCCTTCGTACCCGAGGGCGAGCGCGGCCCGGCCACGGACCCACACCCGTACGGCGGTGTCCCCGCTGCGGTCGGCGGCGACGGCGGCGAGCCGGTACCACCGGACAGCCTCCTGTGCCTGCCCGGTGGTCTTGCCGTACACGCTGAGAAAGCGCGCGGCCAGCCCCCACATCGGCGGTGAACCGAGCTGCTGCTGCAGCACCACGAGGTCGTTGGCGAGCCGGTCCTGCAACTCCCCGGCACCGACGGACATGTAGTCGCGGCCGAGGTTGTCGGCGTGCTCGCGCCACTGCTCCTCGGCTGCCGGATCGCCGAGCGCGGCGGTGAAGCCGCGGTGGATCAACTCGGAGATGGCACCCGGCGCCACCACTCCGGCGGCCAGCCCGGTGATCAGACCGCGACGTTGCATCTGGTCTCCCAACACCTGTTCATAGGCGGTCACCACGTCGGCCGTCGCGGTCCGCCGCCCTGCCTCGACGTTCGACAGATGGCCCTTGCTGAAGTGGCTGAGTGCCGCCATTCGGGCCAGACTGATGCCGGCGGATTCCCGGGCCACCCTCAGCTTCTCACCCGTGTCACTCATATTCTGTCTGCCCACCCCTATTGAAACCTGCTGAAAACCCACCCGCCCTATTCATGGTCGACAGCGCCGTACGACGCTATTGACCAGGGCCGCGGGGATGGCGCGAGGACGCGTTCGACGAGCCTCCACCGACTTGGCGTAACGACCCGTCGACCTCGCGGCCCGTCCACGGCTGCCGCCGCGGGACGTGGCCTTTGATCGACTCGTCCCCCCGATCACACACGCTGCGATCGATCGACCTGTGTGCGGGCATTCGCACCGGCCACACCTGTCCGATCATGACGACGGAACGAATCACCCGGAAAGACGATGGCAGATACAACGGCCAACGGACAAGTCGCCACCGTATCGTTTCAGTCAATATTGATCACCCCCGCAGGTTCCCCACTCCCTAAGGCGAACATCAATACACCGAACATTGCATACTTAATGTGCACAGGTGACTACATTTAGTAACCGACAAGGTCCAGCGGCCACCCCGGCCGGTGCCACCGGAGGCGCCGGGGCGGCACACCGGCGACCCCCGTGGTGATCGGCAAAAACCGTTGCCGCCGGCCAGCGCGCCCGGCTAGCGTGGCCGTACACGGGAAAGGAGGTGGTCCGACGTTGGATAGCAATGGGACTCGTGAGGTGACTGTCCGCTAGCCGCTGTCCTCGACAGCTCCGATCGTCGAGACCGTGTGGCAGCGGTGCGGCGAAACCACGACAGCCACCCGACCCCCGGGGTGCCGGCCCAGTCCAGCCGGCCCACGTCACCGACGTGGAAACCCCGGGGGTCGTTTTATGCCGGTACGCTCACCAGGTGGCGCTCACCCTCCGCCCGGCCCGGCTCGACGACGTCGACGCGGTCGGCCACCTGCACCACCTCTCCCGGCGCAGCGCCTACCGGGGCATCGTCGCGGACGCCGCGCTGGACGCCGTGCCGGGTCCGGTGCTGGCCGCCTGGTGGACCGAGCGACTGACCTACGAGAGCGACACCCACCGGCTCACCGTCGCCGAACGCGACAGCGAGCTGGCCGGCTTCACCTACGTCGGCCCGCACAGCGACGGCGACCCCGACACCGGCGAGCTGTACGCCATCCACGTCGCCCCGCCGCACCAGGGCACCGGCATCGGCACCGCGCTGCTGCGCGACGCACTCGACACGATGCGCGGCCACCGCTACGACCGTGCGGTGCTCTGGGTCCTGGCCGAGAACCAGCCGGCCCGACGCTTCTACGAACACAGTGGCTGGCGGCCGGACGGGCAGCGCCGGGACAGTTGGATCGGGCCGGTGCTCACCCCGCAGCTGCGCTACACCCGCGCGCTGCCCACCACCGACGTGTGACGGCCGGGCGAGAGTACGGAGCCGCTGCTGCGGGGGTTCCGTCCAGCCCCGTACTCTCGCCCGGCACTGCCCGCCCTAACCGGGGGAAAACGCCTGGCCGAAGGCGCTCAACCGGCGGAGGCGTGCCGGTTGATCGGCGTGGGCGGGCAACAATGCGGGACACCGGGATGCTGGCGGGCGCCCGGGTCACCGCAGAGTGAAGCACCATGGTCGTCCGCCCCGGCAGCGGACAGTGCCGGGGCGGAACTTCCATAGCCCTAGTCAACATCAGCTCACGGCATCCAACCGGACACCCTGTGCGATTATTCGCCGCTGTTTCCGAGATGCGCCAACAGATCCTGGCGGGTGATCACGCCACGCGGCTTGCCGTCGACCAGCACCAGCGCCGCGTCCGTACCGGCCAGCAGCGCCACCGCCTCACGGACCGGCTGCCCGCCACCGATCATCGGCAGCGGTGCGCCCATGTGCCGTTCGATCGTGTCGTGCAGCTGCGCCTTGCCGCTGAACAGCGCGTCGAGCAGGTCCCGCTCGGCGATCGACCCGGCCACCTCACCGGTCACCACCGGCGGCTCCGCCTTCAGCACCGGCAGCTGGGAGATGCCGTACTCGCGCAGGTAGTCGACCGCGTCCCGGACCGTCTCGGTCGGATGGACGTGCACCAGCTCCGGCAGGCCACCCGGCTTGGCCGCCAGCACGTCACCGACGGTCGGCTCGGCGCCGTTGGTGTCCAGGAACCCGTACCGGGCCATCCAGTCGTCGTTGAAGATCTTCGACAGGTAGCCGCGACCGCCGTCGGGCAGCAGCACCACCACCACGTCGTCCGGACCGGCCCGGCGGGCCACCCGCAGCGCGGCGGCGACCGCCATCCCGCACGAACCGCCCACCAGCAGCCCTTCCTCACGGGCCAGCCGCCGGGTGAGCACGAACGACTCCCGGTCGGAGACCTCCACGATCTCGTCACAGACCGACCGGTCGTAGGTCTGCGGCCAGAAGTCCTCGCCGACTCCCTCCACCAGGTACGGTCGTCCCGACCCTCCGGAGTAGACTGAGCCCTCCGGGTCCGCACCGATCACCCGGACCGCACCGTCGGAGGCCTCCTTGAGGTAGCGGCCCACCCCGGAGATCGTCCCGCCGGTGCCCACCCCGGCGACGAAGTGGGTGATCCGGCCGTCGGTCTGCGCCCACAGCTCCGGCCCGGTGCCCTCGTAGTGCGACTGCGGGTTGGCCGGATTCGCGTACTGGTCCGGTTTCCAGGCCCCCGGGATCTCCGCCGCCAGCCGGTCGGAGACCTGGTAGTAGGAGCGAGGGTCCTCCGGCGCCACCGCGGTCGGGCAGACCACCACCTCGGCGCCGTACGCCCGCAGCACGTTCTGCTTGTCCTCACTGACCTTGTCCGGGCAGACGAAGACGCACTGGTAGCCCTTGAGCTGCGCGACGAGCGCCAGGCCGACGCCGGTGTTTCCGCTGGTCGGCTCCACGATCGTGCCGCCCGGCCGGAGTCGACCGGACTGCTCGGCGGCTTCCACCATGCGCAGCGCGATCCGGTCCTTCACCGAACCGCCCGGGTTGAAGTACTCGACCTTGGCCAGCACCGTCGCGGCGATTCCGGCGGTGACCTTCCGTAGGCGGACCAGCGGGGTGTTGCCGATGAGATCAACGACGTTGTCGTGGTAACGCACCTCGTTGTGCCCTTCTGCTGACGCCGGCACCGTCATCGTCGGGGTCGAGGTCGTCAGCCGACAACAGCCCGCTGCCGGCGGTGGAGTATGTCGCGGTCAGCCTACGACCTGACCGGGCACCACCGACTCGCGACGCGTCTCCCAGTCCAGGAAGCGCTCGGTCTCGGCGAGCACACTGCCCGCCAGCCAGGTGACCACCAGGGCGTCGTCGACGATGCCGAGCAGCATCAGGAACGCCTCCGGCACCAGGTCGACCGGGGAGGCGACGTACGCCACCGCAGCCGTCATCAACGCCAGCCGTAGGCCGCCGTCGTAGTCGCCACGCATCGTGGCCCGGATCATCCGCGGCACCGCCGCCAGCCGACGCCCCAGCGACGGTCCGGACCGGGTCCCCGCCGTCAGCGCCCGACCGAGCGCCGCGAACGCCGCCGCCCGCTTGAGTGTCCTGGCCATCGGCTCCTCCTCGTCACACCCGCCGGGCACACACCGCCGCCCTCGCTCTCCATGATGCCCCCGATCGGCAAACTTCGCCGCGCGCGGCGGCGGCGTCCCGTCCCGCCCGGAACCGAGATAATCTCGAACGGACGCAGCACGACGGCACGACGGCAGCAGCGGATCGCAGTCGGGGGGCGCGATGGGCACGGTTGACGCGATGACACACCCGACCGGCCGGACGTGGGCGCTCCGCGCGGCCCGGCTCGCCGCGTTCGGCGCCGGCACCGCCGCCGCCGTCGCGATCGCCACCGCCGGCACCCTCTACGCCCAGGCCAGGCAGGCCCGGCGGATCATCCCGCTGGCGGAGGCACCCCCACCGCGCGGCGACGGGCTGTACGGGGCCCGGCTGCCCGGTCCACCGCTGACCCTGGCGGTGCTGGGCGACTCGTCGGCCGCCGGCTACGGCGTGCACCGGCCCCGCGAGACCCTCGGCGCGCTGCTGGCCACCGGGATCTCCCGCCGGCTGCGTCGACCCGTACGGCTGCACCGGCTCGCGGTGGTCGGGGCCCGCTCGTCCGGTCTCGTCCCGCAGGTCGAGGCCGCCCTCGAGATCCGCCCCGACCTGGTCGTCATCCTGATCGGCGGCAACGACGTCACGCACCGGACCCCGCTGGAGGTCGCCGTCGGGCACCTGGTCGACGCGGT
Source organism: Solwaraspora sp. WMMA2101 (assembly GCF_049179175.1). NCBI lineage: Bacteria > Bacillati > Actinomycetota > Actinomycetes > Micromonosporales > Micromonosporaceae > Solwaraspora > Solwaraspora sp. WMMA2101. The sequence goes on along the minus strand of NZ_JBMHMA010000006.1, from coordinate 4,234,755 downwards.
CCGCCAACTGCGTGCCGTCGGCGCGCAGGTCGTCGTCGGCACCTGCCCGGACCTGGGTGCGATCGAGCCGATCAAGCCCCCGCTGCGGTGGCTGGCCCGCCGCTGGAGCCGTCAACTCGCCGCCGCGCAGACCGTGGCGGTGGTCGAGGCCGGCGGCTGGACCGTCTCCCTCGGCGACCTGCTCGGCCCACGGTTCGCCGCCGAGCCGACCCGGCTGTACTCCTGGGACCGGTTCCACCCGTCCGCCGAGGGGTACGCGATGGCGGCCGCCGTACTGCTGCCGGCCGCGCTCGGCGCGCTCGGCGCGAGCACCGCATCGCGGACCGGCGTCGCCGGCCGGGAGAAGGTCCGGACCCTGCCGCAGGCCGCCCACGAGGCGGCACGGCACGCGGGCACCGAGGTACGCGGTACCCAGGTGGGCGGGCGCGAGCGCGGACCGGACGGACGGTGGGCCAGGCTGCGCCGTCGCCCCCGGCTGCCCGGCCGGTCCTGGCAGGCCGCTGCGCTGAGCTGGTTGTTCGGACCGCCCGGAGCAGATCGGGACGCCGACCACCGACGATCGGCCGTATCCTCCGGTCAGCACCTGGGGCTGTCCCCCGCAGGTCCGGAAAGCTGAGCCGGTGCGCACCGGCCACCGCCGCAACGGAAGGCGACCGCTGTGACCACGAGGAGTCTCGCCGTACGGGTCGGTCAGGTCACCGCGGCGGCGGTCGCCGCCGGCACCGTCGGCAGCGCCGCGCTACTGGTCAGCGAGGCGCTGCTGGCCCGCAACCGCCGATACGCCCAGCCCGAGCTGGGGCTGGCCGTCCGGGCCGCCCTCGGCCCGGCCGGTGGGGAGCCGCTGCGGCTCGTGCTGCTGGGCGACTCGGTGACCCTCGGGGTCGGGGTGAGCCGGGTCGCCGACACCGTCGGCGGACAACTGGCCCGGCTGCTGACCCAGCACGACGGCGACCCGGCTGCCGGGCGGCGCCGGGTGCTGCTGTCCAGTGTCGGGGTGGCCGGATCCCGGTCCAGTGACCTCTCCACCCAGGTCGCCCGCGCCCTGCTGGGGCAGCGACCGGACGTCGCGGTGATCCTGATCGGGATCAACGACGCGACCTCCCTGCGTCGGCCGGGCGAGTCCGCCGTGCACCTCGCCGCCGCGGTACGCCGGCTGCGCGGGGCGGGCGCCGAAGTCGTCGTCGGCACCTGCCCCGACCTTGGGGCGGCCCGCGCGATCGCACCACCGCTACGCCAGGTCGCCGGGCTGTTGGGGCGGCGTACCGCGCGGGCGCAGGCCCGGGCGGCACGCGACGCGGGTGCCCGGGTCGTCGACCTGGCGAACGAGACCGGTGCGGTGTTCCGCGCCGACCCGGGGACCTACTGTCACGACGGATATCACCCGTCGGCGGACGGCTACCGGATCTGGGCGCACGCCCTGCTGCCGGCGGTCCGGGGTGCCGCGACCGCAGCGTCCCGCAGCTGAATCCCGCTCCCGCAGCTGAATCCCGCTCCCCCAGCTGGATCCCGGGAACGCCGCCGTCAAAGCTGGTCGCGCAGGCGCCGTACGGCCGCCACCGCAGGCTCCAGCGTCGCCGGGTCGGTCGACGCCCGGACCAGGTCCGCCGCCACCACCCGCAGCTGGTCCGGCAGGGCGGTGTCGAGCCGCAGCCTCGGCACCGGCCGGACCGGACGACCCTCGGCGGCGGCACCCAGATCGGCGACGTACTGCACGAGTTGATGAAACTCGGCGGCCCGCCGGCCGTCGGCGGCCGCCCACCGGGGGTTCTCCCAGTGGCCGACCTGCCGGACCAGCAGCTGGACCTGCCGGGTCAGGGGGTCCGTCCGCTCACCGGGCTGTCGCGTTCCCACCGACGCAGTCTAGTCAGCGGCGACCGGCAGCCATGGCCGACGAACACCGGTACCGCAGCGGCACGCCGCCGGGAAACAGCGCGACGCCCGGCCGCCGGGAACACCGGTGGCCGGGCGTCGCGTACGCAGACCCGTCGCGGCCGTGTGGTGCTACCGCACCCAGGACGATCTGGATCAGTCGTCGCCCTGGAAGAAACTGAGCAGCCGCAGGATCTCGATGTAGAGCCAGATCAGGCTGACCAGGATGCCGAAGGCGGCGACCCAGGAGTACCGCTGCGGCAGGCCGAGTCGGACGCCCTCCTCGACCTCGTGGAAGCTCAGCACGAAGCTGAGCGAGGCGACCACGATGCAGATGAGGCTGAAGATGATCGCGATCGGGCCACCGCTGCGCAGGCCGGTGTCGACGCCGAACAGCGACAGCACCAGGTTGATCATCATGACGGCGAAGACGCCGACCATCGCCGCGATCAGCCCACGGGTGAACTTCGGGGTGGCCCGGATCACCTTCATCTTGTAGAGCGCGGCCATCAGGAAGAACACGCCGAAGGTGGCGACCACCGCCTGCAGGACGATGCCCTGGTAGCCGGCGATCTCCTGGAAGAACTTGCTCACCATCCCGACGAAGACACCCTCGACGACGGCGTAGGTGACCACCAGGGCCGGGTTCGCCATCCGGGAGAACGAGATGACCAGGCCCAGCACCAGACCGACGATCGCCGCGCCGATCCAGGCCACCCCGAGCAGTGCGTCGGGCACCAGGATCCAGGCGGCGACCGCCGACAGACCGGTGATGCCGAGCAGGGTCACGGTCTTGACGACGACGTCGTCGACGGTCATCGGCGCCACGGTGGGCGGCGCGGCAGGCGCACTGCCCGCACCGGGGTACGGCTGCCCGTAGCCGGGCTGCCCGTAGGGACCGGCGGGGGCGTACCCGGCCGCCCGTTCCCGCTCGGCCGCCTGGCCGAGCCGGGCCAGGACCGGGTTGGATGTCTTCACTGTCCAGCCTCCCTCAGGGGGGTTGTCACACGATCGTGTGAGTCCAAGGGTAGACGCACCGATCGAGGCTGTGGAGGACGCGTGCGTCACGGGCCTGCATCGACGGGTCGCGGCGGCCGGGGACGGACCGCCGTGCCCGGGGCGGGACTCGAACCCGCACGCCTTTCGGCAGCCGCTTTTAAGGCAGCCGTGTCTGCCGTTCCACCACCCGGGCCCGTCCCGGCCGGGCTGGCGACGCCGGTCCGGTGACCGGCCCGCCGTCGCGTACGTTCGCCCGACCGCAGACTGTCACGTTAGCGGGTCCGACCCAGCCGGGCGCATCCCGGCCGACGCGCGGCACTAGGGTTCGGTTCGTGACCCGCTCAGCCACCGCAGCGCAGGACACCGGCCCAGGTCCGGACGTTCCGGACGAATACCTGCGGCGCGGCTCCCGACGGTCCCGGATCGCGGCAGCCGCTCGCCGATACGCCCCGGACGTGGCGGTAAGCCTGTTCTTCGTCGCGGTCTCGGCCTGGTTGACCTACCACCTCTGGCCCTCGCCCAGTGGGCGGCTGCTGGCGCTCAACCCCGAGGACCAGACCCTGTACGAGTGGTTCCTGGCCAGCGACGCGCGGCTGCTGCTCGGCGACTTCAGCCTGCTCAGCGACCGGCTAAACGCCCCGGACGGGGTCAACCTGATGACGAACACCACCGTCATCGCCCTCGGCTTCCTGATGGCCCCGGTCACCCTGGCGTTCGGTGCCCCGGTCACCTTCGCGCTGCTCGTCGCCGGGAACCTGGCGGCCAGCGCGATCGCCTTCTACCTGATGTTCGTGCGGCTCGTCGGCGCCCACCGGTTCGCCGCCGCCGTGGGTGGCGCGTTCTGCGGCTTCGCCCCCGGAATGGTGTCGCAGAGCAACAGCCACCTGCACATGACCGCGATCTGGCTGATCCCGGTGATGGTCTGGCTGCTGGCCCGGCTGATGCAGTCCGCCGACCCGACCGGGTCGACCCCGGACGGCCGCATCCACGGCCCGGCCGGCCCGGCCGACCGTCGTCGTACCGTCACGTCCGGGGCATGGCTCGGCGTGGTCGTCGCGGTACAGGTCTTCGTCGGCGAGGAGGTGCTGTTCCTCACCGCCGTCACGTTGATCGTCATGGCCGCCGCGTTCGCGGCCGCCGCCCCCCGGTACGTGCGGCGGATCCTGCCCACCTTCATGGTCGGCATGGCCGTCGCCGTCGCCGTCGGCGTGGTACTGCTGGCGTACCCGCTGTGGTTCCAGTTCGCCGGCCCGCAGGGCGTCTCCGACGGCGTGTTCGACCCCGACTACTTCTCCGCCGACCTGGCCAGCTGGCCTGCGGTGTCCGAACTGTCGATCGCCGGCTCGGCCAGCGCGGCGGAGCTCACCACCGGCCCGGCCGAGTACAACACCTTCCTCGGCTGGCCGCTGCTGATCGTCACCGCCGGCTGCGCCGGCTGGCTGATCCGCCGGCCGATGGTGGTCGCCTGCACGGTGGGGACCGTGCTGATGGCCGGGCTCTCGCTCGGGCCACGGATCGTCGTCGACGGCACGCGTACCGACGTTCCCGGGCCGTACGCGTTGCTCAACGGGTTGCCGGTAGTCGACGGCGCGTTGCCGATGCGCTTCGCCCTCGCGGTGATCCCGTTGATCGCCGCGATCCTGGTGCTCGCGGTCGACCGGGCGCTGCGGCTCGGCTGGCGCCCCGGCCGGGTGCTGGTGCCGACGGTGCTCACCGCCGCGCTGCTGCCGGTCGTGCCGGCGCCGCTGCCCGGCATGGACCGCGAGCCGCTGCCGCAGTTCATCACCGCCGGACACTGGCGCGACTGCGTGTCGACCGGCGGTGTCCTGGTGCCGGTGCCGCCCGCGACGCCGAAGGAGCCGTGGCCGATGGCCTGGGCGACCGCCGCGAACGTCGCGTTCGGCATGCCGGAGGGCTTCTTCATCGGCCCCTACGCACCCGGCGGGGAAGCCTCGATGGGCACGTTCAAGCAGCCCACCTCGAAGATCTGGGCCGAGGTGGCCCGCACCGGCGAGGTGCCGGAGATCACCGACGACGAGCGGGCCCGGGCCCGGCGGGACCTGGCGCGCTGGGGCGCGAACTGTGTGGTGGTCGCCGACGGCACGGTGCACGCCGACCCGCTACGGCGCACCACCGAGGAGCTGATCGGCCCGGGCGAGCGGATCGCCGACGCCTGGGTCTGGCGGGTCGGCTGACCGCATCCGGCGTGGCCACGGCGGCCTACCGCAGGTTGGCCGGCTCCGGTGCGGTGGTGACCGGCGGCGTCGCGCCGAGGAAGTCCTCCCGGGGGTCGTGCAGCTGGCCGAGCGCCACGACCTCACGCTTGAGGAACAGCGCGAGCGTCCAGTCGACGATGACCCGTACCTTGCGGTTCAGCGACGGGATCCGGCTCATGTGGTACGTACGGTGCATGAACCAGGCGGGCAGCCCGGTCATCTTGATGCCGTAGACTTGGGCGACACCCTTGTGCAGGCCGAGGCTGGCGACGCTGCCGGCGTGCTTGTGCCGGTACTCCACCGGCTGCTGGCCACGGATCACCGCCAGGATGTTGTCGGCCATGGCCCGGGCCTGGCGGACCGCGTGCTGGGCGCTGGGCGAGCAGTACGCCCCGGGCGGCCCGGTCAGGTCCGGCACCGCCGCGCAGTCGCCGGCGCTCCAGGCCCCCTCGACCGCCCGGCCGTCCTCGGCGACCTGCAGGGTGGCCAGGCAGTTGACCCGGCGCCGCTCGTCCCGGGGCAGGTCGGTGGCGTCGAGCATCGGCGACGGCTTGACCCCGGCCGTCCAGACGATCGTGTCGGCACGGAAGCTGTCGCCGTCGGAGAGGCGCACCAGCCCGTCGACGCAGGACTCCAGCCGGGTGTCCAGCCGGATGTCCATGCCGCGCTTGACCAGCTGCTGCACCGTGTACGCGCCCATGTCCCGGTCGACCTCGGGCAGCACCCGCTGGGTCGCCTCGACCAGCACCCAGCGCATGTCGGCCGGCTTCAGCTCCGGGTAGTACCGCAGCGCGTCGCGGGCCATGTCCTCCATCTCGGCGAGCGCCTCGATCCCGGCGTACCCACCGCCGACGAAGACGAACGTCAACGCGGTACGGCGTACCTCGTCATCGGCGGTCGCCGCCGCCACGTCGAGCCGCTCCAGTACGTGGTTGCGCAGGTAGATGGCCTCGCCGATGGTCTTGAAGCCGATGCCGTGCTCACGCAGACCGGGAATGGGCAGCGTCCGGGACACCGAACCGGGGGCGACGATCACGTGGTCGTAGGCGATCTCCCGGGCCGGGCCGACGATCGGCTGCACGCTGGCGACCTTGCGGGCGTGCTCGATGCGGGTGACCGCGCCGGCGATGACGTGGCAGCGGCGCAGTTCGCGGCGCAGCGGCACCACCGAGTGCCGTGGGGAGATGTTGCCCGCCGCAGCCTCGGGCAGGAACGGCTGGTAGGTCATGTGGGGCTGCGGGTCGACCACGATCACCTCGGCCTCGCCCCGCCGCATCTTTCGGGACAGGCGCAGGGCGGCGTAGAGACCGACGTGCCCGGCACCGACGACAAGGATCCGTTGCCTATTCACATCGCCATCTTCCTCCCGTCCGCCTCTTGACGCAGCCTCGAAAGCCAGATATGTGACCCAGCACGCGGGTGTGACGTCGCACGCAGTGACCCCCGACACCGCCGCAGGTGCGGGCACCGCAAGCCAGCGGCGCCGGATCAGCGGCGGCGGACCAGGGCGGCGAGCAGGGCGACAGCACCGACGGCGACCGCCAGCCCGGCCAGCGCCGCCAGCAGGAACGGCGGCCCGGCCGCCTGCCCGGCGACGGTGAGCAGCAGCACCACCAGTACCGCCGACGCCAGCAGCACCCCGCCGGCCCGGGTCGACCAGCGGAGTACGACGTCCGGCGCGAGTACCACGTCGTAGGGCAGCGCGGCGGCCAGCGCGGCCAGCGAATGCGTCAGGTAGAGCAGGGAGCCGACCGCGAGCAGCCGCCACAGCTGCACCGGTACGCCGTACACCGTCGTCGACAGCGCCCAGCCGACCAGCCCGACCAGGATCGCCACCGTCGGCGCGTGGCCGCGTGGGGCGAGCGCCGGCAGCACCGCGACGGCCAGCAGCGCCAGGCCGAGCCGGTCGATCAGCAGTTCGGCCGGGTACGCCAGACCGAGGCCCAGCAGGGTCACCACGGCCACCGCGACGCGCAGCAGCACCGGCGCCAGGGTCGCCCGGTGCAGCACGGTCCGCACGGCCGCCACCCGGTCCCGTACGGCGGTGATCATCGCAGCACCGCCTTGGGTGCCGACGCCAACCGGGCGACGTCGCGCAGCACCTGGTCGAGGCTGCCGGTGCCGGCCCAGGCCACCACCGGTACGCCGTGTTCACGCAGCTGCCCGATGGTGTTGTCGCGTTCCAGCCGCCACAGCCGGTACGCCACCTCCGACCAGCCGCCGGAGCGGGCCGGTGGGGCCAGCGTGGCGGGCAGCGTGTCGACGGCGACCACGATCCGCCCGGACCGGGCCATCCGGGCCAGCATCTCCGCCGACCGTGGGTCGACCAGCGGAGTGAGCACCACCACCAGCGCGTCGGAGGAGAGCAGCTGCGGGCCGAACACCTGGTCGTAGGGCTCGTACGGGGTGGGCCGGACGGTGACGTCCAACAGCCATTCGAGCACGGTCAGGTACTGCCGCCGGCCGGTGGCCGGACGCAGCCGGCGGGCCAGTGGCCCGTACTCCAGCATCGCGACCCGGTCCCCCCGGTGCAGGTAGTGCTCGGCGACGGCGGCCGCCGCCCGGACCGTGGTGTCGAGCACGGACGCGCCGCCGGACACCCCGCCGGAGCGGCCGACCTCGGTGAGCACGTCCACCAGCAGCACCACTTCGGCGTCCCGGTCGGACAGCGTCGCCGCCACGTGCAGTTGCCGGGCCCGCAGCGACACCCGCCAGTCGATCCGACGCAGCCGGTCGCCGGGCCCGAAGATCCGTACCCCGGCCAGCTCGCCGCCCTCCCCCGGCCGGCGGGACCGGTGCCCGCCGACCAGGCCGGCGGCCCGGGGCATCGCCTCGTCGGCGTCGAACGGCTCGATCACCGGGTAGACCGGCACCCGGACCGGTTCGGCGACCAGCGGCCGGCAGGCCAGCAGCCCGTCGCAGGCCACCGCGCGGGCGGCGACCGGTCCGATCGGCTGACGCCCCCAGCGCAGCGCCACCCCGCCCAACTCGAAGCCTGCGGCGGTGCCGCTCGGCACCGCCAGGGCGAACGGGCGATCCGGCACCCCACCGGACGGCGTCGGCCGGGCCGGCGGGCCCAGTTGTTCGAGCACCTGCACCGACCCGGCACCGGCCGTCGGGTCGCCGGTGGCCCCGGCACCGGTCGCCGGGGCGACGCCGGTCGGGTCGATCGGCACGGCCGGCAGTATCCCGATCTCGTCGATGCGCAGCCACGGTGACACCTTCGCCCGGACCACCACCAGGTCGTAGTCGGCGTCCGCCGGGTTGGCGGCGGCCGCCCGGGCACCCACCTCACCGCCTTCGACGATCTTCCCGTCGACGGCACCGACGTCGAGCAGCGGCGCGGCGGTCGGCCGGCGGCGCAACCCGTACGCCGCCCCCAGCGCGAACGGTGCCGCCAACGCCACCAGGTCGACCCGACCGAGGAGCACCCCGGCGATCAACAGCAGGCCGGTGACCACCACCGCCCGCCCGAGCGCCCGGGTGGGCAGCCACTCCCCGCCGGTCACTGCGCCGGGCGGCGGCCACCGGCCGCCACGCCGCCGGACGGGCCGAAGCCACCCGCGTAGCTGGGCAGCGCGCCGCTGGCCGGTGCCGGCGTCTGTGCCAGCACCTCGGCGACGACGAACGCCGGGTCGACCCGGCGCAGCCACATCTCCGGCCGCAGGGTGATCCGGTGCGCCAGCACGGGCGCGGCGACCTCCTTGACGTCCTCCGGGACGACGAAGTCCCGGCCGGCGAGCACCGCCTTGGCCCGGGCCAGCAGCAGCAGCGCCAACGACCCCCGGGGCGAGGCCCCGACCAGCACCGACGGGTGTTCCCGGGTGGCCTGGGTCAACGACACGATGTAGCGGCCGATGGAGTCCTCGACGACGACGTTCTCCAACGCGGCCTGCATTGCGCGCAGCCCGGCGGCGTCGACCACCGCCGACAGTTCGGTCTCCTCCTGCCGCCGGGCGATCCGCCGACGCAGCACCTCCCACTCCTCGTCGTGGGTCGGGTAGCCGAACGACACCCGCAGCAGGAACCGGTCCAGCTGCGCCTCGGGCAGCGGATAGGTGCCTTCGTACTCGATCGGGTTGGCGGTGGCCAGCACGTGGAACGGCGCCTCCAGCCGGTAGGTGACGCCCTCCACCGACACCTGCTTCTCCTGCATCGCCTCCAGCAGCGCCGCCTGGGTCTTCGGCGGTGTCCGGTTGATCTCGTCGGCGAGCAGCAGGTTCGTGAAGACCGGGCCGGCCCGGAAGGTGAAGTCGGCGCTGCGCTGGTCGTACAGGAACGACCCGGTGACGTCGGCGGGCAGCAGGTCCGGGGTGAACTGCAGGCGGCGGAAGTCCAGCCCCAGCGCCTGCGCGAAGGACCGGGCGGTCAGGGTCTTGCCGAGGCCCGGCAGGTCCTCCAGCAGCACGTGTCCGCCGGCCAGGATGCCCGCCAGCACCAGCTCCAACGCGTCCCGCTTGCCGACCAGGATGGTGCCGACCGAGTCCAGTACGGCGTGCGCCAGCCGGCTCGCCTCGGCGGTCGGGGCGGCCACCACGTCGTTCATATCTTCTCCAATTGGCTGATGAGCAGCGCGTAGTCCTTTGCCGACGGCGCACGCCGGACGGGGGCGTCGAGGAGCTGCCACAGTTCGTCGCCGCAGATCGCCCGGGCCCGCTGCGGGTCACTGGCCCGGGTGAACCCGTGCCGTTGCCGCAGCCGCTCGTCGACGAGGTCGGCGAGCACCGGCGCCATCACCTCGGTGAACCGGGCCGCGTCCCGGTGCCCGGAACGCAGCCGGCTCTCCCACCGGCGGACCGCCTCCCGCAGGCCGTCCGCACTGCCGAAGACGTAGTTGCCGTCCTCCGGGTCGACCCCGACCCGACGCAGCTTCACCGGCTTCGGCGCGGCGACCGAGCGTACGGTGCGCCGCAGCGCCACCAACGCCAGGCAGCCGCCGAAGACCGCCACCACCGGTACGGCGAGGCCGAACGCCCGTAACCCGAACACGACGACCGCCGTACCGGCGGCGGCGATCAGCAGCGCGCTGAACCAGCGACGGATTCGCCCGCGTGGGCGGGCGGTCGGCTCCGGGGCGGGCCGCTCCTCCTCGTGGCCGAGCAGGTCGTCGATGCTGGTCTGCTGGTCACCCATCGACCGGCTCGCTTCCGCTGGCGGGACCGGTTCCGCTGGCCGGGCCGGTTCCGGTCGCGCCGACGCCGGCGGTCAGTTCGCCGCGCAGCCGGCGCAGCGCCGACTGGGCCTGGGCCCGGGTACGTTCGTCGACCGCGTGCCGGGCGTAGCGGGCCTGGCGGTAGACGGCGGCGAACGCGGAGAGCACCTGTGCGCTGATCGCATGCCCGGCCAGCAGCCGGGTCACCAGGTCGGTGGAGGTGTCGCCGACCTGTCGTGGGGTGCCGGCCGCGGCGGCGGCCTGCTCCAGCCGTACCCAGCAGGCGATCACCGCCCGGCGGGGGTCGGTGTCGGCGTCGGAGAGCTCGACCAGGCCGGCGTCGACGGCGGCGACCACCTCCGCCGCGCTGCCCGGCTCCTCCGGCATTCGGGTACGCCGGCGGATGCCGCCGCTCGCCCGCCGGGGGCGTCGGCGGACCAGGTCTCGCAGCAGCGTCCAGATCAGCAGGCCGGCGACCACCAGCACGGCCACCGCGCAGAGGGCACCGGCGGCCAGCGGAATCCAGGACGGGATCTGCTGCTGATCGGCGGCGGCGAACTCCTCCGGTGGTGGCTCGAACGTCGGTGCGGTCTGCGGCTGCTGGTAGTCCGGCAGGGCCGGGAGTTCCCGTTCGACGGTGGCGTCGGTCCGGCCGACCGGCAGGGTGGAGTTCGCTGCCGCGACGGCGGTCAGCGCGAGCAGGACGGCGACGGCAGCGAGTGGCCACAGTCGACGGAAGGTCGCATGATCCATTGGCGACGTGATGCCCCTCGAATCCTCCTGCGTGGGATTGCCCGCCTCAGCTGCCCTGCGCCCGGCGTTTCGCCTCGGCGAACACCTCGTCGAGCATGGCTGGGGTGAGCCGGCCGGTGAACGTGTTCTGCTGGCTGACGTGGTAACAGCCCAGCAGGTCGGGCGCCCCCGCGCCACCCGACCAGTGTGCCCCATGGCCGAACGCCGGTCGGGGCGTGGGCGGGCGTCGGCCGTACACCCGGGTCGACGTCGGCCACCACGCAGCCCAGGCGAACGCGCCGAGCGCGACCACCACCCGCAGTGAGGCCCGCAGCAGTTCGAACTCACGGTGCAGCCAGGGCGCGCAGGTGTCCCGCTCGGCCGGGGTCGGTTTGTTCGCCGGCGGCGCGCAACGCACGGCGGCCACCACCCGGGTGTCGATCAGACGCAGGCCGTCGTCGGCGGCGACGCTGGTCGGCTGGTTGGCCAGGCCGGCCCGGTGCAGCGCGGCGAAGAGCACGTCGCCGGAGCGGTCGCCGGTGAAGACCCGACCGGTCCGGTTTCCGCCGTGGGCCGCCGGGGCCAGGCCGAGCACAGCGATCCGGGCGTCCGACGCCCCGAACCCGGGCACCGGCCGGCCCCAGTAGGTCTGGTCCCGGAACGCCGCCCGTTTCGTCGCGGCGACCTGCTCCCGCCAGGCGACCAGGCCGGGGCAGGCCCGGCAGTGGGCGACCGCAGCGTCCAGCGCGGGCAGGTCCGGCACCTGGGCCGCCGCTGTGGTCACCTCGTCGGCGGTACGGGTCACCACGGCTCCTTCCGGCGTCGTAACGGCGCAACGGGCAGCGACCACCGCACCGCCGCCGGTGACACCCGCCGCGCTCAGCCGAGTCGGGTCCGGAACAGTTCCAGGGTCCGCGCCCAGGCCCGCGTCGACGCGTCGGGGTCGTACGACTCCGGACGGTCGTCGTTGAAGAACGCGTGCCGGGTGCCAGGGTAGTCGTAGACGACACAGTTCCCGCCGGCCGCCTCGATGTAGCCCCTGGCCTGCTGGATGCCCTCGGCCGCGGAGGTACCGTCCTGCTCCGAGCAGTGGATCGTCGCCGCCTTGCCGGCGTAGCCGGACCAGTCGGGGCTCATCCGCTCCCACGGCACCGTCGGGTAGAAACCGGCGGTGGCCACGATCCGGTCGGTGAGCGTGGCCGACCACAGCGCCAGGCTACCGCCGGCACAGAAGCCGACCGTACCGACGGTGTCACCGACGGTCTCGGCCCGGCCCGCGAGGTAGTCGGCGGCCCCGGCGATGTCCTTCGCCGCCTCGTCCATCGCCAGTCCCATCAGCAGCCGACGCGCCTGGTCCGGCTCGGTGGCCTGCACCCCGTGGTAGAGGTCCGGGGCAAGGGCGACGAAGCCGGCTTCGGCGAGCCGGTCGGCGACCGTGGTGATGTGCGGTACCAGCCCCCACCACTCCTGGATGACGATGACCGCAGGGGCACCGGTGTCGCCGGGTGTCGGCGGCAGGGCCAGGTATCCCTCGCTGGTCCCGCCGTTGCTGCGGTAGCTCACCATCTCGCCCATGGGGGGTCCTCCTGTCGGTCAGTCATCGTTGGCTGGCGCGCAGTGGGTCACGTGTCCGGGTAGCCTGACACGCGCCGCGAGGCCGGGGAAGGCGCGCGGAGGGTGGCGTACACCTCTTGGTGAGCTGCCGTACGTCCAATGGTCACCGCCCGGGGCGCAACGGGTCAGCGCAGGCTCAGGCAGATCCCGTCGAGGATGTCGTGCTCGCTGGCGACGACGGCGGGCACCCCGGCCCGTTCCATGATGATCTGCAGCACCATCGCGCCGGCGGCGATCACGTCGGCCCGGCCCGGATGCATCACCGGGATCCGCAGCCGCTCGGCGACCGGCATGGCGAGCAGGTCGGTGGTGACCGCCGCCACCTGCTGGTAGCTGACGGTGGCGTGGTGCAGCCGCTCCGGCCGGTAGGCGTCGAGCCCCAGCGCGATCCCGGCGACGGTGGTCACCGAGCCGGCCAGGCCGACCAGGGTCGGCGTACCGTCGGTCGGCCCGGCGCTGACCGACCGGCCCGCCAGGCCGACCGCTGTCAGAGCGCGGTCGACCGCGTCGGTGATGTCCCGTCGCGCGGCGTCGATCTGCGCCGGGGTCGGCGGGTCGGCCCGCAGGTGCCGTTCGGTCATCCGGACGCAGCCGATGTCGACCGAGACCGCCCGGTCCACCGTGCCGGTGCCGACGACGAACTCGGTGGAGCCGCCGCCGATGTCGACGACCAGGTACGGCGCGGCGGCGGTGGCGGCCAACCCGCCGACCGCGCCGGCGAAGGTGAGCCGGGCCTCCTCGTCGCCGGTGACCACCTCGGGGGTCACCCCGAGGGTGGCCTGCACCATCGCCACGAACTCGGCGGCGTTGTCGGCGTCGCGGCTGGCCGAGGTGGCACACATGCGGACCCGCTCGGCACCGTGCGCGGCGATCTCGGCCGCGTACCCGGTCAGGGCCCGGCGGGTCCGGTCGATGGCCTCGGGGGCGAGCCGGCGGGTCCGGTCGACGCCTTCGCCGAGCCGGACGATCTCCATCCGGCGGACCACGTCGGTCAGCGGCGGATCGGCACGGCCATGCTCTGGCCCGGCTCCAGCGTCACGTCCCAGGTCGGCGATCAGCAGCCGGACCGAGTTGGTGCCGCAGTCGATGCCCGCCACCCGCATCACGCCACCCATTCCCTCTCCCCGACGATCTTGCGCTCATCGAGAGCTTTTGTCCGATTTGTTCAACGATAATTGCAAGATCGTCGGGATCTTGGCGGGTCGGGGTGCTCAGCGCAGGTGCAGCAGCATCCGGGTGTTGCCGAGCGTGTTCGGCTTGACCCGCTCCAGCCCGAGAAACTCGGCGACGCCCTCGTCGTAGGAGCGCAGCAGCTGCTCGTACACCTGGCCCGGCACCGGCGCACCGTCGATCTCGACGAAGCCGAAGCTGGCGAAGAACCGGGTCTCGAAGGTGAGCACGAAGACCCGGGCGACACCGAGCTCGCGGGCGGCGGCGACCAGCTCCGCGACGATCCGGTGCCCGATCTTGCGGCCGCGACACCGCGGGTCGACCGCGACGGTACGGATCTCCGCCAGGTCCTCCCACATCACGTGCAGCGCCCCGCAGCCGACGATGGCGCCGTCGGCGGGGCGTTGCGCGACCCAGAACTCCTGCACGTCCTCGTACAGGGTGACGGTGGCCTTGCTGAGCAGCCGGCGGTCCGGGCTGTACAGGTCGATCAGTCGACGGATCCCCCGTACGTCAGGGGTGCGCGCGCGGCGGATCACCACCTCGGCGTCGTCGGTGTCAGGCGTCGACACGATCGCCGTCCTGCGCCGGCTGCGCGGGCCGCTGCGACTGCGCGGGCCCGGCCAGCTCCGCCGGTGGTACGCAGGGCCCACCTTCCCACCACGGCTCCACCAGCTCGCGGACCCGGTCGCCGATCGGGTTGACACCCGGGCCGACGGCGAGCGCGTGCCCCAGGTGCACGTGCAGGCACTTGACCCGGCCCGGCATGCCGCCGGCGGACACCCCGTCGATCTCCGGCACGTGGCCGATCGCCTCGCGCCGGGTCAGATAGTCCTCGTGCGCCGCCCGGTACGCGGCGGCGAACTGCGGATCCTCGGCCAGCCGGTCGGCGAACTCGCGCATCAGACCGGCGGACTCCAGCCGGCTGCACGCGGCGGTCGCCCGGGGGCAGGTCAGGTAGAACAACGTCGGGAACGGGGTGCCGTCGGCCAGTCGGGGCACCGTCTCGACCACGTCGGGCAGCTGGCACGGGCAGCGGTGGGCGACCGCCCGGGTGCCGCGCGGTGGGCGGCCGAGCTGCGCGGCCACCGCCGCCAGGTCCTGTTCGTCGGCGGGTCGGCTGGTCACGGCGAGGTCCCTTCGGTGGCGTCGGCGGCCTGCACGCTGGACCACAGGGTGTCGTACCACGGGTCGGCCGGAGTCGACTCGCCCGGTGGTGGGTCGATCGGGTCGCCGGCGTCGCGGGCGGCCCCGGCCGGATCGTGCAGCACCAGCAGCGGCACCTCCCCCGGGTACACCATGTAGAAGCGCCGTTTGGCCTCGATCCGGATGAAGTCCGGGTCCTGCCAGCGTTCGGCCTGCGCGGTCAGCTCCGCGATCCGTTCCCGTTGCTCCTGCTGGGCCTGCTCCATCCGGGCGATGTCGGACTGCTGGCTGAGGTAGACCCGGACCGGATAGGTGTAGGCCAGGGCGAGCGCCACCAGCACCACCAGCAGGACGGTGGCCCGGCCGGTGACACGGTTGGGCTGCGCCGCGGTGGTCCGCTTGACCGGCCCGGCGGGTGCCCGCCGGGCCGCCGCCGGCCGACTCGCCGGGCGGCCCGCGTCGGTGCCACGACCGCCGTCGCGTGTGGCACCACGACCGCCGTCACGGGCGGTGTCGCGGCCGACGCCGCGAGGCGCGTCGCGGCCGGTGTCCCGGCCGGCGGTACGCACCGGCCCCCGGACGCCGGAGCGTCCGGTCTGGCCGGTACGCCGGGTCGGGCCCTGCCCACTCGGTGTGCGCCGTTGCGTCACCGTCGTCACACCCCTCCCGGTCGGTCGGCGGTACGGAACCCGGCCGGCGCGTGCCGGGGCAGCGGCTCGGTCCCGCCGCCCGGCCCGGCACGCGCCGCCGTCGGTGTATCAGGTACGCCGTACGGTCACGCCGTACGGTAGCGCGGGAAGGCGGCCGCCCCGGCGTAGCGCGCGGCGTCGGCCAGCTCCTCCTCGATGCGCAGCAGCTGGTTGTACTTGGCGACCCGCTCGGACCGGGCCGGGGCACCGGTCTTGATCTGCCCGCAGCCGGTCGCCACCGCCAGGTCGGCGATGGTGGTGTCCTCGGTCTCGCCGGAGCGGTGGCTCATCATGCACCGCATGCCGTTGCGGTGGGCCAGCTCGACCGCGTCGAAGGTCTCGGTGAGCGACCCGATCTGGTTCACCTTGACCAGTACGGCGTTGGCGGCCTGCTCGGCGATGCCCCGGGCGATGCGCTCCGGGTTGGTGACGAACAGGTCGTCGCCGACGATCTGGATCTTGTCGCCGAGCGCGGCGGTCATCGCCGACCAGCCGGCCCAGTCGTCCTCGGCCAGCGGGTCCTCGATGGACACGATCGGGTACTCGCCGACCAGCTTGGTGTAGTAGGCGATCATCTCGTCGGCGGACTTGTTCGCGCCCTCGAAGACGTACGCACCGTCTTTGTAGAACTCGGTGGCGGCCACGTCCAGCGCCAGCACCACGTCGGTGCCGAGCTTATAACCGGCGGCGGCCACGGCCTCGGCGATCAGGTCCAGCGCGGCGGCGTTGGTCGGCAGGTCCGGCGCGAAGCCGCCCTCGTCGCCCAGCCCGGTGGCCAGGCCCTTCTTCTTCAGCACCGCCTTGAGCTTGTGGTAGACCTCGGCCCCGGTACGCAGCGCCTCGCGGAAGGTCGGCGCGCCGATCGGCGCGATCATGAACTCCTGGACGTCGACGTTGGAGTCGGCGTGCGCGCCACCGTTGAGGATGTTCATCATCGGCACCGGCAGCAGGTGGGCGTTCGGGCCGCCGAGGTAGCGGAACAGGCTCAGCTCGGCGCTGTTGGCAGCGGCCTTGGCCACCGCCAGCGACACCCCGAGAATGGCGTTCGCGCCGAGTCCGGACTTGTCGGCGGTGCCGTCCAGGTCGAGCATCTTCTGGTCGATCAGTCGCTGCTCGCTGGCCTCGAACCCGACCAACTGGTCGACGATGCGCTCCTCGATGTTGGCGACCGCCTGCTCGACGCCCTTGCCGGCGTACCGGTCGGCGTCACCGTCGCGCAGCTCGATCGCCTCGAACGCGCCGGTGGAGGCACCGGACGGCACCGCGGCGCGGGCGATGGTGCCGTCGTCGAGCCCGATTTCGACCTCGACCGTCGGGTTGCCGCGCGAATCGAGAATCTCCCTGGCGACGATTCCCTCGATGGTAGCCACTGTGTCGCTCCTCGTGTTCAAATTCCCGCAAGGCCGCGACGGTGCGGCCGACCGTTCCGATGGCAGCGTATCGGGCGGGCCGGGGGTCGCGGGCGGTGCCTTCCCTAACGCGGGATGTACCAACCGTGAACCGCACACACCACGCAGCGCTCCCAATTATGGACATTGATGACAACGAGTTTGCGGGGAGTGGACAGCATCGGCCACCCTGTCCCCATGCGTGCACCGGGCAAGCTCGTCCGTCGGCTGACGACGGCCACCCTCGCCGGCACGCTGCTGCTGACCGCCGGTTGTCAGAACATCGCCGACGCGGGCCAGACCATCCAGCCGGCCGACCTGGTCAACGAACTGGCCACCCGGCTCGGCGGCGCCGACGACCTGACCTACTCCGCCGACTACCAGCTCGTCGGCGGGGCCAGCGCCAGCATCGTGCAGGCGCAGAACCCGCAGCGCACCGCGTACGTCTATCCCGGCGGCAAGCTCATCGTCACGTCGGCGGCGACCACGGAGTGCGACACCGCCAGCGACCGCCCGGTCTGCACGCTGACCGCCGGGCCGTCGCCGTCGGCCCCGCCGCAGCCCGAGCTGTTCACGGACGCCAACGCGGGCGGGTTGGTCACCCCGCCGGTGGTGATCGCCCTGCTGAACGCCACCGCTGTCGACCCGGCGGCGGTCGTGACGCAGAACGACACCACGATCGCCGGCCGGCACGCCACCTGCGTCACCGTCCGACAGGTGCAGGGCGCGGCGGCGCCCCGGTTCGACGTCTGCGTCACCACCGAGGGTGCGCTGGGCAGCTTCACCGGGGTGGTCGATGGACAAGCCGTCGAAATCGCGATAAGCCGGTACAGTGACACCGTCGACGACACCGCCTTCGAGCTGCCCGACGGTGCCCGCTCCGTCGACCGGCGACCCGGCCCGGCGTAGCCGCAGGTTCGTGCCGGACGCCGGCACCGACGCCACCGCCGAACCGGCCGACCTCTGTCTGGTGGTCGCCGGCCGTCGACTGCTCGGCGGCGTCGACGCCCCGCTGCCCTCGGTGGCCGACCTGCCCGCCGGGACCGAGTGGGTGCCGCTGGGCAGCCTCGACGGCGCCCGGGTCTGGGCAACCGGGCTACCCGGCGTCGACGAGCGGCTCGGCGACTGGCACAGCTGGCCGGCGCTTGCCGGTCGGCTCGGTGAGCCCCTCGCCGCCCTGGCCGGCCGGGCGCTGCAGGTGATCACCTGGCGGCGTACCCACCGGTTCTGCGGCGCCTGCGCCACCGAACTGGCCGACGTTCCCGGCGAGCACGCCCGCCGCTGCCCGGCCTGCGAGCTGTACGTACCGATGCAGCTCTCCCCCGCCGTGCTGACCGCGATCACCCGCACCTCGACCGCCGGCCGCCCACAGCTGTTGCTGGTCCGGCACACCTACGGGCCGACCGCGATCTGGGCGCTGGTCGCCGGCTTCGTCGAGGCCGGCGAGACCCTGGAGGACGCGGTGCACCGGGAGGTCGCCGAGGAGGTCGGCCTCGAGGTGCACGACGTCGGCTACTTCGGCAGCCAGCCGTGGGCGATGTCCGGCCCCGGCGTGGTCCTGGCCGGCTTCACCGCACGGGCGGCACCGCAGGCCGAACCGGTCGTCGACGGCCGGGAGATCGCCGAAGCCCGCTGGTTCGACCTCGACGACCTGCCGGCCGAGCTGCCGCCGACGTACTCGATCTCCCGCTGGCTGATCGACCACCAGCGGACCGACCACCAGCGGACCGGGGGATCAGATCTGTAGCAGCGCCGGCAGGTGGCGCGGCGGCGGGGAGCCGTGCGCCAGCATCGCGTCGTGCCACTGCCGCACCGGTACGTCGACCGGCCGGGTCGCCGCGACCTGCGCCACCTCGGTGTAGCCCACGAAGTACGTCGACAACTGCGTGGAGGTCAGCAGCGCCCGACGCCACTTGCCGGCCGCCTCGCCCTCCTCCTGGAACCCCCGGCCGGTCAGCAGCGCCATCGCCTCGTCCTGCGGCAACTGCTCGCAGTGGGTCAACTGGTCCAGGATCGCGTTGAGGGTCATCCGCAGCTGCATCTTCAGCTGCTGCAGCCGCACCGGCAGACCGCCGAAGCCGGCGTCGACCATCAACTCCTCGGCGTACACCGCCCAGCCCTCGACGAACGGCCCGGACCGGCCGATCGCCCGGACCCGGGTGGTGCCGAGGAACCGGCGGGCGTGCGCCAGCTGCAGAAAATGCCCCGGCATCGCCTCGTGCACGGTCAGGTTGCGCACCATGTGGTCGTTGTATTCGCGGTAGAACGACGCGACCCGTTCCGCCGGCCAGTCCGCCGGGGTCGGCGCGATGCAGTAGAACGTCGGCACGTCGGCGCGCTCCAACACCCCGGGCGGGTCGCAGTAGGCGACCGCGACACCCCGGGCGAACTCCGGCATCTCCTGGATCACGCACCGGTCGTCGACCAGCGACACCAGGTCGTGCGCGGCGACGAACGCGGTCGTCTCCCGCATCGCCGTCTGCGCCAACGCCACGATCGAGGCGTCGTCGGGGTGCGCGGCGGCCAACCGGTCCAACGCCGTACGTACCGTGTCGTCGTCGGCCGACCCGCCGGTCAGCTCGGCCGCCGCCGCCCGGATCTCGCCGGTCACCCGATCCAGGTTGGCCCAGGCCCGGTCCAGTACGTCGGCGGCGGTCAACTCGGTGTCCAGGGTGTGCCACAGCTGCGCCTCCCACAGCCGCCGCCCCAGCCGTGGATCCCGCCGGTCGGTGTCCCGGTCGAGGCTGGCCCGCAACCAGCCGGCGAACTCGTCGAGCGCGGCAGCAGCCTCGGCCGCCAGCGGTTCGACGCTGCCCCGCATCCCGGGCTCGGCGGCGAGCAGCGCCGGGACCTGGTCGCGGACCAGCGCGGCGGTGCCGGCGAACTGCCCGGCGGCGGTCTCGGCGTGGACCGCCGGCACGCCGCGCAGCGTCTCACGCGCGGTGGCCAGCACATCCGGTACGGCGCCGAGCCGCCCGGCCAGGCTGGTCAGCCGCTGTGCGGCCGGGGCGAACGGGCGGGCGGTCAGGCTGTGCAGCAGCGGCCCCGGGTTGTAGACCAGCGGGTTCCACTCGCGGGCCCGTACCTCGGTCAGTTCGAACAGCCGCCGGTCGACGATCGCCGACAGGATCGCGTGGTCCACCCGCTCCTGGGTGGGCAGTGCATCGGCGTCGACCTCGGCGAGGGCGTTGGTGGCGTCCAGCAGCATCGTCGCGGTGGCGGCGACCGTGTCGGCGGACAGGTCCGGCAGCCGGTCGTCGTACCGGTGGTCACCGGCCGACGCCGCCAGCGCGGGATCGCTGGCCAGCAGCGCGTCGACGATACGTTCAGCCAACGGTACGAACGGCACCATGGCACCGACCATAGGCCATCCCACCGACTCCGGCCTCCGATCGACCGGCCGCCGGTCGGGTCGCCCCGTGTCGGCGGGTCGGCCGGCCGCTCGGGTCGCCGCGCGTCACCTGGTCGGCTCGGCGTCGTCGGTGGACGGACGGGGGTGATTCCCCGCTAGAAACACCAATGCCACGAGGCGAAACTGCCGGGCAAATCGACGATGTGTCGTCGGAGTGAAATCGACATCGATCTGCCAAAATTCTGCCAGACAACGAGTGATGAAGATCACATGTATTGATGACGATCTTAGTTGTTCTTTAGGATCTCCACGGCAGCGAGATAAGCAAAATTGATCGGCACGTCGCCGCATGCCCACCAGATCAACATCAGCTATGAACGCCCGTTCATCCCGATGCGATTTGATGCACAGGAGGGACAACTCCGCCGATGCCGCTTCTCGCGACAAAATCGCTGCGCGTTCACACACTCGGACCGTCAGGCACCAATTGCGAGGCAGCCGCGCACCACTGGCTCCAGCAGCGGGGACTGCCGGACGGCGCGGTCGTGCTGCATCCCACACTGGAGCGCGCCGTACTGGACGTACTGGCCGAACCCGAGTCGAGCGCGCTGCTCGCCTGCGTGGTCTACCCGCACCTGCACGAAATCGTGTTCAAGAACCTGACGATGCTGACCATGCGGGACTGCTTCGTCTTCCCCACCCACAACATGGTGTTCGCAGGTCGCCCCGACACCGCCTGGCGGACCGTCGCCAGCCATCCTGCTCCGGTCAATCTCCTCGACGGCCGGGACGTCGAGATCGTCCTCGTCAACAGCAATTCAGAGGCTGCCGCGATCTGCTCGGCCGGAAGCACCGATGCCTGCATAACCACCCTACCCGCAGCCCAACACCACCGGTTGGACATACGGGCCGACTTCGGACCGGTGCCGATGGGGTTCAGCCTGCACGCACCCCGGGAATGCGATGTCTGACCTGACCGGGACCGTATGGCTCGACGGCCGGCTGCACAACGCCTCGGATGTCGGCCTGTCGTTGTGGAACCACTCCCTGCACTACGGCTTCGGGGTCTTCGAGGGACTCCGGGTCTACGCCCACCCCGACGGACCACACGTTTTCCGGCTCGCCGACCACGTACGGCGGCTCTACCGGTCAGCCGAGCACATCGGGCTGGAGATCCCCTTCGACGCGGACACGGTCACCGCGGCACACCATCAGGTCCTGGCGGCCAACGGCATCACCGAGGGGTACGTCCGGCCGATCGCGTACCTCGGTGACGGGCTGGCCGGGCTCACCGACACCGGCGTGCCCGTCCATCTGGCGGTCCTGGCCTGGCCATGGCGTCCACCGGCGGCCCAGCCGACCGGCATCAGCCTCACCGTCTCGCCGATCCGCAAGCCCTCCGGCGAGGCGTTCCCGCTCCAGGCCAAGGCGACCGGCTCCTACCTGGCGTCGAAGATCGCCTTCCTGCGGGCCCGGCGCCTGGGGTTCGACGACGCGGTGCTGCTCGACGCGCAGGGCATGATCTCCGAGACCACCGCGCAGAACCTGTTCGCGGTGATCGACGGCCGGCTGGTCACCCCGCCGGCCGAAAGCTGCCTGCCCGGGATCACCCGCGCCACCGTGATCGAACTGGCCCGGCACGCCGGCATCGCCGTCACCGCCGAGGAACTGCCACCCGGTCGACTCGGCGACGCCGACGAGGTATTCCTCACCAGCACCGCCGGCGAGGTACGGCCGGTCGGCCGGATCGACGACCACGTACTCGGGGACGAGGGCCGGCCAGGGCCGGTCACCCGGCTGCTCGCCACGGCGTACCGCGAACTGGTGACCGGCAGTCACGCCCGACCGACGGAGGAACCGATCCATGTCTGATGACGCTGTCGTCGACCAGCACCGTTCAGTCGACCGGATCGTCAAGGCCGCGGGCATCACCACCTGCACCGTCTCCGACGTCCTCGACGGCCTCGGCATCGCGAACGCGGTCCTCGATGTCGACATCCGCCGGGTGGCCGGAGCGTCCGGGCTGTTCCACGGCGCGGCGTACCCGGTCGAATGGGTGCCCAACCGCAAGGGCCGCCACATCACCGCCGCCGGTCCGAGCACCTGGACCCAGGTACGCGACTTCCTCGTGCCCGAGGTGACCGACGGCTCCGGCCGGGTCTACGTGGCCGGCTCCGGTGCACTGATCCGCGACGCGGCCCTCGCCGGCGGCCTGTCCTGCACGTACCTCGCCGAACAGCTCCGTTTCGAGGGCATCGTGCTGGGCGGTGCGGTCCGGGACCGGGACGTCGTGGGCCGGCTGACCACCCCGGTGCTGGCGACCGGCTATGTGCCGGTGGACACCCAGGGCAGCTACCGGATCGCCTCGACCGGCGGTGAATGCCTGGTGGCGAACGTGGTGGTCCGCCACGGCGACTGGGTGTTCGCCGACGACAACGGGGTCGTGGTCGTGCCGGCCGACCGGCTGGCCGAGGTCCTGGCCGTCGCCGGCGAGATCGAATCGACGGAGCGGGGCATCCTCGACCGGATCGCGGCGGGTGAGCGCCTGCCGGACATCGTCGACTCGCTCGGCCGGATCTGACCGCACCAGCGAGCTCACCAAGGAGATGACGGATGGAAAAGACGACGACGAGCCTGGTCGAGATAACCAGGCCCGACGTGGACCTGGCCGAACTGCAACGGACCTTCGACGGCATTCCGCGCGACCCGTACCTGAAGGTCGGCGTCCGGCACCGTACCCAGTCCCGCTTCCGGTACGAACCCGACCGGCTGGTGCTGCTCGACCGGGTCGACCTCTACCAGAGTTCCGACATCAACCCCCTGGAGCAGTACGGCGGCATCGTCCGGACGTACCCGGACATGCCGGCGTGGGTGCAGACGAGCTCGGCCTTCCGCGCCTTCATCGACCACTGGCTGTCGCTGGTGCCGGTGCCGGTGACCGAGTTCTCCGCGCACCAGATCCGTACCGTCGGCGACGGGTCGCCGGTGCCGGAGGGCCGCCACCGCGACGGCTACGAGTACGTGGCCGTGTTCGTGGCGAAGCGGCACGGCATCATCGACGACTGTGCCCGCACGACCGTATGGGACGCGGCCACCGAGGAACGGATCGTCGACGAGGTGGTCCTCCGCGACGGTGAGATGGTCACCTTCGACGACCGACTGGTGCTGCACGACGTCTCGCCGCTGGTTCCCTCCGGCAACGCCGCAGACGCCTACCGGGACGTGATCATCCTGACCTTCCCGGACCACAGCAAGACGCTGGAGCACGGCAAGGTCGTCGCGCAATCGCAGAAAGGTAAGTCATCGTGACCACGGTCCACGAATGGTTCGCGCCGGCCTCGACCGGCCCGGGCAGCGAAGTCATCCCCGGCTACCACGGCCGGTTCGTGCACGGCGAGCACCTGACCGTGGCGCACTGGACGGCGGTCGCCGGCGCCGAGGTCCCGCTGCACGACCACCCGCACGAGCAGATGGTCAACTGCATCCGGGGCAGCTTCGAGATGCGCGTCGGCGACCAGACCTTCATGATGGGCCCGGGAGACACCGTCGTCATTCCCGGCGGCGTTCCACATTCGGCGCTCGCACACACCGATGTGTACTGCATCGACGTGTTCCATCCGGTCCGCGAGGACTACCGGCTCTAGGCTGACGCAGATGACCGCCGCCATCCTCGCGTTCCTGGTGTTCGCCGTCTCCGCTTCCCTGTCGCCGGGGCCGAACAACCTGCTCATGGCGGCGTCCGGGTCCAGCCGGGGCTTCGTCCGCTCCGTACCGGCCATTCTCGGCGTCTCGGTCGGATTCCTCGTCCTGCTGCTCATCAGCGCGACCGGCGCGGCCGCCGTACTGACCGGCAACGACCGGCTGGTCCTCGTCCTCAAACTGGTCGGCGGCGCATACCTGCTGTATCTCGCGTGGAAACTCGCGACCGCCCCGGGCGTTCTCGTCATGCCGTCCGACGACGACGGTCGGGACGCCCGGGTGCCAGCGGCGGGGCAGGAGGCCGCAGCGGACCATCCGGCGGCGCCGACCGGCGACACCGGCTCCGCCCGGACCGTCCGCCGGCAGGCGGCCGCCGCCCCCGGCTGGCAGGTCGGGTTCCTGCACATGCTGGTGCTGCAGTTCGCCAACCCCAAAGCCTGGGCGATGGCGCTGTCCACCGTCGTGACCTTCCAGCCGTCGTTTCCCGGCTGGGGCGGCTTCGTCCTGCTCTGCCTGCTGTTCACGATCGTCAACCTGTTCGCGAACAGCGCCTGGGCACTGCTCGGCCAGGGCATCGGATCGTTCCTGGACCGGCCACAGCGGATCCGGGCGTTCAACGTCGTGGCCGGCGTGCTGCTCGCCGCCTCGGTCCTGACCATCATTCTGTGACTGGCAGCGGCGGTCACGGCTGATGGCGGCTGGTGGTGATCGAGACGGTCCGGGTCGCGGTGATCCCGTTCGCGTCGATCACCTTGACGGTGAAGGTGAAGGTCCTGGCCCGGCTCGCCAGCCCCTGCCCGATGGCGGCGAGCAGCCCCGGCCGGTTGTCGTCGAACCAGCCCAGCGGGTCAGCCGCCAACGCCGGATCGGCGGCAGCGTCGACCAGTGCGGTCGGCATCGCCGGGGCGTCCGCAGCGTGTCGCCGGGCATGTGCGTGCTGACGGTATCGGCTATCGCCGCGTACGCCCGGACGCCCCGGCGGACGGCGGCGGCCCGCACCCCGGCGTCCAGCTCGGCCGCCGTCTCCCGCCCGTACGCCCGGATCAGATCGTGGACCGGTAGCCGGCCCGGCCGCCGCCGACGTCGTCCCCGGCGGGCATCGCGTCGAGCAGGCTGGCCCGCACCAGGGCGTCGAGGGCGTCCGACGGGTCGGTGTCCAGCACCGCTGCCGCCGATCACCGGGTCAGCGTCGGCGCGTCGAGCAGCGTCAGCAGCGGCAACGCCCGGCGGGCGGCCACCGGAAGCAGGTCGACGCTGAGTGAGATGCTCGCCCGTACCCCGAGGTCGCCGGCGGTGAGGCCGTCGAGCCGCCGCGACTCCACCGCGAGCTGGTCACACACCCTGCCAATCGGTGCGCCGGGCTGCACCGCCAGCCGGGCACCGACCACCCGTACCGCGAGCGGCAGATGTCCACAGTGTTGTGTCAGATCTCGCGCGGCGGCGTCGGTCGACACCCGCCGCACCCCGGTGATCGCGCCCAGCAGCGCCAGCGACTCCGCCGGGGACAGCACCCCGACGGTGACGAATCGCGCGCCGGCCAGCCCGGCCAGCGGATGCCGGCTGGTGACCAGCAGCGCGCCACCGGCGGTGCCGGGCAGCACCGCACGGACCTGTTCCTCGGCCGCAGCGTCGTCGAGGACCAGCAGCACCCGCCGGTCGGCCAGGACGGAGCGAAGCAGGCCGACCCGTTCCGCCGTCTCGTCGGGCAACTCCCGGCCGGTGACCCCGAACGCGCGCAGTACGGCGGCGGTCAACGTGCCGACGGTCACCGGACCGGTCGCGGCGACGCCACCGAGGTCAGCGAAGATCTGCCCGTCCGGGAAATGCCCCCGTACCCGGTGCGCGACGTGCACGGCGAGCGTGCACTTACCGACGCCCGGCGGGCCGGAGAAGGCGTACACGACCGGGCTGCCGGACGTGCCGGCGGTGGCCAGTGCCGCGCTGATCTCGTCGACAAGTGCCGACCTGCCGACGAAATCGGGAATGTCCATCGGCAACTGCGCCGGCCGCACCGACAGTGGCTGCCGTACCCCGGGTCCGGTGCCGGGCCGGGCGACGGACCGGAACCGCCGCAGCTCTTCCTCGGTGAGCCCGAACGCGGCCGCCAACCGGGTGAGCGTCGCCCGACGGGGTCGGGCGACGCGGTTGCGCTCGAGGTCACTGACGGCCCGTACGCTGAGCCCGGTCCGTTCGGCCAGCTCCTCCTGGGTCAGGCCGGCGGCGACCCTCAGCGAGCTGACGAGCTGCCCGAACCCGCCCCGATCGTGCTCCGCCGACACGCGGCACATGCTAGACCAACAGCTCGCCGCCACGCGCAGCTCGCCGCCACCCGCCGCAGTGCTGTCCGCTGTCGCGAAGTGGATCAGGAATGCCCTCCGGCAACACGTCCCTGTAGTGTCCCGCAGCGTGGCGGCAGGGTGTACGGCCAACCTGGTCGACGGCTGCCAGAGTGGTCAGAAGGCGAGGCGCGATGCCGTTCACGGGTAGCCACGTCGCGGCGGTACTGCCGCTGACCCGGACGGCGTGGCTGGTCCCCTCGGCCCTGGTGATCGGGAGCATGGTCCCCGACCTGCCCTACTTCCTGCCGCTGCCGGTGGACGCGACACTGACCCACTCGCTCGTCGGTGTCCTCACCGTCGACGTGATCCTGGGTCTGCTGGCGGTCGCCGTGTGGCACGGGCTGCTGGTCCACTTCCTGACTGTCATCTCGCCGGCCCCGCTCCGCGAGCGCCTGCCGCCGCCCGCGCCCCGGCGGCCGAGGTCGGCGCACCGGGTGGCGATGCTGGTTGCTTCGCTCGCGCTCGGGGCGTCGACCCATGTGCTGTGGGACTCGTTCACCCACGACGGCATGTGGGGTGCCACGCACATCGACTGGCTGGCCGAATCGCACTTCGGCACGGCCGGCTATCGCTGGGCGCAGCGGGTGAGCAGCGTCGTCGGCGCGGCCGTCGTCGCGGTCTGGCTGGTCCGATGGTGGCGTACGCAGCCGCCTGCGGCCAGATCCGCAGCCACGCGACCGCCGCCGGCCGGTCGGCTGCTCGTCGTGTCCGCGTGGACGACGATCGGGCTCGCCGCCGCCGGTGGTCTCGCCCTGGCCGCCGCTGGCGCCCAGACGCCGCAGCGCATGGTGTTCCTGGCCGTCACCTATGCCGGCGGCGCAGGTCTGGCGACCGTGATCGTCCTCGCTGCCACCGCCGCGTTGCCTCGCGCCGTACGGCTCCTCCGCCACCGGGACACGCCTTCGACGTGAGCCTCCCAGGTCGGCCGTTGTGGACAGGTGCCCGAGCGGCCCGGTCCGGCAGGTCGGTTGCACCGTCCACGTAGGCTTGAGTAGTGCCGGTGGAGACCCTTACCAATCTCGCGGCGATCGTGCTCTCGGTCGCCTCGCTCACCGTCTCCGTGGTGCTCGCCGTCCGGCAGAACCGCACAGCGTCCGCCGGCTACGCGCTACCGGTCGTGCTGGAGATCTTCGACCAGTTCCGGACCGAGGAGTTCTTCGACGCCCGCGAATACATCCTCGACCGGCTGAACCAGGAGTACGACCCGCCGGTGGCGTACTCCGAACTGCCAGGCCGGATACGGACGCGGGTCCGGATGGTCGCCGGCCGCTACGACGACCTCGGGAAGCTGGTCGCGCACGGCATCGTCGACGAGAAACTGATCATCGGGTCGAACGGCACCGCCATCCGGCGGGTCTGGGAGTCCGTCGCCCCCTTCGTCCTCGCCGAGCGGGCCAAGACCGGTGCGGGGGCCTGGCGGTACCTCGAGGACCTCGCCGGTCGCGTCGCCCGTACCCCGCCGGCCGCCGTCTACACCAAGCTCGGGCTCCGCCACTACACCGCGCCCTGACCAGAGTCCCGGCAAGCAGGCGGCGGTGGGAGAATCACCGATCATGAGCGAGCAGGCCGGCACCGACGAGACCATCCACGAACCGACCGACGGCGGTACGGCGGCACGCGCGCCCCGCCAGCAGCGGTGGACCCGCCGCGCCCCGTGGCTCGCCTTCGGCATCGCCGCCACGGTGCTCGTCGTCGACCAGCTGACGAAGATGTGGGCGGAGGCGACGCTGACCCGGGGCGAACGGACCCCGCTGATCGGCGACGCCCTCGGCATCCAGTTGATCTACAACCCGGGTGCGGCGTTCTCGATGGGCGAGAACACCACCTGGGTGTTCACGATCGCCGCCGCGATCGGGGTCGGCGTCACCGCCTGGTTCGCCGCGCGGGCCCGCTCCCGCGCCTGGGCGGTGGCCCTCGGCCTGGTGCTCGGCGGGGCGTTCACCCACCTGCTGGACCGGCTGTTCCGCGAGCCGTCGTTCGGGCAGGGCCACGTCGTCGACTTCATCGCGTACTTCGACTGGTTCATCGGCAACGTCGCCGACATCGCGCTCTTCTTCGGGGTCGTCACCTTCCTGACCCTGGAGCTGCGCGGCATCCGGCTGCGCCCCGACCCCGCCGAGAAGTCAGCGGCGGCGGAGTCGTCAGCCGGCGGCGGTGCGGACGGCGGCGACGTACGCCAGGGTGGCCCGGCGTAACGCCCCTTCGGCGTCCAGGCCGTCGGCCCGGGCCTGCGCGACCAGCGCGAGCAGCTGCGCACCGAGCCGCGCCGACGGGTCTTCGGCCGCGTCCGGCTCCGGCAGCGGTACGTCGACCCCGGCCCGCCCGGCCCGTTGCAGCACCTTGTCGGCCAGCGACAACGCCGGCTGGGCGTACACGATCCCGTCCATCGGTGACGGGGCGTCACCGGCGCCGGAACCGGAAGCGGCACCTGCGGCGGCCCGTTCGGCGGCCTTGATCTGCTCCCAGTTGTCGACGATCTCTTCCACACCGTCGACCGGCACACCGGCGAAGACGTGCGGGTTGCGGCGGATCATCTTCGCCACCAGCCCGCCGGCTACGTCGTCGACGTCCCAGCGTTCCCCCTCGGGCAGCTCCTGGGCGAGCCGGGCGTGCAGCACCACCTGCAGCAGCACGTCACCCAGCTCGTCACGCAGCGCCGGCAGGTCACCGGCGGCGATCGCGTCGTACGCCTCGTAGCTCTCCTCCAGCAGATACCGCGCCAGCGAGTCGTGGGTCTGCTGCCGCTTCCACGGGTCGCCGCCGGGTGAGGCGAGGCGGTCCATCACCTCGACGGCGTCGAGCAGCCGGGCCCCGGGCGGATCCCAGGAGCCGTACATCAACTCCAGCTCGGCCAGGCCGGGCTCGCGGGCCAGCCGCAGCCCCAGCCGGCGGGCCAGGTCCTCGTCACCGGTCGGGCCGGCCAGCCAGACGGCGGTGCCGTGCGCGGCGGCCGCCGCCAGCAACGTCTCCTCGGCTGGCTCCGGCGTCGGGGCGGTCACCGGCGAGCCACCGGCGACGCTGATCGCCGTGGTCAACTCGCTGTCCGCACCGGCGAAGACCGGAAACCGGCGTACGGTGTCCCACGCCTGTGCCGTGAGCAGCCCGGCCGGCAGCCGGGGCGAGGTGACCAGCAGGACGACCCGGGCGGTCACTGCCGTTCGCTGACCGTGCCCGAGTCGGTGTCGCCCAGCGGGATGCCGACCGCGACCACGTTGCCCTGGGCGGACTGGAAGCTGAGCACCGGGAACTCCAGCGGACGGTAGCGCGGGTTCACCGACACGTCCTGCTCGGCGGCCGCCTCGGCGATCGCATCGCGGGCGGCCAGTGACGAGCGCAGCTGGTCACCGTCGAGCTGGCTGGCGGCCTCCTCGTCGGTGACCTCGGCCGGGATCACCCCGGCGGCCCGACCACGGTCGACCAGCTCCTGCAGCTCCTCCTGCGTCGGCGCCACCTGCCCGCCGCCGGTCTGCAGCCCGGAGACGCAGGTCCACGCCTGCGCCGACGCCTGCACGTACGCCGAGTCGGCCGGCAGGCCGAACTGCTGGCCGTACTGCTCTGCGGAGATCTGCTGACCGCCGGCCGGCACGTCCAGCTGTTCGCAGACGTCGGCCAGCACCAGGGCGCTGACGATCTGCTGGCGGGTCGGCGCCGGCGGGGCACCCTCCTGGGCGGCACCGTCGCCGCCGAGCTGCTCGGTCAGCTCGTCGACCAGGCGGGTCACCTGCTCCTCGGTGTACTGCTCGTCGCCGACGTAGGCGGCGACCCCGGGCTGCGCCCGGCAGGCGGACAGTGCGGCGACCCCGACCAGGGCAATGACGGTGATCGACGCCAGGCGACGGACACGCTGCATGGTCGACACTCTCTCACGCACCCCTGCCGGCCGGTGCACCGACCCGGGCACTGTCCGTCGACGGTACGCCACCCGTGGTCGGCGGATCGCCGAGCAGATCGCGCAGCAGCTGGGCACACCAGTCCAGCAGCGCCTGGTCGCGCAGCGGGTCCCCGCCGATCCGCCGGGTCGTCGGCCGGGGCACGCTGACCTGGTCGGCGGCCGACTTGTAGACCGCGTCCGGGTGGTAGCGCTTGAGCCGCAGCTGCTTCGAGTCGGGCAGCACCAGCGGGGCGAACCGGACATGCTTGCCCTGCATCGACACGTCGGTCAGCCCGTACGCCTTGGCCAGCAGCCGGAACCGGGCCACCGCCACCAGGTTGCCGACCTGCTCCGGTGGTTCGCCGTACCGGTCGGTCATCTCGGCGACGATCTCCTGCAGGGCGGCGGCGTCACGGGCCCCGGCGAGTTTGCGGTACATCTCCAGACGCAGCCGTTCCACCCCGATGTAGTCGTGCGGCAGGTGCGCGTCCACCGGCAGGTCGACCTTGACCTCGGCGGTTTCGGCGTCGTCGGGCGTCTCCCCCTTGAAGTTCTGCACCGCCTCGCCGACCATCCGCACGTACAGGTCGAAGCCGACACCTTCGATGTGGCCGGACTGTTCGCCGCCGAGCAGGTTGCCGGCGCCCCGGATCTCCAGGTCCTTCATCGCCACGTACATCCCGGCCCCCAGCTCGGTGTGCTGGGCGATGGTGGCCAGCCGCTCGTGGGCGTGCTCGGTCAGCGGCTTCTCCCGTGGGTAGAGGAAGTACGCGTACGCCCGCTCCCGGCCCCGGCCGACCCGGCCCCGGATCTGGTGCAGCTGGGCCAGGCCGAGCAGGTCGGCCCGCTCCACGATCAGCGTGTTCGCGTTCGGGATGTCGATGCCCGACTCGACGATCGTGGTGCAGACCAGAACGTCGAACTCCTTCTCCCAGAAGCCGACCATCACCTTCTCCAGGGCGTCCTCACCCATCTGGCCGTGCGCCACCGCGACCCGCGCCTCCGGCACCAGCTCGCGCAGCCGCCGCGCCGCCTTGTCGATCGACTCGACCCGGTTGTGCAGGTAGAAGACCTGGCCGTCGCGGAGCAGCTCGCGGTGGATCGCGGCGGCGACCTGCTTGTCGTCGTACGCGCCGACGGCGGTCAGCACCGGGTGACGCTCCTCCGGCGGGGTGGCGATCGTCGACATCTCCCGGATGCCGGTGATCGCCATCTCCAGGGTCCGGGGGATCGGCGTCGCCGACATGGTCAGCACGTCGACCGAGGTACGCAGCGACTTCAGGTGCTCCTTGTGCTCCACCCCGAACCGCTGCTCCTCGTCGACGATCACCAGCCCCAACTGCTTGAAGCGGGTGGCCGACTGCAGCAGCCGGTGGGTGCCGATGACGATGTCGGCGGTGCCGTCGGCGGCAGCGTGCAGCGTCTGCTCGGTCTCCTTCGCGGTCTGGAACCGCGACAGCTGCCGGATCTGCACCGGGAACTGGGCCATCCGCTCGGCGAACGTGTTGTAGTGCTGCTGGGCGAGCAGCGTCGTCGGCACCAGCACCGCCACCTGCTTACCGTCCTGCACCGCCTTGAACGCCGCCCGTACCGCGATCTCGGTCTTGCCGTAACCGACGTCGCCGCAGATCAGCCGGTCCATCGGGGTCGACTGCTGCATGTCGCCCTTGACCTCGTCGATCGCCGCCAACTGGTCCGGCGTCTCGGTGTACGGGAAGGCGTCCTCCAGCTCCCGCTGCCACGGGGTGTCCGGCCCGAAGGCGTGCCCCTTGGCGGCCTTGCGGGCCGCGTACAACTGGATCAGCTGGGCGGCGATCTCCCGGACCGCCTTGCGGGCCCGCGCCTTGGCCTTCTGCCACTCCGAGCCGCCCATCTTGTGCAGCGTCGGCTGCTCACCGCCGACGTAGCGGGACAACTGGTCGAGCTGGTCGGTCGGCACGAACAGCCGGTCACCGGGCTGGCCACGCTTCGCCGGGGCGTACTCGATGACCAGGTACTCCCGGTCGGCGCCGTTGACCTTGCGTTGCACCAGCTCGACGTAGCGGCCGATGCCGTGCTGCTCGTGCACCACGTGGTCGCCGGCGCGCAGCTCCAACGGGTCGATGGTGTTGCGCCGACGGCTCGGCATCTTCCGCATGTCCTTGGTGGACGCGCCCCGGCCGCCGCTGATGTCGGCGCCGGTGACGATCGCCAGCCGGGCCCGTTCGGCGAGGAAACCGTTGCCGACCCGGCCGCAGGTGACGATCAGCTCACCGGCTTTCGGCGCGTCCGGCACGGTGTCGGTGAGGGTCGCGCCGAGCCCGGCGTCACGCAGCACACTGACCGAGCGCTGCGCCGGCCCGTGCCCCTCGAAGACCAGCACCACCGACCAACCGTCCCCGGTCCAGCGCAACAGGTCGTCGACGACCCGCGCGGTCTCCCCGTGGTACAGCGGCGCCGGGACGGCGGCCAACGCCACCGCGTCCCCGGCGTCCGGACTCACGCTCACCGGAGCCGGTGCGTCCTCCCACGGCTGCACGCCTGCGGTGTCGGTCGCGGCGTCGGCTCCGGCGTCGGCTTCGGCCAGGCCGAACGGGGACAGCGTCCACCACGGCTGGTCCAGCGTGGCGGCCACCGCGCGTACCTCGGCCAGGGTGCGGAAGGCGGCCGCGCCCAGGTCGATCGGGGCCTGGCCACCGACGGCGGCCGCAGCCCAGCTGGCTTCGAGAAACTCCGCCGAGGTACGGACCAGATCGTGCGCCCGGGTGCGGATCCGCTCCGGGTCGCAGAGCAGTACGTGGGTGTCGGCCGGCATGCAGTGCAGCAGCAGCTCCATGCTGTCGGTGCCGTCGAGCAGGGCCGGGGCGAGGGACTCCATGCCTTCGACCGGGATGCCCTCGGCCAGCTTGTCCAGGATCTCACCGAGTTCGGGGTGCTGCTGCGCCAGCTCGGCGGCCCGCCGCCGCACCGGCTCGGTGAGCAGCAACTCCCGGCACGGCGGCGCCCACAGCTGGTCGACGGCTTCGATGGTGCGCTGGTCGGCGACGGCGAAGGTACGGATCTCCTCGACGTCGTCGCCCCAGAACTCGACCCGGGACGGGTGCTCGTCGGTCGGCGGGAACACGTCCAGGATGCCGCCGCGTACCGCGAACTCACCGCGCTTGGTGACCAGGTCGACCCGCGCGTACGCCATGCCGACCAGCCGGTCGACGGTCTCCTCCAGGCTGGCCTCGCCGCCCGGGCTCAGCTGGACGGGCGCCAGGTCGCCGAGCCCTTTGAGCTGCGGCTGCAGTACCGAGCGGACCGGTGCCACGACCACCCGCAGCGGCCCTTGCCCGGTGGCGTCACCGCTGGCCGTCGGGCCGGTGTCGGCGTCGGGGTGCGCCAGCCGGCGCAGCACGGCGAGCCGCCGCCCGACGGTGTCCGAACGTGGTGACAGCCGCTCGTGCGGCAACGTCTCCCAGCTGGGGAAGACCGCCACCTGACCGGCCGGCAGCAGGTCACCGAGGGCGGCGGCCAGGTCGTCGGCCTCCCGGCTGGTCGCGGTGACCGCCAGCACCGGCCGTCCCGCCCCGCCGGCGGTTGTTTGTGCCGCCACCGCCGCGACCGTGAACGGGCGCAGCGCCGGCGGCGCAGTGACGTCCAGCCCGTCCTTGTCTGGCGTGGCAACCTTGGCCAGGTCCCGTACCCGGGCCAGGGCGGGATCGGCGAGAGCGGCGCTGAGCAGGCCGGCGAGCGCGGTCATGATCACAACCTTCGCGGTGGGATACGCCTTGCTGTGCGGCGGTGCACGCCCGGGGCGCACACGCGACGACAACCCCGCGCCCGGTCCGGGCGGGGGGTCAGGCCTACCAGCCTATCCGCCCCGCCCGCTGCGCCGAGGTCAGGCGGCCCACCGGTACGGGGTTGCCCCGTCGCCGCGCAGTGGTGTTGCCGCGTCGCCGCGCAGCAGTCGCGGGATGATCCCGGTCAGGGCAAGTGCCTGCGCCCGGTCGACCGGCCACTGGTCGACGTCGTCACCGAGCCGGAACTCCAGCAGTACGCCACCCGCCAGCGCCTGGGACAGCTGGGCAGAGTCGAGCTGCCAGCGGCCGACCGCGATGTCGACGCAGGAGTGCTCGGCTGCGGGCACTCGGAGGAGCCGGGAGGAGTGCCAGGCTGGGCTCTCGGGTGTGGTGGCGCAGTCGGAGCCGCGCAGGCACCACGGCGGATGGGCACGTTTGGGTAGATTGCTCATGGGCCGGGGTCCTCTCCCGGTCAAGGCCCGGGATCCTGGAGCGCCAACTCCACCCGGGCCGCCTACAAACCTGCTCTGCCCGGTTGCGAGCCAAGGAGAGCAATACCGAGGTTACGACAGAGCGTCGACATTGTCGACACTGTCGACGTAATAGACGCTGTCGATCTTCGGTGGTCTACTTGGCGGTGCGAGCCAGGGAGACCAGTCGACATGTCCATGCCCAAGTACGAACGCGTGGCTTCCGCCATCCGGGACCAGATCCATTCAGGCGAGCTGCGTCCTGGTGATCAACTGCCGACGACGCAGAGGCTCATCGACCACTACGGCGTGTCGTACGGCTCGGTCAGGACAGCCCTGCTGATCCTCAAGGCCGAAGGTCTGATCGAAGGCAGGCAGGGCGAGGGTGTCTTCGTACGGGAACAGTCGGATCGGTGACGTAACCGGCGACCGGGGCTGCGGTCGGCGTTCGGCGTCGGGCAGGCTCTGCCGATGTCCCGCGCCGCCAGGATTCCGCGTGAGCTGAGGTCGGCCCCGTTCTCCGGTAGTCAAGCAGTGTCGTCCGGCCTGGTCACCTGGGGCATGTTGCGCGGGCCCACCTGGCGACGGCTACTCCCCGACGTCTACGTGCAGGCGGCGGCGTTCGACGCCGACGACCACCGGATGTGGTGCGAGGCGGTGGCGGTGAAGTTGCCGGTCAGCGGCGCGGTCAGCGGACTGAGCGCCGCGCTGCTGTGGGGTGTCGACCTGCACCCCCGAGGCGGCGGCCCGGTGCACGTCACCCTGCCCCGCTCGGCCCGGCTGGCCGCGCATCCTCGGCTGGCGATCTCCCGTCGCACTCTCGGCCCGACCGACATCACCGTCTTGTTCGGCGGCGTACCGCTGACCACCGAGGTGCGTACCGCGTTCGACCTGGTCCGGCTGCTGCCCCGCGCCGACGCGCTCGCCGCACTCGACGCCATGCTGCACCGCCGCCTGCTGCGCGTCGAAGCCCTCGCCCGCTATCTGGACGCCCACCCTCGAGGACGTGGCATTGCTCAACTGCGCGAGCTCGTCGGACTCGCCGAGCCACGGACCGAGTCGCCGATGGAGTCCCGGCTGCGGCTGCTGCTGCACGACGCCGGACTGCCCCGCCCGACCGCGCAGTACGAGGTACGCCTGCCGACGGGACGGTTCATCGCCAGGGTCGATCTTGCCTACCCGCAGTGGCGGATCGCGATCGAGTACGAAGGCGACCATCATCGGGAGCGCACTACATTCCGCCGTGACATCAGCCGGTACAACGCGCTGCGGGCCGCTGGCTGGCTGACGTTGCGCTTCACTGCGGACGACGTACTCCGACAAAGCGGGCAACTCACCGAGCTGGTTCGACAGGCCATCACCCAACAGGTCGGTTGAGCGGCTCGAGGGAACCGTCATTGTCGTCATCCGGCAGGTTTAACGACAATGGAGGTTCCCTCGCTGCGACGGAGGGCGTCAGTAGTGCACGTGGATGCGGCGGGCGGCGACGTCGATCCGGGCGAGTCCGCCGATCGGGACGATCAGCTGCGGGTCGGTGTGCCCGACGTCAAGGTCGAACACAATCACCGGCCCAGCACCAACATCAACGCCAACCCCAAAACCAGCGCCACCACCAGCACCAGCACCAGTACCAGCAGCACCACCCACGACACCACCAGGGCTGACAGCGCTGCCGTACTCGGTGAAGGCGCGCAGCACGGCCGCCCGCTGGGCAGCGGCGTACGCAGCCTTCTCGCTCGGCGTACGGCGGCAGCCGAAGTCCCAGGCTTTTGCCCGCCCGACCAGTACGGCGGCGAACGCGGCGAGCAGACCGCGCTCACCGAGGTTGCGCAGCATGCGGTACACCTCGACGTCCGACGGCAGCTCCTGCGAGGTCTCCAGCAGCAGGACGTGCCCGGAAAAGCGCGAAGGAGGCGCGAGTCGGTCTGCTGCGGCGAGCCAGGAGATGATCTCCAGGTTCCCACCCCACACCGGCCCCTCAATGACCGCCGGGCCAGGGGACGTGGGGATGTGCCAGTGCCAGCCGGTGGCCGGCGTCATCGGCGGTGTCACCGACTCCAAGGCACCAGGGGCGGTCAGGTCCGACCAGTCGAGCGGTTCGTCGGAGTAGTCCGGCGAGGGGACGAGTTCGTACCAGTCGTCGGTGAAGAGGGCGGCACGTAGGGAGGCCAGAGTCAGCGGGTGCATCGCGCCCGGCCGGCCCAGGTGCACCAGCACCGAGCCGCCGTGGAAGGCGACCGCCCCCTGAGCGTGCAGCTGGTAGAGGTGGTGCAGCAGGTTGGTGTTGTCGGAGTAGCCGAAGAACGGCTTCGGGTTCGCCCGCAGCACCTCGTCGTCGAGGTGGCGGATGACCGTCAGCTGGTCGTCACCGCCGACGGTGGCCAGTACGGCGGCGATGTCCGGGTCGGCGAAGGCGGCCGTCACGTCGGCGGCGCGGTCAGCCGGTGAGGCGTGCACGGCCCTGGTGCTGGGATACTCCACGGGCACGAGGCCGAGCTGGTCGCGCAGCCGACGTAGCCCTAATTCGTACACATGTGGGTAGACGGCCGCAAGCCCGGCGGAGGGTGACAGAACCGCGACCCGGTCCCCCGGCCGCACCTTCGACACTGGGCGTCGGCAGGACCCTTGCGGAGGAGCAGAAGAGGACATTCCGGCACGGTACGCCGATCGTTGAGACAAGACTCACCAGTTTCCCCGCGCCCGGGGCGATCGCCGATAGCATCCAAAGATGTCGGACAGCGCCGTCCCTCGTACTCGCGTGAGGAGCGACCAGTGACCGAGCTGTCCGCAAACCCGATGCCCGACGCCCCGCAGACCGACGCCGCGACGCTCGACGCCACCCGGCTCGACACGACGCTCGACGCCTCCGGCAGCAGTCAGGAGCAGGAGGGGCCGGACGCGGCGCTGCGGGCGGACATCCGCCGGCTCGGCACGCTGCTCGGCCAGACGCTGGCCCGGCAGGAGGGTCAGCCGCTGCTCGACCTGGTCGAGGAGATCCGCGCCCAGGTACGCAGCGACGCCGAGGCCGCCGCCAACCGGCTCAGCGCGATGGACGTCACGACGGGTACGAAGCTGGCCCGCGCCTTCTCCACCTACTTCCACCTGGCCAACATCACCGAGCAGGTGCACCGGGCCCGGGACCTGCGCCGCCGGCGGGCCACCGAGGGTGGCTGGCTGGACAAGGCGGCGACGTTGATCTCCGAGCGGGGGGTGTCGGCGGACGAGATCGCCGCCGCCGCCCGCCGGCTGGCGGTCCGCCCGGTGTTCACCGCGCACCCGACCGAGGCGGCCCGGCGGTCGATCCTGTCGAAGCTGCGGGCGGTCGCCGACGAGCTCGACGTGGAGATGACCGAGGCGGTGCTCTACGGCGCCAGCGAGCACACCTCGGCGAGCAGCCGACGGCTGGCGGAGCTGCTCGACCTGCTCTGGCAGACCGACGAGTTGCGGCTGGACCGCCCGGATCCGACCGACGAGGCCCGCAACGCCGTCTACTACCTGCGGGACCTGTACGCCGACGCCGCCCCGCAGGTGCTCGACGACCTCGCCGACACGCTGCGCCGGCTGGGCGTGGAAACGTCACCCACGTCGCGGCCGTTGACCTTCGGCAGTTGGATCGGTGGGGACCGGGACGGTAACCCGTACGTGACGCCGGCGGTGACCCGCGACGTGCTGATGATCCAGCACGAGCACGGGATTCAGGCCACCGACGCGGCGATGGACGCGCTGATCAGCGAGGTGTCGGTGTCCCGGCGGCTACGCGGGGTGTCGTTGGATCTTTCCGCCAGTCTGGCCAAGGACCTCGACGCGTTGCCGGAGGTGGCGCAGCGGTTCCGGCGGACGAACGCGGAGGAGCCGTACCGGCTGAAGGCGCGCTGCGTGAAGGCGAAGCTGGCGAACACCCGGTTGCGGCTCAACCAGGGCACCGCGCACGTGCCGGGGCGCGACTACCAGGGCTCCGACGAGCTGCTGGCCGACCTGGAGCTGATGCGGGCGTCGCTGGCCCGTAACGCCGGGCAGTTGACGGCGGTCGGCAAGCTGGCGTCGGCGATCCGTACGGTGGCCGCGTTCGGCCTGCACCTGGCGACGCTGGACGTGCGCGAGCACGCCGAGGCGCACCACGCGGTGCTGGCGCAGATGTACGCGCGGGTCGGCGAGGTGCCCGACTACAACTCGTTGAGCCGCCCCGAGCGGACGAAGCTGCTGGCCGACGAGCTGACCGGGCGCCGCCCGCTGTCCAGTATCGACACCCCGTTGACCGAGTCGGCGCGTAAGACGTTCACCGTGTTCAGCACGATCCGCGAGGCGCAGCAGCGGTTCGGTCCGGAGGTCGTCGAGTCGTACATCATCTCGATGACGCTGGGCTGCGACGACGTCCTCGCGGCGGCGGTGCTGGCCCGCGAGGCCGGGCTGGTCGACGTGCACACCGGGCAGGCCCGGGTCGGTTTCGTGCCGCTGCTGGAGACCCCGGCGGAACTGGACGCCGGCGGCGACCTGCTCGACGAACTGCTGTCGCTGCCGGCGTACCGGGCGATCGTGCGGGCGCGTGGCGAGGTGCAGGAGGTGATGCTGGGCTACTCCGACTCCAACAAGGAGGCCGGCATCACCACCAGCCAGTGGAAGATTCACAAGGCGCAGCGGGCGTTGCGGGACGTCGCGGCGCGCCACGGCGTACGGCTGCGGCTGTTCCACGGCCGTGGCGGCACGGTCGGACGCGGCGGCGGGCCGACGCACGAGGCGATCCTGGCCCAGCCGTACGGCACCCTCGACGGCGCGATCAAGGTGACCGAGCAGGGTGAGGTGATCTCCGACAAGTACACGATCCCCGCCCTGGCCCGGGAAAACCTGGAGCTGACCGTGGCGGCGGTGCTGCAGGCGACGCTGCTGCACACCGCGCCGCGCCAGCCGCTTGAGCTGCTGGAGAACTGGGACTCGGCGATGGACGTCGTCTCCGACTCGGCGTTCCGCTGTTACCGGTCGCTGGTCGAGGACCCGGACCTGCCGGCGTACTTCTGGGCGGCGACCCCGACGGAGCTGCTGGGCGCGCTCAACATCGGTTCCCGGCCGGCGAAGCGGCCCAACACCGGTGCCGGGCTGGGTGGGCTGCGGGCGATCCCGTGGGTGTTCGGCTGGACCCAGTCGCGCCAGATCGTGCCCGGCTGGTTCGGCGTCGGGTCCGGGCTGGCAGCCGCCCGCGAGGCGGGCCTGTCGAACGTGCTCGGCGAGATGTACGACCAGTGGCACTTCTTCCGCACGTTCCTGTCGAACGTCGAGATGATGCTGACCAAGACCGATCTGAGCATCGCGCGGCGCTATGTGGAGACGCTGGTGCCGGGTCCGCTGCAGCCGATCTTCGACAAGATCTCCGACGAGTACGAGCGGACGGTACGCGAGGTGCTGGCGATCACCGGGTCGTCGAGTCTGCTGCAGAACAACAACGTGCTGCAGCGCACGCTCGCCGTGCGGGACA
This sequence comes from Solwaraspora sp. WMMA2101, assembly GCF_049179175.1. Lineage (NCBI taxonomy): Bacteria > Bacillati > Actinomycetota > Actinomycetes > Micromonosporales > Micromonosporaceae > Solwaraspora > Solwaraspora sp. WMMA2101. Next base: position 4,194,818 of record NZ_JBMHMA010000006.1, on the reverse strand, counting down.
CCTACCTGGAGCCGCTGCACCACCTGCAGGTGGCGTTGCTGCGGCAGTACCGCGAGTCGGGGGCGGCGACCCGGACGGTGGCGACCGCACCGGGGGCGCGTCGGGCGCCGAGTGACAACACCGCGTTGGAGCGGGCCCTGCTGACCACGGTCAACGGCATCGCCGCCGGGATGCGCAACACCGGCTGAGCCCGGCCCACGGCTACCGATGACGCGGCCCGGCCTGTGACGCTCACAGCTGACGCGCACCGGGCCGGCCGACCAGTGGGGAGACTGGTCGGCCGGCACGGGCACCCCCCGGATGCGCAGCCGCTCGGTACGGCCGGTTCAGCTGGTTCAGCTGGTTTCGCCAGCCACGCTGAACGAGCGGAGCCGGTCGATGGCGAGCAGGGTGAACAGCACCGCGATCACCACGGTCATGATCGCCGAGACGGTGACCGACACCTGACCGTCGAAGAGCGCGGTGGCGGCGATCCGGTCGGCGAAGGTGATCACGTACTGCTGGATGGAGAGCACCCGGGTGCCCGAGACGAAGTTGCCGAGCAGCCCTTCCCAGACCAGGACGTAGACCAGGCCGAGCAGCACCGGCCTACGGGTGACCAGGCTCAACGCCACGAAGAACGCCGAGTACGCCAGCGCACCCAGGGCGCTCGCCGCGGCCAGGGCCAGGCCGAGCCGGACCGATTCGGCGAGCACTCCGGCGACGTAGAGCGGCACCGCCACGGTGAGCGTGGTGACGCCGACCGCGACGGCCAGCTTCGGCAGCACGATCTGCCAGCGCGGCAGCGGCTTGCTGAGCACGTGCACGATGGTGCCGTCGTCGATCTCCGAGCCGAGCACTCCGGTGCCGACGATCAGCGCGACGACGGGTAGCACGACGGCCAAGCCCAGCGCGATCAGCACCGGCTGCGCCCAGTTGCTCGGGGCGACGCCGAGGGACCGGCAGAGCACCGCGAGGGCGATCACCAGCGCCGGTAGCGGCAGCAGGAGCAGGAACCGGCGGCGGCCGAACAGCCCGCGCGCGGTGATCCACATGATGGTCGAGTTCACGGCGGTCAGGCCTCCACGAGGTAGGAGAAGACGCTCTCCAGGGATTCGTCCGACGGCAGCAGGCGGTGCACCCGGATCCCTTCGGTGAGCGCGATCCGGGGCAGGGCACGGGTGAAGCTGCCGTAGTCGCCGGCCCGCACGGTGAGCCCGCCGCCCTTGACCAAGTCGACGCCGGTGACCGAGTCGTGGCGTACCAGTGCCACCGCCAACGCCCGGTCGTCGCTGGACTGCACGGCGAACACGTGCGGTCGGTTGGTCATCAGCCGGCGGATGGTCCGGAAGTCGCCGGAGGCGGCCAGCCGGCCGGCCACCATCACCTGGACGGTGCCGGAGACCTGCTCGACCTCCTCCAGGATGTGCGAGCTGAACAGAATGGTCCGGCCGGCGTCGCCGAGCGAGTGCAGCAACGTCATCATGTGCATCCGCTGGCGCGGATCCATGCCGTTGAACGGTTCGTCGAGCAGCAGCACCGCCGGGTCGTGCACCAGGGCGGCGGCCACCCGGGTCCGTTGGCGCATGCCCTTGGAGTAGGTGCCGATCCGCCGGTCCTGCGCCGAGGTCATCTCGACCAGTTCGATGGCCCGTCGGGCGGCGGCCGCCGGGTCCGGCAGGCCGTGCAGTCGGGCGCTGGCCAGGACGAACTCGTACGCGGTGAGGAAGCCGTGCACCGCTTCGCGTTCGCTGACCAGCCCGAGTTTGCGGTAGACGCCCGGGTTGCGCCAGGTCGGTTCGCCGTCGACGGTGACGCTGCCCCGGGACGGGGCGAGGAAGCCTGCCATCATGTGCAGCAGGGTGGTCTTGCCGGCGCCGTTGGGGCCGAGCAGGCCGGTGACGCCGGCACCGAGGGTCATGCTGATGTCGTTGACGGCGACGACGTTGCCGTACCAGCGGGACACCCCGGCCAGTTCGACGGCGCTGCCGGTGCCGGCGGCCACCGACCCGGCCGTACCGGCGGCGGCCGCGGTGGGCTGGGTGGGCTGGGCGGCCGGCGTCGCGCCGGTGGTGGAGGTTGGCATGGTCATCGACGAGCCGCCTTCCGGTAGCGGGCGAGCAGGGCGGCGACACAGCCGGCGATCAACACGACGGTGACCAGGCCGTACACCGGGCCGAAGTCGCCGATGCCGATGCCGCCGGGGTCGTCGGGACCGGTGATCAGCGCATCGCGGAACAGCCACAGGCCGGTGCCCTGCACCAGGCTGGACGGGGCGGCCAGGCCGGCGAGCTGGTTTGCGGTGACCGACGGCAGCACCGACAGCACCCCGACGATCGGGGTGGTCATCAGGAAGACGGCGACGACTCCGCCGGCGGCGAAGGCCCGCTTGCCGGTGACCGAGGCGACCGTCAGCCCGATGGCGCTGAACACGGCGGCCCACAGCAGCGCGTACGCCAGGCCGGGTGCCAGGTCGGTGACTTCGTTCCACACCCCGGACCAGCCGGTGTCGGTGGTGAAGGCGCCGCCGAGGAACATCACCAGCTGCGGTACGCCGAGCAGCATGAACACGGCGGTGGCCAGTGCGGCGAACTTGGCCAGCGGGTAGTCGGCGATGCGTAGCGGTCGGGAGAAGTACAGCGGCAGTACGCCGCTGCCCAGGTCGCGGGAGACCAGCTCCGGGGCGACCACCGCGACGAAGAAGATCACCAGCCAGCTCATCGCGTCGGCGAATTGGGCGTAGTGCAGGATCACCTGGCCCAGTTGGGCGCGGATGGCGACCAGACCGGCGGCGACCGCCACCACGATGGCGACGATGAACCAGGGAAAGATCTTGGCCTTGGCGCTACGGCCCAACCCGAAGGCGGTACGCAGGCTGTGCGCGTACAACGCGCCGACGACGTGCCGGCGGCCGAGCCGGGTGCCGGCGTACCGCTGGTAGCCGATGTCATGGATGACGCCGGCCGGGGTCTGGGACCTGGCCGGGGCCGCGCTGGTGGCAGCGGTGAGCTGATCAGACGTTGGCACGGGTGTCCTCCGTGGTGGCGAAGAGTTCGGCGACCCGGTGCCGGCGCTGGTCGAGCCGGTGCAGCGGCAGGTCGAGGTCGACGACTGCGGTGAGGATCCGGTCGTACACGTCTGTGCCGCCGTCGGTGGGCACCGGCACCAGCAGCAGCTGCCCTTCCCGGGTGACCAGCAGGTCGGCGGCGGCCAGCCGGGCGGCGAGCGCCTCGGTGCCCTCGCTGACCTCGATGGCGAGCACGTCGCTGGTGGTGGTCATGTCGGAGAGCTGAGCGGAGCGCAGCAGCCGACCACCGTCGATGGCGATCAGCGAGTCGCAGATCCGCTCCACCTCGCCGAGCAGGTGCGAGCAGACCACCACCGAGATGCCGAACTCGGAGCCGATGCGGTGAATGAGGGCCAGCATGGCGTCCCGGCCGGCCGGGTCCAGGCCGTTGGTCGGCTCGTCCAGCAGCAGTAGGTCCGGGTCGTGCACCAGCGCCTGGGCCAGCTTGACCCGTTGTTTCATGCCGGTGGAGTAGCCGCCGATCTGGCGGTACCGCTCCTCGTAGAGCCCGACGTGGCGCAGTGCCTCGGAGGCCCGTTCCCGGGCGGCGGCGCGCGGCAGCCCGCTGATCCGCCCCAGGTGGGTGACGAATTCGGCGGCGCTGAGGTCCGGTGGCAGGCAGTCGTTCTCCGGCATGTAGCCGACCCGGGCACGGACCGCGTCGGTGTCGGTGGTCGGGTCGAGCCCGAGGACGCGGGCCTGACCGCTGGTCGGCGCGAGCAGGCCGAGGAGGATCTTGATGAGGGTCGACTTGCCGGCGCCGTTGGCGCCGACCAGGCCGACGATGCCGGGCTGCACGTCGACGGTAAGGTCGGCCAGGGCCGTCACCCGCCCGCCGTACGTCTTGGTCAGCGCTTCGGTCGCGATGAGAGTCACCCGGTCAGCGTAGAAAGACCTGGCACCTGGTGGGATGGGGTTTCCCCCTCAATGTTCCCTGAGGTGCACCCCACGCTCCGCCACTAGGGGTGGCCTGCCGCCGCGCCGTCAGAGGTTGCCCGCGCCGATCGGTGCCGAACCTTGTTCCGGTTCGACCCGGATCGGACGTCGACATCCTGCGATGGCGAGAGAACTCGCCGTGCCAGTCTCGACCCACGGCCGGCAGGCTGCGAAACTGTGAGCCGATCCATTGGGGGTGTGATGACCGACGGCTGGGTGCTGCCTGACGACGTGCTGCGGGACGCGCCGGCGTACACGCCGCGGCCGTTCGAGCTGGCCGATCTTGAGCTGATCCTCTCCGGTGCCTACGCCCCGTTGACCGGCTTCCACACCCGTGCCGACCTGACCTCGCTGCGCAGCCGCGGCCGGCTGGCCGACGGCACGGTCTGGCCGGTGCCGGTCACCCTGGAGGTGCCGGCCAGCCTCGTCGCCGGTCTCGACCTGACCAACCCGCTGCAACGGGTGCTGGTGCTGGCCGATACCGAGGGTGCTCCGGTGGCGGCGCTGGACGTCGTCGACGCCTGGCCAAGCCGGGACGGCTACTCGGCCGTCGGCGGCCGGGTCCGTCGGCTCGGTGACGGCGTCCACGGGCCGTTCCAGCGGCTGCGCCGCAACCCCGAGGAGGTACGCGCGCTGCTGCCGCCGGGGCGGGTGCTCGGGGTCATCGCCGACCGTCCGTTGCACCGCCCTCAGTTGGCGCAGATCGCACACGCCGCCCGTACCCTGGCCGCGCACCTGCTGATCCTGATTCCGGTAGCCGACGGCGGGATCAGCGGGCTGACCCCCGAGGTGCTGGTCCGGTCGGTCTTCGCCGCCCGCGACCGGATGCCGCCGGCGACGCTGGTCGCGGTGCAGCTGACCCGGCGCGGCGACGAGATCCGTGACGCACTGCTGCGGGCCCGGGTGGCCGCCGCGTACGGCGTCACCCATCTACTCTCCACCGGCGAGATGCTCTCCGGCGGCGGCCCCCGGGTGCTGGTGCCCCGGGAGCTGGCCTACGACAACCGGGACGGGCAGTGGCGCTGGCGCGACGACATCCCGCCGCGCAACCGACGCCTGGCGTTGAGCCAGGAGGAGATCGACGACCTGCTCGACCGGGGCTTCCCGCTGCCGGAGTGGCACACCCCACCGGCGGTGGCGCGGGAGTTGGCCCGGGCCCGGCCGCCCCGGCGCCACCGTGGGCTGGTGGTGTTCTTCACCGGGCTGTCCGGCTCCGGTAAGTCGACCATCGCCCGAGGGGTCGCCGACGCGCTGCGCGAGTCCGGAGACCGCACCGTCACCCTGCTCGACGGCGACGTGGTACGCCGGGAACTGTCGGCCGGGCTGACCTTCTCCAAGGCCGACCGGGACCGTAACGTGCGCCGGATCGCCTGGGTCGCCGCCGAGGTGGGCCGTCACCACGGGGTGTCGATCTGCTGCCCGATCGCACCGTACGCGCAGGCCCGGGCGGCTGCCCGGCAGATGGCGGCGGAGGCCGGGGCCGGCTTCCTGCTGGTCTGGGTGGCGACGCCGCTGGAGATCTGCGAGGCCCGCGACCGCAAAGGCCTGTACGCCAAGGCCCGCGCCGGCCAGTTGACCGGGATGACCGGCGTCGACGACCCGTACGAGGAGCCGACCGACGCCGATCTGGTGCTCGACACCAGCGAAATGAGCATCGAGGCAGGCGTGCAGGCGGTGCTGCACCATCTGACCGAGACCGGCTGGGTGGAACCCCGACTGCAGCCGGCCTGACCGCACCGCCCCTACGCCCGGCACCGCCCGGACTTCCCGGGCCCGCCCACCGGTTGTCCAGATGACGGGAAGTAGCCCGCCCGGCCGGTCCCCGGCGACCCACGTCGGCGTTGACCTCCACGTAGGTGTTCAGCCGCACCGCGTGGAAGGGAAGGCCGATGCCGATACGCAGCCGGATCCCCGCGCCGTTGGCCCGGATCGTGCCGGCCCGGCCCTGGTCGTACGGTCGGTGGACCGCACCCGCCCGAGTGTTGCCGACGTTTCTGATCTGCGGCGGCCACCGGTGTGGCACCGCCGGGTTGCACCGGCTGCTCGCCGCCCACCCGCTGGTGCTGCGGGCGGCCCGCCGCGACGGGGTCAGCTTCTTCGACGTCTCCTACGAGCGCGGCATCGACTGGTACCGGGGACACTTCCCCCGGCAGCGCACCGCCCGGCGGCTGCAACGGCGGCACGGCGGGCCGACGGGCACCTTCGAGAACAGCCCGTACTACCTCTACCACCCGTACGCGGCGGTGCGGATCGCCCGGGACCTGCCTGACGTGCGGCTGCTCGTGCTGGTCCGCAACCCGGTCGACCGGGCCTGGTCGCATTTCCGGCTGGAGCGGGCGGCCGGGCACGAACCGGAGCCGTCGTTCGCCCGCGCGCTGGTGCTGGAGTCGGCGCGGCTACGGGGCCAGGAGGAGCGGCTCGGTGTGGAGGCCGGCTACCGCAGCTTCGCCCACCAGCACCACGCCTACCGCCAGCGTGGCGAGTACGCCGCGTACCTCGGCCGGCTGGCCGGGCAGGTCGGCCGGGACCGGATCCACGTGGTGGAGGCGGAGCGGCTGTGGGCGGCACCGGCGCGGGTCTACGCCGAGGTGCTGGATTTTCTGGGGTTGCCGCTGCTCGGCGTACCGCAGGCGGCCCCTGGTGGGCCGCCGGCCGTCGGCGAGGGCGCCGTGGTCGAGCCGCTGGCCGGCCGGATCCGGCGGGAACTGGGTGACCACTTCGCCCCGCACGACGCCCGGCTCGCCGACTGGCTCGGTCGCCCGCCGTTGTGGCGTACCGCCGATGCCCCGCGCCGGATGCCGCCGCACCCGGACGCCACCACCTGGTGAGACAGGCGGCCAGCGGCACGGTCGCCGGTGGGGCGGCCTCTTCCACTCGGCCGCACTGCGCGATAGTGTTCGGATCTGTTTGATTAGGTTCGAGCACGTGGGAGGCGTCGTGCGGCGGCTGACCTTGGCGATCGACAGGCCCAACGTCGACGGGCCCGGCGTCGACGGCCGCCGGCAGCGGGCCGGTACCCGCTGATGCTCGCCCCGCAGCGGCAGTCGGCGATCCTGGACCGGGTCCGCGCCACCGGCGGGGTACGGGTCAGCGACCTGTCCGCCGAGTTCGGCGTCTCCGACATGACGATCCGCCGTGACCTGGACATCCTCGCCGAACGCGGCCTGCTGGCCAAGGTGCACGGCGGGGCGACGCTGGTCGACCCCGGTGCCGCCGACGAACCCGGTTTCGCGGCGAAGTCGGCCCGTCAGCAGGCGGAGAAGGCGGCGATCGCGGCCCGCGCCGCCGCCCTGGTCACCCCGGGCGGCGCGGTGGCGTTGTCCGCCGGCACCACCACCGTCGAGCTGGCCCGCCGCCTGGTCGACGTCGCCGGGCTGACCGTGGTGACCAACTCGATCCCGGTCGCCGACGTGTTCTACCGCGACGGCCGCACCGACCGCACCGTCATCCTCACCGGCGGCGTGCGGACCCCGTCGGACGCGCTGGTCGGACCGGTCGCCGTCGCCGCGCTGCGCCACCTGCACGTCGACCTGCTCTTCCTCGGGGTGCACGGAATGAGCGAGCGGACCGGGTACACCACGCCGAACCTGCTGGAGTCCGAGACCAACCGGGCGATGATCTCGGCGGCCGCCCGGCTGGTCGTGCTCGCCGACCACACCAAGTGGGACACCGTCGGCATCTGCTCGATCGCCCCGCTGGCCGCGGCCCAGTCACTGGTCTGCGACGCCGGGCTGACCGCCGCCGCCCGCGACGCCCTCACCGGGCACGACGTCGAGCTGCTGATCGCCGACCCACACCGATAGGAACCCCGATGAAGCGCAGTACCGTACGACTCGCCGACGGGCGGGAGCTGATCTACTTCGACGAGCGCGACGACGCCGTCCGCGACTCCCCCGACCTGCGCGAGCTGCCCCCACCGCCACCCGCCTCCGAGCTACGCTACGACCCGCTCACCGACGAGTGGGTGGCGATCGCGGCGCACCGGCAGACCCGCACGTTCCTCCCGCCGACCGACCAGTGCCCGCTGTGCCCGTCGCGGCCCGGCCGGTCCAGCGAGATCCCGGCCGACGACTACGACGTGGTGGTCTTCGAGAACCGCTTCCCGTCGCTGAGTGACCGGATCGGCGCTCCCGCTCACGCTGCCGCCGCGTCGGCCGGCGACCAGCCCGGCATCACCCCGTTCACCCCGACCCGGCCCGGACTCGGCCGCTGCGAGGTGGTCTGCTTCACCGCCCGGCACGACACCTCATTCGCCGCCCTGCCACCGGCCCGGGTACGCACCGTCGTCGACGCGCTGGCCGACCGTACCGCCGAACTGTCCACGCTTGAGGGCGTGGAGCAGGTGTTCTGCTTCGAGAACCGGGGGGTGGAGATCGGGGTGACCCTGCACCACCCGCACGGGCAGATCTACGCGTACCCGTTCGTGACGCCGCGCACCCGGGCGCTGCTGGCCGCCGCCCGCCGGCACGCCGACGCCACCGGCGGGCGGAACCTGTACGCCGACGTGCTGGCCGCCGAGCGGGCCAGCGGCGAGCGGGTGGTGGCGGCGAACGAGCTGTGGACCGCGTACGTGCCGGCGGCGGCCCGCTGGCCGTACGAGGTGCACCTGGCGCCGCACCGGCAGGTGCCGGACCTCGCCGCGCTGAGCGACGCCGAGCGGGACGCCTTCGGCCCGCTCTACCTGGACGTGCTGAGCCGGTTCGACCGCCTCTTCGACACCCCGCAGGGCACCGGGTACATCGCCGCCTGGCACCAGGCACCGGTACGGGTGGAGCGGGAACTGGGCTACCTGCATCTGCAGGTGTTCACGGTGCGGCGGGCGGCGGACAAGTTGAAGTATTTGGCCGGGTCCGAGTCGGCGATGGGGGTGTTCATCAACGACATCCGCCCCGAGCAGGCCGCCGCCCGACTGCGCGAGGTCGCCGACTGACCGCCCCACCCCGCCCACCCCACTACCTCGACGATCTTGGACTTATCGCGAGCTTTTGTCTTATTTGTCCGTCGATAAGTGCAAGATCGTCGGGATCATGGGTGGTGAAGGAGGGTGGTGCACGTGGTTGCGGGGGGCCCGGGACAGGGCCCCCCGCAGGGAAGGGACGGCAGGCTGCTGGTTCACAGCCGAGGACCGACCGCTGACGTCATGATGCTCAGGGCGACCGCCAGCGCCCGACCCCCTTTGGACGCGACTGGCACCACGTCCATCCTGCTCAACGATTCGCTGTCGGCACCGGTGACGGTGCCGACGGCGGCAGGCGCTCAGGCGCTCAGGCGCTTGGCCAGGTTGCTGTCGAGAGCCGCCATGAACTCGTCGGTGGTCAGCCACGGGGCGTTGCGGTCGATCAGCAGCGCCAGGTCCTTGGTCATCTGGCCGCCCTCGACGGTGTCGATGCAGACCTGCTCCAGGGTGTTGGCGAACTCGGTCACCGCCGGAGTGCCGTCCAGCTTGCCCCGGTGCGCCAGGCCCCGGGTCCAGGCGAAGATCGACGCGATCGGGTTGGTCGAGGTCTTCTCGCCCTTCTGCCACTGCCGGTAGTGCCGGGTGACGGTGCCGTGCGCCGCCTCGGCCTCGACCGTACGGCCGTCCGGGGTCATCAGCACCGAGGTCATCAGACCGAGCGAGCCGAAGCCCTGAGCGACGGTGTCCGACTGCACGTCACCGTCGTAGTTCTTACAGGCCCAGACGAAGCCGCCCTCCCACTTGAGCGCGGCGGCCACCATGTCGTCGATCAGCCGGTGCTCGTAGGTGATGCCGGCGGTGGCGAACTCGGCGGCGAACTCGGCCTCGTACACCTCGGCGAAGATGTCCTTGAACCGGCCGTCGTAGGCCTTGAGGATGGTGTTCTTCGTCGACAGGTAGACCGGGTAGCCGCGGTCCAGGCCGTAACGCAGCGAGGCGCGGGCGAAGTCGCGGATCGACTCGTCGAAGTTGTACATGCCCATCGCGACGCCGCCGCCGGGGAAGTTGGCGACCTCCATCTCGACCGGGGCGCTACCGTCGGCCGGGGTGTAGGTGATGGTCACCGTGCCCGGGCCGGGCACCACGAAGTCGGAGGCCTTGTACTGGTCGCCGTGGGCGTGCCGACCGATGATGATCGGCTTGGTCCAGCCCGGCACCAGCCGGGGCACGTTCGACATGATGATCGGCTCACGGAACACGACACCGCCGAGGATGTTCCGGATCGTGCCGTTCGGCGACCGCCACATCTTCTTCAGGCCGAACTCCTCGACCCGGGCCTCGTCCGGGGTGATGGTGGCGCACTTCACGCCGACGCCGTGCTGCTTGATGGCGTTCGCGGCGTCGACCGTCACCTGGTCGTCGGTCTCGTCGCGGTACTGGATCGACAGGTCGTAGTAGTGCAGGTCGACGTCGAGGTAGGGCAGGATCAGCTGCTCCCGGATCTGCTTCCAGATGATCCGGGTCATCTCGTCGCCGTCGAGCTCGACGACCGGGTTCGTTACCTTGATCTTCGCCATCGACCGGCGCTCCTCTCGGAAACTCGTGTTAGCAGTACGAGCGTACTGGATTGCCGGTCGGCGCGTGCAGCCGGTGACCGAAGCAGTGACGGACGACGACGGGGCGGGTACGGCGCACGACGCCGTACCCGCCCCGGTCTTCGCTGGCGATCTGCCCGCCGCCTACAGGTTCGCGACGTCCGCCTGCTTGGCGCGGACCGCCTCGGCGGCCTCGGCCAACGCGGCCAGCTCGGTCTCGGTCAGGTCGGTGGTGACCACCCGGCGCACGCCCTCGGCACCCAGCTCGGCCTCGACGCCCAGATAGACGCCGTCGATGCCGTACTCGCCGGTGACCCAGGCACAGACCGGCATCACCGCGCCGGAGTCCTCCGCCACGGCCTTGGCCATGCGGGCCGCCGCCGCCGACGGCGCGTAGTACGCCGAACCGGTCTTGAGCAGGGCCACCACCTCGGCGCCACCGTTGCGGGTCCGGACCACCAGCTCCTCGATCTTCTCCGCCGGCAGCAGCTCGGTCAGCGGCTTGCCGTTGACCGTGCACCGCGACGGCACCGGCACCATCGTGTCGCCGTGCGAGCCGAGAGTCAGCGTACGCACGGTCGCCACCGGTACGGCGAGCGTCTCCGCGACGAAGTGCGAGAAGCGGGCGGTGTCCAGCATGCCGGCCTGCCCGAGCACCCGGTTGCGTGGGAAGCCGGTGGCGATCTGCGCCAGGGCGGTCATCTCGTCCAGCGGGTTGGACACCACGATGACCACCGCGTCCGGGGCGTACCGGGCGACGTTCTCCGCCACCCCACGGACGATCTTCGCGTTGACCTCGAGCAGGTCCATCCGGCTCATCCCCGGCTTGCGGGGCAGCCCGGCGGTGATGATGACGACGTCGGAGCCGGCGATCGCCTCGTAGCCGGACCCGTCGACCCCGGTGGTCGCACCGACGACCTTGGTCTCGAAGCCCTCGATCGGCCGCGACTGGTTGATGTCGAGGGCCAGGCCCTCGGGCTTGCCCTCGATGATGTCGGTCAGCACGACGGTGTCGAAGACGTCGTACTCGGCCAGGCGCTGCGCGGTCGTCGAGCCGTAGAAGCCGGCCCCGACGACGGTGACCTTCTTGCCCATTGTCGTCTCACTCCCTGCTACCGGGCGAATTTGTCGGGACCGTATCAGCCAGGTAACGGCTCGGCGGCCCAGGGGCGCGCCCGGAGACCCACCTCACGCGCCAAGCACGGTCCCGCCCTCACGCGTCACCCGTCACGCGGCGGCCAGGCCCCGCTCGGCGAGCTCGACGACGTTGGTCAGCAGCATCGCCCGGGTCATCGGGCCGATCCCGCCGGGCACCGGCGCGAGAGCCCCGGCGACCTCGGCGACGTCCGGTGCCACGTCACCGGTGTACTGGCCCTTGCCGTTCTCCCCGATCACCCGGGTGATGCCCACGTCGACCACGGTCGCCCCGGGGCTGATCATCTCGGCGGTGACCAGGCCGGGCACCCCGGCCGCAGCGATCACGATGTCGGCCCGGCGGGTGTGGTCGCCCAGGTCCAGGGTGCCGGTGTGGCACAGCGTCACCGTGGCGTTCTCGCTGCGCCGGGTCAGCAGCAGGCCCAGCGGTCGGCCGACCGTCGTACCGCGCCCGATCACCACGACCTCGGCGCCCCGGATCCGGATCCCGTGGCGACGCAGCAGCTCGACGATGCCGCGCGGCGTACAGGCCAGCGGCGCGTCGAAGCCGAGCACCAGCCGGCCCAGGTTGACCGGGTGCAGTCCGTCGGCGTCCTTGTCCGGGTCGACCCGTTCCAGCACCCGCTGGGTGTCGATCTGCGCCGGCATCGGCAACTGGACGATGTAACCGTGGCAGGTCGGGTCGGCGTTCAACTCGGCGACGACCGCCTCGACCTGCTCCTGGCTGGCGTCGGCGGGCAGGTCGCGGCGCAACGAGGCGATGCCCACCTCGGCGCAGTCGCGGTGCTTGCCGTTGACGTACGCGTGGGAGCCGGGGTCGTCACCGACCAGCACCGTACCGAGCCCGGGCACCACGCCCTGCTCGGCCAGGGCCTTGACCCGGGCGCGCAGATTGTCCTTGATCGCGGCGGCAGCCGCCTTACCGTCCAGAATTGTCGCCGTCACGTCACCGATCGTCTCACGGGCGTACGTCGGCACCGTAGGCCGCCGCCACCTGCACCGCCTGGCCCAGGTCGATCCGGGCATCGGTGAGATCGAGACCGCGCAGCTCGACCCCGGCCAGGTCCGCGCCGCGCAGGTCGGCACCGCGCAACGTCGCGGTGGCCAACCGGGCGTAGCCGAGGTCCGCCCCGGTCAGGTCCACCCGGCTCAGGTTCGCCCCGGTCAGATCGGCCTCCCGCAGCCGCAGGCCGGACAGCTTCGTCCCGGTCAGATCCGCCCCGCGCAGCAGCACGAAGCCCCAGTCGCCGCCGTCGACGTGCAGCGGTCGCAGCGTGCAGTCCAGGAACTGGGTCCCGGTCAGCTTGCAGTCGGTGAAGGTCGCGTCGAAAAACGACGACCGCCGTACGACGCAGTGCAGCAACGCGCAGTGGGTGAACGTGGCCGCGTTCGCCCGTACGTTGGCCAGCACACAGTTGGTGAAGACGCAGCCGGCCAACGTCGCCTCGGTCAGGTCGACGTCGAGAAACTCGCAGCGGTCGAAGTGGACGCGGTCGAACTCGTCGAGCGCCCAGTCGGCGCCGACGATCCGTTGCTCGACCCGCTGCTGCGTCGACACGACGGCGACCGGCGGCTCAGTGGAAGAAGTGCCGGGTACCGGTGAGGTACATGGTGACCCCGGCGGCGGCCGCCGCGGCGATCACCTCCTCGTCGCGCATCGATCCGCCGGGCTGCACGACCGCCCGTACCCCGGCGTCGAGCAGCACCTGCAGGCCGTCGGCGAACGGGAAGAACGCGTCGGAGGCGGCCACCGACCCGGCGGCCCGCTGCGCACCGGCCCGGCGGACCGCCAACTGGGCGGAGTCGACCCGGTTGACCTGGCCCATCCCGACCCCGACGGTGGCCCCGTCGGCGGCCAGCAGGATCGCGTTGCTCTTCACCGCCCGTACCGCCCGCCAGGCGAAGACGAGGTCGGCCAGTACGGCGTCGTCGGCCGGCGTACCGGTGGCCAGCCGCCACTGCGTCGGGTCGTCACCGGCGGCGTCGATCCGGTCGGCGGTCTGGGCCAACGTACCGCCGGTGACCTGCCGCCACTCGACGGCGGCCGGCTGCCACGGCGGCGCGACCAGCAGCCGCAGGTTCTTCTTCGTCGCCAGCACCTCGACGGCCCCGGGCTCGAACCCGGGCGCCACCACGACCTCGGTGAAGATCTCCGCGATCTGGCCGGCCAGCTCGGCGGTGACCGGCCGGTTGACCGCGATCACCCCGCCGTACGCCGACACCGGGTCGCAGGCGTGCGCCTTGCGGTGCGCCTGCGCGACGTCGTCGCCGACCGCGATGCCGCACGGGTTGGCGTGCTTGATGATCGCCACCGCCGGGGCGGTGAAGTCGTTCGCCGCCCGCCAGGCGGCGTCGGCGTCGACGTAGTTGTTGTACGACATCTCCTTGCCGTGCAGCTGCTCGGCCTGGGCCAGCCCGGCCGGGGCCGCCGGGTCCAGGTAGAGCGCGGCCCGCTGGTGCGGGTTCTCGCCGTAGCGCAGCACGGCGGAGCGGCGCAGCGCCGTACCGGCGAACTCGGGCCAGTCCACCGACTGGTCGGCGTCCGCGTCGACCAGGACGCGGGCACACCAGTCGGCGACCGCCACGTCGTACTCGGCGATGTCGGCGAAGGCCCGCGCCGCGAGGGCGCGGCGCTGCCGCAGGGTGAAGCCGCCGTCGGCGAGGGCCTGTTCGATCAACGGGTACGCCGACACCGAGGTGACCACCGCGACGCTGGCGTGGTTCTTCGCCGCCGCCCGGACCATCGCCGGGCCACCGATGTCGATCTGCTCGACGCAGCCGTCCAGGTCGGCACCGGAGGCGACGGTCTGCGTGAACGGGTAGAGGTTCGACACCAGCAGGTCGAACGGCGCGACGCCGAGATCGGCCAGCTGCCGGGTGTGGTCGGCCGAGCGCAGGTCGGCCAGGAGTCCGGCGTGGACGTGCGGGTGCAGCGTCTTGACCCGACCGTCGAGGCACTCGGGAAAGCCGGTGACGTCCTCGACCCGGACCACCGGCACGCCGGCGGCGGCGATCGTCGACGCCGTGGAACCGGTGGAGACGATCTCCACCCCGGCGGCGTGCAGCAGGCCGGCCAGTTCGGTCAGGCCGGTCTTGTCGTAGACGCTGATCAGCGCACGGCGGACCGGGCGACGGCCGTCGGTGGTGGTCGGGTTCATCCGATGGTGACCTTTCGGTGCGAGATGCTCCAGCCGTGCCGGACCAGCCGGCCGACGTACTCGACGAGTTGGGCGCGTTCGGCCTGCTTGATCCGCTCGGTCAGGCTGGCCTCGTCGTCGTCGGGTTCGACCGGGACGGCGACCTGGGCGACGATCGGGCCGGTGTCGACGCCCGCGTCCACGAAGAACAGGGTGGCCCCGGCCAGCTTCACCCCGTAGGCCAGGGCGTCCCGGGGGCCGTTCATGCCGGGGAAGGCCGGCAGCAGCGAGTTGTGGGTGTTGACGTACCGGTCGCCGAAGGCGTCCAGGAACCGCGCGCCGACCAGCTTGAGGAAGCCGGCGGAGACGACCAGGTCGGGCCGGTACGCCGCGACCTGGTCGGTCAGCGCCGCGTCCCAGTCGGCGCGGGTCGGGTGGTCGCCGACGCGGGTCACGAAGGTCGGCACTCCGGCGGCGGCCGCCCGGTCCAGGCCGGCGATGCCGTCGCGGTCCGCGCCGACCGCGACCACCTCGGCGCCGTACGCCGGATCGGCGGTGGCGTCGAGCAACGCCTGCAGGTTGCTACCGGAGCCGGAGACGAGCACCACGAGTCGGGCGGCGGACGAGGTCACGCCAGCACCCTACCCGGCGGTGCGCCGGTGCGTCGCAGGCCATCGGGCGACGGGATTTGCGCTGACCAGATACGCTGCCGGTCGCTCGGGCAGTTTCCATCTCCGGCCCGGCCTGAGCGTCGTCGTCGTGAAGGAGTGCCCTGTGCAGCCCGGCTATCCAGGCCAGGATCCGTACGGCCAGCAGCCCCAGCAGCCCCAGGATCCGACCTCGTCTCCACCGTCCGACCCGTACGGCCAGCCCGGCTACGGCCAGCCCGGCTACGGCCAGCCCACGTCGGGGCAGCCGGCCTACGGCATGCCGCCCACCTCCGGCCAGCCGTACGGCCAGCAGCCGCCCCCGGGCCAGCCCTACTCCGACCCGTACGCGCAGCAGCCGGTGCCGGGTCAGCCGTACCCGGCGCCGGGTTACGGCGCGCCGGGTCCGCAGAAGAACAACACCCTCGGCCTGGTCGGCATGATCGTCGGTATCACCTCGATCGTGCTCGCGCTGTGCTGCCCGCTGCTGGGCATCCTGGTGGCGATCGCCGGCATCGTGCTCGGCTTCCTCGGCCGTAACAAGGCAGATCAGGGTCTGGCGGACAACCGGGGTCAGGCGATGGCCGGTCTGATCTGTGGCGCGGTCGGGGTCGTGCTCGGTATCGCCAACGCGATCCTCGGTGTGGTGTTGCAGACCGGCGGTGGCTTCAGCTTCTGAGCTGGCCGGCCTCCTGAGCGTGCAGGGCGTCCCGGGTCAACCGGGGCGCCCTGCGGCGCGTCTGCGGCTGATCCGGGGCGCCCCACGGCGCTGCCGGGGTGGCTGCCGCCGGGGGCCACCGGCCGCCACCGGGTCGGCCGGGGGCGCCGCCACGGCGCGGGCCGCACCGGCACCGATCGCCGCGCCGACGCCGACCACCGCACCCGCGACCGCCGCCACCTGCCAGGCGACCGGCCCGACCTCGGCGAGCCGGCCGGCGCCGAGCGGACCACCGGAGGCGGCGGCACCGGCTCCGAGGATCACCCCGGCGACCGGGCCGCTGAGCAGGGCCGTACCGAGCAACGTGAACCACCCCACCGGCTCGCCGGGCCCGGCGGTGTCGTCGACGCCGACGGCGGGCCAGCGCCGGGTCAGTACCCAGCCGGCGGTCATCCCGGCCAGCACCGGCAGGGCCAGCAGCGCGGCGCTGAGCCCGCCGGACGGACCGCCCGGCAGGCCGGCGAACAGCGGTACGGCCGGCAGACTGCCGAGGGTGACCTCACTGGTGCGTACCGCCGTGCCGGTGCCCAACGCGAACCCGGGGCCGAGCAGATAGGACGTCGCCCACATGGCGGCGTTCGGCGCGTACGCGAGGCTGAGCAGGGTGATGCCGGCCTGGCCGGCGACGCCGGCCCGGTAGACGCCGATGGTGTCGGCGGCGTCCCCACCACTGACCGCCACCGACAGCCCGACGGCACCGGCACCGGCCGCGAGCACCAGCAGCGCCGCGACCAGCCCGGTCCGGCCGGCGTGGCGCAGCGGCACCGGGACGCGGGCCCGTAGCCGGGCGTCGACGCCGGTGGTCCGGGCCGCGCCGAGCAGCGCACCGACCGCGCCGAACACCGCCAACCCGATCCCGGCCCGGGTCGGGTCGGCCGCCGCTGTCGTGGTCCCGGCGACCAGCCCGGCGGCGGCACCGACGGCACCGTACACGAGGCCGACAGCGAGCGCGACGGCGGCGGTGTGCCCCGGCGAACCGCTGCGGCGGGCACCGATGGCCCGGGTGGTGTGCACCCCGGCGCGGTAGATCCGCCAGGCGGCGAGGACGCTGAGCAGCAGCGGGGCCAGCCCGAGCGGGCCGGTCGAGGTCCCCAGCGGTACGCCGTGGCCGAGCAGCCAGGCGGCGAGGCCGACGCGGGCCGCGTCGGGCACCGACGACGCCCCTTCGGCCGACCGCAGCAGCCACAGCACCGCCGCGACCGGCAGGTAGGACACGACCGCCGCCCAGAGCGTGGTGACGGTGGCCGCGACCAGTAGCGGGGCCCGGCGGCGTCGGGCCGCACCAGGTGTCGACGGCCGGCCGGCACCGGGCGGCCGGGCGGCACCGGGCGGCCGGGCCACGTCGACAGGTACGGCGTGGTCCGGCGGCGGTTCCGGGGGGTGGGCTGCCATCGTGCCTACTTTGGCACGTCAGTGCACCGATGCTGCGGCATTACCGCCGTGGTCGGGCCGGTGACCTGCCGAACCACCCACCAATTCGGGCAAAAGACCGTACGCTCGGTGGCGTACCGCACCGCCCACGGCGGCGGTCGTCGACTCGACGGGGGTGTACGTGACCGCGCAGTATCCACCGCCTGCGGCAGCGGCCGGCAGCGACCGGAGCACCCTGTGGGGTGTGCTCGGCATCGTGGTCGGCCTGCTCTGCTGCGGCGTCCTCGGGATCCTCTTCGGCGCGCTGTCGATCCGCGACGCCAACCGCTTCGGCAAGTCCACCGTGCTGGGTTGGGTGGCGATCGTGCTCAGCGTGCTGAACATCATCGGTGGGGCCAGTCTCTGGGCCACCGGGAACTACCCGATCGGCTGACCGGCAGCACGCAGGGGGCCATCGACCGGTCGCCCGGTAGCTGGCCCCCTGCGGTGCACGGCGCGGTACGGCGGCTCAGCCGCCGGTGATGACCTGCCGCATCAGGCGGGCGGTCTCACTCGGCGTACGGCCGACCTTGACGCCGGCTGCCTCCAGGGCGGCCTGCTTGGCGTCGGCGGTGCCGGCGGACCCGGAGATGATCGCGCCCGCGTGGCCCATGGTCTTGCCGGGCGGGGCGGTGAACCCGGCGATGTAGCCGACCACCGGCTTGGTCACGTTGGCCTTGATGAACTCGGCGGCCCGCTCCTCGGCGTCGCCGCCGATCTCGCCGATCATCACGATGGCGTCGGTCTCCGGGTCGTCCTGGAAGGCTGCCAGGGCGTCGATGTGGGTGGTGCCGATGACCGGGTCACCGCCGATGCCGACGCAGGTGGAGAAGCCGATGTCGCGCAGCTCGTACATCAGCTGGTAGGTCAGCGTGCCGCTCTTGCTGACCAGGCCGATGCGCCCGGCCGGGGTGATGTCGGCCGGGATGATGCCGGCGTTGGACGCGCCCGGCGAGGCGATCCCCGGGCAGTTCGGGCCGATGATCCGGGTCTTGCCGCCGGAGGCGACGTTGTAGGCCCAGAACGCCGTCGAGTCGTGCACCGGGATGCCCTCGGTGATCACCACGGCGAGCGGGATCTGCGCGTCGATGGCCTCCATCACCGCGGCCTTGCAGAACGCCGGCGGGACGAAGATGACCGTGACGTCGGCGCCGGTGCTGCTCATCGCCTCGGTGACGCTGGCGAAGACCGGCAACCGCACGTCGCCGAACTCGACCTGCTGGCCCGCCTTGCGGGGGTTG
This sequence comes from Solwaraspora sp. WMMA2101, assembly GCF_049179175.1. Lineage (NCBI taxonomy): Bacteria > Bacillati > Actinomycetota > Actinomycetes > Micromonosporales > Micromonosporaceae > Solwaraspora > Solwaraspora sp. WMMA2101. Next base: position 4,176,036 of record NZ_JBMHMA010000006.1, on the reverse strand, counting down.
ACCCCGCCGACGACGTTGGTGCCGGCGGCGAGCATCCGCCGGGTGTGCTTGGAGCCTTCGGAGCCGGTCATCCCCTGCACGATGACCCGGGAGTCCTTGGTCAGCCAGATCGCCATTTCGATCACTGTCCTTCCGGGCGGCCGGACGCCGCTGCGGCGAGCTGCGCGGCCCGCTCGGCCGCTCCGTCCATGGTGTCGACCCGCTCGACGAGCGGGTTGGCGGCCGAGTCGAGGATGGCCCGGCCGGCCTCGGCGTTGTTGCCGTCGAGGCGGACCACGAGCGGCTTGGTGACCGTCTCGCCGCGCTGCTCCAGCAGCGCCAGGGCCTGCACGATGCCGTTGGCGACCTCGTCGCAGGCGGTGATCCCACCGAAGACGTTGACGAAGACGGTCCGTACGGCCGGGTCGGAGAGCACGATCTCCAGCCCGTTGGCCATCACCGCCGCGCTGGCCCCGCCGCCGATGTCGAGGAAGTTGGCCGGCTTGACGCCGCCGTGTGCCTCGCCGGCGTACGCGACCACGTCGAGGGTGGACATGACGAGGCCGGCACCGTTGCCGATGATGCCGACCGAGCCGTCGAGCTTGACGTAGTTGAGGTCCTTCTCCTTGGCCCGCTGCTCCAGCGGGTCGACGGCGGACTGGTCGACCATCGCCTCGTGGTCGGGGTGCCGGAAGCCAGCGTTCTCGTCGAGGGTGACCTTGGCGTCCAGGCAGAGCACCCGGCCCTCGGTGGTGCGGGCCAACGGGTTGACCTCGACCAGGGTGGCGTCCTCGGCGATGAACGCCTGCCAGAGGCGTACCGCGATCTCGGTGATCTGGTCGGCGAGCTCCGCCGGGAAGCCGGCTGCGGTCACGATCTCGGCGGCCTTGGCCTCGTCCACCCCGACGGTGGCGTCGATGGCGATCTTGGCGACCCGCTCCGGGGTCTCGGCGGCGACCTGTTCGATGTCCATGCCGCCAGCGACGCTGGCGATGCAGAGGAAGGTACGGTTCGCCCGGTCCAGCAGGTACGACAGGTAGTACTCGTCGGCGATGTCGGCGGTCACCGTCAGCATCACCTTGCCGACGGTGTGCCCCTTGATGTCCATCCCGAGGATGTTGGTGGCGTGGGTGGTCGCCTCGTCGGCGTCCTCGGCCAGCTTGACGCCGCCGGCCTTGCCCCGACCACCGACCTTGACCTGGGCCTTGACCACGACACGGCCGCCGAGGCGCTCGGCGATCGCGCGGGCCTCTTCCGGGGTGGTGGCGACGCCGCCGGCGAGCACGGGCAACCCGTGTCGCTCGAACAGCTCGCGCCCCTGGTACTCGTACAGGTCCACGTTTGCGCGTCCCGTTCCGTCTCCGCGGCGCGCCGTCGCGCCGCCGCCAGCGTGCATTGCAGATGACTTGTCCGGTCACGAGCCGTGACCGGCCATTGGCGCAGCCTAACCACCCGTACCGGTGGGGCCAGCAGCCGGGCGGACGGTGTGCGCAACCGCACACACCCCGCCCGGCCGGGAAAAAGGCCGGCCGGCCACGTAACCACCGGTGACGGGCGTCGTTGACTGTGATGTCGGTGCACGCACAGCGGCGCCGACGCGAAAGCGGCCGATGCCCTGTCGGTCGAGGGGTGGCGGCGGGGCATCGTGCATGGAGAGGCCGGACGTGTGAGGGGTGCGTCCGGCCTCTCACCTATTGGCGGACGTGCGTCGCCTGATCGCCGCGCGTCATCTGTAACGCCGCGCGTCGCCGGGCTGTCCGGACACGTTGCCGCGTACCCAGTCGACGATCTCACCGGTGCTCGCTCCGGGGGTGAAGATCCGGGCGACGCCGAGCGCGGCGAGTGCGGCGATGTCGTCGTCGGGGATGATGCCGCCGCCGAAGACCACGATGTCCTCGGCGTCGCGCTCGCGCAGCAGGTCGAGGACCCGGCGGAAGAGCGTGAGGTGCGCGCCGGAGAGCACCGAGAGCCCGACGGCGTGGGCGTCCTCCTGGATCGCGGTCTCGACGATCTGCTCCGGGGTCTGGTGCAGGCCGGTGTAGATGACCTCGATACCGGCGTCGCGCAGCGCGCGGGCCACCACTTTGACTCCCCGGTCGTGGCCGTCGAGCCCCGGCTTGGCCACCACCACCCGGATCCGCGTCTGCATCGCTGCGCCTCCCGCCCGTCGGCCCGCCGCATGCGGCCCTTAACGAAGGTTAACCAACGTCGGCAGGCTGGCGGGAGCCTGTCCGTCGCCCGACACGGGACAGCGGACCGACACACTGAACGCACGATAAGTATTGCTCAATGTAACCGGGAGTTACCAACGAGTGGGCTAATAAAAGGTTACGAATTCGGACAATACACAACGGACGATCGCAGATCGTCAACGGTTTTTTGCGAGTCGGGTTGTGGCCAGGCTGGGGGTTGGCTACCGTGTCCACGGTTGTCATCTGGTTCCGGCCAGAACCAACCCGGCCAACGAGCGTTAACTACACGGTCCTACGACGCTTGCACCACCGGCCGAACTACCCGCCAACGGAGGGTGTGCGTGCGCCAACGCCTGTCGTCAGAGCCCGACAGATATCGGGGTCGCCGCCGCGTACCCACCCCCCCTCGCAACCGGTACGCCGCGGTGATGACCACCGCCGTGGTCGGCGCGGGTGTCGTCGCCCTCGGGGCCAGCGCGATGCCGGACGCCAAGACACTGAGCCCTGCGGCCCTGGCCGACCTGGAGACCACGGCCGCCCTGAGTGACCAGGCCCTCGAGCGCGCCAGCGACGCCGAGCGGGCGTCGCGGGACACCGACCGCGCGCCGGCCACCTCGATGACCCAGGCAGCGCCGGACGTGTGGATGCTGCCGCTGCACGGCTACACCTTCACCTCCCCGTATGGGATGCGGTGGGGCAAGCTGCACGCCGGTGTCGACCTGGCCGCCCCGGAGGGCACCCCGTTCCAGTCGATCCACTCGGGCACAGTCACCCTGGCCGGCTGGAACGGCGGCTACGGCTACTGCGTCATCGTCAAGCACGACGACGGCACCGAGGCGGTCTACGGGCACGCTTCCCGGCTGCGGGTCACCGCCGGCGACCGGGTCGAGGCAGGCGACCTGCTCGGGGACGTCGGGAACACGGGCCACTCCTACGGCGCCCACCTGCACCTGGAGGTGCACGTCGAGGGCGAAGCGAAGGACCCGATCCCGTGGTTGCGGGACAAGGGAGTGGACATCCAGCTACAAGTGGAGTCAATTTACGGTGGAGTAGTCGACTCCTGACTGAGCGTATCAGTAGTTGACCGCCCAGACCAGCCGGTCTGGGCGGTTTCTTGTGTCCTCGATCGCCCAGAAGTGACCTGCACCACTCGACGCATTGTGATCGGCGTCACGTTCAACCGCCAGCAAAAACTACGCAGAGCTACCGCCCGCGCCGCAGAACTCCCCATCCGTGAGCACCCTGAGTCACTTCTCCTGGTACCCCGTACCCACCCTCCGTGGTTGGCACACCACCATTTTCGGGTCCGTGCTCTCCCTACCACGGAGGTCCCCCCGTGTCGCACACCGAGCCTTCCCGGCCCGCCGCACCGGCCCGACACCGCGCCACCGGCGCGCACCGGCTCCCACCCGGTGCCCGCGCCCGGATCCGTCACATCGGGCGGCGCAGCCGCACCGTGGCGCTCACCGGGCTGGCCATCGCCGCCCTCGGCATCGGCGGTGCCGCCACCGCCCTGACCTACCCCGACGAGCCTGGGCAGAACGACCCCACCACCGTCACCACCGCCGGCGAACGGACCACCGACGAGCAGGCGGCCATCGACGAACGGGCCGACGCGGCACAGCGGGCCGACCGCAGCGAACGCCGCGCCACCGCCGAGCCCGGCGGGCAGGCCGGCTTCGGCCCGGCCGACGCCACCCCGACACCGAGCGGTACGACATCTGCCGCCGCACCCACCGACGCGGCGACCCCGACCGAAGCCGGGACCGACGCGGGCGCCGACGCCCCGGCCGACAGCGGAGCGGCCACCGCTGCCGCCGCCACCGCGCCCGACCCGACACCGAGCGCCAGCCCCGACTGGGTCACCCCGATGCCCGGCGCGCAGATCACCTCCTGCTACGGCCAGCGCTGGGGCGTCCTGCACGCCGGAATGGACCTCGCCATGCCTGCCGGTACGCCGGTCCTGGCCGCCGGAGCGGGCACCGTCACCGTCGCCGGCTGGGCCTACACCGGGTACGGCATCTCCGTGGTGATCGACCACGGCAACGGTCTGCTCACCCACTACGCCCATCTCTCCGCCACCAGCGTCGCCGTCGGCGACAAGGTGGCCCCGGGCGACCAGATCGGCCAGGAGGGCTCCACCGGTGACTCCACCGGCCCGCACCTGCACTTCGAGGTGCACGTCGGTGGGCTGTGGAGCCAGGTCGACCCGGCGCCGTGGCTGCGCGAACGCGGCGTCGACCTGGGCTGCTGACCGCTGCGGTACGGGCCGGGTCAGACCTTCTCGATCGGGGCGTGCCGCAGCACCAGCCACATCGTCTGATCACCGAAGTCGATCTGCGCCCTGGCCGCCGGGCCGTGCCCTTCCACCGCCAGCACCCGACCCAGCCCGTACCGCTGGTGGTTGACCCGCTCACCGACCGCCACCTTCGGCGCGGTGGGCAGCTCGCTGGCGGTGCTCAGCCGGCTCGGGTCCACCCCGAGCCGCGCAGCGAGGCGGGCGGCTTTCGGCGTACCGCCGGCGAAGCCGCCACCGCGCGCCACCAGCGACCGGTCCGCGGCCCCCGACCGGCCACCGACGCCGCCGCCCGTGCCGGACCAGGACGTGTACGCGCCCTCGGTGCGTTCCCAGCGGACCAGCTCGGCCGGCAGCTCGGCGAGGAACCGCGACGCCGGGTTGTACGCCGGCTGCCCCCACGCCGCCCGGGTGACCGCGCGGGACAGCAGCAGCCGCTGCCGGGCCCGGGTGATCCCGACGTACGCCAGCCGCCGCTCCTCCTCCAGCTCCCGGGTGTCGCCCAACGCCCGCAGGTGCGGGAAGACACCGTCCTCCAGGCCGGTCAGGAAGACCACCGGGAACTCCAGGCCCTTCGCGGTGTGCAGCGTCATCAGCGTGACCACGCCCTGGTGGTCCGGATCGTCGTCGGGCACCTGGTCGGCGTCGGCGACCAGCGCCACCTGCTCCAGGAAGCCGGCCAGGGTGGCCGGCTCGTCGGACGCCTCGACCCGCTCGGTGTACTCCCGGGCGACGCTGACCAGCTCCTGCAGGTTCTCCACCCGACCGGCGTCCTGCGGGTCCAGGCTCTCCTCCAGCTCGGTGAGGTATCCCGAACGCAGCAGCACCGCCTCCAGGACCTCCTCCGGCGTGCCGGTGGCCGCCTGCTCGCGGACCCCGTCGAGCAGCGCCACGAAGTCGCCGATCGCGTTCACCGCCCGGGTGGAGATCCCCGGGGCCTCGGCGGCCCGACCCAGCGCGGCACCGAACGAGATCCGCTCCCGGGCGGCCAACGCCTCGACGCACGCCTCGGCCCGGTCACCGATCCCCCGCCGGGGCGTGTTGAGCACCCGCCGGATGCTCACCGTATCGTCGGCGTTGACCACCGCCCGCAGGTACGCCAGCGCGTCGCGGACCTCCTTGCGTTCGTAGAAGCGCACCCCGCCGACCACCTTGTACGGCAGCCCGACCCGGATGAACACCTCCTCGAAGACCCGTGACTGGGCGTTGGTGCGGTAGAAGACCGCGACGTCGCCAGGGCGGGCCGACCCGTCGTCGCAGAGCTGGTCGATCCGCCGGGCCACCCAGTCCGCCTCGGCGTGCTCGGTGTCGGCGACGTAGCCGACGATCGGCTCGCCGTCGCCCTGGTCGCTCCAGAGCCGTTTCGGCTTGCGGCCGGCGTTGTTGGTGATCACCGCGTTCGCGGCGGACAGGATGGTCTGGGTGGAGCGGTAGTTCTGCTCCAGCAGGATCGTGCGGGCCTGGGCGAAGTCGCGCTCGAACTCCAGGATGTTGCGGATGGTCGCGCCCCGGAAGGCGTAGATCGACTGGTCGGCGTCGCCGACCACGCAGAGCTCCCCCGGCGGTACGCCGTCGCTGCCGTCCCCGACCAGCTCCTTGACCAACTGGTACTGCGCGTGGTTGGTGTCCTGGTACTCGTCGACCAGCACGTGCCGGAACCGTCGACGGTAGTTCTCCGCGACGTGCGGGTGGGACTGCAACAGGTGCACCGTCGTCATGATCAGATCGTCGAAGTCGAGCGCGTGCGCCTCCCGCAGCCGGCGCTGGTAGAGCGCGTACGCCTCGGCGAGCGCCCGCTCGTTGGGGCCGGCCGCCCGGTCGGCGAACGTCTCCGGGTCGACCAGCTCGTTCTTCAGGTTCGACACTCCGGTGGCCAGCCCACGGGCCGGGTAGCGCTTCGGATCCAGGTCCAGCTCGCGGGCGACGAGCTGCATCAGCCGCCGGGAATCGTCGGCGTCGTAGATCGAGAAGGTGGACTTCAGACCGGCGTGCTCGTGCTCGGAGCGCAGGATCCGCACACAGGCGGAGTGGAACGTGGAGACCCACATCATCCTGGCCCGGGGGCCGACCAGGTTGCCGACCCGCTCCTTCAGCTCCCCGGCGGCCTTGTTGGTGAAGGTGATCGCCAGGATCTGGCCGGGGTGGGTGCCCCGGGCGGCGAGCAGGTACGCGATCCGGTGGGTCAGCACCTTGGTCTTGCCCGACCCGGCACCGGCGACGATCAGCAGCGGACCACCGGCGTGGGCGACCGCGTCCCGCTGCGGACCGTTGAGACCGGTCAGCAGGGCCGCGCCGGCAAGGGAACCGTCGTCGCCGGTCCGGGCGCGGTCAGCGGTACGAGGGCTGTCGTCGGGTACGCCACTACCGCCACGGCTGGCAGCAGGGACGGGTGTGGCCGCTGGGGTTTCGAAGAGAGGATGCATCGCAGCAGGAGTCTATGCCGACCGACTGACAGCGGTGAGCAGGCTCTCGGCGGGCAGTTGGCGGGAATCCTTGCGCTGGCGTCGGCCGCATGGGCATACTCACAGGCGTGATCGGCCGAGCGCGGTTTTACTTTACCTACGGTTCCGGGAGTCCGGCTGCCGCAGGTCGCGCCTGATCGTCAGACCTACGAATGCCCCGGCTCTCGCGAGAGTCCGGGGCATTTCGCGTGCCGGGCATCGCGGGGCGTCCGCCGGGGGCCCGACCAGTCCAGGAGGCAGGACATGGGGACCAACGCCGTGGCGCCGCAGAGCGCCGAGGACAGCGCCACCGGGGCAGGCGCGGCCGGCACACCGCCGGCTGGCCGGCAGCAGACCGGCACCGACGCTCCCGAGGCGTCCGACCGGATCCTGGCGATCCGCGACCGGATCAACGAGATCGACGAGGCGCTGATCTCGTTGTGGCAGGAGCGCGCCGAGCTGTCGCGCCAGGTCGGCGCGGTCCGGATCGCCTCCGGCGGCACCCGGCTGGTGCTGTCACGTGAACGCGAGATCATGGAGCGGTACCGCACCGCGCTGGGCGCGGACGGCACCCAACTGGCCCTGCTGGTGCTGCGCGCCGGCCGCGGGCCGCTGTGAACCACCCGTGAACCACCGCTGAAACCGCCCTCGGGCCACCGCTGACGCAACGGTGGCCGGCGCCGGTCCCCGCCCCAAGGGGTGACGACCAGCGCCGGCCACCGTGGGCGACAGCGCGTTCCTGTGAGCCTGTTCCTTGACGCCCTATTCCTTGACGCCCACCACGTCGCGTACCTCGGCGAAGTGGCAGGCGCTCGGGTGCGCCGACGCGTCCCGTACCGTCAACGCCGGCTCCTCGGCGGCGCAGACGTCCTGCGCCTTCCAGCAGCGGGTGCGGAACCGGCAGCCCGACGGCGGGTCGGCCGGCGACGGGACGTCGCCTTCCAGGACGATCTGGTCGCGCAGGCCACGCACGGTCGGGTCCGGCAGCGGCACCGCGGAGAGCAACGCCTGGGTGTACGGGTGGGTCGGCCGCTCGTAGATCTCGTCCTCGTTGCCGATCTCCACGACCTTGCCGAGATACATCACCGCGACCCGGTTGGCGATGTGCCGCACCACCGACAGGTCGTGCGCGATGAAGATGTACGACAGCCCCAGCTCCTGCTGCAGCTTCTCCAGCAGGTTGATCACCTGGGCCTGGATCGACACGTCGAGCGCGGAGACCGGCTCGTCGCAGAGGATGATCTCGGGACGCAGGGCGAGCGCCCGGGCGATCCCGATCCGCTGCCGCTGCCCGCCGGAGAACTGGTGCGGGTACCGGTTGATGTGGTCGGGGTTGAGCCCGACCAGGTCCAGCAACTCCTGGACCCGCCGCCGTCGGTCGCCGCGCGGTGCGACGTCCGGGTGGATCTCGAACGGCTCACCGATCAGGTCGCCGACCGTCATCCGCGGGTTCAGCGACGTGTACGGGTCCTGCATCACCAGCTGGATGTTGCGCCGGGCCCGGCGCAGCTCGGCGCGGCTGCGTCCGGCCACGTCGGTGCCGTGCACCAGGATCGAGCCCGAGGACGGCTGCTCCAACCCGACCAGCAGTTTGGCCAGGGTGGACTTGCCGCAGCCGGACTCGCCCACGATGCCGAGGGTCTCGCCCCGGCTCAACTGGATGTTGATGCCGTCGACCGCGCGGACCGCACCGATCTGCTTCTTGAACAGGATGCCCTGGGTCAGCGGGAAGTGCTTGACCAGGTCCCGGGTCTCCAGAACGACGTCACTCATCGCCCTTGACCTCCTTCCAGAAGTGGCAGGCGGAGGTACGGGTGGGTGCCACCGGGAACCGCGGTGGTGGCGGATCGGCCCGGCAGATGTCCTGCGCGTACCGGCACCGGGGGTTGAACGAGCAACCCGGTGGGATGTTCGTCAACGCCGGCGGCAGCCCCTTGATGACGTTGAGCTGCTGGCCCTTGAGGTCGATCCGGGGGATCGACTCCAGCAGCGCCTTCGTGTACGGGTGCGCCGGTGAGGCGTAGATGTCCCGGACCGGCGCCTCCTCGACGACCCGACCCGCGTACATGACGGAGATCCGGTCGGCGACGTCGGCGACCACGCCCATGTCGTGGGTGATCAGCACCAGGCCCATGTTGCGTTCCCGCTGCAGCTCCGCGAGCAGGCTCATCACCTGCGCCTGGACGGTCACGTCGAGGGCGGTGGTCGGCTCGTCGGCGATCAGCACCTCGGGGTCGAGCGCCAACGCCATCGCGATCATGACCCGCTGGCGCATGCCGCCGGAGAACTGGTGCGGGAAGTCGTTCACCCGCTGCCGGGCGGCCGGGATCTTCACCAGGTCGAGCAGCTCGACCGCGCGGGCCTTGCTGTCGGCCCGGGACATCCCCCGGTGCTTGCGGAACAACTCGGACAGCTGGAACCCGACGGTGAAGACCGGGTTCAGCGCCGACAGCGCGTCCTGGAAGATCATCGCGATCCGGTTCGCCCGGATCTTGCGACGCTGCGACTCCGGCAGCTTCAGCAGGTCGACGCCGCGGTAGCGGATCTCGCCGCCGGTGACGTACCCGGGTGGCGAGTCGATGATGCCCATGATCGCCTGCGCGGTGACGCTCTTGCCGCAGCCGGACTCGCCGAGGATCGCCAGGGTCTCACCGGGCTGCAGCGAGAAGCTGACCCCGTTGACCGCGTGCGCGATGCCGTTGCGGGTACGGAACTCGACCTGCAGGTCCTTGACCTCCAGCGGCGGTGCACTGGAGTCGAGGCCGGGCAGTGCGTCGATGGTGGCGGTGATGTCTCTGTCCGTCGTCATGGCTCACCTCACCGCAGTTTCGGGTCGAGGGCGTCCCGCAGCGCGTCGCCCATGAGGATGAAGGAGAGCACCGTGCCGACCAACAGGCCGCACGGGAACAGCAGCAGCCAGGGGTCCTCCAGGAAGTAGACCTGGTGAGCGTTGATCATGATCCCCCAGGACTGCGTCGGGGCCCGCAGGCCGACACCGAGGTAGGTCAACGTCGCCTCGGCCGCCACGAACGCGCCCAGGGCGATGGTCGCGTAGACGACCATCGGCGCGATCGCGTTCGGCAGGATGTGCCGCAGCATCATCCGGCCGTTGGTCGCGCCCATCGCCCGCGCCGCCTGGACGTAGTCCAGGCCCTTGGAGGAGATCACGCTGCCCCGGATGATCCGGGCGATCGTGGTCCAGCCCAGCAGGATCAGCACCGCGCCGATCGTCCAGACGTTCTGGATCCGGATCACCGTCAGGAAGACGATCGCGCCGAGCAGGAACGGCAGCGAGAAGAAGATGTCGGTGATCCGGGAGAGGATCGCGTCGACCCAGCCGCCGAAGTAGCCGGCCAGCAGGCCGATGGCGCCGCCGATGAGCACGATGCCCGAGGTGGCGAAGATCGCGATCGACAACGACGGCCGGGCCCCGTAGATGGCGTGCGAGTAGTAGTCGCAGCCCAACTGGTCGAAGCCGAACGGGTGGTCCCAGCTCGGTGGCGTCCGGGTCCGGGAGACGTTGCAGTCGGCCGGGTTCTGGCTGGTCCACAGCCCGGGGAAGGCCGCCATCGAGCCGACGATCAGCAGGTAGATCGACGCGATCACGAAGACCGGGTCGCGGACCAGCTGCCGGCCCGCGTCGGCCCAGAGGCTGGCGTTGCGCTCCGTACTGTTGGACGCGGTGCCGTTGGACGCGGTGCCGTTGGACGCGGCGTCGCCCGGGGTCGGGGTCCCGGCGGCGGGCGGGTCGCCGTCGTCGACGGTCTTGGCCGCGTTGGTCGGGTCACTCATGGTGCCACCTCACTACGCTCGGTCCGCCGTGGGTCCGCACGGCGCCGGGCAGGCCGATGGGTCGGTTGTGCTCACTCATAGCGGATCCGTGGGTCGAGGACCGCGTAGAGCAGGTCGACCAGCAGGTTCACCACGAGGAAGACCAGGACCAGCATGGTGACCACGCCGATCGCCACGGACGCCTCACCGCCGGTCGCAGACCGGGCGACCAGCAGGCCGATACCGGGGACGTTGAAGATCCGTTCGGTGACGACCGCGCCGCCCATCAGGACGCCGACGTCGACACCCAGATAGGTGATCACGGGGATCAGCGAGTTGCGCAGGGTGTGCACGCCGACGACCCGCTTGCGGGCCAGGCCCTTGGCCTTGGCGGTACGCACGTAGTCGGACCGGATGTTCTCCATGATGCTGGTCCGGGTGAGCCGTGCGGTGGTGGCCAGCGACACCGCGCCGAGCACCAGACCGGGGATGACCAGGCTGGCGAACGGATACTCCACCTTGAACCCGGCACTGAAGACCCCGCGGGATATCAGGTCGGGTATCCAGTCGATGTCCCGCAGCACGTTGCCGAACTTGACCCCGACGTACTCGCGCACCACGATGCCGAGCACGAAGATCGGCACCGAGATCACGAACACCGTCGAGATCTTCACCACGTAGTCGGCGAAGCTGCCGCTGCGCAGCCCGGCGAGCACGCCTGCGGCGATGCCCACGATGGACTGGAAGAGCATCGCGATCAGGACGATCTTCAGGGTGAACGGCACCGCGTCGGCCACCATCTCGACGACCGGCCGGCCACGCAGGTTCACACCAAAATCGAAGTGCAGGAATATGCCCTGCAGGCGGTCACCGAACAGCCCGAAGCAGGGGTTGAATTTCTGTTCCAGGCACGGGTCGTCGAGCCCCAGCTTGGCGCTGAGGGCGTCCATCTGCGCCTGGCTGGGGGTCCGGTCGCCGAACAACGCGCGGACCGGGTTGCCGCTCAGTTGGATACCCACCGAGGTGATGTAGTGCAGCAGGAACATCGTCCCGAGCACGGTGGGGATGAACTGGAGCAACCGTCGGATGACGTAGCGCCCCATGACGGGGGTCTCCTCTCGGCGCTAAACGTGGCGGCAACAGGCTCCTCGTGGGAGACCCGTTGCCGCCACGTCGCGTTACGACTTGATCAGTCAGACCCGGGGGTCAGGAGTTGCTCTTCAGCGTGATCTTGCCGTACTCGGCGTCCGAGATCTTGTTCCAGACGAACTGGTCGACGTTCTCGCCGTACAGCGCCGCGACCTTGCTGAACCACATCGGGATGACCGGCAGGTCCTCCACGACGAGGTCCTCGGCCTGGTTGTAGAACGGGATGGCCGCTTCGAGGTTCTCGGCGGCGTCACCCTGGGCGATCAGGGCGTCGAACTCCGGGTTCGAGTACGTGGAGTTGTTGCTACCCGAGCCGGTGCCGTACAGCGGCTGCAGGTAGGTCTCGATGACCGGGTAGTCCGGGCCCCAGCCGAGCCGGAACGGGCCGGTGAAGGCCTTCTGGTCGGCGGTGGAGAGGTACTCGGGGAACTGCAGGTTGACCTTCAGCTCGTAGTCGATGCCGAGCGCGGCCTTGATCTGGTCACCGACGGCCTGCAGCCAGGCCTCGTGGCCGGCACCGGCGTTGGCCCACAGCTCCAGCGGTCCGCCCTGCCAGCCGCCGGCTTCCTCCAGCAGCTGCTTGGCCCGCTCGATGTCCTGGGTGCAGTACTCGCAGACGCCCGGACGGTAGCCGTCGAAGGTCGGCGCCACGACACCCTCGGCCGGGGTGAACCGGCCGTTGAAGACGGCGTCGATGATGCCCTGCCGGTCGATGGAGAGCGAGAACGCCTGGCGGATCCGCTTGTCCGCGAAGTTCTCGTTGTACATCGGCATGCCGACGTAGGTGAAGCTGTCGCCCGGCGCCTCGTACATCTGCTCGCCGTACTGCTGCTTCGCCTCGGCGTAGCGGGCCGGCGGGATGGTGTACATGACGTCCAGCTCGCCGGCCTGGAAGGCGGCGTAGCCGGCGTCGACGTCCTGGTAGATCTTGTACGCCAGGGTGTCGGCCTTGCCCTTGTCCTCACCCGCCCACGAGTCGCTGCGCACCAGGGTGATGCCGACGTCGTGCTGCCAGCTGCCCTCGATCTTGTAGGGGCCGTTGCCGATCGGGGTCTCGTTGCAGGCCTCGCTGTCGGCGATGCAGGCCTCGGCCATCGGGAAGAAGCCGGAGTAGCCGACGATCGCCGGGAAGCCGGAGAACGGCGCCTTCAGCTCGACGGTGAAGGTCATGTCGTCGACCTTCTGCAGACCGGACAGCTCCTGCGCGACCGGCTCCGGGGCCTCCTGCGGCCCGTCGCCGTCCGGGTCCTCACCGGCGGTGACCTCGTCGATGCCGGCGATGCGCTTCATGAAGTACGAGTTGTTCTGGGCGTTCGGCCCGTACGCCGTGAAGTTCCACGCGCGGATGAAGGCGTCGGCGTTGACTGGCTCGCCGTTGTCGAAGGTGTAGCCGTCCTTGACCTTGATGGTCCAGGTCTGGTTGTCCTCGGACTCGATGGACTCGGCAAGGTCGTTCTCCGGCTCACCGGTCTCGGCGTTGTACTTGACCAGACCACGGTAGAGCTGGCGGATCACCAGGATGGACGGCTCGTCGTCACCAGCGGACGGCAGCAGGAAGGCCGGCTCCGAGGCATAGATGCGAAGTTCACCGCCGGAGTCGTTCTCCGTGGTCTCTCCGCTGTCGCTACTGCAAGCGGTGGCGAACAGAGCGATGGCGGTCGTTGCGACCGCCACCTTTAGGGATTTCCCACGCATGGGAGAGCCTCCTCAGGGCGCTCACGGGGGGGGTTGTGAGGTGACTGACACTGTGACACCAGGTAGCCCGTTGCGTGAAGGTGCCGTTATCAAGCCGATACGCGGCCGGGACGGCTCCGATACGCCGATCGAGATCTCTCGACCTCGCCCGGAACCCGTGCTGACCTGGGCATCCGACCACTGTACAACCCCAATTACCGGAGAGTAGGGACGCCCTGCTGTGACCTTCCCCGCCACCCTCCGTGACTCTCGGATGTCAAGTTAATACTTTCCGTCACCGCTCGCCCGGGGTGTCCGAATGCCGGATTGGCGACAATTGCGAGATTGTAACCCCGGCGTTAACGCAAGTCCGCAGTAGCGCCACCCCGACGGGTCGGACCAGCCGGAGTAGACCGCCACCCCACATCCGTGGCGCCATCAGGTTCCCATCATCCGGGAGATAGAGCAAGTCCACTGGCGGTCAGATCAACCGCCGGTCTGCTGCCCATCTGGACAGTTCGTACCGGTTTGACATCTGCAGCTTCCGCAGCACGTTCGACACGTGGGTCTCGACCGTCTTGATCGAGATGAAGAGCTCCTTGGCGATCTCCTTGTACGCGTACCCCCGGGCCAGCAGCCGCAACACCTCGCGCTCCCGGTTGGTCAGCTGGTCCAGCTCCGGGTCCACCACCGGGGCGTCCGGCCGGGCCGCGAAGGCGTCCAGCACGAACCCGGCCAGTCGAGGGCTGAACACCGCGTCGCCGTCGGCGACCCGGTGGATCGCCGCCGCCAGGTCCTCCGGGGAGATCGTCTTGGTGACGTAGCCGCGGGCTCCGGCCCGGATCAGCCCGATCACGTCCTCGGCCGCGTCGGACACACTCAACGCCAGGAACCGCACCGACGAGCGACCGGCACCCGGACCTCGCAGGACCGCGTCGAGCACCGCCCGTCCGCCACCGTCCGGCATGTGTACGTCGAGCAGCACCACGTCCGGTGCCGTCGCCGCGATCCGGCTGACCGCCTCGGCGACCGTGGCGGCCTCGCCGATCACCTCCACGTGCGCCCCCAGCTCGGCGCGTACGCCGGCCCGGAACATCGCGTGGTCGTCCACGAGGAAGACCCGCAGTCGCCGCCCGTCGGAGGTGTCCGGCTCACCGCCCGCCGTCGGAAGACCGCCCGGCTCGTCCATCACTGTTCGTCCTCTCCTGTCGGGGTCTCCGGACCGACCGGAAGGATCAGCCGGACCTCGGTGCCCTCCCCCGGCGCGCTGAGAATCTCCGCCCGGCCGCCGTGTCGACGCATCCGCCCGACGATCGAGCCACGCACCCCGTGCCGATGATCCTCGACCTGCGCCGGGTCGAAGCCGGCGCCCCGGTCCCGGACGAAGACGCTGAGCTGCTCGGGTTCGGCCTCGGCGTACAGCGAGACGGTCTGCACCCCGGCGTGCCGGGCCGCGTTGACCAGCGCCTCCCTCGTCGCCGCGACCAGGGCGCCGACCCGCTCGTCAGTGCCCCGGTCACCCACCACCACCGCCTCGACGCTGAGCCCGTAGGTGTCCTCGACCTCGGCCGCCGCCTGCTCCAACGCGGCCGCGAACCGTTCCGTCGGCGACGCCGTCGGCTTGTACAGCCAGTTGCGCAGCGACCGTTCCTGACCACGGGCCAGCCGCTGCACGGCCTTCGGGTCGGCGGCGTTGCGCTGGATCAACGCCAGGGTGTGCAGCACCTGGTCGTGGATCATCGCGGCCAGCTCGGCCCGCTCCTGCTCGCGGACCCGGCCCTCGCGTTCGGCCCGCAGCTGGTTGAAGGTCCGCCACAGCACCGGCGCGGTCACCACCCCGACCCCGGCCAGCCCCACCAGGGCGAAGATCACCCCGTTGAGGACGGCGGCGGAGTTGCCCTGCGGCGTGTACACCGCCACCACGCCGATCACGCCGACCGCGACGAGCAGCCCACCGCCGATGAACCGCAGCAGGAAGGCCCGCCGGTCGCTCTCCTCGACGACCGCCCCGAGCCAGGGCACCTGCGGCAACGTCTCGCTCCACGCCCGGCGCCGTTCCGGAGCGGCGTCGTGCCAGATCACGCCGGCCCCGACCGCGACGATCGCGACCAGCCAGCCGGCGGTGGTGCCGATCCCGCTGGAGGCGAAGACCAACGCCTGGATCAGGATGACGCCGAGGCCGATCGCGACGAACGGCAGCAGCTCGACCAGGTCCCGCCGGCGGGGCTGACCGTTGCTGGCCGGCGGGACGACGGCCCAGAACGCCGCGTAGAGCAGCACCCCGAGCCCGCTGAAGCCGATCAGTACGACGAACGCCGCCCGGACGCCGACCAGCGGCAGGCGCAGATGCTGTGCGATCCCGGCAGCCACGCCGGCCACCACCCGCTGCTCACGGGAGCGGTACAGCCGTGGTGGCTCGATCGCGGTGGTGATCTCGGCCTCCCGGGACGGCACGGACGCCGCCGCGGCCGCGGCGGCGCTTCGATCGTCACACGTCGGACACCGCCCGGACCACGGGGACGACCCGGAGACCCGGTGGCATCGGATCTCAGGGTGCGCTCAGGGTCGAATCCCGAGGCATGCCGGGCGGCCGGACGCGCAGGATCACCCTATGACCGACGACCCGACCACGCCGCCCGGTCCGGTGCCGCCACCGGGCCCGCCGCCCGGTCCGCCACCCGCCGGTGACCCGTCACGGGACGAGCCCTCGGCGGCCGGACCGCCGCCCGCCAGTGACCCGCCGCCGACCGCCGAACCGCCGCCCGCCAGTGACCCGCCGCCGACCGCCGAACCGCCCGGTGGCGGGTCGGCCTGGGGTCCGCCGCCCGGGGCCTTCACCCAGCGGTACGGGCTCGTCCGGCCGCGGCAGGGCCGCTACCTGGCCGGAGTCTGCGGGGCGATCGGGCGGGCCACCAACACCGACCCCGTCCTGTGGCGGGTGCTGCTGGCCGTCCTCGGCTTCTTCGGCGGCATCGGCATCCTGGTCTACCTGGTGGTCTGGCTGGGCACGCCGAGTGAGGGGGACGACACCTCCCCGGTGGAGGGGCTGCTGGGCCGGGGTCGGTCGAGCATGTCGCCGGTGACCGTACTGATTCTCGGCATCCTGGCCGCAGTGATGTTCGCCTTCATCGTCACCGACGGGTTCCGCGCCGTGCTGCTCGGCTCGGCGGTGCTGATCGGTGGGGTGCTGCTGCTCAACCGCAACGCCCACCAGGGCGGCCCGGCACCGGCCCCGTACCCCGGTGGGGCCCCCGAACCGGCCCAGTCGGCACCGATGGCCGCAGCCGCCACCCCGTACCCCCCGTCGGGTTTCCCGGCCCCGGCGCCCTACCCGACGTCCTACCCGGTGCCGGCGGCCCCGGTGCCGGCGTATCCGTCGGCGCCCGGCGGGGCCGGCGCCGCGCCCGCCGCCGGCTACCGGGCACCGTTCGCCCCTTACGGGCCGTACGCGACCCGCCCGTCGCCGTACGGCCCGGTGCCGCCACCGCCACCGCAGCCACCGGCGCCAGTGCCGCCACCACCGCCGAAGGTGCGGTCCCGACTCGGCACCGTCACCTTCTCGATGATCTTCGTGGTGCTGGGTGTGGTCGCCGTGATCGACCTCACCGACGTGGCCGCGACCCCCCCGTCGGCCTACTTCGCGGCGGTCCTCGCCACGATCGCGGTCGGTCTGCTGGTCGGCGCCTGGTTCGGCCGGGCCCGGTGGCTGATCGCGCTGGGGCTGGTGGCCAGTGCGGCGGTCGGCATCTCCAGCCTGGCCGAGTCGGTCACCGCGACCGACACCCAGGCGGTGTACTGGCAGCCGGCCGACTACGACCAGCTGGCCTACCGGTACGAGACGACGTTCGGCGACGCCGTTCTCGACCTGCGCGACGTCGACTTCACCGACCGGCAGACGGAGGTGACGGTGACGCTCGGGCTCGGCACGCTGCTGGTGCAGCTGCCGCCGGAGGTGGACGTGCGGGCCGAGGCCGATGTGAAGGCCGGTGAGGCCGTGGTGCTCGGCCAACGGTGGAGCGGGTTCGACCAGTCCCCCCGGGTGATCTCCGATCTCGGCGACGACGGCGCCGGCGGCGGCGAACTCACCCTGCGTGTCAAGGTAGCGGCCGGCGACCTGGAGGTGGTCCGATGAAACGGCACCGTACCGACGCAGTGTCCCTCACCTTCGGGTTGATCTTCAGCCTGGTCGCCGGCTGGTGGCTGGTCTCCCGCCTGGTCGACGTCCCGCTCCCGCAGGTCGGCTGGGTGGTCGCCGGTGGTCTGATCCTGATCGGCGTCCTCGGCCTGGTCGGCGCGCTGCGCTCGGGCCGGGGCGACCGCGCCGACACACGGCAGACCGACGAACCGACCGGCACACCGCAGAACGGGGACGACAGCGACGCGCCGACCCTCACCGAGCTGAGCGACCTGCCCGGTCCGCCACGCGGTTGACGGCCGCTGCGGGGTGTCGGGCCGGCACCTATGCTGGGCTTCGCGCCCCGCCATCACCGCCGCAAGGAGCCCGCCCGACATGTCTGACGCCCCTGTCCCGTCCGCAGCCGCCACCGTGGGCATCGGTGACCGTGCCGCCCGGGCACTCACCGCCGAACTCGCCCGGGACAACGCGGAGAAGCACGCACTGCTGGTGGACGCGACAGCCGGATCCGCCGTCCTCGGTGCCGCGATCGACGCGCTGCTGCCCGGCGACACCCTCACCGTGGTGCCGGCCGACGCCGGACAGGCCGCCAGACTGCGTACGGAGATCGCCGTGCACGGCCGCTGGGTGGCCGACCGGGTCCGGGTGGTGGACTCGCTGTCCACCGCCGACCCGGCCGAGCTCCTGATCGTCGGGTCGGTCCTGACCGGCACCGGCGACGAGGCCCGGGCGGCCGTCGACGGGTACACCAAGTACCTGGCCGACGGCGGCGTACTGACGGTGGCGGCACCCGCGCTGCCCGGCGGCTCCGCCGGTGCCGCCGCCGAGCTGGACCGGCAGGCCGCGTTGTTCGGCAGCGGCAGTGACCTGGTGCTGCGCAACGCCCCGCCGCTGCGGGTCCACCGGCTGCGCTTCGCGAGCGCCCAGGTCGCGCGGGCCGACCGGCTCGGGCCGCTGTACCGGACCAGCAGCGTGCCGCTGACCCGGGACATGCACATCGATTCCAACGGTGTCGCGGCCGCCGCGATCGCCCTCGGACTGGCCGCCGCGACCCGGCTGGCCAGGCCGAAGAGCCGGCTGTGGCTGCTGCCGGCCCTGGCGGCGGCCCCGGTCGCCGCGTTCTTCCGCGACCCGCAACGCGACGTGCCGCAGGACCCGGCGGCGGTGGTGGCGGCCAGCGACGGCCGGGTGTTGTCGGTCGAACGGGTCCGGGACGAGCGGCTGGGCGCGACCGAGTTCCTCCGGATCGCGGTCTTCCTGTCGGTGCTGGACGTGCACGTCAACCGGTCCCCGGTGGCCGGGCGGGTGGTCGACCACTTCGTCGTCGACGGCGGGTTCGCCGCCGCGATGAAGCCGGCGGCCGAGCACAACGTGGCGGCGTACACCGTGCTGGAGACCTCGCACGGCCGGGTGGTCGTCGCGCAGCGAACCGGGATGGTGGCGCGGCGGATCGTGCACCGGGCCCCGGTCGGCGCGCTGCTGGCCAAGGGCGAGCGGTTCGGGCTCATCCGGTTCGGCTCGCGCACCGACGTCTACCTGCCGGCCGAGTCCGTCGACGCCCTGGTCGGCCCGGGTGACCGGGTCGCCGGTGGCGCCTCGGTCATCGCCCGCTGGCGCTGACCGGGGCACACGCGGCTCCTGTTGGCGCTGACCGGGGCACACGCCGGTCAGCTGCGCTCAGATCGCCCGGCGGCGGTGCAGCCAGAGCAGCGGCCCGCTGCCGAGGTACGCGAGCACGATCAGCCCGAAGGTCAACCGTACGTCGATCAGCGCACCGACCACCGGCACCGCCCACACCCACGGCGGCAGCTTCAACAGCCGGGCGAGTTTGACGTACGGGAAGCTGGAGACCATCGCGAAGGCCAGCAGCGCGACGACGGCGAGCTGGGCGCCGCCGGGCATCGGCACCTCGATCAGTACGCCGATGCCGAGCACGGCGGCGGCCAGGGTGGTCGGGATGCCGGTGAAGAATCCGCCGTCCTTGGCACAGACGTTGAACCGGGCGAGGCGGATCGCGGCGCAGGAGGCGACGAGCGCGCAGGCGACAGCGGCCGCCGGGGTGGCGACCGTGCCGGCCAGCGAGGCGTAGACGACGACCGGGGCGGCCAGGCCGAACGAGCACATGTCGGCCAGCGAGTCCATCTGCGCACCGAACGGGCTGGCGACGCCGAGGCGGCGGGCCAGCGCCCCGTCGAGGCCGTCGAAGACGACACATGCGACGAGGCAGAAGGCGGCCAGCCGGATGTCGCCCTCCATCGCCAGGAAGATCGCGGCGAGGCCGAGCGTCAGGCTGGTCAGGGTGGTCGCGTTGACCAGCACGAAGCTGGCCCGGCGGGCCAGGGTCGGGTCCCCGGGCAACAGCGGTACGGAGACCGTCGTGTCGTCGACCCCGTCGACGGACCCGGTCGCGGGACGCAGCGACGCGTCCGGTGACCGCACCGGGCCGACGGCCGGGCTCACCGGGGCGATCGCGGCGATCTCCGCCGCCGTCAACGGGTCGACGTCGAGCCAGCCGCCCGACTCCACCACCGGTCTGGTCGACCGGTGGTCCCGGCCGCGCCGGCCGACCCGGACCAGGAGCACCTGTCGGGCGAAGGTGCCGCTGCGACGCAGCGGTCCGGCCCATCGACGTCCTGCCGGTCGAGGACTGTCGGTCGTACGCCGCCGCCGCCACGGGGCTCTCGCCACGGATCCCTCCATCATCGGTCGGTCGTGCGTCGCGGTCGCGACGGACGCCCGATTATGCGGCCTACACCATTGCACAGCCGACGCGGGTTGGCGAGAGATCAGTCTGGATCATACCGATTCGCCCCGGGTAAACCGGACACCTGTTCGCGTTTTCGCTAGCTGGCGCAAGCACCCTCGGCCCCGCCGGGGATCACCGTCCGTCGTCGGCCGCCAGACCCCGCACCGCCTCGCCGGCGAGCACGGTCAGCGGCAGGGTCGTCGCCTCGACCGGGGTGAACCAGCCGGCCGCGCCGGTCGAACCGCCGGCGGCCTCGGTGACCCGCGCGGCGCTCGGCCGGTCCACCCGTACCCGGTAGAGCACCTGCACCACGTGCCAGTCCACCGGATGGCCCTCCGGCCCGAGCGCGGCCGGATCATGATGGTGCCGGACGGCGAGCAACGCGCCGACCCGCCCGTCCTGCCCGGTCTCCTCGACGATCTCCCGGACCAGCCCGTCGGCCGGCTGCTCGCCGAAGTCGGTGCCGCCGCCGGGCAGGTGCCACCGGCCGGCACCGGGGTAGCCGGGGGCGGTCCGGGTCAGCAGGAGTCGGCCGGCCGGGTCGGTCACCACGCCGTACGCACCGAACCGCTGATGCCTACGGCGCCGGACGTCCGGGTCACCGGCTGCCGGCCGCATGGCCGCCGCCAGCGCCGGCAGGTCCCGCTGCGGCAGGTCGAGCAGCCGGGCGCACCAGGGCAGCACCGGGACCTTCCGGAGCTGCTCGTCGGGCAGGCAGGCGACCTGGTCGGTGCCACCGGCCGACTCCGCCCGCAGCGGCGCGTCGTCGACCGCGATCCGGTAGACGATCCGGTCGGTGTGCCGCAGCCGGCCGGAGCCCGGGTCCGGCCCGACGTCCGCGCTGACGGCGACCAGGTCGACGATCCGGGCGGTCAGCCCGGTCTCCTCGGCGAACTCGCGGACGACGGCGGCGGCCGGGTCCTCACCCTGCCGTACGCCGCCGCCGGGGATCTGCCACCAGCCGGGCACTGCGGTCCGCGCAGAGGCGCGGACCATCAGCAGCCGCCCGGCGGCGTCGTGGCACACGCCGTACGCCCCGATCCGCCGCTCCCGACCGGTCGTCCCGTCAGACAAGTCGGGCCGCGCCGACCGCCTCGGCGGTCACCTCGGTGAGCTCCGCCGACGGCATGGCGGCCAGGTCGGTGGGGGTGAACCAGCGGGCCTCCGACGTCGACCCGCCGATGTCGGTGACGATCGGCAGGGTCGGCCGGTCGACCGCGACCTCGTAGAAGGCCCGTACGCCGTGCCAGTCGATCGGGTAGCCCTCCGGGCCGAGCGAGGCGGCGTCGCGGTGACTGGCCACCCCGAGCAGCCGGATCAGCCGGCCCCGCTGGCCGGTCTCCTCGACGAGTTCCCGGATCAGCGCGGTGCCGGGCTGCTCGCCGTAGTCGGTGCCGCCGCCGGGCAGGTGCCAGCGACCGGCACCGGGGTATCCGGGGGCGATCCGGGTCAGCAGGACCCGCCGGGCCGGGTCGGTGGCGACCGCGTACGCGGCGAACCGTTGCGCCCGGTGCAGCCCGTCCGGGCCCGGTACGGCGTAGAACGACGGGAAGTCCGGTGCGGTGTCCGGCCGCAGGTCGATGCTCTCCGGCGGCAGGCCGAGGGCGCTGGCGGTGAACGGCCGCAGCGGCAGCTGCTTGGCGTCGTCCAGGCTGCACCAGCGGGCCAGGTCGGTGGGTTGGTTGATCCGGTGACAGAGCTGTCCACCCCGTACGGCGGCCTCGTAGATCAGCCGGTCGGTGTGCAGCGTGATGCCGCGCCGGGGCAGCGAGCGCATGTCGGCGAGCACGTCACGCAGTCCGGTGACCGCGACCGAAATGCCGGTTTCGGCGGCGGTTTCCCGAACGACGGTGTTGTAGGGGTCCTCCCCGTGGTCCACGGCCCCACCGGGCAGCGACCACACCCCGGGGGTACCGGAGCGCGGAGAGGCTCGGACCAGCAGAAACCGGTCCTCCGAGTCGACACAGACAGCGTATGCCGCGATCCGGCGCAGCGGCTCCAGGGCGGGGGTCACGAGTCCGAATTCTGCCCGTCGGTGGACGCTCGCCGGAAAAAACTGTCAGATTGGCGACAGTATTCTAGGTAACTACTTGACTACCTAGAGCCGCAATCCGGGGCAGATCAGGGTAATGATCCGGGCGGTCACCGAGGTCGCCAGGGGCCGGCGCGCGGACCGTGGAAGCATGACGACACACGACACCGGCGCAGCTCAGGCCCCGTACAAGCAGCTTCGGCGACCTACCACGGACCGCATGATCGCCGGGGTGGCCAGCGGCCTCGGCCGCTACTTCGGCACCGACCCGACCCTGGTCCGGGTGATCTTCGCGGTGGCCACCGTGCTGACCGGCGGCCTGGCCGCGCTCACCTACCCGGTGATCTGGTTCCTGATGCCGCAGGAGCCGCCGAACGCACCCGCCTGGCCCGACAGCACCGCGACCCGGCCCGGCCCCACGCCGGCCCAACCGCACCCGGCCGCTCCCACCAACTGACCGGTCAGCTCACTCCCACTCGATGGTGCCCGGCGGCTTGCTGGTCACGTCCAGCACCACCCGGTTCACCTCGGCCACCTCGTTGGTGATCCGGGTGGAGATCCGGCCGATCACCTCGTACGGCAGCCGGGACCAGTCAGCGGTCATCGCGTCCTCGCTGGACACCGGACGCAGCACCACCGGGTGGCCGTAGGTACGCCCGTCGCCCTGCACCCCGACGCTGCGGACGTCGGCGAGCAGCACCACCGGGAACTGCCAGACGTCGCGGTCCAGCCCGGCGGCGGTCAGCTCCTCGCGGGCAATCAGATCGGCGGCGCGCAGCAGGTCCAGGCGCTGCCGGTCGACCGCCCCGATGATCCGGATCGCCAGACCCGGGCCGGGGAACGGGTGCCGCCAGACCATCGCCTCCGGCAGCCCGAGCTGCAGGCCGAGCGCCCGTACCTCGTCCTTGAACAGCGTGCGCAGCGGCTCGACCAGGGCGAACTGCAGGTCGTCCGGGAGGCCGCCGACGTTGTGGTGCGACTTGATGTTGGCGGTGCCGGTGCCGCCACCGGACTCCACCACGTCCGGGTAGAGGGTGCCCTGCACCAGGAACTCCACGTCCCCGGCGGCGGCCACCTCACGGGCCGCCGCCTCGAAGACCCGGATGAACTCCCGGCCGATGATCTTGCGCTTCTGCTCCGGGTCGGTCACCCCGGCCAACGCGCCAAGGAACCGGTCGGCGGCGTCGACCACCTTCAGCTTGATCCCGGTCGCCGCGACGTAGTCCGACTCGACCTGCTCGGCCTCACCGGCCCGCAGCAGCCCGTGATCGACGAAGACGCAGGTCAGCTGGTCACCGACGGCCCGGTGCACCAGGGCGGCGGCGACCGCCGAGTCGACCCCGCCGGAGAGCCCGCAGATGACCTCCTTGTCGCCGACCTGCTCGCGGATCCGGGCCACCTGCTCGTCGATGATGTTCTGCGGCGTCCAGGTCGGCTCGATACCGGCGATGTCGTACAGGAACCGGGTCAGCATCAACTGGCCGTGCGCGGTGTGCGCCACCTCCGGGTGGAACTGCACCCCGGCCCGCCGACCGGCGAGATCCTCGAACGCGGCGACCGGCGCGCCGGCCGACCCGGCCGTCACCACGAAACCCTCCGGCGCGGCGGTCACGCAGTCACCGTGACTCATCCACACCGGGATCTCGGTCGGCAACTCCCGCAGCAGCACCCCGGCGTCGGGGCGGGCGGCCAGCGGGGTGCCGCCGTACTCGCGGTTGCCGGTGTGCGCGACCGTGCCACCGAGCGCCAGCGCCATCGCCTGGAAGCCGTAGCAGATGCCGAAGACCGGCACCCCGCCGTCGAACAGCTTCGGATCGACCTGCGGGGCACCGTCGGCGTAGACGCTGGCCGGACCGCCGGACAGGATGATCGCGGCCGGCTCCTTGGCCAGCATCTCGGCCACCGGCATGTCGTGCGGGACGATCTCCGAGTAGACCTTGGCCTCCCGCACCCGGCGGGCGATCAGCTGGGCGTACTGGGCTCCGAAGTCGACCACCAGGACCGGGCGCGGCGTGCTCATGCCCCGGAGCCTACCGACCGCCGCCGGGCCGTCCCGACGATGGTTCAGGTCAGGATGTCAACTGGCCGGCGGGCGGTGGTCCGGCTCACCCTTGACCGGCCAGTGGGCCATCGCCCGCTCGGCGAGCGCGACGATGGTCAGCGACGGATTCACCCCCAGGTTCGCCGGGACCGCCGCGCCGTCGACCACGTGCAGGCCCGGACAACCAAAGACCCGGTGGTACGGGTCGACGACGCCGTCCGCGCTGGTGGCCCCGATCACCGCCCCGCCCAGGATGTGCGCGGTCATCGGCACGTCGAACGGCTCGGTCACCGCCCCGCCCGGGATGCCGCCGATCTCGTCGGCGAGCAGCCGGACCGCCCGGTGACCGGCCGGGATCCAGCTCGGGTTCGGCTCGCCGTGCCCGTGCCCGGCGACCAGCCGGCCGCGCCGGTGGTACGTGGTCAGCGAGTTGTCCACCGACTGCATCACCAGCGCCACGATGGTGCGCCGCGACCAGTCCCGCACCGACAGCAGCCGCAGCGTTTCCCGGGGCCGGCCGGCCAGCGCGGCCAGCCAGCGGCGGACCCGGCGTGGCCCGCCGGCGACCAGCGCCGACTGCAGCAGACCCATCAGGTTGGAGCCCTGGCTGTAGCGCACCGGCTCGACGTGGGTGCCCGGCTCCGGGTGGAACGAGCTGGTGATCGCCACCCCGTCGGTGAAGTCCAGCCGTCGGCGGCGGGCGGCCCGGCGGGGCACCGCCGCGCCGAGGATCGCCTCCGAGTTGGTCCGGGTCAGCGCGCCGATCCGGGGGGAGATCTGCGGTAGCGCGCCGGTGGCGCGGGCGGCGTGCAGCAGCCGTTGGGTGCCGAGCGCCCCGGCGGCGAGCACCACCTGGTCGGCGGTGATCGTCTCCCGGCCGCCGATCCAGGCACCGGTACGCCGTACGTCGACCAGGTAGCCGGCACCGCCCGGACCCGGCCGCAGCCCGACGACCGTGGTCAGCGGCCGGATCCGCGCTCCGGCCCGTTCGGCGAACCACAGGTAGTTCTTCGGCAGCGAGTTCTTCGCACCGACCCGGCAGCCGGTCATGCAGGACCCGCAGTGCGTACAGCCGGTCCGCTCCGGCCCGGCCCCACCGAAGTACGGGTCGGCGACCCGCTCACCGGGGCGGCCCAGGTAGACGGCCACGGGGGTGGACCGGAACGTGTCGCCGACGCCCATCCGGTCGGCGACCGCCCGCATCACCTCGTCGGCGGCGGTGGTCCGCGGGTAGTCGACGACGCCGAGCATCTGTCTGGCGCGGGCGTAGTGCGGGGCGAGTTCGGCCCGCCAGTCGGTGATGCCTGCCCATTGCTGGTCGGCGTAGAAGTCGTCCGGCGGCTCGTACAGCGTGTTGGCGTAGACCAGCGACCCGCCGCCGACGCCGGCCCCGGACAGCACCAGTACGCCGGCCCGTCCGCCGTTCTCCCCCGTGCGTGCGCGGCCTGCGCGCTGTCGGCCCGCCGAGCGCAGCAGGGTGATCCGCTGGATGCCGTAGCAGCCGAACGCCGGTGCCCACAGGAACCGGCGGACCCGCCAGGAGGTACGCGGCAACTCGTGGTCGGCGAAGCGGCGGCCGGCTTCCAGCACCAGGACCGAGTAGCCCTTCTCGGCGAGCCGCAGCGCGGCGACGCTGCCGCCGAACCCGGACCCGATCACGACCACGTCGTACCGCATCCCGCCATCATTACCGGTGGGTAACCAACATGTCACCAGCCGGGCGCACCGGATAGCCTGCCGCCATGGGCAGCGCGGAGCTGGAGGAGTTGATCGTCGCGGACGCCGAGGCGTTGCGCGCCTGGTTGTCGGTCAACCACGCCACGTCGCCCGGGGTCTGGCTCGCCCTGACCCGCAAGGGCGGCACCGTCACAACGTTGACCTGGCAGCAGGCGGTCGATGAGGCGCTGTGCTTCGGCTGGATCGACGGGCAGGCCCGCAAGCGGGACGAGCAGACCTCCTGGATCCGGTACACCCCGCGACGCGCACGCAGTTCCTGGTCACAGCGCAACGTGGCCCACGTGGCCCGGCTGGAGGCGCAGGGGCTGATGATGCCGTCCGGCCGCGCCGCCGTAGCGGCGGCGAAGGCAGACGGACGGTGGGCCGCTGCCTACGCGCCGCCCTCGGAAGCCCAGGCGCCGGCCGATCTGCTCGCCGCGATCGCCGCCGAGCCCGACGCCCAAGCCATGTTCGACGTCCTCACCAGCACCAATCGCTTCGCCCTCATCCACCGGCTGAACAGCGTCAAGCGGGCGGAAACCCGGGTCCGGAAAATCGGCGAGTTCGTCGCCATGCTGGCCCGACACGAGACGATCTACCCGCAGAAAGCGAAACCGCCCACGCCGTAGGGCGCTGTCACCACCGCTCGACAAGGTGTTCCCGGCCCTGCGGCGGATCGTACGGCTCGGGCCAGTAGTCGACGATCCTGGTGATCAGTCCGTGCTCGGACGTCTCCAGCCAGACGCACGCGTCCTGCTGGTCAGAGCCGACCCGTACGTCGAGCCACAGCGCGGCGAACCGACCCTCGGCGATCACTCGTCGTGCCCGCAGATGCCAGTCACCGGGATACTCGACGTTGAACCGCAAGAATGCATCCTTGCCGCGAATCCGTTCCCGGGTCTGTGGCATTTCATAGACCACGTCGTCGGCGAACAGGGCCGCGAACCCCGGCCAGTCACGGCGCTCCAGGAGATCCACGTAGGCGTTGGCGGCATGTCGCGCCAGCACGTTGTCGTCCATGGCCGCAGACCGTAAACCAGGCCACTGACATCGACGGGGCGGTGTCCGCGAGCCGGCTACCCGAAGCGGTCAGCCAGCTTGGTCAGCTTGGCGACGTACGCCGGCCAGTCGTAGTCGTCGGGGACGTTGGTGTTGTCCCGGCGCAGGCCGATCGCCCGGTCGTGCTGCTCACGCAGGATGTCCGCGTGACCGGCGTGCCGGGCCAGGTCGCAGGTCACGTGGATGATGATCCGTTGCAGCGTCACGGTCTGGGCGGCTGGCCGCCACCACGCCACCCGGCCCGGCGCATCGAGCGGCAGCTGCTCGATAGTCTGATCCGCGAACGCCCCGACCCGATGATAGAGGTCGATCAGCCCGGCCTTCGTCTCGTCCTCCCGCGCGTACCAGTCGGCCTGCGGGTCCTCGTCGAACGCCGCCAAGGGGACCAACTCGTCGGGCGTCGGAAACTCGCGCCCGAAGGTCGACCCGAAGTAGCCGGCTTCGACATTGAGACAGTGCTTGAGGATGCCCAACAAGTTGGCGCCGGTCGCAGTGCGGGGCAGCCTGACTTCGCGTTCACTCAGCCCGTCGAGCTTCCAGATCAGAGCTTCGCGAATGCCCCGGAGATAGAGGTGCAGCGCAGCTTTTGCATCGTCCAGGTCAGCCATGCCCGCCAGTCTTCCCCATCCGGCGCATCCGCTAACGGCTGTCCAGCGCCCGGGCGACCGCCGACACGATCTGATCATCGTCCGCGCCGAGCAGACGTGCCTCACGGACGTACGTGGCGGCGCGATCGTGCAACGCCCCGGTCGGGTCGGACCCGGCGGGCGGTGCGGCCGCGACGCGGGTGCCGCCGCCCCGCCGGGAGACGACCACCCCGGCCGATTCGAGCTCCCGGTAGGTCCGGGCGACCGTGCCGGCGGCCAGCCCCAGGTCGGCGGCGAGCTGCCGGACGGGCGGAAGGCGATCACCGGGGGCGAGTACGCCGTACCGGATCAGCTCGACGAGTTGGCGACGCAGCTGTTCGTAGGGCGGAGTGGGGTCGTCGGTGACCACCGTCAACGCCGGACGGTCGGTCATCGCGTCCGCACCAACGGTTCGGCTCGGTCCGTCGGAAGGAAGATCGCGGCGGCGGACCAACCCACCATGGCGAGCGCCGTAGAAGCCAGAGCAAGCAGGAACCAGCCGGTGATCGTCCACCACATTGGTGCACAGGATATGCCGAGCAGGCCGTTGGCCGCCGTCAGGCTGACGCCGGCGAGCGGGATGGCGACGAGGACGCCGACCGCCCCGGTGACGACGTAGGCCGCGCGCCTGCGTTGCGCGTCGTCGACCGCCACCTCGTCGGCGCCGCCGTATCGCGGTCGTCGGACGATGGTACGTACGGCGAGGTACGCCATCAGCAGGCCGATCAGCACGACGAGCATCAGCCCGCCGGTGTAGTACGAGCCCGGCCACGGGCCACGGCTTTCGCTCATCTCGAGGGTGCACTGCCGGGTCAGCCAGCGTCCGGAACGTCCCATGTCGTCGGGGCCGCCGGCCGCCGTCGTGCCGGCGACCAGGATCAGGAGCACACTGCCGGCCACGGCGACCACTCGGCTGAGATGGCGTGGCAGGTAGTCACGGATGCGGCGGACTTCGAGGGCGGCGGTCCGCGTCGGGCCGTGCGGTGGTCGGACCGTCAGCTCCCCGGCGAGTACGCCGATGAGCGCGCACAGCCCGAACAGCGGGGCCGCCAGTAGCAGCCCGACGCCGAGGTCACCCGATCCGGCGGCGATGATGCCGACGAGCATGCCGATGGTCACGCCGATCCAGCGCAGCATGGCGGTACGTCGGGCGACCGCCCTCGGGATCTCGGCGACCGCTTCAGCCGGCCGGCGAGCCCGCCCCATCACGAGGGCCGCCGCGACTACCGCCAAAGCGCACGCCACCAGGCCGAACAACAGCACCAGGCCGGTCACTGCGCCCATGAGCACTCCCTCGATTGTACCAAGCGTACGGTACAAGAATGGTGGGCTACGCCGGGAACTTGTGTCAACCGCTTGATACAACCGACCAGTGCCACGGCCGGTGTCGCCGCCACCGCCACCGCCCACAAACGTCCTGGACCCGGTGGCAGATCGGCGTCGGCGGCAGCCGACGCCGGCCCCGGTGGGCACCATGAACCGCGACATCGTTGGCCCGTTCGCTCTGGTTGCCGTGACCGGCACCTTCGCCAGGATCGGGTTCGGGGTGCTGTGGGATCTGCTCCCGTAGGGGCTAGCCGCAGGCGGTCAGCGGCGGCGGCCGGCGGCCAGGGCGATGAGGTACTGTCCACCGCCCGCGTCGACGCTCGCGGTCACCGGCAGTCCGGGCACCAGCCGGGAGAACCGGTCGACCAGCCAGTCCGCCGCCTCCTGGGCGTCCTTCCTGCTCGGGCAGCGGGCGACCAGCTCCCGGCCACCTTTGCGTTCGAGCCGCTCGGCGACGGCGATCAGGGGTGCGGGCTCCACCACGCGCAGCCGGTCCGGCCAGGCGATGACCACCTTGACCGCGCCTTTGCGGGTGTTGCAGGCCCGGTGCGCGAGTCGCTCGACGACCTTGGCCTTCTTGTCGGCGGTACGGCTGTCGACGCTGGGACCACGCGGGTCGTTCACCGACTTGTCGGCGTCGACCGGCTCATCACACACCCAGCATCGCCAACCGTCCCGGACCGCGACCTCATCGAGGAGACTCATCCCAGCAAACTAGCCTGTCCGCTCTCGGATCACCGACAGCCCGGACCGACCGGGGCCGACGTAGCGATGGTGGTCCGGGGCCGCCTGGCGCCGCGCGGGTGAGCGCGATGGTCACCCGACGCACGGAATCGGATGGACGCCCTGGACGCTGGTGTCGAGAATGCCTCGGCTCACCGATCAGCCCACGCATCGGTGACGGCGTCGTCGAGGAGATCTCGATCGTCTGCCCATCCGGGGTCGGTGGGTTGGTCGAACAGACCGGCGAGGTCGTCCCACTCGCGCCAGGTTCGAGGAGTGACCGGGCCGAGTACGGCCGCCGGTCGGCCCGCCACGGTAATCGTCACGCGTTCGCCCCCCCCCCCCCGCGCCCGGCGTACCAGGTCGCTGGCGTTCTGCCGCATCTCCCGCAGCCCCACCTCACGCATGTTCCCACCGTCGCACATGTGCTACCCGGCGCGAAGGTCACTCTCGGCGGCGTCGTACGACGAACGGGCCGACTGCGCCGAGCGGTACGCCCGTGCAGCCGTCGACGACGTCGCGGCCAGCTGCGGACGGGACGGCAACCAGACGGTCTGCACGCCGAGGCGCTCGTTCATCGAAGCGAGCTGGTACTCGTAGCCGAGGTCGGCCACCGTACGCAGGCCGCGAACGATGACCGTGGCACCGCGGCGCAGGCAATAGTCAGTGGTCAGGCCGGTCCAGGTGTCCACCTCGACGTTGCCCCAGGCTGCCGGCAGAGCGTCGCGCGCCCGGACGGCCCTGGCGGTGGCCTCAGAGGTCGGGTGCTTGCCGGCGTTCACCGCCAGCAGCACGACGATCCGGTCGAACATCACCCGGGCACGGGCCACCAGGTCACGGTGCCCCGAGGTGAACGGATCGAACGTACCGGGATAGACCGCCAGCGAACCGCGTACCGGGTCCGCCGCGCGATCCGACGCGGCCGTCACCGCGACCCCCAGCACATGGCACGATCATTCCAGCCGCACGTGCCCTGACAAGCCGGCGCCCGCCCCGATCGCGGCGGGCGCCGGGTACGGCCGCTCGGCGGGCAGCAGGCCGGGTGGGCCGCGCTCCGGTCATCGGCGGCGAGCCGATCCCGGATCGCGTGCGCATGGTCGGTCACGTCGCTGATGCCGACGATCCACTGCGGAGGATCCTGACCGCCAGCACCCGCTCCTGACCGAGCTTGGACGCAGCCACCGCCGGGGCGGCGATCTCCGGCGCGTACGCCTGGTAGACCGTCACGGTCTGCTCGTCGAAGGCGGCCCGGATCCGACGGTACGGAACACGCACACACCGATCGTGCCGGACGTGCCGGGCCGACCTCCACCGCCTCACGCTGCCGGATCAGGTCAGACCGTCGACCCGATCATTCGATCGCGCTACACCACCAGCATGAGTACGCTCAGTAACGAGATTCGGCAGCCTCACGACGAGGAGGCAGCATGTCCATGTCCCGCGAACAGTGGCTGGCGAGCCAGGCTGCCAGCCGACAGACCCGGTCACGACCGGCAGTTCACCGCTGCGGGCTGGTGGCCCGGCCGGACGGGCAGTTCGACGTACGGATCGAAGGGACCGACCTGCGCACCGGCGCCGTCCCGCCGCTGATCCACATCGGTGGCCGACCGGCGCGGCGGATCGAGAGCCACGGTGGCACCGTCCTGCGTGCCGTGGTCGATCGCGGCGAACCCGGCGACGAGGTGACCATCGACCTCGGGCCGGCGGGCACGGTGCGAGCGACGGTCGGGCGGGTGTCATGAGTGTCCACCCACCACGCGTCCTCGCTCCGGTCGCTACCGGCGACGGCGTCGTCTGGGTCAGCGGGACCACTCCCGGCGCGACCGTCGCGATCCGGCAGGGCAGTGTCGAACGGGGACGCCGACAGGCCACCGGCCCGGTGACCCCGGTCGGTGTCACCGCAATCACCGGCGACCCGGTCCAGGCAGTCGCGCGCCTCGACGCGCAGAGCGCCACCAGCACCGCCGTCACCCCGGTGCGGGATCCCGGGGAGGCCGGCGAGTTCGCGGGTGCGGCGGTCCGCGACGTCGACTACGGCAGCTTCACGGTACCGACGCACGACACTCCGCAGGGCGCCGACGGCGGGTTCGCGGCACCGCTGCGCGGCCGGGTGTGGCTGCCTGCCGACAGTGCCGGTCAGGTGCCGGGCGGGCTGGGCCGCCGGCCCCTGGTGGTCGTCGCGCACGGCTACTGGGCAGATCCGTTGGAGGACGCCGAAAGCCTCAAGGGGTACGCCTGGCTGGCCGGGCACCTGGCCCGTTGGGGCATGGTGGTCTGCTCGATCGACCTGTCCACGGTCAACCGCGAGACGGCGATGGCGACCCAGCAGTGGTCCCGCGGCGAAGTGATCATGGCGATGCTCGACCGGCTGACCACCGACGACGACCTGGCCGGGTACGTCGACCGGGGCCGGGTCGGGCTGGTCGGCCACTCCATGGGCGGCGAGGGTGTCGTGCTCGCCCAGGCGATCAACCGCACCCGCCAGCCCCGGTACGGCGTCCTCGGACTGGTCAGCATCGCCCCGACCAACTACCGGCCGGACGTCGCCGCCACCCACACCGCGTACCTGCAACTGCACGGCAGCCTGGACTACCTCCTGCAGGATCCGAGGTACGTCACCGGACCGGCGCCCCGCTTCGGCGGGTTCCGGCTCCACGACCGGGCCTGGCGGCCCCGCAGCCTCGCCTTCATCGACGGTGCCCGGCACGAGGGCTGGAACCCGATCTGGCTGGCCAGCCCGAACAGCCTGGAGCCGGAGCCGGATCCGGCGCTGCCGGCGCTGCCCGCCGACCGGCAGCGACGCATCGGGCAGGCGCTGGTCACGGCGTTCCTGCTCGACTTGCTGACCGGGCGGGAGGACTACCGCGGCTACCTCGCCGGCCCGGTGCTGCCCCGGGTGGTCGGTGCCACGGTGGTGCGCCGCCAGCACCAGTCGCCGTCGGTGACCGTGATCGACGACTTCGGCGACGCCGACGTCCAGCTCGAACTGCCGCCCGAGGAACCGGCCGACAAGACCGTCAACCGACGTGGTCTGGCTGCCCGCACCACCGGCGAGGGCATCGACCGGTGGGTCGACGTCGACCACCGCACGGACCTGCCGCTGAGTGTGCACGGCACGCGCGGGCTGGACGTCGCCTGGCGCAGCGACACCACCAGCTACGAGACCAACCTGGACGCGGTGAGCGTCGCGCCGTCGGACACGCTGTCGATGCGGCTGGCCCTGCACTACGCCGAAACCGGCAGCGGCCTGCCCGACGAGACACACAACCCGGTCGGTGCGGACCTCGACGTCGTCGTGGAACTCGACGACGGGACCGAGCGGGCAGCGGTCCCGCTGTCCGTGGTCGACCAGGTCGTCCGCTACCCGCTGGCCGGCCCACAGACCTACAGCGTGTTCCAGACGGTACGGCTGCCGGTCGACGCCTTCACCGCGACCAATCCGGGCCTGGACGTCACCGCGCTGAAAAGGATCCGGCTGGTCCTCTCCGATCGGCCCACCGGCCGTCTGCTGGTCGACGACATCGAGTTCGAGACCGCCGCGCTCACCGCTCCATCGGCGATCAGCATGCTGCGGGTGCACGACCTGGGCGGCGGGTACGGCCCACCCGACGACCGCATCGACACCGAGGTGATCGTGCAGCTGGCCGGCCGACCGGGTGAGTCGTTCGGTCTGCCGCTGCGCGCCGACGCGACCCTGCCGGCCAACTGGGGAATGTTCACCGGGCTGCGCGTCGCGCTGGTGACCGGCGGTCAGATCCAGCTCGCCTACCGGCGGGTCGGACCCACCGTACGGGAGATCGTCGCCGTCGTTCCCAGCTGAGCCGCGCGACGCGCGGCGACCGACCGGAGCCACCGGATGAGAGGAGAATAGCCATGGCGATACTGCGAGCCAGCGGGAAGGTCACCTTCCTGCGGGTGCACGACGTGGGCGGCGGGTACGGCCCACCGGACGACCGCATCGACGGCGAGTTGGTCGCGACGGTCAGCGGTAAACCGCAACACGCCGCCGGAACCACGTTGCGCGCCGACAGCAGCCTGCCCTCGCACGAGGGGATGCTGGCGCTGCTGCGTGACGGGCTGGTGCACCACTCGACGCTGGAGACCAGCATCGACTACGACCTCGACACGGCGGCCGGCCGACGCAACGGCCGGCTGTTGCGGGTGGAGCTGCGCCCGGCCTGAGACGGGCCGCCTCGCCGTCGGTTGCTGTGGAGCAACGGTGGAGGCGACCGGGCTGCGCTGACAGCCATCAAGGAATCACAATGCGCACATGTCCTTCGACGCTAACCAGGTTCCCCCGCATCTGTTGATCAAGGTCGAGCAACCGGACCACCCGGTGTCGCTGGTCGCCGAGGACGACGCCCGGCAACGGTCGGCCGCCTATCCGACCATCATGTGGGGCGCCCCGGTGTTCGGCTGCGCCCAGGAGGTCGACGGTCGATGGCGAATCGTCCGGCTCAACGGCGACAGTCCGCAGGATGCCCGTGACAGCCTGGCCTCGCACCTGCGGTGGCTGCACAGCGAGACGCCGCCGACCGCCGGGAACGCCGCCCGCCGCGCGGAGTACGAAGCGATGTACGAGCTGCTCGACTGGGAGGCCGTCGACGAGTCCACCGTCGACGGCCACCGCTACCGGATCATCCGGGCCCAGCCGTTCATCCGGATGGGGGCGGACGGGCCGGAACCGCCCCGCCCCACCGACCTCGACCCGCTGGGCCAGGCCAAGCGGGACACCTCCCACATGGAGGGCTTCGTGATCGACCCGGCGGCCGGCACCGGGCTCACCGCCGGGCTGGTCCGGATGGAGCTGATCTCGTCGTCGTACGATCCGACGACCGTCGCCGCCGACGTGTTCGCCGACTCCCGCCGGGCGCTGACCACCCACCCGAACGTGGTGCTGCTGCCCGTGGGCTTCACCGTCGGGGCGTACGTCGACGGCAGTTGGCGTCCCCGGTCGGCCAGCACGTACGCGACTCCGCAGGCCGCCCGCGACGCCGGGTCGTTCGTGATGCCCGACATCCGCCCGGGCGGCGACACCTCGGTGGAGGAGTTCCGGGCCGCGTTCGACCGGGCCCGCGCGCAGCACCGGCCACCCCGTACCGACGATTTCGAGGTCGAGGGGGTCCGCTGCCGGGTGACGCGGGTCGAGACCTTCGTCCGGGTCGGACCCGACGGCCCGGAAGGCCCGCGCCCGTCGGACCCGGAGTCGCACCTGCCGCCGGCCCGGCTCATGCAGGACCACCACGCCGAGGAGCAGGAAGACCTGACCTCGGGCCCGGACTGACCCGGTCGCTGGATGTCGTGGTCGGGCTCGGCCGCACAGCCGAGCCCGGCCACGTCAGTCGAAGGGGATCACCGGAAGATCCTTGTAATCGCCGTACGCGTCCGGCTCGCCGGTCAGCACGTAAGCGGTGTGGGTGATCGCGTCGAACAGCGCCGAGGCGACGTCGACCCGGCCGAGAATGCGACTCCACTCGGTCAGCGCGCGCCAGTCAGCCGCCGGGGTCGACGTCACTACCGCGTACGGGTGCTCGGCGAGCAACGACACACCGGATGCCTGGTGCTCGGGCACGCGCCTGGACGCCTCAGCGAGGCACACCACCGGCAGCGCGAAGCTGCCGCCCTCGTCGACGACCTCGGCGATGGTCTCACCGACGTCTGTCGAGACGGCGGCGTAGGCGAGGATCGCCGAGGTGTCGAGGACCAGCCGAACCGAGCCGCTCATGCGGCGGAAGAACGGCCGACGCCGCGCAACTCGCTCCAGCGGTCGGCGGTCATCCGCTCGCGCGCCAGATTACATCTTCATACCGGGTCAGGGCCTGGTGGGCGCGGTGTCGCCGTACAGCCAGGCGTCGAAGAACTCCCGCAGCGGCTGTCCGGTGACCCGCTCGGCGACCGTGACGAACTGCTCGGTGGTGGCGTTGCCGCCCCGGTACTCGCCGGCCCAGGTACGCAGCAGCCGGAAGAACGCGTCGTCGCCGACCGTGCGCCGCAGCGCGTGCACCGTCATCCCGCCCCGCTTGTAGACCGCCTGACCGAAGATCCCCGCCGGGCCGGGATCACCGGCCGGCTTCGTCCAGTCGATCCGGTCGTACTCCCGGTCGAACATCTCGTCGGCGGTGGCGGCACCGTCGTGTTCGGACCACAACCATTCGGCGTACGTCGCGAAGCCCTCGTTGAGCCACATGTCCCGCCACTGCCGCAGCGACACGCTGTTGCCGAACCACTGGTGGCCGAGCTCGTGCGCGACCACCCAGGTCTCCGGGCCACGGTCGAAGAACACGTCGCCGTACACCGGCCGGGACTGGGTCTCCAGGGCGTAGCGGATCCGGTCGTCGCTGACCACGATCCCGCCGTACGCGTCCACCGGGTAGGGGCCGAACACCGTCTCCAGGTAGTCGGCGATCTCCCCGGTGCGGGCCATCGCCTGCTCGGCCGGACCACCGGCGGGCAGGTCGGCGGAGACGGCGGTCACCATCGGCCGGCCGGCGTGGGTGCCGGTCTGCACGCGGTAGTCGCCGATCACCAGCGTGGTCAGGTAGCTGGCCAGCGGGGTCGACTCCGACCAGCGCCAGGTGGTCCAACCGTCCGCGCTGGTCGTCTCCCCCGGTACGCCGACGCTCAGCGCCGCCAACCCGTCCGGCACGGTGATCTCGAGGTCGAACGTCGCCTTGTCCGACGGGTGGTCGTTGACCGGGAACCAGGTGCTGGCCGACTCGGGCTGGCCGAGCGCGATCGCCCCGTCGTCGGTGATCTGGAAGCCGCCCTCGCCGAAGTCGCGGCTGACCAGCGGCTCCGGCTCGCCGCCGTAGTCGACGACGACGGTGAACGCCGACCCGTCGGGCAACCCGGCGGCCGGCGTGACGACCAGTTCGTCGTCGTCGCGAGTGTGCTGCGCGGGCCGGCCGTCGACGTCGACCGACGCGACGTCCAGGCCGGCCAGGTCCAGGTTGAACCGGGACAGGTCCATCGTCGCGGTCGCGGTGATTGTGGCGGTGCCGTCGAGCTGACGGGCCGCCGGGTCGTAGCGCAACGCCAGCTGGTAGCCGGCGACGTCGTAGCCACCGTTGCCGTACGCCGGGAAGTAGGGGTCGCCGATCCCGGCCGCACCGGGCTGGAAGTCGGCCTGCGGGGACCGGTCGACCAGCTCCGGCAGGACCCCGCAGCCGGTGGCGGCGAGGACGGCCGCCAGCGTCGCGGTGACGACCGACGTACGGCGCGCGGTCACCGGTCCAGGACCAGCCCGACCCGCTGGAACTCCTTCAGGTCGCGGTAGCCGCACTTGGCCATCGCCCGGCGCAGCCCGCCGAAGAGGTTCTGCTGGCCGTCCGGGGAGTCGGCCGGGCCGAACAGCAGCTGCTCCATGTCGCCCAGCGGCTCACCGGCGACCCCGTACGCGCCGCGCGGCAGCTTCGGGTGGCTGGCCACCGAATGCCACCAGGCACCGGACGCCGGGGCCTCGGCGCACAGCGACAGCGGCTCGCCGAGCATCACCGCGTCGGCGCCGCAGCCGAGGGCCTTGGCGATGTCACCGGAGGTCTGCAGGTCACCGTCGGCGATCAGGTGCACGTACCGGCCGCCGGTCTCGTCGAGGTAGTCGCGGCGGGCGGCGGCCGCGTCGGCGATCGCCGTCGCCATCGGCACCCGGATGCCGAGCACCGAGTCGGTCGTCGCCCACTCGTCGGCACCGATGCCGACGATCACGCCGGCCGCGCCGGTACGCATCAGGTGCAGCGCCGTCTTGTAGTCGGTGCAGCCGCCGACCACGACCGGCAGGTCCAGGTCGGCGATGAACTCCTTGAGATTCAGCGGCTCGTCGGTGGTGGAGACGTGCTCGGCCGAGACCAGGGTGCCCTGGATCACCAGGATGTCGACGCCGGCGTCGAGGATCACCGGGGCCAGCGCCAGGGTGTGCTGCGGGGACACCCGGACCGCGACGGTGCCGCCACCGGCGCGCATCTGCCGGACCCGTTCGGCGATCAGTTCGGGGCGGATCGGTTCGGCGTACGCCTCCTGCAGCCGCTTGGTGGCCGGGTCGTCGTCGTCCATCCCGGCCAGCTCGGCGAGGACCTTGGCCGGATCCTCGTAGCGGGTCCACAGCCCTTCGACGTTGAGCACGCCGAGCCCGCCCAGCTCGCTGAGCTTCGCGGCGGTGGCCGGGCTCATCGTCGCGTCCGACGGGTGCGCCACACACGGGATCTTGAACTGGTACGCGTCGAGCTGCCAGGCGGTGGAGACGTCGTCGACGTCCCGGGTGCGCCGGCTCGGCACGATGGCGATGTCGTCCAGGTGGTAGCCGCGCTGCGCGGTCTTGCCCAGCCCGATCTCGACCACGTCACGCATGGGTGTCTCCGTTATGGACAGGTCGACGCGCGGCCGCCGCACGTTCGGCGACGGCAGGTCGACGGGGAACGTCAGCGGGTGTGGTAGTTGGGTGCTTCGACGGTCATCTGGATGTCGTGCGGGTGGCTCTCCTTCAGACCGGCCGCGGTGATCCGGATCAGCTGGCCGCGCTGGTGCAGGTCGTCGATGCCTTCGGCACCGACGTACCCCATCGCCAGCCGGACCCCGCCGATCAGCTGGTGCACGACGGTGCTCAGCGGCCCACGGTACGGCACCTGGCCCTCGACGCCTTCAGGTACCAGCTTCTCGTCGCTGAGGACGTCCTGCTGGAAGTAGCGGTCCTTGGAGTAGGAGCGGGCCTGGCCGCGTGACTGCATCGCCCCCAGCGAACCCATCCCCCGGTACGACTTGAACTGTTTGCCGTTGATGAACATCAGCTCGCCGGGGCTCTCCTCACAGCCGGCGAGCAGGCTGCCGAGCATCACCGTGTGCGCCCCGGCGACGAGCGCCTTGGCGATGTCACCGGAGTACTGGATGCCGCCGTCGGCGATCACCGGCACCCCGGCCGGCTGGCAGGCGCGGACCGCCTCCATGATCGCGGTGATCTGCGGTACGCCGACCCCGGCGACCACCCGGGTGGTACAGATCGCGCCGGGGCCGACCCCGACCTTGACCGCGTCGGCACCCGCCTCGACCAGCGCCCGCGCGCCCGCGTAGGTGGCCACGTTTCCGCCGACGACGTCGACTGTCGTGTCCGCCTTGAGGGCCCGGACCATGTCCAGCACGGCCCGCTGGTGGCCGTGCGCGGTGTCGACGATCAGCACGTCGACACCGGCGTCGACCAGGGCGCGGGCCCGCTTGTACGCGTCGTCGCCGACGCCGATCGCGGCGGCCACCCGCAGCCGGCCGGCGTCGTCCTTGGTCGCGTCGGGGTACTGCTCGCTCTTGGTGAAGTCCTTGACGGTGATCAGCCCGCGCAGCCGGCCGGCGTCGTCGATCAGGGGCAGCTTCTCGACCTTGTGCTGACGCAGCAGCGCCAGGGCGTCCGCCTTGGCCACCCCGACCGGGGCGGTGACCAGCGGCATCCGGGTCATGATCTCGCGTACCGGCCGGTTGGAGTCGGTTTCGAAGCGCATGTCCCGGTTGGTGACGATGCCGACCAGTGCCCCGTCGGCGTCGACCACCGGTACGCCGGAGATCCGGTACCGGCCGCAGAGCGTGTCGACGTGCTGCAGGGTGTCGTCCGGGCCGCAGGTCACCGGGTTGGTGATCATGCCGGCCTCGGAGCGCTTCACCAGGTCGACCTGGAGTGCCTGGTCGTCGGCGGAGAGGTTGCGGTGCAGGACGCCGATGCCGCCCTGGCGGGCCATGGCGATCGCCATCCGGGCCTCGGTCACCGTGTCCATGGCGCTGGACAGCAGCGGAATCGACAGCTGCACGTTGCGGGTCATCGACGTCACGGTGTTGACCCGGCTCGGGATCACGTCCGA
Organism: Solwaraspora sp. WMMA2101; assembly: GCF_049179175.1. Classification (NCBI taxonomy): domain Bacteria; kingdom Bacillati; phylum Actinomycetota; class Actinomycetes; order Micromonosporales; family Micromonosporaceae; genus Solwaraspora; species Solwaraspora sp. WMMA2101. The sequence continues at coordinate 4,136,297 of NZ_JBMHMA010000006.1, read as the reverse complement.
CTCGGCGGGCTGCAGCAGCACGTCGTCGAAGGTCAGACCGAGCGGTACCGCCCGGGCCGACCCGGTGGGCATCTCCGGTACATGACCACCGAACGCCGGGGGGACGGACACGCGCCCGCCGTTGGCGGTACGGTCGACGACGGTCTGCTCGGCTGGCGAGTTCTCCACGACTTGATCCCCTGAGCTGGTCGGACGGGTGCGCCTGGTGGCAGATGCGGGTGGGGACACGCGGCCTTGCGCGGAGGCGGCCCGGTGCCCGACTGCGGTTGACCGGCTCGCGCCGTCGCGACGGCGCGATGGTTCATCGTACCCACCGGTCCTGGTGCCGGCCGCGCCGCGCCCACCTGGGCCGGCCGGGCGGTACGGATGGGACTACGGTGGAGGGGTGCACGAGGAGCCGATCGATCCGTTCAGTGGCGACCCCGCCGATCCGGCGGCCGGGCTGGAGGATCCCACCGAGGACGGGGAGTCCGACTCGTTGACCGCCGCCGAGCGGCAGGACGTGTTGGAGGACCTGGCGGACCTGGAGGTCTACCAGGCCCTGCTCGGCGCGGTCGGGATCCGTGGTCTGGTGATCGAGTGCGAGGACTGCCGGGAGCCGCACTACTTCGACTGGGACCTGCTGCGCGGCAACCTGCGGCATCTGCTCAACTCGGGCCGGCCACGGGTGCACGAGCCGGCCTTCAACCCGGACCCGGACCACTACGTCACCTGGGAGTACGCCCGGGGCTACGCCGACGGCGTACACGACACCCTGCACGACGAGTCCGACGACGACGAGATGCCGGAGCAGTCGTCCTGATCCGGTAGGCGCGGCGACGGCACCGCGCCGGCTGTCCCGGCTGCCAGGTCGGCTCAGGCGACCAGGCCGGTACGGAATCCGGTCGCCACGGCGTGGGCCCGGTCGCGGGCACCGAGTTTGCGGAACAGCCGTCGGGCGTGGGTCTTGACGGTGTCCTCCGAGACGAACAGTTCCCGGCCGATCTCGCCGTTGCTCTTGCCTTCGGACATGCCGCGCAGCACCTGGAGCTCCCGTTCGGTCAGCCCGGTACGCCGCAGCGGCGAGCCGGACGGGCCGATGGTCGGTGCAGTGCCGGCCGAGCCGGTGGTCGGCGTACCGCCGGGTGGTGTCGTCGCGGTGCTCGGGCTGCCGGTCACCGCCGGACCACCGGCGGTCGGGCTGCCGGTGGTGGGGCTGGCCGGCGCCGTCGCGTCGTCGCGCTGGTTCGGCACCACGGTCGCGGCGGCGTCGGTCGGTGCGGATGCCGCCGGGCCGGTGTCGGCACCGGGGGTGGTGCCGGTGGCCCGGTTGGCCGCCGAAGCTGCGGCGACGGCACTGACGGAGGCGGTCTCGGCCGGCGCGGGCGCGACGGTGGCGGTGAGCGTCGCCGACTGTTCGGCCAGCAGCGCCGGCGTCTGCCGACCGGGGGCGGCCAGCAGCAGCAGGGTCTTGGCGACGACGCTGACCAGGTCGTCGGCGTCGCGGATCAGGCCGCGGGCGCCGGCCGCGATCGCGGCGGACGCCACCTGCGGCTCCTCGCCGCCGAAGAGCACGATCACGCTGTTCGGCGAGCGGGCCAGCACCCGGCGGGTGAAACTGGCACTGTCCGGCCGGGCCAGCGCCGTGTCGGCGAGCACGATCTCCGCCGGCCGTTCGGACAGTCGCAGCATCACCTCGGGTTCGGAGACGGCGGTCCGGACGACAGCGGAGAGGCCGAGCCGGGCCGCCGCCCCGGTGATGTTCTGAGCTGCGGCAACCGACCGTACACAAACGAGCACCTTACGCACTGTGTCTCCCCTCTCCCGTGAGCAGGAGATCACGCGACGCCGGTTCGCTCACACGCTTTGCCACGAAAAAAGATGAAAGTTCAGGACGGCTGGCCCCGTCGGCGACCGGCCGTCGCCGGCCAGGTTCCCCACAGGTTGCGCGGGTAGTGATTGAGCGGTGGGGCTGGCGGGTACCGCAGTGACTGTCGAGGACCGATGCGCTTGCGCGGCCGGCCGCCCGGTCCGACCATGAGCTGTCCGCGGTGCCGCGCGGAAGGAGGGGTGCAGATGTCGGACGTACGTCGACTGCCCGGACCTATCGTCGACCTCTGGGAGTGGCAGATCCTCGGTGCCTGTCGCGGTCGCGACAGCGCGCAGTTCTTCCACCCGGACGGTGAACGCGGTTCGTCACGCACCCGGCGGGAGGCCGGCGCGAAGGCGGTCTGCCGGACCTGCCCGGTCCGCGCGGAGTGCGCGGCCCACGCCCTGTCGGTACGCGAACCGTACGGTGTGTGGGGCGGGTTCAGCGAGGCCGAGCGGCTGCGGCTGCTCGCCGTCGGCTGGGAGGACCTGGCCGACCGGCACCGGCACCGGGTGGACGTGGCCCGGTTGGAGGCCCGGCTCGGCCGCCCGCACAAGTCGACCGTACCGACGCAGCGCCAGACCGCATCGGCAGCCTGAACCTGCTATGCCACGGTGACCCGGATCGTGTGCCAGCCGGTCGCCCCGTCCGGGGCGACCGGCTGGCGGCCCTCCGGCTGGGTCTCGCCGGTGGTGTCGGTCGCCCGCACCTGCAGCACGTGCTCGCCGGGGGTGGCCGGCCACTGCCAGACCCACTGCACCCAGGTGTCGGCGGAGACCGCCGGGGCCAACGTCGCCGACTGCCAGGGGCCGTCGTCGACCCGTACCTCGACGGCACGGATGCCCCGGTGCTGGGCCCAGGCCACCCCGGCCACCGGCACCGTGCCGGCGGTCAACTCGCCCCGCTGACGCGGCGTGTCGATCCGGGACTGGGTCTTGATCGGCCCCTGCGCCGACCAGCCCCGGGGCACCCAGTACGCGTCGAAGTCGGCGAAGCTGGTCACCTCCAACTCGGTGATCCACTTGCAGGCGGAGACGTAGCCGTACAGGCCGGGCACCACCATCCGGACCGGGAAGCCGTGCTCCACCGGCAGCGGTTCGCCGTTCATCCCGACCGCGAGCAGCGCGTCCCGCCCGTCGAGCAGCGCCTCGGTCGGCGTACCGCAGGTCCAGCCGTCGACCGACCGGCCGACGACCTGGTCGGCGCCGGGCAGCGGGCCGGCGGCGGCCAGCAGTTCCCGCACCGGTACGCCGAGCCAGCGGGCGTTGCCGATCAGGTCGCCGCCGACCTCGTTCGACACGCAGGCCAGGGTGACGTACCGCTCGACCAGGTCCATCGCGAGCAGGTCGGGGTAGCTGACGGTGATCTCGGTGGCGACCCGGCCGTGGATCCGCAGCCGCCACTGCTGCGGGTCGACCCGGGGCACCACCAACGCGGTGTCGATCCGGTAGAAGTCGGTGTTGGGGGTGACGTACCGGGTCAGGCCCGACACCTGTGGGTCCACACCGGACGGCACGGGCGCGGCGACGTCGGCGGCGGCCGGCAGGGTGATGGATGCCCGGACACTGGTCACGCTGCGCCGCTGCGCCAGCCACCGGCCGCCGGCCCCGGCCAGCGCGGCGGCCCCGACGCTGACGCCGACGGCGGACAGGAACCGCCGCCGGTCGCCCACCCCGGCCCCGGGCAGCACCGGCGCGGTCGGGGTGGCTGGAGCGGCTGGCCCGGCCGGCGGGGCCGGCGGGTCGGCGGCGGGGCGCAGCGGGCCGACGCCGGGCTGCGGCGGGTCGGCGGCGGGGCGCAGCGGGCCGGTCAGCAGCGCCCGCAGCAGGATCGCCGCAGCCAGGGCACCGAGCAGCGACGGCAGCGCGGCCGCCGGACCGGCGTCCGGCCGGCTCACCGCCGCCGCGACACCGACCAGGCCGAACGCGGCGATACCGAGATCCCCGGCGATCGGCGCGCGGGCCGCCAGGACGCCGATCCCGGCGGCGAACCCGGCCAGCAGGACGGCGGTGCCGACCAGCAGCGCAGTCTTGTCGTGTACGCCGAACACGTCGATGGCGAACCGGGTCAGCGACTCCGGCGCGGAGTCGACCACGACCCCGCCGACCGCGACCAGCGGTGCCGAGCGGGCACCGGCGACGACCGCGACCACCTCGGCGAGCCCGAGGGCGACGGCGGCGACGGCCACCCCGGCGAGAGCGGCCAGGCGGGCCGGCGTACGGCCGGCGGCGGCCCGCGCCACCGGCGGTGCTGCCTGTTGCGTCATCGTCCGACGATACGTCGCGACCAGAACGGTTGGCGAAAGCGGAATCCGCGCGACCAGGGCCGGGCGGCGTACCGCCGGAGTGCCCTGATCGCGCGGATTCAGGTGAAGCAGGTGGAACAGGTACGGGTCAGAACCCGGGGCCGTGCTGGTGACCGTGCCCGTGGTCGTGCCCGTGGCCGCCGGCGGCCGGTTGCGGCTTCTCCGGCTTCTCCACCACGAGGGTCTCCGTGGTGAGCAGCAGCCCGGCGATCGACGCGGCGTTGGTGACCGCGTTGCGGGTCACCTTGACCGGGTCGACGATGCCGGCTGCGGCCAGGTCGACGTACGAGTCGGTCGCCGCGTTGAGGCCGTGGCCCCAGTCGGCGTCACGCACCTTGCCGACGACGACGTACCCGTCGTGACCGGCGTTCTGGGCGATCCACCGCAGCGGCTCGTGCAGCGCCTTGCGGACGATCGACACACCGACCTTCTCCTCGCCGGTGAAGCCGAGGTCGTCGTCGAGCACGCTGGCGATCTGGCTGAGCGCGGCGCCGCCACCGGGGACGATGCCTTCCTCGACCGCGGCCTTGGTCGCGGCGATCGCGTCCTCGATGCGGTGCTTGCGCTCCTTCATCTCGACCTCGGTCGCGGCACCGGCCTTGATCACAGCGATGCCGCCGGAGAGCTTGGCCAGCCGCTCGGACAGCTTCTCGCGGTCCCAGTCGGAGTCCGACGCCTCGATCTCCTTGCGGATCTGGGCGACCCGGTCGGCGACCTCGGAGTCGCGGCCACCGCCGTCGACGACCGTGGTGGTGTCCTTGTCGACCACGATCCGCCGGGCGCTGCCCAGCTGCTCCAGCCCGACGGCGTCGAGCTTGTAGCCCAGCTCCGGAGCGACCAGCTCGGCGCCGGTGAGGACCGCCATGTCCTGCAGCATCGCCTTGCGGCGGTCGCCGAAGCCGGGGGCCTTGACCGCGCAGATCTTGACGGTCTTGCGGATGGCGTTGACCACCAGGGTGGACAGCGCCTGGCCCTCGACGTCCTCGGCGACGATCAGCAGCGGCTTGCTGGCCTGGACGACCTTCTCCAGCAGCGGCAGCAGCTCCTCGATCGAGGAGATCTTCTGGGTGGTGATCAGGATGTAGGCGTCCTCGAGGACCGCTTCCTGCGCTTCGGCGTCGGTGACGAAGTGCGGGGAGACGAAGCCCTTGTCGAACTGCAGGCCCTCGGTGACGTCCAGCTCGGTGGCGAGGGTGGAGCCTTCCTCGACGGTGATCACACCGTCGCGGCCGACCCGCTCCATCGCCTCGGCGATCAGGTCGCCGATGGTGGCGTCCTGCGCCGAGATCGTCGCGACCTGGGCGATCGAGTCCTTGCTGGCCACCTCGACGGCCTTGGCCAGCAGTTCGTCGGAGACCTTCTGGACGGCCGCGTCGATGCCGCGCTTGAGGCCGGCCGGGTTGGCTCCGGCGGCCACGTTGCGCAGCCCTTCACGGACCATCGCCTGGGCGAGCACGGTGGCGGTGGTGGTCCCGTCGCCGGCGACGTCGTTGGTCTTCGTCGCCACCTCCTTGACCAGCTGCGCACCGAGATTTTCGTACGGGTTGGTGAGCTCGATCTCCTTGGCGATGGTCACGCCATCGTTGGTGATCGTCGGGGCGCCGAACTTCTTGTCCAGCACGACGTTGCGCCCGCGCGGGCCGAGGGTGACCTTGACCGTGTCCGCGAGGGTGTTGACGCCGTGCTCCAAGAGGTGTCGGGCGTCGTCCGAGAAACTCAGGATCTTCGCCATGACATTCCCTTCACAGGCACTAGCCGTCGGCCGGGCGGCGCAGGGCGCCGGGCACCGGCCAACGGGCGACGCCCCGGAGACCCGCGTGGGGCTCCGGGGCGTTCAGCACTGGCAGTAGGTCACTTCTCGATGACGGCGAGGACGTCGCGGGCGGAGAGCACCAGGTACTCCTCGCCGGCGTACTTGACCTCGGTGCCGCCGTACTTCGAGTAGATGACCGTGTCGCCGACGTTGACGTCAACCGGGATCCGGTTGCCCTTGTCGTCGACGCGGCCCGGGCCGACAGCGAGGACGGTGCCCTCCTGCGGCTTCTCCTTGGCGGTGTCGGGGATCACGATGCCCGACGCCGTGGTGGTCTCAGCCTCGTTCGCCTGGACCAGGATCCGGTCCTCGAGCGGCTTGATCGCAACCTTGGTCGCGGTAGTCACGGGCATACCCTCCTGGGGTATCAGGTGTTGGTGCCGGTCGCGTGGGCGGCCAGCGTCAATCTGCCTCATGTCCACCGGGCGGGTCCGTCGTCGCGGGTGCCGGTCCGCCTGGCGTTTCGCCCTCCGGCCGGAGCCGGCGGGCTGGCACCCTCAGCATGAGAGTGCTAACCGCAGATTAGCAGTCGCCTGTGCGGAGTGCTAGCCCGATGGCCGACCATGGACAATGTCGCGGTGCACCCGGACGAGTTGGCCGCGCTGCGCTCCCCGGCCGGGGCGGCGGCCCTGACCGCCGCCGCGCAGGTGCTGGCCGCGCCGGGCGGCGACGACCCGCTGGCCGCGGCGACCGCGCTGCGTACCGCCGGGGTGCCGGCCCCGCTGGCCACCGCCGCGCTCACCCAGGCCGCGCTGCGCGCCCGCGCGGCCGGCAAGTTCGGCCCGGCCGCCGCCCGGATGTTCTTCACCCGCGCCGGCCTGGAACAGGCCACCCGGGCCGTGGTCGCCGACCGCCGCACGGCCCGGTTGCGCGCCGCCGGGGTACGCCACCTCGCCGACCTGGGCTGCGGGGTCGGCGCGGACACCCTCGCCGCCGCCCGGGCCGGAATCCGGGTGTACGCCGTGGAGGCCGATCCGGCCACCGCCGCGATCGCGGCCGCCAACGCCGAGGCCACCGGGCTGGCCGACCTCGTCACGGTGGTCTGCGCCGACGCCACCGACGTCGACCTCACCGGCGTCGACGCGGTCTTCTGCGACCCGGCCCGCCGCTCGGGCACCGGCCGACGCACCTTCGACCCGGACAGCTACTCCCCGTCCTGGGACTTCGTCCGCGACCTGGTCGCCCGGGTGCCCCGGACCGTGCTCAAGGTCGCACCGGGCATCGACCACGCGCTGATCCCGCCCGGGGCCGAGGCCGAGTGGGTCAGCGTCGACCGGGACGTGGTCGAGGCGGCGTTCTGGTGCGGCCCGCTGGCCGGCCCGTCCCGGCGGGCCACCCTGCTGCGTACCGGGCGGCCGGCGGCGGGCCTGGTCGGCGACGGCGGGGAGGCGGTGGCGGTCGGCCCGGTGCGGCGCTACCTGTACGACCCGGACGGCGCGGTGGTCCGCGCGCACCTGGTGGCCGCGTTCGCCGCCACCGTGGCCGGCACCCTGGCCGACGAGTCGATCGCCTACGTCTACGCCGACACGCCGACCGACACGCCGTACGGCCGGTGTCTGGAGATCACCGACGTGCTGCCGTTCTCGCTGAAACGGCTGCGGGCAGTGCTGCGCGAACGCGGTGTGACGCGGCTGGAGATCCTCAAACGCGGTTCCCCGCTCGACCCGGCCCAGTTGCGGCGCGACCTGCGGCTGCGTACCGCTGCCGGAGCCGGCGTGGCGGCGAGCCTGGTGCTGACCCGGGTGGCCGGCGCCCCCACGGCCCTGCTCGGCCACCCACTGGGCGCACCGGGACGGTAACGTCGCCGGACATGGCAGGTACGGCGACCCCGGCGACGACGCTGCTGACCAAGCGGCGCGTTGCGTTCCAGGTGCACCCGTACCAGGTGTCGCCGGAAACGCCCGACTACGGCGCGGCGGTCGCGGCCGCCCTGGGCGTGGCACCCGCGCAGGTGTTCAAGACGCTGGTGGCGCAGGTCGACGGCGCGCTCGCGGTCGGCGTCGTGCCGGTCACCGGGGGGCTGGACCTCAAGGCGTTCGCGGTGGCGCTGGGCGGCAAGCGGGCGGTGCTCGCCGACCGGGTGCTGGCGGAGCGGACCACCGGGTACGTCCGGGGCGGGATCAGCCCGCTCGGGCAGCGCCGGCGACTGCCGACGGTGCTGGACGCCTCGGCCGGCCGGTACGCCGAGGTCTACGTATCGGCGGGCCGGCGCGGGTTGCAGTTGAGTATCGCTCCGGGTGACCTGGCCGCCGTCGCCGATGCCCGGTTCGCCCCGATCGCTGCCCACTGATCCGGCAGACGACGGGCAGATGTCCGTCACGTTGCTGAATTGTTATCGCTGGCAACAAAACTCGTGACGGCAGCGGTCTTGTGCTCGCCGCCACACTCCTAATACGTTGCCGGACACAACAAAACGACGACGGCCCTCCGCCCCAGCTGTGGCCGTCGCCCTCGCCGGCCGGGTTCCGGAGCCCACAGCGCCGCGCGAGCCACACCTCACGCACGGACAGCACCACCTCAGCACGCACGAGCAGCACCACCTCCTTGTACGCGACACATCACCCTCCGAAAGGACCCGAGCGATGCGCAAAGGGATCCTCAGCACCGCCGCCGCCGGCATTCTGCTCGCCGGCGGCCTGACCGCCTGCGGCAACGACAGCGGCAACGACAGCGGCACCGGCGACACCCCGACCCCGAAGATCGGCGTGATCCTGCCGGACAGCGCCTCCTCCGACCGCTGGGAGACCGCCGACCGGCGCTTCCTGGAAGAGGCGTTCGAGGCCGCCGGCGTCGACTCGACCATCCAGAACGCGCAGGGCGACAAGGCCCAGTTCCAGACCCTCGCCGACCAGATGATCACCGACGGCGTCACCGTCCTGATGATCGTCAACCTGGACTCCGGCACCGGCAAGGCCGTGCTCGACAAGGCCAAGCAGCAGGGCGTCGCCACGATCGACTACGACCGGCTGACCCTCGGCGGCTCCGCCGAGTACTACGTCAGCTTCGACAACGAGGCCGTCGGCAAGCTGCAGGGCGAGGGCCTGGTCAAGTGCCTGACCGACGCCGGGGTGCAGAACCCGACGATCGCCACCCTCAACGGCTCGCAGACCGACAACAACGCCACCCTGTTCAAGGCCGGCTACGACGGGGTCCTCGACCCCAAGTACAGCTCCGGCGAGTACACCAAGGGCCCGGACCAGTGGGTGCCGGACTGGGACAACACCCAGGCCGCGACGATCTTCGAGCAGATGCTGACCCAGACCGGCGGCAAGATCGACGGTGTGCTGGCCGCCAACGACGGCCTCGGCAACGCCGCCATCTCGGTCCTCAAGCGCAACCAGCTCAACGGCAAGGTCCCGGTCACCGGCCAGGACGCCACCCCGCAGGGCCTGCAGAACATCCTCGCCGGCGACCAGTGCATGACCGTCTACAAGGCGATCAAGGCTGAGGCGCAGGCCGCCGCGGAGCTGGCCATCGGGCTGGCCAAGGGCGAGCGCAAGGAGGTCGCGCAGACCGTCACCGACACGGAGACCAACCGCGAGGTGCCGGCGGTCCTGCTCACCCCGCAGGCCATCTACAAGGACAACGTCGTCGACGTGGTCAACGACGGCTACGTCACCGCCGAGGAACTCTGCACCGGTGAGTTCGCCGCGCTCTGCACCGAGGCCGGCATCAGCTGACCCGGCGTCGCCGGCCCGGCCCGGCAGCCCCGCCGCGGGTGTCACCCGGCAGCACCATCGCCGGGTGACACCCGCGGCGGACGCGCCGACGCCGCTGGACGGACACCCTCACGAAGGAGACCATCCGTGTCCGCGACCCCCCTGCTGCAACTGCGTGGGATCGACAAGAACTTCGGCCCCGTCCAGGTGCTGCGCAACGTCGACTTCGACGTCCACGCCGGTGAGGTGACCGCGCTCGTCGGTGACAACGGCGCCGGCAAGTCCACCCTGGTCAAGTGCATCAGCGGCATCCACCCGATCGACCGCGGCGACGTCCTGGTCGACGGCCGACCGGTGCACATCCACAGCCCGCGCGACGCCGCCTCGCACGGCATCGAGGTCGTCTACCAGGACCTCGCGCTCTGCGACAACCTCGACATCGTGCAGAACATGTTCCTCGGGCGGGAGAAGCGCTCCGGGCTCGTGCTGGACGAGACCACCATGGAACAGATGGCCGCCGACACGCTGGCCGGGCTCTCCGTACGGACCGTCAAGTCGCTGCGCCAACTCGTCGCCAGCCTCTCCGGCGGCCAACGCCAGACCGTCGCCATCGCCAAGGCGGTGCTCTGGAACAGCAAGGTCGTGATCCTCGACGAGCCCACCGCCGCGCTCGGCGTCGCCCAGACCGCCCAGGTGCTGGAGCTGGTCCGCCGACTCGCCGACAACGGCCTCGCCGTCGTGCTGATCTCACACAACATGAACGACGTCTTCGCCGTCTCCGACCGGATCGCCGCGCTGTACCTCGGCCAGATGGTCGCCCAGGTACGCAGCACCGAGATCACCCACGCGCAGATCGTGGAGCTGATCACCGCCGGCCGCAGCGGTCAGCTCGGCCTGCCCGCCGACAACGGCGCCGAGTACACCACCAGCGGACCGGGAGCCGACCGATGAGCACCGCCACCTCGACAGCCCAGCGGCCGGCGACCCCGGTCGCCTCGCCAGGTGTCGGCGAACACCTGCGCAACTACTTCTCCCGGGTCCGCGGCGGCGACCTCGGCGCGTTGCCGGCCATCCTCGGCCTCGTCGTACTCTGCACCGTCTTCTCGATCGTGCGGCCCAACTTCCTCACCGCCGGCAACTTCGCCAACCTGTTCATCCAGGGCGGTGCGGTCGCCCTGATCGCGATGGGGCTGATCTTCGTCCTGCTGCTCGGGGAGATCGACCTCTCCGCCGGCTTCGCCAGCGGGGTCTGCGCCGCGATCCTGGCGGTCGTCTCCACCGAGATGGGCCTGCCCTGGTACGTGGCGGTCCTCGCGGCGGTCGCCACCGGCACCCTGATCGGCACCGTCCTCGGCGTCCTCGTCGCGAAAGTCGGCATCCCGTCGTTCGTGGTCACCCTCGCCGCGTTCCTCGCCTTCCAGGGCACCGTGCTGCTGCTGATCGACGGCGGCCGCAACGTGTCGATCCGCGACAACGTGCTGATCGCGATCGTCAACCGCAACGTCCCGCCGGTCATCGGCTGGGCGATCTTCGGCGTCGGGGTGGCCGGTTTCGCCGCGATCCAACTGCTGCGCTACCGCAGCCGCTCCGCCAAGGGCCTGGTCACCGACCCGATGGTGGTGGTCCTGGCCCGCATCGGCGTGCTGGTCGCGGTCGCCGGATCGGCCGTCTACATCCTCAACCAGGAGCGCGCGGTCAACCCGCTGTTCGCCTCGCTGCGCGGGGTGCCGATCGTGGTCCCGATCATCGTCGTACTGCTGATCTTCTGGACCTTCGTCCTCAAGCGCACCGCGTACGGTCGGCACATCTACGCCGTCGGCGGCAACCGCGAGGCCGCCCGCCGGGCCGGCATCAACGTCGACCGGATCCGGATCTCCGCGTTCATGATCTGCTCCTCGATGGCCGCCGTCGGCGGCATCGTCGCCGCCAGCCGGGCCAACTCGGTGGACGCCAACACCGGCGGCAGCAACGTGCTGCTGTTCGCCGTCGGCGCCGCGGTGATCGGCGGCACCAGCCTCTTCGGCGGCAAGGGCCGGGTCCTCGACGCCGTCCTCGGCGGTGCCGTGGTCGCGGTGATCGAGAACGGCATGGGACTGCTCAACGTCGAATCCGGCGTGAAGTTCGTCTTCACCGGCCTGGTGCTGCTGCTGGCCGCCAGCGTCGACGCACTGTCGCGCCGCCGGGCCGCCGCCGCCGGATCCCGATGACCGCGGAGACGACGGCGCGATGCGGGCAGGGCCCAGCCAGGAGGAGATCCGCCGGCAGAACCTGGGGGCGCTGCTGCGCCACGTCCACCTGCACGGGGCGACCACCCGCGCCGAGCTGACCACCACCCTCGGGCTCAACCGCAGCACCATCGGCGCGCTCACCGCTGACCTGGCCGGCGCCGGCCTGGTCAGCGAGGGCGGATCCCGGGAAACGGGCCGGGCCGGACGACCGTCACTGGTCGTCCGGCCCGAGTCCCAACGGGTGTATGCGTACGCGCTGAGCATCGAGGTCGACCGGTTGCGGGCCGCCCGGGTCGGACTCGGGGGCCGGATCCTCGACGTCCGCACCGCCGACCGGCCCCGGGGCACCCTCGCCGCCGAGGCGGTCGGCCCGCTCGCCGGCTTCGTCAAGGAACTGCACCAGTCGGTGCCGGCCGGGTCGGTCTTCGTCGGCAGCGGCGTCGCGGTCAGCGGCATGGTCCGCCGCGACGACGGCATGGTCCGGCTCGGGCCCACCATGGGCTGGGTCGACGAACCGCTCGGCGCGGCCCTGGCCGAGGCGCTCGGCGACGACCGGGGCGTCCTGGTCGGCAACGTCTCCGACCTCTGCGCGCTGGCCGAACACGCCCGAGGGGCCGCCGTCGGCTGCGACCATGTCATCTACCTGTACGGCGACGTCGGCGTCGGCGCCGGGATCATCGCCGGTGGCCGCCGGGTCACCGGCCACGGCGGGTACGGCGGCGAGGTCGGCCACATGGTGGTGCACCCCGGCGGCCGGCCCTGCCTGTGCGGCTCCCGGGGCTGCTGGGAGACCGAGATCGGCGAACACGCCCTGATCCAGGCCGCCGGCCGCACCGGGGCGATCGGCCGCGAGGCGGTGCTCGCCGTCGTCGACGCCGCCGACCGGGGCGACGGGCTGGCCCAGGCCGCGATCCGCCAGGTCGGCGACTGGCTCGGTTTCGGCGTCGCCAACCTGGTCAACATCTTCAACCCGGAGACCGTGGTCTTCGGCGGTACGCTGCGCGACGTCTACCTGGCGGCGGCGGCCCACGTCCGCAGCCGGCTCAACTCGATCGCGTTGCCGGCCTGCCGGGAACACGTCCGGCTGCGCACTCCGAAACTCGGCGACGACGCCCCGCTGATCGGGGCCGCCGAACTCGCCTTCGAGCAGCTGCTCGCCGACCCCCTCGACGCCACCACCGGTTAGCCCGCGCGCCGGTCAGCCGCGCGCGTCGGTAGCGGTGTCCGCACCGGTGGCGGTGTCCGCGCCGTGCCAGGACCGCCACAGTGCGGCGTACGAGCCACCGGCGGCGACCAGCTCGTCGTGCGAACCCAGCTCGCTGATCTGGCCGTCCTCCACCACTGCGATCCGGTCGGCGTCGTGGGCGGAGAACAGCCGGTGCGCGATCGCGATCACCGTCCGCCCGTGCAGCACCGCGGCCAGCGAGCGTTCCAGCTGCCGGGCGGTACGCGGATCGATCAGCGAGGTCGCCTCGTCCAGCACCAACGTCTGCGGATCGGCCAACACCAGCCGGGCCAGCGCCAACTGCTGTGCCTGAGCCGCCGACAGCGGATGCCCGCCGGCACCGACCACAGTGGCCAGTCCCGCCGGCAGCTCGGTCGCCCAGTCGAGCGCGTCGACCGCCGCCAGGGCGGCCCGCACCTGGTCGTCGGTGGCGTCCGGCCGGACCATCGCCACGTTGTCCCGGACCGTGCCGATGAAGACATGATGCTCCTGGGTGACCAGGGCGACCTGGGAGCGCAGCCGGTCGGGGTCGAGGTCGGCCAGCGGCACCCCGCCGACGGTGACCGCCCCGGCGGTGGGCCGCAGCACACCGGCGAGCAGCCGGCCGAGGGTGGACTTGCCTGCGCCGGACGGTCCGACGATGGCAATCCGCTCCCCCGGCTGCGGCACCAGGGTCACCCCGCGCAGCACCTCGTACCCGTCGACGTAGCTGAACCGGACGTCCCGGGCGGCGACCGGCTCCGCCGAACCGGCCACCGGATCCGTCGAACCGGCCGCCGGCTCGGGCGACGGGCCGTCGTCCTGCGCGACGCCGAGCAGTCGGGCCAGCGACGCGCCGCCGACCTGCAGCTCGTCGAGCCAGTTGAGCAGCCGGTCCAGCGGTCCGCTGAGCATCTGCACATAGATGACGGCGGCGGTGACCTGGCCGAGGCTGACCCAGCCCCGCAGATGGAACCACCCACCGATCACCAGGGTGGCAACGACCGGCACCACGTACCCGATCTCGATGATCGGGAACCAGACGGTCCGCAACCACAAGGTGTAGCGCTCGGCGGCGTACTGGCGGCGGATGTCGGTGTCGGTGCGCAGCCGGCGGCGGTCCTGCTGCCGCAGCGCCTCCACGGTCCGCGCCCCCTCGACGGTCTCACTCAACCCGTCGGTGATGTCCGCGTAGGCGGCGCTCTCCCGCAGATAGCCCTCCGGGGCCCGACGCAGGTACCAGCGGGTGCCGGCCCACAGCAGCGGGACCACGATCAGGCAGGGCACCGCGATCAGCGGGCCGAGCAGGACCAGGGCACCGACGATGAAGATCGCCGTGCTGAGCGCGATCAGCGTCTCCGGGACCGCGAAACGCACCGTACGCGACAGCGCCGACACATCACGCGAGGTACGAGTCAGCAGGTCACCGGTGCCGGCCCGCTCCACCGTGACCAGCGGGATGGCCAGCACCCGCTCGACGAACTCCTCCCGCAGCGTGGCGAGCACCCGCTCACCGAGTCGCGACGAGGCGACGTGAGCGTAGCGGGCCAACACCGACTGCAGGATCAGGAACCCCGCGATGGCCGACGCGGTACGGTCCACCGTCGCGGCGACGGTACCGGCGGACAACGCCTCGACCAGGCCGCCCAGCAGCCTCGGCGCGGCGAGCCCGGCGACCGCCGCCGCCGCGTGCAGGGCGATCGCGGTGGCGAGCATCCGGGGGTGCCGGCGAATCACCGTACGGGTGTATCGACGGACCTGCGCCGGCCCGGCCACCGCAAGCGTGGTCACGGCTGGTCACCACCCCGAGTGACCAGGGCCGCGTACCGTGGCTCACACTCCAGCAACGCCCGGTGAGTGCCTTCGGCGACCACCTTGCCGTCGTGCAGGAACGCCACCTGATCCGCCTGGTCCAGCAGCAGCGGGCTGGTGCTGCACACGACGGTGGTACGACCGGACCGGGCGGCACGTAGCCGGCCGGCGATCCGGGCCTCGGTGTGGGCGTCCACCGCGCTGGTCGGCTCGACCAGGACAAGAATCGGCGGGTCGGTCAGCAACGCCCGGACCAGCCGGAGCCGCTGCTGTTGACCGCCGGAGAACTCCCGGCCCCGCTCGGCGACCTCGGCGTCCAGCCCGTCGGGCAGCGCCGCGACGATGTCGGTGGCGCTGGCCGCCACCAGGGCTGCCCGGACCGCGTCGTCGCTGGCCTGCCCGGTCGCGTCGAGCTCGTCGCGGAGCCGGCCGGTGAACAACCGGGCGTCGTTGTCGGCCACCAGAATCCGCTCCCGGACCGCGCCGAGCGCCAGCTCCCGCAGCGGTACGCCGGCCAGGGTGACCTCGGCGTCGACGTAGCGCCCGAGCCGGTCTGCCAGCGCGGTCGCCGCCGCCGGGTCAGTGGCCGCGACAGTGGTGAGCCGGCCCGGGGCCACCCGCAACCCGGAGACCGCGTCGAAGAGCACGCCGGGCAGCCGGGGCACCGACTTGGGCTCGGGCGGGTCGGTCAGCTCGGGTGCCAACGCGAGCAGGCCGACGACCCGGCGGGCCGCGACGTACCCGGTGGTCTCGGTGGTGATGAACTCGCTGAGCGTCCGGATCGGGCCGACCAGGAAGGCGGTGTATCCGTAGAACGCCACCAGCTGGCCGACGGTGATCTCACCGGACAGCGTGAACCGGGCTCCCAGCCAGGTCACCAGGACCAGGAACATGCCGGGCAGCAGCAGCTGGGTGGCTTCGAGCAGGGACTCGACCCCGGCGACCCGGACGCCGCGTCGGCGCAGCTCCTGCGATTCGGTCCGGTAGCGGGACGTGAGGACCCGCTCGCCACCCACCCCACGCACGATCCGCAACCCGGTGACGATGTCGTTCGCGAGCGTCGCCAGGGTGGCCTGCTGATCGCGGTACACCTGCTGGTGGCGGTGCAACGGCCGGACCAGGCCGCCCACCACGGCCATCAGCAGCGGTACGCCGACCAGCACCACGAGCCCGAGCGGCACCGAGGTGGCCAGCAGGATCGCGGTGATCACCACGATCGCGACGAGCGCCCCACTGGCCCGGCTGACGATCTCGATGGCGCTGCCGAGGTTGCTGATGTCGGCGGTACCGATGCTCACCACCTCGCCGGTGGCCAGCCGTTTCGGCAGGGCGGCACCGAGTCGGTTGGCCTGCCGTACGGTGATCTGGGTGGTCCGGTAGGCCGTGGACAGCCAGACGAACACCGCGAACCGGTGCAGGACGACTCCGGCGGTGGCCTGGAGCAGCCCCAGACCGAGCAGGACCAGTCCCCAGTTACGCAGGGCGGCGGCGTCCCGGTCGGTGAGTCCACTGTCGATTGCCACCCCGACCACCGCCGGCATCAACGCCTGACTCACCGTCCACACCACCGACAGCAGCGCGGCTGCTGTCAGGGCCGGACCCACCTTGCCGACCAGCCACAGCAGGTACCGCCCGGGCGACCGTGCGTCGGGCACTCCGGGATCGGGTTCGGGTAACGGGCGCATGACTCAGCGAGACTAGGCCGCCGCCCGATCGGCAAGCCACCGAATTTCGCCGACCAGGCCCGGACCGCAGGACCGGCGGCTCCGCATCCCCTCAGGCAGGACTCGGCTCAGCGGTCGACCTGGGTGAAGTCCCAGCTGTGCGGCGGCCGGGTGACCAGCCGCAGCGGCGGATCCGGCAGGGAGACCGGGCCGCTGCGCCACTTCGAGACGACCACCACCCGGTCGTCGGTGGACGAGAAGACCTCGCTGGTCAGGTGCAGCGGGCTGTGCTCGATCTCCGCCAGCGCGGTGTCGCAGACCCAGGTGAGCAACTCCGGCAGGCGGGACGGCTCGGCCTTGGCCTCCCACATCCGCACGATCACGTCGCCGGACATTACACGCTCACCGTGGTCAACGGCAGCGCGGAGTCGGCCGGTAGGTCCAGCCGGCTGGCCGGCACCCCGGCGGCCACCAGGTGCGAGCCGAGTGCGGCGACCATCGCCCCGTTGTCGGTGCACAGCTTGGGCCGGGGCACCCGGACCCGGATCCCGTACCGCGCGCAGCGCTGCTCGGCCATCGCCCGCAGCCGCGAGTTGGCCGCCACCCCGCCGCCGATGACCAGGGTTTCGACGCCCTGCTTCCGGCAGGCGTCGATCGCCTTGGTGGTCAGTACGTCGCAGACCGCCTCCTGGAACGAGGCGGCCACGTCGGCGACCGGCACCGGCTCGCCGGCCCGTTCGCGGGCCTCCACCCAGCGGGCCACCGCCGTCTTGAGCCCGGAGAAGGAGAAGTCGAACCGGTGCGTGGCGAGGTCTTTCGGCGCGGTCAGGCCACGCGGGAAGGCGATGGCGGCCGGGTCGCCGTCGCGGGCCGACCGGTCGATGGGCGGCCCACCGGGGAACGGCAGCCCGAGCAGCCGGGCCACCTTGTCGAACGCCTCACCGGCGGCGTCGTCGATGGTGGCACCGAGCGGGGTGACCCCGGCGGTCAGGTCGTCGACCAGCAGCAGCGACGAATGTCCACCCGAGACCAGCAGGGCGATCGCCGGCTCCGGCAGCGGACCGTGTTCGAGGGTGTCGACGGCGACGTGTGCGGCGAGGTGGTTGACGCCGTACACCGGTTTGTCGGCGGCGATCGCGTAGCCCTTGGCCGCCGCGACGCCGACCAGCAGCGCGCCGGCCAGGCCCGGACCGGCGGTGACGGCGATCGCGTCGATGTCGGCGAGGGTCACCCCGGCGTCGTCGAGCGCCCGCCGCATGGTCGGCACGATCGCCTCCAGGTGGGCCCGGCTGGCCACCTCCGGCACCACGCCACCGAACCGGGCGTGTTCGGCCACGCTGGAGGCGAGCGCGTCGGCGAGCAGGGTGTGCCCGCGGACGATGCCGACTCCGGTCTCGTCGCAGGAGGTCTCGATCCCGAGGACCAGAGGTTCGTCAGCCATCTCGCATCATCACCAGGGCGTCGGTGTTGCTGGGTTGGTAGTAGCCGCGACGTACGCCGACCGGTTCGAAACCGTACGCCGCGTAGAGCCGCTGTGCGGGCGCGTTGTCCACCGCGACCTCGAGGAAGGTCCGGCCGGCACCGCGCCGGCCGGCTTCGTCGAGCAGTGCGGTCAACAGGGTACGGCCGAGGCCGCGCCGCTGGGCGTCGCGGCGAACCGCGATGTTCTGCACCCACGCCTCGTCGGGTGCCCCGGGGTCACCGGCCCACGCCAGTCCGGCGTACCCGGCGACCTCGTCGGCGTCGTCGACGGCGGCCAGGTAGTGGTGGTCGTTGGCCAGCTCGTTCCAGAACATCTCGGCCGACCATTGTTCCGCGCCGAACAGGTCCGCTTCGATCGGCAGCACCTGCTCGATGTGCCACCAGCGGAACTGGACGATCCGTGGCCGCGTGCCGGCCCGGGTCTGCGTGCCGGCCCGGGTCACCGTAGCACCGGTTTCCGGCCGGTCGCCGCGACCGCGTCGGGTCGGCGCAGGTAGCACGGGGTCAGCGGCTCGCCGTCGGCACCGGCCCGGACCCGGTCGGCGGCGAGTTCGGCCAGCGCCAGAGCGCTCGGGTAGCGCGGCTCGGGCCGCACCGGCAGGCCGAGGACGTCGGCGTAGCGCAGCGCCCCGTCGCCGACCGCCGCGACGACGCCCGACGGGGCGGCACCCGGCAGGGCCTCGGCCACGGCGGCCGGGGTCGCCACCGCCGGGTCGGTCAGCCGCCGCCCGTCGCCGGCGTACACCGCCCAGTAGATCTCGCGCCGACGCGCGTCGGTCGCGACCAGCACGGGGCCGGCGGCGGGGTCGGCGGCGGGGTCGGCGGCGGGGTCGGCGGCGGGCGCCCGGCCGAGCGCGTCGAGGGAGACGACGCCGTACGCCGGGATGTCGAGTGCGTGCGCCATGCTGACGGCGGTCACCAGGCCGACCCGCAGCCCGGTGAACGGCCCGGGGCCGAGCCCGGCGACGACCGCCGTGAGGTCGGTCGCCGTCGCGCCGGCCTCGACCAGGCAGGCGGCAATCTGCGGGCCGAGCAGTTCGCCGTGCGCGCGCCCATCGATCGCGCAGCGGCTGGCCAGCAGGCGTACACCGTCGGTGACCTCGGCCAGCGCGGCGGTCACCGCGGGCGTCGACGAATCCAGCACGAGTACCAGCACGGTAAGCACACTAACCGGACAGCCCCGCCGACCATCGCACCGGCCGGCAGATCGCCCCGGCGCGCCAGTTGGCGCGCCGGGGCGTGCGCGACGGGCGGGGAAGTCACGGAACGTCAGCACTTGAGGGACAACTACGCGGCTGAACGGTATTCCTCTGAGGAATAATTATTCCTCAGAGGAATATCATTGTGGCGCAATATACGTACGTCCAGTCGCGATGGACAGCCGCTCGGCGGCGGACAAGGATCGACATCGATGGCAGAGCACCCTCCGAACGACCAGCACACCGCAGCTGCGGCCCCCGCAGGCTCGCTGGCGGCCTTGATCGGCACGACGCTGCGCGAGGAGCGGCAGGCACGGCTGCTGACCCAGCAGGCGTTGGCCGACCGGGCCGGCGTCGCACAGGCCACCATCGCCCGGATCGAGCAGGGGGCGCGGACACCGAGCCTGGCGACGGTCGAACGCCTCTTCGCGGCGATGGGGCGCCAACTGACCGTCGGTGTCGAGGACCTCGACTCCGACATCGACCGGCGGATCGCCGAGATCGCCGACCGCCCGTTCGCCGACCGGCTCGCGCAGACCAGCGTCGAACAGTTCCACCGCCAGGCCGCCGGGTTCAGCTTCGTCTTCGACGGTCCGACCGCAGCGCTGCTGCAGGGCGCGCCGGTGCCGGCGCCCGGAGTGCACGTGGCATTGCTCTGGTCAGAAGCAGACGCCGTCACCGACTGGCTCACCCGCAAGTACGCCACCCGGTGGATGGACCGCTGGCAGGAGTACCGCCACATACCTGTCGACCCTCGGGAGCCGTACCCGCACCGCTGGCAGACGATGGCCGGCGAGATCCACGCCCGGATGTACGACGAACTCCCGCCGGCGATCGAGGTACGCCACGACGGGCAGCACTATCCGGTCGTACCGCTGGCCGAGCTCGACATCGTCGATCCGGACACGGCCGACCTGCTGCGCCGGTTCCGTGAGGTCCGCCGCACGGCCGCAGCCGACTGAGGCTCAGCCGGCGCCGGTGCGGCTCCAGTCGATGCCGGGCAGACCGGCGTCGGCGAGTGCCTTGTCGGTGGCGCTGAACGGACGGCTGCCGAGGAACCCGCGCGGATTCATCGGGCTGGGGTGACCCGCCTCCAGCACCACGTGCGCCGGGTTGGTGATCAACGCCCGCTTCCTGCGGGCGTACCCGCCCCAGAGCAGGAAGACGACCCGCTGCCCGCTGGCGTCGAGCGCCCGGATCGTGGCGTCGGTGAACTCCTCCCAGCCCTTGCCCGCGTGTGAGCCGGGCGTGCCCTCGCGGACCGTCAGCACCGCGTTGAGCAGCAGCACCCCCTGCGCCGCCCAGCCGGTCAGATCGCCGCTGCGGGGCATCGGCACCCCGATGTCGGTGCCCAGCTCCTTGAAGACGTTGCGCAGCGACGGCGGGACCGCCACACCGTCGCGGACGCTGAAGCTCAACCCGTGGGCCTGGCCGGCCCGGTGGTACGGATCCTGGCCGAGAATCAGCACCCGGCACTGCTGCGGCGGGCAGAGCCGGTACGCGGCGAACAGGTCCTCCTGCGGCGGGAAGACGGTCCGGGTCGCGTACTCGTCGGCGACGAAGGCACCGAGCCGGGCGGTGCCAGCCGGATCCAGGTGCGGGGTGAGGGCCGCCGTCCAGGCCGTAGGGAGCATGGCCAACAGGTCGAGCATCGCAGAACGCCTTTCGTGGATCCGTCGGATCGGCGGGGTGCCGCAGACGAGGCGCACTCTAGCGCCCGGCTACGACATCACCGTCCAGCGTGGCGAGACGCTCGGCCCAGTCGGCGCCGACGCCGGTCAGCTCCGCCGACCGGCTGTCGTCGTCGTGCCGGTGCATCCGGACCAGCAGGTGCGCGTCGGCGAGCTGCTCGACCATCCCCTCGCCCCATTCGACGACGGTGACCGCCCGGTCGACGTCGGCGTCCAGGTCGAGGTCGTCGATCTCGGCGCGCGGGTCGGGTGCGTCGCCGAGCCGGTACGCGTCGGCGTGCACCAGGGTCGACGTACCGCCGAGGGCGGCGTCCGGCGGATGCACCCGGGCGATCACGAACGTCGGTGAGGTGATGTCGCCGCGTACTCCGAGGCCGGTGCCGATCCCCTGGACCAGGGCGGTCTTGCCGGCGCCCAGCGGGCCGGCCAGCACCACCAGGTCGCCGGGGCGCAGCAGGCGGCCCAGTTGTCGGCCGAACGCGTGGGTGTCGGCAAGTGCGGTCAGACGTACCCGGACTGTCATTCCTGGATTTTCGCAAGGAACGCGAACAGCGCGGCGTTGACCTGGTCGGCGTGTTCCAGCATCACCACGTGACCGCCGTCGGCGATCTGGACGTAGTCGGCGTCCGGCAGTCGCCGGACGATCTCCTCGGAGTGCGCCACCGGGGTGATCATGTCCTTGTCACCGACGATGACCAGCGTCGGGTTGGGGGCGAGCACCGCCAGCGCCGGGTACCGGGAATGGGTGAGCAGGGTCCGCACGTACCGGGTGACCGTCTCGGCGGAGGTCCGCGAGTTCATCCGTTCCACGTAGCTGACCAGTGCCGGGCTGGGCCGGTCGGTGCCGAAGCCGTAGCGGCGGGTCAGCAGCCAGCTCAGGTCGGAGGCGGCCAGCCGGGTCCGGTCGATCACCCCGCCGGTCAGCCGGGTCGCGTTGTTGACCAGCATCAGCAGCGGGGAGCCGGCCCGGCTGAGAATCGCCGGTACGCCGAGTCTGGCCTCGTCGAGCAGGCCGCCGGAGGTCGCCATCAGTACGGCGCCGGCGACCCGCTCGTCGAACAGCTCCGGGTAGCGCTCGGCGAGCGCCATG
The DNA here is from genome assembly GCF_049179175.1 of Solwaraspora sp. WMMA2101. Classification (NCBI taxonomy): domain Bacteria; kingdom Bacillati; phylum Actinomycetota; class Actinomycetes; order Micromonosporales; family Micromonosporaceae; genus Solwaraspora; species Solwaraspora sp. WMMA2101. The sequence goes on along the minus strand of NZ_JBMHMA010000006.1, from coordinate 4,114,301 downwards.
ATGGTCATCCCGCCCATCGAATGTCCGACCAGGACGATCGGCCCGTCCGGGACCGCCTGTTCCAGCACCGCCCGCAGCGTGTCGCCGAGGGCCGCGATCTCGTAGTCACCCGACTCCAGCCGCCCGGACCGGCCGTGCCCGGGCTGGTCGTAGCTGACGATCCGGTGTTCGCCCCGGCGGGTCAGCTCCCGGCGTTGGAAGTGGAACGTCCCCATGTCCAGGCAGTAGCCGTGCACGAAGACGACGGTGGGCCGGGGCGGGGCGTCCTCGTCCGGCTCGACGATCTCCACGTACACGTCGGTGCCGTCGCTGGCGGTGACCACCCGGGTCTCGTCGTAGGGCAACTCGCCGAAGGGTTCGTCGGCGTACGGGTCGGTGGTGTCGCGTTTGAGCCGACGGACCAGGGCGCGTTCGGCGGCGACGGTCGCGGTCACCCCGGCGGCGGCGAGGCCGAGGGCCGCGCCGACGATCCCGGCGGTCCGGGCCACCTTCTGTACGCCGGCCCGCGGCCCCGCCGCTCGTTGGGCCACCCGTTGCCGGCTCATGCCCGGGAGTCCTGGTAGCTGCGCGGCACCCGGGGGCTGCCGAACCGGGTGACGATCTCGTAGTTGATGGTGCCGACGGCGGCGGCCCAGTCGTCGGCCGTGGGCTCGCCGTGGCGGCCGTCGCCGAACAGGGTGGCCACGTCGCCGGCCCGGACCTCGTCGTCGCCGCAGTCGAGGACGATCTGGTCCATGCAGACCCGGCCGGCGATGGTCCGGTTGCGGCCGGCCACCTGGACCGGGCCGCAGTTGGAGGCGTGCCGGGGCACCCCGTCGGCGTAGCCGAGCGGCACCACGGCGAGGGTGCTCTCCCGCCCGGTGTGGTAGGTGTGCCCGTACGACACGCCCTGGCCGGCCGGGACCCGTTTGGCGAGCATCACCCGGGCCCGGACGCTCATCGCCGGGCGCAGCCCGTGGTCCGCGCCGGGCACCGGGGACAGCCCGTAGCAGGCGATCCCGGGTCGGACCAGGTCGAAGTGGGTGTCCGGGCGGGTCAGGGTGGCCGCCGAGTTCGCCAGGTGCCGGTAGCGGGGGCGGACGCCGTACCGGTGGGCGACCGCCAGGCCGTCGTGGAAGGCGGCCAGCTGCCCGTCGATGGTGGGGTGCCCCGGCGCGTCGGCGAAGACGAAGTGACTCCAGACGCCCACCACCTCGACGGTGCCGTCGGACTGCGCCTTGGCGGCGGCCTCGACCAGGTCGGGCCAGTCGTCCCCGGTGGCGCCGCCCCGGGACAACCCGGTGTCGATCTTGAGATGGAGGCGCGCGGGCCGGCCGGCCAGCCGGGCGGCGGCGACCGCCTCGGCGACCAGGCCGCGGCTGCCCACGCCGAGGTCGACGTCGGCGGCGACCGCCTCGTGCAGCGCCAGCCCGGGGGCGAGCAGCCAGGCCAGCACCGGCCCGGTCTGGCCGGCGGCGCGCAGCTGCAGCGCCTCGCCCAGGGTGCAGACCCCGAGCCAGTCGGCGCCGGCCTCGCGGGCGGCCCGGGCGGCGGCGACCATCCCGTGGCCGTACCCGTCGGCCTTGACCACCGCCATCAGCTCGGCGCTGGTCCCGGCCCGCAACCGGGCGACGTTCTCCCGGATCGCGTCCAGGTCGACCCGCACCTCTGCCTGCCACATGGGTCCAGACTACTGATCAGTCACCTGATCGGGCAGCTTCCGCGCTGGTCAGTTCGCCGACCACCGGCCGCAGCGCGGCGACGACCTCGGCCGCCGTCACCGGGCCGGCGGCGGCCGCGCGGCGGCCGGCCAACCCGTGGGCGTACGCGGCGGCCAGGGCGGCGTGCTCCGGTGCCAGACCGGCGGCGAGCAGTGACCCGAGCAGACCCGCCAGGACGTCCCCGGTGCCGCCGGTGGCCAGCGCCGGGGTGCCGGTGGGGTTGACGTAGGCGCGGCCGTCGGGGGTGGCGACCACCGTACGGTCGCCTTTGAGTAGAACGGTGGCCCGCATCCACGCGGCCAGTCGCAGCGCGGCGGCGACCCGGTCGTCGCCCGGCTGACCACCGGCCAGTCGGGCGAACTCCCGGTCGTGCGGGGTGACGACGGTCGGTGCCCGCCGGGCCCGCAGCTGTTCCGACCAGGTGCCGTCGACCAGCATGGTCAGCGCGTCGGCGTCGAGCACCACCGGCACCGGTGCGGCCAGCACGGCCCGAAGTTCGGCGGCGGCGTGGTCACCGCCACCGAGGCCGGAGCCGCACACCCAGGCCTGCACCCGGCCGGCGTCAGCGACCCGACCGGTGGCGATCACCGACGGGTACCGGGCCAGCACCTGCTCACCGGCGCTGCCGGCGTACCGGATCAGCCCGGTCGGGCCGGCGACGGCCCCGCCGACGGAGAGCACCGCCGCCCCCGGGTAGGTGGCCGAACCGGTGGCGACCCCCACGACGCCCCGGGTGTACTTCTCGGCGGCCGGTACCAGCGCCGGCCACCAGCGGGCCACGTCGGCGTGGCCGGGCACCTCGAACGCGGGGGTGCCGCGCAGCCACGGCGTGAGCCCGATGTCGACGAGCTCGACCTGTCCGGCGTCGGCGGCGGCCGGCCCGACCGCCAGCGCCGGTTTGAGGCAGCCGAAGGTCACGGTCACGTCGGCGCGGACGGCCGGCGCCGCGGCGCCGCCGGAGTCCACCGCGACGCCGCCGGTGTCGACCGCGACGCCGCTGGGCACGTCGACGGCGACCACTGCCGGCCGCCCACCACGGGCCGAGGCCGCCGTGGTGGCGCGGGTCACCGCCTCGGCCGCCGGTGCACGCAGGCCGCCACTGCCGCCGATGCCGACGATGCCGTCGACCACCAGGTCGACGCAGCGGCCAGGGCCGTCGGTGACCCGACCGCCGGCGGCGCGCAGCGCCGCGAGCCCACCGGCGTGTGCCCGCTGCGGGTGCAGCAGCCAGGCGGCGACCCGGGCCCCGCGCCGGGCCAGTCGGGCCCCGGCGTAGAGCGCGTCGCCGCCGTTGTCGCCGGAGCCGACCAGCAGCAGCACCTCGGCGCCGTACACGCCGCCGGTCCCGGCGAGCAGCAGCGCGCAGCGCCGGGCCAGCCCGGCGGCGGCCCGCTGCATCAGGGTGCCCGGCGGCAGCGTCGCCAGCAGTGCCTGCTCGGCACGGCGCACGTCGGACACCCGCCAGACTCCGATCACGACCACCACTCCCTGCTCGTCGTTGCCCTACGCGTCGTTGCCCTACGCGTCGTTGCCCTGCTCATCGTTCGGCGACGACCATCGCCGAGGCCATGCCGCCGTCGTGCGACAGCGACAGGTGCCACCGGCGCACCCCACGCGCGGCCGCGGCGGCGGCGACCGTGCCGGAGACGGTCAGCCAGGGCCGCCCGTCCGGATCGGCGACCACCTCGCAGTCGTGCCAGCGCAGCCCGGCCGGTGCGCCGAGCGCCTTGGCAACCGCCTCCTTGGCGGCGAAGCGGGCGGCGAGCGACGCCGGTGTCCGGCGGTTGCCCGCCGGGGTCAGCAGCTCGGCCTCGGTGAACAGCCGGTCGGCGAGCGACGGCGTGCGGGCCACCGCGCGGGCGAACCGCTCGACGGCGACGACGTCCAGCCCGACTGACACGATCACATCAGCCACCATACCGGCGCTGCGGCACCGCCGGCCGCCGGTTGTCCACAGGGTGCAGCGGGACCGTCGGGATCGTCGCTAGCGTGTCGGCACCGCCGCCGGCCGCCCGGTCGGCGCCCGGATCGGGAGGTGGCATGCAGGGGTTCTCCGGTGGACCGGGGCCGCTGACGGTGCGTCCGGCCACGTTGTACGAGGTCGCCGACCGACTCGCTGTGTCGGGTCAGCGGCTGGGGCACGGGCTCGGTGGCGGGCCGGAGCTGACCGTCGAGGCACCCGGCTGGGCGGCGGCCGACCTGCTGGCCGAGGTGGCCGAGGTGGTGCACCGGCAGCTCTGCCAGGCCGGGGCCGACGCCGTGTCGGCCGGGCGGGCCCTGGCGGCGGCCGCCGACGGCTACGCCGAGGCCGACGCCCGGTCGGCCCGTCGGCTGGGCCGGTGACCGCGTACCAGCGGTTGTGGCGCGCCGACCCGGCCGCCTGGCAGGCGGCGGCGGTGGCCTGGCGACGGACGCAGCCGGTCGTCGACCGGCGTACCGCCGAGGTCGTCGGGGCGGCCGACCGGCTGCGCCAGGGGTGGACCGGGCCGGCGGCGTCCGCCGCCGACGGGCGGCTGGCCGTCCTGCGTGACCGGTTGGCCGCCGCCGGCCCGGAGCTGTGCGTGGTCGACCAGGTCCTCAGCGGGTACGCGGAGCGGCTGAGCCGGGCCAAGGCGGTGCTCGCCGACTGGGTCGGTACGGCGGGCCGGCTCGGTGTCTCCGTCGACCGCACCGGTCGGGTCACTGTGGACCCCTTGGTGACCCGGCCGGACGGTCCGACCCTGGCCGGTGCCGCCCGGGTGGCCGACGGGATCGCGGGGGCGCTCGCCCTGGCCGAGGCGGCGGACGCCGACGCGGCCGGTCGGCTCGACGCGCTCGCCACCGCCGCCGCGCAGGGCTGGCCGGCCCGGCCGCCACCGGGTCGGCCACCGGCGAACGCTTCGCCGGCGCGGGTGCGGGCCTGGTGGGACGGGCTGACGTCGGCGCAGCGGCGGTGGCTGATCCGGCACGAGCCGGCCTGGACCGGCCGGCTCGACGGGCTGCCGGCGGCAGTACGCGACCAGGCGAACCGGTTGCTGCTGGACCGCCGCCGGGCGGCGTTGGTGCGCCAGCGGGCGGCGCTGCCCGATGGCGGTGCCGGTTCGGCGACGGTGGTCGGGCAGGCCCGCCGGCTGGACCGGTTGATCGCCGGTCTGGACGTGGTCGCCGGCCGGCTGGCCGCACCTACCGGGCCCCGGGCGTATCTGTTGGCGTTGGACGAGGGCCTGGGATCAGGCGGCCCGGGATCGGGCGGCCCGGGATCGGGCGGCCCGGCACCGACCGGTCGGGTGATCGTGGCGCTGGGCGACCCGGACGCGGCGACGCGGGTGCTGACCCATGTGCCGGGGATGGGCAGCGGGCTGGCCCGGGCCGGCGGCGAGTTGGCCCGCACCGAGCAGGTGGTGCTGCGCTGTCACGAGTTGGCGCCGCAGCAGGCGACCGCCGGGGTGCTGTGGCTGGACTACGCGGCTCCCGCGTTCGTCGACGAGGCGGCCAGCCCGCTGCCGGCGCAGCGGGGCGCGGTGGACCTGCAGCGGTTCCAGGCCGGGTTGGCCGCCGGCCGCGACGGCGGTGACCCGGCGGGGTTGACCGTGCTCGGGCACAGCTACGGCTCGCTGGTGGTGGGTACGGCGGCGCGGGATCCGCAGTTGGCGGCCGAGAGTCTGATCTTCGTCGGCTCACCCGGGGTCGGCGTGGACCAGGTCGACGAGTTGGCGGTGCCGGCCGACCAGGTGTGGGCCAGCACCGCCGACGACGACGTCATCCGGCACGCGACCTGGCCGCAGCTGTGGCCGGGTGACCGGCTGTGGCACGGGCAGGACCCGAGCGCCGACGGGTTCGGCGCCCGGGTCTTCACCGGTGACTCGGCCGGTCACCTGGGCTACTGGGCGCAGGACAATCCGGCGTTGGACGCGATGGCCCGGATCGTGCTCGGCGGTGAGCACCAGCGGGAGGTGGTCACTCGACGGTGACCGACTTCGCCAGGTTGCGGGGCTGGTCGACGTCGTGGCCCCGGGCGGCGGCGATCTCGCAGGCGAGCACCTGCAGCGGCACCGTGGTCAGCAGCGGCGCGAGCAGGGTCGGGGTGCGCGGTACGTAGATCAGTTCGTCGGCGTACGGCACGACGGCGGTGTCGCCCTCCTCGGCGATCACCACGGTACGGGCGCCCCGGGCCCGTACCTCCTGGATGTTGGAGACGATCTTGTCGTGCAGCATGCCCCGGCCGGCCGGGGACGGAACCACGCAGACCACCGGGGTGCCCTGGTCGATCAGGGCGATCGGGCCGTGCTTGAGCTCGCCGGCGGCGAACCCTTCGGCGTGCATGTAGGCGAGCTCCTTGAGCTTGAGCGCGCCTTCGAGAGCCACCGGGTAGCCGACGTGCCGGCCGATGAACAGCACCTGGTTGGCGGTGGACAGGTCCCGGGCGAGCTGGCGGACCGGCTCCATCGCGTCGAGCACCTGCCGCAACTTCGCCGGCATCTCCTGCAGCTGGCTGACGACGGCGGCCACCTCGTCGGCGTACTTGATGCCGCGCACCTGGGCCAGGTGCAGGCCGATCAGGTAGCAGGCGACCAGCTGGGTGAGGAACGCCTTGGTGGAGGCGACCGCGATCTCCGGGCCGCCGTGGGTGTAGAGCACCGCGTCGGACTCGCGCGGGATGGTGGAGCCGTTGGTGTTGCAGATCGCCAGCACCCGGGCCTTCTGCTCCTTGGCGTGGCGCAGCGCCATCAGGGTGTCCATCGTCTCGCCGGACTGCGAGATCGCCACGACCAGGGTGGAGCGGTCCAGCACCGGGTCGCGGTAGCGGAACTCGCTGGCCAGCTCGACCTCGCACGGGATCCGGGTCCAGTGCTCGATGGCGTACTTGGCGACCATGCCGGAGTGGTACGCCGTACCGCAGGCGACGATGAAGACCTTGTCGACGTCGCGCAGGTCCTGGTCGGTGAGGCGGACCTCGTCGAGCATGATCTCGCCGGTCTCGGTGAGCCGGCCGAGCAGGGTGTCGGCGACCGCCTGCGGCTGCTCGGCGATCTCCTTGAGCATGAAGTAGTCGTAGCCGCCCTTCTCGGCGGCGGAGGCGTCCCAGTCGATGTGGAAGTCGCGGCCCAGCGCGGGTGCGCCGGTGAAGTCGGTGATCTCGATGCTGTCCGGGGTGATCAGGACGACCTGGTCCTGACCGAGCTCGACGGCGTCGCGGGTGTGTTCGATGAACGCGGAGACGTCGCTGGCCAGGTAGTGCTCGCCCGGGCCGCGCCCGACGACCAGTGGGGAGTTGCGGCGGGCGCCGACCACCGCGTCGGGGATGGCGGCGTCGACGGCCAGCAGGGTGAAGGCGCCTTCGAGGCGCTGGCAGACCCGGCGCATCGCGGCGGCGAGCAGCTGGGGTCCGTCCGGTTCGCCGGCGGCCCGCAGGTCGGCCAGGGCGGCGGCGAGCAGGTGGGCGGCGCACTCGGTGTCGGTGTCGCTGACGAACTCGACGCCGTCGGCCTCCAACTCGGCCACGAGCTTGGCGAAGTTCTCGATGATCCCGTTGTGGATCACCGCGACCCGGCCGTCGCGGGACAGGTGCGGGTGGGCGTTGCGGTCGGTCGGGCCGCCGTGGGTGGCCCACCGGGTGTGGCCGATGCCGGCGGTGCCGTCGCCGATGCCGATGGGCGGCGGGCAGCCGGTCTCGGTGCCGGCGCCGGCGGTGGCGGAGCCGAACCGCTCGTCACCGAGGGCCTTCTCCAGGTTGCTCAGTTTGCCGGCCCGCTTCTCGGTCCGCAGTTCGTCGCCGCAGACGATGGCCACGCCGGCCGAGTCGTAGCCCCGGTACTCGAGTCGCCGCAGCCCGTCCAGCACGATTCCCAACGCCGGTCGCGCACCGACGTACCCCACGATTCCACACATGGCCCGTAGCCTAACCCACCTCCGCTCATCCCGTGTGCGCATAACCCCCTCGATCGCTCACCCCAGCTGATCAGTAAGCGGCTATAGACGTCATTCCGGATAAAACACGGCTGCCGTCATTTGCTTCGATGGACCGCATAAAGTGGCGAGGTGGTCACCTCCCCCGACGTACCCGCCGACATCGACCCGCTGGTGCACCGGATGCGCCCGTTCGGGACGACGATTTTCGCCGAGATGTCCGCACTCGCGGTGCGCACCGGGGCGGTGAACCTCGGCCAGGGTTTCCCGGACACCGACGGGCCGACAGCGATGCTCACCGCCGCCGCCGAAGCGATCCGGGCCGGGCAGAACCAGTACCCACCCGGCCCCGGCATCCCGGCGCTGCGCGAGGCGGTCGCCGGACACCAACGCCGGTTCTGGGGCCTCGACTACGACCCTGCCACCGAGATCCTGATCACCGCCGGCGCGACCGAGGCGATCGCCGCCGCGATCCTCGCGCTCTGCGAACCCGGTGACGAGGTGGTCTGCTTCGAGCCCTACTACGACTCGTACGCGGCGACGATCGCCCTCGCCGGCGCGGTCCGCCGACCGGTCACCCTGCGCCCCGACGGCGACGGCCGGTACGCCGTCGACCCGGCCGCACTGCGCGCCGCGTTCACCCCGAAGACCCGGCTGGTGCTGCTCAACTCGCCGCACAACCCGACCGGCAAGGTCTTCACCCTGACCGAGCTGTCGGCGATCGCCGCGCTCTGCCGCGAACACGACGTCTGGGCGGTCACCGACGAGGTGTACGAGCACCTGGTCTTCACCGACGCCGACGCCCCGCACATCCCGCTGGCGACCCTGCCCGGGATGCGCGAGCGGACCCTGCGGATCTCGTCGGCCGGCAAGACCTTCTCCTGTACGGGCTGGAAGATCGGCTGGGCCAGCGGCCCTGCCCCCCTGGTCGCCGCCACCACCCGGGTCAAGCAGTTCCTCACCTACGTCAACGGCGCACCGCTGCAACCGGCGGTCGCGGTGGCACTGAACCTGCCGGACAGCTACTACACCGGGCTGCGCGAACGCATGCAGACCCAGCGCGACCAACTGGTGGCCGGACTGCACCGGGCCGGGTTCCGGGTGCTCGTTCCGGAGGGCACCTACTTCGCCACCGCCGACATCAGCGCGCTCGGCGGCACCGACGGCGTCGAGTTCTGCCGGTCGCTGCCGCAGCGCTGCGGCGTGGTCGCCGTACCGACCCAGGTCTTCTACGACGACCCCGACGCGGGCCGGCTGCTGGTCCGGTTCGCCTTCTGCAAACAGCCCGAGGTCCTGACCGAGGCCACCCGGCGGTTGGCCGCGCTGCGCCAGCGGTGAGCGCTCACGGTGGGTACGCCAGCGGCCGGCACCGCACGACGCGTGCGGATGTGCGGTGACGACCTAGACTGCGCCAGGTGCACGCAGGCAACCTGAACCGCCCTCAGCTGGGCATCGACTTCGGGACCTCGTCCACCGTCGCGGTGCTGGCGGTCGCCGGGCGGGAGCCCCGCCCGCTGCTGTTCGACGGTTCCCCGGTGCTGCCGTCGGCGGTCTGCCTCGATCCCACCGGTCAGCTGCTCACCGGCCGGGACGCACTGCACACGGCGATCTCGACCCCGGCGGCCTTCGAACCGCACCCGAAACTGCGCATCGACGACGGCACGGTCCTGCTCGCCGGCACCGAGGTCGGCGTCGCCGAGCTGTACCGGGCCGTCCTCGACCGGGTGCGCACCGCCGCCCGGGCGGTCACGGCCGACGACGCCGACCCGCAACTGACCGTCACCTGCCCGGCCGGCTGGGGCCCGGTCCGACGTGCGGTGCTGGCCGACGCGGCCGGTCCGCAGACGCGGCTGCTGGACGAACCGGTCGCCGCCGCACACCACCTGGCGCACATCGCCGGCGACCGGGTGCCCGACGGCGGCCGGGTGCTGATCTACGATTTCGGCGCCGGCACCATCGACGCGGCGGTCGTACGCCGGCACGGCGTCGAATTCCGAACCGAGGCGTCGAACGGCACCCCGGACTGCGGCGGCCTCGACATCGACGCGGCGATCGTCGCGCGGCTGCGAGCCCTCGGTACGGCGGCCCTGTGGCAGCGGCTCGACCAGCCGCGATCCGTCGGCGACCGCCGCGCCCGCCACCAGTTGTGGCACAACGTCAGGGCGGCCAAGGAGATGCTGTCCCGGGCCTCGACGACGCTGATCCACCTGCCGCTGCTCGACGTCGACGTACCGCTGGGCCGCGAGGAACTCGACGAACTCGCCGCACCGGTGATCGCACGCACGGTCGGCACCGTCGAGCAGACCCTGTCCGCTGCCGGGATCTCCGCCACCGACCTGTCCGCGATATTCCTCTGTGGCGGGTCCAGCCGGATGCCGGCGGTCGCCACCGTGCTGCACCGCCGCTTCGGCATCGCACCGGTCACCGTGGAGCAGCCGGAGCTGGCCGTCGCCGAGGGCAGCGTACGGGTGCCCCGGGTCGTCGACCACCGGCCGCCGGCGACCGGCATCCTGCCGCCGGGCGTCGACCCCGGCGGGTCCACGCCCGGTCCGCCGGGCGCCGCGCCCGCCGTACCCCCGGCCGGGACCGCACCGCCCGGTACGCCGCCGGTCCAGGCCGGCCGACGCCGGCCCGGCCGGCCGGTGCTACTGGCCGCAGCGGTAGCCGGGCTGCTCGGCGTCGCCGCGGCGCTCGCCCCATTCTGGCCCGACATCGGCTCCACCGACGACTCCGGCAGCGGCACCGGCAGCGGCTTCAGCAGCGGCTCCGACGTCGCGACAGGGCCGGTCGGGCAACCGTTGGCGTCGGCCGGTACCGGGTATCCCGCTGGCGTCGACCCCTGTCTGGTCGGCACCTGGCGAACCACCGTGGATGAGGTCGACGGCACGGTGGACGGCGACCCGGTGCGGTACCGCGGCGGCGAGGGCGCCATGACCACCTTCGCCGCAGACGGCTCGCTGTCGGTCGACTACACCCACCGCGCCCACCGCCTGGCGCAGCACGACGGGGTCTTCTGGTCGGACCATGTCCTCGGCACGGCCACCGGCAGCTACCACGCCGAGGACGCAGAGTTGATCATGCGGTACACCGAGGTCGACGCGGTGATCCGGCTCTTCCGGGGCGACGAGTTGCAACGCGAAAGTGTCCCCGAGTTCAGCGCCGTACCGGTGCAGTACCGGTGCACCCGCGACGAGCTGTTCACCTTCAGCACCGACGGGACGTTCTCGACACAGATGGCCCGGGTCCGGCCGCTCTCGACCCCGGCCCACGGCCCCCAGGCCTGACGGTGCCGCTGGCCGGTGCCTAGGCCGGGCTGGCGGCGCGGACCGCGTCGGCGATCCGCTCGGCGACCGACCGGGCGTCGGCCACGGTGGCCGCCTCGACCATCACCCGGACCAGCGGTTCGGTACCCGACGGGCGCAGCAGCACCCGGCCGGTGCCGCCCAGCTCCGCCTCGGCCGACTGCGCCGCCGCCCGCACGGCCGGTGCCTCGGTGCCGGCGATCCGGTCGCCGACCGGCACGTTGATCAGCACCTGGGGCAGCTTGGTGACGGTGGCGGCCAGTTCGGCGAGCGACCTGCCGGTGGCCGCCATCCGGGACATCAGCTGCAGACCGGTGAGGACCCCGTCGCCAGTGGTGGCGAAACTCGGCAGGACGATGTGACCGCTCTGCTCGCCGCCGAGGGCGTACCCGCCGGAGCGCAGCTCCTCCAGGACGTACCGGTCGCCGACCTTGGTCTCGACCAGCCTGACGCCCTCCCGGGACATGGCCAGGCGCAGACCGAGGTTGCTCATCACGGTGGCGACCAGGGTGTCGGCGGTCAGCGTCCCGGCGTCGCGCATGGCCAGCGCGAGGATCGCCATGATCTCGTCGCCGTCGACCTCGTCGCCGGCGGCGGTGACCGCCAGGCAGCGGTCGGCGTCGCCGTCGTGGGCCAGCCCCAGGTCGGCGCCGTGCTCCAGCACGGCGGCCCGCACCACGTCCAGGTGGGTGGAGCCGCAGCCGTCGTTGATGTTGAGCCCGTCCGGCTCGGCGTTGATCGCGATCACCTCGGCGCCGGCCTCCCGGTACGCCACCGGCGCGACCTCGGCCGCCGCGCCGTTGGCGCAGTCGACCACCACCTTCAGCCCGTCCAGCCGGTGGCCGACCGTGCTGGTGAGGTGCCCGACGTAGTGCTCGGCGCCGTCGAGCAGGTCGTGCACCCGGCCGATGCCGGCCCCGGTCGGGCGGCGCCGGCCGACCGAGCCGTCGCCGGAGATCGCCGCGTCGATCGCGGCCTCGATCTTCATTTCGATGTCGTCGGGCAGTTTGTGCCCACCGGCGGCGAAGAGTTTGATCCCGTTGTCGGGCATCGGGTTGTGCGAGGCGGAGAGCATCACGCCGAAGTCGGCCTTGGTCTCGCCGACCAGGAACGCCACCCCGGGGGTCGGCAGCACGCCGACCCGCAGCACGTTGGCACCGGCGCTGGTCAGTCCGGCCACCACCGCCGCCTCCAGCATCTCCCCGCTGGCCCGGGGGTCGCGGCCGACGACGGCCAGCGGCTGGTGGCTCGGATCACGCTCGGCGAGGGTGTGGGCGGCGGCGACGGCGACCGCCATCGCCAGCTCCGGGGTGAGATCGGCGTTGGCCCGCCCGCGTACGCCATCGGTGCCGAACAGCCGCGTCATACCTGTCATCCTCCGATGGTCCCGCTGATGGTGCCGGTCCGCCGGCCCGTCACGGGGTGAGGGGTGGCCCACCCGAGGTGGTGCGGGTGGGGTCCGGCAACCGATGAAGATACTGCCGGCGAACGGGAGAAAACACGCCAACTAGACAAAAAAGCACGGACGGCCAGGAAACCCTGTGGAAAGGGTGTCCCGGCCGTCCGTTCAGCCGTGCACGACGACTAGCGCTTCGAGTACTGCGGGGCCTTACGGGCCTTCTTGAGGCCGTACTTCTTGCTCTCCTTGACCCGGGCGTCCCGGGTCAGGAAGCCGGCCTTCTTCAGCGCCGGACGGTCGTCGAGGTCGTTGGCGCACAGCGCCCGCGCGATGCCGAGCCGCAGCGCACCGGCCTGGCCGGTGATGCCGCCGCCGCGCAGGTTCGCGATCACGTCGAACGCCTCGGCCTTCTCGGCGGTGACCAGCGGCTCGCGGATCAGCTGCTGGTGCACCTTGCTCGGGAAGTACTCCTCGAGCTCCCGCCCGTTGCAGGTGATCTTGCCGGAGCCCGGAACGATCCGGACCCGGACGATGGCTTCCTTGCGCCGACCCACGGTCTGGATCGGGCGCTCACCGCGCGGCGTGCGCACGACGGGGGCGGGCGCCGCAGCGGGGGCCACCTCGGTGTCGGCGTCGACGACGGCGACCGGGCTGGCCTCGGTGGTGTCGGTCATGCTGTTTCCTTCGCCCGCGCTCACTGCGCGATCTGCTTGATCTCGAACGGCACCGGCTGCTGCGCGCCGTGCGGGTGCTCCGCACCGGCGTACACCTTGAGCTTGCGGATCAGCTTGTTGCCGAGCTTGTTGTGCGGGAGCATGCCCTTGACGGCCAGCTCGATCGCCCGCTCCGGACGCTTGGCCAGCAGCTCGTCGTAGCCGACCTGCTTGAGCCCACCGGGGTAACCGGAGTGCCGGTAGGCCACCTTGGTGTGCCGCTTGTTGCCGGTCAACGCCACCTTGCCGGCGTTGACGACGATGACGAAGTCACCGGTGTCGACATGCGGCGCGAACGTGGGCTTGTGCTTGCCGCGCAGCAACGTGGCGGCGTGGGTGGCCAGGCGGCCCAGCACGACATCAGAGGCGTCGATCACGTGCCACTGACGCTCGATCTCACCCGGCTTCGGGCTGTACGTACGCACAGGTCTACCTTGTCTCGTCGTCGGTCTGGGGTCGCGCGTCGGGTAACGCGCGGGCCGGCAGGACGACCCGATGACCGGGCAACCCGTAAAGGAACGCGCGCGCGAACGACAAGCATACCCCGGCTGGCCTGCCACCTTGCAGCGGGCCCACCCTACGGGCAGTGCTCCCGACGGGCGTCGCTCGCTGGCGACGGTGACTAGCCCGGCGAGGGACGCCCCTCGGCTGTCACACAACAGCAGGCAACGATACCGGGTGACGGCCGGGGCGGTCAAAACAGCGGACCGCCACCCGACCGCCGACCCGACCGCCACCCGACCGCCGGTTGTCAGACGCCCGGCAGTCGCGTCCCCGGCCGCCGGTACACCGCCCAGGTGACGACCACGCAGACCGCGTAGAAGGCGATGAACGCCAGGTACGCCGCGTCCGCCGTACCGTAGGTCAGGAACGACTGCCGGAAGGCGATGTCGACCAGCACCCCGCCGAACGCCCCGACCGCGCCGGCGATGCCGATCAGCGCCCCGGCCAGCCGGATCGACCGGCGCTCGGCGGCAGGACCGGATCGCTGGCGGCGACCTCTGCCGTCGTGGTATCCGTGGTGGCCTGGCTCACGTGTGGCTCAGCTCCTCCGCGATCGGTCGGTATCGGTCGGTAGCGGTCGGTGTTGGCAGGAAGCTAGGCGCGGCCAGTTCCGATCGGGTGCAACTGGCGATTCGGGCGCGCAACGAAGAACGCACGGCCCGCCGTGACCGATAGTGAGATCGATCAGGTGCCCGATCAGCCAACCCTCTGCCCCCCGCTCGTGTGAGCCGCTCTTAGCAGGCTCGAAACAATCGAGACGTCCCGGCGAAATCGCCCAGCGGCACGCTTCGCACATGCCACGCAGCGTGCAGGTGACCATCGGGCCGGCCGGCCAGGACACCGCCCGGACCGTGGCAACGCACTGTCCGTACTGCGCGTTGCAGTGCGGCATGCACCTGCGCGCCGACCCCGACGGCACGGTCACGGTGCAACCCCGGCAGTTCCCCACCAACCAGGGTGGCCTCTGTCAGAAGGGCTGGACCGCCGCCGAACTGCTCGACCACCCGCAGCGGCTGACCACTCCGCTGGTGCGCGACCGGCGCGCCGCGCCGCTGCGCCCGGCCAGCTGGGACGAGGCGCTGGCGCGGATCGTCGACGGTGTCACCGGCATCCAGCGGGCGCACGGCCGCGACGCGGTCGCCGTCTTCGGCGGCGGCGGGCTGACCAACGAGAAGGCGTACGCACTGGGCAAGTTCGCCCGGGTCGCGCTGCGCACCCGCAACATCGACTACAACGGCCGGTTCTGCATGTCCTCGGCGGCCGCCGCCGGGATGCGGGCCTTCGGGGTCGACCGGGGGCTGCCGTTTCCGCTGGCCGACGTCGGCGCGGCCGACACGCTGCTGCTGGTCGGCGCGAACGTGGCCGAGACGATGCCACCGTTCGCCCGCTACCTGACCGAGCTCAAGCAGCGCGGCGGTACGTTGATCGTGGTCGACCCCCGGCGGACCGCCACCGCCCGGCTGGCCGACCTGCACCTGCAGCCCACCCCCGGCACCGACCTGGCGTTGGCCAACGCGCTGCTGCACGTCGTGCTCCGCGAAGGCTGGGCCGACCGGGACTACGTGGCGCAGCGGACCACCGGCTTCGACGCCGTCCGGGCCACCGTCGCCGGGTACTGGCCGGCCCGGGTGGAACGGCTGACCGGCGTACCGATCGCCGATCTGGAGGCGACGGCGCGGGCGCTGGCCGGCGGCGGCCGACCCGACGCCGACGCCGCGCCGGCAAAGGTCGTCATCCTCACCGCGCGCGGGGCCGAACAGCACGCCAAGGGCGTCGACACGGTCAGCGCGTACGTCAACCTGGCGCTCGCCCTCGGGCTGCCCGGCCGACCCGGTTCCGGCTACGGCTGTCTGACCGGGCAGGGCAACGGCCAGGGCGGGCGGGAGCACGGCCAGAAGGCCGACCAGCTGCCCGGCTACCGGCGCATCGACGATCCGGCGGCCCGCGCGCACGTCGCCGGGGTGTGGGGTGTCGACCCGGCCGACCTGCCCGGCCCGGGCGTCTCCGCCTACGAACTGCTCGACTCGCTCGGCACCCCGGCCGGGCCGAAGGCGCTGCTGGTCTTCGGCTCCAACCCGGTGGTGTCCGCGCCCCGCGCCGGCCGGGTCCAGCAGCGACTGGCCGATCTGGACCTGCTGGTGGTCGCCGACTTCGTGCTGTCGGAGACGGCGGCGATGGCCGACGTCGTGCTGCCCAGCGCCCAGTGGGCCGAAGAGGACGGCACGATGACCAACCTGGAGGGTCGGGTGCTGCGCCGGCACGCGGTCCGCCCGCCGCCGGCCGGTGCCCGCACCGACCTGGCCGTCCTCGCCGATCTGGCGCAGCGGCTGGGCTGCTCGGCCGGGCAGTTCCCGGCCGAGCCGGGCGAGGTCTTCACCGAGCTGCGCCGGGCCTCGGCCGGCGGGATCGCCGACTACGCCGGGGTCACCTGGGAGCGCATCGACGCCGCCGACGGCGTCTTCTGGCCGTGCCCCGACCCGGACCTGCCGGACACCCCACGGATGTTCACCGACCGCTTCCCCACGCCCGACGGGCGGGCCCGGTTCGTGCCGGTGGAGCACCGGGCCGCCGCCGAGGAACCCTGCGCCGACTACCCGCTCTACCTGACCACCGGTCGGGTGCTGGCGCAGTACCAGTCCGGGGCACAGACCCGACGGATCGCACCGCTGCACGACGCCGCTCCGGCGGCCTTCGTCGAGCTGCACCCGGACCTGGCCGAGCAGCTCGGCGTCGCCGACGGCGAGCAGGTACGGGTGACCAGCCGACGCGGCGAGATGTGCGCCCCGGCCCGGGTGAGCACCTCGATCCGCCCGGACACCGTCTTCGCGCCGTTCCACTGGGGTGGCGCGGCCCGGATCAATTCGGTGACCAGCGACGCGCTGGACCCGACGTCCCGAATGCCCGAGTTCAAGATCTGCGCGGTCAGGGTGGAGCGAGCGTGAACCGTATCGTCATCGTCGGTCACGGCATGGCCGGCGCCCGGCTCGCCGCCGAGCTGCACGCCCGGCGCGGCGACTTCAAGATCACCGTGTTCGGGGCGGAGCGGCACCGGGCGTACAACCGGATCATGCTGTCCAACCTGCTCGCCGGCCGCGCCGACGAGCTGGACGTGACGCTGACCGAGGCCGCCGGGCACGGCGTCGACGTCCGCGCCGGGCTGCCGGTCGTCGCGATCGAGCCGACCACCCGTACGGTCCGCACGGCCGACGGCGGCGCCACCGAGTACGACCACCTGGTGCTGGCCACCGGCAGCCGGGCGGTCGTGCCCGCGCTGCCCGGCCTGACCGGCCCGGCCGACACAACGGACCCGGCCGACACAGCGAACCCGACCGCCGCGCTCGACCCGGCGGCGCTACCGGAGCGGGTCGCGGTGTTCCGGACCCTCGACGACTGCCGGCGGATCCTCACCGCCGCCGCCGGCGCCCGCACCGCGCTGGTCCTCGGCGGCGGCCTGCTCGGCCTGGAGGCCGCCCGTGGGCTCGCCGCCCGTGGGCTCGACGTCCGGGTGGTGCACAAGGTCGACCAGCTGATGGAGCGCCAACTCGACCCGACCGCCAGCGCGGTGCTCGCCCGTACCCTCGCCCGGCTCGGCGTCGGCACCGAACTTGCCGCCGCCGCCGCAGCGGTCGACGCGGGCGCCGACGGCGTCCGGCTGCGCCTGGGCGACGGCCGCGAACTCACCGCGGACCTGCTGGTGCTCGCCTGCGGGGTCCGCCCGGACACCGACCTGGCCCGCCGGGCCGGGCTGACGGTCGGCCGTGGCGTGGTGGTCGACGACCGGATGGCCACCAGCGACCCGCACATCTGGGCGATCGGCGACTGCGCCGAACACGACGGGGTGGTCACCGGCCTGGTCGCGCCGGCCTGGGAGCAGGCCCGGGTGCTCGCCCGGGTGCTGGCCGGCGACGACCCCGCCGCCCGCTACCGGCCACTGCCGACGGTGACCCGGCTCAAGGCCGCCGGCATCGACCTCGCGGCGATGGGCGACACCCGTGGCGACGCCGACGCCGGCACCGAGGAACTCAGCTTCGCCGACCCGGTCCGGGGCACGTACGCCCGACTGCTCATCCGCGACGACCGCCTCACCGGGGCGATCATGCTCGGCGACAACCCGGCCGTCGGCACCGTCATCCAGCTGTTCGACCGGGGCGGTCAGGTGCCGGCGGACCGCCGGGCCCTGCTGCTCGGCCGGGCGGTCGGCGGCACCGTGGCCGCTCCGGTGACCAGTCCGGCGCTGATGCCGGACGCGGCGACCGTCTGCCAGTGCAACACCGTCAGCAAGGGCGCGCTGGTGCGCTGCTGGCGGGCCGGTGCCCGGTCGGTCGGTGAGGTCGTCGCCGCCACCCGCGCCACCACCGGCTGCGGCAGCTGCACCGACGCCGTCACCGGCATCGTCGACTGGCTCTCTTCTGTGGATTCCGACGTGGAGGTACCGGTATGAACCGGTTGGTCGTCATCGGCAACGGCATGGTCGGGCAACGCCTGGTCGAAGCGGTCCGCTCCCGCGACACCGCCGGCGACTGGCAGGTGACGGTGCTGGCCGAGGAGTCCCGGCCGGCGTACGACCGGGTCCGGTTGTCGGCGTTCTTCGACGGGGTCGCGCCGGAGGAGCTCAGCGTGCACACCCCCGACGACGGGGTGGACCTGCGGCTGGCCGAGCCGGCCCGACGCATCGACCGCCAGCGCCGGGTGGTCGTCACCGACCACGGCGAGTACGGCTACGACGCGCTGGTGCTGGCCACCGGCTCGTACGCCTTCGTCCCGCCGATCGACGGCGCGCACCGGCCCGCCGACGCCGACGCCGACGGAGCAGCCAACGGCAGCGGCTCGGCCGGCGGCGGACTGCGCGACGGCGTGTTCGTCTACCGCACGATCGACGACCTGGAGGCGATCCGGTCCTTCGCCACCGACCCGCAGGCCACCCGTCGGGTCGGTACGGTGATCGGCGGTGGACTGCTCGGCCTGGAGGCGGCCAACGCGCTGCGGCTGCTCGGCCTGCGTACCCATGTGGTGGAGTTCGCCCCCCGGCTGATGCCGGTGCAGATCGACGAGGCCGGCGGGGCGATGCTGCGCCGCTACGTCGAGGACCTCGGCGTCGAGGTGCACCTGGGGACCGCGACGTCGGCGATCCGCACCGGACCGGACGGTACGCCGCACGGCGTGGCCCTCACCGACGGCACCGAACTGGAGTCCGACCTGGTGGTGGTCGCCGCCGGCGTCCGGCCCCGCGACGACCTGGCCCGCGCCGCCGGGCTGGTCGTCGGCGAACGCGGCGGGGTGAGCGTCGACGCCACCTGCCGGACCAGCGACCCGCGCATCTGGGCGGTCGGCGAGTGCGCCGCGATCAGCGTCGACGGCGAACCGGGCCGCTGCTACGGGCTGGTCGCACCGGGCTACGCCATGGCCGAGGTGGTCGCCGACCGGCTGCTCGGCGGCACCGCCGCCTTCCCCGGCGCGGACACCTCCACCAAGCTCAAGCTGCTCGGCGTCGACGTCGCCTCGTTCGGCGACGCGCACGGCGCCACCGCCGACTGCCTGGACGTCACCTTCACCGACCCGGCGACCCGGGTCTACGCCAAGCTGGTCCTCTCCGACGACGCGCGGACCCTGCTCGGCGGGGTGCTGGTCGGCGACGCCACCGCGTACCCGACGCTGCGGGCCAGCGTCGGCGGCCCACTGCCCGGCCCGCCGCTGGCGCTGCTCGCCCCGGCCGGTTCCGACGGGGCCGGCGGGGCCGGCATCGATGCGCTGCCCGGCAGCGCCCAGGTCTGCTCCTGCAACGCGGTCACCAAGGACCAGATCCTCGGCGCGATCGGCGAGGGCTGCACCGACGTCGCCGCGATCAAGGCGTGCACCCGGGCCGGCACCAGCTGCGGGTCCTGCGTACCGATGCTCAAGCAACTGCTCTCCGTCGCCGGGGTGACCCAGTCGACCGCGCTGTGCGAGCACTTCGACCACAGCCGCCAGGAGCTGTTCGACATCGTCCGGGTCCGCGGTGTCCAAACCTTCTCCCAGCTGGTCGCCGAGCACGGCCGGGGCCGCGGCTGCGACATCTGCAAGCCGGTGGTCGCCTCGATCCTCGCCTCGCTGGGCAACGGCTACGTCCTCGACGGCGAGCAGGCAGCCCTGCAGGACACCAACGACCACTTCCTGGCCAACATCCAGCGCGACGGCACCTACTCGGTGGTCCCCCGGATCCCCGGCGGGGAGATCACCCCGGAGAAGCTGATCGTCATCGGCGAGGTGGCCCGGGACTTCAACCTCTACACCAAGATCACCGGCGGGCAGCGGATCGACCTGTTCGGCGCCCGGGTGGAGCAGCTGCCGAAGATCTGGCGGCGGCTGGTCGACGCCGGCTTCGAGTCCGGTCACGCGTACGGCAAGGCGCTGCGGACGGTGAAGTCCTGCGTCGGGGAGACCTGGTGCCGCTACGGCGTACAGGACTCGGTCGGCCTGGCGGTGGCGCTGGAGCTGCGCTACCGGGGGCTGCGCGCCCCGCACAAGATCAAGTCGGCGGTCTCCGGCTGCGCCCGGGAATGCGCCGAGGCCCGCAGCAAGGACTTCGGCATCATCGCCACCGATGTCGGCTGGAACCTCTACGTCGGCGGCAACGGCGGCTTCCGGCCCCGGCACGCCGACCTGTTCGCCAGCGACCTGTCCACCGAGGAGCTCGTCCGCACCATCGACCGGTTCCTGATGTTCTACATCCGCACCGCCGACCGGCTGCAACGCACCGCCGCCTGGATCGAGGCGATGGACGGCGGCCTGGACCACCTGCGGGCGGTGATCGTCGAGGACTCGCTCGGGCTGGCCGCCGAGCTGGACGCGGCGATGGCCCGCCACGTCGAGTCGTACTCCGACGAATGGCGGGACACGATCGACGACCCGGAGCGGCTGCGCCGCTTCGCCTCCTTCGTCAACGCACCCGACACCCCGGACCCGTCGATCACCTTCGAGGTCGAACGGGGCCAGCCGGTGCCGGCCCTGGGCGAGCGCCGGCCCGTGGCGCTCGGCCTCCCGACAACCCTGGAGGTACGCCGATGAGTGTGCAGACGATCAACATGACCGACCAGTGGACACCGGTCTGCCCGTACCCCCGGGTGGAGCCGGAGCGCGGCGTGGCCGCACTGGTCGACGGCGAACAGGTGGCGATCTTCCGGACCTACGACGGGACGTTGTACGCGATCGGCAACCAGGATCCGGTGGCCCGCGCCAACGTCATGTCCCGCGGCATCGTCGGCACCCGGGGCGACATCCCCACGGTGGCCTCACCGCTGCACAAGCAGGTCTACGACCTGCGTACCGGCGAATGCCTGGACCTGCCGGGCGTCGCCGTGCCGACCTACCGGGTACGTTGCCGCGACGGGCTGATCGAGGTGCTCGGTCGGCGGCAGGACCAGTGATGTCCGACGAGCTGTCCGGATTCACCATCGGGGTCACCGCCGACCGGCGACGCGACGAACTCGCCGCGCTGCTGGAGCGACGTGGTGCCCGGGTGGTGCTCGCCCCGGCGCTGCGGATCGTGCCGCTGGCCGACGACACCGAGCTGCGCGCCGCGACCCGGGCGTGTCTGGACGATCCGCCGGACGTGCTGGTCGCCAACACCGGCATCGGCATGCGCGGCTGGCTGGAGGCGGCCGAGGGCTGGGGCCTGGCCGAACCGCTGCGGGCGGTGCTCGGCGGCGCGTACATCGTCGCCCGGGGCCCGAAGGCCCGGGGCGCGATCCGCGCCGCCGGCCTGCACGACCAGTGGTCACCGGCCTCGGAGAGCTGCGAAGAGGTGATCGACCACCTGCGGGCCCGTGGCGTCGCCGGACAGCTCGTCGCGATGCAGCTGCACGGCGACCGGCAGCCGGAATGCTCCTCGGCGTTGGAGGCCGCCGGCGCCACGGTGATCGAGGTGCCGGTGTACCGCTGGGCGCCACCGACCGACCCGGCGCCGCTGCACCGGCTGGTGGACCTGGTCACCGGCCGGCTCGTCGACGCCGTCACCTTCACCTCGGCACCGGCGGTCGGGGCGCTGCTACGGGCCGCCGGCAGCAACGGGGAGGCGGTGCTGGAGGCGATGCGTACCGACGTGCTCGCCGCCTGCGTCGGGCCGGTCACCGCCGCGCCGCTGCGCCGCCACGGCGTACCGGTGATCGCCCCCGGCCGGGCCCGGCTCGGCGCCCTGGTCCGCACCATCGTCGACGAGCTGCCCCGGCGGGCGGTCAACCTGAAGGTCGGCGGCCACCTGCTGACCCTGCGCGGGCACGCGGCGGTGATCGACGGCGAACTGCGGCCGCTGGCACCCGCGCCGATGGCCGTCCTGCGGGCACTGGCGCAGACCCCGGGCCGGGTGCTGTCCCGGGCCGCGCTGCTGCGCACCCTGCCACGCGGCGCCGACGAGCACGCCGTGGAGATGGCCGTGGCCCGGCTGCGGGCCGGACTGGGTGCCCCCGGCGTGATCCAGACGGTCGTGAAGCGGGGCTACCGACTACCCGTCGACTGAACGCCGACCAGGTGGGCGAACGTCGCGGCGGCGCCCCGAACTGAGCTACCAGCCAGCTACCGGGCGAGTGGCTGCCGGCCAGCGACCGGCGGCCTGGTCCGGCCGCCGGTCGCCGTCACCGGTCAGCCGACCGGGGTCGGGAACCCCCGGCCGTGCTCGGCCCGCAGCGTCGCCATCGCGTGCTCGACGACGTTGACCAGCACGTGCTTGGTCGAATCCCGGCTGCGCGCGTCGCACATCACCAGCGGGACGTGCGGGGCGATCGCCAGCGCCTCCCGGATCTCCTCCGGCTCGTACCGGGGCGCGCCGTCGAAACAGTTGAGCGCGACGAGGTACGGCAGTTGCCGGTTCTCGAAGTAGTCGAGCGGGGCGAACGCATCGGTGATCCGCCGGGTGTCCACCAGTACGGCGGCACCGACCGCGCCCCGGATGATCTCGTCCCACATGAACCAGAACCGGGTCTGCCCGGGGGTGCCGAACAGATAGAGAATGAGGTCGTCGGCCATCGTGATCCGGCCGAAGTCCATCGCCACCGTGGTGGTCTCCTTGCCGGGCACCTTCGACGGATCGTCGATGCCGACGCCGGCCGAGGTCATCAACGCCTCGGTGGTCAACGGTGTGATCTCGGAGACCGCGCCGACCATGGTGGTCTTTCCCACCCCGAAACCGCCCGCGATGACGATCTTCGCGGAGGTGATCTCCTTTTTCTGGCCTACGCCAGGGCGGTCATAGCCTGCGAAGTCCACTTAGCACCCTTTCCAGAAGTTCCATCCGCTCCTCGTAGGCCTCTACCGGAGCTGCGCTGTGCAACGCCAGCAGGCCGTCGGCGACCATGTCGGCGACGAGGACCCGCGCGACGCCCAGCGGGAGCCGGGTGTACGCGGCGATCTCCGCCAGTGATTGCGCACGGTTGTCGCAGATGGTGGCGATCCGATGCTTGTCGTGCCCGGCGAACCGCGACTCGGTGACCGCTGCCGCGCTGGCCACCAGGACCGCCTCCAGCGCGATGTGTTGACGCGGCTCGGTGCGGCCCCGGGTGACCGCGTAGGGCCGGACCAGCGCCCCGCGCGGGTCCTGATGTGGCTGCCCCATCCGACGGTCACCTCCTCCTGGGTCTGCTGGCACGTCACCGGTGACGGTCCCCTGTCGCTACGGAACTTCGACGGCTCAGGGCCGGCCCACGGCCTCGCGCGGCAACGGGACCAGGGCGGCACCGACGCGCTCGACGAGCAGCGCCATCTCGTAGCCGACCTGACCCACGTCGCAGCTGCGCGCGGCGAGCACCGCCATCGACGAGCCATCGCTGATGGACATCAGGAACAGGTAGCCACTGTCCATCTCGATCACAGTCTGCAGCACGCCGCCGGCGCTGAACATCCTGGAGGCTCCGTCGGTCAGACTGACCACACCGGACGTGATGGCGGCGAGCTGGTCCGCACGGTCAGCAGGCAGGTCCCGGGAGGAAGCGAGCAGCAGTCCGTCTGCCGAGACAGCCACCACGTGGGCGATGCCCGCCACGCTGTCGGCAAAGTTGCTGAGCAGCCAACCCATGTCCTGAATAGCTGCTGGCCTGTTCATTCGCTGTTCTCCTTGGTTGAAGTGGCGCGGTACTGCTCGCTGCCGGCGGTCCGACCCCGCTGCACACCGCGGTGGTAGGCCGACAGCAGGCCGCGGACCTCGTCCGGGGTACGCCGGGTCGGTCCCCGGCTCGCCGCCGGCTCCACGCCGCCCGGCACGAGCTGCGCCTGGGGTTGACGCTTGGGCAGGCCCGATCGGGTGATGCCGGCGACCGCCGGCTCGGCTGCCTGACTGGCCCGGGCCCACCCCTCGTCGGCGGCGGTCCGCCAGCTGCCGGAGTCACCGACCCGTTGCCGTGGGGTGGCACCCGTCGCCGCGCCACCGCCGGCGCCCGCAGTGGACGGTGCGTGGGTGGGTGGCGCGGTCGTTGACTGGGGTGCGGCGTTCGGCTGCACCGGAGCAGAGTACGCCGCTGGGGCCGGGGCGGACTGCCCCGGGTTGCGTGCCGGCAACGGTGGCCTGGTAGAGGTCGTCGTCGGGTACGCGGCGGTCGGCGCGGTGGCGCCTGTGGACAGCGGGGCGCCGGTCGACGACGCAGCGCCGGTGGCCGGCGTGGTGCCGGTGGACGTGGCGACGTCGGGCGCGTGGCCGGCGGTCGGCATCTGGAACACCTTGGTCTCGGCCTGGCCCTGAGCGCGGAACCAGACCGCTTCCATCTCCCGGAAGATCGGCATCTCGGTCGCGTCCTCCGGCCGCGCCGCGCCCTGCCCACCGGCGGTCGGACCCTGCGGCAGTTGGCCGGCGGTGCGGACCACCGGCGCCAACGGGTGTGCCGTGGCCGGGATCAGTGGCTGGTCGCCGGGGCCGCCGGAGCCCCGCAACCCGGAGGTACGCAGCGTCGGGTACGCCACCGTCGGCGGGCTGAGGTTGGCGGCCGGCTCGGCCGTCGTGGCGTGCCCGGCCAACGGGGCCGGCGGGTTGAACGACGGCGGCGACGGGCCGGCCGGCGGCGCGGGAGCCGGTACGGCGGTCGTCGGTGCCACGGCGGCCGGTGCGGGCACCGGTGCGGGGGGCACCGGGCCGGCAGCGGGTGCGCCACGACCGGGGGTGACCGCCGGGAAGGCTGCGGTCGGGGCACCGGCCACTGCGTTCCACTGCGACGAACGGGCGTTGTGCCACTGGTCGGTCAGCGTCGCCGTACGGGCCGGGGCGGCGGACACCGGTGGCCCGGAGATCGGCGGTCCGGAGATCGGCGGTCCGGAGATCGGCGGTCCGGAGACGGGCGCCCAGGTGCCGCCCGAGGTGGGTGCGGCGGAGATCGGCTCGGCCGCCAGGCCCGGCCGGCCCCGGCCGCCCACCGGTTCGCGGGTGCGCTGCGGCAGCACCAGGATGCTGCTGGGCAGGGTCACCTGCGCCAGGGTGCCGCCGTCGACGTTGGGACGCAGCTCGACGCGGATGCCGTACCGGCCGGCGAGCCGGCTGACCACGGCCAGACCCATCAGCCGGAACGCGGAGACGTCCATCGTCGACGGCTCGGCGAGCCGGCGGTTGAGGTTGTCCAGCTGTTCCTCGGACAGCCCCAGGCCCCGGTCCTCCACCTGGATCAGCACGTAGTCGCGCAACCGGCGGGCGTCAGCGACGACGGTCGTGGTCGGCGGGGAGAACCGGGTCGCGTTGTCGAGCAGCTCGGCGACCAGTCGGACGACGTCGTTGACGGCGGACGCGGAGATCAGGATGTCGGTGTCTATCGTGCCGAACTCGATGCGGTTGTAGGCCTCGACCTCGGACTGTGCGGCCCGCATCGCGTCGACCAGCAGCGCGTCCTCACGGCGCGGCGCGGTCGAGTCGGCGCCGGCCAGCACCAGCAGGTTCTCGTCGTTGCGGCGCATCCGGGTGGCCAGGTGGTCCAGCTGGAACAGCTGGGCCAGCCGCTTCGGGTCCTCCTCGTTGCGCTCGATGGTGTCGAGCTCGCCGATCATCCGGTCGACCAGGGTCTGACTGCGTCGGGCCAGGGAGAGGAACATCGCCGAGACGCTGGCCCGCAGCGCCGCCTGCTCGGCGGCGATCCGGACCGCTTCGCGGTGGACCACGTTGAACGCCCGGCCGACCTCGCCGACCTCGTCGCGGTTGGGCAGCCGGATCGGGTCCCGCAGGCTGCGGACGATCTCCTCCGGCCCCCGGTCGTTCAGGTCGTTGACGTCCCGCAGCTTGGCGACCGCCTCCGGCAGGTCCCGGTCGGCCACCGACAGGGCCCCGTCGCGCAGCCGGCGCAGCGAGTCGTTCAGCGACCGGGCGAGCACCACGGCCAGGGCGATCGCCAGCACCAGGGCGATCAGCACCAGGATCGACTCGATGACGGCCTGGCGGGTGACGTTCGTGCTGACCTCGGTGGCCCGTTGCAGCAGCCGGGCCTCGAGCTGGATCTCGGCCCACCGCATCAGGTCGTTGACCGCGCCGACGGTCCGGGCCGCCTGGGTCGCGCCGATGCGGGACTGCTGGCCCACCGAGCGGGTGATCTCGGTGGACACCCGGTCGGCCAGGAACACGGCGTCACCGGTGACGCTGTTGTCGACCAGGGCCTGCTCCCACGGTGACGCGGCCAGCGAGAAGGACAGCAGCGCCTCCTGCTGACCGGTCAGGGTGGCCAGGTAGGACGAGAACTGCTCCTCCTCCAGCCGGCCGCCGGAGAGCGCGGCGAAGACGATCGCCTCCTCCTCGGCGGTCGCCGCCTTGGCGCGGGCGAAGGCGGAAACCGCGCGCAGGCTGTCCGGCACCTCGCCGTCACCGGAGACCTGGCCCAGCACCTCACCGTAGGAGATCAGGTCGGACAGGATGACGCCGTAGCGCAGCACCGCCTCCTGGACCGGCATCTCGCCCCGGCTGAGCACCTCCTGGCGGGTGGCGTTCAGGGTGTCGAGGTGGTCGTCGATCGCGACCAGCTGCCGGTCGACGGCGTCCGGGACGTCGCCGGCCCGGTCGCGTTCGGCGGTGTACGCGACGACCCGCTCGTCGGTGCGTCGCACCTGGACGTTGTACGCCTCGGGGTCGGCGCCGTCACCGGCGAGGAAGGACAGCGCGGCCATCCGCTCTTTGTGGACCTCCTGAGCGAGTGCCGACACGTCCACTGAGATCTCGGCCATCGAGCGCACCATCCGGGCGTCGAGCGCGCCCTGACCGACGTCGACCAGCCGTACGGTGGCCAGAGCGGCGACCGCAGCCAGCGGCACCACCAGGATGACGGCCAGTTTGGACCTGATCCGGGCGTCTCGCAGCCGCGGCACCCATCGCAACGGCGCACGCCGCTTCCGCGGGCCGTTGTCGGGCAGGGTCGTCGGTCCAGTCCTCACGACATCGCCTCCGTCGCTATCTCCACACGCGGACTGCCGACCGGTGCCTGATGCAGCGGTGAGCGCCGCATGCGGCACGGCCGCGATTTCACCAGAAGTGGACCCTGTTGGGAAGCCTCAGCTAGGCAGGAATCGGTCGCACGGCACGGATTCATCCCTGAGTTACCGGACAGTATGAGCACCACACCGCTCTGATCAGGGCGGATGGAACTTCCACCGACAGTTGCATCGGCAGTGTCACTGTTCGCGACCACTTCTCGCCGCCAACATGTGAGACACACTTCCCGGAACCGGATGACCGGCGCGCTTGACCAGAACGCCGCCCATTGGCAAGGTTTCCACGTTTGCAGGCTCCGCGCACACCGTACGGCATGCCGTCGGCGCGACTTCTATTGAGGACGCGACAACACGTACCGCCGCCGGCCGGACCGGTTGCGCATCCGCCGCGTACCTGGAGGACTGACTTGAGGCCCATCCGTTCCGCCGTCGCGACGGCGCTCGCATCCACATTGCTGGCCTCTTCGCTCACGGGATGCCAGTTCGGTAGTGATTCGACGGCCGAGGGCGAGATCGTCATCGCCGCCGATCTCGAGCTGTCCGGAGCCGCTGCGGCGGTCGGCAAGGGCTACCAGCGCGCTCTCGAACTCAGGGTCGAACAGATCAACGAGTCAGGGCTGCTGGGCGGTCGCACGATCCGGCTCGACGTGCGCGACAATCGTTCCGATCCCAGTGAATCGTTGCGCAACATCGGTGATTTCACCAGCAACTCCCAGGTCACCGCAATCATCATGGGCAGCTGCAGCGACTGCGCCGTCGGCGCGGCCCGGACGCTCAACGACAAGCGGGTGCCGACGATCTCGCTGGCGCCGGCGACCGCTGTGGCCACCCCGGTCGCCGAGCGGCGGTACGTGTTCAAGCTGGGGCCCAACGCGGCAGACAGCGCCGCCACCATCGCCAACGAACTCCGCCGTCGCGGCATCCGGCAGGCCAGCCTGCTGCACACCGACGACGAGTACGGCAAGGACGGC
Organism: Solwaraspora sp. WMMA2101; assembly: GCF_049179175.1. Classification (NCBI taxonomy): domain Bacteria; kingdom Bacillati; phylum Actinomycetota; class Actinomycetes; order Micromonosporales; family Micromonosporaceae; genus Solwaraspora; species Solwaraspora sp. WMMA2101. The sequence continues at coordinate 4,086,413 of NZ_JBMHMA010000006.1, read as the reverse complement.
CTGCGGGTGATGTCCGCCGAGCTGGACAAGCTCGACATCGACCTGGTCGCCAGCAAGCAGGTCCGGACCACCGACACCGACGTCAGCCAGGCGGTGTCGGCGTTGGCCGAGCCGGAGGACGACGACGAGGACCCAGGCGCGCTGCTGGTCTGGACGTCGGCCGAGCAGGCCGTCCTGGCCGCTGACAGCGCCGCACAGGTCGACTACCCGGGGCCGGTCTTCTTCGACGCCGCCGCCGCCGGTGACCTGTTCCTGACCGGTGGCTCCGCCAACGGCGCCGAGGGGGTCAACCTGGTCTTCACCCAGACCATGGTGATCGACGACGTGATCGCCAACACCCCGGCGAAGGCCGCCCGCAAACAGTGGTTCCGCGACTACACCGCCCGGTTCGGCAGCTACTACGGATTCTCGTCGTTCGCCGCCGACGCCGTACAGCTGATCGCCGAGGCGGTGGCCCTGTCCGGTGGCGAGACGGTCGACCGCGAGGCCATCCGGGAGGTGCTGGAGACCACCCAGCTCGACGGGCTCTCCGGCCCGATCCGGATGACGCCGGACAACCACTCGGGGCTGATGCCGCAGGCGCTGACGATGCTGGTGTTCCGGGGTGGCCGCTGGCGGCTGGCCAGCTGACCTGTCGCTCGACGGGTCGGTCCCACCGTTGCCGGTGGGACCGACCCGTCGGTCGTCGGTACGGTGCCGGTCAGCGGGCCGAGGTGGTCTCCCGGACCCAGGGCAGCAGCCGCTGTTCGACCAGCACGACGCTGAAGTAGAGCCCGATGCTCATCAACGCGACCAGGATGATCGCGGCCCAGGCGGCGGCGGTGTCGCCCATCCCGCCGGTCTGCAGGATGAAGTAGCCCAGGCCCTCCTCACCGGCGTAGAACTCACCGATGATCGCGCCGATCGCGGCCAGCGGCATCGCGACTTTCAAACCGACGAGGATCTGCGGCAGCGCGGCCGGCAGCCGTACCTTGCGGAACGTCTGCCAGCGGGAGGCGTCCAGCGACCGGGCCAGCTCGGCGAGGTCGGCGGGAGTGGAGGTCAGCCCGGTCGCGGTGCCCAGCACGATCGGGAAGAAGCAGAGCAGGAAGACCATCGTCAGAATCGGCTGCTGACCCCACCCGAGGGTGGCGACGAGCAGCGGCGCAAGCGCGATCTTCGGTACGGCGTTGAGCGCCACCAGCAGCGGGGTGAACATCCGCTCCACCGTCTGGGAGATGGCCAGCGCCAGTCCGATCAGCACCCCGGCGACGGTGGACAGGGCGAAGCCGGCGACGGTCTCGAGGGTGGTCGTCAGGGTGTGCTCCAGCAGTCGCTGGGCACGGGGGGCGAACGCGCCCCACACGTCCTGCGGGGGTGGCAGCACCGCCGGGTGGACCAGCTGGAGCACGCTGGTGGCCAGCCACCAGGCGAGCCCGGTCACCAGCAGGCCGGCGAGTGGCAGCAGTACGGCGGCGGCCCGGCCACCGGCGCGCCCCGCCGGTGGCGCGACCACGGGCACGGCCCGTACCGGTCGGGCCGCAGGTTTGAGTACGGTCATCGACACTCCTCGGGCTCGGACTCGGGCCGGCCGCGAGCGGGTCCGGGTGGGTCGCGGTCGCGGCGGCGACCCACCCGGACCCGCCGTCGGTCAGGACTCGGCGTTCGGTGCCAGGTCGAAGTTGACGACCTGCTCCGGCTCCAGACCCGCCGGGATCGCACCGGCGCCCTGCAGGATCGCGATGCTGCGGGCGATCCGCTGGCTGTCCAGCGCCCCGACCGGCACGCCGGAGCTCGTGGACTTGACGAACGCGGCCATCAGCTCGAGCTCGGCGGCGGCGGCGGCCGGGTTGGCCTCCTCCACGTTCGCGGCGAGGATCTCGCCGGCCTCCTGCGGGTTGGCGATGCTGTACTCCAGGCCCTTGAGCAGCGCGGCACTGAACCGCTTGACCATCTCCGGGTCCTCCTCGGCGATCTTCGTCGAGGTGATCAGCACGTTGCCGTACAGGTCGGTCATGATGTCGCTGTACGGCAGCACGACGGCGGCCTTGCCCTGGGCGACGGTCTCCACGGTGGGCTTACCGACGACGAACTGGCCGATGCCGTCGACCTGCCCGGAGGCGAGGGTGCCCATCAGGGTCTGCGGGGTGCCGTTGACCCACTCCACCTTGGTCTCGTCGATGCCGGCCAGTGACGCGTACGTCGGGAAGAGGTTGCGCACCACCGAGCCGGGGGTGTCGGCGAGCTTCTTGCCTTCCAGGTCCTTCGGGGTGGTGATGCCGTTGCCGTCCAGGGCGATGATCGCCGCCATGGTGCGCTGCTGGATGCCGGCGACGACGACGAAGTCCTTGGCCTGTCCGTTGCCGAACTGCAACAGGCCACCGGTCAGGTCGATCGGGGTGAAGTGGGCCTGTCCGGCGACGACGGTCTTGATGTTGTCGCCGGTGCCGGCACCGGGCTTGATCTCCACGTCGAATCCGGCCTCGGTGAAGAAGCCCTTGTCCTTGGCGACCCAGGCGTACGAATCACGACCGAAGTTACCGAAGGAAGTGAGGTACGTCACTTTCTTCAGTTCCTCGGTGCCGCCGCCTGAGGCCTCGTCACCGTCGTCCGCACTGCAGGCGCCGGTGACCGCAAGGGCCGCGGCCATGGCGGTTGCGGCGATCGTGCGGGTGAGCCTTGTCATGAGGGTGTGTCCTTTCCAACCCGGACGGTTGGTCGACGACCCGCAGGTCGCAGCGCCAACCAGAGGGGGTAGTTGGTCCGGCGCGGCGTCTCACCGGTGGGGGCCGGAAGGGGCGCCGCGGTCGCGTCGGGAATCTTCGCGGGCAACAGAGTACGAGGGAATGCTGACCAATGCGACAGGCGGTCAGTGTGGATGCCCGACCGGCAGCAAAAGTGTTTACCGTACGGGTAGTGCGTCGTCGGCACGATCCGGATACTCTGTCCCGGCTGTTGATCGACTCTGGACGAGGGAGCAGCCGGCCGCATGATCGAGCTCAGTGGCGTCGGGCGAACGTTCACCGGCCGGTCCGGCACAGTGGAAGCACTGCAGGACATCGACCTGTCGGTCGCCGCCGGTGAGTTCGTCGCGGTCGTCGGCCGCTCCGGCTGCGGCAAGTCCACCCTGCTACGGCTGGTCGCCGGGCTGCTGCCGACGACCGCCGGCACCGTCACGGTCGGCGGGCAGCGGGTGGTCAAGGCCCGCCGCGACATCGCGATGCTGTTCCAACGCCCGGCGCTGCTGCCCTGGCGGTCCGTGCTGGACAACGTCCTGCTGCCGGTCGAGATCTTCGGCCTGCGCCGTGCCCAGCACCGGGCCAGGGCGCTGGAGCTGCTCGACCTGGTCGGCCTGACCGGGTTCGAGAAGCGACTGCCGCACGAGCTCTCCGGCGGCATGCAGCAGCGGGTGTCGTTGTGCCGCTCGCTGATCACCGAGCCCCAGGTCATGCTGATGGACGAGCCGTTCTCCGCCCTGGACGCCCTCACCCGGGAGGAGTTGTCGGTCGAGCTGCAGCGCATCCATATGGAACGCGCGGCCACCATCGTCTTCGTCACCCATTCGATCGACGAGGCGGTCCTGCTCGCCGACCGGGTCGTCGTGCTCAGCCCCCGGCCGGGGCGGATCCGCAAGATCCTGCCTATCGACATCCCGCGCCCGCGCAGCCTGGGGCGCAACGCGCACACCGAGGACGTCGCGCGGTGCAGCGCCGACCTGCACGAGGTCCTGATGGAACGGGAAACCCCGGCGTCGGCCGGGATCGGAGGAGAGTGACCATGCGGGTCAGCGTGTTCACCGAACCGCACCGTGGTGCCAGCTACGACGACCAGCTGCGGCTGGCCCGGCTCGCCGAGGAGTCCGGCTTCGAGGGCTACCTGCGGGCCGACCACTACCAGTCGATGGGTGAGCAGCTCGCCCTGCCCGGCCCGACCGATGCCTGGCTGACGCTGGCCGCGCTGGCCCGGGAGACGACCCGGATCCGGCTCGGTACCCTGGTCACCTCGGCCACCTTCCGGCTGCCGGGCCCGCTGGCGGTGATGGTCGCCCAGGTCGACCAGATGAGCGGCGGCCGGGTCGACCTCGGCATCGGTGCCGGCTGGTACGCCCGCGAGCACACCTCGTACGGGCTGCCGTTCCCGCCGGTCGGCGAACGGTTCGACCGGCTCGCCGAGCAGCTCGAGGTGATCACCGGGTTGTGGCGGACCCCGGTCGGCGACACGTACAGCTACTACGGCGACCACTACCAGCTGGTCGACGCGCCGGCGCTGCCGAAGCCGGTGCAGGTGCCCGGCCCACCGATCATCGTCGGCGGGCGCGGCCCGAAACGCACCCCGGAGCTGGCCGCCCGGTTCGCCGACGAGTTCAACATGCCGTTCAAGTCGGTTCCCGAGACGGCGGCGGCATACGAACGGGTGATCGAAGCCTGTCACCGGACCGGCCGTACCGAGCAGGACCGGCCGCCGTTGACGCTGTCGGCCGGCATCGTCATCGCGATCGGCCGCACCGACGCCGAAGCTGCCCGCCGGGCCGCGCCGCTGCATGAGAAGAGCGCGCTGCCGCCGGAGGATCCGGTGGTCGGCTCCCCGGCGCAACTGGTGGACCGGATCGGCGAGCTCGCCGCGATCGGCACCAGCCGGGTGCACCTGCGCTTCATCGACCTGGCCGACCTGGACCACCTGGAACTCGTCGCCGCCGAGGTGCTGCCGCAGCTGAGCTGAGGTGGAGCCCACCAGGTGCACCGGACGGCGCTGCGGTCGACAGTAGGGGCCGCCCGCCGTAACCTCCCGGCATGGCGTTGCGGACCTGGCTCAAGGCGCTCGGCGCGGCGTTCGCCGGTGCGGCCGTCGTCGGCGCGGTCCAACTCGGTGCCGGCTACGGCCTCGATCTGGTACGGCTGCCGCGCGACTTCACCGGCCCGGCCGTCGATTACTGGCCGGCGCAGCTGACCTGGCTGGCCTGGTTCGCCGTGGTCGCCACCACCGTCGGCGCGTACGCCGGGCAGCGGATCGCCGCCGGTCGCCCGGCCCGGCACCGCGCCGGGTCCGGTCGGACGACCGGGTACGGCCTCGCCCGCTCGGTGGTCTTCGCACTGGTCGCCGCCGGCGGCGCGGCGGTCGCGGTCGTCGGATTGTCGGCCCTGCCGGCGCAGTCGGCCGTCGGCCCGGAGCAGCCGGTGCTGGCCGTCGCGCTGACCGGTGGGATCGGTGCGGCGGTGGGCGTCCTGGCCGCCGTCGCCGCGTCGGCCCATCCGGCGCTGCGGTGGAATCTGCTGCTCGTCACCGGGGCGCTGTGGCTGCTGGCGATCGGGTCAGTGGCACCGGTGCTGCGGGCCGGCGATCCGGTCGCCGAGATCCGACTCGGGGTGTTCGACCCGGCCGGGCTGGACCCGGCCGGTGCCGGCAGCCGAACGTTGGTGCTGCTGCCGGCGGTGGCGCTGGTGGTCGCGGTCGCGGTCAGTGGCTGGTTCCGCTGGCGGCACCAGCCGGTGTTCGCCGGCGCGGTGGCCGGGATGCTCGGCCCGGCGGTGGTCGACGCCGCCTATCTGATCGCTGGCGCCGGGCAGGGTGGGCGTTACCAGGACGACCCGTACTGGGCGGCGCTGCTGGCGGTCGCCGCCGGGGCGCTCGGGTCGATCGTCACCACGGGGGTACGCCGGCCCCGGCCGGCGGCCCGCACCGCACCTGCGCTGGCGTCATCACCCGCACCCGAGTCAGCAACACCGGTGCCGGAGTCAGCAACACCGGTGCCGGTACCGGGACCTGGCCCGTCACCAGCCGTACCGACGAAGGCCGTGGCACCGCCGACGCCCGCGCCGACGCCCGCGCCGGTGGTCGCGGCCGGGCCGGAGCCGGTGGTCGCGGCCGGGCCGGAGCCGGTGGTCGCGGCCGGGCCGGAGCCGGTGGTCGCCCCGGGACACGCCCGGCCGCATCCTGGCAGCCGGCCGGCGCCGGCGCCAGTGGCGGTGACGCCCCGTGCCACCCCGTCCCCGGTCGCCGGCGGCGGGCCGGCACCGGCTCCGGTGCCGGCGACGACCGCCCGGCCCGTGCCGCGACCGGTCGCCCCGCCGCCGGTGGCCACCGCTCCGGTCGCCCCGCCGCCGGTGGCCCCTGCTCCGGTCACTCCGGCTCCGGTGACCCCGGCACCAGCCGCCGACCCCGGCTCCGGCGCGGGCCCGACGCGGACCAGCCGGATCCCCCGACCCCGGTTCGGCCGGGCGCGCCGGACACCGACACCGCCACCGGCACTGACCGACGAGGAGGCCCAGCACGTCGACTGGGTCAGTGAGCTGCGCCGGCCGAGCTACCGCCCGGATGGACAGTCCCGCAACGGCAGCGCGGTTCGCCGCACCGGCACCGGCACCGGCTCGGACGATCAGGCCAGCGGCAGGTAGACCCGCCCGCCAGCCGCAACGAATTCGTCCGACTTGTCCTTCATGCCCTGCTGGGCGTACTCCTTCAGATCCTGCGTAATCTTCATCGAGCAGAACTTCGGACCGCACATCGAGCAGAAGTGCGCCGACTTCGCCGGCTCGGCGGGCAGCGTGGCGTCGTGGTACGACCGGGCCGTCTCCGGGTCCAGCGACAGGTTGAACTGGTCCTCCCAGCGGAACTCGAACCGGGCCTTGGACAGCGCGTCGTCCCAGGCCTGCGCCCCCGGATGCCCCTTGGCCAGGTCGGCGGCGTGCGCCGCGATCTTGTACGCGATCACCCCGGCCTTCACGTCGTCGCGGTCCGGCAGCCCCAGGTGCTCCTTCGGCGTGACGTAGCAGAGCATCGCGGTGCCGAACATGCCGATCATCGCCGCCCCGATCGCCGACGTGATGTGGTCGTACGCCGGCGCGATGTCGGTGGTCAGCGGGCCGAGCGTGTAGAACGGTGCCTGGTGGCACAGCTCCTGCTGCAGATCCACGTTCTCCTTGATCTTGTGCATCGGCACGTGGCCGGGGCCTTCGATCATCACCTGCACGTCGTGCTCCCAGGCGACGCTGGTCAGCTCGCCCAACGTCCGCAGCTCGGCGAACTGGGCGGCGTCGTTGGCGTCGGCGATCGACCCCGGCCGCAGACCGTCACCGAGGGAGAAGGTCACGTCGTAGCGGGCCAGGATCTCGCACAGCTCCGCGAAGTGCGTGTAGAGGAAGTTCTCCTCGTGGTGCGCCAGGCACCAGGCGGCCATGATCGACCCGCCCCGGGAGACGATCCCGGTGACCCGGTCCACCGCCAACGGCACGTACGGCAGCAGCACGCCGGCGTGCACCGTCATGTAGTCGACGCCCTGCTCGGCCTGCTCGATCACGGTGTCCCGGAACACGTCCCAGCTCAGCTTGACCGGATCCCCGCCGACCTTCTCCAACGCCTGGTAGATCGGCACCGTACCGATCGGCACCGCCGAGTTGCGCACGATCGCCTCGCGGGTCTCGTGGATCCGCTTGCCGGTGGACAGGTCCATCACGGTGTCGGCACCCCACCGGGTGGCCCAGGTCAGCTTCTCCACCTCCTCGGCCACCGACGACGAGACGGCCGAGGTGCCGATGTTGGCGTTCACCTTCACCAGGAACCGGCTACCGATGATCATCGGCTCGGACTCCGGGTGGTTGACGTTGGCCGGCAGCACCGCCCGGCCGGCGGCGATCTCCTCCCGTACCACCTCGGCCGGCAGGTTCTCGCGCACCGCGACGAACTCCATCTCCGGGGTGACCGTCCCGGCCCGGGCGTACGCCAACTGGGTCGGCCGACGCCCGTCCGCGCCCGCCAGCGGGGTGCCGGCCCCACGTGCCGGAGCGACGTCACCACGCTGCGCGATCCACGGTCCGCGCAGCGGCGGCAGCCCTGCCTGCGGGTCCGATCCCGGGCCGGACGTGTCGTAGAGCCGCACCGGCGGGTTGTCGCCGGCCAGGGTCACCTCGGCGAACGGCACCTGGATGTCCGGTCGCGGTCCTTGCACGTACACCTTGCGACGAGCCTGCATCGGCGGGCCTCCTTCAGATATGTGCCGACTTCGGACAGTTGCCGACTTCAGATGGGTGCGGCTTCAGATGGGGTGCGGCTTCAGGTGGACAGCGGCTGGCGGGACCAGCCGAAGTGGTCGACCGGGCCGTGCCCGGCACCCAGCCGCCAGTGCGCGGCCCCGGCCAACGCGCCCGCCACGTACCCCTTGGCGAAGATCAGGGCGGCCGGTACGTCGTCACCGAGGGCCAGCCGGGCGGCGACCGCCGCCGCGAAGCTGCACCCGGTGCCGTGGGTGTTGCGGGTGGCCAGCCGCTCACCGGTCAGCTGCCAACTGCTGTCGGCCGTCGCGACCACGTCGACCGCCGCCGGGTCGGTCGACGTACCGTCCGGGTCGCCGCCGGTGACCACCACGAACCTCGGCCCGCCGGCGACCAGCTCGGCCGCCGCCCGTGCCATCTCCTCGCGGGTCCGCACCGGCCAGCCGACCAGCGCCGACGCCTCCGCCCGGTTCGGCGTCGCCACCAGGGCGTACGGCAGCAGCCGCTCCACCGCGCCGACCACCCCGAGCCGGTGCCCGCTGGTGGAGACCAGCACCGGATCGACGACCAGGTTCGGCAGCTCCCCCGCGCGGGCCAGCGCGGCGACCACCCCGGCGACCCGCGCCGTACCGAGCATGCCGGTCTTGACCGCAGCCACCGGCAGGTCGACGCGGACCGCCTCGATCTGGGCACGCACCTGACCGGCGGGCAGCTGGTGCACCGCCGTCACACCCCGGGTGTTCTGTGCCGTCACCGCCGTGATCGCGCTGGTGCCGTGGACGCCGAGCGCGGCGAAGACCTTCAGGTCGGCCTGGATGCCGGCGCCGCCGCCGGAGTCGGATCCGGCGATCGTCATCGCCACCACCGGGGTGGTCCGGTCGCCGGTCATCAGCAGCCCACCTCGGCCGGCAGCAACCCGGCGGCCAGCTCGCGGACCACGGCCGCCGGGTCGGCGGCCCGCATCACCGCGCCCATCACCGCCACCCCGGCGGCACCGGCCGCCCGACAGGTGGCGACCTGCTCCGCCGTGGTCACTCCGGCGAGCGCGACCACCGGCCGGCCGGCGGCCCGTGCCAGGCGGGCCAGCCCGGCCGGACCGAGTGGCGGCCCGTAGCCGGGTTTGGACGCGGTCGTGAACACCGGTGACACCGTCACGTAGTCCTCCGTGGTCAGTCGGCCGAGTTCGGCCTCGTCGTGGCAGGAGCGCCCGACCAGCCCGAAGCTCGGCGGCGGGTAGGGCCCAGCGGCGCTCAGGTGCACGGCGTCACCGCCGAGCGGGTCCGGACCAGCGACGATCAGGGTGCCGCCGGCCGGAGCGAGAACGCCGCGCAACTGGTCGGCCAGCGCGACGCGCTGCGCCCGGGGCAGGTCGCGTTCCCGCAGCACCACCTGCCGGACGCCGCCGGCCACCGCCGCCGCCACCACCTGCGGCAGCGGCCGGGTCGCCTGTCGACGGTCGGTGAGCAGCACGATCCCGTTCACAGCTCGGGCCGCCCCTCGTCCGGAGTGGACGCCAGCGCGTGGAACCGCTTCGGGATCCGACCGGCGCGGGCCGCCAGCCGGCCGGCGTCGATGGCGTACCGCATGGCGGTGGCCATCGCCACCGGGTCGGCGGCCCGGGTCACCGCGCTGGCCAGCAGCACCGCGTCGCAGCCCAGCTCCATGGCGAGCGCGGCGTCGGAGGCGGTGCCGACCCCGGCGTCCAGGATCACCGGGATGTCGACCGACTGACGGATCAGCCGGAGGTGGTGCGGGTTGAGGATGCCCAGGCCGGAGCCGATCGGCGCGCCGGCCGGCATCACCGCCGCGCAACCGACGTCGGCCAGCCGCCGCGCCAGCACCGGATCGTCGGTGGTGTACGGCAGCACGGTGAAACCCTCGTCGACCAACTGCTCGGCGGCGCGCAGCAGCTCGGCACCGTCCGGCAGCAGGGTCCGCTCGTCGCCGATGACCTCCAGCTTGACCCAGTCGGTGTCGAACGCCTCGCGGGCCAGGTGGGCCACCTTCACCGCCTCGGTGGCGGTGTAGCAGCCGGCGGTGTTCGGCAGCAGCCGTACGCCGCAGCGTTCCAGCAGGTCGAGCAGTCCGCCGTGCATGGTGGCGGCGCTGTCCACCCGGCGCAGTGCGACCGTCACCAGCCCGGTGCCGCTGGCGGCGATCGCCTGCTCCAGGATGTGCAGGTTGGCGGCGCCGCCGGTGCCGAGGATCAGCCGGGAGTCGAAACTGTGCCCGGCGACGGTGAACGGCATCCGGTTCACCCGCCCTGCGCGGCGATCAGGACCTCGACCCGGTCGCCGTCGCACAGCTGCTCGGCCGGCCAGCCGCTGCGCGGCACCACCGCACCGTTGACGGCGACGGCGACACCCCGGTCGGCGTCGGTGACCGTACGGACGACGTCGGCGAGCGTGACACCGGTCGGCGTGGTGACCGGCGCGCCGTTCACGATCAGCTCCATGGCTCCTTCTCCCTCGCGTTCTCCCTGTTCGCAGCCGTGAACCGGCCCGGTTGGAACGGTGCCAGCACCGGATCCGGGTCGGCGCCGGCGGCCAGGTCGGCGATCAGGTCGGCGGTCACCGGGGTCAGCACGATGCCGTGCCGGTGATGTCCGGTCGCCACCAGCACCCGCCCGTCGGCCGTGGGAAGCCAGCCGAGCAGCGGCGCGTTGTCGGGCGTACCGGGCCGGGCCGCTGCCCGCGCCTCGACCAGCTCGTACTCGGCGATCTCCGGCAGCAGGTCGGCGGCGGCGCGCAGCAGCTCCAGCACCGCACCGGCGGTCACCGTGGTGTCGCCGCGTTCCTCGACGGTGGCGCCGACGACCACCTCCCCGTCGGCGCGCGGCACCAGGTAGACCTGTCGGCCGTCGGCGTACCCCCGGATCACGTGCCGGAACCCGACGGCGCCGGCGGGTGCCCGCAGCCGCAGGATCTGGCCTTTGACCGGCCGTACCGGCAGCCCGGTCAGCGTCGCCGAGCCGCAGCCGGCGGCCACCACGACCACTTGCGCGTCCAGTGTGGAGACGTCGGTGACCGGTTGCGGGACCACGGTGACCCCGGTCCGGTCCAGCGCGGTGTCCAGTGCCGCGACCAGCCGACGCGGGTCGACCTGGTGGTCGTCGGGCATCAGCGCCCCGCCGCGTGCCCTCGGGGCCAGCGCCGGTTCGCGATCCCGCAGCGCCGTGGCGCGCAGCAGCGTGATCGGCAGGTCCAGGCTCTGCTGGTACGCCCAGAGCCGCTGCGCCTCCTGCCGGTCGTCGCCGGTGAGGGTGACGACCAGGGTGCCGTCGGTGCGGTAGCCGATGTCCTGGCCGGTGACGGCGGTCAGTTCGGCGGCGAACGCCGGCCAGCGGGCCGCCGAGTCGACCAGCAGCCGGGTCAGCTCCGCCTCGCCGAAGTGCGACTCGGCGACCGGGGCGAGCATCCCGGCGGCCACCGACGACGCCCCGGATCCGGGTGCCGGGTCGTGCAGCACGGTACGCAGTCCACGCTGCGCGCACCGCCAGGCGATCCCCATCCCGATCGGCCCGCCGCCGACCACCGCCACGTCGGCCCGACCGTTGGCGGGCCCGCTGCTTGTCGCCGTCATGCCGGCGCTCCGTCGGCGGCGGCGGTCGGCCGACGACGTACCGCTGTCAGCAGTTCGGCGGTGGCCCGGCCCGGGTCGGCGGCGGCCGCGATCGCGCCGACCACCGCGACCCCGTACGCCCCGGCGGCCAGCAGGTGTGCAACCCGGTCCACGGTGACCCCGGCGATCGCGACCACCGGTACGTCGACCGCGGCGGCGACGGCGGCCAGCCCGGCCGGCCCGATCGGGTCGGGCAGCCCGGTCTTGGTGCCGGTGGCGTAGCACGGCCCGACCCCCAGGTACGTCGCCCCGGCGGCGACCGCCGCCCGCCCGGTGGCCGGGTCGCGCGCGGTGGCACCGAGGATCGCGGCCGGCCCGAGCACCCGACGGGCGGCGTCAACCGGCAGGTCCGCCGCGCCGACGTGCGCGCCGGCCGCGCCGGTGGCGAGTGCGATGTGCAACCGGTCGTTGACCAGGCAGGTCACCCGGTACGCGGTGCATTCGGCGACCGCACGGACGGTCAACTCGTAGGCGTCCCGGTCGGACATGTCGTCCTCGACGCGCACCTGCACGACGAGGTCGGCGACGGCGTCGGCAGCGCGGGCGGCGGCCAACGCGGCCCGCAGTACGCCGAGCGGGTCGCACCCGGGTCGGGTGTCGGTGATCAGATGCAGTCGCCCAAGGGACGGCACGGCAACGCTCCTCCCTGCGCCGGCATTACCCGGATCAGGTTCGACGGTCGGAGGCCGCGTCAGCCTCCCTCTCAGCCCGGTGCACCGGGCTCCCGTGGGTTACTTGCCTGTTACCGTACGACGGTCTCGTCGATCCGCCAAGGGCCAATCCGAGGCAACCTTCGGTCTGCCGCCCTCGCCCCGCTGTCGGCCGTGACCAGGCTCACCGCGCGGTCGAGGTCGCGCACCGCGGTCGAGGTCGTGGCTGACCGGCGGGAGCCAACCTGTCCTCGTCCAGCGCAGGTATGGTTTCAGCAATATTCCTGTGAGGAATAATTATTCCACACAGGAATACCGTCACGACGCAATAGGTGTCCCGGGACCAGTCGACGACGCCGACGCGGGGCCGAGACAGCGGCGCTCAGTTCTGCTCAGCTCAGCGAGTCGGTGAGGGTGCCCGCCTTCGCGGCGGCGACGAAGGCCGACCAGCTCGCCGGCGCGATCACCAGCGCCGGACCGCCCGGATCCTTCGAGTCCCGCACCCCGACGACCACACCCAGCCCGTCAGCCACCTCGACACACTCACCCTGATTGTTCGATCGGCTGCTCTTGCGCCAGCTAGCGCCGGAAAGATCGATCACGACTCGTACTCCTTCGCGGTCTGCCAGAAGAGGTCACGACTGGCCTGCTCATCCTTGGTCTTCGGGGCCAGCGCGGCCAACGCCTCGATGGTCGGCAGGTCCGCGCCGTACAGCTCACATAGCAGCACCACGTCCTCGGTGCGGCATGTCTCTACCACGACACCACGACAGCGTTTTCGACTACTAATTGATCATCGATGTAAGTCCAGCCGAGGAGACAAGATCATGTGAGGCTCAGCTCAGCGAGCCGCCGGGGCCGGCCGGATCCGGCAGGATCGCGCGCAACTCGGCGAGGTCGTCGGCGTCCGGCTGCCACGACCCGGCGGCGGCGTTCGCCCGTACCTGCTCGGCGGTGGTCGCCCCGGCGATCACCGACGCCACCGCCGGCTGCGCGGCCAGGCCGCCGATCGCGACGGTGAGCAGCGACAGGTCCCGCTTCGCGGCGTACGCGTCGAGGGCCTCGATGACGTCCCACGGTGCCCCGGCCAGCCGGGCGACGTACCGGCTGCCCTCGCCCGCCAACCGGCTGCCCGCCGGCGGCGCCTCGGCCCGGCGGTACTTGCCGGTCAGCAGCCCGTCGGCGAGCGGGAAGTACGGCAGCAGCCCCAGGCCGAAGCGCCGACAGGCCGGCACCACTTCCTGCTCCACCCGCCGGTCCAGCAGGTTGTACTCGTTCTGCGCGCTGACGAACGGTGACAACCCACCGGTACGCGCGGTCCACGCGGCGTCGGCGATCTGCCAGCCGGCGAAGTTGGAGCAGCCGACGTAGCGGACCTTGCCGCCGCGTACCAGGTCGTCCAGGGCCTGCAGGGTCTCCTCGACCGGGGTGACCGGGTCCGGCTCGTGGAACTGGTACAGGTCGATGTGGTCGGTGCCGAGTCGGCGCAGCGACGCCTCGACGGCCCGCACGATGTAGCGCCGGGAGCCGCGTACCCCGTGGTCGACGCCGTTGCGGCCGGCCATGTCCATGCCGAACTTGGTGGCCAGCACCACGTCGTCACGGCGGCCGCGCAGCGCCGCCCCGAGCTGCTCCTCGGAACCGCCGGGCGGGGTGCCGTAGATGTCGGCGGTGTCGAACAGGGTGATCCCGGCGTCGATGGCGGCGTCGACGACCGCCCGGGTGCCGGCGGCGTCCAGCTTGCGGCCGAAGTTGTTGCAACCGACCCCGACCGCCGACACCATCAGCCCCGAGTCGCCCAACCGGCGGTAGATCATCTCAGTCACACCGGCCAGCCTACGACGGTCAGCGGACGTCCCAGACCGGCTCGGGGACCTCGACCACCTCGCCGTCACCCTGGAACAGCACGAACCGGTCGAACGACCGGGTGAACCAGCGGTCGTGGGTGACCGCGATCACCGTACCTTCGAAGGCCTTGAGCCCTTCCTCCAGCGCCTCGGCCGAGGCCAGGTCCAGGTTGTCGGTCGGCTCGTCGAGCAGCAGCAGGGTCGCGCCGGACAGCTCCAGCAGCAGCACCAGGAACCGGGCCTGCTGGCCACCGGAGAGGGTGCCGAACCGCTGGTCGCCCTGGCCGGCCAGGTCGTAGCGGGACAGCACACCCATCGCCGCGTGCCGGTCCATCCCGGCCCGGTGGTCGTCGCCGCGCCACAGCACGTCGGCGAGGGTCTGGTCGAGCAGTTCCGGCCGGTCGTGGGTCTGCGAGAAGTGGCCGGGCCGGACCCGGGCACCGAGCCGCACCATGCCGTCGTGGACCACCGGGGCAAGCGCCGCGCCGGCGATCGGTCCGGCCGCCGGGTCCGGGTCGGTGCCGCCCCGGGCCAGCAGCCGCAGAAAGTGCGACTTGCCGGTGCCGTTGGCGCCGAGCACCGCGACCCGGTCGCCGTACCAGATCTCCAGGTCGAACGGGTACGTCAGCCCGTCGAGCTCCAGCTGCTCGCAGATCACCGCCCGCTTGCCGGTCCGGCCGCCGGACAGGCGCATCCGCAGCGACTGGTCCTTCGGCGGCAGCGGCGGCGGGCCGGCCTCCTCGAACTTGCGCAGCCGGGTCTGCGCCGCCTGGTAGCGCGAGGCCAACCCGTCGTTGTACGCCGCCTTCTGTTTGTACATCAGCATCAGTTCGCGCAGCTTCTCGTGCTCCTCGTCCCAGCGCCGACGCTGCTCCTCCAACCGGGCGTGCCGGGCCGTGCGAGCCTCGTGCCAGCTGGCGAAGCCACCCGGATGGGTCCACGCCGAGCCGCCTTCGACGGCAACCACCCGGTCGGCGGTCTGGGCCAGCAGCTCCCGGTCGTGCGATACGTAGAGCACCGACTTGCCCGACTCGCGCAGCCGCTGCTCCAGCCACCGTTTACCCGGTACGTCAAGGAAGTTGTCCGGCTCGTCGAGCAGCAGCACCTCGTCGGTGCCGCGCAGCAGCAGCTCCAACGCGAACCGTTTCTGCTGTCCACCGGACAGCGTCCGGACCGGACGGTCCCGGACCCGTTCCCAGGGCAGGTCCAGCACGGTGGTGGCGACGGTGTCGAAGACGACCTCGGCCTCGTAGCCGCCGGCTTCACCCCAGGCGGCGAGGGCGTTGGCGTACCCGATCTGGATCTTCTCGGCGGCTGCGGAGTTCGCGGCCGCCGCGGCGTGCACGGCCCGTTCGGCGGCGGCGAGCCGCTCCCCGGCGGCCCGCAGCGGCGGTGGCGCGAGCGACAACGCCAGGTCGGCAAGGGTACGGTCGTCGCCGATCATGCCGATGAACTGCCGCATCACGCCGAGCCCACCGGAGCGGGCAACCGATCCGGTGGCCACCGGCAGGTCACCGGCGACCATCCGCAGCAGCGTCGTCTTGCCGGCGCCGTTCGGGCCGACCAGGGCGACCTTGGCCCCCTCACCGACCCGGAACGACACATCGGCGAACAGTTGCCGGCCGTCCGGCAGGGTGTGCCCCACTGCGGCCACGTCCACGTATCCCACCCCGGCATGGTGCCTGATCGCAGCAGCTGTCGGCAGCTGAGATTCGCGCCGCCGGCCGCCGGGTGGTCGTCAGTGCGTACGGTGGGTGACCCGCAGCACCCGGTAGCCCTTCTGGCTGGCGTGCCGTTCGACCTGCCAGCCCTGCTCGCGCAGCCACTGCTGCACCGAGTCGCCGCCCAGGTAGCGGGCGATGACCAGCCAGCCGACGCCGTCCGGGGCGAGCCGGGGCAGCCAGCGGGCCAGCAGGGCGTGCAGTTCCGCCTTGCCGACCCGGATCGGCGGGTTGGACCACAGCTGGGTGAAGCTGATCTCCGGAGGTACGGAGTCGGGGTCGGCGACCCGGACCCGGTCGGCGACGCCGAGCCGGTCGGCGTTGGCCAGGGTGAGTTCCCGGGCACGGGCGTTGACGTCCACCGCGTGGACCGTGGCGGTCGGCGCGTGATCGGCCAGCACACAGGTGATCGGGCCGTACCCGCAGCCGAGGTCGAGAAACGGCCCGGGGTCGGTCGGCACGGGCAGGTCGGCCTTGCGCAGCAGGACGGCGGTGCCCGGGTCGAGCCGGCCGGCGGAGAAGACTCCGGCGGCGGCGGTCAGCGTGTAGTCGCGCCCGGCCACCGAGAAGTCGATTTCCGCCCGGACGTCGGCGGTGGTGGGCTGCGGGCTGAAGTAGTGGTCGCCGGTCACCGCCGCATTGTCCCAATCGCGACCCGGCGGTCCGACGGCAGCGTGTTACCCGCCCGGTCCGTTACCCTGTGCGACATGACGTACGGGTACGAATCCGGCGCGGGGCATCGACCACCCCGACCGGTCGGCCCGCCCCGGACCCCGTACGCCGGCCCGCCCGGCAACCCACCCGCCGGCCCGCCCAGGACCCCGTCGGGTGATCCGCCGACCGAGTTGATTCCGGCCATGCCGCCGGCCGGTCCGGGCCGGCCGACCCGGCTGCGCAACCAGCCCGGACGGCGACGATCCACCCGTACGTCGACGGCGGTCGACCGCCTGCCGCCCGGTGGCCGTCGGCCCCGGCCCGCCCCGGCTCCCGCCCGCCCCGGTCTGTGGTCGTCGACCACGGTGTGGCAGGTGGTGATCAGCGGACTGTCCGTCCTGCTGATGCTCGGCGTCTGCGGCCTCAGTTCGTTCTTCATCGTGGCCGACGAACGCAACGGCCGGGTCTCCGCCGGGGTCGCCGAGCCCGGCGAACCGACCCCGGCGCCCCGTGACATCAGCTCCCGCGAGGTCGACCCCGAACCGTTGACGGTGGAGGAGGTCTTCCCGACCGGCGACATCGTGATCGACCCGGCCGAACCGCCGTACCAGCTGTTGAAGACCCAGGTCGAGGCGCGCTGCCGGGCGGCGGTCGCCGGCGACATCGGCCCGATGCTCGACGAACTCGGCTGCAACCAGGTCGTCCGGGGCACCCTGCGCTCCCCCACCGGGGAGTACCTGATCACGACGGGCGTGTTCAACCTGGCCGACGCGACCGGTGCCGAATGGGCCCACACCCGGATCAAGCCGCTGGTCGACGAGGAGAAGGGACGCTTCCAGGGCATGATCGCCGACGAGGGTACGGAGGCCGTCGCGCTCTCCTCGGCCCAGGTCGGCTGGCACTCCCTCGGCCACTTCCTGATGTACTGCGTGATCGCCCGCGCCGACGGCCAACCGGTGCCCGCCGACGACCCGTACGCCCGGCAGATCCTCTTCGACATGCTGCAGCTGCACCTGCAGGCGGGTGTCCTGGAGAAACGGGCGGTGCAGCCGGCGGGTGACGGCGGTCGGTAGCCGCAGCCGTCACTCGACGGCGGTCGGTAGCCGCAGCCGGCGGGTGACGGCGGCCCGGTCGGCGTAGCCGGCCGGATCGGCCGGGTAGCCGACCTCGACCAGGGTGAGCCCGTGTGGTGGGGCGACGGTGACCTCACTGGACCGTTCCCGCCGGCTCAGCAGCGCACCCGGCCAGTCGGTCGGCCGCCGGCCGTCACCGACGAAGAGCATCGCGCCGACGAGGCTGCGCACCATCGCCTGGCAGAAGGCGTCCGCCATCACGGTGCCGATCAGGGTGCCGGTGTCGTCGCGCTGCCAGTCCAGCCGGGTGATCTGCCGGATCGTGGTGGCGTGTTCCTTACGGCGGCAGTACGCGGCGAAGTCGTGCTCGCCGACCAGGTGGGCGGCGGCGGCGTTGAGCGCGGCCAGATCCAGCGGACGCGGCCAGGCGAGGGTGTCGTGGCGGCGCAGCGGCTCGGCACCGTACGGGGCGTCGGTGACCCGGTAGGCGTACCGCCGGAAGGTCGCCGAGAAGCGGGCGTCGAAGTCGGCCGGCACCTCGGCGACCGCCCGCACCCGTACGTCGCGGGGCAGCGTGCCGGCGAACCGACGCAGCAGGGTGCCGGACCGTTCGGCCCAGACCTCGGCCGGTACGTCGAGGTGGCAGACCTGGCCGCTGGCGTGCACCCCGGCGTCGGTGCGCCCGGCCACCGTCAGCCCGACCGCGACGGCCGGCCCGAACGCCCGGTCGAGCGCGGTGGTCAGCTCGCCGGCGACGGTACGCCGCTGCGGCTGTACCGCCCAGCCGGAGAAGTCGGTGCCGTCGTAGCTGACGTCGAGCCGGAGACGGACGTACCCCTGCCGCACCTGGACCTCCTGCTGCGCTGCGCGGATGTGGACAAGACAGCGGGACCCGGCGCTGCTGTCGCAGCGCCGGGTCCCGCCGGGTGTGCTCGTCGTCGGACGACTCAGGCCTTGTTGTCGCCTGCGGCGACCGCTCAGGCCTTGCTGTCGCCCTCGCCGGCCGGAGCGTCCTGGGTGGCACCGGTGTCGGTGTCACCGGAGGCCGACACCGGCGGCTCGGCGTCCTGGTCGTCGCTGCGCGCGGCCGGGGTCTCGTCGGCTCCGGCGAGTGCCTCGACCTTGTCCTGCTGGGCGGCGGCCTTACGGTCGGCCTTGGCCGGCGTCGGGGCGGCCACCACCAGCTCCTCGACCAGCTCGATGATCGCCATCGGGGCGTTGTCGCCCTTGCGCGGGCCGGTCTTGACGATCCGGGTGTAGCCACCCGGACGGTTGGCGAACCGCGGCGCGATCTGGTCGAACAGCTCGAAGACCACGTCCTTGTCCCGCACGACGGTCAGCACCCGACGACGCGAGTGCAGGTCGCCCCGCTTGGCCTTGGTGATCAGCTGCTCCGCGAGGGGGCGCAGCCGCTTCGCCTTGGTCTCGGTGGTCTTGATCTTGCCGTGCCGGAACAGCGACGTGGCCAGGTTCGCCAGCATCATCCGCTCGTGCGCGGGGCTGCCGCCGAGGCGGGGGCCCTTGGTGGGCGTGGGCATGGTTGGTGCTCCTCAGTGGTGGCGGCAGCCGGTGTTACAGCTGCTCGGTCTCGCGGTAGTCGTCGGTGTCGTAGTCGGCTTCGCTGAAGGCGTCCACGACGTGTGCCGGGTCGAAGTTGGGCGCCGAGTCCTTCAGGCCCAGCCCCATCCCGGCGAGCTTCATCTTGACCTCGTCGATCGACTTCTGACCGAAATTCCTTATATCGAGGAGGTCCGCCTCGGTCCGCCCGATCAGCTCGCCGACGCTGTTGATGCCCTCGCGCTTGAGGCAGTTGTACGACCGTACGGTCAGGTCCAGCTCCTCGATCGGCAGCGCCAGATCGGCGGCCAGCTGGGCGTCCTGCGGCGACGGCCCGATGTCGATGCCCTCGGCGGTCTCGTCCAGCTCACGGGCCAGGCCGAAGAGCTCGACCAGGGTGGAGCCGGCCGAGGCCAGCGCGGTACGCGGCCCGATCGACGGCTTGGTCTCGACGTCGATGATCAGCCGGTCGAAGTCGGTCCGCTGCTCGACCCGGGTCGCCTCGACCCGGTAGGTGACCTTGAGCACCGGCGAGTAGATCGAGTCGACCGGGATCCGGCCGATCTCGGCACCGGCCTGCTTGTTCTGCGCGGCGGTGACGTAGCCACGGCCCCGCTCGACGGTCAGCTCCATGTCGAGCCGGCCCTTGCCGTTGAGGGTGGCCAGCTTCAGATCGGGGTTGTGCACCGAGACACCGGCCGGCGGCTGAATGTCCCCGGCGGTGACGTCGCCGGGGCCCTGCTTGCGCAGGTACATGCTGACCGGCTCGTCGTGCTCGGAGCTGACGCAGAGCTCCTTGACGTTCATGACCAGCTCGACCACGTCCTCCTTGACACCGGGGATCGTGGTGAACTCGTGCAGCACGCCGTCGATCTTGATGCTGGTGACCGCCGCACCCGGGATGGAGCTGAGCAGGGTACGCCGCAGCGAGTTGCCGAGCGTGTAGCCGAAACCCGGCTCCAACGGCTCGATGGTGAACAGGGACCTGGTCTCGCTGATCGACTCCTCGGACAGAGTCGGCCGCTGGCTGATGAGCACGTACTTCTCCTTGGGTCGGGGCGACCGCTATATGACGCCCGTCGGTGGTGCACCCGTCGGTGGGGGTCGCGGTCGGCCGGTGCCGGCCGCGACCCCCACCGACGGGGGTGGCTCACTTCGAGTAGAGCTCGACGATCAGCTGCTCCTGCACCTGCGTGTCGATGACCTGACGCGCCGGCATCGAGTGCACGAGGATCTTCATCTGGCTGGGGATCGCCTCCAGCCAGGCCGGGACGGTCTTCGAGCCGGCCTCGCCCTGGGCGACCAGGAACGGGGTCAGCTCCTTCGACTTCGTCCGCACCTCGACGATGTCGTGCTCCTTGACGCGGTACGAGGGGATGTCGACCTTCTTGCCGTTCACCGTGAAGTGCCCGTGCTTGACCAGCTGGCGCGCCATGTCCCGGGACTTGGCGTAGCCGGCGCGGTACACGACGTTGTCGAGCCGGGACTCCAGGATCTGCAGCAGGACCTCACCGGTCTTGGCCTGCTTGGCCACTGCTTCCTCGTAGTAGCCGCGGAACTGCTTCTCCAGCACGCCGTACACCCGGCGGGCCTTCTGCTTCTCCCGCAGCTGCAGGAGGTACTCGGTCTCCTTGGTCCGACCACGGCCGTGCTGGCCGGGCGGGAAGGGCCGGGATTCGAACGGGCACTTCGGCCCGTCGCACTTGCTGCCCTTGAGGAACAGCTTCATCTTCTCGCGCCGGCAACGGCGGCAGTCGGCACCCGTGTAACGAGCCATCTTTTCCTAACCTCTCAGACCCGGCGACGCTTCGGCGGACGGCACCCGTTGTGCGGCTGTGGCGTGACGTCGGAGATCTGCCCGACCTCCAGGCCGACTGCCTGCAGCGAACGGATGGCGGTCTCCCGGCCGGAGCCGGGGCCCTTGACGAAGACGTCGACCTTGCGCATGCCGTGCTCCATCGCCCGACGGGCGGCTGCCTCGGCGGCCAGCTGCGCGGCGAACGGAGTCGACTTGCGGGAGCCCTTGAAACCGACCTGGCCGGCGGAGGCCCAGGAGATCACCGCGCCGGTCGGGTCGGTGATCGAAACGATGGTGTTGTTGAAGGTGCTCTTGATGTGCGCCTGCCCGTGGGCGACGTTCTTGCGTTCCTTGCGCCGGACCTTCTTGACAGCGGCTCCAGCGCGAGCCTTCGGTGGCATGAGTTTTCTGCGCTCCTATTGGACGATCGAGGTATCCGGTCGGACCCGGTGACGGCCAGTACTACTTCTTGCCCGGCTTCTTCTTGCCGGCGACGGTCCGCTTCGGGCCCTTGCGGGTCCGGGCGTTGGTCCGGGTGCGCTGGCCGCGCACGGGCAGTCCGCGGCGGTGCCGGATGCCCTCGTAGCAGCCGATCTCCACCTTGCGGCGGATGTCTGCGGCGACCTCACGACGCAGATCACCTTCGACCTTGAAGCTGGCCTCGATGTGATCGCGGAGCTGGACCAGCTCCTCGTCGGTGAGGTCGCGGACCCGCTTGTTCGGGTCGATGCCAGTCGCGGCGAGCGTGGCGATCGAACGGGTCCGGCCGATCCCGAAAATGTAGGTGAGCGCGATCTCCATCCGCTTTTCGCGGGGCAGATCGACGCCGACTAGACGTGCCATGTGCGGGCGTACTCCTCAGGTGGTGTGCGCGGAGGTCTGAGCCCGCCCCACCCCGGCTGCCCAGGTCGGCCGACCCGTACGGGCCGTCGACGTGCCGGGCCCCGGCCTCCGACCGGGGGTTGGGCCGCGTCGCACAGCGACGTGTCGCGCTGTGGCTCGCGGCTGGGACGAGCATGTGCTGTTGTGCGGATCGGCCGCCTGAGCCGCCCCGTCGCCGGCCCGGCGGTTGCCGGTCGGCCCCTGGGGTCAGCCCTGGCGCTGCTTGTGCCGGGGGTCGGTGCAGATCACCATCACCCGGCCGTGCCGGCGGATAACCCGGCACTTGTTGCAGATCCTCTTGACGCTCGGCTTGACCTTCACGGTGTGCCTTACTTCCAGTGACGCCCTGTCCGCAGGCGCGGACCGGGCTTGAGGACGGACACGGGACGCCCCGGCCGCCGTCAGGTGGTTACTTGTAGCGATAGACGATCCGCCCGCGGGTGAGGTCGTACGGCGAGAGCTCGACGACGACCCGGTCCTCGGGCAGGATGCGGATGTAGTGCTGCCGCATCTTGCCGCTGATGTGAGCCAGCACCTTGTGGCCGTTGGCGAGCTCCACCCGGAACATGGCGTTCGGGAGTGGCTCGATCACTCGGCCCTCGATCTCGATGGCCCCGTCTTTTTTCGGCATGTCCTCCGCTGTCCTGACGTCGGTTGCTCGGGATCGGCTCACAACACCATTCGCGGACCGTCGCCTGGGCCCGCCGACCGGGAACCGGTCCGCCGACCTTGCGACACGCCCGCGCCAGCCGCGGCTCCAGACATCTGCCGGGTGCGACACGGGTCGTGAAACCCGCCCGCCACTCGATCAGAAACGGCCTGCCGAAGCGCAGAGCAGGCACGCTGGAGAGGACGCTGTGCGCCGACCTATCAGTGTACGCGGGTTGTCACGCGGACAGCAAACCGCGCGTCGCCGGGGGTCAGTGTATCCGACAAACCCCGACACCACGGGTGATTACCACCCTCAGCCGTACGGGTGTCGTCGCCCGCAGCCCTCGTGCGGCACCTGCGCCGCGCGGGCGGGCGCGTCGGCGTCGTCGCTACGCGGCGCTCGGGCCCTGCTCCCGTTCGATCCGTTTCCGCTCGGACCTCGCCTGCTTGTCCAGTTCCCGCTGCGCCTGCTTGGCGGTCCACCGCTGCGGCTCACCGTTCATCAGGCCAAGCACCGTGGTGACGATCAGCACCGCACCCCACGGGCCGGCCACCCAGCCCGGCCAGAAGTAGAGCAGATCCTGGGACATGACACAGATCACCGCCCAGATCGCGGTGGTGATGCCCACCGCAGTGCCGTACCCCTCCCACTGTTTGGTGACCCAGCGGCGGGTGGCATGCGGGTAACGACCGTCCGGGCCCGGGGTCAGCTCCGCCGGCAGCCCGGCACCGATGATCGGTGCCAACTGCGCTGATCCGGCGGCGGCCACCGGCGGGAGATCGGTCAACAGGCCGCCCAGGTCGCCGTACGTCTTCGCCGCGTACACCCGCTGGAGGCGCTCGTCGAACTCGGCCAGGTCCAGCCGGCCCTCGTTCAGGGCCGTCCGCAACCGCTCAGCCACCGCTTCACGGTCGGCGTCGCTCGCCCGCATCCCGTCCCGCCGATCCATGGGTACGAGCATGACACCCCGCCGCCACCGCTGGCCAACGCGGGTCGGCCGCGACGGCCAACGCGGGTCGGCCGCAACGCGACCTCAGCTCCGCGACTGCGCGGGCTGCCGGGCAGTGACCAGGTCACCCAGCCGGGACCGGCCGCCGTCGGGCTCGGTCAACACCCAGACACCGTCGGGCAGCAACGCCATCGAGTGCTCGACGTGCACCGCCATCGACCCGTCCCGGGTCACCACCGTCCAGCCGTCGGCCAGCTCCTCGGTACGGGCCGACCCCTCGGTGATCATCGGCTCGATCGCCAACGCCATCCCCGGGACCAGCTTCGGCCCCTTGCCGGGCCGGCCGTAGTTGAGCACGTGCGGGTCCTGGTGCATCTCGGTGCCGATCCCGTGCCCGCCGTACCCCTCGACGATGCCGTAGCGGCCACCCGCCCGGATGGCCCGCTCGATCGCGTACGAGATGTCGGTGAGCCGGCCCCGGCCGCTGGCCGCGCCGCGCGCCGCGGCGGCGATCCCTGCCCAGAGCGCGTCCTCGGCGACCGTGACCATCCGCAGCAGTTCGGGCCGGACCTCGCCGACCGTCGCCGTGAACGCGGCGTCGCCGTGCCAGCCGTCCAGGATCGCCCCGCAGTCGACCGAGATCACGTCCCCGTCGCGCAGCACCTGGTCGGCAGCCGGGATGGCGTGCACCACCTGGGCGTTGACCGACGAGCAGATCGTCGCCGGAAACCCGTGGTAGCCCTTGAACGACGGCACCGCGCCGGCGTCCCGGATGGTCTGCTCGGCGATCGCGTCCAGGTCGGCGGTGGTGACACCGGGTGCGATCGCGGCCCGCATCCGGGCCAGCGCGTCGGCCACCACCAGGCCGGCGGCCCGCATCAGGTCGATCTGCTCGGGGGACTTCAGCTGGATGTCCAGCTGTTGGCGGCGCATCGGGCGTTACCCGCCGTACGAGCGCAGGGCGTCGATCGCGCGTACCGTGACGTCCTCGACCGGGCCGGTGGCGTCGATCCCCACCAGCTTGCCCTGGGCTCCGTAGTAGTCGACCAGCGGCGCGGTCTTGTCGGCGTACTCCACCAGCCGACGGGCGATGGTCTCCGACTTGTCGTCGTCGCGCTGGAACAGCTCCGCCCCGCACCGGTCGCAGCGGCCCTCGGTGGCCGGCGCGTCGAACTCGACGTGCCAGATCTTGCCGCAGCCGCGGCAGGTACGGCGGCC
The DNA here is from genome assembly GCF_049179175.1 of Solwaraspora sp. WMMA2101. Classification (NCBI taxonomy): domain Bacteria; kingdom Bacillati; phylum Actinomycetota; class Actinomycetes; order Micromonosporales; family Micromonosporaceae; genus Solwaraspora; species Solwaraspora sp. WMMA2101. Next base: position 4,061,827 of record NZ_JBMHMA010000006.1, on the reverse strand, counting down.
CGACAGCCGCCGGATCACCTCGTCGTCGTCGACGACCAGCTCCAGCACCAGGTCCAACGCGGTACCAAGGTCAGCCAGCAGCTTGTCCAACGCGGCGGCCTGCGGAGTGGTCCGCGGGAAGCCGTCGAGCAGGAAACCGTCGGCCGCGTCCGGCTCGGCCAGCCGGTCCCGGACCATGTTGATGGTCACTTCGTCCGGGACCAGCTTGCCGGCATCCATGTACCGCTTCGCCTCGACGCCCAGCGGCGTTCCCTGGGTGACGTTGGCACGGAAGATGTCCCCGGTCGAGATCTTGGGCACGGCCAGGTGAGCGGCGATGAACTCGGCCTGGGTCCCCTTCCCCGCCCCGGGGGGACCGACCAGTACCAGCCTCATCTACCGGAGGAACCCTTCGTAGTTGCGCTGCATGAGTTGGCTCTCGATCTGCTTCACGGTCTCCAGTCCGACGCCGACCATGATCAGCACGGCGGTGCCACCGAACGGGAAGTTCACGTACTGGTCGCTGTCCAGCCAGATGAAGAAGAAGTTCGGCAGGACGGAGATGATGCCCAGGTAGAGCGCACCCGGCAGGGTGATCCGGCTGAGGATGAAGTCGAGGTACTCGGCGGTGGGCCGGCCAGGCCGGATACCAGGGACGAAGCCACCGTACTTCTTCATGTTCTCCGCGACCTCGGTCGGGTTGAACGTGATCGACACGTAGAAGTACGTGAAGAAGATGATCATGAAGAAATAGGTGACGATGTAGATCGGGCTGGTCGGGTTCGCCAGGTTGTTCTGGATCCAGGCCTGCACCTGGCCAGGGTCGTTCGGATCGAAGAACTGTAGCCCGAGCTGCGGGAGGTAGAGCACCGAGGAGGCGAAGATCACCGGGATGACACCGGCCTGGTTGACCTTCAGCGGGATGTAGGTGGAGGTACCGCCGTACATCCGCCGGCCGATCATCCGCTTGGCGTACTGCACCGGGATGCGCCGCTGCGCCTGCTCGATGAAGACCACTGCGGTGATGACCATCAGGACCAGCAGCAGCACCAGGGCGAACATCCCCCAGCCGTGGGTGTTCTTGATGGCCCAGCCCTCGCTCGGCAGCCGCGCCGCGATCGAGGTGAAGATCAGGACGGACATGCCGTTGCCGACGCCCCGGTCGGTGATCAGCTCGCCGAGCCACATCACCACGCCGGTGCCGGCGGTCATCGTGATGACCAGGACGCTGAGCGTCAGCCAGGTCGGCAGGCCGGTGCCGTCCGGGATGATCGGCCACTGGTCGCACATGTTGTTGAACAGCTGACCGGAGCGGGCGAGCGCGACGAAGGCCGAGGCCTGCAGGACGCCCAGGCCCAGCGTCAGGTACCGGGTGTACTGGGTGATCTTCGCCTGACCGGACTGGCCCTCCTTGCGCAGCTGCTCCAGCCGGGGGATGACCACGGTGAGCAGCTGCAGGATGATCGACGCGGTGATGTAGGGCATGATGCCCAGCGCGAAGACCGACAGCGACAGCAGCGCGCCACCAGAGAAGAGGTTCAGCAGGGTGAAGACCCCGCTGGTGTCGCTGTTCTCCATCGTGTTGATGCACTGCTGCACGTTCCCGTACGACACACCGGGGCTGGGCAGCGTGGCCCCGAGCCGGTAGATCGCGACGATGAAGACCGTGAACAGCAGCTTCTTGCGCAGGTCAGGCGTTCGGAACGCACTGAGAAAGGCGGAGAGCAACTTCTTCCTCCTGCTGCGCGAGGTGGCCGCCGGATGTCCTGGCGGGTCGGGGCGGGTACGGGGCGCCCGATATCCATGGCTGGCATCGGACTCTAACAGTCCGGCGTCGGTCTGGGCAGGCGTGCCCTAGAACATACACCGATCCCGATGTTAACGGGATGAAAGCTTTCCCAGTAGGCCGTGGCGCCCGTCAGTCGTGAAGAACTGAGCGAGCGCCACGTCCAGGCTGAGGTGTTCAGAGCTCGGTGACCGAGCCACCAGCAGCGGTGATCTTCTCCTTGGCGGCACCGCTGAACGCGTGCGCCGACACCTGGAGCGCCACACCGCCCAGCTCGCCGCTGCCGAGGACCTTGACCGGTTGACCCTTACGGACCGCGCCCGCCTCGGTCAACTGCTCCGGACCGACCGCTCCACCGTTGGGGAAGAGTTCAGCCAGCCGGTCCAGGTTGACCACCTGGTAGACGACCTTGAACCGGTTCTTGAAGCCCTTGAGCTTCGGCAGCCGCATGTGGATGGGCATCTGCCCACCCTCGAACGCGGCAGGGATGTTCTTCCGGGCCTTCGAGCCCTTGGTGCCCCGACCGGCCGTCTTGCCCTTGGAGCCCTCACCGCGACCCACCCGGGTCTTCGCGGTCTTGGACCCCGGCGCCGGCCGGAGGTGATGGACCTTGATCGTCATTACTCGACCTCCTCGACCTGCACGAGGTGGTTCACGGTGAAGATCATGCCCCGGATCTCGGGCCGGTCCTCCTTGACCACCACGTCGTTGATCCGCTTGAGACCGAGCGACCGCAGCGACTCCCGCTGGTTGCGCTTGGTCCCGATCCCGGACCGGACCTGGGTCACCTTCAGACGTGCCATTGCAGCCGCCCTCCGTTCATTGTCGCTGTCACGCCCCTGCGCCCGCGCGGGAGGCGAGCATCGCGGCCGGGGCCACGTCCTCGACCGGCAGACCACGCCGGGCAGCCACCGCCTCCGGCGACTCCAGGCCCTTCAGCGCGGCCACCGTGGCGTGCACGATGTTGATCGGGTTGGACGAGCCGAGGCTCTTGGAGAGCACGTCGTGGATGCCCGCGCACTCCAGCACCGCACGCACCGGTCCACCCGCGATGACACCCGTACCGGCGCTCGCCGGCTTCAGCAGGACCACGCCGGCGGCGTCCTCGCCCTGCACCGGGTGCGGGATCGACGCGGCGATCCGGGGCACCTTGAAGAAGTGCTTCTTGGCCTCCTCGACACCCTTGGCGATCGCCGCGGGCACCTCCTTGGCCTTGCCGTAGCCCACGCCCACCGTGCCGTCGCCGTCGCCCACGATCACCAGGGCGGTGAAGCTGAACCGCCGGCCGCCCTTGACGACCTTGGCGACCCGGTTGATCGCGACGACCCGCTCCAGGTGTGGGGTCTTCTCGACGGGCGCGTTGCCGCGACCGCCCTCACGGCGGTTGTCGCGGCGACCACCTTCGCTGCCACCGGACCCGCCGCCACGACGCTGTTGACCTGGCATCAGCAGTCTTCCTTCCTACTCGTGACGGGGTTTGCTTCGATTCGACTCGTCTGGATACGCATCAGACGGCCGTCAGAACTCGAGTCCGGCTTCGCGGGCGGCGTCGGCCAGCGCGGCGATCCGCCCCGCGTACCGGTTGCCCCCACGGTCGAACACGACCTTGGAAACGCCTGCCGCCCTGGCCCGCTCGGCGAGCAGCGTGCCCACCTTGCCGGCCAGCTCGCTCTTGGCACCGGCGGTGCCGCGCAGCGAAGCGTCCATCGTCGAGGCCGACGCCAGGGTGTGACCCTTGGTGTCGTCGACGATCTGGGCGACGATGTGCTTCAGGGAACGGGTGACCACCAGGCGGGGCCGCTGGGCGGTCCCGCTGACGCTCTTGCGGACCCGGAAGTGCCGGCGCGCCCGCCCGATGGCACGCCGCGCGGAGACGCTGCCGCCCGCCCGGCGCTTCAGCAGTGTGGCGCTCACTTCTTACCTGCCTTTCCGGCCTTACGGCGGATGACCTCGCCCTGGTACTTCACGCCCTTGCCCTTGTACGGCTCCGGCGGACGGATCTTCCGGATGTTGGCGGCCACCTCGCCGACCTGCCACTTGTTGATCCCGGCGACGTGGAACAGCGTCGGCCGCTCCACGGTGAAGGTGATCCCTTCCGGGGCCTGCACCAGCACCGGGTGCGAGAACCCGAGCGCGAACTCGAGGTCCTTGCCCTTGGCGGTGACCCGGTAACCCGTACCGGCGATCTCCAAGGTCTTGCGGTAGCCGTCGGTCACCCCGACGATCATGTTCGCCACCAGCGTGCGGCTCAGGCCGTGCAGCTCCTTGGCCCGACGCTCGTCGTTGGCGCGGGAGATCTGCAGCTGGCCGTCCTCGCTGCGGTCGACCGTGATCAGCTCGGGCAGCACGTGGGCGAGCTCGCCCTTGGGCCCCTTCACCGTGACGGTCTGGCCGTCGATCTTGACATCGACGCCGGACGGCACCGGGATCGACTTACGTCCAATACGCGACATTGTTACCAGTCTCCCGATTACCAGACGAAGGCGAGGACTTCCCCGCCAACGCTCCGCTTACGGGCCTGCCGGTCGGTGAGCAGTCCCTGGGACGTCGAAATGATCGCCACGCCCAGGCCACCGAGCACCCGCGGCAGTTCGTCCGACTTGGCGTACACCCGCAGACCCGGCTTGGACACGCGCTTGATCCCGGCGAGGCTGCGCTCCCGGTTCTGGCCGTACTTCAAATCGACCACCAGCCGCCGGCCGACGGCGCCCTCGGCGGGCTCCTCGACCTGCCAGGTCGAGATGTAACCCTCGGCCTTGAGGACCTCGGCGATGTTCGCCTTGATCTTCGAGTACGGCATCGTCACCCGGTCGTGGTACGCCTGGTTGGCGTTGCGCAGACGGGTCAGCATGTCTGCGATCGGGTCGGTCATCGTCATGGGTCTCGTCAACCTTTCTCGCCGGGGTTCCCGACGGCTGTGCCGTCGGGCCTACGGCGAAGACCTGTCAAGGTGGGTTACCAGGAAGCCTTGGACACGCCGGGCAGCTCACCGCGGTGCGCCATCTCCCGGATGCACACCCGGCAGAGGCCGAACTTGCGGTACACCGCCTTCGGACGTCCGCACCGCTGGCAACGGGTGTACGCGCGTACCGAGAACTTCGGCTTCGCGGCGGCCTTGATGATCAACGCCTTCTTGGCCATTGCTCAGTTCTCCTTGAACGGGAAGCCCAGGAGCTTGAGCAGCGCCCGGCCCTCGTCGTCGGTCTTGGCGGTGGTCACCACGGTGATGTCCATGCCCCGGGTGCGATCGATCCGGTCCTGGTCGATCTCGTGGAACACCGACTGCTCGGTGAGCCCGAACGTGTAATTGCCGTGCCCGTCGAGCTTGCGGCCGTCGAGCCCGCGGAAGTCACGGATACGCGGCAGCGCGATGGACAGCAGCCGGTCCAGGAACTCCCACATCCGGTCGCCCCGCAGCGTGACCTTGGCGCCGATCGGCATTCCCTCGCGGAGCTTGAACTGCGCGATGGACTTGGTGGCCCGCCGGACCTGCGGCTTCTGGCCGGTGATGGTGGCCAGGTCGCGGACGGCGCCGTCGATCAGCTTGGCGTCCCGGGCCGCCTCACCGACGCCCATGTTCACCACGATCTTGACGAGCCCGGGAACCTGCATCGGGTTGCCGTACTGGAACTGCTCACGCAGCTGCGCGGCGATCTCCTCGCGGTACCGCTGCTTGAGGCGCGGTGCCGGCCTGGTCTGGGTAGCGGTGGTCATCACAGGTCCTTACCGTTGCTACGCGCGATCCGGACCTTCTGGCCGCTGTCGTCGACGCGGTACCCGACCCGGGTCGGCTTGCCGTCGGCGTCGAGCACCTGCACGTTCGAGACGTGGATCGGAGCTTCCTGGGTGACGATGCCACCGGTCTTGCCGCCGCGCTGGGTGGTCTGGATGCGGGTGTGCTTCTTAATCCGGTTCACGCCTTCGACGAGGACCTTGTCCTGCCGAGGGTAGGCCGCGATGACCTTGCCCTTGGCACCCTTGTCCTTACCGGCGATGACGACGACCGTGTCGCCCTTCTTCACCTTCACGGTCTACAGCACCTCCGGCGCCAAAGAAATGATCTTCATGAACCGCTTGTCCCGCAGCTCACGACCGACCGGGCCGAAGATGCGGGTACCGCGCGGGTCTCCACCGTCCTTGATGATGACGGCAGCGTTCTCGTCGAAGCGGATGTACGACCCGTCCGGCCGCCGCTTCTCCTTCGCGGTCCGGACGACGACGGCCTTGACCACGTCGCCCTTCTTCACACCGGCGCCGGGGATCGCGTCCTTGACCGTCCCGACGATCACGTCACCGATGCCTGCGTAGCGCCGACCGGAGCCGCCGAGAACGCGGATGCACAGGATCTCCCGGGCACCCGTGTTGTCGGCGACACGCAGTCGCGACTCCTGCTGGATCACGTCTATCTCCTATGTCTGCCAGTCCTCCGGTCGCCCGGAGCTTGGAAGAACCTGGTCCGCGCGACGCGCGGGCTGCCATCCGGACCCGATCGACCGCCTCCGCCGCCGGTGGGCGGCGGACGCGGTCTTTCGGCTACTTCGCCTTTTCGAGGATCTCCACGACGCGCCAGCGCTTGGTGGCCGACAGCGGGCGGGTCTCCATCAGCAGCACCCGGTCGCCGATGCCACACGCGTTCTGCTCGTCGTGCGCCTTCAGCTTGCTGGTACGGCGCATGACCTTGCCGTACAGCCGGTGCTTGACCCGGTCCTCGACCTCGACGACGACGGTCTTTTCCATCTTGTCGCTGACCACGAGCCCTTCACGCACCTTACGGCGCGGCCGGGCCACGGTCGTGCCCTGCTCGGGGGCGGTGTTCTCACTCATGATGCAGCCACCTCAGTCGGCGCGGCGGAGAGTCCCAACTCACGCTCACGCATGATCGTGTAGATCCGGGCAATCTCCCGACGGATGACCTGCAGCCGACGGTTGTTGTCCAGCTGACCGGTCGCGGCCTGCACGCGGAGGTTGAACAGCTCCGCCTTGGCCTCCCGCAGCTTCGTGACCAGCTCCTCTTCGGAGAGTTCACGCAGCTCGGCGGCCGGAACGCCCGCTGCCATCAGCTTTCACCCACTTCGCGCGTCACGATGCGGCACTTCATCGGGAGCTTGTGAATCGCACGACGCATCGCCTCACGCGCGATCTGCTCGTTCGGGAAGGACATCTCGAAGAGCACCCGTCCCGGCTTGATGTTGGCGACCCACCACTCGGGTGAGCCCTTACCGGAACCCATCCGGGTCTCGGCCGGCTTCTTGGTCAGCGCCTGGTCCGGGAAGACCGTGATCCAGACCTTGCCGCCACGCTTGATGTGGCGGGTCATGGCGATACGGGCCGACTCGATCTGCCGGTTGGTCACGTACGCCGGCTCGAGCGCCTGGATACCGAACTCGCCGAACACCACCCGGGTACCGCCCTTGGCGGCGCCAGTACGGCTCGGGTGATGCGGCTTGCGGAAGCCCTTCGGGGGCTTGCGCGGGATCAGCATCTGTCAGCCCTCCTGCGCTGAGCTGTCCGCTCCGGCCGCAGCGGCCGGAGTGGCCGGCGCGGCGTCAGCCGGCGCGGCACTGCTGGTGGTGGTCGACGGTCCGCCGGAGATCTCGGCGGCGGCCGCCCGGCCGGCCTCGGTCCCACCGGCGGTCGTGCCGCTGGAACCGGAACGGCCACGGCGCGGCCGGTCCGGCCGGTCACGGCGGGGCCGGCTCGGCGCCTCGGCCGGGGCCTCCCGGCCCGCGACCGCGTCGCCCTTGTAGATCCAGACCTTGACGCCGATCCGACCGAAGGTGGTACGGGCCTCGAAGAAGCCGTACTCGATGTTGGCGCGCAGCGTGTGCAGCGGCACCCGACCCTCACGGTAGAACTCGGTACGGCTCATCTCGGCACCGCCGAGGCGGCCGGAGACCTGTACCCGGATGCCCTTGACGATCGGGTTCTTCATCGCCGACTGCATGGCCTTGCGCATCGCCCGCCGGAAGCTGACCCGGCTGGCGAGCTGCTCGGCCACGCCCTGGGCGACCAGCTGCGCGTCCGACTCGGGGCTCTTCACCTCGAGGATGTTGAGCTGGACCTGCTTGCCGGTGAGCTTCTCCAGGTTGCCCCGGATCCGGTCCGCCTCGGCACCCTTACGGCCGATGACGATACCCGGACGGGCGGTGTGGATGTCGACCCGGACCCGGTCCCGGGTCCGCTCGATGTCCACCTTGGAGATACCGGCCCGCTCCAGACCCTTGGACATCATGCGCCGGATCTTGACGTCCTCGGCGATGTAGTCCTTGTAGAGCTTGTCCGCGTACCAGCGCGACTTCCAGTCGGTCGAGATGCCGAGCCGGAACCCGTGCGGGTGAACTTTCTGACCCATTACTCGGCACCCTCCGTGCTGCTCTGCTGGCCGCCGGCCGGCTCGTTCGCCGACGCGCTCTGCGCCGTGGTCTCCTGCTCGGCCGCGGCCGGCTGAGCCTTCTTCGCCGCCTTCGCCGGCTGGGCCTTGCCCGCCCGACGCGCCGGCGTCGCCGGGGCGACGGCCTCCACCGCGACGGTGATGTGGCAGGTCCGCTTGCGGATCCGGTACGCCCGGCCCTGCGCCCGCGGCCGGAACCGCTTCAGCGTCGGACCCTCGTCGACGAACGCCTCGCTGACCAGCAGGGCATCGGGGTCCAGCTGCTCGTTGTTCTCCGCGTTGGCGATCGCGCTGGCCAGGACCTTGTACACCTGCTCACTTGCCGCCTGCGGCGCGAACTGCAGGACGGTGAGCGCCTCCTTCGCGGGCAGACCGCGGACGAGGTCGACCACCCGACGCGCCTTCATCGGCGAGATGCGCACGTACCGCGCAACCGCCCGCGCGCCCGGAAGCACCGGAGCGTCGCCCTTTACTGGCATCGCTGTAACCCCTTGATCCTCTATCCGTGCCCGCGACTCAGCGCCGACGGCTCTTGCGGTCGTCCTTCTCGTGACCCTTGAAGGTGCGGGTCAGGGCAAACTCGCCGAGCTTGTGCCCGACCATCGACTCGGTGACGAACACCGGGACGTGCTTGCGCCCGTCGTGCACGGCGATCGTGTGCCCGAGCATCTCCGGGGTGATCGTCGAGCGCCGCGACCAGGTCTTGATGACGTTCTTCGAGCCCTTGTCGTTCTGCGTCTCCACCTTCTTCATCAGGTGGTCGTCGACGAACGGGCCCTTCTTCAGGCTGCGAGGCATGTTGTCCCAGACTCCTTCTAGCCGCGCTTGCGGGTCGCGTAGCGGCGGCGGACGATCAGCCGGTCACTCGGCTGGCCCTTACGGCGGGTCCGGCCCTCCGGCTTACCCTGCGGGTTCACCGGGTGGCGACCACCGGAGGTCTTGCCTTCACCACCACCGTGCGGGTGGTCGACCGGGTTCATCGCGACGCCACGGACGGTCGGGCGCTTGCCCTTCCACCGCATGCGGCCGGCCTTGCCCCAGTTGATGTTTGACTGGTCGGCGTTGCCGATCTCACCGACGGTGGCCCGGCAGCGCACGTCGACCCGACGGATCTCACCGGAGGGCATCCGCAGCGTGGCGTACGCACCTTCCCGGCCGAGCAGCTGGATGCCGACGCCGGCCGAGCGGGCCAGCTTGGCGCCGCCACCCGGCCGCAGCTCCACCGCGTGGATCGTGGAACCGACCGGGATGTTGCGCAGCGGCAGGTTGTTGCCGGGCTTGATGTCGGCACCGGGGCCGGACTCGACGGCGTCGCCCTGCTTGAGGTCCTTCGGCGCGATGATGTAGCGCTTCTCGCCGTCGGCGTAGTGCAGCAGCGCGATCCGGGCGGTCCGGTTCGGGTCGTACTCGATGTGCGCGACCTTGGCCGGTACGCCGTCCTTGTCCACCCGCTTGAAGTCGATCAGCCGGTACTGGCGCTTGTGGCCACCACCGTGGTGCCGCGCGGTGATCCGGCCGTGCGCGTTGCGCCCGCCCTTCTTCGGCAGCGGCACCAGCAGGGACTTCTCCGGCGTGGACCGGGTGATCTCAGCGAAGTCGGCGACGGACGAACCACGGCGGCCCGGCGTCGTCGGCTTGTACTTACGGATTGGCATTGTCTACACCCCTCAGCTGACCGGGCCGCCGAAGGCCTCGATACGGTCACCGTCAGCCAGCTTCACCATCGCCCGCTTGGTCGCCTTGCGCTGACCGAACCCGGTACGGGTCCGCTTACGCTTGCCCTCACGGTTGAGCGTGTTCACGGTCAGCACCCGGACGTCGAAAATCTGCTGGATAGCGATCTTGATCTGGGTCTTGTTGGCGTCCGGGTGGACCAGGAACGTGTACCAGTTCCGGTTCAGCTCGGCGTAGCTCTTCTCCGAGACCACCGGCGCCACGATGATGTCGCGCGGGTCGGCAATCGTGCTCACTTGTCGCCCTCCTCGGTCTGCGCCGGCGTGCCCAGGAACTGGTCGAGGGCCTCCTTGGTGAAGACCACGTCGTCGGCGACCAGCACGTCGTAGGTGTTGAGCTGGCCCACCTCGATGAGGTGCACGAGCGTCGAGCTGTTACGCAGGTTGCGCAGCGACAACCAGTTCAGCTCGTCGGTCGCACTGAGCACGACCAGCACCCGCTTGGCGGAGCTGACCTTGCGCAGGGTGGCGAGCGCCGCCTTGGTCGACGGGGTCTCGCCGCTGACGAACGCCTCGACGACGTGCACCTGGCCGGCGCGCGCCCGGTCGGAGAGGGCGCCACGCAGCGCGGCCGCCTTCATCTTCTTCGGGGTGCGCTGGCTGTAGTCGCGCGGCACCGGGCCGTGCACCACGCCACCGCCGGCGAACTGCGGGGCCCGGATCGAGCCCTGCCGGGCCCGGCCGGTGCCCTTCTGCTTGTACGGCTTCTTGCCGCCGCCGGCGACCTCGCCCCGGGTCTTGGTCTTGTGCGTGCCCTGCCGCGCGGCGGCGAGCTGGGCGACCACGACCTGGTGCATCAGGGCGATGTTGGCCTGTACGTCGAAGACCTCGCCGGGCAGGTCGACGGTGCCGCTCTTGGTGCCCTCGGCGTTGATCACGTCAACGGTGGTCATTTGGCGACACCGCCCTTCTTCGCCTGTGCCTTCGCCGCGCTGCGGACCAGGATCAACGCGCCGGCCGGGCCCGGGATCGCTCCCTTGACCAGCAGCAGGTTGTTCTCCGGGTCGACCGCCTGCACGGTGAGGTTCTGCACGGTGTAGCGCACGCTGCCCATGCGGCCGGCCATCCGGACGCCCTTGAAGACGCGACCGGGGGTCGCGCAGGCGCCGATCGAGCCGGGCGAGCGGTGCTTGCGCTCGACACCGTGGCTGGCCCGCAGGCCGTGGAAGCCGTGCCGCTTCATGACGCCGGCGAAGCCCTTGCCCTTGGTCCGGCCGGTCACGTCGATGCGAGCACCCGGCTCGAACGTCTCGACGGTGACCTCCTGACCCAGCTCGTACTCGCTGGCGTCAGTGGTGCGCAGCTCGACGATGTGCCGCCGCGGTGCCACGCCGGACTTGGCGAAGTGGCCGGATTCCGGCTTGTTCACCTTGCGCGGGTCGATCGCGCCGAACGCGAGCTGGACCGCGGCGTAGCCGTCCTTGTCGGCGGTACGCACCTGGGTCACCACACACGGGCCGGCCTGCACCACCGTCACCGGGACGACCCGGTTGTTGTCCCAGACCTGGGTCATGCCGAGCTTGGCGCCCAGGATGCCCTTCACTTGCCTGTCCATTGTCCGGTCCCTACAGCTTGATCTCGATGTCGACGCCAGCCGGCAGGTCGAGGCGCATCAGCGAATCGACCGTCTTCGGGGTCGGGTCGATGATGTCGATCAGACGCTTGTGTGTGCGCATCTCGAAGTGCTCGCGCGAGTCCTTGTACTTGTGCGGCGAACGGATGACGCAGAAACGGTTGATCTCAGTGGGCAGCGGCACCGGGCCTGCGACCTGAGCGCCGGTGCGCGTCACCGTCTCGACGATCTTCCGCGCCGAGGAGTCCACGACCTCGTGGTCATAGGCCTTGAGCCGGATGCGGATCTTTTGTCCCGCCATGGTGGCTTCTGTTCCTTCTCTCTCCGCCCGCAATGGAGCCCGCTCGCCGAGCGGATGCCGCCGGTCGGACCCCGGCGCTGCCGTTTCTTCTCGTGTCCGACCCCCGCGGTCGGGCGTGTCGCAACCGCTGGCCAGGCTCCGCCCCGGGACTCCGGAACGATCTGGGCCGTGCGGCGGCAGACCCTGCCGCTGAGGCCGTGAGCACCGGGCCAGGCCGACCACGCCGACACCCTCACGACGACGCGACGACGAGCGACGCTGTCGATCGGGTGCGACGCCGTGGCGGGATCTGCCCCGGACGCCGTGCGAGGGTGGCTGACTGCCGGGCAGCCAGCCACCCTACGCGGACGCAACCTGACCAGTATGCCGTACCGGAGTACGACAAGGCCAATCGGGTTACCAGTTCACTTGATGATCTTGGTGACCCGACCGGCGCCGACGGTCCGGCCACCCTCACGGATCGCGAACTTGAGGTTCTCCTCCATCGCGATCGGCTGGATCAGCTTGACCGTCATGGAGGTGTTGTCACCCGGCATGACCATCTCGGTGCCCTCCGGCAACGTGACCACGCCGGTCACGTCGGTGGTCCGGAAGTAGAACTGCGGCCGGTAGTTCTGGAAGAACGGCGTGTGCCGGCCACCTTCCTCCTTGGAGAGGATGTAGACCGTCGCCTCGAACTCGGTGTGCGGGGTGGTGGTACCCGGCTTGATGACCACCATGCCGCGCTCGACGTCCTCGCGCTTGATGCCACGCAGCAGCAGACCGACGTTCTCACCGGCCCGTGCCTCGTCCAGCAGCTTGCGGAACATCTCGATGCCGGTGCAGGTGGTCTTCATCGACTTCTCGCGGATGCCGACGATCTCCACCTCCTCGTTCGGCTTGAGGATGCCCCGCTCGGCGCGGCCGGTCACCACGGTGCCCCGACCGGTGATCGTGAAGACGTCCTCGATCGGCATGAGGAACGGCTTCTCGGTCTCCCGCTCCGGCTGCGGAATCGCGGTGTCGACCGCGTTCATCAGGTCCATGAGCTTGTCGGACCACTCCGGGTCGCCCTCGAGCGCCTTGAGCGCGGAGACCCGCACGACCGGCAGGTCGTCACCCGGGTACTCCTGCGCCGACAGCAGCTCGCGGACCTCGAGCTCGACCAGCTCGAGCAGCTCCTCGTCGTCGACCATGTCGCTCTTGTTGAGCGCCACGACGATGTACGGGACGCCGACCTGGCGGGCCAGCAGCACGTGCTCGCGGGTCTGCGGCATCGGGCCGTCGGTCGCCGCGACCACCAGGATCGCGCCGTCCATCTGCGCGGCACCGGTGATCATGTTCTTGATGTAGTCGGCGTGACCGGGGCAGTCGACGTGTGCGTAGTGCCGCGCCTCGGTCTGGTACTCGACGTGTGCGATCGAGATCGTGATGCCGCGGGCCTTCTCCTCCGGCGCCTTGTCGATCTCGTCGAACGGCGTGTACGGGTTGAGGTCCGGCATCCTGTCGTGCAGGACCTTGGTGATGGCCGCCGTCAGCGTCGTCTTACCGTGGTCGATGTGACCAATGGTGCCGATGTTGACGTGCGGCTTAGTCCGCTCGAACTTCGCCTTCGCCACTGGTGTCCTCCTGTGGACTTCTTGGTTCGTACGCCCGGCGCGCCGTTCGGCGCTTAGGACTCTGTCGACAGCCTTTCCGGTCCGATGTCGGCGACCGGAAGTGCTTGGGTCTTGCGGCGGTCACGCCTTCAGGCCCGGTACGCAGCTCGCCCGAGACGGGCCGGGGAAGCGACGCTCCCCCGGACCGTTACTCGCCCGTCGCCTTCGCGATGATCTCCTTCGCCACGCTCTGCGGCACTTCGGCGTAGGAGTCGAACTGCATGCTGTAGCTCGCCCGGCCCTGGGTCTTCGACCGCAGGTCGCCGACGTAGCCGAACATCTCCGACAGCGGCACCAGGGCCCGGACGACGCGGGCTCCGCCGCGCTCCTCCATCGCCTGGATGATGCCACGCCGGGAGTTGAGGTCGCCGATGACGTCACCCATGTTCTCCTCGGGAGTGGTGACTTCAACGGCCATCATCGGCTCGAGCAGCGCCGGGTCCGCCCGGCGGGCGGCCTCCTTGAGCGCCATCGAACCGGCGATCTTGAACGCCATCTCGGACGAGTCCACCTCGTGGTACTGCCCGTCGACCAGGGTCAGCTTGACCCCGACCAGCGGGTAGCCGGCGAGGATGCCGTACTGCATGGCGTCCTGGGCACCGGCGTCGACCGACGGGATGAACTCCCGCGGCACCCGGCCACCGGTGACCGCGTTGGCGAACTCGTACGTCGGCGCCTCGTTGTCCAGCGGCAGCGGCTCCAGGCTGATGATCACCCGGGCGTACTGGCCGGACCCACCGGTCTGCTTCTTGTGGGTGTACTCGACCTTCTCCACCTTGCGGCGGATGGTCTCCCGGTACGCCACCTGCGGCTTGCCGATGTTCGCCTCGACGTTGAACTCGCGGCGCATCCGGTCGACCAGGATGTCCAGGTGCAGCTCGCCCATGCCGGCGATGACCGTCTGCCCGGTCTCCTCGTCGTTCTTGACGCGGAAGGTCGGGTCCTCCTCGGCCAGCCGCTGGATCGCGGTGCTGAGCTTCTCCTGGTCGGCCTTGGTCTTGGGCTCGATCGCCACCTCGATGACCGGCTCCGGGAACGTCATCGACTCCAGGATGACCGGGTTCGCCGGGTCACACAGGGTGTCCCCGGTGGTGGTCTGCTTCAGGCCCTGCACGGCGATGATGTCACCGGCGACCGCGGCCGGCCGCTCCTCACGCTTGTTCGCGTGCATCTGGTAGATCTTGCCGATCCGCTCCTTGCGGTCCTTGGTGGAGTTCACCACCTGGGACCCGGACTCCAGCTTGCCGGAGTAGACCCGTACGTAGGTCAGCTTGCCGAGGTGCCGGTCGGTCTGGATCTTGAAGGCCAGACCGGAGAACGGCTCGCTCGGCGACGGCTTACGCAGCATCGGGGTCTCGCCGTCGGTCGCGGTGCCCTCGATCGCCGGGATGTCCAGCGGCGACGGCAGGTAGTCGACGACGGCGTCCAGCATCGGCTGCACGCCCTTGTTCTTGAAGGCCGAACCGCACAGCACCGGGTTGCCCTTGTCGGCGAGGGTGGCCCGCCGGATGGCGGCCTTGATCTCGGCGACGGAGAGTTCCTCACCTTCGAGGTACTTCTCCATGATGGCGTCGTCGACGTCGGCGAGGGTCTCCACCAGCTTCTCGCGCCACTCGGCGGCGGCGTCGGCGAGGTCGGCCGGGATCTCCTCGATCGCGTAGTCCTCGCCCTTCTGGGTCTCCCCGCGCCAGGTCAGCGCACGCATCTCGACCAGGTCGACGACACCGATGTGGTCGCCTTCCAGGCCGATCGGGATCTGCAGCACCAGCGGGGTGGCGTTGAGCCGGTCCACCATCATCTGCACGCAGCGGAAGAAGTCGGCCCCGGTCCGGTCGAGCTTGTTGACGAAGCACATCCGGGGGACCTTGTACTTGTCCGCCTGCCGCCAGACGTTCTCGGTCTGCGGCTCCACGCCGGCAACGCCGTCGTAGACCGCCACCGCGCCGTCGAGCACGCGCAGCGACCGCTCGACCTCGACCGTGAAGTCGACGTGGCCGGGCGTGTCGATGATCTGGATGGTGTGGCCCTTCCACTCACACTTGGTGGCGGCGGAGGTGATGGTGATCCCCCGCTCCTGCTCCTGCTCCATCCAGTCCATGACGGCAGCGCCCTCGTGGACCTCACCGATCTTGTACGTGATACCGGTGTAGAACAGGATCCGCTCAGTGGTCGTGGTCTTACCGGCATCGATGTGCGCCATGATGCCGATGTTGCGAACCTTGGCGAGCGCGTCTGCGGCGGCCACTTCAATCCCTACTTCGTCTCGTCGTCGACTGTGTCTGCGCGGCTGTGCCGGGAGGCATGACAGCTGCCGCTTACCAGCGGTAGTGCGCGAAGGCCTTGTTGGACTCCGCCATCTTGTGGGTGTCCTCGCGACGCTTGACCGCGGCGCCCAGACCGTTGCTCGCGTCCAGCAGCTCGTTCATCAGGCGCTCGATCATGGTCTTCTCCCGGCGGGCCTTCGAGTACTGGACCAGCCAGCGCAGCCCCAGGGTGGTCGCCCGCGACGGGCGGACCTCGACCGGCACCTGGTAGGTCGCGCCACCGACCCGGCGGCTGCGCACCTCCAGGGTGGGCTTGACGTTGTCCATGGCGCGCTTGAGCGTGACGACCGGGTCGGTGCCGGACTTCTCCCGGCAGCCCTCCAGGGCGCCGTAGACGATGCGCTCGGCGAGCTGACGCTTGCCACGCAGGAGGATCTTGTTCACCAGCTGGGTGACCAGCGGGGAGTTGTACACCGGGTCCGCGACCAGTGGCCGACGCGGTGCTGGGCCCTTACGCGGCATGTCAGCTCTTCTCCTTCTTCGCGCCGTAGCGGCTGCGAGCCTGCTTGCGGTTGCGGACACCCTGGGTGTCCAGCGAACCGCGGACGATCTTGTAGCGGACGCCCGGCAGGTCCTTCACCCGGCCGCCACGCACCAGCACGATCGAGTGTTCCTGCAGGTTGTGGCCGACGCCGGGGATGTAGGCGGTGACCTCGATCTGGCTGCTGAGCTTCACCCGGGCGACCTTGCGCAGTGCGGAGTTCGGCTTCTTGGGGGTGGTGGTGTACACGCGGGTGCACACGCCACGACGCTGAGGGCTGCCCTTCAACGCTGGCGTCTTGGTCTTGCTCGTCTTCGCCTGGCGGCCCTTTCGGACCAGCTGCTGGATCGTTGGCACCGGGTTTCTTTGCTCCCTCCGGCCGCAGGCGGCCGCACTGTTCCTCAGCCGCCCGTGGACGGCTCTCCTACATTCCGACCGGCCGCCCCGGCTGGGGCCCCGGCACCCGCGGTCGGGCGTGTCGCCCGCACGCGGACCCGGCACGCTACTGTCACCCACCGGGATCTGCATCCGTCGTGACGTCACTCGATGGCCGCTGGCCAGGTCGAGCGCACGCACGACTTGCCCGGTCACGCCGGGCACGAGAGGAAAGAGTACCCACCCCACACGCGCAGGTCAAAACGGCTTCCGCAGCGGTCGCGTCAGCCGCCACCACCTGCCCGCCTGCGGCGGACGACTCCAGTGACCCAGTGTACCGGCTCGCCAGTCCGTCGGCCGGCCGGCCCGGACCTTGCCCCCGCACCAGGCCCATCGGGACCCGGCTGGCGGCCCGGCGTCCGGCACCGCTGCGGTCAGACGAGCGCCAGCAGCATGGTCAGCACCAGCCCGAGCAGGGTGATGACCAGCCCGACGGCCCCGCAGCTGATCCCGGCGACCGCCACCCCACGCCCGGTGAACCGGACGGCCGGCGGCGGCGCGACCCGGCGGACCTGACGCAACCCGAGGATGCCCAGCGTCACCGCCGCGACCCCGAAGGAGCCGCTGAGCAAGGTGAACGCACCGGCCACCCAGCCGCCCCAACCGCTGTCGGCACCGCCTGCCCCGAGGCAGCCGACCGCGAACGACACCAGCACCGAGACCACCCCGGCGATCAACGCGGCGACCGCCAGCCCGGACACCACCGGCGCCACCTCCAGGTGGACCAGGCCGTACTCCGTACCGGGGACCGGATCGACCCGGCGCGGTCGCAGCCGACCCTCCGGCGGCGGTGGCGGCGCCATCGGCCCGGCGACGGGCGGACCGCCCGCCGGCCCCGCGGCCGGGTAGCCCGGGAACTGGGTCACCTGATCGTCCTCCTCGTCCGTCGCCGGTCGGTCGCCGCCGGCGGGGTCCGTCACCGCCCCGGTCGACCCGGGCCGGTGGATCGTCGGTCAGTCGACCCCGGGGGCGAAGTCCTGGCCGACCGGACCGGTCGCCCAGGTGAAGATGCCGAGCACCAGCGCCAGGGTCAGTACCGCGCCGGCGAGGAACAGGCCCGTCCAGGCCAGGCGCTCACCGCGCCGCAGCCAGATCGCTCCGGTCAGGTAACCCCGCGAGTCGTACGCCTCACGGCGCGCCTGCCGACCCAGCAGCAGCGCCACGGTGGCGGGCACCGCCCCGCCGACCAGCAGACCGGTGATCGCGGCGATCAGCCCGAGCGCGAAGACCGCCGTCGCCTTGCTGGACCGGACCGGATCCGGATCCGCCGGATGCCGGGGTCTCGGATACGTGGCCGAGGGCACCGGGGTCGCCTGCACGGTGTCAGCCTA
Organism: Solwaraspora sp. WMMA2101; assembly: GCF_049179175.1. NCBI lineage: Bacteria > Bacillati > Actinomycetota > Actinomycetes > Micromonosporales > Micromonosporaceae > Solwaraspora > Solwaraspora sp. WMMA2101. Next base: position 4,043,856 of record NZ_JBMHMA010000006.1, on the reverse strand, counting down.
CAAGCTGACGGCGCCTGCCCCGCCGCGCTCGCGGTGGGACAGGCGCCGTCACAGCTGTACCGGACCGGTGGTCAGCGGTAGGAACCGAAGTCGAAGTCGTCCAGCGGGACAGCCTGCCCACTGGCCGGCCCGAACCCGTAGTCGGTCTCCGGGTACCCGGTCATCGAGTAGACCTTGGCCTTCGCTTCCTCGGTCGGCTCGACCCGGACGTTGCGGTACTTGCTGATGCCGGTACCCGCCGGGATGAGCTTTCCGATGATCACGTTCTCCTTGAGGCCGATCAGCGAGTCGCTGCGCGCGTTGATCGCCGCGTCGGTCAGCACCCGGGTGGTCTCCTGGAAGGAGGCCGCCGAGAGCCAGGAGTCGGTGGCCAGCGACGCCTTGGTGATACCCATCAGCATCGGCCGGCCGGCGGCGGGCTCGCCGCCCTCGGCGACGAGTCGACGGTTCTCCGACTCGAACACCGCCCGGTCCACCAGCACGCCCGGTAGCAGCTCGGTGCCGCCGGAGTCGATGACCGTCACCCGCTTGAGCATCTGCCGGATGATGATCTCGATGTGCTTGTCGTGGATCAGCACACCCTGCGAGCGGTAGACCTCCTGGACCTCCTGGGTCAGGTGGACCTGCACCGCCCGGGGGCCGAGGATCCGCAGCAGCTCGTGCGGGTCGATGGTGCCCTCGGTCAGCTTCTCGCCGACGGTGACGTGGTCCCCGTCGTGCACCCGCAGCCGGACCCGCTTGGAGATCTTGTCGTAGGTGATCTCGTCGCTGCCGTCGTCCGGCACCACGATGATCTTCCGGGACCGCTCGCCGTCCTCGATCCGCACCCGGCCCGGGGTGTCGGCGATCGGCGCCTTGCCCTTGGGCACCCGCGCCTCGAAGATCTCCTGCACCCGGGGCAGACCCTGGGTGATGTCCTCACCCGCGACACCACCGGTGTGGAAGGTCCGCATCGTCAGCTGGGTGCCCGGCTCACCGATCGACTGGGCGGCGATGATGCCGACCGCCTCGCCGATGTCCACGGTCTTGCCGGTCGGCAGCGACCGGCCGTAGCAGGCACCGCAGACACCGAGCTTCGACTCGCAGGTGAGCACGCTGCGTACCCGGACCATCTCGACCCCGGCGGCGACCAGCTTGTCGACCAGGATCGAGTTGAGGTCCGCGCCGCGCTCGACCACGACCTCGCCGTCGGCGCCCTTGATGTCCTCCGCGAGGGTTCGGGCGTGTACGCCGGTCTCCGCGAACTCGTGCACCATCAGCTTGCCGTCGAGGCGCTCACCGACCTGCATGGTGATCGCCCGGTCGGTGCCGCAGTCCTCCTCGCGGATGATGACGTCCTGCGAGACGTCGACCAGACGACGGGTCAGGTAACCCGAGTCGGCGGTCCGCAGCGCCGTGTCGGCCAGACCCTTACGGGCACCGTGCGTGGAGATGAAGTACTCCAGCACGGACAGACCTTCCCGGTAGCTCGACTTGATCGGCCGCGGGATGATCTCGCCCTTCGGGTTGGCCACCAGGCCACGGATCGCGGCGATCTGCCGCAGCTGCAGCAGGTTGCCTCGGGCGCCCGAGTGGATCATCTTCCACAGCGGGTTCTCCTGGGGCAGCGCCGTCTCCAGGTCCTTGGCGATCTCGTTGGTCGCCTTGGTCCAGATCTCGATCAGCTCACCGCGCCGCTCTTCGCCGGTCATCAGACCACGCTGGTACTGCTTGTCGATCCGGTCGGCTTCCTTCTCGTACCGCTCCAGGGTCTCCTGCTTGTGCGGCGGTGCGATGACGTCCTGCATGCCGATCGTCACCCCGGACCAGGTGGCCCAGTGGTAGCCGGCCTCCTTGAGCCCGTCGAGGGTCGCCGCGAGGGCGACCTTCGGGAACCGCTCGGCCAGGTCGTTGACGATCGCCGACAGCTGGCTCTTGCGGACCTCGTAGTTGACGAAGCGGTAGCCGACCGGCATGACCTCGTTGAACAGCACCCGGCCCAGGGTGGTGTCGACGATCAGCGGCTCACCCGGCTGCCACTGCTCCGGAGCGGTCCACCGCGCCGCGCCGGCCCCGTTGTCGACGTCGACGACGCCGCGCAGCCGGATCCGCACCGGCGACTGCAGGTGCAGCTCGCCGTTGTCGAAGGCCATCCGCGCCTCGGCGTCGGAGCTGAACACCCGGCCTTCGCCGAGCAGCCCCTCGGTCCGGTGGGTCAGGTGGTACAGCCCGATGATCATGTCCTGGGTGGGCATGGTCACCGGCTTGCCGTCGGACGGCTTGAGGATGTTGTTCGACGACAGCATCAGGATCCGGGCCTCGGCCTGCGCCTCGGCCGACAGCGGTACGTGCACCGCCATCTGGTCACCGTCGAAGTCGGCGTTGAAGGCGGTGCAGACCAGCGGGTGGATCTGGATCGCCTTGCCCTCGACCAGCTGCGGCTCGAACGCCTGGATGCCGAGGCGGTGCAGGGTCGGTGCCCGGTTGAGCAGCACCGGGTGCTCGGAGATGACCTCTTCGAGCACGTCCCACACGACCGGCCGCTGCCGCTCGACCATCCGCTTGGCCGACTTGATGTTCTGCGCGTGGTTGAGATCAACCAGACGCTTCATCACGAACGGCTTGAACAGCTCCAACGCCATCTGCTTGGGCAGACCGCACTGGTGCAGCTTGAGCTTGGGGCCGACGACGATGACCGACCGGCCGGAGTAGTCGACCCGCTTGCCGAGCAGGTTCTGCCGGAACCGGCCCTGCTTGCCCTTGAGCATGTCGGACAGCGACTTCAGCGGACGGTTACCCGGGCCGGTGACCGGCCGGCCGCGGCGGCCGTTGTCGAACAGCGCGTCGACGGCCTCCTGCAGCATCCGCTTCTCGTTGTTGACGATGATCTCGGGTGCGCCGAGGTCGATCAGCCGCTTCAACCGGTTGTTCCGGTTGATCACCCGGCGGTACAGGTCGTTGAGGTCGCTGGTCGCGAACCGGCCACCGTCGAGCTGCACCATCGGGCGCAGGTCCGGCGGGATCACCGGTACGCAGTCGAGCACCATGCCCTGCGGCGAGTTGCGGGTGCTGAGGAACGCGGCGACCACCTTGAGCCGCTTGAGCGCGCGGATCTTGCGCTGGCCCTTGCCGCTGCGGATGATCTCGCGCAGGTTGTCGGCCTCGGCGTCCAGATCCATGTTGTGCAGCAGGGTCTTGATCGCCTCGGCGCCCATGCCACCGGTGAAGTACGGGTCGAACCGGTCCCGCAGCTCGCGGTAGAGCAGCTCGTCGGTGACCAGCTGCTTCGGCTCCAGCTTGCGGAAGGTGTCGAGCACCTCGTCGAGCCGGTCGATCTCCCGCTGCGCCCGGTCCCGGATCTGGCGCATCTCGCGCTCGCCGGACTCCTTGACCTTGCGGCGAACGTCGGCCTTGGCGCCCTCGGCCTCCAGCTCGGCCAGGTCGGCCTCCAGCTTGGCGGCCCGCTTCTCGATCTCCGAGTCGCGGCTGTTCTCCGACTGGCGCTTCTCGGCGAAGATCTCGTTCTCGATCGTCGACATGTCGCGGTGGCGCGCCTCGGCGTCCACCCCGGTGATCACGTACGACGCGAAGTAGATGATCTTCTCGAGGTCCTTGGGAGCCAGGTCCAGCAGGTAGCCGAGCCGGCTCGGGACGCCCTTGAAGTACCAGATGTGGGTGACCGGCGCGGCGAGCTCGATGTGCCCCATCCGCTCACGACGGACCTTGGAGCGGGTCACCTCGACGCCGCAGCGCTCACAGATGATGCCCTTGAAGCGGACCCGCTTGTACTTGCCGCAGTAGCACTCCCAGTCCCGCTGCGGACCGAAGATCTTCTCGCAGAAGAGCCCGTCCTTTTCCGGCTTCAGGGTGCGGTAGTTGATCGTCTCGGGCTTCTTGACCTCGCCGTGGGACCACTGACGGATGTCGTCGGCGGTGGCGAGACCGATGCGCAACTCGTCGAAGAAGTTGACGTCGAGCACGTTACGTGTCCCCTATGTCGTCGTCTCTACTGCTGGTTCGTGGGCAGGTCGGCGGCCCTGTCGCGACAGGGCCGCCGACCGCACCTCAGACTTCCTCGACCGAGCTCGGCTCCCGCCGGGACAGGTCGATACCGAGTTCCTCCGCCGCCCGGAACACCTCGTCGTCGGTCTCGCGCATCTCCAGGGCCACGCCGTCGCTGGAGAGCACCTCGACGTTGAGGCACAGCGACTGCAGCTCCTTGAGCAGCACCTTGAACGACTCGGGGATGCCCGGCTCGGGGATGTTCTCGCCCTTGACGATCGCCTCGTAGACCTTGACCCGGCCCAGGACGTCGTCGGACTTGATGGTCAGCAGTTCCTGCAGGGCGTAGGCGGCGCCGTACGCCTGCATCGCCCAGCACTCCATCTCACCGAAGCGCTGGCCACCGAACTGGGCCTTACCGCCGAGCGGCTGCTGGGTGATCATCGAGTACGGGCCGGTCGACCGCGCGTGGATCTTGTCGTCGACCAGGTGGTTGAGCTTGAGGATGTAGATGTAGCCGACCGCGATCGCGTCCGGCAACGGCTCCCCGGAGCGCCCGTCGAACAGCTGGGCCTTGCCGGAGTTGCCGATCAACTGCACACCGTCACGGTTCGGCAGGGTGCTGCCGAGCAGGCCGGTGATCTCCTCCTCGCGGACACCGTCGAAGACCGGGGTCGCGACGTTGGTGTCCGGCTCGGCCTCGTCGGACCCGATGGCCCGCAGCGCGGCCTTCCACTCGGCGTCGTCGCCCTCGACCTTCCAACCGGTCTTGGCCACCCAACCGAGGTGGGTCTCCAGGATCTGACCGATGTTCATCCGGCCCGGCACACCGAGCGGGTTGAGCACGATGTCGACCGGCGTACCGTCGGAGAGGAACGGCATGTCCTCCACCGGCAGGATCTTGGAGATGACACCCTTGTTGCCGTGCCGGCCGGCGAGCTTGTCGCCGTCCTGGATCTTCCGCTTCTGGGCGACGTAGACCCGGACCAGCTCGTTGACGCCCGGCGGCAACTCGTCGCCGTCGTCGCGGGAGAAGGTCCGTACGCCGATCACCGTGCCGGTCTCACCGTGCGGCACCTTCAGCGAGGTGTCCCGGACCTCCCGGGCCTTCTCACCGAAGATCGCCCGCAGCAGCCGCTCCTCCGGGGTCAGCTCGGTCTCGCCCTTCGGGGTGACCTTGCCGACCAGGATGTCGCCGGGGACGACCTCGGCACCGATCCGGATGATGCCGCGCTCGTCGAGGTCGGCGAGCATCTCCTCGCTGACGTTCGGGATGTCGCGGGTGATCTCCTCCGGGCCGAGCTTGGTGTCCCGGGCGTCGACCTCGTGCTCCTCGATGTGGATCGAGGTGAGCACGTCCTGCTGCACCAGCCGCTGGGACAGGATGATCGCGTCCTCGTAGTTGTAGCCCTCCCACGGCATGAACGCCACGAGCAGGTTACGGCCGAGGGCCATCTCGCCTTCGTCGGTGCACGGGCCGTCCGCGATGACCTGGCCGGCCTCGACCCGGTCGCCCTCGAAGACGGTCGGCTTCTGGTTGACGCAGGAGCCGGCGTTGGAACGGCGGAACTTGTGCAGCAGGTAGGTCCGGCGGTGGCCGTCGTCCTGGTGCACCGTGACGTAGTCGGCGCAGAGGTCCTCGACCACGCCGCCGGCCTCGGCCAGCACCACGTCGCCGGCGTCGACCGCCGCGCGGTACTCCATGCCGGTGCCGACCAGCGGGGACTCCGCCTTGACCAGCGGAACCGCCTGACGCTGCATGTTCGCGCCCATCAGGGCCCGGTTGGCGTCGTCGTGCTCCAGGAACGGGATCATCGCGGTGGCCACGGAGACCATCTGCCGCGGTGAGACGTCCATGTAGTCGACGGCGGCCGGCGTGACGAAGTCGACCTCACCGCCCTTGCGTCGGACCAGGACGCGGTCCTCGGCGAAGGTGCCGTCGGCCATCAGCGGCGCGTTGGCCTGCGCCTTGACGAAGCGGTCCTCCTCGTCGGCGGTCAGGTAGTCGATCTGGTCGGTGACCCGGCCGTCGACGACCTTGCGGTACGGCGTCTCGATGAAGCCGAACGGGTTGACCCGCCCGAAGGTGGACAACGCCCCGATCAGACCGATGTTCGGCCCTTCCGGGGTCTCGATCGGGCACATCCGGCCGTAGTGCGACGGGTGCACGTCGCGGACCTCGAAGCCGGCCCGCTCCCGGGACAGACCACCCGGGCCGAGGGCGCTGAGCCGCCGGCGGTGGGTCAACCCGGCGAGCGGGTTGGTCTGGTCCATGAACTGGGACAGCTGCGACGTACCGAAGAACTCCTTGATCGCCGCCACCACCGGGCGGATGTTGATCAGGGTCTGCGGCGTGATCGCCTCGACGTCCTGGGTGGTCATCCGCTCGCGGACGACCCGCTCCATCCGGGACAGGCCGACCCGTACCTGGTTCTGGATCAGCTCGCCGACGGTACGCAGCCGCCGGTTGCCGAAGTGGTCGATGTCGTCGGCCTCGTAGCCCTCCTCACCGGCGTGCAGCCGGCAGAGGTACTCGACGGTGGCGACGATGTCGTCCTCGGTCAGCGTCCCCTTGTTGATCGGGACGTCCAGCTCGAGCTTCTTGTTGAACTTGTACCGGCCGACCTTGGCGACGTCGTACCGCTTCGGGTTGAAGAAGAGGTTGTCGAGCAGGGTCTGCGCGTTCTCGCGGGTCGGCGGCTCGCCAGGGCGCAGCTTGCGGTAGATGTCGAGCAGCGCCTCGTCCACCCCGGCGATGTGGTCCTTTTCCAGGGTGGTCATCATCAGCTCGGACCAGCCGAACCGCTCACGGATCCGGTCGGCGGACCAACCGATGGCCTTGAGCAGGACGGTCACGGCCTGGCGCCGCTTACGGTCGATGCGGACACCGACGGTGTCGCGCTTGTCGATGTCGAACTCCAGCCAGGCACCCCGGCTCGGGATCACCTTGACGCTGGACAGATCGCGGTCGGAGGTCTTGTCCGGCTGCTTGTCGAAGTACACGCCCGGCGAGCGGACGAGCTGACTGACCACGACGCGCTCGGTGCCGTTGATGATGAAGGTGCCCTTCGGCGTCATCATCGGGAAGTCACCCATGAACACCGTCTGGCTCTTGATCTCGCCAGTGGTGTTGTTGGTGAACTCCGCGGTCACGAAGAGCGGTGCGCAGTAGGTCAGATCCTTCTCCTTGCACTCCTCGATCGAGGCCTTGACCTCGTCGAAGCGCGGGCTGGAGAAGGAAAGCGACATAGTGCCGGAAAAGTCCTCAATGGGACTGATCTCGTCGAGAATCTCCGCGAGGCCTGATCGTGCGTGCGGGTCGTCAGCCGACCGGCCCTGCCAAGCCTCGTTGCCCACCAGCCAGTCGAAGGATTCGGTCTGGATGGAGAGAAGGTTGGGGACCTCGAGGTGTTCGGTGATCCGGCCGAATGAGATTCGGCGAGGAGCGAAAGCGCTCGACGTACGACTGGTCTTCGCAGGGCGGGAAGCTGCCAAGATGCGTCCTTCCGAGGACCGGTGCTGCAGACGGCTGTTTCGCGCGCACTCCAAGGAACCTCGGTCAAAATATCCAGGATCGGACATTCCGGGCGCGAGGCAAGTCGGAAGGCAGCGCAAACTAGCAGTGTAGCCGAGCGGCTAACCGCTGTCCAGCCCGACCCCGAAGGAACGTCGCGGAGCCGGCCGGGGCGTCGTCTCGGACGCCTCCCGGACCGCTCGGAACGCGGCGCTTTCCCACGGGGCCTCGTGGGGCTGGCGGACAACGGGACGCCGATCCCCGGATCACCCGGAGCCGGCGGCCCGCCGCTGGTGCCATTACCCAGCTTTGGCCGTCGCAAGCCTGGATCCGTCAACCGCCTCGGCACACCGGGCCCGATGCGACACCTGAAGGATCAGTCCTGCAGTAGTCAGCGTGCCTGCCGTCACCGGCCGCGTCAAGGCCTGTCGTACCGGCAGATCACCTTTCCCCCAGCGGGTTGCCAGGCAGCCATCGACCACCGCGCCCACCCAAAAGGTGAAATTCCCTGATCATTGGGCAGTCGCACCCGGTGTGCGAACGGAGACGGGCGGCGACCCTCGCTGAGGATCGCCGCCCGTCCCGTGGCCCGGTGTGGGTCAGGTCACTTGAGGGTGACCTTGGCGCCTTCCGCCTCCAGCTTGGCCTTGGCCTTGTCGGCGGCCTCCTTGTTGGCCTTCTCCAGGACCGGCTTCGGCGCGGCCTCGACCAGGTCCTTGGCCTCCTTGAGGCCCAGCCCGGTCAGCTCACGCACGACCTTGATGACCTGGATCTTCTTGCCGCCGTCAGCCTCGAGGATGACGTCGAACTCGTCCTTCTCCGGCTCGGCTTCCGCCGCGGCGGCGGCCGGGCCGGCGGCCGCGACGGCGACCGGAGCGGCGGCGGTGACCTCGAAGGTCTCCTCGAACTGCTTCACGAACTCCGAGAGCTCGATCAGCGTCATCTCCTTGAACGCGTCGAGCAGCTCGTCGGTGCTGAGCTTCGCCATGGTCGGCTTCCTTTCGGTGTGGTGACGTTAGGAGGGCACGGGCCGGTCAGGCCGGCGTACCCTCGGATTCGCGCTTGTCCTGCAGCGCTGCCGCCAGGCGGGCGGTCTTCGACAACGGCGCCTGCAGCACGGCCGCGGCCTTGCTCAGGTTCGCCTTCATGGCGCCGGCCAGCTTGGCCAGCAGCACCTCACGGGACTCGAGGTCGGCCAGCTTGGTGACCTCGGCCGCGGTGATCGCGCGTCCTTCGAAGACCCCGCCCTTGATGACGAGCATCGGGTTGGCCTTGGCGAAGTCGCGCAGGCCCTTGGCAGCCTCCACCACGTCGCCGGAGACGAAGGTGAGCGCGGTAGGACCGGTGAACAGCTCGTCGAGTCCGTCGATGCCCGCGTCCGACGCGGCCCGCTTGGCCAGGGTGTTCTTCGCCACCGAGTAGGTCGCGCTCTGCCCCAGCGAACGGCGCAGCTGGGTCAGCTGGGCGACGGTGAGACCACGGTACTCGGTGAGCACCGCCGCTCCCGACTCCCGGAAGCGCTCGGTCAGCTCGGCGACCGCAGTGGCCTTGTCGGCACGAACCGGCTTGTCCGCCATGTCCCTCCTCTCTGGTGCTCAGGGCTGGCGACCGACCGGCGCACGGCCGGACGGTCGGTGAAGATCCCGCGCCCACGAAAAACGCCCCGGCGCGAGGCGCACGGGGCGGGCAGCCGTCGAAATCGACGGGAGATGCTCGGCTTCCGTTCCGCCCCTGCGCGGGCCGCCCGTGGAAACGGGACCTTCAACCGTGCCGAGGCACGGTGACCAGCGGTCTTTGGGTGTGGATACGACCAGCGTACGGCACAGCCGACGCGGGGCCAAATCGACGTCGCCGGGGTGGGGCGGCCGTCCGTCCGGTCGTAGTCGCCGGGCCGGGCCGACGTACCCGTCGGCCCGGCCCGGCGATCACGCCGGCGGGCGCTCAGCTCTCGCTGGTCGCCTCGTTGAGGTTCTTCACCACGTTCGGGTCCACCGGCACGCCGGGGCCCATCGTGGTGGTCAGCACGACCTTGCGCAGGTACTTGCCCTTGGCGGCGGACGGCTTGGCCCGCAGCACCTCGTCCAGTACGGCGGCGTAGTTGTCGATCAGCTGCGCCTCACCGAACGAGGCCTTGCCGATGATCAGGTGCAGGTTGGAGTGCTTGTCCACCCGGAAGGTGATCTTGCCGCCCTTGATGTCGGCGACGGCCTTGGTCACGTCCATCGTGACGGTGCCGGTCTTCGGGTTCGGCATCAGGCCGCGCGGGCCCAGGATCCGCGCGATCCGGCCGATCTTCGCCATCTGGTCCGGAGTGGCGATCGCCGCGTCGAAGTCCAGCCAGCCACCCTGGATCCGGGCGACCAGCTCATCCGTACCGACCTCGTCGGCACCGGCCGCGACGGCCTCCTCCGCCTTCGCGCCGGCGGCGAAGACGATCACCCGGGCGGTCTTGCCCGTGCCGTGCGGCAGGTTGACCGTGCCGCGCACCATCTGGTCCGCCTTACGCGGGTCGACGCCGAGGCGCATGGCGACCTCGACCGTGGCGTCGAACTTGACGGCGCTCGTCTCCTTGGCCAGCTTGACCGCCTCGGCCGGGGTGTACAGCTTCGTCCGGTCGATCTGCTCGGTGGCCTTGCGGTAGCTCTTGCTGCGCTGCATGTGTTTCTGCTCCTGTGGTCACTGGCGGGCCGCGCGTCGCGCGCACCCTCCCACGATGGTGACGGCCGGTGTCCGGCCGTTCGATTCTGGTTTCAGCGTCGGTGACCCGCGTCGGCGCGGGTCGGCCGGATCATTCCTTGACGGTGATGCCCATCGACCGGGCGGTCCCGGCGATGATCTTCTCCGCCTGCTCGACGCTGTTGGCGTTTAGGTCGGCCATCTTCTTCTCGGCGATCTCGCGCAACTGCGCGCCGGTCACCGAGCCGACCTTGGTGGTGTGCGGCACCCCGGAGCCCTTCGGGATACCGGCGGCCTTGAGCAGCAGCCGGGCCGCCGGCGGGGTCTTCAGCACGAAGGTGAAGGTCCGGTCCTCGTACACGCTGATCTCAGCCGGAACGATGTCGCCCCGCTGCGATTCGGTCTGCGCGTTGTAGGACTTGCAGAACTCCATGATGTTCACGCCGTGCTGGCCGAGCGCCGGACCGACCGGCGGCGCCGGGGTGGCCTGACCCGCCGGCAACTGCAGCGTGAACGTCTTGACGAGCTTCTTCTTCGGAGGCATGTCACTTCCTGGGGCTTGATCCGGTGGTCCGCACCGGATCTGCTGGACGTCACCGGAGGTGACAACCCCTCCGGCGCGGGCTGGCGAACCCCCGGCACGCGCGCACGGTCAGGCGCGGCCCGGGGCCGACGTTATACGGTAGCGCAAACGACGCGGCAACCCCACGTCGGGTCGCCGCGTCGGCGGACAGCGATGGTGGATCAGATCTTGGCGACCTGGTTGAAGTTCAGCTCCACCGGGGTCTCCCGGCCGAAGATGGAGACCAGCACCTTCAGCTTCTGCTGATCGGCGTTGATCTCGCTGATCGTGGCCGGCAGCGAGGCGAACGCGCCGTCGGTGACGGTGACCGAGTCGCCGACCTCGAAGTCCAGCACCTTGATCTCGGCCTTGGCCTTCTTCGGCTCGGCGGCGACCGCCGGGGCCAGCCACTTGAGCACCTCGTTGAGCGACAGCGGCGCCGGTCGGTCGGCCCGGTCGGTCGCCCCGACGAAGCCGGTGACCCCCGGGGTGTTGCGCACACAGGAGTACGACTCCGGCGTCAGGTCCATCCGGACCAGGATGTAGCCGGGGAAGACCTTGTTCTGCACCTGGAGGCGCTTGCCGTTCTTGACCTCGACCTCTTCGCGGGTGGGCACCTCCACCTGGAAGATGAACTCCTCCATGTCGAGGCTGCTGATCCGGGTCTCGAGGTTGGTCTTGACCTTGTTCTCGTAGCCGGCGTAGGAGTGGACCACGTACCAGTCGCCCGGGGCGTAGCGCAGCTTCTGCCGCAGCTCGGCCACCGCGTCGAACTCTTCGTCGTCCGCCTCGACAGCAGGCTCGTCAGCCGCGGCGGCGGGCTCGTCCGCCTCGGCGGCGGGGACCGATGGTGCGCTGGCGGCCTCAACCGACTCATCAGCCGCCGCCGTTGCCACCGTCGACTGGTCGTCGGTAACGCCGGCGGTCTCGTCGTACTCAGGCACGCTTGCTCACTTCCGTCACTCTCAGCTGGGGTTACCGAATACCCACAGCACACCCTTGGCGAACGCGAAGTCCAGCCCGGCCACGATGGTCAGCATGACCGCGATGAACACGACGACGACGGCGGTGTAGGTCAGCAGCTCTTTCCGAGTCGGCCAGATGACCTTACGCAGTTCGGCGACCACTTCGCGGATGAACCGGATGATCCGGCCAAAAAAGCCCACACGGGCCTCGGACCTGGCCTTCGGACGGCCGTCGGCCGACTCGGCCTTCGCCTTGGACCGGGTGGCCGTGCCACCCCGCGCTACCGGCTCGTCGTCATCGACGTCGTCGTCCGTAGCGGACGTCTCGTCGAACGCCTCGTCCTCGGGGCGGTCGTCCGCGGCGTCATCGCCACGCCGGTTCCTCTCGGCCATCTCGCCCTCCGTCGCGGTGGTGGGGGTCACGCGCCAGGTCAAGCACGTGATGCATCGTGCACGCCGGCCATTCCCCTTGCGGGACGGCCGCCAACGGGGACGGCAGCCGACCCACCGGGTCGGTCAGGCCTTAGGCGCAGGGGTGACAGGACTTGAACCTGCAGCCTGCGGTTTTGGAGACCGCTGCTCTGCCAATTGAGCTACACCCCTGTGCGGGTCGGGAAACCCTGGCCGATCCTGCCTGGTGAACCACCCATGCAGGACTGAACAGGGGTCACGAACCCCACGGCGGACCAGTGTACGGGTAGAGCGACCACTTTCCCAACCGGTACCGCACCGCAAGGTGCGCGAGCCGTCGCCGGCCGCACACCACCGGCCTCATTCCCGGGTACGGACCAGCGCCCGCGCCTGGCTCAGCACCTTCTCGCCGGCGCACACCGCAGTGACATCGATCCTGGTCAGACCCGCCTCGGTGGCACCCTTGACCACCCCGGTCACCTCGATCTCGGTGCCGTCGTCGGTGTCCGGCACCACCACCGGGCGGGTGAACCGCACGTTGAACTCGACCACCGCGTCCGGGCCACCGGCCCACGTCGCCACCGCCCGGGCCGCCAACGCCATGGTGAACATGCCATGGCCGATCACCCCGGGCAGACCCACCCCGGTGGCGAACCGGTCGCTCCAGTGGATCGGGTTGAAGTCACCGGAGGCACCCGCGTACCGCACCAGGTCGGCCCGGGTCACCGTGAACCGCTGTGCCGGCAGTTGCATGTCAGCTCTCCCCCCGCACGACCAGCTTCATCCACGCGGTGACCACCGGATCGCCGGCCACCGTCGCCACCTCGGTCCGGACGGTGAGGAAGTCGTGACCACCACGCGACATGACCTCCTCGATCACGTCGGTGCAGACCAGTTCGTCCCCGGCGACCACTGGGCGGACGTACTGGAAGCGCTGGTCGCCGTGCACCACGCGGCTGTAGTCCATCCCCAGGTCGGGATCGGAAACGACCCGCTCGGCGGACGACATCGTGATCACGATCGGGAACGTCGGCGGCGCGACCACGTCCGGATAGCCGGCCGCACGCCCGGCAGCCGGATCGTGATGGATCGGATCGGCGGCACCGACAGCGGTGGCGAACTCGCGGATCTTCTCCCGGCCCACCAGGTAGGAGGAGCCGGGCGGATAGCTACGGCCGACGACGGACGGGTCCATGGGCATGGCCAGAACCTACCCGGTGGACCCGCCGTGACGACGTGCGGCCCGAACGGGACCGGGTCAGCGGGTCTCGCGGTGCAGCGTGTGCTTGCCGTCCCGGGGGCAGAACTTCTTCAGCTCGATGCGGTCCGGGTCGTTACGGCGGTTCTTCCGCGTGATGTAGTTGCGCTCCTTGCACTCCACACACGCCAAAGTGATCTTCGGACGGACGTCGGTCGCCTTGGCCACGGCGGGGTGCCTTCCTCGCTATCGGAACAACTACAACGTGCCAGCGTAGCCGGAGCGAACGCAGACATGCAAAGCGGGCGCCAACGGCGCCCCCTGTACTTCACGCACCGGCCTCACCGGGAAGCCGACCGTAGCGGTGGCCGGACTTGAACCGGCGACACAACGATTATGAGCCGTTTGCTCTACCACCTGAGCTACACCGCCGTGACGGGTCCAACGGAACCCACTGAGCCCCCTTACGGAATCGAACCGTAGACCTTCTCCTTACCATGGAGACGCTCTGCCGACTGAGCTAAGGGGGCCTGCCACACACCGCCCCAGGGGGCGGATGCGCACGGGTAAGAGTACACGTACCCGACCGCCAGGTGAAATCAGCTCCCCCCGTACCCGGATCTGCAGGTCAGGGCACGGCCCGCAGCCGACGGACCTCGCTGGACTGCAGCGTCTCCGGGTCCGCCTGGGCCTCGTACCAGGCGGCCAACCGCTCGTACGGCAGCGGCCGGCTGAACAGGAACCCCTGGCCGACCTGGCAGCCGATGTCCTGCAGCAGCTCCAGCGTCAGCTCGCTCTCCACACCCTCGGCGACCACGGTCAGCCCGAACTGCTGCGACAGGGTCACCACCGCGTTCACGATGGCCAGGTCGCCGGGGTCGGTCGCCATCCCCTGGACGAACGAACGGTCGACCTTGACCTCGTGCACCGGCAGCCGCCGCAGATGCGCCAACGACGTGTAGCCGGTGCCGAAGTCGTCCACCGACAGGCGTACCCCCAGGTCACGCAGCCGACGCAGGGAAGGCATCGGACGGTCGGTGCCGTCGAGCACCCCCGCCTCGGCGATCTCCAGGGTCAACAGCTCCGGCGAGACCTGCTGCTCCTCGAGCAACGCCCGGACCAGCTCCGGGAACTCCGGATCGGTCAGGGTCCGGGCAGAGAGGTTCACCGCCACCGGCAGTGGCTGCTGGCCGATCTGCCACTCCCGGCTGCGCCGCAGCCCTTCCCGCAGCACGAACTCGGTCAGCCGGCCGAGCTGGCCGGTGTGTTCGGCGACCGCCACGAAATCCTCCGGCGCGACCGACCCGTGCGTCGGATGCTCCCAGCGGGTCAGACACTCGACGCCGACCAACCGGCGGCCGTGCAGCGTCACCTTCGGCTGGTAGTAGACCTCCAGCTGCGCCTCGTCCAGCGCCGTCCGAAGGTCGCCGGCGAGCCCGAGCCGGCGGACCGACCGGGACTCCAGTGCCGGGTTGAACAGCTGGACCCCGCCGGGGATGGACTTCGCCGCCGTCGCCGCCAGGTCCGCCCGCTGCAGCAGCGTCGCCGCGTCACTGCCGTGGTCCGGATGCACCGCCACCCCGGCGACGGTGTCGACGTCCAGGGTCAGGGCGCCGAAGACCATCTGGTCGCGGATCTGGTCACGCAGCTCGGTGGCCAGCTGTACGGCCGCCTCGATGCTCTCCATCCGGAGCGTGACGACGAACTCGTCGCCGCCGCTGCGGCCGATCAGAGCCGACGACGGCACGTGTGCCCGCAGCCGACGGGCGACCTCGACGAGGACCTTGTCCCCGGCGGCGTGCCCGAGGGACTCGTTGACCTGGCGCAGACCGTCGACGTCGAAGAGCAGGACCGCGACGACCTCACCCGGTGCGCGGATGGCCACCGACTCGTCGAGGGCCGCGGTCAGCCGACGACGGTTGGCCAGCCGGGTCAACCCGTCGTGGGCCGCGTCGTAGCGCAGCCGGTCGACCAGCCGGGAGTTCTCCACCGCGACCGCGGCGTGCCCGGCGATGGCCTCCAGCAGCGTCACGTCGCCCGGCAGGAAATGCGCGGAGTCGCCGAGCCGGCCACTGACCTCGAGGCAGCCGATCACCAACGAACCGGCCCGCAATGGCACGACGACCGCGTTCCTGGTCCCCCATTCCCGCAGCGCGTCACCGAACTGACTGTCGCCGAACTTCCCGCCGACGGCGAGCGACGCGCCGGTGGCGAACACGTGTTCCCGCAGGACGTGCGGCGCGCCGGCCGTGTCGACCAGCCCCTGCCCGTCCGCGGTCGCGGAGAGCAGCACCTCCGGATAGCGGCCCTGTTTCGGCAACCACAGCGTCGCGTACTCGGCCTGCAGGACCTCGCGGACCCGTTTGAGCAGGACATCGGAGATGGTGCCATCGTGCGGAGTGTCGGCGATCGCCCTGGTCAACGCATAGATCTCGGACAGGGTCCGATTCTGGCGCAGCGACTGGGCATAGGAGCGGTACGCCAGCACGAAGGAGGTGATCAGGGCGACCAGCAGCACCAGCGCCCACTGGCTCTGGGCGAGCAGGATCAGGACCACCAGGCCGAACGTGGTGTTGATGAACGCGACGATGAGGCCGGGGACACTGGTGGTGGTGATCTCCCTTGTGGAGAGCCGCCCCTGCACCAGCGTGATGACCACGAGGACGGCCACCAGCGTGATGACCTGGTTGGCCGCCATCGCGCCCACCAGCGTCAGCCAGGTGTGCGGCTGCGCCGCTTCGAGCACTCTGGCGTTCACGACAATCGCCGTGGCGATCGATGTTCCCGCAGCGACGTTCGCCACGTTGAACCACAACTTGACGGGCGGCTGCCGGCGCATCATGTGGCCAATGACCGCCGCGATGACGCGCCCGATAATCAAGGTCAGTGGCGGGAGAAAGAACAGCCCCAGAAGAAACGGAATCTCACCGATGTTCAGGGTGAACGACTGCCGACGCACCTCGAAGAGAACGAGTGTCGCGTGCGCAGCGACGAACAGCCCGAGAAAAAGGAGCCCGAGAAGCCAGTCACCGGTTGGGGCCGGGTGACTGAGGCCTATGGCCACAGAAATAAGGACCGCCGTCAGAGCGAGCGGGCCGGTTACGTACCACGCCCGCTCCGACGAATGCCGCCCCGCAGCCTGTGGCCTAGGCACTCGACTCCCTCGATGTCAGGTCCAGTTCAGTTCCAACTGAAGTCGTAGAGCGAGACCGGCGCATCGATCGAGTCGTTGTAGTCAGGCTTGTCCACCGGCAAGACCACCGGCACTTCGTCACCGACCGTGACCCAGGCGTAAGCGGCCTGGGCGGCGGTCCCCGTGGTGAACGAGACAGCAATCCCTAGTGCGACGACCGCGACGACCCTGCCGAGCCGGCGGCCCATCGTGTGTCCACGCATGTTACAGACTCCCGTCCAGGAGGCGAATGACTTACGCGATTGAGGGGGCAGAGACTGATGGTGCCACACCGGACGGCACCAAGGGTAGGTTGACGCGGTCGGCCTGCACCTTCAGCACCGCCCATCCTAGCCAATCGGACGAGGAGAACCTTAGCGGCGGCTTTCCTCGGGGGCATTCGTCCCGTCGCAGGTCAGGCCGGCCGCTGGTAGATAACTCCGGGTTGGCGTGGACGTCACGGCATTGCCACGATCAGTACCGTAAACGGTGGCAGAGTCAAGGGAAGTGAGCACTTTGCGTCGACCGACATGTCGGATTTAATCCGATTCAGTAAAAGAAGTATTTATCACGTAATTTATACGACTATTAACTGAGATGCAGGTACGCAGCCCGGACCAGTGGCACCATCGACACGCCCCGTCGCCAGTTCTCGACGCTAAGCCCTAGGGGCAACTCAGCAGGGGCTCTTTCGGTTACAGCTCGGTGACGGCGGCTACTCGTCGGTTCGGAAATCGCAGCCCGAACGGCACGATGAGCCCGAAACCGGCACTCCGCCCCCAGCATCCCAGCGGATTACGTGGACCTACCACGCCGCGCTGGCACCAGCCAGGTCCCCAGCTCACCGGCCAGGTCCCCAGCTCACCGGGAGGCCCCCAGGGTCACGACCTGGTGCTCCGCCTCCCCGCCGGGCCGACCTGTGCAGTCCTTGCAGTCTCGCCCACCATCCGCCCACGGCGGACGACCCACCCGAGCCGGTCACCCGCCGATAGTGAATCTGCGACGTAGCAAATTGCTAGGTCTTCTTTTGAGACGACCCGACGTACCGCCGCCCGTGGCGGTCCTCGTTCGAGCCACTGAACCAGTGCACCCAACCTGCCAGGAGGGCGGCAAGCACCGACATACCGCCCTGATAGAGCGACGGCACCTCGGAGAAGCCGGCGAAGGTTGCGCTCCAGGTGGCACACGCGACGACAGCGGCCGGGATCAGGCCGCCGCGATACCGAGCGTTGCGGGCCCAACCGGAGTGTGACACGGCGACGCACGCGCATCATCCGAGCACGTTGGCGATCTTGTCGTTCATGCCGTCGTCCCCGCCGTCGACGCAGTCGGCGTACACCCGGGCCAGGACCCGCGACGCCATCCATGGCCTTCCGGCTGCCTCGCCGGTCCGAGAACGGGACCGACTTGCACCCGTGAACCCCGCTGACGGCTGGAAGTGGCGGGACCGGGCGGGACGACACGCCGGCCGTACGACAACAGCCCTTGACCTGTTAGTGCAGGTCAAGGGCTGTTGGTGCGCCTGGTGGCGGGTAGAGGATTCGAACCTCTGTAGCTTTCGCGACGGATTTACAGTCCGCTCCCATTGGCCGCTCGGGCAACCCGCCAGGGCGTGCCGCCTCGGCGCGCGAGGCAACGCAGGAAAGGATAGCGGCATCACCGGGCGTTCCCGCAACCGGGTACGGTCGGCGGGAGTCCACCGCTCGGTCACGTCCGAGCCACCGTCCAGACCCGCACTGGCAGGAGCAGATCATCATGGCAGCCAACCCGTCGTTCGACATCGTCAGCAAGGTCGACCGGCAGGAGATCGACAACGCCCTCCGGCAGACCGAGAAGGAGCTGTCCACCCGCTTCGACTTCCGTGGCACCGGGGCGGAGATCGCCTGGGCCGGCGAGGAGGCGGTCTCCCTGCAGGCGGAGACCGAGGAGCGGGTCAAGGCCAGCCTGGAGGTCTTCAAGGAGAAGCTGGTCAAGCGGAACATCTCGCTGAAGTCGCTGGACGCCGGTGACGCACGGTCGTCCGGCAAGGTCTACAAGATCGACTGCAAGATCATCCAGGGTATCGAGTCCGACAAGGCCAAGGCGATCAGCAAGAAGATCCGCGACGAGGGGCCCAAGGGCGTCCAGGCGCAGATCCAGGGCGACCAGCTGCGGGTGACCGGCAAGAAGCGCGACGACCTGCAGGCCGTGATCGCGCTGCTCAAGGCGGAGGACTTCGGCATCGCCCTGCAGTTCACCAACTACCGGTGAGCTGAGGCCGGCTGACGACGGGCCGGGCCGCTGCCCGGGGCCGCTGCCCGGGGCCGCATCAGGCCGGGATGCTCAGACCGTCTCGCTCAGCAGCACCCGGTCGGGGTCGGCCGCCGAGCGTGTTTCAGCCCGGCGGATCGGCCCGGCCGGCCAGGCGGCGACCGTCGCCGCCACCGCGACGGCGGCACCGGCGAACAGGAACGCCGCCGGCGGCCCGCCCCGCCCGTCGACGAGCACCCCGGCGACCGCGCCGCCGGCCGCGCTGAACCCGACCGCCATCGTCGCTACCCAGGTGTACGCCTCGTTCAGCATGCCGACCGGGGCGATCCGGCCGACCATCGTGTTCTCGACGGTCAGGGCCGGGGCGATCACCGCGCCGCCGAGCACCAGTGCCACGCCCAACGCCAACGGGTGCGGCATCACGGCGTATACGATGAAGCTGGCAGCGACGGCGGCGAGCAACCAGGCGAACTGGCGGGTGGCGTCGAGGGCCGGCCGGCGGGTGCCGAAGTAGATGCCCCCGGAGGCGCTGCCGATCGCCCAGATGGCCAGCAGGATCCCGGCCAGCCGGCCACCGTCGTCAGCTGAGGCGGCAGCGGCAGCGGAGGACGCCGCAGATGCGGCGTGCGCGGTCACGTACGCCGGCACGGCGACCCCGGCGGTGCCGAACGCGATGCCGAGACCGGCGACGCAGAGCAGCAGCGCCGGAAAGCCGGGTACCCGCAGCGGGCCGAGCCCTCGGGTGTGGGTGCCGGTGGGCTGCGGCCGCCACGAGCGCATGGCGGTGCCGAGGGCCACGGCGGTGGTGCCGGCCAGGGTCAGTACGGCGGCGGCGAGCAGCGCGGCGGAGGCGTCGGCGAGCACCACCGAGGCGGCGACCAGCAGTGGGCCGATCACGAAGACGAACTCGAAGATGGTCGTCTCGGCGGCGAGCGCGGTGTTACGCAGTGCGTACCGGCCGCTGGCCGGGTCGGTCAGGTGGGTCCAGGCGCCCCGGATGGCGGCGCTCAGCGGCGGATAGCTGGCGCCGGCGAGGCCGGCCATCGCGTACAGCAGCAGGATCGGGGCGTCGGCACGGATGGTGAACAGCAGGCCGACCAGGGCAACTGGGTGCGCGATGCCGGTGGTCAGCAGCACCGGGGTGGGGCCGAACCGGTCGGCGAGGCGTCCGGCGACCGGGCTGACGACCGCACCGGCGACGGCATAGATGCCGCCGGCGACGGCGGCGAGGGAGTATTTTCCGGTGACGTCGCTGATCGCCAGGAGCAGGGCGAGCGGGGTCATGCCGATGCTGAGTCGGCCGATGACGCCGGCCAGCAGCAGGGTGGGGCCGCCGGGGATCCGCCAGACTTCGGCATATTTACGTAGCCCGCCCACCGGGCCTCCTCAGTGTTGCGGGTGGCACCGACGGCGGTGAACCTCGTGGTCGGCGGGCCGACCACAGGTAACGGGTGGTCGACCTGCCGACCCTAACGCCGAACCGGTCGCACCCCCAGCCGATTTCCTCGGCCAGGGGTGCGAATCCGATCACAGAGAGCGGTCAGCGACCGGCTCGACCAGGCCGGCGCGTGGGGCGGTGTCAGCGGCGCGACACCGGACCGGCGTACGCCAGCTGCTCCAGCCGGGCAACCCGCTGCTCCATCGGCGGGTGGGTGGAGAACAGCGCGGCGAACCCGCCCTTGCGCAGCGGGTTGTCGATCATCAGGTGGGCCGAGCTGGCGAGCTGGCCCTCGGCCGGCAACGGCATCCGTTGCGTACCCATGTGAATCTTGCGCAGGGCGCTGGCCAGCGCGAGCGGGTCGCGGGTCAGGGCGGCGCCGGACGCGTCCGCCTGGTACTCGCGGTTGCGGCTGATCGCCAGCTGGATGATCGACGCGGCCAGGGGGCCGAGGATCAGCATGCCGAGCAGCGCCAACGGGTTGGCGCCCTCCTCGTCGTCCCCGCCACCGAACGGCAGGAACCACGCCAGGTGCGCCAGCATGGTGACGATGCCGGCGAGCGACGCCGCGACGCTGGAGATCAGAATGTCGCGGTTGTAGACGTGGGACAGTTCGTGACCGATGACGCCGCGCAGTTCGCGGTAGTCGAGGATCTGCACGATCCCCTGGGTGACGCAGACCGCGGCGTTGGCCGGGTTGCGGCCGGTCGCGAAGGCGTTCGGCTGCATGGTCGGGCTGACGTACAGCCGGGGCATCGGCTGGCCGGCCTCGACCGCCAGCTCGCGGACCATCTGGTAGAGCGCCGGGAACTCCGCTTCGCTGACGGGCCGGGCCCGCATCGACCGCAGCGCGATCCTGTCGGACCAGAAGTAGGTGCCGGCGTTCATCGCCAGCGAGACGCCGACGGCGATGATCAGGCCGCCGCTGCCGCCGAACCAGTAGCCCACGCCGAGGATCATGGCGGTGAGCAGGCCGAGCAGGGCTGCCGTCTTGAGACCGTTGTGGTGGCTGTGCACGTTGACTCCTTCTCCACCGGGTCGTCGGTAAGACCCCACGGCAGGTGCAACGTCCAGATACCCGCGATCCATCCGCCAATAGCTGAGAGTTGACTGGGAATCAAGAGTCGGCGGCAAAGTTTTCGGTCAGCCTGCGACGACGTCAAACACCACTTGCGGGGCGAAACCGATCACTACCGCCACAATCGTCGCCACCGCCAGGGCCACCGCGACCGGCCACGCCACCGGGCCGCCGGGCACCGCCGGCGCGCCGTCGTCGCTCGGCATCACTGCCGGTCGGGCGTACAGCGTGGCACTGACCCGCAGGTAGTAGACCAGGCCGAGCACCGCGTTCGCCGCCACCACCAACGCCAGAACGCCGGCCCCGCCGACCAGCAGCGACCGGACCACCGCCACCTTCGCGAACAGGCCGGCCAGGCCGGGCGGCAGACCCGCCAGCCCGATCAGCGCGAACACCAGCGCCGCACCGACCCACGGCCGCCGCCGGGCAGCGCCCGCGTACTCGGCGATCGTGCCGCCGTCGCCGGCCGCCGGCCGCAACGCCACCACCGCCGCGAACGCCGCCAGCTCCAACACCACGAAGAAAACGGTGTACGCGAAGACCGCCGCGACCGCCACCGCCCGCTCCTCGACGCCCCGCCCGGCCAGCCCGGCGGCCGCCGCCAGCGGCACCAGGATGTAGCCGGCCTGCGCGATCGACGACCAGGCCAGCAGCCGCACCATCCGCCGCTGCCGCAGCGCCACCAGGTTGCCGACCGTCATCGTCGCCACCGCCAGCACCGCCAGCACCGGCCCGGAGGTGGCCAGCTGCGGGGTGAGCCCCTCGGCGACGACGGCGACGATCGCCACGACACCGCCGAGCTTCGACGCGGTCGACAGGTACGCGGCGACCGGCACCGGCGCACCGTCGTAGGTCTTCGGCGCCCAGGCGTGCAGCGGCACCGCCGCCACCTTGAACGCCAGCCCGGTCAGCAGCAGCACCAGGCCGACCCGGGCCAGCCGGGCCTGCCCGTCGGCCGAGCCGCCGACGACCGTACCGGCCGGACCCGCCGGCTCGGCCAGGCCGCTGGCGCCGGCGAGCAGGTCCAGGTGCACCGCGCCGTACGCGGCGTACAGCAGTGCCGCGCCGAGCAGCGCCACCGCCGTGGCGACCACACTGACGACGAAGAAACTCACCGCCGACTCGGCCGAGGCGACCCGCTGCCGGTGCAGCCCGACCAGGATGTACAGCGGCAGGGTCAGCGTCTCCACCGCCACGATCAGGGTGATCAGGTCGCCGGCGGCGCCGAGCACCACACCGCCGGTCATCGAACAGGCCAGCAGGAAGCAGTACTCCCCGACCGGCACCGCGCGGGCCCGCAGCGTCGGCGCCGACAGGGCCAGCACCCCGACGGTCAGCGCGGCGAACAGCAGCGCGACCAGGGCGGCCCGGTGGTCGGCTACGTACGAGCAGGCGAAGCCGTCCTCGCCGGGCACCCCGGACGGCGTACCGCAGAAGGTGGCCCGGGTCGGTCGGCCCAGCGCCACCGACGCGGCGACGCCGACCGCGACGGCCCCCACCGTCGCCGTCGCCACGGTGGCCGCCCGGCGGGCGGCGAACAGGTCGACCAGCAGGACGGCGACGGCGGTCAGCGCCGCCACGTACGCCGGCAGCAGCGCCACATGGTCGACCGACTGTGCTGCGGGTTCGCCGATCACCGGATCACCTCCAGCAGCACGTCCACCGGCACCTCGGCGACGCCGAGCACCAGCGTCGGCACCAGTCCGATGGCCAGTGCCGCCACCACCAGCGGCGCCCAGACCAGCGCCTCGGCGCGGCTGATCGCCGCCGCCGGGCCGGCGGCCCGCAGCGCCGGGCCGGCCGGGCCGTGGGTGACCCGGCGCAGCATCCGCAGCAGGTACGCGGCGGTCAGCGCCGCCCCGATCGCCGCCACCACCGCCAGGGTGATCCACAGTGGTCCGCCGCGCTGCCAGGCGGCGACGACGGCGAACGCCTCACCCCAGAAGCCGGCCAGGCCGGGCAGGCCGAGCGAGGCGAGCGCGGCGTAGCCGAGCAGCCCGGACAGTGCCGGTGCCTGTTCCCGCAGTCCGCCGAGGTCGGCCAGTTCACCGGTGTGGTAGCGGTCCTTGACCGCCCCGGCGAGGAAGAACAGCAGCCCGGTGATGACGCCGTGGGCGATGTTGCCGATCAGGGCGGCCTGGATGCCGGTGGCGCTGAGCGTGGCGACGCCGAGCAGCACGAACCCCATGTGACCGACGCTGGAGTAGGCGATCAGCCGTTTCAGTTCGGTCTGCGCCAGGCACACCAGGGATCCGACGATGATCGCGGCGACGGCGAGGGTCCCGAGCACCGGGGCGGCCCACCTGGCACCTTCCGGGGCGACGCCGACGGCGACCCGAATCAGCCCGTACGTGCCCATTTTGAGCAGTACCCCGGCGAGGATCACGCTGCCGACGGTGGGTGCCTGGCTGTGCGCGTCGGGCAGCCAGCTGTGCAGCGGCCAGAGCGGGGCCTTGACCGCGAAGGCCAGCGCCAGCAGCGTGAACGCCGCCAACTGGGTGCGCCTGGTGAGGTCGGCGCCGCCGGTGAGCACAGTCAGGTCGGCGGTGCCGGCGGCGGTCACCACGGTCACCACGCCGACGAGCAGCAGCACCGACCCGGCCAGGGTGTAGACGGCGAACTTCGTCGCCGCCCGCCGGTGCGCGCCCCCGTCGGCCTGGTCCTTTGTGCCGCCCCAGCCGGCGATGATCGCGTACATCGGCAGCAGCACGACCTCGAAGAAGACGAAGAACAGCACCAGGTCGAGGGCGAGGAAGGTGCCGATGATGCCGACCTCGACGACCAGCAGCAACGCGACCAACGTCCGCCCGTTGCGGGAGTGCGGCACCCGCCAGACGGTGTACGCGCAGCAGAGCAGCGTCAGCACGGTGGTGAGCAGCACCAGCGGGTACGAGATGCCGTCGACACCAATGTGGAACCGTAGGTCCAGGGCCGGCACCCAGGGCAGGTCCAGCTGGTGCCAGGGCAGCACCCCGGGTGGGCCGTCCAGCGGTGACCCGTACGCGAACCAGCCCGCCCCGGCCGGATCTCCCAGTAGCGGCAGGCTGGCCAGCACTGTCACCGCCGCGACGCCGGTGCCCAGCAGCCTCGCTGCTCTGTCGCCCCATAGCGGCAGGGCCACCACCAGCAGCGCCCCCAGCGCCGGCAGGATCAGTACGGCCAGCAGGGCGAGCTGCCCCGCCGTCATCGCGTCATCGGCGTACACGGCAGCGCCCGCCTCCCCTCAAGATCCCGACGATCTTGCAGTTATCGTTGGACAAAGTAGACAAATCCTCTCGATAACTGCAAGATCGTCGAGGAGGTGGGCGGGGAGGTGAGCAGGGTGAGGGCGGCGGTGACGAGGGCGAGCAGCAGGACACCGGCCAACACCAGGGTCACCGCCAACGGCAGCGGGCCGGCGAACCGGCGGCCCAGGATCCCCCCCAGCCCCAGTACACCCTTACCTACGCCGTTCACCGCCCCGCCCACGCCCCTTTCGTCGCCGACCCTGGCCATCCCCGCCAACGCCACGACGGGGCGGACCACCAAAGCCCGCTGCACCGCGTCCAGCCAGAACGCCGCCACAAACGCCGGCCGCAGCGGCCCCAGCGCCACCGTGGCCGGATCGGCGGCGGGATCCCGCCGGTGCAGCCACACCGCCGCGCCGACACCCACTGCCAGCAGCAGCAGCGGCAGCACCAGGTCGACGCCGCCATGGACCAGGTAACCCGGGGTGGTGGCCCCGAGCCAGCCGGCGACGGTAGGGCTGAACGCGGCCAGGCCGAGCAGCGCCGCCGGCACCGTCAACGCCAGCACCGGCCAACGCATCAACGCCGGCGGGTCGTGCGGGTGGGCGCCGGCGGGCAGCCGAGACGGCCCGAAGAAGGTACGCAGCAGCAGCCGGGTGGCGTACCAGGCGGTGACCGCCACCCCGACCAGCCCGGCGGTCCAGACCAGCCAGCCCAGCCACGCTGGAGCCGGCCCGTCACCGGGATGCCTGGCCGCATGGGAGGCCGCGTACAGAACGCTCTCCTTGCTCCAGAAGCCGGCCAGCGGCGGCAGCCCGGCAAGTGCCCCCAGCCCGACCGCCGTGGCGGCGAAGGTGACCGGCATCGGCCGACGCAGCCCGCCCATCGCCGACATCAGGTTGCTGCCGACGGCGTGGATGACGCAGCCGGCGGCGAGGAACAGCAGCGCCTTGAACGCGGCGTGGGTGAGCAGGTGGAACAGGGCGGCCGGCGGGGAGCCGACGGCCAACGCGCCGGTCATGTAGCCCAGCTGGGAGACCGTCGACCAGGCCAGGACCCGTTTGATGTCGTCGGCGGCGGTCGCCGCGAACGCGCCGAGCAGCAGGGTGACGACGCCGAGTACGCCGAGCACCACCAACGCGGCCGGGGCGGCGACGAAGATCGGGTAGAGCCGGACGGTCACGTACACCCCGGCGGCGACCATCGTCGCGGCGTGGATCAGCGCGGAGATCGGCGTCGGGCCGGCCATCGCGTCCGGCAGCCAGGTGTGCAGCGGGAACTGGGCGCTCTTGCCGGCCACCCCGGCGAGCAGCAGCAGCGCCGCCGTGGTGACCGTCGCCGGCGGGTAGTCGTGGGCGAGCACGTCGGCGATCCGGAAGCTGCCGGCACCGACGCCGAGCACCGCGACGCCGAGCAGGAATCCGACGTCGCCGACGCGGGTGACCAGGAACGCCTTCATGGCCGCCGCCGGGGCCTCGGGCAGCCGTCGGTCGTGGGCGATCAGCAGGTACGAGCAGGCGCCCATCACCTCCCAGCCGATCAGCAGCATGATCAGGTCACCGGCGACGACGACCAGCAGCATCGCGGCGGTGAAGAGGCTGACCTGGGCGACGTACGTCGGGTAGCGCTCGTCGTCGGCCAGGTAGGCGACGGAGTACAGCTGGACGGCCAACGCGACCGCGGCGACCGCGACGGCGAGCAGGGCGGCGGGGCCGTCGAGCCGTACGCCGAGCGTGACGGCGAGCCCGCCGAAGTCGATCCACGACCGGGACACGTCCACGGTCGGCGCGCCGGCGGCCAGCAGGGTGACGGCGGCGGCCAGGGCCAGTGCTGCCCCGCCGACGCCGAGGACGGCAGCGACCCGGTGGCGGGTGGTGGTCACCGTCGCACCTCCCGCACGGCGTCGTCGGCAGCGCCACGGTCGTCGGTGTCGTCGCCGAGTGGGACGTCGTCGACGACGACGCTGGCCCGTAGCCGGTACAGGTGCAGCACGATGGCCAGCCCGACGCCGATCTCGGCGGCGGCGATCACGATGATGAACAGGGCGAACGTCTGCCCGGTGTGTGGCAACGCGGCGCGGACCGTGCTGTCGGCGGTGACCAGCACCAGGTTGACGGCGTTGAGCATCAACTCGACCGACATCAGCAGCAGGACGGCGTTGCGGCGGCGCAGCACGCCGTACACGCCGAGGCCGAACAGCGCGGCGGCGACGACGTACGGGATGACCGGGCGCATCAGCTGCCGCCACCTGATCGGGGTGCCGCGCCGACGTCGGGGCGCGACAGCACGATCGCGCCGATCAGCGCGGACAGCAGCAGCACCGACAGCACCTCGAACGGCAGCACCCAGCTGCCGAAGATCACCGTACCGAGGCGGTCGGCGGTGCCGGCGGCCGGCAGTTCCACGCTGGACCAGCGGTACGCGTCGACGAACAACGCGGCCAGGCCCAGCCCGGCGCCGCCGCCGATCAGCGCGGCCGGCCAGCCGGGCCGGTCCAGGTCGGTGGCGGCCCCGATCGGTGCCCGGGTCAGCATCACCGCGAACAGCAGCAGTACGACGACCGCGCCGACGTAGATCAGCACCTGCACCCAGGCGACGAGTTCGGCGGCGAGCACCAGGTAGAGACCGGCGACCGCGCCGAGGCAGGCGACCAGGTACAGCCCGGCGCGGACGATGTGCCGGGTGCTCACCACCAGGGCACCGGCGCCGACGGCGACCGCGCCGAGGGCGAGCAGCAGGACGTCCGTACCGGTCACGCGCGGGCCCTGCCAGGTCCGGGGCCGGTGGCGCGGCCGGGGCCAGCGCCAGCGCCGGGGCCGGCGGTCTTGCGGGCGGCGGCCGTCTCCTCCTTGGCCGGTTCGCCGTTCGGGTCGTGCGCCGGTGGCGGCGGTACGCTGGCCAGCCACTCGCCGAGGTGCTCCTTGTCGTGCAGCAGGTCACGGATGTCGTACTCGGCGTACTCGAACTCCGGTGACCAGTAGAGCGCGTCGAACGGGCACACTTCGATGCAGATGCCGCAGTACATGCAGAGCGAGAAGTCGATGTCGAACCGGTCCAGCACGTTGCGCTGCCGGGCCCGGGCCGCGCCCGGCACCGACACCTCCTCCTTGTGCGAGTCGATGTAGATGCACCAGTCGGGGCATTCCCGGGCGCAGAGCATGCAGACGGTGCAGTTCTCGGCGAGCAGCGCGATCACGCCACGGGTGCGCGGCGGCAACTCCGGCGCGACGTCCGGGTACTGCTGGGTGTGCGTCGGGCTGACCATCGTCTTGAACGTGGTCGCCAGACCTTTCAGCAGTCCCTCGCCGTGTCCGTCCATGTGCTCATCCTGCCGAATCCGGCCCGCCCACGCGAGCACCTGATCTCACCGATCGACGATGGGGACCGGCGCCCCGCACGGCACGGCACGGCACGGCACCGGAGGCAGGCACGTTTCTGAGCGGTATTCCTCAGAGGAATAATTATTCCTCTGAGGAATACTCGCGATGCGCAATACCTGTCCGCCGCACCGCGCCGCACCGCACCGCGCCGCGCTACGTGGAGCCACTCGAGGTGCCGCGCGGGTGGGCGCGTCACCAGCGGCCGAGGCAGTGGAAGTCGGCGCTGGGTTCGACGGCCGGCGGGTGCGGGTCGGGTCCGGCTGTCAGGTCGACCAGCACCCACGCCGCCGTGGAGCCGGAGTTGCGGTCGGCGGGGAATCGGCGTACCGCCGCGACGGTGCCCTGCGCGGCGAGCGCGGCGGCGACGCGGTCCGGGTAGTCGCGGGGCTCGCCGCTGAGGTTGCGCCCGTGCACGTACCAGACGCGGCGGGCGTCGCCGAGCCATTCGGCGAGCCGCTGCGGGTCGCAGCTGCCGTGGCCGGGCGGGTAGAGCCGGACGGTGCGCGGCGCGATCCCGTACTGCGGCCCGTACCACTGGACCATCCGGTAGCTGAACCAGTAGACCAGCACCACGTCGCCGGGTCGGACCTGCCGGGCGACGTCGACGAGCGCGCCCGGCCCGGCGTCCTTGACCCGGGGTTCGCGCACCTGCCGGTACGCGGCCTGGGCCGCCGGGGCGGCGACCACCGGCAGCACCGCGACCGGCACCAGCACCGCGCCGACCAGCAGCGCTGCCCCGACGGCCGGGGCCAGGACGAGCCGGCGGCCGGCCCGCCGGAGCGCCCACCGGAGCGCCCGTACGCAGCCGTCCGCGCCGGCGACGACCAGGATCACCGTGGGGGCGATCAGCCAGGTGGCGACCCGGTCGGCCAGCGGCAGGCCGCGGACCGCCGCCGCCAGCACCGCCATCAGCAGTACGCCGCCGAGCATGGCGGC
This sequence comes from Solwaraspora sp. WMMA2101, assembly GCF_049179175.1. NCBI lineage: Bacteria > Bacillati > Actinomycetota > Actinomycetes > Micromonosporales > Micromonosporaceae > Solwaraspora > Solwaraspora sp. WMMA2101. The sequence goes on along the minus strand of NZ_JBMHMA010000006.1, from coordinate 4,015,068 downwards.
GTACTGTGGCCGGCCCCGCCGCACCAGTGCCGCGACCCCGGCCAGGGTGAGCGCCAGGATCAGCAGCGGGTACCGCCACTGCAGGGTGACGGTGACGAATCCGGTCCACATCTGCGGCAGCCAGGCGAGGATCTCGGCCGGCCCGGACCCGGCCGGCGGGGTGCCGCCGACGAAGTAGTCGGCCTGGCCGGGCATGAACGGGTACTGGCGGCGGCGGTGGATCAGCCAGGCGGCGAACGCGGCGGCCGGCAGCGCGCCGACGGCGAGCAGCAGCGTGTCGCGCCAGCGGCGGCGTACCGCTGTCACCAGGGTGGCTCCGGCGACGGCACCGGCCAGGGCGAGTACGGCGGTCAGGCTGACGAAGACCGCGACGAGGGTGGCCGCCACCCAGCCGACCAGCGGCAGCACGGTACGCACCCGGCGGGTGCGGGCCGCCGCGTCGGTGGCCAGGAGCACCGCCAGGGCGACGGCGGCTTCGACGGCGTACTGCTTGAGTTCGCCGACGTAGGTCAGGATCATCGGCGCGACGGCGATCGACGCGGTCGCGGCGAGGGCCGCCCACCGGCCGACCGCCCGGTGGGTGATGACCGCCGTCAACGCCAGGACGGTGAGCATGCCGAGCAGGGACGGCAGCCGCAGGACGCGTTCGTCGGCGCCGAAGGCGTACAGCAGGGATTTTTCCAGCCAGAGCCAGCCGACCGGGGCGACCTGCTGGAACTCCAGGCCCCGGGTGAGGGCGAGGAAGCCGCGCCGCAGGTTGATGGCGATGGCGGTCTCGTCGTTCCACAGCCAGGTGCCGGCGGCCCAGACGCGGACCTGGCCGGCCGCGCCGACGGCGAGCGCCACGGCGAGCAGGGCGTTGGGGACGAGCCCGGGGGCGACGCGCGGGAGGGTGAACCCGGACGTCTGCCGGGTCATCCGATGGCGACCTTGACCCCGGCGGTCAGCACCAGTTGGGCCAGGGCGAGCGGAACCAGTCCGAGCCAGCACAACCGTTGTAACTGGTCTTCCCGTAGTCGAGGAAACGACACCCGGATCCAGATGATGACGAACGCGACGGCGAACACCTTCAGCAGCGTCCACAGCCAGCCGAGCTGGTCGACGCCGAACGGCCCGTGCCAGCCGCCGAGGAACAGCACGGTGGTCAGCGCGGCGATGACGACGATGCCGGCGTACTCGGCGAGCAGGAAGAACGCGAACCGCAGCCCGGTGTACTCGGTGAGGTAGCCGAAGACGAGTTCGCTGTCGGCGATCGGCATGTCGAACGGGGGGCGGCGGATCTCGGCCATCCCGGCGAGGAAGAACACGACCAGGGCGGGGGCCTGCCAGATCAGCCACCACGGCTGCCACGCCTCGACGATGCCGGACAGGGACAGGGTGCCGGCGGCCATGGCGACGCTGGCGGCGGCGAGCACCAGCGGCAGTTCGTAGGCGAGCAGTTGGGCGGCGCCGCGTAGCCCGCCGAGCAGGCTGTACTTGTTGGCCGACGCCCAGGCGGCCATCAGCACGGCGACGACGCCGACGCCCATCACGGCCAGGACGAAGAACAGGCCGACGTCGAGCGGCTGGCCGACGAGGTCGTTCGGCCCGAGTGGGATGACGAGCAGGACCAGCAGGTACGGCACGAGGGCGATCGCCGGGGCGAGCCGGAACACCGGCCGGTCAGCGGCGCGTGGGGTGATGTCCTCTTTCTGCACGAACTTGACGCCGTCGGCGACGAGTTGCGCCCAGCCGTGGAACCCACCGGCGTACATCGGGCCGAGCCGGCCCTGCATGTGGGCCATCGCCTTGTGTTCCATCTGTCCGACGAGCAGCGGCAGGGTGAGGAACGCGACGACGACGGCACCGACCCGGATCGTCAACTCCAGCCAGAGCGGCATCAGGCCGTACCTCCGTCGGGGTTGGCTTTGGCGGCCTGCGGACCCCATTCGGTCGGCAGCGGTACGCCCGGTGGCCGCATCGGGGCGCGTTTGGCTCCGCCGCCGCCGGGCTCGCCGGGTTCTTTCGCGCCCGGCCACGGTTTCGCGACCCGGGAGGCGAGGACGAACTCCTTGCGCAGCGGGTGGCCTTCGAACTGGGGTGGCAGCAGCAGCGGGGTCAGGTTGGGGTGGCCGGTGAAGTCGATGCCGAACATTTCGTGGGTTTCCCGCTCGTGCCAGTCGGCGCCGGGGAAGACGTCGACGACGCTGGGCAGCTGCGGGTTGTCGCGGGGCACCCTGGTCCGCAGCAGTACGCCGTGCCGGTGCCGGACCGACCACAGGTGGGCGACGATGGCGAACCCGGCGTCGAGTTCGTCGACGGCGGACAGCCAGTCGAAGAAGTCGCACGCGAGGTCGGTGTCGTCGCGGGCGGTGCGCAGCGCGGCCGGCCACCTGTCGACCGGTACGTCGATGGTGGCCCGCGCGTAGGCGCCCCCGCCTGCGGAGACCGTTGCGGTGACACCGTGGGTCAGGCCCGACTGTTCCAGCAGGGTGACCAGATGAGCGCCGATCTCCTCCGGGGTCATGCCACTGATCCTAAGGCTGGTCGCGGCGCCGGGTGAGGTACGCCGTCTCGGCGGTGTTGCCGGCCAGCGCGATGGCCTGGTCGTACGCGGCCCGCGCCGCTTCGCCTCGGCCCAGCCGGCGCAGCAGCTCGGCGCGGGTGGCGTGGAAGGCGTGGTAGCCCTGCAGCGGCAGAGTGTCCACCTGGGCCAGGGCGACCTGTGGGCCGTCGAGTTCGGCGACGGCGATCGCCCGGTTGAGCCGTACGATCGGCGACGGGTCGAGGCGGGTCAGCTGGTCGTAGAGGGCGACGATCTGCGACCAGTCGGTGTCCCGGGCATCGCGGGCGTCGGTGTGGACGGCGTTGATCGCGGCGAGGAGCTGGTAGCGGCCCGGTGGCTGGCCGCTGGCGAGGCGGGCGCGGACCAGGGCGTGGCCTTCGGCGATCAGCTCGCGGCCCCAGGCGCGACGGTCCTGCTGGTCGAGGGGGACGAGCGCACCACCGGCCGACACCCTGGCGGCCCGGCGAGCCTCGGTGAGCAGCATCAACGCCAGCAGTCCGGCGGCCTCACCAGCAGCCTCGCCGTCGGCCGCACGGTCGGTCGGCCCGTCGGCTGGCAGCAGGGCATGGACCAGCCGGGTCAGCCGGATCGCCTCGGCGGTCAGGTCGCCGCGGATCGCGTCCTGCTCCGGGTTGGAGCTCAGGTAGCCCTCGTTGAAGATCAGGTAGAGGACGGCGAGCACGCCGGTGACCCGGGCCGGCACGTCCGCCGGCGACGGCACGCCGTACGGAATCTTCGCGGCTTTGATTTTCTCTTTCGCCCGGGTGATCCGCCGGCCCATCGCGGCCTCGCCGACCAGGAAGGCGCGGGCGATCTCGGGCACGGTGAGCCCGCCGACCATCCGCAGCGTCAACGCGACCCGGGCCGGCATGGCGAGAGCCGGATGGCAGCAGGTGAAAACGAGGCGGAGCCGGTCGTCGTCGATGGCACCGCCGGGCGGGGCAGCGGTGCCGAACAGGTCAGTGGGATCGGACAGCATCAGCGCCTCCCGGTGTTTCGCCGCGCGCCGGGCCTCGCGCCGTAACCGGTCGATGGCCTTGCGGTGGGCGGTGGTGGTGAGCCACCCGCCCGGGTTCGGCGGGACGCCGTCGACCGGCCAGCGCTCGACGGCGGTCGCGAACGCCTCGGCGGCCATCTCTTCGGCGATGTCGAGGTCACCGAAGCGCGCGACCAGGGTGGCGACGACCCGGGCCCACTGTGCACGATGGACCCGGGTGATCACCTCGTCGACGTCACTCATCCGGCTGCGTCACTCATCCGGCTGACCCGCCCGCTCATCCGCCCAGCAACGGCCGGAGCTCGACCCGGCGGTTGCAGTGCTTCGAGCCCAGGGCGGCGAGCCGCAACGCCACGTCCAGGTGCGGGGCTTCGATGATCCAGAAGCCGGCGATCCACTCCTTCGACTCCAGGTAGGGCCCGTCGGTGAACACCGGCTCGGTGTCCGGCCACGCCGACCCGGCCCGGCCGTCGACGACCGTTGCCGTGTCAGGTGCGGCGAGGCCGCCGGCGAAGACCCAGTGGCCGTCGGTCTTGAGCTGCTCGTTGAAGGCACCGATCGCGGCCATCTCCGGCTCGGTGGCGAGGTCGGTCGAATCAGTCAGAACGGACATCAGGTACTGCACCATCGGGATCGTCTCCTGTCGTCGGGTGGCCGCCCCTCGGGCCGGCGCTCACCCCTACTACGAACGCTGCCGTCTCGATCCGACACGCTCCACCGAGATTTCGGGCTCGTCTTTCGCGGTGTAGCTTCCGCCGGGCGGGGAACTCTCCGCGTATGCGCGCATTGACTGTCACCCCGGGCAAGGCCGATTCGCTGCGGCTCGTCGACGACGCGCCGGAGCCGTCGCGCGACGAGGGCGAGGTGCTGGTCGAGGCGGTCGCGGTCGGCATCTGCGGTACGGATTCGGAAATCCTTGCCGGTGACTACGGCGAGCCGCCGGACGGGCGGGACGATCTGGTGATCGGCCACGAGTCGCTGGGGCGGGTGATCGAGGACCCGACCGGCACGATGCAGCCGGGTGACCTGGTCGCCGGGATCGTCCGGCACCGCGATCCGGTGCCGTGCCCGTACTGCGCGGCCGGCGAGTGGGATCTGTGCAGCAACGGCCGGTACACCGAGTGTGGGATCAAGGGCGTCGACGGGTTCGGCCGGCAACGCTGGCGGGCTCCCGCCGAGTACGTGGTGGCGTTGCGCCCGGAGCTGGGGCTGGCGGGGGTGCTGCTGGAGCCGACGAGTGTGGTGGCGAAGGCGTGGGACCACGTCGACCGGATCGGTGCGCGGGGGTTCTGGGCGCCGCAGCGGGTGCTGGTCACCGGGGCCGGCCCGATCGGCCTGCTGGCGGCGCTGCTGAGTGTGCAACGTGGCCTGGAGACGCACGTGTTGGCGCGCGGCACGTCCGGGCCGAAGCCGGAGCTGGCCCGGCGGCTGGGTGCGACGTACCACACGGTGCCGGTGGCGGAGCTGGACTTCGACCCGGACGTGATCATCGAGTGCACGGGTGCGCCGCCGGTGGTGCACGACGTATTCGGCAAGCTGGCCCCGAACGGCGTCGGCTGCCTGACCGGGATCAACGCGAGTGCCCACCACGTCGAGTTGGATCTCAACGAGCTGAACCGCTGCCTGGTGTTGAAGAACAACGTCATTTTCGGCACGGTCAACGCCAACCGGCGGCACTGGCGGCAGGCGGCGGATGCGCTGGCCCGCGCCGACCACGACTGGCTGATGGGCATGATCACCCACCGGTACGGCCTGGACGACTACGCCCAGGCGTACGCCGAGCAGGGCGGCATCAAGACCGTCATCGAGTTCTGACAGCAGCGCCCGCAGCGCCGGGCTGGTCTTGCTGGGGTGATCCACTCTCGCCGTTTTCTACACCACACACGTTAAGCGTCGACCATAAGGTATGTGGTGTAGAAAACGGCGATCCGCACCGCGGGCCGACAGCTCAGATCGGCCGCCAGTGGGCGGCGTGGGCGGTGCAGAAGTCGCGCAGGCTGGTCGGTGCCCGGCCGGTGACGTCGGCGACCGTACTGGTGGTCCGGTCCTCGGAGCCGGCGGCGATGGCCGCGTCCATGCCGGCGAGCAGGGCGGCGAAGCCGTCCGGGATGCCGAAGCCGGCGAGCCGGTGCCGCATCGTGGCGACGTCGACCGTACGGTGCCGGACCGGCCGGCCGCTGACCTCGCTGATCATCGCGGCGACGTCGGCGTAGCTGTGCGTCTGCGGGCCGGTGAGCAGGTGCTCGGCGTTGTGCGGGGTCGGGTCGGTCAGGGCCCGTACGGCGACGGCGGCGATGTCGGCGGCGTCGATGAAGCCGACCCGGCCGTCGCCGGTGGCGGTGACGATCTCGCCGTCGCGCAGGATGCTGTGCGCGTGCGGGTGCGCGCCGACGAAGTTATGCATGAACCAGGACGGGCGCAGCACCGTCCACTGCGGGAGCCGGTCGGCGATGGTGGCGTGCAGTTGGCCGGGGCCGGGGTCGCCGGTGCGGACCGCCGATGAGCTGAGCAGCACGATCCGGCGTACGCCGGCGTCCTGGGCCAGGTCGAGGAACGCGCCGACCTGGCCGACTGGGTCGGCGCTGGCCGGCGGCGGCATCAGGTAGACGGCGTGGACGCCGTCGACGGCAGGCTGGTGGGTGGCCGGGTCGTGCCAGTCGAAGGGGACGTGGCTGGTGGCGGCGGCCGGGTCGGTGGGGCGGTGCCGGCTGGCGGCCCGCACCGGGTGGCCGGCTGCGGCGAGGGTGGCGACGATGTGCCGGCCGATGTTGCCGGTCGCCCCGGTGACCAGGACGGTCCGCTGATCAGCGTCAGACATCGGTGCCCGCCGGGGTCACGGCGGCGGGGCCGGGTGGAGGGAACGGGAACTCGGCGACCGCATCGTCGTGCCAGTGTGCGAGGAAGCCGGGCATGTCCTTGGCGATCAGTTGGTCGACGCAGCGGTGCAGCAGCTGAGCGGCGGGGCTGACGGTAGGGTTGTGCGCTTCGGTCACGGCGCCTCCTTCTATGATGCGGACTGTCGGTCCGGATCAACTATACGGACCGTCGGTCCGGATAAGCGAGGCGGGGCGAGAGGACGGTCAACCGTGCCGGCAGCAGCACGCAAGGAACGGGCCGACGCCGCCCGCAACCGGGAAACCGTGCTGGCCGCCGCCGGCCGGCTGCTCGGCGCCGCCGACGACCCGGACGAGGTCACCATGGACGCCATCGCCCAGGCGGCCGGCGTCGGCAAGGGCACCCTGTTCCGCGGCTTCGGCGACCGCACCGGCCTGCTGCAGGCCCTCGCCGCCCAGCGCAGCGCCACCCTGCAGGCCACCCTGCGAGACCCTCGCCAGGGAGCCGACCAGGAACCGGTGGCCCAGGTCATCGCGATCTTCGACGCGATCCTCGACTACAAACACACCAACCGGGCACTGGCGCTCGCGCTGGAAAGCGCCGGCCGGGGCAGCCCGTACCTCAACCCGGCGTACGACGAACTGCACCGCCACCTGGCCGCCATCATCACTGGCGTGCGCGGCTCGGAACACGCCGACTTCCTGGCGCACGCCCTGCTCGCCGCCGTCCGCAGCGACCTGCTGCACCAACTGCGCGACGAGCCGCCGGAGCGGATCAGGGCCGGCGTCGTCGCCCTGATCCGCTCCGTCCTCGGCTAACGGTCAGACCCAGGGCAGCTGGCCGTTGCGGAACAGGTCGACGAAGATCCGGTGGTCGGTGCGGGCGCGGGCACCGTACCGGTGGGCGAAGTCGACCAGGCCCTCGACGAAGCCGGCCTCGTCGGCGTCGACCGCCGCGACGATCGCCTCCTCGGTGGAAAAGTCGACCAGGTCGTGGCTGGACTCGTCGTCGGCGACCGAGTGCATCCTCGCGACCGAGTGGGCCAGGTCGGCGACGACGCCGGTCAGGTCGGCCAGTTCGTTGACGTCGGCCCAGTCCAGGTCGGCGGCGTACGGCGACACCTCGGCGACGAGTTGCCCGACGCCGCCGAGTTCGGTGTAGCCGAGCCACGGGTCGGCGTGGGCCTGCAGCGCCCGCTGCGATTCGGCGGTCCGGTGGCCCTGGTGGCGAAAGTAGGAGCGGACGCCGTCGTCGTCGATGTGCCGGGCGACGGCCGGCACCTGGGCCTGCTTCAGGTAGACGATGACGTCGTTCTCCAACGCCTGGGTGTGGCCTTCGAGCAGGATGCTGTACGACGGCAGCCCGGCGGAGCCGATGCCGACGCCCTTGCGCAGCACGATGTCCTTGATGTGGGCGGGGTCGGTGCGGCTGCCGTCGGCCCGCTGCGGCAGCGTGGTCAGGTAGTCGGCGAACGCGGCGGTGACCGCGGCCCGGGTGTCGTCGTCGATGGCGTACACGCCGTCGCGGTGGATGAACCGCCGCTCGTAGTCGTTGATGGTGGTGAGGTTCTCGAGCAGACCGACACGGGTGTTGAGCCGGGCTTCCTGCAGCACGTGGCGCAGCACGCCGGTGGCGTTGGCCAGGGTGATCGAGCCGATCGCTTCCTCGCCGCCGGCGACGATGGCCCGCAGTTCCGCCAGGTAGGCGGTGGCGAACGTGCGTACCAGGGTGCTGATGACGTCGTCGGAGAGCGCCTTGGCGTAGCCGATGAGGGCGACGCTGGCGGCGAAGCGCCGCAGGTCCCAGATGAACGGCCCGACATACGCCTCGTCGAAGTCGTTGACGTTGAAGACCAGCTCGCCGGAGCCGTTCATGTAGGTGCCGAAGTTCTCGGCGTGCAGGTCACCATGGATCCAGACGCGGCTGGTCCGCTTGTCGCAGAAGCTGTCGTCGTTGAACGGCCCGCCGGGGTCGGTCTGGTCGGCGTAGAACAGGCAGGCGGTGCCCCGGTAGAACGCGAACGGGCTGGCGGCCATCTTGCGGAACTTGCGCTGGAAGGCGGCCGGGTCGATGGCCATCAGTTCACCGAACTCGGCGGTCAGGATGTCGACGATCTGCGTCGCGCGCTGCGTCTCACTCACGTCCGGGCACGCTACCGCGCGAAGGCAACAGCTCCGCTGAGCGCCGGGTCAGAATCAGCTGTACGCCGAGACAGCTCGGCCGTTCAGCGAGTCGGTGGTTTGACGACCGGTGCGGTGAGCCGGTCGACCGGGGAGGCGAGCGGGTCGGGCCGGTGCACGCCGCCGATGCCGGAGCGCTCGGCGGCGATCTTCTCCTGCAGCCGCAGGATGCCGTGCAGCAGCGCTTCGGGCCGGGGCGGGCAGCCGGGCACGTACACGTCGACGGGGATCAGCTGGTCGACGCCCTTGGTCACCGAGTACGAGTCCCAGTACGGGCCGCCGCAGTTGGAGCAGGCGCCGAACGAGATGACGTACTTGGGTTCGGGCATCTGGTCGTATAGCCGCTTGATCGCCGGCGCCATCTTGTCGGTGACCGTGCCGGAGACGACCATCAGGTCGGCCTGGCGTGGCCCGTGGGCGAACGGGATGACGCCGAGCCGGATGAAGTCGTGCCGGCCCATGCTGGTGGCGATGAACTCGATCGCACAGCAGGCCAGGCCGAAGTTGAACACCCAGAGCGAGTAGCGGCGACCCCAGTTCAGCACGAACCGGATCGGCTCACCGAGCACCGCCGGCAACTGCACCACCGCGCCGCCACCTCCTCCGGCCCACGCCGCCCCGCGTACGGTCTCACCCAGTCAACCACACCGCCGTCGCTGGACCGGCGCTCAGCAGCAGTCGTCGCACTGCTCGCCCCGCCAGGCTTCGACCCCTTCGCGTACGGCGACGGCGGCGATGACCAGGCCGGCGACCGGGTCGGCCCACGCCCAGCCCAGCCAGGCGTTGAGGACCAGGCCGACGAGCAGGATCGCGGACAGGTAGGTGCAGAGCAGGGTCTGGGTGGAGTCGGCCACCACCGTCGCCGAGCCGAGCTCCCGTCCGGTACGGCGTTTCGCCCAGACCAGCAGCGGCATCACGACCACCGACACGGCGGCGATCCCGATGCCGACCGGGGACGGTGCCGCCTCGCCCTGGCCCAGCAGGGACCGGACGGCGTCAAAGCCGACCCATCCGGCGAGGGCGAAGAACGACACTGCGATCAGCCGCAGCGCGATCCGTTCGCGGGTCTCGGGCAGCCGGGAACGGAACTGCCAGATCACCACCAGCGCGGAGGACACCTCGATGAAGGAGTCGAGGCCGAAGCCGATCAACGCGGTCGACGAGGCCGCCGCGCCGGCCGCGACCGCGACAATGCCTTCGAGCAGGTTGTAGCCGGCGGTGGCATAGGCCAGGTGCAGGCTGCGCCGGTTGAGTCGGGCTCGCCGCTGCGGGGCCAAGGTCGACGTGGCGGTACTCATCGTGGCAGCGCCGTCGTGGTCGTCGTACCGCTGCCGTACGTCTGGCCCGTGCCGTACGTCGGGCACAGGTCGACGACGTCGCCGGTGGCCGCCAACACCCCTTCGGCGGCTTGGAGCAGGTCCATCAGTTCGGGGCGGGTCAGCGAGTAGAACGACTGTCGGCCCTCGACCCGGTAGTCGATCAGGCCGCAGTCGCGCAGGCAGGCGAGGTGCTTCGACACGGTCGACTGCGCCAGCCCCAGCGCTCCGGTGAGGTCCACGACCCGCGCTTCGCCAGCCGCGAGCCGCTGCACGATCCGCAGCCGGGTTTCGTCGGCCAGCGACCGGAACAGCGCCACAGCCGGCGTCATCCCGGCCGCGACGTTCGCGGTCACACACTGCCCAGCATCATCCATCGCCACAGCGCGATGATAGTCAGAAAGGGCGATGACTTGTCTAGCCAGCCCGTCCGTAAGGTTTCGGGGACAAGCAACGACGACAGGACCAGAGGGAAGCCCCGGTACGACTCGCCCGAGTCGGGAGAGTCCAGACACCGCACGACTGGCCGGATGGAAGCCCAGCCCTTGAAGCACTTGGGTTCGGGCATCTGGTCGTAGAGCCGCTTGATCGCCGGCGCCATCTTGTCGGTGACCGTGCCGGAGACGACCATCAGGTCGGCCTGGCGCGGCCCGTGGGCGAACGGGATGACGCCAAGGCGGATGAAGTCGTGCCGGCCCATACTGGTGGCGATGAACTCCATCGCGCAGCAGGCCAGGCCGAAGTTGAACACCCACAGCGAGTAGCGGCGACCCCAGTTCAGCACGAACCGGATCGGCTCACCGAGCACCGCCGGCAACTGCACCACCGCGCCGCCACCTCCTCCGGCCCCCCTCCCCGCGTACGTTCCAACCAATCAACCACAACAGCGATATGGAACCAGTCGTGTCGCGCCAACCTGATCGATCGCCGTGCACCTGCCTCGTCACGGCACCGCGTCATCGAAGATGTGCTGTCGATGCCACGCCAGATACTTGGCGTCGGGAGGAGTCGCGTCGTCGGGCAGGAGCAACCGCTCGGCCAGGGGCGGACGCCCGAACGCGGCACGTGCCGCCGGATCCGCTTGGACAGCCGCGGCAAGCGCGGGCTTGAGGTGGATTCGCAGCCCACCGTTGACGGTCATCAGCCCGGTGTCGAACGCGACATCGTGCGTTGGGCAGGCGGTCAGCCCGTTGCGGGCGTCGAGCCGCTCAGCATGGGTGCACTCCCGCCAGGGCTTGATGTGGCTGGCGATGAGCATCCGCGCTGCCCGCTTCTCGGGCAGTGCGACCGAGAGGCCACAGAAGACGCAGCGATGCCCGTGGTTACGCAGCACCTCGCTGGCAAATCGGTGCTGGCCGACGCGAACGGCCGCCATCAGCAGGCGCTCCGTAGTCCGCTCGTCCAAGTCCGCCCGCGACGCACGCCAGACCTCCGCAGCAGGGCGAACGGCGGTCGCGATATCCGCCTCGTCCAGCTCGCGCTGACCGAGCAGGAGGAGGTCGTCCTCGTCATCGGTCAGGCCGAGAAAGTCGGGCAAAGTGTCCGGGCCGATGCCCACACTGCGTGCAGCGTTGATCAGGAGCCGATAGACAGCGCCGAGCTGTCCGGGATCAGCCAGGAGCCTCGCAGCGACCTCAACTTCGTGCTTCGCGCCGTTGCGTCGACTACCGTCGAGGTTCGCCATCTTGGCCAGCACGCTGCTGTTGGGTCGCCGAAACAGCCGCGCGAGCGTCGGAACCGGTTCGACTGCCAGGTGAGCGGTGGAGCCCCCGTACCGACGGTGGTTGACCAACAGGCTCGCAGCCAGGCAAACGAGAGTCTCGACCGGCAGAAAGGCGACCTGCCGACCTTCAATGACCGGCTTGCGGGAGATGATCGAACGCCATTGTTCAGCAGCCGCAGCTCGTTGCATGTCGAGATAGTCCCGCAGATCAGGCATCGACCCCTCACATTTCCTTTCGGCACCTATATCGACAACCTCGCGACCAGTAGCAGCCCTGTCGTTTCGGTAGGTCCTTCCGACCCGCGACCGAGGCACCATCCGGTCAGCCGTCGGTCTGGTCTACCTCGGCGATGTCGTCTTCCAGGAGGTCCATCTGGCCGTACCCCCGCAAGGCGTTCACGTCAGCTATGGCCCGCAGGTCCTGGTTAGCGTAAGCAGCAAGGTGAGCACGAATACGCTCGATCGAGACCTCTGGAGAAGTCCCGCAAGGCGTTGGCATCATTTCTTGAGCTGACCACCACCGCCCCGGATGCAGCTCATCCCAGGCGGGACGCTGTTGGGCTAGGCGCCTGTTTTTACCGGGATCATGGTTGCCAAATCCGTCGAGCTGAAGGTTCCAGACGGGCCTCAATTGACGAATCATTACACGCTCAGCCAGCGGGATGAAGATCTCGATGGTTACGAGATAGCGTACAAGGAAGTCGCCCACTTCGAGATTGCCAACTGCCGCGATCGACTCTCGATGTTCCTCCAGCCGGTCCCACAATGCCGCCGTTCGACTACGCGCATCGACGATCCCCTTACGTGAGCCCGCAGGCACAGCTTTCCCAACGTAGATTGGCGTGTGACACGCAGTATCGCTAATAGGCCGGTAAAGCTCATGCGGGCCGGTGTAGTAAATCGCGTAGACGCCTGCGCCAACGAAGGGTGGTATCGCACCCAGCGGCACCGTCTCCCGGGCGAGGAGAGCCAGTTCGACACTGCGCGCCAGGTTCACCAGAGTAAGCGGGTCATACGGCTCGTGTTGCTCCGCATTGTCAAACCAACTCTGAGTCCGCCGCACCTTTGCCATCCCCCGGCTACTCACAGCACCACCTGCGGTAGCGGCTTTGATCGGGACGGGCCGGTGCTGACGTTCCGCTTGCGGACCAACTTTGCGCTCTCCTATCGGCTGTCGGCAAGAACAGTGGCTGTCACGCGAGAGGCGGGCTGCCGGATGTGGACCAGTTTTCCCAGCCACTCTCCCTGGGGACAAGGCTACGTCGAAGGTCCTCTACAACCGAGATCGCTTCTTCTTCCTCGACATTGTCATGCCACTGTAGACGCCATGCCGAGCCGGCCGCGAGGGCAGCGTCGAGTGCACGCACGGCTAGGTCCCGCAGCTCAGGGCTGGCCTGGATGCACTCCCGCCCTTCCAGGAATCGAGGGCTGTACGCCGACGTGGAGACCGGCTTGCCGGTGAGTGCCTGGAGGACCACAGCTGCGGCCGCGATGGCGCGAGCCGCGTCCTCTGCGGAGCCGACTTCGACGGGCGACGTCACCTCTGCGAGTGCCGCGCGCGTCAGCTCGGCACGCTGATCAGGATCCGCGCCCTCCAGGGCGGCGCACCACTCCACCGCCTCGTCGTTGTCGAACGGACCGAACTGCCAGGTCGCCATCGTTTCTCCCTCGAATGCCTTTAGACCCAACCACATGTCAGCGGGTGGCCAAGCAGGGGTGTCCCCGCACGCGCCCGCCTCGGTCACACCGACCCCTCCGGCGAGCCAGGCTTCCAAGATCTACAACTCCGCGGTATAGTTCTGCCATGTCTGATCTGCCAGAAGAGCCAACCGTGGACCGCACGTCGGTGGAGCTCTTTGCTGGCGGCGGCGGTCTGGCCATGGCCGTCCACGGGGCGGGCTTCCGCCCCCTTCTGGTCAACGAGATGGTCCGGTACGCCTGTCACACCTTGAAGCTCAACGCCGCCACGACGCGCGGTGAGGATGAGTGGATCCCGACGCGCCAGGATCGATGGCCACTGGTCGAGGGTGACGTACGCGAGGTCGACTTCGGCTACCTGTGGGATCGCGTCGACCTCTTAGCCGGAGGTCCTCCCTGCCAGCCCTTCAGCCTGGGCGGCGTCGCCAAGGGCGACGAGGACAAGCGCAACATGTTCCCGGAGATGTTCCGCGCGATCCGGGAAATCCAGCCCAAAGCCGTGATCTGCGAGAATGTGCGTGGGCTGCTCCGGCCGTCGTTCCGCCCCTACTTCGACTACATCGAGCGGGAGCTGCAGCTCCCCTTCGAGGAGCGCGATGAGGCGGCGTCCTGGCAGGAGCACGACGAGATCCTCCGTCGCAGGCTCGGCGAGACGCCATCCGACCCGAAGCGGCGCTACCAGGTTCGTACCTTCCCGGTCAACGCGGCCGACTACGGAGTGCCACAAATCCGCAACAGGATCATCTTGGTGGCCTTCAGGTCCGACCTCGGGGTCGACCTCGACCGCTTCGAGCAGTCAGTCAGGCCGACGCATTCGGAGTCCGCGCTGGCCCGGACAATGCTGGACGGGACCTATTGGGATCGACACCCAGGCGTGCCCGGCCACGTCCGTCGACGGGTCATGACGCGACTGTCCGGCGCGACCACGATCGCTGACGGCACACTTCCCTGGCGCACGTTGCGCGATGCGATCGCTGGCGACGACGATCAGCGGCCCCTGCCTGCCGTGCCGTGGGATCGACTCGACCGCCAGGAGCATCTGCTCGGCGGATTCACCGATCACATCGGCTGGCCAGGCGCCCGAATCTACGCGGGCCACACTCCGAACGAGCTGGACCGGCCAGCGAAGACCGTCAAGGCTGGCGTCCACGGCGTCCCCGGTGGGGAATCCGTCATGCTCACGGACGATCTCGACCCCGCTGCGGACACCTACCGACACCGATACATGACCGTACGGGAGACGGCTCGGGTGATGACGTTCCCCGACGACTGGAAGCTCGCCGGGCCCCGCGGTGAGCAGATGCGGCAGCTCGGGAACGCCGTCCCCGTTGTTCTCGGCGAGTTCTTCGCCCGCAAGATCGCCGAAGCGCTTGACGAGGCCGACAAGCAGCCATGACCGAGGCTCGTCAACAGGCAGAACATCGTTGGGCCGACAAGCCTCCGAGCGCACGCGCGTGGAAGGGCCGGAAGGGTCGGAGTCGGCAGTCGGTCGTCGCCGAGCAGGACCGTGCCGCCGGCGGCCACGACCGGCGATGGGTGGATCTTGGCGACGGGCGCTGGGCCCGCGCGTCGGTGGAGCTCAAACTGTTGCCCAAGTCCAGGCGCATCCGCGCCTATCTCCGTTGGTCCGACCGCGGCAAATCTCCCGCCCGCTACCTGGGCGAGGTCAGCCACGCCACCAGGGCGGAAAACCTCGCCGAAGGTTGGCGACTCGCCTGGTCGCGTGAGCTGCTGGCGGTGAAGAAGCCCGCCAGCGACACGTCCTGGGCGTCGAGCCCAGCCGTCGAGACGATCATGCGGGCCAACAAGGGACGTGACACCCGCCCGGAGCGCAAGGTCCGCTCGCTCCTCCACAAGGCTGGCCTGCGGTACCGGGTCAACTTCCGGCCTGTCTCATCGGTCCGCCGCACTGCCGACATCGCGTTCCCACGGGTGCGCGTCGCCGTATTCATCGACGGCTGCTTCTGGCACAGTTGCCCCGATCACCACCGGCCATCACAACGGAACGCGCAGTTCTGGCGGGAGAAGTTCGAGGGCAACCGGGTACGCGATCGAGAAACCGACCGCATCTTTGCCGAAGCTGGCTGGACGGTGATCCGCGTCTGGGAACACGAGGACCCAGCGGAAGCAGCCGAGCGAGTAGCGGAAGCGATCCGCCAGCTGGCAACGGCGCGCCAGCCAGCCTGACGCTACGGGCCCTGGCCGAGATCGCCCGGTTCAGCCGGATCATCCTCGGCGGGTCCGGGGGCGAAGTTCATCGGACCCTGCGTGAACTGCGCCGATCCATCGGCGCTACGACGCCACCATCCCAGGGCGCTTTCGTAACGGCGCTCCTCGCGATACAGAATGAGGTAGCCCGGAAGCGCCGTGAGCTGCCAGCCCTCCGGCAGGGCGGCGACCAGACTGGCGGCCCAAGCGCGCACAGTCAGCTCCTCGTCGCCCAAGCGGACGTTGCTCGCCTGGTAGGCGGCCTTCGCGGGACCGCCGCTGTCCCAGCGGATCCGGAAGGGAAGGTCAGTTCTCGCCTGCTCAAGCAGTGCCTCGACTGACATGACGCCCTCAGCGCATTGGATGCTGAAGTCCAGGTCGATCGGGTACAGAGCGTCGAAGTGCCCGCTCCTGACCTTGCTGCCGTCCCGGTTACGCCCAGGATCGTTGTTGCCGAAGCCGTTCGTGTTCCAGGGGATGCTGGCGTGCGTCCGATAGTTCTTGATCAGGAGCTTTTCAGGCGCGGCGGCGTCCAGGTCCTCATCGACGTAGACGCACACGAAACGGATGTCCGCCGGATCGAGCCCGGCACGGCCGGTAACCTTCCGCTGGTGCTGGTTAAGCCGCTCCTGCAACGACTTGGCGGCCTTGCCGACATACACCCGTTCGCCCTGTTGAAACAAGCAGTAGACGCCAGGACGGGGCTGAACTCGCTTCAGGTGATCCTTGTTCAGCGTGGCGGGGATGAGCGGCCGCAGAGTCGCTTCCAGTTGGTCAGCCAACGCCTTGGTGATGCTCAGCCGGAACTCTGCCGTCCACGTTGCCACACGCCCACCTCCGATGACTGAACGAGGCTGGATTCTGACATAGCGTCAGTCGAGCCACACATGAGGGTTCACAGACGATTGGGACAAAAGAGTCCGTGGCGGATGTGGCTCAGCCGTGCTCGGCGCCAAGTCACCGAGCGAGCTCACTGCTCCGGCTCGGGATCCTCGACGGGCCGGAGCGACACGTGCTTGCGCGGGCTTTCGTCGCCATCGGCTGGGTCACGAACGTAGACACCACGTCCGGGCTGTCCGTAGACGAGACTCTGCGCCTTGAGCTGGATCATCACGAAGCGGATGACGGTCTCGCTCACGTCGTAGTTCGCCATCAGCTGCCGGGTCGACGGCAGGCGGTCACCCGGTTTGAGTACCCCGGCGCGGATCTGCTCCGCGATGTCGTCGGCGATTTGCTGGTAGAGCGGCGTGGCCATCGGCACTCCCTCGGTCGGCAAGTCCAAGAAACCACACGCCGGGGAGAACATGCGTTACGGGGTACTGAATCGTTACTGGGTAACGCAGGCTGCCGCAGCACTCGTCCGCAGCCTGCGTCAGACGCCTCCACTCACCGCCTGGTCGATGAGGTTCGGTGACGATGGCCAAGAAACTAGCGTTACGGGGTAGCGCCAGGGTACCCAGTAACGTAGGTTCTAGGCGGAACTACTCGGTCGGCAACTGAGTGGATCCACCCGGTCGGGGCGGTCAGCGAGTCATGCCGTTGGGCGTCCCGGCCCCGAAGGTTTGCCCTGGTCGCCGTACTGCCAAGGAGGGCTGCGGCGATTGGGGTGGGGTGGCCCCGCCGGGATCGGCAAGCGGCAGGGCCACCCCCGTCCAGGCACACCCACGACACCGCCCGAACGGCACCAGCAGCGAACACAATGGGGAGGAACACGTGATGCGAGAGCTCTGGCGACGCTGGCGACTGCGCTGGCAACGCCGCAAGATGGCCACCACCCCGCCACGTGACTGGCCGCAGGGCAGCGGCGTCTACCGCGTACCCGCTGGTCGCAGCCGCAACCAGCGACCCACCGCGTACCGGCCGATCCGCCCTTGGCAGATCCGCAGCCACCGCTTCCCGACAGCCCCCCGGCGCGGCGGCGGCCGGGGCCTCGACCCCGGCGAAGTCGCCGCCTTCCTCGAAAGGATCGCCCACGACCTCGGCATCGTCTACGCCGAACTCGACCGCACCTACGAACAGAACGACCGCATCAAGGACGCGCTCCGCCGCTGGCAGACCAGCCAGGCCCTCGCCGCGCAGACCACCATGCACCTGCCCGCCTGGACCGGCACCAGCGCCACCACCCGGTACGCGGGGCAGTCGTGACCGAACCGCCCCCGCACCCCGTCACCGTCGTCACCTGCCCCGGATGCCACGGCAGCGGGCACGCCACCAACGACACCGCCGACAGCCCCGCCCAAACGTGTGGCCGCTGCGGCGGAGCCGGCAAACGCCGCGCCCAGCTCGTCCTCACCGCCGTCAACATCGACACCGGGGCGATCGCCTCCGTCAACGTGCTGCCCGGCATCACCGCCGCCGCCCCGACCGACGACGACCCGTACTGGTTCCTGAACCTGCTACCGGTCATCTGCGACCTGACCCGCCAGGTCGACGCCGCCGACCTCCACGACCCGCGAACACCCGGCCGGCCGATCCTCACCCCCACGATGCGGCTCGCCAGACAGTGGCAGCCCGACCTGCCGGTCGACCAGCGGTACGCCCTCGAAGCCGAAGCGATCGCCGCCGAAGCCCACGACCCGTGGCGGATCTGGTACGGCCGCAGCACCCCCGACCTGCCCACCGACCCCGCTCAGCGGCTCGCCACCCTCGGTGAACTCGCCGAACTGCTCTGCCTCGACCTGGTCGTCGAAGCCCGCCGCAGCCCACACACCCCCGACAGCGGCCACTGCCACTGGGACATCCGCTTCGAGTTGCCCGGCAGCCCCGCCCCCACCGACGTCGGCCGCTACGACAGCTTCACCGACGCCGCCACCTGCGTCGATGTCGCCCGAGCCTGCTACGCGCTGGTCGACCGCAGCCGGCACGCCCCCGCCCACTACGTCACCCCACGCCCCGCCAGCCGCATCAGCCTCCGCCCGCCACCCGTCGACCCCGACCAGCTCGAACGCCGCATCGTCGCCGACTGCCTCGCCGCACTTCTCACCGACGGGCCGGCCCCCGGCGCGCAGGCCATCTGGCGCAACGGCCGCTGGTGGCACACCACCCTGCGCGCTGGCCCCGGCGCTGGCGCTGGCGGGCGGCTGGTCCGCACCTGGCAGCCGCCCCCACCGACCTGGCAGGGCCCACCCATCCCGTACCGGCGCTGCCCCGACTGCGCCCACTGGCCAAGCTGGGAACACTGCGACTGCGCGCGAATCAACGGCTGCGCCACCTGCGGCGGCACCCACCGCATCTACCACGGTGCGACCGTCACCATCGCCGTCGGTCGCCGCCAGGTCCGCCACCTCAACTGGCCACCCCACAGCGGTACGCCGCCAACCCCACCGCCCCGCATCGGCTACCACCCGGGCGGCAAACCGATCCACCAACTCCCGCCGGAATACCAGCTCACCCACCAGCTGACCGCACTCGGCCTCGACCCCACCGAGCTGACCACCCTCGACGGGCTCACCATGCACCTGCGCGACCACGAACTGCTGCACGGCTACGCCACCGTGCCCCGCACCGGCGGCGACCCGGTCACCGCGTACCTCGAAAATGTCACCAACGGGCACCCCGGCGGGCGGATCCTGCTGCACGCCACCCCACCGAAGGTGCCATCGTTGTCCACAGTGGTCAAGATGGCGTACGCCCTCGGCCTGGCCCTGGTCGTCAGCGTCGCCGATCACCGCCGCAACGACGGCATCCCGTACCAGATCCAGGGCCTGCGCTGGGGAGTCCGCTTCGCCCCACCTCAGGCCCTCACCGGTTCACTCGGCCGCTGGTACCCCGGGGCGTACGAGCCCAGCCTGCCGAAAGCAATCGCCCAGGCCCTGGAGTACGTCCGCAACGCCAGCAACACGATCGTGCCGACCGACCCCACCACCCCGATCCCCGCCCCCACCAACGTCGACGACGGTACGGGTCACACCGACGGCGACACCGCCGACCCGGTGCCGACGCTCACCGCGATTGCCACCCACCACCCCGGCACCGTCGTAACCATCGTGCTCAGCCCGCAGCGGTACGACGTACACCTGCCCGACGGCCCGCACCACACCACGGTGGTCGCCACCGCCGCCACCCTCACGGAAGCAGCCGCTGCGGTGATGGCCGATGTCTGAACCCACCCCGCCGACGCCGCCGACCTGGCCGACGCCATCCGACGGCAGCGGGCGACGCGCCCAGCTCGTCCTCACCGTCGCGAACATCGACACCGCCGCCGTCGCCTCCGCCAGCATCACCCCCGGCACCGTCACGCCGACCCGCGACGCCGACGACCTGTTCTGGTGCCTCGACCTCGCCCCGGTCGTCGCCCGCCTCGCCGCACAGGTAGGCGCCACCCACCTCTACGAACCCGACCTGCCCGACGACCCGGTCATCGCCCCCTGGACCGACCTGCCGAAAGGGTGGCAACCCGACCTGCCCGCCGCGCAACGCCTCGCCTACGAAGCCCAGGTGATCGCCGACGAAGCCCGTGACCCGTGGCACATCTGGCTCGGCCGCAGCAGCCCACCACCGACCACCGACCCGTCCCGCCGGCTCGCCCACCTCTGCCACGTCGCCGAACAGCTCTGCCTCGACCTGGTCATCGAAGCCCGCCGGCTCACCCCCGGCGACGGCACCCTCGGCTGGGACATCCGCTTCGAACTCCCCGACGGCCCGGTCGGCGACCGCCTCGCCCCCTGGTCCGACCTGGCCGAAGCCGCCGTCATGACCACCGTCGGCCGGGCCGCCGCCGGCCTCGCCGAACACGGCCGGCACGCCCCCGCCCACCACATCACCCCGGCACGCGACGCCGGCCGCGCCGGCCTGCCCCGCGTCGACGTCGACCAGCTCGAACGCCGCATCCTCGCCGACTGCACCGCCCTGCTCACCGGCGAACCCACCGCCGGCGGGCACGCCATCTGGCGCGACAACCGCTGGTGGCACACCACACTGCGTACCGCCGGGGAGGTCACCGTCCGCGCCTGGCAGCCGCCGCCGCCGTCGTGGCAGGGCCCACCGATCCCGTACGCCGCCTGCCCGACCTGCCCGCCCGTGCCGGACCTGGCCCGCTGCCGGTGCCCCCGGCTCGGCGGCTGCCGCACCTGCCATGGCACCCACCGCATCTTCCACGCCGCCAGCGTCACCATCGTGGACGGCGCACACCGCGCCCGGCACCTCAACTGGCCGACCCCGGCCACCGGCCCTACCCCGCCCGCCGATGCCGGCCCGCCCGCCGACCGAGCTGCTGATCCGGCCTCGCCCGCGCCGGCCGTCAGCTCGTTGGTCCGCCAGCTGCCGCCGGAGTACCGGCTCCGGCCCCAGCTCACCGCGCTCAGCCTCGACCCGGACGACTGCGCGCCGCTCATCGACGCCCACTACCTGCCGGAGTCGGCGCTGCTCGACGGCTACGTCACCCTGCCCCACCCCGACGCCGACCCGTTGCAGGTCTACCTGCGGCAGGTCGCCCACGGGCAGCCCGCCGGCCGGGTCTTCGTCCAGGCCGCGCCACCGTACGCCCCACCACTGTCCACCATGGTCACAATCGTGCACACCTTGGGCCTGCACGTCGTGCTCTGCGTCGCCGACCACCGCGCCAACACCGGTACGCCGTACCTCGTCCAGGGCCTGCGCTGGGGCGCCAAAGTTACCCCGCCGCATGCAAGCATCGACGTGCCCCGTTGGACGCCGGGCGCACACCACCGTACGGTCGCCCAGGCGGTCGACCAGGCGCTGCGCTACCTGCGCAACGCCAGCGACCAGGCCGTACCCGCCGAACCCGCCACCCCGATCCCCGCCCCGGCCGGCGACGGCTCCCGCCCCTCCACCGTCCTCGCCGGCCCGGAGTCTCCGGAAGTCCTGCTCAGCATGCTCGCGGGCAAGTTTCCGGGTGTCACGGTGACCGTGGTCCTGACGCCGGACCGCTGCGCCGTCCACCTCCCGAAGGCAGCGACGTCCCCTGATCGGCAGGTCGTCATCGCCGCCGCCACCCTCGCCGAAGCGGTCACTCGAACGTTGTCGAGGTGAGGCTGGTCCACGTCATCCTTGCGTTCTGACGTGGACCAGCCTCACCTGGGTGCGGATCGCCGGGTGGATCAGGCAGTCGGATCGGCGACTCGACCGGCGTTCCGGGCAGAAAACGACGCCACCCGACCGGCAAGCTCTGCCACATGTCCCGCCCCGCCAAGGTCCCCCGCGAGTTGAGCTTCGAGCCGTTCTCCGGCAGCCGCGCTGTCGCCGCCGGCCTGCTCACCTGGCGGATGCTCGACGGACCCGCCTGGCGCCGACTGTTCCGCGACGTCTACGTCCACGCCGACTCGTACGATCCCGACGACCATCGCATGTGGTGCATCGCCGCCACTCTCCGCCTGCCCCGAGGTGCGGCCGTCTACGGCCTCAGCGCCGCGTACCTGTGGGGAGTCGATCTTCTCCCCCGGCGGGCCAGCAGCAGGCCGACGCCAGTGCACGTGGCGCTACCGAAGACAGCCCGGCCTGATCCGCACGAAAGGGTCAGGTACGTCTATCGGACGCTCGAAAGGCAGGACATCACGACGTTCACCGGTGTGCCGTTGACCACCGAGGTCCGGACCGCCTTCGACCTCGGCCGATCGCTGCCTCGCGCCGAAGCACTCGGCGCCCTCGACGCGCTCCTCCGACACCGGGCCACCACCCGGGAGAAGCTCACCGCGTACGTCGACGCCCACCCGGGGCGGAGGAAAATCAAGCAGCTGCGGGAGTTGCTGATGCTCGCCGAGCCGTTGAGCGAGTCACCGATGGAGAGCCGACTCCGTCTGCTACTGCACGACGCCGGCCTGCCGAAGCCCACCCCGCAGTACGAAGTACGCACACCAGCGCCGGGCTCAACCGGCTCAGTCGGCTCGGCAAGCGGCGGGAAGTTCCTCGCCCGAGTCGACCTTGCCTATCCGCAGTGGCGCATTGCCATCGAGTACGAAGGTGACCACCACCGGGAACGGGCCACTTTCCGGCGCGACGTACACCGATTCAACGCCCTGCGGGCCGCCGGCTGGCTGGCACTGCGCTTCACTGCCGACGACGTACTCCGGCGCAGCGAACAACTCGTCCGCACCGTACGACAGGCGATCGCCGAACAGGCCGACTGACCGCAGCGGCGTACCTTCACGCATTGTGTCCAGGTAGTACATTGGCGTGACCGCAGCAGTCCACCCAACCCAAGGTAGGGATGACGGACCTTGACCGCACCGAGTGAGCCTGACCGCCGCTCAGCACCGCACCGGCGACAGTTGGGGCGACGCTATGCGCCCGCCTCAGTGGCGCTGGTCGCCCTCTTGACTGCCGGGGCATTGCCCGCCTGCGCACCCTTCGGCAGAAGCGAGCCGGCACCTGACCCGAGCGCCAGCTGCGTCGAGGCGCCGAAGGAGCCGCTGCCCGGCACCGCCGGCTCTGGCGAGTCAGCCCCGGACGGCGGCGGCCTGCGCGTCACCGAGTCCGGCGTCTCGTTCGTCCCGTCAGGCGCAGGGTCGCTTCACACCGCCAGCGTCGGTGTCATGGTCGAGAACACCAGCGAGTACGCCGCCTACCGCACCCTGATCCGGTTCGAGGTGACCGACGAGAGCGGAGCTGCCGTCACCACCAGCGAGACGCTCGTGCTGGAGATACCGCTGATCCTGCCCGGCGCCCAGGTCGGCGTCGGCACGGGCAGCTACCTCGACGACGGCAAGACGGTCACCGAAGCCACCCAGGTGACCACCCACTTCGACGCCACCACCTGGGTAGCGGCCGACGACGCGCCGACCGTTGCCATCGAGACGCAGCACGACAGCATCTCGGTTGTTGATGCGGAAAGCAGGAGCGGCTACATCGACTATCAGATGACGTCGCCCTACTGCCAGGGTCTCGTGAGCCGAGGGGTGAGCAGCATCTTCCGGGACAGCTCCGGGAGGATCGTCGGCGGCGCCGTCGCTGCTGTCCGGGGCCCGATCTACTGCGCCGCCGGCACCACCGAGCAGACCATCGACGCGACCTACACCATCCCCGACGGCATCGACGAGTCGGCGACGTCGACCTATCCGTACTGCGACTTCAGCATGGAGCTGACCACGCCCCGGCCGACGGTGCGCCCTTTCAACTGATCGAACCGGTGTTCAAACTACCCCTCGACTCCTTCGGAGGATCCTGTGACGCACAGTGCGGGCCATCACGGCGAGGAGCTGGGCGCGGACCTCTACGCCCTCTGGTGCGCGGGCCGGGACAACCTGCCGACCGTGGCCGGGGTCTACTCCCGGGCCAGCAACGCCCTCGACGACGCGACCGTCGGCCTCCCGGGGGCGTTCCGGCGGACCGGTGACCTCGCCGGTGCCCCGTACGGCCCGGCCTACGAGCCGTGGCTGCTGCTGCGCGACACCATTGCCCAGATCTGCCGGGACACCGCCGACAACATCGAGATGACCGCAGACGCGCTCTGCCTCGCCACGGTCGAGTACGCCCGGACCGACTACGAGGCAGCCAGCGAGTTCGCCCGGCTGTTGGAGGTCAACGGCGAGCCGAAGGTCGGTGACGAATGAGTTTCGACGAGCTCATGCAGCACGCCTACGAGATCCAGCAGCAGGCGACGCTGAAGGCGTTCACCCAGCACGGGGTGCGCCCCGCAACTCCGGACGGGCTGCCGCAGCCGGCACCCCGGCACAACGAGCTGGAGACCCGGCGGAGCATCGAAGGCCAGTTCGCCGACATCCCAGATCTCTTCCGCGCCTTCGCCGAGATGCCCGACCCGCAGGCATTCGAGCCTCGCAAATCTGATCTCAATCGAGCGATAGAAGAACTGTCGTCGGGGTGGGCGTCCGACGACCCGTTCAATGACCGGCACTACTCGGCCAACAGGGATCTCGACAAGATGATCGACGCGACGAACCACATCGTCCGGTGGACCGGGCGGGCGGCGATGGAGTTCCGAGGCAACTTCATCGCGCCGTTCCGGTCAATCGTCGCCAACCAGTTCATCGCGACAGTGATCCTGCGCTCCGCGCTCGAAGCGGAGCAGGAGATCTGGGTACGGGCGAGAAACGACATCGACAAGATCGCCCACGACACGCTCGTCGCGTTGGACCGGATGGACGACTGCGGCAAGAACTCCTGGGTGATGACCTTCACCGTGCTCTCGTCGGTCGCTGCGGTCTCCGGGGCGGCGCTCGCCCCGTTCAGCGGCGGGGCCTCGCTCAGCTTGACCGCCGTCGCTGCCGGCTCGCAGGTGGCGGCCGCCGGTGTGCCGGACGACCCGCCCAAGGTGAACTTCCAAGGGGAGACCGCAATCGCCGTCATCGCGTCGATGCGCGACGCCATCGGGCTGCTGCGCGGCTACATCGACGAGCAGGAGCGCAAGATCGCCAACGCGCTCAACCACAGCTACCAGGAGATCATGCAGGACCGGGACAGCTTCGTCGCCAAGCGGCCGGCGCTCGCCGACGCCACGGCGGCCGACGTCACCGGCCCGCTGTTCATGGGCTACTCGAGATAACGACACCGGGGGCGGATCGTGGGACTGCTGGCGCAGCGACTGGACGAGATGCACGTACGGGTGACCGCGCCGGGCGGTGACCTCTCCGGCGAGCTACGCGGCCGGGATCAGGTCCACATCTCCTTCGCCGCCGGCCGCTACCAGTGGCTGTCCGAGCAGTACGTCGAGCAGCAGCTCGCCGCCGTCGGCCGGCTGCTCTGGGCGGCCAGGATGAAGGCCTACCACGCGGCCGTCAGCGACGCGCTGCAGATGTCGGTCGACCGCGACGAGCCGCCGGTCAGCCAACAGGACGTCGACTACTACGCCGCCCGGGACGCCCTGGTGGCGCGCGGCGCATGCGCGGACAGCTCGGTGCACATCGAGGTCCGGGGGATGCGGAGCTGGACGGTGGCCATCGCGCCGGGCAGCCTGCGCCGGTTCCGGGAGGGCGAGTTCACCGTACGGGTGCAGGAAGCAGCCACCGCGCTGATCCGTGACCAGTTCGCGCAGATCCGCAGCCTGAAGGACCAGATCTACGGCTGAGGGCCGCAGCCGACAAGTCATGGCTGCGGGTACCAGGCGGCGGTTTTCATGTCGACGCCGTCGCCGCGCAACGGGCAGCCGTCGGCGCGCAGCAGGGCCCGCGCCCGCTCCTCGTGGCCGGGCGGCAGCCGGCCGGATGACGACACCACCCGGTGCCAGGGGACCCCGCCGCCGTGCCGGGCCATGATGGTGCCGACCAGCCGGGCGGACGTACGCCCGGAAAGTTCAGACAGCGCGTCGGCGATCGCGCCGTACGACATGACCCGGCCGGGCGGGATGCGTTCGACGAGGGCGAGCACTTCCTCGACGTACTCCTGCGGGGTCACGCACGCCACGATATGAGATCTCGTGCCGACGCCGCGCACGGCGGCGCGCAGAATGGGCGGGTGCGTGCAGCAGTCACCGAGGCGAAACGGGTCGTCGTCAAGATCGGCTCGTCGTCGCTGACGACAGCGACCGGCGGGCTCGACGGCGACCGGGTGGACGCCCTGGCCGACGTCCTCGCTTCGCTGGTTGCCCAGAAGAAGGAAGTCGTGCTGGTCTCCTCCGGGGCGATCGCGGCCGGGCTCGCGCCGCTCGGGCTGACCCGACGCCCGCGTGACCTGGCCACCCAGCAGGCGGCGGCCAGCGTCGGGCAGGGGCTGCTGATCGGCCGGTACGCCGCCAGCCTGGCCCGGCACGGACTGACCACCGGTCAGGTGCTGCTCACCGTCGACGACGTGACGCGGCGGGCGCACTACCGCAATGCGTACCGCACGCTGCGCAAACTACTGGACCTCGGGGCGGTCCCGATCGTCAACGAGAACGACACGGTCGCCACCGACGAGATCCGCTTCGGCGACAACGACCGGTTGGCCGCGCTGGTCGCCGCTCTGGTCCACGCCGACCTGCTGGTGCTGCTCTCCGACGTCGACGCCCTCTACACCGGCGACCCGGCGAAGCCGGCCAGTGAACGGATCGCCGAGGTCCGCGACGCCGCCGACCTGGCTGGGGTGGCGATCGGCAAGGCCGGGCGGGCCGGGGTCGGCACCGGCGGCATGGTCACCAAGGTCGAGGCGGCCCGGATCGCCACCGGCTTCGGCATCCCGGTGATTCTCACCGCCGCCCCGCTGGCCGCCCAGGCGCTGGCCGGCGACACCGTCGGGACCTTCTTCCACCGGGTGGCGCACCGCCCCACCGCCCGGCTGTTCTGGCTGGCGCACGCGACCGCCCCCCGGGGCCGGTTGCATCTGGACGCCGGGGCGGTGCAGGCGATCGTGGCCCGCCGCAAGTCGCTGCTGCCGGCCGGGATCACCGCCGTCGACGGGGCGTTCACCGCCGGCGACCCGGTCGACCTGGTCGACACTGCCGGTGCGCCGGTGGCCCGAGGGCTGGTCAACTATGACGCGGTGGAGTTGCCGGGTCTGCTCGGCCGCTCCACCGGTGAGCTGGCCGCGACTCTCGGCCCGGCGTACGAGCGGGAAGTCGTGCACCGCGACGATCTGGTACTGCTGTAACTCAACCGAGCGAGGAGACGTCGACGATGAGCGTGATCGAGCAGGCCCGCCGGGCGCGGGTGGCCGCCGACGAGCTGGTCACCGCCACCCGGGCGACCAAGGACGCCGGGTTGCTGGCGATGGCCGATGCGCTCGTCGCCCGTACCGCTGAGATCGTGGCCGCGAACGCGGCCGACCTGGACGCGGGACGGGCCGGCGGCCTGTCGACGGCGATCCTGGACCGACTGGCCCTGAACGAGGGTCGTATCGCCGACATGGCGCAGGCGTTGCGGGAGATGGCCGGGCTGGCCGACCCGGTCGGTGAGGTGGTCCGCGGCTCCACGCTGCCGAACGGGCTGGAGCTGCGGCAGGTGCGGGTGCCGTTCGGGGTGGTCGGCATCATCTACGAGGCGCGGCCGAACGTGACCGTCGACGCCGCCGGGATCTGCCTGAAGTCGGGCAACGCGGCGCTGCTGCGCGGCTCGTCGTCGGCGGCGCACTCCAACGCGATTCTGGTCGAGGTGCTGCGGGACGCGCTGGTCGGGGTCGGGCTGCCGGCCGACGCGGTGCAGCTGCTCGACGCGTCGACCCGCGACTCGGTGAAGGAGCTGATGCGGGCCCGGGGCCTGGTCGACGTGCTGATTCCGCGCGGCGGCGCGGATCTGATCCGTACGGTCGTGGAGGAGTCGACGGTGCCGGTGATCGAGACCGGGGTCGGCAACTGCCACGTGTACGTCGACGCCGCCGCCGACCTGGACAAGGCGCTCGCGGTGGCGGTGAACTCGAAAACGCAGCGGCTGTCGACCTGCAACACGGCCGAGTCGCTGCTGGTGCATGTGGACGTCGCGGCGGCGTTCCTGCCGAAAATGCTGAAGGAACTGCGTAACGCGAGCGTGACGGTGCACGGCACCCCGGAGGTGGTGGCGTTCTCGGCCGACGTGGTGCCGGCGACCGACGACGACTTCGCCACCGAGTACCTGTCGGCGGACCTGTCGGTCGCCGTCGTGGACTCGCTCGACGCGGCGGTGGCGCACATCAAGCGGTACGGCACCGGGCACACCGAGGCGATCGTCACCGACTCGGCGAGCGCGGCCCGGGAGTTCGTCGCCCGGGTCGACGCGGCTGCGGTGATGGTCAACGCGTCCACCCGGTTCACCGACGGCGGGCAGTTCGGCTTCGGCGCGGAGATCGGCATCTCGACGCAGAAGCTGCACGCCCGTGGCCCGATGGGGCTGCCGGAGCTGACCTCGACGAAGTACGTCGTCACCGGCGACGGCCACGTACGGAAGTAGACGGCCCCGCCAGCGGCAGGCGCGCGGAACGGCTCAGCACCAGCCGCGCGGAACGGCTCAGCGGCAGGCGTGCGTCCGACCGGACGGCTCAGCGGCAGGCGCGGATGGCGGCCAGGGCGGCGTGCACCTCGAAGGCGTCGCCGGAGTCGCTGTCCCAGCCGCCGTCGCTGCGTTGGGTGGCCGCCAGCCGGCGGCGGGCGTTGACCAGCAGCCAGTCGTCGTCGGCGAGGCCGGCGCGGCGCAGGGCGGCGGCGAGCTGGGCGACGTCGCCGGGGGTCATGGTGGCGAGCCGGTCGTTGAGCACCACCTGCATCCGGGCCGACTCGTAGAACATGGTCTGCCGGTAGAGGGTGGCGGCGGCCAGCCAGCCGGCCAGCAGGTACGACGGCCAGGTGCCGTCCGGGCGCATCTGGGCGGCCAGGTAGCCGGCGGCGCGCTGCGCGGCGTCCCGATAGGCGGGGTCGTCGGCGACGCTGAGCCAGTAGCCGGCGTTGGCGGTCAGGTAGTAGGTGGCTTCCGGGTCGCCGGGGCGGGCCCATTCGGGTGCCTCGGCGGCCAGCGACTCGTCCTCTTCCCAGCTGCCGTCGTCGCGTTGCCGGCTGACCAGCCAGTCGAGGGCCTTGCGGGCCGGTGGCCGGTGCAGCGCGCCGAGGTCGTCCAGCTCGGCGAGGCGGAAGCAGGTGGCGTCGACCGAGGCGACGTCGCCGGCCCAGAAGGCGGGCCAGCCCCCGTCTGAGGCCTGCCCGATCTCGGCGCTGGTGAGCACATCCGGCTGCGGGGCGGCACCGGTACGCAGCCACGACAGCCGGGCCCGATCGACGGTGTCCCCGTGCGCCACGACGAACCCGATGGCGGCATCCATATCGACCACGGACGACAGGCTACCGGCGGGTCCGGATTCCTGCCTCGGTAAGTCAGTCAAGGTCAACTAGCCGGCCAGGGACCTGGATGAACCAGATCCCCGGCGGCGTCGTCCGGTCAGTGGCCTGGCGGTGTCAGTAGCTGGGCAGCGGCGTCAGTAGCTGGGCAACGACGGGTCGATCTGCTTGACCCAGGAGACCACGCCGCCCTGCAGGTGGACGGCGTCGGCGAACCCGGCGGCCTTGACTGCGGCGAGGGCTTCGGCCGACCGTACGCCGGACTTGCAGTGCAGCACGATCTGCCGGCCCTGCGGCAGCTTCGCCAGGGCCTCCCCGGTGAGGAACTCACCCTTGGGGATCAGCGTCGAGCCGGGGATCTTCACGATCTCGTACTCGGCGGGCTCCCGGACGTCGACCAGGAAGAAGTCCTTGCCGGCGTCCTGCCACTCCTTCAGCTCGCGGGGGGTGATCGTCGAGTCGACGGCCGCCTCCTCGGCCTCGGCGGAGACCGCGCCGCAGAAGTCGTCGTAGTCGATCAGGCCGGTGATCGGCTCGCCGTTCGGGTCCTTGCGGATCTTGATGACCCGGTAGGACATCTCCAGGGCGTCGTAGACCATCAGCCGGCCGAGCAGCGGCTCACCGATGCCGGTGATCAGCTTGATCGCCTCGGTCACCATGACCGACCCGATCGAGGCGCAGAGCACGCCGAGCACGCCACCTTCGGCGCAGGACGGCACCATGCCGGGCGGCGGCGGCTCCGGGTAGAGGTCCCGGTAGTTCGGGCCGTGCTGGTCCCAGAAGACACTGACCTGGCCGTCGAACCGGTAGATCGAGCCCCACACGTACGGCTTGCCGAGCAGCACGCAGGCGTCGTTGACCAGGTAACGGGTGGCGAAGTTGTCGGTGCCGTCGAGGATCAGGTCGTACTGGCCGAAGATGTCGAAGACGTTGTCGTTGTCCAGGGTCACGTTGTGGATCCGTACGTCGACGTACGGGTTGATCTCCCGGACCGACGCGGCGGCGGACTCGGCCTTGGGCCGGCCGATGTCGGACTGGCCGTGGATGACCTGACGCTGCAGGTTCGACTCGTCGACGGTGTCGAAGTCGATGATGCCCAGCGTGCCGACGCCGGCGGCGGCCAGGTACATCAGCGCCGGCGAGCCGAGGCCACCCGCGCCGACGCAGAGGACCTTGGCGTTCTTGAGGCGTTTCTGGCCGTCGACGCCGACGTCCGGGATGATGAGGTGCCGCGAGTAGCGGCGGATCTCATCGACGGTCAGCTCGGCGGCGGGTTCGACGAGCGGGGGCAACGACACGGTGAACTCCCCGGGATCGGCAATGGTGGCTGCGCTATTGTTGCTCGCTTCGCGGCCGGCCGGCCATGAGCAGCGACACCGCCCGCCATCCGGGATCCGGGAATACCGGGCTGCCCCGCTGCGATCAGCTGTCTCAGACCATCGGTGGCCCGGTGTACCGCTTGCCGTCGAGGTAGGGCCAGCCGTTGGCGACGCAGCCCTGCATCCCGTACGTCTGCTGCTGCATGACCGGGGCGGGCCGCCCGGGTGCCGGGCAGACCTCGTGGAACATGCCGAACTGGTGCCCGACCTCGTGGTTGATCGCGTAGGCCCGGTACTCGGCGAGCGGGGCGTCGAAGTGCGGTACGGCCTCCAGCCACCGGGCCACGTTGATGATCACCTGGCCGGGGAGTCGGCAGGAGGTGTACTGCTCGGTCGACAGGCCGCCGAGTGCGCACATCTGCTCGGAGGTGGCCGGCGAGGCGAGGTAGATGGTGAACTCGGCGGCGTCGGCGCGGGAGACCCGCTGCAGCCGGAACTGCCGGGAGGCGACCCAGCTGCGCTGGTCGCCGAGGGTGGCGTCGACGATCCCGGCGAACTCGTCGGCCCGCTGGCCGATGCCGTCCTCGACGGCGATGCGGAACCGGCGCAGTTCACCGGCCCAGCCCAGCACCGGCCCGGAGCCGGTGAGGTAGCCGAAGGTGCCGGTCCCGGCCTGTGGGTAGCTGGCCGGCGGTGCCTGCGGCCCGCCGCGCGCGTCGGGCGCGTCGGGCGCGTCGGCGCCGCCGGTTGCGTCGGGGTCGGGGGTGCCGTTCGGGGCGGGTGCGATCACCGGTGGCAGCGCGGCGGCGCCGTCGGGGCTGCCGCTGTCCGGGGCGTCGGCGTCGGCAGCGCCGCCGGGGCCGGGCTCGCGGACGGCGGCCGGTAGTCGGCCCTCGGCGTCGGCACCGGCGTGCAGCAGGTCGACCCCGATCAGCGTCGCCGCGACCGTGACCAACGCGAGTACGCCGACCCGTCGGCGGCGGCCGTGCAGCTCACGGCGACGCGCCGGGTCGGGGGCCGACCGTCGACCATCGTCGCGGACCGACCGTCGGCCGCTGGCGGAGGCCGACGTCCGGATGTTCGCAGTTGACTGGATCTTGCGCACGGTGACCGCCCCTCCTGGCAGCTCGCCTGATGCGCACAGATTGTCATGACATATGCACCTGACCGTGGCGACGCGCGGGCGTCACCGACTTAGCAGGTCAATCTGACCAAATGCCCCGTATCCTCCGACGTTTCGTCAGTCGGGCAGGGTCTAAAGCGGCGGACCGGCGTACCGCTCCCCGGCCAGGAACGGCCACGGGTTGGCCACACATCCGTTGAGGAACAGCGTCTGCTGCATCATCACCGGTGCCGGCTCGCCGTCACCCGGGCAGCGCTCGTGACCGTGCCCGAGCTCGTGCCCGACCTCGTGGTTGAGCACGTACGTCCGGTAGACGTCCAGCGGTACCTGCGCCTGCACGTAGTGGTCGACCGACCGCCGCCACCGGTCCAGATTGATGATCACCTTGCCCTGCGCGCGGCAGGACGTGTACGGCACCCCGTCGATGCGGATGTCCACCCAGCCCGCCTGGCACATCCGGTACGCCGTCTGCGCCGTCGCCAGGTAGACGGTGAAGTCGTGCCCGGCCCGGTCCGGGACCCGCTGCAACCGCCACTGGCCGCCGCCGGTCCAGCTGCCCGGGTCGGCCAACGTCCGGTCGACGATCTCGCCGAACGCCTCGACGTCCTCGTCCGAGCCGACCTCCACCGCCACCCGGTAGCGACGCAGTGTGCCGGACCGGCCGGCGATGTCGCCCTGGGTGGCACCGAAGGCGAAGTCGCCGGTGCCGGCCGACGGCACCGCACCCGGCACCTGCAACACCGGCGGCGGGGGCGCCGTCGTCGGCGGCGGGGCGGCGCTCGTCGGTGCGGCACTCGGCGCCGGGGTCGGCGACTGCGACCCCGGCGGTACGGCGGTCGACCGCCCGACACCCACCGGTGCGGCCAGCACGTCCCAGCCGCCGACCCGGGGCAGCGCGACCCCGATCACGCCCAACCCGATCGCGGCGACCAGCGCCGCCGTCAGCACCGGCCAACGCAGCCGCTGCCACCGCGACCGGGGCCGGCCGGTCCGGGAGCGCGCAGCCCGCGACCGCGCGGGCTGGAAGCGCGCGGCCCGGCGGTGGCCGGGACGACGGGCGCGACGGGCATCACTGGCGGACATCGCCGTCCACCTTGCCACAACCCACACCCGGTACGGCGTGTCGGATCAGGCCAGCAGGGCGTCCAACCTGCGGTTGACCGCCGCCAACGTGGCGCGCACCACAGCCTGCCGGGGGTCACCGGAGACCACCGCCGAACCGGCGAGCTGCTCCACCCAGCCACCACAGGCCAGCAGTACGACGACGACCGCCACCTCGCAGCCGCCCATCGGCACCACGGCCGCGTGCTCCACGAAGCACCGCCCCCGGTCGAACGCCCCGGCCGGGCCGGTGAGCAGCTCCTCGATCGCGGACGCGGCGGCGACCGCACACAGCCGCAGCACGTAGCCGTCGACCGCCGGCCCGGTCGCGACACCGGAGGTGGTACGCGGCCCGGCGGTCAGCCGTACCTCGACGGTGGCGTCCACGCCGAACGTGGAGACCTGCACGTGGTCCAGCACCACCCGGGGACCTGGGCGGCCACCGGGGTTCAGCGGGCGCGGCGGCCCGCTCGCCGGTGCGGTGGAGGTGTCCGGGCAGCTCACTGCCGCCGGCTCCGCCGGTGCGGTCGGCGGCGGGTCGCCGTACTCCGGTTGGGGTCGCTGACCGGGGCGGCGCCGGCGCGGCACGTCCGCCGGCTCCGGGTGCGACCAGCCCGGCGCGGCGGCCGGCGGCGGCGCCGGTGGCAGCGGAGCGGACGCCCGGCCCCGGGTCGGCAACGCGGGCAACCCGCCGCCGAGATCGGCACCGGGCAGGTTCTGTGGTGCCGCCGCCAGCCCCATGCGTTCCTGCAGCAGCCGCGCCACCATCCGGCTCACCTCGGCCGGGTCGGCACCTTCGGACAGGTCCAGGCGCAGGCTGTGCGCACCGGCCTCGGTGGTCCGCAAGGAGGCGTCCCGCACCCCGCCGACGCCCCGTACGGCGGCCAGGATGGCGTTGACGTCGAAGCCTTCCGGCCGCTCCTGCGGCTGCCCGGCGGAGTCGCCCCGACGCAGGTGGGAGGCGATCCGGGCAAGTTCCGGCGTTTCCGCCGAGGGTTCCACCGCGGGAGGTTGCGGCACAGTTGGCACGTCCGGGTCGGCTGGGACCCGCTGCGGCAGCGAGTCCAGCGCGGCAGCGGCGATCGGGGTGGACAGGTCGGCGTCGGGTGCGGGCGGTGGTGGCGAATCGTCGGGTCCGAAGCCGCCGGGCCCGGCCGGTCCGAAGTCGGTGGCCGACGGCCAGGGCCGGTCGGTCCCGGACTCGGCCGGCGGCCAGGGCGGGGACTCGGCGGTGGGTCCGGTCGACTGCCAGCGCGGCTGTTCCGGCGGCGACCAGCCACGGTCGGCGTCGTCGGACCAGTGCTGCGCCGACGGACCGTGCTGCGCGGTCGGCCCGTGCGGTGACGATGGGCCGGTCGGTGACGTCGGACCATGCTGTGGCGTCGGACCGTGCGGCGACGCTGGAGCGGTCTGCGACGTCGGACCGGACCAGTCGGGTGCCGGGCCGTCGGACCAGGGCCGCGGCCCGGCCGACTCCTGAGATGTCCACTGTTGATCGGCGTCCGGGCCGGCCCACTCCGGCTGTGTCGGCGCCCAGCTCTGCCCGTACGACCAGTCCGGTCCGACGTCGCCGGTCGGCCCGCCGGAGGTGGGCGCGCCACCGCCGTACGGCTCGGATCCGACCTGCGGCGACCCGGCCTGCGGCTGGTCGGCGTCGCCGGCACGCGGATGGTCCCAGTCGTCGGCACCGGACCGGCCGGGCCAGTCGCCGGCGTCGCCGCGCCGGTCCCAGTCCCCGGTCGGTTGTTGCGGCCAGGCACCGGTGCTGCTCTGCCGGGGCCATTCGCCGGTGGGCTGGCGGATCGCGCCGACGCTGGTCGACGGCCGCGCCCAGGCCGGGGCCTCGCTGGCCGGTGGCGCGGACGTGGGTCCGGCGGTGCCGGGCTGGCCGGTGCCGGGCCCACCCGGGTCGGGTCGGGTCACCCGGTCGGTGGACCGGTCGGCCCGCGCCGCACCGTAGTCGGCCGGGTCGGGGCCGGACTGACGGTCGTCGGCCGACGCGGTGGTTTCCTGGCGCATCGGGGCACCGTCGGCGCGACGGCTGTCGCCGCCGCCCGGCCGTCGGGGCGACCGGTCGTCCTCGATTGCCGGGCCGGCCCCCGTCGGGCCCTGGAAACCGGGTGGTGTGCCGGGGCGGACCGGGCGCGGCGCGGCCGGCGACACCGGCGTCGCCGAGGCGACCGGCACGGGCCGCAGCGGCGTCGACGGCACCACGCGGGCGGTCTCCTGCCACCGGGGCGGCGAGTTCACCGGGGTCGGCACCGGTCGGGCGGGTTCGGCCGGGCGACGCGGGGCGTCGCCACCGGTGTCCCGGCTGGCGCTCGGCGCGGTCCGGTCGTCGTCGGAGCCGGGACGGTCCGGACGGTGGCCGTCGGCGCGGTCCGGCCGCTGGCCGTCGGCGCGCTCCGGACGGTAGCCGTCGGTGCGCTGGACGGACCCGTCGACCGTCTCGCCGGCCGGCGCCGGACGCGGGGTCGGCACCACGGCCTGCTCGCGGGCGGCACCCTGGCCCGTCGGGTACGGGCTGGCGCTCACCGGCTCGGACAGCACCCGCCCCGTGTCGGCGCCCAGCCGGCCCCGGGTGGATCCGCTGCGCGGGGTACGGGTGAACGGCAGCACCTCGGCGTACCGCGACGGCGGATCGGCCCAGTTGGCCGCGCTGCCCGGGGCACCGGACGACGTCCAGCCGGTCCCGGACCGCTCTCCTTCCGGCTCGATGCCGGACCCGTCCGACCACCTCGTCGGCGACCCCGCCCAACTGCCCATTCCCTGGTCACGACGGCCTCGCGAGTCCGCTCCGCCATCGTCTGGTCCCGGTGCGGCCCCGCGGGGTTCACCTGATTCGTCCACCGTGCGCTCCTCGGTCGCCCCCGCTGAGGCTACCGTGTGCTGACAGTGGCGATAAGTTGCAACGTCGGGCTAATTGACCGGCCAGGTGATATGCACTGATCGTTTCGTTCATACGCCGACCAGATCGTTCCACCCGGACTCGGAGGTTCGACATGACCGCTGCGTCGAGCGGCGCACAGACGGCCGGCCGGCCGGCGAGGATGCCGCGCTCCGCACGCCGTAAGCAACTGCTCGCCGCCGCACAGGAGGTGTTTGTAGCACAGGGTTACCACGCGGCGGCGATGGATGACATCGCGGAGCGTGCCGGGGTGTCCAAGCCAGTGCTGTACCAACATTTTCCGGGCAAATTGGAGTTGTATCTGGCGCTTCTCGACACGCACTGCGACTCGATCATCGCCAAAGTCGCGGCGGCGATGGCCGCCACCAGTGACAACAAGGAACGGGTCAGCGGCGCGGTCCAGGCGTACTTCGACTTCGTCGACGAGGAGAGCGGCGCGTTCCGGCTGGTCTTCGATTCCGACCTGCGCAACGAGCCGGCCGTACGGGCCCGGGTCGAACGGGTCGAGCGGGAGTGCATCGCCGCCATCACCGACACCATCATCTCCGACACCGGGGTGAGCCGGTCCCGCGCCGAGCTGCTCGCCTCCGGACTGGTCGGGGCGGCGGAGACCGCCGCCCAGTTCTGGCTCGCCGGTGGCCGGCAGGTACCCAAGGGCGAGGCGGAGTCGTTGCTCGCCGCGCTGTCCTGGCGTGGGATCGCCGGATTTCCACTACAGGGCGAGGCATCCTGAACGCAGTGCGCGCGCATCGGCTAACCTTCGCGATGGCGCTGTTTTCGCCCACCTCAAGGAGGACCCGTGGAGGTCAAGATCGGCGTGCAGTACGCGCCGCGTGAGCTCGTTCTGGAGAGTTCCCAGTCTCCGGCGGAGATCGAGCAGATCGTGACCCAGGCAATCGCGACCGAGGGGACTCTGTCACTGACCGACGAGCGTGGCCGACGGGTCATCGTTCCGGTGGCCAAGATCGCCTACGTCGAGATCGCCGAGGCCGCACCCCGATCGGTCGGCTTCACCGTACGTTGACGTCGCCGTGACCCGCTGAGCGGCTGCTCGTCAGCGGGTGCCGACACCGTCGGCGGATGCGTGGCCGCGCATCCGCCGTACGCTGTCGGCAGCATCCGGCGACACGCAGGCATGTGTCGTCCATCACGATGGACCCGCCTGCTGCCACCACTCCCGGTGACTCGAATCACACCATCGCGCTCCGGTCACCCGGTCAGCCGCCGAGGTTTTTCCACGTCGACGCTGGCGGTGGGCTACGATGGTCAGCAAATGCTGCGGCCGTCGAGATTGCTCGCGCGGGGTTCGCGGCGCGCGTGCGGCCCGCGACCTGTCGATCGCGTGTGGCCAGCGCCGTCAGTTGACGCACCGCCGCATCCACACACCCGGCCGCGTCGACGTCACCCGGACCATCCGCGCCGACCCGGCACCGCTACTCGCCGGTGCCGTACCGGCACTGAACCACGACGGTGCCGTACCGGCACTGAACCCAAACGGTGCCGTACCGGCACTGGACACCAGCGGCGCCCTGGCGGCGCCGACATCCGATTCGCGCCCTCACGACGCATGCGGGGCGCACCACGAGAGGGCACCCCCGACACCAGATGACTGACTTCACCGATATCCCCACCGGCGACGAGCCGGCGAAACGTCCTCCGGTCCGCCCGGACAGCCCCACCTTCGCCCAGCTGGGCGCGCGGCCGGAAACGGTCGCCGCGCTGGCCGAGGTCGGGATCGTGCACACCTTCGCGATCCAGGAGTACGCGCTGCCGATCGCGCTGCGCGGCACCGACCTGATCGGGCAGGCACCCACCGGCACCGGCAAGACCCTCGGCTTCGGCGTACCGCTTGTCGACCGGGTCTTCGCCCCCGGCGAGGGCGCCGACGGCGTACCGCAGGCCCTGGTCGTCGTCCCCACCCGCGAACTCGGCCTGCAGGTCGCCAAGGACCTCGCCGCCGCCGGCAGTACGCGCGGCGTCCGGGTCCTGCCGATCTACGGCGGCGTCGCCTACGAGACGCAGATCGAGACGCTCAAGGCCGGCGTCGAGATCCTCGTCGGCACCCCGGGCCGGCTGATGGACCTGGCCAAGCAGAAGAAGCTGCGGCTGGACCGGATCCGGGCCCTGGTGCTCGACGAGGCCGACCGGATGCTCGACCTGGGCTTCCTCGACGACGTCGAGCGGATCCTGGCGATGCTGCCCGAGGACCGGCAGACGATGCTCTTCTCGGCCACCATGCCGGACCCGATCGTCGCGCTGTCCCGGCGCTTCCTGCGCCAGCCGGTGACGATCCACGCCGGGCACGCCACGATCGCCGGTACGGCACCGCTGACCCGCCAGGTGGTCTACCGGACCCACCCGATGAACAAGATCGAGATCGTCGCCCGGATCCTGCAGGCCGAGGAGCGTGGCCTGACGATGATCTTCACCCGGACCAAGCGGGCCGCCGACCGGGTCAGCGAGGACCTCGACTTCCGTGGCTTCGCGGTCGCCGCCGTACACGGTGACCTCGGCCAGGGAGCCCGGGAACGGGCGCTGCGCGCCTTCCGTACCGGCAAGATCGACATCCTGGTGGCGACCGACGTCGCCGCCCGCGGCCTGGACGTCTCCGGCGTCACCCACGTGATCAACTACGACTGCCCGGAAGACCAGGACACCTACACCCACCGGATCGGGCGGACCGGCCGCGCCGGCGCCACCGGGGTGGCGGTCACCTTCGTCGACTGGGAGGACATCACCCGCTGGCGGATCATCGACAAGACCCTCGGGCTGGACATGCCCGAACCGCCGGAGACGTACCACACCTCCGACCACCTCTACGCCGACCTCGACATCTCCCGGGAGGTCTCCGGCACGCTGCCCAGCGCCGAACGGACCCGCGCGGGGCTCGGTGCCGAAGTCGAAGAGGACCTCGGCGGCCGGTCTCCCGGTGGCCGGCGACGCGGCGACTCCAGCGCCCGCTCCGACCGGGGCCCGCGCGGCGAAGGCCGCTCCCGGCGCGGCTCCGGCGACCGGTCCCGCTCCAGCGACCGTTCCGGTGACCGGTCCCGGGCCGGCGGCCGGTCACGCACCGGCGCAGCCGACGGCGACACCGACCTGACCGCCGGTACGCCGACCGACGCCAGCGAGGACGCCGGCGGCACCCGCGCACGGCGGCCCCGCCGCCGGCGCCGTGCCGGTCAGCTCGTCGACGGTGGCACCGACACCGCCGGCACCGCCGGTAGCACCGCCGCGACCGTCCCGGCCGCCCGCACCGCCACCGAGACCCAGGTCGCGGCCGACGGACCCCCCACCGGCGCGGCCGACACCGGCGGCACCGCGCCGCGCCGACGTCGCCGGCGTACCCGCAGCGGCAGCGCCCAGGCCGGCGGCGGCAGCGCCAGCCAGGACAGCGGCGGCAGCGAGAACTGATCAGTTTCCGGGTCCGACCGGGCCGGGCGACGCCCGCCGGGACGGACCCCGGATCATGACAACCATGTCGCAGTCCCTCACCGACGCACTCGCCGACATCCGGGCGCTGCTGCTCAGCCCGCAGCTGACCCGGGCCGTCGCCGCCGGCCGGCAACGCGGCCGGACCCCGTCGGTGGCCCGCGCCCAACTCCGGCCGGTCACCCTGCGCGCCGGCACCCACCTGCAGATCGTCACCACCGACGGCACCCGGCCGCTGACCCGCAACGTCGCACCCGGCCCACCCGCCGAAGCCGCTGTCGACGAACTGCTCGCCGAACCGTTCGGCAACTGGCACGTCGAGACCACCGACAGCACCGTGCAGCTGCGGGTCACCAAGAAGGGCGCCGCCCAGCTGCACCGGTCGACGGCGGACCGGGCCGCCACCGCACCCGCCGGACACGACCGGGCCAAGCAGTACCTGCTCGACCCCGACGACCCGCTGTTCACCGCGATCGGGGCCAGCGCGGCGAAACGCCGCCAGGTCGACGCCTTCCTGCGGGCCCTCGCCGCCACCCTGCCCGACCCGCTGCCCACCGGGCCGCTGCGCGTCGTCGACCTGGGCTGCGGCAACGCGTACCTGACCTTCGCCGCCTACCGGTACCTCGTCGACGCCGGCGCCGAACCGGTCGTCACCGGCGTCGACGTCCGCACCGACCAGCGCCGCCGCAACACCGCGCTCGCCGCCGAACTCGGCTACGCCGACCAGGTCACCTTCGTCGCCGGCACGATCGAACAGGCCGTCGTCGACCCGCCGCCGGACCTGGTGCTCGCCCTGCACGCCTGCGACACCGCCACCGACGACGCGCTCGCCCGCGCCGTCGCCTGGCAGGCCCGCTGGGTCCTGGCCGCCCCGTGCTGCCACCACGACATCGCCGCACAGCTGCGCCGCCAACCGGCACCCCACCCGTACGGGCCGCTGGTCTCCGCCGGCATCCTGCGCGAACGCTTCGCCGACGTGCTCACCGACACGCTGCGCGCCACCCTGCTCCGGGCCGCCGGCTACCGGGTCGACGTCGTCGAGTTCATCGACTCCCAGCACACCCCGCGCAACCTGCTGCTGCGGGCCCGCCGGGGCGGCGTACCGGACTCCCCGGCCCACCAGCGGGCCTACGCCGAACTGGTCGACCAGTGGAACGTGACGCCCCGGCTGCAGACCCTGCTCGCCGCCGGCACGACCTCCGGCGACACGCGACCTCCGGCGACAGCGGTCAGCTGACCGTCACGGTGAACTCGGCGGTGTGCACCACCCCGGCCACCTGGAAATCCAGGAACAGCCGATAGTCGCCGGCGCTCGGCGCGGTCAGCCAGAACTTCACCGCCCCGTCGACCAGCTCGGCCTCCGGGTGCACGTGCAGATAGCCGAGGTCACCGGCGCGCAACGCCACCAGGTGCCCGTACGCACCCAGGTAGGGCTCCAGCGTCGGCACCGCGCCGTCGGCGGCGCTCACCTGGAACAGCAGCGGCGCGACGACCCCGCGCTGCGGGACACCCTGCATCCGTACGGTGAACTCACCGGCCTGGGCGGTGTCCGACGCCGCCGGCAGCGCGACCGGCTGGTAGTCCCCGGCCGCGACCAGGTCGACGCCGAGGGTCAACGCCACCGGCGTACCGGCCGGGTCGGTGACGGTGAAGTCGCCGTACATCCGCCAGACGCCCGGCGCGGTCAGCCGCAGCGGAATGCTCCAGGTGCCGTCCGACGCCAGCTCCGGATGCAGATGCTGGAAGCCGGTCAGGTCCCGACGGGCCACGATCAGGTGCATCGGCTTGTCGTGCACCACCGCGAAGTCGGTCACCGCTCGCTGATCCGGGCCGACGATCCGGAACCGCAGATCGACCTCGTCGCCGACGGGCAGCTGGGTCTGCTCCGGCACCAGCGTGTAGCCGGCGACACTCACCGACAGCCCGGAGACCTGGCCGTCGGCACCGGAGCCGGTGCCCGTACCGGTGTCGGAGCCATGCACGTGCGGCGCGGTGCCGGCCGGGTGGGTGTGGTCCGCGGAGCCGGCGGCGACCTGCGTACCGAGGCTGGTCGGGGCGTCGACGGCACGACCCAGCGCATACCCGGCGAACAGCGTCAACACGACGCCGCCGACCATCGCGGCCAGGCGCATCGTCGGTGTCTCCGTCACGGTGCCCGCCCCTTCACATTCACCGTCGCAGGTCGCGCCCGGCCCGTCTGACGGTAGCCGTTCAGCGGCCGCCGGACACCAGCCGGGTGGATGACCGTGGCTTTCGTAACGTTCGGTCGTTGTACCCC
Source organism: Solwaraspora sp. WMMA2101 (assembly GCF_049179175.1). Classification (NCBI taxonomy): domain Bacteria; kingdom Bacillati; phylum Actinomycetota; class Actinomycetes; order Micromonosporales; family Micromonosporaceae; genus Solwaraspora; species Solwaraspora sp. WMMA2101. The sequence continues at coordinate 3,973,784 of NZ_JBMHMA010000006.1, read as the reverse complement.
CTGTGACCGTTAATAGCTTGGCAGTAAGGGCAGCCGCCCTCGTCACCGCTGTAACCGCCACGCTGCTGCCGGCCCAGGCGCAGGCGCAGGCTTCGCTTGCCGAACTGGACCGGCGGATCGACCAGGCGGCCCACCAGTTGGAGACGGTGGTCGAGCAGTACAACGAAACCAGGGTGGTGCTGCACGCCAACCAGGAGCGGCTCGACCGGCTCCGTGCCACCATCGTCGAACTGGACCAGCAACTCGCGGACCGCCACGACCAGGTCGGCCAGCTGCTCGCCAGCACCTACCGGGTCAACGGCAGCCGGCCGGTCGTCACGTTGCTCTCCACCGCCTCGGCGGAACACTTCGTCGACCAGCTGCTGATGGCCGACGTGATCAACCGTGACCACGAGCGGAGCATCGCCGGCCTGCGCGACGTGCGCGACCGCAGCGAATCGGCCCGCCGCGCCGCGACCACCCTGGTCGAGCAGCAGCAGCTGCAGGAGCAGCAGCTGGCGGCGAAACGCCAGCAGATCGAGAACGACATTCGGCACCTCACCGAGCTGCGCAACCGCCAGCAGGCCCTGCTCAACCGCTCGGGCGCGTCAGCGGCCAGCCGCAGCCCGGCGCACACCCGGCTGCCCGCCGCCGCCACCGGGGCGGCAGCGGCGGCGGTGGCGTTCGCGCACGCCCAGCTCGGCAAGCCGTACCGGTGGGGGTCGGCCGGGCCGAACTCGTACGACTGCTCCGGGTTGACCTCGGCTGCCTGGGCGAAGGCCGGGGTACGGTTGCCGCACAACGCCCGCCGCCAGTTCGGCGCGATCCCCCGGGTCGGCCGCGACCAGCTCCGCCCCGGCGACCTGGTCTTCTTCTACAGCAACATCCAGCACGTCGGGATCTACATCGGTGCCGGGCAGATGATCCACTCGCCTCGGCACGGCGAGGTCGTCCGGGTCGACCGGATCGACTACATGCCGATCCGGGGCTACGGCCGGCCCGGCTGACCGACCACACCGCCGCACACCGACCCCGCCGGGTGATCGCCCGGCGGGGTCGGTTCGTGGTGGCCGGTCCCCGGCCGGGTCAGTTCGTGGTGGCCGGTCCCCCGGCCGGGTCAGTTGGTCGTCGCCAGGGCCAGCGGCAGCACCGCCGGGGCGCCGGCCTGCCGCAGCAGCCGCGCCACCACCGTCATCGTCCACCCGGAATCGACCAGGTCGTCCACCAACAGCACCGGGCCGGTCAGCCCGGACAGCGCCGCGGCCAGCTCCGGCGGCGCGGTGAAGGCGTCATGCAGGGTACGGACCCGCTGCGCACTGTTGCCCCGGCCGGCAGCCGACGGCGGCTGCGCCCAGCCCGGTTCGACCGCGCCGAGCAGCGGCAACCGGCCCACCTCGGCGATCCGCCCGGCGGTGCTGGCCACCAGCTGCGGGCGGGTCCGCGACGCCACCGCCACGATCCCCACCGGCCGGGCCGGCCACGGCTGGCTGCCCCGCGCCCAGTCCCGCAACACGTCGATCACCCCGGCGGCGACGTCCGGCGGCAGCGCCGCGTCCGGCCGGCCCGGCCCGAGCAGGTCCCGCAGCCGGGAACCCCAGCCCAGGTCGGACAGCCGGCCCACGGCCCGGCCAGGCAGTGCCTGCTCGTCGGGGCCGATCCGGCCCCGCAGCGGTACGCCGACCGCCTCCAGCCCGGTCGGCCAGAGCTTCTTCGGGGCGATCTCGACCCCGGCCCGGCCGAGGAACGTCTCGGCGGCACGCAACGCCTCCGGGCTCACCTCGGTCGGTAGCCACCCACCGGCGCAGCGGTCACAGCGCCCGCACGGCTGCGCCTGCGGGTCGTCGAGGCAGTGCCGGAGGAACTCCATCCGGCAGTCCGGCCGGCCGGCCACGGTCTCGGCGGCCGGTACGGCGTACTGGCGCATGATCTGCTGCTCGGCGGCGCGCGCCTGCGCGACCCGCTCCAGCCGGGCGGCGTCGTAGTGCCATGGCTGCCCGGTGGCGACCCAGCCGCCGCGGACCCGGCGGACCGCGCCGTCGACGTCGAGCACCTTGAGCATCAGCTCCAGCCGGGTCCGCCGCAGGTCGACCAGCGGCTCCAGGGCCTGGGTGGACAGCGGTCGGCCGGCCTGCTCCAGAGCGGCCAGCACCGACCGCACCTGCTCCTCACGGGGAAAGGCGAGGGAGGCGAAGTACCGCCAGATCGCCTGGTCCTCGGGACCGGGCAGCAGCACCACGTCGGCGTACCGGTCGCCGTCGAGCGCCCGGCCGGCCCGGCCCACCTGCTGGTAGTAGGCGATCGGCGACGGCGGAGCGCCCAGGTGCACCACGAAGCCGAGGTCCGGCTTGTCGAAGCCCATACCGAGCGCGGAGGTCGCCACCAACGCCTTGATCTTGTTGTCCAGCAGGTCCTGCTCGGCGGCGCGGCGCTGCGCGTCGTCGGACTGACCGCTGTACGCGGCGACGGCGTAACCACGCGAGCGCAGGAACTCGGCGGTCTCGGCGGCGGCCGCCACGGTGAGGGTGTAAACGATGCCGGAGCCGGGCAGCGTGTCGAGGTGCTCGGCGAGCCAGCCGAGCCGGTGCGCGGCACCGGGCAGGTCCAGCACGGCCAGCCGCAGCGACTGGCGGTCCAGCGGGCCGCGCAGCACCAGCGTGTCCGCGAGCGTCCCGGCCCCGCCATCACCGCCGTCGCTGCCTGCGGTGGCATTGCTGGTGGCGGCATTGTTGGTGGCGCTGGTGGCGCTGCTGGTGGCGTCGAGTTGCTCGGCGACGTCGTCGGTGACCCGGGTGTTGGCGGTGGCCGTGGTGGCCAGCACCGGCGTACCGGGGCGCAGGTCGTGCAGGAAGGTACGGATCCGCCGGTAGTCGGGGCGGAAGTCGTGCCCCCAGTCCGACACGCAGTGCGCCTCGTCGATGACCAGCAGCCCGGTGGTGGCGGCCAGGCTGGGCAGGACGTTGTCCCGGAAGTCCGGGTTGTTCAGCCGTTCCGGGCTGATCAGCAGCACGTCGACGGCGCCGTCACGGATCTCCGCGCTGATCGTGTCCCACTCCTCCAGGTTCGCGGAGTTGATCGTGCGGGCCTGGATCCCGGCCCGCTCAGCCGCCGCCACCTGGTTACGCATCAACGCCAGCAGCGGCGAGACGATCACCGTCGGACCGGCCCCGGCCCCGGCCGGGGCGTCGGCGGCCGGGCTGGCGGTGCCTGCGGCACCCGTGCGCAGCAGGGCGGTGGCGACGAAGTAGACCGCCGACTTTCCCCAGCCGGTGCGCTGCACACAGAGCACCCGCCGCCGGTCGACGACCAGCGCTTCGATCGCCCGCCACTGGTCGTCGCGCAGCCGCGCGCCCGGCCCGGCGAGGCGCTGCAGCACCTGTTCGGCACGCTCACGCAACGCTTCCCGGTCCACGGTGACGCTCATGCCGCCGACGGTAGCAAGGCCCGCCGGTCCCGCCCGCCCACGCCGCCCATGATCACGACGATCTTGCAGTTATCGTTGGACGAGTCGGACAAATCTTCGCGATAACCGCAAGATCGTCGGGACCAGCCGGGTCATGGCATGGCGGTACGGGCGGCCACGGCGGTGTCCGGGTGGTCGGCGAAGAGCCCGTCCAGCCCGAGGCCGAAGAAGAGTTCGTACTCGCTGGTGATGTCGCCGCGCGCGGCCGGGTCGGTGCCGATGCGGTGGTCGGCCGCCAGGAACTGGTTCTCGGCCCGGAACGTCCAGGCGTGCACGACCAGCCGTACCCGGTGGGCGTCGCGGATCAGCGTGGACGGCGGGCGCAGCGCACCGGTGGCGTCCCGCGGGACGATCAGGTCCTTGTTGGGGCCGATCCCGTCGGCGTAGCCGGCGATCCAGCGCAGCCCTTCCGGGGTGGCCAGGTCGGCGTAGGTACGTCGGTCACCGGCGACGGTGAAGTCGTACGGGCGGCCGGTCGAGTTGAGCAGCTGCACCAGCCGTACGTCGATCATCGTGTCGAGTGCCCGCAGGTTGGCCGTCTCGAACGACTGGATGAACACGGCGTCGGACCGGCTGGTCAACTTGTTGCGTCGCAGGGTGGCGACCAGCGGCTCCTCCAGCGGCAGCCCGATCGACCGGAAGTAGGTCGGGTGCTTGGTCTCCGGATAGATGCCGATGGTCCGACCCAGTCGCCGGCTCTCGCTGCGGGCCAGGTCGATGACCTCCTGCAGGGTCGGCACCAGGAACTGGCCGTCGAAGGCCGTGTTGGTCGGCCGGACCTGCGGCAGTCGTTCGACGGCCCGCAGGGTACGCAGCTCGGCGAGGGTGAAGTCCTCGGTGAACCAGCCGGTGACGCTAACCCCGTCGATGGTCTTGGTGGTCCGCCGGTCGGCGAACTCGGGCCGGGTCGCCACGTCGGTGGTGCCGGAGATCTCGTTCTCGTGCCGGGCGACCAGCACGCCGTCGGCGGTCGGCACCAGGTCGGGTTCGATGTAGTCGGCGCCCTGGCGGATGGCCAGCCGGTACGCCTCCAGGGTGTGCTCGGGGCGATAGCCGCTGGCCCCCCGGTGGGCGATGACCAGCGGCTTCGGCTCGGCTTTCGACCCGTGGCGCGACGCGGCACCAGCGGCGTCGGTGGCTGCGGTCATGCCGGTGGTGCCGGTGGCACTTACAGCGGACGGGATCGCCATGGCGGCCAGCAGGGTGCCGGCGAGCATCATGACCGGCAGGGTACGCGACAACACCGTCTCCTTCAGATGAGCGGGATGGAGTCCGTCAGGGCATCAGTCGGGATCAGTCCCGCAGGGGCATCAGTCGGGATCGGTCCCGACGGGACATCAGTCGGGATCAGTCCCAACGGGACATCGGTCGGGATCAGTGAAGCCGGGGCGGGCGACGCTCGGGCGTCCGGAACGCGACGGCCGGCGGAGCGTGGGCTGGCCGGCGGATGAATGCGGGGCAACTGACTGAAAGATCCAGGTTCGCGGTGGTATGACAACTCTGATGCGCCGGCCGCTGCGAAACCCCGCCCGGATCGTGCCGATCGCGTTCCTCGGGGCGATAGTCGTCGGCACCGTACTGATGATGCTGCCGGCCAGCCGGCAGGGACCCGATCCGGCACCGTTCGTCACGGCCCTGTTCACCGCCACCTCGGCGGTCTGTGTGACCGGGCTGGCGGTCACCGACACCTCGACCTACTGGACTCCGTTCGGCCTGGTCCTGATCACCGTGCTCACCCAGGCCGGGGGCTTCGGCATCATGTCGATGGCCACCCTGCTCGGCCTGCTGGTCTCCCGGCGGCTCGGGCTGCGCAGCCGGCTCACCGCGCAGGCGGAGACGAGCAGCCTCGGCCTGTCCGACGTCCGGCAGGTGCTGCTGCGGATCGCGCTCACCATGCTGGCGGTCGAGGCGACCGTCACCGTGCTCCTGGCGGCCCGGCTGTGGCTGCACTACGACTACCCGCCCGGCCGTGCCCTCTGGTACGGGCTGTTCCACGCGGTCCAGGCGTTCAACAACGGCGGGTTCGCGCTCTACTCCGACGGGCTGGTCCAGTTCGTCAGCGACTGGTGGATCTGCGTACCGCTGATCGTCGCCGTGGTGATCGGTGGCCTCGGCTTCCCCGCCCTGTTCGAGCTGGTCCGGGAACGCCGCCGGCCCCGACGCTGGTCGGTGCACACCCGGCTGACCGTCTGGGGCACCCTGTCACTGATCGGCGTCGGCTTCGTCGCGATGTTGACGTTCGAATGGGCCAACCCGCGCACCCTGGGGCCGTTGGACCTGCCCGGCAAGGTGCTGGCCGCGCTCTTCCAGGACGTGATGACCCGCTCCGGCGGCTTCAACACCGTCGACGTCGGCGCGCTCAACCAGGAGACGACCCTGGTCTCCATCGGCATGATGTTCATCGGCGGCGGTAGCGCCAGCACCGCCGGCGGCATCAAGGTGACCACGTTCTTCCTGCTCGCATTCGTGATCTGGTCCGAGCTGCGCGGTGAACACGACGTGGTGATCGGGCAGCGCCGGATCGCGTCGGCGAGCCAGCGGCAGGCCCTCACCGTGGCGCTGATCGGCGTCGCCCTGGTCGGTGCCGGCACCCTGGCGCTGATCGGCCTGACCGACGGCGTCGGCGCCGACCAGGCACTGTACGAGGTGACCTCGGCGTTCGGCACCGCCGGCCTGTCCACCGGGATCACCGGTGAGCTGCCGGCGACCGCCCAGGTGCTGCTCGCCGTACTGATGTTCGTCGGCCGGATCGGCAGCGTCACGTTGGGTTCGGCGATCGCGTTGAACACCAGACGGAAACGATTCCACTATCCAGAGGAGCGACCCATCGTTGGCTGACCGCACCGCAACCAGGTCCGCCAGGACCGTCGTCATCATCGGGCTCGGCCGGTTCGGCGGCCAGGTCGCCGATTCGATGCTCCGGTTGGGCTTCGAGGTCCTCGGCGTGGACACCAACCAGTCCATCGTGCAACGGTGGGCAGACCGGTTGACGTACGTGGTCCAGGCCGACTCGACCGACACCGAGACGCTGCGGCAACTCGGGCTGCGCGACTTCCAACGGGTGGTGGTCGGCATCGGTTCGGACGTCGAAGCGAGCGTGCTGACCGTGCTCAGCCTGGCCGAGATCGGCGTCACCGACGTGTGGGCCAAGGCGGTCTCCGGCAAGCACGGCAAGATCCTGCGGTCGGTCGGCGCCAGTCAGGTGATCTATCCGGAGGCCGCCATGGGCGACCGGGTGGCGCATCTGATCACCAGCAAGATGCTCGACTTCATCGAGTTCGACGACGGATTCTCGATCGCCGAGACCCGGCTGCCGACCGACACGGTGGGTCGCCGTCTCGCCGACGCCGGCATCCGGTCCCGGTACGGGGTGACCGTGATCGGGGTCAAGATGCCCGGCGAACGGTTCAGCTACGCCGACGGGGAGACGGAGTTGCGCGAAGGTGCGCTGCTCATCGTTTCCGGCACCACCGAACAGGTGCAGCGTTTCGCCGCCGCCACCTGAGCCACCGTTACCCGAGCCGCCGCCTTCTGAGCCGCCGCGCGGAAGTCAGGCGGTCGGGATTCAGTCGGTCGGGGTGTCGACGGCGGCGTGCAGCAGATCGGGCGCACCTGCCGACTGCCCGGCGATCGCGGCGACCGTCACGCCGCAGTGCTGTTCGTCGAGGTGGAACTCCAACGGCAGCGTGTTGAGGCCGTCGTAGTCGCCGGTCAGCCGTACCGCCGTCGACGCCCCGGCAGCCAGCGGCGCGCCGTCGCTGACCGGTCGCAGCACGACGTCCGGACCCTGCTGGTGCCACTGGGCCGAGGCCACGGCGGTGAGCCGCTGGGTGCCGGGGAAGGCGAACCGCACCGACCAGTCGGTCAGGGCCGCCGACCCGGTGTTGGTGACGGTCGCGACGGCGACGAAGCGCCGACCGTCGTCGGCGTGCACCGCGTAGTCGACCTGGCAGGGCGCCGGCGACTGGGCGGCCAGTGTCGGAGTCTGGGCGGCGAGCCCCAACCGGGGTGGCGCGGCGAGGGCCTCCCTGGCCCGGTCGGTGGCGGGCGTCGCGCCGGCACCGGCCCAGACCAGGGCGCTCACCATCATCAGCCCGATGCCGATCACGACGGCTTCGGCCCGGCGCTGAACCCAGGAGGTACGTAGCCTGCGTCGCCGGCCGGCGCCGCCCGCCGGCCCGGTGGCGGCAGCGGATCCCGGGGCGGGTGCCGGGGCGGGTCCTGCGGCGGCGACCGGGCCCGACGCCGAAAGGGCGACCGGGCCCGACGCCGCGCGGCCGACCGCTCCGGTCACCACCAGGTCGCCGTCGGTCCTTGCCGGGTCGGCACCGGTCGTCGACAGGTAGGCGTCGGTCGCCGACAGGTCGAGACCGGTGACCTCCAGTCCGCAGGTGACGTCGACCAGCGGCGGGAGCCCGTCGGTCCCGGCATTGGGGCCGGCACCAGGGCCGGCATCGGCGTCGGCTGCGTCGCCAACCGGCGCCTGGACCGGCAGCGCCATGGTCGACGACGACCGGCCTGCCGCCACCCCGACGGCGGCGGCCAGGGACTTCGCCACCTCCTCGCTGGTGGGCCGGTCCGCCGGGCGTTTCGCCAGGCACCGTACGGTCAGCCCGATCACCTCCGCCGGCAGCCCGGCGACCGGCGGCATCGGATCCGGCGCGGTGTGCAGATGCGCCCGCAGCATCTCGGTCACGTTCGCCGCCGGCCAGGGCAGCCGGCCGGTGAGCGACCGGTAGAGCAGCAGCCCGACCGCGTACACGTCGGTGGCCGGCGAGACCTGCCCGCCGTTGAGCCGCTCCGGAGCCAGGTACGCCGGGGTGCCGAGCAGGTTGCCGTCCGGGCCGACGTCGCTCTCCCCGGTCAACGCGGAGATGCCGAAGTCGACGACTTTCGCTCCGGTGCTGGTCAGCATCACGTTCGCCGGGGTGACGTCGCGGTGCACCACGCCGGTGGCGTGCGCGGCGGCCAGCGCCGACGCGACCTCGGCGCAGACGGCCACCGCCACCCGCCAGGGCAGGACGTGGTCGCGGCGCAGCCGGTCGGCCAGTGACTCGCCGTCGACGAGTTCCATCACGACGTACGGCAGGGTGGCGTCGTCGCGCCGCGCCTCACCGTAGTCGTAGACGTTGGTGATGTGCGGGTGGCACAGCCGGGCGGCGGCCTGGGCCTCGACCCGGATTCGGGTGCGGAATGCCTGATCAGGGGCATACTGGGGAGCCAGTACCTTGACCGCCACCTGGCGGTCGAGAATCTCGTCGTAACCGCGCCACACCACCGACGTGCCGCCGGCGCCGAGCCGTTCGATCAGCCGGTACCGGTCGCCGAGCAGTTGCCCGCGATCGTTCGCCACCCCACCCATGGTTCGCAAGATGCCCGATCTGCGCCGGCCTACACCTGGTCAGGGGGCGACCAGCAGTTGATCGACCGGGGCGTAGTCGTCGGTCAACGGCAGGGCATCGCCCACGAAACCAGTCAGATCGTCACCGGTCAGGAGCAAATACTCAGTTCCCACCGTAGCGGTCAGCCTGGCCTCGATCTCGTCCAGCGGCAACGGCCGGTCCGCCGCGAGGATCACGAAGTTGCTCCCGGTCGGCAGCGTCAACCCGTCCGGCCGGGTGACCAGCGCCACCTCGGGGAACTCGGCGGCCACAGTCGCCACCTCGGCCTGGATGAACCGCAGCGGCGGATAGTCGATCACGTTCTGCGCGTAGATGCCGTCCGGGCGCAGCACCCGACGGACCTGCGCCGCCATCTCCCGGGTGGCCAGGTGCCACGGCACCACCAGGTGCCCGAACGCGTCGCCGACCACCAGGTCGACGCTGTCGCCGGGCAGGTCGGTGACCAGCACCCGGGCGTCTCCGACCGCGACGGTCAGGTCCGGGCCGGGCCGCACGTCGAGCTCCCGGACACCCAGGTCGACCAGACCACCGTCGATCTCGTACACGGTGTTGCGGGTGCCCGGCCGGGTGGCGGTGAGGTAGCGGGGCATGGTGAACCCGCCGCCGCCGATGTGCAGGGCGTCGAGCGGCTCGCCGGGCGGCGCGACGACGTCGGTGACCGCTCCGATCCACTTGGTGTAGGCGAACTCCAGGTGGGTGGGGTCGTCGAGGTCCACGTACGAGTGCCGGGCCGAGTTGAGCAGCAGCAGCCGGCCGCCGTCGCGGTCCGGGTCGGCCTGCACGGTCGCGCAGTGGTACTCGGTCTCCACGTCGCACGGGTCCGGCGCGACGACGGCCAGGCCGGCGACGGTGAGCCCGATCACGGCGAGCGTCGCCCGGGTCGAGGCGGACAGCGGACCGCCGGCGGCCGGTGGCGCGTCGCCCGCCGGCAGGTCACCGCCCGTCGCGGGCGGCCGGCTCCGATGCAGGTGTACGCCGAGGGCCACGCCGCCGACACCGAGCAGCACCGCCAACCCGATCATGATCACACTGCTGGGCAGGGTCGCGACGAGGAAGAAGCCGGTGCCGAGGGTGGCGGTGATCGCACCGAGCGTACCGATGCTGGACAGTTTGCCGACGACCTCGCCGGTGCGGCTCAGGTCACCCAGCTGCAGCTTGATCACCAGCGGGGTGACCGCCGACAGCAGCGCCGCCGGCAGCACCACGGCGACCATGGTGAGCAGCAGGATGCCGACGATCGCGCTGCCCCGCAGCAGTTCGCCGGCGTAGCGCACCAGCGGCAGGGTGACCGCGGTGGTGATCGCCGCCAGGACGAGTGCGGCCGGCAGCAGCGGTCGCGGGTCGCGGCGGTCGGCGATGCGGCCGCCGGCCCAGGTGCCGTACGCGATCGCGGCCAGCGCGACGCCGATGACCGCACTGTTGGTCTGCAGGGTGACCCCGACGTACGGGCCGACCAGCCGCAACGCGACGATCTCCAGCACGAGCACGGCTCCGCTGGAGACGAAGACCAGTGCGGCGGCGAGTCCGGGGCGTAATGGCGGTGGCGGCGCGTCGGCGCGCTGCGGCGGTGGCGATTCCATCACCTGCGATCGTACGCAGGTCCCGACCCGCCGGGCCGGCGGTCAGCAGTCACCAGTCAGCGCGTCGGAGCATCGACAGATGCACGGGGATTTGGTTCAGAGCATCGACAGATGCACGTGGTTGGTGTGGTCGCCGGCCGGGCTGCCACCGCCGTTGTACGAGCTCCACCCGTTGCCGGGCATCCAGATCTGCCGGTACCAGATGACGTACAGCACGCCGAGCCGATCGGCGTTGTTGACGTAGTACGCGGCGAGGTTGTTGCCGTACGTACGGTTGTCGCCGGTCGCGTCCCGGTCCTTGAAGCCGCCGGCTTCGGCGGAGAAGTCGCAGGCCCGACCCTTCGGGTGCTCGCCGCTGCCACCGCTGCGGAAGCAGGAGACGTAGCGGGTGAAGCCGGCCGCCTTTGCCTGGTTCATGGCGTGCAGGGTGCGCGGGGTGATGCACCCGGAGGTGGTCGGGTCGTCGACGTTGCAGGACTCCGAGGGCCAGGAGCCGTTGGAGTTTCGGGGGGCCGGCTGCGCGGCGGCCGAGGTGGTGCTGATGAAACCGCCGCTTGCCTGGCTGCCGACAGCGGCCAGGGCGCGCTGGGCGTCCTGTTTCTTGCGCGCCATGATGGCGACTTGTTTCTCCTGCTCGCGGACCTCGTTGTCGATGGCGGCCTTGGCTCGGGCGGCCTGTTCGTGGGCTTCGTTGAGAGCCCGCAGGTTGCGGCCTTCGCGTTGGGCCATCACGTCGAGGCCGGCCGCACGCTCCAGCATGTTCTCCGGGGAGGCGCTGTTGAGCAGCATGGTGACCGAGGTCAATCGGCCCAGCCGGTACGACTCGGCAGCCATCGTCCCCACCTCGTCGGTGAGGGCGACTAGTTGCTGCTGGAGGGCGTCGTACTGGGCGGCCAGCTCGCCCTGACGCTTCTTCGAGTTGTCGAGCTTGGCCTTGGCCTCGATGTGGCCTTTGGAGGCGGCCTCCAGAACTTCCCGCAGGCTCTTGTCGTCACCTTCGTCTGGCGCGTTGGGCGCGGCGTTCGCCGCCGACGCACCGAACAGGAGTGCGAATGCGGTGATCAGCGTGACGATCGATGCCAACGCGCTGCGGCGCCGTTGTGCTGTAGTCGTGCCGACCACAGTCCGGTCCTCCTGGGTCACTCGCCGGTGGGGCATATCGAAACCGCGCGTAGCTTACCGGATTTCGCCGCCGGGTCCGGTGTACGCGGGGCGCTCGCGCATTACCACATCGTGCAGATGGCGCGCAGCAAACTCCGCACAATTACGTGCCGCAGTGAACCAGTCACAGAAAATTGTGACACCGGGTCTCTCGGCGCGTCGCGTCGCAGTGTCGTAGTCGAATGGACACCGTCCGTCCCGACGTCTCGCCATTTCTGGCCGCTATTTAAGATAGCCTAACCTTATTATCAACGGTGAGGAACGACCCGGTGCCACGATCCGAGGCCCACGTGCGGAGCCTTGCGGCACGCAACCACCTGACGCAGCTCTGCGCACACTTCGCCGTCGCGATCCCGGTGACGGAATCGACCGATACCGCGGAAATCGACTTCACCTTCGGCGCCTGTCGGCTGACGGTCGTCGACGACAGCCTGGCGCTGACCGCCGACGCGGTCGACACCATCAGCCTTGCCCGCGTCGAATACCTGGTCGGGGACCATCTGGAGCGCCTCGGCGCCCGGGACGGCCTGACCGTCGACTGGCAGCCGGCGGCGGACGACACCAACGGCGCCCCGCCGGCGGCCGACGACACCAACGGCGCCCCGCCGGCGGCGGACGTCGCCGGGTCCGGCACCGTCGCCGACCGGGAGAAGGCGCTGGACCAGCCCTAGACCGCCCCGCCTGCCCGACCACCGGTTTCCTGCTCGTCCGGACCCAGCGCGTCGAGGATGAGGTCGAGGCCGAACTCGAACTCGGCGGTGTGGTCGTAGCCGGCGACACGAAGCTGCTCCGCCACCACCTCGGCGAGGTACGGGTGGCTGCCCGCCGGCAGGCCCTGCAGGATCCCGCCGGCGACCACACCGGCGTCGGCGGCGTCAGCGAAGGGCAGGCTCCGCTCCTGGAGCACGAAGCCGTACAGGTAGCTGTCGAGCACCGACATGGCGTGCACCGCCATCTGGACGGAGAAGCCACCGGTCCGCAGGCAGCCGAGAACCGCGTCGTGGTGGCGCAGGGTCGCCGGGCCGGGTGCGGCACGGGAGTCCAGCAGGCCGACCGCCCACGGGTGCCGCCACAGCGCCGCACGCACCGCCACCGCCCGGTCCCGCAGGGCTGCCCGCCAGGGCACCGCCGTCGGCGGAGTACCGATCTCGGCGAACACCGCGTCGACCATGCCGTCGAGGATGCCGTCCCGGCCGGACACGTGGTGGTAGAGCGACATGGCCTCGACGCCGAGCCGGGCGGCGACCGCCCGCATGGTGACCCCGGCCGCGCCCTTCTCGTCGGCCAGCGCCACTGCGGCCGCGATCACCCGGTCGCGGGTCAGCGACGCCCGTTCGGCCCGGGCACGCCGGACACCGGACCGCTCCGTCACCGCCGGTCACCTCCCACCACCCTTGACTGCCTTACGTCGTAAGCCTACGCTGCCTTACAGCGTAAGGTTAACCCCGACACGAACCGGAAGGCTGATCATGAGCAACAAACGGATCCGGCGCGTCTGCGTCGTCGGTGCCTCGGGCAAACTCGGCCAGTACCTGGTGCAGCACTGCCTGGACCGCGGCTACGAGGTCGTCGGCGTGTGCCGCGAACGCAGCGTCCCGAAACTCGCCGCCGTCGCGGACCGGATCACCATCGTGCCGGCACCCACCAACGACCGGGCCGCGATCCGTACGGCGGTCGCCGGCTGCGACGCGGTCCTGACCGTGCTCGCCCCCTGGGGTGTGCAGCAGTACTCGTCCGGCACCGCGCAGGCCGTACTCGATCACAGCGAACCCGACGCCCGGCTGGTCTTCTCGTGCGGCTGGCACGTCAGCCGCGACGGGCAGGACCGCTACTCGTGGCGGTTCCGGGCCACCGTACGGCTCGTCACCTGGCTGGCCCGCGCGATCCGGGCCGTCGAGGTCGACGACCAGGTGGAGGCGTGCCGGCGGATCTTCGCCAGCGACCGCCGGTGGACGGTCGTGCGCGGCAGCGACCTCGAAGAGGGCGAAAGCCAGGGGCTACCCGTGTGGAGCCGGCACGTCGGTGACCCGGTCCTCGCCAGCAACCTGACCCGGCGGACCGACTTCGCCTTGTTCATGGTGGCGGCGCTGACCGACGACTCCCTCGTACACGAGGCACCGGCGATCGTCGGACGGCGCTCGGCCAGCGCCCTCGCCCACGCCGGCACCAGCCCGCGCTGACGGCGCAGTGCCGGCGTCAGCCCAGCAGCGCCCGCTGCAGCTCCTGCCAGGCCGCCTCCGACCGGGCCACCAACAGACCGGCCCGGTCGTCGGTGAAGTCGTACGGTCCGCCGTCGAGGCGCCGCGCCACCCCACCCGACTCCTCGACCAGCAGCGTCCCCGGCACGTGGTCCCACGGCAAGGTCCGCCAGAACAGGGCGAAGTCCTGCGTACCGGCGGCGATGTCCCAGTGCTCCCGACCCGCGCAGTGCTGCCCCGGCAGCACCGCACCCACCTGGCCCCCGCCGGCCTGCACGGTGACCCGGACCCGGTCCGGCAGATACTTCAACGGCACCGCGCCACGCAAGGTCCGCAGCGGCGGTGCCGCGCCGTTTCCCCCGACACCCAGCGGTACGCCGTCCACCGCGCTGCCGGCACCCCGGCGCGCCACCGCCAACGAGTCGGCGACCGGATCGTAGATCCAGCTCGCCACCGGCTGGCCGGCGTCGAGCAGCGCCACCATCATCACGAACGGTCGACGGCCGGCGGCGAAGTTCGCCGTACCGTCGATCGGGTCCACCAGCCAGACCCGGCCGGCGTCGCGCAGCCGGTGCAGCAGGTCGGCGTCGGCCGAGACCGCTTCCTCGCCGACCACGACCGAATCCGGGGCCAGCCGCAGCAGCCCGGCGGTGATGATCTCCTCGGACCGCCGGTCGGCGACGGTCACCAGGTCACCGGGGCCCTTCTCGTCGATGTGCTCCGCGGACAACCGGCGGAACCAGGGCAGCACCGCCTGCTCCGCCGCGTCCCGCAGCAGCTTCCCTACCTCGTCGATCATGCGTCAGCCACGCGGTGGCAGCTTCACCACGCTGACGAAGAACTCGTCGATCTGGCGGATCACCGCGATGAACCGCTCGAAGTCCACCGGCTTGGTCACGTACGCGTTGGCGTGCAGCTGGTAGGAGCGCAGAATGTCCTCGTCGGCCTGCGACGTGGTCAGCACCACCACCGGGATCCGGCCCAGCTCGTCGTCCTTCTTGATCTCCTCCAGCACCTCCCGGCCGTCCCGGCGGGGCAGGTTCAGGTCGAGCAGGATCAGGTCGGGCACCACCGCGTCGGCGTACTTACCTTCCCGGCGCAGGTACGCCAGGGCCTCGGCTCCGTCGGACACGACGTTGAGCCGGTTACGGACCTTGTGCTCCTCGAACGCCTCCTGGGTCATCAACACGTCGCCCGGGTCGTCCTCGACGAGCAGCACCTCGATCGGGCTCTTGCCGTCCGGTTCGGTCATTGCCGCCTCCATCATCACACCGCCGCCTGCGTGGCAGCGGCCGGTGCACCGTCGTTTTCCGCCGCCTCGGCCTGGCGTGGGGTCACCGGAAGAGTAAAACTGATCGCCGTACCCTGCTCGACCTGGGTGTCGACCCAGATCCGGCCGCCGTGGTACTCGACGATCTTCTTGCCGATCGCCAACCCGATCCCGGTGCCCGGGTAGGCGTCCTTCGAGTGCAGCCGCTGGAAGATCACGAAGATCTTGTCGGCGAACTCTGCTTCGATCCCGATGCCGTTGTCCCGGCAGGTGATCTCCCACTCGCCGTCGATCTGGCGGGCGGAGACCTCCACCTTCGGGGCGATCTCCGGCTGGCGGAACTTGAACGAGTTGCTGACCAGGTTGACCAGCAGGTTCGTCAGCAACGGCTCCTCACCGGAGACCACCGGCAGGTCCGACCAGGTCAGCTCGCCGCCGACGTACTCGCGGGTCGACTCGGTCTGGCTGGCCACGTCGGTCATCACCTTGTTCAGGTCGACATCGGTGAACCCGCTGGTCAGCCGGCCGATCCGGGAGAACGCCAGCAGGTCGTTGATCAGCCGCTGCATCCGCTGCGCCCCGTCCACCGCGAACCCGATGTACTGGTCGGCGCGGGCGTCGAGCTGGCCGGCGTACCGGCGCTGCAGCAGCTGACAGAAGCTGGCCACCTTGCGCAGCGGCTCCTGCAGGTCGTGCGAGGCCACGTAGGCGAACTGCTCCAGGTCACGGTTGGAGCGCACCAGCTCCTCCGCCTGCTTCTGCAGCTGGCTGTTGACCCATTCGACGCGTTCCCGGGCGTCGCGCACCTCGTCCAGATCGGCGGCGATCTTGCGGCGCATCCCGTCCACGTCGCTGGCCAGCGCCGCCAGCTCCGGCGGCCCGACCCCGGCGATGTCGCGTTCGTACTCGCCGTTGGCCACCTGCCGCACCTGGGCGGCCAGCCCGGTGACCGGGCCGATGACCAGGCGGTTCAACGACACCATCAGGACGATCCCGGCCGCCACCACGACGAGCGCCGCGACGATCAGCAGGACCACCAGGGTGCCGCTGGTGCTCCGGGCGTCGCCGGCGACCTGGTTGCGCACCACCAGGATGTCCGCCTGCAACTGGTCGACGTCGGCGCGCAGCCCGTCGAACTGCTGCCGGGCCGCGTCGGTCAGCAGCGCCTGGGCGGCCGCCGTCCCCTCGGCGGCCACGGCGGCGATCACCGGTTCGGCGACGGTGTCGCGCCACCGCTGTGCGGCGATCGCCACCTCGTCGATCTGCGGCCGCAGCGGATCGTCCGGATCGATCAGCGCCACCATGTGACCGATCAGCTGCCGCTCCTGCTCCACCCCGGCCCGGTAGGGGGCGAGATCCGCCGGGTCCCCGGAGACGGCATAGCCGCGTACCCCGGTCTCCTGGTCGACCAGCGTGGTGAGCAGACTCTCCGCGTCGGTGCGGAGTGGGCCGATCTCGCTCAGGATGGTGTCGATGTGGTCGCGGTTGGCGTTGGCGACCACCGCCGCGCCCGCGGCCAGCGCGGCGAGCAGACCGCCGACGACCGCACAGAGCAGCACCACCCGGGCCCGCAGGGTCAGCCGGCTGGCCTGCATGACCGCGCTCATCGGCCGCCGCCCCGGCTGACCAGCAGCATCGCGACGTCGTCGGCGAGCGGACCACCGTTGATCTCCTCGGCCCGGCCGACCAGCCAGCCCGGCAACGCCGGCAACGGCACCGCGCGGGCCGCCGGCTCGGCCACCAGCCGCTGCAGACCGGCGACGTCGAGGCGCTCGTTGGAGTCGCCGAGGCGCCCCTCGATCAGACCGTCGGTGTACATCAACAGGGACCACTCATCGGTGTCGAACTCCACATCGAAAGCGCGGGGTGGGCGGGGTCGGACACCGAGCAGCAGGCCCCCCGGCGCGGGCACCGGCCGGACCTGGCCGCCGCTGAACAGCAGCGGAGGTGGATGTCCCGCCAACCGTACCGTGGCCCGGTTCGCCTGCAGATCCAGCCGGACCGCAGCCACCGTGGCGAAGATCTCCCGGAGCCGGCGTTCGCTCATCAGCACCTGCTCCAACGCCGGCAGTACGGCGTCGTCGGCCACCCCGGCCAGCACCAGGGCCCGCCAGGCGACCCGTAGCTCCACGCCGAGCGCGGCCTCGTCCGCCCCGTGCCCGCAGACGTCCCCGACGATCAGGTCGACCCGGTCCGGGGTCGTCTGCACCACGTCAAAGAAGTCGCCGCCGATCAACGCGGCGTGCCGGCCCGGCCGGTAGAACGTGTGTACCGAGATCTCATCGGTCTCCATCAACGGCTGCGGCAACAGGCCGCGCTCCAGCCGGGCCGACTCGGCCTGCCGCAGCTCCACCTCCCGCAGCCGCCGGGCGTTGTCGTCGGCCCGCTTGCGTTCCACCGCGTACCGCAGTGCCCGGCTCAGCAGCACCCCGTCGACCTGGCCCTTGACCAGGTAGTCCTGGGCGCCTTCGGCGACGGCGTCCACCCCGAGGTGCTCGTCCTGACGGCCGGTCAGGACGCAGACCGCCGCCCGACCGGCCACGCCCAGCACCCGACGCAGGCCGTCCAGCCCCTGCGCGTCCGGCAGCCCCAGATCGAGCAGTACGCAGTCGACCCCGGCGATACGTTCCCGCGCCTGGTTGAGGCTGTTCGCCACCACCAGATCGACCGCCGCCTGCGCCTCGGCCAGCAGCTCGCCGACGAGGAAGGCGTCGCCTTCGTCGTCCTCGACCAGCAGCACCCGCAGCCGCCGCGTCGGCGGCAGGGGCGTCAGCCCGTCGGTCGACTCACCGGTCTGCGCACAGGGCTGGGAGCGGGGCGGCACCACCGACGAACCGGTCATGCCGGCCCGCCATGCAGGCACCGGCGTCGCGGTCGGTGAATGTCGATGGCCGGCTCCTTCAGGGTGACCCGCCGATCGTCTCCCACCCTGACCCGACACACAACCGCAGCCACCGTGTTGGTGGCGCGGTCGGTCGGACCGTCGGATGCGAGGGCGGGCATGTTCACAAACTAGGCCACCGGACCGCCGGCCGGTGACCCGGCCGGCCCAGGTTGGGCAGGATGAGGTGACCTGACCCCGCTCCGGCAGGAGAGCCACATGCGCGCACCCCTCGTCGCCGCCGCGTACCGGGCGTTCACCCGGCCCCGCCGCCGCCCGGCCGCCATGCTCGCCGCGTTCGCCGCGCTCGGGCTGGTCGCTGCCGGCGCCCTGGTCGACCTGCGTCCACCCACGCCCCTCGGCGCCGACGCGCCGGCCACCGCGTTCAGCGCGGCCCGCGCGTACCGGCACGTCGAGCAGGTCGCGCGGCGGCCGCACCCGGTCGGCAGCCCCGCCAACGACGCGGTCCGCGACCACCTCGTCGACACGTTGACCGGGCTGGGCCTGGTGCCGGAGGTGCAGGAGACCATCGGCGGCGAGGCCGGGCAGCTGAGCGGGGCCGCCGCCGGTGCCACCCTGGCCCGGGTCCGCAACGTGATCGCCCAGATCCCCGGTACAGATCCCACCGGCCAGGTCCTGCTGGTCACCCACTACGACTCGGCGCAGGTCAGTCCCGGCGGCAACGACGACGGGGCGGGCGTCGGCACGCTGCTCGAGGTGGCCCGCGCGCTGATCGAGGGCGACCGGCCACGCAACGACGTCGTACTGCTGTTCACCGACGCCGAGGAAGCCTGCCTGTGCGGCGCGTCGGCGTTCGTCGCCGGGCACGCGCTCGCCGTGGACCGCGACGCCGTGGTGCTCAACCTGGAGGCGCGGGGCAGCAGCGGCCCGGTGGTCACCTTCGAGACCTCCCGGGGCAACGCCGCGCTGATCGACGTCTTCGGCCGCGCCGCGCCGCACCCGGTCGGTACGTCGTTCGCGGTCGAGGTGTACCGGGCGCTGCCCAACGACACCGACTTCACGCCGTTCCTCGACGCCGGTTTCGCCGGGCTGAACTCGGCGTACATCGACGGGTCGGCGGTCTACCACACCCCGCAGGACACCGCGGCGTCGATGAGCCTGGCCAGCCTGCAGCACCACGGCGACAACACCCTCGGCCTGGCGCGCGGGTTCGGCGCGGTCGACCTGTCGGCACCGGCCGCCGACACCGACGCCACCTATTTCCCCACCCCGGCCGGGCTGGTGCACTACTCGGGCACGCTGACCTGGCCGTTGGCGGTGCTGGCCGCCGTGGCCGTCGGGGCGCTGGCCTGGCTGACCCGCCGCCGGGGTCGGGCCAGCTGGCCGCAGCTGGCCGCCGGCGTCGGGCTGGCCGGCGTACCGCTGGTCGCCGCGCCGGCCGCCGGGCAGGCGCTCTGGGCCGTCGTGGTCGGGCTCCGGCCGCAGTACGCCGACCTGCTCGACCCGTACCGGCCGGTGCCGTACCGACTGGCGGTGCTGGCGGTGACCGCGGCCGTGGTCTTCACCTGGTACGCCCTGCTGCGCCGGCGGGTCGGCCCGGCGGCGCTCGCCGTCGGCGGCCTGGCCTGGCTGGCGTTGCTCGGTCTGCTGCTCGCCGGGTTCGCCCCCGGCGGGTCGTACCTGGCGGTGCTGCCGGCGTTGGCGGGTGCCGCCGGGTGTCTGGTGGCGCTGTCGGTGCGGCCCACCGGGGCGTGGCCGGTGGTCGCGGTGACCGCCGGGGCGTCGGTCGGCGTACTGATCCTGCTGCCCACGGTGGTGCTGCTCTTCCCGGCGCTGGGCCTGGGGTTGGGCGGGGTCGCCGCGTTCGTCGCGGTGCTGCTGGCGTTCGCGGCGCTGCCGGTGCTGGATCTGGCCCTGCCACAGGCCGGCGGTCAGCGGGGGCTGGCGGCGGTCCGGGCCCGTCGCGCCGGGCCAGTGCCCGCGGTCGCCACCGCGCTGGCGGCGCTGGTGCTGGTCGGGGTCGGCCTGGCGGTGGACCGGTTCGACGCCGACCATCCGGTGCCGACCCATCTGATGTACGCGTTGGACACCGACACCGGGCAGGCCAGATGGTTGACCGAGGAGACCCGGCCGCAGCCCTGGACCGCCGGGTACGTCGCCACGACCACCACGGTGGACGCCGAGTTCCCGCTGCTGGGCGGCGAGTCGTTGGGTGCCGGGCCGGCCCCGGCGGCGGATCTGCCGGCCCCGGCACTGGACCTGCTCGACGACACCGGCGTCGACGCCGACGGGCAGCGGACGGTGCGGCTGCGGCTGCTGCCGCAGCGTCCGGTACGGCTGGTGACGCTGCACGTCGCCGCCGGGTCGACGACGGTGGTGTCGGCGCGGGTGGCCGGGCAGGATCTGCCGGTCGCCGCCGTCGGCGCTGACTCGGCCGGGCCGTGGAGCTTCGGTACGGTGTTCCACGCCCCGCCGCCGCAAGGGCTGGAGATCGCCCTGGTACTGCAGGCCGGCTCCGGCGACGGTTCGGTGCGGATCCGGGTCACCGACGGCAGCGACGGCCTCCAGGACCTGCCCGGTTTCACGCCCCGCCCCCTCGGGGTGGGGATCGCCGGCTCGCACACCAGTGAGCTGGTCACCGTCGCCCGCACCTACCCGTTCTGACCCCCACCCACTCCGCCCCGCCCCGCCCCGCCCCGCCCCGCCCCGCGACGATCTTGCCCCGCGACGCGACGCGACGATCTTGCACTTATCGAGAACTTTTGTCCGTTTCGTCCAACGATAAGCGCAAGATCGTCGCGATCATGGGAGGGGAGGGGCGGGGCGGGACGGGAAGGGGCAGAGGACGGTGGATCAGCCGCGACCCTGGTCGGCGATGAAGGCCGCGATCCAGGCCAACGGCGCGTTCCAGTTGATGGTCAACTCGTTGGTGGACCAGGACTCGATGTCGTCGACGTAGCAGAACTGCGGCGCGCAACCGGCCAGCAGGCGCTGCGCCACCGGGTCCTGGATCGACGAGTTCGGGCCGCCGGCGAGCGTGCCACGCGGCGGGTTCGGCAGCTCAGGGTTGAGCTGCCGGGCGTACCAGCGGGAGTGCTGGTTCTGCGACGACACCGTTCCGTAGCCGGTGACGTAGGAGATGTTGAGCGCGTTGCGGCCGAAGATGTAGTCCATCGACTGCAGCACCCCGTCGCGGTACTTCTCCTTGCCGGTCAGGTCGTACGCGGTGGCGATCACGATCGCGTTGTTGACGATGACACTGTTCGAACCCCAGTCGTAGATGTTGCCGGCCGGGGCGTACGGGACGCCGTACGGGTGAGCGTGGAGCGTGGCCAGGTAGCGGTCCGCCGCCTCGATCACCGACGCCCGCACCTGCCACCAGCCCGGCAGGCTGTTCGGCACCGTGGCCAGCGCCATCCGGCCCAGCGGCGCGGTCCACTGCCAGCCGAACGCACCCTCCTTGAAGATGTCACCGGTGTGGTGCGGCGAGGCGAGCACGAAGTCGCGGAACTCCCGCTCACCGGTGGTCAGGTACAGCTCGGCCGCCGCCCAGTAGAACTCGTCGGTGACGTCGACGTCGTCGTAGGGACCGCCGCCGATGGCGTCGGCCGGGTCGGCGTACATCTCGGGGTTGGCCTTGGCCGCCGCCCACGCGGTCCGGGCCGCGCGCAGGTTGCGCTCGGCGAAGGCCGGATCGTACGGCGCGAACACCCGCGCCGCCTGGGCGGCGGTCGCCGCCAGGTTGAGGGTGGCTGCGGTCGACGGCGGGTGCAGCTCCCGCAGCTGGGCGTCCAGGTGCGGCAGCAGCGGCAGACCGGTCCACGCGGCGTCGTGGATCTTGTGGTGGGCCATGCCGGCCAGCGGCTGCCCGGCCGGGACCTGCATCTTCAGCAGGAACTCCTGCTGCCAGCGAACCTCGTCGAGGATGTCCGGCAGGTTGTTGCCGCTCTCCGGCAGGTCCAGCACGCCGTCGCGCTGCAGCCACGAGTTGCCCTGGCCGACCCGCAGACTCCGCTCGTACTCGTTCATCAGCTGGTAGACGGAGATGCCGCCGTTGACGACGTACTTGCCGTGGTCACCGGCGTCGTACCAGCCACCGGAGACGTCCAGGGTGTAGTCACAGACGCCGGGCTGGCAGGGCACCTCCAGGTCACCCTGGTTGGGGGCGACGCCGACGTGCCCGGCCGGGCGGCCGTAGCCGGGCCGCAGCTCGTCGCGAATCTCGATGCCGCTGCGCTGGGTGTAGTAGAACTTCAGCGCGTCGGCGCGCAGCTGGGTGTAGAAGCTGGTGCCGATCTCGAACGGGAAGCTCGTCTCGCCGTCGGCGACCAGGGTGTAGCCGGTGCCGGGCCGGACGAACCGGCTGAACGTGATCGAGTGGACGTTCTGGCCGGAGGATTCGTCCAGCCCACGCGGCTTCGTCTTGCCGTTGACGACGACCTTGCCGCTGGAGTCGTACAGCTTCCAGGGCAGCGGGTCGGTGGCGTCGGTGACGAGGGTGGCGTTCTTCGGCCCCTTCGGCAGGTAGCCGACCTGGTTGACCCGCACCCGGGGTCCGGTGTCCGGCACGTACTCCTCCGGTTCCGCCCCGCCACGCAGCGAGACGTTGTCGAGGCAGAGCCGCCACGGGTCGGTGCTGCCGCCGACCTGGAAGGCGACCTGCGCGTTGGGCAGGTCCACCGGGGCGGTGAAGGTGTACGTGTAGTTGTTGCCGGAGACGCTGACCTCGGGGTTGGCCGCCATGAACTGGGTCCACGGGTCGACCGGCAGTTGGATCAACGCCCGGATCACCTTGTTCGGGGTGGCGGTGGCGAAGAACTTGTACTCGTACGTCTCACCGGCGACCAGCGGGACGTTGTCCTGGCCGATGATGACGTCCCACGGGTTGACGGTGCCACCGGGGATGTCGGCACAGAGCTGCTGGCTGCTGGAGTCGAGGGTGATGTTGGGAGTGCCCCACCAGGGTTCGTGGCCGTCGTCGAAGGTGCCGTTGACGATCTGTTCGGGTGCCTCGTCCTGCGCGTGGGCGGGAACGGCGGCGGTGAGGGCGGTGGCGGTCAGCGCCGTCACCGCGGTAACGGCGAGCGGAACGGTCCGCCGCCGGGAGAGTATCGACACGCCGGGTCCTTTCGATGGTCGTGCGGCGCCGCCGTGGGGCCGGACGCCGCGTCAGCGGTCGTGCATCGAAAGCAGCGGATGGGAGCGCTCCCACCCGCAGTACTCGAATATTCGCAGCGTGTTTCGAGCATGTCAATAGATCTATTCGACCCCTTCACCGGGGGCGCAGCGCCGATACCCGGTCGTAGACCTCGTTGCGGTGCAGACCGGTCAGCTCACCCGCGAGCGACCGGACCGTACGGGTGTCCAGGCCCGCGCCGAGCAACAGCTCGATCACCCGGTCCGGGTCGAGCGCACCGGCACCGCCGCCGGTCGCCGACTCGCGACGCCGGGCACCCTCCACCACCACGGTCACCTCACCCCTGACCTCGTCGCGGGCCGCCAGGTCGGCGTACACCTGGGACAGCGGCCCGCGCAGCCACTCCTCGTACGACTTGGTCAGGTTGCGCACCAGCGCCACCGACCGGTCGCCGAGCACCTCGCGCACGTCGGCCAGCATCTCCACCACCCGGTGCGGCGCCTCGAAGAAGATCAACGTGGCGGCCACCGGGGCGACCTCGGTCAACGCGGTCCGGCGGGCGGCCGACTTGCGGGGCAGGAACCCGACGTACAGGAATCGGTTGGCCGGCAGGCCGGAGCCGACCAGCGCGCTCACCGCAGCGCTCGCCCCCGGCAGCGGGTCGACCCGTAGCCCGTCGGCGAGCGCCGCCCCGACCACCAGGTAGCCGGGATCGTTGACCAGCGGCGTACCGGCGTCGGAGATCAACGCGACGTCGGTGCCAGCGTTCAGCGCGGCGACCAGCTCCTTGGTCCGGGCCTGCTCGTTGTGGTCGTAGCAGCTGACCACCCGCACGTCGATGTCGTGCGCGTCGAGTAGCCGCCGGGCCCGCCGGGTGTCCTCGGCGGCGACCAGCCCGGCGGTCCGCAGCACGTCCAGCGCCCGCAGCGTGATGTCGCGTGGGTTGCCGATCGGCGTCGGCACCACCGACAGCGTGCCGCGCCGCTGCTCGCCCTGGTCGCCGCCCTGCTGCCCGCCGTGGTCGCTCCCCCGCTGCCCCTCACTCACCCGGCGATGGTAGCCATCCCGGTCCGGCGTCAGCGGGTGAGCCCGAGGGCCGTGGCCAGTCGGGCGACGCCGGCCGATTGCGGTCCGGTGCGGGCGATCTCAGCGACGAGGGTACGGGCGGAGGGTCGGGCGCGGATTTCAGCCGGTGCGACGCGGTCGGCGTCGACGAGCCACCGTCCCGCTCCGGCGGTGTCGCCGGTGTCGAGGTGGGCGCGGGCGGCGTCGAGCAGGTACGCGGCCCGGTGTTCGGCGGGTAGTCCCTGCCAGGGTTGTCGGCTGGTGGCGGTGTCGTGGCGGCGTACGGCCTGGTGGGCGTCGCCTGACTCGACGGCTGCCACGACGTGTGCGAGTTCGACGGCGGCTGGGCCGAACGTGGAGGTGCGGTAGTCCTGCCCGTCGCCGACCTGCCCGGCGACGGTGGCGGCTTGGGTGAGGAGTTCGCTGGCGCTGTGGGTGTCGCCGCTCCCGGCGGCGGCAAGGGCCGCCTGCAGCAGCAGCGTCCCGTACACAGACTGCCGTTCTGTCGACGCGGCTCCTCCGGTTGACGCGGCTACCCGGTCGGCGGCGGTGATCGTCGCCGCCATCGCGAGTCGGGGCTGGTCGAGGGCCCGTAGGGCCTGGGCGAGTGGCACCACCGCCGACCCGGCCGACACCACGTCGCCGTCGGCTGCGGCGAGCGCCCGGTCGGCGGCCAGCCAGGCCAGGTCCGGCTCGCCGACTTTGACCAGCACCAGCGCGGTGACCCGGTACGCCGACGCCAACAGGTCCGCCCCCTGCTCCGGCCGGGCGGAACGCAACCGGCGGGCGGTGTCCAGCAACTCGGGTGCCGCCCGCAGCAGTCGGGGATAGTCGCCGTGCCGGTACGTCGCCCACCCGTGCTCCACCCGCCGCACCGTCTCCCCCGACAACGTCGGCGACACACCGCCAGGTGCGGTGCCGAATACGGCGTAGCTGGCCAGCGCTGCCCGGACCGCGTCGACACCGGCCGTCGCCTCACCGGTCTGCGGCCGACCGTCGCCGCCGTCGAGCAACTCCGCCGGGTCGACCCGCAGCACCTCGGCGACCTGCCGGATCACCGAAAACCTGTCCAGTCTGCGGACGCCGCGTTCGACCTTGTCGACCCAGCTCTTCGACCGGCCGATCCGATCGGCGAACACCTGCTGCGTCATCTGCCGCCGTACCCGCCACAGCGCGACCCGACGACCCACACCCACGGTCACGGTCACCGGCGGCCTCCCGCGTCGATCCACGTCCACGCCACGAACCGTTCATACAACTCGACCACATCGGTGATGCCGGCCTCCCGCGCCGCCACCGGCAACAGTTCACCGACGTCCACCGACAACGCGACCGGCTCACCCACGTAGGCCTGCGCCAACTGCACCCGACCCGGCGGACACGGCCACGGCGTCCCGTCCGGACACACCGCACACCACCACGACGGCCGCACCGGCTCATGCACCGGCCCCCTACCGGCTGCGGGTGTCCTCACGGCAGGAAGTGCCGGCCGGCGTTACCACCCCGCCGCGACGCCCGATCAGTACGGGTCGCCGGCCGCCGATCCGGCGGCGACGCGCTCACCTCGGCGAACCGCCGCCGGCCCGGCACCGGATACACCACATCCACCGGCACGTCCGCACGCTGAAACCACTTCCCGAACACGATGCCCCCCTCGGCGAGAGTTGGAAGGGCGGCGACCCCGAGGTGGCTCTCCACGACAACCCCGAAGCCGCCGCCGTAGGCGGGCCCGACGCGCGAAAAGGGCGATCACGGGATGCGACGCCGGGCCCAGCTTGCAGATCGCGAACCGAACGGCAATGCGACCTACCTGTAGCCTGCCCGCGACACCCAGCGGCGGTCTACAGTGCTGCTGTCCGCCAGCGCCGGCTGCTGTCCGCCATCACGGAAGGGGCTGATGTGTCTCGCACAGCTCATCCAGCTCGGGTGCCGGCACCCGAATCCGCGCCAAGCCTCGGCGTACGCGGTCGACCCGCCACCAGTTCGACGCCGCGACCCGCCCCGACACCACCGCCGCAGCGACCTGCGCTACCGCTTCGTGCGGGTCCACCGGCAGCAGGGACTGGCCGAGATCCAGCCTGGCCGAGGCGATCCGCCGTGGCCGGCTTCCCTGCGTGAGAAGGCCGGCCAGGACGTCGCTGGACTCGGTGGCCGCTGCCGGGTCGCCGACCCACGCCAGGGTGGTTGCCACGTAGGCTCGCGCTTTGCCCGGGTCGTAGCGGTAGTGGTGCTCAGGTCGGTCGGGCTGGCTCAACGGCGACACCATCCGCTCCAGCCGGACCAGTGTGTCTCCAGTCGCCTTACGGTCGCCGAGCAGCGCCAGCGCCCGGCCGGTCTGCGCCGTCGACTGCAGATAGGCGCTGCTGCCGGCTGGGGCCATAGCCCGAGCACCACGAGCCAGGTCGAGGGCCGCAGTTGGATTGCCAGCGATCAATTCACTCCATGCCCGGGTTTCCAGGCACCAGGCGCGGATCTCGTCATGCTCCGTGTGCGCGCCCATCGCCTCGGCGGTGCGCAGATGCGCGATCGCACTGTCACTGCGACGCAGGTCGATCAGAACGGTGGCGGTGAGCAGCGACAGCCACCCTCCGGCTACCAGAATCCGTCGGTGCTGATTGAGCGTCATCCGGCGACCAGAACCGACGAGGGTGGTGATGTACGTCAGGTGCCGACGGACGCGCGGAAGTAGCGCGTGCGGGGAGGCAGTCGGATAGGCCATGGCGAGTTCATCAACGGCCGCCTCAAGACCGGTGACCGTGGTACTGCCGATGTCGGTGGCAGCGACCCGACGGGCGAGCTCGGCAGAATCATGCTCACCTCCATCGGTGAGCATCTCGGTGAGAACACCGCCGGAGCCCAACACCTCATCGAGCCGACCGGCCACATCGACAGTTGCCGTCTTGCGGCCGGTTTCCAGATCATGCAAGTACGACTTCGCGTAGTGAGCCTTCCCAGCAAGATCGCGCAGCGACAGACCGGCCCCCTGGCGAAGCGCACGCAGGGTCGACGGCCAGCGCGGATCGATGATTCGGGCCATTCAGGTCACCACCCAAGAGCTGTCCGGGCACCGGCCAGGCGCTTGTCACACCCCACCAACACATCAGACGGTACCTTCGGTCTCCGACAGCCTACGTACAGTCGCGAGCTGGATGGTTCCTCGGCAGCTTGTGACGATGAACGACGACAGCCGGACTGACCGGCAACCGCCATCGCCGACCTCCGCGCCGGAGGCGTACGGGTCATCTCCGGCCCAGCCGTCGACGTTGTCCGTGATCGGCCAGCTAGGTCTGGGTCGGGACGGGCGTCTGCTGGTAGAGGGCGAGTCGCCAGTCGCCCCCTTGCCGGGTGTAGACGCTGGACATCAGCGCGACGAACGCGGGTTCAGGCTCCTCGCGGTAGGCGCGGCCGCTGTAGAGGACGATCGCCTGATCGCCGTCGAGGGCAATGAGCCGTTCGTCGGCGATGTCGTAGGCCCGCCACGGCGGTGCCTCGTTCAGGGAGTCGATGACTGCCTGTCGATCGAAGACCTGACCGTTGGCCAGGACCATGACGCCGTCGTCCGTCATGATCCGTCCGTAGAAGTCCGCGCCGGTGCTGTCGCAGAGCGACGCCCACCCCTGGTGTTCGAGGTCGAGCAGCACGTCGAGCACGGTGTGGGCTCCTTGACTAGGTGGATTTCCAGGCTACTTCGACAGCGACGGCACCGCCGAGAGTCTGGGCATCGACGTGCCACCGCTACGCCGGCGAAGCTCTGGGCCGGTTGGCCAGATCTGTGATCATGCTGGGGTGATCGCCGTGCAGTTCGACGCGCCCGTCGACGCGCCTGGGCAGGTGACCGGGTTCGAGCTGGGGCACGTCAGTCTGTGCTGGGACGGCGGGGCCCACAGTTCCCGCCAGCTCGGGTCTCGCGGTTTGTCGATGGTGTATCTCGTCGCCGCAGACATGCTCAGCGGTGTCGTGACCCTGTTGGCGCACCCGGACGCCAGCTACGTGTTGACCAGCGCCGCCAGCGGATGGAGTTTCGCCGTACGCCGTACCCGCCGTCATGGTCTGCGGTTGAGCACGCCCGCTGGCAGGCCGCTGTGCCAGGTGCCCGAGGCCGACTACGCGGTGGCGGTCTGGCGCGGCACCGACGCGTTGCTGGCCGCCCGTACGCCGATCGACGGCGGACCCCTGGCCGACCTGCAGACCGCCCTCGCCGCATTCCCGGACGTCTACCGCCGCTGACGGTCACGGACGACCACTCGCCCGGCTCACTCCGCCGACGTGGCCGCTGTTGCGGCGGCGCCGCTGGTCCGTACCGCGACGACGGCAACGGTCGTACCGGACATCGTCACGCTGCCGCCGGCCTTGTCGACAGCGGGTCCGACACTGTCCAGCACCGCTGCCTGTTCCTCCGGTGCGAGCCGGGTGAGGAGGCCCTGGGTCAGCATGAGATCGAACAGCTCGTCGCGGGTGTACGGCTGCGTCCAGTCGAAGCGCAGCTGCTCGGGGGTGCTGAATCCGCCGACCTCGTGCATGCCGTCGGCGGCTCTGGTCAACAGCGGCTGGTACGCGTCGACACCCTGCTTGTCCGGCTCGAAGGTGACCGGCGAGTCGGGCACCACCCGCTGGTAGGTGGCGGCGAAGGCTTCCGCCACGAGCGGCGGGAGCTGGAACACGTGCCAGAACGGTGCCAGCAGACCACCGGCGCGCAGGACCCGGGCGGCTTTGGTCGCCCCGGCGACCGGGTCGACCCAGTGCCAGGCCGTTCCGGCGATGACAGCGTCGAAGGTCCGGCCGGCGGCCTGCCACTTCTCGAATGTCGCCACCTCGACCTCGACGCCGGCGCGCCGCGCGAAGTCCGCCATTCGCAGGTCGGGTTCGACCCCGAGCACCGTGCAGCCGGCCTGCTGGAACTGTCGGGCTTCGATGCCGGTGCCGCAGCCGACGTTCAACATCCCGGAACCGGGACTGGCGGCGACGATCCGCCGTACCAGCGAATCGGGGTAGCGAGGTCTGGCCCGGTCGTAGCGCGGTGCGTCGACGCCGAACGATTCGGCGACGCCCCTGGCAAGATGAGGATCCGGTGGCCTACCGGACGATAAAGTGGGCATGTGCCCACTCTAGTGGGCAATCGCCCACTCCGGTGGCCCGACAGGCGAGCGGAGGAGCCCACAGTGCCGACCGGTGTGGCCATCCGCGACGCGCGCGAGCAGTTGTTCGACGCCGCCGAACGGGTCCTGCTCCAAGCTGGGCCAAGTGGTCTGACCAGCCGGGCGGTCACCACCGAGGCGGGGGTCGCCAAGGGCGTCCTGCACCGCTACTTCGCCGACTTCGACACCTTCCTCACCGAGTTCGTGCTGGACCGGATGGCTCGGATCGATACCCAGGCCGCCGTCCTGCAGCAGGCAGCCGGGACCGGCACCGTCGCCGACAATCTGACCGGGCTGCTCACCGAGCTGTTCGGATCGGTGACCTTGGCTCTGATCAGTCTCATCGTCTCCCGCGACGAGCTGCGCGGACGGTTGCGGCAAGCCAGACCGGACCCGCGACTGCCGATCCTCTCGGACGCCACGGCCATGATCGCGTCCTACCTGGCCGCCGAGCGCGACCTCGGTCGGATCGCGGTCGACGCCGACATCGACGCGCTCGCGCCGATGCTGGTAGGGACCGGACATCTGCTCTTCGCTGACCGGGAGACCGACCCGCCGGACGCACCGGCGGTGCGCAAGGTCGTGACCATCGCCCTCGACAGCGCCGCACCGGGCCCATCGCGTTGACGATCGTTGCTTGACCTTGTCGTAGCGGCAACGTTTCTACTGGTGGCATGCGGATCGGCGAGCTTGCCGCGCTGGTCGGGGTCTCCACCCGGACCGTGCGCCACTACCACCACCTGGGGCTGCTACCCGAGCCCGAACGGCTGTCCAACGGCTACCGGGAGTACCTCCTGCGGGACGCGGTCGCGCTGGCCCGGGTACGCCGGTTGAGCGAGCTGGGGCTCTCGCTCGACGAGATCCGCGATGTACTCGCCGACGATCGGGGCCGGGAGCTGCGCGAGGTGCTCACCGAACTGGACGCCGACCTGGCCCGCCAGCAGGCGGCGATCGCCCAGCGGCGGCAGCGGCTCGCCGTACTGCTGGCCGCCGGCGAGTCGGTCGACGAGCTGGACGCCGATGCCACCGTCTCCGAGGAGATGGCGGCGGTGCTGCGCCAGCTGCCGACCGACGGCTCGGCGTTCGCCGCCCTGGACCGGGAGATGCTGGCGCTGCTGGACACCGGGGTGGCACCGGAGCAGCGGGGCGAGTTCAGCGCGCTGTTCCAGCCGTTGACCGAGCCGGCGATGCTGGCCCGTACGCAGGAGTTCTACCGCCGGCTCGACGAGATCGCCGACGCCGACCCGGCCGACGTACGGGTGGCGTCGCTCGCCGCCGACCTGGAGGGCTTCCTGCCAACCGAGATGACCGAGGCGATCGCTGCGAACGCCGACGACGCGACAGGGGTCCAGTGGCTGACCACTATCGCCGGTGAGTTCTCCCCCGCCCAGGCCGAGGTGTTCCGGCTGCTGGTCGCCCGGTTGCGAGGTCACCGGTGACCGCGCGTCGGGTCGGGGTGGCGCTGCGCCGGCTGGCCGGCTTCGAGGGTGCCGGCCTGGTCAGCCTCTGGCTGTGGGTACGCCGTCGCCGCCACGGCGTACCGGAGTCGGCGACGGCGGTGCCCTACGCCGGGGCGGTGGCGTTGACGATGGTGATGTTCCTGGTGGTGTCGATCGTCGAGCTGGTCGCGGTGGAGATTCTGCTGCGAGCGATCGGTGCGCCGGCCCCGCTGCGGCACGGGATCCTGATCGTCGACGCGTACGGCGTACTGATCGCG
This sequence comes from Solwaraspora sp. WMMA2101, assembly GCF_049179175.1. Classification (NCBI taxonomy): domain Bacteria; kingdom Bacillati; phylum Actinomycetota; class Actinomycetes; order Micromonosporales; family Micromonosporaceae; genus Solwaraspora; species Solwaraspora sp. WMMA2101. The sequence continues at coordinate 3,942,838 of NZ_JBMHMA010000006.1, read as the reverse complement.
CTGGCCGTGATCGCCGCGACCGTGACCCGACCGCATGTGATCGGGCCCGACGAGATCCGGGTCCGGTCCGCCGCGTTCCTGGACGTGCGGGTGCCCCGCCGGCTGGTCACCGAGGTACGGTGCGCAACTACAACGAGCAGGGCACCATCCTCGTCGACGGTGACACGCTGATCGTGTCGGCGATCGCGCAGACGAACCTGGTGGTCGAGCTGGCCGAACCGGTCCGGGTGGTCCGCCCGCTGGGCCGTGTCGCACACGTACGGACGATCCGGTTCTTCGCCGACGACCCGACGTCCGCGCTGGCGGCCTGGTCGACCGGGCCGGCCGCGACCGACCGGCCCGGGCCGTCGCCGGTCAGCCCAGCAACTGCTCCGAGCGCTCCCACAGCCGGCGGGCGAGATCAGGGTCGTACGCCTGGGAGTTGACTCGTCGGGCGGGTCGGCGCCTCTCGTAGTACAAGCCGGGCTCCCAGTCGATGTCGGGCTTGCTGGTGGCCAGCCAGACCAGCTGGTCGGCGCCCTTTTCCGGGGTGGTCAGCATGGCCCGGGTGACCGGGTTGGTGGTGATGAACCGCATGAGCCGGCTTGCCGACCTGGTCCCGAAGCTGGTCGCGACGTTGCCCGGGTGGAAGGCGGCGGCGGCGATGCCCTCGGTGTGGTATCGGCGGTGCAGTTCGGTGGTGAACAGGATGTTCTCCAGTTTGGCGGCGCTGTAGGCGCGGACCGGGTCAAAGTTGCGGTCGAGGTTGAGGTCGTCGATGTCGAGCTTGCCGGCCAGCCGCGCCCCGACGCTGGAGGTCTGGATGACGGTGGCCCGCGAGGCGGTCAGCTTGTCGATCAGCAGCCGGGTCAGCAGGAACGGGGCCAGGTGGTTGATCTGGAAGGTCTGTTCGAAGCCGTCGACTGTCCTGGTCGGATCGCCGAAGACGCCGCCGGCGTTGTTGGCGAGCACGTCGATGCGCGGGTACGCGGCGTCGAGTTCGGCGGCGAGTTTACGTACCTCGTCGAGGCGGGTGAAGTCGGCGAGGAAGTGGTCCGCGCCGATCGCGCGGGCGACGGCCTCGGTCTTGCCGGGGGATCGACCGACGATGACGACGCGGTGGCCGTCGTCGTGGAGTTGGCGGGCGGCCGCAGCGCCAATGCCGTCGCTGGAGCCGGTGATGACGATCGTCCTGGTCATGGTGACAGCATACGCCGAACATGTCAGTGACTGACAACTTCGGCGTCGGGTGACCAACTTGGCGGCGGGTGCTAACGTGGCGGCATCATGAGCGGCAAGCAACCCACCAGCCTGCGGGAGCGCACCCGCCGAGCGGTACAGCGCGACATCGCCGAAGCGGCGCTGCAGCTGTTCGTGTCCCACGGCTACGACGCCACGACCATCGACGACATCGCGGCGGCCGTCGGCATGTCCCAACGCAGCGTCTTCCGGTACTTCGCTACGAAGGAGGACATCGTCGTCGGCAAGTTCGACCTCGGCACCGACGGCATGCTCGACAACCTGCGGACCCGACCCGGCGACGAACCGGTCTGGACGTCGCTGCGTCGGCTGTTCGACATCGTGGAGTCGCCAGCCCAGCAGGTCACCAAGCCGGTCCAGCAGGTGATCCTGGAGACACCGGCGCTGCTCGCCGTCTACCTGGGCAAACTGCAGAGCATGCAGAACGCCGTCGTCGCGGTGCTGCACGAACGCGCCGAGGCGGCCGGCACCCCGTACGCCGTCGACGACCCGACGCCGCGCGCCCTCACCGCCGCCGCCTTCGGCTGCCTGATCGCGGCACAGCACGCCTGGCTGGCATCGACGACGGCCGACCCACTGGCCGCGTACGTCGACCGCGCGATGGCGACGCTCAGCCCACGATGAGTGGTTGCGCCGCTTCCCACGACGTTGGCGGAGTCACTTCCAGCGGAAGTGGACGAACAGCCGGCCGAAGTTCTTCGAGTCCTTCTCCACCCGGTGGTAGAGCTGCTTGATCTCCTTCTGGTCGAGAAACCGCAGCACCCGCTTCTTCAGCTGGCCGGAGCCCTTGCCGGGAATGATCTCGACGAGGGTGGCCTTCTTGGCCACCGCCTCGTCGATGATCCCCTTCAACGCCCGGTCGATGTCCTGCCCACGGTTGAAGATGTCGTGCAGGTCCAGTTTGAGCTTCACGACGCCCTTCCGTTGACCTTCTCCTCGACCCGGTGCAGCGCGGCCAGGTAGTCCGAGTGCTCGGACCGCATGGCGGCGGCCAGCCGCAGGTGCCGCAGCGCCTGCGCCGGCCGACCGAGCCGTTCCAGGGTACGGCCCAGCACGTGGTGGGCGTAGTGGTCGCTCGGGTCCCGGGCGATCAGCTCCCGCAGCTGCTCCTCGGCCCGGCCCAGCTGCGCGGACTGGAAGTAGGAGCGGGCCAGCAGTTGGCGGACGGCCGAGTTGTCGGGCTCGGCGGCGATGATCGGCTCCAGCAGCCGGGCCGCCCCGGACGGGTCACCGGAGTCGAAGTACAGGTTCGCCCGGCGGTACTCCTCCAACAGATCCATGGCCGCCCCACCTTTCAGGTTCGCGATCACCGACAACCCTGACGCTGGCACAACCACGGACGGAATGCGACTGTTCCCGTACCGGACATCCGCCGGTCACCCGGTCAGCTTCGTCGGTTTCCGCCACGAACCGGTCACGGCCCGACCAGGGTCCAGGCCCGGACGCCGCCGACGATGCCGGCGGTGTTCGGCACCACCACCACGTCGTCACCCATTCTGGCCAGCTGTTCGGGGCGGATCAGCCGCGAATTGCCGCCGCCGAGGTAGAGCCGGTCCCAGCAGAACACCGGACGCAGGCCGTCGACGATGCCACGTACCCGTCGGGACCAGAACGCGTCGCCGAGCCGGCGGCGTTCGTGCTCGCCGACGTAGGTGTCGTAGCTCTGCCCCCAGCGCACCGGCGCCTGGGACAGCTCCAGGTGCGGGGCGAGCAGGCCGCCGTCGAACAACGCGCAGCCGAGTCCGGTGCCGAGAGTCAGGACCAGTTCGCAGCCGGTCCCGGCGACCACGCCGGCACCGTGCACCTCGGCATCGTTGAGCACCAGGGCCGGCTTGTCGAAGGCGGCCTGCAACGCCGTACGGGCGTCGAAGCCGGACCATGCGGCGAGCAGCGCCGGGTCGACCTTGCTCCGCGGCCCGGCCTTCGTCACGTAGTGCGGGGTGGCGACCACGACGCCGTGGCGGATCATGCCGGGCATCCCGACGGTGACCCGGTCGGCGGCCGGCAGCTTGTCACCCAGGCCGCGCAGGGTCTCGACGAAACGTTCCGGCGGCAGCGGGTACGGCGTCGGCACCCGCAGCGGCCGGGCCCGCATGGTGCCGGCCTCGTCGAGTACGGACGCCTTGATGCCGCCGCCGCCGCAGTCGATCGCCAGCGTGGAAATCATCAGCACAGTTTGCCGGTCGGCGGCTACGATCGCCGGGCCATGAGCGCCACACTGATCGCCAGGGACCTGTCCGCCGGACACGGTGACCGGCAACTCTTCGCCGGGCTGGACCTCGTCGTCGCGCCGGGGGACGTGATCGGGCTGGTCGGCGCGAACGGTGCCGGCAAGTCGACGCTGCTGCGGATCCTCGCCGGCGTGGAGCCGCCCGAGTCGGGCACGGTCACCCTCAGCCCGCCGACCGCCACCGTCGGGCTGCTGCCGCAGGAGCCGCAGCGCCGGCCGGGCGAGTCGGTGCGCGACTTTCTGGCCCGCCGGACCGGGGTGGCGGCAGCGCAGCGCGACCTGGACGCGTCGACGCAGGCGTTGGCCGACGGTCGGGCCGGTGCCGACGACGACTACGCGGTGGCGTTGGAACGCTGGCTGGATCTCGGCGGCGCCGACCTGACCGAACGTGCCGAGCAGGTGGTGGCCGACCTGGGTCTGGCGGTGGCGTTGGACCAGCCGATGACGGCGCTCTCCGGCGGCCAGGCGGCCCGCGCCCAGCTCGCGTCGCTGCTGCTCAGCCGCTACGACGTGGTGCTGCTCGACGAGCCGACGAACGATCTGGACCTGGCCGGGCTGGCCCGGCTGGAGCAGTTCGTCACCGGGCTGCGCGCCGGCACCGTACTGGTGTCGCACGACCGCGAGTTCCTGACCCGCACGGTCGACCGGATCGTCGAGCTGGACCTGGCCCAGCAGCAGGTCAACCACTACGGCGGCGGGTACGCCGGCTACCTGGCCGAGCGGGAGGTGGCCCGCCGGCACGCCCGCGAGGCGTACGAGGAGTACGCCGACACCCGGGCCGGGTTGGAGGCGCGGGCGCGCACCCAGCGGGCCTGGATGGAGAAGGGCGTCCGCAACGCCCGACGCAAGGCCACCGACAACGACAAGTTCATCCCGCATTTTCGCGGTGAGACGTCGGAGAAGCAGGCGGCGAAGGCCCGGCAGACCGAACGGCTGATCGAACGGCTGGAGGTCGTCGAGGAGCCACGCAAGGAGTGGGAGCTGCGGATGGAGATCGCCGCCGCGCCCCGGGCCGGCGCGGTGGTCGCGGTGCTGCGACAAGCGGTGGTACGCCGTGGCGGGTTCACCCTCGGTCCGCTGGACCTGCAGATCGACTGGGCGGACCGGGTGGCGATCACCGGGCCGAACGGTTCGGGCAAGTCGACGCTGCTCGGCGCGCTGCTGGGCCGGTTGCCGCTGGCCTCGGGTGAGTCGTGGCTCGGCCCGGGGGTGGTGGTCGGCGAGATCGACCAGGCCCGGGGCTTGTTCCTGCGCGACGAGCCGGTGCTGGAGGCGTTCCGGGCGGCGGCCGATCTGGCCCCGGCGCAGGCCCGTACGGTGCTGGCGAAGTTCGGCCTGCGGGCCGGGCACGTGCTGCGGCCGGCGGCCACCCTGTCACCGGGTGAGCGGACCCGGGCGGCGTTGGCGTTGCTGCAGGCACGTGGGGTGAACCTGCTGGTGCTCGACGAGCCGACCAACCATCTGGACCTGCCGGCGATCGAGCAGTTGGAGTCGGCGTTGGAGTCGTTCACCGGCACGCTGCTGCTGGTGACCCACGACCGTCGGATGCTGGAGTCGGTCCGGCTGACCCGCCGGCTCACCCTCGGCGGTGGCGGCGGCCCCGCGTTCCAGTCGTTGCTGGACCTGTCCCTGGACTGAGTGGGACTACGGGGCCGCCGGCACCGCCGCGCGGGTCAGCGGCTGTCGTCGGGTGCCGCTGTGGGCGTACCGGCGGGTCCGCCCACCGGAGGTCGCCCGGACGCTGTCGGGTCGGCGGACGCTGTCGGATCGTCGGCCGCCTCGGTGACGTCCGGCGGGTCCTGCTGCTGGTAGATGTCGGGAATCCCGTCGCCGTCGGCGTCGTGCCGTTCCTGTGCGGAGATCCGCCGGTAGACCTTGTTGCGCTGGATCAGGATGACGGCGGCGAGCAGGGCGGCGGTCAGCGAACCGATGAGTACGGCCGCCTTGACGTGGGCGTCGCGGTCGCTGCCGGCGCCGAACGCCAACTCACCGATCAGCAGCGACACGGTGAAGCCGATGCCGGCCAGCAGTGACACCCCGAGCAGGTCGACCCATTTCAGGCCGCCCAGGTCGGCCCGGGTGAACCGGGTCATCAGCGCGGTGGCGCCGAGGATACCGATGGTCTTGCCCAGGACCAGGCCGGCAATGACGCCGATGGCCACCGGGTCGGTCAGCACCGAGCCGATGCCGCCCTCGCGCAGCGACACCCCGGCGGCGAAAAACGCGAAGACGGGTACGGCGAAGCCGGCCGAGACCGGTCGCCACAGATGCTCGAAGTGCTCGGCGAGGCCGTGCTGCTCGCCCTTGCGGGGCAGTACCGGGACCATGAAGCCGAGCAGCACCCCGGCGATGGTGGCGTGCACCCCGGATGCGTGCATCAGCGTCCAGGTGACGGCGGCCAGTGGGATGAGCGCCCACCACCAGGTCTTTCCGGCCCGCAGCAGCAGCGCGAAGATCAGCAGCGGCAGCAGTGAGCCGCCGAGGGCGAGGAAGTTGACCTGCTCGGTGTAGAAGAAGGCGATGATGGTGATCGCCAGCAGGTCGTCGACGACGGCCAGGGTGAGCAGGAATGCGCGCAGGCCCTGCGGCAGGTGGGAGCCGATCACGGCCAGGACGGCCAGGGCGAAGGCGATGTCGGTGGCGGTCGGGATCGCCCAGCCGCGCAGCGCGCTGTCGCCGGTGTTCAGGTTGATCAGCACGTAGATGAGCGCGGGGATCGCCATGCCGCCGATCGCGGCGACCACCGGCAGCGCGGCGCGGCGCGGGCTGCGCAGTTCACCGGCGACGAATTCCCGTTTGAGTTCGAGACCGACCACGAAGAAGAAGATCGCCAGCAGTCCGTCGGCCGCCCAGTGGGCGAGGTTGACGTCGAGGTGCAGCGGTTCCCCGCCGGGCCAGGGCACGAACTGCCCGAGACTTTCGTAGCTGTCGCCCCAGGCCGAGTTCGCCCAGATCAGCGCGATGACCGCGCCGAGCAGCAACAGCCCGCCGCCGACGGTCTCGGTGCGCAGCACGTCGCCGATGAACTTGGCCTCCGCCCAGGAGGAGAGCTGGAACGGCCGGCGGGACTCGGGCGGCGTGGGGTTCTTGTCGGGTTTGGACGCCTTGGTGGGGGTCGGGTCGGCCATGTTGTAGGTCTCCACCTCCACTGTCACATCGGGCACCGCTGGCGTGGGTCACCGGCGCACTGGCTGGTCACCACACTATCCGTTTCGCCCCGATCACTGAAGGTCGGCACATGGTGAACATGATCATGGGCGGCACGTGCTCCCCCGGTACCCGAATTCTTCCAAGGTCATGTTCGTCCGACCAGGCACTGCGCGACTGGCGGGCGGCCCGAGCGGCCACCGTACGAGCGACGCCACTCACCGCGCCGACCCGACCGCCTACCGCAGCGGTGGAGCAGCCGCCGCACCGGCCCGGTGCCCGGTCGGCGCCGGTGCCACCACCCCGGCCCAGTGCCGGATCCACAGTTCCAGTTGCAGCAGCGTGAACAGGGTGTAGGCGTGGTCCAGGCCCGCGTCGTGCTCGTCCAGCAGCCGGCGTACCGCCGCCGGCCGCCACAGACCACGGTCCCGGCAGGTCTGGTCGGTCAGCACGTCGCGGGCCAGGTCCCGCAGCTCGACGCGCAGCCAGCCGGCCAGCGGCAACCGGTCGGACACCGGCGCCGGCCAGGTCAGCCGCGCCGGCAGCCAGCCGGACGCCGCCTGCCGGGCCAGCTGCCGCCGACCGCCCGGCACCTTGCACCGCGCCGGCAGGCCGGCCGCCCAGTCCAGCAACCGGTGGTCCAGCAGCGGCGCCCGCAGCCGCAGCCCGGCCCCGGCCGTCACCGCCGACCACCGGTAGAGCACGCCGCCGGGCAGGTAGCCGCGCCGGTCGGCGTCGATCATCCGGGACAGCGTGGAGCCACCCTCGCCGGCCAGATAGGCGGCCTCGGCGAGCCGACCACTGTCCACATCGGCAAGTTCGGTACGCAGTGCCTCGGTGTACAGGTCGTCCTTCTGTTCACCACTGCACTGCCCGACGATCCGGGCGTAGCGCTGCGGCGGGGCACAGCCTGCCACCTCCAGCAGCCGACCCAGTCGACGTACCGGCGTACCGAGGGCGGTGCGGTCGACCAGCGCGGCTCCGATCCGTTGCACCCGGGGCAGCCCGCCGGCCCGGTCCGGCCAGCGGCTGAGCCAGCCCAGCAGCAGGTGGTGCGGGAACCCGCCGTACACGGCCGGGCCGCCGAGTCCGCTGAGGACGTCGGTGGAACGCACCGCCGCGTACCGGGCGACCAGGAAGGAACCGAACGCCGCCGGATCGCCGAACGGTTCGTCGCACCAGCGGACCAGCTCCTGCGCGACGGCCGGGTCGATCCCCGACGCCGGGTACTCCTGGTGCTCGGCGCCGAGATGCCCGGCGATCTGGCGGGCGGTCGCCCGCTGGTCCAGACGCGGATCGTCGAAGGTCACCGTGCAGGTCCGGATCGGCCGGCCGGTGCAGGTCGCCGCCGCCGCGACCAGGGACGCGCCGATTCCGCCGGAGAGCAGCACCTGCGCAGGCCCGTCTGCAGGCAGTTGGGAACGGACCGCGGCGACGAGTCGCTGCCGGAACTGCCCGGCGACGTCGGCGGTCGCGCCGGCCGACGGGTCGCCGGTCGCCGCCGTGGCACCGGTCACGGCGGTCGACAGGTCGCCGGTCGCGGCGGCAGGCGCGGCGTCGGCGTGGGCCGGCGCGGCCGGGCTCCAGTAGCGGTCGACGACGACCCGCCCGTCCTGCCAGATCAGCCGGCTGCCCGGCGCCAGCTTGCGGACCCCGGCCACGATCGACCAGGGGGCCGGGACGTACCGGTAGGTCAGGTAGTGGTGCAGCGCGACGAGGTCCAGGTCGCGGCCGGTACGGGGATCGGCGAGCAGGGCGCGCAGTTGGGAGGCGAAGACGAGCCGACCGCCGCGCAGCTGCCAGTAGATCGTCTGCTGGCCGGTATGGTCGCCGGCCAGCAGCAGTCGACGTCGACTGCTGTCCCAGACCGCGACGGCGAACCCGCCGACGAGGTGCCGGACAAGGTCGTCGCCGTGGCGGCGGTAGCGCTCGGCCAGGTCCGGGTGGGCTGCGGTGCCGACCGCGACGATGCCGTCCCCGGCCCCGCGACCGGGGTCGGGTCCGCGCCCGGCACCGGTTGCGGAGCGCGGTCCGGGTCCGCCGCCGCCGTACGGCGAGGAGCGGGCAACGAGGGTCGCCCAGTCGTCGCCGTACCAACCGGCGTCGGCCAGGTCCGCCGGCGTGCAGGCGGCAGCGAGGCGCCGGGCCAGCTCACCGTCACCGCCAGCATCACCGACAATTCCGACTATTGCTGACATACCATGACGCTAGCCGTCCCGATCACCCCAGTGGCCCCAGTCGCCGAAACCGCCCACCCGAACAGCCCGAGATCCGTTCCAGCTATTGATTAGTTCTCCTGATAGACACCTAATGTCTGGTTAGTCTGATCTCGAATCGACCGAGGTCAGAGGTGACGAAATGACCGGACGACCGGATGACCGGGACCAATTCCCGGAGTACCCGCAGGAACCCGACCAGTCCCAGCAGCAGGCATGGCCGGCCGACCAGACCCAGTGGACGGCCGACCAGTCCTCCTGGTCGGCCGAGCAGGCGCAGTGGTCGACGGACCATGCGCAGTGGTCAGGTGAGCAGGCGCAGTGGTCAGGTGAGCAGGCGCAGTGGTCGGGCGACCATGCGCAGTGGTCGGGCGAGCACGCCGTACCTGACGCACCGGCGCCGGCGGGCCCGGCGCCGGAGCCGGTGGTCACCGTCTCGCCGACCGGCGGCGGCGCGCACCGCCGCCCGGAGCCCACCCGTCGGCCCCGCCGACGACTGCGCCGGATCGCCCTGCTCGGCATCACCGGCCTGGTGGTCACCGCACTCGCGGCGGCCGGCGCGGTCACCCTCGTCGGCCACCACTACCTCGGTGAGATCGAGCGGATTCCCGACCCGTTCGCGGCCATCCCCGCCGAGCAGCGCCCCGCGCCGACACCGGAGGGCATGACGTTCCTGTTCGCCGGGATCGACAGCCAGGCACCCGGCGCGACCGGAGCGGACGCTGCGGACACCCCGTACGGGCGCACCGACTCGCTGATGGTCGTCCGGATCACCGCCGACCACGAGCAGGCGTACGTCGTGTCGATCCCCCGCGACGCCTGGGTGCCGATCCCCGGCCACGACAATTTCAAGATCAATTCGGCGTACGCCCTCGGCGGGGTCAGCCTGGCCGTCCAGACCGTCGAGAACGCGACCGGCCTACGGATCGACCACGTCGCGGTGATCGATCTCGCCGGTCTGCGCGACCTGACCGACGCGGTCGGCGGAGTCACCGTCGACATCCCGGCCGGCACGCCGGGGCTGAGCCTCAGCGCCAGCTGGCCGGCCGGCCCGCAGCGGCTCACCGGCGAGCAGGCCGTCCAGTACGTGCGGCAGCGCCACGGCCTGCCCGAGGGCGACTTCGACCGAATGCGCCGGCACCAGAACTACCTGCGGGCGCTGCTCACCGAGACCCTGGACCGGGACACCCTGACCAGCCCGCACCAGCTCAGCGCCCTGCTCGACGCGATCACCGGCACGGTCACCGTCGACGACGGGCTGACCAACGACAAGCTCCGCCAGCTCACCTTCGACCTGCGCAAGATCCGCAACGATGTCCGGTTCGTCACTGCTCCGGTCGCCTCCACCGGCTTCGTCGGCGACCAGTGGGTGATGTGGCTCGACACCGAACGCGGCGTGGACTTCTGGAGCGCGGTCCGCAACGACGACCTCGACAGCTACATCGACCGGTACGGCGCCGACCAGCTCGACACCGTCGTGCGCTGACCCGGCCCGCCGCGAGCGCCCCCGGGTAGCGGACCACCGGAGCCCGGGGGCACTGGTCCCGGCGTGGACCACCACCACCGTGCGGCGACAGGCGCGGCACCCGATTGATCAGGAGGCAGGAAACATCGTGCGTAACCACCACAAGGTAGGCATCATCGCGACGGCGGCGGTCGCCACGCTCACGCTGACCGCCATGCCGGCCCTCGCTCAGGAGAACACCACGACGACGTTCGACGTCGACGCCGGAACGCTGGACCTGTCCGTTCCCGCGACCGCCGACCTCGGCTCGGGCGACGGCGGTACCACCATCACCGCGCAGCTCGGCGCGATCACCGTCGACGACACCCGCGCGGCGGCGGACGCCTCCTGGGACGCCACCGTCGAGGCGACCGACTTCGAGACCGACGACGGCGGGGACCCGAGCGAGATCATCGACGTGACCAGCATCGACTACTGGTCCGGTACGGCGACCGCGACCACCGGCAACGGGACGTTCAACCCCGGCCAGGAGGCGTCGGGCGATGCCGTCGCGTTGAGCGACGTCACACCGGTCACCGCGTTCAGCCACGACGGCGGCACCGGCAACAACTCGGCCACCTGGAACCCGACGCTGGACGTCAACGTGCCGCTCGCCAACATCGCCGGCACCTACACCGGGACGGTGACCCATTCGGTCGCCTGACCGCTACCGGCACCGGCTCGCCGTCGCCGGCGTCGCCGCGCTGTGCCTCGTCGCCGGTCCGGGCCTCACCGCCCGGGCCGGCGCCGGCCAGCAGCCCGCGCCGGGCGGCATCGGCATCCAGCAGGGGCGTTCCGGTTCGCGGCCGGCCGGACCGGCAACGAACTGACCTCCTGGACCACCGTCGACGAATCCACGGTGGAACTGGCGCCGTACGGGCAGATCGAGGTCGAGGTCGCGATCGCCGTACCGGCGGAGGCCTCGGAGGGCGAGCGGTACGCGGTGGTCTGGGCCGCGACCGGCGCACCGGTCGACGGCACCGATACCGCCGAGATCCGCCAGGTGCACCGCACCGGTGTCCGGGTCTATCTGGACGTCGGGATGGGCGGTGAGCCGCGCTCGGACTTCTCGATCGACGGCCTGACGCCGGCCCGCGACGACACCGGGACACCGTCGCTCACGGTCGGGGTACGCAACACCGGCGGCCGGGCGGTCGACCTGACCGGAGAGGTCGAGATGGCCGACGGCCCGGCCGGCGTCCGGGCCGGGCCGTTCGACATCGCCACCGCCACCACGTTGCTACCCGGGGAGTCCGGCGAGGTCCGGGTCGAGCTGCCGGCGGATCTGCCGGCCGGGCCGTGGACGGTCACCGTACGGCTGCGCAGTGGACGGATCGAGCACAGCGCCACCGGCCGGGTTGCTTTCCCCGCACCAGGTGAAACCGGCACGCCGGCGACGCTGGCCGCGCAGATGGTGACCACCCCGACGGTCGTCGGCGCGTCGTTGCTGGTCGGGCTGGTGCTGCTGACCGGGGTCGGGCTGGTCGCCCGGCGGGTCAGGTCCGCCTGTCCCGTCGGGGCCTGCGGGACCGGGCTCGACCGGCCCCGGCGGGCGCGCCGGTCAGCCGGCGGCGGTCGGCCGACCGGCGGCTACCTCGGCACCGGCGGCCACCTCGGCCTCGGCGGCGGTCGCCCGGCCCGACCACCAGCGGGCCAGCGCCGCGCAGACGATCAACTGGATCTGGTGGAAGATCATCAGCGGGAGGACCAGCAGGCCGAGCAGTTGCGGGCTGAACAGTACGGCGGCCATCGGCAGCCCGGTGGCGAGGCTCTTCTTCGCCCCGCAGAAGACCGTGGCCACCCGGTCGGCGTGATCGAAACCGAGCAGTCGACTCGCCCCGAACAGCAGGCCCATGACGACGGCGAGCAGCGCGCTCACGGTGGCCGCCAGGATCAGCAGCTGCCCGACGGAGATCTGCTGCCAGATCCCGGCGACGATGCCGGCGCTGAACGCCGTGTAGACCACCAGCAGGATCGAGCCGCGGTCGACCATCGAGGTGAGACTCTTGTGCCGGGTGATCCACCCGGCGGTCCACCGGCGTGACAGCTGGCCGGCGACGAACGGCAGCAGCAGCTGGCCGACGATCGACCCGATCGAGCCGGCGGTGAGGCGCAGATCCCCGGTGTCGGCCATCAGCAGCACCGCGAGCAGCGGAGTCAGTGCGATCCCGGCGATGTTGGAGAAGGACGCGCTGAACACCGCGGCGGGGACGTTGCCGCGGGCGAGCGAGGTGAAGGCGATCGACGACTGCACGGTCGACGGCACCACGCAGAGGAAGAGCACGCCCTGGTAGAGGTCGGCCGGCAGCAGTTGCGGACTGATCAGCCCGATGACGAGGCCGAGCAGCGGGAACACCACGAACGTGGTGCTCAGCACGACCGTGTGCAGGCGCCAGTGGCGGGCCCCGGCGAGCGCCGCCGCCGGGGCGATCCGGGCCCCGTGCAGGAAGAACAGCAGCGCGATGCCGATGCTGGCGACGACGCCGGCGACCGAGGCGGCGGTGCCGCGTACCGGTAGCAGGGCCGCCAGGGTCACGACGCCGAGCAGCATCGCGATGAACGGGTCGATGATCAGCCAACGGGGCCAGCGCATCCGGGTCGCTCCAGGTCAGGGGTGGGTGCACCGCCATTCTGAGCCGATCCGGGATCAGCGGGAAAGCCGATCGCCACGCTCACTGTGATCGGATTCCGCGATAACATGGGTACGGTGTACGACCCCACTCACCTGCGCAGCTTCCTGGCGGTCGCCCAGTCGCTCAGCTTCACCCGCGCCGCCGGTCGCCTCGACGTCGGCCAGTCGACGGTCAGCGCCCACGTTCGCCGGCTGGAGGAGGCCGTCGGTCGGCCGTTGCTGCTGCGCGACACCCACACCGTCGAGCTGACCGTCGACGGCGAGGCCATGATCGGGTTCGCCCGCGAGATCCTCGACGCCCACGACCGGGCCCAGCGCCACTTCGGCGCCAGCACGGTACGCGGCAAACTGCGCCTCGGCGTCTCCGAGGACCTGATCTCCACCTACCTGCCGGCGGTGCTGCAGACGTTGCGGCGGCGCAACCCGCTGGTCGACGTCGAGTTGACGGTCGCGCTGAGCGGGACCCTGCACCAACTGCTCGACGCCCGCAGCCTCGACCTGGTCTTCGCCAAACGGTTGACCGGCCAGACCCGGGGCAGCGTGATCTGGCGGGACCGGCTGATCTGGCTCGGCACGGCCGAGCCCGGCGGGCAGCCGGCGGGGCGGCGGCGGCCGGGCGACCCCGTACCCCTGGTGGTCTACCCGCCGCCGAGCATCTCCCGGGCGCAGGCCCTCGCCGCGCTGTCCGCCGCCGGCCAGCCCTGGCAGGTCGCCTGCACCAGCGGCAGCCTCGGCGGCCTGGTGGCGGCCACCCGCGCCGGGCTCGGACTGCTGCCGCACTCGGCCCGGCTGGTGCCCGCCGGGCTGACCCCGGTGGCGGCGACGGAGCTGCCGCCGCTGGGCGAGGTGGCGTTCATCCTGCTGTCCCGGCCGGACACCGACCCGGCGGTCCGCGACGCGGTGAGCAGCGCGATCGCGGCGGTCGGGCCGCCCTCGGAGGCCCTCGGGTGACGATCTGCCGGAACCGCCTCGGCCATTGTCTGCCCTGATAACCTCGGGCACGGGCCGACGACCTGGCCAGCGTCCACCCGTCTAGCGGAAGAGGTTGTCTGTGCGGATCGGGCCCCGGATAGCGACCGTCGTCGTCAACTACCGCAACGACGACGACACGGTCCGGTGCCTCACGTCGTTGCAGGCCAGCGAGCACGCCGATCAGCGGATCATCGTGGTCGACAACACCGAGCCGGAGCATTCCGACGTGGTCCTCGCCGACCTGCTGGACCCCGCCGTCGAGGTGATCACCGTCGGCGACAACGTCGGCTTCGCCGCAGGCTGCAACATCGGCATCCAGGCGGCACTGCGCTCCGGCGTCGACTTCGTCTGGCTGGTCAACCCGGACGCGGTGGTCGGTCAGGAGACGCTGGGCCGGCTGCTGGCCACGGCAGCGGACGAGCCGGACGCCGGCATCGTCGGCTGCCGCATCCTCGACGACGGGCATCCGGCCCGGATCCTGTTCAACGGCGGGGTCATCACCGGCAAAGGGTCCACGTTCCACGCCAACGCCGGCGAGTTCGACCCGGCCGTCCCCGACAGCACGGTCCGGGACGTCGACTACGTGACCGGCGCGTGCTTCCTGGTCCGGCGGGACACTCTGCACCAGGTCGGCCCGCTGTCCGAGGACTACTTCCTGTACTACGAGGAGACCGACTACTGTCTGCGGGCCCAACGGGCCGGATGGCGTACCGTCCTCGCGCCCCGGGCCCGGACCTGGCACTACAAGCGGTCGGCCGGGAAACCCCCGCCGCCGCACTACGTCTACTACATGTGCCGCAACCGGGTGCACTTCAGCCGACGCTTCTTCGCCGCCGCGATCGCGGAGATCGAGGCCGAGTTGGCGCCGTTCATCTCGGGCTGGCGCAAGCAGGTCGCCACCCACGCGCCCGCGCTCGTCGACGCGTACGAGAAGATCATTGAGATCGCGCTCGCCGACGGCCGGGAGGGTCGCCTCGGCCGGCGTGACGACATCAGCGACCTCGTGCCCAGCTAGTCGGACCAAAGTCACCCTGGTCGGACCGGACCGGCGTCGGTCGGACCAGACCGGAGCCGGGCAAGCGGCCCCCCGGCTGCCCCGTGTTCACCAGCGCACCTGTGGAGGCGGACATGAGCAGGTACTCGTACAGCTTCGACCCCGACGACACCAACAACACCGCCGCCGCGGTCTACCGGTTGGCGTCGACCGGCGGTCAGCGGGTGCTCGACCTCGGTTCCGGCCCGGGCATCGTCGCCGGCGCCCTCGCCACAGCTGCCGGCCGCACCGTCACCTGCGCCGACGTCGACGCCGAGGCGCTCGCCGAGGCCCGCGCCGCCGGCGTCACCGAGACCGTCCTGGTCGACCTGCGGGAACCCGGGTGGACGCGGCAGCTCACCGGACGCGACTACGACGTGGTGATCCTGGCCGACGTGCTGGAGCACCTGGTCGAACCGGAACTCGTCCTGCGCGCCCTGCGCACCGAGGGCATCCTCGCGGCGGACGGCGTCCTGGTCGTCAGCTTCCCGAACATGGCACACGAGTCGGTGATCCTCGAGCTGATGACCGGCAACTTCGAGTACACCCGCACCGGGCTGCTGGACTCGACCCACCTACGGTTCTTCACCCGGACCAGCATGCAGACCCTGCTGGAGTCCACCGGCTACCTGGTCACCGAGCTGCACCGGACGGTCCGTACCGCCGAACAGACCGCCCAGCGCGCGCGGGCCGTCGAGATCGACCCCGAGCTGCGCAAGGTCGTGGCGAAGCTCGGCGAGGACGCCGAGACCTACCAGTACGTCATCGGGGCCCGGCCCTCGACCGAGGCGGTACGGATCAACCTCGCCGAGCGGCGGCTCACCGCCGAACATTCGGCGCATCTGAACGTCCTGACCGACAACCAGCGCCTGGCCACCCAGCTGCAGCAACTGCAGCACCGGCACCAGCAGCTGGACGCCCAGCTGCGCAAAGCCCAGGACACCGTCGCCCAGGAACGGCTCGACGCGCTGCAGGCCCGCGAGATGCAGCGCCGGGCCGAGCAGGAGCGCCTCGACTTCCAGGCCAAGCTCAAGGAGAGCCAGGCCAGGCTCAAGGAGACCCAGGACAAGGCACGGGCGCTGCAGGACAAGGCCAACAAGCTCCAGGCCCGGGTGCAGCAGCTGACCACCAGCAACACGTACCGGGCCGGAAAGGTGGTCCGCTACGTCCTGCGGCCGGCCGAAGGCATGCGGGCCGTCAAACGGCGGCGGGGGCGGGCCGCCGGCCGCGCCGCCGGCGGCGGTGCCAGCGCCGACGGCGCCGACGGTCGCGGGGCACCGGTCACGCCGGTCCCCGACCACTTCCGGACGCTGACCGCCGACCCGGCGGTCCGCCAGGCGTACGAGACGGCCTGCCGGCAGGACCGGTTCCACACCAACGGGGCGGTACGGGTGGCGCTCTGCGTCTCCACGACCGACCTGGACTCCGGTCGCGGCGACCTCTACGTCGCGGTCGGCATCGGCCGCCACCTGCAACGGCGCGGCTACGAGGTGGCGTACCTGCCGGCCGACCGGTGGACCGATCTGCCACCGGACACCGACATCGCTGTCGCGATGATCCCCACGTTCGATCCGTTGGCCGTACCGGACGACTGCCGGACCATCGCCTGGGTCCGCAACGAGACCGACACCTGGCAGCAGCACCCGCACCTGGCACTGTTCGACATGGTCGTCGCATCGTCATCGGTGTCGCTGCACCGGCTACGGGACCGTTACGACGGGCCGACCGGCGTGCTGCCGCTCGGGGTGGACACCGAGCTGTTCACCCCGCCGGCCGACGACCGGAACCGGGTCGGTGCGGTGACCACGGTGAACAACTGGGGCCGGCAACGGCATCTGTACCAGTGCCTGCGCGGGCTGGACCTCGACCTGCCGTTCGTCATCTTCGGTGAACGGCGCGGCCTCGACTCCTGGTTCTCCCGCTACGGAGCCGGTCCCACCAGCTACTTCAACCTGCCGGAGATCTACCGGCGGTCGCTGCTGGTGCTCGACGACCTGAACCACACCACCCGCCCGTACGGCAACGTCAACTCCCGGCTGCTGGAGAGCCTCGCGGCGGGCGCGCTGCCGGTGACGAACAGCCGGGTCGGCCTGGCCGAACTCGGGCTCGACGAGCTGCCGGCCTACCACGACACGACGAGCCTGGGCGAGGCGCTGAGCCGGTTGACCGCCGACCCGGCCGCCACGACGGCGCTGGCGCGGCGGCTGGCCGACGTGGTCCACGAACGGCATTCCTACGACCGCCGGGCCGAGGAGCTCGACGCGCTGATCGGCGACCTCGACCGGCGGCCCCGGCGGGCCCGTGACCGGTTCGTCGGCGTGTACCCGTACTACGTGGACAACCCGTACCAGACGCTACTGATGTCGGGTCTGCGCGACGCCGGGGTGCGGTGGTACCCGGTCCCGGACGTCGTCGACGCCGCGCCAGCACCACACCAGGCCGGCGGGCGGTTGGACAACTACATCCTGCACGTGCACTGGACCGACCCGGTCGTGCATCCGGCGACCGACGCCGGGCAGGCGGCCGCCCGGCTGGCCGGTTTCCGGGAGCGGATCCGCGACCTGCGTCGCCGGGGCGGGCGGCTGATCTGGACGATCCACAACGTCTTCCCCCATGAATGGAAGTACCCGGAGGTGGAACGGGAGCTGGCGGCGTTCCTGGCCGCCGAGGCCGACGTGGTGCACGTGCTCTGCCCGGAGACGGCCGCCGCGGTCGCACCGCACTACGTGCTGCCGTCCGAGCGGACCCGGGTGATCCGGCACTGCAGCTACCTCGGGGTGTACCCGGACGCGGTGAGCCGGCTCGCCGCCCGACGCCGGTTCGGCTTCGACGCCGACGATCACGTCCTGCTGTTCTTCGGCGGGATCCGCCCGTACAAGGGGGTCGGGGAACTGCTGGACGCGTTCGACGCGGCCGCCGCGCGCGATCCCCGGCTGCGGCTGGTCGTCGCCGGTGCCGCCAAGCGGCTCGACCCCCGCGACGACCTGCCGCAGCGGTGCGCCGGCGACCCACGGATCACCGCGGTGTTCGACCCCGTCGCCGACGAGGAGATCCAGTTCTACTTCAAGGCGGCGGACTCCGTGGTGCTGCCGTACCGGTCGGTGCTCAACTCGGGCAGTTTCCACCTGGCGGTGTCGTACGGGCGGCCGGTCGTGGCACCCCGGGTGGGTGCCCTGCGGTCGTTGCTGGATCCGGCGTACACCGTCGGGTACGACCCGGCCGACCCCGACGGGCTGACCGAGGCGTTGCTGGCCGCGACCGCGCTGCGGGGCCGGCAGGTGGAGCTGGCCGCGCGGGCCGCCGCCGGCACCTACCGGTACGGCGAGATGGCCCGCGACTACGCCGCGCTGGTGACCGAGATGTTCGCCGCACCGGTCGGCACCGGACCGGGCACCGCCACTGTGGATGGCACTATGGATGATCATTAAGATCGCCCGGTGATCAACCGACGTACGGCCCAAGCAGTCCTGATCGGACTGCTAGCCGCCATCATCCTGCCAGGAATACCGCCCGCCCGGGCCGACGAGACCAGACCAACCGAGAACCTGCGGATGGAACTGGTCCTGGACGTCAGCGGCTCGATGCGGGAAGCCGACATCGACGGGCAGACCCGGATGGCCGTCGCCCAGCGCGCGTTCAACGAGGTCGTCGACGCGGTGCCGGCCGGCACCCACCTCGGCATCCGGGTCCTGGGTGCCACCTACCCCGGCGACGACCAGGCGCTCGGCTGTCGCGACACCCAGCAGATCGTGCCGGTCGGTCCGGTCGACCGCGACCAGGCCAAGGCGGCGATCGCCAGCCTGCGCCCGACCGGGTACACCCCGATCGGGCTCGCCCTGCGGGAGGCCGCCAAGGACCTCGGCACCGGCGAGACCGCCCGCCGGATCGTACTGATCACCGACGGCGAGGACACCTGCGCGCCACCGGACCCGTGCGACGTCGCCCGGGAGCTCGCCGCCCAGGGCACCCGGCTGATCGTCGACACGCTCGGCCTGATCGCCGACGACAAGGTCCGCCAGCAGCTGGTCTGCATCGCCGGTGCCACCGGCGGCACCTACACCGCCGCGCAGAGCGCCGACCAGCTCGCCGACCGGATCAACCAACTGGTCGACCGGGCCCAGGACACCTACACCCAGACCCCGGAACTGGTCACCGGCAGCACGGACTGTGCCGAGGCGCCACTGCTCACCGCCGGTGTCTACACCGACCGGGAACGCTTCTCGGAGCACCGTTGGTACCGCGTACCGGTCCGCACCGACCAGGAACTGCGCGCCTCGGTCAGCATCGCGCTGGACCGGCCGGTCAACCGCGACTACGGGGTGCTGCTGCGCGCGGTCCACCCGAACGGTCGGGAACTGGTCCGGGGCACCGACGCCGGCAGTGGCCGCACCGACGTGCTCTCCACCGGTCTGCGCTGGTCCGCCGACCCGGACACCGACCGCGATCCACCGGACGACGGCGACATAGACGCCGACGCCGACCGTGCCGGTGCGCCGTCGGACCCGCCGGCGGTCGCCGCCACCGAGGCCCCACCCACCGAGGTCTGCCTGGTGGTGAGCAACTCGTTCGCCGCCCCCGGCGGCCCCGGCGACGCCCCCGGCATGCCGATCGAACTCACCGTGGACGTGGTCGACGCCTCCCCGACCCCGGACAGCCCCGGCCTCGGACGTGGCTGGCTGCTGCTCGTCGTACTCGGGCTCGCCGGCCTGCTGACCGGGCTCCTCGCCGGCTGGCTGACCCGCTGGTGGGGCACCGTCTGGAAGGAGAGCTGAATGACCCGGCACATTCTCGACCAGGTCCGGACCGGCCTCGCCGCCAGCGCCACGGTGCTGCTCGCCGCCGGTGCCGTCACGCTGCTCGACCCGCGACCGGCCGCGGCCGACGGGCCGACGCCGCTGCCAGTCGACGCGACCCTCACCAAGGCCGGTACGTCGTTCCTCACCGCGGCGGCGGTCAACATCGACCAGCCGGTCCGGGTCGCCGCCGCCACCGGCGAGTACCTGTACTGGTCGTTCCCGGCGGTCGCCGGCCAGACCAGCACGATCTCCGCGACGGTCACCCTGGCCGACCCGGCCGACCGAAGCGGTCCGTCCACCTGGTCGGTCGACGTCTTCGACGGGCTCCGCCGCCGACAGCCCTGCACGGCCGGCATGCAGGCACCGACCGGTGCCGCCACCGACCGTGCGGTCCGGGCCGGCTGCGTGCTCCGGCAGGTACGCGGCTGGGCCGAGCCGTGGTCGGCCGACCCGCTGCCCGGCACGTACTTCGTCCGGATCGCCGTCACCGACCTGCCCGAGTCCGACCTCGGGCTGCCGGTGCAGGTCGAGTTGCGGATCAGCGCCGAGGTCTCCGACGACGTCACCCCGGAAGGTGGCCGGCTCGACGCCCCGCTCACCCCGACGGCCCGGCAGGGTGCGGTGCTGACCACGGTCGCGGACGACACCACGACCGACGACACCACGACCGACGGCGCCGCCGCTGCCGGGACGGACACCGTTGACACCGACGACGGGCAGTGGTGGTGGGAACGGCTGGCCGGCTGGTTCGCCGACCGGCTGCCCGCGTTCTCCAGCCGGTGGGTCTGGACCACCATCGGCGGGGTGCTCGCCGCCGTCGGTGGCGTCGTCGGCTTCGGCCTGACCCGGCGACCCCGGCGGCCGGCTGTCAGCTGACCGTCGGCCGGTCGACCGACGGTCAGCCGGCGACGGCTACCGGCGCTCGCCGGCCGGTCAGGGACCCGCCTGGCCGGCCGGCGAGCGCCGGCGGGTCGAGGTCGGCCAGCAGCCGCCGGAACAGCGCCGGTCGGTCCACCCGCACGACAGTGCTACGGGCACCGCGTTCCAGGACGGTGTGCGGCAACGCGAGCACCGGCGCGGCGCTGCGCAGCAGGGCCGCCGCCGGGGTGCTCACCGCGAAGGTGAGCACCCCGGCGGTCTGGTCGGTCGGGGCGAGCAGCGCCGCCATCCGCCAGACCGCCAGCGCCGCCGGGTAGTGGGCCGCCGCGGTCTCCGGGCAGGCCAGCATCCGCCGCCCGTCGCGCCACGCACCGGCCAGCGCCCGCAGCACCCGGTGGTACGCCTCTGCGGTCACGTCGACCCGGGTCAGCACCGCCGAGCCGCCGACCGGCGTGCTGACCGCCCAGGTCATCGTGGTCAGCAGCCGGGTCAGCCGGGCGGCGGCAGCCGGCTGCCCGGTCTGGGCGACCGGCAGCTGCCGCTGCGGCGTGGTCGGTGCCGGGCCGAGCCGTCGCCAGCCGACCGGTCGCCGCTCGTTCCAGCAGAACGCCGCCTCCAACATCGGATACGGCCCGAGTGGCCCCTCCGCGACGACCCGCAGGACCTTGTCGACCCCGGTGCCCGTACGGTGGTCGGGACGGGCGTCGGCCAGGCCGATGGTGCCACCGTTCGTCATCGATACGGTCATTTCGCACTCCTCGCCGCGTTCATGGATGCGCCCCGGTGGGCGCGTGGTCAACTCGCCGGAACGGCCCGCTCCGCCACGAACAGGCCCTGTCGGACCCGGAACGCCCACACCGAGACGGACGGGCTGACCAGCTCGCCGCTGGACGTCCAGGCGATCCGGGTGGTCACGCCGGGACCGTCGTACGCGTCGACGAACGCCTCCATCCCGGCCCGGTCGCCGTGACCGGCCCGGATCCCGGCCAGGAACACCTGGGCGGCGTCGTACGACTCGGCGCTGTTGGTGCCGGGTTCCCGCCCGAAGCTGTCCCGGTAGTGCTGGGGGAACTGCTCCCCGGCCCGCTCCGGCGGCAGGCACGGGCAGGTGATCACGACGTCGTCGTCGGCGGCGTCGCCGGCGGCCCGCAGGAACCCGTCGGCCTTCACCCCGTCCCCGGCGACGAACGTCGCCTGGACCGCGCCGGCGCGCAGCTGCCGCAGCAGCCGACCCGCCTCCGCGTAGTAGCCGCCGTAGAAGACGACGTCGGCGTCGGCCGAGCGGACCTGGCCGACGACCGCGCCGAAGTCGGTGGCCCGCGCGGACACCGTCGCCCGCTGCACCACCTTGGCACCGAGCCGGTCCACCACCTCGTCGGCGAGCCCCCGGCCGTACGCGCTGTCGTCGTCGACGACGAACACGGCGGTGCCGCCGAGCACCCGGTCGATGTACCAGCCGGCGGCGCGGCCCTGCGCCGCGTCGTTGCCGACCAGCCGGTGGAAGGTCGGCCAGCCCCGTGCGCTCAGCTCGGTACGGGTGGCCGAGGTGGTGATCGTGGTGACACCGCCCTGGTCGAGGATCGGCAGGGCGGCCTCCGCCTCGCCGGAGAACCCCGGTCCGATGACGCCGACGATGCGCGGATCGTCCACGATCCGCTGGGCCAGCGCCGGCGCCTGCTTCGGGTCGCCCTGGGAGTCGAAGTCGACCAGGTCGACCGGGCAGTCCGGATGCGCCGCCGCGTACTGGTCGAACGCCAGGCGGGCACCGTCGTAGACGTTGCCGCCGAAATCCGCCGAGTCGCCGCTGAGTGGTCCCAGCACCGCGATCCGACTGCCGCAGGCATCGACCGGTGACGGCTCGTCGTCACCGGCTGCGGAGCACCCCGCGAGTACGGTGACGAGGGCGAGCGACACCGTGCGGGCCCGTAACGTCAGCACGTCCACCTCCTGCACCCGGCCGGATCGGCATATCCTGCGCCTGGGAGCGTGAGGTTTTGATGAGACGGATCCTGTGGATCGCGGCGGTGCTCGCGGTGACCGGTTGCGAACGGCCGGCGGCCCCCGGCCCGGCCGGCGCGCCGCCGACCCCGGTCGCCACCGCCGCCGGCACCGCGCTGTTCGCGGTGGAGTCCGCGACGCTGGACGAGATCGTCATCGACGCGCAGGGCTTCGTGCTCTACCGCTCCGACCGGGACACCGCCGGTGTGAGCGACTCCGCCTGCACCGGGCAGTGCCTGCAGTCCTGGCTGCCGGTGCCGTGCCAGGGCGAGGTCCGGGTCGAGGGCATCGACCGGCAGCTGGTCACCTGTTTCACCCGGTCCGACGGCCGGCGGCAGTTGTCGTTGGCGGGCTGGCCGCTGTACGGCTACACCGGTGACCGGATGCCTGGCGACACGAACGGTCACGGGCAGTCCGACGAGTGGTTCGCCATCAGCCCGAACGGGCTGCGGGCGGGTCAGGGGCCCTGACCGGGCAGCCGCAGCCGGGCCTCGGTGCCGCCGCCCTCGGCGTTGCCCAGCCGCAGCTGGCCGCCGTGCAGCTGCGCCACCCAGCTGGCGATCGCCAGGCCGAGCCCGGTGCCGTCGGCGGCACCGGTGCGGAACCGCTGTTCCGGGGTGGCCGCCACCGCTTCGCTGAGCCCCGCCCCCCGGTCGCGGACCCGTACGGTCGGCGGTTCGGCGCTGACCTGCAGCCGTACCTCGGCCGGCCGGTCAGCGATCCGCCCATGTTGGACGGCGTTCTGGATCAGGTTGCGAAGCGCGATACGCACCAGTGCCGGATCCCCGACGGCGACCACCGGCACGGTGTCCGGTACGGCGACGTGCGGCGGCTGCACCGTGTCGGCGAGCACCTCCTCCGCCAGCTGGTCCAGCCGGAACGGTTCGCGGCGCAGGTCCCGCAGGCCGGCGACCAGTTGCGCCCGGGTGAGCAGGACGGAGACCGAGTCGGCGAGCCGGTCGGCGGAGCGCACCACCTGGCGCAGCGCCGCCGGCCGCCGGTCCGGTTCGGCCAGCGCGTCCTCAGAGACCGCCCGGATCACCGTGAGCGGGGTACGCAGCTCGTGCGCGGCGTCGGCGACGAACCGCTCCTGCTGGTTGAGCGCGTCGGCGATCGGCTCGGTGCCGCGCCGGGCGAGCAGGTAGCCGCCGGCGCAGGCGAGGACGGTGAAGGCGACGCCGCCGGCGGTCAACGCGAGCGCGAGCCGCTGGTTGGCCGCCTGCGCCGGGCCGGTGTCGCCGAGGACGACGACGGCACCGGCGACGGTGCCGGTGACCGCGTGTTCGAACGGTACGGCGAGCAGCGGGGTCGGCGTACCGGCGCGGTCGGCGAGCGGGTCGACGATCTCGGTGCCGGACGACCAGACCTGCCGGGCGGGGGCGAGCAGTTGCGCGGGCGGGACCACCGGCAGCCGCGCAGGGTACGCGAAGACCAGGCTGAGCTCGGCCCGGCCGGCTTCGTAGACGTAGACGGCGGTCGGTCCGTTGGCCACCGCGTTGTCGAACAGCTTGTCGAGTTGCAGTGCACCGGAGTCGTAGTAGAGCAGGGCGGCGGCGGTGCTGGCGGTGCGCCGTAGTTCGGCGGCGACCACTTCGTCGCGTTGCCGTTCGTCGACCAGCAGGGCGACCGCACCCATCCCGGCCAGCCCGACCACGTTGATCGCCATGACCAGGACGGTGATCCGGATCCGCAGGCCGCGCAGCCGCTCCGCGGTCTGCAGCGGTTTGCCCGCCTGTCGTCCGCTCACGGTGTCGGTGCCTGTCGTCCGGTCACGGCTGGGACGCCGCGATCTGGTAGCCGAAGCCGCGTACGGTGTGGATCAGTTGCGGCTCGCCGAGTTTGCGGCGCAGTTGGGCGACCACCGCGTCGACCACGTTCGAGCTGGGGTCGGCGAGCTCGTCCCAGCAGTGTTCGAACAGGTCGCTGCGGCTGACGGCGGCCGGGCAGCGGACCAGGAGCATCTCCAGGACGGCGAACTCCTTGCGGGTCAGGGTCAGCAGGATGCCGGCCCGGCGGACCTCCCGGCGGGCCGCGTCGACCTCCAGGTCGGCGATGCGCAGCAGCGGCGGGCTGGTGACGCCCCGGCGCCGGCACAGCGCCCGGACCCGCAGCACGAGTTCGGCGGTGACGAACGGTTTCACCACGTAGTCGTCGACGCCGGCCTGGAAACCGGCGATCCGGTCCCCGGCGCTGTCGAGGGCGGTCAGCACCAGTGCCGGTACGGTCAGGCCGGCGCGGCGGCGGTGGCCGAGCTGGTTCAGCGAGTCGCCTTCCGGAAGGATCCGGTCGAGCACCAGGCAGTCGTAGTCGTTGACGCTCATGTTCAGGTCGGCCTGGCTCCAGTCGGCCGCCTGGTCGACCGCGAAGCCACCGGTACGCAGCGCGGTCACGACGGCGCCCCGTACCTCGGGGTCGTCCTCGACCACCAGCACCCGCATGCGGGCGAGGCTAGCAAGTTGTCGTCACCGGGACATTTCGCCGGCCGTTTCCGGGTCAGCGTACCGCCGTGCACTTCGCGCCGTTGAGGGTGAAGCCGGTCGGCGCGGTGGTCGTGCTGGCGCCGGTGACCACGAAGCCGAGCTGGACGCTGCCGCCGGGCGCGATCAGGCGGTTCCACTGGTAGTTGCGGACCGTGACGTCGGGTGGGGTGAGGTCGACCGGCTCGGCACCCCACAGGTACGCGATCTGCTGGTCGTCGGGCATGGTCCAGCTCAGCGTCCAGCCGTCGATCGGCTCCGCTGCGAGGTTGCGGACGTCCAGCTGCGCCTGGAAGGCACCCGGCCAGTGGTTGATCACCTGGTGGGCGACCTCGCAGGTCGGGGCGACCGGGGTGGTGGTCACGGTCAGCGGCGCGGACAGCGGCGAGCTGTTGCCGGCGTCGTCGTGGGCCCGTACCGCGAAGGTGTAGCTGGTGCCGGGCTGCAGGCCGCCGACCCGGGCGGTCGGACCGGTCGGCGGGTGCTGCGGAGCGGTGGCCACCCGGGTGGTCGAGCCGTCGGGGTGCACCCGCAGCACCTCGTACCAGGCGACGTAGACGTTGTCGGTGGACGGCTGCCAGCGCAGGGTGACCGCGTCGGTGCCGGTCTGGGTGGCGGTCAGGCCGGTGGGGGCGGTGGGTGCCTGGTCGTCGCCGGGCGGCATGGTCAGTCGCAGGCCGGGGCTCGTCGGCGACCGGTTGCCGGCGGCGTCGCGTGCGGCCACCCAGAACTGGTACGTCCGTGACGGCTGCAGGCCGACGATGGTGATCTCGTTGACCGGGCTGGTCTTGATGATGATGTAGTCGGCCTGCATCTGGGCGATCTCGTAGCCGGTGACCGCGACGTCGTCGGTGGCGGCGGTCCAGGTGAGGGTGACCTGGTCCGTGCTGATGGCGGCGACGGTCGGGGCACCGGGGGTGGTGGGCGCCTCGGTGTCGGCGCCGGTCGCGGCGCTCGCACTCGCCGCCGGCAGGGCGGGACCGAGCAGTACGGCGGCGAGCAGGACGCCCAGCCGTCGGGCGGCCCGGGGGCGACGGCTGCCGTCGCGGTGGGCTGCGCGATCCGACGGCGGCGGTGGCACAGTGGTCACGGGTGACTCGCTTTCGGTGCGGGCACCGGCGGACGAACCAGCGCCAGGACATCCATGGTCAACGATGCATGTCGCGGGGCGCCATCCGCCGTCCGGTGACAGTTCCGCCGTGCGGGCCCCGGCCGGACCACTGTGAGCTGGGACACCGTCGACCGGCGGCCCCGGACGATTGTCGATGCCCGCACGGCGCTGCCGCCGATCCCGACCGCGACCGGGCCAGGCAGCCACGACAGCTCCATACACAACGAAGCCTGCCGATGCATCGGCAGGCTGCGCAGGACAGTTGGACGCAGCGGCGTCGCGGTCCTGACTTGTCGGCGATTCCACGTCGTAACAATCGAGGACTAGCGTGGGGACGGGGAGGGCAACCCCCGTCCCCACCATCAGTTACTGACACGCACGAGCGGTTTGGCGTCCAGGTCGTGCGTGACGCGCGGGAGCCGGGCCACGCGAGTGGCTCTGGTTCCACCTCCTCTCGACAGGCGGTGCGTGGCTGGCGGCGGAGTCCGGGCTGGCCCGCCGCCAGCCCAAGGGCTGAGCGGTCGGCGAAGCGCTGCGAACAGCGCCACGCCGCGCGTCGGTACAGTGTTCCGGGTGCACATCCATCAATGGAAGCGCTCCCATGGGAGGACTGTAGCCTGAGTCACGAGTTTGCGAAAGTCCAGAGGCTGATCAGCTCACGAAATGAAGGCGTGACGAGACGGTTACGCCCAGGATCCCAGGGTCAACCGCCGAACCGCTGCACGTCCGCGGTCGGCCCGGCGACGATCAGCAGCGCGTCCGGCGGGATCACCGAGTCCGGTACGGCGTACCGCAGATGCTGGTCACGCTCCTTGATGCCGACGACGGTGATGCCGTACCGCTGCCGCAGCCGGGCCTGCGCCAGGGTCTGACCCGCGCTGTCCGCCGGGGCGCACACCTTGGCGATCGCGAAGCCGTCGTCGAACTCGATGAAGTCGAGCATCCTGCTGGCCAGCAGGTGCGCGACCCGGTCCCCCATGGTGGCCTCCGGAAAGATCACGTGGTGGGCACCGACCGAGGCGAGGATCCGGCCGTGCTTGGCGGTGATCGCCTTCGCCCAGATCTCCGGCACGCCGATCTCGGTCAGCGACACGACGGTCAGGATGCTGGCCTCGATGTCGGCGCCGATGCCGACGACCGCGCACGGGTAGTCGGCGACCCCGAGGTGCCGCAGCGACTCTTCGTCGGTGGGATCCGCCTCCACCGTCCGGGGCAGCCGGTCGGACCAGCGCTGCACCCGGCGGGGATCGCCGTCGATGCCGAGCACCCGGTGACCGAGCCGGCACAGCGACAGCGCCACCTGCCCACCGAATCGACCCAGGCCGATGACGGCCACGCTGTCGTCAGTGACGCCGTCGCCGGCCGCACCGACCGGGGACGGATCGGCAGCCGTCAGGAACGGGTCGTCTGTCATCAGGGAATCCATCCGGAGATTATTTCCTACTTTCGGCTTCTATGGCATTTTAGGCAGTTCCATCCCCCGACCACGGCACTATCGACCCAGCCGGCCGCGACATGCCGTAGGCCCGCCGACGCAGAAAGTGGACATTACCTAAAGTCGTTGTCCAGTAACGGAATTCTCCCTGGTCAACGACGGTCGTCGAGGTGTTGTCGCCGGTCACCGATCCGGTAAGCTTGCCGGCGGTCTCCGCCAGGCGGCACCCACCGGTGCCGGCGGTGACCGCCGCCTAATCGTCCTTCGGGGTGAGCCGGGGAACCACGTTTCCACCGGGGTGAATCCGCGACGTCGCGGTAGGGATCGTTCCGTCCCGAACCCGTCAGCTAACTCGGTCGGCGGCCAAGGAAAGGAACAGGATGACCGCACCCCTATACCGGCGGGTTCCGTTCACCGCCGCACTGGCCGCCGTGACCACCCTGCTCGCCGGCCTCGTCGTCGCCACCCCGGCCGCCGCCCAGGACCCCTCGGACGAGGGCGCGCAGCCACTGCTCAGCGACGTCATCGAGTCGACCAACCGAGGCTTCGTCGAAGCAAAGGCCGCCGTCGAGGAGTCCCGCAAGCGGCAACTTCAGCTCAACCTCGAACTGGAGAAGGTGGAGGAACGTCTGGAGGCACTCACCCCGCAGATCGGCGAGGTCGCCTCCAATTCGTACCGTCTCGGCCGGATCACCCCGGTGATGGTGCTGCTCAACAGCGCCAGCCCGGACGACCTGCTGGACCGGGCCGAAGGCCTGGACATGATCGCCATGCACGACAACAAGCGGGTCCGCGAGCTCAACGAGGCCCGTGAACAGGCCGCCCGGGCCGTCGCGGCGATCGAGGCCGAGGTGACCCGCGAGGAACAGCAGCTCGAGGTGATGTCCCGCCAGAAGAAGGAGGCGGAGAAGGCCCTGCAGCTGGTCGGCGCGGTCGCCACCAACGGGTTCGTCTCGGCCACCTCGCCGGTCGCCGCGCAGGCACCCCGCAACGCGAACGGTTCCTGGCCGTCCGAGTCGTGCAGCCTGGACGACCCCACCACGAGCGGCTGCATCACCCCCCGCACCATGCACGCGCTCAACGAGGCCAAGAAGGCCGGCTTCACCCGCTTCGTCTCCTGCTTCCGACCCGGTGGCCCGTTCGAGCACCCGAAGGGCCGGGCCTGTGACTTCTCCATGCAGTCCAGCGGCTTCGGCGGCGACGCCACCGGCGACGCCCGGCTCTACGGCAACAACCTGACCGCGTTCCTGGTCCGCAACGCCGACAAACTCGGCATCCTCTACGTGATCTGGTACCGCCAGTTCTGGTCACCGACGACAGGCTGGAGCTCCTACAGCGGCGCCGGCGGCGACCCGAGCAGCGACCACACCAACCACGTGCACCTGTCCCTGCTCTGAGTGCCCGCGCGCCGGTCAGTCAGGACGGCTGGCCGGCGCGCGAAGCGTCGGGCCCCGCGGCCCGGTGCGGGGTCGCGTCGGACCCCGCGGCCGGTGCGGGGTCAGTCAGTCGGTACGGGCCGACCGGCGCACCGGGGAGCGGCCCGCCGGCTGCTGCGGCGGCGGGCCCGCCGCCCCGGCCGGCGCGATCGCCCGGGTGACCGGCTTGTCGGCGGCGACGGTGATCGCCTCACCGTGGTGCGTCAGCTCGATCGTCGCGTTCGGATCCACGTCGCGTAGCGCATAGGTCACCTCGTCGCGCCCGACGGACACCCGCAGCCGCATGCCCCGCCACATCATGGCGAACTCGAGCCGGTTGATCCGCTGCGGCAACCGGGGGGCGAAGGAGAGCTCCCCGGCGTGGTCGCGCATCCCGCCGAACCCGGCCACCAACGCCAGCCACGCCCCGGCCAGCGCCGCGACGTGGATGCCGTCACGGGTGTTGCGGTTGATGTCGTGCAGGTCCATCAACGCGGCCTCGCCCAGGTAGTCGTGGGCGAGCTCCAGGTGACCGGTCTCGGCCGCGATCACCGCCTGGGTGCAGGCCGACAACGAGGAGTCCCGCACCGTACGCCGCTCGTAGTAGGCGAAGTTGCGGGCCTTCTCCTCGTCGGTGAAGGCGTCGCCCCGCCAGTGCATCGCCAGCGCCAGGTCGGCCTGCTTGACCACCTGCTTGCGGTACAGATCGAAGTACGGGTAGTGCAGCAGCAGCGGATAGTGGTCCTGCGAGGTGCCCGCGAAGTCCCACTCCTGGTGCCGGGTGAACCCGGCCGACTGCGGGTGCACGCCGAGCTCGTCGTCGTACGGAACGTGCATGGACAGCGCCGCGTCCCGCCAGGCCGCGGTCTCCTCGTCGTCGACACCGAGCACCCAGGCCCGGTCGGCGTAGCGCAGCGCGCAGTCGGCCGCCGT
This sequence comes from Solwaraspora sp. WMMA2101, assembly GCF_049179175.1. Taxonomy (NCBI): domain Bacteria; kingdom Bacillati; phylum Actinomycetota; class Actinomycetes; order Micromonosporales; family Micromonosporaceae; genus Solwaraspora; species Solwaraspora sp. WMMA2101. Next base: position 3,912,821 of record NZ_JBMHMA010000006.1, on the reverse strand, counting down.
CAGCAGGTTCCGCTGCGCCATCAGGTTGGTGTAGATGTTGTCGTCGACCACCGCCGTGTACTCGTCCGGCCCGGTCACCCCGTCGATGTGGAACCGGCCGTGCCGGTCGTGGTGGCCGAGCGAGCGCCACAGTCTGGCCGTCTCCACCAGCAGCTCGAGGCCGATCTCCCGCTCGAACTCGACGTCACCGGTGGCGTGCACGTAGCGCCGGACCGCGTCGGCGATGTCCGCCGCCACGTGGAAGGCGGCGGTGCCGGCCGGCCAGTACGCCGAACACTCCTGCCCCCGGATGGTGCGCCACGGGAAGGCCGCCCCGTTGAGCCCGAGCATCCGGGCCCGTTCCCGCGCCTGGTCCAGCGTCGAGTGCCGCCAGCGCAGCACCGAGGCGACCGCCGCCGGCTGGGTGTAGGTCAGCACCGGCAGTACGAACATCTCGGTGTCCCAGAAGGCGTGTCCGTCGTACCCCGGTCCGGTCAGGCCCTTCGCGGCGATCGGCCGCTGCTCGGCGCGGGCCCCGGCCTGCAGCACGTGGAACAGGCCGAACCGGACCGCCTGCTGGATCTCCGGGTCGCCGTCGACCCGCACGTCGGAGTGGTCCCAGAAGTCGTCGAGGTACTTGCGCTGCTCGGCGCAGAGCCCTTCCCAGCCGGAGATTCGGGCGCCGGCCAACGCCGCCCCGACCTGGTCGCGCAGCGCCGGCAACGAGCGCTGACTGGACCAGCCGTACGTCAACAGCTTGACCACCCGCAGCCGCTGCCCCGGCTGCAGCAGGCAGGAGACGGTGGTCCGGACCCAGTCGTCGAACCCTTCGGTGCTCACCGCCACGTCACCGGGGCCGTCGATCTCGTGCCCCATCGCCGCCGCCATCCGCAGCCCGCTGGCCTTGGTCCGGTGGATCAGCAGCCCGCCGTCGGACTGCACCAACCGCTCCTCGGCCTGCAGCGGCTGGTCCAGTACGGCGGCCACCCGGGGGTCCTTGCTCTGCGCCGGCAACTCCTCGTTGGCGACCAGCTCGGACTGCACGATGATCCGCAGCGGCTCGTCGACCGCCTCGACCTCGAAGCAGACCGCGGCGACCGCCCGCTGGGTGAACGACACCAGCCGGGTACTGCGGACCCGGCAGGTCCGACCGGCCGGCGACCGCCACTCCAGGCGCCGGTCCAGCAGCCCGGCCCGCAGGTCGAGCACCCGCTCGTGGGAGAGCAGGTCGCCGTAGCGCACATCGAACGGTTCGTCGTCGACCAGCAGCCGGATCGGCTTGCCGTTGGTGACGTTCACCAGGGTCTGCCCGGACTCGGGGAAGCCGTACCCGGCCTCGGCGTAGGGCAGCGGCCGCAACTCGTAGAACGAGTTGAGGTAGGTGCCCGGCAAGCCGTGCGGCTCCCCCTCGTCCAGGTTGCCACGGAATCCGATGTGCCCGTTGGCCAGTGCGAAGACCGACTCCGACTGCGCCAGGATGTCGAAGTCCAGCCGGGTCTCCCGGACATGCCAGGGCTCGACCGGGTAGGCCCGCTCGCGGATCACCGTTCGGCTCCGACCAGCAGCTCCCCCAGGTCGTTCACCACGATGTCGGCACCATGGGCGAGCAGTTCGTCGCCGATACCGACCCGGTCGACGCCCACCACGCAGCCGAAGTCACCGGCCCGTGCCGCCGTCACCCCGGCCAGCGCGTCCTCGAAGACCGCCGCGTTCGCCGGCTCCACCCCCAACTGCGCGGCGGCGGCCAGGAACGTGTCCGGTTCCGGCTTGCCGCGCAGGCCCTTCTCTCTCGCGATCACCCCGTCTACCCGCACCTCGACCAACTCCTCAATCCCCGCCGCGATCAGCACGTCCCGGCAGTTGGCGCTGGCCGACACGACGGCCCGGTGCAGCCCGATCCAGCGGGCAGCATGAAGGTAGGCCAGCGAACCGTCGTAGACCTGCACGCCGTCTTCGGCGATACGTCGCAGCAGGACCTCGTTCTTCCGGTTGCCGATGCCGTTGACGGTGTCGGCAGCCGGGGGGTCGTCCACCGACCCCTCGGGAAGCTCAACGCCTCGCGAGGCAAGGAAGGAACGCACCCCGTCGGCCCGTGGTCGGCCGTCGACGTACCGGCTGTAGTCGGCGCCGGGATCGAACGGAAGGAAGGGGTGGCCGGCGGCCAGGGCACGGGCGCGGAGGAAGTCGTTGAAGGTCTCCTCCCACGCCCTGTTGTGTACTTTCGCGGTCTGGGTCAACACCCCGTCGAGGTCGAAAAGGCAGGCGGTCACATGAGTGGGTAGACCGAGCACCCCGCCAATCTAACCCGATCTCCACGGTGCCGGCCCGGTTTCCGCCGCCCGCCGGCGGCGCGCGGCGGGTGAACACGGCGGGTGAGCCGGTCACCGCCACCCGACGTCGATGCGGTCACCCCGCTCGTCGAAGAAGTGCAGCGCGTCCATCCGGACCGAAACCGCCAACGGGTGCCCTGCGGTGACCGCCGGGTACGGGGCGAGCCGTACCGCCAGCTCGGCGGGGCGACGGTGGTGCCGACCGCCGTCGCTGAGCACGCTCTCCCGGGCACCGCCGGGCCGGGGCGAGGCCGGGTCGGCGGCCGCCGGCTCTGCGGTCCGCCCGGTGAGGCGTTGCATCACGCTGCCGAGACGACGCAGCCGCTGACCGGAGCCGCCGGTCGGCTCCACCGGCGTACCGCCGAGGTCGTCGACCACGATCGCGGTCGCGCCGATGTCGAGGTAGGCCAGGGACTCGTGGCCGTGGTGTTCGAGGAAGCGGATCCGGCCCTGCAGGACGTCGCCGGGGGTGTCCGGGGCGACCGGGGTGAGTGCCTCGGCGCGCATGCCGACCACGATGCGTTCGCCGTGGTAGTGCGAGACGGCGCGGGCCCGGATGTCGTTCCAGGGCAGGTAGAGGGCCTGGTCGCCCAGGCTGAGCGTGACGTACCGGTCGAGGTGTACGTAGACCGAGGCTTCCAGCAGGTTCATCCGGGGGCTGCCGAGGAACGCGGCGACGTAGAGGGTGGCCGGTCGGCCGTACACCTCGGTCGGGGTGCCGACGTCCTGGAGCACGCCCTTGCGCATGATCGCCACCCGGTCGGCCATGGTGAGCGCCTCGGCCTGGTCGTGGGTGACGTAGATGGTGCTGACGCCGAGCTCGCGGACCAGGCCGGAGATCTCGGCGCGCAGCTCGGCCCGCAACCCGCTGTCCAGGTTGGACAACGGCTCGTCCATCAGGAACAGCCCGGGCCGACGGACGATCGCGCGGCCCATCGCCACCCGTTGCCGCTGGCCGCCGGAGAGCTGGCTCGGCCGACGGGCGAGCACGTCACCGATGCCCAGCGCGCTGGCGACGTCGGCGACCCGTTCGGACCGGGCCTCGGTGTCGACCCCGGCCAGCCGCAGCGGGAAGGCGATGTTGTCGCCGACGGTCATGTGCGGGTAGAGCGCGAAGTCCTGGAAGACCATGGCGACCCGCCGGTCGCGCGGCGGGACGTCGTTGGCCAGCTCGCCGTCGAGCATGATGGCGCCGCTGCTGGGGTCCTCGAGACCGGCGACCATCCGCAGCACGGTCGACTTGCCGCAGCCGGAAGGGCCGAGCAGCACCATGAACTCGCCGTCGTTGACGTCGAGATTGACGTTGTCGACGGCAACGGTCCCGTCGGTGAAGACCTTGGTCACGTCCTTGAGCGCGACGGTGGTCACCGTCACCTCCCCGCAGCATCGATTGCCCGCCCCGCATTGACTGTGACGAGCACCATGCGCCTGGCACATCGGGTAAACGTGCCATGTTCGCATTGTGACAGTGCGATTACCGATGATGCCGACGAGATTACCGAGCGGTTACTTCCGCAGGGTGGGGCACCGGGGCCGGGGCGGTGCCGAACTCCGCGTACCGGGGGACGCCGTCCCACTGCTGGCCGGAGCGGCGCAGGAAGTAGTCGAGCCCGGCGTCCCAGGTGTGCCCGGTCGCCCGCCGCTCGTACAGGTACCCGAGCGGATGGGTCCGGTAGATCAGCCCACCGGCGCGCAGCACCCGGTCCATCAGACCACGGTCCACCGACCGGGGCACCGGCCGCCAGCCGCCGACCGCCTCCAGGTCGCCCCGGGCCATCAGCATGGTGCCGCCGGCGACCGGAGCGCCGTACGTCTCCGGCGGTACGGCGGCCCGCCGTACCGTCACGCCCAACGTCTGCAGCACCACGAACTCGGCCGCCTTGCCGACCAGCATCGCGCCGGAGAACTCGCGGGCCAGCACCAGGTCCCAGACGTGCTCCGGGCCGTACACGTCGTCGTCGTCGACCTTGGTGACCAGACTCCCCCGGGCCCGTGCGGTCGCCGCCCCCATCACCTCACCGAAGCTCAACCCGTCCGGCGCACTGAAGATCTGAATCGGCCGGCCGCAGTCGGCCAGCTGCGACCGGACGTCCGCCGCCAGCTCGATGCCGTGCAGGCAGAGCACGATCTCCAGCTCCGGGTAGGTCTGCCCGGCGAGTTGGCGCACCACGTCCGGCAGGTACTCGGGCCGGCGGGTGACCAGCACCGCGCTCACCGACGGCGGGGCGGCCAACGCCGGGAACGTACCGCCGGTGACGTCGCCGGCGGCGAACGCCGCGCCGTGCCCGCGCAGCGCCGCCGACCGCTGCCGTACGCTGCGGATCTCCCACTCCAACGGGTCCGCGCCCACCCCGGGCAGCTCGGTACGCAGCACCTCGAGCAGCCCTTCGGCGAGCCGGTCGGCGACCGACGGCGGCAGCTGCGGCACCCGCAGCACCGCCCCGCCCGCCGCCACCTGCGCCAGCAGCGTCGCCTCCGCCGCCGGATCCGCCGCCGGCAGCTCGGAGCAGGTCAGCTGGGCGAACCGGCGGGTCGCGGCCAGCTGGTCGCCGGTCAGCGGCAGCGCGTCGAGACGGCCGGACGCGACCGCTGGCGCGTCGGCAGCACCGGACGGACGGATCCGCCATCGCAGCACCGGCTCGTTGGTCAGCAGTTCCAGCACCCCGGACGGTTCCTCCGGCCCGTACCGGCGGCCGCGCCCGATCGGGTTCGCCGCCGCCGCGTCGATCAGCACCAGCGGCTGCCGGTTCGTCACCCGGGCACCGGTCCCACCGGCTGTCACCGCCACCCCGACCAGGTCGGGCCCGGCGGTCAGCGCCGCCGCGTCCGGCGCGAGCACCACGTCGTACGCCCGGATCTCCGGGTTGACCGTCAGCTGGTCGACGACCGTGACGGTGCCGGCCGACGCCTGCCAGGCCGGGACCGGGCCGACCACGGTGACGTCGGCGCTCGCCGGGCGCGGCAACGGCCGCACCGGCGCCAGCACCGCCCAGACCGCGGCCAGTACGTCGTGCAGCGCGACCGGCGCGACCAGCTCGACGGTGACCCGCGCGGCACCGCCGCCGGCAGGCAGCACGACCCGGTGCCCCCGGATGCCGGGCACCGGGCCGAGCCGGCCCGACCAGCCAGGCGTCGGCGGGCGCCAGCGACGCACCCGGACGGTGAGTCGACGCACCGGGGTGCGGGCGGCCGGCGCGCTGAACAGCGTGCGCAGCGCGGCCAGCGATTCGGCGTCGACCAGCAGGTGACGCAGTGGGCCCGCCATCGCGGGCAACGCCCGTTCGGGGCCCTGTTCGGACAACCGGATCCGCCGCCACCAGCGGCGGGAGCCGACACCGCCGGCCCGCACCCGGTCCGCTTCCGTCAAGGAGGACTGCACCGCCGCCTGCTCCGTCACCCTGCTGCCACCCTGCCCTCGGATCAGATCCTGCGACGGGGGCTGACGCACGTCAGCGTCCGACCCACGTCACGCCAGAGGCTACCGGTCGGCGTTGCGGTACGCTGCACGCGTGTCCCAGCCCGGCGCCGTGTCCTCCGCTGCCTCACCACACAACGACTGGTCGCGGATCCGGCCCGCCGAGCCGGGGCAGTCGACGCCCCCCGCCCAGGTCACCGTCTGCGTGGTCGGCGGCGGCGACCCGAGCGCGGCCGCCCGGACCACGGCGGCGCTCGCACAGCAGCGCCACCCCGCCGAGCTGCTGCAGGTCGTCACCCGCGCCGACGACAACGGATTCGTCGACCTGGTCGCGGCGGCCACGAGCGAGATCATCGTCCGGATCCCGGCCGGCGCGGTGCCCGGGCCGGATCTCGTCGGCGCCCTCGCCCGCTGGCCACAGGCCGACCCGGACGCGGTCGGCCTGGCCGTACCGGCGCGCTTCGGTGGCACCGTGCCGGAGCCGGAGATGGTCGCCGCGCACGCCAGCGCCGGCACCCTCGGGCAGCTCTTCGCCGGCAGCGCCGTCGACGCCGGGCTGACCCGTCGCCTCGAGGCGACCCATCAGCTGCGCACCGCCGACCACACCGCCTTCCTGACCGCCGCCGGCACCGCCTTCGCCTTCCACCGCAGCCGCTACCGGCCCGGCACCGATCCGTACCAGGGCGCCGACGTCGAGGTCGCCTACCGGCTGGCGCAGGCCGGTGCCGTGTTCGTGCCGGAGCCGACGGCCAGCCTGTGGACGCTCGTCCCGACCGATCCGGCCGGGGACGACCGGCAGGCCCGCGCCGCGCTGACCGATCTGCTGCCGTACCCGCGCCAGCACCGTGACCGGCCCGGTCGGACCTGGCAGGTGCCGCTGATCTGCGCCATGGTGCCGGTGGACCAGCCGTACGAGGTGGTTCGCGCCTGCGTCGACCGACTGCTGGCCAGCGACGAGCGGGACCTGCAGGTCGCCCTGGTCGCCGACTGGGCCGCCGCCGGGCCGACCGGGGGTGGCGACCAGCCTGACGACCTGCGGTTGCTGGCTGCCGAGTACCGCCACGAGCCACGGGTCCGGCTGGTCGACACCGCGCCGGCCAGCGCCTACCCGTCGCCGTACCTGCTGCGGGTGCCGGCCCGGCTGGGCGTCGGGCGCCGGACCGTGGGTGCGGTGACCGCCGCCATGGAGAAGTGGCGCTGCGGTCTGCTGCGGGTGCTGCCCGCCGGTGCCGGCTCCGCGACGTACGCCGTCGAACTGTGGTCCACCGCCGCCCGCTGCCGGGCCACCCACGCCGGGACGGCGGAGGATGCCCTGGTCGAGGCGGTCGCGGCAAGTCACGGTCAACGGTGGGAGACCGGCAGCGAGTTCGACGTCGTCGACCTGGCCACCGCCGGGCCCGGTGCCGCCGACGCCACCACGACGGCGGCCCCCCGACGGGCGGCGAAGACCGTACCCGTCGGTGGCGCCCGCAGCCTCGGCCGGGCCACCGTCTTCGTCGCCCGGCAGTACGCCCGTGGAGTGCGTCGACGGCTGGTGTCCCGCTGAGCGTGGCGCACCCGCGCACGTCCCGGAGACCGCCCGACCAGGCAGCGCCGCCGGCCTGACCGGGCCGCCGGCCAGGCGGCGCCGCTGGCCTGACCGAGCCTCGATGGCCGGGTTTCCGCGAGCCCGTTACCGTGGGAGTGGGACGCCCCACGTGGGCGGTGACGTGCGACGGTCCGAAGGTGGTGGATCGATGGCCGGCAGCGGCAGGTCGAGCCGGATGACACCGGCGGGCCGGCCATGAGCACGACGGTCGACGCCCTGGACCCGGTCGACCGGCTCCGCCCGGGTTTCGACCACATCGGTCTGCTGTACGGCGACGAACAGGCGTACCTCACCACGGTCACCCGGTTCGCCCGCGACGCGGTCCGCGCGTCGGCCCCGCTGCTGATCGCCGTACCGTCGGAGAAGCTGGCGGCGCTGCGCGGCGCCCTGGGTGAGGACCCGGCGGTCGACACCGCCGAGGTCGACTTCGTCGACATGACGGTGGTCGGCCGTAATCCCGGCCGGATCATCCCCAAGGTGCTGCTCGCCTTCGCGCAGCGGTACCCGGACCGGCAGGTCTGGATCGTCGACGAGCCGGTCTGGTCGGGCCGCCACCCGGACGAGCACCCGGCCTGCATCGAGCACGAGATCCTGGTCAACGTGGCGTTCGCCGGTCGTCCGGCGGTGCTGCTGTGCCCGTACGACGCCCGGTCGCTGCCCGCCGAGGTGGTGGCCGACGCGCAGCGTACCCATCCGGTCGTGACCGACGGTGCCGGCCGCCGGCCGAGCGCCCGGTACCTGCCGCCGACCTCCGCGCTGCACCGGGTCCGCCGGCCGTTGCCGGCACCACCGGGGCGGGCGGCGACCATCGGGTTCGCCGACACCCCGGCCCTGGCCGGGGTCCGCCGGTTCGTCACCGGGCAGGCGCGCGCGGCCGGGCTCGACCGCGACCGGGTCGACGATCTCGCCCTGGCCGTCAACGAGCTCGCCACCAACACCGTGCGGCACACCGCAGCCGGCGGCCGGGTGTGGCTGTGGGTCACCTCGGCGTCGGTGGTCTGCCAGGTCGAGGACTCCGGCCACCTTGCCGACCCGCTGGCCGGGCGGATTCCCCGGCCACCGGACCAGCCGGGCGGCCGGGGACTGCTGCTGGTGCACGACCTGTGCGATCTGGTCCGGGTGTACACCCGGCCCGGACGGACCACGGTCCGGGTGTACGTGGACCGACCGCCAGCCCGGTGAATCATGAAAACTTCTCGTTTCGCAGCCGGCGAACCGCAGCTCTTGCGACGGGCGAACCTGCTGGCCGGAGGTCCTTCCAGAGGTTCCATCCCGCCGACGGTATGAGCGATCCGGAATACATCTTTCAGTATCGACTCAGATTACTCTCAGCTAGATCGGCGTTCACTGATCCGCTGTGACCGTCAGCGGACGGACCCGCCGGTGGAATGGGAGGACGGGAGATGCATCTCCCCCACAGAGTCGTCATCGTCGGTGCCACCGCGCTGGCCATGGTGGCCGCTGCCGCCGTACCGGTCAGCGCGGCCCCACCGGAAGGCACCATCCGGCACGCCGGCGGCGCCACCGCCGTACCGGACAGCTACATCGTGGTGTTCAAGGACAGTGCCGTGGCCCCCGGGCAGGTCAGCGACACCGCGCAGGCCCTGGCCCGGCAGCACGGACGCACCGTGGCCCGCACCTACAGCGCGGCGCTGCGCGGCTTCGAGATCAGCGCGACCGCCCGTCAGGCCGCCCGGATCGCGGCCCACCCGTCGGTCGACTACGTCGAGCAGAACCACACCGTGACGCTCGCCGACACCCAGCTGAACCCGCCGTCGTGGGGCCTGGACCGCATCGACCAGCGCGCCCTGCCGTTGGACGACTCCTACACGTACCCGAACACCGCGTCGAACGTGCACGCGTACATCATCGACACCGGAATCCGGTTCAGCCACAACGACTTCGGCGGCCGCGCGATCAGCGGGTTCGACGCCGTCGACGGCGGCTCCGCCGACGACTGCAACGGTCACGGCACGCACGTCGCGGGCACCGTCGGTGGCACCGCGTACGGCGTCGCCAAGGGCGCCACCCTGGTCGGCGTGCGGGTACTCAACTGCTCCGGCAGCGGCACCAACGCCGGCGTCATCGGCGGCGTCGACTGGGTCACCGCCAACGCCGTGAAGCCGGCCGTGGCGAACATGAGCCTCGGTGGCGGCGCGAACACCTCGCTCGACACCGCCGTGCGCAACTCGATCAGCGCCGGCATCACCTACAGCCTGGCCGCCGGCAACAGCTCCGCGAACGCCTGCAACACGTCGCCGGCGCGGGTCACCGAGGCCATCACCGTCGGCTCCACCACCAGCACCGACGCCCGGTCCAGCTTCTCCAACTTCGGCACCTGCCTGGACATCTTCGCGCCCGGCTCGTCGATCACCGCGCCGTGGCACACCAGCAACACCGCCACCAACACCATCAGCGGTACGTCGATGGCCGCCCCGCACGTCGCCGGCGCGGCCGCCCTGGTCGCCTCCGCCAACCCCGGCTGGAGCCCGCAGCAGGTCCGCGACTACCTCTACGACAACGCCACCGTCGGCGCGGTCGGCAACCCGGGCAACGGATCGCCGAACCGGCTGCTGTACGTCGTCAACGACGGCACCCCGCCGGCGGACGACTTCGCCGTCTCGGTCACGCCGACCGCCGGCTCGACCGCCCCGGGCGGCACGGTGTCGGCGACGGTCGCGACCAGCACCACCTCCGGTACGCCGCAGCCGGTCAGCTTCTCGGCCAGCGGTCTGCCGAGCGGCGCGACGGCCAGCTTCAGCCCGGCCACCGTCACCTCCGGCGGCAGCGCCAGCCTCACCATCGCCACGTCGGGCGGCACCGCCCCCGGCAGCTACCCGGTGACCGTCACCGGCACCGGCGCCTCGGCGACCCGGACCGCATCGTTCACCCTGACGGTGACCGGCTCCGGCGGCGGCTGCTCCGGCACCAACGGCACCGACGTGGCGCTGCCCGACCCCGGCACGGCGGCCAGCAGTATCGTGATCGCCGGCTGCGGGCGTAGCGCGTCGTCGTCGTCGAGCGTGGACGTCGACATCAAGCACACCTACCGGGGCGACCTGATCATCGACCTGATCGCGCCGGACGGCTCGTCGTACCGGCTGAAGAGCTGGGCGCTGTTCGACGGCGCCGACAACGTGATCACCACGTACTCGGTGAACCTCTCCTCCGAGGCGGCCGACGGCACCTGGCAGTTGCGGGTCCGTGACGTCTTCAGCGGCGACACCGGCTACATCGACACCTGGACGCTGACGCTGTAACGCACCGTCCGGTCGGTGGGTGTGGTCGGTCGGCGACGGCCGGCCACACCCACCGCCACGTCACCTCAGATAGGCCGTCAACTGGTCGGCCAGCTCCCGTGGATGGGTCAGCGCCGCCAGATGTCCGCCATCGATCCCGTCCGGGACGATACCGAGCCGGTCGTCGACGAACCGACGGACGAACTCGGCCGGGAAGAACCGGTCGTCGCGGCAGAGCACGAACCGGGTCGGCACATCCGGCCAGGCCGGCAGCGGCCATGGTTGCCCGAACGGCGTACCGGACTGTGCCCGGTCGTGCCGCAGCACCTGCGCGGCCAACTCGTCCGGCACGCCGTCGAGAAACAGCGCGAGCACGTCCTCGCCCGCCGGCCGCCCGTCCCGTACGGCCTGGGCGGCCAGCGCGGCGGCGTGCCCGGTGTTCGCCCACCAGTCGCCGCCGGTCTCGCCCGGCACCGGCACCATCGCCGTCAGCAGGACCAGCAGACGGACCGGCAGCCGGTCGGCGACCAGCGGGGCGGTGAATCCCGCGAGCGAATGCGCGACCAGCACGACATCGGTGCGGCCGCCGATCGCCGTCACCACCGCGTCGGCGTACTCGGCCCAGCCGGCCCCGTCGTCCTCGCACGGCAGATCGACCGGCACCGCCTCGTGGCCCCGCCGCCGCAGTTCGTCGACGAGCCGGTGCCAGTACCAGGGGTCGGTGCCGCCGCCGGGAATCAGAACGAACGTGGCCACAACTGCCCCCTCCGCGCGCGCGCCTTCCTCGACGGTCGCGCCGATTACATCAGGCAGCGGTGACATTCTGGGCGTCTCGGCAGCGTCACGCTGCCGAAAGCCGCCACTGTCGGGCATCTGACCAGCGGGTTCGTGCTCCGGTCCGGCGCTGTGTGCGTCTAGCGGGTACCTCGGCCACCAGCCGTGGCCCGCTGTGCACCGCGTACCGCCCGACCGGCAGGAGCCCACGATGACCGCGATCCATCCCGCCGCCGTGACGATCCGTACCGCTGGGATGGACGACATCCCGCAGGCCGCGACCCTGCTCACCGAGGCGTTCCTGATCGCCCCGGTGTCGCAGTGGCTGATCGGTGACCTCGACGCACGGGCCGACGTCTTCCGGACCCTGTTCACCCTCGAACTCGACCACGCGATCCGGTCCGGCGGCGCGGTGCACGTCGCCGGCCAGTTCAGCGGCGTCGCCGTCTGGCATCCCCGGGGCCGACGGATCGCCACCGATCCGGAGACGGTCAGCGAACACGAGTTGCGCCTGCTGAGCGCCGCCGGGCGCTGGCAGCCGCGGTTCGCCGCCCTCGCCCGGATGCTGTCGGCGCACCACCCGTGGCAGCCGCACTGGCATCTGGCGTACCTGGCGGTGGCACCCTGGCGTCAGGGCGGCGGCCTGGGCAGCGCGCTGCTGCGCCACCACCACCGCCATCTCGACGGTCACGGCACGCCGGGCTACCTGGAGGCGACCACGCCGCGCAACCGGGACCTGTATCTGCGGCACGGCTACCGGGCACACGGGCCGATGCGCCTGCCCGACGGCCCACCGATCTGGCCGATGTGGCGGGAGCCGCGCCAGTAGCTCGACGGTCCCGAGCCGTGATCGGATCGGACCGCAGATGTCGGGCGCGAGCCAGGGGTGGTCGACCAGGCTGGTCGGTGAAGGGAGGCCATCGTGATCTCGGCACTCAATCACCTCGTCGACCTGGTCGAAGCACACCTCGCCGACCCGGTCGAGGCACACCTCGTCGGGGAACCTCCGATCGGGGAGTTCGACGTCGAGTCGGTGGCGGGCAGGCACGGCACGACCGGGTACCACCTGCGCCGGATGTTCTCGTCGTTGGCCGGAATGCCGCTGTCGGAGTACGTACGCCGGCGGCGGATGACCGTGGCGGCCGCCGCCGTGGTCCGGGGCGAGGACGACCTGCTGACCATCGCCGTCCGCTCCGGGTACGGCTCGACCGAGGCGTTCGGGCGGGCGTTCCGGGCAGTCCACGGTGCCGGTCCAGGTGAGGTACGCCGTGACGGTGGCCCCCTTCGCAGCCAACCACAGCTCAGGTTCCGCCTGACCGTCGAAGGGAACACCCGCATGGACACCCGCATCGTCGACCGCCCCGCGTTCACGCTGGTCGGCCACGCCACCCGGGTCCCGCTGATCCACCACGGCGTCAATCCGCACATCCAGCAGCACATCGCCGCTCTGCCGGCGGCGGAGCATCAGCGGCTGAAGACCCTCAGTGACACCGAGCCGGCCGGCATCCTGCAGGTCAGCGACGACCTGGCGCCGGACGACCCCGAGGGCAGCGAGTTGACCTACCTGCACGGGGTCGCCATCGCGGCGACCGGGACCGCCCCCGACGACCTCGATGTGATCGAGGTGCCGGCCGGCAGGTGGGCGGTCTTCCGTACCGCCGGACCGTACCCGCAGGCGCTGCAGGCCACCTGGGCGGCGACCGCCGCCGAATGGTTCCCGTCGAACCCGTGGCGGCTGCGGCCCGGCCCGTCGATCGTCGCCGTCGTCGAGCGGGCGGCCGATTTCAGCACCGCGACCTGCGAGCTGTGGCTACCCGTCGAGCCCGGCTGACGTCGCGGCCGGCGGCGGGGCGGGCTCGCTGGCGGGACGCTCGGTCGGCCGCCCGACCGGCTGTCCGGCGAGACGCTCGGCCGGCTCGCCGACAGGGTCGGCTCGGCGACCGCGCGTCAGCAGCCGGAACGCCAGCATCGGCAGCAGATGCAGGACGACGGCGACCGCGCCGGCCAGCGCCGCGACCTGGCCGGGGGCGAGCCCCGCCAGTGCCAGCACCACCGCCGCGAGCGCCCCGGTCCGCGCCGCGTTGCCGGCCAGGCGCAGCAGCAGTCGCGATCGGCTCAGGACTTCGGGGTCCGCCGACTCGGTAGCGGCCCGCCGGTGCGACATCAGCGCAGACACGGCGGCCCACAGCGCGATCAAGGTGGCGATCTGCAGCGCCCAACCGGCGGTCGCGCCGACGCTGGCCGCATCGGTCAGCGTCGGCGCGGCCACGGTCGCGGCAGCGAGGACGCCGAAGGCCGGCGGCCAGGTGAAGACGTACGCGAGCAGCACCGACCGGATGATCGTGGTCCGCAACCGTTCGCGGGCCTGCAGCGGCTCGATCTGCCCGGCGATGCCGGTCAGCACCTCGGCGGGTGCCCACACCAGCTGACGGTCCGGGCGGCGGTCCGACGCAGGGCTCGACATGCGGCCAGGGTAGCGCGCCGGCACCATCGACGATGGACCAAGAACGGCGCAGGTCAGGTCGTCGGGTCCAGGTGGCGGCGCAGTTCGGTGGCGAGCAGGTCGCTGACCTGTGCCGGGGCGAGCGGTCCGAGGTGGTCGCGCAGCGCCGTACGGACCGTGTCGGCGGCCGCCCAGCCGCTCCCGGTCGCCTCGGTGATCACCTCGGCAGCCTTGTCGGGGTCGGCGAGGTCGAACCGGCGCAGCGCGGCGTCGGGCATCAACCCGCCGACGGTGGTGCCGGTCGAGACGAACGCCGGCAACCCGAACCCGGCCGTCAGAGCCAACGCCCCGGAGTTCAGCGACGACCGGTACGGGTAGACGGCGGCGTCCGCCGCGCGCAGGAAGTACTGCACGTCGGAGTCGGGGGCGAAGCCGGGGTGGAAGACGACCGCCGGGTGTTCGGCGGCGCGGCGCATGAACTCGGGCCCGCCGGTCTCCTCCCGGACCTTGCCGGCGACCAGCCAGCGCAGTCGCGGGTCGTGGCGGGTCGCGACGTCGAGCACGTCGAGGAAGTCGGTGTGTCCCTTGTACGGTCGGACCTGGCCGAAGGTGACCAGTAGCCGGGCACCGAGCGGGATCCCCAGGTGGCTGCGGGCCGTCGCCCGGTCCACCCAGTCCGGGTACGCCCCGACGAAGGTCGGGTGCCGGGCGACGACCACCTGCCGGGGCGAGGTGCCGAACGCCTCCTGCAGGATCTCCAGGTGGCTGTCGTGCATCAGGTGGACGACGTCGGCGGCGGCCAGCATCACCTGCCGCAGCCGGGTCTCGGTCTGCCGGTGCACGGTTTCGTGCGGCAGCAGATTGTGCACCGTCCAGACCAGCCGTACGCCGTCGGCCCGTAGCGCGTCCAGTGTGGCCGCGAAGGCGTCGACGGCGGCCTCGGCCCGCGCGGTGGTGGTGCAACCGGCGGTGACGTCGTACAGCCAGTGGACGTGCAGCACCCGGGTGACGCCGTCCGGCAGCGCGGGCAACAGGCGGTCGAGCTGGTCGAGACGCCGGATCCGGATCGGCACCAGGTTGTGCCGGGGGAACCGGCTGTAGATCAACGACTGGTACGGGTTGGCCGAGTCGACCGGCCAGTGCAGCCAGGCGATCGGCGGGCGGGCGCGGTCCGCCCAGTCGGCGGCGGCGAGGGCGGACAACGCATCGTCGACGAGGTGGCCGGCGGAGGTGCCCCGACGCCAGGGAACGATCACGGTTGACCACCGTACCGGGCGCCGATGCCGGCGGCGACCGCCCGGGCGACCGGGGCGCTGGCGGCGTCCGCCGCGTGCACGGCGCTGACCCGGCGGTCGGCCGCGAGCCGGGTCAGTACGCCGGTGGTGAGCTGGTCGACGAGGGCGGGCGGCAGCTCCGCCCAGGCGGCCCGCCAGTACGCCAGCGGCTCACCCCCGTCACCGACGGTGACCTGCAGCGGTGCTGCCGCATCCGGCCGCCGTACGGTCAGCCGGGTGGCCGCCTGGTCGGCGATGGGCGGTTCTCCCTGGTCCGTCGGATCCGCTGGGCAGTGACCTACCGCCGGTGCCGGTGCCCCGGCGCCGATCAGTCGCGCCGCACGCTGTTCACCCTCATTGGCAACGCCTCGCTGCACCATGCGCAGCAACACCGCGTTCACCATCGCCCGATCACCCTTGTCGTTGGCAATCTTGGCGAGTATCCGAATCTCGTTCGGGGTAATGTTCGGGCTGTACAGTAGCGCCGCTGGTTGCATGATCCGCGCCCGGGAGCGACGAAGCACATTCCTGACCGGACGCAGCAGGCGACGTACCCTAGGCAAATAGGTCACTGATCCAGATTACCCAGTCGTGACACGAGGTGAGCGCGTGCCATCCCCGACGGTCAGCGTCGTCGTGCCGGTCTACAACACCGAGAAGTGGCTCGAAGAGGCACTCGACTCGATCGAACGACAGCCCGCCCGGGACGACATCGAGGTAGTCGTCATCGACGATGGCTCCACCGACGGTTCGGCCGACATCGCCCGCCGGTACGCCGACCGGGCCACCGGGGTGCGCTACGTCCGCCAGGACAACGCCGGCCTCGGCGCGGCCCGCAATCACGGGGTACGCCTTGCCACCGGCCGCTACCTGGCCTTTCTTGACTCCGACGACCTCTACCCGGACGGGGCGCTGAGCTACCTCGTCGAGCTCGCCGACCGCCAGCAGGCGGCGGTGGCCGTCGGTGACATGCAGGGGCTGCCGCCCCGGCCCAACCCGGCGTGGCGCCGGGAGCTGCTCGTCGGGGAACGGGTCGTGGAGCGGATCGCCCAGGCACCCGGCCTGGTCGGCAACCCGTCGGCGTGCAACAAGGTCTTCCGGCGTGACCTGGTCGACTCGACCGGTGTCCGGTTCACCGAGAACACCGCCTTCGAAGACGTGCTGTTCACCGTACCGCTGCTGGCCCGTTCCCCACTGACGGCGCTGACCCCCCGGCTGAGCTATCTGTACCGGCAACGCGGGGACAACTCCTCACTGATGGACACCCGCAGTCAACCGCTACGGATCATGCAACACGTCGCCATCGTCGAGCAGCTCGCCGACGAGTGCCGCGATCTGCCGTCCGACGACCGCGACGCGGTGTACCGGTGGATCGCCTACATGCAGTTGCACTATGCGTGGCGGGCCGCGAACGGCTGTGACGACGAGCAGCTCGACGAATTCGCGGTCCGGATGCACACCCTGTTCAAGGACATCCCGGTGCGGCTGGCGACCGAATTCGTCAGCAACGCCGGCGCCGGGCTGCGCGCCGCCGCGATCTACGAACAGGATCCGGCGACCATCCGGGAGCCCCGGTCCGCGCTGCCGCTGCGGGTGTACGCCGGGCAGGCCTACCTCGGGCACACCGACTTCGACGCCTACCGCGACCTGCTGCTCATCCGGGAGATCACGGCGACCGTGCACCGGATGCGCGGTAGCGGGCCGGCCATCGCGCTCGAAGGCAGTGTCCGCGCCAAGGGTATCGACGGCGAACCCGGTCAGGTCCGCCACGACCTGCTGGTGGAGATCGGCGACGGGCTGGCCCGGCAGCCGGTCACGGTGCTCCGGCGGACCGGCAACGACCTGCGCTGGTCCTGCACGATCCCGGTCGACCAGCTGCCCGCTGGGCGCTACGACGTGCGGGTCGTGGTGCGCGACAACGACCGGGAGTACGCCGTACCGCCGGGTCCTCAGCAGGGCGGCCGGGGCACCCGCGGCACCCGACCGACACGCATCGGCGACCGGGTCGGCTGGCTGACCCCGGGGCCGGACGGCGCACGGTTGATCATCACCGACACGGCCGGTGCCGTGGCCCGCAGCCCGCAGTGGCTGTCCCAGATGGGTGCCCGGCAGGGCCGGTCGTTGTGGGGCCGGGCGTGGGGCACCGCCCGCCGTACCGCCCGCAACCGGCTGCGGCCGACCCCGCCAGCCGCAGCACCGTCGTCGACCGCACCGCCGGCGTCGCCGCCGCCGGCGGGCTGATCAGGCCGGCCCTGGCCTCAGTTCGCCACCAGCGCCACCCGGTACAGCCGCTCCGGCTCCAACCGCAACCGGGGCAGCCCCGCCGGCCCCACCTGACCCGCCCCGTCCCGGATCCGCAGCGACATCGACAGCTCATGGACCCGGTCGTCGTCCGCCGGCCGGTAGCCGAACCACCAGCGCCCCGGCTCCGGCCGATCGGGGCCGTCCGCCGGTATCCGCACCAGCCAACCTTCGTCGACGGCTTCGACCGGCAGCTCCCGGTCCGCCGGGGCCGCCGGGTCCCGCAGGTCGTCGGCGTGGCGCAGCACCACCGACGACGGCGCCGCACCGACCGGACAGGCACCGCCCAGGGTGACTCCGGCCTCCTCGACGGTGGCCCAGGTCGCCAGTGGCCCGGCCGGTAGCACCCGGATCGACAGCTGCCCCTGGTCGGCCGACTCGGCCAGCAGCCCCGGCCCGCCGGGCAGCGGACGCAGCTCGGTGAAGTCGGCGCCGACCGGCAACCCGTGCCCGGCGGAGGCGTCGGCACCGCCGTCGACGTCCCAGCCGACCAGCCAGCCGGCCACCGGGTCGCCGACCGCCGCCGGTCGCGCGGACACCGGACCGGTCACCAGGTCGCCGAGCGGGATCCGGCAGCTGAACCCGGTGCCGCCCGACGAGGACCCGACGGTGCCGTCGGGCCGGCTCGGATAACGGCGGGCCACGATCATCGGGGTCCGGGCCAGGGTCAACGCCGACGGCACCGGAGCACCCGCGACGGCCGTACCGCTGATCACCAGCTCGTCGCCGACCAGCCGGGCCGCCGTCGCCCACACCGAGGGATGTTCCACCCTCAGCCGCAGCGCTCCGTCGTGCAGCAGCGGCACCACCCGTACCCCTGGTCCCACCCAGACCGCCGGCAACGCCGGCACCACCTCGCCGACCTTGACCGGCCCGCTCTCCGGGCCGCCTGCCACGTCGACCAGGCCCGCCATCACCAGCCAGGTCCCCGGCGGCCAGCCGGCGGCGGAGCGCAGTGCCGTCACCGGCAACGACGTGGCGAACCCGGACCAGGCCGGCAGGTCGCCCGTTGCCGGGTCCGCCGCGACGGACCGGCGACGCAACAGCCGCGACCGGGTCGGCGCCGGCCCGAACCGGCGGCGGCGGCCCTGCTCACTCAGCCACAGGGCGCGCAGCTGCGGCCCCGGCGGTGTGTCCGGTTCCGCCGGAGTCCGCAGCGCGTATCCGGCGATCCGCAGCTGCCCGCCCGAGAAGGAGATCGCCCGTAGCGCCGTACGCAGCCGGGGCGTCGGGCGGTACAGCGCCGCCGGGACGCCGTCGACCCTCGGCGGTACGCCACCGGACCGGGTCGCGTCGACCACGCGCAGCAGCTCCGGCAGCCGGCCGTCGCGGGCCAGCCGCCACGCCACCCGCAACCGGGGATCGAGCCGGTCCGGCACCGCCGGATCCACCTCGGCGAGGAACTCCGCCGCCAGCTCGCAGAACCGCCGCCGGTACGTCCCGTCCGGCACCTGGGGCAGCAGGTGCAGGAACATCCGCAGGTCGCTGCGCAGGGCGGTGGCGTCGTAGTGGTTCTTCAACGACCGGTCACCGATCCCGGCCAGTGACCGGCTGGCGCTGCGTACCGCCGCGAAGCGGTCCACCAGGTTGGCGACCTCGGCCTGCCGCTGGCTGATCGACTCTTCGGCACCCGCCTCGCGCTGCCGCCAGTGGTAGACCACCGTGGGCAGCACGTCGATCGACTCGGCCAGCGCGTACGCCGGGATCGTCACCGGAATGTCCTCGTAGCGCACCCCTTCGGGAAACCACAGGTCGTGACCGGTCCAGAAGTCCCGCCGGAACACCTTGTTGCAGGCCAGCCGGTCGTAGACGAGGTTGCGGCGACGGCGCAGCCGGGTGCCGAGCCAGGTCTGCCGATGGGTGCCGCGGTGCAGCGGCGACTGCCACAGCCCACGGGAGTTGAACAACGCCACGTTGCCGGAGGCGATCTGCGAACCGGTCGACTCCACCGCACCGACCAGCACTTCGAAGGCGTACGGCGGCAGCACGTCGTCGCTGTCGACGAACGCCAGGTAGTCGCCGGTGGCCGCGCGGATACCGGTGTTGCGGGCCGCGCCGAGGCCCTGGTTCGACTGACGGATCAGCTGGAACCGGGTATCGGCGGCGACCCGGGCGGCCGCGATGTCGCCGCTGTCGTCGGTCGACCCGTCGTCGACCAGGACGACCTGGACGTCGGGGTGGGTCTGCGCAGCCAGCGAATCAAGACATTCGGTCAGGTAGCGGGCCACGTTGTAGATCGGAACGACGACGCTGAGCAGGGCACCCATCGGGCGGTTCAGCCCTGCTCCCCGAGCAACGCCCGGCGGACCACCCGCTCGGCCGCGTGCCCGTCGTCGAGATGGCAGAACCGGGCGCGGAACTGGGTCCGGGCCTTGACCGCGGCGTCGTCGCCGACCGCACCGGTACGGAAGACGTCGAGCAGGTGCCCGAAGGTGGTGGCGACGGCGCCCGGCGGCTCGGCGGTGATGTCGAAGTAGACGCCACGGGCCATCGCGTACGCCTCGGCGTCCGGCGCGTAGATCACGATCGGCCGGTCCAGGACCGCGTAGTCGAACATCGCCGAAGAATAGTCGGTGACGAGTACGTCGGCCGCGAGGTACAGGTCCTCGACGACCGGATGGCTGGACATGTCCCGGATCCGGCCGCTGGCCGGGGCATCCGGGGCCCGGCCGGTGCGCTGCCGGTCGTGGAAGTAGTGGCTGCGGATGAGCAGCCAGGCGTCCGGGCCGAGCACTTCGGCCAGGGCGTCGGCGTCGAAGTCGGGCTGCCAGCCGGGCTGGTGTTCCCGGTGGGTCGGCAGGTAGAGCACGACCCGCTCGTCGGGGCCGATACCGAGCGCCGCGCGGGCCGCCGCCACGTCGGCGTCGGTGGCCAGCGCCAGCCGGTCGTTACGCGGGTAGCCGGTGTCGAGCGAGACGAAGTCGCCCGGGTAGGCCCGCTCCCACATCTGGGTGGAGAAGTGGTTCGCGCTGACGCTGAAGTCCCACCGGTCGATGCGGCGCAGCAGATGGGGGAAGTTCATCGACGCGGCGCCGACCGGGTGCCGCTGCTGGTCGAGCCCCATCACCTTGACCGGAGTGCCATGGTGGGTCTGGATGTGCACTGATCCGGGCCGTTTACGCACGTAGTCGGGGAAGTTCACGTTGTTGATCAGCCACTTGGCACGGGCCAGCGCCCGGTAGTAGCGCCAGGTGCCGGCGACGACGTACGGCACGCCGGCCGGCATGCTGGCGGCCCGGTCCCGGCGGACCACCCAGACCCCGTTGACGTGTGGGGCCAGCTCGGCCGCCTTGGCGTGGATCGCGGCCGGGTTGCAGCTGTAGCCGCGGTACCAGTAAGCGGCGTACAGCGCCATCGACTGGTCCATCGGCAGGCGCAGCTGGATCCGGTAGTAGCCGAGCAGCGCGGTCCGCCGGCCGGTGCGGGCCAGTTCGCGCAGACCGCGCTTGACCGGACGACCGATCCGCTTGACCGTGGAGATCGCCTTCTTGCGGGCGCGTTGGACGACCCGCAGCGCGGCGAAGGTCCGCCAGCGGTTGGCGGCGAGCAGCCGACGCTTGAGCCCTTCGACACCGCCGGGCACCGGGTACCCGCCGGGCGGGAGCCGACGCTGGCAGTCGGCGTGGGCGCGGGCGAAGAACTGCTGGTGCAGCTGCGGGGGCAGCCGGCCACTGTGGCCGAGCACCATCAGGTAGTGCGAGATCATCAGAGCGAACAACTGCGGCCGTACGGCGTCGACCTGCGGCCCGCGCTGGTCCAGCCAGTCGAAGGTGTGTCCCCAGTGGTCGAACATCTCGAAGTGCCGGGGGCTGCGGGTCCGGGTGATCGCACCGGTACGCCGTTGCCGGTAGTTGACGCACACCCGGTCGAGTACGGTGACCCGCTCGGCGGCGACCAGCAGCGGGAAGGTGAACGAGACGTCCTCGTACCAGCCGTCGGCGAACCGCAGCCCCAGGTCCACCAGGAACTCTCGCCGGGTGACCTTGTTCCAGGCGGTGTGCAGCACCTTGAGCGTCTCGGGCCGGGTCCGTACGTCGAACACCTCGGCACCGGGTGACGTGGGGAACGCCTGCCGCAGCGCACTGGCCGATTCGTGGAAGTTCCAGAACACCCTCGCGTGGTCGACGATCAGCACGTCCGGGGTGGTGTCGCGGAGCCGGTTGGCGACCGCGCGCAGCGATCCGTCGGTCAGCCAGTCGTCGCTGTCGAGGAACCAGACGTACTCACCGGTCGCCACGTCCAGCCCGGCGTTGCGGGCACCGCCGAGCCCGGCGTTGACCGGCAGGGACAGCACCCGCAGCCGGGGGTCGCGGGCGGCGTACTCGGCGAGGATCTGCCCGGAGCTGTCCGGGGAGCAGTCGTCGACCGCGATCACCTCGACGTCGGTGAACGACTGGTCGAGGATCGAGTCGAGGCATTCCCGCAGGTAACCCTGCACCTTGTAGACCGGCACAACGATGCTGAGCAATGTCATCCGAGGTCACCTGTGGTCGGGCCGGCGGGGCGGCCGGCGGAGCTGAGGGGTGCTGCCGGGTCGACCGGCAAGTCGGTGGGGCGGCGGGGAGCCGGCACCGACACCCCGGCCGACGGCCGGTGGTCGGGGTGCGCCGGTGTCGGCCGGTGGTCGAGTACTGCGGTGGCCACGAAGTGCACCGCCAGGTAGCCGGCGAGCGCGCCGGTGGCGCCGGTGGCCAGGGTCGTCGGGGCGGCCGCGCCCGACCCGGTGGCGGCGGCCAGAGTCGCCCCGGCGCTGGTCAGCGTGATCAGCAGGACCCGGCTGTCCCAGCCGAGGCTCCACCGGTGCAGCGGCGGCGCACCGAGCCGCTTCTCCAGCCGCGCGGTCAGGTCGTAGTGCCCCAGGGCGAGGACGAACAGCAGTCCGTAGGTGACGAGCGCAGGCACGTCGGCGACCGCGCCGGCGGCGACGACGATCAGGAACTCGACGGCCCGCAGTCCGGCCGGCACCAACCAGTCCAGCGACCCCACGGCCGGCCGGGCCGCACTGGCGATCCCCGCCACCAGCGCCGCACCCGCACCTACCAGCAGCGCCGCGGCACTGAGCCCGCCGGCGACGCCGAACGCCGGCAGCAGCAGCGCTGCGGTGGCCGCGGCCACCGCGGCGCCGACGAGCGGCAACTGGCCGGACCCGGCGACGACCACCGCACCGACCCGGTGGGCGAGCAGCCGGGTGAGCGGTCCGTCGTCGCGGTACCGGGCGGTGTCGACCGCCGCGAGGACCGGAACCCGCATGGACCGTGACCTCAGCGACCGCAGCGCCAGCGTGTAGCAGAACGCGAGCACCCCCCAGCCGAGCACGGCGAGCAGCGCGGCCCGTTGGCCGAGGACGGCGGCGGTGACGGCGATCAACGCCCACCGCTCGCCGATCGGGAAGACCACCGTGCGCTTCGCCCAGTAGACCGGTGACCCGGGGGCGGCCAGGACCCGGTCGGAGACCTGGCTGAGCCGGCTGCCGACGCCCGCCGCCGCGCCCGAGTCGGCCGACGCCACCGGGATGCGGCGGGCGGCCTCGTCGTGCAGCGCCCCGTACCAGGCGTCGGTCATGTGCCGAACGGTCTGCAACACGATCGCGGCGGTGGCCAGCAGCCAGCCGTCGGCGGCACCGGACAGCTGCACGCCGGCACCCAGTCCGCCGTACACCAGGTATTCCTTGCCCCGGTCGGCGATGGTGTCGAGCCAGCCGCCGAAGGCGCTGTACCGCCCGGTGTAGCGGGCGAGCTGACCGTCGACGCAGTCGAGGACGAAGCCCAGGTAGAGCAGGACCGCGCCGAGCAGCAGCACCGGCGGCCGGTCACCGACCGCGAACAGCAGCGCGGCCGCACCGGCGAACAGCACCGAGATGGCGGTGACCCCGCTCGGGCTCAGCCCGAGCCGCGCCGCACCCTTGGTGACCAGCGGCGACCAACTGCTGACGCAGTACGTGGCGAACAGGTCGTCGTGTTCCTTGACCGCCAGCCGCAGCCGGGCCCGGTCCGGGTCGACGGCCCGCACCTGCGCCTCGGCGGCGACCACCCCGGCCTGGTCGGTGACCCGGACCGCGACCAGCTGACGCAGCGGGTACGCACCGACGGTGGTGCCGGCGGCCACCAGCTCGGCGAGGATCGCGTCGAGCGGTTGGCGGGTAGCGTCGCCGGGACGGTCGGCGACCCGGCGGGCGGCGGTGGCCAACGCCGGCAGATCGCCGACGCCGACCCGCAGCACCCCGCCGAAGACCGGCCCGCCGACGTCCGTACCGGCCGGGGCGGCACCGTCTGCGGTCGGTGCCGGGGCGGTGACGAGGTTCCCGCGCCGGGCCCCGACCGCGAGGGCACCGGTGCCGTCGGCGGCGGGCAGCAGCAACGCTCTCGTGATGCCTGCCGGGCCCGAGTCGAGCAGGCGGAACAGCTCGGTGTGGGCGACCACGTCGGCGGCGCACAGCAGCACCGGCCCGGTCGCCCGTTCGGCAAGGTCCGCCAGCTGGGCCGGCCCGGCGGTGCGCACCTCGTCGGCACCGGCTTCGGCGAGCTGTGCCCGGATCCGATCGGGCAGGGTCAGCCCGCCCGCGCTCAGCAGTCCGCCCTGGTCAGCGGCGGGGGCTCGGGTGGCCGGGGTGAGGATCGCCAGTGTCACATCCGCGCTTCCGTCGTACGAGCCGGGAGCGACCGGGCGCTCCGAGGGGTGGTGTCGCCCAGCGGCGGCCCGTGACGACACCACCTGTCCGACGGTTGGGGACACCGCCGGGCGGACGACGCGGGCAAGGTTAGCAGTCGGTGAACAACGCGGGTAGCGCACACATCCGGCAGGTGACACGGACGGGAGTCAGCTCGATCGACCGGCTGCGATGATCTTGATCGGATCAGGGTAGGACCCGTACGGGAGGCACCGTCACCGATCCGTCGCAGGACTGATGGAGCCGGGCGACGGCGCCCCTACCGTTGAAGATGGCTGGCGGTCACGACCGTGACGACAGCCGTCGGCAGCCGACAGGGCAGCCGAGACTAGTGGACAAGGAGCGTGGCGATGAGCCGCAAACTGGTACGACCCCGCGACGGACGGATGATCGCCGGTGTCTGCGCCGGCCTGGGCCGGCGGTTCGGCATCTCGGCCGGGATGGTCCGGTTGCTGTTCCTGCTCTCCCTACTGCTGCCCGGCACCCAGGTGATCATCTACCTGGCGCTCTGGATCGTCATGCCGAACGAGGACCGGTACCTCGCCACCTCGCACTGACCGTGGTCACCGGCGGGCGGAACCCTGAGCCCGGTCACCGCCGGACGAAGACCGCCACCTGCGCCGGCAGATCCTCGCGGACCGCCCAGTACCGCTCGTCGAACTGGGCGCGCTGGAACCGCAGATCCTCCCAGATCAGCTCGTCGCCGTCGCGGGTGAGCACGAAGACGTCGATCGGCCCGTACGCCGTGGCGGCGGACTCGGCGGCGAAGGCCGCCGGGTCCCGCTGCGCGGCCAGGGCCGTCAGCTCGGCCTTGCGCTCGTCCCAATGGGTGAGCGTGCCGCCGGCGGTACGGTCGTTGCTGAGGTACCCGGGCCACGGCAGGTAGGAGAAGAGCCGTTCGTCGACGCTCACCGTCACCCGTTCGGGGTCCGGCCCGGTGACCTCCTCGACGGCCAGGCGGACCGGCTCGACCGGGAACCAGGCCGGGCGCCCGCTGGCCGGCGCGTACCGGGGGTAGCCGCCGCCGGGCAGCGGTTCGGCGTGAGCGGCGGTCGCGTAGGACGAGCCGGACCCGTTGCTCGGCGGCATCCACGCCCCGGTGTAGGCGGTCACACCCCAGGCGAGCAGTACCGCGAGCGGTGCGCCGACCAGCCCGACCGGTGGCGCCACCCGCAGCCGACGCAGCACCAGCGGTACGACGTGCACCAGGGTCAGCACCCCGGCGATCGCCAGCACCACGCCGTACAGCCGCACGGTGTAGTGGGCGAAGGCGGTGTGCCCGGTCAGCAGGAAACGGACCATCGACAACAGTCGGTACGCGAACGCGGCCCCGGCGATCAGCAGCAGCGGAGGCGCCCACCAGGCGCGGCGCAGCAGCCACACGAGGCCGATCATGCCGACCAGTTGCAGGGCCCGCAGCAGGATGTTGCTGCCGTCGGAGGACTGGATGTCCAGGAACGGCAGCAGGCCGGAGAGGTAGTACGGCGAGGTGTACAGGTCGGAGACCAGCTGCCCACCGCCGTCGGTGAGCAGGGTCCAGCCGTACGGCAGCACGTACCAGGACGAGGTGACGGTGGCGACGAGGGCGACGCCCGCCAGCCGGCGGACGTACGCCCAGCGGTCCGGCTCCGCCCGCCACGCCAGCACGATGATCACCATCAGCCCGAGCGCGGCGTAGACCAGCCAGGCCTGGTAGAGCACGACCAGCAGACCCCCGAGCAACCCGGAGCTCAGCCAGTGCAGGCGGTTGCGCGGCGGGCGGGCGAAGGTCTCCAGCACCCAGGGGATGAAGATCACCAACGCCAGGACCTCGTACGCCTTGCGCGGGTCGGACCAGGCGAGCACCGCGACACAGGAGATCGCGAACGCGGTCCAGGCCCCCGCCTGCCGACGCCACAGCAGGAAGCCGGCCAGCAGTGACGCGGAGATGAACAGCACCTCGGCGTCGGCCAGCAACCGCCAGGCGGGCTGGTCGAGCAGCACCGAGGCCCGGCCGACCAGCCAGGCGTACAGCGGCGGGTACTCCGACGGCAGCCCGACGATGTTGGTGTCCGCGCTGGCGGTGGTGACCGTGTAGCGGGTCACCGACGCGGTCATCCGCAGCATGTCGCCGCTGAGGCCACCGAAGCCGAACGGGGTGCCGTACAGCGCGGACCGTAGCACCAGCACCAGCCAGGCACCGGCCAGTCCGGCGGCGGCACCGGCCAGGGCGTCCAGCGCCGCGGGCACCCAGCGACGGGCGGCCGCCGCCGCGGCCAGCACCACCGACACCAGCAGCAGGCCACCGGCCACCGGCAAGGCGCGACCGGCGACGGTGAACGGGTCCTTGCCGACGATGCCGGGCAGTACGAAGGCCACCGGGGTGGCCAGCAGCCAGACCAGCACCGCGACGAGGCTGGGATGGCGCAGGACCACGCCCAGCTGTCGAGGTCCGCGCCGGGTCGCAGCCGTACGGTCGGCGGCAGCGGTGGCCACGACGCCCGGCGCAGGCCGGGCCCCGTCCGGCGCCTCGCCGAGATCGGCCGGGGTTGTCTCGACAGTCATCGTGCTCCGTCAGCTGTCGCCGTTGTCAGGTTCGGTCGCCGCGCCCGGCCCGGGCCGCCTCGCTCAGTTGGCGCTCGCGGCCAGCGTGTTCGGCGACGGGGTCTCCTGGTCGGCGACCGCGACGGAGACCCGTCGCAGGCTGAGCAGGCTGGAGAAGAGCCCGGCGAAGATGAGTGTGGCACCCAGGCCGATCGCCGTCGAGGAGGGCAGCACCACCCGCATCGTGGCGCTCACGTCCTGGGCACCGAACCCGGTCGCGCCCCAGGTCGCGACGGCGACGATGGTACCGACGAGGCCGAGCAGGATCAGCGCGACGCCGCCGGCGGTGCAGGTCTCGAACCGGATGTAGCGACCCCAGCGATCGGCCTGCTGCAGGTTGGTGATGCCCTCGTACCTGCCGTAGATCAGCGCGAACGCCCCGAACAGCAGCAGTTGTGCGCCGACCAGCATCGCGAGACAGGTGTAGACGAGGGTGCTCACGTCGAAGCCGATGCCGGCGACGACGAGCGGGCCGAGAACGAGGGTCGCGGTGCCGATCAGGCCGAGGATGAACAGCGCCGAACCTGGCCAGATCAGCGTCTTGCGCGGCGCGAAGACCAGCAGGAAACGCAGGTGCCGCCAGCCGTCGCGCCAGGTCCGCAGGTGCGGTGGGCGGCTGCGACCGTCCGGGCTGAGCGTGGTCGGCACCTCGACGATGTCGTATCCGTTGAGCGCCGCCCGGACCACCAGCTCGGAGGCGAACTCCATGCCCGGCATGCACAGCTGCAGCTGCCGGATCCGGTCCCGGTTGAACCCCCGGATGCCGCAGTGGAAGTCGCCGACCTTCAGGTTGAACAGCCGCCGGCCGAGCCAGGAGAGCACCGGGTTGCCGAGGTAGCGGTGCAGGAACGGCATGGCTCCTGGGGCGATGCCGCCCCGGAAGCGGTTGCCCATGACGACGTCGTGACCGGAACGCAGCGCCTGAATGAACGGCTCAAGCGTGGACAGGTCATAGGAGTCGTCGGCGTCCGCCATGATCACGTATTGACCGCGGGCCTGCTCGATTCCGTTGATCAGGGCACCGCCGTAGCCGCGGATCGGGGCATGCGAGACCCGGGCGCCGGCCCGCACCGCGATCTCCTGGGATCCGTCGGTGGAACCGTTGTCGCTGACCAGCACCTCACCCTGGACGCCCAACTCGTCGAGCGCCTGGCGGGCCTTGCGGATGCAGACCTCCAGGGTCTCCGCCTCGTTGAGGCAGGGAAGCAGGACGGTGACCTCGACCTGGTCGCTGCGCACGGGTGATACCCCCGAAAACTAGTGATCCCACGATCAGGCCAGCCGCGCGACGGAAGACGGTCCAGCCGGCGCGCCGTTACGACAATGGCCTTCGGCTGCACTCTAACGTGGCCGCCATCCGACACGCGCTCGGACCCGGTGAAGAAACGCGGGCCCAGCGGATGATTCGGATCGCGGAGCCGCCACCCTTTCAGGGTGTCACCCAGTTGTGCGGAAGTTTCGCACCACGTTGGCCGATCATCGCGCAGCTCACGGCGCTACTACCGCACCAGTGACCGTCGGTCGACGTCACCACTCAGGGCGACACGAACGTTACAGTAACCGTTTCATAACCCAGAGAACGCAACAGCCCGGCCAACATCTTGCGGGTGTTGTTCTCGGCCCGCTCGGCGATCCCACTGTCCCGTGCGGCCGCCGCGATCCGCTCCTCGGCGAGCTGATACACCTGTCGCTGCCGGTTCGGGTCCCCACCGAACACCTCACCGAGTCGGTTGAGCAGACCGCGCTGTTCGGCGAAGACGTAACTGTTGGCGAGGTCCAGGTCGGCATCGGTCAACTGCGGTGCCGGCAACCGAATTTCTGCGGAAAGACCGTCTTCAGCGACAATGATCGCATCTTCGCCGATCTGCCCGAAATCAACATATGCCTCGACTGCGCCGACACCGACAAAAAGGGTACGTTCGTTGAGCAGAAAGTCCGGAACGTACCGTCGGTCCTGTTCCAGGTCCACGACGACCTGGAAGGTGCCCTCCGCCGCGACGAACCGACTCAGATCCTGGATCGACTGCAGCACCGGCGGCTGGGTGCGGTCGGTCTCCTCCTGCGCGAAGGGGTTACGCCAGCTGGGCAACATGCCGGCGGCCTGGGTGGTCAGCGCCAGCACCGCTACCAGGCCGGCAGCGACCGCCGCCCAGAACATCCCCCGGCGCCAACCGCCCGAGCGGGGCTCGGCAGGAGGTCCACCGGCGGTCTGCGGATCCGCTCCACCGCCCGAATACTCCGGAAACTCCCGGGTCGCTGCGTGGCCATCGCCGTCACGGGGCATCTGGATCACCGTCCTCACCAGACGACGGCCCACGGTCGGGTCGTCTGGGCACACCGTACGACCCCGGTACGACACGCGCATCCGCAAGCCGCCCCGCACCGGGTCAGCCGGCGACCCGGTCGCGCCGACCGGCGCGACCACGCTCAGCCGGCGAGCCGCTCGGCGGCGAGCAGGTAGACCCGGGCGTGGATCTGGTTGCGCTGCTGCAGCGCGGCCCGCAACGCCCGGTGCAGGCCGTCCTCCAGGTAGAGCGCGCCGTTCCACTGCACGACGTGCGGAAAGAGATCCCCGTAGAAGGTCGAATCCTCGGCGAGGAGCTTGTCCAGTGCCAGTTCACGCTTGGTGGTGATCAACTGATCCAGCCGTAACGGCCGGGGTGGAATCTCGGCCCACTGCTTGAGCGTCAGCCCGTGCTCCGGGTAGGGACGGCCGTCCCGCACCGCTTTGAAGATCACGACGGCGCGCTCCTCCCATGTCGCCTACCGAACGATGTGCCCACTCACAACCCCTCGCCACTGCCGCCGTCACCCGGCGCGACCCGTCGGACACCACCGGGCCGGACCGCCACCGTACGTCGGCGCGACTGCCAGACTAGCGAGTTCGTCCGACCGACCGGGCCGATCCTCGCTGTCGGCTTCACCGCACTAGGCACCCCACCGCCCCCGGTGGACCACCTCGTCGACCGGGCGTCGCCCCCGGCGCAGCGACGCCGACCGGGTGTCCGGTGCCCGGTAGCCGACGGTCACCGCGCCGATCGGGATGAAGTCCTCCGGTACGCCGAACGCCGCCCGGTAGTGGTCCGTGCGTTCCGGCGGGATTCCGAAGAAACACGCGCCCAGCCCTTCGTCGACCGCGGTCAGCAGCATCAGCAACGCGGCGAAGCCGGTGTCGATGTGCCAGTACGGCACCGGCCAGCGGGCCTCGTCCCGATCGGTCCAGCCCTTGTCCGGTTGGGCGTACCGGTCGAGATAGGCCGACCGGTTGGCGTGCGGGACGATGATCAGCGGGGCCCGGCTCATCCCGGTCAACCAGCGACTGCGCCGCACGGTGTCCGGATCCCCGGCGACCGGCGTCGTCGCCGTCCAGAACAGCTCCCGGTCGGCCGCGGTCTCCAGCACCAGGAAGCCCCAGCCCTGGGAGAACCCGGCGGACGGGGCCCGGATCGCGTGCTCCAACAGCCGCTGCACGACCTCGGGTGGGACCGGACGGTCCGGATCGTAGTTGCGCACCATCCGCCGGCGGCGGATCACCTCCCGCAGCTGCATCAGCGCGCGCCCGGCCCAGCCTCGGGGCGGATGCCCCAGCTGGCCTGCCAGGTCTCGGCCGGCGCCAGCACGATCAGGTCGCGGCCGGACCGGAACGCGTCCGGCGGGCAGGTCATCGGCTCCACCGCGATCGACCGGCGGTAGCGCGGCGGTGCGAACGTGTCGCCGCTGAACAGTTGCCACCAGCCGAAGGCCGGATCGGCCCAGATCGACACGGCCGCCGAACCGTCCGTCGTGGACAGCCGGGCCGCCGATCCGCCGGACGGATCGCGGTCCAGGTCGCCGAAGGCGGTGTCCAGCACGGTGGCGCCGACCCGCCGACCGGCGGTGAAGTCGAACTCGCTGCCGGCCACCTTCGCCGTACCGATCGGCAGCAACCGGCCGTCGACCAGGACCCGACTGCGGGCCGGCAACCGCACGACGGTGTCGTCGGCGTCGGTGTCCGGCAACCGCAGGTACGGATGGACCCCGAGGCCGAACGGTGCCGGCTCGGCACTCGCGTTGGTCGCCTGGTGGGTCACCCGCAGGCCGTCCGCGCCGACCTGCCACCTGGTACGCAGCACCAACGTCCACGGGTACCCGGGTGTGGCGGGCAGCGTCACTCCGACCACCACCTCGTCGGCCGCCTTGGACACCAGCTGCCAGGGCAACCAGCAGACCAGGCCGTGCAGAGCGGTGTGCCGGGACGGCTCCGACAGGTGCAACTGCCGGTCGACGCCGTCGAAGGTGTAGCGGCCGTCCCGGATCCGGTTCGGCCAGGGGATCAGCACCTGGCCGGCGCCGCCCACGCAGAGCTCGTCCTCGGCGTAGGAGTCGACGTAGTCGAATCCACCGGCCCGGTAGGCCCGCAGGCCGCCACCCACCTCGACCACGACGGCCTCGTGTCCGTGTGCCGTGATCGTCCACTGCGCTCCGGACGGTGGGCCCGGACGTGCATCGACGTTGTCCATGCGGCGACGATAACGGGTCGATCCACGCACCGTCGCACCCGCGACCCCATGATCCACAACAGCTAAGCGTAAATTAAAGGTCGCTCTACGGCGCGAGCCGCTCGATCGACCAGCCGCCGGTCGGCTCCCGACGGTAGCGGAACCGGTCGTGCAGTCGACCGGCCCGGCCCTGCCAGAACTCGACCGTCCCGGGCACCACCCGGAACCCGCCCCAATGTGGCGGCGGGGGCACCGCCGACGGTCCGGGAAACCGACGGTCCGCTTCGACCAGACCAGCCTCGACCGCCGCGCGGTCCGCCACCACCTGCGACTGCGGGCTGGCCCACGCTCCCAGTTGGGAGCCGCGCGGCCGGGTCGCGAAGTACGCCTCGGTCTGCTCCCGGGGCACCTGGACCACCGATCCGCACACCTCGACCTGCCGCGACATCGGGTACCAGGGAAACAGCAGACTCGCCGCGGGATTGGCGACGAGCTGCCCACCCTTTCGGGACCGGTAGTTCGTGAAGAAGATCAGTCCGGTCTCGTCGTACCCTTTCAGCAGCACCGTCCGGGTACTCGGCCGGCCATCGGCGTCCGCCGTCGCGAGCACCATCGCGTTCGGCTCGGCGATTCCGGCCGCGACCGCCTCGGCGAACCAGCGTGCGAACTGGGTGTGCCAGTCGGCGGCGAGAACGCTGCGACGCAGCTCGGGAGCGTCGCGGTAGTCCCGACGCATCGGGGCCGGTCGTGGTGTGTCTCCCGTCACGTCGCTCTCCTGGTCTAGGGCTACCCCGGCACTCGAACCTAGGCTGGTTACCCACCGGACACGAGGCCGAGCCACCACATCACCGAAACGGCACGGCCGGACACCAGACAGGCAACAACGCGGGCACCATAAAGGCAACACGTACGTAGCAGCCGTCAGGGCCGCCTGAAGCAGTTCTACCGGGCGTTCGGGCCGGACCACCAAAATCCCCACCCAGGAGAGCCATATGTCCGACTTCAAGCCAGGACTCGAAGGTGTGATCGCATTCGAGACGGAGATCGCCGAACCTGACAAAGAAGGCGGTGCGCTGCGGTACCGCGGGGTCGACATCGAAGACCTGATCGGACAGGTCTCCTTCGGCAACGTCTGGGCGCTGCTGGTCGACGGCCGGTTCGGGCCGGGTCTGCCGCCGGCCGAGCCGTTCCCGGTGCCGGTGCACTCCGGCGACATCCGGGTCGACGTGCAGTCCGCGGTCGCCATGCTCGCCCCGTACTGGGGGTTGTCGCAGCTGCTGGACATCTCCGACGAGCAGGCCCGCGCGGACCTGGCCCGGGTGTCGGTCACCGCGTTGTCGTTCGTCGCCCAGTCGGCACGCGGGCTCGGGCTGCCGGCCGTGCCGCAGAAGGAGATCGACAAGGCGCAGACCATCGTCGAGCGCTTCATGCGCCGGTGGCGGGGCGAGCCGGATCCACGGCACGTCAAGGCGGTCGACGCGTACTTCATCTCCGCCGCCGAGCACGGCATGAACGCCTCCACCTTCACCGCCCGGGTCGTCGCCTCCACCGGGGCCGACGCCGCCGCCTGCATCTCGTCGGGCATCGGCGCGCTCTCCGGGCCGCTGCACGGCGGCGCGCCGTCGCGGGTGCTGCACATGATCGAGGGCGTGGAGCGCAGCGGCGACGCCGAGGCGTACGTCAAGGGCGTGCTCGACCGCGGCGAACGGCTGATGGGCTTCGGACACCGGGTGTACCGGGCGGAGGACCCCCGCGCCCGGGTGCTGCGACGCACCGCCAAGGAGCTGGGCGCGCCCCGCTACGAGGTGGCCGAGGCACTGGAGAAGGCCGCCCTGGAGGAGCTGCACAACCGCAAGCCGGACCGGGTGCTGGCCACCAACGTCGAGTTCTGGTCGGCGGTGGTGCTCGACTTCGCCGAGGTGCCGGCGCACATGTTCACCTCAATGTTCACCTGCGCCCGGATGGGCGGCTGGAGCGCGCACATCCTGGAGCAGAAGCGGCTCAAGCGGCTGGTCCGCCCGTCGGCGCGCTACGTCGGCCCGGCCCCGCGCAAGCCGCACGACGTCGCCGGTTGGGACGCCGTACCGCACGACGTCTGACCCACGCACGCTGCCCGGTCGGCCGCACGCACGACGCTGCCCGGTCGGCCGGCGCTCCTCGGCCGGCGCTCCTCGGCCGGCGCTCCTCGGCCGGCCCCACGTCCCGAGGCCCGGACGACGGGCCCGGGATGTGGGGCACGCCTCAGTCGCAGGCGTGAGACCACGCCCCGGGCCCGGTGCCCCGGGTGCGAGGATGGGAGACCCATAGCGCACCCGGAAGGACTTCTGGTAACCGTGGCTGACGTTGCGACCATCCGCATCCCCGACGAGATCAAGCCCGCCGACGGCCGGTTCGGCTGCGGCCCGTCGAAGGTCCGTCCGGCGGCCGTCTCCGCGCT
Organism: Solwaraspora sp. WMMA2101; assembly: GCF_049179175.1. Classification (NCBI taxonomy): domain Bacteria; kingdom Bacillati; phylum Actinomycetota; class Actinomycetes; order Micromonosporales; family Micromonosporaceae; genus Solwaraspora; species Solwaraspora sp. WMMA2101. The sequence goes on along the minus strand of NZ_JBMHMA010000006.1, from coordinate 3,879,313 downwards.
CGCCGAGGTCGCGACCAGCTACCTGGGCACCTCGCACCGGCAGAAGACGGTCCGCGACGAGGTGGCCCGGCTGCGCCGGGGCATCGCCGAGTTCTTCGCCCTGCCCGAGGGTTACGAGGTGATCCTCGGCAACGGCGGCACCACCGCGTTCTGGGAGGTCGCCACGTTCGGCCTGGTCCGCGACCGGGCGCAGTTCGCCAGCTTCGGCGAGTTCGGGGCGAAGTTCGCCAAGGCGGTACGCGACGCGCCGTTCCTCGGCGAGCCGACGGTCCACAAGGCCGACCCGGGCTCGGCACCCGCGCTGGTCGCCGAGGCGGGGGTGGACGTCTACGCCACCCCGCACAACGAGACCTCGACCGGCGTGGCGGTGCCGATCCGGCGGGTGGCTGGCGCCGACGACGGCGCCCTGATGCTGATCGACGCCACGTCGGGTGCCGGCGGGCTGGAGGTCGACCCGGCCGAGACCGACGTCTACTACTTCGCCCCGCAGAAGTGCTTCGGCTCCGACGGCGGGATCTGGCTGGCCCTGATGTCCCCGGCCGCGCTGGAGCGGGCCGCCCAGGTCAAGGCGTCGGGCCGGTACATCCCGGCGTTCCTGGACCTGGTCACCGCGATCGACAACTCGCGGCTGGAGCAGACCTACAACACTCCGGCGCTGGCAACGATCTTCCTGGCCGCCGAGCAGACCGACTGGATGAACGCCCAGGGTGGGCTGGCCTGGGCGGCGAAACGGACGGCGGAGAGCGCGGCGGCGGTCTACGGCTGGGCGGAGCGTTCGACGGTGGCGACGCCGTTCGTCACCGACCCGGCGCTGCGCTCGAACGTGGTCGCGACGATCGACTTCGCCGACGGGGTGGATGCTTCGGCGATCGCCAAGGCGCTGCGCGCCAACGGCATCGTGGACACCGAGCCGTACCGCAAGCTCGGCCGCAACCAGCTTCGGGTGGCGCTGTTCCCGGCGGTCGACCCGGCCGACGTCGAGGCGCTGACCGCCTGCGTCGACTACGTCATCGAGCGGCTCTGAGCGAAATCGGGTGACACGGTCGGTTCAGTCACTGATTGTGGCTGAACCGACCGATTTGCCGTATAATCTGGTCGGCGGACTCACCATCCGTGATCGCCGGTCCTCGATCACTGTCGACCACCCGACTCGCCGGCCGGGGCGGATCCGGGCAGCTCACTCGACATGCCCGGCGTGGCCTACTCCCATCGGGTGACTTATCGGCGTACCGTGTGCCTGAGGACGCCGGGGGGCGAGGTCGGCCTACGGCGTGGGGCAGCTCGGCGGGACGGAGGCAACGCGATGCGCCCAGTACGCTTCGTCGCCCTCTCCGAGGACGGACAGGCCCTGGTCCTCGCTGACGAGGTCGGCCGACTGCTCGCCCTGCCCATCGACGACCGGGTCTCCACCGCCGTACAGGCCGATCCCGGCACCAGCCCCGCCACGCTGGCGGTCGCCGGCGCGCCGGGTGACCCGAAGCCGTCGCTGTCGCCGCGGGACATCCAGGCCCGGATCCGGGCCGGCGAGTCCGCCGACGACGTCGCCCGCATCGCCGGGGTGCCGGTCGACCGGGTCCTGCGGTACGCCGGCCCGGTGCTGCAGGAGCGGGCGATGCTCGCCCAGCACGCCCGCCGGACCCGGCTGAAGAACTCCGAGAAGGGCGCCCCGCTGGCCGAGGTCGTGGACGGGCGACTGGCCCAGCACGGCATCGACGCGGAGAAGATCTCCTGGGACGCGTACCGGCGTGACGACGGCACCTGGCGGATCATCGCCACCTGGCCGTCCGGCAAGGCCACCGCCCAGGCCATCTGGGAGCTCGACAAGAGCCGTCAGGTGATCTCACCGCACGACGACATGGCGCAGTACCTCTGCACCGAGCGGCCCACTCAGATCCTCGGCCAGGAGCCGACGGCGGAGCGTGGCGGGCACGCCCTGCCCGGGCCGTCCCGGGGTGAGCTGGGTCGCGGGCACGCGTTGCCCGCCGCCCCCGGCGACCAGCCCCGGCCCTCCCGGGACCCGATCCGCGCCGGGCGGGACGCGCTGCTCGCGTCGCTGGACCGTCCGCTGGGTTCGGCGGCCGGTCGCGGTCTGGAGCCGGCGGCCAACGCCGAGACGCCCCGGCAGCGGCCGGTGGCCGGCGGCGCGGCCGCGTTGCTCGGCGGCGGTGCCGGGTCGGCCTTCGACGACGACGCCGACGCACCCAAGGAGGTCCCAGCCGTGCCGTCGCTGGCGGTGCTGCGGCCCCGTCGTGCCGCCACCGGCACCGGCGGTGAGACCCCAGCCGATGGCACCGGCAAGCCCCGCAAGCGGCTGCCCAGCTGGGACGACGTGCTGTTCGGCAGCGGCCCGGCCGACCGCGCCAGCTCCTGACAACCCCGCCCGTCGCCGACGATCTTGCAGTTATCGTTGGACAAACTCGACATTTCCTCGCGATAACTGCAAGATCGTCGCGGGTGGGGCGGGGAGGACGTAGAACCTCGGCAGTGGAGCCCAGCGCAGCCGCAGCCGACCGCCGGTACGGCGTAGCTGCCACAGCAGCGCGGCGGCGGCGGTCAGGAACGACAGGGTGCCGCCGAGCCAGATGCTCGCCCCGGCACCTAGGTGCTCGGCGACCCAGCCGATGGCCGGCGCACCGACCGGGTTGGTGCCCAGGAAGACCAGCACCCACAGGGCCATCACCCGGCCCCGGAACGCGGCGTCGACGCCTAGCTGGACCCGCTGGTTGGACGCCTGCGCGAAGTAGACCATGAAGAATCCGGTCGGCACCAGCAACGCCACCACCAGCCAGTACGTCGGTGCCAACCCGACCAGGGTGGCGAGGCCGGCGAAGGCCAGCGCGCTGCCGAGCACCACGTACACCGATGGGCGACCGCGCCGGCCGCTGGCGGCGAGCGCGCCGGCCAACGCGCCGGTGGCCAACGCGGTGGTGAACAGACCGAACGACGCCGCCCCGGTGTCGAACACCGTCTTGGCCAACGCGGCGAGGGTGATCTGGAAGTTGAACAGCAGCAGCCCCATGACGGCCATCAGACCCATCGGCAGCATCAGGTCGGGCCGGCGGGCGACGTAGCGCAGCCCGTCGGCGACCTTTGCGCTGTCGCGGGCCCCGCCGACGGGCAGGTCGGCACGGTACAGCTCGCTGGCGCGCATCTGGATCAGGCCCACCAGCGGGGCGGCCGACGCGATCGCGCTGATCAGGAAGACCGGGCCGACGTCGAACGCGGCGATCGCCAGGCCGGCGACGGCCGGGCCGACGATCCGCGCGGTGTTGAACGTCGCCGAGGACAGGCCGAGGGCGTTGGGCAGCAGCGGGGTGCCGACCAGCTCGGAGACGAAGGCCTGCCGGACCGGGGTCTCCAGGGCGTTGCCGACGCCGAGCAGTCCGGCGAAGACGAACACGTGCCACAGTTGCACGGCGCCGGTCAGCACCAGCACGCTCATGCCGAGGGCGAGCACGAACCACATCGCGTTCGCGACGAACAGCAGCATCCGCTTGTCGTAGCGGTCGGCGAGCCGGCCGAAGACCAGGGTGAACAGCAGCACCGGGGTGAACTGCAGGGCGACGACGACGCCGAGCGCGGTGGCGGAGTCGTCGGACAGTTGCAGGACGAGCCAGTCCTGCGCGATGAACATCATCCACACGCCGATCAGCTTGATCAGCTGACCGGTGGCGAAGATCCGGTAGTTCCGGACCCGCAGGGACTGGAAAGTGGTGGTCAGTTTCGCCCGCACTCGGGGTGCGCCTCCTCGGATCGTACGCGTCATCCACGTGGGACGAAGCGGACCCGGTGGCCGACGAGCGGCGCGTCAGCCGCGCGACACCTGCTGCAGGATCTCCGCGGCCTGGCGCAACGTGTCGCGTTGGTCGGGGCTCAGCGCGTCGAGCCGGCTGGCCAACCACTCGTCACGTATCCGCTCGAACGCGGCGAGCACCTCGCGGCCCGATTCGGTGGCCGACAGGATCACCTGCCGACCGTCGGTCGGGTGCGGGGTACGCCTGACCAGTCCGCGCTCTTCGAGCTTCGCGACGATCTTGGTCATCGTCGGCGGCTGGACCCGCTCGATCTCGGACAGCTCCCGCGGGGTCAGCGCACCAGCCAGTTGCAGGCTGGTGAGCGCGGAGAGCTGGGTGACCGTCAGGTCGCCGACCGGGCGGGCCTGTCGGACCCGTCGGTTGAGTCGGGTGATGGCGTCGCGCAACGACACGGCCAGTTGCGCGGCTGAGACCTGCTCTCCCATCACCGCCCACTCCGTCACGTTCGTTAGCCTAACTAACGAACCACTGATCGCCCAGCCGTTATGACCACCGTCACCGGCGGCCCCCAGGGTACCGCCGGTGCCGGGGCCCGGGCGGGCCCCGGCTGGTCAGCCGATCAGCGAGCAGGCCGGCCCGGCCGGTCAGCCGGTCCCCGAGCAGGCCGGCCCGGGCGGTCAGCCGATCAGCAGCTCCAACGGGTGACGCAGGAAGTAGAGGGTGAACAGCACGGCCACCCCGTACAGCAGCGGGTGCACCGCCGCCGCGCGGCCCTTCACCAGCTTGATCAGTACGAAGGTGATCACCCCGGCACCGATGCCGTTGGAGATCGAGTAGGTGAACGGCATCAGCACGATCGTCAGGAACGCCGGGATGGCGATCTCGTAGTCGGTCCAGTCGATGGTGCGCACCGCGGTCAGCATCAGGAACCCGACCACCACCAGCGCGGTCGACGCCGCCTCGAACGGCACCACCTCGACCAGCGGCGACAGGAAGACCGCGAGCAGGAACAACCCGCCGGTGACCAGGTTGGCCACCCCGGTGCGGGCACCCTCCGCGACCCCGGCGGCACTTTCGATGTACGAGGTGTTGCTCGACGTACTGGCCATGCCGCCCGCCGCCGCGGCGATTGAGTCGACGACCAGGATCTCCTTGGTCCTCGGCGGCATTCCCTCGTCGTCGAGCAGACCGCCTTCCTGGCCGACGGCCACCATGGTGCCCATGGTGTCGAAGAAGTCGGTCAGCAGCAGCGTGAAGACGAACATCAGGGCTACCAGCCAGGTCGCCGACTCCCAGGCACCGAGCACGCTGAAGTTGCCCAGCAGCGACAGGTCCGGCATCCCGAAGACCTGGTCCGGCAGGCTCGGCACGGTCAACGCCCAGCCGCCGGGCCGGCCGTCCGGGCCACCGGCCGGGCCGAATCGGCCGATCGCCTCGACGACGATCGCCAGCACCGTGGAGCCGAGGATGCCGATCAGGATCGCGCCGCGTACCTTGCGGACCACCAGCACCAGGGTGAGCAGCAGGCCGAGCACGAAGACGAACGCCGGCCAGGTGGCGATCATGCCGTTGACGCCCAGGCCGAGCGGCGGCGACGCGGTGCCGCCGGTGACGAACCCGGCGTTGACGAAGCCGATCAGCGCCAGGAAGAGTCCGATGCCGACCCCGATCGCGGTCTTGAGCTGGGTCGGTACCGCCCGGAAGACGGCGGTACGCAGCCCGGTCAGCACCAGCACCAGGATGATCACGCCTTCGATGACCACCAGCCCCATGGCGTCGGCCCAGGTCATCTGCGGCGCGATCTCGAAGGCGACCAGGGCGTTCACGCCGAGACCGGCGGCCAGCGCCAACGGGAACCGGGCGACCACCCCCATCAGCAGGGTCATCAATCCGGCGACCAGGGCGGTCGCCGCAGCGATCGCCGGGATCGCCAACGCGGCCCCGTCGCCGTCCACGGCGCTGCCCAGGATCAACGGGTTGAGCACCACGATGTAGGCCATCGTGAAGAAGGTGGCCAGCCCGCCGCGTACCTCCCGGCCCGGGGTCGAGCCCCGGGCGGTGATCTCGAAGAACCGGTCGAACGCGTTACGCGGGGTGCGGTCCGGGGTCGGCCCGGTCGTCTCCTCCGGCACTGTCGCCATGGGTCCTCACAGCTGATCATAAGGATGGATGGGCGCATCGTCTCAGATCAACTGTTACCAAGGAAGGTCATCCTGGTTACGTCCAGCAACAACGGCAGCGGTGGGCCGGTCGACGACACCGTGACGACGGACTCATCCGTACCCCCGAGGTGATCAACCAGGACGTACGCTGGCCTGGTGCCCGAATCGCCGTCGCCGAACCCGCCGGAGCCCGGCGGCGGCCGCGTCCTACCGCTACCGCTGCGGTCGGCGCCCCGGCCGGAGCCGCTCGACCCGCCGATGGTGCCGATCGCCGCCGGCGGCCTGATCGCCTGGGCGCTCGCCGGGCTGGTCTGTCTGCTGGCCCGCGACTGGCTGGCCGACACCGGGCGGACCGACTGGCTGTGGACCTGCCTCGCCGGACTGCTGGTCGGGCTGCCCGGTCTGGCGGTGATGCTGCGGCACGACGCCCACCGACGCCGCCGCCGGGAGCGGGTCAGTCCTGCGGAGCCGCCGACCGCGTCGTGACGTCGACCGTCTCCACCTCGCCGTCGTCGTAGATGGTCGGCAACTCGTCGACCGGCGTCTCGACCGGGCCGGACAGCGCCTCGGAGTGCGCCCCACAGCCGTGGTCCACGCTCACCACCCGGCCGTCGTCGGGCGCGTACACGTTGCCGCACACCCCGAACGCCTGCCGCAACGCCCCGGCCAACTGCAGGTAGAAGCCGCAGGTACCGCAGCGGGCAGTGGCCGGGGCAGCGGTCGAGATGGGTGCCTGCGGCCCGTGCTCACCGTCGTACCAACGCTGCGCCGTGTCGGCCCGCCCCTGCCGGGACATCACCCGGCTGCGCCCGAGGCCGAGCTCCCAACTGACCTCCTCCACGGCGGGGTCGTCGGACTGCAGGTAGCCGGGGGCCAGCCGGTCGTCGTCGAACGACGTCGGCAGCAGATCGCCGACGCCGAGGTCGCCCGGCTGCAGACGCTCGTGCCAGGGCAGCCAGCCAGGGGCGAGCAGCGCGTCCGGGCCGGGCAGCAGCACCGTCTCGCAGACAGTCACCTGGCGACTGCGCGACACCCGGGTGACGGTGACCGCCCAGCGCCAGCCCTGATAGCCGGACAACCGACACTCGAACAGGTGGGTGACCAATCTCTCACCCTCCGCAACCGCCTGTAGGTGGTCGCCGATCTCGGCCGGGTCCACCGCCTCGGCAAGCGCCGCGTAGGCGACGTCGACAGCCTTGGCACAGACCGCATCGAGGCGGGAGGCGCGAGCGGTGCTCCTGGTCACCCTCCCATTGTTGCCTACCGGCCGGCGTCGGCGACAGGCACTCCCCGACCGGTCCGTACCGCCGCCGCGTCCGCCCTCTCGTGCCGGATTTCCGGTACAGCCCGAGACGGGGCGTGTGCGGATGGGTGAGGATGAGCACATGGGGCTGTTCCGCTCGATCGGGCACACCACCGGGACCGCGGTCCGCGGCACCCGCGCCGTGCTGCGCGGCACCGCGTACAGCAGTCGCTGGGCGGGGCGCAAGGTCCTGCAGGTACGCCAGCGCGGCGCCGGCGGCGAACCCGGCATGACCCGGCTGTTCGACCTGCACGCCACCTCCTGCGCCGGCGACACGCTGATCACCATCGGGCTCGCCGGCACGATCTTCTTCAGCGCCCCGCTGGGCGAGGCCCGCAGCAGCGTCGCGCTCTACCTGCTGGTCACCATGGTCCCGTTCGCCCTGCTGGCACCGGTCGTCGGCCCGGTGCTCGACCATTTCCGGCACGGCCGGCGGTACGCCCTGGCCACCACCATGCTGGGCCGGGCGTTCCTGGCCTGGCTGATCGCCGACCACCTCAACGGCTTCGGCCTGTACCCGGCGGCGTTCGGGGTGCTGGCCCTGTCCCGCGCGTACGGCGTCGGCCGCTCGGCCGCCGTACCCCGGCTGCTCCCACCCGGCCTGGGACTGTCCCAGGCCGGTGCCCGGGCCAGCGTCTACGGCACGATCGCCGGTGCCGTGGTGGCCCCGCTGGGGTTGGCGGCGTTCTGGTTCGGACCGCAGTGGCCGCTGCGGGTCGCCTCGGTGATCTTCCTGGTCGGCATGGTCATCGCGTTGCGCCTGCCGCCACGCGCCGACTCGGATCCACCTGAGCGGGTCCCGCGGGCGTTGCGCGTGTTCGGGCTGCGTCGCGAGGCACACCGGCAGCGGATTCTCACCGGCCGGCTGGTGATCGCGACCCTGATCGGCAGCGCCACACTGCGCTGCCTCTACGGTTTCCTGCTGCTCTACCTCGCCTTCGCGATCAAGGCCGGCGACCTGACCACCGTCGTGCTGGGCCGCGACCTCGGCGACGAGGGCGCGCTCGGGGTGGTCGGCGCCGCGTTGGCCGCCGGCAGCTTCATCGCCACCGCGATCGGCAGCCGGATGCGCATCCACCGACCGCTGGCGCTGCAGTCCAGCGGGCTGGTGATCGTCGCCGGCGTCGGGGTGCTCGCCATCGTGCAGTTCTCCCTGCCGATGGTGGCACTGTTCTGCTTCGTCACCGCCGTGATCAGCGGGATAGCGAAACTCGCCGTGGACGCCACGATCCAGGAACGGATCGCCGAACGACAGCGGGCCAGCGCCTTCGCCCACTCCGAGACGATCCTGATGCTGGCCTTCGTGGCCGGTGGGGCGCTCGGTCTCATCCCGATGGACGGCCGGATCGGGGTCGCGGCGGCGGCCGGGTTCGCCGTACTCGCGGCGGCGCGGGCCGCGTTCGTCGCCAGCCGGCACCGGCGGGAGCGGCTCAACGGTCGCCCGGCCGACGACGGCCCGGCCCACGACAGCCCGGCCGACGACGGCCCGGCCCACGACAGCCCAGCAAACGACAGCGCGACCGACGACGGCCCTTCCCACGACAGCGCGGACGGCCCGGCGGCCGCCCCGGCGCAAGCGGTCGGGCCGGGCCCCGTGCCGCCACGGGCCCGCCGGTCCATTTTTCCGGCCCGGCCCCGGCCCCGCTCCCGGTCCGCGCCACCGGCACCGGTCCCCGCCGGTCCGGCCGGCACCTCAGCCACCGGGGCCGAGCCGGCGACATCGGCAGCCACCGCCGGGCCAGCGGCCGGAGCCACCCCCGGGCCAGCCGCCACCGGCGGCGCGCCGACCGCCGCACCGGCCGGCACCGACGTCGGGCAGGATGACCCCGACGACGCCACCCCACCCGGCTTCCACATCTACCGACCGTCGACGGCCCGGCCACGCCCCGACGGAGCGGGCCCGACCAGCGGGCCGCCACCGGGCCGGTGACCCCCGGAAGGACCACCGCGTGCCACTGCTGATCGTGACGGCGGTCGACGCCGAGGCCGCCGCCGTACGCCACGGGCTGACCGCGACACCCGGTACGCCGCCGGAGGTGGTCGCCGTCGGTGTCGGTGCCGCCGTGGCGGCAGCCGCGACCAGCCGGCAACTGGCGCTCGCGGCCAGCGCCGGACGGCCGTACCAGGGGGTGCTCAGCGTCGGGATCGGCGGCGGCTTCGCCGGCCGGATCGACCTGGGACAGACCACCGTCGCGACCCGCAGCGTCGCCGCCGACCTCGGCGCACAGTCCCCGGACGGCTTCCTCAGCCTGGACGAACTCGGCTTCGGCAGCGCGGTCGCGGGCACCGACGAGCGGCTCACCAGCTGGCTGCGCGCCGCCCTGCCGCAGGCCGTGCCGGGGGTGGTGCTGACCGTCAACACCGTCACCGGCAGTGCCGCGACAGCCGCCACCCTCGCCGACCGCTACCCGGACGCCACCGCCGAAGCCATGGAAGGTTTCGGGGTGGCCGTCGCGGCCCGGCTGTTCGGCCTGCCCTTCGCGGAACTGCGGACCATCTCCAACCCGGTCGGCCCACGCGACCGCGCGGCGTGGCGCATCCCACCTGCGCTGGCCGCGCTGACCGACGCCGCCGCCGCGCTCACCGGCCGGTACGCCGACTACCGTGGCTGACGTGGCTCTGCACCTGGCGTTCTCCCCCTGCCCCAACGACACGTTCGTGTTCCACGCCCTGGCGCACGGCCAGGTGCCGGGCGCGCCACCGGTGACCGTCACCTACGCCGACGTGGACGTCACCAACACCGCCGCCGCGCGCGGCGAGTTCGACCTGGTGAAGGTCAGCTACGCGGCGCTGCCGTGGCTGCTCGACCAGTACGAACTGCTGCCCTGCGGTGGGGCGCTCGGCCGGGGCTGCGGCCCGCTGCTGCTCACCGCCGGCAAGCAGGCCGGCAAGCAGGCCGGCGATGCCCGAGCTGACAGCGGCCTGGCCACCGGTGACCTGACCGGGGCGACGGTCGCCGTACCCGGTGAACGGACCACCGCGTACCTGCTGCTGCGGCTCTGGTCGGCGGACCGTCCGCCGGCCCGGATCGAGGTCGTGCCGTTCCACGAGATCATGCCCGGGGTGGCCGCCGGCCGCTACGACGCCGGACTGGTGATCCACGAGGCCCGGTTCACCTACCCCCGGTACGGGCTGACCGAACTGGTCGACCTCGGCGCCTGGTGGGAGGCCGACACCGGACTGCCGATCCCGCTCGGGGCGATCCTGGCCCGCCGCTCGACGGTCGACGCGCGGCAGGCCGCCGACTGGGTGCGCGACTCGGTCCGCCGGGCCTGGGCCGACCCGGCCGCCTCCCGGGACTACGTGCTGCGGCACGCCCAGGAGATGGAGCCGGAGGTGGTGGACCGGCACATCGGGCTGTACGTCAACGAGTTCACCGAGGACCTCGGCACCGACGGGCGGGCTGCGGTGACCGCCCTACTGGAACGGGCGGCAGCGCAGGGGCTGACCCCGCCGCTGCCGCCCGGCTGATCGGGCTGCCGCCCGCGTCCGGCTGCGTTGCCTGTCCTGCTGTGGCTCAGGTCTCCAGCTCGCGGGCGACCGCGTGCACCAACTGAGCGACCGTCTGCGCGGTCCGGCGGTCCGGGAACCGACCCCGGCGCAGGTCCGGCTGGACCTTCGCCTCCAACACCTTGATCATGTCCTCGACCAGTCCATGCAGCTCCTCCGGCGGCCGGCGTCGCAGCTCAGCGACGGACGGTGGCGCCTCGAGCAGCTTCACACCGAGCGCCTGGGCACCGCGCCGGCTGTCGACCACGCCGAACTCCAGCCGTTGACCGGACTTGAGGTCGGTGACGCCGGCTGGCAGCGCTCCCTTCGGCAGGAACACGTCGCCGCCCTCGTCGCTGGTGACGAAGCCGTAACCCTTCCCTGCGTCGTACCACTTCACTCGACCCGTCGGCACCACTGACCTCGACTTCACTTGGGCGGATTTACCTCACCAGGCTAGCCGGAGCCGACCATCGAGCGCCGCTGGGAATCCGGTCAGGTCGTCGATGACCGCCGCCGCCCCGGCGGCCAGCAGATCCGCCGCCGGGCAGGGCCCGGAGGCGACACCCAGGCCGGGGACGCCGGCGGTCCGCGCGGCCACCATGTCCGCGGTGTGATCACCCACATAGACCTGTACGCCGTGCTCCCGCAGTGCCGCCGCCTTGCCCTCGGCGAACAGGTCCCCGGCGAGAACGTCCACCGTCAGCCCCAGGTGGTCCAGGTGCAGTTGGGCGAGCCGGCCGAGTTTGGAGGTGACCACCACCACCTGGCCGCCCCGGGAGCGGATCAGGTCGAGGGCGGCGACCGCGCCGGGCAGCGGCAGCGACGGCGCCACCGCGTACCGGGGGTAGAGCGCCCGGAACTGCTCGACCGCCGCGTCGACCTGCTCGGCCGGGAACCACTGGCTGATCTCGTGGCGTAGCGGCGGGCCCAGCCGGGACACCGCGACCGCGGCGTCGACGTGCACCCCGGTCCGCGCGGTCAGCGCCCGGTACGTCGCGGCGATCCCCGGCCGCGAGTCGATCAACGTCATGTCCAGGTCGAACCCGACCACCAGCGGCATCGCACCGCTCCCTCCCCAGGCAGGCAGCCATCGTCGCACGGGCCACTCGGCCCACTGCGGCACGGCCGGGGCCACGGCCGGCCGTCGGCGGGCTAGCGTGGAACAACAATGACCACCACACTCGCCGACCACCTGCGGTCCCGCTCCGATGCCGAGCTGGGTGAACTGCTGCGGCTGCGCCCGGATCTGGTCGTGCCGGCACCGACCGACCTGGCGACGCTGGCCGCCCGCGCCCAGTCACGGATCTCCACCACGCGTGCCCTCGACGACCTGGACGAGTTCACCCTGCGGATCCTCGACGCGGCGCGGCTGTCCAGGGATCCGTCCGACGGGGTCACCTCGGTCGACGCGGTGCTCGCGATGGCCATCACCCCGCGCGGCGCGGCCACCACCGACCAGGTACGGCAGGCGCTGGACCGGCTACGGGCCCGCTGCCTGCTCTACGGTCCGCCGACCGGGCTGCGGGTGGCCGGCGGGGTGGACGAGGCGGGTTCGCCGTACCCGGCGGGGTTGGGCCGACCCGCCGCCGAGCTGGACGACCAGGTGGCGCGGCGGTGTGCGGACCCGGCGCAGCTGCGCCGTACGCTGCTCAGCGCCGCACCGCCGGCGCGGGCGGTGCTCGACCGGCTGGCCGCCGGGCCGCCGCTGGGCACCGTCGGATCCGGCACCGGCGGCACGGGCTCCGGCTCCGGCGGCACCGGCACCGGCGGCGCGGAGACCGGGCCCGGCCAGCCGGGTCCGGTGCGGTGGCTCGTCGACGCCGGACTGCTGGCCGTCGTCACCGACGTACCGAGGGCCGAGGGCGGGCAGACCGTCGAACTGCCCCGGGAGGTCGGGCTGCTGCTGCGCCGGGAAACCGGCCCGCTCGGCGTGCTGCGTCCCGACCCGCCGCTGGTGACCGCCCCTGCGCGGACGCCGAGAATCGTCGACGCGGCCGGCTCCGGTCAGGCCATGGAGTTCGTCCGGCACGCCGGCGACCTGTTGGAGGCGGTGGCGGCGGAGCCGGTGCCGATGCTGCGTACCGGCGGCATCGGCGTACGCGAGCTGCGGCGGCTGGCCCGCGCCGGCGGCGTCAGCGAGCAGCTGGCCGGGCTGGTGGTCGAGGTCGGGTACGCCGCCGGGCTGATCGGCGAGGTCGACGCCGGCGGCGCGGCCAACCGGGCCGCCGTCGACCAGCAACTGCTGCCGACCACCGGCTACGACCTGTGGTGCGCCCGGCCACCGGCCCGCCGGTGGGAGCAGCTGGCGCAGGCGTGGTTGGCGATGACCCGCCGGCCCGGTCTGATCGGTGGCCGCGACGACCGGGACCGGGCGATCACCGCCCGGTCGGCGGCGGTGGAACGGGCCGGCGCACCGGCGGTACGCCGTACCGTGCTGGCGGTGCTGGCCGGGCTCGCGCCGGGGGGCGCACCGACCGCCGACGACGTGCTGACCCTGCTCGCCTGGCAGGCACCGCGCCGCAGCCGGGGCCGCGACGAGCTGCACCGCGAGGTGCTCGACGAAGCGGCCCACCTGGGCGTCACCGCGCTCGGGGCGTTGACCGGGTACGGCCGGCTGCTGCTCGCCGACGATCCGGCGACCGGTTGGGCCAGTGTGGACGACGACCCGCTCGGGGTCCGGTCGACCGGGCGGGAGCATCGGGGCGAGGCGTCCGCCGTGGAGCGGGCGTTGGCGGCGCTGCTGCCCGACCCAGTGGACCATTTCCTGGTCCAGGCCGACCTGACCGTGGTGGTGCCGGGCCCGCCGGAGCCGTCGCTCGCCGCCGAGTTGGAGGTGGTGGCCGAGCCGGAGTCGACCGGGGCCGCGAGCGTGCACCGGGTCACCCCGGCCAGTGTCCGCCGCGCCCTGGACGCCGGCTGGTCCGCCGACGATCTGCACGAGCTGTTCGCCCGCCGGTCCCGCACCCCGGTGCCGCAGGGGTTGACCTACCTGGTCGACGACACCGCCCGTACCCACGGTGGGCTGCGGGCCGGTTCGGCCGGCGGGTACCTGCGCAGCGACGACGAGGCGCTGCTGGCCGAGGTGCTGGCGGACCGCCGGCTCGGCGGGCTGGCGTTGCGGCGGCTGGCACCGACGGTGCTGGTCAGCGCGGCGACGGCCGGCCGGTTGGTGGACGCGCTGCGGCAGGCCGGCTACGCGCCGACGGTGGAGGACGGTTCCGGGGCGGCGCTGCGGCGACCGCCCCGGGTACGCCGGGCACCGGCGCCGCATCCGGCGACGATGCGCCCGGTCGACCCGTTGGCGGCGCCGCCGTTGACCAAACCCCGGATCGACGCGCTGGTGGAGCAGCTGCGGCGTGGCGAGGCGGCGGTCCGGGCGGCGCGGCGGGCCCCCGGGCCGGTCCGGGCGGCAAACGGCCAGCCGGTCGAGGGGCTGGCGGCGGTGCAGGCGCACGCGCAGGCCCTGGCCGTGCTGCAGCAGGCGGTACGGGACAAGTCGCTGGTCTGGGTGGGTTACGTTGACGCCCACGGGGCCGCCGCGTCACGTCTGGTCCGGCCGGTGTCGATCGGGGCCGGTTTCCTGCGGGCCGAGGACGAGCGGACCGAGACGCTGCACACTTTCGCGTTGCAGCGGGTGACGGCCGCCGTGGTGCACGACTGACGACGGCGGCGGCAGGCCGCGGGGTGCGGTGACCGGCTGCCGTCCGGTTTCAGCCGGGGCGGGGTCCGCCGTCGTGTCGGTGCCGGCGGGCTGCTTCGACCACCGACACGGCCAGCAGCAGCGTGAAGCCGGTGCCGAGGGCTTCGCCGACGGAGTCGATGAAGCCCTGGCGCAGGACCAGCCAGCCGAACAGGAACCAGCCGACGAGCAGAGTGGACGCGAACGCGTACCAGAAGAGGGTGGCCCGCGAGACCGGCCCCGGGTAGCTCCGGTCGGCCGGTCCTGGTCGATCCGGCTTGTCGTTGACCGTCATGACCGCCTCCCGGTCCGATCGTTACACCGCTGTCTCCAGACTGGCAGGTCGGCGAGGGATCGGACAGCAACCGGTGCCGGCCGACGTGTCCGATGTCGGCGGCGGCACCCGGTGCCGGCGGGAGGTTGCCCTGCCGGCGGGAGGTCCGGCACGGTGACCTCCGGTGCCGGTGCGGGCCGTGGGCCCGCACCGGCACCGGGACCGGGATCGGCTCAGTGGGTGAGCACGACCGTGGAGATGCTGCGTGCGCCGACGTTTACGGTGACCTGGTTACCGTTGACGCCGACCGACTGGCTGGCCGCGCTGGAGTACTGCGAGGTGAGGTAGTGCTCGGCCCGCGTGACGTTCTGCGGGGCCGCGACGACCGCACCGTTGACCGCGCTGTTCGACCGGTTGAGGATGACCAGGGTGGTCTTCCCGTCGCCGGTGTACGCAGTCACCTCCAGCGGTGACGCCTTGGAGCTCTTGGTCAGGGCGACCCGCTGGTAGCCGGGGCGGACGTACTTGGCGTACTGCGAGAAGGCGTACCCGCGCTTGAGCGGTGCCCCCGCCGTGGTGCCGAAGGCCGACTCACCGTCACCGATGAAGGAGTAGAACCGCTTGCCGTACCACCAGATGTAGGCGGCCCAGTTGGCCTCCATAATCCGGTGCACGGTACGCATGATGTCGTCGAGCGTCTCGTCCCAGACGGCAACGTTGCTCGGGTTGCCCCAGATGTTGGAGCCGCTGCCGTCGGCCTCGTGATGGTTCCACTCGGTCATCCACACCGGCTTACCGTGTTGGTTGGCCAGGTTGTACGGCTTCAGTCGACCCTGGGACTCTAGGCCGTACAGATGGCCACCAATGTAGCCGATGTTGTTGCGCGCGCCTGCGTCGTTGAGGGTCGGATCGGTGTAGCTGTAGTTCATGTTGACCGCCTCGGCAACCATCAGCTCGGTGTTCTGCACCCGCCACCCGTGGTCGCGGACGAAGTTTCGCAGCTCGGTCCCGTTCCAGTCCATCGAGTCGTAGCTGGGGTGCCAGTCCGGCTCGTTCTGCACCGAGGTGACGTCGACGGTCACCCCCTGGTTGCGCATGTACTGGACATAGCTGTTCAGATGGTTGGCGTAGTCGTCGTAGTAGTCGGTCCGCAGCTTGCCGCCGTTGATCCGACTGTTGTTGGTCTTCCACGCCGCCGGCGCCGTCCACGGTGACGCCAGGATCTTCACGCCGGAGCCGGCGGACTTCGCCGTTCGCAGCGCGTTGACCTGGTTCGACCATTCGCTGGACTCCGGCGAGATGCCTGTCCGGACGATCGACAACCCCAGTTGGTTGGGGCCCAGCCCGACCAGGGTCTGGGTCTCGGCTGTCGACCAGGTGCTGCTGCCCCAGATCCAGGTGGCGGCACCGAACCCGTCGATTGTCTGGTACCTGGTGCCGGTGTTCACCGTGATGTCCGCAGGGCCGGTCGGCGGCCGCGTTGTGGGCGGTGCGGTCGTCGGCGGCGCGGTGGTCGGCGGCGCCGTCGTGGGCGTGGTGCTGCCGGTGCAGGCCACGCCGTTCATCGTGAAGGCGGTCGGTACGGGGTTGCTGCCGTTCCACGAGCCGTTGAAGCCGAACGACGTCGTCCCGTTTGTCGCAATGGTACCGTTGTAGCTGACGTTCCTCGCGGTGACGGCTGCCCCACTCTGGGTCAATGTGGTGTTCCACGCCTGGGTGACGGTCTGCCCGGCACCGAAGCTCCAGTTCAGCGTCCAGCTCGTCACCGCGTCACCGAGGTTGGTGATGGTGACGCTGGCGCCGAACCCACCCGGCCACGACGACGACACCGTGTAGTTCACCGAGCAGCCGGCCGCCGCTGAGGCCGGCACCGCCGCAGCGACGGCCGCCGAGGCCAGCAGGACGGCACCGGTCGACACGATGGCGGCGTTGGTCTTCAGTCTTCCCATCTGTTACTCCTCATCCGATCCGACCTCGGGCTCAGCTGGCGGTGCAACTGGGCGCGGGAATGGAGCCGTTTCCGGTGGCTTGGAAGCCGAACTCTGTCGACTGGCCGGCGGCGACCCGGCCGTTGTAGTCCACGTTGGTGAAGTCCACCGCACCGGTGTTGCCGCTGCGGTTGGCGTTCCACGCGCCGGTGACCGTGGCGCCGGAGGGCACCGTGAGCCGCACCCGCCAGCCGTTGATCGCCGACGATCCGGCGGTGACCCGCACGGTCGCCACGAAGCCGCCATTCCAGGAGTTCAGCGACACGCTGGCCGAGCAGCCGCCGCCCGACGGCGGTGGAGTGGTAATTGGCGGCGGCCCGGTGGTGGGCGGCGCCGTGGCGGGCGGCGGGTTGTTGCCGCCGGCGTTGAGTGCGTTGAGGACTGCGTCGTAGGCGGGCTTCTTGTTGCCGTTGCCGTCGAACAGCAACGGGTTCGCTCCGGTCCGCCAGGAGTCGGGGTCGAGGACGCCCCAGACGGTGATGCCGGTGCACCGGGCGACGGCGAGGCAGGCACGGGTGACCTGGCCGTACATGTTGGCCTGATTCGAGCCTTGCATGATGTCGAGCTCGGTGATCTGTACGTCGACGCCGAGGTCGGCGAAGCGCTGAATGTTCTGCTGGTAGGTGGGGTCGAGGGTGGTGCCCAGGTGCGACTGCAGTCCGACGCAGTCGATCGGCACGCCACGGGCCTTGAAATCGCGCACCATGTTGTAGATGCCGGTCGACTTCGCGTTGACGCCGTCGGTGTTGTAGTCGTTGTAGCAGAGTTTGGCACTCGGGTCGGCGGCCCGGGCGGTACGGAAAGCGACCTCGATCCAGTCGTTGCCGGTGCGTTGCAGGTTGGAGTCGCGCCGGCCGCCGCCGCTGCCGTCGGCGAAGGCCTCGTTGACCACGTCCCAGGAGTGGATCTGGCCCCGCCAGTGGCCGGCGACCCGGTTGATGTGGTTGATCATGGCGTTACGCAAAGCGGTGCCGGACAGGTTCTGCGCCCACGCGGGTTGCTGCGCGTGCCAGACGAGGGTATGGCCGCGTACGGTCATCCCTCGGGCGCGGGCGTGGGCAATGAGCTGGTCGCCTGCGGTGAAGTTGAACTGGTTCTGGTTGGGTTCGGTGTGGTACCACTTCATCTCGTTCTCGGCCACGATCGAGTTGAACTCACGGTTGAGGACCGTGGCGTGTGGTTGACGGTTCAGCATGAACGAGTTGGTGGCGGCACCGAAGTAGCGGCCGGACTCTGCCGCCGCCGCGCCAAGCGTCGTCGCCGCATTGGCTGGCGTCGATACAATCGCCGCCATTCCGGCAGCCATCACCATCGTCGCGGAGGCCGCGACAATGAGATGGATGCTTCTGGTCTTTCTCATTACCTTGCCTTTCGTGGGGGGGTGCAGTGTCGTGCGGCATTTCGCGGCACGCTCAGTTCGAACCGTCGGACGGTGACGGCGCCACCGAGCACCCGCGTCGCGCGATTTGCAGATCCCGAACCGGTACCGAAGCACTGCCACCCGTTGCGCAACGTGAATACCCGATCGAAGCCTCGACGGTGGCCACCGCCGTCGCGTCAGTCAGGAGTCGAAGACCTGAGCGTTGCACTGCTGTACGCCTTCTCGCGGGACCAGGAGGGGGTGCGGGATCGGGCACGCCAGGTCGCCATCGGTGACGGATCGATGGTCTGAGCGGCCGGTGGAACGGATGGTCGCCGTCGGGCCCGGATCGACGGCATGAAGCGCCTGGCACTGCGGCCCGGACAGGCGGCGTCCAAACGCTGCCCGTGCCGACTCCGCCGGGCCGCGTCGGCCTTCACGGAAGTCACGTAGCGTGCCCTGCGCTCTCGAGCATGAGCATAGTTGTGATTGCCAACATTCACAAGAGATCGAGCAGCGACAATCGCCAAACGTTGTCAAGAGCGGCCGATCAAATACAGATCCCACTTAGGGGTCTTTCCTACGCAGGACGCCACCCACGCTTCAGCCGCCGAGTTCTTGACTATAATAGCGAAACGCCGAACCGTTTCGACGGCAAGCAGCGACCCGCCCGCCACCGGCTACGGTGACAGACGGGTCGCGCTGGTGCGTTAGGTAGGTAGGTAGGTAGGTAGGTAGGTAGGTAGGTAGGTAACGGCCGCACGGCTCCCGCCCGGTCAGCCGCGCCGCACGGTGTCCGAGCAGGCTGGTCCGGCAACACGACTGCCGACAGGGCCGGCTGGTCAGCCGTCCTTGCGCTGGCTGAGCACCCACTTCAGGATGCTGCGATCCTCGTACGTCGGACCGTAGGCGGCGTGGTAGTCCGGCAGCGAGAACTCCTCGTTGCCGTACTCGACGTAGCGCAACAAGTCGGCGATCTCCTGCTCGGTCTTGCCGTCCTCGGTGTACGCGGCGGTCAGCGCCGCCCGGGAGTTGCGGGCCAGCGAGATGTTGAGCAGGTGGTCGTTGACCCCGTGGGTGAGGTAGATCGGGATCTCGGCCTCGGCGATCGCCGCGGCCTGAGTGGCGTTGACCTGGAAGCCGCCGGTGATCAGGCCGGCCGCCCACAGGTCCGGCCGCTTGGCGAACGCCTCCCAGGCCAACTGCGAACCGTAGGAGACGGTGGTCGCGTAGACCCGGCTGGTGTCGACGCTGTGGTTGGCGATGAACTGGTCGATCAACTTGACCAGCAGGTCGGCCTCGGCGGCGGCACCGACCCGCTGGTTCTGCGGGGCCAGCACGATGACGTCCTCGTCGCTTCCGGTCCAGCTGCGCTGCAGCCAGGCCACCGCTGGGATGTCCGCCGCGATCTGTACGCCGGTGTTGACCCCGTCCCAGCCCATGCCGTGACCGGGCAGGACGACCATCAGTGGGTACTTCTTGGCCGGGTCGTAGTTGGCCGGCAGGTGGTAGTGGTACGGCAGCACCATGCCGCCGCTGAGGAAGGCGTCGGAGGAGAACTCGTCGACGAGCAGGTTCACCGGCTCGTTGGTCATCGCGCGGACGCGGTTCGGGGTGCCGGGGGGCGAGCACCGGCCCGCCGTTGCCCAGGGCCCGGACCGGCTTGCGCTGGACCAGCGTGGTCGGCAGGTCCGGGTTGACCTTGACGGTGCACAGGAACGTCGGGCACTTGGAGACGATCACGGTCCACCCACCGACGTCGGCCGGGTCGAGCTCGATGATGACGTACCGGCCGTGGACGGACTGCTTGTTGTGCCGGGTGTGCGCCCGGCTGTTGGTGTAGACGTTGGTGATGGTCCGGTCGGCCATCTTCGACAGCTCGTCGATCGGGTTGAACCGGAAGTTGTACACCGTGTCGGAGACGGTGAACGACGTCGGGTCGATCGAGGCGGGGTCGACGTTGGCGCTGTACTCGACGGCGACGGCGGAGACCCGCTGGCCGTACGTGTAGACCTCGGTGATCGGGGTGATGCTCTGGATCCCGGTGACGACGTTCGTGCTGTTGCCACCTTGAGCGTATGCCGCTCCGGCGCTGGTCAGCACTGCGGCCGTGGCCAGCAGCGCGACCATCTTCCTGCGGAGGGTCACTGCGTCCTTCCTTTTCGCGCAGAGCGCGTGTGCCAGCCAGGTCACCACCGGGTCGCTACCAGGTGCGGGGGGGTGGCCAGATGACTCCCCGACTGGTCGTAGATCGATGCTAAACTGATTTAGCTCGGAGCATGCTCGCCGTGATCAGCCGCTGTCAAGACGCCGGCTGGAAATCGGCTGGAAATACGAAAGATGCTGGCGGGACGGCTGATACCCCCGATACCCCCAGCTGAACGCCGCCTGCCACGACGAAACGCCGGGCGGGACAGATCCGTTGCCACGGAAACGTCCCGCCCGGCGTGCCGCAGGTGGTCAAGCCCGGTGCGGCGGTCAGTCCAGGCAGCCGCGCAGCGCCTCGGTGAGCCGGTTCGCCCGGTCGTCGACCACACCGCCCATCTGGTTGAGCACGTACCCGAAACCGACCCGGAACCGGTCGTCGGCGAACGCCAGGTGACCACCGGCCCCGTCGTGACCGAAGCTGCGGTCACTGAGCATCGGGCGGACCCGGGGCGAGCGCAGCAGGAACCCGGTCCCCCACCGCTGGCCGGCGTCCGGTCCGCCGTACCGCTGCTGGCCCTGGACCCGGACCACGACGGCGTCGTCGACCGACGCGGTGCTCAGCAGCGGCCCGCCGGCGACGTCGGAGACACACGCGGCGTACAGCCGGGACAGCCCGGCGGCCGAGCTCACCCCGCCGGCGCCGGGGATCCCGGCGGCCTGGATCGCCGGGTCGTTGAAGCTCACCAGCCCGTCGGCGTCGGCCGGGAAGTCGAACGCGCCGCCCATGGTCAGCGACCGTTCACTGACCTCGTCGGGGAAGGGCATCGGGCCGCCCGGCGGGGCCAGGGTCCAGGCGACCGCGTCGCGCTCGGCCGCCGGCAGGCCGATCCAGGTCCGCAGCCCCAACAGCCCGGCGAGGGTACGGCGGAAGTACTCCCCCGCCGGCAGCCCGGTGACCCGCCGGATCAGCTCACCGACCAGCCAGCCGTACGTCAGGGCGTGGTACGTGTACGCCGTCCCCGGCTGCCACAGCGATCGCTGCTGCTCGATCGCCTCGATCACCGGCCGTTCGGCGATGACCTCGGCCCGGGTCAGGTCCCGGTCCAGCGCGGGCAGCCCGGCCTGGTGGGTGAATAGCCACCGGACCGGGATGTCCGCCTTGCCGTTGGCGCCGAACTCCGGCCAGTAACGGGTGACCGGCGCCGACAGGTCGAGCTGACCGGACTGCACCAGCAGGTAGGCGCAGACCGCCAGGATCCCCTTCGTGCAGGAGAAGACGACCGCCGGTGTCTCCCGGGTCCAGGCCCGTCCGGTACGCGAATCGGCCAGTCCGCCGTACAGGTCGACGACGACCTGGCCGTCGACGTGCACGACCAGGCCGGCACCCACCTCGCCGCGGGTGGCGAAGTTGTCCCGGAACACGTCGGCGACTGGGCCGTAGCCGTCGGCCACGTCCCCGTGCACGGCAGTGGTTGTCGGCACGCTCATCCCTTGACCGACCCTTGCAGCAGGGCCTTGATGAACTGGCGCTGGAAGATGAGGAAGACGATCAGGGTCGGCGTCAGGATCAGCAGCGATCCGGCGCAGTGCAGGACCTGGTCGGTGCCCCACTGGCCCTGGAAGGCGCCGAGCGCCCCGGCCATGGTCCGCTTGGTGCCGTCGTCGACGAGCACGATGGCCAGCAGGAACTGGTTCCAGGTCCACAGGAACAGCAGGATCGTCAGCGAGGCGATCGCCGGGCGGGCCAGCGGCAGGTGGATCCGCCAGAACAGCTGCCAGGTGGTGCTGCCGTCGACCCGGGCCGCCTCGGACAGCTCCGGTGGCACGTTGATGAAGTGCGTCCGCATCCAGAACACGCCGAACGGTATGAGCTGACTGCGAGGGCCGCCGCCATCAGCGGCGCCAGCACCACGGCCGGGCGACCGGCGTGGAGCTTCCGCGCGCGAAACTACGCATATCGGGACTCCTTGAGTTCTCACCAGTTGCGCCGATCCCACGCGGCGCAACTGGTGTTTCGGGTTCACCGGCCGACGGCCGAGGTCGTCGGGAACTCCCTAGCTAAACTGATTTATCAGAGCATGCTTCCGATTGCTCGCTGCTGTCAAGGACTAGTTGGCAACGGTCCGGAAACGGCTCGTTCACACTGGACCGGCCGTCCCGGCACACCCACCCCGTCGGTCGTCGGTCGGCCACCCGATCGGCCGACGCCACCCCGGCGAACCGGTCGCTACCAGCGATCCGGCGCCACCACGGCGGTGACCCGCCGGTGACCCGGCCGGCCCACCATCGCATCATTGAGCATGGGCCTGACCGGCGGAGGCAACGCTGTGGACAAAGAAACCTCATCTAACGGATCAACACCGCGAAATCGGGCGACACTGGCAGATGTCGCCCAACGCGCCGGGCTGTCCAAGACCGCCGCGTCGATGGTGCTGAACGGCCGGGAGGGGACGCGCCTGTCGGTGGAGGCACATCAGCGCGTCTTCGCCGCCGCCGAGGAACTAGGCTACCGCCCCAACGTCGCCGCCCGAAGCCTCAGGACCAGAAAAACTGCCACCATTGCCTTCGTGTCCGACATTGTGGCTACGACCCGATTTGCCGGCGGGCTGATCCGGGGCGCACTGGACGCCGCCCGGGAGCGCGACCATGTCCTGCTGATCACCGAGACCCAGGGCGACGCGGCCTTCGATCGGTACGCGATCGAGGCCATGCTGGACCGTCAGGTCGACGGGGTGATCTACGCCGCGATGGCGACCCGCCGGCTGACCGTACCGCCGGCGATCCTGGGCGGACCGGTGGTGCTGCTCAACGCCACCAGCGCCGAGGACCTGCCCTGCGTGCTCCCCGACGACGAACAGGCCGGCCGCGCCGTCACCGAGGCCCTGCTCAAGCAGGGCCACCGGGACCGGATCGCGCTGATCGGGCGCAACCGGCTCAAGGAACGCGACCCGGAGGTCTCCCTCGCCGCCGAGGCCCGGTTGCGCGGCATCCGGCACGCGCTGTCCGCCGCCGGGGCGAAGCTGTACGCCGAGCCGTCCTGCCGGGAGTGGCTGCCCGAACACGGCTACACCACGATGCGCGGCATCCTCGACCGACCCGACCGCCCCACCGCCGTGATCTGCATGAACGACCGGCTCGCCTTCGGTGCGTACCAGGCGGTCGCCGACGCGGGCCTGACCGTCCCGGCGGACATCTCGATCGTCTCGTTCGACGACGACCCGATCGCCACCTGGCTGCGCCCAGGACTGTTCACCGCGGCCCTGCCGCACGAGCAGATGGGCCGCCGGGCAGTGGAGATCCTGCTCGACGGCGCACCCGGCGCCCCGTACGTGGTGCCGATGCCGCTGCGCCGCCGCAAGTCGATCGCCGCCCCCCGGCCGCACTGACCTCAAGCCGCCCCCGGGCCGCGTAGGGACCGATCCGGACCGGTCCCCGCGCTTGGCGATAAACCGATTTACCGTAAGGTTCCAACGCATGCTTCGGCTATCGGACCACTGGGTGTGGGACAGCTGGTACGCACGGGACGACGACGGCCTGTGGCACGCGTTCTTCCTGCCTGCCTCCCGGGCGTTGCTCGACCCGCACCGCCGCCACCACCGCGCCACCATCGGCCACGCGGTCTCCACCGACCTGCGCGACTGGCGACTGGTCGCCGACGCGCTGGTCGCCGCCGACACCCCCGCCTGGGACGACCTGGCCACCTGGACCGGCAGCACGGTACGCGGCCCCGACGGCCGGTGGTACCTGTTCTACACCGGCGTCAGCCGGGCCGAACAGGGCCTGGTCCAGCGGATCGGCCTGGCAGTCTCCGACGACCTGGTCAGCTGGCACCGCCACGGCGACGGACCGCTCGTCGAAGCCGACCCCACCTGGTACGAGACCCTCGACCCCGACGCCTGGTACGAACATGCCTGGCGGGACCCGTGGGTCTACCCGGACCCGGCCGGCAACGGCTGGCACATGCTGATCACCGCCCGCGCCCGCGACGGCGCGGCCGACTCGCGTGGTGTCACCGGCCACGCCACCTCCGACGACCTGCTCACCTGGCAGGTCCAGCCACCGGTGTCCACCCCGGCGGGCTTCGGCCACCTCGAGGTGCCGCAGGTGGTGGTGATGGACGGCCAGCCGCTGATGCTGTTCTGCACCAACTCGGTCACCGCCGACCGGGGTGGTCCGGACGCGCCCCTGGTCTGGGTGGCACCGGGGACCTCCACCACCGGCCCGTGGGACGTCGCCGCCGCGATGCCGTACGCCCATCCGAGCCTCTACGCGCCACGCCTGCTGCCCGACGACGCTGGCGGTTGGCAACTGATCGGCTTCCGCGACCACGAGGACGGCCGGTTCATCGGGGAGATCACCGACCCGCTCCCGGTCCGCTACGTACCCGGTGTCGGCCTGGTCCCGACCGGACCGGACGCCTCGGCCACCCCCCGGACACCCACCGCCCCGGCACAGGCCGCCGTCGCGCACGCGGAGACCGCCGCCCGCTGACCGGGGAGGGTCGGTCAGCGGACGGCGGCCGTACGGTGCCGGTCGGGCGCCGCCCACGGACCGCTCGCCCCCGTTGCTCCGCCCGCCGCGCCGCACTCTCCGGCCGGCGCTGCCGCCCGGAGTGGGTCGCTGTGCGGATCGAACGCGTCCCGCGACACCCACCGATCACCGTGACGGACGCACCCGACCGGGACGGCCGTCGTGGTTACAGACGCCACACCGGCCAGGTCGGTTGCGTAATCCGAGCGATTCTCTTCAATCGGGACCCCGACAGTGGCGTCGATCACCGCAGCCGGGGCGCGGGGCCGGCCGGTGTGCCAGACTGGCAGGTCGGCCACAAGGGGGAATGACGTGCACAACGGCCCGCTCATCGT
Organism: Solwaraspora sp. WMMA2101; assembly: GCF_049179175.1. Classification (NCBI taxonomy): domain Bacteria; kingdom Bacillati; phylum Actinomycetota; class Actinomycetes; order Micromonosporales; family Micromonosporaceae; genus Solwaraspora; species Solwaraspora sp. WMMA2101. The sequence continues at coordinate 3,854,287 of NZ_JBMHMA010000006.1, read as the reverse complement.
CCAGTCGGACAAGACCCTGCTGCTGGAGATCGACCACCCGGACGCCACCGCCTGCCGGATGGCCATCGCACCCTTCGCCGAGCTGGAACGCTCCCCGGAACACGTGCACACCTACCGGCTCACCCCGCTCGGGCTGTGGAACGCCCGTGCCGCCGGGCACGACGCCGAGAGCGTCGTCGACGCGCTGCTGAAGTTCTCCCGGTACCCCGTACCGAACGCGCTGCTGGTCGACGTCGCCGAGACCATGGACCGGTACGGCCGGCTGCAGCTGACCAACGACCCGGCGCACGGGCTGGTGCTGCGGGCCACCGACCGCGCGGTGCTGACCGAGGTGGTCAAGAGCAAGAAACTCGCCGGCATGTTCGGCGCGAAGATCGACGACGACACCGTCGCGGTGCACCCGTCCGAGCGGGGACGCCTCAAGCAGGGCCTGCTCAAGCTGGGGTGGCCGGCCGAGGACCTGGCCGGCTACGTCGACGGCGAGGCGCACCCGATCGAACTGGCCACCGCCGGCGGTGACGGGCAGCCCGGCTGGACGCTGCGCTCGTACCAGCGGGAGGCGGTGGAGCAGTTCTGGGCCGGCGGCTCCGGGGTGGTGGTGCTGCCCTGCGGTGCCGGCAAGACCCTGGTCGGCGCGGCGGCGATGGCGCAGGCCAAGGCGACCACGCTGATCCTGGTCACCAACACGGTCGCCGGCCGGCAGTGGAAGCGGGAACTGATCGCCCGGACCTCGCTGACCGAGGAGGAGATCGGCGAGTACTCCGGTGAACGCAAGGAGATCCGCCCGGTCACCATCGCCACGTACCAGGTGCTGACGTCGCGGCGTAAGGGCGCCTTCACCCACCTGGACCTGTTCAACGCCCGCGACTGGGGCCTGGTCGTCTACGACGAGGTGCACCTGCTGCCGGCGCCGATCTTCCGGTTCACCGCCGACCTGCAGGCCCGCCGGCGGCTCGGGCTGACCGCCACCCTGGTCCGCGAGGACGGCCGGGAAGGTGACGTCTTCTCGCTGATCGGCCCGAAGCGGTACGACGCGCCATGGAAGGACATCGAGGCGCAGGGCTGGATCGCCCCGGCCGCGTGCGTCGAGGTCCGGGTCACCCTGACCGACGCGGAACGGATGGCGTACGCGGTCACCGAGACCGAGGAGCGGTACCGGTCGGCGGCGACGGCACGCACCAAGCTGCCGGTGGTCAAGGCGCTGGTGGACCGGCACCAGGGCGACCAGGTGCTGGTCATCGGGGCCTACATCGACCAGTTGCATCAGCTCGGCGAGTACCTCGACGCCCCCATCGTGCAGGGCGCCACCACGAACAAGGAGCGGGAACGGCTGTTCGACGCGTTCCGCCACGGCGAGATCCCGACGTTGATCATTTCCAAGGTCGGCAACTTTTCCATCGACCTGCCGGAGGCGGCGGTGGCGATCCAGGTCTCCGGCACGTTCGGCTCCCGCCAGGAGGAGGCACAGCGCCTTGGCCGGGTGCTGCGCCCGAAGGCCGACGGCCGGCAGGCGCACTTCTACACCGTGGTCTCCCGGGACACCGTCGACACCGAGTACGCCGCACACCGGCAACGGTTCCTCGCCGAGCAGGGCTACGCGTACACGATCGTCGACGCCGACGACGTCCTCGGCCCCGCCCTCCCCTGACCCCCATGATCGCGACGATCTTGCGCTTATCGTTGACCGAATCCGACAAATCCTCGCGATAACCGCAAGATCGTCGGGATCATGAGGGGACGGGTGGGCCGGGGGTGAGCAGGTCGGCCAGCAGGTCGCCGTACTCGTCGATCCGGTCCAGCACCTCGGCGGCGGTGAACTGGCGGACGGCCCCTAGTAGGTCCCCCGCCGCTGCGGCCTCCACCTCCGGCCAGGTCAGCGGGGTCGAGGCGGCCGGGACCGGGCCGGCCCGCAGCGAGTACGGCGCCACCGTCGTCTTCGCCGCGTTGTTCTGACTCCAGTCGATGAAGACCCTTCCCGGGCGCAGCCGCTTCGCCATCCTGGAGGTGACCTTCGCCGGCGAAGAAGACTCCAGTTCCTCGGCGACCTGCTTGACGTACCCCGAGATCACCTCGGCCGACTGGGTGGCAGAAACCGGCGCACACAGCTGCATGCCCTTGCGGCCGGAGGTCTTCGGCCAGCAGGCGATCCCGTCGTCGGCGAACCGGTCCCTGATCGCCACCGCGACCACGCAGCACTCCGCTATCCCGGCCGGTGCCCCCGGATCGAGGTCCACGACCAGCAGATCAGGGTCGGCGCCGACCCGCCACTGCGGGGTGTGCAGCTCCAACGCGGCCAGATTGGCCAGCCACACCAGGGTGGGCAGGTCGTCGGCGACGACGAAGTCGATCTCGTCGCGGCCGCGCGAGGACCCAGGGGTCGGCAACCGGGCGGTACGCACCCAGTCGGGGGTGCTCGCTGGGGCGTTCTTCTCGAAGAAGTACTGCCTGTCGACCCCGTTCGGGTAGCGGATCCGGGTGAGCGCCCGGTCGGCCAGGTGCGGCAGCAGTACGCCGGAGACCCGGGTGTAGTAGTCGATCACCTCGCCCTTGGTGAACCCGGCCGCCGGGTAGAGCACCTTGTCGAGGTTCGACAGCTCCAGCGCCCGGCCGGCCACCTCCACGCGGATCCGCCCGGCCGCGCCCGCTCCCCGGTCAGCCGGCATCGGCGGCACCCCGCCTCAAGTCAGCCGCCATCGGCGGCCTCGGCGTCGACGTCGGTGGCCGGCACGTCCGGGCGGATCCGCAGGAAGCGGGGGAAGCGCAGCCGCCCGTCCGGGGTCTGCTGGCCGTACCGTACTTCGATCACGACCTCGGGGCGGACCCAGATCGCGCCCCTGGCGTCCTCGCGCGGCAGCGGCGTGTCGAACGGCGACCCGTCGGTACGCAGCGGTTCGAGCGCGGCCAGCAGGGCGCGCTCGGCCGCCGCCCCGATGCCGCCACCGACGCGGCCGGTGAACCGCAGGGCACCGGTCGCCGCACCGGCCGGATCCCGCCCCGGTACGCCGACCAGCAGCCCGCCGACGCGGCGTACCCCCGGCCGCCAGCCGCCGACGACGAAATCCCTGGTCAGCTCGATTTTGACCTTGACCCAGTCGGGGCTGCGCACCCCTGGACGGTAGATCGCGTCGTGCCGTTTGGCGACCACCCCCTCCAGGCCGTGTTCAGCGGCGGCGGCCCGGGTGGCCGGCCCGTCGGCGAAGCCGGGCGGCACCGCCCACGCCGGCCCGGCCAGGCCGAGGGCTTCCAGCGCGTGCCGCCGGTCGTGGTACGGCCAGCCGGTCAGGTCGGCGCCGCGCAGCCGCAGCAGGTCGAAGATCATGTACGTGGCCGGGGCCCCAGCGGCCAACCGGGCGGCCCGCGCCGGGTCCCGTACGTGCATCCGCTCGGCGAGCGCGGTGAACGACGGCCGGCCGGCGGCGTCGAGCAGCACCATCTCGCCGTCGAGCAGGGCGTCGTCCAGGGCGCGGGGCAGGCCGGACAGTTCCGGGTAGGCCACCGTGATCTCGGCGCCGGAGCGGGCGTACAGACGCTGCGCGCCGCCGGAGATGTCGGCCAGCGCGCGGACGCCGTCCCACTTGAACTCGTACCGCCAGCCGGGGCCTGTGGGCAGCTCCCCGGTCGTCGCGAGCATCGGCCGCAGCGGTCCACCCGGCATCCTGCCACTGTAAAACCAGCAACGAAGTGGTCGCGCTGAGTTCTGTCGGATGCGATCCTGGATCAACACCGGGCTGACCTGGACGATCTTGACCTTGGGGAAGGGCAGGACAGGGCGGCGGCCGCCGGTGGTGGCGAAGGGGACTCACCATGCGCGCGATCTGGAAAGGCGCGGTGTCGTTCGGCCTCGTGTCGATCGGGGTACGCCTGTACTCCGCCACGGAGGAGAAGGACATCCGGTTCCACCAGGTGCACCGCACCGACGGCGGCCGGATCCGGTACAAGCGGGTCTGTTCGGTCGACGGCGAGGAGGTCAGCTACGACGACATCGCCAAGGGCTACGACCTCGGCGGTGGCGAGATGGTGATCCTGACCGACGAGGATTTCTCGGATCTGCCGCTGAGCACGTCGCGGGCGATCGACGTACTGGAGTTCGTGCCGGCCGACCAGGTCGACCCGATCCTCTACAACAAGGCCTACTACCTGGAGCCGGAGGGTACGGCGACCAAGCCGTACGTGCTGCTGCGCGACGCCCTGGCCGACTCCGACCGGGTGGCGATCGTGAAGGTGGCGCTGCGGCAGCGGGAGCAGCTGGCCACTCTGCGGGTACGCGACAACGTGCTGGTGCTCAACACGATGCTCTGGCCGGACGAGATCCGCCAGGCGTCGTTCGGTTTCCTCGACGACGACGTGCAGGTCCGGCCGCCGGAGCTGGCGATGGCGGCGTCGTTGATCGACTCGATGGCCGGTGAGTTCGCCCCGGACGAGTACACCGACGACTACCGGGCCGCGTTGCAGGAGGTCATCGACGCCAAGGTGGAGGGCCGGGAGATCGTCGCCCCGGAGGAGGAGGCGGAGGCTCCGCCGGCTGCGGTGGACCTGATGGCGGCGTTGCGGGCCTCGGTGGAGCGGGCCCGGGTGGCCCGTGGCGAGGCCGCCGACAGTGACCGGGCCCCGGCCGAGCCGACCCCGATCACCTCGGCGAGGAAGGCGGGCGGCAAGGCCCCGGCGGCGCGCCGGACCGCCGCGAAGAAGGCCGATCCCGCCAAGCAGGCCGAACCGGCGAAGAAGACTCAGCGAGCGAAGCAGGCCGAGCCGGCCAGCAAGAACGAGCCGGCGAAGAAGGCTGCCGCCAAGCAGACCGGCGGCACGAAGACCGCCACCAAGAAGGCTGCCGCCAAGAAGGCCAGCTCCCGCAGCTCGACGGCGAGGAAGGCTACCGACCGTAAGTCCGCCTGATCGGCCGGGCGGCCAGCAGCCTGATCGGCCGGGCGGCCGGCAGGCGGCAGCCGGCAGGCGGCAGGCGGCAGGCGGCAGTCCGACGCAGGTTCCCGTTGACGTGCATTCCTGTGTGGAATATTTATTCCACACAGGAATAACTGCTGGTCGCACCGCGTGACCCCGCCGACCAGCGGCGTTGCACCACAGCGGATCAAACTTGGTCAATCCCACTATTCGGCACAGTCGCCACAGGTCCACTACTCCCGCATAGGACGGATTCGTCCACCGCGCCAAGCTGGCATTTCACTCATCCTGACAATCCACTCAGGATCAGTGAAATTTGTCTCACTCGACAACTACCTCGGTCGGAGATCACTATGTGAAGTCGGGTGATCACCAAGGGGCCAGGATGTTGCGAGGCGCGGCGGAAGGCGACACATGCACGGAACCTCCCTGTTGGACCGACTGGCCGGACAGTTGACCCGGCTCTGCGCGGTCGTCGACGCCGACCCGGCCGTCCCTCGGCAACTCGTCGCCGACCTGCTCGGCCCGGCCGCGACCCGGCCCGTCGACCAGCCACCGGCCTGGCCGTCCGACGTCGCCGACGACCACACCCCGGTCGAGTACTCCGTCGCGTTCAACGAGGCCGAGCCGCCGACCCTGCGGATCCTCGCCGAGGCCCAGGCCGCCACCGGGGACCTCGCCGCGCACGCCCAGGCCGCGTACCGCTTCCTGGACCGCCAGGTCGACCGGTTCGACCTGGCCACCAGCCGGTTCGACGCGGTCCGCGAGGTCTTCGACACCGACCGACCGCGCGGTGCCTTCGCACTGTGGTACTCGCTGGTCTTCCGCAGCGGCCGCCGACCCGAACTCAAGGTCTACTTCAACCCGGCGGTACGCGGCGAGGAGCACCGCGCCACGCTGGTCGTCGAAGCGCTACGAAAGCTGGGGCTCGACGCCGCGTACCCGATGATGGTCGACGGCGGCCTGCGCCCCGGTGAGCTGGGCCGACGCGACCAGCTGACGTTCTTCGCGCTGGACCTGCACGACGGCGACCAGTCCCGGGTCAAGCTCTACGTCAGCCAGTACGACGCGACCGTCGACGACGCCGTCCGCGCCGCGAGCGTGGTCGACGACATCGACCCCGACCAGGTCGCCGACTTCTGCACCACGGCGGCCGGCGGCCCCGGCCCGTACGAACGGCGTCCGCTGGTCAGCAGCTACACCTTCACCACCGGCGCCACCCAGCCGGTCGGCTACAGCCTGTACGTGCCGATCCGCGACTACGTCGACGACGACGTCCAGGCCCGCGACCGGGTCCGCGAACTGCTCGACCGGTACGGCCTCGACGCCAGCCGGCTCGACCCGGCCATCGAGGCGGTCACCGACCGGCCGTTGGCCGACGGCGTCGGCCTGATCGCGCACGTGTCACTGCGGGTCGGCCGCCCCCGCCCCGGCATCACCGTCTACCTGTCCGCCGAAGCCCACCAGGTCGCCGCACCGCGACCCGGGCGAGACCGTACGCCGATGAACGCCGGGAGCATGTGATGCAGCCAGCCGACCGACGCACCACCCTGCCGCCGTACCGGATCAAAGTGGTGGAGCCGATCCCGTTCCTGACCGCCGACGAACGGCGCGCCGCGCTGGCCGAGGCCGGCTACAACCCGTTCAACCTGCGGGCCGACCAGATCACCGTCGACCTGCTCTCCGACTCCGGCACCGGGGCCACCTCGACCCTGCAGGAGGCCGCGGCGGCGCTCGGCGACGAATCGTACGCCGGGGCCCGCTCCTGGTTCCGGTTCCGCGACGAGATCCGCGACCTGACCGGCTACCCGCACGTGCTGCCGGTGCACCAGGGCCGGGCCGGTGAACGGATCCTCTTCGGTGACCTGCTGAAACCCGGCCAGATCAGCATCAGCAACACCCATTTCGACACCACCCACGCCAACGTGGTGCTGGCCGGCGCGCAGGCGGTCAACCTGCCCTGCGCCGCCGCCACCGACCTGGACGACGACGCACCGTTCAAGGGCGACATCGACCTCGACGCGCTGGAACGGACCCTGGCCGGCCCGGACGGGCACCGGGTCGGCGTGGTGCTGATGACGATCACCAACAACGGGCTCGGCGCACAGCCGGTGTCGATGGCGAACCTGACCGCCGTACGCGACCTGTGCCGCCGCTTCGACGTGCCGTTCTTCCTGGACGCGGCCCGGTTCGCCGAGAACGCATGGCTGGTGTCGCAACGGGAGGACGCGTACCGCGACAAGACTCCGCGCGAGATCGCCCGCGCCGCCTTCGACCTGGCCGACGGCTGCGTCATCAGCCTGAAGAAGGACGGCCTGTCGGCGATCGGCGGTGTCATCGGGCTGCGCGACGAGGCCCGGTACACCGCCTGCGAGGCCAACCTGATCGCCACCGAGGGCTTCTCCACGTACGGCGGACTCGCCGGCCACGACCTGGAACGGCTCGCCCAGGGCGTCCGGGAGGTGCTCGAACCGGCGTACCTGCGCTCCCGTGCGGCCTCGACCGCCCGGCTGGCCCGGCTGCTCGCCGACGCCGGGGTGGCCACGGTCGCCCCCGCCGGCATCCACGCCCTCTACCTGAACGCGGGCCGGCTGCTGCCACACCTGTCGCCGCACCAGTTCCCCGGCCACGCGCTGGGCTGCCAGCTCTTCCTCGACGGCGGGATCCGCTGCGCCGAGCTGGGCTCGCTGTACCTCGGCGGGCTCGACGACAACCACCAGCTGGTCACGCCGGCACCGTTCGAGCTGGTCCGGCTGGCGATCCCGCGCCGGGTCTACACCGACGCCCATCTGGAGTACGTCGCCGAGGTGCTGGCCGACATCGCCAAGGATCCGCAGCGGGTCGGCGGCTACCGGATCGTCTCCGCACCGCCGCTGCTGCGCCACTTCAAGGTCCGGCTGGCCCCGGCGTAGCCGGGCGTAACGGTCCGGCTGGCCCCGGCGTAGCCGGGCGGCTGGGGCTCAGCCTGGCACCGGAAGCCGGCGCATCGCGTGCTTGACCAGCTCGATCAGGGTCTCCTTGCAGGAGGCCCGGTCCCGGGCGTCGGTCCACAGCAGCGGTACGGCCGGATCCAGCTCCAACGCGCCCCGGATCTCGTCCTCGGTGTAGAGGCACTCGCCGAAGAACTGGTTGACCGCGGCCACGAACGGGATGCCGCGTCGCTCAAAGTAGTCGATGGCGGCGAAGCTGCTGTCCAGCCGGCGGGTGTCGACCAGCACGACCGCGCCGATCGCGCCCTGGGCCAGCTCGTCCCAGATGAACCAGAAGCGGTCCTGCCCGGGGGTGCCGAACAGGTAGAGCACGACGTCCTCGGCGATGGTGATCCGGCCGAAGTCGAGGGCGACGGTGGTGCTGGTCTTGTCCTCGATGCCGGTGACGTCGTCGACGCCGATGCTGGCCTCGGTCAGCACCTCCTCGGTGGTCAGCGGCGGAATTTCGCTGACCGAGCCGACCATGGTGGTCTTGCCCGTGCCGAATCCGCCAGCGACCACGACCTTGACCGATTTGCGATCCACGGTGATCAGTCCTTCTCGTCTACAGTCGCTGAAGGCCCGCGAGCACGGTCGCCAGCAGGTCACGGTCGGCGATCTTCTGCTGGGCCGGCGTACCGATGTCCAGGTAGCCCTGCTCGAGGAGCACGTCGACCATCACCTTGGTGATGGTGAGCGGGTGGTGCAGGTAGGCGCCGATCTCGGCGATCGACATCCAGGTCGAGCAGCGCTCGACGATCTCCCGGTACTCCGGTTCCAGCCGGGACAGGTCGGCGGGCAGCGCCACCACCTGGGTGGCCAGGTCGAGGTTGGTGTTGCGTGGGCTGGTCCGCCCGTTGACCAGGATGTAGAGCGGGACCAGTCGGCCCGCCTCCGAGTCGTCGTCGCCGTCCCACACGTCGTGTGTCATCGGCCCGGCCCGGCATTGCCGTTGATCTGCGTCACCGCGGTCCGTGGATCGGTGCTCAGGTACTCACCGATGCGGGTGACCAGCCGGCTCATCTCGTACGCGACGGTGCCCATGTCGACGCTCTGCTCGCAGAGTACGGCGAGCCGGGCGTTGTGCCCGGCGGCGGCGATGAACAGGCTCTGTCCCCGGTACTCGACGATGACCTGGTGCACCGGGCCGCTGTCGAACCGGCGGCTGACCCCGGCGGCGACGCTGTGCAGCGACGACGCCCCGGCGGCGAGCAGTTCGGCCTGGTCCTGTGGCAGCGATGTGGACTTCTGGATGATCAGACCGTCGGTGGACAGGACCACCGCGTACAGGACGTCGGGGACCTCGACGAGGTCGTCCAACATCCAGGTCAGGTCGTTCTGCGGGTGAGAGTTGGTCACGCGTTCCTGCCTTGATCATCATTAGTTGCCGGGGCGTCGTTGGCCGCCACGTCGTCGCTGGCTGCCGCCTGACCTGCGCTCCAGGCCCGCTGGTACCGGCTGAATCGGTTCCTGGCCTCCTCCGGGGAGCGCATCGGCGTGGCGTCCGTACCAGGGTCGCCGTCCGCCGCGATCTCGTCGCGCAGCTCCGGCGCGATGTGCTGCTGCGGCTGGCGGTGCGGCAGCGGCGGCCGGGCCGGCGGGGCGGACGGCGGCGTACCGGTGGCCGTCGTGCCGCCGCCGGCCGCCGGGTCCGGCTCGGCCGGCTCCGGGTCGAGCCGCCACTCCACCTGGGCGGCCCCGTTGCGGCGGTAGTCGGCCGGGTCGCCGGTACGGTACGGATGTCCTGCCACGTCGCCTGTGCTCCGTCGTTCGTACACCGTGCCGCCGCCCACCGGGGCGGAACCGGCCGTCGACGCCGGTCCGGGGATCACCGGGGCCGGCCCGACGGTGCTGCCGGGCGCCGCCGCGGTCGCGACGGCGTTCGTGGCCGCTGCCCCGGTCGTCCCGACGGTCGTCGGAACCGGTGTGGCCGAGGGTGCCTGCGGGTGTGCCGGCGCCGTCGCGGTCGCCGACGCCTGCGCAGGTGCCGTCGCGGTCGCGGTCGCGGTTGCGGCGTTGGCGGCGGCTCGGGGGTGGTGCCGCAGCGCGTTCGGTCGGGCCACCGCCCCGGCCATGGCCGGGACGAGCCGTTCCTGCTCCAGGTCCCGGCCGGTCCGGTCGTCGGTACGGCCGGCGAGCAGCCGCTCCGGCAGCAGCACGATCGCCAGCAGGCCGCCGTACGCCGAGGTCCGCAGGCTGACCTGGATGCCGTCGCGCTTGGCCAGCTCGGCGACGACGTGCAGACCGACCTGGGCGCCGTCGCGCAACGCCATCACGTCCGGGGTCGGCGCGGTGGCGAGCAGGTCGTTGGCCCGGTCCAGCGCCTCGCCGCGCATCCCCATGCCGGCGTCCTCGATCTCCACCGCGAGGCCGTGCTTGACCTCGTTGCAGGTGACCCAGACCATCGTCTCCGGCGGCGAGAAGGCCAGCGCGTTGTCCAGCAGCTCGGCGAGCAGGTGGATGGTGCCGGCGACGGCGTGCCCGTGCACCGCCAGGTCGGCGGCCTTGCGCAGGGTGATCCGCTGGTAGTGCTGCGACTCGGCGAAGGCGGCCAGCAGCACCCGGCGGACCGGGACGGGGTTCTTGAACCGACGGCCGATCTGCCCACCGGCGAGGATGACCAGGTTCTCCAGGAAGCGCCGGGTCTGAGTGAGCTGGTGGTTGATGTCGAACAGCTCGCCGAGCAGCTTCTCGTCACCGATTCGACCTTGCAGGTCCTCGATGACCCGCAGGCCGCGCTGCAGTGGCCGCTGCGGGCGCCGGGCGACACCCATCAGCATGGTGATACTCGACGTACGGGTCTGCGCCTCGTTGACGGCGGCGGCCGCCGCCGCCTGCAGCGACCGGTTGATGACCTGGGCCACCTGGCCGATCTCGTCGGCGCCGTAGTCCTTGGTGGCGAGTTCGGCGGAGAGGTCGACCTGTTCGCGGCGGCGCAGCCGGTCCATGACCGCCGGCAGCCGCTCGTCGACCATCGCGGAGGCGTCCTGGCCGAGCTGCGCCAGGCGCAGTGACAGTGCCTGGTCGACCAGGACCTGCGACTGCCGGACCGCCCAGACGGTCGCGGCGACCGCGACGGCCAGGGCGAGGAGGCTGCCGAGCAGCGCCAGCAGCAGCTGGTTGTTACCGGTACGCAGGGTCTGCGCGGAGACCGAGTCGGCCTGCACGATGGTCAGGTCGACCAGGTCGGCGGAGACCTGCGCGGTGAGCTGGGCCCACTGCGCACGGTCGATGCCGAGCCCACCGGGGACCGAGTTGCCCCAGGCACCGGCGGCGATCAGCTTGTCCTCGGCGATCTGCAGCCGCTGCCAGGCGTCGCTGGCGACGATCTCCTCGTAGCGCTGCTGGGCGTCGGGGTGCAGGTGCGGGGAGACGGCGGCCAGGGTGGCCCGGTACGCCCCGACCAGCTGGACGAAGGCGAGATGTTCCTGCTCGGTGAAGGACCGGGAGCTGAACGCCTCGTCACCGAGGGAGCCGGCCCGCGACATCAGGTCACTGGAGAGGAACGCCTCGGTGGCGGCGATACCACCCTGGGCGGCGGTCACGTCGGGCACGATCCGGGCCTGGATGTCGAACATCTCGGTCGCGGCGTCGAGCAGGCCGTTGTAGAACTCGTACGCCTCCTGGCCGCTGGCCGACCGGGAGTCGATCGTGGTCCGGATGCTCGGCAGCTGATCCAGGTACCCGGTGAGGGTGTTCCACTGGGTGATGATCGAGTCGGGGGCGGCGGCGAGGGAGCCTTCGGCGACGGTACGCAGCGCGGTCAGCTGCTCGTCGGTCTGCCGCCGCTGGTCGAGCAGTTCCTGCAGGTCGTTGTCGGACTGGGCCAGGTAGGCGATGCCGAGGCGGCGTTCCTCCTGGATGGAGGCGAGCGCCGGAACGGCCGGGATCGACACCTCACGGACGCCGACGGCGACCTGTCGGTTGTAGAAGCCCTGGAAGACCAGGTAGCCGGAGGCGGCCAGCCAGAGCGCCAGGGCGGCCACGCCGGGGATGAGGACCAGCCGGATGACCCTACGCTTGATCGACTGCTGACGGTCGTTGCCGCGTCGGGATTTCTTCGGCTGCTGGCCGTCGGCCTGTGTGCGTGCCAACTTGTATCCAATCGAATGGCGGCCTGAGTGGAGCAGCGCACGTCCACAGCTGGCCAACGCCGATGCGCGTGGCACGATACCGCTGAGCTCGTAGTCAACACCACCCCTTCGGTGTCGATGGGTAGGGGGTCGCTCACCCTCGGCGCGACCTGGCTAAACCGGTCCACCAGGGACCATGGGAGCGCTCCCGGATGATAGTTGCGCCAGCAAATTGTGGCGTACACCACTGTCTAACTGAGAGTGACAGAAACACCGCCGTCGTTCGGCTCCCGGAGTCGCCGTTCTCGCTGTCGGACTGGTGATCTAGCAGGATTTCGCCGGAATACCAGCCACAATCCTTCTAGATCGCCGACATCCAGCGGGTCGCCGGTCAGCTGGCGGCGGTGGCCCAGTAGCGGCAGCCGGCGTGGTCGAGATGGGCCGCCACCACCCGGCCGACCGCATCGGCGGCCAGCGCGGTGAGCCGACCGACGAGATCGGGCACGAACGGCGGCACCAACTGCTGCGGCACCGGCACCGGCTGCGCCGGATCGATCGGCACCGACTCGGCGGCACGCAGCTCCAGGCGGTACAGGCAGTCACCGACCGCCTGCTGCACACTCGCGCCCAACGGCCGGTCCAGCGGGGCCGACTCGTCGACCGGGACCGCCGCCGGCACCGCGTCGACCGACCAGAACAGGCCGTACGACATCATCGGCTGGTCGACGTCGCGGGGCAGTTCACAGGCGGTGACCCGCAGCGCCAGACCGAGCCCGACGACCAGCGCGGCGACGGCGTCGAACGCCGGCAACTCGGCCCAGTCGGCGGCCTGCACCAGCAGCCGGGCACTGGGCCGGCCGGCGGCGGCCTCGGCCACGTACCGCCGGACCGGGTGACCGAAACTGCCGGAGCTGCCGTCGCGCGCCGCGATGCCGTCACGCAGCCACAGCGACAGCACCCGCTCGTGGGTCAGATCCAGCAGGTCCACCGGCCGTACCCCGAACACGCCCGCCCACCGGCCCAGCCGGAACCGCTCCGGCAACCGATGGTCCCGCCACCGGTCCGCACTGTCTGCGGAAGCGGGATCGGGGTCGTTGGTCGACGCCCGCCACTCGACGTGCGTCGCCCGGTCCCGCAGATTCGTGACGGTGACGACGGCACCGGCGTACCGCCGGCCGTGGCCGCCGCAGCGCCGGCAGGTCAGCACCGGGTGCCGCCAACCGGTGGCGTGACAGTCCAGGCACGGCACCCCTGGGATCGGCTCACCCCACCACGTCGGCGCTGGCGGCTGCTGAGCCCGGCACAGCAGCGGCGCACGCTCCGGGATCGCCGGCCGGGGGCCGAGGATCCGCCGCAGCGACGTGTGCCGCCAACGGCCGTCCCGCCAGATGGCCTGCGCCCCGGGCGTCGGCGGCCCGTCGCCGCAGTCCCGGACGATCCGGCGTTCCAGCTGGTCGGCGTCGATCTCCTCGGGCGGCAGCGTCGACCGGGCCTGCTGCGGCCGCAGGAAGTACGCCGGCGCGGTCAACGACCGCTCGGCGAGCCCCGCCAGCGCGTCGGGCACGCTGGTGCGCTCCAGCGCGGCGGGCAGGCTGTCGGCGTACCCACGCTGGTCACGTGGGACGGCCGCGCCGGGCACCTCGAACCGGAGGTCCCAGTTCAGGCCGGCCGCGTACACACCCCGCCGGGCCTCGACGACCAGGTCCAGGCAGAGCAGGTCGGCGAGGGCGCAGAGCCGGCCGAGCCGGCCGTCGGCGCCGGCCGGGGCAGCCGCCACGGTCCGCCCGAGCAGGATCGTCCACGCCGGGTGGCGCAGCTCGCGCAGCGTCGAGCAGTCCACTTTGACCTGTGCGGCGAGTTCGTCGCGTACCGGCGTCAGCGGCACCCGCCAGCCACCGCCGAAGTCGGCGTGGGTGCCGGCGGCGACACTGGCCGAGGCCACCGCGCCGGTGTCCAGGTTCGCGACGGTCAACACCAGGTGGGTACGCGGCCCGCCGCTCATGCGTACATCCGGGTCTGAGCCGACTGCCACTCGCGCAGCGCACACTTGATCCGCAGGTTCTCGTCGTCGGTGCGCCGCAGATCGTCCCGCAGGGCGGTCAGGTCCTCGGCGACGTAGTGCAGGAAGGCGTACACCTCGTCCGGGTCGAGACCACGGCGGACCTCGCGGAACCGGCGGTCGCGGACCTGGCTGGGGTAGATCCGGGGCCGCAGCGGCGGGCGGCGGAACACCCCGCCGTTGCGGGGCCGCCCCGGCGGCGGCTCGATGACGTGGTGGAGGCGGCGGGGCCGACTGAAGATCCGGTGGAGAAGGTTGCGCATCGCGGGGGTTCCCCTTCATCAGGAGTTGGATGGGGCGACCCGCCGGCAGGGAAGGCGTAAGCGGGAGTGCTCGTAGCCGACGGGTCGCCCCAGCTCCGGCCGGTCGCAGCCTCATTCGGCGGGTACGACCCCGGAGCGGCTTTTGGTGTGTTTCCTGGGTACGGGTGTCGCGGGTTGCGGGTTTCGCGGGGGTTCGCTCGGGTAGGGCGGTCGGGGCGGGCAGGCCGCGCGCCACCACCCCGCCCCGACCAGGGCACGAGCACTCCGTCGTTGCCACGCGAGGGAGCGTTCGTAGCGATGAACTTATGTGCGGATGTCGTCGATGTCAACCTCTGCGTGGAGGCTACCTAAACCTTGCTCCACACATAAGTGACGTGGTCGAATGGAGGCGCCACGCGAGGGAGCGCCATGCCTGTTTTGCCCGACTACTTCAAGATTTCGAACGCCATCGTTGCCGACGTCAAGAACGGCACACTCAAGGCCGGCGACAAACTGCCGTCGATCGCCCAGCTCTGCAAGCAGTACGACGTGAGCCCGTCAACGATCCGCCTGGTGTTCGTGCGCCTCGAAGCACTCGAGGTCATCGACCGCCACCAGGGCAAAGGTGTCTACGTCACCGATCCGGCGACGTGGATGCGCAAGCCGTAGGCCCCTCTCCCGCTCACCGGCGAGGGTTGCTCAATTGATGATCCACTGCGCCTCATCGACTCGACGCGCCGACGGCTCGTCAGCCCACGCGCATCCGAATCACCACACCCTGAGGTCTATTCACAGGCGATCCTGTAGAAGTGCAGCCCGATGGCACAGGAGATCGTTTCTGTGAAGGTCGCGAGCGGTCTGCGGTAGTCGGTGTGCAGGATTCTCCAGGTCTTCAGATTCGCGATGACCTGTTCGACGACCCAGCGGATCTTGTTGACCTGCCTGTTGTATTCCTTCTGCCACTCTGTGAGCTCGCCGCCCTTGGGCTTCTTGTACGGGGTGATCATGCCGTTGCCGACGTATCCCTTGTCGCCGATCCAGCCTGCAGGATTCAGGCTGACGAGAACACCGGTGTCGTTGATCGCGTACGAGTCGTGGTGGTTGCCGGTGACGGGATCGGAGACCCAGACGAGCGCGCCGTCGAGGGTGCAGGCGACCTGGACGCTCATGCCCGTGGTCTTGTGCTTGCCGGAGTACAGACAGCGGTCCGTGCGCCATGACCAGCAGGGGAACAGGGTGCCGTCGACGATGTACTGGACGGTCGGGTCGAGCTCGTCGGCGGTCGGCACGAACCCCGCCAGCACGCGGTCGAGGACCGGGGTGATGGCGGTGACCGCCCGTGAGATCGTCGACTGGGAGACGCCGTGCGCCTCGGCGATCTCCGCTTGGACGCGGTTGCGCCGCATGTAGGTCAACGTGACCACGAGGGCGCGGTAGAGGCCGAGGATCGGTGGCCACGGTTCCATGCCCAGGTTCCGGCATTCGGCGCGGACCAGCACGCAGAGGTCGCGGATCTGATCGGTCGTGAAGCCGGTGGTATGATACATGTTCGGCGGTCCGCTTTTCTTTGGTTGTTGTGTGGTAACTCCATCCTATGGGAGGGCGGGCCGTCTCATTTATCAGGGGGTCCACTGTGGGCTATCGAGGCCCTGCTGAATAAGCCTCCCTGATGTCCGTCGAGAGGCTTGCCACGCTTCCACCCACCTGACTCCACTGTGCCGCGAGGGGCCTCCCGCAGTTGGCCACTACCGGTAGCCTTCATGTCACCAGAAGGCTGCCGCGCTACCCCTCTCTGGACGGGCGGCTTCATGACAGTCGAGGATGTCAAGGTGCGCATCGGGCAGGCCATCGAGGCCGCCGAGGAGGCAAGCGGCTCATCGTGCAGCTCAGCGACGTCGCGACGGAAGCAGGTGGCCTGGCCCTTCGCACCGTTCGCGGCAGTCAGTGCGACTACGTCAAGGAGGGCGAGCACCACTTGACGGCTGCCATTGATGAGGTCGAGATGATTTGCCGGCGGATCGACAGCTGCGTGGAGCACGCCCAGGCCTACCGGAGGGCTCTCGGATGACCCTGGCTGACGTGGTCGCTCAGCTCCGCACCGCCGTCGAACGACTCGATCAGGCCGCAGTCGGAGCCGCCCGCGCCCAGGCTGACCTGGACCAGGCTCACCAGCACCTCACGACCGCCGGGACCGGTTCCAACCACAACGAGATTCGCGACGCCATCACCGAGGCGGAGACCGCAGCAGCCAAGGCCGGCAGGCTCGGCAACTTGCTCGCCAAGTCAGCGGAGGCGTTCTCGCGGTGCGGCAATTGCCTCATCCCCGGCTCGATGCCCACCCTCCAGGCCAACCCCGACACCAGCCTACCAGCGGCGAAGAGATCGTCGCCAGCACCGGACGCCCGAAGGGCTGGCACCGACGGGTCGCCAAGAAGAGTGTCGAGAATGCCGAGACCGCCGGCGACGTGACCGGGAAAGTCGCGGATGCAATTGCCCAGCTTGGACCAAAGGGCAGCACGTCTACGGTGCAACATCCGCCGACACCAGGACCTTCGAACCAAACCCCTGGTTACGCCGACTCTGCCGAGTCCGCCGCAATCGTCATCGCGGCAACAGTCGCCCTGATCCTCAAGAAACTAGATGACCGAAAGACCCGGAGGCGGAAGCTTGACGACTGATCGGACACCACACCTGGAACTGCTTCGGGAACTGACCCACGGCAACCCGGCCATATACCAGGAACGCTGCCAGCAGCTTGACGAAGCAGGGTGGCAGGAGCTTGGCCTGGTGCTCGGAGCAGCGTTTTTCCTCGCCGCGCGCGAACGACTCGGGGACCGGACCACCAGAGGCGAGGTTATTCACCTGGTCGCCGATATTCGCAGCAAGTTCGCGGATACGACGCTTAATCTCGATCCGGAACTGGCCGAAAAGTTGCTGGTCTCGGCACTCACCGGCGAAACCGACGACGTCGAGGACGCCGAGCAGGGCGCACTACTTGAAACCGAGCTCGTCGTGCTGTGGCACCTGCTTTCGGACGCACCGGCCGACAAGTTGGACCGCTTCCTCGCAGAGGTTGGTCAACTCGCGGAGGAGTGGAGTGAAGAGGATTAGCCCAGGGGCGGTTGCCCTCGTGCGGGCGCTACTCACCCTCGATGATGACGCAGACGTGCCGACCGCCCAGGAGGATGTTTCACCTGAGGACCAGCTCGGCGCGGCAGCCCTCATCACCTCCCTGTTCATTCACGCCGTGAGACGACTGTTCCCGGAGGGCGCCAGCCGGGGCGAGGTCATCCGCTTCGTCGCGGAGCTTCGCCTCAACCTCCCCTCGGACACGTCGATCGACACTCGGGCGACCGAAGGGATGATCATGTCGGTGCTGGACGCGAAGCGTCGGGAGGAGATCCCGCAGGAGGTGGCGGCAGCATCGGCGGTGGCGATCGTCCAGCACCTCCTCGACCAGGCAAGGATCGGCACAGACGAGCTGGAAGCAGTCCTCGCGAAGGCCATCGCGTCCACCGAGGAGTACGGCCTCGACGCCCAGCTGAGGGTCGAAGATGCCTACGGTAGCCGTGACTGGATAGGTGCGTGGGACCTTGGAATACCGCAAGCGCGCGAGGTGGGTCAGGCGGTTGTGGGGATCCAAGGGCTGCCGGCGGCGGCTCGGGTGAGTGCGTCGAGCATGTTGATGCCGTGTCGGGTGGCGGTGGCGGTGTAGCTGCGGATCGCGGCGAAGTGTTCGGCTCCGGTCATGGTGCGCATGCTGCCGGAGACCTTGATCCGGAGTTTCGGCATGCGGATGGTCCGCTCGGCCGGGTTGTTGTCGAACGGCACGGCCGGGTCGGTGACGAAGCGTAGGTAGTCGGCGCGTCGGTCCCGTAGTCGCACGAACAGGGCGTGGTACTTGCGGTGCAGCTTGTCGGTGCGGGTGGCGGTGGCTGCGGCGCCGAGCACGACGGCCGAGCGCAGCAGGTGGGTCTGTTCGGCGAGGTCGGCCGGGTCGGGTTCACCGCCGTCGGCGCGGGCCGTGACCGTCAGGCGGTTCAGGTGCCGCAGGGCGTCGATGGCCTGGCCGGCGAGGTCGGCGACCTGCCCGGTGGCGGTGTCGACCACGTAGACCAGTTCGCGTAGGACGTGGGCGTTGCACAGGGCGTGGACCGCGTCGGTGTAGGTGTCGTACGGGGCCCACGCGTCGTGCACGGCGACGCCGGTGTATCCGGGTAGCACGCCGGCGTCGTCCATTCCGGCGGTGCCGCGCCGGCGGTGCACGGTGAGGAACACGTCGGTGGGTGTGGAGGCGGAGTGCAGCCAGGCGAGGCGGCCGTCGACGCGCATGCCGGTCTCGTCGAAGTGCGCGACCGGCGCGTGGCGGACGCGGTCACGGATGACGGGGAGCACCGTGTCGATGACGCCGAGGGCGGTGCGGGTGACCCAGGCGGTGATGGTGGCTGGCGCGACGGGCAGGCCGAACAGGTCACGGATCGCGTCGGCGGTGCGGCCGATGGACAGGAACTGTCCGTGGAGCAGGTAGACGCCGATCGCGGCGATCCGTGGTCCGTAGACGGCGGGCGCGGTGGCCCCGGCGGGTGTCGCGGCGGTGGTGTGGTGCCCGCACGGGCAGGCGACGGTGACGATCTGGTGCTCGGTCACCACGACCCGGGGCTGGGGGATGTCGAACACCTGCCGGCGGGTGACCGTCACCTCGGCGGGGTCGGTCAGGCCGTCACCGCAGCCGCCACAGATGTCCGGCACGTGCCGGACGACCACGTCCGGATCGGCCACCTGGGACAGGGTGGTGCCCTCGCCCCCGGCCGGGCGGCCCGGCCGGCGACCCGAACGGCCCCGCAGCGACTTCGGCGCCGGTTTGGCCAGCCCGTCGCTCGACGGCGGTTTCGACGAGTTGCTCGACGACTGCTTCAACCGGGCCTCAAGCTCAGCGATCCGCGTCAGCGCCTGCTCCAGCCGTGCGGCCAGCCCGGCGTTCAACGCCAACAACTCGTCATACGACGGCGGCGGATCGGCGGGCATGGCTGGTCAACCTACCAGCATCCACAGCAGACAGCACCACCGGGATCAGGAACCTATCCAGTCACCGGTAGCCAAGCCTGATCGAACCCGGTGATCCACTGCGCCTCATCGACTAGACACGCCGAAGGCTCGTCAGCCCACGCGCATCCGATCACCATGCCGCGACATCCATTGAGAAACCTGCCGCGCTTCCAGCCGCCCAACCGCCCCACTTCTGCACGCCCAGTGATCCTGGCACCACATGCAGTCGGGCAGCGCTGACCTGGATACGTCGCGGGTCCAGGCTGACGCACTCCGCCTCGACGATCTTGCATTCATCGCGAGGATTTGTCGGATTCGGTCAACGATAAGCGCAAGATCGTCGCGATCTTGGCGTGCCGTGGGCGCAGGGCGCGCTGACGGCGCACCCATTGTGTATCGACAGTTACTGATGCCACGATGGGAGTGCCTACAGTGGCCTGGGCCGGCGGACAGCTGTGGGACCGTCCGTCCTGCCGGCCCGCCGGGTCGGCACGGGTACCTGGGATCGAAGGAGACCAGCCCCATGTCGTTGTCGTCCACCCCACCGACGCACTCCCGTACCGATGAAGTGCCCCACAGCTCCCGACAGACCTCGTGGTGGCGGACCGCAGCCGGCGTCGCCGCCGCCGTGGTCCTGGCCGCCAGCGGTACGGCGACCGCCAGCGTCCCGGCGCACGCGACCGGCACGACCGGCGACGCCACCACCAGCGCCGGATGCCTGACCGTGACAATCGAGAGCAGCTACTGGAACAACGGCCCGGACAGTGGCGGTGTCTTTCGCGACATCACCATCACCAACAACTGCGCCACGGCGGTCACCGGCTGGAAGCTGGTGCTGACCCTGCCGGCCGGCGAAACGGTCCAGCAGGGCTGGAACGCCAACTGGACACTGGAGGGCAGGACCCTCACCGCCACCCCGACGACGTGGAACAACGTCATCGCCGCCGGCCGGTCGGTCGAGATCGGGTACGTCGGCGCCTGGACCGGCGGCCGGCCGCAGGACCCGGGATGCACCATCAACGGCGACCCGTGTGACGGCACCGGGCCGGAGCCGGCACCCCAGGTGACCCTGACCAGCCCGCGCGACGGCAGCTACCCCGTCGGAGTCTGCGCGATCCAGATGACCGCCGACGCCACCACCAACGTGGGGACCATCGCGCGGGTCGAGTTCTACATCAACGACATCCTGGTCGGCAGCGACAGCGCCGCCCCGTACAGCGTCGACGTCCCACCGGACCACCCGGCGCTGCGCGGCGGCTCGACGACCGTCCCCCGGCACACCGCCTTCGCCCGGGTCGTCACCGTCGCTCCGGCGGCGACCGCCGACTCGCCGAAGGTCGGCTTCACCCCGGCCGCCCTGCCGCCGGCGCTGATGGTGGTCGCCTGCCCGTCACAGGTGCAGGTGCCGGCCGGCGGTACGACGACCATGATCTTCACGCTGGCCGCCTGCACCGACACCGCCGGGTTGACCCTGACCGTCACCGGTGACCCCCGGATCACCGTGTCGCCGCTGGTTCTGCCGGCCGGCACCCGGGAACGCCAGGTCACCGTCACCGCCGCCGCCGGCAGCGAAGGAGCAACGGCCCGGATCACCGCGACCCCCGACACCTCCTGCCTGTCCGGAAGCGCCCAGGTCACCGTCGCCCCGGCGGTCTGAGACCAGGAATGCGGGCCGGCATGCGCGCCTGACGGCGGGCCGGCGGCGGGCCGCGTCGAGCCTCCGCCGAGCCGCCGTCAGGCGCGCGGCTATGTCAGTCCAGCGTCGGGTAGTCGGTGTAGCCGTGTGCGCCGCCGCCGTACACCGTCGACTGGTCGACCTCGTTGAGCGGAGCCGACTCGCGCCACCGGCGTACCAGGTCAGGGTTGGCGATGAACGGTCGACCGACCGCGACCGCCGCCGCTTTTCCGCTGCGTACCAGGGTCTGCGCGGTGTCCCGGTCGGTGACCGACGCGAACCCGGTGTTGACGACGACCGGGCCGCCGAAACGGGCCGACAGGTCCGCCAGCAGCGGGTCGGCCGGGTCGATCGACAGGTGCAGGAACGCCAGGCCGAGCGGGGCGAGCGCGTCGACCAGCGCCCGGTAGGTGGCGGCGGTCTCGGCCGGGTCGTCCTCGACCAGGCCGTTGGCCCCGTTGGCCGGGGAGATCCGCAGGCCGACCCGCTCCGGGCCGATCTCCTGGGCGGCGGCGGTCACCGCCTCGACGACGAACCGGGCCCGCGCGGCCGGCGAACCGCCGTAGCCGTCGGTGCGCTGGTTGGTCGTCGGGGCGAGAAACTGGTGCAGCAGGTAGCCGTTGGCGCCGTGCAGCTCGACCCCGTCGAGGCCGGCGTCGACGGCCGCCCGCGCCGCCCGGCGGAACTCGTCGACCACCTGTGGCAGCTCGTCGGTGGTCAGGGCCCGAGGCATCGGGTACGGCTGTTTGCCGCTCGCCGTGGTCATGGTGCCCTCGGCGGCGACGGCGCTCGGCGCTACCGTCTCCTGCCCGTGCTTGTTGTCCGGGTGGGCGATCCGGCCGGCGTGCATCAACTGGGCGACGATCAGCCCACCGGCGGCGTGTACGGCGTCGGCGACCTTCCGCCAACCGTCGACCTGCTCGGGCGTGTGCAGGCCGGGGGTGTTCGGGTAGCCCTGCCCGACGGCGCTGGGCTGCACCCCCTCGGTGATGATCAGCCCGGCGGTGGCCCGCTGCTGGTAGTAGGTGGCGGCGTGCTCGTTCGGCAGCCCGTCCGGTGTGGCCCGGGTCCGGGTCATCGGTGCCATGACGATCCGGTTGGGCAGCGTCCACTTGCCGATGTTCACCGGCTCGAACAGGTCAGGCATGGTCAGGTCTCCCCAGGTAGGTGGCGGGTCAGAAGGCGTACGGGCCGAAGCGGCCCCAGGCGACGACGGCGGCCATGGCCAGGAGGACCAGGTTGGGCACGATCGCCGGATACTCCTTGCGCTGGATGTGCACGATCGCGGCGCCGATCATCATCGCGACCAGGCCGAGAGCGGCCAGCGGGACGAAGATCGGGGCGATGCCGGTGACCGCCGGCAGGATCAGGCCGATCGCGGCGAGGATCTCCAGTGCGCCGATGGTCCGTACCAGGCCCAGGGGGAAGTCGGCGGCGAAGCCCATGCCCTTCTCGACGAGTTTCTCCCTCGGCTGGCTGACCTTCATCAGCCCGGCGCCGAGGAACGCTGCGGCGAGCAGGCCGGCGAGCACCCACAGAACGATGTTCATATCTGTCTCCGATGTCGTCACACTTTAAGCTTGAAGCGAGGCTAGCCCGCAATGACTTCAAGCGTCAAGTGACGCAGCTCTCGTGATCACTTGACGCTTGAAGCTAGACTCGACGACATGGCCACCCCGACCGAGCAGCCGCACTGGCTCGACAAGGAGGAACTGGAGACCTGGTTCGCCCTCGTCGGCGTACTGGCCAGGCTGCCGGGCGCCCTCGACCGGCAACTGCAGCGCGACGCCGGGATCAGCCACTTCGAGTACCAGGTGATGGCCGCGCTGTCCGAGACACCCGAGCGCACCATGCGGATGAGCCGGCTCGCCATGATCGCCGACGGATCGCTGTCCCGGCTGTCACAGGTCGTCACCCGGCTGGAGAAACGCGGCTGGGTCAGCCGCGCACCGGACCCGACCGACGGCCGCTACACCCTCGCGACGCTCACCGACGCCGGGTGGGACAAGCTGGTCGCCACCGCGCCCGGACACGTCGCCGAGGTACGCCGCCTCGTCTTCGACCCGATCACCAAGGCCCAGTCCCGGCAGTTGCGCGACATCGGCCGACGCATCACCACCACCATCGACCCCGACGACTCCTGCCTGCGCTGAGCGCGGCCCGCGCTGTGCACTGAGCACTGAGCGCGGACCGCCCCGTGCACTGAGCGCGGACCGCCCCGTGCACTGAGCGCGGCCCGCGCCCTGTCCCGGGTACGCAGGCCGCGCTCAGCGAACGGTCACCCGATCGGGCCACCCGCCATCCCTGCCATCTCGGCGATCATCATCTCGTCGGCGGCCCCCGCATACACCCGGACCTCGTCGACGACGCCCGTGAGGTACTGGCCGAAGCTCCCGTTGTGCAACGCCCGGCCCACCTGCAGGCCGCCGTCCGCCCGCCAACCGGCCGTGTACGCAGCAGTGCCCGTCGCGGAGAGCTGACCGTCGACGTAGAGCCGCACCTCGTGGCGCACCGAGTCGTAGACCACCGCCAGGTGCTGCCCGACGGAATCCGCTGCCGGGTACGTCCAGTCGTCGTGCACGACTGTCGTCGCCGGGTCGATGGTGTCCTGATGTGGCAGGACCAGCTCCCACCGGTTCGACGCGGCGCTGCAGCGGATGACGAAGCCGCTGGCGGTGACGCCGGCCTGGGACAGCACCGCCTGGTCGGTGGCACCGCAGCCCGGTACGGTCAGCCGCACCCGTACACCGATGGTGAAGCTGCGATCGGTCACCGCGATCGGCCCGTCGGTCTCGGCCCAGTCGTCGACTCCGTCGAGCACCAGATGCCCGTCGCCGACCAGCGGAGACTCAGCGAACGGGTCCTCGTCCAGGTCCGGGGCGTACAGGTGCGAGTCGCCGTGCAACCGCAGGTCCACACCGACGCCGTATTCCGGGCTGTTGCCGTCGGTGGCCTCGTCCAACGGCCAGTAGCCGAGCGAGGTCGGCGGCCGGGCCGACAGCTCCCGCACCTCGTGGGAGACCAGTACGCGATCGAAGACCGCGACGTCGGCGAGGTCCCCGGCCCAGCCTGCTGTGTAGCCGCTGCCGGTGACAGCGCGACCGATCTGCACCGCGCCCTGCGACGCCCACACCGACTGACGCAGCGCCACCGGCTGTTCGTCACCGTGGACGTACAACGTCATCGTCGTCAGCTCCGGGTCGTACGCGGCAGCCAGGTGGGTCCACTCGCCGAGTACGACCGGCGCGGTGCTGGTCACCGACCACACCGACGGTGCGGGCGAGTCCGATGCGGCGATCTCGAACGCCCAGCGGCCGCTGTCGGCGTCGAAGCCGAGGGTGAAGCCGGGAGCATCGGAGCCGTCCTGACTGACCGCGACCCGGTCGACCGAGTCGCGGTCAGCCGCACCCAGACGCTGGCACCGAACCCGGTCGACGTGTCGATCAGGCCGGAACTGCTGGTCGCCAGATAGCTGGTGGCCGCGTCGCCGGTGAGCCGGGCCGCCCGGCCGAGCTGGCACTGCGCGCCCAGGTCGGCGCACTCCGACCCGGGTACGCCGAACGTGACGCCGCTGCCGGCAGCCGCCGGGTGGGTGCCGCGCGCGGCCGCCGCCGACGTGGCACCGGCCGGGTCGTCGAGCGGCCACTCGCCGGCGGCGAGCCGGGTCGGTACGGAGAACAGGCAGGATGCGATCGGCGAACGCCACCCGTCGGCGTCGACCGCCTGCACGGTGACGAGGTTCGGCCCGTCACCGTCCGGCATCCAGCGCACCGACACTGGCGCGCCAACGCTCGCCGGCACCAGGACGTTGTCCGGCAACGGGGTGGTACCGAAGCCGTACAGGTACTTGACGACCTGAGGGGACGGCGAGTGGAAGGTGAAGGTGCCGTAGACGCCGATCGCCCCGCGATGCTCGAAGTCCTGGGCGCAGGCGCTGGTGTGCTCGTCGGCGTCGAGCGGCAGGTACTCCGGCGAGTCGATGTCCGGCGCGATCGGCGCGGCGACGTTGCTCGACGTCGCAGTGTCGTGCCCGGTCGGGCCGGCCACCGCCGGAGCTGCGGCGACGGCGTGGACGCCGAGCACCATCGCGATCAGCACCGCCAGCTGCTGCAGCCCGCGCGCGGGCGCGCAAGGGTCTACTGTCATTCGGTCCTCCCCCGTGCCAGACCTCGAAGTCGAGTGGATCGCTACCCTACGAAACGATCGCATCACTGTCAATAGATAACTGCTACGGCTACTTCGACCGACATCTTCACCTACAGCGGCATGACAGCCTACCCGACCAAGCACACCTACGCTGACAGCCCAAACGCCATGAACTGAATGGTATTTCCTCACGACCTTCCGCCAACTAAGGGAACGCGGGGAGCTGTGCCTGATGAAGTGTTGAGATGGAGCTTTCTTGGACACCAATCAAGCCCTCATCCTTCAGCCGGATCAGTCTTGGCCTAAGAATCGAATAGTCGATCGTCGGAGCGATGTCTACGGCGACGTAGTCTTTAGCACCGATCTCCCATGGACATTCAAACTCAGTCAGCAATCGTTCAGCCTGCAGCTTTCCCTCCGCTTCCTTTGAACAGCAAGCGCACTGTCGAGTTACCAGATTCCTCGACCAGCTTATCGAAAACGATCTCCCGACGCTCGCCGTCTGGACGCACGAGAATGATGTCCCCATACGAGATACCCCGAATGTAGAAGGGAGTGTTCTGGACCCGAAGATGGAGCTTGACCTGGGTTTTTGCAGCCCACAGCCGCTCGGTCTTGAACGGAGCCCATGAGCCATCCTCAGGTGGGAGGTCAAATGCGACCCGAAACCTCTTCTCCCCCGAGTCGACACGTTCAGTCATTCTTAATCCAAGAGCTCTCGGAGTTCATCATCCCATTGCTCCACCGTGATCGAATCTGAATCCTTCCGGACCAACCGACCACAAGGAATAATGCAATTCTACGAATGAGTTGTGCCGTCGCACTCCACCAGGACGGCTACGATCTCGACGTCATAGCGCTAGCTTCAATCAAGTCTGCGATCTGGAATCCGAAGCCAGGGCCTCCTCGGCACCAATAGACCCAAGTTCCGGATCACCAACTTCAAATGAATACCACTTGGACAAATTAGCACCCATACCGCATTCTAAAATTATTTATGAAGGTTTCAATTTGCTCAACAACGAAAGGCGGCTCCTTGCGAATAAGACTTTCGAGTTTTCGAACATCCTCCGACGCCGATCTCAGATCACCACACTCGGCATCTATGACGGCCAAGCGACCTAAGTCAAAATGTGTGCTCGCCTTCTTTGTCCGAATCTCACGAGCGACATCGCGAATATCTTCGTATGCCTCCAGGTAAGGAACCGCATGCGCATCCAGATCCGACTTGACCAAGTCGACAACCATGTCGATTCTGTCGCCGGGAAGCACAACCCAGCGCGGAAGCAGGCCTCCTTCGCGCCCTTCTGCATCGAATAGGTCGGCCAGGGTTGCGCCAACGAGCCAGCCGCCGTCAGAAAGTCCGTAGAGCTCACCGATTAGGGGTGAAATTTGGTCATGGCGGATTCCAACAGAAGGATTTAAGGAAAGGCCATATTCTCTAACTGAAAGATCGAACCCTACCAGGAAGCTCAGACCACCGCACTTCCGCATCTCAAAAACAATATACTCTTCGTCGCCGAAAGATGCCTCGACCCAGCCCGATTGAGCGAGCATTTGGCCGACGCCACGCTTAAACGCTTCCACTAGGATCCGCATGCAGGACACTTCCAGATATCAAACTGGACACCCATTGTCACCCTTGCCCCCTTGGGTATGCCGTGCGCCGACAATTTAGTCGTATCTACAACCGCACCAGTCGACTCCAGCTCAGGATAGCCGGTCTGCTGTGCCGGACTAATTGTAGCGCCTCGACCCGTCTTGGCCTCCACAGCAACCCATGCCCCACTCTTGTCTTTGCCAACGAAGTCGGCGATAAAGACATCGCCGTTCCCATTCAAGAACCGAACTTGGCTCTCAATGTTCGTGAATCCATCCGCCAACATCCTACGGTAACTCGCGGCCTCACCCATTGCACCGTGAGGCAGCCCATTCACTGGGCAGGCCCCGACACTTGTATTGTGGACGAGGACCGGAGTCTCACCGGTGAGTACATGATAGGTGTGGATGTCGTCGATGGTGAGGTTGTGGACCGTACGGGTCTCGGACCACTGACGTACGGCGGTGACCTGGACCCACGTACCGGCGGAGGTTCGCAGCCACTGCCCGGCCGCCAACTCGGCGGCGTCGAGCCACTCGCCCACCTCCGGCACCCAGAACGGATGACCGTCGGTCGCGACCAGCACCCCCTCGGCGTCCCCCCGGTCACCGTCGGTGTCGACCGTGATCTCGACAAGATCCTTGACCCCGTGCCCGACGATCGTGGCGACCACCGCCTTCGCCGCCGTCTCACCAGACTCCGGATCAGACGCCACCACCAGATCCCCGACCTCGAGATCCTCGATCGGCTTCGACGAACCATCAGCCAGCAACACCAACGTGCCCGGCACGAAACTGTTGCAACCAGGCGCCGCCGCCTCAGCACCGTCCAGCTTCCTCCGGCTGGAGAAAAACGTACCGACCGCGTCCTTGAGCTTCCCGCCCAGGTTCCACAACCGGTCCCCGAGCTCCTTCAACTTCCACGGCTTCAACCCATACCGCGCCAACAACTTCCCCGCCGCACCACCCACCGCCGTCAACACCACGTTCAACGCCGTCATCGCACAAGCACCCAGGTCACCGTTGATGAAACAATCCACCGCATCGGTGATCCCCAACTCGTCCATCAAAATCTGGCCGAGCTCCTTCGCCACCGCGACAACGACCTGCTTCGCCT
The DNA here is from genome assembly GCF_049179175.1 of Solwaraspora sp. WMMA2101. Taxonomy (NCBI): domain Bacteria; kingdom Bacillati; phylum Actinomycetota; class Actinomycetes; order Micromonosporales; family Micromonosporaceae; genus Solwaraspora; species Solwaraspora sp. WMMA2101. Next base: position 3,826,462 of record NZ_JBMHMA010000006.1, on the reverse strand, counting down.
CCTCCACATCCCGACGCGCCTGCACCACCTCCGGCGGCACCGGCGGCCGCGACGGCCGCGGCACCACCGTCCACCGGTTCGACGACATCGAGTACACCAACTGCTCACCACGCGACTGCCAGTACGCGTCCTCCTCCGCACCACCACCCGTCGCCAACGGCCGCAAACCATCCGGATCCGTAAACGACACCGGCGAATTGTTCCCATACGCGTACCCGTGCATCTGCTGTGGATCACCCACATCAATAATCGGATCCACCGAAATGAACCGACCAGTCTGCGGGTCATACTCCCGCGCACCCAGATGCGTCAACCCCGTCGACACATCCTCCGTACCACCAACGAAGCCCTTCTCACCCAACCACTGACCGGTCCCCGGCTGGATACCCCGCGCAGTGCCGAACGGCGCCATCCGACGATGCCTGATCTGCCCCGTCGCCCCGTCCACCGCAGCCTGCCCGGACCCGTGATGATCCGCCGCCTGCACCTGCACACCAGCGACCGTCCGCACCACGGTCAGCTGACCACCGACCGGGTAGTACCGCGTTCCATCGACCACCGAATTGGAGCGGTTCAGCTTCAACTCCATGTTCGGCAGATACACCGTGATCGAATCCGGATCCTTCCGGACCAACCGACCGCCATCGGCGTCGTACACGAAACTGGTGGTCTTCCCGTCCTCGGTCACCGACTCCAGCCGGCCCTCGGCGTTCCAGACCAGGTCCTGCTCCTCACCGACCCGGACCCGCTTCGTCGTATTGCCCGCCGCGTCGTACTCGTACGAGTACAACCGGTCACCGGCCGAGGTCTCCTCGACCACCTGCGACAACGTGTGCGGCTGCGCCTGACCCGGCTGCGGATACGAATACGTCCGCTCCACCTCGTCCGCCCCGCCAGCGGCGTGGATCGTCTCGCTCAACCGGTTACCGGCCAGGTCGTACTCGTACGAATGGTGGTACGGCGCCGGACCGCCCACCCCACTGGTGCCCGGACCACCCGCACACGGATCACTCGCGGTCGTCGCCGTGCTCCACGCCCGCGTCATCCGCCGCAGGTAGTCGTACTGGAAACACTGGATGTCCCGCACACCGGAGCCCGGCCGATCGGCGATCGACAGCACGTTACCGGCAGCGTCGTACTCGTAGTGCTGGTCGATGTCGCTGGTCGGCGTTGCTGGGTTGTCGCCCGGGAACGCCTGTCGGCTCAGAGTCGAGCGGGTAAGCCGTTTAGTGCCCTTCTCGTACTCGTAAGCGCCCCAGACCAGGCGGCTACCAGCGCTGACCCGCGCGCGCAGCAGCTCACCGGTCGGAGCGTAATCGGCACCGCCCAGATACGCCTGGTATCCGACGACCTGCGTAAGTCTCTGCAGATTGTCGTAGTTGTAGGTGATACTTTCGCCGGGAAGTCCACCTTTTTCTGGGAATCCCGTAGTTGCGACGGTGCCATCAGGATTGTATTCAGTGGTAAAGGAAACCGTGCCACCCAGGTCGGAATGCGTGTCGGCAGCTGGAATAGAGTAGTTTACCTGCTTTACGCGGTAGAAATCGTCTCGGCTGAGGTAGATTGTGTGGTACTTGTGTCCGCCAGCGACGATGCGGGTGGCGACGTAGAGCTGTCCCTTCGCGACGGAGTCGTATGCCCATTCGGCCAGCTTGGTGCCAGTCTCGACCGAGCCCTGGTAGGTGCCGGTCTTGCGGCCGAGCACATCGTAGGTGTGGCTCAGTGTGACACCACGGCCGTCCGTGGTCGAGGTCAGCTGGTCGTAGTCGTTGTAGGTGAAGGTGCTGGTCCCGCTGTCCGGGTCGACCGCTTCGATCTTGCGGCCCCGCTGGTCGTACTCGTAGGTCCACACGTTGCCGGCCGGGTCGGTAACGCTGGCCTGCTGGCCGGCCGGGGTGTAGGTGTAAGTGGTGCGGTCTGAGCTGCCACTCGGCCCGGCACCGTGGTACTGCTGTAGCTCGACGACCTGCCCACGGGCGTCGGTGATGGTGGTGGTCGGGGTACCGCCCGTCGGCGGGTCGACATGCACCCGGTCCCCGCCGTACGTGGTGACGGTCCGCCACTTCTCCTGGCCGGCGACCTGAGTGATGGTGTGCTCGACTCGGTCGAGGTCGTCGTACTCGTACACCGTCTGCAGGTCGACGTCGCCGTTGACCGTCTTCAACAGTGTTGCTGACGGGGCACCGGCGGCGTGGAACTTGTCGTTGAACTTCGCCACCTTGCCGGTGGCGGTGTAGAAGGTCTCCGAGACGAGCCGTCCACCGTCCGGTCCAGGGACCTGGATCTGTCGGGGGCGAAGGAATCCGTCGTAGATGGTGTACTCGGGAGTCACCCAGTTTCCGGCGTTGTCACGCCGCTCGGTCTTCACCGAGACCGGCGCGTTGTCCTGGTTCCGGTAGGTGTATTGAATGCGTGGGCTATTCGGGTAAGTCGTTCTTGGACGGTGTGGCAGCCAGACCCGGACGGCACGACCGAGCTTGTCGTACTCGACGTCGGTGCGCTTGCCGTTCCAGTCGATCTGGGTGACCGGCTGCCCCCACGCTGGGTGGTAGTCGGTGGTCGCGATGAACCGGGTGTCGGCGGTGCCGACCCGGATCTGCGGCCCGGTCTCCATCTTGCGGGTGGTCAACCCGTTGGTCTCGGTGTAGGCGATGTTGGTGACCGCGCCGGAGCCGTCCTGGGCCGTCAGCGGCCGACCGTAATCGTCGAAGGTGCCTTCGCCGACGGTGACATAGCTGGCGGCGGAGCCGGTGTGGCTGCCGAGCTTCTCGATCCGGGTGGCGTTGCCCTTGGTCGGCGTTGCCCCGTACACCTGGCCGTCGTACGAGGTCCGGTTGTCGGTCAGCAGTTGGGTGGCTCGGTTCGGGTTGGCGACCGAGCAGGCGACCGAGCCGGTCTCCTCCCGGGCGACCAGGGTCCGCAGCCGCAGGTTGTGGTTGTCGGCGTAGGTGGTCCGGGTGCACCGGTCGTCGGCGGGCGTGCTGACGTCGCCGAGATCCTCGACCTGGGTGACCCGGCCGACCGGGTCGGTGTAGCTGCCCGACGCCGGGTCGTAGGTGGTGACCGATTTGGTTTCCCGCCAACCGCCGGCGGCCAGGGCCGTGAAGCCTCGGCTGACCTGCGGTTTGACGAAGAACGCCCGGTCGGTGCCGCCCGGCCGGGTGTGACTGGCGGTCTCGTACCGCCACGGGCTGGTCACCGACTTGCTGCTGACCTGGGAGCCGTCGTAGACGGCGGTCTCGATCTCGAAGCCGGCGAGTTCGTCGTGGTCGGTGTAGGAGGTGCCGACCGAATCGGTACGGGTGACCGTGCGGGTGCCACCGGCCGGGTGCTTGTCGCCGTGCATGCCGCGCAGGTAGGTGTGCTCGGTGCGGGTGGTGAAGGTGACACCGTTGCCGCGGCGGACCCGGACCTTCTCGTAGCCGCGCCACTGGTTCCAGGTGAGGAACTTGGTGTCACCGATGCCGTCCGGATCGGAGTGCCGCCAGGCCGCGTCACCCAGGTACTCGTAGCTGGTCACCATGTCCGGAGCCAGGGCGGTGCCGGGCTCGACGTTCGTCCGGTCGGATTCGCTCACCGACTTGACGACATATTTGTGGAACCAGTCGGTGATCGGGTTCGCCTCGCCGCCGGGCGACCACTTAACCGGATAGCAGCGGCGGGTGCTGTTGCCGGCGGTCGGCAACGAGTTCGCCGAGCAGTCCGGGGTTTCGTACGTGACGTCGACCTGACCGCCGGAGTCGGTGTAGACGGTGATGAGTCGGGGCCGGATCAGCGGGGCGATGTTGTCGTTGGGGATGTCGATCCGGTTGGCCAGTTGCAGTGCGCCAAGCTCGACCGATGGCACGGTCAACGGCGTGCCGCCACCGTACCGGCCCTGGTGGTCGATCTTGTGCAGCCACAGTGAGCGGCTGCCGTCGGAGTTGTTGGTGAACAGGTGGGTCAGGTTCCACGAGTCGACCGGCGTCCAACCACTGGCGGTACGGATCTCGGTGGTGATCTGGCTGACCCGCTTACGGGTCCAGAAGCTGGGCGACGACTGGCTGACCGTGCAGTTGGTGCCTGCGGCGCAGTTGCGGTCCCACGGCACGTCCGGCCAGGCGTTCGCGGTGGTGTTGTTGAGCTGGCCCGGTGCGCAGGTGATGCTGCCATCCGGGATGCACCGTTCGGCGTCGGTGAAGGCCACCCGGGCCGCCGCCGGGCTGGAGTAGACGGCGTTGTGCCGCTGGCCGTAGTCGATCCGCTTGAGCCAGCCACCCCGGTGGTACGCGGTGCCGTTGACGCTGGTCTGCGCCCGCAGGGCGTAGTGGTTCGTCTCCCGCTCGTAGAAGTACGAGGTGACGTTGCCGTGCCGGTCCTTGACGTAGTCGAGGTTCCATCGCCACGCCTGGTGGCACCAGGCGTTCGCCAGGGTGGCGTTGTAACACGGTTCGTTGACGTCGTCGCCGAAGACCGGCACCGTCCACACCGAGTTGGTCTCCGCGTTGCCGGACGCCCAGCCGTACAGCCGGTTGAGCCCGAAGTAGTGCTCGGTGCCGTCGATCGTGGTGACCTTCCAGAACTCACCATCGTTGTCACCGTTGACGGCACCGTCGACCGGGCCGTCGGACCGTTCGATCTTCGACCCGTCGTCGTTGGCGAACCGCCAGGTGTCTCCGGTACGCACCAGGGTGCTGGACCGGCCGTTGAGCATCAGGACGGCGTTGTCGAACGCCCAGCACAGGTCGCCCATGCCGTCGCGGCCGTCGTCGAGGCAGGTGTTGTAGCGGCGTTCCACGTACCCGGGCTCGTAGCTGAAGCCCTCGCCCAGCCAGGAGCCCTGGTTGTTGGTGGTTGCGGTCCGCCCGTCGGTGGCCTGCGAGTTGTAGCCGAGCACCACCGACGGGGCCAGCCCGCCCGGCACCGGCGGCACCCGCATCGGGTACGACCAGTTGAACGCACCCGACGACGGCGACACGTTCCACTTCGACGACGGCGCGAACTCGGTCGCGCCGAAACTGCCCTGCGCGGAAGCCTCCGAGGCGACCATCGCGAACAACGCCGTGCCGGCACCGACATCGATCGTGGCGGTGAGGGTGTCCGCTTCCGCGTTGTTGACCGCCGGCACCGGCTCCGGCGCGCACGTCGGCGCGTCCGGCGTGGTCAAGGCGCACTCGGGCAACCGGACCAGCCGCAACCGGGCACCGAAGTCTCCGCCGTACGCGTCGGCGATCCCGGCGTAGCTCAACGCCAACCGGACGGTGCCGGCACCGGTCTCGCCGGCGGCCCGTCCGATCCGGGTGACCGGTCCGTCGACCTTCGCTTTCGTCGACACCGCGCGGTCGAGGGTCTGCACCCGCACCTTGTTCGGCGGTGCGGTGCCGGCCGCCCGGCCCGCGGCACCTGCCGGGCTGGCCACCGGCGTCACCGGTACCTCCACCGTCCCGGCCGCCGGCCAGGCAACCTCCGGTGCGGTACGCAGCGCCTCCTGCACCACCGGGTTCGGCTCGCGGGGCGGCACCGGAGCCGCCGGGCGGTCCGGGGCCGGCTCGTCCTGCTGCTGGACGGGCGGTGCCCCGGAGGACGGCTCGGCCCGGGCCGGGCTGTCCACCCCCTGGAGCAGGCCGGCGGCGACGACGACCGCCGTTGCCCAGGTGACACCGGCGGTCAGCCGTCGACGGCGGGCCGGGGTCGCAACCAGAATCCGGGAACTCATCACCACTCCAGGGGGGAAGAAGGCGAAGCAGGCGGGAAATCGGCGCATCACACGTACGGATCGGGACTACGGCCAGCCATCCGTTGGATGGTCGTATCGTCGGCGACTCCGGTGTAGACGCGTACCTCGTCGACGACACCGCCGAGGTACTGCCCGAAGGTGCCGTTGTGCAGGGCTCGGCCCACCTGCAGCGGCCCGTTCGCCCGCCAACCTGCGGTGTACGTCGTGGTCCCGGTCGCGGTGACGATGCCGTTGACGTACAGCCGCACCTCGTTGCGGAACGCGTCGTAGACCACCGCCAGGTGCTGGCCGGACTGGTCGGCGCTCGGCAACTGTTCACCATCGAAGACCAGGGTGGTCTGTGGGTCGTTGTTATCGCTGTGCGACAGCACCAGCTCCCAGCGGTTGGTGCTGCCGCAGCGGATCACGAATCCGCTCGCCGCGACGCCGGCCTGGGAGAGCACTGCCTGGTCCCGGTCGCCGCAGGTCGGGCTGGGCAGTCGGACCCGGGCGGCGACGGTGAAGCTGCCGTCGGTCACCGCCACCGGCGCGTCGGTGCGGGCCCGGTCGTCGACCCCGTCGAGCACCAGATGTCCGCCGCCGACCAGTGGCGGCTCGGCGAACGGATCCGCGTCGACATCCGGTGCGTAGAGGTGTGCATCGCCTTCCAGCAGCAGCTCCTGGCCGTCCTCGTCGTAGGCGGGGCTGCGGTCGTCGGAGACGTCGTCCAGCGGCCAGTAGCCGAGGCGGATCGGCCGCAGGGTGGACAGCACGCTCACCTCGCGGGGTACGAGCACCCGGTCGAAGACGGCGATGTCGGCCAGTTCACCGGCCCAGCCTGCGGTGTGTCCGCTGCGGGCGTACGCCCGACCGATCTGCACCGCGCCCCGGGACTTCCAGGCCGACCGGCGCTGCGCCGTCGGTTGGACGTCCCCGTTGACGTACAGAGTCATCGTCTTCAGGTGCGGATCGTACGCCGCCGCCAGGTGCGTCCACTCGTTGCGGATCGCCGGGGCGGTGCTGGTCACCGACCAGCCGCCCAGCGACAGCACGTCCGTCGACGGGATCGCGAATTCCCACTTGCCGGTGCCAGCATCGAAGCCGAGGGTGAAACCGGGCTCGCCACTGCCGTCCTGACTGATCGCGACCCGGTCGGCGGTGTCGTCGGTGAGCCGCACCCAGGCGCTGGCTCCGAACCCGGTCGACGTGTCGACCAGCGCCGAACTGGTAGTCGCCAGGTAGCTGTCGGCGGCGTCACCGGTGAACCGGATGGCCCGGTCGAACTGGCACTGGGGGCCTGAGTCGCCGCAGCCCGGCCCGGACACCCCGAACGTCACCCCGGCTCCGGCGGTCGCCGGGTGGTTGCCCCGGGCGTCCTCGGCAGTCGCGGCACCGACCGTCTCGCCGAGCCCCCACTCGCCGACGGCCAGCCGGGTCGGGAGGAAGAACAGGCACGAGGCAATCGCCGACCGCAGGCCGGACTGGTCGACCGCCTGCACCGTCACGAGGTTCGGGCCGTCGTCGACCGGCATCCAGCGCAGCGACACCGGCCCGCCGGGGGTGCTCGGCACCAGGACATTGTCCGGCAACGGGTTGGTGTTGAACCCGTACAGGTAGCGGACGGTGTCGGTGGAGGCCGAGTCGAAGGTGAAGGTGCCGTAGATGCCGACCCCGCCCCGGTGCTGATCGTCCTCGACGCAGGCGCTGGTGTGCTCACCGGCGTCGAGCGGCAGGTACTCCGGCGAGTCGATGTCCGGCGCGGCCGGCGCGGTGGAGTCGTAGACGAACTGGCAGTTCGCGTGCGCGTCCGCCTCCCAGCTCCACTTGCTCCAGGCGTGCGAGTCGCCGGTGCGCACCTCCCAGGTGATCGGGGTGTTCTGCGGGATGTTCGACGGCAGGGTGTACTGGAAGCGGGATCCGCTGGCCTTCCACCCGGTGGTGAAGTAGCGGTTCACCCGGGTGCCGGCCGCGTCGTACCAGTAGTAGAGGATCTCGCCACGGACCTGCTCGGTGTGCGCCGAGCTGTGGTCCGGGTCGCGCAGCACCATGAACAGCGTCGGCGGGGTGTCGACGTACGGGCGGTTGGTGCCGGTGACGCAGACCCCACCCGGCGACATGGTCAGGTCCGCCCGCTTCGGCTGGGTCGGCGTCCGGTTGTAGTGCACCGACAGGATCGCGTTTCCGCAGAACCGCTTGAACGCCGTCTGGTCGCTCTCGTTGGTGGCGGCGAGTCCGAACGTGGTCGTCGACCAGCCCCTCGTCACGGCTTCCCGCACCGCCGCCGTGGCGGTGAAACCGACGTTCTGGTTGGTCGACGTGCAGGAGCTCTGCTTCGCGGTCGGTGCCTTCGTCTGCTGCAGCACGCTCAGCGCCGGCTTGTTGTTCCAGTTCGTGCCGGAGCTGATCCCCGAGCCGGCACGGTACAGCGAGACGTTCTTGGCAGTCGAGTTGTACGTGTGGGTCATCGTGACCCGGAACTCGGCGCTCAGGATGGTCCGCCCCGAGTACGGCGTCGGCAACGCGTAGTAGATCCGCTTGACCCCGACGTCGTTGCACTGCCCGGAGCTCACCGGGCAGTCGCCGACGCCCTCGGTGCCGGAGAACTTCCAGTACTCCTGGTTGGGGTATCCGCTGGCGACCATCGCCCAGGCACTGTTGCGGGTGTCCTGCCAGATCGGGTCGATGTAGACCGGCCAGCGGGTCGCCGGGTCGGTGAGCATCGCCTGGTCCGGCACCAGAGTCAGCTGGTCACCGTCGATCCGCCAGTCCACCGGGGCGAGGCTGGCGCCGGGTGGCGCGGCCTCGGCCGGGTCGCTGACGACGGCGGCCGCGTCGGGTGCCGTGGCGTCGGTGGCGGCCCGGCCCTGCGGTGCCGCGCCCGGCTCGCCCGAGTCCCACATCACCGGGGCGGCGGCCTCCAGCACCGGCGCACCGGACGTCGTGTCGACGGCGGCGAGCCCACCGTCGGCACTGTCCTGCACGGTCAACCCGGTCGTGGCCAGGTCGAACTGCAGCTCAGCCAGCTCCGACTGCTGGGCCGCCTCGGGAGTCTTGACCACCAGGACGTGTGAGAACCCGGTCACGCCGACGTCGACCACCAGGTCGACGCCGGGCAGCACCTCCGGGTAGGTGACCTGGTCGCCGTCGACGGTCGGCGCCGGTAGCGGGCCCGGCCAGTCGAGGGCCAGGCTGCGGCCGGCGCGGTCCACCCGTACCAGCGGGGTCTCGTCGCCGCTGGCGACGTCGCCGCCGGAGAGCCGGATGCCGAGCGCGGCGGCCCGGGGGACGATGCTGCCGTCGGCGGCGGCGACCAGGTTCGGGTCGGTCGGCACCCAACGCCCGTCCCGGACCACCCGGAACGGTTGGGCGTGCTGCACCGAGGTGAGCGTGCCGTCCGGGTTGGCAAACGTCTGGCTCGACTCGCCCTGAAATGCGCCGATCTCGACACGCTCGCCGGTGTCGACCGCGTGGGCGACCGCCTCGGCCTCGGTCTGCCGCACCGGTTCCGTGCCGTCCGTCGCCGCCACGTGCACCGATTCGGCTGTCTCCGCTGCCGCAGCGTCGGTCGCCGGGGCCGGCTCGGTCTGCTGCCGCGCCTGGTCCGGGGCGGCCACCGCCGGTCCGGTCACGACCGCGTACCCGGCCAGCAACCCGGCCAGTCCGAGGCCGAACCCGAGCCCGCGCCGCCGACGCATCGTCCGTCTGCCACCGATCACGTCACTGCCCTCCCCCGTGCTGCCGTTTCGTCCGTTGCCGACCATCAGTTCGCCGCCGCGCCGAAGGCGACCGCTGCGGCCGGGAAACCGCCCTCGCCGGCCCGCCACACGTGCTGCGGGGTCGCCGACCCGGCGGCCAGCGTCGACCACTCGATCGCGTAGACCGCCCGGTCGGAGTACGGGCTGGCCACGTGCAGGTGCGTCGGGCTGCCGGAGATCGACACCCCGATGAGTTCCTGGGCGACCGGCGTACCGGGCAGGGCGGTGGCACCACGCTCGACCGTGGCGTAGCCGCTGACCGGGTCCGCCGCCGCGCCGAACACCCGCACCACGCCGGCGTCGGCGGCCGGGCCGGTGTCCTCGCCGGGGGCACCGACGGCGAGCAGCAGGTTCTGCGCGGTCGCGGCCGATCCGGGGGCGAGGTTGACCAGGTGGACCCGTTCGCCGAAGTAGTCGCCCTCCTCGTCGCCGCTGGGGATGCCGACGATGTGCTGGGCCAGCACCGGCAGCTCGGTGAACCCGCTGTCGGTGATGTGGAACCGTTGGACGACGCCGGTGTCGGCGATGCCGGCCGCGCCGTACTCCTTGCCGGGCACGCCGACGGCAAGGAACGAGTCGGTGCCGCCGGCCGGAGCCCCGACCGCCCGGTACTCCACCATCGACAGTGACTTGCCGAAGGTGTCGTTGGCGGTCGAGGTGCCCCAGACGTTGGCCCGGTTCTGGTCGAGTACGGCGACCAGCGTCGGCCGGCCCGAGGTGAACTGGTGGCTGAAGACGTTGACGCCGCCGGCGAACACCTCGGTGCCGATCGCCTCGCCCGGGGCGCCGACCGCCAGATGGTGTGGTGAGGCGGCGACGGCGTACCCGGTCATGTCGTCGTTCTCCAGGTCCCCGACGATGCCGCCGCCGCCCTGGCTGAGCAGGATGTTCGCGGTGCCGCGCAGGTAGTGCACGACGCCGGTGTCCACGGCGGTGCCGACGTCCTCGCCGGGTGCGCCGATCAGCAGGTACGCCGCACCGGCGGCGGTGTGCCCGGCCGCGAGGGAGAAGCCGAACCAGTCGCCGGCCTCGGCGGTCTCCGGGAACGCCGCCTGGCTCTGGTGGTAGACCAGCGACGCCGGCCCGGTCGCGAGCCCGGTCGGCGAACCGAGCAGTACGTAGACGACTCCCACGTCGGCCTTGCCGTCCAGATCCTCGTACGGCACCCCGACCGCCAGGTCGGTGCAGCCGTCATGGTTGACGTCGTAGCTGGCCAACGCCGTACCGAACTGGTCGCCGGCCTCGGCTGCACCGGCCACCTGGGCATTGTTCTCGTGCAAGGTGTCGACGGTGCCGGTGCCGGCGTATCGCACGTGCACCTGGCCGGCCTTGGCCTGCCCGGCGACGGTCGCTTCCGGGTCGGCGATCGCAACGTCCGACACGCCGTCACCGTTGTAGTCGTTGGCGGCCCCGCCGACGCAGCCGTCGACCGGTGGCGCGGTCACGTAGACGGTCATCTCGCAGAAGCTGGACCAGACGGCGCTACCGGCGACTCCGTCGTTGGCGCGCACCCGCCACTGGTATCGGCCGCCGTCGAGGAACGCCCCGGCGGGTACGGTGACGCTCGCCGTCGCGCCGGAGGCGACGTTGGCGACGGTCTGGCCGCCGAGACGGGCCGAGGCACCGACCATCCACCATTCGAACTCGACCGACATCGCCGTACCGTCGCCGTCGGCGACGCTGGCCCGCAGCTGCGGGGTGAGCGTGTCGACCAGCGGTCGGCCCGAACCGGTGACGCAGGCGGTAACCGGCACCGTCGACCGGGCAGTCACCGTCGGCCACGCGTTGTAGGTGACCGACGCGTACGGCACATGGGCGGAGGTCGTGTGCTCCCGGGAGCGGAACTGCTTGAAGGTGGCGACGTCGGTTTCGTCGGTGGCTCGGATGCCCATGTGGGCCTGGCTCGCCCCCGCGGTCGCCGCCCGTTGGAAGAACGCGGTGCCGCTGATCGTCAACCAGCCGTCGTCGCAGCTGGCGTTGTAGCCCTTGGTCATCGTGGAGGTCGCCTCGTGGTGCAGCCACTGCGGCTGGTTCGTCCAGCGGGTCGCGGTGCTGGCCGCACCGGTGGACCAGACCTCCCAGGCCTTCGGCGTGCAGGAGTGCGACCACCAGTTCCAGAAGTAGACGGTCGCCGAGTTGATCTGCTTCCCGGCGAGCACCGCCGCGTTCCACGTGACGAACGACCGGGTGATCGTCGGCGGGCTGGTGGCGAGCAGCCCGATCTGCAGGTCGGTGGTGCCGCTCCGGTCGGTGGTGACGCCCTCCTGCACGTACCCGTCGAAGGTGGTCGACAGCGGGTTGACCGTCGGGTCGAGAGTCACCGGGTAGACGGTGTCGGGTGCGTCCAGCCAGTCGGTGTCGGGCCGCAACCGCAGGTCGACGCCGTCGGGGCGGGCGGTGACGGTGGTGTCGATCGGGGCGGTACGGGCCGGCGTACCGGCCGGGGTCGTCTGGGCGTCCCACATCGCCGGGGCCGGTACGGTGGCCAGGGTCACGCCGTCGGCACCGGTGAGGGTGACGCCGCCGAGTTCGTCGTGGGTGTGCCCGGCGATGCCCGGTCCGGTGAGGGCGAGGCTGACGTCGCGGACCCGGTCGGCCGCTGCCCGGTCGGCGACCACGAGCAGTTGTTCGAAGCCGATCCGGGTGGCCCGCACCACCAGGTCGACGTCCGGCAGCACGTCCCGGTAGGTGGCGACGGCCCCATCCAGCTGCGGCTCCGGCAGGACGCCGGTCCAGCTCATCGCGACCCGGGCGGCACCGTGGCCGACGGCGGCCAGTACGTGGGTGCCGGCCGGGCGGGCACCGGAGATCCGCAGGTCGTTCGGGTGCGCGGCGGGGGTGACCGTGCCGTCGGTGGCCCGCCGCAGGCGCAGGTCGACGGGCACCCAGCCGTCGTCCCGGCGGACCCGGACAACGTCGGCGGAGATCCGGGCCTCCAGTTGTCCGTCCGGTCGGGCCCAGACCTCGGTGGTCTCGGTGGTCTGGCCGTCGACGCGGACCGGTTCACCGCTGTCGCGGGCGGCCAGCAGGGCCCGGCCTTCCTCGGTGTGGTCGGCGGCGGCCAGCGCGTCGAACCGCCCCGGATCCTCGACGGAGACTGTGGCGGTCACGGCCAGCAGCACCGCCACCGCGGTGATGACCGCGGTCCGCCGTGGTGCGTGCCTGGACGCGCGCCATCGACCCACTGCCATTCGGTCCTCCCCCGTGCGAGACCTTGAAGCTGAGTGGACTGTGACGCTACGGGGCGGATACTTGACTGTCAATGAACATGTGAACGACGTTGCAGGTCAGCGCAACACTGGGTCACTAGAATCCACGGTGGATGTACGTGGTCGGGTCGGCAGCGCCGGGGCCGAACTCGTCGAAGTCCATGTTGGCCAGTGCCAGGTTGCCGTGCACGCTGAGGACCTGCTCCGGAAGCAGGCGGAACGGCTGACCTGCGGACGACTCCACTGCGTCGTCGTCATAATCCTCGTCGTCGTCGAGCTCGTCGTCATCGTCATCATCGAGCTCGTCGTCATCGTCGTCGACCTGGACGGCGAGCAGCGGCTGCTCACCACGCATGGTCACGGCGTCGGCGACAAAGAAGACCGGCAGGCCCTCGTCGGCCGCGACCGCCGCCCGGATCTCCTCGATCGTGGCGCCGTCGAAGGCAGGGTCGTCGACGATGGCCGCCGGGTTGATGCCGGTGGGGAAGTCCGGGTTGTCGTTGCACCGGCGCAGCACCTGCTGCCAGGCCGCCTCGTCGGAGAAGTCGGTGCGCACCACGCACGGCTCGAACTCCAGGTCGTCGGTGCGGACGATCAGCGGACGGGTGGGCACAGGTGGCTCCTTCAGAATCGACGGCGACGCCGGCAACAACGGTCACACCGCAAGCACGGCCCAGCGGACAGCACGGCCCAGCGGCGCGGGCCGACCTCGCGGCATCGTAGCGGGACCGCCCCGGCCGGCCGGGGCGGCGGCATCACCCCTGGATGATGTGTCGCAGGTGGACGTACGGGCGGCCGTCCGGGTCGTCGTCGACCTGGGCGTGTACGTCGTAGACCTCAGCGATCCGGGCCGGTGTCAGCACCTGCGCCGGTGGGCCGGCGGCCACCACCCGGCCAGCGTGCAACAGCACGATCTGATCGCAGAACCGGGCTGCCAGGTTGATGTCGTGCAGGGCCGCTATCACGGTCGTCGGTTCGGCCGCCAGCCGGTGCAGCAGCTCCAGCTGGTGGCGGATGTCCAGGTGGTTGGTGGGTTCGTCGAGCAGCAGCAGCCGAGGTTGCTGCAGCAGGGCCCGGGTGATGTCGACCCGCTGGCGTTCCCCGCCGGACAGCGACGACCAGCGGCGGTCGGCGAAGCCGGGCAGTCCGGCATCGGCCAGGGCCTGCTCGGCGGCGGCGACCTCGGCGGCCGTGGTCGCGGCGAGCAGCGGCCGGTGCGGGATCCGGGCCAGCAGCAGTACGTCGCGTACCGACATGTCCACGTCGGCCGCCGTGTGCTGACTGACCAGGGCCAACGTACGGGCCAGCGCCCGGCGTGGGACGGTCGTCGCGTCGACGCCGTCGAGCAGCACCCGCCCGGTGTCCGGCCGCTGCAGCCCGGCGAGCACCCGCAGCAGGCTGGACTTGCCGGAGCCGTTCGGGCCGAGCAGCCCGACGAGGGTGCCGGGGGCGGCGTCGAGGGTGACGTCGGCGAGCAGCGGCGTACCGCGTACCGCCCAGCTGATCTGCTCGGCGCGCAGTCTCATGCCGGCGCCTGCCGACGGCGGATGAGCAGCGCGAACGCCGGCACCCCGAGCAGGGCGGTGACCACCCCGACGGGCACCTCCTGCGGCGCGAAGACGGTCCGGGCGGCGGTGTCGGCCCAGATCAGGAAGGTGGCGCCGATGATCGCGCAGGTGGGCAGCAGGATCCGGTGCCGGGAGCCGACCAGGAACCGGGCGGCGTGCGGCACGGTCAACCCGACGAAGCCGATCGCGCCGCTGGCCGCGACGAGGACCGCCGCCAGCAGCGCCGTGGTGGTGAACAGGGCCGCCCGGACCTTCGCCGGGGCGAAGCCGAGGGACTGGGCGACGTCGGTGCCGTAGGTGAACGCGTCGAGCGCCGGGGTGGCGGCCCAGCAGATTCCGACCGCGACGGCGGTGACCGCGGCGGCCAGCGCCACCGACGGCCAGCTGGCCATGGTCAGCGAACCGAGCAGCCAGAAGGTGACGCCCCGGGTCTGCTGCGGTGAGGCGGCCGAGACGACGATCAGGCTGGTGACGGCGGCGAAGAGTTGGCCGACGGCGACCCCGGCGAGCAGGATCCGGGACGGTTCGGTCCAGCGCCGGCCGGCCATGGCCAGGGCGGCGGCGAACGCGGCGACGGCGCCGACGAACGCGCCGCCGGTGAGCGCGGCGGTGCCGACGCCGAGGCCGAAGACCAGCACCGACACCGCGCCGGTCGACGCCCCGGCGGAGATGCCCAGCAGGTACGGGTCGGCCAGCGGGTTGCGGGTCAACGCCTGCAGGACCGCGCCGCAGACCGCGAGGCCGCCGCCGACCAGGCCGGCGAGCAGGACCCTGGGGGTACGCAGGTTCCACACGATGCTGTCGGCCAGCGGCGGCAGCGGGGTGACCGGGAGTCCGAGGTGGGCGGCGTGGGTGCGGAACACGTCGGCGACGGTCAGGTCGGCGGTGCCGATC
The DNA here is from genome assembly GCF_049179175.1 of Solwaraspora sp. WMMA2101. NCBI lineage: Bacteria > Bacillati > Actinomycetota > Actinomycetes > Micromonosporales > Micromonosporaceae > Solwaraspora > Solwaraspora sp. WMMA2101. The sequence goes on along the minus strand of NZ_JBMHMA010000006.1, from coordinate 3,811,341 downwards.
GTGGTGGCACCGGCGACACTGAGCGTCAACGCGATGAGGGCCAGCGCCAGCACCGGCCACCGGGTGCGGGCACCCCGTGCCGCCAGCACCCGGGGACGACTCACCCGTGGCGGCGCGATGGTCATCGGCGGGCGAAGACCACGTAGTCGTCGAGGTACTGCCAGACGGTGCCGACCTCGGCGAATCCGGCGGTACGCAGCGCGGCGAGGTGGAACTCCAGCGGGGCGTCGGGCTGCCGCGGCCGGTCGGCGAAGCGCCGCTGCCGCTCGGCGGTCAGCGCGGCGAGTGCGGGGACCTGCGCCGCCTCGGTGTGCCAGGTGTCGTAGCGCAGCGCTCCGGCGGCGAAGCCGGCAAGCTGGGTCTGCTCGTCGTGGCGCTGGGCGACGGCCTGGCGGGTCGGGGCGTCGGGGCCGTACCGCAGGTGGTCGGCGTTGAGCAGGATTCCGCCGGGGCGCAGCAGCCGGGCGGCGGCGGTGTAGACGGCGAGCAGTTGCGCCGGGGAGAGCCAGTGCAGGGCGGTGGAGCTGACCACCGCGTCGACGGTGTCGACGCCGAGCCGGTCGGCCCAGTCGTCGGCGACCAGGTCGAGGTCGCGTACGTCGGCGCGGTCGCCGTGGTCGGTGAGCGCGGCGGCGGCGATGCGCAGCAGCATCGGGTCGTAGTCGACGGCGACGCAGCGGGCGGCGGGCAGTTCGGTGAGCACCCGGTCGGTGAGGGCGCCGGGTCCGCAGGCCAGGTCGAGTACGGTCGCCGGCCGGTCGCCGAGGTGCAGGCGCAGCACGTCGCGCATCGCCTGGAATCGGTTCTCCCGGTGGGCGACGTACGCCTCCTGTTGGGTGTCCCACAGGTCGAGCAGTCGACGGGCGTCGGCCGGGGTGAGCTGGTCGGTCATCAGGTCGGTCATCGGGTTGCTTCCTCAGGAGTCGGTGAGCTGGGCGAGGCCGGCGGCGACCGCTTCGACGGCGGTGACGCTGCGTACGGACGGGTCCATCGACGATCCGGAGACGGTGATGAACCGGCCGGCCTTGACGGCGTCGAGTTCGGCGGTGGTCGGGTTGCTCCGCAGGTAGTCGATCTTCGCCTGGGCGCTGTCGCCGTCACCACCCCGGGTCAGGTCGGCCAGGACGATGACGTCGGGGTTGCGGGCGGCGATCTCCTCCCAGCTGCCGGCCGGCCAGGTCTGTTCGGCGTCACCGTAGGCGTTGGTGACGCCGAGCTGGGTGCTGATCGCGTCGGGCAGGCCGCCGGAGCCGGCGACGTACGGGGTGGCGGTGCCGGAGTAGTACCAGAGCAGGCTGGTGTCGGCCGGTGCGGTGGCTTCCGCGATGGCGGCGTCGAGCCGGCCGCGCTGGTCGGCGACGAGTGCCTCACCCCGCTCGGTGACGCCGAAGATGGTGGCGATCTCGGTGATCTCGGCGAAGATGCCGTCGAAGTCGACCGTGGTCTCGCCGGTGGCGGGGTCCTCGCAGGCGAAGCGGGACAGGTAGGCGGGCACGTCGAGGGCGGCCAGGTCGGCGCGCGGGCCGGCGGCCTCCGGGCCGTACGCGGAGGTGAAGGTGGAGTAGACGAAGTCGGGTGCGGCGTCGAGGACGGCTTCGCGGTTGGGGTAGAGGTCGGCGAGGACCGGTACGGCTGCGTAGTCGTCGGCGAGTTCGGGCAGCACCGGGTCGGTCTGGTAGCTGGTGCCGATCATGCTGTCGGCCAGGCCGAGGCTGAGCAGGATCTCGGTGGCGTTCTGCTCCATGGCGAGGGCCCGGCGCGGCGGTGCGGCGACGGTCAGCGTGGTGCCGCAGTTGGTGATCTCGACGGCGTCGGCCGCCGGGGTGGTGGCGGTGCCGGCGCTGTCGGTGGGGCTGTCGGTGGCGCAGCCGGCCAGGCCGACCGCCAGCACCACCGCCAGGCCAGCGGAAACGGTAACGGTTTTCATGTCGGCAAGCTAGCATGGTCGAACCGCAGGTCAACCCAGGGGTACGCAGGTCAGCCGGGGATCACACGCCGCGCGTTCCGCAGGTTGACGATCAACTCGTCCCGGTTCTGCTGCGCGTGCCGGAGCCAGGCGGGTTGGCCCGGACCACTGCGCCAGGACTCGGCCAGCGGGCTGTTGTCGACGGTGTCGAACCCGAACTGGTCGTACAGCCGGGTCACCAGCGCCACGGCCTCCGGGAAATCGCTCGACACCGACAGCGCCAGCCGGTCGGGGGCGCCCGACGGCCGGCCGGCGGCGAGCAGCCGGGGAGCCTGGATGTGGGTGAACGCCTTGGCGACCTTGGACGTCGGGAGCTGCTCCTGACGGAGTTCGTGGACCGTCTTCTCGCCGGAGTCGAGGACCGGAATGTTGCCGTCGCGCCAGACCATGTAGTTGTTGGTGTCCAGCACGATCTTGCCCGCGAGTTCCTCGACCGGCATGTCGTTGACGACCTTGAGCGGCACCGCCACGACGGCGAAGTCGCCGGCGGCTGCGGCCTGCGCGGCGGACGCCGCACGCGCCATCGGGCCGAGTTCGGCGACGAGGCCCGCCAGCGTCGCGGGCCCCGGGAGTTGGCGATGACGACCCGGTAGCCGACCGACACCGCCGCCCGCGCGATCTGGCTGCCGACCTCCCCGGCACCGATGATCCCGATCGTCGCTCCCACCGTCTGCGTCCGCGGTCGGTCAGCCACTGTCTCTCTCCTGCTCATTACCAGCTCAACGGACCGGACTCGTCGTGGAAGGTCCCGGTGGGACCGTCGGCGTCGAGGGTGGCCCAGTGCACGATGACCCGGGCACTGTCCGCCGCCGGCCGTCCGCCGGGCATGGCGGCCGTCATGTCGGTGGCGGTGAAGCCGGGCTCGACCGCGTTGAACCTGACGCCCGGCTCGGCCTTGGCGTACTGAACGGTGAGCATGGTGGCCGCCGCCTTGGACGCCGCGTACAGCGCCGCCGGGATACCGAACTCCGGACGCTGCGGATTGGTCACCGCCCAGAAGGAACCCATGCTGCTCGACACCGTGACCACCGTGGCGTTCTCGGACTTGCGCAGCAGCGGCAGCGCCGCCTCGGTGACGCGGTAGATTCCGACCACGTTGGTGTCGAACACCCGCAGGGCCGCCGGCCCGTCGACGGCGTCGAGTCCGAGGACGCCCGCGTTGTTCACCAGAATGTCGAGGCGGCCCTCGGCCGTGGCGACCACCGCCAGGGCTTCGCGGACCGATGCGTCGTCGGTGACGTCGAGTTGCACGAACCGCGCACCCAGCGTCGCGGCGGCCTGCTCGCCCCGCTCGACGTCGCGGGCGCCCAGGTAGACGGTGTGGCCCAACTCGAGAAGCTGCCGGGCGGTCTCGAAGCCCAGACCCTTGTTGGCGCCGGTGACCAGTGCGACTGACATTTGTCTCCTCCCAGCGGTGGCGGGCCGGTCCCCCGCCTTTTTGTACTGATCGGTCGGGAGGAACCGTAGCAGATTCTGTACCGATCGGTTGGTGAGCCAGGTCACGATCTGTACCGAGCGGTAGGGTGGGGCCATGGGCACTGGGACGCACCCCGCCGGCCGACCGCGCGCCTTCGACGAGGAGGCCGTCCTCGACCGGGCCACGGAGGCGTTCTGGCGGTACGGCTACGAAGGCGCCTCGCTGAGCACCCTCACCGCCGCGATGGGCATCAACCGGCCGAGCCTGTACGCCGCGTTCGGCAGCAAGGAGCAGCTGTTCCAGCGCACCCTCGCCCGCTACCAGGAAGCTCAGCTGGCCACCGTGCGCACCGCGCTCGACCAGCCCACCGCGTACGCCGCGATAGAAGCGTTCCTGCGCGCCAGCGCCGACGGCCTCACCGCCGACAGCCACCCGGCCGGCTGTTTCTCCGTCCAGGGTGGCCTGAGCTGCTCGCCGGAGAACACCCGGATCACCGAGATGCTGGCCGCCGGCCGGGCCGCCACCGAAGCCGCCGTCGCGCAACGGCTGTCCCGCGCGGCCGAGGACGGCGACCTGCCCGAGGGTGTGGACGCCCGGGCGCTGGCCCGGTTCGTGATGGCGCTCAGCGAGGGCCACGCCGTGCAGGCGGCGGCCGGTGCCAGCCGCGAGCAACTGCAGGCGTCCGTCGACATCGCGCTGCGCGCCGTCGCCGGGCCACCAGCACGCTGACCGGCGGCTCCACCGAGAAGCCCAGGTGCGTCAACCGGCGACGAACCGGACCCGCAGCAGCGTCGGCCAGTACTTGCCGGTGATGAGGAACTCGTCGGAGTCGGGCACGGCGGCGATGCCGTTGAGCACGTCCGCACCGGCCCGTTCGGCGTCACTGAGCAGCCCGGTGGCATCCACCTGCCCGGTCACCGCGCCGGAGCCCGGATCGATCCGGACGATCTCGTCGGTCTGCCAGACGTTCGCCCAGACCACGCCGTCGACGCACTCCAGCTCGTTGATCTGCGTCAACGGCGTACCGGCCCGGGTCACCGACACCGACCCGGTCTCGGCGAAGCTCGCCGGATCCCGGAAGGTCAGCTTGTCGGTGCCGTCGCTCATGATCAGCCGGTCGGCGGCGGTGTCGTGGCAGATACCCCACCCCTCACCGGCGTAGTCGACCCGACGCCGCTCGGCCAGGGTCACCGGATCCCGCTCGTAGGCGACCCCCTCCCGCCAGGTGATCTGCCAGACCCGCGAGCCTGCCACCGTGATGCCCTCACCGAAGTCACCCACCGGCAGGTCGACCGACCGACGTACCTCACCGGTGTCGAGGTCGACGACCCGCAGCTCGGACTCGCCGTACTGGCCGGTGCCCTCGTAGAGGTCGCCGTCGTGCAGCTCCAGCCCCTGGGTGAAGGCCGCCGGGTCGTGCGGATACCGCTCCAGCACCTCGACCCGCAGGGGCTCCACGGACTCCGACACCGACTCCGGGGCCGCGTCGCGGACGGCCGGTGCCGCCGCTGGGTCGGACGTCGCCGCGCATCCGGCGACCAGCAGCCCGGCGACCAGCAGCGCGGGGAGTACCGCCAGCGGGACCATCCGACGTGACCGCACGCCACCACCTCCACCTCGGCCGACGACCCACCTGCCGGGTGTCGTCGTCGACCAGTCTCCCGCATCGTCGGCGGTGGCTGCCGACGTCGACGCGCCGCGAGTCACATCTCGATGACGTACTTCGAGCGGGGATGCTCGGCAGCGAAGACCCGCATCGCCTCGGCGGCGTCGGCCAGGGGAAACGTCCGCTCCACCGGCGGCACGATCCGGTGGGCCTCGATCAGCTCGGTGACCTCACGCAGCGACCGCTGGTCCGCCACGGCCAGGTAGCCCGCCAGTCGTTGACCGACGAACGGCGACCAGGCGAGCGCCCGCGCCAGCCGGGGCAGCGGACCGAGCCACCGCCCGCCCGCACCACTGCACAGGATCAATGTCCCGCGCGGGGTCAACGCCCGACGACAGTCTGCCAACCGGTGCCGGCCGGCCACGTCGAGGATCAGGTCCCACTGCCGGCCGGAGCGGGTGAAGTCCTGCCGGGTGTAGTCGATCACGTCGGATGCGCCGAGCCCGCGCACCAGCTCCACGTTGCGGGTCCGGCAGACGCCTGTCACCTCGGCGCCGAGCGCCGTCGCCAACAGTACGGCGAACGTGCCCACACCGCCGGAGGCACCGTTGACCAGCACCCGTTGACCGGGCTGGAGCCGGCCGTGCCGGTGCAACCCCTGCCAGGCGGTGACCCCGGCCAACGGCACCGTCGCCGCCTGCGTGACCGTGAGGTGGGCCGGCCGGTGCCAGGCCCGACCGGCGGGTACGGCGGCGTACTCGGCGAAGCTGCCGGTCTCGATCTCGGCGTACACGGCGTCACCGGGGCGGAAATCGGTCACCGCCGCGCCGACCGCGACCACCTCCCCGGCGACGTCGCGACCACGGACCGCCGACTTCGGGCGGGTCAGGCCCAGAGCCAGTCGACCGATGTACGGCTCACCGGTCATCAGCCGCAGGTCGGCATCATTGATCGAGGCGGCCCGGACCCGTACCAGCAGCTCGGAGTCGGTGATCGACGGACGCGGCAGCTGTCGCACGGACAGCACCTCGGCGGACCCGTAGCGGTCCTGGGTGAGAGCCCGCATCGTGGCGGCAAGCTGGTCCGTGCCCTCGGTGCTGCTCCCGGTGCTCATTCGACGGTCCGCAGGATCTGCTCGATGGTGTTGGTCCGGGAGCGCAGCTCGGCCAGGTCGGCGGCCACCCGCTGCTGGGCGTCGAGGGAGTTCGCGGCGAGCTGCTCGTAGCGCTGGACGAGTTGGCGCATCGTCTCCTCCTGTCCGGCCAGGACCCGGGTCTTGCGGAACTCGTGCAGGGTGGCCATGACCGCGATGATCAGCACGACCCCGAGGGCGAGCACCCCGAGGACGAGAATGGTGCCCGGCCAGGTGGTGGGTTCGGCGGCCTGCGCCGCGTGGACGTACATCAGGATTTCTCCTTGCGCGCGGGACCCGGTGCGGACGGGTCCGGTTCGGTGAGGGTCGCCGCGGCTGCGGCCAGGGTCGTCGGCGTCAACCGCAGGTCGACGTCGACGACCTCGTAGTACTTCATCGCCTTGCCGTCGGCGGAGAGCTCGAGGCTGCCGACGATCAGGCCGGCGGCCTCCAGCCGCTGCAGGTGCATGTGCAGCAGCGGCCGGCTGATGCCGATCTCCCGGGAGAGATGGCTGACGTAGTCACGGCCGGCGGCGAGCCGACCGATGATCCGCAGCCGTAGCGGGTGGGCCAGCGCCGCCAGCTTCTCGACCAGGTCGTCGCCGGAGGGCGCTGCCGATGTCATCGCTCTCCTTCACGTGTCAGAACATTCTTACACGTGAAAGAGTAGCAGACCTCAGCTGGTACGGGAGTGGATCAGCACCTCGATGCCGTCCAGGACGCGGTCGAGGGCGAACCGCAGTTCGTCGTGTTCGCCGCCCGGCCCGTCGAAGACCCCGCTGGCGACGACCTCGCTCATCGCCGGGAACCGACGCTCGTCGATCAGGCGGGACAACCGGCCGCCATAGTCGACCATGTTGCCGGCGGCGGGGCCCCGGGAGACCTCGGCCAGCTGCAACGCCAGGATCATCTCGCCCCGCACCAGGTTGGCGACCAGCAGGACCACGGCGAGTTTCTCTCCCGGCTCCAGGCCGGTGCCGGCGAGCCGCTGGAGCGCGTTGTCCGCCCAGGCCACCGCGTTCGGCGTGATCGGCGGGCCACTCACCGGGACCTGCACGGTCCACGGATCCCGCTGGTAGATCTCCACGACCGCCCAGGCCCAGCGGTCCAGGCCGGACCGCCAGTCCTCGTCCGGCGCGATCGGCGGCGGATCACCGTAGACGGCGTCCACCATCAGGTCGACCAACTCGTGCTTTGCCGACACGTAGCGGTAGAGCGACATCGTGGCCGCGCCGAGCTCCTTGGCGACCCGGCTCATCGACACCGCGCCGATGCCCTCGGCACGCGCCACCGCGACCCCGGCGGCCACCACCCGGGCCAACGTCAACGCCGGTCGGGGCCCCTTCTGCGCACGGTCCCGCAGACCCCAGGCGACCTCGATGCTCGCCGGCAGGCCGGTCGGAGTGTCCGTCATCAGTCCGCCACCTTCCACAGGTACCCACAGGTTTTCCACACCTTTGTCCACAGGACACGTCCGGTTGACTGCGTATAACGTACGCATTAGCGTATGCCATACGCAGAACCTCTCCGGACCTCGGGAGCATGACATGGCCGACGACATGGCGGTGCGCACGACCGCCCTCACCAAGGCGTACGGCAGACAGCCGGTGCTGACCGGCGTCGACCTCGCCGTACCCGCCGGCAGCATCTACGCCCTGCTCGGGCCGAACGGTGCCGGCAAGACCACGACCGTACGGATCCTGGCCACCCTGCTGCGCCCGGACGGCGGTCAGGCCCGGGTGGCCGGCCACGACGTGGTCCGGCAACGTCGGGCGGTACGGCGGACGATCAGCCTCACCGGGCAGCACGCCGCCATCGACACCCTGCAGACCGGTGTCGAGAACCTGCGGATGCTGGGCCGCCTCGCCGGGCTGTCCCGCACCGACGCCCGCCACCGGGCCGCCGCACTCATCGACCGGTTCGACCTGGTCGACGCCGGCGACCGCCGGGTCGGCACCTACTCCGGCGGGATGCTGCGCCGGCTCGACCTCGCCGCCGGACTCGTCGGGTCACCGTCGGTGATATTCCTCGACGAGCCGACCACCGGCCTCGACCCGCGCAGCCGCGCCGACCTGTGGCGGGTGATCGGCGAACTCGCCACCGCCGGCGCCACCGTACTGCTCACCACCCAGTACCTGGAGGAGGCCGACCAGCTCGCCGACCGGATCGGCGTCCTGGACGGCGGCCGGATCGTCGCCGAGGGCACCTCGGACGAGCTGAAGCGGCGGGTCGGCGGCCAGCGGCTCGACCTGACCGCCGCCGACCGGGCCGCGTTCGGGCAACTCGTCCTGCGGGCCGGCGACCGGGCCGGGCCGGTGGACCCGGACCGGCTGCTGGTCAGCGTGCCGACCGATGGCAGCGCCGGACACGTCCGGGCGCTGCTCGACGACCTCGACCCCGGCCGCGACGTCGTCGCCCGCTTCGCCGTACACGCCGCCAGCCTCGACGACGTCTTCCTCACCCTCACCGGAAGCGAGCCCGCCCATGTCTGACGTCGCCGTGATGTCCCGGCGCAGTCTGCGGATCAGCCTGCGCAACGTCGACGGGCTGATCACCGCCCTGATGCTGCCGGTCATGCTGATGCTGCTGTTCGTCTACCTGTTCGGCGGCGCGATCCAGACCGGCACCCGGTACGTCACCTACGTCGTGCCGGGCGTGATCCTGCTCTGCGCCGCGTACGGCGCGTCGATGACCGCCGTGGCGGTGGCCAGCGACATGGCCGAAGGGGTCATCGACCGGTTCCGGTCGATGGACGTGGCCGGCGCGGCGATCCTCGCCGGCCACGTCACCGCCAGCAGCGCCCGCAACCTCGCCTCCGCCGGCCTGGTGCTCGCCGTGGCCTACCTGATCGGTTTCCGGCCGAGCGCCGGACCGGTGCAGTGGCTCGCCGCCGGCGGCGTACTGCTCGCCTTCATCGTCGCCCTCTCCTGGCTGTCCGCGGCCGTCGGGCTGCTCGCCAGGTCCGCCGAGGCAGCCAGCGGCTTCACCTTCTTCGTGCTGTTCCTGCCCTACCCGAGCAGCGCCTTCGTCCCGATCGACACCATGCCGAGCTGGCTGCACGGCTTCGCCGAACACCAACCCGCCACCCCGGTCATCGAAACCCTGCGTGGGCTGCTGCTGGACCAGCCGGTCGCGGACAGCGTCGGACCGGCGCTGGCCTGGTGCGCGGGGATCGCCGCCGCGTCGATGCTCGCCGCCGGCTGGCTGTTCCGGTCCCGTACCGGCCGCTGAAGCGGGCCGCGCGGCCGACGGACCGCCCGGTGACGTCAGGGCTGTGACGTCAGGGGCTGTGACGTCACGGACGGTCACCGTCCGGCAGACAGGTACGCGTTCAGCGGATATTCCTGTGAGGAATAATTATTCCTCACAGGAATACTGGTCTACGGCAGTACGTGTCCGCCAGGTTCCGGTCCACCGCAGTACGTGTCCGCCAGGTTCGGCCGCGCGACGGCAGAGGTGGGCCCGCGCCGCCTAAGGTGAACCGGTGACGAGTATCTCCTGGACCGAGTCGTACCTCGGTCAGCTGCGGGCGTTGGCCGGCGACCGTACGTTGATGTTCGTCGGCGCCCGCTGCGTGGTCCGCGACGCCCACGACCGGGTCCTGCTGATCCAGCGCTCCGACAACGGGCTGTGGGCGCTGCCGGCCGGTGCGATGGAGCTCGGTGAGTCGATCGCCGGCTGCGCCGCCCGCGAGGTCTTCGAGGAGACCGGGCTGCGGGCAGCCGGCGTGACCCCGTTCGCCATGCACACCGGCGTCGACTACACCTTCACCAACATGTTCGGCGACACGTACCAGCTCTTCGTGACCTGCTTCCGGGTCGACGGTTTCAGCGGCGAGCTGTTGACCAGCACCGACGAGACCACCGACGCCGGCTTCTTCGACCCCGACGCGCTGCCGACGCCGCTGGCCGGCACCGTCGGCGAGACCCTGACCGACCTGGCCGCCTTCGAACACTCCGGCCAGCTCGTCCTCAAGTAGGTCAGCCGGCCAGGTCGGCGGGGGTCGTCGACTCCTCCAGCTCGCCGCGCAGCTCCCGGTCCGGCAGCACCAGGGTGATCAGCACCGCGACCAGCCCGACCAGCCCGGTCACCAGGAACACGGTGTGCAGCGACTCGACGAAGGCGTACTGGATGGCCTCCCGGACCGGGTCGGGCAGCGCCAGGATCGCCGACGGCTGGTCGATCGAGATCTCGGTGCCGCCGGCAGCGGCCACCGACGCCGCCTGCTCCGGCGGCAGCTGGGCGACCGCGCCCGGCATCCGGTCGGCCAGCTCCCCGGTCAACCGGGCGTTGAGCACCGCGCCCAGGATCGCCACGCCGAACGAGCCGCCCAACGACCGGAAGAAGGTCACCGCCGAGGTACCGGCCCCCAGGTCCCGCAGCGGGATCGCGTTCTGTACGGCGAGCACCAGCGACTGCATCGACAGTCCCAGCCCGACACCGATGATCACCATCATCAGGAACGCCAGCCACAGTGAGGTGTCCACCTCCAACCGGGTGAACAGCAGTCCGCCGAGGACCAGCGAGACCGAGCCGGCCACCGGGAACCACTTGTAGCGCCCGTACCGGGTCATCGCCCGGCCCGCGACCACCGAGGTGACGATGATGCCCGCCATCATCGGCAGCATCAGCAGACCGCTGGCGGTCGGCGAGGCGCCCTTGACGATCTGCAGGTACAGCGGGATGAAGATGATCGAGCCGAACATCACCAGGCCGAGCACGAAGCCGGCGGCGGTGGCCAGCGCGACGGTCCGTTCCCGGAACAGCCCCAGCGGCAGGATCGGCTCGGCGACCCGGGACTCCTGCATCAGGAACAGGACGGCGAGCACGGCACCGGCGACGAACAGCCCGATGATCAGCGGGGAGCTCCACGGGTACTCGCCGCCGCCCCAGCTCAACGCCAGCAGGATCGAGCTGACCCCGGCGACGAGCAGGGTCGCGCCGAGCCAGTCGATCGCGTGGTCGCGCCGCTTGAACGGGATCAGCCGCATCACGTACCAGCAGATCACCATCGCGACGATCGCCAACGGCACGTTGATGTAGAAGATCCACCGCCAGTTGGTCTCGGCGAAGTAGCCGCCGACCAGTGGGCCGGCCACCGACGACAGGCCGAACACCGCACCGAACAGCCCCTGGTAGCGGCCCCGCTCACGGGGCGAGACCACGTCGGAGATGATGGTGAACGCCAGCGTCATCAGGCCGCCGGCGCCGATGCCCTGGATACCCCGGGTGACGATCAGCTGGGTCATGTCCTGGGACATGCCGGCCAGCAGCGAGCCCAGCAGGAACGTGCCGATGGAGAACAGGAACACCGGGCGGCGGCCGAGCAGGTCGGCGGTCTTGCCGTACAGCGGGGTGGAGGCCGTCGACGCCAGCAGGTACGCGGTCACCACCCACGAGTAGTGGTTGATGCCGCCGAGTTCGCCGACGATCGTCGGCAACGCCACGCCGACGATGGTCTGGTCCAGCGCGGCCAGCAGCATGCCGGTCATCAGGCTGCCCATCAGCAGCATGATCTGCCGGTTGTTGAGGGCGGGCGCGACCCGGTCCTCGGTGGTTGTCACGGCTTCTCCTCTTCCACCCGCGGACACCGGTCCGCCGGATCGGTCCCCCCGTAGCGGGCGTTGATCGTCTCGTTCAGCCGGGTGAGCAGGTGTTTGAACTCGCTCATCTCGTCCGGGGTCCAGTCGGCCAGCAACTCGCGCATCGCGTTCACCCAGACGGCCCGGTTGCGGGTGAAGACCTCCTGGCCGAGCGCCGTCGGGGCGATCACGCTGGCCCGCCGGTCGGTCGGATCGGGGGTACGGGTGGCCAGGCCGGCGGCCTCCAGGGCGGCCACCTGGCGGCTGACCGTGGACAGGTCCAACGCCATGTCCTCGGCGAGCACGCTGAGTCGCGCCGGCCGGTCACCGGCGACCCGCACCAGCAGGGTGTACGCCGCCCGCTCCAACGGCGGGTCGAAGCGCAACCGTTGGTAGAACATGTGCACCGCGCGGTGGAAGACGCCGAACTGCTTGCCCAGGGCGATCAGTTCGGCGTCGGATCCGCTCAGTGGGTCGGCCTGCGTCGCCACCTGCACCCCATCCGATAGTTGCTTGCTACAAGCATTCTGTCACGTCGGCAGCGGATGGCGAGCCGATTTCCTGTGATCCCGGACAACACCGGGCAGGTTTGGCCGGCACCGACCGGGGCACCCGCAGCGCATGGGGCCCTCGTCCACCGACCCACGGCAGCTGGCCGGCATCGTCGACCGCTGGGCCGGCCGGCCCGTCCTCGTCGTCGGCGACGCGATGCTCGACGAATGGCGCTTCGCCACCTCCACCCGGCTGTGCCGGGAGGCACCCGCCCCGGTGCTCACCCTCGACCACCGGCAGATCGCCGCCGGCGGCGCCGCCAACACCGCCGTCAACCTGGCCGCCCTCGGTGCCCGGCCGCTGCTGGTCGCCCCGATCGGCGTCGACCCGATCGGCGACCAGGTGGCCCGCTGCCTGCACCAGGCCGGCGTCCAGGACCGGATGATCGCCCAACCCGGAGCCCGTACCCCGGTGAAACGCCGGCTGATCGCCGCCGACCAGATCCTGCTGCGCGAGGACGAAGGCGACCTGGGCGGTACGCGGCCCGCCGCCGCCACCGAACGGCTGCTCGCCGCGATCGCCGCCAGCACCGAACAGATCCGCCTCGGCCCCGCCACCGGCCCGGCCGGACCCGACCGCCCCGACCTGGTCATCTGCGACTACGGACTCGGCGGCCTGGCGGAGCCGGTCCGGCGCTGGCTGATCGACAACCGGCACTGGTACGGCACCGTCGCCCTCGACGCCCACGACCTGCGCCAGTGGGCCGGACTGCGGCCCACCGTGATCACCCCCAGCATCGCCGAGGCAGCCCTGGCCGTCGGGTACGCCGTACCGGACCGCCGCCGCGCCGACGCGGCCCGGTCGCTGCTGGCCCGGCTGCGGGCCGCCACCGGCGCCGAGGTGGTCGCGGTGACCCTCGACGTCGACGGCGCGGTCGTCGACGACGGCCACGGCGCGGCGCACCACAGCCCGACCACGCCGGTCCCGGCCAGCCGGGCCGTCGGCGCCGGCGACGCCTACCTGGCCACCCTCACCCTCGCCGTCGCCGTCGGTGCCGCCGGCCCGGCCGCCGCCGAACTGGCCCAACGCGCCGCCGCGCTCACCGTCCGCGACACCGGCACCTGCGTCTGCCACCGGGAAACCCTGCTCGCCACCCTCACCGACGCCGGCACCGCCCCGGCCGACCTCGTCGACCAGGTCCGCACCGCCCGCGCCGCCGGCGCCCGGATCGTCTTCACCAACGGCTGCTTCGACGTCCTGCACCGCGGCCACGTCACCTACCTGGCCGAGGCCGCCGCCCTCGGCGACCTGCTGATCGTCGCCGTCAACTCCGACGACAGCGTCCGCCGGCTGAAGGGGCCCGACCGGCCGGTCAACCCGGTCGAGGACCGGGTCGCCGTCCTGACCGCGCTGACCTGCGTCGACCACGTCGTGACCTTCGAGGAGGACTCACCGGCGGCACTGATCGAACGAATCCGGCCCGACGTGTACGTCAAGGGCGGCGACTACCCGCCGGAGATGGTGCCCGAAGCGCCGCTGGTCCGCCGGCTCGGCGGCGAGGTGCACATCCTCGGCTACGTCGCCGACCGCTCCACCTCGGCGATCATCGACAAGATCCGAGCCGAGAACGTCGACGTACGGGGCGGCGCATGAACCGGCCGCTGTCCCCCGGCGACCCGGCAGAGTTCCGCCGCAACCGGCTGCTCGACGTACTGATCCCGACCCGCAACCGACCCGCCGAGCTCGCCACCACGCTCGCCGGGCTGGCCGCCCAGGAGCTGCCGGCGGAGTTCGGCGTCGTGGTCAGCGACCAGTCCGACGATGGGCCGGCGTGGGCGCAACCCGCCCCCGCGAGCATGGTCCGGGCGCTGCGGCACACCGGTCACCCGGTGCTGCTCACCCGCCGGCTGCCCCGACGCGGGCTGGCCGAACACCGGGCGTACCTGCTCAGCCTCTCCACCGCCCGGCTGACGCTGCTGCTCGACGACGACGTCTGGCTGGCCCCCGGCACCGTGGACCGGCTGGTCACCGCGCTGCGCGAGCTGCGCTGCGGCTTCGTCGGCAACGCCGTACACGGATTGTCGTACCTGGACGACGTACGGCCGCAGGACCACGACGCCTACGTCGAGTGGGACGGCCGGCCGGAGCCGGAACGGATCCTGCCCGGCACCCCGCAGTGGCAGCGGGCCCGGCTGCACTCCGCCGCCAACCTGCTGCACGTCACCGAACGGCTGCGGCTGCGCGCCGACGAGTGGCGGGCGTACCGGATCTCCTGGATCGGCGGCTGCGTGCTGTTCGACCGGGCCAAGCTGGTCGCCGCCGGCGGCTTCGACTTCTGGCGGCAGATGCCCCCCGACCACCAGGGCGAGGACGTCGCCGCCCAGCTCGCGGTGCTGCGCCGCTACGGCGGCGCCGGCATCGTGCCCAGCGGCGCCTACCACCTCGAATCGCCGACGACCGTCACCGAACGGCGGGTCGAGTGCTGGCAACTGCTGCTCGACGACGCCGGCGACGCCGGCGAGGCCGACGAGCGGCAGCAGCGACGACACCAGGAGGTACAGCGATGACGGTACGGCTGGTCCGGCCGACCACCACGATCTGGCAGTGGGACGTGGCGGTGCTGCGTACCCTCGTCGAGACCCTGCCCGCCGGTGAGGCCGCGCTGCTGGTCGACGCCTTGCCGCCGCTGCTGGCGGTCGCCGCCCGGCCCGACGCCCACGCCGGCCCTGACGACCGGGGCGACCCGGGCAGCGACCCGAGCGACCAGGGCGAGTTGGTCCGCCGGGTCCGGCGACGCACCGCGACCTACGACCTCGACGACGACGCGGTACGCGAGGAGATCCGCGCCGCGCTGGGCCGCGTCGCCGGCCACTGCCCGGCCGGGCTGCTCTACCGGGTGCAGCTACCGCTGCCCGACGACGTCCGTGCCCTGTTCCCGCAGCCGGTCCGGGTGCACGCCGTCGGCACCGGTTAACTCGGCGACCGCCTCCAGCACCTCGGCCACCGGCACGTCGACGACGAACGACTCCTGATGCCCGCAGCTCGGCCCGCCGCCCCGGGCCGGGAAACCGACCCGGCTGACGTCCTGCCCGCACACCGGACAGTGGATCGTGAACGCGGCCAGCGGCCGGTGTCGGCCACGCAGCGGCGGGGCGCCGTTGAGCAGGTTGCCGATCCAGTAGATGCCGACCGTCGGGGTGCCGACGGCCGCCGCCAGGTGCAGCGGGCCGGTGTCGTTGGCGACCAGGACGGCGCTGCCGGCGAGCAGCCCGGCCAGCCCGCCCAGGCTCAGCGCGTCGACCACCGTACGCACGGGTCGGGTCGCCGCCGCCGCGACCTGCTCGACCACCGCCCGTTCCGGCCCGGTACCGGTCACCAGCACCTCGAACCCCCGGTCGACGCAGATGTCGGCGACCGCCGCGAACCGCTCGGCCGGCCAGCGCCGCCGGGGGTCGCTCGCCCCCGGGTGCAGCACCACCCGGGGCCGCCGGGCCGGCCCGAGAACCTCGTCGGCCTCTTCCCGGTCGGTCTCGGTCACCGGCACCCGGGGCAGCATCGTCACCGGCGCGGCCCCGAGCAGCCCCGCCACCTCCAGGTAGCGGAACACCTCCGGCTGGTAGTAGACGTAGCGGATCCAGCGGTCCAACGGCGGGGCGTCGACCGCCCGCAACCCGGCCGTCAGCCGCGCGCCCAACGCCGTGACCAGCGGGTTGCTGTTGCGTCCGCCGCCGTGCAGCTGCACCGCCAGGTCGAACCGCTCGCGGCGGGCCCGCTGCACGAACTGCGCCATCGTCGTCGGCTCGTCGTCGGTCGTGGCGGCCCGGATCCCGTCGGCGGCGGGCACCACCAGCACCCGGTCGACCGGGCCGGGCCGGTCGGCCACCGCTCGGGCGTCCAGCCACCGGGCGTGCCACGGGGCACCGAGCAGCACCAGCTCCGCCTGCGGGTACGCCGCCCGCAACGCGGTCAACGCCGGTACGGCGAAAATGAAGTCACCGAGCGCGTTGGCCCGCAGTACGGCGATCCGCCGCACGTCGGGCACCAGCCCGGGATGCTCCAGTAGCAGCGGCGCTGCGGACGGACCGGGCGGCACGGCGTGCGGACCGGGCGGCACGGCGTCGGTCATCGGGCGGTGCTGGCCTGCTGGCGCTGCATGGACGCCTCGCCGACGTGCGGATGATGCATCTCCCGGTCGGCGGCCGGGTCGACCTCGTCGGCGGCGATCGCGTCGGCTTCAGCGGCGCCGATCGCGTCGGCGTCGGTGGCGATCCGCACCTGCTTCGCGCCGCCACTGGCCCGGGCGGCGGCCGAGCCGGCGGTCGGCTGCTGGTACTGCGGTCGACCGACGGTGATCGACCGGCGCCCGCCCGGCTCGGCCCGGGGCATCGTGACGGTCAGCAGGCCGTGGTCCATCACCGCGTCCATCCGTCGGACGTCGACCCCGCTGGGCAGGCGCAGGCGGTACTCGAAGCCGCGCTCGGTCGAACCGGTGTCCGGCATCCCGTTGTCGATGTTGACTTCCTGCTCCGATCGCGCCCGCACACACAGGTCGGCGCCGTCGACCTCGACGGCGACCTCCTCCGGGGCGACGCCGGCCAGTCGGGCGACCACCCGCCAGCCGTCGTGGGTGTCCTGCAGTTCCATCTCGGGCGGGCCCGCGTCACCGCCGAGGGCGCGGTTCAGCTCCGACCAGAGCGACTGCAGATTGCCGATCGGATCCCAGCCACGGTCCTGCATCTGGTCGCGGGGTTGACTCATCCGGCACCTCCCGTACGGCCCGCCCCGGGCGGGAGGGTGGACCCGCCCGGTCGCGGGGGCAGCATCCCCGGCGCGTACCCACGGACAGGGACGGCAAACCCGACCGTGGGGGGCGGACCTGTGGGTCTGCTCCGACCCGGACGGGTGCCGGGCCGGAGCAGACGGTGTCAGGTGGTGCGGTGGTTGCGGCCGTGCCGGTGGTTCAGCGTTGCAGGGTCAGCACACCCGGCCGGTACGGCAGGAGTCCGTAGTCGCCGCCGGAGTTCGGGTCCCGGCCCTGGTAGAGGAACTGGAGGTTGCAGGGGTCGATGGTCATGGTCTGGTCGGCGTTGGTGCGGATGAGTTCGCCGTGGCTGATGTCGTTGGTCCAGGTGGCGCCGCTGTTGGCCTTTCCGGCGAAGGGGTTGGATTCGCTGGTGGCGTTCGGGGTCCAGGTGCCGCCGAGGTTGGTGGCGGTGAAGGAGCGGAAGTAGCGGCCCTGGGAGCCGATGGCCTCGACGATCATGAGGTAGCGCTGTTGGCCCTGGAGTTTGTAGACCTGGACGCCTTCGAAGAGGTTGTTGGTGGTGTCGGTCATGATGGTGGTGTAGTTGGAGCCGAAGCTGCCGGGGAAGTTGCCGATGGGCATGCTGGCGCGGTAGATGCGGCCGTTGTCGCCGGCGAAGAAGAGGTACATGTTCTGGTCGTCGCCGATGAGTGCCTGGTCGATGGGTCCGGTGCCGGAGTTGGAGATGCTGCCGGTGAACAGGGTCTGGTGCGCCGACCAGCTGTTCACGTTCGTCGGGTCGGTCGACGTCCGGTAGGAGAACGCCGGGCCGCCCCACTGGTAGGCGAGCACCCAGACGTTACGGGGCGCGAAGTAGAACAGCGACGGTGCGACAGCGGAGAAGGGCATGGCGTTCTGGCTGGCGGAGCCCATCTGGTTCCAGTTGGAGAACAGGCCGAAGTTCATCGAGCCCCAGCTGGTGCCGAAGTCGTGGGTGGTGCCGTAGACGAGGTGCTGGCCGTTGTACGGGGCGTGGGTGAAGTCCTTCAACGACACCCAGCCGGAGCGGGGCTGGGCCAGCGCGCCGGTGGACGACCAGCGGTACGTCGACGGCAGGTTGCAGGTGCCACCCGGCGGCGGTGTGGTCGCCGGCGGTGCGGTCGTCGGGTTGGGGTTCGGGTTGCCACCGACCCGGACCAACTGCCACTGCTGGTTGGTGCCGCCCCAGTCGTCGTACTGCACGACGGCGCCGCCGTTGGCGGTGGACCAGTTGTAGACGTCGAGGACCTTGCCGGAGTGCCGAGCGCGTAGCCGGTAGTAGCCGCCGCCGGAGTCGACGAACTGCCACTGTTGGTTGTTCCCACCCGATCTGGCGTACTGCTGGATACAGGCGTTGTCCGCCGTGGACACGCCGCAGACGTCCAGCGCCTTGCCGCTGTTGCGGTTCAACACCTCGTAGTAGGCGCTCGGGTCGATCGGACCGTTCGTCGGTGGTGGCGTGGTGGGGTTGGGCCCCGGGGTGGTCGGGCTCGGGCCCGGAGTGACGCTGTTCAGCGCGGAGAGAGTCGCGTCGTACGCCTGCTTCTTGTTGCCGTTGTTGTCGAACAGCAGCGGCGTGCCGTAGGACCGCCACGAGTCACTGTCCCGGATACCCCACACCGTGATCCCGGTGCACCGGGCGATCGCCAGACAGTCGTTGACCACACCCCGGAACGCGTTCGCCTGCGCCTGCCCCGAGCCCTCGATGTCCAGCTCGGTGATCTGCACGTCCACACCCAGCGCGGCGAAGCTCGACAACGTCGTCCGGTAGTTCGACGGGTACGGCGACTGCGAGTTGAAGTGCGACTGCGGACCCACACAGTCGATCGGCACACCCCGCTGCTTGAAGTCCCGCACCAGGTTGTACGCCGCCTGGGTCTTCGCCCACGACCAGTTGTCGATGTTGTAGTCGTTGTAACACAGCTTCGCCCCCGGGTCGGCCGCCCGCGCGGCCCGGAACGCCGCCTCGATCCAGTCGTTACCCGTACGCTGCAGGTTCGAGTTACGCCGGGCACCCGAGTTACCGTCCTCGAACGCCTCGTTCACCACGTCCCACGAGTGGATCTTGCCCCGGTAGTAGGACGCGACCCGGGTCACGTGGTTGAGCATCGCCTGCCGCAGCGCGGTGCCCTCCATCCGCTCCATCCACGGCGGCTGCTGCGAGTGCCAGGCCAGGGTGTGACCGCGCACCGCCATGCCCCGCGAGATCGCGTGGTTGACGATCCGGTCCCCGTTGGTGAAGTTGAACTGGTTCTGCTGCGGCTCGGTCGCGTCGAGCTTCATCTCGTTCTCGGCGGTGACGCTGTTGAACTCCCGGTTCAGGATGTTCACGTACGTCGAATCACCGAGCTTGTTCGCCGCGACGGCGGTGCCGAAGTACCGGCCCGACTGGGCGGCGGCCGCCCCCAGCGTGGACTCGGCGGCGTTGGCGAGGTTGGGAAGCAGGGTCACGGTGAGGACCGCGACGAGCATGGCGGCGCCTGTGGCCCAGAGCGTTCGGAATCGACGCCGGGCCGGACGGTGGTGAGGGTTCACTGATCCTCCGGTGCGGTGGACGGATGTGCACTGGTTGGAGCGGGACGGATTGTTAGCGCTAACATCGATGTAGATTCATCTAGAGTTGCAGAAGGTTCCGGGGTTGGCAACCGTCGGGATCCGACTCGTCCCGCATTCACCACGGTCGCCCTCACATGGCACCTGACCTGGCGTACACGATCGGTGACACATCGACGTGGGTCACCAGACGGCGCCGTACCGCTGCGGCCTGGCCGGCTCGACGGACCGGGATTGCGAGCTGCGGGCGACCACATTTCCGGAAGTTTTGCGAACAGTACGCCGGCACCAGCCGGACCGGGCGACCGGCGACGAGCGACCGGGCGACCGGCGGCGGGCCGGGGCAGCTCGCCGGCCCCGGCCGACGACAGGTCCGGGTCGTGCGGTTGTATCGGGGCGACGGCAGCGCCACAGCCGGCGATGCGCCACCACGACCCGGCGAGACGGACCCATGATCATCCTGATGCACAGCTCCAAGACGATGCGCCCACCGACGGGCGACCACGGTCACCCGACGCCCGGCGTACCGGCGCTGCTGGCGCGGTCCACCGAGCTGATCACCTACCTGCGGACCCTCTCGGCCGATCAGCTCCGCCGGATGATGGCCGTCTCCACCGAACTGGCGCAGCGGACCCGGCAGCAGTACGCCGAGTGGACCACCACGCCGCAGCACCAGAGCCCCGCGGCGGCGACGTTCGTCGGTGACATCTACAGCGGGCTGCAGATCGACACGTTCGGCCCGGCCGACCGGTCGCACGCCGACGCGCACCTGCGCATCCTCTCCGGCCTGTACGGAATCCTGCGCCCCTTCGACGGCGTCTGCCCGTACCGCCTCGAAATGGGTTACCGCCTGCCCGCCGAGCCGTACGCCAACCTGTACCGGTACTGGGCGGACTCGATCGCCGCGCAGCTGCCGGCGACCGGTTGGATCGTCAACCTCGCCGCCAACGAGTACAGCAAGGCCGTCCTGCCGCACGTCGACCCCGGCCGGGTGGTCACCCCACGGTTCCGCACCGTCGACCCGGCATCCGGCGAACCGAAGTTCGTCGTGGTCCACGCCAAGATCGCCCGGGGCGCGTTCGCCCGGTGGCTGGTGTCGCGCCGGATCGCCGACACCGCCGACCCGGTCGCCGAGCTGCGCGCGTTCGACGACATCGGCTACCGGTACGACCCGGCGTCCAGCACCCCCGACGCCCCGTCGTTCATCTGCCAGGAGTTCGGCGGCAAGGGCCTGTCCGTCCGCCTCACCTGACCGTTCGGCGTCAGCCCAGCCGAGTCGCCAGGTGCAGCACCTGGCGACGTTGATCTCGCTGGCGCCCCCGCCGCTCTTCGACACTGTCGTTGGCCCCGCCTGCGGGTTCACCGCGCTGGTTCGCCACCAACCGCACCAAGGCGAGCAAGCGACAGATGTATGGCCGCGCGAACCTCGGCCCTCCCCACGAACGCGCTCCGACCAGCCCACGCGATCCGCGCGAACCGCCACCAAGATCAATCAGAGAACGTTTGCCGGAGCCAGTTTCCACGCGCTACCGACACCTTCTATCTTGAGATTCAAGATTCGGTCAACCGTCGGCTGGATGTTTCTTCATCTCCGATCATCTCCACCCACCCCCCACATGGCGGGTAGCGAATCGTCGATCGGCGTCGTTTCAATTGACGACGGGTTACCAATTCAGGTTGGACGGAATTGCGGCCATGGCGCCGTGGCTGCATTTGGTCGATCCTGGGCGATCGCCCGGTGATTCACAGGAAGGAAGGAAAGAGATGTCCACTCTTGCCATCGAAAAGGCCTGGAAGAACGCTGATCTGCGGGACGGGGACACCGTCGACCCGGCAGGCAGCGGCTTCGGCGAACTGACGTTCGAGGACCTCCGCGAGGATCGGACCATCTACGCCGCCAGCAGCGGCTGGGTCTGCACCCTGACCATCGAGTGCGGCACGCTGATCTGCGCCTGCTGAGGACCGGCCATCGGGCCCGGGAGCGTGCAGCGCACCCTCCCGGGCCTCCCCTTCCCCGCAGGAGCAGCAATGTCACCGGCCCTTGCACTTGATCCCTTCAATATTCGACGAAGTGCCTACCTGCACGAACGTCCGGCATCGACGAACGACCAGCCGACACCGGGACACGATGATCTTGTTTGTTCGTGGCGAGATTCCGCCTTCCTCGATGACCGCATTCTCGACATCCGGTTACGCGAGTTGGCGATAAGTCGTGCTGCATTTGGGAAAATGATCTCGGGGGAGGATTTCGACCCACCCGACCATCTGCTCGACTGGGCGAACGAACTCGCAGTGGTGCTCGACACGGACGCCAGCGAGGTAGCCTTTCTCAAACTGCCCACCAGATTGTGGTCCCAAGGGTTCGACCGGCTACTTTTCAGCGGCCTGATTCATCCGTTTCTCGCTTTCTACGAGGCGCGACTACGGGAGCGCCTAGCGGAGCGAACGTCCATCGCCGGCTTACGCAATTCACTGCTTGAGGCACTCGCCAACCGGTTACTGTCGATCGCAACCCGAACCATGCTGTTGGAACTCAACGTCGCTCGCTTGCACGGCAAGCTCATGGGCGACACCCCGCAGGAGAGGTACGACGACTACGACAGGCGGCTGCTCACCGACCCAGATTACCTTCGTGCGTTGTTCGGCGAGTATCCCGTGCTCGGTCGGTGTCTCATCGAAGCCGGCCGGCGTTGGGTCGACTACACAGCAGAACTGTTCGAGCGCTTAGCCGGGGATGAGCATCAACTGCGGCGCGTTGGACTGTTACCCCCGTCAGCGACCGTCGTGAGCGCCTTCCGGCTTGACCTTGGAGATCCACACCATGGTGGACGGTCAGTGGCGCAGGTGACCTTCTCCGACGGCACCGATCTGATCTACAAGCCGCGGTCGGTAGCAGCCGAGAAGGCGTACGCCGAGACAGTCGCCGCTCTGGACCGGCAAGGACTGAGTGTGCCGGTGACCGCTCCACGGGTGCTCGACTGCGGCGGGCATGGCTGGTGTGAGTTCGTCCGGCACGCGCCCTGCGTCGACGCCGACGAACTATCCGACTTCTACCGGCGAGCAGGTTCCGTGCTGGCGGTGATGCTGCTGCTCGGCGGCGTGGACATGCACATGGAGAACGTGATCGCTGCCGGTTCGTCGTTCACGCCCATTGACCTGGAGACCGTACTGCAGTGCGGTGAACTCGGCCGCTCGGCCGAAGATGCGTACGGGCGCGCGCTGGACGTGCTCAACCGTAGTGTGCTGGCGGTCGGTATCCTTCCGGCCCGCGCTTTCGGTGGCCGGCAACGCCACAGTGTCGACGTCAGCGCCATCGGAGGCGGGGAACCGCAGGCCGCTCCGCGCCCGATTCCCCGCGTGGTGGACGCCTACACCGACGTTGCCCGCATCGAAGCAGTCGAGGCAGTCATGGCCGGCGCATTGAACCGTCCAGTTGTCACCGGCGGGGAGGTGCAGCCCTGGACGCATACCTCCGAGGTGGTCGCCGGCTTCACCGAGGCGTACGACCTGATGGTTGCGCACCGCTCCGACTTCGACCGGCTGCTACACGGGTTCCGGGACGTCGAGGTACGCCATCTGGCTCGTCCGACCCGGCGGTACAGCCTCTTCCTGACGGAGAGCTTCCACCCGGATTATCTGCGCGATGCCAACGACCGGGACAGGCTGCTTGACAAGCTGTGGGCCGCCGCCGACGCCCGTCCGGAACTTGTCCCGATCATCGAATCCGAGCGACGTCAACTGCTCGCCGGTGACATCCCCTGCTTCCAGAGCATCGCGGGGAGCCGCGAAATCCGCACTGGAGCCCGTCTGCTGCATCCGGGGTACTTCGGTGCCTCAGCCATCTCGGTGTTGACCGGGCGGCTGGCCGAGTTCGGACCGGCGCACCGCGCTGCCCAGGTCCGGATAATCGAGGACTCGATGGGCACCCTGCCGCGGCCGCGGCCGGTCGTCGGCCAGCCCGTCGCCCGCCCTGGTGGACATGAGACGGATCCCGCTGTGCTCGCCAACCGGATCGCGCGGCGGCTGGCGGACGAGGCGATCCTCGGCACCGACGACGTATCCTGGATCGGCGTCAGCATCGAGGGCATCACGCAGGAAACCTACAGCTACAAGCCGTTGGCGACTGGACTGTACGACGGTATCGCGGGGCTCGCGGTGATGTACGCATATGCGGCCCGAGTGTTCGGTGACGACCGGTACCTGGAGATCGCGCACCGTGCCGCCCGCCCTGTAGTGGGCTACCTGCGGTACCTCGCCGAGCATCGTATCGTCGAGACGGTCGGTGCCTACAGCGGTACCGCCGGCTTGCTCTACGCCCTGGACCACGTTGCACACGCGACGGGCGAGCCGGTGTACTGGGAGGCGATCTCCGAAGCGGTCCCGTGGTGGCGCGAGTGCGCCACGCGCGAGGAGTGTCCCGACCTCATCGCCGGACTGGCCGGGTGCGCAGTGGTCGCTCTGGATCTACACCGGCGACATCAGATGCCCGGCGTACGGGACGTGGCGGCAGTGTGCGCTGAACGCTTGGCGGCGAACGTGGTCGACGTGAACGGCGCAGCCGGCTGGCCAGCCACCCCAGATGGTCCGCTGCTGGGGGGCTTCTCACACGGCGCGGCCGGTATCGCATGGCCGCTGTACCGGCTCGCCGCAGAGTTTGACGATCAGTCGCTGCACGAGCTGGCGAGCCGGGCGGTCGATTTCGATCGCGCCCTGTACGTGCCTGCCGATGGCGCCTGGCGCGACCTGCGCCCGGAGATGGCGGGTACTGGCTCCTACCCTGCCCTGTGGTGCCACGGTGGTGCCGGCATCGGGCTGTCTCGGCTTCTCATCCTCCGAGACCACCGTCAGGGTGACAGCGGGTTGATCGCGGAGGCCGACGCAGCCCTGAGCCTGGTGGCTGCCAAGGGTTTCGGTCTGAATCACAGCGTCTGCCACGGTGACTTCGGTGCCTTGTCGCTGTTCGATCTCGCAGAGCGGGTCCTACCGGCACCGGGCAGGTACGAACGACTGACCGCATCGGTGGTCGGTGACATCGCCACGAACGGAATGCGTTGCGGTCTGGTCGGAGACATCTACATGCCGGGCCTGATGTTGGGCGCCGCCGGCATTTGCCTGGGCCTGCTGCGACTTGCGTACCCGGCCGAAGTTCCTGCGATCGCCTGGCTGGAAACGCCCGACAGCCCACGCACGTGCTGAGTCGTTCGAGCGTGCTGCGGCGTAGCCTGTCCGCGCATCGGGGCAAGCTGATCGCAGCTGGGGTGCTCGCGCTCGTCGGGGTCGCGGGACAGCTCTGCCAACCGTTGCTCATACGTCGAGTACTGACCGCTCTTGAGTCGGGCGAGCCCTATGGGACGGCTGCGACGTTGGTGCTGGCCGTGATGGTCGCTGGAGCGGGTGTGGGTGCCGCACAGCAGTTCCTTTTGCAGTGCACCGGGGAGGCGGTGGTGTTCGCCGCGCGACGCGCCCTCGTCGTGCACCTGCTACGGCTGCCGGTCAGTGTTTACGATGGGCGCGAGTCCGGCGACCTGATCGCCAGGGTCGGCTCGGACACGCCGCTGCTCCGCTCGATGTTCGCCTCCGGTGTGGTCGATATGGTCAGCGGACTGCTCCTGGTGTCCGGAGCATTGATAGCAATGGCGATCATCGACCCCCTACTACTCGGCGTCAGCCTGTTGCCGGTGCTGCTGGGGGCGGTGGGCGTCCGCTTCCTCAGCCGGAGACTGGCGGCCGTGAGTGGGACCGTCCAAGAGACGGTCGGGGGGCTGATCGCCGCGTTGGCTCGCGCCCTCGGTGCCGTCCGTACGATCCGCATCGCAGGCGCCACCGATTCTGAGACCGCCAAAGTGGTCGAGTGCGCCGACCAGGCTCGACGCGCAGGCGTCCGGCTCGCGCAGGTCTCCGCGTACATCGGCCCGATCGTGCGGCTTGCCCTGCAGGGTGCGTTCGTCGCCGTGATCGGATTCGGCGGTCTGCGGGTTGCACAGGGTGCCATGCAACTTGGGGACTTGGTGGCGTTCCTGTTGTTCCTGTTCGTCCTCGCACTGCCGCTAGCCCAAGTCGCCGACGCCGTGACCACGATACAGAGCGGGCGGGGCGCATTGAGCCGAATCCAGGAGATTCTCACCTTGCCGGACGAGAAACAGGTCATGCCGGCACGGTCGTCGACCATCTCCCCCACCTGGCACCCCGTACCCGCCATCGAGTTCGATGACGTGTCATTCGGCTATCACGGCGACGTGGTGCTGCGTAACGTCAGCTTCCAGATTCCTGAAGGCAGTACCACCGCCCTGGTGGGACCGTCCGGAGCTGGCAAGTCCACCATCCTGGCATTGATCGCTCGCCTGTACGAGGTCTCCAAGGGAGAGATCCGGTTGTACGGTCGTGACATCCGCGAGTACCCCTTGGACGAGTTACGCGCCCTTCTCGGATACGTGGAGCAGGAGGCGCCGGTGCTGGCCGGCTCCGTCCGGGACAACCTCACCCTTGCGGCTCAGGAAGCATCCGATCTCGAGATCGATGCAGTTGCCCGAGCGGTGAACCTGGACCTGCTGATCGCGCGGCACCCAGCTGGCCTGCAAGCTCCGGTCGGCGAGGGTGGGGGCATGCTTTCCGGCGGGGAGCGGCAGCGGTTGGCGGTCGCCCGGGCGCTGCTCGCCAAGTCGCCAGTTCTGCTCTTCGACGAACCGACCGCACATCTGGACGCCCGCAACGAGCAGCTACTGCAGGACAGTCTCGGAACGCTCGCCGCCGGACGCACCGTCCTGATCGTCGCGCATCGGCTGGCCACCGTGGTACGCGCCGACCGGATCGTGGTTATCGACGAGGGCCGCGCCACAGCCGTCGGACAACACGATGACCTGCTCACCAACAACGAGCTCTACCGGGAGTTCGCGGGTCGGCAGCTGCTGATCTGAGCGTTCATCGAGTGAACACTCGTGAGGAGGAAGCCTTGGGAGACATCGTGCTCAGCGTGTTGGATCAGGTTCCGGTGTTCCGTGACGGCAGCCCGGCTGAGGCGGTCCGCGACTGCGTCACGTTGGCCCACAGCGTCGAGTCGCACGGCTACCACCGGTACTGGATTGCCGAACACCACGGCAGTGCGGCACATGCGTGCGCCGCGCCCGAGGTGGTCGCGGCTGCGGCGGCTGCAGTCACCAGCCGGATTCGGGTTGGCAGCGGCGGCGTGCTGCTACCTCATTACAGTCCCCTCAAGGTGGCCGAAACGTTCCGTGTTCTCACGGCTCTGCACCCGGGACGCATCGATCTCGGTTTCGGGCGTGGACTCGGCGGTCCGCCCGCCTTCGCGGAACTACTCAATCCCTACGCGATCCGCACTGACGAGGCTTTTCTACAGCAGATCGGAGGATTGCTCGGATTCCTTGGCGATGGCCGGACGATCACCAGGGTGTCTGTGACGCCCGAGATACCAACGCCGCCGATACCTTGGATGCTCGGCTCTGGAAAATCCAGCGCCCAGATGGCTGGGATGCTCGGGCTACCCTTCTGCCTCGCCCAGTTCATCGCCCCCGCCGAATGCCCGGAGGCCCTCGCGGTGTACCGGGAAAAATTCCGCCCCTCGGCGTGGCTGGAACAGCCACAGGCGATGTTGGCTCTACGGGTGCTATGCGCTGATTCGGATGCTGAGGCCGAGGAGTTGGCGGCCTGCTTCTGGATGTCGTGCACCACGGGGTGGAGGGCGCAAGTTCAGCGCACCGACGAGTACCGAGGGGGCGCGCCGAATCTCGATGATGCCCGCCGTTACCAGCTCACGGACGAGGATCGCAGACTGCGCGAATCCCGCCCGTACCTGCAGATCGCAGGCACACCCGCCGTGGTGGGGAAGGAGATCCGCAGGCTGCAGACCCTCTACGACGTCCATGAGGTGATGCTGACGACGAACTGCCCCGGCCTTGGGGCGCGGCAGCGCTCATACGAGCTGCTTGCGGAGGAATTTCGACTGTCAGTGGAATAATCAGAACAGGCAGTGAACCGCAGTGTTCTGCAAACCTCGGCTGCCGGCGCCAACCACCTCGCGGAGCTGGATTTGAGCACAGAGGATGTAATTCGCATTTGGGTAATCCGATATTTCTATGGCGGAATGCATGCGCAGACCACAGCATCAGTCGACGCACCGCCGGATCCTGCAACGCCTGCGGTTACTGCTTCGTTCCCGCCATCTCTCGATCCTTCCAAGCGGGGAAGTTCTCTACAAGATCCAGGGTCGTTCAGCAGCGACGGCCATCCTC
This sequence comes from Solwaraspora sp. WMMA2101, assembly GCF_049179175.1. NCBI lineage: Bacteria > Bacillati > Actinomycetota > Actinomycetes > Micromonosporales > Micromonosporaceae > Solwaraspora > Solwaraspora sp. WMMA2101. The sequence goes on along the minus strand of NZ_JBMHMA010000006.1, from coordinate 3,783,564 downwards.
GAGGCTTATTCAGCAGGGCCTCGATAGCCCACAGTGGACCCCCTGATAAATGAGACGGCCCGCCCTCCCATAGGATGGAGTTACCACACAACAACCAAAGAAAAGCGGACCGCCGAACATGTATCATACCACCGGCTTCACGACCGATCAGATCCGCGACCTCTGCGTGCTGGTCCGCGCCGAATGCCGGAACCTGGGCATGGAACCGTGGCCACCGATCCTCGGCCTCTACCGCGCCCTCGTGGTCACGTTGACCTACATGCGGCGCAACCGCGTCCAAGCGGAGATCGCCGAGGCGCACGGCGTCTCCCAGTCGACGATCTCACGGGCGGTCACCGCCATCACCCCGGTCCTCGACCGCGTGCTGGCGGGGTTCGTGCCGACCGCCGACGAGCTCGACCCGACCGTCCAGTACATCGTCGACGGCACCCTGTTCCCCTGCTGGTCATGGCGCACGGACCGCTGTCTGTACTCCGGCAAGCACAAGACCACGGGCATGAGCGTCCAGGTCGCCTGCACCCTCGACGGCGCGCTCGTCTGGGTCTCCGATCCCGTCACCGGCAACCACCACGACTCGTACGCGATCAACGACACCGGTGTTCTCGTCAGCCTGAATCCTGCAGGCTGGATCGGCGACAAGGGATACGTCGGCAACGGCATGATCACCCCGTACAAGAAGCCCAAGGGCGGCGAGCTCACAGAGTGGCAGAAGGAATACAACAGGCAGGTCAACAAGATCCGCTGGGTCGTCGAACAGGTCATCGCGAATCTGAAGACCTGGAGAATCCTGCACACCGACTACCGCAGACCGCTCGCGACCTTCACAGAAACGATCTCCTGTGCCATCGGGCTGCACTTCTACAGGATCGCCTGTGAATAGACCTCCTCGTCGACACAAAGGCCAGCGGAGCAAGCCAGGACCGCAGCCTGTACGCGGTTTCTCACGTGCAACTTTGCGAGTATGAGGCTGACGTGCTCCTTCACGGTCGCCGTGCTGAGAAAGACTTGTTTGCTAATCTCGGAGTTGGTGAGTCCTGCAGTGAGTAACCGCAGGATGCTCTGGTCTCGGTCAGAAAGCTGTTTGAGCCGCTCGACCGCTCGTGAACCGTAAGTGGGAACGACCTCAGGCCGGATGGCCGCATGCATCACCACCGAGGATGCCTCGGGCGCCAGCACGACGCTACCCCGGGCAAGCGCCCGCACTGCCGCGACAAGCTGCTCAGGTTGAGTGTCGCGCAGCAGAAAGCCGCACGCCCCACCTCGTAACGCATCGAGCACAAGGTCCGGCACAGCCCGAGTGGTCAGGACGGCGATGGCGGATACTCCACCCAGAGCCTGCAGTTGGTCGAGCACAGTGATTTGTTCCCGCAAGCCGGCGAGCAGCACCACGGCCGGCCGGCGCTGCTCGACAGCGGATCGGGCGTCCTTCCACTCAGTGGTGGCGACATCGAGTCCTCCGCCGCTCTCCAGAATCATCTTGATTCCGACACTGATCAGGGTCTCGTCGCCTACCACCAGCACATCCGTCACGAACCGTCCCCCGCCAAGCCGAGTCTGAACAACCTGACAGCAAGGACAGTAATAGACATATTTGATCAAGTCAATATAAGTTCACTTTCAGCATGCGAAGTTGCACATTTTGCTACCGAGTCAGCCCCTCGGCGGGTGCCACCCTGGCCGCTCGGCGGGCCGGCGCCACACTCGCCAGCACCCCGGTCAGGATGGCAACTACGAGGACTAGGACGAGTTGCCCCCAGGGCAGCCGGATCACCGGCTCAGCGGTGCGCCCCACCGCTGCGGCGACCCCGGCCAGGCCCACGGGAACCCCGATCAGGATTCCGATGAGGGTGCCCAGGGTGGTGATGGTGACGGCCTCAGCCGTGAGCATCGACCTCAGTCGCCCCCGGCGGGTGCCGAGAGCCCGCAGCAGCGCCATCTCCCGGGCCCGTTCGATGACCGACAGGCCGAGCAGGTTCGCGATGCCCAGCAGGGCGATCACGACGGTCACCAGCAACATCGCCAGGGAGAGACCGAGCAGGATGGACAGGACGTTGGCGATGTCGCCGCCCTCGGTGACGCCGCCGCCGACCTGGACTCTGGGGTCGCGCGCAGCCACCGCGTTGACGTCGGCGGTCAGGGCGTCCCGGTCGAAGCCCACCGCCGCCGCTGCCCACACTGCGGTCGGGGTCGTCGTGATCTGATGCGCGGCCAGGGTCGCCGGGTTGACCACACCGAGGAGTTGTCCCGTGGTGTCGGCCAGCCGGGAGGCGTGGGCGGTCAACCGGAGTTCCCGCTCGCCCACCGCCACGGTGATGGGCTCACCCTCGGCCAGTCCGAGGGCGGTGAGGTAGGTGGCGGGGAGCAGGACGGTCCCTTCTGGCCGGGCCTGGGGAGCGAGGTTCTCGGGTGTGGCCGCGAGCAGCCGGGGTGTGGCCCTGCCACCGTCGGGGAAGCGTGCGGTGATGGTGCCGACCGTCGCGGTGGTCGTGACCTGCGGTACCCGGGCCAGAGCCTCAACTGTGTCGATGCTGATCGCCGAGCCGTCGGTGCGGAGGCTGGCCGCGATCGGGTACCGAGCCTCCAGGTCCGCGGCCACGGTGGCACGTCCGGTGGTGGCGGCCACCGCCAGGCTGCTGATCAGGGCGGCGCCGACCACCACGACCATCGCGGCCGAGGCAGTGCGGCGGGCGTTCTGGCTAAGACTGGTGCCGGCCAGACCAGCGGCAACCCCGAAGCGTTCGAGTAGTCGGGCCACCGGAGCCAGCAGCAGGCCGATCAGTGAGGGCAGGCCCGTCAGGAGGCCGGTCGCCAGAAGCAGCCCGCCCACCAGGGCCAGGGGTAGTGCGGCACCGACGGCGGCCACGACCAGCGCCACCGCACCGATGGCGGTGATGATGCTGCCGACGACCAGACGACGACCGATCCGGACCGATCCGGCCGGTGGCTCTTCAGCTGTCTGCAGGGCCCGGACGGGAGGGATCCGGGTGGCCCGCCGGGCTGGTGTCCAGGCAGCCACCACCGTGGCCACCATTCCGACGGCAACGCAACCGGCCAGGGCGGTCGGTGAGACCCGTAGGCCGCCACCAGCGATGTCCAGGGTAGTCGCGCCGAGGTAGCCGAGACCCACCCCGACAGCGGCACCAGCCAGACCGCCGATCCCACCGACGATCGCAGCCTCCGCCAGTACCATGCGCCTGGCCTGCGACCGGTGGCCGCCGACCAGGCGCAGCAGCGCGATCTGCCGAACCCGCGCGACGATCACCACGTGGAAGGTGTTGGCCACGACCAGCATGGCGGCCAGCAGCGCCACCGCCGCGAACGCCAGCATCAGTACGACGAGTTGTCCGTTGCCGCCGGCGAAGCGGGCAGCCGCCTGGTCGGCGACGACCGAGGCCTCGGAGACGGTGATTCCGTCGCCCAGTCTTTCGCGGAGCGCGTCGAGGGTGGCGGCCAACTGCGCCCGGTCGGCGACGGTCAGCAGCGCGGCAGGCGGCACGTCCCCGGAGAAGAACGACGCCGGGGCGTAAAACCGGAAGGATGAACCGGTCAGCGGCTGGAAACCCAGATCGGCCGCGCCGGTCACGGTCACCGGAACCGGTGCCAGGTCGCCCTGTCGGAACGTCAGGGTGGCACCGACCTCCACGCCGAGGTCGTCGAGGGTCCGCTGGTCGGCCACCACCTGGTTGGAACGGCTAGGCCACTGCCCCCCGTCCAAGGCGAACCAGCGCACCCGTTCGGTAGCAGCGATGCTCTGCACGTTGGCGTCGCCGCGACGGGAGCCACCAAAGACGGTGACCGTACGGGCGTGCTGCGGGTCGGCCGAGCGCACCCCCGGTACGGAGGCTGCAGCCTGGTACCACTCCGGGTCCTTGACCGTGTCGTCGGCCTCCAAGACTATGTCGGCGGTGGTCAAGGGTGCGGCGGCGGTACGGCGTAGTCCCTCGCTGGAGGTCGCTGCGAAGGTCGCGGTCGCCGTCAGGAAGCCGGTAGCCAGGGTCACCGCCATGACGATGGCGAGCAGGCGGGCCGGGTACGACCGCAGCTGCGACCAGGCAAACGCGAAGATCATGGTCACACCGCCACCGCTGCCATCGCCACCAGGATCTGTTCCCGGGTCGGGCTGCGTAGTTCGGCGTGGATCCGACCGTCCGCCATTACCAGGACCCGGTCGGCGTAGGTGGCCGCGCCCGGATCGTGAGTCACCATGATGATCGTCTGTCCCTCCCGGCGGGCCGCCTCCCGCAGGGTTCCCAGCAGGGCCCGCCCGGTGGCGATGTCCAGGGCGCCGGTCGGTTCGTCGGCGAAGATAACCGAGGGCCTGGTCAGCAGCGCCCTGGCCACCGCGACCCGCTGCTGCTGGCCGCCGGATAGCTCGGCCGGCCGGTGTGCCAGCCGGTCGCCGATCTGCAGCGCCCCTGTGACCCGGCGCAGTTCGTCCGGGTCGGGACGCCGCCCGGCCAGCCGCAACGGCAGCACGATGTTCTGCTCGGCGGTCAGCGTCGGCAGCAGGTTGAACGCCTGGAAGATGAAGCCGACCCGGTCTCGGCGCAGGTCAGTCAACGCGCGGTCGTTCAAGCCGGCCAGCGACGTTCCCGCCAGGCTCACTGTGCCCTGGGTCGGGGTGTCCAGACCGGCCATCAGGTGCATCAACGTGGTTTTGCCCGATCCGGACGGGCCCATGATCGCGGTGAACTCCCCAGCCAGGAAATCCGCAGATACGCCGTCCACCGCGACCACCGCTGCCGCACCGGTGCCGTAGGTCTTCCGGACCTCGCGGCAGCTCACCATCTCGGCAAATGTCGTATGCGTCGTCACCGTACCCACGGTAGGAATCAGCGCATCCCGACACATCCCACCAAGGAATCCGTCTGCCGGAAAAAGCCGATACCTTGGTATCAGGCGCAGGTATCGATCTTTGCGGCAGGTTTCCGTGAACGACAGGCGTTGCCTAGCCTGGACGTGTGGGGTTACGACGCAGACCGGTGCCCGCCCTCGATGTCGCGATCGCCACCGCAGCCGTCATCTGTTGCCTGCTGCTCGGCTTGGCCGGGCTTTCCGAGTGGTACTGGTCGGCGATGATCGCCGTGCCCCTGCTGATCCGCCGCAGCGCACCGCTGCTGTTTCTCGCGGTAGTCGCCGCCATCTCAGCCGCGCACCTGGCCGTCTCCCGGAGTTTCATGTTCCCCGGCGACCTCGTCAGCCTCGTTGCCGTGCACGCCACCGCAGCCTACGCCCCCAGACATTGGCGGCACGCGGGACTGCTGCCGGGTGCCGCCAGCGCGATACTGGTCGTCGCCCAAGCGCTGCATGACCGGCGGCTCGGTGCCGCCCTGCCCGCCGTGCTGATCATGGCGACCGTACTGGCTGCCTGGTCGACCGGCCTGATGCAACGTCAGCAACGGATCGCTGTTGCCGACGCCGAGCACCGCCGGAGGTTGGCCGAGCAGGACAGCGCTATCCGGGCTCAACTGGCCGCCCAGGAGGAACGCATCCGAATCAGCCAGGAGATGCACGACATCATCGCGCACTCCCTCGCCTCCATCATCGCCCAGGCCGAAGGTGGCCGCGCCACCGCCAGGGTCGACAGCGGAGCCGTCGGCCCCGTTCTCGACCGGATCGCGCACCTCGGCCGGCAGGCCCTCACCGACGTGAAACGGCTGCTGACCGTCGTCGAGGACGGCAACCAGGACTGGCAAGGCGAAGGACTCGGCCGGCTCCCGGAGCTCCTCGGCGGGTTCATCGACGCTGGCCTCGACCTGACCGCCCAGTCCAGCGGGGAGGATCAGCCCTTGGCAGCAGGCATGGACCTCGCCGTCTACCGGGTGATCCAGGAGTCCCTGACCAACGTCCTGAAACATACCCACGAACGCCGCGCCCACCTGGCCATGCAGTGGACACCCACCCTGCTCACCGTCACGGTGCGCAGCCCTCTGTCGCCCAGCCACAACGAACCACCCATCCCAGGCCGGGGCCTGACCGGCATCCGCCACCGGTGTGCGCTCTTCAACGGCACCTGCACCATCAGCACCGGCGAGGACCTCACCGTCACCACGACCTGGCCACTGACCGCCCAAGGAGCACGGGTATGACGATCGACGTACTCATCGCCGACGACCAGGACCTCGTCCGTACCGGTTTCGCCATGGTCGTCGACGCCGCTCCCGACATGCGGGTCGTCGCCACCGCAGCCACCGGTTCCGCAGCCATCGCCCTCGCCGCCCGACACCGACCCCACATCATTCTGATGGACATCCGCATGCCCGAACTCGACGGCATCACCGCCACCCGCGTCATCCTCGCCAGCGCCAACCCCCCACCGAAAATCCTCGCCCTCACCACATACGACAGCGGCGACTACGCCACTCGTATCCTCACCGCTGGTGCCAGCGGCTACCTGCTGAAGGACACCACCGGCGAGGGCCTCACCGCCGCCATTCGCACCGTCCACCACGGCGGATCGGTCCTCGCCCCGACCACCACCCACCACCTGGTCGCCGCCCGCACCACACCACCACTCCCGCCCCGGGACCCCGCGCCGCTGGACACCTTCACCACCCGGGAACGCGACGTCTTCAACCTCATCCTCGCCGGAGCCAGCAACGCCGAAATCGCCCAGCGACTCCATCTCGCCGAGGTGACCGTCAAGACCCACGTCGGCCGAATACTGGCCAAGCTCGGGGTCCGGGACCGGCTCAACGTCGTGATCTGGGCGTACCGCAACGGTGCCGCCCGCTGACCTTGGTCAGCTTGATCGGATGCGAGGGTGCCCCCGTCGCCTCGGCTGTTCGCCGAGGTGACGGGGGCACCGGTTGCCGAGCCGCCTGACGGAATCGAACCGTCGACCTACGCATTACGAGTGCGTCGCTCTGCCGACTGAGCTAAGGCGGCAACGATCAACCAGTGTACGGCACCGCACCGCCGGTACGCCCGCCGGCCGGAAGCCGGCCCCGACCGGGCACCAGGCCGGCGGATGACAGAGGTCGATGACCGACAGTAGGCTGCCAGACGTGGACGATCCGACCGGAACCGCCCCGCCCGACTCCCCGACCGGCCCCGGCCAGACCGGCACGGGCAGCGTCGATCCGACCGGCGACCGCCGCCCCCGGCCCCGCTCACTCGACCCTTCGGAGCTGGGCTTCACGCCCCGACCGCCGGTGCCGTGGCTCGCCCCGATGCTGCTGCTCAGCACCGGGCTGCGGACGGTGCTGGCGATGCTGTTCGGAGCGTACCTCGACAAACGGGAACTGCAGGGCGCGCTCCCCGACGACGTGCACCAGCACGACGCGGTCGACGGCGAGCTGTGGATCGACTACGTCGCCGACCTCGGTGACGGTTTCCCGGCCACGTACTCGTTGGCGTACCTGCTGGCGCAGCCGGAGCTGGCGGTCGACGGCGCCGGCCGGCTGCGCCGCGGCGATCTGCTGGTGATGGGGGGCGACCAGGTCTACCCGTCGGCCAGCGGCGAAGCGTACGAGGACCGGTGCAAGGGGCCGTACCAGGCGGCGCTGCCGACGACACCGGCCGGTCAGCCGCCGCCGACGCTGTACGCCATCCCGGGCAACCACGACTGGTACGACGGGCTCACCGCGTTCCTGCGGCTGTTCGCCCGACGGCGGGACGCCTCGATCGGCGGCTGGCGCACCGAGCAGAAGCGGTCGTACTTCGCCGCCCGGCTGCCGCACAACTGGTGGCTGTTCGCCATCGACGAGCAGTTCGGCGCATACCTGGACGACCCGCAGCTGATCTACTTCGAGAAGGCGGCCGAGCAGCTCGGGCCGGACGACCGGATCATTCTGGCCGTGCCGGAGCCGACCTGGGTCAAGGCTGTCGTCGACCACCAGGCATACGACGCCGTCGACTACTTCCTGCGTACGGTGATCAAACCGACCGGTGCCCGGGTGCCGTTGATGATCTCCGGCGACCAGCACCACTACGCCCGGTACGCCCACCCGGAGCGGGAGTTGATCACCTGCGGCGGGGGTGGCGCCTACCTGTCGGCCACCCACAAGCTGCCGGAGCGGATCACCGTGCCGCCGGTCGACACCATCACCCGCAACACCAGCCCGCGCCGCCAGTACGCCCTGGCCGGGCGTTACCCGCAGGCCGACCGGTCCCGCCGCTACAGCTGGGGCATCTTCCACCGGCTGCCGCGCCGCAACCCTGGCTTCGCCACCCTGCTCGGCACCCTGCAGACCCTGCTGATGCTGGCCGTCGCCGGCGTCATCGTCTCCTGGGCCGACACCAACGGGCAGCGGCTGTTCAGCATCCCGCTGGTCGCGATGGTGGTGCTCACCCTCGGCGCGTCGGTGGTCTTCGCCAAGCCACCGAGCGCCAGCGGCGTGCGACATTCCCGGCACTGGCTGCTCGGGCTCGGGCACGGCGCCGCGCACATCGCGCTGGCCTGGGTCGGCGCGCTGATCTGGCTGCAGCTGCCGTTCGTCGACTGGCCGTGGCCGCTGCCGGTGGTCGCCGCCGCCGTCGTGTACGGGCCGGTCGCCGGCCTGGTCGCCAGCCAGTTGACCGCCGGCTACCTGGTGCTGGCCGGTGCCTTCGACGTCAACGTCAACGAGCTCTTCGCCGGGCAGGGCATCGAGGACTCGAAGAGTTTCGTCCGGATGCGGATCACCGCCGACGGGGCGCTGACCATCTACCCGATGGCGGTCGACCGGGTGTGCCGGCGCTGGCGGGCCGACCCGGCCGGCGCACCGCACGACCCGTGGATCGTGCCGGAGCAGCCGCTGACCGCCCGGCTCGCCGAGGAGCCGATCACCGTCCGGTGACGCGACGCGCAGCGGCGGTGCCAGCGGCAGCGAGCGACCATCGGCGGTGCCGGCAGCGAACGCTGGCGGTCAGCCGTACGCCTCGTCGTGGGCCTTTCGCGGGCCGCAGACCGACGCCCGGCTGCAGCTGCACCGGCTGCCGTCGGCGTCCATCCGGACCACGACCGCGTCCCGGGGGACGCTGTGGCCGACCACCCGCCCGTCACCGTCGGGGGTCGAGACCCGGGCACCGATCGGCGGGGCGGACTCGGTGAACTTGGCGTACAGCGGGTGCTCGTACTTCAGGCAGCACATCAGCCGGCCGCAGGCACCGGAGATCCGCAGCGGGTTCAGCGGCAGGTCCTGGTCCTTGGCCATCCGGATCGTCACCGGCTCGAAGTCGGTCAGGAACGTGGCGCAGCACAGGTCCCGCCCACAGGACCCGATCCCGCCCTGCACCCGCGCCGAGTCACGGGCGGAGAGCTGGCGCAGCTCCACCCGGCAGTGCAGGGTGGCACCGAGGTCACGCACCAGGGACCGGAAGTCGACCCGGTGCGGCGCGGTGAAGTAGATGGTGGCGCGGGAACTGTTCAACGTGCCGGGCTCCAGCACGTGGTCGACGGCGACGACCTTCATCGGCAGGCCGTGCTCGCGGATCAGCCGCTTCGCGGCGACCTTCGCCTCCGCCTTGCGTTTGCGCTGCACCTCGTCGCGGCGCAGATCCTGGTCGGTGGCGACGCCGGCGAGCCGGGGGAACCCGTCGGTGGGCTCGTCGACCCACTGCGGCGCCCACACGCACTCGGCGACCTCGGTGCCGTCGTCGGTCGGCACCAGGACCTTGTCACCGACCGCCGGTCGCAGGTCGCCCGGGTCGAGGTAGAAGAGGCGCCCGTACCGGTTGAAGCTGACCGCGCAGAGCATCCCCATGGCCCCCACCCTACGTCCCCGCGGGCACGCCGAGAAGGCCGCCGTACGTCGAACAGCCGTCCCGGCGCTGCCCGATCCGGTAGTGCCGGCCGACCGAACGGCCGGATCCGGCGGGCAGGGCGTAACCCGCAACGGCCGGCCGCGTTCCACCCGGTGTCACAAGCCTGCGGGGGGTGCAGGGAAAGGGCCACGGCGTCGCAGCCGGGAGCAATAGGCGAGAAGCCTGGCTCCCTGAGCGCGGCGCCGTCGCCATGTCCGGCGTCGTCGCCATGTCCGGCGCCGGGTGACAGCCAGCCGGCGTCAGTAGCGCAGCCGGATCGACCCGTCGGGCCGTACGGGTGCCTCGTCGACCGGGCCGGCGGCGTCCGTCGGCGCGAGCAGCGGCCCCCACCACGCCGCCAGACTCTCGCCGTGCTCGACGATCTCCACCAGGACCGACAGCACCGGTACGGCGATGCGCGCCGCCGCGTCCGCGCCGGCCGGGCCACCCGGGCCATCGGCACCGGTGCCGGCACCGGTGCCGGCACCAGAGCCCGTGGTGACGGTGACCGCATCGGCCGAGCCCAGCACCTCGGCCAGGGTGCGGGCCAACGCCGCCCGGCTCAACGACACCCACCGGGCGGTCGCCTCGGCGTACGCGGCGGTCGCCGCCAACCGGCCGGCGTGACTGACCGCCCCCGGGTCCGGACCGCCGACCAGCCGGGCCGCCAGCGCCTGCCGGCCTGCGTCGTACGCCTGCGCCGCCGCACCGGACCAGTCCCGGTGCACCGCCAGGGCGTCGGCCGCCTCGGCGTACCGGTCGAGGTGCGGTCCGATCGCGGTGCCGGCGGCGACCAGCGGCGTGGGTCGGACCGCGACGAACGCGGCCACCGCGTCCCCCGGCAGCGCCCGCAGCCGTCGCGCCAGCGGCCAGACCGGGTCGTCGGCGGCGGCCCCGTTGCGGGCCAGGCTGGTGTCCACCAGTGTCAGCAGGGTCAGCGCCGGCCCGGCGACCCGGTCCAGGGCGTCCATCACGGTGCCTCCGGGTGGTGCTGCCCGGCCTGCGTGTCGATGTCCCGGTACGCCTGCGCCACGGCGCGCAGCGCTGCGGCGGTGTCGGTCAGCCGCCGCGCCGCCTCGGCCGCCTCGGCCGCCCGCTGCGCCGTGGCGGCGTGCCAGTGCCCGACCAGCGTGGCGGTCAGCTCCCCGAGCCGCCCCGGCGCGTCCCCGCCAAGTACGGCGTCGACCGCGCTGTCCAGGTCAGGCAGTCGACGGGCGGTCTCTGCCAGCTGGTCGGCGCAGCGGGTCAGGTCGGCGGCGACCTGCGTGACGGCGTCCACTCAGACCCCCCGCAGGGTCGGATGGCCGCCGACGGTCTCGGCCCACAGTTTCTCCCGGGCCCAGCGGGCGGCGTCGGCGGCGGCGACCACGGTGGAGCGCACCGCGCCAGCCAGGTCGGCGTTGCTGCGGGAGTGCAACGGGCCGAGGATCCGTACGTCGGTCACGGTGCCGGCGGCGTTGACCACGATCTCGACCGACCCGTCCGGTGAGCGGACGGTGACCTCGACGGTGTGTACCGCCTTGTCGAACTCGGCCTGCCGGGCCTCGATGCCGCGGTACCGCTCGACCGCGTCCTCGATCCACGCCTCGTCGATCTCGCGTACCACCGGGATCCCTCACCATCGTTCGCGGCGAACGGACGCAGACGACGTCTGCACCCAACGTACGGATGGGGCTGCGCTACGGCACCGAACCGTACCGGGCGGAGGTCTAGCCGCGCCAGAGGCTGAGCATCATCGCTTCGACGGCGATGCGTGGCTTGACGTTGCCGGCGATGGCGTCCCGGCAGGTCAGTACGGCTTCCAGCCGGCGCAGCGTCGCCTCCGGTGTCCACTTTTCGGCAGCCGCGTCGGCCAGCGGCGCGACGTCGGTGTGCACCGGCGCCACCGGTGCCCGCAGCGCCGCCACCAGCACGTCGCGGTAGAAGCCGGCGAGGTCGACCAGGGCCCGGTCCAGGGCGTCGCGCTGGGCCCGGGTGGCCCGTGACTTCTGCCGCCGTTCCAGCTCCTTGAGCTGGCCGGCGGAGCCCCGGGCGGCACCGGCCGCGCCGCGGCCGGTGCCGCCGGCGCCGAGCGCGGTCTGCAGGGCGGCGCGTTCCGCCGCGTCGGTCTCGGCGACCGCCGCCTCGGCTTCGGCCTCGGCGGCCTCGATCAGCGCGGAGGCGGCGTCGAAGCAGGCACCGACGTTGGTCAACCGACGCGGTACGGCCAGCACCGCCTCCCGCCGCTGCCGCGCCTGCGGGTCCCGGGCCAGCCGTCGGGCGCGGCCGACGTGGCCCTGGGCGGCGGCCGCCGCCCACATCGCGGTCTCCTGCGGTACGCCGTCGCGGCTGGTCAGCACCTGGGCGACGGCGTCGGCCGGCGGCTGGCGCAGGGCGACCACCCGGCAGCGGGACCGGATGGTGACCGAGATGTCGTCCGGGTGGGTGGACGGGGTGCAGAGCAGGAACACCGTCCGGGGTGGTGGCTCCTCGACGGCTTTGAGCAGTGCGTTGCCGGCGGCTTCGGTGAGCCGGTCGGCGTCCTCGATGACCAGGACCTGCCAGCGGCCGCCGGACGGGGTGCTGGCCGAGCGCAACACCAGGGCACGCATTTCGCCGACGCCGATGGAGAGCCCGTCGGGCACCACGAACCGGACGTCGGCGTGGGTGCCGGCCCGGGTGGTGTGGCAGCCGGGGCACTCGCCGCAACCCCGGCCGTGCACGCACTGCAGGGCGGCGGCGAGGGCGCGGGCGGCGACCGACCGGCCGGAACCGGGTGGCCCGGTGAAGATCCAGGCGTGGGTCATCGCGGCGGCGGACGGCGGTGGCTCGCCGTCGCCGGCGGCGAGCAGGTCGGCGGCGGCCGCGGCGGCCCGGCGCAGGATCTGCACCGCCTCGTCCTGGCCGACCAGTTCGGTGAAGACGTCGGTGTCCGCCATGACACTCACCCGCGCCGGCCGGCTTCCGCGTCGGCCGCCGGTGGGCCGGCCGCCGCTGCGCCGGCCGGACGGTCATCGGCCGGGCCGGTCAGTGGCGCGACCCGGGTACGGACCGCGTCGTGCAGCTCGTCCGGTGCCCGGCTGGCGTCGAGCACCAGGTAACGCTTCGGGTCGGCGGCCGCCAGGTCCAGGAACGCGTACCGGACCCGCTCGTGGAAGGCCAGCGACTCGCTCTCCAGCCGGTCCACGCCGGCACCGCGCCGCTGCGCCCGGGTCAGCCCCGCCGCCGGTTCGATGTCCAGCAGCACCACCAGGTCCGGCTTGAGCCCACCGGTGGCCCAGGAGGAGAGCCAGGTGACCTCCTCCACCGGCAGAACCCGCCCGGCACCCTGGTAGGCCAGCGACGAGTCGACGTACCGGTCGCTGATCACCACGGCGCCCCGGGCGAGCGCCGGGCGGACCACGGTCGCCACGTGGTGGGCCCGGTCGGCGGCGTACAGCAGGGCCTCCGCGCGGGGCGACGGTGCGTCCGCCCCGCCCTCCAGCACCAGCCGGCGGATCTTCTCGCCGAGGCCGCTCGACCCCGGTTCGCGGGTCACCACCACGTCCCGGCCCTGCTCCCGCAGGGTCTGCGCGAGCTCGGCGACCTGGGTCGACTTGCCGGCGCCCTCGCCGCCTTCGAAGACGATGAAGACCCCGCTGGAGGTGAACGGCTCGGCCGGCGCAAGCGGCCGGCCGCGGACCGACCCCCACAGGTCGGCCAGGATCGGCACGCCCGGCTTGTCGTCCATCTGACGGAACGCGCTGAGCCCGGCGAAGATGCCGGACGCTCCGGCGAGCAGCAGCAACAGTCGGGTCGACGAGAACGACAGGCCCAGGTTCGCCACCTGGAACTGGCGGGAGCCGCCGACCCCGACCAGCACGCTGCTCAGCGAGATGGCCAGCATCAGCACCACCCGGGTGCCGGTCTGCACGACGGCGAACACCCGGCCCCGTACGTCGTCGGCGATCTCCCCGCCGAGCAGGGTGATGCCGGCCAGGAACGCCATCCCGGCGGCCGCCCCGACCAGCACCGCGCCGAGGATCGCCATCGACAGGTGGATCGACAGGGCCAGGATCAGCACCGAGCCGCTGGCCAGCATGATGCTCAACCCGAACCAGCGCCGCCGGGACAGGTCCCGCACGATGGTCGGGCCGAGCCCGATCCCGGCGCCCAGGCCGACGAACAGGGCGGCGAACAGCAGGTAGAAGGCGGCGTCACCGGCGCTGAGCGAGGCGGTGAAGAACTGGGCCGTACCGATGACGATGCCGCCGCCGGCGAAGGCACCGAAGATGCCCAGCACCAGGCCGCGCACCAGCGGGGTCTTGCCGATGAACCGCCAGCCGTCGACGAACTGGCGCAGCATGCTCTGCTGGCTGGCCTCGGCCGCCCCGGCGCGGCCGCTGATCTCCTTGATGCCGTAGAAGACGACGATCGCCGTGGCCAGCCGGGACGCGGCGTTGAAGAAGAGCGCGAGCTGCGCCGGCTCCACCCAGGACGGCAGCTCGCCGCCGCCACCGGCCGCCCGGACCGCGCCGTCGAGGACCGCCAGGCTGATCGCGGCCAGCACCGGGGTGATGCCGTACGTGGCGATCAGGGTCAACTGGTTGGCGATCTCCAGCCGGGCCCGGGGAATCAGGTTGGGGACGGCGGCTTCCTTCGCCGGGATCCAGATCAGGGTGATCGTCTCGATCAGGAAGATGGCGATCGCCGCCCACGCCACGGTGGCGGCCCCGCTGGCCCCGAACATCGGCAGCAGCGGGATGGAGGCGAACAGGGCGAACCGCAGCAGGTCGCAGATGACCATGGTGTAGCGGCGGTCGAACCGGTCGGCCAGCACCCCGGCGACCGGGCCGAGCACCAGCGCCGGCAGCAGCCGTACGGCGATGACCCCGCCGAACGCGGCACCCTGCGCCGCGCTGCCGGAGACCTGGGCGGCGGCGAAGACCGAGGTGGCGAGCAGGCCGAGCCAGTCACTGAAGGAGGCGACGCTGAGCACCAGCCAGAGCCGGCGGAACGGCCGGATCCGCAGTACCGAGCGGAGCGCGGGCAGGCCGGAGAGGTCGACCGGCGCAGCGGCCTGGTCGGCGGGTGGCGCGTCCGGCGCGCCACCGCGTCGCGGACCGCTGACGTTGTCGTCGATGATCGTTCCTCCCCGTCGGGCCGGCGTCGGGCCCCGCTGACACTCTAATCGTGGCCGGCAGCTGCCCCCGACCGACATTCGTGCGGCGTACCGGGCCCGCCCACGACCCGCAAGATACGAGCCTGTTTCGCGTTCCGTCGGCACCGGCTACCGTGCGTACGTGGATTCCGACCGGCAGCGTCTGCGCGCCCGACTCGACCGGGCCACCGCCCAGCTGGACCCGCCGTTCGCCGTCGTCGACCTGGCCGCTTTCGACGCCAACGCCGCCGCGCTGGTCCGCCGCGCGGACGGCAAGCCGCTGCGGGTGGCCAGCAAATCCGTCCGGTCCCGGCAGCTGCTGCGGCGGGTGCTGGCCGGCGACGGCTGGCGCGGGGTGCTGGCGTACACCCTCGCCGAGGCGAACTGGCTGGTCCGCTCCGGCGTCACCGACGACGCACTGGTGGCCTACCCGACCTGCGACCGCACCGCGCTCGGCGCGCTGACCAGCAGCGAAGCACTGGCCGGCGGGGTCACCCTGATGGTCGACGACCCGGCCCAGCTGGACATCGTCGACGCCGTCCGGCGACCGGGCGACCGGCCGGTCGTCCGGGTCTGTGTCGACCTGGACGCCTCCTGGCGGCCGTTCGGCACCGACCGCGCCCACGTCGGGGTACGCCGGTCCCCGGTGCACGCCGCCACGGCCGCCGCCGACCTGGCCGCCGTCATCGCCGGGCGGCCCGGTTTCCGCCTGGTCGGGCTGATGGCGTACGAGGCGCAGATCGCCGGGCTCGGCGACGCGCCCGCCCGGCAGGCGCTGCGGGCGGCGGCGATCCGGGCGGTGCAGCGGCGGTCGTACCAGGAACTGCTGCGCCGCCGGGCGGCGGCGGTGGCGGCCGTCTCCCGGTACGCCGAACTGGAGTTCGTCAACGGTGGCGGTACCGGCAGTGTCGCGGCCACCAGCGCCGATCCGGCGGTCACCGAGGTGACCGCCGGATCGGGGCTGTTCGGGCCGACCCTGTTCGACCACTACCGGGCCTGGCAGCCGCAGCCGGCGGCGCTGTTCGCCCTGCCGGTGGTACGCCGGCCGGCGCCCGGCATCGCCACGGTGCTCGGCGGCGGGTGGATCGCCTCCGGGCCGGCGCAGCGGGACCGGCTGCCCAGCCCCTGGCTGCCGGGCCGGCTGCGGCTGCTCGGCGCCGAGGGCGCCGGCGAGGTGCAGACCCCGCTGGTCGGGCCGGACGCCGCCGGGCTGCGGGTCGGCGACCGGGTCTGGTTCCGCCACGCGAAAGCCGGTGAACTGTGCGAACACGTCACCGAACTGCACCTGGTGACCGGTGACCGGCTCGACGGCGCGGCACCCACCTACCGTGGTGAGGGCTTCGCCTTCCTCTGAACCCGGTGCGACGTCAGCTGACCCGTCGGTGCCCTACTGCTGCGGTGCGGTACGGGCCGTGGGGGCGTCCGCCGGGTCGACGTGGCGGTGCAGGTACTCCCGGATCAGCGCCTTGGCCTCGCGCAGCACGCTGTCGTCGCCCTCGGTGTCGCGGCGGAACGCCAGCTTGATCAGCGCGTCGGCGGCCTCCACCGCGATCTGCAACGCGAACCGTAGTCGCGGTTCGTCCGGGATGCCGAACCGCTCCACGAGCACCCTGGTCAGCTCCCCGGCGATCACCGCGTTGTTGTCCCGGCTGTCGTCCAGCAGCCGGACGTCCACCACGTCGCCGAAGTGCAGGGTCCGGAATCCGGGCACCGTACGGTGCATGCAGATGTACTCGTCGATGCCGGCGTCGACACCGTCCCACCAGTGGGCGAAGTCGCCCCCGGCGAACCGGTCGTTCAGCCGTTGCAGATAGGCCTCGATGTTGCGCAGCGTCAACGCCTGCACGATCGCCCGCTTGTCGGGGAAGAACTGGTAGACCGAGCCGATGGCCACCTCGGCCCGTTCGGCCAGCAAGGTGGTGGTCAGGCCCTCGTAGCCCACCTCGTCGACGATCTCGGCGCACGCGTCGAGCATCCGTTGGACCCGGGCGAGACTTCGCCCCTGGACCGGAACCCGACGCAGCGGGCCACTGGTGACGGCCGGTGTCGACACTTGTCCCACTCCTTTCCGAGAAGGATCCCCCGCGCGTCGGATGCACGTCAGCAGCAGCGAGATCGAAAACGTTACTCGGATTAACGATCGAACCCGATATCGGTATTTACCTGCCCAGGATGGGGCTGATATGAAGATGATTCACGTGTGTCCCAGCGCCCGGGAGGCCGGATGTCAGCCACTGCCGCGTCGCCCCCGACCGGCCCGGTGCACTGGTCGAACTGGGCCGGCAACCAGCAGGTCACGGTCCGACAGGTGCTGCGACCGGCGACCGTCGACGAGCTCTGCGCCCAGGTGCGGGCCGCCACCGACGCCGGCGGCCGGGTGAAGCCGGTCGGCAGCGGGCACTCGTTCACCGACATCGCCAGCGCCCCCGACCGGCAGCTCGACCTGAGCGCCCTGACCACCGCGGTGACGGTGAACACCGGGGCGCGGCTGGTCACCGTACCGGCCGGGATGACGCTGCGCCGACTCAACGCCCTGCTCGCCAGCCACCGGCTGGCCCTGCCGAACCTCGGCGACATCGATGCGCAGACCATCGCCGGGGCGATCTCCACCGGCACCCACGGCACCGGCGCCGGGCTGCCCGGGCTCGCCGGGTTCGTCGACTCCCTCACCATGGTCACCGCCGACGGCGAGGTGCTGCACTGTTCGCAGCGGCAGCACCCGGACGTGTTCGCCGCCGCCCGGGTCGGCCTCGGCGCACTCGGCGTACTCGTCGACGTGACCCTGCGCTGCGTGGACGCCTTCGTGCTGCGCGCCGCCGAACGGCCCGGCACCCTCGCCGACGTCCGCGCCACCCTGTCGGAGCTGGCCGACGGCAACGACCACGCCGAGTTCTTCTGGTTCCCGTACACCGACCGGGTGCAGCTGCGGGTCAACAACCGGACCCCGGTCGACGACCAGCCGCTGCCGTCCTGGCGCGGCTGGTTCGACGACGACTTCATGGCCAACACCGTGCTCGACGGGGTCTGCCGGCTCGGCCGGGCGATACCCCGCGTCGTGCCGACGTTGAACACGCTCACCGCCCGCGCCGCAGCCACCCGTAGCTACACCGGCCGCTCCGACCAGGTCTTCTGCAGCCCCCGTCGGGTGCGGTTCGCCGAGATGGAGTATGCGCTGCCCCGCTCGGCACTCGACCCGGCGTTGACCGCCCTGGCCGACATCGTCGACCGCCTACCGCACCGGGTGATGCTGCCGGTGGAGGTACGGTTCAGCGCCGGCGACGACAGCTGGCTGTCACCGGGCCACCGGCAGGACTGCGGGTACGTGGCGATCCACCAGTACACCGGGATGCCGTACGAGGAGTACTTCCAGGCGTTCGAGCGGGTCGCCACCGACCTGGGCGGGCGGCCGCACTGGGGCAAGCTGCACTGGCGGACCGCCGAGACGCTCGCGTCGGCGTACCCACGGTTCGCCGATTTCCTGGCGGTCCGCGACCGGCTCGACCCGGGCAGGGTCTTCGCCAACGACTACACCGAGCGGGTCCTCGGCGGCTGACCGCCGGTCAGCCGCCCCGGCCCCGGTCAGCCGCCCCGGCCCCGGTCAGCCCTCGTCCGGTTGGCCGGTCGCCTTGCGGGCGGTGGTGGCCTTACGGGGCGCGGCCTTCTTCGCGGTGGTGGCCTTCTTGGCGGTGCTGGCCTTCTTCGCGGCGGTCGACTTCGTCGCGGTCGCCTTCTTCGCCGGCGTGGCCTTCTTGGCAGCCGCCTTCTTGCGCGGTGCCGGCCCCTTCGCCCGCTTCTCGGCGAGCATCTCCGAGGCCTGCTCGATGGTCAGCGACTCCGGGGTCTGGCCCCGCCGCAACGAGGCGTTGCTCTCGCCGTCGGTGACGTACGGACCGAACCGGCCGTCCTTGATCACCAGCGGCAGTTCGGTGAGCGGATCCACGCCCATCTCGCGCAGCGGCGGCGCGGCGGCCCGCCGCTGCCGGGTCTTCGGCGCGGCGAGCAACGCCAGCGCCTCGTCCAGCGAGACGGTGAAGATCTTCTCCTCGGACTCCAGCGACCGGAACTCGTCGCCCTTCTTCACGTACGGGCCGTACCGGCCGGCTGCGGCGAGCACCTCGGCGCCGTCGGGTGCGGTGCCGACCAGCCGGGGCAGGGAGAGCAGTTGCAGCGCCTCGGCGATGCTCAACGACTCCGGCGACTGGGAGCGCAACAGCGATGATCGACGTTCGCCGCTGGCGACGTACGGGCCGAACCGGCCGGACTTCAGCACGATCGGCTCGCCGGTCTCCGGGTGCTCGCCGAGCTTGCGCTCGCCACCACCGCCGAGGAACAGCTCGTTGACCTTCTCCGGCGTCAACTCGTCCGGGGCGATCCCTTCCGGCAGCGACACCCGGTCCTCGGCCGGCCGTTCGGCGTTGTCCGCGCCGTCGGCACCGTCCGCGCCGCCGGCACCGTCCGCGCCGGGCAGGAACCGCTGCAGGTACGGGCCGTACCGGCCGACCCGGACGACGACCTGCCGCCCGTCGTCGTCGGCGAACAGCGGGATCGAGTTGACGCTGCGCGCGTCGATCTCGCCGAGTTTCTCGGTGACCAGCCGTTTCAGACCGCCGGAGCGGGCGACCGACTGGTCGCCGGCGCTGTCGCTGCCGAAGTAGAACGAGGTCAGGAAGTCGACCGCCTGGTGGTCGCCGGAGGCGATCTCGTCCAGCTCGTTCTCCATGCTGGCGGTGAAGTTGTAGTCGACCAGCCGCGGGTAGTGCGTCTCGAGCAGGCCGATCACCGCGAACGCCAGGAACGACGGGATCAGCGCCTGCCCGCGTTTGGCGACGTACCCCCGGTCCTGGATCGTCTGCATGATCGACGCGTAGGTCGACGGCCGGCCGATGCCCAGCTCCTCCAGCGCCTTGACCAGCGACGCCTCGGTGTAACGCGCCGGCGGCTGGGTGCTGTGGCCGACCGCGGCCAGCTCCTGGGCGGTCAGCGGCTGGTCCTTGGTCAGGTTCGGCAGCCGCCGCTCGGCGTCCTCGGCCTCGGCCGACTCGTCGTCGGAGGACTCGACGTAGGCACGCAGGAACCCGGGGTCGGTGATCGTCTTGCCGGTGGCGCCGAAGTCGCACTCCTCGCCGGCGGTGGAGACCGCCCGGATGCGCACCGAGACGCTGGAACCGACCGCGTCGGTCATCTGCGAGGCGATGGTCCGCCGCCAGATCAGCTCGTAGAGCTTGAACTCCTCGCCGGACAGTTCGTTGGCCAGCTCACCGGGGGTCCGGAACTGGTCCCCGGCGGGCCGGATCGCCTCGTGCGCCTCCTGGGCGTTCTTGACCTTGCCGGTGTAGCGGCGCGGCTCCGGCGGCACGAACCGGTCGCCGTACAGCTCGGCGACCTGGCTGCGGGCGGCGGCGATCGCCGTCTCCGACAGGTTGACCGAGTCGGTACGCATGTAGGTGATGTAGCCGTTCTCGTACAGCCGCTGCGCGGTGCGCATCGTCTGCTGCGAGGAGAACCGCAGCTTGCGGGCCGCCTCCTGCTGCAGCGTCGAGGTGATGAACGGGGCGTACGGCCGACGCCGGTACGGCTTCTCCTCCACCCGGGTGACGGTGAACGGTCGGCCGTCCAGGCGGGCCGCCAGACCCCGGGCCCCGTCGCCGTCGAGGTGCACCACCGACGCCTCCGGGCGGACCCGGCCGGTGGTCGGCTCGAAGTCCTTGCCGGTGGCGATCCGGTCCCCGCCCAGCGCGATCAGCGTGGCGGTGAAGCTGCGCGGTCCGTCCGCGTCGGCGCCCGTCCGGCCGGTCAGCGCCAGGGTGGCCTGGATGTCCCAGTATTCGGCGGTACGGAAAGCCATCCGCTGCCGTTCCCGCTCCACCACGATCCGGGTGGCGACCGACTGCACCCGGCCAGCGGAGAGCCGGGGCATCACCTTCTTCCACAGCACCGGCGAGACCTCGTAGCCGTACAGCCGGTCCAGGATGCGCCGTGCCTCCTGGGCGTCGACCAGGTCCCGGTCGATCTCCCGGGGGTTGGCCACGGCGGCCTGGATGGCGGCCCGGGTGATCTCGTGGAAGACCATCCGCCGGACCGGCACCTTCGGCTTGAGGGTCTCCACCAGATGCCAGGCGATCGCCTCGCCCTCGCGGTCCTCGTCCGTGGCGAGAAAGACCTCGTCGACCTCCTTGGCCAGCCTGGTCAGTTTGGCGATCTGCTGCTTACGGTCGGGGGAGACGACGTACAGGGCGGAGAATCCGTTGTCCACGTCGACGCCGAGCCGGGCCCACGGCTCCTTCTTGTAGCGGGCGGGCACGTCGGCTGCGTTGCGCGGCAGGTCCCGGACGTGCCCGAGGCTGGCCTCCACGACGTACCCCGGGCCCAGGTAGCCCGAGATCGTCTTGGCCTTCGCCGGCGATTCGACGATGACCAGACGGCTGCTTGAGGTGTTGCTCGGCACTTCTCTCCTGACCTCGGCCCAGATCGACCGGCGCCCGCCACGGCGGGCGGGCGACAGTCACGACGTCCAACGTAACGCGAACCCGGGGCCAGTGGGGCACACGCACACCAGCCGTACGCCCGATTCGCCTCGGTCGTCCGGTTGTTCCGTTGCAGCCGACCAGCAGCCCGCCCGACGCTGAACCAGCTCGTACCCACCGCACCAACGGCGACACGGTACACCGAACGGTGGGCGTGACGTGGCGCACCGCACCGGATCGAACCCGGCCAGTGACTCTGGCCGGCACCTGCCCGCCCACCGTACAGGTACTGCTTTCCAGCAGTATTCCTGTAGGGAATAATTATTCCTCACAGGAATACCGACGAAAACCGTACCTGTCCCCCGCGTCACGCCCAGCTCCCCGCGTCACGCCCAGCTCTCCCCGCGTCACGCCCAGCCGTCGACCGGGGCGGCGGCGGGCCGGTCGCCGAGCAGCTCCGTCAGCCGGGTCAGCCGCCGCCGGCCGACGATCCGGTACGCCGGACCACCCGACCCGGCGTCGAGCAGCACCGCCGGCAGGCCGATCGCGGCGAGCGCCGCACCCACCTGGGGCCAGTTGTCGGCGTCCGCCGCGTCCAGGCCGAGCCGGTAGCCGAGCTGGTCGCGCAGGCCAGCGGCGGCGGCCCACAGCCGGAGCCGCTGCCCGGCCAGGTGAAAGCCCGCCGGCGGCCGCTTGACCAGCAGCGGTGGACGCAGCCAGTCGGTGCCCAACCGGGCCAGCACCGCCGTGTAGGCGGTCCGCACCACCAGGCCGCCGCCCTCCGGCAGCTGCCGCCAGCTCGGCGTCAACCCGCGCAGCCGCAGCTCGGCCACCAGCACGTGCACCCGCCAGGGATGGTCGACCCGCACCGACACCCGGACCGTACCGCCCATCCGGGTGATCCGGCCCGGCCCGGCGAGCAGGCCCGCCAGATCGCCCGGCGTCGGATCGACCGCCGCCACCCCGAACAGGGACAACTGCCGCGCGGTCAGGGCACCGGCGGACGGCTCGACCGGCGGGGTCAGCGACACTCCGGGACCTCGTCGAAGGCCCGGTTCAGTTCGGCGGAATCCAACGAGCTGGTGTCCAACGCGCTGCGCTGGTAGTCGTCGGTGAGCGTCGCCAGCACCGCCTCGACCCCGTCGTAGAACGTGTCCGACGGACCGCTGGCGTCCAGCCCGGCGATCCCCTTCTCGGCCTTGCCGTACGCGTCCCGTACGGCACCGAGCGACGCGACGAAGCCGGCGGCGACCTGCTCGCCCTGGTCGGCGTCGGGGATCCCGGCGTCGGCCACCCGGGTCCGGGCGGTCTCGGTGGCGGCCTCCGCCCCGGCGAGCAGCCGCACCAGGTTCTCCTGGGCCTGCGCCGGGGTGGTCTGCGCCGTCATCTGCTGCTGGGTGCTGCTGGTCAGGTTGCTGATCTCCGCCCGCCACGGGCGCAGCGCGGTGCAGACCTCGGCGGCCCACATGACCGGGCTCGGCCCACCGCCGCAGGCGGCCAGAGTCAGTACGGCGACGACGAGCACCACTGTGGTCCGGGCGGTGGATCCCACGTGGTGCGCTCCCATGATGTGCAGCGTACGCACCGGCGCCGACAGCCGTACGGCCCGCCGCCGGTGGCACGATACGTCGATGCCGGTGGCCCCGGGCGGCCCACCCGCGAGGGGTGCGCGGGCCGCCCGGGGCCACCGGACGGGTCAGACGCTCACCCGCTCCGTCTCCGAGCCGGTCGCGCCGCCGGCCGGGCCGTCGCCGATGTTCTCGCCCATCGCCATCGGCTTGCGCTTGGTGAACACCACGGCGGCCACCACGATCAGCGTGGCCACCACGGCGATGGTGATCCGCAGCGGGTCGTTCTGGTCGGTCCCGACACCCCACATGATCACGGCGGGCGCGATCAGCAGCGCCACCAGGTTCATCACCTTCAGCAGCGGGTTGATCGCCGGGCCGGCGGTGTCCTTGAACGGGTCGCCGACGGTGTCGCCGATGACCGTCGCCGCGTGCGCCTCGGAGCCCTTGCCGCCGTGCGCGCCGTCCTCGACCAGCTTCTTGGCGTTGTCCCAGGCGCCACCGGAGTTGGCCAGGAAGACCGCCATCAGCACACCGGTGCCGATCGCACCGGCCAGGTACGCGGCGAGCGCACCGGCGCCCAGGCCGAAGCCGACCGCGATCGGTGCCAGCACCGCCAGCAGACCCGGGGTGAGCAGTTCCCGCTGGGCGTCGCGGGTGCAGATGTCGACGACCTTGCCGTACTCCGGCCGTTCGGTCCGTTCCATGATTCCGGGGTGCTCCCGGAACTGGCGACGGACCTCCATCACGACGGCGCCGGCGGAGCGCGACACCGCGTTGATCGCCAGGCCGGAGAAGAGGAAGACCACCGCGGCGCCGATGATCAGACCGACCAGGTTGCCCGGGTTGGCGACGTTGAGCGAGTCGGCCAGGTACGCCGGGACGTCGTCGATGCCGGCGTCGTTGAGGGCGATGCTGACCGTGTCGGTGTAGGAGCCGAACAGCGCGGTCGCGGCGAGTACGGCGGTCGCGATCGCGATGCCCTTGGTGATCGCCTTGGTGGTGTTGCCGACCGCGTCCAGCTCGGTGAGGGTGCGGGCACCGGCCTCGTCGATGTCGCCGGACATCTCGGCGATGCCCTGCGCGTTGTCGGAGATCGGGCCGAAGGTGTCCATCGCCACGATCACGCCGACCGTGGTGAGCAGGCCGGTGCCGGCCAGCGCCACGGCGAACAGCGACAGGGTGATGGAGCCGCCGCCGAGCAGGAACGCGCCGAACACGGCGGCGCCGACCAGCAGCGCCGAGTAGACGGCCGACTCCAGGCCGACGCTGATGCCGGCCAGGATGACGGTGGCCGGGCCGGTCAGCGAGCTCTTGCCGATGTCCTGCACCGGGCGGCGGTGCACCTCGGTGAAGTAGCCGGTGAGCAGCTGGATCGCGGCGGCCAGCACGATACCGATGATCACGGAGCCGATGGCCAGGCCGGCCGGGGACAGCGGCAGGTCCACGCCGTCGTCGACGCCGAGTTGCGTACGCCAGTCGTCGCCGAGCAGGTCGGTCCAGCTGCCGGGCAGGCAGAGGAAGGCGGCGATGGCGACCAGTACGGCGGCGAGGACCGCCGAGGTGAAGAAGGCCCGGTTGATCGCCACCATGCCGTTGCGGTCCGACGGGCGCAGCCGGGTGATCAGTACGCCGAACAGCGCGATCACCGCGCCGATGGTGGAGACGATCAGCGGGAAGACCAGGCCCTCCTCGCCGAACGCGGCCCGGCCCAGGATCAGGGCGGCGACCAGGGTCACCGCGTACGACTCGAACAGGTCGGCGGCCATGCCGGCGCAGTCACCCACGTTGTCGCCCACGTTGTCGGCGATGGTCGCCGGGTTACGGGCGTCGTCCTCCGGGATGCCCTGCTCCACCTTGCCGACCAGGTCGGCGCCGACGTCGGCGGCCTTGGTGAAGATGCCGCCGCCGACCCGCATGAACATGGCCAGCAGGGCGGCGCCGAAGCCGAAGCCCTCGAGGACGGTCGGCGCGTCGACCCGGTAGATGACCACCACCAGGGCCGCGCCGAACAGGCCGAGACCCACGGTCAGGAAGCCGACCACACCGCCGGTGCGGAAGGCGATCTTCATCGCGTTCTCCCGGCCGCCCTGGCCGGTCCCGGCGGCGGCGGCGACCCGCAGGTTCGCCCGGGTGGCCAGGGCCATCCCGGCGCCGCCGATGAAGGCGCTGAACACCGCGCCCACCACGAAGAAGACGGACCGGCCGATCTTCACCATCGTCTCGCTGCCCTGTGTCTCGTGGACGGGCAGCAGGAACAGCAGTACGACGGCGAGTACGACGAACACGCCGAGGGTCTTGAATTGGCGGAACAGGTACGCCGACGCGCCTTCCTGCACGGCGCCGGCGATCTCCTGCATGTTCGTGGTGCCCTTACCGGTCGCCAGCACCGCCCGTACCAGGGCGGCGGCGAAACCCAGTGCCACCAGCGCGATGACCGCGGCGATGACGACGTACGTCAGGTGTGAGCCGGTAAGGGACAGCCCGCCGCCTTCGGCGGCCAAGGTGGTCCCGGACATCAGTGTCCTCCTGTACCGAACGCTCGCCCCGGCCGGTGGACGAACCGTCGGGGCGACTCCACGCGGGGAGCAACGAGGTCTGCTGGCGCCCACGGTTTGTGGGGCCAGGACAGTTGGTGATAACCCGCGTACTCTAGCGGCCCGAGGTAAGCCAGGTCACACCGTCTACCCACCGAGTTGTGGATCATTCTCGCAGGCAGCGAGAATTATGTGACGACCGATGTTGATCTTCGTCGGTTTGGGGGCACTCGCCGACATTGCGCTCAGTGGCATCGACGCTGCGGTGGGTGGCATCGATGGACCGCCCAACGGCACGATCCAGCGGCTGCGTGCAACGGGATCAGCGGGATCAGCGGCCGACCGGCCAGACCATCCGTACCTCGGTGCCGATGCCCTCGTCGACCGGGCGCACCTGCAGATCCTCGACGAAGCCGGCCAGCAGCGCGAAGCCCACGCCGACGGTCAACGCCTCGTCGGTCAGCGACTCGTCGGCCAGCTCGTCCGGCGGCAACGCACTGAGCCCCAGACCGGCCTCGATCGGCGCCCGGTCGATCACCCGTACGGTGTACGTCTCCTCATCGGACATCTCGACCTGCACCAGGTCGGCCAGCCCGTACTGGCGGTGCAGGGCGACCGCCCGGGTGCACGCCTCACCGATCGCCAACCGCACCTCGTCGAGCAGCTCCTCGGCGACACCGGCACGACGCGCGACAGCGACGCCGACCAGGCGCGCGGTGCGCACGTGCACCGGTGCCGGGGAGAACGACAGGCGGACCGTGGCCATCACGCCGTCGGAGCTACGCCGAGTGGGCCGTCCGGTCCGTCGCCGGTGGCGGCCTCGACCGTCGGGAAGATCGGGAAGACCTGGTCCAGCGCGGTGATCCGGAAGATCTTCAACAGCGGCTCCTTGTCGCAGACCAGCCCGAAGGTGCCGCCAGCGGGGCGCAGCCGCTTGAGCGCGCCGACCAGCACACCGAGTCCGGTGGAGTCGAGGAAGTCGACCCGCCGCAGATCCACCACGATCTTGCGACTGCCGGCGTCGATCAGCTCGATCAGCCGCTCCCGCAGGCGTGGAGCGGTGTAGACGTCCACCTCGCCGCCGACTTCCAGCACCGTGTGCTCGCCCGCCGTGCGAGTCGACAACGACAGCTCCATCGGTCTCCTCCTCGGCTGCGACGCGTGCTGTTGGCATCTAACCACCGACCGGCACACCCGCGCCGCGCGGCTGCCGGTCCGTCGACCGCGTGCGCCCCCGGGGTGCCGACGTCCGCACACCAGTGCGAGAGTGCAGTGGTGACCTCACCCGCCACCGTAACGCCTGGGCCGGCACCGGACCCGGCGGGGTTGCTGCGCCGCTGGCGGGCCGGCGGGCAGCTGCCCCGGCAGGGGCCGGACGCGGTCACCCACGTCGAGCGGCTGCCGGCCCGGGACGGGGTGAGCGTGCCGTGGCCCGACTGGGTGCCGGACCAGCTGCGCGCGGCGCTGGCGGCCCGTGGGGTCGACCGGCCCTGGCAACATCAGGCGTACGCCGCCGAGCTGGCCCGCGCCGGACGCCACGTCGTCGTCGCCACCGGCACCGGTTCGGGAAAATCGTTGGCGTACCTGCTGCCGGCGCTGGCGACGCTGCTGGCCGACCCCCGGGCCACCGTGCTCTACCTGGCACCGACCAAGGCCCTCGCGGCCGACCAGCTGCGGACCGTCGCCGGGCTCGGCCTGGACGGCGTCCGACCGGCCTGCTACGACGGCGACACCCCGCAGAGCGAACGGGCCTGGATCCGCCAGCACGCCCGCTTCGTGCTGACCAACCCGGACATGCTGCACCGGGGCATCCTGCCGGGGCACAACGGCTGGTCGCAGTTCCTGCGCCGGCTGACGTACGTGATCGTCGACGAATGCCACAGCTACCGGGGGGTCTTCGGCTCCCACGTGGCACACGTCCTGCGTCGGCTGCGCCGACAGACCGAGCGGTACGGCCGGGTCCGCCAGCAGCCCGGCGTACCCGCTGCCCGCCGGGGCGGGGTCGACGGCCGGACTGGCGCTGCCGGCCGGGCCGGGGTCGACGGCCGGGCCGGGCCGACGTTCGTTCTCGCGTCGGCCACCTCCGGTGCGCCGGAGCAGTCCGCCGGGCAGCTGACCGGGCTGCCGGTGACGGCGGTGACCGAGGACGGGGCGCCTCGGGGCGCGGTGACGTTCGCCCTGTGGGAGCCGCCGTTGCTGCCCGGCGCCCGCGCCGACACCGAGGACCTCACCCCGGCCCGCCGCTCCGCCCTGCGGGAAAGCGCCGACCTGCTCGCCGACGCCGTCTCCGCCGGGGTACGGACGCTGGCGTTCGTCCGTTCCCGGCGGGGTGCCGAGGTGGTCGCCACCACCGCCCGCCGGGCCCTGGACGAGGCGGTCCCCGGGCTGGGCGCGCGGGTGGCGGCGTACCGGGCCGGGTTTCTCGCCGAGGAACGTCGCGCGCTGGAACGCTCCCTGGCCAGCGGCGAACTGCTCGGGATGGCCACCACCAACGCGCTGGAACTCGGCGTGGACCTGGTCGGTCTGGACGCGGTGCTGATCTGCGGCTACCCCGGCACCCGGGCGTCGCTGTGGCAGCAGGCGGGGCGCGCCGGCCGGGCCGGACGGGAGGCCCTGGCGGTGCTGATCGCCCGCGACGACCCGCTCGACACGTACCTCGTGCACCACCCGGAGGCGGTCTTCGGCCGGCCGGTCGAAGCCACCGTGCTCGACCCCACGAACCCGTACGTGCTCGGGCCGCAACTGTGCTGCGCCGCCGCCGAAGGGGCGCTCACCTCGGCCGACGTCGAACTGTTCGGCGGCGCGGTGGTCAAGCAGACGCTGGACGAACTGGTCGCGGCCGGGCTGCTGCGCCGTCGGCCGACCGGCTGGTACTGGACGGCGGCGGGTCGACCCGACGTGGACCTGCGCGGTGAGGGCGGCGCGCCGGTCCAGGTGGTGGAGGAGGCCACCGGGCGGCTGCTGGGCACCGTCGACCCCGGCTCGTCGCACTTTCTGGTCCACCCCGGCGCGGTCTACCTGCACCAGGGCGTGTCGTACGTCGTCGACGACCTCGACCTGGCCGACGCCTACGCCCTGGTGCACGCCGAGGAGCCGGACTGGTCGACCCACGCCCGCGAGGTGACCTCACTGTCGGTCGTGTCGGTACGCGAGTACCGCGACGCCGGACCGGTCGGCCTGTTCGTCGGTGACGTCGACGTGACCAGCCAGATCGTCTCCTATCAGCGGCGGCGGATCGGCTCGGGCGAGGTACTGGACACCCGACCGCTGGACCTGCCGGCCCGGCAGCTGCGTACCGTCGCGGTGTGGTTCACGGCGTCGCCGGCCGCGCTCGCCGCCGCCGGGATCGACCCGGCCGACGTACCGGGTGCGCTGCACGCCGCCGAACACGCGGCGATCGGCCTGCTGCCGCTGGTCGCCACCTGCGACCGGTGGGACATCGGCGGCCTGTCCACGGCGTCGCACGCCGACACCGAGGCACCGACCGTGTTCGTCTACGACGGCCACCCCGGTGGTGCCGGCTTCGCCGAACGGGCGTACCGGGCGGCCCGCACCTGGCTCGGTGCCACCCGTGACCTGATCGCCGCCTGTGGCTGCGACACCGGCTGCCCGTCGTGCGTCCAGTCACCCAAGTGCGGCAACGGCAACAACCCGCTGGGCAAGGCCGACGCGGTGCGGGTGCTGGACGTGGTGTTGACGAACCTGCCGCCGACATCGGCCGATCAACCATCGGATCCTGGTTGATTTGCTGGCATAGATCTCAGCTGATCTGGATAGATTAGGTCATGGGAGCGCTTCCAGCACGTCGCCGGAGGAGAACGCCGTGGCCGACACCGTGACCGAGACCGTCGAGTTGCTCTACTCGATCGACCAGCAGAACCTCACCGTCGACCAGCAGATAGCCCTGGCCCAGGCGTACGCGTCCCTGGCGCAGGCCGAGCGCCTGGAATTGATCCAGCAACGCCTCTACAACATCCATCAGGTCATCTCGCGGTGGGCGATGCACGCCACCACCGCCGACGGTCCGGCCCGCTGATCTCCGGCTCAGTCCTGCGCGTCGGCGCCTCCCCATGGATCGGCCCGGAGTGGCCCGGCACGGGCGGTGGCGGTCACCGGCCGGTCGACGCCGGTGGCCGGCGGCAACGTCACCTCGACGGTGACGACGACCTCCAGCCCGTCGACGGTGCAGACCCGCAGCCGTCCGCCGTTGCGCCCGGCGACCTCGGCCGCCCGGGCACAGGCGACGTCGGGGCCGGCGAACACCCGGGCGGCACCGGCCAGGGCGGCCAGGTCGGCCGCCACCGAGGCCTGCTGGCGGGCGAGGCGGACCGCACCGATCAGCGCGCCGGCCGTACCGGCGGCGACCAGCGTCAACCCGACCGCGAGCAGCCACAGGCTGGCACTGCCCCGCTGCCGGTCGCCGGCTGCAGGATCCGACCGACGCTGGCCCACGGTCACCGGTGCTCCACCGGGGCGTCGGTGCCGTCGGTGGAGCCGGGCACGTCGGTGGAGCTGGGCTGGTCGGCCCTCCCCGGCGCGTCGGTGGTACCGGGTTCGAGGGCGGCGGTCGCCGAGGCGGTGACCGCCGCCGGCCCGAGTCGGGCACCCAACGCCCGCAACGGTGCCCGGACGGTCACCGTGACCAGGTCACCGTCCACGACGACGCGGACCTCGGCCCCGGCCGGGCCGGGCGGGGCCGCCGTACGGTCGCCACGGGCGGTGGCCAACGCGACCGACCGGGCCAGGTCGAGGCACTCGGCCTTGGTGACCACGGCGGCGACGGCCGAGAGCCCGACCGCCAGCAGCAGGACCAGCGCCGGCAGACCGGCGGCCAACTCGGCGGTGAACGAACCCCGGTCACCGCCGGTCCGCCGGCGCGGCCTCATCCGAGCGCCCGATCGATCACCGAGGCGAGGGCTGCCTGCACACCGTCGCTGGTCAGCACCTTCAGCAGGATCCCGGCGAAGGCGACGGCGGCCAGGGTGCCGACGGCGTACTCGGCGGTGTTCATCCCGGCGTCGTCGCGCAGCCGGTGGGCCAACCGGGCACGCCACCGGCCACCCGAGGGCCGGCCGGACGCGCCGGCCGCCGTCACCTCCGCTGTCGTCGTCACCTCCGCTGTCGTCACCTCCGCTGTCGTCACCTCCGCTGTCGTCGTCGCCGCGTCGAGCGGAACCTTCGTCAACCGCATGGTCGTTCCTTTCCTCAGAGGACGTCGCCGAGGACGGCGACGATCACCGGCACCAGGCCGGCGAGAATGAAGGCGGGCAGGAAACACAGCCCGAGTGGGAGCACGATCAGCACCCCGGCGCGACGGGCCGCCGCCTCGGCCGCCGCCGAACGGCCGGCCCGCAGGTCGTCGGCGAGCCGGATCGCCGCACCGGCGAGAGCCGCTCCGCTGGCGGCGGAGCGCACCGCGGCGGCGGCCAGCCGGTCGCCGCCCGGCACCGCGTCGAGCTGCCGCCACGCCTCGACCGGTTCCGCCCCGAGCCGCAACGCCCGCGCCACCCGGCCCAGCCGGGCACCGAGCGGCCCGGCGACGGCGTCGGCCACGGCGACCACCGCCTGATCCACCGGCGCTCCGGCGCGCAACGCCGCCGCCAACAGGTCGGCGGCCAACGGCAGGTCAGCGGCGGCGCGCAGCCGTCGACGGCGTACCGACGGGGGTTCGATCCGCCGCAGCGACCGGTCGACCCCGACGGCGACCCCGACGGCCACCGGCAGGTACCACCCGCTGCCGCCGATCACCAGCACCGCCAGGCCGGACAGTGCCGCGACCGGCCGCACCAGCCGGGACAGATCGAACTCCGGTGCCGGTTCCCCGCCGAGGCGGGCCAGCCTGCGGCGGGCAGCACGCGCCGTGACCGGCCCGGCGGCGACCCGCAGCGGCGCACGGATGCTGGTCGCCATCAGCTGGTCGCCTCCGGTGCCCGGTTCAGCCGCTCGGTCCAGGCCAGCCCGGCGACCTGCAAGGCGACGGCGGCCACCGCGCAGCCGGCACCGGTCGGGGTCCGCAGCAGCACCGCCAACGGGTCCACTCCGATGCTGTAGCCGAGCGCCAGACCGCCGACCGGCAGACCGGCCAGCAGCCAGGCCGTCATCTGCGCCCCGGCGGCCTGCGCGGCCGCCGCCTCCCGTGACCGGTCCACCGCCCGGGCGTCGGCTTCGATCCGTTCGATCAGGTCGGCCAGAGGCGCGCCGGTGCGTTCCGCCAGCCGTACGGCGGCGGCCGACAGGTGCGCGAGCCGCGTCGCGGCGGCGTCCGCCGGTACGGCCGTCAGCGTCACCGGCTGCACCGGAAGGCCGGCCCGCAGGTCGGCGGCGTACGCGGCCAGTGCGTCCACCTGCCGTACCCGCCCGTCCCGTCGGGCCTTGCCGGCCGCGCGGACCGCCGCCGTCCGCAGGCCGAGCCCCAGGTACGCGGCGGCGACCACCGCCGCCACCGGCCCGCCCAGCCACCCGGCGGCCAGCCCACCGCCGCCGGCCAACGCGACCAGCGTCCAGCGTGGATGCCTGCGGGCGGCGTCGCCGAGCCACCGCGCCCCGGCGCGCAGCCGGACGCTGACCTGGGTGCTCGCCGGTGCGGTCGGTGCCGGCAGCGTCGGGGCCGGGCCGGTCACCGCCAGCAGCCGACGGCGGTAGCTCCGTGGCCGCAACGGGCGAGACCAGCGCCGAAGTAGTAGCGGACCGGGACGCCGGCGCGGCGGGTCGGGCCGGTCTGGTGGGCCGGGCGGGGTCATCGCGGTCCCCCGCCGTCGAGCACCGCCGGCACCGGTACGCCGCGTTCGGTGAGCAACCGGGCCAGGGCCGGCCCGGCCGGTTGCGGGCCCGCACCGCGCCGCCAGGCCGAGGTGACCGTGATCAGCTGGTCCGGGCCCTGCGGGGTGAGCAGGCACACCGCGTCGACCACCCGCCGCCCGCCGATCCGGCGCAGTTGGACGACGACCTGGATCGCGGCGGCGATCTGCGCGTGCAGTGCGGCGCGCGGCAGCCCGCCGAGCAGCCCCAACGCCTCCAGCCGGGCCGGTACGTCGCTGGCCGCGTTGGCGTGCAGAGTGCCGGCACCGCCGTCGTGGCCGGTGTTGAGCGCGGCCAGCAGATCGACGACCTCGGCGCCCCGGCACTCGCCGACGACCAGCCGGTCCGGCCGCATCCGCAACGCCTGCCGGACCAGCTCCCCCAGCCCGACCGACCCGACACCCTCCACGTTGGCCGTCCGCGCCTGCAGCGTCACCACATGCGGATGCTCCGGCCGCAACTCCGCCGCGTCCTCCACCATCACGATCCGCTCACCGGCCGGCACCAGCCCGAGCATCGTGTTCAACAGGGTCGTCTTGCCCGACCCCGTCCCGCCCGCGATCAGGTACGCCAACCGGCCGGCCACCACCGCCCGCAGCAGCTGCGCCACCCGGTCGTCGACCATGCCGTTGGCCACCAGCTCCGCCAACTGGAACGGCCGCTGCCGAAACGTCCGCAACGACAGGTACGGACCCGTCGCCGCCACCGGCGGCAACACCGCGTGCAACCGCGTCCCGTCCGGCAACCGGGCGTCGACGTACGGGCAACCGTCGTCGAGCCGACGCCCACACGCCGCCGCCAGCCGCTGCGCCAACCGCCGTACCTCGTCGACCGACCGCAACGCCACCGCGGCCCGCTCCAGCCCGCCACCCCGGTCCACCCACACCTGCACGCCGTTGACCAGCACATCGGTCACCCGTACGTCGGCCAGCAACGGCGCCAACGGCCCGGCGCCGGCCAACTCCCCGTGCACCCGGTCGGCCAGCCGCAACAACCCGGCGTCACCGCGCAACGCCGCCCCAGGCTCGGCCCGCACCGCACTGACCACCGACGCCGGCGTCACCGGCGTACCGTCCGCGACGAACCGCTCCCGCACCCGGGCCGCCACCGCCGCACGATCGACCTGGCCCGCGACGTCACCCCGGGTTCGCCCCTCGGCGGTGACGAGCGGCGGGTTGGTGCGGTGCATCGCGGTGGGGTACGGCGGCGGCATCTGAGCCCTCCTACAGATCAGGAAGCGATGCCGAAACTGTGGACGTCGACACGGCGTCCACGCCTGGCCGATCAGACAGCCTGTGGACAACCGACCTGCCTGTGGATAACTCCTCCCGGCGCAGGTGATCTGCTATGGCAACCGGGGCACCGAATCGACCGGGTCAGATCGAACGGCGTGGCCAGCGCCGGCGTGGGCGCGGCTCCTCCTCGCGGTGTTGGCGCTGGTGCTCGCGCACCCGGTCCTCCCATGCCTGCTGGTCGTCGTCGGCGGGATCGAACGGGTACCAGCGGTGCGAGCCGTCCTCGAAGTGCATGTCCTCGTCGCCGGGCCGGATGACCGACATCAGCGCCACCACCCCATGAAGCGCCAGTACAGGTAGCCGCTGCGGTCGTCGGCCAGGTCGATCATCGCGTCGAGCAGGCACGTCGCCATGTAGACCGACAGCGACACCGTTGCCCCCGCGTACTCCGCGAGCAGTTCCTGACGACGGCTGTGACAGGGCCAGGGATCCGCGCATCCCGCGCAGGTCCACGCCGGCTGGATCGGAATGTGGACGCTCACTCGCCATCCTCCGGCCAGTGGCCCCGGTTGATCGGTATCCGGTGCCGCGCCCGGCAGGGCAACGCCGACCCGCACCGACAGACCTGCTGCCACTTGCTCCAGGACCACACCGGCCGATGTCGCCTGGCCAGAGTCCGTGCGACCGCGACGACGTACGCCTCGTAGGTGATGCGCTGGGTCATGAGCCCCTCCTTCAGTGAGGGGATGTGACGGCCGGGCCTATCGGTCATCCGACCGCCACACCCAGCAACCATGGTTCTCACGAACCATGATCAATGCAATATTACATTCTAGATGAAACACTTGACGATACTTCATCTAGTGATGTTTCATTGCCGAGCGTGGTCGATGGGTGCTACATATCGAGTGCGAATGTCGCCCGGTGTGTAGTCGCGGAGAGGAGAATCCAGTGACGACCGACACCGGCTCGACCGTCCCGAGGCGACAGCTCGGCAGGCATCTACGGCAGCTCCGCGAGGAGGCCCGCATGACCGTGAAGGCTGCGGCCACCGCGCTGGAATGGTCCACGCCCAAGATCTGGCGCATCGAAACCGGTGCGACGTCGATGCGGTCCCTCGACGTCGAAGCCATGTGCAAGGTGTACGGAGCGTCACCAGAAATCACCGAGGCGTTGATGGGTCTCGCCAAGGAAACCAGGGCCCGTGGCTGGTGGCACTCGTACGGCGATGCCATCCCTGAGTGGTTCGAGCTGTACGTCGGCCTTGAGTCAGGCGCGACCCGGCTGCGCAAGTACGAGGCACACCTGATCCCCGGCCTCCTGCAGACCAAGGCGTACGCGACCCGGGTATATGAGGCCGGACGCCCCGACATGAAGCGCGAGGACGTCGACCGAGGGGTTGCCTTGCGGCTCGACCGTCAGGCGCTACTGACCCGAGCCACGCCACCCGCGCCGCAGGTCGACATCATCCTCGACGAGGCCGTGCTCCGGCGCGACATCGACGCTGAGCAGCTGAACCAGATCGTCACCGTCAGCCGCCAACCCAACGTCTCCGTCCGGGTGGTGCCGTTCAGCGCGGGCCTGCACCGCGCTACGTTGGCGAACGGCGCGTTCACCATCCTGGATTTCGACGGTTCCGACGAACCGACGATCGTCTACGCCGACGGGCTGACCGGTGCGCTCTACCTCGACAAGCCCGCCGAGGCGGCGGCGTACGAGGAGGTCTGGTCAACCGTCGAGTCCACGGCACTGAGCGAGGCGCAGTCTCGCAAACTCATCTCATCGATCGCGGAGGAACTGACATGACCGAACTCGTGTGGAAGAAGAGCACCCGCAGCAACGCCGGCGGGGACTGCGTCGAGGTCGCCAGCCCCAACCGAGCAGTCCTGGTCCGTGACAGCAAGGACCAGGCCGGACCAATCCTGTCGTTCACCGCCGGCACCTGGACCGGCTTCGTCCGAGGGATCAAGGTCGGACAGTTCGACCTCTGAACTCGCTGACCGGCTGCCCCCGATCCCAGGCATGGGACCGAGGGCAGATCGGGGCGTCAGA
Organism: Solwaraspora sp. WMMA2101; assembly: GCF_049179175.1. Classification (NCBI taxonomy): domain Bacteria; kingdom Bacillati; phylum Actinomycetota; class Actinomycetes; order Micromonosporales; family Micromonosporaceae; genus Solwaraspora; species Solwaraspora sp. WMMA2101. The sequence goes on along the minus strand of NZ_JBMHMA010000006.1, from coordinate 3,748,065 downwards.
TCACCAACGGCCGTACGACGACGACCCGACGGTGTGGTCCACGATCGGAGCGGAGCCCGCCTGGTACTTGACGGACCGGGCGGCGCTCATCGCGTCGCTCTTGTTGTAGTACGTCTCCGACGTGGCGAGGATCCGGCCGTTGCTGGCAACGATCTGCCAGTAGTACTGCTGCGTCGGGTTGCTCGAGTAATGGATCTGGATTTCCACTTGCTCACCTTCCGGGGCGCCTGCCGTCTGTCGGCAGCGCACAGCGAGGCAGAGCCATCCCGGACAACTGTGCCCGACTCGCCGTGCGCGTCAGGGCACACCCGTTGTAAGGTCACACTGCGACCTGCCAAGTTGCAGTGGACCTCAGCCCGGATGTCGGACCTTCGACCATCTGGGTCTGGGGTCCTTTTCTCTGCCTCGGTCACGAAGCGTAGGGGCCGGACCCAGCCCCGTCAAGTTGATCACACACCCGCGCAGTTCGACGACCCGTCTACATGTGCCGCCTAGACGAGACCTGCACACAAGATGTTGTGTGATTTTAGAGAGTCGTGTACGTCGGCGACTCCATGCCCAGCACTGCACCTCCGACACATGTACGAACACTCAGCGTGACGGGCGAGATGTACACCAACTGCCCGATTGCTGGTCACGTCGCCTCGCCTCGACCTTCAGAGCGGATGGCTCGCATGAGCTCGGCCAAGGCCTTGATAATGTCCGGGCACCGTACTATCGGCGCATCGCGCAGGGCACCAGAAACATGATCGCGGATGCTGCCGTCACGACGATCAACGGATTTGCCAGGGCCCAAGGGCCGACCGACGCGCGACGAGCGAGGCGCGTGTCAGCCCTCAGGGCTACTACGAGGTCTGGCATCGGCAGCCGACTCAGCAGAAGGAGCATGACGTGGACTCGGCGTGGCGCAAGAACACCCGGTCTGGTTCGTCCGGTGACTGTGTAGAAGCCCGGTTCGTCGCCCAAGCCGCCCAGGTCCGTGACAGCAAGGACCAGGCCGGGCCGATCCTGTCGTTCACCGCCGGCACCTGGACCGGCTTCGTCCAGGGAATCAAGGTCGGCCAGTTCGACCTCTGAACTCACTGAACGCCTGCCCCTGATCCCATGAACGGGACCAGGGGCATACGCTGGCGTCAGGGCAGGCGGTCAGGCTGCGATGAACTCGACAGCACCACTGCTGACCTTGATATTGAAGTGAGGGGCCTCGCGTTTTCCGGACAGTGGTTCGGCCGGTTCTTTCACGCCGCGATTTGAAGGTTCTCGAACTCTGCGTGGACTTCCCGGGGAGGTCGGTAGCCCACCGCTGAATGCAGACGCTGACGATTGTACCAGAATTCGATGTAGGCAGTAACGTCCCGGCGTGCCGCCTCACGAGTGGGATACTTCACACGCGACACGCGTTCGTTCTTCAGCGCACCGAAGAACGATTCCGCCATCGCATTGTCGAAACAAGTTCCGGTCCGGCCAGCAGATCGCCGCAACCTCAGATCCCGCAGCGTTCTGCCGTAGTCGTCCGACATGTAGTTGCTGCCCCGGTCCGAATGAAAGATGGCGTTCTTCCTGAGTTCGCGATTCCGGGCGGCGTTACGGATGGCGCGGGATATCAACGGCGTCTGGTAGTGGTCGTCCATCGCGTATCCGATGACTTCCTTCGTGCAGCAGTCGATGACGGTCGCCAGATACAGCCACCCCTCGCCGGTCGGGATGTACGTGATGTCGCCGACGAGCTTCTCGCCAGGCGCGTCGGCGGTGAACTCCCGGCCGACGAGGTCAGGCACCGTGCCGGACGACGACTGGGTGAGACCCCACCGCCTCGGGCGGGGCTGGCACGGCACGAGCCCGAGCTCGCGCATCAGCTGGCGGACGAGTTCCGGCCCGGCGGACACGCCCTGGCGCCGCAGTTGCGCGTGGACACGTCGATGCCCGTAGGTGCCGTCGGACGCGGCGAACACCTCCTCGATGCCGATCGAAGGTGGGCGCGGCGGGTGGCGGTCGCGGAGTCGGGGCGGGTTCGCCATTCGTAGTATCCGGACCTGGACACGCCGAGTTGTTCGCACATGAAGTCGACGGGGTAGGCGTACTTCGCGGTGTCGAGTCGCATCGTCTCGATGAACTCGTACAAGCTCGTTACCGAGGGTCCTTCGCGAAGTACGCCGCGGCTTTTTTCAGGAAGCTGTTCTCCATTTCGAGTTCCCGGTTGCGACGTTCGAGTTCCTTCAGTCGAGCGCGCTCGTCGACGCCGATCGGTGGGCTGTCCTGGGCGCCGCTGTTTTCCCGCCGGTACTGGCGGACCCAGGAACGGAGCGTCTCCGGGTGAACGTCGATCTCCCGGGCAACCTGCGACACTGGCTTGTTCGACTGTAGAACGAGTTGCACTGCTTCTTCACGGAACTCTGGGGTGTATGAGCTTATGCGTGCCATCGTGCTTCTTCCCTCGACTTTCCTTACAGGGTAACCTTATTGGCTCCCTGTCCGGAATCCTCGGGGCACCTCAAAGTCCATGCCAGTACCCTTCGACAGCTTGGCCAGGGTCGCGATCGACGGCGGCTGGTCGCCCGACTCAAGGCGCGCGATCACCGACTGGGTCATCCCGACCTCGCGGGCGAGCGCCGTCTGAGTGAGGCCATGCTCCCGGCGGTAGCGCAAGATGCGCAGTGCGACATCGTTAGCGAACGCTGTGCGGTTCCACTCCGAGCTGAACTCTGGGTCGTGGCGCTGCTCGTCGTGGACTTGGGCCGAGGTCTTCAGATCGGACAGGTTCATCACTCGTCGCCCCTCACTTCGTCGATGCGCTTCTCAGCTACCGCGATTGCCTTTCGGAAGGCTCGTTGGTTGACGCTCACCTCGGGGGCGATGGCTCCGATGACATAGGCGTTGCCGACCTGGCGATAGAGGGCTCGCCAGCGGCTACGGCCGGCTCGTGGGCGTAGCTCCCGAAGGTTTGTGGCTGTCTTGATGTCGCTCGAGTGCGGGTACCCAAGGTTTGGCCCGATTGCTACCAGTTTGTCTACTGCATGGCCGATCGCCACACGCTCAGCGGCTCGCAACTCACGCAACTCCGCTTCCGCCTCGGGGTGGTAGTAGACAGGCCACGACGCCTGGCCAATATAGCAGAACTGCGATAACGGCGTGTGCCTGGAGGCCGCATCACCGGAACGTCGGTCGCCCGCGTCCGAACGAGCCGGACCGGTCGTCACGACGCTGCCGCCGTACGGTCGACCAGGCCGGCGACGATCCGCTGACACAACTCGGCCAACGGGCCGCGACCCGACGCACCCGGCGCTTCGCCGCGCTCCAGCCCACGGCTGACCCGTGGCTCAGGCTGCAGCACCCCGGTCACCGGCAGCCCGAGGGTCCGCCCGATCTCCCGGGCCCGTAGCCGGCCCGGTGCCGGCCCGCGCACGACCAGCGACAGGTCGGTGCAGTGCCGGTGGATGCGGGCGATCACCCGGGCGGTCGCGGCGGTGGCCCGCAACTCGGCCGGGACCAGGACGAGGACCCGGTCGGTGAGGTGCATCGCGGCGACGGCAGCGTCGTCGGGCCGGCGGGGCAGGTCGACGACGATCAGGTCCCGCTCCCGCCGGGCGGCGTCGAGCGCGGCGGTCATCGTCGCGGCGGGCAACGGCAGCGGCTCGCCCCGGTCCCAGGAGAGCAGGCCGAGGTCGCCCCGGCAGGGCAGGGCGACGGCGAGGGCGGCCGGGTCGATCCGGCCGTCGCTGTCGGCCAGGGCCGGCCAGCGCAGGCCGTCGATCTGCTCCCAGCCGAGGACCAGGTCGAGGCCGCCGCCGAGCGGGTCGGCGTCGACCAGCAGGCTGCGCAGGCCACGCCGGGCGGCGGTGACCGACAGGGCACCGGCCAGCACGCTGGCGCCGGCCCCGCCCCGGCCGCCGATCACCCCGACGACCGCCGCGGCTGGTCGCTCGGCGTCGCCGTCGTCGGTGAACCGGTCGACCAGCCACGGCTCGGCGGCCGGCAGGATCGCGACGTGCTCGGCACCGAGCACCTCGGCGATCTGCCAGGGCGGCTCCTGGTCGGCGCGGCCGACCAGGACCAGCCGGGGTCGGCGGGGCAGCCGGGCCCGCAGGTAGGCGTCGGCCTGGTCGGCGCCGACCAAAACGAGTGGGGCGACGGCCTGCCGGGAGCGGGCGGCCACGGGGTCGGCGGCCAGGTCGACCTCGGTGCCGGCGAGCGCCGCGAGGCGCAGCAGGTCGTCGAGGAGCCGTTCGTCGGCGGTGACGACCAGCGGCAGCCGGCGGGGTACGACGGTGCTGGTACGCGGCGGCATCCGGACCTCCTGCGGTCGGTGAGGGATGCCGTAACTCTGGGTGCAGATCTGGGCCCGGCGCGCTGTCGACCGGGCGGCCTGTGGACAACCGGGCCGCCTGTGGACAACGCCGTGGACAGCCAGTTGATCTGCTACAGCGAGGGCGGCACGCGAACCGCCGGGCACCGACCTGGAGATAGCGACGACCCCCGCCGGGGGGATGGCGGGGGTCGTCTGGGGTTCGGCTCCGGGGGGGTCGAGCCGAACCCTCTCAGCGGTCACGGGGGGTGCAACCGCCGAGCGTCTGTTGGATGCCGCGACCCGGGAGATGAAACCGTGTCACAAACAAGCATGCCTGAGCGGACCGCCACACGTCGAGTGGTGTTTCCGGCGAGTCGCGTAACGGCAGCCGACCCGAGCAGCGGCCGCAGCCGCCCGGCCGCTGATCCAACGGTCAGTAACCGGGGCTGCCCGCTGGTCCCGCCCGGGGGGCCACCCCGGGGACCGCCGACAGCGGCGCGGTACGGCTAGACTTCAGCGTCGTGGGCCGCAGCGCCGCTTTTTTTGATCTCGACAAGACCGTCATCGCCAAGTCCAGCGCCTTGGCGTTCGGCCGGCCTTTCTACCGCGATGGGCTGATCACCCGCCGGGACGTGGTCAAGTCGGCGTACGCGCAGTTGCTGTTCCGCCTCGGCGGCACCGACGAGCAGACCATGGCCCGCACCCGGGACTACCTCGCCGCGCTGTGCAAGGGCTGGCCGGTGGAGCAGGTCCGCCAGCTCGTCGCCGAGACCCTGCACGAGCTGATCAACCCGTACGTGTACGCCGAGGCCGCCGCGCTCATCGAGGAACACCAGGCCGCAGGCAGGGACGTGGTGCTCGTTTCCGCCTCCGGCGAGGAGATGGTCCGGCCGATCGGCGAGCTGCTCGGGATCACCGACGTCATCGCCACCCGGATGGCGGTCGAGGACGGCCGCTACAGCGGCGACATCGAGTTCTATGCCGCCGGTCCGGCCAAGGCGACGGGCATCGTCGAGCTGGCCGAGCAGCGTGGCTACGACCTGGCGGAGTGCTACGCCTATTCCGATTCCTACACTGACGTGCCGATGCTGGAATGCGTCGGGCACCCCAGCGCGGTGAACCCGGACCGGCAACTGCGTCGGATCGCCGCCGAGCAGGGCTGGCCGGTGCTGGCGTTCCGCCACCCCGTACCGCTCGGGCGTCGGCTGCGGGAACGTCCGGCCGTGCCGGTCGCCGCCGCCGCGCTCAGCGTCGGGGTCGGGGTCGCGATCGGCATCGCCTGGTACGGCCGGCACCGCCGCACCCGGGCCACCTCGGTCTGACGACACCGACGAGACCCGCCGCACCAGGAGGACCGGACCGGCGGGTCAGGCTGTGGCCAGCACCTCGTCGGCGACGGTCGTCAGCTCCCGCGCGGCCAACTCGACCGCGGTGAGGTAGTGCCGCAGCCAGGAGCGGATGCCGTCCGGCGTACCGGTCGCGAAGGCACCGGCCGCGCCGACGTACTCCGGTTCGCGCTCGCGGTGGCCGACCTCGACGGCGAGCAGGCCACGGGGATCCACCCCGGCCGCGACCAGGGTGAGCCGCCCGGCACCCCGGGCGACCAGCCCGCTCGGGCCGGCGAACGGGCGCAGCGCGAGCAGTTCGGCGTGCACCACCGCGGCCACCAGCAGCGCCGGGGCCGACGTACCGCCGCCGACCAGCTCCGCGAGCCCGTCCAGCCGGGCGGCGACGGCCGGCGTACCGCTGATCGGACGCCCCAGCTGGTCGGCCGGGACCTGGTCGCGGGCGGCGAGCACGTGCAACCTGGCCAGGACCTGACGGGGGGTACGGGGCCACCGGTCGGCCAGCCCGGGCACCGCCTCGGCCACCCGCAGCGCCCCCTGCGTCACCGGGTCCGTCACCGTGCCGGCGCGGACGTCGGCGACCGGGTGCGGGTGGCCTTCCAGCGCGGCGCTGGCGACCGCCGAACGCAGGCTGACCTCGGCCGCGACCGCTCCGCCGTGGCGGCGCAGGGCGCGGTGCCGCAGCGCGGCGTCGACCTGTTCGCGGACGGCGGCCAGCGCCGGTGCCACGTCGGCGAGGTCCAGCAGCGGGGCGAGCGGATCGGTCCTTGTCACGTCGGCCACGGTACAAGCCGGCGCGAGCAACCGCCCGCCGCGCGGGTGTGGCCTTTCGGCGCGTGGTGGGTACCCCGGTATCCGACAACTCTCGTGCCGGCTGGACCGCGACACTAACCTCGGAGCAAGTCAAGCGACGTGTGAGGAGCCCCACGGATGAGCGAAACGCTGGAGAACCTACTTCAGGAGAATCGGCGGTTCGAGCCGCCGGCCGAACTGGCCGGGGCGGCCAACGTCACTGCGGCCGCCTACGACACCGCGGCCGCCGACCGGCTCGGCTTCTGGGCGGACCAGGCCCGCCGGCTGCACTGGGCCAAGGAGTGGGACCAGGTGCTGGACTGGTCCAACCCGCCGTTCGCCAAGTGGTTCGTCGGCGGTCAGCTCAACGTCGCGTACAACTGTCTGGACCGCCACGTGGCCGCCGGCGCCGGTGACCGGGTCGCCATCCACTGGGAGGGCGAGCCGGGTGACACCCGCACCATCACCTACGCCGAACTGCACCGGATGACCTGCCAGGCGGCGAACGCGTTGACCGACCTCGGCGTCACCGCCGGCGACCGGGTGGCGATCTACCTGCCGATGATCCCGGAGGCCGCGGTCGCGATGCTGGCCTGCGCCCGGATCGGCGCCACCCACAACGTGGTCTTCGGCGGGTTCTCCGTCGACGCGCTCTCCGGCCGGGTCCGCGACGCCAGCGCCAAGGTGATCGTCACGGCGGACGGCGGCTACCGCCGGGGCAAGCCGTCGGCGCTCAAGCCGACCGTCGACGAGGCGGTCGCGCAGTGTCCGTCGGTGGAGAACGTGCTGGTGGTACGGCGTACCGGCGAGGATGTCGCCTGGACCGACAAGGACCACTGGTGGCACGAGACGGTCGAGACGGCGAGCAGCACGCACGAGGCGCAGCCGTTCGACGCCGAGCACCCGCTGTTCATCCTCTACACCAGCGGCACCACGGCCAAGCCGAAGGGCATCCTGCACACCACCGGCGGCTACCTCACCCAGGCGTCGTACACCCACCACGCGGTCTTCGACCTCAAGCCGGAGACGGACGTCTACTGGTGCACCGCCGACATCGGCTGGGTCACCGGGCATTCCTACATCGTGTACGGGCCGCTGTCCAACGGTGCCACCCAGTTGATGTACGAGGGAACCCCGGACACCCCGCACAAGGGCCGGTTCTGGGAGCTGGTGCAGAAGTACAAGGTGAGCATCCTGTACACCGCGCCGACGCTGATCCGCACCATGATGAAGTGGGGCGAGGACATCCCCGCCAAGTACGACCTGGGTTCGCTGCGGCTGCTCGGCAGCGTCGGTGAGCCGATCAACCCGGAGGCCTGGATGTGGTACCGGGAGCACATCGGTGCCGGCCGGTGTCCGATCGTGGACACCTGGTGGCAGACCGAGACCGGGGCGATCATGATCTCGCCGCTGCCCGGCGCGACCGCGACCAAGCCGGGTTCGGCGATGACCCCGCTGCCGGGGATCAGCGCCGACGTGGTCGACGACCAGGGTGCGTCGGTGCCCGACGGGGGCGGCGGCTACCTGGTGCTGCGCGAGCCGTGGCCGTCGATGCTGCGCACCATCTGGGGTGACGACCAGCGGTTCATCGACACCTACTGGTCGCGGTTCGACACGATGTACTTCGCCGGTGACGGGGCCAAGAAGGACGCCGACGGGCACGTCTGGCTGCTCGGCCGGGTCGACGACGTGATGCTGGTGTCCGGGCACAACATCTCGACCACCGAAGTGGAGTCGGCGCTGGTGTCGCACCCGTCGGTGGCGGAGGCGGCGGTGGTCGGCGCGACCGATCCGACGACCGGTCAGGCGATCGTCGCGTTCGCGATCCCCCGGGGCAGCGCCGACACGGCCGGCGACGCGGGCGAGGCGTTGATCCAGGAGCTGCGCAACCACGTCGCCCGTACGCTCGGGCCGATCGCCAAGCCCCGGCAGATCATGCTGGTGCCGGAGCTGCCGAAGACCCGGTCCGGCAAGATCATGCGCCGGTTGCTGCGGGACGTCGCCGAGAACCGTTCCCTCGGTGACGTCACGACCCTGCAGGACTCCACGGTGATGGAGCTGATCTCCTCCGGCATGCAGGGTGGCAAGTCCGACGAGGACTGACAGCCTACCTTCGGAGCTGGACATTCTGGCCGGTTCGGCCGCTTCGGCGGCCGGACCGGCTTTTTCGCGTGCCCTGAGCGTTGTGACATATCAGGGCGTTCCAACCATGATCGTGAAACAAATCGACGCATGGACCTTCACAGAAGTTCCCTCGGGTGACTAGGTTCACGATGGCCCCGCAACACGAGGCCGGATCATCCGGAACCCCCAGCCCCACTCACCCAAGTGGCGGCTCGGTATCCCCCGAACCGGAGGTAACCACGTGCGCAAAGTCATGGTGGGAATGCTCACCGTGTCGCTTGCCTCGGGAATGGGTGTCGCTCTCCCCGCGTCAGCGGGGGCGGCACCGCCGGTGGACACACCGGCGGCAGCGCCCTCCCAGGCCGTAGCCCCCAGCATCGACGACCTGCCCAACCCGCTCGGCGAAAAGCGGCGTGAGCTGCGTGAACGTGCGGTCAGCGAGGTCGTCAGCGGACGGATCGCCCCGCAGCGCCGGGGGGCCAGCACCGTCGCGAAGGTCGGTGAGACAGCCGGCACCGGCCTCGCTGGGCGGGGCACCGCCGCCGCCGGCAAGGACCAGTACGTCGAGCTCTCCCGGGAGACCACCGACCGGATCTTCGTGATCCTGGCCGAGTACGGCGACGAACGGCACCCCAGCTACCCGGACGTGGACAGCAACCCCGGCTGGCCCGGCCCGGTCAGCTTCGACGGACCGCTGCACAACCAGATCCCCGAGCCGGACCGGTCGGTCAACAACAGCACCGTCTGGCAGGCCGACTACTCCGCCGAGCACTACCGGCAGCTGTACTTCGGCGCCGGCGAGGGCGTCGAGTCGGTCAAGACGTACTTCGAGACGCAGTCCTCCGGCCGGTACAGCGTCGACGGCACCGTCACCGACTGGGTGAAGGTCCGCTACAACGGCGCCCGCTACGGCCGCGACCTGTGCGGCAGCAACGTGTGCAGCAACGTCTGGCAGCTGGTCCGTGACGCCGCCAACCAGTGGGTCGCCGACCAGCGGGCGCTCGGGCGCACCGACGCCGAGATCACCGCCGAGCTGCGCGAGTTCGACAAGTGGGACCGGTACGACTTCGACGGCGACGGCGACTTCAACGAGCCCGACGGCTACCTCGACCACTTCCAGATCGTCCACGCCGGTCACGGCCAGGAGGACGGCGACCCGTGGCAGGGTGAGGACGCCATCTGGAGCCACCGCTGGTACGCCTTCGCCAGCGACGCCGGCCTGACCGGCCCGGCCGACAACCTGTTGGGCGGCACCCAGATCGCCGACACCGGACTGTGGATCGGTGACTACACCATCCAGCCGGAGAACGGCGGCCTGAGCGTCTTCGTCCACGAGTACGCCCACGACCTGGGCCTGCCGGACGACTACGACACCTCCGGCGGTGGCGACAACAACAACGAGCACTGGACGTTGATGGCGCAGAGCCGACTCGGTGCCGCCACCGACGAAGGAATCGGCGAGCGCCCCGGCGACCTCGGTGCCTGGAACAAGCTGCAGCTCGGCTGGCTGGACTACGAGGTGGTGGTCGCCGGCCAGAAGCGGACCCTGCACCTCGGACCGCAGGAGTACAACACCAAGCGGGCGCAGGCGGTCGTGGTGGTCCTGCCGAAGAAGGAGGTCACCACCGAGCTCGGCGAACCGTACGCCGGTGACCTGCAGTACTTCTCCGGCAACTCCGACGACCTGAACAACACGATGACCCGCGAGTTCGATCTGACCGGGGCCGCCACCGCCGCCCTGTCGATGAAGGCCCGCTACGACATCGAGGACGACTACGACTACCTGTACTACCAGGCGTCCACCGACGGCGGCGCGAGCTGGACGTCGCTGGACGGCACCATCAACGGCGACCCGTTCGGCACCGACGGCAGCGGCACCCCGGCGATCGACAGCTCGACCGGTGGCCAGTGGGTGGACATCGCCGTACCGCTCGACGCGTACGCCGGTGACGAGGTGCTGGTGCGGCTGCTCTACCGCACCGACGGCGCGGTGGCGTACGGCGGCTTCTTCGGTGACGAGATCGTCGTCACCGCCGACGGATCGCCGATCTTCACCGACGGCGCGGAAGGCGACGGCGACTGGACCCTGACCGGCTGGTCGGCGGTCGGCGCCAGCGCCACCGGCGAGTTCGACAACTACTACATCGCCGGGCACCGCTCGTACGTCTCCTACGACCGGTACCTCGAGACCGGTCCGTACTACTTCGGTTACGCCGACAGCAAGCCGGACTGGGTGGACCACTACGCCTACCAGGAGGGTCTGCTGATCTCGTACTGGGACACCTCCCAGGCCGACAACAACACCAACGTGCACCCGGGTGAGGGTCGCAACCTCTACATCGACTCCCGGCCACGGCCGATGTACAACCTGACCGGCGCGCCGTGGCGGGCCCGGGTCCAGGTGTACGACGCGCCGTTCAGCTTGGAGAAGGCCGACTCGTTCACCCTGCACATCAACAGCCAGCCGCAGTACATCCGTGGCCAGGCGGCCCAACCAGTGTTCGACGACACCAAGAAGTACTTCTTCGAGGAGTTGCCGAACCACGGGGTCAAGCTGCCGGCCGTCGGCGTCAAGATCCGGGTGGTGGATGTCGACGGCACCACCATGAAGATCAGGATCTCCTGAGCCGGTGCTGCCCGGCCGGCGGATGCAACGTCGGCCGGCCGGGCGGCGTCCAACCCGACATGACACCTCCGCAGCTGATTCATCGGTCAGCCATCCGGCGTCGTCCGACCCGCGCCGGGTGGCTGGCCGTCGGCGTCTGCGCCCTCGCCCTCACCGCCGCGGCCTGCGCCCCACCGCCGGGAGACACGACGTCGGCCACCCCGCAGCCGGGAGACACGATGCCCACTGAGCCCGGCGAGACCCCGACGGAGCCAGGCGAGACCCCGACCAGGTCCGCCGACCCGACGGGGCCGCCGCTGTCGCGCACCGACCCGCCGGTGCCGACCCGCCCCGGTACGCCGCCGTCGACACCGTCCGACCTGATCACCGGCGACTGGCTGGTCGGCACCGTCACCACCGGCGGCACCGGCCCCTGCTACGGCCTGGTCACCGACGACGGCGTGGAGCATGCGCTGTACGGCGACGCTGGTGCACCACTCGTCCGGCACACCCGCATCCGGGTCAAGGTCGAGCCGCTCGACGTACGGATCAGCTGCGGGCCCGGTCAGTCGTGGCGGCTGGTACGCGCGGAGCTGCTGCGCTGACGTCGGCGTCGTCGGCCAGCTCCAGCCACTGGTAGTCGTGCCGGCACGGCGGCCCCGCCGCCAGACCCAGTCGTCGACTGTCCAGATCGAGCAGTACCGAGTGGACCGTCTCGGCCTGGTCCGCCGGGGCGTCCCGTTCGTCGAGGTGCCGGCAGATCGCCAACGGCAGCCCCAGGTGGTCGTGGAACACGTCGGCCAGCGCGTCGAGCCCGACCGGGCCGCGACCGGCCCGTTCGACCAGCAGCCGTCGGGCCCGCGCCGAACGGAACAGCGACGACCCGCCCATGTCCTTGATCGTGTCCCGCACCGCCAGGGCGCTCTCCAGGTGGTTGGCGTGCGTCAACACCCCGTCCGCCGGGTGCAGCCAGCCCACGTCACCGGGTACGACCTCCAGATCCAGCAGCTCGCCGCCGCCCGGCCCGGCCTGACCGAGCAGCATGTTGATCGAGGCGTTGCGCGGCGTACGGCAGGCCACCCTGGTCGCCTGACCGAGACTGCCGGCTTCCAGCACGGCACGCAGCAGAACGTGGTACGGCACCCCCGGCGTACGGCCGGCCGACAGCCCGTCCCGGTCGGTGCCGAGCATGTTGACGCAGACCCCGAGGCCGGCGGAGTTCAGCCCGGTCTTGGCGAGCATGCCGGCCTCGGCGAGGGTGAGCACCGCGTCGCCACGCTCGTCGACGGTACGCAGCACCACCATCGTGTCCCGCTGATCGGGGTGCCAGTCCCAGTTCTGCCCCAGCAGCAGGTGACCGTCGGTGGTGTGGGTGCCGAGCACGCCGACCGCCGTACAGCCGCCGTCGGCACCGTCCGGATGCGCCGGCGCGGCGGGGGGCCGGGTGCCGTAGAGCAGTTCGGTACGCGCGTTGAGCGCGTAGATCTCGTCGACGTGCACGCCGGCGCCCTCGGCCAGCCCGTCGAGCATGTCGGTCACTCGCGGGTGCACGGCCCGGCTGGCGTTCCGGAACGTGCCTCCGGCCACGCGTACCGCTGCCCGGCTCAGCCCGGCCTCGTCCAGGAAGCGGCGCAGGTACCGGTCGACGTTGTCGGCGATCAGATCGGCGGCGGCGACGCCGTACCCGGCACCGCACTCGGCGGGCGCGCCGGTGACGTCGACCACCGGGACTCCGGCGACGCGCAGCGGGGCCCGCAGATCGTGCCGGGCGACATCATCAGCCACGGGGATCACCCTATCGTCGCCAGTGACGAGACCTGCCCCGGAATCTTCCCTGATTGTCTGACCAGGCCTTATCCGCAGGGTGCGGCGGCCGCCTACGCTGTGGCCATGGCAGATGACGGCGGGGCGGTCGGTCCGGTGGACGAGTCCTGCGTGCTCATCGACGGCCCATGGGAGCACCGGTACGTCGGCGCGAACGGCAGCAGGTTCCACGTCGTCGAGGCGGGCACCGGCCCGCTGGTGTTGTTCCTGCACGGTTTTCCCGAGTTCTGGTGGGCCTGGCACGAGATGCTGCCGGCCGTCGCCGACGCCGGGTACCGGGCCGTCGCGGTCGACATGCGCGGCTTCGGGGCCAGCGACAAACCACCCCGTGGCTACGACGGCTACACGCTGGCCGCCGACGTCACCGGCCTGATCCGGGCCCTCGGCGAGCGTTCGGCCGTCATCGTCGGCGCCGGGTTCGGCGGCATGATCGGCTGGACGGCCGCCGCGTTCCACCCCCGGATGGTGCGCCGGTTGGTCGTCATCGGGGCCGCCCACCCGCTGCGGCTACGATCGGCGATCTTCTCCGATCCACGGGGGCAGTTCACCGCCTCCACCCCGTCACTACGGTTCCAGCTGCCCCGCTACGAGCACGTGCTGACCCGCGACGACGCCACGATGATCGGTGAATTCCTCCGACGCTGGGGCGGGCCGGCCTGGACGGACGGGCCGCGCTTCGCCGAGTACGAGCAGCGGTGCCGCACCGCTATGCGGATCCCGCAGGCGTCGTTCTGCGCGCTGGAGGGCTACCGCTGGGCGTTCCGGTCACTGCTGCGGCTGCACGGCTACCGCTTCGTGAAACTGCTGCAGGAACCGCTGGTGACGCCGACGCTGCAGCTGCACGGTGCGCTGGACCCGGCGGTCCTGCCGCGTACCGCGCAAGGCTCCGGGCGGTACGTGATCGCCCCGTACGAGTGGCGGCTACTGGACGGGGTGGGCCACTTCCCGCACGTCGAATCTCCCGACGTGGTCCTCGGTGAGGTGCTGCGGTGGGCGAAGAGCTGACCGGGCCGATCCAGCGGCGCCCCGGCCCGGCGGCGGATCCGCGGCTCAGACCCGCTGCTCCCGCAGCTCGGTGACCTCGTTGGCCGGTGCCCAGCCCTGGTAGACACCGAAGTCGAACTCTTCCAGCCCGAGGGACTGGGCGACCGGGGCGCGTCCGCCGGTGTACTCGACCCGCAGCCAGCTGTCGTGCTTGGCGAGCACCACGAACGGCTGGCCGTGCCAGGTGCAGGTGGTCCGCACGTACGCCAGGTCGTCGATCTCGGCGGCCGGCACCACCCGGACGCACCGGCCGGGGCGGATGGCGGTGAATCCGTCGCCGTCGGTGGGCTGGTAGATCCGGACGTGGTCGCCGTCCGGGCTGGCGTCGTACTCCTGCCCCCGCCAGCGGGCGACGTAGCCGTCACGCATCATTCCTCCTTGACCCGCTGCCACGCCGCCTCGTCGACGTCCAGGCGGGCGACGAGAGTCTCGGTGCCGTCGGCGGTCAGCCGCCACAGCTGGGATCCGTGCGGCAGCCGGATGCTGTCCACCTTGAACTCGGCCACCACGTCGCTGCTCTCGCCCGGGGCGAACCCGTTGCCCCGGAACGGCGGACGCTCGATGACCCAGCCTTCCATCGCCCGCATCGCGGACTCGTGCTGCCCGCCGTAGGGGATGCGGTAGAGACTCGGCCGGTAGGCCGGCCAGCGGAGCACGAAGATCTCCGTCGCCGCCCGGTCGAACGGTGAGCCCGCGTAGCCCAGGCCGAGCGCGGCGTGCAGTTTGCCCGGGGTGTTCAGATGGGCGACCTCGGCGGCCCGGTGCACGAAGCCGGACACCCGGTCGTATCCGCGCTCCAGGTAGTAGTCGACCTGGCTGGCCGCGATGGCCTTCTGCATCATCGTCGGCTGGTCAGGATCGGTGCCACCGGTCGCGGCGACCGGCTGCGCGACCGGCGACTCGGCCGGCCGGGCCTCCGCCGGCTCGGCCTCGGTCTCGTCACCGAGGCCGAGCTCGGCGGCCCAGCTGGCCAGGCCGACGATCTCGGTGCCGGGCAGCTTCGCGCCGACCGGGGTGCCGGGGTTGATGACGAACGACCACTGGGTGTCGGGCCAACGCCGGATCAGCTGGACGAACTTGACCTCGACCGTTTCGAGCGGGCTGTCGAAGTGGTCGGCGATGCGTTCCGGCGACGTGAACACCAGGACGAAGGTGTCACCGTCCACTGTCTCGGTACGCCACACGAAGCCGTCGTCGCCGGGCCGCGCCCCGGCCGCAGACTCGGGCGAGACCGGCAGCAGGACCCGGGCGAGCAGCAGCGTGGAGAGGAAGGAGTTGCTGCCGCCGCCACCGGCAGCGGCGACCAGGTCGCGCTCGACGTCGTTCGCCGGATCGAAGACGACGGCCGGCTCAGGCTCCGGCAGCTGTGGCTCTGGCTCGGGCTGCGGCTGTACGGGCTGTTCGACGCGCTCGACCGGGGCGACCGTTGGCGCGGGGACCGGGCCCGGTGCCGCGACCTCGACCGGGGCTGGGGCGGGGGCTGGAGCTGGGGCGACGTTCGCCGGGGCCGGAGCAGCCGATGCGGGGGCCGACGCCGCAGGTTCGACCGGCGCCGGACCGGCAGGTGGTGTCGGGACACGACGCGGCAGGCCGTTGGGCCCTACGCCGCCACCGGCACTGCCACTCGTACGGGTCGACCCGTACGGCGGTGGGCTGGCAGGCGCCGGCGGCGCGGTCGGTGACGCCGTGGCGAGGTCGGGTTGCGGGCGGTGCGGCCACTGGCCCTGCGGGGCCGGGGTGGTCGGCGGCGCGGGTGCCGGTGGTGCGGGTGCCGGTGGTGCGGCGTGGTCGGTGGTGTACCGGTCGTGCGGCGGCGGCACGGGCTCCCCGGGCCGGGCCGGAGCACCGTGACCGCCCTGATCACCGTGACCGCCCATGCCGGTCGGCCCCATGCCGGTCGGCACGGTGGCGGTGGCCCGCGCGCGGGCCTGCCCGCCGCGGTTCGGCAGTCGCGCGTCGCCCCGCGCCAGCTGAGCGACGAACCAGGCCGGCAGCCAGCCTTCGATCGGCAGACCGGGGTTGACCGCCAGCCACCACTCGAGATTCGGCCAGGTGGCGGCGAGCTCGGCGAAGGTCACCCGACGGGCGGAACTGCCGTTGTCACCGAGGCAGGCGCGCAGGGTGACCGGGGAGGTGAAGGCGAGCACGTGGGTCCGGCCGTTGGTGGTCCAGGTACCCCAGCCGAGTGGAGCCTGACCGGCCAGCGCCTCCGCCGACACCGGCAGCAGCAGCTCCGTACCGGCCAGGATCTGGAAGTACAGCTCCTGGTCCTGCCGGAGCAGCGCATCACGCATCGCGGCCTCGACCTCGGTGGCCGGTTCCCAGTCGGTCACGGCCGCCCCCCTTCCGCCGGACAGGCCACACGCGTCGGATACAACCTACAAGGTGGGGCGGCGATCACAACGGCCGGCGGGGAGGCGTTCTCGATCACGCCCCGACTATCACTCAGCGTGCCGATCGAAACACAATTTCCCCGGCCGGTCACTGAAACAGCCGGACGTTGCGCTGCTCCGTACTGAGATAGTCGGCCGCCGATTCATCCACCGCCACCTTGATCTCCTGCAGCATCGTGCGCAACCGGCCGGCCGCCGCCCGCCAGTGCGCCTGGCGGGCCTCGTACGCCTGGCGGGCCGCGCCGTCCCAACTGCCGACCAGCGGCGCGGCGTCGCGCTCCACCTGATCGAGCTGGGTCTCCAGCGTGCGCAACGCCTGCTGGATGTCGACGCTCGCCTGCTGCAGCACCCGGAAGTCGACCACCAGGACGTCGTCGTTCATCGGGTCACCACCGACCCGCCGGCACCCGGAACCGGCACACCTCGGCTCACAGCGGCAGCTCGATGCGTCGGGCGACGGCCGCGACCCGGTCGGCGGCGGCCGTGTCGGTGCCGCGATAGTGCACGCCCGCGCCGCGCACCGCACCCGCCGTCTCGCGCAGCGCCCGGTGCAGGGCCGCCTGCTCCTGCGCCCACGCCGTCTTGACCTGCTCAAACGATCGGCCGCCGGCGCCCCGCCAGGCGCTGCGCACCGACTCGAGGCGCTGCAGCAGCCCGCGCAACATCGCCTGCAGCTCCTCGTCGGTCTGCTCGAACCGGGCGGCGACCTGCTGCATCGCCGCCGGATCGACCTGTGTCTGCGACATCTGACCACCCGTCATGTCTCGCCTGCCGTCACCCTCACCGACGAACGTAGCCGGGCCGGCCCCCCGGCGCTGCCCCGAACCCGTCCGCTGTGGATGACGTGCCGCCCGCTGCCGCTGCGGGCCGTCACCGGAGAGCGGCCCGCGCGTCCAACGCCGGGCCGGCCGGGACCAGCCCGACCACGTCGGCGGGCATCGGTACCGGCACCGCGTCGGGATAGCCGAGCACCGCGAGCGTCGCCGGATCGGTGACCTCGTGCCGCACCCCGGTCTCGGTGACCAGGCTGACCGGCGCCGGCGACAGCGCGGGCGCTGGCGCGGAGGCGGTCGCGGAGGCGGGCGCCGTACCGTCGCCTGCCGAGACCGCCCGGACGAGCGCCGCGCGGCCGGGTGGCACCTGCACCCCACCGGCCGCCGGCCCCGACGGCCCCGACGGATCCAGGTCGATCTCCACCGGAGCGTCCGGCGCGGCGATCCGTACGCAGAGCCGACCCTTCGCGGCTTCACGTAGTCGCGGTGTGGTCGCCGGTGGTGGCGCCGACCCGGACGGCGTCAGGTCCCCCGCGCCGGCAAGGGCACGGAACCTGCCCTGCGTCAGCGGAGTCGGCACCGCCTGGTCGTGGCTGGTGAGCAGCAGATCGGCCTGCACCTGGGTGATCTGCGCCAGTCCATCGCGCACCGCCACCGCGTACTGTCGCGATCCGCTCTGGGTCGCCACCACGAAGACCTCGCCGACCCGGGCCCCCGGTACGCCGGACGACCGGTCACCGACGCCGGGCACCGTCGGCCCGACCAGCTCGGCACCGGCCGGCACCGCCCGCAGGAACGCCGTCGCGACCGGCAGGGGCCGGTGCTGCCCCCAGCCGAGCGCGCCGCGCACCAGCTGCGGCTCCGGTACGCCGTGCCGCCGGCCGCGCCAGAGCAGCGCGACCGCGCCGTCGGGCGTCTGGACCAGCAGCCCGTCCTCACCCAGCGGACGGTTCGCCGCGCTCGTGACCCCGACCTGGACCACCGACGCCGGTGGGCCGGTCGCGGCGGACACTGCCGGCGTGGTGCCCGTGCAGACCGTCCAGGCGCCGTCGAGCAGGTCCTGCTGCTGCGGCAGCGAGTCGGGAGCGCCCTGGATGCCCAGCAGCGCACCCCGCGGCACGCTCCGCAGCGCGTCGCGGGACACCAGCACGGTGCGCGGCGGCGCGCTCGCCACGAGCAGCGCCGCCGAACTGTAGTTGTGCACCGGATGGAGCAGTCCGTCGCGGAAGACGTACCGGACACCGGACTCGCGCTCGACGATGATCGCCCGACCGTCCCGCCAGTCCTGCCGGGCCGACCCGGCGACCGCTCCGTACGCCGCCGCACCGCCCACTCCGATGACGGCGGCCAGCAGGCCGGCCAGGGCCACGGTCCCGGCCCGACCGCCCGGCACCGGCTGGGCCGGATCGGCGTCGCCGGTCACCAGTGCGGCCACCGTCCGGTTCCCCGCGTACCGGTGCGACCGCAGCAGTTCCCGCCGCGATGCCATCGCCCACCTCCGCACTCCACCTGGGACAGCGCCGACAACCCGGCGTGACCGGTCGGTCGACGGTGAGAGATCGTATCGCCGACCGACGATGCGGGGCGGTACGGCGATCCGCAGTCATGGCAAGATCCGGGGATGGGTTTCGTGACTAGCCTGCTCATTCGGCTCGGCAGCACCGCGCTCGCGTTCTGGCTCGCGACCTTCGTCATCCCCGGCATCAGCCTGGAGACCGACGCGGTCGGCGAAAGCATCGTCACGTTGCTGTTCGTGTCGGTGATCTTCGGTCTGGTGAACGCGATCCTGCAGCCGATCATCAAGACCCTGGGCTGCGGCCTCTACGTGCTGACGCTCGGCCTCATCGCGATCGTCGTGAACGGACTGCTGTTCCTGCTGACCGGGGTCATCGCCGAGCAGCTGGACCTGCCGTTCCAGGTCGACGGGTTCTGGCCGGCCGCCGTGCTCGGCGCGCTGTTCGTCAGCGTGGTCACCTGGCTGCTGGGGCTGGTACTGGACCGGGACTGACCGCCGGACATCGCGTCACCCGTTGGGAAACTCGTACGACAGCCGGTCGGCCGGGGCCTACGGTCGGCGAATGGTGTCGATCATGCTTGCGGACGGCCATCAGATCTGCGACGACCCGACCCGGGTCGACGTCGACCGGGTCCACGACTGGCTCTCCACTGACGCGTACTGGGCGCTGGGCCGCCCCCGGGAGGTGGTCGCCCGGTCGATCGCCAACTCACTGGTGTTCGGCGTGTACCGGGGCGGCGACGGTGGCCAGGTCGGTTTCGCCCGGGTCGTCACCGACCAGGCGACCTTCGGCTGGCTCTGTGACGTCTACATCGACCGGTCGGTACGGGGTCGTGGACTCGGCCGCCGGCTGGTGGCGGCGGCCCGCGACGAGCTGGCCCGGCGGGGCGTACGCCGGCTGCTGCTGGGCACCCTGGACGCGCACGGCGTCTACGCCGCGTTGGGCTTCGCCCCGCTGGCCGAGCCCGGCCGCTGGATGGAGCTGACGGCACCGCCGACTGCCGATCCGGCCCTCGGCCGCTGACCGCAGGCCCGGCCCGGCAGCCCGGCCGACCTGGTGGGTCAACCGACCTGGTGGGTCAGGATCGCCGATCCGTCGGCCCGCACCAGCTCCAGCCGTTCCAGGTCGGTCTGGGCGAACCGGGTGGCACCAGTGAAGACGATCTCCGCGCCGGGACTCACCGCCCACGACCCGACCCGCTGCTTCGCGCCGTCGCGGTCGTAGGCGACCAGCTCGAAGTTCATCGGTTCACCGTCCGGATTGGTCGGCTCCCACCAGCATCGCATCGTCACCTCGGTGCCGTTGGCGACGTTCTGCAGGCCGACCTCGGCGTGGATCGGCAACTGCGACGCCACCGGCTGCATCGCGGTGAGCTGCGTGCCGGGGTTGGTCTCCGGCGTACCGCCGGCACCGACCCAGCCGACCCCGAAACCGACCACGATCGCGAGTCCGGCGGCGGCCAACGTCGCGCCGGCGGTCTGCCAGCGCCGCATCCGGCGGCCCTTGCGGCGGGCCTGTCCGGCGGCGGTGACCAGCGTCGCCAGCCGGGGTCCGGCCGACGGTGGGTCGCTGATCTGCTCGAAACCCGCCGGGTCGAGCCGGCCGAGCAGACCCGGCAGTACGGCGATCTCGGCGACCGCCTGCCGGCAGCTCGGACATCCGCTGAGGTGGTGCTCGTACGCGGCACGTTCCGACGGGGACAGGGCACCCAGGACGTACGCGCCGTCGTCGTGCGCGTAGTCACACTTCACTGGGTCACCCCCATCTCCTCCAGCACCAACCGTAGCGAGCGCAGTGCGTAATGTGTACGTGACTTCACGGTCCCGGGTGGCACCCCGAGCCGGGCGGCCGCCTCGGAGACCGAGCGACCCCGGTAGAAACATTCGATCAGCACCTCGCGGTGCGGTGGGGACAACCGGCCGAGAGCCTCGGCCACCGTCCACGCCTCCACCGCGCGGTCCGCCTCGTCCACCGCGGGCGGTGGCTCCGGCAGCTCGTCGGTGACGACCTCCCCGACCCGTACGCTGCGTCGACGCCAGGCGTCGATGGCGAGGTTGCGGGCCGTGGTGAACAGCCAGGCCCGTACGGAGCCTCGCTCCGGGTCCAGCGACTCGGGGTGTCGCCAGGCCCGCAGCAGCGTCTCCTGCACCAGGTCCTCGGCTCGTTGGCGGTCACCGCCGGCCAGCCGCAGGGCATGGGCGAAGAGCGCGTCGCCGTGCTCTTCGTGCAACGCGCGCATCAGTTGTGAATCCTGGTCGGTCAAGAGGCGCCCTTCCCTTCCGCCTCTTGACACGTAGCCGCCGGCCCGGCGGTTCAACGTCCTGCGAAAACAGCTCAGTTCATCGGCTGTTCCGGCGCGGTCATCGCGTCGGCGACCGCTCGGGCGGCGGTCAGCAGCTTCGCGCGGACCACCCGGGCCGAGGTCATCATCTCGGCGGCCGGCAGCGCACACGCGATCGCGACCCGTCGTTCGACGTCCTTGTCGACGTTGACCATCACCGCCGCGCAGGCCACCCCCTGCCGGTACTGACCGATCTCCAGATGCATACCGCGCCGGTCGCCGACCGCGATGTCGGCCTCGAACCCCTCGATCGTCGTGATCGTCGCCGAGGTGAACGGCCGCATGCCGAATTCCTTGAGGTAGCGGAACCGCTGATCGGGGGTGAGGGTGGCGAGCAGCGCCTTGCCGAGCGCGGTCGCGTGGGCGCCTTCGTCGAAGCCGGGGACCATGTCCTCCAGGTACGGCGACCGCAGTCCGTCCGCTGAGGCCGTCACGGCCACCTGGGTGCCGACGAACCGGCCGAGATAGTGGCTGTAGCCGGTCTCGACGGCCGCCCGGCGCAGGGCCTCGCCCACCGCCGGCGGTCCACGGAACGCGGCCACCAGTTCCCGGTACCGGTCGGCGACCTCGAGCCCCACGATGTAGGTGCCGTCCTCACGACGGATCACATAACCCTCGTACGCCAGGGTGCGCACCAGGTGGTACGTGGTGGCCACGGTCAGCTCGCAGCGCCGGGCAATCTGTTTGACGGTCAGTCCGCGCGGGGCACGACCGACCGCTTCGAGCACCCGAAGTGCCCGTGAAACGCTCCGGATGAGGTCCGAAGGTTCCGCCAAGGGGTCGCGCACAACCACCTCCGCCGCCGGGGACTTACACCATATGAAAAGACAGCCGCCTGTGGAATGCCCTTTCGAATCAGGGGCACCAGATGGCGACTATCGGTGTGGCGCCCGACACGTACGGTTCATGCTATTGGCTGGCCTGAGCTCCTCGCAAATGGGAGCACCCACCGCCCCCGCCGTACCGCCCCTGGACAGCGGAAATCCGACTGCCAGGCTACGCCGACGACACCCTCCGGCAAGCCGGCCGTCGGCGGTACGGACCTCGTCAGTTGGTGCGGTCGGCGATGAAGTCGCAGAGGGACTCCATCGCCTGCCGGGCCGGCCCCGCCGGCAGCGGTGCCAGCCGGGACCGCGCCTCCTCGGCGTAGCTGCGCACGGTCTCCCGGGCCCGCTTGAGCGCCGGCGACTCGCGCAGCAGGCCAAGGGCTTCGGCGTGCAGGTCGTCGTCGGTCACCGGGCCGGCGGCCAGGATCTCCCGCAACCGCCGGGAGGCGGCGTCCCCGTCGTCGTCGGCCAGGGCGTACAGCATCGGCAGGGTCGGCACCCCCTCCCGCAGGTCGGTGCCGGGTGTCTTGCCCGACTGGGCCGACTCGGAGGCGATGTCGAGCAGGTCGTCGGAGAGCTGGAACGCCACGCCGATGATCTCGCCGTACCCGCCGAGGGCCTCGACGTGGGTCGGCGTCGCACCGCCGAACATGCCGCCGAACCGGGCGGACGTCGCGATCAACGAGCCTGTTTTGTCCCCGATCACCTGCAGGTAGTGGTCGACCGACGGTTCACCGTCGCGCGGACCGACGGTCTCGGCGATCTGACCGTGCACCAGCCGGGCGAAGGTGCGGGCCTGCAGCCGGACCGCCTCGATACCCAGGTCGGCGGCGAGATCGGCGGCCCGGGCGAACAGGTAGTCGCCGACCAGGATCGCCACCGAGTTGGTCCACCTGGAGTTGGCGCTGGGCGCACCCCGGCGCACCGGGGCCTCGTCCATCACGTCGTCGTGGTAGAGCGTCGCCAGGTGAGTGAGCTCCATCACCACCGCCGCCGGCACCACCAGCGGCCGGTCCGGGTCGCCGAAATGCGCGCCGAGCGCCACCAGCAGCGGCCGGAACCGCTTGCCGCCGGCCTCGACCAGGTGTCGGGCCGCCTCGGTGACGAACGGATCGGCGCTGAACACACTGTCGCGCAACTCGGCCTCGACCGACGCCATGATGCCGGTGACGGACGCCTGCAAGCGCGGGTCGACGATGTCGATCCCGATCGAGGTCACCGCCCCGCCGCCAGACGCGATGGAGCTGCCGTCAGCCGTCCTCACCACACCCCCAACCATGCCACAGCGGTCCGTGCGGCCCAGGTTGGGGGCGGGTGAGGTGACTCATCGGACAAACTCGGCGGCGTTGCTGGTGAGATCCAGCAGTGCGCCCGGCGCGACCCCGAGCAGCAGCGTGGCCAGTACGCCGATCATCAGCGCCGCCGAGGTCAGCGCCCCGGGGATCACCACCGTCGGGGTGGTCTCGCTCGGCTCACTCAGCCACATCATCACCACCACCCGCAGGTACGGGAAGGCGAGAATCATGCTGGTCACCACACCGGCGATCACCAGCCAGACCTGACCGTCCCCGACCGCCGCCCCGAACACCGCGAACTTGCTGGTGAACCCGCTGGTCAGCGGGATTCCGGCGAACGCCAGCAGGATGAAGGTGAAGATCCCGGCGAACAGTGGCGACCGGCGGCCCAGCCCGGCCCAGCGGGACAGGTGGGTGGCCTCACCCTCGTCGTCGCGGACCAGGGTCACCACGGCGAACGCCGCGATGACGATGAAGCCGTACGCCACCAGGTAGAACATCGTGCTGGCCAGGCCCTCGGCGGACAGCGACAGCACACCCACCAGCAGGTAGCCGGCGTTGGCCACCGACGAGTACGCCAGCAGCCGCTTGATGTCGGTCTGGGTGACCGCCATGATCGCCCCGACCAGCATGGTCAGGATGGCGATCACGCCCAGCACCGGGGTGAAGTCCCAGGCGGCCCCGTAGAAGGCCACGTGCAGCACCCGCAGCAGCGCGCCGAACGCGGCGACCTTGGTGCAGGCGGCCATGAAGCCGGTGACCGGGGTCGGCGCGCCCTGGTAGACGTCCGGTGCCCAGACGTGGAACGGCGCCGCGGTCGCCTTGAACAGCAGCCCGACGGAGATCAACGCGATGCCGGCGAAGAGCAGCACCGGGCTGGCGTTGGAGGTCTCCACCGCCGTACGGATGGTGGCGAAGTCGACCCCCGGTCCGGTCGGGCTGTCCACGCCGGAGGTGAAGCCGTAGGTCAGCGCCAGCCCGAACAGGAAGAACGCCGACGAGTAGGCGCCGAGCATGAAGTACTTCAGGGCGGCTTCCTGGCTGAGCAGCCGCCGACGGCGGGCCAACGCGCAGAGCAGGTACAGCGGCAGCGAGAAGGCTTCCAGGGCGATGAACATCGTCAGCAGGTCGTTGGCCGCGACGAACAGCAGCATGCCGGCGATGGCGAACAACGCCAGCGGGTAGACCTCGGTCGCGCCACCCCGGCCGGCCGCCTGCCTACGGTCCTCCGGCGAGTTGACCACGATCGCCGCCTGCGCGACGAAGGCGCCGCCGGTCTCCAGCGACCGTTCGCCGATCAGCAGCATCGCCATCACCCCGAGGACCAGGATCGCCCCCTGCAGGAACAGCGTCGGGCCGTCCACCGCGATCGCCTCGCCGGCGGTCACCGTCCGGGTGCCGCCCTGCATGACGACCGCCACCAGGGCGGCGACCATGCTGGCAAGGGTGAGCACCAGCTGCACCGGGTTGCGTACCGACCGGGGCACGAACGCCTCGACCAGCACGCCGACCATCGCCGCGCCGAACAGGATCAGCATCGGCGCGATCGCCGCGTAGCTGATCTCGGGGAACGAAATGTCGCTCACCGGGCCGCCTCCTGAATAACGCCCACGGTCGGGGCGGGGTCGGACCTGCCGACGTCATCGGACAACGTCGCCTCGATCGCCGGGTTGATGACGTCGGTCAACGGCTTGGGGTAGAAGCCGAACAGCAGGATCAGCGCGATCAGCGGGGCGACCACGATCTTCTCCCGCAGAGTGATGTCCCGCTTCATCGCCTCGACCTCGGTCAACGCCGGATTGAGCGTGCCCTGGGTGGTGCGCTGCACCATCCACAGCACGTACGCGGCGGCCAGGATGATGCCGAGGGTGGCGATCACAGCGACCGGCTTGTTCACCGAGAAGGTGCCGATCAGCACCAGGAACTCGGAGATGAACGGGGCGGTGCCGGGCAGCGCCAGCGACGCCAGTCCGGCGAAGAAGAAGACGCCGGCCAGCACCGGGACCAGTTTCCCGGCACCGCCGAAGTCGCTGATCAGCGCGGATCCGCGCCGCGCCACGAACATGCCGACGACCAGGAACAGCAGGCCGGTGGCGAGCCCGTGGTTGACCATGTAGAGCACCGCACCGGTGCCGGCCTGGGTGGTGAACGCGAAGATGCCGACGCCGATGAACCCGAAGTGCGAGATCGAGGTGTACGACACCAGTCGCTTCAGGTCGTTCTGGCCGACCGCGAGCAGCGCGGCGTAGATGATGCCGATCACCGCCAGCGTCAACGCCCAGGGGGCGAACCACTGGGACGCCTCCGGGAACAGCCCCAGGCAGTAGCGCAGGATGCCGAACGTACCGACCTTGTCCATCACGCCGACCAGCAGCGCGGCCGAGCCGGCCGGCGCGGCGCCACCGGCGTCGGGCAGCCAGGTGTGGAACGGGAAGAACGGTGCCTTGATCGCGAACGCCACGAAGAAGCCGAGGAACAGCCAGCGCTCCACGCCGGTGGACATGTCGATCTGGCTGAGCGCCTGCCAGTCGAAGGTCTGCCCGCCGACCACCCACAGGCCGATCACGGCGGCCAGCATGAACAGGCCGCCGACCAGCGAGTAGAGGAAGAACTTGACCGCCGCGTACTGCCGCTGGTGGCCGCCGTAGCTGCCGATCAGGAAGTACATCGGCACCAGCATGACCTCGAAGAACACGTAGAACAGGAAGATGTCGGCGGCCGCGAAGACGCCGATCATCGTGCCTTCGAGCAGCAGGAGCAGACCGAAGTAGACCGGCACCGACCGCTTCGACGCCTCCGCGTCG
The DNA here is from genome assembly GCF_049179175.1 of Solwaraspora sp. WMMA2101. NCBI lineage: Bacteria > Bacillati > Actinomycetota > Actinomycetes > Micromonosporales > Micromonosporaceae > Solwaraspora > Solwaraspora sp. WMMA2101. The sequence continues at coordinate 3,722,095 of NZ_JBMHMA010000006.1, read as the reverse complement.
TGCCAGGAGGCGAGGATCACCAACGGCACCAGTACGGCGATCAGCATCAGCATGACCAGCGCGATGCCGTCGGCGGCGAAGGTGAAGTTCACCCCCCAGTTGGGGATCCACGGGTACGACTCACGGAACTGGAAGCGCTCACCACCGGCGGAGAAGGCGAACCACATCACCAGTGACAGCACCAGCACCGCCACCGACCAGCCGAGCGCCAGCCACTTGGCCAGCTCCCCCTGGCGGCGCGGGACGAGCGCCACCACGAGCGCGCCGACCAGCGGCGCCACGGTCAGCACCGAGAGGAACGGAAAGTCGTTCACGCCAGCCATCCCATCTGCAGGGCGAGGAACGCCGCGACCACCACGAAGGCACCGGCGAGCACAGACATCGCGTACGAACGCACGAAGCCGGTCTGCAGCCGCCGCAGCCGCCCGGAGCTGCCGCCGATCGCGGCGGCCAGGCCGTTGACCAGGCCGTCGACTCCCCGGTTGTCGAGGAAGACCAGCGCCCGGGTGAGGAAGACACCCGGCTTTTCGAAGACCGCCCGGTTGACCGCGTCGGTGTAGAGGTTGTTGCGGGCAGCGGTGACCAGTACGCCGGCCGGCTGCTCCTGCTCGGCGGTGCCGTTGCGGAACAGCAGCCAGCCGCCGACCGCGCCGATCACCGTGACCACCAACGCCAGGATGGTGACTGCGGTGTGCGACAGCATCGCCTCGTGGCCGCTCTCCTCGGCCCCGAAGACCGGGGTCAGCCACTCGGGCACCGAGGTGGACATCAGCCAACCGGCGGCGACCGAGCCGACCGCCAGCAGAATCAGCGGTACGGTCATCAGCGCCGGCGACTCGTGCGGGTGGTCGATGTCGGAGGTCCACCGCTTCGGGCCGTGGAAGGTCAGCACGAACAGCCGGGTCATGTAGAAGGCGGTCAGCCCGGCACCGAGCAGCGCGGCCCCGCCGAACAGCCAGGCGGTCCAGCCCTCCCGCTCGAAGGCCACCGCGATGATCGGCTCCTTGGAGAAGTAGCCGGACAACGGTGGGATGCCGATGATCGCCAGCCAGGCCAGCCCGAAGGTGGCCCAAGTGATCTTCATGTAGCGCCACAGGCCACCGAAGCGGCGGATGTCGGTCTGGTCGGACATGCCGTGCATCACCGAGCCGGCGCCGAGGAACAGCCCGGCCTTGAAGAAGCCGTGCGCCAGCAGGTGCACGATCGCCAGGGCGTACGCGCCGCCGCCGAGCCCGACACCGAGGAACATGTAGCCGATCTGGGAGACCGTCGACCAGGCCAGCACCCGCTTGATGTCGTCCTTGGCGCAGCCGATGATCGCGCCGATCAGCAGGGTGGCCGCACCGACGCTGACCACCACGGTCTGCAGCGTCGGGTTGGCCGAGAAGATCGGGTTGGACCGGGCGATCAGGTAGACGCCGGCGGTGACCATCGTCGCGGCGTGGATCAGCGCCGAGACCGGGGTGGGGCCCTCCATGGCGTCGGGCAACCAGGCCTGCAGCGGGAACTGGCCGGACTTACCGGTGGCACCGAGCAGCAGCAGCAGGCCCATCGCCAGGATCGTGCCGGAGGCCAGCGCGCCGGCGCCGGTGAAGACCGCGTCGAACTGGGTGGTGCCGAGGGTGGCGAACATCAGGAAGATCGCCAGCACCAGGCCGGCGTCGCCGACCCGGTTCATCAGGAACGCCTTCTTACCGGCGGTCGCCGCGGCCGGCAGGTTGTACCAGAAGGAGATCAGCAGGTACGACGCCAGACCGACGCCCTCCCAGCCGAGGAAGAGCATCACGTAGTTGTTGCCGAGCACCAGCACCAGCATCGCGGCGACGAACAGGTTGAAGTACGCGAAGAAGCGCCGCCGCCCCGCGTCGTGCGACATGTACTCGACCGCGTACACGTGGATCAGGAAACCCACGCCGGTGATCAGCAGCACGAAGACCGCCGACAGCGGGTCGAACAGCAGCCCGAAGTCCACCGACAGGCCACCGACCTCGATGAACTGCCACAGGCTCAGCTCGACCGCCCGGTTGTCCAGGCCGCGTAGCTGGAAGAAGTAGGTCAGGCCGAGGACGAAGATCGCCCCGACGGCGACCACGCCGAGCCAGTGCCCCCACTTGTCGGCGCGCTTGCCGAGCAGCAGCAGGATCGCCGCGCTGGCCAGCGGGATGGCCACCAGCAGCCACACGCTACTCAGCAGCCCCGTGGCCTGGGCGTACTCCACAGTCGGTTCCACGTGTGGGCCCCTTAGTACTTCAGCAGGTTGGCGTCGTCGACGCTCGCCGAGCGTCGAGTCCGGAAGATGGTCGTGATGATGGCGAGCCCCACGACCACCTCGGCGGCCGCCACGACCATCACGAAGAAGGCGATGATCTGGCCGTTGAGGTCACCGTTGATCCGGCTGAAGGTGACCAGCGCCAGGTTCGCCGCATTGAGCATCAGCTCGATGCACATGAACAGCACGATCGCGTTTCGGCGGACCAGCACGCCGACCGCGCCGATGGTGAACAGCACCGCCGACAGGATCAGGTAGTTGTCCGGAGTCATTTGTCAGTCCCCTTCGGGGCGGCCTCGCTCGGCGAAAGTTCACGCGTCGGCAGGATCGCCGGGATGCTCCGCTCGGTGAGCGTGCCGTCGGGCAGCCGGCCCGGCGTGGCGACCGAGGTGGAGGTGGCGTAGACACCCGGCCCCGGCTTCGGGCCCGGGTAGTTGCCCGGCGCGAACCGTTGCCGCATCATCTCCGGCTGACCGCGCCGCTCCTCCTTGCGCTTCTCGATGTGCGCCAGGATCAGCGCGCCGATCGCGGCGGTGGTCAGCAGAGCGGCGGTCACCTCGAAGGCGACCAGGTAGCGGGTGAACAGCAGAGCGGCGATGCCCTGGACGTTGCCGTCCGCGTTGGCCTGCTCCAGACCGACCGCCTGCACCCCGCCCAGGCCCCGATACAGCCCGGTGCCGACCAGCGCGGCGAAGCCGACGCCGAGCACGACGGCGGCGACCCGCTGCCCGCGCAGGGTCTCGATCAGCGAGTCCGAGGCGTCCCGGCCGACCAGCATCAGCACGAACAGGAACAGCATCATGATGGCGCCGGTGTAGACGATGATCTGCACCAGGCCGATGAACGGCCCGCCCTGCACGACGTAGAAGACGCCGAGGCAGAGCATGGTCAGGACCAGCCAGAGCGCGGAGTGCACCGCGTTGCGGGCCCACACCATGCCGATCGCGCCGAGCAGCGCGAGCGGAGCCAGGATCCAGAAGGTCACCGCCTCTCCAGTGGAGACCTCCGCTGCGAGGACCTCGGTCATGGCTTGGCCTCTCCCGTCGTCGTCCCCGAGCCGTCCTCGGTGCCCTGCTCCGACCAGGGCGCCCGTTCCGCACCGGCCGACGTACCGGGGTTGGTCAGCGCCCCGACGTAGTAGTCCTTCTCGCTGTCGCCCAGCCGCATCGGGTGCGGCGGCTGCTCCATGCCCGGCAGCAGCGGCGCCAGCAGCTGCTCCTTGGTGAAGATCAGGTCCTGCCGGGAGTCGCGGGCCAGCTCGTACTCGTTACTCATGGTCAACGAGCGGGTCGGGCAGGCCTCGATGCACAGCCCACAGAAGATGCACCGGGCGTAGTTGATCTGGTACGTGCTGGCGTACCGCTCACCCGGGGAGAACCGCTGTTCCTCGGTGTTGTCGCCGCCCTCGACGTAGATCGCGTCCGCCGGGCAGGCCCACGCGCACAGCTCACAGCCGATGCACTTCTCCAGCCCGTCCGGGTGCCGGTTGAGAATGTGCCGGCCGTGGTAACGCGGCGCGGACACCGGCGGCTTGAACGGGTAGTCGGTGGTGACCACCTTGCGGAACATGTGGGAGAAGGTGACCCCGAACCCCTTGAACGTTCCCGTGATCGCGCCCACGTCACACCTCCTTGTCGTCGGCGGCGGGACCGACCTGGGCCGGTTCCCGTTCGGCTACCGCCCGCTTGGCCCGGGGGCTGGGCGGGACCTGCAGGTCCATCGGGGGCAGCGGGAAGCTGCCCGGCGGACGGGTGTCGACCTGCTCCTGCAGGGTCGGCGTCGGCTGTTGCCTGCGGCTCGGCCAGAAGATCACCACGGCCAGCAGGATCGCGACCGGGATGCCGATCGCGACCAGCCGGTCGTTGCGCTCCCAGCCGCTGGTCACCCGGATACCGCCGAGCGCCAGGATCCAGAGCAGGTTGATCGGCAGCAGTACCTTCCAGCCGAACCGCATGAACTGGTCGTAGCGCAACCGGGGCAGGGTGCCGCGCAGCCAGACGAAGACGAACACCAGCGCGATGACCTTGCCCATGAACCAGAGCATCGGCCACCAGCCGGAGTTGGCCCCGTCCCAGATGCTGATCGGCCAGGGTGCCCGCCAGCCGCCGAGGAACAGCGTCACCGTCACCGCCGACATGGTCACCATGGCGACGTACTCGGAGAGCATGAACAGCGCGAACTTCAGCGAGCTGTACTCGGTCATGTAGCCGGCGACCAGCTCGGACTCGGCCTCGGGCAGGTCGAACGGTGCCCGGTTGGTCTCGGCGACCGCCGCGATGAAGAAGATGATGAAGCTGGGCAGCAGCAGGATCGCGTACCAGCCCGGCGCGTACAGGTCGAAGCCAGCGATCGAGGTGACCCGGTCACCGCCCGACTGGGCGGCGACGATGCCGCTGGTCGACATCGTGCCGGCGGTCATGAACACGCCGACCACCGACAGCCCGAGTGCGATCTCGTAGGAGATCACCTGCGCCGTCGAGCGCAGGCCGCCGAGCAGCGGGTACGTCGACCCGGACGCCCAGCCGCCGAGCACCAGGCCGTACACGCCCATCGACGAGCAGGCCAGCAGCACCAGCACCGCCACCGGCACGTCGGTTACCTGCAGCGGGGTCCGGGTGCCGAAGATGCTCACCATCGGCCCGAACGGGATCACCGACAGCGCGGTCACCGCGCAGATCACCGAGATCGTCGGGGCGAAGAAGTAGACCACCTTGTCGGAGGCCTTCGGCAGGATGTCCTCCTTGAAGGCCATCTTCAGGCCGTCCGCCAGGGTCTGCAGCAGACCGAACGGACCGGCCTGGTTCGGGCCGGGCCGCACCTGCATCCGGCCGACGACCCGCCGCTCGAACCAGACGCCGAGCAGCGTGCCGACCAGGCCGAACACGAAGGCGAAGACCACCTTGATCAGGATCAGCCACCACGGGTCCAGCCCGAAGTCGGCCAGGGTGGGATCCTGTGCCACTGGGTTCACCGCAGACCCCCTACGTTGAGGTTCGTCGCGCCGTTGCCGCCGACCGCACCACCGGCGGCCGTGCTGTCGCCGGTCGGGCCGGCGGCCGCGCCGACCCGGACCACCGCTCCGCCGGCCACGCCGAGGCTGCGGCGCACGGTGGAGCCGGGCGAGTTCGTCGGCAGCCAGACCACCCCGTCGGGCAGCCCGTCGGTGACCGCCGCCGGCAGGGTGACCGCGCCCCGGTCGGTGCCGACGGTGACCGGGTCGCCGTCGGCGACGTCGAGCGCGCCGGCCAGCGCCTTGCCGAGCCGGACCACCGGCCGCCGCGCCGTGCCACCCAGGTGGGTGTCGCCGTCGGTGAGGGTGCCGAGGTCGATCAGGTGGTGCCAGGTGGCCAGGACCGCTTCGCCGGCTCCCGGTGCCGCCACCGCGACCGGGTCGACCAGCGGCAGACCGGGCCGCTGGGCCTTGGTCGCCGGCAGCGCGCCAAGCTCCCGGCGGATCAGGTTGACCTCGCCGGTGCCGAGGGTGACGCCGAGTTGGGCGGCGAGCGCGTCGAGCACCCGCGCGTCGGGCATCGCGGTCGTCTCCAGCACCACCCCGAAGGTGCGCAGCCGGCCTTCCCAGTCGACGAAGCTGCCGGCCTTCTCCACCACCGGGGCGACCGGGAAGACCACGTCGGCGCGGCGGGTCACCGCGCTGTGCCGGATCTCCAGGCTGACCAGGAACGGCACCTCGTCCAGGGCCTGCTCGGCCAGCCGCGGATCGGTCAGGTCGGCCGGGTCGACGCCGGCGACGACCAGCGCGCCGATCTTGCCGGCGGCGGTCGCCGCGACGATCGCGTCGACGTCGCGGCCCGGCTCGGCCGGGATGATCCCGGCCCCGATGTCCCAGGCTCCAGTGAGCTCGGCGCGGGCCGCCGCGTCGGCGACCGGGCGGCCACCGGGCAGCAGGTTCGGCAGGCAGCCGGCGTCGACCGCGCCCCTGTCACCGGCCCGGCGGGGCACCCAGGCAAGCTTCGCGCCGGCCCGGTCGGCGACCGCGCCGGCGGCCGACAACCCGCCGGGTACGCCGGCCAGCCGCTCGCCGACGATCAGGATCGCGCCGGAGCGGGCGAGTGCCTCGGTGACCGTGGCATCCTCGGTGAGCAGCCGCGCCTCGTCGCCGGGCACGGTCGGCACCAGCGTGGCGCCGAGCTTCTCCAGGCCCCGGCTCAGGTACGGCGCGAGCGCCACCACCCGCAGGCCCTTCTTGGTGTACGCCTTACGCAGCCGCAGGAAGAGGATCGGGCACTCCTCCTCCGGTTCCAGCCCGGCGAGCACCACCACCGGGGCCTGCTCGACGTCGGCGTAGGTCACCTCGGCGCTGCCGGCGACCCGGGCGGCCAGGAACTCGGCCTCCTCGGTGGAGCCGGCGGCACCGGCGATCGGCCGGGCCCGGAAGTCGATGTCGTTGGTACGCAGCGCCACCCGGGCGAACTTCGCGTAGGCGTAGGCGTCCTCGACGGTGAGCCGGCCGCCGGTGAGCACCCCGACGCCGTACGCGCCGTCGCGGGCCTTGCGCAGCCCGTCGGCGGCGACCGCCAGGGCCTCGCTCCAGGACGCTTCGCGCAGCTCACCGCTGTCGGCGTCGCGCACCAGCGGGGTGGTCAGCCGGTCGGTGGCGGTGGCGTAGCGGAAACCCCACCGGCCCTTGTCGCAGTTCCATTCCTCGTTGACGGCCGGGTCGTCGCCGGCCAGCCGGCGCATCACCTTGCCGCGCCGGTGGTCGGTGCGCTGGGCGCAGCCGGCCGAGCAGTGCTCGCAGACGCTCGGCGTGGACACCAGGTCGAACGGGCGGGCCCGGAACCGGTACTGGGCGCCGGTGAGGGCGCCGACCGGGCAGATCTGCACGGTGTTGCCGGAGAAGTAGGAGTTGAACGGCTCGTCGCCGGCACCGGCCTCGCCGTCGACCGCCGGGTCGGCGCCGAACGCCTCGTCGCGGTAGACGTTGATCTGCTCGCCGGAGGAGCGGTCCATCAGGTCGATGAACGTGTCACCGGCGATCTCCTCGGAGAACCGGGTGCAGCGTTGGCACAGTACGCAGCGTTCCCGGTCCAGCAGCACCTGGCTGGAGATCTCGACCGGCTTGGGGTACTCCCGCTTGTGCTCGTGGAAGCGGGAGTCCGGCCGACCGGTGGACATCGCCTGGTTCTGCAGCGGGCACTCACCGCCCTTGTCGCACATCGGGCAGTCCAGCGGGTGGTTGACCAGCAGCAGCTCCATGACCCCCTGCTGGGCCTTCTTGGCCACCTCGGAGGTGAGCTGGGTGCGGACCACCATGCCCTCGGCGACGGTCTGGGTGCACGAGGCGACCGGCTTGCGCTGGCCCTCGACGTCGACCAGACACTGCCGGCAGGCACCGGCCGGGGCGAGCAGCGGGTGGTCACAGAACCGGGGGATCTCGATGCCCAGCTTCTCGGCCACCCGGATCAGCAGCGCCCCCTTGGGCGCGGTGACCTCGACGCCGTCGATGGTCAACGTCACCGTCTCGGTGGTCTTGGCTACGTCGCTCATCAGTGCGCACCTACCAATGCTTTCTCCGACAGCTTCGGCGCCGTGCGGCCCTCGATGTAGTCGAGGTAGTCCTGCTTGAAGTACTTCAGCGAGGAGGTCACCGAGCTGGTCGCACCGTCACCGAGGCCGCAGAACGACCGGCCGAGGATGTTGTCGCAGGTGTCGAGCAGGGTGTCGAGGTCCTCGTGGGTGCCCTGACCGGCCAGGATCCGCCGGTAGACCCGCACCATCCAGTAGTTGCCCTCGCGGCACGGGGTGCACTTGCCGCACGACTCGTGGTGGTAGAACTCCAGCCACCGGTAGGTCGCGTACACCGGGCAGTCCTGGTCGGAGAAGATCTGGGTGGCGGTGGTACCGAGGATCGACCCGGCCGCGGCCACCCCTTCGAAGTCGAGTGGCACGTCCAGGTGCTCGGCGGTCAGCAGCGGGGTGGACGACCCACCGGGGGTCCAGAACCGCAGCTCGTGCCCGGGTTGCATGCCGCCGGCCAGCTCGATCAGCTCGCGCAGGGTGATGCCCATCGAGCACTCGTACTGGCCGGGGTTGGCGATCCGGCCGGAGAGCGAGTAGATCATCGGGCCGGACGACTTCTCCGTACCCATGGACTTCCACCAGTTGGCGCCGCCGAGCACGATGTACGGCACGCTGGCGATGGTGCCGACGTTGTTGACCACGGTCGGGCAGGCGTACAGGCCGTGGGTGGCCGGGAACGGTGGCCGCAACCGGGGCTGGCCCCGGAAACCTTCGAGGGAGTCCAGCAGCGCGGTCTCCTCGCCGCAGATGTACGCGCCGGCACCGCTGTGTACCACCAGGTCCAGGTCGAAGCCGGAGCCGAGGATGTCGGTGCCGAGGTAGCCGGCCCGGTACGCCTCGTCGACGGCGTTACGCAGCCGCCGGGCGGCGTGCACCGCCTCGCCCCGGATGTAGATGAAGGCGCGGCTGGCCCGGATCGCGTACGAGGCGATGATGACGCCTTCGACCAGCGAGTGCGGGTCGTACATCATCAGCGGGAGGTCCTTGCAGGTGCCCGGCTCGCCCTCGTCGGCGTTGACCACCAGGTAGTGCGGCTTGCCGTCGCCCTGCGGGATGAAGCCCCACTTCAGCCCGGTGGGGAACCCGGCCCCGCCGCGACCACGCAGCCCGGAGTCCTTGATCAGTTTGATCAGGTCGTCCGGGTGCACCGGGTCACTGGCGCGGCCCCGGCCGCTCGGCGTACCGGCGAGCACCTTGCGCAGGGCCGCGTAGCCGTCGAGCTGCTCGTAGACGTCGATCTTCCAGGCGTCCGGCGACAGCCAGCGCTTGGTCAGCACCGGCGTCAGCTTCTCCAGGGTCTCCCGTCGCGGCTCGGTCATGCCGTGCCCTCCTCGCTGCGCGCGTCCCGCAGCGCCTCACGCTGCGGCTGCGGGCTGTCACCGGCCGGTTTGGCGTCGCCGGCCGGCGGGTTGGCGGCGGTGCCGGCCGCCTCGGCGGCCTCGGCGTCGCTGTCCGGCTCGGCCCGGTCGGCCGGCACGGTGGTGCCGGGCGCGTCCGGCGCCGGCGTCTTCGCGTCCGGCGCGCGGGTCTCGGCGGCCCGGATCTCCGGCGACTTGGCCTGCGGGGCCTTGACGTCCGGAGCGGTGCTGCCGGTCGCGGCCGGTGCCGGCCGGCTGGCCGCCGGCTCCGGCGCGTCGCCGGTGATCGGGGTGTTCGGGTCGAAGCCGGCGACGGCGATGCCGTGCTGCTGGGCCAGCCGCAGCCCGCGCAGGGTGGCGTCGCCGGCCGGTCCGTCGGCGACCGCACCCTCGCGGGTGTCGGAGAAGCCGGCGAGCTGCAGCGACATCTCCTTCAGGGTGCACAGCCGGGCACCCCGGGTGGGGGTCGGCCGGCCGCCGGCGCGCAACTCCTCGACGACCCCGAGCGCGATGTCCGGGTCGACCTTGTCGAAGAAGTCGTAGTTGACCGTCATCACCGGGCCGTAGTCGCAGGCGGCCAGGCATTCGGCGTGTTCCAGGGTGACCGTGCCGTCGGCGGTGGTCTCCTCGTGCCCGACACCGAGGTGCTCGCTGAGCGCGTCGTAGACCCGCTGCCCGCCGAGCACGTCGCACATGGTGTTGGTGCAGACGCTGACCAGCCAGTCACCGGTGGGCCGGCGCTTGTACATCGTGTAGAAGGTGGCGACCGCGCTGACCTGGGCCTTGTTGATCCCCAGCTGCTCGGCGCAGAACTCGACGCCGGCCGGCGAGACGTAGCCGTCCTCGGACTGCACCAGGTGCAGCAGCGGCAGCAGCGCCGAGCGGGACCGGTCCGCCGGATACCGGGCGATGATCTCCCGGGCCCGGTCGTGCGTTTCCTGACTGAAGCCCATCAGCGGTCACACCCACCCATCACGGGGTCCAACGAGGCGCCCCCGGCGATCACGTCGGCGAGCAGCCCGCCTTCGGCCATGGCCGGGATCGCCTGAAGGTTGACGAAGCTCGGTTCGCGGTAGTGCACCCGGTACGGGCGGGTCCCGCCGTCGGAGACGGCGTGTACGCCCAGCTCGCCCCGGGGTGACTCGATGCCGACGTACACCTGGCCGGGTGGCACCCGGAAGCCCTCGGTCACCAGCTTGAAGTGGTGGATCAGCGACTCCATCGACTGACCCATGATCTTGGCGACGTGCTCCAGCGAGTTGCCCATGCCGTCGACGCCGATGGCCAGCTGCGCCGGCCAGGCGATCTTCTTGTCGGCCACCATGATCGGGCCGGGCTCGAGCCGGTCCAGCGCCTGCTCGACGATCTTCAGCGACTCCCGCATCTCGGCCATCCGGACCAGGTAGCGGCCCCAGACGTCGGCGGTCGGCGTGGTCGGTACGTCGAACTCGTAGTTCTCGTAGCCGCAGTACGGCATGGTCTTGCGCAGGTCCCAGGCGAGCCCGGCCGAGCGCAGCACCGGACCGGTGATGCCCAGCGCCAGGCAGCCGGTGACGTCGAGCACCGCGACGTTCTGCGTCCGCTCCAGCCAGATCGGCTGCCCGGAGAGCAGGTCCTCGTACTCCTTGAGCCGCTTCGGCATCATCTTCAGGAACTCGCGGATCTTGGTGATCGCCTCGTCCGGGATGTCCTGGGCGACCCCGCCGGGACGGACGTAGGCCATGTTCATCCGCAGCCCGGAGACCAGTTCGAAGATCTCCAGGATGTACTCGCGCTCCCGGAAGCAGTACAGCATGATCGAGATCGCGCCGAGCTCCAGACCGGTGGTGCCCAGCCAGATCAGGTGCGAGGAGATCCGGTTGAGCTCCATCATCAGCACCCGGATGGTGTTCGCCCGGTCGGTGATGTCGTCGGTGATCCCCAGCAGCTTCTCGACCGCGAGGCTGTACGCCGTCTCGTTGAAGATCGGCGCCAGGTAGTCCATCCGGGTGACGAAGGTGGTGCCCTGCACCCAGTTGCGGTACTCGAGGTTCTTCTCGATCCCGGTGTGCAGGTAGCCGACGACCGTCCGGGCCTCCCGGACCGTCTCACCCTCCAGCTCCAGCACCAGGCGCAGTACGCCGTGGGTGGACGGGTGCTGCGGACCCATGTTGACGATGATCCGCTCGTCGGTGAGCGGGTCGGTGCCGCCGACCACGGTGTCCCAGTCCCCACCGGTGACGGTGAAGACCTTGCCCTCGTCGGTGTCGCGCTCGGTTGCGTATCCGGCGGTCATTGGTAGCTCCTCCGCTTGTCCGGCGGTGGGATCTCGGCGCCCTTGTACTCCACCGGGACACCGCCCAGCGGGTAGTCCTTGCGCTGCGGGTGGCCCTCCCAGTCGTCCGGCATCAGGATCCGGGTCAGCGCCGGGTGGCCGTCGAAGACCACCCCGAACATGTCGTACGTCTCCCGCTCCTGCCAGTCGGCGGTCGGGTAGACGGCGGTGACGCTGGGCAGGTGCGGGTCCTCGGCGCTGACCGCCGCTTCCAGCCGGACCCGACGGCGGTACGTCATCGAGGTCAGCTGGTAGACGACGTGCAGTCGACGCTCGTCGGCACCGAGGTAGTCCACTCCGGAGACGGAGGAGCAGAGCTCGAAACGCAGCGACTCGTCGTCGCGCATCACCCGGCACACCTCGGCGATGCGCTCCGGCTTGATGTGCAGGGTCAGCTCGCCCCGGTCGACGACGACCTTCTCGATCGCGTCGGCGAACGCCGGGTAGGCCTCCTCCAGCGCGTCGCAGACCTCGTCGAAGTAGCCGCCGTACGGCCGCTCGCTGCCGGCCACGGAGGACCGGCGGCGGACCAGGCCGCCGAAGCCGGAGGTGTCGCCGGAACCCTGGATGCCGAACATGCCACGCCCGGCCGGACTTGCCGGCGGGTACTCGGCCGGCGCGCCGCTGGTCGCCCCGACCGGCGGCGCGGCGGCGGGTACGCCGCCACCGGGCTGCTCGCTCGGCGCGTTGGTCGGCCCCGTCACTGGATCGTCCTTTCGCTGGTCGACGCGGACATCACTTCAGCCGCTCCCGGACGTGCAGGTGGTTCTCGGCTTTCATCCAGTTCTCGATCCGCAGCTGCTCCTCGCGGCCCTCGCGGACGGCCTGCTCCCACTCGGCCCGGCGGGTCTTGTCGGAGCGGTACGACGACGGCATCGACCCGGGGGCGACCACCGGCACGTCACCGCGGGCGCGGCGGGCCTCGAGCATCTTGCGGCCGTTCGGTCCGAGCGGCTCGTGGCCGATCTTCTCGCGCAGTTTCAGGACCGCGTCGATGAGCATCTCCGGACGCGGCGGGCAGCCCGGCAGGTACATGTCGACCGGCACCACGTGGTCGACGCCCTGCACGATCGCGTAGTTGTTGAACATGCCGCCGCTGGAGGCACAGACGCCCATCGACAGCACCCAGCGCGGCTCGGCCATCTGGTCGTAGATCTGCCGCAGCACCGGGGCCATCTTCTGGCTGACCCGGCCGGCGACGATCATCAGGTCGGCCTGCCGGGGCGAGGCCCGGAAGACCTCCATGCCCCAACGCCCCATGTCGTAGTGCGGGGCACCGGCCGCCATCATCTCGATCGCGCAGCAGGCCAGCCCGAAGGTCGCCCCCCAGACCGAGGTCTTACGGGACCAGTTGACCAGCTTCTCCACCGAGGTGAGCAGTACGCCGGCGGGGAGTTTCTCCTCGATTCCCATGGTTCCTCCGTCAGTCCCAGTCGAGCCCGCCGCGCCGCCACTCGTACACGTAGGCGACCGAGACGGCGACGATGAACAGCGAGACCGCGACGTACCCGAACGCGCCGAGCGGGTCGAGCGAGACCGCCCACGGGATCAAGAAGATGATCTCGATGTCGAAGATGATGAACATCATCGCGGTCAGATAGAACTTGATCGGGATCCGACCGCCGCCGACCGGCTCCGGGCTCGGCTCGATGCCGCACTCGTACGCTTCGAGCTTCGCCCGGTTGTAGCGCAGCGGTCCGGCCAGCCGGGCGGCGGCCACCGAGAACAGCGCGAAGGCCGAGGCGAGGGCGAACACCCCGACGATGGGTATGTAAGGCGAGAGCGACATGGTCTTCTCCTGCTCGTCCTTCCCTGCCCGCGGTCAGTTTCCAGCGATCCAGCGTGTTGACTGCCCGGGTCGGGCACCCTTGCCCGCCCCGGTGGTTGCTGCGGTGGGCCGGTGCCGGCCCGGTCGTGCTCGTGGTGGCGTCACACGGCGGGAGCCACCTTGGTCATCGCGTTGATCATCCGGTCCATGGCGTCCCCACCCCGTGGATCGGTGAGGTTCGCCAGCAGTTTCAGGACGAACCGCATCAGTGTCGGATGCGGCATGCCGTGTTTGGTGGCGATCCGCATGATCTGTGGATTGCCGATCAGCTTCACGAAGATGTTGCCGAGCCGGTAGTAGCCGCCGTACCGGATCTTCAACTCGGCCGGGTACTGCGCCAGCGCCCGCTCCCGGTCGGCCCCGGCGGACCGGGCCAGTGCCTGCACCGCGACCTCGGCGGCCAGCTCACCGGACTCCATCGCGTACGCGATGCCCTCGCCGTTGAACGGGTTGACCATACCGCCGGAGTCGCCGACCAGCAGGACTCCCCGGGTGTAGTGCGGCACCCGGTTGAAGCCCATCGGCAGCGCCGCGCCGAGAATCGGACCGTCGGCGTTGGCCTCGTCGGCCAGGCCCCAGTCCGCCGGGGTGCTGCCCAGCCAGTCGGTCAGCATCCGCCGGTAGTTGGTCTTACCGAAGGCCGACGACGAGTTGAGCACACCGAGACCGACGTTGACCCGGCCGTCGCCCATGCCGAAGATCCAGCCGTAGCCGGGCAGCAGTGTGTCGCCGCCCTCACGGCTGCGCAGCTCCAGCCAGGACTCCAGGTAGTCGTCGGAGTGGCGGGGGGAGCGGTAGTAGCGGCGGACCGCGACGCCCAGCGGCCGGTCCTCCCGCTTGGCGAGCCCCATGGCCAGCGGGAACCGGCCGGAGACGCCGTCGGCGGCGACGATCAGCGGGGCCCGGAAGGTCGTCGGCTGCTTGTCCGGGCCGACCTCGGCGGTGACCCCGACCGCCCGGCCGGTGTCGTCGAGCACCGGGGCGACCACGTTGGTGCCGGTGTGCAGCAGCGCGCCGGCCTCGACCGCCCGTTTGGCCAACAGGTCGTCGAAGTCGAGCCGGGTGCGCACCAGGCCGTAGTTGGGGAAGCTGGCCAGGTCGGGCCAGTCCAGCTCGAGCCGGATACCGCCGCCGATCACCCGTAGGCCGCGGTTGTGCAGCCAGCCGGCCTCCGGCGAGGTGTCCACCCCGAGCTTGATCAACTGCTTGACGGCACGCGGGGTGAGCCCGTCACCGCAGACCTTCTCCCGGGGGAAGCTGGTCTTCTCCAGCAGCAGCACCCGTACGCCGTGCCGGGCGAGGTGGTAGGCGGTCGCAGACCCTCCTGGACCCGCGCCGACGACGATGACGTCGGCTTCGGTGTCGCTCACAGCCACCTCCCATTCACCTCCGGGCCGCTCGTGAAATGCTTCACAAGCCGTCTCGGGGTGAGTCTAGAACCGTTAACAGGGCGGCGATCGGTTAGGCGACCCTAACCCTGCGAGGTAGCGACCCCGTCAGGTGACCGACGACACGGAACCTCCCATCGACGGACACCGAGGAGTAACCGGACCGCGACACCACCGCCGGAAACGGGTCGGACCGGCTACGCCCGCAGCGCCCGGACCGGACCGGCTACGCCCGCGCGAGCGGGTCCGGACCGGCTACGCCCGGGTAGCCCGGTGCAGCGCCACGATGCCGCCGGTCAGGTTGCGCCACTGCACCGTCCGCCAACCCGCCCCGCCGATCCGCCCGGCCAGCGCCGCCTGGTCCGGCCACTGCCGGATGGACTCGGCCAGATAGACGTACGCCTGCGGGTTGCTCGCCACCGCGCGTGCCACGGTCGGCAACGACCGCATCAGGTAGGAAAGGTAGACGGTCCGGAAGGCCGGGTTGGTCGGCTGGGAGAACTCGCAGACCACCAGCCGCCCACCGGGTCGGGTCACCCGGGCGAACTCGGCCAACGCGGCATCGGTGTCGACCACGTTGCGCAACGCGAAGGAGATCGTCACCGCGTCGAAGGTCGCGTCCGGGAACGGCAGGGCGAGGGCGTCACCGGCGAGCAGCGGCACCTGCGGACGGGCCCGGCGACCGGCCCGCAGCATCCCCAGCGAGATGTCCGAGCCGACCGCCCACACTCCGTCGCGGCCCAGCTCGGCGGTCGACACCCCGGTCCCCGCCCCGACGTCGAGGACCTTGTCCCCGGGGCGCAGTTCTGCCGCCGCCCGGGTGGCCCGACGCCACCGGCGGTCCTGGCCGAACGAGATCACCGTGTTGGTCAGGTCGTAACGGCCGGCCACGCCGTCGAACATCGCGGCGACCTCGGCCGGTTGTTTGTCCAGGCTGGCGCGGACGGCAGGCGGATTCTGGTTCACACCTTCGCACTCTGCCAGCTACCGGCGGCGACCGGCGGAGCGGGTCCCGACCACTCTCACCAGCATCCCCAGCAGCACCGCGACCAGGCCGAGCCCGACCAGGGTGGCGACCGACGGTCCGGTGACCGGCAGACCGTCGCCGCCGGGCGGCGCGGTCAGCACCGTGAACGTGTCCTGGTTGTCGCTGGGATCGACGTCCACGGCGGTCGCGGCCACCGCGCCGGCCGGCAGGGTCGCCAGCGTGGCGACCGGGTCGGCCGCCGCCAGCGCCACCGGGTCGGCCACCTCGTCGATCGCCGCCGTGACGACGCCGCCGGCAAGCACCGCCGGGGCCGGGGCACCCGCCCCGACCTGGACCGGGTGGGTGAAGACCACCGCCGAACCGGTCTGCGCCGACCTCGTGGCCAGGACGAGCTCGGGGTACGCGCAGGTGGCCTCGGCCCGGTCGGCCGCATACCGGCAGCCCGGCAGGGTCTCGGCGAAGGTCACGTGCTCGGGCAGGCGCACAGTGAGCGTGATTCCGGTCACCGGCACCGTGCCGACGTTGCCCACCTCGTACCGCAGCGCGGTGGTGTCGCCCGGCGCCACCGTCGCCGCCGGGTCGTCGGGCAGGTACGGCACGTCCCACGCCCGCACGTAGACGTCGGTGACCGGTGAACCGGCGATGCTCACCGGCGCCTGCGTGCTGTCGTTGGCCGGGTCGGGGTCGCGACCGTCGTGGCGCACCGTCGCCCGGAGCACACCGATCCGCATGCCGGCACCGATCCACGGCCGGATCCGGGTCTCGAGCCGGATCGAGCGCCCGGCCGGCAGGTCGTCCAACGCGCACTCGCCGGCCACCGGGATGTCGTAGCCCCGGTTGGGGAAGTCCGGGTCCGGCGACGGCGGATCGTAGGGCGGCATCGTCCCGGGCAGGGTGTCACAGAAGTAGATGGTGCCGGCGTCGACCGCTTCGCTGTCCACCCTCGACTCGCTCAGATCCAGGATGATTCCGCTGGCCGTACCGGGCCCGTGGTTGGTCACCGTGATCACCGTCGACTTGTAGCCGGGCGCGTTGATCGTGGCACCGGTGATCCGTACCGCCAGGTCAGCGTCCGGGGAGGCCGGCGCGGCGACCGGCGTGGCGACGGTTGCCGAGGGAGTCGGGTCGGCCGGGGCAGGGGCGGCAGCGGCCGGGCCGGCGACCGGACCGACGGCGACGCACATCCAGGCGGCCACGAACGCGACGGTTGCCGTACGCCGGACCGCTGGCAGTTTCCACTTCCAGCCCATGGCGACGTAGCGTAGCCATCGAATGCACTGAATGCACGCCCGACACCCGGACACACGTCGGGCGGGATGGTTGAACCATCCCGCCCGACGCGCCGTGCGTTATGTAGACGGCCCCCGCGGGCCGCTGGAGTACCCTTCCGGCAACCCGCCCTGGGGGACGTGACCAGCACCGACAGGGGGCGTCGGCGCGGCGTGGGTGGCTGCCGGAACGTTGTTGACGGCGACGTTAGCGGCCGGCCCGCAGCTTCGCGCGCCTCGTGATCAACACGTTATGGCCCTCTGACCTAAGGTGCGCGCACCCTCCGCCGCATCGACAGCGGTACGCACCACAACCGGCCGAGCGTGATCGCCGTACCGATGAAGTCGACTCGTCCGGTCGGTCACCAGGCTCCCCCGATCAGGGGAGAGCGGGCCGCTCAGCGGGCCGATGCCCCGGCGGTGGGCGGTGCCCGTCAGTGGGCGTCGACCAGCGGAAGATCCCGGCGGGCGCCACCACCGGGCAGAGCGATCGACGAGAAGTGCGACACCACCCGGTCGTCGGTCGGGTCGTCCGCCGGGGTGTGGTGCACGGCGAGGTGGCGGTACTCGGTGTCGCGCTGCGCCGGGATCCGGCCGGCCGACCGGATCATCCAGATCAGCTCGTGCAGGTTCGACCGGTGCCGGGCACCGGCGGAGGAGATCACGTTCTCCTCCAGCATGATCGAACCCAGGTCGTCGACGCCCATGTGCAGGGCCAGCTGCCCGACGTCCTTGCCGGTGGTCAACCAGGAAGCCTGCAGGTGCGCGACCTGGTCGAAGAAGAGCCGCGACACCGCGATCATGCGCAGGTATTCCAGGGTCGTCGCCTGGGTACGGCCCTTCAGGTGGTTGTTCTCCGGCTGGTACGTCCACGGGATGAACGCCCGGAAGCCACCGGTGGAGTCCTGCACGTCCCGGATCATCCGCAGGTGCTCGATCCGCTCGGCGTTGGTCTCCCCGGTGCCCATCATCATCGTCGCGGTCGACTCGATGCCGTGCCGGTGCGCCAACTCCATCACCTCGAGCCAGCGCGCACCGGACTCCTTGAGCGGCGCGATAGCCCGACGCGGCCGGTCCGGCAGCATTTCGGCGCCGGCCCCGGCGATCGAATCCAGACCCGCCGCCTTGATCCGGGCAATCGCCTCGTCCAGGGTGACACCGGATACTCTGGCCATGTGCAGAATCTCGCTCGGGCCGATCGAGTGGATCACCAACTGGGGGAACGCGGACTTCACCGCGCCGAACAGTTCCTCGTAGTACTCGACACCGAAGTCAGGGTGATGCCCGCCCTGCAGCATCACCTGGGTCGCGCCGAGCTCGACCGCTTCACCACAGCGACGCAGGATCTCCTCGGTCGGGTGGGCCCAACCTTCGGCATGCTTGGGAGCGCGGAAGAATGCGCAGAACCGGCACGCCGTGACGCAGACGTTGGTGTAATTGATGTTGCGATCGATCAGATAGGTCACGACGTTGTCCGGGTACCGGCGGCGGCGTACCGCGTCGGCGGCCTCACCGAGGGCGTGGAAGGGCGCGTCGGTGTAGATCAGCAGCGCCTCCTCCGGAGTGATCCGGCCACCGTCGGCGCCACGCTGCAGGATGCTGTCGATCTCCCGGCTGGTAGTCACGCATGAAGCGTACTGCCCGGGTGCAGGAGAGGCAGAGCCACCGGATGACCCTGCTCCGTCGGCACCTGCCCATCGTGATCCTGCTCGCCGCCGGCGTCGCGCTGCGGGTCGCCTACCTGATGGCGTACCAGCCGGCCTTCTGGTTCCATGGCGACAGCGGTGCCTACCTGTTGATGCTCGACCAGCCGCTGGAGCCGCACCCGAACCGGCCGCTCGGCTACGTCCTGCTGCTGGCCGCGTTGGAGCCGACCCGCACCCTGGCCGCCGTCGCCGGTGTCCAGCACCTGCTCAGCCTGCTGCTCGCGGTCGGCCTGTACGCCCTGCTGCTGCACCGGGGAGTCGCCCAGTGGCTGGCCACGCTGGCCGCCGTACCGGTGATCTTCGACTCCCTTGTCCTCACCATGGGCCACTACCTGCTGCCCGACCTGCTCTTCATGGTGTTGTTCGCCACTGCCGTCGGCGCGCTGCTCTGGTCGCCCCGGCCGGGCCTGGTCGCCGCGATCGTCTCCGGCGGCCTGATCGCCCTCGCCTGGGTGACCAAACCCACCGCCCTGCCGGTCGCCCTGCTACTGGCGATCTATCTGGTCGTCCGGCGGGTCGGCTGGCGTCCGGTGGTCGGCTACCTGGTCGCCTTCGCCGTGCCGTACGTCCTGGTCATGGTCTGGGTTGGTGACCGGCAGAGCGTGTACGGCGCGCAGAGCGGCACCGCCCTGTACGGCCGCGCCGCGATGATCGCCGACTGCGACCGGATCGAGCTGACCGACGAGGAACGCATCGCCTGCCCCGACCAGCAGCTCGGGCAGCGGTGGGACCGCGCCGACGCGTTCTTCTGGCGGCGGCCCGACCGGCTCGGCAACTGGGTCTACACCGACGAGGGCACCCGGGTGCTGACCAGCTTCTCCCGGTCGGTGATCCGTCAGCAGCCCGGTGACTACCTGGCGACCGTCGGCAAGGAGAGCGCCGCGCACTTCGTGCCGGGCCTGTACCTCGGACCGATGAACGACTGCCTGCGGCAGCGCCTGGTGCCGCCGGCGCGGTTCCGCTCCGCCGAGGTCCGCGTCGAGGACCACTGCCCGCCCGCCCAGGCCTCCGCCGCCTACCATCCCCAGGTCGCCGAGCCGGCGGTGGCACCCCCGGCCACCACGCTCAGCCGCGCCCTGCACTGGTACGGCACCTGGACCCGGGGCATCCCGGTGGTGCTGTCGCTGGCGGTGCTGTTGACCATCGCCGCGCTGGTCGCCGGCCGCCGGGTAGCCGGCTGGATCCGGCTCGACACGGTCCTGCTGGTGCTCGCCGGGCCGGGTCTGGCCGTGTTCACCGTGGCGATCGGCATGTACGAGCCGCGCTACGCGCTTCCGGCCCTGCCGCTGGCGGCGGCGACGGTCGCGTTGGCCGCACAGGGTCTGATCCATCGGGACGTGCAGGGTGCCACGGCGACTGCCGACCAGACCGACCACGCCGACCACGCCGACCACGCCGACCGGGAAACACGGTAAGGCGGCACGACAAGGCAGTCGGACTCCGAAAGGCAAGCGCAGTAAATCGTAGAGGAATTCACGTCCACCATATTTTGCAAATGAGCGTGACCAACTCTGGCGCGACCGGGACACCGCAACTACGCTGGGCCGCGACTCCGGGACCGGCTCGCCCGCCGGTGCCCGGTCGTCCGGCAGCGCCCCCGATGTCGATGGAGCTGATACAGATCCGCCTATCTCGATTCAGCCGACACCGCGACAGTTAGAAACTGTCGCGGGTTCCACGATCCGCGTGAAATTGTTTCGCACCACGACGTCGAATGCCGCCGGGTGCGACGGATCATGCTGCCCGGATTCCCCCATCTCACCCGCTCATCTCCAAGGAGACAATCGATGTCTGCTGCTTCCCTGCCGCGCACCGGCACCAGCGCCGCGGTCACCATCGGCGGAATTGGCGGTATCGGCCAGTTGAGCCTTCCGCTGCCGGCGGCCCTGGTCACCGCCGCAGTCACCATGATCGTCATTGGTGCGTTGCTCGTCCGGCTGTCCTTCCGTCCGGGTCGCCCCGCGTCGAACCGGTGACCGCGACCCTCGTACCGGGGCGCACCTACGCCGCCGCCGCTGCCCTGCTGGCAGCGGTGGCGGTGTGGGCCGCCCATCACGCGCTCGCCGCGTTCGGCCTGCTCACCCACGGTTCCGGGCACCGTTTCACCGCGATCTACGTGCTCATGTACGGCCTGCTGGTGTGGCAGTTGGGGTTCGCCTACCTCAATCAGCCGTACCGGGTCGGCCGCGCCGGGCGGCGGGCCCTCGACGCGCTCGACGTGGCGGCCCTCGTCCCGGTGTACAACGAGGACCCGACGGCGCTGCGCGCCTGCCTGGAATCGATGATCGGGCAACGCCGACGGCCCCGGACGATCGTCGTCGTCGACGACGGCTCCACCACCGGTGCGGACGCCTACGCCGAGATCCGGGACTGGTTCGGGCCGGCCGCCACCCAGGCCGGGATCCGGCCGGTGTGGCGACGCCAGGACAACGCGGGCAAACGCCACGCCCAGGCCGCCGCCGTCGTCTCCGCACCCGACGCCGACGTCTACTGGACCGTCGACTCGGACACGATCAGCGATCCGCACGCCCTCGGCGAGCTGCTCGCGCCACTGGCCGACCCGGCGGTGCAGTCGGTCGCGGGGATCGTGATGGCCGCCAACGTCCGGTCGTCGTTGCTGACCCGCTTCACCGACCTGTGGTTCGTCACCGGGCAGCTGACCGACCGGTCCAGCCTCTCCGTCCTCAACGCCGTCTGGGTCAACTCCGGACCGATCGCGGTCTACCGCGGCCGGGTGATCCGCGACAACCTGGACAGCTACCTCAACGAGACCTTCGCCGGGCGGCGGGTGCCGTTCAGTGACGACTCGATGCTGACCCTGTTCGCCATGTTGGCGGGTCGGACCGTCCAGCAGCCCTCGGCGTTCGCCTTCGCGCTGATGCCCGAGAAGGCCGGCCATTTCCTGCGAATGTTCGTCCGCTGGATGCGGGGCTCGTTCATCCGGTCGCTGTGGCGGATGCGGTACCTGCCGCTGCGTTCGTGGGCCTACTGGCTGCACCTGATCCGGTGGGCGACGACGCTGCTGTCCACCACGCTGTTCGTGACCGTTGCGGTGGTGATCCCGATCCGGGAGCCGTCGCTGGCCGCCCTGCCCTGGCTGGTCAGCGTCCCGATCGTCATCGGGTACGCGCAGTGCCTGCGGTACCTGACGATCCGCCGGTCCGACCAGTCGACGGCGTACCAGTGGGGCACCTGGGCGCTCGCGCCGATCGCGGTGGCCTGGGCGATGCTGGTGCTGCGCGCCACCCGCTGGTACGGCGTGGCCACCTGTTGGAAGACCGGCTGGGGCACCCGTGGCACCGTCGAGGTCGCCCTGTCGGCAGCCCCGGTCCCCGGCCAGCGGGCCGGCGACGTCGAACAGGTGCCGAATCCGGATGCCGAGTTGGCGGCCCGCCGCTAGCCTGATCGGTCGTGCGGCGGGTGTCGGTGGTCGGGGTGCCAGGGTCGGGGAAGTCCACCCTGGCCACAGCGTTGGCGGCCCGGCTCGGCGTACCGCACGTCGAGCTGGACGCGCTGTTCCATCAGCCGGACTGGCAGCCGACGCCGCCCGAGGAGTTCCGGGCCGCGGTGGCCGACGCGACCGCCGGCGACGGCTGGGTCGCCGACGGCAACTACTCGTCGGTGCAGGAGACGATCTGGCAGCGCGCAGACACGGTGATCTGGTACGACCTGCCCCGCTGGCAGGTGATGCGCCAGATCGTGTGGCGCACCGTGCACCGGGCGTGGAGTCGGGTCGAGCTGTGGAACGGCAACCGGGAACGCTGGACCAACCTGCTCAGCCGCGACCCGGAACACTCGATCGTCGTCTGGGCGTGGCAGCAGTACCCGCACTACCGCAGCCGCTACCAGGCCGCGCTGACCGACCCGCGCTGGAGTCACCTGCGGATCGTCCGGATCACCGCACACGCCCAGGCCCGACGACTGCTGCACGACCTGGACCGGTGAACTCCCGCGTCGAGCTGCGCCGTCAGGCGTCGTAGTCGACGGTGAGCCGGTCGGTGGTCGGGCTGGACTGACAGGTCAGCACGTAGCCGGCGGCCAGCTCGTCGGGCTCCAGGGCGTAGTTGCGGACCATCGTGACCGCGCCGTCGACCACCTTCGCGCGACAGGTGGAGCAGACCCCGCCCCGGCAGGCGTACGGCAGCTCGGAGCGGACCCGCAGCGCCGCGTCGAGCACCCGCTCCCCCGGCTGCATCCGCACCGTCGAGGCCCGTCCGTCGAGCAGCACGGTCACCTCCGCGCCGGTCGCCTCCGCGCCGGTCGCCTCGGCAGCGGCCGGTACCGGCTCGGCCGGCGTGGCGACGGTCGGCGCGTCGCCGGCGTGGAACAGCTCGCTGTGCACCGCCCCGGCCGGCACACCCCGGTCGCCGAGCACCTGCTGGGCCGCAGTCACCAGACCGTACGGTCCGCAGAGGAACCATTCGTCGATCCGGTCACCCGGCACCAGGGTGTCCAACAGCTGGCCGAAGCGGGCGGCGTCGATCCGCCCGGACAACAGCTGCGCGCCGGTGACCTCCCGGGAGAGCACGTGCACCACCTGCAGCCGCGTCGGGTACCGGTCCTTCAGGTCGGCGATCTCGTCGGCGAACATGACGGTGTGCGCCGACCGGTTGCCGAAGATCAGGGTGAACCGGCTGGCCGGCTCGGTGGCCAGTCCGGTGGCGAGCAGCGACAGCACCGGGGTGATGCCGGAGCCGCCGGCCAGCATGCCGTAGTGCCGGCTGCGCTGCGGGGCGAACCCGGTGGTGAAGTTCCCGAGCGGCGGCAGCACGTCCACGGTCGCCCCGACGGTGAGCTGACGCACCGCGTACCCGGAAAATGCGCCGCCGGGCACCTGCCGCACGCCGATCCGCAGCCGGCCGTGGTCGTCGAGCTCCGCCGGGGTGGAGCAGATCGAGTACGAGCGGCGCACGTCGGGGCCGCCGGCCGGGTCGACCAGCCGTACGGTCAGATGCTGCCCGGCGGCGAACCGGAACGTCTCGCGGACCGCCGACGGTACGGCGAAGGTGACCGCGACCGCGTCGTCGGTGAGCCGGTCGACGGCGAAGACCGGCAGCGGGTGGAACACCGGCCGCCGCCGCACCGGCCGGCTGATCGTCACCGCCATCGCGGCACCCCCCCTCGCCCGCCATCACAGGGCCTTGATCTGCTCGAACGGTTCGGCGCAGGCCTGGCACCGCCACAGCGACTTGCAGGCGGTCGCGCCGAACCGGCTGAGTTGCTCGGTCCGTGGCGACCCGCAGGCGGGGCAGCGCACGGTCAACGGCACGGGCACCGGCCCGGTGGTCACCGGATGCGGTGGGGCGATCCCGGCGGCGGCGAGTTTCTCCCGGCCGGCGGCGGAGATCCAGTCGGTACTCCAGGCCGGGGCCAGCACGGTGACGACCGTCGCCTCGGCGAAGCCGGCGCGGGCCAGTGCCGCCCGGATCTCACTGCGGATCAGCTCCATCGCCGGGCATCCGGTGTAGGTCGGGGTGATGGTCACCCGGACCGCACCGGTGGCGGCGTCGAGCTCGACGCCGCGCAGGATGCCGAGGTCGTCGATGGTGAGGACGCGGATCTCCGGGTCGACCACCGCGGCGGCCGCCGCCCGGGCAGCGCTCTCGGTGGCGCTCACCACCGCGCTCCCGGATGTGCCCGGTGCACCACCTGCATCTCGGCCAGCAGGTAGGACAGGTGCTCGGTGTGCCGGCCGTGCCGGCCACCGTCGGGCCGCCAGCCGTCGTCGGGCCGGCGCAGTGTCGCCTCGTCGAGGACCGGTCCGACCATGCCGAGCCAGCTCTCGCGCAGGTCGGCGACCCCGCCGCCGGGCGGCGGGGCGACCAGCTCGTGCGTGTACGGCCACAGCTGGTCGACCGCACGCTGCATCCGCCGGTGCGACTCCTCGGTGCCGTCGCCGAGTCGCAGCGTCCAGATCCGGGCGTGGTCGAAGTGGTACGCCGATTCCTTCGCCGCCTTGCCGGCGATCGCCGCGAGCCGGGAGTCGGGGCCGGACCGCAGCACGGCGTGGAGCTGGCTCTGGTAGGCGGCGACGAACAGCAGCTTGCCGATGGCGACCGCGAAGTCGTCGTCGGGCAGTTCGACCAGCAGGCAGTTGTGGAACTCCTGGTCGGTACGCAGATACGCCAGGGTGTCCTCGGTGATCGGGGCGTCCGCCGGGGCGGCCGGCACGGCACCGGGTGGCAGCTGCTCGGCGGCGTACGTCAGCAGCAGCCGGGCCACACCGAGCTGGTCGAGCGCGACGTTGGCGAGCGCGACGTCCTCTTCGAGCTCGGGAGCCCGGGTGCACCACCAGGTCAACCGCTGGGCGGTGATCAACGCGTCGTCGGCCCAGCAGAGCAGCTGGTCGACCGGGGTGCTGCCGCTCACAGGTGACGCACCCCGTCCGGCACCTCGTAGAAGGTCGGATGCCGGTAGACCTTGTCGGCCGCCGGGTCGAAGAAGGCGTCCTTTTCGTCCGGGCTGGAGGCGGTGATCGCCTCGGCCGGCACCACCCAGATCGAGACGCCTTCCTGGCGGCGGGTGTAGAGGTCGCGGGCGTGCCGTAGGGCCAGCACCGCGTCGGGCGCGTGCAGGCTGCCGACGTGGGTGTGGGCCAGACCGCGCCGGGGGCGGACGAAGACCTCCCACAGCGGGGTGGGGGTGGTGGCGTTGGCCTGCTCGCTCATCGGGCGCCCGCCCCGGCCGTCGCGGCGGCGGACCGGGTCGCGGTCGCGGACCGGGCGGCCTGCTTGTCGGCGTACGCCCGGGCGGCGGCGCGCACCCACCCGCCGTCGTCGTGTGCCGCCCGACGGTGGGCGAGCCGCTGCCGGTTGCAGGGGCCGTCGCCGCTGATCACCCGGTGCAGTTCGGCGTAGTCGGGAGCGGTGAAGTCGTACGCCTGACGCTGCTCGTTCCAGCGCAGGTGCGGATCCGGCAGAGTCAGGCCGAGGGACCCGATCTGCTGGACGCACATGTCGACGAAGCGTTGCCGCAGCTCGTCGTTGGAGAAACGCTTGATCTTCCAGCTCATCGACTGGGCCGAGTGGGTGGAGTCGGCGTCGGGTGGGCCGAACATCGCCAGGGACGGGTACCACCAGCGGTCGATGGCGTCCTGGGCCATCTGTCGCTGGCCAGGGGTGCCGTGGGCGAGGGTGTGCAGGATCTCGTACCCCTGACGCTGGTGGAACGACTCCTCCTTGCAGATGCGGATCATGGCGCGGGCGTACGGGCCGTACGAGCAGCGGCACAGCGGCACCTGGTTGATGATCGCGGCGCCGTCCACCAGCCAGCCGATGGCACCGACGTCGGCCCAGGTCAGCGTGGGGTAGTTGAAGATGGAGCTGTATTTCTGGCGGCCGGACAGCAGTAGGTCGACAAGTTCCTCGCGGGTCACCCCGAGGGTTTCGGCGGCGGCGTAGAGGTAGAGGCCGTGGCCCGCCTCGTCCTGGACCTTGGCCAGCAGGATCGCCTTGCGGTGCAGGCTGGGGGCCCGGCTGAGCCAGTTCCCTTCGGGCTGCATACCGATGATCTCCGAGTGCGCGTGCTGGGCGATCTGCCGGATCAGGGTGCGCCGGTAGCCGTCCGGCATCCAGTCGCGCGGCTCGATCTTCTGGTCCGCCTCGATGGTCCCGGTGAAGTACGTGGCGGGGTCGTCATGCCGCCCCGGGTCGGCAGTCGGCCCGGCCCGGTGCCGGGCTGCGGCCGCTCGCAGCTCCGCCTCGGCGGCCTCGACTTCGCCGAGGATGCCGCCCGGTGTCTCACGCATCGACTGGGGGTGATCGCCGTCCACCCGTCCAGTGTTACAACTGACCCACCCGTACGCCAAGGCCTGTAACAAAACAGTCCAGACTCCGGGCAGCATCGGACGGCAGGGAGATGCACCATCGGCGATCCCATGAGGCAACTCACCACGGACATGATTCCGATCCACCTATTGTGCCATTATTATGGAACTAATTGGACATAAACGTTCATTGTCGCCGCAATTAACCTGAACTTGAAACTCCCTCCACTGGCCGATCGAGATTCCCGACGTAAACTGCCCTGTGTCGCGTCGGGCCACACCGAGCGCGCCAGGCCGGACACCCACCGTCGATCAGGACATCCGACGCAGAATCATCCACGCTCACCTCCCGGAGCAGCCCCCAATGACTTCACGCGTGACGGTCACTGTCGTGCTGGCAGCCCTGGTGGTCGGCGCAGTCCTGATGATCCCCACCGCCTCCGCCCGCCTGGTGGGCGACATGACGTCGAACGCCGACAACCAGCCGGCGACCGCGCTGACCGAGTCGACGCCGACCGCCCCCGAGTCTCCTGAGCCGCCCGCCGTACCGACGCTGCGGGCCGCACCGGTCTCCGTCCCCGTCGACGGATTCCTCTCCTGGGCACTGCTGGACCGGGCCAGCGGCGAGATCAACGGCTCGGACAACATCACCGAGACCAGCTCGACCGAGTCGATGATCAAAATCTGGATCGTCTCCGACTACCTGCGCGAACTGGGCGAGGCCGAGCCGAGCCCGGACAACCTGGCGCAGGCCGAGCTGGCCATCCGGGACAGCGACGACGACGCGACCAACCGGCTCTACTACGCCGCCGGCGGCGACATCGTGCTCGACCGGATGATCAAGATGTGCGGGTTGGCGCAGACCCGGGCGGTGATCCCGCCGGGGGAACGCAACATCTGGTGGAGCTACACCCAGATGTCCGCCCGCGACGCCGTCCTGATGGGCGAGTGTGTCCGCAACGGCACCGCCGCCGGGCCGAAATGGACCGACTGGGTGCTGAACGAGATGGCGCAGGTCCGGGGCAGCACCGCGGCGACGGACCAGCAGGCCCGCTCCGGCGGCGGCCGTTGGGGGATCGTCGACGGGCTGCCACAGAGCCTCCTCGACTCAGTCGAGGTCGGGATCAAGAACGGCTGGACCCGGATCTGGGCCGATGCCTCCTGGCACCTGAACTGCCTCGCGGTCACCGACGACTGGGTGCTCGCCGTGCTGACCCGCTACCCCGGCGAGTACGGACTCGACTACGGTGCCAACCTCTGCCGCGACGTCACCCGGCAGCTGGTCACCCCGCACGCCGGCGCGTCGATCCAGCTTCCCGCCACCGCCGCCACGCCGGCACCCCGTAGCTGACATGGCGGATCGACACCCCACCGACCGGGCCGGTGACGTCCCACACCCCCGGATCCCGGTCACGCACACCCGACCGACCGGTATCGCCCGCCACGGCCGGCGACCCGGCCGGCGCCTCGGCGGACGCCGCTGGCCGGTGCCGCTGGCGCTGGCCGGGGTGCTGGTGATGATCGCCGTCACGGTCGCCGCTCTACGGTTCGTCCCCGACGCGCCGCTGGCCAGCGCCGCCGAGCAGCCCGCCGCCGGGCAGTGGCACGACGGCGTACCGCAGTCGGATCCCACACCCACCCCGCAGGCCAGCCCGACGCTGCCACCGCTGGCGGTGGCGCCGGCCGACGTACAACTCGACGTCGACGGCTGGTGGTCGTGGGCGCTGCTCGACCAGCGCACCGGGGAGATCCACGGGTCGGCCAACCTGGCCGAGACCAGCACCACCGCGTCGTTGATCAAGGCCTGGATCGGTGCCGACTACCTGCGCCGGGCCGCCGAGGACGGCCGTACGCCGGACGACTACCGGATGTACCAACTGGAGATCATGATCCGGGACAGCGACAACGCGGTGGCCGAGCAGCTCTGGCAGGAGATCGGCCGGTCGGCGGCGATCGACCGGATGATCGACATCTGCGGACTCACCGACAGCAGCTCCACCGAGAACCGGTGGAGCACCACCCTGCTGTCCCCCCGCGACGTCGCCCGGCTCGGCGCCTGCATCGCCGACGGGCGGGCGGCCGGCGCGACCTGGACGGACTGGTTGCTGACCCAGATGCGTACCGTCCGCAGCCCCGGCGACTTCGGCGTACTGCAGGCCTTCGACGGCGCCGAGGCAGCCGACATCGCCATCAAGAACGGCTGGGTGATCCGCGACGAGGAACGGCAGTGGCACGTCAACTGCCTGGCGATCGGTGACGGCTGGAGCATCGGCGTGATGGTCCGCTTCCCGACCAGCCACGACTACAGCTACGGCGGCCAGGTGTGCCAGGACGTGACCGCCCAGCTCCGCGCGGCGGCAGCGACGTCTGCGGAGGCAGCGACACCTGCGGAGTCCGCGGCACCGCCGGACGTCGAGGTCGACGGCACGGGCACCGGCGCAGGGGCGGGCCGGCCGTCAGGCCAGGAAGAACTCCGGGCCGTCGGCGGGTAGCGGCGGCGCCTCGCCGAGCCGGGCGGCCCGACCGGCGAACTCCCGCAGACCGGCCACCTGCCGGTCGCCGAGGGAGAAATCCAACACCCGGAAGTACGACGCCAGCGTCGCCGCGTCGAACGGCTCCCACCGGGCGGCTGCCTGCGCCACGTCGTCGAGCTCGGCCAGGCACAGGTCACGGGAGCGTAGGAAGGCCTGGTGGACCTCCTTGACCCGGCCAGGATGGGCAGCGGCGAAGTCACGGCGGACCGCCCAGACGGCGAACACCATCGGCAGACCGGTCCAGTCCCGCCAGGCCTGCCCCAGGTCGGTGACGGTCAGACCACGGGCGGGGGCCTCGTAGTGCGCCCGCAGCGCGACATCGCCGATCAGCACCGCCGCGTCCGCCTCCAGCAGCATCTGGGTGAGGTCGGGCGGGCAGGTGAAGAACTCCGGGGTGACCCCGTACCGCTGCGCCAGCAGCATCCGGGCCAGCAACACCCCGGTACGCGAGGTGGAGCCGAGGGCGACCGGCCGGCCCGACAGCTCCTCCAGTGGCCGGGTGGCGACGACGTTCACCGACAGCACCGGGCCGTCGCTGCCCACCGCGATCTGCGGCAGCAACAGCAGCTCGTCGGCGTGCCGCAGGTACTCGACCAGCGAGATCGGACCGATGTCGAGGTCACCGGCGACCAGCGCGGCGCTGAGCCGCTCCGGCGAGTCCTTGTGCAGGTCGACGTCGAGCAGCGCGCCGGAGCGCATCAGCCCCCAGTAGATGGGCAGGCAGTTCAGGAACTGGATGTGCCCGACCCGGGGCCGGCGCAGCTCGCCGCCCGCTCCCCCGTCACCACGACTCATGATCCCCACCGTATCGGGCGGTCCGCCGGGCGGCGCGGGTACACGGCCGGCGAGTGGCGTACCACGCAGTCCGGGGCGACCCGACGACCCGGCCGGATATTCGTCGCCGTTTGCCGGGACAACCCCGTGGCCGCCCGCGAGACGGTAGCAACGAAGGTAGGAACGCGGTAGCATCGCGGTATGAAGGTCAGTGTGAGTCTGCCCGACGACGACCTCGCCTTCGTGGAACGCTATGCCCGCGACCGTGGCAAGACGCGCTCCGCCGTCCTGCACGAGGCCGTCCAGTTGCTGCGTCGGCGCGACCTGGCCGCCGAGTACGAGTCGGCGAACGACGAATGGGTGTCCAGCGGTGAGGCCGACGTCTGGGACGCCGTGACCGGAGACCTGCTGCGGTGAAACGGGGCGACGTGGTCCTGGTCGACCTCAACCCCATCATCGGAGCGGAGGCGGCCAAGCGCCGACCATCGGTCGTGGTCAGCAACGACGCCGCCAACCGCAGCGCGGTGTCGCGCGGCCGGGGCGTCATCACCGTCGCGCCGGTGACCAGCAACACCTCCCGGGTCTACCCGTTTCAGATCCTGCTGCCGCCGGATCCGGGTACCGGGCTGACCGTGGCCTCCAAATGCCAGGCCGAGCAGATCCGCTCCATCGACGTCGCCCGGGTGCATCGCCGGCTCGGTGCACTCTCCCCGGAGCAGCTCCGGGACCTCGACGCCGCCATCCGGCTGCACCTGGACCTGTGAGGTCGCCGCGCCGGTCCGGACGCCACACCCGGCGGACGGCGTACGGGTCGAAATCGGTGGAGGACGTCGACGACGGCGAGTAGTGTCACTGGTCGCTTGACGGCCATGGTGAACAGGCACCGCTGACGGACGTCACCGCGCCGGGGCCCCGACGGGCGACCCGGACACGCGAGCGAGCACGCCGACGATCCGCGCTGGAGTCCGCATGCCCGTACCAGATCTCGACACCGAACTCGCCACCGAACGCGCCCACCTGGCCGCGTCCCGCGCCGCGCTGCAGCGGATGCGGCAGCGGGCGGAGACCCTCTTCGCCGCCGGGGACACCGTCGCCGGGGACGCGTACACCGCCGAGACCCTCGGCCGGCACCTGTCCCGACGGGTCGCCGAACTGGCCGACGACCCGCACACCCCGCTGTTCTTCGGCCGCCTCGACTTCGGCCCGGCCGACGACGCCACCGCACCGACGGACCAGGCCACCGCACCGACGGACCAGATCACAGGCCGCCACCACATCGGCCGGCGGCACGTCGCCGACGACGCCGGCGAACCACTCGTCCTGGACTGGCGGGCACCGGTCAGCCGCGCCTTCTACCAGGCCAGCGCCGCCGACCCGCAGCAGGTACGGGTCCGCCGCCGGTTCGGCTACGTCGGTGGCGACATCACCGGCTTCGAGGACGAACACCTCGACCGGGGCGAGGAGCTCGGCACCAGCTCCCGCATCCTCACCACCGAGATCGAACGGCCCCGGGTCGGACCGATGCGCGACATCGTCGCCACCATCCAGCCCGAACAGGACGCGCTGGTCCGCGCCGACCTGGGCACCTCGATCTGCGTACAGGGGGCGCCCGGCACCGGCAAGACCGCCGTCGGCCTGCACCGGGCCGCATACCTGCTGTACGCCTACCGGGAGCGGCTGCGCCGCGCCGGAGTGCTGATCATCGGACCGAACCGGGCCTTCCTGGCGTACATCGCGAACGTGCTACCCGCGCTCGGCGAGGTCGAGGTCGCCCAGTGCACGATCGCCGACCTGATCGACGCGGTGCCGGTCCGGGGCGTGGACGACCCCGCCGTCGCCGCGCTCAAACACGACCCCCGGATGGCCGAGGTGCTGCGCCGGGCCGTCGCCGCGTACCTCGGCGAGCCGCAGGAGCCGATCACCGTCGCCGACGGCTCGTACCGCTGGCGGATCGGTGCCGAGGCCCTGCACCGGGTCGTCGCCACGGTCCGCGCCGAGAATCCGCCGTACCTGCTCGGCCGGGAACGGGTGCTGGCCCGCGTCGTCGCGCTGCTGCAACGCCAGGCCGAGACCCGGCGGGCGGAGTCGCCCAGCGACGCCTGGCTGCGGCGGATGGCGCGGGTCGCGCCGGTACGCGGCTTCCTGGACCAGGTCTGGCCCGCACCGACCGCACCGCAGGTGGTGGCGGCGCTGCTCACCGACGCGCGCCGACTGGCCGACGCGGCGACCGGGGTGCTCGACGACGCCGAGCAGGCGGCGCTGATCCGTCCGGCGGCCCGCTCGCTGGGCAGTGTGCGGTGGACCGACGCCGATCTGGTGCTCATCGACGAGGTCGCCGGGCTGCTGCACCGGCCGGCCGGGTTCGGCCACGTCATCGTCGACGAGGCACAGGACCTGTCCCCGATGCAGTGCCGGGTGATCGCCCGGCGCAGCGAACACGGCTCGATCACCCTGCTCGGTGACCTGGCGCAGGGCACCGCCGTGTGGGCGGCCACCGACTGGCGCGACGCCCTGACCCACCTGGGCCGCCCGCAGACCCGGGTGGTGCCGCTGTCGGTCGGGTTCCGGGTGCCGGCGGTGGTGGTGGCGCTGGCGAACCGGTTGCTGCCCGCGCTCGGGGTGGACGTGCCCCCGGCCGTGTCACTGCGGCGCGACGGCTCGCTGTCCGTGCGTACCGTCGCAGACCTGGCGACCGCCACGGTGGCCGAGGTCCGCGCGGCCCTGACGCACGACGGCTCGGTCGGGGTGATCGCCGCACGGGACACGACCGCCGGCCTGCGGGACGCGCTGGCCGCCGCCGGCGTCGCGACCACCGACGTCGACGACCCCGACCCGGCGGTACGGGTGACCGTGGTCGCCGCCACCGACGTCAAGGGCCTGGAGTACGACCACGTGATCGTCGTCGAGCCCGCACAGATCGTCGCCGCCGAGCCACGCGGCCTGCACCGGCTGTACGTCGTGTTGACCCGCGCGGTGTCCCGGCTGGTGGTGCTGCACAGCGCGCCGCTGCCGGACGCACTCGCCGACGACTGACCGGCCGCTGCGCCCCGAACACCGTCCACCAAACACCTTCGGCCACAACGACTTCACTGTCCGCACTCGACTGGGAGTCGGCGTCGGGGCGACCGCGAGTTGCCGTTAGCATGACGCGTTTCTCCCCACACCCTTTCGCCTCAGACCCACCCCGTACCGCCACTGCCCGCCCCCCCCACTCACCTGGAAGTCCGAGAATGGCCTTCTCGTCCCCTACCTTCCTGTTCCTGTTCCTGCCGCTGACCCTGCTCGGCTACCTGGCCGCGCCGGCCCGACTGCGCAACCTGTGGCTGCTGGCCGCGAGCATGCTCTTCTACTTCTGGGGTGCCGGCGGTGAAATCGGCGTCCTGCTCTACGTGGGGCTGATCAGCTTCTTCGGGGCGTTGATCGGATGGCGGGCCGGGCGACGGGCCCAGGCCGCGCAGGACGCCGGGGGCCGGGCCGCAATGCCGAAGGCCGCGATCGTTTCGCTGATCGCGTTGCTTCTCGTACCACTCTTCCTCTTCAAATATCTGCCACCCCTGGCCGACTTCGCGGACTCGATCGGGTGGAGCGACCGGTTCGGCGTCGGTCCGGTCACCTGGGCGCTGCCGCTGGGTATCTCGTTCTTCACCTTCCACGCCATCTCGTACGTCGTGGACACCGCCCGGGGCGCGATCCCGGCAGAACGGTCGCTACGCGACTACCTGCTCTACCTCTTCCTCTTTCCACACCAGATCGCCGGCCCGATCGTCCGGTACGCGGAGATCGTCGACGAACTGAAGAGCCGCCGCGACGTGCACCTGGAAATGGCGGTGTACGGGATCACCCGATTCGCCTGGGGTCTGGCGAAGAAAGTGTGCATCGCCGATTCCGCAGGTATCGTCGCGGACGCCGCTTTCGGTTCGGCAGGCGGTGACATGTCCGCCCCGACGGCATGGCTGGCCGCCGTCGCCTACACCGTCCAGATCTATTTCGACTTCAGCGGATACTCCGACATGGCGATCGGGCTGGCCATGTTGTTCGGGTTCCGCTTCCCGGAGAACTTCCGGGCGCCGTACACCGCGCTGGGGCCGGCGGACTTCTGGCGGCGCTGGCACATGACGCTGTCCCGGTGGTTCCGGGACTACGTCTACATCCCGCTCGGCGGCAGTCGACACGGGCTCCGGCGGGAGTACGCGGCCCTGCTGATCACCTTCCTGCTCACCTCGCTGTGGCACGGCGCCACCTGGCCGTTCCTGGTCTGGGGCGGGCTGCACAGCCTCGGTCTGTTGGTCGAACGGATCACCGGCGTTCGTGACAGCACCCGGCTGACCTGGCTACGTCGAGTGGTGACCGCCGTGTTCATCATCGCCGCCTGGGTCCCGTTCCGGTCCCAGACGATGACCCAGACCGGGCAGATCTGGAACGCGATGGTGACCGGCGGGCTGGCCGCGCCACCGCCGGTGGTGCTGGTCACGCTCACCCCGTTGACCGTCGCGGCGATCCTGCTGGGCGTGGCCGCGTTCTTCGCGCCCCGGTCGACGACCGGTTTCCAGTTGGTGCACGGCCAGTTCCAGGGCTTCCGCATGCGGGTGGCCACCGTCACCGCCCCGGTGCTGCTCGGCGTGGCGGTCGTGGGCGCGCTCTGGATCGACTTCAGCCCGTTCCTCTACTTCCAGTTCTGAGGATTCCGATGACCCAGACGCCGAATCTCGCACGCGACCGTGGGCAGACCGACAGCCCGGGCACCACGACCGACCCCGGCGACCCGGCCGACGGTACGGCGCAGGCCGGTCGGCGTAGTCGACTCGCGGCCCGGCTGCTCACCCTCGGGCTGGCGGCACTACTGCTGGTGCCGACCCTGATGAGCATCCGGGATGCCGACGACGCGGTGGAGAACCGGGCCTCGGTGCCCTTCCCCGAGCTGAACTCCGACACGGTCGCCGACACCGACACCTACCGCCAGTTCGACGCGGCCCTGCGGGACCGGCTGACCCTGCGGCGTCAGGTGGTCAAGGCGGTCGGCAAAGTCGGGTACGACGGGCTGGGGACCAGCTTCAGCAGCAGGGTCTACGTCGGCGAGGACCAGGTGCCGTTCTTCACGGAGGACTTCACCAAACCCTGCCTCACGCCCTTCGACGCCGAGGCGGTCGACGCCCGCCTGCGGTCGTTCGAGGAAACCGCCCGGGCCTCCGGCAAGGACGTGCTCTTCGTCGTCGCGCCGGACAAGACCTCCGTACTGCGGCACAAGCTCGGCTGGCCGGCGGACGTGCTGATGGTCTGCGCCGACCCGGTGCGGGAGCAGTCCCAGGCACAGTGGGGCGACGACCACGCCGGGCCGGTGGTGACCCTCTGGCCACAGTTCGCCGAAGCGGAGCTGGCCGAACCAGGTCGGATCTGGCAGACCGGCGACAGCCACTGGAGCTACCAGGGCGCGATGATGTTCACCCGTGCCGTACTTGAGCGACTGGCCGTCCGGGGCGGTGCGCCGGACGAGCTGCGCGACGCACCGGGCGCGCAGCAGCGGCCCGACCGGAGCCTGGCCGGCGACCTCTACCCGCTGATGGGCATCCCCCGCAAGGACAAGGTGGCGAACTGGGTCGTGCGCCGGGAGGGTGTCACCGTGGAGACCACGGCCACCGAGCTGGCCTCGGGGCGTACCGAGCGGGTCCACACCACGGTCGCCCCGGACGGTACGCCGATGGTGCCCGGTCGGACCCTGGTGGTGTACGACTCGTTCTTCTACCTGGCCGAGGCGCAGCTGACACCGTACTTCGCGCAGCTGCACACCTTGCACTGGGACGATTTCCTGCCGATGGCCCGCGCCGGTCAGGTGCCGGAGTTCGACCGGGTCATCTTCCAGAGCGTGCAGCGCAGTTGGCCGCAGCGGACCGTCGACCAGCTACCGGATCCGGCGGTCACCGCCACGCTCATGGCCGGGCTGGGCGCGCCGGCCAGCCCGTCGGCGGCGCTAGCAGACGACTGAGTGTGACCACCCCGGACCCGCCCCGGTCCGGCACCGACCGCTGCGGAACAATCGCCAGGTGAGCGAGGAGAAGTCGACCGGCGGCGGGCTGCGCCGGCTGCTCGCCTTCCTGCTCGCCGTCGTACCGGTCGCCCTGGTGCCGATCACCGCCGAACTGCTGCGCCACCGGCTGCCGCACCGGCTGCCGATGCACTGGAACGCCGCCGACGTGGTCGACGCGACGAGTTCGCTGACCAACAGCGTCACCGGGTACACGATCGGGGCCTCCGTCGGGGCGGTGCTCGCCGCCGTCGGCGTGCTGCCGCTGGGGCTGCGGTGGCGGCTCCGCCGGTGGCTGATCACCATCGGGGCGGCGGTGGCGGCCTTCGTCGCCGCGATCTGGCTGACCACCGTGTCGCTGTCGATCGACGTACTGGATCCGGCGCAGGCACCGGCACCGAGCTGGCACGTGCCGGCGCTGCTGATCGGCGTCAGCGGCTGGACCTTCGCGGCGTACCGGGCCTGCGGCCCACCACCGGCGGCACCGGCCGCAGCCGGCCGACCCGCCGCCGACCTGCCCCGGGTGCCGCTGCCGCCCGGTACGGGCAGCTGGACCGCGCCGGCGGCGGTGTCCCGTCACGGGTTCTGGCTGCTGGTCCCGCTGCTGCTGCTGACCGCGCTGGTCGCGTTCTGGCTCAACATCTGGGCGGCCAGCCCGGCGCTGTTCGCCGCAGCGCTGGTGGGCCTGACGCTGGTCAACCGGCTGAGCATCGACCGGACCGGCATCCACATCGGGTTCGGCCCGTTCGGCTGGCCCCGGCTGACGGTCCCGGCGCGGGAGATCGCCGGCGCGGTCGAAACCACCGTCCGGGTCGCCGAGTGGGGCGGCTGGGGATACCGGCTGCATCCCGACATGCGGGGTCGCGGCCTGATCACCGGATCCGGCCCGGGGGTGCGGGTCGAGCTGTCCGGCGGGCGCTACCTCGTGGCGAGCACCCGGGACGCGGCGACCGTGGCCGGCCTGGTCAACACCGTCGCCGACCTCGTCGAACGCTGAACCGCAGCCGCCGGGGTCAGATCCCGGTGGGCCAGCCACTGGACGACTGACCGGACGGGTTGAACGCCGCGTGCAGTGCGGCCGCCACCCGGTCCTGGGCCTGCACCGCCACGTCCAGCACCGCCCCCATGCCGAAGAACTCATGCGGTACGCCGTCGTAGTGGATGTGCTCGACCCGCACCCCGGCGGCCCGCAGCCGGGCGGCGAACTCCTGCCCCTGGCTGCGCAGCGGATCCCGCTCCACGGTGATCACCACCGCTGGCGGCAGTCCGGCGAGGCGCTGCACCGGCACGTCGAGCAGCGCCACCCGGGGATCGGCGAGCAGCTGCGCCGACGGGAAGGTGTGCCGGGCGAACCAGCTCAGCATCGCCCGGTTCAACGGTGCCGCGTCGGCGGCGTCCACGGTCGAGTCGTCATCGACGACGATGCTGGTCAGCGGGTAGATCAGCACCTGGAGCAGGGGCAGCCGTTCGCCGGCGTCACGCAGTTGCAGGCAGGTCGCCGCCGCCATGTTGCCGCCGGCTGCCTCCCCGGCGATCGCGATCCGCTGCGGATCCCCGCCGATCTCCCCGGCGTTGGCCAGCAGCCACCGGGTGGCGGCGAGGACATCGTCGTGGGCGGCGGGGAAGGGATGCTCCGGCGCGTGCCGGTAGTCGACGGCGACCACCATGCACCGCTCCCGGTTGCACAGCGCCCGGGGGGTGGCGTCGTAGGTGTCCAGGCTGCCGACCACCCAGCCGCCGGCGTAGAGGTAGACCAGCACCGGCAGGCCGGCCGACGGTGAGGCCGACGTCGGCCGGTACACCCGCAGGGTCAGCCCGCCGCCGGGCCCGTCGATCACGTAGTCGAAGACCGAGTCGACCGGTTCCCGTTCGTCGAGGTCGCCCCGGTCGGCGCGGATCCGGGCCACCGCGTCGGTGAGCGTCGGCTGCCGGCGGGCCTCCGCCGGGTCGAGGATCTCGGTCGGCCGGGGCCCCAGCGCGGCGAACGCGTCCAGCAGCGCCTGCGACTGCGGCTCCAGCAACCCGGAGGCGTCGGTGGCGACCCAGCCGCGCCGCCCCGACGTCCGGTCCCGCAGCCGGTCGAGCAGCGCGGTCGGCCCGCCCAGCAGCCGACCGCCCCGGGCGGTGTTCGGTGCCTGCGGGTGCGGGTGCGTCGGTGCCCGGTGCTTGGCGGCGCTGAACTGCTCCCCCAGCTGCGCCATCCGCTGCGGTCCGACGGCGGCCCGCAACGCCGGCAGCAGGATGCCCTCCTGCTCGGTGGCCTGCCGCCGGACGTCGGCGATCAGGTGGTTGAGCGCCTCCTCGAAGTCCAGGTTGCCGGGTTTGGACCGGTCGATCTCCGCCGCCGCCTCCTTGATCCGTTGCCGGGTGTCCCGGCCCCGGCCGATCAGATCGGCCACCGCTTCGGCCGGCAGCCCGCCGGCCGCCATCCGCTGCGCCACCTCGGGCTCGTCGAGTACCGGGTCGAGGGTCTGCTCCTCGGCGACCAGGTGCATGGACATCCGGAACACCACCTGGTCGGCGAGGATCCGCCGGTCCCCCTGGCCTGCCTCCAGCCGCTGGAAGATCCGGTCCAGCAGGATGTGGTCGTCGCGGATCGCCCGGTCGATGTCACCCGGCAGCGCCTCGATCACTTGTCCCATCGCTCCCCCTGGTCGCGTCCGTCCCGCGCGCCACCGCCGCTGGGTGGCCGCCCGCCTGTGGCGCGGATACCCGACACCGCGCCTAAGATTCGCCGTACCGCCGGTCGTTTCGGCCCGATCGCGCGCGCCACGGCCCGGTCGGGTGCCACGATGCGGTCAGTGGGGTGCGCCCGACGTCCCGCAGGAGGAGAGGCCGTCATGTCCGTCGCCGCAGCCGGGGTCCCCGCCTGGGTCGATCTCGGCACCCCCGACCTGGCTGGTGCGATCCGGTTCTACGGCGAACTGTTCGGCTGGACCGCCCGGATGCCCGATGAGCCGGACGGTGAGGGGTACGTCCTGTTCAGCAAGGACGACAAGCTGGTCGCCGGTGCCGGCGCGGTCTCCACCGACGGGCAACCGCCCACCTGGACCACCTACATCGGCACCCTGGACGCCCAGGCCACCGCCAAACTGGTGGAGTCGGCCGGCGGCACCGTACTGATGCCGCCGTTCGACGTGCTGGACCGGGGGCGGGCCGCCGTCTTCACCGACCCGGGCGGTGCCAGCTTCGCCGTCTGGCAGCCGGTCGGGATGGTCGGTGCCGAGTTGATGAACGTGCCCGGTGCGCTCTGCTGGAACGAGCTGACCACCCGCGACCCCGACGGTGCCAAGGAGTTCTACGGCGAGGTGTTCGACTGGGAGGTACGCGACACCCCGTTCCCCCCGATCATGTACACGGAGTGGCTGGTCGAGCAGCAGCCGGTCGCCGGGATGATTCCGATGGTCGGCGACGACTGGCCGGCCGAGCTGCCCGCCCACTGGATGGTCTACTTCGCGGTCAACGACTGCGACGCGACCGTCGAACACGCCACCGCGCTCGGTGGCACCGTGTCAGTCGCCCCCACCGACCTGCCGCACGGCCGGTTCGCCGTGCTCCACGACCCGCAGGGGGCGTTCTTCTCGGTCATCCGCATCGCCGGGGACTGACGGCTGCCCGGTCGCGTGGGTCGACCGGTCGCGGACCGGGACGACCAGCGGGCCGTGGGCGCCCGGCAGCACCCGTACCCGGGCCCGGTAGTAGCGGGCCAGGTTCTCCTCGGTCAGCACCTGCGCCGGTGGGCCGTCGGCGACCGCACGGCCGGCGGCGAGCAGCACCAGCCGGTCGGCGTACTCACCGGCCACCGACAGGTCGTGCATGGTCGCCAGCACGGTCAGCCCCCGGTCGCGGCGCAGCTCGTCGACCAGCTCCAGCACCTCCTGCTGGTGGCCGATGTCCAGCGCACTGGTCGGCTCGTCGAGCAGCAGCAGCGGGGCCTGCTGGGCGAGCGCCCGGGCCAGCAGCACCCGCTGGCGTTCGCCGCCGGACAGGGTGCTCAGCTGCCGGTGCGCGAACCCGGACAGGTCGAGCCGGTCCAGCACCTCGTCGACCACCGCCAGGTCGGCGGCCGATTCCCGGCCCAACGGCGGGACGTACGGGGTCCGTCCGAGCAGGACGTACGCGGCGACGGCCATCCCGGCGGGCACCACAGGGGACTGCACGACGGTGGCGACCCGCCGTGCCCGGTCCCGCCGGCCGAGCCGGGCGATCGGCGTACCGAACAGCTCCAGGGTGCCGGTGGCCGGCACCAGCCCGCCGACCGCCCGCAGCAGGGTCGACTTGCCGGCACCGTTGGGGCCGATCACGGCCACCCACTCCCCGGCGCGCACCGTCAGGTCGACTCCGTCGAGCACCGGCGTACGGTCGAGGCGTACCCGCAGGTCACGAACCTGGACCACGACGGAGTCGGCGACGGGACCGGCAGGGTCGGGGGCGGATCGGGCGGTCACAGCGTCACCGTCCGGCGGGTGGTGCGCAGCACCAGGACGAAGAACGGGGCACCGAAGAAGGCGGTGACCACGCCGATCGGGATCTCGGCGGGGGCGGCGACGGTCCGCGCCACGACGTCGGTGACGGTCAGGAACGCACCGCCGAGCAGCATCGACAGCGGCAGAATGACCCGGTAGCTGCTGCCGACCACCAACCGGACCAGGTGCGGCACGATCAGCCCGACGAACCCGATCAGCCCGGAGACCGACACCGCCGCCGCGGTGCCCAGCGACGCCGCAGCGAGCAGCAGATAGCGGGACCGCTGCGGGTGCAGCCCGAGGCTCGCGGCCTCCTCGTCGCCGACCGACAGTACGTCGAGTTCCCGGCCGTGCACCAGCACCACCAGGCCGGCCAGCACCGCGTACGGGGCGATCAGCCGCACCTCGTGCCAGCCGTCGGTGGCGAGCCGGCCGAGCAGCCAGGAGTAGACCTCCCGGATCGTGTCGACGTGCCGTTGCAGCAGGTAGGTCTGGCCGGCGGCGAGGAACGCCGAGACCGCGACGCCGGCCAGGATCAGCGTCGCGGTGGACCGGTCCCGGCCGCCGGCCGCGCCGAGCAGGTAGGTCAGCGCGACCGCGCCGACGGCGCCGACGAAGGCGGCCACCGGTACGGTGACCGGCAGCCCGGTCAGCACTCCGGTGCCGGGGCGAAGCGCGATCACCGCAGTCACCGCCAGCCCGGCCCCGGCGGCGACCCCGAGCAGGTGCGGGTCGGCCAGCGGGTTGCGGAACACCCCCTGGTAGCAGCCGCCGGCCAGGGCCAGCATGCCGCCGACCAGCAGCGCCAGCACCACCCGGGGCAGCCGCAGCTGGGTGACGATCGCGGCCTGCCGGTCAGTCAGTCCACTGTCGAGCTCCACCCCGGGGAGTTGGTCGAGCAGTTCGACGCCGACCGCCAGCGGCGGCAGGCTGGCCGGGCCGAAAGCGAGCCCGGCCAGCACCGCCAGGACGACGGCGGTCACCGCTGCGGCGAACCAGCCGACGGTCAGGCCCGGCCGGTGGCGGCCGCCGTCCAGTCCGCCCGCCGACGGCCGGCGGGCCGTCCGGAGCATGTCAGTTCGTCGCCGCGTCGACCGCGTCGACGATCGCCCGGACCAGGTCGACGACGCGCGGGCCCCACCGGGAGGCGATGTCGTCGTCGAGTTCGACCACCTGGCCGGCCTGTACGGCGGTGATCGTGGACCAGCCGGCGCGGGCCGCCACGGTCTGCGCGTCCTGCTCGCAGCACTTGGTGTCGGCCAGGAAGATCAGGTCCGGGTCGGCGTCGATCAGCGCCTCGGCGGACAGCTGCGGGTAGCCGCCGGCGTCGCCCTGCGGGTCGGCCGCGTCGGCGATGTTGGTCAGCCCCACCATGGCGAACAGCGAACCGACGAAGGTCTGGCTGGTCACCGTGTAGAACGTCGGGTCCAGCTCGTAGTAGTAGGTCAGCGGCTCGGCCAGCTCCGGCGCGTCGGCGACCAGCTTGTCGATCTCCGTACGCATGCTGTCGGCCAGGTCGGCCGCCGCGTCCGGATGCCCGGTGAGCGCGCCCAGTTCGGTGATCTGGCGGTACGTGTCCTCCAGGGTGACCGCGGCGTCGGCGACGTACACCGGGACCGAAAGCCGTTCCAGCCCGGCCACCACCCCGTTGGCGTCGGTGGAGAGCACCACCAGGTCGGGCTCGTAGGTGACGATCGCCTCGACGTTCGGGGTGAACCCGGACAGGTCGGTGGTCGGTGCCTCGGCCGGGTGGTTGGAGTTGTCGTCGACGGCGGCTACCTGGTCACCGGCGTCGATCGCGAAGAGCATCTCGGTCAGCGTCGGCGACAGCGAGACGATCTTCTCCGGCCGTACGTCGAGGGTCAGGTCGCCGACGGTGACCGGGAAGCTGGCCCCCGCCTGCGGGCTCGCGCCGGGCTGTGCGTCGTCGGCGTCGCCGGAGCCGCAGCCGGCCAGGGCGAGCGTGGCGGCGGCGGTGACCGCGGCGGTACGCAGCAGCGCCGCCCGCAGCCGATATGGTGTCCTCATTGGTCCTCCTGTCGGTCGAGGGGTGCTGCTTCGCCGACAGGTCCGGGGTGCCGCTGGGCTGGCCCCGGCCAGGTTGGCGAGGCGCCCTTCCTCGAGAGCGCGGTTCGCGACCACACCGCAGGCGACCTGGCTCACCCCGGGCGGCGCTCGCCGGTCGGGGCATCACAGTTGCGGGACAGCGCCGGGTTCACACCGGCTTCGCTGCGGGGCGGTCGTTAGCACGGTAACCCACCGGTGCCGCCGGGTCGTCATCGCGACAGCCCAGGGCTGCCGTACGGTGATGTTCGCCGCACGGCAGCCCTGGTCGTAGAAGGGTGTCGCCGGAGGGTCAGGAGCGGGTGATCGTCACGTTGTCGATGGCGGCCTCGACCAGGCTGGCGGTGGAGGTGTCCGCCGCCTGGACCAGGATGCGCACCGACTGGCCCGCGTACGGGGTCAGGTTGTAGCTGTTGGTCGACCAGGATCCGTACCGGTTGCTGGCCGCCCCGGACTGGTTGAGCAGGGTGGTGGTGCCGCCGCTGTGGACCACGCTGACCCGCAGGTAGTCGGCCGACGACGAGTTGTTGAGGTGGGCGAGGTACCACGCCAGGGACAGCGTGAGGGTGCCGCTCGACGGCAGCGTGATCGCCGGCGACTGGGCGCTGGTGCCCCCGCCGTCGACGTCGTGCACACCGGCGGAGCTACCGGCGAGCCGGCCGGTGACCAGGCTGTTGCTGCCGGCGTAGGCGGTCAGCTGCAGGGCCCCGCCGGAGCTGGTGGCCTGCGCCACGCCGCGCTCGAACTGCCCGGCGGTGGCGGTGTCGGTGCCGGCCGGGTTGGTCGTCCAGCCGGTGGCGGTCTCGAAGGTGTCCGACCAGACGGTGGTGCCCGGGTCGGGGTCCGGGTCGCCGCCGCCGCAGTACTGGGACTGCTTGCCGATCGCCCGGTACGGACAGTCGGCGTACTCGCTGAGGATCAGCACCGCGTCCCGGTTGCGGGTGGTCTCCCGGTTGATGACCGAGGCGGGCGGGTAGAAGCCGCCGCCGGCGGCACCCCGGGGGTAGAGCTCGAAGGTGTACGCCCAGATGCCGTGTTGGGCCCACATCCAGTCGATGCTGCTGCCGTCGGTGATGTAGAGGTCCGACGATTGCTCCGGGGTGTAGCCGTTGGTGGCCGCCATCTGGCCGCCGATGGTGGCGAAGGTGTTGTACTGGTCGACGGTCATCCCGGTGGTGGTGTTGGCGGTGGTGTGCCCGAACGGCCAGAGCACCAGCTCCGAGTAGGAGTGGAAGTCGATGTTGGCCTTGATCTGCTGGGTGCCGCCGACGACCCGGCTGTTGACGAAGTTGCGCAGCGCCTGGGTCTCCGGGGCGGAGAACGCCGACGGGCCACGGTAGGTGTCCGACGACGGCGATCCGGAGGAGCCGCCGCAGCAGCCCCACAGGTAGCCCCAGTTACGGTTGAGGTCGGTGCCGACGAACGACGACCCGCTGTTGGGTTGCCGGTTCTTTCGCCAGGACCGGTACGAG
The DNA here is from genome assembly GCF_049179175.1 of Solwaraspora sp. WMMA2101. Lineage (NCBI taxonomy): Bacteria > Bacillati > Actinomycetota > Actinomycetes > Micromonosporales > Micromonosporaceae > Solwaraspora > Solwaraspora sp. WMMA2101. Next base: position 3,678,341 of record NZ_JBMHMA010000006.1, on the reverse strand, counting down.
CCGGTGGCGATGTCGTACTCGCTGCCGTCCGGGTTGACACTGGGGATGATCCACAGTTCCCGGTTGTTGACGATGTTGGTGATCCGCGAGTCGCTGCCGTAGCTGTCGGTGAACAGGTTCAGCAGGTAGATCGCCATCTCGACGGTGAGGTGCTCGCGGGCGTGCTGCTGGGAGTTGAACAGGATCTCCGGTTCGTTCTCGTCGGTGCCGACGTTGTCGGAGATCTTGACCGCCATCAGGTCACGACCCTCGTACGACGTACCGATGCTGACCTTGCGGGCGATGCTCGGATGGTCCGCGACCACCTGGTTCACGGCGGCGGTCATCTCCGCGTAGTTGTGGTACGCCGAGTCCGACGGCGGGAAGTCCAGGGTGCCCACGTCGTCGGTGGCACGGACCGGGGCACGGACCGCTTCGACGTCGAAGCCGAGCGCCTGGATCGCCGTGACCTCGTTGCGGGTCGCGGTGACGTTGATGACGCCGTGTTCGATGAAGTCGATGGCGGCGCCGGTCTTCGCCACCGCGTCGCGGTCGGCGAAAGTCTTCGGCCCGAGGACCCGGTACGGACCGGCGATCGAGTCCCGGTCGACGCCGCTGGGCTTGGGATCGGCCGATACCGGGCCGGTCACGACGGCGAACAGGCCGACGACGGTGGCGATCAGCAGGACGGTGGTCCTGCGCCACGAGCCGGCGGCGTTCGCAGATGGTGCGCGGAATCGCATGTAGACCTCCTGGGGGTGGGGAGGACTCCGCTAGTGAGCACAACTGCACCATTAGTCACATGGTCATATCAATATCCATTACCCTCAGTTCCATGCCAAGCTGATCATCACACGGTGCGGATACTTCGCGTACCGGACAGCACGCAGCGGAGTGTCCGCAGCTCACAGCAGTTTGTCGAGGGTGATGGGGAGATCATGCACCCGGATCCCGGTGGCGTTGTAGATGGCGTTGCCGATCGCTGCCGCCGACCCGACGGTGCCGAGTTCACCGACGCCACGCGCACCGAGACCGTTGACGACCGGGTCGGGCCGGTCGATGAAGTGAACGTCGATGACCGGAATGTCGGCGTTGACGGGGACCATGTAGTCGGCCAGGTTGCTGGCGGCCAACCTGGAATCATCGATCATCTCCGAACGGCGTCGGACGGGGCGCGCCGGGTGGAACCCGGTGGCGGGCAACCGGTCGGCTGCCCTTCCACCCTGATCACCGATGTGGATCGTTGCCAGGACCTGTCGATCCCAGGCTAGGGTGGGCCCGATGACGGGTGACCGCCGCCACGCGATGCTGGAACGACTACGCCGGGCGTACGACACGGGCGCCGCCGCCCGCGACCAGCATCCGAAGTCGGCGTGGAAGATCGCCGAGCGATCCGCGTTCGGCGACCGGCTGGCGCGACGCGGGGCCCGGTCCCTGCTGGAGATCGGTGCGGGCACCGGACAGGACAGCCGGTACTTCCAGGAGCAGGGCTTCGACGTGGTCGCCACCGACCTCACCCCGGCGATGGTCGCCGCCTGCCGGGCGAAGGGCCTCGACGCCCGGCTGATGGACGTCCTGGCCATGGACTTCCCGGTGGCGTCGTTCGACGCGGTCTACACGATGAACTGTTTGCTGCACGTGCCGAACGCCGACCTGCCGGCCGCCCTGACGGCGATCGGAGACGTGCTGCGGCCGGGCGGGCTGTTCTTCCTCGGCGTCTACGGCGGCGACGGCAGCGAGGGCGTCGCCGACTGGGACGATCACGACCCGCCCCGGTTCTTCTCGATGCGCACCGACGAACAGATCCGGCGGTACGCCACCGACGTCTTCGACCTCGTCGACTTCCACGCCCTCGACGTCGACGGCGGCTTCCGCTTCCAGTCGCTGACCCTGCGCCGCCCGGCCCAGGCGCCCTGACGCAAGATCAATGTGAGCGTCGTTGCTGTCATCTCGCGCTGTTGACAACAACGACGCTCACATTGATCTTGATCATGCCTGTCGGGAGCACTGTGGAGGCGGCTACGGTTGGGCGCTGTGACGGATCGGAGCTCATGGGTGCCGGGGTGGCGGGTGCGGCTGGCATCCCTGGCGGCCGCTGGCGGGTTCCTCGCGATCGCCCTCGGCATCCGATTGTTGGCCAGTGGGGACGGTGTGCTGGACAGTTCCGGTGTGCTGCAGCAGCACTCCGGCACCGCCCTGTACGCGTCGATGGTCTACGCGGGCGTCTTCGTCCTCGCCCCCCGGGTCACGCCGGTCGTGGCTGGCGTGGTGGCCGTCGCTTTCTGCTGGCTCGTCGAGCTTCTGCAGCTGACCGGGATCCCGGCGGCGCTGTCCGAGCGCAGCGTCATCGCGCGGCTGGTGCTGGGCGTCCAGTTCGACGCCACCGATCTGGCGTGGTACCCGGTGGGCGTACTGCCGTTGGTGCTTATGCACCTCGGCATCGACCGCTGGCGGCGGTACCGCCGCGACCAGCAACCGACGGCCGCCGGCACCGCCCACACCTAGCGCAGGTGTCTACGGTGAAGTCGGGTGGGCCAGGGCCGCCTGGACGATCCGGACCGCTTCGGCGGGGTCGATGCCGACCCGGCTGATGATCGTCGCGTAGTCGCGGGCGGCGCGGCGGGCCTGTTCGAGAGCCTGGTCACCGGCGGCCGAGACGAACGAGCCGGCCCGCCCCCGGGTCTCGATCAGGCCGGCCTCCTCCAACTCCCGGTACGCCCGACCGACGGTGTTCACGGCGAGACCGAGGTCGGCGGCGAGCCGGCGGACCGTCGGCAACCGGGTGCCGACGGCCAGCGACCGGTCCTGGATCTGCTTCGCGAGCTGGGCCCGCAGCTGCTCGTACGGCGGCGTCGGCGACGCGGCGTCGATGACGATCATCGGACGATCATGGCCTGCCGGGCAGTCGCCCCGACGTCGGCAGTCCGGCGGTGGATCAGGGCGAGCGCGACGACGCCGACCGGGACGAGGCCGATCGCGACCGCGTTCCACCAGCCGAGCGACTCCCCGTACAGGAAAATCGCCGGCAGAATCCAGACCAGGTTGGGGGTGACCAGGGCGCGGGCGTCCTCGACTCGCATGATGACGTCGGCGGTGAGCGACGCCTCGTCCTGCGCCACCGCCGGGCTGGTCAGCACCTGGCGTAGTTGCAGCACGGCGCCGGCGGCGGCACCAGCGAGTCCGATCAGGACGACGGCCGCCCCGGCGCGCAGGTCAGGATCGGAGATCGGCAGTACGCTGAGCGCGAGCAGCAGCGCGCCGGCGAACGTCGCGACCGCGAAGACGGCGTACGGCCGGCCCAGCACCGCCTGCCAGCCGAAGCCGACCGGGTGGGCCACCCGTCGGGGCAGCGCGGCGCCGGCCCGCTGATCGGCGCGACGGATCCACCAGCCGAGCAGCCACTGGCCGGTCAGCAGTGCGACCACCAGCGCGGAGAGTGCCAGGAGTCGGAACTCGGCGGACGTGCCGTCGCCGAGCCGGGAGACGTGGGTGAGCGACGCGCCGATCATGAACGTGGCCAGCAGGAGGCTGCCGTAGGAGTTGGCCTGTCGGCGTACGGCCAGCCGCGCCGCAAGCAGCGGGGTCGGCTCCGCCTCGGTGAGACCGTGCCGGTCCAGCCACTGTCTGGTCTCCGGGTGCGCCGTCTGGCTCATGTCAACACATCCTTCTGTCGCAGACTTTGTCCCATGAGCTTGCGACAGACTGTGGGACAAAGTCAAGCCCGGCGTGCCGGGTGAAACCGGGCGACAGGCAAGTGCACCTGCATCTATGGTGAGCCGATGGCGTCGGTCAAGCAGTTCCAGGTCACCTTCGACTGCGCGCAGCCCGAGCGCGTCGCCCGCTTCTGGTGCGAGGTGCTGGGGTACGTCGTGCCGCCACCGCCGCCAGGATTCACCTCCTGGGACGAGTTCGATCAGGCGCTGCCGCCGGAGCGCCAGGGGTCGGCGTTCGCCTGCGTCGACCCGACCGGCGTCGGCCCGCGGCTGTTCTTCCAGCGCGTCCCCGAAGGCAAGACCGTCAAGAACCGGGTGCACCTCGACGTACGGGTCGGCACCGGGCTCGCGGGCGACGAGCGGCTGGCCGCACTTGAGGCCGAATGCACCCGACTGGTCGCGCTCGGGGCGGAGCGCGTACGACTGCTGCGCGCCGACGGCTTGAGCGAGTCGTGCCTGGTGATGCGCGACGTCGAGGGCAACGAGTTCTGCCTCGACTGACCGGCCACATCTCGACGCAGACGGCACTTCCGGCCGTTGGACGCGGGGCGCACAGACAGGCCTGGTGGACCACCCAGCCAACCGTTGACACATCACCGTAGTCCGGTCGACACTCGATCGAAATACATCGACTGTGGTCGATCGGTGGCGATTGTCGGTGCCCGCATCCGAGAGGAAGTGACGGACCGATGAGCGAGACACCCGACGTGAGGTCGGCGAGCAGTCGGCGCGGCCGCACCAGACTTTCTGTCGGCGTCGCCTGCACCGCGATCCTGACGCTCCTGGTAACAGCACCGGTCACCAGCGCCCACGCCGACACGGCGCACGCCGATACGACGGCGTACGCTGGCACACGCGCCGATACGACGCACGTCGGTGCCCACCTCGACACGACGCACGTGACACAGCTGCCGCCCGACCGCCCGGTCATCACCTCCAACCAGACCGGCACCCACGACGGCTACTTCTACGCCTATTGGAAGGACGTCGGCAACGCCACCATGACCTTGGGCCCGCAGGGCCAGTACAGCGCTCACTGGAACGGCGTCTTCAACTGGTTCGGCGGCAAGGGCTGGGCGACCGGTCATCGCCGGACCTTCAACTACTGCGCGACCTTCCAGCCGGGCGGCGTCTCGTTCCTATCGCTCTACGGGTACACGACATCACCGATCGCCGAGTACTACGTCGTCGAGAACTGGGGAACCTGGCGGCCCACCGGTACGGCGATGGGCACCGTCGTCAGCGAGGGCAGCACCTACGACATCTACCGACAAATTCTCGGCGTCGGCATCACGCCGTACTACCGCTACTACAGCGTCCGGCAGCAGCCGCGGTCCAGCGGAACGATCAACACCGGCGACCATTTCGACGCGTGGGCCCGCGCCGGCCTGAACCTCGATGCGCCCATGGGCTACATGATCATGGCAACCGAGGGCTACCAGAGCAACGGGCGATCCAGCGTCACGGTCTACAGCGACACCACCAGGCCACCGCGGTGCACTCCCAGCCCGAGCGGTCGGCACCGGACTCATGGGTGACGAGCGGGTGGCCGCGCTCGAAGCCGAATGCGCCCGGTTGGTCGCGCTCGGCGCGGTACGGGTGGAATTGCTGGCCACAGATGGTTTTAGCGAGTCGTGCCGTGTTATGCGCGACATCGAGGGAAATGAGTTCTGCCTCGACCGATGATTTGACAGCACCCCTTCCATCGCATCGATCACAATGGAATCATGTGATCGTTATGCGTCGATGTCATGGCATCAGGGCCGTGAAGGTCGACGAACGACCCGATGGGAGTATGTATGCGAAGACTGACCACATTGCTGGTGGCGTTCACGATCGCCATGGCCGGCCTGTTCGCGACCACCGCCGCCCCGGCGTCAGCGGACTACCCGGATCCGCCGGGCGGCACGCTCCGCAACGTCTACAGTGATCTGAGCTTCTGCCACTGGTACGGCAACTACGGCATCCAGAACGACATGTGGAGCTCGTACCTCTGCCAGTACCGCGCGTACGGCTACCCGCCCTCCGTCTACTACTTCTTCTGGACGTTCGACTAGTCGCGAGCAGGTGGGTTCTGGGGAGGCTCCACCCAACGCGACCACGGCGGCGAACAGCGCGGCGACGGTCAGGACGCCGCTTGGAACTGCTGCGACTGCCAGTCCCGCAACGCCTGCTTGATCCGTACGTTCTCGTCCCGGGTGGCCGCCAGCTCGTCCCGCACCGCCGTCAACTCGTCGGCAACCAGGTGCAGGAACGCCCGTACCTCGGTCGGGTCGCAACCTCGCCGGGTGCGCTCGCTGAACCAGCGGTCGCGGACCTGGCTGGGGCTGATCGACGGCCGCGCCGCACCGACGTAGCGGTGGGCGGCGGCGTTGCGGCCGCGCCGCGCCGGGGCCGGCGGCCGTGCCTGGGCGGCGAGGTCCGCGAGCACCCGGGCCTGTCGGCGGGTACGCCGAGGAAACAGCAAAAGGTGCAGAAGTCGACGCATGACGAATCGGTCCCTTCGAGGAATCATTGCTCGGCGGTGATCACGGGACGGCCGTCGCGTTCGACGACTCCAGGTCGCCGGAGGGCATGTTTGAACACCGACAGCAGCATCATCTGACCGGTCCGGGGACCGGTGACGAACGTACCCATGACCGCGATCATGGTCACCTGCGGAACGTCGTGACCGTGCCGCAGATGGGATATCCGGATTGCCACCGGGCCGTTGCCGAACGCCCAGTCCTCGGCGCGCAGCCGCAGCACGTCGCCGACTTTGATCAACGGTTCACTGGGCACGGTCGGACCGCCCGTCGTCACCGTTCTGCGGCGGGTGCGGAAACTCCGGCGGCGACAACCCGGCGACGATCAGCACCGTACGGATCCGGCGGGCTATCGGCACGTCACGCCGGTCGAGGATCGCCAGGGCCATGGTGAACGGGGCGCAGAACGCCGCCGATCCGCAGGCCGGGCATTCGCCGGTCCGCAGCGGCAGGTGCTTCTCGGCGGTCTCCCGCGCGTGCCGCAACACCCGTTCGGCGTCCGCGTCTACATCCACGTCCGCATCGGAGCCCGACTCCTTATTGATCATCGAATCCCTCCCGTTCCGTGATCCCGACGACATCCACCCTGGACGCAGCCGGTCCGCAGTGGAAGGATTTCCACCAACAGAACCCGTTCCGAAGTTTCGATCTTGAATCGGGAAGGACCGGTAATTCGTGACCACCAACGGGGTTCCTCGCATCCTCAAGTTCCTCCGTACGCTCAACGGCGGCATGACGCAGGAGCAGTTGGCGCAGCGGTTGAGCGTCTCCACCTCGCTGATTGCCAAGTTCGAGACGGCCCGGCAGATCCCGCTGCCGGACACCGCCGTGCAGATCGACGAGGTCTTCGGCAGCGGCACGCTGGTGCAGGAGACCGCCGACGACGCCCGCCGGGCCGTCCCACCGGACTGGTTCCAGCCCTGGCCGGAGTACGAGGCCGAGGCCGAGATGCTGCGCGCGTACCAGTCGACCTACGTCCCCGGCCTGCTGCAGACCGAGGCGTACGCCCGCGCGGTGCTCGCCGTCGGCATGCTCCCGCCGGAGGTGGCCGAGCAGCGGCTGGCGCACCGGCTCGCCCGCCAGGTGACCGTCTTCGACCGCAGGACGCCGCCGGTCACCTCGTTCATCGTCGACGAGGCGGCGCTGCGCCGAGGCGACCCGGTGGTGATGAAGGAGCAGCTGCTGCACCTGGTGGAGATGTCGCGGCGCGACCGGCTGCTGCTGCACGTGGTGCCGCTCGACGCCGGGCTCTACACCGGCCAGCTCGGCAGTTTCATCCTCGGCACGCTGCCGGACGGGACGACGGTGGCCTACACGGAAAACCCGGTGGACGGCCGCACCTACGAGGAGCCGGCGAAGGTCGGCGCCTTCGTCAACGCATGGGAGGCGATACGCTCGGTAGCACTGCCCCGGGACGCGTCCCGGGACCTGATCGCGAGGATGGCAGAAGAGCTATGACCCAGCCAGCGTGGCGCACCGCCAGCCGCAGCAACAGCAACGGCGGCGAATGCGTCGAGGTCGCCGACAACCTGCCGGGCCGGGTGCTGGTCCGCGACAGCAAAAACCGCACCGGCGGCACCCTCACCTTCGACCCGGCCGCCTGGTCGACCTTCGTCACCCAGGTCAGCGCCACCGGCCACTGACCGACGCCGTCGACCATCGACACCCGCTGCGGGGGCCTGCCCACGCCTCGGCCGGGCAGGCCCCCGCAGGCCGGGTAGCCGCCAACATCCGACCGCGAAGATCGGCAGGGCAGATCATGACCGAGCCAGCGTGGCGCACCGCCAGCCGCAGCAACAGCAACGGCGGCAACTGCGTCGAAGTCGCCGACAACCTGCCGGGCCGCGTACTGGTCCGCGACAGCAAGGACCGCACCGGCGGCACCCTCACCTTCCACCCCACCGCCTGGTCGACCTTCGTCACCCAGCTCAGCACCGCCCACCGCTGACCGGCACCGGCCCGTACTCGGAACCTGTCCGCGCCGACCGTGGACAGGATCCGAGGACTAGGGCGTGTATCAAAGTCGGCCGTGGGCGGGTGACGACTTTCGGCGCTCGGGTTCAATGGGTCGTCGCAACACCTGAGTTGATCAAGGGAGTTGCGATGTCAAGGTCACTGCCCCGGTTCCAGCGGGTCGCGCTGTCGGTGGCGTTGCCGTTGTTGACGAACCAGCCGTCGAGGCCGGTTTCGAAGCCGCCGTTGACGATGAGATCGGCGTCGTCGGCGTACCCTGGCGACGCCGGGGCGACGAACCCGGCGACTACCAGGGCGCTGACCGCGACGAGCGCCGTGGCGCGCCGGCGGGTGGTGCGGTGCACGGGTGGTCTCACGAGGATCCCTTCTGATCTGCGAGTTGACTGCCGGTGGAAGAACAGGTCACTGGCAGGTCCGCGCGGCGTACGGCACGGTCACGGTCGCGCTGACCGGGGTGCCGTCGACGCGGGCCGTCGCGGTCACCGTCACCGCACCGGCCGGCATCGACGCCGTACCGGTCGGGAAGGTCCGCACCTTGCTCGCGGACGGAGCGACCCCGTACTCCTTGGTGCCGTACGGCGAGGCGACCGTGCCGGTCACCCGTGCCGGTGCGACACCGGTCAGCTCCACGACGAGCTGCACCTTCTTCGCCAGGCAGCGGCTCGACGTGGTGACCGACAGCAGCCTCGGTGTGTCCAGTCGGAGCACGCCGAGACGGGCCAGCTGGTAGCTGAGCGCCCGCTCCGGCGCGTCGATCTGGTTCTGGGTGCCGAACTGACCGGCCCGCGCGGTCACCGCGTCGTCCAGCGCGGCCCGCATCGCCGCCCAGGCGTCCGCCGGGTGGTCGGCTTCGCGCAGCGTCGCCGCGTACGCGATGGCGTCGTCGAGCGCACCGGTGTCCAGCGGCCGGCCCTGCGCGGTCAGTGTGTCGCTGAGCAGGTAGTGGTCGAAGTCGACGTGCCCGCCGGTGGTCTGCGTCGCGTAGTTGAACAGGCCGACCCGGTGGCCCATGAAGTGCGCCAGCGAGCCGTCGAGGGTCTGCGGGCCGACCCGGCTGCCGAGTTGGTGCCAGCTGAGCCCGTCGAGGCTGTAGTGGAAGGTGGTCCAGAGCTGTCCGGTCGGCGCGGCGAAGTCCAGGTCCGCCTTGAGGTGCACCTCGGTGGCGTCGCCCAGTGGCACGGTGCTGCCCGGCAGGAAGTTCTCCAGGGTCGCCTGGTCGAGGTCGACCGCGAACGGCTGGCCCCGGTTGACCACGCCGAGGGTGTTGACGCCGGCGACGCGTTTCACCGCCGCGTACGAGAATCCCCGGTTGTAGGCGGCGATCCCGGCGACGTCGCCGTCGCGCATCGCGGAGACGTCCATCCTCGTCTCGGCCGACTGGCGCGGGCCGAAGGTCCGCTGCGACAGCGTGTTGCGGGCCTCCTCGAACCAGGCCAGCTCGGCCCGGTTGGACAGCTTCGTGTAGACGTACCCGCCGGTGACGACCTTGCCGGTGGTCAGCCGCAGCCAGCCGTCGCGGTCGGTGAGCGACCAGTAGCGGTTGTCCGGGGCGTGGTTCCACTGCCAGGCCATGTCCAGCCGGGAACCGTTGGGGGCGATCTCCGCCTCGGTCGGGGGTTCGCCGGTCGGCGGCGGGTCCGGGATCGTCCACTGTTCATCCTGGTACGCCTTGTGCGGGGCGTCGTTGGCGAAGTCGTCGGACGCGACGATGCTCTGCTGCCGCTGGTAGCTCTCCTCGGCCGGGTCGAGCCGGATCGGCTTGTCGAACGCGCCGCCGACCGGCACCACGCCGTTGGTGCCGAAGACCGGCCAGCCGTCGGACCAGACGGCCGGAATCAGCGCCGGGATGCGGCCGATCGGGAAGGTGTCGCGGAAGAACATGCCGTGCCAGTCGGTGCCGCCGTCGGCGGTGGCGATCGGCACCAGGCTGCCCTGGGCGAAGCCGTTGGAGTTGAGCACCCCACGGGCGACGTACGTGTTGACGCCACCGGCCGAGGTGTAGCGGCCGAGCAGCTCGGTCGAGCGGAACATGACGACCTGCCGGCCCTGCCCGGACGGCCAGGTGATGATCACCGCGTAGTAGTAGCCGTCGATGTAGTAGAACTGGGCGCCCTCGAACAGTCCGCCGATGAACGGCTGGCCGGCGTAGTCGGCGGCGGTGAAGATGTTCGGGTAGTTCTGCTCGATGGCGGTCAGGTCGGCGTTGAGCCGCACCGCGCTGGTGCCACCGGATCCGTAGAAGATGTACGGGGTGCCGTCGAGGTCGAAGAAGAGCGACGGGTCGTGCAGGCCGCGGCCGAGCGCGGTCCGCTGCCAGGCGCCGTCGTCGATATCGTCGGTACGGTAGATGTAGGCGCCGCCCAGGTTGTTGGTGTTGAACGCGACGTAGAACATGCCGTCGTGGTAGCGCAGCGACGACGCCCACTGGCCCTAGGCCTATTGACGGGGTACCTGGCTGTGGACTGCTACCTGTACGCCGACACCGGGCACCGCGCCGCTACGGAGGACACCCTCCCACCTGGGCAATGGGAGGGTCGAGCCGGTCAAGGAGTAGCCGGTGTGGTGGGGCCCTCGCCCGCCGATGCGGCGGGCCAATCGGTCGCGTGGGTATCCGCGCCAGTCAAGCGGTGACGGCGAGTACGACAGCACCGGGCGTCGCGATCAGACGGGCAGTACCACCGAGGAGGACCGAGTCCAGTGCTGGCGCTCCTCGGCACACACCCCCATGCTACCGGGAATGACCTGGCTGAACTCGGCGGCGAACGCGGTCACTGGTCCAGCATCTCCCGCGCAGCCGATGCCGTCGTGGCACCTGGGTGTTCCTTGGGTGTTCCCCGCAGAGCTCACATTTCCGACAAGCCCGGCTCGATAAAGCCGAGCCTTCCATTTATGAACTTATATTTTCCCAGTTCAGGTGGTGGGCCGCCTGGGACTCGAACCCAGAACCTAAGGATTAAAAGTCCTCAGCTCTGCCGATTGAGCTAACGGCCCGTCAAGGGCCTACCCTACTCCGCCTGGCTGCGGGCCCTACGTCGGCCTGTCTGCTACCTGGGTTGTCGGATGTTTGCGGCTGGCGGGTGGGCGGTGTTGCCGGGCGTGTGGTCGGTGGTCGTGCTGGGGCGTCGGGTGGTTGGTGGGGTGTTGGGGTTGGTGGGGCGGCGCGGTCGACTCTTGCGGGAGATCGACATGGAGATGGTGCCGCGCCGCCCCGGGGCAGGTTACCGGGCTCGAGCTGGCCTGTTGTCGGTGTCGGGGCAGGCCGCCCGGCAGGCGGCAAGGCCGATGCCGAAATGGACACACCTTTTGCCGATGTCCCGCACGGCGAGCACCTTGAACCGGGCCCCGGCCAGGAAGACCGCCTCGTCCAGCTCCTGTCGCTCGGCGAGGGCGCCGGCCTGACGGGCGGTACGGGACCAGACCAGATAGTCGACGTCGGCACCCTCGACGGCCAGCCCGGCTCCGCTCACGCTGCGGAAGCCCGGCTCGACCAGCGTCGCCCCCTCCGAGTAGAGCTGTCGTGCCGGCACCGCCAACCGGCTCTGGCAGAGCATCGCCCGTCGGCACGGCGGCAGCCGGCGTAACCCGGACACCAGGCACGACAGATAGCTGGTCAGCTCCGGCTGCCGCCCGGCCCGCAACCCGGCGTTGAGTCGTGCCGCGCCCAGCTCCGACCGGCCGAAGTAGACCCGTATCGCCACCAGGTCGGTCTTCGCGGTCGCCGAGATGTCCTGGCGAAGCGAGGGCCAGGCGGCCAGCGCTGCGTTCACCGTGGTGATCGAATCCGTGTACGCCGATCCGAGGGCTGCGGTGAACTCACGCTGCTCGGCCGGCGTACTGTCACGGTCCGGTACCGCTGTCGCGACAGCAGGCACGTACCGGCCGGCCGGTCCGGCGTGGTCGCTGTCCGCCACGGCGGACTCCCCGGCGGACGTTGCCGGCAGCGGAATCACCGCCGGCGGTAGTACGTCCACCGTCGCTGGGACGTCGTCCGGCCGCTCGTCCTCGGCCACGTCCGGGTCCGGTCCGGAGCTGGTGATCACCGGCGGGTAGGCGAACGACGGCGGTGGCGGTGCGGGCGTCGGGATCGGGGTCGGTGCGGGATGTGCGGGATGTGCGGGCGCCGGGAACGTCGGAGGGGGTGCGAGCACCGGCGACGCAGGTGATGCCGGTGCGGGCGCCGGTGACACGTGCGGTGGCGCCGACTGCGGCACCGGCCCGACCGGGTCCAGTCCCGGCGCGAGTGTCACTGGTCGAGACGCGACGGCTGGCCGGCGCGCCACTGCCGGTTGCGACGGCACAGTCGAGCGAGGTGCTGCATCGGCCGGCGGCGGAGGCCCGGCGGCGGACTGGTCGACGTACCCCTTCTCGACCGGTTCCCCCGTCGACGCCTCGACCGGTCGGTCGGGCTGCGACCCGGCCGGCCGTACGGCTACCGGTTGCTCCGGTCCCAGGTCGACCAGCAGACCGTCGGGAGCCATCGCGACGACCCGGCGCAGCGCCGCCATCAGTGGCCGCGACGCCGCCGCATCGGGCCTCAGGATGCCGGTGGCCGGGTCGATGAAGGCCAGGTCCGCGCGGCGGAACTCGTCCGCCCTGCGTAGCAGGACGCCGGCTGCGGAGACCTCCGCCACCAACTGGGGCTCGGCTGTGTGCCGGTAGAGCCGGGTACCGACCCGCGTCCATCCGCTGTTGAGCAACTCCGGTGGCGGCTGCGTCGACCGGCGGATCCCCACCGGCTCCGGTACGGCGGTGGACCGGCCCCCGTCGAGTACCGCGTCGAGCGCCGCCGACAGCCGGTCGAGCCACTGTGGTCGAGGCTGGACCCGGTCGGGATCCAGCAGACCGACCTCGACGCGGACCATCGTCCGGGCCGGCAGGCCAGCGAAGAGCGCGGCCAGCTCGGCCGGCTCCACCGGCGGCTCGCCGACATGCCGGAGCACCAGCGTCGGACCTCGGCGGTCCACGGGTACGTCGAAGGCCGGGTCGGTGGGCTCGACCACCGCCGTGCCACTGGCCCGCAGCAGGAACCCGGCGGGAATCGGGTCGGCGACGAGGCCGGGCAGCCCGACCGGATGATCCGGCATCGCCGCCTCCCACGGCGGCGGCGGAAACCGGTTCGCGACCACGGCAGGATCGGCCCCGGGCTGAAACGACCACCAACCACCGGCGTCGGTACCGGTACCGACGTACCGGGTGCCGTCCGCGGTGAGGTGCGGCGGCCCGTCCGGGGCGAGCAGTTCGACCTTGACGTGCGCCGCCAGCCGCAGCAGCCAGGAGGCGTAGACGTTGTCCGGACTGCCGATACCGGCGGCGTCCACCCAGATCCGACGGGCACCCAGGTTACGCGTCGCGTGTTCGACCACCTGACGCAGCGCGGCGCCGCAGGAGGAGTCGGACAGCGCCGCGTCGGTCACGACGACCAGGATGTCCTGGCTGAGGGCGGCGGTAGCGTCGCGCATCAGTCGCCACAGCAGCGCCGGCGGATCGTCAGCGTGCGAGACGACGGCGACCCGGCCGTGCCACAGCGGATGAACGGCCTGCGGCAGTGTGGTGCCGGGACCGTCCGGCAGCGGTCGCCGCCTGAGCCACCGCGACAGCAGCGCCATCACCACCAGACCTCCAGCTCCACGAGGCCGATCCGCATGCCCTCGCCCCGTCCAGCGTGCATGCATCGGTTGCCGACAGCGGCCAGGCCGGCGATTGAGGCACATTTCTACGGGAAAACCCTTGCTGATGGCAACTGGCACATCTGCGGCGGCCGACCTCCGTTCGGAGCGTGTACCAGGTGATCGCGCAGTCGTTTCTGGAGCTGCGGACGTACATGTCGGTGTAGACCGTGCTCGGACCGGTGTCGCGCGGCTAGGTGACGGCCTGAGCCGACCCGGTCAACGACTGCTCCAGCCGCTTCGTGAAGAAGGTGCTGTTGGGATCGTCCCGGTAGCTACCGAACGGGGCACACTCCACGAAGCCGGCCTTCGCGTACAACGCCCGGGCAGCGGCGAAGAACTCCATGCTGCCGGTCTCCAACGACACCCGCCGAACCCCGCGCCTGCGGGCGTCCTCGAGCAGATGGCGCAGCACCGCGGTGGCGATGCCCCGGCCCCGGTGCCGCGGGTCGGTCCGCATGCTCTTGATCTCCTCATGGCCCGGCTCGACCTCTGCCAACCCGCCGGTACCGACGATCGTCGCCCCGTCGCGCGCCACCCAGAGCTGGACGCCGGGCTTGCGCAACCCGGTCAGGTCCAGCGCGTGCCGGCTCTCGGCCGGCGCGGTCGGCGCGATGTCGTCGAGGTGGGCCTGCAGGAACACGGACAGTCCCGGGTCGGCGAAGTCGGCCCGCTCGATGCGCAACAGCATGGCCGTATGCTGGCGCTACCGCGTTACGGACACGTTTCGCCAGGTCCGGTCTCGGCAGGTGGCGGCCCGGCCGGCACGGTGAACCACACGGTGGTGCCGTCACCCGCAGCGGAGTCGACGCCGACCTCACCACCGAGCGTGCGGACCGTAGCGGCGACGATCGCCAGGCCGAGCCCGGCCCCCTGCCCGCTGCGGCCCACCGGGCCGGCCGACGGGCCGGCCGACGGACCCGCCGCCGCCCCGACCGACGGACCCGCCCGGTAGAAGCGGTCGAAGATCCGGTCGACGGCGTCCGGTGCCAGCCCCGGGCCGCTGTCGGCCACCGCGACCCGGACCGGACCACCGGCCCGGTCCGGCCGCACCGACACCTCGGCGTGCGCCGTGGCCGGCGTGTGCTCCCGTACGTTGGCCAGCAGGTTCGCCAGCACCTGCCGCAGCCCGTCGGCGTCACCACGGACCCACACGTGCGGCGGCGAGTCCAGGGCGATCACCCGGTGCGGCTCGACGGCGAGCGCGTCGGCGACCGCGTCGCGGGCCAGGACGGCGACGTCGACCGGCTCGTCCCGCAGCTGCGGCTCGACGTCCAGCCGGGCCAGGAACAGCAGGTCGCCGACGAGTTTCGACATCCGGGTGGCCTCGTCGTCGAGCCGGCGCAGGACGTCCGGTCGCCGCTGCTCGTCGACCATTCCGGCGCGCAGCAGCTGGGTGTAACCCCGGATCGCGGTCAGCGGGGTCCGCAGCTCGTGTGAGGCGTCGGCGACGAAGGCGCGCATCCGCTGCTCCGAGCGTTCCCGGGCGGCCAGGGCGGCGTGGATCCGGTCCAGCATGCCGTTGACCGCCAGGGTCAACCGACCTGCCTCGGTACGCCGTACCCGTCGTGGGTCGTCGGTGACCGGCACCCGCCGGTCCACCTGGCCGGCGGCGATGGCGTCGGCGGTGTGGGCGATGTCGTCCAGCGGCCGCAGCCGGGCCGCGATCAGCATCCTGGCCAGGAACGCCAGCCCGACGGCGACCGCGATGGAGACCAGCACCTCGATGCCGATCAGCCGGGTCACGGTCCGCTGGACCGGGGCCAGCGGCAGTCCGAGCAGCACCACGGCCGGCCCCACGTCGATGGTCACCACCCGGTACTTGCCCTCCGGGGTGGCGACGGTGCTCAGTGGTGACCGCCCACCTGGTGATGGTGCCGGCGCGGAGTTCAGCAGTGGCGTCGCCGGCACCGGGGCGGTCGAGGCGAACCGGGACAGCTCCCCGGTGCCGGTGCGGATCTCCACCAGGAACTCGGTCGGTCCGACGACCGCGCGGACCGTCCGGTCCCGCTCGCTGATCAGCGCGATCTGCCGGCTGCCCTGGGTCACCAGTCCGGCGGCGGCGGTCAGCTGGTCGTCGATCTGGTTCACCAGGTGGTGGCGGGTCGCGACCGCGCTGACCAGTCCGGTGATGAGCAGTGCGGCGCAGGTCAAGGCGACGGTGCTGGCGGTCAGCGACCGGCGCAGCGACCAGCGGGGGGCACGACGAGGGCGATCAACCGGCATGCCACCTCACCCCCCACCAGTACGCAGTGCGTATCCGAACCCACGGTGGGTAACGATGATCGGTTCGCCGAGCGGGTCGAGTTTGCGCCGCAGGTACCCGACGTAGGTGTCGACGACGTTCGACTCGCCGCCGAAGTCGTAGCTCCACACCGCTTCCAGGATCTGGGTCCGGGACAGCACCCGGCCGGCGTTGAGCATCAGGTACCGCAGCAGTTTGAACTCGGTCGGCGACAGCCGTACCGGCTGGCCGGCCCGGGTCACCAGCAGCGTGTCCTCGTCCAGCGAAAGGTCCGCGTAACGCAGCACGGACCGGGCGGCGTCATCGGGTCGCCCGACGGCACCGACCCGGCGCAGCACCGCCCGGATCCGGGCCAGTAGTTCATCGACGGCGAAAGGCTTGGTCAGGTAGTCGTCGCCACCGAGGGTGAGCCCGGAGACCAGGTCACGCCGGGCGTCGCGGGCGGTCAGGAAGACGATGCCGAACCGGTGCCCGTCGGCCCGCAGCCGCCGGCAGAGGTCGAACCCGTCACCGTCGGGCAGCATCACGTCGAGTACCACCAGGTCGGGTCGGTGTCGTACCGCCGACTGCTGCGCCTCGGTCACGGTGCCGGCGGTGTCGACCGTGTAGCCGTGGAAGGTGAGCACGGTGACGAGCATGTCGACGATGTTCGGCTGGTCGTCGACGACCAGGATGCGTTCGCCTGAGCTGCCCATGTCCGCCGATCAGATCACGCGAACATGGGAGTCGGATGAGAATCGGTCAGAGGCTGCACCAGCAGTAGAGGTGGTCACCGTCGTCGCGGGCCCGCCTGGCGAGACCGGCGACGGCCTCGATCACCGGTACGAGGTGATCGTCGGGCAGCGGGCCGGTGGGCGCCAGCTCGTCGGTCCGCCCCCATCGTGCCGACAGCTGCGGCGCCTGGCCGCTGTCGATGCCGGCCAGGGTGTCCCGGGTGCCGTCGTCGATACGCAGCAGCCAGGGAGTGTCGTCGTCGGGGTCCCCGACAAGATCGCTGCGCACCAGGTCGGGCCGCCAGGCGACGCCACGGACGAAGGCGACGAGGCTGCCGAGGGCGACGTCGGGGTCGATGCCCTTGCAGTCGACGGCGTCCACCGCACCGGCGGCGGTCGTCGGGCCGCCCACCAGACCGTCGATCAGGGCGACCGCCGCGTCGTCGCCAGCCGCCCGAAAGTAGTCGTAGAGCACTCCCATGACGACCATCCAAGCAGCCAGGTGCGACACCGCGACCGGGTCGACGACCGAACGGACCGACAACCGAAGGCGGTACGTGGCGCGTCGACGCCTTATGCACTCGACGACGGCGACGATCGTCCGCCGGTGGCGGTGGGCCGCCACCACCACTGCCGTTCTGCTGTTGATCGGCGGATCCGTGCTGCTGGCCGGCTCCCGGCCGGTGGGTGGGACCGCCGATGCCCTGCCGGACCGGGTCGGCACGCCGCCGTGGGGCGCTCTGCGGATCACCGATCCGTTCCCGATCGGTGCGGCGGCTGTCGCGGTCAGCGGATTCGGCGGTGACGATACCGGGGCCGTGGCGGTGGTCGACGCTGGCGCGGACCGGTACCGGGTGCACCGGGTCGGGGTGGACGCACCGGCCGGTGAGGTGGTGCTGCTCTCACCGGACGGGACCCGCCTGGCGCATCAGTGGGACTCCGCGCAGGGGGGCACCGGGGTGCGGATCCGGCACCTCGGTGACCGTACGGTGGCCGCGCTCGGGCCGGGGGACGCCGCCAGTGTCCTGACCCGGCCGCTGGCCTGGTCGCCGTCCGGCGACCAGCTGGTGGTGGTGGACTCGGTGCCGCGTACGTCGGACCGGTCGGCGTACGCGGCGGTCGTCAGCCTGGTCGACGTGGCCGACGGGTCCGTGCGGAAGCTGGCCACCGTCGACGACACGCTCGTCGCCGGGTACGCGGTGGCGTTCGCCGCCGACGGCCGACGTCTGGCGCTGCAGTCCGGCAGCCGGCTGACCATCATGGACCTGGGATCGGGCCGGCGGCATACGCTCGACCTGCCGCCCGGTCGGACCTTGGCCGGCAAGGGCGCCTGGCAGCCGGACGGGCAGGCGGTGGCCCTGGCCGAACGTGACGGCGACGACTGGCGGCTCGTCGCGGTCGACCCGGTGACCGGGGCCGACGCGCCGGGTCCGCGACTGCCGACCGTGGCGGACGTGACGGCGGTACGGCTACTCGGCTGGCGGCCGGACGGCAGCGCCCTGGTGGTCGCCTACCAGCCAGCTTCCGCCGGCATGAGTGGGGTCTGGGCGCTGAGCCAGCGGATCCACGCTGGCCACGTCGGCGGCGTACAGCTGGTGTCGTTGGCCCCCGGTGCCGACGCGCCGACGGTGCGGATGACGTTTGCCGACGGGGTGCGGGCGGTCGACGTCGCGGACCGGGCGGTCGCGACCGGGACGGTCCGGCCGGCGCAGGTGCCCTCCCGGTGGCCCGGCCCCCGGCTCTGGCTGTGGCTCGCCGTCGGCCTGGCCGTCGTCGTGGTGCCGGTGACGGTGCGGCTGCGCCGCCGCTACCGTGCTGCGGGTGACTGACTCCGACTTCCTGACCGCCACCCGGGACTCCTACGACGCCATCGTCGACGAGTACGTCCGGGAGGTGCAGACGGCCCTGGACGAGGCCCCGCTGGACCGGGCCATGCTGGGCCTGTTCGCCGAACTGGTGCTCTCGACGGGCAACCGTACGGTCGCCGACGTGGGCTGCGGGCCAGGCCGGGTGACCGTACTGTTGGCCGGGCACGGGCTGGACGCCGTCGGCGTCGACCTGTCACCGGGCATGATCACCCACGCCCGGCAGGCGTACCCGCAGCTGCGGTTCGAGGTCGGCTCGATGCTGGAGCTGGACCTGCCCGACGGCGGGCTCGGCGGGCTGCTCGCCTACTTCTCGATCATCCATCTGCCGTACGAGCGGCGGCCGGCGGCGTTCGCCGAGTTCCACCGGGTGCTGACGCCCGGCGGCTACCTGATGTTGGTGTTTCAGGTCGGCGACGAGATCCGGCACCGCGACGAGTTCGAGGGCAAGCGGATCGATCTGAGCTTCCATCGGCAGCGGCCGGCCGAGGTGACGCGGTTGCTGACCGAGGCCGGCTTTCTGGTCCTGGTGACCGTCGAACAGACTCCGCCGGCCCCGGACCGGCCGCCGCTCGGCATCCTGGTCGCCCGCAAGGCCTGAGCCTTCGGCGGGAGCGGCGGGGCGGCTGCCGCCCACGCCCACTCGCGGCCCGGTGCACGCCAGGAGCAGGGACTATCGACTTTAGTTGATGTTGACAGACTGGCGCCTATCTGGAAGCTTTGTTTAGAGAGAGCGCTCTCAGCCCTTGCGATCCCTCCCACCCCCGGAGGTTCCCCCGATGAACCGCACGCTGAGAGCACTGCTGGGCCTGACCCTGGGCACGGCCCTGATCGCCCCGCCGTCGGCCGCCGTTGCGGCCCCGACCGTCACGCCCGCCCAGACAGCACCGACAGCCGCCACGACACCGGCCGGGGTGCTCCCGGCCGGCCAACTCGCCGCCCTACGCCGCGACCTCGACCTCACCGTCGAGGAACTCGACACCCGGCTCGCCGTCGAGGCCACCGCCCCGGACATCGAACAACGACTGCGCCTCGAACTGGCCGACGCGTACGCCGGCACCTGGGTCGACGCCGACGGACGTACCGTGGTCGTCGGGGTGACCGACCCCGCGCAGGCCGACCGGGTCCGCGCCGCCGGTGCCGAGGCCCGGGTCGTCCCCCGTGGCCTGCGCGAGCTCGACCGGCTCGCCGCCGGGCTGGACCGGCGGGCCACGGCCGCCGGCCCCGCCGTGCACGCCTGGTACGTCGACCCGGTCGGCAACACGGTGACGATCCAGGCCGCCACGGCCACGGCGGCCACCACCTTCGCCCGTACCGCCGGGCTGCCCGCCGACGCGGTCTCCGTCGTCGTCG
This sequence comes from Solwaraspora sp. WMMA2101, assembly GCF_049179175.1. NCBI lineage: Bacteria > Bacillati > Actinomycetota > Actinomycetes > Micromonosporales > Micromonosporaceae > Solwaraspora > Solwaraspora sp. WMMA2101. The sequence goes on along the minus strand of NZ_JBMHMA010000006.1, from coordinate 3,658,308 downwards.
ACGCCGACGCCTACCGGCCGGTGTACGACATCCGGGGCGGCGACCAGTACACCATCAACAACAGCGTGCTCTGCTCGGTCGGCTTCGCCGTCGCCGGCGGCTTCGTCACCGCCGGCCACTGCGGCACCGTCGGCGCGACGACCACCGGCAGCGGCGCTGCCCAGGGCACCTTCCGTGGCTCGTCGTTCCCCGGCGACGACTACGCCTGGGTGCAGACCAACGCCAACTGGGTGCCCCGGCCCTGGGTCAACAACTACGGCGGCGGCACCGTCAACGTCAGCGGCTCCCAGGAGGCGGCCGTCGGCACCGCCATCTGCCGGTCCGGCCGCACCACCGGCTGGCGGTGCGGCACCATCACCGCGAAGAACGTCACGGTCAACTATTCGGGCGGACGTACCGTCTACGGGCTGGTCTCCAGCACCGCCTGCGCCCAGCCCGGCGACTCCGGCGGCGCGGTGCTGGCCGGCACCCAGGCCCAGGGCGTCACCTCCGGCGCCGGCGGCACCTGCGCCTCCGGCGGCACCACCGTCTACCAGCCGGTCAACGAGATCCTGTCCCGCTACGGGCTGTCGTTGACCACCACCGGCAGCGGCGGCTCGACCAGCCGGCTGATCGGGCTGGCCGACAAGTGCATCGACGTACCGAACTCCAACGGCGTCGACGGCCAGCACCTGCAGCTGTACCGCTGCAACGGCACCAACGCGCAGAACTGGACCTTCCCCGGTGACGGCACCATCCGGGCGCTGGGGCTCTGCATGGACGTCGCCTGGGGGTCCACCGCCAACGGCGCGGTCGTCCAGCTCGCCAACTGCAGCGGCAACCCGGCCCAGCAGTGGGTGCTCAGCGGGGCCGGCGACCTGGTCAACCCGCAGGCCAACAAGTGTGTCGACGTCGTCGACTGGAACACCGCCGACGGTGCCCGGCTGGTCATCTACGAATGCCACGGCGGCGCGAACCAGAAGTGGCGGCGCGGCTGAGCGCCGGTCGGGTGCGCCGCAGGCCACGGGTCAACCCCATCGTGGCGACCAGCGACAGCCCGGCCAGTACGGCGACCGCCTGGTGCACCGGTAGATGGTCGGCGACCGTGCCGGCGAGGATCGCGCAGACCGCCTGCCCGGCCAGCATGCCGTTCTGCTGCAGGCCGAGGACCTGGCCGCGCGCCTGCGCCGGCGAGTGGGCGATCAGCCGCTCCTGCAGCGGCAGCGCGGCGGCGAAGCCGACCGAGGCAACCATGGCGAGCAGCATCGCCAGCGGCAGGTCCGGACGGATCAGGAACACGAGGTACGGCAGGGGAAGCAGCAGCCGAAGCGGCAGCGCGCACCACTGCCGGGCCGCCGGCGACAGAATCCGTCCGACCAGTACGTCACCGGCGAGCATCCCGAACGCGCCGGCGGCGAACAGGAACCCGGCCCGGTCCCCGGCGGACGGCACGAACAGGGCCTCGCAGCCGACCACCAGTCCGTTGGGCAGCCAGAGGTTGAGCAGCAGCGACCGGCGTCCCGGATCGGCCCACAGCTGCCGGTTGATCCGCCAGGTACGGGCGGTCGAGGTCCGCTCGGTGGTCCGGGCCGGCCGTTCCGTCAGACCGAAGCGGACCACCGCCGCCGCGACCGCGCGCAGCCCGGCGGCGACCAGGAACACCTGGTACGGGCTGAGCCAGACCAGCAGAACCCCGCCGACGCCGAACCCGGCGATCTGCATGATGCCCACGCTGGCGTTCATCGTGGACCGGGCCAGCACGTAGGCCCCGGTCGGCAGGATGTCGTTGATCAGTGCCCACCGGGCACCGGCGGTGATCGACGCGACGTAGGTGACCAGCCCGATGATGGCGAACCGGGCCCACAGCGGCAGCCCCGGTACGGCCTGGGCAGCGGCACCGACCAGGGCGACCAGCGCCGCGATGGTCATCGCCCGACGCGGCGGCAGGCTGTCCGCCGCCGACAGCAGAGTCACGCTGCCGAGCACGCCAGCGAGCGGCGCACCGAACATGCTCAGCGCGGTGAGCAGGGCGGACCCCGTCGTCGCGTAGGTCAGCGCGCCGAGCGCCAGCGACGAACTGGTGTGCGCGGCGATGCCGGCACAATTGGCCACGAACAGATTGCGGAACTCACCGACCGCGAACAACTCCGAGTAGGTCCTCACCCGCTGATGCTGCGGCCCGGCGGCGCCGGACCAGTAGCGTTACGTCTGGAGGCGAAAGTTGACGGTCTGGCAGGTGCCGGCGGATCTGCTGGCCCGCAGTCGGTTCGTCGTCTCGCCGCTGACCGACACCGTCGCCGCGCTGCGCGCCCTGTACTACCCACGTCGGCCGTGGCAGCACGACTGGCGGCGACCGTACCTGGCCGCGTTCCAGCATCTGCTGGACGACCGGCCGGTGCTGCGCGCCCTGTTGGCGGCGTCGTTCCGGCCCCGGTATACGGCCGACTACCTCACCCTGGCTCCGTTGTCGACGGCACCGACCTTCGCCGAGGAGCTCACCGCCGTCGCCGGTCGCGGGGACGCGCAGATCCGCGCCGACCTGCGCGAGACCCGACCGGGGCCGCTCGCTGACGTACTGCTGGCCGACGGGCTCGCCGGGCGGGCGGCGGAGCTGCTCGACTGGGTGTGGCGGCAGACGGTGCAGCCACAGTGGCCGGACCGGGAGCGCCGGCTGCGGGCCGACATCGTCGGGCGCACCGCCCGACTCAGCAGCCAGGGCTGGGCCGGCGTCTTCGCCGACCTCAACCAGAAGATGCGCTGGTTGGGCGACGGCCGACTGCAGGTCAACGACTACCCGTCGCCGCCGATGCGGCTCGACGCGGCGGAACAGTTGGTCTTCGTCCCCGCGCACTGCGCCCGTGGCTGGGTGCTGTGGGACCAGCCCACCCGGTTCGGCATGGTCTATCCGGCCAGCGGCATCCTCGCCGACCCGACACCGGTGACGGCGACCGGGCTGGGCCGGCTGATCGGCGCGAACCGGGCGGCGATCCTGATCCGGCTGGCGACCCCGATGAGCACTTCGCAGTTGGCCACGGCCACCGGGCTCGGCACCGGCACGGTCGGCGACCATTTGAAGGTGCTGCTCGACGCCGGCCTGGTCACCAAGCGCAGGTCCGGGCGGGAAGTACTCTACTGGCGGACCGCGATCGGCACCGCCCTGACGGGTGGGACAGAGAGGATCGGGACATGGGGATCTACGACATTGCGCTGACCTCCCTGGCCGGGGAGCCCGGATCACTCGGGGACTTCGCGGGCAGGGCCGTGCTGGTGGTCAACGTGGCGTCGAAGTGCGGGCTCACTCCGCAGTACGCCGACCGGGGCTTCACGGTGGCCGGTTTCCCGTGCAACCAGTTCGGCGGTCAGGAGCCGGGCAGCGCCGAGGAGATCCAGGAGTTCTGCGCGACGACGTACGGGGTGACGTTCCCGATGTTCGCCAAGATCGAAGTCAACGGGCCGGGCCGGCACCCGCTGTACGCCGAACTGGTGGCCACGCCCGACGCCGACGGCGAGGCCGGTGACGTGCAGTGGAACTTCGAGAAGTTCCTGATCGCCCCCGACGGTACGGTGGCCGGCCGGTTCCGGCCCCGGGTCGCGCCGACCGATGCCGCGCTGGTGGCCGCCATCGAGAAGCACCTGCCCGCTCAGGTGCCGTGACTGTCCGCAACGGCTCCTCAGACAGGTACGGCTCCTGACGGTATACCTGTGTGGAATGATTATTCCACACAGGTATACCGTCGGATCGCACCTTGGCCTTCGGCAGGCTATAGCGGGCGTCGGTCAGCGGGCGTCGAAGGTCTGCTTCGGATGACCCACGCAGTGCCAGATCATCAGCGGCGCGCCGACGCCGTGGCCGGCCACGTCCAGGCACTTGCCGGTCAACGGGTTGACCAGCGTGCCACTGCGGCCCTGCCACTTCTGCCAGTTCTGCGCCGGATTGCCGCTGCAGTACGCCACCTGCACGGCGGTGCCGTCGGCGCTGGCACCCCAGGCGACGTCCATGCAGAGTCCGTTGGCCCGGATGGTGCCGTCGCTACGGATCTCCCACCACTGTGACTTGTTCTCCGCGCAGCGTTGCAGGGTCAACTGGGTCCCGTCACTGCCGGCACCGGCGCTGACGCACAGCCCGGTCTCCTTGCCGACCAGCTGACGCATGTTCGACGGCCGGACCGGGGCCGGGGGTGCGGCCGGGGTGGTCTGCTGCGGCGGCGTGTTGTTCGTCGCCCGGGTGTCCGGCGGCGGCGCGGCCGCCGGCGGGGTGACGACCTTGGCCGGCGGCGTGGTCGCCCCCGGGCCGGGTCGGGTCGGATCCGCCGCAGGCGTCCGCGGGGACGCCGTGACCGACGGCGACACCGACGGCGACGGGGACGTCGACGGCGACACCATCCGGCCGTCCATCGCGTAGAAGTCGGTGAGCCGGCGTACCGCCGCCACCAGGTCCTCGGTCTGCTTGCCGAGCGGCTCGTCGGCGTCGCGGACCGCGTCGACGCCCCGGTGGTACGCGGCGAGCGCCAACTCGTACGGGTCACCGCCGTCGACGTCGGCGAACTCGGCGACGAGTGCACACATCGCGGCCCCCAGCGCCGGGATGGCGGCGGCCGGGACGTAGGCGGTCGCGTCGTCGGGGCCGTACTGCTCCCACAGTTGCGGGCGGAACTGCGCGATGCCCGCCCGGCCGTCCTCGCCGGTCGCGGTGGCGTCGAACCCGGACAGGGCCATCAGCTGCGCGGCGATCGCCGGTGCGGTGACCGGCGCGCAGACCGAGCCGGCCGCGACGATCAGGTCGACGTACCCTTCCGGGATCGCCTTCGGTTGCCGGGCGGGGTCGGCCGGTGCCTCGCCGGCACCGGCGAACTGCGGCAACTGGCTGTAGTACGCGGCGTACCCGCTCGCCGCACCGATGTAGCCGAGCGCCTGGTCGGGCTCCCCGCCGGCAACGGTGACCGAGTCGAGTCCGGTGTGGAAGGCAGCCAACGCCAGCCGCCACCGGTCACCCGGCACCTCGGCCACCCGCAGCTTGCCGCCCAGTTGGCACATCTGTCGGGCCAGCGCGATCACGTTCGCGGCCAGGTCGGTCCGCCGCGCGGCCGGCCACGGTGCCCACTCCTGCCAGTCCCGCTCGTCGAGTCCGGCGATGCCCTGCCCGCCGGAGGTGGTGACGGCGGCGGCGGCGTCCAGACCGGACTCGGCCATCAACTGCCCGGCGACCCGGGCGGGAGTGAGCATCGGGCAGGACTGGGCGGCGGCGGCGATCGCCGCGAACTGCTCGGCGGAGACCGGCTCGCCGATCAGGTCGTCGTCGCGGGCCGAGGCGGCACCGAATCCGATGGTGGCGACGATCGTCGACAGCGCGGCCACGCCGGCAAGGACCCCGGCCGTGGTACGCCGAGGGAGCCGGCCGAGCCGACGTCGGATTGACAAGTTGCCGGGCAACACGATCCACCACCGTCTCAGGTGCATCCGCCAAGGCGATTCCGGCGACATTCAAGCGAGCATCGGGTTGCCGGGTCAATCCTTTGTGACCGAAAGCTATCAATTCTCCTGGGATCTGCCGTCCGTACCACCGGGTTGGTCGTCGCCGGCCAGCGCGGACCGCAACCGCTCCTTCTCGGCCCGGCGGCGCTCGGTGACCTCGGTGATCTGCTGGGCCATCTCGTCGCGCCAGCCGCGCATCAGAAAGAACGACAACGCCGCAGAGAAGATCACCGCGATCATCAACTTCAGGAAGATGTTCATGTCGATCGGCCACAGGGCCAGCACGACGACCACGAACAGCCCGATCCGGCCGAGGGTGTACTTCACCGCAGGGCTCATGTCTCTCCTCACCGTCTCGTCGGCGTCCGGCTGTCCAGCCACCGGACGCCGTGGAACCAGACCGTCGCGTACACCAGTGTGGAGACCGCCGCTCCGATGCCGCCGCCGGCCAACGGCGGCAGGTCGGCGGCGAGCCCGGCGGCCAGCAGCCCGGAGGTGGTCCCGACCCCGGCCGCGACTGCGGCGGCGGCGAACCGGGCGGACCCGCCGTGCCAGGCCCGGAACTCCTCGGCGAACAGCCACGCCGGCAGGATCACCGCGAGCCAGCCGTTGGACTGGCCGATCCGTCCGGGTCCGATGAGGGTGAACACGCCGTCGAACAGCAGCAGCAGGAGCAGACCGATCACCAGGCCGGCGCCGACGACGCCGTACAGGTCCGGCAGCGCGACGATCCGGCCCGCCGCGTCGCGGCGTGGCGAACCCTCGCTCTTCGATTCAGTCATGACCAGACGAGGGTACGCCTGCCTGGTCGCGCCGCTGCTGCGCCGTACCCGTGCGGTGTCGCCGCAGGGCCGGTCGGTGCTCGGCCCGCGCCACCGTCAGCAGATCGTCGACGATGTCGCCGACCAGGTTGGTGACCCGGGGCTGCTCGCCGGCGGCCCGCCGCACGTCGGTGACGGACGTGTCGAGATGCTCGGCGAACGTCTGCCGGCGCAGATGGACGCGGACGGTGCCGTCGTCGTCGCGGACGATCCGGGGCCGGTCCGGTCGGTCGGCGAGCCGGCGCAGCAGGTCGTGGGACTCCTGCAGGGCCCGCACGGCGGTAGTGGTGTCGTTGATGCCCGGGGAGAGCGCCCGTTCGGCGATGTCGGCGAGTTGCCGCAGGCCGAAGCCGACGTCCTGGCCGGGAATCCGTTCGACGCCGATCTCGACGGCCTGGGCCGCCTGGGACACGTCCAGCGGCCGGGGCGGGGCGTCACCGACCGCGTGTACGGCGAGCAGCGGCATGCCGGCCACGACGAACTCGCCCGGTATCCGTGCGACCGTGACGGCGCAGTCGTGCCGGCGGGCGATCCGGGCCAACTGGTCGACGTCGACGGCGGTGACCGAACCGGTCCCGGGGGCCACCAGCACGTCGACGATCGGACCGTTCGGCGCGTCGTCCGGGTCGGCGGGCCGGGGCGCCCACCGGTCGATGCTGCGGCGGGTCTGCGCGCCGATCGCCGCGATCATGTGGGAGACCCGCATCAGCGCGGTCATGTGGTGCAGGTAGTAGAGGAACATCCCGGTGCTGCCGAGCACGAGGCCCATCGACACCGCCAGGGACAGGGCCGGCAGGCGGGCGTCGGACTCGTCCGGCAGCGCGGCGAGCACCACCATGGCGAACAGGAACGTCGCGACGAACGTACCGAGGGTGGCCTGGGTCACCCGGTCCTGCAGGAAGGTCCGCAGAACCCGTGGGGTGTACTGGCTGGACGCCAACTGCAGCGCCACCACGGTGATCGAGAAGACCAGCGCGGTGAACGAGATCATCGCGGTGATGATCGACGAGAGCAGCGATCTCGCCCCGGCGGGCCCGCTGGGCAGGTACGAGTCCAGTGGCAGCCGCAGGCGCAGCTCCAACGCGGTGAGAACGACGGCGAGGAGGACCGATCCGGCCGCGAACGCCGCCGGGACGGCCCAGAAACTCCCCCACACGCCACGCAGGCGTGAGATCACGCTACGTGGCTGACTCACCGGTACGTCATTCCCTGATCGGGGCGGGTCGACACCTGTCCGCCCCGACTGCCGGCACCCGGGTCAGGCCCAGATCTGCTGCGGCTCGGCCCGCCGCTGCGCCAACGACGGCGGCCGGTCGTACTCGCGGACCACCTGGTAGCGGGTGTCCCGCTCGACCGGCTGGAAGCCGGCGTCCCAGATCAGGTGCAGCAGGTCGTCGCGGTGCATGGTGTTCGGCGTGCCGTAGGAGTCCGCGTCGTGGGTGATCTTGTACTCGACCACCGAACCGTCCAGGTCGTCGACGCCGAAGTTGAGCGACAACTGCGCCACGGACAGTCCGTGCATCACCCAGAAGCACTTGACGTGCGGCACGTTGTCGAACAGCAGCCGGGACACCGCGAACGTCTTCAGCGACTCGGCCGGCGCGGCCATCGTGGTCCGCTCCTGGATCCGGTTACGGATCTTGCCGTCCGCCGAGTCGACGAAGTCGTGCTGGTAGCGCAGTGGGATGAAGACCGTGAAGCCGCCGGTCTCGTCCTGCAGCTCACGCAGCCGCAGCACGTGGTCGACCCGGTGGCGGGGCTCCTCGATGTGGCCGTAGAGCATCGTCGACGGGGTCCGCAGCCCCTTGCTGTGGGCGAGCCGGTGGATCCGCGACCAGTCCTCCCAGTGGCAGGCGTGGTCGACGATGTGCTGGCGGACCTCCCAGTCGAAGATCTCCGCGCCGCCGCCGGTCAGCGACTCCAGGCCGGCGTCCATCAGCTCGTCGAGGATCTCGTCGGCCGGCAGGCCACTGATCTTCTCGAACCACTGCACCTCGGTCGCGGTGAACGCCTTCAGTTTGACGTTCGGCAGCGCGGCCTTCAGCTCGCGCAGCACCTTCGGGTAGTAGCGCCAGGGCAGCGTGGGATGCAGGCCGTTGACGATGTGCAGCTCGGTGAGCTGCTCGTCCTCCATCTCCTTGGCCTTACGGACGGCCTCTTCGATCCGCATCGTGTACGCGTCCTTCTCGCCCGGCTTGCGCTGGAACGAGCAGTACGCGCAGGAGGCGCTGCAGACGTTGGTCAGGTTCAGGTGCCGGTTGACGTTGAACATCACCCGGTCGCCGTTGAGTTCGGTACGCCGGTGGTGCGCCAGCCGCCCCAGCCAGGCCAGGTCGTCGCTGGCGTACAGGTCCACCCCGTCGGTGTAGTCGAGCCGCTCCCCGGCGTACACCTTTTCTTCGAGCTCGCGCTTGCGACCAGCGTCCACGTCCGCCACGTCCCTTCCACCGGCCGGGCGCGTCGACGACCCGCCCGTCGACGGCCAGTCCCGCCGAGATCCGCGTTCGAGCGTACGTCCCGACGGGCCCGTCCGGCGCGTCGGCCGACTCCGCAGCGATCTGCGTCATGTCCCGGCCGCCAACCTCACAGGGTCTCGTTACCTCCTGGAACATCGACATCACGCGTCCCGTGCGGTAAGACCGATGGGGGACAGCTGACACCAGGCGACGCGACCCGGTTCCGGGGCAACGGCATCGGGACAAATGCGCCGTACGGGGAGCGAGCAGGCATGATTGGCAAGAGCAGGGACAGGGCAGGCCGACGAAACGTCCGACGCTGGTCGCGTCCGGCACCCGGTGCGCCCGACGTCGTCCCGGTACGGCTGAGCCCGGCCCTGTGGGCCGCACTGCTCGGTGCCGTCACCGCCCTCGCGCTGGCCTCCCCGGTCGCCGCCCAGCCGGTGGCCGTGCCCGACACCGGTGCCCGGCCGGTCCCCGCCGGCGGCCTGCAACTGCCCGGTGCGGCACCGACGACCGGCCCTCCCGTCCCGCCGAACTTCGTACCCAGCACCGTGCAGGGCCCGCTCGCGTCGCAGATCTACGCCAGCGAGACCGAGGTGGCCCTGCTCGGCGCCAAACTGATCGACCTGGAGGAGCAGCAGACCGAGGCCGAGTCGGCGCTGCACGCCGCCGAGCTGGCGCTGCGGCAGCGGCGTACCGCGTTGCTCGACGCCCAGCGGGCCGCCGAGAACACCGCCGCCTCGGCGATCAAGGACGCCGCCGCGCTGCCGCCCGGCGAGTACCGGGGCGACCTGCACGGGTGGGACGCGCTGTCCCGGCTGCAGCGCGGTGAGCCCGGCACCAGCGCCGACGCCGCCAACCGGGAGGTGTCCCTGGCCGCCGCCGCCGAGCAGGAGGCGCACCGGACCTACACCGCCGCGCTGGCCCGGGTCGACGCGCTGCGCGCCGAATTCGGCTCCACCGAGGGCACCTTCAAGCAGCGGGAGACCGCGCTGCTGGAACTGAAGGCCCGCAACACCCAGGAACTGGTCACCATCGAGCGGCAGCGGGAGGCCGCCGAGCAGGAGATCGGCCGCGGCATCGACGGTGTCGACGGGATCACCGGCACCACCGCCCACCCGCGCGCGGTCGCCGCCCTGGACTTCGCGCTCAGACAGCTCGGCAAGCCGTACCTCTGGGGTGCCGAGGGCCCGAGCCGATACGACTGCTCCGGCCTGATGTGGGCCGCCTACCGGTCACCCGGCGCCGACTACTTCAGTCTGCCCCGGGTCGCCGCCGACCAGTACTGGGCGACCAGAGGCAAGACCGTCGACCGCTCGGAGCTGCTCCCCGGCGACCTGATCTTCTTCGCGTCCGGCTCCAGCTGGACCACCGTCCACCACGTCGGCATGTACGTCGGCGACGGCCAGATGGTGCACGCACCGACCACCGGCGACGTGGTCAAGGTCGCCACCGTCTGGTGGTCGCGCTTCTACCGGGCGACCAGGGTGTTCGACGCCGTCGCCGCCCCGACGACGACGCCCACGCCCACGCCGACGCCGACCACCCCGGCCACCCCGAAGCCGACCCCGTCCACCCCGGCCACACCGAAGCCGACCCCGACGGGCTCGGCGTCGCCCACCCCGACGCCGACCGGGGGTCCGACGCCGACACCGACCGGCACCCCGAGCACCCCGGCGCCGACCCCGTCGACCAGCGTGTCGCCGACCACGACGCCGACCACCGTGCCGGGCACGCCGGATCCGGACGAGACCGGCACCCCGGACCCGGACGAGACCGGCACGGGCACCCCGACCGCGACGCCGAGCGGCGTGACGGGCACGGCGTCGGCCAGCCCGAGCGCGTCCGCCACGGCCACCGGCAGCCCCAGCGCGGGTCCGCAGGAGAGCTGACCGGGTCGGCTGGTCGTGCCGAACGTGCCGACCTGCGGTCGGTACGCCGATACTCCGGGTGTGCCGACGGGCACCGGTATGGCACGGTGATCACAGGAACGCCTCACCGGCCGGAGGCGTATCCGGGCGGACCCCTGTCACGGGAGGCAACCAATGGACGAAGATCGGCGCTGGTCAACGGTGGACCAGGTCGACGCCGGGCAGCCACTCGTGCCCGGTCAGCCCGACCGTTCCGGCTCGTCCGGCAGTACGCCCCAGCCGCCCGAGCCGTACGTTCCGCTGCCGGAGCCGTACAGTCCGCCACCGCCACCGCCACCGGGTGGCGCCCTCTGGCCGACCAACGTGGGCGGCGCCGACGTACCGGTGGTGCCGGGCGCGACCGACGCGCCCGTATCCGGCGGTTCGGTGTCCGACCCCTCGGTGTCCGACGCGCCCGTCTCCGGCGCGCCCGTCTCGGCCGATCCGGGTGCCGGCCGATCGGCGGCGTCGGCCTGGTCCGCGTTCGCCGACACCTGGCAACCACCGGACAGTGCTGCCGCCACGCCGGCTCCTCCTGCCGTACCCGCCGTGGAGCACTCGCCGACGGCCTCCGCCGACGCTGACGATCCCGCCGCGTCGCCGGGCTCCGCCGCTCGGGCCAGAGCTGCGGTGACCGGGGCGGCGCAGGTCTCCGCCAGCGACGTCGGTGCACTGCGGTTCCCGACCGGCGGCACCCGGGTCTACGGCGCCCGGCGCGAGTCGACCGCGCCGGAGCCGGCCGTACCGCCGGCACCGGTCTCGCCGCCCGCACCCGCGCAGCCGCCGCCCCCGGCGCCGTTCCCGCCACCGCTGCCCGGCTCGCCACCACCGTCGCGGCCCACCTCGCCGCCGGCCCCACCCGCCCCGGCTCCGGGGCCCTTCCCGCCACCGCCCGGCCAGTTCGCCGCCGGCGGATACACCATCCCGGCGGCCACGTCGCCGACCTGGCACCCGACGCCACCGCCACCGCCGCCCGTCTCCGCACCGCCAGCCGTGTCCGCACCGCCTGCGGTCTCCGCACCGCCCGCAGTGTCCGCACCGCCGGCCGCCGCACCGTGGTCGCCGCCGGCACCGTCGACCGGGACGGTGTACGGTGCCCGGCGCGCCGAACCCGGCGCGGACTCGACGATGGCGCTGCCGATGGGTGCGCCGCGCGGCGGCATGACGTTCGACCCGGCCGTGGAGAACTCCGGCTCGCTGACCGGTCACATCCTGGCCCAGGGCTGGGCGGACACGCCGGACCGGGAGGACCGTGGCACCACCAAGGTGGTCCTGGTCATGGCGATCGGACTCGGTGTGGTCGTGGTGCTCGGCGTACTGATCGCCCTGGTCGTCGGCAACGCCTTCAACAGTCTTTTCGACGGCCTGCTCGGCGGCTGACCTCGGCCCGGTCCGGCGCGCCCGACCCGGTGGGTCGGGCGCGCCCGGACCGCCGACCGGCGTGAGCCGGCCCACCGGCCGGACAGGTCGGGTGGCAACAGCGCGGCAAACCCGTACACTTGCACCCGATCATCAATCCGGCATGCTCACGCGTGCTCATGGGCAATCTTGCGGGCGATTCAACGGTGCGACACCGGAACGGGCCATTCGCGAAGATCTGCCCCGCTCTGAGAGGTTTTCTTGACCACCTTCGCTGACCCCAGCACGTTCCCCTCCGTCCTCGACACCCCGGTCGAGCCCGTCGAGCAGCCGACCGAACCAGTCGCCGAACCAGTCGCCGAACCAGTCGCCGAGGCGGTCCACGAGCCGGACTTCGCCGAGCTCGGCCTGCCGCGACCGCTGGTCAAGGCCCTCGCCCGGGAAGGCATCACCGCCCCGTTCGAGATCCAGCGGGCCACCGTGCCCGACGCGCTCGCCGGCCGTGACGTGCTGGGCCGTGGCCAGACCGGTTCCGGTAAGACCCTCGCCTTCGGCCTGCCGGTGCTGACCCGGATGGCCGACGGCCCCCGGGCCCGTCCGTTGCACCCCCGCGCACTCATCCTGGTCCCCACCCGCGAGCTTGCGATGCAGGTCAACGACGCGCTGTTCCCGCTGGGCCGGGCCGTCGGCGTGTTCCTCAAGACCACCGTCGGCGGCGTGCCGTACGACCGGCAGATCGACTCGCTGCGCCGGGGCGTGGAGATCATCGTCGCGACCCCGGGCCGGCTCGGCGACCTCATCGCGCGCGGCGTGTGCAACCTCGACGACGTCGAGGTCACCGTGCTGGACGAGGCAGACCAGATGGCCGACATGGGCTTCCTGCCGGAGGTCACCGAACTGCTGGACAAGACGCCCGCCAACGCCCAGCGGCTGCTCTTCTCGGCCACGTTGGACAACGACGTCGACGCTCTGGTGCGGCGGTTCATGACCGATCCGGTCACCCACTCCACCGCGCCGCCGACCGCAGCGGTCACCACCATGGACCACCATCTGCTGCTGATCCCGCCGAACGACAAGTTCGCCGTCGCCGCGTCGATCGCCGCCCGGTCCGGCCGCACCATGATGTTCGCCCGTACCCAGATGGGGGTGGACCGGCTGGTCGACCAGCTGGCCGCCGTCGGAGTCCGGGCCGGCGCCCTGCACGGCGGCAAGACCCAGCGGGTACGGACCCGCACCCTCGCCGAGTTCAAGGAGGGCCGGGTCAACGTGCTGGTCGCGACGGACGTCGCGGCCCGTGGCATCCACGTCGACGGGGTCTCGCTGGTGGTGCACGTGGATCCGCCGAAGGACCCGAAGGACTACCTGCACCGGGCCGGCCGGACCGCTCGGGCCGGGGAGTCCGGCGCGGTCGCCACCCTGGTACTGCCGAAGCAGCGTCGCAGCACGCTCGCCATGATGGAGAAGGCCGGCGTCGAGCCGGCGCAGACCCGGGTACGCCGGGGCGACGCCGTCCTGACCGAGCTGACCGGTGCCGCTGAACCGAGTGGCGTACCGATCGTCGAGGAGCCGGAGCCGCCGCGTCAGCACCGTCAGCGGCCCGACCGCTTCCGGTCCGACCGTCCGGACCGGTTCCGTGGCCGGGGCGACCGGGGCCGGAGTGAGACGGACCGTGGCCCGCGCAGCGACACCGACCGGAGCCGGCGCGGTGACGTCGACCGCGGGCCGCGCGGGGACGCCGACCGTGGCCCGCGCGGCGACGCCGACCGGTCCGGGGAGCGTCGTGGCGGGTTCCGCCACGACGGCAACCGGCCGCCCCGCGACGACCGTCGCGGTGGCGAGCGACGCTTCGCCGACCGACGGCCCACCCGCAGCCACTGACGGATCACCGCACCGGCTGACGGGTCACCGCAGCCATGACAGCCTGTCGCACCGACTGACGGGCATCGACTGACACCGGCAGATCGGTCCGGCTCCCCGCCGGCCCGATCTGCCGGTACGGTCGGCTCATGCCGACGTCGCCGAAATCGATCATCTGGGCGCGCACCGACACCGGCGGCGCCGACCACGTGCTCTTCGACGACCGGCGTGGACTGACTGCCCGGGGTGTGTCGATGGCGGCGGCACCGCTGCCGTACAGCTGCCACTACGAGCTCGCCACCGACGAGCAGTGGGAGTCGGCGCGGCTCACCGTCACCGCCGAAGGTGCCGGCTGGCTGCGCACGGTACGGATGGAGCGGGCGCTCGGCCGGTGGCGGGTCAGCACCGCCGAGCAGGGTGACCTGGACGGGGCGCTGCGCGCGGCGGGGCACCCCCCGGTGGGGTTGCCGGGCACCGAGGAGCCGGGGCGGCTCGACCCGGCCCTCGACGTCGATCTCGGTGCGGCGCCGCTGTTCAACACCCTGGTGGTACGTCGACTGCGGTTGGCGCAGCGCCCGGCAGGTGAGGAGCACCGGTTGACGGTCGCCTGGGTCCGGGTGCCGAGCCTGGAGGTGCTGCCGGTCGAGCAGGTCTACACCGTGCTCGACGTCGACCGGGTCCGGTTCCGTAGCGGCAGCTTCACCGCCGAACTGACCGTCGATCCGGACGGATTCGTCCGGCACTACCCGGGGCTGGCGCAACGCGCCTGACCAGGCACCGGCCGCAGGTCACCGAGCCGGCGCCGGCCGACGGCGGCCTGACTCAGCTGACGACGTCGGTCGACCAGTCACCGGTGCGCAGGAAACGCTCGACCACCGCCAGGTACGGGGTCAGGTCGAGGCCCTGGCCGGCGAGCCAGTCGGCCGAGTAGTAACTGTCGGCGTACCGCTCGCCGCTGTCGCAGAGCAGGGTGACCACCGATCCCTGCTGGCCTGCCGCGCGGAGCTGGGCGATCAGTGCGAACGCCCCCCACAGGTTCGTGCCGGTCGATCCGCCGACCCGCCGGCCCAGCAGATCGGTGGCCAGGCGCATTGCGGCCAACGACGCCGCGTCCGGGACCTGGATCATCCGGTCCACGACGGACGGTTGGAACGAGGCCTCGACGGTCGGCCGGCCGATGCCCTCGATCGTCGAGCCGCGCCCGGTGGTGGTGGTCCAGTCGCCGCTGGTCCACGCCGGATAGTAGGCCGAGTGTTCCGGGTCGACCACGCACACCTTGGTGCGGTGGCGCTGGAAGCGCACGTACCGGCCGATGGTGGCGCTGGTGCCGCCGGTGCCGGCGCCGACCACGATCCAGCTGGGGATCGGGTGCCGTTCCAGGGCGAGCTGCGCGAAGATCGACTCGGCGATGTTGTTGTTGCCCCGCCAGTCGGTGGCCCGCTCCGCGTAGGTGAACTGGTCCATGAAGTGCCCGCCGAGGTCCTCGGCCAGCCACCGGGCCTCGACGACGACCGCCGCCGGATCACGGACCAGGTGCGGCCGGCCGCCGTGGAACTCGATCTGGGCGATCTTCTCGGCCGAGGTGGCCGCCGGCATCACCGCGACGAACGGCAGGCCCAGCATCCGGGCGAAGTACGCCTCGGAGATCGCGGTGGAACCGCTCGACGCCTCCACGATCGTGGTCTGCGGTCCGATCCAGCCGTTGCACAGCCCGTAGAGGAACAGCGACCGGGCCAGCCGGTGCTTGAGCGAGCCGGTGGGGTGCACCGACTCGTCCTTGAGGTAGAGGTCGATCCCCCAGGACGGCGGCAGCGGGAACGGCAGCAGGTGGGTGTCGGCGGACCGGTTGGCGTCCGCCTCGACCTTGGCGATCGCCTCGGTCACCCAGGCCCGGTCGGCGTCGTCGCACCGGTCCAGTTGATCCACCCGCTGACGGTAACAACACCGCCGGTCGGATCAGCCGGTGAGGGGTCGGGGACGGTTCTCCCACTTGGTGGAGAGGGTGACGCTGGTCCGGGTGTTGGCGATCCCGGCAGTCCGGTTCAGCCGCATGATCAGTTGTTCGAGTTCGGCGATGGTGCCGACCCGGGCCAGGCAGAGGAACGACTCGACGCCGGCCATGAAGTAGCACGACTCGATCTCCGGCATCGCGCGGAGCGCGTCGAGCACGGCGTCGGTCTCGGCTCCGGAATCCTCGACCAGGCCGATCAGGGCGGTCACCCCGAGGCCGACGGATTCGGGGCGTACGTCCGCCCGGTAGCCGCGCAGCACGCCCGCGGCCTCCAGCTTGCCGATCCGCTCGTGCACGGCGGGGGCGGAGAGGCCGACCTGGCGGGCGAGCTCGGCGTAGGAGAGCCGGGCGTTGCCACGGAGCAGGTCGACGAGCCGCAGGTCGATGACGTCCACGGGAAGTACACCCTAGTACCTGCCGGCCGGTCGGTGGCTCCCTCGGATGATTCAAGGACAGGTGACACGAGTTCACGCTAAGCTAGTGTAAATCACAATATAGGGTGCAAATCATACTGGACAACTTCCCAGGCAGGTAGCTTTCCCCATTTCCCGGACAGGGCAGGCAGCCGGTGCTCTAATGGCCGTACGTCTGGCACGACGGCAGCTGGCACACGGTCCATCGGGGGGCTCACTGGCTAGGTCAGGGCTGTCGTGGACGCGAGGAGGGGACCGTGGACACTGGAGATCGTCTGCTGACGCCGGGCGAGGTGGCCGCGCTGTTCCGCGTCGACCCGAAGACCGTCACACGTTGGGCGGCGGCCGGCCGGATCGGCAGCATCCGTACTCCCGGAGGCCATCGCCGGTTCCGCGAGTCCGAGGTACGCGCGCTACTCGAAGGCGAAGGCGTACTGGAGGAGATGCAGGCGGAGAGCGCGGCGGAGAACCGCCCCCGGCACACCGAGAACGGATCCGGCGGCTACGTCGGCTGACCCGTCAGGACCCAGCCGGCGCGTCGCGGGCCGCGCCGAGCTCGCCGGACCACCGGCGGAACAACGAATGCGGTACGCCGAGCGCGTCCAGCACCTTGCCGGCGACGAAGTCGACCAGCTGGGCGGCGGAGGCGGCCGCACCCGCACCGTAGAAGCCGGGGCTCGCCGGCAGCACCACCGCTCCCGCGTCGTGCAGGGTGATCAGGTGCTCCAGATGACTGCGGGTCACCGGGGTCTCCCGGGGGACCAGCACCACCGGTCGGCGCTCCTTCAGGTTCACCTCGGCTGCCCGCTGCAGCAGGTCCTTGGACAGCCCGATCGCGATCCCGGCGCAGGCGGCCGTGCTGGCCGGCACCACCACCATCCCCCGCGCCGGATAGGAGCCGCTGCTCGGACCGGCGGCCAGGTCACCCGCCGGCCAGAACCGGACGTCCGCGTCGTGCACCGCACGGCCGAGCCACCGGCCGAGATCGTCGCGCCAGTGGCTGTCGCGCAACGGTCCACCGGTCTCGTCGAGGATGGTGAGCCGGGCCGCCCGCGACACCACCAGGTCCACCGGATGCCCGGCGTCGAGCAGGGCCCGCAGCACCGCCGCCGGGTACGGCGTACCGGAGGCACCCGAGACGCCGATCACCCACGGTCTTCTCATCTGCTCCCCGTCCACTCACCGGCTGTCGCCCAGCACGATCACCCCATAGGGTAGGTCGCACCCCGTACGGACACTGTGGCAGCAACCACGCAGGTAGGTGATGGACTCCGGCAACCGCACCGACCTCACCGGCCTGCTGGCCGAGCTACAGGCGCAGTGCCGGTTGCCGGTCGTGGTCTCCCCGCACCTGCACGCCGCCGACGGCTGGCTGCCCGGCTGGCTGCGGCGCTGCGGCCTGCCGCCCGACACCACCGCCCACCGGCGGCTCGCCGGGGCACAGATCGGCGGGTACGCCGCCCGCCTCTACCCGGCCGCCGACCTGGGCCGGCTGCGTCTGCTGACCGCGCTGTTCGCCTGGTTCTTCCTGAACGACGACGAGTTCGACCAGGTAGCCGAGCCGCAGCAGGACCGGCTGCACCGCGTCGCCAGCGAGATCCTCGCGCTGCTGCGTACCGGGCAGACCACGGGCGCGGACGCCCGGTCCGACGCCGGCCCGGACTCCGACGCTGGCCCGGTGTTCGTCGGCCCGGCCCGGCGGATGCTGACCGGGCCGTGGCGGGTGCTGGTCCGGACCATGCCGCCGTGGTGGCGCGAGCGGTTCGTCGACGCGGTGGCCGAGCACCTCGACGGTGCGGTCCGCGAGGCCCGGAACAAGGCCACCGGCCACCGCCCGGACCCGGCCGAGTACGTCGAGCTGCGCCGGGCCACGTCGGCGGCGAACGTCGCGTACACGTTGATCGAGTTCGCCACCGGCGAACCGGTGCCGGACGCGGTGTTCCACCACCCCCGGGTCCGGGAGCTCGCCGACACCGGCAACGACCTGCTCTCCTGGTACAACGACCTGTACTCGCTCCCCGGGGACCTGCGGGTCGGCGGTGGGCACAACCTGGTGGTGGCGGTGGCCGAGGCGGACCGGATCCCACTGGCGGCGGCCGTCGACCTGGTCGCCGGGCGGTGGCGCGCCCAGCTGGACCTCTTCGCGGCCCGCCGCGCGGCGGTGCCGTCGTTCGGGCCGGCGTACGACCGGGCCGCCGCCGCGCTGCTGGACGGGATCGGCCACGCGGTACGCGGCACCATCGACTGGTCCGCCGAGTCGGGCCGGTACCGCCCGCCAGGTCGAGGCGGGCGGGCGGGTGAGCCGGGGTCAGGGCCGTAGGCCGAGTCGGAACACCAGGTCGAGCAGGGCGAAGACGAACAGCGCGATGCCGACGAAGCCGTTGGCGGTGAAGAACGCCCGGTTCACCTTCGACAGGTCGGTCGGGGTGACCACCAGATGCTGGTAGCCGAAGGCCACGGCGGTCAGGGCCAGGCCGAGCCACCACGGCCAGCCGAAGCCGACCACGAAACCGAACCAGCCGAACAGCCCGAACGTCACCACGTGCGCCGCCGTCGAGGCGTGCAGCGCGAACGCCCGCCCGTACCGCGCCGGCACGCTACGTACCCCGATCTCGCGGTCGATCTCCGCGTCCTGGCAGGCGTAGATGAGGTCGAATCCGCCGATCCACAGGCCGACCGCCGCGCCGAGCACGATCGCCGGTCCGGCGCCGTCGACAGTGCCGGTGACCGCCAGCCAGGCACCGACCGGGCCGACCATCTGGGCCAGCCCCAGCACCGCGTGCGGCCAGTTGGTGAACCGCTTGGCGTACGGGTAGACGACCAGCGGCACCGCCGCCAGCGGGGCGAGCACGAGGCAGAGCGGATTCAGCGCGGCAGCGGCACCGAGGAAGACCACCAGGGCGACCACCGCACCGGTCCAGGCCGTCCGGACGCTGACCGCCCCGGTCACCAGCTCCCGACCGGCGGTACGCGGATTGCGCGCGTCGACGTGCCGGTCGATGATCCGGTTCGCGGCCATGGCGAACGTGCGTGCCCCGACCATCGCGACGGTGATCAGCAGCAGGTCGAGCCAGCGGACCCCACCGTCGAGGCTGACCATCGCGGTCAGCGCGGACAGGTAGGCGAACGGCAGCGCGAAGACCGAGTGTTCGATCGCGACCAGCCGCAGGAAGGCCCGGACCCGGCCGACCGGTACGCCGGCCGGCCCGGCGGTGGTGGCTGCGGCGCTCACGAGATCCCGTACTCCCGCCACCGCTTGTCCACAAGCGACACGATCTCCGGTGACATGGTCATCTCCTCGGGCCAGCCCCGGGTGTAGCCCTCGGTGGGCAGCTTACGGGTCGCGTCGACGCCGGCCTTGCCGCCCCAGAACTGCTGGTACGACGAGTGGTCGAGGTGGTCCACCGGGCCCTCGGTGAGCAGCAGGTCACGGGAGTAGTCGACGTTGCCGAAGGCACGGAACGCCACCTCGGCGTAGTCGTGCACGTCGCAGTCGTCGTCGACCACGACGATCAGCTTGGACAGCGACAGCAGGTGGGCGCCCCAGATCGCCGACATGATCTTCTGGGCGTGCTTCGGGTAGCGCTTGCGGATCGACACGATCACGCAGTTGTGGAACACCCCGGCGGCCGGCAGGTCGTAGTCGACGATGTCCGGGATCAGCATCCGCAGCAGCGGCAGGAAGATCCGTTCGGTGGCCTTGCCGAGCCCGTGGTCCTCCTGCGGCGGCTTGGAGGTGATGATCGAGTGGTAGAGCGCGTCGCGCTGCAAGGTCATGCATTCGATGTGCAGCACCGGGAACGGTTCGACCGGGGTGTAGAAGCCGGTGTGGTCGCCGAACGGCCCTTCCGGCAGCCGCTCGCCCGGCTCCAGGTAGCCCTCCAGCACGATCTGGGCGTGCGCCGGCACCTGCAGCGGCACGGTCCGGCAGTCGACCATCTCGACCCGCTGGCCGCGCAGGAACCCGGCGAACAGGTATTCGTCGATGTCGCCGGGCAGCGGCGCCGACGCCGAGTAGCTGACCACCGGGTCGCAGCCGATCGCCACCGCCACCGGAAGCCGTTCGCCGCGCCGCTCCGCGACCGCGTGGTGGGCGGTCGAGTCCTTGTGGATCTGCCAGTGCATGCCGAGGGTGTTGGGCGAGTGCTGCTGCAGCCGGTAGAGACCCAGGTTGCGTTTGCCGGTCTCCGGATGCTTGGTGTGGGTGAGCCCGTAGTTGTGGAAGATCCCGCCGTCGCCCGGCCAGACCTGCAGCCCGGGGAGCCGGTTCAGGTCGACGTCGGCACCGGTGTAGACGACCTCCTGGCACGGTGCGGTCTTGACCTTGCGCGGCGGCAGCGAGGTGAGCTGCATGACCTTGCCCAGCCCGTCACGGATGCCGGACCAGCCGACCGGCAGGTCGGGCTTGATCATGGCACCGATCCGGTCGCCGATCTCGTTCAGGTGCTCGACCCCGAGCGCCATGGCGGTGCGCCGCTCGGTGCCGAACAGGTTGATCGCCAGCGGCATCTCACCCCGGGTGGGGCGCTCGAACAGCAGCGCCGGGCCGCCGGCGCGGACCGTGCGGGTCACCACCTCGCTGATCTCCAGCGTGGGATCCACCGGCACGTCGACCCGGCGCAGCTCGCCGGCGGTCTCCAGCGCCGCGACGAAGTCTTTCAGATCCTGGTACGGGAACCCTGCAGCCGCCATGTCGCCAAGTCTGGCCTACCAGGGCGCCGGTGCCACCATCCGGGGCGGTGATTCGCGCCGCGTCCGGTTCGTCCGGTCTTCGTCCCGACGGGACCCCGCGCTGTCGCACGGTCCGTTTATCATCGTGCGTCCCCCATAATCCCTCGTAAGGACACCCATGTTCGTACGCACATCCCGGCGGCGCCACTCGGCCCGCCTGGGAGTTTCCCTGGTCGCCGCCGGCGCGCTGCTCGCCGCCGTGCCGGCCGCCGCAGCGGCCCAGGGCGAGGACGGCTACCTCGAGTTCTGGCTCAACGACGTTACCATCGGCGGCCCCGGTGCCCCCGGCAAGTACGTCCCCGCACAGATCTACCTCAGCGACGGGATCGTCGACCCGCTGGTCACCGTCGACGTCTCCGGACTGGCCGGAGTCGTCGACGTGGAGTTCCCGGCGCAGTGCACCGTCGACGCCGACACCGTCACCTGCGAGCTGGATCTGTTCGACGCCGACCCGTACGGCTCCTTCGTGATGCCGATCGGCCTGGCCGCCGCCAGCGGCGCCGACGTCGGCGACAGCGGCCAGATCAGCTGGACGGCCACCGCCGCCAACGCCGGCGCTCGATCCGGCTCGGCGACGATCACCCTCGGCGACGGCCCGGACCTGGTGGTCACCACCGGCGACGAGGACCTCGGCCTGGTGGCCCCCGGTGAATCGGTCGCGGTGCCGATCGAGGGCTACAACGCCGGCAACCAGCCGACCGACGGCCTGCAGTTGACCATCGACGTCACCTCCAGCGAGTTCGGCCAGTACGACAACTGCGTGTACACCAGCTACCCGCTCTCCAACTACGCGGTCTGCGATATCGCGCTCGAGCTGGAGCCGGGCGATGGCTTCGAGATCGTCGACGGGTTCGAGGTCACGCCGACCGAGGCCGCGCTGCGCGAGCACCTCATCTACACGGTGCTGCCCGCTGGCGAGGTCAGCCTGTCCAGCCAGGCTGAGCTGAGCCGGGGCCGAGGCGCGACCCTACGCGCCGTCGCCACCGGCAGCCGGGTGGCCAGCCGGTCGGCTGCCGATCTCGACGAGTCGGACAACTACGGCTCAGTGTTCCTCAATGTCGACAACCAGGCCGATTTCGCGGTGGCCGGTGCCGAGGCCAGCGGCGTGGCCGGCGACGAGGTCGAGGTGACCCTCGGGCTGACCAACCTTGGACCGGGCACGGTGTTCGACCGGTCCGGCAATCCGGCCGCCTACTTCGCCTTCCACACCCCGGAAGGCACCGAGGTCACCGAGGTGCCGGAGGGCTGCCGCACCGCGCACACGCCGGAGGAGTCCGGTGACCAGGTGCCCGGCGCGGACTGGTACATCTGCCGCAGTCCCTTGATCATCATCAAGGCAGGTGAGGAGTTCGAGCACACCTTCACCCTGCTGATCAACGAGGTGATCCCGGACGCGGAGGGCCTGGTCGAGGTCGTCGACTGGGACGGGTCACCGGAGCCGTGGTACGACCGGAACCTGGACAACAACGAGGCACTGGTGCTGATCAACCCGACCGGTGAGCACCCGGGCACCGGCGGCGGATCCGGTGGTGGCGGTGCCGGCGACGGCGGGCTGCCGGTCACCGGCGCGCAGGCCGGGCTGGTCGCGGCCGGTGGTGCCGCGATCCTGGTCGTCGGTGTGGCGGTCTTCCTGCTCGGCCGGCGCAAGCGGGTCGTGCTGGTCACCGGCGACGACGAGACCAGTTCGTCGAAGTAACCCGTCGCCGTCAGGCGGTCGGTCCGGGGCGGGGGTGCATCGGTCGGAGTACTCCGACCGATGCACCCCCGCCCCGGTCGGCTACGGACGAGATGCGCGCGACCGGCGGTCAGGCGTACGAGTGCAGGCTCTCGAAGAAGTAGTTGACGCCGATCAGGTTCATCAGCATCGTGAGGAACCCGAGGATCGCGATCCAGGTGACGGTGGTCCGCCGTACGCTCGGGGTGGCCCGGGCGTGCAGGTAGCCGGCGTAGACCACCCAGGAGATGAACGCCCAGGTCTCCTTCGGGTCCCACGCCCACGGCCGGGACCAGGCGTGTTCGGCCCAGATCGCCCCGGCGATCACCGCGAAGGTGAAGACCGGGAAGCCGATCGCGTGCAGCCCGAAGGTGAGCCGTTCCAGCGACACCGCCGCCGGCACCCGCTTGGCCAGCAGGTACGGGAATCCGCGCCGCCCCTGCTCGTACCCGTGCCGGAGCAGGAACATCGCGGCCGGAATCGACCCGAGCAGCAGCACCCCGGACGACGCCATGATCGTCGAGACGTGGATGGCGTACCAGTAGGACTCCAGCGCCGGCACCAGCGGGGTGATCGGCGTGTAGAAGACCAGTCCGGCCATTCCGAGCAGAGCGACCATCACCAGGGCGACGAACAGCCCGAGTGGGCGCAGCGACGGATGCCGGTAGACCATCACCAGCCAAGCGGCGACACCGACGAAGGTGATGGCCAGCACGTACTCGTACATGTTGCCCCAGGGCAGCCGCTCGGCGGCGACACCCCGGGCGACCAGGGCGGCGAGGTGCACCAGCGCGCCGAGGACCGTCGCGCCGATGGCGAACCAGCCGGCGAGTCCGACGCGGGCCCAGCCGGTCCGCTCCGGCTCAAGCCCGACCGGGCCGCCCGGGGTCGGCGCTCTGGAGACCGGACCGTCCGGGATCAGGTCGTCAGCGGCGCCCGGCACCACGGCGGTCACCGTCGGCGACGACCCACCGACGGTGGCGGTGGCGAGTTCCCGGTCGCGGGCCGCGACCGGCGCGCTCCGCCGGCTGCCGCTGCCGAAACCGGCCTCGACCGCATGACAGATCATCGCGAACAGGTACGCGAAGATCGTGACGACCAGGAGTTGGTCGGACAGCTCTGCCATCACTGCGTTCCTTCCCGTGGCGGGCCGGCACCGCCGACCGCCCGGACGAGCTCCCGGAACTCGTCGCCGAACCCAGGATGGTCGGTACGCGGCAGCCCACCGGCCTCGATGACGCTACTACCGGTTGTCGTGGAGCCGTCGCCGGGGGCGGCCGGTGTGACCCGGAACCACACCCGACGCCGCCGGACGAACAGCGACGGCATCAACCCGGCGAGCAGCAGCACCGAGCTGGCCAGCAGTAGCCCGCTGCCCGGATCATGGCGTACGGAGAGGGTGACGTACTGCGTGATGTCCAGGAACTCGATGCTGGTGCCGTCGTCCAGGGTCATCGTCTCGCCGACGCGCAGCAGTTGCGGATCCCCGACCGGCAGCAGCCGGCCGGCTTCCACCTGACTCTGGTCGATGCGGTAGACCGAGCCGGGGATGCCGGCGTCCAGCCCGAGGTTGCCCCGGTACGCCCACAGCATCAGCGCCGGGTCGCGCAGCTCGGGATGGGTGGAACGGATGTACGGTGCCTGTGCCGGGGCGGTCGGCAGGAACAGTCCTTCGAACGCGACCTGCAGGTCGGGGTCGCGCTCGCCGCTGGCCGGGTCGACGTTGGCGTCCGGGAAGCTCGCCACTCCCTCGCTGGTGATCATGTCGTCGACGGCCAGGAACGGCGCGGTGACCGTCTGGGCCTGCCCGTACCGGTCGGTGTAGCGCAGCACCGGCACGTAGCCGTGGCCGAGCAGGTAGACGTTGGCGTCGGCCAGGCGCAGCGGCGAGTTCACCGAGAACGTCGCGTCGCGGGGGTCGCCGCCGCCGTCGTCGACCCGTACCTCGGCGGTGTAGCTGTCCGGTTGGCCGGTCTCCAGGAAGGTGGCGGTGAAGTCGGTCAGCTCGAGGCAGAACCGGGGCAGGTCGGTGTCGGCGACCCGTGGGCCGAGGCCGTACTCGTCGTACTGCTGGACCGTGTTGCAGAAGGCGGTGTCCGGGCCGGCGACCAGCAGCCGGTTGCCGTGCCAGCCGTACCACGAACCGAGCGCGACGCCGCACAGGACGGCGACCAACGACAGGTGGAAGACCAGGTTGCCGGTCTCCTTCAGGTGGCCCTTCTCGGCGTTGACGGTGTCGCCGGTGACGGTGACCCGCCAGCGGCGGCGTCGCAGCTGCGCGGCGATCGCGGTGATGTCGCCGGTGCCGGTCCAGCTGGCGTGCTGCGGCAGCCGGTCCAGCCGGCGGGGCGCGGCCGGCGGCGCGGCCCGCAGCGCGCGGACGTGGTCGCGCAGCCGGGGCACGATGCAGCCGACCAGCGAGGTGAACAGCAGCAGGTAGATCGCGGCGAACCAGGGCGCGGCGAAGACGTCGAACATGCCGAGCCGGTCCAGCACCGGGGCCAGCCGGGGGTTGTCCTGGAAGTAGGCGTTGACATTTTCGATGTTGACGTCGCGCTGCGGCAGCAGGGAGCCGGGGATGGCGGCGACCGCCAGGCAGAAGAGCAGGATCAGGGCGGTACGCATGCTGGTCAGCTGCCGCCAGGAGTTGCGCAGCAGTGCCCGTACCGCTCCGGACCGGGACATCAGATCCCGACCTCGCCCGATCCGACGGTGGCCTGCAGCCAGATGACGAAGCTGCTCCAGGCGCCGGTGACCAGCGCCGTCCCGACTGCGATCAGCATGACGCCGCCGATGCGGGTGACCCACTGACTGTTGCGGCGGATCACCGTGAAGACGCCGAGCAGCCGACGGAACGCCAGCCCGAAGATGACGAACGGCAGCCCGAGGCCGAGGCAGTACGCGATCGCCAGGGCGACGGCCCGGTCGGTCTTGCCGCTGACGGTCGCCATGCCGATCACCGCGCCGAGGGTCGGGCTGACGCAGGGGGTCCAGGACAGCGCGAAGACCGCGCCGAACACCGGGGCCCCGAACAGCCCGGCCTCCGGCAGCCGGTGCATCCGGATCTCCCGCTGCATCCCGGGCACCAGGCCGAGGAAGGCCAGGCCGAACAGCACGATCAGCAGACCGACGCCGATCTCGACGGGCCGCTGGTAGACGAACAGGTAGCGGCCGACGCCGGCCATCAGGATCGCCGTCAGCGTGAAGACCAGGGTGAAGCCGCCGACGAACAGCAGGGTGCCGGCCAGCACCCGGCCGTACCGGCGGGCGGAGTCGCCGCCGGCGGAGTCCAGGTCGGAGCCGGCCAGCCCGGTGACGTACGACAGGTAGCCCGGGGTCAGCGGCAGGATGCAGGGTGACAGGAAGCTGACCAGCCCGGCGAGCGCGGCCAGGCCGAGCGCGACCAGCACCGGCCCGCCCCGGGTGATCTCGGCGAAGGTCTCACCCATCGACCGGCTCCGCCTTGATCGGTTCGGCGACGATCTGCTCGACGAGCGGCTGCAGGTCGTCCTGGCGGACGGCTTCGCGGATCACGACGGCGATCCGGCCGTTCCGGTCGACGATCATCGTCGCGGGGATGCTGTTCGGTGGGATGTTGAAGTCCAGCGCCAGGCGGCTGGCCGGGTCGAACAGGCTCGGGTACGTCACCCGGCCCCGTTCGAAGGCGCGGGCCCGGTCGCGTTCGTCACGGACGTTGACGCCGACGAACGCGACGCCCCGGTCGCGGGTCGCCTGGTAGGTGGCTTCGAGGTCGGCGGCCTCGGCCCGGCAGGGCGGACACCACGACCCCCAGAAGTTGATCACCACGACCTGGCCGCGCAGCGCCGCCGCGTCCAAGGTGCCGCCGTCGAGCAGTTCGAGCTCCAGTTGCGGGGCCGGGGGCCGGTCGTCGCCGACGCAGCGGATCACACCCTGCCCGTCGGTGTCGCAGTCGGTGGCCCAGTCGCTGGCGGCACCACCACAGCCGGTCAGGGCGAGTACGGCGACCACCGCCGCCGCCACCGACGCCCGTCGGACCCGCATGTCAGGCGCCCTTGGCGGTCCGCGCCGACGGGGACATCGCGATCAGGTGGGCGGCCGGCTCGGAGTAGCCGATGCCGACCACCTTGGCGTCCTCGAAGTGGATCGAGGTCAGGCTGGCCAGGCCGCACTGGCGACGCCGAGGGTCGTGCCAGAGCCGCTTGCGCTCCAGGTAGCGGCGCAGGGTCCAGATCGGCAACTGGTGGGAGACGCAGACCGCCTCGTGACCTTCGGCCGCCACCCGGGCCGCGTGCACGGCGGCGAACATCCGTTCGGCGATCACCGTGTAGGCCTCGCCCCAGGACGGGGTGACCGGATCCCGCAGCACCCACCAGTTGCGCGGGTCACGGAACGATCCGTCGCCCGGGGAGACCCGCCGGCCCTCGAACCAGTTCGCGGACTCGATCAGCCGCTCGTCGACGGACACCGGCAGCCGGAACTGGGCCGCGATCGGCTCGGCGGTCTCCTGGGCGCGCTCCAGCGGGCTGGCGACCACGTGCACCACGTCCCGGTCGGCGAGCGCCTGACTGGCCGCTTTCGCCATCTGCACACCCAGCTCGGACAGCCGGAAGCCGGGCAGCCGACCGTAGAGGATCTTGGTCGGGTTGTGTACCTCACCGTGCCGCAGGACGTGGACCACCGTACGTTTCATCCGCTAATCCCCCACCGTCCGCAGGTCACCGGCGGCGGCTGCGGCCGTGGCCGCAGCAGGCAGCGCGGCGGCCAGCTGCTCCAGGGCGGCGTCGTCGATCGCCGCCGAGACGAACCATGCTTCGAACGCGCTGGGGGGCAGGTAGACGCCGTGCGCGAGCATCGCGTGGAAGAAGGCCCGGTAGGCGTCGGTGTCCTGGGTCCGGGCGCTCGCGTAGTCGGTGACCTCGGCGTCGGTGAAGAAAATGGAGAACATGGTGCCGGCGGTGGAGAGCCGGTGCGGCACGCCGGCGGCGCGCAGCGCCCCGGTGGCCATCGTCGCTACCTGGGTGGCGGTGTCGGCCAGCCGCCGGTAGACGTCGGCGTCGGCCAGCCGGAGCGTGGCCAGGCCGGCCGCGCAGGCCAGCGGGTTCCCGGAGAGGGTGCCGGCCTGGTAGACCGGACCGGCCGGGGCCAGCTGCGCCATGATCTCGGCCCGGCCGCCGAACGCCGCTGCCGGCAGGCCGCCGCCCATCACCTTGCCGTACGTGTAGAGGTCGGCGTCGGCCGGATCCAGCTCGGCCCAGCCGCCCCGGGCGACCCGGAAACCGGTCATCACCTCGTCGACGATGAGCAACGCGCCGTGCGCGTGGGCGATCCGGGCCAACGCGGCGTTGAACCCGGCGCCGGGGGCGACCACCCCCATGTTGCCGGCCGCCGCCTCGGTGACGATCGCGGCGATCTGGTCGCCGTACTCGGCGAAGGCCCGCTCGACCGCAGCCACGTCGTTGTACGGCAGCACGATCGTCTCGCTGGCCGCAGCGCCGGTGACGCCGGGCGAGTCGGGCAGCCCGAGGGTGGCCACCCCGCTGCCGGCGGCGGCGAGCAACGCGTCGACGTGACCGTGGTAGCAGCCGGCGAACTTGACGATGCGCGACCGGCCGGTGTGGCCACGGGCCAGGCGGATCGCCGACATCGTCGCCTCGGTGCCGGAGTTGACCAGCCGGACCTGCTCGACCGGGGTCCGCTCGACGATCTCCGTGGCCAGCTCCACCTCACCGGGGGTCGGCGTACCGAAGCTGGTGCCCAGCGCGGCGGCCCGGCCGATCGCGG
The DNA here is from genome assembly GCF_049179175.1 of Solwaraspora sp. WMMA2101. Classification (NCBI taxonomy): domain Bacteria; kingdom Bacillati; phylum Actinomycetota; class Actinomycetes; order Micromonosporales; family Micromonosporaceae; genus Solwaraspora; species Solwaraspora sp. WMMA2101. Next base: position 3,629,819 of record NZ_JBMHMA010000006.1, on the reverse strand, counting down.
CGACCACCTCAGGGTGGGCGTGGCCGAGGATCAGCGGGCCCCAGGAGCAGACCAGGTCGAGGTAGCGGCGCTCGTCCGCGTCGAACAGCCACGGTCCGCTGCCGCGCACCATGAAGCGGGGTGTCCCGCCGACCGCCCGGAAGGCGCGCACGGGTGAGTTGACCCCGCCGGGGACGATCGAGCTGGCGCGGTCGAACAGGGCCTGGGAAGCGGGCGCGTCAGCCGGGTACGGGCGGGCGCCGGCGGTGTCGGTGGCAGTCACGGCACTGCCATTGTGGCAGTCGCGCCCGTGGGGGTGCACATCCGCCCCGTGCCCAGCTCGCGGCCACCCGCGCCGGGCGTAGCCGGGCCCGGCTCGCCTGATCGCGATACGCTGGCCGGGTGGAGCGGGCGGAGCTGTCTATCGCGCTGCAGCGCACTTCCGACGAGGCGATGCTCCGCCTCGCCGGAGAGATCGACATGCTCACCGCCACCCAGCTGACCAACACCGTCAACGAACTGCTCAGCGACGCCCCGGCGCGGATCGTGCTGGACATGGGCGGGATCACCTTCTGCGACTCACAGGGGCTGGGCACCCTGGTGGTGCTCACCCGTAAGGCGAGTCACGCGCAGAGCCTGCTGCTGCTCACCAACGTCGGCGAGTTTCTGCTCCGGGTGTTGAACATCACCGGGCTACGCTCGGCGCTGACCATCCGGTGACGGTCACGGCTGCGCCGCGCCAAACCATCCGGTGACGGTCACGGCTGCGCCGCGCCAAACCATCCGGTGACGGTCACGGCTGCGCCGTACGGTCCCCGCCCCACCGGGCCGCCTCCAGCTCGTCGGCGACCGTAGCCGGGGCGGCGTCACCGGCCCGCAGCTGCCCGACCGCCCGGTCCACGGCAGCGACCAGCCCGCGCAACTGCTCGTCGCGCTGGCGGACCAGGTCGGCCTGGGTGGCCAGCTGCCGGTTCTTCACCCACAGGTCGACGAAGACGCCGACCTTGGCCCGCAGCACCCACGGGTCGAACGGCTTGATCAGGTAGTCGACCGCGCCGGCGGCGTAGCCGCGCAGCGCGAGCTGGTTGTCCCGGTCCGCAGCGGTCAGGAACAGGATCGGTACGTGCCGGGTCCGCTCCCGCCGCTTGATGTGGTTGGCGGTTTCGAAGCCGTCCATCTCCGGCATCTGCGCGTCGAGCAGGATCACCGCGAAGTCGTCGACGAGCAGCTGTTTCAACGCGGCCTCGCCGCTCTCCACGGCCACGGTCTGCACCGGCAGACCCTGCAGGATCGCCTCCAACGCCATGAGGTTCTCCCGCCGGTCGTCCACCAGCAGTGCCTTCGCCGTCGCGGCGGTCATCGATTCTGCTCCTCTGCGGCGTTGATCCAGGTCACCATCAGCGTGATCAGTTCGTCGAGGTCCACCGGCTTGGTGATGTAGTCGGTGGCACCGGCCTGCAGCGCCGACTCCCGGTCGCCGGGCATCGCCTTGGCGGTCAGGAAGACCACCGGCAGGTCGGCGAACCGCTCGTTGCGGCGGATGATCCGGGTCGTCTCGTAGCCGTCCTGGTCCGGCATCATCGCGTCCATCAACACGATGTCGACCTCCGGGCGTTCGGCGAGTTTACGCACCCCGTCGACCCCGTTGTCGGAGTACAGCACGGTCATGCCGTGCAGTTCCAGGGCGCTGGTCAGGGCGAAGACGTTGCGCACGTCGTCGTCGATGATCAGTACGGTGGCGCCGTCCAACCGCCGGGTGGCCGGCGGCTCCGGCCGGTCGACCTCGATCGGCCGGGTCAGCGGCGGCAACGCGGTCCGGATCGGCGCCGCGCTCGGCAGCGGCGCCTGCGACAGTACGGCGTCGGCGTCGAGCACGTCGGGAACGTACAGCGTGAAGGTGGAGCCGGCACCCGGAGCGGACGACACGGTGATCGTGCCACCGATCAGCCGGGCCAGGTCGCGGCTGATCGACAGTCCCAGCCCGGTGCCGCCGTAGCGTCGGCTGGTGGTTCCGTCGGCCTGCTGGAACGCCTCGAAGATCAACGAGAGCTTGTCGTCGGAGACGCCGATCCCGGTGTCGATGACGGTGAACGCCACCACCTGCGCGGCGGCCGACAGCGCCGGCACGCTGAACTCCTGGCCGGGTGCCGCCGGGCCGATCCGCAGGATCACCGAGCCGCTGTCGGTGAACTTCACCGCGTTGGATAGCAGGTTGCGCAGGATCTGCTGCAGCCGCTGTGCGTCGGTGACGATCGCCGGCGGCAGGTCCGGGGCGACCTCGACGTGCAACTGCAGGCCCTTCTCGTCGGCCTGCGGCGTGAACGCCTGCTCGACGTACGCCTGGATCTCGACGAACGGCACCTCGGCCGGTTGCACGTCCATCCGGCCGGCTTCGATCTTCGACAGGTCCAGGATGTCGTCGATCAGCGACAGCAGGTCGGAGCCGGCGCTGTGGATCGTCTTGGCGAACTCGATCTGCTTCTCGGTCAGGTTGTCGTCCGGGTTGTCGGCCAGCAGCCGGGCCAGCAGCAGCAGCGAGTTCAGCGGCGTCCGCAGCTCGTGGCTCATGTTGGCGAGGAACTCCGACTTGTACGCCGAGGCCCGCGACAGCTGCTGCGCCTTCTCCTCCAGGCCGAGCCGGGCCAGTTCGATCTCCCGGTTCTTGGTCTCGATGTTGCCCTTCTGCTCGGACAACAGCCGGGCCTTGTCCTCCAGCTCGGCGTTGGTGCGCTGCAGCTCGGCGGACTGCGCCTGCATCTCGTTGGCCAGCCGCTGCGACTGGGCGAGCAGCTCCTCGGTGCGCTTGTTGGCCTGGATGGTGTTGACGGCGATGCCGATGGTGGCCACCAGCCGCTCCAGGAACGCCAGATGCAGTTCGGAGAAGGCGGCGACCGAGGCGAACTCGATCACCCCGAGCATCTCGCCCTCGAACAGCACCGGCAGGACGACATGGTCACGCGGCGCGGCGCTGAGCAGACCGGACCGCAGGGTGAGGGCACCGGTGCTGCCGGCACCGACCCGGATCGTGCGCCGGGACACCGCGGCCTGACCGACCAGGCCTTCGCCGGGCCCGAAGATGACGATGTGGTCACGGGCCACGTAGCCGTACGAGGCGGTCAGCCCCAGCCGCATCACCCCTTCGTCGACGTCGGCGAGGAAGAAGGTGCCGAGCTGCGCGTCGACCAGCGGCGTGACCTCGTTCATGATCATGCGGCAGACCTCGCCGAGGTCCCGCTGACCCTGCAGCAGCCCACCGATGCGGGCCAGGTTCGAGTCGAGCCAGCCCTGTTCGGCGTTCTTCTTCGTCGTGTCCCGCAGGGTCACGATCATCTGGTTGATGTTGTCCTTCAGCTCGGCGACCTCGCCCTGAGCCTGGACGGTGATGTGCTGGGTCATGTCGCCGCGGGTCACCGAGGTCGACACCTGCGCGATCGCCCGCAGCTGGGTGGTCAGGGTCGAGGCCAGCTGGTTCACGTTCTCGGTCAGGTCCCGCCAGGTGCCGGAGACCCCCTTGACCTGGGCCTGGCCACCCAGCTTGCCCTCGGTGCCCACCTCCCGGGCCACCCGGGTCACCTCGTCGGCGAACGACGACAGCTGGTCCACCATCGTGTTCACCGTCGACTTCAACTCCAGGATCTCGCCCTGCGCGTCGACAGTGATCTTCTGCGACAGATCGCCCTTGGCGACCGCGGTGGTGACCGACGCGATGTTACGCACCTGACTGGTCAGGTTCGACGCCATCGAGTTCACGTTGTCCGTCAGGTCCCGCCACGTACCCGAAACGCCCTTGACCTGGGCCTGACCACCCAACTTGCCCTCGGTGCCCACCTCCCGGGCGACCCGCGTCACCTCGTCGGCGAACGACGACAGCTGATCCACCATCGTGTTGACGGTGTCCTTGAGCTCCAGGATCTCGCCCTGGGCGTCGACAGTGATCTTCTGCGACAGGTCACCCTTGGCCACCGCCGTCGACACCTGGGCGATGTTGCGCACCTGCGCGGTCAGGTTCGACGCCATCGAGTTCACGTTGTCGGTCAGGTCCCGCCAGGTGCCGGCAACCCCACGCACCTGGGCCTGGCCACCCAACTTGCCCTCGGTGCCCACCTCCCGGGCCACCCGGGTCACCTCGTCGGCGAACGACGACAGCTGGTCCACCATCGTGTTCACCGTCGACTTCAACTCCAGGATCTCGCCCCGCGCGTCGACAGTGATCTTCTGCGACAGGTCACCCTTGGCCACCGCGGTGGTGACCGACGCGATGTTACGCACCTGACTGGTCAGGTTCGACGCCATCGAGTTCACGTTGTCCGTCAGGTCCCGCCACGTACCCGAAACGCCCTTGACCTGGGCCTGACCACCCAACTTGCCCTCGGTACCCACCTCCCGGGCCACCCGGGTCACCTCGTCGGCGAACAGCGACAGCTGATCCACCATCGTGTTCACCGTCGACTTCAACTCCAGGATCTCGCCCCGCGCGTCGACAGTGATCTTCTGCGACAGGTCACCCTTGGCCACCGCCGTCGACACCTGCGAGATGTTGCGGACCTGGCTGGTCAGGTTGCCGGCCAGCTGGTTGACGTTCTCGGTGAGGTCACGCCACGTACCGGAAAGGCCCCGGACCTGGGCCTGACCGCCCAGTTTGCCCTCGATGCCGACCTCGCGGGCCACCCGGGTCACCTCGTCGGCGAACCAGGACAGCTGGTCCACCATCGTGTTCACCGTCGACTTCAGTTCGAGGATCTCGCCCTGCGCCGCGACGGTGATCTTCTGCGACAGGTCGCCCTTGGCCACCGCCGTCGACACCTGGGCGATGTTGCGCACCTGCGCGGTCAGGTTCGACGCCATCGAGTTGACGCTGTCGGTCAGGTCCTTCCAGGTGCCCGCGACGTTCGGCACCTGCGCCTGGCCGCCGAGCTTGCCCTCGGTACCCACCTCCCGGGCCACCCGGGTCACCTGTTCGGCGAACAGGCGCAGCGTGTCGGTGAGCATGTTGATGGTGTCCGCCAGCTCGGCGACCTCGCCCTTGGCGGAGACGGTGATCTTCTGGGACAGGTCGCCCCGGGACATCGCGGTCGCCACCTGCGAGATGGACCGCACCTGGTGGGTGAGGTTCGACGCCATCGAGTTGACGTTGTCGGTCAGGTCCTTCCACGTCCCGGAGACGCCCTTGACCCGCGCCTGGCCACCGAGCTTGCCCTCGGTACCCACCTCCCGGGCGACCCGGGTCACCTCGTCGGCGAACGACGACAGCTGATCCACCATCGTGTTCACCGTCCGGCCGATCCGCAGGAACTCGCCCCGCAGCGGCTGCCCGTCGATCTCCAGCTCCATGTGCTGGGACAGATCGCCCTCGGCGACCGCCCGGATGACCCGGGCGATCTCGGTGGTCGGCCGGCCCAGGTCGTCGATCAACGCGTTGATCGCCTGGTGGTTGTCGGCCCAGGCGCCGCCGAAGCCCTCCTCGTCGAGGCGTTCGGTCAGTCGACCGTCCCGGCCGACGATCCGGCTGATCCGACGCAGGTCCAGGTGCTGGCGCTCCTGCAACGAGACCACCTCGTTGAAGGCGTCCGCGACCTCGCCGGCCACCCCGACCCGGCGGGGCAGCCGCACCTTGAGGTCGCCCTGCCCGATCCGGCGCAGCGCCGCGGCGAGTTCGACGAGCAACGCGGTCTCGTCGCCGGCCGGCGGATGCTCGGTGGGCAGGCGGTCGGTGGACAGCTCTTTCGCGCGGGTCATCGGATCCTCGCTCAGCTCTGGGAGTGGGCTGACCTCATCATTGCTCGACTACCGTGACAGATGCGAGGTGCACGACCGTTTCGATGAACCGGGCGATCGGAGGAACTGGCAGGTGACAGCAAGGGCCGAGGGTCCCACCACCGGTACTGGGAGTGAACATTTCCGACGAGTACGCCTGCCCGCCGACCGACGCACCCCAGCAACAGCACGAGCAGTAGTCAGATCCATACTCTCTGACGCAGCCCTGGACGACCTGCTCAACGAGGCCCTGCTGCTGACCACCGAGCTGTCCACCAACGCGGTCGTACACGCCGGCACCGAGCTGATCATCGAAGTGGCGGCCGACGCGGTCGGGCTCACCGTCACGGTCACCGACTTCGCCGCCGGGCCCATCGAAACCGTCGCCGCCCACCCCCGCAACGACCGGCAGAACATCGGTGAGGTGCCCGAACGCGGTCGCGGCCTGCTGCTGGTCGACCACTTCGCCAGCCGCTGGGGCACCACCCACCTGCCCAGCGGCAAGGGCGTCTGGTTCCGGCTCGACCGGCACCCCGCCACGCCGACGCCCGACCAGGTCGACCCGACCGGCCCGGCCGACCCAGCCGGCCCGGTCGACCCGTGGCAGGGCGTGTCCGCCGTACCCGCACCGCCGGTCGACGACGAGCACCGACCGGCCGCCCCCAGCGCCGCCACGCTCGCCGCACTCCTGCAGGCCGCCCCGGAGCCGTACGCCGACGATCCGCTCGCCGACCTGGCCGGGACCCTGCTGGCCCGGGTCGCCGACCTGGTCGGGGCGGCCGGCGGCACCATCCGGGTCGACCGGGGCGACGGGTACGGCACCCAGGTGCTCGCCCGCTACGGCCGGTCACCGCGCTCCGGTGAGCTGCTGCGCGTGCCGCTCACCCTGCACCGGCCGTACAGCGGTGAACTGGAACTGGACGCCGCACCCTCCGACTACGCCCGACCGCTGGCCACCCTGGTCGCCGAGCGGCTCTCCCTGCACCTGGAGAACGACCGGCTGCGCCGCGCCGACCTGCGCCGGCAGACCTGGCTGACCTTCCTGGCCGAAGCCAGCGAACTGCTCGCCCAGTCGCTCGACGTGGACCTGACCATGGCACTCATCCCGCAACTGGTGGTGCCCCGACTCGGCCGGTGGTGCGCGGTGCACACCGCCGACGAGTGGGGTCAGCTGCAGTTGGCCGCCGCGATCCACGCCGACGAGACGGTCCTGCCGGCGCTGCACGCCACGCTGACCGAATCCGGCCCCGACTCGGTCTCCGCCCGGCTACGGGAGGCATCCCGCATCGGATCCCAGGTGCCGCTCGGCGCCCCGATGGACGGCTTCGCCGTACCGCTGGTGGCCCGGGGGCAGCGGCTGGGCACCCTCGCCGTCGGCCGGCACGAACGACACCGGCACGACCCCGACGAGGTCGCCGTGCTGGAGGACGTCGCCCGGCGGGCCGCGCTGGCCATCGACAACGCCCGGATCCATCAGGAACGTCGCCGGGTCGCGCACACCCTGCAGCAGTCGCTGCTGCCCCCGGTGCTGCCGGTGATCGACGGCATCGGGCTGGCCGCCGAGTACGTACCCAGCGGCGACGCCGTGGAGGTCGGCGGCGACTTCTACGACGTGGTGCCGCTGCCCGGCGGCCGGTGGCTGGTGGTCGTCGGCGACGTCTCCGGCAAGGGCGTCCAGGCGGCGACCGTCACCGGACTGGTCCGCGACGTCATCCGGGTGCTGGTCCGCGACGGCAAGGCGCTGCCGGAGGTGCTGGGCCGGCTCAACGACACGCTCGTCGAACGCGGCGGTGGGAGGTACTGCACACTGGCCATGGCGGCTGTCGGGGTCACCGACGACCAGCGGCTCGACGTCCGGCTGCACCTCGCCGGACACGACCGGCCGGTGCTGGTCAGCGGCGACGGGCAGGCCCGGTTCGTCGGCGCCGGTGGGACCGCGCTGGGTCTGCTGGACCGGATCACCGCGCCGTCGGTGGAGCTGAGCCTGGCGGCGGGCGACTCCCTGGTGTTCTACACCGACGGGATCACCGAGCGGCGGGACGGCCGGGAACTGTTCGGCACCGAACGGCTGCGCCGCGCGGCGGCACCGCTGGCCGGCTTCTCGGCCGAGGTGGTCGCGGCCCGGCTGCGGACCGCCACGCTGGACTTCTCCGCCGAGGCACCCCGCGACGACATCGCGATCCTGGTGGTCCGTAACGAACTGACGGCGGGCACGGGCCCGGCCGGCACGGGCCAGACCGACCACCTCACAGGCCGCCGGGAAGCCGGCCGGGGGCCAGCCGGCGGTGCGGGTCGAAGGCCTGCTTGAGCTGGCGCAACCGGGGCAGATCAGGCACGTCGCCCCAGATGTCGACGGACCGGCGTACCGCTGCCGGTGCCGCCAGCACCTGGCAGGTCCCGCCCCGGGCGAGCAGCACCGTGCGCACCGTCGCGAGCAGCCCGCCGATCCGCTCCGGTGAGGTCGCCCCGGGCAGCACGGCGTGCACCACGCCGGTGCCGGCCGAACCACGCACCCCGACCGGCGCGCCGACGGCGTCCCGCAGGGCGTAGATCGCCGCGTGCAGGTGGGCCGCCGGTACGGCCAACCGGATCGCGACGTCACCAGGACCGAACGGGTAGCGCTGCCACCAGGACGGTGGGCGGTCGGTGACGGTGGCGGTGCCGCCGAGCAGGGCGGCGGCGCGGTCGGCGCGGCTGCCGGTGGGGCCCGGTTCACCCTCGAACAGCACCGCGAGCGTGCCCGACCGTACGGCTGGTCCCGACCGTACCGTCGGTCTCGGCCCGGCGGCCCGGTCCGGCCCGGTCGGTCCCGACCCGGACGGCGCGTCGGACGCCGGCAGGTCCAGCTCGATCGCCGCCGGTTGCAGCCCGATGCCGGTCAGCTCCTCGACGAGGTCGTGCACCTCCAGCGGGGTGGCGACGGACCGGCAGACCCAGCGACGGTCGGCCGGTGCGGGCTGCAGGCGTACGGTCGCCGAGACCAGCACCGCCAACGCGCCCTGCGACCCGCAGAGCAGCTCCGGCACCTGGTCGGGGCCACCGCCGCTGGACCCGGCCCGGACCAGGGCACCAGTGGCGTCGACGTAGTCGACGCCGGTCAGATGCCGACAGGGTGAGCCGTGCCGGTGGCTCAACGGCCCGGCCTCAGCCGTGGCGACGACCCCGCCCACCGTGGCGGCGGCCGAGGGCGGATCGAACGGCAGTCGCCACCCGGTCCGACCGACCGCCCGCTGGGCCGCCTGCAGGGTGGTGCCGGCACCGACCCGTACGGTGGCCGAACCCGGCGGATGGTGCCAGATCCCGGAGAGCCGCACGGTGTCCAACAAGATGTCCACATGCGGCGGAGCGGCACCCCAGTCCAGTTTGCTGCCCGAACCCCGGGGCACCAGCGTCAGACCCCGATCGGCGCAGAGCCGCAGGACATCAGCGACCACCCCGGGACTGCCGGGCGACACCACCCACCGCGGCGTGGTCGCCGCCACCGCGTCGCCCTCGCCGCCCCGGCGCGCGTACCGGGCACCGCAGATCTCCGCCAGGTGATCAAGCACACCACACACCTCCCACCGGACATCGTACACATGTTCTAATCGACGTCGAGTGGTCGACGACCGGCACCGACCCGTCGCACCCGGGCGGTACCGTGGCCGGGTGACGACCGACGCACCCGTGCCTCCCGCCGCCAAGCGTGTCCCGACCGAGCGCACCCACCACGGCGACACCGTCATCGACGAGTACGCCTGGCTGGCGGTCAAGGACGACCCGGACACCATCGCCTACCTGGAGGCGGAGAACGCCTACACCGAGGGTGCCACGGCACACCTCGCCGCGCTGCGCGAGACGTTGTTCGCCGAGACGAAGCGGCGCACCCAGGAGACCGACCTGTCGGTGCCCACCCGCAAGGGCGACCACTGGTACTACACCCGGACGGTCGAGGGTCAGCAGTACGGAATCCAGTGCCGACGGCCGGTCAGTCCAGACGAGACGCAGCCGCCGGCCACCGTCGACGGCGCACCACCGCCCGACGAGGAGATCCTGCTCGACGGCAACGCCCTCGCCGAAGGACACGACTTCTTCGCGTTGGGCACCTTCGACATCAGCCCCGACGGACGGTGGCTGGCCTACTCCACCGACTTCACCGGCGACGAACGCTTCACTTTGCGGGTCAAGGACCTGGCCAGCGGGCAGGTGCTGCCCGACGAGATCCCGTCGACCTTCTACGGCACCGCCTGGTCGGCCGACGGCAGCGTGCTGTTCTACCTGACCGTCGACGACGCGTGGCGGCCGTACCGGGTCTGGCGGCACCGGGTCGGGACCGCCGCCGACACCGACGACGTGCTCTACCAGGAGGACGACGAACGGTTCTGGGTCGGCGTGGAGCTCACCCGCTCCGAGCGCTTCATCCTGATCGACGCGCACAGCAAGACCACCAGCGAGGTACGGGCGCTGCCAGCCGCCGACCCCACCGCCGAGCCGGTCGTCATCGCGCCCCGCCGCCAGGGCGTCGACTACTCGGTCGAGCACCACGGGCACCGGTTCCTGATCCTGCACAACGACGGTGCCGAGGACTTCGCCCTGGCGTACACCTCGGCGGACACCCCCGGCGACTGGGTGCCGTTGATCGACCACACGCCCGGCACCCGGCTCGAGTCGGTGGATGCCTTCGCCAACCACCTGGTGGTCTCGCTGCGCACCGACGGACTCACCGGGCTGCGGGTGCTGCCCGCCGGCGGCACCGACACCTTCGACCTGGAGTTCCCCGAGCCGATCTACAGCGTCGGGCTGGACGCCAACCCGGAGTACACCACCAGCACCCTGCGGATCCGGTACACCTCGCTGGTCACCCCCGACTCCGTCTACGACTACGACCTGGTCACCCGGGCGATGACGCTGCTCAAGCGCAAGCCGGTGCTCGGCGGCTACGACCCCGACGACTACGAACAGCATCGGGAATGGGCGATGGCCGACGACGGCACCCGGGTGCCGATCTCGGTGGTGTGCCGCGCCGGCACCCCGCGCGACGGCTCCGCCGCCTGCGTCATCTACGGCTACGGCTCGTACGAGATCAGCATGGACCCCTGGTTCTCGGTCCCCCGGTTGTCACTGCTCGACCGGGGCGTGGTCTTCGCCGTCGCGCACGTACGCGGCGGCGGTGAACTCGGCCGCCGCTGGTACGACCACGGCAAGATGCTGGCCAAGAAGAACTCGTTCACCGACTTCGTGGCCTGCGCCCGGCATCTGGTGAAGGCGGGCTGGACGACGACCGACCGGCTGGTCGCCCGGGGCGGCTCCGCCGGCGGGCTGCTGATGGGCGCGGTGGCCAACCTCGCGCCCGAGGCGTTCGGCGGGGTCGTCGCGCAGGTGCCGTTCGTCGACGCGCTGAACACGATCCTGGATCCGTCGCTGCCGCTGACCGTCACCGAATGGGAGGAGTGGGGCAACCCGCTGGCCGACCCGGAGGTGTACGCGTACATGCGCTCGTACACGCCGTACGAGAACGTGACCGCCGTCAACTACCCGCCGATCCTGGCGGTGACCAGCCTGAACGACACCAGGGTGTTCTACCACGAGCCGGCGAAGTGGGTCGCGAAGCTGCGGGCGGTGGCACCGGGCGGGTCGTACCTGCTCAAGACGGAGATGGGTGCCGGGCACGGGGGTCCGAGCGGCCGCTACGACGCCTGGCACGAGGAGGCGTTCGTCACCGCCTGGATCCTCGACCGGGTGGGCCGGGCCGGGGACTGAGACGGCCGGCCGCCCCGGAGCGGACGGGTAAGGTGCCGGTGGTGCGATTCGTCGCCGGGCCACCGATTATGGTGGCACCGACGACGAACTCCCGGTCCGGCACGGACGACATCGAGTGGAGTACCGTTCGAGCGGAATGGCTGGAGGTCGTGAATGTCTTTGACGGTGGAGACGCAGCAGCGCGGCGATGTCGTCGTGGTGTCGGTCGGTGGCGAGTTGGACATGGCCACCGCCCCGCAGCTGCAGGACCAGATTACCGACCTACTGGACAAAGGCCGCAGCAGGCTGGTCTTCGACCTCGCCGACGTCTCGTTCTGCGACTCCACCGGCCTGTCGGTCTTCGTCCGGGCCAAGAACGGTTGCGACGAGGCGGGCGGCGTCGTCCGACTCGCCGCCCCGCAACGTGGCGTGCTGCGCATCCTCGAAGTCAGTGGGCTCGTCGAGGTCCTGCAGACCTTCCCCACCGTCGACGAGGCCGTCTCCGCACCGGAGCCGGCGGCGACCGACTGAGGTCGCCCCGGCCCGGCCGACTGGCGGTCGTCGCTCGACCGGTCAGCGCAGTTCGTCCTCGATCCACCGTGGACGGGCAATCGACCAGCCGACACCGGTCTGCACCAGCAACGCCACAACGAGCAGGCCGACCGGCGCCACCCAGTCACCGGTCCGCCCGTACAGCAGGCCCACCGACAGCGGGCCGACCGCCGCGATCAGGTAACCGACGCTCTGGGTGAACGCCGACAGCGACACGATGCCCGCGCCGGTCCGGGCCCGTAGCCCGATCATGGCCAGCGCCATCGGGAAGGTGCCCTGACCGAGGGCGAGCAGCACCATCCAGACCAACGCCAGGTCGTACGGCGACCACAGCAGCCCGGCGTAGCTCAGCCCGGACGCCAGGGCGGTACCGAGCACCAGCGGCCGCAGACTGGTCATCCGGCCGGCCAACGTCGGCATGACCATCGCGATCGGCACGCTCACCGCCGTGACACCGGCCAGCAGCAGCCCGGCGGTCTCCGCCCGGAAGCCGGCGTCCCGGAACAGCTGCGCCAACCAGCCCATCTGCGCGTACGCCGCGAACGACTGGGCACCGAAGAAGACCGCCATCAGCCAGCCGAGCCGGGTCCGGCCCGCCCGGATCCGTACCCCGGCGGCGGCCGCCGGGCGCGGGGTGCCGGCAGCGGCAGCGGCGCGGCGCCGACTCCGCCAGGCGATCGGCACCCACAGCACGGCGGCGGCCACCGCGACCAGCGCCCAGAAGCCGAGCCCCACCCGCCAGCTGCCCGCCGCGTGGGCGATCGGCACCGCCGTACCGGCGGCCACCGAGGCACCGATGGTCAGAGACATGCTGTACGCGCCGGTCACCAGGCCGATCCGGTGCGGAAAGTACTGTCGGACCAGCATCGGCAGCAGGACGTTCGCGACCGCGATCCCGGCCAGGGCCAGCGCGCTGGTCGCCACGAACAGCCAGGCGTCGCCGGTCGCCACCCGCAGCAGCTGCCCGAGGGCGAGCGCGCCCATCGCCGCGACCAGTAGTCGCGGCGGGGAGAAGCGACGGACCAGCCACGGGGTGGCCGACCCGACCGCTGCGAAGGCCAACGCCGGCAGGGTGGTCACCACTCCGGCTTGCAGGGCGGACATCGGCAGGCCGGTGCGGACCTCGTCGAGCAGCGGACCGAGGCTGGTGATCGCCATCCGCAGGTTGAGCGCGACGAGCACCATCGCGGCGAGCACCAGGAGCGCGCCCTGGCCGGACCGGACCTGCTGGCGGTGGGTGGCCCGGTGCCGCCCGCGCCCGCCGGGATCCGGCAGCCGGTCGCCCGCCGGGCCGGTCGGGGCCGGTGCCGGCGCCGGTGCCGTACCGGTGCGGACGGCGGTCCGGGTGGCGAGGGCGGTTGGCGGAGTCATGCCTGCCATCCTAAAATCATGGGATGATTTATGGTCGGGTGATGTAACGGATGACACCACCGGTACCTTCCCCTGCGGCCGCTGCCCGGCCCGCCCGCTCCCGGCAGACCCTGGTCCGCCAGGCGATCGAGTCGCTGCGCGAGCCGATCGCCGCCGGCGACTGGCCCCTCGGCTCCCGCATCCCCACCGAGCCGAAGCTGGCCGAGGCGCTCGGCGTCGGGCGCAACACCGTCCGGGAGGCGGTACGGGCGCTCGTCCACGCCGGCATCCTGGAGTGCCGGCAGGGCTCCGGCACGTACGTCGTCTCCACCGACGAACTCGCCGGTGCCGTCGCCCGCCGCTGCGCCACCGCCGAATGGCGGGAAACCGTCGAGGTCAGGCGCGCCTTCGAGGTCGAAGCGGCCCGGCTCGCCGCCCAACGCCGTACCCCGGCCGACATCGCCGCGCTGGACCGGGCCCTCGCCGACCGGGAGGCGGCGTGGCGCACCGGCGATCTCGCCCCGTTCGTCGAGGCCGACATGGCCCTGCACCGGGCGATCCTGGCGGCGGCGCACAACGTGATGCTCGCCGAGCTGTACGACTCGATCGGCGCGGCGATGCGGACGACCGTCGCCGAAGCCGTCGGCCCACAGTTGCACCCCGACCGGCACGTCGACCACGCCCGGCTGGTCGAGGCGATCCGCGACGGCGACCCGGACCGGGCCGCCCGGGAGGCGGCGGCCTACCTCACCACCGACTGACCCCGGCGGGTACGCGTGGAAGGGCCGGACCCCGGGGTACGGGGTCCGGCCCTTCGACCTGTCTGCTGTGTCTGTGTCTGGTTCCGGGTCAGCTGTTCCAGTGCTGGGCGACGAGTTCGGCGGCCTGGGTCTCCCACTGGGCGTAGTGGTCCGGGTACGCCGACACCTGCACGGTCTGCGCGGCCTCGGTCAGCGGCATGTCCTGCCAGCCGTCGACCTGCTTCAACCCGTTGAGGAACGCGGTGGTCGAGTACTCGACGTCGGTGATCTGCTCGACGGTGCCCCAACCCGACGACGGCCGCTGCTGGAACAGGCCCTGCGAGTCGTGGTCGTTACGGTCACCCAGGTGGCCGAGGTTCTCCAGCTTCGACTCCTGCAGCGCGGTCGCGATCGCGACCACGGCGGCCCGCTCGTCCATGCCGGCCTTCTTCGTGGCGGCGATGATGCCCTTGACGTTGTCGGTCTGCTCGCTGCTCAGGTCGATGCGGGACTGCTCGCCCTGCACACCGTGCGGGATCAGCTTGGCGGTGTCGACGCCGCTGTCGCTCGCGGCTGCGGCGGCGGGTGCGGCCAGGGCGGTGGGGGCGTGGTCGGCGGCCAGGGCGGGGCCGGCGATCGCGCCGCCGGCCAGGGTGAGACCGGCGATGCCCAGAGCGGTGGTGCGCAGGGTGCGGGTGATGATCGTGGTCATAGGGGGGTCCACCTTCCGTTTTCCGAGGGGGCACACCCGCCACCCGGGCCCCGGGAAGCGTGCCGGGGCGGGCGGTCGTGCGGGGTGTGCGGTAAACGGTCGTCCGGGTGGTACGGGGACGCGGCGGCGGCTACTCGCCCGCTCGGGGCTGGCCTTCCGTGCGTCGCGACAATGTACAACCATGCGGGCCGGCCGGCCATTCCCCGCAGTGGCCTCGCGGTCCGCCACGTCACCGACCGTGACGGCGCTGGACAGGGACACCGTCCGGGCGATATACCTCAGAGGAATGATTATTCCTCACAGGAATACTGTTCTACCGCAGTACCGGTCCGCCAGGACGCCCAGGCGGGTGCAACCGGCAGGCATGCCGGGGCTGGCCGAAGCGGTCTACTGCGCGTCGCGGACCATGCACAACGACCCGGCCCGGCGGATCATTCCGGGCCGGCCTGCGGGCGGAGCCGCGCAGGCCAGGGGCCGCTGCGGCGGCGGTCACGGGTAGGTTGTCCGCGACATCTCGCTCTGGCCCCCGGGAGTACCCCTCATGCTTAAGGGTTTCAAGGACTTCATCCTGCGCGGCAACGTCATCGACCTCGCGGTCGGCATCGTGATCGGTGCGGCGTTCACCGCTGTCGTCACCCAGTTGACCAAGTCGTTCCTCGAACCGTTCATCCGGCTACTGACAGTGCTGCTGACCGGCGGAGACGGCGTCGCGGGCTCGGTGGTCACCGTCCGCGGAGTCGAGTTCGACTGGCCGGCGTTCGTAAACGCGGTGATCACGTTCGCGCTGACCGCCGCCGCGCTCTACTTCCTGGTCGTCCTGCCGATGAATCGGCTGGCCGAGCGGCGCCGTCGGGGCGAGGAGCCGCCGCCCGCCGCGCCGAGCGAGGAGATCAAGCTGCTGACCGAGATCCGGGACGCGCTGGTCGCCCGCGCAAGCCAGCCAGGCACGCCGGGGCAACCGGGCCAGCCAGGTCAGCCGGGCCAGTTCCGCTGATTCACTCCACACCCCCAGTCGACAACCCTTCGTAGTTGCTATATCGCTCCCAGTTGTCGAAAAGAAGACGACAGGCCGACCCGGCCTGAGTGACACTGAACACATGCAGCAGCTAGCCGGGACGAGCTCCCAGGACTGTGCGACGCCCGCCCGCCCCCTACCCGACCTGAACCGCCCACCCGCGAGACCGGCCGGCGGGCGGGCGGCCACGCTCATCCGGAGCCGGTGCGACGACCCGACCTGCGGCGCCTGCTACCAGCGCCCGGAAACCGACTGACCAAACACCTGTCCTGTCGAACACATGTTCGATAGGGTCGCCCGGTGGAGCAACGTAAGCACTGGTGGAACGGGGTGTGGGGGCGGCTCGCCCGGCGGGACGTCTTCCTGCGTACCGACGCCGACCACTGGTACGTGGAGGCCCGGGTGGGCGGGGCCGACGGACGGTCCCGGTTCACCGAACACGGCACCGAGGACGCGGCGTACGACATGGTCCGTCACCTGCTCGCCGGGCCGGGCGACTGGCGGGAGGTCTCCGACGGACCCCCAGCTGCCCGCCACCGGACGGCCGAAGAGGTTTGTCCGCCGCCGGCGCGGGGAACCGGGCAACCATGAGCAGCGTCGACGAATTCGGGACATCGGACCCGATCCAGCGGACAGCGCCTGGGATGACGGTGGTCGACGTACACGGTGATGTCGTCGGCCGGGTCGCCCTGGCCCAGGTCGGCGACCCGGCGGCGGTGGCCGTCGAGGGCGACGTCGACCCGCAGGACGCGATCGGCGACCAGGTGCCGCACCCACAGGCCGGCGACGAGCCGACCACCGCTCCGGACATCGCCGCGCGGCTGCTGCGTACCGGGTTCATCAAGATCGACGGCGTCGGCTACGCCGGGGCGGACCAGATCGCGGCGGTCGAGGTCGGCACGGTCCGACTGACCGTTTCCCGATCCGAGGTGACACCACCCGCCTGACCGGCGGTATGGTCACCGGGCGGACCGGCACGGTGGGGGGCGACGTGGCGCGCGGTGGTGTCTTCTGCATCGAAGGTCAGTGGCACCGTGACCTCAACGAACGTGGATCCGTGCTGCCCACGCTGGAGTTGCTGGAACGGCTCGGCCGGATCCGGTTCATCCACCGGGACGCCGCCACCCCCGACGAGCTCGCCTACTTCCTGGACCGCTGGCTGCTACGCCAGTACGCCGACTACCGGGTCGGCTTCTTCGCGATGCACGGCGAGCCGACCCGGCTCTGCCTGACCGAACGCCACCACGTCGACCTCGACGACGTCGCCGACCAGATGGCCGGCCGGTGTGCCGGCAAGCGGCTCTACTTCGGCAGCTGCTCGGTGCTGCGAGCCTCCGACGTGCGGATGCGGGAGTTCCTCGCCACCACCGGTGCCGCGCTGATCTGCGGCTACACCCGGGAGGTCGACTGGGTGGAGTCGGCCGCGTTCGAGACGGTACTGCTCGACGTACTCGCCAACGGGGTCTACAACAACGCCGCCGAGCTGCGGATGGGCTCGTCGCACTGGGCACCGTTGGCGGCGTACCTGGGGTTCCGGATCGTCTACGCCAACGGCCGCACCTGGCGCCCGGCCGGCCGGCAACGCGCGTCGGCCGGCCGGCAGCCGGCACCGGCGGCCGCCGAACCGGCAGCAGGAGGCTCCCAGCAGGTGCCGACGCAGGGCGGCAGGGCCAGGAGCGGCGCGCGGAGCAGGCCCTCGGGCATCGCACGGAAGGATCGATAGCAAGCAAGGCGGCATGGCTGAATCTGTTCGCGGTCGAGCGCGCCGTGTTTGCGCCGGCGGCCTGGCGTGGGTTCGTCGACCTGGCCAAAGCGAGCCGGCTCCGAAAGCTGACCGCGCCAAGATCAGGTGAGTGCTATGGACCTGGACCGCACCCCGCCGTCGAGAGGTCCATAGCGCCCACCTGATCTTGGGATGTCGGTCGGGTCAGCCGCCCACCAGCCGAAGCTCGTCGTGCAGACTGCGGGCGACGTACGCCATCGAGGCCTCGGCCGCCGGCTGCACCATCGCCGGCACCCGGGACTCGGTCAGCGCGGCGACCGCGTAGATCTGGCCATTGGCGTGTTCCACGACGCCGATTTCGTGCCGCAGATTGAGCAGGGTGCCGGTCTTCGACGACCAGCGGGCAGCATCGGAGCTGAAATCGGGTGCGAGTCGCTGTCGCAGCACGTTGTCACCCATCAGCTCGCGGACCCGGCCGGCAACCCGTTGGTCCATCGCGGTCGGCAGCCAGAGTTCGTGCAGGAGGTCGACGAAGGCGCGGGCCGATCCGGTACTGGCCCGGCTGACGTCGAGTTGGGCGACCGGGTGGCCATGACCGGCGGTCGCCGCGCCGATGGCCAACGACTGCGCCAGGTGACTCTCCTGCGGGGCGAACCGTTCGGCAGGGGTGTCGGTCAGGTCACTGATCGGGTGCCGGACGATGATCCCGGACAGCCCGAGCCGGCGCAGCCCGATGGTGACCTCCGCTGGCGGCGTGAGGCCGAACAACGCGTCGGCGGCGGCGCCGTCGCTGATCGCTGTACTGAGATAGAGCAGGTCCTCGACGGCCACTGTGGCCGGGTGGCGGAACTTGCTCAACCCGGTCGGGCCGGGCCCGGCGACCCGGTTCGGGCGCACCAGGATCGGCGTCGCCGGATCGAGTTCCCCCCGGTGGATCCGGTCCAACGTGACCACCGCCAGCGGGACCTTGACCAGCGACGCCGCCGGGAACTCCAGGTCGGGGTCGATGCCAAGCTCGTCGCCGGTACGCAGGTCACGGACCAGGACGGAGCCACGGAGTCCCGCCTCGTCGAGGGTGGCCCGTGCCAGCCGCAGCACCTTGGCGACGCCCATGCCTTCCCTACCGTTGCTCGTCGGGCGGGGCACCGAGGCAGGCTCGCACTGCGGCGTCCGGTAGGTCGTGCAACCGCCGGGCGTCCTCGGCCAACCCGGCGGCGATGTCGTAGCCTCGGGCGAACACCTGCTCGCCGATCGGGCGCCAGCGCAGCCCGAGATCCCGGGCCTGACTGGCCGAGCAGAGCAACAGGTCGCCGCCGTACACGTCGGCGAGCGCGGCGACGAGTCCGGGGGCGAGCCCGACCTGCGTGGGTGCCAGACCAACGGACTGGGCGAGATGGATCATCCGGTCCCGTACATGCGGGACGTCGTCCTCGGGCTGAATCCAGATCCGGTGGCGGACCGGGTCACGCCGAAACCGACCAGGGCGCAGCGCGGCGAGGAAGATCGGGTCGGCGGCTTCCGGATCGGCGGCGTCGCCGGTGGAGTCGTCGGACGAGCCGGCAAGCCCCAGCGGCACCTGCCACCGGCTGCCGTCGGGTGCCACGGCGAGCAGCGCCGCGCGTACCTCCAGGCCGTGGACGAGGTCGGCGCGCCCCGCCGGATCGGCGGGGACCAGATCCAGTCGCAGACCGTCGGTCCGGGCTTCGGCGACCAACCGGGCCAGCCGCCGGGGCGGGCAGATCGCCGGTACGGCTAGCCGGAGCGGGCGCTGTCGGGCCTGCTCGGCGTGGTGTTCCAGGGTGTCTGCGAAGTCGACCAGGCGCCGGGCCGAGGGCAGCACGTCCCGCCCGAAAGCGGTCAGGGTGATGGCGCGTGACGAGCGGTCGAACAGCCGGGCACCGAGGTGCTGTTCGAGGGTGGCGATCCGCCGGCTGGCCACGGACTGCGGGATGCGGGCCGCCGCCGCGCCGATGGTGAAGCTGCCGTGGGCGCTCACCGCAACGAAAGCCCGGCAGGCGGCCACCACGTCCACGGCAGCTGATTCTATGCCGGCCCTATGCCGAATCAGCATCAGAACGCGCGTCGCCGTCTTTTACCGCATCCGACTCCTCTGCCAGGCTGACTGGCGTCCCAAGTGCACCGGGAAAGGATGCTCCGCATGACTTTGCGTACCTCTGTCCGTATCGCCGTCGCGGTGGTGGCACTCGTACCGCTGGCGGGCTGTGTGACCTCGGGCCCGCCCGACGCCGCCCCGAGCGCTGTCGGGCAGCCGACCACGACGGCGACCACCGGCGCACAGCTGGTCGAGCTCCGACGCCTGGAGGAAAGCTTCGACGTCCGGCTCGGCGTCTACGCCGTCGACACCGGCACCGGCCAGATTGTCGAACACCGGGCAGACGAGCGGTTCGCGTACGCCTCGACCTTCAAGCCACTCGCCGCAGCCGCGGTGTTCGACCAGACCACCGATGCCGAGCTCGATCAGGTGATCCGTTACAGCACCGATGACCTGGTCACTTATTCACCGATCACGGAACAGCACGTCGAGACCGGAATGCCGCTGCGCGACATCGCCGACGCGGCGATCCGGTACAGCGACAACACCGCCGGCAACCTGTTGCTGGAGCAGCTCGGTGGCCCTGCCGGCTTCGAGAAGCGGCTGCGGGAGATCGGCGACGACGTGACCGATCCGGACCGCTGGGAGACCGAGCTGAACGACTACACCCCGGGCGACCCCCGGGACACCAGCACGCCGCAGGCACTGGCCGAAAGTCTGCGGGCGTACGCCGTCGGCGACGCGCTCGCCACGGACGACCGGGACCTGCTGGTCGACCTGCTGGTGGCGAACACCACCGGCGACGAGCTGATCCGGGCCGGTGTACCGGCCGGCTGGCGCGTCGGCGACAAGACCGGCGCCGCCGGATACGGCACGCGCAACGACATCGCCGTGGTCTGGCCGCCCGACGGCCAACCGATCGTGCTGGCGGTGCTTTCCGACCGGGACGATCCGGACGCCGGGTACGACAACGCGCTGATCGCACAGGCCGCGCAGGTCGTCGTCGCCGCGCTGCGGCCGTGAGATCCAGGCCCGGGCTATGAGAAACGGGTCGGGCAGGGGTCAGTCGGGTGCCAGTCGGTGGGTGAGTGCGGTGTGCCGGCGACCGGCCCCGGCGGTCCGGACCGCGATCGCGATCGCCTTGCGCGAGCCGACCAGCACGACGAGCTTCTTCGCCCGGGTCACCGCCGTGTAGAGCAGGTTGCGCTGCAGCAGCGTGTACGAGCTCATCGTCACCGGGATGACCACCGCCGGGTATTCGCTGCCCTGGGAGCGGTGCACGGTGATGGCGTACGCGTGCTGCAGCTCGTCGAGCTCGTCGAACTCGTACTCGATGTCCTCGTCCTCGTCGGTGCGGACGGTGAGTCTGCGGTCCTCGGTGCTGATGGCGGTGACCACGCCGATGGTGCCGTTGAAGACCCCGGCGGTGCCCTTGTCGTGGTTGTTACGGATCTGGATGACCTTGTCGTTGATCCGGAACACCCGGGCCCCGTGGCGCCGTTCGGGCCGGTCGTCGCGCGGCGGTGCGAGGGCCTCCTGCAGGGCGACGTTGAGGTTGCCGGCACCGGCCGGGCCCCGGTGCATCGGGGCGAGCACCTGGATGTCGCGGGCCGGCACCCGGAACTTGCGCGGAATCCGGCGGGCGACGACGTCGACGACCAGGCCGGCGACCGCTTCCGGGTCGTCGGCGGCGAACAGGAAGAAGTCGGCCATGCCGTCGGTACGGGGCTGCTCGCCGGCGTTGATCCGGTGTGCGTTGACCACCACCCCGGACTCCTGAGCCTGGCGGAAGATCCGGGTCAACCGCACCTGCGGTACGGCGGGCGCGGCGAGCACGTCGCGCAGCACCTCGCCGGCGCCGACCGACGGCAGCTGGTCGACGTCGCCGACCAGCAGCAGATGCGTGCCGGGCGCCACCGCCTTGACCAGCTTGTTGGCCAGGATCAGGTCGAGCATCGAGGCCTCGTCGACGACGATCAGGTCCGCGTCGATCGGGTTGTCCCGGTCGTACGTCGGATCGCCGCCGGGCCGCAGTTGCAGCAGCCGGTGCACGGTGGCGGCCGGGTGCCCGGTGAGCTCGGTCATCCGCTTCGCGGCCCGGCCGGTCGGCGCGGCGAGGACGATCTTGGCACCCTTGGCGGCAGCCAACGTAATGATCGACTTGACGGTGAACGACTTGCCGCAGCCCGGACCGCCGGTGAGCACCGCGACCTTCGACGTCAGCGCCAGGCGTACCGCCTGCTCCTGTTCGGGGGCGAGGTCGGCGCCGGTCCCGGCACGCAGCCAGGCCAGCGCCTTTGCCCAGTCGACGTCGGCGAACGCCGACAGCCGGTCGGCCCGGTAGTGCAGCAGCCGCAGCAGGCTGCCGGCCAGCGAACATTCGGCCCGGTGGAACGGCACCAGGTAGACCGCCGGGATGGTGCCGCCGTCGCTGGTCGGGTTCGGCACCGCCTCGCGTACCACGCCTTCCTCGGTGACCAGCGCGGCGAGCGCGTCGCGGACCAGCTCGACGGCGACGCCGAGGATGCCGGCGGCGTCGGTGCACAGGTTCGGTTCCGGCAGGTAGCAGTGCCCGTTGTCGGCGGCCTCGGAGAGGGTGTACTGGATGCCGGCCTTGATCCGTTCCGGGCTGTCGTGCGGGATGCCGACCGCCTGCGCGATGGTGTCGGCGGTCTTGAACCCGATGCCCCAGACGTCGGCGGCCAGCCGGTACGGCTCGTTACGCACGATCGAGATCGACGCGTCGCCGTACTTCTTGTAGATCCGTACGGCGAGTGAGGTGGTGACCCCGACGCCCTGCAGGAAGATCATCACTTCCTTGATCGCCTGCTGTTCGATCCACGCCTTGGCGATCAGCGAGGTCCGTTTCGGGCCGAGCCCGGGGACCTCGACCAGGCGGGCCGCCTCCTCCTCGATGACCCGCAGCGTGTCGGCACCGAAGTGGGCGACGATCCGGCCGGCCATCTTCGGCCCGATCCCCTTGATCAGCCCGGACCCCAGGTAGCGTTCGATGCCCTGCACCGTCGCCGGCAGCACGGTCGTGTACGAGTGGACCTCGAACTGCCGGCCGTACTTCGGGTGCGACCCCCAGCGGCCCACTAGCCGCAGGCTCTCCCCGGGCTGTACGCCGAGCAGCGAACCGACCACGGTCAGCAGGTCGGCACCGGAGCGGTCGGTGGCCACCCGGGCGATGGTGTAGCCGGTCTCCTCGTTGGCGTAGGTGATCCGTTCCAGGACCGCGTCCAGGACGGCACCGGGCCGCGCCGCGCCAGCCGGCGGCGCGGCGGCGGGTCGTCCGGTGGTGGCGGTCACCGGTCGATTATGCCGATCGGCACCGCACCGACCTCGGTAGCGCTGGCCGGTGGGGCAGACTGCCTGGCCGGCGCGGGGCACACTGCCTGGCCGGCACGTGGCACACTGCCTGCTCGGCGCGGGAGCACCGGCGCCGTACCGCCAGATCCCCACCCCTTTGCGCAAGAGAAGGTCGGCGACCGATGGACCAGCAGTTCCTGCAATCCCAACGACAGCTGCTCGTACGGCAGCGCATCCGGCTGATGGTCAACCAGTACGAGGTGTGCGCGGCGCAGCCCGACGGCTCGCCGGGTCCGTTGCTGGCCTTCGCCCAGCAGAAGCGGATGGCCTTCCGGGAGCAGGTCACCCTCTACGCCGACGACCAGCGGCAGCAGCCGCTGCTGGGCTTCAAGGCCCGGCAGGTCATCGACCTCGGCGCCACCTACGACGTGACCGACGCCGCCGGCACGCCGATCGGACTGTTCCGCAAGGACTTCGCCAAGTCCCTGCTGCGGTCCACCTGGCACCTGGAGCAGCCCGGCCTGGGCGTGGCCACCGGCGCGGAACGCAACATGGCGGTGGCGATCCTTCGGCGGCTCAGCGACATGCTGTCGTGGCTGCCGTACCACTTCGACTTCACGATCGACGGTCAGCCGGCGTTCTCGGTGGTCCGCAAGTGGGGTCTGCGGGACAGCTATCTGGTCGACATCCACCACCCGCAGTTGGACCGGCGGTTGGTCATCGTCATGGCGGTCGCGCTGGACGCCCTGCAGTCGCGCTGACGGCCTCGCCGGGCCCGGTCCGCGTACCGCCCCGTCGGGGCGGGCGGACCGGGCGGCCGCAGGTGAGCCGTCCTCACTAAGATATCGATTTGTGACAGCCGGATGTGGCGAAGTTTCCAGCAGTCTGGGCCAGCGGCTGAAGCAGACCCGGGAGCGCTACTTCGTCGGCCGGGTAGCGGAACTCGACCTGCTCCGCCAGGCCCTGGCTCGGGCGCCCGAGCCGTTCAGCGTGCTCTACCTGCACGGATCCGGTGGCGTCGGCAAGTCGACCCTGCTGCGTTACTTCGGTGACGAGGCGACGGCAGCGGGGCGGCGGGTGGTGCACGTCGACGGTCGCGCGGTCAGCCCGTCCCCGGCCCGGTTCGAGGCCGCCGCGGCAGCGGCGCTGACCGACGAGTCGGCCGTCCTGCTCGTCGACTCCTTCGAGTACTGCCAGGGGCTGGAGGACTGGCTGCGGAACCGGTTCCTGCCCCGGCTGCCCGAGTCCGTACCGGTGGTGCTGGCCGGGCGCTCCGTGCCCGGCCCGCAGTGGCGGGCCGACCCGGCATGGCGGGACCTGCTCAAGGTGGTACCGCTGCGGGACCTGGCCCGGGAGCACGCGGTGGCGCTGCTGACCCGCCGGGGCGTACCGGCGGAGCTGCACGAATCGGTGCTGGCCTTCGCCGGCGGGCATCCGCTGGCGCTGCGTCTCGCCGCCGAGGTGGCGGTCACCCACACCCCGGCGGTCACCGCCACCTGGCGGCCCAGCCTGAACGTGGTGGAAACGCTGCTCACCCAGCTGATCGGGGAGACCCCGTCGCCGCAGCACCGGCTGGCGTTGGAGATCTGCGCGCACGCCCGGACCACCACCGAAGGGCTGCTGCGGGCCGTGCTGGACGTCGAACCGGGGCCGATCTTCGCCTGGTTGCGGGAGCTGCCGTTCATCGAGTCCGACGCCCGGGGCCTCTACCCGCACGACGTCGTCCGCGACGCGCTCGACGACGACCTGCGCTGGCGGGATCCGCAGGGCTACGAGACCATGCACCGGCGGCTGCACGACTACCTGCTGGAGCAGGCGTTGGCGGCGACCGGCGCGGCGGTGCTGCCCGCCGTCGGCGCGATGATGTACCTGCAGCGGCACGCCCAGGTGATCCGCCGGTACTTCACCTTCGGCGGCGAGGGCAAGGTCTACGAGGACGTCTACCGGCCGCCGGACCGGACGGCGGTGCTGCGGCTGGCCACCGAGGCCGAGGGCGCACAGTCCGCCGCCGTCGTCGACTTCTGGTTGGCCCGCCAGCCGGACACCTGCTACGTCTACCGCAGTTCGGCGACCGACGAGGTGGTCGCCTTTCTGGTCTGGTTGCGGCTGACCGACCCCGACCAGGCCGAACTGGACGCCGATCCGGTGGTGGCCCGGGCCTGGCGGCACTGCCGGTCGACGGCTCCGCTGCGGGCCGCCGAGCACATCGGGATCGCCCGGTTCATGGTGCACCCGCCGGCCTATCAGCGTCCGTCGCCGGTCAACGACCTGATGCAGATGCGGATGCTCGCCCACTTCCTCCACGACAAGGGCCTCGCCCTGCACTACCTGGTGCTGCACGACGCGGAGTTCTGGGCGGCCCACGTGACGTACTTCGACGACCACCCGGTCGGCGAGGCTCCGCCCCGGGTCGGCGCACGCGCGTACCACCTGTTCTTCCACGACTGGCGGGTGACGCCGCTGATGCAGTGGCTGGCCCACAACCAGCAGCAACTGCTGTACGGCCTGCAGCCGAGGCCGGCGAACACCGGCGCGGACCTGCTGGTGCTGTCCCGGCCGGAGTTCGACGCGGCGGTCCGCTCCGCCGTCCGGGCCTGGCGTCGCCCGGACGAGTTGGCGGCCAACCCGCTGACCCGCAGCCGGCTGGTGGCCGACCACGGCAGTGCCGACCCGGTGGCGGCGCTGCGCGACGTGCTGGGTGCGGCGATCGACGACCTGCGCGACGATTCCCGGCTGCACCGGGTGCTGGTCACCACCTTCGTGCACGGTACGCCGACCCAGGAGGCGGCGGCCGACCGGCTGGGGCTGCCGTTCAGCACCTACCGTCGGCACCTGACGAGGGGGCTGGACCGGCTGAGCGATCTGCTCTGGGACCACGAGGTGCACGGCTGAGCTGACCATGCGACGATGCCGGCCGGCTACGAGTCGGCGCGCCAGAGCAGGTCGCTCAGCCGGTCGATGGCGCCGCGCAGGTGTCGCTTGTAGGTGGAGGCCGGCAGGCCGAGCCGGTCGGCTGCCGCCTCCTGGGTGGTCGGGCCGTCGAAGTAGGTGGCAGCCAGCACCCGGTGCAGCTTCGCGTCCCGGGGGTCGTCCCGCATCGACCGTGCCGTGGCGGTCAGCACCGTACCCAGCGCCTCGGCCGGGTCGATGGCACCGGACCCAGAGCTGAGGGTCACCACCGCGCTGCGGGTCAGTGGGTTGCCCCGTAGCCGGGCGGGGTCGTGCAGGTGCCGCAGGGCGGCGCGGACCGCCTTGTCGAAGTCCGGCCGGGCCAGGACGGTACGCGCCGGCGGGTCGACCGTCGGCCCTGGTGCGCCGGCCAGGGGCCAGGCGGTGATCCGGTCGGCCCACACGTCGACCGGCACCGCCCGCCAGTCGTGGGCGTACATGTCGAAGGGTCGGCCGCCGACGACCGGCCGCGGCTCGACCAGCCGGTGGTCGATGAACTCGGCGACCCCGACCGCCTCGGGGTCGAGGCTGACGAACGACCAGGCGACCCGCTCCGACCTGATCCACCCTTGCAGGGTGCGCACGTGCATCAGGTCCCGCACACCGGAGCTCCGCTGTCGGGGCAGCGGGTAGCTGAACCTGGTCAGCAGGATGTGCTCGCCCGGCCGGGGCGGCGCAGTGGCGACGTACCGCCAGGCTGCCGCGACCACCGGGTCGACGGCGACCTCCTCAGGGTCGGGCCCGGTCAGCCGCAGCGTCACCTGGAAGCCGGCGACGACGGCGTCGACCGAACGGCGGTACACGTCGAACGCCTCCGGCTGGCGGTCCAGCCAGAAGGCGACCAGGTCGGCTCCCCCGTCGTCGGCGTCGCGGGCGATCCGCAGCAGCGTCGTGCGGTCGGCGACCCGCAGCTGGTCCGGGTAGACCGCGCCACCGGCGCGACGCATCGCGTACGGCGCCATGATCGGGCTGTCCTGCAGGATGTGGTACAGCGAGCGGACCGCCGGCAGCACCGCGTCGCCGCTGGCGGCGCGGGCCCGGTCGAGCAGGTGTGCGGCGACCCGGGCGTGCATCACCTGGTAGCCGTGCGGGTCGCGCCACCGCAGGTCGGCGTCGAGCACACTGCGCACCACGTCGTGCGGCATCACTCCGTCCTGGTCGGACTCGACGAACGGCAGCCGACGCAGCCAGGCGAACAGTTCGGCGGCCGGCTCGCCGACCACCGCCCGCAGCAGGTCCTCGGTGGTGGTCAGGGCATGTGAGCAGGTCTCCAGGGCGAGCCGGTGCTGCGCCGACGGCACCTCGCCGACGAGCTGCCGCAGCAGCGTCGCGACCACGTCCGGGGACGGGGCCCAGCTGGCGGCTCCCTGGCCGTCGCGGACGGCGACCGTCGCGGAGAGATTCAACGCGAACGGGTGCCCGCCGGCGAACCGCAGCAGCCCGTCCCACAGCTCCGGCGGGACGCCCCGTCGGTCGAGCAGCTCGGTGGCGGACTCCGGCGGCAGCTCGTCGAGGCCCACCACCTGCAGCAGCCCGGACCAGCCGAGGTCGGAGGTCCACTCCCGGTCCGGCGGGTGCTGGCTGGCGATCACCACCAGCACGCCGTCGGGGATGCGCGGCAGGAACCGGTCCCGTAGCCAGCTTTCCAGCCCTTGGCAGCGTTCGAAGGTGTCCACCAGCAGCACCGAGGGCGCGCCGCTGAGGGCCGCGTACGCCGCCGCGGTGAACCCGGCCGGGGACGGGTCGATCCCGGCGCTGTCGATCTGGACGACGATCCGGCCGGCGTCGCGGGCCAGCGCCGCGAAGCGACGCAGCAACATGGACTTGCCGATGCCGCCGGGCCCGTGCAGGTACCACACCGGAAGGCTGTCGGCGGCCCCGGCGAGCGCGGCCCGGAAGGCGGCAAGTTCGGCGGTACGGCCGACGAACGCCTCGTCGCGGGCCGCTCCCAGTCTGTCCGCCAGCCGCCCCGCCACCGCACCCCCTGTGTTCCAGCCCTGGAGGCATACTACGTTGCGTTACTACCACCGGTGCACGGCAGCCCCGCTCACGCGCTCAGCGGCCGGATCGGCTCGCCAGCCGGTAATCGGTCGTCGCTCTGCGTACCGGTGGGAGTGGTCGGTGAGCGGCTCGTCCACGAAGGACCGTGCCGGTTGCCGGTGGGTGCTCACCCCTGCTCCCGGCATGGCTCGGTGTCGTTGCTCCCGGCCGACGCGGTGGGGCGCAGCCGGGCCATGTCGTCGAGATCGATCGACTCCCCGCCGACCGCCAGGAGCAGGCCGTCGGCGGTCACGGTCAGTTCCTGGTACGTGAGCCCGGCGGGCAACTCGGGCAGTTCCCGCTCGATCCGGCGCTCGCCGAGGGCACCGGGCAGCTGGTCGGCGCTGCGGCGCAGGCCGAACAGTTCGACCTCGACCGGGGTGATGCGCAACATCCGCCCGTCGAGCTCCGGGACGGCGTACACGGTGACCGGTAGGGCCTGGCCGAGCATCTGCGCGGTCAGCTCCACCACGAGCTGACCGTTGTCGGTGCCCCGGATGCGCAGGTCGGACGCGTCGAACAGTCCACCACCGAACACGGTGCCGGCGTCGGGCGCGGTGTCATCCGATGTGGTGTCGTCCGCCGCGCCGCCGTCCGGCAGGGTTCCGGCCAGCTCGGTGAGCCGGCCGAGGTCGATGGTGGCCGCTGCGGACAGCTGACCGACCCGCACGCCGGACGGGCTGGTCAGGTCACCGACGATCTCGACGTCGCTCAGCCGCACGGTCACCCCGGCGACCAGCGGCTCACCGCCGATGTCCAGCCCACCGCCGATGTCCAGTTCGCCGCCGCCGAGCTCGTCGGCGGTGATCGTGAGCCCGGCGAACCGCCCGGTCAGCAGCTGGCTGACGAACGGGAAGCCGTGCACGGTGACGCGGGGCGGCTCGGCCATCCCGGTGGCACAGGCCACGGCGTCGGCGAGCCGCCCGGCGACCAGCCGCGCCGCGACCCGGTCGGCGACGAGCAGGGTGGCGAGGACGAGCCCGACCGCTGTGACCGCCAGCCACGGGCGCCGACTACGTGGTCTCCAGATCCGCATGCCCCGATCACACCCGCCACGGATGGGAGCCGGACGGGAGGAAGATGAAAGTCCGTTAAGACCGTGCCGCGGCGAGCAGATGGTCGACGACGTCGGCCGCCG
This sequence comes from Solwaraspora sp. WMMA2101, assembly GCF_049179175.1. Lineage (NCBI taxonomy): Bacteria > Bacillati > Actinomycetota > Actinomycetes > Micromonosporales > Micromonosporaceae > Solwaraspora > Solwaraspora sp. WMMA2101. The sequence continues at coordinate 3,600,784 of NZ_JBMHMA010000006.1, read as the reverse complement.
AATAGTCGACGCCGTGGCGGGTCAGCTGACGCAGGAAGGCCAGGTCCTGCCCGAGGGTCACCAGCGGCGGCTCGGCGTAGCCGTCCGGCCGGTGCTGGCCGAGGCCGACCGCCGCGACCAGGCCGTTGCACAGGCAGCGGCTGCCGACGGTCTCCTCGACCGACCCGCCCTTGCGTACGTACTCGTCGACCGGTTCCGCCGGGCAGCGGTACCCGACACCACCACCGTCACGGCGGTACGGGGTCCGCAGGTAGCCGAGGTCGCACAGGCGGGGCCGGTCGGCGTAGATCTGCTCGTCGGCGACGGTGTCCGGCAATGCGGCGATCTTGAACGGGAACCCGGTCGGCGAGGCCCGTACGTCGTTGCGCACCACCAGTGCGCCCTGACCGGCCTCGTGCAGCATGCGTCGGCGGATCGCCTCGTCCAGCCCGGACTCGCGGCACAGGGCGAACGCCGTACCGACCTGGACGCCGGCGGCCCCGGCGGCGCGGGCCTCGGCCAACCGCTGCGGGCCGGTCTGCCCGCCGGCCAGCCAGAACGGCAGCCCCAGACCGGCCACCTTCGGCACGTCGAGCTGGTCGCGCGGGCCGTACACCGGTTCGCCGTCGTCGTCGACGGTGAGCCGCCCGCGTGGGCGGGCACTGTGGCCACCGGCGACCGGGGACTCCAGGACGAAGCCGTCGGGGCGGGTGACCTCGTCGCGGGCGAGGTACCCGGCCAGGGTCGCGGAGGAGACGATCGCCAGCAGCCGGGGGCGGCGCAGGTCACCGACGGCCTCGCCGAGCAGTTCCACCGGGTCGAAGCGGACGTGGTGCTCCTCCCCGGGAACGGCCCCGTGCACCGGCACGGTCAGCCGTACCGGACGGTGTCCGGCGAGCCCGTCCAGCAGGCGCGGGATCTCGGTCGGCAGCCCGGCACCCATCAGGACGTAGTCCACCCCGGCGAGCATGGCACCGTACACCGCCGCCGGGGTCGCCAGCTGGATCTTCTCCAGATAGTTCACCCCGACCGGACCGTCGTGGCCCTCGCGGGCCAGATCCACCTCGACGAAGTTCGCCACGACGGCCAGCAGTTGACCGTGGCGGGCGGTCCGCAGTCCGAGCCGGGGCACCGGCCGGTACGCGGCCGTCGGCGACGCCCCGTCCGGTACGAAGTACCGGTCCTGCACCTGTTGCGCGATCCGGGGCACCGGGAACCGGGCGAGTGCCCGTCGGACGTGCCCGCCCGGGTCGCCACGCTGCAGGCGACGGGCGAGCAGTACGTCGAGGGCCACGCCGGAGACCACGCCGAGCTGGCCGGTCCGGGCGACGGCGCGGGCCAGGCGCCAGCTCGACACGCCGACGCCCATCCCACCCTGTATGACCGCCGGCAGGCTCGTCGCGGCCGGCGTCGGAGTGTGTGCCACCCGTTCAGCGTGGTCGCTGCGACGCCGGCCGGCCAGGGGATCGCCGCCCGGTGTCGTCGGGCACAACGCCTCTACCGCTGGCCGGTATGTCCTGGGAGCGGGCAGCACGGGCAGGCCGGGCCACGGGCAGCGGGCAGCGGGCAGCGGGCAGCCAGTGTCTGCGTCATATGCCGGCGAAGACCTATGTTGCGCGCCTTTCGGATCTCCGCGACGAATCGTCAGGGGAGTTGCGGTCCTGGATGGATCATGGCTACCGTGCGCTGTCCTTCGTGAATAGACCGTGCGAAGCGACATTCGTTGAATCGTCCAGCGGGGAGACAAACAGCGCATGCACATCAGGACACCTTTCCGGCGGATCGCCGCGGCCGGCCTCGCCGCCGGCCTCGCCGGCCTGTCGATCGCCACACCGGCGCGGGCCACCGAGCCGGCTGACGTCGCCTGGGCCCAGCCGTACATGGAGTACGTGGTCAACATCGCGATGGACGCGACCATCCCGAAGCCGGTCAAGGTCGCCGTTGAGAACAGCGTCCCCACCACGGCCGTGGACGTGTCCGTGACGATCGACGCCTCGATGGTGTCGGACGCGTTCCAGCTCGACCTGCCGGGCACGGACCAGGGCTGCACGGTCGCCGGGAAGGTCGCCACCTGCGTTCTCGACGAACTGCCGGGTGACTCGTCGCACGTCTACACCATCGACGCCCTCCCCGGCGATCTCGAGGTCCTCGAGTACCAGGGCCTGATCCAGGTCACCACCTCCGCCGCGAACATGCCGCAGGACCAGCAGACCGAGGGGTACGTCCAGCTGGCCTGGCCCGGGGTCGACCTGGTCGTCGCCCCCATCGACGACGTGACGCTGGAGCCGGGCCAGAGCATGGCCGTGCCGGTCGAGGCCGCGAACGTCGGTACGGTGGCCGCCGCCGGGGTCGAGGTGGTGCTCAGCGTCGGGCTGGACCTGGAGCTGCCGGACCGGTACGACAACTGCGACTACGACGCAAACTTCCTGGAGCTGACCTGCCAGATCCTCGGTGAGGTCGGCCCGGGGGAGGTCTTCGCGCTGCACGAGGAGACCCCGCTGCGGGTGAAGGTCGCCGACGACGCACCTGGCCCGGGAGAGCGGATCGTCAACGTCGTGGTGCACCCGCTCGGCGACGAGCAGGTCTCCGCGCTCGGGTTCCGGTCCGCCGAGGCGGCCGGGGAGCAGTTGCGGCTCACCTCGGTGGAGCCGCTGTGGGACCTGAACGACTCCGACAACTGGACCGACTTCCTCGTCGACATCCCCAGGCAGCCCGCCGACACCGTCGCGGTCGGTGCCACGGTGGACGGCAGCGTCGGCGACACGGTCGACATCGAGGTGGGGATGCGCAACGACGGGCCCGCCAGGCTGAACTCCCCGAACGAGGTGTGGGCACCGTCGGCACTGGTCACGCTGCCGGACGGAGTCGAGGCGGTGACCGTCGACGAGCGCTGCACGCCGGTCGTGGACGACCAGCCGGTCTGGGACGACCGGGGCAAGCCGGTCGGCCTGGTCTACCTGTGCTTCCCGACGCACAGCCCGGTCGCGGGTGAGTCGTACCTCTTCGCATTCCAGGTGAAGATCGTCGGCGCGGCCGGTGCCGTCGGCACGGTCGTCGTCGACGGCGGCGTACAGGATCCGGACACCAGCAACGACGTCGCGGAGATCGCCCTCGGCACGGGCGGTGGCGGCGGCGCCGGCGACGGGCTGCCGGTCACGGGTGCCCCGGCCGCGCTGCTGGCCGGCGCCGGAGCGCTCCTGGTCGCCGCTGGCGCGGTGGCGGTGCTGATGTTCCGCCGTCGTCGGATCGTCACGGTCGTCGACTGACCGTACGCCTGCGCACTGACGGATGCCGCCGGGCCGTTGGCCCGGCGGCATCCGCCGTTCGTCACGGCCGACGGGCGGCCAGCCGCTCGATCAGGCCGAACCACAGCCGCCGGCGTCCCTCGGCCACGAAGCCGCCGCGCAGCGCCAGGTCGGCCGGGTGGGCGTGCCGCCACCGGTGTTCGCGGTGGTCGAGCAGGAGCAGTCGGCCGCCGGGTCGCAGCACCCGGCGCATCTCGGCGAGTACGGCGGCCCGGTCGTACACCGAGCAGAGCGCCAGGGTGCAGACGACAGTGTCGAACGACTCGTCGGCGTACGGCAGCGCGGCGGCGTCGGCCTGCCCGAGGGCGACCCGCCGGCCGGCGGCGGCGGCCCGACGCCGGGTGACGTCGAGCATGCCGGGGTCGACGTCGATGGCCACCAACTCGACGTCGGATGGGTAGAACGAGACGTTGCGGCCGGTGCCGACGGCGATCTCCAGGGTCCGGCCGGTCGCCCGACGGCACAGCCAGGGGCGGCTGTTGCCGACGATCAGCCGTTCCGCCCACAGCCCGACGGTGTCCATGGTGATCATTGCTGTCCCACCAGGGTCAGCGCGGCGACGGTGCCCGCCACCAGGAACGGCCCGAACGGCAACTGCTGCGACCAGCGGATCCGGCCGAGCAGCAGCAGCCCCACCGCGACCGCGCCGGAGCCGACGAAGGCGACGAGCAGTCCGGCCAGGACGGTCGGCCAGCCGAACCAGCCGAGCACCGCGCCGATGCTCAACGCCAGCTTGGCGTCGCCGAGGCCGAAGCCCCGGGCACCGAAGATCACCGTGGTGGCGGCGAACAGCAGGGCGACGGCCGCACCGGCGGCGACGGCGCGCAGCCCGGCGTCGGGCCGGCCGGTGACCAGTGCGGCGAGGCCGAGCAGCGCCCAGGTGCCGGCCGCCGCCGGGTAGGTGAGCCGGTCGGGCAGCCGGTGCACGGCGAGGTCGACGAAGACCAGCGGGACCATCCAGGCGGCCCACCAGAGCAGTGCGATGGTGACCGGCCAGGGCGTGCCGGCGGCGAGGACCGCGAGCCCGACGACGAGCCCGACGGCTTCGACGGCGAACGGGGGCGCACCGATCCGCGTACCGCAGCCGTCGCAGCGGGCCAGGGCGGACAGCGTCCGGGGGGACCGGCGCGGTCCGATCGGGGCCCGGCACCGTGGGCAGCCGGTACGCCAGGGTTCACCGGCCGGGACCGCGTGGGCGGCGACGGCCCACCGCAGCACCGGGGTGATCACCGGTACGCCGACCAGACCGGGTCGAAGCATCCGACCAACACCTCACTCTCAGTAGTTTCATGATCGCTGACCCTGCGTGGCACCGGACCCGACGCGCCGGGCCGAACCACTCGCGCCATCCAGCACCACCGACCGCCGGACCGAGACTCCACCCCATCGACGGCGACTTCCAAATCGGACAGAACGCGAACGTTGCCGGCAATTCGCTAACGCCGATGGCCGTTTTCGATCAGTTGTCATCGCTTGACAGCGCGACCACCCCCGGCTCCGGGAGATGAACAGGAATAGACGGACGGCACTCCTCCTTCCATCGCCACCGAACCCAAAGATCGTGACTCTGAGTGTTGTTCTGAATTGCCCCTGTTGCTGTCGCGAGCGTCAGCCTATGCTCCCCCCTTGAGCGATGCACTACTGCCGGGAAACATCGGACTCCACCGGCTGAATTGTGTCGTTGGCGGAGGTGAGCGCGCGGCCGGAGGCAACCGGAGGCACATTCCAGCGGGGAGTGCGACCGCACCCCGAAACATCGACGTTGGTAATAGTGTCGGTCACCGTACGCCGCGACGTCCGGCCCGGCAGGCACGAGGAGGACGGACCGTGGGGCTCACCGCGCCACGCTGGGCAGCAGCGACGCTCGTCGCGTCGGCGCTCGCGGCTGTCGGCCTCACCGCGTGCGCCACCGAACCGACCGCCGCGCTGCCGCCGCTGACCGCACCCGCCGCCACCGACGACCCGGCCGCCGCGCAGGCGGCCGACGCCGCCCTCGCCGCGTACGAGGGGTACCTCGCCGTCGCCGAGGACGCCGAACACGAGGCAGACCCGCATCACCCCGATTTGAAGAAGTATCTGGCGGATCCTCTCCTGACGCAGGTCCGGCTGGGCATTCGAGACGCAAAGGAGCGTGGAGCCATGCGTACCGGCTCACTCATCTCCGACCCGACGGTGACCGAAGTCAATCTTGATTCGGTGCCGGTGACGGTGGTGATCCAGGACTGCCTCGACGCCAAGAATTACCGGATGGTCTACGCCGACGACACCGACAAGGTCGTCCCCGGCACCGAGGTCGGCCGCTACCTGGCCACCGCCACCGCGACCCGCTACGACGACGGTCGCTGGCTGATCAGCAGCGGCGTCGCCCACCCGGACCAGCCATGCTGACCGCCGCCGACCCGAAGCAGCCGGGCCGGCTCGCCGGCCGGGCCGTCGGCACCCTGCTCACGGCAGTCGCCGGAGTCGCCGTGCTGGCCGGCGCCGCCGTGCTGGTCGCCGCCGCGCCGGTCGCCGCCCAGTCCGGCAGCCAGTGCACGATCACCCAGGCACACTGCGACGGCTGGAGCGAGGGGCCCGGCACCCCCGGTGGGCCCGGCGACGACGGCGGTGGCGACTCCGGTGGTGGCGACGGCGGCGGGGCCGGCCCCTGCTACCGCGACGGCGTCGAGTTGCCCTGCTACGACGACATCGTCGGCTGGTTCAACCGCGAGGACGAGTGCTACTACAAGGCCGCCGAACCCCAGCCGCCCGGCGGCCGGGAGGGTTGGACGGCGTATCAGATCAGTTGCGTAGCCGGGCAGGTCTCCCTCGAACCGGAATGGCTCGAGAACCCGCCGCCTGGGTACGAGGCTCCGCCGGACCCGGCCGAGCTGCGCCGCCGCGCGTACGCCCGGATCGACTTCGAACGGCCGGCGCTGCACACCGCGCCCGACCCCGACCAGGCACCGGGCCTGGTCGGCCTGCCGGTCTGGGTCTGGTCCGAGCGCACCGAGGCCGCCTGGGGGCCGCTCGATGAGTCCGAACGCGACCGCGACGTCAGCGTCGTCGTCCGCGCCGAGGTCAGCGGAGTCACCATCGACATGGGCAACGGCGACAGCGTCGAATGCGCCCCCGGTGACCTTTTCGACGCCTACCAGCCGGGCGTCGACGACCCGCTCGATCCCAGCTGCGGATACCTGCCGGGCTACCGGGCCCCCGGACAGTACGCGGTCACCGCGACCGTCACCTGGAACGTGACCTGGACGATCAACGGTGAGCCGCAGGGCACCTTCGCCACCCTCGACTTCGAGTCGGTTCCGGTCACCATCGAGATCGACGAGCTTCAGGTGGTGCGCGAATGACCGTGGCGACGACCCGCACCGGCACCGGCACCGACGCCCCGGTCACCCCGCCGAAGATCGTCCGGCAGCGGCGGATGCGGCCCGGCCTGCTCGGCCTGGCGGTCCTGCTGATCGCCCTCGGCGGGCTCGGTTCGGCGTTCGCGGTCACCTCGGTCCGGGCCACCGGCTCCTACCTGGCGATCGCCCGCGACGTGCCGGTCGGCACCGTGCTGAGCGCCGACGACCTGGTGACCGTGCAGGTGGCCGGCGGGCAGGCGATCAAGCCGGTGCCAGCCAGCCAGCTCGACCAGGTGATCGGCCTGCGGGCGGCGGTGGCCCTGGTGCCGGGCAGCCTGCTCACCCCGGCGCAGCTGACCAACGAACCGATGATCGGGCCCGACCAGCAGCAGATCGCCCTCGGGCTACGCGCCGAGCAGGTGCCGGCCCGGCGGCTGAACCCGGGCGACAAACTGCTGCTCGTCGGCACCCCGGGGCGCAACGCCGGCGATGCCGCGGTCACCCGGTTCGACGCGACCGTGATCGACGTGGCCGCCGACGACCGGGGCGGGGTGATCGCCTACCTGGCGCTGGCCGCCCGGGACGTACCAGCCGTGGTGGTGCTCGCCGCCGAGAACCGGGTCGCGGTCGTGCTGACCCCGGCGGCCTGACGGATGGCCATCGTCGCCCTCGTCTCGGCCAAGGGGTCTCCCGGGGTGACCACCAGCGCGCTGGCCTGCACCCTCTCCTGGCACCACCGGGTGGTGCTCGCCGAGTGCGACCCGGCCGGCGGGACGCTGATGGCCGGCTACCTGGGTGGCGCGTTGGCCGGCCCCCGCGGCATCGGCGAACTCGCCGTCAGCGAGCTACGCGACGGCAACCTGGAGGAGGCGTTCTGGAGCCAGCTGGTCGACCTGGACGCGCCCCGGCGGGAGCGGCTGCTGCTGCCCGGGGTCGTCGACCCCGCGCAGATCGGCAGCGTCACCCCGCTGTGGCAACGCTTCGCGGACTTCTTCGTCGGCCTTGAGCAGGGTCGACCACCGTACGATGTGATCGTCGACTGTGGTCGGCTGTACGTCGCCAACCCACCGTGGCCGATCCTGCGGGCGGCGACGATCGTCCTGGTGGTCGCCGCCGCCCACCTGCCCGACCTGTCCAGCGCCCGCTCGGCGGTCGCCACGATCGAGCGGGACTTCGCCGAACACCGGGTGCCGCCCGGATCGCTGCGGCTGCTGCTGGTCGGTGACGGGCACAGCCGTGCCGAGATCAGCAAGGCCCTGCAGCTGCCGGTGATCGCCCGGCTGCCGGCCGACCCCCGGACCGCCGAAGTGCTCAGCCACGGCGGCACCGTCAAGCTCAACCGGCCGCTGCTGCGCGCCGCCGGGGCGCTGGAGGTCCCGGTCCGGTCGCTGATCGAACGCCGGCAGGCGCGGCTGCGCTGGCCCGCGCTGGAAGGGGTCCCGCATGCGGTTTGAACCAGTGTCCAGCGACCCCCGCGACCACCCGGTCCAGCAGCCGGCCCGACCCGACCAGCCCGCACAGCCAGACCAGACCGCGCAGCCAGATGAGCCGACCTGGCCCGATCAGCCGGTCGGGACCGACCAGCCCGCGCGACCGTGGTCCGGCCGGCCGGACCCGGTCACCTCGATCACGCCGCCGCTGGGCCCCAACGGCATCCCCGGCGAGACCGGGCCGGACCAGGTGCCGACGACGTACGCCGGCCGGCGCAACTGGCCGCTGCTCGCCCCGCCCGGTCCACCGGCTCCGCCCGGCCTGTCGACCCCGATCGCGGCGGCGCTCACCGCCCCGACGGTGCCGGGCACCCCCGCAGTGCCGGGCACCCCAGCGGCACCGGGCACCCCAGCGGTACCGGGCGTGCCGGCGGTACCCGTACCGCGTACCGCCGGGCCGACCCGGCCGGGTAGCCGACCCGGCGGCGCACCACCCGGCCGGCCCACCGCGCCGCCGACCAACGGCCACCACCCGCCGGCCAGCGGCGGTGCCCGCGCCCCGCAGACCGGCGGCGGTGTCCGCACCCCGACCGCCGCCGCCCCGCCCCGGCCCCGCACCGACTTCGCGCTCGTGCGCGAACTGCGCCGCGAGCTCAGCACCCGGCTGACCCGCTGGCAGCGCGGCCGCGAGTTCACCATCGACGAGGAGGACGTCGAGCGGGCCCGGATCGCGATCGCCGTCGTCGCCGAGTACGCCGACCAGGTCCGTCGGGCCGGCACCCCGCTCACCGCCCACGAGGAACGGGTCCTGCTCGACCAGGTCACCGCCGAACTCGTCGGCCTCGGCCGGCTGCAGACCCTGCTGGTCGACGACACCATCGAGGAGGTCCACATCCTCGGCTGCGACCAGGTCCGGATCACCCGCCGCGACGGGCAGGTCGACTGGCACGATCCGATCGCCGACAGCGACGACGAACTCGTCGAGATCCTGCAGGCCGCCGCCCGCCGGGCCGGCGCCACCGAACGGTCGCTGTCCACCTCGAAACCCACCCTGGACCTGCAACTGCCCGACGGCAGCCGGCTCGCCGCCGTCTACCTGGTCAGCCACCGGCCGTACGCGGTGATCCGCAAACACAACACCCTCGACATCAGCCTCGACGACGTGGCCGGCGGCCGGGCCGACCTCGACGAGATGATCGACGTGCTGGTCCGCGACTTCCTGCGGGCGTCGATGCGGGCCGGGCTGAACATCATGGTCGCCGGGCTCGCCGGGGCCGGCAAGACCACCGTCATCCGGGCGTTGATGAACGAGATCCCGGCCAACGAGCCGTACGTGCTGCTGGAGGAGAGCCGGGAGCTGCTGCCGGCGAAACGCACCGAACGGCACCGCGCGGTGATGAGTTTCGAGGCCCGCGAAGGCCACGGCGAACGGGGACTCGACGGCCGACCCGCCGGCGAGGTCAGCATCGCCGACCTGATCCCGGTCTCGCTGCGGATGGGCGTACTGCGGATCATCGTCGGCGAGGTCCGCTCCCGGGAGATCGTCCCGATGCTGCAGGCGATGACCACCAGCCGGGGTTCGATGTGCACCATCCACGCCCGCACCCCGTCCGGGGTCGGCGAACGGATCGTCGAGTTGGCCCTGTCACACGGCCGGGAAATGACCGTCGACCAGGCCCGACGGATGGCCGGCAACGCCCTCGACCTGATCGTCTACGTCACCGTCGAGGACGAGACCGGCATCGGCGGGCGCAAGCACCGGTTCGTCTCGCACGTCGAGGAGGTCATCGGCGTCGGCGAGGGAGGCCGGATCGCCACCACCACCGTCTTCGGTCCCGGACCGGACGGCCGGGCCATCCCCCGGCACCTGCCGGAGCGGATCCGCGAACAGCTGATGCGGGTCGGCTACGACGTACGCGGCCTGACCCGCTACATCGAAGCCGGGGTGGGTGGCTGGCGGCGGCCCCGGCACAGCGTGCTGCGGGGTGGCCGATGAACCTGCCCGCCAACATCGAGGTGATCGCGGTCATCGCCGGCGCGGCCTGCGTCGGCGGGCTGGTCCTCACCATCGTCGCGGTGATCGGCACCAGCCGGCCACCCGGCCCGCCGTCGCGCACCGGCCGGCTGGTCGCGCGGATCTGGCAGGGCTCCGGGGCCGGCCAACGCGAACAACGCCAGCACCAGGCGCTGCTGATCGCCGCCGGCCTGGCCGGCGTCCTCGCCTTCCTGATCACCGGGCTGCCGATCGCCGGCCTGCTGGTCGCGGTCGCGGTGCCGGGCGCGCCGTGGCTGTTCAGCGTCGGCAAGGCCGAACGCCGGGCGATCGCCCGGATCGAAGCCGTCGGCGAGTGGACCCGCCGGCTCAAGGACGTCTCCGGCACCGGCCAGGGGCTGCAGCAGGCGATCATCGGGACCGTCGCGACCGCGCCGGCCGAGATCAATTCCGAGGTACGGGACCTCGCCGCCCGGCTGCAGGCCGGCTGGCTGGGCCGCAGCGCGCTGCTGGCGTTCGCCGACGAGATCGGTGACCCGGTCTGCGACCAGGTCGTCGCGGCGCTGATCCTGCACCTCACCGACCGGGGTGAACGCCTCGGCGACGTCCTCGGGTCGATCGCCAACGCCGCCGCCGCCGAGGTCGCCACCCGCCGCGAGGTGGAGGCCAAACGGACCCAGCCCCGGTTCGCCGTACGGTTCCTGACCGTGATGACCCTGGTCGTCCTCGGGTACGGGCTGGTCAACCCGGCCTACATGGCCCCGTACGGCACTCCCACCGGACAGCTGGTGATGACCGCGCTCGGTGGCCTGTTCGTCGCCCTGCTGGTCTGGGTGCGGCAGATGAGCATCCCGCCCCGCCCGGCCCGGTTCCTCGCCGCGCCCGAACCGGAGGAGGTGCTGCGGTGACCTTCGACTGGCAGCTGCTCCTCAACTGGCAGACGACCATCGCGGTCGCCGGTGGCGCACTGGTCGGGTTCGGCGTGTTTCTGCTGGTCCGGGAGACCAGCCCGGCGACGCCGGCGCTCGGCCCCGCGCTGCGCCGGCTGCACCAGGCCCAGGAAAGGCCCCGGGCGGTCGCCGCCGACGGCGACCTGGCCTGGCTGACCGGGGTGGTCCGCTGGCTACGGCCGCCACACAAGGAACTCGCCCTGCTCGGGCGCACCCCGGAGCAGTACGCCCTCTCCCTGCTGTTGTCGGCGCTGATCGGGCTGGCCGCCCCGACCGTGCTCACCATGGCCCTCGGGGTCGTCGGCATCGACCTGCCGGTCGCCGTACCGGTGATCGCCGGGCTGGCGCTGGCCGCCGGTGCCGCCGTGCTGGCCCACCAGGACGTGCTGAGCCGGGCCGCGCAGGCCCGACGGGAGTTCAGCCGGGCGGTCTGCACCTACCTGGACCTCGTCGCCCTGCAGATGGCCGCCGCGCACGGGCCGGTCCAGGCCCTGGAACGGGCGGCGAAGGTGTGCGACGGATGGGTGTTCGAGCGGATCCGGGAGGCGCTGCGGCTGGCCCAGCTGCAGATGCACTCGCCCTGGGACGAGCTGCGGGACCTGTCCGACCAGATCGGCGTACCGGAGCTCGGCGACGTCGGATCGATCATGCAGTCGTCCGGCACCGAAGGTGCCCAGGTGCACGAGACGTTGCGCAGCCGCGCCGACTCGTTGCGCGACCAGATCAGGACCGACAACCTGGCCCGGGCCGAAGCGGTCACCGGTCGGCTCGACATCCCGGGCGCCTTCCTGGTCTTCGTCCTCATCGGATTCGTCCTCTATCCCTTTCTGGCCCGCATCTGACCGCGGTATCCCCCGCCAGCCCCTCCCGAAAGGACCCGACATGCAGGTACTGACCCGCCTTCAGGTAGTGGTGGCGCAACGCCTCGCCGAGTTGCGCGACGCCACCGAACGCGACCGGGGCGACAGCCCGGTGCCGACCGCCGTGATCATCGTCGGCCTGGCGCTGGTCGCCATCGCCGTCCTCGCCTGGGCCTCCAACCTGGCCTTCGACTTCATGAACGCCAACCCGGACCCGAGCAACGACCTGCCCGACCCCAACAACATCCCCGGCGGCAACGGCGGCGACGGCACCGGCGGCTGAGCCGTACCGTGCCGCGCCCGCCCGACCGACGCACGGGCCGGGCCACCGCTGACCCGGTGGTGGCCCGGCCCGGCGGACGCGCCTGCCCGGACCGGGGGGCCGCCCCGGTCGAGTTGGCGATCCTGCTGCCCGGAATCCTCGTGCTGCTGTTCGCCTCGATCCAGGTCGCGTCCCTGTTCCTGGCCCGGACGGTGGCGCTGACCGCCGCCCAGCAGGCGGTCAGCGCCGAACGCGGCTACGACGTGCTGGGCAGCGGCAACGCCGACACCGGGGTCGGCGCGCAGCGGGCGGCGGCGTTCCTGGCCGGTGCCGGCGACTGGCTCGACCCCGACCCGTTGCCCGAGCCCGTGGTCGACTCCTCCGGACGCTACGTCTCCTACACCGTCAGCGGTACGGCGTTGTCCCTGGTGCCCGGCGTGACCTTCACCGTGAGCGAGACCGCCACCGGCGAGATCGAACGGTTCGAGCAGTAGGGGGTGACCATGCGACGACAGGCGGCGCGGCGCGGCACCGACGCGGCGGGTGCGGCGCAGCGCGGGTCGATCTCGGTGGAGGTCGCGATCCTGACCCCGGTGTTCCTGCTGCTCATCGTCGTCGCCTGGGTGAGTGGGCGGACCGTGGTGGCCCGCAACGCCCTCGACGCGGCGGCCCACGACGCCGCCCGCGCCGCCTCCATCTCCCGGACGAAGGCCGAGGCGCAGACCCACGCCGCGCACGCCGTACAGCAGCGGCTGGACTGGGCCGGGATCGCCTGCGCCGACGAACCGGTCCCGAACTTCCAGCACGACGGGGTGGACACCCTCACGGCGGCGTTCGACAGCCCGCCCGGTGCCGCCACCGCACTGATCCACGTCCGGATCACCTGCGCGGTGCGCTTCGACGACCTCGGGCTGCCCTGGGTGCCGGACGACCGGCTGCTCAGCGCCGAGTTCCGGTCCCCGTTGGACCGGTTCCGGGGGCGGCAGTGAAGCCGGCGGGCGGCCGGGCCGCCGTCGACGCCGGTCGGGTCAGTGTCTTCCTGGCCGTGGCGTTCATGGCGGTGGCCACCGTCATCGGGATCACCGTGGACGCCGCCGGCAAGTACCGCACCCAGCATCGGGCCGACAACCTGGCGGCCGAGGCCGCCCGTACCGGTGGGCAGCAGATCGACATCGGGCTCGCCGTCGGCGGCGACGGCGCGGTCCTCGACGTGGTGGCGGCGACAGCAGCGGTCGACGCCTACCTCGACGACCTGCCGCTGGTCACCGGGCACACCGTCACCGTCGCCCCCGATCAGCAGCAGCTGACGGTGACCGTCGACATGTCCTACGAAACCACCATGCTCAGCCTCTTCGGCTTCCCGTCGGCCATCCCGGTCACCGGGCAGGCCACCGCCCTGCTACGGACGGAGCCCTAGCAGGCCGCGAACCCCTCGATAGGAGCGGACATGAGCACGACGCGCGTCACCCCCGCCCGGCGGCTCGGGCAGGTCGTCACCGGCCTGGGCGCCCTGATCGTCCTGTTGATCCTGCTCGCCGGGGCACCGGTCGCGTTGCTCGCGTTCGCCGGCAACCCGCTGCCCGACGAGGTGCCGTCGGCCGCCGCCATCGGTGCCGCCCTGACCAGCCGCGACGACGGCCAGTTGTTCCTGCGGGCGTTGGCCGTCGTCGGCTGGCTGGGTTGGGCGACGTTCCTGGTCTCCGTACTGGTGGAGGTGCCGGCGCGGCTACTGCGCCGGCCGGCACCCCGGCTGCCCGGACTGAACCGGCAGCAGCGGGTCGCGGCCGCACTGATCGGGTCGATCTCGCTGATCCTGGTGGCCAGCCCGGCGGCGGCGTTCGCCGCACCGGGGACGGTCGAGGCGACGACGGTGGTGGCGGCGAGCACCGGGTTCGGTGCGGCGCCCACCGACGCGCCGGCCGCTGCCGGCCGGGCGACCCCGCACCAGCTGGCCGGTGCCGGCCAGGCCGGGCCGCTGGTCTCGCCCGCCGCGCTGCACACGCTCGCCACCGCAACGGCGTCCACACCAGATCGGCCCGGCACCGACGCTGACGCCACCGACCCGGTGTACCGGGTCGCCAAGGGCGACTACCTGGGCCACATCGCCGACCGCTACCTGGGTGAGTTCGGCGACTACCGGCAACTGGCCGCGCTCAACGAGATCGACGACCCGGACCGGATCCGGGCCGGCCAGCTGCTGCGGTTGCCGGCCGACGCGACGGACACCGGGGTACGGCCACACGCCAACGGCACCGTGCTGGCCCCGGAGTCCCCCACACCACCGGCGGCGGAGCAGCCGGCACCGCAACCCCCGGCGGCACCGCAACCCCCGGCGGCGCAGCAGCCGCCCGCCGGGCAGCCGACGACTCCGCCGCCGACCGTCGACGTACCGTCCGACGCCGGCACCGCGCCGACGCAGCGGCCGGCCTGGCCGATCGGCGACGACGGGGCCGCCGGCAACCTCGGCGGCGGGGTCTCCGCCGGGTCGTCCGGGCCGCAGCAGAACCTCAACCGACCGCTCGCCGTCGCCGCAGTGATCACTGCGGCGAGCATCGTCGGCGCGCAGATCGGCACCGTACTGGGGCTCAAGCGGCGGACCGCCGGGGCACCGACCGACTCCGGCCGGCACCGCCGCTACCGCGACTGAACCGGGCTGGCACCGGGCACACGCAGCTGCCGCTTGTCCGGTTTGCCGCTCGGACCGACCGGCACCGCGTCGATGAAGGTCACCGTGCGCGGCCGGCTGCCCTCGCCGAGCTGGTCGGCGACCAGTTCGGCGAGCGCCGTCGGGTCCGGCCGCTCGGCGGTGGTGGGTACGACGAAGGCGTGCACGGCCTCCCCGGTCTGCTCGTCGGGCCGTCCCACGACGTACGCCTCGGCGACGGCGGGATCGCTGGCCAGGACCCGTTCGATCGGGCCGGCGTAGCGGATGTCGGCGTTGACGATGATCACGTCCCGGGTGCGGCCGAGCAGGTACAGGTAGCCGTCGTCGTCGAAGCGGGCGAGGTCGCGGGTGCGTACCCAGCCGTCGACGAACACGGCCGCCGTCTCGGCCGGGTCGGCCAAGTAGCCGACCGCCTGCGACGGGGTACGGACGAACAGCTCGCCCACCTCGCCGGTCGGCACCGGGTTGCCGGCGCTGTCCCGGATCTGCGTCCGCACCACCTCGGGTGGCCGGCCCACGCTGGCCAGCCTGGCCGGCACGGCGGCGGTCTCGGCCGGCGTCATCAGGGTGATCAGACCGGTCTCGGTCTGGCCGTACCCGTGGTAGACCACCGGCCCCAGCACCGCCTGGGCCTGCGCCAGCCTGCCGGGCTCCAGTGGCGAGCCGGAAACCATCAGGGCCCGCAACGTGCTCAGGTCGACCGGGTCGGTGAGCTGGCCGGTGACCAGCTGATGCAGTCGGGGTACGGCGGTCACGCTGGCGGTGGCCCGCAGTCGGGCGATCGCGTGCGGCAGGAACGGTTCCGGGCCGCCCGTCGGTTCGGCCACCACGGCGGTGCCGCCGGCGGCCAGGGCCAGCGTGGTGTACTCCATCATCACCAGGCTGCTCAGCGAGCCGAAGACCAGGAACCGGTCCAGCTGGGCGGCGAGGTTCCGGACGACCGACGGCCACCGGTCCGGGTACGGCGCCCAGGCCGCGCCGAGCCCGGCGTAGGTCTCCATGCAGCCCTTCGGGTCGCCGGTACTGCCGCTGGTGTAGGTGATCCGCCCGATGTCGTCCGGCCGGCCCGCGCAGTCCAGCGCGTTCGACGAGGCCGCCGCCGCGAGCAGATCGGTGACCCCGTCCACCGGGCCGACGGCGAGCAGGTCGAGGCCGTCGGCGGCGGCCCGCTGGCTGTCGGTCGCCGTCGACCGGTCGACCACCACCGCCCGGTTGGCCGGGGCACTGGCGCCACCGGTGAGGACGTGCCGCAACTGCCCCGGGGTCAGTCCGGTCCGGACACCGGCGACCCGGGCACCGACCACCTGGGCGGCGATCATCGCGGCGAACGCCACCGGGTCGACACCGAGCGACATCGCCACCCCGTCGCCCGGTCCGATCCCGGCGCTACGCAGGCCGGTCGCGATCCGCCCGACGGCGTCGAGCAGTTCGGCCCCGGTGACGACACGCTGGCCGTGTTCGAACACCGGACGGTCGGCGGCTGCGGCGAGCAGGTCCAGGATCGCCTGCGGGTGACGGTCGGGGGCCATGGCGGCGACCCTAGCGGTACGGAATCAGAGATTCCTCAGACCGTTCTGTCCGGCGGGCGGGCAGCCGTACTGAGAGCGTTCTGAGAATCCGTCGATACGGTCAGCGAGGTGACCCGTCATACGGCCACCAGGCTCGGTGTCATCGACCCGACCGGCCCCTTGCACCCGGCCAACCTACGGCGCGTGGCTGCCGCAGTGCACATCGGAGTGACTGCGGCGATACGCGGCCGGGTGCGGGGTGGCCGTTCGTCGCCGCGGGCCGGGCGCGGATGAACGGGCACCTGGTGGCCGTCCCCGCCGCACCGGTGAACCTGGCCGACCTGCGGGCGGCGGCGCGGCGCCGGCTCGACCCGGCCCACGACGACTTCTTCGCGGGCGGGGCCGGCGACGAACGGACGGTACGGGACAACGAGGCCGCCTTCGACTCCTACCGGGTGCTGCCCCGGGTGCTGCGCGGTATCGGAGCACGGGACCTGCGGACGACGCTGTTCGGCGCGACGATGTCGATGCCGGTCCTGGTCTCTCCGACGGCCTTCCACCGGCTGGCTCACCCCGACGGTGAGGTGGGCTGTGCCCGCGCGACTGCCGCCGCCGGCACGATCATGGTGGTGAGCATGGCCGCGACCACCCCGGTGGAGGCGATCGCGGCCGCCGCCGCGTCGACGACGCTGTGGTTTCAGCTCTACCCGCAGCCGGACCTGGCGTTCACCGAGTCGGTGATCCGCCGTGCGGAGGCGGCCGGCTGCGCCGCCCTGGTGGTCACCGTCGACTCGCCGGTGTTCGGCCGCCGCGAACGGGACCTGCGGCACGGCTTCCTGGACCTGCCGGACGGGCTGCGCTGCGAGAACATGCGCGACCCGGAGACCGGCGAGATCCGGCCGATCACGATGGACGCCAGCCTGGACTGGCAGCGGATCGAGTGGCTGCGCGGCATCACCCGACTGCCTGTCGTACTCAAGGGCATCCTGCATCCCGCCGACGCGGTGCTGGCCGTCGACCACGGCGTCGACGCGATCCTGGTGTCCAACCACGGCGGACGGCAGCTCGACGGCGTACCGGCCAGTCTCGACACGCTGCCCGCCGTCGTCGACGCGGTCGCCGGCCGCCTTCCGGTGCTGCTCGACGGCGGGGTGCGCCGGGGCACCGACGTCCTCACCGCACTGGCGCTGGGCGCGACCGCCGTCGGCGTCGGCCGCCCGGCGCTCTGGGGTCTGGCCGCCGACGGCGAGACCGGCGTACGACAGGTGTTGGAGCTGCTGCGGTCGGACCTGGACCGGGCGATGGCGCTGGCCGGGGTCGCCCGGCCGGCCGACGTCACCCCGGACCTGATCAGACCGGCGGTACGGCGGTGACCGGGCTCGCCGTACCGGTGCTGCTGGCCGTCGCGGCGGCGGCCGCGCTCTGGACGCTGCCCCGGTGGCTGCCGCCGGCGGTGATCTGGCTGCGCCAGTGGGTCTTCGCCCGGGTCAACGGTACCGAGGGGATCCCGGTGCCCGGCCCACTGGTCGGCGCGGAACACTTCGAGAAGGTGTACGCGAACCCGGCGGCGGACGGGCGCAGTCGGGGTGCCGGGCTGTCCGACCTGTTCTGGTACTGGCTGGCACCGGGGCCGCACATGCATCAGGAGCATCTCGAGCCGGGTGAGCGGTACCGGACGGTGGCCCGGGCCACCCGGCGGGTGCTGGCGGTGTCACACGACCGGTCGACGGAGCTGGCCGCCGAAGCCGCCCGCCGGCAGTTGGACCGGCTACCGGCCGACCGGGTCAGCCGGGTCCGGCTGCGGGACCTGACGATGCCGATCTGGGCCGAGGCCTACTACGAGCTGGTCTTCGGCGAGCCGTGCCCGCCGGACGCCCGGGCGTTGATCGTGGCGAACGCCGACGACGTGGTGACCGCGTTGAAGTGCTGCGGGTTGCGGCACATGGACCGACGGGACCGGTTGACCCGCTACCTGCGGGCCCGTGTCGACGCGGGCACCTCCCCGGTCGTCCTGCCGGAACCGTTCACCGCGCAGGAGACCGCCTGGTGGCTGCAGGGTGCGTTCTTCAACACGGCCGTGGTGCAGATGTCCGAGGCGATGGCGCATCTGCTGCTGGCCATCGCCCAGCATCCGCCGACGCAGCTCGCGCTCCGCCGGGCGCTGGACGGGCCGGCGGCCGACGCCGACCGGCTGCTGGACCGGGTCATCGACGAGACGATGCGGGTGCATCCGCTGTTCGGGGTGGCGCACCGGATCACCTCGGCGCCGATCGAGGTGACCCCCGACGTCACGCTGCCGACCGGCTCGGTGCTGCTGTTCAACTATCTCGCCTACCAGCGGACCGGGCCGGCGGCAGACGAGGACTTCGACCCCGACCGGTGGCTGCGGCTGTCCCGGCGGGAGGCGCACTTCCTGCCGTTCGGCGTCACCGCGAACCGGGCCTGTCCGGCGCGCGGCGTAGCACCGGTGATGATGCGCGCGGTGACCCGCGAGGTGCTGCGCCGGTACGCGTTGGTCTCCTCGGTGCGCCACGACCGGTCGTTGCCGAGCCGGGGCCCGTGCTACCTGGTCCCGGCCCGGCCACCGGCCGACGCAGTGGCCGGGCCGCCAGCCGACGCCGCTGTTGTCACCGCCGGCGCGGCACCGGGCCGGCTGCGACTGTGGTCGATGCGCACCGGGGAACGGTGGGCCGACGTGTGGTGCAGCCTGGTCCAGCTGGTGCTCGGCACCGTGATGGTGCTGCACGCGCGCCGACTGCGGTTGTGCGCCAACCACTTCGACCGGGCCGAACCGTCCACCCTGCCCCACCGAAGTCCCTAGAAATCGATTAGACCCTATGGGCAACCGTGCCCTGTGTGCGATTCTCGGCGGGTGATGACGGCAAGCGTGACGTCGCCACCGGCACACCGCCTGCTCCTCATCGAGGACGACGCCGAGCTCGCCGGTCTGCTGACCGAGATGCTCGCCGACGAAGGCTACCGGGTCGACACCGCCCGCGACGGGCAACAGGGACTGCATCTGGGGTTGACCCGACCGTACGACGTCATGGTCATCGACCGGATGCTGCCGGCGATCGACGGGCTGAACCTGCTCGCCCGGCTGCGCTCCCGCGCGGTCGGAGCCCGGGCGCTGATCCTGACCGCGCTCGGCGCGGTCGACGACCGGGTCGCCGGGCTCGACGCGGGCGCCGACGACTACCTGGTGAAACCGTTCGAACTGGACGAGTTGGCGGCCCGGCTGCGGGCACTGTGCCGGCGCAGCGTCCACACCGCCGAGACGGTACGGATCGGCGCCGGCTGGCTCGACCTCGGGCTGCGCGACGCCGTCCTGCCGGACGGCTCCCGGGTCGCGCTGTCGCTGCGGGAGTTCGAACTGCTCCGGGTGATCGCCACGGCACCGACCCGGGTGCACTCCCGGTCGGGGCTGCGCCGGCAGGTCTTCGACGATGCCCACGCTACGTCCATCGTCGACACGTACGTCTACTATCTGCGCCGCAAGCTCGGCCGGTCGGTGATCCGGACCGTGCACGGACTCGGCTACCGGATCGGGGAACTCTGATGTCACGATCGTCGGCCGAACCGTACGGCACCTCCTGGGCAGCCGCCGAACGTACCGTCCTCGCGCGGGCCAGGCTGCGGGTCGGCGTCCTGGTCGGCCTCGCGGTCACCGCGCTGGTCACCCTGGTCGGTGGCATCGCGTACGGCATGCTCGTCCACGGCCAGGAGAAGCAGATCGACCGTGAGCTGCGGTACGCCGCCAGCCGGGTCGACCCGGCCGGGCCACCGGGTTGCACCTGGATGTTCCTGCGCAGCGGCGACCACCTGCGCAGCGGCGTACCGTCGCCGCCCGTCCCCGCCGGGTTCCCGCTGCACACCGCCATGGAGGCCGTCGCCGCCACCGGAGTCGCGCAGTCGACCACGATCGAACGCAACGGCACCGTCTACCATGTCCTGACCCAGCCCAAGGGCGACGACACCGTACAGGCGGTCTTCGACGCCCGCTACCACCTCGCCGACCGCCGGCAGCTGCTGCTGGCGCTGACCGTCACCGAGGCGATCGGGCTGATCGCCGCGCTGATCAGCGGGCTCGTCGTCGGCTGGCTCACCGTCGCGCCGCTGGCCGACGCGCTGACGCGCCAGCGGCGCTTCATCGCCGACGCCAGCCACGAACTCCGGACACCGATCGCACAGGTGCACACCCGCGCGCAACTGCTCGCCCGTCGGGCCCGCAACGGTACGCTGCCGACCGGCTACGCCGCCGACCTGGAACGGCTGGTCGGCACCACCCGACAGCTCGGTGAGGTCGTCGACGACCTGCTGCTCTCCGCCCGGCTCGCCGCCGCCCCCGACCGGGTCGCCGACGCCCCGGTGGACCTGGCCGCCGTCGTCGAGGGCGCGGTCGACGCCGAGACCGACCGGGCGCAGGAGTTCGGCGTCGTCATCGCCCTGACCGCCGCCGACGGCCCGCTACCGGTTACCGGGGTTCCGTCGGCACTGCGCCGGGTGGTCTCCGAGCTGCTGACCAACGCGTTGCGCCACTCCCGCCCCGGCGGCCGGATCGACGTCGACGTACGCCGGTCCGCCGCCGGCGACACCGTCGAGTTGACCGTCGCCGACACCGGCGAGGGCTTCGACCCCGACGAACGCATCTTCGACCGGTTCCATCGAGGTCCCGGGTCGGACCGCCGGCACACCGGCCTCGGCCTGGCGCTGCTGCGCGAGGTGGTGACCGCGCATCGCGGCACCATCGAGGCGACCGGCCATCCGGGGGCCGGCGCGCGGTTCACCGTACGGCTTCCGGTTGCCGGCGGACACGTGACCCGCCCGGCGTCGACCGCCGGCCGGTTCCTGACCGGCGGCGTGACCCTCGGCCGCGCCTGGCGGTCCCGACCCTGACCGGGGCGTCCCTGCTCTTCAGGGGCTTGTGTTTCAGGGCAGTTGGGCCTGGACGACACCGGCGACCACCCGGCTGCGCAGCACCTGCTGGTCGGTGGCGGCCGGCCCGTGCGCGACCGTACCGTCGGTGAGCCGGAACGCGCTGCCGTGCCACGGGCAGACCACGCAGGCGTGCCCGTTCGAGCTGATGACCGCACCTTCGTCGAGTGGCCCGTTCTGGTGCGCGCAGTGCGCCAGCAGCACCGTCACGTCCTCGCCGTGCCGGTAGACCAGCACCGGCACGTCGTCGACCCGGCGGGAGACCATCGTCGACTCGGGCAACCCCGCGAAGTCGACGACCGGATGCCAGCCGGCGGAGATCCGGTGCAGGTCGGGTGCCGCCTGGTTCACCCCGGCCGCCTGCTTGTAGGCCAGGTGTCCGCCGAGGAAGCCGCCGGCTCCGACCGCGGCCAGGCCGACAAATCCGAGCGTACGGCCGGTGCGGTGCTGCCCGCGCAGCCGGGCGAGCAGCGAGCCGGCGTAGCAGGCGACGCCGACCGTGTTGGCGACCGCGTGCACCAGGCCGACCCGGCGCTGGTCGCGCGACAGGCTCGCCCAGTCGTTCGCCCCGGCCACTGCCGCCGGGAGCGCGGCGACGGTGCCGACGCCGACGAGGGTGGTCGCGGCCCGTCGCTGGCCGGGCAGCACATCGAGTACGGCGGCACTGAGCCAGGCACCCATCGGCACCTGGATGAGCACCGGGTGCAGCGGATGCCCCAGCCACACCCCGTGCAGCAGGTCCCGGACGCGTTCGCTGCTGATCCGCCGCTGGACGGAGCGCTGCAGCCGGTCACCGATCCGGTCCAGCCCGGCCGCCTGCTCGATCTTCATCAACAGTGCCCGCATCGCTGCGACGTTCCCACCTGGCGTCCAGCCAAACCGGCGCGGCGCAGCCGGCGACGCAGGATGCCGCCGCACTCCATCACTGTGCGTGACGGGCACCCACCAGGTATCCGTCCGGACAGTATTCCTCAGAGGTATGAATATTCCCCACAGGTATACCGGGCTGCCGCAGTACCGGTCCGCGCCCGGGACCAGACGCCCGCGCACTCGGTGCGGCAGCTCCGTTCGATGCCATCCTGTGGTCAGAGCGCGGCGGCGATGCAGCAGGCGACGAAGAGCACCTGCAGCATCGTGCGCGGAACCAGCGGCGTGACCGGCCGATCGGCGATCGTCAGCTGACGCCGTGCCGCCGACACGTTGGCGGGGAACATCGCCAGGAGCAGGAGCGCGAGGCAGATCGCCGCGACCGGTGCGGTCGACGGGAACGCGAGGCCGACGGCTCCGGCCAGCTCAAGGACCCCGGTGACGGTGACCAGCAACGGTGCCCGGGGCAGCCGGGGCGGCACCATCGCGATGAGTGAGTGGCGCCGCTTCGCACTGAAGTGGGCCACACCGGTCAGCACAAACATGAGGGCCAGTCCGCCACGCAGGGCCGGCTGCCAGTCGTCGAGCGCGTCGATGCCGAGCAGTCCAGCCATGCGCAGGACCAGCCAGCCGCCGATGAGGGCGACCAGGGGAGCCATCGCGTACCTCCATATCTTGTCACTGACAAGATATCGTCCAGGGCGGACATCTTGTCAATGACAAGTTTGGCTTGCCGCATGAGTCCGTACCCTGACGGAAGGCCGAGAAGAGCAGAGCATCGCGTACCGACAATCTCCCGCCTGAGCTCGGCCTGGACCTATCGGCCGCCGCCCGAGCTTGACCCGGAGCACGGGTCGTGCCGTCTTGCCTCGCAAGGTGGTGGCCAGTTCATCGACCAGGGTCGCCTTGTCGGCCGCGGAGGGGGCCGCGGGGAGGGGCACGTCCGCAAATCGTTCGCGGAGGTGGCCGTCGTCGTCCTGCGACGACTCGACACCATCGGCAAGGTCGTGCCTCGATTGCCGCCTGCGACTCGGTGTGACGCCCGACGGCGGCAGGTGCGGATGCTTCATCAGAGGCTGCCTCACCGCGAGGACTACGGTGGTGGTGTGCAGATTCCCCATCTCGGTACGGTGACGAAGACCGCCGAGCCGGGCTGGTATCGCAGTGCGCCGATACCGGTGCCGGTGTTGGGCGGTGGGTCTTGCCGCATCCGGGTCGACGGCTACGACGACGACCCGGCGCAGGAGGACTTCCACGCCGCGATTCGCAACTTCCTCGCGCTCGACCGATCGGCGTTGGCGGTGGCTGCGCCATCGATCTACGCCTACTACCGCGATGTCGCGGATGACCTCCTGGCCGCCGGCGACGACGAGTGGCACGTTGGGATCAGCGGCCCCGACGAGGTTTTGGCCCATGTCCAGCTTGGCAACGAGCCGATCGTCGTGCGCGACCCCTACGACGATCGCCGCGTCTATGTCTCGATCGGGGGCGAGTGTGCCTGGGAACCTGAGCACGGCCTGCAGATCGTGTTCCGCGACGGTGTCACAGTGACCAAGGTGGGACCGTACGATGGACACCTCACCAACTCGGCCGCCTACGCCGACGACGAACTCGATGGCGTCGTCTACCACAGTTCCCGGTAACGGTGTAGCTGGACCCGCCTGCGCTCGACGCACCCGAAGCGCTCCGGGTACGCCGATCTCGGCTGGGCCGACACCACGTCGGACACCGCTGGTGGCCGCTGGACGAACTGATCAGCAGCACGGACGCCGTCTACCCCCTCGGATCCCCTGAACGCCCGATCCGCAGCAGATCCAGACAGCAGCGGCAGGTCGGCGAGTTCAAGGTCATATCCGCTGGCCCGGTAGCCCGTCCATGAGCGATTCTCACCGGTACGATGCGCCGGTGGAAATCTTGGCGCAGATGCGGTCCGTAACCACGCTCGAACGGTTGCTCTGCCATCCCAGGCTGCCGTTGATAGCCGGTTGGGAGACCGAACGCCCGGCGATCCGGATCTGGGAGTACACGGTCGGGCAGTTGCGCGAGGTTGGCGGTGTCGGTGCAGATTCGGCCGTCTACGACGCCCCCGACTATGCCCGGCGCAAGCGGACACCCTCCGCCGCCTGGCATCCGGACGAGCCGCAGCTGATCGTAGCGGACGGTAACAGTACGGCCTGCTGGACTCCTTTGGGCATCACCACAATCGATGGCGTTCCGCCGACTGAGTACCAACGGGAAGTGGCATTCGGTCCGGACGGTCAGACGCTCTGGTTGTCGCCCAGCGGCGGAGAGAACGGCTGGGAGTCCTCCATCGCGCTCGACCTCGCCTCCGGCGCAACCGCAGTCGGCCCGCGCTGGGACACCGGAGTCGCGGCGTATCCGGGCGGTGGCCTCTTAGCCACTCTACAAAGCGAGCAGGGTGCCACGCTGGTGCTCTTCTCTCGGGATGAGCCGGTGCTGCGGCCATTGCGGCGGGTGTTGGTCCTCGACTGCGACGGATACGAGACACCTATCTTCAGCCCGGATGGGCGGTATTTCGTAGTGCGGGGCAACGCCTACGAAGAATCGCTGGAGGTGTTCGAGTTTCCTTCGCTGCGTCGCGTTCTCGGCCTGACACTCGGGGACCCAAGTCCGGAGTACCCGTACCCGCAGGAGCGGGTGGACAATATGCGCGCCTGGTCGCGCCACAACGTCGCGTTCGGGCCAGCTCCGGGTGTTCTCTGGATCGGTACGCCGGAGGGTGCCGTCATCGAGTTCGAGATCGACGGGAAAAGGGCGGCCGAGTTTGATGCGCTGCCCGGGTCGATGGTGACGGCCCTGGCGGCCGCCGCTACAGGCGAGTTGATCGTTGCCGGCCGCGACGGCACGCTTCTGGTGCTGTCGGGGGGACGGGCCGGCCCAGCCGAGGCATCAACCGCCGCAGTAACCGAGTTCCTTGCCGGCACCTCTGAGGCTTCGGTCATCGACATGAACCAACTTGACCTCACCGATGGAAACCGGATCTGGCAGCCCAGCGATCTGCAAACGGTCACCGACGCATCAGACAGCGACCCGTCATGGCTGAAGATCCGGGCTGCCATGAACCGGCTTACCTAACCTCAACGCGAAGACGTCGCGCCGAGTTGCGCATCGCGGTTTGGTGGTCGGCAGCGAGAAACGACATCACCATCGGCGTGGGCTGTGGTCGGGTCGCGCAAACGATTGCCAGCGGGGCACCTGTACGAACATCGGGATGATCAGCTGTGCTGATCTCGGCGCGTCCGGAGCCGGCAGCTGGCACCGCCATCACCCGTTGGGACGATCGGTTCGCGGCGTGAGCGGATCTCGCTGTACCGCCCCGGCACCGTCGACCGCCGGAGCAGCGCGTGGTGGCAGGTTCAGATCCGGACGCCCGCGATCGGCGACGCTGCTTCGAGTGGAGGGCTCAGGCACGTTACTCGCGCGAATAACGTGCCTGAGCCCTCCACTCGACGGCGCACCGAGACTCGATAGACCGAGATGCGCGATTTGCGGTCACGCTACGCCGGCGGTCCGGCGGGCGTACGGGACGGCTCCATCCCCTGAGACCAGGGCAGGCGCTTCTCGATATTGTCGGCGGAGGAGTGGTAGGCGCGGCTGGTCAGTGGTGGTGCTTGGCCAGCTCGACGAAGGAGCGCCAGGCGGACGGGCCGAAGGCCAGGGTGCCGCCGTCGCGGTCCTTGGTGTCCCGGACCAGCACCCGGCCGGGCAGGTTGTCGGCCACCTCGACGCAGTTGCCGGATGCACCGTTCGACCGCGACGACTTCCGCCATGCTGGTTCATTGATCACTGGATCATCCTTAACATCAGGTCTCGGGTCTGGTCGGCGGACAGCGCCAACTCGTTGACTGCCTCCCAGATTAGTTCCAGTTCGAGTACGTCACCAGCGGTGGTGGCGAGGCGTCCTCGCAGCAGATCGTCCAGATAGCCGACCCGCCTCCCGTCGCTCATGGTGGCCAGCGCCAGAGGTCCGCTGAGGCCAGCGTGGAGGCCGGCCGACTCGGGGACCGCACGGATCCGGATGGTTGGCCGGTGCCCGAGGTCGACCAGGTGGGCAAGCTGGTCCTTCATCACCTCGCGCGGACCACGACGCAACGCGGTCTCCTCGACCAGGACCACCAGGTCCACCGGGGGATCGCGGTCCAGCACCGCGCGTTGCCGCTCCTGACGGGTCGCGATCACCTCCTCGAGCCGGCCCCGGTTGGACGGCACGCCCGTGAAGACCTGCCGCATGTACGCCTCGGTCTGCAGCAGCCCAGGAACCAGGGTCGGCTCCCAGGCCCGTAGCAGCACCGCGCGTCGCTCGTGGTCGACCCAGGAGCGCAGCCAAGGTTGGCGGTCCTCTCTGCCCTCTCTCGACAGCTGCTGAAGCTGGTCACCGGAGTTCAGTAACTTGTCGAGATCCTTCGCGGTGTCCTCCTTGGGCACCAGCCGGCCGGTCTCGAAGCTGGCGATGAGCGACTTCGACACGCCTGCCGCTTTGGCCAACTGGGTCTGGTTCATGCGCTGGGACAGCCGGAGCCGTCGAAGCTCTACAGGCAGTTCAGTCATGTTTATAACCTCCAATAACTCGGGCTCATCTTTATCTCTGCGATTTTCATGTTGCCCTATGTTCGGGCAGGAGTCCAGGGTGGATCACGACGGGAGATTGACTCGACGAGTGAGGGGGCGACGGTGGAGGTGGGGGCGCTCGTCGGGGCGGCGCTGCTCGGCTTCTGCGCCGGGCTGTGGTCGTTCAAAGTCAAATCCAGATGGTGCCCCAGCTGCGGGCGCGCGACCTGGCCGATGGAGCGGGGCGCCGACGGTGTCCAACGGCCACGAGGCGATGGAAGGCCCGATGGGTAGCCGGCTGCTGCGGACGCCGGAGCCGAAACCAGGGGACGTGCTGTTGGTCGGCCAGGAAGCGCGCATGCAGTTCGCCGGCGACCGGAGAGTTCGATTTCGGGTCATCTCGGTGGACCGGAAACCGACCTACGACGGCTGGGTCTGGCTCACCGGCTACGTCATAGACGAACGTGGGTACGCCGCCGAGCGGCGGGAGATATTCGTGCAACGCGACGGACTCTACCGACTGGCCAAACGGCAGTCGACATAGCAATTGATCAAGGAGAGAAAAGATGATCACCGAGATGGTACGTGACTGGTGGCTGCGCTGGCTCGACTGGCGCTCCGGCCGGTCCACGGCGTCCAGGCGACTCGAATACCTGCGCCGCGAACGGCACGGACAACACCAACGCGGCCGTACGACGGCCCGGCACCGTCGACTCGACGGAAACCGGGGACGCCACTGGTCGACGGAGGCTACCGTCCTGGTCCCGACGCTGCGTCCACTGATGACCTACGGCCAGCAACTCGGCTACCGGCTGCCGCCGCACCGGGTGAGCTGACCGGCGGGGTCCCGCCGGATGATGAGTGGAGGGTGCTGGATGATCAGGGCAGGGCGCGGCTGGTCGCGACGGCGGCGTACCGGGCGGTGCTCGGCTTCGGGGTCCGAGCGAAGGTCTCCCGGTCGACGATGTGCAGGCCGAAGTGGAAGCGGTAGCCGGCGGCCCACTCGAAGTTGTCCAGCAGCGTCCAGTGGCAGTAGCCGAGCACCGGTACGCCGTCGTCGATCGCGTCGAGCAGACCGGCGAGCGACGGTGCGATGAAGTCGGCCCGCAGGGCGTCGTCGTCGACACCGACGCCGTGTTCGGTCACGAAGACCGGCACCCCGCTGACCTGGTACGCGTACCGCACCGCACCGCCGAGTGACGTCGGGTCGATCGCCGAGCCCAGCTGGTGCAGGGTGGCCCCGGGCGGCGGCGGCAACAGGCCGTTGGCGTCGTAGCCGGCACTCTCGTAGTTCTGGATGCCGATGAAGTCGTCGGCGCTGGCCAGCCGCAGCCAGTGGTCGTACACCTCGGCGCGCTTGCGGTCGCGCAGCGTGGCGTCGTCGCCGGTCACCCGGTCGTCGACGATGGCGATGGACAGCCCCACCGGCAGGTCGGGCCGCCTGGCCTTGATCGCCGTACGGGCGGCGAGATGACCGGCCGTCATGCCGTCGCGCATCGCGTCGAACTCCTCCGGCAGCATGATGTTGCTGACCCGGTAGCGGGGCACCCCGGCGGCCGCGCTGGCCGCCTCCAGGGTGGCCCGTTCCAGTTTCCGGTCCGACTCGGGCACATCGGTCCAGGAGAGCAGCTGCGGCAGGTTCGGCTCGTTGAGGGTGACGGCCACCGCGATCCGGTCACCGAGGTGGCGCATCACCTGGTCGCAGTAGCGGGCGAACAGCTCCGGTGCGGCCGGGTCGAGCCAGCCACCGCGCTTGGCGAACCAGTGCGGGCAGGTCATGTGGTTGAGCGTCACCACCGCTGCCAGGCCCCGCTGCGCGCAGCCGTCGACGATCGCCGCGTAGTGGTCCAACGCTTCGCTGGCGAACGTGCCCTCCTGCGGCTCGACCCGGGCCCACTCGATGGAGAACCGGAACGCGCCCAGCCCCATTGCCTGCACCAGATCCAGATCTTCCTGCCACAGTTCCCAACTGTTGCAGGCCCGGCCGGAGCGTTCGGTGAAGACCGTCGGCGCGATGTTCTCCAGGAACCAGGTGTCGCTGCTGGTGTTGTCGCCCTCGGTCTGGTGGCCGGAGGTGGCGACGCCGAAGAGGAAGCCGTCCGGGAAGTATCTCATGGACGACCATCATTCCTTGCCCGGCTCCGGATTGCAGTACGTCGGTGGTCAGGTGAGTTGCGCTACGGCGGTCTGGATGGCGCGGTGCACGGTCGGGTACGCGTAGATCATGTGTCGCAGGCTGGTCAGCGGCACTTCACCGTGGACGGCGACGGCGAGCGCGCCGAGCACCTCGCCGCCGGTCGGACCGGCCGACGTCGCCCCGACCAGCACCCCCCGGTCGGCGTCGGCGACCAGCTTGACGAAGCCGTCGTTGCCCGGCCCGTGGATCCAGCCGCGGGACGAGTCCGCGACGTCGGTGATCGCGGTCCGCACGTCGATGCCCTGCTCGCGGGCCTGCTGCTCGGTCAGGCCGACGGCGCCGATCTCCGGGTCGGTGAAGGTGACCCGGGGCACCGCCCGGTACTCGGCGGCCGGCCCGCCCTGGTCGAGGATGTCGCGGACCGCCACGTCCGCCTGGTACATGGCCAGGTGGGTGAAGGCGCCGTGGCCGGCGACGTCGCCGACCGCCCACATCCCGTCGCCGACGCGCATCCGCTCGTCGACCGGCAGGTGCCGGGCGGCCGGGTCCAGGCCGACGGTGTCGAGGCCGAGGTCGCCGAGGTCGCTGCGCCGGCCGGTGGCGACCAGCAGTCGCTGTCCGCTCTCCGGGCCGCCCTGGGACAGGTGTACGGCGAACGTGTCGTCGCGGTGCTCGATCCACTCGGCACGGCTGCCGAGCCGGATCCGTACCCCGTCGTCGCCGAGGACCCGGGCGGCCAGCGCCGACGACTCCGGCTCCTCGCGGGACAGCAGCCGCTCGCCGGCCTCGACGATGGTCACCCGTACGCCGAACCGGGCGAAGACCTGGGCCAGCTCCAGCCCGATCGCGCCGCCGCCGAGGACGACCAGCGACTCGGGCAGCTCGGTGACCTCGATGGCTTCCTTGTTGGTCCAGTACGGCGTACCGGCGAGGCCGTCGATCGGTGGCACCACGGCGACGGTGCCGGTGGCGAGGACGACGCCCCGGCGGGCGGTGAAGGACTGCCCGTCGACGTCGACCCGGCCGGGTCCGGTGAGCCGGGCGGTGCCGTGCAGCACCCGTACCCCTTTGGTGGTGAGCCGGTCCACGGCGGCGGTGTCGGTCCAGTCGGCGGTGGCCTCGTCGCGGATCCGCCGCGCCACCGGTGTCCAGTCCGGACGGACGCTGGCGGTGCCGGCCAGGCCGTCGATGCGCCGCCCTTCGGCGAGGGCGTTCGCGGCCCGGATCATCATCTTGCTCGGCACGCAGCCCCAGTAGGGGCATTCGCCGCCGACGAGTCGGCGTTCGACGCCGACGACGGTCAGGCCGGCCTGGCCGAGCCGGCCGGCGACCTCCTCGCCACCGACCCCGAGCCCGACGACCACGACGTCCACCTGTTCCGGCTCACGCATGGGCCCAGCATGTCAGAGGGCACGAACCGCCACCGACCGGGCGGCGAAGCTCAGCGCTCGGACAGTGGCGGCGGGTAGTCGAGGCCGGCGCGGACGGCCAGCGGCAACCGCCAGGGCTCGTGGACGGCGGCTCCGGTGACGTCGGCAAGCTCCGGCACCCAGCGGCGGACGTAGTCGCCGGCCGGGTCGAAGCGGTGGGCCTGGCGCAGCGGGTTGAACCGCCGGTTGGGCCGGGTGTCGTTGCCGGTGCCGGCGACCCACTGCCAGTTGCCGGAGTTGTTCGGCAGGTCGCCGTCGAGCAGCCACCGGTCGAACCAGGCCCGGCCGGCCCGCCAGTCCAGGCCGAGCTCCTTGGTCAGGTACGCGGCGGTGATCAGCCGGGCCCGGTTGTGCATCCAGCCTTCGGCCCGTAGCTGTCGCATGCCGGCGTCGACGATCGGCAGCCCGGTGTGCCCGGTCTGCCAGGCGTCCAGCGCGGCGGCGTCGTAGCGCCACTCCTCCTTGGCGCCCCGCCGGTAGGCGGTGGTGGCCAGGTCGGGGAAGGCGTACGCGACCTGGTAGTGGAAGTCCCGCCAGCACAGTTGCCGGACGAACGGCCCGTCGCGGTCACCGGCGGCGGTGGCCACCTCCAGCGGGGACAGGCAGCCGAACCGCAGGTACGGACTGAGCCGGGAGGTGGCGTCGCCGGGCAGGTCGTCGTGGCGGTCGCCGTACTGGTCGAGGTTGCCCAGCCAGTCGCGCAGTCGGCGCCGGCCGACGGTCTCGCCCCCGACGGCGACCTGCGGCGACCCGCCGGTGCCGGGCTGCGGCGACTCGCCGGCGGGCAGCGCCGGCAGCCGGCCGACGGTCAGGCCCTCGGGGGTCGGCACCCGGTCCGGGGCGGCACAGGCGCTCCGCCAGTCGGCGGCGCTCCAGGCCCGGAAGTACGGGGTGAAGACCTTGTAGTGGTCGCCGCCGGTCGGGGTGAGCGCCGCCGGGTCGACGACGGTCAGGCCGGGGAAGTCGCGGTACGCGATGCGGTGCCGCTCGCATTCGTCGCGTAGCCGCCGCTGCCGCTGCCGGGCGTAGTGGCTGACATCGGCGGAGACCGCGACACCGTCGGCGGCGACGTCGCGGGCGAGCCGGATCGTCTCGGCGACCGGGTCGCCGTGGCGCAGCACCAGGTCGCCGCCGCGTCCACGCAGGATGGTCCGCAGGTCGGCGAGGCTCTGGTGCAGGAACCGGTCCCGGTTGGGGCTGCGCCCGGCGAGCCGGGGGTCGAGCACGAACAGCGGCACGACCCGCTCGGCGGTGGCGCAGGCGGTGGCCAGTGCCGGGTGGTCGTGCACCCGCAGGTCGCGGGTGAACAGCACGACGGCGGTACGCACGGTTACGGCGCGGCCGGTGGCACGGGGACTGCGGCCAGTTCGGGCTGCCGCCGGGTCGGCGGGTCGACCCGGACCGTGAGGGTGGGGCCGGGCATCGTCACCGGCGTGCCGGTCGGGGTGAGCAGCGCGCGGGCGGCGACGGCCGCGCGGCGCCGGTGCGGCACGGTGGCGCGGCGACGGAACACGTCGTAGCCCTGCGCGGCGACCTCGTCGAGGATGCCGCCGTAGAGGGCGTACGCGGTGCGTATGCAGGCCTGCGAGGCGGGTTCGAGCATCGTGATGCCCGGTGCCGCGGCCGTGTAGTGGGCCTGTGCGCGGGCGATCTCGTACTGGATCAGCTCGATGATCGCCGGGGTGGCCCGACGCCGGCGGGCGGCCTCGACGAGGTCGGCGCGGGTCAGGCCGAACCGGTCCAGGTCCTCGTCGGGCAGGTAGGTGCGGCCGCGTTCGAGGTCCTCGCCGACGTCGCGGATGAAGTTGGTGAGTTGGAAGGCGAAGCCGAGTTGGCGGGCCGGTTCGCGGGCGGCGGCCCGGTCGGTGCTGCCGAGGATCGGCAGCATCATGGTGCCGATCACCGCCGCCGAGCCTTCCATGTAGTCGAGCAGGTCGGTGTAGCGCGGGTACGAGGTGACGGTCAGGTCCATCGTCATGCTGCGCAGGAACGC
The DNA here is from genome assembly GCF_049179175.1 of Solwaraspora sp. WMMA2101. Lineage (NCBI taxonomy): Bacteria > Bacillati > Actinomycetota > Actinomycetes > Micromonosporales > Micromonosporaceae > Solwaraspora > Solwaraspora sp. WMMA2101. Next base: position 3,568,563 of record NZ_JBMHMA010000006.1, on the reverse strand, counting down.
GGTGAAGTCGGCGGTGTCCAGGTCGAACACGGCGATGGTGTGCAGCACCGCCGGCAGCAGCGGGTCGTCGACGGCGGCACCGTGCAGGCCGGCGAGGAACCGCTCGGACCACTGGTCGAGGGCGGCGGCCCGGTCGGCGGCAGGGAGCGCGTCGGTACGGTCGACGATTTCATCGGCGTACCGGGTGAATCCGTACAAAGCATGAACATGGCGTCGTTTCCACTGCGGTAGCAGCCGGGTCGCGAGATAGTAGGTACGGCCGTGCCGTTTGTGCAGCTCGCGGCAGCTGGCGTAGGCAGCTGACAGGTCCGTGACCACCGGCCCCCCTCATATTTCGACGCAGAACTTTCGACGCAAGAATCGACGCAATTTCACAGCCTAGGGTACGCTCGATCGCGTGGCCAATCACACCGTTGCCGGCAATACCCTGAAATCCGGCGATACCGTGGGTACCGGTGTCGGCAGCACGGTGCACGCCCCGGCCGTCGCCGGGCCGACGCCCACCGGCGAGGGCCGCGAGCTGACCGCCGCGGTCACCGACACACTGATCGATTTCCTCAGCGCCGAACTGTCCATGCTCGACCGGATCGACTCGTCGCTGCGGCCGTTCGCCCAGGTCGCGCGGGACACCGTGCTCGGCGGCGGCAAGCAGCTACGCCCGATGTTCGCCCACTGGGGCTGGCGTGGCGTGGTCGGCACCGCACCGCCGGTGACCCCGGTCCTACCGGCGCTGGCCGCGCTGGAGCTGCTGCACGCCTTCGCCCTGGTCCACGACGACGTCATGGACGCCTCCGCCACCCGACGCGGCCTGCCCACCGCACACCGCCGGCTCGCCGGCCAGCACCGGGACGCCGGTCGGGCCGGCGACCCCGACCGGTTCGGCGACGCCGCCGCCGTCCTGGTCGGCGACCTCTGCCTGGTCTGGGCCGACCGGCTGCTGGCCACCGCCGACCTGCCGGCGTCGACCCTCCTGGCGGTACGCCGTTGCTACGACCAGATGCGGGTCGAGACGATCGCCGGGCAGTACCTGGACGTCCTCGGTGAGGCCGAGTCGGCCGACTGGTCGATCGACCGCGCGATGCGGGTGGCCCGGTACAAGACCGCCTGCTACACCGTGCTGCGCCCGTTGCACCTCGGCGCGGCGCTGGCCGGCCCGGCCACCGACCCGACGGTCTGGGCGGCGTACCGCCGCTACGGCACCGACGTCGGCGAGGCGTTCCAGCTCCGCGACGACCTGCTCGGCGTCTTCGGGGATCCGGCCCGCACCGGCAAACCCGCCGGCGACGACCTGCGGACCGGCAAACCGACCGCGCTGCTGCTGATCGCCCGCGAGCTGGCCACCGATGCCCAGCGCGCCGAACTCGACGCGGTGTCGCCGGCCGGCGACACCGGACCGGACACGGCAGCCGGACCGGACACGGCAGCCGGACCGGACACGGCAGCAGGACCGAACGGTACGGCGGCGGTCGCGCGGATGACCGAGATCGTCGTCGAGACCGGTGCCGCCGTCCGGGTGGAACGCATGATCGAGCAACGGGTGGCGACGGCGGTCGCCGCGATCGACGCCGCGCCGATCGACGACGCCGCCCGTACCGCGCTCACCGGCCTCGCGGTGACCGCCACGACCCGCCAGACATAAGGTGAGCACTGCTCAGAAGGAGGTGGTCGCGGCATGCGTACCGTGACCGGGGCGAGCGAGCGGGTCGTCATCGTCGGTGCCGGGCTGGGTGGCCTGGCCTGCGCCCTGCACCTGGCCGGCGCCGGCCGGCAGGTCACCCTGCTGGAACGCGAGGCGGTGCCGGGCGGGCGGGCCGGCCGCCGGGCGGTCGCCGGCTACGAGTTCGACACCGGGCCGACCGTGCTGACCATGCCGGAGCTGATCGCCGAGGCGCTCGCCGCCGTCGGCGAGGAGCTCACCGACTGGTTGGAGCTGACCCCGCTGGAGCCGGCGTACCGGGCCTACTACCCGGACGGGTCCACCCTGGACGTCATCACCGACACCGCCCGGATGGCCGCCGAGGTGTCCCGGGTCTGCGGGCCCCGGGAAGCCGACGGGTACCTGCGGTTCGTCGAGTACGCCCGCCGGCTGTGGCAGCTGGAACGCGCCGACTTCATCGACCGTAACCTCGACAGCCCACCGGACCTGCTCACCGGCAACCTGCTGCGGCTGCTCGCCGCCGGGGCGTTCCGCCGGATGCAGACCAAGATCGACCAGTTCTTCGCGGATCCCCGTACCCGGCGGATCTTCTCCTTCCAGGCCATGTACGCCGGCCTGGCGCCGCACGACGCGCTGGCCATCTACACCGTCATCGCCTACCTGGACTCGGTCGCCGGAGTGTCGTTCCCGCGCGGCGGGATGCACGCGGTGCCCCGGGCCCTGGCCGGGGCGGCCGAGAAGCACGGCGTGCAGATCCGCTACGGCACCACGGTGACCGAGGTGGAGACCTCCGCCGGCCGGGCCCGCGCGGTGCGCACCGCCGACGGCGAGCGGATCCCCGCCGACGTCGTGGTGCTCAACCCGGACCTGCCGGTCGCCTACGCCGAACTGCTGCCGCCCAGCCGGCAGCGGCGGCTGCGCTACTCGCCCTCCTGCGTGGTGCTGCACGTCGGTTCCCGGCAGGGCTACGACAAGATCGCCCACCACAACATCCACTTCGGCCGGCTCTGGAAGGGCACCTTCGACGAGGTGATCCGCCGAGGTGAGCTGATGAGCGACCCGTCGCTGCTGGTCACCAACCCGAGCCGGACCGACCCGTCGGTGGCCCCGGTGGGCGGGCACACCTACTACGTCCTGGCACCGGTGCCCAACCTGCAGAGCGGGCGGCTCAACTGGCGCGGCGACCTGCCGCAGCGCTACGCCGACGAGCTCGTCGCCACCCTGGAGGATCGCGGCTACCGGGGCTTCGCCGACGGCATCGAGGTCCGTGAGGTGGTGACCCCGGCCGACTGGGCCGACGCCGGCATGGCCGCCGGTACGCCGTTCGCCGCCGCGCACAGCCTGTTCCAGACCGGCCCGTTCCGCCCCGGTAACCTGCATCCCACACTGGAGAACGTGGTTTTCGTCGGCTCCGGGACCCAGCCGGGGGTCGGCGTACCGATGGTGCTGATCTCCGGCAAGTTGGCCGCCGGACGGGTGACCGGTTCCACCGGTGGCCGGTCCCGCAGCCGCAGCAGCCTGGAGGGTGCCTGATGTCCGTCGCGTCCCGCGAGAGCCATCTCGTCGAGTTGGTGGACCCCGCCGGGCAGCCGGTCGGCGCGGCCACCGTCGCCGATGCCCACCAGCCGCCGGGTCAGCTGCACCGGGCGTTCTCGGTGCTCCTGGTCGACGACGCGGGACGGCTGCTGCTGCAGCAGCGGGCCGCTGTGAAGACCCGGTTCCCGTTGCGCTGGGCCAACACCTGCTGCGGCCATCCGCTGCCCGGCGAGGACCTGTCGGTGGCGGCCAACCGCCGCCTCGGCGAGGAGGTCGGCGTGGGCCCGGTGGCGCTGACCGAGATCGGCGTGCACACCTACCAGGCCACCGACCCGGTCACCGGACGGACCGAGTACGAGTACGACCACGTACTGCTGGGCAGTCTCGACCCACGGACCCCGCTGCGGCCCGACCCGGCCGAGGTCGCCGAGCTTCGCTGGGTCGAGCCGGCGCGGCTGCGGGCCGGCCTGGCCGACGAGCCGGACCGGTACGCCCCGTGGCTCGCCGGGGTGGCCGAGCAGTTGTTCGCTCTGGGGCAGCCGGACCACGGCGCGGCCGTGGAGCGGCCGGGTGAGCGATGACGCGCTGAGCGCGGGCAGCGTGGCACGCCGGCTCGGCGTGGCGGTGACCACGCTGCGGACCTGGCATCAGCGGTACGGCCTGGGCCCGACCCGGCACGTCAAGGGTCACCACCGCCGGTACGGCCCCGACGACCTGGCCCGCCTGGAGGTGATGCGGCGGCTCACCGCGCAGGGTGTGGCGCCGGCCGAGGCGGCCCGCTGGGCGCGCCGCGTCGGCTCTGCCCTGGGCCCGGACGGGGCCGCCGGCACTGAGCCGGTCCCGTTCGACATCGTCGAGCCGGGCCGGGCCGGCGGTGGCTTCACCATCGGTGTCGGGGCGGCCGGCCCGGCCGCCCGTGGCCTGGCCAGGGCGGCGGTACGCCTGGACAACCAGGCGATGCGCGACATCCTCGAACGGGCGCTGCACACCGACGGGGTGATCGCCACCTGGGACCGGGTGGTCCGCCCGGTGCTGGCCGGGGTCGGCGACCGGTACGCGGCAACCGCCGGCTTCGTCGAGGTGGAGCATCTGCTGTCCCGGTGTGTCTCCGAGGCGTTCGCCCTGGTGAACCGCCCCCGGGCCCGGCCCCGCAACCGCGACGACGACGGTGCCGGCGACCACGGCGGCGCACCTGGCGGCTGGCACTCCCGGCACCCGGTCGGACCGGGCGCGCTGCTGGCCTGCGCCGACGAGGAGCAGCACACGCTGCCGCTGGAGGCGCTCTCCGCGGCCCTGGCCGAGGCCGGGGTGACCAGCCGGCTGCTCGGTGCCCGGGTTCCGCCGGCAGCGTTGGCCGCCGCGATCGAGCGGACCGGGCCGTCCGCTGTGGTGCTCTGGTCGCACACCTCGGCGACGGCCGACCCCGACCAGTTGCTGACCGCGAGGTCCGGGCGGCACCGGCCGGTGCTGGTGCTGGCGATCGGGCCCGGCTGGTCGGTGGCGGACCTGCCGGCCGGCGTCGACCACTGCGCAGGTCTGGCCGACGCGGTGGACCGGTGCCGTACGGCGGACGAGGTCGCCGGTCACCGGACCGACGAACCCACCGTCCACTAGTCACCCGGCGACGCCCGGCACCACTGCCGGGTACAGGGTCGAAATGTACCTGTTGATCGACTAGCGTGTGGGGGCATTCGATCTCCGCCCACCCCCTCACTCGGAGTCGACATGGCGAAACGTGCCGTATTCGCTGCAGGTCTGGCAGTGTTCGCACTACTGGTCGGCAGCGAGAGTCTCGTCGCGGTGCGTGCTGCCCGGCAGGTACCGCCGCAGCTTCCCGCCGTCGTCGGGCTCGGCCCGGCTCCCGAGGTCCGGCCCGACGACGCCGTCGGCCGGTCGGCCCCGGAGCCGACCGCTCCGGCGGCAGCGCCCGACCCGTCGCCCGCCGCCGGTGGCGATCCGGCGGGGTCACCGCCGGCCGGTGGCGATCCGGGTGCCTCCCCTCGCACCACCGTGGACCCTGGGTTGCTGCAGCGCCGTACCGGCATCCGGCAGGTGGCGTTGACCTTCGACGACGGCCCACATCCGCAGTGGACGCCGCTGATTCTCGACGAGCTGCGGGCCGCCGGGGTCCGGGCGATGTTCTGCGTGGTCGGCAGCCAGGTGCGGCGGTACCCGGCGCTGGTCACCCGGATCGTGCGGGAAGGTCACACCCTGTGCAACCACAGCTGGGACCACGACCTGGAGCTCGGCACCCGGCCGGCCGCCGAGATCCGGGCCGACCTGGCGCGGACCACCAAGGAGATCCACCGGGTGGTCCCGGGAGTGCCGGTCGCGCACTTCCGGCACCCGGGCGGGTTGTGGACCCCGGAGGCGGTGGCGGTCGCCGAGGAGCTGGGGCTGGCGGCGCTGGACTGGGACGTCGACCCGCAGGACTGGCGCAAGCCGACCCGGGACGAGATCGTCGCGCACGTCCGTGACGAGGTCCGGCTCGGCTCGGTGCTGCTGCTGCACGACGGCGGCGGCGACCGGTCGGCCACCGTCGCGGCGCTGCCGGCCGTGATCAACGACCTGAGGCAGCGGTACGGGATCACCCTGCTCGGTGCTAGCCTTTCCCCCTGATCCGTCCGGTTCGCCGATCTGGTTTGGTCCGGGGCATACTCGTCACGTATGCTTTCGCAAGCTTCCGGCGGGGCCGGATGGGAGCACTACCGTCAGAGTCATGATGTGCGATGATGACGGGGCCGCCCTCATCGTCTAGCGGCCCAGGACGCCGCCCTTTCAAGGCGGTAGCACGGGTTCGAATCCCGTTGGGGGCACTACCGGCCGACCGACCGGCCGGAGCAACACCGAGGTCCTGTGGAGCAGTCGGAGTGCTCGCCGCCCTGTCAAGGCGGAGGTCGCGGGTTCAAGTCCCGTCAGGACCGCGCAACGATGATCGCCGTGCGGCACGCTTCGCGCGGCGATTCGTTTTCGGTGCCGTCCACCCACCCGGTGGTCACTTCTCCGGGCAGGTATGATGGCCCGGACACCTGGCCAGGTAGCTCAGTTGGTACGAGCGTCCGACTGAAAATCGGAAGGTCGGCGGTTCGACCCCGCCCCTGGCCACAGAGCCTCTCGCCGGGCTTTCGAAGCGCCCAATCGCCTCCTGCGGTTGGGCGCTTCGCTTGTCGTCGAACCTGCGGCGGTATCTCGCCGAACCGGCCTGAACCGGACGGACCGCGTACCCGCGCTTGACAATCCGCGACGGGCCGTGAGACTGCCGGCATGGCCGAACACGATGGCGCCGGCGATCCGGCGACGTCCGACCACCCGGCGACGCCGCCGCGCCGGGTGCGGGTCGTGCTGGGCGAGGTGAGCCGACGCGGCGACGCCGACCGGCTCCGTACCGACCTGACCGAGCAGAGCCAGGTCGGCGAGGCTCTGGTCCGTGGCCTGGTCCGGGCCCAACTGGCGCTGGCGGTACGGCTGTCGGCCGTCGTGGCGATCGCCCTGGGTGCGCTGCCGCTGCTGTTCTCGCTGGCCCCCGCGTTCGGCGGGCTGAAGGTCGCCGGGGTCAACCTGGCCTGGCTGCTGCTCGGGGTGGCGGCGTTCCCGTTCCTGGTCGTCGTCGGACTCGCCTACGTCCACCTCGCCGAACGCAACGAGCAGGACTTCGTCGCCCTGGTGCGGCGGCCGGAGCGCTGAGCCGGCCCGATGACCAATCCGTACGTGGTACCGGCGCTCGTGGTGGTCACCCTGGTGACCGTCGCGATCGGCTTCTACGGGCTGAAGCTGGCCCGCACGACGTCGGACTTCCTGGTCGCCTCCCGGACCGTCAGCCCGGCCTGGAACGCCGCGGCGATCAGCGGGGAGTACCTGTCGGCGGCGTCGTTCCTCGGCATCGCCGGACTGATCCTCAAGTACGGCGTGGACGTGCTCTGGTACCCGGTCGGCTTCGCCGCCGGCTATCTGGCCCTGCTGCTGTTCGTGGCGGCCCCGCTGCGCCGCTCCGGCGCCTTCACTCTGCCGGACTTCTGTGAGATCCGTCTCGGCTCGCGGCGGCTGCGTCGACTGGCCACCGCTTTCGTGATCTTCATCGGCTGGTTCTACCTGCTGCCCCAGCTGCAGGGCGCCGGGCTGACCCTGGCCACGGTCACCGGGGCGCCGTACCCGCTCGGTGCCCTGCTGGTCGGCGGCGTGGTGACCGCCAACGTGGCGCTCGGCGGGATGCGGGCGGTCACCTTCGTCCAGGCGTTCCAGTACTGGTTGAAGCTGACCGCGCTCGCCGTACCGGCGATCTTCCTCGCGCTGCAGTGGCAGGCCGACGGCCGGCCGCCGGTCAGCCCGCCGCAGGGGGCGACCTTCGTCGAGGCGACCACCGTCGTCGTCGAGCGGGAGGCCACCCTGACCTTCCCGGACGGGCGCACCGAACAGGTCGACGCCGGCACCAGCCTGGCCTTCGACGCCGGCGACCCGGTGCCCGAGGTCTCCGGCGTCGACGTCGACCGGGGGCTGGCCTGGCTGCTGCCGGGCGACCCGGAACGCGGCGACCAGGGGCTGTTCGCCACCTATTCGCTGATTCTGGCGACCTTCCTGGGCACCATGGGGTTGCCGCACGTACTGGTGCGGTTCTACACCAACCCCGACGGTGCCGCCGCCCGCCGGACCACCCTGGTGGTGCTCGCCCTGGTCGGCCTCTTCTACCTGTTCCCCACCCTGTACGGCGTACTCGGCCGGGTGTACACCCCGCAGTTGCTGATGACCGGCCGGTCGGACGCCGTGGTCGTGCTGCTGCCCGAGGCCGCGCTCGGCGGTGGCCTGCTCGGCCAGCTGCTCGCGGCGCTGGTCGCCGCCGGTGCCTTCGCGGCCTTCCTGTCGACCTCGTCCGGGTTGCTGACCAGCGTGGCCGGCGCCGTCTCCACCGACGTGCTGCGCCGCCCCTCGGTACGGGGTTTCCGGCTGGCCACCCTGGTCTCCGGTGCGGTCCCGGTGGTGCTGGCGTTGAACGTCTCCGGCCTCGACGTGTCACAGGTGGTCGGGTTGGCGTTCGCGGTGGCGGCGTCGAGTTTCTGCCCGCTGCTGGTGCTGGGCATCTGGTGGCGGGGGCTGACCGACGCCGGGGCCGCCGCCGGCATCGTCGCCGGCGGCGGGGCCGCCATCGGGGCGGTGCTGTGGACGATGCTCGGGCCGGCGTTGACCGGCTGGCCGGCGGTCCTCGTCGCCCAGCCGGCCGCCTGGACCGTGCCGCTGGCGTTCGCGGTGATGGTGCTGGTGTCACTGGTCAGCCGCCGGCGGCTGCCCGGCAACGTGAACTCAGTCATGCTGCGCCTGCACGCCCCGGAGAGCCTGCGCAGTTGACCCTCTCGTGCCTGGGTACGAGCGACGGTTCGTCCCTGAGCGGGTTTGACGACCCCCGCCCAGTGGTTACCGTCGGCCCATGACCGACGCGCAGCAGTCAGCCTCCCCGGCACCCGGCCCGCAGGCGTTGGCCCTGCGTGGGCTCGCCAAGCGGTTCGACCACAAGATCGCGGTGGCCGGTGTCCACCTGGACGTGCCGGTCGGCTCGTTCTACGGCCTGCTCGGCCCGAACGGGGCCGGGAAGACGACCACCCTGTCGATGGCCGTCGGTCTGCTGCGCCCGGACGCCGGCAGCGCGCACGTCCTCGGTCACGACGTCTGGGCCGACCCGGTGCAGGCCAAGCGGATGCTCGGCGTACTGCCGGACGGGATGCGGCTGTTCGACCGGCTCACCGGTGCCGAACTGCTCGCCTACCAGGGCCTGTTGCGCGGCATGGACCCGGCCGTGGTCGACCAGCGGGCCCGCGAACTGCTCGACGTGCTCGCCCTCGACGACGCCGGACGGACCCTGGTGGTGGACTACTCGGCCGGGATGAAGAAGAAGATCGGCCTGGCCTGCGCGCTGCTGCACGGGCCACGCCTGCTCGTCCTCGACGAACCGTTCGAGGCGGTCGACCCGGTGTCGGCGGCGCTGATCCGCGACATCCTGCAGCGCTACGTCGCCGGCGGCGGCACGGTGATCTTCTCCAGCCATGTGATGGACGTCGTCGAGCGGCTCTGCAGCGACGTCGCGATCCTCGCCGACGGGGTGATCAAGCGGGTCGGCACCCTCGAACAGGTGCGGTCCGGCCGGTCCCTGGAAGAGGTGTTCGTCGAGGTCGTCGGCGGCCGTACGGCAACCGGCGAGGAGCTGTCATGGCTGTGATCGCCCCCACCGGAGGCACCGGCACCGGCACCGCCGCGCCCCGGCCGGTCCGCCCCCGGCACTTCATCCGGCTCAAGCTGCGGGTGATGGGCAACAACCTGCGCGGCCAGGGCTGGCGGGTCGGCCTGTTCATCGGCGGCCTGCTCGCCGGGCTGTGGTTCGCCGGCACCGCCTTCCTCATGCTGGCCGCGCCGGGCTTCGGTGACAACCCGCAGGGGATGCTGCTCACCGCCGGTTTCGGTGGGGCCCTGCTGGTGGTCGGCTGGCTGCTGCTGCCCCTGGTCTTCTTCGGCGTCGACGAGACCCTCGACCCCGCCAGGTTCGCGCTGCTGCCGTTGCGCCGCCGCACCCTGGTCAGCGGCCTGCTGGCGGCGGCCCTGGTCGGCACCCCGACGATCGCCACCGGGCTGGCCACCCTCGGCATCGTGGTCAGCGCCCTGCTGCTCGGCGGAGCCCTGGCCGGGCTGGTCCAGCTGATCGGCGTCGCCGCCGGCCTGCTCGTCTGCGTGACCGGCAGCCGGGCCATCACCAGCGCCTTCGCCGGGATGCTGCGCTCCCGGAAGGTGCGTGACCTGGCCGCCGTCCTGCTGGCGGTGCTGGCCGCACTGCTCGGCCCGCTGCAACTGCTGGTGATCGGCGGGCTGGGCAACGCCGACTGGGACCGGCTCGCCGAGGTGGCCCGGGTTCTCGGCTGGACGCCGCTGGCCGCCCCGTACACGGTCGGATTCGACGTGGTGGAGGGCCGGGCGTGGGCCGTACCGGTGAAGTTGCTCATCACGGCGGCGACCGTGGTCGCGCTGCTGGCCTGGTGGTCGCGGTCGCTCGAGTCGGCCATGGTCGGTACCGCCAACGCCGGCCCGACGAAGGCCGCCGCTGGCGAGCCGGGCGCACCGGTGGCTCAGCTGTTCCCCCGCCTGCTGGGCCGGCTCCCCCGCGACCGGTACGGTGCCCTGGTCGCCCGCGAGGCGCGCTACTGGTGGCGGGACATGCGTCGACGGGCCAACCTGATCACCGTGGCCGTGGTCGGGGTCTTCGTACCGGTCATGGTCAACGTCGGCGGCTTCACCTTCGGTGCCGACCCCGACGCTCTCCGGATGACGGCGTCGGCCGTCTCGGTCAGCCTCTCGATGCTGTTCGTCGGCGCACTGGCCGCGGTCACCCTGGCCAACCAGTTCGGCTTCGACGGCAGCGCGTACGCCGCGAACGTGATCGCCGGCGTACCGGGTCGGCTGGAACTGCGGGCCCGGGTGGTCGCCTTCTCGCTCTACATCGTGCCGATGCTGGTCGTGATCTCCGCCGGGCTCGGGCTGTTCCTGCAGGAGCCGGGCTGGATCCCGGTCGCCGCCGGGACGCTGTTCGCCGCGTACGGCGCCGGCCTGGCGGTGAACCTGGCCATCTCGGTGATCGGCGCCTACTCGCTGCCGGAGACGTCGAACCCGTTCGCGTTGAACAGCGGGGCCGGGATGGCCAAGAGTCTGCTGGCGTTCCTGGCGATGATCGCGTCGGCGGCGGCCGCCGTACCGATGGTGGTCGCCACCGCGCTGCTCGGCGACGTCTGGCAGTGGCTCGCGCTGCCGGTCGGCGTCGGGTACGGGTTCGGTGCGGTGCTGCTGGGCCTCTACATCACCGGCGACCTGCTCGACCGACGGATGCCGGAACTGTTGGCGACGGTGGCGTCCCGGCGGTGATCCAATGTTTCACGTGAATCATCCCGAGCCTGGTGCCGAGATCCACTACCGCGACCCGTTCGCCACCGCACCCGACCAGCGGTCGCCGGCCCGCCGGCTGCGGGGCCGGCTGGCGGCCCCGGTCACCCTCTGGACCGCCGTCGACCCGGCCGACGGTACGCCGGCCGGGCTGACCGTCTCCTCCACCGTGCTCGCCGACGGGGAGCCCGCCCGGCTGATCGGCCTGCTCGACGAGGAGTCCGACCTGTGGGAGGTGCTCCGCGAGTCGCGGCGGTTCACGGTCGCCCCACTGGGTCCGGCCCACCGCCAACTGGCGGACCGGTTCGCCGGGTTGATGCCGGCACCGGGCGGCCCGTTCACCGGCGTCGACTGGCAGGACACGCCGTACGGCCCGGTGCATCCGCAGGTCACCAGCTGGGCCGGCTGCCGGCTGGACGACGCCCGGCCGTACGGGTGGTCGATGCTGGTCGAGGCGACGGTCGAGTCGGTGACGGTGACCGAGCAGCCCGATCCTGGGCCGCTGCTGCACTACCGGGGCCGCTACCGGGAGCTGACCGGACCGTCCGGGCCCGCTGCCGGGAGCTGACCGGCACCACAGGGTCCGGCTACCACTAGGCTCAGGGCATGCTGCCTGTTCCCCGATTCGGCGACGGTCACCGGGTGCTGGTCACCGGTGGCGCCGGCTTCGTCGGTAGCCACCTGGTCGACCGGCTCGTCGCACGCGGCTGCACGGTCGTCGCGGTGGACAACTTCGTCACCGGCTCGAAGGACAACGTCGCCCATCTCGCCGACGAGCCACGGTTCACACTGGTCGAGGCGGACATCTCCGACGGGGTGCCGGACCACCATCCAGCGGTGCAGCAGCGCTTCGACGCGATCATGCACTTCGCGTCGCCGGCCAGCCCCACCGACTTCGGCACCCTGCCGGTCGAGATCCTGCGGGTCGGCTCCGTCGCCACGTTGCACCTGCTGGACCGGGCGGTCACCGACCGGGCCCGGTTCATCATGGCCTCGACGTCGGAGGCGTACGGCGACCCGCTGGTGCACCCGCAGCCGGAGACCTACTGGGGCAACGTCAACCCGATCGGCATCCGCAGCGTCTACGACGAGGCCAAGCGCTTCGCCGAGTCGGCGACGATGGCGTACCACCGGTACCGGGGCGTGGACGCCGGGATCGTGCGGATCTTCAACACGTACGGGCCCCGGATGCGCCCCGACGACGGGCGGGCCATCCCGACCTTCATCAGCCAGGCGCTGCGGGGCGAGCCGATCACCGTGCACGGCACCGGCGACCAGACCAGGTCGATCTGCTACGTCGACGACCTGGTGACCGGCATCGTCGCGTTGCTGGACTCGACCGAGGTCGGGCCGATCAACTGCGGTACCGAACACGAGATGTCGATGCGCCGGCTCGCCGAGACGATCATCGAACTGGTCGGCAGTTCCTCGACGGTCGACCTGGTCACCCGGGCATCGGACGACCCGGAGATGCGCCGCCCGGACCTGACCCTGGCCCGCACCCGGCTCGGTTACACCCCGACGGTCGGTCCGCAGGACGGGCTGCGGCGCACGATCGCGTACTTCCGCCAACGGCTGGGCTAGCCCGTAGCCGGACCCCGTAGCCGGGCTGACCTGCCCGTACCGGTCCCGGTGTGCCGAGTCGGCGGTCAGCGAGCGCGCAGTCCGTACGCTGGATGCATGTCAGCCAGCAGTCACCACGGCCACCAGCCCGGACATGTCCCCGGTGCCGGGCGCGCCCGACCCGTACCCGCCGGCACCGCCGGACGCGCCCGGGTGCCCGGGCCCGGCGGCGGTGCGACCGGTCGGTCCTACGGCGGCCCGCCGCGCCGGGCGCGCCCCCGGTGGGGTCGGATCGCTCTCGTCGGTGTGGTGTCGCTGCTGCTGCTGGCGCTGGTCGCCGGCGGCGGGCTGTGGGCGTACGCCCGGGGGTTGGACAACGATCTGGGCCGCACCGACCCGTTCTCGGCGATCACCGAGGGCCGGCCACCGGCGGCGGTCGACGGCGCGTTGAACATCCTGATGATCGGCACCGACTCGCGGGACCCGGACGCCCCGCTCGACACCGCCGGCCGGTGGCGGGCCGACACGATCATCGTGATGCACATCCCGTCCTCGCACGACCGGGCCTACCTGGTCTCCATCCCACGCGACCTGTACGTGCCGATTCCCGCCGAGGCGAGCGCCCCGTGCGAGACCGGGGAGCGGGCGAAGATCAACGCGGCGTTCGCGTTCGGTGGCATGCCGCTGGCGGTACGCACCGTGGAGTGCTTCACCGACGTACGGATCGACCACGTGATGGCGATCGACTTCGGCGGTTTCGTCGAGGTGACCGACGCGCTCGGCGGGGTGGAGCTGACCGTCGAGCAGGACGTCACCTCGATCCACAAGCCGTACCGGCAGTTCAGCCAGGGTGTCAATCACATGAATGGCGCCGAGGCGCTCGACTGGGTCCGTCAGCGCAAACAGTTCCCGGACGGTGACTTCGCGCGTATGCGGCACCAGCAGGAGTTCCTCCGGGCATTGATGGACAAGGCTGTGAGCTCCGGCACACTGTCGAACCCGGCCAAGCTGAACGCGTTTCTTCAGGCGACGACCAAGGCGGTGACGGTCGACGAGGGGTTCTCCCTGGTCGACATGGCGCTGCAGTTCCGCAAGCTGCGTGGGGAGAACCTGCAGTTCCTCACCAGCCCGCACAACGGCAGCGAGACGATCAACGGCGAGTCGGTGGTCGTCTCGGACCGGGAGAAGGCGTTGACCATGTATCAGGCGATGGCGGCCGACCAGATGACGGCCTGGGTGCAGACCAATGTCACGCCCAGTCCAGGCGCCAGTGACTGAGTGACCATGATCACCGATTTCGTTGAGTGACCGATCGAATCCGACACGAATCTGAAACCTTCATAGGGTCGATTTATCCATCAAACATCCGTACAGTGGGCTCGCCCTATTGTCACGCCCCCCAGGAGCAGGCATGCCGGTTCAGTCCCGCCGACGCTCGGCGTCGAACGAGTCGACCGGAGCCGTCTCCGGCCGGGCCTCGTCGGTGCGGCAGTCGGGCGCGCGGACCGGTCCGGCCGGCCGCGGCGGCTCGGCCGCACGCTCCGGCCGCGGCACCACCACCGGCGGTAAGCGGCCGCGCCGCAAGGACCCGATCTGGGCCCGCACGATGGTCATCATGGGCGCGCTGCTGATGATGCTCAGCGGCACCACCATCGTCGGCAGCAAGTGGCTGATCGACCGGGCGACCGGTGGCATCGAGCAGTCCAACCTGCTCGGGGTGGCCGGCAAGACCGAGGCCGAGGGCGGCAACAACCTCGAAGGCCCGATCGACATGCTGCTGCTCGGCATCGACCACCGGGCCAGCTGGGAGGAGTCGGACACCCGCGCCGACACGATCATCATCCTGCACATCCCGGCCACTCACGACCAGGCCTACCTGATCTCCATCCCCCGGGACACCGAGGTCGAGGTGCCGGCCTTCCCGGCCAGCGGGTACCCCGGTGGGGTCGCCAAGGCCACCGAGGCCTTCTTCCACGGCGCCCAGAACGGAGCCGGGCACGCCGGCGGTGCGCAGCTGATGGCCGAGACGATCAAGAACATGACCGGGATCAGCTTCGACGGGGCCGCGATCATCAACTTCAGCGGCTTCAAGTCGGTGATCGACAGCCTCGGCACCATCCCGATCTGCGTCGACGAGGACACCCCGTCGGCCCACATGACCCTGGTCGACGGCAAGCCGATGTGGAACTCCGACGCCGAGCAGACCAACGGCGACAAGCAGCAGGTCGTGCACAAGAAGGGCTGCCGCGAGATGGCCGGCTGGGAGGCGCTGGACTTCTCCCGGCAGCGGTACGGCCTGGCCAATGGCGACTACGACCGGCAGAAGAACCAGCAGAAGCTGCTCAAGGGCATGGCCAAGAAGGCGATGGCCGACGGTGTGATGACCAACCCGCTGAAGCTGACCCAGCTGATCGAGTCGGCCGGCAAGGCCTTCGTGCTGGACACCGGCCCCGTACCGGTCGCCGACTTCGTCTTCACCATGCGTGGGGTGGCCGCCAACGACCTGGTGATGTTGCGCACCAACGACGGCAGCTTCAACGGCAACGATTCCGGCCGTGAGGAGCTGACCCCGCTGTCCATGGAGATGTTCCGCGCCGTGAAGAACGACACTCTGGACGACTTCATCCTGGCCAATCCCACCGTCCTCGCCGGTCAGCAATAGGCTGACGGCATGTTCGGACCTGCTGTGCCCGTCGTCGCCGCCCCGGACGTCGCCGACGACGCCTATCTGCTCGACGTCCGCGAGCCCGAGGAGTGGGCCGCCGGGCACGCCCCCGGTGCCCACCACCTGCCGATGATGGAGATCCCGCACCGGCTCGCCGACGTGCCCTCCGACGGCGACGTGGTGGTCGTCTGCCGCTCCGGCGGCCGCTCCGGCAAAGTCGTCGCGTACCTGCGCCAGCACGGGTGGGACAACGTCCGCAACCTCGACGGCGGCATGCAGAGCTGGGCGGCGAACGGCCGGGCGATGGTCAGCGAGACCGGACAGCCGGCCCAGGTGCTCTGACCGGCCGAAGCACCGTACGCCGACAGGCGGCGGACACCACCGTACGCCGACGGGCGGACACCACCGGACGCACGGCGGTCGGCGGCCACTGCCGAAATCGGCCCGAACACGGCACACTCACAGGCATGCCGGAACGCCCCGACTACCCGAGCCTGATCGCCGGACACACCGTCGTCCTGGACATGATCAACAACGGGGAGTCCGGCCTGCCGGTGCTGCACCACCTGCTGCGCCTGGCACAGCGGGCGCTCGGTGCCGCCGGGACCTCCTTCGCCGAGTACGGCCCCACCAGCGGCCGGATCATCGCCGCCGCCGGGGCCGCCGAGTGGTCCATCGGCCGCCCGGTCGACCTGGCGAACCCGGCCACCGCGCGGCTGCTCACCGGCCCCCGTACGATCGAATTTCCGGTCTCGGCCCTCGCCGCCGAGCAGGCCGACCAGATCACCGGGCGGGGCCTGCACCGGATGCTGACCGCCCGCGCCGAGATCGGCGGCGTCCTCATCGGCAGCCTGCACGCCTACTATCCGGACGCCGACGGCGAGGCCAGCCCCGACCACCACACCCTGATCGCGTACCTGTCGTCCTGCATCGCGCACATGTACGGCGACCAGACCGGCCTGCCGGTGCACGGCGACGGCCCGGTGGTCGCCGCGCTCGCCGACGGACTGGCGATCATCGACGACGAGTCCTGCGTACGACTGTGGAACCCGGCCGCCGAACGACTCACCGGCAGCCCGGCCGCGCAGCGACTGCACCGGCCGATCCCGTTCCCGGTGCCGCCACCGGGTCAGGTCGTCGACCACCAGCTGTCGGACGGCCGCTGGCTGCGGCTGACCTCCGGGGACCTGCCCGGCGTCGTCGCCTCACGGGTCGTCACCTTCCGCGACATCACCGACCAGCACCGCCGCGACCACGACGTCGACCTGTTCATCTCCGTCACCAGCCACGAGCTGCGGACACCCGTGACCGTGATCAAGGGTTACGCCGAGACGCTCAGCGAGCACTGGGATCAGCTCACCGACGCGGACCGCCGCGACGCGGCCCGGGTGCTCGGCCAACGCGCCACCGAACTGGCCCGGCTCGTCGACCGGCTGCTGTCCGCAGCGAACGACGCCGGGCCGGCGGTCGGCAGCCCGCCGGCCCCGTTCGACCTCGTCGAAACCCTGCGCACGGCCGCCGAGCACCTGCCGGCCGGGCTGCGTCGCCGGCTCACCATCGACCTGCCGGAGGACCTGCCGAAGGCGTGCGGCGACCGGGGCAGCCTGGCCACCGTCGTGACCGAGCTCGCCACCAACGCCGACAAGTACTCACCACCCGGCACGGCGGTCGAGCTGACCGCCGACGCCGACGAACGCACCGTGGTGTTCCGGATTAGCGATCGTGGCATCGGGGTACGTCCAGAGCACGTGGAACGAGCGTTCGACCGGTTCTGGCAGGGCGAACAGGGCGATCAGCGCCGCTACCCGGGTGCCGGCCTGGGGCTCTACCTCGTGCGGCAGATCGTCGAGCGACAACACGGATGGGTGTCCCTACGACCCCGCGACGGCGGGGGGACGGTCGCGGAGGTGCGACTGCCCCGGGGGTGAGAGGAGACAGGCGTGAAGGCGGCACTGGTGGGACGGACCTGGAGCGTCCTGGTGCCGCACCATCCCAGTGGTGCACGGCTCGCCCGGCACCGGCTCACCACCTGCCTGACCGACCGGATCCGACCCGGTCTGCTGGCTGACGTGATGACGGTCGTCGCGGAGCTGGTCGGCAACGCGGTACGGCATGCCCGACCGCTGCCCGACGGGATGGTCCGGATCACCTGTCAACTGATGTTGCGTGAACCCGGCCGGACGGTACGCATCCAGGTCACCGACGGTGGCTCGGCCGACGCACCGCAGGTGCGCCCGGCGACGCCGGAGGCGCTCAACGGCCGGGGGCTGGGCATCGTCGCGGCGCTCGCACGGCGGTGGGGGGTGGCCGAGTCCGGTGCCGGCCGGTGTGTCTGGGCCGAACTCCGCTGACCGCGAAGCGGTGGAATCCTCTAGGCTGACTGGCCGTGAGCAAGCGCCGAAAGCAGGACCGGGCCGCGAGCGGCGGCAAGCGGGAGAAGATCCGCGACGTATTCGTGCCCCGGCCGTTCGCCGGGCTGGCCGACGAACCGGACTGGGTCGCGCTCCGCGAGCTGGTCCCGGCCGGCACCGCCCCGCTGGTCCTGGCTGCGGAGCTGACCGAGAAGTACGCCGACCGGACGGTCACGCTGGCGACCGTCCTGCCGATGGCGGTGCCGGCGCTGGTGCGCGCCGACGGGCACGTCATGCTCGGACTGCAGCGGCACGCCCAGTCCGGTGACGTGTCCCGGGACCTGGCCGCCGCGCTGCTGTCGGCGTTGGAGACCGCGCCGGGCGAGACCGTCGTGGTGCCGCCGTTGCCCGGGCCGGGCCCTCGACTGCAGGACGTGCTGGCCGACGGGGCGCTGTCGGTGACCGTGCACGACGGTTTCAGCTTCTGGGTGACCCCCGAGGCGGCCGACGATCCGGCAGTGCAGGCGTCGCTGGAGCGCGCCGACGCGTCGGTCTACCCGACCACCCGGATGGCGGCGGCGACCGCCGCGTACTGGTGCCGGGTGGGTGACCGGGCGCACGTGCGCTGGGTGCTGGGCGACGAGGAGGACCGGGCGCTGGACACCCTGGCCCGGCTGAGCGCCGCCGGGGACCTGCCGTTGGGGCCGCAGACCAAGTTCGCCGGCATGTTCCGGGCGCACGGGATGCTGGTGCCGGTCTGGGATCTGCCGGCGGCGCCGTCGGCCGGCGAGTGGGAGGGTCCGCTGGCGGAGTTCGCCAAGCGGTACGCCGAGGCGGCCACCGACTCCGGCGCGCTCGACGCGGCCGCCCGGCGGGCCCGACAGGGCCTGCTCGGCCGGCAACTCACGCTGCGCTGACCCGCTCCGCCCCCGCCGAGGGCCGCCGGGGCAGCGGTCCGGCACGGGCAGCGGCTCAGCGGGTGAGCGGGTCGCGGACCAACGGGGCCGACATGCACCGGGGGCCGCCCCGCCCGGAGCCGAGTTCGGCACCGGGGATCGTGACCACCTCGATGCCGGCCCGGCGCAGCTGGGCGTTGGTGGCGGTGTTGCGTTCGTAGGCGACGCACACCCCGGGCGACAGGGCCAGGGTGTTGTTGCCGTCGTCCCACTGTTCCCGCTCGGCGGTGACCGGGTCCAGGCCGGTGCCGACCAGACGCAGCCGGTCCAGGTCCATGGCGTCGGCGGCGGCCCGCAGCCACGGTGCCGGGCCGTCTACCTGCAGCTCACCGGCACTGTCGAGGATCACCGTGTACGCGCGGAGGCTGTCGGCCATCGGCGGATACATCAGTACGGCGTCCACGTCGACGAGGGTGCAGACGGTGTCCAGGTGCATGGTGGCCCGCCGTTGGGCGATCGGCACCACCAGGACGGTGTGGGCCAGCCCGGCGCACAGCACCCGGTGGGCCAGTTGCTCCACTCCGGCGGGGGTGGTGCGTTCGCCGACGCCGATCGCGAGGACCCCGGGTGCCAGCAGCAGGACGTCGCCGCCCTCGACGTGGGCGCCGCTGGGGCGGTGCAGCAGTTCGGTGCCGGCGAACCGGGGGTGGTGCCGGTAGATCAGGTCGGTGAGATGGCCCTCCCGTCGTCGGGCCCGCATCGCGAGGCTGGTCACCGCGACCCGGTCGCGGATCCAGACGGATGAATCCCGGGTGAACAACAGGTTCGGCAGCGGCGCGATGACGAAGTCGTGGGGGTCCATCAGGGTGTAGCCCAGACCGGGCGGCTGGTCGGCGCGGATCCGCAGTTCGCCGCGGGCGATGCCGGCGACGAGGACCCGGGCGAGTCCGGCGGGGTCGAGGTAGCCGAGCTGATCGGCGACCCGCTGCCGCAGGCTGACGCCGAGTCGGGCGCCGTCGAGGACGGTCGTCACGGCCTCGGCGCGGGCGTCCGGGTGGGCGACGGTCTCGGCGAGCAACTGTTCCAGGTAGAGCACCTCCACGTCGCGTTCGCGCAGCACCGCCGCGAAGGCGTCGTGTTCGGCCTGGGCGCGGCTGACCCAGGGGATCGCGTCGAAGAGCAGGCTGCCGCTGTTGCGCGGGGTCAGCCGGGCGAGTTCGGCGCCGGGGCGGTGCAGCAGAACGGTCCGAAGGTGGCCGACCTCACTGTCGACGTAGTGCGTCACACTCGCAGCCTAGGGCAGTCGTTTGGCACCATCTGTCGAAAGAGTCGTTGGGTGAATAGGGCATTCATCCCTACTCACTCCGGCTCGGCGTCTTGCTTCAGTACCGGTGTCGCCACGTACGGTAGTGGGTAGTCCATCGTCCAGGGGACCTTTTGCCGGAGGTCGTGATGACTGTGTTCCATGAGCGCCGCGTACTGCCCGCCCAGCGGGCCCTGCCCCGCCAAGCAGAAGCACGGCCCATGGAGGAGTCTCCGCCCGGAACGCTGGAGGCCATCCGGCCCTCGCCGATGGAGTGGGCCCGCCGCCGCCGCGCCGAGCGGGGCGCCCGCCGTATCGAGGCCGCCGGGGCCCGTGCCCTGCACCGCCTCGACCATCTCGGGCCCGCCTGGCACGTGGTCAACTGGCCGCGTACCGACAGCCCGGACCACGTACTCGGTCTGGACACCGTCGGCCGCGGTGAGCGCGCCGGTTTCCTCGCCATCGGCCCGAGCGGGCTGTTCGCGGTCACCGTCGTCGACCATGGACGCAGCCGGGTGCTCGTCGCCGGCGACGTCGTGCAGATCAACGGCAAGCGCCCGCCGTACGTCGCCGAGGCCCGCCGCGACGCCAAGCGGGCCAGCAAGGCGATGTCCGCCGCCATCGGGCACACCATCCCGGTCGCCCCGGTGCTCACCTTCGTCGGCTCGGGCGTGATCAGCGTCTACGGGCTGCCCAAGGAGTGCATGGTCACCACCCACCGGGAGCTGGACCGGCTGCTCATCGCCGGCGGCACCCGGATCAGCGCCGCCACCGCGGAGAAGCTGTCCCAGGTCGCCCGCCATCCGGGCACCTGGGTCAACGCTCCGTACCGCCAGGCCGCCGACTACCGGTGGTACGGGGCCGACCGAACGGCGGCTGACAAGCCTGCCGGCCGGCGGTAGCCTCGGCGCAGGCGCTGACCGCCTCTCTGCGACGTACATCCGCTGAAATCGGACATGTGACGACCGCGCGTGTTTGCCGCTTCCCGTCCCCTTGGTGGCCCTGACCGGCACCAGTCGACGGACGCCGCAGAGACCGGTTAGCGTTGCGGGTGTCCGGCGGAGTCAGGGGAGGCGCGGTGGCGCACGTCGAGCTCTCAATCTCGGAACCGTTGGTGCCGCAGGCCCGCGAGCCGATGGAGCCGATGCGCGCCGACAATTTCCAGCTCTGGGTCGCCACAGCTGCGGTCGCGCTGGAGCCGTGCCTGGTCATCGACCAGGACTACCGGATCGTCGCGGCGTCACGCTCCTGCTGCGAGCTGCTGGGCCTCGGCGATCCCGGCACCGTCGAGGGCAGCCCGTTGCTGGCCGGCCTGCGACTGGTCGACTTCACCGCCGCCCGCAGCGAACTCGACGAGACCGAAATCGACAAGATCCCGCCGTTGCTCGCGCTCACCTCGGGTCGACTCGCCCGGGGGCTGCTGCGCGTCGCCACCGCCATCGTCGACGGCCAGGGCGACGGCACCGTCGACGCCGTCGCCACGCCGGTGTGGAGCGGCAACAAGGTGGCCGGGTCGCTGACCTTCTTCGCCCCCATCTCCACCGCCTTCTCGGCCAGCTGATCCGGCCTGCCCTGATCCGGCCGGCCTCGATCCGGCCGGGCCTGATCCGGCCGGGCCTGATCCGGCCGGCCCTGATCCGGCCGGCTCGCCGGGGCCGACAGGCACCGTCGCAGCACCTACGATGAGCCGGTGACATCCGCGCTCCGGCCACGTCGGGGCAGCGGGCCGCAGCGGTCGCGGCGCAACCTGCCGGCCTGGTTCGGTCTGCTGCTGATCAGCGCCGTCGCCGTCGCCGGCTGCGGCCGGCCACCCGGGCTCGCCGAGCCCGCGCCCGAGATCTCCCTGCCGGCCGGTGTCGGCGACACCGGCACGCCGCCGGACGGGCCGACCCCGACCGCCACACCGACGCGGACGCCGACCCCGACCGCCACCCCGCCAGGTGTGCCGACCCCGACCGCCACCGGGTTCCCGGTGGCGATCGCCGTCGACTGTGCCGGCCGGCCCAGCGCCGATCGGGTGATCGCCGTACTGCGCGCCGACGGGCTGCTGCCCGCCGGCGCCCGGACGACCGTACGGGTCGCGCCACGCTGCGCCGGCAGCTGGCAGTACACCGTCGTGCAGATCCCCGCGCGTGAGCCGCTGCAGGTGGTCACCGAAGGATCGCCGGAGTCGATCACGCTGGTCACCGCCGGCACCGACGTCTGTGTCATCCCGGTACGGGTCGGCGCGCCGGCCGGGATCCGTACCCTCGCCTGCGAGTCGGTGCCGATCCCGCCGACCACTCCGTAAGCTGGCCGGCATGTCCGTCGCCACACCGACCCGGTTCGC
The DNA here is from genome assembly GCF_049179175.1 of Solwaraspora sp. WMMA2101. Lineage (NCBI taxonomy): Bacteria > Bacillati > Actinomycetota > Actinomycetes > Micromonosporales > Micromonosporaceae > Solwaraspora > Solwaraspora sp. WMMA2101. Next base: position 3,546,355 of record NZ_JBMHMA010000006.1, on the reverse strand, counting down.
CTACCTCGGCCCGGAAGGCACCTTCGCCGAACAGGCGCTGCGGAGCATCCCGGCGGCGCAACGCGCGGAGCGGATCCCGGCCCGCAGCGTGCCCGAGGCGCTCGACGCGGTCCGTGCCGGGACCGTCGACGCCGCCCTGGTACCGCTGGAGAACTCGATCGGCGGGGCGGTCGGGGTCACCTTCGACGAGTTGACCGGCGGCGACCCGCTGATGATCACCCAGGAGGTGGTGCTGCCGGTCGAGTTCGTGCTGGCCGCCCGCGACGGGGTGGCGCTGGAGCGGGTCCGCAGCATCGCCGCGCACCCGCAGGCGTCGACCCAGTGCCGTGGTTGGCTGCGCCGGCAGGTGCCGGACGCGACCGTGGTCGACGTACTGTCCAACGGGGCGGCCGCCGCCGGCGTCGCCAACGGCGAGTTCGACGCGGCGATCTGCGCGCCGATCGGTGCCAGCGGGCACGCGCTGACCGTACTGGCCGACAAGATCGCCGACCACGGCGACGCCGTGACCCGCTTCGTGCTGGTCCGCCGGCCCGGCCCGCTGCCGGCGGCCACCGGCGACGACATCACCACGCTGGCCGTCTACATCGCCCACGACCGGGTCGGCGCGCTGCTCGCGGTGCTGATGGAGCTGGCGGTACGCGAGGTCAACCTGACCCGCATCGAGTCCCGCCCCACCGGCGAGGCCCTCGGCCGGTACGCGTTCTTTCTCGACTGCTCCGGGCACGTCGCCGACGACCGGATGGGCGAGGCGCTGCGTGGTCTGCACCGGGTCTGCGCCGACGTCCGGTTCCTCGGGTCCTACCCACGGCACGACTGGCCGCCGGCCGGCAGCGGCCGGGCCGTCGACGGCCCGGCCCTGCGCGGTGACGACGGGTACGCCCGTGCCGCCGAATGGCTGGCCCGGATCCGCTCCGGCCAGCCCGGCTGACGGACGCTGGCTACCGCTACCGGTGCCGGTGCCGGTGCCGGCTACTGCTGCTGGTGGCCGGCGCCGCGCACCGGCGGCTCCTCCGACGGCTGGACGATCACGAAGCCCTGCCCGGCGAAGCTCATCGTGAACGCCTCACCGGTACGGCGGCCCAGCAGCGTACCGATGCCCAACTGCTCGGCCCGGTGGTAGCCGGTCTGCAGACTGGCCGACCAGCAGACCGCCGCCTGCGGGTCGACGTACGTCGGCTGGTCCACGGTCAGCACCACCGGGGTGCCCTTGGTGGTGATGGCGAGCCGGCCCTGACCGGTGAAGACGCAGTTGAACAGCCCGGCGGACGAGGCGAAGCCCATCCCCTGCACCATCCGGATGTCGTACTGCAGGGTCGAGTCGAAGGCCAGCACGCTGGACCCGTTGATCGACAGCGCGTCGCCCGGTTCCAGGTCGATGATGTGCACGTCGCTGGCCTCGTTGGCGAGGAACACGTCACCCTGACCGGTCAACTTCATCAGCGGTACGCCTTCGCCGGTGAGCCGCTGCTTGATGAAGTTGCCGAGCCCGCCCGAACCGAGCGCCTGGAACTGCACGTGGCCCTGGTAGGCGACCATCGACCCGGTCCGGGCCATCGCCTCCCCGTTGAGTTCGATCTTCAGCATCTTGGAGTTCTGCAGCCGCATGCCGGGCTGGGCCGACTCCTTCTCCAGGTGCTCGGCGGAGAACAGGGCACTGCGCATGGGGGGTCCCTCCTGGTCAGGTCGATCGCCCCGAAGGGTAGGTGACCAGCGCAAGGAGGGTCATCGCCGAACCGGCCGGAGGCCGGTTCGAAAGGTCGGAGGCCAGCTCGAAAGGTCGGAGGCGGGGCTCAACCCCAGCCGAGGGCGTGCAGCCGTTCGTCGTCGATGCCGAAGTGGTGGGCGATCTCGTGGACCACCGTGATGGCCACCTCCTCGACCACGTCGGCCTCGGTGTCGCAGATCCGCAGAATCGGATTGCGGTAGATCAGGATCCGGTCCGGCAGCACCCCGGCGTAGTCCCAGCCCCGGCTGGTCAACGCGTGCCCCTCGTAGAGTCCGAGCAGCTCCGGTTCACCGGCCGGGGTGTCGTCCTCGACGAGGATCACCACGTTGCTCATCAACCGGAGCAGCTCCGGAGGCACCTCATCCAGGGCCTCCCCGACGAGCTCCTCGAAGCGTTCGCGGCTCATCTCGACCGGCATCGGTCCATTCTGCCGCACCGCTCGTCGCCGGGGACGACCTTGGACGTGGAATCGGATCGTGCGCTTCGATGTGGTTCGTCAGACGGACAGGCTGGCGTTCAAGGTGATCTCGGCGCCCGGCGACAGCAGCCGGGAGATCGGGCAGTTGGCCTTCGCGGCCTCGGCCAGCTTCTGGAACGTGTCCGGGTCGATGCCCGGGACCTCACCGACCGTCTCCAGGTCGATGCGGGTGACGGTCATCCCGGCGTCGATCTTGTCCAGGTGCACCGACGCGGTGGTCTGCACCGACGTCGGCGTGAAGCCGGCGTCCGCCAGCCCCTTGGAGAACGCCATCGAGAAGCAGCCGGCGTGGGCCGCCCCGATCAGCTCCTCCGGGTTGGTGCCCTCGCCCTCCTCGAAACGGGACTTGAACGAATAGTTCCCCTCGTATCCGCCCTTGCCGGTGCGGATGGTGCCGGAACCCTCGGTCAGATTGCCCTGCCAGCGGGCTGATGCGGTACGGATAGGCATGGCCATGACGCTAGCTCACGGCGATGGCCGCTGCGACGAAGCCCGGTGCAAAGGTGGACCCACCTGGAGTGCGCACACCGGCCTGGCGTAAACCTGCGCGCGAGGTGGCCGGCGCTGCCGGTATCGTTGGCTGCTGTGATCGATCTCCGCCTGCTCCGTGACGACCCGGACCTCTTCCGTGCCAGCCAGCGTGCCCGCGGTGAGTCCGAGTCCCGGGTGGACGATCTGATCGCCACCGACGAGGCCCGACGGACGGCCGTGCAGGCGTTCGAGGCGTTGCGTGCCGAGCAGAAGCAACTCGGCAAGCGCCTGTCCCGGGCCGAACCGGCCGAGAAGCTTGAGCTGCTCGCCCGTACCAAGAAGTTGTCGGCCCAGGTGAAGGCGGCCGAAACGGCCGTGACCGAGGCCGAGCAGGCGCTGCGCCGGGCGCAGTTGGCCTTCCCCAACCTGGTCGAGGACGGGGCGCCGGCCGGCGGCGAGGACGACTACGTCGTGCTGCGCGAGGTCGGTGACCGGCCCGACATCGACAGCCCCCGCGACCACCTGGCGATCGGCGAGGCGCTAGGCGCGATCGACGTCGAACGCGGCGCGAAGGTCTCCGGCAGCCGGTTCTACTACCTGACCGGCGTCGGCGCGCTGCTGCAACTCGGCCTGCTGCAGCTGGCCATCGCCCAGGCTGTCGAGTACGGCCTCACCCCGACGATCACCCCGGTGCTGGTCAAGCCGGAGTCGATGGAGGGCACCGGGTTCCTCGGCGAGCACGCCAGCGAGATCTACCGGCTCGAAGCCGACGACCTGTACCTGGTCGGCACCAGCGAGGTGCCGCTGGCGGCGTACCACTCGAACGAGATCCTGACCCTCGACGGCCCGGTCCGCTACGCCGGCTGGTCGTCGTGCTTCCGGCGCGAAGCCGGCTCGTACGGCCGGGACGTGCGCGGCATCCTGCGGGTGCACCAGTTCGACAAGGTGGAGATGTTCTCCTTCTGCCCGCCGGAGCAGGCCCACGACGAGCATCTGCGGCTGCTCGCCTGGGAGGAGGAGATGCTGGCCAAGGTCGAGATCCCGTACCGGGTGATCGACGTCGCCGCCGGCGACCTGGGCACCAGCGCGGCCCGCAAGTACGACTGCGAGGCGTGGGTGCCGTCGCAGGGCCGCTACCGCGAGGTCACCTCCACGTCGAACTGCACCACCTTCCAGGCCCGCCGGCTGAACATCCGCTACCGCGACGCCGAGGGCCGCACCCAGCCGGTGGCGACCCTCAACGGCACCCTGGCGACGACCCGGTGGCTGATCCCGATCCTGGAGAACCACCAGCAGCCGGACGGTTCGGTACGGGTGCCGAAGGCGCTGCAGCCCTACCTCGGCGGCCGCGACGTCCTGGAACCCCTGGCCACCGCCTGACCGCTACCCGCTCTGCTGGGCGCGACGGAGTGAATCGGCTGCGGGTGGACGTGCCGTACCGGCAGTTGCCGGTCGACCAGTCCGACGTCCGCTACCGGCACGGCCCCGACTCGGTACGCCTACCCGGTGTCCCGGTCGGCCGGACCATCGAGTTCGACTGGGCGGACAGCGCCGTCTACCCGGGTACGGCGCGGAAGTTCTGGGTGCACCTGCCGGCGCAGTACGACCCGTCCCGCCCTGCCGCCCTGTTGGTGTTCCAGGACGGCTGGTGGAACCTGGACCCGGCCGGCGAGGTCCGTGGCGCCGTCGTCCTGGACAACCTGATCCACAACGGCGACCTCCCTCCGATGATCGGTGTGTTCGTCGACCCTGGGTCCATGCCTGACGGCGCTGCCGCTGGTGACGGCCCTGGTGACGGCGGCAGCGGCGCTGGTGACGGTGGCGCTGCTGGCGGCGGCAGGCGTAAGCAGCGCAACGTCGAGTACGACGCTTTCGACGACCGCTGTGCCACCTTCCTGTTGAGCGAGATCATCCCCCAGGTGACAGGGCGTTTTTCGATCACCGATGACCCGGATCAGTGGGGGATCTGCGGGATCAGCAGCGGCGGCAACTGCGCTTTCACTGTCGCCTGGCTGCGCCCGGACAGGTTCCGCCGGGTGCTCTGCTGCCTGTCCAGCTTCGCCCAGATGCCCGGCGGCAACCCTTATCCGGAGCTGATCCGGGACATCCCACGCAAGCCTTTGCGGATCTTCCTGCAGGCCGCGCACCGGGACATCAACTGGAACGAGCCGGAGCGCAACTGGCTCGCCAGCAACCTGCACGTCGCGGCCGCCCTGGCGCAGTCCGGATACGACTTCCGGCTGGTGCTCGGCGACGGTGGGCACAGCCCGAACCACCCCGGCGCGCTGCTGCCGGATGCGCTGCGCTGGCTCTGGCGACCCGCGTTTCAAGATCAGTTGATGTAAAACCAGAGCGGCACCGGCGTGTCGTCCGTATTCACAACAACTGATCTTGGCGGGCCCGGGCGCCAGAAGGCGGCAGGGGTCGCTGACGTAAACGTCCTACTTCGGTTCAGCCACGAACACGCCGACGCCGTGGGCACTCTCGACCAGGCCCTCGGTCCGCAGGGCGTGCATTGCGTAGCGGATCACCGAATCCGAGATCTTGTGTTCAGCCTTGAGCTGGGCAGTTGACGGGAGCTTGTCGCCGGGTCGTAGTTCGCCGCTCTTGATCTGAGCGCGGATGTGATCGGCAAGCTTCTCCCACTTGGTGGCGGGCATGGGCACTCCTTGGTCTCCGCCGACCATGAGAACACGTTCGCAGTACAGGCAGCAAGATGCCGGTACAGCGGACTAGTGCTGTTGACTTAAGCGAACTACTTCGCTTAGGTTCCTGGTGCGAGGTTTCCTCCTTGGTCTCCAACCCGCAGAGGACACCACGCGGCAGGTCGGGGCGGTCGGCGAGTCACGCCGTCGGGCGTCCCGGCCCCGAAGATGTGCCCTGGTCGCCGTACTGCCGAGGAGGGCTGCGGTGATCGGCGGCCGGGGTGGCCCCGCCGGATCGGCAAGCGGCGGGGCCACCCCATCCACCGGCCACCCCATCCACCGACCACTCCATCCACCGGCCAGGCCGACGAACGCCCGAGACAAGCACGAGCGAGGAAGCCCACCGACAGGAGGTAACACGTGATGCGAGAGCTCTGGCGACGCTGGCGACTAAGGCGGCAACGCCGCACGATGGCCGGCACGCCACCGCGTGACTGGCCGAACGGCAGCGGCGTGTACCGCGTACCGGCCGATCGCAGCCGCAACCAGCGACCGGTTGCGTACCGGCCGATCCGGCCCTGGCAGGTGCGCAGCCACCGCTTCCCGACGGTCCCCCGGCGCGGCGGCGGCCTGGACCCCGGCGAGGTCGCCGCCTTCCTCGAACGGGTCGCCCACGACCTCGGCATCCTGTACGCCGAACTCGACCGCACCTACGAACAGAACGACCGGATCAAGGACGCCCTGCGCCGCTGGCAGTCCAGCCAGGTTGAGGCAGCGTCGAGGTGAGGCTCATCCACGTCATCTGTCGAGTTTGACGTGGATGAGCCTCACCTCGACGTCATGCCGAATGGGGACCCAGGCTGGCCCGGCACGGCGACGACGACTACGTGCGGTGGGCCGGGCACGTGGGTTGCGGCATCCGACCGTCCGCACGGGGGCGTGAGCTGGCCACCTGGGCGCTGAGCCGGATGCTCACGGTGTGGCGGGGTCCTCGAAGGCGTGCGTGATGCCGCGTTCGGGTCGGTCCAGCGGTACTGGATCGTGCTGTGACGGCGGACACCGATGCCTGGTCAGTGTGCACGCGGTCTTCGCGCGGAAGTCATGGTCAGGTCACGGTACGCGAGGTACGGTTGCTGCCCCGCCGACCGAGGAGATCATCGACCAAGGAGAGCGTCGCCTTGGAGATCGTCGACCTTGGGGATCAAGGAGGACAGCATGCCGCGCCCCGGCCTACCCAAGCTGATCGCCACGGACCTTGACGGCACACTGGTCCGCAGCGACGAGACCGTCTCCGCGTACACCCATGAGGTGCTCGACCGGGCCCGGTCGCTCGGCATCCCGGTCGTCGGGGCGACCGGGCGCGGGCCGCGGCTGATCGAGTTGACCCGCAACGACATCCGGGCCGCCGACTACCTGGTGATGGCCGGCGGCGGCCGGGTGGTCGACCAGAGCGACCCGACCGGGGTACGGGTGCTGCGCGACGAACGGCTGCCCGGTGACACCCTGGCCGAGATCGTCACCCACCTGGAGGCGGCGGTCGGCCCGCTCACCGTCATGGTCGAGGCGTCCGACGAGCACGACGCCCCGTTGTGGGGCGACTTCGACCCGCACTGGCGCTACCCGGAGCGGTTCGAGGCCCGCACCCGAGAACAGTGCCTGTCCGGGGAGGTGATCAAGGCGTTCGCGCGGACCCCGTCACATGATGTCGACGCGCTGCTCGCCGCCGCGATCCGGCTGATCCCGCCGACGCTGGCGACGGTCACCCAGGCCGGTCTCGGCTTCATCGAGATCTGCCCACCCGGAGTGGACAAGGCCAGCGGGCTGGCGGTGGTCGCCGAGACCCTCGGCGTCGACCCGGTGGACGTCCTGGTCTTCGGCGACATGCCGAACGACCTGCCGATGTTCGCCTGGGCCGGGTGGGGACGGGTCGCGGTGTCGAACGCCCATCCGACAGTACGCCGAGCCGCCGATGAGATTACACTGCGTAATGACGATGACGGCGTAGCGATTTACCTGGATCGGTTAATGTCCGGTGATGGAAGTGCATCCACGCGTGGTCGCCACCGACCTCGACGGGACACTGCTGCGGCCCGATAAGTCGCTCAGCGCCCGCACCGCGGCTGCGCTCGACGCCTTCCGGGCCAGCGGCGGGCAGATCCTGCTCGTCACCGGCCGTCCGGTGCGCTGGCTGCCCGCCGTGTACGAGCAGCTGCGTGAACCCGTACCGGCGGTCTGCGCAAACGGCGCGGTGGTCTACGACCCGCAGACCGACACGGTGCTGCGCGCCGACCCGCTCGCCCCGGAGATCATGGCCGAGGTCGCCCGCCGGCTGCGGGCCGAGGTGCCCGACGTCGTCTTCGCCGTCGAGGTCGAGGACGGCCGGCTGATGCGCCACGGCGTCGACTGGCCGGAGCACTGGAACAGCGACCATCCGACCGCCCGGGTCGTCACCGACCCGGCGGAACTGCTCGCCGCACCGGCGGTGAAACTGCTGGTCCGCAGCAGTCACGACGACCCGGACCTGTTCGTCCGCATCGTCGCCGGCGCGCTGGCCGGCATCGCCGAGGCCACCCACTCGTCGAAGTCCGGGCTGGTGGAGATCTCGGCGGCCGGCGTGACCAAGGCCGCCGGGCTGGCCTGGCTCTGTGCCCGGCTGGGCGTGCCGGCCGCCGAGGTGGTCGCCTTCGGCGACATGCCCAACGACGTACCGATGCTGACCTGGGCCGGGCGGGCGGTCGCCGTGGCGAACGCCCACCCGACGGTACGGGACCTCGCCGACGCGGTGACCGCGTCCAACGCCGACGACGGCGTCGCCGCCTACCTGGAGGAGCTCATGGCGCAGCGGCAGCAGCGTCGGTCAGCCTGAGGCGCAGCGGCGCAGCGGCAGCAGCAGCGGCGGCCGGCTCAGAGGTACTGGCCGGTGCGGGAACTACCGTCACCGGGCTGCCCGGGCTGCCCCTGCTGACCCGGCATGCCGGGGATCATCCCGCCCGGCCCCATCGGCAGCGCCGGCCGGTTGCCGGTACGCATCTGCTCCAGCTGCAGCCGGGCCGCCATCTGCTGGGCCATCAGCGCCGCCTGGATGCCGTGGAACAGCCCTTCCAACCAGCCGACCAGCTGCGCCTGGGCGACCCGCAGCTCACCCTCGCTCGGCGTCGCGCCGTCCTCGAACGGCAGGGAGATCCGCTCCAGCTCCTCGCGCAGCTCCGGGGCGAGCCCGTCCTCCAGCTCGGTGATCGACCGCTGGTGGATCTCACGCAGCCGTTGCCGACTGGCCTCGTCCAGCGGGGCGGCCCGAACCTCCTCCAACAGCTGCTTGATCATGCTGCCGATCCGCATCACCTTGGCCGGCTGCTCGATCAGCCGCGACGGGTCGTCCGGATCGGCGGCATCGTCGTCCGCACCGCCGGCCGCACCGGTGCCGACCGTGCCGATCGGTCGGCCGTCCGGGCCGACCACCACCACCGCACCGGGCCGGCCACCGGTCGCAGCGGACTCTTCGGTCACTTCCGGGGCCTCTGGTGTATCGGTCATGCCATCCATCTTGACGCAGCATCCGCACCGCCCGCTCGGCGGTCCCCCGATCCCGCCGCCTCGGCTAGCCTTGACCGGTCCGCCCCGGGGAAGCCGGCTAGCCTTGGCCGGGTCCGCCCCGGGCCCCGGCTGTCGGCCGCGCCGCCTGGTCAGTCACATAGCATTGACGCCGCCCGGCCGAGCGGGTAGAACGCCGGATGGGCCGTCGACCAGCCCCGTCGCACCCCTTGCGAGAGGACCCCCCGTGCCCCACATCGACCGCCGGCAAGCTCTGAAGCTGCTGGCCGCGCTCGGCGCCACCGGGCTGGCCAGCGCGTGCAGCATCGGCACGGGCGACGACTCGGCCGACGATGACGGCCTGGTCAGCGACGTTCCGGTACGGATCGGCCTCATCGTCCCGCAGACCGGCGGCTACAAGCCGATCGGCGACGAGATGCTCAACGGCTTCCAGCTGTTCCTGGACAACAACGATCGGCGTTTCGGCGGTCGGCCGGTCGACCTGGTGATCGCCGACGAGGGGGAGACCGCAGAGTCCGGGCTGGCGGCGGTGGAGTCGCTGCTGAGCCAGCAGGTGCTCGCGTTGACCGGGGTGGCCAACTCCGCGGTGATGCTCGCCATCCGGGACCGGGTGGAGGAGGCCCGGGTGCCGCTGATCGGGTCCAACGCCTCCCCACGCAACCTGCAGAGCGTCGTCTACATCTGGCGCACGTCGTACGTGGCCGACGAGGCCGGTCTGGCCCTCGGCGCGTACCTGGCCCGAGAGATCAGCGACGACGGCGAGGTCGCGATCGTCGCTGCCGACCAGCCGGCCGGCCGGGACCTGGTGCAGGGTTTCCGGGAGGGTTTCGGCACCGGTGACGAGCGGATCTCGGCTCCGGTGATCTGGGCGGACTCGACGCCGAACCCGGGCCGGGACACGTTCTCCGAACCGATCGAGGAGGTCGTCGACCGGGATCCGGAGGCGGTGTACTGCTTCTTCACCGGGACCGCCGCTGTCGAGTTCGTCCGGCAGTTGCGCGACGCCGGCTACGACGGGCCGATCTACGGACCGGGCTTCCTGACCGAGGGCAACGTCGTGGATCAGCTCGGCGACGAGGCCAGTGGGATCATCACCGCGCTCAACTACTCCGCCGACCTGGACAACTCGGCCAACCTGCGGTTCGCCAGTGGCTACCGCAAGCGGTACGGGGCGTCGCCGACGACGTACGCGATGGCGTCGTACGACGCGGCGCACGTGCTGGACAAGGCGATCCGTACCGCCGGCGCCGGGGTGACGGCGCAGGAGCTGAACCTGGCGCTCGGGCGGATCGGGCAGATCGACAGCCCGCGCGGACCGTGGCAGTTCAACCAGCCACGTACGCCGCAGCAGAAGTGGTACCTGCGCGAGGTGCTCCGCGACGGCCCGGTGCTGTCGAACGTCCTGATCACCGAGCTGGCCACTCTCGGCTGAGCCGGCCCGGCGACCCGGCCGCAGCGGGGTCGGCGACCCGGCCGCAGCGGGGTCGTGGCAGCGCGACGGCTCAGCCGCGGAGCTCGGCGACGCAGCATTTCACGCTGCCGCCGCCCTTGTGCAGCTCGGTGAACTCCACCGGGACCGGCTGGTAGCCGGCGGCGGCCAGCTTCGCGGTCATCGCGGTCGCCGCGTCGTTGAGCACCACGTGCCGGCCGTCGCTGACCAGGTTCAGCCCGAAGGCGAGCGCGTCGGCACGGCTGGCCAGCAGGGCGTCCGGGAAGAGTTGGCGCAGCACCCGTTGGGAGGCGGGGGAGAAGGCCGCAGGGTAGTAGGCGACGTTCTCGTCGTCGAGGACGGCCAGCGCGGTGTCCAGGTGGTAGAAGAGCGGGTCGACCAGCCGCAGCGACACCACCGGGCGGCCGAGCGTCTCCTGCACCCGTCGGTGCGCGTCGGGGTCGGTGCGGAAGCCGTAGCCGGCGAGGATCGTTCCGCCGTACGCCGTCGGCAGGTAGGCGAAGTCGCCTTCGCCCTCGTTGGTCTCGGTCGGTCGGACGTAGCGCCAGCCGAGGTCCTGGTAGAAGTCGCGGTGTGCGCCCGCTTCGGCGGCCCGCTGGGGATGGGCGAAACGGGCTCCGTACGCGGTGCCGTCGACGGTGAACGCACCGTTGGCGGCGTACACCATGTCGGGCAGGCCGGGTCGCGGCGGCAGTACGTGGACCTCGTGGCCGAGCCCGGTCAACGTCTCCCGCAGACACTGCCACTGCTTGAGGGCAAGCTCGGCGTCGACCGGCTGCTGCGGGTCCATCCAGGGATTGATCACGTACTCGACGCCGAAGTGCTCGGGCGGGCACATCAGGTAGACCCGCGACGGGTCGGTGGCGGCACGCGCGACGGTCACGGGAACCAAGAGTAGGTACGCTGTTACACAATAAGAAGCCACGATCGTTGCGCGTGAAGGGTCGAACGTTGCAGATCGACACCGTGGACCAGCGGATCATTGCGTCGCTGATGGCCGATGCCCGCTCCTCGTACGCCGACATCGGGGCCCGGGTGTCGCTGTCCGCGCCGGCGGTCAAACGCCGCGTGGACCGGCTCCGGGCGGCCGGCGTGATCCGGGGTTTCACCGCCGTGGTCGACCCGGCGGCGGTGGGCTGGACCACCGAGGCGTTCGTCGAGCTGTACTGCACCGGACGGACCACCCCGGCGCAGCTCGCCGCCGCCACCCGCCGCCATCCGGAGGTCGTCGGCGCCTACACGGTCAGCGGCCAGGCCGACGCCCTGGTGCACCTGCGCGCCGCCGACATCGCCCACCTGGAACAGGCCCTCGAACGGCTGCGCGCCGAGTCGTTCGTCACCTCCACGCGCAGCATGATCGTGCTGTCCCGGCTGGTCGACGCCCCGCCGCCGGTGGCCGTCCCCGACCAGCCGGCCTGACCTGTCCGCCAGCGGCGGCAACCGGCCGGCGTCAGAGACACCGGCCGGCGTCAGAGACACACGCCGGCGTCAGAGATACATGCCGGTACGGTGACCGCCGGTGTCGCCGCGCGACGGCTTGTCCCCGTCGCCGAAGAACCGCTTGCCGCCGAACTCGCCATGCAGCCGGTCGTCCAGCTCGTCGGCCAGCCCGGTCATCACCTGGACGGCGAGCATCAGATGGGTCGCCTGGAAGTTGCGGCCGAACACCGGGATCGACGCCCAGACGGTGTCGTTGGTGCAGTACAGCCGCCCGATCGGCATCCGGTTGGTCAACTCGGAGAGCTTCACGTACAGCTGCTCGGTCGGCTCCACCTCGGTCAGCACCGGCGAGAAGACGTCCACCAGCGGCGGATTGTCGCGGATCCGGACGAAGACCATCGCCGAGCCGGCCCGGATGCCGATGTCGCCGTCGGCGTCGACGTGCAGGTGCTCCGGCGTACTGCGCATCATCGTCGCGACGACCGTGCGGACCTGGTCGTCGAGTGGCAGCGCGTCGGCCGGGTCGACGTCGTCGCCGGTGCCGACGAGATCGTCGTCGGTGGGCAGCCCGAAGGTGTCACCGATCGACGACTGCGGCCGGGCGGTACCCAGCGGCTCCACCTCGATCGGCTCGTCGTTGGCGTCGTGCACCGCGTAGACGACGAACGCCGGATGCGGTGCGCCGTACACCTGACGCAGCGTGTGGGTGATCACCGAGGCCAGCCGGCTCACGTCGGCGGTGGTCGTGGTCAGCCCGAAGTTGTCCCCCGACCCGGCCACCACGCCCGGCGGGGACCAGCCCAGCGCGACCAGCTCGGCCACCGCGTCCCGGTTCATCCGGTACTCCGCCGGCAGGGTCGCGTTGCTGACCGCCGAGGCGTTCAGCCGGTCCTGCAGGCCGATCCGTACGCCCACCGAGTAGATCGCGTCCCCGGTGCCGGACGCGGTCGGGTCGAGGGTGAGCTCCACCTGGCCGCCGGCCGGCAGGGTCGGCAGCGTCGCGGCGAGCGCGGCGGCGAAGTCACGCCACGCCTGGGTCACCTTCTCCCGCAGGTCGGCCGTGCTCGGCTCGTCGAGCAGGAGCGGCTCGGGCGCCGCTGGTTGGTCCCCAGTCGTCTGGTCCCCGCTCACCTGGTCTGCTGTCCCCGGCACCTGCTCCCCCACCATGATCAACTCAGTCCCACTGTGCGCACACCCTACCCAGGTGAGCCACCATGCCGGCTAGCCCCAGCGGCGGTCGGATTGCCGCCATCGTCACGACGACCCCGCCGTACCGCCGCTGGCCTGCGCTTTCCGATGTAGCCCGCCGGTCGCCGGCCGTGAGAGGCTGGCAGCATGGCCCGTTCCGCCCCTCGAGACGACGCCGGTGACCGCGACCTGACCGTCGGTGAGCCGGCGACCAGCGCGGCCGGGCTGCCGGGCGTCACCCACGCGCTGCGCGCCGGCGTCGCACAGATGGGGGTACGCCGTACCGCGCTCACCCTGGCCCGGGTCAACCAGCCCGGCGGCTTCGACTGCCCCGGCTGTGCCTGGCCGGAGCCGGCCGCGAAGCACCGCGCCCACGCCGAGTTCTGCGAGAACGGAGCCAAGGCCGTCGCCGAGGAGGCGACCCTGCGCCGGGTCACCCCGGAGTTCTTCGCCGCCCACCCGATCAGCGAACTCGCCACCCGCTCCGACCACTGGCTCGGCCAGCAGGGCCGGCTCACCCACCCGATGGTCCGCCGGCCCGGTGCCGACCACTACACGCCGATCGACTGGGACGAGGCGTTCGGGCTGATCGCCGACCAGCTGCGGGCACTCGACTCTCCGGACCGGGCCGCCTTCTACACCTCCGGCCGCACCTCCAACGAGGCCGCGTTCCTCTACCAGCTGTTCGCCCGGTCACTCGGCACCAACAATCTGCCGGACTGTTCCAACATGTGCCACGAGTCGTCCGGCGTCGCACTGCTGAGCACCATCGGCATCGGCAAAGGCTCGGTGACCCTCGACGACCTGCACCGGGCCAAGCTGATCGTGGTGGTCGGGCAGAACCCCGGCACCAACCACCCCCGGATGCTGTCGGCCCTGGAACGGGCCAAACGCGACGGGGCCACCATCGTCGCGGTCAACCCGCTGCCCGAGGCCGGGCTGATCCGGTTCCGCAACCCGCAACGCCCCGGCGGCCTGGTCGGTGCCGGCACCCCGCTGGCCGACCACTTCCTGCAGATCCGCATCGGCGGCGACCTGGCGCTGTTCCAGGCGATCGGCGCGCTGCTGGTCGCCACCGACGCGGTCGACACCGACTTCGTCGACACCCACACCAGCGGGTATGCCGACTACCGTGCCGCCCGCGCCCAGGTGGACTGGCCGACCGTGACCGCCGCCACCGGGCTGGACCGGGCCCAGATCGTCGAGGTCGCGAAGCTGTTCGCCGACTCCGAGGCGACCATCGTCTGCTGGGCGATGGGGCTGACCCAGCGGCAGGACTCGGTCGACGCGATCCGCGAGATCGTCAACGTGCAGCTGCTGCGCGGCATGATCGGCAAGCCCGGTGCCGGGTTGTGCCCGGTCCGTGGGCACTCGAACGTGCAGGGCGACCGGACCATGGGCATCTGGCACGAGCCGCCGGCCTGGTTGCCGGCGCTGGGCCGGCAACTCGGCGTACCGATGCCGACCGCGACCGGGTTGGACACCGTCGGCGCGATCCGGGCGATGCGCGACGGCGACGTCCGCGTCTTCATGGCCCTCGGCGGCAACTTCGCCGCCGCCAGCCCGGACACCGCCGTGACCGAGGCCGCCCTGGCCTCGTGTGCGCTGACCGTGCACGTGTCGACGAAGCTGAACCGCTCGCACGTGGTGCCCGGTGGGACCTCACTGATCCTGCCCTGCCTGGGCCGCACCGAACGGGACCGGCAGCCCGGTGGCGAGCAGTTCGTCACCGTCGAGGATTCGATGTCGGCGGTGCACGCCTCCCGGGGCCGGCTCGCCCCGGCCAGCGACCACCTGCTCTCCGAGGTGGCGATCGTCGCCCGGCTGGCCCGCGCCACGCTGCCCGACTCGCCGGTGCCGTGGGAGGCGTACCAGGCCGACTACGCGACGATCCGGGCCACCATCGCCGGGGCGGTGCCGGGCTTCGCCGACTTCGAACGCCGGGTCGCCGAGCCGGACGGTTTCGTCCTGCCGCACCCGCCGCGCGACCGGCGCACCTTCGCCACGCCGTCGGGCCGGGCCGCGTTCACGGTGAGCCCGTTGACGGTGATCGAGGTGCCGCCGGGTCGGCTGCTGCTGCAGACGATGCGCAGCCACGACCAGTACAACACCACGATCTACGGGCTCGACGACCGTTACCGGGGCATCCGGGGCGGACGGCGGGTGGTCTTCGTGCACCCGGACGACCTGGCCGCGCTCGGGGTCGCCGACGGTGACGTCGTCGACCTGGTATCGGAGTGGTCCGACCAGGTCGAACGCCGGGCGAAGGCGTTCCGGGCGGTCAGCTACCCGACGGCGCGCGGC
Source organism: Solwaraspora sp. WMMA2101 (assembly GCF_049179175.1). NCBI lineage: Bacteria > Bacillati > Actinomycetota > Actinomycetes > Micromonosporales > Micromonosporaceae > Solwaraspora > Solwaraspora sp. WMMA2101. Next base: position 3,531,101 of record NZ_JBMHMA010000006.1, on the reverse strand, counting down.
TGCGCGGCGGCGTACTTCCCGGAGGCGAACGTGCTGGTGCCGTTGGACTCGACGGCCGCAGGTTCGAACACCCCGACGTCGAAGCAGATCATCATCCGCCTGGAGCGGGCCTGACCTCACCTGGCGCCGGACTGACCTCACCTGGACTCGGCCCGGCCTCGCCGCCGCCGTAGGCGCGGGCCAGCGCGGCCAGCCGGGTGCCGGCTTCGACCGGGTCGGCGCCACGACCAACCGCCAACCCCAGCAGGTACGCGGTGACCGGCGCGCCGGGGCGCAGCACGTTGTGCGCCACGTCGCGGGCCAGGTCCAGCACCACCGGCACCGGCACGTCACCCGGGTCGAGCCCGAGTTCGGCGGTGGCAACCGCCACCCACTCGTCCATCGTGTCACTCATCCCTGACTCCCTGTCACCGGTTCGGCTACGGAGCATCGAGGTGTGGCCCGTCCACGTCATCCGTGCTTCCTCTCGGTGATCATTGCACTCCTCGATCGATGCTCAGACGTCTGGCGTGCGGGCAGTCGGTAGAGCCCACGACGCTGTACGAATATCTCCCGCCGCTCGGCGGCGTTTCCGTCGATGTCGATCGCATAGCCGGTCAGCCAGCACCAGCCCTGATACGTCCACTTCCGGTCTACCGCTACGTTCAGGGCGTGAAGCTCGTCGCCCTGGCAGACATCGCTACGATGCTCGGCGGCGTGTCGCGAACCAGGACGGTGGAGATCGTCCGCCGGCCGGGATTCCCCGAGCCGATCGATGTGGTGGGCAACGGCCGGATGCGCATTTGGAGTCGCGACGAGGTGGCGGCCTGGATCGCTGCCAACCGGCCGAGCCAGCGCGAGGACTGATCCGGCAGGAAACCGACATCCTTACTTGTGCCCGGCCGGCACGAGGGCGCGTGGGAGAAGCTTGCCGACCACATTCGCGCTCAGATCAGGAGCGGCGAGTTGCAGCCAGGCGACAAGCTCCCGTCAACTGCCCAGCTCAAGGCCGAGCACGACATCTCGGACTCGGTGATCCGCTACGCAATGCATGCCCTGCGCACTGAGGGCCTGGTCGAGAGCGCTCACGGCGTCGGCGTGTTCGTCGCCGAACCCAAGTGAGCCCTAGCTAGATCCGGTCCACTCCTGCGCCTGCCGGACGTCGCGGTCGGTGTCGCAATCGAACCACGGTGGCGGGCCGGTGTCGCGCCAGGTCACCTCGGCGACGGCCAGGTCGGCGAACAACGCCCGCATCGACGCCCCAGCAAGTACGCCACCGCGCGCTACGGCGAGCCGGCTGACGGCGTCGCACAGCCGGGCGGTGCGCCACACTCCGCAGAGCAGCTGCCGTCGGCCGGTGTCGTCGACGTACAGCGCCCCGTCGACGTCGCGTTGCCGGACGGCGACGACGAGCAGTTCCACCGCGTGCGGGGTGAGCAGCGGCAGGTCACCGGCGAGCACCGCAACCAGGTCGCCGCTGGTGGTGGCGGTGCTCGGGGCGAGCGCGGCCAGGCCGGCGGCGGTGGCGGCCACCGGACCGGCGCCGGGCGGCTCCTCGCGTACCGCCAGGACACCCGGCGGTGGGTCGGCGAGCGGGCCCACGACGATCCGTGGGTCGGCGGCCGCGACGGCCGCGAGCACCCGGTCCCGCATGGCCACCCCACCCACCGGTACGGCTGGTTTGTCCACGCCGCCCATCCGGCGCGCGGCCCCGCCGGTCAGCACCACCGCCGCGAATCCGGTCATCCCGTCCACCGTAGTCGACCGCCCGCCCCGTCGAGGTTCTGCTGGGCGGGCGGCCGACCGGCGGTACGGGTCACCGACAGCTACGGCCGGTGTTGATGCACTTGGCGATCTTCCGCATCCGCTTCTCGGAGTTCACATTGATGAAGTCGTTGTGGTCCGAGAACGGGTTGTGGTCCTCCTCCGGGAAGGAGTCGAGCAGATACTGGCCGTTGAGCTGGACGTCGCGCGGGATGTCGTACGCGATGGTGATGCGCAGCTGGGGGATCGCCACGAAGCCGCTCGGGCAGGCCCCGGTGGTGGCGTCGGCGAACGACAGGTGCGACCGGTGGTTCTCACTGTCAATGTTCTCGCCGTCCCAGCAGCCCGGGAAGTCGTGCACCCGCAGGACCTGGCTGCCGTCCGGGCAGATCGGGTACTTGCCGGCGAGCCGGTCGGCGAAGCCGGCACAGGTCCAGCTGTTACGGGCGTTCGCCGGGCACCGGCTGATCGGCTTCGAGTCACCGGTCAGCGCGCGCAGGAACCGGGGCATCGGGGTGACCTTGCTGGTGGGGTTACCCCGGTACTCGATGCGTACCTCGGCGGGGCGGACGATCTCGCCGGTGTTACCGGGCAGCTCCAGGTTCGGACCGGACGGCACCGGCAGCTCCGCCGCCTCCCCGCCCTGGCCGGCACCGCCGTTGCCGTTGTTGTTGCCGTTGCCGCCCCCGTTGGGGTTGCCGGCCAGGGTGCAGCCGGCCAGTGGGGTCAGGTTGGTCGGCCGCGCGGCGTTGCGGCCGATCGCGATCTCGATCCGGTCGAGCGTGGCGAACCGCTTGTCCCGCAGCGGCCCCAGGATCGCGTTGTCGATGAAGTTCGGGCCGCCCTGCCCGGCCGTGCTGACCAGACGTGCGTTGGCCTCGGCGATCTGCTGGTCCAGCAGCTGCAGGTTCCGGTCCACCTCGGCGACCGCCTGCGGCGGCACCGCGGGCAGCCGGTCCCGGACCCCGGGGCAGTCCACCGTAGGCGTGGCGAGTGGACTCACCGTCGCCGCGCCACCGGAGTGTCCGCCGTGCGTCCCGCCGTAGTACACGGCACAGTCGACCATCGACACCATCCCGGTCGGCCGGGCACCGTGCCGGCCGAGTTCGGTGGCGATCCGCTTCAGGGTCTCGGCGCGGCGGACCCGCAGCCAGTCCAGCACCGCGTTGTTGCGGCGCACGTCGATGCCCTCGCTGCCGGCCAGCCGCCGGTTCGCCTCGGCGATCTGCTCGTCGAGCGCGATCAGGCCGCGCCGGACCTCGACGACCGCCGGGGACGGCACCGACGGCAACCGGTCGATGGCCCGTGGGCAGGCGACCGTCGCCGGGCCGGGGTCTGCGGCCTGGTCCCGGACGGACCGGTCGATCCGGACCACCGGCCAGAAGTACGACGACCGGTCGCCGTTGCGGCACGTCGTGTCGGAAGCGGCCAACGCCTCGTCGCTGGTGTCGGCGGTGATCGCCAGGTTGCCGACGAAGTCGTGCAGGTGCTCCGCGCCGTGGCTGATGCCGGGCTGCGCCACCGGGTTGTCGGAGCTGAACTTGCCGTTGGCGTTCACTCCGCAGTCGACGGTGAACACGCCGGTGGACGCGTTGCGGCCGGGCGGGATCGCGACCACGTTCGGTGCGACGTTCTGATGCGGACGAAGTCGTCCAGGCCGACCTCGGCGGCGGCGGTGTTGCGCCCGCCACCGGAGACGAAGGTGACCGTCGCGACAGCGCCGAGGCTCACCACGGCGATCGACAACGTGACGGCTCGGGCCTTGCCGGTTCCGATCGATCGGAACCGGCCCGGTGATGTTCTCATTCGCGCTTCTCCCTACCTTGCGCCACATGTCTCCGGCAGCCGCGACGACTGCCGGTTGCGCTGGTGGGTACGCGGTGGGCAGGTGTGGGGGTCGGTGATCCGGCGGCACGTAAGCACCCGGTAATACCTAGGGCCGCAGCTCCCCGAACCACCGTCCGTCGATGCTGAACAGGTCACCGACGGTCAGACCGCTGTCGGCGGCCGTGTCCCGCACCGCCACGACGTCCAGGCGCGCCCACTGGAAGACCGGCCCCGGCCGGGGCCGGCCCCGCCGGGCCACAGCGGCCACGTACGCCTGCCCCCGCCACACCCCCACGCCGGGTGGCTCCAGCTCGACCAGTACGGACCCTCGATGGTGGATCAGTGCGCGGCAGCGGCGCAGCAGGGCAACCGGGTCGCCGCCGATGCCGATGTTGCCGTCGAGCAGGACGGCGTGCGCCCAGCGGCCCTCGCCGGGCAGCCGGTCGAACAGGTCCTGGTGGGTCGCGACCACGCCACGGGACCGGGTCGAGGCGACCGCCTGCGCCGAAACGTCGACCCCGAGGGCGGTCACCCCCGCCCGGGCCAGCGCCGCGGTGACCCGACCCGGCCCGCAGCCCAGATCGATCGTCGGCCCGCCGCAGCGGGCCACCACCGCGTCGACCGCCGGCTCGGCGGCACCGTGCCACCGCCGTACCGGCAGCCGTGACCGTGTCCCGTCGCCCTGCACCAGCCAGTGCCCACCGGGCACGACGGCGCCGAGCGGGGCCACGAAGCCGCTGTCGCCGGCCCGCTGCCGGACGCCGACGGTCACCGATCGGCCTCGGCGGACATCGCCGGCCGGCACCGCCGCACCGCCGCGACCTGGCGGGCGAACCGGCTGCCGGGGACACCTCGCGCCACCGCCACCGCGTCGGGCCACTCGTCGACGTCGCGCAGCACCGGCAGGCGTACCGGGGCCAGGCCGCGCCCGACCAAGGCGAGCCAGGTGCGTCGTCCGGTCCGGGCAGTGGACATCGGTACGGCCCGCAGCGCGTCAGCGTCGCGTGGATCCCGCAGGCCCAGCGCCCACCAGCCGCCGTCGGCGGCCGGGCCGAGCACCGCACCGGCCTCGGTCAACCGGTCGACGGCCGACGCCAACCGCGCGGGCGTCAGCTGTGGCGTGTCCATCCCGATCTGCAGCACCTGCCGCCCCGGCCAGGCGTCCGCCACGTCGGCGTGCGCGTTCGCCAACCGGTCGGCGAGCCCCGACCCGCGCTGCACCAGCACCCGCCAGCCGGCGGTCGCCGCCGTCAACTCGGCGGCCGTTCCGGCGGTGACGTCGGCGTCGGCGAACCGGCCGGCCAGGGCCAGCACCGGCTCGACCCCGGCGGTGTCCCGTACCGCAGCCATCGTGTCCAGCAGCGCCGCCGCCGCGATCCGGGCCGCCTCGGTCGGCGTCGCCGGTGGGCAGAGCCGGGTCTTCACCAGCCCGGCGACCGGCGACTTCGCCATCACCAGCAGCACGGTCACCGGGAGTTGCCCACCGTACGCAGCACCCCGACGAAGTCGCGGGTCGCGCGGTACGTGCCCCGCACGGAGCCGGAGACCTTCGACCGGGTGCCGGCCGCCCGTGGCGCGTACCGGACATCCAGCTCGACGATCCGCCAGCCGGCACCGGCCGCCCGGACCAGCAGCTCCAACGGGTAGCCGAACGCCCGGTCGGCGACCCCGAGGTCCAGCAGCGCCCGCCGGCGGGCCACCCGGATCGGGCTCAGATCACGCAGCGGTACGCCCCGGTGCCGCAGCAGGGCCGCGACCAGCGCGGTCCCGACGCGGGCATGCCAGGGCCAGGCCGACACCGAGACCGGTCGGCGACGGCCGACGGCCAGCTCCGCCCGGTCGGCCGCCACCGGCTCGACCAGCGCCGGAAGTTGCCGCGGATCGAACGAGCCGTCCGCGTCCAGGACGCAGACGAGCTCGGTCTCGGCGGCCAACAGCCCGGTGTGGACGGCCGCGCCGTAGCCGCGACGGGGCTCGTGCACGACCCAGGCCCCGTGGGCGGCAGCCACCTGCGGCGAACCGTCCCGGGAACCGTTGTCGACGACAATCGCCCGGTAGCCGGGCGGCAGGGCGGCAAGTACGCCGGGCAGGGCGGCAGCCTCGTCGAGGCAGGGCAGCACCACGTCGATCGGTGTCGGCATACCGCCGACGCTAGGGCGCGCCACCACCGTACGGTGGCCCGTCAGTGCTTACGGAATCCTTACGCGACGGTCGGTTCTTACGGCTTGCTTACGGCCGCGTCGCCACCCACCGACAGGCCCACCGCAGGCCGTACGGTGCGCCATCATGTCCTCGTCTTCCTCGTCTTCCTCGCCGACCAAGGTGCGGCGGCCCGCCCGCGCCGACTGGGTCGTGCTCGGTGTCGAACTGGCCCTGATCGCCACCGCCGTGGTCGTCGGGGTGGTCCTCAACCGGCGCGGCGTCGGCCTCTACGCCGAGACCGCCCCGATCTACGCCTTCTGGCGGCCACACGTCGGCTGGGGTACGCCGGTCGCGGTCGCGGTCGCGGCCGTGGTGATCATCTGGGGCGTACGGTGGGCGCGGACCGCCCGCTGGGGTCCGTTGCTCGGGGCCGGCTACCTCGCCGCCGTCGCCTGGACCCTGGCCCTGGCCCTGGTCGACGGCTGGTCCGCCGGAGTCGCCAGGCGGCTCACCAACCAGGCGGAGTACCTGCACGAGGTACACCGGATCACCGACATCCCGGCCATGCTGGCCGGCTTCAGCGGCCGGATCGTCGACTTCCAGCCGGAATCGTGGTCGACGCACACCGCCGGCCATCCCCCCGGCGCGCTGCTGGTCTTCGTCTGGCTGGACCGCATCGGCCTCGGCGGTGGAGCCGCCGCCGGTATGGCCTGCATCCTGATCGGCGCGACCATGGTGGTGTCGATCCCGGCGGCGCTGCGCTGGCTCGGTGCGGCCGACGCCGCCCGCGCCGTACTGCCGTTCCTGGTGCTACTGCCCGGAGCGGTCTGGATCGGTGCCTCCGGCGACGGCGTCTTCACCGGTGTCGTCGCCGCCGGGCTGGCGCTGCTCGCCGCCCGGCATCCGGTCGCGCCGCTCGCCGGTGGCATCCTGCTCGGCTTCGCGCTCTACCTGTCGTACGGGTTCGTCCTGATCGGACTGCTCGCCGTCGCGGTGCTGGTGCTACGGCCGGGCCGGTTCCTGCCGGCGCTGCTCACCGCCGCAGCCGGGGTCGCCGCCGTGGTCGCCGCCTTCACCGCCGCCGGTTTCTGGTGGTGGGACGGCTACCAGCTGGTCGTGGTGCGCTACTACCAGGGGTGGGCCGCCGAACGTCCGTACGCCTACTGGGTGTGGGCGAACCTGGCCGCGATGCTGCTCTCCGCCGGGCTGGTCACCGGCCCGGCGCTGCGCCGCACGATCGTCGCGGCCCGCCACGCCTGGCGCGGCCCGGCCGGCGACGGCACGGTGGCGCGCGGATGGCGGTACGCCGCGACCCGGCCCACGATCCTGCTGCCGCTCACCGCCGCGCTGGCGATCGTCGCGGCCGACCTGTCCGGGCTGAGCAAGGCCGAGGTCGAACGGATCTGGCTGCCGTTCGTCGTCTGGCTGCTGATCGCCACCGCCCACCTGCCGGCACGTACCCACCGCTGGTGGCTGGCCGGGCAGGCGGCGACCGCGCTGGCGGTCAACCACCTGCTGCTCACCTTCTCCTGACCAGCGGGCGGCGGCTCAGCCGACGCCGACCGCCGGTGCCCGCAGCGGATCGGTGGCGAACGCCGCCACCCCGTCGGCGAACCGGACGCTCGCGGTGAAGCCGAGCAGCTCGGTGGCCCGGCGGGGATCAGCCACCACGTGCCGTACGTCGGCCGCCCGCGCGCCGCCGACGACCACCGGTGCGGGTCCGCCCATCGCGGTCGCCAGCGTCCCGGCCAGTTCGCCGACGGTCCGTGGCTCGCCGGAGCAGACGTTCAACGGCACCAGGTCGCCCACCGGCGGCTCGGCGACCAACGCTCGGACGTTGATCCGCGCGACGTCGGCGACGTGGACGAAGTCACGCTGCTGCCGACCGTCCTCCAACACCTGTGGCGGCCGGCCGTCAGCCAGCGCCGACCGGAAGATCGAGGCCACCCCGGCGTACGGGGTGTCGCGCGGCATCCGAGGGCCGTACACGTTGTGGTAGCGCAGCGCCCAGCAGCCGCCGCCGGTCTGACGGGCCCACGCCGCCGCCAGGTGCTCCTGGGCGAGCTTCGTCGCCGCGTACGTGCTGCGCGGCTCCAGCGGGGCGTCCTCCGGGACCGTCGCCCACGACAACGCGTCGCCGCAGTGTGGGCAGCCCGGGTCGTACCGGCCGGCGGCCAGGTCCGCCGGGCGGCGTGGCTGCGGCCGTACGATGCCGTGCCGGGCGCAGGTGTACCGGCCCTCGCCGTACACGACCATCGAGCTGGCCAGCACCAGCCGGGTCACCCGGGCCCGGTGCATCGCGGCGAGCAGGACGGCGGTGCCGTAGTCGTTGTGGCCCGCATAGCCCGGCGCGTCCGACGGGTCGAGGCCGTGGCCCACCATCGCCGCCTGGTGGCAGACGGCGTCCACGCCGGTCAGCAGCCGGTCGAGCAGCTCGCCGTCGCGGACGTCGCCCCGCACCAGGTCGTGCCGGCTGGTCCACTCGGGAGGCTCGCCATCGTGGGCCTGCGGCAGCAGCGCGTCCACCGCCAGCACGTCGTGCCCGTCGTCGGCCAGCAGGTCGGCGATGTGCGAGCCGATGAACCCGGCCGCGCCGGTGAGCAGAATCCGCATCCGGTCACCGTATGGCCGGTCGCGGTCGGCGAGCACCGCCAACGGGGCCGCGTAAGGAATCCGTAAGCGCCGGAGCGGCCATCGTCGCCGGCTGCGGCGCATAGCCTGCAGGCACCGGTCGGTACCGAGACCGTCCTGAGGAGACGATCGTGCCCGTCGACGAACCCGCACCCGCACCGCCGCCCGTCGGTGCGGCCGGCACCACGCAGGCTGCCGATGCCACGGAGGCTGCCGGCGGCACCGCGCTCGTCCGGTGGCGCAGCCCGCTGCGCGGTGCCTGGCTGACCTCGGTCCTCGGTGCCGTACTGCTGGTCGGTCTGCCGCTGGTCGTCGTCACCGGGCTGCTCGACCACGTCGCCTACGGACCGCAGGCGATGCCGGCCGACGTGGGCTGGCTGCGGCTGCCGTACGTCGACTGGCCGACCCGACCCTCCTGGCTGTTCCGGGTCAGTCAGGGCCTGCACGTCGCCCTCGGCATCGCACTGATCCCGGTGATCCTGGTCAAACTCTGGTCGGTGATTCCGAAGCTGTTCGCCTGGCCGCCGGTCCGCTCGGCGGCACACGCGCTGGAACGCCTCTCGCTGCTCCTGCTCGTCGGCGGCATCCTGTTCCAGACCGTCACCGGCGTGCTCAACGTGCAGTACGCGTACCTGTTCGGTTTCGACTTCTACACCGCCCACTACTTCGGGGCCTGGGTGTTCACCGCCGCGTTCGTCGTCCACGTCGCACTCAAACTGCCCCGGATGATCGCCGTACTGCGGTCCCGAACCGGCCGGGTCGAGCCCGACGAGCTGGTCGCCCCGCGCCCCGGTCCGGCGACCATCAGCCGGCGCGGGCTGCTCGCCCTGACCGGCGGCGGGTCGCTGCTGCTCGGCGTGACGACGGTCGGGCAGAGCCTCGACGGCCCGTGGCGGCGACTCGCGTTCCTACTGCCCCGGGGGCGGCAACCCGACGACGGACCGAACGGCTTCCCGGTCAACCGGACGGCGGTCGCCGCCGGCATCCGGCCCGCCGACACCGGCCCGGCGTGGCGGCTGGAGCTGCGCGACGCCGCCGGCCGGACGGTACGGCTGGACCGCGACCAGCTGCTCGCCATGCCGCTGCACACCGCCCGGCTGCCGATCGCCTGCGTGGAGGGCTGGTCGACGCTGCAGACCTGGACCGGCGTACGGCTGCGTGACCTCGCCGCCCTCGCCGGGGTGCCGGAGCCGACGGCGGCCCTGGTCCGCTCGATCCAGCGCGGCGGGCTGTTCAACACGGCGATCCTGCAGCGCAACCAGGTCCTCGACGGTGACTCGCTGCTGGCCCTGCGGGTCAACGGGGTCGATCTGTCGGCGGACCACGGCTTCCCGGCCCGGATCATCGTGCCCGCCCTGCCCGGGGTGCGGTGCACCAAGTGGGTGCGCGCCATCGAGTTCCAGGGGTCGCGCCGATGACCCGGCTCGGGTACGGCGCACCGCTCTGGCAGCTGCCGCTGCTGGTCGGCTGCTTCACCGTCACCGGATGGGTCGTCGCGCGCCTGTCCGGTGAGGCCACCGCCGTACGGATGGCGGTCTGGTTCGTGGCCGCGGTCGTCGCCCACGACCTGATCCTCTATCCGCTCGCGGCAGCGGCCGACCGGGTCCTGGTCGCCGTCGCCGGCATCGGCGGCCGGCTCCGACCGGCCGTACGGCGGGCGATAGTGAACCACGTCCGGGTCCCGACGCTCGGCACGGCGCTGCTGTTCCTCGTGTACCTGCCGGGCATCCTGCGGCTCGGCGACGGTGCCTTCACCCGCGCCACGGGCCTGACCCAGGAGCCGTACCTACGCCGCTGGCTGCTGGTCAGCGCGGCGATGTTCGCCGCCAGCGGCCTGCTGGCCGCCGCCCGGCTGACGCTGCACCGGGCTCGGCGGCGGGCCGGGTAGGCCGCGCGTGCTTGCGCAGCGCAGCCCCGGCGGCGGCGGTAGCCTGACCCGATGATCGGACGACTCTCGGCGATCGTGCTCGACTGCCCGGACCCGCAGCGGCTGGCCCGGTTCTACTGTGAGCTGCTCGGGTACGAGATCACCCGGGTCGACGGCAGCTGGATCGACATCTCCGCCGGCGACGGCCCACGGATCAGTTTCCAGCACGCCCCCGACCACCAGCCGCCCCGCTGGCCGGACCCGGCCCGGCCGCAGCAGATCCACCTGGACGTGCGGGTCGACGACATCGACCGTGCGGAGCAGGCCGTGCTCGCGCTCGGTGCCACCAAGCTCTCCGACGTCGAGCCGGGCTTCCGGGTGTACGCCGACCCCGCCGGCCACCCGTTCTGCCTCGAATTCGACTAGCGACCTCGGCAACGCTCCCGACGCGAGTATGATCCGAGTATGACTAAGCGTGTGACGGTGAGCCTGCCCGACGACGTCGCCGCGTACCTGGACCGGGAGGAGAACGTTTCGGCTGCGGTGACTGAAGCGGTGCGTGCACGGATGAATCGGGCCGCCGCGACGGTGGAGATGCTGCGGACGGTGGGTATCGAGGTCACCGACGCCGGCCGTGACCGGGTCCGGGGCGCGTTGCCGCAGCTGACCGCTGAGCAGCGGGCGGAGAATCAGCGCCGCCGGGACATGGTGCGCGCAGGCACCTGGCCGGCCGACGACACCGCCGCCTGATGGCCCACGAAGACGTCGAGATCCGCGCCGTGCTCGACACGTCCGCGATGTTGTCCTACGCCCGAGGGCACGTGCACGTCGGGGAGTTGCTGGTCGAGATCGCCGACGACGGCGCGTACACCGGTTTGCCCGCCGTGGCGTTGCTCGACGCCTACACCCGGGTCAGCGACGCGCCCGCCCGCGCCCGGCTCGGGGTGCTGGCCACCCTGCCCAGCGTCGCGGTGCTGCCGCTGGACGCCGGTGAGGCGTCCGACGCGGCCGCGATCGCCCCTCTCGTCAAGGGCGACCTCGCCCGCGCCCACGCGGTGTGGGCCGCGCTCGACCACGGCGCCTACTACCTCACCAGCGAACCGCACCTGACGCCGACGGTGGTTCCCGATGACCAGGTCCACTCCATTCCGGCCGACGACATCTGACCCGGCTGGCCACGGCGATCGGCTCGACGCTCACACCGCCCCGTCGAGCATGCGCCGTCCCTCGGCAAGGGCTTCGACAGAGATGGGTGCCGCCAGGCGGTCGCGCCAGCGGCTCTTGCCCGCACCGGTGACCTCGATGCCGGCGCGGCGCAGCACCTCGTCAAGTTGGGTGCCGGCCATCTGAGCGCGTAGGGCTGCGGTGATGGCGGCGCTGGCGTTGGGTTGTCCGTCGAGCCACTGGGCGACATCGTCGGGGATGTCGATTGAGCGTTTCACCGTCATCGCCCGAGCCCTTCGGTAGGTATACCGCCAGCGCTTCCGGCGGCGTGCTGCCAGCTAACTCGCCGCGACGTACTCGAAGATGTCGGCGTCGGTCTCCTGCTGCCAGCGAGGCAGCGCGTCCCAGTCGGCGACGTACGACGGCTTCGGGTCGTCGAAGTGCTTGTGAATCTGCGCGATCCAGCACAGAGCGACGAACCGGCCCTTCTGCTCCCGACTCAGCTTCGCGGTCGCCCCCGAGCTGACCCGTACGAAGTCACGGATCTGACCGCACACGGCAGCCGCCGCCTGCCGCTCCCACTCCGGGGTGGTGTCCCACGAGGCCACGTACCCGGGCTTCGGTTCCCCCGGGTAGTGCCTGCGGACTCCGGCGATCCACGCTTCCCGGAACAGACGACCCGCTTCGTCACTCATGATCGGCTTGACTCTCCTCAGGGCTGCGACGTCGGCCACCGGATTTGGCCTCGACTCGCTCCAGCGGTCCTGCACCTCGACGCATCCACGGACTGCGATCCAGCGTACGGGAGAGGCACCGAGCGAGGCTCTCTGCCGCACAGATGCACCACAGATGCCTCATCGCACCGCCGGCGGGACACCGCCGGCCACATCCGCCGCCGGTGTCCCGCCAGCCGGGACGCGTCGGACCGGTGGGCTGTCGACCGAGGTCGGCGGCAGGATGGGTGGCATGGGCAGGGCGAGTGAGCGCCGCACGGTGCTGCGGATCGAGGTCGGCGACGGCAGTGGCGCCGCCGGCACGGGCAGATCGACGCGGCAGGTACGCCGGATGGACACCGTCGCCGGGGAGGAGCCGCTGGAGATCCGGGTCGGGCCGGCCGGACCGGCCCGGCGGCGTCCGCTGGCGGTCACCATGCGTACGCCGGGCAACGACATCGACCTGGCGATCGGTTTTCTGCTCACCGAAGGGCTGATCGGGGCGGCCGACGACGTGGTGACCGCTCAACTGTGCGCCGGCACCGACACGCCGAACACGTACAACGTCGTCGACGTGACCCTCGCCGGGCACGTGCCGCCGCCGGAGACGGACCCGGCCCGCAACTTCTACACGACCAGTTCGTGCGGGGTGTGCGGCAAAGCGAGCATCGACGCGGTGCGCACCCGGTCCCGGTTCGACGTCGCCGCCGACCGGTTCGAACTCGACCCGTGGCTGCTCGCCGCGCTGCCGGACCGGCTGCGCGCCGCCCAGCAGGGCTTCGACCGCACCGGCGGGCTGCACGCCGCCGGTCTGTTCACCGCCGACGGGCAGGTACGCGTGGTCCGCGAGGACGTCGGCCGGCACAACGCCGTCGACAAGGTGATCGGCTGGGCCGCCCGGGAAGGGCTGCTGCCGCTGCGGGGTCATCTGCTGCTGGTCTCCGGCCGGGCCAGTTTCGAGCTCACCCAGAAGGCGTGGATGGCCGGCATCCCGGTGCTGGCCGCGATCTCCGCGCCGAGCAGTCTGGCGGTCGCCCTCGCCGAGGAGGCGGGGATGACCCTGGTCGGGTTCCTGCGCGACGCGACGATGAACGTCTACGCCGGCGCGGACCGGCTGGCGCAGCCCCTGGGTTGACCAGACTGCCGGCCACGACGGGCGCGGCAGCCCCCACAAGATCCCGACCGCGTCTAGACTTGCCGGCGCTGAACAGCGCAGACAGCCAAGATCGGAGACGCGGGCCATGCAGGTCGCCGAAGTCCTGGGCGTGCTCGAAGCACTGTTCCAGAGCAGCAAGCACCCGGACATCACCGACGTCCGGCGGTACGGGCAGGACTCCGAGCCCGGTGGCAACTCACCGGCCGGGGTACGGGTCTACTACTCGACCGGATCGACCGGGATGCTGTGGGCTGCCGCAGGCAAGCCCGCGCCCGCATCGGCGGCGTTACCGGCCGAGATGCCGGCACCGCGTGAGCGGGCGCGTCGCACGTTGGCGTTCGCCGTGCAGTTGTTGGACTTCGCGCGCCCTGAGGAGTTCACGTCGTGGGAGCCGTGCGCCTTCCCTGGCGTGCACATGTCTCCGTCCGGCGTGAAGATCACCTGCCGGGACGGCAGCGCCGTCTTCCTCCGGGCGACCTCGACCACCGGACCCGGCGGCATCGCAGGGGAGCCCAACGAGGACCCGTACCCGGACTACCAGATCCCGGAAGGAGTCCGTTCGTGGCGCCAAGAGGTAGATGCTCGGTCTGTGGCCAGCAGGTGACCACCGCACCCGGGCAGCCCGCGCCGGCGCATCAGAGCCCGGGAAGCCGGGCCAGATGCGCCGGATCGGGCCAGCCCACGTCCTGACCTGTGGCCGGGCGGGTGACCGACCGGCGCAGGCCCGGTCGTTGCCTCCGTCAGGGGCGGCGGCGACCGGCGGGGCGGGCGCGGTCGCGCTGCTCGCCGTCGGGGCGGCGGCGTGGGCGGGTGCCGGAGCGGCCCGGCCGGCCCTTGCGGCCCGGCTTGGGCCACGGGCCGAGCGCCGCCGGCGGGATGCCCCGGACCAGGACGTCGTCCATCAGCCGGGCCATCGAGTACTGCGGCTCGACGTCGAGGGCCCGGTCGAGGGCGACCCGGGCGAGGGCACCGTTGCCGATTCGCCAGGCGGCGAACGCGAGCAGGCTGGCCGGCCCGGCGGCCAGGTCCGGCTCGGCGCGGCAGGCGACGTCCTGCCAGAAGGTGACCTGCCAGGGTTCCTCGGTGACCCGTTCCCAGGCGTAGTCGCGGATTTCCAGGTCGGTCAGGGCCAGGCTGAGCCAGGCGACGTCGTCGTCGGTCGGGGCGCTGCCACGTCGCTGCCGGTCCAGCAACAGCCGTACGGTCTTCTCGCCGGCCCGGCGCAGGGTGCGGGCGCCGAGCAGGTCACCGGGCGGGGCTTCGTCGAGCAGTGCGCGGCGTCGGGCGCGGGCCCGTTCGGTGGCGGCCCGCATCGCCGAGCGGGCGGCCCCGGTGACCGGCTCGACCTGGCGGCGCAGGGCGGCCCGGTCGGGCAGGGCGACCTGACCGGCGACGGTGGCGGCCACGGCGAGCGGGCTGAACCGGGTGTCGATGGGGTGGCCCTCGGGTGGGCAGCAGGTCGGGTCGTCGCAGAACGCGGACCAGTAGCGGTCGTCGGTGACCCGCAGCGCGTCGAGCAGCACGATCTCCTGGTCGCGCAGGGCCGCCGTGGTGGCCGCCAGGGCGGGGGCGACGGCCTCGGGTGGGCCATAGCCGAGCAGTACGGCGGCGTCCACCTGCTGTCGGTCGACGATCGTGGTCAGCTGGGCGGTGGCGGCGGCGCGCAGCTCGGCGCTGGCGGTGTCGTCGGGCAGGTCGGCGCGGGCGGCGAAGACGACGGTGGCGTCGCGCATCCCGACCACCACCATGCTGTCGGTGGGGTGGAAGCCGATCAGGTACGGCACGGCGGCGATCAGGTCGGCGGGCTCGCGGACGGTCAGCGCGGCAGGGGCGGGATCGATGGGCGTCATGTGGACAACTGTTCCGGCCGGGACGGCAGCACACCGACCCCCTGTGGACAACGGGGCCGCCGGCCGGCGACACGCCGACTTATCCACAGCTACGCTCCGTATTGGCGCAGGTAGGGCGATTTCCGGATGCCCTCAAGCGGGTGGCGGCGTCGTCGGCGTGGCGTCGGTCGGCCCCGGTGCGGTGTGCCCACGATCCGGCGTTACGGTGCCGGCATGGATCTGGCGTACCTGCGGGCCCACCCGGAGCACCTGCCGACCTTCCTGACCCATCAGCGCATCCGGGAGACCCCGGTGGCCGGTGGCAGCATCTGCGCGGCGAGCCGGCTGACGCTCGACGACGGCAACTCGGTGTTCGCGAAGACCTGGCCGGAGACCGCCGCCGCGCCGGTGCCCGAGGGTTTCTTCGCCGCCGAGGCCGCCGGGCTGCGCTGGTTGGGCGCGGCCGGCGGCGCCCCGGTGCCCGAGGTGATCGTGGCCCTGCCGCAGCTGCTGGCCCTGGAGTGGGTCGAGCCGGGCGAGCCGGACGCCGCCGCCGCCGAACGGTTCGGCCGGGAGCTCGCGATCACCCATCGGGCCGGCGCGGCGTGTTTCGGTGCCGACTGGCCGGGTGTGATCGGCGCGTTGCCGCAGGACAACACCCCGACGACCGGTCAGCCGTGGCCGCAGTGGTTCGCCCAGCGCCGGCTGGTGCCGTACCTGCGGATGTCGGCCGACGGCGGCGCGCTCACCGCCGCCGAGGTCGCTCTGGTCGAGCAGTTGATCGACCGGATCGACGAGTACGGCGGCGACGAGCCGCCGGCCCGGGTGCACGGTGACCTGTGGCCGGGCAACCTGCTGTGGGGGGCGGACGGGCGGGTCCGGCTGGTCGACCCGGCGGCGCACGGCGGTCACCGGGAAACCGACCTGGCGCAGTTGGCCCTCTTCGGTGGTGCCCCGCACCTGGACCGGATCCTGGCCGGCTACCAGCAGCAGTGGCCGCTGGCCGACGGCTGGGCCGCCCGGGTGCCGCTGCACCAACTGCAGCTGCTGCTGGTGCACACCGCGCTGTTCGGGGCGGCGTACCGCTCGGCGGTCGCCGACGCGGCCCGCGCCGCGCTGCGTGGCTGACCGCACCGCGAACCTGCGCTGCGCGGCGGACCTGCCAGCGCACCGTGGCTGAGCATCCCGCCGAAACACGGACGTCGGACCGGCGCGCTACCGTCGGCGCATGGAACCGAGCGCGCGGCCCGTCGACGGCCGGCTCACCGACCGGTACGGACGGGTCGCCACGGACCTGCGGGTGTCCCTGACCGACCGGTGCAACCTGCGCTGCTCGTACTGCATGCCGCCGGAAGGTCTGCCCTGGCTGCCCAGCGCGGACATTCTCACCGACGACGAGGTGATCCGGCTGGTCGCCGTGGCGGTGACCCGGCTCGGGGTGACCGAGGTGCGGTTCACCGGCGGGGAGCCGCTGCTGCGTCCCGGCCTGTCCCGGATCGTCGCGGCGGTGGCGGCGCTGCGGCCCCGACCGGTGCTGTCGCTGACCACCAACGGGATCGGGCTGGATCGGTTGGCGCCGGGGCTGCGCGCGGCCGGGCTGGACCGGGTGAATGTGTCGTTGGACACCCTCGATCCGGAGCGGTTCGCCCGGTTGGCGCACCGGCGTCGGCTGCCGGACGTGCTCGCCGGGCTGGCCGGGGCGGCGGCGGCCGGGCTGACCCCGGTCAAGATCAACGCCGTGCTGCTGCGCGGCGTCAACGACGACGAGGCACCGGCCCTGCTGCGGTACGCCCTGCGGCACGGCTACGAGCTGCGCTTCATCGAGCAGATGCCGTTGGATGCCCAGCAGTCCTGGGACCGGGCGCAGATGGTCACCGCCGCCGAGACCCTAGCGGCGCTGCAGGCCGAGTTCACCCTGCTGCCGGATCCCGCCGAACGTGGTGGCGCACCCGCCGAGACGTGGCTGGTCGACGGAGCCGAGGCCGCCGACGGCCGACCGGCCCGGGTCGGTGTCATCGGTACGGTGACCAGGCCGTTCTGCGGCGACTGCGACCGGACCCGGCTGACCGCCGACGGCCAGGTGCGGGACTGCCTGTTCGCCCGGCACGAGTCCGACCTTCGGGGCGCGTTGCGGGCCGGGGCCGACGATGCCGAGCTGGCCCGGCGCTGGCGGGTGGCGATGGCCGGAAAACGGGCCGGGCACGGCATCGACGACCCGACGTTCCTGCAGCCGGCCCGCCCGATGTCGGCGATTGGCGGCTGAGCATGGAATCGGTGACGGTGCGTTACTTCGCTGGGGCGCGGGCGGCGGCCGGTCGGACCAGCGACGCCGTACCGGCCGGGCTGGACCGCGACGGCTTCGTCACCGAGTTGACCAGCCGGCACGGCGACGGGCTGGGCCGGGTGCTGGCGGTGGCGAGTTTCCTGGTCGACGGCACCGTCTGGCATGATCGTCACACACCGTTGCCGGCCGGTGCCACGGTCGACGTACTGCCACCATTTGCCGGCGGCTGAGGAGAGTCCGACGCTGTGCTCGCCGTACTCGGGTTCGTCGGCACCCTGACGCTGATCACCGGCCTGATCCACCTCTACCTGTGGCGACGCCTGGTGCGCGACACCACCCGGCCGGGCCGGTGGCGGCGGGCCGGCAGCCTGCTGGCCCTCGGGTTGGCGGTGCTGGTGCCGACGACGATGGTCAGCACCCGGTCCGCCGGGATGTCCTGGCTGGCCTGGCCCGGATACGTGTGGCTGGCGGTGATGTTCTACCTGCTGGTCGTCCTGCTGGCGCTGGAGCTGCCGCTGCTGGTGGTCCGGCTGGTCGGGCGGGCGCGCGGCCGGCAGGTCGGCACGCTGGACTCGGTGCCGGTGACCGCCCCGGCGGCCGCGGCGGCCCCGCCGCCGCCGACCGCGCTGCCCGGCGGCCGACCCGCCACCGACATCGTGCCGGACCCGGGCCGGCGGCTGCTGATCGCCCGGGGCGCGGCGATCTTCGCCGGGTTGACCGCCGCCGGCGTCACCGGCTACGGCGTACGGACCGCGCTCGGCCCGCCCCAGCTGGACCGGGTGCAGATCCCGCTCGCCCGCCTGCCCCGGGCCATGGACGGGCTGCGGATCGCCACCGTGTCGGACATCCACATCGGACCGCTGACCGGGGTCGGGCACACCGCCCGGATCGTGGAGCTGATCAACAGCCTGGACGCCGACCTGGTCGCGGTCGTCGGCGACCTGGTCGACGGCACGGTCGACGAGCTCGGCCCGACCGCCGCCCCGCTGGCCGGGCTGCGGGCCCGGTACGGCAGCTTCTTCGTCACCGGCAACCACGAGTACTACTCCGGCGCGCAGGAGTGGGTCACCGAGGTGCAGCGGCTCGGCCTGCAGGTGCTGGTCAACGAACGCCGGGAGATCGTCACCCCGGGCGGGGTGCTCGACCTGGCCGGGGTCAACGACCCGACCGGCGCGACGGCGAGCCCGCCCGCCGGTGCGCAGGCCGGCCCGCCGGACGGTCCACTGGCCGGCCCGGACTACGACCGGGCGCTCGGCGACCGGGACCGCGACCGCCCGGTGGTGCTGCTCGCCCACCAGCCGGTGCAGGCCCACGAGGCCGCCCGGTACGGCGTCGACCTGCAACTGTCCGGGCACACCCACGGCGGTCAGATCGTCCCGTTCAACCTGGCCGTACGGCTGGTCCAGCCGGTCGTCTCCGGCCTGGCGACGGTCGACGGCACCCAGGTGTACGTGACCAACGGCGCCGGATTCTGGGGCCCGCCGGTGCGCGTCGGCGCCCCACCGCAGGTCTCCCTGGTGCAGCTGCGCAGCGAGTGAGAGTCACGTCTCGTGCGTTCGCGCGCGTGGCGACCCTGCGCCCGGCCGGCGTTCGTGACAGGATGCGGCGTGCCCCCGTACCGCGCCGTGCCCTCCCCCGGCTCCGCCACGGGTCCCGGGTCCTTCGTCGCCGACCTGCACATCCACTCCCGGTACTCGCGCGCCTGCAGCCGCGACCTGAACATGTCGAACCTGGCCTGGTGGGCCCGACGCAAGGGCGTCAGCCTGCTCGGCACCGGCGACTTCACCCACCCGGCGTGGTTCGAGCACCTGCGTGAGTCGCTGCGCCCGGCCGAGCCGGGGCTGTACCGGCTCAGCCCGGAGGCGGAGCGCGACGTCGCCCGCCGACTGCCGCCCCGACTGGCCAGCGAGGCCGAAGCGCACCCGGTGCGTTACATGCTCAGCGTCGAGATCTCGACGATCTACAAGCGGGACGACCGCACCCGCAAGGTGCACCACCTGATCTACCTGCCGGATCTGGACGCGGTGGCGCGGTTCAACACCGCGTTGGGCCGCATCGGCAACCTCGGCTCCGACGGCCGCCCGATCCTCGGGCTGGACTCCCGCGACCTGCTGGAGATCACCCTGGCGGCGAGCGAGGACGGCTACCTGGTACCGGCGCACATCTGGACGCCGTGGTTCTCCGCGCTGGGCTCCAAGTCCGGCTTCGACGCGATCGCCGACTGCTACGCCGACCTGGCCGGGCACATCTTCGCGGTGGAGACCGGCCTGTCGTCGGACCCGGCGATGAACTGGCGGGTGTCCCATCTGGACAAATACCAGCTGGTGTCGAACTCCGACGCCCATTCGCCGCCCGCGCTGGCCCGGGAGGCCACCGTGCTGGACAGCGCGCTCGACTACTACGCCGTACGGGAGGCGCTGCGCACCGGAGACGGGCTGGTCGGCACGATCGAGTTCTTCCCGGAGGAGGGCAAGTACCACGCCGACGGGCACCGCAACTGTGGCGTCAACTGGTCGCCGGAGCAGACCCGGCAGGCCGCCGGCCGCTGCCCGCAGTGCGGCAAGCCGCTGACCGTCGGAGTGCTGAGCCGGGTCGAGGATCTCGCCGACCGGCCGGACGGGCACCGGCCGGCGCACGCGAAGCAGGTCACCCACCTGGTGGCGCTGCCGGAGATCGTCGGCGAGATCCACCGGGTCGGTGCCCGGTCCAAGACCGTCGAGGGCCAGGTGGTCAACCTGGTCGCCGCGCTCGGCCCGGAGCTGGACATCCTGACCACGGTGCCGGTGGACGACATTCGGCGGGTCGGCGGGGAACTGCTCGCCGAGGCGATCGGGCGGCTGCGTCGCGGCGAGGTCCACCGGGTGCCGGGCTACGACGGCGAGTACGGGGTGATCACCCTGTTCGCGCCGGGCGAGTTGGCGACCGGTGGCGGTGCCGGTCAGCCGGAGGCGCTGTTCGACGTACCGGTGCCGGCGCAGCGACCGCCCAGCGAGTCGGCGGCCGCCGGCGCAGCGGCACCGGCCGGTGCCCGACGCACCAGCCGTGCCGCTACCGGCCGCGCGTCCCGTGGCGGCCGGGCCGGTACGGAGCCGGCGCCGCCGCCGATCCCGCCGCCGCCGACGCCGTCGCCGCACGAGCCGTTCGAGCCGATGCTGGCCGGCATGGAGGAGGTCGGCACCGGGCTGCTGGACCGGCTCGACGCGATGCAGCGGGTCGCCGCGTCCGCGCCGGGCGGGCCGCTGCTGATCGTGGCCGGGCCGGGCACCGGCAAGACCCGGACGCTGACCCACCGGATCGCGTACCTCTGCGCCGAACTCAACGTCTTCCCCGAACACTGCCTGGCGATCACCTTCACCCGGCGGGCCGCCGAGGAGCTGCGGCACCGGCTCGACGGGCTGCTCGGCCCGGTCGCCGAGGACGTCACGGTGGCCACCTTCCACTCGCTCGGACTGACCATCCTGCGGGAGAACCCGAAGGCCGCCGGGCTGCCGAAGGGCTTCCGGATCGCCGACGACGCCGAACGCGACCAGGCCCGCGCCGAGGCCGGCGAGGACGACGCGACGTACGCCAAGCTGCTGCGCGCCGCCGGCCTGGTCGACCTGGACGAGCTGGTCACCCTGCCGCTGCGGCTGCTGCGCGAGGACCCGAAGCTGGTGGCGCGCTACCGGGACCGCTGGCGGTGGATCTTCGTCGACGAGTATCAGGACGTCGACGCCGACCAGTACGACCTGCTGCGGCTGCTCAGCCCGGCCGACGGCAACCTCTGCGCGATCGGCGACCCGGACCAGGCGATCTACTCGTTCCGCGGCGCCGACGTGCGCTACTTCCTGCGGTTCTCGGAGGACTTCGTCGACGCCCGGCTGGTCCGGCTGGCCCGCAACTACCGGTCGGCGGCGCCGATCCTGGCCGCCGCCGTGCAGGCCATCGCGCCCAGTTCGCTGGTACGCGGCCGCCGGCTGGAGCCGGCCCGGCTGGATCCGCAGGCACCGCTGATCGGGCTGTACCCGGCCGCGACGGCCGCCGACGAGGCGACGTTCGTCGTGCGTACGGTCGACGAGCTGGTCGGCGGGGTGTCGCACCGGTCGCTGGACTCGGGGCGCATCGACGGGCAGTCGTCGACGGTGTCGTTCTCCGACATCGCCGTGCTGTACCGCACCGACGCCCAGTCGGGGCCGATCGTGGAGGCGTTGACCCGGGCGGGCGTACCGGTGCAGAAGCGTTCGCACAACCGGCTGCGGGACCGTCCGGGGGTGCTGGCGATCGCCCGGGAGCTGCGCCACGTCGGTGCCGGCGGGCCGGACGCCGCCCTCACCGCCCGGGTCCGGGCCGCTGGTCAGGTGCTGGCCGACCGGTTGACCGCGCCGACCCTGGACACGCCGACCGGGCCGCAGCTGGTGCCGGCGGACGTCTGGGCGGCGGTGGAGCTGCTGACCCCGTTGGCGCACCGCTGCGGCGAGGACCTGTCGCTGCTGCTGGCGCAGCTGGAGACCGGCGCCGAGGTGGACGCGCTGGACCCTCGGGCCGAGGCGGTCACCCTGCTCACCCTGCACGCCGCGAAGGGCCTGGAGTTCCCGGTGGTCTTCCTGGTCGGCTGCGAGGACGGCCTGCTGCCGTTGCGGTTCGCCGGTAGGGCGCCCAGCGAGGACGAGATCGCCGAGGAACGGCGGCTGTTCTTCGTCGGGCTGACCCGGGCGCAGGACCGGCTGTACGTCTCCCACGCGGGTCGGCGGCTGCGGCACGGCCAGGAGCGGGACATGCGGCCGACACCGTTCCTGGACGCGATCGACGCCGGCCTGTTCGACCGGCTCGGGGCGGAAGGTCCGCGCCGCCCGAAGGATCGCCAACTACGTCTGTTGTGACAATGGGCAACTGTCACCTCACCGATAGACACCCGACACGCATTGACGAGCGTTACGCTCAGCTAGCACCCTGACCACCATGGGTCAGTCACTCCGGACGTTCCCCCGAACCAGTCCGCGCGTCGCTACGGTGCGCGTCGCCACGGTGCGCGTCGCCACGGTGCTCGTCGCCACGCTGGCGATGTCGATCGGCGTGGCCGTCGGTCCGTCGGCGGCGGGTGCCACCGGGCCATCGGCGGCGGGTGCCGGTGGCCCGACGGCCGACGGTGCCGCTGCCAGCCGGACGGACCGTCCGTACCGGGCGGTTGATCTCGGCTTCGCCGCGACCGAATGGAGCCTGGCGATCAACGACCGGGGCCAGGTCGTCGGCGGCGGTCACCTGTGGCAGGCCGGGGAACTGACACCGCTCGGCGCACCCGACGGCTTCGACCGGTTCCACGCCGCAGAGATCAACGAGGCGGGGATGGTGGTGGGCAACGCGATCACGGCCACCGGACTCTCCCAGGTGGCGGTCTGGCATCGAGGCGCATTCACCACGATCGAGATTCCCGATGCCGGATCCTCGTACGCGGTCTCCATCAACGATCTCGGCGTGGTCTTCGGCACCGCCGAGGTGACCTCACCGGACCAGAGCTTCCTCTGGCACCGGGGCGAGCTGACCATGCTCTGGCACAACAACGCGTACGCGGCGCAGACCGGCATCAACAACTGGGGCGACATCGTCGGCGAGTACGAACCGACCCCTGGGTACCCGTGCAACTGCCGTGGCTACCGCTGGCACCGGGGCGTCCGGACCGACCTCGGCACCCTGGGTGGCGACGGGCTGTGGCCCAACCAACCGGCCGACGTCAACAACCGGCGGGAGATCGTCGGTGGCTCGACGACGGCGGACCGGCAATGGCACGCCTACCTGTGGCGGGACGGCGCGATCAGGGATCTCGGCACCCTCGGCGGTGCCGACAGTTCCGCCGTCGCGATCAGCGACCGGGGCGTGGTGATCGGCCACGCAGACACCGCGACCGGCGCCAGCCATCCGTTCCGCTGGCAGCACGGCACCATGGTCGACCTGACCACCCTGGGCCTGCGCCCCACCGACCGGGTCGTCGACGTCAACGTCCGGGGACAGATCGTCGGGATCCGCGACGGCCGGGCCACCCTGTTCGTCCGCTGACCCGGCCGCTGACGCGCGGACGTTCGGTGGTCACCACCAGCGCCACCCCGACGACGATCACCAGGCCGCCGAGCAGGATGCGCGGGGTGACCGGTTCGGCGGCCAGCAGCGCGCCGAGCGCGACCGCGACCACCGGGTTGACGTACGCGTAGGTGGCGACCAGCGAGATCGGCGCGTGCTGCAACAGCCACACGTACGCGGTGAACGCGATCAGCGAGCCGGCCACCAGCAGGTACGCCAGTGCCCACCAGGATCTCGCCGAGATCTGGGTCAGGTCGACGCCGCGCAGTTCGCCCCGCAGCACACCGAACGCCACCAGCGCGGCCGCGCCGGCGGCCATCTGGTAGACGGTGGTGACGAAGGCGTCGGTCGGCATGCTGATCCGGCCGGCGATGAACGAACCGGCCGACCAGGCGGTGGCGGCGGCCACCACGACCAGCGACCCGGTCAGCGGCGCGGCCGCCGCGCCACCGGTCGGGGCGATCAGCACGACCAGTCCACCCAGGCCGACGAGTACGCCGACGACGGTGGTCGGCCGGGGACGGTCCCGCACCGCGAGCCGGTACACCACGACCAGCAACGGCACCATCGCGATGAGCAGCGCGGCGACCCCGGACGGTACGGCGACCCCGGGCGGCCCGGACTCGGCCAGCATCACCAAGCCGTTCCCGCCGGTGAGCAGCAGTACGCCCACCAGTGCCGCACCGGCGAGTTGTCGGGCGGTGACCCGCAGCGCGCCGCGACCCCGGCTGACCCGCAGGATCACCGCGAGCAGCAGTGCCGCCAGGCCGAACCGGGCACCCGCCGCCGCCATCGGTGGCATCGTCTCCACCACCACCCGGATCGCCAGGTAGGTCGAGCCCCAGACGACGTAGACGATCATCAGGGCCGACCAGATCAGCGCTGGTCGGGTTGCCGACACGGCAGTGGTCGCGGTCACCACCGGCCCGGCAAGTCCCCGCGAATCGGGCGGCTCGCCGGGAGTTGGCGTACTTCGGGGAGGTGAGTCCATCGGAGGCTCACGCTACGGTGACGTCATCGCCGTCGGAATCAGTGGGTGGCCAGCGTCGAACGCCGCCGCGCAGGAGGACAGGACATGTCGCACTACGGACCGCCGGGCGGGCCGTACCCGGACCAGCAGCCGGACCGGTGGGCTGACCGGCAGCCGTCGGAGCCGTACCGGGAGCCGTCCGACCCGTGGGGTGGCAACGAACCCTGGGGGGACACCCCGACCGGCCGGGCGGAGCAGCCGTGGCAGGACCGCGGGACCGAGCAGGCCTGGCCGGGCGGCGCAGGCCATCAGCAACCGTGGCAGGGCGGCTCGGAGCAGACCTGGCAGGGCGGAGCGGGTCAGCCACCGCCGGCGGGCTCCGACTGGCAGGGGTACGGTCAGCAGCCGTCCTCTGCCGACCAGAACTGGCACACCCCGACGGGCACCGGCTGGGCGGGTGCGACGGAGCAGACCTGGCAGCAGTCCCCGTCGGGCCCACCGGCCGGACAGCCGCCGCCGGCCGGACAGCCGCCGGCCTGGGAGCCCACCGCCGCACCGGGGCGGGCGGGACGCAGCGGTGGCGGGTTGAGCGGTGGCCTGCTGGCCGTACTGATCGGTGTCACGCTGCTGCTCTGCGGCGGCGGCGCGGCCGGGGTCTACCTGATGACCCGGCCGGACTCGACCGAGGGCAACCAGGACGAGTTGGCGGTGCCGACCGCCGGGCCGCAGGTCGACCCGTCGGCCGAGCCCCCGGCGGAGCCGACCGCGACGCCCGATCCGGACCAGGCCACCGCGACGCCGACGCCCACGTCGTCGAACGACGCGCGGTTCGTCACCGTCGGCCAGTGTGTCCGCAACGAGGCGGTGGCGGAGGAGGAGACCCCGGTACTCACCATCACCGACTGTGACGAAGGAGCATACGAAGTGCTCGCCCGCTTCGACGGCGTCACCGACGGCGAGGAGGACGCCAAGACCAAGTGCGCCGATGTGACCGGTTACACCAACTGGTATTTCTTCAACAGCCAGTTGGACGCCCTGGACTTCGTGCTCTGCCTGAAGCAAAGGTGAGACCCACCGCACTGACCGGGAACTGGCAACCGTTGGTTACCGTCTCCGGTAGCACGGTTGGTCCGCGCCACGCTGCCCGACCATCCCACCCACCGCAGCGACAACGCTAGGGAGATCATGTCCAGCTATGGTCCGCCGGGCTACCCCGGTGCGGGACAGCCCGACGACCCGGCCGGCACACCGGGTCACTCCGGATATCCGCCGCAGGGTCCGGCCTACCCGCCGGGTGCCGGCTACCCACCGCCCGGTGCCCAGCCGGTGTCCGGCGGCGGCTACCCCGATCCGACGACCCCCTACTCGTCGTACCCGCCCGGCGGTGGCTACCCGGATCCGGGACAGCCGGCCGGTTACCCGCCGCCGACCTCGGGTGGCGGGGCCTACCCGCCACCGGGATCGGGCGGTGGGGCGTACCCGCCGCCACCGGGATCGGGCGGTTTCCCGCCGCCACCGCCCCCGCCGGGCTGGGGTCCGCCCCCGCCGGGGATGCCTGGCGGTCAGCCGCCGAAGAAGTCCCGGACCGGCCTGATCATCGGGTTGGTGATCGGCGCGGTGGTACTGCTGGTGCTCTGCGGCTGCGGCGCGCTCGTGGCGATCGGAGCGCTGGCCGACAGCGAGAGCGACTCGAGCGCCAGTGACCCGGCCCCCGCACCGACGGTCGAGGTGGAGCCGGCCCCGGACGACGATCCCGCGTCGTCGGCTCCGCCGGCGACCGGCGACAGCGGCCTGATCGTGGTCGGCGACTGCGTGGTCAACGACGGTACGGACGACGACGCCGAGCTGCGCAAGGTGGCCTGCGAGCCGGGCTCGTACGAGGTGCTCGCCCGGATCCCGCTGACCACCGACACCGCACGCTGCGACGACCCGGTCTTCGGCCACGAGGAGACCGACACCACCTACGTGTTCGACAGCGAACAGACCATCCTCGACTACGTGCTCTGCATGAAGGAACTCTGAGCGGGCCGTCCGTAGCAGATCCTAGGGCTCTCTAGCGTCAACGCTAGAGAGCCCTAGGCTTTCTGAGCCGGCACCTCTCGCCACTTCTACCGGGTTCTAGCGATCACGCTAGACGACCCGATACGGTGCGAGAGTGGACCCGATCCGCAACCCGTACGCCCCCGGCGCCGGCCAGCGCCCACCCGAACTCGCCGGCCGGGGCCGCGAGGTCGACGTCTTCGACATCGTGCTGGAGCGCGTCGCCCGGGGCCGGCCCGAACGTAGCCTGATGCTCACCGGACTGCGGGGCGTCGGCAAGACCGTCCTGCTCAACACCCTGCGGTCCCAGGCCATCAACCGGCTCTGGGGCACCGGCAAGATCGAGGCCCGACCGGACCAGTCGCTGCGCCGCCCGGTCGCCGCCGCCCTGCACATGGCGGTCCGCGAACTCGCCCCCCGGCACCGGGCACCCGAGCGGATCGACGACTTCCTCGGCGTACTCAAGGCATTTGCACTGCGTGCGAACCCGCCGGCCGCCAGCGGACGCGGCGGGACGACCCGGCTGCGCGACCGGTGGCAGCCCGGCATCGACGTGCCGGCGGCCGTCGGGCGGGCCGACTCCGGCGACATCGAGATCGACCTGGTCGAGCTGTTCACCGACGCCGCCGCCGTCGCCACCGACGTCGGCACCGGGATCGCGCTGTTCATCGACGAGATGCAGGACGTCGGCACCGACGACGTCTCCGCGCTCTGCGCCGCCTGCCACGAGTTGTCCCAGCTCGGCGGCCCACTGATCGTGGTCGGCGCCGGGCTGCCGCACCTGCCGGCGGTGCTGTCCGCTGCCAAGTCCTACTCCGAACGGCTGTTCCGTTACCAACGGATCGACCGGCTGGACCGGGTCGCCGCCGACCAGGCCCTGACCGCACCGGCGCAGCGCGAGCAGGTCGAGTACGAGCCCAAGGCCCTGGACCTGCTGTACGACAAGTCCGGCGGCTACCCGTACTTCGTGCAGGCGTACGGCAAGGCGACCTGGGACCACGCGCCCCGTTCGCCGATCACCGCCGCCGACGTACGGATGGCCGCGCCGGACGCCGAGGCCGAGCTGGCTGTGGGCTTCTTCGGTTCCCGCTTCGAGCGCGCCACTCCTGCCGAGCGCGAGTACATGCGGGCGATGGCGTCGCTGGCCGGCACCGCCGACCCGATCAGCGGACCGCCGTCGTCATCGGGCGGCGGGAGGCAGCCGTCATCGGGCGGGAGGTTGTCGGATGACGACGCCGCCGATCCGGACGCGGCGGTGTCGACCGCCGAGATCGCCCGGGCGCTGGGCCGCAAACCGGCGAGCCTGTCACCGGCCCGGGACGCCTTGATCAAAAAAGGGCTGATCTATTCGGGGGAACGCGGAACGGTCGCTTTCACCGTCCCGCACTTCGGCCGCTATCTGCGTACCCAGCCCGGCTGAACCGGTGCGGGCCGCACCGGATCGCGGCGGCCGGGCGTTTACCGGGTGACAGACCGGCCAACCGGGTATGACTGAGGCATGAGACCCGTACGCACCATTGCCCGCGCCCTGCTCAGCGGCATCTTCATCGTCAGCGGCACCCGCGCGGTCGCCGACCCCGGCCCGTACGTCGAGCGGGCCCGGCCGGTCACCGACCGGGTCGCTCCGACGATCCGTCGGGCCGCGCCGCGCCTGCCCGCCGACACCGAGAACCTGGTACGGCTGCACGGTGCCACCCAGCTCGCGGGCGGGCTGTTGCTGGCCACCGGCCACGCCACCCGTCCGGCGGCGGCCGTGCTGGCCGCCTCCCTGGTGCCGACCACGGTCGCCGGGCATCCGTTCTGGTCGGCCACCGATCCGGCCGAGCGGCAGCTCCATCAGGTGCACTTCCTGAAGAATCTGGGCCTTCTCGGCGGATTGTTGCTGGCTGCGGCGGATACTGGAGGTCGTCCCGGGCTGCGGTGGCGTACCGGTCACGCGGTCCGCACCGGCCGGCGGTCGGTACGGCGGGCCGTGCGGTCGGCGCGCCGGGACGCCCGGATCGCGGTCCGCTCGGCGGCCACCGCCCGCCGGCTGCCGGGCCGGTGACGACACGCTGCCGGTCCTGCGCCCGGGCCTGCGGGGATGACACAGCGTCGTCGGTGAATATCGGACTTCAATGTTTAGTTGACCATTGAAGACCACGAACCATACAGAAGGCGCCACACAGCGTTAACGCGGTGGAAATGTCGCGAACTAGTGTGGGATCGGACACGGTAGGGTAACGCGCGCGGTCGGGGACGACACTGCGTTCTAGGCTCGGACGGACAGACGGAATTTCTCTGCGATCGACAACCGGGGGTGGGTGGATCATGGTGACGGACGTCCGTGAGCGGGTCCGTCGTCTCACCCCGTTGCGCCGCCGCCAGCTGGGGCGGGTCCGCGACGCGTGGCGCGGGCTCGACCGCGCCACCCTGCTACGGCTCGGCCTGATCGCGCTGACCTGCTACGCCGCCTGGTACGCGATCGGCCTGTTCGGCCGGCCGTACAACTTCTTCGACATGCGGATCTACCACGGAGCGATGCTGTGGTGGACCAACGGCGGCGAGCTGTACGAGTTCATCGCCCCCGAGACCACCCTCGGTTTCACCTATCCACCGTTCGCCGGGCTCACCATGCTGCCGATGGCGCTGGTCCCGATGCTCGCCGCCGGATGGATCAACGTCCTGCTCGGCATCACCGCCCTGGCCCTGGTCCTCGCCGTCCTGCTCGGGCCGATCGCCGACCGCTGCGGGTGGCCGCGCTGGTTCGCCGTCGGTCTGGCGGTCCCCCTGGCGGTGGCCATCGAACCGGCCCGCGAGACCCTCGGCTACGGCCAGGTCAACCTGCTGCTCTTCGGCCTGATCATCGCCGACCTGGTGGCGCTGCGCTGGCGGGCCGCGCCGACGCCGCACCGGCTGGCCACCGGCGGACCGCTGCGCCGGATCTTCTTCAGCGGCATCTGGGCCGGAGCCGGCATCGGGCTGGCCACCTCGATCAAGCTGACCCCTGCGCTGTTCATCGTCTACCTGCTGGTCACCCGGCAGTGGCGCGCCGCCACCACGGCCATCGGCACCGCCGCGCTGGTCACCGTCGGCGCGATGGTCGTCGCGACGAAGGAGTCGGCTGCCTACTTCACCTCGGTGCTCTGGGACACCGGCCGGGTCGGCGTGGCCGACATGACCCCGAACCAGTCGCTCGCCGGCGTCCTGGCCCGGCTCTACGACTCGATGCAGACCCCGGGGCTGCTCTGGTTCTCGTTCGCCGCCCTGCTGCTCGCCCTCGGGCTCAGCCGGGCCGCCCACGCCCACGCCGACGGCGACGAACTGACCGCGTTCACCCTGATCGGCCTCACCGCCAACGTGATCAGCCCGATCAGCTGGTCACACCACCTGGTCTTCGTCATCCCGGCGATCATCGTGCTGGCCGACGCGGCGCTGCGCCGACGCAGCGCCAGTCAGGGGCTGATCTCACGGCGTACCTACCCGCCGACCGGCCCGGGGAT
Organism: Solwaraspora sp. WMMA2101; assembly: GCF_049179175.1. Classification (NCBI taxonomy): domain Bacteria; kingdom Bacillati; phylum Actinomycetota; class Actinomycetes; order Micromonosporales; family Micromonosporaceae; genus Solwaraspora; species Solwaraspora sp. WMMA2101. The sequence continues at coordinate 3,501,202 of NZ_JBMHMA010000006.1, read as the reverse complement.
CAGCGGCGTCGCCGGGCTGCGTACCCCGATCTGGTTCCCGGCGCTGACCGGGCTGCGGCACGCGGCCGCCGCCGTCGCGCTCTACCTGCTCTTCCTGATCTCCCCGATCTGGCCCTACGAGCACAAGCTGCCGCAGGTGTCGCACTACCACGACGGACTGTGGGGGGTGCTGATGGAGAACTCGCTCGGCCTGGCGCTGATCGCGCTCGTCGCCGCCCTGCCGTGGCGGCCCGGCGCGGAGCCGGCCTTCTACCTGGACCCTCGTCCGCAGATCCGGCGCCGGCTCACCGCGCCCACCGGCCGGGCACGTACCGGCAGCTGACCTACGCCCACCGGCCGGCCTCGCGCCGATCGGCGCGAGGCGGTCCTACGGGCAGTTGACCCACTCCTCGGTGCCGTCGGCGAAGAACTGCCGCTTCCAGATCGGCAACCGGGCCTTCGCCTCGTCGACCAGCCGGGCGCAGGCGGTGAAGGCCGCCGCCCGGTGCGCGGTGCTCACCGCCGCCACCAACGCCACGTCACCGATGGCCAACGGACCGAGCCGGTGCGACACCGCGACCGCGTACACCGCCGGGTCGGCGGCCACCTCCCGGGCCACCTCGTGCAGGATCTCCGCCGCGCTGGGGTGGCCCTCGTACTCCAGCCGGGTCACCGACCGGCCATGGTCGTGGTCGCGGACCACCCCCTGGAAGGAGACCACCGCGCCGGCGCGGTGGTCCGCGACCGCCGCCTCGTGCGCCGCCAGGTCGAGCGGCGTCGCGGTCACCGCCACCAGGACAGGTCGGATCGGTACGGTCACGGCAGTCGCTCCCCGGGCAGCATCGGCAGTGGTACGACGGACACCTCGTCACCGGCCGCGCCGGCACCCCCCGGCGGGATCACCGCGAAGCCGGCGGCGGTGGCCAGCCCCCGCAGCATCGCCGACCCCACGTGCGGCACCGGGTACGCCGTACCGGTCACCGGGTCCAGCCGTACCAGCGCAAGGTGGGTGAAGTCGCCCCGGCCGGGTACGGCGGCACCGAGCCGGTGCCGGGGCAGAGCGGGCAGCGCCCGCCCGTGCATCCCGGCCAGCAGCGGCGCGACCAGGGACACCAGGGCGATGACGGCCGACTGGGGGTTGCCCGGCAGACCGGCGACGAACCGGTCCCGGCCGTCGCAGCCGGACACCCGGGCGAGCAGCATTGGGAACCCGGGACGGACCGCGACCGTGTTGACCACGTACCCGGCACCGAGCTGCGCCAACGCCGGATGCAGATGGTCGACCGGGCCGTGCATGGTGCCGCCGGTGGTGCAGACCAGGTCGGCGTCGGCCAACGCCGTACGCAGCCCGTCGACGTGCGCGTCGAGGGTGTCCGCGACCGGGCCGACGACGGCGTCGGCGGGCAGCTCACAGCCGTAGCGGCGCAGCCAGCCCGGCACCGACGGGCCGAGGGCGTCGCGGACCCGGCCGGCCCCGGGTGGCCCGCCGGTCAGCAGTTCGTCGCCGAAGACCAGCAGCGCGGCCCGCACCGGACGGTGCACCGGCAGGGTGTCGTAGCCGCAGGAGGCGGCGAGGCCGATCACGGCGGGGTCGACCGGCGTACCGGCCGGCAGCAGTTCCTCACCGGCGGTGGCCTCCTCGCCCGGCGATCGCCACTCCGGTTGCGGCCGGGGGTCGCCGTGCACCAGCCCTGCCTCGTCGACGGTCGACTCCTCGACCCGCAGCACGCTGGTCGCGTCGGCGGGCACCATCGCACCGGTGGCGATCTGCACCGCCACCCCGTCGTCGCCGAGCGCCGACGGCACCCCACCGGCCAGTATCCGGCCCACCACCCGCCACGGCCCGGCACCACGGACCGCCCAGCCGTCGACGCTGGAGGTCCGGAACGCCGGCAGGTCGGTCAGGGTCACCAGCGGGGCGGCGAGGGTGTGGCCGTCGGCCTGCGGCAACGGCACCTGCACCGGCGGGCGACGGGCGGTCCGGCCCGCCGCGTGGACGAGGGCACGGGCGTGCGCCCAGTCGACGGGGCGGTGGTCCATGGCCGGCTGAGCCACACCGGCGGACGGTTCGGCGGTCACCGGGCGAGCCTATCGGTCAGCCACGGGGGTGGTCGCCGCCGCTCAACTGGTCCAGCGCGTGCCGCAGGATCGGCCCGAGTACGGCGAGTCCGTCGCGGGCACCACCGGTGGAGCCGGGCAGATTGACGATCAACGTCCGGCCGGCCACCCCGGCGACACCGCGCGACAGTGCAGCGGTGGGCACCGCCGTACGGCTGACCGCCCGGATCGCCTCGGCGATCCCCGGGATCTCGTAGTCGAGCACCGAGCGGGTCGCCTCGGGGGTGCGGTCGGTCGGGGTGATCCCCGTACCGCCACTGGTCAGGACCAGTTGGACGCCGTCGGCGACGGCCCGGCGCAACGCCTGCGTGACCGGCTCCCCGTCCGGCACGACCTCCGGGTCGTCGACCCGGCAGCCGAGGTCCCGCAGGCCGGCGACGAGCAGCGGGCCGCTGGTGTCCGCGTACACCCCGGAGGCGGCCCGGTTCGAGGCCACCACGACCCGCGCGTACGGGGTCACGGCCGGTCCGCCGGTCGCTGCCAGTCGCCGGTCTTGCCGCCGGACTTGGTCAGCACCCGGACCGCGTCGAGGGTGGCCGCCGGGTCGACGGCCTTGACCATGTCGATCAACGCCAGGCCGGCGGTCGCGACCGAGGTCAGAGCCTCCATCTCGACGCCGGTCCGGTCGGCGGTCCGGGCGGTCGCGGTGATCTCGACGGAGTCGTCGGTGATCTCCAGGTCGACGGTCACCCCGTGCAGCGCGATGGGGTGGCACAGCGGGATCAGGTCGGGAGTGCGTTTGGCTCCCATGATGCCGGCGATCCGGGCGACCGCCAGGGCGTCGCCCTTCGGCAGCCCGTCGCGGCGGAGCAGATCGGTCACTTCGCGGGTGGTCCGCAGCCGGCCGGCGGCCACCGCACGGCGTACGGACGGTGTCTTGGCGGTCACGTCCACCATCCGCGCGGCACCCGCGTCGTCGACATGGGTCAGGTTCGGCACCTCGGTCACCTGAACGAGCCTAGCGAGCTGACCGGTCGACTCTGGCCCGACGGCCCTGTCCACCGGCAGAGTCGACCTGACACCCTGGTCACGGGTACGGGCGACCAGACCGTCCATGGTGCTCTCGACACGCTTACCGGATCAGTTTCGCGGATACCTAGTTACATGACCAAATGGTGCATCCATAAGGAATGCTTAAGGTTATGAACGAAGGCGTTCGAACGCATTCCGTCGGCAGCCAATAACGATCAGTGACAAACCACCACCATCTTCACTAATCATGCGCATATGGACATTTATTCGTATGCAAGTGGCATATCGCAACTCTATGGTTCTCCCGTCACGGAAACGGCAGCACCAACTGCCCGATCGAGTGGAGGAGAACACCATGCGCAGTCACGAATGGCTCTGATACTGTCATCTCCCGATGACAAGCAGTAGTCTCGCGGGGTACGCACGGCAACAAGATCAGGAACGGGCGTGACCCGCACAGTTCGACGCGACATTGAGACCGATCGGCAGCTCCTGCTGCTCGTCGGTCTCGTCGCCGTTTGTGCGGCAACTGTCGGAATCGCCTCTCTTGTTCTCGTCGCCGGATCCCTGGTCACCACCCCGGACCAATTCGCGCTGGTCGCCGCACTCGTCTTCCTCGCCGCAGTCGGCGTGACCGTCCAGTGGCACGTACGGATCCGCTCCACCGCCCACGCCATCGCCTGGAGCGAAGTCGCCATCCTGGTCGGCCTCGCGGTGGCCCCGGCCACCCTGGTTCTGCTCTGCACCGGCCTCGGCGTCGGACTCGTGATGATCGTCCAACGGGTCGCCCGGATAAAAGCGACCTTCGCCGTCGCCAAGAACATGCTGCTCGCCGCAGCCGCCGGCGGCGTCCTGCACGCGCTGAACTGGGACCTGGCCCAACCGATCTCCAGCATCACGTTCTTCGGACCACTCGCCGGCGCCTATGTGGTGGCGGTCGTACTCGACGAGGTCCTGACCCTTCCGGTCATCGCCCGCGCCACCCGGACCCGGCTGCGGGTCATGTTCCGACAAGACCTCGGCCTGCGCATTTCCAGCGCGGTCATCCGATTTCCGCTGATCCTGGCCACCCTGCTGATCCTCAAGGCGGATCAATGGCTGCTGGTGACCATCCCGCCGGTGGTGCTCTGCATCCACCTGGCCTACGCCGGTCAGGCCCGCTCCCGGGCCGACCAGCAGGCCTGGCAACGACTGGCCCGGGCCACCGACGCACTCAACGTCATCGACCTCGACGTGGTGCTGTCCACCGCGGTGGTGCAGGCCGCCGACCTGTTCTCCACCGACCGGGTCGAGGTGGAGCTCAACAGCCCGCACCGGCTCGTCCAGGGCAACAGCGACGGCGTGCAGTACGACGGCCCGGCCGATACCGCGCCCACCCCGCACATGCGTACGGTGATCGCCGTCCCGCTCGCCAGTCCGGACAGCACCGTCAGCGTCGGGACCCTACGGCTGTGCCTGGCCGGCCCGGTCAAGTTCTCCGACCGCGAGCACTACACCCTGCGTACGTTCGCCTCGGCACTGTGTACGGCGGTCCGCAACGCCACCCTCTACCAGCAGCTCAACGAGGAGGCCGAACGGCATGCCCGGCAGGCGGCGCAGGACTCGCTCACCGGACTGGCCAACCGACGTCGGCTGATGGACCACGGCGCGCAACTCCTCGGCGGTCGGCGCACCGGCGGGATCACCGCCCTGCTCCTGATCGACCTCAACCACTTCAAGGAGATCAACGACACGCTCGGGCACGCCGCCGGCGACGAGGTGCTGATCCAGGTGGCGCGCCGGCTCTGCGCCACCGCGCACGCGGGCGACATGGTCGCCCGGCTCGGCGGCGACGAGTTCGCCGTACTGTTGACCGGCCTGCCCGCACCCGCGATCGCCACCCACCGGGCCGATGCCCTGCTCGCCGCGATCTGTGCCCCGATGGACCTCGACGGCATGCGGATCAACGTCGAAGCCAGCGGTGGCATCGCCGTCGCCCCCGGCAACGGCGGCATGCCCGAGCTGCTGCGTCGCGCCGACGTAGCCATGTACCAGGCGAAACGGTCCGGCGGACGGATCGCCTCGTACGCCCGCGGCCGGGACACCGCCGACGTCGGCCGGTTGGCCCTCGGTGGAGACCTGCCCCGCGCCGTCGCCGAGCACGAGTTCAGCGTCGCCTTCCAGCCGATCGTCGACCTCGGCACCGGCGAAGTGATCGCCGCCGAAGCGCTCGCCCGCTGGCAGCACCCGGACCAGGGCCGACTCGACCCGCCACGCTTCCTGGACACCGTCGAACGGTCCGGGCTGCTCCCCGCGTTCGCCGACGCGGTCCTCGACCAGTCCCTGATCGCCGCCGCCACCTGGGCCGAAGCCGGCTTCGCCCTGCCCGTCGCGGTCAACCTGTCCCCGCGCAGCCTGCTCGACCCGCGCTACCCCAGCGCCGTCCTCGCCCGGCTCCGCGCCCACGACATCCCGCCCAGCCGGCTCGTCCTCGAGCTGACCGAGACGCTCACCATCAGTCAACTCGAAGTGGTCGACCAGGTGCTCGGCCAACTCCGCGACGCCGGGATCCGACTCGCCCTCGACGAGTTCGGCACCGGCTACTCGTCACTGTCGATGCTGTCGCGGGTGCCGGTGCACGAACTGAAGATCGCCCGGTCGTTCGTGCGGAGCATGGAGACCTCCGCCGAGGCGGTCGCCGTCATCCGGTCGACCGTCGACCTCGGCCGCAGCCTCGGCCTGGCCGTCGTCGCCGAAGGCGTGGAGAGTGAACCACAGCGCCAGGCGTTGTGGGCACTTGGCTGCACCGCCGGTCAGGGCCACCTCTTCGCCCGCCCGATGCCGGCCCACCGGTTGCTGACCGCACTGCAGTGCGGCTCCGGCGGCCGCCCCGGTAGCCTGGCCGGGCCGCTGCACGACGAGGGTGCCGTCATCCGGCTCGATCAGAACCGCCGGGCACATCAACGGCAGCGGACCGAGAAGGTACCGCACCTACCGGCGTGACCGTTCTGCCAGACTTGCGACGTGACCGTCGCGTCGGCCGGACCCGCAACCCGCCCGCGCCGCCCGGCCGACTCCGCCCGGCGGTGGCGGGCCGACGTCACCCGACGGTGGAACCGGTTGCACCGGGCCGGTGCCGGGCTCGTCGGCGACCTCACCGTCTACGGACTCTCCGCCGCCTTCGCCGGGATCACCGCGACCACGTCGACCCTCGCCCCGCACCGGGCCTGGGGCACCGTCGCCACCGTCGGGTACGGCGCCGCCGTCCTCGTCGTACTCAGCCAGCTCGCCTTCCGCAGAGCCGCCGCCATCGGGCCGGACGTCCCCGTCGCCGGACGTGGCTGGCTGACCGGACTCACCTGGACGGCGGTGGTCGCCGTACCGCTGCTGGTGCAGTCCGCGCAACGCGCGGGCGGACGGACCGACCGGGCGCAGGAAGAGGTCCTGGTCGTCGAGGACGGGGCCAGCAGGTTGCTCGCCCACGACACCCCGTACCTGTCCGAGCAGCAGATCACCGCCCTGCCCAGCGACGAGCAGTTGCTCGGCTACCTGCCGTACCAGCCCGGGATGGTGCTGTTCGGCATGGCCCGGGCGCTGGCCGGCGTGGCCTGGTGGACCGATGCCCGGGTGTGGTTCGCCCTCGCCACCGTCGTCCTCGGCGGCACCGCCCTGGTGCTGCTGCGCGCGCAGGTCGGCGTCGACGGCGCCACCCTGGTACGGACGGTGCAGCTCAGCGCGGTCCTGCCGATCTCCGCGTTGACCCTGAGCACCGGAGGCAACGACCTGCCGGTCCTGGCGCTGGCCCTGCTCGGGCTGACGCTCTGCGCCACCGGCCGGTACGGTGCCGCCGGGTTCGCGGTCGGTGCCGCCGCCGCGCTCAAACTGTTCGCCTGGCCGATCCTGGTCGTGGTGGCACTGCACGCCGCCGCCAAGGGGCAGCGCGAGCTGGTGAAGGTCGCCGCCGCCGGCGTCGGGCTGCCGTTGCTCGCCCTGGTCCCGGTGGCCGCCGTGGACCATGCCGCGCTGGCGCACAACGTCGTCGGTTTCCCGCTCGGGGCGGGCGTGGTCGACACTCCGGCGGCGTCGCCGCTGCCCGGTCACCTGATCGCCGACTGGCTACCGGGCGGTCGGTTCGTCGCGGGCACGCTGCTGATCCTGGTCGGCCTCGCGATCGCGGTACGCCTGCGGCACCAGCCGCCACGTACCGTCGCCGGGGCGGCGACGATCTGCGCGGCCGGTCTGCTCGTCGCCACGATGTTGCTGCCGGCGACCCGGTTCGGATATCTGCTGTACCCGATCGCGCTGTTCAGCTGGGTGCCGGTGCTGTACGACGCAGGGTCCAGCGACGCAGGGTCCAGCAACGCCGGGTCCAGCAACGGTGGGTCCAGCACCGGCCAGCCGGGGGCAGCTGCCGGAGAGCGGGCCGTCACCGGTGGCGGCCCGTGAAGTTGCCCGCCGGGTCGGTGTCGCCGGCCGTACTGACCGCGGTCGCCGTCGGCGGTGCCGTCGGTGCCGCCGCCCGGTACGGCATCGCCCTGACCTGGCCCGTCGCCGCCGACGGCCCACCCTGGCCGACCCTGGTCACCAACCTCGTCGGCTGCACCCTCATCGGCGTACTCATGCGGGTCGTCACCGCCCGGCCCCGGCCGCACCGCCTGCTCCGGCCGCTGCTCGGGGCGGGCCTGCTCGGCGGCTTCACCACCTTCTCGATCCAGACCCTGGAGGTCGCCGAACTGTTCGCCACCGGACGCCCCTGGTTGGCCGGCGGCTACGCCCTCGGCACCCTCGCCGCAGCGCTGGTCGCGGTGCTGATCGGCGGTGCGGCGGCCCGGCCGGTCGCCGACCGGTGGGCGGGAGCCGGGTCGTGACACTGCTGCTGGTGATGACCGGCGGTGCCGTCGGGGCGGTGCTGCGCTACCTGGTCGACCGGGTGGTGGTCGGGGCCGGCCGGCCCAGCTACTGGGGCACGTTCGCGGTCAACGTCGTCGGAGCGGCGCTGCTCGGTGGGATCGCCGGCACCGGTACGGCACTCGACGGCCCGCTGGCCCGGCTGCTCGCCACCGGTCTGTGTGGTGCGCTGACCACCTATTCGACCTTCGCCTACGAGGTGGTGCAGCTGGCCGGCGGTGGCGCCCGGGACCGCTGGTGGGCAGCGGGCTACGCGGCGGCGACCCTGACGGTCGGATTCACCGCCCTGGTGACGGCACACGCGATGGCCGCAGCGCTCGCCAGATAGCAGCGACATGGCGGCGACGCGGGGTGCCCGATCGACGGATTTCGCCCGACCACCCGGCGACGACGGCGGATCCGGCGTACACCTGAGGCCATGGACAGTGTGTACCGGGACCGCGAAGACGCCGGCGCGCGGCTCGCCCGCGACCTGGCCAGCCTGACCGGGCGGCCGGACGTCGTCGTACTGGGCCTGCTCCGGGGCGGGGCACCGGTCGCGGCGGTCGTCGCCAACCGGCTCCAGGTGGCCTACGACGTGCTCGTCATCCGCAAACTCGGGCTCCCGGCCGCCCCCGAGGTCGCGTTCGGCGCGATCGGCTCCGGCGGCGTACGGGTGATCAACCGGGAGGTGGCCGACCGCCTCGACGCCGCACAGATCGCCCAGGTGACCGAAGTGGAGACGGCCGAGCTGCACCGCCGGGAGCGCCGCTTCCGGGGCGACCGACCGGCGGTGGACCTGGCCGGACGTACGGCCGTGCTGGTCGACGACGGCCTGGCCACCGGCGCGACGGCCCGGGCCGCCGTCGCGGTCTGTCGGGGTCTCGGCGCCGCGCGCGTGATGGTGGCCGTGCCGGTGGGCTCCGCCGCAGCCGTCGCCGCCCTGCGCGACGTGGTCGACGGCCTGGTCTGCCCGCTGCAGCCGGACGACTTCCAGGCTGTCGGCCAGTACTACGACGACTTCCATCAGGTCGGCGACGACGAGGTCGTCGGGTTGCCTGTCGGCGGGTGAGGACAGCAGCCGGTACCGTCGAATCATGCAGATGAACTGTCCCAAGTGCCACGGCTCCATGCGGCAGTACGAGCGCAGCGGAATCACCATCGACCAGTGCACCGAGTGTCGGGGCATCTTCCTCGACCGGGGCGAACTCGAACGGCTCTTCGACGCGGAGGCTGCCTGGAACGGTGGCGGCTCGGCGGGTCAGCCCGGTCAGCCGGCCCGTCCGCCGGCACCGCCGGCCAGTGGCTACCCGCCGCCGCCCCCGCCGGCCAGTGGCTACCCGCCGCCGGTTCACCACCAGCCCGGCTACCCGCCGGCACCGGCCTACCCGCCGGCGCCCGCCTACGGCCACCACGGCTACCACGGGCACAAGCGGCACAAGCGGCAGAAGAGCTTCCTGAACCAACTCTTCGACTGACCCCGCGCCGGCCTACGGCCGCACCGCGACGCGTCAGATGGCCATGTCGACGAAGCGGGAGAGGTGGAGCTGCGCGGCGACGGTCACCGTGTCGGTGGGACCGTTACGGTGCTTCGCCACGATGAAGTCCGCCTCTCCCGCCCGGGGCGACTCCTTGTCGTAGTAGTCGTCCCGGTGCAGCAGGATCACCACGTCCGCGTCCTGCTCGATCGAGCCTGACTCCCGCAGGTCGGACAGCTGAGGACGCTTGTCGGTCCGCTGCTCCGGGCCCCGGTTGAGCTGGCTGACCGCGATGACCGGGCACTCGACCTCCTTGGCCAGCAGTTTCAGCCCTCGCGACAACTCGGCGACCTCCTGCTGCCGGCTCTCCGTCCGCTTGGGTGAGCTCATCAGCTGCAGGTAGTCCACCACGATCATCTTCAGGTCGTGCCGTTGACGCAGCCGCCGTGCCTTCGCCCGGATCTCCATCAGGTTCATGTTCGGTGTGTCATCGACGAACAGCGGCGCTTCGCTGATCTCGCCCATCCTCCGGGCCAGCTTGGTCCAGTCGTCGTCGGACAGCTGACCGGAACGCAGGACGTGCAGCGGTACCTTCGCCTCGGCCGAGAGCAGCCGCATGACGATCTCCACCTTGCTCATTTCCAGCGAGAAGATGGCGGCGGCGCAGCCGGCCCGGATCGCGGCGTTACGGGCGAAGTCCATCGACGCGGTGGAGTTGTGGGTCGGGACCATCGTGCGCCCCGCCAGGTAGAGGTGGTCCGGGTTGTCCACGGTGACGCACCGTACCGGCACGCTGGGCACCGGCCGGATCGCCGTGACGAACCGTTCCCGGTCGGTGTCCGCGCCGACGGTGACCGTGTACAAGGTCGACGGCGCGGTCATCCGGCCCGGCACGGTGGCGGCCGTCACCGTGCAGTGCCCGCCCAGGGTCGCCACCAGCTCCCGCACCGAATCGGCCAGCCGACGGCCGGTGGTGCGGTACTCGACGAGACCGCCGACGCCGCAGGTGCCGGCGGTGTCGAGCAGGCCGGCGAGCACCGCCCGGCGCTGCGCCTCGCTGGCGCGCAGGTACAGGTCGGGGACGCGACGCTCGTCGGGGTCGCCGTCGGACGGCGGTTCACCCCCGGCCAGTTCGACCCCCAGCTGGTACGGGGGCACCGGCAGGTCGGTGCGCTCGGGCAGCACCAGTGGCCGACTGTTGCGTACCGCGATGCCCGACGTGGCCTGCGGGTCGCGCCCCAGCAGGTCGACGAGCTGTTCGGTGGTCAGCACCTCGGTCGCCGCCGTGGCCGCCGGCCCACGCCAGCCCGGTACGGTGCCACCGGCCGGACCGGCACCGGCCAACGCCAGGCCGGCGGGTTGATGGGTCACCTGCCAGAGGTGGTCAGCGTCGGCGACGATCGTCGAGCCGTCGCTGAACTCCACCTGGTACGACCGACCACCGAGGAGGATCTCGGAGGTGCCGACGACCGTGGTCGGCCGGCCGTCCGCGTCGAGCAGTTGGTCACCGACCGCGACCTCACCCATGGTGGTCCACCCGGTGGGGGTCGGCAGCGGGGTGTCCAGTGCCAGTGCCTTGCCCAGACCCGGCCGGCCGGCAACGATGATCAGCTGGCCGGGGTGCAGGCCGTTGAGCAGCCTGTCCAGGTCGGTGAAGCCGGTGGGGACGCCGGTCATCACGCCGCCCTGGGCACCGACCGCCTCGATCTCGTCGAGGGTCGGCTGCAGCATGTCGGCGAGCACCGCGAAGTCCTCGCTGACCCGGCGCTCGGTGACGTCGTACACCGCCTGCTGGGCCAGGTCGACCACGTCGTCGATGTCGCGGCCGCCGCCGGCGGCGGAGCCGTAGCCCAGCTGGACGATCTTGGTGCCGGCTTCGACGAGCCGACGGAGGACGGCACGCTCGGCGACGATCCGGGCGTAGTAGGAGGCGTTGGCGGCGGTCGGCACGCTGGCGATCAGCGTGTGCAGGTACGGCGCGCCACCCACGCGGCCGATGTCACCGGAGTCGGCGAGCGCGGCGGAGACCGTGATCGGGTCGGCGGGCTCACCGCGACCGTACAGGTCGAGCACCGCGTCGAAGATGGTCGCGTGGATCGGCCGGTAGAAGTCGTGCGACTTGAGGATCTCGACGACGTCGGCGATGGCGTCCTTGGACAGCAGCATTCCGCCGAGGACGCATTGCTCGGCGGCGATGTCCTGCGGCGGGGTGCGGTCGAACCCGCCGCCGGTGGGTGGGCCCGGTGGTGGCGTCGGAGGCCCAGGTGGGCCGGCGGGGCGCGCCGGCCGGGCGTCGGTCTGCCGGTCATCCGTGATGGACATCCGCCACCCCCCTTCGTCGTCGCCTGTGGTGCCAGTGAACGTCGCGGGTACGACATCCGCTGCGGCACGTCGCGGTCCACCGGGCCGACCTGCCACAGGTCGGGCGACCGGGGGACGTCGCGCTGGTAGCGGGAGGGCTGGCGTGAACGATACGGACTCCCCGGCGGCAGACCCAAACGGCGCGGTGGATGAACCTCTGGACAAGCTGTGGACAGCCGGCCGCAGCCTGTGCACAACCTTGTGCACAGGCTGTGGAAAACTCGTTCGCCGCGCGGTCGACCCCCTGCTGAGCTGGGGCTACGCTGTCCACAGCCGGTGGACAAAATTCGTCACCAGGCTGCTGGCCCAGGTACCGGCTAGTATCGGCGGTGACTGTGTCGCCGGCTCAGCCGATCATGGCTGGATAGCGAAGGGGCGAGGCTCCGGCGGTGGACTACCGGGATTGGGAGTACGGCGACCGCGCTCCGCGTGAGCGGCGGCCTGCTCCTCGTTGGTCCGATGACGCCGAGGTCGACCCGACGCCACGGTCGCGTCGCGCCCGGTACGCCGCACCGGATGATGCCAATGAACCGCCGCGAGGGCGTCGCCGACGCCACGACCCGGAAGACGAGCCAGTGGAGAGGCGCGCTGCACCGGGCGGCGCACGGTGGGCGCTGCCCGCCGGGCCGTCCTCCGCCGACCACCGGCCACCGGCCGACCACGGCAGCCGATCCGGGGCGGCCGACCGGTCCTGGGACGGGGACCGGTCCTGGGACCGTGGCCGACCGGCCGGCTGGGACGACACGGCGGCCGCCCCGGACCGGGCCGACCAGTATGACCGGGGCGGGCGGGCCGGGCGGCATCGCGACGGTTCGTGGCAGATCCCGGAGCAACCGACGCGTAGTCGCCGCCGGACAGTCGGCCGGCGTCGCGCACCGGAGGATCCGATCTCGGGCGGCCCGATCTCCGGTGGCCCGGTCTCCGGCAGCCCCACCTCGGGTGGGCCGGTCTCCCCGGCCCCGACCTCCGGCGGTCGTCGTGGCTGGCAGCGCGACCCGCCGCGCAGCGACGCCGGGCCGGTCAGCCGCTGGTCCGACGAACCGCACACGTCGTGGTCCGACGAACCGCGTACCGCCTGGTCCGACGAACCGCGCACGTCCTGGTCCGCGCCCCCGGCAAGATGGTCGCCGCCACCCGGTGACCGCCCCGCCGACGACGACAGTTGGCTCTCCCGTGGCCTGGCCCGCGAACCGGACGACCGGGCCGACACGCCGCCCCGGCGGCGACGGCGACGTAGCGACGAGGCAGCGTCGCGACGCGGTGGCGAGGCAGCGTCGCGACGCGGGTACGACGACCCGGCGCAGTGGCTGCCCGACGACGCCCCACCGGGCCGGCGTACTGACAGCGCCCGACGACCGGTGCCCCGGCAGCGCGCGATCGACAGCCGTCGCGACAGCGGACCAGGCGAGCACACCGGCGGCTGGTCCCGCGACGGCGCGTGGTCAGCGGCAGCAGCCGACTACACCAGCGAATGGTCCCGCGACGATGCGTGGTCAGCGGCAGCAGCCGACTACACCAGCGAATGGTCCCGGCCGCCAACCGACGATCAGCAACGCGAGTCCGGCCGGGCCGCTCGCCGTACCCGTGCCGCCCGCCGGGAGATCGAGGCACCGAGGCGGGAGCAGCCACGCGAGATCGACGGCTGGTCGCGTACCGCGTCGGCGCCGCGCGCGATCGGCCCAGGCCCTTCGGCGGCGTCGACCAGCGTGGGCCGGGGCCACCGCGACGCCGGGGACGACCCGGCGCTGTTCGACGGCTGGCGGGCCGCCAGCGACTACACCCAGCAGTGGGACCGCGACGACGATCCGCAGAGCTGGCCAACCGGAAGTCGGACCGGGGCCCGCAAGCGACGTGCGCTGGAGGCGGGCGGGTACGCCGACGAGATCCCGCCGGTCGACCCGTGGCCCGAGGTCGAACCCGGCCGCGAAGGCACCTTCTGGTCCGGCACCCGGCTGGCCGCCGACGACCCCCGGTGGGTCGAGACGCCGTCGTCCGCTCCCCGGTCGCCCGTGGTGGCGCTGCCCAGTGCCCCACGCTCGCGGGTGCTGCCCGAGCAGCGGCCACGGCCCCGGTACGAACCACCGTCGCAGCGGCGGCTCACCTACCGGATCGACGACGAACTCATCGACGCCGACCAGAGCGGCTACCTGTCGTCGTTGCTCTACACGGCGGCCTGGTACGCCCTGCCGGTGGTGGCGTTCCTGATCTGGAGCCTCACGCTGGACGGCACCCCCGCCACGAACGACTGCGTCCTGGGCGTGGACGGCGACTGCCTGTCGGCCCGTGCCCAGGCGATCAGCTCGCTGCTCGCGGCGGCACCCGCCTTCGCGTACGCACTGATGATCTCTCTGGTCCTCGCCGTCCTGATCCGGTGGGTGAGCGGGACCTGGCGGGCGTCGAGCGTCGGCCTGGCGGCGGCCGTCATCGGAGGTGGCATGTCGCAGGTGGTGGCGAGCGCCATCACCGGTCAGCCGATCGGTTGACGGCCGTTCGGTGGCGGCCGGCTGCCCCGGCGGTGGCGGTTCGACGACTGATCGCGCTGGTCCGGGCGGCGTACCCGCTCGTACCATCGGTCGGTGCCCAGCAGACCTCGGGCGGTCAGGCACATCCTGACCGGCCTTGTCACGATGGCGCTGCTCGCCGGTTGCGGCGACGCGGCCGGGTCCGGGCCGGCCGGTGTGGTCGGTGCGGCGACCGACGCACCAGCGTCGGCACCGCCGGATCCCACCGCGACCGTGGCGCCGCGCGGCGGCGACGCCGGGCTCGGTCCGGCCCCGCCGCCGACCGCCCCGGCCGACCCGCCGACCGCTGACGGCGGTGCCGCCGGCCCGCCCCCCGGTAATCCGGACGGCGGCGCGGACGTGCCGTCGCACGCGCGGGCGGTGGACACCAGCCGACCCACCCGGACCGTCGGCGACGGTACGCCGGCGAGTTGCACCTCGGACGCGGTCGTGTCGGCGGTCGCCGCCGGCGGGATCATCACCTTCGCCTGTGGTCCACGGCCGGTGGTCATCGTGCTGAAGCAGACGGCAAAGGTCCGCAACGCGGCCAGCCGGCGGGTGGTGCTCGACGGCGGCGGTCTGGTCACCCTCAGCGGCGGCGGCGAACGGCGCATCCTCTACATGAACACCTGTGACGAGACGCAGGGCTGGACGACCTCACACTGCAACGACCAGGACCATCCCGAGCTGGTCGTGCAGAACCTGACGTTCGCCGACGGCGACGCCACCGGCGAACGGGTCGACGGTGGTGGCGGTGGAGCGATCTTCGTACGCGGCGGTCGGTTCCGGGTCGTCGACAGCCGGTTCGTCCGCAACCGCTGCGACCCGACCGGTCCGGACCTGGGTGGCGCCGCGATCCGGGTGCTGGACCAGTGGCAGGACCGACCGGTGTACGTGGTGGGCAGCACCTTCGGCGGAGCGCCGGACGACGGCGGCGTGTGCGCCAACGGTGGCGCGCTGAGCAGCATCGGCGTCTCGTGGATCGTTCTGAACAGCGTACTGACCCACAACGCGGCGGTCGGGCACGGCGCGAACCCGGCGAAGCCGGGCACCCCCGGCGGTGGCAGCGGTGGCGCGATCTACGCCGACGGCAACCGGTTCACGGTGACCGTCGCCGGCAGCGTGGTCGCCGAGAACACGGCGAAGGAGGGTGGCGGGGCGATCTTCTTCGTCAGCAACGACCGGTCCGGCACCTTGGAGGTGACCGGCTCGGTGCTGCGGCGCAACGTCAACGACGGCTTCGCCACGGCCGGCTACCCGGGGATCTTCTTTCTCGGTGCGGGGGAACCGGTGGTGGTCTCCAGCACCCTGCGCTGATCACGGCGAAGGGACCACACCGGTCGGTGTGGTCCCTTCGCTGAGCTGCGCTCGGGTGGCCGGACCTACTTGGCCTGGAGCACGTTGAGGTTGAACGACGCGGTGACGTCCGGGTGGAGCTTGACCTTCACCGGATAGGCGCCGACCGACTTGATGTGGCCGGGCAGTTCGAGCCGTCGACGGTCCAGCGCCGGTCCACCGGCGGTACGGACGGCGTCAACGACCTCGGCCGGGGTGACCGAGCCGAACAGTCGACCGCCCTCGCCGGCCCGCACGGTCAGGGTGACCGTGAGGTTCTCCAGCTGCCCCTTGACCTCGTTGGCGTGGCCGAGGTCGCGGATCTCCCGTGCGGACCGGGCCCGCTTGATCGAGGTGACCTGCTTCTCCGCGCCCTTGGTCCAGGTGATCGCGTAGCCCTGGGGCAGCAGGTAGTTACGGCCGTAGCCGTTCTTGACCTCGACGATGTCCCCGGGGGAACCGAGCCCAGACACCTCCTGAGTCAGGATGATCTTCATATCGGTGCCTCCGCTCAGCGAGCCGTCGTGGTGTACGGCAGGAGCGCCATCTCGCGGGCGTTCTTGACCGCACGGGCGATCTGCCGCTGCTGCTGGGAGGTCACTCCGGTCACCCGCCGGGCGCGGATCTTGCCACGGTCGGAGATGAACTTGCGCAGCAGAGCGGTGTCCTTGTAATCGATATAGGTGATCCCGTCCTTGTCGAGCGGGTTCACCTTCTTCTTCGGCTTGCGAAGTGCCGCAGCCTTGGCCATTGATCTTGCTCCTGGTTTGCGATCACGGGCGTTGTTAGCCATATCAGAATGGGGGTTCCTCGTCGAAGTTCCCGCCGCCCGATCGAGCAGACGAGGCAGCTGGCGCGGCCGTGGCCCAGGGGTCGTCGAAGTTTCCGCCGCCCTGGTTACCACCGCCTCCGGAACCACCGAAGCCGCCGCCACCAGCTCCGGACCGGGACATCTTCTGCACCTTCGCCGTGGCGTACCGCAGCGACGGGCCGATCTCGTCCACTTCCAGCTCGATGACGGTCCGCTTCTCGCCCTCGCGGGTCTCGTACGACCGCTGCCGCAGTCGACCCGAGACGATCACCCGGGCACCCCGCTGGAGTGACTCGGCGACGTGCTCGGCCGCCTGGCGCCACACCGTGCAGGACAGGAAGAGCGGCTCGCCGTCCTTCCATTCGCCGGAGGCCTTGTCCATGAACCGGGGCGTCGAGGCGACCCGGAACTTGGCCACCGCCGCTCCGGAAGGGGTAAAACGCAACTCAGGATCATCGGTCAGGTTGCCGATGACCGTGATGGTGGTATCTCCTGCCATGACCATCTCCTCGCGCGCTCAGTCGATCCCTGGCTCAAGGCTGCCAGAGCCCTGTGACAGGTTCGATGCGGCGGCTGTCGGGCGTACCTGCTGGGACGCGGTCAGCGCGTTTCCGGCCGAATGACCTTGGTGCGCAGGACCGACTCGTTGAGCCGCAGCTGGCGGTCCAGCTCGGCGACGGCGTCCGGATCTGCCTGCAGGTCGATGACGGCGTAGATGCCTTCCGCCTTCTTGTTGATCTCGAAGGAGAGGCGGCGACGGCCCCAGACGTCGAGTTTCTCGACTGAGCCACCAGCGGTCCGGATCACGTTCAGGTACGTGTCGAGCGAGGGCGCGACCGTGCGCTCCTCGAGGCTGGGATCGAGAATCACCATGATCTCGTAATGACGCAAGACGTACTCACCTCCTGTGGGCTTGGCGGCCACGGTCCTTCCGTGGCAGGAGGTCCAGCGTCGTGGCGCGGGCGGCAGATCAGGTGACCTGGCGACTGCGCAACCGGACAAGGATAGCTGGTCGTCGGCGACGAACATCGGTCCACCCCGGCCGCTGGCAGTCGGGGCGTCACCGGCTGCGGCCGGTGGCACGGGATGCACGAGCCGCGGGGCGCCCTGTCCGCATTCTTTGGGTGGGACCTGGGGAGGAACGACCACACCGACGAGGTTGGACGAGAAGCGCCCCGCGGAGCCTGTGCAGTTGTCCGGCAGAGCCGGCCATCAGGGCAGATGTCGTGCCTTCTGCCTGTGTTGCACGATAATAACCCTGATCGCAGCTACAGACGTGCCAATCACCGTAATTAACGCGACAAGCGCTAAAAGTCCGATTGGCTGTTCATGACCCGACAGATCGGCAAGCCACGAGTCGGCGTGTCCGAGGCTGAAGGACAGCTGCGTCGACATGGTCTCTCCTGCCCGGACGGCGGGCCGGCACGCCAACCGAGGGCTCGGTCGGGCCGGACGTCCACCAGGACCAACGACCGCACACCGTCGGCGGTGACGCCAGCCGGCGCGCGACGACGGTCGGCCCGGCCACGTAGGCTCGCCCCCATGCGTATCGGAGCCCACGTCGACCCCACCGACCCGCTCGCCGAGGCCACCGACCGGCACGCCGACGCCGTCCAGTTCTTCCTGGCCGATCCGCAGGGCTGGCAGGCCCCGACGCCGCGGACCGACGCGGACCGGCTGCGCGAGTCCGGCGTCGACGTCTACGTCCACGCGCCGTACGTCGTCAACGTCGCCACCTCCAACAACCGGATCCGGATTCCGAGTCGCAAGCTGCTGGTGAGCCACGCCGCCCGCGCTCGCGAGATCGGCGCCAAGGGCCTCATCGTGCACGGTGGACACGTCAACCGTGGCGACGACCCGGCGGTGGGCTTCGCCAACTGGCGCAAGACCTTCGCCTACGCCGAGGAGCAGGGCGGATTCCCACTCCCGGTGTTGATCGAGAACACCGCTGGTGGCGACAACGCCTGTGCCCGCCGGTTCGAATCGCTCGCCCGGCTGTGGGATGCCATCGGCGAGTTCGACCCCGGCTTCTGCCTCGACACCTGCCACGCCCATGCTGCCGGCGAGGACCTTGTCGGCATCGTCGACCGAATCAAGGCGATCACCGGCCGGATCGACCTGATCCACGCCAACGGTTCGAAGGACGGCTTCGACAGCGGCCGGGACCGGCACGAGAACCTCCAGGCCGGGTCGATCGACCCGGAGCTCATCGTCGCGGCGGTCCGCGCTGCCGACGCACCGGTGATCGTCGAGACCCCAGGCGGGGCCGAGGGCCAGTCAGCCGACATCGACTACCTCCGGCACCGCCTGGGTCAGCAGGACCCGCCGCGATGACCGACGAGAACCCCACGGCCGCTCCCGACCAGCCGACCAAGGCCGACAAGCCGGCTGAGACCGACAAGCCGGCTGAGACCGACAAGCCGGCTGAGACCGACAAGCCGGCTGAGACCGACAAGCCGGCTGAGACCGACAAGCCGGCTGAGACCGACAAGCCGGCTGAGACCGACAAGCCGGCTGAGACCGACAAGCCGGCTGAGACCGACAAGCCGGCTGAGACCGACAAGCCGGCTGAGACCGACAAGCCGGCTGAGACCGACAAGCCAGCTGAGCCGGCTGACCCGTTCGTGTCCTTCGCGCCGGAGCCGGAACGTCAGCCCGGTCGGCTTCGTCGCGCGGGTCGGGCCGTCGCCCGGGTGCTGGTCCACGAGTGGACCCTGGCCACCGTGTCGGCCCTCGTCGTCGCCGTGGTGATGACCTGGCCGACCCTGCGCTACCCGCTGTACACGATCCCGCAGGACACCTTCGATCCGACCCTGCAGGCCTGGCAGATGGCCTGGTCCGGGCACATCCTGCTGACCGACCCCACCCAACTGTGGCGGTCGAACACGTTCTATCCCGAGCCGTGGAGTTTCGCATTCTCCGACACGCTCCTCGGCTACGCCCCGGCCGGGATGATCGGGGACGGACCCGTCGCGGCCGTCCTCCGCTACAACATCATCTTCGTGCTCGCCCACGCGCTGGCGACGCTCGGCGCGTACGCGCTGATCCGGCAACTGGGTGCCGGACGTACCGCAGCGGCGGTCGGCGGTGCCGCGTACGCGTACGCACCGTGGCTGCTGGCCCAGGCCGGCCACCTGCACATCGTCTCCAACGGCGGGATCCCGCTGGCGCTGGCCATGCTGGCCCGGGGTCATGGCTGGTCGCTGCGGTACGGCTACCGCCCGCAGCGGCGCAGCATCGGTTGGGCGCTGGCCGGCTGGCTGACCGCGGCCTGGCAGATCAGTCTCGGCTTCGGCATCGGGCTGCCGTTCATCTACATCCTGGCGGTCGTCTGCCTGGTCTCCCTGACCATGTACGTCGTCCGGCGCGCCTGGTTCTGGCGGCCCCGCCGGCCGTTCGGTGCCGTCCTGCTGTTGACCGATCTTGCCGGCGGTGCCCTGTTCGCCGCGGTCGGCGTACTGCTGGCGATCCCGTACTTCCGGGTCGCCGAGCTGCACCCCGACGCCGCGCGCACCCTCGACGACCTGGCCGCATACTCGCCGCCGCTGGTGGGCTTCTTCACCGCGCCGCAGGAGTCGCTGCTGTGGGGTGACCGGCACGCCGACGCCCGCGCCACCATGCCCTGGCATCCGGAGATGACGCTGCTGCCCGGGTTCGTGCTGTACGCGCTGGCCCTGGCCGGGCTGGTCTTCTCCATCTGGACGCTGCGGCAGCGCCTGCTGCTGCTCGCCGGAGTGCTGCTCAGCGGCATCCTCGCGATGGGCACCGAGTTCTTCGGCGGCGCCTACACGTACGGTCTGCTGTTCGAGTATCTGCCGGGTTGGGACGGGATCCGTACCCCGGGCCGGATGATGCTGTGGACGACGCTGCTGTTGGCGATCCTCGCCGCCGGCGCCGTCGGGGCGTTCGTCCGCCGGGTCGACGACATCGCCCGGCAGCGGGTCACCGGGCGCCCCGGCGGGTGGTTGCGGCTGGCCACGCTGCTACCGCTGCTGCTGGTCCTGGTCGAGGGACTCAACACCACCCCGCATCCGGAGGTGCCCGAACAGCCGCAGATCATGCGGGTCGACGAAGGCCCGATCCTGGTGCTGCCCAGCGGCCAGAACCTCGACCAGCACGTGATGCTCTGGTCGACGACCCGGTTCCAGCCGGTGGTCAACGGCGGCAGCGGCTTCACCCCTGACCGGCTCGCCGAGGTACGCGAGTTGACCCGGACCTTCCCCGACCAGGCCAGCATCTCCTACCTGCGGGAGCTCGGGGTACGGACGGTGGTGCTGCGCCGTGACCGGGTCGCCGGCACGCCGTGGCAGACCACGATCGACCTACCGGTTGACGGGCTCGGCATCGAGCGCGCCGACATCGGCGACACGGTCGTCTTCCGGCTGTGACGGTGCGCGTGCCCCGGCACCTGGGCCGCCGGAGCCGAACCAGCGGCGCAGCGAACTGATCCAGGCCGCGTCGGTCGCACCGTCGAACACCCCGCCGTCGGGGTCGTCGAGGTAGTTGCCGCGTACCACGTCACGCTCCGGGGCGAGAATGTCACGGATGATGAACACGCACAGCGCCACCACGGTGGCCAGCCGCAGGGTGGCGGCCAGCACGAAGACCCCTTCGGGGATCACCGGGCTGCCGTTGGTGGCACCGAGGAGCTGGCCGTAGAAGGCGAAGAAATAGCCGACCTCGGCGGCCTGCCAGGCCAGGAACGCGCCCCAGCGGGGCCGGGCCAGCACGATCAGCGGCAGCAGCCAGAGGGTGAACTGCTGGGACCACACCTTGCTGAAGATCAGGAACGCGGCGACGACCAGGAAGGCCAGCGCGGCGAGCCGGGGCCGGCGCGGGGCGAGCAGCGCCAGCGCTCCGACGCCGACGCAGGCCAGGCCGAACAGGACGTACGACAGGGTGTTGAGGGTCGGGATGTTCGCGCTGAGCCACTGGAACGGGCCCTGGTCGCCGGGTGCGCCGGCGGCCCACTTGCCGTCGAGGTAGCGCCCGATGTACCAGAGCGTTCCCCAGTCGATCGGCCGCTCCGAGTTGAGCTCGAAGAACCGCCGCCAGCCGTCGTTGGCCCAGAGGTAGACGGGCAGGTTGACGGCGACGACGGTGGCCACCGCCACGGCGATCGCCGTGGCCGTCGCCCGGATCCGGGCCGACCGCAGGCCGAGCACCAGGATCGGTCCGAGCAGGAACAGCGGCCACATCTTGGCGGCGCCGCCGATGCCGAGCAGGATGCCGGCGAGCACCGGGCGTTTCCTGGCCCAGGCGTAGAGGCCGAACGCGGCGAAGGCGATCGGCAGCATGTCCCAGTTGACGGTGGCGGTCAGCACCAGGGCCGGGGCGAGCGCGAACATGGCGGCGTCCCATGGTCGGCGGCGGCGCAGCGCCAGGATCGTCGCCACCGCCGCCACCGCGAGCGCGCAGAGCACCAACGCGTTGGCGTTGTAGAACCACATCGCCTGGTTGAGGTCGGGCCGGTCGGCACCGAGCGCGTGCACCGGCAGACCGAGTACGCCCATGAAGTAGCCGGTCACCACCGGGTACTCGACGGGGTGGTCCAGGTAGGGGACCTTGCCTTCGTTGAGCCCTTCGGCGTAGTAGAGGGCGAGGACGTCGGTGTAGCAGAACCGGGTGTACTGGACGTTGCTGTGCCAGCCTCCGTCCATGCAGGGCGATTTCTGCACCCAGTGCGCCGCCAGGCTGAGGCAGATCAGCGCCAGCACCACCCGGGCGGCGGTCCAGAACCGTCCGGTACGGGCGGCGACCACGTCCTGCCCGGCCGCGTGCCGGCCGAGTGGGCCACCGATGGCCTCGGAGAGGCCGCGGACGAAGCCGTCGGCCCGGGACGGGTAGTCGACCGGTGCCGCGTCCGGATCGACGCCGGTGCCGGTGCCGGGCTGCCCGACTGGCTCGTCGCGCTGAGCTTCATCGATGCTGTTCGGTGGCTGCACGCTCATGAACAGGAATCCTGCCGTACCCGACTGCCTTTCGTCTGCCCGCGTCCGGCATGTCGTCGTGACCGGCTCAGACACCGGTGGCCGGCGGCCAGGTCGACCTGACCTGGCCGCCGGCCACCGGTGCTGGTGCGGGGCCCGTGCGGGCGTCGTCAGCCGGTCGGGGTCGGCAGCGTCGTCACGCCGCCGCCACCGCCACCGAAGTTGAATCCGGTGCCGTCGCCGCCGCCGTCCTGCCCTCCGCTGTTGGGATCGGTGCCGTCACCGTTGTCACCGTTGCCCTGGCCGCCGTTGTTGCCCTGGCCACCGTTGTTGCCCTGGCCGTTGGCCGGCGGGGTGCCGTCGGGGCAGAAGATGACGCCCAACGGCCCGTCACAGACGCCGCCCCGGCCCGGCTCCGGTGTCGGTGGGGCCGGCGACTTGCCGTTGCCGGCGTCGACGCTGCCGATCTGCCGGGCCGCCGGGAAGCGCTCCAGGTCCATGCCCTTGTGCGCCTCGTTCATGAACCGCTGCCAGATGGTGGCGGGCAGCCCGCTACCGCCGATCTTGTTGTTGTTCTTGTCGCGGATCGCCTTGCGGTCTCCGACGTTGCCGACCCAGACGGCGGCGGCGATCTGCGGGGTGTAGCCGACCATCCAGGCGTCACCGTTCTCGCCGCTGGATTCGTCGAGCTCCCAGGTACCGGTCTTGCCGGCGACGGCCCGCCCGCCGCTGAGATCCTTGTTGATGTTGTCGGGGATCTTGGTCAGTACGTCGGTGAGGTCCGCGACGACCTCCTGCCGGATCCGCTGCTCCGGCTTGAGCTGCTCGCCACCGACGTTGAGCCACTCGCCGGTGGTGAGGTTCTTCTGCTCGACCGAGACCACGAAGTGGGCCTTGTTGTAGACACCCCGGTTGGCCAGGGTGGCCACCCCGTTGGCGTGGTCGAGCACCGTCACGGGGTACTGCCCGTACCCGACGACGTTGAAGAACGGCGACGGCGCGACCTCCTTGGGGTCGACGCTCGTCAGGTCGTAGGGCTTGTTGTCGGCGGTGTTCCACATCGTGTTGATGCCGGCGGCCTTGGCCATGCCGACGACCTTGTCCGCGCCGATCTGCTCCGTGACGTGGTAGAACGGCACGTTGTACGACTGGACGGTGGACTCTTCGAGCGTGCAGTACTCACCGCAGCTGGCGTTGCGGCCGGCGTTCTGCACCTCGATCTCGGTGCCCTCGACCTTGAACGGCTTGGCGGTCCACCGCGAGTCGACCGAGATGTCGTTGTCCAGCGCGGCGGCCAGGGTGTAGATCTTGAACGTCGAGCCGGGCGAGTGACCGCCGGTCCACTGGCCGTTCTCGTAGTTGCGCCCGGCGTAGTCGTGGCCGGTGCCGTTGTCGCCGCCGAAGTAGGCGAGCACCCGGCCGGTGCTGGGCTCGATCGCGACCATCGCCGCCATCAGGTTCTCCGGCTGGCCGTCCATCGCCGAGCCCTCGGCCTGCCGCCAGATGGCCTTCTCCAGCGCGTCCTGCATCTTCGGGTCGATCGTCGTCGTGATCTTGTAACCGCCCTGCCGGAGCTCGGCGGAACAGGTGTCCGGGGTGCAGATGCCCAGCTGCACCATCTCGTCCCGGACATAGTTGATCACGTTGCCTTCCGGCGTGTTGATCCCACAGTCGATGATGCAGCTGTTCGGGTCGACCACCTTGACCTCGGGGTACTCGGTCGGTCGTTCGGCAGCTGGCAGCCAGCCCTTCTCCACCATGCCGTCGAGCACGTAGCCCCAACGCCCCTGGGCCTCGGCCTCGTTGACCGCCGGGTCGAAGCCCTGGTGACCGGTGGTGGCGTCCGGCTCGGGCTGCTTGATCACGGCGGCGATCACCGCACCTTCGGCGACCGACAGGTCGGCGACCGACTTGCCGAAGTACTGCTGGGCGGCGGCCTCGATGCCGTACGCGCCCCGGCCGAAGTAGATGGTGTTCAGGTAGAACCCCATGATCTCGTGCTTTTCGTACTTGTCGTTCAGCTTCGAGGCGAGCACCGCCTCACGGACCTTCCGCGCGTAGGAGACCTCCTGCAGGTCCATCGCGTTACGCGCGTACTGCTGGGTGATCGTGGAGGCACCCTGCCGGCTGCCGCCGGTGAAGTTGTTCCACGCGGCGCGGGCGATGCCGACGTAGTCGATGCCGGAGTGGTCGTAGAACTTGCGGTCCTCGGCCGAGGCGACCGCCTGCTGCACGTGCTCCGGGATCTGCTCCACCGGCACGAAGACCCGGTTGAACTCGCCGAGCTTGGCGATGCGGGTGTTGCCGTCGTTGGCGTAGATCGAACTGGCCAACGGCAACGGCAGCTCCTCCGGCAGGGCCACCGTGGTCGTGTAGTAGGTCCCACCGACCACCGCGCCACCGGTGAGCATGATCAGGATGGCGAAGGAGGCGATCAGCAGGTTGATCCGCCGCCGCTGCTTGGCCTTCTTGATCGCGGCGGGATCGTTGCGGCCGCCACGGCCGCGCCGACCCGGTCCGCCGGGACCACCCGGTCCGCCGGGACCACCCGGTCCGCCGGGTCCGCCGGGCCCACCCGGCCCGTCCGGGCCGCCGGGACCGCCGCCGAATCCGCCGGCAGGCGAGACCGGGCGTACGCTGGCCCGCCCGACCGTCGCCCGGCCGACTCCGGCGCGGCCGGCGCTGCCACCGACGGACGCGCTGCCGCTGACCGGGGCCACCCCACCGACCGAGGCGCGGCCACCGCTGACCGGGGCCACGCCGCCGACCGAGGCGCGGCCCGCCGAACCACCGACCGAGGCCCGACCCGCCGAGGCCCGACCCGCCGGGGCGCTGCCACCGACCGAGGCCCGGCCGCCGCTGACCGGGGCGCTGCCACCGACCGAGGCCCGGCCGCCGCTGACCGGGGCGCTGCCACCGACCGAGGCGCGGCCGGCCGTACCCGGCCCGGCGGGGGCGTCGCCGCCGTGCCATCCGGCGTCCGCGTCGGCCCGCCGGGCGCGGGAACGTGCCTGTCCGGCATCGTCCGGGCCGTGGCTCCAGCGGTGGTCATCCGGCTCTGATCCGTATCCGCCGCCGGTGCCTGATCCATAGGCACGCCCGGAGGCGGAGTGGGGTTCGCCGTACGAGTTCATGTGTCACACCCTGCCGGTTGCGGTGATGCGCGGCTGCGACACCACCGGTCTGCCGTGAGTTGGCCCACTGCCGGCACCGCAGCGGCACCAGCAGCCGAAAGCCACTTCATCAGAAATATCGTGACTTGTCCGGTTAACCATTTACATTGCCCTGCCCACTCTCTGGTGCCTACGCAGCGGCCGGGCAAGGTGGTTCATCGGTCGGTCTCTCGCCTTCGTTGGCCCATCGACATGCCGCCGGCCACCGCCAGCGCCGCGCCGGCCGGCGAACCACTGTCGCCAGCGCCGAGCCCGTCCCGGCCGAGCAGGTACTGCTCGACCAGATGGTTCCAGTTGCACAGGCGGCACACCTCGACGACGTACACCTGGAACTCACGCAGCGTCATCGCGAGCAGGGAGAGCTCGGCCCGGTTGCGGGCCTGCCCGGCGGACTGCTTCAGCTCGTCGCCGTAGATGTAGTGCACGTGGATGAGGTTCTCACGGCGGCAGATCGGGCAGCGCTGGTCGGTCGGCTCGCCGTGGAACCGGGCGGCGTTCTTCAGGTACGGCGAGGCGTCACAGACCTCGTAGGCGCCGACCCGGCCGGAGTGGACCTCGCGCAGCACTGCTCGCCGCTGGAGCGAGTAGTCGACGATCTGCCGCTGCGAACGCATGGCCCCGAGGGTACGCGGTCCAGGTTGACATTGGCGACTGCCGTCACGATCAGTAGTCGTACGGGTGCTCAGGAACAGTTTGCCCGTTGTCGGAATCCCGTCTACCGTGACGATGTATCGGTGCGATACATCGAGCCGGTGAACCGGAGAAGACGACCTGGTGGGAGGGGTGCGGCGTGCTGGAACTCGCCATCCTCGGCCTGCTCCAGGAGTCTCCGATGCACGGCTACGAGCTCCGCAAGGAGCTCGCCGCCAAGCTCGGTGCGATCCGCGCCGCGATCAGCTACGGGTCGCTCTACCCCACCCTGCGCCGGCTGCAGACCAACGGACTCATCGCCGAGGCCGACGAGCCGCCCGGCACCGAGGCGGGGATCCCCGCGCTGACCAGCCGCCGCGGCCGGGTCGTCTACACCATCACCGCCGAGGGCAAGGAGCGGTTCGCCGAACTGATCGCCCAGACCGGCCCGGAAACCTACGAGGACACCGGGTTCGGCGTGCACTTCGCCTTCTTCTCCCGGACCGACCGGGCCACCCGGCTGCGGATCCTGGAGGGCCGGCGACGCAAGATCGAGGAACGTAGGGAAGGTCTCCGCGACGTGCTCGGCCGCGCCGCCGAACGCCTCGACGCGTACACCCTCGAACTCCAACGGCACGGCCTCGACGCCTGTGAACGCGAGGTGCGGTGGCTGGAGGAGCTGATCGCCAACGAGCGGTCCGGTCGGGCCCCACGCACCGGCCACCACGAACCCACGAAATCCGAACCCGCAGCAAGCGAACCGCCTCCGCCTGGACCGACCAGGGAAGCTCCGCCCGGACAACCCGGAGACGAGCAGGAGCGGCTGTGACGAACAAGAAGGAGGCAAACGCGATGGGCTCCGTCCGCGTCGCCATCGTCGGTGTCGGAAACTGCGCCTCGTCCCTGGTCCAGGGCGTGGAGTACTACCGCGGCGCCGACCCCACCGACCGCGTCCCGGGTCTCATGCACGTCACCTTCGGCGACTACCACGTCTCGGACGTGGAGTTCGTCGCGGCGTTCGACGTGGACGCCAAGAAGGTCGGCATGGACCTCGCCGAGGCGATCAACGCCAGCGAGAACAACACGATCAGCTTCTGCGACGTACCCCCCACCGGGGTGCTGGTGCAGCGCGGCCCCACCTTCGACGGGGTCGGCGAGTACTACCAGGAGATGATCCAGGAATCCGACCAGCAGCCGGTGGACGTCGCCCAGGCCCTGCGGGACGCCCGCGCCGAGGTCGTCGTCTGCTACCTGCCGGTCGGCTCCGAGCAGGCCGCCCGGTACTACGCCCAGGCCGCCATCGACGCCGGCTGTGCGTTCGTCAACGCCCTGCCGGTCTTCATCGCCTCGGACCCGACCTGGGCGCAGAAGTTCACCGACGCCGGGCTGCCGATCGTCGGCGACGACATCAAGAGCCAGGTCGGCGCGACCATCGTGCACCGTGCCCTGGCCAAGCTCTTCGAGGACCGCGGCGTCGAGCTGCTGCGGACCTACCAGCTCAACTTCGGCGGCAACATGGACTTCATGAACATGTTGGAGCGCACCCGGCTGGTCTCCAAGAAGATCTCCAAGACCCAGTCGGTCACCTCCCAGGTGCCCCACGAGATGGCCAAGAGCGACGTACACATCGGGCCGTCCGACCACGTGCCGTGGCTCGACGACCGCAAGTGGGCGTACATCCGGCTGGAAGGTCGTTCCTTCGGCGACACGCCGCTCAACGCCGAGCTCAAGCTGGAGGTCTGGGACTCGCCCAACTCCGCCGGTGTGATCATCGACGCGCTGCGCGCCGCGAAGATCGCCCTGGACCGCGGCGTCGGCGGCCCGATCCTCTCGGCCTCCTCCTACTTCATGAAGTCGCCGCCGGAGCAGTACGCCGACCACGACGCACGGCAGGCCGTCGAGGACTTCATCGCCAACAAGATCGAGCGCTGAGCCGACCTGATCGGGCGCTGAGCCGATCCGACCGGGCGTCGAGCCACCGCTTGCCGCCGACACCGCGTGGGGCGGTCCGCCATGACCTGGTGGACCGCCCCACGCGCGTACCGCCCGACCGCACCGGGCCGCAGTGGATCAGCTCCACTCCTGACGGAACGCCACCCCGGCCTCCAACTCCAGCAGGTGGCGTTTGCGGGGCAGCCCGCCACCGAAGCCGACCAGCTTGCCGCCGGCGCCGACGATCCGGTGGCAGGGCACGATCACCGGGATCGGGTTGCGGTTGCAGGCCACCCCGACCGCCCGCGCCGCGAGCGGGTCGCCCAACGCGGCGGCGACCTCGCCGTACGTCTCGGTCTGCCCGTACGGGATCCCGGTCATCCTTCGCCACACCGCCCGTTCGAACGCGGAGCCCTGCCGCACCGACAGCGGCACGGTGAATCCGGTCAGCTCGCCGGCGAAGTAGCCGCGTAGTTCGGCCAGGGCCGCCCGTAGCGCCGGGTCCGGTTCCGTGGCCTGCACCACCGCGTCGACCCGGCCGAACCGCACCCCGCAGACACCGACGTCGTCGACTGCCACCGACAGGTCACCGATCGGGGACTCCAGCACCGCCCATCGCATCCGCCGATTATCCGCCGGGCGTCCGCGGCACCGTGGCCGCACCGTCCGACGCCGGGGCCGGTGGCACCGGCGCCGACATGAACAGGGCCACCTCGTCGTCGTACGGCGGCAGGTAGCGGGTGGTGTCGATGCCGGTCAGGGTGAACCCGAGCCGACGGTAGGCGCGTACCGCCCCGACGTTGACGTTCTGGGTCTCCAACCAGATCTCCCGGGCACCGTTGTCCCGGGCGGTGACGCGCACGATCCCGAGCAGTTCCCGGGCCAGACCCCGACGTCGGTACGCCGGTGCCACGTGCAACTCGTTGAGCACCTGCCGGCCGTTCCACCGCTCGTACGTCGTCGCCACGAACCCGACCGGCGCGGCGTCGACGACCGCCACCGCGTACAGGTCCCACGGTCGGCTGCCGACGGTGACGCCCTCGGTCAGGTCGTACCGCTTACGCAGCGCAGGGGCGACCGGCACCTCGCGCAGCACGAACCCGCCGTCATCCACTGTGACCTGGTAGACCAGCTCGGTGGAGTAGGAGGTGTCGAGGAGTCGCAGCGCCGCCAGCTCGGTCGCGCCGAGCAGGCTGCGAATCCTGATCTCCACCGACGCATCGTCGCACGCGGACGACCCCGGACCGGATGTCGCGGGTACGTGGCCCGCGTCCCGGTCCACGCACAAACTACTCCTGATTGCCCTATATCACTACTTTTCGCACGGTACCTTCTGGTGGTGACCCAGACAATCGACATCTACCGGTCTGCGGTGCGTCCGGTCGTTCCCTCGCCCACCCGGTTCACCGCGTACCAGAAGTTGCTCTTTCGAGGCGTCCACCTCGCCGGACGCAGCCTGCTGGACATCGGCGGCGGCAACGGCGTGATGAGCTTCTACGCGGCGGCCCGGGGTGCCGGCCCCGTCGTCTGCCTGGAGCCGGCCGCAGCCGGATCGAACGTCGCCATGGAGCGCCAGTACCGGCTGATGGCAGCGGAACTGGGCACCCGGGTGGACGTCGAGCTCCGTCACGAGCGGTTCCAGGATCTCGGGCCCGGTGACCGGAAGTTCGACATCGTCCTGATCCACAACGCCATCAACCACCTGGACGAGGAGGCGTGTGCGGCGCTTCCCGCGTCCGCCGCCGCGCGCAGCTACGAGCAGGTGTTCCGCAAACTGGCAGACCTGATGACGGACGACGGTGATCTGATCGTCACGGACTGCGCCCGACGGAACCTCTGGGGAGATCTCCAGCTGCCCAACGTCTTCGCCCCCAGCATCGACTGGCGCATCCACCAGCAGCCCGACGTCTGGGCCGGCCTGATGCGCAGGGCGGGCTTCCAGACGATCCGGGTGCGCTGGGACTCACCGAGCAGACTGCGCGGACTCGGTCAGCTCGTGCTCGGCAACCGGGTCGGTGGCTACCTCACCAACAGCCACTTCATCATCTCGGCGAAGCGTGCGGCCTGACTCCCGGCCGCTGCGCCGCAATCTGGTCAGCGGCCTGTACGGCAACGGCCTCTACGCGGCCGCCCAGATGGGCATCGTCGCCGTGCTCGCACGGACGACGTCCACCGAGGCGGTCGGCCAGTTCATGCTGGCACTGGCCATCTGCGGCCCGATCTTCGCCCTCAGCACCCTGAAACTGCGCCAGATCCAGGCCACCGACCTCGCCCAGCAGTTCAGCTTCGGGCACTACCTCGCCCTCCGATTGATCACCGGGCTACTGGCCGCCGTCGCCGTCGTGGTCGCCGCCGGCGCACTCCCGCTGTCGCCCCAGGGCGCCCTCGTCCTCACGGCGGTCGCCGTGGGCAAGGGCGGCGAATCGATCATCGATGTCTGCTACGGCGCGATCCAGCAACGCGAACAGCTCCAGCTCGTCGCCCGGTCCCTGACCGTCCGCGCCGTCGGGGGTCTGCTGCTGTTCACCGTCGTCGTGGTCACGACGCGCCGGGTCGAACTCGCCGCCGGCGCTGCGGCGCTGCTCACCATCGCGCAGAGCGCCGTGGAGATCGCCCGCGTACGCGCCCTCGGGTTCGACGTCCGGCCCCGCTTCGACCGTCGGCTGCTGTGGCGACTCGCAGCCATCGCCATCCCGCTCGGCATCGCCATGGCGCTGGCGTCACTGCTGGTCAACGTACCCAGGTACGTCCTTACCGGCACCCACGGCACCGAGGCGGTCGGCATCTTCGCGGCGCTGGCGTACCTGACGGTCACCGGTAGCACGGTGGTCGGCGCCCTGGCGCTCGCGGTGAGCCCACGCCTGGCCAGCCACCGCAACGAAGGCCACGTGCGTGCCTTCCACCGGCTGCTCTGGTCTGCGGTCGGGCTCGGTGCGGCGCTGGGCCTCGCCGGAGTGCTCGCCGTCGTGGTCGTCGGGCGGCCCGCCCTGGAGATCTTCTACGGCCCCGAATACGGGCGGCACACGGATGTGCTTCTCGTGCTGATGGTCGCCGGGACCATCGGCTACGCGACGGTCTTCGTCGGCACCGCGCTCGACGCGATCCGGGTCTTCCGGGTGCAGTTGCCGATCCATCTCGTCGCCGTCGCCGCCGTCGTGGTCACGTCGTTTCTCGCCGTACCACGGATGGGGATGATGGGCGCCGCCGTCGCGGTCCTCGTCGGCGCACTCGTCAAGGGCCTGCAGCAGGCCGTTGCCTATCTCCGGATCGTCGTACCCGCTCTCCGGACCGTCGTACCCGCGCCGCCGGGCGACGCGCACGCGACGACTCGGACACCTGCGGTGCACCCGCCCACCCGGCAGACCGCCGCGTCGGGGGCCCCCGACCGCCACCCCGCGCTCACCTCGGCAGGGCCGCACAGTCGCGGGGGTGCGGGACCCGGAGCGGAAACCCGTACGCGGTGAGCAGCGGGGCACACATGGCGTTCACCAGCCAGCGGTGCCGCGACGGAAGCGAGGCGCGCCACGCGTCGTCCCGGCGCAGGCTGACCCGCCCGGTCGCGAACCGCATCGGATTCCCCGAAGGATTGTGTACGGTACCCAGCTCGGCGTGCTCGCGGGTCAGGTAGGACAGCGCGGCGTCGGTGGCGTCGATGCCGGCGTAGCTGGCCACATCGCCCACGACCCGACGGGGGTCGTTCAGGAACTCCTCGTACCGGATCCGCGTCACCGGCACGCAACGCGGACCACCACCGGTTCCCCTTCCGACGTCCGTGCCCGGCAATCGACCAAGCAGGTCGAACGCTCCGTTGAACAGGTTCCATTCGAGGGCGGTGCGGGCCGGCGGGTAGCGCATCATGGTCGCCGCACTCGGCGAACCCGGCAGGCGTGGCACCCGCTTGGTGAGCGAGTGGGCGACGCCCCGGGGGTCGCGAACCAGGTGGACGACCCGCAGGTCGAGGTCGGGTGCCCACCGGAGAGTCAGGGCGAGCATCGCGGACTTGGACGAGTCGACGACGGTTCGCGCGCCGGTGAGCGCGGCTGCGGCGGCGTACACGCGCGTGTAGTAGCTGGCGTACTCCTCGACCACGGCCGCCCATCCGGTGGTCAGCTTCGGGCGCGCCAGCAGCGGGAGGTGCCGGACACGTTCGACGGTACGTTTGAGGCTCGTCACCCGGTGCGGGTCCACCTTCTGCCAGCCGCCGAACGCCTGCTCGCCGACCGCCTGCCAGAACTCGCACGCGGAGAACCGACAGCCGCAGCCGCACTGCTCGTCGTCCCGTAGGCCACGGCGCCACAGGTTGCCGACCTCGCCCACCGCGCAGGTGTCCGGCAGTTCACCAAGGACCCGCTCAAGGAGGGTACTTCCACTCCTACTGATGCCGCCGATGAAGAGCACGCGCATGTCCGTCCTCACCTTCTTCGATCGAGTTTCCGGGCTCGTCACACCGTGTCCAGGAGAGCCAGTCAGCTTCTCCCTGCGGGCGCAGCCACGACCAGCCCTCACCGCCGGAACGCTCAGCCGCGCTCGACACCCGCAGCCACCCCGACCACGCGAGACCAAGAAAGACCCACATTGGAAGGGACACTCGAAGGTCGGTCATCGTGTTGGCAAACAGGAACGACACGCAGATCGCAACGAGACCTCCGCGGAGAGCTCGGCCAGCCACCTCCGTGACATCTATCCGCAGCATCGGGACCAGCGCGATCACGACGAGCAGAACGAAGGCGGGAACACCGCATTCCGCCGCAATTCGAACCCAGTCGTTGTGCGTGTTGATCGCATAACCGAGCATCCGCTGCGAATAGTCGAGAAACTGCCCGTATCCAGCTCCGAAAAGCGGATCCTTCTCCACCAGGTTGAATGCGAGTTCAAGTACCCAGATCCGATGTTCGTTCTCGATGAAGGACTGGTCCCTGAACCGGAACACCTCCCGCTCGACCAGGTCGACGAAGTTCTGCCCGGCAACCAGTACGACAACCAGACCTGCAGCGAGTGCGGTCAGGCGCAGCGCGGCGCGCTCCACGGCGAGCCACAGGGCCGCCAGTCCGACGACCAGAACGATGAACGCACCACGCGACTGGGTCGCGAACAGAGCGGAGACAGGAAGGGCTGCGACCAGCAGCCACCGCACCTGCCGGGTCACGACCGAAAGGCCAGCGAGTGTCACCACGGCAATGGCCAGAGAATGCCCTCCGGCGTTTGCATTGAACCCATCGAGAATGGTACGCCCACCTCGCACTTCACCGAAGCCGTGCAGGTAGGCGGAGATGAGTACGCCGGACAGGCCGATCGCCTTCAAACAGGACAGCGCATTCGGTGAGGCCAGGGCGACGGCCAGTACCAACCCCGCGTTGAGGGCGAGTGTCAGCGCATGGTTCCTGGCCTCACTGACCTCCATGACGTTCGTCGGACCGCGCAAGAATCCGCTCGCCACCACGAGGAGAGCGAAGGACCCGACGAGTGCCGTGAGCACCCAGTGTCTCCGCAACTCGCGTCGGACGCCGAAGATGACGCCACAGAGCAGAATTGCAGTCAGAGGCTGTTGCAGGGCCACCCCGTCGATCCGGAGCGGAACCGGCCACATCAGGACGGGTATCGCCATCAGGACCGCATGTCTGGGGTAGCGCGCTACCGAGACGAAGAGCCAGGTGCCCAGAAACACCACCACGGCGATCAGAAGAACGCGCGTCACCGGATCACTCTGCGACACTCCTTGTCCCCTTACGGCTATCCGCGCCCGTGGTACATCGCCAGGTGGGCTGCGGCGGCGGCCGGCACGGAGAAGTCGCTCCCGGCGCAGGCGGCGACCGCAGCCGCGCGGTCCTGCCCGGTGACCCGACGTCGGGTGGCGCGCCGCAGCGCCTCGGCCCACACCTGGGCGGGTGCGTCCGGGGCGACCAGCGTGACGCCGGCCAGTCGCTCGGCGATGAACCGGGTACCGGGAAGGTCCGAGGCGACCACCGGGGTGCCGACAGCCGCTGCTTCGAGGACGGCCCCGGGCAGGCCCTCGCGCGCCGACGGCAGGATCACGACGTCGGCCTGGCGCATCAGGGCGCCGACGTCCTCGGTCGGCCCGAGCAGGTGGACGTACTCGCCGACCCGGTGTTCGTCCGCGACCGCGCGGACCTGCGCGTCGTCAGCTGCGTTCCGGGTGCCCACCAGCACAGCGCGGACCGGCAGGCCGGCCTCTCGCGCCCTCGCCACCACCGGTGGGATGAGCCAGCGGCGTTTCGCTCCGGACGGGCGGCCGACATGCAGGCACACGACGTCCGCCGGCTGTGCACCGATCTCCGCGCGGAGGTCACGGCTCGATGCGCGGCCGAGGCGGTCGAGGTCGACCCCGTTCGGGATGACCCGGCATCGCGGGTCCGATCTCCAGGCCGGCGAGTACCCGTGCTGGAGCGCCCCCGGCGCCACGCCGACCACGTTGGTGGCGCACCTGCGGATGAGCGCGCGCAGCAGCCACCGTTGCAGGCGGCGACGCGGACTGTCGGGTCGACCGTCACCGTCGCTGCGGAAGTGGGCGATGCGGACCGGCACCCGGGCGAGGGCTGCGAGGAGCAGAATCGCGCCGGAGAACGTCGCCACGTCGGAATGCACGACGTGCGGGCGCAGCGCTCGCAGC
Source organism: Solwaraspora sp. WMMA2101 (assembly GCF_049179175.1). Classification (NCBI taxonomy): domain Bacteria; kingdom Bacillati; phylum Actinomycetota; class Actinomycetes; order Micromonosporales; family Micromonosporaceae; genus Solwaraspora; species Solwaraspora sp. WMMA2101. The sequence goes on along the minus strand of NZ_JBMHMA010000006.1, from coordinate 3,466,488 downwards.
AGGGCGAGGAAACGTGCGGGGAAGCCTGGCGCCAGCCGGATCGCGTGTACATGTCCACGCAGCTGTCGCACCTGGGACGCGAGCACCCCCTCGCGACCGGACAAGGTGACGAAGTGCAGCTCGATACCGGCCTCGACCAGTAGCGGCATGAGCTCGATCGTTCTCAGCTCGGTCCCGCCGACGTCGAGCACGCCAAGGACCCGGACCACCACGACCCGGCGGCCGCGAGCGGCAGCGGGCGCCGGCCGGTTCACGACATCGTTCTTGACGTGCACCATCCCTCGTCTCCGCTACGCGTCGCCGTATCCCCAGGGTCAAGCCAGGCATCAGTAACGCTAACCGGCTAACGCCGGCAAAACAGACTATTGTCAGAAAACGCCTGATCGGCGGCTGGTGGGCCTGGGACCCCGCGCCGGCCCCGGATCGCTTGCCGGGCGGTCCGGTTGAGGGTGACGGCTACCGTGCCGAGTGTGCAGACAGCGACGCTCGTATTCCTGGTCATCGGTGGTCTCGGTGTGGCGGTGCTCGCCATCGGGCTGCTCGGCGGGGAGTTGCTGCACCTCGGTGACGTCAGCGCCGACGGTCCGGTGTCGCTCGAGGTGGTCGCCGGCTTCGCCGGGGCGTTCGGATTCGCCGCCGCGATCGCCAACGAACTGATCGGCGCCGACAGCGCCGGCCTGACCGTGGCCGCCGCAGCGATCGGCGTCGCCGCAGCGGTGCCGGTCGGCTGGTTGACCGCCCGACTGTCCCGCGCCGCCCGCAACATGCCGACCGACGCGACCCCGCACCGCACCGACCTGGTCGGCGCCATCGGCGTGGTGATCACCCCGATCCACCCCGGCGGGTACGGGGAGATCCGGGTCCGCCTCGGCGGGCAGCCGGTCAAGTTGAGTGCCCGCGCCGACCGGTCGATCCCACTCGGTGCCGAAGTCTTCGTCGTCGAGGCGGTCAGCGACACCAGCGTCGTGGTCGAGCAGACCCCGTCCGCCGGCTGACGGCCCACCCACCCAGCCCCGCCGGCGGAGGTCGTCCGGGGCAGCCCCACTGGAGGAACACCGTGACCCCACTGCTCATCGCGATCATCGGCGCCGCGGCGCTGGTGCTCGTCCTCATCCTGTTCGTGCTCTCCCGGATCAAGGTCGCCGGCTCCAACGAGGCCTTCATCGTGACCGGGCGCAAGGGCCGCACCACCCAGGCGCTCGACGGTTCCCGCTCCACCGACCTGTCCGGGCAGAAGGTCGTCATGGGTGCCTCGGTGTTCGTCCTGCCCGTCGTGCAGAAGCTGCAGGTGCTCGACCTGTCCAGCCGCCGGATCCACGTCGAGATCACCGGCGCGGTCTCCAAGCAGGGCATCCGGGCGAACCTGCAGGGCGTGGCGATCGTCAAGATCGGCGGTACGGAGGACGCGATCCGGGCCGCCGCTCAGCGGTTCCTCCACCAGCAGGACGAGATCGAGGACTTCACCCGCGAGGTGCTGGCCGGTGCGCTGCGCTCGATCGTCGGCCGGCTCACCATCGAGGAGATCATCCGGGACCGGGCGGCGTTCGCCAGCGCGGTCGCCGAGGAAGCCGAACACTCGATGACCAACCAGGGACTGGTGCTGGACACCTTCCAGCTGCAGGACATCATCGCCGAGGGTTCCTACCTGCAGGACCTGGGCCGGCCGGAGGCGGCCCGGGTACTCAAGGACGCAGCGATCGCCGAGGCGCGGGCCCGGCAGGCCGCCGAGCAGGAGCGGCTGCTGGCCGAGGAGGCGATCGCCGAGGCCAACCGCAACCTGTCGTTGAAGCAGGCGGCCATCCAGGCCGAGATCGACGCGGCGAAGGCCAGGTCGGCGGCGGCCGGTCCGCTCGCCCAGGCCGAACGCGACCAGGCGATCCTCTCCGAGCAGCAGAAGGTCGCCGAGCGCAACGCGGAGCTGAAGGAACGCCAGCTCGACACCGAGGTCCGCAAGCCGGCCGACGCCGCCCGGTACCGGGTGGAGCAGGAGGCCGAGGCGGCGCGCAGCGCGGCGGTGCTGGCCGCCGACGCCGACCGGCAGGCGACGATCGCCGCCGCCCAGGCCGCCGCCGAACAGTCCCGGCTGACCGGTGAGGGCGAGCGGGCCCGACGGGCCGCGTTGGCGGAGGCGAACGCGATCGAGGGTGCCAAGGAAGGTGAGGCGGAGCAGCGGCGCCGTACCGCCATCGCCGACGCGGTCGAGCGGGAGGGCAGCGCCGAGGCGGCGGCGATCCGGGCCCGCGGTGAGGCGGAGGCCGAGGCGATGGCCCGCAAGGCCGAGGCATTCGCCGCGTACGGCGAGGCCGCAGTGCTCGACCTGCTGGTCAAGATGCTGCCGCAGGTGGTGGAGGCGGCGAGCGCCCCGATGGGCTCGATCGACAAGATGACCGTCATCTCCACCGACGGCGCGTCGTCGCTGACCAGGTCGGTGGCGAACAACGTGGCGCAGGGTCTGCAGCTGGGCAACGACCTGACCGGGATCGACCTGGCCGGTCTGCTCGCCCGGCTGGGCGGCGCCGGCGCCGAGTCGGTCGCCGCCGGGCGTACCGACCGCACCCCGGTGGCCGGTCCGTCCGACGGCGCCGGTCGCGGCTGAGCCGCCGGCCACGCCGGCACTGCCGGAGATCCGCTGGCCGCCCGTCGGCCCACCTGCCGACGGGTGGTCAGCGGCGCGACATCCGGGCCGAGTAGAGCGAGGTCTGCTGAATCAGGGTGTCAGCGCTGCAGTCGTAGCTGGCCGGGTCGAAGTCGGCGGTGAGCGCGTCACGCTGGGGTGCGACGCCGGCCCCGGTGAGGGTGACCGTGCCGTCGGCGACGACGTCGGTGAAGGCGACAGTGCCGTCGACGGCCCGGTACCGGTAGGTGACCTCACCGGTGACGGTGAGGGTCAGCGCGACCCCGGAGACCACACCGGCGAACGTCGTACCGTCGCCGTAGTCGGTCCTGCCGTACCCGTCCGCGCGCAGCTCGACCCGGGCGCCCGGCCCGGTCCCGGTGAACCGGGCGCGGCCGAACGGCTCGGGCAGCGCGACGTCCTCCTGGTAGTCGTCCACCTGCCAGCTGCCGACCACGCAGGGATCGCCGTCGGCGGTGACCCGCTGGTCGCCGCCGACACGGTCGCCGTACCGGACCACCAGCACCACCAGGATCGCCGCGACCAGCAGCACGAAGGTGGTGGCGAGCGCGACGATCGGCACCAGGTAGGACCGGCCACCACTTGGCGGCATCTGCGGGGACCGGCCGCCGGCCGGCGGCGGGAACGGGAGTGGTCCGGACGGTGGCGGGTACGGCTGCATCCGACCTCCCCGGGGCCCTGTCGCCGGCAGTGTGGTCGACGCTAGTCGGTGGCCGGCCCGATTCCTTCGGCACGGGCCCAGCGCAGCAGTTCTGCCTCGGCCGCGTCCCGGTCGAGTGGGCCCTGCTCCAACCGCAGCTCCTTCAGGTGCCGCCAGGCCCGGCCGACGATCGGCCCCGGCGGTACGCCGAGCAACTCCATGATCGCGTTGCCGTCGAGATCCGGTCGCACCCGGGCCAGGTCCTCGTCGGCCTGGATCCGGGCGATCCGTTCCTCCAGCGCGTCGTAGTCGGCGGCGAGCCCGGCGGCCTTGCGCCGGTTGCGGGTGGTGCAGTCGGAACGGGTCAGCTTGTGCAGTCGGGCCAGCAGGTCACCGGCGTCGGTGACGTAGCGCCGGACCGCCGAGTCGGTCCACTCGCCCCGCCCGTACCCGTAGAACCGCAGGTGCAGGCCGACCAGCTTGGCCACTTGGGCGGTGGTCTCCTTCGGGTAGCGCATGGCCTTCATCCGGTGCCGGGTCAGCCGGGCACCGACGACTTCGTGGTGGTGGAAGCTGACCCGGCCGTCCGGTCCGACGGCCTTGGTCGCCGGCTTGCCGATGTCGTGCATCAGCGCGGCCATCCGCAGCACGAAGTCACAGCCGTCGTCCTCCAGCCGGACGGCGTTGTTCACCACCGTCAGGGTGTGTTCGTACACGTCCTTGTGCTGGGCGTGTTCGTCGATCTCCAGCCGCAGGCCGGACAGTTCCGGCAGGAACCGGTCGGCGAGTCCGGCGTCGACCAGCAGCCGCAGACCGGCGACCGGGTCGGCGCCGCAGAGCAGCTTGGTGAACTCGTCACGGATCCGTTCGGCGGTGATCCGGTCCAGGTCGGCGGCCATCGTGCTCATCGCCGTACGGACGTCGGGGTGCACGGCGAACCGCAACTGGGCGGCGAACCGGGCGGCCCGCAGCATCCGCAGCGGGTCGTCGCCGAAGGACTCCTGCGGCGTGCCGGGTGTCCGGATGATCTTCGCGGCGAGGTCGGCGATGCCACCGTACGGGTCGGTGAAATCGTGGTCGGGCAGGCTGACCGCCATGGCGTTGATGGTGAAGTCACGCCGCCGCAGGTCGTCGCCGAGATCGTTGCCGTAGGCGACGACCGGGTTGCGGGTCACCCCGTCGTAGGCCTCCGCCCGGAACGTGGTGATCTCCAGGGTGAGGCCGCCGCGTCGGGCGCCGATCGTGCCGAACTCGCGACCGGTCTCCCAGGTCGCCTCCGCCCAGCCCTTGAGCACCGCCAGGGTCTGGTCCGGGTGTGCGTCGGTGCAGAAGTCGAGGTCGTTGCCGAGGCGCCCGAGCAGTGCGTCGCGGACCGAGCCACCGACCAGGTGCAACTCGTGCCCGGCGGCGACGAACCGCCGGCCCAGCTCGTCGGCGACGGGTGACACCCGCAGCAATTCGGCGACGGCGTTGCGTTGCACGACGGTACGGGAGTCGGTGCTGGTGCGGGCATCGGTGCTGGTACGGGCATCGGTGGCGCGGGGCGCGGAGGTCTCGGACATGGGACCGCCAGACTATCCGCTGTGGCCGCCCCGGCAGCCGGCGGGCAGGATGAACCACCGTGTCGATTCCCGAGAGCCTGCGCGGCCTGACCACCGATCCGGCGTTCTGGGCGGCGTACCTGCCGCCGGCCGGCGAGCCGGTGCCCGGACACCACGCCGAGCTGCGGGTGTCGGTGCCGGTGGCCGGCGGCTACGGGCTGGTGCTGGAGATCGACCTGGCGTACGGCGAGTGTCATCTCGGGCTGCGTCAGCCGGGGGCCACCGAGCCGCTGCCGCTGGCCCGCACCGACCCGGGCCGGCCGTACCCGACCGTGTTGCGCTGGGCGGAGCTGGACCTGATCGGTCAGTTGCTCGCCCTGGACGACCCGCAGTGGCGGCACCCTGGGCTGCTGGTGGCGCTGCTGCACCGGTACGCGTCGGCGGACGACCAGGTGGCCGCCGACCAGGTGTCCGCCGATCGGATGGCCGCGCCGGACCGGCCGGCGACCATGCTGGCCACCGCGCTTCGCGGGCTGTCCCGGTCGGCCGACCCGGAGCCGGAGCAGATGCCCGCGGCCGGTCCGGACCAGCCGCCGCTGGCGCTGTTCGACGATCCCCGCTGGTGGCCGACGCCAGTCGCCGACGACCCGCGGATCTTCGACGACGACGCGGTGGCCCGACAGGTCGGCGACCATCTGGCGCACACCGGTGGGGTGCACTGGCGGTACGCGGCCGGCTGGGGCTGGGTGGCGGCCGGGCCTGCCGACGGCGGCGGTACGCCACTGCGGACCCTCGGCGCCGAGTCGTTCCCGTTCGACGACGTCGCCGAACTCGTCCGCCGGGCGGCCGCCCGGCACCGGCGGCTGCTCGACGCGCCCTGGCGGCGGGCACCGCGGATCGCTCCGCTGCTGCAGCGGGTCCGCGAGTCCGGCGACCCGGCGGCGGTGCCGGCGCTCGGCCGGGCACTGGCCGACGCCGGCTGCGACCATCCGACCCTGCTGGACGCGCTGACCGCGCCGGTGGTGCCGGCCGAGGCGGCCTGGGTGGTCGACGCACTGTCGGGCATCGTCCCGGCCGACGACGACGGCCGATAGGCTCGTGCCGGCATCCGGCGTGGCGATTCCGGCGTACCGACGGGGTGGAGGTCCGATGGGCAACGGGTTGTACCGGAGCGCGAACGCCGGCCCCGGCCGGGGCGGCCCGGATCCGGACGGTGCCACGGTCATCTCGGTCGGTCCGGGCGGGCAGCCGCTGGTGGAGGCGTCGGCGCCGCCGGCCGAGCCGCCGACGGTGCTCACCGGTGCCGCCGGTCCGGACGTGCCGGGTGACCGGCCCGGCGGTGCCGAGGCGGATCCGAACGGCGGCGGCAGCGCGGCCACCAACAGCGCGGTCATGGCGCTGGGCAGCCTGGTCAGCCGGGGCACCGGGTTCCTGCGCACCCTGGTGCTGACCGCCGCCCTCGGCGGTGCGTTGGTCGGCAACGCCTACACCACGGCGCAGATCTTCCCCGGCATGGTCTACGAGTTCCTGCTCGGCGGCATCCTGACCAGCGTTCTGGTGCCGGTGCTGATGCGGCGGCGCAAGTCGGACGCCGACCAGGGGCAGGCGTACGCGCAGCGGCTGCTCACCTTGGCGGTGCTCGCGCTCGCGGTGGCGACGCTGGTCGCGATGGCGGCGGCACCGCTGCTGACGATCCTGTACTCCAGCGACGAGACCACCGGTGAGTTCCGGCGGCTGGTCACGCTGCTGTCGTACCTGATGCTGCCGATGATCTTCTTCACCGGGTTGTCGGCGCTGGTCAGCGCGCTGCTCAACACCCGGGGGCACTTCGCCGCCCCGATGTGGGCGCCGATCCTCAACAACCTGGTCGTGATCGCCACCCTCGGCACGTACATCGCGGTCTTCGGTGCCCGGATCGTCAGCCCCGAGGAGATGACGGCGGGTCGGATCGTGCTGCTCGGCGGCGGCACCCTGCTCGGCGTCGTCGTGCAGGCAGCCGGCCTGGTCCCGGCCCTGCGCAAGGTCGGGTTCCGGTGGCGGTGGCGGTTCGACTTCCGGCAGCTGGGGCTGGCCGAGCTGGGCCGGCTCGGTGCCTGGATGTTCTGCTACGTCGCGGTCAGTCAGCTCGGCCTGGTGGTGCTCTTCAACCTGCTCAACCGTGCCGGCGACGAGGACAAGGCCGGCCCGCTGATCTACAACAACGTGTTCCTGCTGCTCATGATGGCGCACGGCATCATCGCGGTCTCGGTGATCACCGCGCTGATGCCCCGGATGAGCAGTGCCGCCGCCGACGGCCGGCTCGACGACGTCGCGGCCGACCTGTCGCGCGGCACCCGCACGGTGACCGCGGTGCTCGCACCGATCGCGGTCTGTTACGCGGTGCTGGCCACGCCGGTGTCGTTCGCCCTGTTCCGGTACGGCGCCTTCAGCTCGGAGGCGGCCACCGCCACCTCGGTGGTGCTACTCGCCGCCGCCCTGGCCCTGGTGCCGTTCGCGGTCAGTCAGCTGTTCACCTTCGCGTTCTACGCGCTGCCGGACACCCGGACCCCGGCGTTGATCAACATCCCGGTGGTGGGCTTGCGGGTGCTGGTGCAGATCGGGCTGTTCGCCGCGTTGTCGGTGCAGTTCGCGGCGGCCGGGCTGATGATCGGCAACGGTGTGTCGTACCTGGCGGCGGCGGTGCTGTCGGCCTGGCTGGTCCGTCGGCGGGTCGGCCGGATCGGGTTCGGCGCCATCATGGTCACCTTCGGCAAGGTGGCGTTGGCGGCGGTCGGTGCCGCGCTGGCCGGGTGGCTGGTGCTGTTCGTGCTGCCGGGTGGCGACTCGCCCAGTCAGATCATGGCCTTCGTCCAGTTGTTCGTGGGCGGCGCGGTGATCGGGCTGGTCTATCTCGGGCTCGCCGTGGTGCTGCGGATCCGCGAGGTGAGCGACCTGTTGTCGATGGTGCGCCGCCGGCTGGGGCGCTGAGACCGCCGGCGACTCCACAGCGGTACGGCGTACCCACGCCCTGTGGACCAACCTGTGGATAACTTCGGCTATCACGCTCGACAGCAGGTCAGAGGCTGTGGATAACTCAGGAACAAGATCCTCGTTACGGGCGGTGTCCGGACCTCGTCGGTCAGCCCGAGCCCGTCCGGGCGGTACAACGTATTATCAGCCGCAGAGGTTATGCGGATGATCGCGGTCCGGTGGGTCGGCCTGACCCAGATGGCCGCAGCGGCCCGGTGGGCAGTGCGGGCGAGCCCCGAGGTGCTGCGGGAAGCTGGCATGTTGGTCGTCGCGGAACACAGGTAAGGTCGCTCTGGACGGGTGCGTGCGACATCTATCGTAGGAAGCAACGTCCCACCGGCACCCGCGCGGGCAGCGACAGACACTGTGCGAGCAGCGGCGCGGCCGTTCGACCGAAACGATCAACAAGGACCGGACGATCAACAAGGGAGGACGGGTGACCCAGGTCGGCGAAGGCCAAGAGGCGGACGAGGTCAGTCCGCCGATGATGGCCTTCGGAGCGCCAACCGTCGGCGAGATCCTCGCCGAGCGGTACCAGCTGGCTGCGCACGTCAACGACGACAGCGCCGGTAGGCAGGTCTGGCGTGGCGTCGACGTGGTGCTCCGTCGTCCGGTCGCGGTCGTGCTGCGCTACCCCGGCGGCGACTCCGCGATGGAGATGCTGCAGGCGGCCGTACGGGCCAGTCGGGTCATCCACTCCAACCTCGTCGGCGTCTACGACGCGATCGACGAAGGTCAGCGGGCGTACGTGGTCCGCGAGTGGGTCGACGGCGACTCCCTGCGTGAGGTGATCGCGGCCGCCGGGCCGCTCGACGCCGCCCGCGCGACGATGATCGCCCACTCGGTCGCCTCGGCGATCGCGGCGGTGCACGCCACCGGCATGGTGCACGGCAACATCCACCCGGGCACCGTGATGATCGGCCACGACGGTCGGGTGGTCCTCGCCGATGCCCGTGCCGACAGCTCCGACACCTACGAGACCGACATCCGGGCCATCGGCGGGGTGCTCTACTTCGCGATGACCGGCCACTGGCCACATCGCGAGGCGGGCGTCACCGCCCTGCCGGACGCGGTCCGCGACACCACCGGTGCGGTGGTCGCACCCCGGCAGCTGCGTCCCGGCGTGCCGGCGTACGTCGACGACCTGACCATGGACCTGCTCGACCCGCGCCTCGCGCTGCCCTCGTCCGAGGTGCTCGCGGCCGAGCTGAGCCGGCTCGACGCGGCCACCGAGGAGCACTACCTCGACAGCGTCGGCCCGCTGCGGTTCACCGCGTCGGCCGACGATCCCAGCGAGCCGGCGCAGGCCTCCCGGCGCAAGATCGCGGCGGGCATCGCCGGCCTGGTCGTGATCGCGGTGATCGGGCTCTTCTTCGGCATCAGCGCCCTCGGCGGCGACGGTGACGGCGGCGACGGCCAGTCACCCGCACCGCAGACCCAGACCAGCGCGACGCCCGGCACCGGGGAGACCGCCGCCCCGGCACCGCCCAAGCCGATCCCGCTCACCGCCGACCAGGTGCGCATCGTCGACGCCGACGGGGCCCGCGACGAGCTCGACGGTGCCGAGGCCACGGTCGACGGGGACACCAGCACCGGCTGGTTGACCGACGCCTACGAGCGCAACCCGAACTTCGGCAACCTCAAGCGGGGCATGGGTGTGCTGATCGACCTGCAGGAGCCCCGGTCGGTGACCAGCGTCCGGGTGGAACTCTCCGCCTCCGGCAGCTCCGCCGAGCTGCTGGTCGGCCCGGCCGACCCCGGGTCGAGCCGGGACGGCGACAACGAGGTGGTCGACACCTTCACCCAACGCATCGGCGAACCGTTCGAGAACGCCGACGGCGCGACCCTGACCTTCAGCGGTTTCTCGCCCGACGAGACGTACCAGTACCTCATGGTGTGGATCACCAAGCTCCCGCCGATCGGCGGCGAGAAGTACCAGATTGGCGTCCAGGAGATAACGGTAGAGGGGCCATGACCGAACGCCGGGCTGACCTCGGCGACGACGAACTGCTCCGGGCGCACGTCGAGGGCGATCCGGAGGCGTTCGCCGAGCTGGTGAACCGGCACCGGGACCGGCTCTGGGCCGTGGCGCTGCGGACGGTGGGGGACCGGGAGGAAGCCGCCGACGCGCTGCAGGACGCGCTGCTGTCGGCGCACCGGGGGGCTGCCCGCTTCCGCGGTGACTCCGCGGTCACCACCTGGCTGCACCGGATCGTCGTGAACGCCTGCCTGGACCGGCTGCGGCGGCGGCGGACCCATCCGACGGTCCCACTGCCCGACGGCAGCCACGACGACGACGACGGGGTACGTGGCGTCGAACCGGCCGCACCGGCGGTCGACCACGACACCGCGCTCGTCGTCCGGCAGGCCCTGGCCGAACTGCCGGTGGAGCAGCGGGCCGCGTTGATCCTGGTCGACGTGCAGGGCTATCCGGTCGCTGAGGTCGCGGTGCTGCTCGGCGTCGCCGAGGGTACGGTCAAGAGCCGTTGCGCCCGCGGGCGGGCGCGCCTCGCCGGACTACTCGGACATCTCCGCCCGCACCGGGCGGACGTCGCTGTCGCACCGCCCTGCGGGCCAGTGCCCTCGCTCACGCCGCGGAACCCCAGCCGACTCGACGACGTCCCATCAGGGTCCGCACGCGGCGACAGCGCCAAGGAGGAACGGTGACCGCCGACCGGTTCGCCGAGGTCGATCGGGACCTGCTCGCCGACTATGTCGGTGGGGCGCTCGACGGCACCCCGGACCAGGTCGTGGTGGACCGGTTGATCGCTCAGCACCCGGCCTGGCGGACCGCCCACGACGAGCTGGTCGACGCCTCCCGCCTGGTCCAGTCGACGCTGGCCGAGTGGGGCAGTCAGGCAGAGCCGATGCCGCAGGGCGTCGCCGACCGGATCACCGCGGCGCTCGCCGCCGAGCCCCTTCCCGCCGCCGTACCGGCCATGGTTGCGGCACCGCTGGCCGACCGCACCGGTACGGCAGCCGACCACCTGGCACCGCCGGTGGAGATCACCAGCGCGACCGGCCGCGACCGCACCCGCCGGGACGGTCGGCGCCGCCGGTGGCAGCGGTACGCCACCCCGGTCGCGGTCGCCGCAGCTGCTGCCGCGCTCGCCGGCCTCGGTCTGCAGCAGTTGCTCGGCGGCGGCTTCACCGACGAGGCCAGCACCACGGCCGGCGGCGCGCCGGACAGCGCCGGCGGGGTGGAGTCCGCTCAGCAGGAGGGGTCGCCGAACACGATGATGGAGCCCGGTGCCCCCACCGCGCCGCGCATCCTGGCCTCGGGGACCGACTACCAGCGTGCGACGCTCGCACCGGCAGTCGAGGCGGCCGTGGGCCGCGCCGGCGAGGACTACACGCAGCAGAGCCCGGACGATGTCGTCCTGCAGGAGGAGCCGACCCCGTCGGCCGCCCTCGGCCGTTTCACCGACCAGGCCGCGCTGGCCGACTGCCTGGCGAGCGTCACCGCCGAACACGGCACCGGCGCGCTCGGCGTCGGCGTGGTCGACCTCGCACTCTTCGAAGGCGCCCCGGCGCTGGTCATCTCGTTCACCGACAGTGCCGGTGCCGCCTGGATCTGGGTCAGCGGATCCCGCTGTGGGGTGCCCGCCGCCGGCGCGGACACCCGATACTCGACCCAGGTAGGGTGACCGGGACGCACGGCGTGACGTGAGCCACGCCCGGCCGGGACGGGAATGCCGCCGCGACACCGTGACGTTTGAATCAACAGTCGCCGATCGGCAACATCACACCTTGGGAGTCGGCAGTGGACGAGGTCCGCAACCTGATCATCATCGGCTCGGGTCCGGCCGGATACACCGCCGCGGTGTACGCCGCACGCGCCAACCTGAAGCCGCTCGTCATCGAGGGGGTGCAGTCGGGCGGCGCGCTGATGACCACGACCGAGGTCGAGAACTTCCCCGGCTTCCCCGACGGGATCATGGGCCCGGAGCTGATGGACTCGATCCGCAAGCAGGCCGAACGGTTCGGTGCCGAGTTCGTCACCGACGACGTCACCCGGGTGGAGCTGGCCGACACCGGCACGCCGGGTTCCGCCGAGACGAGCACGGTCTACGTCGGCGAGACGGCGTACCGGGCCAAGGCCGTGATCCTCGCGACCGGCTCGGCGTGGCGTCCGCTGGGTGTCCCCGGCGAGCAGGAGTTCCTCGGCCACGGCGTCTCCTCCTGTGCCACCTGCGACGGGTTCTTCTTCCGCGGCCAGCACATCGTGGTGGTCGGCGGCGGCGACTCGGCGATGGAGGAGGCGACCTTCCTGACCAGGTTCGCCGAGTCGGTGACGATCGTGCACCGTCGCGACGAGTTCCGGGCGAGCCGGATCATGGCGGCCCGGGCCCTGGGCAACGAGAAGATCCGGGTCGAGTGGAACAGTGTCGTCGAGGAGATCCTCGGCACCGACGGTAAAGTCTCCGGGGTCCGGATCCGTAACACGCACAGCGGTGAGTCCACGACGCTCGACGTGACCGGGGTCTTCGTCGCCATCGGCCACGACCCGCGCAGTGAGATGTTCCGCGGCCAGGTGGAGCTCGACGGCAACGGCTACGTGCTGGTCGACTCGCCGAGCACCCGGACCAGCGTCCCGGGCGTCTTCGCCGCCGGTGACCTGGTCGACCACACATATCAGCAGGCGATCACCGCTGCCGGCAGCGGCTGCGCGGCGGCGCTCGACGCCGAGCGCTACCTCGCCACACTCGAAGAGGTCTGACCACCTGCGTCGCGGGCGGTCGAGGAGGAGGATTTCGTGGGAGCTACCCGAGCGGTCACCGAAGCCAGTTTCACCAGCGACGTGCTCATGTCCGACAAGCCGGTGCTGGTGGACTTCTGGGCTGAATGGTGCCAGCCCTGCCGCAAGGTCGCACCACTGCTGGAGGAGATCGCCGCCGAGATGGGCGACAAGGTGGAGATCGTCAAGCTGAACATCGACGAGAACCCGGAGATCGCCCGCAAGTACCGGGTGATGTCGGTGCCCACGCTGACCGTGTTCAAGGGCGGCGAGCCGGTGCAGTCCGTCGCCGGTGCCCGGCCCAAGGGCGACCTGGTGAAGCTCATCGAGTCCGCCTTCTGATCCGTACCGACCTGACGACGCCGGCCCGGTGCTGTACAGCACCGGGCCGGCGTCGTTTCCGTGCCCATCTCGTTGCCCGTACCCGTGTCGCCGCCGCTGGCCCGTGACCGGGCACCCGTCCGGTCCGCATCGGGGCAACCCCGGTACGGTCGCCGCGCAACCGGGTTACGCTCCGGACGTCCCGCTCGATCCAGGGGGGAGGTCGGGGTCCCGTGCGTCCCATCCGCCGTGACGATCAGGGTCCCGCCGTGGCCGAGATCCGCTCGATCCTGGTCAACCTGGAGCTGCTCGCCCCCGACCCCGGAGCCGACCGGTTCGACGCGGCCACCGAACACGCCGTACGCGCCTTTCAGCAGTGCCGTGGCCTGAGCATCGACGGCCGGGTCGGCGCGGAGACCTGGCGGGCACTCGACGCCGCCCGGTGGCGCCTCGGCGACCGGGCGCTCTACCACTCCGTCGCCGATCCGCTGGTGGGCGAGGACGTACGGACCCTGCAGGAACGCCTGCTGGAGATGGGCTACGACGTGGGGCGGGCAGACGGGGTCTACGGCGGCCGGACCGCCCGCGCCCTCACCCAGTTCCAGCGGGAAGTGGGGCTGACCGCAGACGGTACCTGTGGCCCGTACACCATGCACGCACTGCGCCGGTTGGGCCGCAAGGTCGTCGGCGGCCGGCCGCAGTGGCTGCGCGAGTCCGACGCCCTGCGCCAGTCCGGCCCGACCCTCGTCGGCAAGACCATCGTCGTCGACCCCGGCCACGGCGGCCCCGACCGGGGCGTGGTGGTGACCGACGGCGAGCTGAGCTGGGCCGAGGCGGACCTGGCGTTCGACCTGGCCGCCCGGTTGGAGGGCCGGCTGGCCGCCGCCGGCATGCGGGTCCACCTGACCCGGGGCCCGTACGCGGAGACCGCCGTGACCGACCTGGAGCGCACCCGGACCGCCAACGAACTCGGTGCGGACCTGTTCATCTCGCTGCACGTCGACGGGCACACCAACCCGGCGGCGGAGGGGGTCGCGACGTACCACTACGGCACCGGCACCGGTGCCACGTCAACGGTCGGCGAGCGCCTCGCCGGGCTGGTGCAGCGGGAGATCGTGGTCCGCACCGGGCTGCACGACTGCCGGGTGCACGCCAAGAGCTGGGAGCTGCTGCGGCTGACCCGGATGCCGGCGGTCCGAGCGGACGTCGGCTACCTCACCTGCGCCGGGGACCGGGCCAGGCTGGTCCGCCCCGGCTTCCGTGACCAGGTCGCCGAGGCGCTGGTGGCCGCAGTGCAGCGGATGTACTACCCGACGGAGCTGGACGTGCCGACCGGGTCGATCGACGTACGAACGTTACGGGCCGCCATGGAGGCCACGGCGGACGCCTGAGTCGGCCCGGTCGACGGGTCGCCGGTCAGTTGGTCATCGCCCGGACCGCCGGTCAGTTGGTCATCGCCCGGGTCGCCGGGCGCAGCAGACTCTCCGGGCTCATCGAGCCGAGCAGCTTCTCCAGCGCGTACTCCACGTCCGACTTCCACGACAGCGCGGTCCGCAGCTCCAGCCGCAGCCGGGGGAACCGGGGATGCTGCCGGACCGTCTTGAAGCCGACCGACAGGTAGAAGTCGGCCGGGGCGAGGCAGTTCGACGGCCCGTCGTCGGCCAGGTCCGGGTCGACCGGCCGGGCGTCGCCGAACGCCTCGATCGCCCGGATGCCCCGTTTGGTGAGATCCCGGGCGACGCCCTGCACCAGCATCCGGCCCAGGCCGCCGCCGGCGAACGGTGGCACCACGTGCGCCGTGGTCAGCAGCACCGCGTCGGCCGACACCGGCGAGGTGGGGAAGGCCATCGACCGGGGCAGGTACGCCGGCGGGGCGTACATGACGAAGCCGGCCGGCATCCCGTCGACGTAGGCGAGCTTGCCGCAGGAACCCCACTCGAGGAGCGTCTGGGAGACCCAGGCCTCCTTCTCCAGGCCGGGATCGCCGCAGGCGCGGGCGCGGTCGGCGGCGACCGGATCGAGCTCCCAGAAGACGCACTGCCGGCACGAGCCGGGCAGTTCCTCCAGCGTGTCCAGCGTCAGACTGACCAGACGTCGCGACATGCGCGTTCCCCCACACCCCACCGGATCATGTCGTGAAACCCGCCGAGTTCCACCAGGCGCCGTCTCTTCGTCCCCAACGAGCGATCGTACGCCGCAACCGCCCGTCCGGGGAGGGGTCGGACAGGCTGAGAATGGCCGGTGGGGCCAATCCCGATCGGCTGGTCCGACATGTGGGCCCGCGCGGTAATGCCGACGCGGTACGGCGACACGCCGGACTACCATCAAACGATCAGTGCGTGTCGCGGTCGGCCATCCCCGGCACCACCGGAGCGACGCGTATCGAGGTGAAGCCCATGACCGGCACGACGCTCGACGACTACACCGACCGCTATGCCCGCCGGGTCCGCGGCATGACCGCATCCGAGATCCGGGCACTGTTCGCCGTCGCCAGTCGGCCCGAGGTGGTCTCGCTCGCCGGTGGGGCACCGTACGTCGCGGCGCTGCCGCTCGACGCCGTCGGCGAGATGCTCGGCCGGCTGGCGTCGGAGACCGGCACCTCCACCCTGCAGTACGGCATCGGTCAGGGCACCCTCGACCTGCGGGAACGCATCTGCGAGGTGATGTCGTTGTCCGGCATCGACGTCTCCTCCGGTGCCTCCCCGGAGGACGTCGTGGTGACCGTCGGCGGCCAGCAGGCCCTCGACCTGGTCGCCCGGCTCTTCCTGGACCCGGGCGACGTGGTGCTCGCCGAGGGGCCCACCTACGTCGGTGCCCTCGGCGTCTTCCAGGCGGCCCAGGCCCAGGTGGAGCACGTACCGATGGACGCCGACGGGTTGATCCCCGAGGCCCTGGAGCAGGCGATCACCGAGGTCGCCAGGTCGGGGCGGCGGGCGAAGTTCCTGTACACGATCCCCACGTTCCAGAACCCGGCCGGGGTGACCCTCACCGAGGAGCGCCGGGAGCGGGTGCTGGACATCTGTGAACGCGCCGGCCTGTTGGTGATCGAGGACGACCCGTACGGCCAGCTCAGTTTCGACGGCGAGGCCCCCGCGCCGCTGCGGGCCCGCCGCCGGCACGGCGTGTTCTACCTGAGTACGTTCTCCAAGACCTTCGCGCCGGGCCTGCGGGTCGGCTGGATCCTGGCGCCGCACGCGGTACGCGAGAAGCTGGTCATCGCCAGCGAGGCGCAGATCCTCTGCCCCAGCGCGTACGCGCAGGCCGCCGTCGCCACCTACCTGGCGACGATGCCGTGGCGGGAGCAGCTCAAGACGTACCGCGAGGTGTACCGGGAGCGGCGGGACGCGCTGCTGGACGCGCTCACCGATCTGATGCCCGCCGGCACCACCTGGACCCGGCCCAGTGGTGGCCTGTTCGTCTGGGCGTCGCTGCCGGAAGGGCTCGACGCCAAGGCAATGGTGCCCCGGGCGATCGCCGCGCGGGTCGCGTACGTGCCCGGGACCGGTTTCTACGCCGACGGCTCGGGCGCCGGCAACATGCGGCTGAACTTCTCCTTCCCGCCGCCGGAGCGGATCCGCGAAGGGGTCCGCCGACTCGCCGGGGTGATGGAACGCGAGGCCGCGATGCGGGAGGTGTTCGGCCCGGTCACCGGTGCCGGTGCCCGGCGGCGACGCCCCGGCGCGGACACCCCCGGGCCAGACTTGGCATGATTCGGGCATGAGCCCACAGCCCGAGCCCACCGCCGCCGCCCGTGACCTGCGGGTACTGGTTCTCGCCGGCGGCCTGTCCTACGAGCGGGACGTCTCCCTGAAGTCCGGCCGCCGGGTGCTGGACGCGCTGCGCTCGGCCGGCGTGGAGGCCGAACTGCGCGACGCCGACGTCACCCTGCTGCCGGCGTTGCGCGCCGACCCGCCGGACGCCGTCGTGATCGCGTTGCACGGTGCCACCGGGGAGGACGGGTCGCTGCGCGGGGTGCTCGACCTGTGCGGCGTGCCGTACGTCGGCTGCGACGCCCGAGCGGCCCGGCTGGCCTGGGACAAGCCCTCGGCGAAGGCGGTGTTGCGGGAGGCCGGCATCCCTACCCCGGACTGGGTGGCGTTGCCGCACGACCGGTTCTCCGAGCTGGGCGCGGTCGCCGTACTGGAACGGATCGTGGAACGCCTCGGCCTGCCGCTGATGGTCAAGCCGGCGCAGGGCGGCTCAGGGTTGGGGGCCGCCGTCGTGCGCGAGGCCGCCGAACTGTCCGCCGCCATGGTCGGTTGTTTCGCGTACGACTCGACAGCACTGGTCGAGCGGTACGTGACCGGCATGGACGTCGCGGTGTCGGTGGTCGACCGGGGTGACGGGCCGGAGAGCCTGCCGGCGGTCGAGATCGTGCCGCGCAACGGGGTCTACGACTACGCGGCCCGGTACACCGCCGGCCTGACCACCTGGCACGCCCCGGCCCGGCTCGACGACGAGGTGGCCGGTCAGGTGGCCGCCACCGCCGTCGCCGCACACCGGGCGCTCGGCCTGCGGGACGTCTCCCGGGTCGACCTGATCGTGGACCGGCAGGGTCAGCCGCACGTGCTGGAGGTCAACGTCTCCCCCGGGATGACCGAGACCTCGTTGCTGCCGCTCGCGGTGGAGGCCGCCGGGCTGGATCTCGGCCGACTACTTGCCGCCCTGGTCGACCGGGCCGCCGCCCGTCGGTGACCCCGCAGGGACAGCGGCACCTGCTGGTGCCGCTGGTGCCCGTGGCGGCTGCGTCGCCACTGGCGTCTCCGGCCCGGTCGTAGCCTCGTCCGCCTCGTCCGCCTCCCGGGCGGCGTCCGGGTCCGCAGCGGCGCGATCGACGTCGGCCGGTTCGCCGACTGCGTTCTCGGCCCGCCCGGTCAGCGCCTGCACGGCGAGCTCGTCGAGGTCAGCAGCGGGCTCGATACTCTCGATCGGCAGTACGGCGACCGCCACCGACCCGTCGCCGTCGGTTGGGCCGCTGGCGGGCGCGTCCTCGTCGAAGTTGGTGTCCGGGTCGATCGGGTGACTCGCCTGCTCGGTCAGGCTCGACGGGGCGCGCCACTCGATGCGCGGTGGCTCGGCCAACGGCCGCCCGCCGAACTCGGCGAGCCAGGCCGCCACCAACGCCAGATTCTCCCGCCACCGCGACTCGGAGATCGGCGGCAGGATGCTGTCCCACAGCGAGAGGAACGTACCCCGTAGCTGCAGCTGCCCGTACGGACGGGCCAGGAACCACAGGTGCAGATGTGCGGAGCCGTCGCCCCACCGGTTCACGTGCACCCGCGCCACCCCGTCCAGGGACCGGATGGCGCGCTCCAGCCGTACCGTCAGCACACCCAGCTCAGCGGCGAGAAGATTCGGCAGGTCCCCGAGGTCGAAGTGGGACCGGGACTCCAGGATCAGCACCATCGGCAGACCGGTCGGCCGGTCCATGGCCCGGACCCGCCAACGCTCGCTCACCCAGATGTAGGCGTCGTCCGGCGCGGCGCAGGACGAGCACTCCGCCGTACCTTCCCCCTTGCGTGGCGGCTCGACGTCGACCGGGTCGTCGAGCTGCTTGACCCGCAGGTCACCTTCGAAGGGGAAGGAGGGCCATCGCGCAAAGTCGGGAATCGCGTCTGGGGTGTGGGGCACGACGCTGACCCTAACCGAGTCTGCCCGACCTGTCGTTCCCCGTTTCGGACGGCCGCCGCCCGCCGTGCGTGCCCGTCCCGCCAAGCGGGCCGGACCGCCCCTGGAGGTCGGCCGCAGACACCGGCCACGGCGGTCGTCGCCGCCATCCACAGCGTTGTCCACAGAAGTTATCCACAGGCAGACAACCCGATCCACCCGCTGTTTCACGTGAAACGACGCGCCCTGTGGACAACGCCTGTGGACAACGCGCTACCTACTCACACCGCCTGCTGACGCTTGTCGGATCCCGGTTGACCCGGTCCGGCCTCTGCCAGCGGAGTCAGCGTCGACCGGGTCGTCGGTGGCCCCCGGTCCTCAACGATCCAGTCCCGCGATGGTGACCACACACCGCGGGGCTCCTGTCGGGCGAGTCGCGTACGCGCGGCCCGGGTCAGGCCGCCGGTGTTTCACGTGGAACGGGCGGGCTTGGCGTTTCACGTGGAACGGGGGCTTGGCGTTTCACGTGAAACGGCCCCGACCCGAGGGTTGCGGGTGGGGCCGTTCACGTGAAACGTGGTACCGACGGTCAGTCCTGGTCGGCAGGAACCTCTTCACCGTCCATGCCGATGATCCCGACGATCCGCTCGAGATCGTCGACCGTGGCGAACTCGATCGTGATCTTGCCCTTGCTCCGACCGATGTCCACCTTCACCCGGGTGTCGAACCGGTCGGAGAGCCGGTCCGCCAGGTCCGCCAGCGCGGGCGCGTGCGCCTTCGGACGCCGTGGGGGCGTGCCTGGACGCTTGGCGGGCTCCTCGGTAGCCGCCAGGGCAACCAGTTCCTCGGTCGCCCGTACCGACAGACCCTCGGCGACGATCCGCAGCGCCAGCGCGTCCTGGGCCTCCGTGTCGTCGAGTCCGAGCAACGCACGGGCATGTCCGGCGGAGAGCACGCCGGCCGCCACCCGCCGCTGCACCTGCGCCGGCAGGTTCAGCAGGCGGATCGTGTTCGAGATCTGCGGCCGGCTCCGGCCGATCCGCCGCGCCAGCTCCTCATGCGTGGCCCCGAACTCCTCCAGCAACTGCTGGTAGGCGGCAGCCTCCTCGAGCGGGTTCAGATTGGCGCGATGGATGTTCTCCAGGAGCGCGTCCCGGAGCATCGCGTCGTCCTTGGTCTCCCGGACGATCGCCGGGATGCTCTCCCGGCCGATCGCCTGGGCGGCCCGCCACCGACGCTCGCCCATGACGAGCTCGTACTGCTCGCCGCCGTCCAGCTGCCGCACGACGATCGGCTGAAGAAAGCCGACCTGCTCGATCGAGACCTTCAGCTCCTCGAGCGCCTCGTCATCGAAGACCTGCCGCGGCTGCTTGGGGTTCGGGACGATCGCATTCACCGACAACTCGGCGAATCGGGCACCCGGCACCGGCGAGAGTGCCTCCTCGACCGGGGCCGGAGGTGCCTCCGGCGGGTACGGCGGGGCCGGGTCGAGACGGTCGGCGGTCGCCACCGGTGCCACCGGACCGGTGGGCCGGACAGCCGGCGGCGGCGCGACCTGCGTACCGGTCTGGGCAGGGGCGGGTGCCGCCGTAGGGATCAAGGCGCCGAGCCCTCGACCGAGCCCGCCCTTGGGACGGTTCTTCATGCCCTGCCTCCCGAACTACCCACAGTGTCAGACATTGCCCACACGCCGTGCCGCCCCACGTTCGGCGATCTCCTGAGCCGCCTCGAAGTAGCTCGTCGCACCCCGCGAACCGGGATCGTAGGTCATCACCGACTGCCCGTAGCTCGGTGCCTCGGAGACCCGGACGTTGCGCGGGATGACCGACTGCAGAACCTTCTCGCCGAAGTGGTTGCGGACGTCCTGCTCCACCGCGTCAGCCAACCGGGTCCGGCGGTCGTACATGGTCAACAGGATCGTCGAAACGTCCAGTGTCGGGTTGAGGTGCTGCCGGACCAGGTTGATGTTGTTGATCAGCTGGTTGAGCCCTTCCAGCGCGTAGTACTCGCACTGGATCGGGATCAGCACCTCCTGGGCGGCGACCAGCGCGTTGACCGTCAGCAGGCCCAACGACGGAGGGCAGTCGATGAACACGTAGTCCAGCTCGGCCGGGTAGGCGGTGATCGCCCGGGACAGCCGCGATTCGCGGGCGACCACTGAGACCAGCTCGATCTCGGCACCGGCGAGGTCGATGGTCGCCGGCACACACCAGAGGTTGGGGATGCCTTCGACCGGCTGCGCCACTTCGGTCAGCGGGACGTTGTCGATCAGGCAGTCGTAGACGTCGGGCACGCCGGCGTGGTGCGGGACGTTGAGTCCGGTCGAGGCGTTGCCCTGCGGGTCGAGGTCCACGACCATGACCCGGTTTCCGTGCAACGCCAGCGCCACGGCGAGGTTGACCGTGGTGGTCGTTTTTCCGACGCCGCCCTTCTGATTCGCGACACACATCACCCGGGTCCGGTCCGGCCGGGGCATGGTCACCTCGCCGCTCGGGTTCAGAATCTGCACGGCGCGCAAAGCCTCCATTGCCAAGGGGGGATCATCCTCTTCCCGGTTCGGTGTTTCACGTGAAACGTAGGGGGCGTCGACGGCCGACGGGCCAGGTCCCCCCGGCGGGGCCTGCGGCCCGGGACCCACCACAGCCGCCGGCACCGGTTCCCCGGCCTGTGGCGGTACCGCTGTCGGTGGTCCCACGGGCGCCGTCGGCACAGCGACCGGCGCTGACCGTGTGGTCGGTGGTGCACCGGCGTCAGCCATCGATCCGGTCCTCCCATTCGACCAGTCGGGGGCGTACGAGGTTTCACGTGAAACCACCGCAGGGTCACCGCCCTGGCGATCGCCCGTCAGCCGTGGATCGTCGTACCTACCGTTGTCATGCACCGTGTCATCCCTGCCCGCCGTGGATGGATCGGCACCGCCAGCGCTCACGTCCGCGCTTTCGGGCGTGGCGTGCGGACCAGCAAGAGGCGGCATGATCGAGCCGTTACACGATGCCGCCCGGTCCACACTATCGACGCGCGGCCAGCCTACGGGGATCAGGGCCGGCGTGGCCACGGCCGACTGTCCGACGTGTCGCAGCCTTCACGGCAGGACGGGTGGTCGGTCGCGGATCAGGAGCTGCCCCGACGCGGGGCGCTTCGTCCCGGTCCACCACCCGCGCGGCCCTGACCGTCGGACCGACCGTGGCCCTGGGATCGGCCCTGACCGTCGGACCGACCGTGGCCCTGGGATCGGCCCTGACCGTCGGACCGACCGTGGCCCTGGGATCGGCCCTGACCGTCGGCGCGACCGCTGCGGTGTGATCGGCCGCGCCCGGCTGCGGTCCGACCCCGGGCAGCAGGAGCCGGACCGGCCGGGCCACCCACCCGGCCGATCTCCACCACCGTCGTCGGAGGGTCGAGCCACCGTTCACCGCACGTCCGCAGCACCGGCTCCGCACCACCCGCGCGGACCACCGCGACCCGGTGCTCGGCCACCTCGGCGGCAGCCGAGCCGCCCTTCATCGCCAACAGCCGGCCACCCGGCTCGGCCAACGGCAGGCACCAACCGACGAGGCGGTCCAGCGGCGCTACCGCCCGCGCGGTGACGATCGGGGCAGCGCCATCCGGACGGCTGCGGCTCAGCTCCTCGGCTCGGCCCCGGACCACCTCCACCGATCCGCCGAGACCCAGCAGATCGACCGCCTCGACCAGGAACGCGGTACGTCGGGCCAGCGGTTCGACGAGCATCACCGACAGATCCGGTCGGGCGATGGCGAGCGCCAACCCGGGTAGCCCCGCGCCGGAGCCGACGTCCACCACCGTCGAACCGGTCGGCACCAGTTCGCCGAGGACCGCGCAGTTGAGCAGGTGGCGGTCCCACAGCCGGGGCACCTCACGCGGGCCGATGAGGCCTCGGAGCGTGCCCTCGGTCGCCAACAGGTCGGCGTACCGGACCGCGAGCGGCAGCCGTTGCGGGCCGAAGATCTCCGCGGCCGCCGCAGGTACCGCCGTGGACGGAACCGGCCCGGACAGGTGGTCCCTGTCCGGGCCGGTGGCCGCCCGGTCGTCTGACTCGGGCTGAGGCGTCATGGTGTCAGTCGGCCGGCCGGACGACGATCCGCCGGGTCGGTTCGACACCCTCGGACTCACTCAGTACGCCGTCGAGCGCGTTCACCACGTCGTGGACGCACTTGCGCTCGAACGCCGACATCGGCTCGAGCCGTACCGGCTCGCCGTACTCCTTGACCTTCTCCACCGCGTTCTTCGCGACGGCCGCCAGCTCCTTGCGGCGGCTTGCCCGGTAGCCGCCGACGTCGAGCAGCAGCCGGCTCGGCGTACCGGTCTGCCGGAAGATCGCGAGCCGGGTCAGCTCCTGCAGCGCCTCCAGGGTGGCACCGCGCTGTCCCACCAGCGCGTTGAGCTGCCCGCCGACCACCTCGACCACCGGCCGTCCGCCGGACACCAGTTCGTCGATGTCGCCGTCGTAGTCGAGGATGTCCAGCAGACCCTCGACGTAGTCCGCCGCGATCTCGCTCTGCCGGAACAGGTCGTTGTCGCTCGGCGCCGCAGCCGGCGGTGCCGCTGCCTCACCCGCCGCGTCGGCGTCATCTGCGTCGTCGATGTCGTCCTCCGCGTCCACCGCGGCCCCGGTCGGAGCCACCTCCTCATCCACGGATGAGTCGGCACTGGGCAGGCTGGTATCGGTCACGGTGTCATCTCCGTACTCGCTCGGCGGGACCGGTCGGTCCGCTGGTTTCCCAGGGGCCGGCGGACGGGCGCCGAGCCTCTGGGGACGTCTGTGCTTCCCGCAGTCGGGGCGGGTGGTGGCCCGGACGGACATCGGCGGGTGACCGGGACCGTACCGGTCACCGCGAAACGTCCGAGCCGGACGGTCACCCCGGACGCTTGGCCGGGCGCCGCTTCTTCGGGTTGACCGGTTTGGCACCCGGCTTGGGCTTGAGCGCCTCGTTGACCGGAGCCGGCTGCGGCTCGGGCTCCGCCTTGGCCCCGTTGGCCTTGCGGGCGAAGATCCCGCCCGACTTCGGCTTGGTGTCCGCGGCGGCGGCAGCGGTACGGCCCGAGCCACCGGTGGCGGGGCGGGTCGACGAGCGGGCACCCGACGACCGGTCAGCCGGCTTGCCCTTGCCGGCGGGCATCGGCGGTGGCGGGAACTTGCGCAGCACCCACTGCTGCTGGCCCAGCGTCACCAGGTTGTTGACCACCCAGTAGATGATCACGCCGATCGGGAAGATCGCGCCGGAGACGAGCAGCGAGGCCGGGATGCCGTAGAGCATCAGCCGCTGGATCATCTTCTGCTGCGGGTCCTCGGCCCATCCGGTCTTGAGGATCATCTGCCGGCTGGTCAGGTAGGTCGTCACGATCATGACCAGCACCAGAATTCCGGCGATCACCTTGACCGTGGTGCCGTTGGCGCCCATCGCCGCCAGCTCCTCGGCGGTGGAGCCGAACTTGCCGGCGATCGGCGCGGTGAACAGGTTGGCCCGGGAGGCGTCGAGGAACTGGTCCGTGGTCCAGCCGTAGAGGTCGGTGTTGACCGTGCGCTCCGGGTTGAGCCGGCGCAGGATGTGGAACAGGCCGATGAAGACCGGGATCTGGAGGAACATCGGAAGGCAGCCCATCAACGGGTTGGCCTTCTCCACCCGGTACAGCTCCATCATTTCCTTCTGGAGCGTCTCCCGGTCACCCTTGTGCTTCTCCTGGAGCTCCTTGACCTTCGGCTGCAGTGCCTGCATCGCACGCTGCGACTTGATCTGCTTGACGAAGACCGGGAACAGGATCACCCGGACGGTGACCACCAGGAAGATGATGGCCAGGATCCACGACCAGTTGGTGCCGAGAACCTCCCCGGACGGCACACCGATCCGGTCCCAGGCCGAGTGCCAGAACAGGAGGATCCACGAGATCGCCCAGTAGATCCAGTCGAGACTCAATTCGGGGCTCCAGTCGCATCGGCACGGCGGCCGCCCGGCATCGGTACCGGGTCATATCCACCGGGGTGGAAGGGATGGCATCGCAGCAACCGCCCGCCCGCCAGCAGCACGCCCCGTAGTGCACCGTGCCGGGCGATCGCCTCCTGGGCGTACGCGCTGCACGACGGGTAGAACCGACAGCGGGCCGGCAGAGCCGGGCTTATCCAACGACGGTACGCGACGATCGCCGCTGTCAGCAGGCGGCCACCCGGTGTCGCCGGCCGGGGCAGTCCGTCGGCGGAGTTCATCGCGCCTCCCCGGGCCGCTGTCGGCCGTCGTCGGTCGCTGACGCGGTACCGGCGGTCGGCCGCCGGGCGACACCGGCGGTACGGCGCGGCCCCCGTCCACCGGACGGCCGGTGGGCCGCCGCCAGCGCCGCGTCGAGATCAGTGGCGAGTTGAGCAGAGGAGCACCCGGCTGCCGGCGGCAGCGCCCGCACCACGACCGTCGCACCGGCGGGCAGGCCCGCCAGCCTCGGCCGGACCAGGTGTCGCAGCCGGCGGCGCACCGTGTTGCGGGTCACCGCGTCGCCCACCGCCTTGGACACGATGAACCCGGCGCGGGCTCCCTGGACGGGAGCGGCCGCGCCGGGTTCGGTGACCGTAGAGCCCGGTGGAAGCAGCAGATGCACGACGAGTGACCCCCGGCCGGCTCGCCGACCACCGCGTACGACCTCGGAGAAGTCGGCACGGTGTCGGACGCGCTGTGCGGCGGCCAGCATGGCTGTTACATCCCCGCGACGCCGGCGAAGGCCGTCAGGCCGACAGGCGGGCGCGGCCCTTGGCGCGACGGGTGGCGAGGATGGCCCGACCGGCACGCGTACGCATACGCAGCCGGAAGCCGTGGGTCTTGGCACGCCGGCGGTTGTTCGGCTGGTAGGTACGCTTGCTCACGTCAGTCACTCCGTCAGGTGTGGCCCCGGCCGGGGAC
This sequence comes from Solwaraspora sp. WMMA2101, assembly GCF_049179175.1. Lineage (NCBI taxonomy): Bacteria > Bacillati > Actinomycetota > Actinomycetes > Micromonosporales > Micromonosporaceae > Solwaraspora > Solwaraspora sp. WMMA2101. The sequence goes on along the minus strand of NZ_JBMHMA010000006.1, from coordinate 3,441,095 downwards.
CGGAGTCGGTGTCGTCAAACCGGGTGGTACTCGATAACCGGGTGGTGCTGGTCACCGGCCTGTGGTTACCAGTCACCGGTCTGTGGTTGCCAGTGCGCCTGCCTGTGCAGGCACAACACACCGGTCGAGCTTACCAGAGCGATCCAGTCCCCTGACCTGCCCGGCCCACCGGCGCACCACCTGGCCGCCGGGATCCGGACCACCCGGCCAGCGGCACCGTCACCGATTTGCCGCACACCGACAACGGCGGCCCGGCACCGCCGGTTGAACGGTCGTGGACGACGCTGTTAGCGTGCGCGATTGCCGGTCACGCACCAGGCGACACCTGGCACCGGTTCATCGGCGAGGATCGACCAGCCAGGTCGGTCGCGGACACCGGTGACCACCGGGGCGCCGGACCGGTGGGGGGGCGACTCGGGGCGGCCGACGGGGGAGCCGGGTCAGCAGTACACACAGGTTGTGGATAACTTGTGGATGACGGTCAGTTGAGCGGCCCGCGGCATGCTCGTCGTACCTGTTCGAGAGCGGGACCGGTCCCGACCGGCAGCCAGCCACCGACAGTGGCGGCGCCGGGGTACTCGGATGCGATGGGGGTGGCGCAACGGTGGCCGAGACGATCGACCTCGGCGCGGTCTGGTTGGCGACCACGGACGAGTTGGCGGACGAGATCGTCTCCGCTCAGCAACGTGCCTATCTGCGGCTCACCCGGCTGCGTGCCATCGTCGACGACACCGCGCTGCTGTCCGTACCCGACGCCTTCACCCGGGACGTGATCGAGTCCCGGTTACGGCCGGCGATCACCGACGCCCTGTCGCGCCGGCTCGGCCGGCCGATCCAGGTGGCGGTGACGGTCCGCCCGCCCGAGGACGGTCACGGCCGGCCGGTCGGCACCGTGTACGGCACCGCCACCGTCGAGCCGAGGCTGACCGAGCTCGGAACGACCGATCTCGGTGCCGCCGTACCGGCGCTTGCGGACCGGCCCGGTGCGGACCCGGCGGACGGGCCCCGACCCGGACCCGAGCCGGGCGCCGGACCGCACCCCGGTCCCGGACCGCACCCCGGCGGCGGCCGACCGGTGGTGCCCGGTGCCCGCAGCGGTGACCAGGGAGCGCTCTTCGGCGACGAGTACGCCCGGGTGGTCGACGTCGATCCGCCAGGTGCCGACGGGGAGGCCCGCGGCGGCACCGGCACGCGCGACGAGCATCCGCCCCCGTCCGGGCCTGAACCACCGCCGCTGTCCGGGCCGCCGCCGGCGGCCGACTACCGGCCACCGGACCAGCGCTACGGCACGCGCGCCGACCCGGTGGGCAGTCCGCCGGACAACGGCCCGGGCCGGGGTGGCTACGACCATCGCGGCACCGGCCGCGACGACCGTCGGTTGAGTGGTCCAGGGGTGGACACCGGCGGGAACCGGTTGAACCCGAAGTACATGTTCGAGACGTTCGTCATCGGCTCGTCCAACCGGTTCGCGCACGCCGCCTCGGTCGCGGTGGCCGAGTCACCGGCCAAGGCCTACAACCCGCTGTTCATCTACGGCAGCTCCGGGCTGGGCAAGACCCACCTGCTGCACGCCATCGGTCACTACGCGACCACGCTCGGGCACGCCCGGTCGGTGCGGTACGTGTCGACCGAGGAGTTCACCAACGACTTCATCAACTCGCTGCGCGACGACAAGACCAGCGCGTTCCAGCGTCGCTACCGGGACGTCGACATCCTGCTGATCGACGACATCCAGTTCCTGGAGAACCGGGAACGGACCCAGGAGGAGTTCTTCCACACCTTCAACACGCTGCACAACGCGAACAAGCAGATCGTCATCACCTCGGACCGCTCGCCCAAGCAGCTCGCCACGCTGGAGGACCGGCTGCGGACCCGGTTCGAATGGGGGCTGCTGGCCGACATCCAGCCGCCCGACCTGGAGACCCGGATCGCCATCCTGCAGAAGAAGGCGGCCCAGGAGCGGCTGTACGCGCCACCGGACGTACTGGAGTTCATCGCGTCCCGGATCGCCAACTCGATCCGGGAGCTGGAGGGCGCGCTGATCAGGGTGACCGCGTTCGCCAGCCTGACCCGATCGCCGGTGGAGCTGGCGCTGGCCGAGGAGGTGCTGCGGGACTTCATCCCCGACGGCGCCGGACCGGAGATCACCGCCGACCAGATCATGGTGTCGACCGCCGACTACTTCGGGGTCAGCCTGGAGGACCTGCGCGGGCACTCACGGTCGCGGGTCCTGGTCAACGCCCGGCAGGTCGCGATGTACCTGTGCCGGGAGCTGACCGACCTGTCGCTGCCCCGGATCGGGCAGGCGTTCGGTGGCCGGGACCACACCACGGTGATGCACGCCGACCGCAAGATCCGTCAGCAGATGGCCGAACGGCGGTCGCTCTACAACCAGATCGCCGAACTGACCAACCGGATCAAGCAGACCGCCTGACCCCGTACCCACAGGTTTTCCACAGGGGGTTGTCCACCGTCGGTGGACAACCCCCTTGCCGTCGGCACCCCGATGGTGGAGCGTTGTCCACAGGCTGTGGACGACGGCTGGGGAAACCGCTGTGGACAGTTACTCGGAGTGATTGTTTGTCCACAGCTCGGTGGGGGGCTGTGGACGGCCTGTTGAAGGTTCTGGGGACGACCGGACCCGCGATCGTCGAAAGGTTGTCCACAGCTGGGGACGAACCCTTGGGATAACCGGTGGATAACCGGTGGATAACCTGGGGAGCCTGTGTGCGACCGGACGGCCTGTGGATGACGGGGCGGGTTGTACCCACCCTCATCCACAGCTCATCCACCCCCATCCAACCCAGCTGAGCTGCGTAAACGTGAGATGTCCACAGAGTGCACAGGACCGATGAAGACGATGAGTTTTATCTTCTAGACAACAAAACCCAATCATCGGCGTTGGGGGTTGTGTGGATGGAGCGCAGCGACGGTCCACCGCAGGAGGAGGAGACCGGCCAAGCCTGGGGGCGGACGCGCCACCGCCACGCTCTGGCCTATCGTTCGGTGAGGTCCGTTGACCGACAGCAGCCGCACCGGGCGAAGCGGTCACCCTCGCCGCCCGGTGTCATAGAAGATCGTTCGAGTCGACGCGGAGGCACGCCCATGAAGTGCGGAGGCAAGGGATGAAGTTCCGGGTGGAGCGCGATGCGCTCGCCGACGCGGTCGCCTGGACGGCCAAGAGCCTGCCGAACCGGCCGTCGGTGCCGGTACTGGCCGGAGCCATGCTGCGGGTCACCGACGGCTCGTTGCACGTCTCCGGGTTCGACTACGAGGTGTCCAGCCAGGTGACCGTCGACGTACAGGGCGACGCCGACGGCGCGGCCCTGGTCTCCGGCCGGCTGCTGGCGGAGATCACCAAGTCGCTGCCGGCCAAGCCGGTGGACATCGCCGCCGTCGGGGCGCATCTGGAGCTGGTCTGCGGCAGCGCCCGGTTCACCCTGCCGACGATGCCGGTCGAGGACTACCCGACGCTGCCGGAGATGCCCTCCAGCGCCGGTACGGTCGACGCCCCCACCTTCGCCGCCGCCGTCGCCCAGGTGGCGGTCGCCGCCGGGCGGGACGAGACGCTGCCGATGATGACCGGCGTCCGGCTGGAGCTCGACGGCCCGAAGCTCGCCATGCTCGCCACCGACCGGTACCGGCTGGCGATCCGCGAGATCGACTGGCAGCCGGACGACTCCGGGATCAGCCTCAACGCCCTGGTGCCCGCCCGTACCCTCGCCGACACGGCGAAGACCCTCGGGCCGATCGGCGGCGAGGTCACCATCGCCCTGGCGCAGGGCGGTGCCGGTGAAGGCATGATCGGGTTCGCCGGCGGTACCCGCCGGACGACGAGCCGACTGCTCGACGGAGCCAACTACCCGCCGGTCCGGTCGCTCTTCCCCGCCAGCCACAACGCCGAGGCCCGGGTCAGCGTCGCCGGCCTCGTCGAGGTCGTCCGCCGGGTGGCGCTGGTCGCCGAACGCACCACGCCGGTGCTGCTGAGCTTCAGCGCCGACGGACTGGTGGTGGAGGCCGGCAACACCGAGGAGGCGCGGGCCAGCGAGGCGATGGAGGCCACCTTCACCGGCGAGCCGCTGACCATCGGCTTCAACCCGCAGTACCTGATCGACGGCCTGCAGAACCTCGGGTCGGCCACCGCCGTGTTCGCCTTCGTCGACGCGTTCAAACCGGCGGTGATCTCGCCGGCCGGCGAGGACGACCAGATCATCCCCGGTTACCGCTATCTGATCATGCCCATCCGGGTAACCCGGTAGGCGCGGGAATCGGCACCACGACGATCATCCGCCGGCAACCGTGACGATCGCGGCGACGGAAAGGGGACAGACCGTGCAGTTGGGCATCATCGGCCTGGGCCGAATGGGCGGCAACATGCGGGACCGGCTGCGCGACGCCGGCCACCAGGCGTACGGCTACGACCGGGATCCGGCGGTGAGCGACGTCGGCAGCCTCGCCGAGCTGGTCGACCGACTCGACGCCCCGCGCGCGGTCTGGACCATGGTGCCGGCACCGGTGACCTCGTCGGTCGTCGACGAGCTGTGCGGTCTGCTGGCCCCCGACGATCTGGTGATCGACGGTGGCAACTCGCGGTTCAGCGACGACGCGCCGCGCGCCGCCCGGCTGGCCGAGCACGGCATCGGCTATCTCGACGTCGGCGTCTCCGGCGGGGTCTGGGGTCGGCAGGCCGGCTACGGCCTGATGGTCGGCGGCGACGCCGAGCACGTACGGCGGATGATGCCGATCTTCGACGCGCTCAAGCCGCCCGGCGAGCACGGCTTCGCCCACGCCGGCCCGGTCGGTGCCGGCCACTACGCGAAGATGGTGCACAACGGCGTCGAGTACGCGTTGATGCACGCCTACGCCGAGGGCTACGAGCTGATGCTGCAGTCCGACCTCATCACCGACGTGCCCGGGGTGATCAAGTCGTGGCGCGAGGGCACCGTGGTGCGGTCCTGGCTGCTGGACCTGCTCGACGCGGCCCTCGACGAGGACCCGCAGCTGGCCGCGTTGCGCGGCTACGCCGAGGACACCGGTGAGGGGCGCTGGACGGTCGAGGAGGCGATCCGGCTCGGGGTGCCGATGAACGTGATCGCCGCGTCGCTGTTCGCCCGCTTCACCTCCCGGCAGGACGACTCCCCGGCGATGAAGGCGGTGGCCGCGCTGCGTAACCAGTTCGGCGGGCACGCCGTCCAGTCCAGCCCCTGACGCCCCGGTGTACGTCCGTCGGCTCGAACTGATCAACTTCCGCTCGTACGAGCGGGTCGACGTCACCTTCGATCCGGGTGGCAGCGTCCTGGTCGGGCCGAACGGGGTCGGCAAGACCAACCTCGTCGAGGCGCTCGGCTACCTGGCCACCCTGGGCAGCCACCGGGTGGCCACCGACGCGCCGCTGGTGCGGGTCGGGGCCGACAGTGCGATCATCCGCTGCCTGATCATGCACGACCAGCGGGAGCTGCTGGTGGAGCTGGAGATCGTGCCGGGCCGGGCGAACCGGGCCCGGCTGGGGCGGTCCCCGGCCCGGCGGGCCCGCGACGTGCTCGGCGCGCTGCGGCTGGTGCTGTTCGCCCCCGAGGACCTGGAGATCGTCCGAGGGGATCCGGCCGAACGCCGCCGCTACCTCGACGACCTGCTGGTGGCCCGACTGCCCCGGTTCGCCGGCGTCCGGGCCGACTACGACCGGGTGGTCAAGCAGCGCAACGCGCTGCTGCGCAGCGCCTACCTGGCCCGCAAGACCGGTGGTACGCGCGGCGGCGACCTGAGCACCCTGGACGTGTGGGACACCCACCTGGCCCGGCACGGCGCCGAGCTACTGGCCGGCCGGCTGGAGCTGGTCGACGCCCTGGCCCCGCACGTGGCCAAGGCGTACGCGGCGGTCGCCGCCGGGTCCGCGCCAGCCGGCATCGCCTACCGGTGTGCCGTCGACCTGCCGGCCGCCGACGGCGGCGCCCGTCTGCCGGACCGGGCCGCGTTGGAGTCGGCACTGCGTACGGCACTGCAGGAGGCGCGGCGCAGCGAGGTGGAGCGCGGTGTCACCCTGGTCGGACCGCACCGCGACGACCTGAACCTGACAATCGGCGACCTGCCGGTCAAGGGGTACGCCAGCCACGGGGAGACCTGGTCGTGCGCGCTGGCGCTGCGGCTCGCCGCGTACGACCTGTTGCGTGGCGAGGGAATCGAGCCGGTGCTGGTCCTCGACGACGTCTTCGCCGAGCTGGACACCGGCCGCCGGGAGCGGTTGGCCGATCTGGTGGCCGGTGCCAGCCAGCTGCTGGTGACCTGTGCCGTCGCCGACGACGTACCGGTAGCGTTGCGCGGAGCACGCTTCGAAGTCTTCCCGGGAGGTGTCCGGCATGCCGGCTGAACCGACACCGACCGATCCGACGCGTCGGCAGCCCGCACCGTCCCCTCGGCAGGCAAAGGGCCGGCAGCCTAAGGCTCAGGACCGGCAGCCGGCTGCCGAGCCGGCTGCGGCGGAGCAGCCGGTGGTCCTGCCGCCGCCGTCGACCGGCCCGCAGCTGGCCCGCGCGGTGCTCGACGCCGCCCGGGCCCGTCGGGAGGCAGGGCGGTCGCGGCGTGGTGCGGGCGACGGCCGGGGCGGATCCGCTGGTGCGGGAGCCGGCAGCGGGCGACGGCTGCGCGGCTACTCGGGACCGGGGCCGGATCCGCGGGATCCGCAGCTGTTCGGCGACGTACTGGCCCGGTTGGTGGCTGCCCGCGGCTGGCAGCGGCCGACCGCCGAGGCGACCGTCTTCGGGGCCTGGGAGCGGGTGGTCGGCGCGGAGATAGCCACCCACTGCCGGCCGGTCAAGCTCGAGGACGGTGAGCTGACCGTCGAGGCGGAGTCGACCGCCTGGGCGACCCAGCTGCGGCTGCTCGCCCGGTCTCTACTGCATCGGATCGCCAAGGAGGTCGGCCACAACGTGGTCCGCAAGCTGCACATCCACGGTCCGGCCGCGCCGTCGTGGTCGAAAGGGCCACGGCGGGTCCGGGGCCGAGGGCCCCGCGACACGTACGGCTGACCGGGCCCGACCCGGGCACCCGCCGCCGGCTCGGGCCCGGTGGGGTCGGGTCGGGTCGGGCTGTTCGGGTCAGGCCTCGGCGTCGGCGTAGACGGCGAAGCCCCGGTCGGCGCAGCGGCGGTAGAAACGGGACAGCACGGCGAGCTCGGAGCGGGGGAAGCTCCACTGCGGCGCGTCGCCGGCCTCGTCGCGCAGCGCGTCGAGTCGGCTGTCCAGCCAGCGCAGCTGCTGTTCGGCGAGGCGGGCGTCGGCGAGGGCATCGCGCAGGACCGCGCCGACGGTGTCGAAGGTGACGGTGTCGCCGTACCGGTCGTGGCCGGCCACGAAGCGCTCCAGCCCGCCGGCGATCCAGGCACAGCCGTCCGGGTCGATCACCGGGTCCTCGTCCTCGGCGGCCGCCTCGGTGGCGTACAGCACCCCGGTCAGGCCCAGCAGCAGGTCCACCAGCTCGGTGTACGCGGTGGCCCGGACACTGCCGGTCTTGGCTACGTACCCGGCTAGCGCGGCGGTCGGCGCGGCGACGTCGGCCTGCTCCGCGAGGTCACCGAAATCGACGAACTCGGCCGGTGCCACCGGTTCGTAGAACTCGCCGACCCGTGGCCACTGCACCGCGACGTTGTCCAGCCCCATCGCACACGTCACCCTTCTGCAGCTGATGGCGCGGCCGGTTCAGCGGACGGGTCGACTGCACCGCAGTGCCGCTGTCGGCGCGCCTGAGCGGTAGCGGCACTGTAGCGGCAGCGGGTCCGGGGCCTCACCACAGGTGGGTGCGGTGACCGGTGCCGGCGTGGTGACCACAGGTGTCGGACGGCCCCGCATCATCCTCGCCGGGTGGTCAGGTCCGTGTGGGGGTGGTCGCGGTGGGTGGGGTGCGGCCGGCTACGAACCTCTCAGGCGCTTTACGGGGGTGCCGCATCCCTGTTATGTCGGCTCGGCACAGTAGGATCGTAGGTAGAGACGAGGGAGACCCGTGCGTCGAGACGCGCGGGACCCAGCCGTTCGTGATCCGCGGGTGCTCTGCGGCGTACGGCGCGTTTCGCCACCCGTCGGCGATCCACCCGAAGTTGCGGGTTGTCGGCCATGGTGCCGGTCCGCGCCCGCCCCGCTGCCGGGTGTCCGCCGAACCCCGCGTCCCTGTGCCCGCCCGTGGCCAGGTGCGCGAGAAAGTGGCTGAGGGTGTCAGCGCAGAAGAAGCAGGAGTACGGCGCCGAGTCGATCACCGTGCTGGAGGGCCTGGAGGCCGTCCGCAAGCGGCCGGGTATGTACATCGGCTCCACCGGTGAACGTGGCCTGCACCACCTGGTCTGGGAGGTCGTGGACAACGCGGTCGACGAGGCGCTGGCGGGCCACTGCGACACCATCGACGTGGTGCTGCTGGCCGACGGCGGGGTGCGGGTCACCGACAACGGCCGTGGCTTCCCGGTGGACCTGCACCCGAAGCTGGGCAAGCCGGGGGTCGAGGTCGCGCTGACCGTGCTGCACGCCGGTGGCAAGTTCGACGGCAAGGCGTACGCGGTCTCCGGCGGTCTGCACGGTGTCGGTGTCTCGGTGGTGAACGCACTCTCCGTGAAGATGGAGGTGGAGATCCACAAGGACGGCCACGTCTGGCGTCAGCAGTACCACAACTCCAAGCCGACACCCCTGGACAAGGGCGAGGCGACCAACCGGACAGGGTCCGCGGTCGCCTTCTGGCCGGATCCGACGATCTTCGAGACCACCGAGTACGCCTTCGAGACGATCTACCGTCGGTTGCAGGAGATGGCGTTCCTGAACCGAGGGTTGACCATCCAGCTGCGCGACGAGCGGGCGACCGACGAGGACGGCAAGCACCGCGAGGTCACCTTCTGCTACAAGGGCGGCATCTCGGACTTCGTCCGTCACCTCAACAACTCCAAGAACCCGATCCACAAGAGTGTGGTTGAGTTCGGGGCCGAGGAGGAGGGCATGTCGGTCGAGATCGCCATGCAGTGGAACGAGTCGTACGGCGAGTCGGTCTACACCTTCGCGAACACCATCAACACCCACGAGGGTGGCACCCACGAAGAGGGCTTCCGGTCCGCCCTGACCAGCGTGGTCAACAAGTACGCGACCGACAAGAAGCTGCTCAAGGGCGACGAGAAGCTCTCCGGCGAGGACATCCGGGAAGGGCTCGCCGCGATCATCTCGGTCAAGCTGGCCAACCCGCAGTTCGAGGGGCAGACCAAGACCAAGCTGGGCAACACCCCGGTGAAGAGTTTCGTGCAGCGGGTGTGCAACGAGTGGCTGGTGGACTGGCTGGACCGCAACCCGGCCGAAGGCAAGATGATCATCACGAAGGCGACCCAGGCGGCGCGCGCCCGGATCGCCGCCCAGCAGGCGCGCAAGCTGGCCCGGCGCAAGTCGCTGCTGGAGTCCGGGTCGATGCCGGGCAAGCTGGCCGACTGTCAGTCGACCGATCCGCGCGAGTCCGAGGTCTTCATCGTCGAGGGTGACTCGGCCGGCGGTTCCGCCAAGCAGGGGCGGGATCCACGGACCCAGGCGATCCTGCCGATCCGGGGCAAGATCCTCAACGTGGAGAAGGCCCGGATCGACCGGGTGCTGAAGAACAACGAGGTCCAGGCGCTGATCACCGCGCTGGGCACCGGCATCCACGACGACTTCGACATCGAGAAGCTGCGGTACCACAAGATCGTGCTGATGGCCGACGCCGACGTCGACGGTCAGCACATCCAGACGCTGCTGCTGACGTTGCTGTTCCGGTTCATGCGGCCACTGGTCGAGCTCGGCCACGTCTACCTGGCGGCGCCGCCGCTGTACAAGATCAAATGGAACCGCAAGGGCGACGACGCGCAGTACGCCTACTCCGACCGCGAGCGTGACGGTCTGATCGCGCTGCGGCAGCAGAAGAAGCCGAACGCCAAGCCGGACGACATCCAGCGGTTCAAGGGTCTGGGTGAGATGAACTACCCGGAGCTGTGGGACACCACGATGAACCCGGCGACGCGTACGCTGCGTCAGGTGACTCTGGACGACGCCGCAACCGCCGACGAGTTGTTCAGCGTCCTGATGGGTGAGGACGTCGAGGCGCGACGGTCGTTCATCCAGCGCAACGCCAAGGACGTCCGGTTCCTGGACATCTAGCGACCTCGGTCGGTCCCGACCCGTGACCCGGACCGGCCCGACCGAGTTATCCACAGCTTCGCGAGATTCCACAGCCGTTATCCACAGCGGTATGACGGTATAAAGTCTGATAAGGGTTAACTGTGACGGATACTCCCGAGTCCTTCGACAGCGAGTCGGACAGCGCAGCAGCCGCAGCGGCCACCCCCGCCGCCGCAGCGGTCGCCGGCCACGACCGCATCGAGCCGGTCGGGCTGGAAGTCGAGATGCAGCGCTCCTACCTCGACTACGCGATGAGCGTGATCGTCGGGCGGGCGCTGCCGGACGTACGGGACGGCCTCAAACCCGTCCACCGCAAGATCCTCTACGCGATGTTCGACTCCGGCTACCGGCCGGACCGGGGCTACGTGAAGTGCTCCCGGGTCGTCGGTGACGTGATGGGCCAGTTCCACCCGCACGGCGACTCGGCCATCTACGACGCGCTGGTCCGGATGGCCCAGCCCTGGTCGCTGCGCTACCCACTGGTCGACGGCAACGGCAACTTCGGCTCCCCGGGCAACGATCCGGCTGCGGCGATGCGCTACTGTGTCACCGGCGACGTACGGGTCCGTACTGCGGATGGCACGGTTCGAATCGATCAGATCGCGCCGGACGCCGCGCCCTCCTCCGAGACGGAGATCGACCTCAAGGTCCGCGACCGCAACGGTGACCTGGTCCGCGCTGACCGTCTGTTCCACTCCGGCGAGCATCCGACATTGCGGCTGCGCACCCGCGAAGGCTATGCGCTCACTGGCACCCACAACCATCCGGTGCTCTGCCTGGTCGAGGTCGCCGGCGTCCCGACGCTGCTGTGGAAGCTGCTCAGTGAGGTGCGCGGCGGAGACCGGGTCGCGATGCAGCGGGTGGTTGCCGACGAGTTCGGGTACCCGATGGCGGATCACGTCGAGGCCGCGCTGCTGGCCGGTGCGTTCGTCAGCGAAGGCTGGTTCTCGACCAACCGTGCCGGATTCAACAACGTCGACCCGGAATTCTTCGCCCGGGTGGTCGCCGCCTACGACGTCGCGGTTGGCGGCCGACGGTACGTCAGCCAGCGAATCATCGCCTCCGGCAGCACCCTGTACGAGTTGGACGTGCAGGATGTCGCCGCGTTGCGGCAGAGTCTGCTCGCCGATCTGGTCGACGTCCGCAGCGCCGGCAAGTTCGTCCCCGAGCTGATCTGGCGCGGGCCGGCGGCGGTCAAGCGCGCGTTCCTGCAGGCGTTGTTCACCGGCGACGGGTCGTCGTCGTTGCTGCCACGCGGCACCATTGCGATCAGCTACTCGACCCGCAGCCACCGCCTGGCCGACGAAGTCCAGCAACTGCTGCTCGAATTCGGTGTGGTCAGCCGGCAGTGCGAGTACCGCAACGGCGAGATCAAGCTGGTGGTGACCAACCGGCGAGACGCCCGCATCTTCGCCCAACGGATCGGGTTCCTCGGCCGCAAGCAGGACAAGCTGCGCGGCGAGCTGCGCGCCGTGCCGCGTACCAGTCGTGCGATGTCCAGCGACCACGTTCCCTACCTGGCCGATTTCATCCGCGCGCATGGCGCGACCCGCTGGACGGAGCGTGACTGGCTGCGCCGGCACAACGTCGACCGGATCGAACGGTGGGAGCGTGACCGGTCCGAGATTCTCGCCCGGATCACCGAACGCGAGGTGCGCGACGTCGTCGAGCCGCTGGTCGACGGCCGTTTCTACTACGCCGAGGTCGCCGAGGTCGCCGACGCGGGCGTGCAGCCGGTCTACAGCCTCCGGGTGGACACCGACGACCATTCCTTCGTCACCGACGGATTCGTCAGCCACAACACCGAGTGCAAGCTCGACCCGCTGGCGATGGAGATGCTGCGGGACATCGACGAGGACACCGTCGACTTCCAGGACAACTACGACGGGCGGGCCAAGGAGCCGGTGATCCTGCCGGCCCGGATCCCCAACCTGCTGATCAACGGCTCCGAGGGCATCGCGGTCGGTATGGCCACCAAGATCCCGCCGCACAACCTGCGGGAGATCGCGGCGGCGGTGCAGTGGTGTCTGGAGAACCCGGAGGTCGACGAGGCCGACACGCTCGAAGCACTGCTCGGGATCGTCAAGGGTCCGGACTTCCCGACCGCCGGGCTGATCGTCGGCACCACGCCGATCCAGGACGCATACCGGACCGGTCGTGGCTCGATCCGGATGCGGGCCGTGGTCGAGGTCGAGGAGGACAAGAAGGGGCGGACCGCGCTCGTCGTCACCGAGCTGCCGTACCAGGTCAACCCGGACAACCTCGCCGAGCGGGTCGCCGAGCTGATCAAGGAAGGCAAGATCGGCGGGATCGCCGACATCCGCGACGAGTCGTCCGGGCGTACCGGTATGCGGCTGGTGCTGGTGCTCAAGCGGGACGCCGTCGCCAAGGTGGTGCTCAACAACCTCTACAAGCACACCCAGCTGCAGGAGACGTTCGGCGCCAACATGCTGGCGCTCGTCGACGGGGTGCCGCGCACGCTGAACCTGGCGCAGTTCATCCGCTACTACGTCGAGCACCAGATCGACGTGATCCGCCGGCGGACCGCGTACCGGCTGCGTAAGGCCGAGGAGCGGGCGCACATCCTGCGGGGTCTGGTCAAGGCGCTGGACATGCTCGACGAGGTGATCGCACTGATCCGGCGCTCGCCGACGGTCGAGGACTCCCGCCAGGGTCTGATGCGGTTGCTCGAGGTCGACGAGATCCAGGCCACCGCGATCCTGGACATGCAGCTGCGCCGGCTCGCCGCGCTGGAGCGCCAGAAGATCATCGACGAGCTCGCCAAGATCGAGCTGGAGATCACCGACCTCAAGGACATCCTGGCCAAGCCGGAGCGGCAGCGGAAGATCGTCTCCGAGGAGTTGGGCGAGATCGTCGCCAAGTGGGGCGACGAGCGACGGACGCAGATCGTGCCGTTCGACGGCGAGGTCTCGATGGAGGACCTGATCGCCCGCGAGGACGTGGTGGTCACCATCACCCGGACCGGGTACGCCAAGCGGACCAAGGTCGACCTCTACCGCTCACAGCGTCGGGGCGGCAAGGGCGTCAGCGGGGCGACGCTACGCCAGGACGACATCGTCAGCCACTTCTTCGTTGCGTCCACCCATGACTGGATGCTGTTCTTCACCAACAAGGGCCGGGTGTACCGGGCCAAGGCGTACGAGCTGCCGGAGGCGTCGCGTACCGCCCGCGGCCAGCACGTCGCCAACCTGCTGGCCTTCCAGCCGGACGAGCACATCGCCCAGGTCATCCAGATCCCGAACTACCAGGTGGCGCCCTACCTGGTGCTGGCCACCCGTAACGGTCTGGTCAAGAAGACCAAGCTGGAGGAGTTCGACTCCAACCGGTCCGGCGGGATCATCGGCATCAACCTGCGTGATGCCGACGAGCTGGTCGGCGCCGCCCTGGCCTCGGCGACCGACGATCTGCTGCTGGTCTCCAAGAACGCCCAGGCGATCCGGTTCAACGCCACCGACGAGGCGCTGCGGCCGATGGGCCGGGCCACCTCCGGGGTGATCGGGATGCGGTTCACCGACACGGACGAGTTGCTGGCAATGGCGGTCGTCCGTGAAGGTATGGACCTGGATGTTTTGGTGGCCACCAACGGCGGGTACGCGAAGCGCACCCCGATCGAGGAGTATCCGGTCCAGGGCCGGGGAGGCAAGGGCGTGCTGACTGCCAAGATCACCGAACGCCGCGGTGGTCTGGTCGGTGCGGTCGTGATCAGTCCGGATGACGAGCTCTTCGCGATCACCAGCAACGGTGGCGTGATCCGGACTCCGGTGAAGCCTGTGCGACGTACGCGGGATCGGAACACAATGGGGGTCAAGCTCATGGACCTCCCGGACGGCGTGACCATCGTGGCGATTGCTCGCAATGCCGACGAGCCTGACGAACAGGACTAGTTGATGACGGAGACCCAGGCGAAGTCGGGGGCCACGGGGGCCTCGGCGGCCCCGGTCGACGAGGAGTCCGCCGCTGGAGGCCCGGCAACGGCCACCGGGCGGGCCGCCGTCGGCCGGGCCAGCGTCCCAGCCGACTCGCCGGCGCCGAAGTTCACCCGGGCTCCGGGCATGCCGCCCCCACCCGACAAGCCCGCCGACGACCCCGGCAGCGACGCCGGTGCCGAGGACGGATCAGCCCGAGCCGGCGGCACCGGCGACCGCGCCACTGGTGGCGCGCTCACGCTTGGCGGCGGTGCCGCCTCGTCCGGAAGGTCGGCCACGCCAGTGACGTCGGCACCTCCAGTTTCCTCCGCCCCACCGGCCAGCTCCGGTAGCGGATTCACCGGCGGGGCACTCGGTGCCACCGCCGCCAGTGGCACCGCCACCCGGCCCGGTCTCGGCGTGGGCTCCACCCAGCCGCTCGGCACGGTGGGTGGCACGAAGACAGGCTCCGCGCCGGGCTCCCGCAGCGGACTCGGATCACCGACCGTACGTACCGTCGGGGCCGCTGGTACGGCGGCGGCCGGCTCCGCCGCCGTCGGCGCGGCACGGGTCGGTGGCGACGGCGCCCGGACCGCCCGCCCCGGAGTCAGCTCGGCGGCGTCGCGCGGTCCCCGCCGTGCCCGGCTGAACCTCAAGCGCATCGACCCGTGGTCGGTGATGAAGTTCTCGTTCGCGGTTTCCCTGGTGCTGTTCATCGTGGTGATCGTGGCGACGTCCGTGCTCTACCTCGCGCTGGACGCGATGGGTGTCTTCGAGAGTGTGAACACCAGCCTCGGTGACCTGATCGGCACCGGTACCGGCGAAGGCCCGACGTTCCGGGTCACCGCCCAGGGTGTGATCGGCAGTGCCGCGCTCTTCGGTCTGGTGAACGTCGTGCTCTACACCGCGCTGGCCACCCTCGGCGCGTTCATCTACAACGTCTGCGCCGACCTGGTCGGCGGGATCGAACTGACCCTGGCCGAGCGGGACTGACCCGTCCGGAGGATCCGGACACGTGGCCGGGACGGGCGAAACCTGCTCGTCCCGGCCACGTGTCGCCCGGTAGTCTTCCGGTGTCCGGCGCGCCACTTGTCGGCCATCCGGCGGACCCGGCCCCGAGTTGGGTGTCGTACGGCCGGTGCGGTAACCTTGCTCGTCGCGTACGGGGCTATAGCTCAGTCGGTTAGAGCGCAGAGCTGATAACTCTGAGGTCGCTGGTTCGATTCCAGCTAGCCCCACTCCACGACAGTCGAGCGTAAGGGGATCAGCCCCATGGCCAAGAAGCTCCTGATCATCGCGGCGGTCATCGGTGTAGCCGCGCTGATCGCCAAGAAGGTCAAGGAAACCAGTGACGAACGTGCGCTGTGGCACGAGGCGACCACCGCTCCCGACCTGCGCTGACCCGCACCCTGGTCCCTCCCGCACCGCGGCCGGCAGCCGTCGGAGTGTCGCGCGGGGACCGTACGGGGCCATAGCTCAACTGGCAGAGCACTGCCTTTGCAAGGCAGGGGTTAGGGGTTCGAGTCCCCTTGGCTCCACTCACAGCTCGTTGACGGTTCAACCTCGGCCACCCCAACCGGTGATCAGTCGACGACGACCTCGCATTCCGCCGGGTGACCGGTCAGCCAGGACCGGATGGTGTCGTTGCCGCTGTCGCCGTAGCAGGCGTCGAGTTGCGCGCCGCTGGTCTCGGCCATGTTGATCCCACCGAAGATGGTGTCGGGCCCGTCCCCACCGTAGATGTCGTCGTTGTCCTCGTTGCCGCGCAGAGTGTCGCCCCCGACCTGGCCGTAGATGGTGTCGTCGCCGGTACCACCCCAGATCTCGTCGGCGCCACCGGTCACCACGACGCCGAGGCCCTCACCCCAGAGGAAGTCGTCTCCGCCCTCTCCGAAGATGCGGTCCGCGCCCTGGCCACCGTAGACGGCGTCCACCCCGCCGCCGGCACAGATGACGTCGTTGCCGCCCCGGCCGTCGATGATGTCGCTGCCGGACGAGCCACGGATCACGTCCCGCCCGCTCGTCCCGTTGATCGTGCCGGAGCCACTGATGGTCACCGCCTCGCCGTCGCAGGTGTGGGTCGCGACGGCCGGCCCGGCCGGTCCGACCACCGCGATCGCCGTGCCGATGGTCACCAGGATTCCGATACCTACGTACCTGCTCACCGTTGCTCCTTCCGCTCTGCCGGGCCGCCGTCCGCGACCGGCGCCATCAGGATCGCGACGGTGATCACGGACGGCTCAGCGTCGCGTCACGGCCGGATTGCCGACACAGGTCTTGCCGCCGGGGCCGGTGGCGGACCAGCCTGTTTCTGCCCGAAGAGGGAGCCCACCGGAGAGGCAGGTGAGCTGCGGTGCGTTCGTCGGGTCCGGGGCATCGACGTCCGGATTGCCGGATCGTGGTCGCCGCCGCTGGTTACGGCAAGACGACCGCACTGCTCCGCTGGTTCCCGCCGTCGAGCGCCCGCTGGTGGCGAGGGTCGGACACGACACCGCAACGGCTGCTCGACGAGACCCGGTCGACCGCCGACGACCGTCCAGTGATCGTCGACGACCTGCCCCGGCTGTCCGCCGACGAGGCGCAGGCCATGGCGGCGGTCGTCGACGACCTGCCGCACACCGCGACGGTGGTGCTTTCCGGCCGCTGGCCGCTGGCGGCTCCGGTGGCCAGCGGGGTCGGCCGGCACCGGTGGCAGGAGCTTGGTCCGACCGACCTGGCGCTCACTGCGGAGGCGGTCGCCGAGCTCCTCGCCGTCGAACATGGACTGTCCGATCCGGGCCTCGCGGACCAGGTGCACGGGGCGACCGGAGGCTGGCCGGCGCTCGTCGCGCTGACCGCCGAGACGCTACGGCTGGACGGCGTGCCGCCGGGCGACCTGGTGCGGGCCGTCAGCCAGCCTGGCAGCCCACTGGCGACATATCTGACTGGTGAGGTGCTGGCCGGACTGCCGTCGTCGGCGGTCCGGCTGCTGCGGTGCGCCGCTGACCTGGCACCGTTCAGCGCCGACCTGGGTCGGGCACTGGGCCACCGGCAGGCGACGGTGACCGTACGGTTGCTGCGCCGCATCGGACTGCTGACGCGCGTCGGGGCGGCACCGGTCGTACCGGGTGCGTCGGCTCCGATGGAGCGCGTCGTGCCGGTTGTCGCCGAGGTGGTCCGGCAGCGGCAACCGACCCGGCAGCATGTGGACCTTGCCTCGAACGCCGCCGCCTGGTACGACCAGCACGGCCCGCCGGTGGCTGCGGCCCGTGCCTACCGGCGGGCCGGTGTCGACGCGCAAGCCGCTCGCGTCCTCGCCGAGCACGGCGACCGGATGCTCGCCGCCGGGCAGGCGGCCGAGGTCGCGGAGCTGGTCGCTGGGCTGCCTGAGCCTCTGGTCAGCCGTCGACTACGTCTGCTGCTCGGCGATGCGTTGCGTACGATCGGTGACCTGACCGCTGCCGAACAGGCGTACGACGCGGCGGCAGGGCCCGAGTGGGACGCTGGCCTGGCCTGGCGGGTGGGGCGCATCCACTACCAGCGTGGCGACGCCCAGGCGGCGCTGGACACCTTCGCCCGTGCCTGTGCCGAGGGTGGCCGGGACAGTGCCTGCGGTGGCCGGGACAGTGCCGACGGGGGTCGGCCATCCTCGTCGCCCGACGTGGTTCTTCTGCTGGCCTGGACCGCGCACGCCCAACTGCTGGCCGGTGAGGTCGAGGTCGCGACCGGGTACGCCCGGCAGGCGCTCGCCGCAGCAGCCACCACCACATCTGCATCCGGGGACAGCGTCGGCAGTGACGGTGCACTGGCCACCGCGCACCTCGGCATGGCGCTGTGCCGGGCGGTGGCAGGCGACGCCGCCGGCAGCGAGGAGCACTTCGCGATCGCCCAGCCGATCGCCGAGCGGATCGGCGACGTGCTGCTGCTCACCCGCATCCATACCAATCGCACCTACCAGCTGCTGCGCACCGCCCGGTACGCGGAGGCGCTGGTGGCCGCGCAGCTGTCCGCCCGGTACGCGGCCGTCGCCGCCGCGCCCAGCCTGCACGCCATCGCGATCAGCAACGAAGCGGAGGCGCTGGCGATGCTCGGCCGCTACGACGAGGCGGCCGCCCGGTACGCCACGGCGCTCACCCGCTACCAGCGCGCAGGCTCGCGCCGGTTCGCCAACGCCATGCTGGGCATGGCCGAGCTGTACCGCCGCCGGGGCTGGCGGGAGCAGGCCCGCGCCGGCTACGAGGAGGTGGTCCGCGTCGGCGAGGCCATCGGCAACACGTACGTGCTGGTGCCGGCGTTGGCCGGACTGGCCCTGGTGGTGCTGGACGACGACGCCACCGCGGCGGCCAGCTACGCGGACCGGGCCACCGACCTGGCCGTGGACGAGTTCGCCGTACCGGCCCTGTTGGCCAGGGGGTGGGTGGCCCGACGCGGCGGCGACCTCGCCGACGCCGCCGCGCTGGCCGACCGGGCGGCGCAGCTGGCGAGGGCCCGGCGGGACCGGGCGGGGCTCGCCGACGCGCTGGAGTTGCGGGCGGCGACGGCGACCAGTCCGGTCCGGGTCCGCGAGTCGTTGCGCGAGGCACAGGCGATCTGGAGCGGGACCGGGGCACGGTTGGAGGCGGACCGGCTGCTCGTCGTGCTCGGGCGGCTGTCGACCGCTGGCACCGACGACCGGCTGGAGGGCCTGCTCGCGGCTGAGCGGCTCGCGGCTGCCGGTGCCCAGGTGGACCGGCCCGGAACCCGGGCCACACCCCCAGCCGGCACCGCAGCGTCGGCCGGCACCGGGACGTCGGATGGCACTGGACCGTCGGATGGCGGCGGGGTCTCGATCCGGGCGCTGGGTCGCTTCGAGGTCCGGCTCGCCGGCCGGCCGGTGCCGGCGTCCCAGTGGCAGTCCCGCAAGGCCCGTGACCTGCTGCGAATCCTGGTCGCTCGGCGGGGGCGCCCGGTGCCCCGGGGCGAGCTGAGTGAACTGCTGTGGCCGGGCGACGAGCCGGAGCGGACCGGGCACCGACTGTCGGTGCTGCTTTCCATCGTCCGGGGAGTGCTCGATCCGGCGAAGGATCTCCCGGCTGACCATTTCATCGTCGCCGACCAGGGCAGCATCGCCCTGGACCTGACGAACGTCCGGGTGGACGTCGAGGATTTCCTGGCCCAGGTCGCGCACGGCCGGCGGCTGCTGGAGCGCGCGATGCTGGAACAGGCACGCACGATGCTGCGTGCCGCCGACCGGGAGTACCGCGCGGACGTGTTCGAGGACGAGCCGTACGACGACTGGTCCCGGCCGCTGCGGGAGCAGGCGCGGGCGGCGTACCTGGACATGTTGCGGATGCTGGCCCGAGCGGACCGGGCCGACGCCGTCGGTTGTCTGCTCCGGCTGCTGGAGCGGGATCCGTACGACGAACCGGCCCATCGTGGACTGGTCCGTGCTCTGGTCGCGGCCGGCCAGCACGGCGAGGCCCGCCGGGCCTTCGACCGGTACGCCGAGGCGATGCGTGAGATCGGCGTACGGCCACCGGACCGACTTCTGCTGATGCCCACCCGGCCCCGTCCCGGCGCCGGTGCGGTTCAGTGAAACGTGGGGCTGAGCAGGATGGCGTACCCGGTCAGTTCGCCGTCGTCGCTGGCGTCGTACCGCCGTGCCCCGGTCCCGTCCCAGGTCGGCTGATCCGGCCGGGGCACCTGGTCCGCCCGGGCACCGGCCAGGTTCAGCACCGGGTGGGGTACGAGCGCGGTGAGCATCGCGCCCCGGCCCCGGACGCTCGCGCCGACGCCGTACACCCGCTCGCCCGAGCCGGCGGCTCCGACGGTGACGGTCTTCGGCCAGGTGGCGTCGGTCCCGGTCGTGGCGCTGCGCCGGATGCCGGGCGTGCCGTCGACGCTGGTCGGCCGTTTGCAGATGGCGTACGCGGTGACCCGGGCCGGGGTGGTGCCGCCGACGTGGACGCGCACCCGCCGCAGGTCCTGGTCGGGTGCCACCTCGTCGAGGTGGGCGGCGGCGACGGCACCGTCGACCCGGAAGCCGGTGCCGGTGACCCGGGTCGAGTCCGGGCAGCTCACGATGGCCGTGGCACCGTCGAGGGTGGTCGACACCTGCCGGTGCGGTGGGTCCGACGAGATGTCGCAGACGGCGATGGCCTCCACGGACCAGTCGGCGGCGTGACCGCCCCGGGCGGTGGCCTCGACGGTCACCGACGACAGCGTCTGGTCGGGGGTGATCGCGGTCAGTGCCACGGCGCCGGCGCCGTCGATGATCCGGCCGCCCGCCCCGAAGACCGACTGTCCAGGTTGTGGACAGTGCACGGTCACCGATTTCACCGGTACGGGGTCGTGTCCGCTGACGAGCACCGCCAGGTCGGGTAGCTCACCCGGCCGGGCCGCCGTGACCGGAGTCGCCACCGTGGCGACCGGGGCGATCACGAGCGCCACCGCTGCGGCGATCTGCCAGTTCCGTTTCCTGCTCATGGTGCTCTCTCCCTTGCCGGGGCGACGATCTGGGCGTACCCAGGGTGCGCCGCCGCGCCACGGTGGCGTCATGGTGCGCGGCCCGGCCCGGCCCGGCCCGGCCCGGCCCGGCCCGGCCCGTGCCCGTGCCCGTGACCGGGGCATGACTTCACCCTGACCCCGTGGCGGCACTGTGACGTGCGCCGACGTCCGGCGCTCACCCAGAGGGGAAAAGTCATGAAGAAGCTACGTACCGCAATCGTTCCGGGCCTGGTGCTGCTCGCACTCGGTGCGGTGCTGGTCGGGCAGGCCCCCGCGACCGCGCGGCAGTTGGTCGACGACGACCTGGCCTATGCGGCCGACGGCAGCGGGGTCGTGGCCTGCAACGGCGGTACCCAGATCGCCAGCATGGTGCGCCTCAACGACAGCCCGGTCTCCACCGGGGAGACCGTCAACCCGGTGCAGGTGCCGGGTGCGGTGGTCCCGTTCGTGGTGCCGGCAGGCAACAGTGCCCAGGTCCTGGTGACGTTCGATGCCGAGGCTCGGCTGACCGGCCAACCCAACACCTTCGCCACTCCGGTGGACTTTCTTCAGGTGCAGATCCTGCTCGACGGGGCACCGATGCCGCCGGACAACGACCTGATGTTCACCACGGACGTCGGCCAGTCCACCGCCACCCAGGCATGTAAGCGGGTGGGCCAGGGCAATCACGTGGTGACAGTGGTCTGGCAGGTGATCGACCAGGCGGCGGGCAGCGTCCTCACCGGAACCCTGGACGACTACCAGCTCACCGTCCAGCTCAGCGCCTGACCCGGTACGCCGCAGCACCGGCTTCGCCGAACGCATCGGGTTGCTCCGACGCACCGCGCCGACCGGTTCGGGACCGGTCGGCGCGGTGCGTTGCGGTGCGGCGTTGGTGCGGCGGGGCGGGTGCCGTCAGCGGCGGTACTGGTCGCGGCGGCGTTGGGTGAGGTACACGAGCCCGACGCCAGCGGCGACGAGCACCAGACCGCCCACCATGATGTTGATCGTGTTCGCGCCAGTGAGGGCCAGTCGGTCCGCGAGCTCCTCGGGGCTGTCGACCTCGTTCGCGTCGTCCGTCACGTCGGCGAGGTTGTCGGTGGCCGGGGCGTTCAGGCCACCGGTCGCCGGTGCCGACGGGCTGGGCTCGACATCCTGCTCGCCCTCTTCCTTGACGTCCTCTTCCTTTTCCTTGACGTCTGTTTCGGGATCGGGTGTCGCCGGGTCGGTGGGCTCCGGGGTGCGGTCGGCGTCGCCTCGTGCGGGTTCCGGAGACTCGGTGACCTCAGCCTGTGGACTGGCCGGGGCCGACGGCGTCGCCGCCGGGCTCTCGGGCGCCGGCTCCTGTTCGACGGGCTCTTCCTCGACCGGCTCTTCCTCGACCGGTTCCTCGACCGGGGGCTCGTTGGCGGGCGGTTCCTCCACAGGAGGCTCCTCCACCGGCGGCTCCTCGACCGGGGGTTCCTCCACCGGCGGCTCCTCCACGGGAGGTTCCTCGACCGGGGGCTCTCCGGCACCGTCGGCCTGGACCCGGATCCGGACCGCGTCGATGGCCGGCGTCTGGTTGGCCCGCTGCATCATGGGGATGCGGTGGGAACCGTCGCCTGCCCACGACGCGCACTGGGCGATGCCCTCCTGCGGCAGGCCCGGCACCTGGATCGTGACCACGTCCGGCTCCGACCCGCCGCCACCGTCCTCGGTGGCGACGAAGAACGCCGGCACCGGCGCGGGGTCGACCGCCTCGGTGGTGCTGGACAGCATCCGGCACGCGGTGTGGAAGTGGCCGCGGGTCAGGCCCTCGCCGGTGAGCAGGGCCGATTCGATGTAGTAACCGCCCTGGCCGGCGGGGAGGAAACGGTCGCGGACCAGGTTGCGGGTGCTCACCTGCAGTTGGAACGGTTCGCCGACGCCGACCGTCTGCGGGGCGTCGGTGATCAGCAGCGTGGGGTTACGGTCGTCGTCGCCGACCTCACCGAAGGCGGTGGAGACGCAGCGACTGCCTTCCTGGAACCCGGTGTGCGGCGTCAACGCGCTGTTCTCACAGCCGTTGCCGATGACCTCGAGACCGTTGACCTGGGTGGTGGCCGTACGGTCGGTCTGGGCGTTGGATATCTGACTGACGCCGATCAGGATCCCGAACGCGCCGAGGGTAGCGGTCGCGATGACGGCGCGGCGCACCCGACTGCCCGCGCGCGGTGTGGCGGCGTTTCTGTGAGCCGATCGTCCCATGTGTACACCTTCCGAACGCTCACCGTACTGTGATTGTCGCTGTGCTGGCCGGCGGCCGTGCGGCGGGACGCCGATGGCGGTGAGTGTGGCCGGCCGGGCCTCACGCATACGTTAGGGATCGGTTCAATCAAGAATCAACTTCCCAGCGAGAAATGATCGATTCTTGAGCCGAAGGTAATGAAAACTTATGACCTCGACATTGAACCGCAGACATCAGCCGAACGGATGATGTCGGGCCGCAACCGCCCTGGTCAACCAGCCGGTGACTGTCTGTCACCGACTGTCGTCGAGTAGCGCCTTCTTCTGCACCTTACCCATCGCGTTGCGCGGAAGTCGATCCACGATGTGCACCTTGCGCGGTCGTTTGTGAACGGAGAGTTCGGTCGCGACGAAATCGATGAGCTGCTGCGGCCGTACGCCGTCGGCCACGACGTACGCGACCACCTGTTGGCCGAGGTCGGCGTCGGGCGCGCCGACGACCGCAGCCTCGCGTACGGCGGGGTGGGCCAGCAGGACGTTCTCCACCTCGCCGGCACCGATCCGGTAGCCGCCGCTCTTGATCAGGTCGGTGGAGGCGCGGCCGACGATCTGGTGCCAGCCGTCGGGGCCGATCCGCGCCACGTCGCCGGTGCGGAACCAGCCGTCCGGGGTGAAGTCGTCCCGACCGGCCCGTCCCAGGTAGCCGCCGAACACCATCGGTCCGCGCACCTGCAGTTCGCCGACGGACTCGCCGTCGTGCGGCAGGAGTTCGCCGGCCTCGCCGGCCAGCCGGGTCCGTACGCCGGTCAGCGGCGTACCGACCCAACCTGGTCGACGGTCATCGGCCACCCGACTGCTGACTGTGATCAATGTCTCGGTCATGCCGTACCGCTCGACCGGCTGATGCCCGGTGAGCCGGGTCAGTTCCGCGAAGACCGGCACCGGCAGCGCCGCACTGCCGGAGACGAGTAGCCGGGCGTCGCGCAGCGCACGGGCGGCGGTCGGATCGGCACAGACCCGGGACCAGACGGTCGGTACCGCGAAGTAGAGGCTGCCGCCGGCAGCCGCGTACCCCTGCGGCGTGGGTCGCCCGGTGTGGACCAGTCGGCTTCCGGTGCGCAGCGCGCCGATGACGCCGAGCACCAGGCCGTGCACGTGGAACAGGGGGAGCCCGTGGACCAGGACGTCGTCCGGGCTCCATGCCCATGCCTCGGCGAGGGCGTCGAGGCCGGCGGCGATGGCAGCATGGGTGGCCGGGACGCCCTTGGGCGCTCCGGTGGTGCCGCTGGTGTAGAGGATCAGCGCGGTCCGTTCGGGGGTCACCGCCCCGGGCGGCGGGTCGGCGCGACGGCTGAGCACGACCGGCACGACCGGTGGTCCGCCGTCGGAGCCGGAGCGCGGTCCTGGGCTGCGGGGGCCGACCCCGACGGCGGAGCGCGCTCCGGCGCCAGGGTCGAGGAGCAGGTCGGCCGCGCAGTCGCGCAGGATGTGGTCGCGTTCGACCGGGCCGGCGTCGGGCGGTACGGGGACCAGCGGGACGCCGGCGA
Source organism: Solwaraspora sp. WMMA2101 (assembly GCF_049179175.1). Lineage (NCBI taxonomy): Bacteria > Bacillati > Actinomycetota > Actinomycetes > Micromonosporales > Micromonosporaceae > Solwaraspora > Solwaraspora sp. WMMA2101. The sequence goes on along the minus strand of NZ_JBMHMA010000006.1, from coordinate 3,416,807 downwards.
GCAGGCATCCGGTGACCGCCACGACCGTTTCCGGGCTGGCGGTCGCCCGGATGGCGACCACGCTGGCGTCGGCGACGTCGCGGGCGACCGCGCCAGCGGCCTCGAGCAGCTCTCCGCTGGTCAGGGCCCGTCCGTCGACGGTGACGGCGGCCGGTACGTCGACCGACCCCAGATTGCTCAGCAGCACTGACCGGCCCTCCACGTGGTCGCTCCGGTGCGGGGTCAAGGATCAATGGTGCCGGACCGGCGGTGTCGATCGGCCGTTCGTTCCGCCGGCAACTCCGACAGGAGGCAGGCGGGTCTGGCCCGCCGTCGGTGTGCCGACCGATCAGCCGATCGGACTCGACGTCCTATCGCCGATTCCCGACTTGTTTTCCAGCCCCAATTGGTCCGTTCGTGGACACTCTGTGTGATGTGGATCACTGGCCGGTCGAGTGGTCTTGCGGGGGCGGGATACGGTGACGTTCCGGCGACCAAGGAAACGTACCGCGACGCACGCCAACCGTTCGGTGGGGATCTCGATAAAATGCAGAAAAGAAAGATAGCGTACGCGCTGGCGTCATTTGTCCTTGCTGTTCCGATCGCCGGCTGCGGCATCATCGGAGCAGGTGGCGCCAACAGTGAGGCCGAGCGGGACGAGTTCCTGCAGGCGCTGACCGACGCCGGGTACGCCGGGCTCGGTGAGCCGGTGGACGTGGACGGCCAGTGGAAGGTCCAGGCCGACATGGCGTTCACCAGGTGCTACCTGTGGCTCGAATGGGACGGCGACGACTTCTACGTTTCGCACGCCATGGGAAACGCTGGACCGGTCACTCCAGAAGGGCGCGAGGACGTACCGAATCCCGAACCGACGACCGCCCTGGATCTGGTGAACGACAGCCCGTCCGGTCAGGACGATGGCGGCCGGGTCTGCTGATGGGTGGCCCGACCCGATCCACCGGCCCGACCCGATCCTTCCAAGCGGCGGCCCTGTTCGCCGTCGGCGCGTTGCTCCTGGTCACCGGCTGCGGCGGCGACCCGACCGACGAGGCGGCCCCGGTCACCGCCGCGTCCGAAGCGTCGGACGGGGCGGATCCGTCGGCAGCGGCCGTCACGAGCCCGTCCGCCGACCCGGAGCCGGTGTCGTTCACCGAGGGCGGCGGGGCTGCGGCCCGCGACACCGTCGCGCCCGGCGCGATCGTGGTGCAGACCCTCACCGAGGAGGAGTTCGTCCTCTACAGTGTCGGTGACGACGGCACGGTGACCGAGAACTGGCGCTTCACCCCCAAGGTGTACGCCGACAACCCGGTCCAGGACGTGGCGAGCAGCCAGCTCCGACGGGAGGACTTCACTCCGGACTACCGGCAGCTGGTCGTGATCCGCAAGGAAGCGGCCGAGCCGATCGGCTTCACCACCCGGGTGGGGCTGCTCGCCATCGACGGCACCTTCACCGACCTGTCCGGATACGGCGCGACCGACCCGGACAAGGCGGTCCAGTCCCACCCCGCCGTGCACCACGCGACCGCCCGGCTCTGGTACTGGCAGTATCAGGACCGGCAGCGGCGGCTCATGTCGGTGGGCCTCGACGGGCAGGACCGCCGGCACGAGGCGGCGACCCAGGAGAAGCTGCCCAGGACCGTCGTCGGCCAACCATTCTACTTCCCGGACTCCGCCGTCGCGGTGCCGACGTACGACGACGGCAAGGTGATGGTCGTCGACGACACCGGGACGGTCGGTGCCAAGTACGTCCTGGCCGGTGCCGGCGCCCAGATCGGTGACCCGTACCAGATCTCCGACGCGCCCCGCTTCGCCTCGCCCGGTTACACGCTGGTCAGCTGGGTCGACGAGCAGACGCTGCTGGCGTACGCCCAGGACCAGGTCTACGCCCTGACGATCGCCGGGTCGGCGTTGACCGAGCAGGCGTTGATCACCGACTCCGACGGGCCTCGGCGCCCGGCGATCCGGCAGGCCGCGTTGAGCCCCGACGCGACCCAGGTGCTGCTGGCCAGTGGCGTGGTCGACGACCTCGACGTGACCCAGTTCAGCCTGCTGCCGATCGACGGCGGCGAGCCGGCACCCCTCGCCCAGGTGGCCCCGGGCGCCGGCCGGGTCGGCGACCAGATCATCGGGTGGCAGCCGTGACCGACGGGGCACCGCGGTGAACCCGCGCGGCTACTTTCTCCGGCTCGGTCCGTCCCGCTGGTGGTACGTCGTCGGGCTGGGACTGTGGGTGGCGGGCTTCGTTGGCCTGTTCGGGTACGGCTACACCCTGCAGTCGCAGCGCGACGACGCCGCCGAGACGCTGCAGCGTGCCGCCCTCGCCGAACCGGTCGTCGTGCAGGTCACCGAGGCCGGCGGGTACGGCGTCTGGCTGGAGACCACCGTCGGCGGTGAGCGTCCGGAGACCGTACGGCGGCTGCTCGACTCGGCGCAGATCCGGCTGGTCGACGTCCGGGTGACCGGACCCGACGGCGATCCGGTGCCGGTCGGGCCGACCTTCGGCAACGACCACCGGGTGACCACCGAGTCGGCGCAACTGCAGGGCTGGGGCGTCGGGGAGATGACCCTGACCCCCGGCGAGTACCAGATCACGCTCGTCGACGCTGAGGCGTACACCGGTCCCGGTGTCGCCGGGCTGGCGGTCGGTCCGCTGCCGACGGCTGCCGACGGCCGGGTCTTCGCCGGCGGCCTGCTCACCTCGGTGGCCGGCCTGCTGGTGTGCCTCATGACGGTGGTGCTGCGCCAACGCGCCACCCGCCGCGCAAGCATGTGACGACACGACGTCCTGACCGGATGGAGGTGGGACCCGGTGGATCCGGACAAGCCGCTGCAGTCGCTGAGTGATGCCGAGCTGAGCAGCGCCCGGTGGGGTGGGGTGAGCGGCGCCGAGCAGGAGACCTACCGGCGCGAGCAGGAACGCCAGCTGCGGGAACGGGAGGCCAACCCCGTCCCCGTCCGGCGGCCGGGCCGGGGACCGGCCGCCGGTGTCGGTACCGGCTGGCTGTGGAACCTGCTGCTGCTGGTGCTGCCGGTGGTCGTCCTGGGTGCCGTGCTGTCCGGGCTGACCCGGGGTACGGCCTGGCTGGCCACGGAGTCGGTGCTGGCACCGCTGTTTCCGGCCCCGGGCGACAGTCCGGCCCGCTATCTGCTGTCGCTGGTGACGTTGCTGCTCCTGGTGCCGGGCAGCCTGGCGGTGCTCGCCGCCCGGCTGCAGCCGACCGCGCTGCGGTTGCCCGCCCGGCTGATCCTGATGCCGGCGGCCCTGCTGCTGGTGCCGGTGGTCTGCTACGTCACCGAGCTCACCGCCACCGCCGACCTGGTGAGGTTGCCGTCGTGACCGTACTGCTGCAGTTGGTCTCCCGGCTCCGGACGTCGCTGCGCGGCCTGCTCACCGCCGGGCTGGCCGCAGCCGGTGGGCTGTTGCTGCTGCTCGGCTCGGTGCTGCCGTGGGTCGGCGGTCCCGACGCCGACGCGGTGACGTACGGCGCCGCCGCGACCGGGACCGGGTCGGCGCTCGGCTCGCGCGCGGGCCTGGCCGGCGGGGACGCGTTCGTGACCCTGCTGGCCGGTGCCGTCGCCGTGGCCCTCGCCGTCTGGTACGCGCTGGGTCGGGCCCGGCGTTGGCAACAGGTGACCCTGGCCGGTGCCGGGCTCCTGGCGCTCAGCTGGGCGATGCTGAACCAGGCGGAGATCGGTGACGTGGCCGGGCCGGACGGGGCCACCCTGGACATCGGCCCGGGCGTCGGGGTGTACGTCGCGATCCTCGCCGCGGTGCTGGTGGTCGGTGCCGCCGTCGCCGCACCCCGCGACGTCGAACACGATCTGCGGGTGCTGGGCCAGCGGGCGGAGCAGCTGGTCCGCCGCGGGCTGGGGTTCGAGGCGGTCGAGAAGCAGCAGCAGCTGCTGCGCCGCGCCCGACGCCGGCCGGGCTGGGACGACCCCCGGTTGACGTTCGAGGCGTTGTACCTGGCTCGGCTCTACCTGATCGTGGGGCACGTCGACCGGGGCGTCCAGCTGGTGCACGAGGTGATGGCCCAGGCGCCGCAGCGGTTCGGCGACGACCACGAAGGGTTGGCAGCGGCCAGGGCCGAGGCCGGCGACGTCGTCGCGGACGCCAACGCCCAGCTGGCGGCCGTCCGACAACAGCTCGGCATGCCGTACGGCTGACCGGCCGACGGCGCGGCAGGCGGCCGTACGGCTGACGACGCGAATGCTCGGCGGCCCAGGGTTTCCCACCGGCACCGGGCCGGGTATGGAGCTGACCCACGACGAACCACGACGGGCGTCGGCGCATCGTCGGCACCGTCCGGACGAAGGGTCACGTGATGCCGAACCACACTCCACTCCGCGCGAGCGCCGGCACCCGGTCGGGGGCAGGCCGATGAGCGCGCCGATGAGCACCCCGACCGAGCCGGCGACCGTCGAGGTGTGCCTGCGTCTGGGTGCGGGCTTCGGCCAGCGCGACCGGGGATGGATCGTCAGCGAGTTCGCGGCCGTCGACAGTCGGCTCGCGGCGTTCCCGGCCGACAGCACCGAGCTGGAGCTGTCGGTGAAGGACCGCGAGTCGCGCGGTCAGAAGGTCACCTTGGAGTGCTGGATCGCCGGCTGGCCGAAGATCGTCACGACGTCGACGGAGGAGGACCTGCGGGCGGCGCTGCACGACGTACGCGACGATCTGCGCCGGCGGCTCAACGACACGAAGACCCGACAGGAGCCGCGCAACAACCGGCACCTGCGGGAAACCGGTCCGGATCTGCTCGACCCGGATCTGCTCGACCCCGCCGCCGTGGCGGACCGCGCGGACTGATCGAACCGGGGCGGCGGGCGGCCGGACGCCGGTGGCAGACTGCGCATCGTGATCTCGATTGCAGAGCTGGTGCGGCGGTCCGGGGACGACGACGCCCTGCCGCTGGTGACCATCGGGGAATTCTTCCACGGCAACGACGAGGAGGGGGCGATCGCCCCCAACCAGTGGGAGTACGGCCGTCCGCCGCTGGCGGAACTGGCCGAACGGTTCCGGGAGATCGAGCAGCGCGACGACGTGGCATGGGTGCGGGTGCAACTGCATCCGGAGACGCTCGAGACCGACGAGGTGCTGGGCGAGGCGGTCGCCATCTGCACCTCCGCTGACGAGGCGACCTGCGAGTCGTGGCTGGACGGGCTGGAGTCCAGTGGCATCATCGACGGGTTGGTCGACGAGTACGTCGACGTCCCAGCGGTGCCGGACGGCATGACGATCTGGTCGGTGACCTGGGACTGAGCAAGCGCAGGCGAAAGGAGGCCGCGGCGTGCGGCAGCAGGTGCACTTCATCACGGTGGCCACTGCCGATCTCGCCGCGGCCCGTCGCTTCTACCGGGACGGTCTGGGCTGGCGGCCGACGCTCGACGTACCAGGGGAGATCATCTTCTTTCAGATCGGTCCCGGCATGATCCTCGGCTTCTTCGAGGCGACGGCGTTCGGCCGCGACATGGATCCGACGGTGCCGGCCGACGTCCCGGTTGTGCCGTCTCCGACGGTCGATGCGCCGTCTGCGGGGGTCGAGGCAGCGGTGACGCCGGCCGGCTTCACCCTGGCGTACAACGTCGCCTCGCCGGCGGAGGTCGACCAGGTGCTGACCGAGGCGGTGGCGGCCGGTGGGACGATCCGCAAGACCGGTCGGCAGGCGGCGTTCGGTGGCTACCACGGGCACTTCGCCGACCCGAACGGCACGGTCTGGGAGGTCGCGTACAACCCGGGCTGGCAGGTCGCGGCGGACGGCACGGTCACCCTCGGCCCGGTCGACGCGTAGCCGGCGGGCCCCGGTCGTCGACGCGTAGCCGGCGGGTCCGTCGTCGGGGCGTCGCAGACCAAACCGGTACGACGTAGGCGCAGGGCGCGCAACTCGCCGCCATCCATCACGTTTCACGTGATTCGCATTGTCGATTCTGCTTTTATCATGTCGATGTTCTGACTTCTTCAAGTCAGCGCGATTCGAATGTGGGCAACGAGTGGTGATCGACAATTGTGTAGTCGCTGGTGAAAGCGCTTCTCCCTGAATGTGTCCATGATCCGTCAAGGTTTTCGGCATTGTGATCAATGGAGGCATATAAATATGCTGCGGAAGGCCCAGACGGGCACCAAGGACAAGGGAGGTCCTGTTGAAATCAACCCTGCGTTGGTCCGCATTGGTCGGACTGTCGCTCACCCTCGTTCTGACCGGCGCACCCGCCGCTCAGGCGAAGCCCGCACCGATCGACGTGAACGGCAACACATCCACCGTCGCCCGTACTCTCGATGGACGGGCGATCACCAACGCGAAGATCGCGAAGGAGGTCAGCGAATTCTGGACCGAGGAGCGGATGGCGTCCGCGGTCGACATGACCTTCGCCGGGTCGGCGAAGGGCGCCGGAGCGTCGATCGCCGACGCCAAGCCCAACGGGCCGGCGGGCGCGGTGGCGCCGCTGGCTCCGAGCCTCGGCAGCCGCGGTGACGTCGGACTGATGGTCAACGAGTCGCTCGCCGTCGGCAAGGTCTACTTCACCACCCCCACGGGTGGCACCGCCTCCTGCTCGGCCAGCACGGTCGCCAGCGGCAAGCGCCGGCTGGTCATGACCGCCGGGCACTGCGTCCACCAGGGCCCCGGCGGACAGTGGTACAGCAACTGGCAGTTCGTCCCGCGCTACCGCAACGGCTCGCGCCCGTTCGGCACCTTCGTGGCGTCCAGCCTCAACACCCGTACCGCCTGGATCAACAGCGGCAGCTACGCCGAGGACATGGGTATCGCCATCATGAACAACGGCGGCATCTACGGTGCCAAGGTCGTCGACACCGTCGGCGGCCACGGGCTGCGCTGGAACTACAGCTACAGCGTCTATGTCACCGCTCTCGGTTACCCGTCCAACCTGGGTGGCGGCGAGAGTCAGTACTACTGCCAGGGCACCACGTGGAACCCCGGCGGCCAGCAGATCCGGATGTACTGCAACATGACGTACGGTTCCAGCGGCGGACCCTGGCTGCAGGAATACAACGACACGACCGGCTACGGGTACATCAACAGCGTGGTCAGCCACGGTGACAACCCGGGCAACGGTCAATTCGACGGCCCGTACTTCGACAACGACATCAAGAGCCTGTACGACTTCGCCGAAGGCATCTCTCCGGCCTGATCCGTCCCGTCCACCTGATCCGTCCCGTCCAAAGGTAGCCTCGGCCGATATGGCCGGGGCTACCTCCGCCGTGAGTCCGTCGGTGGCTGCCAATTCGCTGATTGGCGTGACCTGTCTCGCGCCGCGAACCAATGTCATCGTCACCGATATGGTCACCGGTGGACAGCGGCCCGTTGCACGACCTCCTCGGTCGTCAACGGGCTGCGTGGGTGGTGGCTCAGGCACATCGGTGCCTGTAGCTTGACGAACCGCGCGCCCTCCACCGCTGCGTAGAACTGTCCGGTAGCCATCTTGCCGACGTCAGGGATGTCGGCACCCTTGGCCCGCGCGACGTCTCGGGCCGCCTCGATCTGCACCGGTGCGGTCAACAGGCCGAAGAACTGGGTGGCAGCGTTGCCGGGGATCTGATTGTGCAGCGCCTTCGGGGCCTGGGTCGCGAAGACCAGACCGAGCCCGTACTTACGGGCCTGCGACGTCAACGCGAGGGTGCTCTGGGTGCAGGCTGTGACCGAGCCGGATGGAGCGAGGGTCTGGGCCTCATCCATCACGAACAGTCCGCCGAGTGGTCGGTCGCCGGCCGGATTTCGCTTGATCCACGTGAACAGGGCGAGCTGCAACTGGTTGACGAAGCTCTGGCGCTGGTGGTCGTGTGGCAGTCCGACGAAGCTGATCACCGAGATGCGGGCGTGTCGCCCCGGCGGCGGCGTGAGTAAGGTGCCCGGGTCGACGGGAGTGCCGTCACCGCCGAACAGCGGATCATCGATCAACGCTGCCTTGAGTAGTTGCGCCATGCCTGCTGCCAGCTTCGGTGCGCTGTCGAGCTGGCTGACCCCGTCCGGTAGGTCGTTCAACAGATCGGTGAACGCCTGCAGGTCGCTGCCACCGTTGCGGGCGTAACCAATCAGTGCCTCGCGCAGCACGGCTCGCCCCAGCCTCGCCTTGTCGGTGCCGCCGTCGACCCGGGCATGTGGCGCGAGCGTGGCGACGGCTGAGTCGACGGCGGCGCGGAACCCGTCGGGGTCGTCGAGCACGTCACCGAAGTTCGGCAACGGTTGAAAACTCAGCGGGCGACCAGCACGACGCCCCGGCGTCCAGACGACCACATCGGTGCCGGCGAGGTAGGCAGCAGCCCGATCGGGATCCTCCGGACCCCAGCCGGTCGGCGGCTCCGGCCAGGCATCGCCAAGCCGGGCGAGGTCGTTGTTCGGGTCAAGCACGATCGCGGACACGCCCCGCAGCGCGCACTCCTCGACAAGCCGGCGGATCAGCACCGTCTTGCCGGATCCCGAGCCAGCGAATATCACCGTATGCCGACGCATCGACTCCAAGTCCATCTTGACCGGGTCCGCCCGGCCGGCGACGGACCCGATCGTCAACTGGGGCGGGTCGATCCCGGCCAGCGTCGCCGGCTTCTCGGCGGGCCCCCCGCGACCAGTGGACGAGTTCTCGCTAGCCGCCGGCCGCACCGATACGGAGGCCCGACCGACCGCCCGCACCGGCGGGCCGACCGGTTGCATGGCCGGATCGGGCTCGGTTGGTGCCGTCGTGTCGTGACTGTCGGCATGGCTTTCCCTGTTGGCGTCGGCGCCGCCATCGAGCGCGTCGCGCAGGAAAGCGACGGTGGAGGCCGGCTGCCGGGAGGCGAACCAAGGCCGTAGTCGTTCCAATCCGTACTGCTGGATCAGCTGTTCCAGGGCGGCAAGGCGCCTGATGTCCGCGGTGGGGAAGGGAAGCGTCCGCCCGCCGGCTCTGGTGAACGCGTCGAGCAGTTCCCGGGTACGTGCACCGGCGGACCAGCCCGCGCTGCGGAGCAGGAAGAGTCGCCGCTTGGTGACCCCTTCGGTCAACCCGGCGGTGGTCATGGCGTTGCGGATCCGGTTGAGCGCCGCGATGTGGTGCGGGGCGCAGACGGCCCGGAACGACCAGTGCTCTTCGTCCTCGGTCTCCTCGTCGAGCGTCCGCCGCAACCGGGCGTGCAGGGCCGGTTTGCCGCTGAACGGTAGCGGGTCGAGGCTGAACTCATCGGCCGATCCGCCCTGGGCGGCGATCCACGCGGTCAACCCGGCCTGTAGCAGCGCCGGCACCCTCAGGTCCTCGCTGGACTGCTGCACCGCGCTCACGGTCTCGGCTGACTCGATCAACTCGGCGTAGCTGATGTCGATCTTGGCGAGCTCGTCGGACTCGGCCGGCACCGGCTGCGTGTCGTCCCGCACCTCGGACTTGTCGGACCGATCGGGTGTGGGAACGGCATCGGACCTCTTGGCCGGGCCGTTGTCTCCGGACCGCGCATGCAGCAGATGGGTAAGCTCGCGCACCTGCCCGTCGGCCAGACAGGAGCGCACGTGGGTGTCGATCCGACGGAGCAGTTCGCGCGGCGTGAACTGGACGACCTCAGTGAAGGCGGACGGATGAATCGGCCACGTCGGGTACGGCGGGGTGAAGCCCAGCTCGTCGAAGACCAGGCCGAACCGCTTCTCCACCAACTCTCGGCCGATCTCCGGCGACGGGATCTCCTTGAGCCGCACCGCCTCCCGGAACCGGTCCTGCACGGTGTCGGTGGCCTGCTCCTTGATGCTCTGCCAGGTGTGCGGCAGGCAGGAGACAATTGACAGTGAGCGACGCATTGTTTCCCGTAGTGACATCAACCCGGTTGCCGCCTGCTCCAAGAGCAGCGAAGCCTGCCAGTCGACCTCACCACGGGTCTCGAGGCTGGTCGACTTGACCGACTGCGCGACGAGCAGATCGATCTGATCGACCGCGACGACTGTCGGACCAACCATCGCCAACAGTCGGGACGTGTCGCGAACCACTTCCTGTGGCGCCCGCCGGTGGCGCCGCATACCCCAGTCGGTCCGAGCGCCGACTTCCTCCTCGTCGTTCGAGCAGAGGAAGTCGTGGCCGACATCCTGCGCAGTGCCGATGTCTGAGCCGAACAGGACCAGCGCCCGTGCCGTGTCCTGGCACTCAGTGCCGATATGACGGTCGGCCTTGCGAATCTGATCGACGAAGGCGTCAAGGGCATGCCGGGTGAGTTCACTATCGCCGGTGATGGCCCGGCGGACGGCTCTCGGCGCCTTGATCTTGTCTGCCAGCCGGAGAAGGAAGCCGCGTACCTGGGTCGTACCGTCGGGCAGCGGCCGAGCAAAACCATCTATCATCGACAGCGCCGCGCTGCGCCAGAAGGCGCTAGCCTCCAGCAGGCTTACCAGGAAAAAGAAGCCTCCGGCTCCTTGCACGCGGTGGCGCACCTCGCCGAGCAGGTGCGTCTTGCCGGTGCCGCGCTGCCCCAGGATCGCCAGTCCCACCGGGCTGGAGTCGATCGTGTGGTGGGCTTCGGCAAAGCTCTCCATCACCAGCTGGACGATTTCGTGGTGCAGCCCGTCGACGTGAAACGGGGCTGGCTTCCAGACATCGTCCGGGGTGGGCGCCCAGTTGAACCGGAGCGCGGCGAGGGCGCGCCGTTCCTGTTCCGTGATCATGACGAGATGGCGATGAGGTGCTTGTCCTGGTTGCCGATGCTTACTGCTGCAGCACGGTTCTGTGGCGTGAGTGACTTCTGGTTGGATTCCGGGATCAGGTCAACGTCGGGGTCCTGGTTGAGCTTGATCAGCGCGGCGTCGAGATCATCGCCCGGCAGATCGGCGAGCGCGGCCCGCAGCGCGGCCAGCATGACGTAGTCGCCGGGCTGGTCGACAAGCTCGTGGTACGCCCGCCGGATCCGCGTGGCCACGTCGACCTGGCTCGCTTCGCTGCCGCTGGCCGGAGACGCGACCGGCTCTGCCGGGTCGATGGTGGAGGCGATCTCGTTGGGCTTGAACTGCATCCGGAACAGGTCGTCCGCTCGTACGCCCGAGTGGTCGATCAGCCGGCGAACGAAGTCGAGCACCGTGTAGAGCGTCGCACCGGCGGTACCGGCACCCTTCGGTGGCTCGTCCTTGCTCAACTCCGCCTTGGCCGCCTCCCACCCGCTGTCGGTCAGGTGCAGGGTGATCGGCTTCTCCGTCACCTCGATCAGCCCAAGGGCTTCCAGGGCGCGGCGATGGGTCGCCTTGAGCCCGGTGACGCCCGCGACGTTGATGAGGTAGCTCTGCTGCAGCGGAGCGGCCTTGACCATCAGGTTGATGAGTACGCACCGCTCGACGAGGGTGAGTTCCTTCTCCGACATGCGGTGCTCCTCAAGGGGCGTGAGCGGTCGCATCGACATGGCGATGATCAATAGCTCGGGGTGGCCGGGAAGATGAGGTGTCGGGCCGGGGGTGGCCTGGGCACTGGCCGATTCTGCCGATACCGCCGGACCGGCGCAAGGTCCGTCCGGCCGGTGCAGATAGCTGACACTCCGCCATGAGTGGATCTTCAATGTCGCAGGGCAGGAGGTCGCCTGAAACACCTGTTCGCAGTGGCCGGAAAGTGATCATGAATAGAACCGTTGCCAAATCTCGTCGGTGAGAGGCAGCATGGCTGGTCGGTGCAACCCGGGTGGCGGCCCGCAAAGCGCGGGCTGCGGACTTATGCCCGTTTCTGTCGGGCAGCGGAGGTGTGCGGTGCAGTCCGAAGTGGTCCGCTACCAGGTCGACGACAAGACGGTAGCGATGGTCGAGATCGATCCGCCGGTGGGTTTTCAGCCGGCCGGGGTCGGCGACGTCGTTGGCTGGGTACGGGAGTCCGCCGCACCTGCCATCGCCGCCGCCAGCGTGTTGTTGGACCAGGTCAAAGCTGTCTCTCCGGATGCCGTCGAGGTGAAGTTCGGCATCAAGGCGACCGGCACGACCAACTGGGTGGTCGCCAAGGCAGCGGCTGAAGGGAATTTCGAAGTCACCCTCAGCTGGTATCCGGGTGGGCCGCCGGACGCCGGCACCACGATGCGGCGCTGACCGGGACGGATCGGCTGGTGACCGCAGGACCCGACGACTGCTCCTGGCTGGTCGCCCTGCACCGTGGGCAGCACCAGGACACCCCCGTCGGTACCGGCGTCGTTGTGGAGAGCAACCTGGTGCTGACCTGCCACCATGTCGCGTTCGGCAACGACGGGCAGCTGCACGACGACCTCTGGATCTCGTTTCCACTGGCCGAGAAGGTCACCTGGTTCGACCGCCGCCGGATCGGCAGCTGCCTGCACGACGGAATGCGGGATGCCAAGGTCGACCTGGTCATGCTTGAACTCGTGGAGCCGGTACCGGCATCGGTGACCCCGGCCCGACTTCGTTGTCTGCCCGCCAAGCCGCTGGCGGGAAGTCCTTACTGGACGTACGGGTTCCCGACGCACGTGGTCGGCGGCTGCCATGCCGAAGGTAGTGTCGGCCAGCCTGGTGGGTGGGGCCGCGTCATGATCCACACCTCGCCGGCCACCCAGCTGAGCAAAGGGTTCAGCGGCGGTGCGGTCTGGTCATCCGAGTACCAGGCGGTGGTCGGCGTCGTCGTCACCGCCGACGCCCAGGGCGGCGGCCAGGCCGTGACCCTGCACTACGCCGACCAGCAGCTACCGGACATGAAGCTGGCGACTCTGTCCGCCTGGCGGGCCGCCGACGCGGACGACGCCGCCCTCGCCGCCTGGGGATGGGCCCTGGCCACCGACGGCGAGGCAGGCCGGCACTGGCTGCCCAGGGCGCGCGGGGTCGCGGTCGACACCGAGGGCGGCGCGCGGTTCCGCGGCCGGGCCGCCGCCCTGCACCGCATCGTCGACTGGATCGACAGCGCCGAACCGGTCAGCCGGCCGTTGATCGTCACCGGGTCACCGGGAGTCGGCAAGTCAGCCGTACTCGGGCGGATCGTCACCACCGCCGACCAGCAGATCAGCCGGGAGCTGGCCGACACCGACGTGGCCGTCCGAGCTCCGGTCGGTGCGGTCTCATGCGCGGTGCACGTGAAGGGCAAGACCGCTCTCGAAGTCGCCGCCGAGATCGCCCGTGCCGTCGCCGTCGAGCTGCCAGGCGTACCAGCTGATCTGATGCCTGTGGTACGCGATCAGCTGGCCCACCGGCCGGCCCGGTTCACCCTGGTCATCGACGCACTCGACGAGGCTACCGACCCGGCGCAGGCCCGCATGGTCATCGACGACGTCCTGATGCCCCTGGCCCGTGACTGTGGACCTCGCGGCCTGCGCATCGTGATCGGCACCCGGCGCTCTGACGACCACGGTGACCTGATCAGCCGCTTCGGCGGCAACGCGGAACTCGTCGACCTGGACGCGCCGGAGTACTTCGCCGAATCCGACCTGGCCGACTACGCCCAGGCGACGCTGCAACTGATCGGTGCCGAACGACCAGGCAACCCGTACGCCGATTCGCCCGTCGCCGCGCCGCTCGCCCGCCGCATCGCCGCCCTCGCCAAGGGAAACTTCCTGGTCGCCGGCCTGGTCGCCCGCGCTCACGCACTGCGCGACAACACCGCGATCGACCCGGACGAGGTGTCGTTCACCGCTACCGTGGCGCACGCCCTGGACACCTATCTGGCCGGGCTGCCGACCGCCGGCCGGACATCGGCCCGGCTGGCGCTGACCGCCCTGGCGTACGCCGAGACGCCGGGACTGCCACTGACGTTGTGGCAGTCCGCGATCGAAGCCCTCGGCGGGGCGGTCACCGAGCCGGAACTCGCCGATTTCGCGCGTACCTCGGCGGCGAACTTCCTCGTCGAAACCGGCGGCGGCGCTCAGCCCGTGTACCGGCTGTTCCACCAGGCGCTCAACGACGCGCTGCTGGCCGATCGGGACGCGCAGGCCTCGCGGCGTGACGACCACGCCCGGCTGCTGGCGATCTGGACCGCCGCCGCGCGAGCTACCGGATGGGCCACCGCGTTCGACTACCTGCTGCGGTCGCTGCCGCAGCACGCGGCCGGCGCCGGCGCGGTCGACGACCTGCTCACCGACGACGACTATCTGCTGCACGCCCACCTGGACCGGTTGCTCACGGTGGCGGACGCGGCCGAGGCGCCACTCGCCGTCACCCGTGCCCGGCTCCTGCAACGGACCCCGCTGGCGGTGGCAGCCGCGCCGGCTGAGCGGGCCGCGTTGTTCTCCGTCGTCGACCGGCTCGACGGCCTGGACAACGGGATCACGGCGGCGGCCGCCCCGTACCGGGCAGGCTGGGCGCACACCCCGCCCCGGCAGGAACGCAGCATCCTCGACGGACACTCCGAGGCCGTCTACGACGTCGCGGCGATCGTCATCGACGGGCGTCGGCTGCTCGCCTCGGCCGGCGACGACGGCACAGTGCGACTCTGGGACCCGCTGACCAACCAGGCCGAGCAGGCGTTCACCGGCCACGACGACACGATCCACAGCGTCTGCGCGGTGCGCCTCGCCACCGGTGAGGTGCTGCTCGCCACGGCCAGTCACGACGGCACCATCGGGCTGTGGGATCCGCGTGCCGGGCACCGCCGGCACGAGCTGCGTGGCCACGGCGACTGGGTACGCAACATCTGCGCGATCCCAATGCCCGACGGTGACCTGCTCGCCTCCGCCGGTGACGACCGGACGGTGCGGTTGTGGGATCCGGACACGGGCAGACCAGGCCATGTGCTGAGCGGGCACACCGGTTGGGTGACGGCGGTGACCCACGTGCCCGTCGGGGACCGACAGTTGCTCGCCTCCACCGGCTACGACGGCACGGTGCGGCTGTGGGACCCAGCGACCGGTGGGGAGCCGATTGAAGTCCTCACCGGTCACCTCGGCTGGGTCAACACTCTGTACGCGGTGCGTACCCCCGGCCGTACCCTGCTCGCCTCGGCCGGCTACGACGGCACAGTGCGGATCTGGGATCCCGTGACCGGGGCATGCGTCCAGGTTCTGCGAACCGGAGGCCCGCTGACCGATCTGTGCACAGTAGATGTCAGCGACGGCTGCCTGCTGGTCTCGACTGGTGAGGACGGACTGATCCGGATGTGGGAGGTGCCGACCGGCGCCCCGCAGCAGACCTGGATTCCCCGACCGAGCTTACGCGGGCATGCCAGCTGGATCCGAGCGGTCTGCGAGCTGCCGACGGCGAACAACCGGATGCTCGCCACCGCCGGCGACGATGGGACCGTGCGACTGTGGGATCCGGGCGGCGGACCGCCGGGGGCGGTCGCCGAGCACGACCGGATCGGGGCGGTGACCGCGGTGTGCCCGGTGCCGGGCGCCGAGGGCCGGCTGGTCGCATCCGCCGGATTGGACGGGCAGGTACGGATCTGGGATGCGGTCACCGGTGCCCAACAGCGCGAGTTCCGCGCGTCGGACGGCCCGGTCAATGCGCTGTGTGTCGTACCCGACGAGGAGGAGCCGCGCATCCTGACCGCTGGCGACGATCGAGTCGTCAAGCTGTGGGACGCGTGGGACGGGACACTGCAGGGGGAGATGAACGGCCACTACGAGCGCGTCGCCGCCGTCTGCCCGGTGCAGCACGACGCGGAGCTGTTGGTGGCCTCTGCCGGCGACGACCAGACTGTCCGGCTGTGGCGTCCGTACTCGGGCGAGGTGCGCCGGGTGTTGCTCGGGCACGTGACCCTGGCCTGGGTGACGACGCTGGCCACGGTCGCCGGGCCGGCCGGCGAGCTGCTCGCCTCCGCAGACAAGAGCGGCACCATCATGCTCTGGGACACCGACGGCACGCAGCTCTGGTCGCAGCAGGGGCATCAGGACGCGGTGAACGCACTCTGCGGGCTCGTGGTCGCCGGCCGTCCGGCGCTGGCATCGGCCAGCGCGGACCACACGATCCGGTTGTGGGACGCCGAGCGGGGTCAGCCGATCCACTGGCTGACCGGGCACACGGGGCCGGTGACCGGGCTGAGTCTGGTCCGGGTGGGTGGGCGTGACCTGCTCGCCTCGACCAGCCACGACCGCACCGTCCGGGTCTGGGACGTACCGACCGCTCGCGCGGTACGCACGATTCCGGTGCTCCATCCGGCGTTGGCATGCTGCACCGTCGACGACACGCTACTGATCGGGCTGGACCAGGGCCTGCTGGCGCTCACGATCACGAGCTGAGTGTGTCGAGGACCCCAAGCCGTCGCAGCTCCGCTGCGATCGCGTCGACCTCGTGCAGGCTGCCGTCGGCAACTGCGAGCATGAATGCCTCGGCGCGGTCGACGTCGACGTCCGGGATCGGCGTCCCGGTGTCGAGGTTGATGAAGACCAGTGCGGCGGCCCACGCCAGGCGTTTGTCGCCGTCGACGAGTGCGTGGTTGCCGCAGATCGAGTGCAGCAGGCTGGCTGCTTTTCCTGCGAGGTCGGGGTAGGCCTCCTGCCCGAAGACGATCGTGCTCGGTCGGGCGGCGGCGGAGGCGAGCAGTCCGTAGTCGCGGACCTTGGCTGGCGTGCCGAAGACGATCGAGCCGATCTCCAGCAGGTCTTCGACGTCGAGGTAGGCGGTCACTGGGTCAGTCGGTCGAGCAGCTCGCGGTGGCGCTCGGCCACATCTGCGGCCAACCCACGCACCTTGGACCGCTTGCTGTGCCTCGCGACGTACTCCTCGATGGCGACGACGATGGTGGCGTTGGCCGACCGGTGCTCGGTCTCAGCGATCTGCTTGAGCCTCGCGTGCAGATCGTCCGGCAGGTTGACTGTGGTAACCATAGGAAAACCATACGACTCTCAAGCGCCACTTGGACCCGCAGCCGGTACGTGTCTTCGTCGAGGTGAGGCTCAGATACCTCACGAGTCCGTTTTAGGGTGCGTAGGCCTCACCTCGCCGACCCTGGACTGCCATGTCAGGATGGGCGAGACCGATGACCGCTTCTCACGCACCGCTGTTGAGGTCTTCATGCGACGTCGATACAGCGAGTATCGCCCTACGTCGCGGTGGAGGGCTCGCCGACGTGCATCACGTCCGGTCCGTCGGGTCCAGTTGAACGCGGTGGGCTGGTCGGCGGTCGCGCTGTCCGGTCTGACTGGTGCCGGCCTGGGGTACGCGGTTGGCAGACTGGCCGACCTTCCGGGCTGGGTCGGCGTCGTATTCGGCGGCACGGCAGCCGTGCTGATCACCCTGATCGCACTTGGTCGGCAGCGTTCTGCCCGAGAGTGAGCAGACGGTCGTGGTGGGGCGGCCTACTCGCGCTACGGGCGGATGAGGACGTCGTAGATGGGGGAGTTCTCCCAACCCGGTCGGAGCTGGGCGACGGTGCGCCAGCCCCAGGAGGCGTACGCGGCCTGCGCCGGGGCGTTCTTCGGATCGGCGAGCAGGGTGGCTCTCGACTCTTCCCGGTTGCCGAGCAACTCGTCGTGCAGTGCGCGTGCAACGCCCTGTCGCCGCCAGGACTTACGGACCATGAGCTCGCTGATCGCGAAGGTGCGCCGCCCGTCCTCTGAGGTGAAGCCGTCCGGTACGGGCGTGAGCAGCCCGGTCCACCAGCGGTCCGATGAGAGCGGAAAGCCGTAGGCGTAGCCGACGAGTTCGTTGCCGACCCTGCCGGTGACGAGCTTCCAGCCGGGCAGCGTCATGTGACCGTTGATCTGCCTGCGGTAGCGGTCCTCGCCGTGGAACGCGTCGGCTGGCTCGTCGTAGATCTCGATGTAGACGCCGACCAGGTCGTCGAGGATCGCCTTCGCTTGGTCGGCGTCGTAGACGTCGAGCTTGAGACCGTCGACCGCCATCAGGCGACCTTTGCGGCGTCGTACGCCTCGATGAAGTCACGAGCCGCCGGCACGTGTGGAGCCGTCTGCCCGAGGTCGGCACGCAGGGACGCCAGTCGCTTCCGCGTCCGCCGAGATTCAATCGAGGCGACGGCAGGCACGACGTCGTTCGCAACTCTGCCGGCTTCGACGTAATCGCCCTGCTGGTACAGGGCATCTGCGACGTCAACCCTGGTAAGGACGAGGTTCCGTCGGAAGAGGGGATCGGGATCCACGAGACCTTCAGCGAAGAGGCTGGATGCACGGTCTGGTCGGTTGAGGGCGAGATGACCGGCGCCCTCGATACCAGTCATCTCCAACGTGTTGACGAACTGGAGATATGGCGGGTCATCGACTGCCGTCCCTCGGTCGAACTGGGTCTTGGCCTTGACCAGCTCGCGTCCGAAGCCGGATGCGTCGCCGGCCTTGGCGTGGGCCAGCGTCGCGCGCAGGTGAAGCAGGGTCTTCAAGCGAGGCGTGGCCCAGGGTGCGGCGATCCGCTGGGCCGCGTCAGCGAAGCGCAACGACTCCGATGGATTGGCATCCCGCACCAGCATCGAGAGCTGCTGCAGCGCACGCACCTCAAGTCGAGGATCGTCGCGGAGCCGGGCGCGGACAAAGGCTTCGTGCAGGTAGTGGCGGGACTCCTGACGTCGCTCGGCATCCAGGGCGAGCCAGCCGGTCTGGACCTCCAGATCACCGAGGCAGTCCTGCAGGGCCTCGCCGACCTGGCGGCTGTAGCTCGCCTCGCGCTCCCAGCGGGTGAGGCGGCGGTGCATGGCGATAGCGACGTCGCACAGGCTGTCGCCGCCGACCGCCGCGTCGGCACGCCGGAAGGCCAGGATCGTCTCGGAGACCTGCTGCATGTGCTCCATGCCGAGGTGCTGCGGCACCTGCGGCGATGTGATCCAGTCGCGCAGCGGTGTGGCGATGCCGAGGCCGGCGAGAGCAGTATTGATCGCGAAAGCACGGCGGTTCACAAGATCACCTCCATCGGTATCCCCAAATGCCACCGTACCGCCGGAATCGGTGCTGTCCAGAGCGAGATTCGTCGGCTCGGCGCTGAACAGTGCGTCGAGCTGATCAATTGGCAGGTCAAGGGCTTCGGCGAGTCGTGCCCGTACCGCTGGGTGTGGATCTGTGTCACCGCGCTCCCACCGGGCGATCGTCGTGCGATCGACCTGTAGGAGCCTGGCCAGTCCTTCCTGGCTGAAGCCTGCCGTCCTGCGCTGCCTGACCAGGTCGTGCCGCCGTGCCGTCACCTGGACGCCCTCCCGTCGCGTCGGACCAATGTCCACGGTGCACGTAGTACACACAGATTTACAAGATCAATGCAATGGGCTGTGGATAACTCTTCCGCTGGACTTGGCGTGGAAATTCCACGGCGATGCGGGTAGGTTGACGTACACCTGTTTTCGCAGGTCAGCGAGCGATGCAACAGAAGTGCACCAGGAATGCTACAGAAATGCATCTGCCGGCGAGCCGCGTGCGCCCGGCATTGTGGTGGCACGGCCCGGGGCGGGTGCCCGGCAACGCGGCTCCCAGGTCTGCAAACTCGGTTGGCGTGATCCCGCCCGCCCCGGCGCCTCTCCACGATTCTTTCCCCCAAGGAGGCACGACGTGTTCAGGCGCAACGCGGCGACCGTACGGCACCGGCTGACGGCGGCGACCGGCGGCGACTACCAGAGCAACAGCGGACGCAACGGCGTACGGCGATCGCGGCTGACCGGGCCGGCGGTGCGCGCCATGCGGTTCCTGCCGCGCCGCTGGCGCGGCGGCCTCGACCCGGACGAGGTGTACGGCTACCTGGAACGGGTCGCCGACGAGGTCGACGAGCTGCGCCGTGAGCTGCGGATGGCCTGGACCGAAGCCGACCGGGTGCGCAACGCGCTGCGCGAATGGCAGACCGAGCAGTTCGAGGCCCGGTTCGACCCGCAGCGGCAGGCCAACGGCCAGCACCACTACTACGCGGGCGCACGGTGAGCAGCGGGCCGTCCGTCGGGGAGGCGGTGCCGGTCCGTGAAGACCTCGTCGCCGTCTACCGGGACATGCTGGCCGCCCATACCGACTCGCCGACGCTCAAGGTCTGCGTGTCCTGCCTGCGGAGCCGCTGCGACGACTGGCGCTGGGCGTACGAGCGGCTTGCCGCCGCCGGCCGGCTCCCCGACGGAGTCACCGACGACGGACCCGCACTTCCTACCGACGAGGAGGAGTAGCTCCCATGAGCTTGTACGACGGCGCGACGTACCCCGGCATCCTGGTGCGCGACGGGCCGGCCGGGCAGCGGGCCGCGCTGGCCGGCGGCCCCGACGTGTGGGAGGTCATCGCCGCGCGGCACGCCATCAAGGCCGCATCCCCGGAGCTGGACGGCGACGAGCTGGTCACCGAGATGATGGCCAGCACCGGGCTGACCCGGCACAGCGTCGACGTCGCGCTGCGCTACTACGCCGACCACCGGGCCGAGATCGACGAATGGATCGCCGCCAACGAGGCAGCCGCCGAGCAGGGCGAACTGCTGTGGCGAGCCGAACAGGCCCGACGAACCGTCAGATGAGTCGGCCGGTCTCAACCGGCAGCGCCGTCGCCGGTCATCGGCTCCAGATAGTCACGCAGCATCTGCCACCCCCCACGCGCAAGTCACCCGCCGCGCCGAGCGCGGGTCTCTAACCGGCGGTACGCCGCCAGCGGCGGCTCGTGATCCGAGTGCCGCCGCAGCGTCAGATCGTCGACGGTGACGAACCAGCGCCGGCCGGTCGAGTCACCTGCCGCCCTGTGGCGGCTGCCCCAGCCGACCGGCGAATCAAGGTCTGTCGTCGGCCGGTCAGGGGACCACGACCCTGCGTGGTTCCTTCTAGACTGCATGGCGAGGCACCAGGTCCTCGACGACAGGGATCAGATGTAGGAGTCGCGGCTCATGAGGATCGTCCGGGCGAAGCTGGAAGGCGTCAACGCCCAGCCCGGCCGCGTCGCGGCGGCCGACGTCGCCCGCATGATTCTTGGTCTTGAACGTGCCATAGCCCACGCGGCGTACTTGGTCCTCGGAAAGGCCCGGCGTGGGACCGGTCGGCACGTCCAGGCTATCGAAAGCGCGGCGCGACTCCGCATGGTAGATATCCAGAGCGGAAGCTTTGTCGGAGTCTTCGCCTTGCCGGAAGCGGCAGAGCCAAACGACGACGAGCTGCCTATCTCCGTCGCGGACCTGAGTTCTCTTGCTTTTGATCGGCTGCTAGCCGTGATCACCGGCGGTGGCCCGGAAACAGACGCGGAGCTGGCCGCCGCGGTCGCTCGGTTAGCCGCAGATCTAGGGATCGGCGACCGAAACACAGCGATGACCTTGATCGATGACTCCCCGATGTCGACGGGACAGGCTTCACGCCAAGCGACTATCGATGCTGCAGTTCGGGAACGCCTGCAGCGCATCGGTGACCGGGTGCCCACGAGCAGGGATGAGACCCTGACCGGGGTGCTTTTCGAGGCAGATTTCGAAAGCCACACCGCTCGGTTGCGTCTTGCCAGCGGCGACGCTGTAGCAGTCAACTTCTCCTCCGAGCTTGCTGACCAGATTCAGGAGGCACTGCGCTCCCGCGCGAATCTTGAGGGCTACGTGCGTTACCACCCTCGGACAGCGCAGGCTACCAGCGTCGACCTGCGCGCAGTCTCCCGAAGCACCCAACTGGAGCTTGACGTTGACTCGTTCTGGGAGCCCCAGACCTTTGCTGGACTCCAGACAGCACAAGGAACGGACGGCTGGGTCAACGCGGCCGAGCTAGGGATGACCGATTTGACGGACGATGAGCGAGCCGCATTCCTCGCGGCTCTCGCCGAATGAGGCCGGAGGACGTCCCCAATGGGCCACTGCTCATTGACACGGACGTTGTGAGCTATTGGCTGATGGGGGCCGATCATGGCAGGGCGTTCATTAGCCTCACTGCAGGTCACGAGCAAGCCGTGAGTTTCGCTACGTACGGTGAGCTGCTCGCCAACGCCCACCGTCGACGGTGGGGTGCTCGTCGCATAGAGGACCTGCGCAGCCGGCTCAAGTCCTTTGTCGTGGTTCCCTACACCTACCAGGTCGTAGAGCTTTGGGCAGAGATGCACGCGAAGCTCTCCGGGCATCTACAGAAGGGCGGCACGAACGACCTTTGGACCGCTGCGTGTGCCCTGGCGCTTCGTCCGCAACTGCCGGTCGCCACGAACAACCTGAGCGACTTCGGGACGATCTCGAAATCTTTCCCTGACCTGAGACTCATTCACCCTGATTTGTGAG
The DNA here is from genome assembly GCF_049179175.1 of Solwaraspora sp. WMMA2101. Taxonomy (NCBI): domain Bacteria; kingdom Bacillati; phylum Actinomycetota; class Actinomycetes; order Micromonosporales; family Micromonosporaceae; genus Solwaraspora; species Solwaraspora sp. WMMA2101. Next base: position 3,394,836 of record NZ_JBMHMA010000006.1, on the reverse strand, counting down.
GTCGCAATCTCCGGACGGTCTGTGTGGGGTGTGGCAGGGTCAGCAAGGACTGTGAGACTTGTTCGTTTTAGCCACCGCTCCCTGCTGCGAAATTTCGCTGCCTTCTGCAATATTAGTCGTACAGGCAAGTTTTGCAGTAGCTGAGCCGAATATTGCAGTCCTCGCGGTGGTGGCGCATCACCTCACGTTTGAGCTAGCCTGGATGTTACTAACATCAGTGTTACTAACATGGGAGTTAGCGTGGCGGGCTTCGTCGGGCGTACCCGGGAACTCGGCACCCTCGCCGCCGAGCTGGACCGCATCGCCTCGGCCCGGGACGACCGGCCCGGCCGCTGCCTGCTCATCCGAGGGCGGCGGCGGGTCGGCAAGTCCCGCCTGGTCGAGCGGTTCGTCGACGACGCGCAGGTGCCGTACCTCTACTTCACCGCCGCCGGTGCCGGCACCGCCACCGAGCTGCGGCAACTCGTCGCCGACGCAGCCGAATCCACCCTGCCCGGCCGGGACCTGATCGCCGCCGCCAACCCGTCGGACTGGGACGCCACGTTCCGGCTGCTGGCAGCGGCGCTACCCGACGACACTCCCAGCGTCGTCGTCCTCGACGAAGTGCCCTATCTGATGGATCCCGAGCAGCAGTTCGAAGGCATCCTGCAGCGGGCCTGGGACCGGCTGCTGTCCCGCAAGCCGGTGCTGCTCGTCCTCATCGGCTCCGACCTGGCGATGATGGAGGCGCTCAACGACTACCGTCGGCCGTTCCACCAGCGTGGCCGCGAGATGGTGCTCGGCCCGCTCAACCCGGCCGACCTTGCCACCATGCTCGACCTGCCACCCGCCGACGCGATCGACGCCGCCCTGATCACCGGTGGGCTGCCGCTGGTCGCCGCCGAATGGCCGCCCGGCGCCAGCCTCTGGGACTTCCTCGGCGCGGCGCTGGCCGACCCGACATCGGCGCTGCTGGTCTCCGCGGAACGGTCACTCGCCGCCGAGTTCCCCGCCCAGCTCCAGGCCCGCAAGGTGCTGACCGCGATCGGCTCCGGCGAGCGGACGTTCACCAACATCGCCCGTACGGCCGGCGAAATGTCAGCTACGTCGCTGCACCGATCCCTGGAAACCCTGCAGGTCAAGCGGCTCGTCACCGGTGAACTACCGCTGTCCACCCGCCCGTCGAAGGACCGCCGCTACCGGATCGTCGACCCGTACCTGCGCTTCTGGCTGCGGTTTCTCGCCGCCGCGATGCCGGAAATCGAACGCGGCCGGGGTGACCTGACCCTGACTCGCATCCGGACGAGCTTCCCGAGCTGGCGGGGCCGGGCGGTCGAGCCGCTGATCCGCGACGCACTCGCCCGGCTGCTGCCCGACGACTCGCTGCCGGCGGCACCCGCCATCGGGGCGTACTGGACCAGATCGAACGACGTCGAGATCGACATCGTCGGTGCCGACCGGGCACCGATCGCCCGCGAGTTGTACTTCGTCGGCTCGATCAAATGGCATGACCAGGCGCCGTTCGACGGGCACGACCTGTCCGCGCTGTTCCGGCACCGGGCAGCACTGACCGACGAGCCGGTGCCGACCGTCGCCGTCTCCCGCAGCGGCGCGTCCTGCCGTGGGCTCGACGTGCTCTACCAGCCCATCGACCTGCTCGCCGCCTGGCAACCGGCCGGCGGCTGATCAGTTGTCGGCGTCAAGGCGCTGACGGTACGCCTGAAGCTGGTCACCGTCGCGGGTGTGCCAGCACGGCCCGAGCTCCCAGCCGAGCCGTTCGTAGAAGCCCGTCGCCCCGGCCGACCCGACCGGGGTGACCAGCTCGGCCTCCGCCGCCCCGGCGCGCCGGGCGTCCTCGACGAACCGGCGGACGAGTTCCGCCCCGATTCCGCTGCCCCGCCACTGCGGCTGCACCGCCACCGCGACCATTACCGCGACCTGCGGATTGTCGGCCGGCCCGGCTGCTGGAGCCGGCTGGCCGGACCGGCGCTGCGCGATCTGGCGGGCCCAGGGAACGGCCCGGGAAGCCAGCTGACTGGCCAGCCGTGGGCGGCGGACCAAGGCACCAGCACCGGCTACCGACAGTGCGGCCAGCGCCCGCCGATCGGCGAACAGTGCCGCCATGTGCGCGGCCTGGTCGGTGGTGCCCAGCAGGAATCCGACAACGTCACCGTGTGGTGTCGTCGGGTCGGTGACCACGTAGCCGACACCGTGCCGGGAGTCGAGGTAGGTGCGGTGCCAGCGGCGGACGAAGCCTGCCCCGAGCGACGGAAACAGCCCGACCGGCAGGAACTCCACATGCGTACGGGCCGTGACGGGCAGATCGGCGTACCCGGCCGGCCGCACGGCGGCTTCGCTGCGACCCGACCTCGTCACCTCGGCGCGGGACCGCGACAGGGTATTGGAGGTGCCTACCATGACCGATGGGTACCCACCGTCAGGGCGGTCATACCGGGGCGGGAACAGCCGGCGTCCGACGAGGTCAGCCCCGCAGGTCGAGGAGCAGGGCGCGGTGGTCGGAGACTTCCGGCTGACGCACGATTTCGAACCGTTCGACGGCGGCGACGTCGGAGACGAGCAGATAGCTCGCGTGCCGGACCGGCTTCGGATAATGCGACGTACGGGTGTCCGCCGCGCCGACCAGCTCGGTCAGTCCGATATCACCCAGTACGTCGAACGTCGCGCTGTCGGGCAGCAGGTTGAAGTCTCCGCACACCACCACCAGATCGTTCGGGTCGCGTACCCGCTGGACCAGCTCGGCCAGCCGTACCGCCTGGGCCCGACGTGCCGGGGTGTCCGCCTTGCCCGCCGGATCACGTAGCCCGTGCACCTGCACCACCCAGACCCGCCGACCGTCGGCGCGGCCGACTGTCCCGACAGCGAGCGCCACCCGTGGACGGTCCGCGACGGTCCACTTGCCATGGGCGATGAACTCCCCGTGCACGAAGGCGGAGTCGACACCGACGACGGGCAGCCGCTCGGCGGTCATCGTCGCCACGCCGAAGTCCTGCCGGTGCCGGGCACCCGTCCCGTCGGTCACCGGCCCGGAGTCACTGGTCAGGAAGAACGCCTGGTGGCGGGGCAGTACGGCGCGCACGTCGTCGAACAGGTTCGCGCGCTGCGGCAGGGCGCGGTCGCCGTCGTCGAAACGGGTCCAGCCGGTCAGGCCCGGCGTCCGGGTCACCTCCTGCAGGCAGGCGACGTCCGCCGCGCAGTCGGCCAGCCAGGGCAGCAGTTCGTCGGCCAATGCCCCGCCCCAGGTGTTCACACTGACGATCCGCATCGCGCTGGCGTCAACCGGCGTCGGCCCGTGTCGCGACGACACCTATGAAAGCACTGGACCGGCCGGACTCGAACCTGCCGTCGTAGTGGTCCAGCATCTCGATGCGCCAGCCGGTGAGCAACTTACGGGTGTACTCCTCGTCGAAGAAATGCCGGACATGGCCGTCGACGCTGAAGATCCGAGGACCGAACTGCTCGCCCTTGCCGTAGTTGGGGTCGGCGGTCGACTTGACGCAGAAGGCCAGGACGCCGTCGGGCCGCAGCACCCTGCCGATCTCATCGAACACGTGCTGGGTGGTCCGCTCGGTGAAGTAGTGCAGCGCGAGGTGCGAGTAGACCCCGTCGAAGCGGCCGGTGGCGAACGGGAGGCCCGCAGCGATGTCGTGTACGTGGAGTTCGGTCGCCGCCGCGTCCGGCTGGCCTGACTGCTCAGGTACGCGGGCCCGCGCCAACCGGATCGCTTCCGGCGAGAGATCGACGCCGGTCACGTGCCAGCCGGCCGCCGCCATGGCCAGCATGTCGTGGCCCTGTCCGCAGCCGACGTCGAGTACCCGTCGCGCGGCCGGCAGCCGGGTCATTCGCTCGGTGAAGGTCTGTCGCAGCCGCTGATGGCCGGCGTACCGCCCGGTGGACCTGCCCGAGGCATGCCAGGCATCCCATAGTGGCTGCTGGTCGGGGATGCGTTCGGTGGTCAACTGCTCCCCTCCCGGGCAGAATCCGACTTACGGTAGACAACCGTCTTGTCCCTACAATATTACCGATGCCGGTCTTGCGACTGACATCGGCTACTTGGCGGGTAAAGATGGCCGCGCGTCGTTGTTGTGTATGGGACGTTCCGTAATAGTCGGTCCTGCGGCTTAGCATCGATTCTCAGGATGAATGACCATAAGTTCAGATTGAATCACCTGGTGAACTGCTGTCCGGTGGCTCAACGTATTTACATGCTTGCTTTGGGCTGGTGTCGCTGTTAGCCTCTGTGCACGGCCACATCGGGGGCGGCCAGTCGATTGAATGCGCCTGATCAGCGTTCGTAGGGAAAGTCTCAATCAACGATCTGGGACACTGACGCCGATGATTTGGTCTATCTGATGCACGCGTCCTCGACGCCGAATGTGACGGCAGCTGAAGCAACGCGAAGAAGAGATTTCCGTCTGTACTGGATCGCTGGTGCGGTCGATCAACTGGGATCTCAGACATCGGGGATCGTGTTCCCGTTGGTGACGCTGGCGGTCACCGGGTCGCCGGCAGCCGCCGGACTCGTCGGCGCGCTCGCGCTGGCCGGCCGGCTGGCCGCCGCTCCGGTGGCCGGCGTCCTGGCCGACCGGCTGCCACGCAAGCAGATGATGGTCGTTTCGTTGGTGGTGGCGGCCGTGGTGATGGCGACTCTGTTCGCCGGGGTCGCCGTCGGCGCGGTCACCCTGGCATTGCTGGCCGGTGCGGCGTTCGTGGAAGGCGTCGCACAGAGCGGGTACGAGGCCGCCGGTGCCGGGTCCATCCGGCGGGTCCTCCCTGCCGACGACAAGCTGGCCCTGTCCCGGCTGGAGGCGCGCAATCACGCCGTACAGGTCGTCGGGCCGGTGATCGGCGGTGCGCTCTACCAGCTCGGGCGATGGGTGCCATTTCTGGTGGATGCGGTTTCCTACGTCGTCTCCGCCTGTCTGGTGTCGGCAATTCGTACCGACCTCACACCGGTGCGCGCGGAACGTACGTCATTTCTCGCTGATCTGCGGAACGGGTTGCGTTTCGTCTGGCAGCAGCCATTCTTGAGATTCGTCACCATCTGGGCCGCCGCCATCAACTTCACTTTCGGCGCACTGATCTACTACGCAATTCTGACTTCTGGCCAGCAGGGCGCTCCGGCCGCGTCGATCGGGCTCATTCTCGCCGTCGCCAGCATCGGCGGCCTCACCGGCGCGTTGGCAGCGCCGGCCGTGTTCGCCCGGGTCCGACCGATGACCGTCATCGTCGTCTCGTCATGGGCGATGGTGGCCCTGGTCGTCGCCATGTCACAGGCTCGGCAGGCCTGGACGTACGGCCTGCTGTTCGGCCTGGTGTTCCTGCTCAGCCCGCTGCTCGGGGTGATCTTCCAGTCCCGGGTCATCGCGTTGACCCCGGACGAGCTGCAGGGCCGGGTCGGCACCGTGATGGGCACCGCCGGGGAGGTGCTGCAGACCCCGGCGCCGCTGCTCGCCGGGCTGCTGGTGGCGTGGTACAGCCCGTCGGCCGTGGCGCTGGTGTTCGCCGCCCTGCTGGCCCTGCTGGCCGTCTACACCACCGCCAGCCTGCGGCATCTGCGTGCCGGCACGGAAGAGGGCGAGGACGGGAGCGAACCGCCCCCCGGGCCCGAGCCGTCGTCGGGCCCAGAGTCCGAGGCAGAGCCCAAGCCGGAGTCACAGGTCGAGGAGGCACGTCGATGAGTCGCGAGTACCGGCTGTTCTACCCGGCGCTGCCGGTCGTCGCCGAACACGCACCGCACCGGCTGGTGTACGTCGGTGACGCCGACGGGCGGTGCCAGATCTTCGCCTGGGACCGCCGGGCCGGTGCCCTGACGCAGCTGACCGACCGGCCGACCGGCACGATCCGGGCTGCGCTCGACCCGGCCGGTGAAACGGTGTGGTGGTTCGACGACGACCTGGCCGGGGTCGGTGTCTGGCGTACCACCGATTTTCCCGACGGCCCCACCACCAGCTTCGCCACGACGCCGGCGCTGCCCGGGGTGGCGCCCGCCCGGCACGCGGGCATCGCGATGGCCGACGACGGGACGGCCCTGGTCGGGCTCGCCGACGACGACGGTCTGACGCTGCACCGCCGCCAGCCGCACGGCCGGATCACCGAGGTGACCCGGATCGACGGGTACGCGTACCTGGTCGACCTGGATCCGGCCGGTGACCTCGCCGTGGTCGGCACCGACGCGGCGGCCCCCGACGCGGTCACCGTCCTGGACCGCGACGGTACGCCGGTCAGCCGGATCGCCGGCCGCACCAGTCGGCGGGTCTGGGCGCTGGGCTTCGCGCCCGGCGGAGGCGAGGCGCGGTTGCTGCTGGTGGTCGAGTCCGACGGACGCTACTTCCCGGCGACCTGGACCGCCGACGGCGGACTGACCACGTACGAATGGTGCTGGTACGACACCGAGATCACCGCGAGCTGGTTCCCGGACGGTCGGCGGATCCTGATCCGGCAGGACCGGTACGCGCGGACGGTGCTGCACGAGGCGGACCTCACCGCCCGTACCAGTGTGGTGTCGCCGACCCCGGCGGGCAGCGTGCTCGACGCGGCGGTCTGGCCCGACGGCGAGCTCGTCTATATCTGGACGGATTCGCTGACGCCCCCTCAGCTGCGGTCGGCGAGCGGGGTGCGGTTGCCGGACAGCGGGGTGCGGTTGCCGGACAGCGGCGCGCAGTCGGATCCGGCCGCGGCGGCGGTGCCGGTCGACGACAACACCCGCCAGGAGCTGTGGGTGCCGGGTCCGGGCGGACGGATCCACGTCCTGCTGACCGTGCCGAACGACGGTCGTGCCACCCATCCGGCCGTCTTCCTGGTCCATGGTGGGCCGTCCCAGCACGCCCGGGACGCGTACGACCCGCTGGTGGAGGTGCTGGCCAGCACCGGATGCGCGGTGGTGCGGGTCAACTACCGGGGGTCCAGCGGGTACGGCTCGGCGTGGCGCAACGACTTCAGCGACGGGGTCGGGCTGACCCAGATCGCCGACCTCGCGGCGGTCCGCGAACACCTGGTCGCGGCCGGCGCGATCGAGTCCGGCCGGGTCGCCCTGTGGGGTACGTCGTGGGGCGGCTACCTGACGCTGCTGGCCCTCGGTGTGCAGCCGCAGCTGTGGCGGTTGGGGGTGGCGATCAGCCCGGTCGCCGACTACGTCGCCGCGTTCCACGCCGCCTCGCCGGCGGTCCAGGCGCTGGACGTGACGTTGTTTGGCGGCAGCCCGCAGCAGGTGCCGCAGGCGTACGCCCGGTCGTCCCCGGTGACCTACGTCGACCAGGTCCGGGCGCCGGTGCTGCTCGCTGTCTCCAGCGACGACGTGCGCTGCCCGCCGGAGCCGGTGGAGCGGTACGCGGGTCTGCTCGCGGCGCGGCGGGTGCCGCACCAGGTGGTCCGGCGGCGGGCCGGGCACGACGACTTCGACGCGCACAGCCATCTCGCGTTGACGCAGACCGTGCTGCTGTTCATGCAGCGGCACTTCGACGGCGTGCAGGAGGAGGGGACCCCGGTCGCGCTTGCGATGGCCAGGCCGGTCGGTTGACCCGCGTTTCCGCACGTTGACAGGTCCATCGTCGATCGGAGAGGAGGTGAACGGCATGCGGAAGAACGTTGTCGAGAACGACCCGATCAACGGCAACCGCGACCAGCTTCGCAGCGCGGGCGTCCAGGTCACGGTCACGGTCAAGATCAAGTTCTGATCCGGCCGTACGGGGTGGAGGCGGGCGGACCACCGCTGTCTGCCGGCGCGACCGACCGCCTCCATCCACTGCGCGAGCGAGTCCCACCGCACGCGAGTCCCACCACACCTTGGTGCGATCGAAACAAGTCCGACGAGGAGAAGAAGGGCACATGCGGATCCTGCTGGTCAACATGCCGTGGTCATCGATCGATGTCCCGTCGCTGGCGTTGGGCATCCTCACCAACAGCGTCCGCCAGAAGGTGCCGGACGCGCAGGTCGACGTGATGCACGCCAACCTCGACTTCGTCGACTGGGTGGTCGAGCGCACCGAGTTCGGCCTGAGCGACTACTACTACTATTCGCTGTTCACCTACTTCTCCGGCTGCGGCGACTGGGTCTTCTCCTCCGCGCTCTACGACGATCCGCAGTGGCGGGTCGACGAGTTCGTCACCCGGGTGCAGGGCCAGATGTCCGAACGGGACCTCACCCGCAACCTGGAGCTGCACCGTACGGTGCCCGAGTTCGTCGCCGAGGTGGCCGCCCGGATCGTCGAGCGGCAGCCGGACATCGTCGGGTTCACCTCGACGTTCCAGCAGAACGCCGCCGCCCTGGCCACCGCGCGGGCGGTCAAGCGGCTCGACCCGCGGATCCGTACCGTGCTCGGCGGCGCCAACTGCGACGGCGAGCAGGGCGCGGCGATGCACCGCAACTTCTCCTTCATCGACTACGTGGTACGCGGCGAAGGCGAGGCGGCGTTCCCGAAGCTGCTGACCGCCCTGCGCGACACCGACACAGGCATCGACACCGACAGTCGGCCCGACCTGGCCGGGATCGAAGGTCTCTGCTGGGCCGACGCCGCCGGACGGCACGTGGCCAACCCGATGAGCACCGCCCCGCTGCCCCCCGCCGAGATCGTCAGCCCCGACTACACCGGCTACTTCGAGCGGCTGGCCAGCTCCCGGGCCAACCACTGGGTCGAACCCCGGCTGGTCGTCGAAGGCGCCCGGGGCTGCTGGTGGGGCGAGAAGCACCACTGCACCTTCTGCGGCCTCAACGGGTCGTTCATGCAGTTCCGCAGCAAGCATCCGGGGCGGTTCTACGACGAGATCATCGACCTGGTGCAGCGGCACCAGGTGCTGGACATGTTCGTCGTCGACAACATCCTCGACATGAGCTACGTGACCTCGCTGCTGCCCCGACTGGCCGAGTCCGGCTACGACCTGCGGCTGCAGTACGAGATCAAGTCGAACATGCGCGGCCCGCAGGTGCAGGCGCTGGCCGACGCCGGCCTGGTCAGCGTGCAGCCCGGCATCGAGAACCTGAACAGCCGGGTACTCAAGATCATGGACAAGGGGGTGACCGGCTGCCTCAACGTGCGGATGCTGCGCGACGCCGAGACCAGCGGCATCACCATCGCCTGGAACTACCTGTACGGCTTCCCCGGCGAAACCGACGCCGACTACCGGTCGATCATCGAGCAGATGCCGGCCCTGCACCACCTGTGCCCGGCCGACGGCAGCACCCGGATCGCCATCGAACGGTTCAGCCCGTACTTCGTCAACCCGGCGCTCGGCTTCACCGACCTGCGCCCGGCCGCCCAGTACCGGCTCATCTACGACCTGCCCGAATCCGAGCTGATGGACCTCGCATACATTTTCGACACCCCGACCCAGGGCATCGGCGACGACGTCGGCGACGAGCTGGACCGGGCCGTCACCCACTGGCAGCACGAGTACGCCCGCAGCCGACTCACCCACCACGACCTCGGCGACGAGATCGTGCTGGTCAGCCAGCGCCGGCACTTCGACTGGCACGTACTGCGGCTGACCGACCCGGCCGAGATCGCCGCGTTCCGCCAACTGGACCAGCCGCACAGCGTCGCCTCACTGGCCCGGCGCATCGACGTACCGGAGCCGGCCGTCGCCGCACTGCTGGCCCGCTGGCGGGAACTCGGCATCGTCTTCGCCGACGCGGACCAGTTCATCCAGATCGCCCCCAGGGCGATGAACCAGGAGCTGATCCGGATCGACCACCTGCATCAGGAGCGGGCCGCCGCGCAGGAAGAGGCAGCGTCCGCCGACGCCGTCGGGGCCGCCGGTAACGCCGCGCCGGAGCCCGTGCCCGCGCTCACCGCCGTCTGACCGGAACCGCCATCTGACAGGAGCAGCCCGTTGACCACCACCCCCGTCGCCGCCGGGCCGTCCCGGCCGATCACCGTACGGCGGCACCGCGACCACGATCCGGCGGTGGCCGACATCCCCGGCATCGACCTCGGCCCGGCCGAAGTGACCGGGCCGGTCGGTGACGCCGTCGCCGACTGGCACGCCGACGGTGTCCGCAAGCTCGTCCTGCCCGGCGTCGTCGATCTCACCGTGGCCGATCCGGCGGCGGCGGCCGACGCGGTACGCCGACTCGTGCTGGTCCGGGAGGCGACCAGCCACGCCATCGAGATCGACTGGTCGGTGCGGCTGCCCGGCGGCGACGACGACCTGTGGCGGGTGTACGGGCACCTGCGCCCGCCGGTCGCCGTCGAGTTGGTCGGGGCCGACGCCGCGACGTCGGCGGCGGCCACCACCGCCTGGCGGGACGCCTTCTACTTCGACAAGTGCACCTACCGCCAGGGCCCGGGTTTCGTGCAGGTACGGGACCGGCGCACCGGTCAGCTGAACCTGCTGACCATCGACGACCCGGCCTACCTTGCCGTGTTGGCGCAACTGGTCGACGGCGCACCGGTCACCGGCGTGGACATCGACATCGCCCGCGAGTTCGGGGAGGAGGGCCTGGTCACGAAGGTGGGGGACCAGTTGGTGTGGCTGCCGCACCGGCTGCGTCGCTGGCCGCTGCCGTCGATGGTGATCTGACCGGGTCGGCCATCGCGTCCGGCGGCACCCCGGGCCAGCGGGCGTACGCACTGTCCACGAAGTACGCCTCGCCCGGATCCCAGGTGTGCCCGGTGGGTCGGCGGTGGTACAGGTAGCCGAGCGGGTGGGTGCGGTAGACGCTCGCCCCCGCCGCGCGCAGCCGCTCGATCAGGCCGAGGTCGACCGAGCGGGGCACCGGGCGCCACCCGCCGACGGCCTCCAGATCGCCCTTGGCGAGCAGCATCGTGCCGCCGGCCACCACGTCGCCGTACGCTTCGGGCACCCCGGAGCTGCGGCGCAGGGTGACCCCTTCACGTTCCAGGTGGACGAGTTCGGCACCCTTGCCGACCAGCACCGCGCCGGAGTAGTGCCGGGCCAGGACCAGGTCCCAGACGTGTTCGACGCCGTAGCTGTCGTCGTCGTCGAACTTGGTGACCAGGGTGCCCCGGGCGCGCCGGGTCACCGCGCCGAGCGCCGCGCCGAAGTCGGCGCTGGCCGGCAGTCGGACCACCTCGAACGGGCGGCCGCAGTCGGACAGCATCCGCCGGGCCGGCTCGGGCAGGTCGATGCCGTGCAGCCCGAGGACGATCTCCAACTCCGGGTAGGTCTGCGCGGCGATCGCGGCCAGCGCCACCGGCACCAGCTCCGCCCGGCGGGTGACCAGGATCGCGCTGACCGAGGGTGGCTGGCCGAGTACCGGCAGCCCGCCGGTGGCCAGGGCGGGTAGCCGCAGCCCGGCGGCGTGCCCGCGCAGCGCGGCCCGGCGCTGCCGTACGCTGCGCGCCTCGACGGCCAGCGCGGTGCCGGCCGGGTCGTCGTGGTCGGGGGTCGGCGGCGGTGTGCTCACCAGTGCCCGCAGGTCCGGGTCGAGCAGGTCGGCGACGGCCGGTGGCAGCACCGGGGCGTGCAGCAGCACCCCGGTGGCGGCGATCTGCACCAGCAGCCCGGCGGTCTGCGCCGGGTGTTCGCCCGGCACCAGTCGGCAGTGCACCGCGCGGACCTGGCGCAGCGCGGCGAGCGCGGTCGCGTCCAGGCCGGGCCCGGTCAACGCCCCCTGCAGGGTGCGGCCACCGGCCGGCCCGGTGGCCGGGTCGGCGCGGAACCGGGCCGCCGACCGGCCGCCCCGGGCGAACTCCAGGGTGGCCTCGGGCGCCGAAGACCGGTACGCCGTCACTGGTCGGCCCCGTGGGTTGATCCGGGTGGCGTCGACGAGCACCATCGGCGCACCCTCGGTGACGGTGACGCGGTGTCCGCTACCGGCCAGCACGGTGCCAGCCAGCACGGTGCCGGCGTCGTCGGGTCGGGGCGCCACCGCTGCCGGCGTGACGACCAGGTCGTGGGCGCGGATCTCGTCACGGGCGGTGAGTTCACCGGTGGTGACGGTCGCGGTCGCCGACAGGAACGCCGGCCCACCGCCGCTGCGGCCACCGGCCCTGCCGCCGCTGCGGGCGGGGACGACGCCGGTGACGTCCGGGCTGCCGGGGGCCGGCATCGGCCGGGCACCGTCCAGGGCGTTCAGCGCCGACCGTACGGCATCGCGCAGCGCCACCGGGGCGGCGACGGCGAGCCGGACGGTGGCCGCGCCCCGACGCAGCCGGGGCAGCCCCACCCGGTGCCGGCGCAGTCGCGGCAGCATGCCGACCGTACCGCCCCAGCCGACCCGGGGGGACCGCCACCAGGCGACGACCACGGTCACCGACCGTACCGGCGAGCCGGCGGCCGGATGGTGGGTCAGGTCGCGGAGCCGGTCCACGGTGCCGGCGACGACGAGGGCCTGCCCGGTCCCGGGTACGCGCAGCACCCGCAGGCCCACGGCGCGGCCGAGCCGCTCGGCGGGACGCGGCGGGGCGAGCCCGCGTAGTCGCCAGGTGACCTCGACGCCGGCCGGCCCGCTGGTGTCGGATCCGGCACCACGTGTCACCTGAGGGTCTCCTCCCGGTTCTGCCCGCCACCGGCTCCGGCCCCGGCACCGGTCATCGCCGCAGGTCGTGGTCGCGTGGCGGCGGCCATCCCCCGGGCAGGGGAGCCGAACAGCCGTTTCCGCACCAGCCAGCAGGCCATCAGCAGTTCGTACAGAGGATAGGCGTTCGCCGCGACGAGCCGGTGCTTGACCGCCTCGTTGGCGCCGCCCGGCACCGGGTAGGCGCCGCCGGGCCGGTACCGGCGGTACAGCGCGGCGGTGCCGCGGAAGTAGCGCCGCCGGCTGGACCGGGGCACCCGGTGCGGGTGGCCGAGCACCTGCAGGCAGTGCCAGATCATCCGGCCGAAGATCAACGACCGGACCGGTGCGGCCCGGCCAGGGTCGGAGTCGAGGTAGGTGAAGACCCGCTGCCACTGGTCGAACACCTCGAAGTGGCGGTCACTGACGGTACGGGTGATCGCGCCGTCGTGGTGCTGCCGGTACGCGTAGCAGTCCCGGTCCAGTACGGCGATCCGGTCGGCGGCGACCATCAGCGGGATCACGGACGACACGTCCTCGTACCAGCCGGACTGGAAGGTGATGCCGGTCCCGGCCAGCCACTCCCGATCGACGATCTTGTTGCAGGCGATCCACAGGACGTCGAGCAGACCCGGCTCGTCGGCGAAGGAGAAGACCGCCGGCAACTGCCGCCCCGGCGCGATGTCGGTGACCGGGTGCTCCTCGGCCCGGCCGTCGGGGTACACCCGCGCGTACCCGGTGATCAGGATCTCCGGGTCGGTCCGGCGGAGCCGTTCGACCACCGCCGCGAGCGACCCGGCCGGCAGCCAGTCGTCACTGTCGACACACCAGACGTAGCGCCCGCTGGCGTGGGCGATCCCGGCGTTGCGGGCGGCGCCCAGCCCCGAGTTGCGGTCCATCGTGACCACCGTGATCTGCCGGTGGCGCTGCGCGTACTCGGCCAGGATCGCGCCCGACCGGTCGTCGGAGGCGTCGTCGACGGCGACGATCTCCACCTCGTCGCACTGCTGGTCGAGGATCGAGTCGAGGCAGGCGGCGAGGTACTTCTCGACCCGGTAGACCGGGATGATCAGGCTCAACAGGGCCATCGGAGAAGCTCGCCTTCCATACCGTCGGTCCGGCGCAGGAGTCGGCCGGTGGGCGGACAGCATCCGCCGGGCAGGGGAAGGGGGCCCTATCGCAAAGCTAACAGGCAGCGAGCGGAGAGTGAACGTCAGGCAGAACCCTAGGCCTGTCACCTTCTTCCGACGGTGCGACGTCTATGTCTGCGGGGGCGGACACCGAGGAACCACACCGGGGAGGGGTGCCCAGGCATGAGGGTGCAGTGTGTACGGCGCGGTTGAGGTGACGCTGCCGGCGCCGCTGGTGGGCAAGCCACGGCCGGCCGTGGACCAAGCGGCGGCCCGGGTCCGGTCGTCGGCGGGTACGTCGGCCGACGCCTCGGACGAGGAGTTCGTGGCGTTCGCCGAGGCGGCCGCGCCCCGGCTGCGTCGGACCGCCTACCTGATGTGCCGGGACTGGCATCTGGCACAGGATTTCACCCAGACCGCCCTGGCGAAGATGTACGCGGCGTGGTCGCGGGTGGTGCGGGCCGACAACATCGACGCCTACAGCCGCAAGGTGTTGCTGCGGGTGGTGCTGGACCACCGTCGCCGGCTCAGCGGTCAGGAACTGGTGGTGCCCGGGCCGGCGCTCGACAGTGACCCGGCCCGGCCGGAGCAGCCCGCACTGCGGCTCACCATGATCGACGCGCTCGGCTGCCTGCCGCCACGCGATCGGGCGATCGTGGTGCTGCGCTACTGGGAGGACCAGAGCGTGGAGACGGTGGCGGAGACGTTGGGCGTGTCGGTGTCGGTGGTCAAGACCCAGAGCCGACGGTCCCTCGCCCGGCTGCGGGAGCTGCTCGGTGACAGCCGCGCCGACCTGCTGGTCGAGGAGTCGTGACACCGCCGGCCCGGCTCGTCGGGGCGGTGCTGGTGGCCACCCTGCTGATCACCGGATGCGCGACGCCGGACAGCGGGGCCGCGTCGGGTGCCGGCTCCGCGCCGGCCGCAGGGGCCGCCGGCGGCACCACCACCCCGGCGGTACGCGACACCTGGTTCGTCGCCCCCACCGCGCTCGGTCCCGGCTGGTCGTACCAGCCACGACAGCTCGGGGTGCCCCGCTGGCCCTGGGCCCAGGACGACTGCCCGACCTACCGCGACGCGGACTATCCCGCGCAGTTGCACCGGGTAGCCGCCGCGCAACGGCGCTACCACCACCCGACCGCCACCGGGCTGGCGCTCGCCGTCGTCGAGGTGTTCCAGCCGGACTGGGCGGCGCGGGCGATCGCCGACGCCGAGCAGGTGGTACGGACCTGCCCGACGTACCGGTTCGGGCCCGGCACCATCACGTTCGAGCTGCTCGACCCCGAGCGGGAGGCTGCGTTGCTGGTCCGGGGCCGCATCGACCATCCGCAGTCCGCGCCGACCGTCTCCTACTTCCTGGCGGTCCGCCACGGCGACACGGTCGCCACGCTGAGCCTGCCGGATCCCGGCTCCGTGCCGGCGGTCATCCGAACCCTGGACCAGATGGCCACCGCCCTGGCCGGATGACCGGCTCAGCGTCCGGTGAGCCGACGCAGGTGTTGCCGGCCGTGCCGCGCGGCCCGCACGCCCTGCCGGGCCGCACGTTCGGCCCGGTGCCGGGCCAGTCGGGTCCACCGGGCCGGGGTCGCTGCTGCGGTGACCAGCGGGTCGGTGACCACCAGCCGCAGGCCACGGCGGCCGGGCGCGACCCACACCGCCCGGCCCCGGGTGGTGAGCGCGGCCCGGGTGCCCGGTGTCCCACCCGCCGGCGGCAGGACCAGCTCGGCACCGCCGTCGCGGGCCACCACGCGCAGCGCGTAGCGCCCCCGGGGCAGCCCGTCGAGCGGCAGGTCGACCTGCCAGCGCAGCCGGTCGGGGTCACCGTCGGCGACCACCAGCGGCAGCCGTAGCCGGGTGTCGCCCACCTCCAGCAGCAGGTCGTCGCGCACCCTGCCGGGTGCGCCGCCGGGACCGGGCAGGGCGCAGTGGCCGGTCAGCCGGACGGACTCGCCGGTTACCGGGTCGCCTCGGCGGACGCGGTGCACCGCGACCGTGGGCCGGGGCACCCGCAGCAGCTCCCGGTAACGGTCGAAGTGGGGATGGTCGAGGTGCAGCTGTCCGCCGTGCAGCCGGACCGGGCCGTCGTGGCGCGGTCGGCGTACCGCATCGGGTTGTCCTTCGTAGAGCGCGACCGCCCGCAGCCCGGCGGCCGGATCCCCGACGAACTCGGCGGCTACCGGGACGGCGATGTCGGCGAGCAGTGTCGACATCCGGCGGGTGAAGTCGGCCAGCTGCGCGTCGTCGAGGTTCACGGCGGCCCGGCGGGCGTAGCTGAGCTGCATGTACGCGACCCACCGGCGCACCGCCGGCAGGCTCGCCGGGTCGACGCCGTCGAGGTCGGCGACGAGTCGTTCGATGATCGTCAGGTGTTGCAGGATCTTGGCCGGCTGGAACCGGCTGTCCATGATCGAGGAGCCGTTGCCGCGCTGGCGGTACAGGTAGACCAGCTGGGGGCTGAGCACGGTACGCGGAGCGCGCAGCAGCAGCGGCAGGGTGAACAGGACGTCCTCGAAGGCGCTGCCTTCGGTGAAGGTGGCACCGACGTCGGCGACGAAGTCCCGGGCGAACACCTTGTTGCAGGCCGACGGGTTGCCGACCAGCAGGGGTGCCTGCGCGACGGATTCGATCACCCGGGACGCCCCGACGATCTCGGCGCGCCACGGCGGGCTGGGTCGTGGCGGGAAACCGTGCATGTCACCGACGGCGATCGGTGCCTGCGCCGCAGTGGCGACGGCGATCAGGTGGTCCAGTCCGTCGTCCGGATAGAGATCGTCGGAGTCGAGAAACCCCAGGTAGTCGCCGGTGGCCAGGCGTACCCCATGGTTTCGGGCCGCGCCGAGCCCGGCGTTGGACTGCCGGACGTAGCGCACCCCGGTCGACCGCCGGGCGTAGTCCTGCGCGATCTCGCCCGACGCGTCGGTGGACCCGTCGTCGACGATGATCACCTCGATCGTCGCCCGGTGCGGTTGCCGGTCGATCGACGCCAACGCGGCCGGCAACCAGACCTGCGTGTCGTAGACCGGCACCACGACGCTCGCCCTCGGGGCAGCCACGGTCACCTCTCGGTGTGCTCGACGGAGTCGGTGTCACAGATGGATTCGGTGCCGTCGACGGAGTCAGTGTCGCCGACGAAGTCGGTGTGACGGCACATCCACGGTACCGGCCGGGCCGGCCAACCCCGGTCGGCGGGCAGCGCCAAGCCGGTGCATGATGGCGGTGTGCTGGGCAGACTGCGGACCGAACCGGTCCGGAACCGACTCGACCTGGTCGCCGACCCGGTGTCCGCCGCGATCGAGCAGTGGTCGTCCGACGTCCCGGTGGACGTCGACGACATCACTGTGGCCGCCATCGCCCCCGACCTCGCCGACACCGCCGCATTCTGCGCCGCCTACGAGGTGGGGCTCGAGGAGTCGGCCAACTGCGTGGTGATCGCCGGTAAACGGGGCGGTGTCGTCCGCTACGCGGCGTGCATGGTGCTGGCCACCACCCGCGCCGACGTCAACGGGGTGGTCCGGCGGCTGATGGACGTCCGTAAGGCCAGTTTCGCCCCGATGGCCGACGCGGTGACGGCGACCGGCATGGAGTACGGCGGCATCACACCGATCGGGCTGCCGCCGCAGTGGCCGATCCTGGTGGACGCCCGGGTGGTGGCGGTGCCGCACGTGGTGATCGGTTCCGGGATCCGGGCCAGCAAGATCGTGCTGCCCGGTCCGGCCCTGGGGGTGCTGCCGCAGGCGCAGGTCGTCGACGGCCTGGCGGTCGCCGCCGGGTGACCGGTAGGCCGTCGTGGCCGGCCGCCGGGGGTGAACGCATTCCCCCGCTGACGGTACGGTGATCGTCACATATCAGCGCCGGGTCAGCGTGGACCACCGGCGGATCAGCCGGCAGCGCTTGAAATGGCTGAACGAGCGTTCAACTCGGGATCGATTCAGGGTTAGGCTGGCCAGGTGACGGTAGATCAGCAGGTGACGACGGCGGACGGGGCAGAGACGGTCGCACCTCGTCGACGGTCACGCCGCGACGAGATTCTCCAGATCGCGGTCGGACTCTTCGCGGCCCGTGGCTACCACGGCGTCTCGATGGACGACATCGGTGCCGCCGCCGGTGTCACCGGTCCGGCCCTATATCACCATTTCGCCGGCAAGGAGGCGATGCTCGCCGCCGCGCTGATTCCGGTCAGCGAGGAACTGCTCGACGGCGGGCGGGCCCGGGTGGCGGCGAACTCCACGGACGCCGACGCCGCCCTTGCCTCGCTGATCGAGTTCCATGTGGAGTTCGCCCTGGCCAACCCGGCGGTCATCGCTCTGCACCTGCACGAGCTCGACCGGCTCCCGGAGGAGCCGCGCCGCCGGATCCGCCGACTGCAGCGGCTCTACGTCGAGGAGTGGGTCGGGGTGCTGACCGGCCTGCGCCGCGAGCTCGACGCCGCCGAGGCACGGGTGCTGGCCCACGCGGCGTTCGGCCTGATGAACTCCACCCCGTTCCTCGGTGGCGAGGTCGACCGGGACCGGCGGGCCGCCCTGCTGCGGGCCGCCACCCTGGCCGCGCTGCACGGCTGACCGCAGCCCTGCACGGGGCTGACCGCAGCCCCGCCGCACCTGGTGTCACGACCGCGAGGAGAAGCATGATCGAGTCGTTGCTGGTGGCGAACCGGGGCGAGATCGCCCGACGGATCATCCGTACCGCCCGGCGGCTGGGGGTGCGCACCGTCGCCGTGCACTCCGAGGCCGACGCCGGGCTGCCCTTCGTCACCGAAGCGGACCAGGCGATCTGCGTCGGGCCGGCCCAGCCGGCGCAGAGCTACCGCGACCAGGCCGCCATCCTGGCCGCCGCCAGGAGCAGCGGCGCCGAGGCGATCCACCCCGGCTACGGGTTCCTGTCGGAGAACGCCGAGTTCGCCCGCGCGGTGCAAGCGGCCGGGCTGATCTGGGTCGGTCCCGGTGGCGACGCCATCGAGGCGATGGGCGACAAGATCAACGCGCGGAACCTGATGTCCGCCGCCGGCGTACCGGTCGCCGCCGGCACCACCGAGCCCGCCGAAACCGTCGACGCCGCACTCGACGCCGCCGCCACCATCGGCTACCCGGTGATGGTCAAGGCCGCTGCCGGCGGCGGCGGGATGGGCATGGGCGTCGCTGCCGACGCCGACGCGCTGCGGACCGAGTTCGACAAGGTCCGGGCGTTCGCCGCCCGCATGTTCGGTGACGGGTCCGTGCTGATCGAGCGCTACTTCCCCCGGGTACACCACGTCGAGGTGCAGATCCTCGGCTGGCGTACGGCCGACGGCACCGACCGGGTCGTCGCCCTCGGCGAGCGGGAGTGCTCGGTGCAGCGGCGCAACCAGAAGCTGGTGGAGGAGTCGCCGTCGCCAGCGGTCACCGACGAGATGCGGGCCGGGCTGCTCGCCGCCGCCGTACGGGCCGGGGAGGCGGTCGGCTACCGCAACGCCGGCACGGTCGAGTGCCTGCTGGACCCCACCTCCGGCGAGTTCTTCTTCCTGGAGATGAACACCCGGCTGCAGGTCGAGCACCCGGTGACCGAGCTGGTCTACGGCGTCGACCTGGTCGAGGAGCAGCTGCGGGTGGCCGCCGGCCTGGAGCCGACGTTCGACCCGGACACGCTCGCCCCGCGCGGGCACGCGATCGAGCTGCGGATCAACGCCGAGGACCCGAAACGCTTCCTGCCCGGTCCGGGCGCGATCACCGTCTGGACGGAGCCGACCGGCGACGGGGTCCGGGTCGATTCCGGGTACGCCGTCGGCACCACCGTGACGCCGTTCTACGACTCGCTGATGGCCAAACTGATCGTCTCCGGCGCCGACCGGGCCGAGGCGATCGCCCGCGCCCGGGCGGCGGTCGCCGCCTTCGAGGTGGCCGGGCCGAAGTGCAACCTGCCGTTCTTCGCCGAGCTGCTGGAGCACCCGGAGTTCGTCTCCGGTGACTACGACACCGGCATCGTCGGCCGGATGCGGTGAGGCCCGGCACCGACGCCGGTCGGCGCGGTATCCCATCGGTGACCTTCGTCGGATCCCATTGAGTGGACGGCCCGGGCGCGCGATGCTGGGCAGATGGCAACGACGCCCCTTCCCGAGTCCGTGTCGATCCGCGAGGTCGGCCCCCGCGACGGCCTGCAGAACGAGCAGCCGGTGCCGACCGACGGCAAGGTCCGCCTGCTGGACGCGCTCTCCGCGACCGGCGTACGCCGGATCGAAGCTGTCTCGTTCGTCCACCCGAAAGCGATCCCGCAGATGGCCGACGCCGACGAGGTGTGGCAGCGGGCCCGGCGTGCCCCCGGCGTGCGCTACTCGGCGTTGGTGCCGAACCTGCGCGGTGCCCGGCGGGCGATCGACGCCGGCTTCACCGAGGTCGAGGTGGTGGTGTCGGCCAGCGACACGCACAACCGGCGCAACGTCAACCGGGGCACCGCCGAGTCCCTCGACGACATCGCCGAGCTGATCCCGCTGCTGCATGCCGCGCGGGCACACGTCGAGGTGATCGTGGCGACCAGCTTCGGCTGCCCGTACGAAGGGGACATCGAACCTGGTCGGGTCGCCGGGATCGTCGACCGGGTGGTGGCCGACGGGGCGGACCGGCTCGCGTTCGGTGACACCACCGGGATGGCGACCCCGCGCCGGGTCCGCGAGCTGGTCACGGCGGTGCGCGACCGGCAGGCCGCCGTGCCGGTGCTGTTGCATTTCCACAACACCCGGGGTGCGGCGTTGGCGAACCTGCTGGCCGCCCTGGAGCTGGGGGTCACCGAGTTCGACGCCAGCGTCGGTGGCCTGGGCGGCTGCCCGTACGCGCCCGGGGCCAGCGGAAACGTGGCCACCGAGGAGGTGGTGCACATGCTGCACGACATGGGCGTCGAGACCGGGATCGACCTGGATGCGCTGCTGGCCGCCGCCGAGCTGGCCGAGGAGCTGGTCGGCCGGCAGCTTCCCTCCGGGGTGCTGCGCGCCGGGCCCCGTACCCGGCTGACCCCGACCAGCTGACCCGCCTACGTTCGGTGGGGTGTCGGGGTCGCGAGGGTGACCGTCGTGCGGTAACCTAACGATCGTTTAGTGCGGGCGGGTGCGAGGGGGCGGCGTGACACTGGACGGTGAGGCGCTGGACCGGCTGGACAAGCGGATCCGGGCCGGCGGCGCGGAGAAGTACCACGCGGCGAACGCCGACCGGGGCAAGCTGTTCGCCCGGGAGCGAGTGGACCGGCTTGTCGACGCGGGCTCCTTCGTGGAGGACGGCCGGTACGCCAACGCCCTCGCCGACGGGCTGCCCGCCGACGGCGTGATCACCGGCACAGCCACCATCGACGGTCGACAGGTCTGCCTGATGGCCAACGACTCCACCGTCAAGGCCGGCTCGTGGGGTGCCCGTACCGTCGAGAAGATCATCCGGATCATCGAGCGGGCGTACGACGCCGGTCTGCCGATGGTCTACCTGGTCGATTCCGCCGGCGCCCGGATCACCGACCAGGTCGATCTGTTTCCCGGCCGGCGCGGTGCCGGCCGGATCTTCTGGAACCAGGTGCGGGCCTCCGGCGCGATTCCGCAGGTGTGCGCCCTGTTCGGGCCGTCCGCCGCCGGCGGCGCCTACATTCCGGCGTTCTGCGACGTGGTGGCGATGGTCGAGGGCAACGCCAGCATGTACCTCGGGTCGGACCGGATGGTCGAGATGGTCACCGGCGAGAAGACCACGCTGGAGGCGATGGGCGGTGCCCGGGTGCACTGCGCCGAGTCCGGCGTCGGGCACTTCCTCTGCAAGACCGAGGACGACGCGCTCGACGTGGTCCGCCGCTACCTGTCCTACCTGCCGGCCAACTGGCACCAGCCGCCACCGGCGACGGCGGCCGTCGAGCCGCCGGCCGGTGTCGACCTGGCCGCGCTGGTGCCGGCGAGTGAACGGCAGGCGTTCGACATGCGCCGGTTCGTCAAAGGGCTGCTCGACGAGGGCAGCTTCCTGGAGATCCAGGCGTTGTGGGCCCGCGAGCTGACCGTCGGCTTCGGTCGGCTGGCCGGCCAGGTGGTCGGCGTGGTCGCCAACAACTCGATGTTCAAGGGCGGGGTGCTCTTCGTCGACTCCGCCGACAAGGCGGCCCGGTTCGTGCAGCTCTGCGACGCGTTCAACGTACCGCTGCTGTTCCTGGCCGACGTGCCCGGCTTCATGGTCGGCAGCACGGTGGAGAAGCAGGGCATCATCCGGCACGGCGCGAAGATGATCAGCGCGATCTCCGAGGCCACCGTACCGAAGATCTGCGTCGTGGTCCGCAAAGCCTACGGCGCCGGGCTGTACGCGATGGCCGGCCCCGGGTTCGCGCCGGACGCCACGCTGGCCCTGCCCACCGCGAAGATCGCGGTGATGGGCGCGGAGGCCGCGGTCAACGCGGTCTACGCCAACAAGATCGCGGCGATCGAGGATCCGGAGCAGCGGGCGGCGTTCGTGGCCCAGCGCCGCGCCGAGTACGAGCAGGACATCGACCTCACCCGGCTCGCCAGCGAACTCGTCGTCGACGACATCGTCCGACCCGAGCAGTTGCGCGCCGAACTGGTCCGGCGGTACGCGGCGGCGGCCGGCCGGGACCGGCACTTCTCCCGCCGCCGGCACGGCGTCACCCCGGTGTAGCGGCACCTCCCGGCATCTCCAGAAAGGACCTGGACATGGACTTCCGGCTCACCGACGAGCAGGTGGCGCTGCGCGACAGTGTCCGCGAGTTCGCCCAAGAGGTGGTCGCGCCGGTGATCGGCGACTACTACGAGCGGCACGCCTTCCCGTACGAGATCGTCCGCCAGATGGGCAAGATGGGGCTGTTCGGGCTGCCGTTCCCGGAGGAGTACGGCGGGATGGGCGGCGACTACTTCACGCTCTGCCTGGCGCTGGAGGAGCTGGCCCGGGTCGATTCCAGCACGGCGATCACCCTGGAGGCGGCGGTCTCGTTGGGGGCGATGCCGATCTACCGGTTCGGCACGCAGGAGCAGCGTCGGCGGTGGCTGCCGCAGTTGATCAGTGGCGAGGCGCTGGCCGGGTTCGGGCTGACCGAGCCGGGCTTCGGCTCGGACGCCGGTGGCACCACGACCCGGGCGGTGCTCGACGGCGACCAGTGGGTGATCAACGGCGCGAAGGCGTTCATCACCAACTCGGGCACCGACATCACCTCGCTGGTGACGGTCACCGCAGTGACCGGGACCCGGCCGGACGGCTCGAAGGAACTGTCGACGATCATCGTCCCGTCCGGTACGCCCGGCTTCACCGTCGCCCCCGGGTACGCGAAGGTCGGCTGGTGCGCGTCGGACACTCACGAGTTGACGTTCGACGATTGTCGGGTGCCGGCGGAGAATCTGCTGGGTGAGCGGGGTAGAGGGTTCGCACAGTTTCTGCGGATCCTCGACGAGGGACGGATAGCGATCGCGGCGCTGGCGGTCGGGCTGGCCCAGGGCTGTGTCGACGAGTCGGTCCGGTACGCCGGGCAGCGGCGTGCTTTCGGTCGGCCGATCAGCGGCTTCCAGGCGATTCAGTTCAAGATCGCGGACATGGAGGTACGGGCGCACACCGCCCGGTTGGCGTACTACGACGCGGCGGCCCGGATGCTCGCCGGTGAGCAGTTCAAACGGCAGGCGGCGGTGGCGAAGCTGCACGCCAGCGAGTGCGCCGTGCAGAACGCCCGGGAGGCCGCCCAGGTACATGGTGGCTACGGTTTCATGAACGAGTTTCCGGTTGGCCGCTTTTGGCGGGATGCGAAAATCCTGGAGATCGGCGAAGGTACCTCGGAGATTCAGCGGATGGTCATCGCTCGTGATCTTGGACTTGTCGACGTGGAGTGAAGTCCCCGGTTGTGTCGGAAATCCGTTCCATTCGGGTCGTCAGCCTGACGGATAGCTGACTGGACGACACCTGGCTGCGTACTCTCTCCTGCCATGAGTCCGGATCATGCTCCTGACCAGAGCACGGTCGGGTTCGACGAACTGCTCCGTGGGTGCCGGCTGGCCGCCGGGCTGACCCAGGCGGAGCTTGCCGCCCGGGCCGGCATCGGCGTCCGTACGGTCCGTGACCTGGAGCGGGCCCGATCCTCCCGGCCGCAGCGCACCACCGTGGAGCTGCTGGCCGCCGCGCTCGGCCTGACCGGTGCGGACCTGGCCGGGTTCGCCGCCGCTGCCCGTGGCCACGCGGCGGCGCTGCGCCCCGCGGTCCCCCGCCAGTACGCTCCGACGCTCGCCGCCGTCGCTGCCGGGGCAGACGGCGACGACCCTGCTCCGGGCACCACCGGCGGCGGCAGCCGCGGCGTGCCGCCGCCAGCGGAGCTGATCGGCCGCGACTGCGACGTGGCGGAGCTCGCGAACATCCTCACCGCGGCCGACAGCTCCGGCGCGGGACTGACCAGCCTGGTCGGTCTCGCCGGGGTCGGCAAGACCAGCCTGGCGCTGGCGGTGGCGGCCAGGGTGACGGGGCAGTTGCCGGGCGGGGCCGGCGGGATCGTCGTCACCGAAGGCTCGTCCGTCAGCGACGTACTCACCGCGACCGCGACCGTGTTCGACGTCGGCCGCCTCCACGACCTGGCGGGCCGGCTCGCCGACGCTCCCGCCCTGCTGCTGGTGGACGCCGTCGAACGGGCCCCGGTCGCCACCGCCGACGCGCTGCACTGGCTGCTGCGGGTGGCGCCCACGCTGCGGGTGGTCGCCACCGGTCGGCACCCGGTCGGCCTGCCGGGCGAGCGGGTGTGGCCGGTCGCTCCGCTGGAGGTGCCGCCGGCAGACACCGAGGCGGACCTCGCCGCGGTCGCCGACTACCCGGCGGTGAAACTCTTCCTGGCCCGACTGCGCAAGGTACGGCGGGAACAGGTCCACCTCACCGAGGTCGGCGCCCTGGTCGGGCTGGTCCGTCGACTCGGCGGGCTGCCGTTGGCGTTGGAACTGGCGGCGGCCCGTGGCCGGGCACTCGACCTCAACGAGATCTTCAACCGGTACGGCGACCGTCCACTCGACCTGACCGGAGCACCGTCGCGGGAAGCGGTGGCGGTGACCCTGCGCGACGCGGTCGCGGCCAGTTACACGCTGCTGACACCGGCGGAGCGGCGCGGGGTACGCCGGCTTTCGGTGCTGCGCAACCGGTGGTCGGTGGAGCTCGCCGAGGGCATGCTGGCAGCGGACGGCACCCCCGACGCCACCGGCACCCCCGGCACCACCGGCACCACCACCGGCACCACCACCGGCACCACCACCACCACCGGCACCGGCACCGACGACGCCGGCGGTCCGGTCGACCCGGTGCCGTTTCTCGACCGGCTCATGTCGTTGGGACTGCTCGGCGCCCGGGGGGTCGGCCCCTACCGGTTCCGTCTGATCGACGTGATCCGGGACCTGGCCACCGAACGGGCGGCGGCGCACGGCGAGCTGTCCGCCATCCGGCGTCGGCACGCGGTCCTGTTCGCCGGGCTCGCGGAGCGCGCCACCGCGGATCTCGCCGGGCCGAAGCTGGTGGCGACGGTCAACCGGCTCGACGAGGTGGCCAGCGACCTGTGGGCGGCGTTGGCGCACTCGGCCAACGACGACCCGCACACCGCGCTGCGCCTGGCGGCGGCGCTGCCGAGGTGGTGGCGGTTCCGGGGCCGCGACGTCGCCGGCCGACGGTGGCTGCGCAGACTGCTCGACGATCCACGGATGGTCGACGTGGATCCGAGCGTGCGGGCCTGGGCGCAGGTCGGCGTGGTGCAACTGGCGGTCGAACATGGTGCCGGCGCCCAGGAGCTGCCGGCCGCCCGGGCGGCGCTGGCCACGTTCGCCCAGCTCGGCGACACCGCCGGCGAGCTGGCCACCCGTACGGTGCTCAGCGCGGCGTGCCTGGCCGCCGGCCAGTTCACCGAGGCCCGCGACCACGCCCAGGCGGTTCTGGCGATCGCCGGGCGGACCGGCCGGGTGCGGGACATGACCCTGGCCCAGCACGACCTTGCCTGGCACGAGGTCCGGGTCGGGGACCTGCGGGCGGCCCGGCGTCGGCTGGCCGCCGTCGACCGGCTGGCGGCACGCACCGGTGAGGACCGGCTGCGGCTGCTGGCCCGGGCCAACCTCGCCGAGGTCGCGCGGCTGGAGGGGCGGTACGCGCGGGCGGTCGACCTGGCCCGTCGGGTGCTGGCCGCACTGACCGCGGTCGGCGACCCGAGCCACCGGAGGCGGGTCCTCGGCACGTTGGCGCTGGCGTTGGCCCAGGACGGCCGGCTGGCCGAGGCGGTCGCGGCGTTGACGCAGCTGCGCAGTTACTCGGTGCCGGTCGACGAGCTGGACCGGGGTCCGGTGCGACCGGTGGACCCGGCCGGTGCCGGCGACGACCCTCGGTGCGCGTTGATCGAGGCGACGATCGCCGCAGGCCGGGGTGACCGGGAGTTGGCGGTGGAGTGGTACGCCGTGGCGGCCCGGTCGCGGTGCGGCGGCAGCCAGCCTCGGGACGCGGTCGAGGCCCTGGTCGCTCTGGTGGCGGGTACGGAGACAGCGGCCGCCCGGCAGGCGGCCCTGGACCGGTTGGCGGCTGCGGCGCAGGAGAGCGGGATCACGTTGCTGCCCCGGGAACGGCAGGAGATCGGCTGGCCGGAGCAGGTGTGAGTATGCCAGCGCGGCGGCGCGGGTGCCGCCGGTGGATGAGGTGTCGGTGCCGGCGGGTCGACGCGGACGTCCGGCGGGGATCGGGTGATCACCCGCCGGACGTCGACACGCCCCCCGGGTTGGCGCGGAGCCGCCCCCGATCCACAGCGGTGCCCTGGATCTTCGCGCCGCACCCCCCGTTACGTTCCCGGCCGTCAGTACGGTATCCAGAAGTTCCGAGCTGAATGCGGCTTTCGTGGGCTTATGAAGGTGTCCGCTGTTGGTTTCTGCCGGTCCTTCTGCCGGTCCCGCCGGTCGGTCAGGCTGTCTCCGCGAGCGTCTCGTCACTGCCAGCGGTGGCGCCGGGGTGCACGGCGTCGCGAAGCCGCCGGAGAGTGCCGAGGAACGCCGCGAGTTCGGCCGGTTGCAGCTGGCCGGTGAACCACTGCTCGATCAGCTCCAGGTGCCGGGGCAGCGTCTCGTCGAGGCGTTGCTGGCCGGCGCGGGTCAGTACGGCGTACGAACTGCGTCGGTCGGTCGGACAGGCCCGGCGACAGACCAGCCCGTCGCGGACCATCCGGTCGACGACCCGGGTGGCGCCGCTGGTGGACAGGGCGGCCTGTGCGGCAAGGTCGGTCATCCGCAGTTGGTGGCTCGGGGAGCGACGCAACCGCATCAGCACCTCGAACTCGACGGAGGAGAGCCCTTGCTCCTCGAACTGCGCCGCGAAGCGGGCAGCCAGGCCAGCATGGACTTCGAAGAGGAGCCCGATCGCGGTGATCCGCGGATCGTCGGCGAGGTGCTCGGTCACCAGGTCATCCTAGCAGTGCTTGACACGGGGAATATTGCTTAGTCTAATATTGCTGCTGCACACGTCATCCCTCAACCGCTTGTCCCCGAGAGGCAGCCATGAGCACCGACCAGAACACCCGCGAGTGGAACGGCATCACCATCCCGACGGCCGGCACCTACGAGCTCGACCAGGCGCACAAGCGGGTCGGCTTCGTCGCCCGGCACATGATGGTCAGCAAGGTCCGGGGTGAGTTCGCCGAGGCCACGGCCACCATCACGGTCGCCGAGGACCCGCTGCAGTCCTCGGTCACCGCAGTGCTGCAGGCCGCCAGTATCACCACCGGACAGGCCGACCGTGACGCCCACCTGCGCAGCGGTGACTTCCTGGACACCGAGAAGTTCACCACGCTGGAGTTCCGCAGCACCGGGATCGCCTCGGTCGACGGCAACGAGTTCGTTCTCGCCGGTGAGCTGACGATCAAGGACGTCACCCGCCCGGTCGAGCTGGCCGTCGAGTTCGAGGGTGCCGGCCGTAGCCCGTTCGGCCAGGACATCTTCGGATTCACCGCGACCACCGAGATCGACCGCGAGGAGTTCGGCCTGACGTGGAACGTCGCGCTGGAGACCGGCGGCGTCCTGGTGGCCAAGAAGATCAAGATCGAGATCGAGGGTGAGGCCATCCGCCAGGCGTGAGCCCGGCTGCGGCAGCGGAGCCCTGCCTGAGCCCCGCACCTTACAGCGGCACCCCGGTCACCGTCGACGGTGACCGGGGTGCCGCTGTGTGTGATAAGCCCAGTAGAAGACGCCCGCCGGATGTGAAAAGGTGAAACCGAGCGCTTCGACCCGCTCACTTTGGGGCGATCACCGCCTGTCCCGGCTCGGGGGGCCGACGACAGTCGCGGTCGAGCAGGGGCTGCACCACCAACAGTCGTAGACGGCTTCGCCGCGCCGCTCGGCCATCGGGCCGGCGGGGCGGGGTGTCGACGCGCCGGGGAGGGCATTATGGGCAGGGATGTCGCATCACGCGCGCCGTTCACCCGGGAGGACCGCGTCCGGTACCGGCAGAAGGTCCGTCGGTGTCTCGACGTGTTCGCGTTGATGCTCGACGACTTCAAGTTCGACGCCGACCGCCCCACCACGGGCCTCGAGGTGGAACTGAACCTGATCGACCCGTACGCGGAGCCCGCCATGCGGAACGCGGAAATTCTCGCCAACCTCGCTGATCCGACATTTCAGACGGAGCTGGGCCAGTTCAACCTGGAGCTGAACGCCCGACCCCGGCTGATCGAGGGCGACGGCTTCGCCGACTACGAGGCAGACCTGCAGGCCAGCCTGGCCCGTGCCGGCGACCGGGCGGCCAAGGCCGACGCCGCGATCATCCTGATCGGCATCCTGCCCACCCTGACCCCGCAACACCTGGTGCTCAACAACCTCTCCACCAACGGGCGGTACCGGGTGCTCAACGAGCAGATCGTCGCCGCCCGTGGCGAGGACATCCGGCTGGACATCCGGGGCGTCGAGCGGTTGCAGGCGTACACCGACTCGATCGCCCCCGAGGCCGGCTGCACCAGCGTCCAGTTCCATCTGCAGGTCTCGCCCGACACGTTCGCCGCGTACTGGAACGCGTCCCAGGCCATCGCCGGGGTGCAGGTCGCCCTCGGCGCCAACGCGCCGTTCTTCTACAGCAAGCAGCTCTGGTCGGAGACCCGGATCGTGCTGTTCGAACAGGCCACCGACACCCGGCCCGACGAGCTGAAGGCCCAGGGCGTACGGCCCCGGGTCTGGTTCGGCGAACGGTGGATCACCTCGATCTTCGACCTGTTCGAGGAGAACGTCCGGTACTTCCCGCCGCTGTTGCCGATCTGCGCCGACGAGGACCCGGTCGAGGTCCTGCAGAACGGCGGCGTGCCGGAGCTGAGCGAACTACGGCTGCACAACGGCACCGTCTACCGGTGGAACCGACCGGTGTACGACATTATGAGCGGCCGCCCGCACCTGCGGGTCGAGAACCGGGTGCTGCCCGCCGGGCCGACCGTCGTCGACATGCTGGCCAACGCCGCCTTCTACTTCGGCCTGGCCCGCGAGCTGGCGGAGGCCGACCGCCCGGTCTGGACCCAGCTCACCTTCGCCGCCGCCGAGGAGAACTTCCACCAGGCGGCCCGCCGTGGTCTCGCCGCCCAACTACACTGGCCGCAGCTCGGCGAGATCGCGGTCACCGACCTGGTGCTGGAGGTCCTGCTGCCGAAGGCGTACGCCGGGCTGGACCGGTTCGGTGTCGCCCCGGCGCAGCGCGACCGGCTCCTCGGCATCATCGAGCAGCGGTGCCGTACTGGTCGCAACGGCGCGGTCTGGCAGACCGAGTCGGTCTGGCGTGCCGAGCGTGAGCACGGGCTGGCCCGGCCCGAGGCGCTGCACCACATGCTGCAGCGCTACGCCGAGTTGCAGCGCAGCAACGAGCCGGTGCACACCTGGCCGGTCGACTGATCCGCCGGCAGCGCCTACGTGTCCTGCCGGCGCGGGCTGCCTACGACGGGCTGCCGCCACCGGATGCGGACGGGCGCCCACGACCGGGTCCGGACACCGACGCCGTACCGCGCGCCGGCGCCTGACCGGTCGCACCGGCCGCACCGGCCGCGCTGCCCGTCGGGCTGCCGGTTGGGCTGCCCGCCGGCTGGGTCGGCACCGGCGCGGCCTGCCGGTCGTCGGCGTCGCCCGAGCCGTCGCCGGCGCCGGCGCTGCCCGTGCCGTCGCCGTCGGCCACGCTCGGCGGGTCGGCGTCGGTGCGGTCGGCCCGCTGCCGGGAGACCTCCAGCCGCTGGGCGATCGCGGTGACCAGCACCGAGCCCGCCAGCCCGGCGATCACCGCGTACGGCGCCAGCAGGTGCGCCGACAACTGCTCCGCGCGTGGCCCGACCAGCCGGGGTGCGGCCAGGAAGTACGCGGCGGCGATCAGCACCGGGCCGACGCATCCGGAGATCGCCGCGCCGATCCGGCGACGGGCGTCACGGGCGGCCGGCCAGGCCGACACCGCGCCGATGATGAACGCCGAGCCCAGCGACAACGCCGCACCCGGCCAGTAGATGTTGCGGAACCAGTACCGCTCGTCGTCGGCGGTGATCTGCCAGACCCCGAGCTGGGCGCTGGTCAGCCCGGTGCCGGCCAGCACCGAATCGACCACGGCCACCACGGCCAGCAGCCACAACCAGCCGACGGTCGCGATCACGTTGACCGCCGCCGCCCGGGAGGCGACCGCCCAGATCGCCATCAGCAGTCCGACGACCGCGCCGACCATCGCGTAACCGGCGGCGATCGTCTGCGGCGAGAAGGTGTCGGCCCGGGTCGCGCTGCGCGCCGGTACGGCGATCAGCGCCACGATCAACATGCCGCCGACCGCTGCGGCGGCGGCCAGCGCCAGTCGCCACAGGCTCGCGGTGAGCAGACTCTCCGGCTGCCAGCGTGCGTCCGGTGCCGATCCGTCCGTTGTCGCCGACGGGGCCAGCCGGTCGGCGGCCACGGCACCGATCACCACCGACGTCGCCACGATCCAGGTGGCCCAGGCGAGGCTGGCGACCCAGGCCGACTCCCCGCCGATGTCGACGGACGGTAACCAGGCGACTATGCCGAGGCCGTAGCCCAGGCCGAGCTGTGCGGCACCCGCGCCCGCAGCTACGCCGGTCGCCGTGGCGACCGATCTTCCCCAGCCTCGTACGGCCATGCCGGGCACTGTAGCGGTCAGCGCGGGCCGAGGCGACTCGTGGGCGTCGGCACGCTGTGCGGGCGGCGGCTGGCTATCTTGAGCCTTACCGAATGTCACACCGGGTGGTACGGAGAGGACGAGCATGGCCGACAGACCGAGAGATCCTGCCCAGGACGGCTCGGCAGGTCGCGACGTCGGGGACTACACGAGTCAACTGCCCCGCCCGGTCGACCCGTGGGCCACCCGGGCCGGCGACCCCGACGGCGACGGCGACGGCGACGCGGGCGGGCCGACCAGGGCGGACCAACCGGGCCCTGGGCCCGGCACGGCGTCGCCGGCCGGGCCCGGCACCGGGGCGGTGCCGCCCGGCCCGGGGACCGGTGCCATGCCGCCGGCCGGCGCGGGGACCGCAGCGATGCCACCGACCGGCGGCGACCGGGAACCGGCCTGGTCGGGTCGGGCCGGGGTGCCGGTGCGGCCGGCGGGCGGTGACGCCGCCGAGGGCTGGCCCGGTGCGGGCGGTGGCGGCACCGGCGGCGGCTGGGGCGAGCCGGAGCGCCCCGGTCAGGCTGGCCGGCCGTGGTGGTTGCCGATCCTGCTGGGCGTACTGGTACTGGTCGTGATCGCCCTGGTCGGCACCCTGATCTGGTGGGTGGCCAACCTGGACGACACGCAGGACCCGGGCGGTCCCGGCCCGACGACGGCACCGACCGCGTCCGCTCCGACGGAGCCGACGGGCCAGCCCGAGCCGACCGAAGCGGAGCCGACCGAGCCGGAGCCGGAGCAGAGCAGCGCGCCCACCGAGGTCGCCGTACCGAACCTGGTGGGGATGACCGAGGCGCAGGCGCGGCAACTGCTGGACGAGAGCGACCTTGGCTACCGGCTGACCTTCCGGGACTCGGACCAGCCGGCAGGCACGGTCATCGAGACGAATCCGCCGGCCGGCAGCGAGGTGCCGCCGGGCACCGAGATCGAGCTCGTGCTCGCCGCGTCCGACAGCGAGCCGTCACCGGAGCCGAGTCCGTCGGCGACCCCCACCGGGGAGTCCGACGACGAGGACGACTGAACGCGGCGCCGCGCGGGCTGGCGGGCCGGCCTGCTGAGGTCAGCTGGCCCGCGCGGACATCGCCTGGGCCGCCGGGCGGCGTTGCGCTGCCCGGCCCGGCAGGTCGGCCACCACCCGCAGCCGCCGCAGCCCGTCGATCTGCACGAAGATCGACCGCCGGTCCACCGCGTCGCCGGCGGCGTTGAGCTCGTAGCCGTCGAGCCAGATCCAGCCCTGGTACGTCGGCCAGTCGTGCACCCTGATCACCCGGAACAGCAGCGGTTCGGTGAACTGCACGCTGGCCGCACGGGTCACGTGGAGTACCTCTCCTGAGCGGGGCAGCAGCATCGCGACTCCTGTGGTGGATTGCCGTTGTCGAGGTCGCCACCCAGCGGCACGTACGTCGACACCGTCACCGACGGCGGACCCGGCGGGGTCGGTCGTCGGCGACCGGATGCGGACGTGGCGGCAGGTCGCGCCGACCCGGCACGGCGCAACCGGGAAGGAACGATCATGCATCAACGCTGAGTGACCTTAGGCCTACGGAAAGGGTGCACCACTGCCGCGATCAATGCAAGTTGCAAGTTGGGTCTGGCGTGGTGCGAGAGTCACTCGCTAGATTGCTGCTTGAAGTCCTACGTGTACCCACGGCAGACTGAACGGGATTCTTCCCGCGTCGGCGACCTCCCCCGCCCCGTACTACCGCTCGCGACGGTCCCATCGTCGCCCCTCAGCTGCGTGAGCGGGGTCCGCCGACTGCCCCTACACCCCTGACCGGAGGTGACCGGTGACCGAGCGCCGAAGCCCAACCGTCCGGCGCCGCCGTCTCGGCGCCGAACTGCGCCGGCGGCGGGACGCTGCGGGCGTCACGATCGATGCTGTCGCGGAGCGCCTGGAGTGCTCCTCGTCGAAAGTTTCCCGGATCGAGACCGGGCACACGACTGCGACGCCCCGCGACGTCCGCGACATGCTGGAGATCTACGGCGTGACCGGCACCGAGGCCGAGGAGTTGGTGCAGATCGCCCGGGAGGCCCGGCAGAAGGGCTGGTGGCATCCGTACTCGACGGTGCTGACCGGGGCCTACGTGGGCTTCGAGGCGGCGGCCAGGTCGGTGCGGGCGTACGAGCAACAGGTCGTCCCAGGGCTGCTGCAGACCGCGGACTACGCCCGCGCGATGATCTGCGCCGCCCGCCCCGACATCACCGCCGAAGAAGTCGACCACCGCGTCCATGTCCGACTGAAGCGTCAGTCGTTGTTGACTCAGGAAGATCAGATCGACGTATGGGCGGTGCTCGATGAGGCGGTGCTGAGTCGGCCGGTCGGTGGGGACGCGGTGATGCGGGCACAACTGCACCGCCTCGTCGAAGCGGCAGACCTGCCGAACGTCACGTTGCAGATCCTGCCCTTCGAGGTGGGTGCACACGCCGGCATGGACGGCACGTTCACGATCCTCGACTTCCCGGAGCCGAGCGACGCGGACGTGGTCTACGCGGAGAACGCCACCGGTGGGCTCTTCCTGGAGAAGACCGAGGAACTACGCAAATACATCTTCATCTTCGATCACATACGCGCGGCGGCTCTCACCCCCGAGGAGTCCGTCGCCATGATCGCGAAACGTGCTAAGGAGCCATTGTGGACATCGAGGTTAAGGGGCTCCGGGTAGACCTCACCCGGGCGGTCTGGCAGAAGAGCTCACGCAGCGGACCGAACTGCGACAACTGCGTGGAGGTCGCCTTCGTCGACCAGGCGATCGCGATCCGCGACTCGAAGAACCCGACCGGGCCGGCGTTGATCTTCACCGCCGACGAGTGGGACGCGTTCCTCGGCGGAGCCCGCGACGGCGAGTTCGACCTGGACTGAGTCAACGGTTGGGCCACGATTGAGCCCCGGGGGCGTACCCCCGGGGCTCAATCGTTCCCCCCTGCCCCGACGGTGCCCCCGACGCGGCCGTGCCCCCGTGGCTCAACCGTGCCGAGCCAACGCCCGCTCGGCCAGCGCGCTGTGCCGCAGCGCATGCCGCACCCCGACCACGACCAGCAGGGCCACCGCTGCCGCCAGCACCAGCCCGTCGTCGACCAACCCCAGCCCCGGCCCGCCGCCGAAATACCACGCCGCGACCGGCACCAGCGCCACCGCCGTCACCTGCACCGGCAACGCCACCAGCGGGTGCGCCGCGCGGGCCAGCAGCCCCGGTGGACTCGGCGCGGCGGGCGCGGTGACGAACGCCGCCGACCCGCCGTACAGCCGCCGCAGGCGCGGCAGGGTCACCACCGCGACCGCCGCCGCCGGTACGGCGACCAGCAGCACCTGCGCGCTGGCCGCCCCGCCCCCGATCAACCCGGCGACCCCGCCCAGGCCGGCCAGCACGAACGCGGTCAGCCAGCCGACCCGGCGCCGCAGCGCCGCCGGGCTGCCCACCGACGGCAGCGACTCGGCGATCACGGCGGCGGCGAGCCAGCCGCCGGCCAGAGCCAACCAGCCGACCAGAGCGATGTCCATGCCCCGAATCCTGCCGGCCGGTCGACGCCGGCACCTCCGGGCGTAGCCCTGGTCGACCCCCCATCGGTCACCCGTAGGGGTGCCGGCAGACTGGAGCGTCCGCTGGCACTGGAGCGTCCGCTGGCTACAGCGTCCGCAGGTTTACAGCGTCTGCTGGCTACAGCGTCCGCAGGTGGAAGCCACCGTCCACGTCGAGCACCTGGCCGGTGCTGAACGGCAGCAGGTCGGTGGCGACCGCCACCACCGCCCGGCCCACGTCGTCCGGTCGGCCCCAGCGGCGGATCGGCGTCAGACCCTGGTTGAAGATCAAATCGTCGTACTTCGCCTGGACCGGTCCGGTCATGTCGGTGGCCACGATGCCGGGCCGGATCTCGTACACGTTGATCCCGTGCTCAGCCAGTCGGGCCGCGTACAGCTGGGCGGTCATCGCCAGACCGGCCTTGGCCACGCAGTAGTCACCCCGGTTGACGCTCGCGGTGTAGGCGCTGATCGACGAGACGATGACGATCTTCGGCGCGGTGACCGCGCCGGCCGCCACCATGTCGATCATCGCCCGGCTGACCTGCTGGGTCAGAAAGTACGGACCCTTCAAATTGATGTCGATCAGCCGGTCGAAGGACTCCTCGGTCGCGTCGAGCAGGTCCGCCCGTACGTCCGGGGCCACGCCCGCGTTGTTGACCAGCAGATCGATCCGGCCGAAGGTCGCCACGGTCTGATCGACCAGCCGCTGCCGGTCCGCGCCGACCGACACGTCCGCGCCGACCAGCAGCACCCGGCGACCCAGCGCCTCGACCTCCTCGCCGACCTCGCGGGCGGCGTCGGCGTTGCGGGCGTAGTTGACCACGACGTCGTACCCGGCGGCCGCCAACGCCAGCACGATCCCGCGCCCGATGCCGCGCGAGCCGCCGGTGACGATGGCGACCTGGTCCGCGCTGCCGGCCTGGTCCGCGGCGGTCACCGTGCGCCCCCGACGGTGCCCGCGCTGTCGGCGATGCCCGCGCCGTCGGTGCCGGCCGGGCCGAAGAACGTGTAGTACGGCTCGTCGCGCGCCACCCGCTGCAGGTAGAGCGCCAGCTCACGGGCATGGTAGTCGCCCCACATGCTCGACTCGCCGTGCGGCACCCGACTGCCGGCCGGCACGTGGTCCCAGCCGTTCGGCCGGTGGTAGATCGAGTGCAGGATCAGTCCCTGGTGGCGGGTGTCGGTGCTCAGGTACGGCTCGTCGAGCAGGGTGCCGGCCACGGTCAGCCCGGCCTGCCAGTAGCGGCGACCGGCGTCGGGCTGCCCGGCGTCGGTCAGGTAGCGGCCGAGTCGCAGCAGACCCTGTGCACCGATGCAGGCGGCCGACGAATCGACCGGCTCATGATCGTTGTACGGGTCCGCCGGCCGGTCCAGGTAGTCGCCGAGAGCGGCCAGACCGGGTGCGCCGGTGTCCCAGTACGGGATGCCGTCGGTCGGGGTGTGCTCGAGGTAGAAGTCGCAGGTGGCGGTGGCGGCCCGCAGCATCATCGCGGTCACTTCGGCCCGCCCGCCGTACGGTTCGAGGTCGCTGTCCGGCAGCACGGCCAGGTATTCCAGCTGCTCCGGGAAGCCGAGCATCGCCCAGGCCAGGCCTCGGGTCCAGGTGGTGAACGGCGAGTAGCCCTGCTGGGTGCTCGGGCAGCGGAACCGGCCGTCGTTGACGTTGAAGATCGACTCGTGGGCGGTGCGGCCCCGGGTGTCGTAGCTGTCCCGCCCCTCGCCGTAGAAGACGTTGTACCGGGCCGTGTTGGTGGCATGCTCGATGAGCCGGCCGAGCAGCGAGATCCGCTCGTCCTGTTCACCCATGAGCGCGTGGCCGAGCAGGTGCGACACGGCCAGCGCCCGGCAGGAGCGGATCGTGTCGACGAACAGCGACTGCGGCCCGTTGAACGAGTAGATGTAGCCGGTGCTGTCGGCGGTGTCCCGCCAGCGGGCCGCCTGGACCGCCCCGGTCAGCTTCAACGCCAGCTCGTAGAAGTCGCGCTCGGCGCGGTCGTGCGGGAGCCGTCCTTCGGCCATCAGCCGCCACAGGTTGCCGTACGTGCTGACGTTGTTGAAGCCGTGGTCGTGCACGCCGATGTGGCTGACGTGGCTGGCCATCACGGCGACGGTCAACTCGCGGGCGGAGTCCAGGAACCGCTGTTCGCCGGTGGCGTCGAACTGCAGCAGCGCCGAGCCGTACTGGAAGCCCTGGGTCCATTCGGTCCAGCCACGCGCGGCGTACCGGCCGTCGACGGTGAAGACCGGCGACGCCGACCCGGGCGGGCAGGTCTTCTCGATCGAGTCGATCTTGTGGGCGGAGGCTTCCCAGAGGCGGTCGATCCTGGTTTGCAGGCTGGCCGGGGTCAGCGCGTCGTCGATCCGAATCATCGGATCAGCATAGGAAAGCGCTTGCCTGGGCGGAAGACCAGGCCGCCGAACCCGCGTCCCGCTACGCGACGAGTTCGACCCGGCAGTACGCGCTCGCCGCGCGGGCGAGTTTGCCGTCGGCGGTCACCAGCGTCAGGGCGCGGCGTTCCGCGAGGGCGACGTAGGGGGCGTCGTACGCGCTGATGTTCGCCTTGACCTGCCACATCCGGGTGAGCAGATCGTCGATCGGCACGGTGTCGACGCCGAGGCGGCTGATCCGGTCGACCGCCCGCGCCGCCATCTCGTTGGTGATCTTCCCGCCGAGGGCGAGCCCTCGCATGACGGAGAAGACCTCGACCTTCCAGTGCTCCGGTGCAGCCCACTCGGGATCGCGACCCAGGACGGCGCGGGCCTTGCGACCGCGGTCGTCGCTGTAGACGAGCACGCTCGCGAGGACCGAGGCGTCGACGACGATCACGCGACGTCCCGCCCGGATGGCGCGGAGTCCGGGAAATCCCGTTCAGCGCGGGAACGGGCGAGCAGGTCGGAGGCGTCGGCCGAGGTCGGTCCGGCTCCGCTGCTGCCGCCGTCGAGTTCGTCGCTGAGCTCGGCGAGGAGCTGCCGGTTGCGGCAGAAGTCAGCCTGCCGGTTGAGGACGGCCAGCAGGTACGCCTGCAGCGACTGGCCGCGTTCGCGGGCCTGCTGGGCTAGGAGGTCCCGCACCTCCTCCGGCACGTCGCGGATGGTGAGCACCACAGTCATGACTTCATTTTGAATGCGTTATGACTGCAGAGTCAAGTCTGCTTCGGCTGCGGCAGCAGGATCTGCTCACCCCGGCCGGTCACGCCGCCTCCGACATCGGCTTGTCGATCACCGGGCCGTCACCGTCGAACGGACCCTGCAGGTCCCGGGCGAGGCTCGGGTCGGCCCACGCCTCGGCCGTGGACCGCCACGAGGCGAGGTTGCGGGCGAACGGCGTCAACAGCCCGGTGTCGGCACCGGCGACCAGATCGGCGAGCAGTTCCCGTACGCATGACACGCGCTCCTCCGGCGGGAGCCAGGTCAGCCACGGCAGCTCCTCGGCGAGACCGCGCTGCCGGCGGGCCAGCAGCGCCAACGACCGGGCCGCGATCCGCAGCCCGGCCGCCACCGCGTCGAACCGCTCGGCCCGCATCAGCACGAGGTTCTCCTCGTCACGGCGCTCCAGGATCACGTCGGCATCCGCCAACGACGGCAGGACCTGCGACGGACCTCGCAGGAACCCGGCCCGCCGAACCGCCAATGGTGGGATCAGCAGCTCGTGGTGTGGGTCCCGTCGGGTTGGATGCGGATGGTGACAGGTTCGCCGGGGTGGTCGGCGGCGAGGCTGCGTACCTCGGTGACGTAGCTGGTGGTGTCGGGCGCTGGGCCGGTGGTGGCAGGCTGTTGTGGGGCGGGGATGGGTTGTTGGGGGTCGGTGGGGATGGTGGCGCGGAGTGCGCCGTAGAGGTAGCGATTGCACAGGGCGACGGCTTCGGGGAGGGCGGCGCTGGTGGGGACCGGGTCGACGGTCATGGGTGTGGCAGGGTCGGCGACCTGGACCGACCAGGTGTGACCCTGCATCAGCTCCGGCCGGCCGACGCTGTCGCGGTGGTCGACGGCGGTGACGTCCAGGGCGAGGCCGAGCCCAGTGACGAGTCGGGCCAACTGGTCGAGCGTGGGGCCGGGCCAGTCGGTGGCGCGGGCGATGATGCGGGCGCCGTCGTGGGCGGCGGCGGCTTCGGCAAGGTACGCGGCGACCGGGTCCCCGCCGGTGTGGGGGATCTGGCTGATGCCGTTGCGCAGGTGCTGGTCGATGACGTGTTCGCCGTCGATGTCGGTCAGGTCGGTCGGCTGTACGCCGAACTCGGCGGCGAGTGGGCCGATCCGGTAGTGCTCGGGGAGCTGCCACACGCTGGTGCCGGACGCCTGGTCGGTGTGGGCGAGGGCGGGTGGGGTGCCGTCGTCGGGTCGCCAGTTGCGGTGCACGGTCCGGCCGCGCAGGTCGGTGACGGTGACGACGGCGCCGTGGCGGACCCGGCGGGTGCCGTAGCAGTCGGTGCAGTAGGGCGGATCTGCCGCGTCGGTGCATCGTCGGCACGGGTGGGTGGGGATCGGCTCGCCCCAGTATCTCGGCGCTGGTGGCTCCCAGCCGCGCCGGAACCTGCCGCCGACCCCGCCCGGCTCGGTGTCGTCGGGTCGCAGGCTGGTGTGCCACCAGTGCCGGTTCCGCCAGATCGCCTGCGCGCCGCCGTGCTGCTCGGCGTCGGCGATCATGCGTCGTTCGAGTTGGTCGAGGTCGTGGCCGCCGGGGTGACCGTCGAGCCCGACCGGCACCGGGTGCGGGGTGAGGGCAGCCTCGGTGAGGTAGTGGGCGGGCAGGTTCCAGTCGGCCACGGCCAGCCCGGACGCGGCCCGTTCCGGGCTGATCGAGGCGATCGCCGCCGGCAGGTCGGCTACCCAGCGGTGCGGGTAGTCGGGCACTTTCCCGCCAGCGAGTTCGTACCGGATGTCCCAGCTCAGCCCGCTCGGGGTCGACGCTGGTCGGGCTTCGAGGACCAGGTCGACGTGGAGTTGGTCGGCGAGCGCGCACAGCCGGCCGAGCAGCCGGGCCGGGTCGCCCGGTGGCCGCGGTGCGCTGCTGCGGCCGATCAGGACCAGCCACGGCGCGGTGAGCCGGTTGGCGAGCGCCGACGCCTCCCACCGGTGGCGGTCCCGCTCCGGGGTGCCGGGCTGCCACTGGATCGGCAGGGTCAGCCCGGACGACGGGAGCCGGCCGGGTTCGTCGGGGAAGTCCGGATCGCACAGTGTCGCGGCAGCCACCCCGGCGCGGGTGGCGAGGTCGGTGACGATCGGCGCGTACGGCAGCCACCAGGTGCCGTTTGGTGTCGGTAGCGGCGTGAACGAGCCCGGCACGAGGCTGGTCGAGGCCACCTGCCCGGTGTCGAGGTTGGCGACGGTGACCACGAGTTGCGCCCGCCGCCGCTCGGACCCGAACCCGACGACGCGGACCGGGCCGGCCGGCACCCCGTTGACCCCGGTCACCCCGTCACCCCCGCCCCTGCCTGGAACTGTTGGAACTGCTGTGACTGCCAGTCCCGCAACGCCTGCTTGATCCGTACGTTCTCGTCGCGGGTGGCGGCCAGTTCGGCGCGCAGGGCGGTCAGCTCGTCGGCGACCAGGTGCAGGAACGTGCGTACCTCGGTGGGGTCGCAGCCGCGCCGGGTTCGGTCGCCGAACCGGCGGTCGCGGACCAGACCGGGACTGATCGACGGCCGCACCGGCCTGCCGTACAAGTGGCCGACGGTGTTCGGGGCTCGCCGCACCGGCCGGCGCTCGCCGGCGGCAGAGTCGGTCGGCCGCTGGTTGTGACGGGCGATTTCGGCGAGCAACCGCCGGTTGCGACGGCTCCGCACCGGCGGTCGACGGAACAGGTCAAAGAACCTACGCACAGCAGGAACCACCTTCCAAGAGTCGGGAACCTTCAGGGGTACGGGTCGAGACGGCGCGGCTTACGTCGCAGTTGTGCCGCCGCCCTGGTCAGCGGTGTCGGGGTGGGGTGCGAGCCCAGCGGAGACCGTCGCGCTGGACGAAGATCTCCCGCCGTTCGCGGGCTTCACCGTCCGGTGCCAACACGTACCCGGCCAACCAGACCCAGCCCTCGTATGTCCAGCGCTTGTCCACTGTCGTCACCCGGAACCGGAAACCTCGCCCGGCCGCGAACTGCACACTCGCCCTGCCGTCGATGATCAACTCGTCGCCGGGCCGGGGGTCCGCCGGCGACCGGTCGGCCGGCACGCTACCGATCAGCCGCCGGCATCTTCACGCGGAGGAAGTCGAGGAGTCTGCGCATGGTAGGTCGCCTTTCAAGCACGCGGGTCGTGCATGGTCTTCGGGGTAGAGCGGGTGGAAGGGCGGCCCGACCCCGAACGGGGGTGCGGAGGTCGGGCCGCCCGCCCTGCGCGCGCAGCCTCAATCGGCGGTACGCACGCAGGGCCGCGTGGTGAGGGCCGTCAGGACGGCAGAGCTGGTGCCGCCCTGACGGGGTCGACCGCCGGGTTTGCCGAACCAAGGGGCTGACCGAGCACCAACCTACGTCAACAGCTGATGTAGGTAAACCCTCGGACCCCAGGTTTCTTGCATCACTTGCTGACGGAGGTTGTGCGTGATCGAATAGTGGTGCCGAACCAAGGGGATGTGCCATGCCCTCAGCACCAGCCGATTACCGACGGATCGCAGACGAACTGACCGCGAAGATCAAGAGCGGCGAACTACCGCCTGGCACCAAGCTGCCCAGTACCGCCCAGCTTGCCGACCAGTACGACGTCAGCCCAGCAACCGTGTACCGCGCCGTCTCACTCCTGCACGACCGAGACCTCGTCGTCGGACATTCCGGTCGCGGCGTGTACGTAGCGGAGAAGTAGCTGCCGTCCTACCTGCGGCTGGACGTGCACGTAGCCGGGCTGCTGGTGGTCGATTGGGTGTCACCACACGGACCCTGGGACGACCTGCTCTCGTTCATCTTTGACGGCGGCGAGCTGACCGATGAGCAGATTACCGGGCTCAAGATTTCGGATACTGAGCTGTCTACATTCGAGTCTTGTACGGCGGAGAAGGCGCAGCAGCGGCTCCGTCCCTATGTATGGCGGCGCGTTGCCGTGGCGCTTGACGTACTGAAGACTGGAAATGTGCGATATTTGCATGATGGGCACATGAGGTGAAGTTGCGAGGAGTACCTGAAATGCCCAGTCGACCTGCCGACTACCTACGTGTCGTCGATGACATCACCCAGCAGATCCGGTCCGGTGAGCTGTCGCCGGGCGACAAGCTGCCGACATACGCCCAGCTCTCCGACACGTACAAGGTCAGCGTCTCCACAGCCCAAGCCGCCCTGCGGCTGCTGCGCGACCGTGGCCTGGTCGAAGGCCACCAGGGCAAGGGCACGTACGTCGCCGAGCAAGCCATGGAGATGTAATCCTCGCTGCCGAGTTCGTGGCAAGGCTGCCACGCTCCCGGCGAATGCCCACAGCCTAGAGCGCCGCGTAGTGTATGCCGGCTACGCTCCGTAACAGCTGGGTTAGGTGCTCGCACCGGATCGCGGCAGATGCGGAGGCTTTGAGCAGCGGGCTACGCCTTACCGATAGTGGCGCTACGGGGTTCTCGCTACAGTGCCCGTCACGGGGATGGCCGAGACCGGTGGGGTGCGAATGACGTTGGCAGTAAGGGGTCCTCGGAGGATCACGGTGGATGGCGTGGCCTACCGCTGGTCGGTTCGGCATAGACCCACTTACTGTCAAGCCCTCGGCTGGTCGCGGCTGAGCTTCGTTGTCGAGCGTGAGGAGCAGCCAGGCGCCCTGATGGTGGCATCGTTGCCTTGCGCTCATCCCGGCAACTGGCTCGGATTACCGAGCCAGCCGGTGTTGCCGGGCACCGTGGCTCTTGGCGTCCGCCAGGCCCTGGCCGCCGGTTGGCTGCCCTTCCGCCGGGGGCCGGCCTTCGAGCTGCTCCTGCACGACTCGTCGTACGGTCGCTGACAGCTGCGCCGTCGGGTGCTCCGCGAGTCGCGGCATGTGAGGACGTTCGACGTGGTGCCGGGTCCGCTACGGTTGTCCGATGCGGCGACTTACCGACGAGACGGTCTTGGCCGTCGGCAGGTTGACGTTGGCCGCGACCGAGTTGGAGTACCTGCTCGCGAGGATCGGTGCCGGTCAGGCCGGCGGCGACGGTGCCACGATCTTCGGTGCTCCGGGCGAGCCCTTGCGAGCGGCACGAGGTGTCGCTCAGCTCGCCCCGCTGGACCGCCGTGGAGAGTTCGTTGGGTTGGTCGAGGCTGCCGGGAACTACCTGGTGCAGGGCCGGTCGGCTGTGCGTGCGATGTGGTTCGAGAGCGGCGTTGTCGACGCCGAGACCTTCGACGGCATCTCCGGCTTAGTCCTGCGATGCCGGGACCGGTTGCAGGCGCTGCTTGACGATCTGGACCGCACGCCATCCGCCTTGCCCCAGTCTCGGTAGCAGCGGCGACCGCGCCTTGTCAGCGGCAGATCCGTACGTTGGCCTACCCCGAGCCGACGAGGATGCAGAACGGATGTCCCTCCGGATCGGCGAGAACGTAGAGAGGCTCCTCTGAATTCTGGGTGCGGTCGTGAAGCAAGCTGGCTCCGAGCTGCTCGGCTCGTCGACGGTGTCGCTCCAACTCGTTGACGGTTGGTACGTGGAGATCCAGGTGCATCTGCTTCGGAACGTCGTGTGACGGCCAGGTTGGCCGCGCCAATATAGGCACCTGTTGAAAGGCAAGCTTGCGGTTGCCGTTGCCGTCGACCAGGACGAGCCAGTCTTCGTCATCGGTGGTCCCGTCAGCCGGAGGTTCGTCACCAGGGCGGTACTGCAGTCCGAGGAACTCCCGGTAGAACTCAGCGAGGGCCCGGGCGTCGGTGGCGTCCAGGGCGGTGTGCATGAGAACCGGATAGTCGGACACTGACGACGCCTCCTCACGGTGCTGGCCCTGTCATCACACCACGAAGTCGCCGAGCGAACATCCTGACATCGGCAGGTCCGGACGCGAATGGAGCGGTCAGCCCAGCTGGACGCAGCCCTACTTGTGACGCCTGCTTGCTGCCGTGCCTACCTCAGCAGGGCCGGTGCGTCGACAACGATGGCTGGGCCGGGTGGGCCGCAGCGACCCCAGCCCGGGTGACGGATATCCGTCGCGCAGGGTCGCCGGTCCGTAGCTGGTCGACTATGGTCGGGCGTACCTGACGAACGTGAGTCGCCTTCCGGTACGGCGGCTCCGCGACCGGGGAGGCCAGCTCGGTGAGCGTCGACGAGGTCAAGGCTCAGCTGGGCAGGGGCCTGGAGAGCGCCCGCAGCGGCATGAACACTTTGCAACAGGCTGCCGCTACAGCGGGCGAGGCCCTGGAGTTGGCGACTTACACCTGTCAGGGCAGCAACCATGAACTGGCTACCGACGCCCTGACCGAGGCCAGGTCCGCGCTCCGCGAGATCAAGTTGGCGATCGCCCGACTGGACGTCGGTGAGGAACTGGTCGACACGTACCGCACGGATTTGTGATGGCTGGGACGGTTGCCGAAGTCATCGCCCAGCTCGCTCGGGCATCGACCGGCCTCAGCTCGGCCGCCGCGACGGCCCTGCGTGCCCAACAGGAAGTGACCGACGCGCACCAGTCCCTTTCCGCTGCGAGCGCAGGAGCGTCGGCGCGCGCTGTCACGAACGCCACCACCGAGTGGAAGACCGCCGCAGACAAGGCCGGAAAGGTCGCCCGCCTGCTCATGGAGGCCGTCGGGCACCTCAACGCCTACGCCAACCGTATCGCCCCCGGCTCGGCACCCACCGAACCCACACTCACCGGCCCGACCGGCGAAGAACTCCTCGCCGACACCACCAAGCGCTCCGAGGCTCAGCGTAACGTCGGTGGCTTTCTCGGTAGGCTTGCGCGCAAGTCAGAAGACGTCCAGGACAGCGCCAAGACCATGGGCGAAGTGGCGGAAAAGGTTGCGCAGGTGATCCGTACGCCAGCTGGCAGCGGGGGCACGCAATCGGCGGGCACCTCGTCTCCATCGATCGTCCCCGCCACGCCGACCCGCATCGACGCCGCCGACGCCGCTGGCAACCTGGTCGTTGTCGGCCTCGTAGCGGGTATCGCGATCCACAAGACAGGCCAGATAGCCAGCAGACAGATAGCGAGGTTGCGGAAGAAATGGTCGCAAGACAAGAGCTGAGTGACCTCATCCGGGCGATGGCCAGGCAGGACTGGGGATCGGTTGATCGACACCTGGCCGAGCTCAACCGGCTCGGCTGGGCTGGGGGCAGCCAGACCATCGGCGCGGCGTTCGCGATCGCCGTCAACCGCAGGTTCGGCTCGTCAGACGATCCTCGGGCAGTTGCCTCCTTTGTTGCTGACACGAGGAGGCGCTACGAGGAAGGCGAGCAGTTCTCAGCCCTGGCGATGGAAGGCATGATCCGAGCAGCCCTTGGTGAGCCCGACCTGATCGACGACATCGATGCGGAGACCGCCTTCTCGATGCAGATCGCCGTGCTCGGCACGCTGTTGCAGGACCGCGAGTGGACCGAGGCCGAACTGGAGGAGTTCATCCACGAAGTCGAGCAGACCGCCGCCCAGTACATGTAGCCGCGATCAGCGGCCCGATCGCGGTTGGCGGATGGGGAGCAGCCTGTTGGAGCATGCCGGGAGGTCACGGCTCTGGGTCCGGACAAGGGCGCTGCGCCAGATGCTTAACGACTGGGACCTCCTCGGCGTTGGGGAGCTATACGCGGGCGATGACGAGTACGACTGTCTACTCGGACCGCTACTGACGAGGTTGGCCGCCGGGGCA
This sequence comes from Solwaraspora sp. WMMA2101, assembly GCF_049179175.1. Lineage (NCBI taxonomy): Bacteria > Bacillati > Actinomycetota > Actinomycetes > Micromonosporales > Micromonosporaceae > Solwaraspora > Solwaraspora sp. WMMA2101. The sequence goes on along the minus strand of NZ_JBMHMA010000006.1, from coordinate 3,349,921 downwards.
GACGCAGACGACCTCGCATGCTTCTTGCGGGACAGGATTGAGGGCCACTTCGGACGCGACCTTACCGACGTAGATGTCGCCGACTTCGTCGCCAGAGCTGTGGCCTGGTGGCAGGCCGAAGAATCGCGGCCAGCGGCATAGTTCTTCCAATCAGCGCTGACCAGCACCAAGCTTTCGCCGGTCGCAGTTCCGTACGCCGGGCCGTGAACGCAGCTCGGCGGGCGCGACAGGGGTTCCCGGAGCCGGGACAGCCAGGCCAGGCGGTCAGACGGCGAAGGTGGCGGGGCGGTCGGTGGCTGCCGGCGGCGGGGTGGCCTGCCACATGCCGAGCTTCTGTGCGCCCAGCCGGCTCAGGTACTTCGGGTTGAGGATCACGTAGCGGCGCCACAGTCGCTTCGGCTCCAACCCGAGCCGCCACAGCCACTCCAGGCCGTACCGCTGCATCCAGGATGGCGGCTTGCGCAGCAGGCCGGCGTGGTAGTCGAAGGCCGCGCCGACCGCCATCAGCGGCATGTCCAGCAGCGGACGCATGGCGTACGCGAAGACCTCCTGGCGGGGGCAGCCCAGCCCGACCAGCACCAGCCGGGCACCGGAGTCCCGGATCCGGTCGGCGATCTCCACATCCTCACCAGGGCCGACGGAGCGGAACTTCGACGGCTCGACCCCGGCGAACTTCAGCGCCGGGAACATCTGCTCCAGCTTCGGCACCAGCCGGTCCAGCGTCTCCTCGGTGGAGCCGTACAGGTAGACCGGCAGCCCTTCGTCGGCGCAGCGCTGCAGCACCCGCAGGGTGAGTGTTGGCCCGTACACCCGGTCTTTCAGGCCGGCGCCGTGCAGCAGGTTCAGCCCCCAGCGCACCGGCTGGCCGTCCGGGGTGACCAGGTCGAACGAGTTGAGCCGGGCGTTGTGTGCCGGGTCGAGGACCCCGGTCATCACCCCGTGTACGGCGAGCGCGGTCAGCGCCAGCGGGCGGCGCTCCCGGGCGGCGTCGATCACCCGCTCGGTGGCGGCCTCGTAGTCGACCGAGTCGACCAGCACCCCGAGCAGGTTGCGTTTGCCCTGGTCGATCATTTCCCGGGCACCCACTTGTCGACGTTGGCCTGGTAGATCTCCTGCAGGATCATCGGTACGTCGTAGACCTGCTTCCAGCCAGGGTAGTCACGCTGGAAAGCGGCGTTCGAGCCGATCCACCACTGGTGGTCGCCGACCCGGTTCGCCTCCTGATATTCGGTGATCATCTGCTGGCCGGTGATCTGCTCGGCCAGGGCGAACGCCTCCAGGTGCGAGCAGTTGGAGTGCCGGCCGCCGCCGAGGTTGTAGACCGCTGCCGGGCGCGGGTCCCGGAAGAACGCCTCGAAAGCGGAGACCACGTCGTGGCTGTGGATGGCGTCGCGGACCATCTTGCCGCCGTACCCGAAGATCTTGTAGGTCCGCCGCTCCATGTTGCAGCGCATCAGGTAGCCGAGGAAGCCGTGCAGCTCGGTCGCCGAGTGCGCCGGGCCGGTCAGCGTGCCGCCCCGGAAGCAGGCGGTACGGATGCCGAAGTAGCGGCCGTACTCCTGCACCATGATGTCGGCGGCGACCTTCGACGCGCCGAAGACCGAGTGCAGGCAGGCGTCGATCGACATGTCCTCGGTGATCCCGCCGGCGTACGGGTGGTCGGGGGCGATCTCCCAGCGGGTCTCCTGCTCGATCAGCGGCAGGCTGTTGGGCCGGTCGCCGTACACCTTGTTGGTGGAGCAGTGGATCACCGGCGCCTCCGGGCAGTGTTCCCGGACGTTCTGCAGCACGTTCAGGGTGCCGCCGGCGTTGACGTCGAAGTCGGTGAACGGGTCGCGCACCGCCCAGTCGTGCGACGGCTGGGCGGCGGTGTGGATCACCACGGCGATGTCCCGGCCGTACCGCCGGAACAGGCCCGCCAGGGCGTCGCGGTCGCGGATGTCGACCGCCTGATGGGTGTACGCCGCACCGAGGTCGCGCCGCAACGTCTCGACGTTCCAGGCGGTGGACGCCTCGGGGCCGAAGAACTCGCGGCGCATGTCGTTGTCGATGCCCACCACGTCCAGGCCAAGTCCGGCGAAGTGCCGGGCCGCCTCCGATCCGATCAGACCGCCGGAACCGGTAACCAACGCGACGCTCACACGACACTCCTGAGCTGGGGGGTGGAGTAAACGGTCAACAGGATATCCGGGCGATATGTGAAGAAGGCCCCGCCGTCGGGCGGAGCCTTCTTGATCGTTGCTAGCTGGTCCGGGCGGCATCAGCCGCCCGACCTGCTGGTGGGGAAGGGGGGAGTTGAACCCCCACGCCCTTTCGGGCACACGGACCTGAACCGTGCGCGTCTGCCATTCCGCCACTTCCCCGGATGCTGTCCGGGACAGTCGGTAGAAGACTAACCCGGCCGGTCCTTCCCGATCCCGGTGGGGGTGTCGGTCGGGGCCACCCGCTGGCAGGTGCTGGGACATACTACGCTGTCCCTGGTCGCCCCGAGCTTGATATCGCCCGCGACGCCTGGCGAAGAGTAGCACGGGGCGGGCCGGTCGTTCGGGACAGGCCGGGAGCAGTGGTCGATCGGCGTGCGGGTGGCACGGGCGACGGCCGGATACCATCATGTCCTCGGAACCCGAGGAGGAGCCGGTGAGCGTGCTGCAACGCTTCGAGAAGCGTCTGGAAGGCCTAGTCGAAGGGGCCTTCGCCAAGGTGTTCAAGGGTGTCGTGCACCCGGTGGAGATCCTCAACGCGATGCAGCGGGAGGCTGAGGCCCACAAGGCGATCCTTGCCGGTGGGCGCACGCTGGTGCCCAACCGCTACGTGATCGATCTCTCGCCGTACGACCACAGCCGGCTGGCTCCGTACGCGGCGGCCCTGGCCCAGGAGCTCGCCCAGTCGCAGGCCGAGTTCATCGGTGAGCAGGCCTGGACGGTCTACGGCGACGTGATCGTCGAGATCGAGCGCGGCGACGGGCTGGACACCGGGATGTTCCGGGTCACCGCCGAGGTCTTCACCGGCGGCGACGTCGCGCCGGTGCAGCAGCCGGGGTACGACATGCACGGCGGCGGTGGCGGTGCCGGCCACGGCGGCGGCTACTCCCCGTACGAGCAGCAGCAGCCCGGCGGGTACGGCCCGCCGCCGCAGGGTCATGGCGGTGGCCGCAACATCCGGCTGGTCTCCGGTGACGGCCGGACCTACCCGTTGCAGATGGGCTCGACCGTGATCGGCCGTGGCGACCAGGCCAACCTGCGCCTGCCGGACGTCGGGATCTCCCGCCGACACGCCCGGCTGGACTTCGACGGATCACAGGTCGTGCTGACCGATCTAGGGTCGACCAACGGAACCATGGTCAACGGGCAGCGGGTCTCCGCGGTGGCGCTGAACCCTGGTGACATGATCCAGCTCGGAACGACCACGCTCACGTTCCGAGTGGATGGCTAACCTTGCCCGAATTCGTCGTCGTCGTTGCCCGGATCGGCTTCATCGTCCTGCTGTGGATCTTCGTGTTCACGGTGGTCGGTGTGATCCGGCGGGATCTGTTCGCCGGCACCCGTGCCAGCCGCCTGGTGGCGGCGCCGCGAGGTGTCGGTACCACGGCGGCACCAGCCCGGCCGGCCAAGGTCAAACGGGGGCGGGCGGCCCACCAGCTGGTGGTGACCGCCGGACAGTTGGCCGGCACTCGGATCACCTTGGGTGAATCTCCGATCACGATAGGTCGTGCGGAGGACTCCACCCTGGTGATCACCGATGATTACGCGTCGGCCCGGCACGCCCGGCTCGTGCCCCGGGACGGCCAGTGGGTCCTCGAGGACATGGGTTCCACTAACGGGACCTACCTGGACCGCGCTAAGGTCACCGGACCTACCCCCGTACCCCTCGCCGTGCCGATCCGGATCGGCCGCACATCTCTTGAGTTACGGCCATGACTCTGACCCTGCGCTATGCCGCCCACAGTGACCGCGGACTGATCCGTGACGGGAACCAGGACTCCGTCTACGCCGGGCCGCGGCTGCTCGCCGTGGCCGACGGCATGGGCGGGATGGCCGCCGGTGACGTCGCCAGCAACATCGTCATCGGGGCGCTGGCCCCCCTCGACGAGGACGTCCCCGGCGACGCCATGGTCGACGCCCTCCGCGGCGCCGTCGGCCTGGCCAACCAGCATCTACGGGACACCGTCGACGCCAATCCCCACCTGGAGGGGATGGGCACCACGCTGACCGCGACGCTCTTCTCCGGCAGCAAGATCGGCATGGTGCACATCGGGGACTCCCGGGCGTACCTGCTGCGCAACGGCGAGTTCGCCCAGATCACCAAGGACGACACGTACGTCCAGATGCTGGTCGACGAGGGCCGGATCAGTGCCGAGGAGGCCAGCAGCCACCCGCAACGGTCGTTGCTGACCCGGGCACTCGACGGGCGCGACATCGACCCCGAATACTCCGTACGCCAGGTCGTCGCCGGTGACCGCTACCTGATCTGCAGCGACGGGCTCTCCGGCGTGGTCAGCGCGGAGACCATCGCCGAGACGCTGCGCGAGTACACCGACCCGCAGCAGTGCGTCGAGCGGCTGGTCCAGCTGGCGCTGCGCGGCGGCGGGCCGGACAACATCACCGTCGTCATCGCCGACGCCACCGACCAGAGCATCCACGAGCAGGCCCCGATCGTCGGCGGGGCGGCCTCCCGCGACCGTGGCATGGCCACCGCCGCCGACGAGTCCACCCCCGCCGCCCGCGCTTCCGCGCTGTCCGCCCCCCGGCCAGCCGCGCCCGAGTCCGCCGAACCCGCCACCGGCCTGGACGACGACCCCGAGCTGCCCCGACGACGCCCGGTACGCGCGGCGCTCGTCCTGGTCGCGCTCGTCGGAATCCTCGGCGCCGGCGTCTGGGCCGGGTGGGACTACACCCAACGGCAGTACTACGTCGGTGCCACCAGCGACGGCCAGTTGGCGATCTTCCAGGGCATGCCCGGTGAGGTCGCCGGCGTCAGCCTCTCCACCGTGCACCAGACCAGCGAGATCGCGCTCACCGACCTGACCTCGGTGGCCCAGGACCGGGTCAAGCGGGGCATCCACGCCGGCAGCGAGGTCGACGCGCAGCGCCACCTGCTGGAGCTCACCCGCGACGAACCGGACAATCCCAACCTGAAGCCGACCTGCCCGCCGTCGCCCTCGCCGACCCCCACCCCGTCGCCGACCCTGCCGCCGCCGGTGGTCGACCCGACCGGTACGCCGCTGCCCGACCCGGACGCCGTGGCCTCCGGTACGCCGCTGCCGGGGAACAGCCCGTCGCCAGAGGCGCCGCAGACCACCCCGGACGCGCCGCCGGTGGAGCCGACCGAGTCGGTCGAGCCGGTCCCGCCGGTGACCAACCCGGCCGGTTGCCGGACGGTCGACTGAGATCCGGGGCGAACGACGTGAAGGAACTCCCGTGACGGCGCCTGTCGGACCCGCCCCACCACCGGCGATCACCGGTGAGATGCCGCGGGTCCGCACCCTGCGGACCCGCCGCAACGCCGAGCTCGGCCTGCTGGCTCTCGCCCTCGTGGTGGTCGGGCTCTACGCGGCGGCCACCGAGGCGGCCGTGCTCGGCACCGTACGGGCCGGTTTCTGGGTGCCGACCGCCGTTGTCGGCCTCGTCTTCCTCGGCCTGCACCTGGTCATCCGGTTCTTCGCCCCGTACGCCGACCCGGCGCTGCTGCCGGCGGTGGCCCTGCTCAACGGCATCGGCGTCGGTTTCCTGCGCCGGTTCGACCTGGCCAGCGAACCCGCCGCCGAGCGGCTCGACTTTCCGATCTTCGCCGGGACCGGCGGCCGGCAACTGGCCTGGACCCTGGCCGCCGTCGTGCTCGCCGCCGGACTGCTGATCCTGGTCCGCGACCACCAGATCGTCGCCCGGTACGCCTACACCCTGGGCCTGGCCGGCATCGTGCTGGTGATGATCCCGGCGGTGCTGCCGGCCCGGTACTCCGAGGTCAACGGGGCCAAGCTGTGGATCCTGGTCGGCGGCTTCTCGATCCAGCCCGGCGAGTTCGCCAAACTGGCGCTGCTGTCGTTCTTCGCGTACTACCTGGTCCGTAAACGTGAGGTTCTCTCACTGGCCAGTCGGCGGGTGCTCGGCATCGACTTCCCGCGTGGCCGCGACCTCGGCCCGGTGCTGGTGGTCTGGCTGCTCAGCGTGATGGTCCTGGTGTTCCAGAAGGACCTCGGCACCTCGCTGCTGTACTTCGGCATGTTCGTGGTGACGCTGTACATCGCCACCGAACGGGTCAGCTGGCTGATCATCGGTCTGCTGCTGTTCTTCGGCGGCGCGTTCCTCGCCTACTACCTCGGCGGCATCGTCGGCGGCCCGTTCGCCAACTTCTACCAGCGGGCCAACATCTGGCTCGACCCGTTCTCCGACCCGTACGCCGACGGCTACCAACTGGTCCAGGGGCTGCTCGGGCTCGGCACCGGCGGGCTGTTCGGCGCCGGACCGGGCGGCGGCCAGCCGCTGAAGGTGCCCGAGGTGCACAACGACTTCATCTTCGCCGGCATCGGCGAGGAGATCGGGCTGTTCGGCCTCTCCGCGCTGCTGGTGATCTACCTGCTGATCGCCGAGCGCGGGCTGCGGGCCGGGCTCGCGGTCCGGGACTCGTTCGGCAAACTGCTCGCCGGCGGCCTGGCGTTCACCCTGTCCCTGCAGGTCTTCGTGATCGTCGGCGGGATCAGCGGACTGATCCCGCTGACCGGCCAGACCACCCCGTTCCTGTCCGCCGGAGGCTCCTCGCTGATGGCGAACTGGCTGCTGGTGGCGATGCTGCTGCGGATCTCCGACGCGGGCCGCCGCCCCGTCGTGGGCGCCGAACTCCGCCCACCCGGTACGCCCGCCGGACCACCAGCCCAGCTGCACGGCGCCCCCACGGAGGTGATCCGCCGATGAACGCCCCGTTGCGCCGTGTCGGCGTGGTCATCATGGTCCTGTTCGGCCTGCTCTTCGCCAATCTCAACTGGGTGCAGGGCTACAAGGCCGAGGAGTACCGCACCAGCGACTACAACGGCCGGGTCCAGGTCGCCGAGTACGACCGCCAGCGCGGCAACATCGAAGCCGGTGGACGGGCCCTGGCCACCAGCACCGAGACCGACGGCGAGCTGAAGTTCCTGCGTACCTACCCGGACAACGAGCTCTATGCGCACGTCGTCGGCTACAAGCCGGTCAACCTGGCCGCGCTCGGCGTCGAACGGGCCGAGAACGAGTTCCTGGCCGGCACCAGCGACCAGCTCTTCGCCGACCGGGTACGGGACCTGTTCACCGGCGAGGAGACCGGCGGCGGCAATGTGCTGCTGACCATCAACCGCCGCGCTCAGGAGACCGCGTACCAGCAGTTGCTGGAGAACCGGGTCGGGGTCAGCCGGGGAGCGGCGGTCGCGGTCGACCCGCGTACCGGGGCGATCCAGGCGCTGGTCTCGCTGCCCAGCTACGACCCGAACCCGCTGTCCAGCCACGACTCCGATGCCGCACAGGAGGCGTACAACGCGCTGGAGGGCGACCCGGACAAGCCACTGCGTAACCGCGCGCTCGGTGAGGTGCTGCCGCCCGGATCCACCTTCAAGGTGGTCGTCGCCGCGGCGGCCCTGGAGAACGGCACCACGATCGACACGCCGATCTCCGCCGGACCGGTCTACCGTCACCCCGACTCCGGCACCGACATCCGCAACGCCGTCCCGTCGATCTGCCCGCAGGACGAGGTGACCCTGATCACCGCGTTGACCGACTCCTGCAACACCGGGTTCGCGAAGCTGGGCGTCGCGCTCGGCGCCGAGACGGTGAAGGCCAAGGCCCGCGACTTCGGGTTCGAGGACGAGGAGCAGGTGGTCGGCCGCACCAACGGCGACAGTGGGCTGCCGGTGGCCGCCAGCCGGACCGGGGACATCGCCAACCCGGACGGCTCCGAGGACGGCGCCGCGCTGGCCCAGTCGTCGATCGGGCAGAACAACGTCCGGATGACCCCGCTGGAAGGCGCGATGATCGCGGCGGCGGTCGCCAACGGCGGCAGCCAGATGCGCCCGTACCTGGTGCAGCAGTTGCTGCACGCGGACCGGACCAGCAGCTACTACACGGCCGACCCCCGCGAGCTGCGGGAGTCGGTGAGCGGCTCGGTCGCCGCCGACCTGCAGGAGATGATGGTCAGCGTCGTCCGTGAGGGCACCGGCCGTAACGCCCGCATCGACGGCTACACCGTCGGCGGCAAGACCGGCACCGCACAGGCCGGCGAGAACGACCGCGACCACGGCTGGTTCATCGGCTTCGCCATCTCCGCCGACGGGGAGCCGATCTCGGCCGTCTGCGTCGTACTGGAGAACGCCGGCGACGGCGGCAGCGCCGAGGCGACCCGGATCTCCGGCCAGATCATGCGGGCCATCATCGCCGAGCGTGAGGGGCGATGAGATGCTGAGCTCCGGGGTCCTGCTCGGTGGCCGGTACCGGCTCGACGAGCGCATCGCCAGCGGCGGGATGGGCGACGTGTGGCGCGGCACCGACGAGGTGCTGGGCCGTACCGTCGCGGTCAAGAGCCTGCTCCCCGCGCTGCTGGAGGAGCCCGGCTTCGCCGAGCGGTTCCGGGGTGAGGCCCGGACCATGGCCACCATCAACCACCCGGGCGTGGTCGACGTCTACGACTACGGCAGCGACAAGCACATCGCCTTCCTGGTGATGGAGTACGTCGAGGGCGACGCACTGTCGCGCACCCTGTCCCGGGTCGGCCGGCTCACCCCGGCCCGCACGATGGCGTTGGTCGCCCAGGCCGCCGACGCGCTGCACGCCGCCCACGAGAAGGGCATCGTGCACCGCGACGTCAAGCCGGGCAACCTGCTGGTCCGGCCGAACGGCACCCTGGTGCTCACCGACTTCGGCATCGCCCGTTCCGAAATGGTGGGGCAGTTGACCGCCGCCGGCTCGGTGCTGGGCACCGCGTCGTACATCTCGCCGGAACAGGCGTCCGGCGCGGTGGCGACGCCCGCGTCGGACGTGTACGCCCTCGGGGTCGTCGCCTACCAGTGCCTCTCCGGTCGGCGGCCCTTCGAAGGCGACAATCCGCTCGAGATCGCCATGAAACACGTACGGGAGATGCCCCGCGCGTTGCCGTCGGACATCCCACCCGTGGTCCGCAGCATCGTCGAGCGGTCGTTGGCGAAGGACCCGGCCGCCCGCTGGCCGACCGCCGCCGCCCTGGCTGCGGTCACCCGGCAGGCCGCCACCACCCTCGCCGGGCAGCCCCGCCCACCGGCCACCGGACACCATCCGGGAGCCGGACACCACCCGGGGGCCGCCCCCCGCCCGCCGGTCGCACCCCGGCCGACCTCCGGCGCGCCGGTCTCCCCTGTCGGCCCGATGTCACCCGGTCCGCTCCCGCCGGCACCGCGGCCACCGCAGGGCCCGCCGGTCTCCGGGGCACCCGGCTACCGCCCGCCTGGTCCGCCGACCTCCGGGGCACCCGGCTATGGCCCGCCGGTCACCGGGGCATCCGGCTACCGGCCACCCGCGCCGGCGCAGCCCGGCGGCTACCCGCCGGCCGGGTACCAGCAGCGCCCCGCCGCGCCGGCCCGGCCGCCGCTCGGCCCGCACCAGCAGCCCAACCCGTACGGGTACCAGCGCCCGGCGACCGCACCGCCCCGCTCGGGCGGCGGGGTGTCCCGACAGCTGTTCACCGTCCTGGCCGTCATTCTCGGCGTGATCGTCGCCCTGGTCTGCAGCGGCCTGGCCATCTACCTGATCAGGGACAGCCTCGGCAGCACGGGCGCCCTCGGCCAGCCCGTGGAGCGATTGGTCACGGCTGAGAACCAGATGGCATCCGGACACGTCGAAATTCATGTCGGGGCCGTACCGTCTGTGGAAGGACACGGCACCGCCAGGCATGATCACGACCATCTGAGCGAAGGACGACAAGGACGATGACCGCGCAGGCTCGCCTGCTAGGTGGCAGGTACCAGGTCGGCGAGTTGCTCGGCTATGGCGGCATGGCCGAGGTCCATCGCGGCCGCGACCTCCGACTCGGACGCGACGTCGCGATCAAGATGTTGCGTACCGACCTCGCCCGGGACCGGACGTTCCAGGAGCGCTTCCGGCGGGAGGCACAGAACTCCGCCTCGCTCAACCATCCGGCGATCGTCGCGGTCTACGACACCGGTGAGGAGTACGCCCCGACCGGCGAGACCCTGCCGTTCATCGTCATGGAGTTCGTCAACGGGCGCACCCTCAAGGAGGTGCTCGCCGCCGAGGGCCGGCTGAACCCGCGCCGCGCCCTGGAATACTGCGCCGACATCTGCGCCGCCCTGGAGTTCAGCCACCGGCACGGCATCATCCACCGGGACATCAAGCCGGGCAACGTGATGCTCACCCAGACCGGCCAGGTCAAGGTGATGGACTTCGGCATCGCCCGCGCGCTGGCCAGCGGTGCCACCACGATGACCCAGACCTCGGCGGTGATCGGCACCGCGCAGTACCTCTCCCCGGAACAGGCCCGGGGCGAGTCGGTGGACGCCCGGTCGGACGTCTACGCCGCCGGCTGCGTGCTGTTCGAACTGCTCTGCGGCCACCCGCCGTTCGTCGGCGACAGTCCGGTCAGCGTCGCCTACCAGCACGTCCGGGAGGATCCCCGGGCCCCCAGCGACATCAACCGGGACGTGACGCCGGCGATCGACGCGATCGTGCTGAAGGCCCTGGCGAAGAATCCGGTCAACCGCTACCAGAGCGCCGGCGAGATGCGCGCCGACCTGCTACGGGCCGCCACCGGCCGGCCGGTGCTGGCCACCCCGGTCCTGCGCCAGGACGAGACGGTCGCGATGGGTGCGACGAGCCGGACCGGTTCCACCCAACGGATCCCGGCCGGTGCCAGCGGTGGCTCGTCGTCGCGGCGCACCTCGCCGGCGGTCATCGCCGGGCTCAGCGTGCTCGGCGTGATGGCGGTGGTCGCCCTCGCCGCCGGGCTGATCTACGCCACCACGAACGAGCAGGAGCCTCCGACGGTGGCGCTGCCGAGCCTGGTCGGTCTGCCGATCGAGCAGGCCCGCCTGGAGATCAACAATCTCCGGCTGGTCTCCGAGGAGTCGACTCGCGAGGAGCCGGACTGCACCTTGAACACGGTCCTCGATCAGTCCCCGGAGCCGGGCCAGGTCGAGCCCGGCAGCGAGGTCGCGCTCACCGTCTGCGCCGGCCCGGGGACCGTGCAGGTCCCGTCGTTGGACGGCTTCACCCGGGACGCCGCCGAGCGGGCGCTCGCCGACCGTGACCTGGTTGCCGAGTTCGAGGAGGTCGACAGCTCCGCACCCAAGGACCAGGTCGTCGCCGTGCCGGCGGCCGGTACGGCGGTCGAGCCCGGCACCGTGGTCGAGGTGCACGTCTCGCTCAACAACCTGCGCGATGTGCCCAACGTCGTCGGCCGCACCGAGGCCGACGCGGTCGCCGCGCTGGAGAACGCCGGCTTCGACGTCCGGGTCATCGACGGAGACCCGGTCGACCCCGCCGACTCCGGCCGGGTCACCAGCCAGAATCCGAGCCGGGGCGAACAGCGGGTCAACTCCCGGGTCGAGATCGTGGTCAGCCAGGCGCGTGAGCCCGAGGCTTCACCGAGCCCGACGCTCACGCCGACGCCCAGCAGCACCCCGACCACTCCGCCGCCCGACCCGGGCGACGGTGACGGCGAGGGCGGCGGCACGGGCGGCACCGGTGGCGGCGGCACCGGTAGCCCGCTCGTGCCCGTGCCGAGTCTCACCGGGCTGCTCGGCTGACGCGGGTCCCGGTCTCCGACGCTGGTCCGGCGGCTGACGGCGCCGGGCCGGGGTCCGGCGCCGTCAGGCGGCGGCGAACGCGGCCCGACGCCTGGCGTCGACCTCGGCGGCCAGTCGCGGTGCCCGCTCCCGGGCCTGCGGCAGGCCGCAGTCGGCCAGCCAGTTCGCCAGCATCAGGTGACCGCCCTCGGTGAGCACCGACTCCGGGTGGAACTGCACGCCTTCCACCGGCAGGTGGCGGTGCCGCATCGCCATCACCACCCCGGACGGGGTCCGACCGGTCACCTCGATCTCGTCCGGCAACGTCTCGGCGCGCACGGCGAGCGAGTGGTAGCGGGTCGCGGTGAACGGCTCCGGCAGACCGGCCAGGACCCCGGCCCCGGTGTGGTGCACCTGGGAGGTCTTGCCGTGCAGCAACTCGGGCGCGCGTTCGACGACGGCACCGTACGCGGCACCGATCGCCTGATGCCCCAGGCAGACACCGAAGATCGGCAGCTGTCCGGCGTACCGCCGGATCACGTCCAGGCAGATGCCGGCCCGGTCCGGATCGCCGGGCCCGGGGGAGAGCAGGATGCCGGCGACGTCGAACCGGCCCACCTCGTCGACGGTGACCTGGTCGTTGCGCTGCACCTCGCACTCGGCCCCGAGCTGACCCAGGTACTGCACGAGGTTGAAGACGAACGAGTCGTAGTTGTCGATCACCAGTACGCGCACGTGGCCGCCTCGCCCTAGTCGACGTTCACATCAGGTGGTACGGGGTTGTTCGTCCCGGTGTCGTACGGCAGGTCGTGCTCGTCGAGCCCGCCGCCATCCGGGTCCTGACCATCGGCCGGGTCACCGCCGTCGGCCGGACCGCCGCCGGGGTCGCCGCCGGTCCCGTCCCCGCTGTCGGTCACCTGTACGTCGTCGAACGGCAGCAGCGGCTCGGCCCACGGGAAGACGACGTACCAGAGCAGCGCCACCGACAACCCGGCCAGCAGCACCGAACCGATCAGCTTGCCGGGCAGGCCGAAGGGGAGCTTGCGCCAGATCCAGGCGTACACGGTCAGCCGCCGAGTTCTGCCGGCCGGCCGTCGGCCTTGGGCTGGCTGCGGACCAGCTCGGCGTGGACGATGAGCCGCTGGTAGTTGTCGAACTTCGGGTGGCAGGTGGTCAAGGTGAGCATCGCCTCGGTGGGCTGCGCCCGGCGGTCGCCGGGGACCGGGGCGACGACCTCGGTCTGGTTGGGCAGCACGATGTGGTTACGGGTGACGGCGTAGATGTGCCAGGTGTCGCGGTCCTCGACGACGATGGTGTCGCCGTCGCGCAGCTCGTCCAGCCGCCAGAAGGTGGCCCGGTTCCGGTGCCCGGCGACCGAGAAGTTGCCGACCTGGCCGGGCTGGGCGCTGTCCGGGTAGTGACCGGGTGCGTACCGGATGTCGTCCTGCTCGACGCCCTCCACCACGACCCAGTTCTTGTCCAGTTTCGGGATGTAGAGCCCGGCGACCGGGGTGCCCTGGACCTGGGGGGCGGCGGGCTCCGGTGACGGTGACGGCCCGTCGCTGACCACCGGCGCGGGGACCTCGGCCCACTGCTGGGCGAGTTGTTCGCTCAGATCGTTCTGGTGGGCGTTGACGATGACGGACTTGCCCCAGATCTCGTAGCCGGCGAAGAGCAGCACGATCATGCCGAACGTGATCAACAGCTCGCCGCTGACCCGGGCGGCGGTCCGCAGCCGGGTCCAGACCGTGGGTCGGGTCAGCTCCGAGTAGACGCTCTTGTAGCCGCTGTCGGTGCGCTCGGGCCGGAGCTTGACCACCCGCTCGCCCCGGCGGGCCGGCGGCTTTCCGTCCTCGGCCCCTGCGCCGTCGGCACCCGTACCGCCCGTCCCGGCGCGGTCCGCGCCCGCGCGCCTGGTCGACGGCGGGATGCTGCCGTCCGTCGGCGGCTGATAGCTGCTGACCACGACCGGTAGCACGGTGGTGGAGGCGGCCGACTCCGTCGGGTATGCCGGGATCGCCGCAGTGAGGGCCGCGCTGGGCGGGACCGCCGGCGGCGGGGTGAAGTGCCGCTGGCCCGGCTGCTGTTGCTGCTGGTACGGCTGCTGCCCCGGTTCCTGCTGGCCCCGCTGGTGGCGGCCCGGCTGGTGGTGGTGGCCCGGCTGGTGGCGGCCCGGTTGCTGCTGGCCGGTGAACCGGGGCAGCACGGCGGTGGCGTCGTCCGGTGGCCGGTAGGCCTGGTGCGGGTCCACCTCATCCGGCCTGCCAGCCTGCTGCTGCGGCCCTGCCCAGGTCATCTGGCTGTCTCCGGCACTGTCGTGTGGTGCAGGGCGGTCGAGCCGTCGAACGCCGGGACGCCCAGCTCCGACTCGACCGTCTGCTGGTAGCCGAGCTGGAAGTGGGTCACCGCGTCCCGGAACAACTGCACCCCTTCGGAGTCGTCCAGCGCCTGCTGCAGGGCGGTCGGGTCGCCGATGGCGGCTATCCGGAAGGGCGGCGAGTAGACCCCGCCGTGCAACAGCAGCGTGTTTCCGACACAGCGTACCGCGCTGGTGGACAACACCCGTACATCCATGATTGACATGGCCTCCGCGCCGCCGGCCCACAGTGCGTTCACCACGGCCTGAACGTCCCCCTGGTGCACGACCAGGTCGTCGTTGCTGGCGCCGTCGGGTAGATCGGCCAGCCGGGGTGCGTCGTCGAGCTCGACGACGATGCCCGGTCCGGCCAGTGCGGTGAAGCCGGCCGCGGCGCGGTTGGCCTCGACCCGGGCCCGCTGGTCGGCGATCGGCTGGTCGGACCCGGCGACGATGTTCGCCTGCTGGTCGACCTGCTCGCGCAGCGCGGCGGCGCGTTCCTCGGCGACCGCCAGTTGGCTGCGGCTGTCCACGATCAGCTGGGTGAGCTGGGGGCGGCGGTCCTCCCGCAGGCTGGTGCCGCCGGCGGTGGTGGCGGTGGTGGTGAAGAGCAGCCCGGCGAGCAGGGCGATCAGCGGCACTCCGCTGGACCAGCCGAACTGTCGGCGGCCGGGCCGCCGGCGGTGGAGCCCGCCCAGCGCTCGGCGTACGACGTCCCGCCAGGACGCGCTGCCGGAGGTGTATTCCACTGCAGCCCCTTCCGGCCCGGTAGCCATCGACAACTGTCCGCATAGTGGACTTCCGTTGGTGCGTATCGCACCTGGTGTCCCTGGTTGTGTCCAAATGTCGCCGCTGCTCCGCCGACGTCCATGGCCGGAACGCGCCAACTTGACTACGCTAGCTCCTGAACATTATTGGCCATGGACCGTCGCCGCTGCGTCCGGTTACCGGGCCGGATGATTGCCACCAGGAGAGCGTCGTGCCCAAGTCGCAGGTTCGCAAGAAGAAGGTCTACACCCCGCCGACCGATGTCCGGCCCACCCAGACGGCTGCCACCCGCAAGCCGAGCCCGATCTGGCTGCCGATCGCTGCGGTCTCGTTGATCGTCTTCGGGATCGGTTGGCTCGTCGTCTACTACCTGTCGGAGACGGCGTACCCCGTGGCGACCTGGGGTTACTGGAACCTCGCGGTCGGTTTCGGGGCGATGGTCAGCTCGCTGATCCTGTTGTCCCGCTGGCGCTGAGACAGTCGGATGTGCGGTCGGCCCGGCCGGTTTCCCGTCGGGCTGACCAACCGGTTTCCCGTCGGGCTGACCAGTCGGTTTCCCGTCCGGTCTCCCCTCGGCTGACCAGCCGGTGCTGGCTGGCGGTCTGACCTGCTGTTTTGGTCGCCCCGGCCGATCGGCTCGGCGTGGTGCTGCCCTAGTGTTGCGGTGACCGACGGATCGGTGACGCTGCTCCTTACGTTACTGCCGGGTAACCTGACGGTAGGCTGACGACGGGACCGGCGACCCGGTCACCCGCCGCGCGTCCGCAGCACACCGGGAGGCCAGCGCATGGGCACGGTTCAGATCGTCACCACGGTCGTCGCCGCCATCGTCACCGTGGTGGCGGTGGCGCTCGCCGGCCGAGCGGTCTGGCAGTTCGTCTCGATCATCCGGCTCGGCCAGCCCGACCCCACCCGCACCGGTGACCCGGCGACCCGCGCCACCGTGATGCTCCGCGAGACCCTCGGCCACACCCGGATGCTGCGCTGGAGCGTCGTCGGCGCCGCGCACTGGTTCGTCATGGTCGCCTTCGTCCTGCTCTCCATCCTGGTGCTGGAGGCGTACTTCGAGGTCGTCGACGCCGGCGGCGGCATCCCGGTGATCGGTGGCTGGCTGCTCTACGGCCTGGTGACCGAGTACGTCTCCATCCTCGGCCTGGCCGGCATCCTGGTGCTGATCGGCATCCGGCTGGCGAACCGGCCGAGCCGGGCCGGCGGCCGTTCCCGGTTCACCGGCTCCACCATGTGGCAGGGCTACTTCGTCGAAGCGGTCGTGCTCGCCGTACTGGTCTGCGGGTTCCTGATCCGCGGCTTCCGGGTCGCCACCGACCACTTCGACTTCCCGGTGTGGGCCACCCCGGTCAGCCACGCCCTCGGTGCGCTGCTGCCCGCCTCAGACGCGGCGATCAGCATCACCGCCCTCGTCAAGATCCTCATCTCGATGACCTGGCTGATCGTCATCGCGCTGACCCTGACCATGGGCGTCGCCTGGCACCGGTTCGCCGCCTTCTTCAACATCTACTTCAAGCGGGACCCGGGCACACCGAACTCCGGCCTCGGCGCGCTGCGACCGATGACCAGCAACGGCAAGCCGCTCGACTTCGAAGAGGCCGACCCCGAGAAAGACCAGTTCGGGGTCGCCCAGGTCGAACAGTTCAGCTGGAAGGGTCTGCTCGACTTCACCACCTGTACGGAGTGCGGCCGCTGCCAGTCGCAGTGCCCGGCCTGGAACACCGGCAAGCCACTGTCACCGAAGCTGCTCGTACTGTCGCTGCGCGACCACGCGTACGCCAAGGCGCCGTACCTGCTCGCCGGCGGCGGCAAGGACCTCACCGGCGAGGAGAAGGCCACCGCCGAGCAGCTCGCCACGGTCGACGCCCTGGCCCTGGCCGAGGCCGACCGCCCGCTGATCGGCGGGGCGGACGACGGCGGGGTCATCGACCCGGACGTGCTGTGGTCCTGCACCACCTGTGGCGCCTGCGTCGAGCAGTGCCCGGTCGACATCGAGCACGTCGACCACATCGTCGACATGCGTCGCTACCAGGTGCTGATCGAGTCGAGCTTCCCCAGCGAGGCCGGCGTGATGCTGCGCAACCTGGAGAACAAGGGCAACCCGTGGGGCGCACCGCCGAACACCCGCGAGGACTGGACCAAGGGCCTCGACTTCGAGGTGCCCCGGGTCGGCGAGGTGGACGACTTCGAGTACCTGTTCTGGGTCGGCTGCGCCGGTGCCTTCGAGGACCGGGCCAAGAAGACCACCCGGGCGGTGGCGACCCTGCTGCACTCCGCCGGCGTCGACTTCGCCATCCTCGGCGAGGGCGAGACCTGCTCCGGCGACCCGGCCCGGCGCATCGGCAACGAGTTCGTCTTCCAGATGCTGGCCCAGCAGAACGTGGAGACCCTCAACGAGGCGTTCGGCGACCGGGAGCCGACGAAGCGCAAGATCGTCGCGACCTGCCCGCACTGCTTCAACACCCTCGGCAACGAGTACGGGCAGCTCGGCGGCGACTTCGAGGTCGTACACCACACGCAGCTGCTGGCCCACCTGGTCGCCACCGGCAAGCTCACCCCGGTCACCCCGGTCGACGGCGGTCTGACCTACCACGACCCCTGCTACCTGGGCCGGCACAACCGGGTCTTCAGCCCACCCCGCGAGGTGCTCGGCGCCGCGCTCGGTGCCGACGACGCGGTACGCGAGATGCCCCGCAACTCGGAGCGGTCGTTCTGCTGCGGGGCCGGTGGCGCGCGGATGTGGATGGAGGAGCGGATCGGCAAACGGGTCAACGTCGACCGGGTCGAGGAAGCCCTCTCCACCGGTGCCCAGACGATCGCCGTCGGCTGCCCGTTCTGCTTCACCATGCTCGGTGACGGGGTCACCGGAAAGCAGTCCAGCGGCGCGGCGGGCGAGGGCGTCGAGGTCGTCGATGTGGCGACCGTGCTGCTCAGGTCGGTCACGCCGGCGGTAGCATCGTCGACGGCCGCCGAGGAGTAGGGAGAAGCGGGTGCTGGGTTGGGCCCGTGAGTTCCTCTCCCAACCCTGGCCGTTCCTGACCCTGGCGACTCTCGCCGTCGTCGGCGTGCTGGTCCACCGGCCACTGGCCCGCCGGCTCGGCTGGGCCCGCTGGCCCACCCTGGGCATGCTGCTGGGTGCGGCGGCGGTCGCCGCGCTCACCCTGCCTCCGGCACCGGTCGGCACCGGCGTACCGCTGGCTCCCGGGGTCTCGGTCTCCGGGCCGGACGCCGCCGTGATCGCGGCCTGCGCCCGGTCGTTGACCGACCCGGCCGTGCTCTGGTCCGGGCTGGTCACGGTGGATTCGCTCGGCGAGCGGGTCGGCAACGTCGCGATGTTCGTACCGCTGGCCTTCTGCACGGTGCTGGCGGTACGTCGACCGGTGCTCGCCACCGGGTTGCTGCTGCTGGCACCGGCCGGGGTGGAGCTGGCCCAGGCGGTGTCCGGGCTGGGGCGGGAATGCGTCGGCTACGACTGGGTCAACAACGCCACGGGCGTCCTGCTCGGTGCGGCCGCCGGCGGGGTCGTGGCGGTGGGCTGGCGGGTGGTCGGCTCCGGGCCGGTCAGCTCCCGCCGCTCGCGACGTTCGTCGCGATGAACACACCGCGCGCGATCCTGCCCCGGCGCTCGTCGAGCACGGTACGGGTGGCGGCCACCGCCCACTCCACCGACGGGTACCGGGCCAGGCACCGCTGAGGCCAGTCCGCGGCGCCACCGTCCGTACCGGTGTCTGTACCGGCGGCTTGCGCGTCGGTGTGCCCGAGGATCCGCAGCGCGTCGAGGGCGTCGAGGAGCCCGGCCAGCGCGGCGGTGCGGGCACCGACCGGTCCGTTGCCCCGGCGGGCGGTCAGGAGCCGTTGCCGTGCCTCGGTCTCGGGCTCCGGGGTCGTGCCGTCCGGCGTCGGGTAGCGGGTACGCCGCAGGATCGGCACCCGACCCTGCTCACGCCGGAGCAGGCCGGCCTCGGTGAGCGTGTCGAGCACCCGGTCGACCAGCCCGGGTGCGAGGGCGGTCACCCAGTGTTCCGGCGGTTGCCGGGCCGCTGCGTGAATTCTGCGCCAGGTGGCCTCGAGCAACGGGTCGGTGCCGAGCGGGTCGGGTGCGCGTTCGCCGCCTGCGGTGACCCGGCCGTCGACGTCGAGGTCGAGGTGGCCGGTCGCGGCGAGGTCGCACAGTACGGCGCCGGCGACGCCGTGGTCGAGGTCGTCGGTGGCGATCAGTACGGTGCCGGAGTCGTCGTGACCCAGGAGCACCAACTCTTCGGGAAGGCTGAGTGTCGTCATCGTGTCACGCTAGCGTGATCGGATGGACGCTGCCGGTCATGTGGTGCGGTGGGTGGATCTCCAGCCTTGAGCGAATGCGCATCCTTCCAATAGGGTGGTGCACCGACCGCTGCGAATGTCGGCCTCCGTTTCCCCCGCCCGGGAGGCCCCGGCGATCGTTCATGAAGGAGTCGCTGCCAATGGCACGTGTGCTCACCCGTACGCGCACAGGTGATTACTTTAAGTTTCTATCTGGTGACTCAAAGAAGTTTTCGCCCATTGTCGGGCGTGGTGTCGTCGCCCTGCTGCTCGTCCTGACCGCGGTCGTGGGGCCGGCTGCCCCGGTGGCCGCCCAACCCTCTCTGGCGGAGATCGAAGCCGAACTGGACGCCCAGTGGCTGAAGCTGGAACCGGTGATCGAGCAGTACAACAAAGTTCGCAGCGAACTCAAGGCCAACCAGAAAAAGGCCGCTGAACTCGACAAGCGGATCGCGCCACTGTCGTTGCAGGCCAGTCTTGCCGCTGACGAGATCGGCGAGGTGGCCAACAGCTACTACCGCACCGGTCCGTCGAGCGAACTCAACGCGTTGCTGAAGACCGGTTCGCCGACCAGTCTCGCTGATCAGCTGCTGGTGCTGGACCGGATCTCCAAGCGGCGTCAGCAGCAGATCGCGACGGTGATCGAGACCCGCGACCGCTACCTTGCCGAGCGGCAGGCGCTCGACGAGCTGATCGCGCAGCAGAAGGCGCAGGACGAGGAGCTGGCCGACAAGCGCAAGACGATCGACGCCGAGATCGACAGGCTGGAGCAGGCGCGGCTGGCCGCGTACCGGACCACCGGTTTCACGGGCGGTTCCGGGGCGTCCGGGCCGTGCCCGGCCGCATCGGTCGGCGGGGCGGCGGGGGTCGCGGTCGGTACGGCGTGCGCGCAGATCGGCAAGCCGTACGTCTGGGGTGCCACCGGTCCTAACGCGTTCGACTGCTCAGGTCTGACGCAGTACGCGTGGGCGAGTGCGGGTGTCGGGCTGACCCACTTCACCGGCGCGCAGTGGAACCAGGGTTCGACGGTCAGTCGGTCGGAGGCGCGCCCAGGTGATCTTGTCTTTTTCTTCAGTGATCTGCGTCACGTAGGTCTCTACATTGGCAACGGCATGATGGTGCACGCGCCACGTCCGGGACAACCCGTGCAAATGGAGAATATCGACAACATGCCGGTGGTCGGATTCAAGCGCGTCGGCTGAACGTGCAGGTCAACGTCGGCCGGTACGGTCCGAAAGTGCGGGGCGGTCGGCGATCATCGATCGTCCGGACCGGCACTTTCGGACCGGCTGGACCCTGTTCTTCGAACGCGTGAACGACGGCGGGTGATATACGACTAGCAATCGATCGAGTACGTTGAGAAATGAGTAGTCACCTCGCTTGCGTGACGAGAACGGCCCTCTCTACCCTTGGGGATCGTCGAGTCGGGAGGACGTCAACCAGCCCGGTTGACCTCGGCCTGACACCGCCAAATCGTCAGCGACACGGCGAGCCGGGGACCCACGGAACCGGGGTGAATCCACAGCGTCGTCTGTGGTAGGGCGTCTCCTTTCCGCCCGAACCCGTCAGCTAACCCGGTAGGCGGTCTGGGGAGAAGGAGTCCTGGTGGCTACGACAGCCCCTCGGCGATCCGGATGGTCCGACCAGGACCACCTCCGGACAGTCCGGAACACCCGTCGACGCCTCCTCCGGGGCGCGATCGCCGTCACCGCCAGCATCGGCCTGCTGCTGACCGGCGCACCCGCACCCGCCCAGGCGCAACAGACCGTGGCGGAGATCGAAGCGCAGATCGACGAGGTCTGGGCCGAGCTGGAGCCCACCATCGAACGGCACAACGCCGTACGGCAGGACCTCACAGCCAAGAAGAAGCAGGCCGAGGCGCTGCAGAAGAAGATCCAACCGCTGCAGGTCCAGATCGACCTCGCGATGGACCGGGTCAGCGAGTTCGCCGCCCGGTCGTACAAGGGCGGCAGCCCGTCGGCGTTCAGCGCGATCCTGACCAGCGGCAAGCCGACCCACCTCGCCGACCAGCTGGAACTGCTCGACCAGTTCGCCCGCCGGCAGGCCCGCGACGTCCAGGCCGTGGTCGACCTCAAGGAGAAGTACGCCGCGGAGAAAGCTCCGCTGGACCAACTGATCGTCGAGTTGACCAGCACCGAGGCGCAGCTGTCCGCGAAGGCCAAGGAGATCGACGCCGAGGTCGACCGGCTCCAGGAGCTGCGACTGCAGGCGTACGGATCGTCCACCAGCCTGGGCTCGCTGCGCCCGGCACCCTGCCCGGCGACCTACCCGGGGGGAGCCGCCGGAAAGGCGGTCACCTTCGCCTGCGCGCAGATCGGCAAGCCGTACATCTGGGGATCCGCCGGCCCGAGCGGTTACGACTGTTCCGGGTTGACCCTGGCCGCCTGGCGGCAGGGCGGCGTCTCACTGCCGCACAACGCGGCACGTCAGCGGCAGGTGACCAGGAACATCAGCCGTGACGAGCTGCGCCCCGGCGACCTCGTCTTCTACTACAGCCTGTCCCATGTCGGAATGTACGTCGGCGACGGCTGGATCGTGCACGCCTCGCAGGCCGGCGAGCCGATCGCGATGCGCAAGCTCGGCTCCGGCATCCACAGCTACGGAAGGCCCGGCTAGACCTCACTCCTCCCCATGGCCTGGCGCATGTCGCGGATCCCCCCGTTGCGCGGCAGCACCGGCCACCAGAAAGACGCTCTCCCAGGTCTCCCCCCGGCCTGGGAGGGCGTCTTTCGCTACCTGCCCGCGCTGGCTCAGCTGGTCGGCCAGGTCCGCCACTGCTGCCAGGACCGGCTCGGGGTAGGTCCGCGCTGTCCCTGGTAGCGGGAGCCGTAGACCGACGACCCGTACGGATGCTCGGCGGTCGACGACAGCCGGAAGATGCAGAGCTGGCCGATCTTCATGCCGGGCCACAGCTTGATCGGCAGGTTCGCGACGTTGGACAGTTCGAGCGTGACGTGGCCGGAGAAGCCCGGGTCGATGAAGCCGGCGGTCGAGTGGGTGAGCAGCCCGAGCCGGCCCAGGCTGGACTTGCCCTCCAACCGGGCGGCGAGTGCGTCGCCGAGTGAGACGACCTCGAGCGTCGAGGCGAGCACGAACTCGCCGGGGTGCAGCACGAACGGGTCGCCGTCGGGCACCTCGACCTGCGACGTCAGATCGTCCTGCCGGGTCGCCGGGTCGATGTGGGTGTACAGGTGGTTGTTGAACACCCGGAAGTACCGGTCGAGCCGGACGTCGATGCTCGACGGCTGGATGAGCGCAGGCTCGAACGGTTCGAGGGAGAGCCCGCCGGTCTTGGTCTCCGCGACGATGTCCCGGTCGGAGAGGAGCATCGTCACACCATAGCGACCCTCGGCCGGGCACCTCGCCGGCTGGGGTAATCGTCGAGGGCGGACACGCCGCGTTCCGACTATCTCTTCGAACACATGTTCGATAGAATGGTCGGCATGGCAACCTGGTCCCAGTTCGCAGCCGACGAGCCCCGCCTGGCCACGGCGATCCGGCTTCTCATGCAGCAGTACGGCCCCGGTCTCGGCTACCTGGCGACGGTGCGTGCCGACGGTGGCCCCCGGGTTCATCCGGTCTCGCCCGTGATCACCAAGGACGGGTTGTTCTGCTTCATCGTCGACTCGCCCAAGCGTCGCGACCTGGAGCGCGACGGGCGGTACGCGCTGCACTCGTTCCCGCCGGAGGAGAGCGACGACGAGGCGTACCTCGCCGGCCGCGCGCGCCCGGTCACCGACGTCGCCACCGTCGCCCGACTCGCCCGCTCCGCGCGTGCCGTGCCGCACGTGGACTGGCGACTGTTCGAGTTCACCGTCGACGTGGCGATGGTCGCCCGGCACGGCACCGGCGCCGGCCCCGCCACCACGATCGCGCTGGAGCCTGCGGTGCAGGTCTGGATCGACCCGGCCAGCGGCACCCCCGTTCCCCACGAGGCGGCGGCTGCGGTCGCCTGCTGATCGACACTCGTCGCCCGACCGCCGGTCGTCTCGACGAGCCGGGCGTGAGGGCGTTGCGCACCAGGGCGGCCGACAGGGTAGAGTAGGGCCGCTCGCGGGTGTAGTTCAATGGCAGAACATCAGCTTCCCAAGCTGACAGTGCGGGTTCGATTCCCGTCACCCGCTCCACACCGAAAGCCCTGGTCAGGATCACAATCCCAACCAGGGCTTCGTCGTATGCGCGCGGGATCGCCGCCAGCTTCCTACTTTCGCGGGTACGCGGCCTGCAGCACTTCACGGATCAACTCGCTGGGACTGCGGTTGGTCAGCTCTGCCACCTTTTTGATCATTTCGTAGGTTTGGTCGTCAACTCGGATGCTGATCTTGTGCGATGCGCCGCCACTGCTGGAGAGTGGCGGTCTGCCGACCCGGCGGGGTGCGAGACTGTCGGGGTCGTACCCAGCCTCTGCTTCTGCGACCAGTTCGCTCTCCAGCTGCGACGTGAGCGTCGTACCGTCCTTGGTCTGTCGGCTGGCTGCCCGAGTCGCCCGGGCTGCGGTGGTGGTTGCCCGGCGTGGTGCCTTTGTCTTGTTAGATGTCGTGGAGGTCGTTCGGTCCTTCGTCGCTCGCGTTACACCCGCCATGGCTTCGCCTCCTTGTAGAGCCGGTTGTACTTGGGTCGCATGTCCATGGAGTGGATCACGCGCAGCGTCCCGTCCAGCAACTCGATGGCGACGACTTCGAGAGCGACGCCGTCCCTGTCGTCGCCGAGGAACAGCAGCCGTTCTGGCCGGTCCGGGGGTTCTGGTGGGAGGGCGTACGGCTGACCGCAGTGTTCGATGACGTACCGTGATCGATGTTGCGCTATGTTGTGCTTGCTGGCGGACTGCGCCCACGAGTACCTGTACCTGGCCACGCGTCGTATTTTGTCCGACGAAACCTGTCCTGGCTAGGATGACACGTTCGCTCGACCGCCGGCAAGGGCCCGGCCAGGCAGCTCGATCTGTCGTTGCGCTGGGAATTCCCCGCGCGCCGTCCAATCGTGCCATTGCCTTGCCAGTAGGCCAGGACGATGAAGGCCAGCCCACGCTACGGGAGGCCCCTGTGGCCTGGGGGACGAGCCCAGCACGGGCCCGGGTCGGCGATTCCCAAGCTGACAGTGCGGGTTCGATTCCCGTCACCCGCTCCACACCGAAAGCCCTGGTCAGGACGCCAGTCCCAACCAGGGTCTGCTGCTGCATGTGCGTGGGTCGCCGGATCGCTACTTTCGCGGCTACGCGGCCTGCAGCACTTCGCGGATCAGCTCGCTGGGGCTGCGGTTGGTCAGCTCTGCCACCTTTTGATCATTTCGTAGGCTTGGTCATCGACTCGGATGCTGATCTTGGTAGTGCTGATCGCCCCCGCCGCAGGTGCGGCAGATCTCACGACCTGGGCAGGCAGGTCCGACCCGGACCGCGACAGACTGGCGTCGTGACCGCGATCTCACTGCAGGCGAATCCATCCGATGCCGGTAGCTGGCTGCAACTCGCCCGGAAGTGCGAGACCGCCGGATTCGACGCCTTACTTGTCCCGGACCATCCGGGCTCGGCGGCCTCGCCCTTCGTCGCTCTCGCGGCTGCGGCGGCCGTCACGTCGGCCATCGGGCTCGGCTCGTACGTATCCAATGCCGGAGTCCGCGAACCCATGCTGCTCGCGGCCGATGTCGCCACGCTCGACGTGGTCTCCGGCGGCCGCGCCCGCCTCGGCCTTGGCGCGGGCCACACCCCGGCCGAGTGGGAGGCG
Organism: Solwaraspora sp. WMMA2101; assembly: GCF_049179175.1. NCBI lineage: Bacteria > Bacillati > Actinomycetota > Actinomycetes > Micromonosporales > Micromonosporaceae > Solwaraspora > Solwaraspora sp. WMMA2101. Next base: position 3,325,017 of record NZ_JBMHMA010000006.1, on the reverse strand, counting down.
ATCGGGCGACATCGGCCCGATGTCGCGGGTCGGGTACGGCGGTGCACCGCGGTGGCTGAAGCGGTGCGTGCCCTGCTCGACGGTGCGGAGGTGAGTGTCGACATTTCTGAGGTCACCGCACGTGCGGCCCGGCTGACCGGGCCAAGGCCAGTGCAGGACCGAGTGCCGCTCACTGTCGGCACGGGCAACTCCCACCTGTTGCGCTGGGCGGGAGGCAACGCCGACGTCGTCGGTCTCACCGGGTTCGGCCGCACCCTCCCCGACGGGCACCAGCACCAGACCCGCTGGCGCAGGGACGAGATCGAGGCACAACTGCGGCAGGTCGCGGTCGGTGCCCACGGGCGTGACGACCCGCCGCAGCTCGAGGCACTCGTACAGAAGGTGATCGTGACGGACGACGCGGAAGCCGACGCCGCAGGCATGAGCGCGGCACTCGGCATGACCGTGGCCGAACTACTGGCCACGCCCTTCGTGCTGATCGGCACCGAGTCAGAGATCCTCTCCGCCATCGCCGAGCACGAGAGGCGCTGGGGCGTCACCCGTTTTGTCGTACGCGAGGATGCCTTGGATCCGTTGACCCCCGTGATCGGACAGCTGAGTCGCCGGTTGCGCGGCGGCGCACTGGGCGGCGTACCGCTGGAAGACTAGAGCCCGCAACCTACAGCGGGCCGAGTTCGTCGAGGTCGTAGCTGGTCGCTGCCAGTACGGGTGTCGGTGCCGCGTCGGTCCGGGTCCAGCTGCGGCGTAGCGCCGCGACCCGGGCTTCGATGACCTGGGTACGGTTGGCCCGTTCGATAGGTGACCAGTGTGCCTGCTGGCTGGTCACCTGACCGGCCCACCGGCGGTAGAGCAGCCCTGCCTCGCCGATGAAGTAGCCGTCGCGTACCGCGTCGGCCGCCAGCAACAGCCCGGTGTCCTCCGAGGCGGGCAGCGCCATCCAGCCGCCGAGGGCGAACAGCAGGTCGGTCCGGATGCACAGGGTCGCCGGGTGCACCGGCAACTGGTGGGCGTTTGCCTGCCAGTGCCGGTGCACCGTCCCGGCGGTCAGCCTGCCGGGTGCCGGGTCGGTGGCTACCGCCGAGGTGCTGCCGTCCGGGGCCAGGTCCAGCGCCCGCGCCGTGGTCCAGCCGATGGTCGGATCGGCTGCGAGGACCGCGATGTCGCGGGCCAGCGCGTCGGCGGTGAGCCGGTCGTCGGCATCGAGCACCTTCACCAGCGGCCCGTCCACCCGGGACAGCGCCATGGTGCGGGTGACGCCGGGGCCACCCGGGCGGTTGGTCCCCGTACTGATTCGGGGGTCGTCGGGTAGGGCGGCGGCGACCGCACCGGTCTGGCCGTCCTCCTGGACCAGCCACCGCCACTGCCAGCCGGCGGGTAGCCGCTGGTCGCGCAGTGCGGCGTACGCGGCGGTCAGGAACGGGATGCTCGGCGGATGGACGGGGGTGACCACCGAGATGATCCGGGTTGATCGCTGCACCGGAGTGACTTTACCGATGGTGGTTGATCCGGGACCTACCGTCGTGCCGCCGGGTGCACTGGTACTAATTGTCCATGCCGGAATCGTCGGATCAGCGCTCGGTGGACGCCGCCCACTCCCGTCCCGTCGGGGTGGACGACGCGACCGTGGCCGCACTGGGCGAGCTGAGTAAGGCGCTGGAGACGGTGCACCGCGCGCGGGGTCACCTGTACTCGATGCACCAGCTGATCGGCGGTGCGGACGCGACCCTGGACCGGGTGGTGCAGCTGCTGAGCGACGCCGGCCACCATCAGATCGCCGAGCGGGTGCAGGACGAGCTGATCGGCCGCAACGTGCTGGCGGGCCGGTGGACGTTCCAGCTGGTCGAGGAGTTCGACGACGGCTACTACGCGGCGTTCCAGGAGATCGAGCGGGCGGCCCGCGACGAGTTGGCGGGCGGCCGCCGACACATCCACGAGGCCGAGATGAAGCAGTCCCGGCGCACCGCCGGTCGGCCCGGGCACGAGGCGACGCCGTAGCTCGTGGCCGGGTCGGTCGTGGGTCAGAGTTCCGTACCGTGCAGCAGGCTCCGGATGCGTAGTTCGTCGACGACGGCCGGCGGGCAGTCGGCGACGATCACCGCGCTGCCGGTGACGGTGGCCTGCCGTACGGCGACGAGCTGCGCCATCGCCCGGAGCTGAGCACCGGTGCTCACCCAGTCGTCGACGAGCAGGACCCGGTCGGCGGGGCGCAGGTGGCGGTCGCGGATGCCGAGCCGCAGGGTCCGTCCCCGGTAGTCGGGTGCCGTCGTGGTCCAGGTGGTGGCATCGGCGATGGCCCGTTGCGGGTCTTCCTTGTACGCCGGCACCACGCCGACGCCGAGCGCGCTCGCCACGAGTGGGGCGATGAGCAGCCCGGTCACCTGGGGTGCCATCACCACCGTGGGGCGGTCGTCGGCGGCGAGCGCCGCCAGCGCGGGCCCGAGCGCAGCGACGATCCGTGGGTCGCGCCACCAGCCGGACATGTCGCTGACGAGGTGGCTGCTGGTCGGGCCGGGGTCGTGCCAGCGGAACGTGTCGGTCAGTAGGCGTCGGATCCCGTCGGTCACCGGCCGAGTATGCCGCCAGGTACGCCGCCGACGGGTGCCGCGACGGTGCCGTGACGGGTGCCGTGACCGCCGTAGCCGGGTTGTCGGGCGTTGCCGGGGCTCGCCTTGACAGGACAAGCGCTGCTGTGACTACCCTGCGCGACGGTTATGTTGTCCCCTCGCCCCAGGAGCAACCCATGACGTCACGGCATCGCTCCGCTCGCTCCCGACGGTTGCGGTTCGCGCCCTGGTTGGTGGTTGCGCTGGTGGTGGGCGGGGTGTCCGGGGGTACGGCGGCTGCGGTCCAGTGGACGGCCGGCTCGTCGCGTACGACTGAATGGGTCGACGTCGCGCCGTCGGGCGTCGCGTCACCATCGGCGTCGGCGGCGTCCGCGTCACCGTCGGACACCGCGACGTCGTCGCCGGCTGCCACCGGCACGCCGACCCCGGCGGAGTCCGCGCGGGGCGACCGGGCGGCCCGTGGCGCCGAGCGGGCGGCGACGACCCCGTCGCCGGAGGCGTCGCCGACGACGGCCGAACCGCCGTCGGCGTCGACCACGGGGGACTCGGTGGTCTCCAGTGGCACCTGCGGCACGTCGTACTACGCGAGCGGCCAGGTGACCGCCAACGGCGAGTCGTTCGACCCGTCGGGAATGACCGCCGCGCACCGCACGTGGGCCTTCGGTACGCGGGTCCGGGTGACCAACCCGCAATCCGGTGCTGCTGTGGTGGTGCGGATCAACGACCGGGGTCCGTTCGTCGAGGGACGCTGTCTCGATCTGGCGCGTGGGGCTTTTGAGCAGATCGCACCACTTTCTGTCGGTCACCTCGAGGTGCAGTACGAGGTACTCGACGACTGACCGCGCAAACTGAGTGACCAATCAGTGCTCCGACGCTGGTCAGAGCCGGAATGTGCCAATCCGAGTTGTACCCGCAGGTTGAGCAACCAGACACGTCCCGCCGGGTCGGACCAGAAAACCAGATCGCGTCGTATACCCCAGGTGGCCAGAACCGGGTCAGACAAGGGGTCAACAGCATTGGGCCGCCGCACCCGATGAGTCATGCTGTTTCGCGTACCCATGCGCATCACACCGATGGGCGGCCGCCGCCCACTGAGCTCCGGATCCCGCGTCGGCCTCGGCGCGGCCCTCGTGCTGCTCGCGCTCGTGTCGGTCGTGGAGATCGCCGACGGCTCCGGAGCGAACTACGTGGGGCTGGTCGCGGCGGCGCCGTTCCTGGCCGCCGCCTTCGCCACCTGGCGGGTCGTGCTCTCCATCGGAGTGCTGGCCACCCTGATGGGCGGCGTGTTCGCGTTGACCGGGCAGATGGTCTCCCTGGCCACGGCGGTGAACGTGGTCGGCATCGCGCTGGCCACCGGCCTCGCCGCCGCAGTGGCGGTGATCAGGGAACGCCAGGCGCGGCAGATCGCCGAGCTGTCCCGGCTGGCGTCGGTGGCGCAACAGGCCGTGCTGCGACCGCTCGGACCGCAGGTCGGCACGCTCGCCGTCGCCGGACGCTACATCTCCGCCACGGCCGCCGCGGACATCGGCGGTGACCTGTACGAGGCGCTGGACACCCCGTACGGCGTACGGATGATCATCGGCGACGTACGCGGCAAGGGCCTGGACGCGGTCCGGCTGGCGAGCATCGTGCTCGGGTCGTACCGGCACGTCGCCTACGAGCGGGCGGATCTGCGCGCCATGGTCGCGGACCTGGACCGGGCGGTCGCCCGCAGCGTCGGGGACGAGGACTTCGTCACTGCGGCCCTGGTCGAGGAGCGCGGCGGCACGCTCACCATCGTCAACTGCGGCCATCCGGCACCGCTGCTGCTGCGCCGGGGCGAGGTGATCCCACTCGAACCGCCGGCACCGGCACCGCCGCTGGGGTTCATGCCGGTGGTACGGCCCCGGGTGGAGCGGCTCGAACCGGGTGACCGGCTGCTGCTGTTCACCGACGGCCTGGGCGAGGCGCGTCGCGACGGCGCGTTCTTTCCCACTGCCGACCGGGCCTGGCAACTGCTGGGTCACGGTACGGTCGGCGACGGTCTGGCCTCGTTGGAGACCGCACTGATCGAGTGGGTGTACGGGCGGCTCGACGACGACATCGCCCTGGTGCTGATGGAGTACTCCGGCTCGGGCGCGGTGCCGGCGGCGTCGGTGCCCAGTTGGGAAGTCGGCGTCGCCGACGGCTGATTCGCAGCCTCGGCCGGCTTCGCAGCCTCGGCCGGCCGACAACGCGCCGGCGACCGGCGCCGCTGCGGTCGCCGCGCGGTCGTGACGCGCTGGTCAGGCCAGGCGCAGCTGACCGGTCAGGAAGCTGGTGCCGGTGACGACGGCACGGTGCCGGCCGACGTAGCGCCGGGCGGTGACCGGCTCGATCAACATATCGAACAGTCGGTTGAGAGACATGTCGACCTCCTGTAGCTATCCAGCTTTACTTGGCCTTTGTCCGATTAAGTCTGTTACCGGGCAGAACGAGTGCATCGAAGCTCGGTGACGGGGTCGTCAAGAGTTGGCTGGGGGCGATTGTGTGTCTTCGGTCACTGTCAAGAGTCGCTTGTCGGTGGCTACCTGCAAGTAATACAGTGGTGGTTACTGACCAGTAACAGCGTCCGGGAAGCGGGGGCCACCACGCGATGACCCACTACAAGAGCAACCTTCGGGACCTTGAGTTCAACCTCTTCGAGGTGTTCGGTGCCGACCGTACGTTCGGTCAGGCGCCGTACGCGGACCTGGACGTCGACACGGCCCGGAGCATCCTCGCCGAGGTCGAGCGGCTGGCCCGCGAGGAGCTGGCACCGAGCTTCGTCCCGGGCGACCGCAATCCGCCGGTCTTCGACCCGGCGACACACACGGTCACCATGCCCGAGGAGTTCCGCCGGTCCTTCGCGGCCTTCATGTCCGCCGAGTTCTGGCGGCTGGACCTACCAGAGGAGCTCGGCGGCACCAACGCCCCCCGGGCGCTGTGGTGGTCCCTCGCCGATCTGGTGCTGGGCTCCAACGCGCCGGTCTGGATGTACGCCTCCGGGCCGTCCTTCGCGCACACCCTCTACGTCGAGGGCACCCCGGAGCAGAAGGAATGGGCCAAGCTCTTCGTCGAGCGGCACTGGGCGTCGACCATGGTGTTGACCGAGCCGGACGCCGGTTCCGACGTGGGCGCCGGGCGGACCCGGGCTATCCCGCAGCCGGACGGCTCGTACCACATCGAGGGCGTCAAGCGCTTCATCACCAGCGGCGAGCACGACCTCAGTGAGAACATCATCCACTACGTGCTGGCCCGTCCGGTCGGCGTCGAGGGCGCCGGCGGCCCGGGAACCAAGGGCCTGTCGCTGTTCGTCGTGCCGAAGTACCACTTCGACGGGGCCACCGGTGAGCTGGGCGAGCGCAACGGCGTCTTCGCCACCAACATCGAGCACAAGATGGGGCTGAAGGTCTCCACGACCGCCGAGCTCACCTTCGGTGAGCACGGCGTGCCGGCGAAGGGCTGGCTGCTCGGCGACGTACACGACGGCATCCGGCAGATGTTCCTGATCATCGAGTACGCCCGGATGCTGGTCGGCGCGAAGGCCATCGCCACCCTCTCCACCGGCTACCTCAACGCCCTGGAGTACGCGAAGAACCGGGTGCAGGGTGCCGACCTGCTGCAGATGACCGACAAGGCAGCCCCCCGGGTGACGATCACCCACCACCCCGACGTGCGCCGCTCGCTGATGCTGCAGAAGGCGTACGCCGAGGGCCTGCGCGCCCTGGTCTGCTACACCGCCAGCTGGCAGGACAAGATCAATATCGCGCGGGCGGCCGGTGACGAGGAGGCCGTGAAGGTCGCCAAACGGGTCAACGACCTGCTGCTGCCCCTGGTCAAGGGGTGCGGCTCGGAGCGGGCCTACGAGCTGCTCGGCCACGAGTCGCTGCAGACCTTCGGTGGTTCCGGCTTCCTGCAGGACTACCCGCTGGAGCAGTACGTCCGCGACTCGAAGATCGACACGCTGTACGAGGGCACCACCGCGATCCAGAGCCTCGACCTGTTCTTCCGCAAGATCGTGCGGGACAACGGGCAGTCCCTGATGACCGTCGCCGGTGAGATCCAGGCCTTCATCACGGCCGAAGGCGGAAACGGCCAGCTCAAGGAGGAGCGCGCCGCGCTCGGCCGGGCCCTCGGTGAGGTGCAGAACATCCTCGGCGTGATGACCGGCTGGCTCGGCGAGGTACAGAGCGGTGAGCAGCGTTCGCTGTACAAGGTCGGGCTGAGCAGTCGCCGACTGCTGCTGGCGCTCGGCGACGTCGTCGTCGCCTGGCTGCTGCAGCGGCAGGCCGAGGTTGCCCTGACCGCGCTCGCCGGTGAGGTCTCGGCCGCCGACCGTAACTTCTACCAGGGCAAGGTGGCGGCGGCCCGGTTCTTCGCCAGCGAGGTGCTGCCCCGCATCGGAGCCGATCGCCGGATCATCGCCGGAACCGCCCTCGACCTGATGGATCTGCCCGAGGAGGCGTTCTGACCGGCTGAGGCGGCCAACGCACACCCACCTCACCCCGCCACGGGCGGTCGGCGGGAGCCCCCTGCTCGCCGACCGTCCGGCGCCGCCGTTTCAGCCCCTGCCCGCCGGGTAGATCAGCAGGCGACCGCACAACTTGTAGCGACCGCACAAGGAGTGCAGCACATGGGCATCGGCAGTGGAATCTTCCTCATCGCGGTAGGCGCCATCCTCGCGTACGCCGTCCGGGCGGACGTGTGGTGGCTCGACGTACAGGCCGTGGGCTGGGTGCTGATCCTCGCGGGTCTGGCGATCCTGCTCACCGTGCTCTGGTTCTGGAACGATCGTCGTCGCCGGGCACGGACGGTGATCGTCGAGGAGAACAAACTCTCCCATCCGGCGCAGGTGGTGCCACCGCCGGCGGAACCCCCACAGCCACCCAACTGATCCGTACGCCGCGCACATCCCGGTCGGGCCGAGGCCTGCCCGGGATGTGTCGCGTCGGCGTCAGCCGACCCCTGCCCGGGATGTCTGGCGTCGGCGTCAGCCGACCGAGGCGGCCCGGGCGGTGTACGCCGTGACCAGCGCCGCCGTCTCCGGTCGGCACTGCGACCAGTCGCCGGTGAACTCGTGCACCGCCAGTCCGCAGGTGCGCAGCCCGGTGTCGTCGATGCCCTGCGGGTCGAGCAGCGCGGAGAAGTTCGAGATCGTGGGATTGTGGCCGACGATGAGCAACCGTTCGTGCCGGGCGTCGAGTTGGCGTACCACGGCGAGCAGGTCACCCGGGCTTCCGGCGTACAGCGACGGTTCGTAACTCACCGACGGCGCCGGACCCGCCGACGACGCCTCCTGCCAGGTCTGCCGGGTCCGCCGCGCGGGCGAGCAGACCACCACCTGCGGCCAGTGGTCGTGCTCGGCCAGCCAACGGCCGGCGTACGCGGCGTCCGAATGCCCGCGTGGGGTGAGCCCACGCGCTGAGTCGCTCATCTGCTCGGGCTGCTCGGCCTTGGCGTGGCGCAGCAACACGATCGTGCGTCGTGGCATGGCCCCAGCATGCCTGATTGAGCCGAGAACCGCCTGGGTACATCCGAGCCCGCCGCTACCTCACGAGCGGCATCGGGCCGGTACGACGGTGCCGGCAGTAGCCAAGGAGGTACGAAGTGGGCATCGGCGGAAGCATCTTCCTTGTCGCCCTGGGCGCCATCCTGGCCTTCGCGGTCGAGGCTGAACTGGGCTTTCTCAACCTGAACACGGTCGGCTGGGTGTTGATGGCAGCGGGTGTGTTCGGGCTGATCCTGACCTTGTGGTTCTGGCAGAGCCGCCGCCGTAGCGTGGTGACCCGATCCGCCGCCGAAGAGCCGGCGGCCGTCGCCCCGCCCGCGTCCGACCACGTCGTGGAGGAGCAGTACCGCGAGGTTCGTCGCCCGGGACGCCCGGTCTGAACCCCGTGGCGCACCTCGTCGGCGCAGCCGCACCTACAGCAGCTCTGTTCGCCTGACCGCCAGCTGGCGGTCAGGCGAACAGAGCGAAGTAGATCGCGATGTGGTGGCAGAGCGCGGCGACCAGCGTGCAGGCGTGGAAGAACTCGTGATGGCCGAAGACCGTCGGCCAGGGGTTCGGCCGGCGCAGGGCGTAGAAGATCGCCCCGATGCTGTAGACCGCGCCGCCGACGACCAGTAGCACCAGGGCGGTGACGCCGCCGTAGCGCAGGATGTCGGGCAGGACGGCGACGGCCACCCAGCCGAGCGCGATGTAGAGCGGGGCGCCGGCCCAGCGTGGCAGGTGGGGCCAGATCAGCTTCATCGCCACCCCGCCCAGGGCGCCGGCCCAGACGACGGTCAGCAGCGTCGCCGCGCTGCGCCCCGGCAGGAGCAGCAGGCAGAACGGGGTGTACGTACCGGCGATGAAGACGAAGATCATCGAGTGGTCCAGTCGGCGCATCACCTGATAGGCGCGCTCCGACCAGACCCGACGATGGTAGAGGGCGCTGGTGCCGAACAGACCACAGACCGTGAGGCTGTAGACGACGCAGCTGATCAGCGGGGTCCAGCCCGGTCGGGTCGCGGCCAGCGCGCAGAGCACGATGCCGCTGACCAGGGCCACGAAGAATGCGTACGTGTGCAGCCAGCCGCGCATCCGGGGTTTGCCGATGTCGACCGGCTTGAGGCGAAGGGGTGCTTCGGTGGTCACCCACTTAGGTTACGGCACCGTAGGTTACTGCCAGGTAGTGAGTCGTCTCACGTCCAGCTGACAACGACGGGCCAAGATGGTGTCATGCGGATCCATCGCGTCGGTCGGCGTGCACTGCTGCTCGAATGGGCAGCGCCGGACCCGGCAACCATCGATGCCTGGCGGGCCGGCCTCGACCACCGTCGCGACCAGGGCGAACTCGCCGTCGACGACATCGTCCCCGCCGCCCGTACCATCCTGCTCGACGGCCTGGCCGACCCGGTCGCGACCGCCGCCGCGCTGGCCGGCTGGCGGCCGCCACCGCTGCGGACCAGCGCCGACACCCGGCCGGTCACCGTCACCGTCCGGTACGACGGGCCCGACCTGCCCGACGTCGCCCGGCACTGGCGGGTACCCGTCGACGAAGCCGTCGACCGGCTCGCCGGCACCGAGTTCACCGTCGCCTTCTGCGGCTTCGCACCCGGCTTCGGCTACCTCACCGGACTGCCCGACGAATGGTCCGTACCGCGCCGGCCGACACCGCGCGCCACCGTCGCGGCCGGCTCGGTCGCGCTCGCCGGACCGTACGCCGGCATCTACCCGTCCGCCTCACCCGGCGGCTGGCAACTCGTCGGCCACACCGACCTGGTGCTTTTCGACCTTGATCGCGACCCGCCCGCCACCCTCACCCCCGGCACCCGGGTCCGGCTGGCCCCGGCCGACACGCCGCCGGACGCGCCGGCCGACGTGCCACCGGACGTGCCGGCCGACGTGCCACCGGACGTGCCGGCCGCCGCGCCACCGGACGTGCCACCAGTCGATCGGGGCGACCGGTGATCGAGGTCGTCCGGGCCGGCGCGCTCTGCACCGTTCAGGACCGGGGCCGGCCCGGCTGGGCACACCTCGGCGTGCCCCGCTCCGGTGCCCTCGACCAGCCGGCGCTGGCGCTGGCCAACCGGCTCGTCGGCAACCCGCCCGACGCCGCCGGTCTGGAGATCACGCTCACCGGCTGCCAGCTGCGGCTGCCCGCCGGAGGCACCGTCGCGATCACCGGCGCGCCCGCCGCGATCCGCCTCGCCGGTCGACCGGCCGGCTTCCTCAGCTGCGTACCGGTGCCGGCCGGGGCCCACCTCGACGTCGGACCCGCCCGGTACGGCGTGCGCAGCTACCTCGCGGTGGCCGGCGGGATCGCCGTACCGCCGGTGCTGGGCAGCCGCTCGACCGACCTCCTCGCCGGCATCGGTCCACCGGTGGTACGCGACGGCACCGTCCTGCCGGTCGGCGACGCCCCGACCACCGTCGACGGGCCGCCGCCGGCCGACCCCGTCCCCTGGTCGGCACCGGCCGACCCGCTCCGGCTCACCGTACGGCTCGGCCCGCGCGCCGACTGGTTCACCGAGGCCGCGCTGCGGCGGCTGCTCGGCACCCCGTATCTGGTCAGCCCGGTGAGCAACCGGATCGGGGTCCGACTGACCGGCGCACCGCTGACCCGCCGCGTCCCGGACGAACTACCCAGCGAAGGGCTGGTCCTCGGCGCCGTCCAGGTCCCCGCCGACGGTCAACCACTGATCTTCCTCGCCGACCATCCGACCACCGGCGGCTACCCGGTCATCGGAGTGGTCGACGACGTCACCGGGCTCGCCCAGGCCCGGCCGGGCACTACCGTGGAGTTCCATGGACCTCAACGCGGACCTCGGTGAAGGCTTCGGCGTCTGGCGCCTCGGCGACGACGAGGCGCTGCTCGACATCGTCACCTCCGCCAACGTCGCCTGCGGCTTCCACGCCGGCGACCCGGTGACCATGCGGCGGATCTGCGCGGCGGCCGCCGACCGGGGTGTCACCGTCGGCGCCCAGGTCGGCTACCGCGACCTGGCCGGCTTCGGCCGGCGGCGGATCGACTACCGCTTCGACGAGCTCCGCGACGACGTGCTCTACCAGATCGCCGCGCTGGACGGCTTCTGCCGGGTCGCCGGCACCCGGGTCCGCTACGTCAAACCGCACGGCGCGCTGTACAACACCGCCTGCGTCGACGAGGCCCAGGCCGCGGCGGTGGTCGCCGCCGTGGCCGACGTCGACCCGACGCTGCCGATCCTGTGCCTGCCCGGTTCGGTGCTCAGCCAGCTGGCCACCGGTGCCGGGCTGCGGGCCGTCGCCGAAGGCTTCGCCGACCGGGGCTACCAGCCGGACGGCCGACTGGTGCCGCGCGACGCACCCGGAGCCCTGCTCGACGACCACCGTGAGGTCGTCGCCCAGGCGCTGTCGATGGCCGGGTCGGGCACCGTGACCGCCACGGACGGCACGGCGGTCGCCAGCCCCGTCGAGTCGATCTGCGTACACGGCGACACGCCCGGCGCGGCCGCGCTGGCCCGGCGGATCCGCCAGTCGTTGGAGGCGGCCGGCCAGCGGCTCACGGCCTTCGTCTGACCGTCCCGGTCAGACCGGGGTGCGCGTGGGGTGCGTGCCGGTCAGGCTTCGGCGTCGTCGGCCGGGTCGACACCACGCAGGATCAGCGGTACGCGGGCCGCACCCGCCGGGTCGACCCGTACCGGCACGCCCCAGTCCTGCCGGGTCAGGTGGCAGGCGGCATGCTCGTTGTCGGCGTCGCAGGTGGCAGCCTGCGCGACCACCTGCAGTACGCCGGCCGGCACCGACGGGTCGATCACCAGCCGACGGCTCAGCCCGGTGTCGGTGCCCGCACCGTCGCGCAGCAGCCCGGGCGGATCGGCCGAGACCTCCAGCCGGGTGGCCGGACCGAAACTGGTGTCGAGCTTCTGCCCCGGTGCGGGAGTGAACACCACCTCCAGGGTCACCTCACCGGGTGCCACCAGCAGCGGCGGGCGTACGGTCCGGTGCCGTGCCCCATCGACGGTGGCCCCGGCCGCCGACAGGGCACCGGGCGCGATCCGGGTCACCCGGTGGGCGGCGGACTCCACCACCCAGACGGTGCCGTCAGCGGTCACCAGCACGTCACTCGGCTCGGCCAGCCCGTCCAGGACCGTCGTCACCCGGTCGGTGGCCGGATCGTAGCGGCGGATCGCGCCGTTGTAGGTGTCGGCGACCAGCACCGTACCGTCGGCCAGTGCACAGACCCCGAGCGGGTGCTGCAGCAGTGCCTGCGCCGCCGCCCCGTCGACCTGCCCGAAGTCGAACAGGCCCTGCCCGACGACCGTCCGCAGGTGCCCGTCGACCACCTGCCGCAGCGCACTGGTCTCACTGTCGGCGATCCACAGCTGCCGACCGTCGACGCTGGTCGCCAGGCCGGACGGCTGCGCCAGCCAGACGTCGGGAAGGGGACCGTCGCGCAGCGACTCGACCGTGGTGCCGGCGTACATGCCGGCGGTCCGCGTACCCGGGTCGAACCACCACAGCTGGTGGATCCCGGCCATCGCCACGATCACCCGGCCGTCGTACCAGGCGAGGTCCCACGGCGAGGAAAGATCCACGGCGAGCGCGTCGTGCGGGTCGTAGTCGACACCTGAGCGCCACTGCCGGCCGGAGCCGGCGACGGTGACCACCTCGCCGGTGCTCGTCCGTACCCCGCGCAGCAGGTGGTTGACCGTGTCGGCGACCACCAGGTCGTACCCGGCGACGGCGGCGACCTCGGCCGGTAGCCGCAGCAGTCCCTGGGGCTCGCTGAACCGGGCGTTCGCGGCGTCGCCGTCGGTGCGGCCCCGGGCCCCGGAGCCGATCCGTCGGCGTACCGTCTCACCGTCGGGCGCCAACTCCACCAGCGAGTGCCGGGCGGAGTCGGAGACCAGCAGCCCGCCGTCGTCCAGCGCGACCGCCTTGCCCGGAAAACGCAGCGTCGTGTCGGCCGGTTCCGGCGGTACGTACGGGCCGTCGCCCCGGTGCAGCGTGCCCTTCGCCTCGTGCGCCCCGATCAGCTGGTCGATCTCCCGGACCAGGCCTTCGGCGTGCCCTTCGCCGGCCATGGTGGCGACGACGTAACCCTCCGGGTCGACCAGCACCAGGGTCGGCCAGGCCCGGGCGGCGTACTGCTGCCACATGTCCAGCTCGGGATCGTCGAGCACCGGGTGGGTCACGCCGTAGCGCTCGACGGCGGCGGTGACCGCCACCGGATCCCGCTCGTGGGCGAACTTCGGGGAGTGGACGCCGATCACCACCAGTACGTCGGCGTACTTCTCCTCCAGCGGGCGCAACTCGTCCAGCACGTGCAGGCAGTTGACGCAGCAGAAGGTCCAGAAGTCCAGCAGGACGATCTTTCCCCGCAGGTCGGCGAGGGAGATCGGCCGGCCGGCCGTGTTCAGCCACTGCCGGCCCTTGAGCTGCGGTGCCCGCACCCGGGGCTGTGGCGGTGACGATGGACTCGACATCTGCGGTGGGCTCAGTTGTCCGGTGCTGAACTGGCGTCCGGCGCCGAGCTGGCATCGGGAGCCGTGCCCGCGTCCGGGTCGTCGCCGGCGGCTGCCGGCTGGAGGCAGAGCACCTGCTCACGTCCGGAGTCGCCGGCCACCTGGATGTGCGGCGCGTTCGGGTCGGCGCACTGGTCGACCTGGTCGACCTTGGCGACCACTTCGAAGGCGTTCGGCTCGGCGCAGTCCGCTGGCGCGGCGGTGTTTCCGGACTGCTTGACACACGCGCCGACGGCCGGGTCGAACGCCTGGTCACCAGGGCGGGTGATCAACCAGACCAGCGACATCGGGATCGCCACCAGCAGTACGGCGGCCACCAGCACCGCCAGCAGGACTCGACCGTTGCGGACCTGGGGGGCCGGCTCCGGGGTCGCTTCCTGCTCCGCGGGGGCGGCCGGCTCCGGGCGGAACGCGTCGAACCGGTTCTGCTCCGGATCGGGGGCGTTCCACTGGTTGCCAGCGGGCGTCGGACCGCCGGCCGGCGGATAGCCGTCCGGGGCGCCCTGCTGGGCGCCGAAGGTCGGCTGACCCTGCGGCGGGCTGCCGAAGGCCGGCGGGCTCTGCGGTCGGGCGCCGAAGGCCGGCGGGCTCTGCGGCCCGGCGTTGAGGTGCGGTTGGCCCTGGGGGCCGGGGCCGAAGTGTGGCGGGCCCTGCGGCCCCGCACCGTCACCGGCCCGGTCGACCAGATCTCCGTACGGTTCGGCACCGGACGGTCGGAATCCCCGACCGCCGTCGGCTGACGCTGGAGACGCGGGCTGGATGTGCGCTCCGGCGCTCAGGTGCGGTAGCGCGAGATCGACGGCGTCCTGGCCGTTGCCGGCACCCGGCGCGACTGCGGCCGTACCGGGACGGGCACCGAACGGCGGCGCGACCTGCCCAGCTGGCCGGGGCGGCAGCGGCCGGGGCGCGGCCGGATGCTCCGGTGCCGGTACCGGTGAGCCGGTGGGCGGGAAAGGCCCGTCGCCGGGCCGGTTCGGCGGTTCGCCGGCACCGAACGGTGCCGGTCGATCGGCGGGGGACTGCTCCGGTTCCGGGCTGGCAGGACGCCCGTACACCCGGGGTTGGGCCGGCGGCCGGTTGGCGACGATCGCCGACTGGTCGGCGGGCGGCGCGACACGACTCGCGGTCGGCACCGACGCGCTCGCGCTCACCGCCCGGCCGGCGGCACCGGCGGCACCCGCTGCGGCGGCCGACGGGCCGCCGAAGGCTGGCCGTTCGGCGTCGGCGGCGGGCGGCTCGTCGAACGGGCCGCGCTGCTGCGGAACATGCGAGGCCGGTTGCGCGGCCGGTGCCGCCGCCGGCGCCGGAGCGGGCGGAGCCGGTGGTGGGGCCGCCGGGCTCAGCGGCGTCGGGGTGCCTCCGCCGAGTGCTGCGGCCAGCGAGGCACCGGGGACCCGGGTCTCCTGCGGTGGCAGCGGCGTCGGACCGGCCGGAGCGAACGGCAGCGCCGCGCCGTGCCGGGCCGGTTCCGGTGCGGTCGGTGCGGGCGGCGGTGCGGCCGGCGGCTCGAACCGGTTCTGTACCGGTCCAGGAACGAAGGGCTGCGGTTCGGCAGACCGTTGGGCGTCGGCCTGCCAGGACGGTTCGGCAGACGGGCGGGCCTCGCCTGGCCAGGACGGTTCGGCCGGCGGACGGGCCTCGCCTGGCCAGGACGGTTCGGCCGGCCGGCCGGCGTCGGCGTCGCGGTGCGGATCCGGTAGCGGCTGTGGCTCGGGCTGGCGCTGGGGCAGCGAGCCGAACCCACCGCCGGGTGCCGGCGGCCCGGCTGGCTGGTCTGCCTGCGGGGTCGGTAGATCGGACTGGTCGGTGCCGGTCCGCCAGGCCTGCTGCGGGGACCAGGGTGCCGCCGGCGGGATGCTGGGCGGCGGCGTCCAGTTCAGCTCGCCGGGAGATTGCGGTTCCGGCTCGCCGGACTGGCCGCCCGGCGGCGGGTACGCGCCGGGCGGGGCCGGGTACGGGGCCGGAGCCGGGTAGCCGGCGGGGCGACCCGGCTGGTCCCCGAAGCCGGTGCCCCAGCCGCCGGCCGGTGGGGTCCACTGCTGCGGCTCGGGGCCGCTGCCGGCTTCACCGGTCGCCTGACCGACGCCGTGTCGTTGGCTGGCGTAGGGCGCGGGTCCGCCGGTGCCTGCCTCCTCCGGCTCCTGGCCGGGATGCTGGGTGCCCTCGGACGTCATGTGCGCCTCCTCCATGACCTGTCAGCCGTGCCGTGCCACCGACGTGGCTGGTCGGTCGACCAGTGACGCCGGTAGTCCGGCCGGGCGGGCCCGCCCGCTCCCGGCGATCGAGATCACCGGAGGCTGGCCAGCCGGATTGCGTCGGCTGGCGGCCCGGCGGCGGCTGACCGAATCTGGTCCGCAGCGCGCCGGATCGACCCGACGACGACCGAGCCCACCGTACCGGGCCGTTCCGAGCGGAGGAATCCCGGTGCCGCCGAAGTGGCACGTGTGTCGTGGCGTGGCGCAGGGTTCGCGGCGGCGAGTTCAGTTGTAGTAGCGCTGTGCGATCGCGCGGATTTCGTCGCGGACCGCTGCGGAGTCGGTGGCGCGCAGCGCACGCTCCAGCGCACGGGCCCGGCGGTTGGTCTCCCGGTGCCGACGAATTCGATCGATCATGGACATGACGTGCTCTCCTGTGGATCTGCGTGGCCGGCCATCTGTCGGCCGATTCAAGTAAACCTCGAACCCGCCGCCGGTTGCCAACGATTTGAAGGTGACGCCGCACACCTGCCTTAGAAACGTCGGCACCGTAAGCGGGTCACCGAAGTATCGTCGGCCACTCGCGAGGAACGGCGTTGCAGTCGGTAGCGACTGCAACGCCGTTCGTAGTGGTGGTCGGGATGGAAGAGCGCGTTCAGGTCCAGGCGAGCAACATCGCCTCGGGATCGGTGAGGAACGCGCCGATGTCGCGAAGGAACGCCGACCCCAGTTCGCCGTCGATGATCCGGTGATCGAACGACAACGCCAGGGTGGCGACCTGCCGTACCCGAATCTTTTCCTTGTGCACCCAGGGTGCCTTGCGGATCGTGCCGACCGCGAGAATCGCCGATTCCCCCGGCGGCAGGATCGGCGTCCCGCTGTCCACCCCGAACACGCCGACATTGGTGATGGTCATCGTTCCGCCGGCCATGTCGGCCGGCGCGGTCCGACCAGACTTGGCCGTACGGACCAGAGCCGACATGGCCTCGGCCAGCTCCAGCAGGGTGAGCCGGCCGGCGTCCTTGATGTTCGGCACGATCAGCCCACGGTCGGTGGCCGCCGCGATCCCCAGGTTCACGTACTCCTTGACCACGATCTCGTCGCCGGCCCAGGTGGCGTTGACCATCGGGTGCCGGGCTGCGGCCAGCAGCATCGCCTTGGCGACCATCAGCAGCGGTGAGACCCGGACCTCGCGCCACTGCGGCTGCGCCCGCAGCCGCTCCAGCGCCTTCATCGACCGGGTGAGGTCGACAGTCAGGAACTCGGTCACATGCGGCGCGGTGAAGGCGGAAGCCACCATGTTCTCGGCGGTCAGCTTGCGGACGCCCTTGACCGGAATCCGCCGTTCCCGGTCGGTGCCGACCCGGGCGGCGGACGCCGCGACCGCGACGTCGGCGCTCGCGTCGGCGGCCGGGGAGTCGACCGCCGGTGCGCTGGCCCGCAACACGTCGTCGCGGGTGACGGAACCGAGCGGGCCGCTGCCGACGATTCCGGCCAGGTCGACCCCGAGGTCCCGGGCGAGCTTTCGGACCGGCGGTTTGGCCAACGCCCGGGCCGCCGCGCCGGTTCGCACATCGGCCGGCGGCCCGACCGCAGCGACAGCGGCCGGTGGTGTGACGGCGACAGCGGCCGGTGGTGTGACGGCGGCCGGCGGCTCGACCGCAGTGCCGGCCGGCGGTGCCTGCCCGTTGGTGCGGCGGGGCCGGCGGACCGCCGCAGTGGTCCGTGGGCCGTAGCCGACCAGGACGGCCGTGCGGCCGCCCGGTGCCGGGCCGCCGATCATGCCGGGCTCGATCGCGCCCTCGGCCGGTGGGATCTCCGGCGGATCCGTCGGGCCGGCCGACGGATCCGTGTCGATCGCGATGATCGCCGTGCCGACCTCGACGGTGGTGCCTTCCGGATGGAAGATCGCCTGGACCTGCCCGCCCCACTTTGCCGGGATCTCGACCGCTGCCTTCGCGGTCTCCACCTCGACGATCGGCTGGTTCAACTCGATCGTGTCGCCGACCGCGACGAGCCACTTGAGGATCTCGCCCTCGGTGAGACCTTCGCCGAGGTCAGGCAGGTCGAACTGCTTGATACGCGACATCGGCGCTCACCAACCGAACGCACGGTCGACGGCGTCGAGCACCCGGTCCAGGTCCGGCAGGTACTCCTCCTCCAGCCGGGAGGCCGGGTACGGCGTGTTGAACCCGCCCACCCGCAGCACCGGCGACTCCAGCGAGTAGAAGCACTCCTCGGTGATCCGGGCCGCGATCTCGGCACCGAGCCCGAGGTTGGTCGGCGCCTCGTGCACCACCACGCACCGGCCGGTACGCCGGACCGACTCGTACGCCCCGGCCAGGTCCAGCGGGGAGAGCGACCGCAGGTCGATCACCTCGAGCTCGCGGCCCTCCTCGGCGGCGGCGGTGGCCGCGTCCAGGGCGGTCCGCACCATCGGACCGTACGCCAGCACGGTCGCGTCGTTGCCGGGCCGCACCGTGCGGGCGGCGTGCAGTGGGTACGCCGTACCCGGTGGTGTCTCCAGCTCGACCGGTGCCTTTTCCCAGTAGCGCCGCTTCGGCTCCAGGAAGATGATCGGGTCGTCGGAGAGCACCGCCTGCTGGATCATCGTGTAGGCGTCCTGCGGGTTGGAGCAGGCGACGACCTTCAACCCGGCGGTGTGCGAGAAGTACGCCTCCGGTGACTCCGAGTGGTGCTCCACCGCGCCGATGCCGCCGCCGAACGGGATCCGGATCACGATCGGCAGCTTCACCTTGCCCTGCGACCGGTAGTGCATCTTCGCCACCTGCGACACGATCTGGTCGTACGCCGGGTAGACGAAGCCGTCGAACTGGATCTCGCAGATCGGCCGGTAGCCACGGATGGCCAGGCCGACCGCGGTGCCGATGATCCCGGACTCGGCCAACGGGGTGTCGATCACCCGGGTCTCGCCGAAGTCCTTCTGCAGGCCGTCGGTGATCCGGAAGACGCCGCCGAGCTTGCCGACGTCCTCGCCCATCAGGATGACCTTGCTGTCGCCCTCCAGCGCCTTGCGCAGACCGGCGTTGAGCGCCTTGCCCAGAGTGAGTGTCTCGGCCATCAGTGCGACCCTCCCTCGAACGACGCCTGGTACCGCTCGAACTGGGCACGCTCGGCCTCGACCAGCGGGGAGCCGTGCGCGTACACGTGGTCGAACAGCGCGCCCGGTTGCGGATCGGGCATGGCTAGCACCCGTTCCCGCAACTGGACCGCGTCCCGTTGCGCCTGCGCGTCGACCTCGGCGAAGAAGTCGGAGTCGGCGATCTGCTGCCTGGTCAGGAAGGCGCGGACCCGGGCGATCGGGTCCTTGGCCTGCCACGCCTCGACCTCGCTGGCGATCCGGTAGCGGGTCGGGTCGTCCGAGGTGGTGTGCGCCCCCATCCGGTACGTGTACGCCTCGATCAGCGTCGGACCCTGCCCGTGCCGGGCGTTGTCCAGCGCGGCGCGGGTCACCGCGTAACTGGCCAGTACGTCGTTGCCGTCCACCCGTACGCCGGGAAAGCCGAAGCCGGAGGAGCGCTTGTAGAGCGGGATCCTCGTCTGCCGTTCCAGCGGTTCGGAGATGGCGTACTGGTTGTTCTGACAGAAGAAGACGATGGGTGCGTTGAAGACGCTGGACCAGACGAAGGCCTCGTTGACGTCACCTTGCGCTGACGCGCCGTCACCAAAGTACGCGATGACCGCCTCGCCGTCGTCGCCGCCGGTCCGACCGTCCATGGTGATGCCCATGGCGTAGCCGGTCGCGTGCAGTGTCTGGGCGCCGATCACGATCGTGTACATGTTGAACTTGAACTCGTTGGGGTCCCAGCCACCCTGGTCGACGCCGCGGAACAGCCCCAGCGGCATGATCGGGTCGATGCCCCGGCAGTAGAGGACGCCGTGCTCGCGGTAGGTGGGGAAGGCCATGTCCTGCTCGCGCAGTGCCCGGCCGGAACCGACCTGGGCGGCCTCCTGGCCGAGCAGGCTGGCCCAGATGCCCAGCTCGCCCTGGCGTTGCAGGGCGGTCGCCTCGGCGTCGAGTTTGCGCACCACGACGAGGTCGCGGTAGAGGCCGCGGTACTGCTCGTCGGTGAAGTCGACGGAGTACTCCGTACCGTCCGGGCCGGTGACCCGGTCGATGCGCTCGCCCTCCGGGGTGAGCAGCTGCACCAGCTCCGGGTCGGCGGCGGTCCGGGTGGTCCGCCGTCGGGCCGTGGCCGGTCTGCCGCGGGTCGCCGTCCCGCGGTCGACTTTCGCCATCCGTCTCTCCCATCGTGTGTGCGTGGCAGCGGGGGTGTCCCGACCGCGCAGCTCGTCCTGCTGTCGGCTGCTGCCGAGGCAGGTCCTCTCGCCGCGCCTGGCCCGGTCAGGGTTGCCGCGCGGCACGGGCCGGATTCTGGCTGGACCCGGTCCGGAAGGGGACAACATCGAGTCGTGTCCGCCACGGGTAGCGGCGGAGGCAGCGGCGTCGGTGCCGTCCGGTCCATACTCGCATTGAAGGTGAGGGGCGTCATAGGTCGGTCCGGGTCCGAAGACGTGATGTCCGCGTTGCGCGGAACTTGCCGGGTGACGCGGCGTTCGGGGGACTGTCGCTCATCCGTCCGGTTCTGATAACACGATGTATTGAACTGGAAAACTTTCTGTCACTGCCTCAGTATGTATCCAGGGCCGACGATCGGTGGACCACCGGTCGGGCCACACCGACGAGGAGACCAGCCGTGTCGCTGCCGCAGGAAAGCGCAGCTCCGACCGCCGGACTGAGCGGTCCGGCGCGGCGGTTCGCCCTGATCATGGCGTTGCTGGTGACGACAGCGTCGCTGCCCATGCTGGCGACGCTGCAGGCTGGCTCGGTGACGGCGACCGGTGACGGTCGGACGGCCGTCGTACCGCTGCTCGGTCAGCCCGGCGGCGGGCCGGTCGTGCGATACCCGCAGCCGAGTCCGATCGCCAATCCGTCCCAGACCGACACCGCCGACCACGGCGGCATCGACACCGCTGTCGGCGGCGGTCCGGCTCAGGCGGGCCGGCCACCGACCGGCACCCGCACGGTGCCGCCGTCGCGGGGCGACGGGTCGGGTGGGGTACTCGTCGGACCGGTGTCACCGCCGCCGGTCGCCCCGACGTCGCCGGCTCCGGTCGTCCCCACACCGGGCCCGACGCCGGCCCCGACCCCGTCCACCAGCCCCACGCCTGACACCGGTCCGGACTCCGGTCCGGGTGCGGGTGCCGAGGGTGACCCCGGTACGGGCGCGGAGGGCGACCCTGGGACCGGCGCGGAAGGCGATCCCGGTACGGGCGCGGAAGGCGATCCGGGTACGGGCGCGGAAGGCGACCCTGGGACCGGTGCCGAAGGCGATCCGGGTACGGGCGCGGAGGGCGATCCGGGTACCGGCGCCGAAGGTGACCCTGGGACCGGCGCCGAAGGTGACCCGGATGCGACCCCGGAGCCGTCTCCGGCACCCGACCTGTCACCGACGCCGGACCCCGGCCAGAGCCCCAGCCCCAGCCCGGAACCGACGACCACCGCCGATCCCGGTGCGTCGAGCACCGGCCCGCGCGGTGGATCGTCCGGTCGGGCGGTCAGCTCTGCTCGTCGGCGAGCCGCTGCCGGTTGGCGTCGATCCAGGCGTCCAGCGCCTGCGGATCGTTGAGGTCGACACCGTCGGCGAGGAGCTGGGCCACGGCAGCGGTGGCCGGGCTGCGCCGCTCCCCGGTGGTGTAGAGGCGGACGAACTCCGGCACGATCTCGGCGATCGCGGTGTCGGTCTGGCTGATGGCCGCCGCCGGCAGATTGCGCTGCTGCCCGGCGTACGCGGCCCAGCCCCGGACCACGGCCGGTAGCATCGCCGCGTCGTCGATGTCGAGCACCGCCCGCCGGTGCACCCAGTCCAGCAGGAACATCCCGGCCACCGCCGGACTCCAGCGCATCGGGTCGGGATCGAGCAGGCTCGCCGAGTGGTCGAGCACCAGGCTCAGGCAGAAGTGCAACGAGGCGAGGTCGCTGGTGCCGGTCGAATCGAGGCCGAACCGCCGCGCCTGCGGCGAGGCCAGGAACTCGCGGACCAGGACGGTCCGCCGATCGGCGGGGATGGGGTCGTCACCGGGCGGTGCCACCACGGACGTCGGCGCCGGCAGCACCGCGAGCCGGGCACCGACCAACGCCCGGTCGGTGGCGAGTGAGCCCTCGCTGGGCAACTCCCGCAGGCCGTCGGTGATGGCCAGATGCCGGCTGACCTCGCCCCGCAGGACCCCGGGGTCCTCCTCGCGGAACCAGGTCAACTCGTCGTTGGCGCACATCTGCCGCACCTGGCCCAGGATCCGCTCCGCCGGGCCGCCGACGAAGACGTCCTTGGTGATGCCGATGTTGTGGTCGACCAACGCGACCACCGCGTGCTCCGGTCCGCCGAGGTCGTCGTCGTAGGCGAAGGTCGCCAGGTAGGACGTCTGGTCGCCGTACACGTCGCCGTAGGCGTAGCTGCCGGTCAGCCGTACCTGACCCAGCCGGCTGGACCAGTCGGGTGCGGTGCTGCCGATCTTGACGCCGGCGGCTCCGGCCGCGTCCGGGACGAGCCGGGCGAAGACCGTCCGGATCGTGGTGGCGGACGCGGCCCGGCGGCGGGTGGTGGCGGACAGGAAACTACCGACGAACTCCCGGACCGCGGCTGCCCGGTCGGTCTCGGCGACGGCGTAGACACTGCCCAGCAGGGCGGCACCGAGCATCTCCGCGTCGAGTGCACACTCCAACTTGGTCACGTCACGGGCGGCCGCGAGCACCGCGTCGTAGGGGGTTTCTGGCGTGGCCATGATTCGACCCTACGCCCGCCCCCCGGCAACTGGCATCACCAGTGCGTTACATGTCGGCCACGCCTGGCCGCCGGAATCCGGTCGGCTCAGCGACCTGACCGGGACCGTGCCTGGTCCAGGGCGTCGCTGGCGTCGCTGTGGGCGGCCAGGACCGCGCGGACCGGGGCGACCACGTGGCGTCGGGCCACGTCGGCCACGGCGTCGTAGAGCCGGTCCTCGGCGCGTCGGCGGGCCCGCCGGGCCGCCCAACCGGTCACCGGCCGGATCAGCAGGCCGACCAGGACGCCGCCGAGCAGACCGCCGAGCAGCAGTACCGTCGGCACCGGCACCACCCCGACCGCCGGGTACTCCAGCGCCGGCAGACCCAGCACCCGGACGACGAAGCCGACGAGCAGCCAGCCGAGCCCGGCGGCCGCCGCGGCGGTCACCAGCCACTGCACCGCGCCGACCGCCCGCCACCACAACGGCCGGTCGACCGGGGCCAGATCGGCGGCACCGACGGCCCGGTCCAGCGCGTCGGGCAGATCGGCGGTCTGCGAACGGGCGGCGGCGGTCACCGCCGCCGGCCAGGGTGCCGGCAGTTGGCTGCCGGCCTGCTCGGCGAGGCCGCGTACCGCCAGGTCGACGGCCGCGCGCTGGGCGGCGCTCGGCGCCGGCAGCGACGTCACCGCCAGCGGCGCCGGCGGGTCGGCCGGGCCGTCGGACGGCGCCCCGGGCGGGCCGTCGGCCCGTCGGGAACCGAGCAGGTGCAGCCGCAGCAGCGGGTCGGGGCGCAGCCGGTGCCAGGCCCGGCTGACCGGCCAGCCGGTCGCGGCGGCGGCCCGCTGCCGGTACGCCGATTCGACCGCCTGGGCGACCGTCGGCACTCCGGCGGCGTCGGCCAGCGCGGAGCTGAGCCGTCGGACGGTGCCCCGGTTGATCTCCTCCTCGGCACGTCCCACCGGGCCGACCAGGTCGCCCAGATCGTCGGTGACCGCGTCGAGGTCGCCGGCGAGCCGACGCAGCACCGCCTGCCGTTCGGTCACCGTACGCTCCAGTTGCCCCCGTAGTTCGGCCATCGCGGCCGGGATCACCGCCGAGGTGGCCAGCAGCGGTACGCCGGCGAGTTCGTCGGTGTCCAGCAGCCGGCGCAGGTCGGCCATCAGCCGGGTGAGTTCGGACTGGTCGAGCCGGTCGGCCTGGTTGAGCACGACGACCGTGACGTCCCGGTTGCGGTGGAACTCCCGTAGGTAGCCACGGTGGATCACCCGGTCGGCGTACTTCTGCGGGTCGACCACCCAGATCACCAGGTCGACCAGGCCGAGCAGCCGGTCCACCTCCAGCCGGTGGCCGAACTCGACGGAGTCGAAGTCGGGCAGGTCGAGCAGGACCAGCCCGTGCAGCCCGGCCTCGTCGGTGCCGTCCAGGGCACTTTCCCGGACGAACCGGTGCCGGGGCAGTACGCCGACCCAGTCCAGCAACTCGCCGGCACCGTCGACCGGGCCCCAGACACAGGCGTGGGCGTTGCCGGTGGTGGGCCGGCGCACGCCGACCGGGGAAAGCTCCATCCCGGCCAGTGCGTTGAAGATGCTCGACTTGCCGCTGCCGGTCGCACCGGCCAGCGCCACCACGGTGTGCTCCCGGGACAGCGTCAGCCGGGCACCGGCCCGCTCGACCAGGGTGCGGGCCGCGCCGAGCCGGGTGTCCGGGATCCGTCCGTCGGTGGCGCGCAGGAACCGGCCCAGCGCGGTGAGGCGGGCGACCAGCTGGTCGGCGTCGACGCGGGGTTCGCGGCGGACCGCGCCACGGACGCGGTCGACGAAGCCGGTCACGCTACGGCTCCCGGCAACGGGCCGGCGGCACCCGGCAGGGTGTCCGGCAGCCGGTACGGCGTACCGCCGTGCAGGCCGGCGCCGGTGCGCGCCCGCTCGACCTCGGCGGCGGCGGCGCGTAGCCGGTCGCCGGGCCCGGTGTCGGGTCCGAGGATGCTCGTCGGCAGCCCGACCGCGTCGATCAGGTCGAGGTAGCGCCCGGCCTCGTCGTCGAGCAGGTCGCGGATCCGCTGGAGCAGACCGTCCCGGGACCGGTTGGCGAGGGTGCGGATGGCCTGGTCACCGAAGATCGCCTCGAGCACCTTCTGGGCGGCCACCGTGGTGCCACCGGCGGCGGCGACCTCCAGCCCGGTGGGGATGAACGCGGTCGACGCGAAGACGGCGACCATGACGGCCAGGCCGGTGGCGTTGACGGCGTACGCGGCGGTCCGGGCGACGAACCGTTTGTCGCCGGCCTCGGCACGGACCAGTTCGAGCACGTCGCGTTGCCAGTCGCGGACCAGACGTTCGGCGCGTTCGGGCAGGTCGGCCGAGGGCCGGGCCAGCTCGGGGGTGAGCAGCGCGGCTCCGGCCGGGTGCGCCCGCCAGGCCAGCTGCGCGGCGTCGGCGCCGTCGGTGGCGGCCCCCCGGATCAACGTGACCAGCTGGGATTCGATGGCGCTGCGCAGCTGGCTGGCCGGGGCCGGTCGGCCGGTGACGACGCTGACGACGCGGTCCCGCAGCCGACCGACCCGGGCCTCCAGCGAGCGGAACAGTTCACCGGTGCCGACGAAGTCCTGCCAGCGGCCGAGCACCTCGCCGCGTAGCAGCCGGCCGTCCTGCACGGCCTGCTCCGCGCCGCGCGCGGCGGTGCGGTACGCCGACCGGACCCGGTCGCTCAGTGACCCGGCGGCGTCGAGCTGGTCGTCGGCGGCGGCGGCCAGCCCGTCGACGGCCGGCGCGAGGGCGCTCAGCGCGCCGTCGAGGGTCTGCCGGATCACCGCCGCGCGGGCGTTCGCGTCGCTGGCGAGCATGCCGAACCACTCCCGCAGCGGTGCGGTGACGATCTCCGGTAGCAGGCCCTGGCCGTCGACGACCGTTTCCGGCACCACGAAGATCGGTACGTCGTCGAGGTCGTTGTCGGCGAGCATCTCCCGCAGGTGGGCGGTGATCTCGTCGACCGCTTCGGGCGGTACGCGGTCCAGCGCGAGGGCGAGCATGGTGCCGCGCAGCTGGGCGGTCTGCAGCAGTTGCCAGGGGACCGCGTCGGCGTACCTGGCGGCGGTGGTGACGAACAGCCACAGGTCGGCGGCGGCGAGCAGTTGTACGGCGAGCGCCCGGTTGGCGTCGACGACCGAGTCGATGTCCGGGGCGTCCAGGAAGGCCAGCCCGGGCAGCAGTGCCGGCGCGGCCACGAGCTGCAGCGCGTCGGGTGCGTCGGTGGGGCCGGCGGTGCGGGTCAGGCCGGGCAGCAGGTCGCCCTGGCGGAACCAGGCGGTGTCGGCGGGGTTGCTGACCAGCACCGGCGAGCGGGTCGTCGGGCGGAGCACCCCGGTGGCGCTGACCCGGGCCTGGACGAGGCTGTTGACCAGGGTCGACTTGCCGGCTCCGGTGGAGCCGCCGACCACCACCAGCAGTGGGGCGTCGAGCCGGGCGAGCCGGGGCAGCAGGTAGTCGTCGAGTTGGGCGATCAGCCCGGCACCGACGGCGCGGGCCTCCTCGGCGGAGGGCAGCGCCAGCGGGTACGCCGTCCCGCCGATAGCGGTGCGTAGTCGATTGAGTGCTCCGGGAAGTTCCGGTGCACTCGGGCTGGGCGCGGCCGGTCCACCCTGCGTGGTCACGGGTAGAGCGTGCCTGATCTATGCATGCCAGACAACCTGAACCGGCCCGGCGCGCCTGGTGATCTGATCGTGATTCATGGGCTCACCTGCGCTGTCGGTGCAGGTGGGGGCCATTATTGCGTGTCCCCGGCTCAACCTGACTTGACGGTGGCTGCGATCGTGGCAGTATTGAGTCAAGTCCACTCAACTTGTGGTGGGTGTACGGCGGGGCGGTGCCCCGGCACCTGCTCTACGAACGAAGCGAGGAAGCGACCATGGCACGTGCGGTCGGTATCGACCTGGGCACGACGAACTCCTGCGTCAGTGTGCTGGAGGGCGGTGAGCCCACCGTCATCGCCAACGCGGAAGGCTCCCGGACCACTCCCTCCATCGTCGCGTTCGCCCGCAACGGTGAGGTGCTCGTCGGCGAGGTCGCCAAGCGTCAGGCGGTGACCAACCCGGACCGGACCATCCGGTCGGTCAAGCGGGAGATCGGCACCAACTGGACCGTCGACATCGACGGCAAGAAGTACACGCCGCAGGAGATCTCCGCCCGTACCCTGATGAAGCTCAAGCGCGACGCCGAGGCGTACCTGGGCGAGCGGATCACCGACGCGGTGATCACCGTTCCGGCGTACTTCAACGACGCCCAGCGGCAGGCCACCAAGGAGGCCGGCGAGATCGCCGGGTTCAACGTGCTGCGGATCGTCAACGAGCCCACGGCGGCGGCCCTGGCGTACGGCCTGGACAAGGGCTCCAAGGAGCAGACCGTCCTGGTCTTCGACCTCGGCGGCGGCACCTTCGACGTCTCCCTGCTGGAGCTCGGCGAGGGCGTCATCGAGGTCAAGTCCACCAGCGGTGACAACCTGCTCGGCGGCGACGACTGGGATCAGCGGATCATCGACCACCTGGTGAAGACCTTCCGCGGCCAGCACGGCGTGGACCTGGCCCAGGACAAGATGGCCATGCAGCGGCTGCGGGAAGCCGCCGAGAAGGCCAAGATCGAGCTGTCCGCGGCCACCACGACCAGCATCAACCTGCCGTACATCACGGCCGGCCCGGCCGGTTCCGACGGCGCGCCGTCGGCGCCGCTGCACCTGGACGTCACCCTGACCCGGGCCGAGTTCCAGCGGATGACCCAGGACCTGCTGGACCGCTGCAAGGGCCCGTTCGAGCAGGCCATCAAGGACGCCGGGGTCAAGCTGGCCGACGTCGACCACGTGATCCTGGTCGGCGGCTCCACCCGGATGCCGGCCGTCTCCGAGCTGGTCAAGCAGCTCACCGGTCGGGAGCCGAACAAGGGCGTCAACCCCGACGAGGTCGTCGCCGTCGGTGCCGCCCTGCAGGCCGGCGTGCTCAAGGGCGAGGTCAAGGACGTCCTGCTGCTCGATGTGACCCCGCTGAGCCTGGGCATCGAGACCAAGGGCGGCATCTTCACCAAGCTGATCGAGCGCAACACCACGATCCCGACCAAGCGTTCCGAGGTCTTCACCACGGCCGACGACAACCAGCCGTCCGTGCTGATCCAGGTCTTCCAGGGCGAGCGGGACATCGCGGCGTACAACAAGAAGCTCGGCACCTTCGAGCTGACCGGGCTGCCGCCGGCGCCGCGCGGGGTGCCGCAGGTCGAGGTCACCTTCGACATCGACGCCAACGGCATCGTCCACGTCAACGCCAAGGACCTGGGCACCGGCAAGGAGCAGTCGATGACGATCACCGGCGGCTCGGCGCTGCCGAAGGACGACATCGAGCGGATGATGCGCGACGCCCAGGACCACGCCGACGAGGACAAGCGGCGTCGCGAGGAGGCGGAGACCCGCAACCTGGCCGAGCAGCTGCAGTGGCAGACCGAGAAGTTCCTGGCCGAGAGCGGCGACAAGCTGTCGTCGGACTCGCGTGACCAGATGAACGAGGCCCTCGGCGAGCTGCGCGGCGCCCTGGCCGGCAGCGACATCGAGAAGATCAAGTCGGCGCACGAGAAGCTGGCCCAGGTCTCCCAGCAGGCCGGTTCGGCGCTCTACGCCCAGCAGGCCGAGCAGCAGGGGCAGCCGGGCGGTGCGGCCGGACCGGGTACGGCCGGACCAGGTGCGGCCGGACCAGGTGCCGGTGCCGCCGGCGCGTCGGGCGGCGCCGCCGGTCCGGACGACGTGGTCGACGCGGAGATCATCGAGGACGACAAGAAGTGACGTCGCGCCGCAACCGGGAACCAGCGATGATCTTCGTCGAAGCGTCGTACGGATCGAGGTAGTCGAATGACGGACACACCACGGGCCGCCGATCCGGCGGGCACCGGGCGACCGGCCGGTCGTTCGAGGTCGACCGGGCGCGCCGAGGGTGAGGCTCCGGAGCGTCTGGTGATCCGGGACCGGCGGCGGATCGACCCCACCGGTACGCGGACCCGAAGTGCTCGGCACGCGGCGGCCGAACCGGCCGACGCGGCGACTGCCACCGACCAACGCCCGGCCGGGCGGCACGCCCGGCCGGGCCCGGAGGAGGAGACCGTGAGTGGGAACGCCAACGGCAGCCCGGCCGACAGCTCGGCCGAACCGGCCGCCGAGCCGACCGACCAGCCGCAGGAGTCCGGTTCCGGCCCGGCCACCCGACCGGACCCGACCGACGCCGCGACCGTCGACGAGCCGGTGACCGGAGAGATCGTCGAAGCCGACGAGGCACCCGACACCGGTCAGCCCGCCGCGTCGGCCGGTGACGCCGCCCCACCGCTCGGTGCCGAACTGCAGGCCCTGCGGGCCGATCTCGACGAGCGCACCCGCGACCTGCAACGGGTGACCGCCGAGTACGCCAACTACCGCAAGCGGGTCGAGCGGGACAAGGGGCTGGCCTCTGAGCAGGCTACCGGGGCGGTGCTCGCCGCGCTGCTGCCGATCCTCGACGACCTGGACCGGGCCCGCGAGCACGGCGACCTGGTCGGGCCGTTCGGCACCGTCGCCGAGCAGCTCACCACGGCGCTCGGGAAGTTCGGGCTGACCCCGTTCGGGGAGAAGGGCGACCCGTTCGACCCGACCCGGCACGAGGCGGTCGCGCACCTGACCTCCGGCGAGGTCACCGAACCCACCTGCGTCGACGTGATGCGGCGGGGATACCTGCTCGGGGACCGGCTGCTACGGGCGGCACTGGTCGCTGTCGCCGACCCCGAATGACCGCCGCCGGTCAGGCACCGGCGCGCACCACCGGCGGTGGGACGCGAGTCGCGTCCCACCGCCGGGGCGCCACCAGCGGTTCGGGGACACAGGGCAGTTCGGGGACGGACGGGAGGAGGACAGGGTGAGTTCCAAGGACTGGCTGGAAAAGGACTTCTACGCCGTGCTGGGGGTGCCCAAGTCGGCCTCCACGGACGACATCAAGAAGGCGTACCGCAAGCTGGCCCGGGAACTGCACCCGGACCACAACCCCGGCAACACCGCCTCCGAGGAGCGGTTCAAGGCGGTCTCCGAGGCGTACACCGTGCTCGCCGACGACCGTAAGCGCAAGGAGTACGACGAGATGCGCTCGTTGTTCGGCTCCGGCGCGTTCCGTCGCGGTGCCCGTGGTGCCGGCGGCTTCGACCCGTCCGACCTGTTCGGCGGTGGCGGCTTCTCCGGAGCCGGCGCGGGCGGCGGGGACCGGCGCTTCGGCGGCGCGGGTTTCTCGGACATCTTCAGTTCGATCTTCTCCGGTGGCGGGGCCGGCGGGATGCGTGCCCGTGGGCCGGCCCGGGGGCGCGACGTCGAGGCCGAGGTGGTGCTGGACTTCGCGGCCGCCGTACGGGGAACCACGCTGCCGTTGAGCCTGCGCGCGCCCGGCGTCTGCGACACCTGCCAGGGCAACGGTGCCAAGCCCGGTACGGTGCCCCGTACCTGCCCGACCTGTGCCGGGACCGGGCTGATCACCCGAAACCAGGGTTCGTTCAGCTTTTCCGAGCCGTGCCGGGACTGCCAGGGCGTCGGCACGATCGTCGACGAGAAGTGCCCGGAGTGTCACGGCAGCGGCGGGGTGACGAAGACCCGGACCCTCAACGTCCGTTTCCCGCCCGGGGTCGCCGACGGGCAGCGGATCCGGCTGGCCGGTCGCGGTGAGCCCGGCGACCGGGGCGGGCCGGCCGGTGACCTGTACGTACTGGTGAAGGTGCGCGGCGACGACCTGTTCGGCCGCTCCGGCGACGACCTGACGTTGACCGTGCCGATCACGTTCGCCGAGGCGGTCCTCGGTACGGACCTGCGGGTCCCGACGATGGACGGTGCGGTGACCCTGCGGGTGCAGCCCGGTACGCCGAGTGGTCGGACGCTGCGGGCGCGGGGCAAGGGTGTGCCGCGTCGGGACGGGACCGCCGGTGACCTTCTCGTCACCGTCGAGGTCGTCGTTCCGGCTACCGTTGACGAGTCGGCCACGGCGGCGCTGCGGACCTTCGCCGAGCACACGCCGGGGGCCGATCGGGAACGACTCGTCGCCCGGCTGCGTCGCAACGACAACGAGACCCCCGGGCCGCGACCAGCCACGGACAGGAGATGAGCGAGGGTGGAGGACGAACTGACGATCTCCTTCGAGGCCGCCTCCGACGCCAAGGTCCTGATCATTTCGGTGGCGGCCCGGATGGCCGGCATGCATCCGCAGACGCTGCGCCAGTACGACCGGCTCGGCCTGGTCCAGGCCGGTCGGGCCGCCGGTGGCGGTCGCCGGTACAGCGTCCGGGACGTGGTGCTGCTGCGGGAGGTGCAGCGGCTGAGCCAGGACGACGGGGTCAACCTCGCCGGCATCAAGCGGATCATCGGCCTGGAGCAGCTCGTCGGTGACCTGCAGCAGCAGGTCACCGAACTGCAGGCCGAGCTGGCCGCCGCGTACCAACGGATCGCCGAGCTGGAGTCGGTCGGGCCGTACCGGCGGGCGGACCTGGTCCCGACCAGTCGCACCTCGACCGCGCTGGTGGTGTGGCGGCCACAGCGCGGTGACCGGGGCGGCCGCCCAGCTACCGGCTGAGCCGGCCCGGCCACCAGGCGTGGTGACCGAGCAGGCTGAGCACCGCCGGGGCGAGGACCACCCGGATCACCGTCGCGTCGATGATCACGGCGGTGGCCAGCCCGATGCCGATCATCTTGACCAGGGTGTCGTCGATCCAGACGAAGCTGAGGAAGACCACCGCCATGATGGTCGCGGCGGCGGTGATCACCCGACCGGTGCCGGCGAGTCCGACGACCACGGCCGCGCCGGGGTCGCCGCCGCGCCGGTACTCCTCCCGGATCGCCGACAGCAGGAACACCTCGTAGTCCATCGACAGCCCGAACAGCACCGCGAAGAGCAGCATCGGCACCACCGACATGATCGGCACCGGGCGGTCGACGCCGATCAGGGTCAGCCCCCACCCCCACTGGAACACCATCACCAGCACCCCGTACGCGGTGCCGACCGAGAGCAGCGCCATGACCGCGGCCTTGACCGCGATCAGCGGTGCCCGGAACATCGCCACCAGCAGCAGCCCGGCCGCGAGGATCACCGCGAACACCACCCAGGGCAGCCGGTCGGCGACCGCGTCCGCGATGTCGATCATGAACGCGGTGGTGCCGGCGATCAGCGCACCGGTGCCGTACCCGTCGAGGGCCGCCGGGGCGGTGTCGGACCGGATCCGGTGCACCAGGTCGGCCACCCGGTCGTCCTGCGGCGCGTACCGGGGCACTACGTTGAGCAGCGCGAGGCGGCCGTCCGTGCTGAGCTGAGCCGGGGTGACCAGTTCGACCGCCGGGTCGGCGACCAGCCGGCGACTGAGGTCGTCGAGCGCGTCGGTGGTCCGCGTCGGGGACAGTTCGGCCGGCACCGGTACGGCGAGCACCAGCGGGCCGTTCCAGCCCGGCCCGAAGGCGGCGGCAACCCGGTCGTACGCCTGCCGCTGCGGCCAGTGCGCCGGCTGGTTGCCGTCGTCCGGGGTGCCCAGTCGCAACGTGAGCACCGGGGCGGTGACGACCAGCAGCGCCAGGGTGGCACCGACGGCGTACGCCCACCGGTGGCGGGTGACGTGGCGACCCCAGCGCGGCCAGCGGGAGTCGGCCGCCGGGTCGCGGGAGTCGGCCCCCGGAATGCGCCGACGGCGGCGGATCCGGCCCGCGTCGACCCGTCGGCCGAGCAGCCCGAGCACCGCCGGTAGCAGGGTCAGCGCCGCCAGCATGGTCGCGGTGACGGTCAGCGCGCCGGCCAGCCCCATCGCGCCGACGAACGGGATGCCGGTGAACGGCAGGCCGAGGATCGCGACCACGACCGTACCGCCGGCGAACAGCACCGCGTGCCCGGCGGTGCCGATGGCCCGGCCGGCGGCGGTGACCGGGTCGGTGGTTCGTCGGCCAGCGCCGCGCGGAACCGGGTGACGACGAACAGCGCGTAGTCGATTCCAGCGCCGAGGCCGAGCATCACGGCGACGATCGGCGCCGAACTTGGCACGTCAACCACGAGCGAGGCGATCAGCACCAGCGTCGTGCCGCAGGCGAGGCCGACCAGGGCGACCAGGATCGGCAGTCCGGCGGCGACCATCGAGCCGAAGGAGAGCAGCAGCACCACGGCGGCCGCGGCGAGGCCGACCAGTTCGGCGGTGCCGGTGGTCGGCTCGAACGCCACGTCGACGACCAGCCCCCGGAAGTCGACGTCGACACCGGCGACGCGGGCCGGTGCCACCGCCGCGTCGAGCCGCTGGTACGCCGCCGGTCCCAGGTCGCCGGCGTGCCGGTCGTAGCGGACGGTGCTGGTGGCGGTGCGACCGTCCGGGCTCAGCAGCCCGCCGGAACCGGGACCGGTGGCGTCGGGCAGCGGGTTGCCGGCGTCGACGACCGACGGCTGCTGGCGGATCGCGGCGACGGCGTCGGTGATCGCGGCGACCCGGTCGGCCCGGTGCAGGTCGCCGTCGGCGGCGTGCCAGACGATCTCGGCGCTGTCCGCGCCGTACGCCGGGAAGTGTCGCTGGATGAGGTCGGCGGCCCGCTGTGACTCGGCGCCGGGGACCCGGAAGTCGTTGGCGAAGCCGCCGCCGGTGAGCTGGCCGATGCCGGCGAGGGCGGCGGCGACGAGCAGCCAGGCGGCGATGGTGTGCCAGGGCCGGCCGGCGCAGGCCCGGCCGAGTCGTTCCAGGATGCGTTCCATGGCACCAGCATGACTGCACCGAGTGCAAAATTGCAATGAGTGAAGCTATCTGGGGTCCGGGCGTAAGGTGTCTGCATGCCGACCGAACCGGGCCTGCGGGAGCGCAAGAAGGAACGCACCCGGGCGGCTCTGATCGACGCGGCGGCCGACCTGTTCGACCGCAAGGGCTACGACGAGACGACCGTCGCCGAGATCGCCGCCGTCGCCGAGGTCTCCACCCGGACCTTCTTCAGCTACTTCCGCACCAAGGAGGAGGTCCTCTTCGCCGACAACGCCGAACGGCTGCGCATCGCCCAGGCCGAGATCCGCCTGCGGCACCCCGGCGAAAGCCCGGCCGACGTGCTGCTGCGTACCGCCCAGCGGATCTTCGCCACCAGCACCTTCTCCAACGAGCTGTTCGCCCGGCTCGCGCCGATCCGGGTCCGGCTGATCCTGGCCAGCCCGGCGCTGCAGGGCTACGCGCTGCGGCTGCTGCTCAGCGGGCAGAACGACCTGGCCCGTGGGCTGCGGGAAGCCTTCCCCGACGACCTCGACGAGGTCACCGCCGCCGCGATGGTGGGTTCGTTCATCGGGGCCCTGGTCGCGGTGATGATGCAGCTGCTCGCCGAGCTGCCCGACCCGGGGCGGGCCATCCTGGTCGACCAGGAGCAACTGCTGGCCGGACTGCAACGGGGGATGCAGGTCGCCGTCGCCGGACTCGCCGCCGCCGGTCAGCCACCCGCGCCGTGACCCTTCGGGCGGCGCTCAGCTGAGCCGGCGGGACTTGCGGACCAGACCGCCCTCGCACCAGTCGTGATAGTCGAACAGCTGCGGCTTGGCCAGCAACACCCGGGTGTTGTGCGCCCAGGTCGCCATCAACTCGTCGCCCTGCTGCTCGGCCTGCTCGACGAGCCGGCGCAGCCGCCGCTTCGGATGCGCCCGGAAATTGGTGCGGATCCCGTCGGCGGCGTAGATGTAGAGGCAGTGCAGCGCGAACCGGCGGGCCGGGCAGGTCGGATCCATCGCGAGGTCGAACAGGGTGGTCACCAACCGGTCGCCGGAGACCAGCAGATCCCAGTCCTGCGGCATGGACTGCAGCGGCACCGAGTCTGGCTGGTACGCCCAGGCACGCAGCTCGGCGGGCGCCGGGTCCACCGGATTGGCGAAGCCGCGGAACGCCGACTCCTGCACGCTCAACGGGGTGCCCTCCCGTCCGCGGCCAGCGGGGCGCTGCCGGCCCCGGGCCTGTCACTAGCTACTGCCGCGCCACCGTAGCGTGTCGGAGGGTGATCGCGGAAGTCCTGCAGCGTGCCATTCATGAGGGTGATACGTGTCCTCCCGCCTCCGCTGCGTGATGACCGCTGGCCGTACCGGCTGTCGGTCGCCGCCGCACCCGCCGCTTGAACCAGCGGGTGTCCGGCACCCGCGCCAGCACCGGCCCGCTGACGACGGTGATCAACACGTACGCGGTGGCCAGTGGGGCGAGCGCCGGCTCCACGCTCGAACTGGCCACCGCCAGACCGGCGATCACGATGGAGAACTCCCCACGCGGCATCAGCGCCAGCCCGGCCCGCCACCGGCCAGGTGCGGCGATGCCGGCCCGGCGGGCGGCCAGATAGCCGGTCAGCACCTTGGTGCCCATCGTCGTCACCGCCAGCGCCAACGCCGGCAGCAGCACCGGCGGGATGTCCCGGGGGTCGGTCACCAGGCCGAAGAAGACGAAGAACACGGCGGCGAACACGTCGCGCAACGGCGTCAGCAGCTCGGTGGCGCTGTGCGCCACCGGCCCGGACAACGCGATGCCGACCAGGAACGCGCCGACCGCCGCCGAGACCTGCAACTCGGCGGCGAGACCGGCGACCAGCAGGGTCAACCCGAGTACGCCGAGCAGCAGCGCCTCCGGGTCGCGTACCGACAGCAGGGCGGAGATCCGATGGCCGAACCGGACCGCGACCAGCAGCACGACGGTGACCGTGCCGACCGCCACCGCGACCGCCACGCCA
Organism: Solwaraspora sp. WMMA2101; assembly: GCF_049179175.1. Taxonomy (NCBI): domain Bacteria; kingdom Bacillati; phylum Actinomycetota; class Actinomycetes; order Micromonosporales; family Micromonosporaceae; genus Solwaraspora; species Solwaraspora sp. WMMA2101. Next base: position 3,289,760 of record NZ_JBMHMA010000006.1, on the reverse strand, counting down.
CCGGCGGCCCACCCGGCACCGATCAGCACCGCGCTGAGTACGGGCAGGTAGAACGCCATCGCCAGGTCCTCGACGACCAGGATCGACAGGATCACCGGCGTCTCCCGGTTGCCCAGCCGGCCCAGGTCGCCGAGGAGTTTGGCGACCACCCCCGACGAGGAGATCCAGGTGATCCCGGCGAGCACCAGCGCGGCGGTCGGCCCCCAGCCGAGCAGCAGCGCGAACGCCGCGCCCGGCAGCGCGTTCAGCAGCGCGTCGATCAGACCGGCCGGCGCGGCCCGGCGCAGGTTGCCGATCAGTTCGGCGGCGGAGTACTCCAGCCCGAGCATCACCAGCAGCAACACGACGCCGATCTCGGCACCGACGGCGAAAAAGTCCTGGATGTCGTGCAGCGGGAGCAACCCACCGTGCCCGAACAGCAGGCCGGCCAGCAGGTAGAGCGGGATCGGCGACAGCCCGTAGCGGCGGGAGAGCCGACTCAACAGGCCGAGGAGCAGCAACAGCGCGCCGAGTTCGATCAGCAGCAGGGCGCTGTCGTGCATCGCCGGGTCAGCCAGCCGGGTCGTCGTCGGCCAGGATGCCGCCGACGCCGTCCAGGCCGGCCCGGGTGCCGACGACCACCACCACGTCGCCGGCGGCGAACCGGAAGTCCGGCCCAGGTGACGCCAGCACCTCCCGGTTGCGCAGTACCGCCACGATCGACGCCCCGGTGCGGGTCCGCGCCTTGGTGTCGCCGAGGGTACGGCCGACGAACGGCGAGCCGGCGGTGATCGCCACCTGCTCGGTGAGCAGCCCGGCGGCCTGGTCGCGCAGCCCGGCCAGCTGGCTGAGCATCAGCGAGGCGCCGAGGATGTCGGCGAGCGCCTCGGCCTCGTCGTCGGTCAGCGGGATGTCGGCGTCGCAGGCGTCCGGGTCGTCCTCGTCGTAGAGGACCAGGTCCCGACGTCCCGACCGGTGGCTCACCACCCCAATCCGCCGACCCGACTCGGTCAGCAGATCGTGGCGCACCCCGATGCCGGGGAGGTCGACCTGTTCCACACGTGCGCGCACCCTTCCACGCTACGCCGTCGCGGGGCGACCCGCCGCGCCGCGTCCGGTCAGACTGAGGGAACAGGCGCGTGGGCGACGGGAGGCGGCGGATGCGAGACCGGGTACGCAGGCCCGCGACGACGACCGACCGGCGGGCTCTCCTGCTGCCGGCCGTACTGGTGGTGGCCGTACTGATCCTGGCGGGTTGTTCGATCGGCGACATCCGGCGTACCCCGCCGGAGCGCGCGGTCCCCTCGGCCGACCCGACGGTGCCGGCCGACGGGCCCGGCGCCGTCGAGGTCCGCCCGATGCGGGTGCCGGTGCCGGCGTACTACGACCCGCCGCTCATCGAGTTCGACCACGCCCGGCTGGGGTACGCGCTCTTCCCCGGCTGCACCCGGTCGGCGGACGCTGGCGACCCGGTCCCGTGCCCGCCGCTGCTCTTCGTCACCTTCGACGCCGGTGGGTCCTGGTGGCAACAGGAGCATCCGGCACCGGACGAGGGGTCGCCGTCGATGCTGGTCGGCTACGGCAGCCTGGTGCTGTCCACCGACGCCGCCTGGTACCGGTCGCTCGACGCGGGTACGACCTTCACCCGGTCGACCAGATCGGACGGGTCGATGCCGCCGGAGTACGCCAGTGTGGACGGGCCGTACCAGGTGTGCTGCCAGACCGATCCGGTGGCGCGGGTCGTCGAGGTGACCGAGCAGGGCATGGTCCCGTTGCCACAGCAGCCGCCGATTCCGGTGGTGCAGACCGTCGGCCACCTCGGCGACAAGCTGACCGTCGCCGGGCTGCGTGAGGGTCGGCTGCACGTGGCGTTCGGCGCTCTGGTGGCGCAGCCGGACGATCGTGGGGTGGCCGAGCCGACCTGGCAGTGGCAGACCGACGCGATCACCATCGCGGAGCCGGACCGGATCCGTCTGCTGGTGGTGCATACCGCGCCCTTGGGCGGCCGCTGGCTGATCGCCGAACGGGCGCCGGGTGAGTTCCCGCTGGTCTGGCGGATCAACGGGACGCAGCTGGAGCATCTGCCGGTCGACGACCCACCGACCGGGGTGGTGTCGGTGCTGCCCGACGGCGGCCGGTTGCTGGTCACCACCCGTACCGGTGCCTGGGCGGTCGGCTCCGACGGCCAGTTCGAGGTGCTCTACTGGCCGGTGCAGGGCGCGTACCTCACCCGGCTGCGGGACGCGACGGTGCAGGCGCGTCGGGACGGCGCGGTGCTGCTCAACGTGCGTCAACCAGTGGGTGCCGGCTGGGTGGAGATCTTCTGGGACCCGACCGGTCGGTGACCCGGTGCGGGTCGGGCTCACGCGGAGGACTCGTCGATCGGAGTTGAGTGGAATAGACTCAAGTCTGGTGGTGTCCTTACCAGTGGACCAACCTGCCGCACAGGGGAGCTCATGAACGCCGAACGTCTGACCACCAAGAGTCGCGAAGTCATCACCGCCGCGGTCGCCGTCGCCAACCAGCGGGGCCACGCCACGGTCGAACCGTGGCATCTGCTGCTCTCCCTGCTGGACACCGGTGGGTCGACCGCCGCCGGCCTGCTGCGGGCCGTCGGCGCCAACCCGGCCGAGATCCGCCGGTCCGCCGTACGGACCGTGGAGAACCTGCCCGCCGCCCGCGGCTCCAGCGTCGCCGAGCCGAGCCTGTCCCGCGAGTTCGCCAACGCGATCGGCGCCGCCGAGCAGATCGCCCGTCCGCTCGGCGACGAGTACACCTCCACCGAGCACCTGCTGGCCGGCCTGGCCCGGGTGGGTGGCGCGGTCGCCGGGCTGCTCAAGAGCGCCGGTGCCACCGAGGAGAACCTGATCGCCGCGTTCCCGTCGGTTCGCGGCGGCGACCGCAGGGTCACCACCGCCGACCCGGAGCAGACCTACCAGGCCCTGGAGAAGTACGGCGTCGACCTGACCGCCAGCGCCCGCGACGGCAAGATCGACCCGGTGATCGGCCGGGACGCCGAGATCCGCCGGGTGATCCAGGTGCTGTCCCGGCGTACCAAGAACAACCCGGTGCTGATCGGCGAACCTGGCGTCGGCAAGACCGCGATCGTCGAAGGACTCGCCCAGCGGATCGTCGCCGGCGACGTACCGGAATCGCTGCGCGACAAGCGCCTGGTCTCCCTCGACCTCGGCGCGATGGTCGCCGGCGCGCAGTACCGGGGCCAGTTCGAGGAGCGGCTCAAGTCGGTGCTGGAGGAGATCAAGGGCTCCGACGGCCAGGTGATCACCTTCCTCGACGAACTGCACACCGTGGTCGGTGCCGGCAAGGGCGAGGGCTCGATGGACGCCGGCAACATGCTCAAGCCGATGCTTGCCCGTGGTGAGCTGCGGATGGTCGGCGCGACCACCCTCGACGAGTACCGCGAACACATCGAGAAGGACCCGGCGTTGGAGCGCCGCTTCCAGCCGGTGCTGGTCGGCGAGCCGACCGTCGAGGACACCATCGGCATCCTGCGCGGGCTCAAGGAACGCTACGAGGTGCACCACGGCGTACGGATCACCGACGCCGCGCTGGTCGCCGCCGCCGGCCTGTCCGACCGCTACATCACCGACCGGTTCCTGCCGGACAAGGCGATCGACCTGGTCGACGAGTCCGCCTCCCGGCTGCGGATGGAGATCGACTCGCGGCCGGTCGAGGTCGACGAGATCGAGCGCGCCGTCCGCCGCCTCGAAATCGAGGAGATGGCGCTGGCGAAGGAGCCGGACCCCGGCTCGGCGCAGCGCCTGGAGCGGCTGCGCCGCGAGCTGGCCGACAAGCGCGAGCAGTTGACCGCGCTCAGCGACCGCTGGCAGCTGGAGAAGGGGCACATCACCCGGATCTCCACCGCCCGTGAGGAGCTGGAACGCCTCGGCGGCGAGGCGGAGCGGGCCGAACGCGACGGCGAGTTGGAGCGCGCCGCCGAGCTGCGGTACGGGCGGATCCCGGCGCTGCAGGGCGAGCTGGCCCGTGCCGAGACCGAGCTGGCCGCGTTGCAGGCCGACGGGGCGATGCTGAAGGAGGAGATCGGCGCGGACGACATCGCGGCCGTCGTCGCCGCCTGGACCGGCATCCCGGCCGGCCGGCTGATGGAGGGCGAGACCGCGAAGCTGCTGCGGATGGAGGAGTCCCTCGGTGCGAGGGTGGTCGGTCAGCCCGCCGCCGTCGCCGCCGTCTCCGACGCGGTCCGCCGGGCCCGGGCCGGGGTCGCCGACCCGGACCGGCCGACCGGCAGCTTCCTCTTCCTCGGCCCGACCGGTGTCGGCAAGACCGAGCTGGGCAAGGCGTTGGCGGAGTTCCTCTTCGACGACGAGCGGGCCATGGTCCGCATCGACATGAGCGAGTACGCCGAGAAGCACTCGGTGGCCCGGCTGGTCGGTGCCCCACCCGGTTACGTCGGGTACGAGGAGGGCGGTCAGCTGACCGAGGCGGTGCGCCGTCGGCCGTACTCGGTGATCCTGCTCGACGAGGTGGAGAAGGCCCATCCGGACGTCTTCGACGTGCTGCTGCAGGTGCTCGACGACGGCCGGCTCACCGACGGGCAGGGCCGTACGGTGGACTTCCGTAACGCGATCCTGATCCTCACCTCCAACCTCGGCTCGACGCTGATCAACGACCCGACGTTGACCGAGGAGCAGCGTCGCGACGCGGTGCTGGCCGTGGTCCGGGCGCACTTCAAGCCGGAGTTCCTCAACCGGCTCGACGACATCGTGGTCTTCGCGATGCTCAGCGGCGCCGAGCTGCGCTCGATCGTGGACATCCAGCTGGACCGGATGCGGCGGCGGCTGGCCGACCGCCGGCTGAGCCTGGACGTCGACGACGCCGCCCGTGGTTGGCTGGCCGAGCACGGCTACGACCCGATCTACGGGGCCCGGCCGCTGCGTCGGCTGGTCCAGTCGGCGATCGGCGACCAGTTGGCCAGGGCGTTGCTGGCCGGCGAGATCCGCGACGGGGACACCGTCCGGGTGCAGCTCGCCGACGACAAGGAAGGGCTGGCGGTGCAGGCAGGCTGACCGGCGTCGATGGTCCGTGCCGGGTGGCGCGGCGGGTGCCAGCGGTGTAACTCGAGGCAGACGCGGGTGTCGTTTGCCCCGTGCCACTGGCGGGGTACCGATACGGTGATCTTCCGAAGCTTCGGGGAAGGAGAGCTGTGTCGGATCCGAATCCGGCCGCGCCACCGGTCAAGGCGCGGCCGAGCACCGTCACCATTTCGAGTTACCTGCTGTTCCTGACCGCCGCCCTGCAGGTGGTCGGCCTGATCGTCGCGCTGTCCGTGACGGGCACGATGCAACAGGTCTACGAGGACGCCTACGCCGACTTCGACGGCATGGAGGCCATCGGCACGATCACGACGGTCACGACGATCGCCGGGGCGATCTTCGGGCTGCTGGTCGCCGCCGGTCTGGTGGTGCTGGCGCTGCTCAACAACCGGGGCAAGAACCCGTCCCGGATCGTCACCTGGGTGCTCGGCGGCATCTTCCTCTGCTGCTCCGGCGGTGGGCTGGCGCTCGGCGCCGCCGGCAGTGCGCTCACCCCCGACACGAGCGGCACCGACCCGAACATGCCGGACCCGGCGCAGGTGCAACGAGACCTGGAGGCCGCGTTGCCCGGCTGGTACGACCCGGTCAACCTGCTGGTCGGCGTGGTGACCGTGCTGGCGTTGCTGGCCGCGCTGATCCTGCTGGCGCTGCCGCCGTCGAACGAGTTCTTCCGCAAGCCGGCCGTCGCCTGGGAGCCGCCGGTGCCCGGTGGCGGGTACGGCGGCGTACCGCCGATGCCGGGTGGCGCCTACCCGAGCTACCCGCCGGCCCCGGGCACCCCGCCCGGACCGCCGCCGGCAGCCGGTCCGCCGCCCACGGGGGGCAACCCGCCGGCAGCCGGTGACACACCGGACAATCCCTCCGGTAACCCGCCGGGCAGCCAGCCTCCTTCGGGCAGCTGACCGGACGGTCCGGCACAGCACAGGAGGTACGTCGTGGTGGCATCGTCGTCCAGGATCGAGACCGCACTGGTCACCGGTGCCACCGCCGGCCTCGGCGCGGCCTTCGCCCGTCAGCTCGCCGCGCGCGGTACGCGGCTGGTGCTGGTCGCCCGGGACCGTCAGCGGCTGACCACGATGGCGGACGAGTTGACCGACCGGCACGGCGCGACGGTCGAGGTGCTCGACGCCGACCTCGCCACCGAAGGCGGGGTCGGCGTCGTCGCGTCCCGGCTGCGGGACACGGAGACCCCGGTGGATCTGCTGGTCAACAACGCCGGGATCGGCTTGAACCAGTCGTTTCGCCGCACCGACGAGGCCGACGAGCTGCGGCTGCTGCGGTTGAACGTGGAAGCCGTGCTGCGGCTGACCCATGCGGTGCTGCCGGTGATGGTGCAACGCCGAGCAGGAAGAGTGATTAACGTCTCATCGGTCGCCGGATTTGGTCCGGTTGCAGTGGGTTCGACCTATCCAGCGAGCAAGGCGTGGGTCACGAACTTCAGTGAGTCGATCGACAATTCGGTCCGCCACCTCGGGGTCCGGGTGATGGCGCTGTGCCCCGGCTACGTCCGTACGGAGTTCCACGAGCGGGCCGGTATTCGTGTCACTGGATCGCCTGGCTGGCTCTGGCTGCGGGCCGACGACGTGGTCGCCGACGGGTTGCGGGACCTGGCCAGGGGGCGTGCGGTGAGCGTCCCCGACTGGCGGTACAAGGCGCTCGCCACTGTGGTGCGTCACGCTCCGCATGGGCTGCTGCGGCTCGCCGGCGGTCGACCGAAGGATCGCGAGTGAGCCGGAGAGCGTACCAGCGTGTCCGTCGAAACGCTTCCCGCCGCCGCGACCAGGGGTTTTGTGGTGTATGGGCAGCTAGCGACGTGGATGGCGTTATCGGCGAGTTGCCGGGCCGGCGGCGGGAGACCCAGTGACGCGCAGTACGCTTTGCACCATGGGGGACCATGACGACCTGCGCAAATTCATCACTGACCTGGCCGTGGTGCACGGCAAGGTGGTGTTGTCGTCAGGTCGCGAGGCTGATTGGTACGTCGACCTGCGGCGGGTGACGTTGCACCACGCCGCCGCACCGTTGGTGGGGCGGGTGTTGCTCGACCTCACCGCGGACTGGGAGTACGACGCGGTCGGTGGCCTGACGTTGGGAGCGGACCCGGTGGCACTGTCCATGCTGCACGCTGCGGCGACGCGGCAGCGCAAGCTGGACGCCTTCGTGGTGCGCAAGGCCGAGAAGACGCATGGACTCCAGCGACGGATCGAAGGGCCGGACGTGGTCGGTCGCCGCGTACTCGCGGTGGAGGACACCTCGACGACCGGGGGCAGTGTACTGACCGCAGTCGAGGCGCTACAAGAGGCAGGAGCAGAGGTGGTCGGCGTGGCGGTGATCGTCGATCGTGGGGCGGGCGACGCGGTTCGGGCAGCCGGACTGCCCTACCGGGCCGCCTATACGTTGGCTGACCTCGGCCTTCTGGCCTAAAAGTTTGCCGATTCGGATCTGCTGATATGCAGGCGGATCGATGCTGTTTGGTGGAAGGATGGGTTTCGTGGGAACTGCGTTGGCTGAAATGACCATGCCTCAAATCTCGCCGCTTGCCGGCGAGCCGATCGAACGCGCAGACGCGGAGCGACTCGCTGGAGTCCTCAAGGCGCTCGCCGACCCGGCCCGACTCAGGCTGCTCAGCCTGATCCAGTCGGCGCCGGAAGGCGAGGCCTGCGTCTGCGACCTCACCGCTCCGCTCGGGCTCTCCCAGCCGACCGTGAGCCACCACCTGCGTATCCTCACCGAAGCCGGCTTGCTGGAACGGGAGAAGCGCGGCGTGTGGGCTTACTACCGGCTGGTGCCGTCCGCGATCGCCACGATCGCGGATCTGCTGACCCCGCCGCGTAAGCGCGCCACCAAGAAGGCGCGCTGACCTGACGGCACCTTGCCTGGCCGACTCGCTGGAGGCGGAGCTGCCAGGCAAGGTGCCCAAGGCCTCGAAGGGACACCGGTGACGTACGTTGCTGGCGACCTGCGGGACCAGCTGGCCTACCTCGGGCGCGACGTGGTGCGCGCCGGTCTCGTCGTGGGCTCCGGCGGCAACCTGTCCGCCCGGCTGCCCGGTGGCGACGACTGCTGGGTGACCGCGTCCGGCACCTGGCTGGACCGGCTCGACCGGGCGTCGTTCGTCCGGGTCCGGGTCGCGGACGGCACGACGCTGCCCGACGGTCCGGCACCCGAGGCGATGCCGCCTGTCGCGGTGGCACCTGGCGCGATGACGCCTGCCGGTACGCCGGCGCGGCCGACCAGCGAGCTGGCCCTGCACCTGGCGGTCTACCGGGCCCGCCCGGACGTGCACGCCGTGGTGCACCTGCATCCACAGTCCATGCTGCTGCTGGACACCCTCGGCGTACCGATCCGGCTGGTCACCACCGACCATGCCTTCTACCTGCGTCGGGTCGTCACCGTCCCGTTCGCGCCGCCGGGCGGCTGGCCGTTGGCGCAGGCTGCCGCCGACGCGGCCGCCGACGGCACCAACTGCCTGATCCTGTCCCGGCACGGCTGCTCGGTGCTGGCCAGCTCGGTCGAGCTGGCCCATAAGCGTGCGGTCAACCTGGAGGAAGCGGCCCGGCTCACCTACCGGGCACTGGCCGTCGGCCGGCTCGACGAGCTGACCCCGCTGCCGGCCGACTACCTGGACCAGCTGCCGCACCCCGAGCAGGGCAGCGTCTGAACCGGAACCCTGCTCAGCGGTGGTGGCTGGGCAGCTCCGGCGACTCCTCCTGGGTGACGTCCACGGCGGCGCGGCGCAGCCGCCGCTGCTCGACGATCACCATCGCGGTGACCACCGCGATCCCCAGCAGCAGGAGCAGCACCACCGACGGCGCGTTGCCGGCCGGGGCCAGCAGCCCCCGATCCTCGGTCTGCCACGGCCACAGCGCCCGCAGGCTGCCGACGATGACACCGGTCATCACCGCCAGGGTGACCCGGCGGTGATGCTCCAACAGGTACTGCAGCAGCTTCACGAACAGCGTCAGGCCGATCACCATGCCGGCGGCGAAGACCGCCAGGTAGCCGAGGTTCCGGTCGTTGACCGCCTCGATGGTCGGCTCGTAGAGCCCGACGGTCAGCAGCAGGAACGACCCGGACACCCCCGGCAGCACCAGCGCACAGACCGCGACGGCGGCCGCCAACAGCACCACCACCGGGTTCGGGTCGATCGTCGCCGACGGCAGCCCGGTCAACACGAACGCCGCCACCGCCGCGATGCCCACCGCGGCCGCGTCCCGTACCCGCCACGGTCGGCCGATCATCGAGATCGGCACCAGCACCGACGCCAGCACCAGGCCGAAGAACAACCCTCGGGTCTGCTCCGGGTACTCCTCCAGCATCGGCTCCAACAGCCGGGCGGCGAGCAGCAGACCCGGCAGCATGCCGAGCGCCAGCGGGATGACCACATCCCAGTGCACCTGGCGGAACTGGTCGCGGCTGCGCGCCCAGCCCTGCTTGCGGGGTACGTCGGAGACCGCGTACCGGACCGTGTTGATCAGGTGCCCGGCCGAGGCGATGAGCCGCTCGTACACGCCGGTGACCAGTGCGATCGTCCCACCACTGACGCCCGGGATGGCCTCCGCCACCCCGATCGCCGCACCCCGGAACACATGGCCGACACGTTCACGCACTGACATTCGCGCAACCATACCGGGCCAGAGTTCACAGTCGGGGGTCGACCGGCTCGGACTCGCAGGCGAGTACCGCGAACACCAGCTCGTGTCGGCGCCACAGTGCGGCGTCGGCGGCCAGCAGGTCCAACGCGGCCAGGCCGAGGCCGTGCTCCCGCAGGGCCATCGCCCGTTTGCGCCCCAACGACCGGCGGCGCAGGGCGGCCAGCCGCTCCGGCTCGGTGTACTCCGGGCCGTAGATGATCCGCAGGTACTCCCGGCCCCGGCACTTGATCCCCGGCTGCAGCAGCCGGCCGGTGCCGCCCCGGGCGGCCGGGCCGGCGTACGGCTTGACCACCATGCCCTCGCCGCCGGCGGCGGTCAGCTCGTGCCACCAGTCGGTCGCCCCGGTCACCGCCGCCTCGTCGGCCAGGTCCACCACCCGTCGCCGGGTGGCGGTGAACACCGCCGGATCGGCGGCCACCAGCGCGTCGGCGCAGTCCAGGTGCCAGCCGTGGTCGCGGTCGGCGTACGACCGGCCGTCGCTGGCCAGCACCGCGAACGGCGCCAACGTCACCGTGTCCGGGTCGCCGACGTACGCCCGGTAGGCGTCGGCGTACCGGTCGACGTCGACGGCCCGGCGGGCCAGCCGTTCGCGCAGCTGCCCGACCGGTAGCCCCCGGCCGGCCGCCGCATCCAGGGCGTCGAGCGCGGCGGGCAGCGCGGCCCGGCCGGCGGCGGCGACCCCCGCGTACTGCTCGCGGATCAGCCCGAGCGCCTTCGCCGACCAGGGCAGCAGCTCGCAGTCGAGCAGCAGCCAGCTGGCCGGCCCGGCGTCGGTGGCCAGTCGCTGCCAGAGCCCGGCGGCGTCGGCCGCCGCCCGGACCCGGGCCAGCAGCGCCTCGGTACGGGCGGTCGAGTCGAAGAACGGCCGCCCGGTCCGGGTGTGCACCACCCCGCCACCCGGCCCGAACCGGGGATGCCCGGCCGGGTCGCGGCAGACCAGCACCACCGCCCGCGACCCCATGTGCTTCTCCTGGCAGACCACCCGCTCCACCCCGGCGGCCCGGTAGTCGGCGAACGCCTCCGCCGGATGCTCCAGGTAGCCGTCCCGGGTCGACGTCGAGCAGGGGGCCATCGTCGGCGGCAGCCAGACCAGCCAGCGGGGATCCACCGCGTACCGGCTCATCACCTCCAACGCGGCGGCGGCGTTGCCGGCCGCGACCGTCGTGGTGCCGTAGCCGTAGTCGATGTGCCGCCGGCCGGTGACGTCGCTGAGCAGCAGTACGTCGTCGCGGCGCTCCGACACGGTGGCACCGTTTCCGTCGACCGGGTCGGCGGTCAACGGTTTCACCGGGGCGTAGTACTCGCGGGCGGCCGGCACCGAGACGAGCTCCCGAGACGGGTAGCGCAGCGCGGTGAGCCGGCCGCCGAAGACGCAGCCGGTGTCGACGCAGATGGTGTTGTTGACCCACTCGGGGCGCGGTGTCGGAGTGTGCCCGTAGACCACGGTGGCGGCACCCCGATAGTCGCGGGCCCACGGGTAACGCACCGGCAGGCCGTACTCGTCGGTCTCACCGGTGGTCTCCCCGTACAGCGCGAAGCTGCGCACCCGGCCCGAAGCCCGGCCCTGGTATTCGGCCTTGAGCCCGGCGTGCGCCACCACCAGCGCGCCCCCGTCGAGCCGGTAGTGGCTGACCAGGCCGTCGATGAACCTGGCGACGTCGTCGGTGAAATCGGCCGGCTCGGCGGCCAGCTGCTCCAGGGTCTCGGCCAGCCCGTGCGACACGGTCACCTTGCGGCCCCGCAGTTTGCGCAGCAGCTTCTGCTCGTGGTTGCCGGGCACGCAGAGCGCGGTGCCGGCCCGGACCATCCCCATCACCAGGCGCAGCACCCCGGGCGAGTCCGGGCCGCGGTCGACCAGGTCACCGACGAAGACAGCGGTACGCCCCTGCGGGTGCCGGGCACCGACCGGTCGGCCGGTGTCGTCGCGCTCCAGCGTCCAGCCGAGCGCGGTCAGCAGCGCTTCCAGCTCGGCCCGGCAGCCGTGCACGTCACCGATGATGTCGAACGGGCCGGTGAGTTCCCGGCGGTCGTTGTACAGCCGGGTGAGTCGGATCTCGGTGGCGTCGATCTCGTCGGTGCCGCGCAGCACGAACACGTGCCGGAACCCTTCCCGGGCCAGCTTGCCGACCGACCGGCGCAGGTCGCGGTGCATCCTGGCGACCACGTGCCGGCCGAACGTCCGGTCGGTGCGGCCCTGGGTGCGTTCCCAGCAGAGCTGCTCCGGCACGTCGAGCACCACCGCGACCGGCAGCACGTCGTGCTCGCGGGCGATGGCGACCAGCCCGGCCCGGGCGTGTTCCTGCAGGTTGGTGGCGTCGACCACGGTGAACCGGCCGGCCCGCAGCCGTTTGCCGGCGACGTAGTGCAGTGCGTCGAAGGCGTCCGCCGACGCCGACTGGTCGTTCTCGTCGTCGGCCACCAACGCCCGGAAGGTGTCCGAGGAGAGCACCTGGGTGGCGGCGAAGTGCCGGCGGGCGAACGTCGACTTGCCGGAGCCGGAGACGCCGACGAGCGCGACCAGGGCGAGTTCGGGGATCTCCAGGACGGTCACCGGGCACCCCCGACGCCCACGGCACCGTCGGCGCCGGCGCGGGCGCCGTCGCGGGTGAAGACCGCCAGCTGGGTCGGCGGCCCGACCTGCGGGTCCACCTCGCCGACCGGCCGGTAGGTCACCTGATAGCCGTACGTCGTGGCGACCTGCCCGGCCCAGGCGGCGAACTCGGCACGGGTCCACTCGAACCGGTGGTCCGGGTGGCGCAGCGTACCGGGGGTCAGGCCGTCGAAGCGCACGTTGTACTCCACGTTCGGGGTGGTGACCACGACGGTGCCGGGTCGGGCGTGCCCGAAGACCGACTCGGCCAGTGCGGGCAGCCGGGGCGGGTCCAGATGCTCGACCACTTCCATGAGCACCGCCGCGTCGAAGCCGCGCAGCCGGTCGTCACGGTAGGTCAGCGCCGACTGCCACAGCCGTACCCGCTGCTGCTGGCGGGGCGGCAGCCGGTCCAGCCGCAGCCGGCGGGCGGCCAGCTCCAGCGCCCGCGCCGACACGTCGGTGCCGACGATCTCGCTGATCCGGGGCTGGGCGAGCAGTTCGGTGAGCAGCGCACCGCCGCCGCAGCCGAGGTCGAGCACCCGGCTGGCGCCGACCTCGGCCAGCACGGCCAGTACGGCGGCCCGCCGGGTCGCCGCCAGTGGACGCGGCCGCGACGGCGCGCCGTCCGGGTCGCCGCTGTCCGGGCCGACACCGTCGGGTTCGACGCTGTCCGACTCGATGCTGTCGGGTTCGACCGCCGCGTCGGACAGCCGCAGCTGCGCGGCCTGTGCCTCGGCGAGCTGGTCCTCGGCCTGCTGGGCGAGGATCCGTCGGTGCGCCAGGTACCGCCGGGTGATCAGGCGGCGCTCCGGGTGGCCGGCCAACCAGCCGTCCCCGGCCCGTAGCAGTTTGTCCAGCTCGTCCGGGGCAATCCAGTAGTGCTTGGCGTCGTCGAGCACCGGCAGCAGCACGTACAGGTGGTTGAGCGCGTCGGCGACCCGCAGCGTGCCGGTCAGGGTGAGGTCGACGTAGCGGCTGTCGCCCCATTCGGGGAAGCGTTCGTCGAGGGGGATCGGCCGGGCGGTCACCGTCCAGCCGAGCGGGGCGAAGAGACGGTCGGCGAGTGCCGCGCCGCCCCGGCAGCGCAGCACCGGTACCCGGACGGTCAGCGGCAGCGCCACGTCGACCAGTTCGGGTCGGTCCCGGCTCTGCCCGCGCAGCGCCGACCGGAACACCTTGGCGAGCGCGGCGGCGAGCAGGCTGGACGCGGCGTACGGCCGGTCGTTGACGTACTGGCTGAGGGTGAAGCTGCCGGGCATCGCGGCGGTGGGCCGGCCGCGGTGGCGGCCCCGCGCGGCGGTGAGCCGGCCCGGGTCGACGTCGAGCAGCAGCGCGGCGGTGCAGCGCTGTTCGTCGGCTTCCGGGTAGAACACGTGCGCGGTGCCGGTGGGTACGTCGAACGACTGCATCCGGTCCGGATGCTTGACCAGCAGGTAGCCGAGGTCGGTGGCGGGTCGGTGAGTCGTCGTCACGGTCAGCAGCACGCGGGTGATCGTGTCAGCCGGGCGCCACCCTGGGACAGCGGTTTAGCCGTCGCGGCGGACGCCGGCCCGGGGTGACCGGTGTGATCGGCTCAGCGGTAGCCGTCGTCGTCGAGGTCGACGATGCGGGACTGCTCGACGGCGTCCCAGTCGTCGACCTCCAGCCCCCGGTGGATCTCCGGGGGCTGCTCGACCGGGTTGGCCACCACCGACTGTTCGACCGCGTCGTCGGTGGGGGCCTCGATGTCGCGTTCGGCGGGGTCGAGGTGGTCGGCCGGGGCGAGGTCCTCGTCCGGGTACGTCATATCGGCCTCCTCGGTCGGCGGTTGCGCGCTTTCCACGGTACGGGCTGACCCGGCTGCCCGCAGACTGCTACCCAGAATCGGAAAGTTGTCCGGTTATCGGGTCAGGTGGTGGATCCCGGATGGCAGGATGACGGGATGGGATTCCTGATCAGACTCGCCATCACCGCGGTCGCCCTGTGGATCACCACGCTCGTCGTCCCCGGGATCGAGGTCTCCGGCGACTCGGCGACCCGTACCGTGCTGACCCTGGTCATCGTCGCGTTGATCTTCGGCATCGTGAACGCCGTGCTCAAGCCGATCATCAAGGTCGTCGGCTGCGTCTTCTACCTGCTGACCCTGGGCCTGTTCGCCCTGGTCGTCAACGCCCTGCTGTTCCTGCTGACCGACTGGCTCGCCCAGCAACTGGACCTGCCGTTCACCATCGACGGCTTCTGGCCGGCGTTCTGGGGCGCGATCGTGATGGCCATCGTCGGCTGGGCGATCAGCCTGGTCGTCCCGGACAAGTACGACCGCCGCTGACCGTCGGCACGGACAGGGGCGATGTCGCCGTCGCCCCGTCGCTGCGGGATACTGCCAGCGGAGGACAGCGCGGTCCAGCGCAGTGAGCTGAGCACGACAATCGACCCGTCGACGGGCCGAACCGGTACAAAGGAGCGTTCGAGATGCCCATCGCCTCTCCCGAGGTCTACGCCGAGATGCTTGACCGCGCCAAGGCCGGCGCGTTCGCGTACCCCGCCATCAACGTCACGTCGTCGCAGACCCTCAACGCCGCGCTGCAGGGCTTCGCCGAGGCCGAGAGCGACGGCATCATCCAGGTCTCCACCGGTGGCGCCGAGTACCTGTCCGGCCCGACCGTCAAGGACATGGTCACCGGTTCGCTGGCCTTCGCCGCCTTCGCCCAGGAAGTGGCGAAGAAGTACCCGGTCAACATCGCGCTGCACACCGACCACTGCCCGAAGGGCAAGCTCGACGGCTTCGTCCGCCCGCTGCTGGCCGCCTCCAAGGAGCGGGTCGCCGCCGGCGGCGCGCCGCTGTTCCAGTCGCACATGTGGGACGGCTCCGCCGTACCGCTGAAGGAGAACCTGGAGATCGCCACCGAGCTGCTCGCCGAGGCCGCCGCGGCCAAGGTCGTGCTGGAGATCGAGGTCGGCGTCGTCGGTGGCGAGGAGGACGGCATCGTCGGCGCCATCGACGAGAAGCTGTACACCACCGTCGAGGACGGCCTGGCCATGGTCGAGGCGCTCGGCCTCGGCGAGAAGGGCCGCTACATGGCGGCGCTGACCTTCGGCAACGTGCACGGCGTCTACAAGCCCGGCAACGTCAAGCTGCGGCCGGAGATCCTCAAGGAGATCCAGGACGCGGTCGGCGCCAAGTACGGCAAGGAGAAGCCGCTCAGCCTGGTCTTCCACGGCGGTTCCGGCTCGCTGCTGGAGGAGATCCGGGCCGCGCTGGACTACGGCGTGGTCAAGATGAACATCGACACCGACACCCAGTACGCGTTCACCCGGCCGGTCGTCACCCACATGTTCACCAAGTACGACGGGGTGCTGAAGATTGACGGCGAGGTCGGCGACAAGAAGGCGTACGACCCCCGGGCCTGGGGCAAGTCGGCCGAGGCGGGCATGGCCAAGCGGGTCGTCGACGCCTGCGAGCACCTGCGCTCCACCGGCACCACCCTGGCGAAGTAACCCTCCGCCCACGCTCTGTCCGCACGGCCGGCCCCACTCGGGGCCGGCCGTGCGTCGTCACTGGTCGGGGTGCACCATAGGACATCAACCGATCCAACAGGTCCGGTGTGGAGGTCGCGGTGCTCGGCATCGACGGGTACGAGCCACAGTGGTGTCACGACGCCGCGACGCTGGCCGCCGCCCACCGCGCCCGGTTCACCCGGTTGATCGGCCGGCCACTGATCGACGTCTGGCTGATGTGGGACCTCGACCAGGACACCTGGTACGCCAACGGCCCGGTCGTCCTTGGCTTCGGCGACACCAACGTCGAGGTCACCCACCGCAAGTTCGACGAGTGCGCGATCACCTGGAACCAGGTGGACATGACGATGCCGGTGGACCAGCCCGGCCTGCGGCTGGACTGGCGAGCTGACCGCCACCCGGCGCCGCTGCCGGCCCGGGGCCGACCGCTGCGGGCGGTCAACGTGATCGAGCGGATCATGCCGTCGCACTGGCGGCCGCACGTGCTGCACGCGGTCGAGTTCCGCTTCGACGGTGCCCGGCTGGCCGTGCAGAACGCCCTCGACGAGAACGGCCTGTCCGCCGCACCCGACGTCGAACTGCCGATCGTCGCCTGGCGTCGTCGCCCCGTCGCCTGACCTGGCCGACCGACCGGTCGCCCGGCGCGACACCGCCACTACAGGCTCTGCGCTGGAGCGCTACGGCGGTCGGCGAGGCGCAGCGGGCGTGACCGGTCAGGGTTGGGTGTTCTGTTGGAGGATGGCGAGGCTGGTGGCGAAGGTGGTGGTCAGGCTGTCGAGGACGGCCTTGCCTTTGGTGGCGGTTGCGGCGGATGGTGCGCCGATGACGCCGGTGTGGGTGTAGCCGCGCATGCCGAGCACCAGGAGGTCGGGTCGTTCGGTGAGGTGGTCGGCGGTCTGGTAGCCGGGTCGGACGAGGTCGGGGCACAGGTGCAGGAGCAGGGAGGTCTCGATCTCGCCGGCGTGCATGTCGTCGTGGCTGGTGCTGTCGAGGCCGGCGTGCTGGCGGGCGGTTTCCCAGTCCTGCCTCCTCGGGTACAGGGCCATGCGCCGTCCGCTGGTGTTGGCCTCTTGGACGATGTTGGACAGCACGTAGTTGCCGCCGTGGCCGTTGACCACGACCAGCCGGTCGACGCCGGCCTGCTCTAGCGACTGCGCGATGTCGGTGACGATGTGGGTCAGGGTGGAGGAGCGGATGCTGACGGTGCCCGGCCATCCGGTGTGTTCCTGCGAGCAGCTGATCGTCACCGGGGGCAGCAGCAGTAGGTCGTAGGCGGTCGCGGCGGCTTTCGCGATCGCGCTGGCCACGATGGTGTCGGTGGTCAGCGGGAGATGGGTGCCGTGTTGTTCGAAGCTGCCCACCGGGAGGACTGCGACGGCGGCTGCGCGGTGGGCCTCGTCCGTGGTGGTCGCGGTGGAGATCAGGTTCATGATCACAGTCTGGTCGTTGACGCGACGAGGGAGAAGGCATTTCGGAACTCGACGACCTCGGTGGATCCCGTTGCGCCTGCGAGCCGACCGTGAAGATGGTGCAGGGAGGTCATCGCCCTGGCCGCCGAGGTCGCGGCGGCCAGACTCAGGGCGCGGCTGCCTTCGGCACCGGCTTCGGTCAGCCGGTTCGTCGCGGCGTAGGACCGGGCGAGCCAGCTTCGGGTAAGCGCCTCGTCCTGGCGGTAGTCGGCAGGCCAGTCGGTCAGAACGGTTTCCAGGGTGTCGGCCGCCGCAGCGGCGCGGCCGAGCTGGAGCAGGCAGTAGCCCTCGTGGGCGCGGAGGTAGGCGTGGGTGCAGTGGCGGCCGATGGTGTCCGGGTCATCGGCCGTGTTGCCCATGGACCGATTGACGAGTTGGTGCGCGGTCTTGATCGCGGAGAGGGACCGCAGTTGGTCGTTGCGGAGGGCGTGTCCCTGGGCCTGGCGGATGAGGCAGAGGGCGCGGTCGCGGTCGGTGAGTGGTTCGAGTGTCTCGGCGGTTTCGGCGAGTCCCGTCGCCTGGGTACCGTCGAGGCGGTCGACGGCCTGCTGTGCCTGGCGCATGACGATATAGGCGGCCATCCGCTTGTCGCCCGCCCGGTTCGCCAGGGTGAGTGCGTGGTCGAGCCAGTAGGTGGCTGCGTTGACGTCGGCGAGGTTGTCGGCGGTCCAGGACGCGAACTCCGCCCATCGTGCCTCCACTGCCAGAAGACGTGGCGTGAGGTCGTCCGAGGCCTCGCGGCGGTATCGGCGGACGATGGCTAGCTCTCGGCAAACAGCGCCGTACACCTGGCGTGAACCGAAGACGTTGTGCGAGGCGGCCAGGAGCCGTAGCAGTTCACTCCAGTGCAGCGCCAAGGCGGGATCGACGCCAGCCGGCCCGGGAACCGGATCGAGGGCGGACATCGTCACCGGCCGGGGCATATCTGGAGCGTTGCCGGTCGATGCTGGTAGCGCCGCCGAAAGGTCGCCGGCAGGTAGCGGTACACCGGCATCGGTCTCGCCCCGCAGACGGGGCGTTGTCCAATGAATGGGACCGACCGCCGGATAGTCGATCGTCGTGCGGGTCGAGGTCAGCTCCGTGACTGGGCCGGCACCACCGGCGGCAGCCCGGTGGCGGTGAGCAGCGCGACCGCTTCGTGGACGTCGTCGGTGAGCCGGATCAGTGGGGACAGGTCACCGGCCGGGGACAGCGCCAGCAGCGGCGCGAGGACCGACTCGACCGGCAGGGCCTCGGTCCAGAAGGTGCGGTCCAGGAAGATGTACGGACCGCTGGCGCCGTCGGTGCCGTAGAAGGTCTTCGTCGCCGCCTGGAACACCTCCTGGACGGTGCCTGCCCGGCCCGGCGCGAAGACGATGCCGCCCCGGGCCAGCCGCAGGATGGTGTCCTCCCGGACGGCGTTGCAGAAGTACTTGGCGACCCGGCCGGCGAACAGGTTGGCGGGTTCGTGCCCGTACAGCCAGGTGGGGATGGCCAGCCCACCGGCGCGTGCCCAGCCGAGGTCGGCGGCGGTGCCGTCGGCCCCGGCCACCGGGTACCGGTCGCGGACCGCCAGCGCGGCAGCGGTGTACGGCTGCTGGTCGGCGTAGTGCGGCGCGGTGGCCAGCAGGTCGATGGCGGCGGTCAGCTCCTCGGCGTCGTGACCGCTGAGGTACGCGCCGAGGTTGGCAGCCTCCATCACGCCCGGCCCGCCGCCGGTGACGATCAGCCGGCCGGCCCGGGTCAGCTCCCAGCCGAGCGTGGCGGCGAGCCGGTACGGCGCGCTGCCCCGGACCACCGCGTGCCCGCCCATCACGCCGACGACCGAGGCGGGGCCGTACGCGTCGATCCAGGACCGGGTGGCGTCGGTGAGCGCGTTGTCGATCGCGTGGTCGTGCAGCCGTTGGGCGAGCGCCTCGCGGATCTCCGGCAGCGCGCCACCGTGCTGGCGGAAGTGCTGGTAGACCAGGTTGTCGTACATCCCGTCGGCGCCGTGTTCGGCGAAGCCGGCGGCCAGGTCGGCGGGGGTGTACAGCCGGGACGGGTGGCTCGGGTACGGCAGCCCGGCGACCGGCGGCACCACGTGTGCGCCGCGCCGGACCAGGTCGGCCTCGGCCTGGGCGGACGGGAACGTGCAGCCGAGGAAGAGGGTGTCGGTCAGGTCGACGTCGGTCAGGTCGGGCACCGGCGGTACGTCGAACTGCAGTCCCTGCACGGTCAGCCCGGCGAGGCTGCCGGCCCGTAGATGCCGGTCGAGTTCGGCGCGGGACTCCACTTCGAGCGGTGTGGTGTCGTGGGGTTCGAGGAGTTCGGCGGGGGGTGGCGTGGGCACCCGGACATTTTCCCTGTTGGCCGCAAATTGCTGAGCACCTGCTTGGTGCACAGCGGGCGTGGGCATAGCGAAGCCCGGTGGCACGAGGCCACCGGGCTTCTCAAACCGGGTCCTGGGGAGGCTCCGGACCTCTATTTCTAGTCGAGTGCCGCGCCCGGCACACCCGCCGCACGCGTGACGAAGGACTCATCCGTTCAGTCACCATGCCGCACCGAATCCGGGTTGAATGGGCAAAATGCAGAACCTGTTGCCCGAGCCGCCGGCCACCCTGCTTCCCGGCGACGAGCAGGCCGAGGCGGCGCTGGCCGAGGCCGCCCAGGTCGACACCGATGAGGCGTACGCCGCCGCCACCGGCCAGCACCCCACCCACAGCCGGGCCTGGGCGGTGCTGGCGCAGCGGGCGTTCGCCAAGGGTGAGGTCGTCACCGCGTACGCGTACGCCCGTACCGGCTACCACCGGGGGCTCGACCAGCTCCGTCGCAACGGGTGGAAGGGCCACGGGCCGGTGCCCTGGTCGCACCGACCCAACCAGGGTTTCCTCGCCTGCCTGCATCTGCTGTCGCGGGCCGCTGGCGAGATCGGCGAGTCCGACGAGGCGGCGCGCTGCGCGCAGTTCCTGCGTGACTGCGACCCGGCGGCCGGGGACGCGCTGGCCAGCAGCTGACCGGCCGGCCCAGCGGTGAGCGCGGCGCAGCCGACGGCCGCGCTCACAGCCCGTCGGAGACCGCTGCGGCGATCTTGAGCCAGGCCTGCCGGAAGGTCGACGAGAGCTGCCCGTACCGGATCGGTTCGCCGCTGTCGATGATCCGTTCGTACGGTGCCAGCAGGACGGTGCGGGTACGGGCGGCGAAGTGCTGCTCGATGGGGCGCAGGTCGATCTCCCGTCGCGACGGCGGCATGGAGATCACCGTCACCGCCTGGCGGACCAGCCGCTGCCGGCCGGTCTGCTCCAGATGGTCGAGCATCCGGGCGGCGGGTTCGGCGGAGTCGTTGCGGGCGGACATCGTGACCACGAGCTGGTCGGTGGCGTCGATCGCCGCCTGCCAGTTCTGCGCCCGTACGTTGTTGCCGGTGTCCACGAAGATCAGCTTGTAGAAGCGGCTGACGACCTCGCGGATCTCGGCGAACGCGGCGGCGGTGAGCATCTCGCCGGCGGTGGCCGACTCGTCGGAGGCGAGGACGTCGAACATGCCCTCGCCCTGCGCCCGGACGTACTGGGACAGGTCACCGACGCGGCCGTGTGAGCCCTGGAACTGCCGCAGGTCACGCAGCATGTCGCGGACCGTACGGGAATGGAAGTCCTGCTGGGCGCGCATCCCGAGGGTGCCCTGCGTCTCGTTGTTGTCCCAGGCCAGGACGTACCCGCCGCGTTTCTGCCCGAAGGTCATGGCCAGCATCAGGATGGCGACGGTCTTGCCGGCGCCGCCCTTGGGGTTGACCACGGTGACCTGGCGCAGCCCACCGAAGTTGCGGCGCACCATTTCGATGTCGCGCCGGATCTCCTGCTCCTGCTGACCGGGCGGCAGCTTCACCAGCCCGAGCGTGGTCCGGTTGAGCGCGGCCCGCATGCCCATCGTGGCGACCGGGTTGGCCGGTTTGACGGCGCGCCGCTGGGCGAACTCCTCGGCGGTCGGCGCGAAGCCGTCACCGACCCAGCCGGCATGCGGATCGGGCTGGCCGTGCGGCGGTGCCGGTGGGTACGGCCCGGCCACTGCGGGCGGCACGGGGTAGGTGACCGCTGGCGGCTGCGGGTACCCGGTTCCCGCCGCCGGCGGGTAGCCGGCGGCCGGTGGTACGGGCTGTGGCGGTGGTACGGGCTGCTGCGGTGGTACGGGCTGTGGCGGTGGTACGGGCTGCTGCGGCGGGGTCGGTGGGGACGGAATCCGGTGTACGCCGGGAGCCTCCTCGTACGGCTGGCGAGGCAGCTCCGTCACGCCGGGAACCACCTGCTGGTACGCCATCGGCTGCGGCGGCGACCAGCCGCCACCGTCGGCCGGTGTCCAGTCGTCCCAACCGGTCGCTGCCGGTGGACCGGCATCGGCGGGTGCCCACGGGTCGGCCGGCT
Source organism: Solwaraspora sp. WMMA2101 (assembly GCF_049179175.1). Classification (NCBI taxonomy): domain Bacteria; kingdom Bacillati; phylum Actinomycetota; class Actinomycetes; order Micromonosporales; family Micromonosporaceae; genus Solwaraspora; species Solwaraspora sp. WMMA2101. Next base: position 3,268,118 of record NZ_JBMHMA010000006.1, on the reverse strand, counting down.
GCCCCATGCCGGCGGCCGGCGGGGATGGTGGCGGGCCCGGTGGCGGTGGCGGGCCCGGTGGCGTGGGCGTCTGGCCGGGCGGCGGTGCCGGCCGGCTCGGGCCAGGGTGCGGCGGACTGGGGTGAGTCGGGCCGGGCCGGGGCGACGACGGATGCGGCCGACCAGCGGACTCCGGCGCGAACTGCTCCGCCGGCGCGAACTGCTCTGCCGACGCCGACGCTGACGTCGGCTGCTCGGGTGAGCGTCGCGGTGCCGGCGGCAGGCCGCCCCGCTGATCGTTGTCGCCGGTGTCCGTCGGCGGGGTCAGCCGGCGCGGCGGCTGTGCCCACGGTGAGGTCGGTGAGTGCGGCAGCCCGGGGTCCCGCTCGACCGCCCGACCGTTGCCGTCACCCGGCTGCGGCGTCGGGGCGACGTCGTGCGGTGGTGGCTGGCTGGCCGCTGCCGTGGGCGGCGGGGCGACCGGCACGACCGGGACCGCCATCGTGACGTCGCTGCGCCCGGTGGCGACGATCTCGTCCGGCGGCCAGAACGGCTCCTCCACCGGCGCGCCACCGGCGCCGGTCGACACCGCCGGTTCGGTCTGGTCGTGCACGGCGTACTCCCCCTCGCCCCCCGTGGCCCCACCCGAGGATGTGCAGGTCAGTCGCTACTTAGCGTCGCATACCAGGTCAATGTGTGTACACGCCCCAGGCGGCTGGTTCCACCCACCAGGATCGTTTGCGGGTCAATGTTCCCGTCACCGTATCGTCCACGAACGGCAGCTCTCCGTCGCGCGGGGTGACCGCCGCCGCCCGACCACGGGCCCGCCGTACCTCGATCTTCACCCGCTGCCCGCGCCACCGCGATCTCGTCACCACCGGCACCGCCACCGCGACCTCCAGCAGCCCGTCCGACGGGTCGGGGTGGGCCACGAGCTGCACCTCGGCGAGCCGGGCGTACCCGTCGGCGTTGGCCACCACGCAGGCCAGCAGCGGTTCGTCGCCGGCGCTGAGCACGGTGTCGTCGACCTCGACACGGCCCCGCCACGGCAGCGGGCGGTCGGCGTCGTCGGCACCGCCGAGCAGCGCACCGTCGAGGGTCACCGAACCGGCGTCGGTACGCAGCAGGTCCAGCCGCCGGACCGGGCCGTGCAGCACCGCTGCCGCGACGGCGGCCGGATCTCGGGGCAGCCCGAGCCGCCCGGCCAGGTCGCCCGGCGGGGTGCCCCCGTCGGTCGGCGTGTCCCGCACCAGGCCCGGGTCCAGCGGCAGGATCCCGATCGCCGGCAGGTCGGGCAGGGTGCGGTTGTCGGCCAGGTCGGCGGGTCGGCGACTCGGCGGTGGAGCGTACCGGCGCACCAGCCGGCGCAGCACGGCCCGTAACTGTCCGTCGCTGGCCGTCGCCACGACCAGCCGGGTCTTGCTGTCCTCATCCGGCCAGGTCAGCCCGTCCGGGCGGGCCGGTCCGTCCAGCTGGGCGAGTACGTCGTCGATCTCGCGGTCGGAGCGGGCGGTGACGGTCCGCACCCGGGCACCGGCCGCGACCAGCGCGTCCCGGCAGGCCAGCACCGGCACCCGGACCGGTTCGGCGCAGTCGGACTTCGGACGGTTCGCCGCCGTACCGCAGGCGACCCCGCAGCCGCCGTCGCAGCCCGCGTCCGGCTGGCTGCCGAGCGTCAGTAGCACCACGTCGTACACCGTCGCCGCCTCCTGCCGATCCTCGCGGCCACGTCCACCAGGATCGCGGCCCTTGTTAGCCTGACTCCCCGGGCTCGCCACGCGGTCGCCACCTGGCACCCGAGCCCCATGGAGGCGGGTTACACAAGATGCCAGCGATCGTGCTGCTCGGCGCGCAATGGGGTGACGAGGGCAAGGGCAAGGTTACCGACCTGCTCGGTGAGCGGGTCCACTACGTGGTGCGGTTCTCCGGCGGCAACAACGCCGGACACACCGTCATCACCCCGGACGGCCAGAAGTACGCCCTGCACCTGATGCCCTCGGGGGCGCTCTCCCCGAACGCGATGATCATCATCGGCAACGGGGTCGTGGTAGACCCGAAGGTCCTGCTGACCGAGATCGACGGCCTGGCCGAACGCGGCGTCGACGTCTCCCGGCTGCGGATCTCCGGCGACGCGCACCTGATCATGCCGCACCACCGGGCGCTGGACCGGGTCGTCGAGCGCTACCTCGGGTCGTCGCGGATCGGCACCACCGGCCGGGGCATCGGGCCGGCGTACGGCGACAAGGTCGCCCGGATGGGGATCCGGGTCCAGGACCTGCTCGACCCCGGCATCCTGCGCAAGAAGCTGGAGCTGGCGCTGCGGGAGAAGAACCAGATCCTGTTCAAGGTCTACAACCGCAAGGGCATCGACGTCGACGCGGTCGTCGAGGAGTACCTCGGCTACGCGTCCCGGCTGCGTCCGCACATCGCCGAGACCCGGGCGATGCTGTGGGACGCCCTGGACCGGGGCGAGACGGTGCTGCTCGAAGGCGCGCAGGCCACCATGCTGGACATGGACCACGGCACGTACCCGTTCGTCACCTCGTCCAACCCGACCTCCGGCGGGGCGTGTGTCGGCACCGGGATCCCGCCGACCGCGATCACCAAGGTGATCGGGGTTACCAAGGCGTACACCACCCGGGTCGGCTCCGGGCCGTTCCCGACCGAGTTGTTCGACGCCAACGGTGAGCACCTGCGCAAGGTCGGCGTCGAGTACGGCACCACGACCGGGCGGGAGCGCCGCTGCGGCTGGTTCGACGCCGTCGTCGGCCGGTACGCCGTACGGCTCAACGGCATCACCGACCTGGTGGTCACCAAGCTCGACGTGCTCACCGGCCTGGCGAAGGTGCCGATCTGCGTCGGCTACGAGATCGACGGCGAGCGTTTCGACGACATGCCGATGACGCAGACCGGGTTCCACCACGCGAAGCCGATCTACGAGGAGCACGACGGCTGGTGGGAGGACATCACGAAGGCCCGCACCGAGGCGGAGCTGCCGACCAACGCCCGCCGCTACGTCGAGCGCATCGAGGAGCTCTGCCGGGCGAAGGTCAGCGTGGTCGGGGTCGGCCCGGGCCGTGAGGAGAACGTCGTCCGCCACGAGCTGCTCTGATCCGTACGGCCTGCGCTGATCCGTACCGTTTCGCCAGGGTCCGTGCCGGCGTGGCCGGCTCCCTCAGGAAACCCTCAGAGTTCCATCAAGCATGGCGGCGCCTGCCCGCTGCATGATCGACCCGGTCCCGTCCGTCGGCCACCATCGGCCGACGGACGGGACACTTCCTCCGAAATCGATCGATGTAGCGGATAGCAGGGAGCAAGGCAGTGAGCCGGCTGTACGGCGATCCCACTCGGGCGCAACGCTCGATGGCAGCCACCCCGACCCCGACACCACCGACAGGTGTCCCACCGATGACCCTGGCCCGTGTGACGCTGGGCGGCGTCGTCGCGGTCAACCTGGTGATCCTCGAAATCGTCTTCTTCGCGTACGGCCAGGGTCAGCACCCGGTGTTGACCGTCGCGAAGTTCTTCGGCCTGCACGCGGCCATGATCATGATGGTCCAGCTGACGCTGGTCGCCCGGATCCCCTGGCTGGACCGGCGGCTCGGGATGGACCGGCTCACCGCCTGGCACCGCTGGCTCGGCTTCGGGCTGTTCTGGACCGTGATGCTGCACGCGGCGTTCGTCATCACCGGCTACGCCACCCTCTACGACATGGGGTTCGGCGAGACCTTCCTCAGCCTGGCCCGGGTGCCCGCCGCACTGCTCGGGATGATCGCCGCCGGCATCATGATCGTCGTGGTCGGGGTCTCCATCCGGTACGTCCGGCGACGGCTGCCGTACGAGACCTGGCACGCGCTGCACGTGCTGATCTACCTGGCGCTGCTGGCCGGGCTGGTGCACCAGTTCATCGAGGCGACCACCTTCTCCTCCGTCCTGGCCACCGGCTACTGGTGGACGTTGTGGACGCTGGTGCTCGGCTCACTCGTGATCAACCGGTTCGTCGTGCCGGTGTGGCGCAACGCGTACCACCGGTTCCGGGTCGCCGCCGTCGTGCCGGAGGCCGACAACGTCGTGTCGGTGCACGTCACCGGCCGGCACCTGGACCGGCTGCCGGCCCGCGCCGGGCAGTTCTGCATCTGGCGCTTCCCCGGCCACAACCGCTGGTGGCAGGCGAACCCGTTCTCGTTGTCGGCGGCCCCCGATGGCCGCTCGCTGCGGCTGACCGCCAAGGCGGCCGGCGCGACCAGCGCCGGGCTGCGGCAGCTGAAGGTCGGCAACCGGGTCTTCATCGAAGGGCCGTACGGCGCCTTCACCAACCTGCACCGCAAGCGGGACAAGACGCTGCTGGTCGCCGGCGGTGTCGGGATCACCCCGATCCGCGCGTTGCTGGAGGAGTCGGGTGGGCAGACCGTGGTCCTCTACCGGGCGGCCAAGGAGACCGACGCGGTCCTGCTCGGTGAACTGCAGGGGCTGGCCGCCACGCGGGGCGCCCAGGTGCACCTGCTGACCGGCCGCACCGGTGCCGGTACGCCACCGAACCGGCCGTTCGACCCGGCGAACCTGCACGCGCTGGTGCCGGACATCACCGAACGTGAGGTGTTCGTCTGCGGGCCGCCGGCCCTGACCGCCGCCGTGGTCGACAGCGTACGGACCATCGGTGTGCCGAACGCGCAGATCCACGCCGAACGGTTCGGTCTCGGCTGAGTGGTTCCGTCTCGGCCCCTGCGGTGCGGTCTCGGCTGAGCGGTGCGGTCTCGGCTGAGTGACAGCTCAGTTGTTCGACGGGGGTCCTGGTCCTGGTCCGGGGAGGACGAACGAGGTGGGTGGCAGCGCGATCGTGGTCGGTGCCGGCATCGCCGGCCTGGTCACCGCCCGGGTGCTCAGTGAGCACGTCGACCAGGTGACGGTCCTGGAACGGGACCGGCTGCCCGACGCGGCCCTCCCGCGTCGGGGTGCGCCGCAGGGTCGACACGGCCATCTCGTGCCGGCGGCCGGCCAGCGCCTGCTCGAGGCACAGTTTCCCGGGCTGGCCCGGCGACTGGCCGACGCCGGTGCCGTCGCGGTGCCCGCCACCGAGCTGATGTGGCACCACGACAGCACCGAGCTGGCGTGGCACCGCGACGGCACCGACCTGGCGTGGCGCCACGACGGCACCGACCGCCCGCTCGGGCCGGACCCGGCGCCGGACCTCCTGTCAGCGAGCGGGCCGGTGCCGGTCGTCCTGTCGGCGAGCCAGCCGTTGCTGGAGATGGTCGTCCGCCACCACCTGCTGCGGCTGCGCCGCAACGTCCGCGTCGTCGACGCCACGGCGGTGGACGGTCCCGTCATCACCGACGACCGGGTGACGGGGGTCCGGGTGGACGGGGCCGCCCACCACGCCGACCTGGTCGTCGCCTGCACCGGGCGCAACACCCACTTCTTCGACCAGCTGGCCAGGCACGGATTCCCCACCCCGGAGATCTCGGCCGTGCCGGTCGACGTGACGTACGCCTCGCAGTTGGTCCGCCGCCGCCCGGGTGACCTCGACGGCGCGCTCGCCGTGGTGACCGGGGACCCGGTGCCGGGTGGCCGGATCGGCCTCATGCTGCCGTTGGAGGGTGACCGGTGGATGGTCACCCTCGGCTCCTGGCAGGGCGAGATGCCGCCGAGCGACCCGGCCGCGTACGAATCGTTCGCCCGCCGCCTGGCGTCGCCCGCGATCGCCGACGTCCTCGCCCGCGCCGAGCCACTCGGTCCGGTGCTGACCCACCGGACCCCGACCGACCAGCGCCGGTACGCCGAACGACTGGACCGCACCCCGGCCGGATTCCTGGCCCTGGGCGACGCCGTCCACAGCGGCAACCCGATCCACATGTACGGGGTGACGGCCGTGGCGGCGCAGGCGCGTGCCCTGGATCAGGCACTGCGCCGGCACCGCCCGGCCGCACCGGAACTGCCCCGGGACTTCTACCGCCGGGCGGGCCGGGCGATCGACGTACGGTGGCGGACCGCCACCGGCGGGTCGGTGTCCGCGTCGACCGACCCGGGTGGGTCGGTGTCCGCGTCGACCGACCCGGACACCGCCCGGGTCGGTCAGTAGATCGTCACGTCGTACGCGTCGACTGCCTCACGGACCGGCTGGTAGAAGGTCGTGCCGCCGGTCCGGCAGTTGCCACTGCCGCCCGAGGTGAGGCCCAGCGCGGTCGATCCGGAGTAGAGCGGGCCGCCGGAGTCGCCCGGCTCGGCGCACACATCGGTCCGGATCAGGCCTCGGACGACCCCACTGCCCAGGTAACGGACCCGGGCGTTGAGCGCGGTGACCGTACCGCTGTGGGTGCCGGTCGTCGAACCGGTACGGGTGACCGACTGCCCGACGAAGGCGTCGCCGACGGTGAAGCCACCCGGGTGGCTCTGCGCCGGGTTGTCGTACCGGACCAGGCCGTAGTCGTCGCCGGGGAAGCTGTAGTCGACGGTCGGGCCGATCAGGCTGGTCAGCGCGGAGTTGCTGTACCAGGTGTCGATCACCTCACCGCAGTGCCCGGCGGTGAGGAAGTAGTAGGTGCTGCCGCTGACCACGTTGAAACCGAGCGAGCAGCGTCCGCCGCTGCCGTAGATCGGGTCGCCGGAGGAGACCAGCCGGGTGAACACCCCGGAGGTGCGTTCCAGCTTGATGGCACCGGCCTTGCCGCGGGCGGCCAGCCGGATCTTGGTGATCTCGGCGCGGGAGACGCTGCTGTCGGCGGTGACCACGACCCGACCGGTGGCGCTGTCGACGTGCCAGGCGATGCCTTCGACGCCGGAGGCTTCCACCAGGTCACTGACCTGGGCGAGTTCGCTGGCGGTGTAGACCGTCGGGGCGGCGACCCCGGCGGACGGCAGGGTGAGCGTACCGGCGGTGACGATGCCGACGACGACGGCGAGCAGCCGCGTCGACCGGCTCGGGATGCTGCGGATCCGCACTGTTCCCTCCTGAATGGGACTGGAGATCTCGGACCTACTGGATATTGACAGTTTTGTTGTCCGTTGATGTTGATGCAAGCGCTAACACGTCAACATTACTTAGACAATGACCAATTGGAAAAACCATTCTGGCAATTGTCTGGCGAGGTGGGGTCGCGTGCCGGTCAGGATGCCGGTTGGTCCGACCCGGCATGTGCGGCGCGAATCATCAGCAGCTGGCCGATTTCGGCGACGTTCTTCATCAGCTCCGCGTTGACCCAGCCGACCAGGTGGGCGAGGCTGAGCCCGGCGTCGGCGGGCCACGGGTAGGCGACGGCCCGGTCGAGGTCGGCGTCGGTCAGCCGGTCGAGCGCCGCCGTCCAGTCCGAACGCAGCTCGCGCAGCCAGCGCACGGTCGGCTCGCCGATGCCCGGCCAGTGGATCTCCGTACGGTCGTGTGGTGGTCGCCCCTCGACGTGGTCGATCGCGACGGTCCACCACCAGCCGATGTGCCAACTGAGCCAGGCGATCGTCGGCACCGGTACGGATCCGGCTCGGTCTCGGCCCAGTCCGGCACCCAGCCGCCGTCGTCGGACGGCCGCATCGTCCAGCACACCGGTGCCGGCTCGGCAAGGAAGTCGTCGGTCCGTAGCCGTTCCAGGTGGTACTCGAACAGCGACCAGGTCAGTTCGAACTGCCAGCTGAGCAGAGTGGCGCGGGCGGACGGCATCGGGCGATCATGCCAGCTCCGACCCGATCGGGCGTACCCGATTATGCGGATGGTGCGACGTCACTTTATGAGCCGTCGACCAGTGGAGCCCATGAAGATCGGACGCAACCGGGCAACCCGTCCGGGTCGTCCGACCCGTGGCCGACGAGTTACTGACATTGACCATCTCCGGCTTGCGCCCGGACATCACAATCCATTGTGGATCTTGTTACCTTTTCGAAGTCGGCATCAATCGAAGTATCTGAATCATGATGGTGCCGCACCCGTTCTTCGTCGAGAGGATCACGGATGTCCCGTCCTGCCCGCCTGACCCGGCGCGCCCTCGTCGCCGCCGTCACCGGCGCCCTCGTCGCCACCCTCACGCCCGGCACCCCGGTCTCGGCCGCCGACCGACCCTTCACCTACCAGGTGACCCCCGGCTCCGCGCAGTGGCGCGCGCTCGGCAGCCACCAGGAGATGGTCGACGCCGTACAGATGCCGGCCAAGACCGCCGCCGTCCTGCGGACCCCGCTGCTCGTCGACGCCGTCCTGGCGTACCCGCTGCTGCCCGACGCCCTGGCCTTCAACAGCGTCCAACACGGCTTCGAGACCGTCACCGCCCGCTTCACCGGACTACAGGAACTGCTCCGCCGCCCCGACGCCGGCCAGGAACTGCTCACGCGCTACCGGACCCTGAACGTCGCGGCCCGCGGCGGTGAGTCCCTCGCCGACGCCGGCGACCGGGCGCTGGCCGTGTGGAAACTGGAGACCGTCCTCGCCCAGCCGCAGGTGCTCGCCACCCTCACCGCCGCGCAGTCCGAGGAGTTGCTGCGGCTCGGCCTCGCCGTACACCGGGCCAAGCAGACCGACGCCACGACGTACGGCCAGGCCGGCCTGGAACCGACCGCGGTGCTGCTCGGTCGCGCGCTCGCCACCCGGGAGAGCTGGGACTGGTCCCGCTCGGAGCTGCTGCGCGAAGCTGTGCAGCTGCGGCCGGGCGCGGTGGAAACCACCGTCGCGGCCGTACGGGCGCACCTGGCCGACCCCAGCGTCGCCCACCCGGTCAGCGACGACGTCGGGACGCTGGACTACGCCAGCACCGCCTACACCCCCAACGGCTCGGCCGTCTCGGTGATCACCATGACGTCCGAGCTGACCAGCGCCCAGATCAGCAGCTACAACAGCTACGTGGCGACCAACTATCCGTCGGCGTCGCGGGAACGCAACGCCTCGCGCAAGTACAACTGCCACTCGTACGCCTGGTACAGCACCTCCAGCGCGAACGACCGGTGGATGAACACCCCCGGCGACGACCAGTACTGGCTGGACGGCAGCTACACCCGTTGGCGAATTCCGTACCGGTGGTTTCCCAGCATGAAGCTGTCGTACGCCAGCGACGACCACTCCGGCATCTGGGCGGGCGAGTCCGGCGAGTACGTACGGTCCAAATGGGGCCAGCTCGGCCTGATGTACCACTACTGGACCTACTCCCCGTACAACAGCTCCACCACCAACTCGTACTTCCGGCTCTGATCCACGGTCGGCCCGACTGACCCTGACGAAACGGCGACGTGCCTGGCGGGAGTTCCATCCCGCCAGGCACCTCGTGCGTCCGGTGGCCTACCTGCCAGCTGCGGCTACTCGTAGCGCAGCGAGTCGACCGGGTCAGCCCGGGCCGCCCGCGACGCCGGCAGCGTGCCGGCCAGGAACGCGATCGCCATCACCAGGCCGATGATCGCCGCGATGGAGACCGGCTCGAAGGCGATCAGCGTGAGCCCCGGCAGGTCCGCGAGGAAACTGCCGGCCAGTGCGCTGCTGATCGCGGTGCCCGCCGCGACCGCCAGCACCGCGCCGATGGCGCTGCCGAGGAAGCCGATGAACGTGGCCTCCAGGCTGAACAGGCCGAACACCTTGCCCGAGCCCATGCCCATCGCCTTCATCAGGCCGATCTCACGGGTCCGCTCCTGCACCGACATGAACAGGGTGTTGACGATCCCGAAGCTCGCCGCCAGCAGCGCGATCACCGCGAAGGCGTTCAGCACCCAGACGATGCCGTCGATGACGGTACGGAACGCGCCGAGCTGATCGGCGACCGTGCTCCCGGTGTAGCCGGCGTCGGCCAGCCGGTCCTTCAGTGCGCTGATCTGCTCGTCGGTCGCGGCCGGGTCGAACCAGACGGCCGCCTGGGCGTACCGCTGCGCCTCGGCGGCCGGGACACCGGTGTTCTGCGCGTCGAACAGCGCATCGGTCAACGCGTCGTTGGGCACGACGCCGCCCCCGGTCGCCAGGGTCTCCTCGGCCACCCCGACGATCGTCGCCTCGATCACCTGCTGCGTGCGCTGCGCGTCGGTCACCGCGATCGAGACGGTCTGCCCGACCGCCGCAGCGTCGTCAGCGAAGCCGAGCGGTTCGACGTACGACGTCGGGAGCGCGAGCTGCGACTGCGACGAGGCGTTGTCCGGCTCCGACCCGGCGGCCAGCGGGGTCCGCTGCCCGGCGACCAGGCCGCCCACGTCCACTACGTACCGCGTACCGTCGCCGACCTGGATGTAGTCGGCGCTGATCGACCGGGTCGCCTGTACGTCGAGGACACCGTCGATGTCGGCCAGGGTGTCCAGGTCGGCCGGGGTGAGCGCGACGACCGTCTGCTGACCGGGCGGACCGTCCTGCCCGCTCGACACCGTGTCCGGGTCGTACTCGGCCGGCCCGGCGTCGGCGGAACCGAACCCGTCGTCGGCGTCCGGGGTCTTGACGACCGACATGACGTCGGACGCGCCGATCGCCGTCACCGTGTCGTCGATGTACGCGTTGATGCCGGTGCCCAGCCCGCTGGTCAACGTCAAGGTGAACGCGCCGATGAAGATCGCCAGGATCGTCAGCAGCGTACGGGTCTTGGACCGGAAAGTGTTCGCGGTGGCCGAGCCGACCAGATCGGAGATCTTCATGCCGGCACCGCCGCCAGGTCGTCGACCAGCTGGCCGTCCCGGACCAGGATGCGGCGGTCGCAGCGCGACGCGAGCTCCTCGTCGTGGGTGACGACGATCAGGGTGATGCCGTTCTGCCGGTTGAGGCCGAAGAGAATGTCCTCCACCACGGCGCCGGTGGCGGAATCGAGGTTACCGGTGGGCTCGTCGGCGAAAATGATCCGCGGATTGTTCACCAGCGCCCGCGCGATCACCACCCGTTGCTTCTGTCCGCCGGAGAGATTCGCCGCCTTGTTCTTCGCCTTGTCGGCCAGCTCCAACTGTTCCAGGGCGGCCATGCCGCGCCGCCTACGCTCGGCCCGCCCGACGCCGGCGATCTTCAGCGGCAGCATGACGTTGTCGAGGACCGAGGTGTTCGGGGTGAGGAAGAACTGCTGGAAGACGAACCCGAACGTCTTGTTCCGGGTCTGGTTGAGGCGGCTGCCCCGCAGCGTACGGGTATCGACCCCGCCCAGCGTGATCGTGCCCGACGTCGGGGCGTCCAGCAGCGCGAGAATGTGCATCAGGGTCGACTTGCCGGATCCGCTCTTACCGAGGATCGCAACACTCTCGCCGTCATGAATGTCGAAGTTGACTCCCTTCAGCGCGTCGAAACTGTTCGCGCCCCGACCGTACGTCTTCCGTACGTCGACAGCCGAGATGACAGGGCTTTCCATCGGACTCCTCGTATTCGCCGACCAGGCCGAATTCCGGCTGGTGTCTCCATCGTCGTCGGCGGCACGGTCCGCCGCGTCACTCTGTGGCGGGCATTCGCGTACCGCGTTCGCGGTACGGGGGAATACCGCGCCAGGTGGACCTGCCTGGTCACGGCGGCCGGCAGACTGGGGCCATGACGACCACTGCGGCCGTGCCGGCGGACCCGAGGTACGGCCGTCCGCGCGTACCGCCGTGGGTCGGTGACCTGGCCGCTGCGGTGATCATCGTCGCGACGGCGCTCGCCCCGTTCAAGGTCCCCGAGCACGAGGCGGCCGGACCCGTCACCATCGCCCTGGCGATCGTCCCGGCCGTGCTGCTGCCGCTGCGGCGGCGCTGGCCGCTGCCGGTGCTCGCCGGCTGTATCGCGATCTACGGACTCGTCGCGGCCACCGGGGCGCTGGAGCCGGGCGTGGTGCTCGCCGTGTCGATCGCCATGTTCGGGGCGGCGAACCGCACGGACCGGCGGACCACGCTCACCGCAGCCTGCGCCGCCGTCGTCGCGACGACCCTGCTCAACCTCCTGACGGCGATCGGGAGTGTGTTCGATCCCCGGGCGTTCCAGGTCACCGTCCTGGTCGCGTTCGCCGCTGCCGCCGGCGACGGCCACCGCTCCCGGCGGGAATACCTGCGCGCCATCATCGAACGCGCCGAACGCGCCGAACAGACCCGCGAATCGGAGGCCCGCAGACGGGTCACCGAGGAACGGCTGCGGATCGCCCGTGACCTGCACGACGTCGTCGCCCACCAGATCTCCGTGATCAGCCTCAACGCCGGGGTGGCGTCGTCGGCGCTGCAGACCCGCCCGGACCGGGCCCAGCAGGCCCTCGGTGCCATCCGTGGCGCCTCCCGGACCGTGCTCACCGAGATCGGCGACCTGCTGCGGGTCCTGCGTACGGAGGACGACGACCCCACCAACGGGGCGGCGACCGCCCCGCAGCCCGGTCTGCACCGGCTCGACCAGCTGGTCGCCGGCTTCACCGGGGCGGGACTCCACGTGTCGCTGCGGACCGATGGGGACCTGGCGGCGGTCAGCGGCGCGGTGGACGTGGTCGCCTACCGGGTGATCCAGGAAGGTCTCACCAACGCCCATAAGCATGGTGCCGGGCATCGCGCGCATGTCCAGGTCGAGGTCGACCCTGACCGGATCCACGTGATGGTCACGAATCCGGTGTCCGGCCGGTCGGCCGACGACCGGTCCGAGGTGCCCAGCAGCGGGCACGGACTGGTCGGCCTGCGGGAACGGGTCGCCTCGGTCCGTGGCGTCGTCGAAACCGGCCTGTCCCCGGGCGGCTACCGGCTCGCCGCCACCCTGCCGCTACCCAAGGAGGAACCCCGGTGACCACTGTGCTCGTCGTCGACGACCAGGCACTGATCAGGCAGGCCGTGACAGCGATCCTGACCGACGACGGCCGGATCAGCGTCGTCGGCGAAGCGGTCAACGGTACGCAGGCTGTCGCGCTCGCGGGCTCGCTGCGCCCCGACGTCGTACTGATGGACATCCGGATGCCGGAGCTCGACGGCATCGGCGCGACGGCGGCCATCTGCGCCGATCCGGCGCTGGCCGGGACCCGGGTGCTGATCCTCACCACCTTCGAGGAGGACGAGTACCTGGTGGCGGCGCTGCGGGCCGGCGCGAGCGGCTTCATCGGCAAAGGGTCCGAGCCGGAGGATCTCGTCCGGGCGGTACGCGCGGTGCACGCCGGCGACGCGCTGCTGTCACCCGCCGCGACCCGCAGCCTCATCGAGAGGTACGTGCTGCCGGCCCCGCCGACGGCCACGGTGGGCGGCTTGCCTGTGGTCCCTGAGACCGTCGGGCAGCTGACCGACCGGGAACGCGAGGTGCTGCTGCTGGTCGCACGCGGCCGGTCGAACCAGGAGATCGCCCAGGATCTCGTCATCTCGCCGCACACGGCGAAGACCCACGTCAACCGCATCATGACCAAGCTGTACGCGCACGACCGCGCCCAGCTGGTGATCCTCGCGTACGAGAGCGGCCTGCTTACCCCCGGCCTGACCTGAGTGCCGAGGCGTCTGTCGGAGATCTTGCACCGTGCTGCCCGGGTCCGCCTTGTGGTCCGTGGACTGGCCCGCCTACCGTATCGATATGTCCCGATCATTGTTGTTGATGGGGCGGGGGTGCCTGCCGAGCGGGGTACGGGCCGCCATGGTCGTGGCGGCCGGCACGGCGCTGTCGTTGCTCGCGGTCGCTCCGGTGCGGGCCGCCGACATGGTCCCCCAGGCCTGCCCGATCGAGGAGACCTACGAGGTCTGGTCGCCACAGAAGGTCTGGATCTCCACCGACACCGCGAGCGACTGGCAGACCGGTCCCGGGTCCATCGACTTCACCGGTAGCGGCACGATCGACATCTCGGTCACCACGTCGGCGAGCTTTTCGGTCTCGGCCGGTGCGCTCGTCGCGTCGGCTGAGACCACCTTCGGTGTCGACCTCACCGTCGGGTCGAGCCACACGACCAGCTGGAGCCACTCGATCCCGCTGTCGTCGGGGGTGACGTCCCGCCTGGTACGGACGAAAGAAGGCCGGCTGTTCGGCTTCAGGAAGCATCGGCTCAACACCAACTGCACGGTGACCACGTCGGCTGACGCGGTGGCGTACGCCCCACTCGCGTCACACAGTTCGAACTACTACTGCTGGAAGCGGGACGACTACCCGGCGACGGCCTGGTGGTATCCGAACCCGCAGGGCGGGTGTTAACAAGGGGTGACGTGGGGAGACATGGGAAGGCTGCCTACCGCCCTGGGTCTCGCTGTGGTCCTGGCGTTCGGCGTCGCCGGGTGCACCGGCGGCTCGGACGGCCCGGATAGCGGGGCGCCCAGGCAGTCGTCGTCCGCAGGCCTGGCCGACGACGATCATCGGGGTGTCGCCCTCGAATCGGCCGGGCGCGGCAGCCAGCACAGCTCACAGCTGGAGGTCAGCCAGAGCCGCTACGACGGCCTGGTCGTCTTCCGGAACGTGACAAGCTCTCCGGTCCAGCTGATCTCCGTTGAGATGGCGACCAGCGACTCGGCGGTCGTCAGCGTGGACTCCGTCGGCCTGGTGGCGCTGGCGCCGGACCAACCCGACGGCGTCGGCTTCACCGACCGGTTCCCGCCCGTGTTCGCACCTGGTCTGACCGCCGTCGACCCGGCTTCGGTCGAGCTCCTGCCGAGCGATCCCAGCCAAGAACGCTACTCGGCCGTATTCAAGATCACGGCCGTCCGGCCCGGCCTGTGGGAGGCCCCACCCGTCACGGTGACCTACCGGTCGACCGGGGGCGTTCGCTCGATCGACTTCCCGCACCGGCTCTCCGTCTGCGTCGATCCCGCCTCGACGGCCGAGTGTTGAGGCGGGCTCGACGGACCCGTCAGCTACCGGCGGACGAGGACGACGGTTTCGTCGACGAGCTGGGCGCGGGTCGCCTGGTAGCCACCGGCCGCGATCGCCTTGCTCAGCGAGTTCGACTGCGAGTACCAGTACCCCGAGCCGGCGCGGGCAGACGGTGCCAGCGGACCCCCGATGACGGTCTCCAGTTCGTCGAAGGTGACCGGCAGCGATTCGGCGTCCTGCTCACGTAGCCAGTCGGTCAGCGGTTTGTACTTGCTGGTCAGGGCGACGGAGTGGCCGGGGGTCGACTCATCCTCGGTCTCGTCGACCTTCTCGGCCGGCAGCTTGTCCTTCTCGGCCGTGGCCAGGGGGGCGACGGCGGCGACGGCGGCCGGTGCCGGCCAGATCTTGAGGATCCGCTCGATGAACTCGGCGGTGCGCTGGCGGATCTGCTCGACGTCCCAGCCGTGCGGTGCGGTCAGCAGGATGTCGGCGTTGATCTTCAACGTCGTGTGCTTCTGCAGCTCGGTCAGCTTGCCGGTGGGGGCGGCGCCGACCGACTGGGCCTGTTCGTCGGTCCACGGCCGGTTGGACATGGACGGGTTCAGCTTGTTGTTGACCAGGGTCAGGTTGCCGATGGTGTGCAGCAGCTTGTCCCGCTCAGCGGCCAACTCCTCGGTGAGTCCGGCGGTCCAGTACGTTTGCCACTTCTGTGGCAGCAGGTGCTCGATGGTGAGATTGCGGGGGCAGTGCGGCTGCTCGCTCTTGGGGGTACGCCGGTGCTCCTCGACGGCCTCCAGGACCATGCGCAGCCGGGCCCGCAGCAGCGTCCGGTAGACCGGCGCGGTGGTCAGTGCCTCGCGTACCTGGGCGTCGGTGGGCCAGAACCGGGAGTCGGCCCGCTGTCCGGCGAGGAAGGTCTCGGTGACGTCGCCGGCGGTCGCCGGGCCGGTCTCGTCGAGTCTGCGCAGCAGATCGAGCGTCAGCCGGTTGATGTCCTTGCTGGTGAGCCGGCACAGCGCCCGGCGTACCAGCCAGCTTTCCAGCGCGGCGAGGGCCTTGTCCCGCTGGGCGGCGGGCAGCTCCTGGTCGGTCCAGCGCAGCAGCCACAGCAGGACCGGGGTGACCACCGCCGAGTCCATCGCCTGCAGCACCCGGTAGCGGAACCTGCCGACAGCCGAGTCGGCCGGCCACTTGTCCAGGGCCGCGTAGTTCGCGGCGTCGCGGGACAGATCGGCGAGCAGCGCCGGCAGATCGAGCTGAACCGGTGCCGGCAGGTGCTCCTTGAAGGACAGGTAGAGACGGTCGGCCGGCACCTCCTTGATTGTCCGGGTGATCAGCCAGTGGTGGAGGAAGATGTCGATCCGGGGCACGTACTGCCGGCCACGGGCGACGCGCAGCCGCCAGTGGTCGGTGTCCAACTGCTCCCAGTGCTTGCGGTACAGGCTGGCCACGTCGAGCTGCTGTGCCTGCGCGATCTGGAAGACCAGGTTCTTGATCAGGTCGGCGGCGAGCAGCGGCATACCCCGGCTGTTGAGACTCTCGAAGATCACCTGGGCGTTGTCGCCCGGCTCCAGCTGGATCACCACCAGCTTCAAGTGGTCGCGCAGCGCCTGGGCCAGCGCCTGAAGTCGGGCAGCGGCCTTGTCCGGGTCACCGGTGACCTCGGCCCACTCGGCGATCGCCCGGACGAAGAAGTCGTGGCCGCGCACCAGCGCTGAGCCGGCCAGCTCCGCGTCGGGCGTGCCGTCGCCGTCCATCGCGGCCCGGAAGGCGTCCTGGTCGCGGTCGGTCGGCCAGACCTTGTACGCCTCCGACGGGTGCTGCAGGATCTCGGGCTGGTTGCGGACCAGGACCTGCAGCGCCTGTGCGTGCAGAGCGCTGCCGTGCTGTGCGGCGACCCGCTGTGCCGCGTTCAGCATCAGCTGCAGGGTGGTCAACCGCTGCTGGCCATCGATGACCTGGCGTATCGTGACGTAGCCGGATGAGCCGGCCGGCTGGTCGAGCACGATCGCGCCGAGAAAGTGCGGGGCGACCGGTAGGTTGCCGTATCCGGCCGGTGTAGTCAGCACGTCCTCCGCCACCCTGGCGACGTCCTCCCACAAGGGAACCCATTGGTCCTGCTCGTTCCACACGTACGGCCGCTGGAACAGTGGCACGACGTGCCGGACCTGGTGACCGAAGATCGCGGTCGGGGTGAGGGTGTGTGCCTGCATGTCGGGTGCCTCGCGAGGGGTCGTGGGCGGTCATGGGGGTGGTCGCTGGGTGGTCGGTGGTGGTCAGTGGGCGGGCCGGGCGTCGAGGAACGGGCTGGGCGCACCGGCGTAGGAGACATAGAGCGAGTCCCGGGCGCGGGTGCAGGCGACGAAGAGCAGGCAGCGTTCCCGTTGCAGGTCGTGCCGGTGCGCGGTGGGGTCGTCGTCGGCTGCGGTGATCGTCGATCGGGCCGGCATGGTGTCGGCGTCGACGCCGATCGCCGCGACGCAGCGGAACTCGAGCCCTTTCATCGCGTGCATGGTGCCGACCCGTACCGCGTTGGTCTTGCTGGCAGTGGGGGTGCTGACCGGGATGCCGGCGGTGCCGAGCCGGTCGCGGGCGGCGCGGGCCAGGTGGCCGTTGCGTGCGGCGACGGCGATCGCGTGCGGTTCGACTCCGTCGTCGATCCAGCGGCGTACCTGGTCGACGAGCTGGTCGTGCTCGGCGTCGCGGTCGGGGTGCCCGGCGATCCGGGGCCGCCGGCCGTGCATCGGCGAGCGGTAGCCGGTCAAGTTGTCCGGCTGGTCGTCGAGTCCGGTCGGGTCGACTCCGGTGAGCAGCCGTACCGACCAGGCGAGGATCTCCTGGGTGGTGCGGTAGTTGATGGTCAGTTTCCGGCTGCGCCCCCGGATCCCGACGCCGAGGCTGCCCAGCGACACGTGGTTGTCGTAGATGCGCTGGTGCGGGTCGGCGACGATGAACAGGTCGTCGGGGCCGGCGGCGACGGCGGCCCGCAACAGCCGCCACTGCGCCGGGTGCAGGTCCTGGCCTTCGTCGACGATGACGTACCGGTACGGGCGGTCCGGCCGTTCGGCGAGGATCGTCGCCGCCTGGTCGGCCAGCTGCAGGTGGGTGTGCTGGTCCTGTTGCCGCAGCGCGTCGGTGACCTGCCGGATCGCTTCCCAGACGGCGAGCCGCTGGTCGGCGCGCAGCGGTGCGCCCCGGCCGTGCCGGCGGGCGGCGAGGTAGCCGGCCGGCTCGGTGATGCCCTGGGCGAGGATCACTTGCTCCCATTCGCGTTGCAGGAAGGCGGCGCTGTGCTGCCCGCCGGTGGCGGCCTGTTCCCACAGCGGCCGGGTGACGGTCCTGGCGTCGGCGATGGCCGGTTGGCGGCCGAGGGTTTCGGCGACGATCCGGTAGGCGAGCCGGTCGACGTTCAGCACGTCGATCCGGTCCCGTACCGACGCATCGTCGGTGAGCAGGCCGAGTTGCCGGTCGAGGGCGTCGGCGAGGTTGCGGGTGAAGGTGGTCAGCAGCAACCGGTCCGGGCCGTCGGCCGTCCGGGCGGCGAGGAACACCGCCCGGTGCAGGGCGGTCACTGTCTTGCCGGTGCCGGCACCGCCGGTGACCAGCGCCGGTCCGGCGTACGACGGCCGGTGGGCGATCTCCCGTTGGGTCGGGTGCAGGAAGACCCGCCAGGCGTCGAACGGGTGGGCGAGGATGCTGGCCAGTTCGGCGGGTCCGGAGACCAGGTGGAAGCGGTCCGGGGTGCGGGCGGCGGCGGCGGTCAGGTCGTCCGGGTCGACCGGCTCGGCGGGGGCGCTGGTCGGCAGGTGTGCGCTGACCTCGTCCCAGACCTGTTCCGGGGTGTATCCGGCGGCGAGGCCGGTGAGTGCGTCGTACTGGGCGGTGGGTAGCAGGTTCGCCAGGGCTTCCAGGTGCGCGTCGGTGGTGAGCAGCCGGACCAGGGGGAGGATGTCGGCGTCGACGCCGAGCCGGATCAGGTCGGCGTCGTTGACCCGGCTGAACAGCAGGCTCGGGTTGGCCTTGGCGGCCTGTTGCAGGGCTGGCTCGATGCTGTCGAGGGCCTGTTGGTTGCGGACCTCGAGGACGCCGAGGGCCTGGTTGACGGTGAACCGCCGGCTGCTGGCGTATTCGATGGCGTCGTCGTGGGGCAGGACGGTGAGCAGCAGGAATTCGTCGCCGCTGGTCGGGGCGAGTACGACGCCCCGGTAGAACTGGGTGATCCGGATGGTGCGGATGCGGGAGTCCTTGGCGTTGGCGAGTTTCTCCAGGTGGATGCCGGCGTGGGTGTGTGCCGCGAACTTGTCGATCACGGCGGAAACCGATTTCTGGACGGGTTTCTGCAGCTTGGCGTAGTCGGCCAGGAAGTCCTTGGCGATTCCGAGCTTGGCCACTGTCGTAACCCCTGTCGACTGTGTAGACAGATTGCACTAACCTGCACGCCTGCGTTCGCGAAGAGCCCATGTTACGCAGCGGCCCGGGGCTCAGGAAACGACGAAAGGTGCAGAGTGGAGGCACGTACGTATGGAATGGGCCGTTCGGACACTTCGCACCAAACTATCGACGATGGTCAGCGTGGTGGATCTGCTGTCCCAACCCTGACGGACCAGCCGGCCGTGCCCGCCGAAGGTCAACTGGTAACGGTACGAAACCGCAGGTGGGTGGCGGCGCAGGTGCATCGCGGCGAGGTCGCCAGCGCCGATCCGCACGTGTTCACCGGGCAGGCACCGCACCTGGTACGGCTGGTCAGCGTCGAGGACGATGCCCGCGACGAGGAGTTGCGGGTGGTCTGGGAGTTGGAGCCCGGTCGGGCGGTGCACGACTCCACCGTCCTGCCCGGTCCGGGTGACGGGTTCGACGACCCGGCCCAACTGGACGCATTCCTCGACGCGGTCCGTTGGGGTGCGATTGCCTCGGCCGACCGTACGGCGTTGCAGGCCCCGTTCCGTTCCGGCGTGGAGATCGAGGATTACCAGCTCGACCCGGTGGTGCGGGCGCTGTCCATGCCGCGGACCAATCTATTGATCGCTGATGATGTCGGACTGGGTAAGACAATTGAATCCGGCCTGGTCATGCAGGAGTTGATGTTGCGGCACCGGGCCCGGACGATGGTGATCGTCTGCCCGGCCGGGCTGACCCGGCAGTGGCGCGACGAAATGCGCGACAAGTTCGGCCTCGAATTCCGCATCGTCGATAGCGCACTGCTGCGTGACCTGCGACGCAGCCGTGGTTTGTACGCGAATCCGTGGACTCACTACCCCCGGTTGATCGTCAGCGTCGACTGGCTCAAACGCGACCGCCCGCTGCGGCTGCTCCGCGAGGTGCTGCCGGTCACCCCCCGCTACCCGCGCGCCATCGATTTGCTGGTCGTCGACGAGATCCACACCTGCGCGCCCGCCGGCCGGGGCCGCTACGCCACCGACTCCCAGCGGACGAAGGCGATCCGGACCCTCGCCCCGCACTGCGAGCACCGGCTGTTCCTGTCCGCGACCCCGCACAACGGCTACCTGGAGTCCTTCACCGCGCTGCTGGAGCTGCTCGACGACCAGCGCTTCGCCCGAGGCGTGAAACCGACCGACGAGCAGCTGGCCCGGGTGATGGTCCGCCGGCTCAAGAGCGAACTGCCGCCCAAGTGGGACGGCAGCCCACGGTTCCCGGTGCGCCGCCTCGACTACCTGCAGGTCGACTACCCGGCCGCCGAACGGCACGCCCACGCGCTGCTGTCCCGCTACGCCGCCAGCCGCCGCGACGCCGCCGCCGACCGGGCCGGGCAACTCGCCGCCGACTTCGTCACCACGCTGCTGAAACGGCGGCTCTTCTCGTCACCGAAGGCGTTCGCCGAAACCGTCGACACCCACCTCGCGACGATGTCCGCGCGCGCCCCGAGCGGGTCCGGCGACACCACCCCGGTACGTGAAAAAGCCGACAAGGTGCTCCGGCCGGTGATCGACCGCCTCGACGAGACCGCCGAGGACGACCAGGCGTACGGCGAGGTCGAAGCCGACGCCCTGACCGCCGTACGCCGCTGGGCGCCGCCGCTGTCCACCGAGGAGAAGGCGCTGCTCACCGAGCTGCGGACCTGGGCCCGGTCGGCGCAGCACCAGCCGGACGCCAAGTTCACCGCGCTGCGCGCCTGGCTGGACCCGATCGTGCGGCCGGGCGGCGACTGGTCCGACGAACGGGTCATCATTTTCACCGAGTACCGCGACACCCAGCGCTGGCTGCACGAACGGCTGATCACCGCCGGCTTCCCGGCGGAACGGATCGCGCTGCTGTTCGGCGGCCAGGACCCGCAGGACCGCGAACACGTCAAGAACGTCTTCACCGAGGACCCGGCCCTGGACCCGGTACGGGTGCTGCTGGCCACCGACGCCGCCAGCGAAGGCATCAACCTGCAGCGCCACTGCCACCGGCTGCTGCACTGGGAGATCCCGTGGAATCCCAACCGGCTGGAGCAGCGCAACGGCCGCATCGACCGGCACGGTCAACGGGCCGCCGAGGTGCAGGTGCTGCACTTCGTCCCGGCCGGCTGGCAGCACGCCGACTACACCGACGGGTCCCTTGAGGACGAGCTGGCGTTCCTGCGGCTGGCTGTGGAGAAGGTCGAGGCGATCCGCACCGACCTGGGCAGCGCCGGTGAGGTCATCGCCACCCAGGTCGAGCAGAAGATGACCGGCAAGCGCACGGACTGGCGGGCCACCGACGCCGAGATCGGCCGGCGGGCCAGCCGTGCCCGGCTACGGTACGAGCGTGACCTGGCCCGTGAACTGCAGCGGCTCACCGAGAAGCTGCATGCCAGCCGTACCCAGCTGAACCTGACCCCGGCCACGGTGGAGCGGGTGGTCCGCACGGCGCTGCGGCTGGCGCACCGCCGCGACCTGATCGCGGCCCCGACCCCGGCGGACGCCACCGGCACCTGGTTCCGGCTGCCGGAGCTGCCCGGCGCGTGGGCGACGGCCCGCACCGACGGGCTGCTGCATCCGGTCACCGGCCGGGAAAGGCCGGTCACGTTCGACCCGGACGCCGCGAAGGGCCGCACCGACGTGGTGCTGCTGCACCTCGGGCACCGGCTGGTCGGCATGTGCCTGCGGCTGCTGCGCGCCGAACTGTGGTCACGGACCGGCGGCGGGTCCAGCGGCAGCACCTCCGGTGCCGGCACCGGCCCCGACGCGGGCACCGGGAAGCGGCTGCACCGGGTCACCGCCCGGATCGTCCCCGGCGAGCTGCTGCGCAGCCCGGCGCTGATCGCCCACGGCCGGGTGGTGATCACCGGCGCGGAAGGCACCCGACTGCACGAGGAGATCATCACCGCGGGCGGGCCGATCGTCGCCGGCAAACTGACCCGCGCCCGCCAGGAGGAGCTGGACGCGCTACTCGCCGCCGCCACCGACGAGACACCGGCGGAGCCGATGCTGGGCCAGCTCGTCGAGCTGTGGCCGACGCTGTCCGAGCCGCTCAGCCGGGCTCTCGCCGTCCGCGCCGACCAGCGCAAACGCAGCCTGTACAGCCTGCTGGAGCAGCGCTGCGCCGAGGAGGTCACCGCGATCGGGGCGGTGCTCGACGAGCTGGCGGCCAACATCCGGGCCCGCCTCGACGACACGCCGTCCTGGGAACAGCCGTCGCTGTTCGAGCTGGAACGCGAACAACTGCACGCCGACCGGGACGCCCTGCGGAACCGGCTGCGCGACATCCCGGCGCAGCGGCAGCGGGAGACCGACGCGCTGCGCCGCCGCTACGCCGACCCGACCGCCCGCTGGTTCCCCGCCGCCGTCACCTGCCTGGTGCCCGCTTCCCTCGCCCGAGGTGCCCGCTGATGCCGTCCACCCGAAGCACCGCCACCGCAGTCACTGCCGGCCGTCGCCCGTACCGGCCGGCTCCGCAACGTGCCGACGAACAGCACGCCGAATGGCTCGGCCTGCTCGGCCCGGACGGGCCGTTCCTGACCGTGCCGGTGCTGACCGTCGCCCTGCCCGACGGCCTGGACACCGTGCCCGACGAGGTCCGCCAGCGAATCCGCCAAGGCTGGGGTGAGATCCTCGACGCCCCGCCGGACCTGCTCGCCCCGGCCTGGGTGGAGCTGATCCTGACCGAGCTGCTGCGCTACCCGGCCAGCGCCCGTGGCGACGGCACCGCGCTGCCGTCGGAGATCCTCGCCGGCGCCGACCGGCGTCGCCGTCGACCCGACTGGATCATGTACGGGCCGGAGCCCGGCGGCGGCCGGGCCGCCCGGCTGCACGTCTACCACCTGCCGGCTGACACGCCGCTGACCAGGCCCGACGGCGACCGGCCGGCACCCACCGAGCAGGCCGCGCAGCTGTGCCGCGACACCCGTACCCCGGTTGCGCTGCTCACCAACGGCCAGCACTGGGCGCTGGTGCACGCCCGCCCCGGCACCGCCACCGGGGTCGCCGTCTTCGACGCCGACCTGTGGCTGGAGGAGCCGCTGCTGCTGCGGGCGTTCGCCACCCTGCTGGCGGCGACCCGGGTGCTGGCACCGGCGGCCAACCCGGACGGCACCGCGTCGACCAGCCTCGCCGGGTTGTTCGTCCGCAGCGCCGACGCCCTCACCCAGGTCACCACCACCCTCGGTGACCAGGTCCGCCGGGCGGTGGAGCTGTTCGTCGGCGAGCTGGCCCGGCTGGACCGCGAATCCGGCGGGGAACTGCTGCGCGACGTCGCCGACCGGGAGATCTACCGGGGCGCGTTGACGGTGCTGATGCGGCTGGTCTTCCTGCTGTACGCCGAGGAGCAGCGGCTGCTGCCACTCGGTGACCCGCTCTACCAGGAGGCGTACGCGGCGACCACGCTGCACGCCCAGCTGAGCCTGGCGCGGGACCTGTACAGCGAGGAGGTGACCGACCGGCGGGCGGCGGCCTGGCCCCGGCTGCTGGCCCTGTTCGCGGCGGTGCACGGCGGCTGCACCCACCCGGACCTGATGATCCCGGCGCACGGCGGGTCGCTGTTCGACCCGGCCCGGTTCGGCTGGCTGCACCGGGCGGCGGTCACCGACCGGGTGATCCTGGAGATCCTGGACGCGCTGCTGGTGCTGCGCCACCGGGGCAAGGCCGCCGAGCAGCTCAGCTACTCCAGCCTCGGGGTGGAGCAGATCGGCCACGTCTACGAAGGACTGCTCGACTTCTCCTGCCTGCGGGTGGATCAGCCGCACGTCGGGCTGGTCGGCAAACTGGAGCCGGAGCTGCCGCTGACCGAGCTGGTCGAGCAGGCCGCGCTCGGTGAGCCGGAGTTCCGCGGCTGGCTGGTGAAACGCTGCGGCCTGACCGCCGGTCAGGTGGGCAGGGCGCTGGCCCGCACGCCCCGGCCGGACGAGGTGGCGGCGCTGCACGCCGCCTGCGACAACGACGCCGACCTGGCTGAGCGGGCCCGCCCGTACTGGGGGCTGCTCCGCACCGACCTGCGCGGCCTGCCGACGATCTTCCCGGCCGGGTCGGTGCTGTTCACCCAGGTCGGCGACCGACGGGCCACCGGCACCCACTACACGCCGAAGGAGCTGGCCGAGGAGGTCGTCCGGCACACCCTGGCACCGCTGTGTTTCGCGCCCGGCCCGGCGCAGGGCGTCGCCGAGGAAGGCGTGTGGCGGGCGAAGAGCGCGGAGGAGCTGCTGCAGCTGAAGGTGCTGGACCCGGCGATGGGCTCCGGCGCGTTCCTGGTGGCCGCCTGCCGCTACCTGGCCGAGGTGGTGGTGCGGGCCTGGCAGCGCGACAAGCTGCCGGCTGAGCTGGCCGACCTGCCCGCCGACGGGCGCACCGAGGAGGAGCTGCGGCTGGTGGCCCGCCGGATGGTCGCCGCCCGCTGCCTGTACGGGGTGGACCGCGACGACATGGCCGTCGAGTTGGCGAAGCTGTCGCTGTGGCTGGTCACCCTGGCCAAGGGGCGACCGTTCGGCTTCCTCGACCATGCGCTGCGCTGCGGTGACTCGCTGGTCGGCATCACCTCGCTGGACCAGCTGACCGCCTTCCACCTGGACCCGGAGCAGGGGCGATCCTTGCACGCCCGGCTCTACGGCTCGGTCACCGACCGGCTGCACGAACTGGTCGCCGAGATGACCGAGCTGCGGGAGCAGATCGAGGCGAGCGTGGTGCAGGACACCCGAGACGCCGCCGACAAGGCGGCGAAGCTGGGCCTGATCGAGCAGATGGGGCACGGGCTGCGGCTGGCCGCCGACGCCGTCGTGGGCGCGGCGCTGTCCACCGCCGTACGGGCACAGCGCCGCCCGTGGGATTCGGACGACGACCCCGACGACGACCCGGAGTACAGGTACGACGACCGGCTGTCGGCGATCAGCGACCAGGTGTACGCGGTGCTGCACGACCACGCGTCGACGGAGCAGACCCGGCAGTTGACCGACACGATCAGCGGCTGGCTGCGCGGCAGCCGTCCCGCCCCGATCCGCCCCCTGCACTGGCCGCTGGAGTTCCCCGAAGTCATCAACCGCGCCGGCTTCGACGCCGTCATCGCCAACCCACCGTTCGTGGGCGGGCAGCGGCTAACCGGATCGATCGGTGTCGACCTGCGCGAATATCTGGTGGAGCGGGTCGGCCGGGGTCGACGTGGCAGCGCCGACCTGTGCTCGTACTTCCTGCTGCGCAAACTGGCGGTGACCGGGAAGGGCCGGGTCGGGCTGATCGCCACGAACACGATCGCCCAGGGCGACACCCGCGAGGTCGGCCTGGACCAGGCGATCGACATGGGTTGGACAATCTATCGGGCGAACAAGTCGCAGCCGTGGCCGGGCACCGCCTCGCTGGAGGTGTCGCTGCTCTGGGTGGGGCACGCCGGCAGCGGTGAGGAGCGCATCCTCGACGGCCGCAAGGTGCGGGGCATCACTCCGTCGCTCGACGCCGAGTCCCGAGTGACCGGCAACCCGCACCGCCTCGCCGCCAACGCCGGCCAGTCGTTCATCGGCTCGTACGTCCTCGGTACCGGATTCCTGCTGGAGCCGGAACAGGCACAGACGCTGATCGCCAAGGATCCACGTAACAAGGACGTGCTCTTCCCCTACCTCAACGGTGAAGACCTGAACACCAGCCCGGACTGCTCGGCAAGCCGCTGGGTCATCAACTTCCACGAGTGGCCCATCGAACGCGCCCAGCAATACCCAGACTGCTTCGCCATCGTCGAACGCGAAGTCAAACCTGAGCGTGAGCGCAACAAGTACAGTGCTAGTGCTCGCAATCGCTGGTGGCAGTACGAGCGCCGTCGCCCCGAACTGTACAAGGCCATCGAAGGACTCGACCGCGTCCTCGCCATCGCACGTGTCAGTCGGACGGGACGTCCTGCGCTGGTCGCCACGGATCAAGTTCTAAACGAGAAGATTGTCGTATTCGCATCCGATCGTCCGGGTCTGCTGACCCTTTTGAGTTCGGATATTCATGTGGAGTGGGCCTGGAGATACTCGGCCACGCTTAAGTCGGACCTGCAATACACGCCTTCCGACTGCTTCGAGACTTATCCGCAGCCGGAGTTGACGGGCCGGATGGATCGGGTGGGCGAGGAGTTGGACTCGTACCGGCGGTCGGTGATGTTGGGGCGGGGGTTGGGGCTGACCAAGCTCTACAACCTGTTCCACGACGAAGGGGTGACCAGCGCGGACATCAGGCGGTTGCGGGAAATTCACGTCGAGATCGACAAGGCGGTTGCCGAGGCGTACGGCTGGTCGGACCTGCGGCTCAACCACGGCTTCCACGAGACCCGGCAGGGCACCCGCTACACGATCGACCCGGCGGTGCAGGTCGAGATCCTTGACCTTCTGCTGGAGCTCAACCACCAGCGCTACGCCGAAGAAGTCCGCAAGGGCCTGCACTCCGGCGCACGGCGCACCCCGCGCAAATCAACCAAGGCTGTCCCGCGACCCCGCAAGGCAGCGGAATCCGAGTCGCTACCCCCTGCCTTCGACGACGCCCTGTTCCCCCGCCCCGACGCCCTGTTCTGATCTGTTTGGGGATAATTTGGGCGACCGGTAGTAATGGGCACCCGGAGGATTTTAGACGGCGATTCGGAGGCTTCGGTTGGGTGCAAGCAAGTGGGCGTTCCTTGTGGTGTGGGTTGCGGCCCCTGCTGCCCTGGGCATGCTTTCCTGGTGGTTCAGGCAGGAGTTGGTCGATCTATTAGGGATCAATCCTCGCAGGATGGCGGACAGTCTAGGCCGTTCTGTAGGGTTCCTGCGAGATGTTTCTGTGAACGTACTAGCGAACTTGATTGCTGCCGCAGTTATCTACCTATTCGCGACACTTGCAGGCCTTCTTCCTCCTCGGTGGGATCTGGTTGCAGTCTCGTTGATGTTGATAACACTATTTGTGACGGCAACTCTTGGGGTTGCTGCTAGGTTTGCGAGTGGGCGGTTCGCGCCCATTTTTGGTGGCTTGTTTTGTATTTTTTCTGGCATTTCCATTTCTGTTGCGACCTTCTTCTTCGAAGATTCTCTTTGGAGATCTGTTCTTGGTTCGATGTCCGCGTGGATTTTCTTTGCTGCAAGCATTTTTTTCTTTCGGATCAGAAGTGTTATTTATGGCAGGAGGCCCGACTCTGTCGACTGATCTTGTTGCAGTGATTTCTGAGTTGGTCTAGCCCTGCGCCCTGTGATCATGCGAGAAATTCTCGCCGAACTCACCACTTTGTGCTTTGGTTGTGTCTCCCGTTTCCGTGTAGGTCAAAGTGCAGTATTATGAGCGCGACGGTTGCGCTGTATTGCGACGACATCTGCCTGATCGGTGGTGGAAGATGCATGAGATCCTCGGTTGTGACACCGGTGAACTGCTGACGCTCGATGACTACTGGTCTGACTTCTACGAGCACTTCTGGCGGATAGAGTCGGTCGGCTTTTGGAAGCTGGAGCGGCAGCAGTTCTTCAAGGAGCCCGGCAACAAGAGCTGGAAGGCCTTCGTCGACGGTCGGTGGGATGAGTCGCTTCGGCTGATTGACGAGCAGCGCGACGACTTCGCCGACTACTACGGCCGGATCGCGCGACAAGGCTTCGTCAACCGGCGGGTGCGAGTCGTCGAGAAGCCGATCATCCCGTACCTGCAATGGGAGCTGCACCTGCTCCGGCTCCGTCACGAGTACGGCGGCCTGACCAACGTCGTCGGTCCGGAGCAGGTCGCTCCGTACGAGAACGGGGGTCCGCTGCCGGAGATCTACACGCTCGGTCTCGACGTGATGTACGAGGCGGTCTACGACGACACGGGTGTGCTCGCCGCCGCCCGTCGCTTCACCGATCCGGGCCTGATCGCCCGGTGTCAGCAACTCATCGAAGGGTTGTACCGGAAAGGTGAGTCGCTGGACACGTTTTTCGATCGCGAAGTGGCAACACTGGACCCGCCCACTGGCACAGCGAAGCTACCTGGGTGAGACCGGGTACCGGCCGTGGCGACGACTCGGCGGCGGTAGCCCAACGGATCGCTAGCCGGTCGGGGGACTACGTTGGCATCTCGTGACGTGCTGCCGCTGGGTCGTGTTCGAGCGCCGCGATACGCCGATGGCGAGCGGTGTACTCGCGTAGCGCGAGGTTGACGGCTTCCTGTTCGCTCCTGGTTCCAGACAGGCGCATTGCCTCAGCCAGCGCTTCGTCGTCAAGGTCGATCTGTGTGACGGTCATCGGCAACCTCTGAGGGCAGATCGAGCGGACGGCGACGCTGTGAGCGGGAGCCAACCTCGGCTGATGATCGGATGCGCTCCATCTGCGCGACACGCTGAGCGCGGAGCAGATGGAGCGCATCAGATCCTGGAGTCAGCCGGCGCAGCCGTCGAGCCGCAGGGTCCTGCGGGTCAGGGCTGAGTGTTGGTGTGCTTGAGCCCGGTGACGAAGCTGGTCCAGGTGGTGGCGTCGAAGGCGAGAGCCGGGCCGGTGCGGTCCTTGGTGTCGCGTACGTCCACCTGGCCGCCAGCGAAGCGGACCTCGACGCAGGCGGCGTTGTTGGAGCTGCGCGACGACGTGAACCAGTCCCGGTCAGGGGTGCCGACCTGCGGGGTCATCCCATCTCCTTGGCTATCTGGCGGATCAGCGAGAGTGAGTCCTGCGAGCTTAACGCGCGTTCCTCAGCCTCAGCGAAGGTCATCGTGTAGTCGGCTACGCGAGCGGACTGGTCGATGATGTCGCTGGAGGTCAGGACTTCCTGCCAGACCAGGTCAGGCAGCCGGGGCGATGGGAACGAGAGGATCTGGAACGGCCCGCCGAGCGCGGGGTGTGCTCCGGTGGTGAACGGCACGACCCTGATTCGGATCTGGTCCGGATGCGTGGATACCAGCTCGGCCAGGTGGTTGAGCTGGTCGCGCATGACCGCCGGACCGCCGATCTGTTGACGGAGGACTGCCTCGCTGATGACGGTGCTCACGTTCAAGGGGTTGGGGCTGGTCAGCCGAGCCTGCCGTGCCATGCGCGCCTTCACTCGCCTGGTCATCTCGGTCAGCCGGACGTAGGTGTTGCCGCCACGGATCACGGCACGGGCGTAGTCCTCGGTCTGGAGCAGTCCGTGGAGTAGCTCGTTGTCGTAGCTGCGGACGTGATCCGCGCCGGCCTCGTAGCCGAGGAAGCGGAGGAAGTCAGCGGGGAAGAGTTGAGAGTACTGGTGCCACCAGGCGCGACGGGTTGCTCCCACCCGCAGCTCTTCCAGCTCGGCTGCGTCTTCCTCATCGAGCTCATAGATCTCGATGAGTTGAGCAAGTCGACCGGCTGGCAGTTTGACCCGGCCGGCTTCGACGCCCGAGATGTACGCCTGGGCGATGCCGGTCGCCTTGCCGGCGGCAACCGCTGTCATGCCCAACTCTTCGCGGCGCTGGCGCAACCTGATGCCGAGTTCCCATGCCTGCACGGTGGGCGAGACGTCTGCGCCGTCGGTTACCTCTTGGCCCGTCGGTGGCTGGATCATGTTCCTCACTCCTTACAGGACCGGATAGCAGGGTGAGCCTACTTCAAGAAGTCGATACAGACTAGGGGGTTGATATAACAACCGGCTTCCCTGATGCTAGTCACGGTCGGCAGTCCCGCCGCAACGAGGAGGTTCCCGTGTACCGATTCGGAAAGTTGATCTATCAGCAGGAGGAAGAGCAGCGGTACGGGTTCTCGCTGTGCCGCATCGACGACGCCGGCACGCGTGACCAGACGTACGACCTGCTCGGAGTCATCCGGGTCGCAGTCGACCCGCGTCAGCCGGAGAAGCTGGGGGAGAACCTGCGCGGCTGGGCGGTCGCGACCCTCGCCGCCGGCGGCCACGGGTTCGGCTGCTACCACGCCACCTTCAGCATCCTCGACGAGAACGATGAACCCGAGAGCGACCTCGGCAACCTCGACATCAACTGGTCCGGCTCGCAGGTACTCGTCCCTGCCGCCGAATAGCCGCGTTCACCGAAGCGGCAGCGGCCCGGCTGCTCCGCGTACCGCCGTCGACCCTGCGCTGCTGGCTGGCCGTCACCGACGGCCGCCAGCGGCGGTCCGACCCGTCCGGCAGCCGAGCCGGCCGCCCGGTCGGCGGATGCTCGACTGGGCCGAGTCCATCGAAAGTGGGAGGTTCGATGCCCGCCCGGGCGCTGCGTCAGCCCGAGGCACTGTTTGCGGCCACGACCGGCTCTGCTGCTGAGCTGGTCGCCGCCACTGCCGACGAGATCGCCGGCTGGCGGGCGGACGGGATCGGCGTGCACGCCGTCTCCGACGACAGCTACCCCGCCCAGCTGCGCGGCATCAAGATGCGCAACGCGGTGATGAGCGGGTACGCGGCAGCGACCCTCGTCGTCGAAGCCGGCGAGACCAGCGGTGCCCGGATCCAGGCACGCCTTGCCCTCGGGCACGGCCGGCCGGTGATCCTGACCAGCCATGTCATGCGAAGTCGATGGGCGCAAGCCTTCGCCACCAGGCCGGGCGTCCACGTCGTACGCAGCACAGCAGAGCTGATCGAAGCCGTCAACGGCATCCTCAACCGACTGCCCGCCGAAACCGGCGTGGAGGGCGCTACGACTCCGCAAGCGCGAACCATGTGGCAACGATGGAAATGATCAAGGCCCAGCCGCCAACCCAACCGGCGACCAGCCCTCGCTTGAACATTCGATTGCCGCGTTCGGACCAGACGAAGACGAGGCCGACGTTCAGCAGAAGCACATGTACGGCAGCGTAGGTGCACAACACCCCGTAGAAGACGCCAAACCGGTCCCCGGCATCCAGGTTCGCGTTGGGATCGGACGGGCCGAGCTTCGTAACCGGGATCGCGAGGGCGGCGACAGCCAGCGCGTGACCCAGCGCGGCAGCGCCAATGCCGCCAGCCAACGGCCACCAGCCCTTGCTGCGGACTGCCTGGGTTGCGCTGCCCGGATCCGACACCCGCACTCCGCTTCGACGCTGCGTCAACCTGCCGACAGAGATCCTATGGGGTCAGCCCAGCGAAAGCGTTCGCTGATCGAGCGCCTGTGCGGCGAAGCCATGATCCGGTGGTCGATCGCAATCCTGTCGTTCACGGCGTGACGCTGACGATGGTGTGCAGCATGGCGAACTCGCCGCCGCCGGTCAGGCAGTCGGGGGACACGTCGGGCAGGTCGAGGTCGCTGGTCGAGGGGTTGGCGTAGCCGCCACCGCCGACGACCCGGCTGCCGATCGCGATCGGCTCCCGGCCTGGCGCCTCGACCCCGGCGACCTGCCCACCGTCCCGCCACACCGTCGTGCCGGGCGGCCAGACGGCGACGTTGCGCATCCCGTCCGGCCCGGTCGCCGCGTCCGGTTCGAGGACGAAGCAGTCCGCGTCGGCCAGGTGACGCAGATAGCCGTCGATCTGCGCGTCGTCGCCGCCGCGTCGGACGTCGTGGACGAGCAGCGCCGGGTCCGACTCGGCCACGGAGACCGGCGGACTCGACGTACAGCCGAAACACACCGCGGCCGACAGCGCGGCGAGGAGCACCCGAGTGGGCTGGCCAGCCTGGCGGCGGTGGCTTTCCCGCCTGGTCATGTCGTCGCGGGTTGCGTCGAACCGGAGACGAGGTCGCGCCAACGGGCGATCGTCGCCTTGTACGGTGCCGGCATGTGCAGGTCGGGCACCTCGTCGTAGCTGAACACACCGAGTTCCTTGTGTTCGTCGGTGTAGGTCAACTCCTCTTCACCGGTGTAGACCGCACCGAAGCTGACGATGAACACGTGTCGGAGCGGGGTGATCTCGTACACCCACGAGTCGATGATCTGCACGCCGGTGATTGTCAGGCCCAGCTCCTCGGCTACCTCCCGGCAGACGCCCTGCTCCGGGGATTCGCCGACCTCCAGCTTGCCGCCGGGCAACTCCCACTCGTCGCGCTCGTTCTTCAGCAGCGGCACCCGACCGTGGTGGTCGACGACCAGCTTCACCGAGATCGGCAACTGGTACTCGAAATAGCCCGGGTTGCGTTCGACGAGGTACGGCGGCCGGTCGGACACGGCAGGTGCTCCCATCTGTACGGCCTCAGCCCGCGCAGATCAGGACGGCGGCGACGTCGTCGGCGCGTTTGAAACGGTCACCGCCGATGGCCGGGTCGCTCTCCGTCTGCCGGATCAACTTCTCCAGGTACGCCACCCCGCGCTCCCGGGCCTCGGCGACGACCTCGGACCACCCGGCGAAGAGCTGGTAGTCGGTGACCAGCCGGGCGAACCCGTCCGTGCAGAGCAGGATGTGGCCGGTCCCTGCCCAGTCCGCGGTGATCCGGTGCGGGACGAGGCGGCGTTGCGGGTGGCCAGAGAAGACCGACTCGACGTCACCGGAGGTCATGGTGTGCCGGCGTCGCTGCTGCATGGCGGCGACGACCTTTGCCGGGTCGGTCTCGCGGGCCCGCACCGCCGCCGCCTCTCGCCCGTCGAAGTAGCTGGTGGCGAGGACACGGGTGGTGTCGCCGTCGATGACAGCGGTGGCGTCGCCAATGCGGGTCAGCTCGAAACCGTCGCCCTGGTCGACGCAGAGACCGATCGAGCAGGCCGGCGGCATCCGGTCCGACGGGAAGCCGTACGCGTCCTGCCGCCGCTGCACCTCGACGGCGATCCGCTCCAACAAGTCGGTGCCACTGCCCTGATAGCCGTCCGTCCCAGCTTCTGTGAGGAGCGCCCCGACCAGGTCGACCAGCCACACCACGTCGCGTTCTGCGGGCAGGGCAGCGTCGTCGTACAGATCGGTGGCACCGTCGATCACCCAGGCCAGCGAACCTGCGTGGCCCACCCGGTCCTCGTTCGACCTGGCCCCGCCGGCTGTGGTGACCGAATCCTGAACCTTCATCTTGATCATCCGTCCTGTGGCGTCGCCGCTCTCCTGCGGCATTGTCGAGCCAAACGATGATCGACAAGGGCGATAGTCGATGTACGGCGAGTCGATCAACAGGGCTGCCGGATCGTCTACAGGACAAAAGACCGTAGCGGCGGGAGCCGTACTCTGTCGTCGGCTGTACGCCTGTCGATCCTGCACTGCCTGATCGGACCTTACATCGGTCGGTGGGCGTCAATAGCGTCGTAGTTCAAGATGGATGGTCAACTGGCCCTCGTCAGCCTGACTGCCCTGCGACGCAAGTTCGGGAGGAAGCATGACCGGGCGCACGATCGGAGACTGGTATGCCGACGCCGAGGGTAGGCATTGGGATGTTCCTGGTTACGACTGGGAGAACGATGACAAGCCTGACCAGACTCCTGATTCGTGGATAGACCGCCTGCCGCCACAGACTCAGCGAGTCCCTCCGGCAAGGTCGGGTTCGCCCCGCAAACCAGGTCCGTCCCGGCGGCGGGCTACGACGGGCTCGACCGCCTCGGCGGCCGACAGGCGTGTGGCTCCGGCCAGTGCGCCGGTCTTGAAGGAGGCGGCTCGGCTGCTCCGGTCGCAGCTGCCTGGCGCCAAGGCCAAGACCATCGCGCGCAAGCTGCGGGAGAAGGGCTGGCTGAATGCCACCACCGCCCAGGTGCAAGCAGTCGTCGGCGACCCGGTGCCGCAAACAGGTAAGAAGAACCGAGCGGAACCCGCTCGACAGCCGGCAAAGAAGGCGAGCCCTGTGGCCCGTACACGGCAAAGTCCGAGCCGAGGGGCGACACCGACTCGCAAGGCCAGCCGGACGGGCCCTCAGTCAACGAAGTACGGCAAGGACTTTTCGCAGTTCATCGCGGCGGTGCGGGATGCCCGCCAGCCGGAGGGTAGCGGCCAGGTGCGGAAAACGGCAGAGGTGGTCCGCATCCTCCGAGTCAACGGTTGGCCGCAGGCTTCCAAGGAAGATGTCTCGAAGGCGCTCACCCTGGTCTCGTCGCAGGATGCATCAGCGCGCCGCCGACCGGCAAAGTCTTTTCAGCCGGCACGTGGCCGCAGTAAGCCGCAACCGGAGCAGACGATGGTCCGGCCTGACGTCTGCGCAGCCTGTGGCATAGTGCCCAGCCCGCTGGGGCAGTGCGGATGCTCTTGATCCATTCGTCATTGGGCGATCGCATGAGGACGGTGTCGGGGGAAGCCGTTACGGTGGCGGGCATGGGTGAGGCGGGCGTACTCGGCAGACCAGACGCGGGCGTGATCCGCGACGAACTGCAGGCGCTGGTCCTGGCCGACCTGCTCGGGCCGCTCGACGGGCCGGACGAGGAGTTCGGCACCCAGGAGAGCCCGCTCGACCGCTACCTGCTCGGCCGGCTCGCCCCCAACGGCCAGGCCGTCGAGCCCGACACCCAGGACGAGCTGTCCGACGCCAGCGCACCGGACATCATGGAAGGCCAGCCGGAGCCGAGCGCACCCAACGTGCCCAGCCTCGCCCCGTCCGCGCTCGGTTTCACCGCCACCGTGGGCGGTGCCGCCGTCGCGCTGCGGGTCACCGCCGACTGGGGCCGCTACGACCGGGTCGCCTCGCAGCGGGAGGAGCACGCTGGCCGGCGGGTCTGGCAGCGCCAGAGCCACGGCGGCACCATCACCGTCGTACTCGCCGAAGGCCCGCTGCCGCCGCAGGCCCTCGACCCCGACCAACCCGACATCGTGGTACGCGGTCGGGCCCGCCGCCGCGACGGCCGCTGGCTGATCTCGCTGTTCCTGGAAAACCGGCAGCGGCCCGGCGCGCGGCGCGACGCCAGCTCCTGGATCTTCCAGGTGGAGCTGTCCGCCACCGGTGACGGCGACCAGCCGGTGTTCTGGCCTCGACCCGAGCAGATTACCGGCGGCGATGCCTCCGACCAGGCCGAACGCCGCCGGCTGGCAATGGCCTACCGCTTCCACCCCGAGTACGCCGTCGGCCACGGCACCGCCGTGCGGGCCGACCCGGCCGTCGGTGACCACGCGCTGCGCGCCCACCGGATCCGCACCTGCCCGGTGCCCGTACACGAACTGCCGTTCACCGACGTGCCGACCGCCGACACCGATCCTGACCTGCCGGAGCTGGCCGCCGTCGAGCTCGACATGAAACGCCTCGCCGGGCTGGCCGCGACCCCGGCCGTGACTCCGGCGGCCGGTCCGACCAAGGTAGTGACAGCCGGTCCGGCCGGTGATCCGCTGCTGGCGGCGCTGACCCCGCTGGTCGACGGCTACCGGGCGTGGATCGCCGGCAACGAAGCCGCCGCCGACCAACCGCACCGCCGGCTCGCCGAGCACCGCCGCCAAGTCATCGAGGCGCTGAGCGACGCCCGCCGGGCCGCCGACCGGATCGCCGCCGGCATCGGCCTGCTCGCCACCGACCCGGCCGCCCGCCGTGCCTTCGGCTTCGCCAACCAGGCGATGTACCTGCAACGGGTGCACACCAACGTTGCCGCCGCCCGGCGCGAGCACCCCGGCCTCGGACTCGGGCGGGCGACCGACGCCGCCGACCAGCCCGACAACCACCGCTGGCGGCCGTTCCAGCTCGCCTTCCTGCTGATCAACCTGCCGGCATTGGCCGACCCCCGGCACGCCGAACGCACAGAGGATCTACAGCGAGCCGTCGCCGACCTGCTGTGGTTCCCGACCGGTGGCGGCAAGACCGAGGCGTACCTCGGGTTGACCGCCTTCACCATCGCGATCCGCCGGCTGCAACCCGCCTACGGTGGCCTGGTCGCCGCCGACGGCCTCGCCGTGCTGATGCGCTACACGCTGCGGCTGCTCACCATCCAGCAGTTCGAGCGGGCCGCCACCCTGATCTGCGCCGCCGAAACCCTGCGCCGTGCCGACGAAACCACCTGGGGTGACACGCCGATCCGGATCGGACTGTGGGTCGGCGGCAAGGTCACCCCCAACTACACCGACCAGGCTCGGCAGTGGCTGCAGCAGCAGCGCGGCGGTCGCGGTGCCGCCACCCGGGGCCACGGATCGCCGCACCAGCTGACCAGCTGCCCGTGGTGCGGCAGCCGGATCGAACCCGGCCGGGACATCATGATCGACCCGACGTACCGCCGGACGCTGGTGCGCTGCCCCGACATCGAATGTCCGTTCGGTGAGCTCGCCGGCTTCGGTCGGCCTGACGACCAGCGTGGGCTCCCGGTGCTCGTGGTCGACGAGGAGATCTACCGGCACCCGCCGGCCCTGCTGATCGCCACCGTCGACAAGTTCGCCCAACTCGCCTGGAAGGGCGAGACCGCAGCGTTGTTCGGGCAGGTCAGCCGGCGCTGTGAACGGCACGGCTACGTCACCGAAGACCTGGAGCGCACCGACTGGGAAGCGACGTACCACCGGGCCACCGGCAACGCCGGCCCGGCCCGCATCGTCGACTGTCCCCGACTGCGACCCCCCGACCTGATCATCCAGGACGAGCTGCACCTGATCTCCGGGCCGCTCGGCTCCCTCGTCGGCCTCTACGAGACCGCCGTCGACCGGCTCGCCACCTGGCAGCCGATGACCGGCCACTCGACCCGGCCCAAGGTGATCGCCTCCACCGCGACGGTCCGCCGAGCCCACCAGCAGATCGGCGCGCTGTTCCACCGCAGCACCCACGTGTTCCCGCCGCCCGGCCTCGACGCCGCCGACAGCTTCTTCGCCCGCCAGCGTCACCCCGACCAGCGTCCCGGCCGGCGCTACATCGGCATCTGCGCCCACGGCACCCGGATCAAGTCGACCCTGATCCGGGTCTACGTGTCGGTCCTCGGCGCCGCCCAGAAGCTGCACGAACGCTACGGCCGCAACGACGTCACCGACCCGTACATGACCCTGGTCGGCTACTTCAACAGCCTGCGTGACCTCGGCGGTATGCGACGCCTCGTCGAAGACGACGTCTCCACCCGACTTACCCGCGCTGACGAACGCGGCCTCGCCCGCCGCTACGACCCGCTGCTGGAGGAGCTGACCTCCCGGATGTCGTCGGACGCGATCCGGCCACTGCTGGACCGCCTCGCCGTCCGGTTCACCGCCAAGCGCGGCAAAGCCGGCCCGCGCCCGATCGACGTGCTGCTCGCCACCAGCATGATCTCCGTCGGGGTCGACGTGTCCCGGCTCGGCGTGATGGTCGTCGCCAACCAGCCCAAGTCGGCGGCCGAATACATCCAGGCCACCAGCCGGGTCGGCCGCGCCGCCCCTGGCATCGTCTTCACCGTCTACAACTGGGCCCGGCCCCGCGACCTGTCGCACTACGAACGCTTCGACCATTTCCACGCCACCGTTTACCGCCAGGTCGAAGCGCTGTCGGTCACCCCGTTCGCCGATCGGGCCATCGACCGCGGCCTGACCGGGGTGCTGGTCGCCCTGATCCGCAACCTCGGACCCACCTACAACGGCAACCTGAGCGCCCAGCACTTCGACCGGTACGGTCCACTCGCCGACCATGTGGTGCGTTTCCTCGCCCGGCGCAGCGACGTCGCCGCCGACAACGCCGTACGGCAGCGGGTAGAAGACGAGTTGGAGGCGCGGCTCGACGTGTGGGCGCGGGAACGGGCCATGCCCGCCCGGCGACTCGCGTACGACAAGCCACGCCGCAGCGACGACATCGCCGGCCTGCTGCACCGCCCTGAGGAGGGCCGCTGGCAGCAGACCACCTGCCCTACCTCGTTGCGCGACGTCGAACCCGGTGTGCAGCTGCAGTTGCAGCTCACCGGGGCCGCCACGGCGGAGCCACCGCCACCGTTCGTCCCCCGCGCCGACCCTGCGTCCATCGCCGGCCGGGCCGGCGGGGCGGCCCACGACGCGGCCGACGGGCCGGAGGTGTCGGCGTGAGCGAACCACAGCAACGGCAGCTGCGGGTCGGGGCGCTGCGCCCCAACCAGCTGCTGCACACCTATGGCATCGGTTCCGTCGCCGACCTGCCCAGTCTGTCGGTGATGCCGCTCGGCCTCGACCACTGGGAACTGGCCCGAGCCAACACCATCACCGAAGATCGGCTGCTGGACGCGATGCGCGCCAAACTCGGCAAGCAGGTGCAGGCGCTGCGGCTGCCGCCGTACCTGCCGGAAACCTCCGACCCGTATGCCGAATGGGCTCGCATCGGCGTGCCGGTCGCGCTGTTCCCGGCCTGGCTGCGTTGCTCCGACACCCAGTGCAACCGGCTCGCCCCGGTCGAGTCGGGTCTGTTCGAGCTGGTCTCGGCGCAGACGCCGGACAAGGTCCGTTACGCACACCCCTGCCGGGGCAACGGCGGCGGTCGGCCGACCGCCGTACCGGCTCGGTTCGTGCTGGCCTGCGGCAACGGACACCTCGACGACTTCCCCTGGTCGTACTTCGCACACCGGGGCAGCGACCCCGGCGCCGGGCATCCGCTGCAACTGTCCGAACGCGGTAGCACCGGTGAGACCACCAACATCTTCGTCACCTGCGACCAGTGTTCGACCCACCGGCCGATGTCGGAGGCGATCGGGGCGCTCGCCGAACGCAATCTGCCCGCCTGCCGGGGCCGCCACCCGCACCTGGGCACCTACGAGCCGTGTGACGCGCCGCCGCGCACCCTGGCCCTGGGCGCGACCAACAGTTGGTTCGCGATGCAGGCACCGGTGTTCAGTGTGCCGAAAGCCGAGCATCCGGTGGATCACACGGTCGACGAATTCTGGGAGAAGCTGAGCGTGCTCGCCTCGCTGCCACCGGAGACCGGCAAGGCGATCCTGCCCACCCAGACCTGCTGGCCCGAGCTGCAACCGTACGGTGTGGACAAGGTGTGGACGGCGATTCAGCGGCGGTTCGCTGCCGGCGGTGACGGTCGGTCCGATGGCGGTGACCGGCCGGGCGGTGACCGGGACCATCTCGACCTTTACCTGCCCGAGTGGCGGGCGTTCACGGCCAGTACCGCCGCGTCACTGCCCGACTTCACCACCAGACCGGAGCGGGTTCCGGCCGGGCACCAGGACTGGCTGAGCCAGCTGGTGCTGGTGCCCCGGCTGCGCCGGGTCGCCGCACTGTACGGCTTCACCCGCATCGACGCCCCCGAGCGCGACGCGCTCGACACCCCCGAGTGGCGTCGCGCACCGCTGTCCGCCGAGCCGCCCACCTGGGTGCCGTGCGCCGAAACCCGGGGCGAAGGCATCTTCCTGCGGTTCGCCGAGGACCGCATCGTCGCCTGGGAGCACGACCCTGGGGTCAAGGCCCGCGAACAGCTGCTGATCCGGGCCCACGAGAAATGGCGGGCGCAGCGGGAACTACCCCCTGGAGCCTGGCCCGGCCTGCGCTACCTGCTGCTGCACACCTTCGGGCACACCCTGATCCGGGAGCTGGCGCTGGAATGCGGCTACAGCGCCTCCGGCATCGGCGAGCGGGTGTACGCGCGTACCGGCGAAGTGCCGATGGCCGGGGTGCTGCTCTACACCGCCGCCCCGGACAGCGAAGGCACCCTCGGCGGGCTGGTATCCCTCGGCCGCGCCGACCGGCTCGGCCCACTCATCGACCGCGCGTTGCACGGTGCCCGGCTGTGCAGCTCCGACCCGCTCTGTGCCGAACACGACCCGACGGTGCACGGCCGGCTCGCCGGAGCCGCCTGTCATGCCTGCCTGTACGCCGCCGAAACGTCCTGCGAAGGCGGCAACCACTACCTGGACCGGTCGTTGCTGGTCGACACCCTCGCCGACAACGAGTGCGGCTTCTTCAGGTGACCGGCTGCCAGCGGTGAACCCGTCCGAGGCCACCGCCGGACTTCCTTCCGAGGCGCTGGCGCAGACCGTCGCCGAGTTGGCCGCCGAGCTGCCGGCCGGGCACGTCGCCGCCTGGGCCGGCGTACTGGCCTCGGTCCAGCGGTCGGAGGCCACGGTGGAGGCCGCGCTGATCGACGCCCGCCCCGGGTACGCGGTCGCCGCCCACGCCCGGCGGCTGGTCGCCGTCTGGCGAAGTCACGCCCCCGACCTGCCCGGTGCGGCCGTCGCGCTCGCTCTGCGCAGCGCCGCCCACCTGCAGCGACGGGCCGAAGTACGGCGTACCGAGCTGGTGGTCAGCGGGCCGAGCAGCCCGGCCGTCGCGGTCCGGCTGACCCGGTCGGTGGTGGTCGAGTTGATCCGGCAGGCCCGCCGATCATTGCTGATGGTCAGCTTCGCCGCGTACGGCGTCGCCGAGGTCGTCGCCGAGGTGTCCGCCGCCGCCGACCGCGGCGTCCGGGTCGACCTGGTGTCCGAGAGCGGCACCGCCGACGGTGGACCGCTGCGCGGGGTGACCGGAGCCGACGTCTTCGCCGGCCTCGGTGACCGGGTCACTTGCTGGCACTGGCCGGTGGCGGCGCGGCGACAGCCCGGCCGGTCGCTTCCGGCCCTGCACGCCAAGGTGATCGCCGCCGACACCGACGCCGCCCTGGTCAGCAGCGCCAACCTGACCGACCGGGCGCTGTCGGACAACCTGGAAGTCGGGGTGGTGGTGCGGGACCCGGACGCGGTACGACGACTCGTCGACCACTTCGCCGCGCTGACGGACCCGCGCGCCGGAGTCCTGCGGCGACTCTGACCGGTAGGTCGCGGCCTCACAAGGCACCCCGGCCCGGGGTGTCCGCTGGCGGACACCCCGGGCCGGAAGGCGGGGCAGGGATCAGCTGGCGGTGGCCGGCTGGCCGTCGGCGAGCTCGCGGCGGGTCTCGGAGCGGGTCGGCGCGGCGGCAGCCCGGCGGGCCTGATCGGTGCAGAGCTCAGCGATCTGGGCCTCGGTCATCGGGCCGCCCCGGGACCGGGTGACGCCCAGGTGGTCGGGGACCTCGACGGTCGCCTCGAAGTCCCAGATGTACCACTCCTTGCGGCCCCAGGCCTTGTTCTTCAGCTTGATCTCGATCGTGCCCTGGGCGGTCTGCAGCTTGGGGCTGCGGTCCAGCGCGGCCCAGCCCGACGGGCCGGCGTTGAGCGACGTGGTCCGGGAGACCGTCGACTCCCAGTTCCACTGCCGGCCGATGCTCTGGCTGATGCTCGTCGACACGTTGCTCAGCGCGCTGGAGCCGAAGGTGGTCGCGGGCACCTCGGCGGTCATGCTGATCGACCCACCGGTGGTGTCGGACCATTCGACCGACAGGCTGTTGTCGTACGGGGTGCAGTTGAAGTGCGAGGCGACCTCGTGGAAGCCGGCGGTGGTCTCGGTCACCGGTGTCCCCGCAACGAACTGGCAGGACACGGCCCGGCTGTCGCAGTGCTCGAAAAGCTCCGCGCGGGACGGTCCGTCCCAGAACCTGACCGAGCTGTACTGGTTGTCGGCGGGCACCTGCGCGAGCTGGTCGTGCGAGTACCACATGTGGGGGGTGCCGGACTGGTTGGTGTTGACGTAATAGTTGCTGGCGCAGTCGGTGATGTTCTTGTATGAACTGATCACGTTACTCCAGGCGGCGCCGGCGTCAGCGAGGTTGTTGAAGTTGTAGTACTTGCCGCCGCTGCAGGTGCCGGATCGCGAGACCATGCTCAGTGAGCCGCCGGTGTAGTTGGCGTTCTGGTACGCGATCCCGAGGACCACCTGGGCGGCCGCGGACGTACCCGAAGCCATGGCGCGGGTGGCGGCGGTGCCGGCGGCGGCGATCCGCTCGGTGGTCGCGGCGTCGAGTCGGCTGCCGTCACGCGGGGCGTCGGTGACCGCCCCGGCGGTCGCCACCTTCATGGCGGTCCGGAAGTCGCGGTAGCAGGCCAGCTCTTCGGCGGACTCGTAGAGCAGACAGTCGGCCATCTCCGCGGTGGGCACGGTGGAGGAGGCGGCGGCCGGGGTGCTCACGGCGAGCATCGGACCCAGCATCAGTACGGACAGGACGGTCGCGGTGCGGGCGTGTCGGAACATCCGACGGCGCTGCAGGAATGTCATGAGTGCCAAGTCTGGTGATGCAGGACCGCGCAGCCTTGGTGGAATTCGAAGGATCAGCTGAGGAAAATATGAGGAAGGAACATGGCCAGTGCTCTTTCCGGTGGAGTCAGTGATCGCCGTTACATTGACTCTGCCCGAAACCCTACAGCATTTCTGTCGGGTCTGAAACAGTGCGACCATTCGTGGCGCCGCTGACCAGGGCGTTCTGGTCGCCGCGAGGCGGTGGCCAAGATCGTCCGTCGAGGGCCGGGCGCGCACCGGGGGTACGCTCAGCCGATGGCCGGCGACACCTACCGCTTCGGTGAGTACGAACTGGACATGGCCCGCTACGAGCTGCGCCGGTCCGGCCAACCGGTCCATGTCGAGCCCCGTGCCCTCGACCTGCTGCAGTATCTGATCGAGCACCGGGACCGGGTGGTGCCCAAGACCGAGCTGCTCGACCAGGTGTGGGGCGACCGG
This sequence comes from Solwaraspora sp. WMMA2101, assembly GCF_049179175.1. Lineage (NCBI taxonomy): Bacteria > Bacillati > Actinomycetota > Actinomycetes > Micromonosporales > Micromonosporaceae > Solwaraspora > Solwaraspora sp. WMMA2101. The sequence continues at coordinate 3,225,959 of NZ_JBMHMA010000006.1, read as the reverse complement.
TTCGTCAGCGAGGCGGCGCTCACCACCGGGCTGCGGACCGCCCGCCTGGCCATCGGCGACACCGGCCGCCACCAGCAGCTGATCCGCACGGTGCACCGACGCGGGTACCAGTTCGTGGCGCCGGTGACGGTGCTCCCCGTCAGCGGTACGGCGGGCGGCGCGGGCGGCATCCGCCACCGCGCCGAGCCCGCGACCCGCCATCTCACCGAGCCCGGCTCCCGTGCGGGAGCCGGCGCGGCCGCTGCGTCGATCGGTGTCCCGGAGAGCCAGGTCGTCCGGTTCTGCCGGGCCGACGACGGCACCCGTATCGCGTACGCGACCGTCGGCTCCGGGCCGCCACTGCTCAAGGCCGCCAACTGGATGTCCCACCTTGATCTGGAGTGGACCACCCCGGTCTGGTCGCACTGGCTCAGCGGCCTGGCTCGCAACCGCCAGCTGGTCCGCTACGACGAGCGGGGTTGCGGCCTGTCCGACTGGGAAGTGCCGAGTTTCTCGTTCGACGACTGGGTCGACGACCTGGAAACCGTGGTCGACGCGGTGGGCCTCGACCGGTTCCCGCTGCTCGGCGTCTCGCAGGGCGGTGCGGTGGCGGTCGCGTACGCCGTCCGTCGTCCGGAGCGGGTCAGCCGGCTGATTCTCGCCGGGGCGTACGCCCGGGGTCGCCTGGTCCGGGCCCGCGACCAGGCCGAACGCGACGAGGCCGCGCTGGATCTGAACCTGGCCCGGGTCGGCTGGTCCCATCAGGATCCGAGTTTCCTCGGGGTGTTCGCCGCCCAGTTCCTGCCGGACGGTACGCCGGAGGAGCTCGAGGAGTTCATCGGCTTCCAACGGCGGACGACGTCGCCGGCCAACGGGGTCCGCTTCCTGGAGGAGTTCGCCCGCATCGACGTGTCGGCGATCGCCCACCGGGTGCAGTGCCCGACCTTGATCCTGCACTGCCGCGACGACCTGCGGGTGCCGATATCGCAGGCCAGCGAGCTGGCCACGCTCATCCCGGACAGCCAGCTGGTCCTGCTGGACAGCCGTAACCATCTGCTCAGCGCGACCGAGCCGGCGTGGCCGGAGTTCCTGGCCCAGATCGACGCGTTCCTGACCGACTGACCAGGGGGAAGCCGGCATGAGGATCCTTGTCGTGGGTGGGTCCGGCCTGATCGGCACCCACGTTGTCGACCTGCTGCGCGAGCGCGGCCACGTGGTGACCACGGTGGCGCGGACCGCCCGTGCCGGGGTCGACCACGTGCTCGATGTCGGGCCCGCCCTGGTCGACGACCTGCGGCCGCTGCTCACCGGCCAGGACGGCATCGTGTACGGCATCCGCGTCGACGAGCAGCGGGTCCTCCCCGCACCGATCCACCCGGTGCTCCGCGCCGAGCTCGTCGATCCCGTGGAGCGGATGTTCACCGCCGCGCGGCACGCCGGTCTGACCCGTGGCGTCCTGCTCGGCTCCTACTACACCTACCACGACCGGCTCCGTCCCCAGTGGCGGCTCGGCGACCGGCACGCGTACATCCGGTGCCGGCTGGAGCAGGCCCGGCAGGCGCGGACGGCGGCCGGACCCGACCTGCCGGTCACGGTGCTGGAACTGCCCTTCGTCTTCGGCCGGGCCGGCGACCGGCTGCCGAACTGGGCCGGCCCGCTGGACCGGTGGGCGCGGTCCGCAGCACCGCTGCTGGCCCCGGTCGGCGGGACCGCCGCGGCCTCGGCCGGCAGCGTCGCCGTCGCGGCGGTCGGCGCGCTCGAGGGCGCGGACGGCGCGGACGTTCCGGTCGCGGACGCCAACCTCACCTGGGCCGAGATGGTCGGGCGGATCGCCGGGGCGGTGGGCCGGCCTCGGCCGGTACGTCGGCTGCCTGCCGGCGCGCTGCGCGGCGGCCTGTGGCTCGGTGGCGCTCTGCAGGCGCTGACCCGCAAGGAGTCCGGGCTCGACCCCGCCCACCTGGCCGATCTGCTCCTCGCCGAGCTGTTCATCGAGCCGCTGACCGGCCGGTCGCTCGACCCGGCGATCCGCGAGACCTTCGCAGCGTCACCTGCCGGCGGGTGAATGGTCTCGTCCCAGCGGACGTGCAGCGGTCACTCGGCCGGCTGCAGAGGTTCGCAGGCGTCCAGCGCCGCGGCGACGGTCGGATCCGAGGAGTCCAGGTCGTCGGCCCACTGGACGTCGTGCTCGGCCAGACAGTTGCGATAGGCGACGGTGGCGCTACCTTCCGCGTCGTTTCCGGTGTTGCCGCCGGGTCCGCCCCGACCGCCGGGTCCGCCGGCCGGCAGCTCGGACTGGCACGCCTCCTGAGCTGCGGCCCAGGTCTCGTCGTCCACCCCGTCGGGGCGCAGCATGTCGGCGAAGCCACCACCGGGTCGGCTGCCCGCCCGGTCCGACGGGACGCTGGTCGGTCGGCCCGACGGGAAACCTGACGGTCGATCCGACGGGAAGCCTTCCGGCCGACCGGACCGTTGTGCGTCCGGAGCGCCGGTCGGCAGATCGCCGATGTCGACCCCGTTGTTCCGCAGGCATTCGACGTACCCGCTCATCCCGCCGCCGGCCGTCGCCTCCTGGTCGCTGGTCTGCGGATCGGAGTCGGCACACGCGGTGAGCAGTAGCAGCAGGCAGATACCGCCAGCGGCACCCCACGCGGACTGCCTGAGTGCAACGAGCACAGCCGTACCCTCCCCATCCGTTCAGCCCGCGACGGTCGTCGACAGTGCACCGGCAAGCAGAACCGGCGTACCTCCGGAGCGCGTCAGGGATTGCTGTGACCGGGCTGAGCGTCGTCCCCTGGGGCGGGCAGGTTTCACAGCGAACGTCGAGGCGGGACCGAGCCGTCACCGAGCTGGCGCCGTAACACTGCGCGCTCATGACATTCAGCCGTTGGCAGAGGCCGGCGTGGCGGTGGCGTGGCCGACGGCGGCTGGCGGTAGCAGCTGTCGGCGCGACGCTGACCATGGCCGGAGCGCTCGCGTACGGGTTGTCCGGTGCGAGCCGCGCCGACGAGACCGACCCGGTGACCACTGTTCGGGTCGATCGGGGACCTGTCACGGTCGAGATTGCGACCGCTGCCAGCGTGCAGCCGGCGCAGGACCGCCAACTGAGTTTCGCGGTGGCGGGCACGGTGAACCAACTCGACGTACGGCTCGGTCAGGACGTGGCGGCCGGCGACGTCCTGGCGTCGATCGACGACGGCGACGCCGTCGCCGAGGTCGAGCAGGCGCAGTCGGAGGTGGCCGACGCGCAGGACGCGTTGGCGGCGGCCCGGGAATCGGCTGCGGACGCCGCAGGCGTGGACGACTGCGCCACGACCCGCACCGGTTCGGCGGTGAGCCTCGTACGGACCAGTGCCGTGCTGCCGGCCGGCGTCGCACTGGTGGCCGGCGTCGCACTGGTGGCCGGGACGACTCCGGAGCCGACCACCGACGCCAGCTCACCGGCCGATCCGACGCCGGCAGCCCCGTCGGCACCGGCGGTGACGCCGACCGCCCCGGAGCCCACTGCCACCGCCAACCCCGCACCGACGGTGTCGCCCACACCCGTACCGTCGATGTCGCCCACGGCGTCTGCCGGCACGCCCGGTAGGCCGACACCGTCGACGGACGGCACCGGGACCACGTGCGGCTCGTCCGACGCGCAGAGCGGCACCGGTTCGGACGCTGCCGGATCCGGCAGTGGCGGTTCAGGCAGTGGCGGTTCAGGCAGTGGAGACCAGGTGTTGCGGGCCCAGCAGCAGGTCACCGCAGCCGAGCTGCGGTTGGCCGCAGCCGAGGACGAACTCGCCGGTACGGTGATCCGCGCCCCGATCGACGGCAAGGTGCTCGCCGTCGCTGGTGCCGTCGGCAGCACGGTCCGGGCCGGCGGCACCTTCATCGAGCTCGCGGCGGTCGCCGAGATGCAGGTGACGGCGAGTTTCCCGGAGGCCGACGCCGCCCGGCTGGCGGTCGGCCAGCCCGCGGTGGTCACCCTGCCGACCCGGCCGGACGACGAGTTCGGTGCCCGGGTCGGGCAGGTCGATCCGGTCGGCACCGTCGACGGGCAACTGGTCCGCTACGGCGTGCTCGTCGACTTCGACGAGGTGCCAGCTGACCTGCTGGTCGGTCAGAGCGCCAGCGTACGGATCGTCGTGGACGAGGTGACGGACACCGTACGGATACCGGTGACCGCCCTGCGCGGCGACGGCGGCGAGGACGTGGTGACCGTCCGGGCCGCCGACGGCGCCCAGCAACGCCGGGTGGTGGTCGTCGGCGTTCGCGGTGACCGCTACGTCGAGGTGATCGACGGTCTGACCGTTGGCGAGGAGATCCTGACCACTGGCGCCGGAGGTGGCGAGTGACGACGGGCGGCGGGTTCCCAGCTTTTCCTCAGCCGGAGCCGACCTCGCATCGAGGTCCTGCCCGGACCCTGTCGGCCATGCGTCTGCGTCGTCTGAGCGGTCTGTCCCGACCGCTGGTCGTCAATTCCGTTCTGGTGGCGATGCTGGTGGGTGCGGCCGGCTGGGTCTATCTGCGACTCGGCGTGGCCGACGAAGCCGCCGCCAGCAGCGCGGGCACCGTGACCGTCCCGGTCGGCCAGGGCACGGTAACCGCGACGGTCACCGCCTCGGGCTCGGTACGTGCCGCGAAGACCGCGGTCGCCGACTTCGCCACCGCCGGCCCGGTGACCGAGATCCTGGTCGACGTCGGCCAGCAGGTCGCCGAGGGAGACGTTCTGGCCCGGGTCGACGACACGGTGGCCAGGAGGGAACTCGCCGCCGCCGAGGCCGATCTCGTCGCCGCGCGCGAGGCGGTCGACCGGGCCGAGACCGCCGGTGGTGACACCAGCGAAACAGAGTCGGAGGTGACCCGGGCCGAGCTGGCGGTCGAGGAGGCGGGCGCGGCGGTCGACGGGACGACGCTGGTCGCCCCGATGGCCGGCACGGTGGTCGCGGTCAACGGCAGCGTCGGCGAGTCGACCGGCGGCAGCGGGTCGACGTCCGGTGGCGGATCGACGTCCGGTGGCGGCACCGGATCGGCGACCGGAGCCGACGGCACCGGCGCAGGTGGCACCGGGTCGACGACCTCCGCCAGCGGCTTCATCGACCTGGCGGACCTGACCCAGCTGGAGGTCACCGCCTCGGTGTCAGAGACCGACGCGACCCGGCTCGCGGTCGGACAGCCGGCGACCGTACGGTGGAACGCCCTTGCCGACACCGAGGTCGACGCCACGGTCGGTGTCATCGACCCGAACGCGACCACCAGCAACGGTGTGGTCAGCTACCCGGTCATTCTCGACCTGGCCAGCCTGCCCGACGGGGTACGGCCCGGCCAGACCGTGGAGGTGACGGTGGTGGTGGGTGAGGCCGTGGACGTGCTGACGCTCAGTTCGGCCGCGTTGACCGGCACCGGTTCCCGGCAGGTGGTGACGGTCGCGGCCGACGGTGCGCAGGTCGTCCGGACGGTGGAGATCGGACTGCAGGGTGACGACACGGTCGAGGTCGTTTCCGGGCTGGCCGCCGGTGAGCAGGTGGTGGTCACGATTCCGACGGAGTCGGAGGGCGGGACCGGCGACATTCCGGGCGGCGGGTTCCCCGGCGGTGGCTTCACCGGCGGTGGTGGTCGCACCGGGGGCGGTGGCTTCACCGGCGGTGGCGGTCCGGGCGGCGGCTTCACCGGTGGTGGTGGACGGTGACCCGGAGCAGCCAGCCGGCCGTCCTGGACGTGCGGGACGTGACGAAGACGTACGGCACCGGTGCGGCCGCGGTGTCGGCGCTGCGCGGCGTGTCGCTGCGGGTCGACCGGGGTGATTTCGTCGCGGTGATGGGGTCGTCCGGCTCCGGCAAGTCGACGCTGATGAACATCCTCGGCTGCCTGGACGTGCCGAGCACCGGCCAATACCTGCTGGACGGCGTCGACGTCAGCCGGCTCAGCGAACGGCAGCTGGCGCTGGTCCGCAACCGGCAGATCGGATTCGTCTTCCAGTCGTTCAACCTGATCCCGCGTACCACCGCCGTGGCCAACGTGGAGCTTCCGCTGGCGTACGCGGGGGTGCGGCCCGCGCACCGGCGGCGTCGGGCGATGGCCGCACTCGACCGGGTCGGCCTCGGCGACCGGGCCGGGCACCTGCCGAATCAACTCTCCGGCGGCCAGCAGCAGCGGGTCGCGGTGGCCCGGGCGTTGGTCACCGAGCCGGCCCTGGTGCTGGCCGACGAACCGACCGGGAACCTGGACAGCACGTCGACCGAGGAGGTTCTGGCCATCTTCGACGAGCTCAACGCGGACGGTCGGACGATTCTGCTGATCACGCACGAACCGGAGGTCGCGGCCCGGACCCGGCGGCTGCTGCGGGTGCTCGACGGCCGGATCGTCTCCGACGACCGGCAGGCGCAGGAGCAGGAGGAGGTCGGCGGGTGGGTCCGGTAGAGATCGTCCGCTCCGCGCTCGGCGGGATCGGTGCGAACAAGTTGCGCTCGGCGTTGACCACGCTCGGCATCCTGATCGGTGTGGCCGCGGTGATCCTGCTGGTCGCGGTCGGCAACGGCTCGGCGCAGTCGATCAACGAGCGGATCGAGGCGCTGGGCACCAACACGATCACCGTGTCGGCGTCCGGCGGTGGCGGTGGCGGGTTGACCGTCGAGGTGGCCGAGGCCCTGCTCGACCCGGTGTTCGCCCCGGACGTCCGTTCGGTCTCCCCGGTGGTGAGCACGTCGGCGACCCTCACCTACGCGACCGCCGACCACTCGGTCGGCCAGTTCGTCGGCACCTACCCGAGCTACCTCGGCGCGTCCAACATGACGGTCGGTTCCGGCACCGCCTTCACCGACGCCGACGTGGCGCAGGGCCGGCGGGTGGCCCTGGTCGGGCAGACCGTGGTCGACGAACTGTTCGCCGGGGTGGATCCGGTGGGCAGTCAGGTCACCGTCGACGGGGTCCTGTTCACCGTGGTCGGAGTGCTCGCGGAGCGGACCTCCGTCGGCGGGCTGCAGGACGCCAACGACCTGGTGGTGGCCCCGTTGACGGCGGTACGCCAGGCGTTGACCGGCTACGGCACGGTCAACTCGGTGCTGGTGGAGGCGGCTGCTCCGGACCGGGTCGAGGCCGCGCAGGCACAGGTGGGCGCGATTCTGGACCGCCGGCTCGGTGCGACCGGCGGCACGACCGGCGGTGCGGGCGCTGGCACCGGCCAGGCGTACCGGATCCAGAACGCCGCGCAGTTGCTGGAGACCCAGGCGTCGACGGCGGAGACGTTCACCGTACTGCTCGGCGCGGTCGCGGCGATCAGTCTGCTGGTCGGCGGGATCGGTATCACCAACATCATGCTGGTGACGGTGACCGAGCGGACCCGGGAGATCGGCATCCGTAAGGCCCTCGGTGCCCCACCGGGCACGATCATGACGCAGTTCCTGGTCGAGGCGATCCTGCTCAGTGTGATCGGTGGCGCGATCGGGGTCGCGGTGGCGGTGCTGGGCAGCCGGTTCACGATCGTCGGGGTCGAGCCGGTGATCGTGCCGGCGTCGGTGCTGCTCGCGCTGGGGGTGTCGGTGGCGATCGGATTGTTCTTCGGCAGTGTCCCGGCGCGGCGGGCGGCGAACCTGCGCCCCATCGACGCCCTGCGGTACGAGTAGGCGACCGATCATGACGAAGGTAGGCGATGACGTGCGGGACGACGAGTGGCTGGCCGCTGCCGCGCCACGGCGCTGGACGAACCGGGTCACTCCGTGGCTGGCGGCGGCGGCGCTGCTCGCCGCCGGGTTCGCCGCCGGGGTGGCGGTGCCGCGCGACACCGGCGGTACGGTCACCGGCGCCGGCCAGCGCCAGTTCGGTGCCGGCGGACTGCCCGGCCGGGCGGACGCCGCCGGGCAGTCCGGTCGGGCTGACGCGGCCGGGGCGCAGGCGACGCCGACAGCGGCTGCGGGTCAGCCTGCCACGGCGACCGCGGCGGCCACCGGCACCGTGAAGCTGGTGGACGGTGCGACGGTGTACGTCGAGACCGGGACCGGCGCGGTGGTGATCGTCCGGACCGACGACGGTACGGCGGTCCGGGTGCCGGGCGATCTGACCGGGTTGACCGTCGGTACGGCAGTCACGGTGGAAGGGGAGACGGCGTCGGACGGTACGGTGACCGCCGCGTCCATCGTGGCCGGCGACTAGGGCAGGCCGATCAGGGTCGCCAGTTGCCGCATCTGGTGGTCGAAGAACTCCTCGCGGGCGTGGATGGTGCCGTCGAGCTGGCCGAAGAGTTCGAAGCTGACGGTGCCGAAGCACTGGGTCCAGCCGAGGGCGGCGTTGGCGAGCAGCGCTTCGGGCAGGTCCGGGAAGAGCGCGTCGCGCACGGCGGCGAGGTCGGCGTGGACCGGGCCGGGCAGGCTGTCGCCGCCGGGGTCGGCCAGCTGACCGGCGGTCACCCCGTCGATGAGGATCCGGATCAGGACGGTCGGAATCCGTACGGCGGCGGCGGTGGTCTCCTGCGGTGCGGCGTAACCGGGCACCGGGCTGCCGAACAGCAGGGCGTACTCGGCGGGGTGGGCCAGCGCCCAGCGGCGGATCGCGTGGCAGACGGCCAGCCACCGGCCGCGCAGGTCGGCCCGGTCGGTGACCTCGGTGTCACCGGCCTCGGCGGCGTCGGCGAGGGCGCGGTAGCCGTCCACGATGAGCGCGGTGAGCAGGTCGTCGCGGCTTGGGAAGTAGCGGTAGATCGCTGAGGAGACCATCCCCATGTCGCGGGCGACGGCCCGCAGCGACAGGTTCGCGCCGTCGGTGGCGAGCTGGCGGCGGGCGATCGCCTTGATCTCGTTGATCATCTCGGCCCGGGCGCGGGCCCGGATGCTGGCAGCCGGCATGTCAGAGAGTGTCGCACACAATCGAGAGCAGTGCTCTTGACGGCGTGAGCTCTCGTGCGCGAGCATTAATCTCGACAGAGAGCGCTGCTCTCGTTCTGAGGGGAGACGTCAATGCCCGTACACCTGATCCTCGGCGCCGGCCTGGTCGGCACGACCGCCGCCCGCCACCTGGCCGACCAGGGCGAACAGGTCCGCATCGTCAGCCGCTCCGGTCGCGGCCCGGCCCACCCCCTGGTGGAACGGGTTGCCGCCGACGCCGCCGACGCCGACCGGCTCGCCACCCTCGCCGCCGGTGCCACCGCCATCTACAACTGCCTCAACCCGGCCTACCACCGCTGGCTCACCGACTGGCCCCCGATGGCCGCCGCCCTGCTCACCGCCGCCGAACGCAGCGGCGCCCCGCTGGTCATCGCCGGCTGCCTGTACGGCTACGGCGAGGTCACCGGCCCGATGACCGAGCAGACCCCACTCGCCGCCCGCCACCCCAAGCTGAAGATGCGGGCCGACATCTGGCGCGACGCCCTCGCCGCCCAGCAGACCGGCCGGATCCGTGCGGTCACCGAGGTACGCGGCAGCGACTACCTGCAGGCGCAGTCGATCTTCACCAACGTGCTCGGCGCCCCGCTGCTCGCCGGGCGTCGGGCGTACGTACCCGCTCCGCTCGACGTGCCGCACACCTGGACCTCGACCAACGACATGGCGGCCATGCTGATCACCGCCGCGACCGACCAGCGGGCCTGGAACCGCGCCTGGCACACCCCCAGCGCACCGCCGCTGACCATCCGGCAACTCGCCACCCGGTTCGCCACCGCCGCCGGGGCACCTGCGCCGAAACTCACTGCCCTGCCCGCGCCGCTCGTGCGGGCCGCCGGGCGCTTCTCCCCGCTGCTCGGCGAACTTCAGACCACCGCGTACCAGTTCGCGCGACCGTTCGTGATGGACTCCACCGCCGCCACCGCCACCTTCGGCCTGCACCACCAGCCGATCGACGCGGCGCTGCGGGAGGCCGTCGCCCTGCTCGGCGGGACGCCGGTCAGCGGCTCGCCGACACGCTGACGCTCAAATTCATGCCGGTAAAACCAATAACTCCTGGCAACACCGACGTGACGCGGGCAACACGATAGCGCAACGTCGATTGATGAGGATCGGGCAATGGTCGACCCCGGCAGCTTCGACCTCGGCGGGGGTGTGCCGACCCACTGCCCGTACTGCTCCCTGCAGTGCGGGGTACGGATGTGGCCGGCGCCGCCCCGGCCACCCGTCATCGAGCCAGCCGACTTCCCCACCAACCGGGGCGGGCTGTGCGCCAAGGGCTGGAGCGCTCCCGAACTGCTCGACCACCCGGACCGACTGCTCACCCCACTGGTACGGACCGACCCGGCCGACCGGCGCAGCCCGCTGCGCCCGGCCAGCTGGGACGAGGCCCTCGACCGGATCACCGCCGCGATTCAAGCAGGCCAGCACCGGTACGGACCGGCCAGCGTCGGTCTGTTCGGCGGCGGCGGGCTGACCAACGAAAAGGCCTACCAGCTCGGCAAGTTCGCCCGGGTCGGGCTTCGCACCCCGCACATCGACTACAACGGCCGGTTCTGCATGTCCTCGGCGGCCACCGCCGGCAACCGGGCCTTCGGCATCGACCGGGGTCTGCCGTTCCCGCTCGCCGACATCGCCGACGCCCGCGCCGTACTCGTCGTCGGCGGCAACCCCGCCGACACGATGCCACCCGCCATGCAGTACTTCGACGCCGGCCGGGCCGCCGGCGCCACCCACATCGTGGCCGACCCCCGGCGTACGGCGACCGCCCGGGGCGCCGGCATCCACCTACCGGTAGCCCCCGGCACCGACCTGGCCCTGGCCAACGGGCTGCTGCACATCGCCATCCGGGCCGGCTACGTCGACGAGTCGTACATCCGCGACCGCACCACCGGCTTCGCCGACGTCCGCACCGCCGTCGCCGGCTACTGGCCGGACCGGGTGGAACGGATCACCGGCGTCTCCGAGGAGCTGCTGCAGCGTACGGTGCACGCCCTCGCGACCGCGCCGACCGCGATGATCCTCACCGCCCGCGGTGCCGAGCAACACAGCAGCGGTACGGACACCACCCAGGCGTACATCAATCTGGCCCTCGCTCTCGGGCTGCCCGGCCGCCCCGGCAGCGGCTTCGGCACCGTCACCGGTCAGGGCAACGGCCAGGGCGGTCGCGAACACGGCCAGAAAGCCGACCAGCTGCCCGGCTACCGGCGTCTCGACGACCCGGCCGCCCGCGCCCACGTCGCCGCCGTCTGGGGCGTCGACCCGGCCGAACTGCCCGGCCCCGGGGTCTCCGCCACCGAGATGATCGACCGGATCGGCACCGTCGGCGGGGTACGCACGATGCTGGTCTTCGCCTCCAACATCCTGGTCTCCGCGCCCGACCGGGACCGGGTCGCCGCCCGGCTGGCCGCGCTGGACTTCCTCGCCGTCTCAGACATGTTCCGCTCCGAGACCGCCGCCGTCGCCGACGTGGTGCTGCCCACCGCCCAATGGGCCGAGGAAGAAGGCACTATGACCAACCTGGAGGGTCGGGTGCTGCGCCGCCGCCGGGTGCTGCCGCCACCCGACGGGGTCCGCGACGACCTGAGCGTGCTGGCCGCGCTCGCCGACCGGCTCGGCCGGGGCAGCCACTTCTCCGCCGACCCGCAGACCGTCTACGACGAGCTGCGCCGGGCCAGCGCCGGCGGAATCGCCGACTACGCCGGCATCAGCTACCAGCGGATCGAGGCCGAGGACGGCGTGTTCTGGCCGTGCCCGACCGACGACCACCCCGGTACGCCGCGACTGTTCACCGAGCGGTTCGCCACCGGTGACGGGCGGGCCCGGTTCATCCGGGTGGAACACCGCGACCCGGCCGAACTGCCCGACCACCGCTACCCGTACCTGCTCACCACCGGCCGGCTCATGGGCCAGTACCAGAGCGGCAACCAGACCCGTCGCTCGCCGTCGCTGGCCAGCACCGCCAGCGATCCGAAGGCCGAGATCCACCCCGACCTGGCCCGCCGGCTCGGCATCGGCACCGCCGACCTGGTCGAGTTGACCACCCGGCGGGGCCGGGCGGTGTTCCGGGCCTACCTGACCGAGCACATCCGCCCGGACACCGTCTTCGTGCCGTTCCACTGGGGCGGCCTGGCCAGCGCCAACGCGTTGACCGACCCGACCCTGGACCGCCACTCCCGGATGCCCGCCTTCAAGGTCTGCGCGGCTGCGCTACGCCGCCTCGCCGGCCCGGACGGAGCCGGCCGGAGCAGCGCCGCCCCGGACGATCCCGCCACCTGACGAAAGGGACCCACGATGCAGTCGACCCCACGCTTCCTGCAAGGAGTGTTCACGTTCGACGGCAAAGGGTTGGAGACTCCGCTGCCGCTGGACGACGCCCTGCGCTACACCGTCCCGGACGGGCTGGTCGGGCAGACCGTCTACTTCCGGGGCGGCAACAGCTCCGGCGAGCTGATCTACGTCCTGCTGCTGCGCGACGGTGCCCCGATGCGCTACTTCCCGATCGGCGCCCGCGACGCGGTGCACGTACCGCTGCGGGTCGTCGAGGACCTCGACAGTGGCACCGTGCTGGAACTGCAGGTGGCCGCCCCGGCCGGGGCCACCGGCACCGTCGTGCTCGACCTCGGCCTGGTCGAGGTGTGAGATGACTCAGCAGCGACGACCGAGGCTGGTGGTGGTCGGCAACGGCATGGCCGGTGCCCGTACCGTCGAGGAGATCATCGACCGGGTCGGCCCGGACCGGTACGCGATCACCATGTTCGGCGCCGAACCGTACGGCAACTACAATCGGATCCTGCTGTCCAACGTGCTGTCCGGAGTGGAAGCCGAGGACGGGATCTTCCTCAACAGCCTGCCCTGGTACCAGGAGAACGGCATCACCCTGCGGGCCGGGCTGGAAGTCACCCGGATCGACGGGTTCGCCAAGGTGGTGCACGCCGTCGACGGCAGCGTCACCCCGTACGACAAGTTGGTCGTCGCCACCGGCAGCGTGCCGTACGTGCCGCCGATCGACGGCGCCCACCATCCCCGGCGCGGCTTCCACCAGGGCGTTTTCACCTTCCGCACGCTCGACGACACCCGGGCGATGATCCGCTACGCCCGCGATCACCAGCGGGCGGTGGTGATCGGCGGCGGCCTGCTCGGCCTGGAAGCCGCCCGTGGGCTGCAGCAGTACGGCGTGTCGGTGACCCTGCTGCACGCCGCCGGCCACCTGATGAACGCCCAGCTCGACGCCACCGGCGGGGACATCCTGCGACGCAGCGTCGAACGGCTCGGCATCGAGGTCGTCACGCAGGCCCGTACCGAACGGATCCTCGGTAGGGACGCCGTCGACGGGGTCCGGCTCGCCGACGGTCGCACCTTCGCCGCCGACATGGTGGTGATCGCCGCCGGGATCCGACCGAACACCGCGCTCGCCCAGGCCAGCGGGCTGCCGGTGGAGCGGGGCATCGTCGTCGACGACCAGCTGCGGGTGCTCGACGAACCGGACATCTACGCGGTCGGCGAGTGCGTGCAGCACCGGGGCCAGACGTACGGCCTGGTCGCCCCGCTGTGGGAACAGGCGAAGGTGCTAGCCGGCCACCTGACCGGCACCGACCCGACGGCGGCGTACCACGGTTCGCGGACCGCGACCAAGTTGAAGGTCGCCGGGGTCGACGTGGCCGCGATGGGCGTCACCGCCCCGGAACGCGACGACGACGAGTTCGTGGTCTTCGCCGAGCCCCGGCGCGGCGTCTACAAGAGCGTGGTGGTCCGCGACGACCGGCTGATCGGCGCCACCCTGGTCGGTGACGTCAGCAAGGTCGGCTTCCTGATGCAGGCGTTCGACCGGGGTCTGCCGCTGCCGGAGGAACGGGTCCGGCTGCTGTTCGACCTCGGCGGGCCGTCGGCCGAGGTCTCCGCCGCCGAACTCGCCGACGACGCCCAGGTCTGCAACTGCAACGGCGTCAGCAAGGGCGCGCTGGTCGCCACCGTCACCGGCGGAGTACGGACGCTGACCGGGGTGATGGACGCCACCCGCGCAGGCAAGGGGTGCGGCTCCTGCAAGAGCCTGGTCGCGCAGATCGTCGAGTGGGCCGCCGGCGGCGACGTCGCGGAGGATCCGGCCGCCAACTGGTACGTGCCCGGGGTGCCGATGGACAAACCGACCCTGATGGCCGAGATCCGCGCCCGCGGGCTGCGCAGCGTGTCGGCGGTGTTCGACGCGCTCGCCGACGGCCGCGAGGACGCCAGGAGCAAGATGGGCCTGGTGTCGCTGCTGCGGATGATGTGGGGCGACGAGTACGTCGACGAGCGCGGTGCCCGGTTCATCAACGACCGGGTGCACGCCAACATCCAACGCGACGGCACCTTCTCGGTCGTGCCGCAGATGAAGGGCGGCTGCACCACCCCGGCCCAGCTGCGCCGGATCGCCGACGTGGCCGAGAAGCACCAGGTGCCGTTGGTGAAGTTGACCGGCGGGCAGCGCATCGACCTGCTCGGCATCCGCAAGGAGGACCTGCCGAAGGTCTGGGCCGACCTGGACATGCCGTCGGGGTACGCGTACGGCAAGAGCTTCCGGACCGTGAAGACCTGCGTCGGCAGCGAGTTCTGCCGGTTCGGGCTCGGTGACTCGACGGCGCTCGGCATCGCGATCGAGGAACGCTTCCAGGGGCTGGAGGCACCGGGCAAACTGAAGCTGGCGGTCACCGGCTGCCCGCGCAACTGTGCCGAGGCGTACGTCAAGGACCTGGGTGTCGTCGCGATCGAGGGCGGCCGGTGGGAGATCTACGTCGGCGGGGCGGCCGGCGCCCACGTCCGTAAGGGCGATCTCCTGGCCACGGTGGACACCCCGGAGGAGGTGATGGCGTTGACCGGCCGGTTCCTGCAGTACTACCGGGAGAACGCCAACTGGCTGGAACGCACCTACGCGTTCGTGCCCCGGGTCGGCATCGAACGGCTGCGGGAGTTGATCGTCGAGGACAGCGACGGGCTCGGGGCCGGGCTGGACGAACGGATGGCGGCGTCGGTGGCCGCGTACCGGGATCCGTGGCGGGAGCGGGACGCGCCGGCGACCCCGGGCCAGTTCCGGACCGCGTTGCCGTTGCTGCCGCTACCGGCGGTGCCGGTGCGCGCCGGGGACCGGCCGTGACCGCCGTGAACGACGGGCGGCTGGTCGACAGCGGCATGGTCGACGGGCGGCTGGTCGACGGGCGGCTGGTCGAGCACCGGATCGGTCCGGTGGCGGAGATTCCGCCGGGCGAAGGGCGGGCCTATCCGGTCGACGGCGAGATGGTGGCGGTGTTCCGACTGAGCACGGGAGCGCTGCGGGCGGTCTCGGCGGTCTGCCCGCACGCCGGCGGCCCGATCGCCGACGGCCTCGTCGACGCCGAGGTGGTGATCTGCCCACTGCATCAGCACGTCTTCGAGTTGGCCACCGGCTGCTCCCGCAGCGGGCAGCGGTCGCTACGGGTCTATCCGGTGCGCCAGGATGCGGACGGCACCGTGTGGGTGTCGGCTCGGGCCGACACCGACGGATAGACCTCACAATGCCGATGGTCGGCCGGTGCGGATGATGACCACGTACCGACATCACTGTTTCCCATCGTAGTAAACACTCGCTTCGTAGGGTGAGCACTCAATCCACCCGGAAAACCCCGCTCCCTGGTCGCTTCCGGAAATCCGCCCGGAGGTAGTCGATCGTCACCCTCCGTCACCGATCGCAAGGAGCCATCCAATGGTCAACAGGTCACTCGATACCGAAAAGGTCGCGGACCACTCTCGCGAGAATCGGAAACGCTGGATCGCTCACTGGGAGCCGGAGGACCCCGACTTCTGGCAGACCGTCGGACGGCCGGTGGCCCGACGCAACCTCATCTTCTCCATCTTCGCCGAACACATCGGCTTCTCGGTGTGGCTGCTCTGGAGCATCGTCGTGGTACGCCTGGGCAGCGCGGGATGGGACCTCAGCGTCAGCCAGTCGCTCTGGCTGACCGCCGTGCCCAGCGGCGTCGGGGCGTTCCTGCGCCTGCCGTACACCTTCGCGGTGCCGATCTTCGGCGGCCGCAACTGGACCGTCGTCTCCGCGCTGCTGCTGCTGATTCCGTGTGCCGGTCTCGCCTGGGCGGTCGAGAACCCACAGATCGGGTACGGCACCCTGTTGCTGATCGCCGCGACAGCTGGATTCGGCGGCGGAAACTTCGCCTCCAGCATGGCGAACATCTCGTTCTTCTATCCCGAACGGGAAAAGGGCTGGGCGCTCGGGCTGAACGCGGCCGGCGGCAACATCGGCGTCGCGGTGGTGCAGTTCGTGGTGCCCAAGGTGCTCGTCCTCGGCGGTGGGCTGGCCCTGTCCTGGGCCGGCCTGATCTACATCCCGCTGGCGGTCATCGCGGCTGTCTGCGCCTACCTCTACATGGACAACCTGGCCGAGGCGAAAGCGGACGTGGAGCCGGTGTGGTCGTCGCTGCGGCACAGCGACACCTGGATCATGTCGCTGCTCTACATTGGCACGTTCGGCTCGTTCATCGGCTACTCGGCGGCGTTCCCCACCCTGCTGAACGCGGTGTTCAACCGACCGGACATCGCGCTCGGCTGGGCCTTCCTCGGGGCCGGGATCGGCTCGATCAGCCGCCCGCTCGGCGGCCGGCTCTCCGACCGGATCGGCGGTGCCCGGGTGACCGCGGGTAGCTTCATCGTCCTCGCGGCCGGTGCCTACGCCGCGCTCTGGGCCGTACAGCGGCAGAACCTGGGCGTCTTCTTCGTCAGCTTCATGGTGCTGTTCGTCGCCACCGGAGTCGGCAACGGGTCCACGTACCGGATGATCTCAAAGATCTTCCGGGTGAAGGGTGAGGACCGGGGCGGCTCCCCGGAGACCATGCTGCGGATGCGCCGCGAAGCTGCCGGCGCGCTCGGCATCATCTCCTCGGTCGGCGCCTTCGGCGGCTTCCTGGTGCCGATCTGCTACGCGTGGGCCCGGTCGACCTACGGCGACATCGAACCGGCACTGCGGTTCTACGTGGTCCTGTTCCTGGTGATGCTGGCCGTCACCTGGTTCGCCTACCTGCGGCGCGGCTCACGGATGGCGCAGGCCGGCGTCTAGGATCTCCCTTCGTGCGCGTACTTCTCATCGGCAGTGGCGGACGTGAGCACGCCCTCGCGGCGAGCCTCGCCGCCGACCCCGCCGTCGACCAGCTGATCGCCGCCCCCGGCAACCCCGGCATCGCCGCCGTCGCCGAGCTGCGGTCGGTCGCCGCCACCGACCCGCAGGCGGTCGCCGCCCTGGCCGTCGAGGTCGCCGCCGACCTGGTGGTCGTCGGCCCGGAGGCACCGCTGGTCGCCGGCGTCGCCGACGCGGTACGCGCCAAGGGCATCGCCTGCTTCGGGCCGTCGGCGGCCGCCGCCGTACTCGAAGGTTCGAAGACCTTCGCCAAGGACGTGATGGCGGCCGCCGGCGTGCCGACCGCCCGGGCCGCCACCTGCCGTACGGCGGACGAGGTGGCCGCCGCCCTCGACGAGTTCGGCACCCCGTACGTGGTGAAGAACGACGGACTGGCCGCCGGCAAGGGTGTCGTGGTGACCGACGACCGGGCCGCCGCGCTCGCCCACGCCGCCGCCTGCGGGCAGGTCGTCGTCGAGGAGTACCTGGCCGGTCCCGAGGTGTCACTGTTCGTGGTGACCGACGGCACGGCTGCGGTCCCGCTGCTGCCGGCCCAGGACTTCAAACGGGTCGGCGACGGCGACACCGGGCCGAACACCGGCGGCATGGGGGCGTACGCGCCCCTGCCGTGGGCGCCACCCGGCCTGGTCGACCAGGTGATGGCCGAGGTGGTGCAGCCGACCCTGGCCGAGATGCGCCGGCGCGGCACCCCGTTCGCCGGGCTGCTGTACGTCGGGCTGGCGGTCACCGCCGCCGGACCCCGGGTGATCGAGTTCAACGCCCGGTTCGGCGACCCGGAGACCCAGGTGGTGCTGGCCCTGCTGGAGTCCCCGCTGGCCGGCCTGCTGCACGCGGCGGCGACCGGCACGCTCGCCGACCACCCGCCGCTGCGCTGGCGGGACGGGGCTGCGGTGACCGTGGTCCTCGCCTCGGCCGGCTATCCGGCCAGCGCCCGCGCCGGTGACCTGCTCACCGGCGCGGAGCAGCCGGGCGTGAGCCACGCCGGTACGGCCCGTGCCGACACCGGCGAGCTGGTCTCCGCTGGCGGCCGGGTGCTCGCCGCCACCGCCACCGGGGCAGACCTGGCCGAGGCGCGGGCGGCGGCGTACCGCCTGCTGGGCGGGATCGGCCTGGCCGGCGGGCACTTCCGCCGCGACATCGGGCTGGCCGCCGCCGAGGGGCGGATCACCCTGCCTTAGCGGCGTACCGGTGGGCGCGACGGGTACGTCTGCGCCATGCCGACGAGCTACCAGGACGTGCTGGACAGCCTCAACGAGCTGGACTTTCCTGCCGACAAGGACCGGATCCTGGCCGAGGCGCGGCGGGTCGGTGCCAGCCCCGGTGTGGTACGCGCACTGCGCGGCCTGCCGCCGGTCGTGTACGCCAACCGGGCCGAGGTCGCCCGGTCGGCACATATCGACGCCGCCCCGGAGCAGGATCCGGCGCAGCGGGCGGCCCGGGCCCGGTTCCGCGACCACCAGCGGGTGGCCCAGCACCTGCGCCAGCCCTGAGGCCCGGCGGGCCCAGCGGCCGGGTCGGCTTTCTCGACCGGGCGGCGATGCCACCGTCAGTGATGGGTCCCGCAGAGGACATGTCGGTCCCACCGATATTCCTGTGTGGAATAATTATTCCTCACAGGAATACCGCTCTGCGGCAGTACCGGTCCGCCGGCAGCGCCGGTCAGTCGGGGGTGCGGGGGCGGGGCAGATCGCGGGTCACCACCTTGCCGCTGGCGTTGCGCGGCAGCGCAGGCAGGAACATCACGTACCGGGGGACGGCGTACCGGGCCCGGTAGCGCCGGACGTACTCCTGGACGGCCTCCGGGTCGAGGGTCTCACCCGGGTGCAGCACCAGGTAGGCGGCGAGCAGGTGGCCGTACTGCGGGTCGGGCAGCCCGGTCACCGCCGCCTCCCGGACCTGCGGCAGCTGGGCCAGCAGGTCCGCGACGTCGGACGGGAAGACGTTCTCCCCGCCGGAGACGATCATGTCGTCGGCCCGACCACCGACGAAGAGCAGCCCGTCGGTGTCGACGTGGCCGAGGTCACCGGTGCCGAGCAGGCCGTGCCGGTGGTCGGCGGCGGTGCCCTCGCCGGTGTACCCCTCGAACATCAGCTCGTTGCCGACGTAGATCTGCCCGACCTGGCCGGCGGGCACGGGTTCGCCCGACGCACCGAGCACGGCCAGCCGGGTGCCGCGTGGCGGCCGGCCGGCCGTGTTGGGCGCCCGCCGCAGGTCGGCCGGGTTGGCGATGGCGGCCCACGAGACCTCGGTGGACCCGTACAGGTTGTAGAGGACGTCGCCGTAGCGGTCCATGAACCGGGTGGCGATTCCGCCGCTGAGCGCGGAACCGCTGACCGCGACCACCTGCAGCCCGGTCGGCCGGTCCGGAGCCGGTACGTCGTGCAGCAGCCGCTGCAACATCACCGGTACGGCGAACAGTGCCGTGCAGCCGTGCCGGTCGACGGCGGCAAGCGTGGCGGCCGGGTCGAAGCGCCGGTGCAGCACGATGGTCGCCCGCAACGCGACGGCGATCTGCAGAGCGGCGTACCCCCAGGTGTGGAAGACCGGGGCGGCGATCATGATCCGGTCGCGGGCCCGCAGCGGAATCCGGTCGATGATGGCGGCGAGCGGCCCGAAGCTGGCCGGCGTACGTCGCCGGGCACCCTTCGGGGTGCCGGTGGTGCCGGAGGTGAGCACGATGGTGCGCCCGTCGCGGTCGGGCGGCCCGATGCGGGCGTCGTCGGGTGCGGTGCTCAGGAGTGCGGCGAGGCGCGACTCGTCGACCCTGGCCACGTCGGGGCCGACCGCGAGGGCCTGCTCACCGAACTCACGGTCGTGCAGCAGCACCCGCAGCCGCTGTTCGTCGGCGACCGCGGCGAGCTGCGGCCCGGCCAGCCCGGTGTGCAGCAGTACGGTGTCCGCGCCGAGCAGCCCGGCGGCGACCATCGCGACCACCAGGTCGGGGTGGTTGCGGCAGAGCAGTCCGATCCGGTCGCCTGCGGTCACGCCGAGGGTGGCCCGTAACGCGGTGGCGAGCCGTTCGGCACGGGCCAGCAGTTCCCGGTAGGTCAACTGCCGGTCGGCGTCGTCGATCAGCGCGACCCGGTCCGGGTCGCGGGCGGCGGCCTGACGCGCCTCGCCGGCGAGGGTGAACCCCCACCGGCGAAGCGCGGCGAGCTGTGCGATGGTCCGGCCCGGCGACCCGGGCGTGAGCAGGCCCCGCCGGGTCAGCGTGGTGAGAACGAACGGCAGGTCCACTGGCACCCCCAGCTGCGGCGAGACCGGTCCGGCGGGTGGGCGGCCGCGCCGGTGGGCGAAGCCCCGCCTGACAGGGAACACGTACCGGAGCCGGTTGCGGATCGGTCCGCAGCTGAGCCGGGTGGGTCGGCTCTGGGGAATTCGACCTGGTCAGCCCTTGGGGATGTCGAAAAGGTTGGCGATCTGAGCGGCCAGCCCGAGGTCACCCTTTGCCTTCAACTTGCCCGTCATGAACATCATCATCGGGTTGGCGCTGCCGGAGATGATCTTCAGAAGGTCGACCGCGCCGAGGGTCAGGCTCAGCCGGGGCTCGTGCGCCGGGGTCGGCGACAGCACGCAGGTGCCGTCGGCGATGACGATCTCGTACGTGTCGGTGCCACCATCCGGTCGGCCGGTGATGTTCCAGTGGATGACGGCGTTGGTGGAGCCGGCCTTCTCCGGGCGGAACAGCGTGGGCATCCGGTTGAACACCTCGTCGAGGACCTTGCCGCGCAGGTCGCTCTGCATCACCTCGGCGATCTTGGAGTCCGGGGTGGTCTTCACCAGCTTGGCGAACTCCTTGGCATCGATGGACGCGAAGGTGGCCGGGTCGAAATCAGACATCGTGTGCCCTCCAGTACGGGACGTCGGACCTAGCCTAGTCTAGGGTTACGCGCCAGTAGCTTCATCGAGGCCGACCCGGCCCGTACGGTCACTGCCGCTGGCCGCGCCACCCCGCCGCCAGCCGCAACGCGGCACCGACCAGGACGGCCAGCAGGCCGGCCGCCACCAGCGGGCCGGGCGCCCGGCCGGTCACCGGCAGCTCGTCGCCGGCACCGTCACCCGCTGGCGGTGGGTCTGCGCCCGCCGGCCCGTCGTCCGGTGGACCGTCGCCCAGTGGGCCTTCGCCCACGTACCGGAACACCATTGCCGTGGAGGCGCCGGCCGGGGTGCTGACGGTGATCGTCGTCGTTCCGGCGTCGCAGGCCGGAGTCGGGAGCGCCAGTACGTTGAACGCGCCGCCGACCGTCACCGACTCCGGGCCGATCGTCCGCCCACAGATCGTCACCCGGGTCTGCCCGGGGACGAAGTTCGCGCCGCTGACCGTCGCCGTCGTACCGCCGACGGCAGAGCCCTCGCCCGGGTTCACCGAGTCGATCCGGGGAGCGCCGGCCGGCTCCGGTGCGCCGAGGACGTCGGCGGCGTGGGCGTCGCCGGGCACGGCGTCGACCGGTCCAGCAATTACTACAGTGGACAGCAGGCCGCTGGTGGCAGCGATGGTCAGCAGGGCTTTCCTGCGATATCTCGGGGTAAACACGGTTCCTCGTCTCGAAGCGGGGCGGAAGGGTTCGGCCCGTCAAGCAGAACGAGGATAAATACGGACAGTTACGGAATTGCTGGCGAAACTCACCCACCCACCCGCCTGTCCGGACCAGCCTGGCGGCCGTGGGAGACTGCGGTACGTGACCTCGCGCCCGCAGATCCCCAACGTGCTCGCCACCCGGTACGCCTCCGCTGACCTGGCCGTCCTCTGGTCACCGGAGGAGAAGATCCGGCTGGAGCGGCGACTCTGGCTCGCCGTCCTGCGGGCCCAGCGTGATCTCGGCATCGCCGTGCCCGATGGCGTCGTCGAGGCGTACGAGCGGGTCCTCGACCAGGTCGACCTGGCCGCGATCGCCGAGCGTGAGCGGGTCACCCGGCACGACGTCAAGGCCCGGATCGAGGAGTTCAGCGCGCTCGCCGGCCACGAGCACATCCACAAGGGGATGACCTCCCGGGACCTCACCGAGAACGTCGAACAGCTGCAGATCCGGGCCTCGCTGGAGCTGATCCGCGACCGGGTGGTCGCCACCCTGGCCCGGCTGGCCCGGCTCGCCGTCGAGCACACCGACCTGGTCGTCGCCGGGCGTTCGCACAACGTGGCCGCCCAGGCCACCACCTTGGGCAAGCGGTTCGCCTCGGCGGCTGAGGAGCTGCTGATCGCGTACGAGCGGTTGACCGACCTGATCGACCGTTACCCGCTGCGCGGCATCAAGGGCCCGGTCGGCACCGCCGCCGACCAGCTGGACCTGTTCGACGGCGACGCCGCCAAGGTGGCCGAACTGGAGCGCCGGGTCGCCGAGCATCTCGGTTTCCGGCGGGTGCTGGCCAGTGTCGGGCAGGTCTACCCGCGCTCCCTGGACCTCGACGTGCTCTCCTCGCTTGCCCAGGTCGCCGCCGCGCCGTCGTCGCTGGCGACCACGATCCGGCTGATGGTCGGCCAGGAGCTGGTCACCGAGGGCTTCCGGCCCGGGCAGGTCGGTTCCAGCGCCATGCCGCACAAGATGAACACCCGGTCCAGCGAACGGGTCAACGGGCTCGCCGTCGTCATCCGGGGCTACCTGTCGATGGTCGGTGAGCTGGCTGGCGACCAGTGGAACGAAGGCGACGTCTCCTGCTCGGTGGTGCGCCGGGTGGCCCTGCCCGATGCCTTCTTCGCCGCCGACGGGCTGTTCCAGACGTTCCTCACCGTGCTCGACGAGTTCGGCGCCTACCCGGCGGTCGTCGCCCGCGAACTCGACCGCTACCTGCCGTTCCTGGCGACCACCCGGATCCTGGTCGCGGCGGTCCGGGCCGGCGTCGGCCGGGAGGTCGCCCACGAGGTGATCAAGGAGCACGCGGTCGGGGTGGCGTTGGCCATGCGGGAGAAGGGCGCGGCCGACAACGACCTGTTCGACCGGCTGGCCGCCGACGAGCGGCTCGGCCTGAGCCGGGACGAGATCGCCGCCGTGGTCGCCGACCGGGCGGGTTTCGTCGGCGCGGCGGCGGCTCAGGTGCAGGCGGTGGCCGACCGGGTGGCCGAGGTGGTCGCCGCGCACCCGCACGCCGCCGACTACCAGCCCGCCCCGATCCTCTGACCGGGGGGGCGCTACTTGTTGCCGGCCGAGCCGCCGGTCTCGTTGCCGGCGCTGCTGTCGCCATGGCTGGCCACGATCTTGGCCTGTTTCGAGTCGTCCCCGGCGTCGGGGCGCAACTGCAGCACCACCGCGGCAGTGCCGTAGGCGCACAGCTCCATGTGGGTGCTGCCGATCTGCCGGGTGTCGAACCGCATCCCGATGACCGCGTTGGCACCCTTCTTCCTGGCCGCCTCGCCCAGTTTGCCGATCATCTCGGTACGCCACTTGGTGAGGTTCGCCGGGCCCTCGGGGTCGGACTTGCCGCCGCGCAGCGCCTTGACACCTTCTTTGAACGGGTTGATGGAGCGGACCACCGAGGTGACCACCTCACCCAGGACACACCTGATCTCGTAGCCGGGAAGGTCATTCGTCGTCACGACCAGCACGACGACGATGCTATGGGCCCCGGTCTCGGCCCACCTGGGCTTTGCTCCGGCTCGCGGATGACGCGAAACGGCGCGGCGCGGACTCCGGGTCCCAACCCGGAGTCCGCGCCGGTTACTGCCCGGACTGCGGAAAAGTACGCGCGTCAGACGCCGGCGACCGACTGGATCCAGGCCCGGTTGTACGCCACGCTGCCGTAGTTCTGGATGTTGACGCCGTTGGCGGTGGAGGCGACACCGACCTGCTGGCCGTTGTAGAACTGCGGGCCGCCCGAGTCGCCCCGCCACGCGTTGCCGTTGATCCGCGTGCTGCGGATCGCCCGACCGCCGTACGCGTCGGTAACGTTGGTGCTGGTCACCTGGACCGAGGCCATCTTCAGCTGGGTCGAGGCGGAGCAGCCGCTGTAGCAGGTCATGCCCCAGCCGTAGATGGTGTTCGTCGAGCCGACCGGCGGGTAGCTGCTGGACAGCGTCACGTAGGTGGTGCTGACCGAGCTGGAGAGGCGGAGCAGGGCCAGGTCGTAGCGGCCGTAGGTGGCGCTGACCGTACGGGTGACCCCGCCGGAGGAGCGGTAGACGCTGCCGACCCGTACCGACATCGACCCGCCGACGCAGTGCTCGGCGGTGAGCACCCAGTTGGGCGCGATGATCGTGCCGGAACAGGTGAACGAACCGTTGCTGAACACCGCTGCGGCCCAGGGGGCCGACGACACGGTGCTGCCACCAATGATCTCCTCCGGCGCGGCGGAGGCGGCGGTGGGGGGTGCGGCGACCAGACTGATCAGGGTGGTGGCGACTGCTGCCACGGCCAGGCGGATACGCATGGGGGTGTGCTCCTTCCCAGGGGCGACCGGCCGCGGGGGTTGCGGGCCGGGTGAGCCGCCGCCGGACGGGTGTCCGGTCGGCGGGGTGTTACAGCTGACGTCCGATGGGGGTCGTCGGGCGTTTGACGATTGACGGTAGGTCCTGCCGGAGTCATCTACAAGAATCAAATCGAGGTCATACGATGCGGTGATGTCCGCGCCGGTCCGGCACCGATCAGCGGTACGCGGCCCACCGCCCGCCCGTGACGGTGTCCCGCCCGTGGCGTCGCCCCGGATCAGGTCGGGGACCGGCCCGGGACCGGACCGGCGAAAACTGTCCCCGTTATCGGTTCGTGGCTGATTTGTGGCCCGATCACCGATTCGACGTGCCGACCGCCGGTGCGTCGCACCTGGCATCACCAGGTAGGCTGACCGGTGCGCGGCCCGTTCGTGGCCGGCACCCCAACGCGTACACGGTCAGGAGTGCCACGTGGCTCGCGTCGTCGTCGACGTCATGCTCAAGCCGGAAATTCTCGATCCTCAGGGCCAGGCGGTCGCCAACGCGCTGCCGAGGCTCGGTGTCAGCGACGTCTCGTCGGTGCGGATCGGTCGGCGGATCGAGATCGAGTTCGCGGGCGAACCCGACGTGGATCGGGCTCGCGAGATCGCGGACAAACTGCTCGCCAACCCGGTCATCGAGGACTACGTCGTCCGCCTGGCCGAGCCGGCCGACGAATCTGGTGAGCAGTCATGACTGCCCGCATCGGGGTGGTCACCTTCCCCGGTTCACTCGACGACGGTGACGCCGCCCGCGCGGTGCGCATCGCCGGTGGCGAACCGGTCCGGCTCTGGCACGGCGACGCCGACCTGCACGGAGTCTCGGCGGTCGTGCTGCCCGGTGGCTTCTCGTACGGCGACTACCTGCGCTGCGGTGCGATCGCCCGGTTCGCTCCGGTAATGGAATCCATCGTCGCGGCCGCCGCCGACGGGTTGCCGGTGCTCGGCATCTGCAACGGCTTCCAGATCCTGTGCGAGGCGCATCTGCTGCCCGGAGCGCTCACCCGAAACCAGCACCTGCATTTCCGCAACCGGGACCAGTTGCTGCGGATCGAAACCGCCGGCACCGCATTCACCAACGCCTTCTCGCCCAAGCAGGAGGTGCTGATCCCGCTCAAGAGCGGGGAAGGCTGCTACGTCGCCGACGAACGGACCCTGGACGAGTTGGAGAGTAGCGGCCGGATCGTGGCCCGCTACGTCGGTGGGAACCCCAACGGCTCGTTGCGCGACATCGCCGGCGTCACCAACGCCGCCGGCAACGTCGTCGGCCTGATGCCACACCCCGAACACGCCGTCGAGGACCTGACCGGCCCGTCCCGGGACGGACTCGGCTTCTTCACCTCCATCCTCAAGCACCTCGTGGGAGTGCCGGCATGACCACGCAGTCGGAGGCGGCGGCCGCCGCCGGGCCGGCGCAGTCCGACGTCGCCGTCGCGGTGGACCCGTACGCGGGTGGGCCGGACACCGTGGCCCGCGCCACCGACACCCCCGGTGAGCTGCAGCCGTACACCGAACTCGGGCTCCGCGACGACGAGTACGAGCGGATCCGCCAGATCCTCGGCCGTCGGCCCACCCAGTCCGAGCTCGCCATGTACTCGATCATGTGGAGCGAGCACTGCTCCTACAAGTCGAGCAAGGTGCACCTGCGGCAGTTCAGCGAGAAGGCACCGCCGAGTGAGCTGATGCTCGCCGGCATCGGCGAGAACGCCGGCGTGATCCGGGTCTCCGACAGCCTCGCGGTCACCTTCAAGGTGGAGTCGCACAACCACCCCAGCTTCGTCGAGCCGTACCAGGGCGCGGCGACCGGCGTCGGCGGCATCGTCCGGGACATCCTGGCCATGGGTGCCCGCCCGGTCGCCGTGATGGACCCGCTGCGGTTCGGCGCCGCCGACCACCCCGACACCGCCCGGGTGCTGCCCGGTGTCGTCGCCGGGGTCGGCGGCTACGGCAACTGCCTCGGCCTGCCCAACATCGGCGGCGAGGTCGTCTTCGACCCCTGCTACCAGGGCAACCCGCTGGTCAACGCGCTCTGTCTCGGCGTACTGCCGGTGGACCGGCTGCAGAACAAGGCCGCCGCCGGCGCGGGCAACGTCGTGGTGCTGATGGGCGCCAAGACCGGCCGGGACGGCATCGGCGGCGTGTCGGTGCTGGCCAGCGCCACCTTCGACGACGCCAGCCAGCAGCGTCGCCCGTCGGTGCAGGTCGGCGACCCGTTCATGGAGAAGCTGCTGATCGAGTCGTGCCTGGAGCTGTACGACGCCGGTCTGGTCGTCGGCATCCAGGACCTCGGGGGTGCCGGCCTGACCTGTGCGCTCACCGAGACCGCAGCGGCCGCCGGCACCGGCATGCGGGTCTGGCTGGAGCGGGTGCCGCTGCGCGAGCCGTCGATGGAGCCGCACGAGATCCTGGCCAGCGAGTCGCAGGAGCGGATGCTGCTGATCGTCGAGCCGGCCAAGCTCGACGCGGTGCTCGCGATCGCCGACAAGTGGGGCGTCATCGCCACGGCCATCGGTGAGGTCACCCCGCCCGAGCCGGACGGCCAACCGGGCCGGCTGACGATCACCTGGCGCGACCACGTCGTGGTCGACGTACCGCCGGGCTCGCTCGCCGACGACGGGCCGGTCTACGCCCGACCGATGCGTGAGCCGGCGGACCTGATCCTGTTGCAGGCCGACCGGGCGGAGACCCTGCCGCGCCCCGGCACGCCGGACGAACTGCGGGAGACCCTGCTACGGATGATCTCGTCGCCGAACCTGTGCGACCGCACCTGGGTGACCGAACAGTACGACCGGTACGTCCTGGGCAACACCGTGCTCGCCCAGCCCGAGGACGCCGGGGTCGTCCGGATCGACGACGCCACCGGCCTCGGCGTGGCCCTGTCGGTCGACGGCAACGGCCGGTACGCCCGGCTCGATCCGTACCACGGGGCGAAACTGGCGCTGGCCGAGTCGTACCGCAACGTGGCCGTGACCGGTGCCCGGCCGGTGGCGGTGACCAACTGCCTCAACTTCGGTTCGCCGGAGGACCCGACCGTCATGTGGCAGTTCGCCGAGGCGGTGCGCGGGCTCGCCGACGGCTGCGCCGAGCTGGGCATCCCGGTCACCGGCGGCAACGTCAGTTTCTACAACCAGACCGGCGCGGCCGCGATCCACCCGACCCCGGTGGTCGGTGTGCTCGGTGTGCTCGACGACGTGGCACAGCGGGTGCCGATGGGCTTCGTGCCGCCGTCGCACGCCGACGGCGACCTGATCATGCTGCTCGGTGAGACCAACCTGGAGCTGTCCGGCTCGGAATGGGCCTGGGTGACCCACCAGCACCTCGGCGGTACGCCGCCGAAGGTCGACCTGGCCCGTGAGCAGGCCCTCGGTACGGTGCTCGCCGAGGCCGCCCGGGTCGGCCACATCACCTCGGCGCACGACCTTTCCGACGGTGGGCTGGCCCAGGCACTGGTCGAGGCCTGCCTGCGGCGGGGCATCGGTGCCCGGGTCGCGTTGCCGCCCGAGTTCGCCGACGGGTCGATGCCGTTCGTCTTCCTGTTCAGCGAGTCGGCGGGACGGGCCATGGTGGCGGTGCCGCGCGGCCACGAAAAGGCCTTCGCCGCGCTCTGCGTCGAGCACGGTCTGCCGTGGACGATGATCGGGGTCACCGATCCGGGTGCCCGGCTGCTGGAGGTACGCGACCAGTTCACCGTCGGCCTGGACGAGCTGCGTGCCACCTACACCGGCACACTGCCGGCCCTGTTCAGTGGGGTCGGCCCCGGCAACAACGTGCCCGCCGACCCGCAGGATCCGGACGCGTCGAACCCGCTGGACGGTACGGCGGTCGCGGTGGACAGTCCGGTCGAGACGACCGGCGCCGCTGCGGCGACCACCGATGTCGACCCGGAGCCGGCCGAGGTCGCACCGGCGGACGCGGCAGTGGCGGACGATACGGTGCCGGTGGACGACGAGCCGGCGGACGACGAGCCGGCGGACGACGCGGTCACCGAATCGGCGGCGACGACGGATGCCGCGGCTGACGCCGCCAGCGAGCCTGTTGCTGAGTCGGCCGATCCTGAGCCGACCAGCGTCGCCGTGGACGAGCCGGTGGAGCCGTCCGCCGACGAGCCTGTTGCCGACGAGCCGGCGGCCGACGGCAAGTCGACTGACAAGAGCTGAGCCCGCTGCGGCCGTCCTGCCCCTGGCTGGTCGGCCGCAGTTCTGCGGGACGACATGCGAGCGGGCCGGGACCATCAGGTCCCGGCCCGCTCGCATGTCGTCACCCGCGTAGCGCGGACCTGTGCCGCCCGCAGCCGGGCGGCACAGGTTCAGTCATCCAACCAGTCCAACGATCGGCGCTCCCCGCCCCGCCCAGGAGGCGAGTCGCGCCGGGCGGGCGGGTCGACCGGCGGCTGTTGACCACCGTACGGCTGCTGGTCGAACGGCTGCTGCCCGTACTGCTGGTCGTAGCCGCCGCGCTGCTCCGGAAGCCGCTGCTCGTCATGGCCGGCACCGCCCGGTGACCGGTAGCCGCCGCCCTGGTCGTAACCGCCCTGGTCGTAACCAGTACCGGCCGGCGGGCTGTAGCCACCCGGGCCGCCGTAGGCCGCGCCGTACCCCTGATCGGGAGCGGAACCGTACTCTCCGCCCCGGTCGCTGCCGTATCCGCTACCGGGGTAACCGCCGCCGCTGGGCTGCTGACCGCTGTCCGGATATCCACCGCCGCCGTAGCCGGCACTGCCGCCGTAACCGCCGGGTGCCGCGCCGTACGGCGGATCGGCATCCCGGTAGCCGGGCTGCGGTGGCTGCGGGCCACGCGGCGGCGGGGCGTCGCTGCGGGTCGGTTCCGGGCTGCCGTAGCCAGCCGAGTCGTACGGCGAACCGGACCGACCGTAGTTGTCCGGCTCGTACCGCCCGGTCGGTTCGTCGTAGCGGTCGCTGCCGTACCCGCTGCCTGCCGGTTCGGCCGATCCGTACCCGCCGGCCGGGTAGCCGGACGTGCCGGCGTCGGGCCCGTAGCCGTGGCCACCGCGGTAGTCGCCCGGGTCGTCGGCCGGTGGCCGGCCGCTCGGCGCACCGTACTGGCCGGGCACCGTGGTGTTGCCGTAGCTGTACCCGCCGGGTGGCCCGGACGAGGGTGCGGCACCGTAGCCGCCGGGTGCGCCGGACGACGGTGCGGCACCGTAGCTGCCGGGTGCGCCGGACGAGGGTGCGGTGCCGTAGCTGCCGGGTGGCCCGGACGACGGTGCGGCACCGTAGCTGCCGGGTGCGGCGCTGCCGCCGTAGGCACCCGGGCGCGCCGACCCAGCGGCGCTGCCGCCGTATCCGCCGGCACCTGGTCCATCCGACCCGGGAACCGCCCCGTACACGCTGGTGGCGCCAGCGGCGCCGGCCGCCCCGTACGTCGGTTGGGCCGGTGGTCCGCCCCAACCTGGCCGCTGCTCGCCGCCGTAGCGGGGATCCGGCCCGGCGGGCGCGTTCGGCCCCGGAGGCGGCGGTGCGCCGTACGGGTCGGGGAACTCGTCCTTGATCGGAGCCATGTTGTGCAGCATCGTCGGCGCGTCCGACAGCGACGGCGGGCGGGTCACCATGGTGGCGTCGGTGAGCGGCCCGTCCGGCATGGGCGGCATGGCCACCCGGGTGGCGTCGTCGGAGTCGTGGTAGACGCCCCTGCTGCCGGGCACCGCGGCACCGCCGGCGGCCGGGCCATCATCGGCCGGGTCGGGGTCGTCGGCGTCGTTGTCCTTGCGGCGGACCAGCAGCAGCACGATCGCGCCGACGCCGAGGGCCACCAACAGGCCACCCATCAGGATGAGCAGCCAGGAGCCCATTCCGCCGCCGGAGCTCTCGTTGGCCAGGTTCTGCGTGTCGACCGGGGGCGCACTCGCCGCGTCGCCGGGGGTCGCGCTCGCTGTCGGCTCGGCCGTGGCCTCCGGGGTGGGCGTCGGTGACTCCGACGGGGTGGGTTCGACGTTGGACTTCAACGTGATCCGGTCGACGGTGATCGACTGACCGGCGGAGGCCGACACGCGCTTGGCGTCGCTGATGTCGTAGCCGTCGGCGACGGCGCCGATGCGCAGGTCACCGGGGGCGATCGGCCGGTCGTTGGTCGACGTGAACCGGTAGTTGCCGTTGGAGTTGGTGGTCGTTTCGAAGTTGTTGCCCTGTGAGTCGCTCATCGCGACCACGGCACCCTCGATGGGGTCCCCGGTGGAGACGTCGGTGACCTTGCCGGCCACCTCCTTGACCCGTGGCGCCTCCTGCGGACCGCGTACGGTGACTCTCCGTTCGGCCGTGACGGCGTTCTCGCCGGCCACGGTGGCGCTGATCACCACGTTGCCGCTACGGGTCTGGTTGGTCGCGACACTGCCCGCGACGAGCGTCACCTGGAACGTGGTGGTCGCGCCGGGGGCGATCTCGATACCCGTCCTGGCGCAGTTCTCGCCCTCGCACCGCACGTCGCCAAAGGTCAGGTTCACCTGTACCGAGAAGGAGGTGGCCCCGTCCTCCCCGTTCTGGTTGGTGACCGTATAGCTGATGTTCGTGCGCTGACCGCTGTCCAGGGTGACGTCGCCACCCTGAATGTTCACCTGGGGTGGTGCCGCCGATGCTGGAGAGCTGGGGAGGCCGAATAGTGTGACGGCAGCCAGCGCTGCGACAACACCGGCCCGCGATAGCCAGGCTCGTCGGTGTGTTGTCACGTCCACCGCCTTCCGGTTCGATCCATCCCCCGCACCGGGCTTCGGGCAGGGGTCACCCCGTGACGAGTACACCGTCGGCAACTATGCCTTGCCGGGACGGATCGGCGCGACCCAGGGGCGGGGAGAAGTAGAACCGGACCTAGTCGTATCGTCCCGATGTGTCCTCTCCGTACAGTAAGTCCGAGGCAGTGGTCACCGTGCGTGAGTCGCTGGCGGCCGGTGCCACGCCTGCGCGAACCTCGTTGCGTGACGCTGTCCGCCTGCTGCTCGGGGGTCTGGCCGAGCGGGCACCGGGCCGATCGGTGGAGGTGCGTGTCCCACCTTACGGTGCAATTCAGTGTGTAGCCGGTCCGCGACACACCCGTGGCACGCCGGCGAACGTCGTGGAGATCGATCCGGTGACCTGGATCCTGCTGGCGACGGGCGATCTCGACTGGGAGGTGGCAGTGGCAAGCGGGCGAGTCACCGCAAGCGGCCCCAGATCCGATATTTCGGCATACCTTCCCCTGTGAGGTTGACCGCGCCAGACGTCCGACTTTGCGGTGAGCGACGAGCTGTCGGGTCGGGCCAATCGGAGCACTCTGGGCCAACTGGAACCTCGCGTACACTGATCCGCGACGGAGTCGGTGACACCCGCGCGCGGACGTGCAGATCAGGCGTCCAGTGCTACACCAGGACGAGGGAGCGGCAGGTGCCTCGAGGCGACGGCCGGTTGAGTCACGATCTTGATCCCCAACGACCCGGTCCACAGGACGCCTGCGGTGTGTTCGGTGTCTGGGCCCCGGGCGAGGAGGTCGCCAAACTCAGCTACTTCGGACTTTACGCACTGCAGCACCGTGGCCAGGAGGCCGCCGGGATCGCGGTCAGCGACGGCTCGGGAGTGGTGGTCTACAAGGATCTGGGCCTGGTGGCGCAGGTCTTCGACGAGCCGACCCTGGCCAGTCTGCGCGGACACCTGGCGATCGGGCACGCGCGCTATTCCACCACCGGCGGCTCCACCTGGGAGAACGCCCAGCCGACGATCAAGGCGACCAGCGCCGGCACGACGATCGCCCTAGCCCACAACGGCAACCTGGTCAACACCGCCGAGTTGGCCCGCGAGGTGGTCGAGCGGGGGATGCCCACCGACGGTGCGACCTCCGACACCGCACTGGTGACGACCCTGCTGGCCAGCCGACCGGACGTGTCGGTCGAGGCCGCGGCGCTCGAGGTGCTGCCGACGCTGCGGGGCGCGTTCAGCTTCGTCTTCATGGACGAGACCACCCTGTACGCGGCCCGCGACCCGCACGGCGTGCGGCCCCTGGTGCTGGGTCGGCTGGAGCGTGGCTGGGTGGTGGCCAGTGAGACCGCCGCCCTGGACATCGTGGGTGCGACCGTGGTGCGGGAGGTCGAGCCGGGCGAGCTGATCGCCATCGACGAGCACGGGCTGCGGTCGGCCCGGTTCGCTCCGCCGGAGCCGAAGGGCTGCCTGTTCGAGTACGTCTACATCGCCCGCCCGGACACCACGATCGCCGGCCGCAACGTGCACGCCGCCCGGGTGCAGATCGGTCGCCGACTGGCCCGCGAGCACCCGGTCGAGGCCGACCTGGTCATTCCGGTTCCGGAGTCGGGTACGCCGGCCGCCATCGGGTACGCCGAGGAGTCCGGGATCACCTACGGCGCCGGTCTGCTGAAGAACTCGTACGTCGGGCGGACCTTCATCCAGCCGTCGCAGACGCTGCGCCAGCTCGGCATCCGTCTCAAGCTGAATCCGCTGCGCGAGAACGTGCGCGGCAAGCGGCTGGTGGTGGTCGACGACTCGATCGTGCGGGGCAACACCCAGCGGGCGATCGTGCGGATGCTGCGCGAGGCCGGGGCGCTGGAGGTGCACGTGCGCATCTCGTCGCCGCCGGTGAGCTGGCCGTGCTTCTACGGCATCGACTTTGCCACCCGGGCCGAACTGTTGGCCAACGGACTGGACACGGAGGGTATCCGACGCTCCATCGGTGCGGATACTCTGGGTTACGTCTCGCTGGCCGGTCTGATAGCGGCAACCGAGCAGCCGAAGACACGATTGTGTCGGGCATGTTTCGATGGGGAGTATCCGATCGAGTTGCCGGCCGGCAACCTGATCGGCAAGCACGTGCTCGAAGGTGTGGACCGCCGGGTTGCTGGCGGGGTCGGCCAGCTGGGGGACACCACCGAGCAGGACTTTCAGGCCGGCGGCGACCGGACCGGCCCGGGTGTTCAACAGTTCGCTGTAAGCCCCGGCGGCATTGACGCCCTGCACCGCCCGTAGCACCGGGCGGAGCGACCAGGTCGTTCCGCCCGGCAGCCCGAGTCGAGCGATCCTCGACCGCTACCCGACGCGGCTTTCGCCGCGAGAAGCCCAAAGGGGAGAACCGTGACGCACGTGACTGAGCGCGGCAGCGCGGATGCCGGCCCGACGGCTGACGACTCCGGCGCCCGGACAGCCAGCCGGCAGCCGTGGTCGGCCAGCTCCGGCCGGGGCAGCCGCAAACGTACCGTGACGTACGCCGACGCCGGTGTGTCGATCCACGCTGGTGAGCGTGCGGTCGAGCTGCTCAAGTCGAAGGTGCGCAAAACCACCCGCCCCGAGGTCATGGGTGACATCGGGGGCTTCGCCGGGCTGTTCCGGCTCGACGTCCAGAAGTACCGCAACCCGATCCTGGCCTCGTCGACCGACGGGGTGGGCACCAAGCTCGTCATCGCCCAGCAGATGGACATCCACGACACCGTCGGGATCGACCTGGTGGCGATGGTCGTCGACGACCTGGTCGCCTGCGGGGCGGAGCCGCTGTTCCTGCTCGACTACATCGCCTGCGGCGAGGTAGTGCCGGACAAGGTCGCCGAGATCGGTGCCGGCATCTCCGACGGGTGCCGCTACGCCGGCTGCGCCCTGCTCGGTGGCGAGACCGCCGAGCACCCCGGAGTGCTGCGCCCGGACGAGTACGACGTCTCGGCGACCGGCGTCGGCGTGGTCGAGGAGAGCGAGATCCTCGGCCGGGACCGGGTCGAGGTGGGCGACGTGGTGATCGCGATGCGTTCCTCGGGCCTGCACTCCAACGGTTACTCGCTGGTCCGGCACGTGCTGCTCGGCGCCGGTCGGATGCGGCTGGACACCGTGGTGGACGACTTCGGCGGGCAGCGCACCCTCGGCGAGGAGCTGCTGACCCCGACCAAGATCTACGCCCAGGACTGCCTCAAGCTCATCGAGGAGTGCGAGGTCCGGGCCCTGGCCCACGTCACCGGCGGCGGTATCCCCGGCAACCTGGTACGGATCCTGCCCGACAACGTCGACGCCCTGGTCAACCGGGCGACCTGGAAGCCGCAGCCGATCTTCGACCTGGTGCAGGCCAAGGGGCGGATCGAGGACGGCGAGATGGAGTCGACCTTCAACATGGGTGTCGGCATGTTCGCGATCGTGTCGGCGCAGGACGCCGACCGGGCCCTGGCCTGCCTGACCGGTCGCGGCATCGAGGCGTGGCAGGTCGGCGACATCATCGAAGGCACCGGCGAGGTCCGGATGGTCGGCCACCACACCCGGGGCTGACCCGGACACGTGCTACGCGCCACGGCGGTCGACCGGTTCCGGTCGACCGCCGTCGACGCCGCCTGGCTACGCCGCCGTGCCGGCCGAGGCTTCACCTGCTCCTCCCGGACACCTAGCCTGAAACGACATCCGTGACAGGCAGGAGGAGGGGGATGGGTCGGCAACAGAACGGACAGGACGGGGCCCGGCCGGACAGGTCGGTTCCCGCCGGCATGCGTGGCGTCGCCACCGTCCCCGACTACGTCGTCATGCAGCCCACCACGCTGTGCAACCTCGACTGCAGCTACTGCTATCTGCCGCTGCGATCGGCGAACCGGCAGATGCCCCGTACGGTGGCCGCCGCCGTCGCCGAGACGGTCAACGGGTGGGCGGCGCAGCGCCGCTTCTCGGTGGTCTGGCACGGCGGCGAGCCGTTGGCGCTGGGCCGCGACAAGTTCGCGACCCTGCTCGGCCCGTTCGACGCGGCGGTGGAGCAGCACGTGCAGACCAACGCGACGATGATCGACGACGCGTGGTGCGAGTTCTTCGCCGCGCACCGGATGCGGGTGAGCGTCAGCGTCGACGGCCCCCGGGCGCGTAACGACGAGCGTCGCGCCCGTGGCGGCCGTCCGGCGTACGACCAGATCGTGCGGGGTGTCGACGCCCTCCGCCGGCACGACATCGCCTTCTCGGCGCTCTGCGTGGTCAGCGACCCCCAGCCCGGCCTGGCCGCCGAGCTGTACGAGTTCTTCCTGACGCTCGGCTGCGACGTGCTCGGCATCAACATCGAGGAGACCGAGGGCGTCAACGTGCGGTCCAACGGGTGGGCCGCCGACGCGGTCGCCGGCTTCTGGGCGGAGCTGGTCGGTGCCTGGCGGCGGGCACCCCGGATCCACCTGCGGGAAGTGGAATGGACCCTGCGCTACGTCGCCGCCGAACTCGACGGCACCGCCGACGAGGTCCTGCCCCGGCGGCTGGACCCGATCCCGACGATCGCCTACGACGGGTCGGTGGTGCTGCTCTCCCCGGAGCTGGCCGGCTTCACCGATTCCCGGTACGGCGACTTCACCAGCGGAAACGTGCTGACCACCGGGTTGGCGCAGATCCTGGCCGCAGCGGAGCAGCCGGGTTGGATCACCGAGTTCGTCGCCGGTGTCGAGGCCTGCCGCCAGGTGTGCCCGTACTTCCGGTTCTGTGGAGGTGGCCACGCTGCCAACCGTTACTTCGAACACGGGCGTTTTGATGGTACGGAGACCAACCACTGCCGTAACAGCAAGATCCATCTACTGGAGGGAGTGTTGGCCCATGCCCGAGACCAGCAATCGTCCACGCCCTGAGCCGGCCGTCACCACGGGTAGGACCGACGGGGCAGGTCAGGTGACTGACCGGGTCCACGCGGTCCGCGACGGACTGGCCGTCCTGCTCGAGGAGGCCCGTCGGGCCCGCGCCGGCCGGGCGGAGGCAGCCGGCGCTGACGGCGCGGTCTGCGCCTGGAACCACTTCGAGAACATCCCGACCTTCTACAACTGGAACAACCGCCCACGCTGACCAGCTGCTCGGAACGAGCGGCCCGGGCCGGACGAGGCCGGGTCACCCGCGTCACCGGGTCACCGGGTCACCGGTTCACCGGTTCACTGCCTGTGACGGCGCCCCAGCGGCACAACTGTCCGGATGATATTCCTCAGAGGTATAAATATTCCTCACAGGAATACTGCTCTACCGCAGTACCGGTCTGCCAGGATGGGCGGACGGCAGCGCAGACGGACGGCACGCCGACCGACAGCATGCCGGCAGCTAGGACCGCTACGACGTCCGGTGGTGCGGCCCCCCGGTGAGGGGATCACGCACCACCGGATCGCGGTGTTCCGACGCGTCGGACGGCCGGACAGGAGCTGTCGCCGACATGAATCGGCACGCGGGCTGACCGCGTGCTCTGCTCCAGCCGGACCCTCAACGGGACGAGGAGGGTGTCCAGCTTCCCCGGCCGCCGTCGGCTGAGTCGTCCTCGTCATCGTCGTCGAGGTACGGGTCGTACTCGTCGTCGAATTCACGGTCCGACTTGCCGCTGCCGGCGAGCTCTCGCTGCAAGGCGGCGAGGTCGGTGTTCGGGGAGTGGTATTTCAACTCCCGGGCCACCTTTGTCTGCTTGGCCTTAGCACGGCCGCGCCCCATGGCTCGACCCCCTCGCACAGAATTCGGGGCAGCCCGAAGGCGGGCCCCGATGACGTCAGGCATCTCTCGTGGCTCTTACGGTACATGGGCAGACCCAGGTTCGGCACCTCGGGTTGCATCGGGTCGCCCCCGCGCGTCACCGAGGCGGGGTCAGGTACGGGCGACAGCGGCGTAAGGAGCCCGATCGGCCGTCGCCCGTGACCCGATCGGGTGATCTCCGGCACGGTGTGTGTCCGCTGGCGCCGGCGGGTCGAGCGGTGGTGGGTCAGTGGAGGTGGGTCAGCGGAGGTGGATGCCACGCAGCCGACCGACCTCAGCCATCCGCCGTTCGGCGAGCCGGTCCGCCGCGACCGCGGGCGGTACGCCGTCGGCGTCGGCCGTACGGAGGATCCGCAGCGTCGTCTGGTAGATCCGGGTGGCCCGGGCCTTGGCCCGGTCGAAATCGAAGCCGTACCGGCCGCTGGCGGAGAGCGCCGAGGCCCCGGTTACCTCGTCGGCGACCTGGATGACGCCGCCGGCGTTGACCACGTAGTCGGGCGCGTAGAGGATGCCCCGCTCGGCGAGCTGCTTCTCGACACCGGGGTGGGCCAACTGGTTGTTGGCCGCGCCGACCACCACCGGGGCGCGCAGCGCCGCCACGGTGTCGTCGTCGAGTGCCCCACCCAGCGCGCAGGGCGCGTACACGTCGATGTCGCTGCGGATCAGCGTGTCGGTGTCGGCGACCAGATCCACCTGCGGGTACGTCGTGTGGGCCCAGTCCGTGGCCCGTTCGTCGACGTCGGTGGCGACCACCGAGGCGCCCTCGTCGAGCAGGTGGCCGGTCAGGTACCGGCCGACCTTGCCCAGGCCGGCGATGCCGACGCGGCGGCCGGCGAGGCTGGGTGAGCCCCAACGGTGTTCGGCCGCGGCCCGCATGGCCTGGAAGACCCCCCACGCGGTGAGGATCGACGAGTCGCCGGCCCCGCCGGACTCCCGGCTGCGCCCGGTGGCGAACCGCGTCTCCCTGGCCACCACGTCCATGTCCGGGACGTAGGTGCCGACGTCGCAGGCGGTGTAGTACCGGCCGCCGAGCGACTCGACGAACCGGCCGTACGCGCGCAGCAACGCCTCGGTCTTGAGCTGGTCCGGATCTCCCCAGATGACCGCCTTGCCGCCGCCGAGGTCGAGCCCGGCCATGGCGTTCTTGTAGGCCATCCCCCGGGACAGCTCCAGCACGTCGTGCAGGGCGTCGGCTTCCGAGGCGTACGGGTAGAACCGGGTACCGCCGAGGGCGGGCCCGAGCGCGGTCGAGTAGATGGCGATGATGGCTCGTAGCCCGGTCGGCTGGTCCTGACAGAAGACGACCTGTTCGTGCCCGGTGCCGGGCTCGGCGGTGGTGGCGAAGACGCCCATCGTGACTCCTGAGGCGGGTGGAGCACCGTCGTGGGGTGCTGTCCGGGGAGGCGGGCCGGTGGACCCGCTGGAAACGAGACTAGTATCGATTGGCGGCACCGCGGCGCATCCTGGTCACGCCGCTACTGGTCCCGAGCCGGGTGTCAGGTGCGTTTGCTCCCGGCAGGGGCGGTGCCGCGCGGTTTCGTGGGAGGATCGCGCCGTGCCGTCCCTCTTCGCTTCCTACGCTTCCTACCTCCGGGTGTACGAGCCGCTGGCCGCCTTCGACCGTGACCGGCAGGCCTACTGGCGTCGGTACGTCCGGGACGGGCGGGCGGTGGGCCCGCACGAGGGCCCCGGCCGGCAACGGACGGCGGTGATCGAGGCACTCGGCGCGGGCTGGACGCGGCTGCCGGACCTGCCGGACGAGGCGTACGTCCTGGAGTCGGACGAGACGCTGCTGGTCTGCCCGTGGAATCTGCGGGTACGGGTGGCGGAGGCGGCGCTGAGCGCCCGGGACGGCGTACCGTCGGTGCTGGCCGACGCCTTCGTGCCGCCGGTGCTGGCCGGGCAGGCGCGCGCGGTGGTCGACGACTGGCGCAGCGGCGCGCGGGTGCTGGAGCACGGGGTGCCCCGGGTGCACGAGCAGGTGGCGACGTGGGGCGTGCCGCTGCGGTGGTTCGTCTTCGTGGATCTCGCCGAGCGTGATCTGGTGGCCGCGCCGCCGCGGCGGGCACTGCGCTACCGCACGGAGATCTCCAAGGCCCGGCGTCGCGCGTCGCGCGGGCTGTCGGTGTTGCGAAAGTCGGTCGGGGACGCGCCGATCACCGAGGCGGTCGAGGAGAGTGCCCGGTGGTTGGAGGAGTTCCATCCCCGATCGGTGGTCGAGCTGGACTACGGCGGCCTCGTCCGGCTGCTGCCGGACGAGACGCTGGAGGCCGACGATTCGCCCGGTCTCGTCGCTGCCGGGCTGACCGCGTTGTCAAGAGGTGACGCCGAATCGGCGGGCGAGGCCTACGAGAAACTCGTCGCCAGGTGGCGCGCCGTTCAGTTACTGGAGCGGTGCAATTAGTGATTAATGCCCCAGCAAATGCGGGCATTCTTCGCGTACTACCACGCTCATTGCCGCCCAGTCCTGAGGGGTATTCGTAATCAGGCGTTCACGACCGGTGATCAAGAGTCCGTTTAAGGTATGTTCTGGCGTAAAAAATGTATAAAAATCGGTCATTGCTCATCCGTCCATCCAAGGACGTTCGGCCGTTCGGCCCATGTCGGACATCGGGGACTAGCCGGACCATGGGAGACGCGTCGGCCGGCGGGACCCCGGCCGATGTCTATAGCACTGTGGAGGAGTGACTGATGGCATCGCGTACGCACGAACCAGAGCCGCTGCTCACGCCGGCCGAGGTGGCGTCGATGTTCCGAGTCGACCCGAAAACCGTCACCAGGTGGGCCAAGGCCGGCAAGCTCAGCGCCATCCGGACGCTGGGCGGCCACCGCCGCTACCGGGAGTCGGAGGTACGTGCCCTGTTGCAGGGCCAGATTCCCCAGCAACGTCAGGGCGACTGACCGGCCTCTCTCCAGATTGGCTGACATCGGCTAGTCGGGGGCGGTGTTTCCCGGAACCTCGGGAGCCCGCCCCTTCGTCGTTCCCGGGGACCGGCCGGTGACCGGTCGGCCCGGCCGAGCAGACCACGGCAGCAGACCACGGCAGCAGACCACGGCAGCAGACCACGGCAGCAGACCACGGCCCGGCGGAGCAGACCGCCGGGCCGTGGTCGTCGTCCGGTTCCGGACAGTTCAGCTCGTCGGCGGGTGCCCGCCATCACCGTCGACGACCTCGTCCGGCGTACCGTCCTCGTCCAGGTCGACCATGGTGATGTCCACCTTGCCGTCGCCGTCGGTGTCGAACTGGTACATGTCGGCCTTGCCGTCGCCGTCGGTGTCGACCACCCACACGTCGGTCTGCCCGTCATTGTTGGTGTCGGCCTTGAGCAGGTCGACCCGATCGTCGCCGCGGGTCTCCACGGTCTCCGGTGCCTCGGTCATCCCAGGTCCTCCATCGCTGCGTCACAAGTGCTGGCGGATGTGACAGTAGGGTGCCATCCGGCCCGCCGCGACCCGAGCCGGGCTCATCTCGCCGCGTACGGGTTGACCGCCGGGTTCAGGTAACTCACGGTGTCCGCCACCCCGTCGTGATCGGTGTCGCGCAGCACCTGGTCGGCCACCCCGTCGCCAGTCAGGTCGACCCGCACCTCGTCGGTCCGGCCGTCGAAGTCGGTGTCCCTGCTCCAGGTGTCGACCCGGCCGTCGTGATCGGTGTCGGCGGCCACCCGGTCGATCAGCCCGTCACCGTCGCTGTCGGTGGAGACCACGTCGATCCGGCCGTCGCCGTTGGTGTCCATGCTGATCTCGTCGGCGATGCCGTCGTCGTCGAAGTCCCGCAGCATCGTGTCCAGCCGACCGTCGCCGGAGTTGTCCAGCATCGTGACCTCGGCGATGCCGTCGCCGTCGGCGTCGTGCATCACGACGTCGGCCATGCCGTCACCGTCGCGGTCGATCAGCACGTCCGTGGAGCCGTCCATGTGGTGCTGGACGACGGTGTACGCGCCGTCACCGTACGTCTCGTAGCCGACCGCGTCGTGGCCCGGGTCGTCGCTGCTGCCCAGTCCCTGTTCGGCCTCGGCCGACGCACTGAGGTCCGGGTCGACGTACTCGCTCATCCTGCCGCCTCTTTCGCAGATCATCCTGGCTGGTGACAGGACCCACCGTACGCAGCGGCGATGATCGTGTGATCCCGAGAAAGTGCCACCCGCGCGGGACCGAGGAGCCTCAGACGGCGACCGGCAGTCCCGCCGCCGACAGTGCCTTGATCACTTCAGCGGACTCGCTGAAGCCGATGATCAGGATCGCGTCGGCACCGAACGCCTTGATCTCCTGCGCACCGTCCGTGAAGTCGACCGGCGGCGAGTCCGCCCCCTCCGGGGGGTCGTAGGTGAGCAGCTTGAGCCGGTCCGCGCCGATGCCCGCCCGGTCCAGTTCGGCCCGGACGTTCTCCTGCAGGCCCTCGCCGTACGAGTCCTTGCGGGCGACCACCGCGACCCGCTGCGGGCCGTCGCGCATGATGACGTCCGCCAGCGCCCGACCCTGCAGCAGGTCCGACGGCGCGGTACGGAAGTACAGTCCACTGTCGTCGATGGTGCTCAGCCCGGCGTCGGTGTTGCACGGCGAGAAGAGGATGATCCCGGCCCCGGTGACGTCCGGCAGGACCGCCCGGGAGATGCCGGAGGCGCCGGCACCGATGATCACGTGAACGCCTTCCTCGATGTGCCGCGCCACGGTCTGCCGCGCCACGTCGGGGTTGGTGCCGTCGTCGCCCTCGAACCACTCGACCGGCTCGCCGAGCACCCCACCCGCCGCGTTGATCTCCCGCAGGGCGAGCTGGGTGCCGGCGTCCATCGGCGGGAACGCCAGGGCCAGATCGCCGGTCAGCGGCAGCAGTCCGCCCAGCTTGAGCGGGGCGCCGGTGCGACTGCCGTTGCTCGCCGGCGGCACCGCCGGCGGTGCCACGGTGGTGGTGGTCGACTCGTCACCGGCACCGACGAACTCGGTCTTGCCGTCGTTGATCTGGCCGTTCTCGTCGAAGTGCAACGTGGCGTAGCTGGCCGTCGACGGCTCCCCGGCGTCGGTGAAGCCGCCCCGTTTCAGCGAGATGCCCCGGTACTCGATGTCGACGCCGTCCTCGACGAGCTCCAGGCACAGTGCCACGGTGTCGCACTGCTCGCCACCGGTGGTCACACCGTTGATCTGGGCGGCGA
The DNA here is from genome assembly GCF_049179175.1 of Solwaraspora sp. WMMA2101. Classification (NCBI taxonomy): domain Bacteria; kingdom Bacillati; phylum Actinomycetota; class Actinomycetes; order Micromonosporales; family Micromonosporaceae; genus Solwaraspora; species Solwaraspora sp. WMMA2101. The sequence continues at coordinate 3,184,003 of NZ_JBMHMA010000006.1, read as the reverse complement.
TGGCCGCCGGGTCGGTGGTGCCGGCCAACTGCGTGGCGAGGGCACTGATCACCACGGCGTCGTAGGCCTCACCGGCGTACAGGAAGTCGTTGAGCTGGCCGTCGACGGTGCGCAACCGTTCGACGAAGTCGTCCGACAGCGGCGTCAGCGGGCTGGTGCCCTTCATCCCGGACAGCAGGCCCGCCTGATCCTCGAACTCGGCCGCGAAGGAGTTGATCATGTTGCCGTCGGTGCCGTACAGCCGCACGGGCTCGACAGCGACGTCGTCGGTGGTCGACGTGTCGCCGCAACCGGAGGCGGTGACCAACAGGGTCGCGCAGACGGCCAGGGCGGCGGTGCGGGAGCCGCGTGACACGGGCATGGGACGTCCTCCATCGGCCGAAGGTCCGCAGGGCACCTTAGCGTCTTACCGGCTCAAACGCGATGTCAGGCATGGTACGCGGACCGCCGGGCGGCCAGTTGGGCGGCATTGCGACCGCGTGGGCGGTTCGGTGGTCACGCCTTGACCACGCGACATACCCTTCCGCTCATGACCGACCGACGCGACGGGGCCGACGAGGCGTTCACCGACGCCACCGAGATCCTGCGCTCCGCCCTGGCCGGCGACAGCGACGGCGTGGCCGGAGCCTTCGACGCCGTGGTGGACCGCAGCGGCGTGGCCGGTGCCTACGACGTGGCGTGGTGCCTGGCCGCGACGATGGTCGGCGACGACGTCCCGGTCGGTGGCTGGACCCTCGACTTTCCCGGCATCGACGAGGCGCGCTACGACGCCCGCTGGGTGGCGCGGTTCATCAGCGCCTACGCGAACTCGGACAGCTCGACCGGGGAGGCGCTGTTCGGCGCGGCTCTCGCCGACGGGCAACTGCCGGAGTGCCTGCTCACTCTGGCCGGCTCCGCGGTGGCCACCCTGCGCCGCCGCCGCGCCGCCTGAGCGGCCCGGCACGGCCCGGCACGGCCCGGCTGGGCCCGCGTCACTTGCCCCAGTCGTGCTTGGCGGCGCGGACCAGTTTGTCCTTCAGCTCCCGGGTGTGCCGGCGGGAGACCGGCAGCTCGGTGCCGTCGATCACCACGACGTAGCCGGAGTTCGCCAGCCGCAGTTCGGTGATCAGCCGCAACTGGACCAGGAACGACCGGTGGATCCGGACGAACCCGGCATCGGCCCAGCGCTCGCCCAGCGTGGCCAGCGGGACCCGGACCAGATGCGAACCTTCCGCAGTGTGCAACCGCGCGTAGTCGCCCTGCGCCTCGACCCAGCGGACCGCCGAGCGGGGCAGCATCCGGGTGGTGCCGGCCAGCTCCACCGGGATCGCCGGGTCCTCCTCGTTGCGGGCCATCGCCGCCGGATGCGACGGCACCACCCGGGCGGTCAGCACCCGCCGGACCGACTCCGCCAGCCGCTCGGCCCGCACCGGCTTGCGGACGTAGTCGGTGACGCCCAGGTCGAACGCGTCCACCGCAGCGTCGTCGTAGGCGGTGACGAAGACGATCGCCGGCGGCCGGGCGAACCGGCGCAGCACCCGGGCCAGCTCCATACCGTCCAGGCCGGGCATCCGGATGTCGAGGAAGACCGCGTCCACGTCGGTGTCGCGCAGTACCCGCAGCGCCTCGGTGGCGTCGGACGCCGTGTGCAGCCGGGCCACCCGGGGGTCGGCCCGCAGCAGGTACGCCAGCTCGTCGAGGGCCGGTGGCTCGTCGTCGACGGCGAGCACCCGCAGGAACGGGGTCACGACACCACCTCCCAGCGTCCGGCCGCGCCCGGCCGGGCGTCGGGGTGGAACTTCGGCACCCGCATGCTGACCTTCGTACCCGCTCCCACCGCCGTCTCCACCACCAGGCCGAACTGGTCGCCGAAGACCGACCGCAGCCGCTCGTCGACGTTCGACAGGCCGACGTGCTGGCCGGCGTCGTCGGCCGGGTCGCCGCCCCGACGGACCTGATCGGCGCCGGTGCCGGTGCCGGTGAACACCGCCGGGTCCATCCCCACTCCGTCGTCCTCCACGGTGATGTGGCATTCGGTGCCGGCGTCGCGCGCCTCGATGCTGACCGTGCCGAGGCCCGGTTTGCGGGACAACCCGTGCCGGACCGCATTCTCCACCAACGGCTGCAGACAGAGGAAGGGCAGATGGACGGGGAGTACCTCGGGGGCGATCTGCAGCCGCACCTGGAGCCGTTCACCGAACCGGGCCCGCTCGATGGTCAGGTAGCGGTCGATGGACCGTAGCTCCTCGGCGAGCGTGGTGAACTCGCCGTGGGCCCGGAACGAGTAGCGGGTGAACTCGGCGAACTCCAGGATCAGGTCCCGGGCCCGCTCCGGGTCGGTCCGCACGAACGAGGCGATCGCGGTCAGCGCGTTGTAGATGAAGTGCGGGCTGATCTGCGCCCGCAACGCGCGTACCTCGGCGCGGGCGAGCCGTTCCCGCGACGAGTCCAGCTCGGCCAGGGCCAGCTGGCTGCCGGCCCAGTACGCGGTCTCCAGGGTGGCCTGGACCAGGCCGGGTGCCGGATCGTCGTCGACGACGGCGACCAGGGCCACGGCAGCGGCCCGGTCCGGCCCGGTCAGCGGCGCGACGACGGCGCCGCGGATCAGGCAGTCGGGGCGGTCGCAGGGCAGGTCCCGGGCGGTCAGGACGACCGACCGGCCGGTGTCCAGGGCCCGGCCGGTCGCGGCGACGAGCTGGTCGCCGTGGTGGCCGCCGCGCCCGTCGAAGGCGAGTACCTCGTCGCGGCCGGTGAGCGCGGCACCGGGAGCCCCGACCAGGGCGCGCAGATGCCGTACGGCCTTGGCGGCGCCGGCGGCGTCCAGACCGTTGCGCAGCGGCTCGGCGGCCAGGCCGGCGGTGTGCAGCACCTCGTAGGTGGCCCGTTGGGTGGCGGTGGCGATGCCCCGCCGGCCACGGAGCCGGACGACCGCGTACACCGCGACGGTCAGGGCGGTCACCAGGGCCAGTACCGCCAGTGGTGCGGATAGGTTTGCGCCCACGGGTCAGATCCTGTCCGGTACCGGCGGTGCTGCCAAGTTCGGCGTGGTGGTCATTCGGTCAACGGTCGGCTACCGGCTGCCGGCGGACCGTGCCGCCGTCGGACGGGTCAGTACGCGCCCTTGCGGGCCAGCACGACGCCGATGGTGCGCCACAGGATGCTCAGGTCGTAGGTGAGCGACCAGTTGTCGACGTAGTAGAGGTCGAGTCGGACCGCCTCGTCCCAGGACAGGTCGGAGCGCCCGGAGACCTGCCACAGACCGGTCATCCCGGGGCGGACCAGCAGCCGGCGGCGGACGTCGCCGAGGAAGTCACCGTCGTCGGCGGGCAACGGGCGCGGCCCGACCAGCGACATCTCACCCCGGAGTACGTTGATCAGCTGCGGCAGCTCGTCGATCGAGCTGGCGCGCAGGAACCGGCCGATCGGGAAGACCCGTGGATCGTTGCGGATCTTGAAGAGCATCCCGTCGGTCTCGTTCTGGTCGACCAGGGAGGCGAGCCGCTCCTCGGCGTCGACGTACATGGTCCGGAACTTCCAGACCTGGAACACCTTGCCCTCGTGGCCGACGCGCGGCTGCCGGAAGAACACCGGCCCCCGGTCGGAGAACCGGACGGCGATCGCCACCGCGACGAACAGCGGCGCCAACGCGACCAGCCCGAGCCCGGCGGCGACCCGGTCGAGCAGGTTCTTGGCCAGCCAGCCCAGCCCGGAGAGGGTCGGCTCCTCGACGTGCAGCAGCGGCAGGCCCTCGATCGGGCGGATGTGCACCCGGGGTCCGGCGATGTCGGTCAGCTGCGGGGCGACGATCAGGTCGATGCCGCTGCCCTCCAGCTGCCAGGCCAGCCGGCGCAGCTCACCCGGCTCGGAGCTGGCCGAGCCGCAGACCGCGATGGTGTCGGCACCGACCTCGCGGACCAGGGCGAGCACGTTGCGTCCGGCGTACACCGGGACCGGGGTGTCGATGCCCCGGGCGGCGGCGTACCCGTCGGTGAGGTGGATGGCGACCGGGATCAGCCCGGCGGCCGGGCTGCGGGTGACCGCGGTGAAGACCTCCAGGGCCTCCGGCAGCGTGCCGACCAGCACCATGCGGTGCGCGGCGTGGCCGACGCGGCGGCGCAGCACGTGCAGGGCGTACCGGGCGAGGAACCGGAACAGCAGGATCAGGGCGAGCGCGCCGATGAGGGCCGTGGCGACCGACAGCCGGGACAGGTCCGTCTTGGTGGCGAAGGCGAGGAAGGACACGCTCGCGGCGACCGTCACGCCGGCGCGCAGCACCCGCTTGAACTCGTCGGTGCCCAGGCCGAGGTAACGCCGGTCGTACGCGCCGGTCGCCCAGAGCACCACCACCCAGCCGAGCGGCAGGAGCAGGTAGGTGACGGTGTGGAACCAGGTGGCGTCCTTGTCGGCGTCGGAGAAGCCGGAGGTGGCCTTCTCGAACAGGGAGATCGAGATGTAGCTGGCGAGCACCGCCGCGACGAAGTCGAGCAGGAGCAGGATCGCGGTGTACGGCCGGTGCCACCGCGACGCGCGTCGACGTGCCCGGGCCCACGCCGACCGGGGTACGCCGTTGGTCGGCGGCGGCGCGGGCGGCTGGATCTCGAAGCTGTCGACGTGGCGCAACCTGCTGCTCCGGCTGGTGTTGGTTACCGGGCGTTCGAGGCTTGTCGTCACCTCACCCACGTCCTCCCGCGTGACACGTGCCGCCCACTCTCCGTGAAGGCCTGGCTCGCCCACCAGCTCAGTCTCCCACGGCGCCCGTACACGGACGGTGACCCGAAAGACTTTACGCCCCTCGTCCGAAGGGTGGGTGCCGGTGGTCGGTGATGGTGCTGAAGCTTTGGGACCGGGCCACTATACCGATGGATCGTCACCACGGAAGTCACCGTTGTGGTGCGCATCGCCGTAGCGAGGGACGATCATCGTTCGGACCCCGATTTCGTCACCTAACGCACAAGGCGGGACAACCGTCGGTCAGCGAGTGGGGTGCCGCCGGTCTGGCAGGTGGGGCAGTACTGCAGGCTCGAATCTGCAAAAGAGACTTCTCTGATCTTATCCGCACATACCGGGCACGGTAACCCGGTGCGACCATGCACTGTCATTCCGGATCGCTTCTCGCCCTTCAACGTCGCCGCCCGTTGGCCCACCGAACGGTCCACCGCGTCGGTCAGCACCCGCCGGGTCGCGGCGTACAACGCCGACATCTGATCGTCGGTGAGCCGGTGGGTCAGCGCGAACGGCGACAACCGGGCCGCGTGCAGGATCTCGTCGGAGTACGCGTTGCCGACGCCGGCCACCACCTCCTGCGTGGTCAACACCCCTTTGACCTGCCCACGTCGGGCCCGCAGCCGCTGCCCGAAGGTGTCGGCGTCGACGGCGAGCACGTCCGGACCCAGCCTGGCCACCCCCGGCACCTGCGCCGGGTCGGCGACCAGGTACGTCGCCAGCTTCTTCTGCGTACCGGCCTCGGTCAGGTCGAACCCGGAACCGTCGTCGAGCCGGACCCGGACCGCGATCGGCCCCTTGCCCGGCTTCAGTGGCGTCGCCGACGGGAAACTCTCCCGGTAGTGCAGCCAGCCGGCCCGCGCCAGATGCACCACCAGGTGCAGCTCACCGCCACACTCCACGTCCAGGAACTTGCCGTGCCGGCCGGTGTCGGTGATCTCCAACCCGGCCAGCGCCGACAGCGGCGGATCGTAGGTCTTCAGCGCGCTGATCGCCGACACGTCGACACGCGCTACCCGGCGGCCGACCGCGCGCTGGCGCAGGTAGGCCGCGAGCGCCTGCACCTCCGGCAACTCGGGCACCCCTCAGACGGTAGCGTCTGACGACGTCGAGCAGGAGGGTTGACCCGGTGAGAGTCGTCGTGGCGCACAACCGATACCGGCAGGCCCAGCCCTCCGGGGAGAACGTCATCGTCGACAGCGAGATCGACCAGCTCGCCGCCGCCGGTGTCGAGGTGATCCCGTTCCTGCGCAGCTCCGACGACATCCCGGCGCTGCCGGCGACCGGCAAGGCACTGCTGCCGATCTCGCCCAGCTACGCCCCGGCCGCCCAACGGGACCTGGACCGGCTGCTCGCCGAGCACCGGCCGGACGTACTGCACCTGCACAACCCGTACCCGTTGATCTCGCCCTGGGCGATCCGCACCGCGCACCGGCACCGGGTGCCGGTGGTGCACACCGTGCACAACTACCGGCAGGTCTGCTCGGCCGGGCTGTACTTCCGCGACGGCCGCATCTGCACCGACTGCCGGGGCCGGGCGATCGGCCTGCCCGGTGTGGTGCACCGCTGCTACCGGGGCTCGCGGGCGCAGAGCGCGGTGATGGCCGCGACCCTGGCCCTGCATCGGCCCACCTGGCGCTCGGTCGACCGGTTCATCGCGCTGACCTCGGCGGTCGCCGGGCACCTGCGCGACTACGGCGTCCCCGACGAGCGGATCGTGGTCAAGCCGAACGCCATCGAAGACCCCGGCCCGCCCGCCCCGCTCGGCGACGGCTTCCTCTTCCTCGGCCGGCTCACCCCGGAGAAGGGCATCGGCCTGCTCCTCGACGCCTGGCAGCGGCATCCAGAAGGGTCGCTCGGCACGCTGCGGATCGGCGGCGACGGCGAACTGCGCCCGCTGGTCGAGACCGCCGCCGGCGGCCGCGCCGACATCGACTTCCTCGGCCCGCTGGACAGATCAGCGGTACGCGACGCGCTGCGCGCCACTGCCGTGGTGCTGGCCGTCTCCACCTGGCACGACGTGCTGCCGACCGTGGTGATCGAGGCGTTGGCCAGCGGCCGGCCGGTGCTCGGCACCGCCCTGGGCGGCATCCCGTACCTGGTCGGCGCGGACGGCTCCGGTACGGCTGCCACCGCCGCCGGCTGGGTGGTGCCGCCGGAGGCGGCCGCGTTGGCCGCGGCCCTGCCGGTCGCCCGCGACGGCGCCGCCGCCCTGGCCGGCGTCGCCCGCGCCCGCTACGAGACCACCTTCCACCCCGATGTGGTCATGAAGCAGCACCTCGCCATCTACGACGCGGTCAGCGCCAGGATCAGTTGACCGAAAGCCGGCCGACACGCCGACGTACTCCCGCATCCTCATCAACTGATCACGCTGGAAGCCGTCACCGCCGTGCTCGGGCCATACCGGCACGTCCCGGCATAAGATGTACCAGTGGGCCACCAACGCATCACGATCGACCCCGCCCGGATGGGCGGACTGCCGTGCATCAGAGACACCCGGCTGACCGTCACCGCCGTGCTCGGACAGTTGGCCGCCGGCCGGTCGGTCGAGGAAGTCCTCGACGACTACCCGTACCTGGAGCCAGCTGACGTGCTGGCGGCACTGGAGTACGCCGCGTTGGCGGTGCAGGAGCGTGAGCTTCCGATCACACCGAGCGCGGCATGAGCTTCCTCGTCGAACTCGCCAGGTGACGTCAGCGGAGGGCGGAGCGGGCGGAGAAGGTGATGCTGGCCAGCAGGAAACCGCCGTTGACCACGGTGAACGCGGCGATCACCCAGACCGCCAGCGCCGGCGCGACGGTCAGCACCACCCCGGCGACGAGAATCACCGCGCCGTAGTCGCGGATCAGCTTCACCAGGCGTACGGGTAGCGAGGTCGAGGTGACCATACTGGCCGCGTTCGGGCCGGCCTGCATCACCGAGGTCACCAGGTTCACCATCCAGGTGCCGGCGAACGCCGCGACCAGCCACACCGGGGTCGCCGGGACCTGTGCCACCGCGACCGTCGACAACGCGGTGACCAGCGCGATCTGGGCGGCCACGTCGCAGAGTACGTCGACCCGGGCGCCGGCCGGGCTGGTCTGCCCGGTCACCCGGGCCAGCTGACCGTCGGCACAGTCCAACGCGTACGCGATCTGCCAGCCGACCAGCGCGACCAGCCCGATCAGCCAGGCCGGCACGGACCCGGCGGCCACCGCGTCGGCGGAGGCGATCACCGCGACCGACGCGGCCAGCCCGAGGAGCAGGTTCGCCACGGTCAGCACCGTCGGGGCCAGCCGCAGCCGGGCGCCGGCGTACGCGAACACCGCGCCCAGCCGCTGACTGACCGCCTCGCTGAACAGCCCACCCCCCCTGTTGGCCTGGTAGAAATCTGTCAGGAGCGGGGGAGTTACGAGCTGTTCACCTTGCGAAGCTGCTGAGGGCACCGAGGTATTCTGCCAGCCGCTCCTCGACGGCGGTCGCATCGAGGTGCAGGTGCTCCAGGATGGTGTACCGGTCCGGTCGGGTGTGCGGTGCGTGCCCGACGGCGGCGACGAAGTCGGCGTCGGACAGTCCCAGATCGGCCGGGCGCAACGGCAGGCCGTGCCGGTCCAGCGCCGCCGCCAACTGGGCGAACCGCAGCCGATCGCCGCGCAGGAACGTGCAGAACAGCGCGCCGAGCCCGACCTGCTCGCCGTGCGAGCCGGTGCCCGGGTACAGCAGGTCGATGGCGTGCGAGATCTCGTGGCAGCCGCCGCTGGCCGGCCGGCTCGACCCGCACACCGCCATCGCGATGCCGCCCAGGATCAGCGCCTCGGCGAGGGTGGTCAGGAACGCGTCGTCGCCGAGGCCGCCCGGGTGGTTGAGCAGCGCCTCGGCACCGGTGCGGGCCAGCGTGACGGCGAGACCGTCGATCGGTTCGTCGCGGGCGGCGTGCGCCAGCTCCCAGTCGGCGACCGCGCTGATGTTGCTCAACGCGTCGCCGACGCCGGCCCGGGTCTGCCGGTCCGGGCCGTCGGATACGAAGTCCAGGTCGACGACGATCGCCAGCGGAATGTGTACGCCGTACGAGCCCCGCCCGCCGTCGTGGTCCAGCGACGCCACCGGGGAGGCGATCCCGTCGTTGGCCAGGCTGGTCGCCACGCTCACCATCGGGATGGCGTACCGGGAGGCGGCGTACTTGGCGGTGTCGATGGTCTTGCCGCCGCCGATGCCGACGACCGCGTCGTAGGAGCGTTGCCGCAGTTTCTCGCCGAGCTCGTGGGCGGCCTGCAGGGTGCCGCCGGTGACGGTGAACACGTCGGCGCGGCCGAGCCCGGGGGCGATCAGTTCGGCGATCCGTTCCCCCTGGCCGGGGCCGACGACCACGGCGACCTCGCCGCCGCCGGAGATCCGCCGGTCGGCCAGCAGCGCGCCCAGGCCGGCGACCGCGCCCCGGCGGACGTCGATGGCCAGCGGGGTGTGGACGGTACGGGCTAGTAGTGGCATGCGATGTCCCGGGCCCTGGTCAGGTCGTCGTGGTTGTCCACCTCGACCCAGGCGACGTCGCCGATCGGCGCGCCGCGCACCTCGCCGCCACGGTCGGCGTACTCCTGGTAGCCGTCCTCGTAGTAGAGGTTCGGATCCCGCCGCCAGGTCGCCTTCAACGCCTCGGCGAGCCCGGCGGCGGCCGAGGACTCGATCAGGGTGGCGCCGATGTACTCGCCGTGGGCCTGCGCCGGGTCCATCAGCTTGGTGATCCGGGTCAGCTGCCCGGCGTCGTCGAAGACGACCTTCATTTCCTCGTCGGCGAGCTTCTTCACGTCGTCGACGGCGAGCAGGATGCTCGGCCCCCGCCCGGTCAGCAGGGTCTGCTCGACGCTGGCCGGGTGCACGGTGTCGCCGTTGACCAGCAGGGCGCCGGCGGCGAAGTGCTCGCGGGCCAGCCACAGCGAGTACGCGTTGTTCCACTCCTCGGCCCGGTCGTTGTGCACCAGGGTCAGCGCCACGCCGTGGCGGGCCTGCAGGTCGGCCTGCCGGGCGCGGACGGCCTCGGCGGCGTAGCCGACCACCACGACCACGTCGGTGAGCCCGGCGGCGGCGAGGTTACGCAGCCCGATGTCCAGGATCGTGGTCTCCCCGTCGACCGGCACCAGTGCCTTCGGCAGGGTGTCGGTGTACGGGCGTAGTCGCCGGCCCGCTCCGGCGGCGAGCACGAGACCGATCATCAGGCGGTCCTCCTGGTGAGGGGTATGGGTACGAGGTATCGGTGGAGGATAGCGGCTCAGCCGGGGAGCGCGGCGAGGTCGGCGAGCAGGGTCACCCGCTGGTCCGGGTCCAGTGCCTGGTACGGCCCGGCCGCGCGCCGGTCGGTCTCCTGCTCGATGGCGAGCCGGGCCGGTCCGGGCGGCAGGTCGATGATGCTGCGGGCGGTGTGCCCGGCGGCGGTCCACGCGGCGGCGTGCGCGTCGGCCCGGTGGTAGCGCAGCGCGCAGAGCCGGTTCAGCAGCAGCACCCCGGCCGGGGTGCCTTCCGGCTCGTACGGTGGGGCGACGGCACCGAAGGCGTCCTGGCCGTCGGCCGCCGACGGCTGGTCCGGCTGGTCCGGGCCCGGGGCCGGGTCGGTGCCGGAAAGCGCGGCGGCCAGCAGCCGGCCGGTGAGGTCGACCAGCCGCACCAGCCGGCCAGCGTGTTCGCCGCCCCAGATCGTCGCGGTGACCTCGGCGTGCAGCGCGTACAGGTCGGTCAGGAAGGCTCCGCCGCGTTCGGTGGCCCGCAGCGCGCCGTCCGGGTGGCGTACCACCATGCCGTAGGCGACCTGCTTGTCGAGGACCCGCTGGCAGCTCGCCGGGTCGTGGTAGCGGGTGACGGCGGTGAAGCCGGTGGCGGCGACCAGTCCGCCGGGGGCGGCGAGCCGGGTACGCAGATCGACGAGGAACCCGACGGCGGCCGGTCCGCCGTACCGTTGCTGCAGTTCGGTGCCGGCGCTGGCGGCGGCGGTCATCGCCGCGCGGTAGACCCGGTCCACGGCGGGCGCGGTGAGCGCGGCGCACCGGTGACCGGGCAGCCACAGTTGGTCGGCGCTGCTCACAGGCCCAGGGCGCGCAGGACGGTGAAGCCGTTGTCGGCTATCCGGCGGATCAGACCGTCGTTGACGTCGGCCGACTCGTCGAGGACGTCGAGTTCGTCGGCGCGCAGCCAGCGGAACTCGGTGTGCTTGCCGGGCTCGAGGACGGGGTGGGCCAGGTCGCCGTCGACCCGTACCAGGTAGTCGACCTCGACCCGGGCGATGCCGTCGTCGCCGACGTAGCGGTACTCGCCGACCTCGGCCAGGACCCGGGCGACCTGCCACCCGGTTTCTTCCTGTACCTCACGGTACAGGGTTTCGAGTAGGGTTTCGCCCGGTTCGACGTGCCCGCCGACTATGTCCCAGGTGTCGGGGAAGAGCCGCCGGTACGGCGACCGGCGCTGGAAGAAGATCCGGCCGTCGTCGTCGACGATCAGCGCTGCGGCGCACCGCAGCGGCTGGCCGGGTGCGTCCCGCTCAGGGGGTGGGGCGGACACGTCTGTGACAGTAGCGATCCGCCCCCGGGAAGAACCAGGACGAGCCGCGTACCACCTGGCGCATCGGTTCGTTCAGGCTCTTGTGGACCGCCCAGGAGCAGGCCACGATGTCCGTACCGTGCCTTTCCGGGAGGTGATGCGTGATGCGTGTCGAAGATGTCATGTCCCGCCGGATCTTGATGGTTGGTCCCGATCACACCTTGCGGCAGGCCGCGCAGATGATGGCCGCCCGGCGGATCGGATCGGTGGTGGTCGCCGATCCCGACTCGCAGGGAATCGGCATCCTGACCGAGCGCGACGTGCTGTACGCCATCGGTGCCGGGCTCGATCCCGACGTCGAACGCACCCGGGCCCACCTGACCTGGGACGTGGTCTACGCCGGGCCGGACACGACGCTGACCGAGGCGGCGCAGGCGATGGTCCGGGGCGGTTTCCGGCACCTGGTGGTGCTGGCCGGCGGCGAGGTCGTCGGCGTGGTGTCGGTCCGGGACCTGCTCAAGGTCTGGACCGCAGGTCCGGTCGCGGGTCCGGCCGCCGATCGGACCGCCGGTCCGGCCGCTGCCCCGGTGGCGCCGGTGAGTGTCCTGCCACACCAGCCGGAGGCGATCGGCTGATCGCGTCGTACGCTGGCAGCCATGAGCGCCGAGCAGCTGATCTCCTTCGCCCGTGGGGCGCCCTCGCTGGACATCGTCGACATCGACGGGCTGAAGGCCGCCGCCGGGCGGGCCTTCGACGCCGATCCGGCCGGGGTGACCGCGTACGGCACCTCCGTCGGTTACCTTCCGCTGCGCCGCTGGATCGCCGACAAACACGGGGTCGAGCCGGAGCAGGTGCTGGTCACCAACGGTTCCCTGCAGGCCGACGCGTTCCTCTTCGACCACCTGGTGCAGCCGGGTGACGCGGTGGTGGTCGAACGGCCGACGTACGACCGGACACTGCTCAACCTTCGTCAGCTCGGTGCGCAGGTGCACCCGGTGACGATCGAGTCGGACGGGCTGGACACCGACGAGCTGCGCAAACTGCTGGAGTCCGGGGTCCGGCCGAAGCTGGCGCACATCATCCCGAACTACCAGAACCCGGCCGGGGTGACCCTGTCGGCGGCGAAGCGGCGGGCGCTGCTGGAGCTCGCGGTGGAGTTCGGCTTCACCATCTTCGAGGACGACCCGTACGCCGACATCCGGTTCCGGGGCGAGGCGCTGCCGTCGATGCTCGCCCTGGACACCGACGGTGTGGTGGTGCACGCCTCCAGTTTCACCAAGACCGTCTGCCCGGGGGTCCGGGTCGGCTACCTGGTCGGCGACGCCGGGCTGATCAAGACGATCGCCGGGCGGGCCACCAACCTCTACATCTCGCCGGGCATGGTGGCGCAGGCGATCGTGCACCAGTTCTGCGTCTCCGGCGACCTGGACCGGTCGATCGCCACCGTGCGTACCGCGCTGTCCGAGCGGGCCCGGGTGCTGGGCGAGTCGCTGCGCAAGCACATCCCAGGGGTACGGTTCACCGAGCCGGACGGCGGCTACTTCCTCTGGGTCGAGTTGCCCGACGACGTGGCGGTCGACGCGTTGGTGCCGGCGGCGGCGCAGCGCGGCGTGGCCGTGGTCAAGGGCAGCGACTTCCTGCTGTCCGGCGGTGACCACGCGCTGCGACTGGCCTACTCGGCGGTGACGGTCGACCAGATCGACGAGGGCGTCCGCCGGCTGGCCGAAGCGGTCGACGAGGTACGCGGGGCGTAACTTCACGAGTTTTCGGATCACGCCCCCGGTGCCCGCGAAGGGCACCGGGGGCGTGTCGTGTGGTGGTTTCCTGTTTCTCAGGACGGCTGCCGTGCGGGCACCGGGAGGGAGGCGGGCTGATGGCGGACTCCGCTGGCGGGCAGCCGAAATGGCCGGACGGCGGCAGCAGCCGGGCCCTGTCGCGGGCCTGGACGGCCCCGGTACGGGCGGTCAGCCGGATGCTGCACTCCACCGAGACCGGGCCGGACCCGGAGCCGGCGCCGCTACCGGAACGCAGCGGAATCGTCGACTGTGCGCTCTACATCGACGGGGTCCGCCAGCCCGGGTCGTGGCAGCATCCCGAGGCGTTGGCGACCGCCCGGCAGGAGACGAACGCCTTCGTCTGGCTGGGGCTGCACGAGCCGAGCCTGGCGGAGATGGCCGGCATCGCCGACACGTACGGGCTGCACGAGCTGGCGGTGGAGGACGCGGTCAAGGCCGAGCAGCGGCCGAAACTGGAGCAGTTCGGCGAGGTCAACTTCCTGGTGCTGCGGACCGCCCGGTACGTCGACCACGAGAAACTGACCGGCGACTCGGAAGTGGTCGAGACCGGCCAGGTGATGCTCTTCATCGGGCGGGGGTTCGTGATCAGCGTGCGGCACGGCGACGCCTGCCGTCTGTCGCCGGTGCGGGCCGATCTGGAGCGCAACCGGGAACTGATGACGCAGGGGCCGTGGGCGGTGGCGTACGCGGTCACCGACCGGGTGGTGGACCTCTACCTGGAGGTCGTCGACCGGATCGAGACCGACCTGGAGACCGTCGAGGCCGACGTGTTCTCGCCGGAGGCCAGCGACAAGGTGCACGAGATCTACCAGTTGAAGCGCGAGCTGGTCGAGTTCAAGCGCACGGTGGCCCCGTTGCAGCGGCCGATGATGACGTTGACGGCCGAGATCAACGAGGAGGTGCCGGCGGAGGTCCGCCGCTACTTCCGCGACGTGCAGGACCATCTCAGCCGGGTCGTCGAGCAGGTCAACGCGTACGACGACCTGCTGAACTCGATCCTGCAGGCCCGGTTGGCGCAGGTGACCGTGGCGCAGAACAACGACATGCGCAAGATCGCGGCCTGGGCCGGTATCGCGGCGGTGTGGACCGCGCTGGCCGGGATCTACGGCATGAACTTCGAGTTCATGCCGGAGACGGACTGGGAATTCGGCTACCCGGTCGTGCTCGCGTTGATGCTGAGCATCTCCCTGGTGCTGTACCGGTCGTTCCGGCGTAACGGCTGGCTCTGACGGCGGCCGGCGCGCCCCGGCTCGGCGCGGGCCGTGACACGACCGCGGGCCGGCAGCGGACCAGCTGGTCCGCTGCCGGCCCGCGGTCGGTGCCGAGCTCAGTTGGTGCCGGGCACCGGGCCGGGGACGGCCGAGGCGTTGGTGGCGTTCGAAGCGGCACGCATCGAGTCCAGCGCCTGACCTGGGTCGTACTCCTCCCACTGGGCGGCGCGTCGACGGCGTACCGCCATCGTGCCGAGCGCGCCGGCGGCCGCCAGCAGGCCGACGATCATCGGCCACCGACGGCGGCCGGCGTCCTTGCCGCCACCGGGAGTGAACCGCGAGTTCTTCGCGCGGGTCTTCATCGCCTTGGCCTTCACGGCCTTGGTGCGTCCGGTGGACTTGGCGGCCGCCATCGCCCGCATCCCGGATTTTCTCGCTGCCAACATGTTCGTCGCCTTCGCCTTCCTGGTCGCCCGGCCGGCCTGCCGGGCACCGTCTGCGGCGGCCACCGCCAGTGGCGCCAGCGTGGCCATGGTCCGGGTCATGCCCTGCGATGCCGAGTCGCGCATCCGGTCGGCGGTCGGCCCGACCGCTGTCCGGGCGGCGTGGATCCGTGGGCCGACGGTGGCACCGACGCCCCCGGCCGCATGCGTCGCCGCCTGCATGAAATGATCGAGGCTCTCGCCGAGCTCTGCTCGGACGAGGTCCCGCCGCCTGGCACGCCTGGAGATCCTCAACACCGCTGCCTACCTCCTGTGCTGTCGTTACGCCGTCATCCTCCACCTTCGGGTGCCTCCGTGTAGCCGGATCGGGCACATGGGAGGATTCGCATGGAACTGACCAACAACTGAGGAGTACCCGTGGCTGAGGCTGTCTACGCCACCTTGCACACCAATCACGGACCGATCCGGTTGGAGCTGTTCGCCAACCACGCACCGAAGACGGTCCGTAACTTCGTCGAACTCGCCGAGGGCACCCGTGAGTACACGGACCCGCGTACCGGTCAGCCGGGTAGCGGTCCGTACTACGACGGCACCATCTCGCACCGCGTGATCAGCGGGTTCATGGTCCAGATGGGCGACCCGACCGGCACCGGCCGGGGCGGACCGGGCTACACCTTCGCCGACGAGTTCCACCCGGAGCTGCGGTTCGACCGGCCGTACCTGTTGGCGATGGCGAACGCCGGGCCGGGCACCAACGGTTCGCAGTTCTTCATCACCGTCAGCCCGACGCCGCACCTGAACAACCGGCACACCATCTTCGGTCAGGTCGCGGACCAGGACTCGGTGAAGGTCGTCGACTCGATCGCCACCACCGCGACGAACCCGGCGGACCGTCCGCTCAGCGACGTCGTGATCAACCGGGTGGAGATCGAACGGGTCGGCTGACCTGTCGAGACCGGGCCGACCTGTCGAGACCGGGCTGACCGGTCGGCGCTGATCATTAGTTCGGCGCATCTGCTCCGGGCCGACCGCCCGTCGCCGCCCGACCGTCCAGTTGATCATGGCGGCGGCGGGTCGGTGGCCCGGCAGGTAACCTTGGCGCTCATGGAGACGCACCGGGACTCCGACGGCCGACGTCGGCGCAGCGAGGTGGCGAGATGAGTGATCCGGCCCAGACCGTGCCGGTCTGCTACCGGCACACCTCCCGGGAGACCTGGGTCCGGTGCTCCCGGTGCGAGCGGCCGATCTGCCCGGACTGCATGCAGGAAGCCGCGGTCGGGCACCAGTGCCCGGAGTGCGTCGCCGAAGGGCGGCGGACGCAGCGGTCCGCGCGTACCGCCTTCGGTGGCAGCGTCGCCGGCCAGCAGGGCACCGTCACCAAGGTCCTGATCGGCCTCAACGCACTCGCGGCGGTGATCGGCCTGGTGGTCTCCGGTGGCGGCTCGCTGCTGGGTGCCGGGCTGTTCTCCGCCGCCGGGTGGCTGCACGGCTTCGGTGGCGTGATCGGCCCGGACGTGACGGTCCGGGCCAACGGCACCGTCCTGGGCGGGGCCCTGCCGATGTACGGCGACGTCTTCGTCGGCATCGACAACGGCGGCGTGTACCGGCTGATCACCGCGATGTTCATCCACTACGGCCTGCTGCACCTGCTGTTCAACATGTGGGCGCTGTGGGTGCTCGGCCGTAACCTCGAGGCCGTGCTCGGGCCGGCCCGCTTCGTGGCGCTCTACCTGATCGCCGGGCTCGGCGGCAACGTGGCGGCGTACCTGATCTCGCCCAACTCGCTGTCGGCCGGCGCGTCGACCGCCGTCTTCGGCCTGTTCGCCGCCTTCTTCATCGTGCTGCGCCGGCTGAAGCGGGACACCTCCGCGGTCGTCGGCATCCTGGTGATCAACCTGATCCTCACCTTCACCGTGTCCAGCCTGTCGATCGCCGGGCACATCGGCGGGCTGATCACCGGGGCGCTGATCGGCACGATCCTGGCCTACGCCCCACGGACCAACCGGACCGTGGTGCAGGCGGTCGGCTGCGGCGCGGTGCTGCTCTTCCTGATCCTGCTCACGGTGGCCCGGATAGCGCTCGCCCACGCGGGCTGATCACGGCTGGCGGCCGCCGTGGGCATGCCACCACGTCGTCAGGGCGGCCGCCACATCGGCCGGGTCCGCGCCGAGGTCGGTGCCACCGAGCAGATGCAGCGAATCGCCGGCGTCGATCTCCAGCAGTGCGGTACGGACACCCCGGTGCCCGCGCCGGTCCACGGTGATCGACTCGACCCGCTGCCAGTCGATGGCGCGTCGACCGGCGAGTCCGGTGACCACCTCGACGCCCTGCGGGCCGGCGGTCAGCCGTACCGGCACCAGCAGGTCGCGCACCGCCCAGCCGGTGAGCCCGGCGGCGGCCACCAGGCCGAGGGCCGACCGGATCGGGTCGCCGTCGGCGAACAGCAGCCCGACCGCGGCGACCAGCGCGGCCGCCACGACCTTCGCTACCGGCACCTTCGCCGGGACCCGCCAGCTCGTCGCCGGCGGCAGCGCCGGGTCCGGACCGCCCACCGGCCCGTCGGGGTCGGGACGATCCACCGGCCCGTCGTGGTCGGCGTGGTCGTCGGTGTCGTCGTCGCGCACCGGTCAAGGATGCCAGCGGTACGGAGCACGGCGTACCATTGCCGCAACCAAGTTACCGGGGAGTAGGCATGAGGGACGCGGTCATCGTCGGGGCGGTCCGGACACCGGTCGGGCGGCGCAAGGGTGCGCTGGCGTCGGTGCATCCGGTGGAGTTGTCCAGCCACGTGCTGCGCGCGCTCGTCGAGCGGACCGGCATCGACCCGGGCGACGTCGACGACGTCGTCTGGGGCTGCGTCTTCCAGGTCGGCGACCAGAGCTGGAACATCGCCCGCAGCGCCGTACTCGCCGCAGGCTGGCCGGAGTCGGTGCCCGCCACCACGGTCGACCGGCAGTGCGGGTCGAGTCAGCAGGCCCTGCACTTCGCGGCGGGAGCGGTGATCTCCGGCCAGGCCGATCTGGTCGTGGCCGGCGGGGTCGAGTCGATGACCCGGGTCCCGATGGGTGCCAGCACCGGCACCGGACGGCCCTTCGGTGACCAGGTACGGGACCGCTACCGTGGCGTCGACGGCGTCACCCCCGACGAGCCGGTGCCGTTCAACCAGGGCGTCAGCGCCGAGCTGATCGCGGCCCGGTGGGGGCTGTCCCGTACCGCGCTGGACGAGTTCGCCCTGGCCAGCCATCAGCGGGCGGCGGCGGCGCAGGACGCCGGTGAGTTCGACGCGGAGATCGCGCCGGTGCCGGTCGCCAGCTCTGGCGCGGCCGGCTCCGACAAGGCCGGTGCCGACCTGACCGGCGCCGACAAGGTCGGCGCCGACGAGGGCATCCGGCGGGACACCTCGCTCGCCAAGCTCGGCGAACTGGCGACCCCGTTCCGGGCCGACGGGGTGGTGACCGCCGGGTCGGCGTCGCAGATCTCCGACGGCGCGGCGGCGCTCGCGGTGACCACCTCGCAGTGGGCGCGGGAGCACGGCGTACGGCCGTTGGCCCGGGTGCACACGGCGGTGGTGGTCGGCGACGACCCGGTGATGATGCTGACCGCGCCGATCCCGGCCACCGAACGGGCGCTGCGTCGCAGCGGCCTGAGCCTGGCCGAGGTCGGGGTGTACGAGGTGAACGAGGCGTTCGCGCCGGTGCCGTTGGCCTGGCTGGCCGAGACCGGGGCGGACCCGGCGCGGCTCAACCCACGCGGTGGCGCGATCGCCCTCGGTCATCCGCTCGGCGCCAGCGGGGCCCGGATCATGACGACGATGCTGCACCACATGCGGTCGACCGGTGTGCGGTACGGCCTGCAGACGATGTGCGAGGGCGGCGGGATGGCCAATGCCACCATCGTGGAAATTCTGTAGCTGAAATTTCGCCATTACCCCGAGTCATCACAGGTTGACGTGTCGTTAACACGACATGGACGTCTTTTCCCGTACGTTCCTGCCCGCGGCGGCGGAGACCGCCGTACCGATATCCACGACCAGCCGACACATGCCGGTGCTCCGGCGCTGTGTCTCCCCCAACGAACGCACCGTTCTCGTCGCCCGGTGCCAACGCCCCGACCAGCCGATGCAGGGTGACTACCTGCTCCTACTGACCCGCCGACGGCTGGTGGTCACCCAGGAGACGATCCTGTGGCGCCGCCTGCGGCTGCACCTCAACAGCGAGTTACGTCACCTGGACCACGTCACCTGGACCACCGACCCGCGTGCCGGGATCGTCGAACTCGCGGTCACCGCCATCGACGGCATCCGGGAACGATTCCTGATCAAGGTCCCCGACCCGGGTCGGGCCAGCCACATCGAAGCGCTGTTCAGCTACGCGTTCCTGGCCCGTCCGCTGGACGCCCGCAGTACCGCCGCCGCCTGACCCGCGCCCGGCTGCCGCCGTCAGCCCGACGACTGTCGCCGCGCTGCCTGCCACCGCCCGACGCGCGTCCGACGCGGTTCACGGCCCGGCGACCGGCGACTGGATCGAACCGGAGCAGGTCGAGCACTTCAGCCAGACCTCCCGGGTACGGCCGCCGATCAGGGCAAAGGTGAAAGCCTTCCCTGCTCCGAGGCATTTCGGGCAGATCGGTGGCCGACGCCGCCTCGGTGCCGGCAGATCATCCTTGTCGCCCATGGAGCGACCCTACCGTCCGTCGTCACCGCCGGTGCACGTCGTCCGCCGTCGTGCCCGGCGGTGCCGAGCCGCCGTGCCGCCGTGCCGCCGCCCGGCGCGCCGGCTCCGGTACCGAGCCGTACAGGTTCGGCTGTCGCGCCGTCGATCAGGAAGGGGGAGTGGCGACGCCGACATAGCCCTGGTAGCGCACCGCCCAACCGTCCGGCACCAACTCCGTACAGTCGTCGCGCTCACCGAGGCAGACGATGGCGTCGACCGACGCCGGATCGGCCGGCGGCCGGTTCGGCAGCACCGACTGCAGCGACACGATGTCGTGCTCGGGCAGCACCAGCCACAGCGGGTACTCCCAGGTGACGTTCTGCTGCACCAGGCCGATCCGGTGGGCGTCGGCACGACGTACCTCCTCGGCCGCCCACCGGAAGTCCGCCGCCCAGTGCGGCCGACGCAGGAACCGGGTGTCCCACGGATCGGTGGTGAACACCGAGCCGGCCCCGACGAGCCGACGCGGAAAGCCGTACGACACCGCCAGCACACCGGACAGCGCGGCCGTGGCCAGCACGGCCACGGCGGCGACCGTCGCCACCGACCGTCGCCCACCCGAGTCACCGGGCCGGCTTCCGTCCGGCCCGCCGTCGGCCCGGCGCCGGAACAGGGCATCCAGCCAGAGCCCGACCAGCGGGACAGCCAGGATCACACAGAACAGCAACAGCCGGTTCCCCCACGGCTGCCACTTGATCATCGCGAAGTAGAGCAGCAGCGCCGCCCCGACGGCGGCGGCGTACGCCCGGACCGCGCCCGGCGCGGCCGGGGCCACCAGCCGGGGCCGGGCCAGCGCGAGCACCCCGGCGACCAGCGCCAGGCCACCGGCGAGCGGGAACGCGACCCGGTCCTCGTCCGGGTACCAGGCGGGCACCGGGAACTCGGTCCGGTGGAAGGTGATCTCCGGATCCTGCGGGTCCACCCCGATCGCCTCGGCGACCGCCACGATCGCCGCCGCCGTACCGGCCCGCAGCGGCGCCAACGGCGTGTCCAACGCGGTGTGCCCTACCCGCAGCCGGTTGACGAACACCGCCGCCGGGTCGTGCCGCTGCATCGGGATCGACTCGCGCAGCCGGGGCGGACCGAGCGGGTGACCGAACTCGTCGGTGATCCGGGCGAGGAACGGACCGACGACGACCCCGGCGACCGCCAGGATCGCCAGCGACGCCGCCCCGGTCCGCAGCACCGCGCCGGGCCGGCGCAGCCAGCCGGCCAGCCGCAGCTGAGCCAGGCCCCAGAGCACGAGCAGCGGGCCGGCACCGAGCAGGCCGCTGGTCTTCGTCAACGCCGTCAACCCGGTCGCGGCACCGAGCGCCAGGACCGTACCGATGCTCGCCTGTCGGCGCAGGCCGTCCAGCGCGAGCGTCGCGACGCAGCCCGTCCAGGCCGCCGCCACCAGGTCGGTCTGGGTGCTGGTGGCCTGCAGTACCACCATCGGGGTGGTGCCGGCGACGAAGGCGGCGATCAGCTGCGCCCGCCGGCCGCCGCCGAACTGGGCGACGATCCGGGTCACGATCAGCAGACAGCCGACCCCGGCCAACCACTGCACCAGGTTGTACAGCGCGTCACCACCGGTCAGCAGCCGCAGGTGCAGCAGCAGATACTCGGCACCCGGCGGGATCGTCACCTGGCGGTGGATCGCCGTCGCCCAGAGCTGCAGGTCACCCTGGGCCACCCAGTGCTCCACCTTCGGCAGGTGGTAGGTCTGCGAGTCCACATTGTTCGGTTCGGCGAGCAGCGCGACGACCAGCTCGACACCGAGCATCCCGCCGACAGCGACGGCCAACAGCCGCTCGGCGCGGGTCGCGTACCCCAGATCTGTCGCAGCCGGACCCACGGACGGGCAGCGGGCGTACGGAGTGCCGGGCGGCCGTCCCGTCGCCACCGCAGCGCGGCGGCGACGCCGAGCACCACCAGCGCGGCCAGCCAGGTCAGCCCGATCACCGGTGCGGTGAGCCCGCCGACGACACCCCACAGCTCGACCGTGAGCTCCGCGAACGTACCGGTGAGCAGCGCGGCCAGCACGATCGTCCGCCGCCCGGCCGCCGGAAGCCGGCTCGCGGACTCCGGACCGGGGCGCATGAGGTAGGTCGCGAGGAGGAACAGCAGTGGCGGCGCGAGCAAAGCGGTCATCCACCCGGCTGGCATGGCGGAAGTAAACACCATCGGGCGTACGAATCCGTCCGTACCCGCGTCGGCCATGGATCGTACGGCGAATCTGACCTTGAGTGCGCCCGGTTCGGGGAGGTGGACACACCAGGTGTCGGTGGGGCGGGTGATCCAGTGCTGGCCAGGTTAGTCTAGGGCGACTGCCATCATTTGCGTTCGGAGACCATGGTGAAGCTCTCGATCCTCATGCCGGTCTACAACGAGGAAGAACGCGTCGGGAACGCCCTCAAGCAGGCGCTCGCCGTGGACTACCCGTGTGAGATCGAGCTTGTCGTCGTCGACGACGGCAGCCGGGACGGCACGGGCGAGATCCTGGGGCGGGTCGACGACGCCCGGTTGCGGGTGATCACCCACCCGCGCAACGCCGGCAAGGGCGCGGCGATCCGTACGGCGGTCGAGGCGGCCGAGGGCGACTACATGGTGATCCTCGACGCGGATCTGGAGTACGACCCGCAGGACATTCCGAAGCTGCTGGAGCCGGTGCTCGATGGGCGGGCCACCGTGGTCTACGGCAATCGCACGTTTGGCAGCCACAGCGCCTACAGCTTCTGGTACGTGATGGGCAACAAGGCGGTCACCACGGCGGCGAACGTGCTGTTCAACTCCTACATCGGTGACCTGGAGACCTGCTTCAAGCTGCTGCCGTTGTCGCTGTACCGCTCGCTGGACGTCAAGTCGCGCGGGTTCGGCATGGAGGCCGAGGTGACCGGCAAACTGCTGCGCCAGCGGATCCGCCCGTACGAGGTGCCGATCTCCTACCGGGCGCGTGGTCGCGAGGAAGGCAAGAAGATCACCTGGAAGGACGGGGTGGAGGCCCTGTGGATTCTGGGTCGGGAGCGCGCCCGCCGCCAAGGAGGACGCCCCACCCCCGCCTGATCCCGACTCCACCGCATGATCCCGACGACCCCGCCCTCCCCGACGACTCGCCTTTCCCCGACGATCTTGCAGTTATCGAGAACATTTTTCCGATTTGTCCAACGACAAGTGCAAGATCGTCGCGATCATGGGGTGATGAAGCGGCTGATCGAGCGGCGTAGACCGGCCGGGTCCAGCCCGTGCCAGCGGTCATGGTCTGCTGGGCTGCCGTACCGGTGCAACTCCCGGCGGCCGACCCCCAACGCCAGCAGCCGGTACGGCCGGTCCGCCAGCGCCTCGCCGACCAGATGGCTGGAGGTGCCGGCCAGGTACGGTTCGACCAGCACCACCACCGGTGCCGCCTGATCGACCAGCATCCGCAGGCCGGTGACGTCGAACGGTCGCGGGGTGTTCGTGTACGCCACCGTCACGTCCTGCCCGTCGACCGCGGCCAGCACCGGGTCCAGCATCGGGCCGACGGCGACGACGACCGGGGCTCCCCCGCTGCCCCGACGCACCGTCACCAGTCGGCCCGACACCGCGTCGCCGGGCAGGCCACGATTGGCCCGCGCACCGAGCCGCAGGTAGACCGGGTGGTCGTGGGCGGCGGCGGCGCGCAGCAGCGGCCCGACCTCGTCGGCGTGCCCCGGCACGTGCACCGTCCACTGTCCTGCCGTGTCGAGCAGGGCGACGTCACCGGGGGACATGTGGGTCCGCCCCTCCGCCGACGCGTCGTACGAGCCGCCGATGCTGACCAGCACCGCGCCGACGCCCTGATGGTCGAGGTCGAGCTTGACCTGCTCGTACGCCCGGTCGACCAGGAACGGGGCGTAGGAGTGGGCGATCGGCCGCAGCCCGGTAAGGGCCAGCCCGCCGGCCACCCCGATCATCAGCTGCTCCCGGATGCCGACGTTGAGCACCCGGTCCGGGTGCCGGCGGGCGGCCGGTGCGAAGGCGTCGGCCGAGATGTCGGCCAGCACCACGGCGGTACGCGGGTCGTCGTCGAGCAGTCCGGTGGCGGCCCGGGTGAACGCGTCACGCATGTCCGTTCTCCTTCTCCGGTGAGCCGCTGCCGGACGACTCCGGGGCGCTGCCGGACGACGCCGGGGCAGGGGCGGCGTACTTGGCCGGGACCCGGGCGACGACCAGGTGCGGCCGTACGCCGTCGTGGCCGGTCAGTGCGGCGGTCAGCGCGTCGTGGTCATGCCCGTCGACGACCGACGCCGACCAGCCGTTGACGGTGAACCGGCTGGCCAGGCCGCCGGGCCAGCCGTGGGTGGCCGAGTCGTTGTCGACGACGACCACGGTCAGGTCGGCGAGCTGCCGGCTGCCGGCGTACGCGATCGCCTCGTGGTTGGACCCTTCGTCGAGTTCGGCGTCGCCGACCAGGACGTACACCCTGGCACCGCCGACCCGCCCGGAGCTGGCCACCCGACCCCGCCCGGAGCCGGCCGCCCGGTCCTGGGCGGAGCCGGCGGCCGGGCCTTGGACGCAGCTGCGGGTCAGACCCTGGGCGCGCAGGCCGAGCAGGATGCCGACGCCGAGCCCGAGCCCGTGCCCGAGTGACCCGGAGCCGATCTCCACGCCGGGGATCAGCAGCCGGTCCGGGTGGTGCCCGAGCGGGCTGTCCGGCCCGGCCAGGTCGTCGAGCCAGGCGTGCGGAAGGAAACCCTTCGCGGCGAGTACGGCGTAGTAGGCGGCCGGCCCGTGTCCTTTGGACAGCAGGAACCGGTCCCGGTCGACGGCGTCGACCGTCTGTGGGTCGACCCGCAGGATCCGGTCGTAGAGGACCCAGAGAACGTCCAGTGTAGAGTGGGCGCTCGGCTCGTGCTTCTCGTCGCCGGTGATCCGACGCAGTAGCGGTGCGAGCGCCGCGTATCCGGCGTCGGCCGGCGGGTCTGTGACGGCGGGGTCAGCCGGCGGGTCCGTGACAGGGGCCGGGCTGGCTACGAACGTGGTCATGCAACTACTCTGCAACTTCAAGCCAACTTGAACTCAAGGGCTGTGTGATGCAGAAGGAATTGACGATCGGTGAGCTGGCTGCCCGCTCCGGGGTGGCACCCTCGGCGCTGCGCTACTACGAGCAGTTCGGGCTGATCCGGGCCGACCGGACCGGCGGCAACCAACGCCGGTACGAGCGCAGCGAACTGCGCCGGGTCGCGTTCATCCGGACCGCCCAGCAGATCGGCGTACCGCTGGAGGAGATCCGGGCCGCCCTCGACGACCTGCCGGCGTCGCGTACCCCGACCAAGGCCGACTGGGCACGGCTGTCCCGCCGCTGGCGGGCCCGGCTGGACGACCGCATCGCGTTGCTGACCCGGCTGCGCGACGACCTGACCAGCTGCATCGGCTGTGGCTGCCTGTCGCTGCAGTCCTGCACGCTGAACAATTCCGGCGACCGGCTCGCCGCGGCCGGTCCCGGCCCACGGCTGCTGCTCGACGGCGGGAGCTAATCCTCGCCGGTGACCAGCAGGACCTTGCCCAGGTGGTCGCTGCCCTCGACGACGCGGTGCGCCTGCGCGGCCTGAGCCAGCGGCAGCCGCCGGTCGATCACCGGCCGGATCGCCCCGGAGGCCACCAGCGGCCACACCTGGTCGTGCACCCGACGGACGATCTCCGCCTTCTCGGCCAGCGGCCGGGACCGCAGCGCAGTCGCGAAGATCGTCGCGCGTTTGGCCAGCATCGCCCCGAGGTTCACCTCGGCCGTGCGGCCACCCTGCAGACCGATGATCGCCAATCGGCCGCCGACCGCCAAGGTGTCGATGTTGCGTTCCAGGTAGGCGGCGCCGATGATGTCGAGGATCACGTCCACCCCGCCGTCGCCGTCGCCGGTCAACTCCCGGGCGCGGGCGACGAAATCCTCCGTCGTGTAGTCGATCGTGTGGTGGGCGCCCAGTGCCCGCAGTTGCTCGTGCTTGCCGGCCCGCGCCGTGGTCAGCACTGTCGCGCCGAGCGCCGCGCCCAGCTGGATCGCGAACGTGCCGATGCCGCTGCCGCCGCCGTGCACCAGCAGCGACTCACCGGCCCGCAGACCGGCGAGCTTGACCACGTTCGACCACACCGTGCAGGCCACCTCGGGCAGCGCGGCCGCGTCGACCAGGTTCAACCCGGCCGGCACCGGCAGCAGCTGACCGGCCGGCACGGCGACCCGTTCGGCGTACCCCCCGCCGGCCAGCAGCGCGCAGACCTGGTCGCCGACCCGGTGGTGGGAGACCTCCGCGCCGACCGCGCTGATCACCCCCGAGCATTCCAACCCGAGGTACGGCGACGCGCCCGGCGGCGGCGGATAGTGTCCCTGTCGTTGCAGCAGGTCGGCCCGGTTGACCGCGGTCGCCGCCACGTCGACGATCACCTCGTTCGGGCAGGGGGTCGGGTCGGGCACCTCGGCCCACGTCAGGGCCTCTGGCCCGCCGGGCTGCGGCACGGTGATCGCATGCATGGCATCAGTCTTACCCGGTCGAGCCGGTTGCCGGGCGGCTACTGCCGCGTTAACCACGGGGCCGGGCACCGGTTCCGGGCCCGTGGCACACTAGGGCACAGCGGCGCGGCAGCCGACCGTCTCCGGCTCGCCTCGCACCGGGAGGGCTCGCCTAGTGGCCGATGGCGCTGGTCTTGAAAACCGGTAAGGCAGCAATGTCTTCGTGGGTTCGAATCCCACGCCCTCCGCTCACCTAGCCAGCAAGAACGCCCCCTGACCAGCGCGAACGCCAGTCAGGGGGCGTGCTTTATCGATGCTGAAGCGGTCTCACTTCGTCCCACCCGGTGCCGCCGGGTCTCGCTGGTTGTGTCGGCTACGTGTCGGCGTCAGATGGGCTTCGTGGTGCTCCAGAGTGGGGGATTGACCCGTGGGTCAGCCGATTCGGGCATCGGGGGCGGCATCTGGTGCTGGCCTCGCTACAGTCGCCAGATGTGAGTCGGCGGGACTGGAGTGCCTGGCACGAGGCGTACGCGGATCCGAACTCCGCACTGTCCCGGCGGTTGGCGGTGGTGCAGGCCCGGATTCGGGAGACTCTGGACGCGGCAGCGCCGGGCCCGGTCCGGGTGGTGAGCATGTGCGCCGGCGAGGGCCGGGACGTGCTCGGCGTACTGGATGGGCATCCGCGCCGGACGGACGTACGCGGCCGGCTCGTCGAGCTGGACCCGCAGCTTGCCGACCGGGCCCGCCGCCGGGCTGCCGCGATCGGCGTCGACCTTGAGGTGGTCACCGGGGACGCGGCCCGATCCGCCCACTACGCGGGTGCCGTACCCGCCGATCTGGTCCTGCTCTGCGGGGTGTT
The DNA here is from genome assembly GCF_049179175.1 of Solwaraspora sp. WMMA2101. Taxonomy (NCBI): domain Bacteria; kingdom Bacillati; phylum Actinomycetota; class Actinomycetes; order Micromonosporales; family Micromonosporaceae; genus Solwaraspora; species Solwaraspora sp. WMMA2101. The sequence goes on along the minus strand of NZ_JBMHMA010000006.1, from coordinate 3,157,338 downwards.
CGGCAACATCGGCGATGCGGATGTCGCCCGGTTGGTCGCGGCCGCGCCGCAGCTGACCGCTGCCGGCGGCACGGTGATCTGGACCCGGCACCGTCGCGAGCCGGACCTGGTGCCCAGCATCCTGGACTGGTTCGCCGCCGCCGGCTTCGTCCAGGTCTGGCTTTCCGACAGGTCCGAGGGGTACGGGGTCGGCGTGCACCGCTTCGCCGGGTTGCCTGCGGCGTTGCGTCTGCGCCTCGACGAGACGCTGTTCCGTTTTCTCGGCTAGCCTTCGCGTCGATTGCTACACCAGATACCTCATCCGGTGCTCATGGGGTATCTGGTGTAGCAATCGGTGGGTCTCCGCTGGCGAGGTTGCGGGTGACGTGGCAGGCGATCTCGCGGAGTACGTCGATCTGGTGGTCGGTGAGGCCGTCGATGACGTACCGGCGGACGGCGCCGACGTGTCCGGGGGCGGCGGCGACGACCAGGTCCCAGCCGGCGTCGGTGAGGACGGCGGTGGTGTAGCGGGGGTTGTCGGCGTCGGGCTGGCGGCGCAGCAGGCCGCGTCGCTCGAGTCGGGTGACGACGTTCGACAGCCGGGACAGCGAGCTGCTGACCTGTTCGGCGAGGTCGCTCAGGCGCCGGGTGCGGCCGGGTGTCATGGACAGGACGCCGAGCACGAAGTAGTCGAACAGCGTGAGGTTGTTGTCCCGCAGCAGCTGGGCGTCGAGCGCGCTGGGCAGGTTGAACATGAGCTTGGCCAGCGCCATCCACGCTTCGTGTTCGCGGTCGGTCAGCCATCGGGGTTCGTCCGGCACGAGGCCAAGCGTACGTCTGCCGCTTCACCGTTGAAGTGACCGATGTCTCAAGGGGTTCAAGCTTGAACCAACAGCGTCTACCGTTGGGCTTCAAGCTTGAACCTACGACCATCTGGAGTAACGGTGACCCTGTTCCGACTGGACGCCAGCATCCGTACGCACGGCTCCGCGAGCCGCGAGATCGCCGACATCGTCGAGCAGGAGTGGCGTACCGCCCACCCTGGCGACCCGGTGGTGACCCGCCACGTCGGCGTCGACACCCTGCCGTCGACCGTCTGGGCAGCGGCGGTGACCGCCGGCATGACCCCGGCCGAGGAGCGGACCGCCGAGCAACGCGACGCCGTCGCCCTCGCCGCGACACTCGTGGACGAACTGGTCGCCGCCGACGCGATCCTGCTCGCCGTACCGCTCTACAACTACGGCGTCTCCCAGCACTTCAAGACGTACCTCGATGTCGTCCTGGCCGATCCACGGGCGACCGGAGTCCCGTTCCTCGCCGGAAAGCCGGTCGTGCTCGCCACCGTCCGTGGCGGCGCGTACGGCACCGGAACCCCACGGGAAGGTTGGGACCACTCCACCCCGTACCTGCGGCGGATCATCGCCGACTGCTGGGGTGCCGACCTCACCGTCGTCGAACGCGAGTTCACCCTCGTCGGGGTCAACCCCGCGCTGGACTCCTTCACCGACGTGGCCGCGCAGCTGCACTCCGGCGCGCTGCAGGCCGCCCGGGAAGCCGGCCGCGCCCTCGGCGCGTTGCCCGTCCCGGCCTGAGCGGGCCCGCCTGCGGTCAAGATCGACGGCGGTACGCGGTCAGCGCCTCGGCGTACGGGCTGGCCACCGCCCCCTCCTCTGCCGACCGGTCCACGGTTGGCACAGGGGTGGGCCGTACGTTTGTCTTTTTTCGCGCGGCGGCGGGCCAACGATTTTGCGAGATTCACACTCGTTCGATCGGCCTCTTTTTCGATCATGCGGCATTGTTCTATATTGATTGTGGCTCGCCCGTCGCCTTTTGAGTAAGGCGACAAAGCGAAAGTCAGTCGCATTCCATCAGCTCCCACCGTCGCCGCTTCTGACTCGTCCTGTGGAGGAATCGATGGACAGTCGCCAATCGGCAGGAAATCCGGAACCGACATTCGTCATGGCGGTGGCCCGCCGTCGATGGTCGGCTGCCGGCCTGGTAGCCGCACTGCTGGCCATGGTCCTGGTGACCGGTGCCGGCTCCACCGGGTACGCCAGCGAGGTCCCGGCTGAGCGCGCAGCAGAGTCGGCGGTGGCAGCGGAGCCCGTGATCCGACAGGTCCCGGCCGGACTCGGCGCGGTCACCGCCATCGCCGCCGGCGTCGGGCACAACCTTGCTCTGCGTTCGGACGGCACCGTCGTTGCTTGGGGCTGGAACACCTACGGTCGGCTTGGTATTGGTCACGGGGAAAATTACCTGACGCCGGTGCAGGTTTGCGCCGTCGGCGAGACCGCGCCCTGCCGACGGTTCCTGACGGGCGTGATCGCAATCGCGGTGGGCACCTTTCACAGTGTCGCTCTGCTACGGGACCGTACAGTCGTCGCCTGGGGCTGGAACATTCGCGGACAGGTCGGTGACGGCACCCACCCCTACCGCCTCACCCCGGTGCAGGTCTGCGCGGTCGGTCAGGTCGCACCCTGTGACGAGCCCTTGAGAGGGGTCAGGGCCGTGTCGGCAAACGGCGATACCACCCTCGCCCAGCTGACCGACGGGACTGCGGTCGCCTGGGGGAGCAACCTGTACGGTCAGCTTGGCGACGGCACCTCCGTCGATCGGCGCACCCCCGTGCAGGTGTGCGCGGTGGGGCAGGTAGCCCCCTGCGACCGGTTCCTGACCGGAGTCAGGTCCCTCGCGGTTGCCGGACGGCACAGCATGGCGGTGGTGGACAACGCGCTGGCCGTCACGTGGGGCTCCAACCAGTACGGGCAACTGGGTGATGGCACCACCCTCGACCGGCACACCCCGGTGCAGGTGTGCGCGGTGGGGCAGGTCGCGCCGTGCGACCGGTTCCTGCACGCGGTACGGGCCGTGGCAGGTCACTTCACGCAGAGTATGGCGCTGCTGGGTGATGGCAGCGTCGCCACCTGGGGATACAACAGACTTGGGCAGCTCGGCGACGGCACGACCGTCAACCGCCTCACCCCGGTGCGGGTCTGCGCGGTAGGGCAGGTCGCGCCGTGCGAACAGCTCTTGTACGGGGTCCGGCAGATCAGTGCCGGCGCAAACCACAACGCTGCGCAGCTCAGCAGCGGCGGCGTCGTTTCCTGGGCTTCAACGACTTCGGCGAGTTAGGTGACGGCACCTACCAGAGTCGTTCCACCCCGGTCAGGGTGTGTGCGGTAGGCCAGGTCGCTCCCTGTGCCCAGCACCTGGTCCTGATCAGAGCCATATCCGTTGGCGGATCGCACACTCTGGCGCTTCAGCCCGACTACTCCGTGATTTCCTGGGGCTTGAACAACCAGGGCCAGCTCGGTGACGGGACTACCGAAACCCGTCCGATCCCGGTGCGGGTCCGTGCGCCCTGGCCGTAGTGGAGCGGAAGTCATCGGCCCGCTGGGCGAGGGCGGTCCTGGTCCGTCAGCACGTCGTGCTGACCGTTGTGGCGACCGGGGTCGGGCTGCTCATCGGTTTCCCGGCCGTACTGCTGGCAGCCTGGCGGATTCCCGGCTTCGTCCTCAGCATTCCGTGGGGCCAATTGGCGGTTCTGACCGCCGCCGTCTACTCCTCGATCGCCGTCGCGACGCTGCTGGCGACTCGCCGACTCACCGCGAAGGACCGCCTGGCAGCGTAACGGCCCAGCTCACGGGCTCGGTGCTACCAGTTGTGCTGCCGGGTAGCATCAACGGTATGAAGAAGCTGTCGATCTCCGTACCGCAGGACGTCGCGGACACGTTGGCCGAGCAGCCGAACGCGTCCGCCTACGTCACCGAGGCGGTGCGGGGGCGGATGCGCCTGGATGCCCTCCGGGCCGAGCTGGCTGAGTCCGGCATCGAGGTCACCGAGGCCGGGCTGGCGGCTGCGCGAGCTCGCCGCGCCACCGTCGACATGCAGTGGCCGGCCGAGCGGTACGACGTGGTCCGCGACCGGGTGCGCCAACACCTGCGTGACGAAGAGTCCCCGGCCGGGCAGGCGCCGGCCGCGTGACCGGCGACGACGAACGTCCGGTCCGCTTGGTGCTGGACCGGTCGGCGCTGCTCGCCTACGTGTCCGGGTCGGTGCACGTCGCGGAGCCGATCTACGAGGTCACCCAGGACCGGGTCCGGTTCGGGGTCACCGCGGTCAGTGTGGCCGAGACCCTGGCGATGGTGGGCGACGGCAAGGACCGCCAGTTGCTGCACCGGCTGTTGGATCTGGCCGCCTGCGCTGTCCTGGACACCTCGGGCTGGACCTGGCAGGAGCTGTCCTACTGGCAGGGCGTCACCGGGCGGGTGGACCTTGCCTCCACAGTCATGGCCTGCCTGGAGCACCGGGCCCCGATTCTGACCGGCGAGTCACGGTACGGCGACGACCTGCCGGTGATCCACCTTCCGGCGTAAGCCGGTCTCGCCGTCACTCGGCGCTGAAGCGGTCGCCCCGAACGCCAGCGGCTAGTGAGTAGGAGTTGGTGGTGCTGGCTGAACTGTGGTGCGCCGGGTCCAGAACGTCTTGGCAGATTGTGTCTCCGTTGCAACAAGTGATCATCACCTTGCGGTACGGTTGTCATCGGCGAGCGTCGAAGCATCGCTGACGCATCGCTGATCCTTCCGGCAGTCAGGGGCGGTCGAGATGTCAGAGCCAGAAAGTTCCAGCTTCTCTCGTCGTCTGGGTCAACTGCGGACTGAGCGCAATATGTCGCTACGTCAGCTCGCCAGGGCGACCTTTTACAGCAAGTCCTACCTGCATGAACTGGAAAACGGCTCTAAGCGCCCAACCGCGCAGGCGGTCCAGCGCCTCGACTCTGCGCTCCGAGCCGGCGGTGAATTGTCGGCACTAGCTGACACTCAGAGGGCTCTCAGCCGCCGCCAGTTCGTGGCCGGAGCTGGTCTCGCTGCCGCGCTGCCGCATACTCTTCTGGGTCATGGCCGGCAGATCGGTGCAGAACTACCGGATCAATTGCTAGAGCGTACCGCGCGGTTGCGTCGTCTGGACGACTTCCTCGGCGGCGCAGACACGTACCAGATGTACGCCGCCGAGCTTGATTCAACAGATCGGCTCATCCGGGACGGACGTTACGCCGAGGATACCCATCGGCGGCTGTTGGCGGTGTTGTCCGAGCAGGCGCAGTTGGCTGGCTGGGCCGCATTCGACGCGGGCCGTCACGGGGACGCGGAGCGGCTATATCGGGCGAGTCTCACTGCGGCTCAGGAGGCGGACAACCCGGCGCTTGCCGGCAACGCGCAGGCGTTTCTTGCCTACCAGGCGATCGCGCTCGGACGGTCTGGCCTGAACCTGGCGGTCGCCGCGTGCGAGACAGCGAAGGCCGGCGCACCGCCTCGAGTCCTGACCCTCCTGCACTGCCGCCGTGCCTGGACTCACGCCCTCCAAGGACAGGCAGCTGAAGCGGAACGGCAGCTCGATGCAGGCGCGCGGTGGCTGAGCGCTGCCGGGGATCGAGCTGAGCCAGATTGGGTCTACTGGGTGGACGACGTCGAGGTCGACATCATGACTGGCCGCTGTTGGTCCGTACTGCACCGGCCGATGCGCGCGATATCAGTGCTGGAGCACGTCTTGGCGCTGTACAGCGACACGCATGCCCGTGACAAGGCGCTCTATCTGACCTGGCTGGCTGACGCATACCTCGACGCCAACGAGGTGGAACAGGCGTGCTCCGTGGCGGGCAAGGCAATGCGGTTGGCGGTCGGCGTCGGCTCGATCCGCCCGGCTCAGCGCATCGACTCATTCTTGACAAGGCTGGAGCCCTACGCAGCTCTCCCGTGTGTCGTGGACCTGCATGGCCAAGCGGCGGAGATGAGCCGGTAGCGTCGCCTCGGTCGAGACAGCTTCAGCCTTAACTGCCTGGTGCGACTTCGCCTGTTGACGTGCGGAGCCACTCCAGACACGCTGCCGATCCTGCCACGATCGCGGTGGCCGTGACCTGCGGGTTCTGCCAGGGATGGTGCGCGAGTAGATGGCGCTCCAGGGCTTCGTACTGGGCGGCCGTCGTGTTGAGTAGCACCTGCCACTCCTCGCCCTCACCCTGGTCGCCCAGATGCCAGAAGACGCTGACCACGGGACCAACCACCTGCGCGTTCCCAGCCAGGCGAGCGCCAACCGCCGATCGGGCGAGGGCTACTGCGGCATCTCGCGTTTCGACTGCGGTGGACACCTGAAGATAGTCGCTCATGGTCAGAGAGGTTAGCGCCCGATCCAGTTGCTCCGCTGTCTGCGGACAGCAGATGGTGTTCGGCGGACGTGACGGGTATCGCCTCTCGCAGCGGAGACCGTGAGTATCAGCTTTGTCCTTGCAGATTCCATCCCGTTTCGGGTGCTCGGATGCCAGATGCTTCGGTGCGGGGGAGAGTGAAGTGAATAGGACATCAGTCTTCTTGCTGGGTCGGGCGGTGGGTGCGGATCCACTCGGCAACCTCGTCGCGGTCCCAGACCCGTACCCGACCGGAGGCGACGAGCGCGAAGGGCGCCGGGAAGCTCGACCGGTTGGTGATCTCGGTAGCGCGGGTGCGGGACACACCACCGAGCATTTCGGCGACATCGGACAGCGCGACGAGTCTCACGAACTGAACGTAGGCACCGGTGACCCGTGAACGTTGACACTTGCAAGGTTGCCTGTGGACGGTCATGGATGCTGTTCGGGCGAGACACTCAGCGGTGTGACGCCAATTGACGTGGTCGAGTGCGTGGCACCGACAACGATCTTGAGAAGGAGCGAGAAATGATCACTGAGATGATTCGCGAGCTGGTGTTGCGGTGGCGGGAGTGGCGGGACGGCCGGTCGGCGGCGTCGAAGCGGCTGGCCCGGCTCGACCAGGAACGGGCGGCGGCCCGGCAACGGTGGTTGGACGGCAACCGGGGGCACCGCTGGTCGTCGGAGCCGACGATGCTCACTCCGACTCTGCGTCCGCTGATGACCTACGGCCAGATGGTCGGCTACCGCGTACCAGCGGGTTTGTGATCTTGGTCGACGACGGTGCGGGCGAGTCGGAGCCGAGCACCGACGACGCCGCCGACGTCACCCGTGAGTGTGTGACCGATGAAGCGGCTGAGATGGTGCTCACCCTGCGATGGAGCTTCGAGGACTTGAAGGCCGAGCACGGTGAGGTCGGTGCCCGGCGGATTCTCGCCGAGATCCTGGCCCGCTGGGAGGCCAACGGCGGCGAGCCGGTGGCGCTCGACGACTGATTGCACGTGACCACGGGGATTCGTCTTCCTTCAGAAAGGAGTACGTCGATGTGGAGTATCGGAGCGCTGATCGGGACGACGCTGCTCGGTTACTGCGCCGGGCTGTGGTCGTTCAAGGTGAAGTCCAGGTGGTGCCCGGTGTGTGGCCGGACCACGCTGCCGCTCGACCATCGGGGGTGTTGATGACCGGGATGTGTGACGACCGCTGGGTCGGCCCGATCCGCGACGACGACGTCGTGACGATCAGGTTCACCTGGGCCGAGCTGGTGGCCGAGCACGGTACGGCCGGCGCGGTGGCGATCCTGGCCGACAAGGCCGGCCAGTGGCGGCGCGAGCCGGGGCCGGCTGCGACGACCGAAATATCCGTGAGGGGGGATTGCGAAGATGCGTGAACTGGTGAGGCAGTTGCGACGGCCGGCCGGCGACCGAAGCTACAGCGGTTGAATAGCCGGGGTCTGTTGGGCGGTTCGGGTCTGGTTGATCACAGGCGGCGTGTCGGCGTTACCATCGATGACGGCCGGTCTATGCCGGAGGTATGAGGTACGCCGATAGTGGTGGTCTGTCCGCCGGCGGGCGGGCCAAGCGGGAAGAGATACGGATGCAGGCGGCGCGGATGTTCGCCGCCGGTGTCCCCGCGACCGAGGTCGCAGCCCGGCTGCGGGTATCGACGAAATCGGCCTACCAGTGGCGGCGCCGCTGGCAGACCGGCGGGATGACCGCCCTCGCCTCGACCGGACCCGGCGGAACCACCTGCCGGCTCGCACCCGACCAGCTCCTGCGACTACGCGCCGAGCTCGACCTCGGACCAGCCGAACACGGCTGGAGCGAGGACCAACGCTGGACCCTCGCCCGGGTCGCCACGCTCATCGGCCGGCTGTTCCACACCTCCTACACCCTGCGCGGGGTGTCCTACCTGCTGCACCGCATCGGCTACACCCCGCAGGTCCCGAAGCACCGGGCAGTCCAACGCGACGCCGACGCCATCGCCGCCTGGCGGGCCACGACCTGGGCCAAGGTACGAGGCTAGCGGCGGCGACCGGGGCGTGGATCGTCTTCGAGGACGAGGCCGGACAGACCCTGCGACCACCCCGGGCCACCACCTGGGCCCGCAGAGGACACACACCCGTCGTGCGGGTCAACGCCAAGGGCTCAGGCCGGGTCTCCATCGCCGGCCTGGTCTGCCTCAAACCCGGCCGGCGCGGCCACGTCTTCTACCGGCTCCGTGTGCACCGCAACCGCACCGGTGAACGCCGCAGCCTCTCCGAGGACGACTACGCCGCCCTGATCACCGCCGCGCACCACCAACTCCACGCCCCGATCATCCTGATCTGGGACGGGGTCAACACCCACACCAGCACCACGATGCGTCGCCTGACCGCCGCCCGTCACCGGTGGCTGACCGTGGTCCAGCTACCCGCGTACGCCCCGGACCTCAACCCCGTCGAGAGTCTGTGGTCGACAGTGAAAGCCGGCCTGGGCAACCTCGCCGTCGACGGCGTGGACCACCTCGCCGCGGTCATCCGCAACCGGCTCAAACGCATCCAGTACCGGCCAGAGCTGATACCCGGCTTCCTCGCCCAGACCGGACTCACACTCGAACCGGAACCACCATGACAACTACAGACCCCAGCTATTCAACCGCTGTACCAGTGGCCAGCCAAAGCATGCCGATCACCTGGTGATCAGGGTACCGCCTGAAGTACTGCCGGCTGAAATGACCCTGACGCCGTATCCGGCTGTCCTGTGCGCCGTCAGCGACGTCGCTTGCGCTTCCATTCCCGGCACGAGTCGGGTGGATTAGTTCGGCGACGTGGGCGGGTCTACCTGCACGTCCTCCTCCTTCGATAGCGATCCGAAAGGCGTAAGAAAGTCTTACGGAGGAGATATGAAGTCCTGTGCGCAGGCGTCGCCGTCTGCTTGGTTGCATTCAATTTGAGATTCATCGAAGACTACGCCGGACCAGTATACGGGCGCGGTGCTGCGGATCTCACCCTCGGGGGTACGAATGACTGGGAAGTCTGACTCGTAGTGGCTGCCGTCAGCCCTGACTCCGGCGACCCGAAGCACCAGGGTTTCTGAAGTGTGACTGGTCTTCGGGTAACGTCGAGTGTCGACCACACGTGGGGGATCGGCGCCAGCTTCCCAGCCTTTCGACTCCGTGTAGTCGAGCAAGGACCTGCAAGTCGCGGACGTGGCGGCGACAGTCTGACACAAGCCGGTTGAGTTGCCGGCCTGCGCCAGTACCGCAGCTCGTGAAAGTAGATCCTCTGCCTGGGTGCGTTCAATGTGCCGGCTCGGCTCGTCCAGAGCCCAGTCCATGACCGTGACAGCCGTGGCGATGAAGATCCCCAGCAGCCCGACGGCAGCAGCTGATAGCGCCCCAGGCTTGGCAATCCCTCTCCTGCTGAACATCATCACTCGATTCTAGCCGCAAGGGTCAAGAATTCCGCCAATAGGGTTGCATTCCGAGGTTACGAATCCCCATCGGAGATGAAGCTGTGGGGCGGCGAAGGCCGGATCATGCCCGATTGCGATGAGCAATGCGACTTCACGCACTTCGTTGTTGTATGCGTCGCCGTTCCAGGTCGTACGGAAGTCGGCGCCTGCTTCCCCCTTTTCCGGGTTGAGCTCCTCGCATGTATGCACGGTGTGTTCAGCGCCAAAGCCTGCGTAGCTGACTGCCAAGGTGTAGTCGCTGCAGTTGCCAAGATTGATTGTTGACCTCGGGCTCCAATCGTTCCACACCCACGCCGGCGATGTGTTGGGGGCCTGCTCGGTGTCAACATAGCAGGAGGTGAGCTCGCGGTATCTGTCTATATCTGTTATGCCGCACGATGCATACATCTTGTACGCATAATTTCGGCGGGTCTCGCCCGCATAGGTCATCAATCCCCATTGGCTACACATGTCCATCCATGCCCAGAAATTTTCCAGCCTTGCCCAGCAGGTCGGCTGACGCCAGTCTGTCTGCGAATCTGCCATCGATCCACCCGACGCGGGTGCAGGAGGGGTGTCTGCGGTCGTTGACATCAGGAATTTAGTATCCCCGTTGTTGTCTTGGGTCTCCTGTGCCTGCAGACGTGCATCCTTAGTAGGGCAGCCGTACTTCGTGACTTGATCATGTGAGTCTGGATCGGTAGTGGTACCAGCGGGCGCGGGCTTGATGGCGGCGGCGCCACCAGGACCAGCGGAGATGGTGTTCGAGGCTGTGCCAGGCTCTGGTCGCGAGGTTGTACAGCCGTTTGATCTCGACCACGGTCAGCCGGGCGAGTCCGAGGTCGGCCGGTGGTGGTTCGCTGGGGTGGGTGGGTCGGGGTGGTGGCGTGGTCCCGGCCGCGGCGTCGGCGGCGGTGACCGCGCAGACGGCGAGCGCGGCCATGACCAGCACTATGTGCCGCATGATCGGGGTGTGGAGGCGGTTCTGGAACTGGTCGAACCCGAAGTGGTCCTTGCCGAAGCCGTGGTCCTCCTCGATCGTCCACCGCCGGCCGGTCACCCTCACCAACGCGGTCAGGGTCGCCGGAAGGCGCTCCGGTATCCAGCAGTAGAAGTAGGCCAGGTCGTCGGGGTCAGCCAGGCTCCGGCGTACGAGCAGGTAGTGGCGGGGGCTGGCGGTGGCGATCCACGCCCACGCGTACCAGCGGTCGCCTTTGGAACCCGCCCCGCAGGACATGGTCTGCCAGGCGGTGTCGGTGGTCAGGGTGGTGGCAGCGGTGTCGGCGCGGATCTTCGTCTTCCAGCCGGGCAGGGTGATCCGGAACGAGCACGGCACGCCGAGGCTGTAGCCGATTCCCCGGGTCTCGCAGGTGTCGCGTAGTCGCCGGTCCCGGCCGTAGACGGCGTCGGCGGTGCACCACCGCACGGGTACGCCGGCGTCGAGTGTCTCGGTGAGCAGGTCGGTGGCGAGTCGGGGTTTGGTCGCGAACTCGGTGTCGGCGGGGACGCCGGTGGCGGCGCGGCGGGCGTCGTCGTCGAGGTGGGCGGCGGGGATCCACAGGCGGGAGCCGACCAGGGCGTGGCCGGCGCGGGTGGCGTAGGTGGCGTTGACCAGGTTGACGGCGTTGGTGACCTTTCCCGCGCAGCCCACGTACTGGCGGGTCACGCCGCACGTGCCGGTGCCGGTCTTCTCCACGCCGCTCTCGTCGAAGATCAGCGTGTTGTCGCCGTCCGGGTCGGCCAGGCGTGCCACGGCGAAGTCACGGACCACGCCCATCGCCTTGTCGGTGTCCCAGACCGCGCGTTCGAGGAGTCGTTGCATCCGGTCGGGGGTGGTGTCCCCGGCGTGTTCGGCGAGGGTCCAGCAGTTCTTGCGTGGCAGGTCGGCGATCAGGCCACGGACGTACTTGCCGGCCTGCCGTAGTGGTTCGACCCGGGCGAAACACGCGCCGAGGTCTCCCATCAGCGTGGCGAGGTTCTCCTCGACACGACCGGCCTCTACCATGGCCGCTGCGGCCACCTCGTGATCCTTCGTTGTCCACACAACACCGGACGATCATGCGGTGGCCGTCTCCGTCGCCGCACACCCTGTCCGTCCACACCCCACCGCACCGGTCAGGTCACGAAGTACGGCTGCCCTATTAGGTCTGATTACCGTTATTCCTTCGATGGTGGCGACTTCGTAATCGGCTGGACTGACAGTTATTCCCCAGCGTCCTTCGATTCGGCTTACGAACTCATGGATCTTGTCATTGTGCAAATTTGGGCTAGGTGCATCGGCGTGAGCGGGCTTCCCGGCTAGAGAAATTGAGGAGCAGATGACGAAGGCGGTTGCCGATGCGACGATGTGTCGGAAAATTTCGGGTTGCATGCCTTGGCGGTGCTCCATCTTGTAATCCCTGCTGTCGGAGCGATGTGGAGTTCCTAGTTTCACACATCAATGTAGGTACGTCAATGTTCGGGTGGGAAGTTGCCATTTACCCTTGTGGCCGAGTGTCAGTGCTGCTTGTGGCGCCGGGCCGGCACCGGTGGTCCGCCGGTCCGACCGGCGGCGGCCGACCGGCTGCTGTCGTTGTCGGTTTGTCCGAGCTGGACTGATTAGTTTGGTAGCCGACACAGGATGATCGTCAGACGTTTGTCGACGTAGATGCCACGAAGTGTCACTCCTTGGCCACTGCACAATATCGATGTCGGCCGGGAAACTTCGGCGGTGACCAATGCGCCGCAGCACCCGAACCCGCAGAACCCGTACTCGACAGTCCGTATCCGGCCCCCGGCCCGGCCGCCGCCGGTCCCGGCCTGCGCCCCGGCCAGACCGGCCCTGGCCTCAGCCCTGGCCGGAAGGTCGCCGGGATCCTCGGCGGCGTACTGCTGACCTTCGTCCTGTTCTGCTGCGGTGGGCTCGCGGTGATCGGCGCGTTCGCGCCCGAGCAGTCGGACACCGACACGGTCGACGCTGCCGGGCTGACCGGGCGTACGGACAACGGGTCCGGATCGTCCGGCTCCGTCGCCGGGGTGCCGGGAGCCAGCTCGCCCAGCGCCAGCGCGTCGCCAAGCGTCGTACCGACGCCCAGCGCCTCGGCGTCACCCACGCTGCCGCCGGCACCACCGCGCCCGAAGGTGGAGACCCGGACGGTCACCGAGACCGAGCAGATCCCGTTTCAGGAGAAGCGGGTCGACGACCCGAGCCTGGCGAAGGGCACCACCAAGGTGAAGACCAACGGGGTCGCCGGGGTGCGGAAACTCACCTACGAAGTGACCCTGACCGACGGTGTGCAGACCGGCAAGCGGCTGATCAGCGAGCAGGTGACCAAGCAGCCGGTCACCAAGGTCGTGCTGGTCGGCACGAAGGTCACCCAGCAGTGCCACAGCAGTTGCACGGGCGCGTGTGTGCCGATCGCCAGCGACGTCGACTGCGCCGGCGGCAGCGGCAACGGGCCGGCGTACGTCAGCGGGCCGGTGCGGGTCGTCGGCCCGGACGTCTACGACCTGGACCGCGACGGCGACGGGGTCGCCTGCGAGTAGCGGCCGGGTCCGCCGGGTCGGAGGGGCCGCCGGCCCGGCGCGTCCGACGGCCCGGCCGGCCCGGACGGTGGTCAGGCGGGGCGGTTGTAGACCGTGATCGTCAGGTTGATCCAGCTGAAGACGGTATATCCGATCCGGACGTCTTCGCGGTTGAACCGCACCGAGGCGAAACGGTCCTCGTTGGTGATCGCGCAGAGGTACCGGGTTTCGGGCAGGTCCTCGTCGAGCGTCAGCTCGTAGTGTGCCGTCGCCTGCTGGCAAAGCTCCGGGCCGTCACCTGTGGCTTCCCTCAGCTCGGCATTGTTTATCGGCTGCAGGCCGATGACGCTGAACTTGAGATCGGCCCGGCCCGTCTCGTCATAGCCCGTAACGTCCCAGTCCGGAGCAAGTGAGTCGAGGTCGATCTCCGATGTCGCGGAGAGCGGGACGACGGTTTCAGCCCGGTGCACCGTCACCGACGTGCCGCCGGGCGCGGGATCCTGGCCGCCAGCGGTTCGCGACGGACCTGACGAACCCGAGGAACTGCTCACGGTCGGGTTCGGGGCCGGCGCGCTGGCCTCCGGTGCCGCGACCGGCCGCACCGACCACCCGAGGGTGCCCGCTCCGATCAGCGCCAGCGCCAGCGCGCTGTGGAAACCAAGGGGACGGTTGTCGGCCGTACGCCATCTGAAGGCGAGCGCGACCCCACCGACGAGCAGGCTGCCCGCGATGAGCCGCAGCCCGGCCGTCGGATGCTCGGTGAAGAAGGATGCGACACCGGCGATCGACCCGGCCAGAGCCGCTGCCTGAATGAGGCGTTCGACCCAGTTGATCTTTTGCCGGGGCGTGGGCGGATCGGTACGCGGCGACGGTGGATCCACGGTGGCCGACACGGCCCCAGGGTATCAATTTCGGCAGATCGGTACGTTCGGATAGACGACTGGTTTGTCGTAGAGGAGCTTGCTGTCGCCGACGCCGTCCTCCTTGGGGATCGGTTTGGCGTTGAACAATTGCAGGAATGTGTTGATCACCGCGACCAGGCCGGCCGGGATGGTGTAGCCGACACCGTACGACGCCCAGAGGCCGAGCTGGGCGCTGCGGCACACCACGAGCGGCGCGCCGAGCGCGGAGCCGATGGTCATTCCGAGGGTGAGGGTCAGCTGGAAGTAGAGCCCGGCGATGAAGCCGAGCGCGCCGAGCCCGACGTGGAACTTGGCGTGGTAGTCGAGCCAGACGCCGTTGACGCCGACCGATATCCCGGTGATCGAGTCCATCAGGCTCTGGTCGACGCTGATCGAGGTCGGCGCGCGGACCCCGAAGGAGCCGTTGGCGTAGCCGAAGGACATCGACTGGTTGAGCGACCATTCGCCGACGGCGGAGATGTTGCCGTCCTTGGCGCCGAACGCCGTGTGCACCCCGATGACCTGGGTCACCGTGGCCGCGAACGGTACGCCGAGCACCTCGCCGATCGGGACGCTGAAGTCGACCGGGATCGGGATGCGCGGGTCGATGTTCTGTCCGGTCGACGTCGTCGCGTTGATCTCGACCCGCAGCGCCGCCGCCCCGTTGATTTCGAACTCGGCCCGGATCACCTTGGCGCCCCGGATCTCCAGGTGGAATGCGGCGGTCGGCGCGGTCATCTTGAGCAGGACCAGGCCAACCAGCCGGACGCCGGCCGAGCTGTAGGTGAATTCCGCGCCGACGCCGTTGGCGCAGCAGATCGGCCGCGGAGTCAGCTGAGGACGCTGGTTGGCTGCCGGCACCACCAGCCCGCCGTCAGCGGAAGCGCCGCCGACCGGCCCGAGGGCGCCGCCGCCGTGGGCCGGCCCGATGTCGTCGCCACCCTGGCCCGGCCCGATGCCGCCGCCAGCGACAGCGGAACCGCCGCCGGTGCCGCCGCCATCGTCGTCGGAGGTCTGCGACCAGCTTGCCGCCGCGTCCGGCACCGGCCGGGCAGCGGCCAACGGAACGGGCTCCGCGCTGGTGAAGGTGCCGTCGCGGATCACGTCGGTGATGTCCACCGGGCCGATCGCGACCGCCAGGTCGTCCCCTTCGCGCCGTACGTCGATCACCCGACCGACGGCCCGGCCGGTGAGGAACATGACCTTGCCCGGGGCCAGTTGGTCGGCGTTCGCCGCCGCGGGGTCGATGCGCCAGGTGAAGGTGTCGGCGGCGACCGAGCGGACCGACGCCGCTCCGCCGCCGACGATCACCACGTCCGGTTGGTAGGTGACGTCGGGGTGCGGCGTCGGCGCGGCACCGTACCGCTGTTGCGCCTGGGCGCTCACCGACGGCCCGGTCGGTGCCGGCGGGTCGCCGGCCGGGCCACTGCGCGCGCACCCGGTGACGGTGAGCAGGGTGACCGTGGTGACGGCGAGCAGCCGTCGGTAGTCGTCGACGCGGATCCGCATGGCCGGCACCACTCTCTTTGCGAGCGGCGGCGGGTCAGAGCCGACCGGCGATGAGCCGGGCGGCGTCCTCCAGCCGTTGGCGGTGCTCGGCGGGGTCGCTGAGCAGCACCAGCCGCAGGCACACCCACTGGCCGGACTTCTGCACGTAGGCGGCGTCGTCCTCGGCGTACGCTTCGTCGCCGATGCCGGGCAGCTCGCGGAACTCGTGCCCGAGCTCGCGGTTGATGTCGAGGATCTTCTTCGCTCCGGGGCCGACGAAGACCTCGACCTGGGCGAGCGGGCCGGAGGTCGGCCCGGTGAACGTGCAGGTCTCCCGCACCGGTAGCGGCTCGTCGAGGGCGGTCCCCGCCAGCTGCTCCGCCTCCTGCTTGGTCAGCAGCGCGCAGGGGTCGACATCGGCCGACGCGCCGGCGGCCGTGCCGTCGCCCCCGGACCCGTCGGCGCCCTGGCCGGATCCGCCGGCGGCCTGACCGGTCGGCGTGTCGACCCGGCTGCGGATCAGCCCGATCAGCTCGACCACGGTGTCCCGGTCGAGGTCGCGGGAGGTGATCTGGATTTCGCTGGCCCGGTCCGCGACGGCGAACTCGGCGATGCCGCCGGCGGCGAACCGGATGCCGTCCGGGCCGGGTTCGGTCTCGCCGTACGGGGATTCGGGCAGTTGGCCGCCGACGGCGGTGCCCCAGTCGCCGATGCTCACGGTGACCGAGTGGTAGGTGTCCGGGTTTTCCCAGGTGCAGGCGCTGCCGCCGGGTCCGCTGGACGGTTCGCCGTCGTCGTGGTCGCCGATGAGCGGGGTGATCTCGTCGGTGGCCAGCAGCGTGCAGGCGTCGATCGGCGGTACGTCGTCGGGCTCCGCGCCGGCTGCCGGCGGTTGCCCGTCGGCGGGCTGCGTCGCCGGGTCGGCACCGCCGCAGGCGGCGGTCGCGGGGATCAGCAGTACGGCCGCGAATGCCAGCAGCCAGTGGTGTCGACGGGTGAGCCAGTGGTGTCGCCGGGTGTGCCGGCGTGCGGTGACGGGCGGGTCGGTGTCCATCGTGGTGCCTCCGGCGGCGGCGAGGTCAGGTCGGGTCGGGTGCCCGCAGTGGCGTGTGGCCCGGCGGTGTCGCTGGTCTAGCATCCTATTCATTAGACAACAGTATTGTCGAGAGACATCGTCTAGTGAATCCGTTGGTAGTATCTGCTGGCTATGGCTGAGGCGAAGGAGAGCAGGCCCGCCCGCCGCTACCGGTCGGCGGTGCGCGAGGAGAGCGCCCGGCGTACCCGTCGGGCGGTCGTCGCGGCGGCCCGTGACCTGTTCACCGAGCGCGGCTACGCGGCGACCTCGCTGGCGGACGTGGCCGCCGTGGCCGGCGTCGCCCGGCCGACCGTCTTCGCCGCGTTCGGCTCCAAACCGGCGCTGCTGCGGCAGGTCCTCGACGAGGCGCTCGCCGGTGACGACGAGCCCGTCGCCGTCGCGGACCGCCCCTGGTACCGGCCGGTCCGGGTGGCGACGACCCAGCCGGCGGTGCTCGACGCGTACGCGGAGGTGTGCCGGCTGATCGGCGGCCGCGCGGCCCGGATGTTCGAGACGGTACGCCGCGCCACCGACGACGCCCCGGAGGCGGGCGAGGTGTGGGAGACGTTGCTGCGCAACCGGCGCATCGGTGCCGGTACGGTCGCCGCCCGGCTGGCCGAGCTGGGGCCGTTACGCGACGGCGTCGACGTGCAGCGGGCCACCGATGTCATCTGGCACTTCAACGACCCGGCCCACTACGACAGCCTGGTGCTGCACTGCGGCTGGGACGAGCAGGTCTTCCGGGACTGGCTGGCCAGCCAGCTCAAGCACGCGCTGCTGCCGGACGCCTGACCGGCGTCGGTCAGGCGCTGAGGTAGCGCCGGTCCGCCGGTCAGGCGCTGAGGTAGAGCCAGTAGGCGAGCGAGATCAGCGCCATGATCGCGACGAAGGCCAGCGGTACGGCCAGGCTGGCGGTCAGCCGGGGGAACCGCCGGTGCAGCGGGTCGCGCTGCTCCCACCGCCAGCGGAATCGACGCAGCGCGGCGGCCCCCGGTAGGCGCGTCATGCCGGCGCCGACCCGGTCACGCCAGGTGACGGCACGCGGCGGCGGATTGCGCATCCAGTCCGGCAGGTCGACGTTCACCGGGCGATTGTCCGACAGGTCCTTGTCGGACCGCAGCTGGTTTTCCACCGGCACTGCGGGGTGCTCAGCGGAGGCCATCGTGGCCGCCGCGTCGTTCGTCGGCGTCGGCGATCCCGTGCCGGACGGCGAGCCGGATGATCCAGTAGAGCACCAGCGCGCCGAGGCCGTACCCGACAAGAGTCAGGATCAGAAAAAAGAAGCCCTGGCCGGAAAAGAACTCCATGCCGACATGGTGACAGCCCTGTTCCAGTGACTCTTAACGAACTCTCATCGAGTTCTCGTCCGGCTTCCATCCGCTTCGGTTGAGATCAGTTGGTGGAGATCGCGGTTGAGCGGGGGCGTTGCTGTGAGTTACTTCACGTTCTGACCGATCGGTCAGGAGTTCCGGGGTGGCTCCGGCATCCTTGGTCGCGACGGGTGGGCAGCGGGAAGGAGGTAGGTCAGGTGACACAGGCCGTCCGCAGCGGCGCAGGCCGGGCCGAGCTGCGCGAGCAGATCCTCGCCGTGGCGGCCCGGCGGTTCGCCGAGGTCGGCTTCCGGGGCACCTCGCTGCAGGACATCGCCGCCGAGGTCGGCTGCGCCAAGGCCTCGCTGCTCTACCACTTCGACAGCAAGGACGCGATCCTCGCCGCCCTGATGAAACCGGCCGTCGACAGCCTCGCCGACCTCGACCGGCGACTGGCCGACCTCGACGACGAGGCCGCCCACCGTACGGCGATCGACGGTTTCATCGAACTCTGCCTGCGCTTCCGGCGACAGATCGCGGTGCTCTACGCCGAGATCCCGCAGCTGCTGCACCAGCCGGCCTTCTGCGACCTGGAGCAGATGATCGGCCGGCTGCACTGCGCGTTGGCCGGCGACCGCGACGACCCGGCGGAGATGTTCGCGGCCCTGGTCGTCCTGGCCGGGGCCTCCGCCGCCAGCGCCGAACATCTCGACCTCACCGACGACGAACTCCGTCCCCTGCTGACCCAGGTCATCGCCCGGACCCTCGGCGATCCGCCGCGCGCCCGGGACTGACCAAGCACCACACACACCAATCCGCCACGCCCGACACCTCAGAGGATGCCGCATGGCCACCCTGCTCTACCGGCTCGGCCGGACCGCCTTCCGCAGACGACACCTGGTCGTCGCCATCTGGCTGATCGCCCTGGTGGCGCTCGGCGCGGCCGCGCTCGCCTTCCGTGGACCGACCGCCAGCAACTTCAGCATCCCCGGCACCGAGTCCCAGGCGGCGCTGGACCAGCTGCAGGAGCAGTTCCCGGAAGCCAGCGGCGCCGGCGGGACGATCATCGTCGTCGCCCCCGAAGGCCAGCAGCTGACCACCGAGGACGGCCAGGCGGCCGTACTGTCCGTCGTGGCCGAGGCCAACGAACTGCCCGGCGTGGTCGGCGCACTCAGTCCCTTCCAGACCGGCACGGTCTCCCCGGACGGCCGGTACGCGCTGATCAACGTGCAGTTCGCCGACCCGGTCGACGAGGTCACCACCGAGCAGCGGGACGCGTACGAGGCCGTCGGTGAACCGGCCCGCGACGCCGGGTACCAGGTCGCCACCGGTGGAGAGGTGCTCAACACCGAGCCGCACGTCGGATCGCAGGAGGCGATCGGTGTGGCGATCGCCCTGGTGGTCCTGATCGTCACCTTCGGGTCGCTGGTCGCCGCCGGAATGACCATGCTGAACGCCCTGATCGGCGTCGGCGCCGGGATGGCCGGACTCTTCGCCCTGAGCGGCGTCGTCAGCCTCACCTCCACCGCCCCGGTGCTGGCCCTGATGCTCGGCCTCGCCGTCGGCATCGACTACTCGCTGTTCATCACCTCCCGGCACCGGCAGAACATGCTCGACGGGCTGGAACCGGAGGAGGCCGCGGCGCGGGCGGTCGGCACCGCCGGGTCGGCGGTCGTGTTCGCCGGGGCCACCGTCGTCATCGCCCTCGCCGGCCTCGCCGTCGTCGGCATCCCGTTCCTCACCGTGATGGGTCTGGCCGCCGCCGGTACGGTCAGCGTCGCCGTCCTGGTCGCCATCACCCTGCAGCCGGCGCTGCTCGGCTACGCCGGCCGCCGGGTCCTGCCCCGCCGGTTCCGGGCCGCCCAGCCGACCGGGAACACCGAAAAGACCGAGAACACCGAGCACGCCGAGAACACCGAGACCTTCGGATTCCGCTGGGCGCGGCTGATCATCAAGCTGCGGATCCCGGTGATCCTGCTCGGCGTGGCCGGGCTCGGCGCGCTGGCCATCCCCGCCGCCGACATGCGGATCGCGCTGCCGGACGCCAGCACCGCCCCGGTCGGCAGCACCGAACGCACCGCCTCCGACCTGATCTCCGAAGGATTCGGGCCGGGCTTCAACGGCCGACTGCTGATGGTGGTCTCCGGTGACTCGGCCGAGTCCACCACCGCCACCGCCGGCCAGGTCGCCACCACCGTGCAGGGGCTGGACGGCGTCGTGGCGGTCACCCCGCCGCAGCCCAGCCAGGACGGGCAGACCGTGATCCTGGCGGTCATCCCGACGGCCGGCCCCACCGACGCCGAGACCGAGGAGCTGGTCGAGCGGATCCGTGAGGAGATCGCCGTACTCGGATTGTCGCCCGACGACGACGGCGCGGTCCAGGTGGCCCTGACCGGCGCGACCGCCGTCGGCATCGACGTGTCCGACAAGCTCTCCGACGCGATGCCGGTCTACCTGCTGCTCGTCGTCGGCCTGTCGATCCTGCTGCTGATGCTGGTGTTCCGGTCGATCCTGGTGCCGGTGAAGGCCGCCGCCGGGTTCCTGCTGACCGTCGGTGCCGCGTTCGGAATCACGGTCGCCGTGTTCCAGTGGGGTTGGCTGTCCGGCCTGGTCGGCCTGGACACCGCCGGGCCGCTGGTCAGCTTCCTGCCGATCCTGCTGATCGGCATCCTGTTCGGGCTCGCCATGGACTACGAGGTGTTCCTGGTCTCCCGGATGCGGGAGGACTTCGTGCATGGCGACACCGCGACCCAGGCCACCATCAACGGGATGGGCCACGGGGCCCGGGTGGTCACCGCCGCCGCGCTGATCATGACGGCGGTGTTCGGCGGGTTCATCCTGCTCGACGACCCGGTGATCAAGTCGATGGGCTTCGCGCTGGCGATCGGCGTACTGATCGACGCGTTCGTCGTACGGATGACGATCGTGCCGGCGGTGATGTCGTTGCTCGGCAACGCCGCCTGGCGACTGCCCCGCCCGCTGGCCCGGATCCTGCCGAACGTGGACATCGAGGGCGAGCAGCTGCGGGTCCGGCTCGCCGCCGAACGGGAGGCGCAACTCGTCTCCACCGGCACCGACCGGGCCTGACCGACAGGTCCGCCAGACTGACCGGCCGGCACCGGCGCGCACCCGACCGCGCGCCGGTGCCGGTGTGCCGACTGCGTGACGGTGCCGGTGTGCCGACTGCCTGACGGTGCCGGTGTGCCGACTGCACGACGGTGCCGGTTGCGGCAGGATGCCAGGCATGAACCTGGCAGACCGACCCATCGCGCCCAGCCCGTACGACCTGCTTCCGCCGGTCGACTCGTTCACGCTGACCAGCACGGACGTCCTCGACGGCGACGTGCTGCCCGACGCGCACATCTTCACCGGCGCCGGCGGGGAGAACCTGTCCCCGCAGCTGTCCTGGTCGGGGTTCCCGGCCGCGACGAAGGGATTCGTCGTCACCTGTTACGACCCGGACGCCCCGACCGGCTGCGGATTCTGGCACTGGCTGCTGGTCAATGTGCCTTCGTCGGTGACGGACCTGGCCCGTGGCGCGGGTGGCGCTCCCGAGACGGCTGCCCCAGGGGCGTTCAGCGTGCGCAACGACTTCGGCAACGCCCGCTACGACGGTTCCGCGCCGCCAGCAGGGGACCGGCCGCACCGCTACATCTTCGCCGTACACGCCCTCGACGTGGAGCGGCTCGACCTCGGACCGGAGGCGACCCCGGCGTACGTCGGATTCAACCTGACGTTCCACACCCTGGCCCGGGCGACGCTGACCGCGACCTACCAGAACCTGGGCTGACCCACCCCCCCGGTCGCACACGTCGCAGTTGCTGCCGGCGGCGATCTTGCACTTATCGATGGACAAATAGGGCAAGTCTTCTCGATAACTGCAAGATCGTCGCGGGGGGATGTCGCGGGGGGATGTCGCGGGGGGATGTAGCGGGGAGGGGGACCGTGGTGCCTGGGGTGGTCAGGGGCGGATGCAGCAGCCGGGGCAGATCTTCGGGTCCGGCAGGGTGAACGCCAGGCAGCAGGTCCGGCGCTGCACCGACAGCGCGCCGTCCGCCCCGGGCACCAGCTCGATCAGGTCGCCGACGTCGAGCGCGTCGAGCAGCGTGCCGATGGTCGCGGCCGACGACCCCGGCAGGGCGTCCGCCGCCTGCAGCACCGCGTAGGCGATGCCGGAGGATAGCGAGCCGAGCAGGGTACGCGGGCCGAGCTTGACCCGGGAGTGGATCCGGTCGAGCAGCGGGCTCATGTGCTGGTCGAGCAGGGACGTCCGCAGCACCCGCAGCAGTTCGGCCTCGTCGGCCACCACCAGCACCTCGGGCAGGCCGGCGGCCGCGATCGGGTCGTGCGGCAGCACCGCGACCGGGATGCCGGGGCGCAGGCCCACGTCGACCAGCGGGCCGGCGTCGTCCATCCGCAGCAGTACGTCGTCGGCCCGCATCAGCGGCACCCGTCGGGCCGACGCCCAGCCGAGCGCGACCGGCAGGGCCACCCAGTAGCTGTACGCCTTCCAAGCCAGGGCGGCGGCGGCGTGCCGTTTGGCCTGCCAGCGGCTGGCCGCCGAGTCGAGCATCCGGGGCAGCTGGTCGCCGTCGATCAGGTCGGTGGCCGGGAACCAGCCGGTGGCGTCGTGGACCAGCAGCCCGGCGTGCAGCCCCGGCAGGTCGTCGGTGCCGAACGCTGCACGCAACGTAGCGCTGATCGGGGCCAGTGGGGCGGCGGCCCTGGCGCGGGGGTCGATGACGGCGGTCACTGCCAGTGACCGCCGTTCGCGGAACCGGTGGCCGCGAGGGAGCGGATGCTCCCGTGCTGAGCTGGGCGGTCGTTGCCCTGCCTCATCGCTGTCACCTCTCGGACCTTCCGCTCGCTGCCGACGTCTCACCCTAGCTTCCTAAGGCTAGCCTAACCAGAGTTTGGCGAAACTGCCGCATGAAGAAACAACGTCGTGTAACGGAGAGTGTTTGTCATGCTGCGGTGTGATGTGGTCGGCGGGCGGCATCCATCGCGATGCAACTGTGGGTTACCCCGTTGGCGACATCTCGTCCATAGGATGACGTACGGCTCTGTTGGCATTGCTGAGCGTGGCGGCAGCCGAGTTGTCAAGGATTCTGTCGGTAACGCGCCAATGTCGACCGGGCGTACGAGTCGGAAAGCAGACTGAAGATCCGGCCTGAGGGGACGCCTTGCGATGACCAGCTCGCCCATCGACCGCGCCGCGGACACCTTCGCGGCCGAACTCGCCCAGTGGCGCATCGACCGGGCGATGACCAAGAAGCAGCTGGCCGCCCGGATGGGCTTCGACCCGTCCTACATCAGCCACGTCGAAGGCCGCCGGCACCGCCCCACCGAGGACTTCGCCCGCCGCGCCGAAGCCGTACTCGGCGCCGGCGGCGCGATCTGGCAGCGCTACCAGGAGTACGACGAACTGCGGCACAGCCGGGCCACCACCACCCCGCTGCGCGACCCACCCGTACCGGAGCAGTGGATGCCGCCCGGCACCGGACTCATCGTCGAACAGGAGGTCGCCACCCTCAGCTACCAGGACGGCTACTACCACTGCACGATCCGCCGCGCGCTCTACAACGCCGGCACAGAACCGGTGACCCGCTACCTCGCCCGGATCGCCGTCGACCGGTACCCCGACGACCCGGACCGCTCCAACCGCCACCACCGCGACCACCCGCTGACCTTCGCCGAACTGGACCTGCACGCCTACTGCGGCCCACCCGCACACCGCGAACCGATGCAGTGGCGCAAGAAGCACGACCGGGACGCGTTCAAAGAGGTCTGGCTGCTGTTCGAGAACCCGCACGGGCGGTACCCGCTCTACCCGGGCCAGCGCACCACCATCGAGTACACCTACCGGGTCGGGCAGGAGAAATGGGGGCAGTGGTTCCAGCGCGCCGTCCGGCTACCGACCCGGCAACTCACCGTACGGCTGGAGTTCCCGGCGGCGTTCGAACCGCAGGTGTGGGGCGTCGAGACGTCGCTGTCGGCCGAGGACGCGCCGCTGCGTACCCCGCTGCGCCGCCAACAGGTCGACGGCCGGACCGTGTGGGAATGGTCGACCGACGCCCCGTTGCTCAACGCCCGCTACCGGCTGGAGTGGCGGTTCCGCTCCGGTGCGCCGATCGGCCCCGCGCCCGACGGCACCGACGGCCCGCCGGAGCGGCCCGACACCCGGGCCAGTGAGCGGATGCGGGCCATCGGCATCGTGCAGCGCGGTGCCGAGATGCTGCGGCAGCCGGCGCAGCCGTTCGAACTGCCGGCCGACGAGACCGTGGCCCTGGACACCGTGGCCCGGCTGCGGGCGATGCTGGCGCGACTCGACGAGCTGCACCCGTTCAGCAAGGGCGTCGGGCTGGCCGCACCCCAGATCGGGCTGCCCTGGGCCGCTGCGGTCGTCCGGTCCGCCGAACCGGGTGCCGAGCCGCTGGTGCTGCTCAACCCCCGGGTCGTCGACGTCGCCGCCGACACCGACGACCGGTACGAAGGCTGCCTGTCCTTCTTCGACGTCCGAGGGCTGGTCCCACGTCCGCTGCGCCTCGACGTCGAACACGCCCGGTTCGACGGCAGCCGGGTGATCACCTCGTTCGACCGGGCGATGGCCCGGCTGGTCGCCCACGAGATCGACCACCTGGAGGGGCGGCTGTACGTGGACCGGATGCCGCCCGGCTCGACCCTGGTTCCGGTCGAGCAGTACCGCGACAGCGGCCGCCCCTGGACCTACTGACGCCGGCCGGTTTCCGGTCTGCCGGCTTCTGCGGTCCGCCGCCGGGCTCACACCTCCCCGAAGCTGTCGTAGCGGATGTGCGCTGCCGGCACCTCCAGCTCGGCCAGGGTCCGCAGGCTGGCCCGGACCATGCCGGACGGGCCGGCGACGAAGAAGTCGTGCTCGTGCCAGGGGCCGTAGCGGGCCAGCACCTCGGGCACCGTACCGTGCTCGCCGGTCCAGCCCGGGTCGTCGGTGCAGCACGGCACCAGGTTCAGCCACGGGTACGCGGCGGCGAGCCGCTGCAGCTCCGGCAGGTCGTACAGGTCGTCACGGGTACGGGCACCGAGATAGACGTGCACCCACCGGCTGCGGTTGAACCGGGTCAGCTCGTCGACCAGCGCCTTGATCGGTGCCAGCCCCACCCCACCGGCCAGGCAGACGATGTCGCGGGGCGAGTCGCGGTCCAGCAGCATCGTGCCCATCGGGGCGGCGACCCGCAGCAGGTCGCCGGGGCGGACCCGGCGGACCAGCGCGCTGGAGACCCAGCCGGCGCCGGCGGCCCGGACGTGGAATTCCAGTACGTTGTCCGGCCGGGGCGCGTTGGCGATCGAATAGCTGCGCCACAGCCGGGGCGCGTAGCGCGGCGCCTCCACGCTGACGTACTGCCCGGCCTGGTGGACCAGCGGATGCTGCAGCGGCCGGCAGGTCAGTACGGCGACGTCGGTGCCCCGGCGTTCGTGGCTGAGCACCTCGGCGTGCCAGAAGGCCGGGCCGGTGTCGCTCTCGGCACCGAGGATCAGGTTGGTGGTGAGGAGTTGCAGCGCCTCGCTCCAGGCCTGGTCGTACTCGATCGTCCACCGTTCGTCGGCCACCGTCCGCAGCGCTTCGAGCAGGGCGGGGCCGAACACCGCGTACTGTGCAGGTTGCACATGGAACTTGCGGTGCGCCCGACCGAGGCCCTGCAGGTATTCGGCGAACTGCTCCGGGTCGTCGATCGAGCCGACCGCGCTGACCAGCGCCTCCACCAGGCAGCGGCGCTGAGTGTCCATGTGCACCGGGAACAGTTGGCGCAGGCTCGGTTGGTCGAGGAACAGTCGGGCGTAGAAATAGCCGGCGACCTGGTCGCGCTCCTCTTCGACGAGGACCCAGCTCTCCTTCAGCAGTTGTGCGAGATCGCTCATCGGGCCCTTCCCCGTCACCGTGCCGCCACTGACCGCGTATCCGCTCAGTCCCAGAGTGAACACTCTTCGTAGTGAATCGTCGGACACGATGTGCGACTTTGCTCAGCCGTACCGGCTGCGGCACAGTGGTCCGGTGACGGTCGAACTCACCGGGCCACCACCGCCGGCCAGCAGCCGCGACGCCGACCCGGCCAGCCCGCTGCCACCCCGGATGCTCCGCCACGAGGTGCTGCTGGTGCTGGGCGTCTCGCTCGGCCAGTCCGCCATCTACGCGCTGGTGACCATCACCGCCCGGCTCACCGCAGACCGGCCACTGGGCCAGCAGACCGCCACCATGAACGCCTCCCAGTCGGCCCGCCCCTGGCTCGACCTCACGTACCAACTGCTCGGGATCTTCTTCGCCCTGGTCCCGGTCGTGCTCGCCGTCCACCTGCTCAACCGCGACCGCGCCGACGCCCGGGCCCGGCTCGGCCTCGACGCCCGGTCGCCGTGGCGCGACCTCGGCTGGGGCGCGGCGCTGGCCGCCGCGATCGGGCTGCCCGGACTCGCGCTGTTCTGGGTGGCCGCGCTGCTCGGCCTCAACGCCAGCCTGGTCCCGGCCGCGCTACCGCAGCTGTGGTGGACGGTCCCGGTGCTGATCCTGGCGGCCGCGCAGAACGCCATCCTGGAGGAGGTGATCGTGGTCGGCTACCTGATGACCCGACTGCGTCAGCTCGGCTGGCGCGTCGGCGCGGTCGTCGCCACCAGCTGCCTGCTGCGCGGCACCTACCACCTGTACCAGGGCCTCGGGGCGTTCGTCGGCAACGTGATCATGGGTGTGGTGCTGTCGTTGTTCTTCCTGCGCACCCGGCGGGTGATGCCGTTGATCATCGCGCACACCCTGCTGGACGTGTTCGCCTTCGTCGGCTACGCGCTGCTGCCCCGGGAGTGGTTCAGCTGGCTGTGACCCTGCCGCGGGTCACCGCGTGTCAGCTGGTCGCGGCCGGCCGGTAGTGCGCCGTCGCCCGCGCGGCCAGCCGAGCCATCACCAGCGTGTCGCCGGCGCAGGCGACCAGCGCCCGCGCCCCGGGCAGCAGCCGGGCCGGTAGCCGCAGCAGAGCCCAGCCGCCGCCGGACAGGCCGCCGGCCAGCTCGGCGAGCCGCTGCGCGCCACCGGACCACCGCGCCACCGGGTCACCGTCGTCGTCGGCCGGTCGCTGCGCGGCCGCCAGCGCCGCGCGGGCCGCGTCGACATCCGGGTGTACGCCGGTCAACGCCAGCAACTCCGCCGCCCGTTGCGGGTCGGTCGGGTCGTGCCGGTACGCGGCCGACACGTGCAGGGTCAGCGCGGCCTGGGCCCAGCCGAGCGTGACCAGCTCCATCGCCGGGCCGAGCAGTCCGGCGGCACCGGCCGCGACCGCACCGGCGCCGGCGTACCGGGTGAACCGGCGGGCCGCCAGCCGGGCCAGGGCGTCGTCGCTGGCTGCCGGGTAGTCGCTGCGTAACCGCGCCACCCAGTCGCGCGCCGCCGGCCCGATCCGGTCGACCGCCGCCAGGGCCAACAATTCCGGGGCGTACGCCGGACGCGCCAGCACCTGCCAGCCGATCCCGTCGGGTACGCCGACCGGCGTCGGCGGCTGAGCCGGCGCGGGCTGAGCCGGCGCGGGCGGTGCCGGCGGCGACGGCTGAGCCGGTACGGCGGCGGCCTTTCTCGGGGCGGCCCGCTTTGCTGGTGCCTTCGCTGGCGCCTTCGCCGGTGGTGCCTTGGCCGCCTTCTTCGCTGGCGCCGACTTCGCCGGCACAGCTTTCTTCGCTGGCGCGGCCTTTTTCGCCGCGGGTTGCTGCTGCTTCTCGGCGGCGGCCGGCGGCACCGGGTCCGGGGTCGGCGGCTGGAACAGCACCGGCGCGATGGCGGCCGGTGGAGCCTTCGACGGGGTGGCCCTGGGCGTGGCGGCCTTCGGGTTACGGCGGCGGCCCGGCTGCGCGGGGGGCGACGGCTCCTCCATGCTGAGTCAGCCTATCCCGAACCCGCCCGCACCACCCGTCACATGCGGTAGCGGGCCGCGCCGGCCCCGCGTCCCGCCGGCAAACCGGCCCGCGCCGGTCGCGCGTTTCGCCGGCAGGTCGCCGGGTACCCGGGCCCGGTGGCCCGACCTGCCGCTGACCTCGCCGCGTTGGCGACTCCGCTGACCAGCGCCGACGACCTCGATCCGCTGATCGAGCGGGTCGGTGACGCCCGCGTGGTGATGCTCGGCGAGGCCAGCCACGGCACCCACGAGTTCTACGCCTGGCGGGCCGCGCTCACCCGTCGGCTCGTCACCGAACGTGGCTTCTCGTTCGTCGCCGTCGAAGGCGACTGGCCCGACTGCGACCGGGTCGACCGCAGCGTACGGGGCCGCCTCGACGCCCCGCGCGACCCCCGCGACGCACTGATCAGCTTCGAACGGTGGCCGACCTGGATGTGGGCCAACGACGAGGTGGTCGACTTCTGCCGGTGGCTGCGTCGGCACAACGACTCGGTCGGCGAGGCCGCCCGGGTCGGCTTCCACGGCCTCGACGTCTACTCGCTGTGGGAGTCGCTGCGGGAGATCCTGGTCCACCTGCGCGAGCACCGGCCCGACCAGGTGCCGGCGGCGCTGGCCGCGTACCGCTGCTTCGAACCGTACGGCGAGGACCCGCAGGACTACGCCTCGGCCCTGCGGCTGGTCCCGGCCGGCTGCGAGGCGGAGGTGACCGACCTGCTGGTCCAGCTGCGGGCCGCAGCCGCCGCCGACGGTGCCGGCAGCTTCGGGGCCTGGCAGAACGCCGAGGTCGTGGCCGGTGCCGAACGCTACTACCGGGCGCTGCTGGCCGGCGGCCGACTCTCCTGGAACGTCCGGGACCGGCACATGGACGACACCCTCGACCGGCTGCTCGACCACTACGGCCCGACCTCGAAGGCCGTGGTCTGGGCGCACAACACCCACGTCGGGGACGCCCGCGCCACCGACATGGCCGACCTCGGCGAGGTCAACATCGGACAGTTGGCCCGCGAGCGGTACGGCCGGGAGCAGGTCGTGCTGGTCGGCTTCGGCACCTACCAGGGCACGGTGGTGGCCGGGGACTCGTGGGGTGCGCCGATGCGGCTGATGCCCGTACCGCCGGCCCGGCCGGGGTCGCTCGAAGCGGAACTGTCCGCCGTCGCCCCGGCCGAGGCGTTGTTCGTCTTCCCGGCCGACGGCGGACCGGACCTGCTCACCGACGAGCGGGACCACCGGGCGATCGGGGTCGTCTACCGGCCGCACCGGGAACGGCACGGCAACTACGTGCCGACCGTCCTCGGCGACCGCTACGACGCGTTCTGCTGGTTCGACCGCAGCCGGGGGGTACGGCCGCTGCGTACCCCCCACGTCGACCTGCGGGAACCCGAGACCTTCCCGTCCGGGGTCTGAGTCGCACCCGGTCGGGCCGGGGGAGCGTGCGCCCTACTCGGTGCGCAGCCCGTCGGCGCGCATCAGCCGCCACAGCACCGGCAGGCTGGCGACGGTGACTCCGATCGCCGCCCCGGCACCGAGCGCACTCGCGCCGGCCACACTCCACCAGGAGAACGCCAGGCTGCGCCCGACCATGCCGAGCAGTACCGCGCCGAGACCGAGCCCGGCGACGACCGCCAGGGCCGTGCCGATCAGCACCGGCACCAGCTGCTGCCAGAGGACCGCCCAGCCGAGCACCCGCCGTGGGGTGCCGAAGGCGGCCAGCATCGCCAGCAACCGGCGTCGCTCCCGCAACTGCTCCAGCGTGCTGACCAGCAGGCTGGCGCCGATCAGCAGCAGGGTGACGACGATGCCGACGGTCAGCCCGCGCCGGATGTTGACGTACTGCCGGGCCTGTTCGTTCGTCGACAGGGCGGAGACCTGCCCATTCACCCCGGCCGTGGCCGCGAGGTTGCGGACCCGTTCGACCGCGTCCGGCACGGTCGGGTCGATGGTCAGGTACGCCTGGATCGTCATCGGTCCGGGCACGGTGGGGTCGATCGCTCCCGTGGTGGCGAAGATCCCTCGTAACTGGCCGCCCCACGGGTCGACGCGTGGCTCGGCGGTGCGCACAGTAGGCGGGAGCGTCCACCCGTACTGATCCTCGCCGACCTGCAGCCGGTCGCCCGGCCGGGTGGTAGCCGCCACCGGCGCCGGCGGTGCGGTCCCGGCGCGGACGGCGGCATCGGGCGGCGTGACGAGGAAGACGTCACCGTCGGCGCAGTCGGTCACGGCGATCAGGTCGGCCAGTACCGCGCAGTCGGCGACGGTCAGCTGATCCCACACCTGGACGTCGCCCGACCCGGCGGTGACACCGGTGGTACGGAATCCACGGACCGACTCGACTCCGGGCACCTCGGCGACCCGGGCCAGCAGCCTGTCCGCCTGTCCGCCGGTAGGCGATCCGACGTACAGGGAATGACTGGCCCGGGTCGGATCCGCGCCGGTGCTCCGGGTGAAGTCGTCCTCGATGCCGATGAACAGGCCCTGCAGCGCTATCGTGCCGGCCACCGCGACCGCGACCCCGGAGACCAGCCGGGCGTTGCCGGCACCGTCGACCTGGAGCCGGCGGACCGCCAGCTGCCAGGCGACCGGCCCACCGCGCATCCGGCGTACGGTCGTCTCGATCAGCCACGGCAGTAGCGTCACCACGCCGATCAGCATCAGTACCGCCCCGGCGGCGACCTGGTACTGGGCCAGCGCGTCGAAACTGGAGATCCCGCCGCGCAGCAGCGGATAGAGCAGGGCCAGCCCGGCCAATGGCACCGCCAGGCGCCACCCGGGCCGGCGGCGGCGGGGCGTGGCCCGGCGTACCACCCCGAGGGGTTCGGCGACGACGCCGCGCAGCGCGATCAGGCCGACCGCGACGGCGGCCAGCGGTGCGGCGACCACGGCCAGCGCCACCAGTACGGCGGGCGGGCGTACGTCGGCGGCGAAGACGCTGAGGTCCGAGACCTGCACCAGCGGGGTGATCTGCCGGCCGATCAGGAACAGTGCGGCGCCGACAATCAGCCCGAGCAACGCACCGGTGAGCGCCTCGCCTGCGGCGAACCGGCCGATCATCCGGTGGTCGGCGCCGGCCAGCCGCAGTGCCGCCAACCGGCGGTCCCGGGCGGCGCCGCCGAATCGGACCGCCGCGCCGAGGAAGACGACGATCGGCAGCAACAGCACCACGAAGATGATCACGACGAGCAGAGTGAGGACCGGGCCGAGCACTTCGTTCGGGCCCCCACCGCCGAACGCGGTGACCCGGTTGCTCAGCTCCGGGTCCAGGTCGGTACTGCCCCGGTAGAAGGCCAGTTCGGCGGGTCCGGTCAGACCCTCCGGGCCGATCTGGCCGACGATCCGCTCGCCGATCCTGGGTGCCAGCAGCGCGCCGTCCGGGCCGGCCAGCAGCTCGGCCAGCGCCGGTGACACGACCGCTTCGCCGGGTCCGGGCAGCGCCGCCACCCCGGGCGGCACCGGTGCCTGCGGCCCTTCGGCCGCAATGGTGCGGCCCCAGACCCCCTGGTTCCGGAAGATCGTGTCGGAGTAGGCGAACAGCAGCGCGTCACCGGTGCTGTCCTGAATGTACCCTCCGGCTCGGGCCGCGCCGCGCTCCTCGCGGGCCGCGAGGGCACCCGGCACCGAGGCGGCGAGCAGCAGCATCGCCACCCCGATGCCGACGCCGACGGCGGTGAAGATCGCCCGGGTCCAGCCGTCCCGGCCGCCGCTGAACGCCAGCCGGGCCCCGAAGGCGACGTCGTAACCGAGCCGGCCGAGCCCACCGCCACGCTGTCTGGTGTAACGCAGCCGGGTGCTGCGCGGCCCGGTCATCGGGCCAGCGCCAGGTCGCGGGTGCGGCCGTCGCGGACCACGACCTCCCGGTCGGCGTACGCGGCGACCCGTGGCTCGTGGGTCACCAGCACCACGGCCGTGGTGGCGTCGCGGGCGGCGGCGGTCAGCAGCTGCATCACCCGCTCGCCGTTGAGCGAGTCGAGGGCCCCGGTCGGCTCGTCGGCGAAGACCACCGACGGCTCGCCGACCAGGGCACGGGCGATCGCCACCCGTTGGCCCTGCCCGCCGGACATCTCGCCGGGCCGCTTGTCGGCGACGTCGCCGACCTCCAGCCGGTCCAGCCAGTCGGTGGCCCGCCGCTGCGCGTCGCGGCGGCCGACCCGGTTGAGCCGCAACGGCAGCGCGACGTTCTCGACGGCGGTCAGCTCCGGCACCAGCTGCCCGAACTGGAAGATGAACCCGAAGTCGGTACGGCGCAGCGCGCTGCGCCGTACGTCGGACATGGCGGTCACGTCCTGGTCGCGGTAGCCGACCCACCCCGAGTCGGGTCGGCTGATCCCGGCCAGGCAGTGCAGCAGGGTGGACTTGCCGGATCCGGACGGTCCCATGATCGCGACCACCTCGCCGGCGACGATCCGGATCGACGCCCCGGCCAGTGCCGGCGTCGCCCCGAACGACTTGTGCAGCTCCTCGGCGTACAGCAGGGGTGTCGTCACCGGTGCAGCTCCTTGGCGAGTTGGTCGAGCCGGGCGGCGGTCAGCTCCAGCCACCGCAGGTCGGCTTCCAGGTGGAACAGGGCGTGGTCGCAGATGAGCTGGTCGGCGAGGTCGCCGCCGGTCTTGCGGCGGGTCAGCTCGCGCATCAGCCGCAGGTGCTCGGCGCGCTGCACGTCCAGCAGGTCGGCGGCGGGCCGGCCGGTGAGCAGCGCCAGCACGACCTTGGTGTAGAGGGTGTTCTGCAGGTAGACGTCGGGCTTCTCGGGTTGGCGCAGCCACTGGGCGACGTCGGAGACACCGGCGTCGGTGATCGCGTACCGCTTGCGTTCCGGGCCGTCGCCGGGGACCACGCCGTCGACCTCGACGAGGCCGTCGCGCAGCAGCCGGGACAGGGTCGAGTAGACCTGCCCGAAGTGCAGCGGCTTGCCGCGGGCGAACCGTTCGTCGTAGGCGCGTTTCAGGTCGTAGCCGTGCCGGGGGGCGGACTCCAGCAGCCCGAGGAAGGTCTGACCGAGGGACATGGCCGTCACTGTACCCCAGGTGTATACACCCGGTGTATATAGGCCGGCGGGCCGACCCGGCCAGCGAATCGGTTGACAGCGGCTATTCGCTCAGTGAATAGTTGGCCAGGTGTCCACCGTCCACGTTCTCCTCGGGCTGCTGTCCCGTGGCCCCCGGCACGGCTACGAGCTCAAACGCGACCACGACCAGCGGCTGCCCCGCGCCAAACCCATCGCGTTCGGCCAGGTCTACGCCACCCTCGGCCGGATGCAGCGCGACGGCCTCGTCGAGGAGGCGCAGCGCGACCGCGCCGCCGGACCCGACCGCACCTCGTACGCCCTCACCGACACCGGCCGGGCCGCCCTCGACACCTGGCTCGACGCCATCGAGGCACCCGCCCCGTACGTCACCAGCGCCCTGCTCGCCAAGGTCGTCGTCGCCCTGCTGATCGACGACCCGCAGCGCGCCCGGCGCTACCTGGCCGCCCAACGCGCCGCACACGCCGCCCGGATCCGCGAACTCACCCGCACCAAGACCACCCCCGACGCCACCCTCGGCGAGATCGTCGCCGCCGACTACGCCATCAACCATCTCGACGCCGACCTGCGCTGGCTCGACGCCACCGTCGGGCGCGTCGCCGACCTGCACCGGGAGGTGCACCAGTGACAACCAGCGAAACGGTGCTCGCCGGCCGGGGAGTGGTCCGCTCGTACGGCGCCACCCCGGCGCTGCGCGGCGTCACCCTCGACGTCGCCGAAGGCGAGATCGTCGCCGTCACCGGACCGAGCGGCTGCGGCAAGTCCACCCTGCTGCACTGCCTCGCCGGCATCCTGCGCCCGGACGCCGGCGAGGTCCACTACCGCGACCAGCGCATCGACCTGCTCTCCGAATCGGCCCGCGCCGTGCTGCGGCGTACCGAGTTCGGGGTGCTGTTCCAGTTCGGCCAGCTCGTCCCGGAGCTGACCGCTGCGGAGAACGTCGCCCTGCCCCTGCTACTCGCCGGCACGGGGCGGCGAGCAGCACGGACAGCGGCGCTCACCTGGCTGGACCGGCTCGGCGTCGCCGACCGGGCCGACACCGTACCCGGCGAGATGTCTGGCGGCGAGCAGCAACGCTGCGCCATGGCCCGCGCGATGATCACCGAACCGCGGGTGCTCTTCGCCGACGAACCCACCGGCGCGCTGGACAGCCTCGCCGGCGAACAGGTCCTCGGCCAGCTGGTCCGGATCGCCCGCGAACAGCGGACCGCCGTCGTACTGGTCACCCACGAACCCCGCGTCGCCGGGTACGCCGACCGGGAGATCCTGCTGCGTGACGGCGAGGTGGACCCGGCCGGGCTCGGCCAGGTCGTCACCCAGGCGGCCGGGTCGTGATCCGCCCGACCGCCCTGCTGCGGCTCGGCCTCGCCGGCACCCGCACCGACACCGTACGGATCGTCCTCACCGCCACCGCCGCGTCCCTGGCCACCCTCACCTTCCTGGCCGCGGCGACGGTCATCGCCGTACCCACGGTCTTCGACGACCGCTCCAACCGGTCCCCGCAGTACGGCCCGGCGCTGCTCGCCGAAGCCGGCCTGCGGCCCGGCGTCGCCATCACCCTGTTCCTGCTGGCGATCCCGGTGCTCGCCCTCGCCGGACAGTGCGCCCGGCTCGGCGCGCCGGCCCGCAGCCGCCGGCTCGCCGCGATCCGGCTGGCCGGCGGCACCCCCAACCAGGTCCGGGCGCTGGCCGCCACCGAAACCGGGCTGGCCGCTACGCTCGGCACCGGCATCGGACTCGCCGGCTACCTGGTCGGCCGGCGGCTACTGCACCGCCCCGACGAGCTCGGACTCCTGCCGCTGCCCACCGACGTCCTGCCCCCGGCCTGGGCCCTGCTGCTCATCGTGGCAGGCATCCCGCTGCTGGCCACCGGGGTCGCCGCCGCGATGCTGCGCGGCGTCGTCGTCACACCGTTCGGCGTACGGCGCAGCGGCCGGGTCGGCCGACCCGGCTGGTGGCCCGGCGTCCTGATCCTCGGCGGACTGGCGCTCGCCTTCGTGTTCCGGCCGCTGCTCGACTGGACCGTCGGCCGAGGTGAACCACTGTGGATCGTACTCCTGGTCGGCTTCGTCGGCGCGCTCGCCGTCGCGATCGGCGTCGCCACCGGCACCGGCTGGATCTCCTACGTCAGCGGGCAGCTGCTGCACCGGGTGGCCCGCCGCCCCGCGACCCTGCTCGCCGCCCGACGGCTGACCGCCGACCCGTGGCACGGTGCCCGGACCTTCGCCGCGTTGCTGGTCTGCGTCCTGTTCGGTGCCGGCACCGCCGGCTACCGCGCCTACATGGCGGCCGAGTTCGACAGCCGGGAACAGGTCGGCCGGCTGCTCGCCGAGCAGAGCGGGCAGCCCTACTACCCGAGCGACGACAGCTTCTACTTCAACGCGGTCACCCTGGTGAACATCGCGGTCCTGCTCGGCCTGACGATCGCCGCCGCCGGTCTGGCGGTCGCGGTCGCCGAGAGCGTCGTCGAACGCCGCCGCGCCAACGCCGCACTGGTCGCCACCGGGGTGCCGCGTGGCGTCCTCGCCCGCTCCATCCTGGTGCAGACCCTCACCCCGCTGCTGCCGGCGACCCTGGTGGCGCTGGCCGCTGGGACCATGCTGGTCCGGGCACTCGGCACCGAGGTCTCCTCTGGATCCCAGTCGACCGGATACTGCGAACCGGCGGACGCCTGCCGGACCGCTGAGGACCGGGAGCTGCACGGCCGCATCATCGAACACCCCGGGGTCACCCTCGCGGTGCCGGTGCCGCTGGACGACCTGGCCCTGCTCGGGGCCGGGGCGGTGCTGGCCGCCCTGGCCACGGTCGGCATCGGGCTGCTGTTCCTGCGCGGCGCCACCGACGTGACCGAACTACGCGCCAGCTGACCGGGCCGTAACCAGCGGGTCAGGGCCGGCGCGTCCGGCCCGTGGTCGGCGTTGTCAGGGCCGGCCTACCGGGCCGAGCAGGGCTGCCTCCATCGACGTCGGATGCAGCATCACCCACTGCAGCCGGCCCTGGCCGACCAGCCCGACCATCTCCGGGTGGATCCGCGACAACCAGCTCTGCGCCCCGGTGAACCCCAACGTCGACGCGGCAAGCCCCGCCTCGGCCTCGGTCAACCGCTGGAACACCACCAGGTCGCTGCGGACCAACGGATCCAGATCCCAACTGCCCAGATCGCTGCGGACCACCAGGGTCGCCCGCCAGGGGGCACCGACGTCCGGCAGCGCGCCCACCGACGGGCCGACGTCGACCACCAGCAACTGCGGATGCGCCGGCGACGGCGGATCCGGCGGCCGGGTACCCGGCGGCAGGAACGACACCGACTCCCGCCCCAGCCCGCACTGGTGCGCGAACCCGTGCCAGTCCGGCTCCCGGGCCGACGCCACGAACAGGTGCGCGCCGAGCGCCAACGCCCGCAACGCCAGCAACTGCGCGCACCGCAGACCGCCGACCAGCAGCAGCCGGGTCGGTTCGGGACGGAACAGCCGTACCGACACCGCCTCGCCCTGCCGGTTACGCCCGACGACCAGGCCGTCCCCGCCGGCCCGCAGCCGCACGTCACCCAACGCCTCCGGCCCGGCGGTGTGCAGCCCGGCCGGTGGATCCATCGACAAGGGACCGGTCACGGCAGGAAACCCCCGAGTGGCAACGTGGCGGCCAGACCCTGGGCGTGCTCGCCGTCGATCCGTTCAGTCAGGCCACCGCGCTCGCGTACCGCCTCGGTCAGCGCATGGTCGCCGGCGGCCAGCGTCGCGGGGTCGGTAGCCGTCAGCCGGACCGCCGCCGACACGATTACCTCCTGGTCGCCGACCTGCGTCGGATGCGGCGGCTCCCGGGTCACCGCCACCGACACCACCGTGTCGACCATCGGCAACTGCCGCAGTACGTCGTCGAGCTGCCACGGCAGCTCCGGCCAGCGCAGCAGCCGGCGGCAGACCTGCGGCACCTGGCCACTCCACCACGCGTGCCAGGTCTCCTGCGCGGTCACCCGGTCACTGGCGGTGCCGTACACGTTGCCGGCGTCCAACCGACCCGGCAGCGCGGCGAGGTAGCCGATCGCGGTCAGTAGGTCGTCGCGCCCCAACAGCCGGGCCGGCATCCGCTCCTGCTTCAGCTGGCGCTGCACCCGCCGCAGGGCCGACACCAGCACCGGCGTCAGCACCGTGTCGGTGTAACTGTCCGGGGTCCGCATCACCTGGACCACCAGCCAGGCCCGCCGGTGCGCCGGCACGTCACCGCCGGTCAACTCCCGGTACGAACGCTCCACCAGACCCCGGCCGGCGCGCGGCGCGGCCGCCACCTGGACCAGCAGCTGCACCGCCACCGGCGGAGCCGCCGGATCGGCCGCCGGCAGCAGCGTCGCCGGCGACGGCAGGCTCAGCGCCGACCCGACGAAGAGCGAACCGTCGGCCGGGTCCAGCTCGAGTACGCCGCACAACCCACCACTGTGGCTGATCGTCGCGGCCGTCCGCCCGGCCACCTCGACCGCGCCGACCGTCGCCGGGTCGGCCACGAAGCGCAGCAGGTCCAGCGCCCGGTTGCCACCCCCGGCGGGCAGCCGCCGGGACCGCAACCGGAACCGCAGCCACACCGCCAGCCACTGGTACAGCCAGCGGCCCCGCACCCGCACGACCGTCGGTGCCACCAGCGGCACCAGGACCGCCGCGGCCAGCAGCGCCGTCATCGGCCCCCGCTGGTACGCGGCGAGCAGCGCGGTCAGCGCCAACTGCCAGTAGACGAGCTGCCCCAACGCGAACGGCCCCGTACCGGGCCGGATCCGACGTGGCCGGATGCGGCCGACCGGCGCGGCGGCAGCCGAGGCCCCGGCTGCGGCCTCGCCGAACACCGGCACCCGCGCAGCCCCGGCGGCCCGGGTCCGACCCACGGCCGCCGCCTGCGGTGCCGGTGGAGCGACACCGGCCCGCGCGGCGCCGGCCGCCGCACCCTGCCCGGAACCGGCCACCTGACCGGCGGCGCCGACCTGGCCAGCGGCGGTGCCGACGTGACCGGCGGCGGCGGTGCGCTGGCCGGCCCCGCCGAGCCGGGGCGGCGGTGCCGACCGGGGTGCCGACGTCGGTGCCGCCGCCGACTCCGGATCAGCGTGCGTGGCAGCCGGGCGCTGCTGCGGCACCCACGGCTGCCCGGACACGGCACCCCGGTACGGGTCCGGTCCGGGCGGCGGCTCAGCGGTCATCGCTCATCTGCCGGTCGCCGCCCGTACGTCGGCCTCGGTCACCGTACGCAGATCGTCCAGGCTCGGCCGCTGACCGGACTGCCGCAACCGTTGCGCCTGCGCCTTGCGTACCCCCTCGAAAAGCTTGCGGGCCTCGCGGGCGTTGCCGAAGTTCTCGTCCCGGCGTACCGCCGAGAAATGCGCAAGCAGCACCTGCGGCACCGTGTCGGCCAGCAGGTACTCGTCGGTGGCCGCCATCCGCTCGACGATCACCACCAGCTGCTGCGGCGAATAGTTGCCGAACTCGATGGTCTTGGCGAACCGGGACGCCAGACCGGGGTTGGCGTCGAGGAACTGGACCATCTCGACGGTGTAGCCGGCGGCGATCACCGCGATCTCGTCCCGATGGTCCTCCATCAGCTTCACCAAGGTGTCGATCGCCTCCTGGCCGAAGTCGCCGCCGCTGCCGAACGACCGGGACAGCGTGTACGCCTCGTCGATGAACAGCACCCCGCCCCGGGCCTGCTCGAACACGGCGGCGGTCTTCTCGGCGGTGTGCCCGAGGTACTGCCCGACCAGGTCCCGCCGCGACACCTCCCTGAACGGGCCGCCCGGCAGCACCGCCAACGCGGCCAGCAACTCGCCGTAGATCCGGGCGACCGTCGTCTTACCGGTCCCCGGCGCACCGGCGAAGATCAGATGGTGGCTGACCGCACTGACCGGCAACCCGGCCCCGCGCCGCCACTCGTTGACCTGGATCTCGTCGATCAGGGACCGGACCTCGTCCTTGACCGACTCCAGCCCGACCATCGCGTCCAACTCGGCCAGCAACTCGTCGGCGCGGGCCGTGTCCTGCCCACCGGTGTGCTGCGCGGCGGCCGCCCCGAACACGGCCCGGCGGCTCGCCGTACCGGTGACGATCGTCGGATCCGCGCCGTCGGCCACCTCGTACGCCGGGGTCGCGGTGTTCTCGGTGCTGCACTCCTCGACGCTGCCGCCGCAGCCCCGCCCGAACGACACCGCCGGACCACCGGTGTCGCGGATCCGGCAGCGGCGCATCGTCGGCGCGCTCTGGTGGGCGACCGCCACCCCGGCACCGCCGGTACCGGAGATCTCGCAGGTCTCCAACGTGGGCCGGCCGTGCTGGTAGACGTACACGCCACGGTTGCCGCAGCCACTGATGGTGGACGCCCGGATTGTCGGGGCCGCACCGATGCGGACGATCACCCCGTCCTCGGCGAGGTCGGTGAACTCGCAACCGTCCACGGTGCCGTCGGCGTCCTCGACGACCAGGCCGTGCCGGGCCCCGGCGACCGTGCAGCGGGTGAGGGCGAAACGGGAGCGGCCACCGATCGTCACACCCGCGCCGAACCCGGCGTGCAGCCGGCACCCCGACATCGTCAACTCGGCCCGGTCCACCGCCACCGCAGGCGCGTCACCGGCCCGCAGCACCAGGTCCCGCAACTCCAGCACACCGCCGTTGGCGGACACCGTCGGGTACGTACCGCTGGACGCGTCGACCGTGACCGTGCCGGGGCCCTGCGCGGCGACCACGGTGATCCGGCGGTCGTTGACGAACAGCGCCTCGTAGTAGGTGCCCGGGGCGACCGACACCACCGTGTCGTCGGTCGCCGCCGCGAGAGCGTCGCCGATCGACGGATATGCGCCGGGCCGGTCCGGACAGACAGTCAGGGTGCGCGTCATCGCTCCGGGCTTCATGCATGGCGGGACAGGGGATCCCGACGATATCTCAGCCGTCCCAACCCGGGTGTCCGGTGCACACGGCACCGGTTGTCTACCCTCTACCGTGACGCCGGTCCACCGGGGGAAGGAGAGCCGTGGCGCAGGTCCGGATGCTGCCGCTGGCTGCGGCCGCCCTGCTGGTCGACGGGCAGGTCCACACCCACACGTCGGTCCGGGGCGACGTCGCCCCGCAGCTGCACCCGCTGATCCGGCGGCTGCTGCACGAGGTGCCGGTGGCCCAGCGGGAACGCTTCGCCGGCTGGTGCGCCGAACCGGTCCTGCTCTCCGACCGGCTCTACGCCGTCGCGCAGCGCACCGGCCAGGCCGAGCTGTCCCCGGCCGCCGCCCGGGCGGCCCTGTGGGGGGCACGGCTGCGGCTCACCCTGGTCCGGGAGCCCGACGACCCGGCCCACGGCACCGCCGTCGCCCCCTGCCGTACCTGCCAGTATCTGCTCGACTGGGCCGGCGTGGAGGTGCTGCGGTGACCGCCGCCGACGAGGTCCCGCCAGGGCCTCCGCCCGAGTTTTCGCCGGAGGTGCTCGCCGTCCTGACCCGGGCCGGCTGGCAGCCGGGCCACCGGGACGCCCGGCGCGGCCGGGACTGGGCGCTGCGGGTCGCCGGCCACGTCGGCCGCGACGGCCGGCAACACGCCGTCGTCGGTCCGGCGATCGAGGCGTACGCCGACTTCGGCGGTCTGCACGTGGTGCCCGACGGCCCCGGCACGGCCGTCGCCCCCAGCACCCTGCACCTGGACCCGATGCGGGCGGTGCACACCGTGGCGACCCTCGCCACCTTCGGCGACGCCCTCGGGGTGCCGGTCAGCCCGCTCGGGGTGGAAGGCGACGGCCGAGGCATCCTCGTCGTCGACGCCCGGCAGCGGGTGTTCGTGCTCGACCACGGCGGCGACTGGTACCTGGGCGCGTCCGTGCCGCAGGCGATCACCGCACTCGTCCTCGGGCTGGCACCGCAGCGGGTCGCCGAGGACGGCACCTGGTGACCGGGCCGCTGCTGCTGCCGGTCTCCGACGACACCGCCGCCGGACGGGCACCGTTCGCCTGGCCCACCGTCGACCACGACGGTACGCCGCACGTGCTCGCCTTCACCTCGCCGCAGGC
Source organism: Solwaraspora sp. WMMA2101 (assembly GCF_049179175.1). NCBI lineage: Bacteria > Bacillati > Actinomycetota > Actinomycetes > Micromonosporales > Micromonosporaceae > Solwaraspora > Solwaraspora sp. WMMA2101. Next base: position 3,116,533 of record NZ_JBMHMA010000006.1, on the reverse strand, counting down.
CATCGCCGACGCCCTGCCGGGCCAGTCCGTCCAGTACGTCACAGTGGAGTTCGCCGAGGTGGCCGCCAACCTGCCCGACGGCTGGTGCCTGGCCGTCGACCCCGGGTCACCGACCGCCGTGCTGCTGCCCGCCAGCGAACTGCGCGACCAGCTGTCGACGGTGGGCGGCGGCACCGCCGGCGACGTGGCGCGGGCGCTGCGGGACGCCGTCGCCGCCGAGGACCCGGACGCCCTGATGGCCGCGCTGCTGCGGGCCGAGTTCACCGTACCGCTGGCCCCGCCGGCCACCGGGGTGGTGCCAGGGCTGGCCGACCCGGATTTCCCCTGGTGGTGCGTGCCGGACGCCGACGGGAACCCGTCGGTGCCGGTCTTCACCTCACCGGCGCTGCTGCGACAGGCCCTCGACGACCCGCCGGCGACAGTGGCCGCCAGCAGCGTGCAACTCTTCGCGCACTGGCCAGACCCGGGCTGGCACCTCGCCGTCGACCCGGGCACCCCGTTCGCGGTGAGCCTGCCGGGCACGGCGGTACAGGAGGTCAGCGGCTGGCTCGACGAGGTACGCCGTACCGTCACCGGCGCGGCCGCCGGCCCCATCGAGTCCGGGTCCGACCCGCCGGACCAGGATCCGGACCTGGATCCGGACCTGCCGGTACGGATGCAGGTGGTCGTCCCGCACCGCTACCTGCAGGCGTACGTGTCGGACAACTACGACCGGGTGGCCGGCGTCGTGCACCGCTGGCACGGCCCCGGCCGGGACACCCCCCGACGGCTGTACGCCCGCCTCGCCCTGCTCGGCCCGGAGTCGCCGTTCACCGTCGACGACGAATGGGTGCCGGTGCTGCGCTGGACGCCCGGCCCGGACACGCCGCCGAGCTGGCTCGACGGCGGACCGCAACACCGGTCGCTGGTGGTGCCGGACGGGGCGCAGCTGCGGGTGCTGCACCACGACGGCGGTGACGAACTCCTGGCCAGCTACGACCGGGCGGCGCGCCGCTGGCTGCCAACGGACCAGCCGGCGGACTAGCCAACGGCCCAGCCGCGGCTACGGGCGGTGCCCCACCCAGCGGCGGGCCGGCGGGGTCTCCAACAGGATCAGGGCCAGCCCGGCCAACCCACCGACGATCATCGGCGCCACCATGGTCCTGTTGTAGTCGATCCGGCCGAGCAGCAGCAGCACGCCCGGGATCACCAGGACCAGCCCGATCGTGGCCCCGGCCGGCAGCTGCAGCATGTTCGGGCCGCCGGTCCAGACGACCCGCATCCCGCCCAGGGTCATCAGGACCAGCAGGAGGCAGATCCCGAAGATCCCCGCCGCGATGATCCACATGAGGAACGCCGCGAGTCCCTCGGCACCGAACCCGACCCGCAGGATCGCGACCCCGGCGACCAGCCAGAGGACGGCGGTCGGGAGCGCCAACAGCACCGCCGCGACGACGACCGCCGGCCGCCGGGGTGCGGCGGCAGCGGGGGCGGCAGCCGGTTCGGACACGTCGGGCACCATCGGGGGTACGTCCTCTCCATCGCCGGTCGACGGCGATGTAAACAGGTCAGCGGGGCGGTGGTCGCCAGACCGTGTCGTCATCCTCGCCGGTCGGCGGTGTCTGCGATGCCGGTCCCGCCCCTGGTGCGGTCACCGGCTGCGGCAGCGGTACGCCGGCCTCCGGCGCAGCCGGTTCCGGTACGCCGGCCGGGCCGTCCCGGGCCGCCGTACGCCGGGACCGTCGCCGCAGCCAACGGATCAAGAGGACGACCCCGGTGACCAGCGTGCCGAGGATGGTGAAGAAGATCAGCATGCCGATCGCCTCGTCCATGCCGAACGAGTAGCCCGGCTCGGGCGGTAGGTACGCGATCGGGTCCGGTGACGCGGTCGGCGACGGCTGCGGGCTGGCCCGGTCGTCCGGCTCGGTGGTGAGCGCGGCGTAAATGTCGAGGATGCCCCAGCCGAAGTCGAGGTCCTTGCCGGGCGGGCCGGCGTCGTACGCGGTGCCGACCAGGCGTTGGAAGAGCTGGCCCTGGTCCTCGTCCGGGAACCTGGACTTCAGCAGCGCGAACGCCCCCGACACCAACGCGGTGGCAGCACTGGCGCCGTCCTGCGTGTAGTAACCTCCGCCAACCTCAGCCCGGACGATGTCCTCTCCGGGCGCGGCGATGGTGGTTTCCTCTGCCCGGATCGACTCCGGGCTCAGCCCTCGGTCGCGCCCGCTACTCGTCACCGCGATGGTCCACTCGCTGCGGGCCGGCTCGCCGATGAAGATGTCGCGGCGGTTCCCGACACCGGCGACGACGATGACTCCGTGCCGGTAGGCGTCCTTGACAGCCTCCTCCAGCGTCGGGTCCGAGGAGCCGGTGAGGGACACGTTGATGATGTCGGCGCCGCTGTTGACCGCCCAGTTGATCCCGAGTGCGATCGAGCGGGGCGGGATTACGTCGGTGGTTGGGCTGGTGATCGCGACCGGCAGGATCTTCGCCTTCGGGGCGACCCCGAGCACGCCGTCGCGGCCACCCGGCCCGTGCCCGTGACCGGCGATCAGCGAGGCCATGCCGGTGCCGTGGTTGCGCCGGTCGACGTGGCCCTTGCCGTCGCCGTCGTACAGATCCGCGCCGGGCAGCACGTTGTCCTTGATGTCGGGGTGACTGGCGTCGACGCCGGTGTCGACGACGGCGACGGTGACCCCGTCGCCCTGGGTGATCTGGTGCACCTCGGCGAGTCGCATTGCCTCGACGTGCCAGGACTGGTCCCGGATATCGTCGGCCCAGGCCGGGCCGACGGGCAGCCCGGTCGCGCCGAGCGCGCCGACCACCGTGGCGGCCACCAGGGCCGTCAGACGCCGGGCGGCACCCATGGGCGGTGCACTCCTCTCCGTCGAGCGGTCGCGGAGCGACCCGACACCGTGACCGGATAATACCGCTCCAGGGCCTTTGCCCGACGATGCCCGGCCGCCGGTTGTCGTCACTGCCGGCCCAGGGTCCGGCCCTGCTCCTGCGGGGGTCGCTCGGTCGGGGCGTCGATGGTGCCGGTACCGGCCCGCTCGGTCTCCCACAGCTCGTCGTCGCCGTCACCGTGGGCCCAGGTCTGCGGCTCCTCCGAGGTGCGACCGGTGCGGCCGCGACCGCTGCCCGCCGCCGGGCCGGCACCGCGCTGACCGCCGAGCACCGGACCGGGTGCCTTGGTGCCACCGGTGCGGCTGGCCGGTGCCGCGCGGCCGGACAGTCGCGGGGCGGTCGGCGCCGTCTTGCCGGCGGCTCCGGTTGCGGGCGGCGTGGGCAGCCGGGGTGCGCCGGCCGTCGACCCGCCAGCTGGGCGCGGGCGTTGCCCGCCGAGACTGGGTGGCGGAGTGGCCGGTCGGCCGGCACCCGCGCCGGTCGGCTTGGCCGGTCGGCCGGCTGTGCTGCCCGGCAGTTGCGGTGCGGTCGGCGGGGTGCCGCGACCGGTCGGCCGGTTGGCCGGGGGAGCCGCCCGTCCACCGGTGCCCGGGCCGGTGCTGCCCGGCAGCGTCGGGCGGTTCGGAGCCGGCCCGCGCGACGCCGGATTCCCCGGCGGTGGTCCACCCGCTCCGGGCAGGGTCGGCCGTGGCGGTCCGGGTGGCCGACCGGTGTTCGGACGGTTGGCACCGGCGGGCGGCGGAGCCGGCCGGTTGACCCCCGGTGTGCCGGGGCGCGGGCCGGGTGGCGTCATGCCGGGCGGCACCACGGCAGGAGGTGGGCTCGGGGCCGGACCAGCACCGGGCGGTCCGGGGGTGGGCACCGGGGGCGGGGCGGTCGGTGGGGCGACCGTGCCGCTGGCCAGGTTCAGCCCGTCCGGCACCACCGGCGGCGGCGCGCCGGGAAGCGCGTTCGGGGCGGTGGGTGGTGCGCCTGTGCGAGCCAGTTCGTCGGGTCGCGTCGGCGGCGCACCCGGTGCCCCACCGGGCGGAACACCCGGCGGAAGCCCGGGACCACCGGGCGGCATAGTGAACGCTGGGTCGACAATTGCTGCGTCGGTCGGGCCCTTGAAAGCGGTGCCCCGGGTGATGTGGCTCAGGTACACGTCGATGTACATGTCGGCCAGCGGCTTGATGATGTCCCGGGCGCGCTCGTAGTAGTCGTCCATCACGTCTTTGCGGGTCCGACCGGTGGTCCCGGGGATCCAGTCGTAGGTGTCGGACCACTGCAGACCCTTGTCCGGGTCGGCCGCCTCCACGGTGTACTGCTCCCAGAGGCTGCGGAATTCCCGCTGGGTGGACTCGATCTTCGTGGCCAACTGCTCCAGCCCACGACGGTTGCTGTCGGCTGCCTCCTTCCACTCGTCGAGCGAGTAGAGGGTGGCACCGACCCGTTGCATGAAGTACTCACCGGCCGGGGACTGCCACCGGTCGGCCAGCGCGGTCGCGTACCGCTGCAGGTTGTTGCGGGTGCTTTCGAGCAGCACGCTGATCCGGTGCCACATTTCGGCGACGGCGACCACCCGCTCGTCGCTCTCGTTCTGGATCCAACCCCACATCGTCTCGATGGTGGTCGTTTCCTTGTCCCAGACGGTGGGTTCGTAGCGCTGGTTCGGATCCGACGCGTCGTAGGTGACGTAGTCGTTCCCGCTGTACGGGTACGGCACCGACACCGGCCGCCAACCGAAGTAGTCCCCGGACATCCTCGCTCCTTGAGGCCGCTATCCGTGCCGATCAGTGGTCCGCCGGCGGACTCTTGAGGTCATCGTGGTGCATGTCTTCGTCGTCGCCCGCGATGTCGTACGCGCCGTCGCCGTCGCCGACGGTCTCCGCCTCGTACAGGGAAAGACCCGGCTCAGCCGACTGCGGGGCGTATGCGGAGGACTCCGGCTCCGGCTCGCCGACCGCCAGGCTGGGGTCCTCGATACCGCTGCCCGGCTCCTGCCAGAGACCGCTGAGAGTGTCCTGTCCGTCGACCGCTACGAAAGCGTTGAAAATCGTCTTCTGGTCGGCTGCGGCGAGGGCGTCGCCGTCGAGGTATTCGGCGGAGATCGACTTTGCGGCGGTGGCCAACGAGGCGAGCCCTTTCGCCACCTCGCCGAGCAGCAGCGTGGCAGCCCTGCGGTTCTCGTCGTGACGGCCCTGGAAGAACCGGCCCTCGGACAGGCCGGAGCCGCCGAACGGCACCGGGATGGCGAGCATGTGGTTGATGCCGCCCTCCAGACTCGGCTGGAAGTTGAGCCGCAACTCGTCCATCACGCACTGGGCGAAGTCGTCGAGCTGCTCGATGTCGACGTTGATCGTTTCGTTGACCAACCAACTGTCGTCCGCCATGTGCTCCTCCCCCGGGTGCCGTACACGCATCGGCAACGACAAAACTATCGCGTTACCGCAACGGGTGTGAACCGTCCGTCACGTTGTGGACGGTAGGTGTAGCAACTGGACGAGGCGAGTGCCTTCCCGTCTGGTGACCAGCCAGCCCCGGCCCGGGGGCAGCGGGCCCGGCCGGACGTTGCCGAGCAGCACCCCTTCGTCGCGGTTGCCGGACATGACCAGCCCCGGGCTGCCGAGTTCGCGCAGCCGCATCAGGATCGGCTCGTACAGGGCGCGGCTCGCGCCGCCGCTGCGTCGGGCGATCACCAGGTGCAGCCCGATGTCGCGGGCCTGGGGCAGGAACTCCAGCAGCGGCAGCAGCGGGTTGCCGCCGCCGCCGGCGACCAGGTCGTAGTCGTCGACCAGCAGGTACAGATCGGGGCCGCGCCACCAGCTGCGGGCCCTTAGCTGTTCGGGGGTGACGTCCGCCGGGGGTAGCCGGTCGCGCATCACGTTGACCACTTCGGTCATCATGCCCTCGGTGACCTGGGCCGAGGTGCCGTACCCGATCTGGTGTTCCTTGCTGATGTCGCCGAGCAGGCTGCGCCGGTAGTCGACGACGATGAGCCGGGCCTGGGTCAGGTCGTTGCGGTCGGTGACGCCCCGGGCGAACGCCCGCAGGAAGCTGCTCTTGCCGGACTCGCCGTCGCCGAAGACGATGAAGTGCGGGTCGGTGCCGAGGTCGAGGTGCACCGGCTGCAGGTCGGCCTCGGCGATGGCGATCGGCACCCCGGGTCGTCCGGTGTCGGGCACGCTGTCGTACGGCACCTCGGCCGGCAGCAGCCGTACCGGTGGCGCGCCCGGCCCCTGCCAGGCGGCGGCGATGTCGGTGACGAACCGGCGGGCGCCGTCGGTGAGGGTCTCGCTGTCGGCGTCGCCGTCGGCGCGGGGCAGCGCGGCGAGGAACTGCATGCCGTCGGGGGTGATGCCCCGGCCGGGGGCCTTGTCCGGCACGTTCATCGCGGCCCGTCGGTCCAGGTGGGAGTCGCTGGCGTCGGCGAGGCGCAGCTCCAGCCGGGTGCCGAAGACGTCCCGTACGGCGGGCCGCAGGTCCATCCACCGGCTCGCGGTGATCACCAGGTGTACGCCGAACGACAGTCCCCGGTTGGCGATGTCGGTGATCGCCGGTTCCAGGTCCTCGAACTCGCCCCGTACGGCGGCCCACCCGTCGATGACCAGGAACACGTCTCCGAACGGGTCGTCGGTGTGTCCGCCGTGGCGGCGTTCCCGCCGGTAGGTGGCCATCGAGTCGATGCGGCGTTCGGCGAAGCGGCGTTCCCGCTGGGCCATCAGCAGCCGCAGTTCGGCGATGGTCCGGCGGACCTGGCCGGCGTCGAGCCGGGTGGCGACGCCGCCGACGTGCGGCAGGTCGCGCAGTGCGGTGAGTGCCCCGCTGCCCAGGTCGAGGCAGTAGATCTGCACTTCGCGCGGGGTGTGGGTGAGGGCGAGGGCGGACACGACGGTCCGCAGCAGGGTGCTCTTGCCGCTCTGTGGGCCGCCGACGATGACGGCGTGTCCGGCGGATCCGGCCAGTTCCAGCCAGAGGACGTCGCGGCGCTGTTCGAACGGTTTGTCGATGACGCCGACGGCGGCCCGTAGTTCGCCCTGCAGGGCGGGGCTGGCGGCGGTGAGGCCGCGTTCCGGGTCGGCGGCCAGCGGGGAGAGCAGCTGGTCGAGGGTCATCGGGTCGCCGAGCGGCGGCAGCCACACCTGGTGGGCCGGTTTGCCCCGGCCGGCGAGCCGGCCGACCAGGATGTCGAGCAGGCTTTCGCCGGTGGCGTCGGTCGGTTCGGGTTCGGGGGTACGGGCGGCGGTGGGCAGCCGGGGTGCGACGTACTGGGTGGTGTATTCCTGGACGCGGTCGTCGCCGTCGCCGGCGGCGACCGCTTCGGCGGTTTTGCTGCGGTACGTGCCGGAGACGTACGCGGCCCGGAACCGGACCAGCGGTTCGGTGCCGAAGCGCAGGTAGCCGTGGCCGGGGGAGCGGGGCAGTTCGTAGGCGTCGGTGGCGCCGAGGACGACCCGGCTCTCCATGGCGGAGAAGGTCCGCAGGCCGATCCGGTACGACAGGTGGGTGTCCAGGCCGCGTAGCCGGCCCTCCTCGAGCCGCTGTGAGGCGAGCAGCAGGTGCACGCTCAACGACCGGCCGACGCGTCCGATCTGGACGAACATGTCGATGAAGTCGGGTTTGGCGGTCAGCAGCTCGGAGAACTCGTCACAGATGATCAGCAGCGCCGGCATCGGGTCCAGTGGCGCGCCGGCCGCCCGCGCCTTCTCGTAGTCGCGCTGCGAGGCGTAGTTGCCGGCCGAGCGGAGCAGCTCCTGGCGGCGGACCAGTTCGCCGTTGATGGCGTCGGTCATCCGGTCGACCAGCGGCAGCTCGTCGGAGAGGTTCGTGATCACCGCGCTGGTGTGTGGCAGTTTGTCCAGCCGGGTGAACGTCGCACCACCCTTGAAGTCGATCAGTACGAAGTTCAACGTCTCCGACGAGTGCGTGGCGGCCAGGGCCAGCACCAGCGTCCGCAGCAGCTCCGACTTGCCGGAACCGGTCGCGCCGATCAGCAGGCCGTGCGGGCCCATCCCGTCCTGCGCGGACTCCTTCAGGTCCAGCTCGACCGGCGTACCGTCGGGGGTCAGCCCGAGCGGCACCCGCAGCCGGTCCCGGTTGGGCCGGGGCGTCCAGGCCCGGTCCACGTCGAACTCGTACGGGTCTCCCAGGTCGAGCAGGTCGGCCAGGTCCTGCTCCTGGTGCAGCGGCTGTTCGCCCCGGGACGCGGCGGACAGCCGCAGCGGCGCCAGTTGCATCGCCAACGCCTCGGCCTCGGCGACGGCGCAGCTGTCGGCGGTGCCGATCGCGACCCGCCCGTCCAGGGTCACGCTGGTCATCGCCCCGTCGGCGGCCAGCTCCAGCAGCAGCCGCGCCCGGTCCAGTACGCGCGGCGGCGGCTCGGACAGGTCGAGGATCGTCACCCCTTCGACCCCGCCCTCGGTCATCAGGTGGTCGGACCCGGCCGGGTCGCCGCCGTCGATGACGACCAGCAGGTGCGGGCCGGGTGCGGCCGTACCGCCACCGGAGACGTTGAACCGGGGCCGGTTGGCCAGCACGTCGTCGAGCATCGCCTCCAGCCCGGTCACCGTCGGTGACACCAGCCGCAACGCCCCCATCGCGTCGGTACGGGTCGGGTGCAGCGCGTGCGGCAGCCACTTGGTCCACTCCCACTGGTCCCGCCGGGCCGGTGCCGCGCAGACCGCCACCAGCACGTCGTCCGGGGCGTGGAACGCGGCGGCCTGGCAGATCACCGCCCGTACCAGGCTGCGGGCGGCGTCGGCGTCGCCGCGCAGGTGCACCCGGGCGAAGCCGCGCAACGCCATGTCGACCGGCAGGTCCGGCACCGAGGCGTAGGTGGTGAGGAAGCGGCGCAGCGCCAGCGCGCACATCGGCTCCAGCTTCTCCAGCGCCGTCGGCGGCGGCGGGACCAGCGGCGTCGCCAGCTCCTGCGGCCCCAGACCCACCCGTACGGTGGCGAAGTCGGCGTCACCACGACGGCGCTCCCACAGCCGGGGGCCGACCGGCACCGACCACAGCGCCTGCGGGTCGGGGTGCCGGTAGAACGCGGCCTCCCGCTGCTGGCGGACGGTCCGCAGCACCCGGCGGCGTTGCCGCGACAGGTGCGCCATGTACTCGCGGCGGCGCTGCGCCATCTCCTGTTTGCTCGGCCCGCCGGCCTGGCCGGTCAGTTGGGAGGCGAGCATGCCGAGCGCGGAGAGTCCGAACAGGCCACCGGCGACGTAGCTCAGCGTCGAACCGCCCCGGCCGGCGTACATCAGGGCCATCGCCACCGAGCCGGCCAGCATCGGCAGCAGCATCATCAGCTGCCCCCAGGACCGGCCGGTCGGGGCCGGCAGCTCCGGTGGCGCGTCGAGCAGCACCTCCCCGGACGGGTACTCCGGCTCCGGCTGGCGCGTCGGACGCCGAATCACGACCGTACCCACGGATCGACCCTCCCCGTCGTCGTCACACCCGGCTGCCGTCGCACTACCGGCACCGATGGCACCGGCACATGGTAGGTAGCCTTCTCGAGTCAGGACAGCCCGCGGCATCGACGAGGAGTCAGCAGTGGTCACCCAGGCCGGAACCGGACTCGCCCGGATCGCCGTCGTGGCACCGACCCGACGGATCGATCTGGCCCTGCCCGAGCACCTTCCGCTGGTCGGTCTGCTGCCGGCGGTGCTGCGCCACGCCGAAGAGGACCCTTCCGACGGTACGGCCGACGGCGGCTGGGCGCTGCGCCGTACCGACGGCTCCACTCTCGACCTGACCCGTACCCTCGCCGCCCAGCAGGTCCGCGACGGCGAGACCCTGCACCTGCTGCCCCGCCGGACCGACTGGCCGGAGCTGGCCTACGACGACCTGATGGAGGCGGTCGCGGCCGGTGCCCGCCGCCGGGGCCGGCCGTGGACCCCGGGCGCGACCCGGGCGACCGGGCTGCTGGTCACCGCCGTACTGCTGCTGCTGGCCCTGGTCGCGGTGGTGACCGCCGGCGAGGTCGGGCTGCTCGTCGGGCTGGCCCTGCTCGGTACGGCCGCCGTCCTGGTCGCCGTCGGCACGGTGCTGTCCCGGGCGATGGCCGATTCACTGGCCGGCGCGGTGCTGACGGCGGTGGCCCTGCCGTACGCGTTCCTCGGTGGCGCGGTGGCGTTGGCCGACGGTGCCCGGATCACCGCGCTGGGGGCGCCGCACGTGCTGGCCGGTGCGGCGGCGCTGGCGTTGACCGGCCTGCTCGGCATGCTCGCCGTCGGCGACGCCGGCCGGGTGTTCGTCGCGGCCATGTTCACCGGCGTCGGCGGGGTGCTCGGCGCGGCCCTGGCGGTCGGCCCGCTGGACGCGCCGAAGGCCGCGGCCGTCGTGGTCAGCCTGGTCACGTTGCTGCTGCCGGCGATGCCGCTGATCTCGGTACGGGCCGGCAAGCTGCCGATGCCGTCGTTGCCGCGTACCCCGGAGGACCTGGTCCGCGACGATCCGCAGCCGGACCGGGCGCAGATCTACCAGGCGACGGCGCGCGCCGACGAGGTGCTGACCGGGTTGATGTTCGGTGCGGCGGCGACCGCCACCGCCGCCCTGGCGGTGCTCACCGACGCGGCGTCGGTCGGCGCGTTGCTGCTGGTCGCGGTGGTGGCCGCGGGTTTCCTGCTGCGGGCCCGGCTGGTGCCGACCGTCCGGCACCGGGTGCCGCTGCTGGTCGGCGGGCTGGCCGGCGTCGCCCTGCTGGTGCTGGTCGGCGCGGCCGACGTGCCGACCGGGGTACGGGTCGCGCTGCTGCCGGCGGTGCTGCTGGTGGTGGCCCTGGTGGTGGCGGCCGGGATGGTCTACAGCCGGCGGCCGCCGGCACCCCGGTTGGCCCGCCTCGGTGACGGGCTCGACGTGGTGCTGCAGCTGGCGGTGGTGCCGGTGGCCTGCGCCGTGCTCGGCCTCTACGGCTTCATGCGGGCGATCAACGGCTGACCGGCCACCGCCGTCCCCTGGCCGACGGCTGACCGGCCACTGCCGTCCCTGGCCGACGGCTGACCGTCAGTCCTGCGGCGACAGCTGGTCGGGCCGCAGCGGCGGAAACGGCCCGCCCCGGATCAGCCGGGTCAACGCCGTGTCGACGCTGCCGGCGACGAACTGGTAGCCGGCCCAGTGCAGCAGGAACACCCGGCCGGCGGCGTCGACGACCAGCTCCGACGGCCCGTCGGAGTTGCCGCCGAGCGGGAACACCGGGTGGTCGTACTCGTCGACGAAGACCCGGGCCTCCTCGGTGACCAGTCCGCTGCGCACCGGGTGCAGGAACGTCGGGAAGCCGGCGTCGGCCGTACCGTCGCTGCCGAACTGCGGCACCGTCAGGCCGCCGAACTCGACCAGGGCGGCCCGCGCGGCCGGGCTCATCACCAGGCCGTCGAGTTCACCGGCCCACCGGGTCGCCCACTGGTCGACCATCGCGGTGACGTCACGGCCGGCGAACCAGCCGGCGGCGGTCAGCACGTGGTGCACGTCCGGCGGGAACCGGTGGTCGGCGGAGCGTTCGGCGGCGTACCGGGCGGCGACGGTCGCCACCGGAAGCGGCGGCCACTGGCTGACCACGCCGGACTGCCGGTCGACGACGATGCGCGCCGACCCGCTGGTCGCCGGCGGCGCGGGTGGCCCCGCCGGTTCGGCGCGGTCGTGGCTGCCGGTGTCCCCGGTCGGGACCAGCCAGGCCACGTACCCCTGGTCGAACTCGTACAGGCCGATCTCGGCCGCCGGGTCCGCGCCGTGCGTCGTCGCCCAGTCGCGGGCCAGCGCGAGCGCCTCGTCGCGTCCGATCATCGATGCCCCTTCGCCGCCGGGGGTCGGACCCCGGGGTACGTCGTGGTAGCCGGAGCCTATGGTAGGCAGCACGCTGCGTGGTGGGGATACGCGGCACCGGCGGTCGGGAGGTGGCCAGGGATGCCGTCGCGGCGCGACCAGGTCCAGTCGTACCAGTTCTTCGTCCAGCGGATGACGTCCGCGCTGGTCGCCCGGGATCCGGATCCGGTCGCGGCACCGTTCGGCCGGCTCGGCGCGGCGGGTCTGGGTGGGATCATGGTCGCCGTGCTCTGCCTCGGCGCGGTCGGCATCTTCGGCTTCGTCGTCCCCGGTGGAGCGACCGGCTGGCAGGACGGCGACGCGGTGATCCAGGAGAAGGAGACCGGCACCCGGTACCTCTACCGCGACGGCCACCTGCACCCGGTGGTGAACTACACGTCGGCGCTGCTGGCGTTGGAACGCTTCGCGCCGCTGACCCGGGTCTCCCGCAACTCGCTGGACGTGGCGCCGCGCGGGGCGCGGATCGGCATCCCGGACGCCCCGGACGCCCTGCCTGCGGCGGACCGGCTGCTGACCGGCGGCTGGACGCTGTGTTCCCAGGTGGTGCGGGACCAGGCCGGCGAGGCGACGACCCGGACGGTGTTGACGGTCGGCCGGCCCCCGGTCGGCGGCCGGTCCGCCGGTGCCGGGGCGCTGCTGGTCCGTGACGCCGACAGCGGCCGGTTGCACCTGATCTGGCGCGACCAGCGGCACGAGCTGGCCGACCCGGACATCGTCCTGGAGGGGCTGACCCTGCGGTCCGAGCCGATCGTGCTGGTCGGTGGTGCGTGGCTGAACGCGTTGCCGGCCGGGGAGCCGATCGGCAGCCGGGCGGTGGCCGGCCGGGGGGAGTCGTCGACGGCGCTGCCGGACGCGGTCACCGGCGAGATCTACGCGGTGCAGAACCAGGCCGGCGACCGGCAGTACTACCTGGCGGAACGGGCGCGGCTGCTGCCGTTGACCGAACTGCAGGCGGAGGTGCTGCTGGCCGATCCCGCGACCCGGGAGGCGTACGACGGGGAGCAGCCGGTGGTGCGTACCGCCGCTGCGGCGGCCGTGGTCGCCGCGCCCCGGGCCGAGCGTGCGGCGCAGACCGCCGCCGCCGCGCCGGAACGTCGGCCGGAGATCGTCCGGCTCACCGACGGCCAGCAGAGTGTCTGCGCCGGGTACGCCCCGGACCGCCACGAGCCGCAGGTGCTGCTCGACGCGCAGGTCGAATCGGTGGAGCAGTCACTGGTCACGCCGTCGCGGACCGCCGACGGGGTGCCGCTGGCCGACCTGGTGGTGATCGCGCCGGGGCACGGTGCGCTGGTGGAGGCGCTGCCCAGCCCGGACGCCCCCGCCGGGACGCTGACCCTGGTCACCGACCTCGGCATCCGGTATCCGCTGGCGGACCGGGCGGTGGCCGCGATGCTCGGCTATCCGCAGGCGGCGCCGGTGCGGTTGCCGACCAGCCTGGTGGTGCGGCTGCCGGCCGGGCCGACCCTGGATCCGGTCGCGGCGAAGCAGCCGGCCTGAGCCACTACAGTGGATCTTCAATTCCGGTACGGTGAGTGTCGGACGGGCGGCAACGGTCTGGCGCCACTGGACATCAGCAACTACCGTTTCCGTTGACAGATGGTGCGTCGGCGCACCATGCGGCACCGCCCCTTCGAATTCGGGGCATCGCACCAGAGGACGGGGTGAAACTCCACCATGAGCGGCGGGATGAACACCAATACCGGTCTGATGGTCCAGACCGAGAAGGACGTCGACGGCGTCGCGGACCGGCTGACCTCGAACCTGAATCGGCTGATGGATCAGCTCATGCCTCTCTACGACCAGTGGAAGGGCATCGGTGCCGGCTCGTTCCAGCAGGTGCGCGAGTCGTTCGACCAGGACATGGCGCGGCTGAACGTCGCGTTGCGGTCGATCGCAGAAGCCGTCGGCTCGGCCGGTAAGGACTACGAAGTCAGCGACGAAGAGATCAAGTCCGAGATGGATTCGGCCGGCGCCTCCGCCGGTCAGATCACCGCCGCGCTGAAGCTCTGACCGGGGGGACCGAGATGGATATTCGCTACGACTTCGCCGCGTTGAACGGTGCCGCCGACAACTGCGGCGCGGCGGCCAAGAACATGATGGCCGAGCTCGACGGGCTCAAGACCGGCATTCAGCCGCTGGTGGCCACCTGGGAAGGCTCCGCGCAGACCGCGTACCTGGCCCGGCAGACCGAGTGGGAGTCGGCGGCGACCGACCTCAACGACCTGCTCACCCGGATCGAGAAGGCGTTGCGTGAGGCGGCTGTCCGGATGCAGGCCCGCGAGGCGGCCAACCGCGCCAAGTTCGAGTGACCCGTACGGTGACCGGGCCGGACCCCTTGCGCGCCCGGCCCCGGTCACCGGATTCGGGTGCCCGGCACCACGAAGAACGTCTCCTGCGGGTCCGCGCCCGGATCCCCGCCTGCGCGGGCGGCGCCACCGGCACCGCTGGTGGCGGGTGCCCCGCCCGGCGGTGCGTCGGCCCACCGGGTCGGCCGCCAGCGTCGACGCCGCCCGTACGGCAGCGCGGTGACCGCCACGACGATCCCCGCCGCGATCATCGCCACAGCGGCTGCCACCGTCACCGCGACCAGCCCCAGTGACCGCCACCGCTGCGCGCGGGCCACTGCCGCCGGATCCTCGGTGACCGCCGGCAACGCCGGCACGGCCACCGGCTCGGCCGCGCTGAGCTGCTCGGTGATCGCCCGGTACGGGTTGACCACCCCGTGGCCGTAGCCGTCGGCGTGGCTGCCGGCCGCCGGGTCGGCGGTGGCGAGCAACCGGCGGGTCACCTCCGCCGCCGACAACTGCGGCTCGGCGGCGCGCAGCAGCGCCGCCGCCGCGCTGACCATCGGGGTGGCGTAGCTGGTGCCGCTGAGCACCTCGTGCCCGGAGACCCGGCTCGCCGCGACGACCGCCCCACCCGGTGCGACCAGGTCGACGTACCCGCCGACCTGCGAGTCCGCCAGCCGTACGCCGGTTTCGTCGATCGCCCCGACGCCGATCACCCCGTCGAAGCCCGCCGGGTACGGCGTCGGATCGGGCACCTCGCCGCGCTGATGGTTGTTGCCGGCGGCGGCGACCAGGACGACGTCGGCCCGGCGGGCCCGCTCCACCGCCGCACGTACCGCCTCGTCGGCCCGGTACATCGTCAACGACATGTTGATCACGTCGGCGCCGGCCGCCACCGCGACGTCGATCGCCTCGGCGAGCCGGGCACCGGGCGAACCAGGGCCCTCCTCGGCGGCCTGTACCCGCTCGGTGACCCGCACCGGCACGATCGTCACCCCGGGTGCCAGCCCGTGGAAGCCGACCCCGTCGCGGCGGGTGGCCGCGATCAGGCTGGCCACGGCGGTGCCGTGCGAGGCACAGTCGACGGTGCCGCTGTCCTCGACGTCGAGCAGGTCGGTGCCGTCGGCCACCCGGCCGGCCAGCTGCGGATGGTCGTCGTCCACCCCGGAGTCGATCACCGCCACCCGGACGCCGGACCCGTCGGTGACCGGCCAGATCCGCTGCGGCGCCAGCCACCGCTGATGCCACGACAGCTGCGGGATCACCGGACCGGGCTGCGCCGGGTTACGGCAGCTGCCGGGCGCGGCGGCGGCCGGTGCCCCCGGTGCGGCCGCCGTGACGAGCACGGTGACGGCCGCAGCCAACAGCCCGGCCCAGGACGTGGTCCGCAACCGGGCCCGGGGCGACGCCGGTGAGCGCATCCGTCGACCTCCTGACGAGCCGGTGGGGTGCGGGCATCGTACCGAGCCGGCCGGGCCGAGCGGGCTCGTGCGACTGGCACACATTCAGTATCGTCAGGACGAAGCCGTGCCCGGCCGGTACGGTCGTGCCCCGGTGACGCGGCGACGGGGAGGACACCATGGACCTGCAGGGGCTGCGGGCCCGCGCGGACGAGCTCATGGCGCAGTTCGACCGAATGCGCGCGGGTGTCGGCGACGTACAGCAGCAGTTGCGCGCCGTGTCGGCGACGGTGACCTCTGACGACGGCCTCGTCACGGTGACCGTCGGGCCGCGCGGCCAGGTGACCAAGGTGGAGCTGGATCCGCGCATCTACCGGCAGCCGAACGCGTCACAGCTCGCCGCCACCATCACCGACACCATCCGGACCGCCGCCGACCAGGCGATGGCCGAGGTGGAGCGAATCTGCCGGCCGCTCGTGCCGGACGCGCAGTTCCAGGCGCACATGGACGCCGACCTGGACGGCATCTTCCGCCAGCTCGACGCCGACCTGCCCGGAGGTGACCGCAGGTGACCGAACCACAGCAGACCTTCGTCGACCCGGACCTGGTGCGACCGGCCGGGGCCGTGCTCGGCGGTGCCGTCGAGCGGCTCTCCGGGGAGTGGACCCGGCTGACCACCACCATCCGTGGCCTAAACGCCGCCCGGCCCTGGGGTGACGACGAAGCCGGCCGGGCCTTCAACGAGCACTACCTGGACGGCGGCGACGAGGCCCCGGCCGCGGTCACCCTCGACGCCGGCGACGAGCTGATCGCCGCGATCGACGACGTCGGCGTGCGGATCGTCTCCTCCGTCGACGGCACCGTCGACGACGACGACGCGGTGTCCACCAGCTTCGGCGGCAAGTGACCCGGCAGCTGTCGGAAGGCCCACGTCGTGTCGATCATGAACCCGAGGGAGGGGCTCGGCGAGTACGCCTGGGTCTGGGACGCGATCTGCTGGGTTAGCGCCGGTGAGGCCTGGCCCACCGGCGACGAGGTCGAGATGCGCGAGCTCGCCGACGCCTGGCGGCAGCTCGCCGAGGCCATCGGCGAGGCCCTCGCCGAGGCCGACCCGGCGGCGCTGCGGGTCATCGAAGGCTGGGGCGGCGACGCCGGCGCCGAGTTCGCCACCTTCTGGCAGCAGGTCGGCGTCGGACCCAACACCGGGCTGCCGGTGCTGCAGAAGGCTGCCGCCGCCTTCTCCAGCGGCTGCGACAACGCCGCCAACGAGATCGAGTACGCCAAGCTGACCATCCTGATCGCCGTCGCCATCACGGTGATCGCGGTCTTCGTGGCGCTGCTGATGGCCTGGCTCGGTGGGGTCTCCGCCGGTGCCATCCCCGGCATCCTCGCCGCCGGCCGGCAGGCCGTCACCGTCGCCTTCCGGCGGCTGCTCGCCCAGCTGGGCCGGCAGATGCTGACCCAGGCGGGGATGCGGGCCGCGTTGCAGGGTTCGGCACGGCTGGCTGCCACCGGGGTGAGCCGGATCGGCGCCCGCCGGCTCGGCACCCAACTGGGCATCGAACTCGCCGAGGAGATCGGCGAGGAACTGATCATCGACGTCGGTGCCCAGGCGTACCAGATGGCCCGGGGCAACCGCCGCGAGTGGGAAGGCAACCGGACGCTGACCGCCGCCGTCGGCGGAGCCTTCGGCGGGGCGCTCGGCTTCGGCGGCAACCGGCTGCTGCGCAACACCATCGCCCCGCGCGTACCGGTGTCGTTCCGGCCACCGGCGCTGGACTTCGGCACCTCCCGGGCCGCCCGGTGGAGCGCCGGCACCCTCCGCTGGGGTGGCCGTTCGGTCGCCGCCGGCCTGCAGAACGCGGTCGTCTCACCGGCGGCCAGCGTCGCCGCGAACCTGGCCGTCAACCAGCAGTGGACCAGCCCTGGCTGGCAGGGCGTGCTCGGCGGCTTCACCAGCGGTGCCGGCCGGGGCGGTGCCACCATGGCGGCGTCGTCGGCCGGTGCCGCCGCCGCCGGTTTCGCCAACCGGTTGGGTGGTGTCGCGCCACCCACCGGCGCCATCGACCTGGCCACCGGGATGCCGCTGACGACCGTCGGCGCCGGCGGGATCGACCTGGGTACGCTCGGCAGCAGCAGCACAGTGGACGGCAGTGCTGGCACCGGTGGCGCGGGTGGCGCCGGCAGCGCGGGCAGCACGGGTGGTGGAACCGGCAGCACGGCGGGTGTCGGTGCCACCGATGGTGCCGGCCCGCCCGCGTCAACGAGTGCCGCGCCCCCGAGTGCCGATC
The DNA here is from genome assembly GCF_049179175.1 of Solwaraspora sp. WMMA2101. NCBI lineage: Bacteria > Bacillati > Actinomycetota > Actinomycetes > Micromonosporales > Micromonosporaceae > Solwaraspora > Solwaraspora sp. WMMA2101. Next base: position 3,098,875 of record NZ_JBMHMA010000006.1, on the reverse strand, counting down.
CATCGGACATCGTGCCACCGGCGACTGCGCCGGAGACCGGTGCCGGCTCCATCTCGTTGGCACCCATGACCGTGGACGTGACCACCCCGGACGTCGTTGCCTCGAACCTGGCCGCCACCGAGGTCGAGCAGCCCGGTCGGCCCGACACCCAAGCCCCGACGGTCACCGCCGGACCAGCGCAGCCGGCCGAGGTCGGGGCAGGGGTGTCCGGGTCTGCGGCTGCCCTGGTCACCCCGGGGGCGGCGTCCGCGCCAGGGGCGTCCCCGGCGTCCGCGCCAGGGGTGGCGGCATCGAGCGGTGGTACGCCTGCAGCGGGTACGCCGTCCACCAGCGCCACCCCGGCGGCGTCGACCCCAGCCGCCGCCACCCCAGCGGCCGCCACCCCAGCATCGTCCACCGCCGCACCGACCGCCGCCACCACCCCGGGTACCTCGACGACCAGCCCGACCACGTCGGCGAACCCGACCGCGTCTGCCGGCCCTGCCACGTCCGCCGGCCAGTCCACGTCGACCAGTCCAACGACGTCTGCCGGTGCGAACGCGTCGACCGGTGCGAACGCGTCGACACCGGCCCGGCCACCGGTGCCGGCTACCGGGCCCACCGCCGGCTCGGTCACCTTCAGCCCGCCGGTCGCCGCGCCGGCCACCGCACCGGCACCGGCCGTGAGCACTGCGCCGACCGGGGCCACCCCGGTCAGCCAGACGCCGCCCGTACTGCCGCCGATCGGCCCGCCGGCACCCGTACCGCCGCCGGCCGCAACCGCCAGCGGCCCGGACCGGACGACGCAGCCGACGCCCGGCGGGCCCACCCCCGGACCGGCAGTCGACCCGCAGACGCTGCAACGGTCGACCGGCCCCACCGGCAGCGGTACGCACAGTTGGCAGCTGGCGCCGGTCCAGTTCGACGGCGACCCGACCAGCGCGGACGCCGACCAGGCACTCATCGAGGCATCCCGGGCGCTGGTCGACGCCCTCCAGGACGCGGTGACCCGACGGCAGCAGCAGGTCACCCCCGGCGAGCAGATCTCGATGGCCAAACGGCCGGGCGTGGTCGGGGCACTGATGACCCGCAACGGGCAGCTCACCACCCACACCAGCATGACCGCCGACCAGAGCACCGACCCGGCCACCGAACCGACCCCGCACCGACTGGTCCAGACCGCGCTCGACCAGGCCGCCCGGCAGGTCGGCCGGCCCGGCAGCGGGCACGGCAAATGCGCCGAGGTAGCCCTGGTCTCCGACGTGGTGTACCAGCTGGAACAGCAGTGGAACGACGCCGGCCGACCCGGCGACTTCGACACGTACGCCCGATCGGAGCTCGCCGGGGCGCGGATCGTCACCCACCAGTTCCGCCGCGCCCAGGACATCGACGTGGTGTACGAACGCGGCGACTACCGACCACCGTGCCGGTCGTGCGGGCCGCTCCTCGACGACCTCGGGATCACCCCGGTGGTCGACACCGAACGGCTGCCCGGCCCGGCCGTACCGCCCGACTCCGGCGCGTTGGGTGACGGGCGGACGCTGCCGCAGACCAGACCGACCGGCGACGGGCTTCCGCTGGTGCCGCCGGACCCCGCCGACCAGCAGGCGTTGGCCGACTCCGTACCGGTCGGGTCGGACGGCCGACCGGCCCGGCACCCCGACCCGCGCGACGGCCGCTGGCCGGAGCTGGTCAACGACGGCGGCCCGGCCAACCCCGGCCGCAGCACGAACTGCGCCGACGTCGGACTATCCGTCCTCGCCACCTGGTTCGGCGACCCGCAGGTCGCGGCCGCCACCGGCGCGTCGGTGACCGCCGAGCCGGACAGCACCCGGCGGCAGGAACAGTGGCTGGGTGCGCCCTTCGCACCGGCCGGGCGCGGGCCGGCCGGGTTGGAAGCGGTCGCCGACCAGCTGCGCCGCGCCGGCCCCGGCTCCGCCGCCCTGATCATCACCAGCTGGACCGCGGCGGCCGGCGGCGGCGCGCACACCTGGAACGCCGTCAACCACGACGGGCAGATCATCTGGATCGACGCCCAGAGCCGGACCGTCTCCGACACCGCACCGATCTACGGCAGCGAGGTCGACGGGGTCTGGTCGATCACCCTCGACGCCGACGGCAACCCGGTGCCCGCCGACGGCCCGCAGACCAGCACGAACGCGTCAACGAACGCGTCGACGACCGGGACGGTCAGCGACTCTGCGTACCTGGATGCGTTGACCGAGCCTGACCGGGACACCCTGCGTGGTGAACTGGCCGCCGCCCAGGTCGACGCCGACGCGATCCTGGCCGAGCTGCAGACCATCGGCGACCGGCTCAACGCCGACCTCGGCCTGGCCGGCACCGACGCGCTCACCCCGCTGGGCAGCGAGTACCGGGTGAAGGGCGCCGAGTCGCTGGCCCGCAAGTTCAGCACCGACTTCGAGCCGAAGGGCTACACCCTCCCGGAGGCGCTGGCCGAGGTCAACGACGTGGTGCGGTTCTCCGTACGGGCACCGGAGACCGACGCGTACGGGCCGGCGGTCGCGGGAGTGCTCGACGCGCTGACCGCGAGCGGCCACCAGGTGACCGACGTCAAGAGCTTCTGGCACCCCGGGAACCGGTTCTTCGGGCTGAACTGCACCCTCGTCTCGCCGACCGGCCGCACGTACGAGGTGCAGTTCCCGACCGCCACGAGCTGGGCGATCGGCAAACAGACGCACGCCCCGTACGAGGTGATGCGCGACCCGGCGGCGACCCCGGCCGACCGGATGCACGCTCTCCTCGACATCCTCGCGGTCAACAAGGCGCACGACATCGCCGACCGGATGCCCGGTGGCATGCCGGTGCTGGCCGAGCGGTACGGCCCACCGAAGGACACCAGCTTCGCCAAGTGGATCGGCAAACAGGACCAGGCCGGCCTGCGGCAGGACTACGCCGACTGGCTGGCCGCCGACCCGAGTCGCAGCTTCCGGCAGGAGTTGGCTGCGCGAGGATTGGACCCGTCCGACCTGCCCGGTTTCGATCCTGACGCGATAGGAAGCACCGATGCCGACCCTGACCTTCCGCTACCACCTGCTGTATCGGACGGACGACCAGACCCAGCCGCCGGTCAACGTGATAGCGGTGGCGGCCGGCACCGGGCCGACCCAGGCGGTGATCTGGGACCGTCCGACGTCGAGGTGGGGCTTCCGACCGGACGTGGCGGCGTCGATCCTGTACGCCGACCCGGAGCGCCACAGCGTACGGGCAGTGGACCGGTCGACGGCGGAGTCGGCGACGCAGCACTTCACGACGGTCCCGTTGCCGAGCGAGCCGGAGTTGACCCGGATCTGCGAGGAGGCCAGCCGGACCTGACCTCGGGTCGGGACGACGGCGGGGAGGCTGCCACTGATGGAGTTTCACTACTACGTGCTGTCCCGGCAGATCGATCCGACGGACATCCCGGTGAACGTCATAGCACTGGCGAACTGCCCCGGTCCGACTCAGGCGGTGATCTGGGACCGTCGGGCAGACCGATGGAGCTCCCGCCCGGACGTCGCAGTGGCGATCCTGTACGCGAATCAGGAGCGTCACACGTTCCACCGGACCGATCGGGTGACGGCGGAGTCGGTGACGCGCCACTTCACGGCGGTCCCGTTGCCGAGCGAGGCGGAGTTGACCCGGATCTGCCGGGAGACGGGCGAGACCTAAGCGCGGAACGGCCTGCATCGCTGGACCGTGATGCGGCCTTCTGGGGCCGGCTTTCGCCCGACGAGAAGGAACTCATCCTAGACGCTGTACGAGTGGCGCACGCAGATGCTGCGGCTATTTCTGACGACATCGAGGTGCTGATCACCGAGATCAACGACAGGTCCGGCCTCGAGGGGATCTCCTCGCTGGCACTCTTGGGTGTAGAACATAGGGTCAAAGCGCCGAGCTCCTTGGCGCGCAAATTCCTCGTTGATTTCGAGAAAGCTGCTGGAATCGATTTACCGACAGCTCTCGTTGAGATGAGCGATGTAGTTCGATTCTCGGTGCGTAGTCCTGAAGGTGATTTGTATGCAGGCGCGGTAGAGGGTGTTTTGCTGGGCTTGGAGAGGCTTGGTCATCGCGTCGTTTCCGGAAAGTCGTTCTGGCGATCGGGAAATCGCTTCTACGGCTTGAATGTCACTCTCATCTCTTCGGTTGGGCGGAAGTATGAGCTGCAATTTCCGACAGGTGTGAGTTGGGATGTCGGAAAACGAACTCACGCCGCATATGAGCTAGTGCGAGATGTATCTGCCCCCGGTGCGGATAGGGTTAACGCCTTTCTTGATATCCTGGCGGTGAACAAAGATAGTGGCTTGTCTGAGAATTTGCCGGACCAGTCGCGTCGACTGACCGAGCGGTTTGGTGAAGCAAGATTCAACGGGATCTCAGCCTGGCTTTCATCGCTGGATTCCGACTTGCCGCCGAACAGTGTGGTTCGTCAGGAGTACGCCAACTGGCTGGTGGGCAAGGGGGCAACTCTTGAGGATATCCTTGCTGCTCGTGGCCTTGACCAGGCAGATCTGCCTGGCTTCGTTCTCGATCCAACGGCGGTGCCTGATGGACGTCATGAATTTCCAGTACTACCTGTTGTATCGGCCGATCAATCCGACGGACATCCCGGTGAACGTGATAGCCCTCGCCGATCGTCCGGGTCCGCCTCAGGCGGTGGTCTGGGACTACCGGGAGAACCTGTGGGGGTACGGGACGGACTTGGCCGTGTCGGTCCTGTACGCGAATCAGGAGCGTCACACGTTCCACAGGACCGATCGGGCGACGGCGGAGTCGGTGACGCATTACTTCACGACGGTGCCGTTGCCGAGCGAGGCGGAGTTGACCCGGATCTGCCAGGAGGCCAGCTCGACCTGACCGGCACCCGGCCGGTGTTCGGTGAGAGCCGCGATGAGGGGTCGACGAGCCTCGCGTCGGCGGACGCCACAGGCCAATCGTCGACGTTGCCGGAGCAGGGAGGGGCAGTCGATGACCGAGGACGAGGCCAAGGCGCTGGCCAGCAGACTGCTGGGCAGCAGGAACCCGATCGAGATGTATCCGTTCGAGTTCGGCTGGCTGGTCCGGGAGGAGTTGTCGACCCAGGAACGGCAGGCCGGGATGCACATCGGTCAGGGGAGCTTCATCGTGGACCTGACGGGCGTGGTGACGGCCCAGCCGAGCCTGCCGGCGACGGTGGTGGTCGAGGAGTACGTGGCGGAGCGTCGACAGGGGCGGATCTCGGGCCGACAGGTGTGGCCGGAGACGGGCCCGCCGACGGAGTAGGCGACCGGACCGTACCGCTGAAGGGCGGCGATGCGCCGCTGGCCGGCTCCCGTCCGGTGGGTCCGTTGAATTTGGCGCCGTTGGAGGATGTGGGTTTTCAGGCTGATCTTGAGGCGGTGTTGTGGTCGGGTGGTGGGTTCGTGGTGGGTGCGGATCCGTCGTCGCATCCGTTCGGTGGGTTGGTGAACGATGGTGGTCCGGGGCGGTCGGGTCGGGGCAACAATTGTATGGATTGTTCGTTGGCGGGGTTGTCGACGTTTCTTGGTCGGCCGATGGTGTCGCTGCCGCGCTGGCCCGACGTCCTGCCGGACGGCACCGTCGACCGGCAGACCGGCGAGGCGTCCGGTGTCGACCGCGCCGAGGAGTGGTTGGGTGGGGAGTGGGTGGCGCCGCCGGCGGACATGCCGGGTGTGCCGCAGAAGCGGGCGGTGGCGGTTGCCCGGCAGTACGCGCAGTTGCAGGAGCGGGTGGCGGCGGCGGGGCCGGGTAGCGCCGCCCTGGTCGTCGCCGACTGGCTCAGTGTGGACGAGCGTACGGGGCAGGTGCAGGTCGACGCCGACGGCAACGCCCTGGCCGACGGCTCGCACGCGTTCCTGATCGTCTACCCGCACGGGGCCGATCGCCCGGTGTGGTGGGATCCGCAGGACGGCCAGACGTGGACGGTGCCGCCGGCGCATGTCGTCGCCGCCACTCACACGTTGTGGTCGATGGACGCGCCGGCTGCAGGTGGAGGGACCAACAGTGACTCGGGACGAAGCGCAGGAGCTGATCCAACGGCTGGTCGGGACGCCGAACCGGATGGCGCTGCACGAGTTCGAGTTCGGCTGGCTGGCGCAGGAGATCCTGAGTCCGCAGGAACGCGGCACGGGGATGCGGATCGGCCTGGGGAGCTACATCATCGACCGGGACGGGACGGTGACGGTGCACGGGAGTCTGCCCGTACCGGTGACGATCAGCCGGTACGCGGCGGAGCGTCGGCAGGGGCGGATCTCGGGTCGGCAGGTGTGGCCGGAGACGGACTCGCCGGACTAGCCGACGGAGCTGGCCAGGCCTCCGGAGCAGCTGACGGACTCGCCGGTTCCGGACCGTTGTCGGGTCCGCGTCCGGTGGGCCCGTTGAATCTGGCGCCCCTGGAGGATGTGGGATTTCAGGCTGATCTTGAGGCGGTGTTGTGGTCGGGTGGTGGGTTCGTGGTGGGTGCGGATCCGTCGTCGCATCCGTTCGGTGGGTTGGTGAACGATGGTGGTCCGGGGCGGTCGGGTCGGGGCAACAACTGTATGGATTGTTCGTTGGCGGGGTTGTCGACGTTTCTTGGTCGGCCGATGGTGTCGCTGCCGCGCTGGCCGGACCGGGCGGGCGACGGGACGATCGACCGGGTCACCGGTGAGGCCGACGGGATCACCCGGGCCGAGCAGTGGTTGGGTGGGGAGTGGGTGGCGCCGCCGGCGGACATGCCGGGTGTGCCGCAGAAGCGGGCGGTGGTGGTTGCCCGGCAGTACGCGCAGTTGCAGGAGCGGGTGGCGGCGGCGGGGCCGGGTAGCGCCGCCCTGGTCGTCGCCGACTGGCTGAGTTTCGATCAGGACACCGGCCGGCTGCACCTGGACGCCGACGGGAACGTGCAGGCGGCGGGCTCGCACGCGTTCCTGATCGTCTACCCGTACGGGGCCGACGGGCCGGTGTGGTGGGATCCGCAGTACGGCGGAACCGCGACGCAGCCGCCCGCCGAGTATCTGGCGGCGACGCACACGTTGTGGTCGATGGACGCGCCGACGGCACGGGGAGGGACCGGAAGTGACTCGGGACGACGCGCAGGAGCTGATCCAGCGGCTGGTCGGGACGCCGAACCGGATGGCGCTGCACGAGTTCGAGTTCGGCTGGGTGGCGCGGGAGATCCTGTCGGAGACGGAACGCACCCAGGGGATGGGGCTGGGCCAGGGGAACTGGGTGATCGACCACGACGGGACGGTGACGGCCCATCGGAGCATGCCGCCGTCGATCATCATGCAGGAGTACGCGGCGGCCCGCCGGGCGGGCCGGACGACCGGCCGCCAGGTGTGGCCGCTGACGGTCGCGCCGGAGCAGCAGAGCTAGCCGCTGACGGTCGCGCCGGAGTAGCAGAGCCAACCGCCGCGCCGGACGGCCGGCTCAGCTCCGCGCCGGACGGTCTGGTCAGCGCGGCCGCCGGGACGACCTTCGGGGGCGCGCTGCACGACGCCGACCCGGTCGCGGTCACCGCGGCGGTACGCGACGCGCTCGACACCGGGCTGCTGCCCGCCGGAGCGGTCGCCGACCCGGTTGCCGGCACCGTCACCCTCGACACCTCGGCCGGGCCGGTGACCGTCACCCTCACCGTGACCTCCCTGCCGCCCGACACGACGGTGGCACCCGTCGCCACCATCGCGACGCACGCCGCCGGGGCGACCGTACGGGTGTCCGACCGGGCCTCCACCGATCATGTCCGGCGGGCGGTCGCCGCCGCACTGGCCGAAGTGGACGCTATCGCCCAGGATCGGGCCGACGGGCTGCGTACCGATGCGACGACGGCGCTCGCCGAAGGGTCCCGGCCCGAAGGTGACGGGCAGCGGCACCTGACCGCGCGGGACATGGGGCGGCTGGCGGAGCTGCGTACCGTCGCCGACCAGTTGGCGCAGGCCGGCACCGGCCGGCACGCCGACCCGGCCCAGGTCGCCCAGTTGCATGCCGAAGCGGTCGGCCTGCTGATCAGCAGCGGGCTGCTGGAACCGTACCCGGGGCACCGGGTGCACAGCCTGGTGCCGAACGTACCGGTGGTCGGGTTGGCCGCCACGGACGCCCGGTTCGCTGCCGTCCGTACCCAGTTGGGGCCGGCCTTCGCGGACCTCGCCGGGCTGCTCACGGTCGCCCGCGACCGACCCGGTCTGGCCGACGAGATCCGGGTCGTGCAGGCCGACGTACGGGCGGCGGCCCGCCAGTGGGCCGCGCAGGCGACCGCCGCCCGCGACCGGGCGGACCTGGCGTTGACCGACCGGGTCGACGCCGCGCTCGACGCCGACCCGCGGCACGTCTTCGACCGGCTGGTCATCGGCGGCGGCTGGGCGGCCACGGCCGACTTCGCCACCCTCGACGCGCCGCCGGACACCGGGGACGGCCTGCCGCCGGTGCTGGCGGTGTCGCAGGGCCACGACCCGTGGGCGGACCGGCAGCAGCTGCTGATGGGGCAGGTCCCCACCGAGTTGGAGATCCCCGGCCTGCCGTTCCAGCCGGCGGACTTCGCCGACGAAGGCACCCAGTTCGCCCGCTCCAGTGACTTCGCGGCGGCGGTCGGCGCGGCCCGCGCGTACACCGGGATGCCCAGCTACCAGGGCACCGCGACCGCGATCACCCCCCGCCCGACCAGCGCCGACGCTGCGGCCGGTTGGCCGGATGGCGCGAACTACCGGGTGACGATCGGCGAGCGCGGTTTCTACGCCGCCACCGTGGACATCGCCGCCGGTCCGGGCCCGGCGCGGGTGCCGGCCGCGCCGGCGTCGACCACCGGCCGGTACGTCGACCCGGCGACCGGCTACCAGGTCGACCTCTCCGGTCCGGTGCCGGTGTTCCGGGACCCGACCGGCGTGCCCGTCGACCCGGCGACGCTGCCGGCCCCGGTCCGTACGGTGCTCGGCGGCACCGACAGCGGCATTGCCAACGCCTCGGCCGGTCCGCCGTTGCTGGCTGACACCGCCGGCCGGCTCACCGATCCGCTGCTGGTCGATCCGGACAGCGGGTACGCGGTCGACGCCGGGACCGGCCAGGTGTACGCGCCGGACGGCTCCCCGGTCCACCCGGCGGCGCTGCCGGCCGGTGCCGCGCAGCGGCTCGGCTTCGACGCCGATGGCCGGTTCACCGACCCTCGGCCAGCGCGTCCCCGGGTCGACTTCGGCGGGCAGAACCTCGCCGACGCGTACCAGCCGGGTGACCGGGTGCTGGTGTTCGGCGCGGGTGCCTCCGGGGCCTGGGACATCGAGCAGGCTGCCGCGTCACCGGCGGCCACCATCGACTGGTCGGCCCGCGCGGTCGGGCTGCCGCCGGCCGATCGCACCGGTGATCCGGCCCGGGACGCCGAGCTGCGGTTTCAGCGCAGCTTCTCCGGCGGCTACAACCGCCGCAACACGTTGCCCGAGGTCGGCGCGTACGACGTGGCCGCCACGGACAGCCGGATCAGCCGGTCGCTGCGCGAGATCGTCTCCGCCCGGCACACTGTGGACGGTACGTTCCTGGTCGAGTTCACCGATGGCACCCGCCAGGAGTACGACCGGGTGGTCCTCTCCATCGGCCAGGCCCCCGAATACCCGGGCGGGGTCGGCAGTCTTGTCGCCCTGGTGGAGTTGGAAGGGCTCACCGGACCTCAAGCCGTACCGGACGTTCCATACGACATCGTCGGCCTTCAGGACAGCTCCGGCAGACTAAGGGTCCTGGGTGCGGCGAGTGTCAGCCGCAGCGCTCTACAACGGGTAGTAACCGGAGCGGACGACGTCAAACTCGCGTTGAGCAGGCAGGCGACCTCGCTGCCGGCCGATTCTGCAGGGATTCTGCCAAGTATCCGATTCCATGCCCAACGGATCGCCGAGGCTAACCGCGCCGCGTCACACCTCGTCGTAGCCGACGCCCAGCCAATGCTTCCCCCAGTCGAGACTCAGCCAGGGCAGCGGCCCGAAACGTTCGACGAGACTTCTACCGAACTCGGGCAGCTCGACGTGGACAGGAGATCCATCGATGTCTTCGCCGACGGGGAAGGCGCTGACCGTGACCAGGTTGTCGCGGAAGTCGACATAGCGCAGGTTCGGCAGAGCTTTGGTGGCGGCGAGCCGTTCGGCACCGACCGGGCCGATGCCGCATCCCGCCAGCCCGAGCCACCGCAGCCGGGGCAGGGCAGCGGCACCGATCAGTATGGACAGCCCGTCGTCGCCTATCGGGTTGTGCCCGAGATCCAATCCGACGAGACGGTCAAGCAGCCCCGAGGCCACGATCGCCGGGAGGTGGCCGGCGACGTCAGTCAGGACCAGATGGCGTACGGGAGTCTGGCTCCAGACGCGATCGCCATGATCGAGGAAGGCGTTGGCGGTCATCGTCACCGAGTCGACGAAGCCGAATCTTACTCGCCAGGCGGTGACAAGATCGGCGATCGGGGCGGCGATGCGCGGACCGACCCGGCGTTCCAGCCGGATCAGCCTAGGAGCGTTCGCCGGTTCGATCTGCAGTCGGATGAGCTCGGCGTGGTCGGGGTCGGTGGGTTCGATGGCGTCGGCGTAGCGCAGCCGCAGGTCCATGTCGTCGGGGTTGGCGAGGATGACGGCGTACAGGGCGTCGCTGACGGCGGGCCGGGCGTCGCTGGCGTCGGACATGACCGCAGCGTATCGACGCCACCGGCGTTACTGCCGCTACCGGACACTCGGCTGATTGGTCCGCAGGGACTCTCTCCGCTGGAAGACCCTCGCTACCAATCAGATCTGGAGCACAGCCTCACTGCGCCTGACGGCTACCAGGTCGGCTCGGATCCGGCGGTCCATCCGTACGGGGGGTTGATCAATGACGGCGGGCCGTCGCAGCCAGGTAGGGGAAACAACTGCCTGGACGCATCACTGGCCGCGCTGGCCAGCTTCTACGGCCAGCCACAGGTAGCTCTGCCGCGCTGGCCGGACCCGCTTCCTGACGGTCGAACAGACTGGGCGAGTGGGGAGGCAGCTGGCATCGAACGGGCAGAAGCCTGGCTGGGCGGTCAGTGGGCACCCCAGCCAGCCGACATGCCTGGTACACCCCGTGAACGGGCCGAGAGGATCAGCCGACAGTACGGAGAACTGCAGGACCAGCTGGCAACTGGTGGGCCGGGGTCAGCAGCCCTGGTGGTAGCGGAATGGCTCAAGCTGGACCGACTGACCGGACAACCGGCCGTCGACGAAGATGGAAACGTCGTCGTGCACGACGCGCATGCATTCGTGGTGGTTCACCCGGCGGATGCCGATGGGCCCGTCTGGTGGGATCCACAGCAGGGGACGGTGTGGACCGAGCCGCCGACGGAGTACGTCGAGATGACGCACACTCTATGGTCGATGACAGTACCCCCAGGGGAGGTGCCGGGCGATGACGGAGGACGACGCGCAGCAACTGATCGAACGGCTGGTCGGGACGGCGAATCCGATCGAACTGCATCCGTTCGAGTTCGGCTGGCTGGCGAAGGAGACACCGTCGACCGAACAGCGGGCGACGGGGGCGCACGTCGGGATGGGCTGCTACATCATCGACCAGTCGGGGACGGTGACGGTGCACGGCAGCCTGCCGATACCGGTGGTCATGAAGCAGTACGCGGCGGCGAGGCGGCAGGGCCGGATCAGCGGGCACCAGATCTGGCCGCGAGTCGCGACGGTGGACCAGCCGATGCGCGGCTGACCCGGATCCGGGAGCTGGCGGCCCACTACACCGCCGCCGACCCGCCGACCCGGCTGACGCTGCGCGCCGAGATCGGCGTACTCGTCGACCAGCTCGGCCTGACCGGCGGCACCCCGCAGGCGTACGCGCGGTGGGCGCAGTTGCCGCCGGACCTGGCGAACCTGCTGCTGCGGCTCACCTCGCCGGCGCTCGCCCCGGAGACCGTACTGGCGGTGCTCGGCGCGGACCCGGCGACGTTGACAGAGCCGCAACGTGCCCAGCAGCGCGACTACCGGGCCCGGCTGGTCCACAACGGGTACGTGCCGTTCGCGCCGCAGCTCACCGAGCAGCTGCACCGGCTCGCCGTCGACGCCGAGCACGGCCAGCAGAGCCTGCCGACGTTGCCGGCCTCCGCCGGCCAGGTGATCGGGTTGCGCCCGGATCAGATCGCCCAGCTGCGGGCCGTCGATCCGGCGCTGGCCGCGCGGATCGCCCGCGACGGGGTGTACGTCGACCTGACCGGCCGGGTCGACGTCAGCCCGTACGTGTTGGCGAACGCGCCGCAGGTCGACGTGGGCGGCGTACATCCTGGGTTTGACCTGGCGACGGACGCCGGCCGGCGGGCGCTGCTGGCCGAGGACACCCGTCGGGCGTACGCGACGATCACCGCGACGTACGGGCAGAACCCGGAGGTCGTCCGGCTGCTCGGCAGCCACCGGTTCCACTACCTGGGGCAGAACCGCACGATGGTGCTGGTCTCGGATGCGCTGACCCGGTCGATCCTCAACCTGGCGCCGAGCGCGCCGGTCGCGCCAGCGTCGGCTGGATCTGCTCCCGAAGCGGCACCGCTCGCCGCCGGTCCGACCGAGATCCACGTGTACGCCGACCACCCCTCCCTGCCGGAGCCGGATCCCGGGGAGGTGGCACCGGAGTACGGCCGCCCGGTGGATCCGCGCTCCGGTGCACCGGCACCCCTGTGGAACGGGCCGCCCCGGCGGGAGCACGTCGCGCAGGGAGCGCTCGGCGACTGCGGCATGTTGGCGTCGATCGGTGCGGTCGCCGGGCACAGCCCGCAGACGATCGGGCACCTGTTCCACCCGAATCCGGACGGCACCGTCGACGTCCTGCTGCACGAGAGCAGCCTCCCCGGTGACCGGACCGCTCCGACCGGGCGACGGTTGCGGCTCACTGTGACCCCGGACGTTCCGGTGCACGCCATCATGCCGGGTCAGGCCGCCTACGCTGACCAGTCGCAGGTGGGGGCGGCGTGGGCGAGCATCCTGGAGAAGGCGCTCGCGGCGGTCGACCGGACCTGGACCGAGTCCCGGCAGGTCCACTGGCAACAGCAGTGGCAGGGTTGGCAGGGTCGGACCGACCCGCATCGGGCGGCACCGCTGGGCTACGCCCGGATGAACCCCGGCAGCACCCCGGACCTGTGGGCGGAGCTGCTGACCCAGCTCACCGGCGAGCCGGCCCGCACCGGGCGGTTCCCCATCGCACCGGGCAGCGAGCCTGCCGCCGAGGCGACGTTGGCCCGGCTGCTGGCCCAGGGGAATCCGGTGATCGCCAGCACCAGGCCGCCGGACCGCTACCTGCATCTGCCGAACGGGACACCGCCGTACGGGCTGTATGCCGGACACGCGTACGAGGTGGTGGCGGCACAGGGTGGGCACGTCTGGTTGCGCAACCCGTGGAACCACGGCCATCCGCAGCCGATCCCGGTGCGGGCGTTCCTCGACCTGATGAGCAGGGACTACGCCCACCTGGATCGCGCTCCGGTCGTGCCGCCGCCCCCGCCGGTGCCGCCCGTCGCGGAGCAGGTGAGCAGACCCGGTGAGTCGATGGCGCAGGCCCGGGTCGGTGGGTCGGCAGGTGTGGCTTCCACCGCGCTGACCGCTGCGGGGCCGGGCCGTACGGTGGTCGACCGGGGCGGCGCGTACTTCGTCTACTACGTGGACCGGGGCCCGGTCGGTGAGCTGGTCCAGTTGGTGGCCGTCGAGGTGGGACCGGACGGGCAGCAGCGGTCGACAGGGTGGAGCGCTGACCGGGCGACGCCCGGTGCCGGTGCGGTGGCACCGCTGGCAGCCGGTGCCGAACGCCTGCCGGTGAGCCGGGCGGAGGCTGAGCAGGTGGCGCGCAGCGAGTGGGGCTTCGAGTTGCCGGACGAGCCGACGCTGCATGAGATGCTCGGTGGCTGAACTCTCGACGGAAAGGGACAGGATGGTGCCGTCGCACCCCGATGTGCTGGTGATCCGGAACAACACACAGGTGAACATGGGTACGTTCAGCCTCGGTGCGGGTGGGGCGAACCCGCGTCGACCGGTGACCGCACAGGTGGTGGTGGCCTACCCCGGGTCTGCCGATTCGACGACGCATCTGCTGCGGCTGGGCGAGACCTTCCCGATCGGTGCCGATTACTGGTACTTCGCTGGGGCGCATTTCGAGAATGCTGGCCGGTGGCGGGTGACGGTGCGGCGGTTGGCGCCGGGTGAGGCGCCGCCGGTGGTGGACGAGTCGACGGCGGTGACCGGTTGGCGGCCGGCGCAGCTGCAGCCGTTCGGCCAGCTGGACGAGGCGCGGTTGCAGGCGTTGGAGCAGGCGTTGGGCCGCGAGTTGACGGGCGACTACCGGGACTGGCTGGCCGAGACGAACGGGGTGCAGCCGATGGAGCCGCAGTGGGTGCCGGGTGCGCCGTTCACCCTGTTTCCGGGGCGTCCACTGTTGGGCGTCCATCCGGAGTATCCGGCGTACGACCTGCTGGCGGCGGAGCGGGAGTGGCGGGTCGGGAAGCTGTCGACGGACTTCCTGGTGATCGCCGTACCGATGGAGGGTCTGCTGCTGCTGCGGTTGACGGAGCCGCATCCGGGGACGGTCGGTTTCCTGCCGAACGATCTGCTGGCCGGCCCGGGTACGCCGGAGGTGATCGCCTGGCGGGAGCGGCAGGTGGTCACCACCGGCCTGGGCTGGTCGTTCGGCGACTTCCTCGGCCGGCTCACCCCACTCGACGCGCCGACCGCCTGACGCCGGAGGTTGAGCGTGAAGATCAGTTGATGAAAATACGGCCTTCCCCCGGCGTGTCGTCCGTATTTACATCAACTGATCATGGAGTTCACCGGCTGCCGCTGGGGGCGGAGCCGATCACCAGGAAGGTGTTCTCGGGCCACGGGTAGGAGTCGGTGTCACCGGGCTCGGCCGGTCGGAGGAAGACGATCCGCACGAGGCGGGGCCACCAGCGGGTCGGCTCCGACCAGGTGCACTGGACCTGCCGGTCGCCGGTGTCGGCGCAGTCGCCGACCTGTTCCCACCCGTCGAGCTGGCCGGCGACGTCGGACCGGACCTGGTCCCAGGTGGTGGCGGCCGGCATGGCGTAGGTCGCCACCTGCGGTTCGCCGCGTTCGCTGCGCAGGTCGGTGGCGACTTCAGCGGTACGGTTGTCGACGACCGCCTCGTACTCGCCTTCGGGCAGCATCGTCGACGCCCCGGCCGGTGCCGTGACGGGGACCGGCTCGCCGGCGGTCGTCCAGCGCACCCCGGCCAGCGCTGCCGCACCGAGCACGAGGACGGCCCCGGTAACCGCAAGAATGACTCGCACGGCCCGGAGTCTAGGAACACCGGTCCAGCCGGCACGGCACCCTGCACAGCCGGTCGGTTGGTCGGTCGACCGGCCGACCTGCCGGTTGCCCGTGGTCGGTTGCCCGCTGGCTGGTCACGCCGGGTTGGGCAGCAGGACCCGGTAGCCGACGGACTGGCCGTACGTCATCAGTGGGCGCAGGGTCGGGACCAGCTCGGTCGGCTCGGACGCCCAGTGGCGTCCCCGGTTGCGTTCCATCCGCCGCTGCCGGATCGCCGCCTGCTCGCGCCGCAGGTGGGCGAGCCGTCGGGATGCCGTGGAGCGACCGGAGTGCCAGTCCAGCCAGCGCAGCCACCAGTCGCGGATCATTTCAGTGATCATTTCTTCTCCTTGATCAAACTCAACTGTCAGCGCCTGGGTAGTCGGTACAGCCCGCGACGCTGCACGAATATCTCCCGCCGTTCGGCGGCGTTGCCGTAGCCGTCGATCACGTACCCGGTGATCCAGATCCAGCCGTCGTACGTCCACTTCCGGTCGACCGAGATCACCCGCATCCGGAAGGCTCGGCCGTCGGCGAACTGCACGCTCGCTTCGCGGCCGATCAGCAGGACGTCTCCCGGTTTCGGCTCGGGTGTGGCGACCAGGCGGCTATCCGCCACGCCGGCACAGCGGCCACGTCGGACGGCCGCACACCGGGCACCACCTGGACTTGACCTTGAACGACCACAGCCCGGCACAGAAGCCGAGCAGCGCCGCCCCGACAACCGCCCCGAATCCCAGCATCGGTATCCCTTCCGGCCGCACCGTGGCCGCCATTGCGATCATGAAAACTCTGTCACTCGCGTCGATGGGACCCCGGGGAGCAATCCAGCCGGGGGGACTCCCCGGGGTCAATTTCCACCCTGGACTCTCAGGCCCGACAAGAGCAAGATGCCAACAGGGCAACGGAAAGCCGCCGGCAGTGGTCCGGCAGCCAGTAGACAAAGTCGAGTGATTTGGGGGACGTGAAGACCTATGTCTGCGAGCGAGTATCTGGTAATAGAGCTACGCCGCATCCGGGAGTCGCTGGGGCTCACTCAGGAGTCGTGGGCGGAGCGCGTCCACTTCTCGGCAAAGCACGTGGGCTCCATCGAGCGCGGTGAGCGGCCGGCGCTGCCGGACTATCTGGCCTCGGTCGACAAGGCGTTCGGCACCGCGTTGATGAAGTTCTACCGGGAGTTCGTCGTCGGCGAGCGCACGCCGGTCTGGTTCCGGCCGTTCAGCGACCACGAGGGCGGTGCGACGCTGATCCGGGCGTTCCAGCCGCTGCTGATCCCCGGCCTGCTGCAGACCGAGGCGTACGCCGAGGCGGTGCTGACGGCGTACCGGGTGCCCGAGGAGGCGGCGGCGATCGCGTTGACCACGCGGATGGGTCGGCAGGCCATCCTGCGGCGGGAGAAGCCCTGCCAGCTTGCCGCTGTCATCGACGAGAGCGTGCTGACCCGGCGGGCCGGCAGCCCCGAGATCATGCGGGAGCAGTTGACCGCACTGGTCGAGGCCTGCCAGCGGCCGAACATCCAGGTGCAGGTGGTGCCGTCGGAGGTGGGCGTCTACCCGGGGATGGACGGCGCGTTCGTGCTGGCCAGCGTTGACGGCCGGACGGTCGGCTTCCTGGACAGCCATCTGGACGGCCGGGTGGTGGAGGCCCCGGACGATACGGCGGCCTTGGAGGGGACCTGGGAGACAATCCGGGGGTACGCTCTGCCACATCACCAGAGCCTTGACCTGATCACGAGGACGGCTGAGAAATGGACCTGAGCACCGCCCCCAGTTGGCGCACCAGCACCTACTCCGAAGCCGGCTCCTGCGTCGAGGTGGCTGACAACCTGCCCGGCCGGGTCCTGGTCCGGGACACCAAGGACCGCAGCGGCCCGATGCTGACCTTCGGCCCGGCCGCCTGGCGCTCCTTCGTCGAGCTGGCCAAGCAGCACTGACGGCCTGACGCCTACCCCGGCGCGACAGCCGGAGAGCGCCGGCCCTGCCTCGGCAGGGTCGGCGCTCCCGCATCGCTCGCTGGGCGCAGCGAGGCTTCCGGGCGAGCGTTTCAATTTTGAAATCGCGGTTGACGCAGCAGCTTCCTCGGGAGCTGCCCTTGATTGAGTGCCTTGGCCTGGCAGTTGGTCGAGAACATCCTGCGGCCCTGGCTCGGTGGGTGGGACCGCGGGGAGGCGTGCAGCGGTGGCGTCCGATAGTAGGTTCGGCGGGTGACGCCCGACGAGACCGCTCCTGAGCCGCTGACGGCAGCGCAGCGCTTGGCGGCTGCCCTGGGCCAGCCGTTGCCGCTGCCGCTGAGCGCGGATGAGTTCGCGGAGTTGGAAGCGGCGCAGGACCGCGCGGACGCCGACGCTGAGCTGATCTGGGGCGTACGGGGGCAGGCAGCGGCGTGAGGCCGCGCCCCACCACAAGTCTTCGACGGCTCGGCACCGATCGAGGCAAGGGCGACCGGAGTCGCGCGTCGAGTGGAGGGCTCAGGTACCTAATCCTGCGGTGGTGAGGTGTCTGAGCCCTCCACTCGACGTCGTTCGCACCCCATGGCTCGCCGTTTCTGTGGTTCCCTGCTCCTATGCCTTCGCCTGCCAGCACGTTGCGCGCCGCTGACCAGATCGCCTACCTCGACCAGGCGGCCTCCAGCGATCCGGGGCGTCGGTACAAGCGGCAACTGTTGACGGCGTTGGACCTGCGACCAGGACACACCGTGCTGGACGTCGGCTGTGGACCGGGCACTGACCTGCCCGCGATGGCTGTCGCCGTGGGCGGCGACGGAGCAGTTCTCGGCATCGACCACGACCCCGAGATGGTGGAGCAGGCCCGGCACCGGACGGCCGCGTACCCGCAGGTGTCCGTCCGGTCCGGTGACGCCCACGCCCTGCCGTGCGACGACGCCAGCGTCGACCGTGCCCGTACCGATCGGGTGCTGCAACATCTCGCCGACCCAGGGCAGGCGGTGGCCGAGCTGCGACGGGTCGTCCGCCCCGGCGGGCTGGTCGCGTTGGCCGACCCGGACTGGGACACCCTTGCCATCGACGCCGTCGACACCGCGACGAGCCGGGCGTACGCCCGCTTCATCGTCAGTGACGTGGTGCGCAACGCGGACATCGGCCGGCAGCTCGGCCGGCTCCTGGCTGACGCCGGTTTCGAGGTCGTCGCCGTGGACGCGACCGTTGCGATGTTCCGCGACTACGACGAAGCGGAGGCCGTACTGCGGATGCCGGCAGTGGCGCGGCATGCCTGGCAGTCCGGAGCGCTCGACGAGGCCAGCGCGCGGTCCTGGCTCGCCAGCCTGACCGACGGCCCGTTCCTGGCCGCCGTCACGTTCTTCACCGCCATCGGCCGCGTCCCAAAACCGAGGGCCAGCGCCCGTGCAAGCGAAACGTGAGAGGCTCGGTTGCGGAGGGACCACGGTTTGCATCCTTTCTTGCGCCACCTCACGCTGAAACTTCAGTCGGTGCGACTATCAGATGAGGTATCCAGCCAGTGACAAGACTATGGTGAGCTCGCCAGATGCCAGTGCTAGGTATCCAGCATCTCTGGCTCTCTCCTTGCTCTTCATGTCATATGGCTTTAATAAGAGCTTGTTGTAGACAGAAATGTCCCCTGCTGTCGTTCGCGAACGAACCACAGTAACGAGCCCAGCCACGGCGACAGCAAGGCCGCCGGCGGCGACTCCTGGCAAGGGTGTCAGAGAGTCTCCCCACTGCAGAATTAGGAGCGATGCCGACACCATGGCGAAGGTCGAAGCTGCCCCGATTCCAGTCCTGATCTCGTTCAGGCGAACAAAGAGTGGGGGGTGATCGCGAATGTATTCATCATCATCCTTGAAGTTGAATGAATCTCGATTGCGCCAGAATGTCGTCTCCTCTGGTTGCGCGTTGAGTCGCCCGTACTTCTTGTCACGGTTCATGTAGGACAAAACCGTGAAAATCGCACTCACGACACTTGCGATCATCGCAATGAATGCGACAGTGTTGCTATCCAACACGCCTCCTTTGGACCGCTGTCCAAGCTGGATTCTACCCTGGCTACGAAAGGCGCGTCGGCGGTGCTAAACCCGTCAGTCGATCATGCTCCACCTCAGCTGAAATCCAACTCGGCGGGTCAGTGCTTCGCGGATCGGACGTTGGGAGCCCACTCGTCGGCGAAGGTCTCCATCTGCCGAATCACCAGGTCGACAGCGGCCCGCTCGTGGTCCGGCGGGTAGTCGTAGCGGGCCAGTAGGCGCCGGATGTGGCTGCGCAGCTTGGCGCGCACCGGCTCGCGGGAAAACCAGTCCACTGTGATCGACGACTGGATCGACTTGACCAGCTCCCGGGCGATATCGGCGAGGGTGCCGACCCCCATCAACTCGGTAGCCGCCTCGTTCTGCGCGACGGCGTCGTAGAAGGCCAGCTCGGCGTGGTTGAGCGGCGGGTCGAACCGCTGACCGCGCCGGGCGTCCGCCGACACCTCCTTCGCCAGCTCGACCAGCTCGACGATCAGCTGCGCGCTGGTCAGCTGCTGCCGCATGTAGCGGTTCATCAGGTCTTCGAGCAGTGCGGAGAAGCGCTCCTGGCGTACCACGTTGTGTTTGGTGACCTCGCGCATCTTCTGCTCGATCAGCCGGCGCAGCGCGGACACCGCCAGGTGTGGGGTTTCCGAGTCTTGCAGGCGCTGCAACGCCACCCCGTTGAGATCGGTGATGTCGAGCCGGCCGAGCCCGGCCTCCTCGTAGATGTCGGTGATGGCGGCGGCGTCGACCACCTGGGCGGCGAGATGGGCGAGGTAGCGCTCCACCTCGGCCGTGTTGGGCAGCCCTTTGGCTTCCCGGTCGGCGGCCTCCTCCTTGACGATCCAGACCCGGACGTCCCGGAAGAACGTGATGTCGCGGCGCAGCCGTTGGATGTCGCCGGCCCGCTCGACGAAGTCACGGCTGGTGGCGCAGAGCGTGTAGAAGCGCTCCAGCCGGCCAGCCGAGTCACGGAACCGCTGGTGCAGCGGCTTGGTGCCGGGCTCGACGGCGTTGCCGGGGGTACGCGGGTCGCGCAGGTAGTTGGCGGCCTTCCGGATCGCCCGCACCCGGCGGATGTGGTCCTTCTCGTTGTCGAGGATCGCCCTCCAGTTGATCGGAGCCAGCATCGCTTCGATGACGGCGATCTCGTTGTGCACCTCGCCGATGGCCCGATCGATCTCCCGGCCGAGGGTCTGGTCCTCCTGGTCGCGCCGGCTGTACTCGGTGAGCGCCTTCCGCAGGTTCTCGGTCAGCGGGGCGTAGCCGACCAGCAGTCCGTCCTGTTTGCCCCGGAAGCGGCGGTTGACCCGGGCCAGGGCCTGCATCAAGTTGGCGCCCCGCATCGGCCGGTCCATGTAGATCGTGTGGATCGGCGGGGCGTCGTAGCCGGTGAGCAGCATCGAATGCACGATGAGCAACTCCAGCTCGTCGTCCGGGTCCTTCGCCCGAGCCTGTACGGTCTTGAGCTGCGACGGGCGCAGGTGATGCGGACGCAGCAGCTCGTCGTCCGTGGGCACCCCATGGAAGACGATCTTCATCTTGCCCTTGTCGACGGCCGGGTCCGCCCAGTCGGGCCGTAGCTCCTTGATCGCGTTGAAGATGCGGACGCAGATCTCCCGGGTCGCGCCGACCAGCATCGCCTTACCTGGCCCGCCGAGCTGCGGCTCCATCAACGTGCGCCGCTCCTCCCAGTGGTCGACCAGGTCCTTCGCCAGGGTTTCGACCCGGTCCGGGGCACCGTAGATCGTGTTGAGCGTCGCCACCTTGGCTTCGGCTTTGCGCCGCTCCCCGTCGTCCAGGCTGGCGGTGAGCTGCTCCACCTCTTCGTCGATGGTGTCGGGGTCGATGTCCGGTGGCAGCGACACCGGGATGATCCGCGGCTCGTGGTAGACCCGCACGGTCGCCTCGTCGTCGACGGCCCGCTTGAGGTCATACACGTCGATCTCTTCTCCGAAGACCGCACGCGTGTTCCTGTCAGCTTTGGAAACCGGAGTACCGGTGAAAGCAATGAAGGTGGCGAAAGGAAGTGCATCACGAAGGTGCCGCGCGTAACCCTTCAGAGTGTCGTAGTGGCTGCGGTGCGCCTCGTCAACGATTACCAGGATATTGCGTCGGTTGGACAGAAGGGGATGTGCTTTGCCGGCGTCGTGTTCCTCCTTCGTGCGTCCGAACTTTTGCAAAGTTGTGAAGACAATTCCGCCAGAGTTTCGACGGGTTAGCTCGGCGCGCAGCTCAGACCGGTCTTCGACCTGCACCGGTTCTTGCCCGAGCAGGTCCTGGCTTTCCTGGAAAGTGGAAAAGAGCTGGTCATCAAGGTCATTGCGATCGGTGAGCAATACGATGGTCGGGTTCCTCAGGGCAGGATGGCGGGCGGCCATCGCCGCCGTGTAGACCATCTCCTCCGACTTTCCGGAGCCCTGGGTGTGCCAGACGAGGCCAGCCTTTCCGTCACCCTGCGATGCCCGGACGATGCGCTCGACAGCACGGATGACCGCTAAGTGTTGGTGCGCCTTGGCGATTCGCTTTGTTCTCGGAGTGAAGTTGACGAACCCGGCGGCCAGATCCAGGAAACGCCGCTGGTTGAACAGGCCGTGCAGGGCGACGGACAACGCCTCCGGGCCGTCGTACTCCGGGGAGCTGGTGTCGACCCGCTGGCCCTCGTCGTCGATGTTCCATGGCGCGAAGTGCTCGTAGGCCGTGAACGGTGTGCCGTACTTCGCGGTGATCCCGTCGGAGATCAGGCAGAGCACGGCGTGCCGGAACGCCAGCGGGAACTCCGCGAGGTACGTCTGAAGCTGGGCGTGCGCGCCGGGCAGGCTGGCGTGCTCATCGGTGGCGTTTTTCAACTCCACCATGGCGACCGGTAGGCCGTTGACGTAGAGCACGATGTCGAACCGGCGTCGGAAGTCGCCGTCGATGACCAGGACCTGGCTGATCGCCCGGAAAATGTTGCGGCCGGGGTCGTGCAGATCAACCAGCCGTACGGTCGGGTTGTGCTCGGCACCGAACGAGTCGGTGTAGACGATCGACCGGATGCCGTTGACCAGCCGCTCGTGCGCTGCCCGGTTCTCGGCGAACGCTTCCCGGGAGGCCACGTCGGTGGCGGCCCGCACCGCGTCGGCGACCGCGCCCTGCGGCAGTGTGGGGTTGAGCAGCTCGATCGCTGCCCGCAGGTCCTCGACGAGCACCAGGTCGGCCCAGGTCTGACGCTGCCCCGACCCTGGCGCGAAGTCCTTGCCCGCACCGGGCTCCCACCCGAGCTCCCCGAGCTGCTCCAGCGCGTGCGACTCCCAGTCCGCCTCGCCCATCCGCCCGTCCCACCCCATCGTGACCCTCCCCAGAGTCTCTTCTCACCTAAACCGCTTCTTCGACGACCTTCTCGGCGTCCTTCACCCGCAACCGCCCCGACATCAACTCCGGCAGCAACGCGTTCCGTAGCTCGATAAGCGAGCGCTTCTCCAACAGGCTGGCGGCGATGCGACGGTGGATTTTTTCCAGGACGTCCGAATACCGCTTCCTGTTTTCTTGCGCTGGTAGCGGTAGTTTCCATGACGGCATTTCCGTTAATGAAATTCGATCTACTGTTGCCCCTTGAGTGGCGCGCTCCCTTATTTGGCGATTGAATGTCGGGCTCAAATAGGAGTGCAACAGCAAAGCGCCCGATATTTCTGGCGACTTGGAGCGAAGGACCGCCATCCTGCGTCCAAGACTTGCGCGGATGCCGGGAAGCATTAGTGCCGCATCCCCCAATCGTGTCTCATATGAGAAAAGAACATCCCCTTCTTGTGGCCGGACTCGACGAGTCCATCGCGGGAACTCATCTTCGGTCATGCGGGCGGATTCATCAAGATCCAAAATGCCGGCCTTGAGGCTGCTGATACTGAGGAACCATGGGCCCTTGGTGGTTTTCGTGGGGGTGGCGTGTGGTCCGTCGAGAACCATCGCAACCTCGGCAATTTCTGGAGATGCTTGAGCCTCGAGAACTGAAGTTTCAAAGATAGTCTGTGCTAATTTAGCTGATGCTGCAACGATGCGGTGGTTCACCACGATCTTGTCGTCGAGGGCTTCAAGTAGGGTGGCTATTTCCTCTTGCCTTTCACTTGCTGGAAGGGAGAATTTGAAGCTAGCTATCTGTTGGCTGCTGATGTGAGGAACAGATGTTCCGGTTTGCACGGAAAGAAGATAACTAGTAAAATCAGGGCTACCTACAAGATAGGTCAGGAATCGCTGACTTAGGGGCGGTTTGGCGCGGAGTAATGCGACCCTTTGAACCAATAGACTGGGCATATCCTCCAGTCGGACTCTTGCAAACTTCAAGCCTGCCTGGATCCACGGTCGATCCATCGCGAGAACGACATCCCCCTCTCGAACTTGATAGGTTTCGAATGATTGTAGGTCGTTACTTGGCCAGCGCTTAACGCCTTCCCATCGCAGATGGCCTTGCCCAATATTGTCGCCTCGGAGTAGGCGAATATCGGCAGGGTTGGCTGTGAACTGTAAGCTCTTGAATGGATATCCAGTGACAATTTCAGTTACCTCACCGAGGCTTACCCGGTCAGACATCGAGCCTCCCGAGTTGGGTGCGGACGACGGCTTCGAGGCGGGTGGACTCGTCGAAGTGGGCGTACAGCTCTTTGGTGAGGCGTTCGATGCGGTCGGCGAGTGGTTCGGCGTCCGGGTCCTCTTCGACCTCGGCGGCACCGACGTACCGGCCTGGGTTCAGCACGTAGTCGTGGGCGGCTACCTCATCGACGGTTGCCGAGTAGCAGAAGCCGGGCACGTCCTCGTACTTCTGGTCTTTGGTCTTGGCCGACTTGGTGCCGCGCCAGGCGTGGTAGGTGTCGGCGATCTTGGCGATATCGTCGTCGGTGAGGATGCGCTCGGTGCGGTCGACCATGGTGCCGAGTGCGCGGGCGTCGATGAAAAGGATCTCGCCGCGCCGGTCGGCCAGCGCCTTCGCGCCCTGCGGGGTCTTGTCCTTGGTCAGGAACCACAGGCAGGCGGGGATCGCGGTGGTGCGGAACAGGTTCGGCGGCAGGGCGACCATGCACGCCACCAGACCCGCCTCGACCATCGCGCGGCGGATCTCGCCCTCGCCGGACTGCTTCGACGACATCGAGCCGTTCGCCAGGACGATGCCGGCGCTGCCCCGGTCGCCGAGCTTGTAGGCGATGTGCTGCAGCCAGGCGTAGTTGGCGTTGCTCAGCGGCGGCACGCCGTAGCGCCAGCGCGGGTCGGATTCGCGGCGGGCCCAGTCGCTCATGTTGAACGGCGGGTTGGCCATGATGAAATCGGCCCGCATGTCCGGGTGTTTGTCGTCGGCGAAGGTGTCGGCCCACCGGTCGCCGGTGCCGACCGGGTCCATGCCGTGGATGGCGAGGTTCATCTTCGCCAGCCGCCAGGTGCGCTCGTTCGCCTCCTGGCCGTAGATGGCGATGTCGTGGGTGTGCTCACGGCCGGCGCGGGCTTCGACGAACTTCTTCGACTGCACAAACATGCCGCCCGAGCCGCAGCACGGGTCGTAGACCCGGCCGGAGTAGGGCTCCAGCACCTCGACGATGACTCGGACCACGCTTTCCGGCGTGTAGAACTCGCCGGCCCGCTTGCCTTCGGCGCGGGCGAACCGCTCCAGGAAGTATTCGTAGACCTCGCCGAGGACATCCTGCGCCTTGCGCTCGCCGTGGCCGGTGAAGCGGGCGTCGCTGATCAGGTCGACCAGCTCCTTCAACCGCTTCTGGTCGACGTTGTCCCGGTTGAAGATCTTCGGCAGTACGCCGGTCAACGCCCGGTTCTCCCGCATGATCGCGTCCATCGCGTCGTCGAGCAGCTTGCCGACCCCGGACGGCGCGTTCTCCACCAGGTAGTCCCAGCGGGCGTTCTCCGGCACCCAGAAGACGTTCGCGCTGGTGTACTCGTCACGGTCGTCGAGGAACGCGGCGCGCCGGCTCTCCGGGATGTCGGACAGGCTCTCCGCGATCTGGTAACGGCGCTCGGCGAACGCGTCCGAGACGTACTTCAGGAAGACCAGGCCGAGGACGAACTCCTTGTACTGTGCGGCGTCCATCGATCCGCGCAGCTTGTCGGCGGCCTTCCACAGAATGTCCTGGATCTGCTTGGTGCTGGACATGCCGGGCAGCTCGCCCTGTCCGCTGGCACGTTTGCGTGGGGGCACTGTGTGTTCCGTTCTCTCGATCAGAAGTTCGTACCGTACAGAGTCGTCAGGGTGCCGTCGGCGAAGCCGGTCACGGCGAGTTCGCGTAACTCGGCCAAAAGACTTGCCTGCCGCCGCAGGAGGCGTTCGCGCTCCGCCAATCGGCGCAGCACGTCGTCCAAGCGGGCCACCTCGTCGGCGGCCAGGTCGGGGATCGTGGCGTCGCGCAGCCGTGCGCCGCGCACCGCGCCAGGGCTGCGGGTGGTGTTGCGGGCGGTGCCCAGCAGCGCCGCCAGGACACGCGGGGTGAGCGGATCGCCGGCGCGGATGCGCAGCCCGGCGGCCGGGCGCTCGATCACCGAGAAGCCGTCGTCGTCCACCATGACCCCGAACCCGGGGGTGGTGGTCACCACCAGGTCACCCGGCTCGGTGAGCGCGACCTGCGGATACTCCGCCGCGAGCGTGAGCCGGTCCATCCACCGGGACGACGACCCCGCGAGCACCTCCGCCGGGCCGAGCACCCGGTGGTGGCCCCGGCGTCCGATGTGCTCCGGCGACAGCCGGTGCCCGGCGAGCTGGCGGACCCGGCGAGCCCTGCGGAGCGCGTCGACGGACAGCTCCTTCGGCCTGCCGCCGTCGCGCTGAGCCGCGCCGGTGACCAGCTCGCCGTGCTCCTGCGCGTACCGGATGAAGCTTTGCTCCTCGTCGCTCAGACGGCGCTCGACCTCGCCGATCAGCGCGGGCCGGTCGGCGGCCAGCCGGGCCCGCAGGGTGACCGACGCTGGACCCGGCGGCCGCAGCGCCGCACCCCGACGCAGGTCGAGGCTCGCCAGCGCGACGATCCGGCCGGTCCGTGGATCGTGGCCGTCGCTGCGGTGACCCTCGGCGCGCCACAGGGTGATGTCCTCGGCGGCGGCGTCGACAGTGCGGTGGTCGAACGTGGCCCCGCTGAGATCGGCCAGCAGCAGCCGGCCCCGGACGGCGGGGACCGGATCGCGGGTCAGCACCCACATTGCGGCCGGATAGCCGGGCCGCGCCGGATAGACCCCGCCGGGCAGCCGTACGACCGCCTCGACCATGCCGCTGCTCAGCAGCGCCGTGCGGCGCATCACCGCCGCCCCGTCCCGCAGCTCGTCGACGAGGCTGCTGGCAGGGCCGACGACGATGGCGGTACGGCCCGCACCGAGCAGATCGGCGGTCGCCTCGACGGAGTCGAGGTCGGCGGCAGCGTCACGGCTCTCGGCCGGCCGGTACGGCAGCCGCGTGACGATCAGATCGGGGTCGGCGAACTCCTCGCTCAACTCGTCGATGCTCACGTCGAACTGGAACTCGTCCAACCCTGCCAGCAGCAACCGTCGGCGGATCAGGCGGACGAGCCCGTCGTCGGCGACGGACGCGACGAACTGGAGACGGGCACGGTCCTCGACGTCGTCGAACAACGCCGTCAGCAGGTCACCGGTGCCGGCGTTACCGTCGGCGATGGTGACGGGGCGGCCGCTGCGTAATCTGCCCGGCACGTCGGCGACCTGACGGATCAGCGCGACCAGCTCCGGGGTGAGCGCATCCGCCGCCAGCTCCGGCCAGCCGAAACGGTTGGCGTTGCTGAGCAGTAGCCGGCAGGCGTGCCCGGCGTCGTACGCACCTTCGATCAGCTGCTCGACCAGCTGGGTCAGGTCGCCCGGCTCGGGCGTGTCGGCCAGCTCGCGCAGCAAGAACTCGCCGTCGGGGTCGAAGCGGCGGGCCAGCGGCAGCAGGTCGGCGGGCAGCTCCCGGCCGGCGAGGTGGCGCAGGCACAGCGCGGCGCTGAGGACGGCGACCGTGCGTCGGCCGCCGTGCCGTCGGGCGTACGCCGTCAGCGTGTGCAGCGTCTGCTCGGCGCGCAGCGTCTCCGGGTCGGCGTGGCCGAGGCCCGTGTGCAGCAGCCAGGCGAGGACGGCGTCAGCTGGGAAGAGTGGCTGCTCGTCGCTGCCGGAGACGGGCGCCGGGAAGCCCGGGTGCCGGCGGCGCCAGTTCATGATCGCCGGCTTTCTGACCCGCGCCAACTGGGCGATCTCGCGCTGCGACATCAACGCCGTCTGCTCCATACCTTCACCCCCTCGGCTGCGATGCCAACTGTAGGAGCCCTCACGTTCCGATGCCTGATAGTGCTTGTTATCCCGGGATAACAGCAATGTGCACATCCTAATCCCTGGGGATACGGTTCCCTCGATGGGCCAACGACATCAGGGGGTCTGATGAACGACACGCTCACGCTTCACCAGGAACTCGCCGACCGGCTTCAGCGCAGCCAGGTGCCAGCCAAGGTCATCGACCTGGCCCTCGCCGCACTCCACGGCGACGAGCCGCTCGACGCCGTCGTGCGCGGCGACGCCCTGCCCGTACCGCCCGAAACCGCAGCGGCCGACGGCAGCCGCCCGCCGCAGGCGTTCCTGGAGGAAATCCGGGTCGCCGGCTTCCGCGGCGTCGGCCAGCCCGCCACCGTCGGACTCGTGCCCAAAACCGGGCTGACCGTGTTCATCGGCCGCAACGGCTCCGGCAAATCCAGCTTCGCCGAAGCCGTCGAGTTCACACTCACCGAAGACTCCCTGCGCTGGGCGCAGCGACCGCCGGCCTTCCGCGACGGCTGGCGCAACCTGCACCACAACGGCGCACCGCTGATCCGCCTCACGATGCGGCTGGACAACGGCGAACCGGTGACGATCAACCGCACCTGGCCGGCAGGCACCACCGACCTGGCCTCCGCCACCGTCACGACGACCCAGGGAGACGCCGCGATGTCCCCCGGTCAGCTGCCGGAGTGGATCGGCCAGGCGGAACGGTACCGGCCGTTCCTCTCCGCCCGGGACCTCGAACGCATCATCACCGCCAAAACCACCGAGCTGTACGACGCCATCGCACCGATCCTCGGCCTCGCCCCGCTGCACGCCGCCGACGCCTGCCTGCAGCACAAGCGGAAGCAGTACGACGACCGCGCAAAGGCGCTCAAGGCGGACTTCGCCCAGTTACGCGCCCAGCTCGCGCAGCTCGACGACGAACGCGCCCGCGACGCCCTACGCGCCCTCGGAAGCCAGGCGGGGCGGGCTGACCTGACCGTTCTAGCCGCGCTGGCCAGCGACGAGGTCGCCGCCTCGGAAGCGGTGGCTGCCGCAGCAGCCCGGCGGCTCATCGAAGAGAAACTGCCCGACGGTCGACACGTCCTCGTCACCCTGGTCGAGGAGCACTGGGCCGCGAAGGAAGCCGCCGCCACCGACAGCGGGACGGCCCACCGGACCGCCGAACTGCTGCGCGGTGCCCTGGCGATGCACCGCGAAGGCGGCGACCGGCCCTGCCCGGTCTGCCGGGAAGGCACCCTCGACCAGGGCTGGCAGCAGCAGGCAGAGGCGGAGCTGACCCGGCTCGCCGCCCTCGCCGCAGCGGCCAGCGCAGCCCAGGACGCGTGCGCCACGGCCCTCCGTACGGCCGACACGCTGCTCAGCGACGTCCACAAGTGGCTCGACCCGGTCGCCGACGAGCTCGCCGCCCACCTGCCGGTGCAGTGCGCCGCGATGCGCGACGCCCTGGCCGGGCTCAGCCGCGACCCGGCCACCTGGGACGCCGTCCACGCAGCCCACGCCGACCTCACGGCCGCCGCGACCGACTGGCTCACCCAGCGGCACGACACCTGGCGCGAGCCCGGTGCCGCCATCCGCCGCTGGGTCGACGCCGCGACGCTGGTCCGGGGCGAGGCAGCGACCCTCGCACTGCTCACCAAGGCCCGCGAGGCGCTGGTCGACGCCACCAAGTCGATCCGCGCCGAACGGCTGGGCAACTACGCCGCGCAGTCGGACCGGGTGTGGCAGCAGCTGCGCCACGAAAGCAACGTCGAGCTGCACCAGCTGCGGATGGACGGGGTCAACACCAGCCGCAAGGTCCACTTCCCGGTCGCCGTCGACGGTGTCGAAACCGACGCGCTGGGCGTGATGAGCCAGGGCGAGTTGCACGCCCTCGGCCTGGCGGTCTTCCTGCCCCGGGCGTGCGCCGACGCCAGCCCGTACCGGTTCGTGATCATCGACGATCCGGTGCAGAGCATGGACCCGGCCAAGATCGACGGGCTCGCCGAGGTGCTCCGCGAAGTCGCCCTGACCCGGCAGGTCGTGGTGTTCACCCACGACGACCGGCTACCCGAAGCGCTCCGCCGGCTCGACGTCGAGGCCGACATCCGGGAAGTCACCCGCCGCGAAGGCTCCATCGTCGAGATACGCCGGGCCTGCGACCCCGCCGACCGCTACCTCGACGACGCCCGCGCCGTCGTCGTCGCCGACATCCCCGACGAGGCGAAAGATCTGCTGGTCGCCGGCTTCTGCCGGTCCGCGATCGAGGCAGTGAGCATGGACCGCTACCGGACCGAACAGCACCGGGCCGGTACGCCGTACCAGGCAATCCAGCAGGCGCTCGGCGATGCCCACGGTGTGAAGGAGGTGCTCAGCCTCGGACTCTTCAACCGCATCGTGCCCCGACCGGAGCTGTTCACACGCCTCGACCGGGACTACGGCCGGGACGCGTCCCGGACGGTCCAGGCGGTTGCCCGCGCGGTCCACGGATGCCCGAGCGGCATGTCGACCCGGCAGATGCTCAGGCACACCACGGCACTGGTGGAGGGGCTGCGATGAACCAGTCCGTCCACCTCGCCACCGCTGACCGGATGCTGACCACCGTGGTCCGGGGCACCCGAGGTGCCTGGCCGCGGGCGTGTGCCTGGTTGCTGCGGCACGAGCTCGAAGCAGCCATGGACCGCTACTGGGCCCGGGTCTGCCCGACGATCGGCCAGACCCGGGTGCAGCGGCCGAAGCTGCTCCTGCTCGCCCACTACGCCGGGCCGCAGCTGGCGGGCCGGGCCAGCTACCTGTGGTGGGCCCTGTCCCGAGCCGGACACCACCACCACTACGAACTCGGCGTGACCGCAGCCGAGCTGACGCGGTTTCGCACCGAACTCCTCGAAATCGTCGGGCTCCTAGACCACGCGGAGCCATCGCAACACGGACAGCGCAAGTAGGCCAGTGCTCCCGCGTCGGCGTCAGTCCAACTGGGTCACGACGTTGCCGTCGGCGTCGTGGCCGACGACGGCGGTGATGTCGGAGAGGTTCATCCCGTCGCGCTTATCCCCGTTGCGAGGCAGCCAGACCGCGTATGCGCCGACCTGGCGATTTCGGGTGGCGGGGAGCCGGTGGACAGCGGCCGTGGCGGTCTGGCCGAACATGGTCACGGACACGCTGGTCACGGCACCGCGTACGGGCCCGACCAGGATGATCTCCCGCTGCTGCGGGTCAAGCGGGGCGACGTACGGCATCGGCTTGGTGGGCAGCAGTGGTGGACCCACAGTGTCCAGAGCCTCCGGCGCCGGATCACAGAAGACGAACTCGTTCTCCTTGCCCTCCCTGCGCTTACCGTCGACGCGGGCGACGCGCACGCAAAACGCGTCTTCGGCGAGCCAGGCGGCGGTCTCCCAACCCGGTACGCGGGCATCCAACACCACGGGCTGTCCGACGGGCGGGGCCGGCGGGGGCGTCTCAGGGGCGGTAGTAGCGTCAGCGCAGCCTTGCACAGCGAGTAGCCCGGCTACGACGGTCAGGATGATGCGGGCGCGCATGCCTATAGTGTCGCCCCGCATGCTACGGCGATGGACGTCGCCAGGGTGGGTTCCCGGCCAGACCGTTGTAGCCGAGAGCTGTCGAGGTGAGGCTTACGTACGTTAAAACGCGAGTTTAAGGTATCTCAGCCTCACCTCGGCGCGATGCTGAGTTGCCGGCTGCCCCTTCCGAGCGGTAGCCAGGGTCGATCAGGTCGTGAATCTCCCCGCCACCGTCGCGTAGCTCCTCGACTGCTTCGTTCAGCCGATGGGCGTTGGCCGGGCTGGCCATCAGGTACGCGGTCTCGTTCAGCGATTCGTTCACGTGTCGAGCCGATCCTGGTTGGCGTCGTTGCCCGGTAGGAGGGCGGTGTAGGCGTCGCGGAGGGCGGTGAGGCGGACGCGGCGGAACCGGCCAGGTTCGCGGCGTCGCATCCGCTGCCCGACCTCGCTGGTGATGGTGTCGGGCGGTACTTCGTCGGCGTCGGCCGGGATGAACTTCAGCACCTCGTCGAGCGCGGCGACGGCCCGGGACAGGGCGGCCGCCGCGCGCCGCCGCAACGGGTCGGCAGCGTCCGGATCAGCAGAGTCGGCAACAGCAGCGTCCGCAGCGGCGAAGTCGGCGGGGACCAGGTCGGCGTACTGGTCGGCGACAGTGAGCCACTCGCCGGGGTCGATGAGTCGCGACGGCTCCGGTCCGCCGTACGCGAAAGCGGCGCCGGCGGCCGGGCGCACCGGCTCGGCGGGCAGCCGGAACAGGAACTCCCGGGCGGTGCCGCAGCCGGCGCAGCTGCCCTGGTAGCGGGTGGCGAGGTCGCCGTCGGCGAGCGCGACCACCTCGACCTGAGGGGTGAAGCGCGCCTCGCCGCAGTCGCACGGGTGCAGGTCGAGGTAGAGGCGCGCCTCGGCGCTGCTGCGTGCCGCCGGCAGGACGGCGCTCACAACACACCGCCGACCGTCGCCGGCACCCCGGCGACCGCCGCCGGGACTCCGGGCAGCGCTGCCGGCACCCCGCCGAGCACGGCTGGCTTTCCGGCGACCGGTGCCGGGTCGGCGACCGGGGTGAGCCGTGGCTGACCTGGGCGGACGTGGTACCGCAGCCAGTTTGCCAGCAGCCGCCGGGACGTGGCGACGATCTGCGCCTCACGCGCGTACAGGGTGGCGGTGAAGGCGTCGAGGTCGGCGTCGTGCGGGCCGATCCAGCCTTCGCGGACCAGGGCGCCGCGCCGGCTGCGGGCCAGCGCCGCGACGATGGTCGCGGTGATCTCGGGGTGGGCCTGGATCGTCCGTACGGTCGGACCGATGGCCAGCGCCTCGTTGCGGTAGACCCGGCTGTACGCCAACTCGACGACCGCCCCTTCGGTGGCGCGTGCCGGCAGCTGGTCGACCACGTCGACGTGCGAGGTGAACAGGTCGAACTCGTCGGGCAGGCCGGTGAACAGCGGGTCGACCCGGCCGGTCGGGGTGAGCCGTACCGTGTCGACGCCGAACCGGCGGCCGTGCCCGCCGATCGCCGCCCGGCCGCCGATCGACTCGGCGCGGGCCTGGTGTGACCAGCAGATGTGCAGCTCCGGTACGCCGGCGGCAGCGGCGGCGCGGAAGAACTCCTTGGTCCGGGTGATCCACGGCAGGTGTTCGTACGCGGAGTGCCCGGAGCCGCCGCCGATGACCGCGTCGGCCTCGATGGTGTCGGGCAGCGGCTGCCCGTCGGCGACGTCGACGGTGACGATCTGCGTCGGGTCCAGCCCGGTCGCTTCGGCGATCCACTGCGGATAGCTGGTGAGGCCGAGCGCGGTCAGCAGGGCGCGTTCCTGCGTGTTGACGAAGAGCAGGCGGATCCGGTCCCGGAGCCGGTGGGAGGTGCGCACGTGGTGGGGCACCTGCCGGACATTACCGGCTGGGTGGTGGTCGTCGGCCGATCGGCGGCAGGAAAGCGCTTACTCGACCCTGTCGGGTAACGGCACATTCACTGATACTGGTCGACGTGGTGATCGAACTGCCGACCGTGGACCGGCGTACGGTGTCGTTCGTCGCGCCGGACCCGCCGCGTACCGCCCCGATCACCTGGGGCCAGCGGGCACTGTGGATGGCGATCCGGCGGCACGGTGCCGGTCAGGTCATGTTCGCCCTGAAACGGTGGGTCGCCGTACCGCGCCGGGCGCAGGCCGACCCCGACCGGGTGTACGCCGCGATCGCCGCCCTCATGGCCCGGCACGCCTCGCTGCGGACCAGGTTGGCGTTGACCGGCGACGAGCCCCGCCAACTGGTCGCGGACGCGGGGGAGCTGCCGGTCCTGCTGGTGCCGACCGCACCGGGCGACGTGGTCGGCGGCGGGACGGGTGACGGGGCCGGCGACCCGGTGGCGGTCGCCCAGCGGGTCGCCGACGAGTTGGCGTCGGAGCCGTTCGCGCACGCCGACGACTGGCCGCAGCGGGTCGCCGTGGTGACCCGCGACGGCGTACCGCAGCAGGTCGTGGTCGTGTTCAGCCACACCACGGTCGACTTCCGGGCCGCCGAGCTGGTGTTGCGGGACCTGCGGCTGCTGCTCGCCCGGGGCCGCCTCGACAGTGCCCCTGGCCTACCGGCGGCCGACAGCGCCCCTGGCCTGCAGTCGGCCGACATCGCCGACCTGGAGCAGCAGGACCGGCTGCGACGGCGGTCGGCACGGGCGGCGGCGTACTGGGTCGACGTCACCCGCCGGTTGTCCCGCGACACCCGGCTGCCGGCGCGCGAGCCGCTGTCGCCCCGGTTCCGGCGCGGGGTGCTGGTCTCGGCGGCGGCCGACACGGCGGTGCGGCTGCTCGCCGTACGGCTGCGCACGACGACCTCGACGGTGCTGCTCGCCGCCGTCGCCCGAACGGTCGGGGACTGGTCCGGTAACGACCTGGTCGGCATGCACACGATGGTCAACAACCGGGTGCCCGACGGCTACCCGACGGCGATCGCGAAGCTCAACCAGTTGGCGCTGGTGCCGGTCGACCTGACCGGGGCACCGACGGTGGCGCAGCTGGTGCCCCGGGTGTGGCGGGCGGCGCTGGACGGCTACCGGCACGGCTACTACGACCCGCAGACCCTCAGCGACGCGTTCGCCGCCGCCGGGCTGCCGTACGCGACCGGGGTGAACCCGCACTGCTACCTCAACGACATCCGGCTGTCGGCCGACGACGACCTGTTCGGGCGGGACGTCACCGAATCGGCGGTTCGGGCCACGATGGCCGCGACGACCTACACGGCGACCGGCGGTTTCGTGCGCTTCACCTGGCGTACCCGGGTCGAGATCCTGGACCGGCCGGGCGCGCTGGGGCTGGCGCTGACCGCCGACACCACCTACTTCACGCTCGACGACATCGAGCGGTTCCTGCGGGAGCTGGAGGCCCACCTGGTGGACGCGGCGTTCACCGGCCCGTCGGAAGGCGAGCCGTCGGCCGACGGGCCTCGACTCGCGGAATAGTTGACGCAGCAACTATGTTTGGTCGGGTAGTCCGAGGGAACCCCATCCGGCCCTCGCCGCGAGGAGGAGCAGACCATGCAGTTCGGCGTCTTCACCGTCGGTGACGTCACCGTCGACCCGACCAACGGCCGGGAGCCGACCGAGCGTGAGCGGATCAAGGCCATGGTCGCCATCGCGCTCAAGGCCGAGGAGGTCGGCCTCGACGTCTTCGCCACCGGCGAACACCACAACCCGCCCTTCGTCCCGTCGTCGCCGACCACCATGCTCGGCTACATCGCGGCGAAGACCGAGCGGCTGCTGCTGTCCACCGCGACCACGCTGATCACCACCAACGACCCGGTGAAGATCGCCGAGGACTACGCGATGTTGCAGCACCTCGCCGACGGCCGGGTCGACCTGATGATGGGGCGCGGCAACACCGGACCCGTCTACCCGTGGTTCGGCCAGGACATCCGCAACGGCATCCCGCTGACCATCGAGAACTACGACCTGCTGCGCCGGCTGTGGCGCGAGGACGTCGTCAACTGGCAGGGCAAGTTCCGTACCCCGCTGCAGAGCTTCACCTCGACGCCGCGCCCGCTCGACGACGTACCGCCGTTCGTCTGGCACGGCTCGATCCGCAGCCCGGAGATCGCCGAACAGGCCGCCTACTACGGTGACGGCTTCTTCGCCAACCACATCTTCTGGCCCAAGGAGCACACGCAGCGGATGGTCGGCCTCTACCGCGAACGGTTCGCCCACTACGGCCACGGCACCGCCGACCAGGCGATCGTCGGCCTCGGCGGGCAGGTGTTCATGCGCCGCAACTCGCAGGACGCCGTCCGCGAGTTCCGGCCGTACTTCGACAACGCCCCGGTGTACGGGCACGGTCCGTCGTTGGAGGACTTCAGCTCGCAGACGCCGCTCACGGTCGGCAGCCCGCAGCAGGTCATCGACCGTACGCTGGCCTTCCGCGAGTACGTCGGCGACTACCAGCGGCAGCTGTTCCTGATCGACCACGCCGGCCTGCCACTCAAGACCGTCCTGGAGCAGCTGGACATGCTCGGCGAGGAGGTCGTGCCGGTGCTGCGCCGCGAGTTCGCCATCGGCCGGCCGGCGCACGTACCCGACGCACCCACCCACGCCTCGCTCGTCGCCGCCGCCGAGGCACCGGCCGGTGCCACGGCCGACCACGCCGACGCCGCTGCGACCCCGGCGGCGGTGTGACGATGCCGGACCGACGCCGCCTGGCGGTGGTCACCGCCGGCGTGAGCCAGCCGTCGACCAGCCGGCTGCTCGCCGACCAGCTCGCCGCGGCCGCCCGCGCCGAGCTGGTCGGCCTCGGCACCGAGGTCGAGACCACCGTCGTCGAGGTACGCGACCACGCCCACGAGGTCGTCGACAACACGCTGACCGGCTTTCCCGCCCCGGCGCTGAAGCAGGCGCTGGACGCGGTGGCGGCGGCGGACGGGCTGATCGCGGTCAGCCCGGTCTTCAACGCCTCGTACAGCGGACTGTTCAAGGCATTCTTCGACGTACTGCCGGAGGGTGCGCTGACCGACAAGCCGGTGCTGATCGGAGCCACCGGCGGCACCGCCCGGCACTCGCTCGCCGCCGACCACGCGTTTCGGCCGATGTTCGCCTACCTGCGCGCGGTGGTCGTGCCGACGGCGGTGTTCGCCGCCCCGGAGGACTGGGCCGGTGCCGGCGAGGGCGAGGGCAGTGGGCCGGGTGGGGCGTTGCGTCGGCGGGTCGTCCGGGCCGGGCAGGAACTGGCCCGCGAGGTGCACCGGCGGGAGCCGGCGCAGGTGGCGGACCCGTTCGCCCTGAGCACCGACTTCGCACAACTGCGGGCCAATTCGACATCGACGTGAATTTCCGTTAGCGCCAAGCCTTCCTGAGCGCAAGAGGGGCAGCGCGACTATGTGCACTGTCGCTATAGTCGCGGCTTCCCCCCCCGCACTCAGGAGCAGGATGAAGCTGAATACTGCAAGCTGGGCCGGATCGGTGCCGGCGCGATCATCGCCGGTGCCGCCGCCGTCGCGGTCGGGCCGGCGCGGCACCCGGTGACGCCGGCACGCTGCGCGTGACGATCAGCTCCGCCGAGGAGGACGCCAACCCCGGCGACAACACCGAGACGATCCCGGTGACCGTGCTGGGCTCCGGCCCTGACCTGGTGGCCGTGGGACTACTTCCTGAGGACGGCGGCCACTTCTGTCCGGGAACATTGTCTCCTGACCAGGGCTGACCGGCCGCCCTCCCGGAGTGGGAGCAGGGCGTCGGACCTGAGCAGGATGCATCGGTTGAAGTGAACGACCACCATCAACGGTATGTCGAACATTTTCCGGACAATGAGGATCGTGGCCACCAGCGCGACGCTGGTGGCCACGATCGCTGTCGTACCCGCATCTGCGGCAGCGCAGCCCGGTCCGTCCACCGGTCCGTCCACCGGTCCCTCCGCGACAGGATCATCGGCCAGCGGCCCGGCTGCTGGCGGGCTCGACCGGGCCGCGCTGCGGGCCGCGCTCGCTGACGTGCCCGAAGCCGGCGTACCCGGCGTGCTGGCCGCCGTCCGCGACGGCCGATACGACTGGCGTGACGCCGCCGGCCAGGCGTACCTGAACAAACTGCGACCGATGCAGCCGCAGTCGCGGCACCGCATCGGCAGCGTCACCAAGACGTTCGTCGCCACCACCGTGCTGCAGCTCGTCGACGAGGGCCGGCTCGGCCTCGACGACCCGATCGGGCAGTGGCTGCCCGAGACCGTACCCGGTGAGCTCGGTGCCGCCGTGACCGTACGGATGCTGCTCAACCACACCAGCGGCATCGGCAACTACACCAACGCGATGGTCGACTCGTACGCGGCGATCGACCAGATGCAGGTCACCACGTACCCGCCGGCGGACCTGGTCGCGATCGGGCTGGCCATGCCGCCGACCAACGCTCCGGGCGCGGCGTTCAGCTACTCCAACACCAACTACGTCCTGGCCGGACTGCTGATCGAGCAGGTCACCGGCAACGACCCGGCCGCCGAGGTGCAGCGACGAATCCTGCGGCCGCTGAAGCTCACCGGCACGTCCTTGCCCGGCGCCGATCCGACGATCCGCGGCCCGCACGGCGGCGCCTACTTCGCCCCGTTCGGCGCCCGCGACCTCAGCGAGTTCAACATGAGCTGGGCGTGGACGGCCGGCGAGATGATCTCCACGACGACCGACCTGAACACGTTCTTCCGGGCCCTGCTCAGCGGTCACCTGCTCAGCCCGGCCACTCTCGACGAGATGCTCACCACCGTGCCGTTCCTGCCGGAGCTGCCGCAGGCCGGCGGTTACGGTCTCGGCATCTACTCGATGCCGACCCCGTGCGGCGAGTTCTGGGGCCACGACGGCGCGGTGTTCGGCAATCTGACCTACTCGCTGCACAGCCGTGACGGCGCCCGCCAGGTGTCGACCGGCATCAACATCAGCCACTACCAGCTCGGCCTGCCGGACGCGCACCCGATCGACATCGCCTGGCAGACGTTCCTACTCACCGCGATGTGCCCGACCGGTGACGT
This sequence comes from Solwaraspora sp. WMMA2101, assembly GCF_049179175.1. Lineage (NCBI taxonomy): Bacteria > Bacillati > Actinomycetota > Actinomycetes > Micromonosporales > Micromonosporaceae > Solwaraspora > Solwaraspora sp. WMMA2101. Next base: position 3,060,916 of record NZ_JBMHMA010000006.1, on the reverse strand, counting down.
CGCCGGCCGCTCGGCTGAGACGGTGCTGCAGCTGCCCAGCGTGACCCGGATGCCCGGCAACGACGCGGTGGTGCCGGTCGGATAGCCGCACGTCAGCAGAGGTCGTACTCAGCTGGGGAGGTGTTGAGCACCCAGGCGAGCGGCATGGTTGCCTTGGCCTGGTAGCGACCCCCGTCATTTCGGAACATCGTCACGGTCTGTCCCGGGTCCTGGCCGATCGTCCAGTACTGCGGGATGCCGGCACCGGCGTACTCGGCCGGCTTCGCGACGGTGTCCGTGGCCTCGGATCCGGGAGAAATGATCTCGACTACCAGCAGGACATCGTCGACTGACAGCCACACGCCGTCGGCCTGCGCCTTGCTCCAGACAACCAGGTCGGGAATGCGGCCACCGACGGTGCCAGCGCCCCCAGGTATGCGTAGGCCGACGGTCTGGGCAATGCGGTCGGCGTGAATGCCGGCGGCGAGTAGCCAGCCGGTGAGCCGAGTGGCGATGACCGCGTGCAGGTACCCGGCCGGTGGCATGACCGACAGCACTCCCTCGGGGCTGATCTCGTACCGATGGTGCTCGTCCTCGGCCATCATCGCGGTGAGGTCGTCGAGCGTGATTACCGAGGGCATGTGCCGGCCGACGGCTTCTGCGCTCATGTCGCCCATCGTAACGGACCACGCCGGCCCGGCGGCGGCCATCGGGCGGGGACAGTGTCCTGGTGAAGCCGGGACACTGTCCCTGTCCGCCGGGACGACCCGCCCGACACCGTGTGCGCCACAGGAAGCGGGCCAGGCAACGGCCCGCCTTGCCGAAGGAGCATGTGGTGCGTACCAGACAGAGACCGCGCGGGCCCGGACGGCCCGGCACCGGTCGGTGGGGGCGCGGCGTCGCCGCCGTCCTCGCCGGGCTGATGGTGGTGACGGCGCAACAGACACCGGTACGGGCGGCGGACCCGGTGGCGTTCGACGAGAGCCGGGCACAGGCGGCGCTGTTCGCCGCCGCCGTCGCGTTGACCGGCCCGGACACCGCCGGGCTGAAGAACGCCCTGATCACCGCCGAGTTGCTGGACTGGCGGGCCGCCAACCCGGCCGCCAGCAGCGGCGACGTGGCCGCGCACGCGGCGACCGTGCGGACCCTGGCCGACCAGGCCGTACCGGACGGTCGGGGCGACCAGCAGACCCGGTTCGCGCTGGCCTCGGCGGTGCTGGCGAGGTTCGCCGCCGAGGGCAGCCCGGCCACGGTGGACGGTCCGGCGGTCCGGGCGTTCCTGACCAGCACCGTCGGCACCGAAGGCGCCAACGTGGTGCAGAACGCGCTGGACCTGATCCGGGGCGGCTACCAGGACGCCGCCTGGAACACCCAGGTCCGTGACGTCGCCGGCGCGACCTGGCGGACCCTGCACCAGCGGGCAGCCACCGACGACGCCCTGGCCGCCGGCTGGGACGCGGCGTTCGCCGCCCGCACCGGCACCGGGGTACGGGCCGACGAGTCGACCCTGCTGGCCGTGCAGGTGCACCCGCCGAGGTCCGGCAACCCCGGCACGCTCGGCCACTACGTACCGATGGCGTCGCTGCGGGCCGCGAGCGGTGCCGCCGCCACCTACCAGGCGCTGGTCGAACAGCAGGCCACCCGGGTGTTGACGGTGCTGCACGCCGACGGCGACACCCGGATCACCGAAGTGGTCGCCTACTCCACCACGTACGTGCTCAACCAGGATCCGAAGCCGGACGCCGCCACCCGCGAGGCCGAACGGATCAAGACCGAGAGCAACAAGAAGATCTTCGAAGGTCTCGGTGAGACGGTCAACGTGCTGTCCACCCTGATGGGCTTCGTCGACCCACGCTTCGGCAAGCAGCTGCAGACCATCGGCAAGGCGGTGGTCACCTCGGTCACCGCGATCAACTCGTACCTGACGACGGTGCTCGGGCAGGGGTTGACAGCGGCGGCGACCGCGATGGGCACCGCGGTGCTCACCGGCAACCTGCTCGGCGCGGCGATGAGCCTGGTCACCCTCTTCACCGGCGGCGGACCCGACCCCAACACGCTCATCCTCGGCGAGATCGCCAACCTGAAGAAGCAGATCAACCAGCTCGCCGTGGGGATGACCCAGCGGTTCGACCGGATCGAGACCGCGCTGAACACGATGTACACCGACCTGGTGGGCATGCTGACCGAGCTGACCCGCTCGGTCGCGGAGGTCCGCGCCCGGATCGGCCACATCGCCACCCAGTTGCAGGTCGTCGAACGCAAGATCGACTCACTGGCGCTGGCGGTTCACGTCGCCCTGCAGAACATCGCGAAGTCCGAGCTCAACACGGTGATCACCACGTACGTGCACCACAAGGAGATCGCCGGGGTGCCGATCCCGGACTACGACACCATCTACTACCCGAAAGCAGAGTCACCCACATTCAAGTTCGCCACCGTCGACGCCCTGGGTGAGGGGACGTACACCGCGCCGGCCGGTACCAGCCTGGCCGACCCGGTCGCGGTGCTCGACACCTACCTGCCCGAAGGGGCGATCAACTACCTGACCAGCTGGGCCAACGAGCGGATCGAACCGGACCTGCCCAACGAGCGGGTGGCCAACCCGGCGGCGTGGAGCACCGCCGCGCGGACCTACAACATCCTGCAACTGGAGAACCCGCAGTACGCGGCCCGGGTGAGCAGTGCCCGCGCGGACGCGGTGGCCAAGACCGGGGAGGACATCAACGACCTGGTACGGCAGTTCAGCGCCCCCGGCGACGACGGTGCCACCAACGAGCTGTTCGACACCCTGGTCCAGGACTACCGCACCGCGTTGACCGCCTGGGCCGCCCAGGTGAAGGAGATCGAGGCGGCGGTGAGGTGGAACGGCCACGACGTGCCGCTGCCGCAGTACGACCTGTGGGGCACCGCCGACCAGGCGGTCGCGACCCGCATCCCGGAGACGTCGACGATGTCGTCCTGCTCCGGCACCCAGGGCACCCGGTCCGTACCGGCGACGCTGCTGCGGGCAACCCTGCCCAACGCGTACCACCTGGCCGACCACGGCCTGCCGACCGCCCAGCGGCCCCAGTTCCACACCTGCTACGAGGCGAACTTCGTCAACGTCGTCGAGAACGAAGGCCCGCGGTTCCACACCACCAGCGGCGACCTGCAGGTCACCGTACGGTCGCGGGTCAAATGGCGCGGCGGTGACTGGCAGGTGGCGCAGTCCGCGACCAAGGTCTTCCCGGTCGGCGTCTACTGCTCCTGGGACGTACGGTCCCCGGTGCCCAGCGGCTACTGCCGCGACGAGGTCTACTACCTCAACCAGCTGTGGAATGCCAGCTACCGGGCGAGTTTCGAGACCGCCCCGGTCGCCCCGGTCGCCGCCGCGACGACCACCGCCCGGGCCAAGGCCGCCGCCATGCTCGCCGGCCGGCAGCGCTTCTTCTACCGGGTGCTGGTCGACGGCAGCGGCATCACCCCGCCGGCCGGCGGACACAGCTGGGACAACTCGCGGATCCTCTGGGAACGCGGCCGCGACGTCACCAGGGCCGTCCGGATGCTGCAGGCGTACTCCGAGCTGGGTTGGGCCGGCGCGCTGGAGTCCGACGACGCGATGAACGGCATGCTGTTCGGCACCCGGGCGCTGCCCAGCGACTGGACCCGGCCCCGCACCGACACCAGCCAGGCGCCCAACCAGCACTTCTCCAACGCCTTCCGGCACGCGCTGGGCAACTACGACAACTGCCGGCAGGGGCAGGTGTGGGACCCCTGCGCCGACGACATGTCCGGGTTCGACCCCCGGACCAATCAGCCGCAGTACGGCAGCGCCTGCCCACTGACCGACACGCCCGATCGGCCACGGGACACGATCGCCGGCTGCCTGTTCAGCGTCGGCAACATCCGGGTCGGGCTGCTCGCCGACCGGTACGCGTACTGGTCGGGGCGGATCGCGGCCGGCAGCCACGTCGAAGGCCTGCCGAAGGTGACGGCGCTGGTCGATCACACCCGGGCCGTCGACGCCAACCTGCACTGACGGCCCGACCGGCCGGGGTGGGTCGGGACGACCGGGGGGCGTCCCGACCCGCCCCCGCCCAGCACAATCGACATACGATCTTGACCGAGGAGTTTCCGATGACTCTGGACAGTGGTGCCGGACCGGACGGCCGGATCCTGCTGATCGCCGCCGACGACACCTTCGCGCACACCTACGCCGACCTGGCGGAGCTGCTCGCGGAGCCGGCTGACGGCGACAAGTTCGGCGGTGCTGTCGAGTTCTTCGACACCACCGGCCGCCGACTCGCGCCGGTGTTCGACGCACAGTGGCAGCTGACCGGGCTGGCCCCGGCCGGCGGGCCGGTCGACCCGACGGCCGTGCAGCAGCGGCTGCAGGCCGTCCGCGACCACGTCGAAGGGTTCCTGCTGCGCCACCCGGAAGTGGCGGCCCAGGCCCGGCTCAGCGTCGCCGAGGCGGTAGCGACCCTGCCGCAGCTCGGTGCGAGCCTGACCGACGACATCGACCTGATGCCGTGGCATCAGCACGGCAACCGGGGCAACTTCCTGCACAACGCGATGCACGCCGCCGGATGGGCGACGCACTGACCGGCCCTCGCCCGGGCCGTCGCCGCTGGCTGACCGCCGGGGCGACGGCCGCCGTCGCGGTGCTCACCGTGGCCGGACTGCTGCTGCAGCGGGACGCGGCCCTGATCGGACCCGGCGCGCTGACAGCGGCCGTCGCGGCCGCGTTCACCGCGCTCGGCGCACTGGTGCTCGCCGGCGTCCCCGCCCACCCCGTCGGGCGGCTGATGCTCGCCGCCGGCGCACTGTCCACCGTCGAACTGGTCGCGTTGAGCTGGTCGTCGTGGCTGCCGGCGGCCTGGACGGCACAGTGGCTGTGGTGGCCCCCGTACACCCTGGTCTTTCTCGCCCTGCTGCTGTTCCCCGACGGACGGCTGCCGGGCCGGCGGTGGTGGGCCGTCGCCGGCGTGCTGGCCGGCGGCGGCGCGGTGGCCACCGTGGCGTTCGCCGTCGCCGCCGTCGACGCGCCGTTCGACCTGCTGCTGCGCGGCGAGACCGCCGCGACCGGCCGGTCGCAGCTGCTGGTACGGGTGGCGCTGCTGGCGATCGCCGGGCAGTTGCTGGCGGTGACGGCGGTGCTGGTGTCGCTGGCCGGGCGGTGGCGGCGGGCCACCGGGGTGACCCGCCAGCAGCTGGCCTGCCTGCTGGTGGCCGGCGCGGTGTTCCTGCTCGGTCTGGTGCTCGACGGGCTGAACCTGACCGGTGCCTGGGTGCTGATGGTCGTCGCCATCCCCGCCGGGCTGACCCTGGCGGTGCTGCGCTACCGGCTCTACCAGCTGGAACAGGTGATCAACCGGGCACTGGTGTGGACGGTGATGAGCCTGCTGGTGATCGCCGGGTTCGTCGCCGTCGTCGCGCTGCTGCGTGACGTCCTGCTCGCCGGGGACACGTCGACGGCGTCACTGGCGGCCACCGGACTGATCGCGGTGACCTTCGAACCGCTGCGGCACCGGGTGCAGCGCGGCGTCAACCGGCTGCTGTACGGCGAGCGCGACGACCCGTACGGGGTGTTGACCCGGCTCGGCGGGCTACTGGCCGACACGGTGCAGCCCGACGCCGTACCGGCGTTGTTGATCGGCACCATCGCCCGGTCGCTGCAGGTGCCCTATGTCGCCGTCGAGGTCGACGAGCCGGCCGGCGCCGTGGCCGTCGACGAGCCGGCCGGCGCCGAGCTGACCGAGGCGGTGCACGGCCAGCCGACCGGGTCGGTCGAACGCTTCGACATGGTCAACCACGGTGAACGGGTCGGTCAGCTGGTGGTGGCGCACCGGCGCCCCGGCGAGCGGTTCACCCCGGTGGAACACCGGCTGCTGGGCGACGTGGCCCGGCACGCGGCGGTCGCGGTGGCCACCGCCCGGCTGATCCGCGACCTGCGGGACTCCCGCGAGCGCCTGGTCCTGGCCCGCGAGGAGGAACGCCGCCGGCTGCGCCGGGACCTGCACGACGGTCTCGGTCCGACCTTCGCCGGCATGTCCATGCAGGTACGGGCGGCCAGCAGAATGGCTGGCGGTACGCCGCGCCTGGCGGCGATCCTCGACGGGCTCGCCGAGGACCTGCGGTCCGGTACGGCCGAGGTGCGCCGGCTCGTCGACCAGCTCCGACCGGCCGCGCTCGACCAGGGGCTCGCGTCGGCGCTGCGGGCCGAGTGTCAGCGTTTCGACGGTGCGACCCTGCGGGTACGGCTGACCCTCGGCGACGACCTGCGGGAACTGCCGGCGGCGGTGGAGGTGGCGGCGTACCGGATCGTCACCGAGGCCCTGTCGAACGTGGCCCGGCACGCCGGTGCCGGCCGCTGCGAGGTCCGGGTCGGCCGCGACGGCGGTACGTTGCGGGTCGAGGTGGTCGACGACGGGATCGGCGCGGCCCGGCCCCGGCCCGGCGGGGTCGGGCTGGAGTCGATCCGGCAGCGGGCCGCCGAACTGGGCGGCGGCTGCGAGATCGGCGACGGACCGGACGGCGGGACCGTGGTCCGGGTGACCCTGCCGGTGCCGCACCGGATCTGATGGGAGGCCACGTGGACGATGCTGCGCCGGGCGGGCCGGACCTGGCCCGGGTGTTGATCGTGGACGACCATCCGGTGGTCCGCCGGGGCCTGCGGGCGATGCTCGACGGCGAGCCGTGGGTAGCGCGGGTGCTGGAAGCGGCGTCCTGCGCCGACGCGCTCGCCACAGTCGCCCACGAACAGGTCACCGTGGTCGCGATGGACATCGCCCTGCCCGACGGCGACGGGGTGCAGGCCGCCGCGCGGATCCTGCGGCACCGACCGGGTACGGCGGTGCTGATGCTGACGATGGCCGACGACGACGCGCTGGTCGCCCGCGCACTGCAGGCCGGTGCCCGGGGTTACCTGCTCAAGGACACCGACCCGGACGTGGTGGTCGACGCGCTGCGGACGGTCGCCGCCGGTGGGCTGGTGCTCGGCCCGGGGGTCCGGCTGACGGGCCTGGCCGACCCGGCCCCGGCAGGCCTGCCGGGCCTGACCGGCCGGTCGCCGGCAGGTTCGGCGGGTTCGGCGGCGCGGTTGCCGTCGCCGTTGCACCAGCTCACCGCGCGGGAACGGGAAATCCTGCGGCACATCGCCGCAGGCGAAGGCAACGCGCAGATCGCCCGGCGGTTCGGGGTCAGCGACAAGACGGTACGCAACCAGGTGTCGGCCGTCTTCGCCAAGCTCGGGGTGAGCGACCGGGTACAGGCGGCGCTGCTGGCCCGCGACGCCGGGATGACGCCGCCGGGCCGTCAGGTTCAGTGACGCGGCAGCAGAGTCAGCACCTGGGTGCGGTCGATCAACGAGTCCTCGGCGGCACCCGTGGCGACTTCGTAGCTGACGATCGGGGCGAGCCGGTCGAGTCCGCCGTGACCGCGGCCCGGATCCCCCACCAGCACGTGCACGCCGCGGTCGGCGAGCCGGTCGAGGAACGGCAGGACCCGGGTGGCGAGTTCGGTGTTGTACAGCGCGTCGCCGACCAGCACCAGGTCCACCTCGGCGACGGTGCCGTCGAGCAGGTCGTCGACCGTGGTGGTGAGCACGACGTCGTTCACCACGGCGTTGAGCGCGATCGCGGTCGCCGCGTACGGGTCGATGTCGTTGGCGGTGACCGTCGCGGCACCGGCCATGGCCGCCGCGATCGCGACCAGACCGGACCCGGAAGCAAGATCGAGGACCCGCCGCCCGGCGGCCACCTCGCGATGGTCGAGCAGGTAGCGGGCCAATGCCTGGCCACCCGCCCAGGCCGAGGCCCAGTACGGCGGCGGAAGCCGGTGGCCGGCGGCGGCTTCCAGCCGGGCCCACAGCAGCGTCGGATCGTCGGCGAGGAAGAGCCGGATCTCGGCCGCGAGCGGCACACTGGTCAGCCGGAGCTGGTCCGCGCCGCCGGTGTCGGTGCCGGCGGCATCGTGGAAGAGTTGCCGTTGCAGGGGGTCAGGGGAAGGCCCGCCCTGGGACGACGACGCCGTCGACGGCCGCGTCCCAAGGGACGGGGACAACCTCAGATCACCCGGATGTTGGCCGCCTGCAGGCCCTTCTGCCCCTGCTCGACGTCGAACTCCACCCGCTGGTTCTCTTCGAGGGTGCGGAATCCGCTGGACGCAATCGCGGTGAAGTGGGCGAAGACGTCGGCTTCGCCGCTGTCCTGGGTGATGAAGCCGAAGCCCTTGTCAGCGTTGAACCACTTCACGGTGCCGGTTGCCATGTCTACTCCTTGCCGGTGACGGGTCCGCGACGTGCGGACCCCTTGTTCTGCCGCACTCATCAATCTCCGTCCGGAGAGAGCGGCAGGAACTGCCAAACGCCCGGCTGCTGCCACCCGCAGTCAGGCAGGGGGCATGAGGAAATCAACTGCAACGCCGCAAACCTAGCATGTCGCGGAGTTCCGGGTGGGCCCAAGCCGGGGCGACGGTGTCGGCGCGTTGCGCGCCTGCCCCTGCCCGGTGACCCCGCGCCCGGGAAGGCGGGGGTCACCGGGGACGTACCCGAGGTGAGCCGTGACCGGTGCGACTTCAGCCCACCCCGAGCAGGGTGGCCGCCGCGCCGGCCGGCACCGGATGGGCATCGAGCAGAGCAACCAGCTCCACCCGGTGCTGCCCGCCGGTCGACCCGTCGTCGTCCTGGTCACTGCCCGACCGGCCGCCGGTCGACAGCCCGCCGCCGGCCGACCGGCCGTCGGCTGGCGGCGCGACCGCGCAGTCGAACAGGTCCGCCACCGCGCCGGCGGTCAGCGGGAAACCGGTCAGCAGCTGCGGCACCGGTCCGGTCATCGCGTACCGGGTGATCTCCGGTCCGGACGACGGACCCGCCGCTGGCGCGGGCGCGCCCGCCGACACCCACGGCGGCGTCCAGGCGTCCACCGCCGGCAGCGCCGCCGGGAAGGTCCGGCCAGCCTCGCGTACCAGCACCGGCAGCAACTCGCCGGCCTGCTCGCGCAGCGTGGTCAGCAACGTCGGCAACCACGGCAGCAGCACCCGGTCGGGCAGCTTCCCGAACGCCGTCGACAACACCTCCACCACGAACGGCGCCAACGTCGGCACCGGCTCCAACGCCTGCACGAACCCGCTCAGATAGTGCGGGAACGCGCCGACGGTCAGCGGACTGGCCAACAGCTCGGTGCAGCGTTCCCGCAACTGCGTCAACGGCAGCTGACCGAGCTGGGACTGCGCCGCCCAGAGCAACGCCACCTTCGCCGGCGACTCCGGATGGGACTGGCGTACCGCCAGCTCCAGCTGGGCCCGGTCGCAGCCGAGCGCCATCGCCAGGCTCTCCATGCTCATCAGGAAGCCCAACATCGCGGCCACCTGACGCAGCCCGGTCTCGTCGTCGACGAACGCCGTCGGCAGCAGGGTGCAGTAGTGGGCGTACCCGGTGGTGACGAACGCCTGACACCATTCCGGCAGCTCGGCCGTACCGCTGGTGCGGTAGTAGGCCAGCAGCTGCCGGATCCGGTACAGCACCTCCGGGGCGTCGTCGACGGTACGTTCGGCGGCCAGCAGCTGCACCGCGCGGGCCCCGAGCTCGTCGGTGAACCGCCGGTTGGTCAGGTACAGCAGCGAGTCCTCCACGGCGGCGAGGGCCTTCGCCGCCGTGGCCTGCGGATCCCAGGCCGCCTTGCGTAGCCGCTGCTCCAGCACCTGCTCGATGGTGACGCCCTCGTAGCCGAGCTCGATGATCGACCGCTGGTGGCGACCGATCGCGACGTCCCAGCTCTCCTGCACGGACCGTTCACCGAGCCGCCGCTCGCCCATGATCGGCCGTACCGCCTCCGGCGGCAGCAGCCGACGCAGCATCCACAGCAGATCCGAGCAGGGTTGCAGCTCCGGCTGACCGTGCAGATCCAGCAACGCCCGCTGGACCGTACGTTTCTGCAGGTCCAGCCCGAGCGGCGCCAACCGGTCGTGCACGTCGCGAGCCAACGGAGGCAACGCGTCGTAGCCGACCCGGCCCAGCCGGTCGCCGCCGAACATGATCTCGCAGAGCCGGCGGACGTCGCGCCGGCCCGGCACCACGTCCTTCTCGATGCAGGTGACGGCGGCGTCGGCGAAGTCGTACGGCGTCGGCCGACGGCGGTTGCGCATCCCGGCCAGCAGCACCGACGTCTCGACCACGGCGATCGCGTCGGCCGTGCTGGCCAGGTAGCCGTTGCGCCGGGCCAGCCGGACGATGTCGACCGACCAGCCGAGCAGCTCGGCCTCGTCGAGCTCGCCGGGGCGGGCCGGGGTGGCCAGGAAGCCGCTGAGCCGGTCACCGGCGGTCGCCGTACCGGCAGCGGCCGGCGCGGTGGCCTTCGGTTTGCGGGCCGGCCGCTTGCGGCCACCGGCCTGCCCGGCCAGCCGGTACGGGGTGACCCGGCCGGCGGTCAGCGCCTTCTGCCAGGTCGCGGCGGCGATCGACACCGCACCGCCGGCCAGCCCGAACTGTGCCTCGATCGCCGAGTGGCTGGACGGGATCAGCCCGTACCGCCACGTGGTGCCGGTCCGCTCGGTGATCTCGAACGGTGCCGTCGACCGTACGCCGAACTGCTCGACGCGGCTGGCGGCGTGGAACGCGCCGCAGACGTACAGGCAGTCGGCCGGGTCGGCACCCGAGCTGGCGAGGTGCTCGCGCATCCGGGTCCACATGAAACGTTCCCGGTCCTCGTCGCGGTCGGCACGCGCGGTGTCGGTCGGCCGCAGCCGCCGGAACAAGCTGCCGATCATGACCATGACCTGCCGGTACGTGTCATGGTCGGCGCCGATCAGCGGCTGCTCGACGTACTGGTCCCACCACTCCGACCAGTGCCGCACCTTGCCGTGGTGCAGCAGGTACGCCTCCAGCTCGGCGAACCCGGGCCGCAGGTCGCCGATCTCCAGCCCGACGGCGTCACCGTGCAGGGCCTTCTCGTCGACCTGAGTCGGGTCGGCCGGGTCGTCGGCGTCCGTCGCCGGGGCCGTCGCCGTGCCGTCCTCGTCGGGCGGCGACTGCCACTGGAAGACGTGGTCGGCGGAGCGGTCCACCAGCAGCAGCTCCACCCCCGGCGTCTCCAGGGCGTACGCGATCGCCTGGTACTCGGCCGACGCCTCGGTGATCGGGGCGATCACGCTCAGCGGGCCGGACCCGGCCGGGAAGCCGGCCAGGTCGCTGGCGAACGCCTGCAACGCCACCGGCAGTTCGCAGTTGCGCAGCTCGGTCAGTAGCGGTTGCAGGTCCTCGCAGAGCTCCAGGTAGATCACCTTGGGCTGTTTCTCCCGCAGCCGGCGGACCATCGCCAACGCCGAGGACGGCGAGTGGTGGCTGACCGGGAAGATCTCCAGCTCCTCGGCGAGTGCCCGGTCGACGTCGTCGACCATGCCGGCGAGGATGCCGGTCAGCGCGTCCGGGCTGTCGGCGAACGCCGTCGCGGCGTCCGCCAACTGCTCCCGCAACGCCCCGAACCGGCTGTCCGACGATGCGCTCATGACAGGGTCGCGATGCTCTGGCGGCCGCCTTCGAGGAACGCCGACCATTCGCCGCCGTCGGCCTTGCTGCGCGGCTCGATCACCCCGTGCCAGAACTTGTTCAGGATCGCCAGGTCCTCCGGGCTGCGCCGGGCCAGCGAGCCGACCATCGAGCTGGCCAGGGTCTCGGCGCGCAGGGTCCGGTCGCCGAAGAACTGGCTGTGCAGGATCGCGTCCTCCAGCACCCCGATCTGCTCGGCGGTGGACAGCGCCGACTCCAACTTCTCGTCGTCGCTGGTCGCCGACGCGGCGGCGGTACGCAGGTCGGCGAAGCTCTGCAGCAGCACGTCCAGCAGGGTCGGCGGCACCTCCAGGTCGATCTGGTGGCGGCGCAGCAGTTCAGTGGTACGGAACTTGACGATCTCCGCCTCGCTGCGCTTGTTGGTCACCACCGGGATCCGGACGAAGTTGAACCGCCGCTTCAGCGCCGACGACAGGTCGTTGACGCCCCGGTCCCGGCTGTTGGCGGTGGCGATGATCGAGAAGCCGGGCTGGGCGAAGACGATGTTGTCCGAGTCCAGCTCGGGGATGGAGACGTACTTCTCGGACAGGATCGAGATCAGCGCGTCCTGGACGTCGCTGGTGGAGCGGGTCAGCTCCTCGAACCGGCCGATCACGCCCTGCTCCATCGCCGTCATGATCGGCGATGGGATCATCGACTGCCGGGACTGGCCCTTGGCGATCACCATCGAGACGTTCCACGAGTACTTGATGTGGTCCTCGGTGGTGCCGGCGGTGCCCTGCACCACCAGGGTCGAGTTTCGGCTGATCGCGGCGGCCAGCAGCTCGGCCAGCCAGCTCTTGCCGGTGCCCGGATCACCGATCAGCAGCAGGCCACGGTCGGAGGCGAGGGTGACGATGCTGCGTTCGACGAAGCTGCGGTCACCGAACCACTTCTGCGGGACCTGCCGGTCGAGGCCGTCGGCCGGCTCGGAGCCCAGGATGAAGGTGCGGACCATCTTCGGGCTGAGCCGCCAGCTGAACGGCTTCGGGCCGTCGTCGATCGATTCGAGCCAGTCGAGCTCCTCGGCGTACTTGATCTCGGCGGGGGCGCGCAGCATCTCTGCGGTCATGGGTGCGGGTTCTCCTAGTCGAAGGTGCTCGTGCGGCGAGCGGAACGGGGGATCAGGTGAGGAAGTTCTTGAGCTCGACGACGAGCTTGCGGACGTGCCCGGACAGCACCGGGGTGCCCTGGTCCTTGAGCCGTTGGCGGAACCACGGGTTGACGCTCTGCTGGCCGCCGCTGGAGACCGAGCCGACCGGGATCAGCTTGGCACCGCTGCGGTGCACCGCCTGCAGCCCGTCGAAGACCTCCTGCGACTTCCACTCGTAGAAGTCGGAGATCCACACCATGACGGTGTTGCGCGGGTCGACGATCTTGGGTCGGGCCAGCTCCAGCGCCGCCATTCCGTCGGTGCCGCCACCGAGCTGGGTACGCAGCAGCACCTCGAACGGGTCGTGCACCCACGGCGTCAGGTCCAGCGCCCGGGTGTCGTACGCGACCAGGTGGACGTCCACCTTGGGCAGCCCGGCGAAGATCGAGGCCAGGATGGTGCAGTTGACCATGGCGTCGACCATCGAGCCGGACTGGTCGACCACGACGATCATGCGGGCCGGGGTGGTCCGCTTCGCGGTCTGCTTGTAGAACAGCCGGTCGACGTAGAGCCGTTCGTCGCTCGGGCTCCAGTTCGGCAGGTTCTTCCAGATGGTGCGGTCCAGGTCCAGGTTGCGGAACACCCGCTTCGGCGGAACCGACCGGTCGATGGTGCCGACGCTGGTCTGCTGCACCTGGGTCTTGAGCACCTCGGCGACCTCGTCGACGAACCGCCGGATCAGCGCCTTGGCGTTGGCCAGCGCCACCCCGGACAGGTTCGACTTGTCCCGCAGCAGCTGCTCGATCAGCGACATGCTCGGGGTGAGCTGGCGGGCCAACGCCGGGTCGGCCAGCACCTCCCGCAGCCGCATCCGGCGGACCAGGTCGGCCTCGATGGTGCCGAGCAGCCCGTCGCGGCGGCCCGGCTGCGCACCGCAGGCCTGCTGGTACCAGCCGGCGTCGGACTGCCAGCCGGCCAACTGGGTGGCGGAGACCTCGCCGCTGCCGGTGGCGAAGATGTTGAGCAGCAGCTTGGCGGCGAGCGCGGCCCGGCGTACCTCGTCGGCACCGACCTGGCCCGCGTCGGCGTCGGCAGTGTCGTCCTCGTCGGGGGCCGTGCCGGCCTCGGTGTCGGTGTCGGCCGGCGGTGCGAGCAGGCCGGGTAGCTCCTCGGCGAGCTCCGGGAACCGCTGCACGACGGTGTCGATGGAGACCGACGGGTCGAGTACGGCGGCCGGCAACCCGATGTCGTCGACGATCGACATGCTGGCCCGCTCCAGGGTGGCCTGCTCCTGGCCGTCGAAGAGCCGGGCCAGCAGCCGCCAGTAGAGCACCTGCCGGCGGTTCTCGTGATGGTTCGTGATCTCAGTGGTCATTTGCGCAGTAACCGTCCCGCCCGTTCCCGCAGTACGGCGATCGGGTCGCCGGAGCGGGCCACCGCCTTGGCCACCTTCGGGTCGGTCGGGCCCTGCGCCCAGTCACCGGTGTGTACGGCGACCGACTTGCGCTTCACCGTGGCCTGTACGCCGATCGGCTGCACCGACCAGCCGCCACCACTGCCGCCACTGCCACCGCCGTCGCTGCCGTCGGTGTCGTTGGCGCCGGCGCCGGCGCCGGCGTCCCAGCGCAGCAGCCCGAGGCAGGCCGTCGAGCCGGCGACCAGGTCGGCGGTGAGCGGGCCGCAGGCCGGCAGCCGGTCGACGGCGACCGCGATCCGGGACCCGTCGACGTCGAAGGTCAGGCGGGCGTCGGTGTCGACCGTGTAGCCCTCCAGCAGCACCGGTTCGGCGATCGTGGCCGGATGCCGGTCCAGCGGCGGTACGGCCGGTGCCACCGCCTCGCCGAGCTGCACCCGGGCCACGGCGAACGGGTCGGCCGGCCCGCCGGGCCGGGCCTGCTCGTCGCGCCACACCAGGTCACCGCTGGGGTGCAGGAGCATGTCGGTGACGTCGAGGCTGAGCCGGCCGGCGAGCGCGGCCAGCAGCACCGGATGGTCGCCGAACAGCTGCCACAGCACCGGGCCGACGATGGTGTCGACCTTGGCGGCCGAGACGGTCAGCCGGACCAGTCGCGGCGGCTCGCCGCCGGATTCGAGCAGGGCGTGCACCTGCAGCGCCACGGCGGTGCCGTGCTCGTGCACGTCGACGCCGAGCGGCAGCAGCCGGCCGGAGACCGGTTCCGGTGCGGCCGGCGCACCCGGCGGACTGGTCAGCAGCATGCTGCGGGTCCACAGGTCGGCCCACCGGCGCACCGGCAACCGGTCCAGGGTGGCGACCGGGCTGGCGTAGGCCAGCTCGGCGGCGAACCCGTCGAGCAGCACCGCGCAGCGGCGCAGCGTCGGCTCGGCCAGCAGCGCGTGCAGCGCCTGCTGGCTGGTCGACACCAGGTCGTGGTCGACGTTGCGCCAGCCGGTGATGACCAGTTCGGCCAGCCAGGAGCGGGCCGCGAGCAGCCGGCCGTCGACCGCCCCGGTGGCGGCGGTCGGCACCGACCAGCCGGGCCGGGGCCGGCCGAGTGCGCCGTCGAGCTGGTCGCGCAGCGCGTCGTGGACGGCACCGACGATCGCCGTACGGGCCCCGGCGAGCCGCAGCAGCTGTTCGTCGCCGACGGAACCGGCCGCCACCTTGTCGACCGCTTCGGCGACGGCGGCACCGAGCGGCGTCGCGGCGACCGCTGCGGCGACCTCGGTCAGCGCGGTGGTCTGCTCCGGGCCGAGCCGGCTCAGCCCGGCGACCAGCGCCCGGTCGAAGCCGTCGACGACGTCCCACGCCTGCGTCACTCCGGCCGGTACGCCGCCGGTCAGCTCGGCGAGCTGTGTGCCGCGCATCAGGCCGCCACCGCCCCGGCCGGGAACCAGTGCAGCTCCGGCAGCGGCTCGGCACTGCCGGGCAGCTCCAGGTAGGACAGGTGGCGCAGGAACCGGCTGAACACGGCCGCCGCCGGTGACTCGGCCGCGGTCTTGACGTAGCGGTCCAGGCTCCAGACGATCTGGTGGCCCATCGTGACCTCGCTGTCGATCTCCATCCGGAGGAAGCGGAGTACGGGTTCGGCGCCGTACTGCACGATCGCCTCCTCGGCGAGCAGGACGATGTGGTTGCAGGCCGCGCCGTGCAGACCGCCGCACGGCCGGTTGTTGTTGGTGCTGCAGCTGAGCTCGTGCGTGCCGGCGGCGATCGACGACACGTAGACCCGCCCGATGTCCGATCCGCTGGACACGACGCCCTGCAGGCGTCCGTCGGCCATCTCGACGAAGGGCACCTTCGTCAGTTTGCGGGGTCGTGTTGCGGGCACCACCCGCGCCGTGCTGCGCCGCTCGACGGCGGCGTCGTCCGCATCCACTGAGTTGCCCTCCAGGCATGGTCGACCGCAGCGGTCACCCGCCGTCACCGACGGCGGCCCCGCTGCGGATCGGGTGATCCGTACGCGAGAAGTTGTATCGAACCGGTGCGACAAATCGAGGGCGACCGCCGGTGACCGGCTGCGATCGGCCGCGACCGGCGGCGACGGGTGGTGCCGACGCGTCGCGCAAAGGCGGCTGTACGCTAAACTTCTCTTTCCGCATCTAAGAGAATGACGATAGGGACTGATGAGTACGCAGTGGCTCTCCGTCGAGCAGGTCGCGGAGCGGCTCGACCTGCACGTGCGTACGGTGCGTGGCTACATCCGTGGCGGCCGGTTGTCGGCCGTACGGATCGGGAAGCAGTACCGGATCGCGCAGGCCGACCTCGACGCCTTCACCGGCCGATCACCGAAAGTGAGCGAACCGGGTCGCCCGGTCGTCGAGGTGTCGGCGGTCGTCGACCTCGACGGCGTCGATGCCGCCGCCGCCGACCGGCTCGCCACCCTGCTCGTCGCCGGGGCGCAGGGCGGCAGCGGGGCGTCGGCCGAGCCGCCGCTGCGGCTGCAGACCGGGTACGACCCGGCGCGCGCCCGGTTGAAGATCGTCGTCTTCGGCGGCCCGGCTGACGTCGCGGCGATCCTGTCCACCATCGACCTGATGACGAGACCGGGCAGCGGCATGTTCCACCCGAGCACTGCTGAAGGGACGGGGGATGACGGCGATGGCTGACGAGATCATCGAGGTGGCCGGCGTACCGGTGCTGGTCTGCGCCGCCGACGGGCCGCCGATCGCCAGCGAGCAGGACGCCCTCGACGTCATCGGTGCAGCCTTCGCCGGTGCCGACGTCGTCGCCGTCCCGGTCGAGCGGCTGGACGGCCGTTTCTTCGCCCTGCGTAACGGGGTCGCCGGCGGCATCATGCAGAAGTTCGTCAACTACCGGCTGCGGCTGGTCGTCGTCGGCGACATCGCGGCATACACGGCGGGCAGTACGGCACTGCACGACCTGGTGACCGAGTCGAACCGGGGCCGGCAGGTCTGGTTCGTCGACGACCTCGACGCCCTCGCCGCCCGGCTCGCTGGCAGTTGACGCCAGTTACAGGTGACGATAATTGATCAACTGTGATGGGGAGTGGCGACAGCCCGCAAGGCTGGCCTTGGTGCCGAGGAAGATCAGCAGACCCGGTGTTGACGAACTCCATCATGATTGCTGCATATGCGCATGAGGCCCGGGGCGATCACCTGCCACTCGACGATTCCGGGATAGCAGGGACACCTCCAACTTTCGGGCGGGCCATCGAGCCGTTCGCCTATGGACGGTCGCTGATCGATCGACAGGGGGCGACAGGCTGCCTGCTATCGATCTACGCTGCGTAAGCCCAAGGAGGCACGAAGTACTTGAAACTCTGGTTTGTATGACCCCTAGGAGGTACAGTCTTGACTGTACTTGGCCGCACCACCTGCGAAGACTGTGGGCGCACCTGCTACCAGCGAGGAGGGCGTTTGATGGTAGAAGGGGCAAGACTCTCTTCGGGGAAGGTGCTGGTGGAAGAGTTCTTCGAATCGCTAGCGGGTAGGAAATTCCGGGACGGCCTGCGAAGAGTGTCCGGGATGGACCTTCTTGCGGCGATTGCCCTGCGATTTGAGGATCTGGCGAGGACTGGGACTCTTCCGATCCCGAGGGAACTCAATGAGTTACGGTCTGATATTTGGGAAATAAAAGCCGAGAGGGTGAGGTTGCCCTTCTATTGGACGCAAATTCCTTTTGCGAGCAGGGCGATACGATTAACTCACGGCTTCATAAAGGCCACCGCAAAGACGCCGCGTAAGGAGATCGATTGTGCTATCTGGGTCCGAAAGGAGGATTTAAAATGAGCTATCTTTACGACCGGCTTTCGTCAACGAGGGAGGGAAGCCGCGCGTTGTCGGCGGCGAGACTCAGGTATCAAGTACTCAAAATCCTTCACCGATCTTTGGAGCGATCGGGATTGACGCAGGTGGAATTGGCAAGAAGACTTGGAGTTCGCAAGTCGGCAGTGAATCAGGTTTTCCGTAGTGATGGCAACCTTCGGGTGTCGACTCTCGCCGAGTATCTTCATGAAATGGGAAGTGAGTTGGCGATCGAGGTCGTAAAAGTTGGGACGCAGAGATCGGCTGCTGTCGAAGAAATGGATCGTGAGTGGCGCGCGTCTAGGCAAAAAGTCGAGTCGTATTCGTCGCCCTCCCGGTTGTCGCCGGTCGAGTTGGAGGCCATCGACTGGCGCTCCGCATCCACGTCGAAGTTGTTCCAATCCTTCGCTACGGCTGATTGAGTAGATGCGGATTCTCATGTCAGGAAATGATCAAACTGTGCTCGACGAAATATCTAGTCGAGTTGAGCTGGGAAATATCTTCTTTACGCGACTGTCGGCTGACTTGAAGCAACTGCGTCATGTTGAGCGCATGGGAATAGAAGTAGAGGTTTCCTACGCGATCCGGTCAAATAAATTGCTCTACAGATTCAAGGTTAAATGTGAACTTTACGGAAATTCGTCGAGTGCGGCTCGTGGTGAAGTGGCTCATCCAGAAGCTGACTCGGTTGAACTCGCTCGCATAGAGCTTGATCTTGTTTCTGAGTATATGCCGGAAAAGGACTTCCAGCTACCGGGATCTGAAGTTCTGGAGGAGTTTGGAGATAAAATAGCGGTTTATGTTGCATACCCGTATATAAGAGAGGCTGTAAGCTCTATGACGCTGCGACTAGGTTTTCCTGCCCTAACTTTGGGATTGCTTCAGGATGGCCAAAGGGTGCCGTCGTCAGCAACGGGAAGAAGGCCTTGACTTGATGGCTGATTTGGGCTTGAGTATGGTGGTGCAGCTTTCCGTGAAGGCTGGTGCAGCCTGCTGAAGCTAGGCTCACGGCATGACAACTGCTGGAAAGCGTTGAGTGGCGTATCCTTGTTTTGGTGCCGCTAGCTACGTTTAGTCGGCAGGCGCGATGAGAGTGCTATCGATTATCCAACCTCGCCGGTGCGCGGTAGCGACTTTTAAGGCGTTTCATGCGCTATCTCATGTACCCATTCTGGATATAAAGCATGTCCCCGCTCCCCAGTGCATCGAGCGCTACGGCAACGCGTCGCCAGACGTAGGGCCGGAGCCGCTGCTGTGCCTGTTCCGGCGTACAGAACTCGAACGCAGCCAGCTCGGTATCCGAGATCTTGAGTCCGGCAATCTGCTCATCGGTCAGCTCGCCGCCATCGAAGATGAACGAGAGTAGGTCGTCCCAGGGGCCGTGTGGTGCTACCCAATCGACCACCAGCAGCCTGGCTATATGCACGTCCAGGCCGAGTTCTTCTCGGAGCTCGCGGCGAACGGCATCATGGGGCGGCTCGTTGGCTTCCGCCATGCCGCCGGGCAGGTCCCAGTCCGGCTTGTACTGCGGGTCAACGAGGAGGATCCGTCCCTTCCGGTCCCGGATGAGTGCGTCAGCACTTACACGCTTGCGTGGCTGTTTGGCGTTGCCTTCCGCCAGATGCGCCCGCCACGCCTCCGGGTCACGCTCATACAGCGGAGCATCATCGCTCACGATCTCTCCCCAAGCCTCGATGGCCCGCTACGTTCGTCCTGGGTACGCCACTGGTATAGCCACGCCCGCTCACGTAGCGCCTCATCAAGGCAACTCAGGAACTCGGCCACTACCCGAGCACTCCGGTGTGGCTCGAGCAAACGCCTGAGATCAAGAAGCTGCTGGACGACGATATAGGAACCTAGCTGCCGGGTAGCGTCCAGCACCTCTTGAGCGACGGCACAAGCTTCCTCGGGCCTACCCTGGGCTACGAGCACAGTCACGAGGATGAGCTGTCCGAATGCGCGACTTCGCGTGCGGTCTCCCGGCCGTAGTTCGACGACCCGCTCGGCCTGCCGTTTCGCCTGGCCTAGGTCGCCAAGCTGGCGCAAGCACCGGGCGGCCTCGTTGGCCAGCGAGCCTTCATCGAAGTGGCTGACCCACGGCGACCGTTCCTCGGCCGGCTCTGCTTCAAGCACCCGCTCTGCCTCAATGAGGTGCTGTGCGCAGTCGTCCGGTTGTCTCAGCGCGGCGAAGGCACGGGCTTGCATCGCGAGGAGGCGAGCTTCGAGTTCGGGCGACCGCGGACCGCACGACAGCGTCTCACGGCCTCGTCGTGCGTATTGGAGAGCGTCGACCGGTTTGCCCCGATGGTGCGCGAGGTGGCTCAGGCTGGCGAGGATGTGCACGCCGAGCTGCCGGTCGTTTCCGAGTTTGACCAGTTCGAGTGAGCACGCAAAGTGCTGTTCGGCGGCCTGGTCCCGACCGGCGTCGTGAGCCATCCACCCGGCCATCTCGGTCAAGGCGGCTGCGGCCGTGAACGCCAACTGCCCATCGCTGCTCTGGTCGACTCCGAACATGCATGGTGCGACTTCGGCTTGCAGGTACTGTACGACCGTAGCGTAGAGGTGACCGCCGCCGACTTGGCGGTCCGCCGCTCGGAACGACTGCATTGCGGACGCGTAGCCATTGCCACGAACCTGCGGCAGGCCGGACGACGGAGGCTGAAGCAGGGCCGGTGCCGGCACTGCTTGTCTCGGTACTGCCTCCACCTTCGTATCGACCATACGAGAGTCGTCGCTCGCAGACGATGTGCTGGGCAGCTTGAACCACAGAAGCTGTTCAGGAATCCTGAGCGTGCGGACCCAGTGCGTCAGGCTGTCGAGATGTCGAACCGGCGGGCCGTTCTCGATGCGGCTGATCTGGGCTTGTGTCAGGCCGAGCCATCCGCCGACGACGCTCTGCGGAACGCCATCCTTTCCGTAGAAGGCGATGTTCTTTGGGTGCTTGCGGTACGCGCGCGAGACGTGGCCGATGTGCTGCGCTCGGAACGCGTCCCGGAACTGATCGGTATCCCAGAAGTCATCCGGCGACTCCGGCGGCTGGATGGCGAACGCGCGCGCCTTCGCCTGACACGGCGCGCACCGCTCGCTCTTGTTGTCTCGGGCGAGGCGCGTTCCGCAACGGCAGTAACGCGCCTTGCGGTTCGCGTCCATGATCGTCCTGATCCTCGAAGCGGCATCCTGATCAGCAATTCTAGAGCGGGATCAGCCTACGCGCTGCACCGCATACGCGGCATGTATGGCGTGTATACGCCTGCGGTCATGTCCGGTACGACCGAGCGGCCCCACTATCGATTTACCGGACCTGTCCCCAACCAGGGAGGACGACAAGGTCCAGACTCGACGGCCCTGTGGGCGTACTGCCGATTGAGGCTGCGCGTGCAGGGCGGGCGGCCCGACCTCCGCACCCCCGTTCGGGGTCGGGCCGCCCTTCCACCCGCTCCACCCGAAGACCATGACTGATCAGCGAGTGTGAAAGGCGGTCCTGCCGTGCGCGGACTCCTCGACTTCCTCCCCACGAAGCTGCCGGCGGCCCATCGGTAGCGTGCCGGCCGGCCGTTCACCTGCCGATCCCCGGCCCGGTGACGAGCTGGTCATCGATGGGCGGGCGAGTGTGCAGTTCGCGGCCGGCCGAGGTTTCCGGTTCCGGGTGACGACGGTGGACAAGGGCTGGACGTACGACGGTTGGGTCTGGCTCGCCGGCTACGTGCTCGGACCCGGCGGGGAAGCCCGTGAACGCCGCGACATCTTCGTCCAACGCGCCGGCCTGCGCTTCGCACCCCACCGACGCCGCTGACCAGGGCGGCAACACCACGACATGCATCGCACCTTCTCCACCCGTACCCCCTTGATTGAAAGGTGGTCCTGCCGTGCGCAGACTGTTTGACCTGTTCCGCCGGCCGCCGCTGCGCAGCCGCCGGCACCGGCGGTTGCTCGACGAGTTGGCCGAGCACACCCGCCGCAACGCGGCGCAGGCCGCCGGCCAGCGTCGGCCGGTGCCGAACACCGTCGGTCACTACTACGGCAGGCCGGTGCGGCCGTCGATCAGCCCCGGCATGGTCCGCGACCGCGCCTTCGGCGACCGCGTCCGGCGCGGCTGCGACCCCACCGAGGTACGCAGCTTCCTGCACCTGGTTGCCGACGAGCTGACCGCCCTGCGCGCCGAGCTGCGCTCCACCCAGGACGAGAACCTACGGATCAAGCAGGCGCTGCGGGACTGGCAGTCGGAGCAGTTCCAACAGTTCCAGGCAGGGGCGGCGTGACCGGGGTCAACGCCACTCCGGCCGGCCCGGTCCACGTCATCGGGTACGGGTCGCAGCGTCGGCGGGCGCAACTCGTCTTCACCGTCGCAAACCTGGACACCGGGGCGGTCGCCTCCACCAGCCTCGTCCCCGGATCGTTCACGCCGATCCACACCCCGGGCGGCACGTGGTGGCTGCCGTACGCCCCGATCGTCACCGACCTGGCCACCCACGCGGGCGTGGCCGCATCGACGCTGCGCGACCCGGACTTCCCCGACGAACCGGGCCGACTGCCGTCGTCCGGGCTGACGCTGCCGATCCAGTGGCAGCCCGACATCCCGGAACAGGACCGCCGGAAGTGGGAAGCCGTCGCGCTCGCCGACCGGCGCAGCACACCGTGGCTGGTCCTGATCGGCCGCAGCAGCGAACCGCCGCCGCCGGGGGAGCCGGCCAGGCTGCTGGGCCGGCTGTGTGCGCTCGCCGATCAGCTGCACGTCGACCTGGTCCTCGAAGCGCGGCCCAGCTCCATCGGGCGCGGGCTGAGCTGGGACGTACGGTTCGAGCTTGCCGGCGGCGCGGTGCCCGACTATCAGCACCGGTGGATCGGGGACCTGCCGACGGCGCTCGCCACCATCCCCGCCGACCGGGCCGCGACCGGCCTGACGGTCGCCAACGCGGGACTGCCCGCCCACTACCTGACCGAGGGTGCGCTCACCCCGGCTGCGGTGCCGGTCGGGCTCGACGGCCACCCCGGCGGCCACGACCTCGACCAGCTCGAACGCCGGATGCTCGCCGACGCCGAGCAACACGGCGGGGCGCAGGCGATCTGGCGCAACCGACACTGGTGGCACACCAGCCTGCGACCCGCCGACACCGCCGGCCGGTTCGTGCGCGGTTGGGAGCCACCGCGCCCGGCGTACTGGGGCGAGCAGATCCCCACCCACCCCTGCCAGCGCTGCACCAACCCAGCCGGCACGGCTGATCCGCCGTACTGCACCGACTGCTACGGCACCCGGCGGGTCCGGCGCGGCGCGGTGCTGACCGTCACCGACCTGCGCGGCCGGACCGTGCACCGCAACTGGCTACCCGACGACGACGGGCCACAGCACCAGCCCCCGACGCGGACGCACACCGACCAGCCGTCCGGTAGCACGGTGTGGCAGCTCAGCGAGCACTACCAGGTCGGCCCGCTCGCGGCCGGCTTCGGCGTCGAGCCGACCGACCTGACCGACATCGACGGCGAACACGTCGTCGACCAGCACCTGCGCCTCGGCGTCAGCCAGGTGGCCCACGACGGCGGCGACCCGGTCGCCGCGTACCTCGGGGAAGTCGCCGCCACCAACGACGGCGGCCGACTCCTGGTCAGGGCCAACCACTGGCCCGGCCCCACCCTCGACGAACTCGCCGCCGTCGTGCGCGGACTCGGCCTCGCGTTGGACGTCACCGTCACCGACCACCGCCGCAACACCGGCCGACCTGAACTGCTGCAAGGCCACACCTGGTCGGTACGGGTCGTCGACCCGGCCACCCCGCTGACTGTCGACCCGCTGCCCACCAGCGCCTGCCTGCCCGAAGCCGTCGCGCTCTGCCACCGCTACCTGCACGGGGCACTGCGCGCCACCGTCCCCACCGACCCCGAACAACCGATGTGCGTCCCACAACAGCCGGCGACGACCGGTCCCGGTCCCGACGTGGCCGGCCTCATCACCGAGGTACGCCGCCTCGCCGCCGCCCACCCCGGCGAACCTGCCACCATCCGGCTCCTGTTTCCCACGGACAGGGCCAGCGGTTGAAACGGTCCGCTCAGAGCACCGTCGCGCCGACCAACTGCCCGATGGCGAAGGTGACTGCCATGGCCAGGGCCCCGCCGGCCACAAGCCGGACGACTGCCCGATCCGCGCGGGCCGAGCCTAGTTTCGCGCTCACCGCACCCGTCGCCGCGAGGGTGAGCAGCACGACGACGAACGTCACAGGCACCCTCGCGTCGGGTGGCGGCAGCAGGATCGCGACGAGCGGCAGCAGCGACCCCAGGGTGAAGGCGATCGCCGAGGCGGCAGCCGCGTGCCAGGGGTTGGTCAACGAATCCGGGTCGATCCGCAACTCGACGTCGGCGTGCGCGGCGAATGCGTCCTTCGCGGTCAGCTCCTCCGCCACCAACCGGGCGGTCCCGGCCGACAGACCCTTCGCGACGTACAGCTCGGTCAGCTCGTCCAACTCCTGCTCGGGGAAGCGTTCGAGCTCCATGCGCTCCTTCGCGAGCAGTGCCCGTTCGGAGTCACGTTGGCTGCTGACCGACACGTATTCGCCCAGGGCCATGGAGACGGCTCCCGCCGCCACCCCGGCGACCCCGGCGGTCAGGACCGGACCGGTGGCGATGGTCGCGCCGGCCACGCCCACGACGAGACCCGCCGTCGACACGATGCCGTCGTTGGCACCCAGCACCCCGGCCCGCAACCAGTTCAACCGGGTGGAGATCCCGGCGCCGTGCGGCTCGTCCACGTGGGCCACACCGGACCGACCGGCTCCCGTACCTTCGGCATTCATTCGGATCACCTGCCACCGCAACCGTACGGCGGGCGTCGAGCCACGGCAACGAAGCCAAGCCTGTGCTACCTCAGTGGACCGACGGTGCAGTTGTGCCTGCCGGTACAGCCGTGACTGGCCGCCGGGTCCGGCTGGCCGGCCCGGCGGATGCGGTGCCGGGTTAGCTCCCGCAAACAGCGGGTACGCGCGCCGGTATGCGGCGAATCTGGAGCGGGTTGCTGGCCGGTGCCGCCGGCACCAGCGCCCTCAACATGGTCACCTACCTCGACATGGTCGGGCGGGCCCGGCCGGCGAGCAGTACGCCGGAGCGCAGCGTCGGCCGGCTCGCCGACACGTTGCACGTCGACCTCGGTGACGAGCAGACCGCCAGCAACCGGCGGGCCGGTCTGGGGCCGCTGCTCGGCTACGCGACCGGGCTCGGCGCCGCCGCGCTGTACGCGGTGGCCGGCCCCCGGCGGGCCCCGGTCTGGGCGGCGACCGGGCTGCTCGCCGCGT
The DNA here is from genome assembly GCF_049179175.1 of Solwaraspora sp. WMMA2101. Taxonomy (NCBI): domain Bacteria; kingdom Bacillati; phylum Actinomycetota; class Actinomycetes; order Micromonosporales; family Micromonosporaceae; genus Solwaraspora; species Solwaraspora sp. WMMA2101. The sequence continues at coordinate 3,035,817 of NZ_JBMHMA010000006.1, read as the reverse complement.
TGGCGATGGCCGGCTCGGACGCGCCGCTGACCCTGCTGAAGGTCACCGACCCACGGCAGTGGAGCGCCGCCGACTGGGCGTCGGACATCGTGCCGCACCTGGCGTACGGCCTGGTCGCCGCCGCCGTGCTGCACCGGCTGCAGCACCGCGACTGACCGCGTACCGCCGGCTTTTCAGAGCCAGTCGTGCTCGCGGGCGTAGCGGGCCGCGTCGTGCCGGGTCCGGGTCTGGGTCTTCTGCATCGCGTTGGACAGATAGTTACGGACGGTGCCCTCGGCGAGGTGGAGCCGGACAGCGATGTCGGCCACCGAGTAGCCGTCGCCGGTCGCCCGCAGCACGTCGACCTCCCGGTCGGTAAGTGGGCAGTCGTCGATGACGGCGAGCGCGGAGACGTCCGGATCGACCCACCGCTTGCCCGCGTGCAGGGTGCCGATGACCGAGGCGATGTGCGCAGGCTCCGCCGACTTGCTGACGAAGCCCTGGACGCCGAGGCGGAGAGCCTTCCGGAGCACGCCTGGTCGGGCGTGCCGGGTCAGCATCAGGATGACCTGTTCGGGCCGGGTCTGGCGGATCTGGGCGACGGCGCCGAGCCCGTCCACGCCGGGCATCTCCAGGTCGATGACGAGGACGTCGGGCCGGTGCTGCAGGGTCGCGGCGACGGCCGACGTGCCGTCGGCGGCCTCGGCGAGCACGGTGATGTCGCCTTCGAGTGGCAGCAGCGCGGCCATCGCCTTGCGCAGCAGCACCTCGTCGTCGGCGAGCACCACGGTGGTCGCTGGGGCGTCGGTCTGCGTCATCGATCCTCCACGGGTGCTCCGGCCGGCGCACCGGGGCCGGGGCGCGGGAAGGTGGCGGCGGTCAGGAAACGTCCGTCGGTCTGCTCCACGGTGAGCTCACCGGCGCTGCCGGCCACCCGTTCCCGCAGCGTGGCCAGGCCGTGCAGCTCGGGCAGCGGGCTGGACGGCGCGCCGTCGTTGACGACGGTGATGCCCGATCCGGTCAGGGTGATCTTCACCTGGGTGGCCTGCGCGTGCCGCAGGATGTTTGTCGTCGTCTCGCGCAGGACCTGGCCGAGCAGTTCGTCCGCGTGGGTGTCGACCTCGGCCTCGCGGTCGACGTGGACCCGGATGCCGGCCGCTTCGAACAGGTTCTTGGCGTTCTCCAACTCGGCGGAGAGGTTGAGCCGCCGCTGTGCGTAGGCGAGTTCCTTGGTCTGCTTGATCGTGTCGCTGACCAGCGAGTAGATCTCCCGCAGCTCGTTGTCGGCCCGGTCGGGGTCGCTGCGGACCAGTTTGCGGGCCAGCGCGATCTTCAGCTTCGCGACGTGCAACGTGTGGCCCTGGATGTCGTGCAGGTCGCTGGCGAACCGGACCCGCTCCCGGAAGACGGCCAGCTCCGCTTCCCGCCGGCGGGACTCCTGCAACTCGTCGACGACGTCGTAGAACCGCTTGTTCGGAAACATCAGGCCGGTGACCACCGCGACCGCACCGGCGGGAAGGACGACGTACTGCAGGAGGACGTCGGAGACGCTCTCGGACGACACCAGCAGCCGCGTCGCGCCGACCGCCGCGACGTAGCCGACGAGACCGACGGCCGCCGCGGCCCGGTACCGCTTCAGATTGGGGACGACGAGGGAGCCGGCGAGGGCCAGGCCGTAGGAGGCGCGCGGGCTGTCGATCATCAGTACGCCGAGCGGCCAGACGGCAGCGGTGACGATCAGACAGTACGGTGCGAACCGGGGCAGGTCACGTGCCGTCCACCGTTCGAAGGCCACCAGCGCCGCGACCACACCCGAGGCCAGGATGACCGCGTCCCACCAGGTGCGGGAGTCCGCCACCACCACGACAGCCCCGCCGACGGCGAGCGGCGGGACCAGCATGACGAGGTTGAGCTTGCGCAGCCGCCGCCGCGTGGGCTCGGTGTGCTCGGGCATCTCCTGAGTATTCGTCCGGATCCGGGCTGGCCACCAGTGACACTACGTCACGGGTTCACCGGCAGAAATGTCATCGCGAAGTGGTGACACGGCCGCACTGACCGGCGGGCGCGGTGAGCGCTGGAATTGACGGCATGTCCACCACACCAGTCATCGACGTCGAACGCCTCAACGTCTCGTACGGTGATTTCCACGCCGTCAAGGACCTCTCCTTCCAGGTACGCAAGGGTGAGCTCTACGCCCTGCTCGGCACGAACGGGGCCGGCAAGACCTCGGCGTTGGAGACCATCGAGGGCCACCGTACGGCGACCTCAGGTGTCGTGCGGGTCTTCGGGCGCGACCCCGGTGACCGCGCGGCCGTGCGACCCCGGACGGGCATCATGCTCCAGGAGAGCGGATTCTCCCCGGACCTCACCGTGCGGGAATCGGTCCGGCTGATCGGCAAACTCAGCCAGCGGGTCGACCACGTCGACCGGGTGCTCGACCTGGTCGGCCTCACCGGCAAGGCCGGCACCCTGGTCGCCCAGCTCTCCGGCGGGGAGAAGCGGCGGTTGGATTTCGCCACCGCCGTGTACGGGGCACCGGAGCTGATCTTCCTGGACGAGCCGACCACCGGCCTGGACATCCAGTCCCGTGACGGCCTGTGGGAGGTCGTCGACAACCTGCGTGCGGACGGGTCGACGGTCGTGCTCACCACCCACTACCTGGAGGAGGCGCAGCAGCGCGCCGACCGGATCGGGCTGATGCACCAGGGCACCCTGCGCCGGGAGGGGACCGTCGCCGAGCTGACCCGGTCCCTGCCGGCCGTGATCAGCTTCGCCCTGCCGGCGTCCGTATCGAGTCCGGCGCTGCCGCTACCGGCCGAGTCGGGCGACGGCGACGCGGTACGCATCGAGACCCTCGACCTTCAGCGGGACCTGCACACCCTGCTGCGCTGGGCGCAGGACCACGACGTGGAGCTGCGTGGCCTCGAAGCCGGGCCGACCCGGCTCGACGACGTGTTCCGCGCCATCGGCACCGACTGACCCCCGCGTCTACTGACCCCGTACCGACCTTCTCCCGAACGGACCGTGTCGCCATGCTCTCCATCGCAGGCAGTGAACTGATCCAGATCTTCCGGAACCGGCTCGTGCTGGTCACGAGCTTCGTCATGCCCGTCGTCGTCAGCGCGTTCTTCATCTACCAGCACGAATCGTTCGTGAGCCTCGGCAGCCTCGGCTACATCGCCGGGGTGGTGGTGTTCACCGTGGGCGCGTTCGGGTTGTACGCCACCACGGTCACCACGTTGGCCTCCCGCCGGCAGAACCTCTTCCTCAAGCGGCTGCGCTCCACCACCGCCACCGACACCACGATTCTCGCCGGCCTGCTCACCCCGGCGACCGTCATCGCCGGAGTCCAGGCCACGGCGATGCTGTCCGTGCTGGGGGTGGTGTCCGACCGGCCGGCGAACGTGCCGCTGCTGGCGGCGGCCGTCGTCGCGACGATGATCATGTTGATCGGTCTGGGCCTGGCCACCGCCGGGCTGACGAACTCCCCCGAGCACGCCCAGGTGACCACGCTGCCGGTCAGTCTCGGCGTCATCGCCGTGACGAGCTGGGTCGGGCTCACCGGCACCGAGGATCTCACCCTGCTGAAGCGGGCCCTGCCCGGCGGCGCGGCCACCGAACTCGTCGTCGACGCCTGGAACGGCGGCGTCGCCGTGGCCGACTCCCTGGTCCTGCTCGCACCCACGCTGGGCTGGGTCGTCGTCGCCCTCGCCCTGGCCGCCCGACTCTTCCGCTGGGAACCGCGCCGCTGACGGCACCGGTGGACTGTCAGTCAGTACGTAAGGCCGTGGCCGTAGCGGAACAACGGGTCCGGGTCGTCGAACGGCGTGTCCGGCTGTCCGGCGAGCACCGCCTGCTGGCTGCGCGGCAGGTCGAACGGCAGCCGGCCGGCCGGCGACGCCTGCCCGGCCAGCACGTCGATCAGCGCGGCGTCCTCGACCCCGAAGCTGACCAGCAGGGCGGCGACCCGGCCGACGAGCGCGGTGAGCACCGCCGGCCGGTCCAGGTAGACGTCCACGACGGTCGGCACCCGCTCGGCGATCGCCAGCACCCGGTCCAGGGCACCCGGTGGATGCTCCAACGGGCCGGCGTGGAAGTACGCCTCGACCGGGCCGGTCCGCCGCTCGAACGGCGCTGCCAGCCGCAGCACCGCCACGTCGGCCTGGCCCGGATCGGTCACCACCGTCCAGCGGGGCGACAGGGCGGCGCGCAGCGGGCCCTCGGCGTACACCCGCAGGCCGGCGGCGAGCGGCAACCGGGCGTACCCGCCCGGCGCGGCATTGTGCAGCAGTGTCACACAGGCCCGCTGGGCGGCCAGCCCGTCGGCGCGGGCCGCCGCGTTGCCGACCTCCTGCGCCGCCTGCTCCGGGTCGACGTACCGGTGGTCGAACAGCCCGAGACGCACCTTGTCGGCCAGGATCCGGGTGGCCGATTCGTCGACCCGGTCCTCGGTGACCTGGCCGGTGCGGACCAGGTCGACCACCAGGTCCGGGCGGGCCTCACCGCCGAACTGGTCGACCCCGGCGTGCAGCGCGGTACGCAGCCGCTGCGCCGGGTCGAGATGCTCGACGCCCCAGGCGCGGGCGGGTCGGTGTTCACCCCGGAAGCAGGCGTCGGTCAGCACCCCCCAGTCGGCGCAGATCACCCCGTCGAAGCCGAGCTGGCGGCGCAGCAGGCCGGTCACCACCTCGTGGTTGAAGGCGAACGCGACCGGCGGCAGCTCGGTGCCGACCGGCAGCCCGTAGCCGAGCATGACCTGCGCGGCACCGGCCCGGACGGCGGCCACGAACGGCGCCAGGTGGGCGGCGAGGCGGCCACCCGGGTAGGCCTGTTCGGCGCCGTACCGGAAATGGGGGTCCTCGCCGGTGCGGACCGGGCCGCCGCCGGGGAAGTGCTTGACCAGCGCGGCGACGCTGCCGGGTCCGAGCGTCGGGCCCTGCAACCCCTGCAGGTACGCCACCGTCAGCCGACTGACCAGTTCCGGGTCCTCGCCGAAGGTGCCCAGCACCCGTGGCCAGCGCGGGTCGGTCGCCACGTCGGCCTGCGGGTGCAGCGCGGCCCGGATGCCGACCGCCAGGTACTCCCGGCGGACCGTGTCGGCGTGGCGGCGGACCAGTTCGGGGTCGCCGATGGCGGCCAGGCCCGCCGGCTCCGGCCAGGTCGAGAAGGCACCGGCCAGGGCGGCGGTGTTGGGGTTGGCCGACCGGGCGTGCCGGGGATCGGTGGAGACCGTCACCGGTACGCCGAGCCTGGTCGACGCGGCCAGATCCTGCAGGTGGTTGTGCCAGCGGGCGAGCTCCTCGGCCGACGCGGTACCGACCAGGTTGACGTGGTTGATCCGGCGGCACAGCACCAGATCCTCGGCGGCGAGCAGCCCGGCGTCGGGGTCGGCGGCGGCGAGGGTGCCGCCCGGCCCGATGCCGATCATCGGATGGAACAGCAGGCCCGCCTTCTCCGGCAGGCTCATCCGGGCCAGCAGGTCGTCCACCTGCGGTGCCGAACGGGTAATGGTGCTCGTACGCAGGGTCACCGGGTCGACGCTAGTGCGCGCGGCGGCCGGGGGAGTGGCGGTTGCCCGACGACCGCCGGTTTGGGTCACCGACGGCAGGGAAACCGTGCACCGGCCGACGCGGGGAGCCGCACTCCGACCGGGGCGGGGAGGCACGATGCCGCGACGACGGGTGTTGATCTTCAGCATTCCCAACGAGGGGCACCTGAACATCCTCAAGCGCCTGGTCCGGGACCACCGGACCGAGGAGACGTTCCGGATCGTGCTGGTCGACCGGCAGACCACCGTGCCCCGACTCGGTGACCTGGCCGGGTTGACCGTCGACGTACCGGGGTGCGGGGCCTTCCGCAACACCCCGGCCGACCAGGTGTTCGCCCGGGCGTACCGACTGTTCGGCGAGTGCCTGGCGGCGGGCCGTGACTTCCGTCCGGACCTGGTGGTGTACGACTTCTGCGCGGTGGAGGGCAACCTGGTCGCCCAACGGCTCGGGGTGCCGGCGTGGAGTTCGGTGCCGGGCCTGGTCGGGCCGATGACCGACACCGGCTACCTGCGGCGGGCGCTGGCCTCGCCGGCGAACACGGTGGCGCTGTCCCGGCTGCGCCGGCGGTACGGCGTCGACGTCGACCCCGCCACGGTCGAACTGATCTCGAACAGCCTGCACCTGCCCGGTACGCAGAACATCCTCTGGTCGTACCCGTCGGTGACGCCACGCGACTTCGGCCGTGGCCGGGCCCCGGCCCGGTACCGGTTCGCCGGCTACCTCTCCGACGGCTGGTGCCGACCCGACCGGCCGACCACCCGGCGGCCACTGATCTACCTGTCCTTCGGCACCGAGGTGCTGGACAACCTGTGGCACACCGACCCGCCGCTGGTCGGCGCGCTGCGCCGGTGCCTCGCCGGCCTGACCCGGCACTGGTCCACCGCCGACGTCCAGGTGGTGTTCCCGACCCGGGGCCGGCGGATCCTCGACCGGTACCCGGCGAACTGGACCGTCACGTACGCCGTCGACCAGCAGCAGGTGCTGAGCCGTGCCGACGTGTTCGTCACCCACGGGGGCAGCAACAGTTTCCACGAGGCGGTCCTGGCCCGGGTGCCGATGGTCGTGGTGCCGTTCTTCGGCGACCAGCCGCTGGTGGCCCGGCAGGTGCAGCGGCTCGGGATCGGCATCGACCTGGACGCGGGCGCGGCGACCGACCGGGACGCGGCGCACCGGCTGCTCGACGCCGGCTGCGCCGGCCGGATCGCCGACGCCGTGGCCCGGGTCCTCGGTGACCCGTCCTACCGGGACAACCTGGAGCGGCTACCGCTGGCCGGCGTACTGCCGTCGCCGCTGCCGGTCTGACCGGCAGTGCCGGAGGCAGCCTGACCGGCAGTGCCGGAGCCGGTCTGATCAGTGGTGCCGGCGGCGGCCTGCTCGACCTGGGAGATGGTCCACGCCGCGTTGATCAGACCGATGTGCGACAGCCCCTGCGGGAAGTTGCCGATCAGGCTGTCGTCGCGGCGGTCCACCTCCTCGGCGAGCAGCCCCAGGTCGTTGGCGCAACCGGTGGCCCGGTCGAAGACCCACCGGGCCCGGTCCGGTCGACCGGCCAGGGCGAGGGCCTCGGCCAGCCAGTACGAGCAGATCAGAAACGCTCCCTCGTCGTCGTCGCCGGTCCAGCGCTGCACCAGACCGTCGTGGCCCAGTTCGCGTTCGATGACGTCGACGGTCGACACCACCCGGGGATCGGTGCCGGGCAGGAATCCCATCATCGGCATGGTCAGCACTCCGGCGTCCAGGTGCGGGGAGCCGAACGCGCCGGTGAACGCCTGCCGGTCGGCGTTCCAACCGTGGGCGAGGACCGCCGCCCGTACGTCCTCGCGGGCCCGCCGCCACCGGCTCACCTCGGCGTCCGCGCCGAGCAGCCCGGCCAGGCGCACCCCACGGTCCAGCGCCACCCAGCACATCAGCTTCGAGGTGACGTAGTGGCGGTCACCTTCCCGGCCCTCCCAGATCCCGGCGTCGGGCTCGGTCCAGCCGGTCGCGGCCCGGTCGGCGACGGTCCGCAGGAACCCGGCGGTGCCCGCCGACAGCCCGCCCAGGTAGTCCCGCATGATCCAGGCGCCGTGCAGCACCTCGCCGAGGACGTCGAGCTGCCGCTGCCGCCAGGCGGCGTTGCCGACCCGTACCGGCCGCGACCCCCGGTATCCGGCGAGGTGGTCCAGGGTGTGTTCGGTCAGGTCCCGCTCACCGCCGACCCCGAACATCACCGGTACGGGCTGACCCGCCGGCAGCCCGTGTCCGTCGGTCGGGACACCCGTGGATCCGGCCATCCAGTCGAAGAACCGTTGCGCCTCGTCCGGGCAGGCGGCCACCCAGAGCGCCTGCATGGTGAAGGCGCCGTCGCGCAGCCACCCGTACCGGTAGTCCCAGTTGGCACCGCCGCCGACCTCCTCCGGCAGCGACGTGGTGGCGGCCGCCACCACCGCCCCGGTCGGCTGGTAGGTCAGCGCCTGCAGCACCAGCGCGCTGCGCCGTACCTGGTCGCGGTAGGGGCCCTGGTAGGTGTGGTGCAGGTCGTCCCAGGACCGCCAGGCGGCGACGGTGTCGGCGAGCGCCTCCGGCGCGAGCGGTACGGCCGGTGGGGCGTCGGCCGGCGAGTGGGCCAGCGTGAATCCGACGGTCTCGCCAGCGGTGAGCCGCAGCCGCGCGGTGGCCCCGCCGTCGACGACGGTCAGCGGCGCGTCGCCGGTGAGGACCAGCCGGTCGGCGCCGCCGGTCAGCCGGATCTGCCGCCCGTCGTCGGTGGCCACCGGCGTGACCAGCCCGTACGACGGCCGGGCCGCCACCTCGACGCGCACCTCCACCGTGCCGGTGAGGGCCTGCACCCGGCGCAGCAACTGGTGCGGCGAGGCCGTCCCGATCTGGTGACCGCGTTCGCCGCCACCCAGGGCCAGGGCGTCGGTGACCCGGACGTCACCCGTCGGGGTGTGGAAGTCGGTCTGCAGCACCATCGTGCCGTCGAGGTAGCGCCGCGACGTCGCGTGCGGGCCGACCGGGGTGATGCTCCAGTGCCCGGCCTGCGGGTCGAGCAGCCGGGCGAAGACGCTCGGTGCGTCGAACCGGGTCGGGCACCACCAGTCGACCGACCCGGCCCGCGACACCAGGGCGGCGCCCTGGCAGTCACTCAGCAGCCCGTAGCCGGCGATGTCGGTCACCTCGTCGGCTACCCCGCCCGTGCCGGTTCATGCCGGCGGAGTCTGCCCTGGCCGATCCGGCATACGAGTGGCTCGAACGGCGGCACCGGGTTCCGCGCCGAGCTGGCCGACTCGACCCGAGTCGAGGAAGACCACGTAGTAGGCAACGGTCCCGGTCGCGTCCGGGTCGCCCGCCGGCAGGTCGACTCGTTCGTAGCCGAGCAGCCGACCGGTCGCGCTGTCGACGACGATCGTGTCGCGGGTCGGTGTGCCGTCCATCGTTCCGGTCGCGCTGATCGCCACCCCGGACCGGCCGGCCCGGTCCAGCACCGGCCCATGGGTGTACAGCTCGGTGTCGGCGAGCACGGCCAGCGCGGCGGCCCGGTGCGGCGCGGACAGGTCGTGGAACCGGTAGAGGCCGACCACGGAGCGCAGGACGGCCTGCGGACCCTCGTCCAGCGGTTGTTCCTCGGCGAGCTGACCGGCCAGTACGGTCCGGTCGGCGGACGGGTCCGGCACCGCCACGCCGAGCGTGCCCGGCCGGTAGCTGACCAGTTCCGGCGACGCCTGCGGGTCGGCCGGGTCGGTCCGGGTCTCCTGCCCGGAGCGGTCGCCGGTCCACCACAGGCGTTGGTCGTAGGAGCCGGCGGTGAGCCCGGTGGCCGGGTCGTCGCCCCACCAGGTACGCAGGTGGACGTAGGTGTACCGGCCGCCGGCCGGGAGGTCGGGCTGGCTGTCGACGTGCCGGGCGATCCCGGCGAGCTGGTGCCGGGCCGGCGTGACACCGTGGCCGGTGGTCAGCGGCAGCGGTGCGTCCGGGTCACCCGCTGCGGCAGGGTCCGCTGCGGTGGAGCCAGGTCTGGTGGAACCGGGTCCGGGTGGGCCGCTGTCGCCGTACGGCCGTAGCGCGCCGACGCCGCCGACCAGCAGCACCACGACCGCGGCGAGGAAGACGGGCGGACCCCATCGGCGGAGCCGGTGCCGGCCGGCTGGCTGCAGCCGCGCCGGCCGCGCCGGCCGGGGCGGCTGCGGCGGCTGGGGCGGGCCGGCCCAGCGGATGCGCGGCCGGTCCGGCAGCAGTGGGCGTGGCCGGTCGGCCCAGACGCCGTGCAGCACGGTCGCCCAGCGTCGTACGGGACGCCGGTGAGCGGCCGCGATCAGCCCGACGACGTCGATGTCGGGTGGTGGCGGAATCCTGCCCGACCTGGGCAGCAGGACCTTGCCGGCCAGCCGCACCAACTCGTCGCGGCGGACGTCTTCCTCGGTGGTCTGTCGATCCATCGGATCATCCCCTTCCGTGCGCGGGAGCGCGCCGCCGGGCCTGCCGGCGGAGCACCTCGTCGCGCACCTTGTGCAGCGCACCGCGGGTGCGGTACAGCGACTGCCGGACCGCTGCCGGGCTCATCCGCAACATCGCCGCGATGTCGGCGGTGCTGACGTCGCAGATCGTGAGCCGCAGACACTCCCGGTCCCTTTCGCTCAGCCGCCGGCACACCCGGGACACGTCCTGGCGCAGCTCGCTGGCTCCCATGTCACCGTCGTTGCTGACGACCAGGGACAACGCGACGAACTGCCAGGCGCTCCGGTCCTGCCGGCTCTTGGCGAGGTGGCGGGCGGCCAACCGACAGGCGACCCGGTAGAGCCACGCCTTCGGGTGCCTGATCCGGTGTCCCGCCCGGCGGTACTGCCATGCCCTGATGAACGTCTCCTGCAGAAGATCCTCGGCGTCGCCGGTGTCGCCCAGCCGTTGAACCAGTACCGTCCACAGCAGAGATCCCTGCTCGCGTACCTGATCCGCGAGCCATGCGTCGATCTCTGCCGCATCCTCTGCGTCCACAACTCTCCTTGCTCCTCGTCCGGCGGAAGGTCGCGGCCGGGGGCGCCGACGTCGGCACCCGCCATATAAGAGGCGTCAGCGTGCCCGATCGTGATGAGGAAATCTCGTCGATCTTGGTGGAATCGTCCACCATGTGGACCATGAAATCCGTACGCATCTGGAATTGATCTTGATGTGCGCAAATCTGCAGGTGGTGCCGGGAAAAGTGGACGCGATGCAGTTTCATCTATTTACTTACGACAATATGTGGATATTGATGAAACACTGGGGAGATGGGCGAGGGCCTGCCGTCCTCGTCGTACCTGCTGATCGCCTGAGCGCGGCGACAGTGTCCCGTCAGTCAGTCAGTCAGTCAGTCAGTCGGCCGGACCGGCCGACACCAACCGTGGAGATCGACATGACGCTGCCCACCCGTACCCACCGCCCCGGCCGATGGCTGCTTTCCACCGCCCTGATCCTGACTCTGCTGACCACCGGCACCCCCGCCGTGGCGCGCCCGGTAGCCGAACCCGAGCCCGACCCGGCTGCCCCGACCATCGAGCAGTTGATCGCCGAGTACCTCGCCGCGCATCCCGGCGGCGTCCGGATCAACGAGACCGAGCTCGCCTACTCCGACGGTCGGTTCGTCGTCAGCGTGGCCCGCCCGGCCGGCACCGGGGTCCTCGCCGGACCGGACTGCCCGAGCGGATGGTTCTGCTTCTACGACGGCACCAACTACGGCTACCCCCGGGGGCGACTCAGCGACTGCGGCTGGCAGGACCTCGGCAACTGGGGGTGGCGCAACCGCGTCGAGTCGGCGCACTACCACCTCGGCCACGGCAGCACCACGTTCCTCGACGAGACCGGCGCCACCGACACCAAGCTCTTCGTGATCAGCGTCGCGAACCGGGCCGTCGCCGACGTCAGCCCGCACCGCAACCGGGCCGACTACGTCTACCGCATCTGCAGCTGACCGACCTGCTCCAGCCTGCCCGTGACCTGCCCGAGCCCGCCGGTGACCCGCAGCCGTCGATACGGCCAGTGATGTCGCTGCGAACACGGCCGGTCGTTCTGCGTGCCCGAATAGGTAGGCGATAGCCCGTGTCCGCTGGGCGGTCGATCGTTCTAGGGTCGGTGGAGCCCATCGATCCCAAGCTGTCGTCGGGGGCGCGCCGGCGGCACCATCCCCAGAGGAATCCAACGTGTCCCGTACGCTCGTGTCCCGCCTGACGAAATCGGCGCTGGCGCTGGCCGTCGCGGCCGGTCTCGCCGCCACGATCGCCGGCCCGGCCGCCGCCGTCGCCAACGGGGAGATCGTTCCCGAAGGCCAGTACCGGTTCTCGGTGAAGCTGACCATGACCGGTATCCCGACCGCCGACGGCGGTCGCCGCGACAGCGCCTGCTCCGGTGCGCTGATCGCCCCGCAGTGGGTGGTCACCGCCGGTCACTGCTTCCGGGACTACACCGGCACCCGCGTCGAGCGGCCGGTCGCCGACCTGACCACCGCGACCGTCGGGCGCGCCGACCTGTCCGGCGACAACGGCACGGTCCGCACCGTCGTCGCGGTCCGCCAGTCACCCACCAACGACCTGGCCCTGGCCAAACTCGACGCCCCGGTACGAGGAATCGCACCGGTCGCGCTGAGCAAGCGGGCCCCGAAGGCCGGCGATCTGGTCCGACTGACCGGGTACGGGGCGGTCGACTCGGTCGCGCCCACGCCCTCCACCGTGCTGCGTACCGGTCAGTTCCGGGTCACCGAGATCGCCGAATCGACCATCGGGGTGACCGGCCACCAGCCGGCGGCGGACACCAGCGCCTGCCCGTACGACTCGGGCGCGCCGTACTTCCTCGAGCCGAAGTACGGCCCGCCGAAGCTGATCTCGGTCGAGAGCTTCGGGCCGGGCTGCCCGCACGCGGACGTCGAGACGACCTCCCGGATCGACAACATCCTCGGCTGGATCTGGCAGGCCATGCGGGGCTGAGCACGGCGCGTCGACCACGCGGCGTGACGCGCCGCGTGGTCAGCGCCCGGGCAGGGTGATGGTGACCCGGGTGCCGCCGCCGCTGAGGTCGAGCACGAGACGCCGGGCCATCCGGTTGATCAGATCGAGGCCGCGACCCCGCTCCGAGCCGTTGTACGAGTGCCCCCGCCAGTGGCCGCGGTCGGTCACCTCGATCCGGACCTGGCGCCGGTCGAGCAGCATCACCTGCAGCGCGACCGGCCCGGTCGCCCGGCCGTGGTAGGCGTGCTCCAACGAGTTGATCAACGCCTCGTTGCAGGTGGCCAGCAGCGCGTCCACCTGGTCCGGGGAGAGTTCGTGCCCGGCGGACCAGTCCCGCAGGGCCCGCCGGGCCGTCGACAGGTCGGCCGGGGAGGTCAGAGTCAGGCGCAGCACCGGCGCGTTCGCCGCGTCACCCGGCAGGCCGCCGAGACGGACACAGGCCACCACGGTGTCGTCGACGATCACCCGGTCGTCGGCCATCGCCTCGATCAGCCGGTCGCACCAGATCTGCGGCTCGGTGCCGGACAGGCCGGCTGCGGCCCGCCGCAGCCGGTCCAGTCCGGCGTCGATCACCTGGTCGCGGCGCTCGACCAGCCCGTCGGAGTACCAGACCAGCATCGCCGGCTCGGGCACCGTGAGCTGTGCCTGGGTGCGTGCCTGGGAAGTCAGCCGCAGCGGCAGGGAACGGGCCTCGGTCAGGTACCGGCCGACACCGTCGGCGACCAGCAGCGGCGGCAGATGCCCGGCGCAGGCATAGGTGAGCAGCCGGTCGGTCGGGCTGTACTCGGCGTACCCGACCGTGGCGAAGTCGGCACCGTCGATCGTGTGGCAGGCGAGGTCCAGCGCTTCGAGGACCTCGACCGGGGTGGCCCCGGTCTGTGCCACCGACCGCAGCGACTGCTGCAGCCGCCCCATGGTGATCGCCGAGGCCAGACCGTGGCCGACGACGTCGCCGACGGCGATCCCCACCCGGTTGCCGGGCAGCTCGAACACGTCGTACCAGTCGCCGCCGACGTCGCGGCCGCGTTCGGCGGGCCGGTAGCAGACCGCTGCGGTGACCCCCGGCAGGTCGGTGGAGATCTGCGGCAGCAGGGCCCGCTGCAGCTGGTGTGCGGCGGCGTGCTCGGCCTCGTACCGTTCGGCCCGGTCGACCGCCTGGCCGGCGAGTTCGGCGAGGGTCTGGGCGATCGAGGCGATCTCCGGGGTGATCGCGTCGTCGCGGTGGAAGCTGAACGCCAACGCGCCGAGGCACCGGTCACCGACCCGGACCGGCACCACCAGCAGACTGCGGGTGCCGGTCTGCGCCTGGGTCTGCGCCACCGCCGGGTAGCGGGCGGTGACGGCGGCTAGGTTCGGCAGCCGGATCGGCTGGCCGGTGCGGACCGCGTCGACGACGGGCAGCCGACCGGCCTCGGTCAACGGCAGCTCGGAGAAGCGTACGGCGAGCTGCTCCGGCACGGCGCTGGTCGTCCAGGTCCGCAGTTGCGCCCCGGCGGCGTCGACGATCGCCACCGCGCCGTGATCGGCGACCAGACCGACGCCCCGGTCGACGAGGACCCTGACCATCTGGTCCGACGTGGCGGCGGTGGCCAGGCCGGCAGTGACGTCCTGCAGGGTCTGCAGGCGGCGGCGGGCCGCCACCTCACGGCGGGACTCGGCCTGGGCCCGGTCCCGTTCGGCGACAGCGATCGCCAGCGCCCAGGCGCCGAGGACCACCACGGCGAGGTAGACCTGGAGCGAGGCCGCCTCCAACCGGGGCTGGCCGGCCAGCCCCGACCACGGTCCGTGTCCAGCGGCGCTGAGCAGATTGGCGGTGAACGCCATGACGAACCCCGCCGCGCCCACCGTCGCCACCCGGCCCCGGAAGCCGACCGCCAGCAGGACCGGCACCGGCAGGTACGCCAGTGGCACCTCCCGGGGCCAGAAGCCGATCGTGGTCAGCGCGCCGGTCGCGGCGAGCGTCGCCCCGCCGCGCGTCAACTGCCCGGCGAGTAGCCGGCCGCGCAGCGAGTCGAGGCCGACCAGCGCGGCACCGAGGGTGAGCACGGCCAGGCCGTCGCCGGCCCAGAACTGGCCGAGCGCCTCCCACCAGCTGGATCGCATGGCCAGCGCGCTGGTGCTGGCCCCGATCACGGCGCCGACCAGCGGGCCGGCGACGACCCCGCAGAGCAGGAACGCCAGCGCGTCGCGGTAGCGGGTCAGGTCGATCCGTTGGGGGCGTAGCTGCCGGAGCAGAGTGGCACCGACCAGCGGCTCGGCCACATTGGTGACCACGAAACCGGCGGCGGTCAGCGGATCGAGCCCTTGCCACAGATCGATGCCGAGCTCGGTGGCGCCGGCCGCAGCGAGGATCCACGGCCAGTGCCGCCGGTGGGCCAGCACCAGCGCGCCGAAAGTCACCCCGGCCGGTGGGAAGAAGACCGCGCCGACCGCCGAGGCGTGGAACAACAACCAGGAGCAGCCGGAGCCGAGGGCGTACCCGACCGCGACCGCCGCCGCGATCAGCAGGGACGTACGCAGTCGCCGCCGGCGATCGGGGTGTCGGCCGGCCGGGGAGCCGGCGACTGGTGTCATGGCCGTCACCCTGCCACGTACCGTGCGCGGGCCCAAGTCGGTGCACCGTACGTGCTGGCGGGGGCGGCCGGTGCCCCTCCCCGTCGTGCTGGCCGCGCCGGCTCACAGGTGGCGGCGGCGCCAGTCGGTCTCCTCGCTCTCCAACGCCTGCTGCTCGGCGAGCCGGGCCTCGCGCAACTGCTGCCGCTCGCCTCTGGTGTGCCGGTTCTCGACAGCCGTGGCGGTGACCGTGACCAGGCTGAGCGCGGCGAGCGCGGCGAGTGGCGGGAGGTGCTCGGCGACCGGCAGCAGGGCGCCGAGGAGCAGGACCGGGACGACGGAGACCGGCCGTACCGTGCGGATCGTGCGGGCCTGGAAAGCCAACAGGGCAACCAGGTAGATCAGCACACCGCCGTAGAGCACGTGCAGATGGGCCGGGTCGAGCACCTCGGTCTGCTCGCCGCTGGCGACGCCGGAGATGTGGGTGAGCACCTGCTTGACGCCGAGGGAGAGCAGGATGATGCCGAGCACCATCGGGAAGTGCAGCAGGGTGTACGCGTCGCGGGCCAGCCGGATCCGGGCGATGCCCTGGGTGCGGTGCAGGACCTGTTCGGCGGCGATCGACCGGGCGTCGAAGTAGGTCCACCACAGGGCGCAGATCAGCGCGATGCCGAGCACGACGGCACCGATCAGGTGCAGGGTCAGCGGCGTACCGGCGGTCAGGTCAGCACCGATGCCGATCGAGATGACCGTCTCGCCGAGGGCGATCAGGATGATCTGGGCGTGGCGTTCGGCCCAGTGCCCGGCGGACACGATGGTCAGGGCACTGGGACGCAGGACCGCCAGGTAGGCGACGGCGATCGCGGCCACCCAGAGCCCGACGAAGACGGTCACCTGGGCGTTGCCCTCGAACCGCGGTGGCGCGATCGCGCCGAGGACGAGCAGTACGGTGCTCAGCGCCAGGGCCGGGGCGCTGCGCAGCCAGATCTGGCGCAGTCGGGGGTAGCCGCGGGCCGCGTACCGCAGGGCAAGGATCTCCAGCACCCAGATGAGGCAGAAGCAGGCCGGGAAGACGAATTCCCCGGGTACGGACAGCGGAACCCGGTCCGGGGGTGGCGGCGGGGAATCCTCGGCGCTGGTGTCGGGCAGGATCGTGACGGAGATGAAGATCGCTGTCATGATCACGAAGCCGACGATCGGCATGACGCCCTGGTCGGCCCGTAGGTTGTTGCCGAGTACGGCGAACCGCGACCAGACCAGCCAGAGGGCGGCGAGCAGGAAGGTGATCGCGGTCAGGCTGGAGCTGTCGAGTTGGTCGACGGTGAGCGTGTTGAGGTGGATGAAGGCGAAGACGAAGACCAGGTCGAAGAAGAGCTCGAGCCGGGTGACCTTGGCGCCGGGCGCCGCCGGCCGTACGCGTACCGCCGGGCCCGCATCGTCCACTTCCGGAGAATATGCGGGTATCAAGCCTACTTGTCGGCTTATCCCGCGTTTGGTGGAGCGGGTGAGCTGCCCGGGGCACATCCTGGCCGGACCGGAGTGCCTGGCCGGACCGGAGAGCGCCCTGGCCGGACCGGAGTGCGCCGTCCACGCATCCGGTCCGACCAGGGCTGACTAGCGCGCGCCCTTCGGTCCGAGGCCGCGTTCGGTGCGCACCACGCCCTGTCGACCCCGCTCGTCCTGCAGGATCTCGTTGGCGCGTTCGTCCGCACCGCGGTCGTTGGCCTGCCCCGAGTCCTCGAGTTCCTTGCGGAGGCGGGCGCGCTGAATGTCGTACCCCTTGCTGCCGGGCCGCTTACCGGACATGGCTCCTCCTCGGTTGCTCCTGGACGCGGGCGTACCCACGATCCGGCGAGGTATCCGGGCCGCTGTCGGTGCCGACCGGCTCATATCGTTCAGTATCTATCTAATGGGGCTCCGGTGCAACCGTTCGGGTCACCGGCGGAAACGTTTCGGGCACCACCGGGTGGACCGCCCGGACGGCGGGTGGACCGCGCCGGACTCCTCAGGCCGCGCTGGCGAGCGACAGGGCGACGTCGATGTTGCCGCGGGTGGCGTTCGAGTACGGGCAGAGCTGGTGCGCGGCCGTCAGCAACTCCTCGGCGGTCGCCCGGTCGAGCGCCGGTAGCTCGACGGTGAGCGCGGCGGTGAGCCCGAACCGACCGTCGGCCAGCTTGCCGAGGCCGATCCGCGCGGTCACCGTCGACCCGGTCACGTCGGCCTTCGACTGGCGGGCGACGGCGCGCAGTGCGGAGTGGAAGCACGCGGCGTAGCCGGCGGCGAACAACTGTTCCGGGTTGGTGGCGCCGCCGGCACCGCCCAGCTCCTTGGGCATCACGACGTCCAGGTCGAGGATCCCGTCGGAGCTGCGGACGTGGCCGTTGCGGCCGTCGCCGGTGGCCAGTGCCTCGGCGGTGTAGAGAGCCTGCATCAGGATCGGTTTCCTTCCGTGGAGTGGATGTGTTCGGTCAACCCGGTGAGGGTCTGTCGCAGCTCGACGAGCTGGTCGAGGGTGAGACCGGTGGCCGTGGCGACCCGCAACGGCACGTGGGCGGCACGGTCGCGCATCGCGTGACCGTCGGCGGTCAGGTGGATCCGGACCTGCCGCTCGTCCTGACTGGCCCGTTCCCGGCGGACCAGCCCGGTCGCCGCCATGCGTTTGAGCAGCGGGGACAGGGTGCCGGAATCGAGTCGCAGTGCCCTGCCCAGCTCGGTGACGGTGGGCGGCTGCGCGGGTCGCTCCCAGAGGGCGAGCAGCACCAGGTACTGCGGGTAGGTCAGGTCGAGTTCGTCGAGGATCCTGCGGTAGAGGTCGGTCATCGCGCGGGACGCGGTGTACAACGCGAAACAGACCTGGTGCCGCAGCTCAAGACCGGTCTCCATGCGCTGAAAGATAGTGTGCAATTAAATTGTGCGCAACCTATCGGGGTCGGCGGTGATCGACCTCACCGCCACATACCACATCGGGGTATGGGTATATGATCGACGACCGGACCACGAGTACCGAGGAGGCCGAGATGGTCGTCAGCACCTACACCGTCCAGGGCATGACCTGTGGCCACTGCGTGACAGCGGTGACCCACGAGGTCGGCCAGGTCGCCGGAGTCACCGACGTCGCCGTCGACCTGGCCGCCGGCCGGGTCACCGTGACCAGCCAGGAGCCGGTGGACGACCGGTCGGTGGCCGCCGCCGTCGAGGAGGCGGGCTACCAGGTCGTCGCCGGCTGAGGCCGGCTACCGGGCGCCCGCCGCCCGGAACCGACGCAACCGCAGGCTGTTGGTCACCACGAAGACCGAGGACAACGCCATCACGGCACCGGCGATCATCGGGTTCAGCAGCCCGGCGGCGGCCAGCGGCAGCGCCGCGACGTTGTAGGCGAAGGCCCAGAACAGGTTCACCCGGATGGTCCGCAGGGTGCGCCGCGACAGCCGGACCGCGTCCACGGCGGCGGTCAGGTCACCGCGTACCAGGGTGATGTCGGACGCCTCGATCGCGACGTCGGTGCCGGTGCCCATGGCCAGGCCGAGGTCGGCCTGGGCGAGTGCCGGGGCGTCGTTGACCCCGTCGCCGACCATCGCGACGACCTTGCCGTCGGCCTGCAACCGGCGTACCGCCGCCACCTTCTCCGCCGGCAGCACCTCGGCGACCACTCGGTCGATGCCGACCTGGTCGGCGATGGTCCGGGCCACCGTGGCGTTGTCGCCGGTGAGCAGGACCGGGTCGAGCCCGAGCCGACGCAGCGCGGCGACCGCCTGCCGGCTGGTCGGCTTGACCACGTCCGCGACGGCCAGTACGCCGCGTGCCGCACCCGCCCAGCCGACCATGATCGCGGTCTGCCCGGCGGCCTCGGCAGCCGCCGTGGCGGCGGTCAGCTCCGCCGGCACCCGTAGGCCCTCCCCGGTCAGCAGCGCGGGCCGGCCGACCAGCACGGTGCCGCCCTCGACGGTGCCCCGCACGCCCAGCCCCGGCCGGTTGGCGAAGTCCCGTACCTCCGGCAGTGGCCCGAGGTCGGCGGCGGACCGGGCGATCGCCCGGGCGACCGGGTGTTCCGAGGCGGCCTCGACGGCCCCGGCGCGCCGCAGCAGCGTCGCGCGGTCCTCGCCGGCCGCCGGATGTACGTCGACCAGCGTCATCCGGCCGGTGGTGACGGTGCCGGTCTTGTCCAGCAGGACGGTGTCCACCCGCCGGGTCGACTCGAGGGTCTCCGGCCCCTTGATCAGGATGCCGAGCTGGGCCCCGCGACCGGTGCCGACCAGCAGCGCGGTCGGGGTGGCCAGGCCCAGGGCGCACGGGCACGCGATGATCAGGACGGCCACGGCGGCGGTGAAGGCGACGGTCGGCCCGGCGCCGGTGCCCAGCCAGTAGCCGAGGGTGCCGGCCGCGAGCAGGATCACCACCGGCACGAAGACGCCGGAGATTCGGTCGGCGAGTCGTTGGACGGCGGCCTTGCCGGCCTGGGCCTGCTCCACCAGCCGGGCCATCTGGGCCAGTTGGGTGTCGGCGCCGACCCGGGTCGCGGTCACCACCAGCCGGCCGCCGACGTTCACCGTCGCGCCGACGACCGGGTCGCCGACGCTGACCTCGACCGGGACGGATTCGCCGGTGACCATGCTGACGTCGACGGCCGAGGAGCCGTCGGTGACCACCCCGTCGGTGGCGATCTTCTCGCCCGGCCGGACCAGGAACTGGTCGCCGACGACGAGTTGGTCGATCGGGACGCGCAACTGCGCGCCGTCGCGCAGCACCGTGACGTCCCTGGCCCCGAGCTCCAGCAGTGCCCGCAACGCGGCCCCGGCGCGTCGCTTGGCCCGTGCCTCGACGTAACGCCCGATCAGCAGGAACGTGGTCACCCCGGCGGCGACCTCCAGGTAGATGCTGGCGGTGGCCATTTCGCGGTCCACCGCCAGGCTGAACGGATGGCTCATCCCCGGCATGCCGGCGTCGCCGAGGAACAGCGCCCAGAGCGACCAGCCGAACGCCGCGAGCGTCCCCATCGAGACGAGGGTGTCCATGGTCGCCGCGCCGTGCCGCAGGTTGATCCAGGCGGCCCGGTGGAACGGCAGGCCGCCGTACACCACGACCGGGGCGGCCAGCGCCAGCGACGCCCACTGCCAGTAGTCGAACTGCCAGGCCGGCACCATCGCCAGGAGGACGACCGGCACGCTGAGCGCCAGCGAGACCCGGACCCGGGTCCGCAGCGGCCGCAACTCGGCGTCGGCCGGGTCCGCGTCGACCGGGTCGGCGTCGTCGGCCCGGGTCGGCGTCGATGGGCGGGGCGGTGGCGGTAGCTGCGCGGTGTAGCCGGTGCTCTCGATGGTGGCGATCAGCGCGTCGGCGGTGACCGCCGGATCGTCGATGGTGACCGTCGCCTTTTCGGTGGCGTAGTTGACGGTCGCGGTGACACCGGTCATCCGGTTGAGCTTCTTCTCGATCCGGGCTGCGCAGGATGCGCAGGTCATGCCACCGATGGTCAGTTCGACGGGGGCGCTCACGGACGATCACCACCTTGTCGTGTTCGGGGTGCGTGTCCCGTTCGGCGCGCCGAGGGGCCGGCGCGGCGATACCCCGGAGGGGTACGGAACGAGGCTACTATACCCCCTGGGGGTAAAAAGCGCGATGTCGCGTCGGTCCGGCGGTGTCAACCGCGCTTCATCAGCCGGCCGACCGCAGCCATCATCTCGGCGGCCATCTCGTCGGCCCGGCCCGCGACCGACCCCTCGTGCATGCAGTGCCGGGCGTGCCCGTCGAGCAGGCCCAGCGCGACCTTGTCCAGGGCGGCCTGGATCGCTGAGATCTGGGTCAACACGTCGATGCAGTAGCGGTCCTCGTCGACCATCCGCTCGATGCCGCGCACCTGCCCTTCGATCCGGCGCAGCCGGGCCTGCAACTGGTCCTTGGAAGCGGTGTAGCCGCGTACGGGTTGGCTGGTCACCCCTGCAGGTTAACAACCCCCCAGGGGTATCGGCGACTCTTCGCGTACCGGGCCGGTCACAAGACACCGTTGGCGCGGGCGGTCGCCTCGTTGCGCAGGTGCTCGTCGTAGGTCTCGGCGAACGCCGACCGGCCGTCCTTGTCGATCGCGACGAAGAAGAACCAGTCACCGGCGGGCGGGTCCATGGCAGCGGCGAGGGCGAGCCGGCCGGGGTTGTTGATCGGAGTCGGGATCATTCCCCGCAGCTTGCGGCTGTACGGGTTGTCCACCCCCAGCAGTTCGTCCTGGGTCATCTCGGCGGAGGTCTTGGTGGGTTGGCCGGTCGCCTCCAGCCAGTAGTTGACGGTCACGTCCATCTCGAGGCAGCCGCACGCGAAGTCGCCGTACGCCCGGTTGTAGGCCACCCGGGCCACCTTGCCCAGATCCTCCTCGGTCCCCGCTTCCGCCTGGGCCAGTGAGGCGACGATCAGTGCCTCGTACGGGGAGATTCCGCCCCGTTCGGCAGTGACCCGCCCGGCGAAGTCCAGTTCGTCGGCGACGGCGAGGAAGCGGCGCACCATCGCCTGCAGGATCTGCGCGGCGGTCGTCTCCGGCTCCAGGGCGTAGGTGTCCGGGTAGAGGAAGCCCTCGACCGATCGGACCGAGGGCTTGCCGTCGGTGCGGGTGAACCACGACTCCGGTACGCCGAGTGCCACCGGATCCTCCGCAGCCTGCTGGAACTCGGCGACCGGTATCCCGGTGCCCTGGGCGAGCAGGTCCAGCGTCTGCGCGGTGCTGCGCCCCTCCGGCACGGTCACCTGGTTGGTGATCTTGTTGGCCAGGTCGAGCAGCATCGCCAACGCCGCGTCGGCCTTCATCTCCCGGCGTACCGTGTACCGGCCGGGCTGGATGCCCTGACTGCGGGGCTCGGCGGCGGCTGCGGCGACGAAGGCCCCGGCGCTGCGGACCACACCGGCGGCGACCAGGGTCTCGGCGATGTCGGTGGCGGTCTGCCCGGCCCGGACCTCGACGGTCGTCTCGCCGGTGCCGGTGCCGCTGTAGTCGAGGGTGAACACGGCACCGACCAGCCGGTCCGGGCCGTACCAGTAGGCACCGCCGCCCAGCCCGGCGAGGGCGACGGCGACGACCAGGCCGACGGAGACGGCCCAGCCGCGACCACCGGCGCTGCGCCGCCGGGTGCCGCGCCGACGGTTTCCGCCGTCGGACCGGGGCCGGCGGCCGCCCGAGGTGGTCCGGCCGTCGCCGGCCCGCTGTCGGCGGTCCCCGGAGCGGGGTCGGCGGGCGGCGGCCCGTGGCCGGTCAAAGGGGAGATCCAGTTCGTCGGTCACCGTCGTCTGCCTCCGAGGTACGGCCACCCTGCCGATGTGGCGTCAGCCTATTGCAGTGCCGGCCGCGCCGTACGGTGTGGTGGGTCGGTGTCAGCCGGCCGGTACGTCGGCCCACCCCCAGCCCGTCGAACATCGCTGTTCGTCGATGGGTTGTCGCCGGCTTGGTAGGTTCTACCTGTGGATCATGTGCGGGTCGCGCTCTACCTTGATTTCGACAACGTGTTCATCGGTCTGTTCAAACTGGACCCGGCGGTGGCGATCCAGTTCGCCAGCAACCCCGGCGACTGGTTGGCCCGGCTGCTGTCGCTGCCCGCACCGGGCGGCTCCCGACGGTGGCTGATCCTGCGCTGCTACCTCAACCCGGCCGGCTGGGTGGCGCACCGTAACGCGACAGGCGAGCAGGAACGGGTGTACTTCTCCCGGTTCCGGCCGTCGTTCGTCCGGGCCGGCTTCGACGTGATCGACTGCCCCCGGTACAACGCGACGAAGAACGGCGCGGACATCCGGATCGTCATCGACGCCATCGACGCCCTGACCGCAGACACCCCGTACGAGGAGTTCGTCATCGCCTCGGGCGACTCGGACATGACGCCGCTGCTGCAGCGGCTGCGCCGCTCCGACCGGCGGACCATGATCGTGTCCCCGGCCGACGCGGCCGACGCCTTCGTCTCGATCGCCGACCGGGTGCTCGACAGCGAGCAACTGCTCGCCCTGGTCCAGGGTGAGCCGGTCACCCTCGACGGCGACAGCCGCGAACCGGACAGCGACGACCGGGACGCGGACGACCCCGGCGCCGGTCCCGGCCGGGACGCCGGCCCGGGCGCGGGCGACGACGTCCGGGCGGCGGCGTACGCCACGCTGCGGACGATCGTCACCACCGAGTACGACGCCACCGCGACCCCGATCAACATGGCCTCGCTCGCCCAGCGGCTGCGCGGCGAACTGGGACAGGTGATCACCGAGAGCAACTGGTTCGGGTTCGGTAGCTTCGCCCGGGCCGTGGAGAGCCTGCGGTTGCCGAACCTGCGCATGTCGCAGCACCTGATCTGGGACGACGACCGGCACCAGGCGCCGGAGCAGGGGACGGTCACCGGCCACGGCGGCGTCCTGCCCGAACCGGTCGAGCGCCTGGCCGAGCTGCTCAACCTGCCCCGGATCCCGCAGGACTGGTGGCCGCCGATCTACCAGACGCTGGCCGACTACGCCGCCTCGCACCAGTTCAACCTGACCCAGTGCACCAGCTGGTCGCGGGACCAGCTGCACGACCAGGGTGTCCCGGTCAGCCGGGGGGCCGTCGCGTTCGTCGTGCGGGGCACCTCGTACGGCGGCCGCCCGCTGCACGGGCAACCGCCGCCGTCGGCCGACCAGATCGGCACGGCCTTCGTGGCCAACGTACTGAACCGGGCGGACGCCGCCGGGATCGCCTTCGACGAGGAGGAGAGCGGTCAGGTCCGCGACTGGCTGGGCGCCGCCCGTCCCGGCCAGGTCGACCCGGACTGAGGCTGCCGGCCGGTACGGCCGACCCGACCGCACCGGCCGGCTCGCCCGCCGGTACGCCGCGTCAGTCCTCGTCCGCCGCCTCGGTCGAAAGCTCGGCCGGGGCCGGTGCCTCGTCAGCGGCCGCAGCCTCGGCCGGCTTCGGCGACTCGGCCGGCTTCGGGTTCACCCAGGAGAACTCGATCTCGATGGCGAACTCGTCCGGGCCTTCCTGCTCGATCTCCAGCTCGCAGCGGACCTGGTCCGCGACGCTGATGGTGCCGCCAGCGCCGTAGAAGACCTGACCGCTGGCGTCGAGCTGGCTCGCCAGCTGCCGCAACCAGGCGGCCAGGTCGGCCCGGGACACGGTCCGGGCGTCCTCGTAGATGTCCATCCGGCCATCCTGCCATTCCACCCCGGACTGTCCGATGCCGACCTGTGCCGTGGCCGGCACCCCCGGCCGTCCGGCGCGGCTGGCCGGCTGGCCCCGCTCCGGCTCACGTTTCCGCTGCTGGGCGTCCGGGTAGGCAGCGACGGACGGGGAGATCGGCGGCAGACGTCGTCGGTTCGGGAGACGGCAGTGGTGGGAAGCGGTCATGCGTACGCTGGGCGGCCGGTACCGGCTCGACATCCGGATCGGTGTGGGCGGGATGTCCGAGGTGTGGCGTGCCCACGACGAGGTGCTCGACCGACCGGTGGCGGTGAAACTGATCGCCCCACACCTGGTCGACCACGTACGGCTGGAACGGGTGCGTTGGGAGGCGCGGGCCGCCGCCCGGCTGGCCCACCCCAACGTCGCCAGCGTGCACGATTTCGGGGTCACGGTCACCGCCGACGGCCGGCCGGAGCCGTACATCGTGATGGAGCTGGTGCAGGGTCGCACCCTGGCGGAGCATCTCGCCGCCGGGCCGTTGGACTGGCGGATCGCGGTCCGGATCTGTGCCGAGGTCAGCGCCGCGTTGGCCGCCGCCCACGCGCACGACATCGTGCACCGCGACATCAAACCGGCAAACGTGGTGCTCACCGCAGCCGGGGCGAAGGTGCTCGACTTCGGGATCGCTGCGGCGGTCGGTGGCGCCGACGTCGACCCGGACGGCAGCCTGCCGGGAACGCCGGCCTTCGTCGCGCCGGAGCGTTGGGACGGTGGGGTGGCCACTGCGGCGAGCGACAGCTACGCCACCGGGGTGCTTCTGTACCTCTGCCTGGCCGGTCGGTTGCCCTGGTCGATGGAGCCCGGTCGGCGGCGACCGCCGCGGCACGTCGCGCCCGAGCCGTTGCCGTCGATCGACGGGCTGCCGGTCGAGGTCACGCAGGTGTGCCGGCTGTCGTTGTCCCGGGATCCGGCGGCCCGGCCGAGCAGTGTGGCCGCCGCCCTGCTGCTGGCCGAATCCGTGGACGCTCAGGTCTACGTGCCGATCGCCGACCTGGCGGTGCCCCGCCCTCGATCGGTACCGGCCCGGCAGCGCGGTGCGTGGCCGGCGGTGCCGCGCTGGGACGAGCGGGCCGCGCAGGCACCGACCGACCTCGCCGACGGCGACGCGCGGGCGGTGTGACGCGCGCGCAGGCGGCGGACCCGACTTGTCGTCGGGCCCGCCGCGTCGGTTGATCGCCTCCGTACGCCCACGGTGACAGTGCGAACACGGATCTCGGTGCAGCAGCGCCGGAAACGTCAGGGCATCCGGAGAATCGGTGGTGTCGTCAGCGTTGCAGGGTCAGCACACCCGGCCGGTACGGCAGGAGTCCGTAGTCGCCGCCGGAGTTCGGGTCCCGGCCCTGGTAGAGGAACTGGAGGTTGCAGGGGTCGATGGTCATGGTCTGGTCGGCGTTGGTGCGGATGAGTTCGCCGTGGCTGATGTCGTTGGTCCAGGTGGCGCCGCTGTTGGCCTTTCCGGCGAAGGGGTTGGATTCGCTGGTGGCGTTCGGGGTCCAGGTGCCGCCGAGGTTGGTGGCGGTGAAGGAGCGGAAGTAGCGGCCCTGGGAGCCGATGGCCTCGACGATCATGAGGTAGCGCTGTTGGCCCTGGAGTTTGTAGACCTGGACGCCTTCGAAGAGGTTGTTGGTGGTGTCGGTCATGATGGTGGTGTAGTTGGAGCCGAAGCTGCCGCCGAAGCCGCCCGGCCACTGCGACGAAATGGCGTAGTTCACCGAGCAGCCGGCCGCTGCGGCGCCGGCGGGCGCGGCCACGACGATGGCCGCCGACACCAGCAGTGCGGCACCGGCCGACGCAAGGCCGACATTGGTTGCTCTGGATCTGATCATCAATCACCCTCCGGATGCGGTGGCGACCGTTGCATAGGCGCTGGTTGCTGTAAAGTGAGCGTTAACATTGGTATCAGATATATTACGAGAGCGCTCCCAGCGGCTCAAGATGCAATCGGCGTACGTCGATAGGAGCTGTGGTCCCGGGCGGAGCCGGCACCCGACCGGGTGACGTCGGCTGACTGGCCGGGCGGCCGCGCCGGCGGCCGCACATACTGCCTGGTGCTGGCGACGACCCGGGGGTGACCAGATGCCGGTGGCTGCGCAGGACTTCTTCGCCGCGGTCGACGCAGACCCCAGGCCCCGGGTACCGCCGGGCCTCAACGGCACGCTGCGCTTCGACGTTCGCGACGGTGCCGACACCGAGCAGTGGCGGCTGCGATTCCAGGACGGTCGGGTGACCGCCGCGCCGTCTGCGGAACCGGCGGACTGCGTGGTGGTCGTCGACCGCCAGCTGTTCGACCGGATCCTGCAGGGGGTGGAGAGCATCGAGCCGGCCTTCGTCCGGCAGGCCTTCACCGTCGAAGGGCTGCTCCCGCTGCTGCTGTCGTTCCGGTGGCTGCTGCCCGACGCGGTCGGCGCGCGACGGCCCCGGGACCTGGTGTCGGGCTGGTCCAGAGCCCGATGAAACGACATCCGGCCCTCGGCCGAGCTACCCACCGGGCTGTTCAACGACGACATGCGGTACCTGTCGCGGTGGAACCTCACCGTCGATGGTCAGCAGCTGCACGCGCTCTCCGTCGACGATCTGCAGTACTTCGAGTCCCGGTTCTTCCTCGTCCCGGGAGAGCCCACGCACTACGTCGACGCGAACCTGACCATCATCCGCCGCCGGTCGGTCAGCGGAGGGGTCTTCCTGGAGCACCTGACGGTGCTGAACCACCAGAACGTACCGGTGGAGATCGTGATCCGACTCGACATCGGCGCGGACTTCGCGACATCACCGAACTTGGCGACATCCGCAAGAAAGGCAGGATCCGCACCGAGGTCGCCGACGGTACCCTCCGGCTGATCTACACCCGGGAACACATGCACCGGGAAGCGGTCGTCTCCAGCAGCACGGCCGGGATCGTGGACGAGCGCGGAATGACCTTCACCGTACGGATCGCCGCGCACGAGGCCTGGGAGACCACTGTCAAGGCGGTGTTCTGGACGAGAAACACCGAGGGCCGCGACATCCGGGAGGCAGCCTCGGTCTTCGACGCCCCTGGCGTGGTGGAACTGGGTCAGGGTGCTCGACGAATGGCTTACGTCGGCACCCATCCTCAGCTGCGACTCGGCGGCGCTGGCGCAGGCGTACCGGCGCAGTCTGATCGACCTGGAGGCGCTGCGGTTCGTGGGCAACCCCCGTGGTGAGCTGGTCCCGGCAGCCGGACTGCCCTGGCTGATGAACCTGTTCGGTCGGGACAGCATCGTCACCTGCCTGCAGGCGTCAGCCGGTCGCCCTTCGGTTGCAGTCCGAGCAGGGTACGCAGCAGCATCAGCACCGCGCCCGCCGACCTGGGTCAGGGTGAGCGTGCTGCCGGAGACGGCGGCGGGGGCCAGCCGCTATAGATGAACGTCGATAATTCCGGCGACCGCGACCGCGACCGCGACCGCGACCGCGACCGCGACCGCGACCGACGACCGTGCCCCGGCTACCTCGAACCCAGGCGCTCCGGAAGCTCCGGGCCCTCGATCAGCACCGTCAGGTCGGTGGCGAGGTGCAGGCTCAGCCCGAGCAGGGTGAGACCGGTGAGTACGTTGAGCGTACGGGCGGCCACCGGCTGCCGGAGTAGGCCGCCAGCCCGGTCGACCGTCACCGCCAGCGTCGGATACCAGATCACCGCCAGGAGCACGATCAACAGGGCCAGCATGGCGGTAGGCGGCCCGACCGGCACTCCGGTAGGAACGAATTGTGGAATCAGGCTGGCAAAGAACACGAACACCTTGGGATTCGTCACGTCGGTCACCAGGCCCTGTCGGTATGCCCGCCAGACGCCGTTGCCTTTGAGCCGTCGATGACTTCGCACGTCATTTCGACTGTGGACAGATTGGTCCGACGACGGTTCGGTCACTGGCCGACTGCACAGCAGCCGGATGCCCAGATAGCAGAGATAGCCCATGCCGACGAACTGGATCACCCGGTAGGCGGTCCCCGACGCGATCATCAGCGCCGCGATTCCAAGAGCGGCCAGTGACGAGTGCAGCAACAGTCCACTGACGACGCCACCGGCGGTGGCCAGCCCGAGCCTGCGGCCAGCGAGTGCGTTGCGGACCACCATCGTGAAGTCCGCTCCGGGCAGGACGACCATCGCGGCTGCCACGCCGATGAACGTGACGAGCTCGCCGCTCAACAAATGCGGCACCGCTCGGTCATGGTCGACGGTTGCGTCAAGGGTGCCTCCTGATGGGTGCGGTCAGGCATGCATCGATCTGCGCGCGGGGACGAGTCGCAGCCGGGTGTGCGACGCCCGCCGCACCAGACCCCGGGGAAAGATCAACATGACCATACACCTACCAGTGCATGCCCAAAAGGGGGAATAGTCAGGTAAGTGGACCCGGAGTGCGGTCCGTCCACGCCGACCCTTTTGGCGTGCGGGTCAGGGCGGCCGGTGTTGGTCACCGTACGTCGATGTCGTATCCATTCGCGACGTCGCCGCATTCGATTGCGGTGACCCGGTCGGCGTGCCGGCGCAGGTAGGTCCGGGCACCCTGATCGCCCCGGACAGTGGCGACGATCTCGGCCCAATGGTCGCGACCCAGCACCACCGGATGGCCCGGCTCGCCGGCGTAGCAGGCGCGGATCAGGCAACCCGGATGGGCCTGCGCTTGAAGTCGGGCGATCGCCGCCGCGGAAACTCCGGGCATGTCCACCAGATGCACCAACGCGGCCGGCGCCTGCGGCAGACGGGTGAGGGCGGTGAGTCCGAGCCGCAGCGAGGAACCCATCCCCTCGGCCCAGCCCTGATTCTCGACGACATCGACACCGGTCAGGTCGATGGTGGCCCGGACCTGTCGGGCACCGGCACCGAGAACCGCGACGACGGGGTCGCAGCCGCCGTCTCGAAGCACGTTGAGTGCCTGATCGAGAAAGACCGGTGCCTTGGGACCGCCGTAGCGGCGCCCCGCACCGGCGGCCAGGACCAGGCCGGCGACACCGTGCCCCGCGACGTCGGGTGGACCCATCTCGACCTCTCCGGCCGTGGACTGACCAGAATGAGAGTACGGGTCGCCGCGCTACGACTCCCGGTGGATGCTGAACGACTCCCGGTGGTCGTCGCTCGACGACCACCGGGGGCGCCGGTCAGCCGGCCCGGTACGACAGGTAGTGACCCTTCGGCCAGCTGTGGAAGTTGTTCAGTTCGGCTGCCGGACCACTGCAGTCGGCGGTCCGGTAGCCGGGGACGGAACGGAAGCCGCCGCTCCAGGCGAGCAGCCAGGTCGCGTCGGCCGGGACGAGTCGGCAGACGCCGTCCGGCGCGTCCTGCCTGCCGACCACCTCGGTCGGGTAACTCGAGTAGAAGACCAGACCCTTGTCAGGCGACTGCACCGGCTCGCCGGCGGCAGCGGGCGACGTCGGTAGCGTCACGGTCAGGGTGGCGATCATGGCTGCGGCGAGACCTGCGGTGACGGTGCGGACGGAAGCGCGCATTCGTGTCCTTTTGGGACGGCGGCGGGGAAGTGTCGGGCCGGCTCCAGCAGGTATTGGAGTGGCCTATGTCGATGCAACGATCGCCCCGGAAGCTTGCGGTGTCAACCAAATGGGGTTGGGGTCTAGGTATCAGCCCAAACCTCCCGATCGGTGCTCGGGTGATCTCGACATCGGGGGCCTCGTCCCTGCTCGCGAGTGTTCGATGTCGATGTATGTCGATGTAGAGTCTGATCACTGTGTGGCTGCGGGTAGCGGATGGCCGGCCGAGCACCGCCGACTCCACACTGGGGAACCGACGACGTCTGGGAGATCAGGACATGAAGGAACATCAGGAGGGTTGGCTGCGGCCGCGATGGCGGCGGGCAGCCCGAGCCGTCGCGGCGGCGGCCTCCTTCGGAATCGCCGTGTTCGCCATCGGGGCCTCGGCGGGCGCGGCCACGGCGGGTGTCAGCCCTGCCGTCGGGGAGCCGTCGGCCGGCGTCTTCTCCGCCGTACCGGTGTCCCAGGTCGCCGCAGGTGACCTGCACAGCTGCGCCGTCCGTACGGATGGAACGCTGTGGTGCTGGGGCAACAACTTCTACGGCCAGCTCGGCGACGGGACCAACACCAACCGGACCGCTCCGGTCCAGGTCGGCACCGCCACCACCTGGGCGAGTGTCGACGCGGGCAGCGGCAGCACCTGCGCCACCCGTACCGATGGAACGCTGTGGTGCTGGGGCAACAACGCCGGCGGCCAGCTCGGCGACGGCACCACCACGAGGCGGAACGCGCCCGTGCGGGTCGGTACCGACAGCACCTGGGCCAGCGTCAGCGCCGCCAGCAACCACACCTGCGCGGTGCGGACCACCGGCAGCCTGTGGTGCTGGGGCCTCAACCGGCACGCCCAACTCGGCGTCGGCACGTCCGTCTACCAGACGACCATCCCGGTGCAGGTGGGTACGGCGACCACCTGGGCGAGTGTCACGACCGGTTACGCACACACCTGTGCCGTCCGGACCGAGGGCACCCTCTGGTGCTGGGGTAGCAGTTCGGACGGGCAGCTCGGTCTCGGCATCCTGAGCTACCAGGCGACCCCGGCCCAGGTGGGCACCACGACCACCTGGGCCGCCGTGACGGCCGGCTACGTGCACACCTGCGCGGTCCGCACCACCGGGACGCTCTGGTGCTGGGGCGAGAACGGGTACGGCCAGGTGGGCGGGGGCACCGGCTTCCAGACCACTCCGCTGCAGATCGGCACCGCCACCACCTGGACCCGTGTGCAGGCGAGCGTCGACTCCTCGTGCGGCGCGCGTGCCGACGGCAGCCTGTGGTGCTGGGGGAGCAACGTCATGGGGCAGCTGGGCGACGGCACCACCACGCACCGGTCGACCCCGACCCGGGTCGGCACCGCTACCGACTGGACGCCCGGCGTCTCCGTGTCGTACCACGCCTGCGCGCCGCGTACCGACGGCAGCCTCTGGTGCTGGGGCAACAACTCGTTCGGGCAGCTCGGCGACGGCACCACCACCCAACGGTCGACCCCGGTTCTGGTGAGCCTGCCGGGCTGACCTGCGTCGACTCGGTCCGGGCCGCGCTGCCGATGCTGGGCGGCGCGGCCCGGTGCCGGGTGCGACATCCCGGCGGTCTTGTCGAAATTAACTTAGTCATTAAGATGATTGGATGACCGTATCGACCGACTTCTCTGTGGCGATCGCCGGGCCTTCGCTCGACTGGCTCCGGGCAGCTATGCGCCGACCGGCGACGACTACGTGATGTGGGACTGCTGTTGCGGCAGGAGCAAGTGCCCGCCGATGTCCGCGGGCACCTGCTGACGCTGTGGGAACTGGCTGCCCGCACGAGTACGGACTTCCACCCGCTCATCCGGCGGCTGGTTGAAACGGCGGAGGTGGACGCCACCGTACTCAACGTCTTCGCCGCCGGCCGCGCCGGTGGACGGTGCCGCGGGCGACGATGACGGGCGACGCCGTGCACGTCATGCCACCGTTCGGGGCCCAGGGCGGCAACACCGCGCTGCGCGACGCCGCCCTGCTCGGCCGCAAACTGGTCGAGGCCCGGGCGAGCGGTACGCAGGTGGAGGAGGCGATCGCCGCATACCAGGACGAGATGGCCCACTACGCCTTCCAGGCCGTTGACACCGCTGCCGGGCTGATGCGCCGCCTCACCGGAGGTGCCGCCGTACCGCACGGGGTGCTGACCCGCGTGCTGCCTCGGCTGCACCGGGTGACCGTACCGGAGGCATGATTGCCGGCATGTCCCACGAGTCGGCCCGTGCGGCCGCGATCGCCGACCTGATGCGCGCCGGCCGGGAGATGTCCCGGCTGTCCATGGTGTTCCGGTACGCCATCGCCGAGCGGCTCGGCCTCACGGTGAGCGACCTGGAGTGCCTGGACTACCTGGCGGACGCCGGTTCCGCCACCGCGGGGCAGGTCGCCGACCGTACCAACCTCACCACCGGGGCGGTGACCAGCATGCTCCGCCGGCTTCAGCAGGCGGGCTACGTGAGCGCCGAGCACGATCCGGCGGACCGGCGGCGGGTGATCGTCACCCTTCGGCCGAAGCGGATGGCCGACCTGGAGCGGCCGTACGAGCAGTTCGCCGAACGGACGCGGCGGCTCGTCGCGGACTACAGCGTCGAGGAGATCGGCTGCTGGTCCGGCACTACGACCGCATGCAGGCGATGTACCTCGCCGAGTTGGACCGCGTCGACGATCGTCGTGGGCCTGGTCGATTTGACACGTTGTGACCTGGTCGCGTCGGCCAGGCTCGGGAAATCATATTTATGATCTTGATTGTTTAGATCTGGCTATCTGGTCTCGTGGTGTCTCGCGCTTCACGGCTGTGGCGTGCCTGCCGGCCACGCGAACGACGGATCGGAGTGACCATGTCCAGACGGAGATCCGTTGTCGGATCTGTCGCAACAGTGGCGGCCATCACCCTCGCGTTGGGTGCGGTGATGGTCGGCGGGGGCCTCGGGGCCACCGCCTCGGCAACCGACGTCGGCGTACTCGCCGCAAGCGCTGGTTGCGGCAAGAACCCGACGCTGACCAGCGGCACGCGGAACATTCAGAGCGGCGGCCGGACGCGCACCTTCACGCTGCGGCTCCCCGACGGGTACGACAGGAACCGCCAGTACCGGCTGATCTTCGGCTTCCACTGGCTCAACGGCTCCGCCGCAGACGTCGTCAACGGCAACTACTACGGATTGCTGCCGGTGTCGAACAACAGCGCCATCTTCGTTGCGCCCCACGGCCTCAACGCCGGCTGGGCCAACTCCGGCGGCCAGGACGTGACCTTCACCGACGACATGATCCGGACAATCGAGAACGATCTATGCGTCGACACCTCGCAGCGCTTCTCGTTGGGCTTCAGCTACGGCGGGGCATGAGCTACGCGCTTGCGTGTGCCCGGGCTAACGTCTTCCGTGCCGTCGCGGTCTACGCCGGTGGCGTCATCAGCGGATGCAGCGGCGGCAACGACCCGATCGGCTACCTGCACGCCCACGGCATCAGCGACAACGTCCTGAGTATCGCCGGCGGGCGTTCCATGCGGGACAGGTTCGTCAGGAACAACGGCTGTACCCCCCAGAACGCCCCGGAACCGTCGCCGGGCAGCGGAAGGTACATCACCACCACCTACACCGGCTGCACGGCAGACCACCCAGTCTTCTGGCACGCGTTCGACGGCGGGCACACCCCCACCCCGGGATCCTGGCTCCCGCAGGCGACGTGGCAGTTCTTCGCCCAGTTCCAAGGCGCCACTCCTGGCCCGACGACCCCCGGCCCGACGACCCCTGGCCCGACCACTCCCGGCCCGACGACCCCTGGCCCGACCACCGCTCCGCCGGGCGGCGGAGCCTGCCGGGTCACCGCGAACGTCAACGCGTGGAACACCGGCCTCACCGAGGACATCACCGTCACCAACACCGGTACGGCCACGATCAACGGTTGGTCGCTGACCTTCACCCTGCCCGGCGGGCAGAACATCACCAACGGGTGGAACGCCAGCTACTCGCCCAGCTCCGGGCAGGTGACGGCCAGGAACGTCTCCTACAACGGCACCATCGCCCCCAACGCGTCAGTCAGCATCGGCTTCCAGGCCACTCACACCGGCAACACCGCCAAGCCGACATCCTTCAGCCTCAACGGCGCGCCCTGCACGGTGACGTGACGGTGCCGGAGCGGCAATCGCGCCGCTGACCTGGTCGCCGAATACTGGACCAGTTGATTTTGAACAAGCGGTGGGCCGGATCCCTTGTCGGGATTCGGCCCACCGCTTTGTCCGCCGGCGCTCTCGGCCAGGTCGACGGTCACAGCCCGCTCTGCGGATGGACCGGCCTGACGACGCTGAAGACGGCCAGCTGGGCGAGTGCCCAGATCGCCGTACGCCTGCCGGACGACCTCGATCCGCCGGATAGGGTGCCTTCGGTGGCGGCGGTGAGCGGTTTGCCTGAGTGGTCGGCGGCGTTGCGGGGTGTCGACTGGGCTTCGCTCGGGGACGCCCACGGTGCGGCCGGGGATCTTCCGGGGATTCTTCTTGCGGTGTGGTCGGATGATCCGGCGGCCTGCCGTGGGGCGTACCGGGCGCTGGCGGGGCGTCTGGTGCATCAAGGTTCGCGGTACGAGGCGAGTGCTGTCGCGGCGGGGTTTCTGATCGATGTCGTGGCGGATCCTGCGGCGCCTGACCGGTTCGCCGCCTGCCAGGTGCTGCGAATGATCGCGATCGGCGACGAGAGTTACTGGTTGACCGAGTTGCCGGACATTGCTGCGGTTCGGCGTGAGGTGGCCCGGCAGGCGACGCTGACGCTGGCGGAGCTGGAACATGAGCAGTCGATGTGGGTGGCTGCGGCCGGTGATGAGGATGAGCGGCGGGGCCGGGAGTCGGCTGCCCGCTACTCATCGAGGAGCTGTCCGCCTGTCTGCTGAACGCGACCGAACCCGTGCCGGACTGGCCGTTCCTGGACGGGGACATGTCAGGGCTGGCGGCGCTGACCCTGGCGCGGCTGGACCCTGACTGTGCTACCGATCGGGTCGAGATCCTGGCGCGGCGGCTGGCCGACACGGTGTCCGGCACTGACCGGTTCACGCTGGTGGGCGCGTTGCTGGACGCGGCGTTCCCGGACCACGACGCCGCAGGGCGGGGCGGTGAGGCTGGGCCGACGGGACCGGGCCGGATCGTCGACGCCCAGCAGGTGGCGGTTCGTGCGCTGGTGGACAGCGCGGTCTGGGGGGACGGGCCGATGATGGCGATGCTGCTCGGCCGGTACGGTCTGCCGTCCGCGTCGGCGTCGCTGCGGGGCTGGCTGGCCGGGGACCGGTAGCACCAACACCAACTGCCCTCGCTCCCTGTTTCTGCCGGAGCCAGTGCGAGGTCCTTGCGGTCACGCTAGTCAGTGTTACTATGTACCAGTAGTCAGTGTTGCTTAGTACCGACGCGTGGGGTGGGGTTCGTGGGCAGGCAGATGACGGAAATGCTCAAGGGAACGCTGGAGGGCATCGTCCTCGCGGTCCTGGCCATGCGGCCCGCGTACGGGTACGAGATCACCGCGTGGCTACGGGATCAGGGTTTCTCCGAGATCGCCGAGGGCACGGTCTACGCCCTGCTGGTCAGGGTCGAACAGAAACGCCTCGTCGACGTGGAGAAAGTCCCGTCCGAGAAGGGGCCACCACGCAAGGTGTACTCCCTCAACGCCCAAGGGCGGGAGTACCTCGAAGAGTTCTGGAAGACCTGGAGTCTCCTCGCTGGAAGGCTCGAGATGCTCCACAAGGGAGAGCGGTCGTAGTGTTCAGTACGGAGAGCGGATTTCTCGGCAGGGTAGTCGGCCCGAAACGGCGGTGGCGCGCCTACAAGGCGCGCGTGCGAAAGCTCCCTGCGCCGTACCGCGCGGCGGTCGAGGCCATCGAACGGTACCTGATGCACTTCGGGGCGATGGACGGCGACAGCGCGGCATCGCTGTTCGAGGACGTCGCCGACCTGTTCGAGCGGGCCGCGGCAGACGGCGCACCGATCCGGGACATCGTCGGCAAAGACCCGGTCGAGTTCGTCGAGGCGTTGATCGCCAACTACGACAAGGGCGGGTACGTGACCCGGGAACGCGACCGGCTGTCCCGTGCCATCGCGCTCGCCGCCGGTGAAACCCCCGGCAGCGCGGAGGGACCGCGATGACCGTGCGGCAGGCCCCGGCGATCCACGTACGCGGGCTGGAGAAGTCGTACCGGCGGCTGAAGGTGCTGCGGGGGGTGGGCTTCGACGTGGCACCAGGCAGCATCTTCGCCCTGCTCGGGTCGAACGGAGCCGGCAAGACGACCGTCGTGCGTACTCTCGCCACCCTGCTCAAGGCGGACGCGGGGACGGCCACCGTCAACGGCTTCGATGTCGCCACCCAGGCGGCCCAGGTACGGGAGTCGATCAGCCTCACCGGGCAGTTCGCGGCCGTCGACGAGGTTCTCAGCGGTCGGGAGAACCTCGTGCTGGTGGCTCGACTGCGACACCTGCCGAACCCGGGCAGGGTCGCCGACGACCTGCTCGACCGCCTGTCGCTGACCGACGCCGCGCGACGGAAGGCGTCGACGTACTCCGGCGGCATGCGCCGCCGCCTGGACATCGCCATGAGCCTCGTCGGGAACCCGCCGGTCATCTTCCTCGACGAGCCGACGACCGGGCTCGACCCCCAGGCACGCATCGAGGTGTGGCGGACCGTCAAGGAACTCGCCGACCAGGGCACGACCGTACTGCTGACCACCCAGTACCTGGCCGAGGCCGAGCACCTCGCCGACCGGATCGCGATCCTCCACGAGGGCCGGATCATCGTCGACGGCACCCTCACCGAACTGAGACAGCTGCTCCCGCCCGCCACGGTCGAGTACGTCGAGAAGCAGCCGACCCTCGAGGACGTCTTCTTCGCCATCGTCGGCAACGGCGACAAGGACGGGCAGCAACCGACCGGACCAGCGAGTGAGGAACAGCGATGAGCACACGTTTTCCTGGCGACACCGCCGTCCTGCTGGGCCGGTCACTGACGCATGTCAGCCGCAGCGCGGACACCATCGTCACGACCGCGATCACGCCGATCGCGATGATGCTGCTCTTCGTCTACGTGTTCGCCGGTGCGATCGACAGCGGATCCGGTTCGTACGTCAACTACCTGCTGCCCGGGATTCTGCTGATCACGGTCGCGTCCGGGATCGCGTACACCGCTTTCCGGCTCTTTCTCGACGTGCGCAGCGGCATCTTCGAGCGATTCCAGTCCATGCCGATCGCACGATCGTCGGTGCTGTGGGCGCACGTACTGACGTCGTTGGTTGCCAATCTCGTCTCGCTCGTGGTCGTCGTCGGCGTAGCACTGCTCATGGGCTTCCGTACGAGCGCTGGGGTGCTGGCCTGGCTCGCGGTCGCCGGCATCCTGATCCTGTTCACCCTCGCACTGACCTGGCTCGCCGTCATCCCCGGGCTCACCGCGAAGAGCGTGGACGGCGCGAGTGGATTCTCGTACCCGCTGATCTTCCTGCCGTTCGTCAGTTCGGCGTTCGTGCCCACCGACACCATGCCCGGACCGGTACGTGCCTTCGCCGAGCACCAGCCGGTGACGGCGATCGTCGACGCGATCCGCAACCTGTTCGCGCAGCAGCCGGTCGGTGCCGACATCTGGATCGCCCTCGCCTGGTGCGTCGGGATCCTTGTCGTCGCCTATGCCTTCGCCGTGATCACCTATCGTCGTCGGATCTCCTGAACCGCGCAGGTGCGGCGCCATCGGGTAGCGACGGTGCCGCACGTTGTGCGGTCGGCAAGTCCTACTGTTCGTCGTCAACCTGCTCGGTACGCCCGTCGCGGGTGACGGTCGGCTCCAGATGCTCGTCCGGCTGAGGCGCCTGCGCCACGGTGTGGTGCGGATCCCCGTCCGGCGAGAACAGCACCCGGTCCGTCTTCGGACTCTTCTCCTGGTTCTCCTCGGGCTCGGTCACGGCGCTGCTCCCTCCAGCTGGATGTCGTTCCTACGCTATGCCCCGAACCGGCGGCCCGAATCCCGTTCGCCGGAGTAGGGCGACGGAACCGGATCTTCAGCCATTGGCCGAGGTCCTTTTTGTCGGCTGGGAGCGGTCCGGGGCGGGCCAGGGCCACCCCGGACCGGACGGGTACGGGTCAGCCGGCGTAGGCCACGGCGACGTCGAGGATCCAGGTGACGCCGAAGCGGTCGGTGAGCATCCCGAAGCCCGGCGCCCACTGCGACGGGCCGAACTTCTCGATGCTCTCGGCACCGTCGGCCAACTTGTCCCACAGCGCGCCGACCTCTTCGGCGGACTCGCCACGGACGGAGACGAAGAACCGATCGCC
This sequence comes from Solwaraspora sp. WMMA2101, assembly GCF_049179175.1. Classification (NCBI taxonomy): domain Bacteria; kingdom Bacillati; phylum Actinomycetota; class Actinomycetes; order Micromonosporales; family Micromonosporaceae; genus Solwaraspora; species Solwaraspora sp. WMMA2101. The sequence goes on along the minus strand of NZ_JBMHMA010000006.1, from coordinate 2,997,823 downwards.
GGTCAGCGTCATGCCGTGCTCGCGGGTGGTGGCGGCCGGCGCGGCCGGGGCCGGGGCGTGGCCGGGTACGTCGTAGGCCATGACGTTGAAGCCATTGTCGGCTGTGATCTGCCCGAAGACGACCTTGTCGGCATCGGGTGCCTCCTTCGGCATGCCGAAGTCACCGTACGTGACGACGGTGAGGTGGCCGCCGAACACCGACTGGTAGAACTGGAGGGCCGCGCGGGCGTCACCACGGAAGTTGAGGTGAGTGGTGGTCGTGATAGCCATGCTGTTTCTCCTGGGCTGTCGTCTGCGGTAACCGGTGCCGGCTCAGCCGGCCAGCGGGGTGGCACTGGCCTAGATTCGCAGCACAAGGTGCCAGGGAGTGGCACCTACTGCGGGCAGAATCGGATTCATGCCGAAAACCTCCGCGCGCCTGTTGGCACTGCTGTCGCTGCTGCAAACCCGCCGGGACTGGTCCGGTGCCGCGCTGGTCGACCGGCTGGACGTCAGCCTGCGCACGGTGCGGCGCGACATCGACCGGCTGCGTGAACTCGGCTACCCCATCGCTGCGGTCAAAGGTCCCGAGGGCGGTTACCGGCTCGCCGCCGGCACCAACCTGCCCCCGCTACTGTTCGACGACGAGCAGGCCGTCGCTCTCACCGTCGCCCTGCAGATCGCCGCGACCACCCCGGACAGCAGCCTCGCCGAACCCGCCGCACGAGCGTTGAACACCATCAGGCAGGTGTTGCCCTCCCGGCTACGGCACCGCGTCCAGGCTCTCGACGTCACCGTCGTCAACCGGCCCTCCACCCGTCCGGCCGAACCGGTTCATGGCGACGTGCTGCTGGCCATCAGCTCCGCCGTGCATGCCCGCCAGATCCTTCGCTTCGACTACGGCTACAACGACACCATGTCGCTGCGCCGCGTCGAACCGCACCACGTCATCACCCGGGAGGGGCGTTGGTACCTCGTCGCCTGGGACCTCGACCGTGCCGACTGGCGCATCTTCCGCGTCGACCGCATCAGCCCACGCACCCCCCACGGACCGCACTTCACCCCGCGTGCGCTGCCCGGCGGAGACCTCGCCGAGTACGTCACCGGCGTCTTTCGCGGCTCCGTCGACGCCTCGGGCCGCTGGCCCTGCCAGGGAACCGTGACCCTCGACCTCCCGGCATCCGTAGTGGCTGTCCACGCCGGCGACGGCATCGTCGAGCAGACCACCCCGGACCGCTGCCGGCTCACTCTTGGCTCCTGGTCCTGGCCCAGCCTCGCCGCCGCCATCGCGCGCTACGACGCGGACATCACCGTCATCGGCCCCGACGAACTCGCCGAGGCCTTCGTGCACCTGGCCCACCGATTCAGCCGCGCCGTACCCGGGCACGCCGCCGCCCCGACTGCGTCGCCGCCCCTGTGGTGCGGAACAATGCCATCGTGACCGAGGACCGGGAGCTCTCCGTAGATTCCAAGCTGGACACCGCCGTGCCGCACTCGGCCCGGATCTGGAACTACTGGCTGGGCGGCAAGGACAACTTCGCGGTCGACCGGGCCGTCGGCGACGAGGTGATCGCCCACATCCCGGACATCCCCGTCGGAGCGAGGTCCGAGCGCGCGTTCCTCAAGCGCGTGGTCAGGTTCCTCGTCGAGGATGCCGGTATCGGTCAGTTCCTCGATGTCGGCACCGGGCTCCCGTCGGCGGACAACACCCACGAGGTCGCGCAGTCCCTCGACCCACGCTGCCGGGTGGTCTACATCGACAACGACCCGCTTGTCATGGCGCACGCGCGTGCGCTGCTGACCAGCACGGCGGAAGGCAGCTGCGACTACGTCGAAGCCGACCTGCGGCAGCCGGACACGATACTCGCGTCCGCGCGGCGGACGCTCGACTTCTCGCGGCCGATTGGCCTCATGCTCCTCGGCGTCGTCAACCACCTGATGGACGACGACGTGGCGTACGGTGCGGTCGCGCAGCTGGTGCGGGCGATGCCTGCCGGTAGCCACCTGGTGCTCACCCACTCCACCGCAGAGATCCACGGTGAGCCGATGCTGCGCGTGATGCGGGAAACCACCGAGCGTGGCGGCACGCCGATCCGGGCCAGGACCCGGACGGAGATCGAACGCTTCTTCGACGGGCTGGATCTGTTGGAGCCCGGCGTCGTCACCTGCTCGCGCTGGCGCCCGGACCCGGAGTCCGCCGAGCCTGAGGTCTACCTGTTCGGCGGCGTCGGGCGCGTCGGCTGAGCTGACCCTCTCGGTGTCGGTCGGCCGTGCGGGTGCCCAGTTCCCGCCTCCTGCCACCCAATTCCCGCCCCCTGCCACCCGGGACTGCTGACCAACCAGGATCCTGCCCTGGTCGAGGCCGTCCTCGTCGGTGGACGAGCTTCGTACCGTGATCGGCGCATGACATCGACAGCGGCCACCAGGGACAGGTTGTCGATGTGGGGCAGCGGCGGGCGTCGCCGCCCGTCCGTGACGGCGCGCCCCCGTACGTCCGTCGATTCATGCAGTGTTTACCGGTGGGTCAGTTTGATCGCCCGTGTTCCACATTGCGCACATCTAGCCTGCGACAGGTCGGCCTGACCGGTCGGCGCATCCACTCCGGGCACGCGGCGAGTCTTTCTGAGGTAGGACCGAGAAGGTTGGTGGCCATAATGGACATGTCGACCAGGGTCCGCAACCGGGCGTTCGTGGGGGTGGCCCTGGGCCTGGTCGCGATGATCACCCTGACCGCCTCCCTGGCACCTGGCCGGGCCGACGCCAGGGAACCACTACCTGGCAGCCCGATCTCCGACGCGGATGTCCGGCTGCTGACTGAGGCAGCCAGCTCATGCCCCACCTTGACCCCGGCGCGGCTGGCCGGTCAGGTGATGGCCGCGTCCCGGTTCTCGGCGACCCCGGTCGAGGCAGTGCAGGCCGTCGGGGGGCAGGGCGCCGCCGGGCTGGTGCCGACCGTGTGGCAGAAGTGGGCGCCGTGGGACGGGGCACGACCGGGCGACCGGTCGGCCAGCATCACCGCACTCGCCCACCACATGTGCCAACTGGTCGGCCAGTTGCGGGTGCTCGAACTCGACGGCGACCGGTGGCAGTTGGCGCTGGCGGCGCACCGGGTCGGTGTCGAGGCCGTCGTCGAGGCTGGCGACGTGCCGGTCGGAGCCGTGGAGTACGTCGACACCGTGGAGCGGTACGCCACCTGGTACGCGTTGCAGCCGGCCTTCGGCGGAGATGGGGAAGCCGCGCCCGTGGAGACAGTGCCGGTCACCGGGGAGCGGGTCGCCGACGCCGCGCCGTTGCCGGTGCCGGACGCGTACCTCGAACTGATCCAGACCGCCGGCGCTGTCTGCCCGCAGATGCCCCCTGCTCGGGTCGCCGCGCAGCTCATGGCCACCTCCGAATTCGACCCGCAGCGACTCGGCCCGACCGGCGAACAGGGCATCGCGCAGTTTCTGCCCGAGGTGTGGGTGACCTACGTACGGCCGTCGGCGGAGTCCTCACCGTGGACCCCTGCCTCGGCGGTGCCGGCCCTCGCCGAGACCATGTGTGCCCTGCTGGAGGCCCTGCCCGGGACCGGCCCGGACGCTTACCCGCTCGCGTTGGCGTCGTTCCTGCGTGGCGACACGACGATCCGCTCTTTGGCCGACGTGCCGGGCGGTGAACGAATCATCGTCCTAGCCGAGCAGGTGGGCCACTTCGAGGCCGAGTATGCGAAGGATCCTCGGCTGGCCCCGCCGGCCGATCCGTCGCCGTCGGCCGATCCGTCGCCGAGCCCGACCATTGGGCCCGAGCGGTCGCCGGGGGCGAGCCCTGGCGTGACGACCCCTGCGCCGACGGCACCCCGACCTTCGCCGACGGCGACGCGGTCGAGCGCCCCGGAGCCGGCCGGCTCCGACCAGCCGCCGGTCAAGGCCAAGGACGCCGATGGAACCAACCGCTCGTACGGGCCGTTCTTCATCTACAACCTCGGCACCGAGATGTGCGTGGACGTTCCGGGGGCCGGCCCCGGGCCGCGCGACGGACCGGTCCTGCAGGACCTCTGCTACCCGCACACTCCTGACAACCAGGAGTACGCCTTCGTCCCGCGTCGGGTCGACGGTTCCGGTAACCAGCTGTACTGGATTCGTAGCGTCACCTCCCAGTACTGCCTGGACCTGCCCGGTAAGGGCTCGGTTCCGCCAGCGACGCCGCTGAACGAGACCGGTTGTTTCGACGACGAGAACCAGTACTGGCTGCTGCAGCCCACCGTGAAGTCCGGCAACGTCCAGTACTACCGGATCATCAACACCGCCTCGAACCTCTGCCTGGACGTTCCCGGCTATGCGAGTGGTGGAACCGGCCTTCGCCTCGAGGTGTTCGGCTGTCGGTCGAACGACGACCACGACTGGGCGCTGATCCGGAAGGCCAACTGGTGACCGGGCCCCTGGCCCGGACGGCCCTGACCGGGTTGGCGACGCTCATGGCGGTGACCGCTGCCGCGACGGGCGCGGTCACCGACGTCCGGGCAGCGCCGGCCGCGCCCGCCGGCCAGCAGTTGGAGCGGTACGTCCTCTACTACACGGTGCTGGCGTCGTACCAGGGCAAGCCGGAGACGCTCTGGGCGATCGCCGACCGGTTTCTCGGTGACGCCGAGCGAGCCGGTGAGATCCTGGTACTCAACTCCGGGCGGCAGCAGCCGGACGGCGGCTGGTTGACCGATCCGGGGCAGCTGAACGAGGGCTGGCACCTCGTGCTGCCCTGGGACGCGATCGGGACCGGACTGCGACACGGCCCGCTGCCCAGCACGACGGCGGTGAAACCTGGCGCGACCTCGACGCCTGAACCGTCTGGTTCGCTCAGACCGTCCGACTCGATCGACCGCCCGGCGAATCCAGCCCCGGCGAATCCGGCCAGCGATCCGGGGCGGAGCGCGCTGCCCCTGGCCGGTCAGCGGGCCGATTCCGGCTCTGCGGGGTCCGACCGCACCGGCTGCCGGCCGACTGCCGTCGCGACCGCACCGGCCGAGGCGAACTGGGGACAGCGGCTGGTGGCACCGCAGCGGGTGTGGCCGACCGCCACCGGCGCCGGCGTTTCGGTGGCCGTCGTCGACTCGGGCGTCGCTGCGGGCCGGCCGGAGCTCGGTGACCGGCTCGGTCGAGGCGTGGACATCGTGTCCGGCAGAGGCCCGGGTGACACGGACTGCGTCGGCTCGGGTACCGCACTGGCGGGTATCGTCGCCGCCGACGACGGCAGCGGCGGCGACCTGGTGGGGATGGCGCCGAAAGCCATGATCGTTCCGGTGCGGCTGGTGGACCGGGGCGTCCCGGCGAGCCCACCGGCGGCCGTGACAGCCATCGAGGTCGCGGTGGCCACCGGGGCGAAGGTGATCCTGCTCGGTGCGTCCGTCGACGTCAGTGACCCTACGGTCCGTTCCGCGGTCGACGAAGCGATCGGCTGGGGTGCGGTCGTGGTGGTGCCGGCCGCTGCCGCCGGATCGGCCATCGCCCCCGGAAACGGTCTGCTCCGCGTCGGCGGGCTCGGCCCCGACCAGCGACCGATCGCCGACTACCCGGCCGGCTCGGTGGACCTGCTCGCGCCGGCGGCCGGCATCCGCAGCATCAGCGCGGCGGGCACCGGGGCCTACGTCGGCACCGGTACGGAGTACGCTGCCGCGTTCGTCGCGGGCGCGGCGGCGCTGGTGCGTTCGGCCCACCCCGGGCTGTCCGGGGAACAGACCGGCCGGCAACTCGTCGTCTCCGCCGACCGGCCAGCCGACGACGGCGCGGAGAGCATCGGACGGCTCGATCCGTACGCGGCGGTCACCGACCGGCTGGTCGACGAAGGACTGCCCGCAGCCGTCGCCGAGCGGGGCGAAGGATCCCGATCGGTGTCCTGGCCGGCGGTGTCGGCGGTGTTCGTCGGGCTCGGGGCGCTGTTCGCCGGCGGGCGGCTCTGGGGCCGCTTCCGGACGGCGAGCAGGCGTCGCCGGCTGGCGCTGGAGCAGGCCGACGACCCGTTCAGCGGCCGCGCCGAAGGCACGGACCAACTGGTGCACAGCGGAAAGCCGTGAACACCGGTTCCGACGGTCTCCGGCTGGGGTGAACGACGGTGCGACTGAAGGTCCGCCGGCCGGGTGCCGACCCGAACGTCGTCCGGGTGGCACCCGGCGAACGAGGTGCCGCGCAGAGCATCGCGGCCGGCCTGCGGGCAGCGTCGGGTGGGCAGACCGTGCTGGTGGCGCCCGGTCTCTACCACGAGGAACTGCTCGTCGACACTGCGGCGCGGGTCCGGGCCGAGCAGGGGCCGGGCAGCGTGTCGGTGCTGCTGCGTACCTCGGTACGGATCACCGCCGCGGCGACGTTGACCGATCTGACGTTGGTCGGCGGCGACTCCGGTGAGCCGCTGCTGCGGATCGAGAGCGGCAGCGTGGAACTCGTCGGCTGCCAACTGCGTGGCGGCCGGATCGAGATCACCGGGAACGCCGACGCGGTGCTGCGCGACTGCCGGCTGACCGGTGCCCGGCTGGCCGGGCTGTACGCCACCGGCGACGCCGTGGTCCGGCTCGAACGGTGCGTCGTCACCGACATCGACGGCATAGGTGTGGTGGCCGGCGAGTCGGCGCAGACGACCCTGCAGGACACCTGGATCGACTCGGTAACCGGCTCCGGCGTACGGGCCCGTGGCACCGCCCGGATCGAACTGGTCCGCTGCACGGTCGTCGCAGCCGGACGCAACGGGCTCCGCGCCGAGGAGTCGGCGTCGGTCATCGGGCGGGACGTCACCGTGAGCCGCAGCGGCGCAGACTCGGTGTTCGCCTTCGGATCGGCCCGGGTGGAGCTCACCGGATGCCGGCTGACCGACCCGGCCGCTGCGGGAGTGGTCGCCGCCGACCGGTCGCAGCTGGTACTGACCCGCTGCGACGTGGGGCGCGCGGGCGCGACCGGTGTGGTGTGCCGGGACCAGGCCGAGGTCGGCATCTTCGCCGGGTCGGTGCGCGACTGCGCAGGCAACGGGATCCTCGTCACCGACCACGGATCGGTGACAGTCACCGACACCGCGCTGGGCGACTCGACCTACAGCGTGCTGCACGTCGGCGGTGCCGGCCGACTGACCGCCACCGGTGCCCTGGTCGGTCCGTCGGCGGAGCACGGGTTGCACGCCATCGGAACCGGCAGCGTCGAGCTGACCGGCGGCTGGGTGCGCGGCTGTGGGCTCGCCGGGGTGAGCACCGCCGACAGCGCCGAGGTGACGGCCACGGGCACCGTGCTGGCCGCGAACCGCAACGGGGTGGTCGTCGGTGCGGACCGGCCGGTACGGCTGACCGGATGCGTGGTCGACGCCAGCGGCAGGGCCGGCGTTCAGGTCGGCGTCGGTGCCACCGTGGAGTTGACCGACTGCCGGATCGACCGCGCCGGCACCGCCGGGATCGTCTTCGAGCAGGACAGCAGGGGGACCATCGATCGATGCACGGTGCGTGACGCCGAGGGCTCCGGCATCGTGGTGTGGACCGGGGCCAGCCCGCAGGTGACCGGCACGTCGTGCACGGCGGGCGCGAAGAACGCGTTGTTCGTCGCCGAGGGCGGCGGTGGCCGGTACGTCGACTGCGTTTTCACCGACAGCGCGTACCCGGCGATCCACGTCGGTGCCGGGGCGACGCCGGCCGTCGTGCGTGCCCGGATCCGCGACACCGAACTCGACGTCGACGTGGACCCGCAGGCCAAGCCGGTCTTCGAGGAGATCCGGCTGACCGAGGTTGCCAGGTCGTTGCTGCCGCCGACCGCGCTCGCCGCCAGCGGTGAACCCGGCGTTCCGGCGATGGCCGGGGCTTCGGCGGCCGGTGGGTCGCTGACCGAGACAGCCCCGACCGAGGCGGCCCGACCTACCGAGGCGGACCTGCCGGAACTGTTGGCCGAGCTGGAGTCGCTGGTCGGCCTGGACCGGGTCAAGCAGGATGTGCAGGCACAGATCAAACTCATGCAGACGGTACGCCGGCGCCGGGAGGCCGGGCTCGCCGCGCCGCCGTTGAGCCGGCACCTGGTCTTCGCCGGCAATCCCGGCACCGGCAAGACCACCGTGGCCCGCCTCTACGGCCGGCTGCTCGCCGCGTTGGGCATGCTGGAGCGCGGCCACCTCGTCGAGGCCGACCGGACCACGATGGTCGGCGAGTACGTCGGGCACACCGGCCCCCGTACCCAGGCCGTCTTCCGCCGGGCCCTCGGCGGTGTGCTCTTCATCGACGAGGCCTACTCGCTGGTCCCGCCGGGTCACACCAACGACTTCGGGCAGGAAGCGATCGCCACGCTGGTCAAACTGATGGAGGACTACCGCGACGACGTGGTGGTGATCGTGGCCGGCTACCCCTTGGAGATGAGCCGCTTCGTCGCCTCGAACCCAGGCCTGGCGTCCCGGTTCTCCCGGACGCTGACCTTCGAGGACTACGGGTCCACCGAGCTGACCGCCATCGTCGAGGCCCAGTGCCGACAGCACGAGTACCAGCTCGCCGACGACGCGCGTGCCGCCGTACACGACCTCTTCGCCGCGATCGACCACGGCCACGGGTTCGGCAACGGTCGCGCCGCGCGGCAGGTCTTTCAACGGATGACCGAACACCAGGCGCAGCGGGTCGCCGATCTCGTCGACCCGTCAACCGAAGACCTGCTGCGGCTCACCGCGTCCGACGTACCCGCCGCCAGTTCGGTGGCCTGACCGGTTCCTGCGGCCAGAGATGAGGTGTCCGATGGAGACCACCGAGGGCGATCGTCAGCCGACCCACGCCGAACTGGTGACCTGGTACGAGCGGGTGCTGGTGCCGCAGAGCCGACCGCTGCTGAGCCGGTACGCCCGGCGTCTGGTGCCCGGCGATCCGCACCGTGCCGAGGACCTGGTCCAGGAGACGCTGCTGCGGGCCTGGCGCAATCTCGCCTCGGTGGCCAGCTCCCGGTCGCCACAGGCCTGGCTGTCGCGGGTCGCCCACAACCTCAGCATCGACCAGGCCCGGCGGGTGACGGCCCGCCCCGCCGAGGTCGCCGAGGAGGTCACGGCCACCGCCTGGCAGCCGGCGGAGAGCCTGTACGACGCCGCCCTGGACCGGGCGACGCTGGGCCCCGCGCTGCGTAGCCTCTCGGCGGTGCACCGTGAGGCGCTGTTCCTCGTCTATTACCAGGACCGTACGCACCGCGAGGTGGCCAGGTTGCTGGGCGTACCCCCGGGGACCGTCAAGTCACGCACCCACAACGCCACCCGGGAACTGCAACGCGTGTTGAGCCGGTACGGCGTGACCGGCAACGCGGCCTGAGGATTCCCGTCGGCCCGGAGTCGCCAGCCGGACCGCATCTTCACGCTTTGCGGATGTCGACGGATGGCTCCACCGGCGCGCCCAGGGTGATGCGGTCGGCTCGTCGCCGGTGCAGCGCGGCGAGGCCCTCCGCGAGGCGACCAGCCAGGTCAGGGTCGACCGGCTCGTCGACCACCGGAACGAGCCGGATCCAGGCCCCCTCGCCGAGGTACCGGCCCAGCATGCCGCCGAGCTGCGCCAGCAGCGCAGGCCCGGTCGGGACCCAGGTATGCGCCGGGGAGCCGGCCGGTGGCAGCGGTAGCAGGTCTGGTCCGGCCCGGTAGACGACGACCAGTTCGCCTTCGGCGGCGGGCGGGACCGGGCTCAGGCCGGTGCCGCCCATCGACCAGACACCGGCCGCGTGGTCGATCGGCTGGAGATCACGTAGCCAGATCGACAGCCACATGTCGTCCCGTTCGATGAGATCTTCCAGGTCGTCCTTGTCCAGGCCACCGTTCTGGTTCAGCTCCAGCAGCCGCTGCAGCCGCGTGGGATCGACATCGCCGTACCAGTCGGAGTTGACGCTGCGTAGCAGTTGTTCCAGCGCGGTTTCTCCGGCGAGGAACCGGCCGTCGTCGTGGTATGCCGCCAGCACCCGGTACGCCGCCGCCAGGCGCTGCGGCGTCAGTTCGAACACCCCGTGCGCGCGGGCCACCAGGTAGCCGGCGGCAAGCAGGTTGTGCCGGGCGGCCTGCTCGCCCACCGCGCCCGTCGCCGGCGCGACCGCCGCGAGCCGCGCGGCCAGCCCGTCCAGCGCCGCGACCAGGACCGACGGATTCTGCTCGGCCGCTGCGGCACCCGCCACGTCCAGCAGCCCGGCAACCAGGTCGTGACCGGTGAAACCGAGGTCGGGGCCGCCCGTCGCCGCTGGTAAGTGGCCGACCTCGTCCACTACCGCCGCCGATCCGAAGGCCACCGCGACGGTCCGACGCTCGACGTCGCTGACCGGATGCAGCAGGTCGCCGGTGGCCTCCGGCAGCACCACGGGTCGGGGCTCCGGCCGATGCACCCGCACGAATCCCGATTCGGTCGTGGCGCCGACGTGGCTGGCCAGGGCGCGGCCGATCCACGTCCCGAGCACCCATACCGGCCACGGGGTCTGCCGGGACGGCAGCCCGATCACCACTGGCGGGTCGTCGTCGAGTACGGCCGGCGACTCGTCCGCCGGCCCGATCCACACCCGTTGGCCGACCGTCTGCACATGCCAACCCGGCATCAGCTGGTGCCGGCCCGGGCCGACGCGGTGCACGGCGACCATTTCGAAGTCCAGTACGGACTGCTGCGGTTCGGTGTGCACCGTGTAGTAGCGGGCCCCGGGGCCGAGGGAGGGACGGTGATCCCGACTGCGGGCCACGAAGTGATCCGCCACCGCCCCGGTCGGCTCGACCAGGTCGACGTCGAGCGCGAGCACCCGATCGCCGCCCAGCACCTGGGCGAGTTCCACCGCCCGCAGGGCGCTGATCGGCGCGGCAGTCAGCAACTCCACCATGGTTCCCGCAGGTAGGTCGTCCCGCAGCCGGCGCAGCACGCGGTCGGCCTGGGCGGCGTCGGTGACCTGAACCACCAGGAGCATGCCCTCCCGTCGTGGCAGCCGGGTCGGCGCCTGCGTCGTCGAGGACGACGGTCGGAGGAAGACCCCTGCGGCCCCGGCGGGCATGTGGGGGTACTTGTCCGGGGTGCCCAGGGGGATGCTGTCGTACCCGTCGGTCGGGGGCAGCTGAGCGGCCGCCGCCCCCCAACGGTGCACCGACCCGGCCTCCTGGATCCACAGGCCCAGTAGGAAAGCCTGGGCCTCATGCAACAGGCTCAGGTACAGGGCCCATACCGTGCACTCGAGTGTTCCGACCTGGCTCGCCGCACGTTGCACGCGTTCTCGGAGCCGCTCGCCGGCCGCGCTGTCCGCTGCCGCTGCCGACCACCGCCGCATCTGGGCCATCAGATCGCTTCGCTCAGCGAGAAGCTGGTAGATCGCGGCCCGGTCGGGGTGATTCAGCCCGTGCCGCGACAGCAGCTCCGCCACCTCCCGCTGCGAAGCGTCGAGCTGGCTCTCCGGCCCCTCCAGTAGCTCGCGCTGCACCTCCGGATCCTTGATCAGCCCAGCCAGCACGCCCGGGTCGCCGGTCTCGGCCACCCGCCACCGTGCCACGGTCGCTTCCTGCGTCGAGTGGAACTTCTCGTGGACCAGCACATCCCGCGAACGGTCGGCGTCCAGGTCGTACCGCAGCCGCAACTGCCAGCGCCAGCGCTCGAAGGAGGCATTGGCGTGATGCCCGGCGGGCATCTGCACCAGCCGTTCGTATCCGCGTGGCCTGGGCGTGTGCAGCAGCCAACTCATCCGGCGGTCGAGGCGCCGCCAGGCGTCCATCACGCTGCCCATTTCGTTGTCGACAAGCCGTCTGTTGTCCTGCTCCACCAACGTCGGCACCTCAGCGAGGAGCGCCTCCGCCCCCAGAACGCGGTTGGTGTAGGCAAGGTGGGTGGCGCCGAGCGAGTCGGTGGCGATCTGCTGAATGTCGTGCAGCGCCGAGTGCACCTGCGCGTCGGCGGGGTCGACGTGCACCAGCTGGGCATCAGGGTCGATGGTGGTGCCGCCGTCGCCGGTCACCACCGTCCACCCTGCCTGTACGAGGGCGGCCACGTGGGTGTCGAGCGGCAACGGTGGTTGCGCACGCACCACCCGTACCACCCGACCCGCCGGGTCCTCCTCCACACTGGCCCGGACCTGGATGGTCTGTCCGTGCACCTCCGCTTCGAAGAGATGCGAGTCGTCGATCACGATGTCGGGTTGAACGGGCGTACCCGTGGTGACGACATGCCAGACGAACTCCCGGGCCTTGTCCTGCGCCGACCGCAGCCCGGTCTGCCGGCCCAACCTGTGCAGTGCCTGCGCGACGCGGTCGTCGCCCGCTGCGTTCCAGCCGATCCGCTTTGCCTCTTCGTAGAAATGGGCGGCGTCCGGGGCAGTGAACATCCCGCTACGCGCCCGAGCGCCCGAGAACAGGCTCATCAGGGTCGGCAGCGACCCGCCCGAGCCGCCGCCCCGCAGCCTCAGCGTCGGTTCGCTGCCCGCGCCCTGCTGGTTCGCCGGACCGGTCTGCGCGCTGTCCTGCGTAACCGTCGGAGTCGTGTCGTCGGCACGATCACCACCTGGCTGGCTCGGGGCGGAGCCGCCGCCGGTCGACGGATGTGCCAGATCCGGGACGTCTGCCAGCTCGGACCCGCCGGGCGGAACGACCACGGCATCGGGAGCGGTGGACGGAACGGGGTGCAGGACCCGGCCGCCGTCCGTCGCCGGCTCCGCGTCCCGTACCGCCTCGGTGGTTCCGGTCTGCCGCGCAGGCGGGAGGGCCTCCTGCCCGACCTGGGTTCCGGCCGCCGGCTGCTGGCCGCTGGCGATCGCTGTGGGCTCGGGGTCGGGGGCGGTACCGACCGTTTCGCGCGCTTCATCCGCGACCGCCGGAGGTTCCACGGCGGCGCGCGACGGCACCTCCTTGTCCCCGGTAACCGGTGCGGAGCTGGCTCGTCCGTCAGTCCTGTCGCTCGTCGGTACCAGCGACGAGTCGAGCGTTGCGGGCGGGATGCTCTGAGAGACCGTACCCGCTGGTCCGGGTGGCGCGGCTTCGGTGGCCGAGGGTGGTGGCGCGGTGTGTTCGTGGGGGTGGGCGTGCTCTGTCGCCAGATCGGCCAGCATCGTCTCGCGGTCGGCCGTCAATCCGTTGGCGAGGATCGTGGACGCGACCGGGTCGGTACCTTCGGCCTGCATACGCTGCGCCTTGAACTCCACCCATCGCATGCGCAGATCGTCCACTGGCGGGGCGGCGTCGGTCGTCCTGGCGACAGTGGTGGGTACAGCCGTCGGCGGGTCAGTCACTTGTGCCGGCGGTGCCGTCGCTTGTTCCGGCGGTGCCGGTGGTGGTGCGGTGGCTTGGGTGACTTTTGGTGCGGTGGTGGTGTGTTTGTAGGGGCGGGCTTCGACGGGTACGCCCATCTGTTCGCTCAGTCTTGTGGCAACGCCGTCGAGCCAGCGTTTGACGTCGGCGGGGTCGAGTCCGGGGCGGATCTTCTCACTCATGTAGCGGCCGGACTTGTCGTCGACGATCCATCGTCCGGTGGCCGGGTCACGGCGTAGTTCGCCACTGATTCGTCCCTTGCCCACGTAGGCGCGGCCCTCGTTGTCGAAGCGTACGCCGATGGTGGGGTGGCCTTGCTGGTTGATGCTGTTCCTGAGCTGGTCGAGAGTGAGGTCGGGGTGCTTCGTGCGCATCGCGGCGTGGAGGTCGTCGAGCTGCTTGGCGGAGACGACGGTGAGAATCTCCTCGCTGCCGATCATGATGTCGTCGGATTCTGTGACGACGTAGTGCCAGTGGGCGTCCGGCCGGCCGGCGTAGATTTCGGGGGTGAAGTCGGACAGCGGCATCCAGGCCGGGTTGACACGCACCTGCTGGTTTCGCAGCGTGTCTCCGCTGATGCTCTGCCCGCCGGCCGGACCGGGCGGATCGACTTCGAACGGTTTGGCGCCCTTCGGTTCGACGGCAGGGCCGCTCAGCTGGTCCAACTCGACCGCTGGCTGCTTGCCCGCTGGCTGCTTGCCCGGTGGTGCCGACTCCACCGGGGCAGGTTGTTGCCTGACCATCGCCTGGTAGTGGTCGCTCCGCCGGTACACGTCGACCAGGGGCGCGGAGTCGCGGCCGAGCGTCTGAGTGTGTCCGGGTGCGTGGATGCGTATCCGGGCGTCCAACGCGGCCGCCAACAGACCCGCGAATGCCTCACCGACCGGATCCTGCCAGTGGACTTCCCAGTGTCGGACCGCCTCGGAGAGGGCGGCGAACTCGCTGGCGTCGGCCGGTCGCAGCGGGCTGAGCAGGTGCGTCACGAGCTGGTCGCGCAGCGTGCCGTCGGTGAGTGCCTGGAGTCCGACGGGATGACCGCTGGCCGTGAGGTAGTCGAACATGGCCCGCATCGAGAGCGCCTCGTCGGCCAGGTTGCGGGGCGGTGAGCCGTCCGTCGTGGGCTTGAGAGGCACCTGGCCTTCCGCATGGGCGCGGGCTTCCGCCGGGTCCCACCCTGCGGCGACCAGGTCGGCGGTCCGCTGACCGAGGTAGAGATCGCGCATCTGCGTGGCCGGTGGCAGGCCGGGGTCGCACAGGCTCGTGATCCCCGCGTCCCGCAGCCGGCCCAGCAGGGTGTCGCGGTTCATCGCGTCCACCTCGGTGCGCAACTGCAGCACCCGGTTGTTCCGGTACCCCTCCAGCGCTGCCGCTGGCACGCCGTCCGGGCCGACGGTCTGCAGATACCGTTCGACCAGGCGGCGGAGCAGTTCTGCCGCCTGACCGAGTTGGCTGGTCGACGGCACCAACCCACCCCCGTGGGCAGCCCAGGCGGTGACCTGTGCACGGACGGCCGCTGGGTCGCCGAGCCAGGCGTGCAGGGCAGGCGAGCCGAGCCCTGCGGCGGCGAGCTGAGCGCTGACCAACTCGGGAGCGCTGCCGACAGTGGAGTAGAGCTGGCAGTACCCGCCGCCCGGGGTCGGAAGTACCTGCGGCCCGTCCGTCGGTCTTCCTGTGATGCCGGTCGCCGGTGGGTGTGTGGTGGTGCCGGTCGAAAGTTGGTGTGTGGCGGTGCCGGTCGGTTGGGAACCACTGTTGGTGTGGATGTGCTTGGCGAGGGCGGCCGCGTCGGTGCCCGAGGTGCCCTTGGGGACTCCGACGTACCGGTGCCGGAAGTCGTCCAGTAGCTGGTGGTGCCGTTGCAACAGTTCCCACCAGGCATTACCGGCCCGGTCCCAGTCCTCGTGCAACCCGGGCAAGGTGGCCTCGGCGGCGACGCGTGCGGGGCTGCCCTCCGGGGCCGTGTACGCGTCGTAGCGGGCCTGGTCGAGTTTGTCCGCTGCGGAAACGAAGTTCTCCGCCGCCTTGGCCAGCTTCGCCTCATGGTCGACGATCTCGTCGAAGGCGGCGATCCGGCCGGGCGAGTCCTTGGCTTGCGCTGTGCCGTCCTTCGGGATGTGCAGCGCCGTCCGGGCGTCATGCAGGCCCATCCGCAACGAGACGTTCACCAACTCGTCCGGCTGACTGGAGCTGGTGACCGTCTTGGCTGGTGCCAGCGAGTACGACAGCGAGACGGTGATCTCGACCCGGCTCAGGTAGTCGACGGAGGCCGAGCGGCTTTCCGGCTTGACGTTGCCCAGGTCGCTGGTGGCGTTGCCGCCGCTCTCGTCAGCGGCCTGGGTGTCACCGGCGGCGACGCCGGGGCCGCCGGCTTCCAACGCCTGGTACGGGTCGTCGGCGAAGCCCCGGCCGATCAGCGGAATGCGGGGGATCCGCAGGTTCTGGGTGATGACGCTGGTGCCGGCGCTGTAGCCACCGCTGCGCTGTGGTGCGTGTTCCCGGTAGACGCCGGAGCTGACGCCGCCGAGCGAGGCGCTCTCGGGCAGCAGTTTGATGTTGATCGCCGCCTTCTGCCCGAAGATCTGGGCGCTGACCGCCGGTGGCAGGTCCAGGCCCGCTTCGGTCATGAGCTTCGGCAGGCCGGGAAGCAGGATCTCCGGGGTGAGGCTCTGGTGGATCTGATGCGCGCCGGCGTACCCCGTTGTCTTGAGCCGCTTGGCGGCATCGGCCAACAGGTCCGCGACGAGGCGTTGCACCTGGGCGACCGGGTTGAGGTCCTCGGCGCTGAACCGCGGCGGCAGCGGCATTCCGTTGTGCGTCCGCCAGCCGGGTGCCGGCTTCTCCGGCGCGACGACCTCATAGGGCACGGGCGTACCCGCCGGGGTGGACCGTGGCGGCCGGAGATCGTCGGCCCACCGGTCCTGGACCACCTTGTCGTGGATGACCAGCAGGTCGCCGTCGACGCGCTCGCCATTGTCGAAGACGGCCAGGGTGTACCTGGTGGGGATCTCCAGTTTGGCCTTGATCCCGCGACCGGAACTGAGGTTCGTGTCGATCGTCGTGGAGCCGTCGCTCTGTGCGTTCAGCACCTGGGACACCTGCCCGACGGTGTCTCCCAGGCCGACCGCGAGGTTCTCGCCCTGGTGGTTCGAGACGCCGGTGCCAGCGACTCCGATGGTGGAGGTGCTGCCGTGCATCCGCTGTCTGGTGACGCCCTGCTCGCTGGTGTGTGTGGTCTTGATGTCCAGGTCGTCGTGGTCGGCGACGAAGCCGAGGACCGTCGGTTCGCCGACGGGCTCGGCGATCAGCCGTACGTCCCAGGAGCGCTGCGTCATCCGGCCGGGCTTCATGTGCAGCACCGACACCCCGCCGTCGGTCATGGCGGACCAGTGCTGCGCCTGCCCGTCGGCGGTGAACAGGTAGAGCAGGCGACGGCGGTTCAGCATCGGGTCGTGCAGCCCCGGGCCGGAGAGCGAATCGGAGATCTTGCCGATCGACCGGTTCGTGATCCGGCCCTGCACCATGTCGAGCAGGCTCTTGACCATGCCCCTGTCGGGGCCGAGTTTGGCCGCCTCGGTGCGGAGCACGGTGGTCATCGACTCGGTCAGGGTCGGGGTCCCGTCGAAGGTGTAGAGGCCCAGGCCGATGCTGCGTCCGGGCAGCATGGTCAGGGTCGGAGGCATCGTCGGCAACCACGGTTGGCTGATCATGCCTGGGTCTCCGGCCAACTTCGGCAGCAGGCCGAGCTTCACCATGGTGGCGGCGGACAGCCGCAGGAAGATCGCATTGGCGATGGTGCCGTGCCGGGCCACCGACTTGTGGTGATGCAACCACTCGCCGCTGCGCAGGGACTGTGGGATGGCGGCGTACCGGTCCGGATCGTTGGTGATCTCCACCGCCGCAGACACCCGCATGTCGAACGCGACCAGGAACGACCGCTGCTTTCCCTTGCGGTTGTTGGCGTTGCGTTCGATCGCGCCACTGATGCTCTCGGTGTCGCGCTTTGATCCGGCGTAGAGCACCTTCTCGTACGTGGCGGGAAAGACCGCGCCGCCACCGTGGGTGGTGCTGGTGCTGGTGCCGACGCGCCGGACGTTCGCCGAGAAGTTGGCGCGCATCGCGAACTGCTTCTCGACGGTCTTGTCGGCGCTGATCTCGACCGAGCCGACCGAGGCGGATTCGTTGGTGATGGTGGCGTACGCCGGCAGCACTTTCGGGTTGGTCAATACGGCCGCGATGGCCAGGTCGGTGGCCGCGCCCTCCTCGGCGGAGGTGACCTTGTCCACGTGCCACACGCCGTCGAGCATCACGGCAAGGCCGTGGCTCTGTCGCGACTCGCCAAGCCGGTCGATCATGTTGGCCCAGACCGGCATCCCCTCGGCCAGCCCGTCCGTGCCGCGTAGGCCGCCCAACTTGGTGCGCGACACGGCGTCGGTGTACTGCTGGGCGGCGTGCAGCGCATCCCTGGCAAGCGCGGTGATGAAGGTGCTACCCGGGAAGTCCTCTACCGACAGCCAGCGGTTGACGGTCGACTTCGGTCCCGCGTCGACCCAGTCACGCAGCTCGTCCAGCTTGAGCTGGGTCCGTCGGTCCACCGCCAACGGATCGGGCCGTGGCGTCAACGTGGTCGGCAGACTGACCGGTTGGGCCAGCACCGAGGCGTTGTCGAACTGTACGGTGACCGGACGGGTCTCGACCAGTCGGAACCGGGTGAACTTCTTTCCGGCGACCAGGGCGGCCGGCTCGTGGGTCGGGTTCACCACCCTGCCCGAGTCGGTGGCCGGCCGAGGCAGCCGCTGGTGCATCACCCGCCCGAACCTGACCCGGGACTTCGGGTCCGGGCCGAGACGCTTCGTGTACGCGTACACCTGCACGGTGATCTGCAGGTCGTTGCCGAACGCCTGGGAGTCCGGGGTGCCGCCGTTGAGTCGGCTTTCCTGGCCGCCGAGCTGCGCGCCGCTGCGTCGATCGAATCGGCCACGTACCTCCACCGCGCCCCCAGGTACGAACGCGCCGGCCGTGCTGCCGGTGAGCCGGAAGACGCCACCGCCCTCGAACGCCACGGCGCCTCGCCACTGGCTGCCGGCGCTGATCTTTCCCTGGAAGGCGTCGGTGTGAGTGGTCCGTACCGCGTCGCCCTTGCTGGTGCCGAGGTGCTGGAAGGCTCTGGTGTAGCTGGCGGTCACGTGCACGATGACGTGCCGAGTGCCGATCTTCTTGGTGCGACTGAGACTGGCGATCAGACCGGTCTTGAACAGGGCACCCTTGCCCTGCCGCAACCCGGGCATGGACAGCGCCCGGTCCAACGCGTCCTGGTTGGCCTGCCGTTCGATCGCGGCACGGCTGGTAGCCATCCGTTTGACCTTGCCGGACGTGCCGAACTCGGGCAGGAAGCCACCCTCGATGCGGCGGATCAGCCCGTTCACATCCAGATAGAGCTGTTGGAACCCGCTGAGTCCGTAGATCACCGACCGTCCGCCACCGCTGAGCGCGTACGGCGGCACGTACCACTGGGTCGGGGACGGGACGAGCACGCTGTTGTCATTGAGCAGCTGGGCGACCCGAACCGCCGGTAGGTGCCCGAGCACCACCAGATCAACGGTGACCGGTGCGACGGTGCCCTCGCCGAACAACCGGCTGCCGGGCACCTCGCGTAGCCCGGCGTTGACGGTGACCCGGAAGTGTGCCTCCACCAGGACGTTGGCGATGTCCTTGAACTCGGTACCGGTCCGGGACGTGCCGCCCTGGCTGGCGGAGGCGGTCATCGAGCGGATGAAGCCACCGAAGAGTCGGGCCTGCACGTATCCAGGGCCGAACGCCCACCGGGCGGGAACCAGAGAGAGGCCCATGCCGACCCGGCTGGAATGGGCCACTTTCGTCGCCTCGCTCTGCCCCGGCTGCCAGCGGAAGGAGGTCTTGGCGACGTCGGCCAGGACGGACAGCTTCGGCACGCTCGCCGTGAGTTCCAGTGACAGTGCGTGCGCGCCGTGGGTGCTGGTGATCGTCGGCGGATGGACGACGGTGTCCAGGGCCGGCATGAGGTTGCCGAGCACGGCGGACTCCTTGAACAGGCCACGGGCCTGCCCTGACCCAAGAGTGCCTGGCCCGACGGCCTTGGTGGGCTGCAGCAGGACGAGTAGATCCTCGACCACGTCGTTCCAGGTCCCCGTCGGGTCGGCGCCCTCGGCCAGACCGATGTCCGCACGCAGGATGCGTACCGGTGTGAAGTTCTCGACCAGCATGGACGTGTGCTTGCTCGGGTCGACCGTGAGCCAGTCAGGTTCGCGGGGTGTGGCCTTGGCGATGTCGTCGACGCTGCGGAACGTCACGTCGGCCCGGACCGGTTCGCCAACGTGCCGATCGGCGGCCTTCGGGCCGGTGAGCGGCCTGGCCGGGTCCGTCACGACGACCGAGAAGCCGACCGGCGCGGCCACCAGGTGGGAGGCTGACCCGCTGCGGACGTTGTGCGAGTCGGTCAGCTTGACGCCGTCCTCGAACGACTCCAGCGGCCGGGAGAGGGCGACGTCGACGGAGCCGCCGGCGCCGTAGCCGACCCGCTGCGGGAACATCGTGCCGGCGCCGACCGACCCGGAGCCGCCGCTGGTGGACCCGTGCTTGGTTCCCGCGGACTGGTCACTGCGGGTGTCGAACTTCGCCTTGTCCTCGGACTGGTCGATGACCTTGGCCTCGGCCGGCGACCAGGTCGGTACGACGGTGACCCGGTGCCAACCGAACAGCCCGTCGCGGACGTCGAAGCTACGGCCACCGGTGGTGAAGAACGACTTGCCATCGTCGCGTAGCGCCTGCCCGATCTCGTCGGTCTGCACCGAGAGCTTCGACAGCCCCGGCACCAACGGCAGTTTCTCGGCCACCCGGGCGCGCACCGCGTCGGCGACGCTCTGTTCGAGTCCACGGATCAGGCCGTCGAGGTCGTCGATGGTCTCCGACGTGTACAGCAGGTCGGGTCGGGTCTTGTAGAGGCCCGGCAGCGGGCTGTCGACCATCGTGATCGGCGCCAGGACCGTCATCTCGATGCTCTCGTCCGGCGCGGTCACGGTGATCCTGGGCGTGGTGCTGCTCGTGACGACGGCCGCCAGCGGCGCCGGTGCGAGGCCCGACGGGGTGGACACCGTCCTGGCTGGGGCGGGCGCCACGGCCTCCTCGGTGACCGGGGGAGGGATGTCCACGCCGGAGGCCCAGAACTCCTCGGCGAGGTGGCCGGTGAGCGGGTCCGGCGCCGGCCGCGCGGCGGTGGATCCCGAGAAGTACGGCGAGAGCACCGCAGCGATCTGGCTGAGGGCCCGAGGGGTCAACACGAAGTCGTCGACGCCGTGCGGGTGGCTGCCCATCAGATCGCCGTGCTCGGGCTGGTGGGTGTCGCGCAGCAACGCGTTCGGCGGCGCCGTGCTGTCCTTCACGCCGAGCTGGTGCACGATCTCGTGGGCGTACTTGGCCGGCGACGCGCCGGCCGCCCAGGTCTGCTGGGACATCTGCGTGCCGGCCGGGGCGACCGTGATGGTGCCGCGCGCATCGGCCGGGTCGTCGACGAAGTCCACCGTCACCCGCATCGGTACGTCCCAGCCCGGCAGGTGCTGCTGGGGTGCGTTGACGTACCGCTGCAGCCCTTCGACGGTGCGCGCCTTCACCTCGGCGATCTCTCGTGCCGTGACGCCGGGCGCGGCATCGAGGTGCAGCTTGAGCGCGACGTGCATGTCCTGTTCGGTGACGGTGAGGCGGTAGCCGACGCCGACCCGCTCGCCGCTGGCCGGCGGCCGGGTGACCTTCGGCGGCTGGCCGGGGGTGGTGGGCTCGATGCGGAACGCGTCCTTGAACGGCGTCCACCGTTCGGCGTCCACCTCGATCACCCGGGCCGGGCCGGTGGGTCGGCCGTCGCCGAGCAGATCGCGTGGCGGCGTCACCAGCTTCTCGGCTTGCGTGGCGGAGGCATCGTCGGCGACGCGGCGCGGTGCCGGCAGTTCGAGGACCTCGTCGCCAGCCGTCGGCGTCGGTCGGGCCGGTGCGTCCTGCGGCTTCGTTGCCGTCGGCGATTCCGCCGATTTGGTGACTGCAGGCGTCTCCGCCGATGGGGTGATCGCCGGGGTTTCCGTGAGCTTCGTTCCGGTCGCCGCGTCCGCCGCGTTCGGGTCCGGTCTGGTCGTCGGCAGGTCGCGCGGCGGGCTCGGCAACTCATCGAGCCGGTGGCCGATCGTCGAGTCGGCAGCCTGCGGCCCGGGCGACGGTAGCTCGTCTGCGGCCCGACCGGACACCGCGGTGGCGTCGGCTCCGCGTAGCTGGGCCAACCGGTCGCCGAGGGTGGTGTAGCGCGCCGCGGTGTCGTTGCGCAGGCCCTGGGACAGCCCGCCGAGGGCCTCGTCCAGGCGGGAATCGAGTGGGCGGAGGTGGTCCGGGGAGGTGAGCGCGACGTTGATCTGGGTGGTGCTGTCCAGCCGGTGCTCGTCGAGCCGCGCGGCGTAGCGGGACAGCACCTGATCGATGTCGGCCTGATTGTCGCCGGCCCGGACGAGCGCGTCCTGCCAGGTCCGGTACTCGTCGGCGGAGAGCGGACCGGTCCCGTCGCGCAGCTGTGCGAGGCGGGCCTCGCGTTCCAACGCCGCGATGCGCGTCTCGTACCGGGCCAGCACGGCCGCGTCGGCGGCCTCGTCGCCGGACCGGGCGAACTCGGCACTCCATTCGGCCCGCTCCGCCAGCGGCATGCCGAGCACTTCCTCCCGGTGGGCGCGCAGGTCGGCGAGCCGGTCGGTCAGGTCGTCGAGGGCGCCGGGCGGCACCGTCGGTACGTCGGGCAGTTCCTCGATCCTGACCGGTGGGGTGTCCGGCCCGACGCCACGTAACGCGTCCAGCCGGTGACGCAGTTCCAGGCCGGCCAGGTTCGGGTCCGGCGTGCTGTCCCCGCGCAACGCGTCCAGGCGCTTCTGCAGGTCGTCGAGGCCGCCCGACGGCAACGTGGGCGGCGCCGTGGGTGGCTCCGGAAACGCCGGGAGCGCTACGTCGGGGCCGTCGGAGCCGCGCAGGTTGGCGAAGCGCAGCTCCAGTTCCAGCTCGGCGAGTCGCGGGTCGGGAGTGTGGTCGCCACGCAGCGCGTCGAGGCGGGCCTGCAACTCGTCGAGGTCGCCCGTCGACCCGGCCTCGTCCGGAGCCCGGCCCGGCGCGCCGTCGGGTACGACCTGGTCGTGCAACTTCTGCTCGGCGAGCTTGCCGGCGAGGCTGTTCTCGTAGTCGTTCAGCAGCCGGTGCAGTTCGTAGGTGCGTCCGGCGGCGGTCGCCCGTTCGATGTCGATGGCGTGTTGCAACCAGGTCGACTTGTCCATGCCCAGCTGCGCGGCGCGGTGATGCCCGGCGTCGACGTGCACCCGGTACGAGTCGAGCCGCTGGAACAGGGCCTGCCGGTCGATCCGGTCGTGCAGCGTGTTGAGCCCTCGGGCCGCGTCACCGTGCCGGCCCTGCTCGATCGCCGTACGAACCTCGGTGCTCAGCACCCTCAGTTCAGACCCGGGCAGGTCGACACCCCGCGCGTCGGAGACGAGTTCGGTCAACCGTTGGCTGAGTGCCTCCGCGCCGGGGGTGGCCGCCGGATCGGTGCGTGGCACGCTGGGCAGGTTCAGCAGACCGTCGTCTTTACCCGTACCGGTTGGCCCTTCAGCTCGGCCCGGCGTACCCGTCTGGTCGGGGGTCTGCGGTCGACCCGTGCCGGACTGCGGCGTGGCCGCAGACCCGGCGTCGTCGAGGCGCGTCGGACCGACATCGAGGGGAGTCTCCTCGGCGCGGACGGCGACCAGCTGAGCTTCCAGATCGGTCAGGCGTTCGACGGCGGTCGCGCGGGCGGTGGCCTCCGCCGGGGAGATCGTGGGGACGTCCGGGAACATCGCCGGGTCGACCTGGCGATGTTCGACCGCCCCGCCTGGTCGGAGCTGGTTGAAGCGGTGTTCAAGCTCCAACTGGCGGGCCGCCGGGGAGGGCGGATCGGTGCCGCGCAGCGCGGCCAGCCGGCTCTCCAGCTCCGCCATGCTGGTGCCGGGCCGGTGGGTGGGGACCGCAGGCAGTTCGGCGAGGTCGGCCGAGGCCGTCGGGCGCAGCTGGGCGAACCGATGTTCCAGGTCCAGCGCGGCGAAATCGGTACGGGGGGCGTCCGGGCCGCGCAGGTTGTCCAGCCGGGTCTGCAGCGCCTGCACCGATTCGTCCACCGTCATGGCCGGTTTGGCCGCCGCGAGGTCCACGTCGGCGGCCGGTCTGGCCGCCGCGAGGTCTGGTGCGACCGTACCGGTGCGGTTAGCCGCCGGGTTGTCGACGGTGTTGGATACCTCGCGGGCTTCGACCTTGACTCCGTCTGCGGTCCTACGCACCAGCGCCTCAGCGACCCGGACGTCCTTTTCGGCGCGGGCCAGGGCCAACGCATCCCCGGAGACGTTGGCCAGCGCGTGCTGTGCCTGTTTGAGCTGCTCCACCGCGTGCAGGTGATTGAGCTGCTGCGGCGACGGGCCGCCGGCCAGATCCAGGCGGGGCGGGGCGGGCATCGAGAGGTCACGGCTGAGGCTGGTGGGCACGGTGACCGTCGGCGGATCGAGTCGGTGCAGGCCGGTGAGCGCGGCCGTACCAGGCTCGTCGAGCAGGTTCAGCGCCTGGTGGACGGTGGTCGCGTCGGCGGTCCTGCCGAGCTGCATCCCGATCGGCGCGGGAGCGTCGACCCGGGTGATGCCCGTCGGCGCCGTCGGCGAGATCGAACCAGTCGGAGTCGGGGTGAGCGCCGAGACGGGGGTCGGCGTGGGCGAGGCCAGACTGACGTCACCGAACGCCTTCTCCGGCGCGCCGAGGTTGAACGCCACCCCGGTCTCCGAGACCCGGATCGCGCTGACCTCGCCCATGTGCAGGTTGCGCAGCTCGGCGCGACCGAAATCCGCCAGCCCTTCGACGCCGCCGACGCCCCGGTTCAGGGTGGCGCTGAGGTTGCCGATCTGCATGTTCGGCAACGTCACCGCGCCCGGCGCGGCCACCGTGGGCATGCTGACCTGATTCATCCCCACGACCGGGCCGACTGTCGGTACCTCGAGCCTGGAGATGTGGCCCAGGTCGACCGCGTGCGCGGCACCGGGCAGATTGGTCGCGGGGATCGGGGTGACCGTGCCGGCCGTTCTCGGCATCGGTACGTCCAGGTTCTGCACGCCGCGTAGCCCCGCGAGGTCATGCAGGCCGAGCGCGCCACGTGCCGCGGACAGGTCGAGACCACGGGCCGAGAAGCTGAGCTGCTGCGCCGACGGGGCGCCGATCAGCGGCTTCTCGATCAGGTCGGGAAGGTGCAGCCCGCTGGGACTGAAGTTGATCCCGCCGGCGGGCGGTGGCGCTCCGCCGGGCTTGACGACGTGCACCGTGGTGAGGCCGTTGGCGAGCCGGACACCGCCGCCGAGCGCCGCGAGTCCGTCGAACCGGGTCAGTCCGAGACCGCGACCCAGCACGCCGAGCTTGAACGCCCCGGACACTCCGACGGCGCGGATCTCATGACCGGCCAAGGGCAGGAAGATCCGTAGCCATTGCCAGCCGCCCAGCTCCCGCGCCATCAGGTTGCCGAACCTGACGGCGTTGGCGGCGATGAACCGGCCCGCGTCGGCCGTCACACCCGCGAGCTTGACCAGACCCAGCTGTCCGACGGTGCCCAACCGGACGACCGTCGCCGGGACGGTGACCAGGGTGAACTTCTCCAGGGTCACGAATCCACGAGCGGCCAGTCCGTCCATCGGGCCGACGATCCGGGGGATCATCAGCGCGCCGACCTTCACCGAGTTGGCCAGGGTGACCCCGATGTCGCCGATGCCGCGCATGGCCCCGCTGAGGCTCAGCGTCGACACCGTCCGCCAGAAGTCGTTGATGCCGGCGCGCGCCAGGGTGAAGCTGTTCCGGCTGAACTGGGTGATGTTGCGCCAGGCGGTGGTGGCCAGCTTGGTGAGGTCGCCGAGGGCGATCAGCGGTCGGGTGCTGGGGCCGAGCAGCCCGAGCAGGCCGAGCGCCAGACCCAGCGCGTTCGTCTTGCCCATGGCGAAGTCCAGGGTCGCCTTCACCGCCAGGGCGGCGTTCATCGCGAAGGCGATCAGGCCGAGCGGGCCGCCGACGAAGATCGCGACCACGGTGACGATGAGGGTCAGCCAGGTGAAGATCTCCCAGAACACCTCACAGGCGGACTTCGGCGTCACGGGTGACTTGATGTGGCCGGTGGCGTCGAGAATGGCCTGGCGAGCCGTACCCGCTGCGGTTTTGACGTCCGCGGCGGCGTTCTCCGCGGTGGTCTTGAGGGCGTTGATCCGTTCCTCGTCGTCGCCGGCCCCGGCCGCGTCGCGCAGCGCCTGGTCCGCCTTTGCCTGCGCCTCGCGCAGCGCCTCGGCGTACGTGCGGACGGCCGGCCCGGCGGCGGAGAAGGCGGTACGTACCCCGGCGATGAACCCGCTCATCTCCTTGCTGATCTGTTCGCGCAGCCAGTCTGCGGTCTTGCCGACGAACGCCCCGTCGCCGCTCTGCCGCAGCACCGCCGCGAGCCCGTCGTCGGCGGTCTTGGCGTGGCCCGCCATGACGTCCATGTAGCTGGCGACGCGCAGCAGCACGTCCGGATCGCCGGGTGTGGGGTCACCCGACAGCGTGAGCGGTGACCAGTCACCAGGCCGTACCCCCACCGGACCCTCCCGCTGCCCCGGACGCCGTCGTCATGTTCGACGTGGCGCACCCGCGTGGAGGTTCACAGTGAACCGCTGGCGGCCCCGGCCGCGTCGAACCACACAGACGGCGTACGCCGACGAGCCGGAGGAAGGGGCGCAGGGTGGCTGACCTGGTGCTCGACTACGCGCTGCTGCACAGCCTCGCGGGCAGCCTGCGTGAGCTGAAAAGCAAGATCCAGTTCGACGTGGAGACCGGCTCGCGCCGGGCAGTGGTCACCGCCGACGGGACCGTCGTCGACTCCAGCCAGGTCGGCAATTCGACCCTGTACGGGACGCTGAGCGCATTCTTCTCCGCCTGCCATACCCCGTTCAAGGACTCGATGGAGCTGCTCGACGAGCTGGCGAACACCTTCGACAGCATCGCCAAGGCCTACTTCGACCTGGACGCCGACGTGGCCGGCAAGGTGAACCTGGACCGGCTGCGGTCCAGCATCAGTGGCTGGCAGTCCGACACCGCCGCGTACGAGCGCTACCTCGACCTGAAGGACCGGGAGATCACCTTCCAGTACTACGACGAGGACGGAAACCTGGTCGACGGTTCAGTGCCGGTGTGGAGTGGCGATCCGGTGCCGGAGCCAGGGGACCCGCCCACCTCCATCGACGGCACCTCGCCGGTGGGCAGCAACCAGACGACGGCGGTCCTGGACGACGACGGCAACGTCGTCTCCGAGACGACCACGGTCACCTCCGGCGACGGGCTGACCTACACCGAGACGACCCAGTTCACCTACCGCGACACCGACGGCGACGGGAAGACCGACGTCGTCGACTACACCTCCACCATCACCCACTCCGACGGCGCGGAGGAGAAGATCGAGAAGAAGACCAACGACGACGGTTCGTTCGTGGTGACCTCCACCACCAGCGAGGGCACCACCACCAGCACGGTCACCCCGAAGGCCGACGGCGGATCGCATCAGGTGACCGTCGACCACGAAGGCGAGACCACCACGACCGACATCGTGGTGACCGGACCGGACACCGGCACCAAGACAGTCGTGGATTCGGAAGGCACCAGGACGTACACCGGCAATCCGAACACCGGGGAGTGGACGCTCGTCTCCGAGGAGTCTTCCGAGGACGACTACGTCCCCTACACCACTGTCACCATCTGACCCAGTCACCTTTGGAGCAATGCCATGCCGAACATCACCGTCGACTTCAGCAAGGTGCAGTCGGTCAACGACCAGCTCAACTCCGCCGTGACGCAGACCGTACCGCGCCTGGAGAACCTGCTCGCCGCGGTGTCCCAGCTGCTCACCAGCGACGGTGGCCTGTGGCTGCAGAAGTCGAGCCCCACCCTCAGCGGGCAGTACCAGACCTTCAACACCGAGCTGACCGCAGCGATCGAGAGTATCCGGTCCTTCGCCCAGCAGTTCCACAACATCACCGTTCAGCTCAGCACGATGGACGAGCAGATCGCCACCTCCAGCAGCGCCAGCTGAACCAGCCAACCGGAGGCATCCGATGCCCGAAGTAAATGTCGACTACGCCCTGGTCAACACCGTCGCCGGGCGGCTGACCACCGAGGGCGCGGAGATCGCCAGCGTACTGACGAACCTGCAGACCAGCGTCAGTGAGTTGCTGACCAGCCAGGGCGGCCTGTGGCTACAGCAGTCCAGCCCGGTGATGAGCACGCAGTACACCGAGTTCACCAACTCACTGACCAAGGCTGTCAGCAACCTGGAGACCTTCGCGTCGAGCTTCTCGATGATCGCGAAGAACCTGAGCGACATGGACCAGACGCTGTCCCAGCCGCCACCCGCGAGCTGACCCTCTCGACCTGCGCGGCAGGTGTCTCGCGCGCGGCCCGGTCGCCGGTGACGGCAGCCGGGCCGCGCCTCGTCTGGGCCGGCGACCCGCGTCTGGGCCGGCGGCCACGCCTGGACCGGCGGCCGCGCCTGGACCGGCGGCCGCGCCTGGACCGGCGGCCGCGCCGCGCGTCCGGGTCAGCGCAGAACGGTGTGTGGGATCGTCACCGCGCCCAGTGCACCGGTCACCGGGTCCGGCACGTAGCCGCGACCCGGTCGGCTGCCCGACCGCAGCAGCCCTGGCGGCACCCTCGCTCCGACCAGGTCACCCTCTAACGCCGACTGCGGTGCGAGCAGCACACCCTGCCGGGAACGTCGGGCCTCGGCGATCCAACCGCCCAACGACTGGGTCAGGGTCTCGGCCGTCCCCGCGTAGCCGAGGCCGAAACCGCGGTCCCGACCGGTGCCCACCACCTGACGCAGCACCGCCTCCAGCGGATTGGCGAACCCCAGCAGGTCGACATCGTCGACCAGCACCACCAACGGGCCGCCCAGCTCCTCCAGCGCGGCGGTCACCTGTGCCGGGTCCGGGGCTGCCCCCTCGATCGCCCGCACCCGGGCATGCACCGCCAACCGGCGCAACACCGACTCCCGGGGCGTCAGGATCACCAGTCCGGTACCCCCGGCCAGTAGCGACACCGCGAGCGTGGCCAGCGTGTTGCTGCGGCCGGAGCCAGGCGGACCGGCGACGAGGAAGGTGGCCTGCCGGCCAGCGAAGTCCACGTAACAGGGCGCGGCGGCATCGCCGCCGATACCGAGCAGCGCGCGCAACGGATGCCGCTGTTGCGCCGGGACCTGTGCGAACGCCTCGGCGAAGGTGACCGCGGCAGGCAGCCCGGCCACCGGGAACGGCCGGCGCGGCGCCGGCACGGCACTGTCGCGGGCGAGGGCCCGAGCCGCGATCCGGCGCATCGCCTCGACCTGCGCCGGACCGGACGGATCCGGGTCCAGCAGGGCGATCTGGATCTCCGCCTGGTCCACGGAGTGCCAGCCCCGTCCGGGCGGCACCACCTCCGGCACCCGACGATGGTTGACGCCGATCGCCGAGTAGTCGGTGCGGTCGGTCATCCGCAGCATGATCCGGTGGTCGTTGAGGTTCGCCACCCGGCCGGTCAACAGCGATCGCTCCGAGGACATCACGATGTGCAGGCCAGCGGCCGGCCCCTCCCGCAGCAGGCCGAGGAACTGGTCCATCAGCCGTCCACCGTCGTGGTCGTTGAGGACGGCGGCCAGCGAGTCCCAACCGTCGACGAGCAGCATCAGGTGCGCCGGACGCTGCGTCGGCGGCAGCGCCGCCCGCAACTCGTCGAGCCCGGCGCACGAGTGCTGAGCCAGCAACTCGTGTCGGCGGGCCAGCTCGCCCTGCAGCCGGCCCAGCAGGCGTTCCAGGCGTTCCAGGTCGGCGCGGGGCACCACCGCACCGCAGTGCGGAAACTCCGACAGCACCACCATCGACCCACCGGCCGCGTCGACGGCGTACAGATGCAGGTCGGCGCAGGACACCGACCGGGCCAGCGACGCGGCCAGCGTACGCAGCAACTGTGACCGTCCCGAACGGGAGGCACCCAGCACGTAGAGATGTCCGAGCGTGGAGAGATCACAGGCCAGCACCGGCTGGCTCTGCCGCAACGGCAGGTCGGTCAGCGCGTACGGCACCGGCGGCAGACCAGGACCGGTACGCGACTGCGGGAGGGTGAGGTCGTCCAGCAGCACGACCGGTGGCAGCGGCGGCAGCCACGGGCTCGGCTGCTGCTCGCAGCCCACCTCGCGAGCCGCGGCGTCGATCGTGTCGACCAGCACGTCCAGGTCGGTGGCGGCCAACTCGTCCGGCCCTGCACCGTCACGCGTCTGCTCCACCGGCGGCGGCAGCGCCCGACCCAGCCGCGGCCAGGGCAGCTCCGTGCCGTACACCGGTGGGGCCGGCCGGGACTCCGACGTGTCCGGGCCGGCACCCGGGTACACCCCGCCGACGTACCCGGTCTGGAAGGGCAGGGTGGACCGGTGGGCGAGCCGGGCGAGCGCCCGACCCGGGGTGGCCACCGGGATCATCGCGGCGTCCGGTACGTCGATGACGTCCGCGCTCTCCATCGGATCGGTGACCCGCAGCGCGATGCGCAGGTTGGTGTTGGCGCGGATGTCGGCGGTCACCACACCAGCCGGGCGTTGGGTGGCCAGGATCAGATGGATGCCCAGCGACCGGCCCCGCTGGGCGATGCTGACCAGCCCGGGGATGAAGTCCGGCACCTCGCGGACGAGAGTGGCGAACTCGTCGATGACCAGCACCAGCCGGGGCACCGCCGGCAGCGAGGGGTCGCGGCCGCGCATCGTCCGGTACTGCACGAGGTCCTTGGCGGCGGCCCCGGCCAGGATCTCCTCGCGGCGGCGCAACTCGGCACCGAGCGACTCCAGTGCCCGGACCACCAACGCGTTGTCCAGATCGGTGACCATGCCGAGGGTGTGCGGCAGCCGTACGCAACTGTGGAACGCGCTGCCGCCCTTGTAGTCGACCAGTACGAAGGTCAGCTCGTCCGGTCGGTTCACCGTCGCCAGGGAGACCACCATGGACTGCAACAGCTCGGACTTGCCGGCACCGGTGGTGCCGGCGACCAGCGCGTGCGGCCCGTCGCGGACCAGGTCGAGCGCGACCGTTCCGTCGAAGCCACTACCGATCACGAAGCTCGTGGAGGCGGGCTGTCGGGACCAGCGCTCGGCCAGGTCGCCAGCGTCCGGCGGGTCGGCGTCGAGCAGGTCCAGCAGTCGACTGCGGTCGGGCAACCCGGCTGTCTCGTCCGGGGTGACATCCCGCAGCGGGGCCAACGCCCGGGCCACCCGCTCGCACCACCCGGCGGTGATGATGTCCGGGCGGACTCCGGTGGCCTCGGGCACGCCGGTCTGCCGAACCGTCAACCCGTCCGCGTCCGCCCGGAGCACCGCGGTGCACTCCTCCGGCAGCAGCCGCTCCTCGGCGTCGATGCAGATCGCGAAGACCTGCACCGTCGGCCCGTCGGTGAGCACCTGCACCATGCCGGGCACGTCGCGCAGCCGACGCGCGCCGTCGACGACCAGCAGCACGTCCGGCTCGCTGAACAGGACCTGGCCGAGCTGCGAACCCCGCGCCTTGATGCGCGCGGTCACCAGGGACACCAGCTCGGCCACCCGGTTCGCCACGGTCTCCGGATCGTTGCCGACCAACGTGTAGGGCCGGCCGGTCGGGACGCCGTCCTCGGCCGGGCGGGTGTGCGGCAGCCAGCGCACCCAGCTCCACCGCTCCTCGCCAGCCTGCTCGGTCAGTACGTGGATCCGCAGGTCACGTGGGCTGTGCAGGGTGGCGGCCTGGAGGACGAGCCAGCGTGCCGTCGCGTACGTCGTCTCCGCCGCGCCCGCCAGGCCGATCACCTTGCGGTCGACCAGGTCCACGGTGACCGGCGCGTCCGGCACGGTCCAGCGCAGCTGGCGGTCCGTGTCGGGGCGGGCCGGGTCGTCCACC
Organism: Solwaraspora sp. WMMA2101; assembly: GCF_049179175.1. Lineage (NCBI taxonomy): Bacteria > Bacillati > Actinomycetota > Actinomycetes > Micromonosporales > Micromonosporaceae > Solwaraspora > Solwaraspora sp. WMMA2101. The sequence continues at coordinate 2,966,636 of NZ_JBMHMA010000006.1, read as the reverse complement.
TCGATCAGTGACGGCTGGTCCAGCGTGCCGACCCGTAGCACGAGGTGGTCGGGATCGCGGCGGCGTCGTTCCCACAGCCGCCGGCCGGGGCCGACGGCGGTGTGCAGGACGGTCGCCGGGTCGGGCGACGACTCGCACCGGGCCAACCGCTCCTCGGCGACCGCCGCCGTCAGCTCCCGCATCATCCGGGTCCGCTTGCGCAGGTACTCGGCGAGATCCCGGCGGTACCGCTTGCGGCCGCTGCGCCGGTCGGTGTACCAGTTCGCCAGTGCCAGCACCGGACTGAGCGCCATGATCAGCAGGAAGAAGTACGACCGGAAGAGGAAGACGAACGCCAGACCCATCACCATCGGGGCGAGGATCATCAGCAGCGGGATCGGGCGGCTGTTCGGCTTGACCGGCGGGCTGGGCAGCCGTCGCCGAGCGAAGAGCAGCGGCGGCACGATCCGTGGCGGCCGGTTGAAGTCCAGCATCGGCACGTCCACGGCCGGTGTCACCGCGGCGTCCGGGGTCGGGCGCGAGACCAGCCGTAGCAGGCTGCCGCCCACGGCCAGGTCCACACCGGGCGGCCAGCGGCGGGACCCGTCACGTCTGCGTTCCGCGTCGTCGGGTTCGTCCGCGTGCGCCCGCCGCTGTTCGCCCCGGAGGTCCGACCCGCGCTGCTCAGGATGGCTGGTGGGGTACCCGGGCGTGGGCATCGCCTCGGTCTGGGCCGGAGGCTGCGGCACCGCCAGACGTACCTCGGCGCCGCCGGTGGCGATCCAGGCGCGACCCTGTTCGTCGATGGTGAGTCGCGCGGCGTGCGCGGGCACTCCCTCGCCGCCCGGATCGATCGCGGACCCGGGTGCCGAGCCGATGTCGTGGCAGCCCAGGCCGACCGGCCAGATCCGTCCGGCGCTCGGGCCGCCGACGCCGTGCACCTCCAGCCAGTGGGTCCGGGGGTCGCCCGGCAGATACCGGACTTCGCCGCCGGGCACCGGCGCACCGTCGCCCAGCCGGACCCCGGCGACCAGCCCGGCCCGACCCACCGTCCAGCCAGGGTCCAGCCGTGCCCCGTCGAGGTACCAGTCGCCCGGGGAGCCGTCCCGCTCGATGAGCGCACCCACCGGGGTGTCCGCCTCGACGTCCACGGCGATGTCCCGGTGGGCACCGCCGGATACGACGGTCAGCAGCAGGCGCACTATCGGTCCCCGGTTCGGCTGACAGGGCCTGCGGCCCGGCTGGCAGGGTCTGCGGCCCGGCCGCCAGATTCGACGCCGGAGTAGGCCGTCGGCCGTTGCCCGTCGTGCGCCTGTTCGATCAGGTCGTCGTTCGCGGTGGGCGGAACCGACGGTCCGGGCGGTGGATGGGCGGCCGGCGGAGTGGCCCCCGCCGGGACGGATGGCCGGGGGCGCTCGGGCATGGCCGGTTCTGCTGGCGCGGAGGACGCTGCGGCGAGGGCGGCGGGCCTGGGGAACTCCTCCTCGGCCCATGCCGGTGCCGGTGGCGCGGCGGGCGCGGCCCGGCGGCGGGGCAGCAGGCACCGGACAAGTGGTACGGAGTCCACGTCGAGCAGCAACTCCGGTGCGGTCACCCGACCGACCAGGTCGACCCGCAACCGCCACCGCGATCCGGGCAGGTAGCCGGCGACCAGGACCAGCAGCCCGGGATCACCGGCGACCAGGCTGGCGAGCCGCGCCGCCGTCTGCGGATCGGGCCGCCGGCAGACCAGGACGGTACGCCCGCTCGGTGCCGTACGGGTCGCGAGATCTGTCACGGCTGCGGACAGTGACATCCGGTCGACGCCGAACGCCCCGGAGCCGTCGCCGGTTTCCGCCGCGACGATCAGGCGGTGGACGCCGTGCCCGCCGGTCAGCGCGGCCAACTGGAGGCCCAACGCGGAGACCAGTCGCTGCGCCGGTGCCGGGGCACCGTGCACCGACACGATGCCGGGGGAGCGGGCGAAATCCAGCAGGACCATCGTCCTGTCCTTTACCCCTACGGCGATCGGCAGTGCGTCGCTGGCGGTCGGTGCGGAACCTGGGGGCAGTTGGCCGCGGGCCCGCCACTGACGCGGCGCGGTGACCTGCCACGGGGATCCCGGCGCCGGAGACGGCACGTCCGCGTCCGCGCCCGCGCCCGCGAGTCGCACGCTGAGCTCCCCATGGCCCGACAGCACAAGGTACGGCCAGAAATCGTCCCGTTCGGCCAGCGCCGATCGAGCCGATGCGATCCAGGCGCGGGCTGCCGGCACCGGCCCCGAGCCGGCGAAGCTCCCGGCGACCACCCGCATTCCTCGCCGGAGCCGGACGAACCCGACGATCGGTGCCGCCAGCTCCCGCGCTGCGCCGACGACGCCGCGCCGGATGCGCCGTCCGGTGCCCCGCAGGCCGTACCGGCGGTCGAACCACCGCAGCAGCACCACCAGCAGGATCAACAGCTCCAGCACGGTGAGTACGGTCAGCAGCGTCTGTCGGTTGGTGTCCAGGAAACGGCCGAGCTCGTTGAAGGACGGCGTGTTCAACCGTGCTCCTCCTCCGCCCGTGGCCGGCCCGGGTACGGCGCAGCCGCGCCCCGATGGTAGTCGCGGGCAGTGGTCGGCAGTGGCGGCCGCAGTCCGCCCCGAACGGGCGAATCCGCAGCTCAGAGCCGACCGGTGATGGTCGATCCGCCGACCGGTGCGGGAAGATGAACTCTTGGTGACGACTGGGCTCTGGGTACTTGCGGCACTGCCGGGAGGAGCGCGCCGGCAGACAAGCGTCACGTGACCGGGCTGCCCGGGAACCTACGCGGTGAGCTGGGATTTGCCGGTTCTCGTACCGACTCCGCAAGGGATCGATCAAATAGGCGGGGCCGTCGCTTCGGCCTTTCGCCGCATCCAGGTCCTGACCTGGTCGACCAGTTGTTGCGGCGTGTCGGCGGCACAGCTGGCGACGAGATTGTTCGCCGCCGCCCGGAGGAGGCACGCAGAGCCTTGACTGCCGGCTAGCCGGCTTCCGAGGTTGCCGCCCGTTGGCAGTTCGCCGACAGCAGCAACTTCATCCGTGCCTTCCGCAATCGCTACGACCAGACCTCTACCCGGTATGTCTCGACTCAAGAGGACCGGGTAGGGGCGTCTTACCGGCCCTTCGGCCGGGTGCACCATTTCTGGGGCCGGTGGCATTTGTAGGACAGACCGGACTGCCCAACGACTCCGTCAGCGCGGTCAGCGCCGCGGCAGGTACATGTGCGGCCCGCAGCCGTGCCAGCGCCGGGTCGCTGGCCGACGGGATCCGCCGCTCAAGCTCGGCCCAGACCTCCGTGAGGGCGTCGGTCAGCACCCGCAGGTCGCTGGCGTGCTCGCGGGCGCTGCGCTGTCGCGTCTGCTCCAACCGGCGCGCCCAGCCGGCGGTGACCTCGGCGATCCGCCCCGCGTCGGCTCGTGCCTGCGCGTGCCTGCGCGACGCTGCGCGCGGCGGCCGCCGGCAGGGCGCGGGCAGCCATGCGGTCATGGTGCCCGCCGGGTACGACATTCGATGCGTACCGGGTTCGGATTCCTGCGTCGGCCCCGCTGCACACCGCGCCCCCGATACCCTGGTGGGTGAGGTAAAGCAGCGAGGTGATGGTTTCCATGGGTAGGTCCGGCGAGAGCAGTCACCTGCTGGTGGCCACGAACAAGAGGGCACGGCACGACTACCAGATCCTGCGCACCTACGAGGCGGGGGTGGTCCTGGTCGGCACCGAGGTGAAGTCGTTGCGTGCCGGTCGGGTGTCGCTGGTGGACGCCTTCGCGCAGGAGAGGGACCGGGAGATCATGCTGTACGGGCTGCACATCGCCGAGTACGGCTTCGGGAGTTGGACGAACCATCAGCCCCGGCGTACCCGGAAGTTGCTGCTGCGTCGGGTGGAGATCGATCGAATCCTGGAGCGCCTCCGGGAGGGTGGCCTGACACTCGTACCGCTGTCGTTGTATTTCGAGAACGGTTGGGCGAAGGTCGAACTCGGCCTTGCGAAGGGCCGGCGTAGTTTCGACAAGCGACAGGCCATCGCCGAACGGGAGGCGAACCGGGAGATCGCCCGGGAGTTCAGCCGTCGGCTCAAGAGCAGGCCCCGCCACCAGGGCTGACCACTACGCCGACCGCAGCCAGCGAGTATCGAGGCCATCTCACCAACGAGTCGGTTGTCGATTGGTGCGACCTTCTGATCCCTAGCCCGGTCCAGGTGCCGGGACCTGCGCATCAGTGGTTCCGGCCCGCCAGCTCGAGCACGGGTACCCGGGAGACCCGGAACGCGGGCCACGCCGCAGCGGCGACGCCGGCTGCGACCGCGACGACGAGCGTTGCCGCGAGGCGGGGCCACGGTACGACGACGGACGGGATCTCCGTACCACCGGCGACGTCGATCAGCGCCCAGCCGAGACCGACTGCGACGGCGATACCGATCGATGCTGCCACGAACGACAGGAGCGCCACCTCGAGCCGCACGATCCGACGCAGCTCGCGGCGAGTCGCGCCGACGGCTCGCAGCAGCCCGAGCCCTCCGGAGCGTTCATCGATCGCGAGCGCCGTGGTGTTGGCGACTCCGAGGAGCGCGATGAAGCCGGCGAGGAGGAGCATCCCGTCGATGAAGTTGCGGAACGCGGCGATTCCGCTCCCGCTGTTGGCGACGTGTTCCGCCCGAGTCTCGAAGAATGCCCCAGGCGTGGCTCGGACCAGCGCCCTCACGTCCTCGTCGGCGTCTGCGACCGCTCCGTCGGCGAGGCCGACGAACAACCGAGCGTCGAGCAGGCGGCCGACCAGGGTGTCGAGTGTCTGACGGTCGACGAAGTACAAAGGGGCTTCGAAACCGCCGGTGCTTCTCGCGACCACGGCGACGATCGGCGCCTCGAGTGTCGAGCGTTCGAACTCGATCGCGAGGGTGTCGCCGAGCAGCGTCGGGTCGTCGCCGACCACGGCCACGCCCCCCGCGCTCAGGTCGGCGAGGTCGCCGGCGATCGGGTCGAGGTCGAACATGGTGGGCAGTGTCGTCGGGTCGATGCCGCCGACCGCCTCGGCTTTGCCTGCCACGATCCCTTCGGTGACGGACAGCGCGGCGACTGCGTCGACGTCGGGCAGCTCTGTGATCCGGCCGGCCAGGGTCGGGTCGATCGTCGGGAAGTCGGCGGTCGCCGACGTGACCACCAGGTCTGCCTGCAGTCCGTCCCGAACGTCCGTCCCGACCGCGCTCGTCAGTGAACTCGCGAAGACCGCGAACATCGTCACCATCGCGGTGCCGAGCATGAGCGCGAGCGCCGTCGACGCCGATCGACGAGGGCTCGCAGCCAGGTTGCCCGCTGCGATCGAGCCACCCACACCTGCGACGCGGCGTGCCACCCGAGCGCTCCCTCGCGATGCGGCGGTCACGATCGCCGGGCCGCACAGCACGAGCGCCGGGACGATGACAGCGACGAGCATGACCCACGTCGCGTTCGAGCGCACGACAGCTACAGCTCCTCCAGCGATCGCCACCGCGGCGAGCACGAGCCCGCTCGCCGTCCGCGCCGGGCTTACGCCCCGGGGTTCCGCCGCGCTCTCGCGCAGCGCCTCGATCGGCGGCGTCGCCGCCGCGCGGCGAGCCGGGATCCATGCCGAAAGACATCCCAGGAGCTTGAATGTCAAGCAGCAGCCTTGCTGAGGTGATGCGACCACGCGGTCGCCTCGTCGTAGACGGTGCCGGTCTTCAGGCATCCGTGCAGGGTGCCGACGAGCCGGTTGGCGAGTTGGCGCAGCGCGGCGTTGTAGCTGGCGCCGCGGGCACGTTGCCGGTCGTAGTAGGCGCGGGCACCCGGCGAGGCCTTCAACGCGGAGAACGCCTGGGTCATCAGGGCGTCGATGAGCCGGTCGTTGTGGACGAACCGGGCCGCGACGGTCCTCTTCTTCCCGGACGCGCGGGTGATCGGGCTGGTCGCGGCGTAGTTCTTCCGGGCCTTCGCGGTGGCGTAGCGGTCGTGGTCGTCACCGAACTCGGCGAGCACCCGGGCGCCGAGGACGGCACCCAGTCCGGGCTGGGACAGGATGATCTCAGCGTCCGGGTGCCGGCCAAAATGGTCCTCCACCTGCCCTTGCAGGGCCTTGACCTGCTCGTTGAGAGTGACCAGCAGGGCGACCAGGGCGCGCACCGACGCGGCGTAGGCGGTGGTGACCACGGCCGGCTGGCCGAGGTGCTCGGCACGCAGCACCGCCTGGATCGACGCGGCCTTGGCCGCGACGTCACGGCGCCGGGCCCGTTTGAGAGCGGCGCTGATCTGGCTGATACTCAGCCGGGCGGCGCTGGCCGGATCAGGGGCCTTCGCGAGGAGTTGCAGGGTGTCAGCGGCGTCGAGGTCCTCGAACGCCTCCAACGCCGCAGGGAAGTACTCCCGCAGCGCGTGCCGCAGCCGCTGCACAGCACGGGTGCGTTCCCAGATCAGCGTCTTGTGCATCCGGGTGACGACCTTGACCGCCTCGGCGTCCGCCGAGTCTCCGGCCATCGGGCTCAGTTGGTGCGAGTCGGTGTGCACCATGTCGGCCAGCATGTGCGCGTCGGCGGCGTCGCTCTTGGCCCGGGACACCGCCAGACGTTCCCGGTAGCGGGCCGCCTGCAACGGGTTGACCGGGTACACCGTGTACCCGGCGGCGACCAGCGCCTGCACCCACGGGCCCCGATCGGTCTCGATACCGATCTTTACCTGAGCAGCAGCAGCGTCGGCGTCGATGTCGTCGCCGAGCGCCGTGCCGATCATCGCGTGGAGCCTGGTGATGCCGGCGATGCCCTCGGGCAGCCTCGCCTTGGCCAGCCTGCGGCCGGAGGCGTCCATGAGCTCGACGTCGTGGTGGTCCTCCGCCCAGTCATCTCCTATGAACAGCAACGTCTCTCCCGCCTATTGAGTCGATCACCGCTGGTAGCCAGGAGGAGAACCATCAGCGACCTAATGAAGCAGTGCTCACGCCGCGACCGGGCGGGCACGACATCCCATCAGCGATCAACTCTCCACACCGACCAGCCGGGGCACGATCTTTCGTCAGGACTCGACGTCCAGGAACCCGGAGTGCTCACCGGCTGGCGGCTACCTACCCACCAGGAGTTTGCCGGATGGCTCACTCCCAGAACTCATTAGGGACCCATGACGAACATCGACGAGGTGATCACCGCAGTATCGATGGCGCGGAGCATGAGCGTGGCGCGTCAGGATGTGGACGACGTGCTCAACGACACGTTCGCCGCCGTCCGGGACGCCGACAGCGACCCGGACTGGGTGCATGACGTGTCCCTGGTGAGGCGGCTGACGATGAACTCGGGCAAGCGAACACGACCGTTCATGTGTCATCTCGGCTGGTCCATCCACGGCGGTAGGGACCTGCCGGGAATCGCCCGGGTGGCAGCGGCGCTCGAGTTGTTCCACGCCTTCGCGCTGATCCAGGACGACGTGATGGACTGCAGCGAGGTCTATTCACAGGCGATCCTGTAGAAGTGCAGCCCGATGGCACAGGAGATCGTTTCTGTGAAGGTCGCGAGCGGTCTGCGGTAGTCGGTGTGCAGGATTCTCCAGGTCTTCAGATTCGCGATGACCTGTTCGACGACCCAGCGGATCTTGTTGACCTGCCTGTTGTATTCCTTCTGCCACTCTGTGAGCTCGCCGCCCTTGGGCTTCTTGTACGGGGTGATCATGCCGTTGCCGACGTATCCCTTGTCGCCGATCCAGCCTGCAGGATTCAGGCTGACGAGAACACCGGTGTCGTTGATCGCGTACGAGTCGTGGTGGTTGCCGGTGACGGGATCGGAGACCCAGACGAGCGCGCCGTCGAGGGTGCAGGCGACCTGGACGCTCATGCCCGTGGTCTTGTGCTTGCCGGAGTACAGACAGCGGTCCGTGCGCCATGACCAGCAGGGGAACAGGGTGCCGTCGACGATGTACTGGACGGTCGGGTCGAGCTCGTCGGCGGTCGGCACGAACCCCGCCAGCACGCGGTCGAGGACCGGGGTGATGGCGGTGACCGCCCGTGAGATCGTCGACTGGGAGACGCCGTGCGCCTCGGCGATCTCCGCTTGGACGCGGTTGCGCCGCATGTAGGTCAACGTGACCACGAGGGCGCGGTAGAGGCCGAGGATCGGTGGCCACGGTTCCATGCCCAGGTTCCGGCATTCGGCGCGGACCAGCACGCAGAGGTCGCGGATCTGATCGGTCGTGAAGCCGGTGGTATGATACATGTTCGGCGGTCCGCTTTTCTTTGGTTGTTGTGTGGTAACTCCATCCTATGGGAGGGCGGGCCGTCTCATTTATCAGGGGGTCCACTGTGGGCTATCGAGGCCCTGCTGAATAAGCCTCACCGTTGAGACTGTCATCGAAACTGGTCCTATCTGTGTCGACCGGCTACCCGCCGGTCATAACGGACTAATACCGACATCCGCTACATAAAATTACCTACAGGCCCCCATTTCGCAGCGCTCGACGTCAACCACTTTCGCGATTCAGCCGCCCGAATCCTCGCCGGGACCGACTACTCCAAGGCTTGTTGATCAAAAGGCTGTGACCAGGATGGATGAGGTTTTCGGCATCCACAAGTCTCGGTGATGACCTCCAATCGGCGTCAACGCGCGACGGGCAGCACGGCGCGACGTAGCGTCTGGTTCGACAGCGCGGTGAGCCCTGCAGCGGCCGCGAGGGCGGTGCCGCCCATAAGTGCCGCCGCCGGTCCCCACAGCCCGGCGACCAAACCGGTGAGCGCGTAGCTGACCGGAATGCCACCGTAACCGGCCAGGCTGCTCAGACTCATCACCCTGCCCAGGTACTGCGGCGGTGTGTGCGCCTGCAGCAGGGCCATCCCGAGCGCGCCAGCCAGACCGATGCTGACGCCGAGCAGTACCGACGCGGCGACCGCCCATTGCCTGGCCGGGGCAAAACCGACACCAGCGAGCGCGGCCCCCGTCACGAAGGTGAGAGGGCCAATGAGCAGGCCGGCGCGCGGGAGCCGGCCGAGCACTGCCACGGCCACCGCTGCCAGCGCGGCACCGACACCGAAGCCGCCGACGATCAGGCCGACCCCCGTAGCACCCCAACCGCGCTCCTGGGCCAGCAGCGCGATGCCCACGTTGAACGGGCCGGTGAAGCCCAACTCGGCAACCGCCGAGACGAGCAGGATGGTACGCAGCAACGGCGACCGCGCGGCCACAGCCAGTCCGGCCCGGACCTCTCTACCCATACCCCGGGATCCCCCGGCGGGCTTGGCTGCCGCTCCGGGGCGGACCCTGACCGTGGCGAGCGCGAGCACAGAAACGGCGAAGGTGAGCGCGTTGAGCGCGAACGCCGCCGTGATCCCGTGTGCGGCCACGACCGCCCCGCCGAGCGGCGCACCGGCAACGATCGCCCCCCGCGCCAGCGTCATCCGCATGCCCTGCAGCCGGGCGAGGTGCTCGGACGCCACCAGATACGGCGGCAGCGCCCCGACAGCGGGCAGGAACACCGCGTCGACCGCGCCAAACACCAGCGCCACCACGATCAGCACCGCGAGGGCTGGTTCCGTGGTGGCCGTAGCCACCGCCGCAGCGACCATCACCGCGCAACGCAGCGCGTCGCTGCCAAGCATCAGCCGCCGCACACCCCACCGGTCGACCACCGCCCCACCCACCGGGAGCAGCACCAGCCGGGATACCGAAGCGGTGGCCAGGACCAACCCGGCCCCACCGGCACCAGCAACCTGGACAGCGGTCCAGGCCAACGCCACGAAGTAGACTTGATCACCCACAATCGACACGCCCAGCCCAGCGAGCCAGCGCAGGACGTTCCCGTCCCGGTAAGGAGGCGGTTGCCGGACCGGAACCGTCTGCGGCGTCATGGCCTGAACGGGAAGGCGTGGATGAACATCAGAACCGGCTCCCGGCCGGGCTCGTCGGGCCGATCCTCGGCACCGACTCGCCCGCGCTCGGCCCACTTCTGCACCACCGTCGTCAGCTCGGCACTCAGCTCGGCCAACTCGGGCGCCGTGAGACGGAGCAGGGAGTCGCTGGAGAACGAGGCGTCGATCCACGCCTCGCCCCAGGCGTGATCCTCGTCGATCCACCGTTCGAGCCGGCTAATCTGATGGGCCAGCATCTGACGCCTGGCCGCGACCGCCACGCCACGGGCCTGCGGATCGTCGGCGAACTCCGACCCCGCGAAGCTGAAACCCTCGTGGGTCTTGCGCCACCAGCGCTCCCGCCGGTCACCAGAGCGGCACGGCGCCTCCTCGATGAGGCCGTGCGTGGCCAGCTCCCGCAGGTGGTAGCCGACCAGTGAGAGCGACTCGTCGACCAACTCGGCGAGCCGGGACGCAGTCGCCTCCCGCTCCACGGTCAGCGCGTAGAGCAACCGCAGCCGCAATGGATGGGCGAACATCCGTAGCTCGGCAACGTTCGTGAGTCGCCGGTTCGATCCGGGTGGCATGCATCCACCGTAGAAGCTCAAAGACTTTAGTGCAACTTTTTTGTCTAGTCCGTTGGGAACGGTCACCGGCCCGAGCTCAGCTCCGCAAGCCGGTCCGATGAACGACGGCGCACCTAACATCGTCGACTGCGACGAGGTGACTTGGGACGTCGAGGGATCTCGCACCAGGTGACGACACTGCAGGCTTGAAATGTGTCCCCTTCGCGGCCGAGCGTCACTCCGGAGGCTGCGAGGTGCGGTTTGAGAACCGTGCGCCAAGCCGGAACACACCCGCTCGACCTACCATACATCCGGCTTGTGGCGAGTGCGCCGCCGTCGACCCGCATGATGTAACCGATTTCCAGCCGGTCCAGGGTGCTGCGGAACTGGCTGTTGTCCCCGTAGCCGGCGTCCGCGGGCACGAGCGGCGGACGCAGCCTGTGCTCGGCCAGCTCGTCGAGCATTTCCACCACCAGTGCCCGCTTCGGCCGATGATGCTCACCCTCGAGTATCTGGCACCGGCCCCGACGGGCGGTCACCTCGGCCCGGTTCGCCTCATCGACCGCGTCGCCGTCCCACAGCACCGGCAGAAACAACCGCCAGTCCAGAGGACGCGACGCGGTGTCGACGCCCGCGTGGACGCTCACCCCGATCTGACAGTTCGCGACCTTGCCCAGGGTGGCTTCGTGGACCTCCAGATCACGGGCCACCGCGGCGATCGGTCTACCGGTCTCGACGACCATCTGCACAGCCTCGGCCTTGAACTGCGGACTGTATCGACGACGTTGCTCGGACATGGATCCATCCTCTCAACTCGGAGGACATGTCCAAGATCCTTGGTACACCTCAGGTTCGTCGTGGCGCCCAGCAGGTGCACTCGCCGGGTTGCGATCTCCATGAGGAACAGGACGTAGACGCGGGTCAGTCCGATGGTGTCGACGTGTAGAAAGTCGCAGGACAGGATGCCTTTGGCCTGGGTGGTGAGGAACTCGGTCCAGGTCGGTCCCGCCCGTCGTGGAGCCGGACCTGCTCCGGTGGTGGTCAGGATCGCCCAGATCGTGCTGGCCGCGAGCCGGTAGCCCAGGCCGGTCATCTCGCCCTGGATGCGTCGGCATCCCCAGGTGGGGTTGTCCCGGGCCAGCCGTAGCACCAGTTGGCGCACCTCGGCCGTGATCGGCGGTCGACCGCGTCGCCGTCTCGGGTAGGTCCACCGCCGTGCGATCAGGTTGCGGTGCCAGCGCAACAACGTGGCCGGGGTGACGAAGAACGCCGCCCACCGGGTCCGCGGCAACAGCCTCGACAGGCCGGCAAGCACCGCCCGGTCAGCCGGTTCCAGATCCGGACGGCGTACCTGCCGACGCAGGACCGCGACCTGGTGCCGCAGCACGAGCACCTCGACCGCGTTGGCGTCCCCACCCCGGGCCAACAAGATGATCAACTGCAGTGCCTGACGAAGAATCAGGTAGCCGAACGACAGGATCATGACCGGCAGCATGACGCCATCCATCGATCCCGCAGCGGACAAAGCCGCACGTCAACGGCTGTGGCCGAGTTTTCGAACGGTACAGGGGCGCTGGTCGGCGAGCAGAAACTCGCGGCGGCAGGGACCTGCTGGGGCGATCGTCGGAGGAAAGTGATCACCGCTCGCTACGTTCCTCTAACGGCAAGTTGACATTGACGGATACCGGCGACAGTGGCAGCCTGCCCCCGCACACCAAACCGGGCGACACGGCCGCGCCTCCAGCACCGCGAACCCGGCCGGGGGAGAGCGGCACCTCGACCACGGAAGCACGTCCCACTGTCTGGACTTTCGGCCCGACGCGGGTACCCATGATCAAAACCCATCGGGACAGGACGGGTCACCCCTGGACTGGCCGGGACGTGAGGGATGCTCGTCGCACGAGCACCCACCGAGCACCCAACCGACCACAAGGGACGGAAAAGCGAAAGGGCCTGACTGCCGTTTCGGCAGGTCAGACCCCTGTTGATCTTGCGCGCCCGAAGGGACTCGAACCCCTAACCTTCTGATCCGTAGTCAGATGATCTTGCGGAGAGTGGCGAAGTGCTACAGCGTCCCGCCTTGTCCGGCCTAGTCCGGGCACGTACCCGCAGGTCCGGTAATCAATCGAGATAGATCTATTGACGCCTGGAGGTTCGGGGAGGTGGGGAATCCTGGTTAGTCCCGGCATGTCCGTGTCAGTTCCCCGACGTCCGAGCACCCACGGAGCACCCAGGAGCAGCCCTGTTTTGCCGCCGTCCACCACACATCACTACCCGGGGTTACCGCCGATGCGCCTTCCAGCAGGCATCTGGTCGGCGGAGACGCGGAGTCGTCAGGCCGCCGGGTCCTCGCGCGGAGCGTCTTCTCGGCGGGTGCCACCTCTACCTGCTGCGCTACCTGCCCCGCTGGACCTAGCGCTCCAGCGCTTGGGTCGCCGACCCAACGCGGGATCCAGGAACCTGGGTCGCGGCGGTCGAGGCCGCGCTCGGTGTGCTCGTACGCCTCACCTCGGCCAATGGTAACGACTTTGTCTATGCCGAAGATCCTAGCTGCCAGAAATTCGACTCACTTCGTCACCGCCGCCCGCCGCTACCGCACCATCCAGATCTAGGCCGGCGACCACACCATCACCGCAGCCGACCCCATCCCCCACGACCTCCACACCGCCCTCAACGCCATCCACCGCACGCACTAAATGAGCCAAGTCGGTGTACAGGCTTCTGGGAAGGTGATCTGAGCATCGGGAAGGGTAACAAGTCCCAGATCGCCACACACGGTCATAGACGCCAGATCACCGTCACGGCTCGGGCGATCATCGCCCACCCGCGTCGAACGAGCCCTTGGGCCCACTGGCTTCTCCCGGCAGGCCGAAGAAAGAGCCCCAGGGCGAGTGCGGAGAATACGGCCTGGGCGACGATGGTGCGGAGATCGACGTCCCGGGTGGCGAGTGCGATGAGCGTCGGTGCCGTACCGAGCAAAGCAAGATCGACGGCTTGTCCCGCCCATACGAAAGGTCCGCTGGGCACTACCCCCATGGGTGTGACGATGAGTGGGTAGTCGTGCCGGACGAAGGACCGGCGGGCGGACCGCAGTGCCCCGGCGGCGACGGCGGGTCCGGCTGTGAGCCCGAGCAGGGCGGCGGTTGTCACGTTGCCGGTGTCAGGGGCGAGGGCGAGCATGACCGAGCCGGTGCTCCACGCCACAGCGAGGACGGTGGGCAGCACAGATCTGAATATGAGCAGGCGGCGATCGGTCACGCCGATCAGCCGGGCGATCGTTGGCCGGTCCATGTCGTAACGGACATTGCCAGTGAACTGCCCGGTCGCCAGCAGGCCGGCGAGTAGCCAACCGGCGGCGCGTAGGGTCTCCGATTCGGACAGCGAAGCGAGTAGCCAGGGCACCGCGGCCAGCGTCGTCCACACGACGACACGGCCCGGTTGCCGGAAAAAGGTGAGTAGGTCGTGGCCTACGACAGCCAGTGAGCCTGGCGGCAGCGGTATCCGTACCCGCAGTCGCCGCTGCTGCCAGCGGCGGTCTTCGGTCACTCTGGAAAGCAGACCCGGGTCCGCGGCACCGATACCGCCGGTCAGCGCTGCGGCCGACGCCGCCGCGGCCCGCAGGGCGGGAAGCCGTACGGCCTCGAGCCGCGCGTATGCGGCGGCGACCACGACGAGGCCGGTGAGGACGGCGCCCACCACCCACGGCGCACCACCCGGTAGCAGTCCTCGTACCGGTGGTCCGGACCAGAAGCCGGATATGTCGGCGAACGCGGTGGCGAACGCGGCCAGGCCAGCCACCGCCGCGGTGCCGCGCAACAGGCGTTCGGGCCGCCGTACCACGACCTGGGTGAGCGCGGCGCCAGCGGCGGTCGTGACACCGAGTGCCAGACCGAGACCGACGAGGGCCACGCTATCCCTGGCCGGCAGGTACGGCAGCACCAGAATGGCGAAAAGCGCACCGGCGACGGCACCGGCCGTCACCACTGCGGCGAAACGCGGCAGGAGCAGCCCTCGGCGACTGACCGGGCTGGTCGCCAGCCAGGTCAGGGCAGCCGGCGGCGCACTGAGCGGGCCGAAAGCCGCAGCGATCGCCAGGATCACGGCGAAGCAGCCCAGCGTGGCCGCTAGCAGGAGGCTCGACGGCAGGTCCGAGCCGTCGGAGGTGGCGGCGGCGAGTGTACGGGCGGCCGTCACGATCGCGACCAGGAGAAACACGATGGCGAGTGCAACGGTGTACGCGCCGTCCCAGCTCCAACGGGTGCGTTGCGACTGGATCTGCGTCCGGCGTAGCCACCTACGAACGTCCGAGGCGGGCGGCGGACGATCGGCAGTCCCGGCCCGGTTCGGCCGCGTGGCGATGAGCGGGCTCACCGCCGTTCCCGACGCGTCCGGCTTCCGGCGGCGCCGACGGTGGCAGCGGAACCGGCGTCGTCCAACGTGACGACTTCGCAGGCGTCGGCGAGTCCGGAGTCGTGGGTCGCGGTCAGGACTGTCCCGCCGCCGCCGACGTACTCGGCGACGAGGTCGGTGACCGCGGCGCGCCCGGCCGGGTCGAGATGCCGCTCCGGTTCGTCGAGGAGCAGCAGTTTGCTGGGACGCGCGAAGGTCATGGCCAACGCGAGCCGCTGACGCTGCCCGGACGACAGCCGCGCCGGCGAGTCGTGGGCGATCGCGGCGAGCCCGAACCGTTCGGTGAGGTCGCCCGGGCTCCACCAGGACCCGGCTGCCGGACCGTTCACCACACGGATGAGATCGACATGCTCGGCCACCGTCAGTGACGGATACCACGCCGCGTCGTCGAGCAGCGCGGCCACCACCCGGCGGAACCAGGGTTTGGTCTCGTCAGCTACCCGACCGTCCACCGAGACGGTACCGCGCCGCGGCTGGAGTAGTCCCGCGATGCATCTGAGCAGAGTCGATTTACCCGCTCCGTTGCGTCCCCTCAAGGCGATCGACTGACCGGCTTCGACCTGCAACGACAGGTTCGACAGCACGACTCGGTCGTCGTAGGCGAGGGTCACCTCGTCGAGGGCAATTATCATCTCGGCTTCCTGTCCAGTCCTGCCGGTCAGGCAAATGGGTGCGGGTACGGATTCAGCTCATCTGGCTTTGTCGGCGCGGTCCGATGTCCCAGCTTCGACGGTACGTCGAACAGCCGCGGTAGGCCCGACGTGCGCCGATTCGCGTGTCCGAAGCTCATCGGCACGGTGCCTGGTACGAGGACCTTGACACACGTCAGGCCGGCCGCCCGGTGTTCGTCCGTGGTCTGGTCGACCACGATGACATCCAGGTGGTGTGCGAGAAATCGTCCAATGGTGTCCAGGACGTCATCGCGAAGGTCCATTCTAGGCGGATGGTCGGATGCCATCTCAGCGGGTTCGATGGTCGGCACCTCGTCGAGGAGGAAGCTGAACCGGACAAAAGCATCGACGTCAGCATACAATAAGGAGTGGTCTGTCATCCTGCTGACATGCGCAGAATCCGCCAGCATCGCCCTCACCCGAGTGCGGTGCTGCGGGAAGGACCGGCGGACGCTCGACAGGACAGGACCGAGTTCACTCACGGCCGCCAGTACTGCCCGCCGAGGGTCGACATGGGCGGCAGCCGAGCAGACCGCCTTGGCGTCGTCTGGCCGGTCGTCCGGGTGTACCGCCATCGCCCAGACCGAGGGGATTCCGTACTCCAGGGTCGTGTCGAACAGCAGGACCTTGTAGCCGGTGTTGGCCCGGATGCGGTTTACCAGTTCGGCCCCCGGTCGATCAGCCGGGTTGGTCAGCCGAATTGCGCGACGTGGGAACCGCGTGTACCAGGTTGTCAGGAAGGCGTCCCGTTCGGCGACTTCAAACAGACCATGGAGGACTGCTTCCTCCATGCAACTGCCGATCGCGCAGCCGTTGGAGATCTCATCGGCGAAGCGGGGTTCGTCTGGGCGGGTCAGCCGGATGCCGTAGTAGGCGTGTCCCTCGGGCACCAGCACTGGCCGTTGACCCGCAAATGACCAGGCCCATACCCATCTGCACCGCACATCAGGATCGAACCGTTGGAACGAGCCGGTTCCGGAGACGTCCGGTAGTCCGAACGATCGCGGGTCCAGCGCGAAGTCGGCCAGCTCGGCGTACGAGGCGTGCACCACCGTGCGTTTGCCACCCGGCTGTAGCCCGCCCCACCGTTCGAGTGCCTCTAGGAGCGCCACGACATCGCTCGTCTGATAGTCGTTGCTGCGTCCCCAGCCGGACTCAACGACGATCCGCTCGTCGGCGGTCCGCAGCCGCATCGACGCCCTTGCGACAGCGAAGCCAGCCTCGTCGCCCCGCTCAATCCGGGCGACTATCCCCGCGTCGGCGTCGACAAAGGTGTCTAGCAGCACGGGGTGCAACTCCGCTGCCGTACGCGTCCGGTATGCCTCTGGGTCCTTGGGCCGCGAAGCAAAGACGATTGTTGCGTCATCCGGCACGTCCACCGGCAGCACACCGCACTGCGAGCAGAGTGGATCGGGCAGAAAGTGATGTCGGGTCACGGTCAGCGTTTCGAGCGCGAGGCGTACGTAGGTGGGTCGCGTCGGCCCGTCTGCGGCTCGGGTGAGTTCCAGTCGGACCAGCGCGGACAGGGCTGAAACCACGAGTGGCGGTAGGTAGGTCGGTGTCCATGTAAGCAGGTCCGGACCGTGCTGCTCCCACAGCGCGGTAAATGCTGCGGATCGGGCACGGGCGCGCCGAGCTCTGCAGCATTCGAGACACCCTGGAACTCCTGGATGGGTCAACGGCCCCAACACGATCTGGTGATGTTCGATCCGGATTGGCAACCACCATCCATCGTGGTCGGCTGGTGGCACCTCCAACCAGGTGTCCGTGGCGCTGACGACGACCGGCCGGCCGTCGATGGCCGCCGTGGCCAACTCGTCGAGCCGGCTGCGCAGTCCCTCGTACAACAGGCCGTGACCGACCACACGTACCGCCTCACCCATGCAGTACCACCCGTACGACGTACGGCAGTGCGTCACTGATCGCAGGATCGTGGTCCAGATCGGCGGCCACCGGAATCAGGCCCTTGGCCTCCAGCGCATGCACCGCTCCGGAGAGCGATACGTCGGCGGACGGACGGATGGGCGCTGCGCCGAGTCGGACTGGGAGGACCACACCACTCGTCGCGGCCGGTATCGCCGTGTCAAGAGCAGACTGCTGTCGCAGCACTGCGGCGCGTACCGCCGCGCGTACCGCACCTACCAGGCTGACGTCGCTCGCGACCGCTGCGAGCGATCCGTCAGCCACGACTCCGACGGTGGGTATGCCGGAGTGCGAGGTGAGGTCGCAGAGGTCAGCCTGGAGCCCAGCGGCGGTCAGTTCGGTGAGCGCGATGCGTATGTCGCTGTTGGCCGTCATCGCGCGTAACGCTAGGGGCGGAACCGGTTCATGTCCGACCGCTGCCGTCGCCAGCTGACACACCCGGCTGAGCAGCCCGGCCAGCACCGCATCGGACCAGCTCTCGCCGCTGCCAACACCGGCGGGTACGGCAGGTGACGGCGTCGGCGTGAGCTCGAAGACCTCGTTGACGCGCAGCGGCACCGGGTTGTCGTCGGACAATCGGCGGCCGGTGACCACTCGGATCCCGGGCGCGCGGGCAGCATCCGGTCCGTCCGTGAGCCGCTCGTCGAAGCAGTGCGCCGCGTACCACTCAAGCGCTTTCCGTGCCACGGTGGCCCGTGCCTCGGAGAGCGTCTCACCTGCGGCGACGAGGCGAATCGGCGTTCCGGTCGGATGGCCGGGGCGGCGTACCTCGGCCTCGCTGACGTGTATCGGCGCCTGCCGGTGGCCGGCCTCGCGGATCTCGCTGATGATGCCGAGTCGAGGATCCACGAGTCGGACGACCCGTTCGCCGAACGGCCGTGCCACCGTGTAGGCAGGGGGTGACGAGGTCGCGGGGGCGTCCGCCGTCGCGCCTGGGGCGGGTGTGAACGGGTGACGGGTGACCTTCGAGTCTGCAGTGACGAGCACCACAGATGGCGTACTTCCGCTTGCCGGCGTCGCCGTGCTCGGGGCGCGCGCGTGGTGTAGCGCCTGTGCGACGACCAAATCACGCATGGCGGAGTCGATCTCGCGCGGTGCCGCAAGGCGGTCGTGGGCCAGGCGCCCCGCGATGGCGGCCCACGGCGTGCCGGGTGTCGGCGGAACGGGGCCGACGCACCCGACGCCGTCGAGCAGGACGGCGTGCAGCAACCTGGCACTGTGCGTAGCGTGAGGTCCCCCCGCTTTCGTGGAGCGGTGGTTACCTGACGCCGGTCGGCGCCGGGATGGTTCCGTTCGAGTCTGGCTGATCGATTCGTGTCGACGCCCAGGCGGTCTCGTACTCGTCCGGGCTGAGGTAGCCGAGGTCACGCTGGATCCGACGAGGGTTGTACCACCCGTCGATGTAGGTGAAGATCGCGTTCTCGGCCTCGTCGCGGGTCCGCCACGACGTCCGGTACACCAACTCGGTCTTCAACGTCGAGAAGAAGTTCTCCATCAGAGCGTTGTCATAACTATCCCCAGTGGAACCCATCGACGGCAGAATCCCGTTGTCCGCCAACCGTTGCCCGAACCGGAACGACGTATAGTTCGACCCCTTGTCGCTGTGGTGGATCAACTCCTGATCCCGCACATCCCGCGACCAGATCCCGTACTCCAACGCGCCGAGGATCAGGTCGGTGTCGCACCGATCGGAGGTCTTCCACCCCACGATCCGGTTCGAGAACGCGTCCCGGACCGCCGCCAGCCAGAACACACCCTGACCGCACGGGATCCGGGTCGCGTCGGCAACCCACAACCGGTTCGGCGCCGACGCGGTGAAGTCCCGGTTGACCAGGTCCGGTGCCGGAGTGTGCCGCGGGTCCTGCTTCGTGGACCCGCCCCGCCAGCCACGTCGCAGGAACGCCCCCTGCCAACCCTGGCCGGCCATCAGCCGCTCCACCCGCTTACGGCCGACCCGGACACCGTCCCGCGCCAACCGCCGATGCACCCGGTCCGCGCCATAGGTGTGCCCCGACGCGACCCAGATCTCGTGGATGTTGGACAACAACGCCCGGTCGACCTCAGCCCGATCACACGGCCGGACCGTCTTGTCGCGCCAGCCGTAGTACGTCGACGCGGTGATGTTCAGGACCCGTAGCAGGAGCGCGACCGCGTAACGGCCACGATGTTCGTCAACGAACCTCATGACCGACGCCGGGTCGGGTCGAGCTCCTGGGCGAAATACACCGACGCGGCCTTCAAGATCTCGTTCGCCCTGCGCAACTCGGTGTTCTCCCGCCGCAACCGCCGGTTCTCCTCAACCATGTCCGTCGTCGGCCGATCACCGCGCTGACCCTGGTCGGCCTCGTCCTGACGGATCCAGTTGCGCAGCGCCTCGTGATGCACGCCGAGCTGGTCAGCCAGCCGACGGATCACCGGCTTCGGATCCGACTCCCGATACAACCGGACAGCACGAGCACGCAGCTCATCGGGGTACTTCTTCGGTGCTGGCACGAATGCCTCCTCCCATGGCCATCAGACCACGATCAGAAGCTCCGTGAAACCGGGGGGACCTCAGCCGTGCAGCGGGCTCGAAGGCCTCTGACGGCCAGGCAGTGGATGACGAATCGTGGTGTCGCGTCCACCGGGGAGTCAAGGATCGAGCGGCGATTCGGGTAGCTGCAGTGATCCGGTCACGGAGCCGGGGCTGTTGCCGATCCCGGGGGACAGTGCGGGGTGCGTCAGGGGCCCGGGCAGATTCGGGTGCAGGGCGGGCTGGGCTGGTGTCCTACACCCGGATCTGCTACCCGGTTTGGGTGGTCGTCAGGGTCGGACGCGGGTGTTGAGCTGCCGTGCGGATCGCGGGCAGGTGGTTGGTCAGGGTCCGGGCGTATGCGGCCAGGATCTCCGTTGACCGTTCGACGTGGTCCCACAGTGCCTCTTCCTCCGTGGTCACCTCCGGGTCGTCGAGGAGGCCGTCGGCGTCCTCCGGCTCGGCGACCCGGACCGCTGCGGCGAGTGCGTCGTCGACGGCCCTGGCCGCTTCCCGGATGGCCTCGACAACGGTCGGCGGCACACCGGCGGTAGTGAACGCTGCGGCGAGTCTGTCCGCAGGCGGCAGGGCCGGCATCTGGTAGGCGATCCACGTGTCACCCCACATGCGCGGCAGGTGGGCACCCAGCGAGGATTCATCAGCCGCGATCAGCTCTCCCGACGGGGAGCGTTGCGCCATCGGTCCCGCCCAGGCGGCGAACTCGCCCGCATCCATGGAGATGTCGGTGGCTTCCGGATTCATGGGCGGGACGGTGAACAGCGCGACGAGCTCGGCCAACGCCCTGTCCTCGTCGGACCATCCCGGCAGCTGGTGAAGCTCCTCCTCAGTGAGATAGGCGCTGGGATCGGCACCGGCAGCGCGCACAGGGCTGACCGGTTGACCCGCCGCGGTGGACAACGCGGCATGGGTTGCCAGGTCCGCCCACCACGCGACGACTTCCCGACTCGACTGTCGTAGGAGGCGGGCGCGGTGGACGGCGTGGTCCAAGCGCACTGAGGACAGCGCGCGGCGTGGGTTCGGGTAGCTTCGATAGCCGGCCGGCGTCCTGGTCTGGGTGAGCCAGCGCTCGTTGTCGTCGTTGCGTTCATCGACTTCACGCTGGGCCACGGCCGATTCCTCGATGAGACGGTCGGCCACCGCGGCAAGGTCCGCTAGGACGGCGTCGACGGCCTCGGCGGCCATCTCGGAAGGCACCGGCGACGCCGCATGGTCAGGAAGGTCGCTGGTCTGCCTCACTGGCGCTCTCCTTCGGCAGGTGATGGGGCGAGGCGGTCGCGTCCGCCGCGAGTCGCCGTTGATGGAGGCTATGCACCGCCCCACACCGCATCCACTACGACACGCCAACAGGCCATCGCCTGCGGTGACCGCGTCCCCGGCGCGCGATACACGCGATCCCGACGTGTGGGAGTCCCGGGGTGCGCCGTCAGGAACACCACAACCGGGATTGGGGATTGGCGATCATCGAATGACGGCGTGGTTCACCAACCAATCGACTTATAACTCTCCGTGTTCTCGTTTGTCTCCCTGGCCCCAGCGGCCTCTCGGGGTGACTCCTGTCGGGAACAGGCGTTGCCACGGCGGCGTTGGCCATCCGAGTACCCACATTCCCGCAGGTCCAGCGGGTGCCAGATAGGCGGGAATCTTTCATCGGATCGGGGAGCCGTGAAATCCAGAGGCCGCATCTTCAAGCGTTGCGCATGCTCCGACTACGTGACAGGAGGTAACCGAGGCGGTCATTGTTCCCGGCTGAACGATCGCGGTCACGGCAGTTGGTATTTCCACTGCTCCACCACCAACATTCTCGGCCGTCCGCAACGGGTTCGCCGGGGCGGGTTCCCGTCGCAGGCCGCGGCCCGTCGCGCCCGTGACGAACTGCTGGCGATGTCATCGGAGCGCCGTACCGCGCAGAGCTGGACGGTGGCGCGGTGGCTGGAGCACTGGCTCCAGACCCGGACACGGCTGCGCCCGACCACCAAGCTCCTCTACACCCGCGACATCGAACGGTTCCTCATCCCGCACGTCGGACGGACGCTCCTGTCCGACCTGACCTCAAGCCAGCTCAACGCGGCGTTCCGTGCCATCGCGCGGCAACGCAACAAGCACGACCGACCCCACTCGGCATCGACACTGAGGCACATCCGTGCCACGCTCCGAGCCGCCCTCAACGCGGCGATCCGGGAGGGCCTGCTCACCGACAACCCCGCACGTCGCGTCGAACTGCCCCACCCGGGCCAGACCCGAGCGCACATCTGGACCGACGAAAACGTCGCGGCCTGGCAGGAAACCGGCAACCGGCCGGCGGTCTCGGTCTGGACGGCACCCCAACTCGCCGCGTTCCTCGACTTCACCGTCAACGATCCGCTCCACGCCCTCTGGCGCCTGATCGGCCTGCGCGGGCTTCGCAGGGGCGAGGTCGCCGGCCTGCGTTGGTCCGACACCAACCTCGACGCCAACGAGCTGACCATCCACCAGCAGCGAACGTCCGCCGGACACCACGTCTACGAGGGGCCACCCAAGAGCGCGTCGGGACAGCGGGTCGTCGCCCTCGACGAGGCCACCGCCACCGCCCTGGCCCACCACCGCCAGCAACAACAGCAACAGGCCGCCCGACGGATCGAAGCCCGGCAGACCTACCGCGACACCGGATACGTCTTCACCCGACCCGACGGCCAGCCCTACCACCCCGGCTACTTCACCCAACGGTTCCCAACTCTGGTCCAGAAATCCACCCTGCCACCCATCCGGCTACACGACCTGCGGCACGGCGCCGCGTCGCTCGCCCACAACTCCGGCGCGGACCTCAAAACCATCCAAGCCCAGCTCGGCCACTCGCGGATCGACACCACCGCAGACGTGTACACCAGCGTGCTACCAGCAGCCCAACATCAGGCCGCCGCGGCCACCGCTGAACTCGTCCGCAATGCAGCCCGGGAACGCCGCGCCGCCATCGGGCGCGCCGCCCGCAAGGCCGCCAAGACAGCGAAAAAACCAGAAGGCCCAGCGGGGCCGGACCAGCCTGAGGACCGCCGAACCCCAGGTCAAGGCCATGATGATCACTGAGCAACTACAAAGAGTGATGACGCAGGCGTGACACAGGTGTGGCAACGAACGTCCACACTCCATCAACAGCAACGGGGTCTGATCTGCGTTTCCGCAGGTCAGACCCCTGATGATCTTGCGCGCCCGAAGGGACTCGAACCCCTAACCTTCTGATCCGTAGTCAGATGCTCTATCCGTTGAGCTACGGGCGCAGGCTGCCCGGCAAGCATACACACCCTGCCGAAGCGCGGAGACTCCGGGATTCGAACCCGGGAGGGGCGGTAAGACCCCAACCGCATTAGCAGTGCGGCGCCATAGACCAGACTAGGCGAAGTCTCCTCGGCGGCCGCTGCAGACCACCGCCGACCGAGGATACAGGGCGGGGCGCTGCCGGGGCAAAGCACCCTGCCCCGGGTCGTATCGCCCGAGGGATCCCGGGATGCGACTCAGGGATCGGTCAGTGCGCCGCCAGCGGGATCGACCCCTTCCGGTCCGGGACCGGCAACCTGCCCGGCCGTACGACGACCACCAGCACGACGACCGCAGCCAGCATGCCGCCGGCGATCACCGTCGCCATCGCGCTGCTGCCCGTGCCGAGCATGCCCACGGCCGGTGCGGCGAGTGCGCCGACCCCGAACTGTACGGCGCCGAGCAGCGCGGAGGCGGTGCCGGCGGCTTCGCCGTGGCCCGCGAGGGCCAGGGCCGGTGCGTTCGGCAGGGCGAAGCCGGTGGCGGCGAGCACGGCCCAGAGCGGGATCAGCACCCCGGCGAGTCCGCCGAAATTGGTGACGGCGAAGCCGAGGAGCACGATGCCGCACGTCAGGGCGGCGATCAGGGAGGTCAGCAGGATCTGCTGCGGGGAGTAGCGGCGCAGGAGTCGGACGTTCAGCTGGGTTGCGGTGATCATGCCGATCGCGCCGGCCCCGAAGGCGATGCCGAACTGCTGCTCGTCCAGCCCGTACTGGTCCTGCAGCACGAACGACGAGCCGGCGACGTACGCGAAAAGTGCCGCCATGGCGAAGCCGGCGACCAGCACGAGGCCGACGAAGACCCGGTCGCGCAGCAGGCTGCCGTACACGCGCAGGGTGTCCAGCACCCGCGCTGGGCGACGGTGGTGCGGCGGGAGCGTCTCCGGCAGGCCGAACATGGTCACCGCGAACAGCGCGACCCCCAGTACGGCGAGCGCGGCGAACACCCCGCGCCACTGGGTCCAGTTCAGCAGGGCGCTGCCGAGCGTGGGCGCGAGCACCGGCGCCACCCCCATCACCAGCAGCAGCCGGGACAACACCCGGGCGAACGCGATGCCGGTGAACAGGTCACGGACGACCGCCATCGCGATCACCGACGCTGCTGCGGCGCCGAAGCCCTGCACCACCCGGAGGCCGCCGAGCACCGCGATGTTGGGCGCTACGACGCAGAGTACCGACGCGAGTACGTGTAGTGCGGTTCCGGCGAGCAGCGGTCGCCGCCGGCCCCACACGTCGGAGAGCGGGCCAATGATGAGCTGCCCGACGGCGAGTCCGGCAAGGGTGCCGGTCAGGGTCAACTGGACCCCGGCGGCGGTCGTCTGGAGGTCGTCACCGATCGCCGGCAGCGCGGGCAGGTACATGTCGATCGTCAGCGGGCCGACCGCGATGAGCGTGCCGAGCACCAGGATCAACCGGACCCGTTGCCACGTGGTGAGCAGCTCACCTGGGGTCGGCCCCGCCGCAGGAGTCGACGCGGTGGCGGGAGCCGGCGCGTCCGGGCGTTGGGCGAGCGCTGTCATGGTGCCTCTTCCGCGAGGGGCGCGTCGTCGCGCGCGTGCCGGTGCGGGCCGACCGGCCCGGGTACGTACGGGTGCTGCGGGACTGCCGCGCAGCACCCGGTGTCAAGGTGGCCGACCTGCCCGGCATTCCCGATGCGGCCAACGGTGTGACGGGTCACAACGCGGTGCGTACCGCTGGCTGGCGGAGTGCGGGCCCTGCCGGGCCGCACGGCTGCCGCAACGCGATCATAGGCGACAATACATATTGCCGACGTCATATCATCTACGTGCGCCAGGTGATTGTCGCACGCTATCAGAAATAATTGTCACTGATGCTTGTTCGTGAAACCTGTTGCCCCTAGCCTCTGGCCTCACCAGCGTGCGATCGGCGCGCTGGCGTGGCACCTGCCCGGTGCCGCACACCACGGGCGTTCCTGCGGCGTGACCCGCAGCAGGACGCCTCGGCCCGGCCGACCCGGAAACGGGTTCACCCCTCGGTAAGGAGCCAGACTTGCGTATCCGACTCACCTTGGCGATCGCCGCGACAGCTCTCGTCGGCGTATTCGTCGCGCCGTCCGCAGCGGCTGCGGCGCCAGAGCCGATCATTGGCGGCAGTACCGTTTCCTCGGCGCCCTGGGCGGCGGCCGTTTTCCAGAACGGCTCGTTTGCCTGCTCGGGCTCGATCATCGCGCCGCGCTGGGTGCTGACCGCGCGGCACTGCATCGGCGGCACGATGTCCGTACGGGTGGGCAGTGTCTACCGTTCCTCCGGCGGCACGACCCGCTCGGTCAGTGCCACGTACAGCCGCTACGACCTCGGCCTGCTCTACCTGAGCTCGTCGGTCTCCACCACCTACGTCACGCTGGCTTCGAGCAACCCGCCGGTCGGATCGACGAACACGATCTTCGGCTGGGGTCGGACCTGCAGCACCTGCGACGCGTCGCCGCAGCTCAAGACCGCGTCGGTCCGGACCACCACGAACGGCGCCAGTGACGCGTACGGCGGCCCGGCGATCCGCAGCACCGGGGTCAACGGCGTCGCCTGGCGGGGCGATTCCGGCGGTCCGCAGTTCTACAACGGACAGCAGGTCGGCGTCTGCTCGACGGGCAACGGTTCGACCTACCAGAACTACGGATCGGTTGCCGCCAGCCGAAGCTGGATCGCCTCGGTGGCCGGTGTCTGAGTAGCTGTCGGCGCGGGCGGGGCGACCCGTCCGGCCCGGGTGCGGGGTGCCGGTCGGCACCCCGCACAGCGGTTGCCACACCTCGACGGGCTCGTCCCGGCCGGCTATCGACATCGGGGCCAGCCGTCGGAAGGTCATCCGGGCCCGGATCAGGCGGTAGGTGCCGCCGGCAACGGCCACCGTGCCGGGTGCGGTGTGTGCCTGGAGCCGGGCCGCGATGTTGATCACGTCACCAGTGAGGAAACCGACGCCGCCGTCGACCGCCTCGGCCGGGTCGACGACGGCGGTGCCGGTGGCCACACCGACCCGCAGCGTCGGCCGTACGCCGTGCGGGAACTCGGTACGCCGTACCGCCTCGGCCAGTTCGGTGGCGGCCCGGACCGCCCGGAGGGCAGCTTCGCCGGCAGCGCCGGTCGGGTCTGCCTCATCGGCGGGGCCGTCCGCACCGCCAGGGTCGCCGACACCGGGCTCGCTCCCGGTGCCGAAGACGGCCATCACCGCGTCGCCGATGTACTTCTCCACGATGCCGGCGTGGCGGTGGATCACCGACCGCACCGCATGGAAGTAGCGGAGCTGTATCTGACGGACGTCCTCAGGGTCGAGCCGGGCGGACAGCCTGGTGAAGCCGACCATGTCGACGAAGAGGACAGTGACGGTGCGTCGCTGGGTACACACGGTTGGTCCGATCCACCCGGTCGGCGGTACACGTCGCCGACCGCAGTCGGCACAGTAGCGGTGGGTGGACCGGTCCGAAGCAGTGCAGCTCGGGCAGTTCGGGCCCATGGCGGTGGGCCGCTGGTGTTCGCCGGAGGGACAGCGGTGGGCATCGGCGACGACCCGCACGGTGGCGAGTCCGGCGCGACGGCTGGGGTTGCGACGGAGCGTCCTCATGATCGCCTCCTGCGCGGTGATGGTGCTTCGGTCCGCTCCGAGGTGGACGTGATCCGGTCCGTGCGGACCGACGTATGGAACGGATGGCTGAAACGGTCCCAGCACGGCGCAGCCCTAGGATCTGTAGAACGACGTATGTCAGATACTCCCACCCTTTATGTCGGTGATCGGATTGACACAGTCACGCGAAGCCAGCTCGCTGGCCTGGGGCGCCGACGATGTTCCCTTCGTCGGGCGCCGGGATCAGCTGCGGGTGCTGCACGAGTCGTTACGTAGGGTCGAGCGGGGGGACACGGCCGCAGTCTTCGTCATGGGCGAGAGCGGCATCGGCAAGACGCGGCTGCTCAGTGCGGCCAGCGACCGGTTGCGGACCGCCGGTGCACTGGTCCTTACCGGCGCATGTCTGGACATTGGGGATTCATCGCCATTGCATCCGCTGCGCCAGGCGTTGCGACGTTACCGTCCGGAGCCGGGCCACTCCGGTGCCGTCGCCAGCGCCGCCGCCCGCGACCTGCTCGCGGTGCTCGACGGTGACGCCCGCGACCCCGACGGGGCCGGTGCGGTGCTGGAGCGGGTCTCCCGCGGGCTGGGTGGCGTCGCCGCCGGACGCACCCTGGTCCTCGCCGTCGACGATCTGCAGTGGGCCGACCTGACCACCCGGCACCTGCTGCTGTACCTGATCGCCGGGTTGAGCGACGTACGGCTGCTGCTGCTCGCCGCCGCCCGCTCCGAGACGCTGCAGGCCGACGACCCGATCCGTCGGATGGTCCTGGAACTCCGCCGCTCCCGGGCTCGCTCCGGGGCGGTGCACGTGCTGGAGCTGACCCCGCTGGACCGGGCCGAGACCGCCGAACTGGTGGCCGAGGTGGTCGGCGGCCCACCCGACCCCGAGCTCGCCGAGTCGGTGTGGCGGCGCAGCGGCGGTGTGCCGTTCGTGGCCGAGGAGCTGGCCCGCGACGCCCGCGACGGCCGGGTCGGGCTCTCCGAGACGCTGCGGGAGATCACCCTGGCCCACGTGGACGCGCTGCCCGCCGACGCGCAGCTGGTGTCCCACGCCGTCGCAGCCGGTGTGGAGCCGGTCGCGCACGACCTGCTGGCCGGGGTGGTGCAGTTGGCCGAGGACCGGTTGCTGCAGGCGGTACGGGACGCGGTCGGCCAGCGGGTGCTGCTGTCCGAGCCGGACGGCTACCGGTTCCGCTATCCGCTGATCAGGGAGGTGCTGCAACCCCGGCTGCTGCCGGGTGAGCGGACCCGCTGGCACCGCCGGTACGCCGAGACCCTCGCCGCCGTACCCTCCGGTGACCTGCAGCACGCCCGGTTGGCGTACCACTGGCGGGAGGCCGGCGAGACGACGCGGGCGTTGCCGGCGGTGGTCGCCGCGGCCGAGGAGGCCGAGCGGCTGTACGGCTTCGCCGAGGCGTTCGAGCACTGGGCCAGCGCGGTGGACCTGGCCAACCAGGTGCCGCCCGCCTGGCTGATGGAGTTCGACGTGACCACGCTGGGGCGTCGGGCGGCGGAGGCGGCGCACCGCAGCGGGGAGCACGAGCGCGCCCTGGCGTTGCTGGAGCAGTTGGCGACCAACCTGTTCGGTCCGCCGCCGTCCTGGCTGTACACGTTGCGGGCCCGGTACCTCACGGCGGTCGGGCAGCTGGCCGCCGCCGAGCGCGAGTACGACCGGACGCTCGCCGCCGCCGACGTCGCCCCGAGTGAACGGGTCGCCGCCGCCGCGCACTCGGCCGACCTGCTGCTGCAGCTGTGCCGGTACGCCGACGCCGGTCGGCGCGCCCGTGAGGCCCTCGACCTGGCCGCCGGGGTGCCCGACGCCGCCTCGGCGATGGTGCTGGCCGGGGTGACTCTGGGCTACAGCCAGGCGTACCTCAACGACCCGGCGGCCGGCAAGGAGGCGGTCCGCGAGGCCCGGCGTACCGCCGAGTCGTTCGGCGGCCCGGAGGACGTCGCCGTCGCCGACCTGCAGCTGGCCGAGTTGCTCAGCGGCCCGTTGAACGAGCTGGAGGACGGCGTCGCGGTGGCCCGCCAGGGTGCCGAGCGGGCCGAACGGGTGGGGTTGGCCCGTACGTACGGCACCCGGCTGCTGTCGGTCGCGGCGAACGGTCTGTTCCGGCTGGGCCGGTGGGCCGAGGCCGAGGAGCTGATCGCCGCTGCCCTGCGGCACCGCCCGTCCGGCGCGGACGCGGTCGAGCTGCTGCTCGCCCGCTGCCGGATCCATGTCGGCTTCGGGCGGCTCGACGGCGCCGAGGCCGATCTGGAGGCGATCGAGACGCTGCTCGCCGCCGGTGGTGGGGTCCGGTACATGCTGCCGCTGCTGACGCTGCGGGCCGGGCTGGCGATGTGGCGTGGCCGGCACCGGGAGGCCCGGGACGCGGTCGGGCAGGGGATCGACCTGGCGGAGAGCCGATCCGACGACGTCTGGCTGCAGGCGCCGCTGGTCTGGCACGGGCTGCGGGCGGAGGCGGAGGCCCGGTCGGCCGGCGCGCCGCCCTGCCCGAAGGTGGTGCAGCGGCTGGTCGGGGTGGTCGAGCGGATGGAGCGCAGCAGCACCACGGACACCGCTGCTCCGGTACGGGACGCGGTGATCGGCTACCGGGAGCTGTGCGCGGCGGAGATCAGCCGCATCGACGGACGGTCCGATCCGGCGCTGTGGGACCGGGCCGCGCAGGTGTGGGAGCGGCGTAGCCACCCGTACCCGGCGGCGTACGCCCGGCTGCGGCAGGCGGAGGCGCTGTACGCGATCCGTACCCGTAACGCCGAGGCGACCCGGGCGCTGCAGTCGGCGTACCGGACCGCCCGGCGGCTCGGTGCCCGGCCGTTCACCGAGGAGATCCAGGCGTTGGCGAAGCGGGCCCGGATCGCCCTGCACCCCGGGGAGTCCGAGCCGTTGCCCGAGGTGGACAGTCAGGAGCCGGTCACCCTACGGGCCGGGTTGACCAGCCCGCCCAGCGTCGGTGACCGGGTGGCCCGCGCGCTGGGCAACGAGCGTTCCGGCCGGTCGTCGGTGACCGAGCGGACCAGCCGGACCCTGTCGCCGCGTACGGCGGACGAGTTGGCGGTGCTGACCGACCGGGAACGGCAGGTGCTGGAGCTGGTGGCGGAGGGGCGGACCAACCGGGCCACCGCCGAGGCGCTGTTCATCAGTGAACGCACGGTGGGCGTACACGTGTCGAACATTCTGAACAAGCTGCAGGTCAAGACGCGGGTCGAGGCAACCCGGGTGTTCATGCGCAATCAGCCACGTGCCTGAAACCCGACTGTAGACCTGCCAGTCCGGCTGACGGCGGACACCGACCGGCCGGCCGGACCCGGCCGGTCGACGGTGTCTGCCGGGCGACCGCGTCGGTGTCTGCCGGGTTCGGCCAGTGCACACCCGTCGTTGCGCGGATACCTGCGACTTGGCAGGCCCTGCCACTGTAGGGATCGACTGTCTCGAAAGAACAGGGGCCACTGCAGACTGGAGGTGTCCGATGCCGGAACTTCGCTGGGGTCACGTGCACGACCAGATCATGGAGATTCTCTGCCATCGGCCGACCGACGTCGCCGGCGTGGTCGAGGATCTGGCCGCGCTGCAACTTCTGCTGACCGAGGCCACGCCGGACGACCCGGAGAACCCGGTCGCCGACTTCAACCATCTCTACTGGGTCATCACCCGGACCATTCAGGAGCGACTCGAGGCGGGCGCGTTCGCCGACCCGGAGTTCCTCACCCTGCTGGACATCGAGTTCGCCGAGCGCTACTTCGAGGCGTTGCGCTGCTGGGGCAACCGGGCCGACACCCCGGCGGCCTGGCAGGTCCTGTTCCGTCGGCTGCGGGACGAGAGCGTACGGTCGTTGCCGTCGGCGGCCGCCGGGGTGAACGCTCACATCAACTACGACCTGCCGTTCGCGTTGCTGAACACCTGGGCGAAGTTGGGGTCGGGGCCGGAGAACGACGCCCAGCACCGCGACTACCTGTACATCAACGAGATCTTCTTCGACCGGATCCCCGAGCTGCGGCGTAGCTATCTGAGCACCTGGCAGATCTGCATCGACCGGCTGAACGGACGCATCGACGACTGGTACCAGAACCGGTTGGTCGAGTTCACCCGGGACATCGCCTGGCGTGACGCCGCGCGGATGTGGACGCTGCGCGACGATGCGGCGGCGATGGAGAGCGAGCGGATCCGGCTGGACCGGCACACCGCGTTCCTGGGTTGGGCGTTGTTGTCCCCGGTCGGCAGCCTGCTGCAGTAACCGGTCGGCAGCCTGTTGCGGTAGCGGGTCGGCAGCCTGTTGCGGTGACCGGCCGCCGGGCTGAGAACGGCCGCCGGCTGAGACCCTCAGCTGGCGGCGTCGAACCGGGCGCGGGCCGCGAGTACGGTCGGCATCGCGCCTTCCACGAGCTCGATCAGCCCCATCAGAGCGGTCGCGACGGACTGCCCGAGCGGGGTGAGGCTGTACTCGACGCGCGGCGGGATGGTGGCCTGGACGTCACGGTTGACCATCCCGTCGCGCTCCAGCGCCTGCAGGGTCTGGGCCAGCATCTTCTCGCTGATGCCATCGACCCGGCGGCGCAGCGCGTTGAAGCGGTAGTTGCCGTCCAGCAACGCTACGAGCGCCAGGATGCCCCATTTGCCGGAAACGTGCTCCAGGGTCTCCCGGGACGGGCAGGCCCGTGCGAACACGTCGGCGATCAGTTGCGCCATCGGGTCGTCGGCGGTGGCCCCGACGTGGTCGGGGTGCGGCGTGGTCGGGGACCGGGTGGCCATGGACCCAGGTTAACCCCGATCGGGTACGAAGTCAGTGACAGCGCTCACCGATAGGTTGCACTTTCGAAAAGTTAGTGCACTCTTGTGGGTGGCGGCCGCCGGGTCGCCACCCAACAAGACCCAGGAGCAGACATGATCACTGTCACCGGCGCATCCGGCCATCTCGGTCGCCTCGTCGTCACCGACCTGCTGGACCGCGGCGTACCGGCCGGCGAGATCGTCGCCGTCGTCCGCGACCCGGCCAAGGCCGCCGACCTCGCCGCCCGGGGCGTGCAGGTCCGCGTCGGCGACTACGACCGACCGGAGACCCTCGGCCCGGCCCTCGCCGGCACCCGCCGGCTGCTGCTGGTCTCCGGCAGCGAGGTCGGCAAGCGGGTACCGCAGCACCGCAACGTGATCGACGCCGCCACCTCGGCCGGGGTCGAGCTGATCGTCTACACGAGCATCCTGCGCGCCGACACCAGCAGCGTCCCGCTGGCCGCCGAGCACCTCGCCACCGAGGAGCTGGTCCGCGCCAGTGGGCTGCCGTTCGTCCTGCTCCGCAACGGTTGGTACCTGGAGAACTACACCGAAGCGGCACTGCCGCAGGCGCTGGCCACCGGCAGTGTCTTCGGGTCCGCCGGCGACGGCCGGGTGGCCGCGGCGACCCGCGCCGACTTCGCCGCCGCCGCCGCTGCGGTGCTGACCGATCCGGCCGCCGCCGACCCGGCCGGGGTCGTGTACGAACTCGGCGGCGACCACCCGTTCACCCTCGCCGAACTGGCCGCCGAGATCAGCCAGGCCAGCGGACGTCCGGTCGGCTACCAGGACCTGCCTGAGGACGTGTACGCCAAGGCGCTGACCGACGCGGGCGTGCCGGCGGAGTTCGCCGCCGTGCTGGCCGCCTCCGACGTCGGGATCAGCCAGGGCGACCTGACCACCGACAGCGGTGACCTGCGCCGACTCATCGGCCGGCCCACCACCACCCTCGCGTCGGCGGTCCGGGCCGCCGTCGCCGCCGGGTAGGTGGACAGCGGGACCCGCACCCCGCCAGACGGGCGACCGCTGGTCACAGCCGCCGGGCAGGCGGAACGTCAGCCCGGCGGCCCGACCGGCACCGGCAGCTCGTAGTTGGTGATCAGCAGGTCCCAGCTGCGCCGGTTGGCCGCCTGCAGGTTGATGTCCCGGCGGGTGGCCATCCGGGCGATCGAGAAGTCCGGGCCGAACAGGTCCCGGACGAACGGGGTGTCGCTGTTGGTCAGCGTCAACCAGACACCGCGTCCGGCGGCCCGTACCATCGCGTCCCGCAGCCGGACGTGGTCGTGCGGGCCGAACTGCGCCGAGGTGTACCGCTTGAAGTCGGCCCAACCACCGAGCGGCACGTACGGCGGGTCCAGGTACACCCAGTCGCCGGCCTGTGCCGCGTCGAGCTCGTCGACGAAGTCGCCCGTACGCAGCTCGGCCCGGCGCAGCGTGCGGGCGGCGTCGAGCAGCACCCGCCGGTCGTAGTACGGCCGGTCGTAGGCGCCGTACGGCGTGTTGAACTCGCCTCGTCGGTTGACCCGCCACAGCCCCC
Source organism: Solwaraspora sp. WMMA2101 (assembly GCF_049179175.1). Lineage (NCBI taxonomy): Bacteria > Bacillati > Actinomycetota > Actinomycetes > Micromonosporales > Micromonosporaceae > Solwaraspora > Solwaraspora sp. WMMA2101. The sequence goes on along the minus strand of NZ_JBMHMA010000006.1, from coordinate 2,933,550 downwards.
GGAACGCGGTCTTGTTCAGATAGACGACCCGGACCGCGCGTTCCAGGTCGGAGCAGTCGGCGGGCGACCGGCGGCGCATCGCCGCGAAGTGCTCGGCGGTGTTGGGCTGCTCGTCGAGCAGTCGCATCACCGCCGCCGGGTCGGCGGCCACCACCTGGAAGCAGACGATCAGCTCCGGGTTGGCGTCGCTGAGCACCGCCCGTTCGGGTGCCAGCTCGAAGAAGACCGCGCCGCTACCCAGGAACGGCTCCCGGTAGGTGCCGGTGAACGGCGGCGCGGCGCTGACGATGGTCGCCGCGTACCGCGTCTTGCCGCCCGCCCACTTGAGGAACGACCTGCCCGTCGGCCTACCCGTCCCCGTCGGCCTACCCGTCGGCCCGGTGGAGCGCGCGGAACTGGCGTCGGTCCGGATCATGCGGCGAATCGTACGCGGCGCCGGTGGCACCCCAGGCGTAGTGCGGCGAGGCAAGGAACTCGGCGAGCAGGCTGGCCGAGCCGGGCGACAGCGGGCGGCCGTCGACGATCTGGGCCGGCTGCAGGAACGTCATGGCCGCGCCCTCGCCGAGCACGACGTCGCGCTGGCGGGCCCGGGTGGTGCCGAAGAAGTAGTGCGCCGTCCGGTCGTCGGCCAGCTCCCGGCGGCAGAACAACCGCAGCCCGTGCTCGGGCCGCAGGCCGGTCTCCTCCCACAGCTCCCGCAGCGCGGTCTGCTCGGGCGTCTCGCCGGGCTCGCAGTGCCCGCCGGGCACGCACCAGGTGTGCGGATGGCTGGGTGCCCGGCCGTCGCGCAGTTGCAGCAGGACGGCACCCGCCGGATCGACCAGCAGCACCGCGGCGACGTCGTTCACCCACCCAGTGTGCGGTCAACCAGCGGTCAATGGGAGCAGCACGCGGAAGCTGGTCGCCCCGGGGGCCGAATCCACCCGGATGTCCCCACCGTGTTTCTTGACGACGATCCGGTAGGAGATGTCGAGCCCCAGCCCGGTACCTTCGCCGATCGGTTTGGTGGTGAAGAACGGCTCGAAGATCCGGGGCCGCACCTCCGGCGGGATCCCGGGCCCGGTGTCGGTGATCTCCACCGACAGCTGGTCGCCGGTGGTGCCGGTGCGCACCGTGAGGGTCCCGGCCGGTCCCATCGCCCCCAGCGCGTTGTCGATCAGGTTGGTCCAGACCTGGTTGAGCTCCGCCGGGTAGGCCGGCACCGCCGGCAGCGTCCGGTCGTAGTCGCGGACCACCCGTACCTCGGCCGGGATCTTGCCGGTGAACATGGCGAGGGTGGCGTCGAGCAGTTCGTGCACGTCGACCGTCTGGTGCGGGGCCCGGTCCAGCTGCGAGTACTGCTTGGCGGCACCGACCAGCGACGAGATCCGGCGGACCGCGTCGTCGATCTCACCGAGCAGCAGCTCGGTCTCGACGGTGTACGCCAGCCAGCGCACCGCCGCCGTCAGGTCCGAGGCAAGGACCGCGCCGGCCACCTCGTCGAGGGCGTCGTCGTCGAAGCCGCCGGCGACCAGGGTGGCGGCCAGCTCCCACCCATCGGGTACGCCGTGCGCGTCGAGCCAGTCGGCCAGTGCGTCCTCCGCGTCGGTGACCTGCAACGGGGTGCGTAAGGGGGCCGTCGTGGCCCGGCGCACCGCGGTCTCCTGCAGTTCGACCAGTCTGTGCAGCTGCGCCCCGTCGAGCCGGCCGTCGGCGACCATGGCGAGCTTCTGTCGCATTCCGGCGAGCCGTTCCCGCAGTACGGCGGTCGCCCGCACCGCCGCCGCGGCCGGGTTGTTCAGCTCGTGGGTCAGCCCGGCGGTGAGCGAGCCGAGCGCGACCAGCCGCTCCCGTTCACCGACCACCGTCTGCGTGGTCCGCATCGCGACGAACAGCCCGTCCAGCAGGTGCATCGCCATCGGGAACCACTGCCGGATGACGGCGGCGAACTCCGGCGCGGGCAGCGCCAGCAGGGCGACGTCGGTCAATGCCCGCATCGTGTTGGGGTAGACCTGCTCCATCCGTTCACCGGCGTACGCCTGGGTGGCCCCGGCGTACGCGCCACGCTGGTCGCTGCGGGTCACCTCGACGTCGGCGCCGCGGACCCGACGGGTCAGCGCGATCTCCCCGTCGAGCAGCACGAAGAAGCACTCCGCCGGGTCGCCTTCGGCGTACACGTCGGTGCCGGGCGGCCAGCGGCGGACCCGGCCGAGGCGGCTCACCTCGGCGAGCTGGTCGTCGGTGAGCGACTCGAACAGGAACAGGCCGCGCAGGTCGGCGGGGTCGAGCCGGTCGGTGGCCGACGTCGGGTCGGTGGGGGGTGTCGGGTCGGTGGCCGGCACCTGGTCGGCGTTCACTGCGCCGCCAGGTAGCGGTGCGCCAGGGTGACCACCAGGGCGCCTTCGCCGACGGCGGAGGCGACCCGTTTCACCGACTCGGCCCGTACGTCGCCGGCCGCGAACACGCCGGGGACGCTCGACTCCAGCAGGTACGGGTCCCGGGGCAACGACCAGCCGGGGGGCCTGCGCCCGTCGACGGTCAGATCGGGTCCGGTGACGACGAAGCCACGGCCGTCGCGCACCACCGTCCCGTCGAGCCAGTCGGTGCGCGGCTGTGCGCCGATGAAGACGAACAGCCACGAGGTGTCGACGTCGCGGGTGTCGCCGGTGCGAGTGTCGCGCACCGTGAGCCGTTCCAGATGGTCCTCGCCGGTCGCTGCGACGACCTCCGAGTTCGGATGCACCTGGATGGTGTCGATTCGTTCGATCTGTTCGATCAGGTACCGGGACATCGACTGGGTCAGGTCGGCTCCTCGAATCAGCAGGTGCACCCGGTCGGCGTGCCGGGCGAAGTAGACCGCCGCCTGTCCGGCCGAGTTCGCCCCGCCGACGATGTAGACGTCCTGGCCGACGCAGTGTGGTGCCTCGGTCGCCGCCGAACCGTAGAAGACCCCCCGGCCGGTCAGCTCCGCCAGGCCGGGGGCGTCGAGTTGCCGGTACGCCACCCCGGTGGCGAGCACGACGGTGTGTCCCGCGATGGTGCTGCCGTCGGCGAAGTGCAGCAGCCGGGTCGCGCCGGCGGTGCTCAGGCCGACCACGTCGCGGGTGGTCAGCAGTTCGGTGCCGAACTTCAACGCCTGCCGCCGGGCCCGGTCGGTCAACTGGGCACCGGAGACGCCGTCGGGGAAGCCGAGGTAGTTCTCGATCCGGCTGCTCTGTCCGGCCTGGCCGCCGGTGGCCTGGCGCTCGACGAGGACGGTCCGCAGACCCTCGGACGCGCCGTACACGGCGGCGCCGAGGCCGGCCGGGCCGGCACCGACCACGACCAGGTCGTAGAAGTCCCGGGCGGGTTCGGTGCGCAGACCGACCTGGGCGGCCAGCGCGGCCCGGTCGGGGTTGCGCAGCACCGTGCCGTCCGGGCAGATCACCACCGGGATGTCGGCCGGCCCGGCGTCGGCGGCGGCGAGCAGCCGCTGCGCCTCGGGGTCGTCGGCGAGCAGCCACCGGTACGGCACCAGGTTGCGGGCGAGGAAGTCGCGGACCTCGAACGACGGGGCCGACCAGCGGTGGCCGACGACCCGCAGCTCGTCGGCGGCGGCGACCGGGGTGCGCTGCCACGACTCGAGCAGCGCGTCGCAGACCGGGTAGAGCTTCTCCTCCGGCGGGTGCCAGGGTTTGAGCAGGTAGTGGTCGAGGTCGACGATGTTGATGGCGTCGATGGCGGCGTCGGTGTCGGCGTAGGCGGTCAGCAGCACCCGCCGGGCCTGCGGGTACAGGTCCATCGCGGCTTCGAGGAACTCGATGCCGTTCATCTCCGGCATCCGGTAGTCGGCCAGCAGCAGGGCCACCTGCTCGGCGCGGAGTTTCAACTCCCGCAGGGCGGTGAGCGCCTCGGCGCCCGAGCCGGCCCGTACGACGCGGTAGCGGTCGCCGTACCGGCGGCGGATGTCGCGGGCGACGGCACGGGAGACGTTGGGGTCGTCGTCGACGGTGAGGATCGCCGGGTTGGTCACCTGGCAATCAAAGCACCTGCGCCGAGGTGACGGCGGGTGCCGGTGCGGTGGTGCCGGTCGCGGCGGGTGCCGGTGCGGTGGTGCCGGTCGCGGCGGGTGCCGGCGCGGTGGTGCCGGCGGCGACCGGGTCGGTCAGTTGGGCGGCGGTCACGGCCGGCGGCGGCAGCGCCGCCATCAACCGGGCCGCCCGGTCGACGCCGCTGGTCGCCGGGCCACCGGCGAGCAGCGCGGCGAGCAGGTCGGCGGTGACCGCGTCGGGGTCGGCGCGCAGGCCGAGCCGGTGCCGGACCACCAGCGCGGCGTTGACGAACTGGTCGGCGCCGTGCGGCAGGACGAGCTGCGGTACGCCGCCGCCGAGCGCGGTCATCATGGTCCCGGAGCCACCGTGGTGCACGACGGCGGCGCAGGCGGCGAGGGCGGGGGCCAGCGGCAGCCAGCCGGTGACCCGGACGTTGCCCGGCAGCGGCCCGAGCCCGACCGGGTCGGTGTCGTCGCCCCGGCCGCCGTCTCCTGGCGCGTCACCCTCGGCGACGGTGAGTACGAACTCGGCGTCGACGTCGGCGGCGGCGTCGATGGTGCGGCGCAGCCCGGACAGACCGGCCAGGGCGGGCACCACGGTGCCCAGGGTGATCAGGACGCGGGGTCGGTCGGCTGGCCGGCGCAGCCAGTCGGGCAGCGTCCCGCCGGCGTTGTACGGCACGTACCGCATCGGCCAGCCGTCGCCGTCGCCGATCATCAGCTCGGCCGGCGCGAGGTGCAGGACCACCCGCTCGGGCAGTTCCAGCGGTACGCCGAGTCGGCGGTACGCCGCCGCCAGCCAGGGCAGGAACCGGGTGGCCAGGGTCTGCTCGCGGAGCAGGTTGAATCCGTGCTCGACGGCCGGCACCCGCAGCGCCCGCGCGACCAACGGTCCGACCGGGTGCAGCCGGGAGTGGACGATCAGGTCCGGCCGCCACCAGCGGGCCACCGCCAGGGTGCCGTCGGCCATCAGGTCGGCGATCCGGCCGAAGGTCTCCAGCAGCAGCGGGTCGATCCGGCTGCCGGCGGCGGCGATCCGCAGCCCGCGTCGGCGCATCCGCTCGGTCCATTCGGCCGGGGTGCCGGTGCCGAAGACCCCGGCGACCGGGGCGCCGGGCGCGACGTCCACCGTGGGCAGGCCGGCGTGGGCCGCGCCGGCGAGCCCTTCGGCCGTGGTGGCGACCAGTACGTCGTGGCCGGCGGCGCGCAACGCCCAGGCCAGCGGTACGAGTGGGAAGAGGTGCCCGGCCCCGGGCGGACTGGTGATCAGCACGCGCACCGGCGGACCCCCCGTTGACAATTCGATCGACAATGGATAATTTATCGGCATTGATCCGGTTTTGGCGACCGGTCCGAGGAGCGGAGACCGCGCGATGGCCCGGCCGATGGACGTTCCGTTCACCCCTGAGCTGCACCTACGTCTGCTGCTGAGCATCGACCGTGGGCACAACGTGCAGCGCGCCGTACGGGCCGCGGTCCGGCCCGGCGACCGGGTGCTCGACGCCGGCACCGGCAGCGGCCTGCTCGCGATGATCGCGGCCGACGCCGGTGCCGAGGTGGTCGCCGTCGACCGCCACCACGTCGCGATGGCGCAGCGGATAGCCGCACACAACGGGCTCACCGACCGGATCGCGTTCGTCGAGTCCGACCTCGCCGACCTCGACCCGGCCGACCTCGGTGGCCGGTTCGACGTACTGATCGCCATGATCCACACGAACGACCCGCTGATCGACGAGGAGCGTTCCCGGCTCGTCGTCGACCTGCGTCGGCGGTTCGGCGTACCCGGGTGTCGGGTGGTGCCCGGCGAGGTGCGCTACCAGGCGACCGGCTGCGAGCGGCGGGACTGGGACCTGCCGACCGAGCTGACCGATCTGGCGTCCGCAGGCGAGGCGCTGCGGGGGGCGTACGGCTGGGACTTCCAGCCCTTGCTCGATGCGGTCCGCGGCGGTGTCGCCGTGCCGGCCGCGCGCCCGGCCAAGGCGGTGGCCCCGGTCTGGCGGTCGCCGACCCGCTCCGGGGCCCTGCGGTTCCCGCGCGGCGACGTACGCCTGCTGACCGACGCCGCGGAGTGGGTGACGGTCGACTACCAGGCACCGACCTTCGCCGGCTTCCCCGACCAGGTCCGGCTGACCGCCACCGCCGCCGGTCGGCTCACCGGCGTGATCTGGACCCAGCAGCTGCGCTACGCGGGGACACCGGTGTGGACCAGCGAGTCGTACAGCCCGGTGGCCGTACCGCAGCTGGTCGCCGAGGGCCAGGAGTTGACGTTCACCGCTGGCGCGCCCTGGCGGGCGACGAACATCCTGCGTCACCACCCGACGTAGTCCTCGAGGAACGCGGCCAGGTAGGCCGGTGAGTCCACCAGCCGGGCCAGCCGGGCCGCCTGCACCCGGTGCCGGAACGGCGCGTCGGCGGTGCCGTAGCCAGGGGTGTTGACCAGGTTCATCATCCAGTGCACGAACTCCTGGGCCCGCCAGACGCGGGCCAGTCGGGTCGCCGAGTAGCCGTCGAGCCGACGGTCGTCACCGGCGGTGAACCGGTCGATCAGTCCGAGGGCCAGCTCCTGCGCGTCGGCCAGGGCCAGGTTGAAGCCCTTGCCGCCGACCGGTGGCACGATGTGCGCCGCGTCGCCGGCGAGAAAGAGAGCTCCGTACCGCATCGGCTCGCAGACCAGGCTGCGCATCCGGACCGTGCCGGTGGCGGTGATCGGTCCGGTGTGCAGCGTCCACGGCTCGTCCAGGGCCAGCCGGATCCCGATCTCCTTCCAGATCCGCTCGTCCGGCCAGTCCGCCGCTGTCTCGGTCCGGGCGCACTGCAGGTAGAACCGGCTCACCGTGGGGGTACGCCGTACGTGCACGCAGGCTCCGGACTCGTGCAGGGCGTTGATCACACAGTCGCTCGACGGCGGGGCGTCGGCGAGCACCGACAGCCAGGCGTAGTCGTACTGGTATCCGGTGCTGCGCAGCGCCCCGGCCGGGACGGCGCCCCGGGCGACGCCGTACTCGCCGTCGCAGCCGACGACCACGTCACAGCGCAGCTCACCGCCGTCGGCCAGCTGGATGCGCGGCTGACCGGTCAGGTCGACGATCCCCGCCGCCGCCGTCTCGAACCGCAGGTCGCCACCGTCGCCGAGGTACGCCTCGACCAGGTCACGTACCAGGAACTGCTGCGGGTAGATGTAGTGGCTGCGGCCGGCGGCCAACGGCTCGTAGCGGACCGGGTAGCGCCGGCCGCCCAACCGGAACTCCACGGCGTCCTCGACCGCGCCGGTACGCAGCAGGTTGTCGGCCAGGCTGTGCCGGCGCAGCAGCTGCACCACCCGGTGCTCGACGGTGGCCCCGCGCGCCCGGTGCGAGATGTACTCCCGGTCCCGCCGCTCCAGCACGACGCAGTCCACCCCGGCCCGGCGCAGCAGCACCGCCAGCAACATCCCGGCCGGCCCGGCCCCGATCACGCCGACCTGGGTCCGGTCGGTCACCACTGGGCACCGCCCGCGTCCGGTGCTGCCGGCCGGGAGCCGTCGTCGGGACCGGCCGGCCGGGAGCCGTCGTCGCGGGAGCCGCCGTCGAGGGCGAACAGCCGGGCCCGCATCAACTGGCGTACCACCTGGGTGCCCGGGGCGGCGGCCCGGCCGGCGGAGCGGGCCGCCATCCGCAGGCTGGGCAGCACGTCGCCGCCGAACCGCGCGCAGATCAGCTGGTGGGCCTCGTACGCCGCCACCGTCGCCTCGACGAACTCCTCGAACGCGCTGCCGAGTCGCGCCGGGCCGAGTTTGGCCCGCATCACCCGGACCTCGGCGAACATTGCGGTCAGGTGGGCGTGGTCGCGGGTCTGCAGGCCGCTGAAGCCGGCACGGACGGCCGGCGGCGCCATCGCGGGACGGATCAGCTGCGTGTAGTCCACCGGGGTGAAGTCACAGGTGAAGCGGAAGGCCGCGGCCGAGCTGCGCATGAAGCCAGCGGCGACCGACAGTGCGGCGCGGGCGTCGTCGCTGTCCCCGGCGGCGCTCGCCCGCAGGAAGCAGTTGAGCCCGGTGATCGTGCCCTGGATCAGGACGAAGAAGAGTTGGTGACCGACCAGCCACCGGTCGGCGGCCGCCGACGCGCCCGCCGGTGCGTCGGCGTCGGCACCACCGTCGGCTGCCGATGTCGCTGCGGTGGTGGCTGCCGTCGGGTCGGTCCCGGCGTACTCGAACAGCCTTTTCGCGCCTGTCCAGAGCTGCGGGAAATCGCTCTTCCCGAGTTCCGAAAGATGGTGCCGAGCTGCATCTTCCGAAACCGATTGGCCTGCGCACGCAAGGGCGGTGAGGAAAGTGGGGCCAGGTGAAAGACGGGTGCGGCGGATCTGAAAGTACCGGTCGTGTTCCTGGAAATCGACCTCGGCCGGGTCCGTCCGATCCGGCGTCAGTTCAGGCGGTACGGCGTACGCCTGCGGCCCTGCCGGCGCGTAGTCGGCGATCGCCTGGTGAATTTCGCCCCTGCTTGCGGGCAGTAGTTCCGGATACGGAAGGTCGAGGCTGCCGACAGACACAGGGAATTGCCCTTCTGGCGGATTTCCGGGCATGGGTACGGTGTCGGGTCACTGCACCGACCGACTCGCCGATGTGCCCGAGTCGTCGGATCAACAATGCCGGAAATTCTCGCGCCAGAAGTGAGGGCTGTCAATCCCTGAGTGGTCGATCGGCGACCTGCAGTCGCCTTTCCGCAGGTCGTGCCGGCGGGCGTGGCACCGCTGAGCGGTGCCACGCCGATTCAGCGTCGCGCGGCGTCCAGCATCGGGTCGGTCTCCGCCCGGGGGAGTACGTAGGGGGCGGTGATGGTGTCCACGCCTGTCCCACGGGAGCCGGTCGGGCGGTACGTGACCGTCGCCGCGCCGGCGGAGGCCGCCTCGATCACGCCGGCGCACCAGGTGCCGCCTCGGTAGACCCAGACCGGGTCGGCGGGCTGGTAGCGATCGGTCGGGTAGACGTCGTCGGGATCGCGTTGGCTGGGTTTGAGGATGGGAGCCGGCATGCTCATCGCCCTCCTGACTCGTCGTGCGCGGGGTCGTCGGATGGGCCGTTGGGCGGTGGTGGAGTCCGCAAAATGCTCACTCTGTGTGTGCCTGTCTCCACCCGGGCCTCGAGGTTATCGATGCCCTGGACACCATATGCCCGATTTTCCATCACGATCGGTAAACCGCCGGATACAACTTCACGTGCGCTATCATGCTCGCTATACCTTGCAGGCGCAAGAGCAGATGCACGTGCATTTGATCGCTCCGCGACGAGGCGCGGCTCAGGGTGGATTCCGACAGCCATCGCGAATAATGTCCGATTTGGATTAAATGGATGCATAAGCCTGACAATGGCGTTTCCGGCGCCCAGTTGCCAACCCTCCGATGGCGAAAGAGCGGCCGGAGCAACCCCAGCGGCAACTGTGTGGAACTCGCCCGGTTGCCCGGCGGCGACGCGGTCGCGCTGCGTAACTCCCGGCACCCGGAGGGTCCGGCGCTGATCTACACGCTCGCGGAGATCGAGGCGTTCATCCTGGGTGCTCGGGACGGTGACTTCGACGACCTGATCAGTTAGCATCGATGGCGGCGAGCCCGGCCCGTCTGCAGGGCCCCGACGTGCCGCCGTCGTCCACCGCCTGCCGGACATCGCCGTCCACAGATCGGAATCGGACCGGCTGAAGTAACTGATCACCCTCAGGTCATGGCATGCTTACTCGCCAGCAGCGGGATGTCGTGCAACGCGAGGGTGTCCGGAGGTCGGTGGGTGACGATGACGGCCCAACCAGAAGGCTCGGCCACGGGCCCGACCGTGCTGCGCATGCTGCTCGGCGCCCAGCTGCGCCGGCTGCGGGAGAGTCAGGGGGTGAGCCGGGAGGCCGCCGGCTGGCACATCCGGGCCTCCGAGTCCAAGATCAGCCGGATGGAGCTCGGCCGGGTCGGCTTCAAGGAGCGGGACGTCACCGACCTGCTCACCCTCTACGGCGTCACCGACAGCCGGGAGCGGACCGCGTTGCTCGGGCTCGCCCGGGAGGCGAACACCCCCGGCTGGTGGCACCGCTACGGCGACGTCCTGCCCACCTGGTTCCAGTCCTACCTCGGCCTGGAAGCCGCCGCCCGGATGATCCGCAGCTACGAGGTCCAGTTCGTGCCGGGGCTGTTGCAGACCCGTGAGTACGCCCGGGCGGTCGTCCTGCTCGGTCACGGCCGGGCACCCGCCGACGAGATCGAACGCCGTGTCGAGCTCCGGATGGAGCGCCAGGAGCTGCTCCGCCGGGCGCAGCCGCCGTACCTGTGGGCGGTGATCGACGAAGCCGTGCTGCGGCGCCCGATCGGCGGTGCCGACGTGATGCGCGAGCAGATCCAGACACTGATCGAGGCGACGAAGCTGCCGAACGTACGGCTGCAGATCGTGCCGTTCGACGCGGGCGGCCACGCCGCCGCCGGCGGCGCCTTCACCATCCTGCGCTTCGCCGACCAGGACCTGCCCGACATCATCTACATCGAGCAGCTGACCAGCGCGATCTACCTGGACAAGCGGGAGGACGTCGACCACTACGCCGCCGCCATGGAACGGCTCTGCATCGAGGCCGAGCCTCCCGCCCGTACCCAGGATCTGTTGCACCGGATCCTGCGCGACCTGGAATAGCTCCTTCCCGCGACCCTGACGGCCCGCGAGGGACCGCCGGTCCCTCGCGGACCGCCGGCCGATCAGGTGCCGATCACGCCACCGTCGACCTTGCGGATCACCACCGTCGCCGAGCGGGGACGACCGGCCGGATCGAAGTCCGGCCAGTTGCTCACCGCGCGCGGGTTCTCCGGGGTGGGATCGCCCCAGAACGTCGTCGACTCACCCGGATGCTGCACGTTGACGAACATCGTCCGCTGATCCGGCGTGGTGACCACCCCGGTGATCTCCGCGCCACGCGGCCCGACCAGGAACCGGCGGATCTCACCCGTGTGCGGGTCGGCGGCCAGCATCGCGTTGTTGCCCAGGTTGTCGTGGCCCCGGTCGGCCCGGTTCTGGGTGGAGTTGGAGACGTCGGTCTGGATCCACAGCCGGCCGTCGCCGTCGAACCAGATGCCGTCCGGCGAGCCGAAGATGTTCGTCTCGTCCAGCTGCACCTGCGGGTCGTACGCCGGGTCACCGGCCAGCACGAAGACGTCCCACTCGAAGCTGGTCGCCGTGTGGTCGCCGCCCCGCTCCCGCCACCGGACGATGTGCCCGTACGGGTTCGGCGTACGCGGGTTGACCTCGCCGGGCCAGCCGGTGCCGTTGGTCAGGGTCAGGTAGACGTCGTCGTTGACCGGGTTGACCGCCACCCACTCCGGGCGGTCCAGCGGGGTGGCCCCGACCGCGTCCGCCGCCTGCCGGGTGCGCAGCAGGACGTCGGCCTGGTCACGCCAGCCGTTGGCCCGGGTCAACGCCCCCTTGCCGAAGGTCAGCGGCAGCCACGCGCCCCGGCCGTCGTCGTCGAAGCGGGCCACGTACAGGGTGCCGTGGTCGAGCGGGTCGCGGCCGAGGGCCCGCTGCATCCGCCACGATCCGTCGCCGACGAACTTGTAGACGTACTCGCCGTCCTGGTCGTCACCGGAGTAGACGACGACCCGGCCGCGCGACTCGCAGAACGTGGCACCCTCGTGCTTGAACCGACCGAGCGCGGTCCGCTTCACCGGCGTCGACCTCGGGTTCATCGGGTCGATCTCGACCAGCCACCCGAAACGGTTCAGCTCGTTGGGGTTCTCGGCGACGTCGAACCGGGGGTCGGCCAGGTGCCAGCGGTAGTCGAACCCGGTGGCGTTCACCCCGTACCGGGCCTGTTCCACCGTCGGCGTCCAGGTCGGGTCCTCGGTGCCGAAGTAGCCGTTCCAGTTCTCCTCACAGGCCACGTACGTGCCCCACGGGGTGTACCCGTGCGAGCAGTTGTTCAACGTACCCATGGCGGGGTTGTCGGCCCGCAGCGCCGGATGCCGGGCGCCGACCGGCCCGGAGAACGCCACCGGGGTGGTGCCGGTGACCCGCCGGTTGAACCTCGAGTCGACCTGGCGCCACTGGTCGCCGGCCTGTTCGATCTCGATGACCGTCACCCCGTGCCCGGCGAGACCCTTGTCGACCTTCTCCTTGGTCATGATCGCGTCGCCGTCGGTGTAGTGCAGCGTCTGGTCGATGTACTCGTGGTTGAGCACCAGCAGACCGCGACGGTTGCCCAGCGGGCCCTTGCCCAGCGGGAAGAAGTGCATCCCGTCGTGGTGGCTGCCGACCTGCTGCGCCTGCTCGGCGGCGGTGTTGGAGGCGTCGCGGCGCCAGGCCGGACCCCTGCGGTGCAGGGGGGTGCCCCACGGGATCAGCACCTGGGCGGTGTAGCCGGGCGGCACGGTGATCCGGTCGTCGGTGTTCGGCGCCACCGCAGTGAAGCCGAGCAGCGGCCGGCGGCCGGGCCTACCGGGGCGGTCCGGCTTGCCGGGGCCGTGGCCGGAGCCACCGCCGTGGCCGTCGCCGGAGCCACCGTGGCCCTTGCCGGCGGTGGCCGGGTCGGCTGCGCCGACCGCGCCGGCCAGCCCGAGGAACGCCGCGGCGGCGATCACCGTACCGCCACGCACCACGTCGCGGCGGGCCGCGCGGGCCGCCATGACCTCGCGCATCGGCCGGTTGCCTGACGGGTTGGAACTGATCTCGTCCGGGTCGACGGGAACGTGCCTGTCATGGTCGAGTGACATGTCGATCCTCATTCGGTCGAGCGGCCGGCCGCTCCACGGCGCACCGGCGCCGGCTGCGTACCGCCCCTGATCGACGGTCCGAGCTGGAACACCGGCCGCTGGCACCGGGACCGTAGGCTGCCGACCACGACCACCACCGAACGCGCACACGGACGCCCGGCGACCTGCGGATGAACGATCGGTGTCCGCAGTCGGGGAGCCTTCTGCGTGGCCGTTGTCACGATGAGGTCACGTGACCCGAATGTTTAACGGGCCACCCCCGCGTCGTCTGTGCTTCGACACCGACGTCTCCTAGATTTACCTGACTCACCCTCTGACCGGAGGAACACATACATGCGCCAGCACAGACGCATAGCAACCTGGAAATTGATCACTGCGGTCGTGGGAGCCGGTGTACTCGGTGTCACCGGCGGCACGGCCGCTGTGGCAGCACCGGCCTCCGACGACCCGTTCATCAGCGAGATCCACTACGACAACGCGGGCACCGACACCGGTGAGGCGATCGAGATCACCGCCCCGGCCGGGTTCGACCTGACCGGTTGGCAGATCGTCCTCTACAACGGTGCAAACGGCGCGGTCTACGGCACCCGTACGTTGTCCGGCGCGGTGCCGGCGGCCGGGGTCCTCGTCGCCGAGTACCCCACCGACGGCATCCAGAACGGATCGCCGGACGGCGTGGCCCTGGTCGACCCCGCGACCACTGTCGTGGAGTTCCTCAGCTACGAAGGCACCCTGACCGCGGCCGGCGGCCCGGCGGACGGCGCGACCAGTGTCGACATCGGCGTCGCCGAGACCGCCAGCACCCCGGCCGGCCACTCGCTGCAGAAGATCGGCGACAGCTGGCAGGCGCCGGCGCCGCACACCTTCGGTGTGGTCAACGGCACCGACCCCGACCCCGACCCCGCGCCGGGTTGCGACGTCGCGGTGACCCACAGCATCGCCCAGGTGCAGGGCACCGGTGACGCCACGCCGCTGGCCGGTGTCGCCGTCACCATCGAGGGCATCGTCGTCGCCGACCACCGCACGGGCGGCTACAACGGCATCTACCTGCAGACCCCGGGGACCGGTGGCGAGCGGACCGTCGGCGCCGGCACCGCCAGCGACGGCATCTTCGTCTACCTGACCAGCAACGCCGCCAACCACCCGAGCGTCGCCATCGGTGACCGGGTCCGGGTCAGCGGCACCGCCAGCGAGTACTTCGGCCTCACCCAGGTCAGCATCGCCGGCAAGGCCGGCGTCCAGGTCTGCGACCAGGACAACCCGCTGCCCGAGCCGGTCGCGCTGACCCTGCCGCTGGACGCCGCCGCCCGCGAGTCGGTCGAGTCGATGCTGGTCGCCCCGGTCGGCGCCTACGCCGTGTCCGAGGTCTACAACACCAACCGGTATGGCGAGGTCGTGCTCGCCGCCGGGGACGCACCGGCGGTCATCCCGACCGATGTCGCCGCGCCGGGCAGTGACCAGGCCCAGCAGCTCGCCGCCGCGAACCGGCTGGCCCGGATCCTGGTCGACGACGGCCGGACCACCAACCTGGCCAGCGCCGGGCTCGCCCCGCCGTACGTCTCGCCGGCACAGCCGCTGCGGGTCGGTGACGCGGTCGAGGCGTTCGGGCCGAGCGTGCTGTCGTACGGCTTCGACGAGTGGCGGCTGCAGCCGACCCGACCGGTCGACGCCGACACCCCGGCCGCCGAGCGGACCACCTTCAAGGTGGCCAACCCCCGTACCGCCGCACCCGCCGAGGTGGGTGGCGACATCCGGGTGGCCAGCTTCAACGTGCTGAATTACTTCGTCCACTTCGGCGGCGACGCCCGCGGCGCGGCCGACGAGGCGGGCCTGGCCAAGCAGGAAGCCAAGATCGTCTCGGCGATCTCCGCGCTGGACGCGCACGTGGTCGGCCTGCAGGAGATCGAGAACTCGGTGCGGTTCGCGCCGAGCGACCCGGAGAAGGCGCTCAAGCGGCTGGTCGCCGCGCTGAACGCCGTCGACGGGGCCGGCACCTGGGACTACGTCCGCTCGCCGGGCGACCTGCCGGGCGCGGCACAGCAGGACTTCATCAGCAACGCGATCATCTTCAAGCCGGCCGCGGTGACGCCCGCCGGTCCGTCCCGGTCGATCGACGACGAGACGGTCTGGTTCAACGCCCGCGAGCCGATCGCGCAGACGTTCACCGCCGACGACCTCACCTTCACCGTGGTGGTGAACCACTTCAAGTCCAAGAGCGCCTCCGGGTCGCCCACCGGTGACAACGCCGACGCCGGTGACGGTCAGGGCGCGTACAACGGTGACCGGACCCGGCAGGCGGCTGCCCTGGCCGCGTTCGTGACCGGGCTGACCGAGGCCACCGGCAGCGACGACGTGCTGCTGCTCGGCGACTTCAACTCGTACACCCAGGAGGATCCGATGCGGATCCTCTACGACGCCGACTACGTCAACCTCAACGACACCGGACGCAGCACCTACGTCTTCGGCGGTGAGTCCGGCTCGCTGGACCACGCGCTGGCGTCGCCGTCGCTGGCGGCCCGGGTCACCGGTGCCGACGTCTGGCAGATCAACGCCGTCGAGTCGTACGCCTTCCAGTACGACGGCTTCCCGGCCTTCTACGACGCCGGTCCGTACCGGGCCAGCGACCACAACCCGATGGTGATCGGCCTGGCCACCGGCGAGGCCGGTCCGGTCGAGCTGCAGCTGCTGAGCATCAACGACTTCCACGGTCGGCTCGAGTCGGTGGGCACCTCGAACGGCCAGCCGGTCGGCGGCGCGGCGCAGGTCGCCGGGCTGGTCGACCAGCTGCGGGCGGCGCACCCGAACACCGCGTTCGTCTCCGCCGGGGACAACATCGGTGCGTCGACCTTCGTGTCGGCGATTGCCGACGACAACCCGACCCTGGACGTGCTCAACGCCGCCGGGCTGGACGTCTCGGCGGTCGGCAACCACGAGTTCGACAAGGGCATGACCGATCTGACCGACCGGGTCATCCCCCGGTCGGACTTCCCGCACCTGGGTGCCAACGTCTACCGGGGTGACGAGCGGGCGCTGCCGGCGTACCACGTCCAGGAGATCGACGGGATCCGCGTCGGCTACATCGGTGTGGTCACCGAGCAGACCGCCGCGATGGTCAGCCCGGACGGCATCGTCGGGATCACCTTCCGCCCGGCGGCGGCCGAGGCCAGCATGGTCGCCGAGCAGCTCAAGGACGGCAACGAGGCCAACGGCGAGGCCGACGTGGTGGTGCTGCTCACCCACGAGGGGGCGGCCACCCAGAACATCGGTTCGCCCGAGGCGCTGATGGCCGACCCGGTGTTCGGCCCGTTCACCCGTACGGTGCCCGAGATCGACGTCATCTTCAGTGGCCACACCCACCAGCCGTACGCCTTCGAGGTGCCGGTACCCGGCACCGACGAGACCCGGCCGGTCGTGCAGGCCGAGGACTACGGCAAGAAGGTCGGCCGGGTGGTGCTCCAGGTGGACGTCGAGTCCGGGGAGATCGACACCGAGCTGGTCGAGCTGGTCGACGTGGTGGGCACGCCGGTCAACCAGGAGGTGGCCGACATCGTCGCGGCGGCCAAGGCCGAGGCCGAGGTGCTCGGCCAGCAGCCGCTGGGGTCGATCACCGCCGACATCCGTCGGGCCTACACCGACGGTAACGAGGACCGGGGCAAGGAGTCGGCGCTGGGCAACTTCATCGCCGACGTCCAGCTCGCCGGCACCCGGGAGCCGGGTCGCGGTGGTGCGCAGATCGCCTTCATGAACCCGGGCGGGCTGCGTTCCGACCTGCTGTACGGCGAGGACGGGGTGATCACCTACGCGGAGGCGTTCTCGGTCCAGCCGTTCGCCAACGACATGGTGACCCGCACCTACACCGGGGCGCAGGTCAAGGAGGTGCTCGAGCAGCAGTGGCAGCCGGCCGGGGCGTCCCGTCCGGTGCTCTGGCTGGGCGTGTCGGAGGGCTTCTTCTACACGTACGACCCGACGGCGGCCCAGGGTGAGCGGATCACCTCGATGCGGCTCAACGGGCAGCCGATCTCACCGACCGGCACCTACCGGGTCACGGTCAACTCGTTCCTGGCCTCTGGTGGGGACAACTTCACCACGTTGGCCGCCGGCACGGACACCATGACCACCGGCGACAACGACCTGACGATGCTGATCGCGTACTTCGCGGCGAACTCGCCGGTGACCGCGGACACCGCGTCGCGGTCGGCGATCGGTCAGCCGGAACCGACCTGCGACGTGACCGTCACCGGTACCCACTCCGGTGAACTGATCGTCAAGGCCGGGATGACCTACTGCCTGACGGCGGCGACGGTCAACGGCCCGGTCACGGTCCGGCCCGGTGCGACGCTGATCGCCACCGACGGGGCGGTCAACGGTCCGCTGACGGCGAACCGGCCGGCGGCGCTGACCTTCACCGGCACCACCTTCGCCGGTCCGCTGGCGCTGCTGCGGGCGACCGGGTCGGTGACCCTCACCGGGGTGACGATCCGGGGTCCGCTGGAGGTGACTGGCGGTGACGGTGGCCTGCGTCTCGACGGTGCCGACATTTCCGGCCCGGTGAGCCTGGTCAACAACAAGCACGACGAGCTGCCGGTGGTGGTGGCCGGGACCACGGTCCGTGGCCCGCTCCACTGCCAGGGCAACAGCCCGAAGCCGGTCGACGAGGGCCGGGCGAACACGGTGCAGGGTCCGGCCTCCGGGCAGTGCGCGAAGCTGTGAGATTGAGCTGAGCGTGCGTACCGACAGGTGACGCAAGAGGCCGCGGCCCGGTGGACCAGATGGTCCACCGGGCCGCGGCTCTCGTCGTGCAGGGGGTGGGATCAGACCGGCTCCGGTGCCGACACCTGTTCCCGACGCCCGCGCAGCAGGGCGTCGAGCGAGTAGCGGCCCGGCCCGAGCGCCGCGACCAGCAGGAACGACCAGCAGAACAGGGCGGCGAGTTCGCCACCGTTGTTCAGCGGCAGCAGCGCTGACGGCTGGTGCATGACGAAGTACGCGTAGGCCATCGAGCCGGAGCAGATGATCGCCGCGATCCGGGTCCCGAGTCCGGTGAGGACCAGGAGCCCACCGACGAACTGGATCAACGCGGCCCACCAGCCGGGCCAGGAACCGATGGCTGCGGCTTCACCGCTGCCGCGGTGGCCTCCGAAGACTCCGAACAGCGTGGCAGCGCCGTGCAGCGTGAACAGCAGTCCGACGACCACCCGGAACAGCGCGGTGACGATCTCGGGCAGGCGTTCAGTTGGGGACATGGAGGGACTCCTCGTACATCGGGGAAATTCGGGTCCCACGGCGAGAGGAGCGTAACGACAGTAATCAAAACTAGTCAATATTTTGTCACGCGCTGTCAGCATACTCTAGGCGTTGCGCCATCGTCGGTCGTCGGCCGCCGATCCACCCACCCGTCCGTCGGCAACGTCGCGTACGCTGGTCCCTTCGAGCAGCCCCACCCCCGTCCGCGCCGCACTGGACCGCACCGGTCGGAGAGAAGCGACTCGCCATACGGAGAGCAGCATGCACGAGATCCGGGTGTCGCCGCCGGAAGCCCGGCACTGCGTGGTCGAGGCCTCCGGCGAGCTCGACATGGCGGCCACCGGGGACCTCTGCGGGGCCGTCGCCACGATCGATCCCCGCCAGGCAGAGTGGATCATCGTCGACCTGGCCGGCGTGACACTGATCGACTCCAGTGCGATCAAGGAACTGGTCGACGCTCACCATGCCGCCGCCGAGCGGGGTCAGATCCTGCTCGTCCGCAACGCCCGGCCGATCGTCCTTCGGGTACTGCGGGTAACCGGTGTCGCGGCGGTGCTCGGCATCGCGCCGGCCGACCAACCGGGCACCGTGTACGGCCAGCCGGGCACCGGGCCCGACCAGGCGGGTACCGGGCCCGGTAGTGGTGCCGCCGGCGCCGGGAACGCCGGGTGAACACCCTCACCTGGCAGGTGAGCCGTGACTTCGCCAGCGGTGTCACCCAGGTCCGACTCACCGGTGCGCTCACCGACACCGAGCTGGTCCGGCTCGCCCCGGTGCTGCGACGCTGCCTGGTCGAGGAGCCGCTGGGTCTGATCGTGGAGCTCGGCGAGGTCACCGTGGCCAGTCCGATCGGGCTGCGGGTCTTCGCCATCCTCGCCGGCGGCGGGGCCGGGCACCGGCCGGCGATGCACCTGTGCGCCCACCCGGGCACCCCCGCCGGCCTGCTGGCCCGACGCAGCATCAGCGATCTGGTGAGTGTGCAGGACAGCGTCATCGACGCGGTCAAGCTGATCGAGAGTGGGCCGCGGTCGCCGTACCGCTGGCATCAGCACCTCGCCCCCCATCCGCGGACCCCGGGGACGGCCCGCCGCCTCATCGAGGCGGCCTGCCGATCCTGGCAGCTCACCGCGCTGCTCGACGAGGCCATGGTGATCGGCTCGGAGCTGGTCGGCAACGCCGTCGAACACGCCGGAACCGAGCTGGACGTCACCACCACCCGCCAGGCCGGGGCGATCCGGATCAGTGTCCGGGACCGTGCCGCCCAGTTGCCGAGGCCGGTGAACCGGACGGGATCGGCGCACACCGGCCGCCGTGGTCGCGGCTTGGCGATCATCGAGGCGCTGGCCAACGACTGGGGCTACGCCGCGATGCCGGACGGCAAGTCGGTCTGGGCGGCGCTGCGGCTGCCCGACTGACGGCGTTAACTTCGTGCCACCGTGGGTACGCCCTCCGACAGGTCGAATCTCTGGAGGTAGCCATGACCCAAGCAACCGCGATGCTCGACACGTACCCGCTCGACCTGGGCCACGTCGACCGGCAGGCGCTCGCCGACTGTATCGACGCCTGTTTCGACTGCGCCCAGACCTGCACCGCCTGCGCCGACGCGTGCCTGAGTGAAGACATGGTCGCCGACCTGGTCAAGTGCATCCGTACCAACCTCGACTGTGCCGACATCTGCGCGTCGACCGGTCGGGTGCTGTCCCGGCACACCGGCTACGACGCCAACACCACCCGTACCATCCTGCAGGCCTGTATCCAGGCCTGCCGGTCGTGCGCCGAGGAGTGCATGGCGCACGCCGACACGCACGAGCACTGCCGGGTCTGCGCCGAGGCCTGCCAGCGGTGCGAACAGGCGTGCCGGCAGCTGATGGCCGCCCTCGGCTGACGTCCGGCCCCGGTCACCCGGTCGCCGTCGGCGCGGCCTCGGCGACCGGCACCGGCACTGGGGTACGCCGCATCGCCACCGCCGTGGCGGCGGTGGCGAACGCCGCCGCCACCAGCGCGGCGACCACCACCGCCAGGATCGACTCCGGACGGGTCGCCAGCAACCAGCCGAGCAGCCCGACCGTGGTGATCCACAGTGGCGCCGCCGGCCGTCGGGCGCCCGCCGCGACCTGCGCGTTCACCATGACGTACACCAGCGCGTAGAGCGCGCCGACGGCGGCGAAGTACGGCGCGTACCGCCCCAGCGGCACGTAGTCCGGGCCGCCGGCGAGCCGAAACGCCAGGCCGCCGGCGAGCACC
Organism: Solwaraspora sp. WMMA2101; assembly: GCF_049179175.1. Classification (NCBI taxonomy): domain Bacteria; kingdom Bacillati; phylum Actinomycetota; class Actinomycetes; order Micromonosporales; family Micromonosporaceae; genus Solwaraspora; species Solwaraspora sp. WMMA2101. The sequence goes on along the minus strand of NZ_JBMHMA010000006.1, from coordinate 2,913,344 downwards.
GACGCCAGCACCAGCAGCGCGCCACAGCCGGCCACCAGGGCGAGCGCCACTCCCCGGGCCCGCCGGTCGCCCCGGGCCAGCCGGGGCAACGCGACGATGGTGACCACCTGCGGAGCCCAGATGGCCCCCTTCGTCAGCACCGCGCCGATCGCATAGCCGCCGGAGTCCACCGGGGACAACAGGTACCGCGCCATGATCAGATCGGCGTACGAGAGCACCAGCATCGCCAGGGTGGCGCTGCTCGCGGTGAGCACGGCGGCGGCGGTCAGCCGACCGGTCACCGGGCCCGGCACCGGGTCCGGGCCCGGCACTGCGTCGGCCGCCGGCCCCGCTGCGGTTGCGGCGTCGGCCGTCGAGGCGGCCCGTCGCCCGGCCGGCCGGGCCAACCAGGCCAGCACCGGCAGGGTCGCCACGCCGACCAGCACCCCGGCCAGCAGCGCACCGGTCGCGTCCAGACCGACCAGCAGGCCGGCGATCACGCCGCCGTAGCGGGTCACCGCGAGTACCGTCATCGCGGCCGCGAGCCGCAGGAACCGTTGATCGCCCTGCAACTCGCCCAACCAGCGGCAACCGAGCACTGCCGTACCGGTCGCGGCGGCGAGCAGTCCGACCATCGCCAGCGACAGGTCCAGCGCGCCGACCAGCACCGGCCCGGCGGCCAGCACGGCAGCCGCGCAGATCCCGGCGGCGATCCAGGCCAGTCGCCCGGCCGGATCGGTGCCACCACGCGCCCGGTGCACCGCGACCGCGATCTGCAGCCCGAGGCCGGGCACCGAGCCGATCGCGCCGAGCGCCAGCACGGTCGCCAACGCGCTGAGGCCGGCCGCCGGCAGCGTCCGGCCACCGAGCATCGGCGCCAGGTACGCCAGACCGTTGGCCAGCACGCCGGCCAACGCCACCGCCGGCCCGGCGCGCAACAGCCCGCCCGACCGGACGGTCACAACCGGTCCAGGGCGGTGCGCAACGGATCGAGGCCCAGCACCCCGAGATCGAGCGCGGACCGGTGGAACTCCTTCAGATCGAACGCCGCACCCTTGCGGGCCTGGGCGTCCGCCCGCGCCTGCAGCCAGATCCGCTCACCGACCTTGTACGCCGGTGCCTGCCCCGGCCACCCCAGGTAGCGGTCCAACTCGAAGCGCAGGATCTCGTCCGGCACCCGGCAGTGCGCCCGGAGGAACTCCCAACCCAGCGCGGGCGTCCACCGCTCGCCCGGATGGAAGTTGAACGAGTTCGGCGGGATGGTCAGCTCCAGGTGCATGCCGATGTCGACGATCACCCGGGCGGCCCGCAACGCCTGCCCGTCGAGCATCCCGAGCCGGTCACCGGGGTCGGCCAGGTACCCCAGTTCGTCCATCAACCGCTCGGCGTACAACGCCCAGCCTTCGCCGTGCCCGGAGCACCAGGAGAGCAGCCGCTGCCAGCGGTTGAGCCGGTCGGCCCGGACCTGGGTCTGGCCGATCTGCAGGTGATGGCCGGGGACACCTTCGTGGTAGACGGTGGTGACCTCCCGCCAGGTCGAGAACTCGGTGAGCCCCTGCGGCACCGCCCACCACATCCGGCCCGGCCGGGAGAAGTCCTCGGAGGGTCCGGTGTAGTAGATGCTGCCGTCGCTGGTCGGTGCCAGGCAGCACTCGATCCGCCGGACCTGCTCCGGGATGTCGAAATGGGTGCCGTGCAGTTCGCTGATCGCGGTGTCGGCCAGCGCCTGCATCCAGTCGCGGAACGCCTCGCCGCCGGCGACGGTGCGGGCCGGGTCCGCGTCGAGCAGCCGCACCGCGTCGTCGACCCGGGCACCGTGCCCGGCGATCTCGGCCGCCGCCCGGCGCATCTCCTGCTCGATGCGGTCCAGCTCGAAGAAGCCCCAGGCGTACGTCTCTTCCAGGTCGACACGGGCACCGAGGAAGTACTGGGAGGCCAGTTCGTAGCGGTCCCGGCCGGCCGCCTCGGTGTCGCGCCCGTGCGGGGCCAGTTCGGTACGCAGGAAGTGGCCGAAGGCGATCGTCGCGGCGGTGGCGGCCGACGCGGACCGGCGTAGCTCGGCGGTGAGGCTCTCCGGCGCGGTCAGCCGGGCCACCAGGCCGTGGAAGAAGTCGTCGGCCTGCGGATCGGTCCAGACGTCGCACTGGTCGGCGACCTTGAGCATCTGGGCCCGGGGCGCGGAATGCCCGGCGGCGGCGGCGTCGAGCAGCGTCACCCGCAGCTGCTCCAGGGCCTGCGGGTAGCGGTCCAGCCGGGCGGCGATGTTCGCCACCGCCCCGTCGCCGTCGGTCGGCATCAGGTCGAACGCCTGGCGCAGGTGGTGCAGCCCGCTGGCGATGACGCTCAGCTCGCTGGTCTCCTCGCCGGCGTCGTATCGGGCCAGCTCCAACCCGAGCCGTTCGGCCATGGCGTCGCGGGCGACCCGTTCCGTCTCGGTCTGCGGCTCGGCGACGTCGAGCTCCCGCAGCGTGTCACGGATCAACGCTGCCCGCTGCGCGTACCCGTCGGGGGACAGGTCGTCGAGCTGGTCGTCGTGGCCGGCGATCCCGGCGTAGGTGGCGCCGACCGGGTTCAGCCGCGCCCACTGATCGACATAGCGGTCGCTGATGTCATCCACACGTCCCATGGTGGGAGACCCTACGTGGCCGGTGGTCGCCGGTGTCGTACCCGCCGGGCAGAGTGTCAGGGGTGCAGACCCCTATCGGCCCTGACCTGAGCGGAGCAGGCCCCCGGCCGGCCCGTTGGCTACCCGGGTTCGTCCTGCTCGCGGTCGTCTGGGGGTCCAGCTTCCTGTTCATCAAGGTCGGCGTGGCCGAGCTGCACCCGCTGTACGTGACCCTGGGCCGGGTCGCCGCCGGCGCGGCGACGCTGCTGGTCGTGCTGGTGGTCACCGGCGACCGGTTGCCCCGCGACCTGCGGCTGTGGCTGCACCTGACGGTCGTCGCGGCGGTCGGCGTCGCACTGCCCTTCACCCTGTTCGGGTACGGCGAGCAGCGGATCCCGTCGCTGCTTGCCGGCATCTGGAACGCCACCACGCCGCTGATCGTGCTGCCGTTCGCGGTGCTGGTGTTCCGTACCGAGCGGTTGACGGTCCGTCGGGCGGCCGGCACCGCGCTGGGCTTCGTCGGGGTCCTGGTGGTGCTCGGCGTCTGGCAGGGGGTGGGTGGGGCGCAGCTCACCGGGCAGCTGATGTGCCTCGGTGCGGCGGCCTGCTACGGGTTCGCCATCCCGTACCAGAAGCGGTTCGTCGCCGGGCGGCCCGAGACCGGCGTCGCGCTGACCACCGCGCAGTTGCTGCTCGCCACCGTTCAGCTGCTGGTCGTCGCCCCGTTGGTGGCCGGCGCACCACCCGTACCGACGCAGCTGTCCCCGCAGGCCCTCGGCAGCGTGCTGGTGCTCGGCGCGCTCGGCACCGGGGTGGCGTTCGTGATCAACATGCGCAACATCCGGCTGGTCGGGGCGAGTACGGCGGCCACCGTCACCTACCTGGTCCCGTTGGTCGCGGTGGCGATCGGTGTGCTGGTGCTCGACGAGCGGCTGGCCTGGCACCAGCCGGTCGGCGCGGTGGTCGTCCTGGCCGGGGTGGCCCTGGCCCAGGGGTCCCGGCCGCGTCGGCTCTCAGGCGGCCGCCGGCTGACCTCAGGCGGCCGCCGGCTGACCTCAGGCGGCCGCCGGCTGATGTCCGGCGGTCCAGTCGAGCAGCCGCCGCACCGGCCAGGTGTTGACGACCCGGTCCGGCTCGACCCCGCAGAGCACCGCCCGGGCGCAGCCGAATCGTTGCCAGTCGAGCTGCCCGGGAGCGTGCGCGTCGGTGTTGACGGCGAACAGGCAACCGGTCTCCACCGCTAGCCGGATCAGCCGTTTCGGCGGGTCCTGCCGCTCCGGCCGGGAGTTGATCTCCACTGCCTTGCCGTGCTCGGCGCAGGCGGCGAAGACCGCCGCCGCGTCGAAGTCGCTCGGCGGCCGTGACCGGGCCCGGTGCCCCCGGTCGCCGGGTCCGGTCACCCCGGCCGGCCGGTCGGTGACCATCCGGCCGGTGCAGTGACCGAGGATGTCCAGCCGGGGGTTGGCCACCGCAGCCAGCATCCGCCTGGTCATTCGCGCCCGGTCGTCGCGCAGGTTCGCGTGCACCGAGCCGACCACCACGTCCAGTTGGTCGAGCAGCTCGTCGGACTGGTCGAGGGAACCGTCCGGCAGGATGTCCACCTCGATGCCGGTGAGGATCCGGAATCCGGCCGGCAGCGCGGCGTTCACCGCCGCGACGTGGTCGAGTTGCCGGCGCAGCCGCGCGGCCGTCAGCCCCCGGGCGACGGTCAGCCGGGGGGAGTGGTCGGTCAGCGCCAGGTACTCGTGGCCGAGTTCGACCGCGGCCAACGCCATCTCCTCGATCGGCGAGCCCCCGTCGGACCAGTCCGAATGGGTGTGGCAGTCGCCGCGCAGCGCGGCCCGCAACGCGGTCGCCGCCTCGTCCAGGTCGGTGCCCTCGGTGGCCAGCAGCCGCCGCAGGTAGACCGGCTCCTCGCCGGCCAGCGACTCGGCGACGCAGCGGGCCGTGACCTCACCGACCCCGGCCAGCTCGGTCAGGGTGCCGGCGGCGGCCCGCTCGGCGACCTCGTCGGCGCCCAGGGCGGCGAGCGCACTGGCGGCAGAGCGGAACGCCCGTACCCGGTAGGTGGCCTCGTTGGCGCGTTCCAGCAGGAACGCGATGCGACGCAGGTCGGCGACCGGGTCCCGGGCAGTGCTCACACCGGCCACCCTAGGCGGTACGGACCGACCGCGCGCGGCGATCCCGACGGGTGTCCGCCGCGTCGGCCGTCGAACGCGACGGGTGTCCGCCGCACTACCCACGGTCGAATCTGCGGGTGCCCGCAGGGCGCCGACGACGATAGGGTCGACGCCATGCGGACCATCGACTGGGCCGGCGACGCCGTCGAGATCATCGACCAGACCGCGTTGCCGGAGCACACCATCGTCCGGCGACTATCCACAGTCGAGGAGGTCGTCGAGGCGATCCGGTCGTTGGCGGTACGGGGCGCTCCGGCGATCGGCGTGGCCGGCGCACTCGGCGTGGCACTCGCCGCCCGGCTGCACGCCGCCGCGCCGGCGGACCTCGCAGCCGCCGTCGCCCGGCTCCGGTCGGCCCGCCCCACCGCGGTCAATCTGGCCCGGGGCGTCGACCGGGCGGCGGCCCGGATCCCCGTGGGGCCCGATGCCGTGCTGGCCGAGGCGACCGCGCTGATGGCCGAAGAGGAGGCCGCCTCGGCCGCGATGGCCAGCGCCGGTGCCGACCTGCTCGGCGAGCTCTGCGGTGACCGGCCCCGGCTGCTGACCCACTGCAACACCGGGGCGCTGGCGACCGTGGTGGGTGGCACCGCCCTCGGGGTCGTCACCGAACTGCACCGACGGGGTGCGCTCGGCGCGGTCGTCGCCAGCGAGACCCGACCGTTGCTGCAGGGCGCCCGGTTGACCGCCTGGGAGCTGGGCCGGGCCGGGGTCGACTTCCGGGTGGCGGTCGACGGGGCCGGACCGTTCCTGATGGCCCGGGGGCTGATCGACGCGGTGATCGTCGGCGCCGACCGGATCTGCGCCAACGGCGACACGATCAACAAGATCGGTACGTACGCGCACGCGCTGGGTGCCCGCCGGGCCGGGCTGCCGTTCATCGTGGTCGCACCTGAGTCCACGGTGGACGTCGCGACCGCGACCGGAGCGGAGGTGGAGATCGAGGACCGGGGCTCGGCCGAGGTCGTCGGGTTCGCCACGGCCCGGACCACCCCGCCCGGCACCGAGGCGGTCAACCCCGCGTTCGACGTGACCCCGGCCGACCTGGTCACCGCCATCGTCACCGACCAGCGGGTGATCCGGCTCGATCGCGGCGAGCGGGTCTGACCGCGCCGTTTCTCAGTCCGTCGGTTCGGCCGGCGCCGGCCGAACCGCGGTCACCGTACGGCGGTCGTCGGCGACCGCGCTCACCCACCCGCCGGCCCGACCCAGCCGCAGCAGGGCGTCGGGCTGGGCCGGCAGCTCCAACGGACGCCCCGGGGTCGGCGGCCAGTCGGTGCGCGCCGCGTTGCCCGTCGACAACCACGGCACCAGCGCCGGGATCGGCTCGGCGGCGTCCAACGCCGCCCGGGCCACCGACAACGCCGCCAGCACCTCGTCCAACGCCGACCGCACGGCCGCCGCGTTGCCGCCGCACATCGCCGCGACCAGCTCGGGGCGGCTGGCGGCGACCCGGGTGCCGTCGCGGAAGGATCCCGCCGCCAGCGACCAGGCCAGCGGGTCCGTCACGGCGGTGGCGGCCAGCGCCGAGGCCAGCAGATGCGGTACGTGACTGATGGCGGCGACCGCCCGGTCGTGCTCACCGGCGGTGGCCGGCACGACCCGGGCACCGAGCCCGGTGACCGCCGCCGCGACGGTCAACCAGTCGTCGATCGCGGTGACCTGAGGTTCCAGGCAGAGCACCCAGGAGCAGCCGGTGAACAACTCCGGGTCGGCGGCGGTGAATCCGGAGGTCTCCCGGCCGGCCATCGGGTGGCCGCCGACGAAACCGGCCGTACGGTCGTGCAGACGGTGCAGATGCCGGTCGACGAGCTGGCGTACCGGCTCCTTGACCGACGTCACGTCGGTCACCAGCCCGGTGTAGCCGACCGCCGCGACCTGGTCGAGCACCTGGCCCAGCGCGGGCAACGGCACCGCCAGCAGCACCAGGTCGGCGTCGGTGACCGCGTCCCGCACCGTCGGTGACACCTGCCACCGGGCCCCGGTCGCGGCCCGGGCCGCCGCCGTCCGGGCGGTCGCCCGGGTGGCCGGGTCGGCGTCGTAGCCGAACACCCGATGGCCGGCCGCAGCGAACGCGCGCAGCGCGGAGCCGCCGATGAGCCCCAACCCGATGACCGCCAGACGCACGCGGTGACTCTGCCACATCGCCGTCGGGGTCGGCCGGGCAGCCGTCGTCGGTACGCTGTCGGCAGGACAACCGGCGCGCGGCAGGACACGGTCCTCAAGCGTGCGGGGCGGCAGACGGCCGGTCGGTGCAGCGGGCGGGGCGGACGAAGGAGCGAGGCAGATGCGGGACCACCCGATCAACTGGCCGTCGCCCCACTGGCCGTCGCCGCTTCCGCCGATGCCGCCACCACGGCCGACGTACCGGGAACCGCATCCGGTGCGGCCGGGGGCCATCGCCGCCGGTGCGCTCGCCACCGCCCTCTGGCTGCTGCTGACCGGGCTGCTCGGTACGGATCTGCGCAGCTACGCCCTGACGACGCTGGCCGGCGGGGCGGTCGCCTGGGGGGTCGCGGTCCTGCTGGCCTGGATCGGTGACCGGGGCGTCGCCACCGGTGTCGCCCTGGCGACGTCGGCGGGCTGGAGCATCGCAACTGTGGCGATCGCCACTCACTGGGCCGCCACCGGCAGTTGGCCGCTGTGGTGATCCGGGCGGCCGAATTGCGGGCTTGACGAACGCCGTACCGGTCGGCACGCTCGGCGGCATGGCCAACACTGGGCATCGGCTCGACCCGCAGCGGCACCGCCGTCGCTTGCAGATCCTCGCCGAACTCGCCGGCGCGAAGATCGCCCGCGACCGGGAGCGCCCCCGCCGGGTGCGGGACCAGCAGCTGCGCGAGCTGATCGCCGCACGCCGACTGGTCAACTGACTTTCCCGACGGCTGTCGCACACCCGTCCCTGCACGTCAGGGGTGTTCGGGGCGTTGTGGGGTCAACGACCGACCTGACCCGATACCGTCATCCTGACGACTGATTCGGCGGTTACCGACGGCGGCGAACGACGCCGGAAGGTCACCGCAGGGACCATTGGGGGGACCGTGCCCTACTTTGCTGCCGCTGCCGTACGCGGCCCGGCCGGTTGGTCAGGTGCCGAACTGGACCTCGGCGGGGTCGCCGACATCGACGAGGTGGTCGACCGGCTCCGCGAGGTCGACCCGGACGCCGAGGTGTCACTGCTGTTCGTCGAATCGGACGACTGCTACCTGGTGATCATGCGCCTTGACGAGGGCGAGGACCTGCGGATCTTCAGCTCGGACGCGGCGTTCGCCGACGAGTCCCGGCTGGGGGCGCTGCTGATCGGCGACATCCGGACACCTGCGGTCGAGGTCGATCTGGAACCGGTCGTGGTCGGTGCCGCCGCCGGCGGGGGCACGGTCGCCGGTGGCGTCGCCCCGTCGCCCGGTGGCGGTGCCGGCGGGTACGCCGCCGGTGACCCACTGGCCGACTTCGACGACGACGTGGACGCCCTGGCCGACGAGGAGGACGACGAGGAGCCGGTCGCCGACCCGGACGCGGAGCCGGTCGGCGACGCCGACCTGCTCGCCGACCTCGGGGTGTCCGCCCGCCGGCTGCTGGCGCTCTGCTCCCGGGACGGGATGCTGCCGGCCGACGTGACGGCAGAGGTCTGCCAGACCCTCGGCTGCGGCGACGAGATCGAGGAACTGCGCGAGGCGTGACCGGTCCGGGGAGCACCGTGCCGGCCGCGCGACGCCACCGCGACCCGCAGCACGAGCGGTGGATGCGGCGGGCGCTGGCGGTCGCCGCGGCCGAACCGCCGCCGGTCGGCGCGGCCGATGTGCCTGTCGGGGCGGTCGTCTACGACGCCCACGGCATCGAACTGGCGACCGGGCGCAACGAACGTGAACTGACCGGCGACCCGACGGCCCACGCCGAGATCCTCGCGTTGCGGCGGGCCGCCGCCCGACGCGGCGAATGGCGGCTGGACGGCTGCACCCTGGTGGTCACCCTGGAGCCGTGCACGATGTGCGCCGGAGCGTTGGTGCTGGCCCGGGTCGCCACCGTGGTCTTTGGCGCGTGGGAGCCGAAGACCGGGGCGCTCGGCTCCCTGTGGGACGTGGTCCGGGACCGGCGGGTCAACCACCGGCCGGCGGTGTACGGCGGGGTCCTCGCCGACGAGTGCGCCGCCGCGCTGCGGGCGTTCTTCCGCTGACGTACGGGTGCCCGCGAACTCGCGGCGGCGGCCGTACCCCTGGCGGCGGCGTACCTCGGTCGGTAGGGGTGACGGCGACGCTCAGGCGACGACGGTGTCGAGTGCGATCCGTACCATTTCGCTGAAGGTCTGCTCGCGGTCCTCGGCGCTGGTCTTGTCGCCGGTCCGGATGTGGTCGCTGACCGTGAGAATGGTCAGCGCGCGGGCCCGGAACCGGGCGGCGATGGTGTACAGCGCGGCCGACTCCATCTCGACCGCCAGGACCCCGTAGTCGGCGAGGGTGTCGTACAGGTCCGGCCGGTCGGTGTAGAAGGCGTCGGCGGCGAGCACCGGCCCGACCCGCATCGCGACGCCGTGCCGGGCCGCCACGTCGACCGCCGTACGCAGCAGCCCGAAGTCGGCGACCGGGGCGTAGTCGACCAGGCCGGCGAACCGCACCCGGTTCATGTTCGAGTCGGTGGCCGAGCCGTTGGCGGCGATCACGTCCCGCAGCTGCAGGTCGTCGGTGAGCGCGCCGCAGGAGCCGACCCGGATCAGGGTCTTCACCCCGTAGTCGTTGATCAGCTCGTGGGCGTAGATCGACGCCGACGGCATGCCCATGCCGGAACCCTGGACGGAGACCGGCGTGCCGGCGTAGGTGCCGGTGAAGCCGAGCATCCCCCGTACGGTCGAGTAGCAGGTGGCGTCCGTGAGGAAGTTCTCGGCGATCCACTTGGCGCGTAACGGGTCACCCGGCATGAGGACCCGCTCGGCGATGTCGCCGGGGCTGGCTCCGATGTGCGTGCTCATGTCCATGATCCTGCCAGGTGGGGTCGGGACCGCTCCGGTGCGGGCGGATACCGCCGCGACGTCGCCACCGCTCGTCGGGTACCCTTCTCGGCGGTGGTGTGTCCGAGTGGCCTAAGGAGCACGCCTCGAAAGCGTGTGAGGGTTCACGCCCTCCGCGGGTTCAAATCCCGCCGCCACCGCCACTGAACAGGCAAAACGTCCGGCAGTCCAGGAGGACCAGCCGGGCGTTTTGCCTGTCGGTCTCAGTCCTGGTCTCAGTGCAATGACTGGTACCATTTACGGTACGAGTTTGGGGGTGCCATGACCGAGGCGATCACCGCGAGCGAGGCGCGCAAGACCCTGTTCCCGCTCATCGAGCGGGTCAACGAGGACCACACGCCGGTGGAGATCGTCTCCAAGCGCGGCAACGCGGTCCTGGTCAGCAAGGAAGACTGGGATTCGATCATGGAAACCAACTACCTGCTTCGATCCCCCGCCAACGCGAAGCGTCTCGTGGAGAGTGTCGAGCAGTGGCGCGCGGGTAAGGCCCGGGAACGCGATCTGGGCCCCGAAGAGTGAAGCTGAGCTGGACGGACCACGCCTGGGACGACTACCTGTACTGGCAGACCCAGGACCGCAAGACCCTCAAGCGGATCAACGCGCTGATCTCCGACATCAAACGAGACCCCGACGGGCCGGGCATCGGCAAGCCCGAGTTGCTCCGGAACAACCTCGCCGGACTCCGGTCGCGTCGTATCGACGACGAGCATCGCCTGGTGTACGCCGTCGAGCCGGGCGAGGTCACGATCATCTCCTGCCGTTACCACTATGGATAGTCGGCTCGCCGCATCCTGCCGCTGAGGAGACCTGACCGCGATCGGGCGAGGTCGGTGCGGGCCGTCAGTGCAGTGCGGTGCCGGCGGCGGCCCGGACCGCCGCCGTGAGCGCCGACAGCACTGTGGACTCCAGACGCCAGTACTGCCAGTACAGCGGCACGTCGATGTGGTGTCCGGCGGCGACCTCGACCAGCCGGCCGGCGGCGATGTCGGGCCGGGCGATGTCCTCGGGGACGAGGCCCCAGCCGAGGCCGAGTCGGATCGCCTCGGTGAAACTGGCCGACGCCGGCACCGAGTGCGTCGGTGGGTCGAGGTCGCGGCCGGTGACGGCGCGGACGAAGCGGTGCTGCAGGGTGTCCTTGCGGTTGAACCGGAGCATCGGGGCGGTCGCGAACGCCGTGGCGAGGTCGCCGTCGGCGAACCACACCGGGTACCGGTCGGGCGCGGCGACGGCGAGGTAGCGCATCGCGCCGAGCCGGTGCACCCGGCAGCCCTGGACGGCGACCCGTTCGGTGGTGACCGCCGCCATCACCGTCCCGGCGCGCAACAGCTGCGCGGTGTGCCCCTCGTCGTCGGTGTGCACTTCGAAGATCACGTCGGGCAGGGTGGTGAGGACCGGCAGGAACCAGCCGGCGAGGGAATCGGCGTTGACGACGACGGCTACCCGGGTGCGGGACGGCCCGTCGAGTACGCCGCGTGCGGCGCGCAGCGCCTCGTGCTCCAGCAGCGCGATCTGGCCGCCGAGGCGGACCAGGGGCAGCCCGGCGGCGGTCGGCGCGCACGGTCGGGTCCGCTGGACGAGGACCTGACCGACGACCTGCTCCAGCGCCTTGATGCGTTGGCTGACCGCCGACGGTGTGACGTGCAGGACCTGTGCGGCCGTGTCGAAGCTGCCGTGCGCCACGACCGCCTGGAAGGTCGCGAGCTGGACCGGGTCGAGTGGCATGAGCAGACCTAACATAAGCGAGATTCACCGTACGGAAGAAACTTTAGCTGGAGTGCAGGACGTCGCCGCCCTAGCGTTCGCCACATGGGTTCCGTGTTCGCCGGGTTCGGCCTCTCCCTCGCGCTGATCGTCGCCATCGGGGCGCAGAACGCGTTCGTGCTGCGCCAAGGGCTGCGCCGGGAACACGTACTGCCGGTCGTGCTTACCTGCGCGACAACCGACGCGGTCCTGATGGCCGCCGGCATCGCCGGCCTCGGCGCGGTGCTGACCGCGGCCCCCGCGATCCTGACGGCCGTCCGCTGGGGCGGCGCGGCGTTCCTGCTCGGCTACGCGGCGCTCGCCGCCCGGCGCGCCCTGCGGCCCGGCGACCTCACCCCACTGGACCGGCCGCCGGCGACGCTGCGCGCCACACTGCTGACCTGCCTGGCGTTCACCCTGCTCAACCCGCACGTCTACCTGGACACGGTGGTGCTGGTCGGCGCGGTCGCCCAGCAGTACCCGAGCCGGTGGGCGTTCGGCACAGGGGCGGCGGCGGCGAGCCTGCTGTGGTTCGCCGGGCTGGGTCTCGGTGCCCGCTGGTTGGCGCCGTTGCTCGCCCGCCCGGTCGCGTGGCGGGTGCTGGACGCGTCGATCGCCGTGGTGATGGTGGTCCTCGCGGTGTCGCTGCTCCTCGGCTGACGCCCACTGGCGGTCAGCCGGACTGGTGATCCTGGCCACTGTCGGGCAGGTCCCGGCCGCGTCGACCGTTCCGCAGGACGATCCTGTCGCGGATCGAGGGGGGCGAGAAAATGACCGACTACGGGCACGATCTGCTGTTCGGTACGTTCGTCACACCGGTCGCCGCACAGGCCGACCAGGTGGTGGCGCTGGCCCAACTCACCGAAGAGGTCGGCCTCGACCTGGTGACCGTGCAGGACCACCCGTACCAGGCCCGGTTCCTGGACACCTGGACGCTGCTGTCGGTGATCGCCGCCCGCACCAACCGGGTACGGGTCGCGCCGAACGTGGCCAACCTGCCGTTGCGCCAACCCGCCGTACTGGCCCGCAGCGCGGCCACCCTGGACCTGCTGACCGGCGGCCGGGTCGAGCTGGGCCTGGGCGCGGGCGCGTTCTGGGACGCCATCGCCGCGATGGGCGGCGGCCGACTCACCCCCGGGCAGAGCGTCCAGGCGCTGGAGGAGGCCATCGCGATCATCCGGGGGATCTGGGCGGTCGACGGCGGATCGGTGAAGGTCGACGGCACCCACCACCGGGTCCGGGGTGTCCATCCCGGGCCGGCACCCGCCCACGACATCGGCATCTGGCTGGGCGCGTACAAAAAGCGGATGCTGACCGTCACCGGCCGGCTCGCCGACGGCTGGCTGCCGAGCAGCCCGTACGCGCCGCTGGAGCAACTGCCGGCGATGAACGCGGTGATCGACGACGCGGCCCACGACGCCGGCCGCGACCCGGCCGCCGTCCGCCGGCTCTACAACATCGCCGGATCCTTCGGCCGGGGCAGCGACTTCCTCACCGGGTCGCCGGCGGACTGGGCCGAGCAGTTGGCCGAGCTGACCCTGCGGGACGGCGTCAGCGGATACATCCTGACCAGCGACGACCCGGACATGATCCGGCGGTTCGCCGCCGAGGTGGCCCCGGCGGTGCGCGACCTGGTCGCCGCCGGCCGGTCCGCCGCCGCAGCCCCGGCGGCGAGCAGTCCGGCCCCGGCCGCCACGATGGCTCCGGCGGAAGCGCCGGCCCCGGCCGTGAGCAGCCCGGCCGCGTCGGCGGCTGCGGCCGCCGCCGGGATCACCCCGACCCCGGACGACGGGGTACGGCTCAGCGACGAGCGCCTCTGGGACGAGTCGACCCGGCCGACCGCACCCGCGCCCGACCCGACCCTGCGGTACAGCCCCGCCCAGCGGGCGGCCGGCCAGCACCTGATCGACGTACACGATCATCTGCGCAGCGAGTTGCGGACGGTGCGGGACCTGATCGGCCAGGTCGCCGCTGGCAGCATCAGCGCCGGCGGCGCCCGCGCCCACATCAACACGATGACGATGCGGCAGAACAACTGGACGCTCGGCGCCTACTGCGAGTCGTACTGCCGGGTGGTCACCACCCACCACACCATCGAGGACATCAGCATGCTGCCGCAGCTGCGCCGCGCCGACCCCGGCCTGGCGCCGGTGGTCGACCGGCTCGCCGAGGAGCACCACGTGATCCACGACGTGCTGGAGCGGGTCGACCGGGCGTTGGTCGCCCTGGTCAGCGAACCGGACCGGATCGGCGAGGTGCAGGCCGCCGTCGACCTGCTGACCGACACCCTGCTGTCGCACCTGTCGTACGAGGAACGCGAACTGGTCGAGCCGTTGGCGCGGTTCAGCCAGGGGTGAGCGGCGGCGCGACCGCCGCCCGGGTCCGCCGGTCCGCCGGCGGCGGGTCGATCAGGACCTGGCCGGCCATCGTCAGCCGGCGCACCGGGTGGAACTTGGGCCGGTCGCCGAGGACCCGGGCACGCAGGACCGGTACGCCGTCGCCGTCGAGCTCGTCCCAGCCGGCGTCGCGGCCACTCATGGTCAGCAGCAGCGCCTCCGCCGGGCCGCGTACCGGGGCACCCTGCCCGATCCGCCACCCGGTGTCGGTGGCGACCAGCTCCAGCCCGCGCAGTTGCGGCCCACGCGAGTAACCCAGGGCCGGATGGTGCGCCAGATGGTGGAAGGCCACCCAGCGGGACTCCTCGGGCGCGTCCCGGGGGATCCCCAACGGCCGGCGGATGTCCAGGTCGTGCAGTACGGCGTCAGTGAGTACCGGGTCGAAGCCGGAACGAGGGATCGTGGTGCGTGCCCCGGCCCGCCGGTGCAACGTCCCGACGAGTTCGGCGATCGGTCGTCGGGCGGCCCAGCGGGTGAGCGTCACGTTGATCCGGTCGATGTCGGCGGCCGTGGCGACGATCCCCAGATAGAGCTTGACCTGCCCGAACCTCAGGTAGGTGGTCAGGTGCGCGGCGACGTCGTGCATGGTCCACCCGGCGCACAGACTCGGCGTACGGAGCTGGTCGGGGGTGAGCCGGCCGAGGGTCGCGGCCAGTGCCTGCCGTTCGCGCACCACCATGTCGTACACCCGCACGCCGTCACGCTACGGCCGTCGCGCCGCCGTCGACGTCTTCGAGGTTGCGGTTCCCGCGCGACGACGATTCCGGCGCGGCGTGCAACCTCCCGCCGCGCAGCCGTGTGGGAAGGGGTGGAAAGGGGCCGGCAGCCGCCGGTCCGACCGCCAAGGAGGCCGTTTTGTCGAAGAAGCCTGTCGTGTTCGCGTTGCTAGGGGTCGCTGCCGCCCTGGTCTACGCGGTGCCGGCGATCGCCGCGATGTCCTCCGAGTCATCCGAGCCGCAGCCACGGCCGACTGTCACGGCCGTACCGGCTCCTGCGGTGTCTGCCCCGCCGGCTGAGAGTCCGGTCCCGGCGGTGCCGGCTCCGCCGGCGGAGAGTCCGGTCCCGGCTGAGTCGGCTCCGCCGGTGGCGATTGAGGCCACGCCGCCGCCGGCCGAGGACGTACCGATCGCGCCGACTGTCTCTCCAGTCCCGGCGGTGGAGGCGTCACCACCGCCGGTTGCGGAGCCGGTCCCAGCGGCACCGACGGCAGTTCCCGCGAAGTAGCCGGTCAGGTCCGAGTCGGGGGACCATCGCACCGGATCCGTCGCAGGTCCCCCTGTTCCTGAGGAGAAGCGCTGCCGTTGACGAACGGTTCGCATGAAGAGGACGCCGGGTTTAGCGAGTACGTCGCGACCCACGCAGAGCAGGTGCGCTTCACCGCGTACCTGCTCTGCGGCGACTGGCACGAGGCGGAGGACCTGGCGCAGGCGGCGTTCGTCCGTCTGTACCTGGCGTGGGAGCGCGTCGACCGGACCGAGCCCATCAACGCATACGTACGGAAGATCGTCACCCGTACCTATCTGAACGAGCGGCGCAGGCTGTGGCGCAAGCTGGAACGGCTGACCAGCGCACCTCCCGAGCCGCTGGCCGAGTCGCCGCCCGCTCCGGAGCAACGGATGCTGATCATGTGGGCGCTCGCCAAGGTGCCGAAGCGGCAGCGGGCCGCGCTGGTGCTGCGGTACTGGGAGGACCTGAGCCTGGTCGAGGCCGCCGAAGCACTGGGCTGCTCGGTTGGCACGGTGAAGAGCCAATGCGCCCGTGGGTTGCAGCGGATGCGTGAACTTCTGCCCGACGACGTGGCCATAGGGGGGCGAAGCCTGTGAACGAGTCCGACTTGACCTCGGCGTTCATCGAGGTCCGGGCGGCCGCCGCGCCGCCGCACCGGCTGACACCGCAAGCTCTGATCGCCGCCGGACAGCAGGCACGCCGCCGCCGTCGGATCGCCACGACGGCCGGCAGCGGGCTGGCCGTACTCGTGGTCGTCACCCTGGGCATCGGTACGGTGAACGCGTTGTCGTCCGGTCGGCACGAGGCTCCTCCGATCGAACCGGGCTACTCGTCGCCGACCGCCGTACCGGAGCCGCCGGTGCCTGCCACGCCGGCCCCGACATTCACTCCGGCACCGGACCACCCGCCGACCCCGGCCGTACCCGACTCGCCGCGTGCGCCGGCCTCGTCCCCCGGCGGGCCGGCGATCGACATCTCTCCGTCGGCGGACCCGGCGGTGCCGGTGGAACCGGAGCCGGGTGTTTCGGCCACTGCGGAGGAGTCCTTGCCCGACCCGCCGAACGCGGCACCCCGCTGACCCTGCGACCAACTCTGCCGGCCCCGAGCCGTGATCCACGGCGTCTCTTCGACCCGACACGCCGGGGCCCGGTCAGCTGGAGCGCTGTGGATCATGGTGCGTTGTCCGCTGTCAGCGCGTGGCCGACCAGGTACGTCGGGAATCGCTAAAGCGCTTCTTCTTGGAACGGCCGGTTCTGTTTGATCCACGCGACGACTTCTTCGCGTGCCCAGATCCGGCCGACGGTGAGCGTATCGAGTGGTTTCGGAAAGTCTGGCCGGTTGACGATGGTCTGGGTGCGCTGACGGCTGATGCCGCCCATGAGCGCCTGAATCTCGCTCAAAGCCACCAGTCTCATGCTGCGCACGCTACGCCAGGGTAACCAGTGATGAGGGGATGCTGTCCCGCATGATCACCTGTCCAGGTCCGATGAAGCGGCGGACTACGAGGAGTCCCGCAGTGTGTGCCTCGAAGCCTGCATGGCTAGCACACGCATCAGCAATCAACCACGGGGTAAGGCCTCGTTCGAAGGCGTCCACTGCACCCTTCAGGACGCAGCTTTCGGTGGCAATTCCACAGAAATATGGCTCTGTCCACCCACGCTGTTGGAACAACTTGTCGCCCTCGTCGGTGAACGGGCTGTAAATGAGTTTGTCGAGCACGACTCCGTGCTCGACGTACGGCGCCAACTCGGACACAATATTTGTTTCGGGTTCGTCTTGCAGTCTCCGCCAGCCGAAGAAGCGCTCAAAAGGGCTGCCCGGATAGTTCAGGTATCTGGTGAACAGAGTGTCGCCGCCGGTTGCCTGCCAACGGTGCACCAGGTCGGTAACGATGGGAACGATGTGTGCTGACTGCTCACGCACGAAGCCGTTCTGCATGTCGGTCACGACGAGCACGGGGCGACCCGCTGTCATTGGCTCAACCTCGATCCGTGTCACGGAGGGTTTCAATGGCTTGGTTCAGAGCCGGCATGAGGTCGCAGGTCTGCAGGATTGCTCGACGCATTGCCTGATGCTGCCCGGTCTCCCGTAGCCGGGAAACAGTGAGGCGGGAGCGTACTCCCCGAAGGTAACGCCATCCATGTTCTTGCGGTACCTTCGGATCTCTTCCCCGCTCCACCTGCCGGGCGATCGCGTCGCTGTATGCCCACATGGCCTGAACTGCAAGCTCGCAGGCGACCATCTCGGCTTCAGTCAAGGAACGCTCAGTTGAGATCGGGTGATACACGACTCCGGACCATGAGGCGTAACCCACCGAGACCCCAGGCACGCCGAACGATTCGATGCCTACATGGTCGTATGCCTCAGAAAGCAACGACTGCTCAACCAGTTCGGCGTGAGCGAGGTGTTCGTCGTCCAGAGCGCGATCACGGTGCAACAGTACTTTCGGGGTCGTCATGATTCGTAGCGCGGCATCCAGCAGATCTGCCGGCCACGCTGGCTCAGTAACCCAATGAGCGCCAAGGACGTAGATCGCGGACTCGTCCTTGGGAGGTGCGATGGGCGCGAGGTAGTCGGCAGCCCATCTGATGTTGTCGCCGTACGACACCTCCCGCCACGCTGCGAGCGCCGCGATCGTGGACAACTCGATGTGCTCGACAAGGTGAAAGATCGCCGACCCGCACGGCCAGACGTACAGCGTGCAGTCGCCCTCCGGATGCTCGACCGGAGTCGAGTAGCAGGTGTGCAACTGACCCTCGGCTGGCGTGCAGCCGGTGGCCTCGCGTAGCAGGGCGGCGCCTTCCGCGCCGACGAACGCTGTCAGGAACTTGTGGGACCGCGCGGTGAAGTAAGGCCGGTCCTCGGCGCTGCCGGCCAGTTCGCCGAACAGGTCATGGGGCTTTGCGTCGTACGCCAGGCAGTAGAGCTGGCGGTAGATAGGGTCGGTGACCGAAACGCGCCCGGTCTCGTGCCGGTACATCGCCTTCTCGATGGCCTCGACCGTCGGTGTCTCGCGAATGCCGTGCTGTTGACCTACCCGGTGTAGCTCGCGCGCTGCGCGCTTACGGGACTCCCAGCCGGCTGCTTTCCGGCGGTTGACCAGTAGGAGGTTGGGCTTGAACCGCCGCGGGGCCTCAGCGGACATGGGCCGTGTCCTTCGTGTCCGTACGTAGTACCTGCCCGGATCGCCGCAGGCACGGCAGTCTCATCGGTAGGCAACAAGGTGCTGCCGCAGACGGGAGCCGAGCCCAGTGTCAGTCATCAGGGCAAGCCTACGTCGTACAGATGGTGCCGGGTCGGCCTTGGAGGCATGACGTCGATGGATGAGGATCTCTGGGCTGAATCGGAGCCGAGCACAGACGACGCCGACGTCACCCGTGAGTGCGTGACCGATGAGGCGGCCGACATGGTTCTCACGCTGCGGTGGAGCTACGAGGACTTGAAGGCCGAGCACGGTGAGGTCGGCGCCCGGCGGATTCTCGCCGAGATCCTGACTCGGTGGGAGGCCAACGGTGGTGAGCCGGTGTCGCTCGACGACTGACGACGCGGGATCGCTCGAAGTCGTCCATCTGAAAGGAGTTCATCGATGTGGAGTATCGGTGCGCTGTTCGGGACGGCGTTGCTCGGCTTCTGCGCGGGGCTGTGGTCGTTCAAGGTGAAGTCGCGGTGGTGTCCGGTCTGCGGGTGTGCGACGTACCCGATGGCGGATCGGTGTGGCGGGTAGCCGGCTGCTCCGCACGCCGGAGCCGAAGCCGGGCGACGTCCTGGTGGTCGGCCGTGAGGCCAGCATGCAGTTCGCCGGTGACCGGGCACTGAGGTTCCGGGTCATCTCGGTCGACCGGAAGCCGACGTACGAAGGCTGGGCGTGGGTGACCGGGTACGTGATCGACAGATTCGGGGACGCCGCCGAACGGCGGGAGATATTCGTGCAACGCCGAGGGCTCTACCGGCTGCCCCGGCGCGAACAACGACCGTGAAGTGGAGAGAGCAGTGATCGTCGAGATGCTTCGTGAGCTGGTGTTGCGGTGGCGGGAGTGGCGGGACGGGCGGTCGGTGGCGTCGAAGCGGCTGGCGAGGCTGGCCCAGGAGCGGTCGGCGGCGCGGCATCGGAGATTGGAAGGCAACCGGGGTCACCGCTGGTCGTCGGAGCCGACGGTGCTCACTCCGACCCTGCGTCCGCTGATGACCTACGGCCAGCGGCTCGGCTACCGCGTACCGGCGAGACTGTGATCTGACCCGGCGGCCGGGTCGGACGCCGAACTTCCGGACCAAGAGGCGTACGAACGCCGCTGGCCGGTCCCCTCAGGGGACCGGCCAGCGGCGTTGTGGCTGCTCAGTGAGCGGAGGATACGAGATTCGAACTCGTGAGGGTGTTAACCCAACACGCTTTCCAAGCGTGCGCCCTAGGCCTCTAGGCGAATCCTCCGTGCGACAGGATACAGGCCGCGGTCGCTACGGCCACGGCGGGCCGGGGTCGCCGGCGGCCGGGTGCCGCCCGGGGTAGAGTGGTCGCAACCCCTCGTGCGGCGTGCATCTCGTGAACCTCCCCAGGGCCGGAAGGCAGCAAGGATAAGCGGGCTCTGGCGGGTGCACGGGGGGCCCTTTCGTTTCCGGGCCAGGCACTGCGGCCATGAGCACGCCAGCGCCCTGGCACGCCCAGGACCCTGGCACGTCGTTGGCCTGGTAATCGCCAGTTTGACATGACAGCCTGACAGGCGCCCACGACGGGCGACGCCCGTCGGCGTCGGGCACCGGCGGGGCCGGGGTGGCAGCGGCCGGGCCGGCCGCGCAGAATGGCCCCCGGCGCAGCACGGCACGGTCGAAAGGAGGCGGCGAGGGTGGCTCTGGCGCTCTACCGCAAGTACCGGCCGAGGACGTTCGCCGAGGTCATCGGCCAGGAGCACGTCACCGAGCCGTTGTCGCAGGCGCTGCGGACCGGCCGGCTCAACCACGCGTACCTCTTCTCCGGGCCGCGCGGCTGCGGCAAGACCTCCAGCGCCCGGATCCTGGCCCGGTCGCTCAACTGCGAGCAGGGGCCGACGCCCGAGCCGTGCGGTACGTGTGACTCGTGCCGCGCGCTCGCCGCCGACGGTGGTGGCTCGATCGACGTGATCGAGATCGACGCGGCCAGCCACGGCGGTGTCGACGACGC
Organism: Solwaraspora sp. WMMA2101; assembly: GCF_049179175.1. Classification (NCBI taxonomy): domain Bacteria; kingdom Bacillati; phylum Actinomycetota; class Actinomycetes; order Micromonosporales; family Micromonosporaceae; genus Solwaraspora; species Solwaraspora sp. WMMA2101. Next base: position 2,893,066 of record NZ_JBMHMA010000006.1, on the reverse strand, counting down.
CCGCGAGCTGCGCGAACGGGCCTTCTTCGCGCCGGCCAGCAGCCGGTTCAAGATCTACGTCATCGACGAGGCGCACATGGTCTCGTCGGCCGGCTTCAACGCCCTGCTCAAGCTGGTCGAGGAGCCACCGGAGTACGTCAAGTTCATCTTCGCCACCACCGAGCCGGAGAAGGTCCTCGGCACCATCAAGTCGCGGACCCACCACTACCCGTTCCGGCTGATCCCGCCGGGGGTGCTGCGGCCGTACCTGGAGCAGCTCTGCTCGGCCGAGGGTGTCAAGGTCGACCCGGCGGTCTTCCCGCTGGTGGTGCGGGCCGGCGGCGGCAGCGCCCGGGACAGCCTGTCGGTGCTCGACCAGTTGATCGCCGGAGCCGGCCCGGAAGGGGTCAGCTACCCGCGTGCCGTGGCGCTGCTCGGCGTCACCGACAGCGCCCTGCTGGACGAGATGTGCGACGCGCTGGCCGCCGGTGACGGGGCCGCCGCGTACGCGACCGTCGACCGGGTCGCCGAGGCCGGGCACGATCCGCGCCGGTTCGCCTCGGACCTGCTGGAGCGGCTGCGGGATCTGATCGTGCTGCAGCAGGTGCCCGACGCGGTGAGCAAGGGCCTGATCGACGGCCCGACGGACCAGATCGAGCGGATGACGGCCCAGGCCGAGCGGCTCGGGTCGGCGACGCTGTCGCGGTGCGCCGACATCGTGCACAACGGGCTGGTCGAGATGCGCGGCACGACCGCCCCCCGGCTGCTGCTGGAGCTGGTCTGCGCCCGGATGCTGCTGCCCGGTGCCGAGGACTCGACCGGGGCGTTGCTGCAGCGCCTCGAACGGATGGAGCGGCGGCTCGCGGCCGGCGTACCGGCCGGGGGTGTCGACCTGACGGCGGTGCCGCAGGCTGCGGTCCCGGCCGCACCACCGGCGTCGGTCGCGCCACCTGCCGCAGCGCCGTCCGCCGCAGTACCGGCACCACCGGCGTCCGCCGCACCGGCGGCTGCGGAGCCGGCCCCGGCACCTGCCGAACCGCCGCGCCGACCGGTCGCACCGGAGGCGGTGATGCCGGATCCGGCGATCCCCGACCCGGTGCCCGCGCCGGCCGTGCCGGGGGCGCTCGACGCCGCCGGGGTCCGGCGGGCCTGGGACCAGATTCTCGCGATGGTCGGCAACCGCAGCAAGCGGGCCGCCGCCGTGGTCCGGGAGGCGACGGTACGCGAGGTGGCCGGCGACACCCTGGTGCTGACGTTCCGGCACAGCGTGCACGCCACGATGCTCTCCGCCTCGCCCGACCTGCTGCTCGAAGCGATCTACGAGACCCTCGGGGTGCGGTGGCAGATCCGCTGCGAGACCGCCGGTGGCGCGGCCGGGCCGGCCCGGTCCGCTGCGGCGCGCCCGGCGACCCCGCCCGCCGTCCCCGCTCCGGCTCCGACTCCGCAGCGCAGCGCGGCGGCCAGCGCCGCCCGGGCTGCGGCCGGTGGCGGTCAGTTCGGCGCGGGCGGATCGGCGCAGCGGCCGACGGCCTCCGGTGGCGACGACACGGACTGGCCGGAGGCGGCGCAACCCGGTGGCGGTCAGGCGGCGGCCGGTGGTTCCGCCGGGACCGGGTCGGCTACGGCCGGCCACGGGTCCGCAACGCCGGCCGGTGCAGGGGCGAGCGGCCCCGCCGGTGCGGGGGCGGCCGGCAACGGGTCCGCCGCGCGTACCAATGGGGTCGGTCCGGGTGGCCACGGCGCGCGCCGGCCGGTCGGCGGTGACGGCGGCGCGTGGTCCGACGGGTCTCCGGCGGAGGAGCCGCCGTACGACCCGGACTACGACGGACCGCTGCGCCGGGGATCCGGTGGGTCGGCCGCCGGGCAGCGGACGGCACCCGCCTCGGGGCAGACGTCGGGTCAGGCGTCGGGCCGGCCGACCGCCGCCTACGAGGGTTTCGACCCGGGTGACGAGCCGCTCGACGAGATCGTCGACGAGAAGACCGCCCGGCAGAGCAGCGAGGAGCAGGCGATGCAGCTGCTGCGGCAGACGTTGGGCGCCGAGAAGATCGGCGAGATCGACGCGCGCTAGGCGGTCGCGTCGTGCCAGCCGCCGCCGGGCCGGATCGACGGGCTAGGCTGGGCGGCGGCCCAAGCCAGCCATGACGAAGGAGCGGTGCCGTGCGCCCCGGTGGACAGCCCAACCTGCAGCAGATGATGAAGCAGGCGCAGAAGATGCAGCAGCAGATGGCGACCGCCCAGGCTGAGCTGGCCGAGGCGGAGGTGACCGGTACGGCGGGCGGCGGCCTGGTCACGGTGACCCTGTCCGGCATCGGCGAGATGCGCTCGGTCAAGATCGACCCGAGGGCGGTGGATCCGGACGACGTGGAGACGTTGGAGGATCTGGTGCTCGCGGCGGTCCGCAGCGCCAACGACGAGGTGCGCAAGCTGACCGAGGAGAAGATGGGCCCGGTCACGGGTGGCCTCGGCGGTCTCGGCCTGCCGGGTTTCTGAGCCGTCGCCGGCATGTACGAAGGCGCCATTCAGGATCTGATCGACGAGTTGGGGCGGCTGCCGGGGGTGGGCCCCAAGAGCGCCCAGCGGATCGCGTTCCACATCCTGTCGGCCGATGCGGCGGACATCACCCGGCTGGCCACCGCGCTGCGGCGGGTCAAGGAGCTGGTGCGGTTCTGCACGGTCTGCTTCAACGTGGCGGAGACCGAGCAGTGCCGGATCTGTCGGGACACCCGGCGCGGCGACGACGTGCTCTGTGTGGTCGAGGAACCCAAGGACGTGGTGGCGATCGAGCGGACCGGCGAGTTCCGGGGCCGCTACCACGTGCTCGGCGGGGCGATCAATCCGTTGGAGGGCGTCGGCCCGGACAACCTGCGGATCCGCGAGCTGATGTTGCGGCTGGGCTCGGGCGAGGTCAAGGAGCTGATCCTGGCCACCGACCCCAACACCGAAGGTGAGGCCACGGCCACGTATCTGGCGTTGCTGGTCAAGCCGATGGGGATCGCGGTGTCCAGGCTGGCCAGCGGGCTGCCGGTCGGTGGCGATCTGGAGTACGCCGACGAGATCACCCTGGGCCGGGCCTTCGAGGGCCGTCGGTCGGTCTGACAGCTCGCCGCCGAAACATGCGAAACATGTAACAAGTTGGTATAGCCCAATTTCCGACAAATCTGGCCTATCATCTCCCGTGGAGGGTCTGACCGCCGCTGTCGGGACAGTTAAGACACGATCCGGTACCAACCGCGTTCCGGCCGGTTTCCGGCCGCGTCGAACGCCGGCTAAGGTCTCGCCATCGGTGACCCCCGTCACTACGTTGTCCGTACCCAAAGGACGAGGTGAAGCACCCATGCGTGCACCCAGGCCGAAGGCCGCCATCGCGGCCGTCGCGGTCGCGGCGCTGGCCCTTGCCGGCTGTGCCGAGAGCGAGCGCGACGACTCCGGCGAATCCAGCGATGCCACCCTGGTCTTCGGCGTAGCCGGCGACCCGAAGGTCCTCGACCCCAGCTTCGCCAGTGACGGCGAGTCGCTGCGGGTGGCCCGGCAGATATTCGAGACCCTGGTCCGCCCCGAGGAGGGCGGTACGGCCATCTCGCCCGGCCTGGCCGAGACCTGGACCCCGGACGACACCGGTACGGTGTGGACGTTCAAGCTGCGGTCCGGCGTGAAGTTCCACGACGGCACCGACTTCAACGCCGAGGCTGTCTGCGTCAACTTCGACCGCTGGTACAACGCCAAGGGCCTGATGCAGAGCCCGGACGTCACCGCCTACTGGCAGGACGTGATGGGTGGCTTCGCCGCCAACGAGAGCGAAGACCTGCCGGAGAGCCTCTTCAAGTCCTGCAACGCGGTCGACGACACGACCGTGGAGCTGGCCTTCACCCGGGTGTCGAGCAAGATCCCGGCGGCGCTGATGCTGCCGTCGTTCTCGATCCACTCGCCGGCGGCGCTGGAGGAGTACGGCGCCAGCGACGTCACCGGCAGCGCCGACGACATCACCTACCCGGCGTACGCCCTGGAGCACCCGACCGGCACCGGTCCGTACAAGTTCGCGGGCTGGGACATCGCCAACAAGACGCTCACCCTGGAGCGCAACGAGGACTACGCCGGCGACAAGGCCAAGATCAAGACGCTGATCTTCCGGACCATCTCCGACGAGAACGCCCGCAAGCAGGAGCTGCGCACCGGCGGCATCCAGGGCTACGACCTGGTCGGCCCGGCCGACGTGCAGCCGCTCAAGGACGACGGGTTCAACGTTCTGACCCGGCCGGCGTTCAACATCCTCTACCTGGCGATGAACCAGGCCGGCAACCCGGCGCTGGCCGACATCCGGGTCCGGCAGGCGATCGCGCACGCGCTCAACCGCCAGGCGCTGGTCGACTCGAAGCTGCCGCCGGGCGCCGAGGTCGCCACCCAGTTCATCCCGCCGACCGTGGACGGCCACAACCCCGACGTCACCACCTACGACTACGACGTCGAGAAGGCCAAGTCGCTGCTGGCCGAGGCCGGTCACCCGAACCTGACCCTGCGGTTCCACTACCCGACCGAGGTCACCCGGCCGTACATGCCCAACCCGAAGGACATCTTCGAGTTGCTCGCCGCCGACCTTCGCGCGGCCGGCATCACCGTCGAGGCGATCCCGCTGAAGTGGTCGCCGGACTACCTCAACGCCACCACCTCGGGCAACGCACACGACCTGCACCTGCTCGGCTGGACCGGTGACTACGGCGACGCCTACAACTTCATCGGCACCTTCTTCGACCGGCCGAAGGACGAGTGGGGCTACGACAACGCGGACCTGTTCGCGAAGTTCGCCGCCGCCGACGGCACCGCCGACATCGAGGCCCGCTACGAGCTGTACAAGGGCCTCAACGCCGACATCATGGAGTTCCTGCCGGGTGTGCCGATCTCGCACTCGCCGCCGGCGATCGTGTTCGCCGAGGACGTGATCGGGGTGCAGGCCAGCCCGCTCACCGACGAGCGGTTCGCCACCGCCGAGTTCAAGTCCTGACCCACCGAGTGCACTAGCGAACGGAACGCGGGCGGGCGTCCGCCGTACCCCGGCCACCAGCCGGGGTACGGCGGTGCCCGCCCACGCGACCCTCCACACCCCCTGCCGAGGCACCGTGTTCCGCTTCATCGTCAGACGTCTGCTCCAACTCGTCCCCACCCTGTTCGGCCTGTCGCTGCTGCTGTTCATCTGGCTGCACCGGCTGCCCGGCGGCCCGGAGTCCGCGATCCTCGGTGAGCGCGGCACCCCGGAGATGCGCGCCGCGATCCGCCGCAACCTCGGGCTCGACGAGCCGATCCTGATCCAGTACGGCCGGTTCATGAAGCGGCTGCTGCAGTTCGACCTCGGTACGTCGATCTCCACCAAACGGGAGGTCACCACCGAGTTCCTGCAGCGGTTCCCGGGCACGGTGGAGCTGACCATCGCGGCCATGGTGATCGCGGTGGGAGTCGGAATCCCGCTCGGTTACCTCGCCGCCCGCCGGCGCGGCACGCTGCTCGACCACGGCTCGGTCGTCGCGTCGCTGATCGGGATCTGCATCCCGGTCTTCTTCCTCGCGTACGTGCTGAAGGCGATCTTCGCCGAGAACCTCGGCTGGTTCCCGTCCAGCGGACGCCAGGATCCGCGCATCGACGCCACCCGGGTGACGAACTTCTTCGTCCTCGACGGACTGCTCACCCGGGAATGGGACGCCTCGCTCGACGCCCTGTGGCACCTGGTCCTGCCCGGGTTGGCGTTGGCCAGCATCCCGTTGGCGATCATCGTGCGGATCACCCGGGCCAGCGTGCTGGAGGTGCTCGGCGAGGACTTCGTCCGGACCGCGCAGGCCAAGGGCCTCACCGAACGGGTGGTCCGGCGCCGGCACGTGCTGCGCAACGCGATGCTGCCGGTGGCCACCAGCATCGGCCTGCTGACCGGCGGGCTGCTCTCCGGTGCCGTACTGACCGAGACGGTCTTCGCCTTCGGCGGCATCGGCGCGTTCGTCGCCGACGCCATCGGCCAGCGTGACTACCCGGTGCTGCAGGGTTTCATCATGATCATCGCGCTGGTGTACGTGCTGGTGAACCTGCTGGTGGACATCTCGTACACCTTCATCGACCCGAGGGTACGGGTCCGGTGAGCGCGACGGGGTCGGCGGCGGGTCAGGCACGCAGGCGTGGACGGAGGACGGCCCGATGAGCGACCTGCTGAACCCGGGACGCAAGAAGGCCAAGCTCGACCGGCTGGCCGAGTTGTCGGCGGCGCACGACGACGAACGCGGGGTGAGTCTCTGGCAGGAGGCGCTGCGCCGGCTGCGGCGCAACCCGGCGGCGATCGTCGGCGCGGCGATCCTCGGCGTGTTCCTGCTGGTCGCCCTGGTCGGACCGTTCCTGGTGCCGTACGACCCGGTGGCGCAGCTGTGGAAGGACGAGATCCGCGAGTCGCAGGCCTACTACCCGGGCCCGCGCGCGGAGAACTGGTTCGGCGTGGACCACCTCGGCCGCGACGAGTTCAGCCGGATGATCGTCGGGGCCCGGCAGACCCTGCTGGTCGGGGTCGTCGCCACGCTGATCGGGCTGACCGTCGGCGCGCTGATCGGCGGCCTGGCCGGTGCGGCCGCCGGACTCGGCGGCCGCTGGGGGCGCTGGATCGACACCGTCCTGATGCGGATCGTGGACATGCTGCTGGCCATGCCGAGCCTGCTGCTGGCGATCAGCATCGCCGCGCTGCTCGGGGCCAGCCTGACCACGGTGATGATCGCCGTCGGGGTGGTCTCGGTGCCGGTCTTCGCCCGGCTGCTGCGCGGCTCGATGCTCGCCCAGGCCAACAGCGACTACGTGGTGGCGGCGACCTCGTTGGGCGTACGGCGGTCGAAGATCGCGGTGACCCACATCCTGCCGAACTCGCTCGCCCCGGTGATCGTGCAGTCCACCCTCACCCTGGCCACGGCGATCATCGAGGTGGCGGCCCTGTCCTTCCTCGGCCTGGGCAACCCGGACGCGTCGATTCCCGAGTGGGGGGTGATGCTGGCCGACGCACAGCGCTACCTGGACGCGGCACCCCGGCTGGCGATCCTGCCCGCGCTGGGCATCATCGTCACCGCGTTGGGCTTCACCCTGCTGGGTGAGGCGATGCGGGAAGCCCTCGACCCGAAACTGCGGAAGTGAACCATGGCGCTGCTCGACGTGGATGAACTGGCGGTCACCTTCGCCCGCCGGGGCCAGCGGACCGTGCACGCGGTCGACGGGGTCTCCTTCTCGGTCGACGCCGGTGAGGTGACCGGCCTGGTCGGCGAGTCCGGCTGCGGCAAGAGCGTCACCTCACTGGCCATCATGGGCCTGCTGCCCGCCGGCAAGGGGGTGCGGGTGAGCGGTCGGGCCACGTTCGACGGCACCGACCTGCTGCGACTGGCGCCCCGGGCGATGCGCGACGTCCGGGGCCGCGACGTGGCGATGATCTTCCAGGACCCGCTCTCCTCGCTGAACCCGGTGGTGCCGATCGGGGTGCAGGTCACCGAGGTGCTGGTCCGCCACCGGGGAATGCGCGGCGACGCGGCCCGCAAGGAAGCCGCGCACCTGCTGGACCGGGTCGGCATCCCGGACCCGACCCGCCGACTCAAGGAGTACCCGCATCAGCTCTCCGGCGGGATGCGCCAACGGGCGCTGATCGCGATGGCGGTCGCCTGCCAGCCCCGGCTGCTGATCGCCGACGAACCGACCACCGCGCTGGACGTCACCATCCAGGCGCAGATCCTGGAACTGCTCAAGGACCTGGTACGCGAGTCGGGCACCGCCCTGGTCATGATCACGCACGATCTCGGGGTGGTCGCCGGCATGTGCGACACGGTCAACGTGCTCTACGGCGGCCGGGTGGTCGAGACGGCCCGCCGGCGGCCGCTGTTCGCCGCGCCCCGGCATCCGTACACGGTCGGTCTGCTCGGCTCCATCCCCCGGCTGGACGCCGGCCACGGACGGCGACTGCAACCGATTCCCGGTTCGGTACGTGACCTGCTGCCCTGGCCGGACGGCTGCGCCTTCGCGCCGCGCTGCGACCGCCGCGTCGACGACTGCCTCGGTGCCCCGCCCGCGCTGCGCCGCGACACCGGCGGGCACGCGTTCCGCTGCGTCAATCCACCCGCGACCGACCCGGCGGAGGCCACCGGTGAGTGAGACCCTGGTCGAGGTCCGCGACCTCAAGGTGCATTTCCCGATCAGCCGGGGCGTGCTGTTCGACCGGGTGGTCGGGCACGTCAAGGCGGTCGACGGGGTCGATCTGCGGATCGCCCGTGGCCAGACGTACGGGCTGGTCGGCGAGTCCGGTTGCGGCAAGTCGACGCTGGGCCGGGCGATCCTGCAGCTGACCCCGCCGACCGCCGGTGAGGTGGTCTTCGACGGGGTGACGCTGAACCGGTTGCCGGCGGCCAAGCTCCGCACCATGCGCCGCCGCTTCCAGATGATCTTCCAGGATCCGATGTCCAGCCTGGACCCCCGGCAGAACGTCGAGTCGATCCTGGTCGAAGGGCTGCAGGCGCACGGCATGGGCGCCGACCGCGACGACCGGCGGCGGATCGTCGTCGAGGCCCTCGACGCGGTCGGGCTGCCCCGCTGGGCGCTGTCGCGCTACCCGCACGAGTTCTCCGGCGGGCAGCGCCAACGGATCGGCATCGCCCGGGCACTGGTGCTCGGGCCGGAGCTGATCGTCGCCGACGAACCGGTCTCCGCCCTTGACGTGTCGATCCAGGCCCAGGTGATCAACCTGCTCGACGAGCTGCAGATCGACCGGGGCCTGACCTACCTGGTGATCGCCCACGACCTGGCGGTGGTCCGGCACATCTCCGACACGATCGGGGTGATGTACCTGGGGGCGTTGGTCGAGGAGGCTCCCGGCGACCGGCTCTACCAGGAACCGCTGCACCCGTACACCCGGGCGTTGCTGTCGGCGGTGCCGGTGCCGGACCCGGAGGTGGAGGACCGCCGGGAGCGGATCCTGCTCGCCGGTGACCTGCCGTCGCCGGCGAACCCGCCGGCCGGCTGCCGGTTCCACACCCGGTGCCCGTGGGCGCAGCCGACCCGCTGCGTCGACGAGCGTCCGGTGCTGCGGGAGATCGGCGCCTCCCGGGTGGCCTGCCACTGGGCGGAGCAGATCGCCGCCGGCACCCTGCGCCCGCACCAGGTGACCGCGCAGCTGGTGCACCCGGCCGACGGTGCGGCGCCGCCGCACACCGTCTCGGCCCCGAGCGAACCGGAGTCGTACGTCTGAGCTCCTGGTCCGGGCCCGCCGGGCGTGGACGTCCCGGGCCCGCCGGGCGCGGACGCCGTCGTCAGCCGTCCGGGCGGTGCAGCAGGCCGACCGCGATCGCGTGTACGGCGGCCAGGTCGGCCGGGTCGGCCAGGCTGGCCCGGCCGCCGGTCACCACGTACCACTCGTCGGCGTCCTTGTACTGCACGCGGAGGGTGACCTCGCCGGCGGCGAGCTCGGTCCGCAACGTCAGGTCGCCGGTCACCACACCGACCTCGTCGGTCATCACGCCGCCCGGGCCGGCGACGATGTCCTGGGTACGGCTGTTCTCCGGCGGGTCACCCACAGTCTGCTCCTGTCCTCAGCCTGCGCCGTGCGACGCGGTCACGGGCAGGTCGCCAACATGTCGGCCAACGTCGCCTTCTCCGGCTGGGTCACCGACAGCTCCCAGTAGTGCTTCACCGTGATCCAGTCCTGGGCGTACTGGCACCAGTAGTCCCGGTTCGGTGGCTGCCACTGGGAGGGGTCCTGGTCTCCCTTTGCCCGGTTGGTCGACGCGGAAACCGCGATCAGCTGCGGGCGTTCCAGGTCGTTGGCGAACTCACGGCGCTGGTCGTCGTTCCACGTGTCGGCACCGGAGCGCCACGCGTTGGCCAGCGGCACGATGTGGTCGATGTCGAGGTCGCGGGGGTTGGTGAAGGACTCGCCGTCGAAGGCGCTGAGCCATTCGCCGCCGACCACGTTGCAGCCGTCCAGCTCGATGGCGGTGCCGTCGCGTTCCAGTACGGTGTCGCGCACGTCGCAGTTGCTGCCGGCGGAACTCCAGTGCGGGAACCGGTCCCGGCTGTAGCCCTGCATGCTGCCGGCGGCCGCCACCGTCAACTGGTCGAGCAGGGCGGTGGCCTCGTCCGCCGAGCCGGCGGCCGGTCCGTCCACCGGTGGCGCGGCCGACGGGCTGCCGAGGGAGATGTCGACGGACTCACAGCCGGCGGTCGCGGCCAGCGCCAGGGCGGCGGCCACCGCGGCCACCGCCCGGCGCAGCGAAAAACGGTCGGTCGGCAGGTGTCGTTGCTGAGGGGTTCGCACCCGTCCAGCTTGCGGGTGCCGGGCGGTCAGCGCCAGGCACCCGCAGTTCCGGCGTTTCGCCAGGACCAAAGTGGATCTTGCGAGTCGTCAGCCGGCCCGCCTGCTGGCTGTCAGCCGGCCCGGCGGCCCCGGTTCACCGCGCTGGTCACGGCCCGCACCGAAGCGATGACGATGTTCGAGTCCAGGCCGACCCCCCATACCGTACGGTCACCGACCTCGCACTCCACGTACGCCGCCGCCTGGGCGTCGCCCCCGGCCGAGAGCGCGTGCTCGTGGTAGTCCAGCACCCGCACGCCCACCCGCACCGACTGCAGCGCGTTGACGTACGCGTCGATCGGACCGTTGCCGACCGAGTTCAGCGTGTGCCGGACCCCGTCGACCACGACGACCGAGGTCGCCTCCACCTTGCCGTCGACCGTGCTCGTCGCGTACGACTCCAGCACCACCGCCGGGTCGGGCTGCTGCCCGGCCAGGTACTCGGTGGCGAAGACGTCCCACATCCGCTGCGGCTCGATCTCGCCGCCCGCGTCGTCGGTGAACGCCTGCACCACACCGGAGAACTCGATCTGCAGCCGCCGGGGCAGGTCCAGGTTGTGCTCCTGGCGCATCACGTACGCCACCCCGCCCTTGCCGGACTGCGAGTTGACCCGGATCACCGCCTCGTAGGTGCGCCCCACGTCACGCGGGTCGATCGGCAGGTACGGCACCCCCCAGTCGTGCGCGTCGACCTCGACCCCGGCGGCGGTCGCGTCGGCGGCCAGCGCGTCCAGGCCCTTCTTGATGGCGTCCTGGTGGGAACCGGAGAAGGCGGTGTAGACCAGGTCACCGGCGTACGGGTGGCGCTCGTGCACCGGCAGCTGGTTGCAGTACTCGACGGTCCGCTTGATCTCGTCGATCTGCGAGAAGTCGATCTGCGGGTCGACGCCCTGGCTGAACAGGTTCAGCCCCAGGGTGACCAGGTCGACGTTGCCGGTCCGTTCGCCGTTGCCGAACAGGCAGCCCTCGACCCGGTCGGCCCCGGCCAGCAGACCCAGCTCGGCGGCGGCCACCGCGGTGCCCCGGTCGTTGTGCGGGTGCAGCGACAGGACCAGGCTGTCCCGCCGGGGCAGCCGCCGGTGCATCCACTCGATCGAGTCGGCGTACACGTTGGGGGTGGCCATCTCGACGGTCGCCGGCAGGTTGATGATCAGCGGCCGGTCCGGGGTGGGCGCGATCACGTCGATCACCGCGCTGCACACCTCGAGCGCGTAGTCCAGCTCGGTGCCGGTGTACGACTCGGGCGAGTACTCGTAGAAGATGTCGGTGTCCGGGGTGTGGATCTCGGCGTACTTCTGGCACAGCCGGGCCCCGGTGGTGGCGATGTCGGTGATCCCGGCCTTGTCCAGGCCGAAGACGACCCGCCGCTGCAGCACCGACGTCGAGTTGTAGAAGTGCACGATCGCCCGCTTCGCGCCACGCAGCGACTCGAAGGTCCGGTCGATCAGATGCTCCCGGCACTGGGTCAGCACCTGGATGGTGACGTCGTCGGGGATCAGGTCCTGCTCGATCAGCTGCCGGACGAAGTCGTAGTCGGTCTGGCTGGCCGACGGGAAGCCGACCTCGATCTCCTTGTAGCCCATCCGGACCAGCAGCTGGAACATCCGGCGTTTGCGGTCCGGCGACATCGGGTCGATCAGCGCCTGGTTGCCGTCGCGCAGGTCGACCGCGCACCAGCGGGGCGTCTGCTCGATGCGGCGGGCCGGCCACTGCCGGTCCGGTACGTCGACGGCGAACTGCTGGTGGTACGGCTGGTACCGCTGGTACGCCATCCGGCTCGGCTGCTGCCGGGCGATCGGGTCGGTGCTGTCGTCGGTGGTGGTCGGGTCGGTGCTGTCGTCGGTGGTGGTCGGGCTGGTGCCGGCAGTCGTGGACATGATGGGAACTCCGCTGAGTCGAAAGGATCCCGCTGGTGCCGTTCGGGGCGCTCGTGTCGGGCGAGGCGCGTACGCCGTACGGGGCGCGGGGAAGGTCAAGGCGGCGCGAAGCAACTCCGCGACGAGGTGCCGGCCTAGGAAGCCTCGTCGCGGCAGCGAAGGAGGAGCGCCTGCCACATGACAGGAGTTACCCTACGTGGTCGGCGGGCCGACGGCAAAGCCGTACGGTTCGAATCGGTCAACCGGACGTCGCGGTCGTCGGCGGTGCCGGTGGGCTGCCGGTACGCAGCGCCGGCCGCTCCGTCACCGGACCCGGCAGGGTGACCGACGGCGGTGCCGCCCCCGGCTGCCCGGCCAGCACGACCGTGCCCAGCTCCAGCCGGGCACCGGTGAGCGTGCCGTCGGGCCGGTAGCAGTAGATGCCGACGTCCAGCGGCGGGCGCAGCGACGCGGTCGTCGACTCGACCGAGAAACAGGTGCCGTCGGTGTTGGGCAGCGGGTCGGCAACCGACACCGCCAGTGGTGCCCGCTGGTCGGCGAGGACCCGCCGCCAGTCGGTGAACAGGTGCTGCAACCGGGGATCCACGCCCGGATCCACCGCCGCGTCCGGATCCCCCAGCCGGACGCAGGACGGTGCCACCGGCTGCGCCGGCGACGGCAGCGCGCACTGGAACAGCCCGTCGGCGTTCTGCGCCATCGCGATGTCCACCGCGCCGCCGTTCGCGCCGCCTGGGACGTCCACCCGCCAACTGCCGTCGGTCGCCAGGGTCACCGCCAGCGTGCGGTCGGCCCGGCCCGGCGTGGTGAGGGTGTAGAAGCCGGTCATCCGCAGGTCGCTGGCGGCGGCAGCGGCCGCCGCCAGCTGCAGCCGGGGGTTGTCGGGGGAGGTGCCCGGCGGGTCCGCCGAGGCACCGGTCTCCTCCGGCGACGGGCTCGGCCCGGCTGTCGGGCCGGCCGAATCACAGCCCAGCAGGGACAACGTGACGAACGCCACGGAAGCCAGGACGGCAGGTGAGTTTCGTGACGCATCGACACCCCGGGAACGCATCCGCCCATTCTGCGTACCGCTCCGGGTTTTGCGGCAGGGCGGTCCGCCAACACGCCGATTTGCGCCGCAGGCACCGCGTCCACCTCCGGCCTTGCGGCCGGCGGCCGGTCCGGCCCGCACCGGACGGCATCCCACGGCGTCGCCGCAGCCGATACGGGCAGTGACCGCGCCCGGCCGGATCGTGGGAACGGCTCACGGTACGGTCCGCCGACGCCGGTACCCTGATGCCGGCAGGTTGGCAGCAGCTGGAAGGAGTGGACCGCCGTGGCACTGGTGGTGCAGAAGTACGGCGGATCCTCGGTCGCCGACGCCGAACGCATCAAGCGCGTCGCCGAACGGATCGTCGCCGCCCGCAAAGCCGGCGACGACGTCGTCGTGGTCGTCTCCGCGATGGGCGACACCACCGACGAACTGCTCGACCTCGCCGGGCAGATCAGCCCGCTGCCGCCCGGCCGTGAGCTGGACATGCTGCTGACCTCCGGCGAGCGGATCTCCATGGCGCTGCTCGCGATGGCCATCCACAACCTCGGCTACGAGGCCCGGTCGTACACCGGCTCGCAGGCCGGCGTGCTGACCACCTCGGCGCACGGCAAGGCCCGGATCATCGACGTCACCCCCGGCCGGCTGCAGGGCGCCCTCGACGAGGGCGCGGTCGCCATCGTCGCCGGCTTCCAGGGCGTGTCCCAGGACACCAAGGACATCACCACCCTGGGCCGGGGCGGCTCCGACACCACTGCGGTCGCGCTCGCCGCCGCGCTGCGCGCCGACGTCTGCGAGATCTACACCGACGTCGACGGGGTCTTCACCGCCGACCCGCGCATCGTGCCCAACGCCCGGCACATCAAGCAGATCACCTACGAGGAGATGCTGGAGCTGGCCGCCTGCGGCGCGAAGGTGCTGCACCTGCGCAGCGTCGAGTACGCCCGCCGGTCCGGGCTGCCGATCCACGTCCGCTCGTCGTACTCGACCAACACCGGCACGATGGTGACCGGATCGATGGAGGATCTTTCCGTGGAGCAAGCACTCATCACCGGAGTCGCCCACGACCGGAGCGAGGCGAAGATCACCATCGTCGGGGTGCCCGACGAGCCGGGTGCCGCCGCCCGGATCTTCGAGACGGTCGCCAACGCCGAGACCAACATCGACATGATCGTGCAGAACGTGTCGACCGAGGGCACCGGCCGCACCGACATCTCCTTCACCCTGCCCAAGGCCGACGGCCCGACCGCGATGGCCGCCCTCGGCAAGGTGCAGGAACAGATCGCCTTCAAGGGCCTGCTCTACGACGACCACGTCGGCAAGGTGTCGCTGATCGGCGCCGGCATGCGCTCACACCCGGGCGTGGCCGCAAACTTCTTCGCCGCCCTCGCCGAGGCCGGCGTCAACATCGAAATGATCTCCACCTCGGAGATCCGGGTCTCGGTCGTCTGCCGGGACACCGACCTGGACGCCGCGGTACGCGCGGTGCACGCGGCCTTCGACCTCGGCGGTACGGAAGAGGCGGTGGTCTACGCGGGCACCGGGCGGTGAACCCCGGTGCCTGACACCAAGGCACACCCGCTGCCGACGCTGGCGGTGCTCGGCGCGACCGGCGCGGTCGGCACCGTCATGTGTGAGCTGCTCACCTCCCGCGCCAACGTGTGGGGCGACATCCGGCTGCTCGCCTCGCCGCGCTCCGCCGGCCAACGGATGCGCTGCCGGGGCGAGGAGCTGCCGGTCGTCGCGGTCAGCCCGGAAGCCTTCGACGGCGTCGACGTCGCCATGTTCGACGTACCCGACGAGGTGTCCCGGCAGTGGGCACCGGTCGCCACCGCCCGTGGCGTGACCGTCGTGGACAACTCCGGCGCGTTCCGGATGGACCCCGGCGTACCGCTGGTCGTGCCGGAGATCAACGCCGGGCAGGTCCGCCGCCGCCCACGCGGGATCGTCTCCAACGCCAACTGCACCGTCCTGGCGATGATCGTCGCGATCGCCCCGCTGCACCACGAGTACGGCCTGCGCGAGCTGGTGCTCGCCAGCTACCAGTCCGTCTCCGGCGCCGGCCGGTACGGCGTCGAACTGCTGCACAGCCAATTGGCCAGGGCCGCCAGCGACCGCACCCTCGGCTCCCGCCCCGGCGACGTACGCCAGGCCGTCGGCGACGAACTGGGCCCGTTCCCGGCACCGCTGGTGCTCAACGTGGTCCCGTTCACCGGCGAACTGGCCGACGACGGCTGGTCCACCGAGGAGCTGAAGCTGCGCAACGAGTCGCGCAAGATCCTCGGGCTGCCGGACCTGAAGGTCTCCTCGACCTGCGTACGGGTGCCGGTGGTGACCGGCCACTCGGTCGCCGTACACGCCGTCTTCGGCAGCGAGGTGACCGCGGACGGCGCCCGCGAGGTGCTGCGCAACGCCCCCAGCGTGATCGTGGTCGACGATCCGGGCAACGCCGAGTTCCCGATGCCCATCGACGCGGTCGGCACCGAGCCGTCCTGGGTGGGCCGGATCCGCCGGTCCACCGACGACCCGCGCGCGATCGACTTCTTCGTCACCGGGGACAACCTGCGTAAGGGCTCCGCGCTGAACACCATCCAGATCGCCGAACTGATCGCCCGGGACCTCGCCAAGCAGCGCTGACGCACCGGGCCGTGGAGGTCCGGTCGGTGCTGCTTGATCCATCGTTCGACCTCATGGGTACGCCAGATGCGGTCGATGGACGACACCGCTACTGGGGTGAGGGAACGACGTCGAGTTGGTGATCTGGTACGCGAAGTTGCGCGAGACGCCTGAGCGTCTCCTGCAACGCCTCGCGGAGGTCTGCCTGCACCCCGCGCCCTGACGCCCCACCCTTTGCGGCAGCGGCGCATGATGGTGGCATGGACGCCGACCTGGAATGGCAGCTCAACCATGCGCTCAGCATCGGGCCGTGGCCAGTGCACGTCAGCATCGACGCCAGCCACGCTCGACTGCGCGATCTGGACACGCTCGAAGATCTCAGGGACACGCACGACTGGGGCCCGATATTCACACTCCGGTTCTCGGACGGCACGACGTGCGATGTCGCGGTGGGCCGCCCAGACGACGACGGAAGTTTTACCCTCATCGACGCCGACACTGCGGCGGCGATCGAAGCCGCCGCTGCCTCTGATCAAGACTCCGAAGGCCCTCTGGCTGAACCAGCGGACGTTGCCACCGCCACCGCCTGGCTGCACGAGCACGGATTCCGCACCTGTGGATACTCGCGAAGCGGCGGGATCAGCGGCAGCCGCCTATTCGAACGCGGCGACGGCTGGCGCGCGCGATACAGTTGCGTCTTCGGCACCTGGTCGCTAGAACTCTCCCCGCCAGAAAGCCCTCGGTTCACGAGCTTCAACCGTCTCTGCCGCGACAAGAACGCCACTTGGCGTGACGCCCTGCCGACACTCATCGGCGATCCGCCACGGGGCATCGATACATCCGATTCATTATAATCATCCGGTTGATCTGACCTTCGACCGCGCATGAGCTTCCCGGTTTCGGGAGGACCGTGCTACTACGCATTGTCAGATGCGGTTGACCGTCGTTGCCGTGGAATCGTTGGGTGACCGCACTGGGCCGGTGTTGCTTGATCCAGGAGATCGCGCATCTGGTCAGGTTCCCGAAGATGTACTTCCATCACGGAGAAGAGCGGCACCGCGCTGATCAAGTTGTTTAGCGAATGAGGGTAGTCGCTGGCCAACGCCACCCAGACGCGCTCGCATGTTTTTCACGGCGGCACGCGCACGGCCCGACTTGACACCAGTCATCGCGTCCATGGCCATGTTCCAGTTCGCGGCTGCCTCGCCGAGACGGCCCTGCGCGCACTGCACGTCGCCCAGGTTGGCTAACGTCAGCGTGTGAATACGGCGGTAGACATCTGAGTTTCGAGTCGCAATCGACCGGCGGAGCTGCGTCTCGGCGCCCGACATGTCTCCCAGATCTCGCAGGGCCTGTCCAGCTTGGCTAGCAAGCGAGGTTTCCGTGAAACCGCTGGTCTGAATCCACGGCGGCTCCTCGTCCGGTGCAGATTCCGCAAGGCGCTTCTCTGCAGCAGAGATCGCCGTGGAGGTGCGTGTACGGTCACCTGTTGCCGCGTGACCCCGCGCCACTAGGATCGCGAACAGAGCAGTGGCGGCCGGGGTGGAGCTTCCCTTCGACCAGCCGAGAGCGGATTCCGCGAGGTTGAGCGCCTGTTGCCCGTGACCGAGGTCAACAGCCTGATGAGCCATCGCACGCAGAGTAAACGCTGCAAGTGCGCGGTCGTCGGCTTCATTTGCGAGCCGCAGTGATTGGACGTAGTACCGCTGAGCTAGGCCGTGCAGGGACGAATCAAATGCTTTCCATCCGGCAAGGTAGGTCATCTCCGCAGCCAGGCTGAACATTGCCCTGCGTTCCGAGTCGGACGAGAACCTGCCGCGCAGATAGTCAGCGACATCTGACGAAAGGTATTGAACGACCGCAAGACGGGCGTGGCCGCCGCCGAACCGCTCGTCAGCTCGGCTGAACACCGCCAGCATGTCTCGCACGGCGTCAATCTCGCTGCGGCCTACCGCGACCCCACCACCTTGTGCGCGTCGCCCTCGGTCTGCGACCTCCTGCCAGGACTCGAGGGGAACCGCGAGCGCAGCCAGCGAGTACAAGGCTTTGAGCGCGAAAGCTCGTCGCTCCAAGTCGGCCCTCCCGATCGTCACGAGGTTGGTGGCGCAGTCGTCCACCCACCAGTCGAGTCCGCCTAGGTCGGCTTCCAGGCTACCGTCCACGTCGAAGCCAAGGTCGGTCGGTGAGACCAGATGACCGAGTCGACGGCTGACCGCTTCGGCGAGGTAGCGAGGGGTTCGACCACTCGGCCGTGCCCCTGCGACCCAGTGGCCGACGTGTGACCGATCGCAGGATCGCAGGTCATCGTTGTGCTCGCGGGCGATGACTCGAACTGCTGCGGCACAGGCATCGTACGACCACTGGCACGCCTTGATCATCTCCCGCAGTTGCTCGTTGCGTTGCCTCTGCCGCCGTGTCATCCGCAGCCTCCCTGGGTCGGACCGGCGTTCAACGCGTTCAACGCGTCCAATGTCCTCACAGGCTACCGGAGGACGCCGACAATCCGTTTACTACAAACAGGTCCTGCCGCATCGGAGTAGAGCGCGGCGATGATCATTGGATGGCGAACGATTGCGCTTCGCGATTCGAACTACTAATCGGCTCATCCATAGATGCGAGTTGTCGATCAGCGTGGCCTCCCCTGGCTGTGTTGGCTGAGCGTTGGTGTCGAGTTCACGAGGAGAAGTCATGGAGCAGCGGAGCAGGCGGGGGCGGGTGGTGCCTCGGCAGGGCGTACTCGTCGAGCCGTGGCAGGTCAGGGCGGTGCAGTTCGACACGCGGTGGCGTGGGCTGGACCCGGCGGCGGTGTACGCGTACCTGCGCGACGTCGCCGATGAGCTTGACCGGATCACCCGGCAGGCCGCCGTCGACCGGGCCGAGGCCGACCGGTGCCGCGAAGGACTGCGGCAGTGGCGGCAACGGCACGTCGGCTGCCGCTTCAACGACCCGCCCGCCGGCGTCTACCAGTCGGAGCACCAGCGGCAGACCGGCAACGGAGGCCACTGGTGAGCGACGAACCGCGCTGGACCATCCACCTGCCGACCCGGCTTACCGACATCGAAGCCGCCGCCCGGTTCGCCGCCGCGCTGCGGGACTCGCTGGCCCACCTGGACGTCGTCGACTTCGCCGACACCACGCTGTCCGCCACCGACCAGCCGTTGCTGCGTACCCGGGTATGGGCTGACCCCAGCCCGGAACCGGCCGGCAGCGACCTGGTCAGCGACCGCACCGCGTCGGCCGATGACTGACCCCGTCCCCCGCCAGGTTGAGATCGACCACCTGACGGAGCTGGTCGACCGGCATACCCCGGGCGCCGACGGCTGCGCCTGCGGCGACCCGCTCACCGCCGCCGGCCGCTGCTGGCGCACCGAGGTCGCGCTCACCCGGCTCCGCGACCTCGGTGTGCACGTCGCCGCCGTCGACCGGCCGGAGGATGCCGGATGAGCCTGCATGCCCCGGTCCGCCCGAGCTGGGTCTGCGCCGGCTGCGGGCACGCCTGGCCGTGCCTGGACAGCCGGCGACAACTCACGATCGAGTACGCCGACGCCCGCGTCTCGCTCTCGGTCTACCTCGCCACCAACATGGTCGAGGCCATGACCGACCTGCCGGCCGGACACGGTGGCGACCTCTACTGGCGATTCCTCGGCTGGCTGTGACGCCGATGTCGATCCTGCGCCCCGGCGACGAACCGATGCACTACGACGACGGCTCACACCGCTGGATCCCACCCGACCCCGACTACGACCAGGCGACCTGGGAGAACCAGGTGCGTGAACACCAACGCGAGCATCGCGGGCGTCCGGACCCGCCCCCGCCCCGCTACCGCCTCATCCGGCGATCCGCCGCCGGGTGAGAGACCGGACTGCGCCAGCCGGCTCCTGGACGACCGGCACGTGCGGCGGTTGGCGCCGCCTGATTGCACAGCGTGTCCGGTGCGAGTGGACGGTTGGCGTCAGCCGACGGGCCGATGCCGCCCCCACTCCGGCGGGCGTCCAATAAAGGTGCGTGGTTTCCGGCCCGTCCTGAAGGGACGTCACCTGTGCACCCCGACGACATCGAGCGGACCCCGGCGTACCGGCTGATCGAAGAGGCGCTCACCCAGCTCGCGCCGAAGGAGCTGCCGTTCCTGCCCGCCGTGTGGGACGCCTTCCTCGCCGACCCCGGGCCGCACCGGCGAGGGCGCTCCATCGGCCTGGTGCGGTTCGGCGAGATCGTCGGTGACCTCGGCACCTGGGCGCCGGTGGTGGTCAGCTTCCTCGGCGGCGTCCTGCTGAACATGATGACCGACGCCACGGCGGCCGGCACCACCGGCCTGTTCCGCCGGATCGCTGCGCGTAGCCGTCGCCGCCGCGCCGCCCGCCAACTGCAGGCCGGTGCCCTGCCAGACCGCCAGCTCACCGCCGCCGAACGCGCCGACCTGGTGGAACAGGCACGCACCTACGCCCAGGCGGTCGGGCGGACCCCGGCCGACGCCGACCGGCTGGTCCGGGTCACCGTGATCGTCATCGACCGGTTGAGCCGAGACCCACATTGACCGGAGGCGGGCGGCGACGTGGTGCCGGCGACGGCGGACGCCCGGCCCGGCCCGATCCGTTCGCCGTACCGCCGGTGAGCACCTCCCAGTTCGTCCTGCTCGCCGGCGGGCTGGTCGCCAGCGGCCTGTTCGGCGCCCACTGGCTGCTCGT
Organism: Solwaraspora sp. WMMA2101; assembly: GCF_049179175.1. Lineage (NCBI taxonomy): Bacteria > Bacillati > Actinomycetota > Actinomycetes > Micromonosporales > Micromonosporaceae > Solwaraspora > Solwaraspora sp. WMMA2101. Next base: position 2,872,543 of record NZ_JBMHMA010000006.1, on the reverse strand, counting down.
GCTGCGTCAGCCTCGCTGGTTCGAGGCCCGCCTCGACTGTCTGACCGAGGCGGCGGCGCTCACCGACTCGGCGACCGCCGTGCGACACCTGCTGGACTGCACCGGTCGACTCGACCTCTGGCAGGCGGTGACCCCACTGGCCGGCCCCCTGCTGCTGTTCGCCGCCGCCTGGACCGGATACCGGCTGACGCCGTGGCTGATCGGCGTCCGGTTCGGGGCCGGGCCGGTCCGGTACGGGCCCGACCTGGAGCGGACGTTCACCGAGCTGGTCGACGCCGCCGGGCTGGTCGGCCGGGACCGCCCGCGACTGCGGATCGCCAACTGGCGGTTCCCCGACGACGCACTCACCTACGGCCGGCCCGGCCGGTACCGGGTGCTTTTCGGAGCCCGTCTGGTCCCCGCGACGGCCGACGGCGTGCCGGCCGAGCTGCGTACCGTGCTCGCCCACGAGATCAGCCACCTGGTCAACCGGGACGTGACCCGCACCTACCTGCTGGTCGGCGGTTGGCTGGCGGCGGTACCGCTGGTCGCCCTGCTGGCCGTCGACACGTCCCGGTGGGACGGACTCACCGCCGCCCTGGCCGGCCGGCTGCTGATTGTCGTGGCGGTGCTCGGCTACGCCGTGGTCCAGGTGATCCGCAGCCGGGAGCACGACGCGGACCTGCGGGCGATGCGCCTCACGCCGCCGGTGCTGCCAGCCGCCCAGCGCTGGCAGCCGCTGCATCCCACCGGCCGCCGCCGTGCCGAGCTGCTCGCCGACCCGGCGCCGACGCTGCGCTGGTCGGCGGCGGACACTCTCGTCGGCGGCATCGGCGCCGGACTGATCCTCACCGAACTGCCCATGACCATGGAAGTGCTGCTGCCGACGGCGATGCCGCTGACGTACGCCCTGACCGGCACCGTCGTGGCGGTCCCGCTGATGGGCGTCGTCTGGCTCGGCGCGGTGCGGACCGCCCTGGCCGACCGGGGTCAGCGCCGGGTCACCCGGCTGCTGGCCAGCCCGGTGACCATCGGGCTGGCGCTCGGCGTCGGCCTGCTGTTCGGTTCAGCGACCGCGGCCCGTACCGCCGCAGTCTGGTCCCGGGTCGTCAGCACCGCGCCGCCGCGCGGGAACGCGCTGGCCTGGTGGTCGGCCAGCGGCACCACGGTGGCCGTACTGCTCGCTGTCGCGATGGTGGCGATCTGCGTACTCGGCGTCTGCTGGCTCGCCGGACTCGCCGCCGCAGCGACCGACCGGGCCGGTCCACCTCGCTGGCTGCTCGGCCTCGTCGTGACCAGCCCGGTCTGGGGACTGGCACTGGGCACCTGGTTCCTGGCGGCCAGGTTGGCCGGCGCCGGCCAGAGCGTGCTCGAACTGGCCGCACAGCTACGCGCCGCGCAGCTGCCGGTGATGCTGGCCGGTGCGTCGACCGCCGCCGTCGCGCTGCTCGCGGCGGCGCTGCTGTCCGCAGCCGGTCGAGGTCGCCGACGGTGGCGGCCGAACCGCCGGGCCCTGGGCGCGGTGCTGACCTGCGCCGCTGTGCTGGTCGGCCAACTTGTCCTGGTATCCGGCCAGCTGGCCCTGGTACCCGGTCAGGCGGGGGCCGTAGCCACCCCCGAGATCCGCCCTCGGGCCGAGAACTGGTTCCTGGCGTGCCGGTGGATCAGCCGGGAGCCGAGCGCCCTCGGACCCGCCGCTGACGCCGCGTACCAGCGACAACTCGGCGCATACCTGACGGGGCGCGACGATCCGATGTTGCGCCATGCCGGTGCCGTGCTCAGCGCGGCATCCATCAGCGGCGATGAGCAGGCCGTCGCCGACGCGCGCCGGGCGGTGCTCCGGCGCTGCGAGATCTACTAGGAGGCACGATGTCCCGCAGTCCGTACGCCCGCCCGGGCACGCCACGCCGGCGCGGACCCACCACCGTCGTCGTCTGCGCTGCCACGGTCGTCCTGGCTGTCGCCGGCTGCACCGTCGGCTCACCGGACGTCCCGGTCCGACCACCGGTCGTCCAGCCCACCGGTGACCTGGCCGAGCAGCTGCGTACCGCACTGCTTGTCGCCGACGACCTGACCGCCGATTTCCGACCCACCGAACCCAACATCCCCGACGAGGCGACGCCCACCTCGGACCGGCCGCAGTGCCTGGCGCTGATGAACTCGCTCGAAGTGGATCCGGAGACGGCACCGGGCACCGTCGAGGTCCGCGCCGCATTCGAACGGCCGGAGTACGGCGAACTGACGCAGCACGTGATCCGCTGGTATCCGCAGGACCAGGCAACCGAACGGTTCCGCGACGCCGAGCGGACCCTGCGGGGCTGCGACCGTTTCGAGTTGGTCTACGCCGACGGTTTCACTTTCGTGGAGACGCTGACGCCGGACGTACCCGAGGTGTCCGTGCCGGCCGGGGTCGCCGTCTTCAGCCTGTCGGTGGAGCTGACCGCGGTCAGCGGCACGACCAGAGGGGTGACGGTGCTGATGCAGACCGGCCAGAGGCTGGGGATCGTGACGTTCTACTTCCCCGACCAGGGGCGCACCGACTGGGCTGTGCAGATAGCGAACCTGCTGGCTGAGCGGCTGGCGGCGCAGTGACGGACCGGCCGCGCACTGACCTGTCGGGGAGACGGTGACAGGTATGCGAAGGGCCATGTCGATGTGATCGACATGGCCCTTGACCTGGTCGGGGTGGCCGGATTTGAACCGACGACCTCTTCGTCCCGAACGAAGCGCGCTACCAAACTGCGCCACACCCCGAGGTCCGCTGGGCAATACTAGCCCACCGGCCCGGCGGGGCAAATTCGGTATCCCCGGTGCGCCGCGCGCCCGTTGCCGGGAGGACGGCGCACCTGCTCAGCGGGCGATCAACGTCAGCAGGGTGGCCTCCGGCGGGCAGGCGAACCGTACCGGCGCGGTCGGGTGGGTGCCCAGCCCGGCCGAGACGTGCAGCCAGGAGTCGGTGGCCGGCCACCGGTGCAGGCCCTTGGCCATCGACCGGGGCAGGTCGCAGTTGGTGACCAGGGCACCGACGAACGGCACACAGACCTGCCCGCCGTGGGTGTGCCCGGCGAGCAGCAGGTCGAGCCCGTCGGCGGCCATCTCGTCGAGGACCCGGGGCTCGGGGGAGTGGGTCAGGCCGAGGCTCAGGTCGGCCTCCGGAGACGGCGGGCCGGAGACGGCGGCGTAGTCGTCGCGTTCGATGTGCGGGTCGTCGACGCCGACCGCCTCGATCAGCCGGCCGCCGGCCTTGAACGACGCCCGCCGGTTGTTCAGGTCGTGCCAGCCGGCACCGACCAGCACCTCGCGCAGATCCTCGAACGGCAGGTCCGGGCCGGACCGGTACTCCCGCTCGGGCAGCAGGTAGCTCAGCGGGTTCTTCCACACCGGGCCGGTGTAGTCGTTGGACCCGAAGACGAACGCGCCGGGCAGGTCGAGCAGGGGCTGCAGGGCCCGCAGCGCACCCGGTACGGCGTCCGGGTGGGCCAGGTTGTCGCCGGTGACCACGACCAGGTCCGGGTCCAGCCCGGCCAGCGCCGCCACCCAGGCCTGCTTGCGCCGCTGGTCGGGCATCATGTGCAGGTCGGACAGGTGCAGGATGCGCAGCGGTTCCGCGTCCGGCGCGAGCACCGGCACGTCGAACCGGCGCAGGGTGAACATGTTGCGCTCGATGAGCGAGGCGTACGCCAGGGTGGCGGCGCCGAGGGCCATGGTGCCGGCGGCGAGCCGGAATACGGTGCGCTTTCGCATGCCGACCAGGGTAGTTTGGCCACCCATGAGCACCGTGAAGGACCGCCTGACCGCTGACATGCGGGCCGCGTTGAAGGCCCGCGACGAGCTGACCACGTCCACCCTGCGGATGGCGCTGGCCGCGATCGGCAACGCCGAGGTCGCCGGCAAGGCCAAGCGGGAGCTCTCCGACGACGAGGCGCTGGCCGTGCTGACCAAGGAGGCCAAGAAGCGCCGGGAGGCGGCGGAGGCGTTCGCTGAGGCCGGCCGGGCCGAGCAGGCCGCCAAGGAGCGGGCCGAGGGCGAGGTGCTGGACCGCTACCTGCCCCGCCAGCTCGACGACGAGGCGTTGGCCGGGATCGTCGCCACGGCGTTGGCGCAGGGCGGCTTCACCGGCAAGGCCCAGATGGGCCCGGCGATGAAGGCGGCCCAGGCCGCGGTGGCCGGCCGGGCCGAGGGGGGCCGGGTCGCCGCCGAGGTACGTCGCCAGCTCGGGCTCTGAGCGTCAGCTGACGCCGAAGGGGCGGGCACCGGTGTTCGGTGCTCGCCCCTTCGGCGTGGGTGACTGTCGGTCAGTCGTCCGGGTTGCCCGGGTTGCCGGGGCGGCCGGGAGGACCGCCGGGTCCGTTGCCGGGACCGTCTCCGTTGCCGGGGCTGGGCTGGGCGCCCTGGCCGTTGCTGACCCGGATGATCACCGCACCGCCCTTGATTGTCCGGCCGCTCGGGCTGGTGCCGGCGGCGGTGCCGGCCGGGCAGGTGGAGTCGACCGCGCCGGAGCGGTCCACCTCGACCTGGAAGCCGGCACCGGACAGCCGCGACCGGGCGTTGTCGATCGACTGGCAGGCCACGTCCGGGATGGAGCGCTGCTCACCGCGGACCACCTTGCCACTCGGCGGGGTGAACTGCTTCTTCTCCTTGCCCTTCATCGCGTCGCGCAGCGTCTCGTAGACCGCCGGGTTGACGATGTCGTGCTTCATCTTGGCGTTGGTGTCGGCCCAGTCCGGGTCGGCCAGCACCCCGGCGACCGCGAGCTGCTTGGTGGTGACCACCATCGTGGCGGTCTTCTCCGCGTCGGTGGTGCCGGTCTTGCCGGCCACCGGGTGGCCGACGGCGCTGCGGACGCCGCCCGCCGTGGCGCCGCGGCACCGGGTGGTGCTGGACCGGTCGCCGACCGGGCAGCGGGCGGCGTCGATCGCGGCCCGGGCCACCTCGGCGGAGACCGCCTGCTTGCACTGCGGCTTGGCGATGTCCAGGCTGTTGCCGTCCTGGTCGCGGATCTCCTGCACCGGCAGCGGCTTGCAGTACTTGCCGTCGGCGGCGAGGGTGGCGTATGCGTTGGCCATCTCCATCGGCGTCGTGTTGGACACGCCGAGGGTGAAGGCACCCCACTGGTTGGCGCTCTCCGGGTCGCCGGCGAACTTGGCGTCGTTGGCCGACCGGAAGGTGATGCCGAGGCGTTGTGCCACGTCGATCGCGGCGGCGGCGCCGACCTGCTCCTGCAGCGGGATGAAGTACGTGTTGACCGAGGAGCCGAAGGCGCTCCACATGTCGTGTACGCCGTTCATGCTGGCACTGGCGTTCTTCGGGCAGTACTTGTTGGTGCCCGCGCAGGCGGCCGGGCTGCCCCGCTCGACGATGTACTTCGACTCGTACGGGCTCTTCGCGTTGATCGTGTACTCCAGCGGGTAGCCCTTCTCCAGGGCCGCCACCAGCGGGAAGATCTTGAACGTCGAGCCGAACTGGTAGCCGGTGATGTCACCACCGCCGGTGAGCAGCGGGTTGGTGGTGTTCGGGTAGGTGCCCCGGATGCCCTTGTCGGCCTTCTTCGGGTCGCTGGAGATCTTGTTCTGCGGGTTGTCCGGGTCGTCGAGCTTGTAGTTGCGGTTGACCGCCATGCCGCGCACGTACCCGGTCCCCGGCTCGACGGCCGCGACCATCAGCGCGTTCTTGCTGCCGGTCTTCAGCGCGTCCTCGACGGCCTTCTTCGCCGACTCCTGGGTCTGCACGTCCAGGCTGGTGACGATGTGGTAGCCGCCGCTCTTGAGTCGCCGCTCCCGGTCGTACGCGGTGGCGCCGAACGTCTCCTGCTCCAGCCACCAGCGGTAGAAGTAGTCGCAGAAGAAGCCCCAGTGGTTCTTGTTGGCGGCGACGCAGCCGTTCGGCGCGCGCTTGCCGTTGACGACCAGCTCGACGGCCTTGGCCGCGTCGGCCTCCTCCTTGGTGATCGCCCCGGTCTGCACCATGTTGTCGATCACGTAGTTGCGCCGGTCGACCGCCTGCGGGTAGCCGCCGGGCGTGGTCGGGTCGAACGCGGTCGGTGCCTTGACCAGGCCGGCCAGCAGCGCGGCCTCGTCGATGGTGAGGTCCGCCGGCTGCTTGCTGAAGTAGACCTGGCTGGCCGCGAAGACGCCGTACGCACCGTTGCCGAAGGGGGCGATGTTGAGGTAGCGCTCGAGCAGCTCGTCCTTGGACATCTCCTTGGTGAGCTGCATCGCGTACTTCATTTCGCGCAGCTTGCGGGCGTTGGTGTCCTCGGTGGCGGCGATGACGTCCTCGGGGTGGGTCGCCGAGTAGGCGATGGCCAGCCGGACGTACTGCATGGTCAGCGTCGAGGCACCCTGGGTGGTCTCGCCGGCGCCCTGGTTGGCGACGAAGGCCCGGGCGACACCCTTGACGTCGACGCCGTTGTGCTCGTAGAAGTTGTGGTCCTCGGCAGCGATGATCGCGGCCCGCATCAGCGGCGAGACGTCCTTGAGCGGTACGTCGCGGCGGTTCTCGTCGTACATCGCGGCGAGCATCGTCTTGCCGTCGGAGGCGTACAGGTAGCTGATCTGCGGCGCCCGCTTGACGGTCAGCTCGCTCGGCAGCTTGTCGAAGGTCTCCGCGCCCGCCTTGGCGGCCAGCCCTGACATCGCCACTGCGGGGAACGCCGCGGCGGCGACAACCACGCCGGCCAGCAGCCCACAGATCAGCAGCGATGCGGCGTTGGTCAGAAGGTTGTGGTCTCGCTTCCGCATCCAGGTCACCCAGTCAGGGTACGTGAGGTACTGAAGTGGCCGCCGGTTGGCGTACCGGTGCATTTCCTGCCGGCGTCGGCCTCGTTGTGCTTAACGCAGAGACCCGTCACCCGGTTGTGGTCTCGCCGCCCAGTTTCCTCCGGGAAGGCGTCGGCGGTGGGTTTCCCGCTTTCCGGCTCGGGTACCCCTGCCCGGTACTGCGCCTGACAAGTACGGGTGTGTCCGGATAAGTGGATTTCATCAATAACGTTGCGTAATCATCCGACTACCTATGATGATGGTCCGGCGAGGATCGCACGGCCCGCCGTGCTGCGGGGGAAAGCAGCGCGGGTACGGCCGGGCTTGCCGACTGACTCCACCGGTTGGAAGCGGAAATTGCTAGGGGGGACGAGGAACGATGGGCATGATCGCTGATTGGCCCAGCCTGGCGGCATGCCAGAGCGGAGACCCGGACGCACTGTTCGTACAGGGCGCCGAGCAGAATGTGGCGAAGCGCGTCTGCCGGGGCTGCCCCGTGCGGTACGAATGCCTGGCCGACGCGCTCGACAACCGGATCGAGTTCGGAGTCTGGGGCGGCATGACCGAACGGGAACGGCGTGCCCTGCTGCGCCGGCACCCACAGGTGGTGAGCTGGCGCAAGATGTTCGAAGCCGCCATGCGCGACCGCGACAAGGTGCTCGTCAGCACCAAGTGACCCGGACCGCCCGGCTGACTCAGCCGCCCTGGCTGATCGCCTGACCGATCGTCCGTAGCCCGTCGACGTCGTGCACGTCGGCGGGCTGCGCCCGGACCGTCGCCACCGGCACCTGCGGGTAGGCGTCGGTGAACACCGTCGCCACCTGCCGCTCCCGGGCCGACTGCTGGGCCAGGGCCGCATGCACCCGCAGCACCTCGGCGGTGGCCGGATGCGCCCCGCCGCGGTCCAGGTCGCGGGCGGCGGCCAGGGACCGCTCCGCCGACAACTCCGTCGCCGGCTCGTGCACCCGGTTGAGCACCAGACCGGCCAACGGCATCCGCTCCGCCCCCAGCCGGCCGGCGAAGTACGCCGCCTCCCGAACCGCGTCCGGCTCCGGCGCCGCGACCAGCAGGAACGCCGTCTCGTCGGCCTGCAGGACCCGGTACGTCTGCTCGGCCCGCTGCCGGAACCCGCCGAACATCGAGTCCAACGCCGCCACGAAACCGGACAGGTCACTGAGCAACTGCGCGCCGAGGATCTTCTGCACCACCCGGGAGAACATCCCGAACGACGCCGTGACCAGGCTGAACATGCTCCGACCGCCGGCCCGCGCCGGGGCCAGCAGCAGCCGCAGCATCCGCCCGTCCAGGAACCGCGACAACCGGGCCGGCGCGTCGAGGAAGTCCAACGCCGAACGCGACGGCGGGGTGTCCACCACGATCAGGTCCCACTCGCCACCGGCGTGCAGCTGACCCAGCTTCTCCATCGCCATGTACTCCTGCGTACCGGCGAACGTCGAACTCATCGCCTGGTAGAACGGATTGGCGAAGATGTCGGCGGCCTTGTCCGCGTCGGTGTGGGCGAGCACCACCTCGTCGAAGGTGCGCTTCATGTCCAGCATCATCGCGTGCAACTCGCCGCCGCTGGCTTCCGCGTCGATCCCCTTGACCTGCCGGGGCGTGTTGTCCAGCTCGGTCAGGCCCAGCGACTGGGCGAGCCGACGGGCCGGGTCGATGGTGAGCACCACCGTACGGCGGCCGTGCCGTTCGGCGGCGCGCAGCGCCAGCGCCGCGGCGGTCGTCGTCTTGCCCACCCCGCCGGCACCGCAGCAGACCACGATCCGTACGCCCGGATCGGCCAGGATCCGGTCGACGTCCAGCGGTGGCGCTGCGTGATCAGTTGGCACCAGTCGAGCGTATCGGGGCCCGACCGTGATCCGCTGATCAAGTCGCTGTGAGGTCGCTTCCAGCCGCCGCCTGACCCTGGGCGAGTAGTGCCGTGGCGAGCAGGTCGAGTCCGGCCCGGGTGACGCCGTCCGGAAGCAGCGGCAACGTCACGATCGGCCGACCCAGCTCGATCAGGTCGGTCTGCAACGACTCCTCCAACGCCCGGCGGGTCAGATGCTCCTGGGCCTCGGTCTGCAGGGCGGCGACCGTGGCCCGGTCGACCGGCAGCCCGGCGGCGGCCAGCCCACGCCGCAGCTGCGCCTGACTCACCGACCCGCCCCGCAGCAGCGGCGGGCGGGCCGCGTTGACGATGACGTTGCCCACCGGAATGCCCAGGCTGGTGAGCTCGGCGACCGCGTCGACCGTCTCCTGGACCGGCATCTCCTCCAACAGCGTCACCACGTGCACCGCGGTGATCGGGGACCGCAGCAGCGCCGCCACGCCTTCGCTCTGGGACTTGATCGGGCCGACCTTGGCCAGCCGGGCGGTCTCCGCGGTCACGTTGAGAAACCGCCCGATCCGGCCGGTCGGAGGCGCGTCGAGCACCACCGCGTCGTACACCCGGTGGTGGTCCACCATCCGGGTGGTGGCCTCCTTCACCTTGCCGGTGAGCAGCACGTCGCGCAGGCCCGGCGCGATCGTGGTGGCGAAGTCGATCGCGCCGAAGCGGCGCAGCGCCCGGCCGGCCGCCCCCAGCTTGTAGAACATGTCGAGGTACTCCAGCAGGGCTTCCTCGGCGTCGACCGCCAGGGCACGCACCTCACCGCCAGCGGCCGAGGCCGCGATCCGCCGCTCCTGGTACGGCAGGGGTGCGATGCCGAACAGTTGGGCGACCCCCTGCCGGCCCTCGACCTCGGCCAGCAGGGTCCGCCGGCCGGCCCCGGCCAACGCCAGCGCCAGCGCGGCGGCGACGCTGGTCTTGCCGGTGCCGCCCTTGCCGGTGACCACGTGCAGTCGCGACGGCCAGCCCGGCACCGCCGACCCCGGTGACTGTTCGAATACCCCCACGTGCAACCAGACTAGTCAGTCCGGCTCAGTTGACGTCGCAGACGAACCAGCCCGACTTCTGCACCACCACGAAGTCGAGCTCCTGCTCGGCGCTGCGCTCGTCCTCGGTGACCATCCGTACGGTGACCGAGACGAGGGCCCGTTCCTCGTTCTGCTCGTCGATCGTCGGCACGTTCCACTCGAACTGGGGGTTGCGGTACGTCGAGGAGTAACCCTCGATCTCCTCTACCTTGTCGATCAGCGCGGTCTCGTCGCGGGCCTCGCGGCAGACCAGGTCGGCGGCGGCGGTGACGTCCCGCTCGGTGTAGACGGCCTCGAGGAACTCGTCGACCGCAGCGACCGGCTCGGCGGCGCCCCCGCCGGTCTCCAGGTTGTTGATCACGAGGAAGGCGGCGAGTCCACCGCCGCCGCAGAGCAGCAGCACCACCCCGAGCACGATCGAGGTGATCAGCAGACCGCGTCGGCGGCCCGCCCCCGGCGCGGCCGGCGACCCGGGTGCCATCGGCACCGGCTGGCCGGGTGCCGGCGGGAAGCCGGCGGGCCCCGGTGGACCACCTGCGTATCCCGGCGACGTTGGCTGCCCGGGTGGCGGCGGCGCACCGAACGGCTGGCCGGGCGAGGGTGCCGCACCGAACGGCTGGCCGGGCGGCGGCGTCGGGGCGGCGAACGGCTGCCCGGGCGGTGGCGGGGCGAACGCTGGCGGCGCGGAGGACGGCGGTCCGGCGGGTGCCGGTGGGCCGGCGGGCGGCGGGGCGAACACCGGCGGGTCCGGCCGCTGCCAGGGCGGCGGCGGAAGCGGCTGACCGCCAGCCGGCGGGGTCGACCCGGCTGGTGCCTGCGCAGCCGGCGGCGAGGCCGGCGGGGTCTGCGGCGGCTGGGCGTCCGGCTGCGGGGCGTCCGGCTGCGGGGTGCCGCCGCTGGGCGGTTGCGTCATCCTCATCCCCTGGTGTCGTTGCGGGCGGCGGGATCGTCGTCACCCGACGGTGACAGGGTAGCCGCCCGTCGCACCCGGAGCACCGCGCCGTCAGGTGGCCGTAGGCTGTGCCCGTACCCGAGGAGAACTGAGGAGCCCTACCGCGATGCAGAAGTGGGAGTACGTCACCGTGCCACTGCTGGTGCATGCCACCAAGCAGATTCTCGACAACTGGGGCGACGACGGCTGGGAACTGGTCGCCGTGGTGCCCGGACCCAACCCGGACCAGTTGGTGGCGTACATGAAGCGGCCGAAGGCATGAGCGCCGACCCGTACGGCCGGCTCGCCGATCTGGGGCTGAGCCTGCCCACGGTCGTGCCGCCGGTGGCCGCCTACGTCCCGGCGGTCCGTTCCGGCCAGCACGTCTACGTCTCCGGGCAGCTGCCGATGGCCGACGGCGCGTTGCTCGCGGTCGGCAAGGTCGGCGCCGAGGTGACCCCGGAGGAGGCCAAGGCGCTGGCCCACCAGTGCGCGTTGAACGCCCTCGCCGCGATCGAGCAGCTGGTCGGCCTCGGCGCGGTCACCCGGATCGTCAAGGTCACCGGCTTCGTGGCGTCGGCCGCCGGCTTCACCGGCCAGCCTGCGGTGATCAACGGGGCGTCGGAGCTGTTCGGTGAGGTCTTCGGCGAGGCCGGCCGGCACGCGCGCAGCGCGGTCGGGGTCGCCGAGCTGCCGCTCGGCGCACCGGTCGAGGTGGAGATCATCGTCGAGGTGTCCTGACCCGGCGGGGCCGGTCGACACGAGGAAGTCTCGGCGAAGTCACGCTGCGGTCGTACGATCGCAGCCATGACCTCGCACGTCACCGCCCCCGCCACGGCACTGGCCGACCAGCTGCCGGGCTGGGTGCGCCTGCTGCGGGCACCCAACCCGGGGCCGATGACGCTCGACGGCACCAACACCTGGGTGCTGCGCCAGCCGGGGCGGCCCTTCGGCGTCCTGGTCGACCCCGGCCCGGCGCACGCCGGGCACCTGGACCGGATCGTCGCCGCCGGCCCGTACGCGGCGGTCCTGCTCACCCACGGCCACCCGGACCATGTCGAGGCGGTCCCGACGCTCGCCGGGCGGGTCGACGCCCCGGTGCAGCACGCGGTCGCGGACGGGACGACCCTGCGCGTCGGCGGCCTGACGGTCACCGCGCTGGCCACCCCGGGGCACACCGGGGACTCGGTCTGCTTCCTGGTCGCCGACACCGACGGGCAGCGGGTGATCCTCACCGGCGACACCATCCTCGGGCGCGGCACCACCGTGGTCGCCTGGCCCGACGGTGACCTCGGCGACTACCTGACCAGCCTGGAGCGGCTGGCCGCGTACGACGGGGTGCCCGCGCTGCCGGGGCACGGCCCGGCGCTGGTCGACTGCGCCGCCGCCGCCCGGTTCTACCTGGCCCACCGGCAGGCCCGGCTCGACCAGGTCCGGCAGGTCGTGGCCGCCGGCGTGACGGACCCGGCCGCCGTCGTGGCCGAGGTCTACGCCGACGTCGACCGGGCGCTGTGGCCGGCCGCCGAATGGTCGGTACGGGCACAGCTGGCCTACCTGCAGCGGTCGGACCCGCAGTGACCTGCGCGGTCTGCGGCACCGTCCCGGTGCCCGGTGCCCGGTTCTGCCACAACTGCGGTGCGGCGCTGCCGGCCGCCGCGTTCCTGCCGGCCGCCGAACGCCGGGTGGTCACGGTGCTCTTCGGTGACCTGTCCGACTTCACCTCCTGGTCGGAGGATCTCGACCCGGAGCGGGTCGGCGCGGTGACCGACCGGGTGCTGGCCGCCCTGGCCGGGGCGGTCAAGACCTTCGGCGGGCACGTCGACAAGCTGACCGGTGACGGGATCATGGCGGTCTTCGGCGCCCCGGTGGCGCACGAGGACGACGCCGAACGCGCCGTCCGGGCCGCGTTGAGCATGCAGCGCGCGGTGCGGCGGGTCCTCGACGACGAACGCGGTGGCGGGGCCCCGCTCGGCCTGCGGGTCGGGCTGAACACGGGCGACGTGGTGGCCGGCATCCAGGCGGCCATCGAGTACACGGTGATCGGCGACACGGTCAACACCGCCGCCCGGCTGGCCGACGCCGCCGCGATCGGCGCGGTGTACGCCGGTGCCAGCACCGAGACCGCGACCCGGCACGTGGCGGCCTGGCGGCGGCTGCGTCCGCTGCGGCTCAAGGGCAAACGGGCCCCGGTCGAGGCGTACGAACTGCTCGGCCTGCACGACGCGCCCGGCACCCGGTCCGGCATCGGCGACCAGGCACCGTTCGTCGGCCGGGAGGCCGAGGTGGGCCGGCTGGCCGGCCGGCTCACCGAGGTGATCGACAACGGCGAGCCCCGGGTGCTGGTGCTGACGGCGGAGGCCGGCATCGGCAAGTCCCGGTTCGCCGCCGAGGTCGAGCGGTACGCGGCCGGCTACGACGTCGGCACCGGCCGGTACGCCGCCCCGACCGGTGCCCGGGTGCTGTCGGTGCGCTGCGCGGCGTTCGGCGAGCGCCGACGGCTGGCACCGCTGGCGGACCTGGTGCGGATCGCGGCCGGGTTGCCCCGGGACGGGTCCACCGCCGTCACCCGGGCCGTCGTCGAGGAGCGGCTGCGCCGGCTCGGCCACCGGCTGACCCGGCTCTCCCCGCAGCCGCCGACGATCGCCGTCGACCTGCTGCTGAACCTGCTCGGGTACGCCGACCCGCCGACCGCCCACCCGTCGTCGGGGCCGGCGGACCTGACCGCCGAGGCCCCGGTGCTCGACGCGGAGGCGATCCCCGGCGCGGTCGCCGACCTGCTCAGCGCGTTGGCCCGGGAGACGCCGCTGCTGGTCGTCGTCGACGACCTGCACGACGCCCTGCCGGAGACGGTCGAGGCACTCGGCGAGACGCTGTCGCGGCTCACCGGCCCGGTGCTGGTGCTGCTGCTGGGCCGCCCCGAGCTGGTCCGCACCACCGCCGGCGCGCTGAACCGGGTCGCCGACGCCGAGGTGCACGCGTTGCCGCCGTTGCGCGGTGCCGACGCGGCCCGGCTGCTCACCTCGTACCTCAGCGGTGGCCGGTTGCCGCAGCCGGACGTGGACCGGCTGCTGGCCACCGCCCAGGGCAACCCGTTCTACCTGGCGGAACTGGTCACCCTGCTGATCGAGCGGGGGGCGCTGACCCGGACCGGCCCGGTGCCCGGCGACGGGGCCGTCGACGACGTGGACTGGCGGCTGGTACCGGGCTCGCTGAGCAGCCGGCTACTCTCCCGGGACCTGGCGGCGGTGCTGGCCGCCCGGATCGACGCGCTGCCGGCCGACGCGCGGTCGGTGCTGCGGGACGCGTCGGTGGTCGGTGACGTCGTGCCGGAGGGCACCCTGGAGGCGTTGCGGGACCGCCGCGACGGTCGCCCTGCGGCGGTGGTCGCCGTGGAGTTGGCCCGCGCCGTCGAGGAGCTGCTGCAGCGCCGGATGCTGCGGCGGACCCGGACCGGGTACGCATTTCCGACCCCGCTGATGCGGGAGGCGGCGTACGCCGGCATCGGTAAGGCGGACCTGGCCGAGCGGCACGCCTGCCTGGCCCGGTGGGCCGACACAGTGGAAAGCCTGGCGCTGCGGGACGCCTTCATCGCCGAGCACGCCGAGCGGGCGGTCGGGCTCGCCGAGGCGGTGGGTCTGCGACCGGACGCACCGGCCCGTACGGTGGCGGCGATCGGGGTGGCCGCGCTGGGCCGGGCGGCCCGCAAGGCGATCGCCGGTGGCGAGCCGCAGCTGGCCGTCGAGTACGCCGAGCGGGCGACCACGTTGGGCGGCGAGTCGGTGCCCGCCGCCGACCGGCTGGTGTACACGCGGGCACTGCTACAGACCGGCCGGGCGGCGGACGCCCTCGCCGACGCGGAGAAGGTGCTCGCCAACGCGGCCGACGACGCGACCGCCCGGACCGGTGCGCTGCTGGTGGCCGGGCGGGCCCACCGGGCGCTGGGTGACTCGACCCGGGCGACGGCGACGTGGCGGGAAGCGCTGCAGGTGGCCACCGAGGTGGGGCTGCCCGCCGAGCGGGCCGAGGCGATGCGCCGGCTCGGCATGGCCGACTTCCTGGCCGGCCGGCTCAGTCGGGCGAGCAGCCGGTTCGCCGCCGCGTACCAGGTCAACCTGGCCGCCGGCGACCTGCGCGGGCAGGCGTGGTCGCTGCAGAGCCTGGCCTGGGTGACCACGACCCGGGGTGACTTCGCCGGGGCCGACGCGGTGTTGGGCCGGGCGGCCCGGCTCTTCGCCGAGCTCGACGATCCGGTTGGTCGGGCGTGGCTGCGCGGGACGACGGCGTTCGCCCGGTTGCTCTCCGGCCGGTTGGCCGACGCTCGGCGGCTGGCGCAGGTGTTCCTGCCGTTCGGTGAGCGGGTGGGGGAGGCGTGGGCGGTCGGCACGTTGCGGGCGGTCGAGGCGTTCGCGGCGGCCGAGCTGGGTGAGCTCGCCGAGGCGGACCAGTCGGCGCGTCGGGCGTACCGCGACTTCGACAGCGCGGCCGACGACTGGGGCCGGGGTTTCGCGCTGCTGGCCCGTGGCGCGGTCGCCCGTGGGCTGGGTGAGCGCGACCATGCCGTCGACCTGTTGTCCGACGCGTTGGCGCAGGGTGAACGGATCGACCATCCGCTGCTGATCGCGATGGCCGGCACGTTGTGCGGGTTCGTCGCGCTGGAACGCGGTGAGATCGACGAGGCGCAGCGGCTGGCCCAGTCGGTGCTGACCTCGGTGGAGCCGCACAATCCGTTGGCGGCGGTCCAGGTGGCGCCCCGGGTGCTGCTCGCGTCGGCACGGCTGGCGGCGGGGGACGCGGCGACCGCAGTGGGCCTGCTGGCACCGATCGCGACCGCCGCCGGCAGCCCTGCGGTGCTGTTCTCCCGGCGGCAGGCGTTGGCCCGGTACGCCTCCGCGCTGCTCGCCGACGGGCAGCCGGAGGCGGCGTTGCACTGGGCGCGTCGGGCGTTGCACGCCGCCGCCGAGGACGTCCGGAGCCGGGTGATCGCGCTCGGCGTCCTGGCCACCGCGTTGGCGGCCACCGGCGACGGTACGGCGGCCCGGCTGGCCGCCGATCAGGCGGTGACCCTCGCCTACGCGACCGAGCAGGTCAGCGAACGGGCCACCGCCGAGCAGATCCGGTCGGCAGTGGACGGTACACCCGGTGCCGAGCGGTCACCGGACCCGACGATGTGGGTCGGACCGAGCGGTAGCTAGCCTGAAGCCACAGTGTCCCGCCAGGGGGTCACTGTGGCCGGAAGGACCCCCCTGATGAAGCTGCCCCGTTCGGTTGCCGGTTGGACCATCGCCGTCTTCGGGGCGATGGCCCTGTTGCTGGGCGCGGTGGGGCTGGTCCAGCCGGACGTCCTGTTGGTGATGCTCGGGTTCGACGTGGTGCCGGCGGCGGACCGGGTGGCCGGTGACTACACCCGTACGTTCATGGCGGCGTCGTCGATGGCGTCGTTCAACATGGGTGTCTACTACCTGCTGGCCGCGGTCACCGACTGGCGGCCGTTCTTCCTGTTCACCGTCGTGTTCCGGCTGGTGACGACCGTGGTGTTCGGCGTGCTGGTGGCGGCGGAGGTGGCTCCGCTGCGGTTCGTCGGGGTCGCGGCCTGGGAGGGCCTGGGCGCGGTGGTGACCGGGGTCGCGCTGTACGTCGAGCGTCGTCGCGAGGGGCGGGTGGCGCTCTCCGGCTGAGACGTTGGGTACCGTTTACGGTGTGAACGACAGGACGCCGAGCGCACTGCCGTTCCCCATGGTGCCTGGACTGTCGGATTTGTCAGTCTTTGCCAGGGGCGGATTCGCCACCGTGTACCGCGCCGTCCAGGAGTCGGTGGGCCGCGAGGTCGCCGTCAAGGTCGAGAACCGTCCCCTGGACAACGAACGGGAACAGCGTCGCTTCATGCGGGAGGCGCGGGCCGCCGGGCGGATGTCCTCGCACCCTCACGTCGTCGACCTGTTCGACGTCGGGGTCACCTCCGACATGCACCCGTACCTGATCATGGAGATGTGCGACGGCTCGTACGGCGACCGGATGAAGACCTCGCCGCTGGACGCCTTCGAGGCCCGCGACGTCGGGGTGAAGATCGCCGACGCCCTCGCCGACGCACACCACCTCGGCGTGCTGCACCGCGACGTCAAACCGGCCAACATCCTCTACTCCCGCTTCAACGAACCGGCGCTGGCCGACTTCGGCCTCGCCGTACTCGTCGAGGCGCGCGACGCGTCGGTCACCCTCGAGGTGCTGACCCCCGCGTACGCCGCGCCCGAGTCGTTCCACCACCGCCCACCGTCGCCCGCCGCCGACGTCTACGCCCTCTGCGCCAGCCTGTACGCCATCATGCGCGGCCGGCCGCCCCGCTGGGAGGACGACCGCAGTCCCAGCCTGGTGATGCTGCTCGAACTGTTCGACCGGCCCCTGCCGGAGCTGCCCGGCGTGCCGACGGCGTTCACCGACGTGCTGCGTCAGGGGATGGCCAACGACCCCGCGGCGCGACCCTCGGCGGTCGCACTGCGCGACATGCTGGCCGCCGTACCGCTCGGCCCGCACTGGAGCCCGGCGGCGCCGCACCGGCCGCCGTTCTCGATCGCCCCGGTCTCGGGCGGGCCGTCGACCGGTGGCACGGTGAGTGGCGGCCGCGCGTCGGTGCCGGCGCAACCGTCGGCGCAACCGAGTGAGCAGACCAGCTGGACCGTGCCGATTCCGCAGCCGCCCGGTGCGGTCGGCCCGCCCGGTGCGAACGGTGCGAACGGTGCGGTCGCTGGCGCGCTCACCCCGGCTGCCCGACCCGGTACCGCCACCGCGCACCCCCGGATGCGCCTGCTGGCCGGTGGGCTCGGGGTGCTGGTGCTGCTCGCGATGACGAGCGTCGGCACCTGGATGGTCGCGAAGGGCACCCTGCCCGGTGGGTTCGACCGGCCGTCGGTGGCCACGCCACAGGAGCGCACCCCCCGCCCGGCCGGCGTCACCGGACCGGCCGGTGCCGTACTGCCCAACTGCGAGCTGGCCACCCGCCCCGGTCTGCGCTGCCCGGACGACCTGGAGTGCTTCGAGGGCGAGCTGACCGGCGGGCAGCAGCAGCTCGCGGTCGTCGCCTGCACCGGGCGGCACACCTGGGAGACCTTCGCCGTGGGCGAGCTGCCGGCCCACCTGTCCGGCGCCGACCACGCCACGATCGAGGCGGACCCGACCGTACGGGCGGGGTGCAGCGCGGAGGTGTTCCGGCTCGTCACCCTGCGGATGGACGTCAGTGACTGGCGGTTCGCGGTACTCGGACCGGGCGAGGTGGCGCTGGCCGGCGGCGAACACAGCTACCGCTGCCTGGCAGGCAAGGGGCCACACGGGCTGTTCGGCCCGGTTCTGGCCGCCCGCTGACTTGGCAAACACCAGTTGAGGTGCACCCCGCGCCCCTAGGCTGGGCAGGCCAGAAGTAGCCGAGCGGGCTGAGGTGGCCGATGGACCAGCCGCACCCGGACCAACCGACCCGGATCAGCCGGTGCCTGCTGACCGGGGCGATCCTCGCGGTGGCGGCGACCGCGATCATGGCCGCGTTCACCTGGCCCGCCGTGTACGCCGAGCCACGCGGCGTACCGATCGGTCTGGTCGCGCCGCAGGGCGCGTCGCAGGCCGTCACCGACGCGCTGGACCAGGCCCGACCGCACGAGTTCGTCGTCCGGCGCTACGCCGACCGCGCCGACGCGGTGCACGCCATCCGGCACCGGGACGTCTACGGCGCGGTCGTGGTCGGCGACGGGACGCCGCCGGAACTGCTGGTCGCCTCGGGTGCCAGTACGGTGGCCCGCCAGCTCATCGAGGCACTGTCGGCGGCGTTCGGTGCCGCCGATCCGGCCGCCACCGATCGACCGCAGGTCACCGATGTCGTACCGCTGTCGCCGCACGACGAGCACGGTGCCGGACTCAGCGCGTTCTTCTTCCCGCTGCTGCTCGGCGGGCTCAAGGGCGGGATCTTCATCGCGATCGGCATCCAGGGCACCGGTCGGCGGCTGCTGACCCTCGCGGTGCTGGCCGGGACGGCCGGTGTCATGGTCGCGCTCGTCGGCCAGGTGGCGTTCCGCATCCTCGGCGGGGCATTCGCCCTCAACGTCGCCGCCAGTGGCCTCACCATCGCCGCCATCGCAGCCACGGTGATCGGCCTGCGGAACCTGATCGGGCTGCACGGCGTCGGCGTCGGCACGGTCGTGATCATGCTGGTCGGCAGCCCGATCTCCGCCGCGATGCTGCCGGTCGAGTTCCTGCCCCGACCCTGGGGCGCGATCGGCCAGTTCTTCCCACCCGGCGCGTCGGTGTCGCTGATCCGCAGCATCTCCTACTTTCCCGACGCCCCGACCCTCGGACAGTGGTCGGTTCTCGTCGGCTGGACGCTCGCCGGCTGCCTGCTGGCGGCCGCCACCGCCGGTCGCCCGTCGGCCCACAGCAGGTCCACGACACCGGCGAGCGTCAAGGCGGCCTGATCACGGTTGCGACGATGTCGAGACGGTCGCCGGTGGCGACGATGTCGGATCGACCCGCAACCATCCGTGGTCGCCGACCGTATCCGTTACGGGTACCGACAGGAGGAGATCGACGTTGACAGTGCACACCTGGTGGTCGCGGTGGACGGCGGTGACCACCGGCGTGCGGGTCGCCCTGGCGACCGGCAGCCGTGCCGTCGCCGTCGCCGTCGTCGGGGGTCCGGCCGCAGCCGTACTGCTCAGCGGCTGCGCCGTCGGCCCGTCGGTGGACGACTCCGGCCCCACGACCCAGCCGCCGGCGGCCACCGCCCCCGCCGCGCCGAACGCGACGGACATCGCTTTCGCCCGTGACATGATCCCGCACCACCAGCAGGCGATCGAGATGGCGGGGCTTGTCGCCGGGCGGTCGGCGAGCGCCGCCGTGCAGGATCTGGCCGGGCGGATCCGTGCGGCGCAGGACCCGGAGATCGACCAGATGGCCGGCTGGCTCACCGAGTGGGGTCAGCCGTTGCCGAGCCCTGGACAGCACACCGGCGCGGACGGGCATCACGGGATGCCGGGCATGATGACCGGTGACGAGATGACCGCCCTGTCGAATTCGACGGGCGTCGAATTCGACAGGCGGTTTCTCGACATGATGATCCGTCATCACGAAGGCGCGGTGCAGATGGCGCGGATCCTGCGCGCGGACGGTGCCGACCCGGCGGTCCGGCAGTTGGCCGAGTCGATCGCGACCAGCCAGGAGGCGGAGATCGGCGAAATGCGCGAGTTGCTGGCGGAGATTCGCCCGTAGCCTCGCCCAGTGGCGTGACCGGACGACGCCGGCGGCGGTGCGGCAATCCGCTGAACGGGTGATCAGAGGCGCTTGCCGTCGACGGCTAGATTGAGGACGGCCGGCAATGTGGACGGCTGCCCAGTGCATGATCGACCGTTACTGTCGTTGACGGGCGGAGGCTGCCGTGACGGATGTGACCATTTCCCCGGATCCGGTCCGCCGTAGTCGGCCACGCCAGCTCGTGACCACCATCGCGGTGGCTGCGACACTGCTGCTGGCCACGGCTGCGGCCTGCGACGACGACACCGATCCGGGCCTGCCGACCGTGCAACAGCTACGCGAGGCGTCCACCATCCACGACCGGGCCAAGCTGCGTATCGGCGTCAATCCGGACTTTCCGCTGATGTCCTACCTCGACGGGAACACCCGCAGAGGATTCGACATCGAGGTCGCCCGCTACATCGCCAGGTCCCTCGGGTTCGAAGGGGACCAGAGCATCCAGTGGGTTCCGCTGACCACCGAGCAGCGGGTCGAATTTCTGCGCAGTGGCAGGGTCGACATCGTGGTGGCCAGCTTCTCCATCACCGACGAGCGGGCGAAGGACGTAGGTTTCGCCGGACCGTACCTGATCACCACGCCGGAGGTGCTGGTCCTGAAGGAGTACGCCGACGAGATCCAGACCATCCCGGATCTGCGCAAGGACGAGTACGCCGTCTGCGTCGCCGGTGGCTCCACCACCCAGAGCATGTTGAAGGAGCTGTCCGTCCCGGTCGGGGAGGCGGACAGCCCGTCGGACTGCCGGGACGGTCTGCTCGACGGCAAGTTCCAGGCGATGGTCTCCGACGAGACGATCCTCGCCGGCTTCCTGTCCGAGGACCCCACCGAGTTCGAACTGGTGGACATGCCGTTCGGGGTGGAGGAGGCGCTCGGCATCGGGGTGCCGCTGGAGGACGAGAACCTGCGGGACCTGGTCGCCTACTTCCTGGCCAAGAGCTACGAACAGAGCCAACGCGGCGAGGCGACCGCATGGCAGACGGCGTACACCGTGACCCTCGGCAACTGGCTCGGCGAGGCGCAGCAGCCACCGCCGATCGGCGCACCCGATCTGCTCGACCACGACGACAAAATCCGCCAGTGACCGCGCCGGCCCGCCGCCCGGAGGACGAGGACCGGCGGAACCGGGCAGCGCAGCAGTTCTGGAGCGTGGTGGTCGGCGCGCCGGCCATCGTCTCGGTGCTGCGGCTCGTCGTCGAGGCCGGCGGCGAACTGCAGACGACGCTGCTGCTGGCCGCCAACGTCAACCCGGTGAACCTGGTCGCCGCGTTCGTCACCACGGCGAGTCGGCTGGTCTCCGGCGCGATGGTCGCGCTGTTCGCGATCAGCGCGGTGCTCGCGGTCAGCATCGACAACGACCCGGCGGGCTGGCGACGACGACCGATACCGCTGCTGGTCCGCTGGAAGCGGGTGGTCCCGGTCTGGCTGGTGATCGTCACTCTCCTGGTCGCGGCGGTGACCTGGAAGATCCTCTACCTGCCGTTGCTGCTGCCCGTGGTGGCCGCGACCTTCCAGCTCTCGCTGCGCCGGGTCCACGAGCGTCGGGCATTCCAGTTGGCGGCCCTCGCCGCGCTCCTGATCGCCTACTACGGCCTGCTCGGCCCGACCGTGGCCGCGGCCGTCGGCGCCGGGGAGTGGATCGCGGCGCTGGTGCTGGCCGCGCCGCCGCTGCTCGCCGTCGCGGTGACCGGCCCGGTGCTGGCCGCCACCGTACGGCCACTCGTCGGGCTCGGCCAGCTGGCCATCATGATCATGCTGGCCTGGACGTCCTACTCGGTGGCCACTGCCCCGGTGCTGCCGACAACGGTGACGACCGTCGAGGTGGCCGACGACGAGACCGAGCAGATCCGGGGCAGCGTGATCGCGGTCGACGACGTCAGCGTGGTGATCCTGCAGGAGCAGGGCGGCATCCGCTACGTGGACACCGAACAGGTGGGGGCCCGGGTGCTCTGCCCCGACGAAGGCGACCTGCCCCGGTACCGGCTGTGGGTGCACGGATTCCACGTCGAGGATTCGTTGCTGCAGGCGCTGGGCCGGCAGGTGCGACCGATCACCCCGGTCGGCGCGGTCTGCCGGGCGACCGCCCCTGGGTCGTGACCGGCCCGGCAGGGGCTCAGCAGCAGCCCGGCAGGGCCTCAGCGGCGGCCCGGCCGTGACCGGGCCGAGGCAGGTCGTTCAGACCCGGGCCCGGCGGGCCAGTCGCTCCGGGTCCAGGATGATGATGCTCTTGCCGTCCAGCCGCAGCCAGCCCCGCGAGGCGAAGTCGGCCAGTGCCTTGTTCACGGTCTCCCGGGACGCGCCGACGAGCTGGGCGATCTCCTCCTGGGTGAGGTCGTGGGTCACCCGCAGCACGCCGCCGTCGCGGGTGCCGAACCGGCCCGCCATCTGCAGCAGGTTCTTGGCCACCCGGCCGGGCACGTCGGTGAATATCAGGTCGGCGAGGGCGTCGTTGGTCCGCCGCAGCCGGCGGGCGAGCACCCGCAGCAGCTGCTCGGCGATCTCCGGCCGGTTGTTCAGCCATGGCCGCAGGGCCTGCTTGCGCAGCCGGGCCAGTCGGGTGTCGGTGACCGCGGTCGCGGTCGCGGTACGCGGCCCGGGGTCGAACAGGGACAGCTCACCGACCATGTCCGACGGCCCCATCACGGCGATCAGGTTCTGTCGGCCGTCGGCCGCCCGCCGACCGACCTTGATCTTGCCGGTCAGAACGATGTACAGGCTGTCTCCGGGCTCGCCCTCGTTGAACACGATCTCGCCCTTGCGGGCCTCGATCGTCTCCATCTCCTTGGCGAGCGCCTCTGCGGCCTCCGGGTCGACGCCCTGGAAGATCCCGCTACGAGCCAGCACCTCGTCCATCGCGCACCTCCGCCTGCGCGGCGTCCGCTTCCGGCACCCAGCCGGCAGCTACCGCGCGCAGTCAGTCTAGGTGCATCCCGCCCCTGGCCGGATGCGCACCCTCCGAATCTTGATCCAGAAGCGTAACCCAACCGGGTGGATCCGTCGTTAATATGCGGCACCGGTTCGCCCACCGGTGCCTGCGGCGCGGCCGGCGGACCGCGCCCACCCGGCTGGCCGTATCGTCGACCGGTGTCTGATCTCGCCCGCCCCTGGTTCGCCACCCGCACCGAGGACGGTACGGCGCTGCCGTACGCCTGCTGGGCCCTGACCGGGCCGGCGCTGGCGATCAGCTCCGCGCCACTCGGTGGTGGCATCGGCCTGCGCTGGTGGGTGATCAACGCGACGGTGCCGATGTCGTACCGCCGCGACGACCCCGACGCGCACCTGACGGCCCTCGCCGACCAGGCCGACCTGCGCGGGCCGGGGGTCGGGCTGCTCACCGGGGTGGACGTACGCAGGACCGTGACCTGCGACGAGGCCGGTGTGCGGATCTGGGCGACCGTCGGGCTCGGCACCCCGATCCTGGCCGCGGCCGACCCTGACCCGGGTGCCGACCCGGGCCGGGTCGGCACGATCAACCTGGTGGCCGCACTGCCGGTGCGGCTGAGCGACGCGGCGCTGGTGAACGCCGTGGCCACCATCACCGAGGCGAAGAGCCAGGCCCTGGTCGAACTGGGGCTGCGGGCCACCGGTACCGCCACGGACGCGGTCGTCGTGCTCTGCCCGCCGGACGGTCCGCCGGAGCCCTACGGCGGACCGCGTTCCACCTGGGGGGCCCGGCTGGCCCGGGTGGCGCACCGCACCGTGCACGACGGCGCCCGGCCAGGTGGGCCGGGACACGCCGGATGAACCAGCCGGACGGGTGGTCGTCGGCGGGCGCCACCGGCCGGTAGGGTCACGCCAGTGACCGACGCCCAGCGTTCCTCGCGGGGCCGGCGGCGGCAGGAATCCACCGCCGGCAGCCCCATCGTGTCGATCGTCGTGCTGACCGCCGTGCTGCTCGGTGCCGTCCTGGTCGGCATCGTGGCGCTCGGCGGTATCAACCGGGACGAGCCGGATCCGCAGTGGCGCGCGGCCGCCGGGCTCTCGCCCAGCGCCAGCCCGAGCCCGCAGCCCCAGCCGATCAGCATGTCCGCCACCGGGGACATCGTGCTCGGCAACGCCCCGGACCGGTTGCCGCCCGACGACGGGGCCGGCTTCTTCGACTCGGTCACCGAGGCGCTCGCGGCGGACCTGGTGATGGGCAACCTGGAGGAGCCGCTGACGGTCGACACCGGCACCGGCAAGTGCGCGCCCGGCTCGACCCAGTGCCATCAGTTCCGGGCCCCACCGGAGTACGCCGCGCACCTGCGCGACGGCGGGTTCATGCTGCTCAACCAGGCCAACAACCACGGGTACGACTACGGTGAGGCCGGCTACCGCAACACCCAGCAGGCCATCGAGGAACACGGCATGCGGCACACCGGCGCGCTGGACCAGATCACCGTGCTGGACGTCGCCGGGGTCAGCGTCGCGGTCGCCGGGTTCTCGTCCTACTCGCCGCCGAACAACAGCCTGATCGACATCGACGCGGCGGCGGATCTGGTGCGCCGGGCCGACGAGCAGGCCGACCTGGTCGTCGTCCAGGTGCACATGGGGGCCGAGGGGTCGGAGATGACCCGGGTCACCGAAGGCACCGAACTGTTCCTCGGGGAGAACCGGGGCGACCCGATGGCCTTCTCCCGCGCCATGATCGACGCCGGGGCGGACCTGATCGTCGGCCACGGCCCGCACGTGCTGCGCGGCATGGAGTTCTACCAGGGCCGGCTGATCGCCTACAGCCTGGGCAACTTCGCCGGTGGCGGCGGCACGCTCAGCAACAACGGGCGGCTGGGCTGGGGCGGCGTACTGAAGGTGTCGCTCAATCCGGACGGCAGCTGGGTCGACGGTGAGTTCGTCGCCACGTACATGAACGGCAACGGCCTGCCGACCGTCGACGACGATCGCCGGGGCCTCGACCTGGTCCGCGAGCTGAGCGAGTCGGACTTTCCGCAGACAGCCGCACAATTCGCTGATGACGGGACCATCTCCCCTCCACTGGACTGAGCCGGCGACGTAGGCTGGCCGGCGTGACCACCTCGGCCCCCCGCGCCACGAGAATCCGGGCTGACCACCCGGAGACCGACCTGGGCCGCAAACGCCGGGCCCGGCGGATGGCGAAAGTGCTGGCCCGGACCCACCCGGACGCGCACTGCGAGCTCGACCACGACGGGCCGCTGCAACTCGCGGTCGCGACGATCCTGTCCGCACAGTGCACCGACAAGCGGGTCAACGAGGTCACCCCACGGCTGTTCGCCCGCTACCCGACGGCAGCCGACTACGCCGGTGCGGACCGGGCCGAGCTGGAGGAGCTGATCCGCCCGACCGGGTTCTTCCGGAACAAGACCGACTCGCTGATCCGGCTCGGCCAGGCCCTGTCCGACCAGTACGGTGGCGCGGTCCCGGGCACCCTGCCGCAGCTGGTGGCGTTGCCCGGCATCGGCCGTAAGACCGCCAACGTGATCCTCGGCAACGCCTTCGACGTGCCCGGCATCACCGTCGACACCCACTTTCAACGACTGGTCCGACGCTGGCGGTGGACCGAGGAGACCGACCCGGTCAAGATCGAACACGCGGTCGGGGCGCTGATCGAGCGCCGCGACTGGACCATGCTCTCCCACCGGGTGATCTTCCACGGCCGGCGGGTCTGCCACGCCCGCAAACCAGCCTGCGGCGCCTGTACGCTCGCCCCGCTCTGCCCCGCGTACGGCACCGGCCCGACCGCGCCGGCCGACGCGGTCACCCTGCTCAAGGGGCCCCGTGCCGGGGAGCTCGCCGAGGCGGCCGGGATCAGCGCCGAGCTCGTGCCGGCGGCCGCCGTGGCGGCGGAGGCACCATGACCGTGCAGGCCCCTGCCGCGTCGACCGGCGTCATGCCGGGCTGGCGGCGGCTGCTGGCGGTCGCCGTACCGCTGCTGGTGCTGGCCGGTTGCGGCGGTGGCGCCGGCGGCGGGTCGACCACCGAGGCCGGCGCGGTGCCGTTCGCCGACTGCGCGGGCCTGACCACCGCACCGCCGGCCTCCACCGCCCCGCCGGACGCCGCCGCACCGCCAACCGACGGCGTGTCGCCGGACGCCACGCCGACCGGCACGTCGCTGCCCGCGATCGAGCTGGCCTGCTTCGCCGACGGCACCCCGGTCGCGGTCGACGCGATCCGCGGCCCTGCGGTGATCAACTTCTGGGCCTCCTGGTGCGAACCGTGCCGCGACGAACTGCCGGCGCTGCAGCGCCTCGCCGACCGTACCGACGGTCAGCTGCACCTGGTCGGCGTCAACACCTGGGACGACCGGGACCGGGCCGTCGCGATCGCCGAGGACCTCGGGCTGAGCTTCCCGAGCCTGGTCGACCGGGACCGGGCGTTGCTGCTCGGCGTGGAGCGCGTCGGCCTGCCGTTGACCCTGTTCGTGGACGACCGTGGCACCATCCGACACACCTACGAGGGCACCGTCGACGACGTCACCCTCGCCGAACTGGTGCAGCGCGAGCTCGGGCTGCCGGTGGCCCGGTGACCGGGCCAGCCGGACCAACCGCGCCGGTCGGTCCGCTACCGCCCTGGTGGCAGCCGCTGCTGAACCGGCTGCACGCCGCCCGTACCACCGATTTCAGCCGGCTCGCCACGCCGGAGCGCGGCGGCCGGCCCAGCGCGGTGCTGGTGCTGCTCGGCGAGGGCCGACCGGGCGAACCCGACGTGCTGCTGCTGCAGCGGGCCGCCACCATGCGCAACCACGCGGGGGAGTCGGCGTTCCCGGGCGGCGGTGCCGAACCCGGCGACGCCGACGCCCCCGCGACCGCGCTGCGGGAGGCGCAGGAGGAGGTCGGGCTCGACCCCGACAGCGTCACCGTGGTGGCCCAACTGCCCCGGCTGTGGATTCCGGTCAGCGGATTCGTCGTCACCCCGGTGCTCGCCTGGTGGCACCGCCCGCACCCGGTGCACCCCTGCCAGCCCGCCGAAGTGGCCCACGTCACCCGACTGCCCGTCGCCGAGCTGGTCGACCCCGACAACCGACTGCAGGTACGCCACCCCAGCGGCTGGATCGGCCCGGCCTTCCAGGTGCGCGGCATGCTGGTCTGGGGGTTCACCGCCGGCGTGCTGTCGGCGCTGCTCGACATGGGCGGCTGGGCCGGCCCGTGGCCGACCGACCGGGTGATCGACCTACCGGCCACCCCGCCCGTCGGCGTCGGGCTGGTCGACACGGTGGGTGAACGGCTCGGCGACGTACCGCCAACTGTGGACGGGTCGGCGCCGCAGCGGTCCTGACGGCGGCCGCCACGGACGGCTACCGGTCCGACCACCTGACGTGCCCCCGTAGTCTTGACGGGTGTCCGCCGTCGATGTCGTACTTCTGCTGCTCATGTTGGTCTTCGCGGTCAGTGGCTACCGCCAGGGATTCGTCATCGGGATCCTGTCGTTCGCGGGGTTCCTCGGCGGCGCGTTGATCGGGTTGCAACTCGGCCCGCTGCTGGCGCAGCAGTTCGTCGACAACGCGGCCCGGGTGGTGGTCTCGCTGGTCGCGGTCTTCGGCCTCGCCGTACTGGGGCAGGCCCTGGCCGGCTGGGCCGGCTCCCGGCTGCGGCACGCGATCACCAGCCCGGCGGGCCGCCGGGCCGACGACATCGGCGGGGCGGCGGTCTCCCTGGTCGCGGTCCTGCTGGTCGCCTGGCTCGTCGCGGTGCCGCTGGGCTCCTCGGCGATGCCCGGACTCGCCGGCGCGGTCCGCAACAGCGCGCTGCTCAACGGCATCGACCGGGTGATGCCCCCGCAGGCGCAGGCCCTCTCCACCGCCCTGCGGGACACCGTCGACACCCGTGGCTTCCCCGACGTCTTCGGCGGCCTCACCCCGACCCGGGTACGGGAGGTGCCCGCCCCGGACCCCGCCCTGGCCGGCTCGGCGGTGGTCGCCAACGCCGAACGCTCCGTGGTGAAGGTGCTCGGATCCGCGCCCCGCTGCTCCCGCCGCATCGAGGGATCCGGGTTCGTGTACGCCGAGGACCGGGTGATGACCAACGCGCACGTGGTGGCCGGTACGCAGACCGTGGCGGTCGAGGTACTGGGTGAACAGCACAACGGGCGGGTGGTGGTCTACGACCCGGACCTGGACCTGGCCGTCATCTACGTACCGAACCTGCCGGCCCCGGTGCTGCCGTTCGCCGACCGACCGGCCCCGACCGGCGCGGACGCGATCGTGCTGGGCTTCCCACTGGACGGTCCCTACGACGCGCAGTCCGCCCGGGTCCGCGACGTCGGCCCGATCACCGGCCCCAACATCTACAACGAAGGCGACGTCAACCGGGACGTCTACACGATCCGGGCGCTGGTCCGCTCCGGCAACTCGGGCGGACCGCTGGTCGCGGCGAACGGCCTCGTGCTCGGGGTGATCTTCGCGGCGGCGGCCGACGACCCGAACACCGGCTTCGCGGTCACCGCCGAGGAGGCGTCGGTTTCGGCGGCGCTGGGAGTACGGAGCACCCGTCAGACCGCCACCGGCGAGTGCGCGTGACCTCCACACGGGGAGTCGTGGCGGTCACGGACACCAGGTGCATCCGACGGGCCAGCCACGCCCCGATGCCGACCGTGACCAGGACCAGCAGGCCGCCGCTGAGCAGCCCCTGACCGCCGTCGTCAGGGTCCGCGCCGACCGGACCGATCGACCAGCCGGCGCCCTGATCGTCACCCGGCCCGCTCAGCCGGGTCGCGGCGCCGGCCACCGCCGCGGTGGCGGACTCCAGCCCGGGTGCCGGGCCGAACCCGACGATGCCCGGTGTCTCGTTGTCGTCGAGCGGGTTGTGTGCCACGGTCTCCACGCCCTCGGTCAGCGCGGCGACCGGATCGACCACGCCGAAGCCGTACCGGTCGTCCCGACCTGCGGCACCGAGGTCCCGCGCCGTCTCGATGAGCCGGGTCACCACCGTCGCCGCCGACATCTCCGGCCAGCGCGCCCGGATCAACGCGGCGGTCGCGGCGACCAGCGGCGCGGCGAAACTGGTGCCCTGGACCCGCCAGTAGCCGCCCGGCCGGGCACCGACCAACCCGGTGGCCGGTGCCGTCAGCACCGTCTGCGCGCCGGTGATCGACCCGGCCCACAATGCCTCGCCCTCACGTTCGAGCCCGGCCACCGCGATCACGCCCGGCTCCCGTGCCGGGTACCACACCTCGGTGGTGCCGGTGGCGGAGACGTTGCCGGTGCAGGCGACGACCACGACGTCGCTGGCGAACGCGTAGTCGAGCGCCGCCGCCAGTGCCGGGCTGTCGCCGCTGCCGCCCAGCGACAGGTTGATCACCTGGGCGCCGTTGTCGACCGCCCACCGGACCGCCTTGGCGACGATCATCGCGTCGTCGTAGCGGTTCTCCTCGTCCAGCACCCGCACCGGCAGAATCCGGGCACCGGGGGCGAGCCCGAGCACCCCACTGTCGTCGTCCCCGCGCCCCGCGATCAGCCCCGCGACGGTGGTGCCGTGCCCGACCGGGTCGGACCGGCCGTCACCGTCGGCCACGAAGTCCATCCCGGGTAGCACCTGACCGACGAGATCGACGTGCTCCGCGTCGACCCCGGAGTCGATCACGGCGACCGTGACGCCGGTGCCGGTGGAATGCTGCCAGGCGGTGGGCGCCGACAGCTCCCGCAACTGCCACTGTTCGTCGCGGATCGCGTCGTACCGCACCGGCAACGCGGTCGGCGGCGTGGCGACGGCCGCTGCGGCGACCCCGGCCGACAACGGGCTGGCGCCACGGCCGGCGACCGGGGCGGTCCGGGAGGTGGCCACCGGAGTGACGGTGACCAGCACGACGAGCACCGCCGCGACGACACGGACGGCAGGCACCGTCCCGACGAGGCGTCGGACGGCGCGGCGCGGTTGGCGCGGCAACGACGTCACAATCTGGCCTTCTCACCCCAACAGACACTTGCTGCACGGAGGTTACCGTGATTCTCCACCGCCAGATGTGCTCTTGGGGAGACTGATGTGACCGTCGGGCACCGGCGGCGGCAGATAGGCCAGCTGGATCAGCCGGGTCGGCTCCCGACGGGTCACCAGCCACCCACGGCCCGGCGGCAGCGGTGTGGGGCGGACCGGGCCGACCAGCGGGCCCTCGTCCGGGTCGCCGCGCAGGACCAGACCGGCGCTGGACAACTCCCGTAGTCGCTGCTGGACCGGCCGGTACAGGGCCCGCGCCGCCCCACCGCTGCGCCGCGCCAGCACCAGGTGCAGCCCGACGTCGCGGGCCTGGGCCAGGTGTTCCACCAACGGCAGCAGCGGATCGGGACCGCCGTTGTCGACCAGGTCGTGATCGTCGACCAGGACGAACAGCTCCGGACCCGACCACCAGGACCGGGCGGCCAGTTGGCCGGCGGTCACCTCCGGCCCGGGCAGTCGGTCCCGCAGATAGCTCGCGGCCGACGCGATCAGGTCCGCCGTGTGCGACGGAGTGCTGCCGTACCCGATGAGGTGGGGCGAGGTGACCGCGCCGAGCAGACTGCGTCGGTAGTCGACGATGATCAACCTGGCCTGTTCGGGAACGAACCGGTCGACGATGGATGTGGCGAGTGCACGGAGAAAGGCCGACTTGCCGGACTCCGCTTCGCCGAAGACCACCAGGTGCGGGTCGGCCGCGAAGTCGACCGCCGCCGGTCGCAGGTCCGCCTCGGCCAGGCCGATCGCCAGCCGCAGCCCGTCCGCACCGTCCCCGGCCGCCCCCGCGACCCGGGAGAACTCGGCGTACGGCACCAGGTCCGGCAGGAGCCGCACCGGCGGCGCGCCCCGTCCCGGCCAGTGCCGGGCGATCGCGGCGACCAGTCCGGCGGTGCCGGCACCCGCGTCCGTAACCGCATTCGCATTCGCACCCGGCTCGGCCACCTCGGCGAGAGCGGTCTCGCCCACCTCGGCGAGAGCGGTGCGGAAGTGGAAACCGTCGACGGACAACCCCCGGCCCGGCTGCGCCGGCACGTTGCCGGCCGAGCGGCGGGACACCATCGATTCGACCGGATCGCCCAGCCGCAGCTCCAACCGCGACCCGAACAGGTCCCGCAGCGCCGGCCGGAAATCGGTCCACCGGGGGGCCGACGCGACCAGGTGTACGCCGTACGACAGGCCCCGGGTGGCCAGGTCGGTGATCGGCTGCTCCAGGTCGTCGTACTCGCCGCGCAGCGTCGGCCAGCCGTCGACGACCAGGAACACGTCGCCGTACCGGTCGAGGTCGTCGGCCGGGCCGTCCGCCGCATCACCACCAACGGCGGCGCGGACCCCGACGGCGGCCCGGCGACGGCGGTACGCCGGCATCGAGTCCACCCCGAGCGCGGCGAACCGCCGCTCCCGGACGGCGAGCAGGTCGGCGACCTCGGCCACCGTACGGCGGACCGTGGCTGTGTCGGCGCGGCCGGCCACCGCTCCGACGTGCGGCAGCTCGCGCAGTCCGGCCAGGGTCCCGCCACCGAAATCGAGGCAGTACAGCTGAACCTCGTCCGGGGTGTGAGCCAGCGCCAGCGCGCAGACCACCGTACGGAGCAGGTGCGACTTGCCGGCCTGCGGCGCGCCCACCACGGCGAGGTGCCCGGCGGCGGCGTCCAACGACAGCCACAGCGGGTCGCGCTGCTGTGCGGCCGGCTTGTCGACCAGCGCGACCGGCACCCGCAGCCGGCCCGCGACGGCGGGGTCCGCCACCTGCAGACCCCGACCGGGCACCGGACGGACCGGCCCGAGCAGGTCGTCCAGGCGTGGGGAGGTGTCCAACGGCGGCAGCCACACCTGGTGGGCGGTGGGGCCGTACCGGGCGAGCCGGTCGACGGTGACGTCCAACAGGCTCGGCCCGGTGACCGGCGGCGCGACGACCGGCTCCGGCGCGACCGCTGGCACCACCGCCGTCCGGTAGTCGTACAGCCGGGGCGCACGGCGGCGTCCGCCGGCCGGTCGCGGCCTCGGCCGGCGGTACGGTCCGGACACGTACGCGGCCCGGAACCGCACCGGCGGTTCGGTGCCGTAGGCCAGGAAACCGTGTCCCGGATCCCGGGGCAGGTGGTAGGCGTCCGGTACGCCGAGAATCGCCCGGGACTCCAGCGCGGAGAAGGTGCGCAGCCCGATCCGGTACGACAGGTGGGTGTCCAGCCCACGCAGCCGGCCCTCGTCCACCCGCTGCGAGGCGAGGAGCAGGTGGATGCCGAGTGACCGACCGAGGCGTCCGATCTGACCGAAGACCTCGATGAAGTCCGGCTTGGCGGTGAGCAGCTCGGTGAACTCGTCACAGACGATCAGCAGCGCCGGCAGCGGCGGCAACGCCGGGTCGTTCTGCCGGGCCCGCAGGTACTCCTGACGGCTGGCCAGGTTGCCGGCCCGGCGCAGCAGGTCCTGCCGGCGCACCACCTCACCGGTCAACGAGTCCGCCATCCGGTCGACCAGCGGCAGCTCCCGGGCGAGGTTGGTGATGACGGCGGCGGTGTGCGGCAACCGGTCCAGGGCCGCGAACGTGGCACCGCCCTTGAAATCGACGAGGACGACGTTCAGCTCCTCCGGCGGGTGGCTCAACGCCAACCCGAGCACGAGGGTCCGCAACAGCTCGGACTTGCCGGAGCCGGTGGCGCCGACGACCATCCCGTGCGGACCCATGCCCTGCGCCGCCGACTCCTTCAGGTCGAGTTCGACCGGCCGGCCGTCGGCGTCGACGCCGATCGGTACCCGTAGCTGCCGACCGGCCGCCGGGCCGCGTACCGGCCCGTCCGCCGTCCACCACCGTGCGGCGGGCGCGGCGTCGAGTCCGAGCAGCCGGATCAGGTCGGCCTCAGCGGCCGACCCCGGCGTCGTACGGTCGCCGGCCGCCAGCCGCAGCGGCGTCAACTGCCGGGCGAGCGCCTCCGCCTCGACAGTGCTGAGCTGGTCCGCCGTCGCCGTCGCCGGCAGTCCCGTCCGGACCCCGTCGGCAGCGGTGGGCCCGCTGCGCTGGTCGGTGAACCGGCCGTCCGGTCCGATCGCCAGCTCCAGCGTGGCCGGGTCGAGCGTCGCCGGCGTGGGGTCCACCTCGATCACGGTGAGCCGGGCCGTACCACCGCTGTCGCGACGCAGGGTCGGCAGGTCGCCGGTGACGCCGTCGAGGACGACCACCAGGTGCGCGCCGGTGCCGGTGGCCGGCCCGGCGCCGCTCGGCGGCGCCGCCACCAGCGGGGCCACCAGCGGCGCCAACTCGGCGACGTCGGTGGCGACGAGCCGCAGCGCACCGGCGGCGTCGTGCCGCTGCGGATGCCAGACGTGCGGCAGCCACTTCGTCCACTCCCAGGCGGGTCGACGCTGCGGTGCGGCGCAGACGGCGATCCGTAGCTCGTCCGGCGGGTGGAAGACGGCGAGCTGGGCCAGCATGGCCCGTACCACCGCCGCCGGCCGCGTACCGCCGTCCCGCTCCGGCCGCGTACCGCCGTCCCGCTCCGGCCGCGTACCGCCGTCCCACGCCGGGCTCTCGCCGCTCACGTGTGGTGCCGACCGGTTTCCGGTCGTGGTGACGACGATCCGGGACCACGCGGGCAGCGCGACCGTCGCCGGCAGGTCCGGCACCACGGCGTAGGTGTCGACGAACCGTCGTACGGCGGCGGCGGTGAGCGGCTCGACGTCCTCGGGTGCCTGGCCGGTCGGGGCGACGAGCGCGGTGGCGAGGCGTTGCGGGCCCACCCCGACCCGGACCACGCCGAAGTCGTCGTCGCCCGCCCGGCGCTCCCACACCCGGCTGCTGGCCGCCGTCGACCACAGCGTGTGCGGATCCGGGTGGCGGTAGCACAGCGCTGCCCGTTGCCGTACCGCTGTCTGGCGCACCTGTCGGCGTAGCTCGGCCAGGTAGCGCAGGTACCGCCGGCGGGCGACGTCCATCTCGGACGCGGTGGCCGCACC
Source organism: Solwaraspora sp. WMMA2101 (assembly GCF_049179175.1). Classification (NCBI taxonomy): domain Bacteria; kingdom Bacillati; phylum Actinomycetota; class Actinomycetes; order Micromonosporales; family Micromonosporaceae; genus Solwaraspora; species Solwaraspora sp. WMMA2101. Next base: position 2,838,851 of record NZ_JBMHMA010000006.1, on the reverse strand, counting down.
GCCGCCGGCCTGCCACGAGGTGGCCAGCATCGCCAGCGCGGAGACCGCGAACACCGCGCCCATCAGGTACGGGTAGGCGCCGCCGCCCTGGCCGAGGGCCATCGCCGCCGCGACCGAGCCGCCGAGCGCCGGCAGCAGCATGAACGCCTGCTGCCATCGGCCGGCGACCCCGGTGGGTTCGGTCGGCAACGACGGTGGCGCGGCGATGCGGATCTCGCCACCGGTGACGTCGGGTGCCGGCTGGCGGGCCGGTCGGTCGAGGACGGTACCGGACATCGACTCAGCTAACACGGCACGCTGCGTCGTCCGCAACGGACACACCGTGGTGTTCCCCAGTGTATCGAAAGTGGATACAGTGCTCCGGTCTGTTCGGCCAGTGCAGCTGTGCGTAACGGAGGTGCCGTGAGCGTACGTCTGGCGAAGATCACCGTCTGCGGGCCGCGACGTCGGCTGGACCTGGCGCTGCCGGCCCACGTGCCGGTCGCCGAATGGCTGCCGGAGGTGCTGCGTCGCGCCGGCGACGGGCTGGCCGACGAGGGCGAGCGGCACGGCGGTTGGCTGCTGTGCCGCACGGACGGTACGCCGGTCAGCGCCACTCGGCCACTGCCGCAGCAGGGGGTACGCGACGGCGAGGTGCTGCACCTGGTGCTCGGCGACACCTTCTGGCCGGAGCCGGAACACGACGACCTGGCGGACCTGGTCGCGGCGACCTCCCGCCGCCGGCGCACGCCGTGGTCCGGGCAGACCACCCGGCGCTACGCCGGCGCGGCGGCGGCTGCCTGGCTCGCCGGCGGCTGGCTGCTGCTGGTCCGCTCCAACGGTCCCGACCTGGCGGAGCTGGCGGTGGCCGTCACCGTGGCGGTGGCGGTCGCCGGGGTGCTCGCCGACCGGGTGTGGCGCAATCCGGTGGCGGGCCTGACGCTGGGCGCGGGCGCTCTGCCGTACGCCTTCGCCGCCGGCCTGCTGCTCGCCGGGGACGGCGGACCGGTCGGCACCGACCCGCACGGTTGGCCGAGCGCCGGGGCGGTACTCGCCGCTCACCTGGCGATGCTGGTGGCCGCGCCGCTGATCGCACTCGGCGTGTCCACCGGCCGGTCGATCTTCGCCGCCGCGACCACCGTCGGTCTGCTCGGCAGCCTGGCAGCGGCGGTGGCGCTCGCTGGCGCGGGAGCGGCCGGTGCGGCCGCTCTGACGCTGGCCCTCGTCGGCTGCGGAACCGGTCTGCTGCCCCGACTCGCGGTCCGGATCGGGCGGCTGCCGGTGACCAGCCCGGCGACCGGCCCGAGTGACGCGACCGCAGCCGGGGCGACCACCGCCGACAGGTCCGCTCCGGACGCGGACGCGGTGGCACATGGCGTGGTCCGCGCCGAACAGGTGCTCACCGGGATGCTGGTCGGGTCCGCCGTCCTGGCCGCCGTCGCGAGCGCCGTCCTGGTGTGGCGCGGCGGCGTGGCCGGTCTGGTTCTGCTCGGGACGGCGGCGGTGGCGTTGCCGCTGCGCGGCCGGATGTTCGTCGTCGCCCGTCAGCGGGTGCCGTTGCAGGCAGCGGGGCTCACGGCAGGGGTGCTGCTGGTGTTCGTCGGTCTCCCGGCGTACCTGCCGTTGCCGGCGACCGTTTTCGTCGCGCTCGCGGCCGTACTCGCGCTGACCACGGCGGCGGCCGGCGGCCGGTACGCCACCCGGGCCCCGTCGCCGTACCTCGGTCGGGCGGCGGACGTGCTGGACACGCTGGCGGTGGTGTCGTTGATCCCGGTCGCCGGTGCGGTGCTGGGCCTGTACCGGTGGGCCACCGGCCTGCTCGGCTGAGCGTGGCCGGCAGCCCACCCGGGGGGGGCTGGGTTCAGCCGGTCAGTGGGCTGCCTCGCCGCGTTCCAGGGCGGCCTCACGCCGCCGGAACGACGCCTGGATCTCGGCCTCGGCCTCGACCCGCCCGACCCAGGTCGCACCTTCGACCGACTTGCCCGGCTCGAGGTCCTTGTAGACCACGAAGAAGTGCTGGATCTCCAGCCGGTCGAACTCGCCGAGGTGGTGGATGTCGCGCAGGTGCTCCTGGCGCGGGTCCTCGTACGGCACGCAGAGGACCTTGTCGTCGGCGCCTTTTTCGTCTTTCATCCGGAACATGCCGATCGCCCGGCATCGGATGAGGCATCCTGGGAAGGTGGGTTCCGGTACGAGTACCAGTGCGTCCAGTGGATCGTCGTCCTGCCCAAGGGTTCCCTCGATGAAACCGTAGTCTGCCGGGTACTGCGTCGAGGTGAACAACGTACGGTCCAGCCGGATCCGGCCGGTCGCATGATCGACCTCATATTTGTTCCGGTGACCCTTGGGGATCTCAACCGTCACGTCGAAATCCATCATCACGCTCCCTCGTCGCCCGCGCTGGCTACGGAAATAGAGCGGTACGCCGCTCGGGCGTTGCCCCGCCCGACCGTTGGCTCCCGCTCGCTTTGTGAACACAAGTAGTGTCGCCTAGTCGGTTCGTCGTATGGGAGGTGGGGCCGGTGGGGAGGGAAGATTCACACTCGGGTAAGACCGCCGGTGAGGCCGACCCGTCGGGCCGGGAGCCCGACATCTCGCCGCAGGGCAAGGTGGTCGATGCGGAGAGTGACAATCTGGCTGGTGGTGATCCGCCCGAGGACGGTCCGGCCGACGCGCCGGCCTCGCCGGCCGTGGTCACCGCCGACGAGGTGACCGCAGCCGTACCCGAGCCCGTACCGGAACCCGAGCGCGAGCCGGAGTCGGAGTCGACAGTCACGCCGGAGCCGGTTGCTGAGCCCGGCGCGGTCGTACCTGAGCCGGTCGTCGGGCCCGAGCCGGTCGTCGGGCCCGAGCCGGTCGTCGTACCTGAGCCGGTCGTCGTACCTGAGCCGGTCGCTGAGTCCGAGCCGGTTGTCGGGCCCGAGCCGGTCGCTGAGCCCGAGCCGGCGCGGCGGCCGGTGACCGGGCGGGCCGTCGTACCGTCGAACACCCCGCCCCGGCCGCATCGTGGTCAGGCCGTCGTACCGGTGCGCGCCACCGCGTCAGCGCCGCAGCCGCCAGCAGCAGCGCCTCCGTCTGAGTCCGTGCTTGCGGCCGAGTCCGCATCGCCGTCGGTGGCCGCGCCGGAGCAGCCTGTGGCCGTACCCGAGCGTGCTGCGGTCGAGTCCGAGCAGCCTGTGGCCGTACCCGAGCAGCCTGTGGCCGTACCCGAGCAGCCTGTGGCCGTACCCGAGCAGCCTGCAGCCGGGCCCGAGCCGACCGGCGCTGGGGTCGGTCGCCGGCGGGCCATGTTGCTGGCCGCCGCGATCGTCGGTGCCTTCCTGCTGGTGAGTGGTACGTCGGTCGCCGTGCTGCGACCGGGGCCGGTGGCCGGCTGGTTCGGTGCCCAACCCGATCCCACCCCCAGCCCGTCAGGCGATCCGACGCCCGGGCCGGTGCTGGCCGCGATGGCGGCGGACGCACCGGTGCCGGACCAGACGGCGCTGGCGACGGAGCTCACCGCGGCACTCGCCTCGTCCGGACTCGGCGGTCGGGTGCATGTCTCCGTCCAGGACATGGCGACCGGGTCGGTGCTGTTCAGCCAGCAGCCGGACATGATGACCATGCCGGCGTCGACCACGAAACTGGTCACTGCGGCGACCGTGCTGGCCACGGTCGGCCCGACCCACCGGATCGCCACCCGGGTGGTCGCGGGGTCGGCTCCCGGTGAGGTCGTGCTGGTCGGTGGCGGTGACCCGACCCTGGCGATCGACGGGACCGGGTTCTACCCGACGGCGGCGCGACTCGACGAGCTGGCGGCCGCCACCCGTACGGCGCTCGGGGCGACCCCGGTCGCCAGGGTCGTCATCGACGCGTCGCTGTTCTCCGGTCCGGCGTTCGGGTCCGGCTGGGACGACGACATCCCCACCGGCGGGTACGCCGCGGCGATCACCGCGTTGATGGTCGACGGCGGCCGGACCGACCCGAAGGCAGGCAAGGGGTGGGCACCCCGCTCGTCGGCACCGGATCTGGCGGCCGGCCGGGCCTTCGCCCGGGCCCTGGGCCTGCCGGCGGAGGCGGTGACCAGCGCACCTGCGGGCTACGCCGAGCAGCTCGCCGGATCGACCGGGCAGCCGACGGGCAGCACCGGGGCGGTCGCGGGCGCCCCGGCCACCTCGGCGGCGGGGACCGGCACCGACGCGACCACGCAGACCGCCGGCACCGGCGCGCCCTCGCAGACCGCCGGCACCGGCGACCCGGCGGTGCGTCCCGGCACCGAACTCGCCCGGGTCGAGTCGCCGCCGATGATCAGCCTGGTGGAGACCATGCTGGCCGACAGCGACAACGTCGTGGCGGAGGCGCTGGCCCGACAGGTCGCCATCGCCCGGGGCGAACCCGCGTCGTACGCGGGCGCGGCGGCCGCGATGGACGCCGTACTGGCTGATCTCGGCCTGCCGGCCGAACAGAGCGAGCTGTTCGACGGCAGCGGCCTGTCGCGGACCAACCGCATGTCGCCCCGCCTGCTGACCGAGTTGACGGTGCTGGCGGGCAGCGGCAGCCGTCCCGAGCTGGCCGGGATATTCGCCGGACTGCCGGTCGCCGCGTGGTCCGGAACGCTGCAGGGCCGGTACCGGGCGACGGCCGCGCCGCAGCGGGCCGGCGCCGGCGTGGTGCGGGCCAAGACCGGCTCGTTGTCCGGGGTGAACTCACTGGCGGGGACGGTCACGACCGCCGATGGCCGGTTGTTGGCGTTCGCGGTGCTGGCCGACGCGGTGCCGCTCTACATCGACCAGGCCCAGGAGGCGCTGGACCGGATCGCGGCGACCCTGGCGGGTTGCGGTTGCCGCTGACCAGGACATGATCAACAGGGTCGACGAGCGGTACGCGGGTACGGTGGGTGGCATGGCGCAGTTCGTGGACTGGGATCTGGCCGCCGCTACCGCTGGCGCGCTGAGCAAGTCGGGGCCGAAGGCTACCTTGGACGAGGCGACCCAGGTCGTCGACGACCTCCGGCGACTCACCGACGAAGCGGCCGGGCACGTCGTCGCGTACACCGGGTTGCAGGCCCAGGTCGCGCACCCCCCGGTGCGGGTGGTCGACCGGCGGGACTGGGCGGCGGCGAACATCGCCGGGCTGCGCGACGTGATCACCCCGCTGGTGACCCGGGCCGCCGGGGACCGCCAGCCCGGTGCGCTGACCGACGCGATCGGCTCGCGGGTGACCGGCGTCCAGGCCGGTACGGTGCTCAGCTACCTGTCCGGACGGGTGCTCGGCCAGTACGAGGTCTTCTCCGGTGACCCCGGCCAGCTGCTGCTGGTCGCGCCGAACATCGTCGAGGTCGAGCGGAAACTGCAGGCCGACCCCCGGGACTTCCGGCTCTGGGTCTGCCTGCACGAGGTGACGCACCGGACCCAGTTCACGGCGGTGCCGTGGATGCGGGGGCACTTCCTCGGCCAGGTGCAGGCCTTCGTCGACGCCTCCCAGGCCGGCGGCGACAACATCGTCGAGCGGATTCGACGGGGCGTCGGCACACTGTCCGACGCCATCCGCGATCCGCAGAGCCGGGCCAGCGTGCTCGACATCGTCCAGACCCCGGCCCAGCGGGCCGTCCTGGACCGGCTGACCGCGTTGATGACCCTGCTGGAGGGGCACGCCGAGTTCGTCATGGACGGCGTCGGGCCGGAGGTGATCCCGACCGTGGAGCAGATCCGGGCCGGCTTCAACCGGCGCCGCGAGGCGGGCAACCCGTTGGAGAAGGCGATCCGTCGGCTGCTCGGCGTGGAGGTCAAGATGCGCCAGTACGCCGAGGGCCGCAAGTTCGTCCACGGCGTCGTCGAGCGGGTCGGCATGGCCGGTTTCAACAAGATCTTCGACTCGCCGTTGACCCTGCCCCGGCTGGAGGAGCTCGGCGACCCCGACGCGTGGGTTGCCCGGGTGCACGGCCCGGTGTCCGGTTCGCCGCCCACGGTTGCCTGAGCCGCCGGTGGCCGGGCCCGCTGCTGAGGTCGCCGCGCTGCGGGTCGCGGTCCGCCGGGTCCTGCGCGGGTACGCCGGACGGACCGTGCTGGTGGCCTGTTCCGGCGGTCCGGACTCGCTGGCGTTGGCGGCCACCGTCGCGTTCGTGGCCCCGCGCTGTGCCGTCACCGCCGGTCTGGTGACCGTCGACCACGCCCTGCAGCCGGGTTCCGCCGCGCGGGCCGGGCAGGTGGCCCGGTGGGCGGCCGACGTCGGGTTCGACCCGGTCGTGGTGGCACCGGTGTCGGTCGGGCGCGACGGTGGTCCGGAGGCGGCGGCCCGCTCCGCCCGGTACGCCGCCCTCCAGGAGGTGGCCAGCCGGCACGGTGCCGTCGCCGTGCTGCTCGGGCACACCCGCGACGATCAGGCCGAGACGGTGCTGCTGGCGCTGGCCCGGGGGGCCGGGCCGGCGGGACTGTCCGGGATGCCGCCGGCCCGCGAGGTCGCCGGCGTCACGCTGCTGCGGCCGTTGCTGTCGGTGACCCGGGCGCAGACGACGGCGGCCTGTGCCGCGCTGGGGCTGGACCCGTGGACCGACCCGCACAACACCGACCCGGCGTACGCCCGGGCCCGGGTCCGGGCCGATCTGCTGCCGGCGCTGGTCGACACGTTGGGTGCCGGGGTGGTGGCGAACCTGGCCCGGACCGCCACGCTGCTGGCGGCCGACAACGCCGTACTCGACGGGTTGGCCGACGCCGCGTTGCGCCGGGCCCGGACCCCGGCCGGGCTGGTGGTCGCGGTGCTCGCCGAGCAGCCCGACGCGGTACGGACCCGGGTGCTGCACCGCTGGGCCCGTGAGCTCGGCGCGGCGGGCGGCGCGTTGTCCCACCGGCACGTCGACGCCCTCGACACGCTGGTGACCGGTTGGCGGGGGCAGCGGGCGGTGCACCTGCCCGGGGGGATCCAGGTCCACCGTCGGGCCGGCGTACTGGCCGCCGTGAGCGCGACCGCCGACGAGCCGGTGGGCACCACTCAGCCGGTGGGGGACGATCAGCCGGCGGCGACCACTCAGCCGGCGGCGGACGCGCCGACGGCGGTGCGGTCGCGGAACGTGCTGCGGTAGGCCTGCGGGGTGGCGCCGACCCGGCGGGTGAAGTGGTGGCGCAGGGTGGCCGCGTCGCCGAAGCCGCAGTGCCGGGCGACCGCCTCGACACCGAGGCTGGTCTCCTCCAGCAGTTGGCGGGCCCGGAGCACCCGTTGGCCGGTCAGCCAGTCGTGCGGGGTGGTGCCGGTTTCGGCGCGGAACCGCCGGGCGAAGGTGCGCGGGGCCATGTGCGCCCGTGCCGCGAGGTCGTCGACGCTCGCCGGTACGTCCAGGTGGGCCTGCATCCAGGCGAGCACCGGTTCCAGGGTGGTCGCGGTCGGGCTGGCCGCGATCGGGGTCTCGATGTACTGCGTCTGACCGCCGTCGCGGTGCGGCGGGACCACCATCCGACGGGCGAGCTTGGTGGCCAGCGCCGAGCCGTGCTCCTGGCGGACCAGGTGCAGGCAGGCGTCGATCCCGGCGGCGGTGCCGGCGCCGGTCAACACGTTGCCGTCGTGGACGTACAGGGAGTCGCACTGCACCCGGGCGGTCGGGTGACGGCGGGCGAGTTCGTCGGCGTACTTCCAGTGGGTCGTGCAGGCGCGGCCGTCGAGCAGACCGGCGGCGCCGAGCACGAACGCGCCGGAGCAGACACTGAGCAGGATGGCGCCGCGCCGGTCGGCGGCGCGTAGCGCGTCGAGCACCGGCGGCGGCACCGTGCGCTGGTAGGCGGCGGCCGGGACGGCCACCAGGTCGGCGTCGGCGACCGGCCCGAGGTCGGCGGTGGGGGTGATCGAGAACCCGGACGTGCTGCGGACCGGTGCCCCGTCGACGGTGCAGACGTCGAAGCGGTACGTCGGGAAGCCGTCGGCGCTGCGGTCCAGGCCGAAGACCTCGCAGATCACCCCGAGCTCGAAGGCGGCGACGTCGTCGAGGGCGATCACTGCGACGGTACGGATCATACGACCGAGGTTAGCGCGGTGCTGGCAGTAAATCGAGGGGCGATGGCATTCCTGCCACTGTCGGCCCGGGGCGGGCGGTCGCAGACTGGTCACAGACGTCCGGTGCGCACCGGCGGCAGACCTGTCGAACACCATCAGAAGGTGACGCCGCCATGGAACTGTTCATTGTCACGACGATCATCGCGTTGCTGGCCGCCGCCTCGGCGGCGGGCCTGACCCACGACAGCCGTGACTCGGCCGACTGGCGGCCGAGCCACCAGGGCGAGCGGCGCTCTTGGTGACCGGGTGGGCGATCATCGTCACGGCCGGCCCGGCTGCCGGTCGGTGAGCCGGATGCGGCAGGCTTAGGGGCATGGCTGACGGCTCCTGGTACGACGCCGACATCGACCACGTGATCATCACGGAGGACGAGATCCGCGAGAAGACGGCGGAACTCGCCAAGCAGGTCGCCACCGACCACGCCGACGTGCCGGGCGGGCTGCTGCTGGTCTGCGTGCTCAAGGGCGCGGTCATGTTCATGGCCGACTTCGCCCGGGCGCTCGGCCGGCAGGGCCCACCCGTGGAGCTGGAGTTCATGGCAGTCTCCTCCTACGGGCAGGGCACCACCTCGTCCGGCGTGGTGCGGATCCTCAAGGATCTGGAGCGCGACATCGCCGGCCGGCACGTACTGGTGGTCGAGGACATCATCGACTCCGGCCTGACCCTGTCCTGGCTGCTGAAGTACCTGGAGTCCCGGTCGGCGGCCAGCGTCGAGGTGGTCGCGCTGTTCCGCAAGCCGGAGGCGGTCAAGGTGCCGGTCCCGGTGCGGTACGTCGGTTTCGACATCCCGACCGAGTTCGTGGTGGGCTACGGCCTCGACTTCGCCGAGCGTTACCGGGAGTTGCCCTACGTCGGGGTGCTCAAGCCCGAGGTGTACGCCCGGTAGCCGTACCGGTGCGCGGCCGATGGTCGCCGTGGGCGGCCGGTAGCCGCGTACCAGCTGTCGCCGGGTCTTCCGTCCGGGAAACTCGCCGGGACGTCCAGGCCACTTCCAGAAAACAGCGCTACGGTGTCTGATGGTGCGGGCGAACACCCGTACCGGCGGGGCGGAAGCCACCGTACCGGCCAGTCGACAGGCCCACGCCGACCGACCGACCGGGCGCGCGGACACGCGCCGCGCCACCACGGTGTACCGTCGAATGACCGTGGCGTGCGGGTGGCGCCTCGGGGTCGCTAACCAGACGGTCAGAACGTCGATCAGGAGGGTCCGGGCGCCGCGGCGCTCGACATACGTATGGAACGTACGCGTTTCTTCCGCCGGCCGGTGGTCTGGATCATCCTGGTGATCATCGGTGCGATTGCGCTCAGCTCGTTCTTCACCAACGGCCCCAGCTACCACAAGGTGGACACCTCGGTGGCGCTGGAGCGGCTGGAGCAGGGCGGCATCGACAAGGCGATATTCCAGGACCGGGAGCAGACGATCCGGCTCGACCTGGCCGAGCCGGAGCAGTTCGGCGAGACCGAGACCGACCGGATCGAGGCACAGTTCCCGTACGAGGTCGGCGGCGAGATCTGGACCGACGTGCTGGCGGCCAAGGAGGCCGGCCGGATCACCGGCCCGGCCGAGGCCGAGGTCTCGTCGGACAGCATCTTCATCACGCTGCTGGTCAACCTGCTGCCCATCGCCATTCTGGTGATCCTGCTGCTGCTGTTCATGTCGCAGATGCAGGGCGGCGGCTCGCGGGTGCTCAACTTCGGCAAGTCCAAGGCGAAGGTGATCACCAAGGACACCCCGAAGACGACCTTCGCCGACGTCGCCGGCTCCGAGGAGGCGGTCGAGGAGCTGCAGGAGATCAAGGACTTCCTGCAGAACCCCGCGAAGTACCAGGCCCTCGGTGCCAAGATCCCCAAGGGCGTACTGCTGTTCGGCCCACCCGGTACCGGTAAGACCCTGCTGGCCCGCGCGGTCGCCGGCGAGGCCGGGGTGCCGTTCTACTCGATCTCCGGTTCCGACTTCGTCGAGATGTTCGTCGGCGTCGGCGCCAGCCGGGTCCGTGACCTGTTCGAGCAGGCCAAGGCGAACGCACCGGCGATCGTCTTCGTCGACGAGATCGACGCGGTCGGCCGGCACCGGGGTGCCGGCATGGGCGGCGGCCACGACGAGCGGGAACAGACCCTCAACCAGCTGCTGGTCGAGATGGACGGCTTCGACACCAAGGGCGGCGTGATCCTGATCGCCGCCACCAACCGGCCCGACATCCTCGACCCGGCGCTGCTGCGGCCCGGCCGGTTCGACCGGCAGATCCCGGTCGACGCCCCCGACATGGAGGGCCGCAAGGCGATCCTGCGGGTGCACGCCCGGGGCAAGCCGTTCGCGCCCGACGTCGACCTGGACGCGGTCGCCCGCCGGACCCCCGGCTTCAGCGGCGCCGACCTGGCCAACGTGATCAACGAGGCGGCGCTGCTGACCGCCCGGCAGGACGCCCGGGCGATCAGCAACGAGGCCCTGGAGGAGTCGATCGACCGGGTGGTTGCCGGCCCGCAGCGGCGGACCCGGGTGATGGGCGACAAGGAAAAGAAGATCACCGCGTACCACGAGGGCGGGCACGCCCTGGTCGCCTGGGCGTTGCCGCACGCCGCCCCGGTGCACAAGGTGACGATCCTGTCCCGTGGCCGGTCGCTGGGCCACACCCTGGTGCTGCCGACCGAGGACAAGTACACCCAGACCCGTGCCGAGATGATCGACACCCTGGCGTACGCCCTCGGTGGCCGGGCCGCCGAGGAGCTGGTCTTCCACGAGCCCACCACCGGTGCCGGCAACGACATCGAGAAGGCCAGCGCGCTGGCCCGGGCCATGGTCACCCAGTACGGCATGAGCGCCAAACTCGGCGCGGTCAAGTACGGCACCAACGGCGACGAGCCGTTCCTCGGCCGCACCATGGGCCACGAGCGGGACTACTCCGACACCGTCGCCGCGGAGATCGACGGCGAGGTCCGGGCGCTGATCGAGCTGGCCCACGACGAGGCGTGGGAGATCCTCGTCGAGTACCGCGACGTGCTCGACAACATGGTGCTGGAGCTGATGGAGAAGGAGACCCTCTCCACCGCCGACATGGCCCGGATCTGCGAGCGGGTGGTCAAGCGTCCGCCGATGGCCCCGTTCAACGGCTTCGGCAAGCGGCAGCCGTCGACCGAGCCGCCGGTGCTGACCCCGGCCGAGAAGGAGAACCTCGGCCGGCAGGCCGCCGAGGACGGTGCCCAGGCCATCTTCGGCACCGGCATGTCCGCCAACTCGGACGGCACCCCCTGAGCAGCCCGACACCGTCCAACGCGTCGTCGACCGAACCGGACGACGACGCGTTGGACTATCTCGCCGCCCGCCTGATCAACGGCAAACTCAACGGCACCCCGATCGAACGCTCCGTCGACCTGGGCCGCATCGAACGCGCCGTACGGGAGATCCTGATCGCCGTCGGCGAGGACCCGGACCGCGACGGGTTACGCCAGACGCCGGGGCGGGTCGCCCGCGCCTACGCCGAACTGCTGGCCGGACTGCGGGCCGACGCCGGCCAGGTGCTCACCACGACCTTCGAGGCCGACCACGACGAGCTAGTCCTGGTCCGCGACATCGAGGTCATGTCGCTGTGCGAGCACCACATGCTGCCGTTCCGGGGCGTGGCGCACATCGGCTACATCCCCGGCACCACCGGGCGGATCACCGGGCTGTCGAAGCTGGCCCGGCTGGTCGAGGTCTACGCGCGGCGGCTGCAGGTCCAGGAACGGTTGACCGCCCAGATCGCCGACACGCTGATGGCCCGGTTGGAGCCGCGTGGCGTGGTCGCCGTACTGGAGTGCGAGCACATGTGCATGGCCATGCGCGGCATCCAGAAGGCCGGAGCCCGGACGATCACCTCCGCCGTCCGTGGCGTGTTCCAGCGGGACGCCAAGTCCCGGGCCGAAGCGATGAGCCTGATCATCCACAGCTGAGCCTGGTACGACAGCGCCCGGGTCGTCACCGCAGCAGGGCGACGACGGCCGCGAGGACGAGCGCCAGCAGCAGCGGAGCGGAGCAGACGGCGAGGCCGGCCACCGGCGTACGGTCCACCTGCCGACCAGGGCCGGCGTAGACGAACCCGACGGCCAGCCAGCCGAGACCGAACGCCACCGCCGGCATCACCACCCCGCAGCCGAGCACGTAGCGCAGCGGCACCTGGTCGCCGGCGGCGGCGAACAACGCGATCTGGATCACCACGACGATCATCGCGAACGGCCCGTACACCAGCAGGTTGCGCAGCCACGCCGGGCTACCGCCGCCGGTCGGTGCCGGCCCGGCCAGTGCGGCCGCCGCCCCGTCCAGCGCGGCCACGGTCCGCGCCACCGTGGCCTGGCGGGCGGAGGCACCACCCGACTCGAGCGCGGCCCGCGTCGCGGCCACCTCCTCCGCCGCCGGGTCCAGGGCCCCCGGCGGTACGCCGAACGCGATCAGCTGGTGCCGCTGCGCCGCCAGCCGGTCCGTGATGGCCGACGATGCCCCCGGCGCACCGGGAGCCGCCCCCGGCGGCGGTACCGCCGGGGCCTGGCGCAGCCGGGCGAGTCGCCGGACGGTCGCGGCGTACTCCGCCCAGTCGGCGGGCGCGGTCACGACGGCACCTCCCCGTGGTCGGACACCGTGCCCCGGCCGTACGGCACGAAGACCGTGCGCCGGTCGGTCTGGGCGTCGTACAGCAGGCCACGACGGTCCCGGGGACGCCACGGCGGCAGCCGGTCCGGGCCGCCGGTGTCTGCGGCCACCGGCAGGTCGAGCAGCACGATGCCGGCGATCAGTTCCGGGCTCGGCCCGAGGAACGCCACGAACGGGTCCACCCGTTCCCAGCAGGAGAGCAGGTGGACCCCGCGCGCCGGTCCGGAATCCAGCAGGTTGCGCAGCCGGGCGGCGGCCGGCCCACCGAGTTCGAGTACGTCGGCCGTCGCGATGATCAGGTAGGCGGGTCCGGACGTGTCGCCGAGCGTCCGCAGCACGTCCAGATCGACGATCTCCGTCGTCAGCCGACCGTCGACGGCGGCGGCGAGGTTGTCGAGCTGCGGCCGGTCATGTTCGCCGAACGACACGAGGATCAGCCGGCCGGTGCCCGGCTCGTGCTGCCCGGCGAGGCTAGTGACCGCCGTGGCCAGTAGTTTGGCCGTCCGCGTACGGGAACCGAAGATGGCCAGGTGCCGCCCGGGGGCGCGTTCGAACCGGAACTCGGCTGCCCGCTCCGGCAGCTCCACCGCCCGACCGAGCCGGCACACCGGCGGCCCGGTGCCGTCGCCAGGTTTCGACGCGCCCGCCGCCGACATCGGTTCGGCGTACCCGGCGAACACCTGCGGCGGACTGGCCTGCGGGTCGGCCCGGGACCAGAGTTGCCGGCGTAGCCGGGCCAGCTCCGGCCGGTCCGCGTACGGGTCCGGGAAGGCGACGGTCCGCTCGTGGCCCCGGGTGGCACCCCGGGGCCCGCCGAGACCACCGGCGGTGTTCACCACCGCGCTGCCCAGCGGCAGGCCGGCCGCCGCGTCGTTGTCCGGCTCCAGCAGCCAGTCACCGCCGGGCAGCGCCACCCGTACGGGGAAGTGGCCGCGCAGCGTGTCGTCCTGCCACCAGGGCGCACCGGCGGCCGGCTCGGCTGGCCCGGCCGTCCCGCTGTCGGTGTCGTCGGCCGGTCGGCCGCCCGTCGAGTCGGCCAGCACCAGGTGGACGCCGCAGCCGCGGCCGCCCCGGGCGATCCGGTCCAGCAGGTCGACGGCGTCGGCGGCGGTGTCGCTGGAGCGGTCGAGCAGGGGCCCCGGATCCTTGATCACGCAGAGGACTCGGCCGATCCGGGCGTGTGCGGCGAGGTCGGCGAACCGGCTGGAGCCGCTGCGGCCGGCGAGCCAGGTGCGCCGCTCCACCTCGGCGGCGAGCAGCCGCAGCACCGACAGTCCGTACTCCGGGTCGGCCTCGACGCCGACCGACGCGACGTGCGGCAACCAGGCCGGCCCGGCCTGCGGTGACCCGGCCGGCCCGGCCTGCGGTGACCCGGCCGGCCCGGCCTGCGGTGACCCGGCCGGCCCGGCCTGCGGTGGCCCGCCCGGCTCGGCTGCGGCGGACATGACGCCGGCGAAGGACTCCCCGGGCGACAGGTCCACCAGATGGACGGTCAGCTCGTCCGGCGGGTACCGGACGGCGAGCCCGTACAGGACGTCGACCAGGAACTCGGCCACTCCGGCACCGGCCTCGCCGGCGACCAGCCAGTGGGGGGTGACGTCGGTGAGGCCCAGCGGCACCTGGCGGTGGCCGTCGAAACCGGCGACGACCACCAGCCCGTCGGCCGCCGACTCGGTCCAGCACCCCGTGGCCGGGTCGGGCAGGAGTTCGGTGAGCGTCGGGCGGGCCGGGGGACCGGCCGCCGCCAGTTCGGCGCTGACCCGGTCGACGAGGTGGTGCGGTGGGTCCGCGTCGAGGTACACCGGTACGGCCAACCCGCCCGGCCGGCCGGGCCCGGCCGACGCGGGATCGCCGAAGGCCTCGCCTGGCGGGTCGCCGACCAGCACGTGCGGATTGCGCAGCCGGACCGTGGTGCTGCGGGGCAGGTCGGCGCGGGTCTGCTCGAGGCTCAACGGCGGCGGCGGCCAACCCGCGACCACCAGGTGCAGACCGTGTTCGGGGCCGGCCTGGGCGAGCCGGGCGATCCGGTCGAGATCGACGCCCTCGGTGTCCTCGGGCAGTGACGCGATCACCAGGACCATGAACCGGCCGTGCCGATGGTGCCGGGCGACGGTCGGTCGGGCCGGACGGATCCACTGTTCCGCCTCGGCCAGCACGGATCGCAGCCCGGCGGTCTGGGTCGCCGCCGGGCGCAGTACGCCAGCGTCGATCAGCGCCCCGAACGGGGCCAGTACGCCGCCGGGCACTGTCGCGATGCCGTCCACCGCCCGTACCGTCAGGCGGCGCTGCGGTACGGCGGCCAGCAGCCGGAGCACCAGCGCCCGGAGCAGTCCGGCCACCCGTCTGTCCCGGACGTCGCCGTCGACGGCCAGGTGCCCGGTGCCCAGCAGCGGTACGACGACCGGGAAGCGGGCGTCGTCGAGCGGCTGGGCGATCCCGATCCGGACGTGCCCGGCCTGGTCCACGTCGCCGAGCGGCAGGGCCGGGGTCTGCGCGTCCAGCGGCGCGCCCCACCAGCCGGGGGCCAGCCGGGCGGCGAGGCTGCGTAACTGTTCGGCGATCTCGTGCTGGCTCGTGCCCGGGTCGACGCCGTTGCGGTCGGCGCCAGCACGGTCAGCGCCGTCACGGTCGACGCCGTCACGGTCGACGCCGGGCCGGTCGGTGCCGGCTGCCGGGTGGTGGCCGGTCAGCGTCAGGGCGGCGACGCCGGCGGCAGCCGAGCGGTGCAGCGCGGCGGCGCGGTCCAGGTCAATGCCCATCTCGACCACCTGCCTACTGCTTGTTCGCCAACCCGATCTGGCGGGTGCCGGTCGAGTCCAGACCTGAGACGGTATCCCAGCGATCTGGGAGCCGGTCGGCGGCAACCGATGTTTCACGATTGATCGGCACTCGTCGGGGTGCTTCGCCGGATATGTGACCAATGAGGACGCCGCTCCGCTATTCAGTCTCACGTTGTCGACGGATACTGTCGAAGGGTGGAGCAGACGCGACCGGCGACCCCCGTACGCCGGGGCTGGGTGCCCCGGCAGCGGACCGCTCCGGGCGTAACCCCCCCGGTGGTGGTCCCGCCCGGTCGCCGGCTCCGCCTCGTGGTGGTCCTGGTCGCCGGTGCCCTCGCCCTGCTCTGCATGGGCGGGGTCGGCGTCGCCTTCGTGCTCTACGCCAACGTCACCACCCCCGACCGCAGCACGCCGGAGACGGCGGCGCTGAGCTTCCTCGACGCGTACCTGTTGCAGCGCGACGATGTCGTGGCCGATCTGCATCTCTGCGAGCAACCGTCGATCGCGCCGCTGACCGCCTACCGCACCGACACCGTCGAGTGGGAGCAGCGTCAGGGCACCCTGTCGGCGATGACGATCGGGCAGTTGACCACCGAGTCCTCGGGACAGGACCGGGCGGTGCTGACCGTGGAGGTGGAACGGAGGCTGCCGACCGGCGGGTTGATCACCCGGCTGACCGACCGTTGGCGGATCACCACGGTGGACGAGGACGGCTGGCGGGTCTGCCAGGTCGAGCGGTTGACGTGAGCGCGGCGACGCGTCACTCGACCCAGACCAGATGCACCGGCAGTTCGATGGTCTCCGGCGGCTGCCCGGTCCAGACCCAGCGGTACCACGCCAGCTCGGTGCTGGCCCGGACACAGATGTCGCCGTCGGCGCCGGTGTGCAGCTCGGTGACCGCGCGTAGATCCCGGCGTTCCGTGCCGTCGTCCATGTGCACGATGCGGCGGCCGGCGAGCGGGCCGGCGTCGACCGCAGGCACCGGGAAGCGGGCCGCCGGGGCGTCCAACGAGACCAGCCGCGACAGGACGTCGTCGCGCGGCGGGGCGGTCAGCCGCTCGTCCGGCCGCTCGACCCAGACCCGGTCCGCCGGCACCAGCGGCGCGAACACCTCGACGCCCTCGGACTCCGCCCGGTACCACTCCTGTTCCGGTAGCACCGGCACGTAGGTGCGGCTGCGCTGGACGACCTTCTCGTCGCCGCGCAGATCGCCGCGCCAACCGGTGCCGGGCAGCCCGATCAGCACCCGCCGACCGCGCAGTTCCGGCTCGGCGGCGGCCGGCACCAGGGCCAGTGGCCGGGGTGGTCGGGGCGCCCAGTCGGGTTGGTCGGCGAAGGGATCCGGCATCGGTTCCCGGGTCATCGTGTCCTCCCGCCCGGTCGATCAGCCGCTCTCACCCAGTGGCGCGCCCCGCTCCCGCATGAAGGGCACCGGGTCGACCGCGCCGCGTCGGCTCCGGTCGCCGTCGATGTGCACCTCGAAGTGCAGGTGCGGTCCGGACGAGTTGCCGCTGGAGCCGACCTTGCCGATCACCTGCCCGGCGTCGACCAGGTCTCCGGTGGCGACGTCCGGCCGTTGCACCATGTGACAGTATCTCGTGATCACCTGGTCGGCGTGCAGGATGTCCACGAACCAGCCGCAGCCGCCCGTGTCGGTGGAGCCGTCGACGTCGCAGTTGAGGCGGCCGTACTGGTCCGGGTCGCACCGCGAGACGATCACCCGGCCTGCCGCCGCGGCCCGGATCAGCACCCCCTTGGGCTGGGCGATGTCCACCCCGTTGTGTCCCGGCCGGGCATTGGTGCGGAACCCGGAGCCGACGTTGCCCGGCACCGGCCTGGTCCACCCCGAGGCGGCGATCTCCCCGTCGGCGGCGCAGCGGAGCCCGTCGGGCCCGCTCACCGCGCGGGCCGCGCCGTCGGTGAGGACGTTGACGATCCGGGTGGCGAGGGGTTCGTGCTTGGCGTAGGCGTCCGGGAAGGCGCTGACCTGTACGCGCTGCGCGGCGACGGTCAACGCCATCGTCTCCCAGCCGTCGATGGTGAGCAGCTTGTCGTAGAACTTCCCGGACGAGTACGCCGGGTCCTGCAACTGCTCGGGGGTGCCCCAGCCCTGACTCGGCCGCTGCTGGAACAGCCCGAGCGAGTCGTGATCGTTGCGGGACCCCAGATTCCCCAGGTTGCGCAGGGCGGACTCCTGCATGGCGGTGGCGACCGCGATCACCCAGCCGCGCGGCGGGACCGACATTTCGGCACCGACGTTGATGATCACCACCGCGTTGGCGATCTGGTCCGGCCCGTACGGCCCGATCCGGGGCGCACGGTCGGGGTCGACCGGCCCCTCCCGGCCGCAGCCGAACGTGCTGAACAGGGTCGACTGGTCGGCGTCCTCGCTGAACAGCACGGCGCCGATCCCGCCGGTGCAGCAGAGCAGCACCATCGTCGCGGTCAGCGCCACGGTGAGGGCGACGTGCCGGCCGGCCCGCGACCGGAGACTGGGTTCGGCGTCGCTCATCCCCGCTCCCAGTCCACCCCGTCGACCAACCAGATCCCGTCCGGGCCGGTCAGCCGCAGCCGCAGCAGGCCGGAGTCCACGTCGATCACCACCTCGACCAGATTCGTCGCGTACGGCACGACGGCGGGCTCCCCGGTCAACCGCTCCGCCGGCACCACCACCGGGTCCACTCCGACCAGCTTGTCGGCGAGCTCGGCGGTGACGTACGGGCGCAGCCCCCGGTGCCACTGCTCCGGGGCGAGATCGCGCCGGATCCATTCGGTCGCGAAGTCCATCGCGACGGTCTGCGGCTCCGGCGCGCCCGGACTGGTCACCGGGTCGGGCGGCGGGGCGACCGACTGGATGCCGTCGTCACCGGCGGTCGGGTCGATGGTCAGCGCCGGTTGTGGACCGGGGTTGCCCAACGGCGGCCGGACGGCACCGTCACCGGGACCGACCACCTGCCCGACCCCGATCACGCTGACCACGACGACGAGCAGCAGGATCGCCAGCCCGACCCGGGACCGGAAGAGGAACCGGGTCAGGAAGGCGATGACGGCGCGCATCCGGGGTCACCGCGCCTCGGTACGGATCCGTGGCTTCGGCGCCTCGGTGCTCTTCGGCGCGCTGCCCGGCCGGTAGACGGCGTACTGCTGCTGCTCGGCCGGCACGTCGGGAGCCGTCCAGGTCGGAGTGCGGCGCGGTCTGGCCGCCGGGGCCGTCGAGCGCTCCGGCGACGGTTCCGGGGCCGATTCGCGACCGTCCGGGCGTTCCCGCACCGGGGCGGCGGTGCTGTCGGTGCGTGGCTTGTCGGCGGCCGGATCCTCCAGGCGGGCCTCCGGTCGTACGGTGGACTGCTTGACCACCGTGCTACGGTCACTGCCCTTGGTACGGACCACGACCTGTTCCGGCTCGCGGGTCTCCCGGGTCTCCCGGAAGTAGCGCAGGTGCCAGGAGTTGCCGCCACCGGCGCCGCCGCGACCGCCCAGTTCGGTGATCCGCCGGTACGGGCGCAGCAACAGCCAGCCGACCATGCCGCAGAGCCAGATCAGCACCACCTGCAGCCAGCCCGGCAGGGTCGGCGTACTCATGATCAGATCGACGGCGAAGAGGTACACGGCCGCGCCGGTACCGAAGATCGCGATGTTGAAGATCGCGGCGACGACCGCGTTGCCGAGCCGGCGCATCCCGGCCCCGGCCGGGCGCAGCAGCCCGATGGTGCCGAGGATCGGCGCCGCGACCACCACCCAGCGGAAGAGCAGGAAGCCCAGCAGCACGAGCAGCGACGCCGCCAGGTCGAACATGGCGAACATGACCGCAGCGAAGATCGCGATCAGGCCGGTACCGACCCGGTCCATCTCGCGGATGCCCTGCAGGTGCTCGTACGCCTCCGGATCCTCGGTCCGGATCTGCTCGGCCACCTTCATCCACTGCTGGTTCTTGGCCGCGATGATGGCGTCGCGTCGCGCCGGGTCGGCCCGGATCGCCTCGATCTCGGCCCAGGTGAAGGCCTGGGCGTCGTACAGCGCGAAGCCGTACTTCTGGGCCGTCGGGCTGTCCGCCGACCCGAGCACCCCCCGCAGCCAGTTGCGGTAGACCATTGACGAGGTGATGGTGTCGCTGGCCCGCACGGCCGGCGGGCGCTGGTCGGCGCAGCGCTGCGCGTCTGCCTCCGGGCAGTCCTCGGCCGGAATCTCGACGGCGCGGGGGCCGACCGCTTCGTGCACGACGCCGAGCGTGCTGGTCAGGGCGCCGTCGGCGAGGTTGGCCGAGCGCACCGGCCAGGCGGCGATCGCCGTCACCACCACCATGATCAGGACCGCCCAGCCAGCAGTGGTGATCATGTTGCTCATGTCGGACTGCCGGGACCGCCAGATCAGGTAGAGGCCGACCACGCAGAGCGTGATCAGGCCGAAGACGGTGAAGACCTCCTCGTAGATGGCGGTGGTGGCCTGCTCCACCAGAGGGTCGGCCCAGGCGTACATGGTGCCCGGATCCCAGGCGCGTTCGCGGATCGCGTTCGAGGCGCCGATGATCGCCGTGGCCACCATCATCTCGAAGTTGGCGAGGCCGTTGAACGCGCTGACGTCGACGTTGGTCACGCTGGAGGCGCAGCCGCCGTCGAGGTCGTAGGTGGGGAACCGGTAGCCGGCGTATCCGTAGTTCATGTACAGCCCGCCCGCGCCCTCGGTCTGCTCCGGCTGGGTGGCGAACCAGCCGCCGAAGCCGGAGTCGGGAGCGCTCGGGGCCGGTGGCTTCAGACACTGGGCGCGGGCGGAACCGACGTCCTCCAGCCGGTCGAGGCAGGCCCGGAAGTCGGCCTGCCACGCCTCCACCGGGCACAGGTTCGTCGGATCCTGGGCCGGCAGTTGGGCGATCGGGGCGATCGGGGCGGCCTGTGCGGCGGATCCGGCACCCAGGACCGGCCAGGAGACGCTCGCCACGGCGGTGATCAGGACGGCGAGCAGTAGTGCGGTGCACCGGGTCGCGGTCCTCGCCACGTCACACCTCCAGGTCGCTGAGCGCTGATGGCAGTCCTGCCGGTGCCGACTGCGGCGTGCCGGGCGTGGTGTCCAGATGGTCGAGCAGGCCGTCCACGTATGACACGTCGACCCGGACCTTCTGCACCCGGCCGTCCACGTCGCGCATGATGAACTCACGGAAGCCGAGGCGGGCCGCCGACGAGCTGTCTACGCTGGACAACGAGGCGAGGGTCGCTTCGTAACCGTCGTCGACCGGGACCCGCAGCAGGCGTAGCGCCTCGGCGGCGATCTCCTCGTCCTCGGCGATGCGTCCGACGAAGACGGTGGAGACCAGGTTCTGCACGTCGAGGCCGAGGATGTCCTTCGGGTTCTGTGAGGAGACCAGCGCCGCGAGGTTCCACTTGCGGGAGTCTCTGGCGAGTCGGACCAGGAAGGACCGGCCGGAGCGCCAGCCCTCCATGAAGTGCGCCTCGTCGAGGCCGACCAGTTTGCGCGACGACATCGAGCCGCCGTAGCAGCGCCGGACGGCGAGCCGGTGCGCGGTGTGCAGCATCGGCAGCGCCAGGGCCTCCTCCGCCGACCAGTACTCGCGTTCGATCTTCAGGTCCGGCAGCCGCAGCCCGGCCATGGTGATCACGGTCAGCGCGGCGTCGGCGCCGAGCAGCCCGGGCGACGGGGAGCCGAAGAACAGCAGCGCCAACGGCATCTCGGCGGTGTCCAGCAGCAGGTTCGCCAGCTCCCGGCCGTCCTCGTCGATGCCGTTGAGGCAGGCGACGACGTCGTCGAGGGTCGAGGTCTCCTCGGCGGGGACCTGCCGGACCGCGTGCCGCAGCAGGGTGGCGGTCGAGGATTCCCGGGCCACCTGCGGCGGCACCAGCATCATGCAGATGTCCTGGACGAGCATCCGACGTTCGGCCCGGGCGTTGGAGACGGCGATCTCGTACTCGCGGTCGCCGGCGGCGCCGGTCGCGAACTCCGCCCGGATCGGGGTCGGGATCAGCGAGTACGGCGCCAACGTGCCCTGTTCGGAGCCGGTCAGGTTGAGCACCCGCGAGTACGGCCGCAGCTCCGGCATGGCGCAGAGCCGGGCGAGCGGCCCGGACGGGTCGAGCAGCGTCACCTGCACGCCCCGGCGGGCGGCCAGGTATCCGAGGGCACCGAGCAGGGTCGACTTGCCACCGCCGGGTTCGGCGACGAAGACGGCGAGCCCGGACCGTTCCCGGACCTCCATCGGAAAGTGCAGGTCGAGGAAGACGGGTCGGCGGCAGGTGCCGGCGGTCCGGCCGATCAGGTCGCCACGGCGGTCGCCGACGGTGGACGCCGCCTGCGGCAGCGCGGCGGCGAGCAGCTTCACCGGCATCCGTCGGATGTAGCCGGTGTTGGCCACCGGTTCGCCGGGGATGAACTCGCGGGCCAGCCAGTCCTGGTTCTTCGGGTGCTGCAGCGAGATCCGCATCTCGCGGGAGTAGAGCTGGATGAGCCGGCGGGCGCGTTCCAGGCACTCCTCCCGGGTGCGGCCGCCGACCGCGATGCGGTGCCAGCCGTGTGCCCGGGCGGACTCGACGGGCAGTCCGGTGGTCATCTCGTCGCCGATGTTGAGCGCCCGTTTCGCCAGGCGCTCGAGCTCCGGCGGGGCGTCGATGCCGTGTTCGGCGTAGTCGAGCTGCTGCGACCGGATCATGCGGAGCCGGTGTTCCAGGTTGCGGAACGAGTCGGTGGGGCCGAGCAGGTCGATCCGGGAGGAGATCTCCATCGGCCAGGGCAGCCGCTCGTGGAAGTGCATCCACGGCTCGTGCCGTTCGGGGATCTCCAGCGGTTCCATCCGGCCCACGGCCAGCACGGCGACGTGGCGTTCCTCGCCGGACATCCGGTTGACCAGCTTGAGCGTCGAGCCGTACGGGGTGCGGTAGCGCTCGATCTGTTCGGTGAGGGCGAGCAGGTCGCCACGGTCCCAGTTGCCGTCGCGCACCGGCGACAGCATCGTCGGTGGGGTCATGCACAGGGCGACCGACCGGTAGAGCAGCCATTCGAGTTCGCCGGCGGTGACCCGCCGGCCGCGCATCCCGAAGGCACCGAGGACCTCGTCGAACTGGTCGACCATCCGGCCGAGCCGGCGGCGTTCGCTCTCGGCGACGCCCCGGCCGAACAACCGCAGCACCCGTTCGGACAGCGAGTCGCCGAGCGACCGCCGGGCGAAGGTGATGCCCAGGTAGGTCTGGCCTTCGGCGTGGTTGACCGACATCAGGTGTCGTTGGGCGGCGACCAGGTGGTCGGCCCAGGACGCGGCTCCGTCGACGGCGGCCAGCGGGTGGGCGGTGAGCCCGTCGATGGTCCGGGCCCATTCGTCGGCGGGGAACGGTCGGGTGGTGCGGCGCAGGTGCAGCCGGAAGCCGGCGAGTCCGGCGTACTGCTCGGAGATCGCCGACAGCAGCACCTCCCGTTCGGCGTCGGGCCGGAAGGCCCAGCGCACCTCCGGAAGCCAGTACCAGGCGGTGACGGTGTTCGGGGTGAAGGTCAGGTGGCCGGCGATCTCGGTGATCGCGAGTTCGGCGGCGGGGTCGCGGTCGGTGAACTTGACCTTCGGGGGGCGTACCGGGACCGGCTTGATCGGTTTGTCGGACCGGGAGGTCTCGGCCTTGGGTCGCCGCCGTGGTCGTCTGCCACCGGTGGTGGCCGGCGCGACACCGGCACCGGCTGCGGGGTCGGCGGTGTCGTCGGCCGTCCGGGCAGCGGTGCTGTCGGCCGTCGGGCCGGCGACGGGGGCGTCCCGGCCGCTTCGGCCGGCGGGCGGGCCGACGGTGGGATCGGGCCGGCCGGCGGTGTCCCGGCCGGCCGCCGGCGGGCCGGGGACGTCGCCGGGCGCGACCTGGTCCGGCGAGGTCCGGGTCCGTGGTGCCGGGCGGTCCGGCGGCGTCGTCCGTGCCGTCGGTGCGGGGCGTGCGTCGGGGTACGGGTGGCCCGCGCGGTCCGCCGGGGCGGTGCCGGGCCCGTGCGGTGCCGGGGCCGCCAGCTCCGTCGGGGCGGCGGCCTCTGCTGCGGTACGGGGCGGTGGTGCCGCGCTGCGCCGTCGGGTCGCCGGATCGGGGTGATCGGTGGTGGGGCCGGTCAGCGCGGTGCCGATCTGGTCCGGCGGGGGTCCGGTGGGCCCGGAGCGGGCCGGCGGGGTCTGGGTGGGCCCGGAGCGGGCCGGCGGGGTCTGGGTGGGCCCGGAGCGGGCCGGCGGTGCGGTGGCGCGGGGTGGGGCCGGCGGTGGGATCTCGGCGGGGCGCGCGGGAGGCTCGATGGCGGCGGGCCGGGTCGGCGGTTCGATGGCGGTGGGCCGGTTCGGGGGCTGGATCGCCGGCCGGTGCCGCTGGGTGGTGGGAGTGGTGCCGGAGAACAGGTCGAGGAAGGGCGAGTCGATGTCGCCGTGGTCGGTGACACCGGAGGCCCGAGGGGGCGGTACCGGGTGGTGCGGCGAGGTCGGCGTGGCGGCCGGGCCGGCGGCGGTACGGCCGGCGCGGGGGCCGCGGGTCGCCGACGGGGTCTGGAAGACCGCGACCGCGCCGTGGCTAGGGCTGGTGACGAGCTCGGTCTCGGCCGCCTCGTCCACGTCGGGGTCGCGGTAGTCGTGTGATCGCTTACCGTTACCGCCGTTGCCGGCCGGCTGACCTGCCGGGCGGGGGCCGCCCGGCGGGAATGATCGACTCATGCCATCGCCTCGCACGCGTGGCTGCCGGAGTGGGTGCGGGCCGGCGTCCGGATGCCGGTGCAGGTCATGCCAACTCCTCCCGGATCCTGATGTGGCTGGCGATCAGGCGTGGGTCCCGCTGCTCGGTCGCCGGTTCCCGGGTCCGGCGCCAGTCGGTGAGGGCGGTGCGCACGACCATCCGGGCCGGCCGGTCCGGGTCGACGTACCGGAAGATGAAGGAGGTGGTGACGATCGCGAGCGCGATCTCCCAGGCGGGGAAGAGTTCCACGTTGAGGGTGAACGCCCAGTGGACGAACATGTAGAACGGAACAAGTAGGATGAAGACCCCGTACTGGGCGTACGGCAGGTGGACCGGCAGCGTGTAGCCAGGCGGGCCCAGGTAGACCAACCGGGCCCGGTAGATGTCGTCGTCGGTGCGCAGCCGCATCTCGTGCTCCGCGCTCTATTCGAACATCAGGTTGATGAGGTAGTCGCCGACGAAGAACAGGGTCGCGGCTCCGGCGATGAAGGCCAGGCCGACGATCGCGATCGCGGAGCTGGTCAGCACCTTGGAGATCTCACCCTTGCTGGCCCGCCCGATGAAGATCACGCCCAGTACGGCCAGCAGGATCGGGGCGACCTTGCTGGCGAGGAAGGAGACGACGCCCTCGGTGTTGAAACCGGTCGGCGTGTCCGGCTCGCCGGTGGGCGCGGCGAGCAGCGACAGCGTGTCGATGGCGGAGACCACGCTGGCGTGGACCGCTGCGACGAGCGTCGTTTCGATCATGGGAACCTCCCCGGTGTGCGGCCGGCAGAGCCGGGGCACTGCAGTTGTCACACCTTGTGGGCGTCGTGGGTCGAGCCGCGGATGTCGACCCTGTGTCCGACGGTCACCGCGTACGGTGACGACTTTTGGGCACTTTGTCCAACTTCGGCCCTTCTTCTCAACCTTCGCCCCCACTGGCCCCCGGCAACTGCAAAGCGTACGGGCCACCCTTGTCTGGTACAAGCTGCGTGGAACCAGACCGACAGCGCCGCCCGTGACCGTTGTCTGATTCGAGGGTACCCACCGCGCCCGGTCGCGTCCGGCCACGAAGTGCGCCGGTACCGTCTACCCGTGACAGATCTACTACGCCCGACCCGGCCGGTCGTGATGGGCGTCCTGAACGTCACGCCCGACTCCTTCTCCGACGGCGGGCGGTACGCCGACCTCGACGCCGCCGTCGCGCACGGGGTCCGGCTGCACCGCGACGGCGCGGACCTGGTCGACGTCGGCGGCGAGTCCACCCGCCCCGGAGCACAGCGGGTCGACCCGGAGACCGAGGTGGCCCGGGTGCTGCCGGTCATCCGCGAGCTGGCCGCCGCCGGCGTACCGATGAGCATCGACACCACCCGGGCCCGGGTGGCCGACGCCGCGCTCGCCGCCGGGGTGAGCGTGGTCAACGACGTCTCCGGTGGCCTGGCCGACCCGGCGATGGGCGCCGTGGTCGCGGCCGCCGGCTGCCAGTGGATCCTGATGCACTGGCGGGGCCACTCCGACCGGATGCAGGATCTGGCCGACTACCGCGACGTGGTCGCCGAGGTCCGCACGGAACTCGCCGCGCGGGTCGACGCCGCGCTCGCCGCCGGAGTGGCCGCCGAGCGGATCGTCGTCGACCCCGGCCTCGGCTTCGCCAAACGTCCGGAACACAACTGGCAGCTGACCGTGCACCTGGGTGAGTTACTCAGCCTCGGCTACCCGCTGCTCTTCGCCGCCAGCCGCAAGTCCTACCTGGGGCGGCTGCTCGCCGATCCGGACGGCACGCCCCGCCCGGTGGACCAGCGGGCCGCCGCGACCACCGCGACCAGCCTGCTGGCCGTCGCCGCCGGTGCCTGGGGGGTCCGCGTCCACGATGTCCGGGACACCGTCGACGCACTCGCCGTCTGGCAGGCCAGCGGTCGCCCCACGCTCACCGTCGGCCTCCCACAGCCGACGACCGTCGCGAGCCACCGGCCCGACCATCGCCAGCCGACCCACGGAACCGATCACGGGAGCCGACGATGACTGACCGGATCCAGCTCACCGGGCTGCGGGCCCGTGGCCGGCACGGCGTCTACCCGCAGGAGCGGGCGGCCGGCCAGGACTTCGTCGTGGACGTCGTACTCGAACTGGACCTCGCCCCGGCGGCCCGGACCGACCAGGTCGAGCAGACCGTGCACTACGGGGACCTCGCCGGCCAGCTCGTCGCCGTCGTGGCCGGCGAGCCGGTCAACCTGATCGAGACGTTGGCCGACCGGCTGGCGACCGTCTGCCTGGCCGACCGCCGGGTCCGGACCGCGACGGTCACCGTCCACAAACCGCAGGCACCGATCCCGCACGAGTTCGCCGACGTCGCGGTCACCCTCACCCGGAGCCGGGCGTGACCCGGGCGGTGCTCGCCCTGGGCAGCAACCTCGGCGACCGGTACGCGCGGCTGCGCGACGCGGTCCGGGCGCTCGACGACGTACTGCTGGTGGTGTCGGGGGTGTACGAGAACCCGCCGTGGGGTGACCCGGCGCAGCCGGACTACCTCAACGCCGTCGCCCTCGTCGCCGACCCGGACGCCACCGCCGTCGACTGGCTGGCCCGCTGCCGGGCCCTGGAGCAGGCCGCCGGGCGGGTGCGCGACGCCGACCGGCCGTACGGCCCCCGCAGCCTCGACGTGGACGTCGTCGCCGTCTGGGCCGCCGACGGCGCCCCGGTGCACAGCGACGACCCCGAGCTGGTCCTGCCGCATCCCCGGGCCCATCTGCGGGCCTTCGTGCTGCGCCCGTGGATCGACATCACGCCGTACGGGCAGCTGCCGGGACACGGCTGGTTGACGGACCTGCTCGGTCGGGAACCTGTCGCGAGTGACCTGCGCGATCTGCGCCCGCGCCCGGATCTGCCGCTAGAGTCGGCACAGTGAAGGTGCGTCTGTCGATCGCTGTGCCGGTGCTGCCGTGACCGGGCCCGGGGTCAGCCCGCGTGGCCGGGGTCCGGACGAGCCACGGATGGAACCCACGCGGGCCTCGACGCTCGTGGTGGCGGCGTTGGCGGCGGCCGCCGTCGGCTGGTGGGTGATCAGCACCTGGTACGTACGGATGCCGGTCTTTCCGTGGTTACCCTCCGTGACGCTGGCGGCTCTGGCGGTGCTCGAGGCGTACGCGGCGGTCAACACCCGGGCCCGCATCGACCGCCGGCCGGGCCAGGATCCGGTCAACCCCCTGCTGGTCGCCAGGTTCGTGGTGCTGGCCAAGGCCTCGGCTCTCGCCGGGGCGATCTTCGCCGGCTTCTACGCGGGGCTGGTGCTCTGGCTGTTCATCCAGCAGACCCGGGCGGCGGACAACGATCTGCCCGCGGCCGTCAGTGGCCTCGCCGCGTCGCTCGCGCTGGTGGCGGCCGCTGTCTGGCTCGAACGCGCCTGCCGGGTGCCGGACCAGCCGGAGGACTCCGACGCCCCGCAACCGCCCGTCGGCTGACCCGCCGCCGGCTGTCGCCCGCAGCGGTCCCGGTGGCCGCCTGCGCACACGGGGGGTGACGGCCGTACCCGGTCGCGGGTACGGTGCCAGCGACCGGTACCGCTCGACGCGCCACCGCGCCTGCCGCACTGGTCGATCGAACGACCAGGTCCACCTGCCGTCGTAGTCCCGACCGACGGTGGTGGACGGGCACGGCAGAGGAGACGCGGTATGGCGTACGACGACTCGCCTTATCGCCGGCGGAGCGCGGGCGTACCGGAACCGGGCGGCCACGGCGATCCCGGCCACGGCGATCCCGGCCACGGCGATCCCGGCCACGGCGATCCCGGCCACGGCTACTCCGGCGACCCCGGCTACGGCGACCCCGGCAACCGTACCGCCTCCGGCTATCAGACGAGTTCGTTCACCACGGCGGGGGCCGTCACCGACGCGGGTGCCGGCACCGCCACCACGACCACCGGCCGGACCCGTGGTGGCGGCAGGCGGTCGGCGGGTCGGCGGTCCGGCCACCGCCGCCCGGCCCCCGGGCTCGACGACGTCTTCGACGATCCACGGCACGGCGAGCCGGGCCGCGACCGGCTCGCCGTGCACGTCGTCTGGGAGACGATCCTGCTGGCCGTGGTCGGTGGGCTCGGCTACCTGCTCTACCAGGAGGATCCGACGGTCACCGGGGCGGCGGCCCGGGATCCGCTGCTGGTCTACGCCACCGGGCTCGGCCTGCTCGTACTGGCCGCCGGGGTGAGCCTGCGTGCCGGGGCACCGAATCTCGCCATCGGGCCGGTGGCCATCGCGGCCGCGCTGCACTTCGCCGAGAACGGCGACAACGGCGTGCTGCCGGTGCTGGTCACCGCCGGCATCTGGGCGGTGGTGCTCGGCGTGCTCACGGCCGTGCTGGTGACCGGTCTGCAGATGCCCGGCTGGGCCGGCAGTCTCGTCGCCGCCTGCGTCGCGGTCGTGTTCATCCAGCAACGCGCCGCGCCGGTCGACCTGCAGGGTGCGTTCGACCCGACCGGCCAGGCAGTCTTCCTGTTCGGTGGGTTCGTGGCGGTGGCCGTGCTCGGCGGGATCCTCGGCACCGTCAAACCGGTACGCCGGGGTGTCGGACGGTTCCGCCCGGTCGCCGATCCGGCGTTGCGGCGTGGCGCGACCGCCGCCATGGTCACCAGCGGGGCGCTGGTGGTCTCGATGGGTCTGGCGGTCGGCGGCGGCGTGCTGCTGGCCGCGGTCGGCGGCGGGCCGGTCAGCCCGTCGGTCGGGCTGGAGTGGAGCGCGCTCGCGATCGGCGCCGCGCTGCTCGGCGGCACCAGCGTCTTCGGCCGGCGCGGCGGGATCTTCGGCGCCGTGTTCGCGGTGGTCGGCCTGACGATCTTCATCCGGTACGCCGACCTTCGCCAGCTGGACATCGCGTTGTACGCCACCGCTGCCGTCACCCTGGCGGTCGGGCTCGTGGTGACCCGGCTGGTGGAGACCTTCGGACGGCCCCGCGTCCGGCAGGAGGTCGAGGACGCCGAACCGCCGCCGGAGGAGGAGGACGAGTGGGTCGAGCCACCGCCGCAGTCCTGGACGCCGGCCGTCACCCAGGACTCGTGGTCGGCGACGCTGCCGGCGCAGCCGGCCCGGGCCCGGGAACGCTGGGACACCGGCAACCACTGGGGGTGAGGCCGGCCAGTGCGGCGGTGGCCGACCCGCTGCCGACCCGCCCGGGCCCGCGACGGTCGGGTTAGGCTCGGCGTATGACCGAATCGCCGGCCCCGGGGCGCGCTGTGCCGACCTTCGCCGAACTCGACGTGCTCTCCACCGAGCAGCTGCGGGAACGGGCCTTCGACCTGGCCCGCGAGCGCAAGGACCTCGGCTTCTTCTGGTCGATCACCAAGCGGTTGTCGCGGGCCGACGACGCCAGCGAGCTGGACGGCGCACCGAACTCGATCGGCCCGACCGTCGACGACGCGGTGGCGATGTGGCGGGAGTTCACCGGCCACGAGTACGGCGAGTCCGAGCCGCTGCTGCGCGCGGCGTTCATCGACTACCTGCTGCACGACGGTCACCGCGACTGAGCCCCGCCAGCCGGTACCCGCCCGTCAGCCGGCGTCCAGCAGCCGGCGGCGGCTGACCACGCCGACCGGATCCCCGGCGGCGTCGACGACCCGCCCGTGCTCGGTCCCGTCGGCGAGCAGCCGGGCCAGCGCGTCGTAGCGGGAGACGCCCAGCGTCAGGGTGGGCAGCCCGGCCAGGTCCGGTAGCTCCGACTCCGGCTCCAGCAGGTCCCGGTCGACCGGGGTGACCGCGAGGCGGCGGATCGCCCGGTCCGCGCCGACGAACTCCCGGACGAACCCGGTGGCCGGCTGACCGAGCAGGGTGGTGGGGTCGGCGTACTGCTCCAGGTGGCCGCCCTCGGACAGCACGGCGATCCGGTCGCCGAGCCGGACCGCCTCGTCGAGGTCGTGGGTGACCAGCACGATCGTCTTGCGGACCTCGGCCTGCAACCGCAGGAACTCCTCCTGCAGCCGGCCGCGCACGATCGGGTCGACTGCGGAGAAGGGCTCGTCCATCAGCAGGACGACCGGGTCGGCGGCGAGGGCGCGGGCCACGCCGACCCGTTGACGCTGCCCACCGGACAACTCGTGCGGGTACCGCTTCGCGTACCGGCCCGGCTCCAGCCCGACCAGGTCGAGCAGTTCGTCGGCGCGGCGGCGGATCTGGTCGCGGGGCCAGCCGAGCAGCCGGGGCACGGTGGCGACGTTGGCCCGGATCGTCTGGTGCGGGAAGAGTCCGACGTGCTGGATGACGTAACCGATCCGCCGGCGCAACCGCACCGGGTCGACCCCGGTGACGTCCTCGTCGCCGAGCAGGATCCGGCCACTGGTCGGCTCGATCAGCCGGTTGATCATGCGCAGGACGGTCGACTTGCCGCAGCCGGACGGCCCGATCAGCACCACCAGTTCGCCAGCGGGGATGCGCAGCGACAGGTCGCGTACGGCGCGGGTGCCGTCCGGAAACTGTTTGCCGATGCCGGTCAACGTGATCGCCGCCGCGCCACCGGCGTCCCGCGCGGTACCGTCCACCTGTGTCCTTCCACCTGCTCGACGACCGGGCTGATCCGGGGAACCCGTGGTTCTCCGGCCAGTACGTGCGGGACAACTGGTCGACGATCGTCGCCGCGTTCACCGAACACGTCACCCTGACCGTACAGGCGGTGGTGGTGGCGGCGCTGATAGCGGTGCCGTTGGCGGTGCTGGCGTACTGGTTCCGGCCGTTGACCGGTCCGATCCTGGCGCTCACCGGGGTGCTCTACACGATCCCGTCGCTGGCCCTGCTGGCCTTCCTGGCCCCGTACGTGGGGGCGACCAACCCGGCGTCGGTGCTGATCGCCCTGGTCCTGTACGCGCTGCTGCTGGTGGTGCGCAACTGCCTGGCCGGGCTGACCCAGGTGCCGGCGGACACGATCGAGGCGGCCGACGGGATGGGGTACGGCCGGCTCGTCCGGCTGCTGCGCATCGAACTGCCGCTGGCTCTGCCGAGCATCCTGACCGGGGTACGGCTGGCGACGGTCTCCACCGTCGCGCTGGTCACCGTCGGGTCGCTGATCGGCTACGGCGGTCTCGGCGACCTGATCTTCAGCGGTTTCCGGAACAACTTCTACAAGGCACAGATCCTCACCGGGACCCTGCTCAGTGTGGCGCTGGCGCTGGCGCTCGATCTGCTGCTGGCGGTCGCCGGGCGGCTGCTGACGCCGTGGACCGCCCGGCGGGCCGTCCGATGAGCCGTCGGTACGCGGCGGCGAACCCCGTCGAGCAGGCGGTGGTCTGGCTCAACGATCCGCTCAACTGGACCAATCCGGGTGGGGTGCTCGACCGGTTGGGCGAGCATCTGGTGATCTCGGCGGCGGCGGTGGCGATCGGGGTCCTGGTGGCCTGGCCGCTCGGCCTCTGGCTCGGCCACACCGGACGCGGCGGTGCCGTGGTGGTCCTGGTGTCGAACATCACGTTGGCGGTGCCGACGATCGCGCTGCTGTCCATTCTGCCGTTGACGTTCCTGGGCTTCGGCAAACCGCCGGTGATCCTGGCCCTGGCGGTGTTCGCGGTGCCGCCGCTGCTGGCCAACGCGTACACCGGGCTGCGCCAGGTCGACCCGCAGGTGCGTGAGGCGGCCCGGGGGATGGGCCTGTCCGGCTGGCAGGTGCTGCGCCGGGTCGAGCTGCCGCTCGCGGTGCCGTACCTGGCCGCCGGGTTCCGGACCGCCGCGGTGCAGGTGGTGGCGACGGCGGCGCTGGCGGCGTTCGTCAACGGCGGGGGTCTGGGCCAGATCATCAGTGCCGGATTCGGGTTGGGCATCTCGGTGGGCGGCGGCCAGATCCTGGCCGGCGGCCTGCTGGTCGCGTCGCTCGCGCTGGTCACCGAGGCGGTGTTGGCGGTGGCCGAGCGGATGCTCACGCCACTGCCGCTGCGGCGCTACCGGCGGCCGGCCGACGAACAGGCCAGTGCGGTGGGAGCGGCTTGACGCGTCCTGTGACGATCCGATGACAACCGATCTTCAGCGCTTGTCGGACCTGGCTGTGAGGATGTTCGGTAGAGGAATCGGGCGACGGCGCCGGCGACGGCACAAGCCGGTCGCGTTTGCGGGCATACGGGAGGCGGGCAGTCATGCTGGTACGGACACGGGTCGCGCTGGGCGCGGTGAGCGCGGTCGCGGCGGCGGGGATTCTCGCCGGCTGCGGGGATGCCGGGTCGTCCGGCACCGACGCGCCGCAGGCGGGGGCGTCCGGTGCCGGCTGCGCACCGGTCGCCGGCGATCAGCTGGTGGTCCTCGACGACGACCAGAATCTGCAGAACACCGACAACATCGTGCCGGCGATCAACGCCGACGCGGCATCGCCGCAGGTCATCGCCGCGCTGGACAAGGTGTCGGCTGCGCTGGACACCGAAAAGCTGATCGGGCTCAACCGGGCGGTCGACGTCGACCGGCAGACGCCGCAGGCTGCGGCCGAGGAGTTCGCCGCTGCCGAGGGCCTGGCCGACGGTATCGAGACCGGACCGGGCGGCGAGTTGACCGTCGGCGCGGCGAACTTCAGCGAGAGCGAGATCCTGGGCGAGCTGTACAAGATCGCGTTGACGGCCGCCGGCTACGAGGTGACGGTGCAGCAGATCGGCAACCGCGAGCTGTACGAGCCGGCGTTGGAGACCGGTGAGATCCAGGTGGTCCCGGAGTACGCCGCCACCCTGGCCGACTTCATCAACGGCAAGGTCGAGGGCGAGAACGCTCCGGCGATCTCGTCGACGGACCTGACCGAGACCATGGCCGGGCTGCGCCGCGTCGGTGAGCAGGTCAACATCGTCTTCGGGGAGCCGTCGGCGGCGCAGAACCAGAACGCCTTCGCGGTGACCAGTGCGTTCGCCGAGGAGTACGGTGTGCGGACGCTTTCCGAGCTGGCCGAGAAATGCTCCGGCGAGGCGACTGTGCTGGGTGGTCCGCCGGAGTGCCCGCAGCGGCCGAAGTGCCAGCAGGGGTTGGTCGAGGTGTACGACTTCCGGGCCGGTGAGTTCAGTTCTCTCGACGCCGGTGGGCCGCAGACCAAGACCGCGTTGACCACCGGTGAGATCAGCGTCGGTCTGGTGTT
This sequence comes from Solwaraspora sp. WMMA2101, assembly GCF_049179175.1. Taxonomy (NCBI): domain Bacteria; kingdom Bacillati; phylum Actinomycetota; class Actinomycetes; order Micromonosporales; family Micromonosporaceae; genus Solwaraspora; species Solwaraspora sp. WMMA2101. Next base: position 2,805,714 of record NZ_JBMHMA010000006.1, on the reverse strand, counting down.
CTCCTCGGACGGTGCGTTGGCCGCCGGCTGATTTTTCCGGTGGCGTCCGTACGGATGCCACCACCGGCTGTCGTCGGGCCTGTCCACTCGGCCGCTCAGCGGTACCCGTTCCGTTGATCTGCAGATGTGGGTAGGCTCGACAGCCATGTCCGCTCCCGAGGCCGAAGAGGAGCCACGCCGCACGGTTCCACTCAAGTGGCTTACCTGGGGTGGCCTGGGGTTGGCGCCTCTAGCTGCGGTTTTGTTGCTGCTTGGCGATGGTGACGGGTCATTACGGCTCGCGATGGTGATCGCGATCGCATCGGTCGTCCTGATCGGATTGTCAATCACTTTACGTGGTGGCATCGAAACTATGCGCACTGACATGGAAGATGCGCTGGTGGAGGAGATGGACGTGCTCCGCGAGGACGTCCGTAATGACATTTCCACGGCGGTACGGGCCACCCATCGCGCGCTCGGCGAAAAGGTGCAGGCGATGCAGGACGACGTCGAGGCACTGCGTGGCCAGGTGGACGCGGTCCGTGGGGAAGTGGTGCGCAGCGAGGCGGTCCGCGTCGAGTCCGCCCGCGCCGAAGCGGTCCGGGCGGAGGCCACCGCCCGCGACGTACCGGTCCGGGGCCGGGACGCCTCCGGCGGTGACCGGGGCCGGTCGGCCCGTCCCGACGACGAGGCCGGGTACGACCGCTTCGACCCGAGCGCCCCGGCGTCGGCGGTGCCGGCGGCTGCCCCTGCCTCCGGCCCGGCCGGCTACGGCGGACGCAACGGTGCCGACGGCTACGGCGGGCGCAACGGCGCGGCCGACTACGACGGTCAGTACGGCGCGGGTCAGTACGGGGCCGGTCAGTACGGGTCCGGTCCGACCGGTGGCCGCGCCTCGGTGCCGGCGGTGACCGGGACCGTGCTGCCCCGTCAGCCAGCGGCCAACGGGCTGGCCCGGCAGATCGAGCCGGCCCCGGCGAGTGGCCGCCGACCGGCGGCCGAGGAACCGGGGGGCACCGTGTACGGCGGCACCCGGTACGGCACCCGTACCGGTGAGTCGATCGACGGGGAATGGTCGGCGAGTTCGACACGCGGTCGACGCGCGGCCGAGGCCGACGAGCAGTCGTGGTCCGACCGACGGCCGCGTGGCCAGGCCGACGACCGGTGGTCCTGGAACGGTGACCGCGACGACAGTTCCGAGCAGCGCTACGGCGACCGGGCCGAGGACCGGTGGGACGCCGGGCGGGCCGACGGCTACGGCACCGGCTCGCCGGCGCAGCGGTGGTCGACCGGCCGGGGCGAGGACGGCTACGCCGACCGGGCGGCCGGTGCCGGTCGACCCGACCGGTACGCCGAGGACCGGGCCGGCCGTTACCCCGACGACCGGTTGGACCGGCCGGGTGGCCGGTTCGACGGCCCCGACCCGAGGGGCGCGCGGGACGCCTCCCGGTTCGACGCGCCGGTGTCCGGTGCCCGATCGGCGGACGAACCGCCGTGGCGCGACGCCCGCTGGGACCAACGGGCGCCCGACGTGGCGGACAGCCCGGGTCCGCGCCGTACCGCGCTGCCGGCGCTGCCGGCCGGCAGCAGCGCCGAGGTCACGCCCTGGTCGTCCGGCGTACGCGAGGTGGCCGACGCCGAACCGGTGCGCCGCAGCCGTCGTTACCGCGACGACGACGACGAACCTGGCCGTCGTTACCGCGCCGACGACCTCGAGGGTGGCCGCTACCGCGACGACGACGAGCCCGGCCGTCGCTACCGGCCCGACGACCTCGAGGGCGGCCGCTACCGCGACGACGATCCGGGCGGGCGCAACCGCGCCGACGAAGCGGGCGGCCGGTACCGCGCCGAGAGCAGCCGGGACGTCCGTGGCGAGCCCGACGCCGGTCGGCGCTACCGGGCCGACGAGTTCGACGGTGGCCGGTACCGCGACGACGGCGGCACCGGTCGGCGCTACCGGGACGACACCGGCCGGGACCTGCACGACGACGTGGGGCGGGGCTACCGGGACGACGCCGGCCGGGGCTACCGGGACGACGCGGGGCGGGGATATCGCGACGACGTCGGGCGCGGCTACCGCGACGACGGCTACGCCGACGACGGGCGGGGCCGCTACGCCGACGACTACGAGTACTCCGAGGACCGTCGACGGCGCTAGCCCGACCTCACTTGTCGATGTCACCGACCACGAAGAACATCGACCCGAGGATCGCCACCAGATCCGGTACCAGGCTGCCCGGGATCAGCGTCGCCAACGCCTGCACGTTGGCGTACGAGGCGGTCCGCAGCTTGAGCCGCCACGGGGTCTTCTCGCCCCGGGACACCAGGTAGTAACCGTTGACGCCGAGCGGGTTCTCGGTCCAGGCGTACGTGTGCCCCTCGGGTGCCTTGACCACCTTGGGCAGCCGGACGTTGACCGGCCCGGTCAGCTGGTCGACCCGGTCGAGACAGCGGCGGGCCAGCTCGAGGGAGACGTACACCTGGTCGAGCAGGACCTCGAACCGGGCGTGGCAGTCGCCGGTGCGCCGGGTGACCACCGGGACGTCGAGTTCGCCGTAGGCGAGGTACGGCTCGTCGCGGCGCAGGTCCAGGTCGAGCCCGCTGGCCCTGGCGACCGGCCCGGACGCGCCGAACGCGGCGGCGGTGGCGGCGTCGAGCACCCCGACGCCGACGGTACGGGCGAGGAAGATCTCGTTGCGCCGGATCAGCCGGTCCAGGTCGGGCATCCGCGCCTCGACCTGGCCGATGGCTTCGCGGGCCCGGCGGGTCCAGCCGGCCGGCACCTCCTCCTTGAGGCCGCCGACCCGGTTGAACATGTAGTGCATCCGCCCGCCGGAGACCTCCTCCATGACGGTCTGCAGGGTCTCCCGCTCCCGGAACGAGTAGAACACCGGGGTGAGCGCCCCGATCTCCAGTGGATACGAGCCGAGGAACATCAGGTGGTTCAGCACCCGGTTCAGCTCGGCCAGCGCGGTCCGCAGCCAGACCGCGCGTTCCGGCACCTCGATGCCCATCAGCCGCTCGACGGCGAGCACCACCCCGAGTTCGTTGCCGAACGCCGACAACCAGTCGTGCCGGTTCGCCAGCATGATGATCTGGCGGTAGTCGCGTACCTCGAACAGCTTCTCGGCACCCCGGTGCATGTAGCCGACGATCGGCTCGCAGGAGACCACCCGCTCGCCGTCGAGGACCAGCTTGAGCCGCAGTACGCCGTGTGTGGACGGATGCTGTGGGCCGATGTTGAGCACCATGTCGGCGGTGTCCAGGCCAGCACCCGTGCCGACGGTGACCTGACGGAGCCCGGCTGCCGGGTCGGCCGCAGGCAGCGAACCGGTCTCGGTGTCCATGCCGGTCATCGTGCCACGTCGCTGCCGCCGTCGTCGGCCAGCAGCGCGGCGGCTGCGTCGGCGGCCGGCAGCGAACCGTCCTCGGCGGTCAGGCCGACGGGCTGCAGCAGCCACCAGTGCGCGCCCAGGCCGTACGGGTCGGTCAGTTCGGCGGCGGTGCCGGCGGCGGACAACGCGGCGAGATAGCCGCGTGGGTCGCTGCCGGCCAGGGTCAGCGGCGGCCGGGCACCGGACACGCCCAGCGTCCGCAGGACGTCGCGTTGCCGGCGCAGCAGATGACCGGCGCCACCGGCGGCGGCGGTGCCGGCGTCGGCCACCGCGTCGATCGCCACGTGGGCGGTGACGTCGCAGGAGCCGTCGGGCACCGGGGCGACGGTCCGACCGGACCGGTAGCCGGTCAGCGTGCTGGCGGTCGGGCGTTCGGCGTACCGGTGGCCGTAGTCGACCGCGACCGCGACGCCCCGCCGCAGCGTCCGGACGGCCTCGGCCCAGGCCTCGTCGCGGGCCCGACCAAGGTCGGCCCGGCCGCCGTCGGGCAGCGCCGGCCACCACCGGGCCAGCCAGGCGGCGTCGGCGTCGGCAAGCGGGTCGCCGGGCCGCTCGGCGCCGGTGACCGGGTCGACCAGGCCGTACCGCACGACGCCGTCGACCCGCACGGCCAGATCCAGCGGTACGTTGTCCAGCCATTCGGTGGCGACGAGCAGTCCGACGATCCCGGTCGGGAGGGTGGCCTGCCAGCCGATGTCGGCGGCCAGCCCGGCGGGTCGGTCGGCGTGGTCGACGCCGACCAGCCGGAGCCGTCCGGCGAGTGGTCGGGCCCCGTCGTGGACGGCGCCGAGCAGGTCGTGGACGGCGCCGAGCAGTTCGCCGCCACCGGCACCGATGTCGACCAGGTCGAGCGGGTCGGGGTGGCCGAGCAGCCGGTCGACCCGGGTCAGCAGCCGCAGCACCGCCGTGGCGAACGGCACCCCGGTCTGGGCGCTGGTCCGGAAGTGCGTCGCCGGCACCGGCCCGCCCCCGGCCCGGTAGAAGCCCTGCGGACCGTAGAGCGCCCGGGTCATGGCGGCCCGCCAGGTCAGCACCCGGCCACCCTAGTCGACCGGGGTGAAGGTTTTCACACACCATGTTTCGGCCGTGTGGCGGCGGCGCATACTGGGCATCGACCGGTACCCCCGTTTCGAGGACTGGATCACGTTATGAGCGCATTGGCGCGCCCGGCGGCGGACGTCTCCGCCGACCGGGACACCGGCCCCACCGTCGGGGTCATCGGCGCCGGACGGGTCGGCGTGGTGCTCGCCGCCGCCCTCGCCGCCGCCGGCTACCGGATCACCGCCGTCTCCGGCGACAGCCCGACGAGCAGACAACGGATCGCCCGGATGCTGCCCGGCGTGCCGCGTCGGCCGGTCCCCGCTGTGCCGGCCACCGCCGACCTGCTGATCCTGAGCGTGCCGGACGACACACTGCCCGGACTGGTGGCCGAGCTCGCCGCCCGGCAGGTGCTGCGCACCGGTCAGGTGGTGGCGCACACCTCGGGCGCGTACGGGCTCGGGGTGCTCGCCGAGGTGGAGCGTGCCGGGGCCGTCGGGCTGGCACTGCACCCGGCGATGACCTTCACCGGGCAGCCAGGGGATCTCGACAGGTTGCCCGGCATCAGCTACGGCGTCACCGCCCCGGTATCGGCGCGGGCGTTGGCGCAGCGGCTCGTCGCCGATCTCGGCGGCAGCGTCGAGTGGGTCGACGAAACCGACCGTCCGCTCTACCACGCCGCCTTGGCACACGGTGCCAATCACCTGGTCACCCTGGTCAACGAGGCCGCCGACCGGCTGCGCGACGCCGGGGTCGGTGACCCGGCGAAAGTGCTGGCGCCGCTGCTGCGGGCCGCCCTGGACAACGCACTGGCGCACGGCGACGCGGCGCTGACCGGGCCGGTGTCGCGCGGCGACGCCGGTACCGTCGCGCGGCATGTCGACCGCCTGGCCGGGACCGCGCCGGAGAGTCTGCCGAGCTACCTGGCGCTGGCCCGGCGGACCGCCGACCGGGCGATCGCCGCCGGTCGGCTGTCGGCCGGCGACGCCGTACCGCTGCTCGACGTGCTGGCCGGCCGGGACCCCGCTGCGGCGGCGCGCCGGGAGTGGGCGCGGTGAGCGCGCCGGGAGTGGGCGCGGTGGGTGCGTCGTCGACCGCCGGGTTGCAGGTCGCCTGGACCCGCGCCGAGCTGGCCGCCGTACGGGCCGGCTGGACCGGATCGGTGGCGGTGGTGATGACGATGGGTGCGCTGCACGACGGGCACGCCGCCCTGCTGCGGGCGGCGACGGCCCGGGCCGACCACGTCATCGTGACGATCTTCGTCAACCCGCTGCAGTTCGGTCCGACCGAGGATTTCGACCGCTATCCGCGCACCATCGACGACGACCTGGAGATCTGCCGGCAGGCCGGGGTCGGGCTGGTGTTCGCGCCGGGCCGGGCCGAGATCTACCCGGACGGCGAGCCGATGGTCCGGGTGAACCCCGGTCCGGTCGGCGAGACCCTGGAGGGGGCGAGCCGGCCCGGCTTCTTCCACGGCGTCCTCACCGTGGTGCTCAAGCTGCTCCAGTTGACCCGCCCTGATCTGGCCTTCTTCGGCGAGAAGGACTACCAGCAGCTGACCCTGGTCCGGCGGATGGTGCGGGACCTGGACCTGCCGGTGGAGATCGTCGGGGTGCCGACCGTCCGGGAGGCCGACGGGCTGGCCCGGTCGAGCCGCAACCGGTACCTGTCCCCGTCGCAACGACGGACGGCGCTGGGGCTGGCCGCGGCGTTACGGGCCGGGGCCGCGACGGCCGACGCCGGAGGTGACGCCGCCGAGGTGGTGGCTGCCGGCCGGGCCGCCTTCGACCGGCACACCGCCGGCGCCGCCGAGCTGGACTACCTGGTGCTGACCGGTCCCGACCTGGCCCCGCCGGTGGCCGGCCCGGCCCGGCTGCTGATCGCGGCCCGGGTCGGCGGGACCAGGTTGATCGACAACGCGCCGGTGCACCTGGCCGACCCCCGACCCGACCTGCAGTCCGGCCCGCGATCGGAAGGACCCTGATGCTGCGCACCATGCTCAAGTCGAAGATCCACCGGGCCACGGTGACCCAGGCCGACCTGCACTACGTCGGTTCGGTCACCGTCGACGCCGATCTGCTCGACGCGGCGGACCTGCTCCCCGGTGAGCAGGTCGCCATCGTGGACGTGACGAACGGGGCCCGGCTGGAGACGTACGTCATCGAAGGTGCCCGGGGCAGCGGCGTGATCGGCATCAACGGTGCCGCCGCCCACCTGGTGCACCCCGGTGACCTGGTCATCCTGATCGCGTACGGGCAGTTCACCGACGAGCAGGCGCGTGCCTTCACCCCCCGGGTGGTACACGTCGACGCCGCCAACCGGGTGATCCAGCTGGACGCGGACCCGGCCGGGGCGCCGGCCGGTCTGGTCGGCGAGCCGGTACGCGGTGACCGGGCCGTCGGCTGGCCGACGGTTGCCGCCACGCCGTAGCGTGGGACGTCGCCGTCGTACCGTGCTGCCCCACCGTCACCGGCCGGTGACTGGAAGCTCACGTATGCTCGGCGGTCCGTACTACTGCCTGCCAGCCAGTGCCCGTGGGAGGGACACGATGCGCCGATGGACCGCCGCCGTCGCGGTCGGCGGAGCGCTCGCGCTCGGCCTGACCGGTTGCGGCCTGCCCGCCGGGGTGGACGGGAAGCTGACGAACAGTTGGCAGCCGATCCCCGAGCCGACCCCGTTCGTGCCGCCGGCGGAGGTCTGCCACTCGGGTGACTTCGCCGAGACCGCCTACCTGTCGTCGTACAGCCCGGTGGACTGCACCGCGCCGCACCGGACCGAGACGGTGCACGTCGGGGCGTTCGGCGCGGCGGTGGCCGAGGCGGCCGAGCCGCCGGCCCAGGGGTCGGCGGAGATCCGTGGCGCGTACGCCGAGTGCGACACCAAGGCCAGCGAGTACGTCGGTGGCGACTGGCGGTCCGGTCGGCTGTGGATCGGCGTCGCGGTGCCCTCGCCGGCGGCCTGGGAGGGCGGCGCCCGGTGGTTCCGCTGCGACATGACGGAGCTGACCAACGTCGAGGACAACGGCGGTACGGCCAGCCGTACCGCGAGTCTGCGGGACGCGCTCGCCGAGCCGTCCCCGCTGCATCTGACCTGCTACGCGGTGCGCAACGACAGCAACGGCGCGATCGACACGATGCCGGCGGAGCAGTGCGACAAGCCGCACAACGCGGAGTTCGCCGGGGTGTGGCAGGCACCGGACATCCCGTTCCCCACCAAGGACCGGGACTGGGCCCAGTTCCACGCCGAGTGCCGCAAGATCATCGGCCGGTACGCCGGGGTGCCGCTCGACGACAACCTGCAGTTCCGTACGGGTGTGATCTCGCTGCCGGGCGGCGCGACCGAGTGGGCGGCCGGCAACCGGGGGGTCCGCTGCTACCTGTGGCTCAACGAGCGCAACGTCAGCCGTTCGCTCAAGGGCGCCGGGACCGACGGGCTGCCGATCCAGTACGAGTAGGCGGCGGCGCGGGTGTACCGGCCCACATCCGGTCGCCCCGGCGCACCCGGCCTGCGGCGGGCGGGGTTGACTGACGCCATGCTCGTGCGTACCCCGGAACTGCCCGCCCTGCCGGGCCGGCTCGCCGCGCCGCAGCCCGGTTGGGCGGAGACCACCGACGTGGTGGTCGTCGGCTCCGGGATCGCCGGTCTGACCGCCGCGCTCTACCTGCGGGAAGCCGGCCTGCACGTCACCGTCGTGACCAAGGTCAACATCGACGACGGCTCCACCCGCTGGGCGCAGGGCGGGATCGCCGCCGTGCTGGACCCGCTGGACACCCCGGCGGCGCACGCCCAGGACACCGAGGTCGCCGGCGTCGGCCTGTGCGACCGGGACGCGGTCCGGACCCTGGTGGAGGAGGGGCCGGCGCGGGTCCGGGAGCTGATGCGGGTCGGCGCGGAGTTCGACCGGGACGCCGCCGGTGCGCTGCTGCTCACCCGGGAGGGTGGGCACCGGGCGAACCGGATCGTGCACGCCGGCGGTGACGCGACCGGTGCCGAGGTGCAGCGGGCGCTGCACGCGGCGGTCCGCCGGGACCCGTGGATCCGGCTGGTCGAGCACGCCCTGGTGGTCGACCTGCTGCGGGCCGCCCCGGAGCGGGCCGGGGCACCGGGTGCCGCCTGCGGGGTCACCCTGCACGTGCTCGGCGAGGGCTCCCCGGACGGGGTCGGGGCGATCCTGGCCCGGGCGGTGGTGCTGGCCACCGGCGGGATGGGGCAGATCTTCGCCACCACCACCAACCCGGCGGTCTCCACCGGCGACGGGGTGGCGCTCGCGCTGCGGGCCGGCGCGGTCGTGGCCGACCTGGAGTTCGTCCAGTTCCATCCCACCGCGCTGGCGGTGCCCGGTGGGGCCGGCGGCAGCGGACAGCAGCCGCTGGTCTCCGAGGCGCTGCGCGGCGAGGGCGCCCACCTGGTCGACCCGGACGGCAAACGGTTCATGCTCGGCCAGCACGAACTCGCCGAACTGGCCCCCCGGGACGTGGTCGCCAAGGGCATCCACCGGGTGATGGTGGCCAACGACAGCGACCACGTCCATCTGGATGCCCGGCATCTGGGTGCCGAGTTCCTGGACCGGCGCTTCCCGACCATCGTCGCCTCCTGCCGGGCCGCCGGCATCGAGCCGGCGCAGGCGTTGATCCCGGTCGCACCGGCCGCGCACTACGCCTCCGGCGGCGTCCGTACCGACCTGTACGGCCGGACCAGCATCCCCGGCCTGTACGCCTGCGGCGAGGTGGCCTGCACGGGGGTGCACGGCGCCAACCGGCTGGCCAGCAACTCGCTGCTGGAAGGGCTGGTGTTCGCCCGGCGGATCGCCCGCGACATCGCCCGTGCGCTGCCCGCCCAGCAGGATCCGGCCGGGCCCGACGCCGGCACCGGCGACGACCCCGGATGGGTGGTGGCGGCGACCGCGCGGCAGCCGTTGCAGCGGGCGATGAGCCGGGGCGCCGGGGTGCTGCGGTCGGCGGCCACCCTCGACGCAGCGGCGACCGCGTTGCGCGCCGCGGCCGCCGTGCCGGGTGTGCCCGGCACCGCCGACTGGGAGACGACTAATCTGGTCACCGTCGCCACCGCGCTGGTGGCGGCGGCGTACGCCCGGCAGGAGACCCGGGGTTGTCACTGGCGTGACGACTTCCCGGAGGCCGACGAGGACTGGTCGGGACATCTGGTGAGCGGTCTCGGCTCCGCCGGAGCGCCCACCCTGACCTGGGAGCCGTCATGCGCAGCGAGCTGACCGCCGGGCCGGTCGACGGCGACCTCGACCCCGTCGTGGTCGAGCGGGTGGTCGCGACCGCGCTCGCCGAGGATCTCGGTCCGGCCGGGCTGGACGTGACCACGGCCGCGACGATCGACGCCGACCAGATCGGCACCGCCGAGCTGGTGGCCCGGGCCGACGGGGTGGTGGCCGGGCTGGCGCTGGTCGCCGCCGTGTTCGACGCGGTGCCGTCGGCCGGTACGCCGGTCGATGTGCGGTTGCACCGCAGCGACGGTGACCGGGTGCCGGCCGGTACGGTGCTGGCCTCGGTGACCGGCCCGGTCCGGACCCTGTTGACCGGGGAACGGACCGCGTTGAACCTGATCAGTCGGCTGTCCGGGATCGCCACCCACACCCGCGCCTGGGCCGACGCGCTGGCCGGCTCGACGGCGACCGTGCTGGACACCCGCAAGACCACGCCGGGGCTGCGGGCGTTGGAGAAGTACGCGGTGCGGGTCGGCGGCGGCGGCAACAAGCGGATGGGCCTGTTCGACGTGGCGATGGTCAAGGACAACCACAAGCTGGCCGCTGGCGGGGTGGGGGCCGCGTACCGACGGGTCCGCGCGGCGTTCCCGCAGGTGCCGGTCGAGGTCGAGGTGACGACGTTGGCCGAGGCGGTGGAGGCGGTGGCGGCCGGGGCGACGTTCCTGCTCTGCGACAACATGCCGCCGGAGCTGCTGCGGGAGGTGGTGGCCGCCGTCGGCGACCGTGCCGAGTTGGAGGCGACCGGCGGGTTGACGCTGGCCAACGCGGCGCGGTACGCGGCGACCGGCGTGGACTACCTGTCGGTGGGGGCGCTCACCCACTCCTCGCCGATCATGGACATCGCGCTGGACCTGCGGCCGGCCGCCGACGCCGGTTCGCGCGACGCTGGTGCCGACGGGCCGTCGCGCTGACCGGCCGGGAGGACGACATGCTGCTCTGCATCGACATCGGTAACACCAACACGGTGCTGGCCACCTTCTCTGGCGACAAGCTGGTCCACTCGTGGCGGATCAAGACCGACGCCCGGTCCACCGCCGATGAGCTGGGTCTGATGTTCCGTGGGCTGCTCGCCAGGGACGCGGTGGAGATCACCGGGGTGGCGGCCTGCTCGACGGTGCCGGCGGCGCTGCGGTCGCTACGGTCGATGCTCGCCCGCTACTACGGCGACATCCCGAGCGTCATCGTGGAGCCGGGGGTGAAGACCGGCGTGCAGTTGGCGATCGACAACCCCAAGGAGGTCGGCTCCGACCGGGTGGTCAACACTCTCGCCGCGCACACCCTGTACGGCGGTCCGTCGATCGTCGTGGACTTCGGCACCACCACGAACTTCGACGTGATCAGCGCCCGGGGGGAGTTCCTCGGCGGTGCGTTCGCGCCGGGTATCGAGATCTCGTTCGACGCGTTGGCGGCCCGGGCCGCGCAGCTGCGCAAGGTCGAGCCGACCCGGCCCCGGGCGGTGATCGGCAAGAACACGGTGGAGTGCCTGCAGTCGGGCATGTACTTCGGTTTCGCCGGTCAGGTGGATCGCATCGTGGAGCGGATGTCGGAAGAGTTGGGGCAGCTCAGCGCGGTCATTGCCACTGGTGGTCTGGCGCCGGTGGTGATCGGCGAGTGCCGGACCATCACCCACCACGAGCCCATGATCACCCTGATCGGCCTGCGGATGGTGTTCGAGCGCAACACCTGAGCCGCTGCGGCGCTTATCGACTGCCGGGTCCGCTCCGGCTTGAGTACGCTCGTGGCCGGACGGCCGCCCCGAGCTGCCCACCGTTTGTCCGTACCCCCTGTGTTTGAGGATGCCCACCGTGACCGAGCACGTGACCGTACCCGACGATTTCGCCGAGGATCTGCCCGAGCAGATGCGGGTGCGCCGGGAGAAGCGGGACCGGTTGCTGGCCCGGGGCGTCGCGCCGTACCCGGTGGGATATCCGCGGACGGCGACGCTGGCGCAGGTGCGCGAGCGCTTCGGCGACCTGCCGACCGACACCGCGACCGGCGAGCAGGCGGCGGTGACCGGCCGGGTGATCTTCGTACGGAACAGCGGCAAGCTCTGTTTCGCGACGCTGCGTGACGGCGACGGTACCGAGTTGCAGGTGATGCTCTCCCGGGACCGGGTCGGCGCCGAGCCGCTGGAGGACTGGAAGCGGCTGGTCGACCTGGGCGACCACGTCGGGGTCACCGGCGAGGTGATCACCAGTCGGCGGGGTGAGCTGTCGGTGCTGGCCGACTCCTGGCAGATCACCGCCAAGGCACTGCGCCCGCTGCCGGTGGCACACAAGCCGTTGAGCGAGGAGTCGCGGGTCCGGCAGCGGTACGTCGACCTGATCATGCGCCCGGAGGCGCGGCGGACCGTCGCCACCCGGGCGACGGCCATGCGTACGCTGCGTGACTCGTTCCACACCCGTGGGTACGTCGAGGTGGAGACGCCGATGCTGCAGTTGCTGCACGGCGGCGCGGCGGCCCGGCCGTTCGTCACGCACAGCAATGCCCTGGACGCCGATCTGTATCTGCGAATCGCCCCGGAGCTTTTCCTCAAGCGCTGCGTGATCGGCGGCATCGACCGGGTGTTCGAGATCAACCGGAACTTCCGCAATGAAGGGATCGACTCGTCCCACTCGCCGGAGTTCGCGATGCTGGAGACTTACGAAGCGTACGGGGACTACGACAGCATGGCGCGGCTGACCCGGGAGTTGGTGCAGGAGTGCGCTGCCGCAGTCAGTGGGTCACATGTGGTGACGCACGCCGACGGGTCGGAGTTCGACCTGGGTGGTGAGTGGCGGACCGTCACACTGTACGGAGTGTTGTCAGAAGCTCTCGGTGAGGAAGTCACCGTGCGAACCGACCGTACGCAGTTGCTGCGTTACGCCGAGAAGTTCGACGTCAGCGTCGACCCGAAGTGGGGCCCGGGCAAGCTGGCGGAGGAACTCTTCGAAGAATTGGTCGTGCCGCATCTGCACCAGCCGACGTTCGTGCGGGACTACCCGGTGGAGACCAGCCCGCTGACCCGGGAGCACCGCAGCGAGCCCGGGCTGGCCGAGAAGTGGGACCTCTACGTGCGCGGGGTGGAGCTGGCCACGGCGTACAGCGAGCTGGTCGACCCGGTGGTGCAGCGCGAGCGGCTGGTGGCACAGGCCCGGCTGGCCGCCGGGGGGGACCCGGAGGCGATGCGCCTCGACGAGGACTTCCTGCGGGCCATGGAGTACGGAATGCCGCCGGCCGGGGGCATGGGAATGGGAATCGACCGGTTGCTCATGGCCCTGACCGGCCTGGGTATTCGCGAAACCATCCTCTTCCCGCTGGTCCGTCCGGAGTAGTTCCGGCAAGTTTTCTGGGGGAGTTTGCGCGTCCTATTGACGGCTGGCGCATCTTTCGGGCTATTGTGCTCTTGATTGCGGGAGAACGTGCTCGGAAGGACAACGGCCTGTGGCCAAGCAGATCATTCACAAGCTGGTCGACGATCTGGACGGCGGCGACGCCGACGAGACCGTCAAGTTCGCCCTCGACGGCGTCCAGTACGAGATCGACCTCTCGGAGAAGAACGCGGACAAATTGCGGCAGGTGTTCGCTCCGTACGTGGCTGCAGGCACCAAGATCGGCCGCGGTGGCGTGGTCGTGGGTGGTCGGGCCGCGCGGGGTCGGGGCGGTGCTGCTGCCGACCGTGAGCAGAACCGGGCGATCCGTGCCTGGGCGAAGAAGGAAGGCAAGGAGATCTCCGACCGCGGGCGCATCCCGCAGGAGATCGTGGACGAGTACCACGCCAAGGCCGGTCGCTGATCGTCCCAGGCGTACCGGTGCTGGCCGGCTCGGCCGGTCCAGTCAGGTGCAGTGACACGAGGTACGGATGGCGACATCCGTACCTCGTGTCGTTTTTGGGGGTTTCTGGGTTTTTGGGCGCTCACTGACTGCGACCCTGGACACACCGCCAGCACCGCAGGGCACCGAGTGCGCCGCAGGGCAGGGCAAGGCAGGGCACGCGGCCCGGCGGAGGTTGTCCACAGGCTGTGCACCAGTTGTCCACAGGCCTGTGGACAACTGGCTGGCCCGGCCCGGTACGGACGGCGCGGCCGACTGCGCCGACGCCGCGCCGAACCTGCGGATCGACCGGATTTCGCTCACCGCGTAGCGCCGGAGCCTCGGGGAACAGCCAACGAGGCTGCACAGTTGGGGTAAACGTTGCGGATCGCCCCTGCTCCGGCAAGACACGGCAGGAGCGGAGCCGGTCCACGGCGATAGAGTGATGGCACGAGCTTCCACCTGGAGGCTCGTGCGCTGGCCCGCCAAGACCATTGGCGCACGGCACGTGAGGAGCACGAGGGCATGTTCGAGCGGTTCACCGACCGAGCGCGGCGAGTTGTCGTCCTGGCTCAAGAAGAAGCCCGGATGCTCAACCACAACTACATCGGCACGGAGCACATCCTGCTCGGCCTCATCCACGAGGGTGAGGGCGTGGCGGCGAAGGCCCTGGAGAGCCTGGGCATCTCGCTGGAAGGTGTGCGTCAACAGGTCGAGGAGATCATCGGCCAGGGTCAGCAGGCACCGAGCGGACACATCCCGTTCACGCCGCGGGCCAAGAAGGTCCTGGAGTTGTCGCTGCGCGAGGCGCTGCAGCTCGGCCACAACTACATCGGCACGGAGCACATCCTGCTCGGCCTGATCCGCGAGGGCGAGGGCGTCGCCGCCCAGGTGCTGGTCAAGCTCGGCGCCGACCTCAACCGGGTGCGCCAGCAGGTCATCCAGCTGCTGTCGGGCTACCAGGGCAAGGAGCCGGCGGCCGCCGGCGCGGCGGCGGGCGAGGCGGCCCCGTCGACCAGCCTGGTGCTGGACCAGTTCGGCCGCAACCTGACCCAGGCGGCCCGGGAGGGCAAGCTCGACCCGGTCATCGGCCGGGAGAAGGAAATCGAGCGGGTCATGCAGGTGCTGTCCCGCCGCACCAAGAACAACCCGGTGCTGATCGGTGAGCCCGGCGTCGGCAAGACGGCCGTGGTGGAGGGCCTGTCCCAGAAGATCATCAAGGGCGAGGTGCCCGAGACGCTGAAGGACAAGCAGCTCTACACCCTCGACCTCGGCGCGCTGGTCGCTGGCTCCCGCTACCGCGGTGACTTCGAGGAGCGCCTGAAGAAGGTGCTCAAGGAGATCCGCACCCGGGGCGACATCATCCTGTTCATCGACGAGATCCACACCCTGGTCGGCGCGGGCGCGGCCGAGGGCGCGATCGACGCGGCGAGCATCCTCAAGCCGATGCTGGCCCGTGGTGAGCTGCAGACCATCGGTGCGACCACCCTCGACGAGTACCGCAAGCACCTGGAGAAGGACGCCGCGCTGGAGCGTCGGTTCCAGCCGATCCAGGTCGGCGAGCCGTCGCTGGCCCACACCATCGAGATCCTCAAGGGCCTGCGGGACCGGTACGAGGCGCACCACCGGGTGAGCATCACCGACGGTGCCCTGGTCGCCGCCGCCACCCTGGCCGACCGGTACATCTCCGACCGGTTCCTGCCGGACAAGGCGATCGACCTGATCGACGAGGCCGGTGCCCGGATGCGGATCCGCCGGATGACCGCGCCGCCGGACCTGCGTGACTTCGACGAGCGGATCGCCCAGGTGCGTCGCGACAAGGAGTCCGCGATCGACGCGCAGGACTTCGAGCGGGCCGCCCAGCTGCGCGACAAGGAGAAGCAGCTGCTCGGGCAGAAGGCACAGCGGGAGAAGGAGTGGAAGGCCGGCGACCTCGACGTCGTCAGCGAGGTCGACGACGAGCAGATCGCCGAGGTGCTGGGCAACTGGACCGGTATCCCGGTCTACAAGCTGACCGAGGAGGAGACCTCCCGGCTGCTGCGCATGGAGGACGAGCTGCACAAGCGGGTCGTCGGTCAGTCCGACGCGGTCAAGGCGGTCTCGAAGGCGATCCGGCGCACCCGGGCCGGCCTGAAGGACCCGAAGCGGCCGTCCGGCTCGTTCATCTTCGCCGGCCCGTCCGGCGTCGGTAAGACCGAGCTGTCCAAGGCGCTGGCCGAGTTCCTGTTCGGCAGCGAGGATGCCCTGATCCAGCTGGACATGTCCGAGTTCCACGACCGGTACACGGTGTCCCGGCTGGTCGGTGCCCCGCCCGGGTACGTCGGCTACGACGAGGGTGGCCAGCTGACCGAGAAGGTCCGGCGTCGGCCGTTCTCGGTGGTGCTCTTCGACGAGATCGAGAAGGCCCACCCGGACGTGTTCAACACGTTGCTGCAGATCCTGGAGGACGGTCGGCTCACCGACGGTCAGGGTCGGATCGTCGACTTCAAGAACACCGTGATCATCCTGACCACGAACCTGGGCACCCGGGACGTGGCCAAGGCGGTGTCGCTGGGCTTCCAGGCGTCGGAGGACAACGACTCCAACTACGACCGGATGAAGCAGAAGGTCAACGACGAGCTGAAGCAGCACTTCCGGCCGGAGTTCCTCAACCGGATCGACGACACCATCGTGTTCCACCAGCTGAACCGCACCGAGATCTTGTCGATCGTGGACATCATGATCGCCCGGATCGAGACCCAGCTGCGGAACAAGGACATGAGCATGGAGCTCACCGAAAACGCCAAGAAGTACCTGGCGAAGAAGGGCTTCGACCCGGTGCTGGGTGCCCGGCCGCTGCGCCGCACCATCCAGCGCGACATCGAGGACAACCTGTCGGAGCGGATCCTGTTCAACGAGCTCAAGGCGGGTCAGATCGTGGTCATCGACTGCGACGGCGACCCCGAGGACATCGACAAGTCCAAGTTGGTGTTCCGGGGCTCGGATCGGCCGGTCACCGTGCCGGACGCAGTGCCCGCCGACCTCGGCGGCACGGCCGCCGCCGGTGCCGACGAGTAGGTCTGTACAAGCACCACCTGTTCGTGAGGCGTCGCCGGGGCACCGGCGACGCCTCACGGCGTCACGGGGGTCCGGCCGCGCCTCACGGCGTCACGGGGGGTCCGTCCGCCCCGCACGGCGTCACGGGGGTCCGTCCGTCCCGCACGCGGTACGGGACGGGTCAGCCCTGGCCGGCCAGGGCGTACCCGGTCGGCGGTGCGTCGTCGTGGCCGACCGGCTCCACCAGGCCGTCCTCGATCAGGCTGGCCAACGCCCGGCGGCGCTGCAGATCGTCGGCCCAGACCGTGTCCAGCCGCTGCTGCGGCACCGGGCCGGTCGCCTCCCGCAGCACCGCCAGCAGCAGCCCACGTACCTGCCGGTCGGTGCCGGCGTACTGCTGCGGTCGCCGGCTCGGGCCGACCAGCGGCGGGCTGCCCGCCGCCCGCCAGGCACACCGTCGGGCCATCGGGCAGCCACCGCAACGGGGCGTACGGGCCACACAGACCACCGCACCCAGCTCCATGAACGCGGCGCTGGCCCGGGCGGCCCGGGCCGGCTCCACCGGCAGCAGGGCCGCCGTGGCCACCAGGTCCGCCGGTCGGGTGGCCGGACCGGCGTCGGCGGCGCCGTCGATCGCCCGGGCCACCAACCGTCGTACGTTCGTGTCGACCACCGGATGACGCTGCCCGTACGCGAACGCGGCGACCGCCCGCGCCGTGTACATGCCGACCCCGGGCAGCGCGAGCAGCTCGTCCAGGTCGGTCGGCACCGCGCCACCGTGCCGGGTGACCAGCTCGACGGCGCACTCGTGCAGCCGCAACGCCCGACGTGGATAGCCGAGCCGGTTCCACATCCGGATCGCCTCGGCGGGTGGGTCTGCCGCCAGCGCCGCCGGCTCCGGCCACCGGTCCAACCAGGCCCGCCAGGCCGGCAACACCCGGACCACCGGTGTCTGCTGCAGCATCACCTCGCTGACCAGGATCGCCCATGCGCCGATCCCCGGCTCACGCCACGGCAGGTCGCGGGCGTTGCGGTCGTACCATTCGATGGCGGCATCAGCGAAGCTCACGTCACGCATAGCGGGGACGATCCTGCCAGGCCGCGCGGACGCCCCGTCATCCGGTCGGGCAGACTGCTCAGGTGGAGTCGACCGGAAGTGAGGGCCCGACAGGCATGAACGAAATCGCGATCACCGTGATCGGCCGGGACCGGCCGGGGATCGTCGCGGACGTCGCCGAGGCGTTGGCGGGTCTCGGCGCGAACCTGACCGACTCCACGATGACCCGGCTGCGCGGTCACTTCGCGATGACCCTGGTCTGCACCGGTCCGGCCGGGTCCGACGTCGACGCGGCGCTGCGCGGGCTGACCGCCGACGACCAGCTGCTGGCCACCGTACGGCCGGTCCCGGCCGACAACCAGCTGCCGCCGGCCGGGGAGCCGTACCTGGTCAGTGTGCACGGAGCCGACCGGTTGGGCATCGTCGCCGCAGTGACGCGGGTGGTCGCCGAGGCGGGCGGCAACGTCACCGACCTGACCACCCGGCTGACCGGCCCGCTCTACGTACTGGTCGCCGAGGTCGAACTGCCGGTCGGTTCGGCGCCCGAGGTGGGCCGGCGGCTGGCGGAGACCGGGCGGGAGCTCGACGTCGAGGTGACCCTGCGACCGGTCGATTCGGACGTGCTGTGAGCACCGTCAGCCGTCCGCTCGCCGACTGGACCGAGGCGGCGCTGGGCGTACCGGGCCAGGTGCTCCCGGTGGTCACCGCGCCTGATCAGACGCTCAGCCGGCCCGGCGAGCCGGTCGATCCGTGCGCGGCCGAGGTGGTGCGGCTCGCCGCCGACCTGGTCGCCACCATGCGGGTGTCGCCGGGCTGTGTCGGCCTGGCCGCGCCGCAGGTCGGCGTCGGCGCACAGGTCTTCGCCGTCGACGTGACCGGACATCCGAAGACCGTCACCGGACACGGCACGTTCGTGCTGTGCAACGCACGGCTGGTCGAGGCGACCCGGTGGCGACCCGGCCGGGAGGGCTGCATGTCCGTTCCCGACCTCACTGGTGACGTCAAGCGGGCCAGCCGGGTGGTGGTCGAGGCGCAGCTGCCCGGCACGGGAGAGCCGGTCCGCCTGGTCACCGACGGGTTCGAGGCCCGTGCCCTGCAGCACGAGATCGACCACTGTGCCGGCCTGCTCTTTCTGGACCGGGTGGCCGGCGCGCACGCGGTCTTCGCGCGCAAGACATATCTCTGACGGACCCGCCCGGGGCGTCGGCGCGTCGCGTGCCGGCCGACCCGGACTTGCCGATACGGTGTGCCATCATGCGACTGACGGTTGGCCCGCTGCCATCCGCCATCTACTGGCGGCGTCGTGCCGTCGTGCTCGGCGCAGTGTTGATGCTGCTGTTCATCGTGGTCTACTCCTGCAACGGCTCCGACCGGTCCGGTGTGGGTGGCGGCCCGACGCCGACACCGACGCCGTCGGGCGAGATCCTCACCCCGACCACGGGCTCACCGCCGGCCGACGACGGCGGTGACGACGGGACCTCCGGTGGCGGCACCGGCGACGCCGGCGGTACCGGCGACGGCGGCACTGGCGACGGCGGGACTGGCGACGGCGGTGCGACCGGCGGTCAGCCGCCCGCCGCCGGCGGCGGTGACCCGGGTCTGCCGCAGGCGCCGGTCGGTCCGTCCGCCGGAGCCTGCACCGACGACGAGCTGCTGCTGACGGCATCCGCGTCCCCGGCGAGTGCCCAACGGGGCGTGACCCTGGCGCTGCGTCTGCGGGTGCAGAACGCCGGCAGCCGTACCTGCGACCGGGACGTGGGCGCCGACCCGCAGGAGCTCTACCTCAAGCGTGGTGCCGAGCTGATCTGGTCGTCGGACACCTGCGGCTCGGCGCGCGGCACCGACGTGCAGACGTTCGGCCCGGGGACGGCCCGCGACTACCAGGTCAGCTGGAACGGTCGGGCGGCCAGCACCTGCGCCAACGACGTCGCCGCCGGTGACCATCTCGCCGCCGGCGAGTACCAGCTGTTCGCCCGGCTGGGCAGCAAGGTGAGCGAGCCGTTCGTCGTGACCATCACCAACTGACCAGGACGGCTCAGACGTAGCGTTCCAGGATCGACGCCTCGGCCAGCCGGGACAATCCTTCCCGTACGCTGCGCGCCCGGGCGTCACCGACACCGTCGACGGCCTGCAGGTCCTCCACGGTGGCCCCGAGCAGCCGCTGCAGGCTGCCGAAGTGGTTGACCAGCCGGTCGACCACCGCCACCGGCAGCCGGGGCACCTTGGCCAGCAGCCGGAACCCACGCGGGCTGACCGCCGCGTCCAGTGCCTCGGTGGAGCCGGCGTACCCGATCGCCTTGGCCACCGCGACCAGGTCGATCAGCTCGGTCGCGGTCAGCAGGTCCAGCTCGACCAGGGCCTCGTCCAGGGTGCGGGGCTTGCGCCCGGTCGGCAGGTAGTCGCGGATCACCAGGGTCCGGTCGGCGTCGACGCCGGCCATCAGCTCGTCGAGCTGCAGGGCGAGCAGTCGCCCGTCGGTGCCGAGCTCGACGACGTACCCGGCGATCTCGTCGGCGATCCGGCGGACCATCTCCAGCCGCTGCACCACGGCGACCGCGTCCCGGACGGTCACCAGATCCTCGATCTCCAGGGCGGACAGGGTGCCGGAGACCTCGTCGAGGCGCAGCTTGTAGCGCTCCAGAGTGGCCAGCGCCTGGTTGGCCCGGGACAGGATCGCGGCGGAGTCGTCGAGCACGTGCCGTTGACCGTTGACGTAGAGGCTGATGATCCGCATCGACTGGCTGACCGAGATCACCGGGTAGCCGGTCTGCCGGGCGACCCGTTCGGCGGTGCGGTGCCGGGTGCCGGACTCCTCGGTGGGGATCGACGGATCCGGCATCAGGTGCACGGCGGCCCGGACGATCCGGGTGCCGTCGCTGGAGAGCACCACCGCGCCGTCCATCTTGCACAGCTCACGGACCCGGGTGGAGGAGAACTCGACGTCCAACGGGAAACCGCCGGTGCACAGCGACTCGACCTGTTTGTCGTAGCCGAGCACGATCAGTGCGCCGGTTCGTCCGCGCAGGATCCGTTCCAGCCCGTCGCGCAGCGCGGTACCCGGCGCCATCAGGGCCAGATTGGCCCGCAGCGGGTCGCCGGTGGCTGCCGGGGTGGTCAACGCGGACGTGCCGGCGCTGATCGGGCGGGCCGGGGAGCCGACGGCACCGACCCGGCCGGGCGTGCCAGCGCCGGCAGTCTTGTTCGCATCGCGGTCGATCGCCACGGCACCAGTCTACGGACCGGCATGCGGTGGGTGCTGCCGTGGTTACTGTTGCCCCGGTGACGCCGGTGGTCAGTCGGCGGAGGCACGGGCTGCGGCCTGCAGCGCGGCGCGTACGTCGCCGACCTCGGTGACGTGCATGTTCGCCGGTAGCGGGTCACTGCCGGCGGCGGCTGAACCGGGTGGCACCAGGGCGTACCGGAAGCCGAGCCGGGCCGCTTCGGCCAGCCGGCGGGCGACCGCGCCGACCCGGCGGACCTCGCCGGTCAGCCCGACCTCGCCGATCGCCACCAGCTGCGGGGAGATGGCCAGGTTGACCCCGCCGGACGCGACCGCCAACGCCACCGCCAGGTCGGCGGCGGGTTCGACCACCCGGATGCCGCCGACGGTCGCCGCGAAGACCTCCCGGTCGTGCAGGGTGAGCCGTTCGGTACGCCGTTGCAGCACCGCCAGCACCATGGCCAGTCGGGCACCGTCGAGCCCGGAGACGGTCCGCCGGGGCGAGCCGGCGACGGTGGCGCCGATCAGCGCCTGCACCTCGGTGACCAACGCCCGGCGGCCCTCCATCGCCACGGTCGCGCAGGTGCCCGGCACCGGTTCGCTGTAGCGGGTGAGGAACAGCCCGGACGGGTCGGCCAGGCTGCTGATGCCGCCTTCGTGCATCTCGAAGCAGCCGACCTCGTCGGCGGCGCCGAACCGGTTCTTCATGCCGCGCACCATCCGCAGCGACGAGTGCTTGTCGCCTTCGAAGTGCAGCACCACGTCGACCAGGTGCTCGAGCACCCGGGGGCCGGCGACCTGGCCGTCCTTGGTGACGTGGCCGACCAGCACGGTGGCGATGTTGCGTTCCTTGGCGGCGGCGACCAGGGCGGCGGTGACGGCCCGGACCTGGGTGACCCCGCCGGGGATGCCGTCGGAGCCGGGCATCGAGATGGTCTGCACCGAGTCGAGCACCAGCAGCCCCGGCTTGACCGCGTCGAGGTGACCGAGGACCACCCCGAGGTCGCTCTCGGCGGCCAGGTAGAGCTTGTCGTGCAGGGCGCCGATCCGTTCCGCCCGCAACCGGACCTGGCTGGTCGACTCCTCGCCGCTGACCACCAGCGACGGGCTGCCGGCACCGGCGGCCCACTGCTGGGCGACGTCCAGCAGCAGGGTGGACTTGCCGACCCCGGGCTCGCCGGCGAGCAGCACCACCGCGCCGGGCACCAGCCCGCCGCCGAGGACCCGGTCGAGTTCGCTGACGCCGGTCGGGCGGGCCTTGGCCGGCGCGGCGCTGATGGTGGCGATCGGCCGGGCCGGTTCGGTGGGCATCCGGGTGCTGACCACTCGGCCGGAGACCACCGGGCCGCTGACGACCGACTCGATCACCGACCCCCACTCGCCGCACTCCGGGCAGCGGCCGACCCACTTGGGCGGCTGGTGTCCGCAGGCGTCGCATTCGTACGCGGGACGGGGCTCACGGGCCGCGCGGGCCCGTGGCGCGGCACCACCACGGGTGGTACCGGCGGCGCTGCCGCCGGCACCCCGGGGGATCGACCGCGAGCTCAGTGCTCTTCCTCGTCGTGCTCGGCCGGGGCGCGCGGCACCGGGGTGAGCGGCATGTCGACCGGGGCCGGCACGACCAGCGGTTCGTTGCCGTTGTCGAACTCGAAGACCAGGTTGACGGAGCGGCCGGCGGTCAGCGTGTCGGTCAGGCCGGTCACCCGCAGCGGCTCGGTGTCGTCGGTGCTGAACAGGGCCCAGCCGTTGGCCGGCAACGAGATCCGGGCGTCCCGGCCGGGGTCGCCGGTCGGCTGGCCGGTCGGCTCCGCGCCCTCGGTGGCCTGCGGCGACGGCTCGGCGTCGGATCCGCCGATCACCACCGACGCGGCACCGATGACCGTCTCCCGGTCGCTGTCGCCCGGCCCGGCGACGCTGACCGTCACGGTGACCGGGTCGTTGGTGTTGTTGAAGATCGCGACCTCGACGGGGGCGCTGCTGCCGGCCGGGTAGCCCTCGACCCCCGGGTAGGGCACGGACAGGTCGCGTAGCGACACCGCACCGTCGGGTGAGTCGACGTTGACTCCGTTGATCGACGTCGACTTGATCGCGGTCTCGGCGATCTGGCCGGTGCCACAGCCGCTGAGCAACAGGGCGCTCGCCGCGGCCGCGCCGGTGAACAGCACCGTGACTCGGCGGTATCCCCTGGTCGAGGGCGTCACGTCGGTCCTCCTCGTTACGATCCGCGCCGCGCCGGCGCCGGGCGCGGGGCGACACCCCGCGCAGACCGGCTCCAGGGTAGTTGGCGTTGATCGGCCGTCCGCCACGGACCCGACAATCACCTGACCTGGCACCCGGCGCGGGTGGCGTACCCGCTCAGGCCACCGGGCCGCTGGCGACCAGCAGGACCACGTCGATCACGGCGACCAGCATGACGGCCCGGAAGACGGCGTTCGGCCGGGTGCCGTCGGTGGCGGCACGGCGGGCCACGTACCACCCGGTGGCGAGGATGAGGACGGTGCCGGCGACCGCCGCGAGCCCGGCCCACGACGGCGGCCCGGGCGGGCCGGCGACCAGGGTGACGGTGGCGGCGGCGAGCAGCCCGGCGGCGGCCAGCCCGGACCCGGTGGCCCCGAGGCGGTGCGGCAGGCCGTGCACCCCGGTGCGGGCGTCGTCGGCCAGGTCCGGCAGCACGTTGGCGAAGTGCGCGCCGGCACCGAGCAGTGCGCCGGCGGCGACCAGCCAGGCCGGCGGGGCCGGCGCGCCGGGCAGCGCCAGGACGACGAAGGCCGGCAGCGCCCCGAACGACACCGCGTACGGCAGGACCGAGACGACGGTGAACTTCAACGGCCAGTTGTACGCCAGGGCGCTGAGCAGCGCACCGGTGATGCACGCCGCGGCCGGTACGCCGGTCGGCGCGGCCAGCAGCGGGGTGGCCGCCGCCGCGACCAGCCCGGCGGCACCGACCGTGCGGCGGCTGACCGCCCCGGCCGGTACGGGTTTGTCGGCCCGCCCCACCTGCCGGTCCCGGTCGGCGTCGAGCCAGTCGTTGGTCCAGCCGACGGCGAGCTGGGTGGCCGCGATGGTGAGTGCGACCAGGATGATCCCGACCGGACGGTGCCCGACGCCCCAGGCCAGCAGCGCCGCGACGGCGGTGACCGCGACCGCCGGTTCGGGATGGCTGGCCTTGATCAATGCGGACACGCGGCGTGACATAGCCGTCAAGTGTGGCCGTTACCAGCTGGTCGTGTCACGCTCACTCAATGTCCGGGCTGCCCGCGAACGACGTCCGCCAGTACGACGTACTGGCCGACGAGTGGTGGCGACCGGCGGGTGCGTTCGAGATGCTGCACTGGATCGCGCAGGCGCGGGCCGAGCTGGTCCCGCCGGCCACCCGCGACGGCGCGGTGCTGGTCGACGTCGGCTGCGGGGCCGGTCTGCTCGCCCCGCACCTGCGCGGCAAGGGTTACCGGCACGTCGGTGTGGACCTGACCGCCTCCGCGCTCGGGCAGGCGGCCGCGCACGGGGTGACCCCGGTGCGCGGTGACGCGCTGGCGTTGCCGCTGGCGGACGCGGTGGCCGACGTGGTCTCCGCCGGTGAGCTGCTGGAGCACGTGCCGGACCTGGCGGGAGCCGTCGCCGAGGTGTGCCGGGTGCTGCGCCCGGGTGGGCTGCTGGTGCTGGACACCCTGAACGCGACGCTGCGCTGCCGGCTGGTCGCGGTGGAGCTGGGGGAGCGGCTGCCGATGGTGCCGCGCGGCATCCACGATCCGGCGCTGTTCGTCGACCCGCGGCGGCTGACGGCGGAGTGTGCCCGGCACGGCGTACGGCTGTTCGTGCGGGGGCTGCGGCCGACCGGCCCGGCGCTGGCCGACTGGCTGCTGCGGGCGGCGCTGCCGCGCACCGCACGCGCCGGCAGCGCACGGACCGGGACCGCGCTCACCGGCACCGAAGCCGCGCGCCCCCTGTTGTGGCCGGTACGGCGCCGGATGGTGCCGGTCCGGTCCACCGCACTGCTGTACCAGGGCAGGGGGCTGAAGTCAGGCTGATCGACCGGCGGAAGGGGAAGCAATGGTGGGCGACGCATTGGCGGCGGCGCGGCGGTTGGTGCCGAGGTTCGCCGCGCGGGCGGGTGAGCACGACCGGGCCGGGAGTTTCCCGGTGGCGGACTTCGCCGACCTGCGCCGGGAGGGCCTGTTCGGGCTGCTGGTCCCGGAGCGCCTGGGCGGCCTGGGTGCCGGGTTCGCCGACTACGCCGAGGTGGCGTACGAGCTGGCCCGGGGCAACGGGGCGACGGCGCTGGTGTTCAACATGCACGTGTCGGTGACCGGGGCGCTGAGCGCGGTCGACGACAACCTGGCCGAGGCGCTCGGGCTGCCGGCCGAGGCGCTGGCCGCCCGGGACCAGCTGCTCGCGGCGGCCGCCGCCGGCACGTGGTACGCGGTGGCGATGAGCGAACGGGGTGCCGGGTCCCGGCTGTCCCAACTGTCGACGGTGTACCACCCGGTGCCCGGCGGCGGGTTCCAGATCAAGGGTGCCAAGGCGTTCTGCTCCGGGGCCGGGCACGCCGGCGGGTACCTGGTGGCGGCCCGGCACGGCGACGATCCGGCGACGGTGTCGCAGTTCCTGGTGCCGGCGGACACCCCGGGGCTGCGGGTGGAGCAGACCTGGGATTCGCTGGGGATGCGGGCGACCTGCTCGCACGATCTGCACCTGGACGTCACCGTGCCGGCGTCCGCCCTGCTCGGCGGGGTCGAAGGGTTGGCGCTGGTGGTGGCCCAGTTGATGCCACACTGGATGGTCGCCAGCTACGCGGCGGTGTACGCCGGGGTGGCCCGGGCGGCGGTGGACGCGGCGGTGGCGCACCTGACCGACCGGGGCCTGACCGGGCTGCCGGCGGTGCGGGCCCGGATCGGTCGGGCCGACGCGGCTGCGGCGTCGGCGTGGCTGACCGTACGGGAGGCGGCCCGCCTGGTCGACGCCGCGCCGGGGGATCCGCGGACCAACCAGTGGGTGTGGCGGGCCAAGCTGGTGGCTGGTGCCACGGCGGCCGAGGTGGCGTCGTCGATGGTGGAGGCGGCCGGCACCGGGGCGACCCGCCGGGGTCATCCGGTGGAGCGGTTGTTCCGTGACGCCCGCTGCGGCGCCCTGCATCCGCCGACGGCGGACGTCTGCGCGGACTGGCTGGGGGTGGCCGCCCTCGGCGGGGACCCGGACCGCGACGGATCGGCGCCCCGGTGGTGACCGCCTCGGTGGAGCCGGCGGCGGTGGGCGCGACGACACACCGGTCGGCGGCGGTGGTCGGGCTGGGGCTGGCGTTGCCGCCGTCGGCGACCCAGGACGAGCTGTGGCGGGACTTCTTCGCCGCCCGCTACACCGGTGCCGCGAAGGCGCTGGCCGCGCGGATCTTCGCCAATTCGGGGGTACGGACCCGGCAGGCGGCGGTGAGTCCGCTGCTGGAGGACGTCGCGGACTGGCCGACGGAGCGCCGGATGCGCCGCTACCAGGTCGAGGCGTTGCCGCTGGGCAAGGAGGCGGTGACGCAGGCGTTGACCGGGTCGGGGGTGTCCGCCGGCGACATCGGCCTGTTCGTGGTCTGTTCCTGCACCGGGTACGCCACGCCGGGCCTGGACATCCTGCTGGCCCGGGATCTCGGGATGTCACCGGCGACCCAGCGGCTGTTCGTCGGGCACATGGGCTGCTATGCGGCGCTGCCGGGGCTGGGCGCGGCGGCGGACTTCGTCACCGCGCGGGGTCGGCCGGCGGTGCTGTTGTGCGCCGAGTTGACCAGCCTGCACATTCAGCCGCCGGGCCGCCGTACCGACACGCAGCAGATCGTGGCGCACGCCCTGTTCTCGGACGCGGCGGCGGCGGTGGTGCTGGCGCCGACCGGGCCGGGGCCGACCGGCGCGGGCGGCGGCCCGCCCGGTCCGCGCCGGTCCGGCGACGTCGTACGGTCCGTCGACGACGCCCCACGGTCGGGCAACTACGTCGTACGGGAGATCGTGGCCGCGACGGACACCGCGACGGCCGACCACATGACCTGGGAGGTGACCGATCTCGGGTTCCGGATGGGTCTGTCACCCCGGGTGCCGCAGGTGTTGTCGCTGCACGTCCGGGCGCTGGTGGCCGACCTGCTGGCCCGGCACGGTCTGTCGGTGGCCCAGGTCGACGGCTGGGCGGTGCATCCGGGTGGCCCCCGCATCCTGAGCGTGGTGCAGCGGGAGCTGGTGTTGCCGGACGAGGCGTTGGCGGCGTCCCGGGAGACCCTGGCGGAGTACGGCAACTGTTCGTCGCCGACCGTACTGCTGATCCTGGACCGGCTGCGACGGGCGCCGCGGCCGCCGCGTCGGGTGGTGATGCTGGCGTTCGGTCCGGGGCTGACGCTCTACGCCGGGCTGCTCACCGCTGACTGACCAGCCCGGCCAGGTCGGCGCGGTACGTCTCGGCGGTGCGGGCTGCCGGCACGAGCCGGACCACGTCGCCGCCGCGCGCCACGAGCAGGACGGTGGCGGTGTCGGCGACCGGGGTGACGTCGACGAAGCCGCGGATCTCGCCGGTCGGGTCGACGAGCCGGTGCACGGCCGGGTCGGCGGCGGGCGGCGGATCAGCGCCGTCGGTGCCGGCCGTCGCGGCGCTGCCGTCGGTGCCGGCCGCCGGGTCGGTGCCGTCGGTGACGGCGACGACCGACACCCCGGCCGGGGCGGCGGCCCGGGCGGCGGCGACCTGGTCCGCGCACTCGCAGCTGTCGACCAGCAGGATCACCGCTGGCAGCAGGGCATGCAGGGCGACCGTGCGGCCGCCGGGGTCGATCAGGTCGAGTGCGGGCAGCGGCCCGGCGGGCAGGACGGCCGAACCCGCCGCCGCCGACGGTGCCGCCGACGGGTCGGCCGACTGGCCCGGCGACGGTGGCGGCCGGTCGGTCCAAGCCACGATGAACAGGCTCACCATGGCGGCGAGCACGGCGACCAGCATGATGGTCAGCGGCAGGCGCAGCGCGGCGATCTCGTGCGGGCGGTGCCCGACCTGGTCGGAACGCAGCCCCAGCCGGCGGTGCCAGCGGTCACGGCGGCGGGTGCGGCGCAGCTCCCGGCGGACGAGCTCGGCCTCGGCGGCGAGCGCGGCGGGATCGTCGGGCACGACGATCGGGCCCCAGTCGGCAGGGATCTGCGGCAGGTCGTCGGGCGCTCCCGCGCCGTCAGACCACCCATCGCCGTTGCCTGTCCTGCCCACAGCACCCCCAGCCCGCTCGCCCGTGAGGTCGATCGGGGTCCACCTATCAGGGTCCCGCACCGGACCTGGTTACGCCAGAGCCAGGTCAAAGATGAGGGTGACGGATAGGATGAGGGTGTCGAAACGCGCCTCGTCAGGCCGCCCGGCGGGTTAGCTGCCTGCTGACCGTCTGGTTACTCACAGTGGCCGAAGCGTGTCGGCGGCTGCGTGTCAAGCCGGAGAAAGACCTCTCACAGCCCCTCTGACCTGCGCTTACGGCTATGAGTACGACGGGACATCGGTGCCTGAGCGTGTTACCCTAGACACAGCGAAAGGGGCTTCGAACCTATGGTTTTCAGTGTCGGCGAGACCGTTGTTTACCCCCACCACGGGGCCGCACTCATCGAGGCAATCGAGACTCGTGTCATCAAGGGCGAGGAGAAGCAGTACCTCGTCCTCAGGGTTGCGCAGGGTGACCTGACGGTGCGAGTCCCCGCCGAGAACGCCGAGATCGTCGGTGTGCGTGAAGTGGTTGGCGAAGAAGGCCTGGGCAAGGTCTTCGACGTGCTTCGCGCGCCACACACCGAGGAGCCGACCAACTGGTCGCGGCGGTACAAGGCAAACCTCGAGAAGTTGGCGTCCGGAAACCCGCTCAAGGTCGCCGAGGTCGTTCGTGACCTCTGGCGTCGGGAGCGGGAGCGGGGGCTGTCCGCAGGCGAGAAGCGCATGCTCGCCAAGGCCCGGGACATCCTGGTCGGCGAGGTCGCGCTTGCGGAAAAGAGCACCAAGGACGAGGCGGAGAACCTCCTCGACAAGGTGCTCACCGACGCGTAAGGCAGCTCTCCACCCATAGATCGTCTGTTGCTCCGAAAACGAGGACCGCGACGTGACCGCGCATCTCCAGCAGCGCGGTGACGTCGCGGTCCTCGTTCCGGCGGCCGGTGCCGGGGTACGCCTCGGGCCCGGCGCGCCGAAGGCGCTGCGCCTGCTCGGCGGCGTACCGCTGCTGGTGCACGCGGTCCACCGGCTCGCCGACGCCGCCTCGGTCGCGGTGATCGTGGTCGCCGCCCCGCCGGCCGACGTCGACGCCGTGCGCGACCTGCTCACCCCGGCCGCCGCCGGGCTCCCGCTGATCGTCGTACCGGGCGGGGCGCACCGGCAGACGTCGGTGGCCGCCGCGCTGGCCGCCGTACCGGCCGGCCCGCAGATCGTCCTGGTCCACGACGCGGCCCGCGCCCTCACCCCACCCGACCTGGTCGACTCGGTCGCCGCCGCGGTCCGGGCCGGTGCCCCGGCCGTCGTCCCGGTGCTGCCGGTCGTCGACACGATCAAGTCGGTGGACGCCGACGAGACCGTCCTGGCCACCGTCGACCGGTCGACGCTGCGGGCCGTGCAGACCCCGCAGGGGTTCCGCCGGGACGTGCTGGCCGCCGCGCACGCCGACGCAGCCGACCCGCACACCGACGACGCCGGGCTGGTCGAGAAGCTCGGCGTACCGGTGGTCTGCGTGCCCGGCTCGGAGCGGGCGTTGAAGATCACCCGCCCGTTCGACCTGGTGATCGCCGAGCACCTGCTCGCCACCGAACCCGCGCCCCGTACCCTTCCGTCATGATCGTCCTTACGGACCGAGCCGGCATGATCGTTCTTCGGCCTGAGCCGGCATGATCGTTCCCCGGGTCGGGGTCGGCACCGACGTGCACGCCTTCGCCGCCGACCGCCCCTGCTGGGTCGCCGGCCTGCACTGGCCGGGCGAGACCGGGCTGGCCGGGCACTCCGACGGCGACGTCGCCGCGCACGCCGCCTGCGACGCGCTCTTCTCCGCCGCCGGCCTCGGTGACCTGGGCGCCAACTTCGGCGTCGACCAGCCGCAGTGGGCCGGAGCCGCCGGGGTCGACCTGCTCGCCGAGGCGGCCCGCCGGGTGGTCGCCGCCGGGTTCGTCATCGGCAACGTATCAATCCAGGTGATCGGCGTACGGCCGAAGATCGGCCCCCGCCGGGCCGAGGCGCAGCAGGCGCTCAGCGCCGCCGCCGGTGCCCCGGTCACCGTCTCCGGCACCACCACCGACGGGCTCGGACTGACCGGCCGGGGTGAGGGTCTCGCCGGTCTGGCGGTCGCGCTCGTCTATCCGCTCGCGCCGCCCGGATAGGCTCGACAGGTGTCGAGCGAGTCTGCCCCCGAGCCGCCCACCGACGTCCACGGCTATCTGCAACGGGCCGGGCTGCTGGCCGACCTCGGCCGCTACGACGAAGCCGCCGCCGAGATCGGGTTCGCGACGGCGCTCGACCCGGACAGCGTCGCCGCCCGGATCATGCTGGCCCGGGTGCAGCTGGCCGCCGACCGCCCGGAGCAGGCCCTCGCCGCGGCCGACGGGTCGACCACCGGCGACGTGCCGAGTCCGTGGTCGGCGGCCGCCGCCGACCACCCGCCGGCCGATGCCGCCGCCGGGCTCGACGTCGCGGACCGGATCGCCCTGCAGGTGGTACGCGGTCTGGCGCTGATCGACCTGCGCCGGTTCGCCGATGCTGCCCGGGTCGCCACCGACCTGTTGGCCACGTACCCGGACGACGCGTACGCCCAGCGCAGCGGCGCGGCGATCCTGGCCGGCTCACGCAACGGCCAGCCGGCGCTGAACGCGGCCTGGCGCGGGGTGGAGCTTGCCCCGCAGGACGCTCAGGCGCATCTGGTGCTCGGTCTGGTCGGTGCCCGGCTGGAGCTGTTCGACCTGGCGCACCGGGCGTACGGCGAGGCGCTGCGGCTGGACCCGCTGATCGGTGAGGCGCAACACGACGTCGGGGTGATCGGCCTGGAGCAGCGCCGGTACGCCGCCGAGCTGGCGATCCTCGCCGAGCAGGCGACCATGATGGCCCCGCCGCCGCCACCGCCGGATCCGAGGCAGCAGCAGCCGCGTACGGTCGACGAGGAGCTGCGCCGGCTGGTGCTGATCGGTGCCGGCTACAGCATGGTCGCGGCGGTGACCGTGGCCTGTCTGGCGGGCAGCACCGCGTCGCGCGGCTGGGCGATGTTCTCGGCGGTCGGCGGGGTGGTGCTGGTCTGGCTGCTGGCCCGGCGGGTGCCGGGGCGGATCAGCGAGGTGCTGTCGCAGCTGCTGGACCGCCGCCTGGCGACGGCCGTGTACGCGGTGGGTGCCGCCCCGGTGCTGATCTTCTGCTACGCGGCGATCGCCTCGCCGTGGCTGCTGGTGTCGGCGATCGGTGCCGCCGCGTTCGCCCAGTTCATGGTGCTGCGCTCGGCCACCGGCCGGCCGCCGGACCAGCCGTAGGGCCGGCTGCCGGACCAGCTGTAGGGCCGGCCGCCGGACCAGCCGTAGTCGCCCTCAGCGGGCGTTGCCCGCCCAGGTCCAGGCGTACCCGCTGTCCTCGACCGTCAGGGCGGCGTCGCACAGGTCCAGCGGTCGGAAGGTGTCGACCATCACGGCGAGTTCGTCGAAGTGCTCGGCACCGAGTGAGCGTTCGACGGCCCCGGGTTGCGGCCCGTGGGTGCAGCCGGCCGGGTGCAGCGAGATGGAGCCCTGTTCGATGCCGGAGCCGCGCCGCGCCTCGTAGTTGCCGCCGGTGTAGAACAGCATCTCGTCGGAGTCGACGTTGTGGTGGTTGTACGGCACCGGGATGGCCTGCGGGTGGTAGTCGACCTTGCGGGGCACGAACGAGCAGATCACGAAGTTCGGGCCGGCGAAGGTCTGGTGCACCGGTGGCGGCTGGTGCAGCCGGCCGGTGATCGGCTCGAAGTCGTGGATGCTCAACGCCCACGGGTAGAGGTGGCCGTCCCAGCCGACCACGTCGAACGGGTGGTGGGCGTACACGTGCCGGGTCCAGCCCTGCCGGTGCCGCACGTACACCTCGACGTCGGTGCCGTCGATCAGCAGCGGCTGGCCGGGTCCACGGATGTCCCGCTCACAGTACGGCGAGTGTTCCAGGAACTGGCCGCGCTGCGACAGGTACCGCTTGGGTGCTCCGATGTGGCCGGTCGCCTCGATGGTGAGCAGTCGCAGCGGTACGTCGTCGACGGGCACGATCCGGTGCACCACCGAGGTCGGGATGACCACGTAGTCGCCGGAGGTGACGCCGAGCACCCCGAAGCTGGTCTCCACCCGGGCGGCGCCGGACTCGACGTACAGGCATTCGTCGCCGGTCGCGTTGCGGTACAGCGGGGACGGCTGGTCGGCGACGACGTAGCTGATCCGTACGTCGTCGTTGGCGAGCAGCGGCGCTCGGCCGAGGACGGCGTCGGTGTGTCCGGAGTCGAGCTTGTGGGTACGCAGGTGCCGTGGCGTGAGCGGGTGGTTCGGCAGCCGTCGGGTCGGTGGTGGTGCGTAGGTCTCGGCGGCGACGATCGCGGTGGGCAGGTGCCGGTGGTAGAGCAGGGACGAGTCGGCGGAGAAGCCTTCCTGCCCCATCAGCTCCTCGGCGTACAGGCTGCCGTCGGGTTGGCGGAACTGGGTGTGGCGCTTGCGGGGGATCTCGCCAACGCTGCGGTAGTAGGGCATCATTACCCTCCGTATCTCCCCGTTGACCGGCCGGTAGCGTCCGATAATCGGACGCTGTTGTCCGTTAATCGTAGAATCCACTAGGTTCAGAGGCGTGTCAATGCAGGTACCCAGGATCTTCGCCGGCCTCGTCGACGACGCGGCGGTCTTTCCGCCCGGCAGCGCCGACCTGCCCGACGCGATCACCGCGCACCGTGACCACCGCACCGCCTGGTACGCCGACCTGGTCGGCCCGTTCCTGCTGCCCGCCTCCGGGATCGACGCGGCCCGGCGGCTGCTCGGCAGCCTGCTCGGCCCCGGCGAGGAGCTGGAGATCGGCCTGATCGGCGACACCGGCCTCGCCGTCCTGCCCGCCGCCGTCGACGCACTGCCCGCCGACCGGCTGCGGCTGCGCCAGGTCGAGGTCGCCGTTGCCAAACGCGGCGAGGACCCGCAACCCGGCCTCCGGACGCTGCTGACGGCCCTCGCCGGCTGGCCCAAGATCAGTGGGTACGCGGAGGTGCCGCTGACCTGGGGGCTGCTCGCCGCCCTGGACACCCTCGCCGAGGCGCGGGCCGGCGGCGTCGACGTGGCCGCGAAGTTCCGCACCGGCGGGCTGGCCGCCGAGCTGTTCCCCACCCCGGTCGAGCTGGCCGCCGTGATCTGCGCCTGCCGGGACCGGGCGTTGCCGTTCAAACTGACCGCCGGGCTGCACCACGCCATCCGGGACACCGACCCGGAGACCGGCTTCACCCACCACGGCTTCCTCAACGTCCTCGCCGCCACGATCACCGCCGCCGAGGGCGCCGAGGTGGCCGAGGTCGCCGAACTGCTCGCCACCACCGACGCGGCCCGGCTGATCGAACCGGCCCGTACGCGCCGGAGCGCCGACCGGCCGCTGTGGGTAGGTTTCGGGTCCTGCAGCATCACCGACCCGCTGACCGACCTGGTCCGGCTGGGGCTGATCAACGGAGGATTCGCGTGACGACCTGCTGGGTGCCCGGTGCCGACGGTTCACCGTACGGGGTGCAGACCCTGCCGTACGGTGCCTTCCGCCATAGCGGCGGGGCCGGCTCGCCGGGTGAGCCCGGCGGCAGCTCGCGTGCCGGCGGGCAGCGGCTCGGCGTACGGATCGCCGATTTCGTGCTCGACCTGCGCGGCGCGGAGGATGCCGACCTGATCCTCGCCGGCGGCGCCCTGTGTCAGCCGACCCTCGACGACTTCCTGGCCCTCGGCCGGGCACAGTGGACCACCGTCCGGCGGCGGATCGTCGAGCTGCTCACCGAGTCGGAGCACCGGGCGGCGGTCGAGCCGCTGCTGGTCCCGCTGGCGCAGGTCGACCTGGTCATGCCGTTCACCGTCGGCGACTACGTCGACTTCTACTCCTCCGAGCAGCACGCCAGCAACGTCGGGCAGATCTTCCGCCCCGGCCAGCCGCTGCTCACCCCGAACTGGCGGCACCTGCCGATCGGCTACCACGGCCGGGCCGGCACGGTCGTCGTCTCCGGTACGCCGATCGTGCGCCCCTGCGGGCAGCGGCGCAGCTCCGCCGGCCCGGTCTTCGGCCCGTCGGGTCGGCTCGACATCGAAGCCGAGGTGGGTTTCGTCGTCGGGGTGCCGACCCGGCTCGGCGACCGGGTGCCGACGGGCCGGTTCGCCGACCACGTCTTCGGCGTCACCCTGGTCAACGACTGGTCGGCCCGGGACATCCAGGCCTGGGAGTACCAGCCGCTGGGTCCGTTCCTCGGCAAGTCGTTCGCCACCTCGGTCAGCCCGTGGATCGTGCCGCTGGAGGCCCTCGACCATGCCTGGGTGCCTGCCCCCGAGCAGGACCCGCCGGTGCTGGACTATCTCGTTGAGTCGGCGCGCCTCGGTCTGGATCTCTCGATCGTCGTCGAGTGGAACGGCACCAAGGTCAGCGAGCCGCCGTTCGCCGGCATGTACTGGACCCCGGCGCAGCAGTTGGCCCACCTGACCGTCAACGGCGCTTCGCTGCGCACCGGCGACCTCTACGCCTCCGGCACCGTCTCCGGGGCCCGGCGTGACCAGGTCGGCTCGTTCCTGGAGCTGACCTGGGGCGGCACCGAGCCGATCAAGCTGGACGACGGCTCCGAGCGCACCTTCCTCGAAGACGGTGACACGGTGACGATCTCGGCCACCGCCCCCGGCCCGGCCGGCGCAACCATCGGCCTGGGCGAGGTCACCGGCACCGTCCTGCCCGCCTCCTGACCAGTCGGCGTGGTAGCCGGGCAGGTAGATCGTTTAGTAGACGATATGTAGACCAGTGGGTAGACTACCTCCATGGCGACAACGACGATCAGGGTCAGCGCTGCCACCCGCGACCGGCTGATGCGGACCCGCGCACAGGAGTTCGGAGACGCGTCGATCGACGATGTCATCACGCGGCTCCTCGACGAACATGCCGACCACGCGTTGAAGGCGAGAATGCGGGCGGACGCGGAGCACGCGCGCGGCAACGCCGACGACCTCGCGGAGGTTCGCCGGGTCCAGGCAGAGTTGGACGAGCTCAGTGCGTGGTGACGTCTACCGGCTCCGCGCTCCCCGTGACGCGATCGGTCACGAACAACAAGGCCGCCGGTACGCCGTGGTGGTGCAGTCCGACGAGCTGCACCTGTCGACGACGGTGGTTGCTCCGACCTCCACGTCGGCACACCCGTATGTGTTCCGTCCTGAGGTGACTGTGCGTGGTGAGTCGACCCGGCTCATGCTGGACCAACTGCGTGCCGTCGACACCGAGAAAGCCATTGGCGAGCGTGTCGGACGACTGAGCCCCGCCGAGATGGTGGAGGTCAATCGGCTGCTACGAGCCGTACTCGACATTCTCTGACCGGACGAACCCCCCACCCCCCCATGATCGCGACGATCTTGCGCTTATCGAGAAGATTTGTCCACTTTGTCGCACGATAACCGCAAGATCGTGGCGATCATGGGGAGGGGTGTGCTGAGTCGTCGTCGTCGCGGGCCGGTGGGGTGAGGCCGGCGTACTGCAGGACGGCCCGGATCTGGCGGGCGGCGGCCTGGTCGCGCCGGTCCAGCACCGCGAGCGCCTCCAGGAACAGATCGCAGTACGTACGCCCGCAGTGTCGACAGCCGCCCATCCGGTCCGGCATGTGCCGCTGCGCCATCCGCTTGGCGAGCTGCGCCACCGTCACCGGGTTGTCGGGTGGCGCCGGGGCAACGCCTCGCGCGCCGACCAGGTGGAAGCGGGGGTCGGCGTCGACATCGGTGTCACCCGGCACCCGTTTCGGCAGTGGCGGCCGGTCGGGAGCGGGTCGTTCGTTGATCAGCTTCGCCGGTAGCGGCGGCCTGGTGAATCGGTCCGGCTTGTCATTACGGTACGGCATGATCCCTCGCATTGGCGTGTTGTCGGTCGTGGTGGAAATTGCAAGTCAACTGCCGTTGCTGATCTGCATATCATGGCCGTCCGGTGGCCGTGGGTAGGTCATCGCCCCGCACTCGGGGCACCACCGGCTCTTGACCTTGAAACTGAGCAGGCCGGCGAGGAAGCCGACCAGTGCGGCGCTGGCCATCGCGATCGCGAAACCGACGTCGGACATCTTCCACCTCCCATAACGGTGGTGAGCTGGGAAAAGTTCGGGCGGCGTGGCGGCCGGACGGCTCGGGGGTGCCGTGCCGGCCGCCACGCCTGATTGGGGAGAAACGTCCCTGGCCGTTCGGATGGTTTGCCGCCCACCGATCGGTCAGGTCGTATTCGTCGACGAAAGGTCCGCGCCGATTTGCGGCGCTTCGAT
This sequence comes from Solwaraspora sp. WMMA2101, assembly GCF_049179175.1. Lineage (NCBI taxonomy): Bacteria > Bacillati > Actinomycetota > Actinomycetes > Micromonosporales > Micromonosporaceae > Solwaraspora > Solwaraspora sp. WMMA2101. The sequence goes on along the minus strand of NZ_JBMHMA010000006.1, from coordinate 2,769,516 downwards.
CTCGTTCCCGAACGAAGACGAGTCTGTCGGCCAATCCGCGCCACCGCAACACTGTCGGGGCCCTGTGATAGAGATATGGCCAGCCAGTTGTATAGACCTCGGTCGACCAGAAGTTGACCTGCCAGACGTGCATGATCAGCCCGGGTGTGATCAATTCCAGGAGGTGGCACCAATGTCCTCGGCCCTGTTGAACTCGTCGGTCCCGCGCCGCCAGCTCGGTCGGGAGCTGCGTCGGCTGCGGGAGCGGCTGGCCCGGGTCCCGCAGACCACGGCGGCCCGTGAGCTGGACTGGTCGGCGACCAAGCTGCTGCGGATGGAGCGGGGTGAGGTGCCGATCCGCGCCGAGGACGTGGTGCTGCTCTGCGAGCTGTACGGCGCTGACCTGAAGACCGTCGAGGCGCTGGCCGCGCTGGCTCCGAAGACCAAGGAGAAGGGTTGGTGGCACGACTACGCCAGCATCCCGTCCTGGTTCGAGCTGTTCATCGGCCTGGAGGAGGCCGCCTCCCACCTCCGCGAGTACCACGTCGACCTCATCTCCGGCCCATTGCAGACCCGCGAGTACGCGACCGAGGTGTTCACGCGCAACCCGCTGCGCCTGTCGCCCGAGGTCATCGAGCAGCGGGTGGCGGCACGGCTGCAGCGTGCAAAGCTGCTCACCCGGATGGAGCCGCACCTACCCCGGTTCGACATCCTGCTGGACGAGGCAGCAATCCGTCGCCCGGTCGGCTCCGGGGCGGTGATGGCCGCCCAGCTGCGCCGGCTGATCCAGGTCGACGAACTGCCGAACGTCTCGATCCGGCTGATCCCCTTCAGCGCCGGCGTCCACAGCGGATCTCTGACTGGCAGCTTCGTGATGCTCGACTTCCCCGCCGAGCTGGAGCCGACCACCGTCTACGTCGAGGGCCTCACCGGCGCGCTCTATTTGGACCGCCCTAATGAAGCCGATTCTTATACGATGGCCTTCGATGACCTGACGGCCGCAGCGCTGGGTCGGGCCGCGACACGTGACCTCCTCGCCCGGACCGCAAAGGAGTACGAGTCATGATCGACCTGTCCACCGCAACCTGGCGCAAGAGCAGCCGCTCCAATGCTCAGGGCCACTGTGTCGAGGTGGCCGATGCCACCTGGCGTAAGAGCAGCCGATCCAACGATCAGGGCGACTGTGTCGAGGTGGCCGACGGGCTCGGCGGCGTCGTCGGCGTGCGGGACTCCAAGGACCCGGCCGGGCCGGTGCTGGTGATCTCCCCGACGAGCTGGTCCGCCTTCATCGCCGCCACCAGGACCAGCACCTTCACCGCCTGACCGTGCGGCACCTGCGATGACTGCCACGATGTGAGGCTGGGATACCTATCGGCACGCGGGTTAGGTATCCCAGCCGCACATCGTCGTAGCTGCTTGGCCGCTACGGCTCAAAAAAGCGGCTTTTCGGCCGTGTCGCCGTCGCCGTCGCCGTCGCCGTCGGCGGCGGCGGCGATGACCGGCGTCGGCTGTCGGTGTGGCTTGCGGGCTACCGCCGGCACCGGCAGGACTCCGGCGGCGGTCAGCTCCTTCACGGTGAGCTGTTCGCTGGCGACGATCCGGGTCAGCAGGTCTGCCTGTTGCGGCTCCAACTCGACCAGACGGCGCAGCACCGTCAGCAGCTCGATCAGCTCGATGGTCCACTCGTGCGGCCAACGCTCGACGTGGATCTTGTCGAGTGGGCTGGACACCTTTCCGCCCGGATCGGCCTTGCGATACGAAAACCACTTCTTGACCACCTGCATGCCGCCGACGTCGTAGGCCCACACTTCTGCCGGCACCGGCGCGAACTCGCCCGACCCGACGTGTAGCTTCTCGCCGGCCTCGTCGTGGCTGATCGTCGCCGGTAGCGGTTCGGCCGGGATCGCTACCGTGTTTAGTGGCCCTCGCGGGTCACCAGTGGGGTAGCGGATGTTCCCCTGAGGACGGTCGGCAGCCGGGTCGGCCAACGCCTCGCCGTAGGTGTGTAGCCACACCACCTGGCGGCCAACCTCCACGGCTTCCCGCCACAAGGCCGGATCGGTGGTCAGTGGCACCCGGATGCCCGGCGTCACCAACTCCTCGGCGAAGCGCGGCGTGAAACCACGATGCGCCACCACTCCGGCGATGTACGCCACCAGCTCCTCGACCGTCACCGTCGACCCGAGTCGTTCGCCGAGCACCGCCAACAGCCGAGGCGCGACGTTCGCCATCCCACCCGGATGCAACATCGGCAGCACCCGTCCACCCTCAGACCCCTTAAAATGATCCATATCCGGGATCAGCGCCGAGAAGACCACGCCCGGCCCAGTCTCGATGAGTCGGCTATGCTGTTCATTCACAAAAACCTGACTGGCCTTCGCGGATTGCCAAAGGTCTGGGCTGGGCCGATGTATAAGGCGGTTGTCTGGCACGATCCACTGGCGATCGAAGCTGCGGTATGAGACGCGGGTTGGTTTGGGGCATTCGCCCGTTTCGTCTGCTATGGTGCCGCTGTGCTTATGGCCTCCGGGGAGATGGGCTACCCGAGAGCTTATCGTGCGATCGGTGCTCTCTTTGAAGAGGACCTTGCGTTGGTCGGGCGTCTCGACAGAGACAAGGCGAGACCAGCGTTTCTGAAGGACATCCTTATCGGGGGCATATACCCACGTCCTGTTGGGCTTCACTCCGGGAGCGGTCCATGGCATCAGGTCGTCGAGGGCGGGGTAGTTGTCCCAGTCGGAGACGGAGGCCGGGGTGAACGGGGCGTGCCAGTCGGGGCGGACCGGCTGCCACGTCTCGCTGTCGAGCGTCAGGTTGGCGAGCTGGGCGTACTTTGCCTCGCGGCGGCCCTCCAGCACGGCGTACCGAATGGTCGCCGGCTGTTCGCGGTCGCTGCCGGCGTGCCGGACGAAGATGCCGATCGCCAACGGCTGCTGCACGCCAGGGAAGACGCGGGTCGACACGTCCGGGCGCATCCCTTCCGGCGTGGCGTTGATGATCCAACCCTCGTCGCAGGTGCGGCGTAGGTATTCGCGCATGCCCTTGAAACCTGGGCCCCGCAGATAGCCGGCCGTGGTGATGAAGGCGATCACGCCATCGCTGTCATCCTTGTATGCGTCGAAAACCTTCCACGTCGCCCAGCGCCAGAAATAGACGTACAGGTTCTTCAACACGTACTCGGTGCGGCCGTTACCGGGGAGGCGGAAGTCTATCAGCGGCGATTTGGTGTCGACGTTGCCCTTCTCGATCCACCCGCCTCTGCCTTCGGCGCGCTCGTGGTAGGGCGGGTTGCCAATGACGACGGTTACCGGCGTCTCGCGCTTGACTTTGTTGGCTTGCCGGCGGGACCGGGAGATCTGAGCAAAGACCGAGGGCATGTTCTGCTCGGCGTACGGGTCATCGAGAGTGTTGGTGACGTAGAGCCGTAAGCCGCCGGATGGAAGCTTCGCGCCGTACCGCTGGAGCATGTCGGAACCGCGCAGCTCGGCCACGGCGAACGGACCCATCTGCATCTCGAAGCCGACCAGCCGCTTGGCCAGCTCCTCGACGACGCCGGGCACTACCCCGGGGCCGTCCTGCTCGGACACCTCGTCACCGACCTGCTTGATGATCTCGTGTAGGAAGGTGCCGGTGCCCATCGCCGGGTCGACGGTGAACACCTCAGGGGAGCCGAACCCCCTGGCCCGACCGAGTCGGGTCCGCAGCACCTCGTCGACCAGTCGCACCATCTCGGTGACAACCTGGTGCGGCGTGTAGTAGGTGCCGGACTCCTTGCGTAGCGCCTCGTCGTACTCCTCTAGGAAGTGTTCGTAGAGGTGCAGGTAGGCGTCCACGTTGCTGCTGCGGATGCGCGGCCAGTCGACGGCGTTGATCACCCTGATCAGCAGGTCGACACTGACCCGGAACTGCTGCTCGATGTTGTCGGTCAGCAGTTGCAGCGCCCGCCCCATCAGCGAGTGGGTGTTGCCCAGCTTGCCGCCGACCTCGTGCAGCGTCGGCTTCTCCAGGTCGATGCCCTCCGACCGGGCCAGCAGCAACGCGAAGGTGACTGTCTGGGCGTACGCGTCGGCGAAGGCGTGGTCGTCGATCGTGGGGAACAGCAGCCGGCGCCATTCGCCGGCCAGCATCGTGAACGGCTGCTCCTCCTTGGCCTGGCCGGCGCGGATGCCGGTCGCCTCCCGCCCAATCCGGTCCAGGACCTCGTGGCGTAGCAGTCGGCACAGCGGCGCGATCGACCGGACCAACTGCGCGACCGAGCGCACCGGCGCTGGGTGCCAGGAGAGGAAGTCCCGCAACACCTGCTCGAATGCGGCGTCCTGCACGATCAGCCGGCGGCCGGCCGTGGCGAGGTCGCCGGTCAGGTACGCCGTCTCGCCGACCTGTTCGCCGTTGCGAAACAGCGCCCAGCTGTGGCCGTTGGTGTAGAGCAGGTTGGGCAGATCGCGGAGGCGTTCCCATTGCCTCCTGTTGTGCCCACGGAACTTAGCAGGGTTGATGGAGACCGAAGGTTCCTTGACCTCGATGTATCCGCTGATCACCCGGTTGACCTTCATCGCGTAATCTGGACGGACTTGGAGGTCGGTCATGTGCACTTCGGGGTACATGCTGGTGCAGAGCTTGAGGTTGTCGGCGAACGTTGTGATCAGGTGCTGGATGGGCGGGCGGATCGCCGCCTCGCGCTCGCCGGGACCCTCCAGAGCGGCTTTGCACATCTGGCCGAACTCCGCGACGAGCTCAGCCAGCCTTTGGTCAGTCACCAGATTCACCTGCCGTCTCCCTCAGCCTGTCCGCCTCGGCAGGTTACCGTGGACCCCTGACGGACGTCCTCCCCGTTGTGGGCGTACGCGACTCCAAGGACCCCGGCCGGGCCGGTGCTGGTGATCTCCCCGACGAGCTGGTCCGCCTTCATCACGGCTACCAAGGGCGGCACCCTCACCGTCTGACCGCGCCCGCACCTGCGCTGACTGCCACGATGTGAGGCTGAGATACCTAACCAGCTCGTCGATAGGTATCTCAGCCTCACATCGTCGACGCTGTCGCAGGCGTCAGACGGCCGAGCCGAACCCGGCGACGTCCTTGGGGTCGGAGCCGAAGCGGTTCGGGCCGGGCGTCCCGTTCTGCACGTAGAACACCAGCAGCACGATCCAGCCGATGATCGGGATCAGCCCGATCAGGATCCACCAGCCGGACCGGTCGGTGTCGTGCAGCCGGCGTACGGCGACCGCCAACGACGGCAGCAACAGCGCCAGGCTGACGAGCAGGCCGATGACGCCGTTCGTGGAGTCCTCGAAGTTGGTGCCCAGCGCGGTGTCGAGGATCGAGGTCACGATGCCGACGAGGAGAGAGAAGAGGGCGAACCACCAGTACTCGGAGCGACGGGCCCGTCCGCTGAACCCGACGTACTGGGTAAAAACAGAACGAACTGCGTCGGTAAACGACATGACGCCTCCAGCGTCTCAAGCGGAGCGAACCGTGACACTCAGGGTAGGAGGCTGTCGCAAGTGGATCTTGTCTGCCTGAGCGCACGATGCCCGTGAGACCGGCGCTGCTACGAACGGCGCTCCAGTTCGCCGAGGACCTCGGCCATCGAGAACGTGTCGCCCGAGGCGAAGTCCTGCCTGGACCGGCAGAGATCCGCGAGGGCTTCGTTGTCGGAGAGCAGGTCCAGCGTTTCCCGCATCGACTCGTACTCGGCTACCGCGATCAACATGACGTCCGCGTGGCCGTAGTGGGTGATCGTGAAGCGGTCGTGCTGCCGGGCGACCCGATCGGCGAGTTCAGCGATTCGAGCCTTGGCCTCAGTGATCGAGATGGTCTCCACGGCAGCCATTCTGGTGGCCGGTGAGAGTTTTGACTATCAGCTACGAACCCGCCACGGGTCCGTACTATGAGCGCAGCGTGTTTTTGATCTTGCTGGCGGCCTTGTCCACGCCGTGCATCACCTTCTGGGCCGTACCGCTGCTGACCTGCAGGAGCATGCTGGCGCTCAACGCCTTTTCGACCTCGGACAGGCCCTCCTGCGCCGACCCGCCGAGCCGGGTGGCCGCCGCCTGCATCACCTGTTTGGCCTGGCCGTCGTCGGCCTTCTCCGCGCAGTTGGTCAGCGACTGCGCGTTGAGCACGCCGAGTGACAGGGTGGCGAACGCGGCGTTGAGCCCGGCCGTCTCGAAGGTCAGCTCGTCACCGGAGCCGTTCATCAGGAACGACGCGATGATCTTCTCGTCCATGCCGCCGGTCATCCGGGCGGTCGGGCTGACGTACTTGGGCATGCCGCCCAGCTCGCCGATCAGCGCCTCCCAGGTCTGCACCCGCTCGCTGGCCGATGTCCTGAGCCGGCCGTACAGTCCGGCCAGGATCGGGTTGGGGGTGCGCCGGGTCAGCATGGCGAACAGGTGGACCCCCATCAGGTCGTGGGTCTTCCACGCGGAGAGCTGGTCGGCCAGGAACGGGCCGTTCAGACCACTGCCAGTGGCGAAGGCGGCGAGTCGGTCGTCGTCCACCGCCCGCTCCGGCGTGACCGTCACCATCGGGCCGGGCTTGATCATCGCGCCGGTCTCGGTGCGTACGGCACTGGGCGTCATCGCGCGACCTCCTCTCGGACCTTCTCGTGGGCGTACTGCTCGGCCGGGTACGGGCCGTCGGTGATATTGCGGTACTCCCGGCCGTTGCGCTGCGCGTTCTCGTCGATGACCTGCTCGCTGGGTGCGCCACCGGCGTTGACCGTCGCCATGTGCTTGATGTAGCGCTCCGGCCACTCGGCGACGAAACCGGTGCCGAACGTGGTGATGTCCACCTGTTCGGCGATCACCTCGCGGATGAAGTCCTTGTTCGGCTGGAACTTCGTCGGCTGCGGCATCTCGGCGGGGAGGATCTGCTCCGGCTCCCGGCCGTCGTACCGGCGCAGCAGATCGGCCGCCACCTTGAGCTGCTCGATCTCCATCGCCAGGTTCAGCTCCCAGACCTGCTTGATCCGGCGGTCGTCCTCGTCCTGGGCGAACGACCAGTACATGTAGCACTCGTTGTACTCGTGGTGGACGAGCTGCTCCAGCCAGCTCTCCGCCGGGTCGAGCATCGACTCGTACTGCGTGACGTGTTCCTCTTCCACCATCGCGATCTCCAGGTAGAGACCCCGGGCGATCGGCTCGACGAACTCCGGCCCCACGTTCATGTAGTAGTTCATCGTCTGCTGCTCGGCGGCCGTGATGGTGATGGCGTGCATCCGTGACAGCGGATCGACGGTGTGCTTGTCGTAGTGCTTGCGGACGTTGTCCTCGGGGTGGCGGTGGTGGTGCGACGTCGGCCGCCCCGGCATGACCTCGGTCAGGTAGTCGACGATCGCCTGCGCCTTCTTGCCCTGGGTCAGCTCGTACAGGTTGGAGTAGCGGTAGAGGTGGTCGAAGTCCTCCAGCAGGCCGAACTTGTAGTTCTGCCGCAGGTACGGGTCGGGCTCGTTGCGGGCGACCCAGGCGGTGATGTCGGTCGCCACCTGCTCGTACCCGAGCACGACCTCCAGCACCGACTCCTGGCCGGGGATCATCCAGTTGATCGCCTTCTGCTGCTGTTGCTCGATGTAGCGCAGGTAGGCGAGCTTCTGCCGTAACTCGATGTCGTCGACGTGCCGGTTCATCTGGTGGCTGAACGTGATCGCCTCCACCTCGATCCCGTTCATCACGATCACCCGGCACCGGGTGTACGGATCGACCCCGTGCGGCTCGTACGGCTCGACGTTCAGTTCGGACCAGCTCCGTAGCTGTTTTTCCAGCGGGATGCCGGTTTCTTCGAGCGGGTTGAAACGCATCGCCTCTCCTTCTCGGGGCCGTCCGGCACATCGCCGGCTGCCTGCCGCGCCGGCAACCAACGAAGGCTGTCGACCCGCACAAATCACACCATTTCCCGCGAGCTGTGTGCAGCGGAACGGCCGGATGGCGGCGGCTGAACGTCAACGGCGGCCGAGTATCGACGGCGGCCGACCGTCAGCTGCCCGGTTTCGCGCCGACCCGGCGGGCGGTGGCGGCGGCAGCGGTCAGCGACTCGTCGACGACGCCGGCCCGTTGCCGTACCGCCGCCAGCGTCTCCTTGACGGTGCCGAGCGCACCGAGCAGCTGGGCCGGGTCGCCACCCTGCAGCACCCGCGCCACCAGCCCTGCCGCCTCGTCGGCCTTCGCGGCGGCCGCGCCGATGCCGTCGCGGACGGCGCGCAGCTTGTCGCCGGCCCGACCCAGCGTGGCCAGCACCTCCGCCGGTGACGGCTCCCTCGGCACCGGCACCACCGTGGCCGCCGCTTCGTCGAGCGTGCCGGTGACCCAGGCCAGCCCGGCCTGCAACTCCTTCAGCGTGTTGCGTACCTGGATCATGCCGGCGACGATGCCGCTGAAGCCGCCGGCCGCCGCCTGACCGGCGACCCGCTCGGCCTCCTGCTGGGCCGCCGCGGCGGCCGTCCGGGCCCGTTCGACGCCCGCCCGCATCGCCTGCAGATCCTTGCCGACGCTCTCCACCGGTGCTGCCACGATCGCTCTCCTCACCCCGTTTGACCTGCTGTTTTACATGGTGCGGGGTGGTCGGTGGAAAAGCCGGCAGACTAGCCGTCGGTCGCGGTCGTGTCCGCCGTCTGGCCCTGGTACCAGGCGAGCTTCTCGTCGAGGCGGGCCCGCCAGCGGTGCAACTGGTCGATCTGCTGCTCGACCGCATCCGCATGCTCCCGGAGCAGCGCGATCCGCTCCGGGACGGTCTGTGGGTCGCGGCAGAGCTCGCCGTAGCGGCGGAGCCGTTCGATCGGCATCCCGGTGTCCCGCAGACAGCGCAGGAAGTCGAGCATGCCCAGGTCGTCGTCGCTGTAGACGCGGCGTCCGCCGGAGTTGCGGGCGACCGGCGACAGGATCCCTTCCCGCTCGTAGTAGCGCAGAGTGTGGATCGAGAAGCCGGACCGGGCCGCCGCCTCGGCGGGTGAGTAGGCCGTCATACCGCTGACAGTACCGCTTGACCTAGAGCGCGCTCCAGGTCGCAAGGTGGACGCATGACGTACGAGAACTCCCCGACTACCACCACCACTGTCCCGAGCACGCCGGCACCGGCCTCGCCGCTGGTCCTGGGCGCGATGATGTTCGGCACCCGGATCGACGAGGAGACCTCGTTCGCCCTGCTCGACCGGTTCGTCGAGCGGGGCGGCGAGTGGATCGACACCGCTGACTGCTACGCCTTCTGGGCCAGTCAGGACGGCCGGGGTGGCGACAGCGAACGGGTCGTCGGGCGGTGGCTCGCCGCCCGGCCCGGCGTACGGCAGCGGGTGCGCATCGCGACCAAGGTCGGTGCCGAGCCGCTGTGGGCCGGCTCGTGGCCGCGCGTGCGGGCCGGGCTCAGTCGCCACGCCGTCGCCGACGCCTTCGCCGGCAGCCTGGACCGGCTGGGCGTCGACAGCGTCGACCTGCTCTGGCTGCACCAGGAGGACCGGGCCGCCCCGATCGAGGAGACCGTCGACGCGGTCGCCGAGCTGGCCGCGTCCGGTGCCGTACGCAGGGTCGGCGCGTCCAACCACCCGGCCTGGCGCATCGAGCGGGCCCGCGCCCACGCCGCCGCTACCGGCGCCCGGCCGATCGACGCCCTGCAACTGAACGCCACCTATCTGCGGGCCCGCCCCGGCACGCTACCCGAGGGGGTGGTCCATCCGTTCGGCCTGCTCAGCGACGAGCAGCGGGACATCGCCGAGGCGTACCGGATGGAGGTGTGGGCGTACACCCCGCTGCTGTCCGGTGCCTACGACGACCCGGCCAAGCCGATCCCGCCGGTGTACGACCACCCGGGCAGCGCGCGGCGGCTCGCGGCGCTCGACGACGTCGCCCGGGCCACCGGCGCGACCCGTGGCCAGGTGGTGCTGGCCTGGCTGGTGGCGCAGGGCATCCGTCCGATCCTGGGCGGCAGCAAGCCGTACCAGTTGGAAGCGGCGCTCGACGGGGCCTCGCTCGCCCTCACCGACGAGCATCTCGCCCGCCTGGATGTCGCCGGCTGATGCTCAGTCGGGCCGGGATCCTCGGATGAACTGGTCGACGGCCGTCTCCAGGATCCCGTCGAGCAGTTCGGTGGGGACCAGGTTGCCGTTGATCAGAGCGGCGATGCCCTGCAACGTCGCGAGCAGCACGACGCCCACCCGTTGCGGGTCGCCCGGGGCCAGGTGGCCCTGCGTCTGCCCTTCCTCGATGAGGTCCTGCATCAGCCCGATCGGCGCGGCGGCGGCTTCGACGAGCTGATCGGCGCCGGTCTGGTGCTTGGCGGCGAACATCAGCTCCAGCAGTGCGGCGTCCTCGGTGGCGAACCGGAGGTAGGCGGCCGCCATGGCCTGCAGTCGCGGCCTGAACTGCTTCCCGGCGGCGTCGATCGCCGCGCGGAGTTCGGTGCCCAGCCGGGCGAATCCGGCCTCGGCCAGTGCGTCCAGCAACGCCTGCCGGTCGGCGAAGTGCCGCCGCGGGGCGGCGTGGCTGACGCCGGCCTCGCGGGCCAGCTCGCGCAGCGAGAGCTGGCCCGCGCCGTGCTGGCGCAGGCTGCGTTCGGCGGCGGCGAGCAGCGTCGTCCGCAGGTTTCCGTGGTGGTACGCGGGCACAGCCCACCCTAACCCAATGTTGTCGTTGACAACATTGTTGTCGCTGACTACATTGTTTTCCATGACAACATTCACCGCTGCCCGGATCCCCGACCAGGCCGGCCGGACCATCGTCGTCACCGGGGGCAACAGCGGCATCGGTCGCGCCGCCGCCCGCGCACTCGCCGCCCGGGATGCCCGGGTCGTGCTCGCCGTCCGCGACCCCGCCAGAGGTCGTGACGCCGCCGCGACAATGACCGGCGACGTGGTCGTGCGCCGGCTCGACCTCGCCGACCTCGCCTCGGTCCGCACCTTCGCCGAGAAGTTCACCGAGCCGGTCGACGTGCTGATCAACAACGCCGGGGTGATGATCCCGCCGCTGGGCCGCACGGCCGACGGATTCGAGCTGCAGCTCGGCATCAACCACCTGGGGCACTTCGCGCTCACCAACCTGCTGCTGCCCCGGATCCGCCAGCGGGTGGTCACCATCTCGTCGGGCGGCCACCACGCTGGCAAAATCGACTTCGACGACCTCAACTGGCACCGCCGCCGCTACCGGGCCTTCCCGGCGTACGCCCAGTCGAAGCTGGCGAACCTGCTGTTCACCGCGGAGCTGCACCGTCGCCTGACCGAGGTGGGCTCGCCGGTGCTGGCCACCGCCGCGCACCCCGGCATGGCGGCCACCAACCTTCTCGGGCACCAACGCCGCCCACTGCAGCGGTTGCGTACGGTGTTGTTCAAGGCGCTCGGGCAGAGCGACGACGGCGGCGCGCTGCCCACGCTCTACGCGGCGGTGGCGGACGTCCCCGGCGGCAGCTACGCCGGACCGGGTGGCCTTGGGGAGATCCGTGGCGCGCCCAAACTCGTCGGCCGATCGTCGGCCGCCCGCGACGAAGCGCTGGCCCGCCGACTCTGGACAGCTTCCGAGGAACTGACCGGCGTGGCCTTCCCGCTCGCCACGACACCGGCCTGACCCGGCAGCCATGATGTCCTAGTGCAGATCTACTTTGATTTTGATGGTGATCAAGGCCGGGTATCGGTGGAGGTCGTGCCGAACGACGATCCGGTAGCTGTCGGCAAGAGTGAACGAGAGTTGGGGATGCCGGTCTGCACGGCGTCTGTCGAATTCAGTGCCCGTGGCTACCGGTCGATGCTGGGTTGGGTGCAGCTGGTCAGTGAGCCAAGTACGGCAGACCGGTTCGAGATCGACCCGTTCGACCTGTTCGCCGACTCCACCGCACCATTCGCCTGGTACGGGTTTCGGCCGGTGCTCTTCGACGCACCCTCCCGCTGGCGCGCTGGCGCTGTGCAGTGGCGGGCACACAGCTTCCTCACCATTGGTCCGTGGGACCTCGACCGGCGTCTTGTCGTCCCGCTCGTAGGGTTCGCCTGGGGTTACGAACAGGATCCGCAGGACCGGTTACGTCTATTGCAACTGCGGTTGCTCGGGCCGGCTGACTGGGATAGTCACCGCCCGTACATGATCGAGAAGTACCCGGCTTGGAAGTTCAGCGACGGAAACCCACTGGCAGAACAACGCTGACGCGTGCGGGTCGCGGCTGGCCGGTCGGCAACGGCGAGGCCGCGCTCGGCGAGCACGGTGGTCAGGCAGACAGCCGTCAGCCCGACCCCGTGCGGCAGCAAGCTGTACCAGTTGGAAGCGGCGCTCGACGGCGTCACTCTTGCCCTCACCGACGAGCACCTCGCCCGCCTGGCCGTCGCCGGCTGACAATGCTGACAGGTTCCTGACGGTTGGCCGGAATTCTGGCTCGCATGAGCAGATATCGACAGATGCGTCCGGCGAGCCGGCTGGCCGAACCGTTGCTGGCCGCGCTCGCCGTGACGGCGATCGGGCTGTCGGCCGGGTGCGGCGGCGGTGACGGGAACACGAGCGCTACCGGTGCCCGAGGGTCGGCTGGTGACACCGGCGACAGTGGTGTCGCCTCGATCGTGGGCAGCGCTGGGCCGGACGCCTCGCCATCGCCGCAGGCCGAGCGTCCGTTGATCCGCCCCGACACGTCCGCTGAGGAACAGGAGCGGCTGATGAACCTCTGGCTGCAGTGCTTCGAGGACAACGGGGTGTCGGAAATGGAGCGGAAGACGAGAGCGGACACCCCGCAGGTGCGGCAGGTCGCCGAGGACTGCGCTCCGCTGGAACCCGAACGGCTGTGGCAGCGTTCCCTGCGCCTCGACCCCGAGTACCCGGACAAGCTTCTAGCGTGGGCGGAATGTCTGCAGGACCGGGGGATCGACGCCTTCGTCGATGGAGACTTCCTGTCACTAGCTGATGGACTACCAGCCGGCACCGAGATCGAGGACTGCGAAGCAGAGGTGTTCAGCGGTAGCTGACCGGATCGCAGTGCCGGGCCGGGAGGCGTACGGTGACGTGCGTGCCCCGGCCCGGCTCGCTGGCCACGGTGATGTCGCCGCCGTGTGCGCGGGCCAACTGCCGGGCGATCGGCAGACCCAGCCCGCTGCCGCCGGTGCGCCGGCTGCGCGAGGCGTCGGCCCGCCAGAACCGGTCGAACAACTTCGGCAGATCGTCGGCAGCGATCCCGATTCCGGTGTCGACCACCTCGATGGTCAGCCAGTCGTCGCGTACCGCGCAGTCGACGGTGACCGAACCCCCGGCCGGGGTGTGCCGGACAGCGTTGCCCACCAGGTTGCCGACGAGTTGCCGCAGCCGTACCGCGTCGAGGACGACCTGCGGATCGCCGTGCACCGTCCCGGTCAGGGTGACCCCGGCGGTGGCAGCGGCCCCCTGATTGGCCTCGACGACCTGGGTGAGGACGTCGCCGACGAAGGTCGGCTCCGGATGCAGGGTGAAGGTGCCGGCATCAGCGGCGGCCAGATCCCGCAGGTCGTCGATGACGTGCTGCAACAGGGTGGCTTCCTCGGTCAGCAGGGTGAGGGTGCGTGGATCCACCGGTGCCAGCCCGTCCTGGGCGGCCTCCAACCAGGCCCGGATGTTCGTCAACGGGGTACGCAGCTCGTGCGCGACGTCGCTGACCATTGCCCGACGCTGCTGTTCCAGCTGGTCCCGCCGCTGCGCCAGATCGTTGAGGGCGGTGGCGAGGTAGCCGATCTCGTCGCGGGTGGTGACCGGCACCCGGCGCTGCCGGTCGACCGGCGCACGGGCCGCCTCGGTGAGCGCCCGCAACGGCCGGACCAGGCGCATCCCGACTCCGACGGTGACCGCGACGGTGAGCAGCAGGACCAGGCCGGCGACGCCGGCGATCCGCAGCAGATTCCCGGTGGACAGGTTGACGGTCGGCGACCCGGCGTCGGTGGCCGTCGCGTCGGTGACGTACAGCAGCACCGGCGGTGCCGCGTACGCCCGGAGCTGGTTGCGTAGGCTCGTCTCGGCGCAGGCGCGGGCGTCGGCCTCGGACGGCGCACCCGGGGAGGCCCGCAGGACCCGGAGGTCCAGTGTCGGAGTGACAGCCAGATCGATGTTCGCCGAGTCGGGCCCGAGACAGGCCTCGGTGAGTTCGAGCAGCTCGGCCAGGGGTGCGACCTCGCTGCGTGCCGGCTCGCGCAGCAGCGCCGGCTCCGGGCAGGCCAGCGGCCGGCCACGGTCGATGCCGGCGTCGAGGATCGTCACCGTCGCCCGGCCGCCCGGCAGCTCGACGACTTCGGCGGCGAGCCCCGCCCCGTCGACCAGGCAGCTCCGGTGGTCCTCGGCCGCCCTGCGGATGCCGGCGCGTTCGTCGTCGCTCAGCCGGTACGGCCCGACGACCCGGGTGTCGATGCTGGACTCCTGGCGGCTGGCGGCGAGCGCCGGGTCGAGGTCGAGCGGGTCGACGATCGCTGACGGGCGGGCGTCGCGCAGCGCCGGCCCGGGTGCCGACTCGACGACCGGGTCGCGGGTCACCGGGTCGAGCAGCACGATCCGCCGGTCGGTGCGGGCCGCCAACTCGTCGACGGTCGGCGCGACGGCCGACCAGTCGCGGTGCTCGACCGCGTACGTGATCAACGTGTCGTAGATGCTGACGTCGTCGGCGAGGGACCGGCCCTGCTCCTGTTCGATCGCCCGGGTCGTCGACTCCACGGTCAGCCAGGCGGTGGCGACGACCGCGCAGACCGTCACGAGCACCGACGCGGTGAGCAGCCGCAGCACCAGACTGTGCCGCAGCGGCACCCGGGCACCCCCGGTGGCCGCCGACCCGGTGCCGGTCGGCTCAGCCATTGGTGGGGTCGCGGAGTTTGTAGCCGATGCCGTACACCGTCACCAGGTACGTCGGCCGGCGTACGTCCGGTTCGATCTTGCGGCGCAGGTTGACCATGTGGGTGTCGATGGCCCGCTCGGTCGAGTCCCGGTCCACGCCCCGGGTGTGCTCCAGCAGTTGCGCCCGGGTGAAGGCACGCTCCGGCTGTTGCGCCATGGCGGCCAGGAGGGCGAACTCACCCGGGGTGCAGACCACCGGCCGCCCGTCGAGGGTGACCTCGCGGCGGGCCGGGTCGACGGCGAGCGCACCGACCCGCCGTACCCCGTCGATCGTGGTCGGCAGCCGGTCGACCCGGCGCAGCAGCGTCCGGACCCGGGCCACCAGCTCACGCGGCGAGTACGGCTTGGTCAGGTAGTCGTCGGCGCCCAGGTCCAGCCCGCGCAGCATGTCGTCCTCGTCGGCGCGGGCGGTGAGCATCAGTACCAGCACGTCGGATTCGCGGCGCAGGATCCGGCAGACGTTCAGCCCGTCCAGGCCGGGCATCATCACGTCGAGCACCAGCAGGTGCGGGCGTAGCCGACGGGCCTGGTCGAGAGCGGCGCGGCCGTCGTGGACCACGGTGGTGCGGTGGCCCTCGGACTCGAGGTAGCGGCGCAGCACCTCGGCCTGCCGCCGGTCGTCTTCGGCGATCAGCACGTGGGCAACCACCGCCGAACCATACTGTGTCGTGAGGCCGGGACAGGGGTGGGAAATCGCACCGTGGCGGCCTGACAGGATCCTCACAATCGCCGCTGACGCTGGCCGGCATGGTGCTCTCCCTGCGGGTCGCGGGCCGTCGTTGGCGGCGGGCCCTGACGTACGGACTGCTCGTCGTGATGCTGGTGGCCGGGTTGGTGGCGGCATCGACCATGGTCGGCTGGGGCTGGCCGGGCCGGGGTGCGACCGCCGACGCGGCCACGGACCCGGTCTGGGTGGCGACCACCGAGGTCGTCCGGATGGACATCTCGGACAGTCGGGAGCTGGACGGCACTCTCGGCTACGGGGCGGCCCGGCCGGTGCGGGGCGCCGACGGGGTGCTGACCTGGCTGCCCGAGCAGGGCTCTATTGTCGAGCGTGGCCAACAACTGTACCGGGTGGACGATCAACCGGTCCTGCTGTTCTATGGCGGTACGCCGTTGTTCCGTACCCTCGACACGCCGAACCTGGTCGGCCGGGACGTCCGGGTGGTCGCCGACAATCTGGTGGCGCTGGGCTACGACATCGGTTGGCAGCCGCCGGTCGGCACGACCGTCGCGATGCCGGAGCAGACCGCGGACACCAGTCAGGACGCGAATCCGGCACGGTCACCGGACCCGGAACAGTCACCGGACCCGGAACAGTCGGCGCAATCCGCTCGGCAGCCGACCGCGGCCGGCGGCGCGGTCACCGTCCGTACCGGCGACGCCGTCCTCACCGCGGACCTGATCGCGGCGATCCGGCGCTGGCAGCGTGACCGCGACGCGCCGGACACCGGCACGCTGCGGCCCGGCGAGATCGCCGTACTACCGGGGAAGGTCCGGGTCGACGCGGTCGCCGCGCTGGCCGGCGACAGCGCCGCGTCGGACATCATGTCGGTCACCCCGACAGACAAGATCATTACGGTACGGGTGGGAGCCGGCGAGGCGAACGGGATGCTGCCCGACGCGCCGGTGACGATCACCCTGCCCGACGGCGCGACCGTCCCCGGCCGGATCACCGCAGTCGGCACCGTCGTCACCGACCCCGAAGGCCAGCCGGGGCAGGAGCCGCAACTGAACCTCAGTGTCGTGCCCGACGACCCGGCGGCGGTCGCCGCGCTGGAATCCGCGCCGGTCCGGGTGCAGTTCAGCACCGAGGTACGCGAGCAGGTCCTCGCCGTACCGGTCGGCGCGCTGCTGGCCCTCGCCGAAGGCGGGTACGCGGTCCAGTTCACCGACGGCACCCTGACCGCCGTGGAGACCGGGCTGTTCACCCGGGGCATGGTCGAGGTGACCGGGACCGGCCTCGACGAGGGTATGACGGTGGTGACCACCTCATGAGCGTCGCGGTGCTGTCGGTCGTCGGGGCCGGGATGAGCTACCCCGGCGGGGTCGCCGCGCTGACCGACGTCGACCTCGACATCCACGCCGGTGAACTGGTCGCCATCGTCGGCCCGTCCGGTTCCGGCAAGTCCACTCTGCTCAACATCATGGGCACCCTGGACCGCCCGACCACCGGTACGGTCCGCCTCGGCGGCCACGACGTGACCAGCCTGTCCGACCGGCAACTGTCGGCGCTGCGCGGGCGCTGGCTCGGCTTCGTCTTCCAGCAGTTCCACCTCAGCGACGGGCTGACCGCCGCCGAGAACGTCGCCACCGGCCTGCTGTACGCCGGCGTGCCGCGCCGCCGACGCCGGCACCTGGCCACCGAGGCGCTCGCCCGGGTCGGGCTCGCCCACCGGGTCGGTCACCTGCCCCGACAGTTGTCCGGCGGGGAACGGCAGCGGGTGGCGATCGCCCGCGCGCTGGTGAACGACCCGGCGCTGGTGCTGGCCGACGAGCCGACCGGCGCGCTGGACACCGCCACCGGTCGCGCCGTACTCGACCTGCTCACCACGCTCAACGCCGACGGCACCACGATCGCGGTGATCACCCATGACCGGGACATCGCGGCGCGGCTGCCGCGCCGGGTGGAGATCCGCGACGGCCGCCTGGTCAGCGACGTCCGCCAGCAGCCGGTGGGGGCGGCATGAGCCCGATGGATGCTCCTCGGCGGGCGCCGCTGGAACTGCCCCGGCCGGTGCGGCTCGCTCCGCTGGACCTGCTGCGGCTCGGCCTGGTCGGCATCCGCACCCGCCGGTTGCGGGCGACGCTGTCGGCACTGGGCATCTCGATCGGCATCGCCACGATGATCGTGGTCACCGGAATTCCGGCGGCCAGCGAACGGGCCCTGCTGGCCGAGCTGTCGGCCCTCGGGGTGAACCTGCTGCAGGCGACGGCCCGTGCCGGCGACGACGGGATCACCCGGCTGCCAGTCGAGTCGCCCGCGATGGTGGCCCGGATCGGCCCGGTGACCGCGACCAGTGCGGTCGCCAACACCAACACGGTGATCCGCCGGTCCGACTGGGTCGACCCGCGCGACGGCTCCGGGCTGACCGTGCTGGCCAGTGCACCGAGCCTGCCGGAGACGCTCGACGCGCGGCTGCGGACCGGCCGCTACCTCGACGCCGCCACCGAACGCCTGCCGACGGTGGTGCTCGGCTCGGTGGCCGCGACCCGGCTGGGCATCGTCGACCTGGGGCGGCCGGACTCGCCGACGCAGGTACGCATCGGCGACGAGTGGTTCACCGTGATCGGCATCCTGGAGCCGCTGCCGCTGGCACCCGAGATCGACCGCGCGGCGTTGGTCGGCTGGCCGGCCGCCGAGGCGAAGTTGGGCTTCGGCGGGCATCCGACGGTGATCTACCTGCGGGCGCACGAGCCGTCGATCGAGGCGGTCCGGGCGGTGCTGCCGGCGACCATCGACCCGCAGCGGCCCAGCACGGTGCAGGTGACCCGGCCGTCGGACGCGCTGGCCGCCAAACGCGCCACCGAGAGCAGCTTCGCGTCGCTGTTCCTGGCCCTGGCCGGGGTGGCGCTGCTGGTCGGTGGGATCGGGGTGGCGAACACGATGGTGATCTCGGTGTTGGAACGTCGCGCGGAGATCGGGCTGCGCCGGGCGCTCGGCGCGAGCCGGGGGCAGATCCGGGCGCAGTTCCTCACCGAGTCGGTGGCCATGTCGCTGCTCGGCGGCCTCGCCGGTACGGTGCTCGGCCTGCTCGCCACCGCCGGCTACGCCCTGGTCAACGACTGGCCGGTGGTGGTGCCGCCGGGGGCGACCCTCGCCGGGCTGGGCGGGGCGCTGCTGGTCGGTGTCGTCGCGGGCGGCTATCCGGCGTTCCAGGCGGCCCGGCTGCCGCCGACCCGGGCGCTGAGCGCACCCTGACCGGCGGTCTGCCTTGGCTGGCGGTCTGTCTTGGCTGGCATGAGGAGCGCCGGGCGGAGGACAGGTAATGCGCCGGGCCGGTATTCCTCTGAGGAATAATTATTCCTCAGAGGAATACCGGCTGAAGCCTTACCTGCCGGTGTCGAGGTGACAGTGGGTGACGTCGTGGGACGCTGGCGGTGGACGGCGAGGACGGTGAGCCAGGCGGCCGTCTGCGCGACGAAGACCGGCACCGAGAAGACGTCGTGCAGCGCGCCGACCGCTCGGCAACATTGACAGGAGATCCTGTCTTGACAGAATCTCCTGTCAATGGCAGGTTGGTGACCGTGCAGGACATCGAAGTCATCGAGGATCCGCAGGTGGCGGTCGCCGCGCTGGAGCCGACCCGGTCGCGGCTGTTGGCCGCGCTCGCCGCCCCGGCCAGCGCAACCGAGCTGGCCGGGCGCACCGGGCTCACCCGCCAGCGGGCCAACTACCACCTGAAGGCACTGGAGCAGCACGGCCTGGTCCAGCCGGCCGGGGAGCGGCGGCACGGCGGCCTCACCGAGCGGCTGCTGGTCGCCAGCGCCGCCGCGTACCTGGTGTCACCGGCGGCGCTCGGCGACGCCGCCGGTGACCCGGCACGCACCGCCGACCGGGGGTCGGCCCGCTACCTGATCGCGCTCGCCGCCCGTACGGTCCGCGAGCTGACCCGGCTGCTGCGCCGCGCGGACGCCACCGGCGCGCCGGTCGTCACCTTCTCGCTGGACAGCGAGGTGCGGCTGGCGGCGTCCGCGCAGGCCCGCGCCGCGTTCGCCGACGACCTGACCGCCGCCGTCGCCGCCGTGATCCGCCGGCACCACCTGCCGGCCGACGCCCCCGGCGACGACTACCGCCTGATCGTCACCACCCATCCGAGGGAGAGCGTCAATGACTGACCCTGTCGAGGTGTCCGCCGAGGTCGTCGGCACCCCGGAGGAGCTGTGGCCGCTGCTGACCACCGGCCCCGGCATCTCCACCTGGTTCATGCCGGCCGAGGTCGACGCCGTCGCCGGGACCGTCCGGCACCGGTTCGGCCCCGGCGACGACGAGGTCTCCGACGGGGCGATCGTCGCGCACGAGGCACCGCACCGCTTCGCCTACGTGGAGGAGTGGGTGCCCAGCGAGGGCGCCGCGCTGGTCGCCTCGACCACCGAGTTCCTGATCGAGGCGGTCTCCGGCGGCACCAGCCTGGTCCGGATCGTCTCCGCCGGCTTCGGCACCGCCGGCCCCGACGCGCAACGTCAGGCCGAGTCGACCGCCGCCGGCTGGACCCAGGCGCTGCGGGTGCTCACCCTCTACCGGGCACACTTCCCCGGCCGGCCGAGCGCGTCGCTGCGCGCCTGGGGACACTCGACCCGACCGATCGTCGAAGTCTGGCAGGCCCTGACCGGCGACCTCGGGCTGACCGGCGCGGCCGTCGGCGAGCGGGTCCGGGTCGGCGGCGACGCACCACCGCTGGCCGGGCAGGTGGCCGCGCTCGCCGGCACCGGAATGACCCTGCTGCTGGACGAACCGGCCGACGGCGTCGCCAGCGTCACCGCCGCCGACTTCGGCACCAGCCGGGGCATGGTCGTCGACATCTTCTGGTACGGCGAGCACGCCGCCGACGCCGTCGCCGCGTACGGGCCGGCCTGGGAGAAGTGGATGTCGACCCGCTGACTCGTTGACCCGCTGAGCCGTCGTCCGGCTCCGTGGCCCCGACCGGGCTGTCCGGTTCGGTAGGGTGCGGAGGGAGGTGCCTGGATGGCCGAGCCGGCGAGCAACACCCAACACCCAGCGGGCGCAGCGGACCCCTCGGCGGGCGCAGCGGACCCTTCGACGGAGTCGGCCGGTGAGGGGCCCCGCCCCGGGTGGCGATCCCGCCCCAGGTGGCAGTTGATCACCGCAGGGGTGCTGGCCGGTCTGGTGGTGCTCGGTGCCGCCACGGTCGTCGCCTGGCGGGTGCTCGCCCCGGCCGAGGTCGTCACCCCGTCCGGCTACCAGCCGTCGCCGCCGACCGCCGAGCCCGGCCCGGTGGCCCGGCTCTCCGCCGCACCGTTGCTGGTCGACGGTCGGTTCCGGGTCTACGCCACCACCCGCCAGGTGCGCGCCGACGGCCCGATCGACATGCGGACCCAGGTCACCCCGGCCTGGTCGTTCCGGCGTTGGCCGGAGCAGGTGACCGGGGTCGTCGCCACCGGCACGACGGTGGTCAGCCGCTGGTCCGACGGCGAACTGGTGGCGATCGACGCGGTCAGCGGCGAGGTCGCCTGGCGGGCGGCCGGACCGCAACCCAACGACACCGGGTACGCCGGCCGGCGCACCGGGGCGCAGACCGTCTACGCCCCGGCGGGCCTGCACACCGTGGTCAGCGGGGCGGACGGTCGAGTGATCGTGCTGGTGCAGGGCGGCTCCCAGCTGGTCGGTCTCGACGCTGCGACCGGCCGCCGCCTGTGGCAGACCACGCTGCCCGGCCAGGGTGACGCCTGCCGGGACGCCGGCTTCAGCACCACGGGCGGCCAGTTCGCCCTGGTCAACAGCTGCGCCGCGCCACCGGTGGTGGAGTTCTACGAGGTGGCCGACGGGAAGTTGACGTCGACCTGGCAGCCGGAGGGTGCCGGGCCGGGCCTGGCGGTGGAACCGCTCGGCTGCACGGTCGCCCGCTCGCGGTGCGCGGCGCTGCGGACCACCGGTGCCGGCGAGTCCCGGGGCTGGCTGGTCGACGGCCCGGAGCCGGAGCCGGCAGCGGCGCTCGATCCGGTGGACGCGATGCTGGTCGACGGCATGGCGGTCCAGTTGGCCGCCGACGCCAGCGATCCGGCGGTGGTCGCGCAGGCGGTCCGCACCGGTGAGCAGGCGTGGCGGTGGCCGCTGCCGACGGCGGTCGCGCCCGGCCCGGACACCACCGGGGACCGGCTGCTCGCCGTGCAGCCGGGCCGCGTACACCTGTTGACCGCCGCCCGCGAGCTGGTCACTCTCGACGCGACCACCGGTGCCGAGCTGTCCCGCTTCGTGCTCATCATGCCGAGTGAGCGGATGACCGACTGGGCGCCGGGCTACGTGTACACCCAGGATGGCTTCGTGGCCGTCGAACGGCTCCGGCTGCCGGTCGACCCGGACGCCGACGACGGCCGTTACTACTGGATCCAGGAGACGGTCATCGTCGCCGGCACCTGACCGGCGCGGTCTGCCGCCCGGCGGGACGACACCCCGGCCGGACGACAGCCGGACAACCACCTGCCGGTGCCGTCAGGCCGTCCGGTCCCGGCGGCGGTAGGCGACGACGCCGAGCGCGCCGAAGGCGAGCAGCGCGATCAGCACGCTGATCCCCACCGCCGTCGTCGGGCTCACGATCGCGGACGACTCGACCAGCGCCGGGCCGAAGACGACCGTCGCGGTCGTCTCCCGCTCGACCTTTCCACTGGTCAGCGCGAGCTTGGCGGTCCAGCGGCCGTCCGGCACGACCGCCTCCAGCGGCAGTTCGATCATCCGGTCGTCGCCGACGGCGAGGGTGGTGATCTCCACTGGGAACGGGCCGGCGGACAGGCCGCCGGGCCCACCGGTCAGCGTCAGCTCACCGCGCAGATCGAGCGCCCGCTGCCCGGTGTTGCGGACCCGTACGCCGATCACCGGGTGTCCGTCCTTCGTGCGCTGCGCGGTCAGGTCGCCGAGCGTGAAGTCCGACGGCGGTTCGCCGCCGTCCCCGATCGACAGGTAGACCCGGATGCCGCTGCGGGCGACGTTGTGGACGTTGGCGTTCGGGTCGGGCCGGTCACCGGCTTCGGCCCAGATCACCCCGTAGTGCTCGCCGCTGGTGGCGTCGTCGGGAACGGTGATCCGGGCCAGCACCCGGGTGCGGTGCTCCGGGTCGAGGCGTACCTCGGTCTCGTCGAGCGTGATCCACTCGGTCAGTTCGTTGTCCGCACGGCCGTCGCCGAAGAGGAAGCCGCCCTTGTCGACGACCGCTGCCCCCGGATACAGGGCGATCTCCCGGGCGCCCGTCGAGAAGTTGGTGACCTCGAAACGCCGTTCGATGACGTCACCGGGGTTGAGATGGTCCACGATGTAGATGTGGGCCCGGTAGTCGTCGCGGCGTTCCAGCGGTGCGTCGAGCAGCCGGATGCCGAGGCTGGTCGCACCGGCGTCCGGAGCCGGTGCGGCGGACGCGGGCACCCCGGTGCCGACCAGCAGCGGCACCAGGGCTAGCGCGGCGATTCGACTACGCAACGGAGTGGGTCACCGTGCCCGAGTAGAGACCTGCGACCGCTGCGGGTGGAATGGCGATGGACAGTGTCGGGTTCCAGGTCGCCGTGTTCACGCCGGAGCCGGAGGTCTTGGAGAACGCGGTGCGGGGCAGGTTGAGCGAGACCGCGTCGGCCGAGGTGGGCTGGCCGGGGACGAAGGTGCCATCGCCGGTGGTCGACACCGCCGGGCCGGACCAGTAGTCGACCAGGTTCGGCAGGATCGTCTCCTCGGCGCTGGCGGCGCCGGTGGTGAAGGCGGTGGAGACGACAGAGGCAGTCCAGGTCGCCGTCAGCGCGGCCCGCTGGTCGCTGACCGTGACGTTGCCGAGCGGCCGGTGATGGTCTGCGCGGGGAACGCGGCACCGAGGTTGACCGACGGCGGCACCTGGATGATCAGGTCGGACGTCGAGACGGTGAACGTCACGATGGTGTTTCCGGACGGCTGGGCGGCAGCGGGCGATACCACGGCGATGGTCGTCACCACTGCGGTGACCAGCAGCAACATTCTTCTCATGCGACACACGCTAATTGCCCTTTTGCCGCCGCTTAGTCGGCAAATCGGCCAAAGCATCTGATTGGCGCTGTCGGCGGTCGTCGAGCCGCTCACGCGACCGAGTGGGTGATCGTCCCGGTGTAGGCGCCGGCGATCGCGCCGGTGGGTACCGCGATCGACACCGTCGGGTTCCAGGCCACTGTGTTGTTCGCGTTGCCCGACGTCTTGCTGAAGGCGGTCCGGGGCACGCTGAGCACCACGGCAGCGGCACTTGTCGGCTGACCGGGCACCAGCGTGCCACCACCGGAGGCGCTGGTCGCCGTGCCGGACCAGTAGGAGACCCGGTCGTTGCCGATCGTCTCCGGTGCCGTCGCCCCACCGGTCGTGTACGAGCTGGACGAGACGGTGGCCACCCAGACGTTCGGGCTGATCGACCGGAAGTCCCGGACCGTCACGGTGCCCAGCTGGCCGCCGATCGTCGAGCCCCGGAAACCGGCACCGTAGCTGCGGGTCGCGGGGACCGTGATGCTGAGGGTCTGCTGCCGGGCGGCCAGGGCGGGCAGCCACTTCGGCGCGGCGGCGGCCACCATCGGTCCCGCTGCCGCCGTGCCGACGGTCATCGGCATCGGCAGCGGCAGCATCGATCCGGCCAGCACCGCGAGCCCGATCCACACCGACAGTCTGCGCATGTTACAAACGGTAACTGACGCGGTGACCGTTTTCGGCGTTTCTGGGGTGCGAGTTCCGCTCCGTGCCCCGTCAGCCCTGGAGTGCTACTTCGGCGGCGGCGAGGAACGCGTCGTTCTCGGCCGGCGTACCGATGGTGACCCGCACCCCGTCGTCAGCGAACGGGCGCACGATCACGCCGCGTGCCTCGCAGGCCGCGCCGAACGCCGCCGCCCGCTCACCCAGCGGCAACCAGACGAAGTTCGCCTGGCTCGTCGGCACGTCCGGCACCAGCTTGCGCAGCGCCTCGGTGACCCGCTCCCGTTCGGCGATCACCAGGTCGCAGCGGCGGCGGACCTCGTCGGCCTGGTCGAGCGCGGCCTGCGCCGCCGCCTGCGCCAGCGAGCTGGTGCCGAACGGGGTGGCCACCTTGCGTACCGCCGACGCCACCTCAGGGTGCGCGACCAGGTAGCCGACCCGCAGCCCGGCCAGCCCCCACGCCTTGGACAGCGTCCGCAGCACCACCACGTTGGGCCGGTCGCCGTAGGCGTCGAGGCCGTCGGGCACGTCCGGGTCGGTGACGAACTCCCGGTACGCCTCGTCCAGCACCACCAGCACGTCGTCCGGCACCGCGTCGACGAACCGGTCCAGTTCGGCCCGGCGCACGCTGCTGCCGGTCGGGTTGTTCGGGTTGCAGACCAGCACCATCCGGGTCTGCTCGGTGATCGCCGCCGCCATCGCCGGCAGGTCGTGGCCGTGGGTCGCGGTGTTCGGCACCCGGCGGCTGTTCGCCGCCGTGGTCGCGGCGATGATCGGGTACGCCTCGAACGACCGCCACGAGTAGACGACCTCGTCACCGGGCAGGCAACTGGCCCGCATCAGGTGCTCACAGAGTGCCACCGAGCCGCAGCCGGTGACGACCCGCTCCGCTGCCACCCCGAGCCGCTCGGCGAGGGCACCCCGCAACGCCAGCACCCCCATGTCGGGGTAGCGGTGCGTCGACGCCGCCGCCTGCGCCACCGCCTCGACGACCCCGGGCAGCGGCCCGAACGGCACCTCGTTGCTGGCCAGCTTGATCGCCTCGGGCAGGCCGAGCTCCCGGGCCAGGTCCACCGGGCTGCGCCCCGGTACGTAACTGGGCAGCGCGTCGAGGTCCGCGCGGGTCAGACCGAGCGAGGGGGGCATCGGGGGGCCTCCTGTCATGCTGAACTTCCGGGAGTGTCGCGGTCAGCGGCCGGCTTGTCCACCCCGGTGCCGCCAGCGCCGCCGGTGCCGACCGCGCTCGCCGGTACGCCGGCCGGCAGTTGCACCACGACGGTGCGCGCCGACTTGTCGTGCAGCGCCTGCCGCAGCGGGCGGTCGAACAGCAGGTAGACGCAGTCGATGAACTGCAGGACGAACCCGACGCAGCAGATCCACAACAGAGTGGGCAGGCCGAGGGTGTTCCAGCGGCGGAACGAGCGGGCGAAGCCGAGCTGTCCGCCCGGCTCGACCGGCACGACCTTCAGCCGGGTCAGCCGCTTGCCGAGGGTCTGGCCGGTGTTGGCGACGGCCGGCACTTCGTACGCCCACCAGATCGCCGCCGCCAGCAGGATGATCACCATCTGCAGCCCGGAGGCCCGCTCGGTGACCTGCGGAAGTCCCTCGGTGGACCGGTCGCCGGCCAGCGACCGCTGCCAGATCTCGGCCCAGACCGGCCAGGACTCGACCACGAACTGCCAGACGAACCAACCGTTGATGACGATGTTGAGCAGCAGTACCGCGCTGATGTCGATCAGTCGGGCGGCCAGCCGGGCACCGAGCGGGGCCAGGGCCAGCCCGTGCGGCCGTGGTTCGGCCGGCGGATAGTAGGCCGGATACCCCGGCGGTGGGTAGCCCGGCGGCGGGGCCGGGTATCCAGGCGGTGGGTAGCCCGGCGGTGGGTATCCGGGCGGTGGGGCCGGGTAGCCCGGAGCCGGCGGGGCCGCCACCGGAGTCGGCGGAGCCGGGGCGGCCGGCACAGGTTGCGCTGGTGGGCTCGGCGGCTCCTCGGCCGGCGGTGGCCCGTCCGGTGGGCTGGCGTCCGCCGGCAGCGGCGCACCGATCCAGCCACCGCCGTCCCAGTACCGCTGGGTGCTCGGATCGGCGGGATCCTTGTACCAGCCGGGCGAGATCGACGTCACCGGACGGATCCCGGGTAGCGGGCGGCCGGGCGGGGCGCGTTGGGCAAGCTCACCCTGGCACCTTAACGACCGACCCCGCCGGCACCGCAGCCTGTCGACGGTTCACCGACCGCCCATCCGCCTCAGAGGTTGCCCCGATTGGCCTGTTCGCGCTCGATCGCCTCGAACAACGCCTTGAAGTTGCCCTTGCCGAAGCCGAGTGAACCATGCCGTTCGATCAGCTCGAAGAAGACCGTCGGCCGGTCCTGCACCGGCTTGGTGAAGATCTGCAGCAGGTAGCCGTCCTCGTCCCGGTCGACCAGGATCCGGCGGGCCTTCAGCTGCTCGATCGGGGCGCGGACCTTCCCGATGCGGGCCCGCAGCTGCGGGTCGTCGTAGTACGAGTCCGGGGTGTCCAGGAACTCCACACCGGCGGCGCGCATCGCGTCCACGGTCGCCAGGATGTCGTTGGTGGCCAGGGCGATGTGCTGCACGCCCGGTCCGCCGTAGAACTGCAGGTATTCGTCGATCTGCGAGCGGCGGCGGGCGACGGCCGGCTCGTTGAGCGGAAACTTCACCTTGCGGCTGCCGTTGGCGACGACCTTGCTCATCAGCGCCGAGTAGTCGGTGGCGATGTCGTCGCCGATGAACTCGGCCATGTTGGTGAAGCCCATCACCCGGCGGTAGAACTCCACCCACTCGTCCATCCGACCCAGCTCGACGTTGCCGACGACGTGGTCGACGGCCTGGAAGAACCGTTTCGGCGCCAGTCCGGCGTCGATCAGCGGGGTCCGGTCGACGATCGGCGCGCGGGGCACGAACCCGGGCAGGAACGGCCCGTCGTAACCGGACCGGTCGACCAGCGTGTGCCGGGTCTCGCCGTACGCGGCGATGCTGGCCATCCGTACGGTGCCGTGGTCGTCGGTGACGTCGGTCGGGGCGGCCAGCCCGGTCGCGCCGTTGGCCAGCGCGTGTGCGTAGGCGGCGTCGACGTCCGGTACGCCGAGCGCGATGTCGGCGACGCCGTCGCTGTGCCGGGCGACGTGCGCGGCGGCGGGGGCGTCGGTGTGCACCGCCCCGCGCAGCACGAACCGGGCGGCACCGCTGGTCAGCACGTACTCGGCGTGGTCACGGAAGCCCTGCTCCGGCCCCCGGTACGCGACACAGGTCATGCCGAACGCGGTCGAGTAGTAGTGCGCCGCCTGTTTGGCGTTGCCGACCAGGAAGGTCAGGTGGTCGATGCCCTGCACCGGGAACGGGTCGCGGACCTCGGCGCGGTGGACGGTCGGGGATTCGGCCAGATCAGTCATCGTCGTCTCCCTTCAGTACCGGCGGGTGGCCGGTAAGGGCAGGATGAGCGGTTCTGCAGGACTGGGCAATAGTTCGACGAAACGCTGGTCAGGCTGCCCATTGGATAGGGTCTCCAGCCATGGATGCTGTGCAGAACGTCCAGCTGGACCGGTTGGACGCTGACCTGATCGCCCTGCTGGCGGCCGAGCCGCGGATCGGCGTACTGGAGTGTTCCCGGCGGCTGCGGGTGGCGCGCGGCACCGTCCAGGCCCGGCTGGACAAGCTGCTCGCCCGGGGCGTGATCGAAGGCTTCGGCCCGCAGGTGTCACCGGCGGCGATCGGGTTCACGGTGACGTCGTTCGTCACCCTGGAGATCGGTCAGCGGCACGGGCACGGCCCGGTCGCGGCGCACCTGCGCGCCATCCCGGAGGTGCTGGAGGCGCACACCATCACCGGCTCCGGTGACCTGCTGTGCCGGATCGTGGCCCGGTCCAACAGCGATCTGCAGCGGGTGCTGGACGAGATCCTCGCCTACGAAGGGATCCGCCGGGCGTCGACGATCATCGCCCTGGCGCAGCAGATCCCGTACCGCGTCCTGCCGTTGGTGTCGGCGGCGGCGGACGGCCCGCCGCCGGCTGCGGTGCCGCCGGCGCCTCGTCCGGATTGATCACGCAGGTCGGCGGGGTTGTCCAGCGGTTGATCGCGCCGCGCCGCTGCCGGCACGAGGCGACAGTGACGGCCCTCGATCGTACGGTGCCCATTGCATGTCGGCCGTGGTCGCGGTGCTGGGCCACGGGGTGCCGACACCGTTCGCGCCACGTCTGGAACAGCCGGACGATCAGCTGCGCGAGGAAGTACCCGGTCCACTGACCGCCGGGTGCGGTGCCGTGCCTGACGGGACCCGGCGCGGCACCGCACCACTGGCGTCGTCGGCCGCGCCCCCGCCGGTGTCGTCGAGCGCGTCGCCGAGCGCGGTCCGTTCGTAGCGGACCGCGCGGCCGGTGCGGGCCCGCCGGACCAGCCCGGCATCGCGCAGTACGGCCAGGTGCCCGCCGACGGTGCCCAACGTCATGCCGAGCTGGGCGACCAGTTGGCTGGTGGTCGCCGGCACCGCCAGCGCGCGCAGCACGGCCGCCCGGGTCGGCCCGATCAGCCGGTCCAGCCCGTCGGCCGCCCGGTCGGCCTGCGGCGGGCCGAACAGTCCGGCGACGCCGCGCGCCGGGTAGCTGATCGCGTACGGCCAGGGCGGCTCCAGGTGCAGGCTCAGGGCGCTGAAGACCGACGGGACGAACAACAGCCCCTGCCCGCCGAGCCGGTGCCGCTCCGGCAGGGACCGGTCGACGACGATCGTGCCCGGGTCGGGTTCCCAGTGCAGTCGGGCGTCGAGGTCGGCCAACGCGGCGCTCCAGCCGTACGTGGTCAGCCGGCCGGCCCGGTAGACGACGTCACGTTCCAGGATCGCCCGCAGCCGGGGCCAGTCCGGAGCGATCAGGGCCTGCCAGGCGGCGTCGATGGCCTCGGCGAGCCGGTCGACGACATCGTCGGCGGCCAGCAGCCGCCCGGTGGGCCCGGTCGGGAACGGCCGGCCGGCCAGGCTGCGGGCGATCTCGTCGCGGGCCTGGTCCAGCGGGGTACGGCGGACCACCGCGAGCTGGTCGGCGAAGCTCAACCCGACCCCGTCCGGTGGTGGCTGGACGAAGTCGGCATTGTAGCCGTTGCGCCGGTACAGCGCCCGGATCGCCGTGATGCCCGGCTGGGCGCGGCGCAGCGCGGCGTAGCGGTCCCGGTGGCGGCCCACCCAGGGCAGCAGCGGCCCGGCCGGATGGGTGCCGGCGAACAGCCGCAGCGCGGCCATCGTCTCGCCCAGCGGGGAGATCCCGAACCGACTGGCCGCCAGGTCGCCGGAGCTCACCTCGATCCGCACCGCCGCCCCCGCTCCCACCTGGCTCTTTCGCCTGACGCCGAAAGGTTACCGCTGGTCGGGGCCGCACCGCGATGCTCGACGCATGACCACGAGTGCGCCGCCGGCCCCGCAGGCGACCTTCCGGGACCTGTTCACGGTCCGCGAGTTCCGGGTGCTCTTCGCCAGCTACGGCATCTTCATGGTCGGCGAGACGGTGAAGATGCTGGCCCTGTCGGTGCTGATCTACGACCGTACGGGTTCGCCGTTGCTGGCCGCGTTGGCGTACGTCGCCGGTTTCCTGCCCAGCGTGCTCGGCGGCATGTTCCTGCTGGCGTACGCCGACCGGTGGCGACCACGGGCCGTGATGGTCGGCTACGACCTGGTCCGGGTGGCCATGGTGGCGGTGCTGGCGCTCGGTGTGCTGTCGCCCGGTGGCGCGTTGGCGCTGGTGTTCGTCGTCGGGCTGTTCACCCCGGTGTCGTCGGCGATGCGGGCCGCCCTGCTGCCGGATCTGCTGGCCGGAGACCGGTACGTGCTGGGGCGGGCGTTGTTCACCGTCACCGCCGGTGCCACCCAGGTCCTCGGGTTCGCCGTCGGCGGGGCACTGATCGGTCTGCTGGGCCCGTACGGTGCCCTCTGGATCACGGCCGCGACCTGCCTGACCTCGGCGGCGTTGATCCGGTTCGGGCTGACCGACCGGCCACCTCGGACGGTCGCGGTGGCCGGGGTGGCGCGGCCGGGCGCGGTCCGCGAGACCTGGCGGGTCAACCGGCAGTTGCTGGCCGACCGCCCGGTACGCGGGCTGCTGCTGGCGCAGTGGCTGCCCGGTTCGCTGCTGGTCGGGGCGGAGGGGGTGGTGGTGCCGTACACCGGTGGCGAGGGGGCCGGGGTGCTGTTCATGGCCGGTGCCGCCGGGATGCTGCTGGGGGATCTGGTGATCGGGCGGTGGACGGCGCCGGCCCGCCGGGAGGCGTTGACGCCGTGGTTGGCGCTGCTGCTCGGGGTGCCGATGCTGGCCTTTGTCGCCGACATCGGGCTGCTGGTGGCGGCGGTGCTGTTCGGGGTGGCGACGTTCGGGTTCTCGTACCATCTGGGGTTGGCCCGACGGTTCCTGGACGCGGTGCCGGCGGATCGGCGCGGCCAGGCGTTCGGGCTGTCGCACATGGGGATGATGACCGGGCAGGGGCTGGCGGCCGGTGGCGCCGGGCTGGTGGCGCAGTGGCTGGCGCCGGGGCTGGTGATGGCTGGTTTCGGGGCGTTGTCGCTGGTCGCGACCATGCTGCTGTGGCGACAACTCCGGGTGCCGCGCATGAATGTACCCCGACACGCCTAAAAGGGGCATTTAGGTCGATGGGCGGTCGGGGCCGGACCCGACCGATACCGTGGCCCGATGGCGAAGGGGAGCGCGCCGTGCGTGAAGTGCTATCTGGCCTTCGCGCTCGTCGTGGTCATCGTGCTCGCCGCCACCGGCGTCTGGAACCCGTTCCCCGGCCTGTGGGACTGGGTCAACCGCAGCCGACCCCTCGCTGACCCCGACGTCACCTGGCAGCAGCGGGTCGACGGCGCACCGCAGAGCATCACCGTCACCGACCGGGCCGTCATCGTCGAACACCGGCTGACCGTCGAAGGGCGCAGCATCACCTCCGGCAACCAGGTCTGGGAGCACAAGGCCGACTGGGCCGCCGTCGCCGGCACCGGCACCGACCAGGTCGTCGTCGCCGGTACCCTGCTGGTCGACGGCTACCAGGTGCTGAACCCGGCGACCGGTGCCCTGCTGCGCCGCGACGAGGCCGCCGTCGCCGTCTGGACCTACCGCAACGCGCTGCTCGACGTCGAATGCGCCGGCCCGCGTGACTGCACCCTGCGGGCCTGGGATCCGCGCGGGCAGCAGCCACGATGGACCGCCCAACTGCCCGGCATGGGTCTCGTGCTCTTCGCCGACAATCCGCAGCTGCTCACCAGTCGACCGTTGACCGCCCGCGGCGTCGCCGACGACGCTGGCGGCCCGCAGAACCTGCCGGCCGCGCTCGGCTTCCCGATCGACGGCAAGATCCATGTCGTGGAGACCCGGACCGGCAAGGTGCTGCAGGAGCTGAAGGAGGAGCAGCACGAACGGATCGTGGTGCTCGGCGGTCGGGTCTTCACCCTGGTCGCCACCCCGCGCGACGGCGCCTGCTACTACACCGCCACCGCCAACGACCCGGTGACCGCGCTGCCGGTGTGGCAACGGGCCGGGATCAACCTGCGGACCGCCGACCGTACCGGTTGCGCCCAGCGGCACAACCCCACCGGCGGCCCCAACGTCCTGGCGGGTGTCGCCCCCGACATGCGGGAGACCGTCATCGACGCCCACGACGGGCGGGTG
Source organism: Solwaraspora sp. WMMA2101 (assembly GCF_049179175.1). NCBI lineage: Bacteria > Bacillati > Actinomycetota > Actinomycetes > Micromonosporales > Micromonosporaceae > Solwaraspora > Solwaraspora sp. WMMA2101. Next base: position 2,737,715 of record NZ_JBMHMA010000006.1, on the reverse strand, counting down.
CTGTGGACCGGTGCCGCCGGGCAGGAGCTGCGGGCCGTCGACGACCGGTACGCGTTGGCCCGCTCCGCCGACGGCGCCACCCTCCAGGCGTACGCCCTGCCGACCACCACCCCGGCGTGGACCCGGGACATCGACGACGACGCGCAGATCGCCCTCACCCGGTACGCCGCCCTGGTGACCACCCGTAAACCCGACCGGGTGGTGGCCCTTGATCCGGCCACCGGCACCGAGCTGGCCAATCTGCGTACCTCGGCCGAGGTCAAGGCCGTGGGGCCGGCCGGCATGGTCATCGGCGAGGGCCGGGAGATCGGCTACGTCAGGTTCGCCGGAGCTGACCTGCCGGCGCCCGCCGTCACCGGCCCAGGTGGCGTCGACCCCGGACCCACCTGCGGCGGCGTGAAGCAGGAGTCCTGCCCCGGCGACGGCAGCAAGGACGGCTGAGTCCACCCCCTCCCCGACGATCTTGCCCCCCGCCCCGCCCTCCCCGACGATCTTGCAGTTATCGCGAAGATTTGTCCGAAATGTTCAACGATAAGTGCAAGATCGTCGGGATCTTGGGCGGGTGGCGTGGGGGGTGACCGGGGGGTTGGTTGGTGCGGCCCTCTCTGGCCTAGGCTTGCCGGTCATGAGCAGTGCCGCCCCGTTCTCCCACACCCCGCTGCTACCGACCGGCGACGACCTGACGGAATACCGCCTGATCAGCGACGAAGGCGTCGACGTGGTGCACGGGCCGGGAAATCGCCGGTTCCTCACCATCGATCCGGCGGTGCTCACGGCACTGACGGCCGAGGCGATGCATGACATTGCTCACTATCTGCGCCCGGCGCACCTGGCTCAGCTGAGGGCGATCCTTGACGACCCCCAGGCGTCCCCCAACGACCGGTTCGTCGCCCTCGATCTGCTGCGCAACGCCAACATCGCCGCTGGCGGGGTGCTGCCGATGTGTCAGGACACCGGCACCGCGATCGTGATGGGCAAACGCGGCCGGCACGTGCTCACCGACGGCACCGACGAACGGGCCATCGCCCAGGGCGTGTACGAGGCGTACACCAAACTCAACCTGCGCTACTCGCAGCTCGCCCCCATCACCATGTGGGAGGAGCGCAACACCGGGACCAACCTGCCGGCTCAGATCGAGCTGTACGCCGAGGACCCGGGCGGGCAGCCGGATGCCTACAAGTTCCTGTTCATGGCCAAGGGCGGCGGCTCGGCCAACAAGTCCTACCTCTACCAGGAGACCAAGGCGCTGCTGAACCCGACCAGGATGATGCAGTTCCTGGAGGAGAAGCTGCGGCTGATCGGCACCTCAGCCTGCCCGCCGTATCACCTGGCGATCGTCGTCGGTGGCACGTCGGCTGAGTTCGCGCTCAAGACCGCCAAGTACGCCAGCGCCAAGTACCTGGACAACCTGCCGACCAGCGGCAGCACCGCCGCCCACGGCTTCCGGGACGTGGAGCTGGAGGCGCAGGTGCTCGAACTGACCCGTCAGTTCGGCATCGGCGCGCAGTTCGGCGGACGCTACTTCTGCCACGACGTACGGGTGGTCCGGCTGCCCCGCCACGGCGCCTCCTGCCCGGTGGCGATCGCCGTCTCCTGCTCCGCCGACCGGCAGGCCGTCGCCAAGATCACCCCGAGTGGGGTGTGGCTGGAGCGCCTGGAGACCGACCCGGCCCGCTTCCTGCCCGACGTCACCGAGGAGACCCTCGCCGCCGACGCCTCCGCCGACGCCGACGTGGTCCGCGTCGACCTGAACCGGCCGATGGCCGAGATCCGCGCCGAGCTGTCGAAGTACCCGGTGAAGACCCGGCTGTCGCTGACCGGCCCGCTGGTCGTCGCCCGCGACATCGCGCACGCCAAGATCGCCGAGCGGTTGGACGCCGGTGAGCCGATGCCGCAGTACCTGCGCGACCACGCCGTCTACTACGCCGGTCCGGCGAAGACCCCCGAGGGGTACGCGTCCGGCTCGTTCGGCCCGACCACCGCCGGGCGGATGGACGCCTACGTGGAGAAGTTCCAGGCCGCCGGCGGCTCGCACATCATGCTCGCCAAGGGCAACCGGTCCGCGCAGGTCACCCGCTCCTGCGGTACGCACGGCGGCTTCTACCTCGGCTCGATCGGCGGCCCGGCGGCCCGGCTGGCCCAGGACTGCATCCGGCACGTCGAGGTCCTCGAATACCCGGAGCTGGGCATGGAGGCCATCTGGAAGATCGAGGTGGAGGACTTCCCGGCGTTCATCGTCGTCGACGACAAGGGCAACGACTTCTACGCCGAGGTCACCAAACCCGTCCTCACCGTCGGCCGCCGCTGACCGGCGACGGGGACCCTGACGTCTCGACGCCGGACGCCAGCGCCGCCGGGGCATTGCGGCAGGCGGGCTGGCGTCAGACGTCGGTGGCCGAACTTCGGAGAGCGTGGCCGTGTACGGGCGGGCCGGATCTGGTCGGTCCGGCCCACCCGTACGGTCGATCGGGTCAGCCCAGGTACTTTTCCCATGGGCCGGTGATGGCCAGGGTGAGACCGGGGTCCTGCATGTTGACGAAGAGCACCTTGCCGTCGTCGGTGAAGACCGGCCCGCAGAACTCCGAGTCGTTGAGCTGGTTGCGGGCGATCGCGTAGGTCGGGCCACCCGGGACCGAGCTGAGCACGTGGGACGCGCCCGAGCCGTCCTCGGCCAGCACCAGGCTGCCCCACGGGGTGACGGTCACGTTGTCCGGCCCGTCGAAGGTCAGATCGCTGTACTTCGGCGGCGTACCCTCCTCCGACGAGGTCTGGTGCGGGAAGTACGTGACCAGCTGGATGGTCTGCGCCCGGTAGTCGTAGAACCAGACCATGCCGTCGTGCGGGGCAGCGTCCGCCGGCAGGTCACCGTCCTCCCAGGCGTACGAGTTGACCACGTACACGCCCTGGTCGGTGCCCCAGACGCCCTCGAACTTGCGGCCCCGGGTGACCTGGTCGTCGGCGAACTGCTCGCGTAGGGGGGTGGTCCGGGCGTCACGCTCCGGCACCTCGATCCACCGTACGGGGAACGGCCGGCCCAGCTGCGCGGAGGTCAGGTAGGCGACGTCCGGCAGCACCGAGCCGTCGGCCATGATGATCTGCATCGCGGCGAGGGTGCCGGCGTCCGGGGCGAGGCGGGTCAGCACGCCGGGGCCGAGCTTCACGCCGCGCGGCGCTGTCCACCGGTAGAACAGACCGTTCGGCCCGTCGGCGTCCTCGGACAGGTAGATCTTCGTACGATCCTTGTCGATCGCCAGCGCCTCGTGTGCGTACCGTCCGAGGCACTTGATCGGCCTCGGGTCGGCGCGGCCGTCGGCCCGGACCTCGAAGACGTACCCGTGGTCCTTCTGATAGACGCCGGTGCGGCCGTCCTCGTCCCACTCGTCGCTGGCCCGGTCCTCGGTCTCCTCGCAGGTCAGCCAGGTCCCCCACGGGGTCGGCCCGCCCGCACAGTTGTCGACGGTGCCGGAGATGGCGACGAACTCACCGAGGTTGCGGCCGGCCCGGTCGGTCCTGATCACCGTGCAGCCGCCGGCGTCGACCGCGCCCGGGTCGTAGACGGTGCCCGGGACGTGCGGTACGCCGTACTCGGCCCCCGGGCCGAGCTCGTGGTTCTGGATCAGGGTGTACCGGCCGGGTCCGGCGTCGAAGACGGCCATCCCGTCGTGCTCGGCCGGGGTGAGGCCCTGGCCCCGGTCGAGCCGGGTGACGCCGGTGCGGGTGACCACGGTGTACCGGAAGCCCTCGGGCAGGGCGAGGATGCCGGCGGGGTCGTCCACCAGCGGCGGGAACGGTACGTGGCCGCCGCCCCTCGGCGGGTGCTCCCGGCCCGGGTGGGCCTGGGCGAGCGACGGCAGGCCGCCGGCGACGGCGAGGCCGACGCCGGCCGCACTCGCGGCGCCACCGGCGAGGAAGGTACGACGGGAGGAAGGCACGTCGATCGACTCCAGTTCACATCGAGGGTGATGACGTGACGCAACTCCGGTGGACCGACGGCCGTCTATCGGCGTGGTGGCGAACGGGCGACATCGATGTAAAGAGTCGGGTGACAGGCCGACCGTGAACTCAGCTTTCGCTCACAGGCCTGCCATGGCTGGCGCACAGGAAGCCGAGGCTGAATGAACGAACAGTGAACGAAAGATGAAGGGCGGCCTTGTGGAGCAGTTACCGATCATCGCGATCGACCTTGTCGCGATCACCGTACTCACCTTCGTCCTCTACTTCCCCCGGCATCACCGGCGCGACCTGGTCGTCGCCTTCCTCGGCGTCAACGTCGGGGTGCTGGCGGTCGCGATGGTGCTCGGCACCTCGGCGGTCGGTGTCGGGCTCGGCCTCGGGCTGTTCGGCGTCCTGTCGATCATCCGGCTGCGGTCGGACGAGATCGCCCAGCACGAGGTGGCGTACTACTTCGCCGCGCTCGCTCTCGGCCTGCTCGCCGGACTCAGCTCCGCACCGAGCGTCCTCGTGGTCGGTCTGATGGCCCTGATCATCGCCGCCCTGGTGATCGGCGACCACCCACGGCTGTTCCACCGGCACCGCCAGCAGACCGTGCACCTGGACACGGTGCAGACCGACGAGGCCGCGCTGCGCCGACAGCTCACGGAGCTGCTCGGCGGGCCGGTCACCCACCTGAGCGTCAAGCACGTCGACCTGGTCAACGACACCACGCTGGTCGAGGTCCGGCATGTGGTGCAACGGGAACGGGTGACGGTGTGACCCTCCTCGACCTGCGCCCCGACGACACCGGGCACGCCGTCCGGTCGGTGATCGACCGGCTGCCGCCGATCGGTCTCGACGACCTGGTCACCCGGGCCGAGCTGCTGACCCGGGTCGACGCCAAGTATCTGCTGCCGGTGACCGACCTGCCGGACGTGCTGCGTGACCTGGCGGACAGCGGCACCGCCCGGGTGCTGCAGATCGACGGCTGCCGGACGTTCCGCTACCGGTCGGTCTACTTCGACACCCCGGACCTGGCCAGCTTCCACGCCGCCGCCCGGACCCGACGCCACCGGTACAAGGTGCGGGTACGCAGCTACCTCGACACCGACCTGCACGTCGTCGAGGTCAAGACCCGAGGACGGCGGGGCGTCACCGTCAAGCAGCGGATCCCGTACCCGTCGACTGGCCTGGCCGCGACGCCGACGCTGTCCGACGGCGCGGTCCGCGCCTGGGTCGACGCCCAGCTCGCCGCCGCCGGATTCCACAGTGCCGGCCTGCGGTTCGACCCGGTGCTGACCACCACCTACCAGCGGATCACCCTCTTCCTGCCGCTGGTCGGTAGCCGGATGACGGTCGACACCGGGCTGACCTGGTCGTTGCCGGCCGGCGCGGGTCCGGCGCTGTGGCGCGAGCTGCGTCTGCCGCACCGGGCCGTCGTCGAGACCAAGTCACCCCGTGCCGCCTGCGCCGTCGACCGGCTGCTCTGGTCCGCCGGACACCGGCCCCGCGCCATCTCCAAGTACGCCACCGGGCTCGCCGCGCTGCGGCCCGACCTGCCCGCCAACCGGTGGCGGCCGACGCTGCGTCGGCTGCTCACCGACGGCCCCGACCCGAGGGAGTTCCGATGAACGTCCGCTACCGGCGTGCCACCGTACGGGCTGCCTGCGCCGCCGCCGCGCTGTTCGCCGCGACCGTGCTGACCGGCTGTTCCGACGACGCCACGGCCGACCCCGGCGCCAGCGGCGACGTCGCGGCGGTCGCCACCGCCACCACCGGCGACCCGGTCGACGTGACCTCGACCGTCGCCGACGTGCTCGCCGACAACACGGCCGACCACACCGACGACACCGACACCACCTGGGACGAGGCCGCAGTGGTCGACGTGACGCTGACCGGCACCTCGGCCACTGTCGACGGTGACGGCGCCTCGGTCGACGAGTCGACGGTGACGATCAGCGCCGCGGGCAGCTACCGGCTGACCGGTGAGCTGACCGACGGCCAGGTGCTGATCGCCGCGCCGGAGGCGACCGTACAGCTGATCCTCGACGGGGTGTCGATCACCAGTACGTCGGGGGCGGCGATCGCGGCGACCGACGCCGACGCCGTCGTGGTGGTCGCGGCCGACGGCAGTACGAACACGCTGAGCGACACCGACACGTACGCCGAGGACGCCGACGTCAACGCCGCCCTGTTCAGCGCCGGTGACCTCACTCTCGCCGGCGGCGGCACGCTGACCGTGCACGGCAACGGCAACGACGGGATCGCCAGCAAGGACGGCCTGGTCATCGCGTCCGGCACGATCGTCGTGGACGCTGTCGACGACGGAATCCGGGGCAAGGACTACCTGGTGGTCGACGGTGGCACGGTCACCGTCGATGCTGGCGGCGACGGGCTCAAGGCCGACAACGACGAGTCCGCCGACGCCGGATACGTCCTGCAGACCGGTGGCGCGGTCACCGTGACCGCCGGCGGTGACCGCGTCGACGCGGCCACCGACCTGCTGGTCGACGGCGGCACCCTGGCCGTCACCACCGGCGGCGGCAGCGGGGTCGCCCCGACCGACGACACCTCGACCAAAGGGCTCAAGTCTGCCGTCGTCACCGTGCTCGAAGGCGGCGACGTCACGGTCGACTCCGCCGACGACGCGGTGCACAGCAACGGGTCGGTCCATCTCGGTGGGGCATCGTTGACACTGGCCAGCGGTGACGACGCGGTGCACGCCGACGCGGCACTGCGCATCGACGACGGCACAGTGGACGTCACCGCCTCGGTCGAAGGGATCGAAGCGGTCGAGATCACGGTGGCAGGTGGGACGACGAGCATCGTCGCCAGCGACGACGGGGTGAACGCGGCCGGCGGCGACGACACGTCCGGCGGCGACCCCGGCACCGGTGGTGGCCCCAGTGCCGGCGGCGACCCCAGCACCGGTGGTGGCCCCGGCACGGGCGGCGGCCCGGGCGGTGGCGGCGAGGCGGTGGGCGACTACTCAGTGACGGTCAGCGGTGGCACCCTGGCCATCGACGCCGACGGGGACGGCTTCGACTCCAACGGTACGGCGACGATCAGCGGCGGCACCGTCGTCGTCGACGGCCCGACCCAGAGCATGAACGGTGCCCTCGACGTCAACGGCACGTTCCAGGTCAGCGGCGGCGTACTGCTGGCCACCGGCAGCGCAGGGATGGCCGTCGCCCCGGATCAGGACTCCCCGCAGGGCTGGCTCTCGGTGACCCTGGACAGCCAGATCGAGCCGGGCAGCACGGTGCACGTCGTCGACGCCGACGGCGCGGTGCTGGCGAGCTTCGTCGCGCGCAAGACGCTGCAGAACGTCGTCTACTCGGCGGCGGAGGTCACCAGCGGCTCAGCGTACCGCATCTTCACCGGCGGCACCGCGACCGGGACCGGCGTCGGCAGCCTGGCGGACTCCGGTGATCTCGGCGGAGCGACCGAGGTCGCCACGGTGACCGCCGGTGCGGCCCCGGCGGGCGGGTTCGGTCGGGTCAGGCGATGAGCCGGTCGAGCAGTTCGAAGTGCTCGTACGGCTGGTCGTAGTCGCCGAAGTGGCCGTCGTCGCGCACGATCTGCGTGCCGCCGAGCCGTTCGAACATCGCCCGCCCCTGATGTTCGTCGCACCCGTACGGGTCGGTGCGGGAGTTGATGAAACAGATGTCCCGGACATGGGCCCGGATCGCGGCCCAGTCGTACTCCTGCTGCAGGACCGGTTCGTTCTCGGTGTTGGGCGGGGTGCAGTAGCCGGCTACCAGGATCGCCTGGGCGACGGTGACGTCGAGATGCTGCAGGATCGCGAGCAGCAGGGCCGCACCGCCGGAGTGACCGACGAGGACGGTCTGTTCGTCGAAGTCGTGCTCCTGCAGCATCTTCGGCAGAAAGGTCGCGATCGGCTCGACGTTGATGCCCGGGTGGTGCGGCACCTCGACGGCGTACCCCCGGGCGGTCAGCCGCCCCGCCAGCCAGCGGTACCAGCAGACGTCCGGATTCCCACCGGTCCCGTGGAAAATGATCGCTCTACGACTCGCCATGACCGGATTCTTCCCGCTGACCGGTGATCCCGGTCGCCTCCTCGTGCGCCCGGTGCAGGATCGCGGCAGCCTCCTGCCGGGCGGCGGACAGGATCGCCTCGGATTCGCGCTTCGCCTCGCGCCGATGATCGTCGGCCTGCTCCTCGGCGAGTCGCAGGATCTGTTCCACCCGGGTGCCGAGGCCGCCGAGAGACGACTGCTGCCCGCCATCGCCGAGGGGGGACAGGCCCGTACCGGTCAGCGAGGGGCCGTCGGTCGTGCCCGCCAGGCAGAGTGCGACACCGAGCGCGGCGATCACCGCCCCGGCCCAGAGCGCGGCGTCGCCGAGGAACGGACCGGTGACGACGCCGACACCGAACCCGACGACCATCCCGGCTGCCGCCGCCGAACCGCGCATGACTCACTCCTCGACGTGGGACACGGGAGCCGAACCGTTCCGCTCGACAGTGACAAGCGGAGTCAATGGTCGACGGCGGGTGTCCGGGTCCACTGCCAGGTCGACGATCCACCGGCGTACGCCGTCGGCGTCGAGTCGCCGGTCCCGGCTGGTCAGGACGCGGGTGACCGACAGCCGGTCGGGGTGGTCGCGTTCCAGTCGGCGCAGCTCGTCGGCGAAGATGACGTCCTGCTCGGTCCGGCTGACGAGACCGGGCCGTACGGGTCGCCCGGCTCCGCTACGGCGAACGAGATCCGGGTGGGGGGAGTGGACGTGGGTGAATCCGGGCGTACCGCCGATGAAGGTCGTCGTGCTGGGCCGTCGGTGTCCCGGTAGCCGAAGGCGGCGATCGGACTTCGGTTCAGGATGCGGCGGCAGCCCTCGTCGAGGGCGCTGATCTGCTTGAGCATGACCATCGGTGCTGGCCGGCCGATGATGGCCGCTAGCTGCTCCGCCGTCGTGAGTCGGCGCGGGGTGGCTACCTGGTCTACCTGGTCTACCTGGTCTACCTGGTCTACCTGGTCTACCTGTCGCACAAGGGATTCCTCTCTGCGGCGAATTCAGCCGGGTGCGGCCCGGCCGAGACGCCAGTAGCCGAAGAACGAGATGTCCCGCTTGGCGACTCCTCTGTCGTTGACCAGGTGTCGCCGGACCGTGGTGGCCAACCAGGACTCGCCCGCGACCCAGGTGTAGAAGCGGGCCGTCGGCAGGGCCGCCTCGCGTAGCGCAGCCACCAGCAGAGCGCCGGGTCGTAGATCCGCGCCGTCGCGACTGAACCAGTGGACGCGTACGCCGGCGGGTGTCTCGACCGGCCGGATGTCAGCCCCGGTCGGGACCTCCAGGTAGACCTCCGTGGCCAGCGTCGGCGGCGTGCCGTCGAGAATCGACAGTACGGCGGGCAGTGCGCTCTCGTCGCCGACCAGCAGTTGCCGGTCCACCTGCTCCGGCAGCCGGTACATGGTGCCGATGTCGAAGATCCCGGCGGGGGTGCCCGGCTCGGCGGTGCGTGCCCAGGACGACATGGGTGAGTCGCCGTGCAGTGCGAACTCGATGTCGATCTCGTCGTCGCCGGTTCGGGCCCGCCGGACCGTCAGGTTGCGGACCCATGGCCGGGTCGACTTCGGCCACATCAGCAGCTGGGCGATCCAGGCGTCGTTCGAGACGGTGGGCATCCGTAGCCGGGTCTGTCCGTCGCGGGGGAAGAACAGCCGGACTGCCTGGTCGTTGCCGGCGACGACGAGGTCCCTGATGGCGGGGCCACCCAGGGTGACGCTCGCGAAGCCCGGGGTGGGGAACTCGCGGCGGCGCACCTCCAGCGTGATCATCGTCCGTGACCCGGGCAGTTGCACCCTGGGAATCACGATCCACCACCAGGCCGAAGGTCGCCCTTGTTTTCGCAGATCACCGTTATATTCTGAGTAATAGCTCAGCTTTTTGGCTACTCGCTTTTGCTGCCGTCGAGGAGGGCCCGGATGCCGTCGGGCGACGATCGTCTTGCGCCACGTCGCAGGCCCCGTCAGGTGCGGGCCGAGCTGACCCGGGAGCGCGTCCTCACCGCCGCTGCTCACGTTTTCACCGAGTACGGCTACGCCGCCGGGACCACCAACCGCATCGCCGAGCGCGCCCGCATCTCCATCGGCTCGCTGTACCAGTACTTCCCGAACAAGGACGCCATCCTCGCCGAGCTGCTGGTCCGTCACATCGATCGGGGCGCCTGGCAGCAGGCCGATCAGCTCGACATGTCCGCCGGCAGCCTCAAGGCGATGGTCCGGGCGATCGTCCGTGACGCCATCGACAACCACCGCGACGACCCGCAGCTGCTCCGCATAATGATCGAGGAGGCGCCGTTCTCGCCGGAACTGCTCGACACGGTCAACCGGCACGGCGAGATCCGGGTCGGTCAGCTGCGGGACCTGCTCACCCGGCATCCGGACGTCGACGTCCGCGACGTCGGCACCGCGGCCGAGCTGATCCTCTTCACCGTGGAGGTGAACACGCACAAGCTGATGGCCGATCCACGGGGCATCCCGGTCGAGACGCTGGAGAACGAACTGGTCGACATGGTGACCCGGTACCTACGCGGCGACCGGGACAGGTGATCGTGATTGGTCAGTCTCGCGGGTCGACGACCGGGATTCCCGCGTCCTTCGCCGCAGCCGCCAGTCGGTCGTCATAGGTGGCAAGGCCGTCCAGGTCCGTCCCGAGCACGCGCGCGGTGGCCAGGTGAATCGCGTCCAGTGACCGCAGCATCCGGTCTGGTTCGTCCATCGCCGCGTCCACGACCTCGTCGTCGATGTTCACGTAGTCGAAGGCCAGTAGGAGTGCCCTCGCATCCGGCAGGGCTGCCGGCATGACCCGGCCGACGGCGCGGATCACCTCGATCCGCAGCAACGTCGAACTGACCCACGCCGCGCCCGGGTTGTCGTCGTAGAAAGCGGCAAACGCGCGAGAGTGGCTCTCCTCTGCCAGCAGCTTGAGCGCGGCGGATGTGTCGATGTAGTAGAGACTCACCAAGGTTCCTCGTCGCGTAGCGCCCCGAGGGTGTCCGCGAGTCGGTCGGTGCCGTCCCCGGCCCGCATCCGGGGGCGGAATCCCGGCCGTACCGCCAGACGTGCCCGGCCTGCCTCGACCAAGCGGTCCAGCACCGGCGTCGGCTCGCGCTCGCCAACTGGCACGATCCGCGCCACCAGTTTTCCGTACTCTGTCACATCGATCGTTTCGCCGTGTCGCACCCGCGCCAGCACCTCGCTGGTGTTGTGGCGCAGCTCCCGAAGGCCGACCGAGTGCTCACCGGGAGTCGTCATGACCGAAATGTATCACAATTTTGTGTAAACATGAACGCCGAACGGGTCAGGTGGGTGTCGGACCTGACCTTGTCGAGGGGACCTAGGGGTGAGCGGGTGGGTCGGGCGCTTCCGTCGGCCCGGCGGGGGCCACGCTGAACAGGTCACCTGGCTGGCAGCGGAGCACGTCGCAGATGGCAGTGAGGGTGGAGAACCGGACCGCTCTGGCCCGGTCGTTCTTCAACACCGACAGGTTCACGACGGTGACTCCGGCCCGTTCGGCGAGTTCGGCGAGGGTCATCCGGCGGTCGGCGAGCAGCCGGTCGAGGTGGCAGACCACCCGGTGTCCGGCGGGCTGCTCGCTGTCGGTCGGGGCCATCAGACCAGTCCGTCGAGGTCGGCGCGCATCGCCGCGCCCCGGCGCAGGAACTCGGCCGCCGCGCCGAGGCCGAGCCCGAACAGCAGGACGGCCGCCGGTGGGTCGATGACGGCCTGCAGTGTGAAGGCCTGGTCCGGCTGCCAGGCGTGCCGGGCGGCGCTGACGAGTGCGAGGTGACCGGCGGCCTGCAGCGCGGCGGCCAGTGATCCGCCGAGCAGGAGCACGGCGGCCGCCGCGCCCACCCGACGGGCGTTGCGCGGGTGGAACGGGTCGGCGCTCCGCAGCGACCGCACCACCCGCCACAGCAGTCCGCCGGACGTCGCGATGACCGCCGCGAGCAGCAAAGCCGGCCCGAAGATCCAGAGTCGGTCGGCAGCGGTCGGCTCGGTCACGGTCAGGACGGCGGCGCCCTGGGGCGCGAGCGCGAAGCGGCCGGCGGTGGCCAGCGGCCCGAGATCCGTGGTCGGGTCCACCGTCACGGGTACGACCAGGTTGTCGGCGACCAGTACGCCGATCGCCGAGCCGACGGCCAGCAGGGTGCCGAGCGCCACGGCCCCTGCCGTGACCGCCTCGAAGGCCCGCTGCCCCGCTGGACCGGTTCGGGGACGGGTCCCCTGTTCGATGTCGTGCCGCACGGCCGACCTCCCTATCGACATTCGATATGGTGCCCGTCTAGTATATCGAAATTCGATATGCACACCGGTGGCACACCCGCCGCCGGTGTGTCGAAACGACCCGAGCCGCAGACCGGAAGGCTGGACCAGCCCGTGACCATCCCCGTTCCCGTCCGTACCGCCGGGGTGTTCCTCGTCGGCGCGATCATCTGCTTCGTCGGACCACCGCTGGCCATGGGTGTGCTCGCGGCGGACGGGGTGCCGGCGGTGCTGGTCGCGGTCGCCGTCGCCGAACTGGTGTCGGCCGCCGCCCTCATCGCCTGGTGGTTACGCCGCCACGGGCTGCCCCGCCGAAGTCTCGGCCTGACCTCGCGGCACTGGCGGCGGGACATGCTGATCGCGGTGGCCACCGTTCCACCCCGCCTGCTACTGGAGTTCGGGGTGCTGATGCCGGCGGCCGGCGGCGAAGCCAACCCGGAGGTCCAGGAGATCCTGCGCATGTCCGCCGCCGGGCCGGCCGCGTTGGCCGCCACCATCTTCCTGGGGATCGTCGGCGGCGGCATCGCCGAGGAGCTGTACTTCCGCGGGTTCCTGCTCGGGGCGATCCCGCAGCGGTCCGCCCGCCCCCGGGTGGCGCTGTGGGTGGCGGCGGTCGTCTCGGTGGTCCTGTTCGGCGTGCTGCACCTGCCGGCCAGCGCGCTGGACGGGCTGTCCATCACCGTCGCCGGTCTGGTCTACACCGGGCTGTTCCTGGCCACCCGCCGGCTGACCGCGCCCATGGTGGCCCACGCGCTGTGGAACGCCGCCGCGCTCGGCACGGTCCTGCTCAGCTACGGCTGATCACAGCTGGGTGGCGGTCCGGACGAGCCCGGCGACGGCACGGGAGCGGTTGTCCGGCAGCCAGGCGAGCACGGTGGTGACGTGCGGCGCGTCGGTCAGCGGCACTGCCGTGTGCGCGCTCCACAGCCACGACCGGGACGAGGCGCACAGCACGGCCATGGTGTGCCCGAGGGCGATCAGCTGGGCCAGCTGCGACTGGTCGTGGATCTCCGGCCCGGGTCCGGGTTCGTACGTACCGTCCGGGCGCGGCCAGCGGGCGACCGGCAGCCCCGGCACGTCGCCGATGCCGGCCATGGTCAACGACGTACGGGTGGCGAGCGGATGCCCGGCCGGGAGGATCGCGACCTGCTGCTCGGTCAGCAGATCCTCAGTGTCGAAGCCGGTGAGCGAGTCGAACGGCCGCTGCATCAGGGCGGCGTCGGCGCGGCCGTCGCGCAGCATCCGCGCCTGGTCGCCCATGCCGCACAGCAGCACGTCGATCTCGGCCGCGTCCGGCTCGACGGCGTGCGCGTCGAGCAGCTTCTGCAGCAGTTCGTGGCCCGCGCCGGCCTTGGTGACCAGGGTCAGCCGGTTCGCGCCGGCGGCGGCGCGGCGGGTACGCCGGGCCGCCGCCGCGGTGGCGGCCAGGATGACGCGGGCCTCGTCGAGCAGCACCTGACCTGCGTCGGTGAGTGCCACTCTTCGGCGGTCGCGGTCGAGCAGGGTGACGCCGAGGCGGCGTTCGAGCCGGGCGATCGCCCGGGACAGCGGCGGCTGGGCGATGCCGAGCCGTTCGGCCGCCCGGCTGAAGTGCAGCTCCTCGGCGACCGTGACGAAGTACCGCAGCTCACGGGTCTCCAGCGTCTCCACGCCGACAACGATACGTCGGTGATACCCGCCGGGTATGACAGCGGAACTCAACTGGTGTAACGACGGCGGCTACCGCCGCGCCACCATCGGCGTCATGACCGAAACGAAGGCCACGACCGGAACGAAGGCCACGACCGGAACGAAGACCGCGCTGGTCACCGGCGCGAACAAGGGACTCGGCTACGAGATCGCCGCCGGGCTCGGCGCGAAGGGCTACCGGGTGGCGGTGGGAGCGCGCGACGCCGCCTGCGGCGAAGCGGCCGTCAAGACGCTGTACGCCGCCGGCGTCGACGCGTTCGCCGTACCGCTGGACGTCACCGACGACCGCAGCGTCACCGAGGCCGCGCAGCTGATCGAACGCACCGCTGGAGGACTTGACGTCCTGGTCAACAACGCCGGCATCGCCGGCGAGACCGGGCCGGGGTGGGAGCAGGACCCGACCACGCTCGACCTCGACGCGGTCCGCCAGGTCGTCGACACCAACGTGTACGGCGTGATCCGCGTGACCAACGCGATGCTGCCGCTGCTGCGCCGGTCGCCGTCGCCGCGCATCGTCAACATCTCCAGCAGCGTCGGCTCACTGACCTGGCAGTCGGACCCGGAGATCAACGTCGGCCCGATCATGGCGGCCTACTCGCCGACGAAGACGTACCTCAACGCGGTCACCGTGCACTACGTGCGGCAACTCGCCGGCACCGACATCCTGATCAACACGGCCTGTCCGGGGCTGGTCGCCACCGACTTCACCGGCGGTGTCGGGCGTCCGGTCCAGGAGGCCGCTGCCACCCCGATCCGGCTGGCCACCCTGCCCGACGGCGGCCCGACCGGCACGTTCGTCAACGACGACGGCAGCATCCCCTGGTGATCTCCCGGCCCTGTCGGTGACTCCGCCTTGCTGGTGACCGGGCTGGACCAGCCCGGTCACCAGAGGGGGACCGGCGCGGCGGGCGGCGGGGACGGGCAGCGCCGACAGTTCAGCGTCCGGGCCGTCGGCTCCGTCGCCGGCCCACCGTTGGTCGCCCCCATCAGTGCCGTTGTCACCGGATCCGCTGTTGTCGCCGCTGCCCGGCCCGAGCAAGGTGCAGGACGCCAGCCGGGTCAGCCCGGTCGGCCGCGCCGCGTGCCGGCCGATCGCGATCTCGATCCGTTCGAGGGCGGCCCGCCGCTTGTCCCGCAGCGGCCCCACGATCGCGTTCTGGGCGAAGTTCGGGCCGCCCTCGCCGGCTGTGGTCAACAACCGTTCGTTGGCCTCGGCGATCTGCCGGAGGCTCAGATTCTGGTCGACCTCGGCCGCTGCCTGCGCCGGTACGGCCGGCAGCCGGTCCCGTACGGTCGGGCACTCGACCATCGGGTTGGCCTGCGTCCGACCGTCCGTGCTGTGCCCGGCATGGAGGGCGTCGTAGCTGACCGCACAGTCGACCAGCGACATCAGACCGGTCGGTCGGGTCGCCCGGTCACAGGCCCGCGATGTTCAGGGTGACCTTCGACATCGGCCGGTCCACGCAGGTGAGCAGGTAGCCGTCGGCCCGCTGCCGTGGGGTGAGGCAGTTCGGTTCGTGCTGCTTGACCTGGTGCCGCAGGTGTCTCGGTAGCCGAAGGCCGCGATCGGGCAGCGCCAGGATGCTCCGGCAGCCCTCGTCAAGGGCTGGTCACCTGGTTCACCTCCACCACCGGGCCGGCGAGCGCGTCCCGCGCTGCAGCATCCGGCGCGGCAACCACGAGCCCGCTGTGTGCGTCGTGGTCCGATCCGGGTCTGCGATGATGGCGGGATGTCCACCGGTACCGCACCGGCCGCTCAGCCGTTCGCGCACCTGCAGGCGCAGAATGTCACCCTGTACCGGGACGTGCTGGACGCCTTCATCCGCGCGAAACGTCGGTTCACCGTGCATCTGCGGCCGGAGGACGTCCTGGCCGAGATCGGCCCCGGGGTGTCGCTGGAGGCCGTCGCGGCGGCGCTGGCCCAGCTCGCCGAGTGGGGCAACCTGCGGGCCGACCCGGACACCGGACGGGTCACCACCGTGGAAGACTTCCACCGCGCCCGCTACCTCTACCAGTTGAGCGCGCACGGCCACGCCGCCGAGCAGGCCATCGCCACGTACGAGGAGGCGATCGGCCGACGCGGCGCCCTGCAGTCGGTGGCGCTGTCCGACATCGCCGACCAGCTGCGCGCCCTGCTGGGCATCGCCACCGAGGCCGCCGCCGGGTCCGCGCCCGACCCGGCGAAGACCCACCTGCTGATGCTGAGCCTGGTCGACCGGTTCACCGGGCTGGCCGACAACGCGCAGGCGTTCATGGCGTCGCTGCGGCGGGCCGTCGACTTCGCCGACGCCGACGTGGCGGCCTTCCTCGCGTACAAGGAACAGCTGATCGCGTACCTCGAACGGTTCATCGCCGATCTCGCCAACCGGGGCGCGGAGATCGCCAACCTGGCCCACCGGATCGAGGCGACCGGGGTACGCCCGCTGCTGGAGATAGTGGCCCGCCGGGAGGCCGTCGACGCCGCACCCGGCGAGGACGCCGACGACCGGGCACTGCACCAGGCGCGGGTGGTCTGGCAGCAACGCTGGGACGGGCTGCGGGACTGGTTCGTCAGCGGCGACGCCAGCCGGCAGTCCCAGGCACGGCTGCTGCGTACCGCCGCCATCGGCGCGATCCGGCAGCTGCTCGGCGCGGTGGCGTCGATCAACGAACGTCGGGCCGGCCGGTCGGACCGGTCGGCCGACTTCCGGTCGCTCGCATTGTGGTTCGCGCAGGCCTCCGACGACGAGGCCGCGCACCGGCTGTGGCACACCGCGTTCGGCCTGTCGCCGGTGCGGCACCTGACCGTGACGACCGAGACCCTGGCCGCGGTCGAGCAGCGACCGGTGCCGGCATCGACGTCGTGGGCCCAGGCACCCCGGCTGGAGATCAGCCCTCGACTGCGCAAAACCGGATCGTACGAGCGGCGTGGCTCGCCGAGCCGGGTGCTGGACCGATCCGCGCAGCGGCGGCAGTTGGCCGAACGTGCCGAGCGGGAGACGACCCAGACGGCCCGCGCCCGAGCGGCGTTGGCCACTGACGGGCCCGTCCCACTGTCGCGCCTCGGTGAACTGGACACCGCCGAGTTCCGGCTCTTTCTCCATCTGCTGGGCGACGCGCTGGCGGCCCGGCGGCCGGACGCCACGGAGGTGACCACCACCACCTCCGACGGCACGCTACGGGTACGTCTGGTCCGCGTCGACGGGGCGCCGCCGGTGCGGATCGTCACCGCCGACGGGGTGCTCACCGGGCCGGAGCATCTGGTCGACATAACCGACCTGGCTCCGACCGGAGCCGACCTGGTCTCTGCCGGCCCGCTCTCTGCCGGAGCCGACCTCGCGGCGGTCGGGGCGGCCGGGTGAGGGCGCGCGGCCCGGCCGAGGGCGACTCCTCGGGCCGGCTGCAGCGGGCCGCCCGGCTGCTGCTCGCCCGCCCGCTGCTGGTCGCCGGGCTGACCCCGGACGCCGAGTTCCGGCTGGTCCGCACGTACGCCGTAGAGCTGCGCGAGTGGTTCGACCGGGAGACCGGGTGGCGGCTGGTCGCCGACGCCCAGACGATCCGGCTGATGAAGCTGACCGCCGACCCACAGGACCAGACCCACCCGGCCCGGGATCCGAAGGCCAGGACCCCGTTCTCCCGGCAACGGTACGTGTTGACCTGCCTCGCCCTGGCCGCGCTGGAACGCGCCGACGGGCAGATCACCCTGGGCCGGCTGGCCGAGGACGTGGTGCTTGCCGCCGCCGATCCGGCGCTGGCCGCCACGGGGTTCACGTTCGCCCTGGACCGGCGGGAGCGGCGGGCCGACATGGTGGCGGTGGTCCGGCTGCTGCTGCACTGGGGGGTGCTGCGCCGGGTGGCCGGCCACGAGGACGCGTACCTCGGCACCAGTGGTGACGTGCTCTACGACGTTGACCGGCGGGTGATCGCCGGCCTGCTGGCCAGCAGCCGCGGCCCGTCGATGATCGGTGAGGTGGCACCGGACGGCCGGCTGGCGGCGCTGACCGTCGAGGTGGTGCCCGATGTCGAGGATGCCCGCAACCGGGCGCTGCGGCACCGGCTCACCCGGCTGCTGCTCGAACAGCCGGTCGTCTACTACGACGAGCTGACCGAGGCCGAGCTGGCCTATCTGACCAGCCAGCGGTACGCCATCCTGAACCGGATCACCCAACTGACCGGATTGGTTGGCGAGGTACGGGCCGAAGGGGTCGCGATGGTGGACCCGGCCGACGAGCTGACCGACGTCCGGATGCCGGCCGAGGGGATGCAGAGCCACCTGACGCTGCTGCTGGCGGAGCGGATCGCGGCGGCCGGTGCCGGCGCGGCGGGCACAGGCGGCCTGCGGGTCAGCGAGCTGCACCGGCACACCCGCGAGCTGGCCCGTGCGCACCGGTCGTACTGGCGCAAACACGCCACCGATCCGGGCGCCGAGGTCGAACTGGTCGCCACCGCGTTGGACGCGCTGCGTGCCCTGAAACTGATCACGGTCGAACCGGCCGAGGACCCGCTGGTCGTCGCCCGCCCGGCGATCGCCCGTTACGCCCTGGCGGAGCCGACGATCCGCCAGAGCCGTCCCGCCGCCCTGAGGAGGTAACCGTCACCGTGACCGCCGCAGCCACCACCGCCGCACCGACGTCCATGCTGGACCGGGAGCTGCCGGTGCCGGACCGGGAACGGTGGCAGCCACTGCGGGCCGGGCTGGTGGACATCTTCTACTACGACCAGGAGGAGTTCCACTTCCACGGCGGCAGTCTGCTGCTGCGGGGCAACAACGGCACCGGCAAGTCGAAGGTCCTCGCGTTGACCGTACCGTTCCTGCTGGACGGTGAGCTGACACCGTACCGAGTGGAGCCCGACGGGGATCCGCACAAGCGGATGGAGTGGAACCTGTTGCTCGGTGGACGGCACCCGCACCCGGAGCGGACCGGCTACACCTGGCTGGAGTTCGGCCGCCGCGACGCCGACGGCACCGCCCGGTACCTGACCATCGGCTGCGGACTGAAGGCGGTGGCCGGGCGCGGAATCGCCCGGCACTGGTACTTCGTCACCAGCCAACGGGTCGGCGCCGATCTGCAGCTGCTCACCCCCACCGGTACGGCGGCGACCCGGGACCGGCTGCGGGACGCGATCGGCCCGGTGGGGATGCTCTACGACCGGGCCGTCGACTACCGGCGGGCGGTCGACGAGGCACTGTTCGGCCTGGGCGACCGGTACGACGCGCTGGTGTCCCTGCTGATCAAGCTGCGGCAGCCGCAGCTGTCCAAGCGTCCGGACGAGAAGACCCTGTCCCGGGCGCTCGGCGACGCGCTACCGCCGCTGGACGAGAACCTGATCGCCCAGGTCGCCGAGGCGTTCCGGGGTCTCGACGACGAGCGGGAGACGCTGACCGAGCTGCGCGAGACGAAGAAGGCCGCCGACGACTTCCTCACCCGCTATCGGCAGTACGCGCGGATCGCGACGAAACGCAAGGCCGCGGTGCTGCGGCAGCAGCACAGCCGGTACGAGCAACTGGGCCGCGAGCTGGGCGACGCGCAGCGGGCGCACGAGCAGGCCGACCGGGCGGTACGTCAGGCCGAGGTCAGACTGGCCGAGCTGGACGCGCGCGCCACCGAGCTGCAGGCGCGCCGACGGGCGCTGGCGGAAAGCCCCGAGGCGCGTACCGCCGAGCATCTGCGTCGGCTGCGGGAGGCGGCCGATCAGCGGGCGACGTTCGCCGACCAGCAGGCCAAACGCCTGCGTGACGTCGAGGCGGAGGCGGCCCGGACCCGGCGAACCGCCGAGCAGACGGCGCAGGAGCTTCAGTCGGCCCAGCGGGACGAGGCTGCGGCCCGTACCCGGGTGGCCGGCGGTGCGGCGGCGGCGCGGATCGCCGACCGGCACCGTGACCGGGTCCTCGCCGCCCTGCCGGACGACTCCGCCCATGGGCTCGACGAGGCGCGCCGGGCCGCCGGCCAGCTGGTCCAGGATCGGCGGGCCGCGCTGCGTACCCTCGATCGGCTCCGCGCGGCCGCCGAGTCGGCCCGAACCCTCGCAGACCGCGCCCGGGAGGAGGTCGACCGGCTGGACGCCGAGGTGGCGGCGGCCGACGAGGCGGTCACCGACGCCGAGACCGCCGCCGCCGAACAGGGCGAAACCCTGGTACGGCGCACCGGCGAGTACCTGACCGGGCTGGTCGAGCTGTCTATCGCCGACCCGGAGGCGGTGCTCGGCCGGCTCGACTCCTGGGTGAGCACCCTCGACGGGGACAACCCGGCCGCCCGGGAGGTGACCGCCGCCAGCCGGGCAGCCGCCGAGGCGATCGCCCGCGCCGACGCGGCGGTGGAGGCCGAGCAACGGCGGGTCGCCGACCGGGTCGGGGAGATCGACGCCGAGCTGCGTCGGCTGACCGACGGGGCGCACCAGCCGCCACCGGCACCGCACACCCGGTCCCCGCAGCTGCGCCCCGACCGGCCCGGCGCACCACTGTGGCGGGTCGTCGACTTCGTTGAAGGCGTGCCGCCGCAGGTGCGTGCCGGCATCGAGGCGGCGCTGGAAGCCGCCGGGGTGCTCGACGCGTGGATCGACCCGGACGGCACGGTCCGCGACCCGGACAGCGGCGACGCGCTGCTGCGACCAACCGACGAGGTGGCGACGAACCTCGGGACGCTGCTGCGTCCGGCCATCGACGACGCCGACCCGCACGCCGCCGCGCTGACCGGGCCGACCGTCGCCGCCGTCCTCGCCGCGATCGGCCTCGGCGCGGAGTCCGGTGCGGCGACCTGGGCCGACACCGACGGCGGCTTCGGCATCGGCGTCGTCACCGGGCGGTGGACCAAACCGGACGCGGAGCACATCGGCGACGGCGCCCGGGAAGCGGCCCGCCGGGCCCGGATCGCTGCGCTGCGCGCCGAGTCCGACGAACTCGCCGCCGTGTCGGCCGACCTCGCCGAGCAACGCACCAGACTGGACGAACGTCGGCGGGCGGTCGGCCACGAGACCGAGAGTCTCCCCTCCGACCAGCCACTACGCGAGGCGCACACCCTGGTCCGTGGCGCCCACCAGTTGCGCCGGGACACCGCCTGCCGACGTGACGAGGCGGCGGCGAGGCACCGTACGGCGGTCTCGGCGGCGCAGACGGCGCTGGCCGAGGCGACCGAGTTCGCCGACGACGTGGGTCTGCCACACGACGCCGACGGGCTGGCGGAGGTTCGCGACGGGCTGCAGGACTACCAGGTGACGTTGGCCGCCTGGTGGCCCACCCTGACCGGGGTACGCGATGCGACGCGCCGCCGCGCTGAGGCGTCCCGCACCTACGAGGAGAAGCAGGAGAAGCTCGAACCGGCCGCGATCGAGGCGGCCGAGGCGGCCGAGGCGGCCCGGCTGGCCCGGGTGGAGTTCGAGACGTTGGACGCGACCGCCGGCGCGACCGTCGCCGACCTGGAACGCCAGCTCCGCGAGGTGGCCGACGCCGAGCAGGAGTGCCAGCGGGAAAGCCGGGAGACCCGGCAGCGCGAACGCGACGCCTGGGGTGCCCGGGGCGACGCCGACGGGCGACGGGACCGGCTGACCGAGGAACTCGACGGGGCCACCGCCACCCGGGACGCCGCCGTCGAAGTGCTGCGGGCCTTCGCCGACACCGGCCTGATCGCCCTGGCCTGCCCCGAGCAGGAACTACCGGACACCCGACAGCCGTGGGCGACGACCCCGGCGGTGGCCGTGGCGCGCGGCGTCGACCGGCTGCTCGCCGACGTCGACGACGGTGACCGCCCCTGGGAACGGATCCAGCACCAGGTCAGCCTGGACATGAAGGTGCTCACCGACAGCCTGTCCCGGCACGGACACCAGGTGCTGCCCGCCGTCCGCGAGGACACCATGATCGTGGAGGTGGTGTTCCAGGGGCACGGCCGCTCCGTCGCGGACCTGTCCGCCGCCCTGGTCACCGAGATCGACGAACGGCAGCGGGTGCTCTCCGCCCACGAGCGGGAGGTGCTGGAGACCCACCTGGTCAACGAGGTCGCCGGAGCGTTGCAGGAGCTGGTCGCCGGCGCCGAGCAGCAGGTTGCGACGATGAACGGCGAGCTGGAGGAGCGGCCCACCTCCACCGGCATGCGGCTGCGGCTGCTGTGGCGGCCCACCCGCGACGCCCCGCCCGGCCTGGCCGAGCTGCGCGCCCGGCAGCTGCGGCAGAGCACCGACGTCTGGAACGACGCCGACCGTCGAGCGATCGGCGCGTTCCTGCAGGAACAGATCAGCCGGGAACGGCTGCGCGACGAGGCGGCGACCTGGCACGAGCAGCTCACCCGGGCGTTGGACTACCGGGCCTGGCACGAGTTCGCAATCCAACGCCACCAGGACGGGCAGTGGCGGCCGGCCACCGGCCCGGCCTCCGGTGGTGAACGGGTGCTGGCCGCCAGCATCCCACTGTTCGCCGCCGCGTCCTCGTACTACGGGTCGGCGGGCAATGCGCACGCGCCGCGGCTGATCGCCCTCGACGAGGCGTTCGCCGGGGTCGACGACGACTCCCGGGCCAAGTGCCTCGGGCTGCTCGCCACCTTCGACCTGGACGTGGTGATGACCAGCGAACGGGAGTGGGGCTGCTATCCGCAGGTGCCCGGACTGGGCATCGCGCAGCTGGCCCGGCACGACGGCATCGACGCCGTCCTGGTCACCCCGTGGCGGTGGGACGGGCGGGAACGGCACCGGATGCCTCGGGTCGAGCTGGCGGTACCGCAGCAGCGACCGACCCGCCCGGACGGCGAACCCGACCCGACCCGACCGGACCCGACCGGACCTGACGGCTCGGAGCAGCCCGCTCTGTGGTCCGCCGAGTGACCGCACCGGACGGCGATGTGGTCGGGCCGGATCTCGATGTGGTTGGGCCGGATCTCGATCGGCTGCGCCGGCAGCTCGGCGGGGCCGACACCGAACGGGTCGTGCAGCGGGTCCGCCAGCGGATGGCCCACGGCCGGCCGCTGACCGGCACGATCTCGCTGAGCCAGCCGACACCGGCCGAGCGGCTGGCGGTGCAACGGCTGCTTGGGCGGCCACCCGCCCGGGGCACCTCGCTGACGGTCAACCTCGACGACCTCGACCAGGTGGTCCGCCGCAGCGGCCTGCACCCGGACGGGCTGGCCGCCGCCGTCGAGACCCTCCTCGGGCCGGTGCCGGTGACCGCCGAGGTCCGCGCCGCCGCCGACGCCGCATGGCGTACCGTGCTGGAGCCGTTGGACCGGCTCGGCCGCCGCGCGCCGCACCTGGCCGACTGGTGCGGCGACCGCACCACGGTCGCGCTGGCCCGCCGACTGTCCGGTACGCCGGACGCGGCGGCCCGGCTCGTCGAACACCTGGTCGCGGTGCTGGCGGCGTTGCCTGCCGACGGTGCTCCGTTGGCCCGGCTCGCCGCGCAGACCACCGGCGACGCGCACGCCCTCGACGCCGACCGTCCACTGGCCACCCTCGTACTGTCGGCGGTGCGGGCCGTCTGGTGGCCCGGGGACGACGAACCGACGTCCCCGGCGCAGCGGCGGCGGGCGCTGTGGGACAGCGCCGGTGTCCTTGTCGACGAACTATCGTCGACCGTACTGACGCTCAACGTCGTGGCGAGTCCGGGCAGCCGGCTGTCCGCCCTGACGGCGCCCGCCGCGACGGCCGGTGAGCCGCTAGTGCTGACCCTGCGCCAACTCGGCCGGGAGCGGTCGACTTTCCCGGCCGGCACCGTCCACGTCTGCGAGAACCCGACGGTGCTGGCCGCGGCGGCCGATCTGCTCGGTCCGGAGTGTCCGCCGCTGGTCTGCGTCAACGGCCAGCCGAGCACGGCGGCGCTGCGGCTGCTGACCGGCCTGACGGCCGGTGGCGCGCGGTTGCGCTACCACGGCGACTTTGACTGGGGCGGGGTACGGATCGCCAACCTGTTGCGCTCCCGGGTGCCGTGGCAGCCGTGGCGCTACGACGCCGCCGCGTACCGGGCGGCGGTGGCGGGCGCGGCCGTGGTGGGCGCCGTGTCGGGGACGCTGACCGGCCGGCCGGTCGACGCCGGCTGGGACGCGGAGCTGACCGCTGCGATGAGCCGGCACGGTACGCGGGTCGAGGAGGAGCTGGTCCTCGACACCCTCCTCGCCGACCTGTCCGGTGCCCAGTAGCGCGTGATCATCCTGCCCATAGTCGACTGTCGCACCGGTTGTCCGCTGAACGGACGTGCGAGTGGCCCTACCGGATTGTCTGGCCTAGAGTCTGCGCGTGCCAGCATCCCCCGTGACCCCGCCTGACCGACTGGCCGCGCTACTGGGCACCGTTGGCCCGGCTGGCGCGTTCAGCGCACGTCGTACCGCGTCACCCCATGGTCTGAGGCTCGCGGTGCGCGGTGTCGGGCCGATCGCCTTGCCGGCGGCCGCCGAGCAGGCGAAGCAGCTGTGCTCAGTTGGCCGGCCGGCCAGGTTCGGCAAGGGTGAGCAGACGCTGACGGACGCCGGGGTGCGCGACACGTGGGAAGTCCCGACGAGCCTCGTCGACATCGACGAACAGCGGTGGCACGAGACGCTCCACCCGATGCTGGACCAGCTCCGGGCCGACCTCGGCCTGCCGCAGGGGTGCGAGCTGGTCGCCGAGCTGCACTCGATGCTGGTGTACGCGCCCGGCCAGTTCTTCGCGCCACATCAGGATTCGGAGAAGGCCGATGCGATGATCGGCACCCTGGTGGTGACGTTGCCGTCGGAGTCGGCCGGCGGCGTGCTGTCGATCGAGCACGCCGGCCGGACCGGGAGCTACGAATCGTCACCGGACGAGCTGACCTTCGTCGCGTTCTACGCCGACTGTCGGCACCAGGTGTCGCCGGTGACGACGGGCCACCGGATCGTGTTGACCTACAACCTGTTGCTCGCCGGTGACCCGGTCACCCTGGCCGCCGGCTCGCTGGGCCAGGACCTGGTCACCGAGTTGACCGGCTGCCTGGACGATCACTTCGCGGAATCGGCCGACGGGCCCGCCCGGCTGGTCTACCTGCTGGACCACGAGTACACCCAGCGGGCGTTGGGCTGGGACCGGCTCAAGGGCGACGACGTCGGACGTGCCGCAGCGGTGCGGGCGGCCGCGCAGGCCGCCGGTTGTGAGGTCACCCTGGCGTTGGCGGAGCTGCAGGAGACCTGGAGCGCCCTCGACCCCGAGGAATCATGGGGCCGCTGGGGTCGGGGCCGGAGTCGGTACGGCCGGTATCGGAACGACGAGGAACCCAGCGGCGGGAGCGGGTCGGGCAAGTACGAGCTCGAAGAGCTCATCGACTCGTCGATGACCCTCGACTGCTGGCTGGACGAGTCCGGCGAGGTGGTGCCGACGTCGCTGCGGGTTTCCGACGACGAGGTGTGTGCCACGACGCCCACCGCGAACCTGTCGCCCCAATCGTCGGAGTACGAAGGGTACATGGGCAACTACGGCAACACGTTGGACCGGTGGTACCGCCGGGCGGCGATCGTCGTGTGGCCACGTCGGTGGACCTTCGCGATCCGTGCGCAGGCGTCGCCAGGCTGGGCCCTCGACCGGCTCGCCGGTCTGCTGCGGGCCGGGGACGTCGCCGGTGCCCGGAGCAGCGCCGCCACGCTCGCCTCGTTCTGGCGGGTCACCCCGGCGGCCGGTGAGCTTGTTGCCGGGCGGGCACTGGCGGTCGCCTGGGAGCTCGACGAGCCGGACCTGGCTGCCATGCTGCTCGCGCCGCTGCGGGTGGAGGCGCTGGCGCCGGCCGACGCCCCGGTGCTCGCCCGCCTCGCCACCCGCTACGGCGAGTCCTGGACCCGGGAGCGGGTCAACGGCTGGTTCGGCCGGAACTGGCTGTCCCGTTCGTCGCTGTTCGACAAGCAGACCCCGGACTGGCTGGCATCGCTGCCCGCGATGTGCGCGGCGCTGCGGGCCACCTCCGACACCGGGGGTGTGCTGGTCGGCCGGCTGCTGGTGGCCGGCGTCTGGTCCGAACTGCACGGCCGGGCCCGAGGACTGCTCAGCTACCCGGCGGCCCGCGACCGGCGCAGGTACCTCGCGGACCTGGGGCCGCAGATCGCCGTCGTCCTGGCTGGTGCCGCCAGCCTCGGTACGGCTGACCTGGCTGACGGGCCGGTCGAGTTCCTCTGTCAAGACGAGGACGACGTGCTTGGCTGCGCGATGTCGACGCTGCGGGCCACCCGCGCGACCGCAGCGGACCAGGCGGGGCAGCAGGTGACCGGCCTCGACACCCTCACCGCGCACGCCGCCCGGCGGCTCGAGCAGCGGCTCGCCAGGCCAGTTCGGGCCGCCGACGACTGGTCGGTGGAACTGCCCAAGGGATGCGACTGCGAGCTGTGCACCACCTTGGTGGCGTTCCTCGGCGATCCGGCGCGCCGCACCTTCGAGTGGCCGCTGGCCGAGCAGCGCCGCCGCCACGTCCACTCCCGCATCGACCAGGCCGACCTGCCGGTCGACCATCAGACCCGGCGCAGCGGGCGACCGTACACTCTGGTGCTGCGCAAGACCGACGCGCTCTTCGATCGCGAACGCGAGGCCCGCCGCCGCGCCCAGGAAGACCTGGCCTGGCTCACCCACTGACCGAGCCGGCCGGTCCGACCCCGACCACTCCGAACAGCTACGAGGACCCGAGCATGCCGATCACGGCCGTCCGACAGATGGCGTACTTTCCACCCTCGGCCTACGAGCAGGCGTGGGAGCGCGGCCTGCTGGACGCCACCAACTACCGGGACCACGCGGACTACCGCCGCGAGATTCAACAGCAGCTGCAGGCCCTGTCCACCGACGGCCGAGGCCCGATCCGGATCGTCGCGCTGGACGTGCCCGGCCTGCTGGCGTACGCGGAACAGACCGGCCAGGACCCGACCAGCCGGCAGACCCGGCTGGGTTTCGTGGGCTGGCTCGGTGAGCAGGGCGCCGACACCGTCGCCTGGCCGCCGGAGCGCAACGCCGGGTGCTGGTGCGGCTCCGGCCGCAAGTACAAGAGGTGCTGCGCGGCACCGTCGTTCCTGGCGGTCGAACCGGCCGACCCGGCGTCGCTGGTGCTCACCGTCGAGCTCGACGGGGTGGCGCAGCGGGTGTGGCGGCGGGTTGCCATCCCGTCGAACACCCCGCTGGATCGGGCCCACCGGATGCTTCAGGAGGCCTTCGAGCTGCCCGGTGAGGGGTCGTACGCCTTCCGCACCGACGAGTACACGATCGTCGCGCCCGGGTCTGGCCAGCGTGGTGTCCCGGCGGACGGGGAACGGCTGGTGTCGATCGCCACCGAACTCGGCGACCAGTTCCACTACTTTCACGGCCACGGCCGGAGGTGGCGCCACACGGCCACTCTCGACGAGATCCGGCCCGGCGGACCCGGCAACACGTTCACCGTGCTGGCGGGTGACGGCAGCTGGCCGGCCGAGCCGGTCGCCGACCAGGTCAGGCAGGCGATCGATGGGCTGATGGAACTTGCCGAGTCCAGCGCCGACGTGGTCGCCGCCGAGGCTGAGTCGTTCCGTGAGTTCGGCGACCGGGCCGACCCCATGGACGTGGAAATCCACACCGCGCAGCTGCTGGCCAGGTTCGACCAGACCCAACCGTCGGGGTCGATCGGGCTGGCGATGGGGGCGCTCTCCATCGCGAACCGGCGGCCGAGACCGCACGTGGCGGCGTTCGTCGCCGCCGTGAACCACCTGATGCCCGGCCTGGTCACGGGGAAGGCGCTGACCGACCTGGCCCGGCATGGAGTGCCGTTTCCGGCATGGGCCGAGCGGCTCGGCAAGGTGGACCCACGGCGGGCGTGGCGCTACCGGGACGCCTTCGGTGATCAGGAGGCCGTGCTGGTGACCTTCGGCTACCTCGGCGACGCCGCCGAACACGGCATCCTCGTCGAGATCGCCACCTGCCCCACCCCCACGGTCAGCGTGGTCCACCTGTCTCGAAGCGTCGACGCGCTGCGGAAGGTGCTGGAAAAGTCCGCCGCCACCGCCGCCGGCCCGGTGATCCTGGAAGAGACCACCCTGGCGTGGGCGTCCGGGGCGTTGGCCGGCGTGCTCCGGCGAGTCAGTTCTGACCTGCCGGCCGAGAGCCGGGCCTGGCTGCCGATCGTGGCGCAGCGGGTCGACCTGCTCCCACAGCCCGAACCGGTCGAGCCGGCCCGCCACACCCGGGCGGACCGGGCTGCGGCGGTCGACGGGTTCCTGGCCGCCACCGCACCCCTGCCGGGCGTCGACGGCGACGTCCTGCGGTTCTGGGCGCAGGTCCTGGCCGGTTCCACCGGGACGGACGGTTCGGCGCCGACCCGGATCGGGCCGGTCTGGCTCGGACACGTCCTCGGCGAACACGTCCCACGTACCTTCGAACTGACCCTTGCCCAGCGGGCCGGGCTCGGTGCCGCCGTCACCGCCTGGGCCGGGTGGGCGGCCGAGCAGCAGGGCCTGCCCGCCGCCGCTGTCGAGGTGCTGGCGGCCCGGATCGCCGAGATCGACGAGGCGTTCGACCGCGCCTACGCCGACCCCGAGCGGGCGGCCGCCCGCAGCTATCTCAGCGACATCACGCCGACCACCACCGACGGGGAAGACCTGCGGCGGGCGTTCGCGCTGCGAACCGCCGCCGTCCCGGTGGCGCGACCCGGGCAACTGACCGAGCAGCCGCTGTGGGTGTCCGATTTGGCCGACCGGCACCGGATTCTCGCCGCCGAACTCGAGTCGTGGGAACTGGCGCCGAGTCAGTCTGTTGCGGCCTGGTCCGCCGCGCTCACCGCGATCAGCGACCAGCTCTGGAACCTGGAGTCCGACCTGGCCCGCGAAACCATGGACTACCTGGACCAGGTCGGCCCGGACGATGAACTGCTCGGCGACCTCACCGAGCTCGCCGTCGAGCACGGCCTCGGTACGACCAGGTTCAACGCGGCAGCCCGCGACCGGCTCACCCCGGATCCCGAGGACCTCGGCTGAGCGTTGGTCGCGTCGGGGACGTCACGCCTGGAAGTAGTGCCCGTCGTGCAGGTCGGCGATCAGGCCGGGGCGGCTGGGGGACCAGCCCAGGAGTTCCCGGGTGTTCGCGGCCGACGTCGGATTGTCCAGTTGGGCGAACGGCCCGAGGAAGCCGAAGTAGTCGTCGGCTTCCTCGGGGCTGATGCTGCGGACCGGCACGTCGAGGTTGCGGGCGATGGCGGCGGCGATCTGTCGGAAGGGGACTCCTTCGTCGGCGGCGGCGTGCAGGCGGGAGCCGGCCGGGGCCTTTTCGAGGGCGAGCCGGTAGAGGTCGGCCGCGTCGAGCGTGTGCACGGCCGGCCACCGGTTGGTGCCTTCGCCGACGTACGCCGCGTACCCGTGCTGCCGGGCGGCGGCGACGAGGACGGTGACGAAACCGTTGCGGTCGAGCGGGCTGTGCACCGTCGGAGCGAGCCGGACGACGCAGGAGCGCACGTCGTGGGAGGCGAGGCCGATCACGAAGTTCTCCGCGTCGACCCGGTAGCCGCTCGGGAGAGCGTCGTGTTCAGTGCCGGGGCGGCCGACGAGTCCGCCCATCGCGAGCATGGCTGTGCCGCCCGTGCCGACCAGCGGTTTGCCGGAGCCGCTCAGACCGTCGGCGAGTGCGTGGAGGGCGGCCAGGTCGGCACCGGCGGCGCCGGTCAGGTCGCCGGTGAGCAGTAGGTCGTGACGGAACGCCAGGTGGATGACGCCGTCGGCGGCGTTCGCTTCGGTGCGCAGAACGTCGAGGTCGGACAGGTCGGCGCGACGCGTCCCGGCACCCAGTTTCTCGATCGCGGTAGCGGATGCTTCGGAGCGGGCCAGGCCGACGACGTCGTGTCCGGCGGAGATCAGGGCCGGCACGACCGCCGAGCCGAGGTGGCCGGAGGCGCCTGTGACGAATACGCGCATGTTGGTGTTCCTTCGTGAGTGCCGATGTCGCCTTGTGACATCACCCTACCTTGTGATGTCACTAGGCGACATGGCTGGATCAAGAAGATGTCGTAGTGTGACATCGGATACCATCGCGGCATGGCCCGCTGGCAACCGGACGCACGCGGCCGCCTGGAGGCGGCCGCCTTCGAGCTGTTCCGTGAACGCGGCTTCGAACAGACCACGGTCACCGACATCGCCACCCGTGCCGGCCTCGACAAACGCACCTTCTACCGGCTCTTCGGCGACAAACGCGAGGCGCTGTTCGGCGGCAGCGAGCAACTGGAGGACCTGCTCGTCAAGGCGGTGACCGAGGCGGACGCCGCCCCCTTCGAAGCGGTCGTCGCCGCGTTCCGTCAAGTGGCGGAGGAGATCTTCGCCGACCGGCTCGAGCTGGTCCGGGTGCGCCAGACCATCATCGAGAGCAGTCCCGAGCTGCAGGAACGTGAGCTGCGCAAGATGGGCTCGCTGGCGGCCGCGGTCGTTGCCGCGCTGTGCGCCAAGGGCCTTGACCAGACCGCGGCGACCCTGGCGACCGAGTCGGGTGTCACCGTGTTCCGGGTCGCGTACACCCGCTGGGTCGAGCCCGGCAACCGCGACTCGCTCACCGACCTGATCGCCGAGGTCGCCAGCGAACTACAGGCCATCACCTCGCCTGCTCGACGGTAGTTGCCGTGCGGTACGTTGCCGGCATGACGGCTGTCGCTGGACGACGGTGCGCCCGCCGGGCCAGCACACAGCGAACCGTCCAGTATGATCGGTCGCCCGTTGGCCGTCGGCGCGACAGCCGACGGCCCGGCGTACTCAACTGGGTTCCGGAGGTTCTCATGGCCGACCACGACGCAACGCTGTTCGACCGGCTCGACACCTCGGTGCCGCATCCGGCCCGCCGATACAACTACTGGCTCGGTGGGAAGGACAACTTCGCCGTCGATCGGGCCTCGGCGGACCAGATCGCGGCGGCCTGGCCGAGCGCGCCGATCGCGGCGCGAGAAAACCGCCGCTTCCTCGGCCGGGCGACCCGGTTCCTGGCCGCCGAGGCCGGGATCAGGCAGTTCCTCGACATCGGCACCGGCCTGCCCACCGCGGACAACACGCACGAGATCGCCCAGGCGATCGCGCCGGAGTCGCGGGTGGTGTACGTCGACAACGATCCGATGGTGATGGTGCACGCCAGGGCCCTGCTGACCAGCACCACCCAGGGCAGAACGTCCTACATCGAGGCCGATCTGCGCGAGCCCGGCAAGATCCTCAACCATCCCGACCTGCTCGCCACCCTGGACCTGTCCAAGCCGGTCGGGCTGATGCTCGTCGCGGTACTGCACTTCCTGCCGGGTCGAGGGGCGGCCGCGCCGGTCGTCGCCGAGCTTGTCGACGCGCTGCCGCCGGGCAGCTACCTGGTCGTCAGCAACGCGACCAAGGACTTCCTCCCGGCACCGATCGCAGCGGTCTACGACCGGATGCTGGCTGCCGGGCAGACCGACATCTGGCCCCGGGAACGCGCCGAGTTCGCCGCGCTGGTGGAGGGCCTGGACCTCGTACCACCCGGGATCGGGGTGGTGAGCGACTGGCGCGCCGACGAGCAGGACCAGCCACGTCCGGCGGCAGCCGACGTGTCGGTGTACGGTGCGGTCGCCCGAATTCCCTGACCGCCGCACCGGGCAGCGCCGTTGCCGGAGGCGAGTCGCCCGCAGCACGCCGGTAACTGCGGCCTGGGCGGTAGCGTCGTCCGGGTGAACCTGGACGAGACCGCCGCCCGGCTCGGGGTGCCCGTCGCCGACGTCGAGCGGGTGCACCGGCTCGCCGGTGACCGGCCGTCGGCTCCGCTGCCGGCCAGGGCCGACGCGCCCGCGATCCTGGACCGGCTCGCGGTGCGGCCGGACGACGCCGCCGAAATCATGGCCGGCTGGCCGGATCCCGACTCGCCGCTGTGGACTCCGGAGCTGCGCTGGCTGCTCGACCGGACGATCGCCCTGGTCCGGGCCGACCTCGGCGGCTACGGCTGGCTGGCACCCGGCCCGGAGCTGCCCCGCGACCGGGGACCCGCCTGGCGGCACCTCTACGTGTACGCGTACCTGGCCCTGGTCGACGTCGTCCGGGCGTACCACCGCGCCCACGGCATCGCCGACGCCGTGTCCTGGGCGACCCTCGCGGACCTGGGCCGCAACCTCGCCATCGACCGGCGGATGCGTGGCGAGGGCTGGCCGGTGATGCAGGCCTGGCTGACCCTGCACGTGCGCGGCGGCCTCTACGAGCTGGGCCGGCTGCAGCACCACCGCAGCGACACCGCCATCGAACTGCACATCCCCGACGCGGGGCCGCTGACCCCGGAGGCGGTCAGCGCGTCACTCGACGCGGCCCGCGCGTTCTTCCCCCGGCACTTCCCCGACGGGCGGTACGCGGCGTTCGCCTGCGGGTCGTGGCTGCTCGACCCGCAACTGCGGGAGTACCTGCCGGCGGACTCGAACATCGTCCGGTTCCAGCGCCGGTTCGAGCTGGAGCCGTACCAGGAGCAGGACGGGCCGGACGCCGACGTCGAGGTGCTGCGGTTCGTGTTCCGCACCCTGAGCACGCCGCTCGACGCGCTACCACGCCGTACCGTTCTGCAACGCGCCGTCGTCGACCACCTGTCCGCCGGCCGCCACTGGCAGTGGCGCCGCGGTCGCTTCCCGAGCTGACCACGCCTGCTCTGCACCCGGCTCGGTAACCGCGACGGCCGAGGCGGAAACGAGGCGGGTGACGGCCGACCGGCTGTCTGCTGTCGCCGGATCACCAGGAGCTGGAAACGTAGAACATCTAGTTCTACACTCGTGTCCATGGAGCGTATCGGTGTCCGAGAGCTGAATCAGAACACGAGTCAGGTGTTGGCTCGGGTGAGTGGTGGCGAGACTGTCGAGATCACCGACCGCGGACACCCGATTGCCCGACTTGTTCCGGTAGGCGACGACCGGTCGGTGTTGGCGAAGCTGGTAGCGGCGGGGCGAGCCGTCGCCCCCACCGGCGGCGGCTCTGTGCCGCTTCCCCCGAAGCTCGGTGACGAGGATGTGGACGTGGCCGCCTCGCTTGTCGCGATGCGTGACGAGGAGCGCTGGTGATCTATCTCGATTCAGCTGCCGTCGTCAAGCTGGTTCGGCAGGAGGTGTGCAGCGCCGACCTTGTCTCCTGGCTCAACAAGCACGACGATGTGCCGCTGGTCTCCTCCGCTCTCGTCGAGGTGGAAGTGCCCAGAGCGCTGCGCCGAGCAGCTCCGCAAGCGTTGATCGGCGTGCCGGCTGCCGTCGGACGGCTGTTCCGACTCGAGATCGACAGCACGATTCGGGCGACCGCAGCCGCGTTCGCCGAGCCGACGCTCCGCAGCCTCGACGCCATCCACCTGGCCACCGCCCAGGTGCTGACCAACGAGTCCGGCACGGCACTCACTGCCTTCGTAACCTACGACCGGCGGCTGCTCGACCATGCCAAGGAAGCAGGACTACCCGTAGCAAGCCCCGGCCAGAACTGACCCACAAAGACGAGGTACCGCCACCACCGTTACCCAGGGTGTGCCGACTTTGCCTGGCCCGCTTTCGCCGCCGCATGGTGGCGTTGCCAGACGCAGGCGATTTAGCCGAGATCTAGCCGGGCTTGCTTTGCCGCCCTGCCTCACGAGAGCTGGGCCGGCTGGCGGAAGGCGTACTCGTGCCGGTCGAAGTCGATGGTCCAGGCGTACCTGCTCAGGAAGGCGTGCGACAGCAGACCGTCGATCCGTACGCCGCCGAACGACGCCCACGGTGCACGTCTACCCGGTGCGGTGGCTACGAACTGCCGCTGCTGCCGCAGCGGGCCGAGTGAGATCGGTGCGTCGGTGTCGAAGTGCGGGCCGGCGGCGCGGGCACGGGGGACTCCCCAGGAGCGGTACCGCCGGGCTGTCGCGTACAGGCAGGCCTGCCGGGGCGGCGATCCGTCGTCGCCCCGGACGACGTACGCGAGCCCGGAGTCGATGAAGTAGTTGAGATCCTGGCGGTCGCCGAAACCGCCACGGGCGAACATGTAATGGTCGCTCCACAGGTGGAACGGAATGCGTGCGGCCTCGGGCCAACTGCCGAGCAACGCCTGATGCGTGGCTGACCCGTCGGGGTCGCGACGGGGCGACAGGAGCAGCCGTTCGCCGGGGTAGTCGACGGTGGTGAGGAACCGTTGCAGGACGTTGGTGCCGATGACCACTACATCCTGGCCGCCTTTCAACGTGGGCATCGCCTCGACGGGCACGTTGGTCAGCGTGGCGTCGCCGAGGGTCAGCTCGTGGGCGAGGCCGGTGTAGCTGTCGGTGCGGGTGGTGCCGTGGTGCTGCCGGCCGGTGGCGACGAGCCGGATGCCGAGCGCGTCGGCGCGCGGGGTGCCCATGACGATGAAAGGCCCGCCGGTGTCGATGACGGCGTTCACCTGGTGGCCGTCGATGGTCGCGGCCACCGCCGGCAGGTACGGCGCCAACGCGTGGTCGGCGAACGGCAGTGTCGTGGTGCGGCCGAGGCTGCTTGTCAGCGGGTGGTCCACTCGCAGCTGAAGGTCCGGCGGTGTCGGTCGTCGCGGCCGTCGCCGGCGCAGGTACGCCGCCGCTTCGGCTGGTCTGTCCAGATGCAGCAGTGCCTGCGCGACGAGCCCGTCCAACCGCCTGAAGCCCAGCGGCCCTGGTCGCAGCGTCGCGTGGTGTGCCAGCGCCTGTTCGTAGCGTCCGCACACGTAGTCGGTGAGGAACAGCAGGTGCGCGCGTTGCCGAGGGCTCACCTGCGCCGCCAGCCGTTCGACCTCGCTGACGTCTCCCCGGGTCCACGCCCGCCACGCGGCG
Organism: Solwaraspora sp. WMMA2101; assembly: GCF_049179175.1. Lineage (NCBI taxonomy): Bacteria > Bacillati > Actinomycetota > Actinomycetes > Micromonosporales > Micromonosporaceae > Solwaraspora > Solwaraspora sp. WMMA2101. Next base: position 2,703,150 of record NZ_JBMHMA010000006.1, on the reverse strand, counting down.
CGTGCGGACCCACTCGGCAGCAGCCCCTGGTGCCGGCTCACCGCTCCTCCTCCGCTGGCGGCGGTTGGCCGCCGGTGTCGAGGTCGGAAGTTGCGGCGATGATGGTCAGCAGAGGGATGACTGCTCGCGGGGTCAGCTCGTACTCGCCACGGCGGGGCTGGGCGAGCAGGCCGGCCGTCTGTAGGACGCGCAGATGGTGGTAGAGATGTCCGGTCGAACTTTCGCCGAGCACCTCCTGCAGCTGCGTACGGGTGCGTGGCGCGCCGAGCAGTGCGGCGAGCAGGGCCAGGCGTGCCGGGCTGCCGAGGGATTCGAGCGTGCCGGCGGCGGCTGCCCAGTCGGCGGCGGCGAGATCCTGGACGCGATGCTCCATGACCCACTGGTATTCGCGGCGGCCGAACCCGGCTGCCCCCGCATAGGTGATCGAGCCGGTCTCCGTCGGCTCTCCGGAGGCCTCGGCACGCTGCTCACGTAGCCGGTCGAGCAGCCCCAACGCTTCGCTTCCGGCTGCTCGACCGGTGCCCGACCCACCGCCGCCCCGGCCTGCCGCCGTTTCCAACTGCTCGACGCGCCGCTCCAGCGCGGCGATCCGCAGCTCCGTTGAATCCGATGCCACCCGGTCACCCCTGATCGTTGTTCCGGAATTTCGTACTAGCGTACAAAGTTGGCTGCAACGCTGTCAACGACGCCCCCGCGCGGGCGGTAACCCCGACGGCGGAGGCGGAAACAGACCAGGCATGGACGACGATCGGAGACGATTCGCGGAGCTGTTCCGACGGCACTACGGCGCGGTGATGCGGTACGCGGCCCGCCGGGTCGGCCGGGAACGCGCGCCGGACCTCGTCAGCGAGGCGTTCCTCGTCGCCTGGCGACGCCTGCCGGACGTGCCGACCACCGACCCGCTGCCCTGGCTGTACGCCACCACCCGGCACCTGATCGGCAACGAGATCCGGGGCCGGGACCGGCAGGCGAGGCTGACGACCCGGCTGGGCGCGGTCGTCGAGACGGTCACGGCCGACCATGCCGATGCCGTGATCGACCAGGTACGGGTACACCGAGCGTTGGCGCAACTGTCCGAAGCAGACCAGGAGGCGCTGCGGTTGGCCGCCTGGGAAGGACTCGACGCCACCGCCGCCGCCACCGCCATGGGGTGCAGTCGTACCGCGTACAAGGTGCGGTTGTTCCGGGCCCGGCGGCGGCTTGCGGCGGTATTGGAGCCGGCTCCGACCAGGAGGCCGGCGGACGCCGCGCTCTCCCCGCTGGCGAACGAAGGAGGACGATGATGGAGACCGACCGACTGATGCGCGACGCGGATCCGGTGGCCGACTGGCGGGTGGACGCCGAATCGTCCCAGGCCACGGCGATGCTGGCCGGAATCCTCGCGCAGCCCCGGTCCGACGCCGCGCAACCTTCCGGCTTGGCGGCGGTACGCCGTCCGCGTACCGCTGGTCGTCGGGTGCGGCACCGGCGGCTGGCGTTCGGCGGGGTCGCCGCCGCAGCGGTGGCGGTGGCCCTCGCGGCGTCGACGATCTGGCTCGACGGCCCCGGCGGCGCCACCCCCGCATACGCGGTGACCGCCAACCCGGACGGCTCGGTAGGACTGATGGTCGACTGGGACCGGCTCAACGACCCGGCCGGTCTTGCCGCCGACCTGCGCCAGGCCGGCGTACCAACCGAGCTGCGTACCGGCCTGCCAGAGCGCTTCTGCCCTGGTGTCGATGCTCGGGGCTACACGAGTGAGGCGCTCAACAAGCTAGGACCTGAAGGTGAACCGGTCTCCACCGACGGGTACGCCATGCAGCCGGAGCTGTTTCCCGAAGGAAGCGTCCTGGTCATCTCGACGCACGCCGACACGGAGACACAGTTCTTCTACACGACGATGTACCTCGCGCCGGCCGACGCCACCTCCTGCACCTTGTCTGGCACGCTCGGCAGAATGCGCTACACCGGGCCCGGCTCGCATCCAACAAGGATCGTGTGGCCACAACCAGGCGAGTGAGCATCCGGCTGTGCGTCGAGGTGAGGCTGACGCACCTCAAACGCGATTTTGAGGTGCGTCAGCCTCACCTCGATGGCTAGTCTCGGGCGTGCGGGCAACGCCCGTCACGGGCCGAGGAAAGCCAGCGCTACGACCGCGATGTCGTCGCGGCAGCGGAAGGCGCGTTCGCCCGCATACACGACAACTCCATCGATCAGTTCCTTGCCGATGCGGTCACGGAGCCAGTGCAGATGCTTGGTGTCGGTGTCCTCGACGCGATAGGCCAGCTTGCCTTCGACACCCAGCACCCGGCCGTCCGCGTGTCGAGCGTGCAGGTCCACCTCTGCTCTACCAACGCAGGTCGCTTACTCTGCCGAACGCAGGCTCCGCTACCTTCGAGGAGCACGGGAGCTGACAGCGTCGGGTCCGCCGTCAGCGCAATCGTTGCCGGCGGCCGTCGAGCTGGGGAAGAGCGGGAGCTGTCGCCGCTGACAGGCGGTGTCCCGGCCGATCACCAACTCGGCAGTACGGCGGCAACGAGCGATCTGTGTCTGCCCATGAGGTCTCCCCATCGCTCCATCAGCGTCGCTGGACGGCGGTACGGTGACCTCATGCGGGCTGTCCGGATTGGGCTACCCATCGCCGTGCTGTTCGTGGTCGCCAGCGCGGCTGCGGTCGCCGTACCGCTGGTGCGGGCCAGCATGTCGGCAAGCGAGCCGGATGAGCGGCCTGCTGCGGCTGTCGAGCAGTTCGTGTGTGCCCAGGTGGCGTCCAGCGTCGATGACTACTGCGATCGCATCGCCGAGGATCTCGGCCGGCGTACGCCGGTGACCGACGACGAGCGGGTAGCGGCGCAGCCGCGCCGGCAGGCGTTGCTGGACGGCCTCGTCCGCGAGTTCGGCGCGGATTGTCCCGGGCCGTTGGAGCACTGTCGGCTCCCGGCCACCACACCGGAGGCGGTCCGGCAGGCGCTGATCGCTGCCGGCTTCAACGACCCGGCGGTACGGCCAGCCAGGTACACCGACCCGGCCCCGGCGGGGACGATCCTGTACGCCGTACCGGTCGGGCGTGCCTGCCTGGTCGGCTACGTCCAGTCGGAAACCGCCGCGCCACCCCTCATTGTGGGCCGCCTGTCCGACGACGCCTGTCTGTCGCCGTAACGAGCCACGCTTGACCACCGAACAAGCGGTTCCGGTGGCCGCCGAACCAGGAAGGTGCGGTCTCCACCCGAGGTTGTCGGGCGTACCTGTCGCTGGGATGTCGGCCCAGCAGGCGGAACGACACGTGAGTATCTATCACATTCTTTGCCTGTCAGGATCTGGGCACCTGCGAAAGATCGGTCTCGATAGCGAGCCAATCATCTGACCATTGTGTCTCTTCGTACGAGGCTCTCGCGCTGGTCGGACGATGAAACCTGGCTGGTGGCATAATGGAGACTTCTGCGATATCGGGCAGTCTTGCCGGGTGACGAGCTTCAGCCAGCAAAGCGATGTGGGTAGTGGACGGAGCCGAAGGGGGCCCGAGAGTCATGGCGGGGCCGAGGCTGCGGCTACCGGTGGATGGTCGCTGACCGATTCGGAATGTAAGCAGATAGCCAGAGCGCACGTCGCGAAGGCAGCTGCTAATTCCCTGAGCCAACGCGAACTCGCCGAGCAGTTGCTTCGACTGCCTGCCCACGGCCTGGTTCGGGTGCAGCGAAATCTGAAGGTGCGTACGGGTGCCTCCATGCAGGTGATCGCTCAGGCGATGCAGACCAGGCTGGTCAAGGAGCCGGAGCAGACCGTCGCTGAGGCGCTGCACGACGCGCTCTCCCCCGCAGTGCATGCGACGGCCGCGACGAGTGCCCTGTCAGAGGGGCAACTCAGCGCGCTGCTCCGTGGTGACCTGACCCGCGTTGACTATCTCGCTGTCGATGGGGTCCAAGCTGTAGCGCGGGACATCCAGATCATCGGACGGACTTCCTTGGTGCGCGCCGTTGCCTGGTCATCGATGGTTAGCAGCGGTCACGCGGGAGCGGTAGCGGCCCTCGCCTGGCTGATCGCGGAGCCTCCAGACTTTTGGAGCGACAGGCATCGTCAGGTCGCCGCCGAAGTCTGGCTTCGCGTTCGTCGGCGATGCCCGATGCTTCCGGAGAATCCCGTTTCGTTGACGCAGCTCACTGAGCTGCTCGCGGCGGTAGATCCTGACGCGGTGTCGACGGTGGCGGAGCAGGAGGATTCCCTGCCGTCGGCGGATCAGCTGCTCGATCTGGTGCAACGCGGCGAGCGGATCGAGGCGGAGGCGGAATCCGTCCGATCGGTCGAGCTCGCGGCTGTCGATCTCGCATTCGCCCGAGGTGTTCCGCCGAGCGACGCGGTGCTCGCCCGCATCGCTGAAGTGGCCGCCGGCATCCGCAACTACCTCGATGAGGCGGTGGCGGTCGTCGACCTGCCTTCAGCTGAGTCACTCGCCGATGTTCGCCAGCAGTTGATCGCTGCGTCGGAGGCGGAGGCCCGCCGTGCTCGGATCACGAGAATCCGCCGACTGACGGAGATTGTCGCGCCCGATTTTGCTGCTGAGCAGGCCGCCCAGGTTGCGGACTTCGCGAACTCGGTCACCGCTGAGACAGACTCGAAAATCCTCGCCGGGCTGGACGCGCTGGTAACCGCAATCGAGGTGGGGCCCGAGGATCTGCAAGGGCGTATGGAGAAGTTGTCGGTCGCGCAGGCCGCGCTGCCACAGCTGGCAATGGCGATGACCTATGCGGCCTCCGGTCTCTTCACGTTCGCCGGCGTCACCGGTGCAGGCAGCCACGACAACCGGGAGACGGCGGACTCTGGCCGGACCGAGGACGGTTCGGACGCCTCGGGGAAGGTCCCCGGCGACGGGCCCCGTACGTCGGGGACGGACGACGTTCCTGATCCGCTTGCGGGGGCTCCCGCCGTCGAGCCGGTGACCCCGACGGCGGCTGCCGAGAACCAGCCCCAGACAGTGGAGCCACCTGTCGCCGAACGCGGTGAAGGGCACATGCTGCAGGACCAGTGGTCGGCCGGGCTCGTTTCCGCCAGCTCGGCACCTCCCGATCTGGACGAGGTGCTGGCCACGCTCGACCTGCGGGCACCGGCACCAGTGTCGATTCCCGGACCGCGTAACGCTGCGGCTTATCACCCCGTGTCGGAAGTGACCGATCGGCCTTCGGGTCCGGAAGCGGTGGGCGAGGTCGACCACGTCGATGCGGATGGACAGTACGCCTCCCTGCTGGGTGACCAGCAGTATGCGTTGGTGTACTGGCTGGTCGTGGCCGAGGGTCAGCCCGCGCCGGTCGCCGCTGCGCATCGGCTCATCGCCCACGCTGCGGCGATCCGGAGCTCCGCTGGGCCGAACGCGGCGGCGTTCGCAGAGACGGTCCAGCTTCTGGACGCGAACTCGCTGGCGGACCGTCCCGACGCGCAGATGCTGGTGTTCGCTGCTTCGGTTCGGGCCGGGCTGCTGTCGCCGACCGCAGGAGCGGCCGGTCCGCTGCGGGAGCTCACGACCAGTGTCGTCAAGGCCGGCCCTGCGGTGGAAGCCCTTGCCGAGGCGTTGTTGGGCGCGATATACAGTGGCGTCTATCTTAACCCTCGTCGTGCCGGGGTGATTGCGGAGGCCGCTGAGGTGGAGGCGGCGCACGAGCAGCTCGCCCGCTCCGCGCTGCACTACATGGACTCTGCTCGGTCGCGGACCATCCGGTACCAGGCTGCCACCGAGCTGTGGCAGTCCTGGATGGCGCCATCCGGGTATCTCGGTGCGCCGCTTTCGGTTGTCGCGAGAGGCTCACACGACAAGGACGACCTCACGTTCGTCCGGGACCGGATCGGTGTCCTACGGTCACGACAGACACTCGATGCGCAGCTGGACCGGGACACCCGGGGCGCGGGGAAGCGGAAGCGCCGTATCGAGGCGCGTGCGAGGGAGAAGCTTCTCGCCTGGACCGGTGAGGTCACCGACCTCCTGGTCGAGTGGGTTGCCGCGACGGAGAATCTCAGCGATCCGGCTGCCCGATCCTGGATGGCGGATCCGATCACAGAGCTGCGGACCAAGGTGAACATGGTCCGGGAAAGTGCCATCGAGCAGTTGCTGGCCGGATCCGGCTCCGGGGACGTGCGCCGAGAGGCTGTGGTGGACGCCTCGGTGGCGATGCTGCGCGAGGCACTGGCGCTGCTCGACGGCTCGGCCAGTCTGAAAGGTGCCGAGCAGCCGTCGGAGCGGCTGTTGAACGGGATGCTGGCGTTGGCTCCTGATCTGCCGCTGGACGCCCGGCTGCAGCCGAGGCGCCAGGTCTCAGTTGTCGACGTCACCGCCGCCTTCGCGCACCTCAACCGAGGAACCGACGGCTGGGAGCAGGCTTTCGAGGCACGCGCCGCCCGTGGCGATCAGGTCGGGGCACAGATTCTCGTCGAGATGCTGCGGCCGTACGACCCGCACTTCGCGCAAGGGTTGACGTCCCGACGCGAGGCAGCGATCGGGCGGTCGACCGAGCGCCTCGACGACGAGATCGCCAGGTTGGTCGCCACGTTGGACTCGGACCGCCGGTTCGGTCGGCTCACCGCCGAGCTGTGGTCCGACCTGTCGGCTCGGGTCCGGGCCTACTCGGCAGGTGTCCGTGCTGCCCGCCAGGACTTCGACGTGATGCTCGACGAACTGCGAAAGCTCGACGAGGAGCGCGCGGCGGAGGTGTCAACGGCGGTCGGAGAGGTCCGACGGTTGCTGGACGAGGTCCCTGACGAGGCCGCGGCCACGCGTATCGCGAGTCGTATCGATGAGGGCGACCTGACGACCGCCCACGAGTATCTCGAAACTGTCCGTCACGGTCGAAGCCTGCCTGGGCCGCATGACGATGTGGATCATCTTGGGTTGTTCTACTCCGGCTTTCTGGCGGCTCTCACCGGTGATCGGGCATCCCGGCGTTCCTCGCCGCTGGTGGAGTTGCGACGGGCGATCGAGGCGGGGCGCAATCCGAGCGAGGGCAGGATAGCTGTTGCGCTGAGTACCGCAGGCATCGACCTGTCGCAGCTCGACCGCCCGCGTAACGCGGCGACCCGGATCGGCCAATGGACGGTGCTCACCGACTCAAAGAACCTGGACGGCAGCAAGGTCGGTGCGGTCAAGTCCGTCCTCGAACAGCTCGGGTTCCTGGCCCGTGATGCGACGGTGCACAACCAGATCTACGACCGGTGGTCATGGATCTACCTTTCCAGCGTCCGGGCTACCTCGGGGAACGCGCTGATCCCCGCGTTCGGCACCGCGATGAGCCCGTCGGGCGACACGTTGCGGGTGCTCGTGGTCCGCCGGTCGCCGACCCCGCAGGAACTGGTGGAACTGCTGCGCAACGAACCGCCGGACCACGCGGTCGTCGTGCTGTATCTCGGCATCCTCGATGTCACGGCGAGACGGGATCTGGCGACAGCATTCCGCAGCGGCCGGAAGCTACCGGCCGTCGCGGTGGTCGACGAGGTGGCCTTCGCATACCTGGTGGCCCAGCCGGAGCCGGGCCGGCACATCACGATGGCGATCACCCTCCCGTTCACCTGGGCCACGCCGTTCACGCCGGACGTCGCCGGGCTGGTTCCACAGGAGATGTTCTACGGGCGTACCGACGAACGGGACCGGGTCGTCGACATGATGGGCCCGTGCATCGTGTACGGCGGCCGGCAGTTGGGCAAGTCGGCGCTGCTGAGGGCCGCCGCGCGCGATTTCGAGGACGGTGGAGCGCGGTACGCGATCTACCAGTCGATCTACAAGGTCGGTCAGGCGACCCCGGTCGACGCGGTCTGGACGACGCTGTGGCCACGACTGGCGGACAAGGGGATAGTGCCCCGCGACCTGCCATCCGGTGACATCGCCGAGGAGCTCACCAACCGTGTCTCGGCGTGGATCGGTGGACGGTCGGGTCGACAGCTGCTGCTTCTGCTCGACGAATCGGATTCGTTTCTGGACGCGGACGCCACCGACGGCAAGTTCGCTCACGTCACCCGGTTCAAGGATCTGATGGAGAGCACCGGCCGGGCGGTGAAGGTCGTCTTCGCCGGCCTGCATCAGACGGCCAGGTTCGAGCGGCTGGCGAATCACCCGCTCGCGCACTTCGGGGACCCGGTCTGCGTCGGCCCGCTGGCACCGCAGCCGGCCTACGACCTGCTGACCCGACCGTTGGAGGCGCTGGGCCTGCGGTTTGAGAACCACGACCACGCCTCCCGGGTACTGGCGTTGGCCAACAACCAGCCGGCGTTGATCCAGCTGTTCGGCGCTCAGCTGCTGCGCAACCTGCAGCGGACCCCGGCGTCGGGTGTGCTGCCGCAGGCGGTGACGCTCGACGACATCGAAGCGGTCTGGGCCGACGCCTCGCTGCGGACATCGTTCCGCAAGCGGTTCGACTGGACCTTGAACCTGGATCCGAGGTACAAGGTGATCGCCTACAGCGTCGCCTACCACACCCATGACAACGGTGTCGGCTCCGCGCTCACAGCGGCGCAGCTGCGAGCCGAGTGCGAACACTGGTGGCTGAAGGGCTTCGCGGCGCAGGACATGCGGGCTGGCGAGTTCCGTGCTCTGCTCGACGAGTGCGTCGACCTCGGGGTGCTGTCCTACATCAAGGGCAGGTACCGGCTGCGTACCCCGAATCTGCACGACCTGCTGGGCACTCAGGAGGAGGTGGACGAGTTCCTCGCCCAGGCCGACTCGATGCCGCTTCCGGAGAGTTTCGACGCGAGCATGATGCGCCCGCAGTTCGGCAGCGGTGTCACCCGGGGCCCGCTCACCTCCTCGCAGATCGCCGACCTGTTGGCGCCGCGTCGCCAGGTCCGTCTGATCGTCGGTTCCGCGGCGCTGACCGTCGAGCGGTGCGCAAAGGTGCTACAGGAGGAGAAGGAAAAGGCGTACCACTCCGGAAGGCTCGGTACCCATCTGCGGGACGCCACGCCGATGACGTTGCGTCACGCATGCCAGCAGGCCACGCTGAAGTCGGCGGGTGGGCACGCCGTGGTGTACGTCGATGTGAGCGACGCCACGGTCGACGTCGCGCGGGAGACCTGGCGTACCGCACGCGAAATCATCGCCACGCGGACCGGGGGCACGTTGGGGATCGTCCTGATCTCCGGGGTGGCGCAGGCACCGTTATGGCTGGAGGCGCAGGAGCAGTCCGACATGTCATGCGGGGTCACCGGTCTGCGTCGGTACGGCCGCACCGACCTCCGGTTGTGGCTTACCGACACGACGCTGCCGTTCCAGGACGACGCTACCCGCAACGAACTGTTGGCGGTCACCGGCGGCTGGCCGGTGCGGATCAACAAGGTCGCCGAGGCGTTGACTGAAGACCATGAGCTGCACACCCGGACGGATCCACTCGACCGGGTACGGGCAGAGTTCTCGTCGATCGAGCATGCCGAGGCGTTGGTCGCGGCCAGCGGGATACGCAGCGACGAGGTGCTGCGACAGGCATGGGAGACGCTGGTCGCGGAGCACTACGACGATCGGATCGACCCGGAGACGATCGCGTGGGCGCTGACCGAGCACGCGGTGAACAGTGAGGTGGACCGGGGCTGCCTCACCGAAGAGTATCTGGCGCAGACCCCGTACAAGGACGCGGCCGGGGTGGTCGAGGTGCTGCGGATTCTCGGCCTGCTCATTCTGGATCCGGCGGACGGTCTGCTGCACCTGGAACCGGTGATGGCCGCAGCGACCCGGGCTGTCGGCGGATGAGCCGTACGTCGCAGCAGCTGCTCGACGAACTGATCGGTGAAGCTGCCCGGGTAGCGGTGACCAGTTCCCGCTTCGCGGACCATCAGGCTGACCCGGCGGCCTTCGCGGAGGCAAACCGGGGTCAGCTGCTGCTGCTCATCGTCCGGTACCCGAAGCTGCGAACCGCCCTCGCCGACCAGTACGCGGACCGTCTCGCCGGGGCCGATCCGCTGCTGCGGCAGCTGACCGGGGCTGATCCGGTCGTCGCCAGTGCGGCGGCCGCTGCGTTGGCCGACCGCAAGGTCCTGCTCCCGCAGCCACGGTCGAAGAAGTCGGAGAAGCCGTCATCGACCGCTGACGAACGGCGGATCGCCAGGCTGCGACGCGACATCGAGGAGTCACGTGGGGCCCGTGACCGGGCACGTGGTCAGCGTGACTGGGCGACCCGGGAACGTGACGAGGCCAGGCGACAGCTCGACGCCGCGTTGACCGACCGGGACGACGCCCTTACGGTCGTCGAGTCGCTACGGGCGCAGCTGTCGATGGCACGCCGGGAGGTAGCGGCGCTGACCGCTGACGTCGCGCATGCCGCCGGTGTCCTGGTAGAGGTGGCCGCGCCGGTCGATGCGACGCCCGCGATCGACGTCGACCCGCGCGAGACGACGCAAGCCAGGGTGCCGGTTCACCCGCAGGACGCCCGCCTGGTCGCGGCACTTGACGCCGGCAAGGTCGATCGCGAGTCGTTTCTCCAGGTGATGAGGGCGCTGCAAATGCCCTGGCCGCCGCCGTCGCCGCAGTTCAGCGCTGCTACCAGAGACCGCGAACTGACGGTGAAGCCGCTCGGCGGCGGCACCGAGATCGGCGGCTCCTGCCTGCTGGTGGAGGTCGGCGACGTACGTCTGTTGGTCGATGCCGGGATGCGGCCCCGCCAGCCGCTCGACCGGTCGGGTCCGCCGCTCATCGGCGAGGTGCGCGGTGGCCGGCTCGACGCCGTCGTGGTCACGCACGCCCATCATGACCACGCGGGCTACGTGCCGGCTCTCGTCGCCGACCATCCTGGTCTGGCTGTCTACTGCACCGCGGACACGGCGGCGTTGCTGCCGACGATGTGGGCGGACTCGGTCCGGGTGTTCGACCGCCGGGTGGCGCGGACGCCACCCGGCGGGCCGGAACTCCCGCTGGCTCCGTACAGCCAGGCGGAGGTCGATCAGGCTCAACGGCGTCTCCGTCCGTTGGGCTTCGGCGCGTCGGCCGAGATCGCCGCCGGGATCACGATCGAACTGTTTCCCGCCGGGCACATCCTCGGCGCCGCCGGGGTGGTGGTCACCGCTGGCGAGAGCAGGCTGACCGTCACCGGTGACGTGTCGAACCAGGCCCAGACCACCGTGCCCGGCCTGATCGTCCCGCAGTCGGCGCAGGGGTGCGGACTTCTGGTCATCGAGTCGACCCACTGCCAGCGCAACACCAACCGGGAAGCGGAGGTGGAGCAGTTCCTGGCGACGGTGCAGGAGACGGTGGCTTCCGGCGGACGGGTGCTGGTGCCGGCGTTCGCGTTGGGCCGGGCACAGGAGGTGGCGTTGACGTTGCGCCGGCGCCTGCCGGACGTACCGGTGCTGCTCGACGGGCTGGCCAAGGAGGTCGCCCGGATCTACGAACAGCAGACCGAGATGCGTCCGGACCCGCTGTACATCTACGGCGACCAGGTGCGGGAGGTACCGGCGACCCAGCGCGGCGAGCTCATCGCGTCATTCCGGCGCGGCGTCATCATCACGACGTCGGGCATGCTCACCGCCGGGCCGGCGGTGCAGTGGGCACGCGCCGTGCTGCCCGACCCGAACGCAGCCCTGCTGTTGGTCGGCTACCAGGACGAGGAGTCGCCGGGAGCGGCGTTGCTGGCGTTGTCGAAGGACAGCCGGGCCGGTTTCGAACTCAACGGTGCCCGGGTCGAGGTCAACGCGCAGGTGTCGAAGGCCGGTCTGTCGGCGCACGCCGACCGCCGCGGCCTGACGTCGATCGTCCGCACCGTCGGCGCGCAGGGGGTGATGCTGGTGCACGGGTTTCCGGCCGCCCAGCGGGAGTTCACCGAACATCTCACGAGGCTCGGCCACCGCGTGGTCCGGACCGGACGATGGCAGCACCAACGTTGAGCCGCTCCCGACGAGGGTCGTGTGGCCACAACCGGCCAAGTGACCAGGTGAGTTCGCGCGAGTTCACCTCGATGGCTAGTTTCAGGCGTGCGGGCGCGTGGGCATCGCCCGTCACGGGCCGAGTAGAGCCAGCGGCACGACCGCGATGTCGTCGCGGCGCCGGAAGGCGTGTTCGCCCGCGTACACGACGACTCCATCGATCAGTTCCTTGCCGATGCGGTCGCGGAGCCAGCGCAGATGCTTGGTGTCGGCGTCCTCGACGCGATCGGCCAGCTTGACTTCGACACCCAGCACTCGGCCGTCCGCGTGTTGGACGATCAGGTCCACCTCGTGATCGCCGTTGCGGGTGCGCAGGTGACCAACTCGGGCCTCCGCGGCCTCTGCGTAGGTGTGAATGCTCAGCGCGGCGAGGTGCTCGAAGAGCGCGCCGAGGATCGTGCCTTCGGACAAATCCGTGCTGCCCTGCTCGGCGCGCAACAGCGCAGCGCCGTCGAGCCCGAGCAGCCGGGCGGCCAACGCTGGGTCGGCGAGGTGGTGTTTGGCCGATCGGCCGAGCCGGTCCAGGTGGTTGCGGCTGGGAATCCACGGCGGTATCGCGTCGAGTAGCGACAGTGATGTCAGGGCGTCTCGGTAGGCGAGGGTGGTCTCCTTTGCCGGTTTGTTCGCCAGCCTGGCGGTTGCCTCGTCGAGGATCTTCGAGTACGCCGTCGTGGTTGATGTCGCGGCCGCGTACGCGGCCAGCCACGCACGTAGCACGGCCGGCCGGCGAACCGGGTAACCCTGCTCGGGGAACTCCCGCTGCACGACGTTGTCCAGGTACGCGTCCAGCTCCGCTCGACGCACCCGAGGCGGCAATCCGCGGATGGCAGGAAAGCCCGACGCCACGATCTCCTCGACGTAGTCCGTCAACCGGAGCTTGGTGGTACCGCCGACGACGCGGTCGCCCGCCAGCAGCGCCGCCAGGCTCACGGTCGGCGTTTCGATGCCCCGCTCGGCCAGGCTCAGCGGCCGCATCCGCATTGGCACGATCCGCCCGGCACCGGAGTGGACCACTGCGCCTCGCGGTGCCGAGCTTCCGGCGATGATGAAGTGACCGGGCGGGGAGCCGGCATCGACGGCGCGCCGCACGTGGTCCCACGCCTCGGGTAGGCGCTGCCACTCGTCCACCAGGACCGGCCCCGGTAGGCGGGTCAGGATCGACGGGTCGGCCGTGACGATCTCGCGTTGGGCGGTCAGACTGAGATCGATGACCGATGCGGTTCGTTGCATCGCCGTCGCGGTCTTCCCGACGCCCTTCGGCCCGTGGATCGACATGGCACGAAGATGCGGCTGGAGCTCATCCAGCGTGCCGTCCAGGGTGCGGCGTCGATACTCAACCATCCCGTCACTCTACCAAGTGCAGGAGAGTTACTCTGCCAAACGCAGGCAGTCTAATCTTCCAATCGCGGGCCTCACTACCGTCGAGGAGCACGGGTAGTGACATGCGAGGGAACCTCCATGGCTGTCTCGGGGCCGATTTGACGACAATGACGGTTCCCTCGTCTGCCCACAGGCCAACCTTGTACAGGCTGATCAATCGGTGTCGCTGGCAGCCAGTACCGCCAGCCGCCGCCGGTCCGGTGAGACCACCGCCAGACCGATATCCCAGGCGATACGGTCGAACCACGCGGTGGAGCCGGCGAACGAATACCACGAGCAGCGATGCGCCAGCGCTTCGACATCACCGGCCGGTGCGTTGGGCGCAGCGCCGACCAGCGCCGCGACCGACCGCCACGCCAGCAGCCTTCCGTACGCTCCGAACTCGCCACGGTTGTACGCGCCGCCGGTCGACGCCGCTGCGAACAACTGCCGCCACGCCTGCGGCGGCGAGCATGTGCCGAGCCCTGTCGTCAGGCCCAGGGTGCACTCCAGGTCGACGCTCACCAGCGCATCGCCGACGGCGTCCGGCGGGAGGTCGTCGTCGAACGCGAACGTCTGTGCCTCGATACGGCCGTTGGATCCGGTGGCCCAGTTGTCGACCGCCGCGCTGAGCGCCGCAGCCTCGCCAGACGTGGTCGTCTCCTGCCACCGGGGAACAGGACAGTGCCCGTGCGCGAGCTCCGCCGCCATGGCTGGTAGGTCATGGCTGCCCCCGCCGTGGTGGTACCTGGCACGGCTGGGGTGCCCTTCGATCGGCGTCAACGACAACGGCAGCCAGCCGAGCGGATGTTGGCGCCGGTGCGGCGAGACAACCCACCGGTGATGCACCTCGGCACCGCGCAACACCAGCTCCTGCAGCAGACAGGCCCGCAACTCCTCCGACCCGTCCGTGTCGAACACGACGGCCAGGTCTGCGGCGGTATGTGCCGAAGCGAGCAGCGACGCGGCGTACCGGATCTGGCGGCGGTCCTGCACGACGGACATCAACCGGACGGCCTGGTCGATCGCCCCTGGCGTCAGAGTCAGCAGCCGCATGATCCGGTCGAGAACGCTGCTGTACTGCCGCGGTGCTGTCGTATCGTCCCCGCAGCTGCGCCACACCGCGATGCCGAGGTCCGCGACGAAGCTCGCGTCGCCGGCCCGGAGACGCTTCTCGGCGAGCGCCAGGACTGCCGTCACGTCGCCCAACTCGGCGAGGCCGGCCGCGATGCGTTTGAGGTCGTCATCCACGCCGAGCACTCTAGCCAGCGTTCACCCGTTGCACCGGACGGGCGATCGGCGTACGGGCGGCTCGTTGCTACCGTCGGTCGGTGCGCCAGGACTCGCCGAGGTGGGAGCAGATCAACCCCAGTGGGTACGAGTGGGAGCGGGAGGGCTTGCGGGAGCTGGCCTCGTACCTGCCGGATGTCGACCCGTACCACGTCTGGGCCAACATCGAGTTCGTCGCGTCCGACGGCTCGATCAACGAGGTCGACGCGCTGGTGCTCACCCCCAGCGGGCTGTACGTCGTGGAGCTCAAGCACTGGCAGGGTGAGCTGCACGGCGACGGCGGTCAGTGGGTGCACCGGGCGACGAAGACGTCGCGGCTGATCCCGCGGGACAATCCGACGATCCTGGCCAACCGTAAGGCGAAGCGGCTGGCGAGCCTGATCGACCACTACGCCCGCCAGCAGCGCAAACATGCCCGTACGCCATTCATCGGGGCGGCGGTGTTCCTGCATGCCCGGTCGGTGCGGTCGCAGCTGGATGCGATCGGCCGCCAGCACGTGTACGGCCTGCACGATGCGCCCGAGTCGGGTCTGCCGAGTCTGCGGGAGATGTTGACGGCCCCGCCGCGTAATCCGGCGCATCTGGTCGACGAGGCCCGGGGTCGGGAGATCGTCGCCCTGGTCAAGGGGGCGAAGATCCGCCCGTCGGTGGCGGACCGCAAGGTGGGGCAGCTGCTGCTGCATCCGCGTCCGTTCGCCGAGGGCGTCGGCTGGCAGGATTTCATCGCCGGGCATGTGGTGGACACGGCGTTGCTGCGTCGGGTGCGGTTCTATCTGACCAGCCGGGCCCCGGAGGAGGAGATCCCGGCGATCCGGGCGGCGGCCGAGCGGGAGTTCCGGCTGCTGCAGGGCATCCATCACCCGGGGATCGCCCAGGCGCACGACCTGGTCGATCATCCGCTGGGCCCGGCGCTGATCTTCGACCATCAGCAGCAGTGGGTACGCCTGGACCAGTATCTGGTGGAGCGGGGTGACCGGCTGACGTTGGCGCAGCGGCTGCACCTGCTGGGCGACCTGGCCGAGATCGTCGACTACGCGCATTCGCGCCGGCTGGCGCACCGGGCGCTGCATCCGGGGGCGGTGTACGTCTGCGATCCGGAGTCGTCGCGTCCGCAGCTGGTGGTGACGAACTGGCAGACCGGTGGCCGGCTGGCGGACACCCGGTTGACCCGTACCGGTGGTTCGTCGACGGACCCGGGCAGTCTGACGTTGCTGCACGACGACGAGGTGCGGCGTTACCAGGCGCCGGAGGCGGCGATGCCGGGCCGTCCGCCGGGCCACCAGTTGGACGTTTTCGCACTGGGCGCGGTCGGCTACCGGATTTTCGCCGGTCAGCCGCCGGCGGGCAGCGCCGAGGAGCTGGCGACGGCCGTACGCGACAGCGGGGTGAACCTGGCGGCGGCGGTCGACGGGATGCCGGCGGCGTTGGTTGACGCCGTCTACGACGCGACCCGGGGGGATCCGACGCGCCGGTCGGCGAGTGTCGCCGCGTTCCGGTCCCGCCTGGAGCGGGTGTGGGACGAGCTGACCGCACCGGAGCCGGAGCCGGTGGTCGATCCGCTCGTCGCCCGCAAGGGCGACGTGCTCGACATCGGTTACACCGTGCTGAGCCGCCTGGGTGCCGGTTCGACGGCGCTGGCTCTGCTGGTCAGCGAGCCGGCGGTCGACGGCAAGGACGGCCGGCGGCTGGTGTTGAAGGTGGCCCGCGACGAGCAGCACGCCGCCCGGCTGGCGGTGGAGGCGGAGACGCTGGGCAAGCTGCGGGACCGGCGGGTGGCCGCGCTGGTGCGGGGGCCGATCATGGTCGGTGGCCGGACGGCGCTGCTGATGGAGAGCGCGGGGGAGCGGACCCTCGCCGAGGAGCTGCAGGGCGGCCGGCTGACGCTGGATCTGCTGGAGCGGTACGGCCGGGACCTGCTGGAGATCGTCGTCTACCTCGACGAGGTGGGGATCTGGCACCGGGATCTGAAGCCGGCGAACCTGGCGGCCCGACCGCTGAATGCCAAGGACCGGCAGCCGCATCTGTGCGTTTTCGACTTTTCGCTCTCCGCGACCCCGACGGACCAGCTGACCGCTGGCACCGCCGGCTATCTGGATCCGTTCCTGGGTCCGCCAAAGCGGCTGCGCTACGACCGGGCGGCGGAGCGGTTCGCCGCCGCGGTGACGTTGTTCGAGATGGCGACGGGGTCGCTGCCGGAGTGGGGTGGGGCCAATCCGGCGGCGGTCAGCGACGAGGTGACCCTGGATCCGGCGGTGTTCGAGCCGGCGGTCGCGGACCGGCTGGTCGACTTCTTCGGCCGGGCGTTGGCCAGGGAGACCGCCGACCGGTTCGACACGGCAGAGGAGATGCTCGACGCCTGGCGGGACATCTTCCGTAAGGTGCCGGTGGCCGGCGGCGGGCTGGCGTCGCCGGCGGCGGTGTCGGTGGCAAGCCTGGACACCGTGTTGGAGCAGTCGCCGTTGACGGTGCGGGCCCGTTCGGCGGTGCGCCGGCTCGGGTTGGTCACCGTGCGGGACCTGCTCCAGGCCAAACCATCCACGTTGGTCACCGCGAAGGGTGTGCCGGACGCGACCCGCAAGGAGATCCTGGCGTACGCCCGGTCGTTGCGCCCGCTGTTGGCGGCCGACCCGGCCGACGGCGTCGGCGATGTCGACGGTGCGGAAAAGGGCGGCGACGGTCGGCCGGCTGCCGGGGCGGCGACGCGCGGCATGGAGACGCTCTGCGCCGCGCTGCTTCCGGCGGAGACGGGCCGCACGAGCAAGCGCCGGACGACGTTGGCGGTGCTGCTGGGCCAGCAGCCGGCACCGGGCGACGACACGTGGTTGCACTGGCCGACGCAGGGTGAGGTGGCGCGCCGGACCGGCCAGACCCAGCCGCAGATTTCGGTGCTGCTGCGTAAGCAGATCGACGCCTGGCGGGCCGACGACGCCGTGTCGGCGGTTCGGGACGAGATCGTCGCCCTGGTGGAGAGCCGGGGGGCGGTGATGTCGGCCGCCGAGCTGGCGGATGCGCTGATCGCCACGCACGGCTCGTTCACGTCGGAGCCGAAACGCACGGCGCAGGCGATCGGCCTGGTCCGGGCGGCGGTGGAGACGGAGTTGTCCACCGGCGGCGACGCCCGGCTGGCGATCCAGCGGTTCCGGGCCTCGTCGACGGTGCTGGTGGGCCGGGAGCCGGTGGATCCGGCGTCGACGACGACGGCAGCCGACCTGTTGTCGTACGTGGTGGCGCTCGGCGGCCGGGCAACCGAGTTGGTGGAGTTTGATCCGCTGCCGACCCGGCAGCGGGCGGTGGCGGAGCTGGCCGCGGTCACGCCGCCGCCGACGATGCCGGTGGTGCCGGAGCTGCGGCTGCTGCAGCTGGCGGCCGCCGGCAGCAACGGCCGGGCCGACGTCAACGGGCAGGGCCAGCTCTACCCGGTGGACATGCCGGCCGAGCGGGCGTTGCGGTTGGCTGCTGGCAGCATCGCCGGGCAGCGGCTACGCGAGGACGAGATCATCGGCCGGGTCCGGGCCCGTTTCCCACGCGCGCAGCAGCTGCCGGGCCGGCCGCAGCTCGACACGCTGGTCTTGAACATTGCCGGGCTTGACTGGGATTCCGAGCAGCGGGTGTACGCGCCGCCGGCGCTGCCGTCGGTGTTCAGCGGCACCCGGGGTGCCACGGTCACCGGCGGGTACGCCCCGCCGCTGTGGCAGGCCGATGAGGTGGCGGCGAAGCTGGCCGGGGCGATCGACCGGCGGGCGTTTCTGGCGGTGCTGACCCCGTTGCGGGAGCTGGCCGCCGCCCGGCGGGAGCTGCTGGCCCGGCTCGGGCTGACCGAGGTGGACGTGACCGGGATCCTGCTGGATCGGCTGCGGGCGCTCGGCTACCCGTGGCAGGCGCTGGTGGCGGCGGACTCCGGTTCGGCCACTGACGCGAACTTCCGCAGCTTGGTGGATCTGGTCCGGCACGAGGTGGTGCCGGCGATTCGGGTGGCGCTGGCCACGGACGCGCCGGTGCTGTTGACCGAGGCGGCGCCGCTGGCCCGGTACGGCCAGGTGGAGCTGTTGGCGGAGTTGGCGGATCTGACCCGACCCCGGCCGGCGGCGCGGCTGCTGCTGGTGCCGGCCCGCAAACCGGATCCGGCGATGTTGGACGGTTACCAGTTGCCGTTGACGTCACCGGCGAGTCAGTCGCTGTGGATTTCGGGGCAATGGCTGAACGCCAGATCTGGTAGGACTATCCACCATGCCCATTCGACGGCTGCTTCTGGAGAACTACCGAGGGTTCCGTAACCGGCAGGAGATCGAGCTGGCACCGATCACCGTGGTGCTCGGCAAGAACAACTCCGGCAAGAGTGCCCTGACCCGTGCGCCGCTGGTGATCGCCACCGGCTTCGACACCACCTCACCGTCCCCACTGGACCTGGAACGCCTCGGCCCGGACGCGGTCGACGACCTGCGTGAGCTCTACTTCGATCAGCTCGATGTGCGACCGCTGACGTTGGGCGTGACCGTCGACGGTCCGCTGCCGTTCACACTGCGGGTGGATCTGGAGTATTCAGCCAGACTACGGAACGCGGTAGTGGCGGCGCTTCGGGTCGACACAGATGACAGCGCCGACCCGGTCGGCACCGTTGAGTTGGTGTCGAGCCGATTCACCGCCCCGATGCCGGATACCTCGGACATCGACGGCGTCGAGCTGTCGACGCTTCCTGAGCCTTCGGTCGACGGGCTCGACGAGTACGACATCCGCATCAGTGGCGGGCCGACCCGGACGAGGCAGGTGCGTTTCGCGGGCCTGCTGCCTGCCGCCGGGCAACTGCCGGACCTGGACGACCTGTTCCGCCAGGTGCGCCCAGGTCTGATCCGATACCTGGGGCCGTACCGGGAGCGGGTGGCCCGTCAGCATCGGATGCCGATCGGCACGCCTGCCGTGCTCGGCACCAAGGGCGAAGGGCTGGCCGGCCTGCTGGCCGACAGCCAGCGGAAGTCGGACGGACGGCTGCTGGCACAGATCAATGCGCACTTTCGCGAGATCGTGCCGGGGTGGCGGCTGGAGGAGGTCCCTGCCGGCCCGCTCTGGTCGACGGTGCTGGTCAGGGACGGCTCCAGGGCAAGGATCAACCTCGCCGACGCCGGTAGCGGGCTGGCCCAGGTGCTGCCGATCCTGGCGCAGTGTGCGATGGACGAACTGGCGGGGATCACCACAGCGCCGCCGTTGCAGATCATCGAGGAGCCGGAGGCGCACCTGCACCCACGTGTCCACGCTGACCTGGCCGACCTCTACCTGAGGACCGCGCAGCGGACCGGGACCCGGTTTCTGATCGAGACACACAGCGAAACGCTGCTGCTGCGGCTGCGTCGCCGGATCGCCGAGGTCGACAACGACTACGGCCCGGAGACGGTTGCCATCTACGTCGTGGAGCAGCACGACGGCGTCTCGTCGGCACGTCGCATCCCGCTGGACAGTCTCGGCAACCTCGACGACAGCTGGCCGCCGGGCTACTTCTCCCAGGACTACCACGAGGTCCGAGCCCTCGCGGCTGCCCAGTCGGAACGGAACGCCCGTGCTTCTTGACATCGACGAGACGATTCTGGACGGCGCGGACCACCGGCCGGTGATCACGCTGCTCTGCATGGTGGCGGAGAAGCGCCACGACTGGCATCCGACGTTGTCGCAGGCAGCGAGGATGATCGACCTTGTCGAGCGGCTGGCCCGAGCGGGTGTCCGGATGCCGGTGCTCAGCCAGTGGGCAGAGGAGGCGACGGAGGAGGCCGCGTACCCCAGCCCACCGGACGCTCGGCGGACGGTGCGTGTCGGCCTGGCTGACCTGGAGCATCTGGTCGCTGACCTGGACAAGCCGGCGGTGCTGGTGGTGGAGAATCAGCTCGCCGATGGCAGCTTCGTGCAGGACATGGCGGCGGCCCTGGACGACAAGCGGATCGTCGAGGCGCTGCGTCGGATGTGGCTTCGGCTGCACAACGGCGGCGGTAAGGGCCAGATGGCCGAACTCGCCGCCGATGAGGGAAAGAAGTTCGCGATCGTGTCGCCAAGGGTGGCGATCCTGTTCGACGGCGACCGCGACGGCCCTGGCCAGCCGAGCGACAACGAGCCCAGGAAGGCGCAGGCGCACGCGGCCGGCATCCAGAACGTGCACATCCTCGCCTACCGGGCGGCGGAGAACTACGTCCCGCTCGTGGTGTGGGAGTCGCTCTACCCCCGGCATCGGCGCAGGATCAGCCAGCTGCGGGCGATGCCGGCGAATCAGCGTGGCTACCTGAAGAAGGACTCCTACCCCGGTAACGGGCTGCCCAGGCAGCTCACCGTGGCGGGCCGGAAGCTGACCGAGGCGGACTTCGACGAGCTCGGCCCGGACGTCGTCGCCGAACTGCGGCAGATCCTCACGATGATCCACACGATCCTGTAGGACACTAGCGGTATGTCCAGCAGCCGGGGAGACGTCCAGGTCGAACCTATTGCGATGATGCTGGTCGACATGCTGGAGGAGATCGCCGCAGGCCGGATCCGGGTGCCCAGGTTTCAGCGGCCGTTCGTGTGGCGACCCGAGCAGATGCTGGACCTGTTCGACAGCATCGAGCGAGGATGGCCGATCGGCGGCATCACCGTGTGGGAGACCACCGACGAGGTGCCCTCGCTCGACCACCTCGGCGAGGTGCCGGTGCGGATGCCGCCGGCAGGCACTCCGGTGTCGTACGTGCTCGACGGGCATCAACGGCTCTCCACGCTGTTCGGGGTGCTGCGTAGGCAGGGCCGACCGCCGCGCGGCGACGATCAGCGGGAGTGGAAGTGGCGGATCTATCGCGATCTGGAGCCGCAGGAGGACAACGAACGCTACCGGCATCATCGGGCGTTCGGCTCCCCGCCGCCCCTTCCTCCTGATTCGTACCTTCCGATGCGCTCCGTCAACAGCACCGTCGACTTTCTCCGCTTCCTGCGGAACCTGGAAGCGCGGGTCAACGACGCCACCCGGATGGAGCGGCTGGTCAACGAAGCCGACTGGGTGGCGCAGCGGGTTCGTGCGTACAAGATTCCGTTGGTGCGGGTCCGCGACAGCGACCTGGGGTCGGCCATCGAGGTGTTCGCCCGGATCAACAACCGTGGAGTACGCCTGGAGACACACGAGATCGCCTCCCGGCTGACCGGCCCGGTCCAGAAATCCACAATGGGCGAACAGGTCGACAGCATCGTCGAGTCCGTCGCGAGCACGGGCTTCGGCGAGCTGCCCAGGATGGCGGTGTTCCGGTCGATGCTAGCGATCGCCGGCGAGCCGGACGTCATGAAGCCGCACTGGGAACAGGTGGCGCAGCGGATCCGGACCAGCCAGGTCGACGTGCTGGCGGCCGGGCAGGAGGCGGTGCACAAGGCGGTGGAGCTGCTGCGGGCGGCGGGGCTGCCGCTGGCGGCGCTGTTGCCGTACTCGCATCAGTTGGTGTTGTTGACCTACTTCTTCCACTGTCGGCCGGAGCCGACCGGCAACCAGCGGTTGGAGCTGGAGAAGTGGTTCTGGGTGACGTCGTGGGCGGGGTCGTTCGCGGGTGCCAACTCGACCCGGATCCGCGAGGGCCTGGCGGAGATGAAGGCGTTCGCGGCTGGTGCGACCCCGACCCTGAAGCTCGACGTCGGTGCGGTGCAGCCGATGCCGGAGCCGTTCAACCTCAACAGCGCCCGGACCCTGGCGTACGTGGCGTGGGAGGCACACGAGTTCCCGACCCGGCGGGACGCGCTCGGGCAGGAGTTCGACGTGGTGAAACGGTTGGCCGGCGGGGTGCCGCAGGCGTACCGGCAGATCGTGCCCGGCCATTCGACGGCGGCCAACCGGATCATCCTGCCGACCGGTCCGGGGGACAACCCGCTGGGGGTGTTCAAGGAGTTGCGCGAGGGCCAGTTGGAGCGCACGATCAGCCGGGACCATGTGACGAGGCTGCTGGACAGCCACTGCATCACCGAGCGGGCCTTCCTCAGGCTGCTGGCCGGTGACCACGAGGGGTTCCTGGCGCTGCGGGGCGAGGCGCTGCAGGAGCGGCTGCGGGCGTTCGCGAAAGGGCTGGGCGTCATGCTCGGGCCGGACATGACCGGCGTGGCCGACAACGACACCGAGCACGACGAGTGACCCCGCAGCCGAACTTTCGACTGGGGCATCTCTCGGTGGAAATTGATGAACATCTTGGGTGGTTGTTGCGATACTCCGGGTTGACGTTCCTTCGAGAGGGGCGGGCCTGGGATGGCGGATCTGTCGTTCGTGTGGCTGGAGATCACCGGTAGGTGCCAGTTGGAGTGCCGGCATTGTTACGCCGCCAGCGGTCCGTCCGGCGGGCACGGTTCAATGACTGCAGTGGACTGGCGGCGGGTGATCGACCAGGCGGTGGAGCTGGGCGTCGAGATGGTGCAGTTCATCGGTGGGGAACCGACTCTGCATCCAGATCTTCCGGATCTACTCAGGCATGCCCTGGCCGCCGGCTTGGAGGTGGAGGTGTTCTCCAACCTCGTGTATGTCACGCCGGCCATGTGGGAGCTGTTCGCCCAGCAGGGGGTGCGGTTGGCCTGCTCGTACTACTCCGATCAGGCCGGGCAGCACGCTGCGGTCACCGGTCGGGCCGGCTCGCACGCTCGTACTCGGGCCAACATCGGCGAGGCGGTGCGCCGGTCGATTCCACTGCGGGTAGGTGTGGTCGACCTGGGCGGTGGCCAGCGCGTGGGGGCTGCGGTTGCCGAGTTGCGCGGTCTGGGTGCGACAGAGGTGGGTGTGGACTGGCTCCGGCAGGTGGGCCGTGGGGTAGGCGGCGACGCCTTGGGTGTAGAGCAGTTGTGCGGCAACTGTGCGTCGGGTGTGTTGGCGGTCGGCGCTGACGGTGCGGTCTGGCCGTGCGTGTTCTCGCGCTGGCTGCCGGTCGGCAACGTCCGTGAGGCGAATCTCGCCTCGATCCTGACCGGCCAGGGTACGGCGCAGGTGCGGGCCGAGCTGAGGTCGGCCTTCGGGAAGCGGCCGAAGCCGTGCGGGCCGCAGTGCGCGCCAGCGCGGTGCCAGCCGACCTGTTCACCGTCGTGTAGTCCGTCGTGCAACCCCTGTGCGCCGTCGAAGCGGTGCTGGCCGTACTACCGCTGACCGATCGGACCTAACCCTTCCTGGCGGCCGCGTCTCCGGCAGGTCACTGACTCTCCGGATATCCGTGGTGGGCTCGCGGTGACCGAGGTGGCTGGGTGATGCTGACAGTGTGAAGCACACACGGTGGCTACCGAATGAGGACCATTGGCCAGAGGACGACGCTGAGGACCACCGGCGGCGGCTGGCGTCGATGCTGCGTCGGGCCGCTGCCGCCCTGCGGGTTGAGCTGGTGGGTGAGTTCCGGTACGGATGGCGTAACCGATCGACCGGTGCACGGGTGGACGACGACGGCCACGACGGGTGGCTGCGGCTGGTCGGGGAACCTGTCAACGGAGAAGTCGGGGTGTTCTGGGACGGCAACGCCACCGCCTCGCAGCAGTTGGGCGGGCTGCGGCTGCCCCGGGTGTGGCGCAGTTGGGAGCACGCGGAGAGCGATCTACGGTTCCGCGCCGACCTGATGAGTCACGTCGACGAGCCGACGTGCAGCCGGACTGCGGCGCTGACTGCGGTGCCGGCGCTGAGCGAGATGTGGTGGATGCGTCTTGGCGGCACCCTCTCCTTCCTGACTGAGGTCGAGACGGATCGGGTCGCGGTGGATAATGAGCGGCTCGCGTCCCGGATCCAGATCTGGGATGAGGCATTGCCGGTCGATGTACATCAGTGGGTGCCCGCGCACGCGGACCTGCACTGGGCGCAGCTGACCAGTCCGGGCTGCTGGGTGCTGGACTGGGAAGGCTGGGGGTTGGCTCCGGCCGGGTTCGACGCGGCCAGCCTGTACCTGCACAGCCTGGCCGCACCACCTGTCGCGCGGCTGGTGCGCGCCCGGTATCTCGCTGAGCTGGACAGCCGTGACGGCATGCTCAGCCAGCTGTACATCGCCGGGCGAATGCTCGACCGAGGTGACCTCGACGGCCATCCGGCTGAGAGCGCCGTCTATGCGCACGTTGGCACAGTGCTGCGGGCGCTGGGCGCTGAGCCCGGCTCCTACCGGCATCTGCTGCGCTTGGTCAACGATCGGCGAGCAGGTGGTGCAGGAACCGGCCCGGGTCGGCCAGGAACGCTCGGGTGAGGGCGACCGGTTCGGCCTGGTCGTAGTCAACCGGGGCGATGGTGCCGGCGGCGTCGATTTGCAGGATCGTCGCGCCAGGGCTGGCCAGCAGGATCGGCGAGTGGGTGGCGATGATGAACTGACTACCCTGGTCGACCAGGTCGGCGATGCGCAGCAGCAGGGCCAGGCAGCCGTGTACGGACAGCGCTGCCTCCGGTTCGTCGAGCAGGTAGAGCCCTTGCGGGCCGAAGCGATGATTGACCAGGTCGAGAAACGACTCCCCGTGCGAGCGTTCATGTGGGGAGACTCCGCCGTAGGCACCGAGCAGAGGTGGGGAGTTGGGGTCGGCGTCGAGGCGCTCGATCTCGGTGGCAACGTTGTAGTACGACTCGGCGCGCAGAAAGAACCCGGTGCGGGGCTTGCGGCCGGGGGCACGTTGCAGCACCAGGTGCTCGCCGAGCGGGGATTCGGTGGCGCGGGTGGTGAACCGGAAGGACGTGCCGCCGCCCTCAGGGTTAAACCCGGCGGCGACCGCGATCGCCTCGACCAGGGTGGATTTGCCGGTGCCGTTGTCACCGGCGAGCAGAGTCACCGGCGTAGGGAAATCGACGCCCTGATCAGCCAGCCTGGCCACAGCAGGGATGGTGTACGGCCATCGAGCCTGATCGGCCGGGGTCAGCGGCCGGGTCGGCAGGTAGGCGCGACGCACGAACATTTGTGATCACCTCCTGCCCGTAGGATCGCAGCCGTGCTCGACGAACTCGACGAAGACGCGCGGCGGCGACTCCAGCAGGCGATGCAGGCGCAGGTGAAGCACCTGGTCGACGATCTGCGTATGCGGCTCGCGGAGCCGGAGTCGCTGTCGCTGCGGGCCGAGCTGCTGCAGGAGTACGAGAAGGCGAAGAAGGCCGAGCGGCTGGCCGGCGCGTTCGAGGTGTGGCTGGAGGACGTGCTCGACCAGGCGGCGGTGGCCTGGGTGCTGGGTTGTGTCTTCGTCCGCTTCTGCGAGGACAACGAGCTGATCGACGGGCTGTGGATCGGCGGGGACGATCCGGCGGCCCCGGCCGAGACGGGGATGCAGCGGCGGCAGGCGTACCTGATCGAGGCCGACCATTCGTTGCACAACGACCGGCACTGGCTGCGGGAGGCGTTCCGCTACCTGGGCAGGCTGCGCCCGACGGCGCAGATCTTCGACAAGCACAACCCGGTGTGGCGGTTCGACATCTCCGGCGCGGCTGCGGAGGAGCTGAGCAACTTCTTCCGTACGGGGGAGGGCCGGGTGTCGCTGCGCAGCGCGACCCTGGACACCCGTTTCCTCGGTGACCTCTACCAGGAGTTGTCGACGCACGCGAAGAAGACGTACGCGCTGTTGCAGACCCCGGTGTTCGTCGAGAAGTTCATCCTGGACCGGACCTTCGAGCCGGCGCTGAACGAGTTCGGCCTGCCCGAGATGAAGGTGATCGACCCGACGTGCGGCTCCGGCCACTTCCTGCTCGGCGCGTTCGACCGGCTGGTGCGCGAGTGGCGCAAGCGGGAGCCGACCACCGACATCCGGGCCATCGTCGACCGGGCGCTCGACCAGGTCACCGGCGTCGACATCAACGCCTTCGCGGTCGCCATCGCCCGTTTCCGGCTGCTGGTCGCCGCGATCAAGCTCGGCAAGTGGCACAAGCTCGAACGCTGCCCCGCCTTCCCGGTCCGCGTCGCCACCGGCGACTCCCTGCTGGAGTGGGGCCGATTCTCCTCCCGCGCACAAGGTGACCTGCTGGCAGCCCTTGAGGGGGAGCCGGTCTTCGCCTACGAGAGCGAAGACGCAGAACTGCTAGCCGAGTATCTGGAGGTCAACCAGTACACTGTGGTAGTTGGCAACCCGCCTTACATCACCGTGTCGGACTCGGCGCAGAGTGGCCGCTATCGCAAGATCTACGATGCCTGTTCCGGGAAGTACCAACTCACCGTCCCATTTGCTCAGCGGTTCTTCAGGCTGGCGTTGCGTGGCGACAAGTACGGTGAAGGTGCCGGCTTCGTGGGTCAGATCACCGGAAACGGCTTTATGAAGCGCGAGTTTGGCAAGAAGTTGATTGAGCAGTACTTCGCGCACGAAGTCGATCTTTTCGAAGTGATCGACACCTCGGGCGCATTTATTCCTGGGCATGGCACGCCTACTGTTATCCTTGTGGGCCAAAATCGGCCCACAAGCATCCGCTATAGTGGTAGCGTTCGGGTTGTCCTTGGGATTCGTGGGGAGCAATCGACTCCTGAGCCAGCCGCTGACGGTTTGGTTTGGAATGCGATCGTCAGGCAGGTGGACGAGCCGGGTTCAGAGTCGGAGTGGGTTACCGTTGCAAACCTCCCTCGCGATCGGCTGTTGAAGCACCCATGGAGCCTCAGTGGTGGTGGCGCTCCTGATCTGATGAAGTCGATCAACCAGGCATCGAGTGGTCCGCTGAAGAACCTCGTTAATCTGATGGGCTTCGTGGCGATCACCGCTGAAGATGATGCATTCTTTCTTGGCCCCGATGCTGCCAGGCGGAAGGGTGTCGAGAATATTCGGCCGATGGTTACCGGCGATTCATTGCGGGACTTCAGGGCCATGCCCGAGATCGTCTGCGTATTTCCCTACAGTCATGAGCTTGCTGCGGCTGAGCTGGATCGAATCCCCAACGAGTTCGTGCACCTGTGGCCGAACAGAAGGGTGTTGCAGCGCAGGAAGCGATTCGGTACCTTAATTGAAGACATCCCTTCTCTGTGCTGGTACGAGTTCGGTGAGCTGTATCGGGAGAAGTTGCGGGTTCCGCTGACGATTGCGTTTGCCGAGGTAGCGACGCACAACCACTTCGTTCTTGATCGAGGCGGGAAGGTTTTCAAGCAGACGGCGCCGGTGGTCAAGCTGTCGGAGGATGCGACTGAGGATGATCACCTGAAGCTGCTTGGCGTACTCAACAGCTCCACTGCCTGCTTTTGGCTAAAGCAGACCTGCTTCCCTAATAGGGCAGCCGTACTTCGTGACTTGATCATGTGAGTCTGGATCGGTAGTGGTACCAGCGGGCGCGGGCTTGATGGCGGCGGCGCCACCAGGACCAGCGGAGATGGTGTTCGAGGCTGTGCCAGGCTCTGGTCGCGAGGTTGTACAGCCGTTTGATCTCGACCACGGTCAGCCGGGCGAGTCCGAGGTCGGCCGGTGGTGGTTCGCTGGGGTGGGTGGGTCGGGGTGGTGGCGTGGTCCCGGCCGCGGCGTCGGCGGCGGTGACCGCGCAGACGGCGAGCGCGGCCATGACCAGCACGATGTGCCGCATGATCGGGGTGTGGAGGCGGTTCTGGAACTGGTCGAACCCGAAGTGGTCCTTGCCGAAGCCGTGGTCCTCCTCGATCGTCCACCGCCGGCCGGTCACCCTCACCTGAGGGGCCTCGCGTTTTCCGGACAGTGGTTCGGCCGGTTCTTTCACGCCGCGATTTGAAGGTTCTCGAACTCTGCGTGGACTTCCCGGGGAGGTCGGTAGCCCACCGCTGAATGCAGACGCTGACGATTGTACCAGAATTCGATGTAGGCAGTAACGTCCCGGCGTGCCGCCTCACGAGTGGGATACTTCACACGCGACACGCGTTCGTTCTTCAGCGCACCGAAGAACGATTCCGCCATCGCATTGTCGAAACAAGTTCCGGTCCGGCCAGCAGATCGCCGCAACCTCAGATCCCGCAGCGTTCTGCCGTAGTCGTCCGACATGTAGTTGCTGCCCCGGTCCGAATGAAAGATGGCGTTCTTCCTGAGTTCGCGATTCCGGGCGGCGTTACGGATGGCGCGGGATATCAACGGCGTCTGGTAGTGGTCGTCCATCGCGTATCCGATGACTTCCTTCGTGCAGCAGTCGATGACGGTCGCCAGATACAGCCACCCCTCGCCGGTCGGGATGTACGTGATGTCGCCGACGAGCTTCTCGCCAGGCGCGTCGGCGGTGAACTCCCGGCCGACGAGGTCAGGCACCGTGCCGGACGACGACTGGGTGAGACCCCACCGCCTCGGGCGGGGCTGGCACGGCACGAGCCCGAGCTCGCGCATCAGCTGGCGGACGAGTTCCGGCCCGGCGGACACGCCCTGGCGCCGCAGTTGCGCGTGGACACGTCGATGCCCGTAGGTGCCGTCGGACGCGGCGAACACCTCCTCGATGGCCGATCGAAGGTGGGCGCGGCGGGTGGCGGTCGCGGAGTCGGGGCGGGTTCGCCATTCGTAGTATCCGGACCTGGACACGCCGAGTTGTTCGCACATGAAGTCGACGGGGTTGGCGTACTTCGCGGTGTCGAGTCGCATCGTCTCGATGAACTCGTACAAGCTCGTTACCGAGGGTCCTTCGCGAAGTACGCCGCGGCTTTTTTCAGGAAGCTGTTCTCCATTTCGAGTTCCCGGTTGCGACGTTCGAGTTCCTTCAGTCGAGCGCGCTCGTCGACGCCGATCGGTGGGCTGTCCTGGGCGCCGCTGTTTTCCCGCCGGTACTGGCGGACCCAGGAACGGAGCGTCTCCGGGTGAACGTCGATCTCCCGGGCAACCTGCGACACTGGCTTGTTCGACTGTAGAACGAGTTGCACTGCTTCTTCACGGAACTCTGGGGTGTATGAGCTTATGCGTGCCATCGCGCTTCTTCCCTCGACTTTCCTTACAGGGTAACCTTATTGGCTCCCTGTCCGGAATCCTCGGGGCACCTCAATGCGTTCAATGCTTCAAACATTGAGCGTTTCCCGTTGCCGGCGGAGTATCCGTTGGGGCGGGCGCGTGAGCTGGACACGTTGGCGCAGCGGCTAGGTGAGCTGACTCCGGCGGCGGTGGCCGAGTCGGGGGTGCCGACTGTGGAGCGGCTGGCGCTGGCGCGAGCCGAGTACGACCTGGTCCGCGCGCGGATGATCGCGCTTCAGGAGGAGCTGGACTGGGAGGTCTACCGGCTCTACGGGCTGATGGATGAGGATCTGACCCATCCGGACCCGCCAGGGCTGAGCCTTGGTGAGCGGGCGTTCGAGATCACGATGGTGCAGCAGAAGGTGGAGACGGCCTGGTTCATGCGGCACGACTCCGTACCGGTGGACAAGCCCAACCCCGACTGGCCGGCGGATTACCGCGACCTGGTGGAACGACGGATTGCTGCCACGGCCGGCAACCGGCACCTTCAACTGATCGAGCGTCCGGAGTGCAAGCGGCGCTGGGCCACCGACGGCTGGGCCAAGATGCAGGCGGCGGCGTTGCGGGACTGGCTGCTGGATCGGCTGGAGGCCCCCGAACTGTGGGGTGGCATGCCGGAGCCGCTGTCGGTGGCGCAACTCGCCGACCGGGTGGCCGGCGACGCCGACTTCCAGCAGGTGTTGGCGCTGCTACCGGAGTACGAGGGCATGAGCCTGGTCGTCGCGCTCGACAAGCTGGTCGCCACCGAGCATGTGCCGTTCCTGCCGAAGCAGCGCTACAAGCCGTCCGGGCTGCGTAAGCGGGTGTTGTGGGAGCAGACCTGGGAGAAGCAGCGGCGTGAGGACGCCGGGGAGACGGTCGAGATCGACGTGCCGCCGAAGTACACCTCGGCGGACTTTGTCCGGCCGTCGTACGCGAAGGCGCGGGGCAAGCTCGACGTGCCGAAGGAGCGGTTCATCTCGTACCCGGAAATGGGCCGCGACACCGACTCCAGTCTGCTGCTCGGCTGGGCCGGCTGGGACCACCTGGCGCAGGCGCAGGCGCTGGCCACGGTGTACGTGAACCGGCGCAGTCAGGAGGCGTGGGAGGCGCACCGGCTGCTGCCGCTGCTCGCCGGGCTGCTGGAGCTGGAGCCGTGGCTACACCAGTGGTACGCCGCCGAACGCCCCGGCTATCCCGGCTCGCCGGCACAGTTCTACACCGACTTCATCGACACCGAGCTGTCCACCCTCAGCTCCGACCGCACAGCTCTGTCCCTGCTCCGCGGCCTCCCCGAGTAGGACCCGACACCGTCTGACCCTGTTGGACGGTGATGGGGTTCGGTAGGTTCGGATGGTGCCGGGAGGGCGACGGAGCGGTGGTCGATGAGCGTTGACGATGTGAAGCGCACTGTCGAGCGGGGCAACGAAGCAGTCCGGCAAGGGTGTCAGATCCTTGAACAGGCGCTCACCGAGGCTGCAGAAGCGGGTGCCCTGGCGCGGGCCACGATGCATGACAGCACCCATGACGAGGTCGAGAAGGCGAAGGCGAAGCTGGACTCGTTGGAACGTGAGGTTGAGCTGGCGATCCGGCGGTTCGAGGCTGCCGTGCAGAACGCGAACGAGTACGTGGCCAAGCTCTGGTCTGATGTCCGGGACTCCCGGCGATGTGGTGGCGCGGCACTACGGTATTGGGGTTGTTGTCGAGGATCACCAGGTAGGCGTCCGCCGGCAGCCAGCGCAGGTCTTTCAGGCAGTCGGACAGTGCGTTCCAACTCCTAGCCGAAGCGGCTGGCGAAGATCAAGGTCAGGCCTCCGAGCGTACGTTCGCATCGGCGTCGACCTCGAGGTGCCCCTGCAGCCCACCGCTACAGTTTCCTCCCGGGACATCGACCTGCTTCGCGGTAAGAGTCAAGGTCTGGTTGACGATTTGAGTGCCCGTTGCGTCAGCCAAGGTCAGAGTCACTTCGACTGGGCTGGGTGGCAGGTCGGGGATTGAGGCGAAGCCGGCCTTGTTTCCACTGGCCACGGAGCCTGCTGAACAGACTGTGTCCAGTCCGTCTTCGGCGCAGCCGCTGCCGCCAACCGCACCACCCGGGAAGATGGCGACCTGTCGCGTCCGACAGGAGGCGTCCCAACAGGCCATAATCTCTGCCGTCCCTACCTGCTCCGCTACCACCGGAGCAATGCGGAGACCGATCCCGGTTTGGACGCCAACGAGCCGACATGCCTCCCCGGTCGAGGACTTGGTGCAACTCACCAGGGCTCCTAGGATCAGTGCCCCGACAACCAAGTACCTGTGCCTCGCCACGACAACTCCAATCGCGTTAGCGGTCACCTTCCCGTTTACCAAGCTGCACTTCCTGCATCACGCTCTACTTGATCTTATACTAGTAGGGCTCCGGCGTCGACTATAGGTGTACACGGGGCTATCCTGGATCGATCATTTGTCACGCCTGATCTCTGAGACTGTCGGTCTGCAGTCGTGCCCGTGGTCGGGCGAGCGGGGACGAGATTGATGCCATCCTCGTCAGTGCTGTCGATACCGCAAGTCGACTCTGATGCCGGTGACGAGCTGCTGATCGGACCGGGTCGCGTAGTTCTGCAGACGTGCTTAGATTCCTGTTATCTCGCCGATTTCGAGGGCTATCTACGGTTTACATGGCGTCGGTCTCGGTCTGATAGGTGGCCAGTGCGGCCGGCATCGGCAGTCCATACTTGTCGCACAGGAAACGGGTTTGGCAGTATCGCTGGGAATCGGCGGCCACGCCGCCGAGGACTGTGGAATTCACCCCTGCACCGATGAGGACGCCCACGATGGGCACGGCTTTGGCGACGTTCTGAACTGGAACCCTGGCACCAGCCGGACCCAAGTGCTGCAGCAACTTCTCAAGGGCGACCACGAGGCGATGGTCCGCACGGAGCTTGGCGGAGAATCTTACGCGTCCCTTCAGAGCGCTGGCCGCTCGTGCGGTGTCGCGCAGCGGCCCAACCTTGGCTGCCTGTGCCATGAAGGACCGGTGCACCAGACGTTCGATGAAAGCTTGCTCCGAGGGGTCTTTGGCGTCGTAGCCGTAGGAGTACGCGATGCGCGACGCGATCGAGGTGCTCAGGACCTGGATGACGAGGATGTCGGCAGTAATTGCGGCGGGGATCCCTGCCACGGGGACCAAGGCCAGCAAGCCCATGGCACCACCTTCGACCGCGCCGGCGGAACGCCACCTCAGTGTGTTGCGGGTCAGCAGCCGGTCACACACCTTGAGGTCCTGCTGCCGCAGCTCAGTGAAACTGTTCAGCTCCATGCCGCGCTTGCGGGCAATCTTCTCGACGCCCTTCGGGTCGTTGAGCTCCAAGGCCCAGGCGTTGACCAACTCCAGCAGCGCTGCGGCAGCCTCGGCCGCTGGCCGCAGGGCCATGCTGGCAACCGCGTCGCCTCCGCGGCGCACTGGTTCCTTGATCGTCTCCGGTACCGCCCTGGTGGCCCGGCTCGCGGCGTTTCGCGCGACCTCGCCGGAGCGATCGAGTGCAGTGCTCGCCCAGTTCGGTAAACCACGGCGGTTGTTGCGGCGCTGCCAGTGCTCGTTGAGCCTGTCCCACACCTGCTCTTCGTATGCACTCATCGGGGTTGCGCCGTCGGCGAGCGAGTCAGCGACAGTGCTCATCGATGGCCTCCATTCGACTGGGATGACTGGGTCATGATGGCACTGCCGGGCGGCAGGCGGCGGTGAGCTTCGGCCGACGACCAGGCCAGGCATTCAGTCCACAGACGATCGAGGGTACGCCGCTTACGCGCCGGGCAGACATCACCTAAACGGTGGAGGGCCGGAACATCCACTCGCTGAATGCCGTCACCCTCGTCGTCTGCCCTCGGCATGGAGAGACAGCTCTCTGCCTCGGGTCAGTGAGGAGCGTCGGGGGTGAGGGTGGAGAGGAAGGACGTCCAGCCGGCGGGGGAAAAGGCGAGTGCCGGGCCGGCGGGGTCTTTGCTGTCGCGTACGAGGACTGTGGCGGGGACGTTGGTAGCGACCTCGACGCACATGCCCTGCCCGTTGCTGCGGGTGCTCTTGCGCCAGATTGCCTGATCCAGGCCACGGGGGGTGGTCATTCGGGGCTCTCCCTTGCTCCCTGCGCCAGCATCGCCTCCGCCCTCATCCGCAGGAAGGCCAGCGAGTCGGCGGGTGAGAGTGCGGTAGCACGGAGGTGGTCGAACGCCAGCCCGTGCGTCTCCACATGGTAGTCCTTGTCCAGGTACAGAGCGCCACTCAGATTCTCCTGGTAGACGACCGTCGGATGGTTGCTGAAGTCGAGCATCGTGAAGGAGACGCCCATGCCCATGTGGGCACCCTGGCGGAAGGGCAGGACTTGGACGGTGGTCGACGGCCGCTGCGCGATTGTGGCCAGGTGCTCCATCTGGGCTGCCATCACCTGCGGGCCTCCGACCGGCCTGTGCAGGACTGCCTCGTCGAGGACGAACCACATCCGGGGCGGGTTCGGCCGGTCCAGGATCTTCTGGCGAACGAGACGTACCTCGACCCGCTCCTCGATCTTCCCTGGTGGGCCGTCCGGGAACTCGGCGCTGATGATGGCGCGTGCGTAGTTTGTGGTCTGGAGCAAGCCGTTGACGAGCTGAACGTTGTAGGCGCGAAGCTGGATCGCCTCGTCCTCGAACGCCACGTACTCGGCGAGTTCGTGTGCCATGGCGTTGGAGTAATCGTGCCACCAGTTGTACTGCTGGGCCTCGCGGGCGAGCTGGGTCAGCGCCTCGACGTCCTCGTCTGACACACCGTAGAGCCGGAGCAGGTTGGTGACGGTCCTCGGTGCCACCGACACCTGCGCATTCTCGACGCGCGACAGCGTCGACTTGCCGACCTTCACCTTCTGGATGACCTGGTCGATGGTCAGATCGGCGGCTTCGCGACGTGCGCGGAGCTCTGCTGCGAGTCGACGGCGCTGAACGCTCGGGATTCCTGCCATAGAGGACAGTGTGCAGCACGGTTCAGAGTTTGGCGAGTCCCGAGAGATGGAATCTATGAGCCAATGGGAGTTGCAAGATCACATTATTGGTGCCAACGTAGGCGGTGCATCGAAGGTGGACGGTTGATCAACTGGCCGGCTGCTGGGTAGCGGGGAATGGCGAGTTCATGATCGGTTTCCCGCTGCGTATCGCTGAAATCCCAGGTGGTCGGGCGGGTCGCGGTAACGGCTCGCCCGGTCGTCCCCAGCCCAATCAGAAGGGTTGATCATGGTGGCGCTTGGTGCCCTGGTTTCCGGAATCCTGCTCGGGTTCTTCGTCGGGTTGTTCAGTTTCAAGGTCAAGTCGCGGTGGTGTCCCGACTGCGGTCGGACGACGGTGCCGGCGGCTGATCGGTAGCGTGCCGGACGACCGGTCCCCGGCCGATCCCCGCCCCGGTGACGAGTTGATCATCGATGGTCGGGCGAGTGTGCAGTTCGCGGCCGGGCGCGGTTTCCGGTTCCGGGTAACGACAGTAGACAAGCGCTGGACGTACGACGGCTGGGTCTGGCTCACCGGCTACGTGTTGGCACCCGACGGTGAAGCCCGTGAGCGTCGGGAGATCTTCGTCCAGCGCGACGGTCTCCGCTGGGCACCCCGCCCGCGCCGGCCCCACCGCTGACCAGGGCAGCGGCAGCGCTACGTGAGCCGCGCGCCCTTTACCCGTACCCCTTGAAGGTTTTTCGATTGTGTGAAAGGTGGTTCCTGCTGTGCGTAGGTTCCTTGACCTGTTCCGCCGGGCTCCGGTGCGGAGCCGGCGTAACCGGCGGTTGCTCGCCGAGATCGCCCGCCACGACCGGCGGCCGACCGACGTCGCGCCTGGGCCGCGTCCGTCGGTGCGGCCCGCCCCGAACGCTGCCGGTCACTTGTACGGGCGGCCGGTGCGGCCGTCGATCAGCCCCGGACTGGTCCGCGACCGCACGTTCGGCGACCGGGTGCGGCGCGGCTGCGACCCGGTCGAGGTGCGGGCGTTTCTGCACCTGGTCGCCGACGAGTTGACCGCGCTGCGCGCCGAACTTGGCTCCACCCGGGAGGAGAACGCCCGGCTCAAGCAGGCGTTGCGGGACTGGCAGTCGGAGCAGTTCGAGCAGTCGCACCGGTTCGGGGCGGGGGTGGCGGCGTGAACGGCGTCAACAAGGTGCCGGCCGGCTCGCTGCACATCGTCGGCGTCGGCGCGGACCGCCGGCGGGCGCAACGCGTGTTCACCGTCGCGAACCTCGACACCGGGGCGGTCGCCTCCACCAGCCTGATCCCTGGCTCGTTCACCCCGATCCCGACCCCGGGCGGCACCTGGTGGCTGCCGTACGCCCCGATCGTCACCGACCTGGCCGCCCGCGCGGGCATCGCCGCCGCGACGCTGCGCGACCCCGACTTCCCCGACGAACCCGGCCGGCTCCCGTCCTCCGGGCTGATGCTGCCGATCCAGTGGCAGCCCGGCATCCCGCAGCGCGATCGCCACCGGTGGGAAGCGGTGGCGCTCACCAACCGGCAGGTCACGCCGTGGCTGGTCCTGATCGGCCGCAGCAGCGAACCGCCGCCACCCGGCGACCCGGCCCGGCTGCTCGGCCGGCTCTGCGCCCTCGCCGACCAGCTGCACGTCGACCTGGTCCTCGAAGTGCGGCCCAGCTCCAGCCGGGGCGGGCTCAGCTGGGACGTCCGGTTCGAACACCCCGGCGGTACGGTCCCCGACTACCAGCACCGCTGGATCGCCGACCTGCCGACCGCGCTCGCCACCATCCCCGCCGAACGCGCCGTCACCGGCCTGACCGTCGCCAACCCGCAACTGCCCGCCCACTACCTCACCGAGGATGCGCTGACCGCCCGCCCGGTGCCGGTCGGGCTCGACGGCCACCCCGGCGGCCACGACCTCGACCAGCTCGAACGCCGCATGGTCGCCGACGCCGAGCAGCACGGCGGCGCGCAGGCCATCTGGCGCAACCGACACTGGTGGCACGCCAGTCTGCGCCCCGCCGACACCGCCGGCAAGTTCGTGCGCGGCTGGGAGCCGCCGACCCCGAAACACTGGGGCGAGGCGATCCCCACCCACCCGTGTGGACGCTGCGCCGACCTGGTCGACCCGCCGTTCTGCCTCGACTGCTACGGCACCCGGCAGGTCCGGCGCGGCGCGGTGCTGACCGTCACCGACCTGCGCGGCCGGACCGTGCACCGCAACTGGCGACCCGACAGCGACCAGCCGCCGCCCACCCTGGTGCCCGCCGACCGGCTGTCCGGCTCCACAGTCTGGCAGCTGCCCGAGCACTACCAGATCGGCGCGCTCGCCGCACAGTTCGGCGTCGAGCCGACCGACCTGACCGACATCGACGGCGAACACGTCATCGACCAGCACCTGCGCAACGGCGTCAGCCAGGTCGCCCACACCGGCGGCGACCCGGTCGACGCGTACCTCGGTGAAGTCGGCGCCACCCACGACGGCGCCCGCGTCATGGTCCTGGCCACCGACTGGCCCGGCCCCACCCTCGACGAACTCGCCGCCGTCGTGGGCGGACTCGGCCTCGCCCTGGACGTGACCGTCGTCGACCACCGCAACACCGTCGGCCGCCCCGAACTGTCCCAGGGCCACAGCTGGTCCGTCCGGGTCGTCGACCCCGCCACCCCGCTCGCGGTCGACCCCGTCCCCACCAGCGCGAGCCTGCCCGAAGCCGTAGCGCTCTGCTACCGCTACCTGCACGGGGCGCTGCGCGCCACCATCCCCGCCGACCAGGAGAAGCCGATGCCCGTCCCGCAACAGGCCGCGGCGGCCGGCACGCTCCCCGACACTGGGGCCTGGATCACCGAGGTACGCCGCCACGCCGCCACCCGGCCCGGCCAGCCCGCCACCGTCCGGCTCCACCCCGACGGCACCCACACCACCACCACGGCCCAGCCTCGGGCCTGAAGGGCTGCAGGATGTATTCGTGCTCAGCGGTATACCTGTGAGGAATAATCATTCCTCACAGGTATACCGTGGATCGACCAACTGGTGCCGGGTCTGGTGACGCAGCGTGGTGCTGGACTCGGTCACGCCCCGACTGGGGAGAGCGGTCAGACAGCCGTACGGGACCACTGCTGGTTGGTGCCGGAGTGGCACGACCACTGCGTCAGGACCACGCCGTCGGCGGTCGAGGCGGCCGGCACGTCCACGCACTTGCCGCTGTGCCGGGCCCGGAGCTGGAAGTAGCTGCCGTTGGCGACCATCTGGAACTGCTGGTTCGTGCCGCCGCCACAGGTGTACTGGATCAGCTGGGCACCGTCGGCGGTGGAGGCGCTCACCACGTCGAGGCACTTCCCGCTGTGCCGGCTGACGATCCGCCAGTAGCCGCCGCCGGCGTCCTGGAACTGCCACTGCTGCCAGGCGCTGCCGTTGTAGGTGTACTGGCCGACCCGCGCACCGTTGTCGGTGTTCGGCTGCTGCACGTCCATGACCTTGCCGCTGTGCCGCGCGGTGACCCGGTAGAACGTCCCCGTCGGCGGAGTCGAGGGGTCGTCGCTGACGGCGTCGCCCCAGCCGTAGCGGATCCGGTCGGCACCGGAGGGGTTGCGGACCGTCAGGTCCAGGCCGGTGCCACTGCCGCTGAGCGCGAACATCGAGTACCAGTCGTACCCGATGTTGCCGGTCTTGCCGCCGATTGCCGGCCAGTAGGTGCCGCCCATCTGGTTGTCGCGCATCACCTGGGCCATCGCGCGGATGTGGCGGACGAAGTTGTCGGTGCTGTTCGGCTCGGCGTAGTTACGGCCGTCGTTCATCGGCGCACCGAACTCGGTGGCGACCGCCCGGGAGGCGCAGTTGCCGAGCCGGGTCTGGATGTGGCTGCGGAAGGCGTCGTAGCTCATCTCGCCGTAGAAGAAGGCGTAGTGGTGGAAGGAGAACAGCGTCGCGTTGAAGCGGCTGTCGTTGCAGACGTCCCGCAGGTCCTGGCTGAGGCCGGTGCCGCCGATCAGCACCCGGCCGGGCACCGCCGAGTAGTGGTAGCTGAGCCAGTTGGCCGCCACGTTGCGCCACTCCGCCGAGCTGTAGCCGTGCGGCTCGTTCATCGGCTCGAAGTAGACGTTCGGGTTCGCACCGTACGTGTGGGTGACCGTGGACCACATGGCGTTCCACGCCGCGAGGTTCGTGACCCGGCCGCCGGAGGCCGCGCCGTCCTCCCAGTACGCCAGGATGACCTTGAAGCCGCGGGCGGTCGCGGCGTCGATCGCGCCCCGGTACGCCTCCCACCAGGCCGTACCGACCGTGTGGGTGTTGATCGGCAGCCGTACGGTGTTGACCCCCATGGTGGCCGCCATGTCGTCGTAGATGGCGTTGGCCTTGGCCCGTACCGTCGCGTTGCTGTCGGACATGCTCAGGCCGTGCACGACCAGCGGGCCGGTGCTGAAGTTGTCACCCAGGACCGCCCAGTTCATGCCACGGAAGTGGCTGGTGGCGGCAGCCGCCGGGGAGGACGTGACGACGACACCGCCGAGTGTCGCGGTCATCGCCATCACCAGCACGATCAGCAGCTGACGCAACGAGCGGTGACTCATGACGCCTCCCGGCTCTCCTCGATGTGAGCGTTAACAACACCGTTGTTACGAGCGTGTTGCCGACAAGTGTCGGCGACTGCATCCAACGCTGTCAATACACCGAAGATCGCCGTACGGGGCGGTTGACGGCCCGGATCGGCTCGGGGTTAGCTGACCGGCGTGCAGCGACCTCAGGTAGGGGTGGCGGTCTTCGTGCTTCGCGAAGGTCGCTTCCTGATGGGCTTCCGCAAAGGCGCCCACGGGGCCGGCACCTGGTCACTGCCCGGCGGCCACCTCGAACACGGGGAGAGCTTCGAGCAGACCGCGCGGCGGGAGGTCGCCGAGGAGACCGGCGTCGAGATCACCAACGTACGCTTCGGCGCGGTCACCAACGACGTCTTCGACGCCGCCCGGCACTACGTGACCATCTGGATGATCAGCGACCACCTGCGCGGCAGCCCCCAGGTCCGCGAGCCGGACAAGTTCGTCGACCTGAGCTGGACCGCCCCGCCCACGATGCCTGATCCACTCTTCCTCCCCATGCGGAACCTGCTCGACCACCACGATCTTGATCAACTGCTCCGCAGCTCGCGTCCACCAGGCTGACCCGAGCCAGAACCGACAGACCCTCGCTGAAATCAGCGACGGCGGCGTCGCGGCCCCCGGACACCCTTAACGCTGCCGACCTGCTGGCCCGTGCTCGTGCAGAAGGCGGCCAGCCCGACGCCGAGTCTCCTGCCTTCCAAGCTGACTGATTGAATCAGTCCCACTCCTTCTCGCCGTTTCGTCGTTCTTAGTGGTTCGGCGCCGTAAGTCCTTCGGGGGTTGACGGGTGACTGGGGTCAGGGTTCGGGTGTGATGGGGCTGATGTGGATGTCGCAGACGAAGTCGAAGGCGTCCTCGACACTGCCGCTGAACCAGATCTGGTCCTCGTAGCTGTTGCTGCCGGCCACGTAGATCGCGGTGCCCCAGCGGTGCGCGGACCCGCCGTAGCGGTACCGCATCAGCGGCAGCCGCTCGCCGTTGGCCAGTTCGCCGGTGACGTACGCGAACCGCCCGCGACAGCGCACATCCACCGCAGCCAGCTGGGGCCATCTCGCCTTGGCGTGTTCACGCAGCCGCTGCGCCAGGGAGTTCTTGGTGGACTCGGGAATCGCCGGCATGGGTCACATCCTGCCCCCGGCGTGTCGACGCCCGACGGCGGCATCGGCAGGGCAACCTGCGAGCCCCCACCCCGGATCATTGTCGTGAAGGCTCGCCCGTGCCCGTCCCCCGAGCACGCCAGATCACCTTGCCCGCCGCCGACCGGCACCGGCTCAAGGCCCTGGCCCACTCCCACACCGCCGCCTACCAGCAGGTCATCCGCGCCCGGATCGTCCGCGACGCCGCCCACGGCTACTCCAACCAGAAGATCGCCGCCCGGCAGCGCGTGCACATCGACACCGTGCGCCGCTGGCGTGGACGCTACGCCGAGCAGGGACTGCCCGGTCTGGCCGACCGCAAGCGAACCGGGCGGCCAGTCCGGTTCACGCCCGTGCAGGTCGCCGAGGTCAAAGCCCTGGCCTGCCAGCTACCGGCCGAGGCCGAGGCGCCACTGTCGCGGTGGAGCTGCCCCGACCTGGCCCGCGAGGTCGTCGCCCGGGGCATCGTCGCGGAGATCTCGCCCTCCACGATCCGCCGAATCCTGGCCACCGACACCCTCAAACCCTGGCAACACCAGTCCTGGATCTTCATCCGCGACCCCGACTTCGCGGTCAAAGCCACCCGCGTGCTCGACCTCTACGCCCGCTCCTACCAAGGCGTCCCGCTCGGCGACGACGAGTACGTCATCTGCGCCGACGAGAAGACCAGCATCCAGGCCCGCTGCCGCTGCCACCCCACCCTGCCACCGGGCGCGGCCCGCGCCATGCGGGTCAACCACGAATACGACCGCGGCGGCGCACTCGCCTACCTCGCCGCCTACGACGTGCACCGCGCCCACGTCATCGGACTCTGCCAGGACACCACCGGCATCGACCCGTTCACCGAACTGGTCGACGAAGTCATGACCCGCGAGCCGTACGCCTCCGCCCGGCGGGTGTTCTGGATCGTCGACAACGGCTCCTCCCACCGAGGCCAAGCCGCGATCAACCGGCTGGCCAGGCGCTACCCCAACGCCGTCATGATCCACACCCCGGTCCACGCCTCCTGGCTCAACCAAGTGGAGATCTACTTCTCCATCGTGCAACGCAAAGTCGTCACCCCCAACGACTTCACCAACCTCGACCAGTGCAGGACCGCCTCACCGCCTTCGAGCAGCGCTACAACGCGACCGCCCGGCCCTTCAGATGGAAGTTCACCCCAACCGACCTCGCCGATCTACTCGCCCGGATCGAGCGACACGAACCGAAAGAGCAGAACCCCCAACAGCCCTCCAGCCGCGAACGCCAACCCGCCGCACACGCCCTGGCCGCGTAACCCCCGAAGGACTTACGGCGCCGACCACTTAGGTTGCGACCAGCCCTTGCTGGTAGGCCGGTCAGTTGCGCGTATGGCCGGAAGTGCCGTCACCCGATCTGGGCGCATTGCCGGTGCGGCCATCAATGTATGTTACTTGGTACCTTGCGCCAAGTTCGGCAGCTACCTGATGGGCCAGTTCGACACCGTGCGCATGGAAGCTCTCCTCTGCTGCGGCGTCCGGGAAGCCGGATGCAACGGGATCCTGGCGGTCCAGCGTCGCATCGTAGGCATCTGCCCACGCCAACAGTGCTGAGCGAAGCTGCGGCGAGAGCCTCAGCTCTCTTGGGTCGACATTGTCCGTGCCGCCTCTGTTGAGGAGCCAGAGTGGAAAACAATCGTAGTCAGCCATGACTTGCACGAGCAATTTATCTTCTGCCAACGGGATTCGTCTCCACTAGGGACCAACTGTTCGGTGACTCGCGCTGGCTGGCTGTTCCAGCCGATCGACAGCTTCTCGCCGCTTCAAGACGAGATCGATGGCTGCGGCGCGGCCCCGGGCACCCCCGACGCAACCGACCTGCTGGCCGGTGTCCGTATGGAACGCGGCCAGCGCCTCCGGTCTTTAAAGTTATCGGCGTCGTGGCCGTTCGTCGGGCCACTCAGTAGTCAAGCCACAGCAGTTGGCTGTTGACTCCAGGTGCTATCGGGGCAACTCCTGCCATTTCCGTTCTTCTATTCCGAGGCAATCGTCGACGGCGGCTAGGTCGGACCCAAGATGCTTTCTACATGGGACTGGATGTGCGGTGATGGTGCTTGCGCAGGCCTTAGTGCCGGGTTGTTCGGAAGGTGTTCGCCTATGGAGAGCTTCTGGCCACCCACTCGCCTGCATCCTCGAATTCATCGCAGCCATCATGTTCAAATTGTACCCTGCCGTCGAAGGGTGATCGGGCGTTGGCACACGCGCCATAATCTGCACCCAGCTCACCTGCGAGCGGCAACCAAAATTTACATGAGCCGCATTGCTCATCGTACCATTCTTCATGATAGTCGGCGCGGGCGGTGTCGCGATTCCGAAGAGCGACCCAGCGTTTATGTGTCTCGTCTAGAAAATATCGGTTTTTGCTATGATCCCTGTCTATGTTGTCCATCTGTCGACATCCGATTGCTTCTTTTCGCCGTTTCTTATTCACGATGAATGATGACCGCAGGTTCCTGGGGTTTCTGCTGCGGTTCTGGGTCAGTCTTCAATTAGTGGCCGACATGGGGATAGGAAGTTGTCTGATTCTTGGACTATCTGTCCGCGTCGAATTACTCTGACCCGAAAGGCATTTGGTCCAGGTGGGTCTGATCGCTCGTCATCACGGTCGTGCAGGATTCCGTAGGATCCGGATAGATGGTCCGCCACGAATTGCAAGATCTCGTCCGCAAGCCTGGCTTCATCGCGTTTCCGGTTGGCATTTATGTCCACAGAAAGGTGATAGGTGCCGTTGAGGGGTCGAAGTTCGACGGACATCGTCGTCCAGTGGGCCTTGTTGATCAGGCTGTTTAGCTGCTGAATCATCGGGTCGAGGGTGTCGAAATTTGATTCATACGTGTTGTCTAAGAGGGTGATCCATCCGTGAAGTTCGTACATGTCATCCTCCGAGTCGCCTAGTGTCGATCACGGGCTGTATCCCGTATCGCACACCATACTCCTGGAGCTTGCGGGTCACCTCTGGCATCGGTGGTCCCTCAAAATGAAAGTACGGACGTCGTCCGGTCTGAATCGCCATCTCGAACGTTGCCTGTGCCTGGCGGCGGAAGCTGCTGCCGATTTGGTAATTTGCTGGCTTGGACTGTGCTACGTAGAGGTGGCTCACCGCGTCAAACTCCCGCCCCTTAGGGTCGCCCGAAAACCTCACGGAGGCTCGACCGTGGATGCGAACCGCCAGAGCTTGAGCTGCGGGATCTTTAATATTTACGTCGATTAGCTCGTTGGCGGTCCTGCCTATGTATGGCCGACCAACCGCACCCACGCTGTTCGGTGCCGGGCAGTTGGCGGCTTGGAACCCTGCGGTGCGGGCGGCGGCTCGTTGGGCTACCGTACCGGCTGCGACGCCACCAGCGGAGCCGGCGGCGCCCCAGAGGAAGTCGTTGGCGGCATTGCCGTAGCTGTAGGGCTGCCCGGTGGCGGCGGCTACCCCGGATCCGTAAAGGACGCTGCCGGCACCGCCGGCCACGATGCCCCCGGCGATCTGGGTCCCGGTGCTGACCCCGCCATACAGGCCGGCGGCTGCGCTGCCGCCGGCGCCGAGAGTGGCGCCGGTGAGCGCGCCGGCCGCCGCGCCGACGGCGATCTTCGTGAGGCAGGTGTTGCGGTCGTCGCCGCTGAGCCAGCAGTCGATGCCACCGACGGCGGCCCCGGCTACCCCGCCGATGATGGCGGTGCAGATGATCGGGCATTGTCCGGTCGGGTCGGTCAGGACGGTCGGCCGGTTGTAGCCGTAGTGGTAGGTCTGGGTGAAGGCGGTTCCCGCTGCGGCGGTAGCCGGGTCCGGGGACGTGAAACGACCGGTGGCGGCGTCGTAGTCGCGGGCTCGGACGTCGTACAGGCCGGTGGTGTGGTCGAGGTACTGGCCGTGGAAGCGCAGCGGGTTGTCGGCGTAGTCGCCGGTGTCCGCACCGGTCGGGCTTCCATACGGGTCGAGGTCGCCGCTGCCGGTCAGGGTAGTCGCGTCAGCGACGCCGGTGATGCTGCCCTGATGGTCGCCGAGTAGCCAGGCCGGGGTGCCGGCGGCGGTGTCGGCGAGGGCACCGCCCAGGTCGGTCAGTGGGTCTGTCCACCACTGATGGGTCAGGGTGTCGGTGCCGTCGCGTTCGTCGAGACGGGTCGGCAGGCCGAGGGTGTCCCAACTCCAACTGGCGTCCAGGACCGCGTCGACCGTGCGGTTGACGCGGTTGCCGGCCT
The DNA here is from genome assembly GCF_049179175.1 of Solwaraspora sp. WMMA2101. Lineage (NCBI taxonomy): Bacteria > Bacillati > Actinomycetota > Actinomycetes > Micromonosporales > Micromonosporaceae > Solwaraspora > Solwaraspora sp. WMMA2101. Next base: position 2,658,953 of record NZ_JBMHMA010000006.1, on the reverse strand, counting down.
CGTCGTAGCCGTACCCGATCGTCTGGCTGTCCTCCAGCTCGACGGCGCGCAGGTTGGCGTCGAGGCCGTAGTCGAATTCGCGGGTGCCGGCCGGTCCGGTCTGGCTGGCCAGGGAGCCGTTCGCGTCGTAGGAGATGGCGGTGGCGACGCCGTCGACGGTCTGCCCGGTCGGCCGGTCATCGTAGGCGTAGGCGTAGGCGTAGACGTAGGCGGTCGGCCGCGCGGTCGACCGCCTGCACCGCGTACGCGACGAGCGCTCCTCGCTCGTGCACCCCGGCGGCAACGTCATTCTGCGCGACCGCTCCGGCGACCTGCGCTGGTGGACCTGGGCCGGATACCGGGCCAACGCCACCCTCGCCGCCACCCTCAGCGAGGTGGTCGACCCGGTGCAGCGCTTCGACGACTGCCAGATCCGGTTGCGCGCCGACCTGACCCCCGCCGACTGGCGGTCACTCACCGCAGACGCCACCGAACGAATCTGTCTGCCCGACGTCGACGAGAAGGCCCTGGAAGGGCTCAAGTTCAGCACCGCCCTGCCGGCCCGGCTCGCGATGGCCACCCTCGCCGCCCGACTGGCCGATCCGGCCGCCGCCCTGGCTGTGCTCCGCCAGCGCACCCGGTTCGTATCTGCCTAAGGTCGCGCGCGTCAGCCGTTCCAGGCCGGCGCTCTGACGCTCCCACAGAGCGATGCCGCGGCCCGCGTAGGTTTCGTGGCTGCCGATCGGGGCACCCCCGCCTCCAGGACGGGAGGGCGACGACATGGGGCGACGTAGCGACAACGCGGGGCAGGACCGGGACTCCGAGCGTGATCACGGGCAGGCGTTCGTCGACGAGCTGGAGCAGCGGTCGGCGTACCGCCAGGAGATCCTGGACGACGTGGTCGCGCCGCCGACGGACCCGGTCCGCGAGGTGAAGCAGCGTGACCTCGACGACCCGGCCGACGTGCCGATCCCGGCCGAGGTGCTGCGCGACGGCGGCCCAACCCGCTCGGGCGGCGGCTTGACCACCACCGGAGGCACCGCCGGGCCGGCCAGTACCCGCCGCGCTGCCGGCCCCGGCCGGGGCCGGGATCCTGGCCGTGGGAAGAAGGGCCGGGGCCGGGGCAAGGTGGCACCGACGACGACCGGTGACGCGACCAGCGGCGGCATGGGTACGCCGGCCGGCGGCTCGACCAGCGACGCCACCACCCGGGAGTGACGGCTGACCCGGCCGGGCCTGAAGCATGTATTCGCGTTCAACAGTATTCCTCTGAGGAATAATTATTCCTCAGAGGAATACTGTTGGTGCGCGACAGTGGTCCCGGGCAGGGAGCGCGACAACCCCGGGTCCAGGTGGCGCGGCACCTCGGTGGCCTCGGCCACATCGTCTGCGCAGTGCCGCCACTGCGGGCAGGATGGGAAGGGTGACGGACGAGGGCATCAGCGACGAGGGCTACCGGATCGAACGCGACACCATGGGCGAGGTGCGGGTGCCGGCCGACGCGCTGTGGCGGGCGCAGACCCAGCGCGCGGTGCACAACTTCCCGGTCTCCGGCCGTACGCTCGAATCCGCCCAGATCCGCGCGCTCGCCCAGATCAAGGGTGCCGCCGCGCAGGTCAACGCCGACCTGGGGGTGATCCCGGCCGGCATCGCCGAGGCGATCGTCACCGCCGCCGCGCACGTCGCCTCCGGCGGCTACGACGACCAGTTCCCGGTCGACGTGTTCCAGACCGGTTCGGGCACCTCGTCGAACATGAACACCAACGAGGTCCTGGCCACCCTCGCCGCCCGTGAACTCGACCGGCCGGTGCACCCCAACGACCATGTCAACGCCTCGCAGTCGAGCAACGACGTCTTCCCGACCTCGATCCACCTGGCCGCCTCGCACCAGGTGGTGCACGAGCTGATCCCGGCCCTGGACGAGCTGGCGACCGCGCTGGAAGGCAAGGTCGACGAGTTCGCCACCGTGGTCAAGGCCGGCCGTACCCACCTGATGGACGCCACCCCGGTCACCCTCGGCCAGGAGTTCTCCGGCTACGCCGCGCAGGTCCGCTACGGCCAGGAACGCCTCCGGTCGATCCTGCCCCGGCTGGCCGAACTGCCGCTCGGCGGCACCGCCGTCGGCACCGGGGTGAACACCCCACCCGGGTTCGCCGCCGCCGTCATCGCCAAGCTGGCCGAAACGACCGGGCTGCCGCTGACCGAGGCCCGTAACCACTTCGAGGCACAGGGTGCCCGCGACGCTCTGGTGGAGACGTCCGGGCAGCTGCGGACCATCGCCGTCGGCCTCTACAAGATCGCCAACGACATCCGGTGGATGGGTTCCGGCCCCCGCGCCGGCCTCGGCGAACTGCGCATCCCCGACCTGCAGCCAGGGTCGTCGATCATGCCGGGCAAGGTCAACCCGGTGGTCTGCGAGTCGGTACGCCAGGTCTGCGCCCAGGTGATCGGCAACGACGCGACGATCGCGTTCGCCGGCAGCCAGGGCGACTTCGAGCTGAACGTGATGCTGCCGGTGATGGGCAGCAACCTGCTCGAAGCGGTCCGGCTGCTCGCCGCCGCCAGCCGGCTGCTCGCCCAGCGCTGCGTGGTCGAGCTGGCCGCCAACCCGGAGACCTGCCTGGCGTACGCCGAAGGGTCGCCGTCGATCGTCACCCCGCTCAACCGGCACCTCGGCTACGACGAGGCCGCCTCGATCGCCAAGCAGGCCCTCGCCGAGAACAAGTCGATCCGCGCGGTCGTCCTGGAACGCGGCCACGTCGACGCCGGCACGCTGACCGCCGCCGAGCTGGACGAGGCGCTGGACGTTCTGCGGATGACCCGCCCCAGTTGAGCAGGCATACCCTGGTGGGGTGATTACCACCGTGGTGTTCGACGTCGACGAGACCCTCGTCGACCTGCGGCCTGCGGTCACCGGCGCGCTGCGGACCGTCCTCGCCGAGCTGCGCCAGCTGACCCCCCGCGCCGCCGACCTGACCCTCGACGACATGGCCGAGGACTGGGATCTCGCGTTCGCCGCCGATCCGTCCGCGCCGGTGATGTCGATCCGCCGGGCCGCCCTGGCCCGTTCCGTCGCCCGGGTCGGTCTGCCGCACGAACTGGACCGGATCACCGACATCTTCTTCGCCCGCCGGTTCGAGCTCAGCCGACCGTACGCCGACACGCTGCCCGCCCTGAGCCAGCTGCGCCGCCGGTACGCCGTCGGCCTGGCCACCAACGGCAACAGCCGCGCCGACCGGTGCGGCCTGCGCGGCCAGTTCGCCTTCGAGGTGTACGCGCACGTCGATGGCCTGCCGAAAAAGCCCGACCAGCGGTTCTACGGTGCCGTACTGGCCGCCGCCGGGGCCACCCGTGCCGACCGGGTGGTCTACGTCGGCGACTCGATCGCGCACGACGTGGTCGGCCCGCAGGCGGCCGGGCTGCGGGCGATCTGGCTGAACCGGCGCGGCGAGTCCTGCCCGCCGCAGGTGTGCCCGGACGCCCAGGTCACCACCCTGGCACAGCTGCCCGACGCCCTCGCCGACCTGTTCTGAGCCGACCTGTTCTGAGCCGCCATTCGCGCGCCGACCCGCTGCGCGTCGGCGTGCGGCTCACGCGTCGCCGGCCAGCAGCCGGGCGACGGCCTCGGCGGTCGCCTGCACCTGTGCGCCGATCGCCGACACGTCCATGGTGCCCATCGCCACCACGCCGACGCTGGCCTCCAGGCCGGGCACCCCGAGCACCGGGGCGGCCACCCCGTACGCGCCGGGTTGCAGCTCGCCGCTGCTGGTCACCGGTCCGGGCGTACCGTCGCGGCCGGCCAGGATCGCCCGCCCGGCGGCCCCGCGATCCACCGGATGCCGCGACCCGGTCCGGTACGCCACGTGGAACGCCGTCCAGCTGGGTTCGACGACGGCGAGCGCCACCGCCTCGACGCCCTCGGCGACGGTCAGATGGGCGGTGGCCCCGGCGGACTCGGCGAGCCTGCGCAGCGCCGGCAGCGCGGCGTCGGCCAGCAGCGGCTGCGCCCGGCGGGCCAGCTGCAGCAGCCCGGCACCCAGCCGCAGCCGGCCGGCGGTGTCCCGGCGCAGCATGCCGTGCGCGGCCAGCGTGGTGGCCAGCCGGTAGACGGCGGCCCGGCCGACCCCGAGCTGCCCGGCGGCCTCGGTGACGCTGACCCCGCCGGGCGCTTCGGCGACCAGCCGCAGCAGCCGCAGCCCCCGGTCCAGGGTCTGCGCCGTCTCCGCCCCTCGCGCGTCCACTCCGACAGCGTACGGACGTGGGCCAGTCGGTACCCTCGTAGCGTGACGCTCCGCTTGTACGACACCGCGACCCGGTCCGTGCGGGACTTCGTGCCCCGCCAGCCCGGCGAGGTCTCGATCTACCTGTGTGGGCTCACCGTCCAGTCCGCCCCGCACATCGGTCACCTTCGCTCCGGCGTCAACTACGACGTGCTGCGCCGCTGGCTGACCCACCGTGGGCTGCGGGTCACCTTCATCCGCAACATCACCGACATCGACGACAAGGTGCTGGAGAAGGCGGCCGCCGCCGGTCAGCCGTTCTGGTCGATCGCGTACGCCAACGAACTGGTGCTGGCCGCCGCGTACCGGTCGCTGAACGTGCTGCCGCCGACGTACGAGCCGCGCGCCACCGGGCACGTGCCGGAGATGCACCAGCTGATCGAGCTGCTGATCGAGCGCGGCCACGCCTACCCGGCCGGCGACGGCAGCGGCGACGTCTACTTCGACGTCGCCTCGTACGCCGACTACGGCGCCCTGTCCGGGCAGCGCCTCGACGCGATGCAGCCGGCCGAGGACTGCGTCGGGCGGGCCAAACGCGACCCGCGTGACTTCGCCCTGTGGAAGGGCGTCAAGCCGGACGAGCCCGCCGACGCTTCGTGGCCGTCGCCGTGGGGTCCGGGCCGGCCCGGCTGGCACATCGAGTGCTCGGCGATGGGCTGGCGCTACCTGGGTGCCGAGTTCGACATCCACGGCGGCGGGCTGGACCTGACCTTCCCGCACCACGAGAACGAGATCGCCCAGTCGAAGGCGGCCGGGCTGCCGTTCGCCCGCTACTGGGTGCACCACGGGCTGCTCAACCTGGGTGCGTCGAAGATGAGCAAGTCGCTGGGCAACGTCATCGACCTCGGCCACGTCGCCGAGCTCGGGGTACGCCCGGCCGAGTTGCGCTACTACCTGACCGCCGCGCACTACCGGTCCCGCATCGACTACTCCGACGACGCGCTGCGGGAGAGCGCCACGGCGTACCGGCGGGTCGAAGGGTTCGTGCAGCGGGCGGTGGAACGGGTCGGCGCGGTCGCCGCCACCGACGTGCCGGCGGCGTTCGCCGCCGCGATGGACGACGACCTGAACACGTCGGCGGCGTTCGCGGTGCTGCACGACGAGATCCGCGACGGCAACAACCTGCTCGCCGGCGCGGGCGCGAGCTCCGATGCCGACGGCGGTGCTGACGACGCGGTCCGGGCCAGCCTCGGCCGGGTCCGTGCCATGGTGGGCGTGCTCGGCCTGGACCCGCTCGACCCGGCGTGGGGCGACACCGCCCCCCGCGACGAACTGCGCGGCGCCGTCGACGCGCTGATCGCCCTCGCCCTCGACCAGCGGGCGCAGGCCCGCGCCCGGCGCGACTGGGCCGCCGCCGACGCGGTGCGTGACCAGCTCAAGCAGGCCGGGATCGCGGTCGAGGACACCCCGCACGGACCCCGATGGACCATTGGAGAGCAGACCTGATGCCCGGCAACTCGCAACGACGTGGCCGGCGGGTCACCTCCAAGAAGGGCACCACCCAGGGCTCCGGCGGCAAGAACCGCTCCAGCCTGTCCGGCAAGGGCCGGACCCTGCCCGCCGACGAACGCCCCTGGCACAAGGGCTACTCCGGCACCGAGAAGCTGCCGAACAAGACCGCCTGGAAGCAGGAGAAGGAGCGCCGGGCGGCGGCCGCCGAGGGCCGGGCACCGAAGGTCGGCGTACCGGGCACGAAGGACACCACCTGGGGCGGCGGCGGCCGCAGCCGGGGCGGCCCGGTCAGCGGCAAGCTGACCCGTGGCGGTGGCCGGTCCGGGCCGAGGGTCTCCCCGGGGCGCAAGTCGCACCCGCCGAAGGACGCCCCGGAGCTGCTGGTCGGGCGGAACCCGGTGGTCGAGGCGCTGCGGGCCAACGTACCGGGCACGGCGCTCTACATCGCCCAGGGCATCGACGTCGACGAGCGGGTGACCGAGCTGGTGCGGGCCGCCGGTGACCGGGGCATCGCGATCCTGGAGATCAGCCGGGCCGAGCTGGACCGGATGACCGGCGGCGTGCTGCACCAGGGCGTCGGGCTGCAGGTGCCGGCGTACGCGTACGAGCCGTTCGAGGATCTGGTCGCGGCGGCGGCCGAGCAGCCGGAGCCGTTGCTGGTGGCGCTGGACGGGGTGACCGATCCGCGTAACCTCGGCGCGGTGGTCCGCTCGGCGGCGGCGTTCGGCGCGCACGGCGTGTTCGTGCCGGAGCGGCGGGCCGCCGGGATCACCGCGACGGCGTGGCGGACCAGCGCCGGCGCGGCCGCCCGGATGCCGGTCAGCCAGGTCGTCAACCTGACCCGCGCGGTGAAGAAGTGCCAGGCGGAGGGGTTCGTCGTGGTCGGCCTGGACGCCGACGGCGAGACCGACCTGTACGACCTGGAGGCCGCCGTCGGCCCGCTGGTCGTGGTGGTCGGCTCGGAGGGTCGCGGCCTGTCGCGGCTCGTCGGCGAGACCTGCGATCTGCGGGTACGCATCCCGATGCACTCCGACGTCGAATCGCTCAACGCCAGTGTCGCCGCCGCCGTCACCCTCGCCGAAGTGGCCCGCCGCCGCGCTGTCGGCTGACCTCGCCGCCGTGCTGTCGGCTGACCGGCCGATCGCTGATCACCGGGTCAGCCACCCGTAGCATGCCGGGGGCGGGACGGTCCCGCCGGCAGCGGAGGTCAGCGGATGACAGGGCAGGACGGGGGCTTCGCCCTCGGCGTCGACCTGGGCACCTCGCACACCGTGGCGGTGCTGCGCTGGCCGGACGGTCGGACCCGCCCGCTGCTGTTCGACGGCGCGCCGCTGCTGCCGTCCGGGGTGTTCCTCGGCGACCGGCTGTACGTCGGCCGGGACGCGCAGCGCCTCGCCCAGGCGGACCCGGCCCGGTACGAGCCGAACCCGAAACGCCGGGTCGACGAGCCGACGGTGCTGCTCGGCGACCGGGAGGTGCCCACCGTCGACCTGCTCGCCGCCGTCCTCGGCGCGGTCGCCCGGGCGGCGGTGGAGGCCGTCGGGTTCCTGCCGCCGGCGGCGTTGACGTACCCGGCCACCTGGGGTGCCCGCCGTCGCGACGTTCTGGCCCACGCGGTGGCCCGCGCCGGCTGGCCGTCGGCCGGGACCCGGCTGGTGCCGGAGCCGGTCGCGGCGGCCCGCTACTTCGCCGACGTGCTGCGCCGACCGGTGCCCGTCGGGCAGGCGCTGGCCGTGTTCGACTTCGGCGGCGGAACCCTGGACGTCGCCGTGGTCCGCAACGAGGGGGTGGACCCGGCCGGCCGGGCCCGGTTCGTCGTGATCGGCTCGGGCGGCCTGGCCGAACTCGGCGGCCTCGATCTGGACGCGGCGCTTGTCGAACACCTCGGCGGCGTACTGGATCCGCAGGTGGGTCGCCAGTTGGCGGCACCGGCGACGCCGGCGCAGTGGCGCAACCGGCGGCAGTTCTGGGACGACGTACGGGGTGCCAAGGAGATGCTGTCCCGGTCGTCGTCGGCGCCGGTCGCCGTACCGGGGGTGGACCGGGCGGTGCACCTGACCCGCGACGAGTTGGAGCGGGTCGCCACCCCGCTGATCCGCCGGGGTGTGCTGGAGGCGGCGCGGGTGATCGACGGCTGTGGGCTCGGCCGCGACCAGCTCGCCGGACTGTTCCTGGTCGGCGGCTCGTCGCGGGTGCCGCTGGTGGCCCGGCTGCTGCACAGCGAGCTGGGGATCGCACCGACCGTACTGGAGCAGCCGGAGTTGCCGGTCGCCGAAGGCGCCCTCGCGGAGCTGGCTGCGGTCGCGTCGCCGGCTTCACCCGGCCCGGCCCCGGCTGCGCCGCCGCCCGCGCCTGGCCCGGTGTCCCCGGCCGCGCCCAATTTCGTGCCGCCGACCGCACCCGGCGCGGCCGCGGTGCCGCCGGTCGGCGTAGCCACGGGGCGGGCGGCGCGGTCGAAGCGGCTGCCGTGGCTGGTCGGCGCGGCCTCGCTGGCCCTGGTCGCCGTGGTCGCCGCCACCGTGGTCTACCTGCTGCGGGATCCGGCCCGGCCGATCGAGTTCCGGGCCTTCACCCCGGTCGGTGAAGCGATCCTCGTCGGCGAGGACGCCGACGCCGACTTCACCCAGCTCGTCGCCGGGCGGGCGTACGGCGGCTACCTCCGCGACGACGGCCGCCTCGGGGTCGTCGCCATCGATCCGGCCACCGGCGAGAAACGGTGGGACGTCGCCACGACGGTGCGGTCCGACCGGTGGGCGGGCCTGCGGGCCACCCCGGACGCGCTGATCGCCGTCGCCGACGGGTTGAGCAGCGAGCCCCGGCCGGTCGCGGTGCTCGATTCCGACGACGGCCGGCAACGGTGGGACTTCGCGATCACCGGCGACGACCAGCTTTTCGTCTTCGACGACGTCCTCGTCTGGTCGGACGTGGCCGGTGCCCAGCTGGTCGGGCTGGACCTGGCCGACGGAACCGAACGCTGGTCGCACGCCAACCCGGCCGACCAGTACGGCGACACCGACACGGCGGTGTATCCGGCGGTCAGCGCTGTCGACCTGACCGGGCCGGCCGGGTTCGACGGGCTGTCCACCGCACCGGACCACGGCGACGACCGGCGGTTGGCGCAGATCACCGCGACCCGGCAGGTACGGGTGTTCGACGCGGCCAGCGGCGAACTGCTCGGTGAGCGGCCCAACGTGGCCGCGCCGGCCGACACGGCGATGGTGTACGCCGGCTGGCTGCTGATCGCCGCGTCCGGCAGCGGCTACCGGCTGGCCGCGTACGACCTGTCGACCACCGGTGAGGCGGTCAACCTCTACACCCCGGCGGACGATCAGCGGCGGCTGCAGTCCATGGTGCCCTGCGGTGGGGTGCTGGTCTGTCTGCTGGAGTCGACCGGGTTCAGCGCCGACACCAACGAGCTGGTGGTGATCGACCTGGACGAGCGGGCGCAACGGTGGCGGGTCGACGCGGCCGAGTTCGACGTCGTCGTGCCGGTCGGCGAGCACGTACTGCTGCGCCGCAGCGCCACCGATCACCTGTCGTTGCTGCTCGACGCGTCAGGCACGGAGGTGCTGCGCCGCGACGGTGTCGCGGTCCGCGTCGACGCGGCGAACCTGCTGTGGTTCCGGGAGAACCCGAGCAGTTACGCCGACGATGTGAGCGTGGCCGGCGTGCCGGTGTCGGCCCCGGCCGATCTGCTCGAACTCGGGGTGCTCGGCGACGTGGTGGCCGCAGCCTGTTCCTGGGACCGGTCGGTGATCGTCTGCCCGACCGACGACGGGTTCGTGACGCACCGCTTCGTCGCCGCCTGAGCCGCTGCCTGAGCCGCCGACTGATCCCGGCGTGACGTTCTACTGCTGCGGGTCGAGGCGGCGGCGCACGGCGTGCAGGCCGTGCAGGGTGTAGCCGAGCAGGATCGGTGCCAATACCGGGATGGTCAGGGCGCTGAGCAGGGCGGCCAGGCTGACCACCCCGGCGGCGGCCAGGACCGCCAGCGGCCGTCGTTCGGCGAGCCGCCAGGTACGGCGTACCGCCGCTCGCCAGCCGGCACCGGCCCGGCCGACCCCGATCCCGACCTCGACCACGACGAGGCCGGCGAAGCCGGCGACGAGCGCGGCCAGCACCAGGGTGCCGACCAGCATGACAGTGCCGCCGGGCACCACCCCGGCGGAGATCAGCACCGCGTTGCCGCCGAGTACGCCGATCGCGACGGCCGCCACGGCGGTGGCGGCGGCTCCGGGCAGCAGTGCCCGCCAGAAGCCGCCGGCCAGCTCCCGCAGGCTCGGCCAGTGGCCGTCGACCGTCCACCGGTGGATGGCGGTGCTGGCGGTGGCGACCGCCGCGCCCGCCGTCAGCACGGCGGCCGCGGCGAGCGCGGCGACGATGCCCAGCAGCGCCAGGTCGGTGGCGGCCCGCAGGGTGTCGCGCCAGTCGGCCCGAGCCGGGGCCGGGGTGTCCGGCCAGTCGGGTCGCGACACGGTGGTCACCCCTTGAGTCCGCTGGTGTTGATGCCCTGCACCAGCATTTTCTGGAACGCCAGGAAGAAAAGGAAGACCGGCAGCAGGGAGAGCACGGACATGGCGAACATCGGGCCGAGCGAGGTCTGCCCGGTGGAGTCGATGAACAGTCGCAGCCCGATCGGCACCGTGTAGCTTTCCACACTCGGCAGGTAGATCAGCTGGGTGAGGAAGTCGTTCCAGGTCCAGATGAACGAGAAGATCGCCGTGGTGACCAGCGCCGGACGGGCCAGCGGCACGATGACGTACCGGAACACCCCGAACGGCGAGCAGCCGTCGATCTTGGCGGCGTCGTCGAGGTCACGGGGGATGCCCCGCATGAACTGGACCATCAGGAAGACGAAGAACGCCTCGGTGGCCAGCAGCTTCGGCACGATCAACGGCAGTGGGGTGTCGATCCAGCCGAACGTGTTGAACATAATGTACTGCGGCACGATCAGCACGTGGCTGGGCAGCAGCAACGTACCGATCATGATTGCGAACCAGACCTTGCGGGCCCGGAACCGCAGCCGCGCGAAGGCGTACGCCGCCAGCAGGCAGGAGACCGCGTTGGCGACCACCGTGGCGCTGGCGATCACCGTGCTGTTCCAGAAGAACCGGCCGAACGAGATGTTGCGCAGGTAGTTCCAGCCGTCCGGGTAGTTGGCCCAGGTCGGGTCCTGCGGGATGACCGACAGGTTGCTGGCCACCTCGGTCGGCGACTTCAGCGACGAGCCGACCACCCAGATCAGCGGGTAGAGGACCACGACGAGGATGGCGACCAGGATCGCCACCCGGGCGACGGTGCGCACGCCGGTGCCGGCCCGGCGTCGGGTGTACGGAGCAGCCTGGGATGTCATCAGTCGTTGTCTCCGTCCGAGTAGTGCACCCAGAACCGCCCGGTGCTGAAGAACAGCACCGTGATCAGGCCGATCGCGATCAGGAAGACCCAGGCCAGCGCGGACGCGTACCCCATCTGGAACTCGGTGAAGCCCTTCTCGTAGAGGTACAGCGTGTAGAGCATGGTCGAGTCGACCGGGCCACCGGTGCCGTTGCTGATCACGAAGGCGGCGGTGAATCCCTGGAACCCGTTGATGGTCTCCAGCACCAGGTTGAAGAAGATCACCGGGGAGAGCATCGGCAGGGTCACGTTGAAGAACTGCCGGACCTTGCCGGCACCGTCGACCGAGGCCGCCTCGTACAGCTCGGTCGGCACCTGCTTGAGCCCGGCCAGGAAGATCACCATCGGGGCGCCGAACTGCCAGATGGCCAGCACCATCAGGGTCTCCAGCGCCCACGCCGGGTCGTTGACCCAGGGCCGGCCGGTGATGCCGAACAGGGCGAGGAAGTCGTTGAACGCGCCGTCGCCGCTGAACATGGCCCGCCAGATCAGCGCCAGCGCGACGCTGCCGCCGAGCAGCGACGGCAGGTAGAACAGGCTGCGGAACAGCCCGACGCCGCGGACCTCACGGTTGAGCAGCAGCGCGACGCCGAGGGCGGCGGCCAACTTCAGCGGTACGGCGACGAACGCGAAGAGCAGCGTGACCCACACCGAGTGGCGGAACGTCTGGTCGTTGACGAACAGGTCCCAGTAGTTCTCGAAGCCCACCCATTCGACGAACTCCCAGGACGACAGGATGTCGTAGTTGGTGAAGCTCAGGTAGAGCGAGAACAGCATGGGGAAGGCGGTGATCGCCATCAGCCCCAGCAGCCACGGGGAGAGGAAGACGTACCCGGCCAGCCCTTCGCCGTGCCGGCGGCTGGCGCCCGGGGCGCTGCCGCGCCGCTTGACGGTGCGGGCCGGGGGAGTAGTGCTCGTGGCCGGGGCGGGTTTCGTGGTCATGGCCACGATCGGGGTCCTTTCTGGGTGTCAAGGGTCGTGGTGCCCACGGCGAGTCCACCGTGGGCACCACGACCGTGCGCCGGTCCGGCCCGGACTACTTCAGGGTGGCTTGCGCCTGTCGGAAGAACTCGGCGGCGGCGTCAGCCGGGCTGGCCTGGCCGTAGGTGACGCTCTCGGCGACGGTGACCAGGGTGGAGCGCAGCGGGCCGTGGCCCTGCGGTGGCGGCGCGGGTGCCGGGCCCATCTGCGGGATCAGCTCGTTCTCGAACGCGACGGTGGCGGTCATGTACGGGTCGTCCAGGCCGGCCTGCACGGTCTCCCGGTTGTCCAGGTTGGATGGCAGGCCCCGGTCGACGCCGAGGATGGCGGCCGCCTCCGGGTCGTTGGCCAGGAAGTCGATGACGTCCGCGACGACCTCCGGGTGGTCGGTCGCCCGGGAGCCCGCCCAGTACAGCGACGCCCGCGCCCACTGGCCCTTCGGGTCGCCGGGGTACGCGACGATGCCCAGCTCGTTGGTGGTCGACTTGCCCAGCTCGGCGAGCTGGTTGGACCACATGAACGAGGTGGCTCCCTTGCCGGTCACCACCAGCTGGTCGGCGACCCCGCCGCCGACGGCCTCGTGCACGATGTCGGCCGGCGGGGTGGCGCCCTTGGCCCGCGCGTCGACCCACATCTCGAACCAGGCGACCAGGTCGGCCTCGGTGAAGGCCAGCTTCGGCCCGTCGTAGAACTCCTTGCCCTGCGAGCGCAGCCAGAGCCAGAGCGCCTTGTAGTCGGCGCTGGGGTCCATCGCGCCCCAGTAGTCGCCGCCGGCCTTCGTGCTCAGCTCGGCCGCCCAGGCGATGAACTCGTCGTACGTCCAACCGGTCTGCGGCTCTTCCATCCCGTACTCGGCGATCTTGGTCTTGTCGTAGACCAGGGCCGGGGTGTTCTCGCCGGCGGCGACCGCGACCTGCTTGCCGTCGATCTGCCCGTACTGGGTCAGGCTCTCCGGGTGGTTGCTCAGGTCGATGTCGCCCGATTCCACGAACGGCGTCAGGTCCAGGGTGACGTTGCGGCCGGCGTACTCGGCCAGGCCGTTGTCGTCGATCTGGAAGATGTCCGGGGCGTTGCCGCCGGCGGAGATGGTGGCCAGCTTGTCGTAGTAGCCGGTGAACGCCTGCCAGGTCGGGTTGATGGTGACGTTCGGGTTCTTCTCCTCGTACAGGTCGAGGGCCTGTTCGGTGAGTTCCGCGCGGGCCTCGCCGCCCCACCAGAAGAACTCGATGGTGACCGGGGCGTCGGGGTCGGTCGATGCCTCGTCGTCGCCGCAGGCGGCGACGCCGAGGACCAGCGGCACGACGGCCGTGGCGGCGATGCCGCGCAGCAGGCGGCGTCGACCAAAGGGGGTACGGTGAGCACGCGTGGCAGGCGTGTTTGCCGTCGGTGATGTAGCGGGGTGCATTGCGCTCACTCCTTGGGGTTAGGAGGCGACATCGGCCGGCGCGGCGGCAGCCGCGTCGCCCGGGTCCGCATGGCGGTGCGGTTCCGGGCCCGTCGAGTCGCGGATGACCAACTCGGTCTGGAGCGTTACCTGGGCGGTGGTGCGACGGTCGTCGCCATGCTGGAGCAGCATGTCGACGGCCGCCCGGCCGGCGGCCGCGTTGGGTGTGGCCACCGTCGTCAGTTTGGGCCGGGTGAGCCGGCTCAGCGCGATGTCGTCGATGCCGACCACGCTGATGTCGCGGGGCACCGCGATCCCGTGTGCGTCGAGCCCTTCGATCAGGCCGATCGCCATCAGGTCGTTGTAGGCCAGGACGGCGGTGACGTCGGCGCGGCGGACCTGGTCCGCCGCGGCGATGCCGCCGCCCTCGGTGGGCGGGTTGGGGCCGAGCACGGTCAACGTGACATCGGTCGAGCGGACCGCGGCGGTCGCGGAGCGGCGGATCTCCCGGTTGGTCCATGAGCCGCGCGGGCCGCCGAGCAGGGCGATCCGGCGGTGGCCGAGGCCGATCAGGTGCTCCACGGCGAGCCGGGCGCCCTGGCCGACGTCGATCACCACGTTCGGCAGGCCGGTCACCTGCCGGTTGATCACCACCAGCGGTACGTCCCGGCTGAGCTGCTCGATCAGGCTGTTGCTCATCCGGGGGCTGCACAGCAGCACCCCGTCGACCTGCTTGGCGAGGGCGTGGACCAGCTCCTCCTCGACCGCCGGGTCCTCGTTGGTGTCGGTGACGAAGATGTGGTAGTCGCGGTGCCGGGCCTGGCTCTCCGCCGCCTTGATCAGCGGTGGGAAGAACGGGTTGGCGATGTCGGCGACGATCAGCCCGATGTTGTGCGTACGGCCGGTGATCAGCGCGCGGGCCGCCCGGTTGGGGCGGTAGCCGAGGTGTTCCGCACAGGCCAGCACCCGGCTGCGGGTCTCCGGGTTGACCAGGTGCGGGGCCGAGAACGTGCGGGACACGGTGGAGATGTGCACTCCGCAGGCCCGGGCGACGTCTCGAATGGTGGCTGGCACGCGCGGTCCTTGGGGTCGAAGCGGTGCACCGGCCCGGCGGGCGCGGACGGTGACCGGTGTGTGGCTGGGGTCACGTGGTCCGCCAATTAATGCAAACGGTTGCTCAGGTGTCAACGGTCTTCGATTGCGTATTTGTTGCGGCGACGGTCCTGCGGAGTGTTCATAACCTCGCGTTAGCGGATGAATCGGACCGGTTGCCGAGCGGGCATTGACGAGAGTGTTGGTCTCGTGGCAACTTCGGCTGCAAACCTTTGCAGCCAACCGGAGGCGGAGCAGCGATGTCCCCAGAACCCGATCGGCGGCTGCGCTACGCGCTCGTCGGCACCGGCGCCCGCGCCGAGATGTTCGTCCGCGCCCTGGTGCTCGACCACCGCGACACCGCCGAGCTCGTCGCCTTCGCCGACAGCAACCAGGCCCGGATGGACGCGCACAACGCCTGGCTGGAGGAGCTCGGCCGCGACGCCGTCGCGACGTACCCGGCCAGCGAATTCGTCACCATGCTCGGCAAGGAACGGGTCGACGTCGCACTGGTCACCACCGTCGACCGGGTGCACGACGAGTACATCGTCGCCGCCCTGCACGCCGGCTGCGACGTGATCACCGAGAAGCCGATGACCGTCGACGTGCCCCGCTGCCAGCGGATCCTCGACGCGGTCGCACAGACCGGGCGCAGCGTGCAGGTCGCCTTCAACTACCGCTACAACCCGTTGCACGAACGGGTCCGCCAGGTCCTCGCCGACGGCGAGATCGGCGAGGTCGGCTCGGTGCACTTCGAATGGCTGCTCGACGTGCGCCACGGTGCCGACTACTTCCGCCGCTGGCACCGCGACAAGGCCAACTCCGGCGGGCTGATGGTGCACAAGGCAAGCCACCACTTCGACCTGGTCAACTGGTGGCTGGACGCGGCCCCGGTGCAGGTCTACGCGGCCGGCCGGCTGTTCTTCTACGGCGAGTCCGGCCGCCGCCACGGCTACGCCCGCGACTACGACCGGGCGCACGGCGAGGTCGCCGCCGCCGGTGACCCGTTCGCCCTGCAACTGGCCGCCCACCCCCGGCTGCGGGCGCTCTACCTGGAAGCCGAGGCCGAGGACGGCTACCACCGTGACCAGAACGTCTTCGCCCCCGGAGTGACCATCGAGGACGACATGTCGGTGCTGGCCACCTACTCCACCGGGGCCACGATGACGTACCACCTCACCGCGTACGCCCCCTGGGAGGGCTACCGGGTGATGTTCAATGGCAGCCGGGGTCGGCTCGAGCTGGAGGTGGTGGAGAGCGACTTCGTCAGCCCGTACGCCGCCGGTGAACTCAAGGGTGCCGCGTTGCACGGCGTCCAGGCGGCGGTCGAGGAGGGCTGGGCCAAGATCACTGTCCGGCCGTTCTGGGAGCAGCCCCGGCAGGTGCCGGTCGCCGGCTACACCCGGACCGGCCACGGCGGGGCCGACGCCAAGATGACCGCCGTGCTCTTCGGCGGCGCGACCGACCCGATGGGCCGGGGTGCCACCGCCCGCGACGGCGCGCTCGCCCTGCTCACCGGCCTGGCCGCGAACCGGTCCTTCGAGACCGGCCAACCGGTGCGGGTCGCCGACCTGCTCACCGTCGACTGACCGGCGACCTTCCCGACCCTGCCTGACCGCGAGGAGCCTGCTTCCGTGTCCCTGCAACCCGACCCGGCATCCGCGAGCGCCGGCCCGCTGGCCGACCAGCTGTTTCCGGCCGAACCCACCCAACGGGCGATCGCCCGCGAGCTCTACGGCTACGCCCGGCACCTGCCGATCATCTCCCCGCACGGCCACGTCGACCCGGCGATCCTCGCCGACGACGAGCCGTTCCCGGACCCGGCCCGGCTGCTCGTCGTACCGGACCACTACGTCACCCGGATGCTGCTCAGCCAGGGCATCCCGCCGGGCGACCTCGGCGTACCGCTGCGGGCCGGGATTCGGGCCCGGCCGCCGGCCGGGGACGGCGACTACGCCGCCGAGACCGACGGGCGGGCCATCTGGCGTCGCCTCGCCGCCAACTGGCACCTGTTCCGGGGCACCCCGTCACGGCTGTGGCTGGAGAAGACCTTCGCCGAGGTGTTCGGGGTGACCGTCGGGCTGAGCGCGCAGACCGCCGACGAGGTCTACGACACCATCGCGGCGCGGCTGGCCGAGCCGGCGTACCGGCCCCGGGCCCTGTTCGACCGCTTCAACATCGAGGTGCTGGCCACC
This sequence comes from Solwaraspora sp. WMMA2101, assembly GCF_049179175.1. Taxonomy (NCBI): domain Bacteria; kingdom Bacillati; phylum Actinomycetota; class Actinomycetes; order Micromonosporales; family Micromonosporaceae; genus Solwaraspora; species Solwaraspora sp. WMMA2101. The sequence goes on along the minus strand of NZ_JBMHMA010000006.1, from coordinate 2,642,196 downwards.
ACCGAGTCGCCCCTGGACGACCTCGGCCGACACGCCAAGCTCGCCGCCGACGGCTGGGGCGGCCCCGGCGGGCGGGTGATCACCACGTTCCGGCCGGACAACGTCGTCGACTTCGAGTTCGACGGCTGGGTCGACAACGTCGCCGCCCTCGGCGTGATCACCGGAACGGACACCGGCACGTACGCCGGTTTCCTCGACGCCCTGCGCTCCCGCCGGCAGGCCTTCGTCGCCGCCGGCGCGACCAGCTCCGACCACGGCCACCTGACCGCCCTCACCCTGCGGCTGGACCAGCGCGAAGCCGCCGAACTGTACGACCGGGGGCTGCGCGGCGTCGCCACCGCCGCCGACGCCGAGGCGTTCCGGGCGCACATGCTCGTCGAGTTCGCCCGGATGTCCATCGAGGACGGCATGGTGATGCAGCTGCACCCCGGCTCGGTGCGCAACCACAACAAGTGGCTGTACGCCACCCACGGCCGCGACGTCGGCGGCGACATCCCACAGGCCACCGAGTACCCGCACGCGCTGACCGACCTGCTCGACGCCTACGGCAACGACCCGAGGCTGCGGATCGTCGTCTACACCCTCGACGAGTACACCTTCACCCGGGAGCTCGCCCCACTCGCCGGTGGGTACGCCGCCCTCTACCTCGGCGCCCCCTGGTGGTTCCTGGACTCCCCGGAGGTGCTGCGCCGGTTCCGGGAGGCGGTCACCGAGACCGCCGGCTTCTACAACACCGCCGGCTTCGTCGACGACACCCGGGCGTTCTGCTCGATCCCGGCCCGCCACGACGTGGCCCGCCGCATCGACGCCGGCTACCTGGCCCGGCTCGTCGCCGAGCACCGGCTCAGCCTCGACGAGGCCGCCGAGACCATCGTCGACCTGGCGTACCGCCTGCCCAAGCGGGTCTTCAAGATCGGGGAAAAGTTGTCATGAGCGTCACCATCACCGGCGTCGACGTGCACGACGTACGGTTCCCGACCGCCGCCGCCGGCGACGGCTCGGACGCGATCAACCGGGGCGACTACTCGGCCACCTACGTCGAACTGCGCACCGACGCGCCCGGCGGGGTCTTCGGTGCCGGCTTCACCTTCACCAACGGCCGCGGCAACGAGATCACCTGCGCGGCGGTACGCGCGTTGGCCCACCACGTCACCGGCCGGACCGTCGCCGAGATCGTCGCCGAACCGGTCGCCTTCTGGCGCTCACTCATCGCCGACGTGCAGCTGCGCTGGCTCGGGCCGGAGAAGGGCGTCATCCACATGGCGTCCGGCGCGCTGGTCAACGCCGTCTGGGACCTGCGGGCCAAGCTGGAGGGCAAGCCGCTGTGGCGGCTGCTGGCCGAAATGCCGACCGACGAGCTGGTCGCCAGCATCGACTTCCACCACATCAGCGACGCGATCACCCCCGACGAGGCCGCCGCGATCCTGGACAAGGGGCTGGTCGGCCAGGCCGACCGGCTCGCCGAGCTGCAGCGCGACGGGTTCCCGTCGTACACCACCTCGGTCGGCTGGCTCGGCTACCCCGACGACAAGGTCCGCGCGTTGACCCGGGCGGCGTACGCCGACGGGTGGCGGGCGATGAAAATGAAGGTCGGCGGCCCGATCGACGACGACGTCCGCCGGGCGCGGATCATCCGCGCCGAGATCGGCCCGGACGCGCTGCTGATGATGGACGCCAACCAGGTGTGGGACGTCGACGAGGCGATCGCCAACATGGCCCGGCTGGTCGAGGTCGACCCGTACTGGATCGAGGAGCCGACGCACGCCGACGACGTGCTCGGCCACGCCCGGATCGCCGCCGCCGTCACCGAACTGTCCGACGGGCGCTGCCGGGTCGCCACCGGCGAGGTCGCCGCCAACCGGGTCATCTTCAAACAGCTGATGCAGGCCGAGGCGATCCGGGTCTGCCAGATCGACGCCTGTCGCATCGCCGGGGTCAACGAGGTGCTGTCGGTGATCCTGCTGGCCGCCAAGTTCGGCGTACCGATCTGCCCGCACGCCGGTGGCGTCGGCCTCTGCGAGTACGTGCAGCACCTGGCGATCTTCGACTACCTGCGGGTCGGCACCTCGCTCGACGGGCGGATGGTCGAGTACGTCGACCACCTGCACGAACACTTCGTCGACCCGGTACGCACCCGGGGCGGCCGCTACCTGGTGCCCGACCAGCCCGGCTACAGCGCCACCATGAAGCCTGCGTCGATCGCCGAGTTCTCCTTCCCGGACGGGCCGGTGTGGCGGTGAACGGCGACATCCCGCTGCTCGGCCTGGGCACCCTCGACCGGGTACCGGCGGCCAGCCGGCCACTGATCCGCCCCGGCGACGTCGGCACCGGCATCGTCCACCTCGGGCTGGGTGCGTTCCACCGGGCCCATCAGGCCGTCTACACCGAGCGGGCGGTCGCTCAGGCCGGCGGCGACTGGGGCATCATCGGCGTCGCCCCGCGCAACGTCGACGTGGTCCGTCGACTCGCCGACCAGGACGGCCTGTTCAGCGTCACCACACTGTCGGCCGCCGGCGCACAGACCAAGGTTGTCGGGGCGTTCGCCGGGGTCCGGCACGCCGCCAGCGACCCGGCGGCGATCGTTGCGCTGCTGGCCGACCCGGCGATCCGGGTGGTCACGTTGACGGTGACGGAGAAGGCGTACCAGCTGGACCCGGTCACCGGCGGGCTGCGCCCGGACGAGGCCGTCGCCGCCGACCTGAGCACCGACCGGCCGCCGACGACCGTGCCCGGCCTGCTGCTGCGCGGGCTCGCCGCCCGGGCCGCCGCCGACGCCGGCCCGATCGCCCTGGTCAGCTGCGACAACCTGCCGTCCAACGGCCACCGGCTGCGCGGCCTGGTCCACGAGGCCCTGGCGTACGCGAAAGTGCCCGACGCGACCACCGACTGGGTGCACGCCCACGTCACCTTCCCCGGCACCATGGTCGACCGGATCGTGCCGGCCGCCACCGCGCAGACCCTGGACACCGCCGCTTCCGCACTCGGGGTGCGGGATCTGGCGGCGATCGCCGGGGAACCGTACTCGCAGTGGGTGGTCGAGGATGACTTTCCCGGCGGCCGGCCCGCCTGGGACCGGGCCGGTGCGGTGCTGACCGGCGACGCCGGCCCGTGGGAACGGCTCAAGCTGCGCGCCCTCAACGGCGTCCACTCGGCCATCGCCTACCTCGGGGCGCTGGCCGGGCAGGAGACCATCGCCGAGACGCTGCGGCTGCCCGGCCTGGCCGACGTGCTGCGGCGGATGATCGCCGAGGACGTCGCGGCCAGCTTCACCCCACCCGACGGGGTGTCGGTGATCGGGTACGGCGAATCGGTGCTGGACCGCTTCGCCAACCCGGCGATCCGCCACCGCACCATCCAGGTGGCGATGGACGGGTCGCAGAAGCTGCCGCAGCGGGTGCTGCACACCATCGCCGACCGGCGGGCGGGCGGGCACTCGGCGTACTGGTCGGCGCTGGTCGTCGCGGCCTGGATGCGGTTCGTCCAGGGCCGGGCCGACGACGGCGCGGCGCTGCCGCTGGACGACCCGCTGGCCGGGCGGATCCGTGCCGCGCTGGCCACAAGCACCGGTACGCCCGCCTCGGTGGTGCCGGCGCTGCTCGGCCTGACCGAGATCTTCCCGCCCGAGCTGGCCGCCGACGAGCAGGTCCGGCGCGACATCGTGACCTGGCTGACCGCGCTGGACACCCACGGGGCGGCCGGTACGGTGACCGGCGCGGCGACCTGACCCACCGGAGGTTCCCGAACGTGACGAACACCCCGCCCCGGGTGGCCCTGATCGGTGCCAACGGCCACGGCCTGTGGCACCGGCGGCAGATCGCCCCGCTGCACGCCGCCGGTGCGCTGCGACTGGTCGGCCTGGTCGACGTACGGCCGGTGACGCCAGCACCGGACGCGCCGATTCCCGACGACGTCGAGGTGTCGACCGACCATCGGCAGTTGCTGGAGCGGACCAGCCCGGACGTGGTGGTGATCTGCACGCCGCCGTACACGCATCTGCCGATCGCCCTCGACGCGCTCGCCGCCGGCGCCGACCTGCTGCTGGAGAAGCCGCCGGTGGTGAATCTCGACGAGCACCGGCGGCTCGCCGAGGCCCTGGACCGGCACGGCCGGGTCTGCCAGGTCGGCTTCCAGGCCCTCGGGTCGGCGGCCCTGGCCGAGCTGACCCGGGCGGCGACCGACGGCCGGCTCGGTACGGTCACCGGCATCGCCACGGTCGCCGCCTGGCAGCGCGACGACGCCTACTACCAGCGGTCGCCGTGGGCCGGGCGGCGCAGCGTCGACGGCCGGCCGTCGCTGGACGGGGCGTTGGCCAACCCGTTGGCGCACGCCACCATGCAGTGCCTGGCGGTGGCCGCTGCGGTGGGCGGCGGCCGGCCGGTGCTGGTCGAGCTGGAGCGCTACCGGGTGCGCCCGATCGAGGTCGACGACACCGCGTCGATGCGGATCACGCTGGACTCCGGGCTGTCGATCGTGGTCGCGGTGACCCTGGCCGGGGAGGACTTCATCGCCGGTGAGGTGCTGGTGCACGGCACGGCCGGCACCGCCGTGCTGGAGTATCCGACCGACCGGCTGCGGCTGCCCGGCGAGGCGGCGATGCGGCTGGTGCCGGGGCGGACCGGGCTGTTGCAGAATCTGCTGGCGCACCGGCGGGACCCGGGCGGCGTACCGCTGATCGCCCCGCTGGCGCGGACCGCGCCGTTCACCGAGGTGCTGGCGGCCGTGCAGGCCGCGCCGGCACCCCGGCTGGTCGACGCCGCGCACGTGGTCGCCACCGGCACCGCCGGGGCCGACCGGGTGGTGACGATCAGTGGGATCAACGGGATCGTCCGGCGCAGCGCCGTCGAGATGTCGCTGTTCGCCGAGCACGAGGTGCCCTGGGCGGTACGGCCACAGCGGATCCGACTGGGACGGGAGGTGCCCGCCGGCGGCTGAGTCCTTGCAAATCGGCAGCCACATCGGTAGTGAGAAAATCGGACGAAATGTCACCGACCTCGGCGAATATTCGCCGGGTAAACAAATTGTGCCCGATTAATCTGCAAACAATCTGCAAACGAAGTCCATTGACTTGCTTCTTCGTGAGATTTTATCGTGTGGCAATGCGACTTAGGAGAATGACCGCCGTTGTCGTCGGAGTGGCGCTCGTGGCCGTGCTGCCGGCGACGGCGGCCGTGGCGGGTGCCGGCAGGGACTCCGACCGGCTGTCCTGGGCGGCCCGGCACCTGGGCCGGCAGGTGCTGCCGGCCAACGACGGCTGGGCCGCCGCAGGTCCCGGCACCACCGGCGGTTCGTCGGCTGCCGCCGACGACGTCCACGTCGTCGACAGCCGGGCCGAACTGATCGCCGCGCTCGGCGGGGACAACGCCACCAACCGGACCAACGATACTCCGAAGATCATCTATCTGAAAGGCGCGATCAACGGTTTCGAGGGGCCGGATGGTGCACTGCTGAACTGCGCCGACCTGGCCGACCCCGAATACGATTTCGACGAGTTCCTGGCCACCTACGACCCGGCGGTGTGGGGGCGGGTCAACCCGAGCGGCCCGCTGGAGGACGCCCGCCGACGGTCGGTCACCAATCAGACCCGGCACACCCAGATCAACGTGGGCCCGAACACCACCATCATCGGCCTGCGCGGCGCGCGGCTGCACAATCTCACCCTGATGGTCGACAGCGCCAACAACGTCATCGTCCGCAACGTCGTCTTCGACGACGCGTACGACTGTTTCCCGGCCTGGTCGCCGAACGACGGCGAGGCCGGCAACTGGAACTCGCAGTACGACCTGATGTCGGTCCGCCGCTCCGAGAACGTCTGGGTCGACCACAACACGTTCACCGACGGCGACAACCCGGACAGCGCCCAGCCGGTCCACTTCGGTCGGCCGCTGCAGGTGCACGACGGGGCACTCGACATCACCCACACCGCCAGCCTGGTCACCGTCTCGTACAACCGGTTCGACGGCCGCGACAAGGTCATGCTGATCGGCTCGTCGAACACCGTCGGCCCGGACGTCGGCCGGCTCAACGTGACCCTGCACCACAACGTCTTCGACGGCAGCCTGCAACGCCTGCCCCGGATCCGGTTCGGTCAGGTCGACATCTACAACAACCACTACCAACTGCGCGGCGACGGATTCGAGTACGCCGTCGGCGTCGGCGTGCAGGGCGCGCCGTACCTGGAGAACAACGCGTTCGAACTGGGCGCCGGGATCACCACCGCCGACCTGCTCTACGACTGGGGCGGCACGGTGGTCAGCGAGCAGGGCAGCTGGGTCGCCCAGGGCCACCGGCCACTGCGGCCGGCCAGCCTGCTCGCCGCGTACAACGAGGTCAACGACCCGGACCTCGGCGCGGACGCCGGCTGGACGCCGACCCTGCGGCACGGGCCGGTGCTGCCGGCCGCCGTCGTCCCGCTCTACACCGCGCTCACCGCCGGAGCCGGCAAGCTGCCGGTCTGACCCGGCTCCCTGCAGAGACCCCCGCGGGCAGTGGCGGCCCCGCTGTCCGCGGGTCCCACAACCGGACGGCCGGCCTCCCCGAAGCGGGGAGGCCGGCCGTCCGTGCCGCGTAAAGCCCGGTGTTCCGGAGACCTCAGAGGCGGTGGCCGTTGGTGGCGTGGAACGCGTGGTGCTGACCCGGCCGGGGCCGGACGAACACGGTGTCGTTCATCGCCGGCATGTGCCGCCGGTCGGTCCGCACCACAAACCGCTCGGAGCTGCCGTCCAGGGTCGCGTGGCCGTAGACGTTGGCGTCCGAACCGAGGTCCTCGACCAGTTCGACGACCATCGGCATGCCACCCTCGGTCGCGCCGACCAGGTCGCAGTCCTCCGGCCGGAAACCGACGGTGACCCGGTTGTTGCCACCGGCCTTCGCCGCCTCGATCTGCTCCCGGCTCAGCTGCACGACCATCTCGGCGAAGACCGCGCCGTTGTCGGTCAGCGGAACGGTCTTGATGTTCATCGCCGGCGAACCCATGAAGCCGGCGACGAACACGTTCGCCGGTGCGTCGTACAGGTTCCGGGGGGTGTCGACCTGCTGAAGTTCGCCGTCGAGCAGCACCGCCACCCGGTGACCCATCGTCATCGCCTCGACCTGGTCGTGGGTGACGTAGACGGTCGTGACACCGAGGCTGGCCTGCAGCGAGGCGATCTGGGTACGGGTCTGCACCCGCAGCTTCGCGTCGAGGTTCGACAGCGGCTCGTCCATCAGGAAGACCTGCGGCTCCCGGACGATCGCGCGGCCCATCGCGACCCGCTGACGCTGACCACCGGAGAGCGCCTTCGGCTTGCGGTTGAGGTACTCCTCCAGCTGCAGCAGGGCCGCGGCCTTCTTGACCCGCTGGTCGATCTCCGCCTTCGAGGTCCGGCGCAGCTTCAGCGCGAAGGCCATGTTCTCGTACACCGTCATGTGCGGGTAGAGCGCGTAGTTCTGGAAGACCATCGCGATGTCGCGGGCCTTCGGCGGCAGGTGCGTGACGTCGCGGTCGTCGATGAGGATGCGGCCCTCGTCGACGTCCTCCAGGCCGGCGAGCATCCGCAGGCTGGTGGACTTACCACAACCGGAGGGGCCGACCAGCACCAGGAACTCGCCGTCGCCGATCTCGAGGTTCAGCTTGTTGACGGCGGGGCGTTCGGTGCCCGCGTAGATGCGCGACGCCTGTTCGTACGTGACCGTAGCCATGGTCGATGCTTCCTTTCACCGGCAGGAACGTGCCGGACGATCCGAGTGAAGGAGCGGCCGGCGCCGTACGCCGGCCCACGCGTGGGCACGCAGCCGCCTGGCGTCGTGTCGCACGTGTCACGCCACGGTAAACGGGTTTTGCCCGGCTGCCAAGGCCGGGACGGGCTACCGTTACCGCTGATTCCGGACTTAACGGAAACCATGGTGGTGTATGCCACCCCGGCCCGCCCATCCGGACGCCCCCACCGCCCCGTACAACGGGAAAGATCGATCGGACAGACCGGCCGATGCGGCGGTAACGCCACGTCAGTGGCTATGCTGACCCCGGAACACCTGCCCCTGTAGCTCAGTTGGCCAGAGCACTCGCCTTGTAAGCGAGATGTCGCCGGTTCGAGCCCGGCCGGGGGCTCCAGCACCACGAGGGTGATGTCACCCTCCGTTACGACGCTCTCTCGGTGTACCGGTTCGGCCGGTATTCCTCTGGGGAATGATTATTCCTCACAGGTATACCGGTCTGCCGCAGTACCGGTCCGTCCGACCGGGCCGGGCCGGCCGGCGACAGCCCGTCGGTGTGCAGGCCTTCCCCACTCCTGATCACGAGTTGGCCGCGATCGCGGCCCGGCGGCGGTCGCGGGGCGATCGATTGTCGCTCGGCGTCGCTAGGATCAGCCGTCCCGCACAGCCGGCGCTCAGGTGGTTCTCACCGTCGGCGGTCCGCGGGCACGGGGAATCTCTTATCTAGGAGCAGGTGGAACATGTCCGACCCCTCGCAGCCGCAGCAACCCGCTGGCCCGACCGGGCAGCCGATGCCGCCGGCTGGCGTTCCGATGGATCCGGCGTACGGCGGTCAGCCCGTCGCGCCGATGGCCGCGCCGCCGAAGAAGTCCAAGGCCGGGAAGATCATCCTGATCGTTCTCGCCGTCGTGCTGGTGCTCTGCCTCGGCGGTGCGGTGGCGACCTACTTCCTGGTCCGTGACACCGTCGGCGAGGTCGTCCAGGCCAGCCAGACCCGGCTCGTCACCCCGGACACCCTGGTCGGCCGGCCGCTGAGCACCGACCCGGAGTTCACCTCCCTGGCCGAGGAGGTGGCCACCGGGCTGAAGACCGACGTGCCCGAGTCGTCCAGCACGATCGGAGCGTTCTACGGCGACATCGAGCAGGAAGACCTGATCATGATCGCCGGGGCGTCCGGCATCATCGCCGATCCCGACCAGGAGTTGGCGGACGCGACCAACGGCGACGCCATGGGCTTCGGCATGACCAACGTGACCGACGTGGACGCCGGCCCCAAGGGCGGCTCGGCGCGGTGCGGTGACGCCGACCTCGAAGGCATCCCCGGCGGGGTCTGCGTCTGGACCAGCCGCGGTGCCCTGGTGATGTACGTGTTCTACTTCAGCACCGGCGAGGAGGCCGCCGCCGAGCTGGTGAGCATCCGGGACGCGGTCGAGCAGACCAGCTGATCCCACCCCGGTCGGCGGCCCACCAGCGTCATTGGCGGGCCGCCGACCGGGTACGGGCCAGCAGCCCGTACCGGCGGATCGCCCGCAGCGGCTCGGTGGCCGCACCCTCGCGGCGCAGGATGTGGTTCGCGGCGAGGATCCCGGTCACCGCCGCCCGTTCCATCAACGCGCTCGGCACGTCGGTGCCGATCCCGTCGCCGGCGAGGAAGAGCCCGTCGGCGTCGGTGACCACCCCGGGCCGCCGGTGGGCCGCCCCCGGCGCGAACGCCGGCGCCTGGGCCTCGACCCGGGCCCGGACCTGCCGCACCGGCAGCGCCGCCACCTCCGGCCAGAGGGTCGCCAACTCGGTCCGCATCCGTTCGGCCAGCACCTCGGCGGGCACCTGCTCCGGGCAGGCGTACGCGTGCAGCTCCAGCACCGCCCCCCGGTGCCGCTGCGCCCACTGCCGGGCCTGGTGCTCCAGCCGGTGATAGAGGGTGACCGAGTCCAGCGTCGGCTGCCGCGACACTCCACAGAAGACCGGCCGGTCGGCGGCGACGTCACCGTCGAGCCAGAACCGGGCGACCGCGTACGGCGGCCCGACGCCCAGCCCGCCGACCTGATCGGCCAGCGTCGGCGCGTCCTGCGCCAACCGGGGCGACTCGGCCAGCAGCGCCCGCAACGCCGGCGGGTCGACGGCCAGAACCACGTACCGGGCGGTGTGCGCGGCACCGGAGGCGCACCGCACCTGCCAACCGTTGGCCCGGCGCGGGGTGACGCCGCGTACCTCGTCGCCGGTGACCACCCGACCACCGTGCCGGCGCAGATGCTCCTGCAGCGGCTGCCAGATCGCGGTGTCGTAGTCACGGTCCGGGGCGTCGAAGCCGAGCCCTTCCGGGTTGCCCAGGAAGTAGAAGTGGAAGCTGGCGACCAGTTCGGCGGCGGACATGTCGCGTTCGTGGTTGAAGAACGAATGCGAGAAGACCTCGAACAGCATCGCCCGCGCCCGGTCCGGCAGCCGCAGCGAGTCCAGCAGGTCGGCGGCGCTGCGCCCGTCGAGGTCCTGGTAGGTCCGCTCCGGATGGAAGGCCAGCAGCGGCAGCGCCGCCGCCCGGTCCATCTCGCGCAGCTGCCGCAGCCGCAGGCTCGGGCTGCGCAGCAGCAGCGCCAGCAGGTTGACCGGCGGGGTGGTCGGCAACCGGCCGAACTCCTCCGGCGGCCACTGCGCCGACCACACCGGATACCCGTCGACCGGGTGCAGCATGCCCAGCGCCGGATCAGCGCGGCGCAGAATCGACCGCCAGTTGTAGTACTGCCGGAAGAAGGCGTGGAAGCCGTGGTCGACGGGTTGGACGGTGCCGTCGTGGAGCGTCTCCGGCCAGGCGGCGAGCCGTCCGCCGAGCTGCGCGGCGCGTTCCAGCACGGTCACCCGTACGCCGCGTTCGGCGAGCACGATCGCCGCCGACATGCCGGCGATGCCACCACCGACCACCAGGGCGTCGGTGCCGGCGGCGACCTGATCGGTGCCGGTCGCGTCGGCCGGCGACACCTCGGCCCGTACGCCGAACATCCGGCCGACCGCTCGGGACAGTCCCACCGCTCCTCCTGACGACGCCGGTGCGTCCAGTGTGCCGGTCACTGTGGCGCGGCGAGCGGCTTTACGGTCACCCCGCGCGTGCCGCGGGTTACTACCATCCCGGGCATGGTTGCCGACCCCTGGCGTGACCGGGCCCGCCGCGTGGGCGGCCGGTGGCGTGGCACCGCCGACAACCGTCCGCACTACATCGTCTGTGGGCAGGACCCGCTGGCGTACCGCGTGGTCGGTGAGCTGGTCGCGGCGTCGGCGCTGGTCACGGTGATCGTGCCGACCCGGCCCCGACCGGACGGCCCGGACATGCGGTCGATCAAGGGGATCCGGCTGTTGCGGGCCGACCGGCTCACCGAGCGGACGTTCCGCAGCGCCGGGCTGGCCGGTGCCCGGGGGCTGGCCCTGCTCGACCAGGACGACGTCGGCAACATCGACGCCGCGCTCTGCGCCCAGGAGGTCGAGCCGAACCTGCGGGTGGTGATGCGGATGTTCAACACCCGGCTCGGTAGCCGGGTGAAACGCCTGTTCGCCGACTGTGAGGTGCTCTCCGACGCGTCGATGGCGGCACCGGCGTTCGTCGCGGCGGCGCTCGGTGTGGTGTCGCCGACCCACTTCCGCCACGGCGGCCGGACCCTGCACGTGGCCCGCCGTGACGAGGTCCGCCCGGAGCATGTCGTGTGCGGGCTGGCCGACCTGCGCGACCCTGGCCACCCACGGGTGCTGCCGGCCGACGCCGACAGCGCCGACCTGGTGCTGGCCGAGGCGGCCGGGGCGCAGGTGGGGCCGGTGCCGGCGGCCCGGCGGATCGCCCGCGCCCGGCAGCGGGCGCGGATCTGGCGCAACCCGGTACGAGCGCTGCGTTCGTTCGCCACCCGGAAGATCGGCATGGCGACTCTCGGCGTACTGGCCGTGGTGGTGGTCTTCGGTGTGCTGCTGTCGCGGGCGGAGGGGGTCAGCGTCGCCCAGGCGGTCTACCTGACCGTGGTGATGACCCTCAGCGGCGCCGATCCGGATCTGGGCAAGTCGGCGGCGGTCCAGGTGATGCAGGTGGTGCTCAGCCTGGCCGGGCTGGCGTTGATTCCGCTGCTCACCGCCGCCGTGGTCGACGGGGTGGTGAACGCCCGGCTGGCGCTGACCGACGGGCGGGCCCGCCCGGAGCGGATCGGCCACGTCGTGGTGGTCGGGTTGGGAAACGTCGGCACCCGGGTGATGTGGCAACTGCACGACCTCGGCGTCGAGGTGGTCGGCGTCGACACCGATCCGCAGGCGCGGGGAGCGGCGGTCGCCCGGGACATCGACGTGGCGGTGGTCATCGGTGACGGTTCCCAGGTCGAGACGCTACGCAGTGCCTCGGTGCAGACCTGCCGGGCGCTGGTGGTGGTCTCCACCGACGACGTGACGAACCTGCAGGCGGCGCTCTACGCGCGGGAGCTGAACCCGGACGTCACCGTCGTCCTGCGGCTGTTCGACGGCGACTTCGCCGGACGGATCCAGCGGGCCTTCAACATCGGGGTCTCCCGCAGCGTGTCGTACCTGGCGGCGCCGGCGTTCGCGGCGGCGCTGATGGACCGGGAGGTGATCGCGACGATCCCGGTGAGCCGGCACGTGCTGCTGGTCGCCGAGGTGATCGTCGCGCCGGGGTCGGTGCTCGACGGGCAGACCCTGGCCGCGGTCGGCACCAACCCGGGGGTACGGGTCATCGCGTTCGCCCAGTTCGGCGAGCCGGGCCCGATCTGGTTGCCGGCGGCCGGCTACCGGCTGCACGCCCGGGACCGGATCACCGTGGTGGCCCGCCGCTCCGGGTTGAGCTGGCTGCTCAAGCAGGCGGCGGACCCGACAGACGAGGCCGACGAACAGCCCTGACCGCGCCGCACCGACCCGTCGTCGCCTGACCGTGCCCGGTCTCAGCCGACCGGCACCTCTGCGCCGAGGACCGCCTGCTCGTCCGGGTAGTGCACCAGCACGTCGGCGAGGAACGACTGGACCGCCGGGGCCAGCCCCACGTCCCGGCCGGCCTGCTCGGACAGCCGCCAGCGGTGTTCGATGACCTGCGCGAACAGCTCCGACGGCTCGACCTTGCGGCGCAGGTGGGCGGGGACCGCGCGGACCACCGGCTCGAACACCTCGGTCAGCCAGCGGTGCGACGCCTGCTGCTCGTCGGTCAGGTCGCTCTCCGCCCGGTACGCGTCGAGGTCGTTGAGCAGCCGGCGGGCCTGGTTCTCCTCGGCGTCGAGCCCGGTCAGGCGCAGCAGCCGGCGGCTGTGGTAGCCGGCGTCGACGACCTTGGGGCGGACGAGGTAGGAGCCGCGGTCGACGACCGACATGGCCACTTCGGCGACGTCGAAGCCGAGCTCGTTGAGCCGGCGGATCCGGCGTTCGATGTCGTGCCGCGACTCGCGTTCGACGTGCTGCTCGTAGGTGATCTCGTGCCAGAGGCGTTCGTAGCGGGCGACGACCTCCTCGGCGACCGTCTCCGGGTCGATCGACTCGTGCAGCAGGCCGGCGGCCTGCAGGTCGAGCGCCTCGCCGAAGATGTTGACCCGGGCGATCTCCAGATCCTCGCCGCGTTGCCCGTTGGACAGGCTGGGCCGCAGCGCCCCGGTCTCGGCGTCGACCAGGTACGCGGCGAACGCGCCCGCGTCCCGGCGGAACAGGGTGTTCGACAGTGAGCAGTCGCCCCAGAAGAAGCCGGTCAGGTGCATCCGGACGATCAGCGCGGCGAGCGCGTCGAGCAGCCGGGCCAGCGTCTCCGGGCGCAGCTGGTTGGAGAACAGCGCCCGGTACGGCAGGGAGAACTGCAGGTGCCGGGTGATCAGTACCGGGTCGAGGGGCTCGCCGTCGGCGTCGGTGCGGTCGGCGACGATCGCCACCGCCTCGACGGACGGGAAGTCGATCCGTTCCAGGGCGCGCAGCAGGTCGTACTCGCGTTCGGCGACCCGTTCACCGGTCTCCTTGACCGCGTAGACGGTGCCGGCGAGTTTGACGAACCGGACGACGTGCCGCGAGATGCCCTGCGGCAGTGCCACCAGGTGGTCGGCAGGCCACTGCTCCAGCGGTGTCGACCAGGGCAGGTCGAGCAGCGCCGGGTCCACAAGGGCCGAGGTGATCCGCACGGGATCAAGCATGACGGGTACGCCGCCGCGATGCCGCCTGCCGTGGCTCGGCTAACACTCGTGATTCGTCCGTTATTGATGGCATTTGTAGGGTCCCGCCGCCATCCTGTCGCCACCGCGACACGACAATGTCACGCCCGGCGTTCGGTAACCTGGCCGGCGTGCCCGACGCCACCGCCTCCCGCCCGTCCGCGCAGCTGGCCGACGCGCGACGGCGGCCGACACCGACGCCGGCCGGCTGGTGGTTCGACGTACTGCTGCTGGCGGCCCTGGCCGGGCTGACCGGGGCGCTGATCGCCGGTGTGTTCCTCGACACCGACGTGGCGGTACGCGACTGGGTCGAGGCGAACCGGCCACCGGTGGCGTACTGGGCGGCCCGAGTCCTCAACTACTTCGGCCAGGGCGGCTCGGTGCTGATCCCGGTCTCCAGCCTGCTCGCGCTCTGGCTGGGCCGGCGGGTCCGGTCGGTCCGGCCGGCGCTGCCGGTGCTCGCCGCCGTGGCGTCGACCTACCTCAGTGTCGGCGCGATGAAGGTACTGCTGCCCCGGGCCTACCCGCGCAACTTCGAGGACCCGTTCCCGGAGCGGCTGTTCACCGAGGCGACGCCGGCGATGGCGTACCCGTCGGGGCACGTCGCCAACGCCGTCATCTGGTACGCCGTGATCGCCCTGCTGATCACCGCGCTGCGCCGCTCGTACGGGCGGCCGGTGCCGGCCGGACGGCCGTTCCCCGGCTACTGGGCGCTGCGGCTGCTGCCCGCCGTCGTCATCTTCTGCACCACGGTCTACCTGGGCTACCACTGGCTGACCGACTCGGTCGCCGGGCTGCTGCTCGGCTGGCTGCTGCTGCGCCTGCTGCAGCGGGTGCCGTGGGACACCGTACGGCTGCCATGGGTGCGCGGCGGCCTGGACCGCCCCGCCGGCCTGTCCTGACCGCTGACGCTTCATGTCGGGGCTGGTGGCGCGAGCGGCTGAGCTTGCCGAGGAACGGTTGGCGGCGGCTCTGCCTCGGCGTTGGCGTCATGTGCAGGCCGTTGCCGGGAAGGCCGGCGAGGTCAGTCATGTCCTGGACCCGGCGGACGCTGAGGTTCTCGTCGCTGCCGCGTGGCTGCACGATGTCGGGTACGCCCCCGGGGTGGCCGATACCGGCCTGCATGCTCTCGATGGCGGGCGGTGGCTGCGCCGTGTCGGGGTGTCCGATCGAGTGGCGGCTCTGGTGGCTCACCATTCGTGCGCGCTGTTCGAGGCGGAGGAACGTGGCCTTCGGGACGAGTTGGCCGCTGAGTTCCCGCAGGAACAGTCGCTGACCGCTGATGCCCTCTGGTACGCGGACATGACGACGGGCCCGGACGGACACGATGTCGCCGTTGCGGACCGGCTGGCGGAGATCGAGCAGCGCTATGGCCCGGATCACCCGGTCACCAGGTTCTGGGTACGGGCCAGACCGACACTGCTGGAAGCCGTCGAGCGGATCACGGATCGGCTCGCGGTGTCCTAACCGATGTACGGCTTCGAACGCCCCTCATAGCCGTGATCGATGCGCAGCCGCATGGACGGTCGACGACGTGGTTGGGGTTGGTGTAGAAGCCGACGATGTGGGTCACTTTGATGTCAACCCCGGTTGCTGCGGCAAGCAGCCAAAGCCCGCTTCAGGTGCAGTTCGTGCACGCTGTTCTGCGCAACGCGCTCCAGCATACGAAGCGGGAAGAACTCGTCTCCCGCAACGTCGCCGAGCTGGTCCGGATTCCATCGCCCCGTTGAAGGTCGGCAAGGGGCTGTCGGTTGAACAGGTACGAGGTCTGCTCAAGGCTGCCGAGGGTCACCTGCTGTACGCGCTGTACGTGGTCGCCGCCACGATGGGATTCCGGCGCGGGGAACTGCTCGGGCTGCGCTAGAGTTCACTGCATACATCACCCGGTTCCCCTAGAGGGGCCGGGTTTTCTTTTGGATCGCGGCAGCAGGCCACTTGGCACTTCCACGCCGGTTTCCGGGTAGTCAACTGCTGAGGGCGAGCCAAGATCACCGTCTCAGGGCCTCCCTCTCTGCACCGCGAGAAGCGATAGGGAGGCATCCACCCCCATCCCGTCTGCCGTCGACCCGCACACTGTGGATCGGGCCGCCGCCCGCCACGTCAAGACGGCTTGACGTGCGTATGGACGCGGGCGGGTCCGTCAGCGGTCTGCTCGGCTCACCCGGGTTGACGGCGGGCGGGATGGCTCCCGCGCGCCCGGTGCGGCGTGCGCTCGGCCACACCGCGCGGAGCGCGGGCCGACTTCGCCACGGCCCCGTCCGCTGCCTCGACGACCGCCCTGCTCGGGGGCCAACGACATGCAGGGAGATCTCTCGCAGCGCTGGGTGCAGCAGGCTGTTCAGGGGGGTCAGCGGGGCAGGGCGGCAACACCGGTAAGCAACGCGACACCATCGTGGGCGCGGACGGCCGGGCCGTCCTCGCGGAGCGCATCGAGGATCCGGACTGCGTAGGCAGGGTCCATCCGCTCCGTCACCGTGTCGGGTGTCCACCACTCGATCTGGCTCGTCTCGTCGGACGTCGAGAGAGTTCCCCCGGTGACCTCGGCGCGGAACATCAGCGCGACGATGCCACGGGGCATGTTCTTGTAGACGCCGGTGAGCCGAGTCGGCTCGACAACAAGGCCTGTCTCCTCCCAGACCTCGCGGCGTACGCCGTCCAGCACGGATTCCTCAAGTTCAAGCACCCCACCGGGCGGTTCCCAGTGGGCGTTGTCGCGACGTTGCGTCACCAGCACTCGCCCGGCTGAATCGACGATCACGGCAGCGACGCTGACGGAGTGTCTCGGGCTGCCGGTGGCATCGGTCATGGACGCAGGTTAACATGTTGTCAACACATGTATACCTCCTGGAGTCTGACGATGAGCATCCGCAAGATCGACCCTGCCAGTGACCGAGCGGTCTACCGGCAGATCGCGGACCACCTCCGCGAGGCGATCGAGCGGCATGATCTCGCGCCGGGCGCACAGCTTCCCTCGGAGAGCTCCCTGGTCAACGACTACGGGGTCAGCAGGGTGACCGCGCGCAGGGCGTTGTCGGTCCTCGTTACGGACGGTCTGGTGGTTGCCGAGCACGGCAAGGGCTGGTTCGTCCGACGTCGGCCACCGGTCAAGCGGCTTTCGTCGGACCGGTTTGCCCGGCGGAAGGAAGGCAAAGCGGCCTTCACCGTCGATATGGAGGCGAACGAGCGCAGGTTCACTGTCGAAGTGCTGCACGTGGGGACCGGTCAAGCCCCGGTTGAGGTGCTGGATCGGCTAGGGCTCCCACGCGGCAGTGAGGTAGTGGTCCGGCGCCGCCGGTACCTGGCCGAGGGCCAACCCATCGAGTACGCCACGTCCTACATCCCGATGGATATCGGTTCCGGTACACCGATCGCGGAGCCGAACCCTGGTCCTGGCGGCATCTACGCCCGCATGGAGGACCAGGGCTTCGTCTTCGAGCGGTACGACGAGGAGACAACCGCACGGATGCCCACTGAGGAAGAGGCAAGGATCCTCGCGTTGCCTGCCGGGTCACCAGTTCTGCACCTCGTGCGGACGGCGGTGGCGTCCGGTAGGCCTGTCGAGGTCTGCGACACCGTGATGGATGGTGCCGCATTCGTGCTCTTTTACTCCCTTCCGGCTTAAGACCGCAAATTGGACGACGTTCGAGACATTGTTGACCGGCTACGTAGACTCGTGTGCACATGTATTTGAGTGGTTGGCGTTTCGAGCTGTCGCCCCCAGGGGGCGCTCTGAACAGGAGGTCCGTTGTGAACCCGACCAATTCGGAGGTCTGATGGTGGAGATCGGCGCGGTCGTTGGGGCGGCGCTGCTCGGCTTCTGCGCGGGGCTGTGGTCGTTCCGAGTGAAATCCAGATGGTGCCCCAACTGCGGATGCGCCACCTGGCCGATGGAACGAGGCGCCGACGGCGTGGAAAGGCCATGTGGCGACGGATGACCCGGTGAACAACCGGCTGCTCCGGACACCGGAACCGAGCCCAGGAGATGTGCTGCTGATCGGGCGGGAGGCGAGCGTCCAGTTCGCGGACGACCGCAGCATCCGATTCCGGGTGATCGCAGTGGACCGGAAGTGGACGTACGACGGCTGGATCTGGCTCACCGGCTACGTGATGGACCGCCACGGCAACGCCACGGAACGGCGCGAGATCTTCGTCCAACGACGCGGACTCCACCGACTGCCCAAACGTACCGCGACCTGACTATTGACCAAGGAGACGAAGTGATCATCGACGTACTGCGGGACTGGTGGCTGCGCTGGCTCGACTGGCGCTCCGGCCGGTCCACGGCATCCCGGCGACTGCGCGCCCTGCGGCTGCGGCAGACGACATCCGCCCAGCGTCGCCGCCTCGACGGCAACCGGGGGCACCACTGGCGATCGGAGACCACCACCCTGCTGCCGACCCTGCGCCCCCTGATGACCTACGGCCAGCAACTCGGCTATCGGCTGCCGTCCACCAGCATCCTGACCAACCGGTGACCGTGGCTCACTGCCAGACGCCGGCCCGCATCACCCGGCGTACCCGAAGGTCGTCGTCGAGCTCGACCAGGTCGGCGCGCAACCCTGGCGCGAGCGCCCCGACGCTACCGGCCAACCCGAGCAGCCGCGCCGGGGTGGTCGCCGTCATCCGTACGGCGTTGACGATGCCGATCCCGGCGGTGACCGCCCGGCGCAGCGCCGCGTCCATGGTCAACGTGCTGCCGGCGATCGAGGAGTCCCGGGTCAGCCGGGCTACCGCGTCGGTCACCGTCACCGACTGCCCGCCCAGCTCGTACCCGCCGTCGGGCATCCCGGCGGCGGCCATCGCGTCGGTGATCAGCGCGACCCGGTCGGGCCCGGCGACCGACGCCGCGAAGGTGAGCGTGCCATCGTGCAGGTGCACCCCGTCGGCGATCAGTTCACAGGTCACCCGGTCGTCGCCGAGCAGGGCGAACACCGGGCCGGGCTCGCGGTGGTGCGGCGGGCGCATCCCGTTGAACACGTGCGTACCGGCGGTGGCACCGGCGTCGATCGCCGCCCGGGTCTGGTCGTAGGTGGCGTCGGTGTGGCCGATCGCGGCCACCACCCCGGCGTCGACCAGGCGGGTGATCGCGGCGAGCGCGCCGGCCCGCTCCGGTGCCAGGGTGACCATCCGGAGGGTGCCGGCGGCGAGGTCGAGCAGCCCGGCCAGCTCGGCCGGCTCCGGGTCGCGAAGGTACGCCGGGTTCTGCGCGCCGCACCGAACGACCGACAGGTAGGGGCCTTCGAAGTGCAGCCCGGCGAGGGTGCCGTCGGCGACCAGCGGGGCGTACGCCCGGACTGCCTGGTGCATCAGCTCGACCGGCGAGCTGACCAGGCTGGCCAGCAGGGTGGTGGTGCCGTGGGCCAGGTGGAAGGCGGCGGCTTGCCGGGCCGCGTCGGCGTCGCCGGTGGTGAAGGTGTGCCCGCCGCCGCCGTGGTTGTGCGGGTCGACGAAGCCGGGCACCAGCCAGCCAGTGTGGGTGGCGGTGTCGGAGAGACTGCCGGTCGCGGTGTCGGAGGTGCTGCCGACGTCACTGATCGTCGGCCCGTCGATGGTCAGATACCCCTGTTCGATCACCTGATCGGGGGTGACCACCCGGCCCTGGAGCATCATGGTGCCGCCTCCGTGTCCGGTACCTGCCGTACGGTGTCCGGTACCTGCCGTACGGTGTCCGGTACCCGCCGTACGGTGTCCAGCGCCAGCAGGGCGGCGCCGAGGCAGCCGGCCTCGTCGCCGAGCGCCGCCCGGACCAGACGCGGCACCCGGTGGAAGGTGGCCCGCTGGCGCATCGCCGCAGCCAGCGGGGTGAGGAGCTGGTCGCCGGCTTCGGCCAGTCCGCCGCCGAGCACCACCACCGCCGGGTCGTACATCGCCTGGCCGATCAGCAGGCCGTCGGCGAGCGCGTCGACCGCCTCGGCCCACACCTGCGCGGCGACCGGGTCGCCGCTGGTCGCCCGGCGGGCCACGGCGGCGGCACCGGCCGTGTCGCCGCCGGGGGTGCCGGTCCGCTCGGCGTACCGGCGGGCCACGGCGGCGGCGGAGGCGACGGCTTCCAGGCAGCCGGTCTGGCCGCAGCCGCAGACCGGCCCGGCCGGGCGGACCACCACGTGGCCGAGTTCACCGGCGGCGCCGTGCGCCCCCGGGTAGCCGGTGCCGTCGACGATCGCGGCGGCGGCGATCCCCGTACCGACCGCGACGAACAGCACGTGCCGGCAGCCCTGACCGGCGCCGATGCGGGCCTCGGCGATCCCGCCGGCGCGTACGTCGTGGCCGAGCGCCATCGGCAGGCCGGTGCGCGCGGCCACCAGGTCCCGCAGCGGTACGTCGCGGAAGCCGACGTTGGCCGACCAGACCGCCACTCCGGTGGTCTCGTCGACGACCCCGGGTACGACGACGCCGACGCCGATCGGGACGAGTCCGTCGGCGCGGGCGGTGTCGGCCAGCGCCCCGGCGAACTCGCCGATGGTGTCGATCACGGCAGCGGGTCCCCGGGCCGCGCCGGTGGGCCGCCGCTCGGTGTGCCGTACGGTCCGGTCGGCGGCGCTGACCAGGGCGGCCTTGATGCCGGTGCCGCCCACGTCGAGCGCGACGACCACCTCGGCCCCGGTGGGCGCGACGACGATCCCGGGGCCGACCGGCGCGGTGCCGGCTGGGCCGTCGGCGGGCGGTGCGTTCACGCCAGGACGACCGAGCGGGTCAGGTGTCGGGGGTTGTCCGGGTCCAGGCCACGGCTGTCGGCGAGGGCGACGGCGAACCGCTGGGCGAGGATCAGGTCGGCCATCGGGTCCAGTGGTTGCCGGCCGGCAGCCCACCGGTCGAGGATGGCGTGCACCCCGTTGGTGCGGCTGTGCACGAAGGCCGCGCCGGTCGCGGCCACGTCGTCGGCCAGGTGGTCGGGGATCTCGCCGAACGCCCAGACCATCCGGTGCGGGCCGGCGACCGCGATCGGGCCGTGCCGGTAGTCCATCGCCGGGTACGCCTCCGACCAGAAGCCGGCGGCCTCCCGGCACTTCAGCGCCGCCTCGTGGGCCAGCCCGACGGTCCAGCCCCGGCCGAGGAATGTGACCTGGTCGACCAGGGCCGGGTTGATCGGCAGCGGGGCGCGGACGGTGACCTCTGCGTCGGCGGCGATCGCCGCGACGTCGGCACCGAGGTGGGCGCGGAGCAGGGCCAGCACGCTGGTGGCGAAGCGGGTCTGCACCACCGACCGTTCGTCGGCGAAGGGCAGCGCGACGACGTGGCCGGCGAGGTGGGCGGCGGGGGAGGCCGGGTCGCCGACGAGGACCGTGCTGCGGGTCGGGTCGGCGACGGCGGCGAGCAGGTCGGTGATCTCGGTGGTGGTGCCGGAGCGGCTGATCGCCAGGATGCGGTCGTAGTGTCGGCCGGTCGGGAACTCGGAGGCCTGGAAGGCGTCGGTCTCGCCGTGTCCGGCGCGTTCCCGCAGCCCGGCGTAGGCCATCGCGATGAACCAGGAGGTGCCGCAGCCGACCACCGCGACCCGCTCGCCGGCCGCCGGCAGCGCAGTGGTGGACGTGGCGGCCAGTGCGGCGGCCTGTCGCCAGCAGTCGGGTTGGCTGGCGATCTCGGCGTCGACGTACGTCATCGCCGTCCTCCCTGTTGGCCAGGGAACGCTGCGCGTTCCCGCTCGAACAGACAGCTTTTCGCGCGTCATTGTGCGCACGGCGGTGACCGGCTGGCAACAAACTTCCAAGATCGCGCAGCCGGGAGTTTTGCCCTCCGGGCGTTTCGCGCATTAGTGTGCAGCAAACTACTCACCGTCTGCGCGATCGCGGCGGAAAGGGACGGGATGGACCGGTACGCGCGGTGGAACGCCCTGCTGGAACTGCTCACCGACAGTGGGCGAATCACCGTCGAGGACGCCGCCGAGCGCCTCGACGTCTCCCAGGCGACCATCCGGCGCGACTTCGACCAGCTCGCCCAGCAGCAGATGATCACCCGTACGCGCGGTGGCGCGGTCGCCAACGGCGTCTCCTACGACCTGCCGCTGCGCTACAAGACCGCCAAGAACTCCGCCGAGAAGCAGCGCATCGGCGCGGCGGCGGCCGCCCTCGTCGCCCCCGGCATGGTGGTCGGCCTCAACGGCGGCACCACCACCACCGAGGTCGCCCGTGCCCTCGCCGTACGGCCCGATCTGAACACCAGCGCGGACGGCGCCCAACTGACCGTGGTCACCAACGCGCTGAACATCGCCAACGAGCTGCTGGTCCGTTCCCGGATGAAGATCGTCGTCGCCGGCGGAGTGGTCCGCCCGCAGTCGTTCGAACTGGTCGGACCGCTGGGCGGGGCACTGCTGCGGGAGGTCACCCTGGACGTCGCCCTGCTCGGCGTCGACGCCATCGACCCGCAGCTCGGCGCCGCCGCCCACCACGAGGGCGAGGCGTCGATGAACGCCCTGATGGTGGCGCGGGCCAAACGTGTCGTGATCATCGCCGACGCGACCAAACTCGGCGGGCACGCATTCGCCCGGATCTGCCCGATCGAGCGGGTGTCGACGCTGGTCACCGACTCCGGCGCGGACCCGCGTACCGTCGCCGCGTTCCGTGAACTCGGCCTGACGGTGGTCACTGCCTGAATCCGGCCTGACGGTGGTCACCGCCTGAGCCCGGATCGGCGTATGGTGTGCGCTGTCCGGACGGCGGGCACACGGAGGAGGACGGCCGATGGCTGCCGTACTGGAGATATCCGGGCTGCGCAAGACGTACCGCAGCCGTCGCGGCGGGGTCCGCCACGCCCTCGACGGCTTCGACATGCGGGTCGAGGCCGGCCAGGTGCACGGCTTCCTCGGCCCGAACGGCTCCGGCAAGACCACCACCCTGCGGACGCTGCTCGGCCTGGTCGCCGCCAACGACGGCCGGATGCAGGTCCTCGGTCGGTCGGTGCCCGAACACCTGCCCGAGGTGACCCGCCGGGTCGGCGCCATCGTGGAGAGCCCGCAGTTCTTCCCGCACTTCACCGCCCGCGACACGCTGTCGCTGCTGGCCCAGGCCGGTGAGGTGGCGCCGCAGCGGGTGCCCGCCGTCCTGGAGCTGGTCGGTCTCGCCGACCGGGCCGGTGACCGGGTCCGGACCTACTCCCTCGGCATGCGTCAGCGCCTCGCCGTGGCCTCGGCGCTGCTCAAGGAGCCGGAGCTGCTGATCCTCGACGAGCCGGCCAACGGGCTCGACCCGGCCGGCATCCGCGAGATGCGCACCCTGATGCGCGACCTGGTGGCCAGCGGCACCACGGTGGTGCTGTCCAGCCACATCCTCGGCGAGATCCAACTCATCTGCGACTCGGTCACCATCATCGCCCGGGGCCGGCGGGTCACCGCCGGGCCGGTCGCCGAGGTGCTGGCCGCGCACTCCGGCGGCGGCCTGCGGGTACGCCTGCCGGCCGCCACCGACCTGCCGGCGGCCGAGGCGGCCCTCACGGCTGAGGTGGCCCGCACGGCCGCAGCGCCGCCGGGCGTGGGCGGCGCGGCCTCGTCGGGCGTGGGCGGCGCGGCACCGGTCACCGTCGCCCGCCACCCAGACCACCTGCTGGTGTACGGAGTGAGCGCACCCGAGTGGGTGACCCGTACGTTGGCCGCCGCCGACCTGTACGTCAGCGAACTGGCCCCGGTCACCGCGGACCTGGAAAGTGTCTTCCTGGAGTTGACCGGCGACGGCGAAGCGGGAGCAGTGTGATGGGGCTGTACCGGGCGGAACTACGTCGCCTCGTCAAGCGGCGCTTCGTCCGCTACCTCACCCTCGCCGCCCTGCTGGTCCTCGCCACGGTCGTCGTCGCGACGTTCCTGCAGAACCAGAGGGTCGGACCGACCGCGCTGGCGCAGGCCGAGCGCACCGCTGAGCAGGAGTTCCGGGCCGCCGTCGAGTGGACCGAGCAGTGGCAGGCCGAGTGTGAACGCAGCCACGCCTCCGGCTCACCCGATCTCAACCAGTTCCCGCCGGACTGCGCCGACATCGGCCTGCCCACCCGGGACTCGTTCCCGGCCGTGAACTACCTCCCGATCACCTTCATCTTCGCCGACGAGTTCCCGGCGACCCTCTACACCGTTACCAGCCTGCTGTTTCTGGTGTTCTTCGCCGCCGGTGCCTCGTTCGTCGGCGCCGAGTGGAGCAGCGGCGCGATGATGAACCTGCTGCTCTGGCGACCGCAGCGGCTGCGGGTGCTGTTCACCAAGCTGGCCGCGCTGCTGACCGGCGTCGTGGCGGTTACCGTGCCGGCGGTGCTGCTGTGGACGGTCGCGCACTGGATGATCGGCGCGCTGCGCGGGTCGACCGACGGGGTGACCGCCGGACACTGGCAGTCGTTCGCCCTGGCCGACCTGCGGGTGGTGGTCCTGGTCGTCGCGGCGGCGGCGGTCGGCTTCGGACTGGCCGCGATCGGCCGGCACACCGCGTTGGCCCTCGGCGGGGTGCTCGGCGTACTGGTGCTGGGGCAGTCGGCGTTGAGCTTCCTCGCCGAGGTCGTGGACGCCCGCTATCCGGAGGCGTGGTTGCTGCCGGTCTACTGGATCGCCTGGATGGATTCGTCCGTCAAGCTGATCGACTACGGGGCATGCGCGGGTGCTCCGGCCTGCGTACCGCCGACGACGGAACTCACCTGGGTGCACACCGGTGCGCTGATGGCGGTCGTGGTGGCGCTGGTGCTGACGGTGGCGGCCTGGACGATGCGCCGGCGCGACATCACCTGACATCACCCGAGCCGCCGGCGCGGTGCCGGCCATCATGCCTGTGCGGTGCCGGCCGACACATCGGCCGGTGCGTTTGATGCGGGCCGGCAGGTCGGCGATTACCCTGGTGAGGTGCCGGCTGCTGACGAGTCCCGGACCGGACCCGGGCCGGGTGCGGTGCCCCAGACATCGACGAACGTTCCCCGGCAGCGGGTCGACCCGGACGCCGACCCGGACACTGGTCCGGGCACCGGTCCGGACGTCGAGTCCGACCTCGACGCGGCACCGGCCGAGCCGGTGCCGGCCGCGTCCGCCTCGTTGACCGAGCGCGAACAGCGGATTCTCGACTTCGAACGCCAGTGGTGGAAGCACGCCGGTGCCAAGGAACAGTCGATCCGGGACACCTTCGGGCTCTCCGCGACCCGCTACTACCAGCTGCTGCACCAACTGCTGGACAACCCGGCGGCGTTGGCGGCGGAGCCGGTGCTGGTGGCCCGGCTCCGGCGGCTGCGGGCCGCGCGGTCGCGGGCCCGCCGCCGCTGAAGCGGAGCCTACTTCCGGTTCCTCTCCGGACCTTACTTCTCGTACATCTTCAGCCCGTTGCCGAGGGCGATGAAGGTGGGTGCCCACTCGCCGACGAAGATGCCCCACCGGTCGGCCCGCTCGATCCCGGCCGCCTCGAACTTCTTGGACAGCACCCAGCTGGTGAACGACAGCGCGATGCTGGCGATGCCGGCGGCGTACATGTGTTCGGCCCGCAGGCCCTTCTCGTGCAGTTGCTGCAACATTTCGCTGCCCCCCTGTGTCCCCCGGGGTCGAGGCCGACCGCCGCGCGGCCCGCGATCCTCGACACCCGCCTACCGGTCAAGCTACCTTCGGTAGTCGAACGGATGCCTAGAGTTAGTGGGAGATGCTCAGGGTGATTCCCGCCGTGCCGACCATGCGGGTGGACGCCTGCTCGGTCGCCGCTCCCGGTCAACCGGACAACGAGGACCAGACACTGCAGTACGGCGACCTGGTGGCGGTCCTGGACGGTGCCACCGCACCGGCCGGCTTCGACACCGGCTGTCGGCACGGACCCGCCTGGTACGTGCGCAGACTCACCGCCCGGCTCACCCTCGCCGCCGCGACCGCACCGGCCGACCCGCTGGCCGCCCTGCTCGCCGAGGCCGTCCGGGCGGTACGCGGCGACCACGACGGCGACTGCGACCTGGGCCACCCCGGCACTCCGTCGTCGACCGTGTGCCTGCTGCGCCGCACCTCCGGACACCTCGACTACCTGGTGCTCTGCGACAGCCCACTGATCGTCGACGTCGCCGGCCAGGTCGGGGTGGTGGCCGACGACCGGCTCGCCGCCACCATGGACCGGCTCTGGCAGCGTGAGCCACCCGCCACCGACACCCGACAGGAGGCCGACTACCGCCGGGCCGTCCAGTGGCAGCGGCAGCACACCAACACCCCGGACGGCTACTGGGTGGCGGCCGCCGACCCGGCCGCCGCCGACCGGGCGCTCTGCGGCACGCTTCCGCTGACCGGGCCGGGCCGGGTCCGGCGGGCGGCCCTGCTCACCGACGGCGCGACCCGCGTCGTCGACCTGTTCGGACTCCTCGACTGGCCCGGACTGCTGGACCTGCTGGCGAACGCCGGGCCCGCCGAGCTCATCCGCCGGGTACGGGCCGCCGAGACCGACGGTGCTGTGAGCCTGACGACAGTGCCCCGCCACAAGCGGCACGACGACGCCACCGCCGTATTTTGTCTTTTCGATGGCGGGTGATGTCGGCCATCGATCCCTGCTGAGCTGGAACAACTGGTCGACGCGGTGATGGTGGACGGTCGCCGGGCCCGGCAGCGGCGTTTCACCACCGCCGGCGCTGAGCAAATAACCCGGACAGGGGTCCGAAGCTGGGTAGGTGGGAGGTGCGGAATGAGTAAGGCGGAGCCGGCACCGGCCTGGAAGACTGCCGCCGTGCGGCATGACGTGCGGTTGACCCCGATGAGCGACGACCTGTTGGAACCGTTGCTCTCCGCCGCCGTGGCCGAGGCCGAGCCGGGCGAGGTGATGCCCCCGGTGCCGGGCCCGGCCGGGTGGACCGCCGCCCGCCGCGACGCGTTCCGCGAGTTCCACCGCGCGCACTTCGGCGGTGGCCACTTCGGCCCCGCAGGCACCATCATGTACGCGGTCACCCTCGGTGGTGACGTGGTCGGCGGGGTCCGGCTCACCCGGCTCGACGCCCCGTCCGACGTCGTGGAGACCGGCATCTGGCTCGGTCGCTCCGCCCGGGGCCGGGGCATCGGTGCCGCCGCCCTGCGGGCGGTGCTCGACGAGGCGGTGCGCCTCGGTGCCCAACTGGTCGTCGCCCGGACCACCCCCGCCAACCGGGCCGCGATCAACCTGCTGCGTCGCTGCGGGGCGATCATCCAGGTGGAGCAGGGTCAGGTGCGCGCCCGGTTCTGGCTGGACGAAGCGTTCAGCACCGACTTAGCCGGCTGACACCAGCGCACCGCAGGCCGCTGGGCCACAGACCGCTGGGTCCACAGGCCGCTGGGCACAGACCGCTCAGCGGTGGGACTGCTGGTCGGCGTACGCGGCCAGCCAGGCGACCTGCGCCGGGTCCAGCGACGGCCGGACCCGTTCCCGGGCCGTCGCGACGTGCGCGGCCGTCACCGACGACGCCTCCAACGACTCCCGCATCGCGGCCAGCGCCGCCTCGCGGATCAGCGCGGCGCAGTCCGCCGCCGAGAATCCGTCCAGCGACGCGGCCAACTCGGCCAGGTCGACGTCCTCGGCCAGCGGTACCGACTTCGCCGACGCCTTGAGGATCTCCACCCGGGCCTCGCCGTCCGGCGGCGGCACGTACACCAGCCGCTCCAGCCGGCCCGGCCGCAGCAGCGCCGGATCGACCAGGTCGGGGCGGTTCGTCGCGCCGACCACCACCACGTTGCGCAGCGCCTCGACCCCGTCCAACTCGGTCAGCAGGGCCGCCACCACCCGGTCGGTGGTGCCGCCGTCGGAGGCCTGCCCCCGGACCGGGGCGAGGGCGTCCACCTCGTCGAGGAAGACCAGCGTCGGCGCCGCCTGCCGGGCCCGACGGAACAGCTCCCGGACCGCCCGTTCGCTCTCGCCGACCCATTTGGACAGCAGTTCGGCACCCTTGACCGACAACACGTTCGCCTTGCCGGTGCCGGCCAGCGCGGTCACCAGGAACGTCTTGCCGCAACCCGGCGGGCCGTACAACAGCACCCCGCGCGGCGGCTGCACCCCCAGCCGGGCGAACGTGTCCGGGTAGGTCAGCGGCCACAGCACCGACTCGGTCAGCATCTGCTTGACCTCGACCATGTCACCGACATCGTCCAAAGTGACCTGGGCCAGCTCCAGCGTGGAGGTGGCCATCGACGTCGGCCGGACCACCTCCAGGGCCGCCTCGACGTCGTCGGCCGCGACCAGCGGCGCGTCCGCCGTCTTCTGCCGCAACGCCGCCCGTACCCCGGCCTCGCGGACCAGCGCGGCGAGGTCGGCGGCGACGAAACCAGGGGTACGCGCGGCGACGTCGTCCAGCCGGACGTCCTCGGCCAACGGCATGCCCCGGGTCAGCACGGTCAACTGCTCCCGGCGCATCGCAGTGTCCGGCAGCGGCACCGCGATCTGCACCGCCAACAGGTCCGGCCCGCGTAGGCCCGGATCCAGCGCCTCCGGGTGACTGGTGGTGCAGACCACGGCCGCGCCGGCGGCCACCGTCTCGGCCAGCAACTGGCGGAACACCGTGGACACCGGACCGGGCTCGTCGCGCGGGGCCAACGCGTCCACGTCCGAGATGAGCAGGACCGCCGGGTCACCCCGGCGGACCGACTCGGCCGCGCGACGCAGCCGCTGCGCCGCCGCGTCGTTGGTCAGTGCCGCGACCTCCGGCGCCCAGAGCGCCTCGACCCGGGCGTCCAGGGTGGCGGCGACCGCGCGGACCAGCGCCGACTTGCCGGATCCGGCCGGCCCACTGAGCAGTACGCCGAGCGACACGGTGGTGCCCAACCGGGCCAGCACCTCGCGGTGGTGGAAGCCCAGGTCGAGCAGTTCGGTCAGCTCGTCGGCCTGGGCGCGCAGGCCGGGCAGGTCGTCCAGCTGCGGCAGCGGCTCGTCGACGAAGTCCGCTGCCGGTGGCTGCGCCACCGCACCGAGCGGGCGTACCTCCTCACCGGTCGAGCCGTGGGTGACCGGTCCGTGCCGCCAGCCGACCACGGTGTCCATGGTGACCAGGACCGCGTCTCCGGCAACCGGTGCCGTCCCGGCCGGTTCGGCCGAGGCCACCGTGAGCAGGGTGCTGGTCCAGGCGTACCCGACGACGTTGGCCAGGCTGCGCCGGGCCGCCTCGAGCAGGCCCCGGTGCGCGACGTCGGAGAAGACGTCCTGCGGCAGCAGCGACACGTTGTCGCCGGCGGTGACGACCTTGCCGAGCAGCGCCAGGCGCAGCATCTCCGGGCTGACGACGGCGACGATCTCCGCCGGCCCGTCCAGCGTCACCCGCCGGGCGGCCACCTGCGGTACGGGGGTGACCGTCACCTGGCCGCCGTCGCGCAACCCCAGGTTGCCCAGGGTCAGGTCGTCGGCGTACAGCAGGGCCCGGCTCGCGCCGGCCTCGGCGCGGGCGGCGACCCCGGCGGTGCTGCGTCGCCCGGTCAGCCGGACCGGCGTGCCAGCGGTGATGCCCAGCGCGGCCAGCACCTCCGGGTGCAGTCGGACGATGCCCCGGCGGGCGTCCAGCGCCGCAGGTCGCAGGCTCGCGGTCAGGGTCAGTTCACGGTCGGCCACCGCCCGAGACTAGCCGCCGTGCGCCGCCCGGCGACGGCCGGCGCACCTGAGCTGAGAGGGTTCACAGGTTGGCGGCGGGCGGGCACCGTACGGTTTGCTCATGCCGACTCCGATGTCCGCGCGGCTGCGCCGTGCCCTGCCCCGGCCCTACCAGCGGCGGCTGGCCGGCGGGCTGCTCGCGGTCGCCGTCGTCGCCGCCGTGGTGACCTGGGCGGTCTGGCCGGAGTCGGTGCCGTACACCACCGCCGAGCAACGGATCACGGTGCTCTCCGGCCCGGACGGTGACCAGCCGGTCGACCTCGACACCACGTTCTACCTGCCGAAGTCGGCGTCGGCGGCGCAGCCGGTGCCGGCGGTGCTGCTCGCGCACGGCTTCGGCGGCTCCAAGCAGACGGTCGCCGCCGACGCCGAGGAGCTGGCCGCCCTCGGGTACGCGGTGCTGGCGTACACCGCCCGGGGGTTCGGCGCCAGCGGTGGCCAGATCCACCTGAACAACCCCGACTACGAGGTCCGGGACGCGTCCCGGCTGCTCGACTGGTTGGCGTCGCGCCCCGAGGTGCGCACCGACGCCGACGGGGATCCGCAGGTCGGCGTCGTCGGTGGCTCGTACGGCGGCGCGCTGGCGTTGCTGCTGGCCGCTGCGGACGACCGGGTCGACGCGATCGTGCCGATGATCACCTGGAACGACCTGGCCGGGTCGTTCCTGCCGGAAGCCACCGGCGCGGACCCGGTGGACGGGGTGTTCAAGAAGGGCTGGGCCGGGCTGTTCTTCGGCAGCGGCGGGGTCAGCGCGGGCGGTCCGGGGATGCCGATCGGCGCGGGACAACCAGCCCCCGATCCAGGCACCGATCCAGGCACCGATCCAGGTGCCGATCCAGGTGCCGATCCAGGTGCCGACCAAGGCACCGCCCCGGGCACCGGTCCGGGCGACCCGACGGTGGACCCGACGGTGGACCCGGTGGCCGGCGGGGTGGCCTGCGGGCGGTTCGCCGCCGAGGTCTGCGCCGCCTACCTGCAGATCGCCACCACCGGCCGGGGCACCCCGGAGGCGGTGGCGCTGCTCGACCAGGCCAGCCCGGACCGCGTACTGGACCGGGTCACCGCGCCGACCCTGCTGATCCAGGGCGGTGCCGACACCCTGTTCCCGCTCGCCGAGGCCGACGCCAACGCCCGGGGAATCGCCGCGAACGGCACTCCGGTGCGGGTCGCCTGGTACACCGGCGGGCACGACGGCGGGGCCGGCCCGCTCAACGACCAGGACCGGGTCAAGTTCCTCACCGCCGGCTGGCTCGACCACTACGTGGCCGGTGCAGGGGCCGCCCCCGACGACAGTTTCACCTGGTCGCGGGTTGCCGGCTTCGACGCGATGGACCAGGGCCTGGTGGCCACCGGCTACCGGATCGCCGACTACCCGGGCACCGCCGGCACCGACCGGACGAGCGTCGAGGTCACCGGGCCGGCACGGCCGGTCGCGAACCCGCCGGCCGGCAACCCGGCGGCGATCTCGTCGCTGCCGTTGGCCGGCGGCCTGGCCGGCCTGCTCGGCGGGGTGGTCAGCGAACTGCCCGGCCAGCACACCCACTTCGACTCGGCACCGCTGGCCGACCCGGTCGAGGTGGTCGGTGCGCCGACCGTGACCATCCGGGCCGCGTCGCCGACCGGCGAGGCGGTGCTGTTCGTCAAGCTGTACGACGTCGACCCGGACGGCACGATGAGCCTGCCCAGCGGGCTGGTCGCCCCGGTACGGCTGACCGGCCTGCCGGCGGACGTCGCGCAGGCGCAACCGGTCGAGGTGACCCTGCCGGCGATCGTGCACCGGTTCGAGGCCGGCAACCGGCTGCGGATCGTGGTCGCCACCTCCGACCAGGCGTACGCCACGCCGGTCGAACCGACCGTCTACACCGTCGGGATCGGGTCCGCCGACGCCGCGCCGGTGACCCTGCCGCAGGTGGCCGGTGAGCCGATCGCCACCTCGGCGGCGCTGTGGCGCTGGGTGCTCGCCGGGCTGGTCGCGGCGATCGTGATCGGGCTGGTCGTGGTCGTCACCGTCGTGCGGCTACGCCAGCGCCGGGCCGACCACACGGTGGTCGCCGCGCACGCCCAGACTCCGCTGGTGGTACGTGACCTGCGCAAGGAGTACGCCGACGGGTTCGTCGCCGTCGAACGGGTCGACTTCACCGTCGAACGTGGTCAGGTCGTCGGCCTGCTCGGGCCCAACGGCGCCGGCAAGACCACCACCCTGCGGGTGCTGATGGGGCTGACCCAGCCGACCACCGGGGAGATCCTGGTCTTCGGTCACCGGCTGGTGCCGGGCGCGCCGGTGCTGTCCCGGATCGGGTCGCTGGTCGAAGGGCCCGGGTTCCTGCCGCACCTGTCCGGCATCGAGAACCTGCGGGCGTACTGGCGGGCCACCGGACGCCCGGCGGCGGACGCGCATTTCGACGAGGCCCTGGAGATCGCCGGCCTCGGGGATTCGGTGCACCGCAGGATCCGCAACTACAGCCACGGCATGCGGCAGCGGCTCGCCATCGCCCAGGCGATGCTGGGCCTGCCGGAGCTGCTGGTGCTCGACGAACCCACCGACGGGCTCGATCCGCCGCAGATCGCCGAGATGCGCCGGGTGCTCAAGCGCTACGCCACCGGCGGGCGTGCGGTGCTGGTCTCCAGCCACCTGCTGGCCGAGGTCGAGCAGACCTGCACCCACGCGGTGGTGGTCAACAAGGGCCGGATCGTGGCCGCCGGGCCGGTCGACGAGATCGTCGGTGACTCGCCGAGCGTGCAGTTCGACGTCTCCGACGTGGCCGCCGCCGAAGCGGTCCTCGACCGGCTGCCGGGCGTCCGGGCCGTCGCCGCCGACAACGGCGGGCTCATCGTCGACGTCGACGGCACCGCCCGCAGCGAGGTCGTGGCCGAACTGGTCCGGGCCGGCGTCGCGGTGGACCGGGTGGTGCCGCGTCGCCGGCTGGAAGACGCCTTCCTCGCCCTGGTCGGCGAGAACTCACGGGGGAGCGGGGACCGCTGATGAACACTGTGGAATCGCCGGACGTGCGCCAGCCGGACCGGGCGGCGCAGCGCTCCGGCGCCGCCGCCGGCTACCGGGCCCGCGTCACCTTGCCGTTGTGGGCCGAGGTACGTCGGCAGGCGTCGCGCCGCCGCACCCAGTTGACGCTGGGCTTCATGGCACTGCTGCCGTTGATCGTGCTGATCGCCTTCGAGTTCGACGACGGCGACGACGACAACGGCGGCGGTGAGTTCGCCAGCCTGGTCGAGTTGGCCACCTCCGGCGGGCTGAACTTCACCCTGTTCACCATTTTCGTGTCGTCGTCGTTCCTGCTGGTGGTGGCGGTGGCGTTGTTCTGCGGGGACACCGTGGCCAGCGAGGCGAGCTGGGGGAGCCTGCGGTACCTGCTGGCCGTACCGGTGCCCCGGGCCCGGCTGTTGACGGTGAAGCTGGTCGTCGCGCTGGCGTACTCGGGGTTGTCACTGCTGGTCCTGGCCGCGACCGCGTTGCTGGTCGGCACCGTCCGGTACGGCTGGTCGCCGCTGCGCTCGACGGTGGCCGCCGAGATCCCCGCCGGGGAAGGGCTGCTGCGGCTGCTGGGCATCGTCGGCTACCTGGCGGTGGTGCTGCTGATCGTGGCGTCGTTGGCGTTCCTGCTGTCGGTGTCGACCGACGCGGCGCTCGGCGCGGTCGGCGGCGCGGTGCTGCTGTGGATCCTGTCCAGCATCCTGGACCAGATCACCGCGCTCGGGGTGCTGCGGGACTTCCTGCCGACCCATTTCAGCACCGCCTGGCTGGGGTTGCTGTCGACGCCGACGCAGACCGACGACATCGTCAAGGGCTGCGTGTCGGCGTTGGCGTACGCCACGGTCTTCCTGTCGGTGGCCTACTGGCGGTTCACCCGTAAGGACGTCACGTCCTGACCGGTGAGGGGCGGTGCCGCGGGTACCCGCGGCACCGCCCCTCACCGACGGCGGTGGTCAGCCGACGGTCTGCTGGGCGTCGCCGGTGACCTCGATGCCGCCGGCGAACTCGACGATCTGCTCACCGGTCCAGCCGAGACCGTCCCAGACCTGGATGGTCAGGTAACCGCCGCCGGGCTGCTCGACGAAGAGGGTCCGGCCGTCGGTGTTGTCCTCCATCGTGACCAGGTGGCCGGCCAGGCCGTTGACCGTGACCGACTCGGACGGCAGCCCGCTGGGCATCTGGGCCTGCGTCGACACGGCGATCTTGCCGGCGAGGCTGTTCGGGTCGGTGTCGGCGGTGTCGGCCGGGGCCAGGACCAGCGACCAGGCGTCCGAGCCCTGCACGACCCAGCCCTGCGGCACCGTCGCCAGCTTGTAGCCCTCCGGCTGGCTGCCGGTGTACGCCACCAGCTGCACGGCCGTGCCGGAGCCGCCGGTGGCGGAGCTGGTCACGCTGCCGGTGTCGGACGACCCGGCGGTCGAGTCGCCGTATCCGTACATGCCGAGGGCGAGCGCGCCGGCGATCGCCAGGGCGGCGAAGGCCGAGCCGGCGACGATCGGTCCGGTACGGCGACGACTGCGCGGTTCGTTCATGGTGTTTCTCCTCTTTGTGCTGCGGACGAGCCGGGACAATTGATCTGGTACGAGCGGGTTTGTCATCGCTCATCCCGTCACGCCTCCTTGACGGATCTCCGCCAGCGGAGGTTGCACGGCGGTCGGCGGCGGGCGCCAAGTTAGGGGACCGCCTGGGGATGTCCCCCTTGGCGCAACCGGTGCCATGCTTCCTACAGTGGTGTCATGGCACCGGCGCGCTCGCTGCACGAGATCTTCGCTGGGCTGTCCGGCGACGCCGCAGCCCTCGACGAGGCGGCTGCCGTGCTGGACGCCAACGGGTACGCGGATCTGCCGGCGGAGCTGCTGGCCCAGGCCGTGGTCAGTTACGCCGAGACGGCCCCGGTCGAGGTGGCCGAGCACCTGGCCCCGTTCGTCATGGCACACAGCCAGGTCGTCGGCGAGGGCGCCGTACCGGATGATCTCGCCGCGCCGCTCGACCTGCTCGCCTCGGCCCCGGCGGCCCCGGTCGACGCAGCCGAGCTCGACGACCTGCCGGAGATCGACGCGCTGGCCGAGCCGGGCGCGGACCTTGACGCCCCCGACAGCGTCGACGGCGGTGACAGCGTCACCGGCCCGGGGGAGATCGTCGCCGGGCCCGCCGACGGGTCTGCCGGTGGGCTGACGGTCGACGGGGCGTTCGGACACGGCGAGGGTGCCCCGGTCGACCGCCTCGACCCTGCTCAGGACATGCTCGATGCGATCGAGCCCGAGTCGGGTGCCGCTGGCCCGGCCGGCTACGACAGCCAGCTGGACGGGTCGGATCTGCCGACCGACGCGCTGCTGTCCGATGATCCGTGGGCGGTGCCGCCGGTCGCCGCCGGCACCCCGGAGATCGACGACATCGACGAAGGCTGAGCGCCTGACCCGACCCGCCATGTTGGTCAGGGTCAGGTCAGGGTCGGACCGGTCGGTCAGGTCGGGTCAGGTCGGCGCTCAGCCGACGATGGCGGCAGCGTGCTCCTTCAACTGCCGCAGCCGGTCCAGCTCGGCCTTCAGGTCGCGCAGCCGGCTCTCCCGGTCGGCCTTGGTCCGTTGCGCCGCCTCCGCGGCGGCGGCCAGCGCGGCGGAGTTGGACCGGGACAGCTCCTCGGCCAGCGCGCTGTAGTGGTCGCGCAGTTGCCGCTGGATCCGGCGCAGGGTGTCCCGGGAGTCCTTGGTCATCACGAAGCTGACCTCGTCGCAGTACCGGCGGACCGCGTTCCTCGCCTGGCCCTGCCGGTTGGCGCGCTGCCGCTTCTTCTCCTCCCGCAGACCCTTGCGGCCCATCACCAGCCCGATGCCGATCCCGATCGGACCGAGCGCGATGCCGGTCAACGAACCGAGCATGACGAACATCAGTGCGCCGCCGTACGCGCTCTTGAGCGCCACCATCGCCTGCTTGCCGAGCTTCATCTTGGCCAGCTCGATCTTGTGTTCCACCTGGGCGCTGCCGACCAGCGGAACCGGGTCGGGGATCGCGACGTGCCGCAGCACCTCGCCGGCGGCCTCCTGGAAGTGCAGGGCCACGTCGTCGCTGAGGCTCATCGCCCGGTCGCGCAGCATCATGTAGTTGGCCAGCAGCTCGTTGGAGACCCTGGCCTGCAACCACCGTTCGGTCTCGTCCCAGGCGTCGGCGGGGTCGATCTCCTCGATCGCGGCGTCCGCCTCCTCGAGGATTCGGCGGAGCCGACCACGCAGGTCGTGGTCGACGTCGGCGTTCAGGTCGGAGATGCCGTCGCTCAGCGTCTGCTGCCACTTCGCCGCCGCGGCCTTGAGCGACTCGACCCGCTGCTTCACCGCGTTGAGTTCGTGCACCACCTTCGCCGCCGCCTCCGGGTCGGCGAGCGCGGCGTGTTCCGCCGTGAACTGGTTCTCCATCTGTTCGCAGATCCCCACCACCGACGCGGCGGCCTGCGCGGCGACCCGGGTCGCCGCGCCACCGGCGACCCGTTGCGTGACGAACTTGACCAGCTCGGGGAACCCGGATTCGACGTTCAGTTCCTTGTCGTTGCCGGCGACCGCGCGCAGGCGCAGCGCGGACGACACCGGGACGATCGGCATCTGCACCTCACGGCTGAGGTGGCCGGTGTTCAGGTCACGGATCTTGCGCCAGTGCGGATAGAAGTCCGTCTTGGTCATCACGCACATCACGGTCGGACAGACCTCGCGGGCCTGCCGCAGGAAGTCCAGTTCGCTGCGGGTCAGCTCCTGCGCGGCGTCGGTGACGAACAGCAGCGCGTCGGCCATCGACGCGGCGGCCAGGCTGGACGCCGCGTGCACCGAGCCCAGCCCGCCGACCCCGGGGGTGTCGACCAGGACCAGGCCGTTGGACAGGATGTTGCGGGGGAGCCGGATCTCCACCCCGGCGATCCCCGTCGGGACGTCGTCGCCGGTGGTGCGCTCCAGGACCACGTCGGAGACCTGGTCGATCGCCAGCGGCTCCCGCCGGGCCGGGTCGTCGCTGAACAGCAGCTGCGCCGACGGCTGCGGGCCGTGCCGCAGGTACGTGGGCAGGACCGTGGCCACATCGTCGTCGACCGGGCAGATCTTCGTCCCGACCAGCGCGTTCACCAGTGAACTCTTGCCCTGTTTGAACTCGCCGACGACCACGACGTGCACCACCGGGTCGGACAGGGTGGTGCGGATGGTGGCCAGCCGGCGACCGAGATCGGGGCGGTCGTACGCCTCGCAGGCGCGCGCCGCGAGGTCGACGATCTGAGTCGCCCGTTGCAGTGTGCCGTCAGCGTCCGGGGGTGTCGTTTTCGCGGTCAACGTCGCTCCTGCGGTAGTGAGGTGGGTATCGGCAGGCGGGTGGTCGGCCGGTAGGTGGTCGGCAGGCAAAGCAGGGTGAGCGCCAACGTGGCGTGGCAGGCCCCGGCCGGACCTGCCACGCCACGTTGGCGCTCACCGGGCCGGACGCCGTACGACGTCCGGCCCGCTCAGTTGTCGTCCGGTCACGCCCCGAGGGTCGGGTCCGGAGCGGTCGCCTCGGCGGTGTTGTTGTTGTTGAACGAGTCGTCGGTCGTGAACGAGTCCTCCGTGTTGAAGGAGTCCTCCTGGTTGAACGAGTCCTCCTGGTTGAACGAGTCGTCCGTGTTGACCGAGTTGTCGGTCGACTGGTCGTTGAACGAGTCGTTGGTGGACTGGTCGTTGAACGAGTCCTGGTTGCTGGTCGAGTTCCCGCCGGAGGCCAGCGAGGAGTCCTCGATCCGGGAGTCGGTGGTGTTCTGCTGGCTGCCGCCACCGAAGTTGATGTTGATCGGCCCCAGCGCGCCACCGGCACCGCCGCTGGCGTCACCGCCGGTACCGGCGCCACCGGCAGCGCTGCCACCGGTCGCGGTGCCGCCGGCCCCGCCGGCCCCGCCGGCCCCGCCTTCGCCCTCGCCCTCGCCACTGCCTTCGCCCTTGCCCCGGCCCACGCCGACGCCGGTCCCCACGCCGGCCCCGACGCCGGTCGCGCCGTCGCCGCCGCTGCCACCGGCGGCGTTGGCGTTTCCGCCGTCACCGCCGGCCCCGCCGGTGCCGCTGGCGTCGCCGCCGGCCGCGCCGCTGGTGTCGATGTCGAACTGGGCGGCCTGGTTGTTGTCGCCGACCACGGCCTTGTCGACGTCGTCGGCGACGATGCCGGTGTTGTCGCCCAGCACGGTCCGGTCGACGTCGCCGTCGGCGATCACCCCGGTGTTGAGTCCGGTGTTGACCACGCCGTCGATGTCGTCGCCGGCGGTGACGGCGTTGTCGCCGGTGTTGCCGACCACGTCGCCGGACTCCGAGTTGCCGAGGAACGCGCCGTCGCCGGTCGCGCCGAGCACGTCGCCGTCGCCGGTGCCGATCACGGCCCCGTCGCCGGCGGTCACCTTGTCGCCGTCGACGAACTCCAGCGAGGAGTTGTCCCCGGTGACGCCGAAGGCGTCGTCGCCGGCCGCCACCGACCCACCGGTGGCGGCGACCTGGTCGCCGTCGCCCTGCTGAGCCACGGCGCCGTCGCCGGTCGCCGCGTTGACGTCCCCGGACCCGGTGTTGGCGACGTTGCCGTCCCCGGTCTGGTTGAGGTTTTCGGTCTCGACGTCGATGTCGCCGAGCACCGGTCCGTCCACGTCCAGGTCCACCGAGTTGTCGATGGAGTTGTCGGTGAAGCTCTGCGAGTTGTCGATGAAGTTCTGGTTGGTGAAGTTCTGGGTCACCTGGGTCACCTGCTGGACGACCTCCGGGGTCGGCACGTTGGCGGCGGCGCCGGCACCGAAGCCCCCACCGGCGCCGCCGCCACCCCCACCGCCGGCGAAGCCGCCCCCGCCGCCGCCACCGGTCCCCCCACCGGCGAAGCCGCCCCCGCCGCCCCCGCCGGTCCCCCCACCAGCGAAGCCGCCCCCGCCGCCGCCCCCGCCGGAGAAACCGCCCCCGCTGGACGGACCCTCACTGCTACCGAAGGCCGCCTCGTTGACGATCTGGTTGATGTCGAGCTCGTTCA
The DNA here is from genome assembly GCF_049179175.1 of Solwaraspora sp. WMMA2101. Lineage (NCBI taxonomy): Bacteria > Bacillati > Actinomycetota > Actinomycetes > Micromonosporales > Micromonosporaceae > Solwaraspora > Solwaraspora sp. WMMA2101. The sequence continues at coordinate 2,603,851 of NZ_JBMHMA010000006.1, read as the reverse complement.
GCGTCTCCGCGTCGATCCCGTTGGCGGCGAACGCGCCCTCCGGGTCGGCGAGGAACTTGGCGGTCTCCGCCTCGCTGCTGAACACCTTGTCGAAGAGGTTCTTGATCTGCTCGATGATCAGCGGGGTGACTTCTACCGCGGCCATGATGTGTCTCCTGGGGGGTTAGGGGTTCGTCGGGTTCGTGGTCCGTCCTGACCGGCCGGACAGGTACAAGAGTGCGGGTCGGTGCTCACCCGTCGCATCGGGGCTTCCCCCCTGCCAGCTTCGGGGGTCTAGGGGGTGGCACCAAGCCCGCGTCGGCCAACCGACAGCTCAGGGCTCCTCGGGCAGCAGACTTCGCAGCGTAGCGATCATCTCAGCCCGGGTCGTGGCCCCCAACTTGCCCCGGATCCTGGCCACGTGGTGCTCGACCGTCTTGGGGGACAGGAACAGCTGCGTGCCGATCTCCCGGTGGGTCCGGCCGGCCAGCACCAGCCGGGCGACCTCGACCTCCCGGTCGGACAGGCCGCCGTGCGAGGACCCCGGCGCGGTCTCGTCCGGGACGGGATCCGGCCGGGACAGCTCCCGGGCCCGCTCCAGCAGCCGGCGGGCGGCCGCCGCGTCGGTGGTCCGCACGGCTGCCTGACCGATCAGTCGGGACGACTCCCAGGGCAGCTCGGCGGCGACCAGCGCGGCGGCGTCCGTCAGCACCGCATCCGGATCCACGTCGCCGCGCAGGGCGGCGGACCATCGAGCGGCCGCCCGACACTGCGCCTGCTGCCGGAAACCGGCCGGGTCGAGGGAGCCCAACCGCGCGGCCGTCGCCTCGGCCGTGAGCGGATCCTCGTCGACGACGGCGATCTGCAGCCGGATCCACTCCACCGACACCGTCCACGCGGCCGGCCGGCCCAGCCGGTCCAGGATTGCGTCCAGGTCAGCCAGGACCGGAGCGATCCGTTGGTGCTGGCGTAGTCGGGCGGCGGCGACCAGCAGCTCCTCGACCACTTCCAACTGGGACAGGTCGACCGCCCGGCGGGCCAGCACCGGCTCGGCGACGGACCAGGCCGCCCGTAGCTGGGCGATGTCCCCACTGCGCCGGGCGATTCCCGCGGTGAGGCCGGCGTAGACCAGCCGCTCGCGCCCCGGCAGCGCGACACCGGCCAACCGGCGCAGCTCCGCGAGGGCCGAATCGTACCGACCGGTCCGCATCCGGACCCAGGCCAGCAACGTGCGATGCCGGTCGAGCGCGACGGGCCCGCCGCATCCGCTGGCCACCGCCCGTTCCAACAGGTGTTCGGCCGTCGCGCAGTCACCGGCGGCCACCGCGATCAGCGCGCCGATCGCGTGCGGCGGGTCCGGTACGGCGACCTGCGGCGGCGTCCGCTCGAAGCCCTCGGCGGCCTCGATCAGCAACGGCAGCGCCGCCTGCGGGTCCGCCATCGCCAGCGCCGCCTCGGCCAGTCGGCGTACCGGCAGCGGGGCCGACCCGGTCGCCGCCGACCGGGCGGCGGCCGGTTGCCCGGTCACCATCAGCGCCGGCACCGCGAGGACCGGGCCGGGCGGGTCGGCACCGAGCAGCGCCTCTGCCGCCCGGCCGGCCCGGCCGTCGTAGGCGGCCGCCGCCCCGGCGACCAGGGCGACCCGGCCGGCGTCGGCCGGTGCCTCGACCGGGCCGTCCAGGTCCACCGGCATCCCCAGCAGGGTCGCCGCCTCGGCCCGACCAGCTGCCACAGTGGACGGCTCGGCTCCGGCGTCCAGCGCGTCGTCGTACCAGGTGAGGGCGCTGCCAGGGTCGGTGAAGCGCAGCCGGTCGGCGGCCCGTCGGTAGACGTCGGCGGCGGTCGGGTTACGGGCCCGGGCGGCGCGCAGCTGCTCGGCGGCACGGACCGGGTCGGCATCGGTGGCCAGCAACGCCCGGGCCACGGTCTCGTGCAGCCGGCGGCGTTCCGTCGGTGGCAGCTCGACCAGCACGGCGCGGGCCACCGCCGGGATCAACCGTTCACCGTCCGGGGTCAGCAGTCCCGCGTCGCGTAGTGACCGCATCCCGGTGGCCGCCTCGGCCGGTTTCAGGCCGGCCGCCGTACAGACGGCCTCGTCGGCCAGGTCGAGTCCGAGGGCGAGGATCGCGGCCAGCCCGGCGATCTCCCGTCCGGGGCCGGCGAACCGCCGCTGCAGCCGGGCGACGAGGGTGGGCGGCGTACCGTCGGGGTCGGCGGCGATCTCGACGGCGATGGCGGCCAGCCCGGCCGAGGCCGTCTGGAGCGCCGTCACCTGCTCCGGCGTGGCCGGCCGGCCGACGGCCGCCTCGACCAGCGCGGCCAGGGCCGTCGGGGGGAGCGGACCCAGCTGCTCGACCGGGCCCTGACCGGCGACCACCCCGTCGAGGTCGGCGAGCTCCGCGGAGTCGATCGTGGGCCGACGGGCGAGCGCCATCGTCACCCCGGCGCGGGCCGCCACCGTCAGTGATCGGACCGTCTCAATGGAGAGTTGATGCGCGTCGTCGACCAGGACCAGGGCGCCGTCGACACGTGCCTGTTCGAGGAGAACGGCCAGGTCCGCGCCGGTCGCGGGAGTCACGCGTACGGTCGTACGGCCGGCGGACGCGGCGATCTCGTCGAGCCGTCGGGTCCGGCCGGAGCCGTCCACACCCACCACGACAGTCACCGGTGCAGCCCCTCCTTGCCCGCGTCAGTGAGGCAGTGTACGGACGGCTCCCGACTCCGCTGCAGGGCATGACGTCGTTCGCATGTACCGTGTACTCTCGGCCCGACCTGGGGGCCTGGTCCGCCGGATGCCGAGCAGGCACCGGGTGAGCCGTGTGGTGCCCCTCCCGGCGAGGCTGTCCAGCCGGTCAGCAACCCGTTGATCGACAGGTCAGCCGGGACGGTCCGTGGTCGGCCCGGGGTGACGGCCGACTCGCTGAGACGTAGGACACCTCCCGGCAGATCAGAAAGCAGCGGCGTGAAGAATGTGGAATCCGAGCTGGCCGGTACCCGCCCGCATCGGCAGCGCCTACCGGCGGTGACGTGATGAGCCTGATCGACCGCACCCGCAGCGTGCTCGGCCACGCCGTCGACGTCTACCGGGGCACCGCGTACGAACAGCGGCTCACCGCGGTGCGCGACCGCCTGGACGAACCACTGCGGGTCGCGATCGCCGGCCGGGTCAAGGCCGGCAAGTCCACCCTGCTCAACGCGTTGGTCGGTGACCGGCTGGCACCGACCGATGCCGGCGAGTGCACCCGGATCGTCACCTGGTACCAGGACGGGCACACCTACCGGGTGCTGGCCACGCCGACCGGAGGTGAGCCGCGTCAGCTGCGGTTCAGCCGCGAGGACGGCGCGATCGACGTCGACCTGGGCGATCTGACCGTCGACGACGTCGCGCAACTGGAGATCACCTGGCCGTCGCAGGCGCTACGTACCGTCACTCTGATCGACACGCCGGGCATCGGCTCACTGTCCGAACAGACCTCCCGGCGCGCCTGGGACCTGCTCGTCCCCGACGAGGAGGAGACCCCGGCCGACGCCGTCGTCTACCTGATGCGTCACCTGCACGCCAACGACGTCGACTTCCTCCGGGCCTTCCACGACGTGGAGGTGTCCCGACCCAACCCGGTCAACGCCATCGGCATCCTCTCCCGGGCCGACGAGATCGGCGTCGGCCGGCTCGACGCGATGGCCTCGGCCCGGCGGATCGCCGACCGGCTGAGCACCGACGCGAACGTCCGCCGGCTGGTGCAGTCGGTGGTCCCCGTCGCCGGTCTGCTCGCCGAGACCGCCGCCACCCTCACCGAGGTGGAGGTCGCCCAGCTGCGCCGGGTCGCCGAACTGCCGGTGGCCCAGGCGGAGCAGCTGCTGCTCTCCGCCGACCGGTTCGTGCAGCACCTGCCCGAGCTCGGCCTGACCACGATCGAACGGGAAGCGCTGCTCGGCCGGTTCGGCATGTTCGGGCTGCGGCTGTCGGCGGCGATGCTGCGCCACAACCCCGGCACCACCGCGACGGAACTTGCTCAGGAGTTGACCGAGCGCAGCGGTCTCACCCAGCTGCGCGAGGTCCTCACCTCGCTGTTCTTCGAGCGTCGTGACGTCCTCAAGGCCCGGTCGGCACTGCTGGCACTCTCCGACGTCACCCGGGTCTGCGTCCGGCCCGGCAGCGACCAGGTCGCCGGCGCGGTGGAGGAGATCATCGCCTCGGCGCATCCGTTCAACGAGCTGCGGGTGCTCTCCAGCCTGCGCGCCGGCTGGGTCACCGGCAAGGCGGCGGTCGTCGCCGAGCTGGAGCAGGTGATCGGCGGTGGCGGCGCGGCGGCGCACCAGCGGCTGCGGCTACCGGCCGACGCGAGTGCCGCCGAGGTGACCGAGGGCGCCATCGAGGCCCTGGGCCGCTGGCAGCGGCGCGCCGAGAGCCCGATGACCTCGTACGAGATGGCGATGGCCGCCCGAGTGGCGGTCCGGTCCTGCGAGGGCATCATCGCCGACCAGCGGCGGTCCGCGTGACCACCCGCCGGACCGTCGCCGTACGGTCGACCCCCCAGACCCGGCCATTCCTGTCTCCACACACTCCCTCGGAGCGACCACGATGTACGCACTTGGCATAGACCTCGGCACAACGTTCACAGCGGCGGCGATCTGGCGGGAAGGCCGGGTGGAGACCGTCTCGCTCGGCGGCCGTAGCGCGGCGATCCCCTCGGTGGTGCTGCTGCGGCAGGACGAGACGTTCCTCACCGGTGAGGCGGCCCACCGACGCGGACTGTCCGAGCCGAACCGGGTGGCCCGGGAGTTCAAGCGGCGGCTGGGCGACACCACCCCGATCCTGCTCGGCGGCGTACCGCAGTCGGCCGAGGCGCTGATGTCGCGCCTGCTCCACGCGGTGGTGGAGGAGGTCGCCCGTCGGGAGGGCGCCCTGCCGGCGTCGATCTGCGTGTCACACCCGGCCAACTGGGGTCCGTACAAGCTGGATCTGCTCCGGCAGGCGGTCCGGATGGCGAACCTCGAGGTGCCGGTGACGTACACCACCGAGCCGGCCGCCGCCGCGATCAACTACGCCGAGCAGCAGCGGATCGAGCCGGGTTCCATCGTCGCCGTCTACGACCTGGGCGGCGGCACGTTCGACGCGGCGATGCTGCGCAAGACCCCGACCGGCTTCGAGATCATGGGTCAGCCGGAGGGCATCGAGCGACTCGGCGGGATCGACTTCGACGCGGCGGTGTTCAACCACGTCCGTACCGCGCTCGGCGGCAAACTGGAGGAGCTCGACGAGGAGGACCCGGCGGCGATCGCCGCCGTGGCCCGGCTGCGTGACGAGTGCATCCAGGCCAAGGAGGCGCTGTCGTCGGACACCGACACCTCGATTCCGGTGCTGCTGCCCAACATCTCCACCGAGATCCGGCTCACCCGGGCCGAGCTCGAGGCGATGGTCCGTCCGGTGCTGCACGGCTCCATCGAGGCGCTGCACCGGGCGGTACGGTCCGCCGGCTGCTCGCCGGAGCAGCTGCACTCGGTGCTGCTGGTCGGCGGTTCGTCGCGGATGCCGATCGTCGCCCAACTGGTCGGCTCGGAGCTGGGCCGGCCGGTGGCGGTCGACGCACACCCGAAGTACTCGGTCTCCCTCGGCGCCGCCTGGTTGGCCGCCGCTGACGCGATGGGCCGACACGGTGCGGGTGCGGGCCACGCTGCGGTGACTCCGCCGGCTCCGGCCGCCCCGGCCGCACCGACCGCCCCGGTCGCACCGACCGCTCCGGTCACGTCGGCGTACCCGGCCGCGCCGCCGGCCGCCGCGTACCCGGCCGCGTCGACCCCTGCCGCGTCGGCGCCGGTCGCGCCGAGCGCCGCCGGTGGGGCGGTGGCCCGGGCGAGCGTCGGTACGACGTACCCCGCGCGGACCGAGACCTACTCCTCGGCCGGCTCCGTCGGCGCCGACGACACCCCGCCGGGGTCGTCGCGAAGTGCCGGCGACACTGCGGCGAAGCGTGGCCGTGGCCCGCTGCTGGTGGCCGCGGCGGTGGTCGTCGTGCTGCTCGCCGGCGGTGGGGTGACCTACGCCCTGACCAGCGGGCAGAACGACGACGGTCAGGTGGCGGCACCCGGTGACGGCGCGGCCCCCGGCCAGGGCCAGGAGCAGCCGGAGCCGGAGCAGGTCGTCGAGTCGGAGCCGTCCGCGCCGGAGGTTCCGGCCGACGAGCAGTGCACGGACGAGATCAAGAGCAACTGGACCTGGGTCTGCCTGACCTCGGCCCGGGTCGCCGAGGGCAAGTTCACCGTCGAGTACGACGCCGAGTTCGGCGACAACGAGCCGGCTGCCAACGGCGGCTGGCACCTGCACATCTACGGCAGCGACGGCACCACCCCGGCGGACCGGGTGATGGGCACCCACGTCTCCAGCGCCGAGCAGGGCTTCTGGTACGTCGAGGACAAGCAGCCGTCGGTGATCTGGACCGACGACCCGGCCTTCGTCAACGCCATCGGCGACTACCCGAAGGTGTGTGCCCGGATCGCGAACTCGTCGCACGCCCTGGTCAAGCACGACAACGGCAGCTACACCACCGGCAACTGCGTGAAGATCCGCTGGGAGTAGCCTCCCGCGCGGTCACGGACCAGCGGCGGCTGCGCCGGCGACGAGCTTGTCGCGGACGCAGCCGCTGTACCGTGCGCTCCGCCGGCAATTGATCTTCAATCCGGCGGTACGGGAATGCAATTCGCATCCTGGAAAGCTGAACGTGACTTCGCGCGAGCTCGGTTGCATATCGGTGGCTGCTCGCCCGACATTTCGGGATAGCCGGATTCGTCGTCGAGAATGTGAGACGGGTGACACCCCCGCCGTCGAAGATCGATTTCTCGTTGCACAATGACGGCGTGACGATGCCTGGGCCGGCTGACACTGATCAACACATGGTTCTGGTCGAGGTTCTGAAATTCCTCGAGTCAAACAATCGGTGGCCGAGATTCTGCGAGCTGGACAAGGTGATGGACACCGTTCACGGCCTGTCCGCAGAAGGGCTGCTCCACGACATCTCTCCGGAACTGGTGTGCGGCGTCACTCCTGACGCGCCCATCCCGGACGACCAATTGATCATGCTGACCGTGGCCGGGGCGCGGGCCACCGGGCGGGCGGATGATCTTCTCGACCTTTTCTTCCGGTCGGTACGGCTGGCGGTCAGCCGGGAACCGTCGGGCGAACCCGGAGTGCCGGTCCGGATCAGCAGTGCGGATGTCGGCACCAGACTGGGTTTCAAACGCAAGAACGTCAAGGATCTCCTACCCGCCCTGTACGCCCTGCTGCTCGTCGAACCGATGGGTTGGCGCACGGTGCCGACGGATGCGGCCAACGGCTGGCTGATCGAGGCTCCGGCCCGCGCGGTACGCAGGTTCCGCGAGGCCCACGACCTGCCGACCTACTGGGCCATCCGAAGCACCCCGGCCGAGCCCCGACCGAAGCAGTCCGGGTCGGAGCCGGCCAGGCAACGGGTGACGAGCGACCTCGGACAGATCTGGCCGGTCGTCGGCGCTGTTCCCGGCCTGATGATCCTGGCGGGGACGGCGACGTTGCTCGACAAGGCGCTGTTGCGAACCGTCGCGACGATAGCGCTGCTCTTCGCTGGCACCGCCCTGTTCCGCTGGTACCAGCGGGGTCTGCGCTGGCGGCGCCGCCGGTGGTGGACGACGCTCGTCGGCGCGGTCCTCGCGGTGACGGTGCTGACCATGTCGTTCCTCGTCGGCAGTAGTGGTGACAAGGCCGAAGCGGAGCCGTCGGACGAGAATGCCACGCCGGCGCCGCCGCACGGATCCTGTGTACAGATCACTGGCGTGACCTGCCGCAATCTGCGTCTGGCGGTCGGGCAGGGGTTCGACCTCGATGCGTGGCGGTTCGACGACGGCAACCGCAAGGATGTCCGGCTGGTCACCGCAGATCAGCTCGCACCGTACAACGAGGCGTCGCTCAGTACGGCTGTCCCGAAGCCGGCCGGCCCGCTCGACCCACGTGCCTGTTGGACCGCTGGAGTGTGGCAGCCCGAGCCGCAGGTCGCTGCGGAGGGCACCCGGCTCTGCGTCCGTACCGCCGGCAACGCCTACGCCGCGCTGGTGCGGACGTCGACGCCACCGACGGCGGCGTACGACGTGGAGTTCCTGGTCGCCGTGGCGACCTCGGATGTCACCCAGGGGATCTCGGAAGGCGCGCCGGTGGTCGTCGACAACCGGGTCACCGCCGGCAACCTGATGCGCGAGGACGTGTCGGCGTACCTCACCTCGGAGCCGGCCAACTGCGGGCAGCCGTGCGCCCTGGAGCAGACGCAGCTGCACAGCGGCGCGAAACTCAACGCGATCTGTCAGACGACCGGCCAGCAGCTCACCAACGGAAACCTCGGTGACCCGGCCGACGACGCCAACCCGTACCTCGACACGTCGAACCTCTGGTACAAGATCCGCTGGCCGGACGGGCGTACCGGCTTCCTGTCGGAGGTCTGGATCCGCAGCGCCGACCGGGGCGGCCTGGGGCTGCCGCTGTGCCGCTGAAACCCGCCCGGACGCCCGGACGCCGGTCAGCCCGATGACGTGACGACGCTGGGCCGGGGGCGGTCGCCGTACAGCCGCCCCTCGGTCGCCTTCACCGTCGCGACCAGGACGAACGACAGGGTGACCAGCAGCGACCAGGAGCCGAACTTGCTGGCGTGCACGAACGTCCAGACGTGCTCCTGGTCCGGGTAGGTCCAGGCCCCGAGGAACGTGGCGACGTTCTCCGCCACCCAGAGGAAGAAGCCGGTCAGCACGAACGCCAGCGCCAGCGGCATCCGTAGCCGGGCGTCGTCGACGGTGAAGTGCACCCAGGTACGCCGCAGCACGACCAGCAGCAGCGCGGCGAGGATCCAGCGCACGTCGGGCAGAAAGTGGTGGGTGAAGAAATTGGCGTACACGGCGACGGCGAGCACGGCCAGCGCAACCGGCCGGTAGCCGGTCACCCGCAGGTCCAGGCGACGCCATGCCTGACAGATGTACGAGCCGACCGCCGCGTACATGAACCCGGAGTAGAGCGGCACTCCGGCGACCCTGGTCAACGCCTCCTCGGGGTACGACCAGGAGCCGACCCGCACCTTGAACAGTTCCAGGGCCAGCCCGACCAGGTGGAATCCGGCGATGACGGCGACCTCCCGGCCGGTTTCCCAGCCGATGCGCCACAGTACGGCCGTCACCACGATCATGCAGATCAGCAGGGCGTCGTACCGGGGGATCGGCAGTGGAACCACCGACGTCACCGCCAGGCAGGTGAAGACGGCGACCGCGAAACCGCACGATTTCGCCTCGATCCAGGCGAAGCGCAGCAGCAGTACGGTGCCTCGCCGAAGGCCCGCTCCGGTCGACACCGCCGCCGTCATGTCCGTCATGATCCGGCACCTGCCCCGGCGACGCCAACCTTCCGGTGGTGAGCCGCAGGTTGTCGCAGGGCTGCCCGGCCGTCCCCTGGGGATAGATGGCGAATTGGGATGGAGGCCGAGATTACCACGATGGTCGTCTACGTCTGGCGAGTGGCATAAAAGTTATTGATGTGAATGCAAATAATCAACAAAAACTTATCGTGGTGTAGTGGTTGCCCCAATGTTAACATTGGTCAATCGCGAGACTTGTGATCACGGCCCGCGTCATGTCAATGCAGTTGCTGACGCCCAAGGGGGTGTGTAATGGCAAAGTGGGTCAAGCCTGAAATCCGTCCGACGGACTTCGCGGCCGCGATGGCGCTGCCAGGCGTGTGCGCCTGTGGTTGCAGCGGTGGTGCTGGGGCCGGCGCGGGATCCGGACGCTAAGACCGGCTGGCACCGATTCGCGGAGAATCAGTTTCTCCGCGAGACGACGAGTGCTGGCAGAAGAGTGCTGGTAAAAGGGTGCGGTCGGGCGGTAGTCGCAAGTGTCGGAACCGCCCGACCGCTTCCGCTCTCAAAAGGTGGTGATCATGCTTGTCGGGTTCCTGTCGTCCGACTCGGTTCCGGCGGATCTTGTCTATTTTCGGGACGGTGGTCGCAATCTCGTCGTCAACCCTGAGATAGGTGCCTGGCAGATCCTGGACGAATTCGAGATCGAGGTACTGCGGCGGTTGGCGAACGACCTCCCAGTTGGCGGGGATGAGCCGGATCGAACCGAGCGTCTCCTCGCCAGGTTGGTGATGGCGCGGCTGGTCTATCTGCCCGGCCAGCGGCCTGAGCTGCGGCAAGTCGACGCTCCGCTGAAACTTGTCTACTACGCGATCACCGATGGGTGCAATCTGCGCTGCCCGTACTGCTATGCCTCCTCCGAGAAGCGGCTGCCGGGCGAACTGGACACCCGGGAGTCGCTTGAACTGGTCGAACAGTCTGCGGACATGGGTGCCAGGACGATCATCTTCACCGGTGGCGAGCCGATGTTGCGTCGGGACCTCTTCGAGGTCGCCGGCCGGGTCCGGGAACTCGGAATGCAGGCGAACATCATTACCAACGCGACGCTCATCCGCAAACCTGAGACGGCCCGGCGGGTCGCGGAAACGTTCGCCGGAGTGACCGTCAGCATCGACGGGGGAACGGCGAAGACCCACGAGCGGACCCGGGGCGTGGGGACCTTCGCCAAGACCGTCGACGCCCTGCGGATGCTCAACACCTTCGGTGTGCGCCCAATGATCAATCATGTGGTCTCTGAGGACAACGTCGGCGAACTCGCTGACCTGTCCGTCCTTTTCGCGGACATCGACGTCGCGCACGTACGCCTGATGCATCACAGCGGTCTCGGTAGGGGAGCGACCGACGACTCGTCGTTCGGTTGGTCCGGCTACCAGACCGCACACCGGTTCGTCTGGACCGATCCGCGGGCACAGAACCTCTTGCCCGACGGTCCGCTCGGACAGCGATCGTGCGACACGAAAATCAACTGCGGTATCGGCGGCAACGAGATCTACGTCAACTCGCTCGGCGACGTGTACCCGTGCAAGCTCGTCACCGAACGCCACCACAAGGTAGGCAACATCCGCAGCACCGGGCTACGGGAACTGTTCGGGTCGCCGATGCTCGCTGATCTGCGCACGAGCGCCGTCTTTGCCGGCGACAATCTCGCCGACTGTCGTCGCTGCTACATCCGTGGGGCCTGCGCGGGCGGCTGCCGGGCGTACCACATGGCAGCGACCGGTGACCTGAAGCGCAACTCGCGAGCGCTGTGCCGGGTGTTGCGACATCAGATGATCACTTCGATGTGGGTCGCGGCCGGCGCCGGCCGCGAGACCGTACTGAGCAACGAGGACGAGGCGTTCCTGCCACTGATGATCGCTACCGGCAGCGTGCACCCGGTCTACGAGGACTGGAAGAAGGAAGCCGCGCTGCTCGCCCCGTACGCCGGCGCCACGTCCCAGCCGCAACCCGCACACCGGCGACAACTGCCGGTCACCGCTGTCCGGAGGTCGTGATGGGGTGGGTGGTCAGTCCCAGCGTCGTCTGGGTCGATTCGCCGGACGAGATCCAGATCTACGACACCACAGCTGGAGAGTTCCAGACCCTCAACGCCACTGCGGCGGCCATCTGGCGACAGCTGGTCCAGACCGGCGACGAGGATGCCATCGTGGCCGGTCTCGCCGAGGAATTCGGAGCAGAGGATGACAACCAACGCGGCCTCATCGCCGACGACACTGGTCGGTTCATCGAGCAGCTCGCAGCGCAGGGCCTCATCCGCGTCGAGCCATCCGGCCCGGACCCCTCCGCCGCCGGCTCCTGAGCCGGCCAGCATCGTCCCGATCGACCTGATCGCACAGGGGCTACGGAAGTTCGGCCGCGTCACCGTGCCGGTCGACGGCCGGAGCATGCATCCCACGCTCCAGCCGGGCGAGCGGGTCCAGGTCCACCCTGTCCCCGACAGCGGGCTACGCCCCGGTGACGTCGTGGCGGTGCGCTACCGCGACCAACTGGTGCTGCACCGCGTACATGCGCTCGTCGACGACTGGGTGACGACGGCGGGCGACAGCCGCGACCTGTTCGACCCGCCGATGCCGATGGCGGATGTCGTCGGTGTCGTCCCCGGGATCGTCGCCCGCCCCGCGCCCCGCCGGTGGCCGCCCGCCGGCCGGGCCGTGCCGCCGGCCGCCGCCGTCGACCTGCCGGTGACCGTCTGGATCATCACCGACGATCCGTCGACCGGGCCGCCGTCGGGCCTGCCGGCCGGCTGGCGGGTGCGTGTCAGACCGGCGTACGGCATCGGAGTGGACGCCGTGGTCCTGGCCGAGCTGCGGGCGGAGTTGGCGGACCGGCCCTGCGTCGGGGTCACCGAGCACGCGGTACACGCCGTCGGCGAGGTCGTCGACGGGCCGCTGCCCCCCGGTACACAGATCGTCGTCGGTGGTTCCTTCGGCCAGCTCGACGACGATCTTCCCGGGTACCTCATCCCGCCGGAACTGGCCGAGGTACGGGTGCGCTGCGGACCGCCCCGGGTCCGCGTTTCCCCACTGGCCGCGCTTTCGGCCGTGCTCCGGGCGGTGGTCCCGGTCCCGGTCCAAACCACTGGTGGAGGCAGCTGATGACCGCGATCGTCGTTGCCGCCGGACTGACGAAGAAGTACCAGGCCATGTCCCGTCCGGCGCTGTCCGACGTCTCGTTCACCCTCGACCAGGGAGAGGTGATCGGCCTGCTCGGCCCGAACGGGGCCGGTAAGACGACCCTGGTGAAACTCATGTGCGGCATCACGTCCCGGTCGGCGGGTGCGCTGACGGTGTGCGGTGGGGACCCGATCGCCGACGCGGCCACGGTGAAGCAGGCGATCGCCGCCGTGCACCAGTCGGGACCGATGGACAACATGCTGCCCGCGATCGACCAGGTAAGGATCGCGGCGGCGTTCCGCGGGCTGCGCTGGCGTGACGTGCGGCGCCGGGTCGACGAGATGCTGTCCCTGTTCGACCTGCAGGAGGTCGCCGGGCAACTGGCGTTCACCCTCTCCGGCGGGCAGCGGCGTCGCCTGCAACTGGTCCGGGCGTTGCTCACCGTGCCGAGCCTGCTGATCCTCGACGAGCCCTCCGCCGGGCTCGACGTCCAGGGGCGGCGGCAGATGTGGGAACTGATCGCGAAGCTGAACGTCGAACACGGCACCACGATCATCTGGACCAGTCACTACATCGAGGAGATCGAACGGAACTGCTCCCGGGTGCTGATCATCGACCGGGGGAGACTGTCCGCTGACGACGCGCCCGCCACGCTGGTCGCCAGGTACGGCGAACAGTCGGTTCTGGTGCGGCTACCGGACGTGGAGGATCGTGACCGGCTGCAGGCACTGCTCCCGGCGGCCCGCGTCACCGCCGCCGACGAGGCCGCCTTCACCCTCGATGCCGCTGGGGCCGACGACCATCTGCCCAGCGTGATCGACCTCGTTCGAGGCGCTGCGGTACGGGGCGCCACGATCGAGTTCCGTACCCCGTCACTCGAAGATGCCTACGTCGCCCTGGTGGATCAGGGCCGGGAAGGTGTGACCGCGTGAACGCCACGACACCGTCGACCGGATCGGTGCTGGTCGCGCCCACCCGAGGCGGGACGCCCCAGGTCGCGCCGTCCGCCCGCCGGGCCGACCGGGTGCGGCTGCGGGGCCGCAGCGGTCTGCGGGCGATCGTCTACCGCGAGTTCCTGCTGTTGACCCGCAACCGCACCAACCTGTTGCTGGCGGTGCTGCCGACCGCCATCTACCTGCTGCTGTTCGCCACGTCGCTGACGAAACTGGTCGGCAGCGTCACGTACCAGGGGATCAGCGTCGGGTACGCCGAGTTCGCCATCCCCGCGATCATGCTGTCGTCGATGCTCGCCGCGACCACGACCACCGGGACCTCCCTGTTCCAGGAGGAGATGGGCGGGATGGCGGTCGAGCTGTGGTCCTATCCGATGAGCCGGGCGGGCTACATCGCGGGGAAGATCCTCGCCACCACCGGTCTGGTGATCGCGCAGAGCGTGGCCGCCCTGCTCGTCGGGGTGCTGTTGTTCGACCTGGGCTGGCCGTTGGCCAACTGGGCCGCCCTCGGGGCGGGTACGGTCGTGGTGTCGCTGACGTTCAACGGCCTCTATCTGCTGTTCGCGTCACTCGTTCGCGACTTTCAGCGGTTCATGGTGCTGATCAACGTGCTCGGTCCGTTCCTGCTCTTCTCCAGCCCGTCGTTCTACCCGGTGGAGCAGATGCCGGAGGTGCTCCGGTGGCTGTCGGTGGTGAACCCGGTGACCTACGGAATCTCCTGCCTGCGTAGTGGTGCGCTGTTCGGCTGGCAGGCGATGTGGCCGACCGCGCTCGGCATGCTGGCCGTCGCCGTCGTCCTGTTCGCGGCGATCTCGGTCGTGCTGACCCGCCGGGTGCGGGAACTGTGAGCCGGGTCGGCCTCAGCCGACCCGCAGCGGGCCCGGCTCGGGGTCGCGGTCGTCGACGCCGCCGACCGAACCGAGCTGCATGAAGCGCCGGAGCGCATGCTCGACCGTCGAGCCGACGGGTGCGGCGGTGTGCGGTGTCCGCCGTACCCGGGCCGGCCGTCGGCGATCCGACTCGACCAGCGTGCCTCGATGACTGCGACCCTGTCCCACGGCAAACTCCGTACCCTCGAGCGTGGTCTGTCCCACACGGTCCGGCCCCACTCTATCGTTGCCGACGGTGATCGTCGAAACATGCCCGCCGCAGCTGGGCGCGCGGCTGCCGCCACGTCGCCGGTGGTGCTGCGGCACCCGTCACCCGTTGGCGAGAAATCCGGTGCTGGCCTGTGTTTTCGCGTGCTCCACTACGGACAGTGGAACACAGGCGGACCGCGCGGTCGACGCTGCGTCACGAGCGTGGCGGTCGGGTCGTGTCAGGTCACGTCACGACCGTCCGTTGTCACTGTGAGTTACTGTCGTGCCGGGTGGCGGCGCCGGTCCGGTAGCGTCGTACCGGACGGGACGTCGTCCGATGGGGAGGGTGTGCGCGTGGGTTCGGTCGAAGAGGTCAAGGCAGGGGTCGCCCGGTTCGGTGACGAGCTCGGCCAGCAGGTCGGTGCGATCCGGGCGAGCGCGGAGGCGCTGAGCAGCAGCGGGGCCGCGTTGCGGGCGATCACCAGCGGGTCGAGCCACTCGCAGGTGGCCGAGACGATCGCCAAGGTGGAGCAGGCCAAGCAGAAGCTGGCCGAGGCGGCGGCGCTGGCGCAGAGCGCGATCGAGTCCAGCCGCGGCTACGCCGCGAGTTTCTGACCCGATGGCGTCACTGGACGACCTGCTTGCGGTCGCCGTGCAGGCGGCCGCCCGTGGGGCGGAACTGATGCGGACCCGCGAGCCGGGGCGGCTGGCCGGCAAGGGCGACCGGGACTACGCCTCCGAAGTGGACCTCGCGGTGGAGCGGGACCTGCGGACCTTCCTCGCCGAACGGACCCCGCACATCGGGTTCCTCGGCGAAGAGGAGGGCACCAGCGGTGCCGCGACCGACGGCGAGCAGTGGGTGCTGGACCCGATCGACGGCACGGTCAACTTCGCGCACGGCGTACCGCTGTGCGGGGTGTCCCTGGCCCTGGTCCGCGACCGCCGCCCGGTGGTTGGCGTGGTCGAGTTGCCGTTGCTGGCCGCCCGGTACACCGCGACCGCCGGTGGCGGCGCGTGGCGCGACGGCGAGCCGATCCGGATCCGGGGTGCGGCGCGGCTGTCCGACGCGCTGGCCAACCTCGGTGACTACGGGGTCGGGGCAGGGTCGGGGGAGCGCAACGCCGTCCGGTTCGCGCTCACCCGGCAGGTCGCCCACCGTGCCCTGCGGGTGCGGATGCTCGGGTCGGCCGCGATCGACCTGGTCTGGGTCGCCGACGGCCGCACCGACGTGTCGATCACCCTGTCGAACAAGCCGTGGGACATGGCCGCCGGCACCCTCATCGCCCGCGAGGCCGGGGCGGCGGTCGTCGACGTCGACGGTACGCCGCACACCCTCGACTCGTCGGCCACGATCGCCGCGCCGCCGCCACTGCTCGACGAGGTGCTGACGATGGTGGCGGCCGCGGTCGCGGAGGCCGGCGCGGCGGCGCAGGCGGGTGGTGCGGTGCCGGAGTCCGGCGCGGTGGCACCGGGTGCGGGCTTGCTCACACCTCGGGACGACCAGGTGCCCTGAGCTGTCCACGCCCGTACACTCGCTGGAAACACAACTTCATACCTCATCCAGAGGGGCAGAGGGACACGGCCCGACGAAGCCCCGGCAACCACCCCGCACGACCCGCTCGGCGACCGGATCGCCCGAGGCCAGGCGCGGCAGGTGCCAATTCCGTCCCCGTCGCAACGTGCGGCGCAGGGGAAGATGAGAGGACGGCCTCGCATGACGTCGCTGATCGACGCAACCACCAGTTCCGACTCGGCTACCGTCAGCTCCGCCAGCCCGGCGCGGGCGTTGGTCTGCCGTGGCTGCGGCACCGAGTATCCGCTCGCCGCGCAGCACGCGTGTTACGAGTGTTTCGGGCCGCTGGAGGTCGCTTACGACCCGGCGGCCATCGCCCGCGTCACCCGGGCCGACATCGAGGCGGGCCCGGCCAACATCTGGCGGTACGCCCCGCTGCTGCCCGCCGGGCAGGACCCGGCCACCCGGGTCAGCCTGGACCCCGGGTTCACCCCGCTGGTCCCGGCCGCCGCGCTCGCCGCCGAGCTGGGCATCACCGGGTCGCTGTGGGTCAAGGACGACAGCGCCAACCCGACCCACTCGTTCAAGGACCGGGTCGTCTCGGTCGCCCTCACCGCCGCCCGTACGCTCGGTTTCTCCCGGTTCGCCTGCGCCTCGACCGGCAACCTGGCCAACTCGGTGGCCGCCCACGCGGCCCGCGCCGGCGTGCCGTCGATCGTCTTCATCCCCGGTGACCTGGAGCCCGGCAAGATCGTCACCACCGCCGTGTACGGCGGGGAGCTGGTCGCGATCGACGGCTCCTACGACGACGTGAACCGGCTCTGCAGTGAGCTGGTGGAGACCGACGAGTTCGCCGACACCGCGTTCGTCAACGTCAACGTGCGGCCGTACTACGCCGAGGGGTCGAAGACTCTCGGTTACGAGGTGGCCGAGCAGCTCGGCTGGCGGATCCCCGAGCAGGTGGTGATCCCGATGGCCAGCGGTGAGCTGCTCACCAAGGTCGACAAGGCGTTCGCCGAGCTGGTCGAGATCGGCCTGGTCGAGGCGTCGGCCAACGGCTGGCGGGTGTTCGGCGCCCAGTCGGCCGGCTGCAACCCGATCGCCACCGCGCTGCACCGGGACACCGACGCGATCGTGCCGGTGAAGCCGACCGGGATCGCCAAGTCGCTCAACATCGGCGACCCGGCGGCCGGGCTGTACGCGCTCGAGGCGGTCCGGCGGACCGGCGGCTGGATGGACTACGCCGACGACGACGAGATCCGCGCCGGGATCCGGCTGCTGGCCCGGACCACCGGGGTCTTCGCCGAGACCGCCGGCGGGGTGACCACGGCGGTGCTGAAGAAGCTGGTTGACTCCGGTCGGCTCGACCCGGCAGCGGAGACGGTCGTCTACAACACCGGTGAGGGTCTGAAGACGATCGACGCGGTGGCCGGACTGGTCGGGCCGACGCACCGGGTCAAGCCGTCGTTGCGCTCAGTCCGCGAGGCGGGACTCCTCGGCTGACCGGCTGAACAGCGGTCAATCCCTTGATCGGCCGGTCGGCGTGCGCCGATCGGCCGATGTGCTGTGTGCGGTCCGTAGTCAGAGTTTTGCCATAGGTTGAGAAAACACGCCAGCGGGGTCTTGACGACTGCACTTGCACCGCGCAGGATGCTCCGTGCGGGAGGGCGACTCGCCGTAAGGGCCTCGACAGAGCTTGGCAACAATCTCAACCCTGAGGTCCAACGACCAACAGCGCCGGCGGTGCTGTGCGAGCGCCCTCCCGACCAACGTCCGCCCCGAGTTGGCGCGGTTGCCGATCACGCCAGGTGTCGGTAAATCGGTCGCGCGGGCGGCTCCACCCCGTCACCCTCGACGGCATGGACATCACCATCACCCCGCTGGATCCCGCCGATCCGACCACCGTCGATCAGGCGTACGGGATCAAGGCCGCCTCGGTTCACGTACCGGACATGCCGCCATCACCCCGCCAGTGGTTCGAGGCCACCATCGGCTTCCAGCGCAAGGACGAACGGATCGACCATGCCCTCGCGTACCTCGACGGCGTCCCGGTCGGGCTGATCAAGATCGAGTACCCGCTGCTGGACAACCTGGACAATGCCGGCCTGGACATCCAGGTGCTGCCCGAATACCGACGGCGCGGCGTGGGGCGGGCACTGTACGCGTACGGGGTGGCGCAGGTCCGCGCCGCCGGCCGGACCCGGATCATGGGGCACTCGCCGGACACCATGCCGGGCGGTGTGGTCCGGGACCCGGCGCCGACCGCCTTCGCGCAGTCGCTGGGTGCCAAGTCCGCACTGGTCGATGTCCGTCGCCGACTCGACATCGACACGGTCGACGCCGCCGCGCTCGACGCGCTGCTCGCCGACAGCCTGCCACGGGCCGCCGGCTACGAACTGCTCACCTGGGCCGGCGAGGTCCCCGACGCCCACCTCGACGACATCGCCTACCTCGACGGCCGGCTGGTCACCGACGCGCCAATGGGCGACCTGCAATGGGAGGCCGAGCAGGTCGACGCCGCCCGGATCCGCGAGTTCGAGGCGTTCCGCCGCGCCCAGGGCGTCCGGGGCTACCACGTCGTCGCCTGGCACGTCGACAGCGGGCGGATCGTCGCCTGGACCCACATCACCTGTCCGGCCACGCCCGACTGGCACGCCATCCAGCAGATCACCATCGTCGACCCGGACCATCGCGGCCACCGGCTCGGGCTGATCGTCAAGATCGAGAACCTGCGGCTGGTGACGCGGCACGAGCCGGCGCTGCGGGTCATCGACACCTGGAACGCCGACAGCAACCGCCACATGATCGCCATCAACGAGGCGATCGGCTACCGGGCCGTCGACATCTGGCAGAACTGGCAGCAGACCATCTGAGGCATCCGGTCCGGCCGTCGGTGCCGCCACCCGGCCGGCCGGTTGCGGCATGATGGCGTGCATGACGGAGACCCCGCACCCCCTGTACGTCACGCACGCCGACACCCTGGCCCGTGCGTTGACCGCGATCACCGAACGGGACTACTGGTCGGCGTACCCCGAGTCGCCGAGCCCACGGATCTACGGCGAACACGCTGCGGACGAGGGCGCCACCGCGTTCCGTGGCTACCTCGGCCAGGACTTCCCACTGGACCAGGCCAGCGCCACCGGCGGCCCGGTCGCCACCGAGCGCAGCCCGTTCGGCGTCGAACTCGGCGTACGGTATCCGCGCCCCGACGTCGACCAGCTGATCGCCGCCGCCCGCGCGGCGCTGCCCGACTGGCGCGACGCCGGCCCCCGTACCCGGGCCGGGGTCTGCCTGGAGATCCTGGCCCGGCTGCACGCGCACTCCTTCGAGCTGGCCAACGCGGTGCAGTTCACCACCGGCCAGGCGTTCGTGATGGCCTTCCAGGCGGGCGCGACGCACGCCTTCGACCGGGCGCTGGAGGCGGTGGCGTACGCGTACGCCGAAATGACCCGCCACCCGGACACCGCCGACTGGTCCAAGCCGGCCGGTCGGGGCGAACCGCTGCGGATGACCAAGACGTACCACGTGGTGCCGCGCGGCGTCGCCCTGGTGATCGGCTGCCGCACCTTCCCGACCTGGAACTCCTACCCGGGACTGTTCGCCTCCCTGGTCACCGGCAATCCGGTGGTGGTCAAGCCGCACCCGGGCGCGGTGCTGCCGCTGGCGATCACCGTCCGGTACGCCCGACAGGTGCTCGCCGAGGCCGGCTTCGACCCGGACCTGGTGCAGCTGGCGGCCGAGGCGCCGGACGAGCGGCTGGCGACCGTCCTCGCCACCCACCCGCAGGTGCGCATCGTCGACTTCACCGGCTCCACCGAGTACGGCGACTGGCTGGAGGCCAACGCCCGGCAGGCCAGCGTCTACACCGAGAAGGCCGGCGTCAACACGGTCGTCGTCGACTCCACGGCGGACTTCGCCGGCATGTGCCGCAACCTTGCCTTCTCCCTGTCGCTCTACAGCGGACAGATGTGCACCACCCCGCAGAACATCCTGGTGCCCGCCGACGGCATCGACACCGACCAGGGTCACAAGAGCCTGGACGAGGTGGCCGCCGGCATCGCCACCGCGATCGGCAAACTGACCGGCGACCCGGGCCGCGCGGTCGAGATCATCGGGGCGATCGGCGACGACGGCGTACTGCAGCGGCTCGCCGACGCCGCGAAGCTGGGCGAACCGGTCCTGGAGTCGCGCGAGCTCGCCCACCCGGCCCACCCGGACGCGGTGGTCCGTACCCCGCTGCTGGTCAAGCTGGACGCGGCGGCCGAGGAGACCTACGGCCGGGAGTGGTTCGGGCCGGTGGCCTTCGTCTTGGCCACCGCCTCCACCGCGCAGAGCATCGAGATCTTCCGGCGGACCGTCGGCACCCGTGGCGGGCTGACCGCCGGCGTCCACTCGACCGACGAGCGGGTGCTCGACGAGGTCGAGGCGGCGGCGGTCGACGTCGGCGTGCACCTGTCGACGAACCTGACTGGCGGCGTGTTCGTCAACCAGTCGGCGGCCTTCTCCGACTTCCACGCCACCGGCGCCAACGCCGCCGGCAATGCGGCGTTGACCGACGGGGCGTACGTCGCCGGCCGGTTCCGCATCGTCCAGTCCCGCCGGCACCGCTGAGTCGACCGCGCGGCATCGACCGTCCCGTGCAGGCCCGACCGGCCGGCGGATCGCCCCGCCGGCCGGTCAGCGCGAGGCGCGTGCGTACCGCGTCGGTCAGCGCGACAGCGTGCGTACCGCGTCGGCGACCGCCGTCGCCACCGCCGCCGCGAAACCCAGGTCGAGGGTGTCCAGGGTGTCGGTCGGCCGGTGGTAGTGCGGGTTGCGGAAGTCGGCGGTGTCGCTGACCATCACGGCGAGCAGCCCGGCGTCCCAGTACGGCACGTGGTCGCTGCGGGCGACGTCGCCGCCCTGCCGCCGGGGCACCGGCAGCGGCACCACCGGCAGCGACGGCTCCTGAACCCAGCCGGCCGCCTGGAAGGCGGCCAACCACTGGCTGGACTCGATGCTGCCGACCACGGCGACGAAGTCGCCCCGGTCTAGCCCGTCGACGTCGCCCAGCACGTCGCCCAGCCCGGCCGGGATCCGCTGACTGCCCACAGTGGCGTCGCGGTAGCCGATCATCTCCAGCACGACCGCCCCGGCGACCGGTACGCCGTCGCTGCCCAGCCGGGCGACGTGCGCCCGGCTGCCGGTGAACGGCACGTCGTCCTCCTCGCCGCCGAACAGGCAGAACCGGGGTCGCCGGGCCGGCGGGTCGGCGGCCAGCACCCGGGCGACCTCCAGCAGCCCGGCCACCCCGCTGGCGTTGTCGTCGGCTCCCGGGCTGCCGGCCACCGTGTCCCAGTGGGCACAGACCTCGACGATCGGCCCGTCGGCCGGCCGGCCCGCGTCGGCGATCAGGTTGACCTGGTGCGGGGCGTCGCCGTACCGCTCGACGACCACCCGGTGACCGGAATCCGACAGACGCCCGGTCAGGTAGTCGAGGACCGGGCCGGTCGCGGCCGGGTTGGTGTGATGTCGCGGCCCGCGCCGGGTCAGCTCCGAGATGTGGGTACGCAGCGCCGCAGCGCTGATGATCGTCACCTGATCCTGTGTACCAACCGGGATCCACGCCTCGGGTGGCTGCCCGGTCCGCCGTCGGCGCTGGTGCCGTCGGGGCCGCCGCAGGTGCGGGTCAGGCCGGGCGGCGCATCTGCAGCTCGGTCAGGTCCGGCAGCGTCGGGTGCGGCAGGCGGACCCCGGTGTCGGTGAACCCGAGCCGCTGGTACGCCCGCAGCGCCCGGTCGTTGCCGACCACCACCTCCAGCAGCAGCTGCGGGCGGCCCGCCGCACGAGACCAGTCGGCGACCGCGTCGACCAGGGCGCCGAGCAGCCCCTGCCCGCGCCAGGGCGGGCTGACGTAGACGGCGTACAGCACGGTGACCGCCGGATCGTCGCTGGCGGCGTGCGCCCCGGCGTGGGCCACGAACCGGCCGCCGGTGCGCCGCTGGGCCGGTCCGGCGGGACGCTGCTGCGCCGGCCCGGCGGTGGCCTCCGCGACGAACTGGGCCAGCGCGGTGCCGGTGGCGGCGCGGGCGGCCCTCGCCGCGTACTCGTCGTGCGGGCGGGCGGCCGCGTCGGCGAGGGTCTCGAGGTACGCCAGCGGCGAGTCGGCCAGCATCTCCAGCCGCAGCGCCCGCATCCGCCCGGCGTCGTCGGGACCGATCCGGCGTACCGTCGCCCTGCCTGTCGCAACCTCGTTCACGGGTATCTGCTTATCAGGCCACCAGCAGTAGCGCCGCACCGAGTTGCCGGCAGAAGCCGACGCCGTGGTCGAACCCCTGCTCGCCGGGGTAACGGGCCAGCGCCCCGATTACCCAGTGTTCGCCGATCGCCAGGCAGCTGATATGCCACAGGTCGTCCTCGTCGCGCAGCAGCCAGCCGTTCTTGATGGCGACGGTGGCGGCGTACTCGGGGGTGAGGGCGTCGCGGGGCCCGAAGTCGCCCTCGCCGCGTACCGCGCGCATCTCGCCGAGCAGCCAGGGGGTCCACTGCGGCCCGGCGGCCCGGCCGTCGGCGATGCACCGGCCGAGCCGGGCGAGGTCGCGGGCGGAGACGACGGTGTTGCTCCACCGGTCGAGGACCGGGGCGGTGTCGGTCAGGCCGCAGACGCGCACCATCCGGTGGATCGAGTCCTCGCCGCCTACCCGGGCGTAGGTGGCGTCCGCGCCCGGGTTGTCGCTGTCGCGGATGATCGCGGACAGTTCGGCCAGTCGTGGGGCGCGGGGCAGCAGTCCCTGTTCGTCGGCGCGGCGCAGGTCGTCGGCGGCCAGCCAGGCCTTGATCAGGGACATGGTGTCGCTCTGCGCGGTGTAGTTGGCCGACCCGGTGAGCAGCCCGGTGCGCCGGTTCAGCGCGGCCCAGGAGTAGAACCCGTCGTCGGGCAGCGTGATCTCTCCCTCGCGGAGCAGGACGGTCCGGTGGTCGTCGCCGGGGACGGTCCAGCCGGGCTGGCGGGGTGGCGGCGTACCGGCGTCGCCGGGCAGGGCCCCGGTGAACGCGGAGAGCACGACGAGCAGGCCGATGCCGGCGGCCACCGGGTGTCGTTGGCCACCGCGTCGGTGGTCGTGTCGTGGGGCCGCGCGATCCGGTCGGCGGGCCGCGCGGGCACCGGCGGCGCGGTGCCGCCCGGACCTCACGTTCTGCGGTGTACGGAACACACATGGTCAACGACAGGCGGAGTCAGTGGGACGTGAGCGTGACCTAATGTCCCCATTTGGGGTAGTGCAGCGCCGTCGCGTCTCGTGTAGCGTGCGATTTCGGTCGCTCCGTTCGCGCGTCGCTACTCAGCGTTCGGACGGGCGACCGGGTGGGCGAGTCACGCCTGCCCATGGCCGGCAGGAGGCCCGGCGCGACAGAAGTGAGGAAGTGCACCGTGGCACAGGGCACCGTGAAGTGGTTCAACAGCGAAAAGGGCTACGGCTTCATCGCGGTCGACGGAGGTCAGGACGTCTTCGTCCACTTCTCCGCGATCGAGATGGACGGCTACAAGGCGCTCGAAGACGGCCAGCGGGTCGAGTTCGAGGTCGGCCAGGGTCAGAAGGGTCCGCAGGCCGAACGGGTCCGACTCGTCGGCTGATCGCCGGGGGCGCCGACCCGGCGCCGCCCGGTCGCACCACACGTCCGTACCTGTCAGGGCGTCGGTCTCCTCGCGGAGCCGGCGCCTTTTTTCGTGCGCGGTTCCGTGCGCGGTTTCGTGCGCGGTTTCGTGCGCGGTTTCGTGCGCGGTTTCGTGCGCGGTTTCGTGCGTGGGTGCGGCCGCGGGTGCGGCCGTCGGCCGGCCGAGGCCTCTCCTCGGGGGTGCCGGCAACCCGCCGTTCGCTTGCACTCGACAGGGGAGAGTGCTAAACAAGGATTGGCACTCGCGAACCGGGAGTGCCAATGGTCGGGGCGGTGGGGCCACCACCGCGGTTCCCTGGAGCGGAGCCGTGGGGGCTGGCCGGTCGTCGCGGGCTATCCGGCCCGGCCGGCGGACGTCACTGTCGCCAGGTAGTGACGTCCGAAGGTGCGTAAAGCAGGCGGCATACCGGAGCCGACCGGC
Organism: Solwaraspora sp. WMMA2101; assembly: GCF_049179175.1. NCBI lineage: Bacteria > Bacillati > Actinomycetota > Actinomycetes > Micromonosporales > Micromonosporaceae > Solwaraspora > Solwaraspora sp. WMMA2101. The sequence goes on along the minus strand of NZ_JBMHMA010000006.1, from coordinate 2,579,718 downwards.
TCCGATGCCGCGAGCGTCCAGGAGGACAACGCCGTATGGCCAAGATGATCGCGTTCGACGAAGAGGCGCGCCGCGGCCTCGAGCGGGGCATGAACACCCTCGCCGACGCCGTCAAGGTGACGCTCGGCCCCAAGGGCCGCAACGTCGTGCTCGAAAAGAAGTGGGGAGCCCCCACCATCACCAACGATGGTGTGAGCATCGCCAAGGAGATCGAGCTCGAGGACCCGTACGAGAAGATCGGCGCTGAGCTGGTCAAGGAGGTCGCCAAGAAGACCGACGACGTGGCCGGTGACGGCACGACGACGGCGACCGTCCTGGCCCAGGCGCTGGTCCGCGAAGGCCTGCGCAACGTCGCGGCCGGCGCGAACCCGATGGCCCTGAAGCGGGGCATCGAGGCTGCCGTGGCCAACGTCTCGGAGGAGCTGAGCAAGCTCGCCAAGGACGTGGAGACCAAGGAGCAGATCGCCTCCACCGCGTCGATCTCGGCCGGGGACTCCAGCGTCGGCGAGATCATCGCCGAGGCGATGGACAAGGTCGGCAAGGAAGGTGTCATCACCGTCGAGGAGAGCAACACCTTCGGCCTGGAGCTGGAGCTCACCGAGGGTATGCGCTTCGACAAGGGCTACATCTCGCCCTACTTCTGGACCGACCCGGAGCGGATGGAGGCCGTCCTCGACGACCCCTACATCCTGATCGTCAACAGCAAGATCTCCTCGGTCAAGGACCTGCTCCCGATCCTGGAGAAGATCATGCAGTCGGGCAAGCCGCTGCTGATCATCGCCGAGGACGTCGAGGGTGAGGCCCTGGCCACCCTGATCGTCAACAAGGTGCGCGGCACCTTCAAGTCGGTTGCCGTCAAGGCCCCCGGCTTCGGCGACCGCCGCAAGGCGATGCTGACCGACATCTCGATCCTCACCGGCGGCCAGGTCGTCAGCGAGGAACTGGGCCTCAAGCTCGACGCGGTGACCATCGACATGCTGGGCCGGGCCCGCAAGGTCCAGGTCACCAAGGACGAGACCACGGTCGTCGACGGTGCCGGTGACGCCGAGCAGATTCAGGGCCGGGTGAACCAGATCCGGGCCGAGATCGAGAAGAGCGACTCCGACTACGACCGCGAGAAGCTGCAGGAGCGGCTGGCCAAGCTGGCCGGTGGCGTTGCGGTGATCAAGGTCGGCGCCGCCACCGAGGTGGAGCTCAAGGAGCGCAAGCACCGCATCGAGGACGCGGTGCGCAACGCCAAGGCCGCCGTCGAGGAGGGCATCGTCCCCGGTGGTGGTGTCGCCCTGGTGCAGGCCGGCAAGACCGCGTTCGACAAGCTCGACCTGGTCGGCGACGAGGCGACCGGCGCGCAGATCGTCAAGATCGCGCTGGACGCCCCGCTGCGGCAGATCGCCGTCAACGCCGGCCTCGAGGGCGGCGTCGTGGTGGAGAAGGTCCGCAACCTGGAGCCGGGCCACGGCCTCAACGCCGCCAACGGCGAGTACGTGGACCTGCTCAAGGCCGGCATCATCGACCCGGCCAAGGTGACCCGGTCGGCGCTGCAGAACGCCTCGTCGATCGCCGCGCTGTTCCTCACCACCGAGGCTGTGGTGGCGGACAAGCCGGAGAAGAACCCGGCCCCGGCGGGTGCGCCGGGCGGCGGCGAGATGGACTTCTGAGTCCAGCTCGACAGCTCGACATCGACCGCAGGGGCGGTCACCGGCAGAGGTGCACAACCCTCCACCGGTGACCGCCCCTGCGGCCTGTCCGCCTGCCTGCCCCCCGATGATCGCCGCGATCTTGCAGTTATCGCGAAGAAATGTCCACTTTGTTCCACGATAAGCGCAAGATCGTCGCGATCATGGGTGGGAGGGTGGGTGGTCGGGAGAGTGGGGCGGGGGTGGGGGCGGGGGTCGGAGTCGGGTCAGAGCTGTTTGCGGTACAGGAAGAAGACCCGTTGGATGCGGGCGCCGGCGGCTGAGGCGTAGAACGGCACCGGGCCCACCCAGCCGATCTCGACCTGGTGGTGCCCCGCTGCCCGCTGCTCCTGCAGACACCGCCGCAGCAGCAACGCGCCGATGCCGAGGCCCTGCGCCGTCGGTGCCGTCCCCATCGGGCCGAACCAGCTGGGCCGTGAGGAGCCGTACGCGGCGAAGCCGAGCACCTCGACCGGGCCGTCGGCGGAAGCGGCACCAGAAGCGGTGGCGGCGGGCTCACGTACCGCCAGGTGGCAGCCGGCCCCGGCCCGCCCCACCGACTGGGCGACCTCGGCGGCCCACGCGTCGCCGAACGTGGTCCGGGTGAACGCCACCAACGCCGGTACGTCGGCGGCGGTGGCCCGACGTACCGTGATGCCGGCAGCTGCCAGCCGCTGCTGCGCCGGGGCGGTGTCCCGCAGCGCCGGGGAGTCCGTGGCGGACAGGTCGGCCGTCATGTTCCAGGCGGTCCGGTCCTGCTGGTAGCCGCACGCCATCGCCAGGCAGACCGCTGGGGTGTACCGCACGTCCACCCCCGGCCAGGCGTAGTACGGCGGGTTGCCGGCGAGCAGCACCTCAGCGGCACCCCGCACGGCCAACGCGCTCTCCGCCCGGCCCAGCAGCGTCCGACCCAGGCCGTGGCGGCGAAAATCCGGATGTACGGCGATCAGGTCGACGTGCCCCACCGCCGGGTCCCGGTGTGCCAGCGAACCCAGCACCACGCCCCGTACCGTCTGGTCGACCAGGGCGACCAGGGCGACGGTCCGGCGGCGGCTGAGCCCGGCGGCGTCATCGGCCGCCAGCACGGGCGGTGCCGGGTGCAGCCGGTCGATGATCTGCGCGGCCTCGGCGGCGTCGGCGGGCAGGTCGAGGGCGTCGCGGCACAGCTCGACGACCGCCGACCGGTGCCGGTCGGTCAGTTCCTCGATGGTGAACCCGGCTGCCGGGGCGTCCTGACCTGAGGATGCGTCGCGTTCCACGACCGTCGACCTTAACCGGCTGCCTGCGCGGCCTCGACCGCGGCGTACGCGTCGACCAGGCCGGCTCCGGTCAGGTTCGCCCGGTCGCCGCAGGGGTCGGCGAACCCGGTCGACGCGTCGCCGGCGGTCTGCCGCAGGATCTCGTCGGTGCGTTCCAGGTCGCCGATCAGTGCGGGGTTGGCCGACCACATCAGCGCCACCACGCCGGCGACGTGCGGTGCCGCCATCGATGTGCCGTCGAGGGCCGCGTACCCGCCGCCGGGCATCGCCGACAGCACCGCCGCGCCGGGGGCGACCAGGTCCGGCTTGACGTCGCCCTGCGGCGCCGGACCCCGGCTGGAAAAATCGGTCACCGTACGGTCGCTGTCGACCGCGCCGACGGTCAGCACGTCGGCGTACGGGGCCGGCGGGTCGTCGACCGAGCCGCAGAACGGGCCGGTGTTGCCGGCGGCGGCCACCATCATCAGCCCGGCGGCGGCGAGCGCCTGCGTCGCCGGCGCCAGCGAGTCGAGATCGCAGCCTTCCAGCTCCGGGCAGCCCCACGAGTTCGTCAGCACGTGCGGTGCCCGCTCCGGTCGCCCGTCGCGCAGCGGATCGCCGCCGGCCGGGAACGGTGCCAGCATGAACTGCAGGCAGTCCAGGTAGCGGGCCGGGTTGCCGAGGTTGCGGTCGAGGTTGACGCAGCCCACCCAGGAGGCGCCGGGGGCGACCCCGATGGAGGTGTCACCGACCGCCGAGCCGAGTGTGTGGGTGCCGTGTCCGTTGTTGTCGGTCGGCGTACGGGTGTCGTTCCACGGGTCGTACCAGGAGTCGTCGCCGCCCCGGAACCCTTCGGCCAGCGCCGGATGCCTACCGTCCACTCCGGAGTCGGAGGAGCCGACGACGATCCCGGACCCGTCGACGTCGAGCTCGGACCAGACTTCGTTGGCACCGAGCATCGTGATGTTCCACTGTGGTGAGGACGGGGCCGGCTCGTCGCCGCCGTCGCCGGTGACCGGGGCGGGCAGCGGCCGCAGCTGCGGGCTGAGCAGCACCCGGTCGACGTCGGCGCGGCGCGACAGCCACGCCCGTACCGCCGCGCCGCCGTCCACCTCGATCGCGTTGACCAGGTAGTACGGGGTGTACGACAGGCCCCAGCGGTCGAGGTCGGCCCGTAGGCCGGCCTGGCTGGACTCGGCGGTGTCGACCAGCCGGCGGTAGACCTCGCCGATCCGGGCGTCGCGGCCGGCCGGCCCGGTGGCCCGGGTGACGTCGGACAGGTCGGCCTGTTCGCGCAGCACCACGAAGAGGCGTTCGCCGTACAGGCCGGGTTGCCCGGCGGTGAGGTACACCGCCGTACCGGTCGCCGCGAGGACCGCGACCACGACGGCCGCGACGATCCGGCGCGGCCGCACGCTACCGGCCGGCGCGGTGCCGAGCCGGCCGGCACCGGCCCGGCCGAGTCCGACGCCGAGGATCACACTGAGTACGACGCCGAGCGCCCACGCCACGCCGGCTCCGACCGCCGCCCAGAAGGGCAGGTCCCGGCCGATCAGCAGCAGCGAGATCTCCTCGCCGTCGAGGAAGGCGAGCGGTCCGACGACGGTCGACCCGACCAGTACGCCGACCGGGGCGCTGCCGGCCATACCGCGCCCGGCCCGAGAGGTGCCGGCCCGATCGGTGCCTGCTGCGGCGCCGCCTGCCGGGGCGCTGCCGGTCCGGCGGGTGGCCCAGACGATCGCGGCGGCGGCGTAGCCGATCGGCGGCACCGCCAGCAGGGCGACCAGTTGCACCCCGGGCTGGCCGACCCCGGCGGCGAGCAGCGCCAGGCCGACCCCGGCGACCGTGCCGCCGGCCAGCACGGTCCGCACCGCCGACGGGCCGCGCGCGGTGTCGCCGATCGCCGACCAGTAGCCGGGCGGCAGCAGCTCGACGGCGTACGAGCCGACGGCGGCGGCCGCGACGAGCGCCAGCAGGGTCTCCGCGACCCCGCCGAGGGCACCGAGCCAGAGCCATGGCACCAGCATGACCAGCCCGGCCGCGACGGCGATCAGCGTCGGCGTCAGCCGGTCCCGCCCGGCCGCCGGTTCCGGCGCGGCTTCGGCGGTGGCCGCTTCGGCGGTGGCATCAGCGGCGGGGGCCGCTTCAGCGGCGGGGGCGGCTTCAGCGGCGGGGGCGGCTTCAGCGGCGGGGGCGGCTTCAGCGGTGGGGGTGGCGGTGCGGCGGCGTAGCGTCCGCAGCAGCAGTGCGCCACCGGCGGCCAGCGCGGCGAGCAGCAGCAGGTACAGCTCGTGCTGCGCGCCGGGAAGCGCCCGGATCAGCCCGAACCCGGCGAGCGCGAACGCGCCGACCAGCCAGGCGCGGCCGGTGGCCCGGACCGCGGTCGACCGGGGGACCAGGGCCAGCAGCATCGCCGGCACCCCGACCAGCAGCGCGTTGCCGAGTCCGATCAGCGGCCACACCACCGCCGGCCGGGGCAGGCCGCTGGCGAGCAGGACCTGGTCGGTGAGCCAGCCACCGGCCTGCGCCAGCACGGTGACGCCCAGTGACCAGAGCCCGACGGCGACGGCAGCGATCACCGGCCACGGGCTCGGGGCGGGGGCCGGTGCCGGGTAGGGCGCGACGGGGTAGGGATGACCGGGTAAGGGGTGTCCGGGAAATCCGGGGACCTGCGACATGTCCGCCACGATAGGCGGGCGGTTACGGTGGACGGGTGCGTGACCCAGCCGTTTCCCGGTATGCCGCCGGCCAGCTGTCCGTGACCCGTCGTGCCGCCGACCTGCGTCGGCTGCGCAGCGAGCGGTTCGACGTCCTGGTGATCGGCGGTGGCGTGACCGGCGCCGGTGCCGCCCTCGACGCCGCCTCCCGTGGCCTGAAGGTCGCGCTGATCGAGGCGCGCGACTACGCCGCCGGCACGTCCAGCCGGTCCAGCAAACTGATCCACGGCGGCCTGCGCTACCTGGAACAGTTGGAGCTGGGCCTGGTCCACGAGGCGCTCACTGAGCGTGGCCTGCTGGCCACCCGGATCGCGCCGCATCTGGTCCGGCCGGTGCCGATCCTGGTGCCGTTGCCGCACGGCGACGCCCCCGGGGTGCGGGCGCTGCCGGGCCGGGCCTGGCGACGGGCCTACTACGGGGCCGGTGTCGCCGCGTACGACGTGTTCGCCGGTGTCTTCGGCGGCGGCCGGGGCATGCCGCTGCACCAGCACCTGTCCCGCGAAGGCGCCCGGCGGGTGTTCCCGAGCCTGCGGCCGGACGTGGTGGCCGGCGCGATCCGCTACTACGACGGCCAGGTCGACGACGCCCGGCTGGTCGTGACGCTGGCCCGGACCGCCGCGAGTCTGGGCGCGGCCACGGTGACCAGCGCCCGCGTCGTCGGCCTGCTGCGGCAGGCCCGCGAGGTGACGGGGGTCCGGGTGCGGGACATGGAGGCCCGGCCCGGGGACCCGGACGCCGAGTTCGAGGTACGGGCCCGCACCGTGATCGCGGCCACCGGGGTGTGGAGCGACGACGTGTCGCGGATGCTCGGCGACGTCGGGGTCCGGCCCGGTCTGCGGGTACGGGCGTCGAAGGGCGTGCACCTGGTGGTGCCCCGGTCGGCGATCACCGGTGAGGCGGGGCTGATCCTGCGTACCGCCACGTCGGTGCTGTTCGTGCTCCCCTGGGGCGGGCACTGGATCATCGGCACCACGGACACCGACTGGCGGCTCGACCGTTCCCACCCGGCGGCCTCGGACCGGGACATCGGCTACCTGCTGGACCAGGTCAACACGGTGCTGGACCGGCCGTTGACGCCGCGCGACATCGAGGGCGTGTACGCCGGGCTGCGGCCGCTGCTGGCCGGTGAGGCGGACTCCACGTCGCGGCTGTCCCGGGAGCACGCGGTGGTCGAGCCGATGCTCGGGTTGCTGCTGGTGGCCGGCGGCAAGTACACGACGTACCGGGTGATGGCCGCCGACGTGGTGGACCGGGCGGCGGCCCGGCTCGGGGTGACCCGGCCGTCGCGGACCGCGCAGCTGCCGCTGCTCGGCGCGGACGGCTACACCGCGATGTGGCGGGACCGGGCGGACGTGGCCCGCCGCAACGGCGTACCGGTCGGCGTGCTGGAGCACCTGCTGGAGCGGTACGGCACCCTCGCGGTGGAGCTGCTGGCGCTGATCCGGGACGATCCGCTGCTGGCCAGCCCGGTCTCCGGGGCCCCCGAGTATCTGGCCGCCGAGATCGCGTACGCCGCCCGCGCCGAAGGCGCGCTGCACCTGGACGACGTGCTGACCCGGCGGACCCGGATCTCGATCGAGACGCCGCACCGGGGCAACGACTCGGCCGAGCACACCGCCGAGGTGATGGGCCGGGCGCTCGGCTGGGACGACGCGGTCCGGGCCCGGGAGGTGGAGCACTACCAGGCGCGGGTGGCGGCAGAGTTGCAGTCGCAGCGGATGCCGGACGACGCGACGGCGGACGCGGCCCGGCTCGGTGCCGCCGACGTGCGGGGCTTCGCCGCCGACCGGGGCGTGGACTGGCCGACGGACACCGGCATCGCCACCGGCTGACGGCCGGCACCAGAGCTGGGCCGGCTCAGGAGCTCACAGCCGGCGTCTGCGCTGGGCCGGGTCAGAGCAGCTTGCCGGGGTTGAGCAGGCCGGTCGGGTCGAGCGCCTGCTTGATCGCCCGGTGCACCCGCATCCCGACCGGGCCGATCTCTTCGGCCAGCCAGTCCCGTTTGAGCAGCCCGACGCCGTGTTCGCCGGTGCAGGTGCCACCGAGGTCCAGGCCGAGCCGCATGATCACGTCGAACGCGGCCCGGCCCCGGGCCAGGCTCTGCGGGTCGGCGCGGTCGACCACGATGTTGGGGTGCAGGTTGCCGTCGCCGGCGTGCCCGACCACCCCGATCGGCACCTCGTGCGCGGTGGCGATCGCGGCGACCCCGTCGAGCATCCGGGCCAGCGCCGAGCGGGGCACCGCCACGTCGTCGATGATCAGCCCGCCGCTGCCGTCGGGGAAGGTACGGGCGGCGAAGTGCTCCATCGCCGGGTGGGCCAGCCGGCGGGCCTGCAGCAGGGCAGCGGCCTCGACCGCGTCGCTGGCGGCGTACACCTCGGTGGCGCCGGCCGTGGTGCAGACCTGGGCGATCCGGTCCAGGTCGGCGCTGGCGGCGGTGCCGGTGTCGACCGAGGCGAGCAGCAGCGCGGCGGCGTCCGTGCGCAGCCCCATCGGCCGGTACGCCTCGATCGCCTGCAGGTGGGTGCGGTCCAGCAGTTCCAGCAGGCTGGGGCTGAGCCCACCGGCGGCGATGTCGGCGACGGCGGCCCCGGCGGCGGCGGTGGAGTCGAAGACGGCGACCAGGGTGAGGGCGGTGTCGGCGGCGGGCCGCAGCGCGACGGTCACCTCGGTGATCACCCCGAGGGTGCCTTCGGAGCCGACGAACAGCCGGGTCAGGTCGTAGCCGGCGACCCCCTTGGCGGTGCGTCGGCCGGTCCGCAGCACCTCGCCGCTGGCCAGGACCACTTCGAGGCCGATGACGTACTCGCTGGTCACGCCGTACTTGACGCAGCACATGCCGCCGGCGTTGGTGGCGACGTTGCCGCCGATGGTCGACGACTCCCAGGAGCCGGGGTCCGGCGGGTAGCGCAGCCCGTGCCGACCGACCTCGGCGGCGAGTGTGGCGTTGACCACGCCGGGCTGGACGACGGCGGTGCGGTTGACCGGGTCGACGTCGACGATCGTGTCCATCGCGACGGTGGAGACGACCACCGCGCCGTCGACGGCGTTCGCCGCGCCGGCCAGCCCGGTCCGCGCCCCCTGCGGCACCACCGGTACGCCGTACCGGGCGGCGACGCCGACGGTGGCGACCACCTCGGCGGTCGTGCGGGGCCGGACCACGACGGCGGGGGTGCCGGCGGCGCAGAGGTCCGCCTCGTCGCGTTGGTGGCCGCGCAGCAGGTCGGGGTCGGTGAGCACCGCACCGTCGGGCAGCACCGCGCGGAGGGCGTCGATGAGGTCGGACATGGTCGCAGGCTAGCCAGCCGGGCGGTGCCTCGACCAGCGCGGGACACCACCAGGCTGGGGGATATGTAGGCATGCGCCGGTTTGGTGCAATTCCGCTCGGTACGCTGCGCGCATGGCCGTCGCCGGAAAGTCGTCCCGCCCGGCGGCGGGCCCGCGCCTCGCCGCGATCCTGACCGTCACCCGCAGCCGGGCGTCGATGGAGTTCCGGGAACGCTCGGAACGGGTCCGCGCCAACATCGTCCTCGCCCTGCAGGCCGGTCTGGCAGCCGCCATCGCCTGGTTCATCTCCCACCGGGTGATCGGCCACGAACTGCCGATCTTCGCCCCGATCTCGGCGGTCGTCATCCTCAGCGCGTCCATCGGCCAGCGGCTGAAACGTACCGCCGAACTGGTCGTCGGCGTCGCGATCGGGATCGCGGTCGGCGACGCCATCATCCTCTCCATCGGCACCGGCACCTGGCAGCTGGCGTTGATCGTGCCGCTCGCGGTGATCGCCGCCGTCTTCCTCGGCGGCGGATCGGCCCTGGTCACCCAGTCGGCGTCCTCCGGGGTCCTGGTCGCCACCCTGCTGCCGACGACCCAGAGCTTCTATCCGGACCGGTTCATCGACGCCCTGGTCGGCGGTCTGGTCGGCCTGGTGGTGCTGATCCTGCTGCTGCCGCTGAACCCACTGACCATCGTGCGCCGCGCCGCCGACCCGGCGCTCGACATCCTCGGCGACATGCTGATCCGCTCCGGCGACGCGCTGGCCGCCGGGGACCGCCGCCGCGCCCAGGCCGCCTCCCAACGGCTGCACGACGCCGAGAAGGAGTTGTCCGCGTTCCGCGACGCCGTCCACGCCGGGCACGAGACCGCGGTGCTGGCACCGGCCCGCTGGCGGGCCCGCGCCCCACTGGCCCAGTACGCCGAGAGTGCCGAGTACCTGACCCGTGGGTTGCGCAACTCCCGGGTGCTGGCCCGACGGGTGGTGTCGATCCTGACCGACCAGGAACCGGTGCCGCCGAGTCTGCCGCCGGCGATCTGCCACCTCGGCGAGGCGGTCCGCACCCTGCGGTACGAACTCGACGCCGGCGCCGACCCGGCCCGGACCCGGCGGCGGGCCCTGGACGCGGCCCGCTGCGCCGCCGAGGCGTACGAGTCGGGGGTCGGCTTCAACGGCAGCGTCGTGATCGCCCAGATCCGGGCCACCGCGAGCGATCTGGTCCGGGCCAGCGGCACCCCGCCGGACGAGGTCGAACGGCTGGTCGGCGAGGCGTTCGGCCGCGACGTGACGGCCAACGAGCAGACGTGATCCACGCGGTGGGACCGGGCTGGTTAGGCTGACACAATGGTCGACTCTCAGTCCGGCGGTTCCGCGCCGGAGCGTCCCCGCACGGACCCGACCGAGACCGAGGCGACCGGGCCGACGGAGGCGGTCGAGCCGGCCCCGCCCGCCTCGGCTGAAGTCGAGCCGGTCACGGCGGTCGAGCCGGCCCCGCCGGCCCCGGCTGCGGCGTCGGTCGAGGTCGAGCCGGCCCCGCCGGCCGACGAGGCCGTGCCGGCCGGTCGGCTGCGGCGCAGCGTCTGGCTGCGCTGGCTGGCGTTGGCCGGCATCGTCGTGCTGATCGCCGGTTGCGGCGTCGCCATCCTGGTCTACCTGGGTACGGCGATCGGCCCGGTCGCGTTGACCGTCGGCGTCATCGCGGCGGTGCTGCCCGTACCGGTGCTGGTCGCCTGTTTCCTGTGGCTGGACCGGTACGAACCGGAGCCGGTGCGCTACCTGGCCTTCTGCTTCGCCTGGGGCGCGTTCGTCTCCACGTACGCCTCGCTGAACGTGAACAACTTCTCGGCGGATCTGCTCTACAACCTGGGCTACTCGGAAGCGCTGGTGGCGGTGCTGGTCGCCCCGTTCATCGAGGAGCTGACGAAGACCCTCGGCCCGATCCTGCTGCTGCTGACCCGCCGCCGGGAGTGGTCCGGCATCACCGACGGACTCGTCTACTGTGGCATGTCGGCGATCGGCTTCGCGATGGTGGAGAACATCCTCTACCTCGGCGGGTACGGCTACGCCGCCGGCGCCGAACAGTACGGCCCGGCGACCGGCGCGCAGAACGTCTTCGCCATCTTCATCGTGCGGATCCTGTTCACCGGGTTCGCCCACCCACTGTTCACCTCGATGGCCGGCGTGGGGCTGGGCATCGCCGCCCGTACCGCCGACCGCCGCATCCGGGTCCTCGCCCCGACCGCCGGCCTGCTGCTGGCGATGATGCTGCACGGTGCCTGGAACCTGATCCCGACCCTGGTCGAGGCGACCGGGCAGACCCTCATCCTGCTGTACGGCTACATCGGGCTGATGGTGCCGATCTTCTTCGGCATGGTCGGCCTGGCGGTGTGGCTGCGCAGCTGGGAAGGCCGGCTCACCGAACGGGTGTTGCCCGACTACGTCCGCGCTGGCTGGTTCACCCCGCCGGAGGTGGCCGCGCTGGGCAGCCTCGGCCGGCGGCACTCCGCGCGGCGGTGGGCCCGACGGGTCGCCGGTGACCCCGGCCTGCGGGCGATGCGGGACTTCCAGGCCGTCGCGACGAAGCTCGCGCTGCAGCGGGACTCGCTGATCCGTGGTCTGGAGTCCACCCCGAAGCAGCTGGCCCGGCACGCCAAGGAGGAGCACCGGCTGCTGACCGCGTTGGCCGGCTACCGGCAGGTGTTCGTCGGCCGCGATCCGCAGGCCCCGGCGGCGACCTGGGACGGCGAGCGCTACCAGATGGCCTTCCCGGACGGCGTGACGCGGCCGGTGGACGCCCCGGACGAGCCGGTGGTGCCGATCCCGGTGGTGCTGACCGCGCCCCCGCCGCCGCCCCCGCCGGTGTACGCCTACGGCGGTCAGCCGGGCTGGCCGTACGGCGGATCCCCGCCGCCCCCGCCGCCGCCCGGTTACGGCCCGCCGACCGGCTACGGCCCACCGCCTCCTGGCTACTACGGCGCACCGCCGCCCGGCTACGGCCCTTCCACCGGATACGGCTCCCCGCCCGGCTACGGCCCACCCACTGGCTACGGCCCCCCGCCCGGCTACGGTCCGCCCCCTGGCTACGGCACGCCGCCGGGTTATGGCACGCCGCCCGGCAACAGCCCTCCGCCGCCGGAGTACCGTCCGCCGTCGGACTACCAGGTCCGGCCCGGCCACTACGACCCGCCGACCAACTGACGGCGTCGGCTCGCCCAACTGCTGCTGTTGCACATGCCGTAGTGGCATGTGGTCTCCTCGAGACACCTCAGCACGAAAGGCTCAGCCTGTGACGTACTCCTCCGTCATGCCTCCCCGGCAGGTCAAGATCGGTGATGCGGCCGTCTTCGCTGGGACCACGCCGCGCGCCATCCGCCACTACCACCAGATCGGCCTGCTGCCGGAGCCCGAGCGGGGCGCGGACGGTCGTCGCCGCTACGGCTACGAGGACATGATCCGCCTGCTGTGGATCCGCAAGATGGCGGAGGCCGGCATCAGCCTCGACGACATGCGGGCCGCCTTCGAGGAGACCCGGGACGTCGAGGAGATGCTGGGCCGACTGGCGGAGACCCTGGCCGCCAAGGAAGCCGACATCAGACGCCAACGCGCGGCCATCCAGCGTCTCCACGCCGTGGGCAGCCCGCTGGGGCTGCTCTCCGAAATGGTCACGGACCGGCTCGCCCACCTGCCGCCGGGTGCACTGCGCCCCGCCGATCTGGACGCGCTGCTGGTCACGGAACGCATCTTCGGCCCGCTGGGCGCCGCCATCCAGGCCAGCGTGTTCATCGTGCTCGCCACCGACCCTGATCTGCGGGCGGAGCAGGAGCGTCTGGACGCGGCCGAGGCGGCTCTGGACGACAGTGTGGACCCCGAGGACCCCCGGGTGGAGGAACTCGCCGTGCAGCGATGCGCCCACCAGATAGCCCTGGATCGGGCAGTGGAGGCAGCCGGGTTGGGCGCGGCTGAGGAGCAGCTCTTCGAGATCGACGACGCCGACCTGACGGAGGAGAAGGGCCCTCGGATGAGCGCCTTCGAAGCAGTCACGAAGATGCCCTACGACTGGTCACCTGCCCGGAAACGCTGCGTGGAACGCATGACACAACTCCTCGCCGAGACCCACTGGCAGCCGACTGAACACCCGGGTTCCTGACCGGATGCCCTAACGGGTGAGCCCGAGGGCCGTGGCCAGTCGGGCGACGCCGGCCGCTTGCGGTCCGGTGCGGGCGATCTCAGCGACGAGGGTACGGGCGGAGGGTCGGGCGCGGATTTCAGCCGGTGCGACGCGGTCGGCGTCGACGAGCCACCGTCCCGCTCCGGCGGTGTCGCCGGTGTCGAGGTGGGCGCGGGCGGCGTCGAGCAGGTACGCGGCCCGGTGTTCGGCGGGTAGTCCCTGCCAGGGTTGTCGGCTGGTGGCGGTGTCGTGGCGGCGTACGGCCTGGTGGGCGTCGCCTGACTCGACGGCTGCCACGACGTGTGCGAGTTCGACGGCGGCTGGGCCGAACGTGGAGGTGCGGTAGTCCTGCCCGTCACCGACCTGCCCGGCGACGGTGGCGGCCTGGGTGAGGAGTTCGCTGGCGCTGTGGGTGTCGCCGCTCCCGGCGGCGGCAAGGGCCGCCTGCAGCAGCAGCGTCCCGTACACCGACTGCCGTTCTGTCGACGCGGCTCCTCCGGTTGACGCGGCTACCCGGTCGGCGGCGGTGATCGTCGCCGCCATCGCGAGTCGGGGCTGGTCGAGGGCCCGTAGGGCCTGGGCGAGTGGCACCACCGCCGACCCGGCCGACACCACGTCGCCGTCGGCTGCGGCGAGCGCCCGGTCGGCGGCCAGCCAGGCCAGGTCCGGCTCGCCGACTTTGACCAGCACCAGCGCGGTGACCCGGTACGCCGACGCCAACAGGTCCGCCCCCTGCTCCGGCCGGGCGGAACGCAACCGGCGGGCGGTGTCCAGCAACTCGGGTGCCGCCCGCAGCAGTCGGGGATAGTCGCCGTGCCGGTACGTCGCCCACCCGTGCTCCACCCGCCGCACCGTCTCCCCCGACAGCTGCGGCGGCACGTTGCCGGCGGTGCCGAATACGTCGTAGCTGGCCAGTGCTGCCCGGACCGCGTCGACACCGGCCGTCGCCTCACCGGTCTGCGGCCGACCCTCGCCGCCGTCGAGCAACTCCGCCGGGTCGACCCGCAGCACCTCGGCGACCTGCCGGATCACCGAAAACCTGTCCAACGACCGGACGCCGCGTTCGACCTTGTCGACCCAGCTCTTCGACCGGCCGATCCGATCGGCGAACACCTGCTGCGTCATCTGACGCCGTACCCGCCACAGCGCGACCCGACGACCCACACCCACGGTCACGGTCACCGGCGGCCTCCCGCGTCGATCCACGTCCACGCCACGAACCGTTCATACAACTCGACCACATCGGTGATGCCGGCCTCCCGCGCCGCCACCGGCAACAGTTCGCCGACGTCCACCGACAACGCGACCGGCTCACCCACGTAGGCCTGCGCCAACTGCACCCGACCCGGCGGACACGGCCACGGCGTACCGTCCGGACACACCGCACACCACCACGACGGCCGCACCGGCTCATGCACCGGCCCCCTACCGGCTGCGGGTGTCCTCACGGCAGGAAGTGCCGGCCGGCGTTACCACCCCGCCGCGACGCCCGATCAGTACGGGTCGCCGGCCGCCGATCCGGCGGCGACGCGCTCACCTCGGCGAACCGGCGGCGGCCCGGCACCGGATACACCACATCCACCGGTACGTCCGCACGCTGAAACCACTTCCCGAACACGATGCCCCCTCGAAGCGAGTTGGAAGGGCGGCGACCCCGAGGTGGCTCTCCACGACAACCCCGAGGCCGCCGCCGGCTAACCGGTACGTGTCCACACTTGGCACGTTCGGTAGCCACAACGCTACGATCGGGGCGAGGTTCGTAGGACTCACCGGCAGTACGAGTAGGTAGGCGGCCAGAACCGCTTCAGAGCCCTCCCCGGTACAAACGTAAACCGCCGGTCGACGTAGGGATATGCATGGCAGATCTCGCACGATCAAGCCGCCAGCGCGGTGACACAACCGGATACCTGTTGAAGCTCATCCGGGAATCCGTCCCGTTGACTCAGGAACAGCTCGCTACAGAACTCTCCGTTGAGCGCACGACCGTGCAGAGCTGGGAATCTGGACGTCGACCGTTCGCGGCCGTGCCGTTAGGGCAGGCAGTAGCAACACGGCAGCGACTCGGCAGGCTCGGTGCAGACCCCACCCTGCTCTCCGCGATCGAGGACGCCGTCGAGGCTGACTTCATCCTCACGTCAGTGCTGAACGACAGGATCGAACGCACCGACATCGCCGAGCAACCGCTCGGCTGGTCAGTCCTTACCCACCGCCTCACCGATCTACTACTCTGGACGGTGATCGGTCAGACACCCGCTTTCATCCAGAGCCGCCAGGCTCCGCAGCGCCGTCGTGGACCGGTGGCTGCCAGCCCGCTGCTGTCCGCCGACGAACGCCGAGCATTTTTCACTCACCTGCAGGTACTCGCCGAGCGTGCCGCAGGTCAACGTCAACCGCATCTGCTCCTGCACCGGCAAGCATGCTTCCTAGCCGGCATGGACCCCAGCGGCACCTCCGAAGCCTGGCTCGCCCAGGACACCGCCACCAACGCCCGCCGTAGGCTTACCTTTCATACGTGGTCGCCGAAATGGCCCGACGCCAGGTCTGTAGCCACCTCGCTAGCGAAGCAGGGCAACCCTGAACCGCTCCGGGACTTCATCGCCAGAGCCCACCCGGACGACGCATGCGAACGCGCAGCCATCAACTACTCCGCCTACTGGGTCGGCGAGATCCCCTACCGCCAGCGTGACGACGCCTTCATGCCCGCTTCCACCTCCAGTTGGTACGGGTCCCGACTTCTACGACACCTGGTACACCGCCTGGAACCCGGTCACCCGTTCATCGACCTCAACATCCACAACCTCTGGTCTCTGCTCACTGCCCGGCGCACACTCATCCACGCTGACCCCGACAGCGCCCGCACCCTCGTCGACCGCAGCCCCGCACTCCTGGACAGCGACACGATCTCCGGCCAGTCCCGGCAGGAGCTAACCTCAGTGCTTTACAGCCTGCGTACCAACGGGTTTCCCGGCACAGGAACGAGCAGATGAGCGACAACCACGACGACACCGCCGGCGCGATGAAGTTCATCTTCGAGACCGGCGTACTCAAACGCGCCGCCCGCACCGGCTGGTGGTTCGCTGGCGTCGCCCAGCCCGAGTCCATCGCCGACCACTCGTTTCGTACGGCGATCGTCGGCATGATGCTCGCCGCGATGGAAGGCGCCGACCCGGCCAAGGTCACCATGCTCTGCGTCCTGCACGACACCCAGGAGACCCGCACCACCGACCTGCCGCACATCGCGAAGCGGTACCTCACAGCAGCACCCAGCACTGCCGTCACCGCCGACCAGGTCGCCGACTGCCCACCGGACGTCGCCGAGGTCATCACCGCCGCCGTCGCCGAGTACGAAGCCGGCGAAACCCTCGAAGCGGTCGTCGCCCGTGACGCCGACAAACTCGAACTGCTCGTCCAAGCCGTCGAGTACCGCCACCAGGGCATCGACAACGTCCAACGCTGGATCGACAGTTCCCGCGCCGCCCTCAAGACCGCCTCGGCCCACCGCCTCGCGGACGCCGCCCTGGCCGGACAACCACTCGCCTGGCTCGAACCACCGAAATAGGGTCGGCACCCTTTGGCGCGGCATCGGATGCGGGTGATCTGACGTGGCGTCGGCGTGTCGAGTCGATGGGGCGCAGTGGATCAAGGCGACGCCAAACGCAAGCGGCCCCGGTGAGCGGCAGGGCCGAGGAGTCAGCGCAGAGTCAGAGGTAGAGGCCGGTGGAGTCGGGTTCGACGCGGCGGGCGGCGACGGCGTGCACGTCGCGTTCGCGCAGCAGGACGTAGTCGCGGCCCTGCAACTCGACCTCGGAACGGTCCTCCGGGTCGAACAGCACCCGGTCGCCGTTGACGATCGACCGTACGTTGGGGCCGACGCCGACGGCGGTCGCCCAGGACAGTCGGCGACCCATCGAGGCGGTCGCCGGGATGACGATGCCGGCGGTGGAGCGGCGTTCGCCCTCGGCGCCTTCGAGTTTGACCAGCACCCGGTCGTGCAGCAGGCGGATCGGCAGGCCGTTGTCGTGCGGCGGGTCGGCGGTCACGTTCCGAACCGTACCGCGTGGCCATCGTCGGTCGGCCCCGGGTGGTTGCGGTAGTCGGTCTCAGGGTTTGAGCCGGACATGTTCCCGGGCACATCCGGGAGGAATCAGGGCTGCGCCGGGGCCGATTCGTGGCTGCTGAGGACTACCGTGTACCAGGCTGGGACAGATCAGAGGGGGTGCGCTTGAGCCGGCTTCAGCAGATGAGACGGCGGCTGCGCCAGGCGTACGAGGCCGGACGTCAGTCGGTGCGCACGGCGCGGGAGCGGGAGCGGTCGCGGCGGGGCAGCACGAGCGACGTCGACGGGCTCGATCCGGTCGCCGACGAGGTGGCCGAGGTCCCCCCGCCGGGTGACGGTCACCTGTCGACCAGCAGCCGCGACGACGCGGACGTGCCGCACGCGCTGCGGCTCGCCGCCGCCTGGTCGTGGCGACTGATCGTCATCGGCATCGTCGGCTGGGCGCTGCTGGCGGTCATCGGCAGGGTCCGGATCGTCGTCATTCCGCTGCTGGTGGCGTTGCTGCTCGCCGCGCTGCTCGCCCCGGCGGTCGGCTGGCTGCTGCGGGCCCGGGTGCCGCGCACCCTGGCCACCGCCGTGGTGCTGATCGCCGGGCTGGCCGGTGTCGTCGGCACCTTGACGATGGTGGTCAACGAGTTCATCACCGGCCTGCCGGACCTGAGCGTGAAGGCATCCGCCGGGATCAGCCAGATCCAGGACTGGATGCGGACCGGCCCGCTGAACATGTCCGACGGGCAGCTCGACCAGTACATCGAGGCCGGCCAGAACTGGATCAACGAGAACACCCAGACGTTGACCAGCGGCGCGGTCTCCACCGCCGGCACCGTCGTGGAGCTGTTCACCGGTGCCCTGCTGGTGCTCTTCGCGACCTTCTTCTTCCTGCGCGACGGCCAGAAGATCTGGCGGTTCATGGTGGGGCTGTTCCCGACCGGTGCCCGGTGGCGGGTCGACGACGCCGGCCGGGCCTCCTGGTTGACCCTGGTCGCCTACGTCCGGGCGACGGTGCTGGTGGCGTTCATCGACGCCGTCGGCATCGGCATCTTCCTGGTGCTGTTCGACATCCCGTTCGCGTTCGCGCTGGCCGCGCTGGTGTTCCTCGGCGCGTTCATCCCGATCGTCGGGGCGACCCTGTCCGGCGCGGTGGCGATCCTGGTGGCGCTCGTCGACAGCGGCTGGGTCACCGCGCTGATCATCCTCGGGGTGGTCATCGGGGTGCAGCAGCTGGAGGGCAACGTCCTGCAGCCGCTGATCATGGGCCGGGCGGTGGCGATCCATCCGTTGGCGGTGGTGCTGGCGGTGACCGCCGGCATGGTGCTGGCCGGCATCGTCGGCGCGCTGGTCGCCGTACCGCTGATCGCGGTGCTCAACACGGCTGTCCGCCGGCTGGCCCGGCGGCGGCACGTCAAGGTGCCGCCCCCGGTGCCGGAAGCGGTGGTGGTCCGCTCGACCCCGCCGTGACGGTGCCAACCGGGTAGACCGCCCTACGCGGCACCGGTCAGCTGGCGGCCAGCCGACGCAGCGCGCCCTGGACGACCTCCGGGCGGGTGGTGTACCAGAACGGTGGCAGCGACCGGCGCAGGAACGCGCCGTAGCCTCGGGCGGTCTCCAACCGGGAGTCCAGCACCGCGACCACGCCACGGTCGCCGTTCGCGCGGATCAGCCGGCCGGCGCCCTGGGCGAGGCGGACGGCGGCGATCGGCACACTGACGGCGGCGAAGCCGGAGCCGCCGGTGGCGTCGACGGCGGCGGCGCGGGCGGCAGCCAACGGCTCGTCGGGCCGGGGGAACGGCAGCCGGTCGATCACCACCAGCTGGCAGGCGTCACCCGGCACGTCGACGCCCTGCCACAGCGACATCACCCCGAACAGGCAGCTGGCCCGGTCCTGCCGGAACTGGCGGACCAGCAGCGGCAGCGCCTGCTCGCCCTGCACCAGCACGGTCAGCCCGGTCCGCGCCCGGACCAGCTCCGCGGCCTGCTGCGCGGCCCGTCGCGACGAGAACAACCCGAGGGTACGGCCACCAAGGGTGCCGATCAGCGACAGCAGCTCCTCCCCGGCCTGAGCCGGCAACCCGGAGACCGTCGGCCGGGGCAGGTGCGCGGCGACGTACAGGATGCCCTGCTTGGGGTAGTCGAACGGGGAACCGACATCGAGCGACCGCCAGGACAGGTCCTCGGCGGTGACCTGCACGGGCAGCGTGGCCTTGGCCTCGGACGCCGCCGCCCCGGCGCGCCCCGGGATGCCGGGCCGGGCGGGGTCGGCGGCCGGTGCCGGGCCGACGGTCTCCAGACCCAGCGACCGGGCGACGGTGTCGAACCGGCCGCCGAGGGTCAGCGTCGCCGAGGTGGCGACGACGGTCCGCTCCGCGTACAGATGGGTGGCCAGGGTGCCGGCGACGGACAGCGGCGCGACCACCAGGGCCCGGCGGCCGGCGGCCGGGCCTTCGGGTTTCTCCACCCAGGCCACGTCGTGCTCGGCCTCGTCGAGCAGCCGTTGCGCGGTCGTCGACAACTCGTCCAGCACCGCCTTGGACTGCTGCTTGCGCACCGGGTCCGGGTCGTCGGCCTTGACGTCGCCGATCTTGTCCAGCGCTGCCCGGGTGGCCGCCTCCAGCAGGGTGCACGCCTCCTGCAGCGGCTGCGGCAGCCCGGTGGTCAACCGCCCGGCGGGGGTTTCGGCGAGGCCGACGGCGAGGGCGTCGCCGGCCTCGGTCAACGCCTCGGCGGTATCCGGCGGCAGCAGCGGCCGGGCCCGACGGGCGGCCCGGTCCACGGCGTCCGGGGTCAGCTCCGCCTGGGCGGCCGACGACACCCGGTCGACCAGCTCGTGGGCCTCGTCGACGATCAGCAGCTTGTGCGGCGGCACGATCTGCCGGCCGGCGAGCATGTCGACGGCGAGCAGGCTGTGGTTGGTGACGACCACGTCGGCCTCCCGGGCCCGCGCCCGGGACGCCTCGGCGAAGCATTCGTCGCCGTACGGGCAGCGGCTGGCGCCGACGCATTCGCGGGCCGGCATCGACACCTGCCGCCACACGGTGTCGTCGACGCCGGGGTCGAGCTCGTCGCGGTCGCCGGTCTCGGTCTCCATCGCCCAGTCGCGCAGCCGCTGGACCTGTTTGCCGAGCCGGCCGGCGGCCCCGAGCCACTGGATGCCGCCACCTCCGCCACCGTTGCCGCCGCCGCCGGAGGTGTCGAACAGGTCGGCCGGCTCCTCCTCGTCGGAGGCCTCCAGCCGGGCCAGGCACAGGTAGTGGTGCCGCCCCTTGAGCACGGCGAACGTCGGTCGGCGGCGCAGGATCGGCTCGGCGGCGTCGGCGATCCGGGGCAGGTCGTGTTCGACCAGTTGGGACTGCAGCGCCAGGGTGGCGGTGGAGACCACCACCGGGCCGTCGACGGTCAACGCCGGTGCCAGGTAGGCCAGCGACTTGCCGGTGCCGGTGCCGGCCTGGACCAGCAGGTGCGTACGGCTGCGGACCGCGTCGGCGATCGCCGCGGTCATCTCCTGCTGGCCGGGCCGGGCCGCGCCGCCGGGGACCGCGCCGACGGCGGCGGCGAGCAGCTCGTCGGCGCTCGGCCGGCCGCTGCCCCGGCCGCTGGCACTGCCGCTGCTCTGGCCGCCGACCCGGCCCTGACTCTGGCCGGCGGGGCGGGACGGCGTCGACTGTCCGGGCGTGGCGGTGGTGGGCAGAGCGGGAGTCACCGGGTGACAGTACCGACCGCCGCCGACGTGCGGCGGGTTGTCCACAGCGGGTCGCCGACGGTACGCGGAACGTGGCACACGGTGTACTCGGGTGTCACCTGCACGTTGCCTGCCGGCGTGATCCCATCGGTTAAGGTGCGTCACATGTCGAGCGATGTCGTGCGGGTGGTCTATCGCAAGTACGACGGCTCGGCGCACCGCGACTACCCGGCGCGCCGGTTGGCCGAGGACGATCTCGGCGT
Source organism: Solwaraspora sp. WMMA2101 (assembly GCF_049179175.1). NCBI lineage: Bacteria > Bacillati > Actinomycetota > Actinomycetes > Micromonosporales > Micromonosporaceae > Solwaraspora > Solwaraspora sp. WMMA2101. Next base: position 2,558,652 of record NZ_JBMHMA010000006.1, on the reverse strand, counting down.
CTGGCTGGGTGTGGACCGGGGCACCCGGTCGATCTACCATGGTCGGCCCTCGGTGGAGCAGATCCCGTTCGTGCTGCTGGTGCCGCATCAGCAGTGGTGGACCTGCATGTTCAACCCGCCGCCGCGCACCAGTGAGGTCTACTGCGACATCGCGAGCCCGGCGCGGTGGGAGGACTCCGACACCGTACATCTGATTGATCTTGATCTTGATGTGGTGCGCCGCCGGGCGACCGGCCTGGTGGAGCTGCGCGACGAGGACGAGTTCGCCGAGCACCGGGTCCGGTACGGCTACCCGGACGACGTGGTCGAGTCGGCCTGGGCCGCCACCCGGTGGCTGCTCGACGCGCTCGACGACGGTACGGAGCCGTTCGCCTCGACCTACCGCAAGTGGCTGGCGCTGGTCTCCTGACCCGCCCGCGCTGGTCTCCTGACCCGCCCGCGCTGGTCTGCTGACCCGGCCGGCGACGCACCGGTCCACTCGGAGGTGGGCGACCGGGCGGTGACTGCGCGATCATCGTCGGATGACTGCTGCTGAGGAGCATCCTGACGTACCGATCCGGGACCTGCTGCGGGTCGGTGCCGGCCGCCCGGTCGACCTGGCCGCGATCGACCCGAGGTCGACGCCGGGTCTGCCGCCGTTGCCGGTGACCGGCCCGGACCGCAAGGCGTGGGCCCGCGACGAGGTCCGCCGGCTCGGCGACGACCTGGCCCGCCAGCAGGAGATGCTGTACGCCCAGGCGGTGGCAGGCCTCGGCGACCGGCGGGTGCTGCTGGTGCTGCAGGCCATGGACTGCGGCGGCAAGGGCGGCGCGGTCAAGCGGGTGGCCGGCGCGATGAACCCGCTCGGCCTGCACATCCGGGCGTTCGGGCCGCCGACGCCGGAGGAGCTCGACCACCACTTCCTGTGGCGGGTGCGTCGGGCCCTGCCGGCCGCCGGCTACGTCGGAATGTTCGATCGGTCACACTACGAGGACGTGCTGGTGGTCCGGGTCGACGAGCTGGTCCCGGAGGAGGTCTGGCGACCCCGGTACGACGAGATCAACGCCTTCGAGGCCGAGCTGGTCGATGAGGGCTACACCTTGATCAAGGTGTTTCTGCACATCTCCTTCGACGAGCAGCGGACCCGGCTGATGTCGCGGCTGACCGATCCGACCAAGCACTGGAAGTACCACCCCGGTGACGTGGCGGCCCGCGCGAAGTGGCCCGAGTACCAGGCCGCGTACACCGAGGCGATGCGTCGCTGCGCCACCGACGCCGCGCCCTGGTACGTGGTGCCCGCCGACCGCAAGTGGTACCGGGACTGGGCGCTGACCCACCTGGTCCGGGAGCACTTCGCCGGGCTGGGGCTGAGCTACCCGCCGGCCGCCGTCGACCTGCGGCAGGAACAGGCCCGGCTGCTCGCCGGTGATGCTGCGCTGTCCGGTGATTTAGATGAGGTGAACAACAGATGAACGACAGCTGACCATACGGTGACCAGGGGTGGGCCGCTAGCAGACGGGATTCACGGTTCCCTAGCATTCCCTCAGCGCCGGCGGATCGTTCGCCGTGGCCAGCCCCTGTTTCCGCCATCCGTGACGAGGTCTGCTGCCGTGAGGTTCTCCTTCCGCCCCATTGAGGGTGCCTTCTACGAACTCTTCACCAAAGCCGCGCAGAACCTCGTGCGGGGCACCGAGCTGCTCAACGAACTGGCGCTGCCCGGGGTCGACGTGCAGTCGGTCAGCGAGCGGCTGACCGAGGTCGAGCACGACAGCGACCAGATCACCCACGACCTCTACAAGAAGATCAACTCCGCGTTCATCACGCCCTTCGACCGGGAGGACATCTACCGGCTGGGCAGCCAGCTCGACGACGTGATGGACCACCTGGAAGCGGTCGGCAGCCTGCTCTACCTGTACGGGCTGACCCAGCTGCCGTCGCTGCCCCGCGAGATGCACGAGCTGATCGCCGTCCTCGACCAGCAGGCCCGGGTCACCGCCGAGGGGATGCCCCGGCTGCGGGCGATGAAGGACCTCGAGGACTACTGGATCGAGTGCAACCGGCTGGAGAACGTGGGCGACCGGGCGTACCGGATGCTGCTGGTCCGCCTCTTCTCCGGCGAGTACGACGCGCTGACCGTGCTGAAGATGAAGGAGGTCGCCGACGAGCTGGAGGCCGCCTGCGACGCCTTCGAGCACGTCGCCAACACCGTCGAGACCATCGCGGTCAAGGAGTCCTGAGCCGCGTGAGCCCCGAACTCATCGCCGTCCTCGCGGTGATCACCGTTGCGATGGTCTTCGACTACACCAACGGTTTCCACGACGCGGCGAACGCCATCGCCACCAGCATCTCCACCCGGGCGCTCACCCCACGGGTCGCCCTGCTCATGGCCGCCGTCGGCAACTTCGTCGGCGCCCACTTCGGCGCCGAGGTCGCCAAGACCGTCGGCAGCGGCCTGGTCGAACTGCCGGCCGGGGTCTCCAGCCTCGGCATCGTCTTCGCCGGCGTGGTCGGCGCGATCACCTGGAACCTGATCACCTGGTACTTCGGCCTGCCCTCGTCGTCGTCGCACGCGTTGATCGGCGGCCTGGTCGGCTCCACCATCGCCGCCTCCGGCACGGTGCTGTGGAGCGGCATCGCCGGCGACGTGGTGATCCCGATGGTGCTCTCCCCGATGGTCGGCTTCGTCCTCGGGTTCCTCGTCATGCTCGCCGTGCAGTGGATCTTCCGTAACGGTCAGCCGGGCAAGCTCAACCGGGGCTTCCGGATCGCCCAGTCGATCTCGGCGGCGGCGATGTCCGTCGGGCACGGCATGCAGGACGCGGCGAAGACGATCGGCATCGTGGTGCTGGCGCTGTTCGTCGGCGGCTTCCAATCCGACGCCGAGACCATCCCCGAATGGGTCTTCTGGACCTCGGCGACCGTGCTGGCGCTGGGCACCTACGCCGGTGGCTGGCGGATCATCCGTACCCTCGGTCGCAAGATCATCGACCTGCGGCCGCCGGAGGGTTTCGCCGCCGAGACCGTCGCCAGCTCGGTGCTCTACTTCAACGCCCTGGTCCTCGGCGCGCCGATCTCCACCACGCACACCATCACCTCGGCGATCATGGGCGTCGGGGTGACCAAGCGGCTGTCGGCCGTCCGGTGGAACGTCGCCGGCAACATCGTCGGCGCCTGGATCCTGACCTTCCCGGCGGCGGGCACTATCGGCGCGCTGATGTACTTCGCCGTCCGGCCGCTGTTCAGCTGACTCCGCCGACGGGTCAGCGGGTCAGCTGGTCGTGGGGAACCAGGTCGGCCAGCAGCGCCTCGACCCGGCGGCGGATCTCGTCGCGGATCGGGCGGACCGCCTCGACCCCCTTGCCGGCCGGATCGGTCAGCGCCCAGTCCTCGTACCGCTTGCCGGGGAACGTCGGGCAGGCGTCACCGCAGCCCATCGTGACGATGACGTCGGAGGACTCGGCCGTCTCCCATTCCAGCTTCTTCGGGGTCTGGTCGGTGATGTCGATGCCGACCTCACGCATCGCCTCGACCGCCGCCGGGTTGACCGTGTCGGCCGGCGCCGAACCGGCCGAGCGGACCTCGACCGCGTCGCCGCCGAGGTGACGCAGCCACCCGGCGGCCATCTGGGACCGGCCGGCATTGTGTACGCAGACGAACAGCACGCTGGGCTTGCTCACGGGGGTGTCTCCTTCGAAGGGGTGTGCCAGGGGTCAGCGTCGGGCGTCGGCCAGCTCGTCGTCGACGGCACCGGCCGGGACCACGACCTGGTCGGCGGCGCGGCCGACACCGGGGTAGAGCGCCAGCAGCAGCGCCGCGCCGACGGTGAGGCCGACGCACTGGGCGACCAGGAACGCCGGGATCGAGCCGGGGGCGATCCCGGCGAAGGTGTCGGTGAAGCCCCGGCCGATGGTGACCGCCGGGTTGGCGAACGACGTCGACGAGGTGAACCAGTAGGCGGCACCGATGTACGCACCGACCGCCGCCGGGGCGACGGCGGCCCGACCGGAGCGGGCCAATGCGAAGACCAGCAGGACCAGACCGGCGGTGGCGACCACCTCGCCGAGCCACAGGTGGCTGGCCGACCGGTCCTTCGTCGACCAGGTCACCGCCGGCAGGGCGAACATCAGGTTGGCCAGGACCGCACCGGCGATGCCGCCGCTGACCTGCGCGGCGACGTACCCGCCGAGGTCCGACAGGGTCAGGCCGGTGCGACTGCGCCGGCCGAGGAACCAGTCGGCGGCCGACACGACCGGGTTGAAGTGCCCGCCGGAGACCGGGCCGAAGATCAGGATCAGCGCGCCCAGTGCGAACGCGGTGGCGATCGAGTTCTCCAGCAGTTGCAGCCCGACGTCGTCCGGCGACAGGGTCTGGGCCATCACCCCCGACCCGACCACCGAGGTGACCAGCAGGGCGGTGCCGGCGAACTCGGCCAGCAGCCGTCGCCAGAGTGCGACCGGGTTCACGCGTTCTCCACTTTCTGCAGCTCGGTCAGCAGCCGGCGGACCCGGCGCTCGATCTCGTCACGGATCGGGCGGACAGCGTCGACGTCGCGCCCGGCCGGGTCGTCCAGCTCCCAGTTCTCGTACCGGGTGCCGGGGAAGACCGGGCAGGCGTCGCCGCAGCCCATCGTGACGACCACGTCGGCGGCGCGGACCACCTCGTCGGTCCACGGCTTCGGGTACTCGCCGGAGATGTCGATGCCGCGTTCGGCCATCGCCGCGATCGCCGCCTGGTTGACCTCGTGCCCCGGCTCGCTGCCGCCGGACCAGGCGACCACCGTCTCGCCGGCGAGGTGGGTGAGGAAACCGAGGGCCATCTGGCTGCGCCCGGCGTTGTGGGTGCACAGGAAGAGCACCACCGGCCGGCCGTCGGAGTGCAACCCCTCGACCCGGGCCAGGGCCTGCAGCCGCTGCCGGGCGAACCGTTCGGCGAGCAGCGGCAGGTAGTTGGGGATCGTGCTGCCGGTGGCGAACTGGTCGTAGCTGGACAGCAGGAACCGCTCGATCGTCTCGCTGTTGTAGGTGCCGTCGAACTCGCGGGCCAGCCGGGTGGCGGCGGTCCGCAGCGCCAACTGCTGGTCGATGGAGAGGTCAGGGCGGACGGGGACGGTGACATCAGACATGGTGGGCTCCGGGTGGTGCGGGAATGGCGGCCCCGGTGCGGGCGATGGCGGGGGCCAGCCGGTCGATCCGGCCGGCAAGATCGGTGTACGCCGACTCGAAGGCGGCGTCGGTGTCCACGCGGACCGGATCCGGCACCGACCAGTGCAGGTCCGGCGCGTCCGCCCCGGTCAGCTCCTCGTGGGCGTTGTCGCAGACCGCGATGACCAGGTCGCCGGCGGCGACGACGTCGGTGACGTGCGCCGTACGGGTGGGGTCGAGGTCGAGCCCGTGCCGGGCGGCGAGCGCCACGGCCCGGGGGTGGACGCGGCCGGCCGGCCGGGTGCCGGCGGACGCGGCCGGGGTGGGGCCACGGTGGTGCCACAGTGCGGCGGCCAGCTGCGAGCGGGCGGAGTTGCGGGTGCAGACGAAGACCACCCGCTGCGCGCCGCGCACCGGGGCCGCCGCCAGCTGGTCCAGCACACCCGGCACCAGTTGCAGGTAGCTGCGGCGGCGGTCGCCCTCGGAACGGACCCGGCGCAGCAGGCCGACCTCCTGCAGCACCTTGACGTGGTGGGCGACCAGGTTGCTGGCCAGGCCGAGCCGCCGGCCGAGCTCGCCGGGAGCGGCGTCGCCGAGGCGCAGCAGGTCGACCATGGCCAGCCGGGCCGGGTCGCCGAGTGCGGCGTGCACCCGGGCCCGGTGCTGCAGCCGGTCGGTCGGTGCCGGCTCGTCGGAAACTGCCTCAGCGTTCATTGACTCAATGATTGCTGAGGTAACTGTCGGCGTCAAGCCGGTACCGCGCGCCGCCGACTCGAAGCAGGCCGGCGGCGGGACGTCCAATCGCCGGTCGGCGGCGGGCTCGTCCGCCCCGGCGGTCAGGTGTAGCTGACGCCGATCTGGCCCCGGATCGTGTCCAGCAGCTCCATCACCTCCAGGGTCACCGCGTGCGGCACCAGCGGGCTCTCCCGCAGCCCTGCCGCCAGGCACCGGTGCACCTCGGCCGCCTCGTACTGGTAGCCGTTGCCGGCCGGCTCGACCACCCGGACCACCTCGGGGTCGCCGGTGCCCCGGCGGATGGTGAACTCGTCCGGGCAGATGAACGGATCCGGCAGCGCGATCCGGCCGGTGCTGCCGGTGATCGTCGCCGTCACCGGCGTGGCACCGACAATGCCGCAGGTCAACGCGGCCACCGCACCGGAGTCGTAGCCCAGCAGCACGCCGGTGTTCTGGTCCACGCCCTCCGGGGTCAGACTCGCCCAGGCGTGCACCGCGTCCGGCCGGCCGAGGATCAGATGCGCCAGGCTCACCGGGTAGATACCCAGGTCGAGCAGAGCGCCGCCGCCGAGCGCGGGGTTGCGCATCCGGCTCTCCGCCGCGAACGGTCCGGCCAGCCCGAAATCGGCGTGCACCGAGACGACCTCACCGATCGCGCCGTCGGCGATCAGCTCCGTCACCCGCCGTACGGTCGGATTGCACCGCATCCACATGGCCTCCATCAGGAACACGTCCCGGGCCCGCGCGGTCTGCACCAGCTCGGTGCTGCTGGCCAGGTCGAGGGTGAACGGCTTCTCGCACAGCACCGCCCGCCCGGCGTCAAGGCAGGTCATGGTGGCGGCGTGGTGCGCCGAGTGCGGGGTGGCCACGTAGACGACGTCGACCTCGTCGTCGGCGGCGAGGTCGGCCCACGAGCCGTACGCCCGGGGGATGTCGAACCGGTCGGCGAAGGTCCGGGCGCTGTCGGCCGAGCGGGAGCCGACCGCGACCACCTCGGCGTCGGGCAGCAGACGGAGGTCTTCGACGAAGCTGGCGGCGATGGCGCCGGTGGCGAGAATTCCCCAACGAGTCATGCCGGCACGCTAGCTGACCAGCAGACCCGGTGCCGGCGGGGCCGACCGTCCGGCCCTGGGTCGGCGGGGCGTGCTGGCCGGCCGGCCGGTGGACGCCTACGCTCGGGCGCGTGCCCGCCGACGACGACACCATCGCCACCGCCGACGACGCTGACACGGGGGCCGTCGGGCCACCGCGACCGTTGCGGTTCGCCGTACCGGAGGCGATGGTCGAGCAGGCCAGCGGCTTCTACGCGGCCGGCCGCACCCCGGCACCGACCCGGCTGGCGGCGACGGTGCTGTTGCTGCGGCCGGCGGCCGACCCGGGCGGCGACGGGGTCGAGGTCTACCTGATCCGCCGGGTGCCGGCCGTCGCGTTCGGCGGGGTGTACGCCTTCCCCGGTGGCGGGGTGGATCCGGCTGACGCGGACGAGGACCTCGACTGGGTCGGGCCGGATCCGCAGACCTGGGCGCACCGGTGGGGGAGCACCCCGGAGCAGGCCCGCGCGGTGGTCTGCGCGGCGGCCCGCGAGGTGTTCGAGGAGACCGGCGTCCTGCTCGCCGGCTCAGACTCGGCCACAATGGTCGATGCTGTGGACAGTCCGATGTGGGAGGAAGAGCGGCAGGCGTTGCTGGCCCGTACGGTGAGCTTCGCACAGCTGCTGCGCCGGCACCGGCTGGCCCTGCGGTCGGACCTGCTGGCCCCGTGGAGCCGGTGGGTCACCCCGGCGTTCGAGCGGCGTCGGTTCGACGCGTACTTCTTCGTCGCCCGGCTGCCGGCCGGCCAGGCGACCCGGGAGGTCTCCGGCGAGGCCGACCACGGGCTCTGGGTCACGCCTCGGCAGGCGTTGGGCCGGGCTGCGGCCGGTCGGTGGCAGCTGCTGCCGCCCACCTGGGTCAATCTCGCCGAGGTCGGTGCGTACGCCGACCCGGCGGCGGTCTTCGCCGCCTCGGCGGACCGGGACGCGGCCCGGCCGATCACCCCGGACCTGCACGTCGATCCGGACGGGACGGTCAGCTTCGTCGTCGCGGCGAGCTGACCCGGCCGACTGGCCCGGCCGACCGGCGGCCGACCGACGCGGCCGACTGGCCCGGCGGTCGGTGTCAACCCCCGGTCGCGAATAGATGATCTTGCGTTACCGAGCGGTGATACTTTGGCGCGCACAAATCGCGATCCAGGGAGTCGGGCGGTCACCGCCCGTCGCCGTGACCGGACGGGACAGATGGCTCCACGACCAGGAACCTCAGCCGCGGGTGGTGCGTCGTCGCAGGATGGCGACCTGGTGCACCTCGCCGTGCCCGCCGAGTACGTCGGCCACATCGCCCGGCTGATCGAGGAGCTCGACCAGCGCCCGCGCCCGATCCCGAAGCCCGCCCGCCGGCCCCGGGTAACCACCCGGGCGGTCCGCGAATGGCCCGTCGAGGAGCTGCGCCGGTTCGCCCAGGGCCGCTCCCGCACCCACCAGACCGTCTTCGCGATCCTCGACCTGCTCGCCAGCCGGCCGGGCGAGACGTTGGCGGTCGGTGACCTCGCTGCCGCCCTGGACAGCCCGGTCGACAAGGTCATCGGCGCGCTGGGTGGGCTGACCCGGATCGTCAAGGCGTACCACGACTATCCGAAGTGGGGGCTGCCGCTGCAGCGGGTGCCGCGCAGTGAGCCGGGCCGTTCCGGCGCGGTCGCCTACCGGGTCACCGCCGAGCAGGCACGCCGCTGGCGTCAGGTGCGGAGTCGGCAATCGGCTGAGTGAGCCTCGACCTGCGGTCGGGCCGGGCATCGGCCGAACGTCGCCGCGCGGCGCGAGCTATGTCACAGTCGAGCGTCGAATCAGCGCTGCCGGTGACCAGACAAGTCCCGTTCACCTTCTGTTCACCATGCTCCGGTCGTCAGTTTAGCCACGGCTCGTACCGTCCTCGGCGTTCGAGACGGTGAACTCGCCCCCGCTACCCGGGCGGTGACTCGCCACCCGACCTCAGAGAGGCAACGCACCGTGAATCGTAAGTCCCTCCGGCTGGCCGCCCTGCCGGCCGCCGTCATGCTTACCCTCGGCGTGGCCGCGTGCGGCAACGACGGCGACAACGGCTCGGAGTCTGGTAACGGCTCCGAGACCTCGGTCAGCGGCACCCTCGCTGGCGCCGGCGCCTCCTCGCAGGGCGCCGCGATGGAGGCGTGGATCGCCGGATTCACCTCCGTGGCCCCCGACGCGACCGTCACCTACGACCCGATCGGCTCGGGCGGCGGCCGCGAGCAGTTCACCTCCGGCGGCACCCAGTTCGCCGGTTCGGACGCCTACCTCGACGAGGAGGAGATCGCCGCGGCCCTGGCCACCTGTGGCGACCAGGGCTTCATCGAGTTCCCCGGCTACATCAGCCCGATCGCCGTGGCATACAACCTGCCGAGCGTCGAGACGCTGAACCTGTCGCCCTCGGTGATCGCGAAGATCTTCGACACCAAGATCACCAAGTGGAACGACCCGGCGATCGCCGAGCTCAACCCGGAAGCCACCCTGCCGGACCTGGCGATCACCGCCGTGCACCGCTCCGACGAGTCCGGCACCACCGAGAACTTCGTCGACTACCTGGCCAAGGCCGCCCCGGCCGACTGGCCGTACGAGGTCTCCGGCGACTGGCCGACCCAGACCGGTGAGGCCGCCGCCCAGACCCAGGGTGTGGCCGCCGCGCTGCGCTCCGGCGAGGGCACCATCGGCTACATCGACGCCTCCCAGGCCACCGACCTCGGTGTCGCCGCGGTCCAGGTCGGCGAGGACTTCGTCGAGTACTCGGCCGAGGCCGCCGCGGCCGTCGTCGACGCCGCCGAGACCGTCTCCGGCCGCCCGGAGTTCAGCTTCGCGATCGACCTGCCCCGGGACACCACCGAGGCCGGCGTCTACCCGATCGTGCTGGTCTCCTACCAGCTGGCCTGCGTCAACTACGACAGCCAGGAGACCGTCGACCTGGTCAAGGCGTTCTTCAACTACCTGATCAGTGAGGAGGGCCAGCAGGCCGCCGCCGACAACGCCGGCTCCGCGCCGATCTCCGCCGAGCTGCGGACCCAGGCGCAGCAGGCCATCGACGCGATCACCGTCGCCGGCTGAGTCCAGCACCACGTCCAGTCCCGTCGACTCGAGGTCCGGACGGTCACCCGGTGGCCGTCCGGACCTGCGGCGTATCCGAACCCCCACCGTCACGACACGGCCTGAGGAGGCGTAACCCGTGACAAAGCCCGCCACCGCCACCAGCGGTACCCCATCGAGCGATCCGCCGCCGGGCGGCTCGCCGCGCGGCACGTCACCGGACGAGTCGCCGATCGTCACGGACCGTCGTCGGGGCCGGTCCGGCAAACGGATCGGCGACCAGATCTTCTCCGGCACCGCCGTCGGTGCCGGCGTACTGATCCTCGTCACCCTCGCGGCGGTCGCCGCCTTCCTGCTCTACGAAGGCTTCCCCGCGCTCACCGCCGACGCCGAGGATCTGCCCGGCGGCGAGGGCTTCCTCGCGTACGTCGGTCCGTTGCTGTTCGGCACGGTGCTGGCCGCCGTGATCGCCCTGGTGGTCGCCACCCCGCTGGCCATCGGCATCGCGCTGTTCATCTCGCACTACGCGCCCCGCCGGATCGCCGCCGGGCTCGGCTACCTGGTCGACCTGCTCGCCGCCGTACCCAGTGTCGTCTACGGACTCTGGGGCATCGCCTTCCTCGCCCCGCAGGTGGTGCCGGTCTACCGCTGGCTGGAGGAGTACCTCGGCTTCATCCCGTTCTTCGCCGGCCCCACCTCGACGACCGGGCGGACGATGCTGACCGCCGGGCTGGTGCTGGCGGTGATGATCCTGCCGATCATGACGGCGGTGAACCGGGAGGTCTTCCTGCAGACCCCGCGTCTGCAGGAGGAAGCCTCCCTGGCGCTGGGCGCCACCCGCTGGGAGATGATCCGGATGACCGTGCTGCCGTTCGGCCGCTCCGGCATCATCAGCGGCAGCATGCTCGGCCTCGGCCGGGCCCTCGGCGAGACCCTCGCCGTCGCGATGATCCTCTCCGCGTACGACGTGGTCACCATCAACCTGATCGACTCGGTCAACAGCAACACCATCGCCGCCAACATCGCCCTCGACTTCCCCGAGTCCAGCGGCCTGGCGGTCAACGCGCTGATCGCCTCCGGCCTGGTGCTGTTCGCGCTGACCTTCGCCGTCAACTTCGCCGCCCGGGCCGTCGTCGCCCGCCGGCGTGACTTCTCGGGAGCGAACGCATGACCACCATCACCCCGCCCCGGGCGGTGGCCACCAACTCGCTCACCAGCGGCGTGCTCCCCACCTGGGCGCCGTGGGCGGTGGTCGGCGTCAGCCTGTCCGTGGGCCTGCTCGGCGGGCTCAGCCTCGGCCTGTCCATCGCGCTGTCGGTCGTGTTCGGCGTGCTGCTGACCCTGGTGGCGCTGCCGGCGGTCTCCTGGCGGGTCGAGGGCGGTCGGCGGGCCAAGGACCGCTTCGTCACCGTGCTGGTCGCCCTCGCCTTCGCGCTGGCCATGCTCCCGCTGCTCTCGCTGGTGATCACCGTCACCAGCAACGGCATCAACCGGTTCGACCTGACCTTCCTCACCAGCGACATGCGCGGGGTGCTCGGCGAGGGCGGCGGTGCGCTGCACGCCACCGTCGGCACCCTGCTGATGACCGGCGCGGCGGCGCTCATCTCGGTCCCGATCGGCGTGATGTGCGCCGTCTACCTGGTCGAGTACGGCCGGGGCCGGCTGGCCCGCTGGGTGACCCTGCTGGTCGACGTGATGACCGGTATTCCGTCCATCGTGGCGGGCCTGTTCGCGTTCGCCTTCTTCGCGCTCTTCTTCGGCCCTAGCATCCGCTTCGGCCTCGGCGGCTCGGTCGCCCTGTCCGTGCTGATGGTGCCGGTGGTGGTCCGCTCGGTCGAGGAGATGCTCAAGCTGGTGCCGAACGAGCTGCGGGAAGCCTCGTACGCGCTCGGCGTACCGAAGTGGCGCACCGTGCTGCGGGTGGTGCTGCGGACCGCCGCCCCCGGCATCGCCACCGGCGTCACCCTGTCGATCGCCCGGGTGATCGGCGAGACCGCCCCGCTGCTGATCATCTCGGGTGCCACCACGGCGCTCAACTCCAACCTGTTCGACGGTCGGATGGCCTCGCTGCCGGTCTTCACCTACTACTCGTACAGCATCCCCGGGTCCCGGCCGGAGTTCGGGGTGGACCGCGCCTGGGCCGCCGCGCTCACCCTGTTCATCCTCGTCATGGCACTGAACCTGGTGGCCCGTCTGATCTCCCGGTTCTTCTCCCTGCCGAACAGCCGCTGAACGCGGAAAGGACCCCTCAAGTGGCCAAGCGAATCGAAGTCTCCGACCTGGACATCTACTACGGCGCGTTCAAAGCCGTCGAGCAGGTCGACATGACCATCGAGCCGCGGTCGGTGACGGCGCTGATCGGCCCGTCCGGCTGCGGCAAGTCGACCTTCCTGCGCTCGCTGAACCGGATGCACGAGGTCGTGCCCGGCGGCCGGGTCACCGGCAAGGTCGCGATGGACGGCGACGACCTGTACGGCGTCGGCGTCGACCCGGTCGCCGTCCGGCGCCAGGTCGGCATGGTCTTCCAACGCCCCAACCCGTTCCCGACCATGTCGATCTACGACAACGTGGCGGCCGGCGTGAAGCTCAACGGTGGCCGGATGCGCAAGGCGGAGCTCGACGAACTCGTCGAGCAGACACTGCGCGGCGCGAACCTGTGGGAGGAGGTCAAGGACCGGCTGGGCCGGCCCGGTTCCAGCCTCTCCGGCGGGCAGCAGCAGCGGCTGTGCATCGCGCGGGCGATCGCGGTCAAGCCGGCGGTGCTGCTGATGGACGAGCCGTGCTCGGCGCTGGACCCGATCTCCACCCTCGCCATCGAGGACCTGATGCACCAGCTGAAGACCGAGTTCACCATCGTGATCGTCACGCACAACATGCAGCAGGCGGCGCGGGTCAGCGACCGGACCGGCTTCTTCAACATCGCCGGCACCGGCCAGCCCGGCAAGCTGATCGAGATGGACGACACGCAGAAGATCTTCAGCAACCCGAAGATCAAGGCGACCGAGGACTACATCACCGGCCGGTTCGGCTGACCGGTGGGCAACGGCCCTGACCCGATGCGGGTCAGGGCCGGCGGTAGGCGCGGCGCAGGCCCGGCGCGGTTTCAGGGCCGGCGGTAGGTGACGTCGGCCGACCAGCGCAGGAAACCGAGCCGGGTGTAGAGCCGTACCGCCGCGGTGTTCGACTCGTCGACGTAGAGCATCGCCCGGGGCAGGCCGGCCCCGGCCAGATGCCGCAGCCCGGCCAGGGTGAGCGCGCGGCCGAGACCGCCGCCGTGGGCGCTCGGATCGACCCCGAGTACGTAGACCTCGCCGACCGCCGCGTCGGCGTGCACCTTGGTCCAGTGGAAGCCGAGCAGCCGGCCGGCCGCGTCCTCGGCGAGCAGGAAACCGGCCGGGTCGAACCACGGTTGCGCCATCCTGGCCCGCAGCTGCGGCAGCCCCCAGCGGCCCTGCTCCGGATGGTCGGCGAACGCCGTGGCGTTGAGCGCCACCCAGACGGCGTCGTCCTGACCCGGCACGAATGACCTCATCCGTACCCCGGCTGGCAGGGTCGGCTCGGGTAGCGGGTCGGTCAGCTTGCGGCGCAGCTGCAACAGCACCCGGTCGCGGACGAAGTCGTGGTCGAGGGCGAGGGCAGCGGCTGACGGGTGGTCGCCGTGCGCCCAGACGCGCAATGCGGCCGTCGGGCCGGCGGCGTCGAGCAGCCCGGCGAGCAGCCGGCGACCGTACCCGCGTCGCCGGTGCGCCGGGTGCACCACCAGCTCGCCGACCGGGCCGGCCGGGTCGGTCGGGTCGAGGTGCGCGTACCCGGTCAGGTCGCCGGCCGGGCCGGTCAGCGTGACGTGCCGGGCGGCGCTCGCCTCGCGCAGCGTGAGAACGACCTGTTCGGGCAGCGGGTCGGCACCGTCGGTGTCGGCGGCGGCCCGGGCCAGCGTCAGCACCCGGTCGACCTGGGCCGGGTCGAGCCGGTCGGACCGGTCGACGGTCACACTCGTTCGGGTCGCCGGCTCCGCCATGCCTCCCACCGTAACGCCCGCGTCGGTGCCGGTCCGGCGCGGTGCCGGCGGGTCAGATCTGGCCGGTCTTCAGGTGCAGTCGGCGGCTTCGCTGATCGGCCCGTTCGGCGAACGGTGGAAGCGCATCGACGAGGAAGCGTTGCCGCAGGTTGGGCAGGATCGTCCGCAGTGCCTGGACGGTGCCGGTGCGGTTGCCGCCGGCGTCGTGCAGTAGGACCACCGAGCCCGGTACGGCCTGGGCGGTGACGGTGGCGGTGATGCTGCCGGCCCCGGGCTGGTGGTAGTCGGCCGGGTCGATGGTCCAGTGCACCGAGGCCATCCCCAGCTCCTGGGCGACCTCGACCACGGTCGGGGTCCAGAAGCCGCCCGGCTGACGGAAGTAGGAGACCGGGTGGCCGGGGGCCGCCGCCCGGATCGCCTCGGAGGTCCGGGTCAGGTCGGCCCGGACCGCGGCCGGCGGGTAGCTGCCGAGGGCGAAGTCGTGACTCCACGAGTGGTTGCACAGGGTGTGGCCCTCGGCGGCGATCGCCGCGACCAGTTCCGGGTACGCCGCCGCGTTCCGCCCGACCAGGCAGAACGTGGCCTTGACGCCGTACTGGCGCAGCACGTCGAGGGTCTGTCGGGTGTGCACCGGGTGGGGGCCGTCGTCGAAGGTGAGTGCCACGGCGGCGCTGCCGCTGGTCAGTCGGGTGCCGTGCGGCCCGCTGCGGTCGACGGCCAGCGGTGCGTACTCGGGCAGCGGCACCGCCGGGCCGGTGGTCGCCGGGTTGGCGGTCGCTGGTCCGACGGTCGGCGGCGGGCCGAGGTCCGGGTCGTGGCCGGAGGGGGTGACCACCGGTGCCGGAGCCGGCGTGGGGCTGGGGCCAGGGCCGGCCACCCGGGTCGGTGCGGTCCCGAACCCGATCACGTACGCGCTGGTCAGCGCCGCCGTAGCGGCCACCGCCGCCAGGGCCAGCACACGGGAACCCACCAGCACCGCCACCATCGCCCTCCCGGATCCGCACCGTCGGGGGCGACGTTAGGTCGGTTCAGCGGGTCACGAGAGGTGAATGGGTCAATAGCGCCCTAAAACGGGTCCATTCCGATAAAAGTCGAGGCGCCATCCGGACGGAACCGGATGACGCCTCGGCTGATGTCGCGGTGTTCGCCTGCGCGCCGGTCACCACCTGTGCAAGGCGGCGCGACCACGTCAGACGGGCAGCGGAGCGGGCTCGTTGTCGGGCAGCGGCGAGCGGCTCGGTGGCACCACGAACTTGTAACCCACCTGGCGGACCGTGCCGATCATCGACTCGTACTCCGAGCCGAGCTTGGCGCGCAGCCGCCGCACGTGCACGTCGACCGTGCGCGTACCGCCGAAGTAGTCGTAACCCCAGACCTCACGCAGCAGCTGGTCGCGGGTGAAGACCCGGCCCGGGTGCTGGGCGAGGAACTTCAGCAGCTCGAACTCCTTGTACGTCAGGTCGAGCGGCCGGCCCTTGAGCTTGGCGGCGTAGGTGTCCGGATCGATGCTCAACTCGCCGGCCCGGATCAGCCCGCCGGCACCGGACGTGGCGTTGGTCAGCCGACCGACCGCCAACCGCAGCCGGGCCTCCACCTCGGCGGGGCCGGCGCTGGCCAGGATCACGTCGTCGACGCCCCAGTCGGCGTTGAGCGCGATCAGGCCGGCCTCGGTGACCACCGCGACCAGCGGGACGCCCAGACCGGTGGCATGCAGCATCCGGCAGGTCGCGCGGGCCTCGGACAGCTCTGACCGGGCATCCACCAGGACCGCGTCGGGGCTGGGCCCGGACACCAGGGTACGTACGTCACGGGGTGCGGTCCGCACCGAATGGGGGAGCAGGTCGAGTGCGGGCAGTACGGCCGACGGCTCGCCTGCACGGGCCGTCACCAGCAGCAGGATTTCCACACATCACCTCCGTCCTCGCGGCCTGTCCTGGCCGCGCGTGGTGACCGCGGGCTGACGACCGAACCGGCCGTCACCGCAGACAGCGGCGTCGAGACCCCGGCTTCGCTGACGGGTGGTTAAGCCAAGAGCTTAACCGATCAGGTGCCGGAAACACCCGGGCGGCCAGCCGTTCATCTGTGCGGTTGGCCATAACGGTTGAAGGTTGCACTACCGCGACCAACCGTGCCGTCGCCAGCGGGCGGCCCGGCCGGTCTGGCACGATCGGGGCGTGTATCCCTCCACGCCATCCGAGACCGGCCGCGACCAGTGGCCCGACGGCGGCCGGCCGGGCCCGGCCGGACGGCCGTCCGGGCCGACGCCCGGCGGGCGTGCCCCGGCACCGGGTCCGATGCCGGGCCGCGCTCCCGGCCCGACGCCGGGGCGGGCCCCTGCCCCTGGCCCTGGTCCCGGCCCTGGCCCTGGCGGGTCACCGGGCCGGGCGGCGGTCCCCGGTCCACCGCCGGGCCCACCGCCGGGCCCCGGTCGGGCCCCGGCACCCGGTACGGCGGCAGCGGCGGTGGCCGCCGTACGGCCGCCAGCCGCAGCGGGGCCGGGCCGAGCGACGCCGCCGCGTCCGGACGCCGCCGCCCCGCCACGTCGGGACTCGGCCGGCCCGGCCGACGGGGACGCCACGGACGACGACGGGCCGTCGCGGGCGGCTCCGGTGCCGGTCAGCCGGACCCTGTCGCTGACCGTCGCCGGGTTCTCGGTGCTGCTCGCGTTGGGGCTGATCTTCGGGGCGCAGACCGCCGGCCCCGGGCTCGCCCGGCTGCCGTTCGCCGTGGTCGTCTTCGGCGTACAGCTGCTCTTCGTCATCTCCTGGACGCTGGCGATTCGGCCACCGGCGATGTGGGTGGTCGGTGGTGTCGGCCTGGCCGCCGCGGCCGGCGCCACCCTCGGCGCGCTGCTGCCGACGGTCGCCACCCTGGCCCCGGTCGGGTACGCCGCCGCCGGCGGGTTCGTCGCCGCGGTGCTCGCCCAGCTGGTCCGCCCCGCCGACCGGACCCGGGTCACCGAGTCGCTCGGTGCCAACCTGCAGATCGTCGTCGGCGCGGTCGCCTTCGCCACCCTCATCGTGCTCAGCCGGCTGCAACTCGGCGGCACCCAGACGATCGTGGTGGCGCTCGCCGGCACCGGCAGCGCCCTGATGCTCGCCCGGCTCACCGACGCGGTGCTGTCCCGGCCCCGGCTCGCCCCACAGGTGCCCCGGGGCGCCGCCGGAGTGGTGTTCGGCGCGATGGGCGGCACGCTCACCAGTGCCGTACTCGGCATCTACGTGGTCGGCTACACCCCGATGACCGCCGCCGTGGTCGGCCTCGTCGCGGCCAGCGCGGCCGTGCTGGTCGACCTGGCCACCGGGTACGCCGAGGCCAGTCGGCAGATGGCCGGTGACCCGCCGACGATGTGGGTGGCCCGGCACATGCAGGGTCCACTCGGTGGGTTCGCGCTCGCCGCACCGCTGTCGTACGCCCTCGGTGTCCTGATCTTCAACTGACGGTCCGGGTCGCCGACCGCGTGAGGGGCACTCAGGTTGGGTAGATACGGTACGGCGCGACGAACCCCAGCCGAGGAGGGACAGTGTCGACGTATCCGGCATTTCCGGAGCCAGCTCCTCGGAGCCGGCCCCGCCGACGTACCGGGCGTCGCCTGCTCGTCGTCGCCGCCGTCCTGCTGGTGATCCTCGGCATCGCCCTGGTCGTCGCCGACCGGGTGGCGGTCGCCTACGCCGAACGTGCGGTCACCGACCAGATCCGGCAGCAGATCGCCGCGCAGAACATCGAGTCCTCCGAGCCGGACGTCTCGATCGGCGGCTTCCCGTTCCTGACCCAGGTGCTCGCCGGCGACTACCGGTCCATCTCGATCGTGCTGCGTGACGTCTCCGCCCCGGTCAACGGCAACAGCGTGCGGCTGCCGACCCTGGACGTGGACGCCCGCGGCGTACAGGCGTCACTGGACACCCTGCGGACCGGCCAGGGCGAGGTCGTCGCGGAGACCGTGCAGGGCGAGGCCACCGTCGCGTACGGCAGCGTGGTCACGCTGATCGACCAGCCCGGCGTCGAGCTGTCCGAACGCGACGGCCAGCTCGCCGTCACCGCGCCCGTGGAGATCCTCGGCCAGCAGGTGGTGCTGACCGGCACGGCCGACCTGGAGGTCGCCGACGGTCAGGTCCTGCTGCGCTTCGCCAACCTCGACGCCGAGGGACTGCCCGGCGACGACGCCGCCCGTGGCTTCGTCGACGCCTACGCGCAGCAGCTGTCGATCGCCGTACCGTTGCCGGAGCTGCCGTTCCAGCTCGACCTGCAGCAGGTGCACGTGACCCCGGCCGGTCTGGTGGTCACCGCGACGGCCCAGGACGTGCCGCTGAGCGCCCTCGGCTGAGGTCGGCGCCCGGATCCGGTCACCTGGTCACCTGGTCACCCGGTGACGTGGCGGCCGTCTCAGTGCGTGGTCGGATCGGTGACCGGCCGGAAACAGGCTGGTAAGCTTCGGCCCCATGGGGAAGTTCCTCACCAAGCGGCGCGCGGTCGACCTGTGCCGTGTGGCCACCTGCCTGTGTCGCCCGGTCCTCTGACGGCGGGCTGACCCGGCGGGCTGTCCACCGACCTCTCCAACGGTCGGGTGGCAGTGCCCGAAGAATCCTCCACCAACGCCCGGCAGCGGCGCCGTCGCACGTCCGTGATCCGTCCTCCACGGGTTCACGCACAGGTGCGACACCTGCGGCGTGGACTCACCACCGACCCGCGTTCCCCGTCCGGCCACCGGCGCCGTCGGGGAGAACCAACCAGGGAGTGATCTGATGAGTCGCGACACCGCACTCGTTTCGGCCGACTGGGCCGAGAAGAACCTCGACGCCCCGGGCGTCGTCTTCGTCGAGGTCGACGAGGACACCAGCGCCTACGACGGTGGCCACATCGCCGGCGCGATCAAGATCGACTGGAAGACCGACCTGCAGGACCCGGTGCGCCGCGACTTCATCAACAAGTCGCAGTTCGAGGCGCTGCTCTCCGAGCGCGGTATCAGCAACGACGACGTCGTGGTGCTCTACGGCGGCAACAACAACTGGTTCGCCGCGTACGCCTACTGGTACTTCAAGCTGTACGGCCACGGCGACGTCAAGCTGCTCGACGGCGGCCGCAAGAAGTGGGAGCTCGACGCCCGCCCGCTGACCACCGAGGTCGTCACCCGCCCGGCCACGCAGTACGTCGCACAGGAGCCGGACAGCTCGATCCGGGCGTTCCGCGACGAGGTCGTCGCCGCCATCGGCACCCAGAACCTGGTCGACGTCCGCTCGCCCGACGAGTACGCCGGCCGGCTGCTCGCCCCCGCCCACCTGCCGCAGGAGCAGGCGCAGCGGGCCGGGCACATCCCGACCGCGGTCAGCGTGCCGTGGTCCAAGGCGGCCAACGAGGACGGCACCTTCAAGTCCGACGACGAGCTGCGTGCGCTCTACGCCGACGCCGGTCTCGACGACGGCAAGGACACCATCGCGTACTGCCGCATCGGCGAGCGGTCCTCGCACACCTGGTTCGTGCTCAAGGAGCTGCTCGGGCACTCCAACGTCAAGAACTACGACGGATCCTGGACCGAGTACGGCTCGCTGATCGGCGTGCCCGTGGTGCTCGGCGACGAACCCGGAAAGGCGTGACCATGACAGCTGCGACAACGCCGAGCGCCGCGACCGCTGCGGGCTGCGCCGCGCCGGACCAGTCCGCGCCGCTGCCCGCCAGCGTCGACCTGGCCAAGGAGACCGTGATCACCGGCACCGTACGGACCGCTGACGGCGAGGTCGTCGCCGGCGCGTACGTGCGGCTGCTGGACGCCACCGGTGAGTTCACCGCCGAGGTGGTGACCTCCCCGGCCGGCCAGTTCCGGTTCTTCGCCGCCCCGGGCAGCTGGACGCTGCGGGCCCTGTCCCGGCACGGCAACGGCGACACGCCGGTGACCGCCGCCCAGGGCGTCAACGAGGTCGGGGTGACCGTCGGCGGCTGAGGCCCCGACACCCCTGCGACAAGCTGCGGCCCTCGGAACGTCACGTTCCGAGGGCCGCAGCTCATGATCAGGGTCACTGCGCGTGACGCCGCCCCACCGGGACATGCGCCCGGACGATATTCCTCAGAGGTATAAATATTCCTCACAGGAATACCGCTCTACCGCAGTACGGGTCCGCCGGGACCGGCAGCCATCAGGGCTGTCGCGTCGCCGACAGCGGCACCCCCGGTGTCGCGCTGTCGACAACAGAAACGGCTGACCGGTGGCGTCACCCCGGTCACTCGCCGCTCCGCATCGCCGACAAGCCCGCCCCTCATCGGCACTCCGGCGAACGATGACGAACTGACTTGATGACGTCACTACCTGGATTGTTCCTGGGTCGGTCGCGCACAATTTTCCTGCCGGGGCGAGCGGACGAAGAATCGGCATTCGACATTCCGGCGCCCGTGAAAATCGTTCATCCCATGGGGGGAATCATGCGGAGAACTGTCGGTATCCTGACGGCCGTGGCGATCGGAGTCGTCGCCTCACTGACCACTGCGGCGCCGGCGACGGCCCGTGCCGAAGCTTCTGAACTGCGAGTCCACAGCGTCCAGTACCACCCGAACGGGCTTGACGACGGCAGCGGAGCACTGCTCAACCGGGAATGGTTGCAGCTGATCAACCGGAGCAAGCAGGCCATCAATCTGCGCGGCTACACGGTGCACAACAACAACGGCCGGACCTACCGATTCGGCGATGTCGTCATTCCGGCAAACGGTGGTCGGGTGTGGCTGCGGTCGGGTTCCGGCGACGACACCGCACGGACCGTCTACTGGAACAATGGCGGATTCGTGTGGAACGTCAACGGCGACAAGGCATTCCTGCGGAACCGGAAAGGCCAGTCTCTGCACACCTGCTCCTGGTCCTACGTGAAGGGCCGGGACTGGGTGCGGTGCCCGGTCAACCCGTGATCGTCGAGGGTTGACCGCCGGCGGGTGCCGGGCCAGAGCTGGGCTGGCCCGGCACCCGTTCGTGCCGTCACGCCGTGGCGGCCGGAGCCGTCACACCGTGGCTGTCAGACCCCGCCGAGCCGGGGCGGACACGGGTCGACCTGCTCCAGCAGGGTGTCGACCGTCGTCACGATCCCGGCCGGGAGCCGGTGCTCGTGGGCCTGCGGCACCCAGCCGTCCTTCGCGGTGATGATCTGGTACTGCCCCCGGGGCAACCAGTAGGCGAACCCACCGGTCGCGTCGGTGCGCAGCGTGAACCCGGTGCCCGGCTCGGTCAGCGAGTTCAACCGTACGGTCGCCCCGGCGATTCCGACCTCGACCCCGGCGCAGCTGAGCCCGGAGACGGTGCCCTGCACCTTCGCCCAGGACGCCGGCGGCGAGACGTTCATCTGCACGTCCACCGCACCGACCGGGTACGGGGTGTTCGACCGCAGCCCGAGGGTGGCGGTATAGCGACCCGGCTGGTCCACCCCGGCCTCGGCGGTGGCCGACAAGGTGACCGTCACCGTCCGGGACGCGCCGGGAGCCAGCGTGAAGCTGCCCGGAGCGGGATCCAGCCACGGGATGTCGGCCGCCGCGTCACACGAGGCCAACCCGTCCAGCAGCTCCACCTGCGGCGATCCGACGAACGACGTCGGCGAGCCGCCGATCTTGTACGCCCCGCAGGCGCCGGCGCCCCGGTAGCGGGCGAACTGGGTGTTCGGCAGGTCCCGCCACACCCCGGCGGTCGGGTCGAAGCCGACCGTCCGGTTGGTCACCGTGGTCGACGACCCGGTCACCCCGCCGGCGATCACCAGCAGGCCACCTGCGGCGGCGTACTGGCCACCCCACAGGTCCAGTGGCAGGTCCGGCAGCGGGCTCCAGGCGTCGGCCGCCGGGTCGTAGGCGTACGCCGACCGGTACTCGACCGCCCCGGCCCCACCGGCGCAGTACGCCCGGTCGCCGATGCCGCCGCAGGCCAACCAGGACGCCGCGAGCGGGTAGTCGGCCCGGGACCGGAAGGTGCCGGTGCCGGTGTCGAAGGCCAGCACGGTACGGGAGTCGGTGCAGGTGCCGTCGACGCAGCCGCCGATCAGGTAGACCGTGCTGCCGACCACGGCCGAGCCGGCCGCCGCCCGTGGTGCCGGGCTGGTCACCCCGGGCAGGGTCGACCATGCCCCGGTCGCCGGGTCGAACATGTCGACGCCGGCCACCGGGGTGCCGCCGGCACCCCACCCACCGAACAGGTACAGCTTGCCGCCGACCGCGGCGAGCACCGGCTTGCTGCGGGCCACCGGCAGGTCCGGCAGGGCACTCCAGGCATCGGTGACCGGGTCGTACACCCAGGCGTCGCGTTCGGTGCCGGTGGTGCTGCCGCCGGCCACCGAGTAGATCTTGCCGTCGAGCGTGGCGGCGGCGTTGTCGAAGACCGCCGTCGGGTGGTCCGGTGCCCGGGTCCACGCCTCGTCCGCCGCCGAGCCGGCCGCTGAGCCGGCCGCCGGGGCCGGGCTGATCCGGGTCGGCGCCGCGCCGGCCGGAGCCCCGTACGCCTGACCCTGCCAGGCCTTGCTGATCCCCTTGACCCGGTGCTCGGTCAGGGCCGCACCGGCGGCCGCGCCGAGCAGGTCGAAGTCGCCGCCGCTGGGCAGCATCTCCACGGTCGCCGGGGCGCTACCGGTGTTGGTCACCGTCACGCTGGCCTTGCGGGTGCTGCCGTACGGCTGGTGGGACACCACCGGGGTGGTCGGGCTGAGCGTCACCCGGCCGGCCTTGACGGAGAAGTCGGCCCGTCGGGCACCGTCGGGCACCACCGTCACCGTCCGGCTGCGCACCTGGTACGGCGCCCGGGTGGCGGTGAACTCCTGCTCCCCGGTCAACGGCGAGAACAGCTGGTAGAAGCCGTCCGGCTGGGTCGGGTCGGCCGGCGTGGCGGCGGAGACGGCGGCGACCGTCGGGTCGGCGACGGCGGCCACGGTGACGCCGTTCAACGCGGCCCCGGTGTTGTGGTCGGTGGTGGTGCCGACCAGCAGACCGCCGGGCAGCGGGGTGCAGCTGCGGTCGACCACCTCGACGTCGTCGACCTGCCACCACCAGGCGTAGGTGCCCTGGAAGCGGAACCGGACGAGGACCTGCGCGGCACCGGCCACCTCGGTCAGCGGGATCTCCTCGACCCGGGGGCCGCGTCGGCTGCTGGTCTGGCGCCACACGGTGGTCCAGGTGTCGCCGCCGTCGACGGAGACCCCCACCTCGGCGCTGTCGCTGAGGCCGACGGCCCGCCAGTCGCTGGCGAACCGCAGGTACGGCGCGTCCGTACCGGACATGTCCAGGGTCGGGGTGACCAGGTCGGTGTCCTGGGTCTGCCCGACGCCGAGTGCGTCGGAGTCGATGTTGGCGAAGCCGCCGTCACCGCCGGTGAGGTTGCCCCGGGAGCCGATGTCGGTGAACTCCCAACCGCCGCCGGCGGTGCGCTCCACCACGGACCAGCCGTCCGGGGCGGTGTCGGCGGAAAAGTCCTCGGCGAGCAGCGGCGTACCGAAACTGGCCGCGTAGCCGGGGGTGACGCAGGCGGCGGTGACGCCGACCCTGACGTTGACGGTCCGGTCGCTGGCCCCGGCCGGGACCTCGACCCGGGCCGGCTGGTAGCCGGTCAGCACCGGGGTGACCAGCAGGGCGACGGCGGTGTCGCCGGGGACGGTGAGGGTGTAGCGCCCGGACGCCGGGTCGGTGTAGGTGAGCGTGTCGGGCTGTCCGTCGACCTCGACCCGGGCGTACAGCGGCCAGCCGTGCCCGGAGCCGTCGGTGACCCGGCCGGTCAGGGTGACCACGGTGGTGGCCGCCAGGTCGAAGTCCTGCGTGACGGTGCCGTCCTCGGTGACGGTGACGGTCGCGGTCACCGGCCGGTAGCCGAACGCGCTGGCGGTGAGGGTGTGCTCGCCGGTCGGCAGGGTCAGCGCGTAGCTGCCGTCGGCTCCGCTGGTGACGCTGCGCTCGCCGGTGGCGACGGTCGCGCCGGCCAGCGGCTCGCCGTCGCCGGTGACGACGCCGCCGACCCGGCCGGCGGGTCCGCGCGGGGCGGCCTCGACGACGGCGTACGCATCGAGCCGGCCCTCGCCGAAGTTGTTGTTGTTCGCGGCGGTACCACCGCAGCTGGTGTCGTCGGTGTCGATCGCGGTGCCGTCGAGCAGGGCCCGGGTCGCGGCGATGTCGCCGTACAGGGTCGGTGCCGCCGACCAGGCCAGCGCGACGGTGCCGGCGACGTGCGGGGAGGCCATCGAGGTGCCGCTGAACGCCGCGTACCCGCCGCCGGGGACGCTGGAGCGGATCGCGGTGCCGGGCGCGGCGATGTTCGGCTTCACCGCACCGTCCACCAGGGAGGCGCCCCGGCTGGATCGGGCGGCGATCACGTTGTTGACGTCGTAGTTGCCGACGGCGTACGCCTGCGGGTAGTCGCCGGGGGAGCTGGCGGTGCCGCAGGCCGGTCCCTCGTTGCCGATGGCGAAGGCGGGGAAGATGCCGGCGGCGACCCAGGCGTCGACGGTCTGCCGGTACCACGGGTCGTTCTGCCCGCCGCCCCAGGAGTTGTTGACCACGTCGGCGCGCAGGTCCGGTCGCGGGTTCGCGCCGGAGCTGTCGGTGGGGGCGAGCACCCACTGGCCGGCGGCCAGCAGCGAGGCGTCCGAGCAGGTGTCGACCTCGCAGCCCTTGGCCGCGATCCAGCGGGCGCCCGGTGCCACACCGGTCTGGTTGGTGCCGCCGTCGTCGCCGGTGATGGTGCCGGTCACGTGGGTGCCGTGGTCGTTGTTGTCGCACGGGGTGCCGGCCGGGCAGATGCCGGTCGGGTCGAACCAGTTGTAGTCGTGGTCGTAGCCGCCGGCACCGTCGGCGCCCCGGTAGCTGGCCGCCAGCGCCGGATGGTCGTACTGCACACCGCTGTCGATCGTGGCGACCACGATGCCCTCGCCCCGGGTGCCGAACTCGGCCCAGGTCTGCGGGGCGCGGACGTTGGTGAGGTTCCACTCGACGGCGGCGGTGCCGGCCCCGTCGGTGGCGGTCACCGGTGTGGCCGGTTCCGGGGTGAGCAGCGGGTAGCTGCGGGCCGGGTCGATGCGTTCCACCTCGGGCAGCGTGGCGATCCGGTCGGCGAGGGCGCGGTCGCCGGTGACCCGGACCGCGTTGGCGATCCAGTACGGGGTGTAGCTGGCCTTGCGCTCGTCGAGCAGCTCGCGCAGGCTCTGCTGGCTGCGTTCGGCGGTGCTGGTCAGTTCGCGGAACACGGCGGCGGCACGGGCGTCGGCCTGTCGTGACCCGGCCGGCAGCCCGGCGGTGGCGGCGGTGGCGGCGCGCGGCAGGTCGGCGCGTTCGCGCAGGTACACCATGAAGTCGGCGGTGCCCTGCCGGTCCAGGGTGGCGGCGAGTTCGGCGCTGAGTTGCGCGTCCGCCGATCCGGTCGACGGGGCGGCGCCCGCGCCGACGGGCGGGACGGTGACGACGAGCAGGGCGACCAGCGCGGCGGTGACCGTGGCCCGGGTCCGGGCGGCCCAGCCGCCGGCGGTGGAACGTTTCCGCCGGCCCGGACCGCGACGGGTCCGGTGCAGGTGTCCGGCACGACGGCGAGGCAGGTCGACCACGTGGTCCCCCAAGCTCGTGGCGGCCCGCACCCGGCGGGCCGCAGACCAGCGACCCGGAAAGCCCGGAGTCCGCTCGGCGCGTGCGCGGAGATGATCTACGGAAAGTCCTCGCACGACGGCTACGAGTCATGCTTTAGCGGGTGGCGTGGGTGATCAATGGGGAATGTTGGGCAGTTTTCAGGCAGTAACCGGACAGTTTGTGGTCGAGCGTCGGGCGGGACTGGTATCGGTGACTGTCGCTGTTGACTACGGCGACTAAACGGCGTTGTCTGATGACACGCAGCTACCTGGGGAGGAATGCGGTGGTCAACGGTGAAGTGCCACTGGTTGTCTGTGTCACCGCTGACGTTGCGGTCCGCGAGCGCGTGGTGAGACGGCTCGACGACTGCGGCACAGTAGTGATATGTGCGGATCTTTCCGAGCTGCGGGCGATGCTCTTTCCGCCCGTACCCACCGAGACCCCGCCGCCGACGGCGCCGGTCGTCCTCGGTGACCTCGTCGTCGACGTGCCGGGACATCTCGTCACCTGGCGCGGCGAGCCACTGGCCCTGACCCGCCTGGAGCGGGAACTGCTCGCCCGGCTCGCCACGCCGCCCGTCGTCGTCTGGACCTACGAACGTCTCTTCGGCACCGTCTGGGGTGGGGCCTACCTCGGCGACACCGCGATCCTGCACTCCGCGGTCAAACGCCTGCGCCGCAAGTTGCGCAGCGCCGGCGGCGGCCTGGAGATCCAGACCGTACGCGGAGTCGGTTACCGGCTGGCCACCCCTGCGACAGCCGACGGGGTGGACGACGGCTACCCGGTCGACGACGGTTACGCCGACCCCGACGACCACGGCTACGCCGGCTATCCCGGCGCACACCTGGATCCCCTGGTCCCGACGCCCCTGGCGCCGGCACCGGAGGACCAGACCGTCACATCGCCGGCCGACAACCGGGTCCGGACGCCGGCCTGACGCGGACCTGTCGGCGGGTCCGGTCGCCGGCCTGGCGTGGGCAGTCGCCGGCACCTGGCACGATGGGCCGGTGAGTCTCGATCCGCCGTCAACTCCGCCGGGGCGGTCACGCCGCCGCTGGGTGCTGGCCGCCGTCTCCGGTGCGTGGGCGGTGCTGCTGCTTGGCCTGGCCGTCGTCTCGGTCCGACAGGACGCCCCGACGGTCAGAGAGCAACGCAGCATCGCCGACGCCCGTCCGGTCGTGGACCGGGTGGCGGTCGACCTCACGGCGGCCGTCGGCGACGCCGGCGTGATGGTCGTCGGCGCCGAGGTGGTCCGGTCCGGCTGCCGGATCACCCCGGTGCGCCCCGGCGCGGAGCTGACCCGGGTGCTGACCGCGCACACCGGTGCCGAGTCGGGCCCGGCGCTGCTGGACCGGGTCGCGCAGCGGCTGCCGGCGCACTACGTGGCGCGGACCCGCCACGGCGACACCACCGGCGGGTCCTCCCGGCTGACCGCCGACGCGGGGGAGTTCGTCGCCGTACGGGGGTTGCTGACCGCGCCCGGCGTGCTGGAGTTCCGGATCAGTTCGGGCTGTCGGCCGGTGGAGTCCGGCGCGGTGGACGTCACCGCGTCGGCCGGCGACTCCGATGACGAACCCGCCCGGCTGCTGGCGCTGCTCGGGGCGACCGATGTGCGGACCGAGCGGACGGTCGTGGTGCCCTGCCCGGCGGGCGGCTGGCTGCGCAGCGCCGTCGCGGCCGGCACCGGCCAGGCCGAACGGATCGCCGAGGCGCTGGCAACCGAGGTCGGTGACCCGGCGGTGGTGGTCGCCGACACCGCACCGGCGCGGTACGCCTACCGCGACGGCGATGCCGGCGTCGTGGTGCAGGCCGACGGCGACAGGCTCCGGATCGCCTCGACCGTCTTCGGTTGCTGAGTATCCACACTCATGCCGGGCCGGCGGCGGGCGGCGAGACTGAGAGACATGACCGAAGCTCGTCTCTCCGCCGCACCCCGTACCGACCTCTCCGCTCGTGCGCCGGGGCTCCGGATCCCCGGCGCGGTCGTCGCGATCGGATCCGCTGTCGTCACCGTGGCCGGCTATCTGCTGCTGCTCGGTTGGCACGGGGAGAGGGAACTGGCCGCCGGTTCCCTGGAGGAGACCGGTCCGTACCAGCCGTGGCAGGTCGTCGCCCTGGTCGGGGTGCTGGCAGTGCTCGCCGCCGCTGGCGGCTGGCTGCGCCGTCCATCGGCCGTGACGATCGCGGTGCCGGTCACGCTCACCGCGATCTGGGTCGCCGACGCGGTGACCGTCCCGTCCGAGGGTGACGCGAGTCTCTGGCCGATCGGCGCGTCGTTGATCGCCGTCGGCGCGTTCGCCGGCGTCGCGGCCGTGGCCTACAGCGCGGCTGCGGTACGCCGAGCCACCAGCCGCCGCTGACCCCACCCCCATGATCCCGACGATCTTGCAGTTATCGAGAAGATTTATCCGATTTGTCCAACGATAAGTGCAAGATCGTCGCGATCATGAGGCGTGGGTGGGGATCAGTAGACGAGGGCCTGCACCTCGTCGGCCATGATCTCCTCGACGAAGACAGCGGCCCCGGCGATGCGCACGCCGGGCAGTACGTCGTCCGGGCCGATGCCGCGCCGCGCCGCGCACTGCGTACAGACGGTGACGGTTCCGCCGCTGGTCAGCACCGCGTCGAGCAGGTCGGGCAGCGGGGCCGAGTGCGGCAGATCGAACGCGGCCGCCCGGTCCGGCAGCCCGAACCAGGCCGATTCGCCGGTCAGCCAGAGCGACACCTCGACGCCGGCCGCGGCGGCGGTGCCCGCTACGGTGAACGCCTGGGCGCACCGCTCCGGCTCGTCGGAGCCGGCGGTCGCCTTCACGACGAGAGTGCGAGCCATGCGGCCAGCATAGGATGACCGTGTCATGGTGACCGAGATCGGGTTCGTCAGCCTGCTGGTGGCGGGCTTCGGCGCGCTCACCGGTGGCCTGGTCTACCTCGCGGTCCGCATCTGCCGTGGACGATGATGCCGTGGACGACGATGCCATGGGCGACGGTGCCATGGACGACGGTGACGAAGCGGAGGACCGATGAGCGCGAGCAGCGCGCCCGGGACGGGACAGCCGGGCAGCGCGCCCGGGACGCAACGACCGGCCGGGGCGGACCCGGATCCGGTCCGGCCGCCGTGGCTGGACGCCCCGCCGGTGGAGCCGTACCCCTTCGAGGAGAGCCACGACCTGCGGGTCGGCCCGAAGCTGCATCCGGCGCTGAACGCCCTGCTGCCGTACATCGGCCTGTGGCGCGGCCGCGGCCGGGGCGGGTACCCCACGATCGAGGACTTCGACTACGCGCAGGAGATCCGGATCAGCCACGACGGCCGGCCGTTCCTGCGGTACGAGTCCCGGGCCTGGCTGCTCGACGAGCAGTCCCACCCGGTGCGCCCGGTCGGCCGTGAGCTCGGCTGGTGGCGGGCGGTCACCGACGCCGAGGGTCGGGCGACCGGCGAATTGGAGGCGACGATGATGACGCCGACCGGGGTGATGGAGCTCTACCTGGGCCGGATCACCGGGGTGCAGGTCGAGTTGGCCACCGACGCGGTGGTCCGGACCGGCACCGCCAAGGAGGTCACCGGCGGACACCGGCTGTTCGGCATCGTCGAGGGCGCCCTGCTGTACGCGCAGGAGATGGCCGCGGTGGGCCAGCCGCTGTCGCCGCACCTGTCGGCCCGGCTGATCCGGGTCGGCGGCTGATCCGGCTCGCCAGCGGATGGGCGGAGCGGCGCTAGGATGGGAACGGTGGTCGACTCATCGCTTGCTGAGATGCTGCGTTCGCGCGGGCTACGGCTCACCGCGCAGCGCCAGCTGATCCTGGAAGCGGTGCACGAGCTGGGCCACGCCACCCCGGAGCAGGTGCACACGGCGGTCCGCGAGGTCGCCGCCGGCGTGAACATCACCACCATCTACCGGACGCTGGAGCTGCTCGAAGAGCTCGGCCTGGTCACCCACACCCACCTGTCGCACGGGTCACCCACCTTCCACCCGGTCACCGACGACCAGCACGTGCACCTGGTCTGCCGGTCCTGCAAGTCGGTGGCGGAGATGGATCCGGCGCTGGCCGAGCCGCTGATCACCGCGCTGGCCACCGAGCGGGGTTTCCAGGTCGACATCGGGCACATGGCCCTGTTCGGCATCTGCCAGCAGTGCGGAGGCAACCGATGATCGATCAGTGCGGAGGCAAACGATGATCGATCTGCCGGGCGCGGTGGACGTCGCCGCGATCACCCCCGGAGCCCGTGACGGCGGGGTCGCCGCCCACTACGGCGACCCGATGCGCGAGCAGCGCCGGCTGGACACCGAGGTCGGGCTGGTCGACCGGAGCAACCGGGGCGTGCTGGCGGTGCCGGGCGCGGAACGGATCGGCTGGCTGCACACCCTCACCACCCAGCACCTGGCGACGCTGCGGGCCGGGCAGGGCACCGAACTGCTGGTGCTCTCCCCGCACGGCCACGTCGAGCAGCACGCCATGGTCGCCGAGGACGGCACCACCACCTGGCTGGACACCGAGCCGGCGATGGCCGACGACCTGTTGGCGTACCTGCTGAAGATGCGGTTCTTCACCCAGGTCGACCCGGCCGTGGTGACCGCCGACTGGGCGCTGCTGTCGCTGGTCGGGCCGGCGGCGGCCGACGCTGCCGCCGCGCTGGGCGTGACCGGGCTGGCCGCGCCGGACCTGCTGGCGGTGCCGGGGCCGAAGTTCGCCGCCGGGTCGCTGCCCGGCCGGCCCACCGCGCTGTACGCGGTGACCGCGCTGCCGGGCGACGGCCCGTACGCCGGCGGGTGGGCGCGTCGGGTGCCGCTCGGTGTCGACCTGCTGGTGCCCCGGGCCGCGATGGCGCAGCTGGTGGCCGCAGCGACCGAGGCCGGGATCGCCCCGGCCGGGTTGTGGGCGTACGAGGCGGTCCGGGTCGCCGCGCGTACCCCTCGGGTGGGCCTGGAGACCGACCACCGCACGATCCCGGCGGAGGTCGGGCTGCTCGGGCCGGCGGTCCACCTGGACAAAGGCTGCTACCGGGGGCAGGAGACGGTGGCCCGGGTGCACAACCTGGGCCGGCCGCCGCGCCGGCTGGCGCTGCTGCACCTGGACGGGGTGGCCAGTGACATCCCGCCGGACGCCGGCACCCCGCTGACCGTGGACGGCCGTACGGTCGGGTTCGTCGGCACCGCCGTGCGCCACCACGAGCTCGGGATGATCGCGCTGGCGGTACTCAAACGCAACGTGCCCGCCGACGCCCCGCTGCGCGTCGGCGAGTTCGCGGCGGCCGTCGAGGAAGACTGACGGGAAAGCCCCGACAGTCGAGCCCTGACCGGCCACGCAGCCGGCATGCGAAGATCGCGCCATGACGACAACGACGTTGATCACGGTCGCGCCGACCGGTGCCGAAACGGCCCGGCACGAGGCGCCCGCGCTGCCGGTCACCCTCGACGAACTGCTGCGTACGGCGGTCGAATGCGCCGCGATCGGCGCGTCGGTGATCCACGTCCACGTCCGTGACGACGACGCCGCCCCGACGTTGGACCCGGGCCGGTTGCGAGCCACGGTAGAGGCGCTGCGGGAGCGGACCGACCTGATCGTCCAGCTCTCCACCGGCGGGGCCGTCACCGACCCGGAAGCCGACCGGCTGGCCGTGCTCGACGCCGGCCCCGAGATGGCGTCCTGCACGATGGGCACGGTCAACTTCGGCGACGACGTGTTCAGCAACCGGTGGGAGTTCATCGTCGAGCTGCACACCCGGATGCAGGACCGGGGCATCGTGCCGGAGTACGAGATCTTCGACCTGGGGCAGCTGGCCGCGCTGCAGCGACTACTCGACCGGTACGGGCTGCCGGCCGGCGGTCACGTCCACGTCGACCTGGTGATGGGGGTGCCCGGCGGCATGCCCGGCACGACGGCCGCGCTCGTCGCCTGCACCCAGGCGATCCGGGACCTGCCGGCGGGCACCACCTTCTCGGCCACCGGGATCGGCCGGTCCAGCCTGCCGGTGATGTTCGCCGCGCTGTCCGCCGGCGGGCATCTGCGGGTCGGCATGGAGGACACCCTCAGCTACGCCAAGGGCCGCCCGGTCGAGTCGAACATGCAGCTGGTGGCCCGCGCGGTCAGCCTGGCCCAGGTGGCGCAGCGTCCGCCGGCCACCCCGGCGCAGGCCCGGGAACTGCTCGGCCTGGCCGCCCGGTGAGCGGGCCCGGCGCGGTGGCGGCCCCGGCCCGGTACGCCGGTGGGGTCCCACTGGTCGAGGTGGTCCGGTCCGGTTTCGTGGAGAGTACGCACCGGGGGTCGCTGGTCGTCCTCGGAGCCGACGGCGCCTGCCGGGAGCAGTTCGGTGACGTGACGTCGCCGGTTTTTCCCCGGTCGGCGAACAAGCCGCTGCAGGCGGTCGGCATGTTGCGGGCCGGGCTGCGCCTGACCGATCCGGCCGATCTGGCCCTGGTCTGCGCCAGCCACAGCGGCGAGGACTTCCACCTGGCCCGGGTGGCGGCGCTGCTGCGCTGCGTCGGGTTGACCGAGGCGGCGTTGCGGTGCCCGCCGGACCTGCCGATGGGCGAGGCGGCGGCGGCCGCCGTACTGCGGGCCGGCGGCGGGCCGAGCCGGCTGCAGATGAACTGTTCCGGCAAGCACGCCGGGATGCTGTTGACCTGCCGGGCGGCCGGCTGGCCGGTGGACGAGTACTGGCATCCGGAGCATCCGCTGCAGGAGCGGATCCGGGACGCGGTGCAGGAGCTGGCCGGTGAGCCGGCGGCCGCCGTCGGCGTGGACGGCTGCGGCGCGCCGGTGCTCGCGGTGTCGTTGACGGCGGTGGCGCGGGCGTTCCTGCGGTTGGTGTCCGGCCAGCCCGGCTCGGTGGAGCGGACCGTGGCCGATGCGATGCGCGCGTACCCGGAACTGGTCGGCGGCACCGGCCGGGCGGACACCCGGTTGATGCGGGCGGTGCCCGGTCTGCTGGCCAAGGTCGGCGCGGAGGGTGTGCTGGCGGTCGCCGTACCGGACGTGGGCGCGGTCGCGGTGAAGGTCGACGACGGGGCGATGCGGGCGGCGGTACCGCCGGTGGTGGCGGCGCTGCGTCGGCTCGGGGTCAGCGACGACGACGCGGCCGAGCCGGCGTTGGTGCAGCTCGCCGGGGCGGTGGTGGTCGGCGGCGGCCAGCCGGTCGGCACCGTACGGGCACTGCCCTGACCGCCCAGGGGGGGTCAGCGCGGTCTGACCGCCCTGGGCGGTTCAGCGCGGTCTGACCGCCCAGGGCGGTTCAGTGCGGTAGGGCGGCGAGGAAGTCGTGCAGCGCGGCGTTGACCTCGGCCGGGCGTTCCAGCGGCAGCAGGTGCGCCGCGCCGGGCACGTCGGGCAGCCGCCGGGCCTGCGGGATGCCGGCGGCGAGCAGGTCGGCCAGGGTGCGGATGTCCGGCACGTCGAGGGCGCCGGCGGCGACGAGCACCGGTACGCCGATCTCGCCGAGCCGCCGGGCCGCCGGTGGGTCGAGTTCGTGCTGGGTGACGTCGCCGAGTGCGGCTTCGGCGGCGAGGGCACGTCGGTCCATTTCGCGGGCGAGGCTGAGCAGCGTCGGGTCGACGTCGGCCGGTTGGCGGTGCGGGCCGACGACCCAGAACCGCACCTCGGCGTCGGCCATCGCGTCCAGGTCCTCGGGGTCGACCTGCCCGACGAGGTCGTCCCAGAGCGTTTCGGTGGCGTCGGACCAGTCGTGGCCGCCGAGCGCGGAGCCGAACAGGGCGAGCCCGGTCACCCGGTCCGGGTGGGCGAGCGTGGCGTCGAGGGCCACCGCGCCGCCGAACGAGCAGCCGACCAGGGTGGCGCGGGCGACGCCGAGCGCGTCGAGCAGCCCGATCACGTCGTCGTGGTGGGCGAACGCCGCCGACGGCAGGTCGGATTCGCCGTACCCGCGCAGGTCCATGGCGATCAGCCGGGCCTGGCCGGACAGCGCGGCGAGCTGCGCCTGCCACATGCGGCGGTCGGCGATGCCAGCATGGATCAGCAGTACGGGTGGCCCGTCGCCGATCTCGTCGTAGTGGATCGTCGCGTCGCCTACTCGGGTCGATGCCATCGTCCGGGGAGCCTAGCGCCGGCGGTCGGGGGCGGGCGACCGGGTTTCGGGTGACCGCGTTGCGGGTGCTCAGCCGGGTCGCGGGTGCTCTGCCGGGTGACTCCGCTAACTTTCGCAAGCATTCGCTAGCAGAAGCAAGCACCTCGGGCTACCGTCGAGTCATGGCCACACCCAAGGACCTGCCTCGCGACATCGGGGGCTTCATCCGCGACCTGCGGCACAACGCCCGCATCTCGCTGCGCCAACTCGCCGAGCAGGCCGGCGTGAGCAACCCGTACCTCAGCCAGGTCGAGCGTGGCCTGCGTAAACCCAGCGCCGAGGTGCTGCAGCAGCTCGCCAGCGCGCTGCGGGTCTCCACCCCGGTGATGTACCTGCGGGCCGGGCTGCTCGACGACAACCACGGCCAGGGAGTGCTCGCCGCGATCGCGGCCGACCCGGACCTGTCGATGGCGCAGAAGCAGTCGCTGAGCCAGATCTACGAGACCTTCCGCCGGGAGAACGCCCGGCACGCCGAGACGCACACCGACACCACGGCGCCGAGCGCCGCCGCCGACGAGGCCGAGGACCAGGCGCTGCGGTCCGTGGCCGTCACCGAAGCCGGTGCCGCGCCCGCCCCGCCCACCGCGGCCCCGCCAGCGGATCCGCCGAAGAAGACCACCGCCCGGCGCCGTACGCCCCGCGCCGGGACCACCGACCAGGCCGCCGCCGCAGCCAAGGAGGAGCAGTCATGAGCCAGCCGAAGACCAAACGGATCCCCGCCCCGCTGTACGCCGTCGCCGGCGCCGGTGACCTGGCGTACCAGCAGCTGCGTAAGTTGCCGACGGCCGTCACCGAGCTGACCGGCAAGGCCACCGTCACCACCGCCGACCTGCGGACCAAGGCCGCGCAGAGCACCGCCGACCTGCGGACCAAGGCTGTGCAGAGCACCGCCGAGCTGCGTGAGCGGGCCAACAACGGCGCCGACCTGGACCGGCTGCGGGCGCTGGCGCTGCGCAACCGGGACGCCGTTCTCGCCGGTGCGCAGGCCGCGAGCCAGCGGGCGATGGCGATCTACGGCACCCTGGTCGCCCACGGCGAGCGGGTCGTCGGCACCGGTGTCGTGCGGGCCGCCGACACCGTCACCGCCGACATGGAAGCCACCGAGGCCCCGGCCCAGGTGACCGCGACCACGCAGAGCCAACCGGAGCCGACCCCGGCGACGGTCGCGACAGCCACCGAGGCCCCGCAGGCCACCGCGCCGACCGCCACCGAGACCACGCCGCCGACGGCGGCGGCCGAGGCCCCGGCGAAGATCAACGGGTCGAAGCCGACCAAGCGGACCCGGCCCTCGACCAAGTAGTTCGAGTTCGTCCGCGCCCCGGACACAGGTGGCACGCGTCCGGGGCGCGCGGCATAAGCTTTGCTCATGGACTCTGCCGCGCCGCTGTTCTATGCCGACGTTCGGTACATCCTCGACCTGGCGCTGTTCGTGTTCGCACTGGTGGTCCAGGGTGTCGCCCTGGTGCACTGCGTCACGCAGAAGGGCGAGGCGTTCCCGGCGATCGGCACCCTGCCCAAGGGTGCGTGGCTGGCCATTCTCGGCATCTGCCTGCTGCTCACCCTGCTGTTCCAGGTCAGCCTCTTCGGGCTGATCGGGATCGCCGCCGGACTGGTCTACCTGCTCGACGTACGGGTCGGGCTGCGGGACATCTCCGACGGCAGAGGGTCCTGGTGAGAGATTTCCGTTGGCCGCCGCCACCTGACGGCGGCCCGCGCACGTACGGACCTGGACCGTCCGGCCCCCGCACCGGCCGACCGGCGCTGCCGGAGCCGGAGACCGACATCGTCGCCACCGCGCACGGCGTGGCGCTGGAACAGCTGATCACCGGGGCCGGCGAGCCGACGACCGTGTTCGCGCACGGCCTCGCGCACGGCATCGCCACCACCCGACCGCTGGGCAGCGGGGTGGCCGGCCGCAAGGTCTTCTTCCAGTTCCGGGGGCACGGCCGGTCGGCCGCGCCGACCGGCCCGTGGGACTACCCGGACCTGGCCCGCGACCTGCGGGCGGTGGCGGACCTGTCTGGCGCCAGCCGGGCCGTCGGGATGAGCCTCGGCGCAGGTGCGCTGGCCCGGCTGCTCGTCGACAGCCCGCAACGGTTCGACCGGGTCGTGCTGTTCCTGCCGGCCGTGCTGGACACCGCCCGGCCGGTCGCGGCCCGGCACCGGTTCGCCGAACTGGTCACCGCCGTCAACGACGGTGACGTGTCCGGAGTCGCCGAGGTGATCGCCGCCGAGACGCCGGTGCAGGTGCGTAACACCCCGGGCGCCTGGGCGTACCTGCGTACCCGGATCGACCAGTTGCTGCGCGACGGCCTCGCCACCGAGCTGGTGGATCTGGCCACGGCGGTGCCGGTGCCCGACCCGGCCGCGCTGGCAGCGGTCACCGCCCGGGTCCTGGTGATCGGCTGCGTCGGCGACGACCTGCACCCGGTCGAGATCGCCGAGCGGTACGTCGCTGCGCTGCCGGAGGCGACCCTGCACGTCTACGACCGCCCCGGTGTGCTCTGGAACCACCGGACCGACCTGAGGCAGCGGGTCAGCGACTTCCTGAACGCCCCGTAGCCGGGTCCGGTGACTTCCGGCCGACGGCGGCCACCGCCGTCGCGGCGACCACGCAGCACCCCGCGACGGCGGCCCACACCACCGTCCAACTGCCGGTGACCTGCTGCAGTACCGCCGCGCCGAGCGGGGCGAGCGCGGTCACCAGTGTCACCGGCACGACCAGCACCGCCGAGATGGTCGCGAAACCGGAGGCGCCGAAGAGTTGGCTGAGCAGCGTCGGTCGGGCGAGCGTGGCCACCCCGAATCCGAGGCCGAAGCAGACGATCC
This sequence comes from Solwaraspora sp. WMMA2101, assembly GCF_049179175.1. Taxonomy (NCBI): domain Bacteria; kingdom Bacillati; phylum Actinomycetota; class Actinomycetes; order Micromonosporales; family Micromonosporaceae; genus Solwaraspora; species Solwaraspora sp. WMMA2101. The sequence continues at coordinate 2,522,197 of NZ_JBMHMA010000006.1, read as the reverse complement.
CGGCGACCGCACCGACGGTCCCGCCGGCCACCGCCGGCAGCGCCCCGGCGGCCACCGCCTGCACCCCGAACACTCCGGCGATGACCAGCGTCGGGGTCTGCCACCGCTGCAGCACCGTCATGATGATCCGCCCGGCGACCGACAGCACGCCGAGCCCGCCGACGACCGTCGCCGCGAACGTGGCGTCGTGTCCGGCGTACTGCAGGAAGCTCACCAGGTGGATGGTGACGGTGACCAGCCCGGCGGCGTGCGCCACGAAGGCGGTGGCCAGCAGCCAGAACCGGTGGTCACGCACAGCGCGCCCGAGCGCGGCCCGGCCGGGATCCGACCGGCGGTCGGCGCGCGGGCCACGCCGGCCACGCCCGGACCTGCGAGGTGCGACCGCCCGTCCCGGTGGTCGGCGGATCACCACCGCATGCAGCGGTACGGTGAGACAGCCGTGTACGGCGGCCAGGACCAGAGCGGTGACCCGCCAGCCGTACCGGTCGACGAGCAGCCCGGTCAGCGGCAGGAAGATCGTGCTGGCGAAACCGGCGACCAGGGTCACCGCCAGGAGCGCGGTGGGTCGGCGGGCGGCGTCGAACCAGCTGACCACCACGGCGAACGCCGACTCGTAGAGCACCAGCGCGCCGACCGCCCCGATCGCCGTCCACATCAGATAGAGTTCGGCCAGCGTGTCGATCCGGGAGAAGCCGACCAGTGCCAGGGTGCCGGCGATCGAGCCGACGGTCATCGAGGCGCGGCCACCGTACCGGTCGAGCCAGCGCCCGACCGGCACCGCGAGCGCCGCGCCGGCCAGCACCGACGCGGTGAAGGCGCCGGTCGCCTGGGTCGGGCTCACCGCCAGGTCGGCGGCGACTGCCGGCAGGAAGACCGGGAACGAGTAGTACAGCGCGCCGTAGCCGACGGTCTGGGTGACCGCCAGCGCCGCCACGATCCACCAGGCCCGACGGTGGTCAACCGCAGCAACCACCGGAACCGGCCGCGCCCTGCCCAGCGTCGGCTTCGGCGTCAGCCGGCGACACCGGGTAGGCCTGCGTCACCGAGCAGACCCCGGTCTCCGGCAGGTCGAGCTGGACGTCGCGGGCGGCGGCCCAGTCGCCGGCCAGCGCCGCCGCGATCGACCGGACCTGTTCGTAGCCGGTGGCCAGCAGGAACGTCGGCGCGCGCCCGTAGCTCTTCATCCCGACCAGGTAGTAGCCCGGCTCCGGCTGGCTGAGCTCGTCCACCCCGTGCGGGCGGACGGTGCCGCAGGAGTGCTCGTTCGGGTCGATCAGCGGGGCCAGCATCCGGGTGCAGCCGAGTGCCGGGTCCAGGTCGAGGCGCAGCTCGTCGGCGATCCGGTGATCGGGGCGGAAGCCGGTGGCGCTGACGACCCGGTCGGCGGTCGACGTCCGTCCGTCGGTGGCGACCAGCTCGACGCCGCCGTCGTCCGGCAAGGTCCGGACACTGTGTACGGCGAAGCCGGTGACCAGCTCGACCCGACCGGAGTCGACCAGCAGTCGCAGCCCGGTGCCGAGCTCACCACGGCCGGGCAGCGCGTCGGCGTCCCCGCCGCCGAGGGCCCGGTCGATGCTGGCACCCCGGGTGGCCCAGGTGATCCGGGTGCCGGGCTCCTGGTCGGCGAGTTCGGCGAGGGCCAGCAGGGTGTTGGCGGCGGAGTGGCCGGATCCGACGACGACGGTGTGGCGGCCGGCGTACGTGGCCCGGTCGGCGCCGAGCACGTCCGGCAGTGCGCCGCTGATCAGGTGGGCGGCCTGCTGCTCGCCGTGGGCGGGCAGCCCGTTGGCGCCGAGCACGTTGGGCGTACCCCAGGTGCCGCTGGCGTCGATGACGGCGCTGGCGCGGATCTCCGTACCGTCGGCGAGCCGGACCACGAACGGTGCCTGCTGCCGGCCGGCGGTGCGGACCCGGTCGACGCCGGCGCGGCCCAGCGCGACCACCCGCGCGCCGTACCGGATGCGCTCGGCCAGTGCGGGCAGCTTGGCCAGCGGTTCGAGGTAGTCGCCGACGAGTTCGGTGCCGGTCGGCAGGTGGTCGGGGTCCGGGGCGGCCCAGCCGGCGGCGTCGAGCAGCCGGCGGGCGGCGGCGTCGATGTCGTAGCGCCACGGGGAGAAGAGTCGGACGTGGCCCCACTGGTCGACCGCCGCGCCGGCCCGGCTGCCGGCTTCGAGGACCAGCAACGGCAGTTGGCGTTCGTGCAGGTGGGCGGCGGCGGCCAGGCCGACCGGCCCGGCGCCGATGACGACGACCGGCAACTCCTCGTTGTTCATGGACCCCTCCGTGGCGGGCTGACGTGTTGTCTTGATGGTTGTCGAACCAGTCCTACGATGCCGGCTGATTCGACGACAGTCAAGTTCGACACTCATCGAATCACGCCGGACTGGTCCTCAGGTACTAGGCTCTCGCCTCGTGGCAGGACAAGGCGGCATGGTCCGCTCGTTCATCGACGGCGTGCGGCTGTTCCTGCGCGGATTCGGCACCTACGCCCGCAACCCGAAGATGGTGCTGCTCGGGCTGATCCCGGCGGTCATCTCCGGGGTGCTCTTCGTGGCCGCCTTCATCGGCTGGGTCAGCATCGTCGTCGACCTCGCCGACTGGCTCACCCCGTTCGCCGACAGCTGGTCGACGGGCCTGCAGGACGCCGTACGCGGCACCGTCGCCATCGCCCTGCTGGCCCTCGGTGGCCTGGTCGGGGTGCTCACCTTCACCGCCGTCACCCTGCTGATCGGGGATCCGTTCTACGAGAAGATCTCCGAGTGGGTGGAGGAGCACCACGGCGGCGTGCCGAACGCGGTCGACGTGCCGTGGTGGCGGTCGCTGTGGCACAGCCTGCTCGACTCGTCCCGGCTGATCGCGTTCGGCATCATCATCGGTGTCCCACTGTTCGTCCTCGGGTTCATCCCGATCGTCGGGCAGACCGTGGTGCCGGTGCTGGCTGCCCTCTTCGGCGGCTGGCGGCTCGCTCTGGAGCTGGTCGGCTCCGCCTTCTACCGCCGTGGCCTGCGGCTGCCGGACCGGCGGGCCGCGCTGCGGGGCAACCGGCCCAGGGCGATCGGGTTCGGGGCGGCGGTCTTCTGCTGCTGCCTGATCCCGTTCGGCGCGGTGCTGATCATGCCGGCGGCGGTGGCCGGCGCGACCCTGCTCGCCCGCCAGTCGCTCGGCCAGCCGACCAGCGGGCCGTTGCCTGCGGGCGGGCCGACCACCGACCCTGAGTGACGCGCCGCCCGGCCGGCCTGAAAGGTATCCGCGTTCGACGGTATTCCTGTGAGGAATAATTATTCCTCACAGGAATACCGGTGCTTGGCGACAGTGCGTCCAGAGCCAGCCAGCGGCCGTCAGCGGCTGGCGGCCTGCGCGGCGTCGCGGACCTCGCCGACCAGCTCCTCGATGACGTCCTCCAGCGCGGCCAGCCCGGTCAACCGGCCGTCGGCATCCACCACCCGGGCCAGGTGTGCGCCCTGCTGCTGCATGACGGTGAGGGTGTCCCGCATCGGCTGGGTGCCCCGGACAGTGACCAGCGGCCGGATCAGGTGGGCGTCGACCGGTTGGTCCCGGTCGGCTGCCGGCGCCCCGAGGACGTCCTTGACGTGCAGGTACCCGGTCACCTCCGCGTTGCCGTCCAGGACGGGGAACCGGGAGTAGCCCGTGTCGGCACACCGCTGCTCCAGCTCGACCGGGGTGCTGGCGGCCGCCACCGTGACCAGAGACTCCAGCGGGATCGCCACTCGCGCCGTCGGCTGGTCGCTGAACGCCAGTGCCCCGGTCAGCAGTCGGTGCTCGTGCTCGTCGATCAGGCCCTCACGGCGGGACTGGGCGATGAACCCGGAGACCTCCTCCCGGGTGAACGCGGAGGTCACCTCGTCCTTGGGCTGCACCCGCAGCAGCCGCAGCACGATGTTCGCGACCTGGTTGAGCAGCCAGATCAGCGGCCGCAACACGGTGACGACGCCGTACAGCACCGGGCCCAGGACCAGGGCGGAGCGCTCCGGGCCGGCGAGGGCGATGTTCTTCGGCACCATCTCGCCGATCACCATGTGCAGGAAGACCACGATCGCCAACGCGATGGCGAACGCGATCGGATGCACCAGCGCCTCCGGCACCCCGAGCGCGGCGAACCCCGGCTCCATCAGGTGCGCCACCGCCGGCTCGCCGATGGCACCGAGCCCGAGGGAACAGACGGTGATGCCGAGCTGGGCGCCAGCCATCATCAACGACACGTTCTCCATCGCCCGCAGGGTGACCCGGGCCAGCCGGGAGCCGGCCGCGGCCCGTGGTTCGATCTGCGTCCGGCGGGCGGAGATCAACGCGAACTCGGCGCCGACGAAGAAGGCGTTGCCGGCGAGCAGCAGTACGCCGACGAGGATCGCTACGCCGTCGCTCATGATCCGTTTCCGTTCGAGTGGCCGGCGGAGTGTCCGTTCGCGCGGCGTAGCAGCAGCAGCCGGTCGACCCGGCGGCCGTCGACCCTGGTCACGGTCAGATCCACCGGTACGGCCGTCGGCAGTCCGTCGCTGTCCGGGTGCTCCCGGTCGTCGGCGACCACCATGACGGTGTCACCGACCCGGGGGAGCCGGCCGAGTTCCTCGATGATCACACCACCGAGGGTGTCGGAGATCCGGCCCTCCGGCAGGTCGAGCCCGGTCAGCCGGGCCGCCTCGTCGGGCCGCAGCAGCCCGGAGAGCTGCCACGAGCCGTCGGCGGCCTGCAGATGCCGGCCGGTCGGGCGGTCCTGTTCGTCGGCGATCTCGCCGACGATCTCCTCGACGAGGTCCTCCAGGGTGACGATGCCGGCGGTGCCACCGTACTCGTCGACCACCACCGCCATCTGCAGCCCGCGGCCGCGCAGCGTGGCGAGCAGCGGATCGAGCTCGGCGGTCTCCGGCACCTCGGGCAGCTCGACCATGACCGAGCGGACCGGTCGGCCGTCGCGTTCGCCGGCCGGTACGGCGAGCGCATGTTTGAAGTGCACCGCGCCGAGCACCTCGTCGACCCCGTCCCCGGTGACCGGGAACCGGGCGTGGCCGGTCGCGGCGGCCAGTCGCAGCACCTCGGCGACGGGCGCGTCGGCGGCGACGAACCGTACCCGCGGTCTCGGGGTCATCACGTCGGCGGCGGTCCGCTCGCCGAAGTCGATCGACCGGGAGACCAGCTCGGCGGTCTCCGCGTCCAGGGTGCCTTCCGCGCCGGAGCGGCTGACCAGTGACGCCAGCTCCTGAGGGGTACGGGCGGAAGCCAGCTCCTCGGTGGGTTCGATGCCGAACGCGCGCAGGATCCGGTTCGCCGTACCGTTGAGGAAGCGGATCAGCGGCCCGGCGGCGGTGGTGAAGCCGCGCTGGGCTCCGGCGACGACCCGACCGACCCGCAGCGGTTCGGCGATGGCCCAGTTCTTCGGCACCAGCTCGCCGAAGATCATCTGGAAGCAGGTGGCCAGGATCAGCGCCAGGGTCAGCGAGATCGCGGTGGTGGCGGCGTCGGGCAGGCCGGTCAGCCCGAGCGGGCCGCGCAGCACGGTGGCCAGTGACGGCTCGGCCAGGAAGCCGACGACCAGGCTGGTCACGGTGATGCCGAGCTGCGCCCCGGAGAGTTGGGTCGACAGGGTTCGCAGGCCGCGTAGCAGGCTGGCGGAGCGCCGGTCACCGGCGGCGGCCTGCCGCTCCACGGTTGCCCGGTCGACCGTGACGAACGCGAACTCAGCGGCCACGAAGAGGGCGTTGGCGGCGATCAGCAGCACCGCGACACCCAGCAGTATCCATTCCATCACCGCCTCGCCGAGCCTTCCGGGTCGACGGGGCGGCGGGGACTGTGTGGGTCACTGTCGTCGGACATGTCGCTCAGCCTAGACGGTACGAACGAGGGCCAACCTGGGAGTTGACTGGGAATTACTCCGAAGAGTATTCGCAATATAACTTTTCGTAGTTGATACCTGCCGTTCAGGTTCCTCCCAGCCTGGGTGGTTACGATGTCGGCGTCCCAATTCCTTAATAGACGATCGTGTTCGTCTTGTGGGACAAGGGAATTCTCTACCCTCCGACTTCATCGCAGCTGCGACCTCAGGGAGAACGTCAGGTGGTCTTCAAACGGATGCTCGGAGCCTTCGGAGTCGGCGGGCCGAGCGTCGACGCCGTACTGTCCAACCCGAACACCCGGCCCGGCCTGACGCTGGCCGGCCAGGTCGACCTCGCTGGCGGCAACTTCGACACCGAGATCGAGCAGGTCACGGTCGGCCTGGTCACCCGGGTCGAGATCGAGGGCGGCGAGCAGGAGGAGACCGCCGGCGTCGAGTTCCATCAGGTGTACGTCGCCGGAGCGCTTCGGTTGGCCGCCGACCAGCAGCTGAGCCTGCCGTTCCAGGTCGAACTGCCCTGGGAGACCCCGATCACCCACTTCTACGGCCAGCCGCTGGCCGGGATGACCCTGGGCCTGCGTACCTCGGTCTCCGCACGCGGCGCGGCCGACCCCGGCGACCTCGACCCGGTCGCGGTGCACCCACTGCCGGTGCAGGAGCGGATCCTGGAGGCGTTCGGCACCCTCGGCTTCCAGTTCGTCGGTGCCGACCTGGAGTACGGGCAGCTGGCCGGGCTTGCCCAGACGCTGCCGTTCTACCAGGAGATCGAGTACGTCGCCCCGCCGCAGTACCCCGGCGTGCGGCAGGCCGAGCTGACCTTCCTGGCCGATCCGTACGGCGTCACCGTGGTGCTCGAGTTCGACAAGCAGGCCGGGTTGTTCACCCCCGGCCACGACTCGTACGGCCACTACCGCGTCGCGCACGACGACGCCGACCGACTCGACTGGACCAGCCACGTCGACGGTTGGATCCGCCAGGCACTCGACCAGCGGCAGGCGCTGCTCGGCGGCGGCTACCCCGCGCCGGGCTACGGCGCTCCTGCCGGCTACGGCGCTCCGGGTCCGTACGGGCACGGCCATCACCAGGAGCACGAGGGTCGCGGCCCGGGGATGGGCGGCGTGATCGCCGGTGCGGTCGGCGGCGCCGCGCTGGGCTTCGGCGCCGGGATGCTCGCCGAGCAGGCGTTCGACGCGTTCGGCGACGACGACAGCGCGGTGGCCGAGGGCGACGAGGAAGAGCTCGACGAGGAGTAGCCGCCGCGCGTGCTGCCGGGCGATCGCCCGACAGCCCACGACCTGGCCGGCCCGACCGGGCCGTGCCACGACCCCGAACAGAAGGAGAAGACACCCGATGCCGGTCACCGCTGACCTCACGACCCTGGTCGACAAGGCCTACCAGGACAAGTCCCTGGCCGAGATCGTCGACGCTCCGGTCGCCGCCCTGAAGGGCGTCAGCGACAGTGATGCCAAGCTGCTCAAGGACGCGTTCGGCGTGGTCACCGTGGGCGACCTCGGCCGTAACCCGTACTTCCGGACCGCGCAGGCGTTGGTGAGCCTGACCGACGGCACGAAGTAGTTCGACGGCGGGCGGCGGGCCGGCCGGGGCGGAGCGCCCCGGCCGGCCCGCCTCGTTTCACGCAGGTGTCGAAAAGATGTCGGACAACCCTTGACCCTGGTCGATGTTAACGCAAACATGCGGTGGAACCCGGTGCGGCGTCGCGTGTGGGCGGCGCGACCCGGCCCGTCCGTCGAAAGGCACCCTCGATGCAGCGAACGAGACCGGTGACGAGGCGGCTGGCGACAGCCGTCATCCTGGCCACCGTGGCGACGACCCTCGCGACGACCCCGGCCGGCGCGGAATCCGCCACACCCGCCACACCAGCGGACACCGTGACGGCGTCGGCGGACACTGTGACGGCGTCGGCGGACGCGGTCACGGCGTCGAACCTCTCCGCCACGGCGCAGTTCACCAACCCGATCGCCGAACAGCGCGCCGACCCGCACGTCCACCGGCACACCGACGGCTACTACTACTTCATCGCCACCGTCCCCGAGTACGACCGCATCGTCATGCGCCGCGCCACCACCCTGCAGGGCCTGGCCACCGCCACCGAACGGGTCATCTGGCGCAAGCACGCCACCGGCGAGATGGGCGCACACATCTGGGCACCCGAGCTGCACTTCATCGACGGCAAGTGGTACATCCACTTCGCCGCCGGCCGGGCCGAGGACATCTGGGCCATCCGCCCGTACGTGCTGGAATCCTCCGCCGCCAACCCGCTCGACGGGCCGTGGATCGAACGCGGCCAGATCCAGCCGCCACGCAGCAGCTTCTCCCTCGACGCCACCACCTTCGTCCACAACGGAGTGCGTTACCTCGCCTGGGCCGAGTACGCCGGCAGCAACTCCAACATCTACCTGGCCCGCATGGTCAACCCCTGGACGTACACCGGCACCCCGGTCATGATCAGCACCCCGACGTACGCCTGGGAGACCCGCGGCTACCGGGTCAACGAAGGCCCAGCGGTGATCATCCGCAACAGCCGGGTCTTCATGACCTACTCGGCCAGCGCCACCGACGCCAACTACGCCGTCGGGCTGCTCACCGCCCCGGCCGGCAGCAACCTGCTGAACGCGTCATCGTGGACCAAGAGTCCCAACCCGGTGCTGGCCAGCAACAGCCGTACCGGCCAGTGGGGGCCGGGGCACAACTCGTTCACCGTCGCCGAGGACGGCAGTGACGTGATCGTCTACCACTCCCGCAACTACGAGCGCTACCTCGGCAACGGCTACGACCCGCTGAGCGACCCCAACCGGCGTACCCGGGTGCAGAAGATCTACTGGAACGCCGACGGCACACCGAACTTCGGCGTACCGGTGCCGGACGGCCGCACCCCGGTCCGGCTTGCCGCCCACGACCAGCCGGACCGCTACCTGCGGCACTGGGAGTACCGGGTCCGCCTGGAGGCGAATGTCGCCAACCTGGCCGACTCGCAGTTCCGGGTCGTCCCGGGCCTGGCCAACTCGGCCGGCGTCTCGCTGGAATCGACCAACTTCCCCGGCTACTACCTGCGGCACCGCAACCACCAGATCTGGGTGGAGGCCAACGACGGGTCCAACCTGTTCCGGCAGGACGCCACGTTCATGGCCCGCAGCGGGCTGGCCGACGCCGGCAAACTGTCGCTGGAGTCGGTCAACTTCCCCGGCCAGTACGTGCGGCACCGCGACGGCCTGCTCTACCTGGAAGCCGTACCGGACGCCGCCGGCCGAGCCTCGGCCACCTTCACCGTCAGCTGACCCGACCAACCCCACCTCCATGATCGCGACGATCTTGCGCTTATCGCGAGAATTTGTCCGTTCTATTCAGCGATAAGCGCAAGATCGTCGCGATCATGGGCGGAGGGCTTCCCGGCATGGGAGGTGCCGTACGGTGCGGGGGTGGCACAAGCGGAGATCTACGTCAGCACGGACGTCGAGGCGGACGGGCCAATCCCCGGCCCACACTCGATGTTGAGCTTCGCCTCGGCGGCGTACACGGCAGGCAAGGAGCTGGTCGGCACATTCAGCGCCAACCTGGTCACGCTGCCCGGGGCGACCGGCGCCCCGCAGACCATGGCGTGGTGGGAGACGCAGCCGGAAGCGTGGGCGGCGTGCCGGGCCGACCAGGAGGAGCCGGCGGTAGCGATGGCCCGCTACACCGAGTGGCTCGCCCAGCTGCCGGGGCGGCCGGTGTTCATCGGTTACCCGGCGGCGTACGACTTCATGTTCGTCTACTGGTACCTGATCCGCTTCACCGGATCGAGCCCGTTCTCCCACTCGGCGCTGGACATCAAGACGTACGCCATGGCGCTGATGGGCACCGGCTACCGGACGACGTCGAAGCGGACCATGCCCCGCGAGTGGTTCGGCGAGCACGAGCATGAGCATGTCGCCCTGGACGACGCGATCGAGCAGGGAGCCCTGTTCTGCGCCATGCTCGCCGCCAACCCCGCGACCCGCTGACGCGGCGCGAGCCGGTGTAACTACCGAAGTGTCCCGGCGGGCGCGATCCACTCACTGCGCGGTCCGCCAGCCTCGGTGATCAGGTCGAAGTCACGGTCGTAGTGCAGGACTGTCGCGCCGTGCTCAGCCGCTGCTGCGGCGGCGATCAGATCGACCGGGCTGGCCGCCCGGTGGTACCCGCGTCTGGTCAGCGCTACCTGGATGTCCCGGGCCCGAGTGGCGACTGCCGAGTTGATCGGCAGATCAGTCATGATTTCGGCCCGGCGGGCGCGGATTGCCATCGCGTCCCGGAAGTTGCGAGCGCTGCGACCGTCTTCGAGGTCCAGCGGGAGACAGGTCGCTGCTGCCCCTTCCTGCAGGATCATGACGAGCCGCTTGTTCACTGCCGGTGCGGACATCCGGGCCCAGGCCGAGGTATCGATCAGGTACAGCCCTCGGGGGATGTTCACGCCGCGTCTCGGCCGCTGGCGGGCGTCTTGTCGTCATCGACGATGCCGTCCCAGTCCCGGTCGATGGACATGAGCTCCTGGATCGCAGCCAGTCGGGCCCCGCGTTCGGCGACCAGACGCAGCGCCTCGTGGATCGTCTCCTTCTTGGTGCTGGTCCCGAGTTCACGACGGGCGCGGTCGAGCAACTCCTCGTCCAGGTCGATCACCGTCTTCAACGTCTACCTCCTTGTGAATACTAGATGCTCCCGAGTATATACACCTCTACCGGCCTCGGTGCTGATCCCCACGACCATCCCCCGTTCGTCGTCGGCCGGCGCTTCCAGCATGCAGGTGCGGCGCCGGAAGTCGATGTTGATCGAGCCGGCGAACTCGGTCGAAGGCGGGACCCGGTCGTCTCCGCAGCCGCCAGCGCGGACACCGAGGACGCCGACAGGCTGCGAGTCGCCCCGCCGGCTGCTCGGCGATCAGGCAGGTTTGCAACGCGGGTCAGCAATGATTGCGCTGGCGGTGGTGTTCATCAGTCGTGACGCAACGGCTCGCCGCTGTTGACGTGGAAGTGCAGATGTTTGGAGTCCTGGTACTCACCGAGGTTGGTCAGGACGCGGGCTGCGCCGTGTTCGGCGGTGACCTGTGCCGCGATATCGCGGACGACGGCCAGGACTTGATGAACCTCGGCGACATCGGCGTCGCCCAGGTCCACCAGCGACGGAACATGGCGTTTCGGAACGACGACGATATGGACGGGCCAGAAGGGCCGGGTGTGATGGAAGGCGAGCACGTGGGCGGTCTCGGCCACGACCTGGATCGGGGTCTTGCCGCTGAGTGCCTGTTCGCAGTAGAAGTCGTCGGTCATCGGACCGATGGTAGTGGTGTCCACAGACGAAGATGGTTATTCGCGCCGACGACGTCTTTGTCGGTCAGCGGTAGCCGGACGGGGTGGCGGTCGCGGTGTGGTTGCTCTGCCAGCGGCGCAGGGCGTCCTTGATCCGGTCGTTCTGTTCGTACGTGCGGTCGAGCTCGGCGTAGAGGATGCCGAGGTCGTGGGCGACGCGTTCGAGGAACGCGGCGACTTCGCCCGGGTCGAGGCCGCGCCCGTGGGCGCGCCGGCTGGCGGCGGGGAAGTGCTGGCTGCGGACCTGCCACGGCCGGATCGGTCGGTACGCGGTCGGTCGCTGGTTGCGCCCGTGTTCGGGTACGCGGTACACGCCGCTGCCGCTCGGCCAGTCGCGCGGTGGCAGGGACACCATCCGACGCCGTTGCCGTCGCATCCGCCACCGTCGCCACAGTTCTCGCATCACGTTTCCTCCCCTTGCATGTCGGGTTTGTGGAAGGGGTGGCCCTGCCGCTTGCCGATCCGGCAGGGCCACCCCGCCCCAATCACCGCAGCCTTCCTCGGCAGTACGGCAACCAGGGCAGTCTTCGATTCACGGAGCACCAATCAGGTGAGTGGGCCCGGGGCGCGTGCGTACTCCATTTCGGTGTTACTTGCGGGAACGCGGTGTCGGCCGCGTCGTGGCCACGGACCAGCATCGGAGCGGCCATGGCACGGGGGTTCCTGGCTGTTCCGGTGTTGACGGACGTGGCCGTGAAATGGTTTCTCGCACGCGCCCCGGGAGCTCGGTCCTCCGTGGATCTTGCTCTCTCAACTTCCTACCCCTCCACCCTGGACTATCCACCCCACGCGATGGAAGATGTGGGAGTCGGAGGGTTCTCGGAGAGTTCCTACGAATCTGATAAGGGGGCCGATAATGATCGACTTGCAGGAAGCCATCCGCAAGGAGCGGACCGCGCGAGGGCTGTCGCAGGAGCAGCTCGGCGCGCTGGTCGGGGTGAGCGGGTCGTCGATCGGCAGCTACGAGGCGGGGCGGCTGATCCCGGTGCCGGCGATCGCCAAGGCACTCGACGGCGTCTTCGAGACCGGCGACCGGATCCAGCGGCTGGCGGCCCAGGCGCGCGGGCAGTCGATCGCCCCGTTCCTGCGCTCGTGGGCCGAGAACGAGGCGCAGGCGAGCATCCTGCGCTACTTCGAACTCTCCGTCGTGCCGGGGCTGTTGCAGACCGAGGCGTACGCCCGACAGTTGCTCACCGACGTCGGCCCGGTCGACGATGTCGAGACGGCGCTGGCCAACCGACTGGCCCGGCAGGAGATCATCACCCGGGCGGAGAGTCCGGCGCACTTCGTCGCGGTGCTCGACCGGTCGGTGCTGCACCGGCAGATCGGCTCGCCGGACGTGATGGTGGAGCAGTTGACCGCGCTCGCCGCCGCCTGCGACCGGCCCAACGTGCGGGTGCACGTCGTGCCGGCGACCGCCGGGGCGTACGCCGGGCTCAACGGTCCGTTCGTGCTGGGCACGGTGCACGACCGGAGAGTGGGCTACCTGGACACCCACTTCGGCGGCGAGCCCATCGACGATCCGCAACGGGTGCGTCGGCTCGAACAGGTGTGGGAAGATGTCCGCAGCCACGCCCTGCCCATCGCGGAGTCCCGCGAGATGATCGAGAAAGCGGCGCTGACATGGAGCTGACCGGCACCCCGCGCTTCCGCAAGTCGACCAGGTCCAACGGTGCCGGCGGCGCGTGTGTCGAGGTCGCCGACAACCTGCCCGGCGCGGTGCTGGTACGCGACAGCAAGGACCAGACCGGCCCGGTGCTCACCTTCGCCCCCGCTGCCTGGTCCACCTTCGTCACCCACCTCGCCACCGCCTACCACTGACCCTCTACACACGAGGACCACCGGGTGTTCTGCGGAGTGCGTACCCATGTCTTTTGGTGCAGTTGCGATTTTACGGTTTTGCCCCGGCTGACAGGTATACTTTAGCCGAATTGGTTGTTATCGCCAGGGCTCTTTATCCCAGGCTTCTACCGTTTCAAGGATGTCTCAGATTATTTCGGTAGAACGGACTATCTCATCATCTCTGGGAGATGTCGGGCGCTCGTGGGGTCATTACTGCTTTCGCTCGGACCCTAGTCTCTGAACCTTGCCGACCACTCAGAATCGTGTCGATCTTCAATGTCGGCCTTGGCTGCCGATGATCCGTCCCCGGACTTTCCGGCAATTCACCCGATTTGCAACCGTTGCTCACGCAGCGGTGGGCCTTTGCAAGCCAACCTGTCAGTGTGGCCCCTTAAGTCCCCTTTCTTGGAGTGGAGGTGGACACCAGGAATTGTCTATCGATTGGATAGGCTAATTCGTACCTTCCGCCTTCGTGGTGGTATACGTAAATTGGGCGACCTGACGCCAGCACTGCACCTAGCAGGGGGCCTAACGCAACCGGGCCTCGATAGAACAGGTGTAGTCGGGCGAACCTGGGATCGTTCGCCCAACCTCTTGCCTGGTCGCGTAGGTGTTGTGCCACCTGACGGATATTGGCGATGGCTATGTAGTCCTCGTGTAAATATTCGGCAAGAAATATTGCATTCTCCAGAGAGAGCTCGGGTAGGGATGCCTTGACGCTTTCCTTGATAGACGGTGAGCCAATCGATACGAGAATTATTCCCTGATCTTCTCCTGGTCCTCGGGCGCCGGGTCGAACTATTGACGGCTCGCCATCGCCCGATTCGATCAACTGCTCTAGTGGCACTCGAAGCGCCCGTGCGAGCGCCACGAGTTCTTCGGATGTGACTGACTTGCGGACGCCGGACTCGATCTTCGCTATCGTGCTCCGGCTCAATGATGGTGCGCCTGCTCGGACGCATTCATCAGAGAGGTGTTGAGCTGTCCATCTCTGCTCCCGTCGCAGTCGCCGCACGATGTCGCCGGTCTTTTTGGCTACATCCTCATCTTTCGCCATCTGTGTGCTCCCGGAACAAGTCTGCTCCGCTCAGGAGCAAACGGAGCATAACACTTGCTCTCAAGGAGAGCAAGTGTCACTCTTCCGAGTGCGGGGCGAGTGCGGGAAGGAACGACTGTGACGAGCGGAACCCGAAGGGGCAGCGAGGTGCCAGGCAGAGCTAGATCATCGATGCGCCGGGGACCTGCGGCGCTGTGGGCAAACCTGGTGGGCGGCGTGACTGCCAGCGGCGGCTTGGTTTATGTGCTTGTGTCGGAGGAGAGCGCGCGGTTTGTTGCGCTCCTCGTGGCGGCGGTAGTTCATGGTGTCCTGACTGCTGCTGCTTCACTTGTCCCACAGGAATCCGATGACCGTTTGCGCTTGTGGGTGGAGTTTCTTCGGCACCGCGAGCGGATGGCGAGACGGCAAGTGGTCACCAAGTGCAATCAAGCAGGCGGGAGGTGAGAGGCTTCCTACCCGGTGGGCCCCCGGAGTTGTGACCAGTCGACCGCGTCGAGAAACGCGGTGTGCTAAACCCTCTGAGGGCTTCTACGTCACGGGTGGTTGTGTTCGTTCTCGGCGATGCGCTCAGTCCGTCGGTGCCGGATGAGACGACGCACGGTCCTCGGCGGGCAGTGTCTGACGTCTCTACTCGATGGGGAACCAGGACAGGCAAGTCGGCCGCCGGCCCGTGGCGATGAAGTTAAATACGGCCTGCAAGACCTCGGCAGGGGTGACCCTCAGTTCGTCCGGCTCGGGGAAGGCCGGTTGGCCGCCGTAGTCGAAGCGAAGTCCGTCTGGCCGAGGCCGAGGTCTGGCTCGTATCCGTACCCGCCGCCGTCGCCCATCCAACGCACGAATCCTCGGTCTGGGTGGCCGATTCCGACTTCGAGGGACTCCGGGAAGTCGTCGTTGAACTGCGAGAGGTGCTCGCTGCCCGCTGGTATGACCGTCACCACCATTGGGAGGGATTTAGCCGAGGTGGCCGCGATCTCGTCGAGCGCTGCGTCGGCCTCCGTCATCGAGGAGACCAGTCGGAGGCTGTCGGTCCAGATGATGTGATAGTTCATATTCTGGTGGCCTATGCAGCTTGTTCCACTCGTGCTCTTGGATGCGGCTGAGATTCCCGTCACGAATCGCGGCCCGCCGCCCCCTGCGCTTCCCTGCTGGCGAGCCATGGCTGCCGGGTGACCGCCTCAGCCTTCACGTCGCTCCACCGACGGGCCGTCATGAACCCTCCCCGCTCTTGCGGTCAACCAGGTACTTCTCGTACGGGACCTTCGCTACCGGGACGTTCTCCCGGTACTACTGTTTGTACCGGACCGCAGGCCGTCAAGCGCTGCTCCATCGACGGACAGCCACCGTGTCGGCGGTACCACCACGAGAGCAAAATGTAGTAACATTGCTACTTGCTGGTCGTCGGGAGGTGGTGGCACTGACCGTTACTACGGTGTCGAGTCGTGAGTTCAACCAGGACACGGGTCGGGCGAAGATCGCTGCTCGCAGTGGGCCAGTCTTCATCACCGATCGGGGCCGTCCGGCGCACGTGCTCCTGACATTCGAGGACTACCAGCGGTTGACCGGGGGCCAAGAGAACATTATCGACCTGATCGGGCTGTCTCCGGACGAAGCGGACATCGAGTTCGAGGTTTCGCCGCAGCGTGATCTCGCCCGGCCGGCGGACCTGAGCTGATGTTCCTGCTCGATACGAACGTGGTGTCCGAACTGCGGAAGGCCAAGGCCGGTAGAGCGGACAAGAACGTTGTTGCGTGGGCCGCCAGCGCCTCGACCGGCAGCCTGTTCGTGTCGGCGATCACCGTGCAGGAGCTGGAGATCGGGGTTCTGCTGGCCGAGCGCCGGGATCCGGCGCAGGGCGCGGTCCTGCGTCGCTGGCTGGAAACGCAGGTGTTGCCCGCGTTCGCCGAGCGCGTTCTCCCGGTCGACACGGCGGTCGCCCGGCGCAGCGCGATGCTCAACGTTCCCGACCCGCAGCCCGTGCGCGACTTACTCATCGCCGCCACCGCCCTCGTGCACGGGATCCCGGTCGTCACCCGCAACGTAGCCGACTTCGCGCCCACCGATGCCGAGATCATCAACCCGTGGCAGCCTGCCGACGACTGCACCTGAGCGCGACTGCTGCTATGGATCCGGCCGGCCAAGCCTTCCAACGTAGGGTTCGTCGTGCGCGTTCGGGGACGACCTGGGTTGCAGGAGGTGATGACTCGGCGGATCAACCGACTTCCGACGGCTCCTCGCCCGGTGGGGAGATCATCGTCGCCGCGTCCCGGCAGTACTGAGCCTGAGGCTCGCCAGGACCATCTCAGCTTGCGGTTTCCTGCCACGGGTCGACGACTGTGATGCCGGTGTCGAGGAAGTCTTTGGCGTTGCGGGTGGCGAGGGTCGCTGCCTGGGATCGGCAGATGGCGGCGATCTGGGCGTCGAAGCCGTCGATCGGGTTACCGAGCCTTTCCCGGCCGGAGACAATGTCGGCGTACGCGTTGGCGGCGGCCAGGTCGAAAGGGAGGACCTGGCGGGGGAACGCCGCGAAGATCTCGTTGGCGGCCTGGTGTAGCGACTCGCGGCGGCGACCCTCCGGCAGCCGGGCGATGCCGTAACGGATCTCGGCAACGGTGACGGTCGTGGTGTACAGGCCGCCGGCCGGGTTCCGCCGTAGCCACCGAAGAACGGCGGGTGCCGGCTCGGCGCGCATGAGCTCGGAGACGACGTTGGTGTCGAGGGCGATCATTGTGCGGTGAAGTCGGCCGCGCGGGGTCGGGCGGCTCGAGCCGGAATGTCCAGATCGGCGCCGCCGAGTTGCGCGAACCGTTCGGTGAGTGCGCTGAAGAGATCCGTGGGGGAGGGCTCCTCGGTGACGGCTGAGGTCAGGATCGCGCGGACCTCTGCCTCCATCGACCGGCCGTTTCGCGCGGCTCGGAGGCGGAGCATCTCCTTCACGGAGTCATCCAGGTCTCGGATGCTCAGGGCTGCCATCATCGTGCTCCAGATCGCTGCGTCGTCCGTGGTCTGACAGCAATGCTAGCACCGGCTCTGACGACGCGATCACAGTTCCGCGACGACGAACTCGGCGCCGGCGGCCAGCGCCACCTCGGGGCCGAAGAGCCTGGCCGGGGTGTACGCGCCGGGGCGGCCCTCGCCGTTGGCCAGGCGGAGGGCCACCTCGGCGACCGCGTCGGCCGTGAACGTCATGCCCTCGCCGGTGCGCAGCCAGCCCTCCCGTACCCGGCCGGACGGCCATTCGACCCGGGCGCGGCCCCACGACGACCGGCGTGGCTGCTCCCTGGCCGTGGTCGTCGTGACGCGGGCGAGCCGCCGGGTGGCGAAGCCGGCCAGGCCGGGCAGCCGCAGCAGGCCACCGACCGCCGACGTCGCCGCCCTGGCGGCCGGGGTGGCGGGGGCGAGAGCCGAGGCGCCGATCACCGACGGGGCGCCGCTGGCCTGCCAGGCCGCGAAGAGTTCGCCGCTGCCCATGGCGGCGGTGGTGACCAGGTCGCCGTCGGGGGTGGTCAACCGCTCGGCGGCACCGCCGGCCCGGACGCGTACCAACCGGCCCTGTCGCACTTCGCGACCGCCGTCGCGCAGCGCCTGCACGATGGTGGCGGTCAGGGCTTCGCCGAGGGCACCTGGTTCGACCTCGACCGACGCGAGCGCGTCGATGCGTACCCGGGAAGGTTTTTCCTCGCCCGCCAGCAGGTGCAGCAGGATGCTCTCGGTCGCGAGCACACCGAAGCCCGCCCCGCAGACCAGGGTGCGACCGGTCGCCGCCGCCTCCCGGTGCATGGCGTGCAGCGACTCGAACGCGCTCAGCTCGTTGCCGACGTCGACGTAGTGGGTGCCGGCCGGGCAGGCCCGCGCGACCTGCGGCGCGGTGACCGCGAACGGGCCCACCGTGTTGATCACGACGGCCGGCGACTCGGCGGCGAGCCGCGCGCAGACCTCGTCGAGTGAGCCGGTCACCGCCCGGGTGTCCGGAACCGTTCGGGTCAGCCGCTCCCGGTCGCGGCCGACCACCACCACCTCGGTGCCGGCCTGCCGCAGGCGCTGCACCGCCTGCCGGCCGACCCGGCCGGTCGCGCCGAGCACCCAGATCTCACCCGCCATGTTCGCCTCCATCAGTCATGGCACGTCATGTCATCACTATTGCACGGCACGACACGTCGTGTCATCACTAGGATGTGCGGCATGGGTCGATGGCAGCCGGGGGCGCGGGAACGGCTCGAGCGGGCCGCGCTCGATCTCTTCCTCGAGCAGGGCTTCACCGAGACCACCGTGCCGCAGATCACGGCACGGGCCGGGCTCACCACCCGTACGTTCTTCCGGCACTTCGCCGACAAGCGGGAGGTGCTGTTCGCCGGCGAGGAGTCGATGCCCGAGCAGGTGGCCCGCCTCATGGCCGGGGCCCCGCGGTCGCTCGGCCCGATGGAGCTGATCGCCACGGGCCTGCCCCCCGCCGCGGCCGCGATCTTCGAGGGCCGCAGCCTCGACTACCTGTTACGCCGACGTGCCGTGATCGGTGCCGAACCCGCCCTGCAGGAGCGCGAGCTGCGCAAGTTCTCGCTGCTGTCGCAGGCCATGGAGCAGGGCTTCCGCGATCGCGGCATCGACGACCTGACTGCCCGGCTGGCGGCCGAGATCGCCGTGACCACGTTCCGGATCGCGGTGACCCGCTGGCTCGACCAGCACGGCGACCCCGATCTCCCAACCACGATCGACCAGACCCTGACGGCGATGAAACGCCTGACCTCATCGCCTACCCACGACTAGTACGGCAGCCGCCGTTTGAGATCTTGCTTGTGAACCCTGGTGAACGCGGGGCGGCCACCGCGTGATCCTCTGTGCGTTGTGGACACAACATCAGATCTTGCGGTGGCCGCGTGCCACAGCGTAGCCGTTGGCCGGTGGGAGTGGGTGCTGGCCGAGGTACTGGGCTGCTTCGCGGGCCGGTTCGCTCGGGTGGAGCCTCGCCGGGCGGCAGGACAGTTCGTGTCCGGCCTGCTGGCCGATCTCGAGGTCAAGACGTGCTGGCAGCTGGCCGAGCAGGCCGGACACGCCAGACCGGACGCGATGCAGCGACTGTTGTATCGGGCGGTGTGGGACGCCGACGCCGTCCGTGACGACCTGCGGCGGTTGATCACCCGACGGTTCGGCTGTCCGGACGCGGTCCTGACCGTCGACGAGACCGGCGACCTGAAGAAGGGCATCCACACGGTCGGGGTGCAGCGGCAGTACACCGGGACGGCGGGACGGATCGAGAACAGCCAGGTCGGAGTGTTCCTGGGTTACGCCGGCACCGACGGGCACACGCTGATCGACCGGCGGGTGTACCTGCCGGCGTCATGGACCGACGACCGGGACCGCTGCCAAGCCGCCGGCGTGCCCGACGACATCGAGTTCGCCACCAAGCCGGAACTGGCCGCCGAGATGATCACCGCGGCCCTGGAGGCAGGGGTGCCAGCCGGGTGGGTGGCCGCGGACGAGGTCTACGGCAACAGCGCCACCTTCCGTGCTGGCCTGCGCGCACACGAGATCGGCTACGTCCTGGCGGTGTCCCGCGGCCACCTGGTGCCGATCGACGGTGGCAGGACCCGCATCCGCGCCGACCGGATCGCGGCTGACCTGCCCGCCTCGGCGTGGCAACGCCGCTCGGCCGGCGCCGGGTCGAAAGGACCGCGCTTCTACGACTGGGCCTGGCTCGATGACGTATGCACCGACGCCGACCCCGACGACAGCGGCCGGCACAGCCTCCTGATCAGGAAGAACACCACCACCGATGAGCTGGCCTTCTACCGCTGCTGGACCCCGGGACCGGCCACCCTCGCCCAACTCGTCCGGGTCGCGGGCATCCGCTGGAGCATCGAGGAGAGCTTCCAAGCCGCCAAGGGCCAGGTCGGTCTGGACCAGCACCAGGTCCGCCGCTGGGACTCCTGGCACCGGTTCACCACCCTCGCCCTGGCCGCCCTCGCCGTCCTGGCGATCTGCGCCGCCGAGGCAACCCACCAGGACCACACCGACAACGGACTGATCAAACTTACGGTCAACGAGGTCCGCCGCCTGATCAACGCCTGCATCATCCGCCCGATCAGCGACATCGCCCACCATTTGCACTGGTCAGGCTGGCGGCGACGGCATCAAGCCCGAGCCCGACGAGCCCACTACACACGCCGACTCAACCTCGAACTTCAACCATGATCCCGAACGGCGGCTGCCGTACTAGAAAAGTGCGCGCCGCGAATATTTGCGTGTCACGCAAGTTGTGCTGGCGTCGTGGTGTGAGCGGGCTGCGGGAGCGGAAGAAGGCGGCGACCAGGGCGGCGCTGAGCTGGGCGGCGATCCGGCTGACCGTCGAGCGCGGCTTCGACGACGTGCTGGTCGACGACATCGCGCAGGCCGTCGGGGTGTCTGCCCGTACGTTCAACAACTACTTCTCCAGCAAGGCCGAGGCGATCGCCGCCCGGCACCTCGACCGCAGTCTGCGGCTGGCCGACGAGCTCCGGGCCCGCCCGGCCGACGAGCCACTGTGGGCGGCGATCCGGGCGGCGGCAATGGTGCAGTTCGAGCCGGGTCCGGAGGTCGAGCAGGCACCGCCGGGCGACCACGCCGACTGGGTGAGCGGGCTCAAGGTGATGCTCGCCGAGCCGGCGCTGCAGGGCGAGATGCTGCGCGCCGTCGCGGCCGCCGAGGCCGAGCTGGCCGTGGCCGTCGCCGAACGGACCGGCACCGACGTCAAGCAGGACCTGTACCCGAACCTGGTCGCGGCGGTGGTCAGCGTCGCGGTCAACACCGCGATGCGGCACTTCGTGTACGCCGACCCGCCGGTGTCGATGGAACGACTGCTCTCCGACGCGTTGACCCAACTGGCCGCTGGGCTGCCGGTGCCTGTCACACGCTGACCGCCAGCTCCAGTCCACCTCGGAACACCAGAGGCCGGTCACCGGCCCCGGTCCAGCCCGGAACACCAGGGCCGGTCGCCGCGACGCCACCACCGGCGGGTTCTCCGTACCCCAGAAAGGATCTTGTAATGATCGATGTGATCATCGCTGGCGCCGGACCGAACGGCCTGATGCTCGCCTGCGAGCTGGCCCTCGCCGGCGTCCGGCCGGTCGTCTGCGAACGGCGGACCGGGCCGACCACTGAGCAGCGGGCCAACGGGTTGGTCGGCCAGGTCGTCCGGATGCTCGACCGACGCGGGCTCTACCAACGGATCGTCGACGACCAGCACGTCCCCGGCCCGCCGGCCCCGACGCAACCACAACCGCAACCACGGTACGTCTTCGGGGCACTGCCCCTTGACCTCAGCCAGGTGCCTGACAACCCGCTCTACACGCTGCCCGTTCCACAGCCCCGCCTCGAGCAGCTGCTCGCCGAACGGGCCGCTGAGCTGGGCGTGGAGGTCAGGCGCGGCTGCGCGGTCACCGGGCTGACCCAGCACCCGGACTCGGTGACGTCGACGCTCGCAGACGGCACCGAACTGACCGGCCGGTACCTGGTCGGCGCGGACGGCGGGCAGAGCGCCGTCCGCAAGGCTGCCGGCATCGGCTTCCCCGGCGTGACCGTCGACAGCTCGGTCAGCCGTAGCGCCCATGTCGGCGTGACCGCCGACTTGATCGACCCGGCGACCGGCGGTCTGGCGGTGCCCGGGTACGGCGTCGTCCCGCCGTTTCGACACACCCGCACCGAACACGGGCTGATCGTCTGGGCACCGTTCCCCGGCCGCCAGCCGGTCGTCACCACGGTCGAGTGGCCCGAATCGACCGACTACGGCGACACGCGGATGAGCCTGGCCGAGATGCGGGCCAGCGTCGCCCGGGTGCTCGGCGCCGACGTGCCGTTCGGCCCGCCGGCCGGCGATGGACCACACCTGCTGCGCCACCTGATCGGCGGCAACACCCGGATCGCCGATCGCTACCGGTCCGGACGTGTCCTGCTGCTCGGCGACGCCGCGCACGTGCACCCGCCGATCGGCGGCCCCGGGCTGAACCTCGGCCTGCAGGACGCGATCAACCTGGGCTGGAAGCTCGCGGCGCGGCTGAGCGGTTGGGCACCCGACGGGCTGCTCGACACGTACGAGACCGAACGCCGCCCGGCGGCGCAGCGGGTCACGATGTCGACCCAGGCGCAGTCGGCGCTGATCGCGCCGGGCAGCGACGTCACTGCGCTGCGGACGTTCGTCGGCGAGCTGCTCGCCGTACCGGAGAACGCCGCGCGGGTCGCCGACCTGCTGGCCGGCGCGGATCTGCGGTACGACATGGGGGTGCCCGGCGGGCCGTTGGTCGGCCGGTGGGCACCGGACCTGATGCTGCACGCCGACACCGGGGCGGTACGGCTGGCGGAGGCGACCCGGACCGCTCGGCCGTTGCTGCTCGACGCCGCCGGCACCCCCGCCACCGGCACCCCCGCCACCGGCACCCTCGCCGCCGGCACCCCCGCCGCCGGCAGCCTCGCCGCCGTCGCCGGACCGTGGCACGACCGGGTCGACGTGATCGCGGGAAAGATCGACCTGGTCACCGCGCTGGACGGGAGTACGCCGCCGACCGCGCTGCTGCTGCGCCCGGACTGCTACGTCGCGTGGGCGTCGAGCGCCGACGACCCGGACCCGGACGAGCTGCGCGACGCTCTCATCCGCTGGTTCGGCCCGGCGATCGGGACCAGTGCGCGGACGCGCGGCCGGGTGTCCGGTGCGGGTCCGGGAGACTGATACCCGCCACGCCGGTATTCCGGTGAGGAATAGTTATTCCCTACGGGAATACTGTTCGTGGCGGGTATCGGCCCGGCGGCCCCGCTCAGTAGCAGATCAGCGTGACGTTCGCGGTGTAGTAGGTGTCGGTGATCTTGTTGGTGTACGAACTGACGACGAAACAGTCGATGATGGGGATGTAGCCGTCGATCTGCGCCCAGATCTCAGCCTGGTACTTGGCGTTCCAGGCCGCGCTGCTCGCAGTGGTCCCGCTGCCGTAGCCGTAGTACCAGTCGACGGCAGCGGCGCTCGTCGTCGCGTCGACCCGGGTGCTGGTCGACGACTCGGCGGCGACCGCTGCGGTACCGGTGGCGGCCATCGCGCCCACGACCATGGCAGCGGTGACGGCGGCTCTCGCGAGAGTACGCATGAATGTCCCCTTCCCTGCTGTGGATGTGGGGACACCGTAGCTACCATATTTGCTGGCGGCAATGCCATGTTATTCGGTTGCACCGACTGGCTGGAGCTGCGTCGACCTGCGATGACAATGAAAAGTATAAATTGAATTGCGGCTGACCAGCGGCTTCGTCGAATGCGATCATCTGCATGATCACGCGAACCGCGCGTACCCCGTCAGCCAAGGTCAGGAAGGTCGGAAAGGGTCAGAAAGGGAGGTCAGGCCGAGTCGCGGCGGACGAGCTCGGTGGGCAGCACCACGGTCGGCTCGACGGACTCGCCGTCGGCCAGCCGCAGCAGCAGCCGGGCCATCGTCCGGCCGATCTCCTGGATCGGCTGACGGACGGTGGTCAGCGCCGGGTCCATGTAGCTGGCCATCTCGATGTCGTCGAATCCGATGACGGCGACGTCGTCGGGCACCCGTCGGCCGGCGTCACGCAGCGTACGGATCGCGCCGTGGGCCATCAGGTCGGAGGCGACGAAGACCGCGTCCAACGCCGGGTCGTCGTCGAGGAGCTGGCGCATCGCGACCGCCCCGGAGTCGCGGGTGAAGTCGCCGGTGGCGACCAGCGACCGGCCACCGGTCGCCCGGATCACCGTACGGTAACCGGCGAGCCGGTCCACGCCGGCGATCATGTCCTGCGGGCCGGCGATCGTCGCCACCCGCTGACGGCCGGACTCGAGCAGGTAGCGCACCGCCCGTTCGGCCCCGGCCTCGTTCTCCACGTCGACGTACGGCACCCCGGCGCTGATCTGACCCATCGGCCGGCCGCTGCACACCACCGGCAGGCCGCTGCGGGCCAGGGTGCCGGGCATCGGGTCGACGCCGTGGATCGAGGCGAACATGACCCCGTCGACGTGGCGGCCCATCGCGTACCGCTCGACCCGGTCGTGGCTGCTCGCCGAGCCGGCCATCATCAGCACCAGCTGCTTGTCGGCGGCCTCAAGCTCCTGGCTGACGCCGTGGATGATGCCGGGGAAGACCTGGTCGTCGGAGAAGACCCGGGTGGCGGTCTCCGGCAGGATCAGCCCCATCGAGTCGGTCCGCTGGGTGACCAGGCTGCGGGCGGCCAGGTTGGGGACGTACCCCAGCTCCTGGACCGCCCGGCGCACCGCGTCCTGGATCGGTTCGGCGACGGTGGTGGAGCCGTTCACCACCCGGGAGACGGTGGCCCGGGACACGCCCGCCCGGCGGGCCACCGCCTCCAGCGTCGGACGTTCCCTGGCCACGCGCACGCCTGCTCCCCGTCAGTCGAAGGTCCCCGCCACCTCGGTGAACGAGTACGGCTCAGCCGATGCCGTTGCGGCGGATCACCTCTTGGTACCACCGTGCGCTGTCCTTCGGCACCCGCCGCTGGGTCAGGTAATCCACGTAAACGATGCCGAATCGCTTGTCGTAGCCGTACGCCCACTCGAAGTTGTCGAGCAGTGACCAGACGAGGTATCCACGCAGGTCGACCCCGGCGGCGATCGCGGCGTGCGCGGCCCGCAGATGCCCGTCGAGGTAGGCGACCCGGTCGTCGTCGTGGACCCGGTCGCCGTCGGGGGCGAGCCGGTCGGGGAAGGCGGCGCCGTTCTCGGTGATGATCATGGGTACGCCCGGATAGTCGCGCCCCAGCTTGGTCAACAGCGCGGTCAACCCGGACGGCTGGATCTGCCAGCCCATGTCGGTCAGTGGCTCGGCCGGGGCGACGAACTCGATGCCCTCGGTGCCGGGGAACGCCCCGCCGCCACCGGGTGCGCCCTCCTTCGCGGCCAGGTACGTGGGCGAGTAGTAGTTGATGCCGAGCAGGTCGATCGGCTCGCCGATGATCTTCTCGTCCCCGTCCCGGATGTGGTCCAGGCTGGTGAACCGGTTGACGTGGTCGAGGATGCGCTGCGGGTAGCCGCCGCGCAGGATCGGGTCCAGGAAGATCCGGTTCTGCAGGTCTTCGACCAGTTCGGCCGCTTTGGCGTCGGCCTCGCTGGTCGGGTCGGCGGGAAACGCCGACGCCGGGTTGACCGTGATGCCGACGGTCGACGCGCCGGCGGCGCGCAGCGCCTGGTTGGCCAGGCCGTGGCCGAGCAGCAGGTGGTGCACGGTCTGGAAGGTGGCGGCCGGGTCGGTGATGCCCGGGGCGTGCACCCCGGCCCCGTAGCCGAGGTACGCCGAGCACCATGGCTCGTTGAGGGTGGTCCAGGTGTTGACCCGGTCGCCGAGGCGGGCGTACACGGCCCGGGCGTACTCGGCGAAGGCCTCGGCGGTCTCCCGGTTGGTCCAGCCGCCCCGGTCCTCCAGGGTCTGCGGCAGGTCCCAGTGGTACAGCGTGATGATCGGCTCGATGCCGCGCCCACGCAGTTCGTCGACGAGGCGGTCGTAGAAGTCCAGCCCGTGCGGGTTGACCGGGCCGGAGCCGTCGGGTTGGACGCGGGGCCAGGCGATGGAGAACCGGTAGGTGTGCAGCCCCAGCTCGGACATCAGCGCCACGTCGTCGCGGTAGCGGTGGTAGTGGTCGCAGGCCACGTCACCGGTGTGCCCGGCGTGCACCTTGCCGGGCGTACGGCTGAAGGTGTCCCAGATCGACGGGCCGCGACCGTCGGAGCGGGCGGCGCCTTCGATCTGGTACGACGCGGTCGCCGCGCCCCAGATGAACGAGTCGGGGAACTGGATGGGTCCGTTCGCGGTCGGCTCGCTTGAGTTCGTCACGCTTTGACAGCACCTTCCATGATGCCGCCGATGATCTGACGGCCGAAAATGATGAACACGATCAGTAGTGGCAGCGTAGCGAGTGCCGTACCGGTGAACACCTGGGACATGTCGTTGTAGTAGCCGTTCGACAGGGCCCGCAGCGACAGCTGGACGGTCGGGTTCTCCGGGTCGTTGAGCACCGCGTACGGCCAGAGGAAGTCGTTCCACATGGTCATGAAGGTGAGCAGGCCGAGCACGGCGGCGGCCGGGCGCAGCGCCGGCAGCACCACGCTCCAGTAGATCCGCAGCGTGGAGCAGCCGTCGACCCGGGCCGCCTCGATCAGCTCGGTGCTGACCGCCTGGCTGGCGTACTGGCGCATCAGGAACACCCCGAAGCCGGTGACCAGCGCCGGCACGATGACCGCGGCGAGCCGGTCGTTCCAGTCCAGCTGGCTCATCAGCATGTACAGCGGGATGACGCCGAGCTGGGTCGGCACCATCATTGTCGCGATGATCACCAGCAGCAGGGCGTTGGAGCCCTTGAACCGCAGTTTGGCGAAGGCGAACCCGGCCAGCGACGAGAACAGCACCACCGAGAAGGTGACGGTGCCGGCGACGATCGCCGAGTTGATCATGCCGGTGAGGAAGTACGCGTCCGGGTTGTTGAACAGGTTCTCGATGTTGCCCGGCAGGTTGCCGCCCGGGGTCAGCGGCGGCGGGATCTGCCCCATGGCGTCGCTGGACCGGGTGGCGACCACGAACATCCAGTAGATCGGGAAGATCGACATCAGCCCGGCGACGATCAGCGTGGCGTACGTCAGTTTGCTGGCGCTCCACAGGTGCTGGCTGGCTTTCACGGTGCTCACCCCTGCTTCCGGGTGCTGTTGCCGAGCCGGCGGATCACCAGCACGTTGACCAACGAGATGACGACGATCAGGGCGAACAGCATCCAGGCGATCGCCGAGCCGTAGCCGAAGTTGAAGTGCGGCGCGAACGCGTTCTCGAACATGTACATGGTCATGGTCTGCGACTCGCGCAGCGGCCCGCCCCGGATCGGGTTGGGGCCGGAGTTGAACAGCAGCGGCTCGGTGAACAGTTGCAGCCCGCCGATGGTGGAGATGATGACGCAGAAGACGATGGTGGGCCGCAGCATCGGTACGGTGATCGACCAGAACTGCCGGACCGGGCTGGCACCGTCGATCGACGCCGACTCGTACAGGTCCTTCGGGATGGACTGCATCGCGGCCAGGAAGATCAGCGCGTTGTAGCCGGTCCACCGCCAGTCGACCATCGCGGAGATCGCCACCCAGGCGCCGAACCGGGTGTTGCGCCAGTCGATGGCGTCGATGCCGACCAGGTCCAGCGCCCAGTTGATCAGGCCGAACTCGCGGCTGAACAGCTGCCCGAAGACGATCGCGACGGCCGCCGTCGAGGTGATGTTCGGGATCAGGATGCTCATCCGAAACGACGTACGGGCCCGTAGTTGCCGGTTCAGCAGGTGCGCCAACCACAGCGCCAGCAGCAGCTGCGGCACCGTCGAGATGACGAAGATGCCCAGGGTGTTGAGCACCGAGTTCCAGAAGTCGCCATCGCCGAGCAGCTTGCTGTAGTTGTCGAAGCCGACGAACGGGTGCTCGGCGGCGAGCAGGTCCCAGTCGTGCAGCGACACCCAGAAGGTGTAGCCCAGCGGGTAGGCGCCGAAGATCGCGAAGAGCACGAAGAACGGCGCGATGTACAGGTACGGGGAGGCTTTGGTGTCCAGCCGGGCCAGCCACAGCCGGGGCCGCGCCGGTGGCGGCTCGGGCTGTCGCCGGGCCGGCCGGGTGGCGTCGGCGGCCGGCTGCTCCGGCTCGACCTGCGCCACCCGGCCGCCGGTCACTTCTCGGCCGCCGTCTTGGCGTTGTTCACCGCGTCGGTCCAGCCCTCGGCCGGCGTACGCTGACCCAGCTCGACCGTACGGACGGCGTTCTCCACCTCGGTGCGGACCGCCTGGTTCTTCGGTCCCATGTAGACCGGCTTGAGGCTCTTGGCGCCCTCACCGAAGATCTGCCCGATCGGGGCGCCGCTGAAGTACTCGCTGCTGGCCTCCAGGATCGCCGGGTCGTCGAGCGCCTGCGGCGACGACGGCAGCGGGCCCTTGGCCTTGAACGCCCCGATGTGCCCCTCCGGGCTGGTCAGGAACTTCACCAGCTTGATCGCTTCCTCCTGGTGCTCGCTCTGCGCCGGCACCGCCAGGTGCGAGCCGCCCCAGTTGCCGCCGTCGCCGGGCACCTTGGCGATGTCCCACTTGCCGGCCGCCTCCGGGCCGGCGTTGCCCTCGATGACCCCGGTCATCCAGGCAGGGCAGGCGATGGTGGCGAACTTGGCCTGCTTGAACGCGGCCACCCACTCGTCGGACCAGGCGCCGTACTTGCCGGACAGGTTCGAGTCGATGATGTCCATGGTGATGTCCCAGGCCTGCTGGACGGCCGGGTTGGAGTCCACGACGAGGTTGTTCTCCAGGTCGTAGTAGTGGTAGCCCTCGGCGGCACCGGCGGTCTGCAGCACGATCGTGTTGAACGTCTGGGTCGCCGCGTCGAGGAACGACGCACCGGTGTTCTTGGCGACGAACTGCTCGCCGACGGCGATGTAGTCCTGCCAGGTCGGCCAGAGCGCGGAGACCTCGTCGCGGTCGGTGGGCAGCCCGGCGGCTTCGAACAGGTCGGTGCGGTAGCACATCGCCATGCCGCCGACGTCGGTGCCGAGCCCGATCAGCTGGCTGCCGTCGGCGGTCAGCGCCTGGTCCCACTTCACGGCAGGAAGTTGCCCTCGAGTTCGGCGGCGCCGTGGTCGAGCAGGTTGACGAAGTTCTGCGGGTTGGCCTTGTACTCGATGAGCAGGCCTTCCTCGATGGCGACGACGTCACCGGCACCCTTGCCGGCGGCCAGCCACTGGGTCAGCTTGGGGGAGTACTCGTCGAGGTTGGTGCCGGTGCCCCGTTCGACGATCTTGATGCCGGGGTTGTCGGCCTCGTACTGCCGGTAGAGCTCCTCGTAGCCGAACTGGCCGAACACGTCGACGGTGAGGGTGATGGTGCCGTCTTCGGCGGCATCGTCGCCGCCGCAACCGGCGGCGGCGGCGAGTACGGCGACCGCGGCG
This sequence comes from Solwaraspora sp. WMMA2101, assembly GCF_049179175.1. Lineage (NCBI taxonomy): Bacteria > Bacillati > Actinomycetota > Actinomycetes > Micromonosporales > Micromonosporaceae > Solwaraspora > Solwaraspora sp. WMMA2101. The sequence goes on along the minus strand of NZ_JBMHMA010000006.1, from coordinate 2,493,175 downwards.
GCGGTCGCGGTGACCAGCCGGCGGCGTGGGTTGACGCCCATGGAATGACCCCTCTCAGGTCCAGGTCCAGGCATGGTGGGGTGCAGAAACTGCGCTGGTGGTGGGGGCGCTCCGGGGAGCCGCGTCGACGCGGCCGTGAGAGCGCTCTCACGAGAGTGGGACGTGAGTCACCATCGTGTCAAGGGAGCGCTCCCGGAAAGTTGCCGGCGTGTTACCTGCCAGCCAAGATCACGACGATCTTGCACTTATCGATGGACAATGCCGACAAAAGCTCTCGATATCTGCAAGATCGTCGCGATCTTGGGGAGGCGTTCCGTCAGCCGACCCGCAGTGAGTCCAGCAGCGCCGCGTCCCCGGAGACGTCCAGCACGTCGAACTGCACCCTGCCCCAGAGCCCGAGGAGCAGGTCGCTCGCGGTCCCGGTGGCCAGGGTCCGGGTGTGGTGGTCGTCGGAGTCGAGGATCGTGTCGGTGTCCAGCAGTGCCATGCCCTCACCCCGCAACCGCACGTACCACTCCTGCTCGGCGTCGCTGGCCCTCAGGTGGACCACGCCGTACGCCGGCTTCGGCCCGCGCCCCCGACCCGCCGGCAGCCAGCTGTCCAGGACCTCACCGATGCCGTCGACCGCCAGCTTCGTCTCGATCGGCTCCACCCCGACGATCGCCGTCTGCGCGTCCCACCGGTGCACCGCGGTCTCGTGCGCCATCCGGCGCGGCCAGAAACCGACCTTCTTCGCCTGCGGGGCCCAGTTCCACGCCGGCATCTCCGGATCCAGCCCGTCCAGCAGGGTTACCAGGGCGTCGAACTCCTGCTGCCACCACTCCAGCGCCGCCGCGCCGTCGGGCCGGCCGGTCGGGTCCGACCGCCGCGCCGCCGGGGCGTCGGTGACCCCACGGGTCACCGTCTCGCGCACCCAGGCGTACACCGACCCGAGATGGTGCACCAGGTCGAGCAGGGTCCAGTCGGGGCAGGACGGCACCGGGGTGTCCAACGGCGCCTCGGCGACGGCGGCGCGAAACGCCGAACCGTCCGCACGTAGTGCGCCGAGCCAGAAGTCCTTGGAGCCGTGCAGCCTGCTCATCGTGATCCTCCGGGTCGAGCCGACAGCCAGTGGCGTGCCGCGGGTGGAATCCAGCCTAGGGTGAAGGGCGTGCCCGACGTTAGTGCCCACGCGCCATCTGCCGAAGACCCAACGACCATTGCGCCGTTGGCACGCTATACCACCCTCGGCCTGGGCGGCCCCCCCGCCGCGATCGTCGAGGCGGCCACCGCCGACGACCTGGTCGAGGCGGTACGTGCCGCCGGTCGCCGCCACGAGCAGGTCCTGCTGCTCGGCGGCGGCAGCAACGTGATCATCGGCGACGACGGCTTCCCCGGTACCGCGGTCCTGGTCCGCTCCCGTGGATTCCAGGTGATCGCCGAGCAGCCGCCGACCGCTGGCGCACCGGGCACCGTCACCGTCCGGGTCGAGGCCGGCGAACCCTGGGACGAGCTGGTGGCGGCCACGGTCGCCGCCGGCTGGTCCGGGGTGGAATGCCTCTCCGGCATCCCCGGCGCGGCCGGCGCGACCCCGATCCAGAACGTCGGCGCGTACGGCCAGGAGGTCGCCGAGACCATCCGTACCGTCCACGTCCACGACCGGCTGACCGACGCCCGGTACCCGCTGTCCGCCGCCGAGTGCCGCTTCGCGTACCGGGACAGCCTGTTCAAACGCAACGACCGCTACCTGGTGCTCGCCGTCGACTTCCAGTTGGTCCGCGACGACCTGGCCACCCCGGTCCGGTATGCCGAGCTCGCTCGCGCCCTCGGCGCCACGGTCGGCGACCGGGCACCGTCCGCCGACGTACGCGCGGCGGTGCTGCGGCTGCGGGCCGGCAAGGGCATGGTGCTCGACCCGACCGACCCGGACACCCGGTCGGTCGGCTCGTTCTTCACCAATCCGGTGCTCGACCCGGCCGCCGCCGCCGCGTTCCAGGCCCGGGTCGCCGCCGCCGGTCTCGACGCGCCGGCTGCCTGGCCCGGCGTCGACCCGACCGGAAAGCCGGACGGCACGGTGAAGGTCAGCGCCGCCTGGCTGATCGACAAGGCCGGCTTCGGCAAGGGCTACCCGGGCCCGGACGCGCCGGTGGCGATCTCCGGCAAACACACCCTTGCGCTGACCCATCGCGGCGGCGGCAGCACCGCCGCGCTGCTGGAGCTGGCCCGTACCGTCCGCGACGGGGTGCGGGACCGGTTCGGCGTCACCCTGCACCCGGAGCCGGTCCTGGTCAACTGCGCCATGGACTGACTCGACTCGACTCGACCGCCGCCGCGAGGTCGGGTCGGCGGCGGGTCGGTGATTGTCACGGTCAGGTCGGCGCCACCGCCGACCAGGGCAGCGTCAGTTCACCGAGGCGCCACCGGGCCGGCCGGTCGGCGACGGGCCAGCCGCCGTCGCGGACCGCCGACACCGCGTGCAGCCACCGCTGACGCGGTCCGTACGGGGCCCAACCGGCCGCCGCCCGCCAGCCCGCGTCCAGCGCCTGCAGCAGCGCGTGCACCGGCTCACCCGGCACGTTTCGGTGGATCAACGCCTTCGGCAGCCGTTCGGCGAGCACCGCCGGCCCGACGCAGTCCGGCTCGGTCAACGTGGCCAGCCGTACCGCCAGCGTCAGCGAGACCGGCCCGGCGCGGTCCAGCAGCACCCAGGCGGCGATCCGGCCCCGCTCGTCGCAGGTCCCCTCCACCAGCAGCCCGCCCGGGGCCAGCGCGGCACGCATCGTCGCCCACGCCGACGCCACGTCGTCCTCGGCGTACTGGCGCAGCACGTTGAACGCGCGGACCAGCACCGGCCGGAGCCCGGCCAGCTCGAAACCGCCCCGGGCGAAGGTCAACGTCGGTGGCGCGGCGGCGGCCGCGGCCTCGGTGACCCGGTCCGGGTCGATCTCCAATCCGACGACCCGGACGTCCGGCCGGACCGTCGCCCGCAGCCGCTGCGCCAGCTCCACAGTGGTCACCGCTGCCGCGCCGAAGCCGAGATCGACGACGAGTGGATCGGCGGCGTCGGCCAGTGTCGGTCCACATCGGTACGTCAGCCAGCGGTCCACCCGGCGCAGCCGGTTCGGGGCGGTGGTGCCCCGGGTGACCATCCCGACCGCCCGGCGGCCCACCGGCGTCGCCGCTCGCCCCGGACTCACCCCGACGGCACCCGGTGCACCTTGTGCTGCGCCGCCTGAGCGAGTGGACGGACCACGAGCCGGTCCACGTTGACGTGCTGTGGACGGGTGGCGCACCAGGCGACGCAGTCGGCGATGTCGTCGGCGACCAACGGTTCGGCCACCCCGGCGTACACCGCGTCGGCCCGGGCGGCGTCGCCGTCGAAGCGGACCAGGCTGAACTCGTCGGTGCGGACCATCCCCGGGTCGATCTCCACCACCCGTACCGGCCGGCCGCACAGCTCCAGCCGCAGCGTCTCGGCGAGCGCGGTCTGCCCGTGCTTGGCGGCGGTGTAGCCACCGCCGCCCTCGTAGACGATCTGGCTCGCGGTGGAACCGATCACCACCACGGTGCCGGCCCCGCTGGCCTGCAGCGCCGGCAGCAGCGCCTGGGTGACCCGCAGCGTGCCGAGTACGTTGACCTCGTACATCCACCGCCAGTCGGCCACCGAGCCGGACTCGACCGGATCCAGCCCGCGCGCCCCACCGGCGTTGTTCACCAGCAGGGTGACCGGGCCCGGCAGGGCGGCGGCCGCCCCGGCCAGCGCGGCGACCGCCGCGTCGTCGGTGACGTCGCAGGCCACGGCGGTGGCCTGGCCGCCGTCGGCGTGGATCGCGGTGACCAGGTCGGTGAGTCGGTCGGCGCGGCGGGCGGCGGCGACCACATGGAAGCCCTCGGCGGCCAGCCGCCTGGCGGTGGCCGCCCCGATCCCGCTGGACGCGCCGGTGACGATGGCGATCGGAGTCATCGGGCCATTGTCCCCGCTGCGGCCGTCCCCGGTGCGTCGACGGTCGGGCCGTGGCCGGCGGCGGGGAGAGGTGAATCACCTCCGGCCGCCGGGATGCGGCATGTCGACGTCGGGACCGGGAAGATGAGCCGGGTCGTTCTGGTTTCTGCCGGTGGTTGTCTCCAGAGGCAGACGGAGGGAGCGGACGTGGTGCAGGTGGACGACGCCGGGCAGGGTGACAACCCACCGCCGGTTCCCCGCCGGGTCGCGACGCTGTCGGTACACACCTCGCCGCTGGACCAACCGGGCACCGGGGACGCCGGCGGCATGAACGTGTACATCGTCGAGGTGTCCCGCCGGTTGGCCGAGGCCGGCGTCGAGGTGGAGATCTTCACCCGGGCGACCGCCGGCGGCGTGCCACCGGTGGTGGAGATGGCCCCCGGGGTGCGGGTCCGGCAGGTGATCTCCGGTCCGCTGGAGCCGCTGCCGAAGGAGGACCTGCCGGCCCAGCTGTGCGCCTTCACCGCCGGGGTGCTGCGGGCCGAGGCCGCGCGGGCACCCGGCTACTACGACCTGATCCACTCGCACTACTGGCTCTCCGGCCAGGTCGGCTGGCTCGCCAAGGAGCGCTGGGGGGTGCCGCTCGTGCACACCGCGCACACCCTGGCCAAGGTCAAGAACGCCGGGCTGGCGGCCGGTGACCGCCCGGAGCCGGCGTCGCGGATCGTCGGCGAGGAACAGGTCGTCGCCGAGGCCGACCACCTGGTGGCCAACACCGGCACCGAGGCGCGGGAGCTGACCGACCGGTACGGTGCGGACGTCGACCGGGTGAGCGTCGTGGAGCCCGGTGTCGACCTCGACCGGTTCCGACCCGGGCCGCCCGGCCGGGAGGACGCGACCCGGGCCGCCGCCCGCCACCGGCTGGGGTTGCCGACCTGCGGCCAGCTGGTGGCGTTCGTCGGCCGGATCCAACCGCTGAAGGCGCCGGACGTGCTGCTGCGGGCGGTGGCGGATCTGCGCCGGCGGGATCCGGACGCGGTGGCCGACCTGACCGTGGTCATCGCCGGCGGCCCCAGCGGCACCGGGTTGGACCAGCCGAGCGCCCTGATCGACCTGGCGACGTCGCTGCGCATCGACGATCTGGTGCGGTTCTGGCCACCGCTGCGCGGTGCCGACCTGCCGGCTCTGTTCCAGGCCGCCGACCTGGTGGCGGTGCCGTCGCACAACGAGTCCTTCGGCCTGGTCGCGCTGGAGGCGCAGGCCTGCGGTACGCCGGTGCTGGCGGCTGCGGTCGGCGGCCTGGTCACCGCCGTCCGCGACGGGCACAGTGGGCTGCTCGTCGACTCCCACGACCCGACCGAGTGGGGCCGCGCCCTCGGCGGTCTGCTCGCCGCGCCCGGACTGAGGCAGCGGCTCGGCCGGGGCGCGGTCACCCACGCCCGGCAGTTCTCGTGGTCACGCACTGCGGCCGGGCTCCTGCGCGTCTACGGTGAAGCGGTGTGCGGGTACCGCCGGACGGCGGCCGCCGCGATGTGCCGCGACGCCGACGCGTTGTCGGCGAGCATCCGCTGACCAGGAGGAGCATGAGCAGGCGGAACGAGGTGGCCGCGCTGATCGGGGCGGTCTGCGCCGAGCGGGAGCTGGCCTGCGAACCGACCGGTGAGTTCTCGTACGCCGTGACGTTGCCGGGCACCCACAAGCTGAAGACGGTCTGCAACCTGATCGTCGGTGAGCACGCCCTGCGGGTCGAGGCGTTCGTGATGCGCCAGCCCGACGAACGCCGTACCGAGTTGTGGACCTGGCTGCTGCGCCGCAACGCCCGGATGTACGGCGTGGCGTTCTCGATAGACGCCGCCGGCGACGTCTATCTGACCGGTCGGATCGGTCTGGCCGGAGTCACCGAGGACGAACTGGACCGGATTCTCGGATCCGTTCTCACCTACGCCGACGAATCATTCGACACGATGCTGGAGATCGGATTCGGTTCCGCGATACGTCGTGAGTGGCAATGGCGGGTCGCCCGGGGCGAATCGTTGGCCAATCTGCAGGCGTTCGCGCACCTTTTCGATGGGAAGTCGACCGAGGATCCGGGTTAGTCGACAACCAGCAGGGTACTGCTCGCATGGTGGCGCAATCGTCGCCCACTGCCCCCCGCAGGGACACTGTCAAGGGAGTGAGCAGACATGCCTCAGCAGACCAGCAACCGGCGCCGCAGTGCCACGTCGAGCGGATCGCGCGGTACCGCCCGCAGTACCGGTTCGGGCGCGCGTGCGGCCCGGAGCAGTTCGGGTGGTTCCCGGCCGGCGACCGCGACGATCCTGCGGGCGGGCAGCAGCATCCGGGAGAACGACCTGGCCCACCTGCGGGTCGACGAACTGCGTGACCAACTGCGCAAGCGGGGCGTCACCGGAACCTCGAACCTGCGGAAGCCGGATCTGATCAAGTCGTTGGCCCGGGCCATGCGCCGGGGCACTCCGGCGCGGGCGCAGCAGGCGTCGCGGCCGAAGGCCGGTTCGCCGGCCGCCCGCAAGAGTACGTCGCAGAGCGCCCGTAAGAGTACGTCGCAGAGTGCCCGCAAGAGCACCGCGAGTGCCCGCAAGAGCACGTCGGGCGCGCGCAAGAGCACGTCGGGGGCGCGGCGGAGCGCGTCGTCGAGTGCCCGTAGGAGCGCGTCGTCGGGTGGTCGCAAGAGTGCGTCGTCGAGTTCCCGAACGAGCGCCTCGACCAGTGGTGCCAGGTCCGGCGCTGCCGGTGGGTCGATCCGGACCGGTCCGGCGTCGTCGCGGTCGTTGGCCTACGCGCAGCGTATCGACAGCCCGCAGCAGCACGCCGAACGGGCCGGCCGGAGCCTGGTGACCACCAACCGGGCAGTGATCAAGAAGTGGGCCCAGGCGCGGGGTGGCAGTCCGGCCACCGTCGGCGCGCCCCGGGACGGTCGGCCCAGCGTGCTGCGGATCGACTTCCCCGGGTACGGCGGCGCGAACCTTCGGTCGATCTCCTGGGATGAGTGGTTTGCGACTTTTGATGAACGGCGTCTCAATTTCATCTATCAGGAGCAGCGCACGGACGGTACGCCGAGCAATTTCTTCCGGCTGGAATCACCACACCGTGAAGATGCCTGAGCGTATCGTCGCCGTCACGGTTCGGTGGGCGGTGGTGGACTAAACCTCGACGATGTACCTGCCTGTGTGATTGGCGGTACAACCCGATCCGCTTGTCGGTGGGAACTGCCAGGAACTACGGTTGTGGTACGCGCCGCGCCCGGCAATTGGCTGGGGGCCACCGGACCGGTTCGGTCCGGTTGACCGGGCAGTGCGTGGGGGATCGGTGGCATTGGGCCGTTGGGGGACGGCGCCACCCGGAACCGGCGGTGAGTGGGAGCGACGCTTACGGGGGTGAGCGTCGCTCCCCACCGCCGGGCTTCCCTGTTCGCGTATCGACGGCAGGCGCTCAGTCGCTGCGCGCGACAACGGCGGTACGTGGTGTCGCGGCACGCAGCTCGACGGCTGGTGGCTCGGCGGCGCGGAGTTCGGCGGTACGCAGTTCGGCGGCGCGCCGCTCGCGGGCCGGACCGGCCAGCAGTTGACCGACTGCCACCACCACGCCGATCATCGCGCAGCCCAGCCAGAGCACGGTGTCCCCGGCGTACTGCCAGACGGCCCCGCCGGCGATCGGCGCGATGAACGCGGCGGCCGACCAGGACAACGAGAAGACGCCCTGGTAGCGGCCCCGGACCTGTGGTGGGGTCAGCTCGGCGATCAGGGTGGCGTTCGACGGCGAGTTGAGCATCTCGCCGACCGTCCAGATCAGCACGGTGACCGCGTAGAACCAGGCGACGTCGGCGGCGGCGGTCAGCCCGAACCCGACCCCGACGATCACCGCTGCCAGCGCCAGCACGTGCGACCGGCTGCGTCCGGCGATCAGCCGGGGCACGAACAGCTGCCCGGCGACGATGAGCACCCCGTTGAGGGCGATCACCGCGCCGAAGGTGGCCGGGGAGAGCCCGTCGGCCGCCATCGAGATCGGCAACATCGAACTGTGCTGCATGAACACCACCGCCAGCAGCACGTTGAGCCCCACGAAGCCGAGGAAGACCCGGTCGGCGAAGACCGTACGCAGTCCGGCTGGCCGGGTCGTGAGTCCGCTCGCGGCGGCGGCCGGCCCGGCTGCCGCCGGTCGGGTCTCACCGACGGCGACGAACACGATCGCGGCGGTGGCCAGCGTGGTCGCCGCGTTCACCGCGAACAGCAGGAAGTAGTCGACCTGTGCGGCCAGCCCGGCCAGGACGGCGGCGAAGGCGTACCCGAGGTTGACCGCCCAGTAGTTGAGCGAGTAGGCGCGCAGCCGGTCGGCGGCCGGCACCACGTCGATCATCATCGCCCCGTACGCCGGTCGGGCGCCCTCGTTGCACATGCCGAGCAGGGCCGCGCCGAGCAGCAGCAGCCACCACCGCTGCGCCAGGCCGAGCGCGAGCAGCATGGTGGCGGTGCCGAGGTGGGCGGTGAGCAGTGTCGGGCGGCGGCCCCAACGGTCGGCGAACGTGCCGCCGAGCAGCGTGCCGACCGCGCCACCGGCGCCCCAGGCACCGAGTACCAGCCCGGCCTGCGCTTCGGACAGGCCGCGTCCGGCGGTCAGGTAGATCGCCAGGAAAATGACCACGAACGAGCCGAGCCGGTTGATCAGGCTGCCGGTCCACAGGTACCAGAAGCTCCGGGGCAGTCCACCGGCGGTCCGCTGTAGCCACCCCTGCGCGCCCCGCACCACCGTACCCCCGTGTATGTAATGACCCTCAACTGATGCAGCCCTTACACGCTAATGGTCGGCGGGTCGCCGTGGCAGCCGAATTACCACGTGGTGGTCGTCACCCCTACCGGCCCGGGCCCGCACCCGGTGCACCGGCGAGCGGCGGGTCCGGCAGGATGGAGCGCATGACTGTGGGGACACTGGTGCTGCTCCGGCACGGAGAGAGCGAGTGGAACGCGAAGAACCTCTTCACCGGTTGGGTCGACGTGGACCTGACCGCCAAGGGCGAAGCCGAGGCGCGGCGCGGCGGTGAGCTGCTGGCCCAGCACAACCTGCTGCCCGACATCGTGCACACCAGCGTGCTGCGGCGGGCCATCCGCACCAGCGAGCTGGCGCTGCACACCGCCGACCGGGGCTGGATCCCGGTTCGCCGGTCCTGGCGGCTCAACGAGCGGCACTACGGTGCGCTGCAGGGCAAGAACAAGAAGCAGACCCTCGAAGAGTACGGCGAGGAGCAGTTCATGCTCTGGCGCCGCTCGTACGACACCCCGCCGCCGCCGATCGCCGACGACGACGACTGGTCGCAGGTGGGGGAGGCCCGCTACCGGGAGCTGCCGCCCGAACTGATGCCGCGCACCGAGTGCCTGGCCGACGTGGTGGCCCGGATGCTGCCGTACTGGTACGACGCGATCGTGCCGGACCTGCTCGCCGGCAAGCAGGTGCTGGTGGCCGCGCACGGCAACTCGCTGCGGGCGCTGGTCAAGCACCTCGACGGGATCTCCGACGAGGCGATCGCCAAGCTGAACATCCCGACCGGGATCCCGCTGCGCTACGACCTGGACGGTGCGCTGCGCCCGGTCAACCCGGGCGGCGACTACCTCGATCCGGACGCCGCGGCGGCGGCCGCCGCCGCCGTGGCCAACCAGGGCCGCTGAGCCAGCGGTCGCGGGTCGGGCCGGGCGCGCCCGGCCCGACCCGCGACGCACCTCAGTCGGTCGGGGTGACGCCGGTGACGTGGTAGACGACCCGGCGGCCGGCGTTGACGGCGTGGTCGGCGTACCGCTCGTAGAAGCGCCCGAGCAGCGCTCCGTCGATCGCGGTCTCCGCGCCGTACGGCCAGTCCTTGCCCAGCAGGGTCTTGAACAACTGGCGGTGCAGCTCGTCCATGGCGTCGTCGTCGCCGTCGAGCTCGGCGGCGGTCTGCGCGTCCGGGGTCCGCAGCACCTCGATCACCTTGGCGATCATCCGGTCGGCGACCCTCGCCATCTCCGAGAACACCTCGCGCAGCTCGGCCGGTACCGCCGGTGACGGGTGCCGACGCAACGCGGTCTTCGCCACGTGGTCGGCCAGGTCGCCCATCCGCTCCAGCCCGGAGGCCACGTGCAGCGCGGTGATCGCCATCCGCAGGTCGGAGGCGACCGGTGCCTGCCGGACCAGCAGGTCGGTGACCCGCTCCTCGACGGTGCGGTACAGCGCGTCGATCTCCGCGTCGCTGACCAGCACCAGTTCGCCGGCCTCCCGGTCGGCCGTCAACAGCGCACCGGTGGCCCGGCGCAGCGCGACCCGCGCCGCCTCCGCCATCGACACCAGCAGGTCGCTGATTTCCTGCAGTTCGGCCTGGAACTCCTCGCGCATGATCGCCTTCCGTCGTCGGGGCCGGCCCGGTGAGCGGTGCCTTCCGGGGTCGCCCACACCGTATTGCTGCTGCGGGGCCCTCAGATGAACACGGGTGAACAGAGCGGGGCTGCCGTATGAACATCTGCTGTTCGCGGTGTGATATGTCCTGTTCGGGTGGCCGGCCAGGTTAACAATGACTCTACGATCGCCCCGTGGATTGGGCGGTTCTGGCCGGCGGCGCGGCCGTCGGTACCGGCGGCGGGCTCGCCGCCGGACTGCTCCTGGCGCGAGCCCGGGCACGACAACTGGCATCCGCCACGGCATCCCGCCGTGGCGGGCAGCTCACGCCGACCTCCGGGAGGCCGTCGATCGTCGCCAACGACACCGCCGCGCCGGCACCGCAGCGCGGGGTTCTCGACTCGTTGGCCCGCAAGAGCCTCGACTCGCTGCGGGTCGGCGTGGTGGTGCTCGACGCCACCGACGTACCGGTCCTGATCAACCCGGCGGCCCGCGCGATGGGGATGCTCCGGGCCGGGCCAACCCCGGGCAGCATCACCGCGCATCCGATCATCCGCACCCTCGCCGGGCAGGTACGCCGCACCGGGGTACGCCGGGAGGTCGAGCTCGACCTGCCCCGGGGCCGGGAGGGCGGCGCCCAGGACCCGCTCGGCGTGCACCTGCGCGCCGTCGGCCTCAGCGGCAACCACGTCGCGATCGAAGCCGCCGACGTCACCGAGTCGCACCGGGTGGCCCGGGTCCGGCGGGACTTCGTGGCCAACGTCAGCCACGAACTGAAGACCCCGATCGGTGCGCTGCAACTGCTCGCCGAGGCACTGCTGGACGCCACCGACCCGGACAGCGCGGTCGCCGACCCTTCCGAGGACGTCGCCGCCGCCCGCCGCTTCGCCGAACGGATCCAGCACGAGTCGACCCGGCTCGGCCGGCTCGTCAACGAACTGCTCGAACTGACCCGGCTGCAGGGCGCCGAGCCACTGCCCGCGCCGGACCCGATCGCCGTCGACTGGGTGCTCGCCGAGGTGGTGGACCGGACCCGGACCACCGCCGCCGCCCGTCGCATCGAGGTGGTGGTGGGCGGCGAACGCGGGCTGACCGTCTACGGCAGCGACAGCCAGATCGCCACCGCCGTCGCCAACCTGGTGGAGAACGCCGTCGCCTACTCCGGGGAGGGCACCCGGGTCACGGTGACCATCTCCCGTGGCGACGACCACGTCGACATCGCCGTGGCCGACCAGGGCATCGGGATCGCCCCGGACGACGTCGACCGGATCTTCGAGCGGTTCTACCGGGCCGACCAGGCCCGGTCGCGCACCACCGGCGGCACCGGACTGGGGCTGGCCATCGTGAAACACATCGTCACCAACCATGGCGGTCGGGTCGAGGTGTCCAGCACATTGGGTGGGGGGTCGACGTTCACCCTGCGGTTGCCCGCCAGCCCGCCGGACGCCGCCCTGCCGTTGCCCGAATCGGTTGAGATCGAGCTTGGTCCGGCCGCGTCTGACCAGGTCTGAGCGATCAGGCCGGACACACGGAAGGAAAGATCAGTTGGCCCGCGTACTCGTGGTCGAGGATGAGGAATCGTTCTCCGACGCGCTCTCCTACATGCTGCGCAAAGAGGGGTTCGAGGTCTCGGTCGCGCCCACCGGCACGGTGGCGCTCACCGAGTTCGACCGCACCGGCGCGGACATCGTCCTGCTCGACCTGATGCTGCCGGAGATGTCCGGCACCGAGGTCTGCCGGGAGCTGCGGCAGCGTTCCCGGGTGCCGATCATCATGGTCACCGCCCGGGACAGCGAGATCGACAAGGTGGTCGGGCTGGAGATCGGCGCCGACGACTACGTCACCAAGCCGTACTCGCCCCGGGAACTCGTCGCCCGGATCCGCGCCGTGCTGCGCCGGCAGAGCACCGAGGCCGCCGAGCCGGCCACCCCGACGCTGAGCGCCGGCCCGGTCCGGATGGACGTCGAACGGCACGTCGTCACGGTCGCCGGCACCTCCGTGCAGTTGCCGCTCAAGGAGTTCGAGCTGCTCGAACTGCTGCTGCGCAACGCCGGCCGGGTGCTGACCCGGGGGCAGCTGATCGACCGGGTGTGGGGTGCCGACTACGTCGGCGACACCAAGACGCTCGACGTCCACGTCAAGCGGCTGCGGTCGAAGATCGAACCGGAACCGTCGGCACCGCGCTACATCGTCACGGTCCGTGGCCTGGGCTACAAGTTCGAGCCCTGACCGGCGGCGTACCGCCGGCCCTGGCCGGTAGTCGGTCGCCGCGCCGTTCGGTCCGCGCGCCGCGCTGGTCAGTCCACCTGTCGCGCGGCCGGCGGGCGGCGTGTGGGGGTGGCCGGATGGGCCGCGACCAGGCCGCGCCGCGCCCGCGCGGCACACAGCTCGGCCAGCCGGGCGTACGCGGCCTTGCCGATCAGCGCGGTCAGCTCCGGTTCGTACGAGCGGTACATCGGTTCGGCGCCCACGTGTGCCTCCGGCGACGAGGTGCACCACCAGTCCAGGTCGTGGCCGCCGGCACCCCAGCCCCGACGGTCGAACTCGGTGAGCGTGGAGACCAGCACCTTGCTGCCGTCCGGCCGCTTGGTCCACTCCTGGTCCCGGCGCACCGGCAGTTGCCAGCAGACGTCGGGCTTGTACTCCAGCGGGTGCACCCCGTCGCGCAGCGCCTGCGCGTGCAGGGCACAACCGCCGCCGCCGGGGAAGTCGGCGTCGTTGAGGAACACGCACGGCCCGTCGGCGGAGCGCGTCGCGGTACGCCGGGCCGGGTTCTCGCCGTCGACGGTGTCCAACTCGGTGTAGTTCTTGAACCCGCGCCGGTGGTGCTGCCAGGTCTGCGGGGTGAGCCGCTTCGCCGCCGCCTTGACCCGGTTCTCGTCGTCGGCGTCGGTGAAGAACGCGCCGTGCGAGCAGCAGCCGTCGGCGGCCCGACCGGCGATGATGCCGTGGCAGGACTGCCCGAACACACACGTCCAGCGCGACAGCAACCAGGTCAGGTCGGCGCGGACCAGATGGGTGGCGTCGGCCGGATCGGTGAACTCGATCCACTCCCGGGCGAAGTCGAGACCGACCTCCCGGCTGCGGGGGTCGGCCGGGTCCTCGACCAGTACGCGGAGCTCGTCACGGCGTGCCACCTGGCCAGCGTACGCCTGCCACCGCAGGTGGGCTGGGCAGGCGGCCGGCACGGTGCGGGAGACCGCCGGCATGCCGAACCGGCGGTACGGCGGTCGGTTCGCCGGGCCGGTGGTCGGTTCGCCGGGTTGGCCTAGGGTGATCACATGCGACTGGGTGTGCTCGACGTCGGTTCCAACACCGTGCACCTGTTGGTGGTGGACGCGCACCCCGGCGCCCACCCGTGGCCGGCGCACTCGGAGAAGTCGTTGCTGCGGCTGGCCGAGCAGATCGGCCCCGACGGCGCGCTCACCCCGGCCGGCGCGGACGCCCTGGTCGCCGCGGTCGTCACGGCCCGGACGGCGGCCGACCAGTGGCAGACCAGCGAACTGATGGCGTTCGCCACCTCGGCCGTACGCGACGCCACCAACTCGGCGGCGGTGCTCGCCCGGGTCCGCGCCGAGACCGGTGTGCACCTGCAGGTGCTCTCCGGCGCCGACGAGGCCCGGATGACGTTCCTGGCGGTCCGCCGCTGGTTCGGCTGGTCGGCGGGACGTCTGCTGGTGCTCGACATCGGTGGCGGGTCGCTGGAGCTGGCCGCCGGCATCGACGAGGAACCGCACCTGGCCCAGTCGCTGCCGCTGGGCGCCGGCCGGCTGACCCGGGAACGGCTCGGCGTCACCCCGTTCACCACCAGCCCGCCGCCGGCCGCGTTCGTCACCGAACTGCGCGAGTACGTCGACGACCAGGTGCAACCGCTCATCCCGCAACTGCAGGCGCAGGGCTGGGACCGGGCGGTCGGCACCTCCAAGACGTTCCGGACGTTGGCACGGCTCACCGGGGCGGCACCGTCGAGCGCCGGGCTGTGGGCGCCGCGTCGGCTCACCCGTACCGGCCTGCGGCAGGTGACCGGCTTCATCCGGCACATCCCGCCGGCCGAGCTGCACGAGCTGGAAGGGGTCAGCGCGAGCCGGGGGCACCAGTTGCTGGCGGGGGCGGTGGTGGCCGAGTCGGTGATGCGCCAGCTGGGAATCGAGAGCTTGGACATCTGCCCGTGGGCGTTGCGGGAAGGGGTGATCCTGCGTCGGATGGCGCAGCTGGAACCCGCTCCGGGCTGGGGTCCGGATCACCGATCGGCGGAGCGCACCACACCGGGCTAGGCTGGCGACGTGACCTCCGCGGTACCCGTACTGCTCTCCAGCTCCTCGGTCTTCCCCGAGCCGACGGCGGCCGCTTTCGAGCTGGCCGCCGCCCTCGGCTACGACGGCATCGAGGTGATGGTCTGGACCGACGCGGTCAGTCAGGACGCCGGTGCGCTCAAGGGCCTCGCCGCGCACTACGGGGTGCCGGTGCTCGCCGTGCACGCCCCCTGCCTGCTGGTCACCCAGCGGGTGTGGAGCGCCGACCCGTGGGAGCGGCTGCGCCGCTCCGCGGTGCTCGCCGAGACCCTCGGCGCGCCGACCGTGGTGGTGCACCCGCCGTTCAGCTGGCAGCGTGACTACGCACGTACCTTCGCCGACGGGCTGCGGACCCTGCAGGCCGCCCACCCGGACCTGCGGTTCGCGGTGGAGAACATGTTCCCGGTACGGATGGCCGGCCGCGAGTTCGTCCCTTACCAGCCCGGTTGGGATCCGACCACGGTCGGCTACGACTCGTACACCCTCGATCTGTCGCACTGCGCGGCCTCCCGGGCCGACGCGCTGGCCCTGGCCGACACGATGGGCGGCGCGCTCGGGCACGTGCACCTCGGCGACGGCAGCGGCCTCGGCCGCGACGAACACCTGGTCCCCGGCCGGGGCAACCAGCCCTGCGCCGAGCTGCTCGGCTCGCTGGCCGGGCGCGGGTTCCGGGGCGCGGTCGCCGTCGAGGTCGCCACCCGGGGTGCCCGCAGCCGTACGCTGCGCGAAGCCGACCTGCGGGAGGCGCTCGACTTCGCCCGCCGGCACCTGACCGTGCCCGGCGGTGGCCAGGACGCCGCCGTCACCGGCGACCGGCGGTCAGGAAACCGGTAACGCCGGTCAGGGCGGCGGCGAGCGCCGGTCAGGGCAGCGGCGAGCGTCGGTCAGGAGACCGGTTGCAGGGAGGTCTCCTCGGCGGCCCGTTTACGGGCCCGGTGCGCCGCGACGTGCGACCGGGTCGCGCACCGCTCGGAGCAGAACCGGCGGCAACAGTTCGACGAGGTGTCCAGGTAGACGTTGCCGCACCGGGCGTCCGCGCAGACGCCGAAGCGGGAACTGCCGTACTCGCACAGCCACACCGAGAGTCCCCAGACGGCGCCGGCCAGATACTCGGAACTGACCGACGCGCCGCGACTGGTCACGTGCATGTGCCAGTCGTTGGCGTCGTGCCCGGAGATGCGTGGCTGGACCGGGTACGCCTCCAGCAGGGTGTTCAGCTCGGTGACCGCGTCACCGTCGCGACCGGTGGTGCCGTACTCGAAGACGTCCCGCAGGCGTTTGGCCGCCCGCCGGAACACCGGCAGGTCCCGCTCGGCGACCTCGTCGAGCATCCAGACGTGCTCGCCGTGGAACAGCGCCTTCAGGTCGTCGAGGTCAGCGAGCGGGGAGTTGACCAGATCAACCGCGGTCCGCGCGTACGCGTCGAAGTCCACCAGACAACCGTAGACGATTCAGCCGGCCCGGTGGGCCGCCACGTAGTGCGGCAGGAAGCGGGCGTAGCCGTCGGTGATCAGGCCGCTGCTCTCCCGTAGGCCGGCGCCGGCCGACTCGCCCGCGACCACCCAGCTGCCCAGCACCAGATGGTTGCCGTCGAACGCCGGCAGCGCCTGGAACTGCTGGTAGCACCAGCCTTCCGCGCCGTAGTCGCCCGGGCTGTGCACCTCGCCGGAGCGGGTCACGATGCGTACCGCCGCGCCTTCGCGGCCGAGCAGCGGCTTGGCGACGTACTCCGGCATGTCCCGGGGGCCGTCCAGGTACGCCGGCAGCAGGTACGGATGGTCCGGGTACAGCTCCCAGAGCACCGCCAGCAGCGCCTTGTTGGACAGCAGCAGCTTCCACGCCGGTTCGATCCAGGTCGTCGGGGTGCCGGGTTCGAGCGCCAACCGGCCGTACGGCTCCGCGAGCATCCACTCCCACGGGTAGAGCTTGAAGCAGGTCGTCACCGGCTGGTCGGTGTCGTCGACGAAGCGTCGGCCGTCCCAGCCGATCTCCAGCATCGGCAGCAGATGCGGTGCCAACCCGGCCTGCCGGGCGGTCTCCGCCAGGTAGCCGGCGGTCATCAGATCCTCGCCGGTGGTCTCCTCGCTGGACCAGGCCACGTGCAGCGTCGGCTGGTGCAGCCCGGCCTTGATCTGCGCCCACGCCGTGACCAGCCGCTCGTGCAGGCTGTTCCACTGGTCCAGTTCCGGGTGGGTGTCCTCCAGCCAGTACCACTGCACGATCGCCGCCTCGACCAGGGCGGTCGGGGTGTCGGCGTTGTACTCCAGCAGCTTCGGCGGCCAGGAGCCGTCGTACCAGAGGTCGAACCGGCCGTACAGGGTCGGTGGCTGTTCGCGCAGCGACCGGGCGACCGCGTCGGCCGCCCACGCGGGGATGCCGAAGTCGGCGTACCGCCGGTGGGCCACCACGTGTTCGGCGGCGGCCACCGCCATCCGGTGCAGCTCCTCGGTCGCCTCCTCCAGCCGCAGCACCTCCGGCAGTTCGAGCGCGTAGCAGGCGGATTCGTCCCAGTAGGACATCACCGCGCCGTCGGGCAGCTCGGTGTCGACGTACACGAGGCCCTGTTCGCGTACCGTCGCGTCCCAGCCCGCGCGGGGTCGGCAGACCTCCCGGCGCACCCTCAGCCGCCGCAGGAGGCGAGGTGGGTGCCGAACCCGCCCCGGTCGGGCACGGCCGCCGTCGGCGCCGCCGATCCGGCCCGGTCCACCAGGTCCGCCGCCGATCCGGTCGTCAGCGTGCCGGCGGCCAGCGCGACCACCGCGGTGCCGCCGCCTCCGACGCCCATCGACCGGTCGTCGTCGCAGTCGTCGTCGGAGACCATGTTGCAGCCGGAGAGGCTGAGCGCCAGCGCGGTGAGGGCGCCGAGCTGGACGCTGGTCGAGCGGAGCCGGCGCGGGGAGATCTTGTCCACGGTCCTGTTGTAGCTCACCGGTGCACGCCCGGCACACGCGCCACCTTGCGCGCTGCCCGAGCCTGTCGTGACCATGGGCGTTACGCTCGCCCCATGCTTCGCTCGGTCATCCTCGCCGCGTCCCGGTCGACCACGATCGAACGGCTGGTCGCCACCACACCGCTGAGTCGTGACGTGGTCCGCCGGTTCGTCGGCGGCACCTCGATCGACGAGGCTTTGACCGCCGGTGCGCAGCTCACCGGCACCGGCCTGACGATCAGCATCGACCACCTCGGCGAGGACACCACCACCGCGGAACAGGCCAGCGCGGTACGCGCGGAGTACCTGGCGCTGCTCGACGCGCTGGACCGGGCCGGTCTGGCCGTCGGCGCCGACGTCAGCGTCAAGCTCTCCGCCCTCGGGCAGCGTTTCGACGAGCCGGCGGCGACCGAGCACGTCCGGGCCATCTGCGCCGCAGCGACCGGCGTCGACTGCACCGTCACCCTCGACATGGAGGACCACACCACCACCGACTCGACGCTGGACGTGCTGCACACGCTGCGGGCGGAGCATCCGCGTACCGGGGTGGCCGTGCAGGCGTACCTGCGGCGGACCGAGGCGGACTGCCGCGACCTGGCCACCGCCGGGTCGCGGGTCCGGCTGTGCAAGGGGGCGTACGCCGAGCCGGAGTCGGTGGCCTACCAGGCCGCGATCGACGTCGACAAGTCGTTCGTCCGCTGCCTCAACATCCTGTTCTCCGGCCCCGGCCACCCGATGGTCGCCACCCACGATCCCCGGCTGATCGCGATCGCCGAGGACCGGGCGCGCTGGTTCGACCGGGCCCCGGAGGAGTTCGAGTTCCAGATGCTGTACGGGGTGCGCCCCGCCGAGCAGACCCGGCTCGCGGCGGAGGGCTACACCGTGCGGGTCTACCTGCCCTACGGCACCGACTGGTACGGATACCTGATGCGTCGACTCGCCGAGCGCCCGGCGAACGTGGCGTTCCTCGGCCGCGCACTGCGGTCCCGCAGCTGACCGGGGCGCGGCTGACCGGGGCGCGGCGTCGGCGGCGCCGACCGGCGGCCCCGGGCCGGATTTCGATCACCGCCGTGGCCGTATCATTCGGCGGGTGACCGACCGGCAGGATCCCGCGCCGACCGATCGACCGACCGCCGATCCGGCTGGGAGCGCTCCGGCCGAGGGCGGACCCGTCAGCGCGGAGCCCGCGCCGGCCGAGCCCGCTGGAGCCGAGCCGGCCAAACCAGTCGAGCCCGCTGGAGCCGCGCCGGCCAAGCCAGTCGAGCCCGCTGAGCCCGCTGGAGCCGAGCCGGTCAAGGCGGCGGCGAGCGGGCCGGGCGTGCCTCGCGAGCGGCGGTGGTCGGTGTGGCCTGTTCTCGGGGTGGTCGCGACGGTGTTGTTCTGCGCCACGCCGGTGGTCGGGGCGGTGGCGCTGGTCGACCGGCTGCCGGCACCGGACCCGCCGCGTACGCAGCCGCCGGTCGCCGTACCGACGGGACCTCCGCCCAGCCCGCAGCCCGGTGACCCACCGGAGGCGACCCAGGCGTGGCTGCGTACCCAGATCGGTGTGTTGCTCGACCAGCAGGCCGCCGCGCTGCTCGCCGGGGACGAACGTGGTTTCCTCGCGGTCGCCGCTGCGGGCTCGCCGGCCCGCGACGACCTGGCCCGACAGTTCCGCACGCTGCGGGCGATGAAGGTGACCGCCTGGCGTCCCACGATCAGCATGCTGCCGACCGCGTTCGACCCGGACGTGGCCGGCGGCGGACCCACCCCGTCACCGTCGGTGCCGGCCGGTTCGCCGACGCCGACGCCGGCCAGTTCGCCGACGCCGTCCGGGTCACCGGGGTCGACGCCGATGCCGACTTCGTCCGCGACACCGTCGCCGTCGCCGTCGCCGTCGGTTACGGTGACGCCGTCCGCGACCGTGCCCGGCGGGTCCGGGTCGACAGCGGGCAGCCCGGCCACCCAGTGGCGGCTCCTCGTCAGCTACCAGCACTGCTTCGTGGTGCCGTCCTGCCAGACCAGCCCGGTCGTGGTGGGCCAGCGGTGGAGCACAGACGGTGACCGGCTGCAACTGGTCGCGGTCGAGCCGTCGCTGACCCTGCAGGACGGGCCGCGGCCCTGGGAGGTCAGCGAGCTGGTGGTGGCGACCGGCAACCGTACGCTGGTGGCGACCACCCCGGCGGACCGTGACCTGCTGCCCGGACTGCTGCGTGACGCCGAGGAGGCGGCGCTGGTCGCCGACCGGTACGCGGTCACCGGCACCGCCCCCGACCGCTACCGGATCTTCTACGCCGGTGCCGACGAGTGGCGCCGCTGGTACGGCGGCGACCGGCCAGAGTGGACGGCCGGGTATGCCGTCGCGATCGGCGGCGGGCACTACGAGATCGTGCTCAACGGCACCAACCTGCGCGACGTGGTCCGCCCCGACCTGCTGCGCCACGAGTTGACGCACGCGGCGTCGCTGCCCGACGGCGGGCACCGCGAACGCGCCGCCTGGTGGCTGATCGAAGGGTTGGCTGAGCACGCGGCGGCCGGCGGCCGGCCGGTGGTCCGCTACGAAGGGCTGGCCAACGTCCGCCGGCTGGTGCTGGAGCAGGACTGGCAGGGCCCGCTCAGCGCGGTGGAACCGACGGCCGACGCGGAGAACTGGCAGGTCAGCGCCGGCTACGGGGTCGGCTACCTGGCGGTACGCCACCTGGTCGACCGGTTCGGGGAGGAACGCACGTTGGCGTTCTTCACCTCGGTGGTGCACGACGGGCTGGACCTCGACGAGGCGGCCCGGCTGCAGTTCGGCGAACCCTGGGAGGATCTGCACCAGGGCTGCGTCGACTACGTACGGCAGGCGGCTGCCTGATCACACACGGTGTTCCGGTGGGCAGTGCCCGGTGGTTCGCCGACCGCGCATGGTGGTCGCCCGTACGGGTGTCGCCGCCCGCCCGCCCGATGTCAAATGACGGAACGGATCGCGCCGGTCACAGCGACCCCGCTACCGTACTGGTAACACGTGCGTTGCCCGTCGCGGCGGGGAAGGGTCCCGTCGGGCGGCACGCGCCGGGGAATGGGATGGGTTGGTGAACCATGGCAGGATCACCACAGTCCGAGGGCAGGCTGTCGGAGGTCACGTTTCTCACCGTCGCCGAGGTGGCGAAGGTGATGCGGGTGTCCAAGATGACTGTCTATCGACTCGTGCACTCCGGGGAGCTGTCCGCCGTCCGGGTCGGTAGGTCGTTCCGGGTGCCCGAGCACGCGGTGCACGAGTACCTGCGGGGAGCTTTCCGGGAGACCGCCTAGCGACTCGCCCGGACACTGCGGCGCCAGCGCGACACCCGGTGTTGCCGGGGTCGCGTTGGTGCTGTTGACACGTGCGGGCTAGGCTTGACGCCGACCGTACCGTCGCACGGGTGGAGGTCCGCCCGCCGACCCGGTCGGTTGTCCAGTTCGGTCCACGTGCTTGCTGCGGTGACGCGGCGCACGGATCGACCCGTACCTGTGTTGGGAAGGCTTTCGTATGGGCTCCGTGGTCAAGAAGCGCCGCAAGCGTATGGCCAAGAAGAAGCACCGCAAGCTGCTGCGCAAGACCCGCGTCCAGCGTCGACGTCTCGGCAAGTGACCGCCGCCGGGCCTCGGCCCGGCTTGTTCGCGCCGCGGTCACCCACCGGCATTGGGAGGACCGCATGGTGAGGACCGGATGGTGAGGTCCCCGACCGTCGTGGTCACCGGGACCAGCCGGTTCATCGGCGCCCGGGTCGCCGGTCGGCTCGCCGCCGACCCCGGCGTCGGCCGGGTCATCGGTCTGGACCCCGCCCCACCGGTGCGGGACTTCGCGGACCTGCTGCGCGACGTCGACCAGGTGCGCGCCGACGTCGGCGCGGCCGGCGGCATCATCGCCGACCTCGACGCACACGCCGTGGTGCACCTGGCCGTGGTCAGTGGCCCGGACCAGCAGCACGGCGGGCGCGCGGCGATGAAGGAGCAGAACGTCATCGGCACGATGCAGCTGCTCGCCGCCTGCCAGCAGGCGTCGGGGCTGCGCAAGCTGGTGGTGCGCTCGTCGACGGCGGCGTACGGTGCCTCGTTCCGCGACCCGGCGGTCTTCACCGAGGAGACCGAGCCACGCGAGGTGCCGCGCGGCGGCTTCGCCCGGGACATCCTCGACATCGAGTCGTACGTGCGTGGCTTCCGGCGACGCCGCCCGGACGTCACCGCCACCGTACTGCGCTTCGCACCGTTCATCGGCGCGACCGCCGAGACGAGCCTGACCCGCTACTTCGCGCAGCCTGTGGTGCCGACTATCTTCGGCCGGGATCCCCGGCTGCAGTTCGTGCACGTCGACGACGCCCTCGAAGTGCTGCACCGCGCGGTCGTCGAGGACCATCCCGGCACGTTCAACGTCGCCGGGCCGGGGGTGCTCACCCTGTCCCAGGCGATCCGGCGGGCCGGGCGGGTCGCCGTACCGGTGCTGGAGCCGGGCCTGGCCACGGCGGTCGGCTTCACCCGTAGCGTCGGGGTGGGGCGGTACGGGTTCGACCAGATCGATCTATTCGTGCACGGACGGGTCGTCGACACCAGCCGGCTGACCCGTGAGTTCGGCTTCACCCCGCGATCCACCGCCGAGGCGTTCGACGACTTCCGCCGGGCCCACCCGGCCGGCGCGATGCTCGACGCCGACCGGCTCGCCGTCGCCGAGCAGGCGGTCCTCGACGGGATCCGGCGGATCCGTCGCGGGCGCGGCGCCGGCACGGCGCAGGAGCTGATGTGACGGATGCCGACGTGACGGAGCCCGACCACGGCGGCAGCCCCGCCGGCCAGCCGGCCGTGCCCGACCAGCCGGGGGACGTCTGGGACCAACGGGTCGCCGCCGGGTTGGCGTTCCTGCGTCGCCGACTGGCCGGTGACTACGAGGTGGACGAGTTCGGCTTCGACCCGCAGCTGACCGAGAGCGTCTTCCAGCCGGTGCTGCGGGCGCTGTACCGGGAGTGGTTCCGCACCGAGGTCTTCGGCGTCGAGCACCTGCCGACCAAGGGTGCCGGGCTGGTCGTCGGCAACCACTCGGGCACCGTCGCGTTGGACGCGATGGTGCTGTCGGCGGTCCTGTACGACTCCCATCCCGAACGCCGACATCTGCGACTGCTCAGCGCCGACCTGGTGTTCCGCCTGCCGTTCGTCTCGGAGTTGGCGCGCAAACTCGGCGGCACCATGGCCTGCAACCCGGACGCCGAGCGGCTGCTGGTCGGTGGCGAACTCGTCGGCGTCTTTCCGGAGGGCTTCAAAGGCGTCGGTAAGCCCTTCTCGGAGCGTTACAAGCTGCAACGGTTCGGCCGGGGCGGCTTCGTCGCGGCGGCGATCCGCACCGGTGCGCCGATCATTCCGGTGGCGATCGTCGGTGCCGAGGAGACCTACCCGCTGCTCGCCGACATCGCACCGCTGGCCCGGCTGCTGCGGCTGCCGTACTTCCCGGTGACACCGACGTTTCCGTGGCTCGGGCCGTTGGGGCTGGTGCCGTTGCCCAGCAAGTGGCTGATCGAGTTCTGCCCGCCGATCCCGACCGCCCAGTTCGCCGACTACGTCGACGATCCGTTGGTGGTGTTCAACCTCGCCGACCAGGTCCGGGAGACGATTCAGCAGGCGGTGCACCGGCTGCTGGAACGCCGCCCGGATCCGTTCGGCCGCTGACCGCCGCCGGCGCCCGCCGGCCTGGCCGCCGGTCGGTCTCAGTCGAGCAGGGTACGTAGGTCCAGCACCTGCCAGCTGGTGGTCTCGTTGTCGCCGACCGACCACCAGAGCACACCGCCGCGGCAGAGCACGATGCCGACCTCGTCGGCGACCACGACCGCCTCGTCCCGCTGCAGGTCGTAGACGATCAACTGTTGGGCGTTGGTGAGCGCGTTCGGCGCCGCCGACAGCGACAGCACCTCGAACCGGTCCAGTACGGCGACGTCGATGGTGCTGGCGGTGACCGTGCCGTCGCCGATCCGCCGGCGGTCCGTACCGTCGGGGCGCATCAGGTCGATGCGGCCCGGTCCGTCCGCTGCCAGCACCAGCACCCGACACCAGCTCGGCCCGCAGGCGACCAGCTCGGTCGGGCCGGCCGGGACGTCGGTGATCCGGCGCTGCTCCAGGTCACGGACCCGGATCGGGCCGGTCTCGCCGCTGCCGGCGCTGACCATCATCGGCCAGGCCGACAACGCCCAGGCCCCCGGATCGGTCCGTACGTCGACCGCGCCGCCGGCCAGCGGCACCGACCGCAGCTCGGTCGCCGGCTCCGGGTCGGGTGCCACGGCCACCCAGTGCAGCCGGCCGTCGTTGATCACCATGTCGTACTGGGAGTTGAAGAAGACGACGTCGCCGGTGTCGGTGGTGAGCCGCCGTGGCGCGGCGTCGCCGGCCCATTCGGCGGCCCACATCTCGGTGCGGCCCTGCCCGGCGGCGTCGGCGACGGATTCGGACCAGGCCAGGGTGGGCCCGTCGACGGTGAAACCGCCGTACTGCGGGGTGCTGCTCAGCGGCAGTTGGCGCAGCTCACGGACGTTCTCGCCGGTGCGGACCACCAGCCGCAGCGCGGTGCCGTCCGGGCTGGGTGAGGTGCCGACCGAGGCGCCGCCGTCGAGGAACAGCACCGGGCTGTACGCCGGCCCGTCCGGCAGGTTCGCCGACAACTCGACGACCTCGGCGTCCGGCCAGACCTCGGTCAACGTACGGAGCCGGTCCGGTGCGTCCGGTGACGTCGGTCCGGCCTGCGGCAGCGCGACCAGCAGTACGGCGGCCGCCACCGCGGCGGCCAGGCCGGCGAGGTGCCAGGGGCGGGGTCGGCGGTGCCGCCCGGCCGGCTGGCTGGGCGCCCCGGTCGACTCGACCGGGCGTGCGGTGACCGTCACCCCGATGACCTTCCTGACGTCGTCGTTGTCGGTGCCGGCCCGGTCAACCGGACGCCCGGCGGCGGCGAAGGGCCAGGCCGGCCGTCACCGCGCCGGCCAGGAAACCGGCGGCGACCGTCGACGGTACCGCGATCCGCGCCGCCCTGCGACCGGTCCGGAAGTCGTGGACCTGCCAGTCGCGTTCCCGGGCCTGGTGGCGCAGCGCCGTGTCCGGGTTGACGGCGACGGCGTGCCCGACGGCCGACAGCATCGGCAGGTCGTTGACGGAGTCGCTGTAGGCGCTGCACCGGTGCAGGTCGAGCCCTTCGACGGCGGCGAGCTGTACGAGCGCCTCGGCCTTGGCCGGCCCGTGCATCAGCTCGCCCACCAGCCGACCGGTGTACGCACCGTCGACGACCTCGGCGACGGTGCCGAGCGCGCCGGTGAGCCCGAGCCGCTGGGCGATCACCCGACCGATCTCCACCGGGGTCGCGCTGACCAGCCACACCCGTTGGCCGGCGTCGAGGTGCCGTTGGGCCAGCTCCCGGCTGCCGGCCCAGATGCGCGGGGCCATCAGCTCGTCGAAGATCTCCTCGGCCAGCCGTTCGACGTCGGTCACCCGCCAGCCGGTGACGAACGCCAGGGCCGCTTCCCGGGCCCGGGACAGATCGCCGGCGTGTTCCGCGGCGAGCAGCCGGAACCGGGCCTGTCGCCAGGCGAACTGGGCGAGGTCGGCCGTGGTGAAGTAGTTGCGGGCGGCCAGGCCACGGGCCAGCCAGTAGATGGAGGCACCTCGCAGCATGGTGTTGTCGATGTCGAAGAAGGCCGCCGCGCGGGGGTGCGGTGTCGTCGGCGGGGTGCCGTCAGGTGCGGCGGTCGCCCACCCCGTGGTCCGGCCGGCGGCGTCGGTGCTGATGGTCAGCCTGCGGGTACGGCCCACGCCAACATCACTCCGTCCATCACCGGCTCCGGTCGCCCTCCCAGCGAGGTTAGCCCGTAGGGCCGGGGCGACGAGGTCGGCCCGCCGGGCCGGCGGGTTCCCGTCGCCGGCATGCCGATCGGGGCCTGCGACCGCGCTGTCGTCAGGCCCCGATCTGGTCTGGGCGACCGCCGCCATGGCTGGCCGGGTCAGCTGCCGTTCACCGGTCGCCGGGGTTGTCCTTGACCGCCGGGCGGGGGGTGTGGGGCAGGGCCGGCTCGGCGTCGCCGACCTGCGGCTCGGCCAGGGTCGGCTGCTGTGGCGCGGACGACGGCTGACCGGTCAGCGGCGGCTGGTCGGCTCCGGCGGCGGGCGCGATGCTGGTGGCGGTGACGTCGGTCGGCACCTCGGTCGCCGGCGGGACCGGTTGCTGAGTTTCTGCCCGGTTGCCGGGGGTGGTGGACCGCTGGTTGGGCTGGCAGGTGACCGGCAGCGGGCCGAGGACGTCGTAGCTGGTGACTGTCGCGGACGGGGCACAGGTCAGCCCGTTGCGCAGGGCCTGGGTCCGGGCGCGTACCGAATCCAGCAACGTGACGGTGCCGGCGGCGCGGGTGGCGGTCGCGCTGGCACCGGAGGCAAGTTGGCGCAGTGTCGCCCGCTGGGCGGTGACGAAGGCGTCGATCGCGTCCAGCGGTGCCCGGTCGCGGTGTTCGGTGGCGGCGGTGGTGAGCAGACGTACCCCGTGGCGGATCTGCTCGTCCATGTCGTCGAGTACGGCGGCGAATGCCGTCGGCTGGTCGTGCACGATCCGGGCTTCGGCCATCCGTACCTCGGCGAACCCGAGGAAGAGCTGGCCACGGGTGGTGTCGGAGTGGGCCAGCGCCAACTGGGCGCGTTCGGTGGATCGTTTCATCCCGTACAGGGTGTCGCCCGGCAGGGCCTGCTCGGTGGCCGCGGACATGCCGGAGACGGTGATGGCACCGGCGGCCACGGTGGCGATGATCACCGCACGGGTCCGGGCCCGTCCGGCGGCCCGGCCGGCCGCACCCTTGGCGGTACGGACCGCGGTCCGGGCGGGGCGGGACCGGCGGGGGAGCGGGTGCTCCGGGGCGGCACGGGCGGTGACGCCGATGCCGTCGCGTTCGGCGGTCTCGATCAGCAACGAGCGCAGGTGGGCCCGGAAGTCCGGATCGACACCGTCGACCGGTGACGCGGGTAGCTCGGCCATGCGCTGGCTGATGGCGGCGAGCCCGGCCAGTTCGTCGTCGCGCGGATCGCGGACGTGGTGCCGGCCGCTGCTGTCGGTACGGTCGAGAAGTTGTGCGAACCGCTCGGCACGTCGGCGAAAGAGCGTGAGCTTACTCATCGCGGGCACCTCCCTTCGCAGGTCACGGCTGCGGCGACGGTGTCACCGCCGTCCGGTGCGACCACGGCCGGGCGGGTTGGGGAGGTCACCCCGTGCGCCTGGCGCGGTGCCTGGTGGCTGGTGCCGCGATGGCGCCACCGGTCGCATCCCAAGAAACGGCTGACTCGCCACTTGGGTTACGGGTCGGTGGCGAGAATCATCACTACCGGTAACCGATATTGCTTCCCGTGTTGGGTTCGTCACGCGTGGAAACCGTCGGGTAGAAGTCGGGCCAGCGCCCGTACCGCGCGGTACTGCAGGGCCTTGATCGCGCCTTCGTTCTTGCCCATCGCCCGCGCGGTCTCGGCGACCGAAAAGCCTTGTAGGAAGCGCAGGACGATGCACTCCTGCTGCTCGGGGTTGAGTTGCTTGACGGCGGTCAGCAGGGCGACGTTGGTGATGTGGTCGACGACTGCGGCCTCGGGGCTTCCCTCCGGCCCCCGATCCTCGCGCTCCGCATCCATTACGTCACCCGTAGTAACTTCCAGTCGGTACCGGCCCGACTTGAAGTGGTCCGCCACCAGGTTGCGGGCGATCGTCACCAGCCAGGCCCCGAGGTCCCGGCCCTGCCAGGTGAAGCTGCCGATCCGCTTGAGGGCGCGCAGGAAGGTGTCCGAGGTCAGGTCCTCGGCGAGCTGCCGGTTGCCGACCCGGAAGTAGATGAACCGGAACACGGTGTCGACGTACCGGTCGTAGATCAGCCCGAACGCCTCGGTCTCGCCCGCCTGAGCGCGCTCCACCAGCCCCCAGACCTCGCGGGCGGGGTCGGACGGGTCGGGCCGGGCCGGATGGTCACCGGGCGGCGTACCCCCGGACCGACTGCCCTGGTCCGGGATGACCGGCAGAACCGCGGTCTCCGCGTCGTTGCCGTCCGGCTGGGTCGGCATCGTCGGCCGGGCCGGGGTGGTCACCGTGCCGCCGATCGGCATGGCGTTGCCGCCCGGCTGGTGCCGGCCGGGCACCTCGTTGGGGGCCGGGGTCCGTTGCCTGGCGCGTCGGGTGCCCCCGTCGCCGCGCATCGTGATGCTGAGCATGTCGTACATCGACTCGCGCAGCAGGGCGAGCCCTTCGACGAGAGCCACCTGGGCGGCGCGCACCTCGCGGCTGACCGCCGGTCGGGCCAGTGTGGGGGAGCAGACACTCATCGGGCGTCCTCCGTTCCTGCCCGTGGCGACCGGGCCAGCAGATGGGCCTGGGCACCTGGCTCGGTGAGATGGGTGCCGGCACCGGCACGCGCCGGTGCGGCGGCGGAACGCTCCGTCGACCGACACACCTCCCTGAGGTGGTGGTGCGGTGCGATAACGGGCACAGCGGCCTCCTCGGGCGCAGGGGTGGCGACTCACGGCAAAACGGGTGAGTCGACCCAAGGCGATGATAGGGCCAACGTCACCCAAGCGTGTGGAGTCCGTTACACAACGACGAAGTATTTCTGCCGGACGGCGTGCGCATGTCGCACATGCTGTGCGCTGTCAGTTACCCGACGCAATGGTTGTCGGGAAGCGGTACGCTTCCCGGCGTGTCGCGCCCCACCCCACGTCTGACCCTGATCACCCGATCCGGCTGCCACCTGTGCGAGGTCGCGCGGGAAGCGATCGCCCGGGTCGCCGCGCAGACCGGTGAGGAGTGGGTGGAGCTCGACGTCGACAGCGACATCGAGTTGGAGCGCGACTTCGGGGAGCGACTGCCGGTGGTGCTGCTCGACGAGCGCGAGCACGGCTACTGGCGGGTCGAGGAGGACCGGCTCCTGGCCGACCTGCGTCGCCCCGGTACCGTGCGGCCGTGACCGCTGACGACCGGCACCTGGTGTGGGACTGGAACGGGACCCTGCTCGACGACCTGTCGTTGGTGGTCACCTGCACCAACCAGGCGATCGCCACCGTCGACGGTCCGGTGCTCACCCCCCAGCAGCACCGCGTCGCCTTCCGCCGACCGGTCGCCGACTACTACGCCGACGTGCTCGGCCGGGCAGTCGACGCCGAGGAGTTCGGTCGCCTCGACCGGATCTTCCACGACGCGTACCGGGCCGGGCTGACCAGCTGTGCGCTCGCCGAGGACGCCGAGCGGGCGCTACGTACCTGGCCGGGCAGCCAGTCCCTGCTCTCCATGTGGTTCCACGACGAACTGGTGCCGTTGGTCGAGACATACGGACTGACCCCGACCTTCCGCCGGATCGACGGACTGCGCGGCGCGGTCGGCGGCGACCGCAAGGCCGCACACCTCGCCCGGCACCTGGCGGAGCTGGACGTGGCACCGGCCGACACGGTCCTGATCGGCGATTCGATCGACGACGCGGACGCCGCCGAGGACGTCGGTGCAACATGCATCCTGTACGCCGGTGGCTTCACCGATCCGGACCGGCTGCTGGCCCGGGGGGTGCCGGTGGCCCGGACGCTGACCGAGGCCGTCGCACTGGCCGGTCAGCCACGCAGGTAGGCCAGTACCGCCAGCACCCGGCGGTGCTGCTCGGTGTCCGGCGGCAGCCGCAGCTTGCCGAAGATGTTGTTGACGTGCTTCTCGACCGCACCGTCGGTGACCACCAGTTGACGGGCGATCGCCCCGTTGGAGCGCCCCTGCGCCATCAACCCGAGCACTTCGTGCTCGCGCGGGGTCAGCGTGCGCAGCGGATCGTCGCGCCGCCGTCGCGCCAGCAACTGGCCGACCACCTCCGGATCCAGCACGGTGCCCCCGGCCGCCACCCGGGCCAGCGCGTCGAGGAACTCGGCGATCGCGGCGACCCGGTCCTTGAGCAGGTACCCGACCGCGCCGGCCCGGTCGGCGAGCAGGTCGTCGGCGTAGGAGACCTCGACGTACTGGGACAGCATCAGCACCGGCGCGCCGGGCAGCTCCCGCCGGATCGCCACCGCGGCCCGCAGACCCTCGTCGGTGTGCGACGGTGGCATCCGTACGTCGATGATCGACACGTCCGGACGTAGCGCGCTCACCGCCGCCACCAGGGCCGGGCCGTCGCCGACCGCCGCCACCACCTGATGGCCGTGCTCGGTGAGCAGCCGGACCAGACCCTCCCGCAGCAGCACCGAGTCGTCCGCTATCGCCACCCGCATGGATGACATGTCTACCACCGGCCGGTCAGTCGGGAAGCTCGGCGTGGATCTCGGTCGGCCCGCCCGGTGGGCTGGTCACGGTCAGCGTCCCGCCGTGCGCCCGGACCCGGTCGGCCAGGCCGGCGAGCCCGTGGCCCTTGGCGACGTGCGCGCCGCCGCCCCCGTCGTCGGTGACCGTGATCGTCAACCGGTCGGCGAGCCGGTGCACGGTGACGGTGCACCGGCTGGCGCCGCTGTGCTTGGCGACGTTGGTCAGCGCCTCGGCCACGACGAAGTACGCGGTGCTCTCCAGCGCCGGCTCGGGGCGGTCGGTGGGCGTGCCCAGCTGCGGGTCGATCGACAGGTCGACCGGCAGCAGGCCACGCCCGGCGAGTGCGGCGAGCGCGCTCGGCAGCCCCCGGTCGACCAGGACGGGTGGGGCGATCCCCCGGGACAGCGCCCGTAGCTCGGCCAGCGTCTCCCGGGTCTGGGCGACCGCCTCGTCCAGGGCCGCCCCGGCGGCGTCCGGGTCGACGGCCAGCTGTTCCCGGGCCCGGCTGAGATCCATCGCCAGGCGGACCAGCCGCTGCTGCGGCCCGTCGTGGATGTCGCGCTCCAGGCGGCGCAGGGCGATCGCCTCGGCGCTGACCGCGGCCTGCCGTTGGTCCTCCAGCACACTGATCCGGTCCTGCATGGCGGCCATCCCGGTGAGCATGGCCCGAGCGAGCACGGCCGACAGCAGCGCGCAGCCACGGACCACGATCGGCAGGGTGACGACGAAGAACAGGCCGATCAGGGTGTGCAGGACGACGTCGGTGGCGGCCGCGTCGCCGAGCCCGAGCAGCTCGGCCAGGCCGTCGCTGTCGTCGGTCGGCAGCAGCCAGGCGTACGCCCAGTACGACGAACCCGCGACCGCGGCGGCCCACCAGCTGAGGGTGACCGTCGCGCTGGTCAGAGCGACCGGGAACCGCAGTACGGCGAACGCCAGGTCGAGCCAGGACTGCGGGTCGGTCAGCGGCAGCAGCACCCGCCGCCAGGTGCCGGTGTGCGGGCCGGCGGCGGCGTACCGGGCCCGGGCCGGCGGGGCCGGCAGTATGGCGGCGATCCGGTGCCGTTCCAGCTGCGCGAGGCCCCGGACGGCGTACAGCGTGCCGGTGAGGATCGGCAGCCCGACCACGGTGACGACCAGACCGAGCCCGACGGAGAGGCCGACCACACCGACGACGAAACTCACCAGCGCCAGGGGCAGGCCGACGAGTACGTACCCCGAGTCGGTGACCAGCCGGCGCAGCATCACCCCGGTGGGTGCGGCCGCCGGTCGTGGCAGGGGTTCCAGGGGAGGGGTTGCGGTGGTCATGTTGGTCACGCTATGTGCCCCCGGGGCGGCCGGTCACTGGCGTTGGCTGGCCGATCGGGGTGGGGTTGCCCCTACCCGGTCCGGAGCGTCTGCCGACAAAAAGTCGGAAATTGGGAATAATGGGGCTGCTGTCGTAGTGGGTGACAGTGGTGACGAGCAGCAGGCAGAGAGCGGTCCGTCCACCGCCATTGAGCAAGATCGCGATTTGTGCACGCCTTCACAAGCGCCTACGCTGTAACCCTGACGAGCCCCGATAGCACAACAGGTGACGGCGGTCGCCACAGGGGGCACCGGACTGACCGGCCGGGCCGGCGGGTCAATTATCGCATCGCACGGAGACACATTGAGTCAGCACCGCGAGCCAGGCGCGTCCGGCCGGGTCGACGCCGTTCCGGCGCTGCCAGACCTCCCGGAGGCGACGGTCGCCCGACTCCCGGAGTACCTCCGCGCCCTGCACGCCCTCGCCGAGGCCGGTCACGAGACGGTCTCCAGCGAAGGGCTGGCCAGCGCCGCCGGGGTCAACTCCGCCAAGTTGCGCAAGGACCTCTCCCAGCTCGGCTCGTACGGCACCCGGGGCGTCGGCTACGACATCACCCTGCTGATCGAGCAGATCGAGTACGTCCTGGGGCTCACCCACCGACGGGCGGTCGCGCTGGTCGGCGTCGGCAACCTCGGTCACGCCCTCGCCGGTTACGCCGGCTTCGCCAGCCGGGGCTTCCGGATCGCGGCCCTGTTCGACGCCGACACCGCCCAGGTCGGTGAGCAGATCAACGGACTGGTGGTCCGGCACATCGACGACCTGCCGACCGTCGCGGCCGAGGAGTCCATCGCGATCGGCGTGATCGCCACCCCGGCGACCGCCGCGCAGCAGGTCGCCGATCAGCTCGTCGCCGCCGGTGTCACCAGCATCCTCAACTTCGCTCCCTGCGTACTGGCGGTTCCCGCCGGGGTCGACGTCCGCAAGGTCGACCTCGCGATCGAGCTGCAGATCCTGTCGTTCCACGAGCACCGCAAGTCGGCGTCGTTCCGGGAGCGCCGCAGCTCGGCGTTGACCGCCATCCCCGGCGGGCTGGACGCCACCGTGACCGGCTCCACCGGCCCGGCCAGCTACGACGACGCCCCAGCGGAGGCGGTTGGCTCATGAATCTTCTCGTCGTCGGCGCGTCCTACCGGACCACGCCGGTCGCCACCCTGGAACGGCTCGCGGTCGCCCCGGCCGAGGTGCCCGCCACCCTGCGTCGGCTGCTCGCCCAGCCGTACGTCGACGCGGCCGTCGTGCTCTCCACCTGCAACCGGGTCGAGATCTACGCGGCGGTCACCGGCTTCCACGGCGGTCTGGCCGACATCTGCGCGGTGCTCGCCGAACGTTCCGGCAGCCAGCCCAACGACCTCGCCGAGCACCTGTACGTGCACTACGGGCAGGCCGCCGTCGAGCACACCTTCCGGGTGGCCGCCGGACTCGACTCCATGGTCGTCGGCGAGGCGCAGATCCTCGGCCAACTGCGTGACGCCTACCACGTCGCCAACGACGCCGACGCCACCGGCCGCCTGCTGCACGAGCTGATGCAGCAGGCGCTGCGGGTCGGCAAGCGGGCCCACGCCGAGACCGGCATCGACCGGGCCGGGCAGAGCGTCGTCAGTGCCGCCCTGCGGGTCGGTGCCGATCTGCTGCCCGGCGGGCTGCTCGGCCGGCGGGTGCTGGTCCTCGGGGCCGGGGCGATGGGCGCCCTGGCGGTCGCCACCCTCGCCCGGCTCGGCGTGGCGTCGATCCAGGTGGTCAACCGGCGTGACGACCGTGCGGTCCGCCTCGCCGGCAGCTACGGCGCCACCGCCGTGCCGTACGCCGACCTGACCACGGCGTTGGTCGACGTCGACCTGGTGATCACCGCGACCGCCTCGACCGAACCGGTGCTCACCCGGCAGACCGTCGCCGCCGTCCTCGCCGGGCGGTCGGGCGACCGGACCGGGCCGCTGGTCCTGCTCGACCTCGCCGTTCCGCGCGACGTCGAGCCGGCCGCCGGTGAGCTGCCCGGCGTCGCGGTGATCGACATCGACGGACTGGCCGACGCGCTCACCGAGGCGCCGGCCGCCGCCGACACCGCTGCCGTCGGCCGGATCGTCACCGCCGAGGTGGAGGCGTTCCTCAGCTGGCTGCGCGGCGCGGACGTGGCCCCGACCGTGGCGGCGTTGCGCGGGCGCGCCGACGACGTGGTCGGCGCCGAACTGCGCCGGCTGGCCCAGCGCCGGCCGGACCTGACCGACGAGCAGCGGGCCGAGGTGGCCCACACCGTGCACCGGGTCGTGCAACGCCTGCTGCACTCGCCGACCGTGCGGGTCCGTCAACTCGCCGCCGAACCCGGCGGTGACCAGTACGCCGCGCTGCTGCGGCAACTGTTCGACCTGGAGGTGCCGGGCACCTCCACCGCCGGCGACGTCCCGGACCTGACGGCGGCTGGCGTCCCGGACCTGACGGCGGGCGCACCTGGCGTGACCGGCGACGGCGCCCCGGAGCATGGAGGTGACCGGTGAACGCGCTGCGGCTGGGCACCCGGGGCAGCGCGCTGGCCATGGCCCAGTCCGGCCGGGTCGCCGCCGCGCTGCGCGCCGCCACCGGCCGCGACGTCGAACTGGTGGAGATCGTCACGGCCGGCGACCGGTCCTCGGCACCCGTGGCCGCGCTCGGTGTCGGGGTCTTCGTCTCCGCGCTGCGCGACGCCCTCGCCATGCGGGAGATCGACTTCGCGGTCCACTCGTACAAGGACCTGCCCACCGCCGGCCCGGCCGGGCTGCTGATCGCGGCGGTGCCGCCCCGCGAGGATCCCCGCGACGCGCTGCTCAGCCGGGACGGCCGGATGCTCGCCGAGCTGTCACCCGGCGCGACCATCGGCACCGGGGCGCTGCGTCGCATCGCCCAGCTGAACGCGCTCGGCCGCCAACTGGCGGTCACCCCGATCCGGGGCAACGTCGACACCCGGATCGGCCGGGTCCGTGGCCCGCAGGCAGATCTCGACGCGGTCGTGCTGGCCCGGGCCGGGCTGGCCCGGCTGGGGCGCCTCGACGAGATCACCGAGACCCTCGACCCGATGCTGATGCTGCCCGCTCCCGCCCAGGGAGCGCTGGCCGTGGAATGCCGGGCCGATGACACCGACCTGGTCGAGCTGCTCAGTGTGCTCGACCATGCACCGACCCGGGCCGCGGTCGACGCGGAGCGGTCGTTGCTGGCGACGCTGGAGGCCGGGTGCAGTGCACCCGTCGCGGCGTACGCCGAAGTCGCCGAGGGGGATGACGGCGACGAGATCTATCTGCGTGGGGCGGTGATCAGCCCGGACGGACTCCGGGAGATCCGCCTGTCGCGTACCGGTCCCCCGGACACCGCCGCCGAGATCGGTAAGGCACTCGCCGCCGATCTGCTCGACGCCGGTGCCGACACGATCCTTCCGGGGACCACGCCCGGCGGCCCGACCGGGGCCGCGCAGGTCGGGGTGGTCACCCAGCGACCTTCAGCGCCCGATCGGTCCGGCGCGACGACCCAGAACATGGGGAGCATAAATGACCCGCACCCGTAAGCTCGCAGGCCACATCGCGTTCGTGGGGGCCGGCCCCGGCGACCCGGGCCTGTTGACCCGCCGGGCGCACGACGCCCTGGTCGAGGCCGACCAGGTGGTGTTCGACCGTGCCGTGCCGGAGAGCCTGCTCGCGGCGGTCCGCGCCAACGCCAAGGCCGACGCCCAGCTCAGCCCGGCCGAGGGCGCCCCCGGCGACGTGGCCAAGGTGCTGATCTCCGCCGCCCGCTCCGGGCAGGCGGCGGTCCGGCTCGTCGCCGGCGACCCGTTCGGTCACCACGGCGTGGTGACCGAGGTGCAGGCGGTCGCCCGCACGGCGGTGCCGTTCGAGGTGGTGCCCGGGGTCAGCCAGGCCGAAGGGGTGGCCAGCTACGCCGGGGTCCCGCTGCCGGGGGTACGGACAGTGGCCGACGTCGACGACACGGCCGGTCTGGACTTCGACGCGCTCGCCGCCGCGATCGGCCGGGGCTCGTTGGCCGTCGCCGTGGACGCCGGTGAGCTGGCCGCCGTACGGGACGGACTGCTCGCCGCCGGCGTCGACGGCGCGACGTCGGTCGCGGTGACCGGCGACGGCACCGGCGAGACCCAGTACACGACCACGTCGACCGTGGACAACTTCGTCGCGGCGGCGCTCGGCTTCACCGGCCGGGTGGTGCTCACCCTCGGTGCCGGGGTCACCGAGCGGGACAAGCTCAGCTGGTGGGAGAACCGGCCGCTGTACGGCTGGAAGGTGCTCGTTCCCCGGACCAAGGAGCAGGCCGGGGTGATGAGCGCCCAACTGCGGGCGTACGGTGCCATCCCGTGTGAGGTGCCGACGATCGCCGTCGAGCCGCCCCGTACCCCGGCGCAGATGGAACGCGCGGTCAAGGGCCTGGTCGACGGCCGGTACGCCTGGGTGGTGTTCACCTCGGTCAACGCCGTACGGGCGGTGTGGGAGAAGTTCGCCGAGCACGGGCTGGACGCCCGCCACTTCGGCGGCGTCAAGATCGCCTGCATCGGTGAGGCGACCGCCGACGCGGTCCGTGACTTCGGCATCCAGCCTGAGCTGGTGCCGGCCGGTGAGCAGTCCTCCGAAGGGCTGCTGGCGGAGTTCTCGCCGCACGACGAGATCCTCGACCCGGTCGGCCGGGTGCTGCTGCCGCGCGCCGACATCGCCACCGAGACCCTCGCCGCCGGGTTGACCGAGCGCGGGTGGGAGGTCGACGACGTTACCGCGTACCGGACGGTGCGGGCGGCGCCGCCGCCGGCCGAGATCCGCGACGCGATCAAGTCCGGTGGCTTCGACGCGGTCCTGTTCACCTCGTCGTCGACCGTGCGCAACCTGGTCGGTATCGCCGGCAAGCCGCACGCCCGCACGGTGGTCGCGGTGATCGGCCCGAAGACCGCCGAGACCGCCACCGAGTTCGGCCTGCGGGTCGACGTGCAGCCGCCGCACGCCTCCGTACCGGACCTGGTCGAGGCGCTCGCCGGTTACGCGGTGGAGCTGCGGGAGAAGCTGGTGGCGATGCCGGCGAAGCAGCGGCGCGGTTCCAAGGTGCAGGGTCCGACCGCGCTGCGGTTCCGCTGAGCACCGGACGCCGCCGAGCCAGGGGAGCGCGTCGATGACGTACCCGCAGAGCAGGCCCCGACGGCTGCGCCGGACCGCGGCGGTACGCCGGCTGGTCGAGGAGACCCGGCTGGCCCCGGCCGAGCTGGTGCTGCCGATGTTCGTCAAGGAAGGGCTGGCCGAGCCGCGACCGGTTCCCTCGCTGCCCGGCGTGCTGCAGCATTCCCGGGACTCGCTGCGCAAGGCCGCCGCCGAGGCGGTCGCCGCCGGCGTCGGCGGGATCATGCTGTTCGGGGTGCCGGCCCGCCGCGACGCCGTCGGCTCCGCCGGCACCGATCCGGCGGGCGTGCTCAACGTGGCGATCCGTGACGTGGTCGCCGAGGTCGGCGACGCCACGGTCGTGATGAGCGACCTGTGCCTCGACGAGTTCACCGACCACGGGCACTGTGGGCTGCTCGCCCCGGACGGCACCGTCGACAACGACGCCACCCTCGCCGCGTACGGGCAGCTGGCGATCGCCCAGGCCGAAGCCGGCGCCGACATGCTCGGCCCGTCCGGAATGATGGACGGGCAGGTCGGCGTGGTCCGCCGAGCGTTGGACGCCGCCGGGCACACCGACACCGCCCTGCTGGCGTACGCGGCGAAGTACGCCTCGGCGTTCTACGGTCCGTTCCGTGACGCGGTGGAGTCGGCCCTGGTCGGCGACCGACGTACCTACCAGCAGGATCCGGCGAACCTGCGGGAGTCGCTGCGGGAGGTCGAGCTGGACGTCGCCGAAGGCGCGGACCTGGTGATGGTCAAGCCGGCGCTGCCCTACCTGGACGTGATCGCGGCGGTCCGCCAGCGGGTGCACGTCCCGGTCGCCGCCTACCAGGTCTCCGGCGAGTACGCGATGGTCGAGGCGGCTGCCGCCAACGGCTGGGTCGACCGGGACCGGGTGATCATGGAGACGTTGACGTCGATCAGGCGGGCCGGCGCCCAGGTCGTCCTCACCTACTGGGCGGTCGAGGCGGCCGAGGCCCTGGCCGGCTGATCCGACCTGGGCTCAGCTGCGTACGCCCAGGCGGTGCATCAACATCGGGATGTCCGCGCCGTAGTCCCACCAGTCCCGGTCCGACCGGTAGCCGATCTCGGTGTTGATCGAGACGATCTCCTCGTCGCCCTCGGCGTTCCAGGTCTGCACCTCGGCCAGCGCCGGTTCGACGGCACGCAGCTCCAGCAGCATCCGTGCCTTGATCGCCCGGTCGATGCCGCGTCCCTGGTGTGCCTGGGCGACGATGGTGTCGTACTGGTCGGCCCGGGTCGGGTGCTGCGCCGGCACCACCACCTCGGTCAGACCGGCGACCTCGCCGCTGGCCGGGTGCCGGGCCAGCACGATGTACGGCGTCATGCCCCGTCGGTGCAGGCAGCCGAGACTCTCCCGCAGCCGTTCCGGTTCGTACGAACTGGGCCGCAGGTCCAGGTCACCGTCGGCGGGGTCGCTCTGCTCGGCCTTGGTCCGGGCGTACGCCTCGACGAGATCGTCCGGCGGTCCACCGGGGTGGAACTCCACCTCGTAGCCGCTGACCGTGTCCTGGGCCATCTTCTCGATCGCCGCCCAGTCCACCGAGGCCAGCCGCAGGACACTGCGGATCTCCCGGAACTGCCGGGCGAAACCGAACGACTCGTAGAACTCCACCGCGCAGGTGCCGCCGATCACCTCGACCCCGACCGAGCTGAAACCCTCGTGGTACGCCCGACGCACCGCGAGCGACAGCAACTGCCGGCCCAGGCCGGTCCGCCGCACGTCCGGACGCACCAGGATCTCCAGGACACCGATGTCGCCGAGCAGCAGTACGTTCACGTGTCCGACGACCTCGGTGCCGCCGCGAGCGTCGGGCTGCTCCGCCAGCCAGCAGATCCGCCGGACCCCCGGCATCGTCTCGGTCAGGTACTCCCGCAGGAAATGCGGTCGCCACAGCGGGTCGCCCGGAAGATCGGTCCGGAAAACCTGGTTGAGACAGTCCAGCAGAGACGAGATCTCGGCGGACGACGCGGTTCGGGGGTCCCACTCGCGCACCATCACGCGTCTAGCTTGCCGGCAACGCGGCTGATGCGAAAGTGGCAGGCGCAGAATTGTGCCCGACCGATTGCGCTAAGTGCGACTCCGTACCCCGTACTCGTTGGCCGTGTCGAAGACCGACTGGGCGTAGGGTTGGACGTTGTTGTACGACAGGATGGCACTCCACCAGTCCGAAGGTGTGGACAGATCGCGTCCGTTCCGGCACAAGTAGTTAGCGGCGGCCAGGCTCGCGTCGTCGATATCCTGCGGATCGACCACCCCGTCGTTGTCGGCGTCCACCCCGAATTCCGCCCACGTCGTCGGGATGAACTGCATCGGACCGACCGCCCGGTCGTAGACCACGTCATTGTCGAGGCGTCCGTCGTCGGTGTCGGCGATTCGTTGCCGGCCGCCGGCCCCGTCGAGCGGCAGCCCGACGATCGGTGGTACGGCCCGCCCTTCGGTGTCCAACCTCGATCCGTTGGCCGTGCCGTGGGTCGACTCGATCATCCCGATCGCGGCCAGGGTGGTCCAGCTCAGCCGGCAGCCGGGAGTGGTGGTCGCCAGGACCAGTTCGGCGTAGCCGTACGCCTCCAACGCGACCACCGGGATGGCCAGCCGGCTGGCGGTCTGAGTCGCCCAACCGGTCAGGACCGCCGCCGGGCGGGTCGGCCCGAGCGGCGGCACCGGCCCGCCCGGGTCGTCGAGTGGCGGCGTCGTCGGATCGAGCAGGTCCGGGTCGGTGAGCGCGGGTACGTCCGGGACGGCGGTCGTCTCGACCGGCCCAGGGGTGCTGACGGGTTCCCGCAGTCCAGCGGCGGCCGGCACCAGCACCGCGCCTGCCGTACCGCTGCCGGCGATCAGTGCCAGCAGCAGCACGCCGGGTAGCGCCAGACGCCCGCTCGGACGGCGGCACCAGGCACCGACCGCGCGGGCCGCGCGACGGCCGGAGCGGGCGACCGGTCGGGCGATGGGCCGCAACCGTGCCGGGTGCAGCCGACCGACCCGGCGGGTGAACGGCGGATCGTCGCGTCGGTGTCGACCGGCCGGAGTCGGCTCGGTCCCCGCTTGGCTGGTCGGTTCCGCCCCGGTCCCCGCTTGGCTGGTCGGTTCCGCCC
Source organism: Solwaraspora sp. WMMA2101 (assembly GCF_049179175.1). Taxonomy (NCBI): domain Bacteria; kingdom Bacillati; phylum Actinomycetota; class Actinomycetes; order Micromonosporales; family Micromonosporaceae; genus Solwaraspora; species Solwaraspora sp. WMMA2101. The sequence continues at coordinate 2,453,828 of NZ_JBMHMA010000006.1, read as the reverse complement.
CGGTCCCCGCTTGGCTGGTCGGTTCCGCCCCGGTCCCCGCCTGGCCGGCCGGCTCCGCCCCGGTTTCAGGCTGATCCGGCCCGGCCTCAGCCGGCGTTCGCTGCTCCGGCAGGTCCGGCGTCGGCAGGTCCGGCGTCGGGCTCTGCGACGTCGCCGACGTGGGCGGCTCCGCCGTCCGATCCGCCGTCGGCTCCGTCGGCGGGGTCGGCGTCGGTGCGGCCGACGTGGACTCAGGTGCCGGTGCCGGCACCGCCGGACGTAGCCGTGCCGTCGGCGTACCTGCCCCGTCCTCGACCATGCCGTCGAGTATCACCCATCCGGCCGACGACGTCAGTTCCCGCCGTACCCTTATCCACATGCCCCGGTACGAGTTCCGCTGTCGCGCCTGCGGCGACACATTCGAGGTCAACCGTCCGATGACCGAGGCCGGCGAGCCGGCGTCCTGCCCTCAGGGCCACGCCGACACAGTCAAACTGCTCTCCACCGTCGCGCTCACCGGCCGGGGCGGCGGCTCAGTGGGAGCGCTGCCGACCGCACCACCGTCCGGTGGTGGCGGGTGCTGCGGCGGCGGGTGCGGATGCTGACCGCCACCGCGCCCCGCTGACCGTCACCGACGACGCCGCAGGTCAGCTACCCGCCTCCTTCGTGACTGGCCAGGTTGCCGACCTGCGGCAGGATGAACTGCGACTTCCAGCGGGGCGGAGGTTCCACCGGTGTCGGCATCGACCGCACTGCCGAGCGGCCTGGTCACCTTCATGTTCACCGACATCGAAGGCTCTACCAGGCTGGCCCGCCTGCTCGGCGGCGACTACCGTCCGATGCTGCGCGAGCACCGACGGCTGGTCCGGCGGACGCTGTCCGCCAGTGACGGCACCGAGCTGTTCACCGAGGGCGACTCGTTCTTCGCGGCGTTCGCTGATGCGGCCGCCGCTCTCGACGCCTGCCGCCGGGCCCAGCGGGCGCTCGCCGCGCACGACTGGTCCGCGCCGGATGCCGTGCCCCGGGTCCGGATGGGGCTGCACACCGGGTACGCCGAACCGGTCGGTGGCGAGTACACCAGTCCCGAGGTGCACCGGGCCGCCCGGATCGCGGCGGCGGCACACGGCGGGCAGGTGCTCTGCTCGGCGGCGACCGCCCGGGCTGCCGATCCGTTGCCGGCCGACGTCTCGTTGCTCGACCTCGGCCTGCACCGGCTTCGTGGCTTCGACGACCGGGAACGCCTGTTCCAGCTGATCGCTCCTGGTCTGGAGCGGCAGTTCCCCCGGCCGCGTACCGCCGACGCGGCCAGTCACAACCTGCCGAACCAGATCAGCTCCTTCGTCGGCCGGCGGATCGAACGCCGGGAGCTGCGACGACTCGTCGCCGCGCACCGGCTGGTCACCGTGGTCGGTGCCGGCGGTTCCGGCAAGACGCGGCTCGCGGTCGAGGTCGCCGCCGCGTCCGGCACCGTCGACACCTCGTCCGACACCGCATCCGGCGACGTCGACACCGCGTCCGGCACCGCCGGCTACCCCGACGGGGTCTGGTTCGTCGACGTGGCCACCGTGACCGACCCCGGGCTGGTCGCGTTCGCCATCGCCGCCGTGTTCGGGCTGCGCCCAGAGCCGGGACGGCCGATCCTGGACACGGTCGTCGAGTACGCCGCCGCCCGACGGTTGTTGCTGGTGCTCGACACCTGCGACGCCCAACCGGCGGCCTGCGCCGAGGTGATCACCCGGCTGCTCACCGGCGGTCGGCAGGTCCGGGTGCTGGCCACCAGCCGGGAGCCGATGGGCGTACCGGGTGAGGTGGTGTGGCGGATTCCGCCGCTGTCGGCGGAGCCCGGCCCGGCCGGCGGGCCCAGCGACGCCGTAGCGCTGTTGCTGGACCGTACGGTGGCCGCCCGGGGCGGCCGGCCGTTGGCGCCGGCCGAGTCGGGCCAGCTGCACCGGGTCGCGTCCCGGCTGGACGGGCTGCCGTTGGCGATCGAGCTGGCGGCGGCCCGGCTGCGGGTGCTCTCCGTCGGGCAACTGGTGGATCGGCTCGACGACGTACTGGGGGTGCTGGACGCGGGCCGGGAGGAGCCGGCCGGGGTGGACCGCTCCGCCGGGCGGCGGCACGGCACCCTGCAGGCGACGGTCACCTGGTCCTACCGTACGTTGGCGCCCCGGGCCGCCCGGCTGCTGCGCTGGATGTCCGTCTTCGCCGGCCCGGTCGACCTGGCCACCGTGGAGTGGCTGCTCGACGACGACCCGCTCGGCCCGTTGGCGGTGCTGGTCGACAAGTCGATGATCCAGGCCGAGCCGGCGGCCGGCGACACCAGCTACCGGATGCTCGACCCGATCCGGGCGTACGCCGCCCGGCGGCTGGTCGAGGCAGGTGAGGAGCAGTCGGCCCGGGACCGGCACGTCGACTGGGCCCTGCACGCGTTGCAGCGTGCCTATCTGGGCCCGGACGGGCAGCCGGTCACGTTGTCGCTGTACGCGTTGGATCCGCTCGCCGACGAGTTGCGGGCGGCGTTGCGGTGGAGCGCGACCGGCGGTAGCGCCCGGCGTGGCCTGCAGCTCGCCAGCGGGCTGGACCAGTGGTGGCGGGAGCGCGGCCTGGCCAGAGAGGGGCGGCTGTGGCTGTTCCGGCTGTACGGGCGGATCGCCGAGACCGGCGAGGTGATTCCCGAGGCGGAGCTGGCGGCCGCGTACCACATGCATTCGCAGCATGCCGGCGCGGACGGTGAGTTCGGCGAGGAGCTGCGGTTCTCGCACCGGGCCGAGGCCGTGGCCCGGCAGGCCGGCGACGCGGGCCTGTTGGCCCGGGTGCTGGCCGGCCGGGGCGCCTCGTTGATCGACATCGGTCAGTTCGACGAGGCGGAGCGGGTGTGCCGCGACGTCATCGACTGGGCGGCGGCCAACGGGGTGGCCGGTGACGCGTTGTTCGCCGTCTACAGTCTCGCGGAACTGCTGTGCCGGCGGGGAGCGCTGGACGAGGCGGCCGAGGTGCTGGCGGGTGCCCGGCCAGCCGAGGCCGCCCGGCCGGCCGAGCGTGGCCGGCGGACCGTCGACATGCTGCTGGGCCTGGTGGCGTTGGCCCGGGTGGACCTGGTCGCCGCCCACGACCACCTGGTGGTCGCGCTGCGGTCCCGGATGCGGTACGGCTTCCACCGGCGGGCCTGTGACACGTTGAACGCGATGGCGGTGCGCTGCGCGCAGGGCGGGGATCCGGCGACGGCGGCCCGGTTGTTCGGTGCCGCGCAGGCGACCCGTACGGCGTTGCGCAGCAGCGCCGGGATGTTCGGCGGCTACTGGGCGCAGGAGCAGGACCGGGTGCGGGCGGTGATCGGCGATGCCGCCTTCGACGCCGGCTACGCGCAGGGCAGTCGGATGAGCCTGGTCGAGGCGGCGGCGCTGGCACTGGCGGTGGAGCATCCGGACCTGAACTCGGGTGCCCGCTGGTTCGGCGACGACCCGACCGGGCTGGCGGCCGGCCGGTCCGGGCTGGTCGTCGACCGGTCCGGGCTGGTGACCGACCGGTCGACCGGCGACGGGAGCGCCGCCGGCTGAGCCGCCGGCGGCGCGTCCGTACGGTGGCGTTGGTGGTTATCCGACGGCCGTCAGGTGCCCGGCCGGGACGAGCCGCTCGGCGCGTTGCAGGTCGGCGGCGTCGACGATCGGCGCGCCGAAGATCCGGACCGCCTGGTAGTAGGTCCAGGCGAGGCTGAGGCAGGCCGGCCGCACGACGCTGCTGTACCGGGCGCAGACCCGCTTGAGGTCCTCGTAGAAGGCGCTGTCCACCCGGGCCTTGTTGGTGGCGGAGAACTGGCCGATCGCCTTGTAGTTGCGGTAGCCGAAGTCGTGCCGGTGGCAGGAGAGCCGGAAGTCGAAGCCGAGTGGGTTGTCCGGGCTGGACGAGCAGTAGTCGGTGGACCAGTCGAACTGGTAGGCGGCCCAGGGGCCCGGGTTGGCCCGGGCCGAGTTCCATGCGCTGTAGCTGCTGGCGCTGGTCTGCGTCCAGTTGGACAGCACCGCGGGCTTGTCGGCGGGAACGGCGCTGGCCGGGGTGGCGAACCCGAGGGCGGCGGTGAGGCCGAGCAGTACGGCGCTGAGCAGTGCGGACGTGCGACGGTACATCGCGATACCTCCGGTGGACGGCTCGTGGTGTGTGGCGTCGGTGCTTGTTACCGGTGGGTCACAAGCGTGTCCACAGTCTTGCCGTATCCGCTGACATCGATCTTTAGGGCGCCTGTTTCTTTGTCGACCGGCGCGTAAACAGACCATCCGCCGCCGAACGGGCACTCAGCTGGCGGCGGCCTCGGCGCCGGGCAGTGCCGCCACCCGGACCAGTGCGACGACGCGGTCGTCGCCGGTGCCGTCCATCCCGATGGAACGTCCGATGATCCACACCCACCGGTTGTCGTAATACGCTGACAGATCGGGCCGTACCTGTTCAACCTTCAGGATCAGTTGGTATCCGCCGTACCGCCAGTCCTCCTTGTTCAGTTGCAGGACCGTCCCCGGGGAGATCGCGGGAATGGTGGGTCGTGACGGCGGTTTCACAGGCTGCTCCGAAACTGGCGGTTGACGGCTCGCCGAGAGAGCATCGACAACACACAGTCCCAAAGCAATGTCTCTAAGCAAGATTTGAGGCGACGGGATACGACCCGACGCCGGACGGACGCATTCGGGCCGAGGTGATGTCCAGGTGATCGCGATCCGCTGGTCCGCAACGACTATGTTGTGGACGTGAACGGGGACCCGAAAGTGAAGGTGGACCGGCGGTGATTCACTTTCCCGCCGTCCGCCAGGGCCCGTTGAAGGCGTTGAGCCTGCGCCTGTTCGCCGCGGTCGCCCTCGTCTTCGCGGTCGTGGCGGTGGTCTACGCCGACCGCGACGGCTACCGGGACGCCAACGGCGACGGGATCTCGCTGCTCGACTGCTTCTACTATGCGGTCGTCAGCCTCTCCACGACCGGGTACGGCGACATCGCGCCGATCAGCGACGGTGCCCGGCTGGTCAACGTCCTGATCATCACGCCGGCCCGGGTGGTGTTCCTGATCATCCTGGTCGGTACCACCCTCGAGGTGCTCACCGAGCAGTACCGGACGAACCTTCGACTGACCCGGTGGAGAAGGAAAGTGAAGGACCACGTCATCATCTGCGGCTACGGCACCAAGGGCCGCAGCGCCGTGTCGGCCCTGCTGGAGAACGGCTTCGACAAGCAGCACATCGTCGTCGTCGAGAGCAGCGGCATCGCGCTGCGCCAGGCCACCGCCGCCGGCCTGGTCGCCGTCGAGGGATCGGCGACCCGCTCGTCGGTCCTCAACGAGGCACACGTCAAGCACGCCAAGGCGGTGATCATCGCCACCGACAGCGACGACGCCTCCGTCCTGGTCACCCTGACGGCCCGCCAACTGACCGCCGGCAAGGTACGGATCATCGCCGCCGCCCGCGAGGCCGAGAACGCCGCCCTGCTGCGCCAGAGCGGGGCGCACCACGTGATCGTGTCGTCCGCCACCGCCGGCCGGCTGCTGGGCCTGTCCACCTCGGCGCCGCCGCTGATCGACGTCGTCGAGGATCTGCTCACCCCTGGTCAGGGCATGGCACTGGCGATGCGTTCGGCCAACCGTGACGAGGTCGGACTGCCGCCCCGACAGCTGAACAACCTGGTGATCGCGCTGATCCGGCGCGGCCGGGTGGTGTCCCTGGCCGAGCCGGACAGCGTCGAGGTGGAGACCGGGGACCTGCTCGTCTACGTCCGCGACGACCGGACCTCAGCGAGCACCCCGTCGACCAGCTGACCGCGTGCGGCCAGCCGGTCGACCAGGGCCGACCTCGCGCGGGGTCAGGGGGTCAGTCGATGGACCAGGTGTCGCCGCTGCGCAGCAGCCCGGCCAGTTGCTCCTCCGGGGTCCCCTCGGCCTGGGCCATCGCCGCGCCGACCTGTGCCTGGATCAGGCTGTCGTAGCTGGGCCGCGGCACGCTGCGGAACACCCCGATCGGCGTGTTGCGCAGGTCGGCACCGGGCAGCCGGGACAGGGCGAACGCGTACGCCGGCTCGTCGATCGTCGCGTCGTGCACCACGATCTCCTCGGCCGGTACGGTGGCCGTCTCGCGCACTTCGAGGCCGAAGCCGCCCGGCGGGTGGACCACGCAGAACCGGCCTTCGGCGCCGAAGGTGATCGGCTGCCCGTGCTCCAGCCGGATCAGGTAGTCGTCCCGGGTGGCCGGCTCCTTGAGCTGGTCGAAGGCGCCGTCGTTGAAGATGTTGCAGTTCTGGTAGATCTCGACGAACGCCGACCCGTTGTGCTCGGCGGCGGCCCGCAGCACCGACTGCAGGTGCTTGCGGTCGGAGTCGATCGTCCGGGCGACGAAGGTCGCCTCGGCCCCCAGCGCCAGCGACAGCGGGTTGAACGGCGAGTCGGCCGACCCGACCGGCGTCGACTTGGTGACCTTGCCAAGCTCCGACGTCGGTGAGTACTGGCCCTTGGTCAACCCGTAGATCCGGTTGTTGAACAGCAGGATCTTCAGGTTGACGTTGCGCCGCAGCGCGTGGATCAGATGGTTGCCGCCGATCGACAGCGCGTCACCGTCGCCGGTCACCACCCACACCGACAGGTCCGGACGGGAGACCGACAGGCCGGTGGCGATCGCCGGGGCGCGACCGTGGATCGAGTGCATCCCGTACGTGTTCATGTAGTACGGGAAGCGCGACGAGCAGCCGATGCCGGAGACGAAGACGGTCCGCTCGCGCGGGATGTTCAGCTCGGGCATGAACGACTGCACGGCGGCGAGGATCGCGTAGTCGCCGCAGCCCGGGCACCAGCGCACCTCCTGGTCGGACTTGAAGTCCTTGGCGGTGAGCTTGAGTGCCACCGGCGTGCCGGTGCCAGCGCGGCCGTTGGGAGCGGGCTCAGACATTCTTCACGACCTCTTCCAGCATGGTCTCCAGCTCGGTGGCGGTGAACGGCAGGCCACGGACCTGGTTGTAGCCGATCGCGTCGACCAGGTACCGGGCCCGGATCACGTGCGCCAACTGGCCCAGGTTCATCTCCGGGATCACCACCCGGTCGTAGGAGCGCAGCACGTCGCCCAGGTTGGCCGGCAGCGGTGCCAGATGCCGCAGGTGTGCCTGGGCCACCGGCAGCCCGCGCTGGCGCAGGGTGCGGCAGGCGGCACCGATCGGGCCGTACGTCGATCCCCAGCCCAGCACCAGCGTGCGGGCGTCGCCGTCCGGGTCCTCGACCTCGACGTCGGGCACCGGGATCGTGTCGATCCGGGCCTGACGGGTGCGCACCATGAAGTCGTGGTTGGCCGGGTCGTAGGAGATGTCGCCGGTCTTGTCGGCCTTCTCCAGTCCGCCGATGCGGTGCTCCAGGCCGGGCGTGCCGGGAATCGCCCACGGCCGGGCCAGCGTCTGCGGGTCCCGCAGGTACGGCAGGAAGGTCTTGCCGTCGGCGTCGTTGGGCGCGGTGGCGAACTCGACCTGCAGGTCCGGCAGCGAGTCGACCTCCGGCAGCAGCCACGGCTCGGAGCCGTTGGCCACGTAGTTGTCCGACAGCAGAAGCACCGGCGTGCGGTAGGTCAGGGCGATCCGGGCGGCCTCGATCGCCGCGTGGAAGCAGTCCGACGGTGAGCGGGGCGCGATCACCGCGACCGGTGCCTCACCGTGTCGGCCGAACAACGCCATGTTCAGGTCGGCCTGCTCGGTCTTGGTCGGCATCCCGGTCGACGGGCCGGCCCGTTGCACGTCGACGATGAGCAGTGGCAGCTCCAGGGCCACCGCCAGGGAGATCGTCTCGCTCTTGAGGGCCACCCCGGGGCCGGACGTGGTGGTGATGCCGAGCGCCCCGCCGTACGAGGCACCGAGCGCCGCACCGACTGCGGCGATCTCGTCCTCGGCCTGCATCGTGATCACCCCGAGCCGCTTGTGCTTGCTCAGCTCGTGCAGGATGTCCGAGGCCGGAGTGATCGGGTAGGCACCGAGGAAGACCGGCAGCTTGGCACGCACCCCGGCGGCGACCAGGCCGAGCGACAGGGCGGCGTTGCCGGTGATGTTGCGGTACGTGCCGGGGCGCATCCGGGCCGGGTTGACCTCGTAGCGCACCGCGAAGTCCTCGGTCGTCTCGCCGAAGTTCCAGCCGGCCCTGAACGCGGCGATGTTCGCCTCGACCAGGTCCGGGCGTTTGGCGAACTTGCGCTGCAGGAACCGGATCGTGGACTCGTACGGCCGGGAGTACATCCACGAGAGCAGGCCCAGCGCGAACATGTTCTTCGCCCGCTCGGCGTCCTTCTTCGAGACCGACAGTTCGGCGAGCGCGCCGATGGTCATCGAGGTGAGCGCGACCGGGTGCAGGGCGTAGCCGTCGAGCGAGCCGTCCTCCAGCGGGTTCGCCGCGTACCCGACCTTGGCCAGGTTGCGCCGGGTGAACTCGTCGGTGTTGACGATGATGTCCGCCCCGCGCGGCAGGTCGGCCAGGTTGGCCTTCAACGCCGCCGGGTTCATCGCGACCAGTACGTTCGGCGAGTCGCCGGGGGTGAGGATGTCGTAGTCGGCGAAGTGCACCTGGAAGCTGGACACGCCGGGCAGGGTGCCGGCGGGTGCCCGGATCTCCGCAGGGAAGTTCGGCAACGTGGAGATGTCGTTGCCCAACTGCGCGGTCTCCGAGGTGAACCGGTCACCGGTCAGCTGCATCCCGTCGCCGGAGTCGCCAGCAAACCGGATGACCACCCGATCCAGTTGACGGACCTGCTTGGCCACGTGCGCTGACCTCCTCGTTTCCGGCCGGCGGCGCGGACCACGGTCCGCCTCGCCAGCTGCTGCCCGAATGTGCGGCGCGAGCCCGCCGGTGCCGCGACGCGGCGACTGTCGGTGCCAGGGTAAGGGCGTCCTAACCATCCTCGCACCTTCGGGAAAGCCTACGTCGGATCCAGTCGGATACCCGGCTCGGGTCCGCCGGGTGGGACTGGAATCACCTCGTGTTCACCCGGGCGCGGTCCGGGTGGCGGGCCCGGCGACACCCGGACGGGCGGGCACCCTTGGCCCGTCGGCCGGTAGACTGCCGGACATGCAGGGCTACCTCGGCTCGTACGCGACGTTGGGGTTGCTGTTGCTGGTGAGCGTGGCGTTCTTCGTCGTGGCGTACGGTGCCAACCGGCTGCTGCGCCCGGCCCGGCCGGCCGATCCGGTCGGTAAACGCGCCAGCTACGAGTGCGGCCTCGACCCCGTGGGCGGCGACTGGGCGCAGGCCCAGATCCGCTACTACGTGTACGCCTTCCTCTACGTGCTGTTCGCGGTGGAGGCAGTGTTCCTCTTCCCCTGGGCGGTGATCTTCGACCGGCCCGGGTTCGGCCTGGTCACCGTCGCCGAGATGGGGATCTTCGTCGCGGTGCTGGCGCTGGGCATCCTCTACGCCTGGCGCCGCAACGTGCTCCGCTGGACCTGACGGACGCGCCGTGCCGGGGCTGACGGACGCGCCGTGCCGGGGCTGACGGACGCGCTGCGCCGGGGCTGACGGACGCGCCGGACCGGCGGGCTCAGGCCAGCGCGCGGCGGGACACCGCCGGTGGCCGGTCGCCACGGATCGACGCGACCATGTCCAGGACCTGTCGGGTCGCGGCCACCTGGTGCGCGCGGAACACCCGGGCGCCCAGCCAGGCGGAGACCGCCGTCGTGGCCAGGGTGCCGGTCAGCCGCTGGTCGACCGGTACGTCGAGGGTCTCGCCGATGAAATCCTTGTTCGACAGGGCGACCAGGACCGGCCAGCCGGTGGCGACCAGCTCGTCGAGACGGCGGGTCACCTCCAGCGAGTGCCGGGTGTTCTTGCCGAAGTCGTGCGCGGGATCGATCAGGATCCCGTCCGGGCGTACCCCCAGCGCCACCGCCCGCTCGGCGAGCCCGGCCACCGTGGCGACCACGTCGGCCACGACGTCGTCGAACGCCGCGCGGTGCGGCCGGGTACGTGGCGTGGTCCCACCGGTGTGTGAGCAGAGCAGCCCGGCCCCGGTCGCCGCAGCCACCTCGGCGAGCTGCGGATCCGCGCCGGCCCAGGTGTCGTTGAGCAGGTCCGCGCCAGCGGCGACCGCCTCCCGGGCGACCTCGGCCCGCCAGGTGTCGATCGAGATGACCAGGTCGGGGAAGGCGGCCCGGACCGCCGCGATGGTGCCGACCGTACGGTCGATCTCCTCGGTGACGCCGACCGCCGTACCCGGTCCGGCCTTCACCCCGCCGATGTCGACGATGTCCGCGCCGTCGGCGACGGCCTGTTCGACGGCGCGCAACGCGGCGTCGGCCGCGAAGGTCGCGCCCCGGTCGAAGAACGAATCGGGCGTACGGTTCACGATCGCCATCACCGCCAGGTCGCTGGCGGCGAAGACCCGCCGACCCAGCCGTAGCGGGTCCGCCATGGCACCTCCTTGCCGCAGTCCGCGCCGGCGCCGCCTGCGGCGGTCCGCGTCAGTGAGGGTAGTCGGGTGCCGGAGGGCGTCGGGCGGACCGCGACTCGCCGTCGGGGGGTCGCCCTCGCCGCGTCGACATGCCACGATTCGGTCATGGATCAGTTTTTCCTCGTCCTGGTCGCCGCGCTGACCGTCGCCGGGGTCGTCTTCGGAGTCACCGTCCTGGTCACCGGCAACGATCCCGGCCTGACGCCGGTGGAGCCGGACGGGCGGGCGGTGCCGCTGCCCGGCACCCGGCCACTGCTGGAGCAGGACATCACCCGGGTCCGGTTCGACACGGCGGTACGGGGCTACCGGATGGCGCAGGTCGACCAGGCGCTGCGCCGGGCCGCGTACGACATCGGCTACAAGGACGAGCTGATCGAGGTGCTCCAGGCGGAGGTGGCGGCGTTGCGCGAGGGGCGGACCGAGGACGCCGAGGTGCTGCGCCGGGCCCGCGACGCGGCGCTGGTGGCGGCAGCCGAGCCGGCCACGGCCGACATCGACCTCGCGACGGCCCCGCCCGGGTCCGGCAGCGGCGACGCGGCGGCGCCGGAGCGGGACAACGACGCGGCTGCGGCGGAGCAGGCCGGCGTCACGGTGCCGGCCGGCCCGGCCGACGGCACCGGGTCGACCGCCGCGCGGCCCGGCGACGGTGCGGCCAGGTGAGCACGTCCGGCGAGGCCGAGGCCGCGACTCCCGGCTCCGGCGAGGTCACCGCGACCGTCATCGTCCGGGCCCCCGCCGCGCGGGTGTTCGCCGCCTTCACCGCCTGGGAGCGCCAGTCCGACTGGATTCCGTTCACCGAGGTGACGGTGGCCTCCGGCGACGGCGGCGAGGGCAGCCTGATCGTGGCGGTCACCGCGGTCGGTCCGGTGTCGCTGCGCGACGAGATGCGGGTGGTCCGGGTGGATCCGCCGTACGAGGTCCGGGTGGTGCACTGCGGCGCGCTGCTGCGCGGCCCAGGAGTGCTGCGCTGCACGCAGATGGACCACGACCGGACCCAGGTCGTCTGGCACGAGTGGTTCCACCTGCCCGGCGGTGTCGCCGGCCGGCTGGCCTGGCCACTGCTGTGGCCCGGCTCGAAGGTCAGTCTCACCCAGGCGTTGAAGAAGTTCGGCCGGCTGGTCGAGGCGGGGGCGCTGCCGTGACCGCCGGTGGGCCGACCGTGCCGACCCTGCCGATCGGGCTGAGTGCCGGCGCGGACGGCCTGGCCCGCTGCGCGTGGGGTGCCGACCCGCCGGAGTACCGCCGCTACCACGACCAGGAGTGGGGGCGCCCGGTACGCGGCGACGACGCGCTGTTCGAGCGGCTCACCCTGGAGGCATTCCAGTCCGGGCTGTCCTGGCTGACGATCCTGCGTAAGCGGGAGGCGTTCCGCGCCGCGTTCGACGGCTTCCGGATCGCGAAGGTCGCCGGGTACGGTCCCGCCGACGTGACGCGCCTGCTCGCCGACGCCGGTATCGTCCGCAACCGGGCCAAGATCGAAGCGGCGGTGGCCAACGCGCGGGCCGCCCTGGACCTGCCGGCCGGCCTGGCGGACCTGCTCTGGTCGTACGCACCGCCGCCGCGCGCCGGTCGGCCGGCGTCGGCGGCCGACGTGCCGGCCCGGACCCCGGAGTCGACGGCACTGGCCAGGGCGCTGAAGCGGCACGGTTTCCGGTTCGTCGGCCCGACCACCGCGTACGCCCTCATGCAGGCGACCGGAATGGTGGACGACCACGTCGACGGCTGCCACGTGCCACCACCGTTGCCGGTGCGCTGATCCGCACACCGGGTGCCGTGGTGGGATAGGGACATGCAAGACGAGACGACCCCATCCGACCCGCCGACGGGCACTTCCGACGCGGGTGGCGGCACCGGCGCCTGGGCGGTGGTGATCCCGGCCCAACGGTACGAGGCGGAGCGGCTGTTCCACCACGACTCCCTCGAGCTGACCGGCCTGGACGGCGGGCCGCGCCCCGCGTTCGGCGCACCGGTGCTGGTGGTGACCGACGGCGAACAGCCGTTCGTGGTGGCGCTGGGTCGCGTCGGTGCCGCCGGCGGCGGCACCGAGGGCGGCGAGACCCGGGCCGGCGGCCCGCCACCACTGGTGGTCCACTACACCTGCCGGGCGTTCGACGATCCGGTACCGGCGTCCGCGCTCGTGCTCGCCGGCCCGGTCACGGCGGTCGACGTCGCCACCTACCGCAGCCTCGCCGGCCAGCTGGCGCCGACCGGCGACCGACGGACCTGGCTGGTCAGTGTCGATCTGCCGATCGAGGCGCCGACGGCGGCCGAGGCGGTCCGGGTGTTCTGGTCGTACGTGCGGGAGCTGGGGCCACGGGAACTGCCGGCCTTCGTGTACCCCTCCGGTGACGAACTGGCGATGCAGGCGTTCGTGCTCGGTGCCGAGGCCAACCAGGACCCGGAAGAGGACGACTGACCGGTGCCGTGGGGCCGGATCGGCGTACGGCTCGTCCCGGTGTACGGCTCGTCCCGGCGTACGGCTCGTCTCAGCGGCCGTCGAAGACCGGCCGCTGCTTGGCGACGAACGCCGCGGTGGCGTGCCGGTGGTCGGCGGTGCCGCCGCACAGTGACTGGGCATGTTCCTCGGCGGCCAGCGCGTCGGCGAGCGTGCCGGAGGCACCGACCGACAGTTGGCGTTTGATCGCCCCGTACGCGACGGTCGGCCCGGCCGCCAGCCGCGCGGCCAGTTCCTGGGCGGCCGGCAGCACCTGCTCGTCGTCGTCGACGAGCCGGTGCAGCAGCCCGATCCGGTGCGCCTCGGCGGCCGGCACCGGCTGGGCCAGCAGCATCAGCTCGACGGCCTTCGGGAAGCCGACCAGTCGGGGCAGGGTCCAGGACGCCCCGGTGTCGCCGGCCAGGCCGACGTTGGCGAACGCCATCAGGAAGCTGGTCCCCGGGCCGCCGATGCGCAGGTCGGCGAGCATCGCGAGCGAGGCACCGGCGCCGGCCGCCGCGCCCCGCACGGCGGCCACGACCGGCTTGGACAGCCCGGCCAGCCGGGCGGCGATCGGGTTGTAGTGCTCCCGTACGGTGTCCAGCGGATCGCGGTCGCCCGACTCCAGCGTCGCGACGTGTTCCCGCAGGTCCTGGCCGACGCAGAAGGCACGGCCGGCACCGGTGAGGACGACGGCCCGGCAACCGGGGTCGCTGTCGCACTCGGCCAGGACCTCGCGCAGCGCCTCCTTGAGCGCGACGTCGAGTGAGTTGAGCGACTCCGGGCGGTGCAGGGTCAGTGTCACGACCGCGTCGGTGCGGTCGACGAGCAGTGGGTCGGTCACAGCTGGTGGTCCCTTTCGTCTGCTGGCCGCCGGACGATCGGGACCGGCAAGCGGCGGTCGGTACGGGTCGGTACGGGTCGGCGGTGGTTTCAGCGGTGGTTGATGTCCAGGCAGGTGTCGACGTAGCGGTCGGCGGCGGGTCGCAACCGGGCGGCGTGCCGGTCGAAGAAGGTGGCGGCGCTGGTGCCGGGCCACCGTTCCGGAAGCAGCGCCGGCGGCAGCTGCGGATCCTGGAACAGGAATCCCCGCCAGGCGTGCACCAGCCGGAAGCGGGCGGCGTAGGCCTCCTCGTCGCTGCTGCGGACCGTCACCCGGGCGAGCAGCGGGCGTTGCTCGGCGACGAACCGTTCGTACGCCTGCCCGATCTCGGCCAGGTTCCAGGCCCGGCGGACCAGCGCGGCGGCGCCGGCGGTGCCGCCGGTGTGCGCGGCGGTGAACCGCTCGAACCGGACGCCGGCTTCGGCCAGCAGACCGTCCACCTCGCTGGCGGTCCGGGTCGCCACCCAGGTGTGTTCGTCGAGCATCCCGTACCCGAGGTAGCTCAGGTTGGCGCAGAGCCGTTGCCGCTCCCGGCGGGCGCTCGGGGCGTCCAGCACCAGCAGGTCGAACTTGCCGTCCCAGCCGATCCGACCGGTGCGGTAGATCCGGGCGGCGGCTTCGTCCAATCGCCGGGCGGCCTTGGGCGTCAGCAGATAGCCTGGCCCGGCGGCCATTCGCGACGGGTGCAGCCAGCCCTGGCGCACCATCCGGGACACTGCGGTCCGCACCGCCGGCGGCGCGATGCCGAGCGGGGCGAGCAGTCTGACCAGGGCAGCGACGGGTGCCCGACCGCCCCGTGGGCGGAGGTGGTCACCGAACAGGTCGAAGAGCGCCGACCGTGCCTGCATGACCGCACATTGTGACAGCCCAGTTCAAGATATGCTAGATGCTGTCACAGCATTGTGGCCTCGGTTTGGGTCCGGCGGTGTTCATCAGGGAAAATCGTTGGTCGGCACCGTGGCAGTGGCACGCGGTGAGACTGACGAGGTGGCTGGGGCACACCCAGCGGCCCTGGGGCAAGTCTGAGGGGAGACAACATGGCGGCGATGAAGCCGCGGACGGGCGACGGTCCGCTGGAGGTCACCAAGGAGGGCCGGGGCATCGTCATGCGGGTTCCGCTGGAGGGCGGGGGCCGACTCGTCGTCGAGATGACGCCCGACGAGGCCAACGCGCTCGGTGACGCGCTGAAGGCCGCCGCAGGCTGATCGAGCCGGACCCGCGGGGCAGCGCTGGCCCACGGGTCGACATAGCGACGGTTGACGAGTCCGCCGACCCGGTCCCCACCGGGTCGGCGGACTCGGTATGCCGTGGGCATCAGTCGTTCGCGTCCCAGGAGGTAACCCCGGCGTGTTCGCCATCCGTCTGCCGGCGGACACCGTTGTCGCCGACACCGTCGTCCTGCCCGTCACCGCCGCGCGTGCCGGCGTCGACATCCGTATCGCCGCACCACCACAGCAACTGCACGTCGAGGGCGACCGGTCGGAGCTGGTCGCGTCCGCCGCCGCGCTGGCGGCCCGGACCGGCCACACCGGCGACCCCGGTGAGATCGAGGTACTGCACCGGCCACGGCTCGCCCCGTACCGGGTGGTGCTGGTCGGGGTCGGTGCCGGCGACGAGGCCGGCTGGCGGACGGCGGGTGCCGCCATCGGCGGGATGATCCGCCACGAGCAGGCCGTCGAGGTGCCGTCCGACAGTGCCTGGCTGGTCGCCGTCGGGCCCGATCCGACCACGGCACCAGGGTCCGAGACCGTTCCGGACGCGGTCCGGGGTTTCGCCGAGGGATGCTGGCTGGCCGGCTACCGGTTCGCCGTCCCGCCGCCGGGCGACGGCGCGGCGATCGCGTCGGCCCGGCCGCAGCCCGACCCCGGTCCGGCCGGTACGCCGCAGATCCTGCTCGCCGCCGAGTCGACCCCGGCGGTGGGGCAAGCGCTGCACACGGCCCGGGTCACCGCCGCCGCGACCCTGCTGGCCCGCGACCTGACCAACATGCCGTCCTCGGTCAAGAACCCGGCCTGGTTCGTCGACCAGGTGCTCGCCGCCGCGGCGACCCGGCCGGGGCTCACCGTCACCGTGCGCGGCCCGCGGGAGCTCGCCGCCGAGGGATTCGGCGCACTGCTCGCGGTCGGCGCCGGCTCCGCGTCCACGCCACGGCTGGTGGAGATCGACTGGGCACCGCCGGCGGCCCGCCGGCACGTGGTCCTGGTCGGCAAGGGCATCACCTTCGACACCGGTGGTGTCTCGATCAAACCTGTCGACGGCATGAAGCTGATGCGCAAGGACATGGGTGGTGCCGCCGCCGTGGTGGCCACCGCGCTCGCCGTCGCCGACCTGGCGCTGCCGGTACGCCTGACCGTGCTGGCCCCGCTCGCGGAGAACATGGTCAGCGGGAGCGCGTTGCGCCCCGGCGACGTGGTGCGCCACTACGACGGGCGGACCAGCGAGACCACCAACTCCGACGCGGAGGGGCGGCTGGTGCTGGCCGACGCGATCGGTTACGCGGTCAGCCGGTACGAACCGGACCACCTTGTCGATCTGGCCACGTTGACCGGCGCGAACGCCGTCGCGCTCGGCCGCCGGACGGCGGCCCTGTACAGCGACGACGACGCGCTTGCCGGACAGTTGCTCGCCGCCTCGGCGGCCGCCGGTGAGAACGCCTGGCGGATGCCGCTGCCCGGCGACTACGTCGAGTACCTGGGCAGTGAGATCGCGGACCTGTTCAGCGCGCCGGACCGGGGGGCCGGCTCGGTGGTGGCCGCCCTCTACCTGCGCGAGTTCACCGGTGCGCTGCGGGACCGCTGGGCGCACTACGACATGTCCGCGCCGTCCTGGTCCGACGACGAACATGCCGAGCTGACCCGGGGAGCGACGGGCTGGGGCGTACGGACGCTGGTGCGCTGGCTGGCCGCCGTCGACCCGCCCGCATGACCAGCCGTCCGGTCGGCGTGAGCGGCGTGAGCTGCGTGGCAGGCCGTCCGGTCGGCACAGTCGGCGTGGCCGGCCGACGTTCAGCGCCGGACCGCAGCCAGCAGCCCGTCGCCGGCCGGCAGCAGCGCCGGCACCCACTCGTCGGCCTCGCGGACGGCCTTGACCAGCTCGCGGATGGTGACCGTCTCGGCGTCGCGGGCGGTCGGGTCGCCGATCCGGCCGTCGGCCAACACGCCGTTGACCGCCAGGATGCCGCCGGGGCGCAGCAGCCGCAGCGCCGCGTCCACGACCGCGCCGTACTCGGCGCTGTCGCCGTCGACGACCACCATGTCGTACGCCGCGTCCGCCAACCGGGGCAGTACGTCGCGCGCCCGACCGGTGATGATCCGGGTACGCGAGGCGGCGAACCCGGCCTCCAGAAAGATCCGGCGGGCCATCCGCTGGTGTTCGTTCTCCACGTCGATCGTGGTGAGTACGCCGTCTGCGCGCATGCCCCGCAGCAGCCAGACGCCGCTGACTCCGGTGCCGGTGCCGATCTCGACGACCGCGCGGGCGTTGCCGGCGGCGGCGAGCAGCCGCAGGGCGGCGCCGGTGTCCGCGCTCACCGCCCGCAGTCCGACCTCCTCGGCCAGGCTGCGGGCGGTACGCAGCACCAGGTCCTCGGCGGCGTATCCGGCGACGAACTGGAGGGCCTGGGGTGCGGTCGTCCAGGCGGGGGGGCGGGTGACCGGGGTGATGGCGCACCTCCAGCGGGGGGTCGGGTGGCGGTTGCCGCTACGAGCGTAGAGCGCCGCCGCAGGTCCGACCCGCCCGGCCCGGAAACCCTTCGGCGACCGCTGAATGTTCCTCGATTTTCCGTGCAATCCTGGACGGTGAGCGATGTCGCCGTACGGACGGGTGCCGTCGCCCTGGGGGATGGACTGGGAGGCAATCGTGACCGACGGCGGTAACTGGCACCGGGCCGACGGGAACCCGGTGCCGGGGCACCAGCCGCCGGTCGGTGGCTGGCCGCAGACGCGACCACAGCTGCCGTCCGGGTCGACGGCGTCGCCGTGGTGGTCGGACGCGTTGCGGGATCCGTGGCGTGACCCGTACGCCCCGTCGGCGGTGGTGGTCGAGGTGCCGCCGGTCGGCGCGGGCACCGCCGGTGGGCCGGAGGTGGTGTCCGACCCGGATGCGACCGCCCGGCGCGGGCTCACCCCGCTGGTGATCGTGTCGGTGATCACCGCGCTGCTCGCCGGCAGCCTCGGCGGGGCGCTCGGGTTCGCCTTCGCGGTTCGCGGTGGGGCCGCGACCGGCGGTACGGCGCTCGGCGCCGGCCCGGGGGAGCCGCCCGGCCTGGCGCAACGTCCGGCCGACTCGTTCGCCGGTGTCGCGCAGCGGGTGCTGCCGAGCGTGGTCACCGTCCAGGTGAGCGGCGCCGCCGGGCAGAGCGTCGGTTCGGGGTTCGTGGCGACCGCGGACGGCTACGTGATCACCAACGACCACGTGGTGGGCGTCGGTGCCCGCGAGGCGGTGGTGCTGTTCAGCGACGGGTCGACGGCGGGCGCGTCGATCGTCGGGCAGGATCCGGAGTCCGACGTCGCGGTGATCAAGGTCGACCGGACCGGGTTGACCCCGGTCGAGTTCGGTGACTCCGACGCGATCGCCGTCGGTGACCCGGTGCTGGCCTTCGGCTCGCCGCTGGCGCTGACCAACACGGTCACCTCGGGCATCGTCAGCGCGATCGACCGGACGATCCGGGCGGGGGAGCCCGGCGGGCAGCAGCGCTACTACGCGGCCATCCAGACCGACGCGGCGGTGAACCAGGGCAATTCAGGCGGACCGCTGGTGGACGGGGCAGGCCGGGTGATCGGCGTCAACTCGGTCATCAAGTCGTTGGCCGCCGACGAGGAGACCGCCGGCAACATCGGTCTCGCCTTCGCCATCCCGATCAACCACGCTCAGCGGATCACCCTGGACATCATCAACACCGGGAAAGCGCGGCGGACCGTGTTCGGCGCCAACGTCACCGACGCGGCCGGCACGCCGGGGGCCGGCGTACGGCTGAGCGACGTCGTCGACGGCGGCCCGGCGGCTGCGGCCGGCCTACAGGCCGGCGACGTGGTGCTGCGCATCGACGGCCGCCCGCTGGACCAGGCGACCGATCTGATCGCCCTGGTGCGCAAGTATCCGCCGGGCGCGGTGGTCGCGGTCGACTACCGACGCGGTACGGAGAGCCGGTCGGCGTCGGTGACTCTGGCCGCCGACGCCAAGTAACAACCGGTCGGCCCTCCCGGACCGGCCCGCGACGTGCGTACTCTTGCCTTCGACGGCGGCGAGGGAGGCGACTTCGTGTTCGACAACCTGAACTGGTGGGAGATCGGGCTCATCCTGATGCTCGCCCTGTTGATCTTCGGCGACCGGTTGCCGCAGGTGATCTCCGACGGTCTGCGGATGGTGCGCAATCTGCGCAACATGGCTCGCAACGCCACCTCGGACCTCAGCCGCGAGCTGGGCACCGACATCCAGCTGGAGGATCTGCACCCCAAGGCGTTCATCCGCAAGCATCTGATCAGCGAGGAGGACGAGGCGGCGCTGCGCAAGCCGTTGCAGGGCGTCTACGACGACCTGCGGTCCGACATCGGTGGGGTGCGTGACGAGTTGCGCGACGTCGCGGCGGCGGCCGACCTGAAGTCGACGACGGCGCCGGCGCGCGACGCGGCCGTGCGGTCCGCGCCGGCAGCTACCGCGCCCGCCGCGCCCGCTAAGCCGGTCGACGTCGACGCCACCTGAGTCCGGCGGATCGAGGTGGCGGTCGGCGGCGGATCAGCGGCCGGCCGGGCGTAGCCCCAGCGGCTTGCCGAGCAACGACTCGCGTCGGACCGCCAACCGGTCGGCGACGCCGACGAGGGCCTTGGCGGCGGCGGCCGTCGGGTCGGCCAGCACGATCGGATTGCCCGCGTCGCCGGTCTCCCGGACCCGGGTGTCCAGCGGAATCTGCCCCAGCAGCGGCACCGCCGCGCCGACCGTCCGGGTCAACGACTCGGCGACGGTGGTGCCGCCGCCGCTGCCGAAGATCTCCATCCGCTCACCGGTGGGCAGCTCGAGCCAGGACATGTTCTCCACCACGCCGACCAGTCGCTGATGGGTCTGCAACGCGATGGCACCCGCGCGTTCGGCGACCTCGGCGGCCGCCGCCTGCGGCGTGGTCACCACCAGGATCTCGGCGTTGGGCAGCAGCTGGGCCAGGGAGATCGCCACGTCGCCGGTGCCCGGCGGCAGGTCCAGCAGCAGCACGTCCAGCTCGCCCCAGTAGACGTCGGCGAGGAACTGCTGCAACGCCCGGTGCAGCATCGGCCCGCGCCAGACCACGGCGGCGTTGCCGGCGGTGAACATGCCGATCGAGATGACCTTCACGCCGTGCGCCTGGGGCGGCATGATCATTTCCTCGACCCGGGTCGGCTTGCCCTGGGCACCGAGCATCCGGGGCACCGAGTGTCCGTAGATGTCGGCGTCGATCACCCCGACCGACAGCCCCCGGGCGGCCAGGGCGGCGGCCAGGTTCACCGTCACGCTGGACTTGCCCACCCCGCCCTTGCCGCTGGCCACCGCGTACACCCGGGTCCGGGAGCCGGGCTGGGCGAACGGGATCACCGGTTCGGCGCCCGCGCTGCCGCCGCGCAACTGCTCCTGCAGCGCCTTGCGCTGCTCCGGGCTCATCACCCCGAACTCGATCTCGACGCCGGTGACCCCGGAGACCCGGGTCACCGCCTCGGTGATGTCGCCGCGCAACTTGTCCTTGAGCGGGCAGCCGGCGACGGTGAGCAGCAGCTCCACCCGTACCAGGCCGTCGGCGCCGACCACGACGGAGCGCACCATGCCCAGCTCGGTGATCGGCCGGCGGATCTCCGGGTCGTTGACCGTGGTCAGGGCGGCATTGACGGCGTCGGTGACGGTGCTGGTCGGTGCGGACATGACCGCCATGCTACGTCGCGGTGACCGGTCAGCGCCGGTCGCCGTCGACCTGCTGCGGTCCCTCGAGCGGCCGGCGTTCCAGCCGGTGTCGGCGGTGTGCCTGTTCGTCGAGTTCCTCCGCGAGCCGGCTCAGCTCCGAGCGCAGGAAGTCACGGGTCGCCACCTCGCCCACCGCCACCCGCAGCGAGGCGATCTCCCGGGCCAGGTACTCGGTGTCGGCCTTCTGCATCGCTGCGCGCCGCCGGTCCTCCTCCAGCGAGACCCGGTCCCGGTCGGCCTGCCGGTTCTGCGCCAGCAGGATCAGCGGCGCGGCGTACGAGGCCTGGACCGACAACATCAGGGTCAGGAACGTGAAGGTGTACGGGTCGAAGCGCAGGTCCGCCGGGGCGAGGGTGTTCCAGGCGATCCAGCCGACGACGAAGACCGTCATGTAGACCAGGAACCGGGCGGTGCCCATGAACCGGGCGATCGCCTCCGCCCACTGCCCGAACGCCTCCGGGTCGTAGCGGGGCAGCGACAGCCGGCCAGGATCACGCGGCTGGTCCAGACGCACGGTCCGGCGGTGCTCAGCCATCTGTGCTCCCGTCGTCGAGCGGGGTGTCCCGGTCCCGCCAGTCCGCCGGCAGCGAATGGTCCAGCACGTCGTCCACGGTCACCGCGCCGACCAGCCGGTTCGTCGCGTCGACCACCGGCATCGCCACCAGGTCGTAGGTCGCCATCCGTCGGGTGATCTCCAGCAGCGGCGTCTCCGGCTGCAGCGGGTCGATGCCGTTGTCGACGACTCCACCGAGCAGTTCCGCCGGCGGCTCCCGCAGCAGCCGCTGGAAATGGACCACGCCCAGGTACTTGCCGGTCGGGGTGGCCATCGGCGCCCGGGCGACGAAGACCTGGGCGGCGATCGCCGGCGGCAGCTGCGGCTCACGGATGCGGGCCAGCGCCTCGGCTACGGTGGCGTCCGGGGTGAGGATGACCGGCTCGGAGGTCATCACGCTTCCGGCGGTGCCCGCCTGGTACTGCAGCAGCTGACGCACCGAGTCGGCCTCGTCGGGCTCCATCAGGTCCAGCAGCACGTCCTGCTCCGGCGGCGGCAGCTCGGCCAGCAGGTCGGCCGCGTCGTCCGGGTCCATCTCCTCCAGAACGTCGGCGGCGCGTTCCCGGTCCAGCGCGGTCAGGATCGCCACCTGGTCGTGCTCGGGCAGCTCCTCCAGTACGTCGGCGAGGCGTTCGTCGTCGAGCGCGGCGGCGATCTCGTGCCGGCGGCTGTCCGGGAGATCCTGCAGGGCGTTGGCCAGGTCGGCGGCCCGCATCTGGTCGAGTACGGACAACAGTCCGGCGGTGCCCTGGGTGTCCGGCAGCCCGATCAGCCCGCGCACCCGGTGCCAGTCCAGCTGGTGCAGGTGGCCGCGCCGGGTCAACCGACCGGTGATCTCCCGGACCGCGACCCGGGTCAGCGACCACTCGCCGATGCGGTTGGCCTCCATTGCCACGTCGACGACGGTGCCGGGGCGTTCGTCGGCGTCGAAGGCGACCCGCCGGTCCAGCAGATCCTCCAACACCAGCAGTTCGTTCGGCCGTTTCTCGAACCGCCGCAGGTTGAGGGTGCCGGTGCCGAGCAGCACCGACTCCGGGTCGACCGCGGTCACCCGGCCCATCGGGAGGAAGATCCGCCGACGCATCGGCATCTCGGCCACCAACCCGACCACCTGAGGGGGCCGGTTGGTGGTGCGTAGCCGTACCACCGCGTCCCGGACCCGCCCGACCTGGTCGCCGTTGGGGTCGAAGACGGCGAGCCCGGCGAGCCGGGCGATGTACACCCTGTTCGCCATAGTCACGGGCACAGCCTACGGGCCGTAGTGTTTCTTTCATGTCCAGCCTCGGCTACGAGATCGTCGACGTCTTCACCGACCGGCCGTTCGCCGGCAATCCACTCGCCGTCGTCTTCGACGCCCAGCAGCTCGCCAGCGACCAGATGCAGGCGATCGCCCGGGAGTTCAACCTGTCCGAGACCGTCTTCGTGCTGCCGGCCCGGGCCGCCGAAGCGAACTACCGGGTGAGGATCTTCACACCCGAGCAGGAGCTGCCGTTCGCCGGCCACCCGAGCGTCGGGGCGGCGGCGACCGCAGCCCGACGAGGGCTGGTGGCGGCCGGCACCGTCGTGCAGGAGTGCGGGGCCGGGCTGCTGCCGATCGAACTGTCCGAGGATGGTTACGCGGCGCTGCGTGGCGGTGAGCCGACCGTGGGGGCACCGCAGGATCCGGAGCCGCTGCTGGCCGCCGTCGGACTCGGCCCGGCGGACCACGCCGGTCCGGCGCCGCGTCGGGCCGGCTGCGGGCTGGAGTTCGACTACCTGTCCGTACGGCCGGAAGCCGTCGCCCGCGCGGTGCTCGACTCAGGCGCGGCGCAGGCCGCCGGGGTCGGGATGATCAGCGTCTTCTCCTGGGGCCCGGCGACCGGTACGGACCGTCCGGTGGCGCACAGCCGGGTGTTCTGCCCCGGTGCCGGCGTCGTGGAGGACCCGGCCACCGGCTCGGCCGCCCTCGGCCTCGGCGTGTGGGCGGTGGCCAGTGCCCTGCTGCCGGCCAACGGGCAGTCACGGTACGTCGTCCGGCAGGGCGCGGAGATCCATCGACCGTCTACCATGGACTGTACGGTGACCGCGTTGGGTGGGCGGGCCCGGGGCGCGACGGTCGCCGGCCATGTCGTACCGGTCGCGGCCGGCCAGATCGCCGTCCCGCCGTTCGTCGGCTGAGCTACCCGGCCGACCTCCCACGTCGCCTGATCAGCGGCGCCGCACCCGGTGCAGCCGGAACGGGCGCCGGGTGCGCCGGACGGCCGGGTTGGGCCGGGGCGGCGCGGCCAGGGAGTCGTCGGGCAACGTCGACCCGGCCGCGACCGGGCCGTCGGCCGGCGTGAGCCGGTACAGCCGGCACCGCGTCGCCCAGGCGCTGACCAGGTCGGCGGGGTTCTCGGCGGCGTTGAGTCGCTTCGCGGCCACCTGCGGAGCGACCGCGTCCCAGTCGGCGCTGCCCGGCTCGACCAACGCCACCTCCGCCGGCCAGGTCACGATCCGCCCGCCGTGGTCGCCGCGGAGCGTGACCGACGCAGGTTCGCCGGCCACCAGGTCGGCACCGGACTGCTCGCCGGCGCCGGTGACCAGGTACAGCGCACCGTCGACCGGATGACACCACATCACCCGGGCCGGTCCACCCGCCGTCGCGATCCAGGCGACCGACGCCTTACGGACCGCCTCGGCGATCAGCGGGGTCGACCCGGCGGGTTCGGGCGGGGCGGATTCGTCCTTGGTCACCCTGCCATCGTGCCGCAAACCCGCCGACCTGTCCGCTGCCGCGATCTGTGAGGATCGTGTCCCGTGTCCTCCGGTGCCCGCAACCCCGCCCCGGCCGGCCGGGGCGAACTGCTCGCCACCGGCGCCACGGCCATCGCCGTACTGGCCGTGTCGACGTCGGCACCGCTGATCGCGTTCGCCGCCGCGCCGGCACTGGCGGTCGCCTTCTGGCGCAACCTGCTGGCCACCGGCGCGGTCGCCCCCTTCGTGCTGGCCCGCCGCCGCCCGGAGCTGCGGGCGCTGGCCGCGCCGGTCGGCCGCCGCCAGCTCGGCTGGTGTGTCCTGGCCGGGGTCGCGCTCGCCGCGCACTTCGGCACCTGGATGCCGAGCGCCCAGCTGACCTCGGTGGCGACAGCCACCGCGCTGGTCGCCACCCAGCCGGTCTGGCAGGGCCTCATCGCGCTCGGGCAGGGCCGCCGCCTGCCGCTGCTGACCTGGGTCGGGATCGCGGTGGCGGTGCTCGGCGCGGCGCTCGCCACCGGTGCCGACATCGGCTTCGACGCCCGTGCCGTCGCCGGAGACCTGCTGGCACTCGCCGGTGCGATCTTCGCCGCGATCTACACCGCGCTGGGCGAGCACGCCCGGCGGACGGTCAGCACCACCACGTACACGACGATCTGCTACGGCGTCTGCGCGGTGGTGCTGCTGGTGGTCTGCCTCGCCGCCGGCGTACCGCTGACCGGTTTTCCCGGCTCCACCTGGCTCGCCGTGCTCGGCCTGGTGGTCGGGGCGCAGTTGCTCGGCCACTCGATGTTCAGCTACGCCCTGAACAAGATCCCGGCGACCACGGTCAGCGTGCTGATCCTGCTGGAGGTGCCCGGCGCCGCGTTGATCGCCTGGGCCTGGCTGGGGCAGGTGCCCCGGGCCGCCGCGTTGCCCGGCCTGGGGCTGCTGCTGGTCGGTGTCGCCGTGGTCGTGCTCGGCGGCACCCGGGTCCGGACGCCCCCACCACTGCCACCGGAGGCGGGCCCGCCGGAACACCCGCCGGCCTAAGCTGGACGTATGGGTGAGGTCCTCTCGGTGAACGTGGCGGTGCCCCGGCCGAACCCGGCGAAGCAGACCGGTGTCACCGGGATCGACAAACGACCGGTCACCGGCCCGGTCCAGGTGCACGCCCCGGGGCCGCGCGGCAGCGGCGGCCCGCCCAGCGGACTCGTCGGCGACCAGATCTTCGACACTCGCCACCACGGCGGTGACGACCAGGCGGTCTACGCGTACGCCCGGGAGGACCTCGACCACTGGCAGACCGCACTCGGCCGGCCGTTGCCGGCCGGTGTCTTCGGCGAAAATCTCACCCTGGCCGGGATCGACGTCAACGGTGCCCCGATCGGGCAGGAGTGGCTGATCGGCGACCAGCTGCGGCTGCAGGTCAGCGCGCCCCGGATCCCGTGCGGCGCGTTCGCCCACTGGATGGCCGAGCAGCGCTGGGTCGTCCGGTTCACCGAGGCGGTCCGGCCCGGCGCGTACCTGCGGGTAGTCGCCGACGGCCCGGTACGGGCCGGCGACCCGGTGACCGTGCTGGCCAGCCCGGACCACGACGTGACGGTCGCGACCGTGTTCCGGGCGCTGACCCGCGAGCCGGAGCTGCTGCCCCGACTGCGCCCGGCCACCGCACTGCCCTCGTCGGTCCGCGAGCTGGTGGACCGCCGTACCGCCCGGTGACCCGCGCCGCCGCGAGCACCGGCGCGGGTCAGTAGGCGGCGGTCGAGTTGCTCACCATCAGGAAAATGAAGCCGAAGTAGGCCAGGAACACCAGGGCGCCCAGTACGGCGAGGGCGACGCCGATCCAGCCGATGATCACGCCGGCCTGGGCGAGCCCCTCGCCCTGCTCCCCGGTACGCCGGATCTCGTCGCGGGCGCGGCGGCCCAGGACGATCGACACGATGCCGATCAGCGGGCAGCTGAACAGGCTGACCAGCGACACGATGAACGAGGCCAGGGCCATCGTGTTGGTCGGTGGCGGTGGGGCGTAACCGGGCCACCCGCCGGCCGGCGGGTACGGCTGACCCGGCGGGTACGGCTGGCCGGGGCCGCCCGGGTGGCCCGGCGTCGGCGGCTGGTCGGACTTGCCGGGATCTGAGTCGTACATCGTCTTCCCCTCACGATGGTCGGTGACACGATGGTCGGTGAACTGTGCGCACCGGCGTCACCCGGACGGACCGTGGACTACTGGTTCTGGCTGATGCTCGCGATGACGGCGATGGCGATCACGATGGAGGCGAGCAGCGAGATCCCGAACGAGATCCAGCCGGTGATCATCCCGGCGACCGCCATCCCGTCGCCCTGTTCGGGGCGGCCCTGCTCGGCGGCGGTGCGGATCTGCCGCCGAGCGGAGTGGCCGAGCAGCGCGCCGACGATGCCGATCAGGCCGGGGACGAAGTATCCACAGAGGCCGAGGATGCCCAGGATCCCCAGGACCAGCGCCGCGATCGCCCGACCGTTGACCGGGTTGGCAACGGCCACCGGGTAGGGGTAACCCGCCGGATAGCCCGGGGTGGCGTACCCGGCGCCCGGAGCGTACGCCTGCTGATCCGGGTACGCCGGGTAGCCCGGAGCGGCCGGCTGCCCACTGACCTGCCCGGCCGGGTCGTAGGAGCCGTACGGCTGCTGCTGACCCTGCCAGGAGGGGTCGCTCCAGTTGCCGGGCTGCTGGGGTTGGCTCATCACCGTAGGTCTTTCTGTCGAAGTGGCCGGTCGCCCGCGGTCGGAACGGACGGCGCGTCCGGCCGGAGCGCGGTGGCCCACTGTCGCAGCAGGCTGCGCGCACAGGGTAGACGGTCGCCGCCAACGCGCGGCTGCCGCACGTCGTTGCTCCTGACGACGCCAGCGGGCAGGATCAGCGCATGGGCTTTGACGCACGTACCGTGCTCCGTTCCAGCGCACCGACCCGACCGTCCGGTCCGTCCGCGCTCCCGGCGCCGGGCGCCGGGCCGGACGCCACCACCCGGGTCGGATCGGGCCCGGCCGACCCCGACGGGGTAACGGTGGCCGGCGGCCCCTGGCCGGAGCCGAGCAGCCTGCGGCTGGACGGGCGGGTCGCCCTGGTCACCGGCGCCGGCAGTTCGGACGGGATCGGGTACGCCACCGCGCGCCGGCTCGGTCAGCTCGGTGCCCGGGTCGCGATCGTCTCCACCACCCGCCGGATCCACGAGCGGGCCGCCGAGCTCGGCGCGACCGGTTTCGTGGCGGACCTGACCGACGAGGCCGAGGTGGGTGCCCTGGCCGATGCCGTCGCCGAGCAGCTCGGCGACGTCGAGGTCCTGGTGAACAACGCCGGACTGGCCAGCCGGGCGAGCCCGGAGGTGCTGCGCCCGGTCGCGCAGCTCAGCTTCGACGAGTGGCGGGCGGAGATCGACCGGAACCTGACCACCGCCTTCCTGTGCAGCCGGGCCTTCATCGGCGGGATGTCGGAGCGGGGCTGGGGCCGAATCGTCAACCTGGCGGCCACCGCCGGCCCGGTGAACGCCCTGCCGACCGAGGCCGGCTACGCCGCGGCCAAGGCCGGGGTGGTCGGGCTCACCCGGGCACTGGCGATGGAGCTGGTCGCCGACGGGGTCACGGTCAACGCGGTCGCCCCGGGGACGATCTACACGGCGGCGTCCACGGTGACCGAGCTCAAGCAGGGCATCGGTACGCCGATCGGCCGCCCCGGCACCCCGGACGAGGTAGCGGCGGCGATCGCGTTCTTCTGTTCGCCGGCCGCCTCCTACATCACCGGCCAGATGCTCGTCGTGGACGGTGGCAACAGCGTCCAGGAGGCCCAGTACCGCTGATCAGGGCGTTCCGAGCCCGGCGCTGCGGATGGTCACGACGAGCAGGCCGCAGCAGCACAGCAGGCCGACGACGGTGCCGAGGTAGCCGAGGAACAGTCCCCAGTCGGCCAGCGCCCAGCCGTCCGCACCGGTCCGCCGGATCTGGCGTTTCGCGAGGTGTCCGAGCACGATCGCGGCCGGGGCGAACACGAAGGCGCTGGCCAGCGTGAGGACCGCCAGCATGTTCAGACCCCGGGCCGGCGGTGCTGGCCGGCCTGGCGGCGGTCGGTCCGCGTCCGGTGGCACCGGTCGGCCCATGGCTCAGCCCGGTCGGCCCGGTGACGCGGTCGGGTCGGCGGCCGACCAGCCGGGTCCGGTGAGTCTGGCCAGGGCCCGTTCCACCGCGATGCAGTGGTCCTCGACGTAGTCGATTCCGGCGGCGTCGGCGATCTCCCGGGCCTGCGTCGAGGCGATCCCGCTCTGCAGCCACACGGCGGGTGCGCCGACGCGGACGGCGTCGCGCACGACGTCGATCGCATCCGGTACGGGCCGGAACACGTTGACCAGGTCCACCGGGACAGGCAGGTCGGCCAGGCTCGGCCAGGTCCGTTCGCCGAAGATCTCGTCGACGTACGGGTTGACCGGGATCACCCGCCAGCCGTACCGGATGAGCTGCGCCGGAACGCTGTGGGCCGGTTTCGCCGGATCGCGGGACGCACCCACCACCGCGATCGTCCGCGCGTCCGCCAGGATCTGTTGCGGGTTTCTCATCGGTCGAGCGTATGCGCGGCGGGCGGCGCGTGGCCGGCTACCGGCCGACCGACTCAGCCGATGACCGGCTCACAGCAGGGCGAGCTGGCCGGGGAGTTGGCGGTCGGCGGTGCCCGGCGGGCCCGCGGTGTCGGTGCCCGCGGTGTCGGTGCCCGCGAGTTGGCGGGCGGCGCCGGGGCCGGCCGGAGCGAGTCCGTGCCGGCGGGCGGCCATCCGCACCCGGGCGACGATCTCCCGCTGGTAGGACTGCGGCAGGTAGGCGCCGGACCGGAACAGCGCGCGGTAGCGGGCGACCAGGTGCGGGTGGGTGCGGCCGAGCCAGGCGGCGTACCACTCGCGGGCACCGGGCCGTAGGTGCAGCGGCAGCGGAGTGACGCTGACCGCCCCGGCACGGGCGATCGCGGCGACGGTCGTGTCGATCGACTCGGCGTCGTCGGTCAGGCCGGGCAGGATCGGTGCCATCAGTACGCTGACGTCGAACCCGGCGTCGGTCAGCGTGCGGACGGTCGCCAGCCGCCGGGCGGGGCTGGGCGTACCGGACTCGACGGCCCGCCACAGTGACTCGTCGACGAAGCCCACCGAGACGGCCAGGCTGACCGTGGTCGCCCGGGCGGCGCGGCGCAGTAGCGGCAGATCCCGCAGGATCAGCGTCCCCTTGGTGAGGATCGAGAACGGGTTGGCCGCGTCGTGCAGCGCGCCGATGATCTCCGGCATGAGCCGGTAGCGCCCCTCGGCCCGCTGGTAGCAGTCGACGTTGGTGCCCATCGCGATGGGCTGGCCCGACCAGCCCGGTGCGGCCAGCTCGCGGCGCAGCAACTCGGCGGCGTTGACCTTCACCACGATCTTGCTGTCGAAATCGAGCCCGGCGTCGAGGTCGAGGTAGGTGTGGGTGTTGCGGGCGAAGCAGTACGCGCAGGCGTGGCTGCACCCACGGTACGGGTTGACCGTCCACTCGAACGGCACCCGGGAACCACCGCGCACCCGGTTGATGATCGACTTGGCGTGGATCTCGTAGAACGTCATGCCGGCGAAGCCGGGGGTGTCGAAGGTGCGCGGGACGGCCTCGGGCAGCGCCAGCGGCAGGGGTGGAGCCGCTGGCGCTGCCCCGGGTGGGCCGGCCCCGTCGGGGGGAGCCGACAAGGTGTCCCAACGCATGTGGTCCATTCGAACACACGTACGATCGGGGGGCAAGTGCGACGCGCGGGTCGGCCCGCGCGACCACCGACGTCGCGACGTCAGCCGACCGCCGGTGGTGGCGGCCCTGCGCTGTCGCGACGCACCAGCTCGGCGCCGACCTCCTCGATCATGGCCGCCCGTGGGCCGCCGGACACCTGCAGCGCCATCGTCATCGCCCGGGCACCCATCTCGGCCAGCGGCAGCCGTACGGTGGTCAACGCCGGGGTCACGTCGCGGGCGACCGGCATGTCGTCGAAGCCGACCACGCTGAACTGCTCCGGTACCGCGATGCCGCGCGAGCGCAGCAGCGCCAGGACGCCGATGGCCATCGAGTCGTTGAGCGCGGCGATCGCGGTGAGACCGGGCTCGGCGTCGAGCAGGCCGGCGGCGGCGGCCGCGCCGCTCGCGCGGTCGAAATCGGCGTACGCGATCCGCCGGGCGGGCAGCTTCTGGCCGTGTTCCCGGGCGGCCCGTCGCAGTCCGGTGAGCCGGTCGGTGGTCGTGGTCAGCACCTTGGGGCCGGCGACCACCCCGAAGTGGGTGTGTCCGAGCGAGTAGAGCTCGGCGCCGAGCAGGTAGCCGCCCATTTCGTTGTCCGGCACCACCGCGTCCCCGGCGTGGGAGTGCCGGCCGATCACCGCGACCCGGCCGCCAGTGCGTTCGTAGACCCGCAGTTTGCTCTCCAGCAGGGCGGTGAACGTCTCGTCGTGGTAGCCGGAGCCGGCCAGGACGATCGCCGCCGCCTGGTGGGCGCGCAGCAGTTCGACGTACTGCAGTTCCTTGTCCGGG
Source organism: Solwaraspora sp. WMMA2101 (assembly GCF_049179175.1). Taxonomy (NCBI): domain Bacteria; kingdom Bacillati; phylum Actinomycetota; class Actinomycetes; order Micromonosporales; family Micromonosporaceae; genus Solwaraspora; species Solwaraspora sp. WMMA2101. The sequence goes on along the minus strand of NZ_JBMHMA010000006.1, from coordinate 2,423,380 downwards.
TCGCGGTAGCTGTTGCAGATGATCACCAGCCGGCCGTGCTCGGTGGCCACCCGCTGCAGGCCCCGGGTGATCTCGGCGAAGTACGGATCCGACACGTCGTGGACGATCACGCCGACCGCGCTGCGGTGGGCCCGGGCCAGCGACTGGGCGTGCGCGTTCGGCACGTACTGCAGCTCCTCGACGGCGGCGAGGACCCGTTCGCGCAGCGCTTCGGTGACCGGCTTGCTGCTGCCGTTGATGATCCGTGAGGCGGTGGCCGGTGACACGCCGGCGCGTTTCGCGACGTCCGCGAGCGTGGCCACGATCCGCTCCTCTCCCGGACTCCACGCGCGACCCGGTCGGGCGCTGCGCCGGCTGCGGGCGCACTGCCTCGCGGGCGGTCCGGAGACGTTGTCGCTGAGGATAGCGTGGCGCGGCTCCGGTCGGCCGGAAAGCCCTTGCCGTGGGATGAGTGCAACCAGTAACGTACGCAGGAAAGCGCTTACCTACCGCGTGGCGCACCGTTCCCGACCAGTCAAGGAGGCGAGGCATGTCCCGTACCCCCATCGGGATCGTCCTCAACGGCGTCACCGGCCGGATGGGCTACCGGCAGCATCTGGTCCGGTCCCTGCTCGCGATTCGTGACCAGGGTGGACTGCCGCTGGCCGACGGCACCCGGCTCTGGCCCGAACTTGTGCTGGTCGGGCGCAACGAGAACAAGCTCCGCGAGCTGGCCGACCGGCACGGGCTGACCGACTGGACCACCGATCTGGCCGCCGCGCTGGCCCGACCGGACACCCGGATCTACTTCGACGCGCAGGTCACCGCGGCCCGCGAGAAGGCCCTGCGGTTGGCGATCGACGCCGGCAAGCACATCTACACCGAGAAGCCGACCGCCGAGGACCTGGCCGGCGCGGTGGATCTCGCCCGGCTGGCCGACGCCGCCGGCATCAAACACGGTGTGGTCCAGGACAAGCTCTTCCTGCCGGGCCTGCGCAAGCTGGACCGACTGGTCAAGGGCGGCTTCTTCGGCCGGATCCTGTCGGTACGCGGCGAGTTCGGCTACTGGGTGTTCGAGGGCGACTGGCAGCCCGCCCAACGCCCGTCCTGGAACTACCGGGCGGCCGACGGCGGCGGGATCACTGTGGACATGTTCCCACACTGGCACTACGTACTGGAACAGATCTTCGGTCGGGTCCGGTCGGTGACCGCGCACGTCGCGACGCACATCGACCGCCGCTGGGACGAGACGGGCGCGCCGTACGACGCCACCGCCGACGACGCGGCGTACGGCATCTTCGAAATCGACCGGCCCGGCCCCGACGGTGGCCGCGTCGTCGCCCAGATCAACTCCTCCTGGGCGGTCCGGGTGTACCGCGACGAGCTGGTGGAGTTCCAGGTAGACGGTACCGAGGGCAGCGCGGTCGCCGGGTTGCGGCACTGCCGGGTCCAGCACCGGTCGACCACCCCCAAGCCGGTGTGGAACCCGGACCTGCCGGCGACCGAGCAGTTCCGCGACCAGTGGCAGCCGGTGCCGGACAACGAGGAGTTCGACAACGGGTTCAAGGCCCAGTGGGAGCTGTTCCTGCGGCACGTCGTCGAGGACACCCCGTACAGCTGGGACCTGTGGGCCGGGGCACGTGGGGTGCAGCTGGCCGAGCTGGGCCTGCGGTCGGCGCGGGAAGGCCGTCGGATCGACATCCCGGAGCTGACCGGTGAGTGACCCGGCACCCGGTGCCGGGCATCCGTCGGGTGCCGGCACGCCGGCACCGGCGCGGTTCGCGCTCAACGCCGCCACCACGAAGTTCTGGCCGATGGCGGAGATGGTGGCCGGCTGCGTCGCGGCCGGCGTCCGGGGGATCGGGCTGTGGCGCGAGGAGACCGCCGCCTACGGACTGGACCGGACCGCCGCACTGGTGCGCGACGCGGGCCTGGCGGTGACCTCACTGTGCCGCGGTGGGTTCTTCGCCGACGACGACTGGTACGACGACAACCGGCGCGCCATCGACGAGGCGGCCACGCTCGGGGCGCCGGTGCTGGTCCTGGTCTCCGGCGGACTACCCACGGCCGGTGCCGGGCCATCGGCTGGCCGGCCCGACCGGGACCTCGACGGTGCCCGGTCGTGGGTCGGGGAGGCGATCGGCCGGCTGGTGCCGCACGCGCTCGACGCCGGGGTGCGCCTGGCGATCGAACCGCTGCATCCGATGTTCTGCGCGGACCGGTGCGTCGTGTCCACGCTCGGTCAGGCGCTGGACCTGGCTGATCCCTATCCGGCGGCGGCGGTCGGCGTCGTGGTGGACACGTACCACCTCTGGTGGGACGACCAGGTGTGGACGCAGATCGCCCGGGCGGGACGGGCGCAGCGGATCGCCTGCTTCCAACTGGCCGACTGGATCACTCCGTTGCCGGCCGGGGTCCTGCTCGGGCGGGGGCTGCCCGGCACCGGCTGTATCGCGCTCGACCGGTTCGTCGCGGCGGTCGACGCGGCCGGGTTCACCGGGCCGGTCGAGGTCGAGGTCTTCCACGAGGAGGTCTGGGCGCGGCCCGGTGCCGACGTGCTGGCCGAGGCGGTCGCGGGCTGTCGGGCGGTGCTGGACGGGCTGGCCGGCCGGATCGACACGGTGGCCGGCCGGATCGACAACACGGTGGCCGGGCGGATCGATGCGGTGGCCGACGGAGCCGGCACGCGCTGACCGACGCCGGTCCGGTCCCGGATCCTGCGGCACGCGCTGGCGGGCGGGGGTCCGGTCCCGGACCGGGACCGGACCAGACCCGTCGGACGGCCTGCCCGTCAGTGCTGGTGCGAGGCGAGCTTCTGCCGGACGTCGTCCATGTCCAGCGCGCGCACCTGCTCGATCAGGGACTCCAGTGCGGACTCCGGCAACGCGCCGGGCTGCGCGAAGACGACGACCCCGTCGCGGATCGCCATGATGGTCGGGATCGACCGGATGTCGAACTTCGCGGCGAGCTCCTGCTGTGCCTCGGTGTCGACCTTGCCGAAGGTGATGTCGGTGTGCTTGCCGGCGGACCGTTCGTACACCGGGGCGAACCGTACGCAGGGCCCGCACCAGCTGGCCCAGAAGTCGACCAGGACGATGCCGTCGCCGGAGGTCACCTCGTCGAAGTTGTGGGTGGTCAGCTCAACGGTCGCCATCGATGTCTCCGATCGCCAGATTTGGGGCGGTGACGCCCCGGGTCTACCGAGGCAAACGACGCCGGGGTCGGTGGCATTCCCGATCGGTGGGCGCGGAAACCCGGGGCGCGACGAGGCTCGGACCGTGGCGGAGCGGGCCGCGAGACCCGATCTGGGAGTGCGGAAAGACGAATCCAGTACGGCTACCGAAAGTGATGGGAGCGTTTCCAGCTGTTTTTGCAGGTGGCGGCGGTTCGTGGCCCGTTCTGTCGGGATGACATGGGCAAACGATCGATGTCGCGACCGCAGAAGTTGACGGCGGTAATTACTCTTTGTAATGTAACAAAAGCATAACTGTGACCTCCGTCTCGGTCCGGGCTCTTCCCGGGCGGTGGTGGGTCCGGCAGAATCTCTAGCTATCAGAGCGTGGACGGCGGGTGCCGGGGAGGGCCCCGCCGTTCATTGCGTCCAGGGTCGGAAATTCCGGTAGTACCCGGGCCGCACCGCCCGATCGGCCCGCCGCAGGATCAGCTCCGCCGCACTGGTGTCCCGGCCGTCCGAGCGGCCTCCGTACGCTCTGCAGAGCGTGGAACGACAGCAGAGCACGCCACCCGTCGACGGGCGGTCGACGGAGCCTTCCCCCGCCGTACCGCCGACCACCCATCCGGTCGGGGCCGAAGCCGGCGCGGACGCCGTAGTCGTCGGAGTGGGTCCCTGGCCGGGCGAGTGGCCGACCGACCCGCGCTACGACCCTGAGCTGCTCGCCGCCGGCGACCGCCGCAACGTCGTCGACCGCTACCGGTACTGGCGGCGGGAGGCGGTGGTCGCCGATCTCGACCACCGCCGGCACGAGTTCCACGTCGCGATCGAGAACTGGCAGCACGACCTCAACATCGGCACGGTGGTGCGCAACGCCAACGCCTTCCTCGCCGCCGAGGTGCACATCGTCGGTCGCCGGCGGTGGAACCGGCGCGGTGCCATGGTGACCGACCGCTACCAGCACGTCCGGCACCATCCGGACATCGGTGACCTGCTGGACTGGGCCGCGCGGGCCGGGCTGGCGGTGATCGGCATCGACAACCTCGCCGGCTCACGGCCGCTGGAGACCGTACACCTGCCGCGGCGCTGCGTGCTGCTGTTCGGCCAGGAGGGGCCGGGGCTGTCCGACGCCGCCCGCGCCGGCTGCGACCTGCTGTACTCCATCGCCCAGTACGGCTCCACCCGGTCGATCAACGCCGGAGTGGCCAGCGGGATCGCGATGCACGCCTGGATCCGGGCCCACGCCGGACCGCCACCGGATCCGGTGACCGGCGAGCGGTCCGGGTGAGGGGTGGGTGAGCGGCGGGCGGCCCGGGTGGGGGGTGGGTGAGCGGCGGGCGGCCCGGGTGGGGGGTGGGTGAGCGGCGGGCGGCCCGGGTGCGTACGGGCGCAAGTGCGTCCGGTCCCGTCCCGCGCGGGACGCCCGGCCCGCAGCAGAGGGAAAGAATGACCGAAAAAGCCGGTTCGCTTGACGGGTGAGCGGCGGACGCGCAACGTAGGTGACGTGGGCGTGATGGTGAGTTGTCCCCGGTGCGGCGGTCCGGTGCGGCCGCCCGACCTGATGCACACCGAGACCCGTTGTGACAGCTGCGGGCCGGTGCCGCCGCTGCATGTCGCCGAGCACATCGGACCCGACATCGTGGCCAGCGCGGTGACCCGGCTGCTCGCCGACGTCGCCGCCCCACCCGGGCCGGTGCCGATGTGGGCCGTCTGGCCGCTGCTGCCGGGGTGGACGCTGACCGGGGTCGGCTGGGTCGGCGAACAGCGCGGAGCGGTCCGGGCCACGGTCACCGCGTTCAGCGGACCGGCGCCGGTCTCCGGCGGACCCGCCGACCTGGTGCTCGTCGCGGAGGAGCCCGGCGTCGGGCTCGGTACCCGGTTCGCCGGTCTGCCCGGACCCGATCCCGGCGACTCACTGGCCGACGTGCTCGGCAGCGGTGCCCCGCACGCCAAGATCCGGGCCGACGGCCACCCGACTCCGCTGTGGTCGGTCGAGGCCGAGCCGGGCCGCTGCGCCTACGCGGGTGAGGCCAGAGGACTGTGGCTGTACGCGGTGACCTGGCCGGCCGACGCGGGCTACCTGCTGGCCGAGGACATCGTGCTGCACGATCTGTCCGAGGAGGTCCCACCAGGGATGATGTACGGAGCGCCGTCGCCGTACCTGCACGGGAAAGCGTGAACACCTTTTCCCACGATCAACTACACCACCACGGGACGAAGGACTGATATTCTAGTATCGCCGGGACGAGGGTCGCGGCGCGCCACACGGAGGGGGATGGCCCGCAATGGTCAAGAAGGTCCTCACCTGGGGCGGAATCGCGTTCTTGATTTTCTTCGTCGCGTTCCGGCCAGATTCGGCGGCCGACGTGTTCAAGTCGGTGGGTGGCGGCATCGTCGAGGTCGCGCAGGGTTTCGGCGACTTCTTCACCAGCCTCGTGGCCTAGTCGCCCATGGGCAACCCCTCCGAGCCCCCTGACGCCGATGACGACGCCGCCCGACGGCGCCGCCAACGTGACACCGAACCGATTCCGCGCGTTCGCCCAGAGGACGGCCCGCACTTCGGTGCCGGGCCGTCCTACAGCGACGGTCCGTCGTACTCCGACGGTCCGTCCTACTCCGCTGACGCTGGGTACGGCGGCGGCACCCGGCGGGTGCACGACGAACCCATCATCAGCTACTCACCGCCCGACATCTCCGCCGACGAGATCGCCGGCCTGCAGGCCGACGCCTCCGGCATGCCGGTGCAGCCGCGTCGGGTCCTGCCCCTGGAGGACGAGCCGACCCCGCTGGTCGCGCGGTACCTCTTTCCGACCGAGCGCTACCGCGGCGAGTGGAAGCGACACTGGATTCATCTGCTCACCCCGCTGCTCGTCGGCGTCGTGGCGACCTTCGTGCTCGGCTACCTCTCCGGCTTCCTCGCCGGTCAGGACGTCGGCGGCCTGACCACCGTCGCGGTGCTGATCTGGCTCGGTGTGCTCGGCTGGGTCGGCTGGAAGATCGCCGACTGGTGGTTCGACCGCTTCATCCTGACCAACAAGCGGGTGATGGTGGTCAACGGCATCATCACCCGCAACGTGGCGATGATGCCGTTGCTGCGGGTCACCGACATGAAGTACGAGCAGTCACCGCTCGGTCGCTTCCTCAACTACGGCACGTTCATCCTCGAGTCCGCCGGTCAGGAGCAGGCCCTGCGCGAGGTCAAGAACCTGCCCAACCCGAACGAGCTCTACCTGCGGGTCGTCGAGGAGATGTACGAGCCGCAGGCCGTCGAGGCACGGCTGAGCAAGGAAGAGGCGGCTGCCAAGGACGACGGCTGACGGCCGTCGCCGTCGTGGCGTGCCCGCCGAAGCTGGCCCGGCCGGCGTACCGTAACGAGGGACGGGAGGCAGCCGGTGACGCCCAGAGACTCGATGGAGGAAGACTTCCGCGAGTTCGTCGCGTCCCGGTCCGGCGCACTGCTGCGCACCGCGTACCTGCTCGCCGGCGACTGGGCCACGGCGGAGGACCTGCTGCAGACCGCGCTGACCAAGACCTACCTGGCCTGGAAACGCCTCGGCCACATCGAAGCCGTCGAGCCGTACACCCGGCGGGTGCTCGTCAACACCGCCACCAGTTGGTGGCGCCGACGCTGGCACGGCGAACGTCCGACGGAGATACTGCCCGAGCAGGCCGGCCCGGATCCGATCCAGGAACAGCTCGACCGCGACGTCCTCTGGCGACACGTCAAGGCCCTGCCGGCCCGCCAACGCGCGGTGCTGGTGCTGCGGTTCTACGAGGACCTCTCCGAGGCGCAGACCGCCGCGTTGCTGAACATCTCACCCGGCACGGTGAAGAGTCAGACCTCCCGGGCCCTCGGCACGCTGCGCAAGAAGCTGATCGCGCAAGGGTACGACCCGGCACCTCAGTTCGCCTCCGCCGCCCGCCGACAGCCCGTCGTCGGCTCACCCGTCATCGGCCCATCCATCGTCGGCTCACCTGCCGAGTCGGCGGTGGCCGGCACGGCCGTCCCCGCACAGTCCACCCCGGTGACCGCCACGGTGCCCGGCGGCATCATGCCGATCGGGCCGTTCGCCAGCAAACTGGTGGCGAAACGGTGACTTCTCCGACGACGCCGCCCAGCCCGGGGAGGTTCCCGCCGGTCGGCGCCGACGGCCCGATCCGCGACAACCTGAGCGCCGTACGGCCGCGTTCACCTGGCGTGAGGACCGACGACCTCGAGCAGGCGCTGCGACGCTGCCTCGCCGACCACGCGGCCGGCCGACCGCGTACCACGGGCGCCGTGGCCACCGCCGACGTGGCGGACTGGGCGATCCGGCGGGCCCGCCGCCACCGTCGGGTACGGGCCGGCGGCGCGGCGGCGTTCGGCGTCTGCCTACTGGCCGCCGCCAGCGTCGCCTCAGGCCAGGTGCTGCCAGCGTCGGGCGGGGCACCGACGCTGCTCGCCGAGCCGGCGGCACCGCCGCCACCGGTGCAGACCGCCAGTCACGCGCCGGCGGCGGCCGCACCGCTGCCGTTGCACGGCGACCTGCGCCGGCAGCCGCTCGCTGCGGCGCCGCCCCTGCCGGTGGACCTGGTGGTCGCCGGTGAGCTGCACACCACCGACGGCCGCCAGGTCGATCTCGGCCCGATCGAGGCCGTCGCCCAGGCGAGCCGGATCTCCGACGGCTGGCTGCTGGTCGGTGCCGCGCCCGCCGACGACCCCGCCGGGGTGTGGTTCGTGACGCCGGACGCCCCGCCGAAGCCGGTGCTCACCGACGTCGACGCGGTCGCGGTCGACCCGGCCGGTTCCCGGATCGCCTGGCGGCACGGCACGCAGTTGGGCGTCGCGTCGCTGGTCAGCGGCGAATTGACCGACACCACCACCAGCAAGGCGCCGGAACCGGGCCGGCCGGTCGGCTTCGCTGGCGACGCCGTACTGCTGGCCCGCGACAGCGACAGCGACGGCAACGGCCGGGCACTCGGCGTCTGGCTGCCCGGTCAGGGCGGGCTTCCGCGCTGGACCGACTCCGCGAGCGCCGTGTACGGGGCGCTGCCCGACGGGCGTACGGTGGTCGCGCAGGTCAGCGACGGTGGCGGCCGGTCCTGCCTGGCGTTGCTGGACGTCGCCCGCGAGCTCGTCACCACCCGCAGCGCCTGCGCACTCCCGTTGACCGGCGACGGCCGGGGGGCCGTCTCCGCCGACGGCCGGTGGCTGGTCGCCAACGGCGTGGCGGACGCCCGCTCGGCCAGCGAGTCGGAGCTGGCGATGCTGGTCGACCTGGAGAAAGTCTTCGACGATCAGGTAGGTTCGGTCCGCGAGGCCGGCCAGCGGCTGACCGGGGCGACCGTCTGGGCCGACCAGGTCACCGTGGTGCACGCCGCCGGAGTCGACCAGGTCGTACGCATCAACGTGGACCGGATCAGCAACGAGCAGGAGGGCGCGGTGGAGCAGCTCGACGTGCCGCTCTCGGCGGCCGGGACCGTGCCGGTGCTGGTCGCGGGATACCCGGACCGACGATGACCGTCGGCACCGGGATCGACCTGCACGCGCATTCGAACGCCAGCGACGGCACCGACACCCCGGCGGAGCTGGTCGGCCGGGCCGCCGACGCGGGCCTGGTCGTGCTGGCGCTGACCGACCACGACACCACCGCCGGCTGGGCACCGGCCACCGGGGCCCGACCGACCGGGCTGACCCTGATCCGTGGTGCCGAGATCTCCTGCCGGTGGCACGGGGCGCGACCGGCGGTCTCCCTGCATCTGCTCGGCTACCTGTTCGACCCGACCTACCCGCCGCTGGCCGACGAACTCGACCGGGTGCGCGCCGCACGGACGGTACGCGGCGAACGCATCGTCGACCTGCTGCGCGCCGACGGCATCGACATCACCTGGGACGAGGTGCTCGGCTACGCCGCCGGCGGCACCGTCGGTCGGCCACACATCGCCCAGGCGCTGATCCGGGCCGGTCTGGTCGCCAGCACCGACGAGGCGTTCCAACCGCAGTGGCTCGGCCAGCGGTACCGGCTGCCAAAGAACGACCTCGATGTCTTCACCGCCGTACGGCTGGTGCAGGAAGCCGGCGGGGTCACGGTCTTCGCCCATCCGTTGGCGAACCGCCGGGGCCGTACCGTGCCGGACAGCATGATCGCCGAGCTGGCGGCCGCCGGGCTGACCGGCCTGGAGGTCGACCACGTCGACCATGACCCGGCCGAGCGGGCCCATGGCCGCCGACTCGCCGACGACCTGGGTCTGGTCGCGACCGGTTCGTCCGACTACCACGGCAGCCACAAGACGGTCGAGCTGGGCGCGAACACCACCAGCGTCGACGCGTACGAGCAGCTGATCGCGAAGGCGCACGGCGTACCGCCGCTGTAGACCCGGACCTGGTCTGACCGGGACCTGGTCTGACCGGGACCTGGTCTGACCGGGACCTGGTCTGACCGGGACCGCCGATCGGGCGGCCACTAGGTTGAGCGGGTGGACGTCAAGCTGTTCGGCGAGGTCTTCGTGACCCTGCTGGTGATCACCGACCCGCCCGGCATGGTGCCGATCTTCCTCGCGCTCACCGGGGCGCTGCCGCTGCGGGAACGCCGTCGGGCCGCCTGGCAGGCGGTGGCGCTGGCGCTCGGGGTGATCGTGGTGTTCGCGGTCGCCGGCCAGACCCTGCTCGCGTACCTGCACATCGACCTGCCGGCGCTGCAGGCCGCCGGTGGCCTGCTGCTGATCCTGGTGGCGCTGGAACTGCTCACCGGCAAGGCCGACGACCCCGGGCAGCAGTCGACGTCGAACATCGCGCTGGTCCCGCTGGGCACGCCGCTGCTGGCCGGGCCGGGGGCGATCGTGGCGACGATGCTGTTCGTGCAGCGGGCCGAGGCGACCGCCGACTACGTGGCGATCGCGCTCGGCATCGTCGCGGTGATGGTGGTGGTCTGGCTGACGCTGCACTTCTCCGGGTTCATCGTCAAGGTGCTGCGGCCCGGTGGTATCGAGGTGCTGACCCGCATCGCCGGGCTGCTGCTCGCCGCGATCGCGGTCCAGCTGATCGCCGACGCGGTGGCCGCCTTCGTCCGCTCCTATGTGGCCGGCGGCTGACCCTCGGCCACGCGGTGGTGAGCGTGCCGTGGCAGGATCGGCGGGTGCCCCGACCTTCCTCCCCAGCGGGCCAGCGGCGCCCAGGTGCCGGCGCGCCCCAGGCCGAGCAGCTCGGCTTCGACGGTATGCCCGAGAAGCTGTTCGTCTGTACGCCGAGCAAACTCGCCGCCTACGCCGACTGCCCCCGCCGCTACCGCTACACCTACCTGGACCGGCCCGCCCCGCCGAAGGGGCCACCGTGGGCGCACAACTCGCTCGGGGCCAGCGTGCACACGGCGCTGCGGGCCTGGTACGCCCGGCCGGTGCCCGAGCGCCGTCCGGAGGCGGCGGCCGCGCTGCTCAAGAACACCTGGGTACGCGACGGCTACCGTGACGACGAGCAGGAACGGGCCGCCTACCGGCAGGCGCTGCAGTGGTTGGAAGCGTATCTCGGTGCGCTGGACCCGACGGTCGAGCCGTTGGGGGTGGAACGGGTGGTCGCGGTCAAGACGTCGGTGCTGGCCTTCAATGGTCGGGCCGACCGGATCGACGCCCGACCCGGGCCGGACGGCTCGGAGGCGGTGATCGTCGACTACAAGACCGGTCGGTCCGGTCTGACCTCGGACGACGCCCGTGGGTCGCAGGCCCTGGCGCTGTACGCCTACGCCGCGCGGCGGACGTTCCGCCGGCCCTGTCGCCGGGTGGAGCTGCACCACCTGCCGACCGGTACGGTCAGCGCGTTCGAGCACAGCGACGAGTCGCTGGACCGGCAGGTGGCGCGGGCCGAGGCGACCGCCCGGGACATCACCGCCGCACAGCGGGCGGTCGCCGACGGGACGGATCCGGACGAGGCGTTCCCGGCGACGCCCGGCACGCTCTGCGGATGGTGTGACTACCGCCGGACCTGCCCGGCCGGGGCCGGCTATCCGGAGCAGCAGCAGTGGGCGGCGGTCGACCGGCTGCTCAACCCGTCGCCGCAGCCGCGGGCCGCGGCCGAGGACTGACCGGCCCGCCGGCGCGGCCCGCCTGCTCGGCCCCGTCGCGGGCTGGCCCCGCCTGCTCGGCGTCACGGGCAGCCTGCTCGGCTCGGCGTCGGGCGGCCTGCCGGATCGGGCCCTCGACCAGGCTGCGGGGCACCGCCCGCAGTGCCAGCCGCAGGCCACGCGCGGACACCGCCGCACAGACGTCGGTGGTCGGCAGGCCGGGACCGCCGTACATGCGCCGGGCCCACGCCGGCAGCAGGCCCGTCGCGGTGGCGGCCACCCCGAGGTACGCCAGCCGGGGTGGGCCGAACCCGAGCCCGATCCGCCACGGCAGGCTGAGCTGGCCGGGCACCGGGGGCGCGGTGAGGAACAACGCGGTGTCCGCCGCGTCCCGGGTCATCCGCAGCTGCGGGCGGACCGCCCGGTAGTACGTGGCGACCTCGGCGGCACTTCCGGGAACAGTCGCCGGGTCGAGGCCGATCAGCTCCGCGCTGCGCCGCTGCTCGGCGTAGTAGCGGTCGATCTCGGCGGGGGTGAGGTCCAGCCCGGCCCGGGTCGCGGTGGACAGGAACGACTCGACCTCGGTCACGTGCACCCAGCGCAGCAGCTCCGGCTCGTCGATGCGGAACTCCACTCCGGTGGCCGGGTCGGTGGCCCGCAGCCGGGCGTGCAGTCGGCGGATCCGGGCGGCGGCGGCGTTCGCCTCGGCGGTGGTGCCCCACACGGTGGTCGCCACGTAGATCGAGGTGCGCATCAGCCGGCCGAACGGGTCGGCGCGGTAGTGCGAGTTCTGCGCCACCCCGGCGATCGCCCGGGGGTGCAACGCCTGCAGGTAGAGGCTGCGCAGCCCGGCGACGATCAGGATGGGCTCGTCGTGTACCCGCCAGGTCACCGAGTCGGGCCCGAACAGCCCGAGGTCGTCCGCGTCGGACGACCGGTGCCCACCGTCGCCGTCGGCGGACCGGTGCCCACTTGCGGCGTCGGCGGAGCGGTGCCCACCTGCGGCGTCGGTCATCCCGCCGCCCGCTGCTGGCAGTCGGGGCACAGCCCCCAGAAGGTGACCTCCGCCTCGTCGATGACGAAGCCATGGTCGGCACCTGGCTCCAGGCAGGGGGCGGCACCGACCGTACAGTCGATGTCGCCGACCACCCCGCAGCGCCGGCAGACCACGTGGTGATGGTTGTCCCCGGTGCGTCGTTCGTACCGGGCCGCGCCGCCGGCCGGCTCGATGCGCCGGGCCAGCCCGGCCCGGGTCAGCGCGTTCAGCACGTCGTAGACGGCCTGGGTGGAGACCGAGTCGATGCGGTCGCGGACCTGTCGGGCGATGTCGTCCACCCCGAGGTGCCCGCCCCGGGCGAGGACCTCGAGCACGGCGAGCCGGGGGCGGGTCACCCGTAGGCCCCGGCTCCGCAGCTCCTCCTCCGCCCGCATCTGTCCATCGAAACACGCAGGTGGGTGCGGGACAAGACGACGCCGTGCCGGTGGTGGCCGTGGCCACAGGCCGGTCGGCCGGCCGGGCTCAGAAAATCAGTCGGGAGCAGAGCAGGCAGGTCAGGATGATCATGACGGCGGCGGCGATCATGCCGACCCCGTAGGTCACCGTACGGGCGCTGCGTTCGGCACTGTCCACCGCCGCGGTGTCCTGCGGCGGCAGCGCACCGGGCGGGGCCGGGTTGACCACCAGCGGCGGCCGCCAGCCCGGCGGTGGCGGGGCACCGACGGGCGGTCCGGGATAGGGCGGGACAGCCGGCGAAGGGGGAGCGCCCCGGCCCGGGCCGGCGTCGTCGGCCGGGCCGTCCGACGACGGATCGGGGCGTCGCCAGTACGCGTCCGGTGCCGGGCCGTCATCTGTCGTCACGGTCGACGACGCTACCAACCCTCGGCCGGTGGCGTCGGCAGCAGTTCCCGGCCGGTAGCCTGGGGACCGTGCCGAACCTGGATGCCGTCCCCGCTGACGCCCGTGGCGATGCCGACCGGGTCGTCGACCTCGGCGACGACGACGCGCCGCTGCTACCGGAGCAGACCCGCGACGACACCGATCAGGGCTGGGGCGACCGGGTCGGGCAGCACGACGACTGGCTGCTGGAGCAGCGCCCGCCGCACTGGGGCTGAGCGCCGGTCAGCTGGCCGACCCGGCACCGGCCGACGCCTTGGACGACGAGGTCGAGCCGGCCGGTGCGCTGCCGCTGGAGGCCGCACCGCCGTTCGACGACGATCCGGAGCCTGAGGTCGATCCGGAGCCCGAGGCCGATCCGGAGCTTGAGGTCGATCCGGAGCCGCTGGCCGCAGCGGAGTCCTTCTTCTCCGTCGCCGACTTCTCCGACCCGGTCGAGGAGCCGTTGCCGGCCGCGCCCTTGCCGTCGCCGCTGCGGGAGTCGGTCCGGTAGAACCCGGAGCCCTTGAAGACGATGCCGACCGAGTTGAAGACCTTGCGGAGCCGGCCCTCGCAGGACGGGCAGTCGCTCAGCGGTTCATCGGTGAAGGACTGCACCGCCTCGAGCTGGTGTCCGCACGCGGTGCAGGCGTACTGGTACGTAGGCACGGTCTCCTCCGAGCTTGGCTGGCCGTTTGGCACTCAACCTGTTCGAGTGCCAATGGTGCGTCATCGGACCCCGGTACGTCCAGCGGGAGCCGGTCCGGCTCACCCCGCCGGACGGCCACCACCCTGATCGGCCAACCAGTGCAGCCCGCCAGGAGTGACCACCGCCGTCACCGGTCGGTCGTGCGGCTGCGCCGGCAGTCGGGGCAGCAGCTCCCCGTCGTGCAGCAGCGCCACGACCGGTACTCCGGCGGGCACCCGGGCCAGCGCCCGGTCGTACGAACCGCCGCCGCGACCCAGCCGCACCCCACGCCGGTCGACGGCGAGCGCCGGCACCACGACGAGGTCCACGCCGGCAACCGCCGCCGTGCCCCACCGTTCACCGGCCGGGTCGTGCAGCGGCACCCAGTCCAGGTCCCGGTCGGCCAGCAGGACCGGCAGCAGCACCCGGTCGGTGCCGCCGACCGCTTCGGCGAGCAGCAGCGGCAGACCGTCGCCACCGGGCTCGGTGCCGAACGGAACGTACCCGGCGACCAGGCTGGGGCGCCGCACAGCGAGCAGTTCGCGCAGCCCAGCGGCGATCCGGTCGTCGGCTGCGGCCCGCTGCGCGACGGTCAACTTGCGCCGCCGCGCGAGGATGTCGGTACGGACCCGGCCCTTGGTCGATGCGTACCCGTTCGCTTCATCGGGAAAAACCGACACTCAACACTCCTGGTGGCAACCGCCGCGAAAATTCCGAGCTGTGTCAGCATCGCAGCAACAGGTGCAGAATCCTCTGGGGGAAGCGTGACCCTGCGTGGACGGTTGACCACCGCTTTCCTCCTGGTCGTGCTCGGACCGGTGCTGCTCGGCGCGTTCTTCGTCGGCGCCACCGTCGCAGCCGTCGGGCAGAGCCGGTCGCTGGAGCGGCTGGAACTGGCCGCCGCCAGTGTCCGTACCTCGATCAACGCCATGTGCGCGCAGCTGGAGGCGGCGGCCGGGTCGATCGCCGTACTGCCCGAACCCGGGCAGGTCACCGACGCCGCGAACCAGGTGGTGGCCCGGGGGATCGCCTCGACGGTGCGGGTCAGCCGGGCCGACGGCACCGTGGTGGCCCAGATCGGCGACCCGCCACCGTCGCCGTGGATCGGCTGTCTCAGCGGCACCGCCGCCGGCGGGGCCGCCGCGACGGACTCCGCGCCGACCGGCCGGCCGACCACCGACGCGTTGGCCGTCGTCGCCCACGTGGAGGTCCGCGACCCGGCCGGCAGCCTGGTCGGCCAGGTCGCGGCCGCGCAGCTGCTGGATGCCACGTTCGTCACCCGGCTCGCCGCCGCCAGCGGGGTCGGGGTGACCCTGTTCGCCGACACCGACGCCACGACGGTGGTCTACAGCACCGAACCGGCGACGGTCCGCACCAGCGTGGCCGCGACCGCCGCCGCCCTGACCGACGGCGACACCGCCACCGACGACACCGGACGACACGTCCGGCGGCTCGGCCCGGCCGACGGCCAGCCGCTGCCGCTGGCCCTGTCCACCCCACGGGAGCAGCTGTCCGGGCTGTACACGATCCTGGTGGCCACCGTCGTCCTCGCCGGACTGCTCGCCGTCGTCGCCGCCTGGTGGCTGGCCCGCTCCACCACCCAACCGTTGGCCGAGCTCGCGCACGCGGCCAGCCGGGTCGTCGACGGCGACCTGACCGCGCGGGTGCCGGTACGCGGCACCGACGAGGTCAGTGAACTGGCGACGATCTTCAACCGGATGACCCGGGAGGCCCACTCCTACGTCCAGGCCCTCACCGCGAGCCGGGACCAGCTGCGCGGCCAGTTGACGATCCTCGGCGACACCCTGTCGAGCACCCACGACCTGCAACGGATCCTGCGGGTGATCCTGCAGACCGCGCTCGCCGCCACCGGCGGCCGCGACGGCGCCGTACTGGTGCTCGACCCGGCCGCCGGCGTCCTGGTCGGGCAGTCGTCCCAGCCGCGACCACCGGCCGGCTCCGACCCGGCGGCCATCAGTGCCACACCGACGCCGGCGGGCGCGGTGCCGGTACCACCGGGCGCGGCACCGGCACCGTCGGACACCCTGCAGGTCCCGCTCGGCAGCGGCCTGCTCGGCTCGGTCGCGGTCAGCGGCAAACCCCGGCGGGGTCGGATCGAACGTGACGGCCCGGTGCTGTCGGCGTACGAGCCGGCCTGCCGGACCTACGTGGCGGTGCCGTTCTCGGTGCCGAACTGGAGCGACGACGGCGCGACCGCCGGCGCGGGGTCCGCCGGTCCGCGCGGGTCCGCCCGCCGCCAGTCGACCAGTCCGGCGGCCTTCGGGGTGCTGGCCGTCTACGACCGCCTCGGTGGGGACGAGTTCGACGACGCCGACCTGATGACGCTGCGGACGTTCGCCGGGCACGCGGCCGTCGCCGTCAACAACGTCCGGATGCACAAGGAGGCGGAGCGGCTGTCGGTGACCGACCCGCTGACCGGGCTGTGGAACTACCGGCACCTGCGGGAGTCGATCAACCGGGAGATCGAGCGGGCCAACCGGTTCGGCCGGATGCTCGCCGTACTCGTGCTCGACCTGGACCGCTTCAAGGAGATCAACGACACGTACGGGCACGGCGCCGGGGACACCGTGCTCGTCGAGTTCGCCCGCCGGGTACGCATGGAGATCCGCGAAGTGGACCTGGCCTTCCGACAGGGCGGCGAGGAGTTCGTCGTGCTGCTGCCGGAGACGGACGTACGCGGCGGCGTGATCGTCGCCGAGCGACTCTGCGAGGTGATCCGGGCCAGCCCGTTCCGGGTCGAACCGCACACCGGCTCCGGTCGGCGGGGACCGGCGACGGTCTCGGTCACCGTATCGATCGGGATTGCCGTCTACCCGGACCACGCCGACGGCGGAGACGCCGTCCTCGATGTCGCCGACGACGCGCTGTACGCGGCGAAAGCCGCTGGCCGCGACACGTTCCAGGTGGCCAACCGGGCTCCGCAACGCACCGCCCGGGTCCCCGCCGGTGGCGCGGCGGCCGACCCGGAGGGCGGACAGACCCCCGGCGGCGGCGCGTCTTTCGGGCCACAACCGCCGCGACAGACCCGTGGCCGATAGTCTCGCGGCATGTCGGAGCATGCAGCCACCCCAGCAACGACCCCCACCGCCGGCACGGACCGGCGGGCGGTGAAGGCGGTCATCCCCGCCGCCGGGCTCGCCACCCGGTTCCTGCCCGCCACCAAGGCCGTACCGAAGGAACTCCTCCCGTTGGTCGACCGGCCGGTCCTGCAGTACATCGTCGAGGAGGCCGCCGCCGCCGGGATCAACGACGTCCTGCTGATCACCGGTCGCGGCAAGACCTCGATGGTCGACCACTTCGACCGGCAGCCGTACCTGGAGGGCCGGCTCGCCGACAAGGGCGACCAGGAGCGGCTCGCCGCGGTCCGCCGGCCCAGCGAGCTGGCCGACATCTACACCTGCCGGCAGCACGAGCCGCTCGGCCTGGGCCACGCGGTCGGCTGCGCGCAGAGCCACATCGGCGACGAACCGTTCGCGGTGCTGCTCGGCGACGAGTTCGTCGACGAGAACGACCCGCTGCTGCCGGCCATGATCGACCTGCAGGCCCGGGCCGGCGGGATCGTCCTGGCGTTCATGGAGGTGCCGCCGGCCGAGACCAAGCGGTACGGCATCGCCTCGGTCGAACCCGCCGCCGACGCGGTGCAGAACGGTGCCGAGATCGTCCGGGTCACCGGCCTGGTGGAGAAGCCGTCCGCCGAGGAGGCACCGAGCAACCTGGCGGTGCTCGGCCGCTACGTCCTGCCGGCCAGCATCTTCGAGGCGATCAAGCGGACCAAGCCGGGCAGCGGCGGTGAGATCCAGCTGACCGACGCCATGGCGATGCTGCTGGCCGAGGGAACGCCGGTGCACGGCATCGTCTACCGGGGCACCCGCTACGACACCGGCGCGCCGCTGGGGTACCTGCAGGCCGTGGTGCAGATCGCCTGCCAGCGCGACGGGCTCGGCGACGACTTCCGGGCCTGGCTGAAGGAGTTCGTCGCCGACACCCCCGGGGTGCCCACTACATGACCGCGACGGCCGGTGCCGAGGCGGCCTTCAACGAGCTGACGCCGCTCGCCGACTACCTGGGCAGCGTGCTGCGCAGGATTCGGCCGCTGCCGCCGCTCGACCTCGACCTGACCCAGGCGCACGGCAACCTCCTCGCCGAGGATGTCGTGGCGCCGCACGCCTTTCCCGCGTTCGACCAGGCCGTCATCGACGGTTACGCGGCGCGGTGGGAGGACATCGCGCCGGCCGGCCGGGGTGGCAAGGCGATCCCGGCCAGCCGGTCGGCGTCGGCGCAGCCCCGGTCGGTACGGCTCAACGTGGTCGGCGACCTGGGTGCGGCGAGCTGGCGGCCGGTCCGGCTGACCCCGGGCACCTGCTTCTCGGTGGCGGCCGGCGCGCCGCTGCCGGTCGCCGCCGACGTGGTGGTGCCGATCGACTGGACCGACCAGGGCATGGCGGCGGTGGAGATCTTCCAGGTGCCGCGGCGCGGCTACGGGCTGCGGCGCGCCGGTGACGAGTTGCCGACCGGGGCGGTGCTGGCCCGCGCCGGTTCCTATGTGACCCCGGCGATGGTGGCGGTCTTCGCCGCCACCGGCATCGGGCACGTCGTCGTCCGGCCCAGCCCTCGGGTGGCGATCGTGGCGACCGGCGACGAACTGGTCGACGTGGGTCGCAGCAGCCAGCCGGGGCAGGTGGTCGACGCGAACTCGCACGCGCTCACCGCGGCGGTCGCCGAGGTGGGCGCACTGGCGTACCGGGTGGGCATCTGCGACGACGATCCGGAGGGGCTGCGGGGGCTGCTCGAGGATCAGGCGATGCGGGCCGACCTGATCATCACCACCGGTGGCACCGGCACCGGGCCCGGGGACATGGTCCGGCGGATCTTCTCCCGCCGGGAAGGGGCCCGCGCGGGGCCGGTCGAGTTCACCGACGTCGCGCTCTATCCCGGAACGGCCCTCGGATTCGGTACGGTCGGAGCCGAGGAGGTGCCCGTGGTCTGCCTGCCCGGTGAACCCGGTTCCGCGTTGGTCGGCTTCGAGGTGCTCGGCCGGCCGGTGATCCAGTTGCTGGCCGGTGCCGAGCCGGTGTTCCGCCCCAGTGTGCGCGCCCACCTGCTGGAGACGGTCTCGTCACCGGCAGGTCTGCGTGAGTTCCGGCCGGCCAACGTCGCCGAGCGGCGCGGCGGCGGCTACACCGTGCAGCCGCTGCCCGGTGGGCCGTTCACCCTGTCCGGGCTGGCCGAGGCGAACGGTCTGCTGGTCCTCGGGGAGCGGGTGACCACCGCCGCCGCCGGTTCCACCGTCGACGTGCTGCTGCTGGACCGGCAGCGGTGATCGGGGACGAGGCACCGGGCTGGCCGGTGGTGCTCACCGACGGGCCGGTGGTCCTGCGCCCGTACCGGCGAAGTGACGCCGCCGAATGGTCGGCGGTCCGCCGCCGCAACCAGGCCTGGTTGGCGCCCTGGGAGTCGACGCCGCCCGGCCCGTGGTACGACCTGAACTCGCCGGACGCGTTCCGCTACCTCTACCGCGACCAGCGCCGGCAGGCCCGGCGCGGGGAGAGCATGCCGTTCGCCGTCTGCCTGGTCGAGTCGGGTGCGCAGCGGTTCGTCGGTCACCTCAACATCGGCAACATCGTGCGCCGCGCGTTCTGCTCCGGCTACGCCGGATACTGGGTGGACACGGCTGTCGCCGGGCGCGGGGTGATCCCGACCGCGTTGGCTCTGGCAGTGGACCACGCCTTCGCCTCCGGTGGGTTGCACCGCATCGAGGTCAACATCCGACCCGAGAACCTGCCGTCACGGCGGGTGGTGGAAAAATTGGGTTTCCGTGAGGAGTCCTACCACCACCGGTACATGCACATCGACGGTGCCTGGCGTGACCACATCGGATACGCCCTGACCAGTGAAGAAGTGCTGGTCGAGGGAGGACTGCTGGCCCGGTGGCGGCGGCTGAGAGCCAGCGCACACTGAACCATTCCGTCGGCGGTGGTCGGCGCGGCGTACAAAATTCCTGGTCGGACGCCCGTAACCTCAAGTAACGAGAAGGTACGGCAACCTATCACGCCTTCATGTTCGAGTGCGGGTGGCTGGTTGCCTCGGGGTGACGGGAGGGGTGAGGGTGCCGACCTCGGTGCTCCTCGCCGTCCTCGCCGCCGCCGGGCTGCTCGCCCTCGCACCGGCACTGGTCCGCCGGTACGACGCTACCGAGCGCCTGGTGGCGGAGCGGGCGCAGTCGACGGCGCGGGTGCTGCAACGCCGCCGCCGTCGCCGTACCGTGCCCGGACGCACCCCGCTGAATCCGCCCCGCGCCCGGCGGCTCACCCTCCGTCCGCCTGCGCCGGCCGGTGACGGTACGGGCGGGAGCAGCCCGTCTGAGGCGCTCGCGGCCGCGCCGACGAGTGCGCCGCCTGGTGGTCGCGGAGGCGCTGAAGGTCGCCGACGTGGCGGCCGGCTGAGCCTGGTCCCGGCGGCCGGCCGCCACCCCCGCCGGGTCAGCACCCGCCGGCACACCCCGGCGGTGGTCCGTCGTCGCCGGGTCTTCGCCGCACTGCTGCTGCTCAACCTTGTCGAGCTGATCGGCGTCCTGGCGGTCGGCCCGGGCTTCTGGATCGGCTTCGCGGTCACCGCGCTGCTGCTCGCCGCCTACCTGGTGCACCTGCGGAACCGGGCGATCATGGAGCGGCGCCGTCGCCGCCAGCGGGCCCGGGAAGCCGTCTGGCTGGCGGTGCGCCAGGCCGAGGTGCGTCGGGAGCAGGCCCGCCGGGCGGCGGCCCGTCGGGAGCAGCAGCGCCGGCTCGCCGCCCAGCGTGAGGTGATGCGTCGCGCCGCGATGGGTCTGGACCGCCCACGTGACCTGCCGGCCGCAGCCAGCGGTGGTGGTGGCCGCGGCAGCGGTGCTGGTGGCGGTGGGGTCACCGGGTCGGTCTCCTACCGCCGCACCGGTGGCCTGCGTGGCCGGGCCTACGAGGCCGGCCGCAGCTACGACACCCCCCGCTCCTGACCCACCCCCTTCTCCGCGACGGCCTTCTCCGCGACGGCCTTCTCCACGACGGCCTTCTCCACGACGGCCTTCTCCGCGACGATCTTGCGGTTATCGAGGACTTTTGTCGGAATTGTCGGTCGATAAGTGCAAGATCGTCGGGATCTTGGGCGGTGGTGTCGAGCCATGCCGGGAGTGATTCGCGTGCCAGGTGCCCGACCTGTTAGCCTTGTCGCCGGTCCACTGCCCGGTTTGCCTGGCGGCGGGCCCACCCGTACAGGGGGCTGTGGCGCAGTCCGGTAGCGCACCTCGTTCGCATCGAGGGGGTCAGGGGTTCGAATCCCCTCAGCTCCACATAGCTAAGGCCCTGACCAGCAACAACGCCGGTCAGGGCCTTAAAGTTTGTCTATGTAATTTTGAATCACCCCCCGAAAACCCCCCACAAACGTGTGGGCGCGGTCGCGTTCGTGGGCGGCTGGGTCTGCCCGGCTTGGGGCTATCAGACGTTCGCCCGCGAGCGTCTAGGTTGCCGGGGGCGGTCTATCGCCTGGGCGGTCGGGACCGGCTGTCGTCGGGCTGGCACCGAGCTGTTCGAGGATGTGGGAGCTGTCCGGGGCGAGTGCGGGTTTGACGATGTAGAACGTGTTGGTGACTTCCTCGCTGGCGTGCCCGAGTTGGGCGGCGGCGCTCTTGGCGTCGGCCTCCTTGTCGATGAGGGTGGCGACCGTCTTGCGGAAGGTGTGTGGGGTCACCCATTCGAGGCCGGTGTCGGCGCGGGCTTGACGCCACTGACGGCGGACGTTGTGTGGGGACAACCAGGTGCCGCGCCGGGAGGCGAAGATCGCGTCGTGGGGGTTGTCGGCGGCGGTGAGCTTGCGCGCCAGCAGCATCCCGACCGCGAATCGGGACAGGATGACAGTCCGGTATCCGGCGTCACTCTTGGTCCACTCCTGTCGGAAGAAGCCCTTGCCCTTGAGGTAGACGATGGTGCCGCAGATGGTCATGGTAGGGAGTTCGGCGGCGAGGTCCGCGTCTTCCCACCGCCCGGCCAGAACCTCGCCGATGCGGGCACCGGTGGCGAGCATGAGGTCGACGATGTCGGCCAGGTCGCCGCTGTGCCGAGGCCCAGGCTTGCCGGGTGTGGGCTGTTGCCACTGACGGATCGCCGAGCGGACGCCTTCCAAGTGTTCGGCTTCGAGGGCGCGCACGATGCGGCGTGGCTTGCGAAGGCGACCGGTTTCCCGGACGGGGTTGGTCGTGAGCGCACCACGGCGTACCGCCAAGGCGAACATCTGCCCGAGGACGACCTTCGCGTTCTTGGCCGCTGCCGGACGGGTCTTGGCGACCTCAGAATCGCCACCTCGTAGAAATCCCGTGGAGGTAGCGCGGGCATGAAACGGTAGCCGAGCAACGCGCGCGGGACTCGGGTGGTGGGCGGCGCGGTCGATTCTTGCGGGAGATCGACATGGTTCCGCGCCGCCCACATCAGGTTACTGGTCTCGTACCTGGTTGATCTCGGGTGCCGGCCCGGCCGTGGCCTGAGCCGGGACGTGAGGAAGTCACGTGGTGGGCTTGCCGCCGAGGGGTGCGGCCGGCGTGGCGTGGTGGTAGCGGGGGTGTATGGCAGGTGGTTGTCGGAGGAGGTAGCGCAGTGCGGACGCGGCGATTGAGGGGAGGTAGCCGGCGGTGCGCCACTGTGGGTCGCCGTCGAGGTGGTGGCCGGCGGCGGTGAGCCCGGTGTGGATGCCGGGGAGGTGGGCCGCGCCCCAGATCATGACGGTGTCGTCGGTGGTTGTCGTGGCGGCGTCGAGGGCGAGTGCGGTGCGGGTGTCGGTGAGGACCTGGGTGACGGCCCGCATGCGGGGGTCGCGGTGGGGCCGGGGTACGGCGTTCTTCGCGGCCAGGGCGGCGATCATGCGCGTGCTGATTGCGAAGAAGGCGTAGACGCGGCTGAGTCGCCAGACCTGCTGGTCGGGCCAGTCGAACAGGGCGCGGCGGGTGGTGAGGTAGTGGGTCATGGCGTCGGTGCCGGCGTGGCGGATGACGTCGAGGTCGGTGAGGTCTTTGCGTTGCCAGGTGGGGTGGTGGAGCAGGCTGGGTTGGCGTACCCAGCCGAGGGGAGCCATCCGGACGGTCTCGAGGTCGCGGAGGGCGTTGAGGTCGTCGAGGACGGCCTGCTCTGCCTGGGTGGGGTTGTCGCCGGGGGTCTGGTACTGGGCGTTCTCGTAGTGGACGACGTATCCGTCGTGTTGGTAGCGGTCGATGTCGTGCAGCAGCTGGTGGTAGTAGGCGGGCTCGGCGTAGTGGTGGGTAGCGACGACGATGATTCGTTGCCCGCTGTCGGGGTGGCGGTAGGCGCTGAGCGGTGTCTGGAGGATGAGGCGGCGGCGGCCGGTGGTGAGTCGGAGGTAGGGGGTCATGTGCTGGTTGTCCTCGGTGCGGGTGGGTGGGCGCGGTCGGTGGTGAGGATGGTGAGGATGTCGGACAGGGCGATGGGGTCCAGGTCGAGCACGATCTCGTGGTGTCGGGGGTCGTAGTCGACGTTGACGACGCCGACGAGGTAGTGCTCGCCAAGGCGGACGCTGACGGGGTTGGTGCGGCGTCGGGCGAGGAGCGCGATGATCTGCTCGCGGTTGAGGGTGTCGCCGCGGAAGGTATGGCTGGTGGGCATGCTTCGGCCGGGGATCGCCTGGCGGTACCAGCGGAGGGTGGGAATCTCGTGCCAGCCGGGCCAGTCGGTGTTGATGGTGGTCCATCCGTCGCGTTGGCGCAGGACGATCTGTTCGTGGTGGACGAGGGTGGCGTCGCCCGGATGCGCTCGCAGGAGGGTGACGACGCTGTTGATGATGTCGGCGGTTTCCTGGTCGGCGTTGGTGTGGTGGGGCCGGTGGCGGTAGAGCAGTTCGAGGCGGGCGTTGTGCTGGCCGTAGGAGCCAGCGAGGTTGTCGTCGTCGTCGGGGTGTAGGGGCCAGGCTTCGACGGTGATGCCGTCGCGGGCGACGCCGATCTCGACCGGTTCGGCGTGCAGCACGGTTCCGACCAGGTTCAGGACGATGGCGACCGGTGCGGTGGCGGTGGTGTAGAGGCGGTACTCGGCGGCCATGTCAACTGCCGGTGGGGACGCGGCCGACGTGGGACAGGGCGAGGTTGCCTTTGACCACCAGGTCGGTGTGGAGCAGAAGCGTACGGAAGGCGTCGATGTCGTCGGGAGTCATGCCGGCGGCGACGAGCCGGTCGCGGATGACTCCGGCGGTGGCGTAGGGCAGGAGACAGCCGGCCTGTCGGCCGGTCCAGGTGCCGGTGTGGCCGGTCGTGTCGACGTGCAGGCCGAGGGCGCGCATCGCGTGGTGGGCGTGGCGGCCCCATGTCAGGTCGTTGCCGGAGCCGGTGAGTACAGCGCCGAACGCCCGGTGGTAGGCGGCGAAGAGCCGGTCGGCCTCGTCGGGGTCAGGGGCGGACAGTACGGAGCTGCGCCAGGTGGGTTCGAACTCCTCGACGATGAGCAGCCCGCCGGGGGTGAGGGCGTCGACGAGCCGACCGAGTACGGCGGTGCGCTGGTCGGCGGGCAGGTGCGCGAGGAGGAGCCGGACGTGGATGAGGTCGTAGCCGTCGTCGGGTAAGGGGTCGGTGACGATGTTGTGGCGGATCAGCCGGACGCGGGGGCGTCGGCGGCTCGGGGTGAGGTCGATGTCGGTGGCGGTGACGTCGCCGTGCGGGGCCATCTCGGCGAGGGTCGCGGCGATGCAGCTGGCGCCGACGGCGACGACGAGGCATCGGGCGTCGGCGCGGACTCCGACGCGGCGTAGCTGCCGGCGGGAGAACGGGTCGAGCATGCCGGCCAGGGCGTCGAGCATGACCGCGTTGTCGTCGCGGGTGTCGGGTGGGGCGTCGCCGAACAGGTAGGTGGACGTGGTCACAGCTGTCTCCTTCAAACAGTAGGGGTCAGCGGGCATGGCCTGGACCCGGCGGTTCGGATGCGCGCCTGCCCGGGGGTCAGGCGGTCGTGTGGCGGATCCACGGCGCTGCCCGAGTGCAGGCGGCGGTGAGGAGCCCGTACATCGCGGTGCTCATGGCGGCGAGGACCGTGATGGCGGCGAAGGCCATGTCGGCGCGGGTGCCGGCGTTCTGGATGACGACGCCGAGCCCGGCGAGCCCGCCGAACAACTCCGACACGACGGCGCCGATAAGGGCGAGGGGTAACGCGATCCGCAGCCCGGAGCACAGGTGCGGTAGCGCGGCCGGTAGCCGGACCTTGACGAACGTCTGCCAGCGGGACGCGGTCAGGGATCGGGCCAGCTCGACCAGCTCCGCCGGGGTGGCCGTCAGGCCGGTGGCTGTCGCGAGGGCGATCGGGAGGAAGCACATCAGCCAGACCAGGACGATCTTCGGGCCGGCGCCGAAGCCGAGGGCGATGATCAGCACCGGCACCAGGGCGGGTTTCGGTAGCACGCTGAGGACCAGCAGGGTCGGGGTGATTGCCCGCGCCAGTGGCCGGGACATCGCCAGGACAGTGCCGAGCATGACCGCCGTGCCGGCGGCGAGCGTGTAGCCGGCCATCGCCGTGGTGAGGGTGACGGCGGCGTGGTGGAGCAGGTAGCCGGGCTGGTCACGGATCACGGCGGCGACCGCGTACGGCGGCGGCACAACATAGTCGGCGACGCCGGACACCTCGACGGCGGCCCACCAGACGGCGACCAGCCCGGCCACACCGAGGACCGGCGGGCAGGCTCCGGCGACCACCGTCCGCAGCCGGGCCGTGGCTGCCGAGGCGAGACCAGGCGTTGGCGGCGTGGGTCGGTTCATTCGACGAGGTCGGGGGCGATGATGTCCGGCGGCGTCAGCCCAGCGGGTATGGCCCCGGCACCGTGCAGGATCGCGATGTTGCGGGCCACCCTCGCCTCGTCGAAGTGGCCGAGGCGTCCTTCTGCCGGGGTGACGTAGCCGCGCAGCGCGGTCAGCTCGGCGGTAGCGAGGTGGGCCTGCTGGCCCTGCGTCTCTGGCTGTGCCGCGTACGCCTTGCCAGCCGGCTCGGGGTCCTGCATGCAGTAGACCAGACCGCGTAGCAGCGCCCGGTTGAACCGGCGGACCACGTCGGCACGGTTGGTCGCGGTCGCTGTGGAGACGGCCATCGCCGAGCCGTGCAGGTCACCGATCCAGTCGACGAACGGCAGCACCGACAGGTCCTGCTTCGCGACGGACCGCACCGACTCCACCGCCGGCACGAACTGGCTGATGGCGTCGACTCGTCCTTCGGCGAGCAGCGCCGCGTGCTGGGCCGGCACCGGGTTGCTCACCCACTGCACACCCGAGGGGTCGAAACCGGCCAGCTGCGCGTACGTCGGGAACAGCACATGGTTGATGCCGCCCGGCAGGTACGACAACCGCCGGCCCGCCAGGTCAGCCGGCGTGCGGATGCCCGACGACGCCAACGCGACGAAACACGCCAGGTTCCGCTGGTGCAGCACCGACGTCAGCCGGAAGTCCCGGATGCCGCCGGGCGTGCTGGCCTCGATCATCGCGGCACTCACGTCCAGCGTCGCCACGTCGACCTGCCCGGCCGCCAGAAGCTTCAGGTTCTCGCCCGACCCCTTGCCCGGCAGCACCTCCACGGCCAGGCCCTCGTCGCGGAACCAACCCTGAGCCCGCGCCACCAGCAGCGGCGCTTCCCGCCCCTGGAACCCGGCACCCGTCAACACTCTGACCGTCTGCACAGCGGCGGGGCCGGGAGCGGGCAACCGACCGCAAGCCGAGACAGCTACCCCGGCCGCGACAACGGCCCCACCGGCGAGTAGCCGGCGGCGAGTGATCGTACGCACCATCAAGACCTCGCTTACTTAGCAATACATGTCGGGATGAATGAAGGGCGCGGACATCAGGAAGCCGCAGCAGGGCAGAACGGGATGGCCTGCCCTCCCGTCCTCGACGACGGGGGACGCCCAGGCACAGGAGGGCAGGCCCTGGCAGAGGTGTCCCGCCTCAGCCCCTACGCGAGGAGGCACCTCAACCAGACCGAAAACCTAGATTGCTAAGTAAGACAAGTCAACACCGGAGCACTTGACTTACTTGCCAACACAGGTCAGCGCGTGATGCGATGGCTCCACCTACGCGAGGAGCCCGCCGTGCCGACCCCCTCCCAGCCCGCAGAGCCGGTCTTCCGCCGGATCATGCGCGACATCGAGACCGCCATCGCCACCGGTGACCTCAAACCCGGTGACAAGATCCCGTCCACAGCGGAGCTCGGCGAACAGTACGAATGTTCAGCACCCACCGTCCGCCAAGCCCTCGCCCGCCTCCAGGAACGCGGCGTCCTTCAAGGCCACCAAGGCCGAGGCGTCTACGTCAACAGTGCGCCGGACTGACCGCTACGCAACCAAAGTGCCTGCGGCTCACGCGCGCGACCGGTCGTCGTCGGACAGGCTGCCGACGGGTAGGGGGCAGGCGTGTCGGGTACGCCGGCTCGGCGGCAGGTGTCTCGATCGACTCTTATGCACCGGAGGCGTTCTACCCCACAGACGTTGTTCTCGCCGGGTCAGTGGTGCGCGCCTGAGCGAGGACGGTGGTGAGGGCGTCGCGCATCATCTCGCCCTGGACGAGGCGTACGTAGTGCGACCGCCTCTCCTCGAAACTCCCCAACTCGATACGAACGAAATCGGTTCGCGGCGGGTCGTCGACAAAACGAACGAGTTGGAGGGTCACTTCAGTCGGGTACCGCCCCGGTTGCGGGTTGCAAGCGTAGCGGCGACCCCAGTGGGCCGGCGGTGATAACTCGGGATGGAACTCGCTTGGCCCGCCAGCAGTGCACTCGGTCAATTCGCACCAGTCCGGGTGCGGGTCCCTGATGATATCGGGCGCTACTCGAAGATGGTTATCCACAGTCGTCCTTTCGTGTCGGAGATCGCTGTTTACGCTGAAGCTGCGGATCGCATGGGTATGGGGCCGAGGTTGCGTGGCCGGATCGGGAGGCTGTCGGTGCCGTCAACGTCTGCAGGCTCGGCTCGGGCCATGACGTTGCGCGGGAGGAGGGAGTCGACGCTGGTTCCTCCGCCAGGCAGTTGGTATCTCACGAGCAGCGCGAGGTGTGAGTTGGTGTCGACGACGCCGGGTCGCCACTGCTCAGCGCGCGGCGGCCACACCCAGACGGCGTCGGCGGGTCGGTACGCCGTGGCGTCGGCGATGTCGTCGGGGTGGCGCTCGGTCGGGTCGATGACCGGGGTGGGCATCATCGCTCCTTGCATTTCTATTCAAGGGATGTAGTGGAGGATCGTGGCTGGCTTGTGAGGGCGAGAGTCGATCCTGTCGTTACGTGTCGCACTGTCTCGGAACGCCCATGGCCAGGCGTGCGGCCGGCACATATCGGCCGGACATGTGGTCCTGCTCTCCGACCTCAATCACGTCGCCTAGCTATCACGGTTTCGGCCAGGTCGAGCGCTACGGAAAGCGGATCACTCGCCGTGGCTGGAAGGTAGCCTTGGTCTAACCCGCTCGCCTTCATCAAGGGGCGTAGTGTCCCTTGATGTTCGGCCGCGACCGCCGAGTGACTGATGAGGTCACGCGCTGCGTTCGCGTCCTCTTCGTGGATAGCATTCGCCACCAGCTGTTTGATCAGTCCATGTGCGACCTCGGTTGGCAAGCCCACCGAGAGGTCCAGGGCCGTCAATCCAAGGCGAACGCGGAATACTGCGAGCCCGGGAGTTCGCGGTACGGCTGACACTCGATCGATGAGGTCAGCGTGGTCGACGGCGACCGTCCCCACGGCCAACTCCTGCCAGGTGTTGAGGAGCCCACGCACCGCTTGCTCCCACGGCGCTTCGATCTTGGTGGCCGCGAGGAGAGCCACTGCTGATGGCCCTTCGTCCCGCAGGAGATGGGCGACGATCGCGACTTGTCGTCCATCAAGGAGGGTTGGCTCGATCCCGTCGTATCGGCGTACATGGGCCACGGCGTCGTCCCACCGTCCGGCAAGGGTGAGGGCCCGGGTGCCGTCGGAGAGCAGGGTGCCGCGCAGCCATTTGACGATCTGATTGAGTTGTTCGGGATCAGCGGGAAGTTGTCGAGGGTGTATTTCCAGGTCGTCCAGCAGAGCGGGGCTGCCGCCGACGATGGCCGTGTACAGGTGGGTGAGTAGGCGGTACGCCCCGTCGCCGTCGCCTTCACGAATGCGCAGGCGAGCGAGGTTGACGACTGGTTCGAGAGCGAAGCGGGCGGTGTAGCCGTTCAGTGGGGCTCGGTTGAGGTAGATGCTCGCGTGGCGGCGGCACCAGGTGCGGGCACGATTGGGGTCTCCGCAGTCGGAGGCGACGAGGGCCGCCCCGTTGAACACCATGGACGCCTTGTCCGGATCGCTCTCGCGGTGTGCGGTCTCGGCGAGCCTGACGAGCCGGTCTACCCGAGCGTCCAGGGGTTTGGCGGGCGGTCGTTTACGGGCGACGAGAGGGAATCGGGCCGCGATGGTGGCGGCGGCAAGAGACGGAGTCATGGTGTCCTCATCTGCTGCGGAAGGGCCGCATGGTGGCAACGAGGTCCGTCCCGGTCGTGCGTGACGTCTCAGCTGCGCTCGTCCCGGGTCGCCGGGGCGGGACAGGGCATGGCACCGTCCCGGCGTGGATGCAGTCAGAAGGCGATCGTGAGGATGGTGTCGGATCGGCTGATGTCGCCATGGTCGGCGGGTCGGGTTCCTGCGCGGTGGGCAGTGACGGTGGGCTGGTTAGGGCGGCCCGCAGCGTTCCATCGGTCGAGCAGGTTGGTCAGCTCGGTGGCGAGCGTGGTGGCATCCGGTCCGTGGGCAATCGCGCCGACTTCGTGGTGGCCGTCGCCCGCGTCCTGGAAGGCGAGGTAGGCGATGGTGCCGCCGTGGTAGATGGCGGCACCGGCCCACCGGTAGGCGGGGGTGACCAGCCCGCTGGTGCGGGCGGTGTCCCCTACGCCGAGGCGACCGAACGGCCGGTTGGCGTGTGCGAGCAGCCACAGGTCGAGGTGGCCGATGGGGTCGTCGTCGGTGACCTGGATGCCGGTCCAGCGTTCGAGCCGGGGGTGGCCGAGGGCGCTGGCGAGGGCGGCGCGGTCGGGCTGGTCGGTGGTGTCGAGTTTGAGGACCACGTCGGTGTCGAGGCGTACGTGGTGGTCGGTGTGTTCGGTGCTGCCGCGCATGGGGACGAATCCGCAGACCAGCGGCGTCGTGGTGCTGACGAGCTGGTGGGGGCCGGTGCGGTCGAAGGCGAAGCATCGGGTCAGGCCGCTTTCGTGTACGCGCAGGGGCACGACGATGCGGCCGTGGTCGGCGAGTTGTTCCCACCAGGCGGCGGAGATGTCCCAGGCTCCGGCGGTGACGATGATCCGGTCGTGGGGTGCCTGGTCGGGTTCGCCGAGGGCTCCGTCGCCGCAGATCACCTTCACGGTGTCGTAGCCGGCGCGGTCGAGGGCGGCGCGGGCGCCGTCGGCGAGGTCTTGGTCGAGTTCGATGGTGACGACCGTGCCGCCGGGGCTGGTCAGCTCGGCGAGTAGGGCGGCGTTGATGCCGGTGGCCGCGCCGATCTCCAGGACGCGGTGGCCGGGTTGGGGTGCGAGTTGTTCGAGCATGTCCGCGACGAGGCTGGGGCTTGACGCTGATGACAACGCGGCACCGCTGGGGTCCCGTTTGGTGACGATCTGGCGGCGGGTGTAGACGGTTTCCAGGTCGACGCCGGGGAGGAACTGCTCGCGGGGGACCGTACGGAATGCGTGCGCGACGGGTGCCGAGCGGATGTGGCCGCGCTGTTCGAGCGTGCTGGCGAGTTGTTCGCGCAGCGTCGCGGCACTCGACGTTTCCGGTGCGGTGGGGAAAGTGTTCACTGCGTTGACCCTACTGTTGATCTTGGTGGCGGGTTGATAGCCGGATGGGGTGTCGAATGGGTGGTGGAAGGTGACGGTTACGGCCGCCGTCGCGAGCAGCCAGGCATCTGCGGCGGAGATGCCGAGCCGGTTGAACAGGAACAGTAGGTGGTGAGTCAGCACCTCGCGTAGGTCGCGGGTCAGCGCGCCGTGCCGGTCGAGGAAGCCGAGGTCCGCGCCCGCTTGGACGTGGGCTTTCGGCCAACGCGGGGTGACGGCCAGCGGGCTTCCAACCGCATCGTCGGCTGCGGTGATCAGACGCTGCACCGCCGCGATCAGCCGTGGGCTCGGCGCGGGGGCGCTCGGCTGGTGCCGGCGCGAGGCGAGAAGCCGCCAGACGTCGCCCTGCTCGGAGAGCTCCAGTCCGGCGGCGCGCATGAGGCGAGTGGCGAGCAGGACGCCGAGTTCACGCCGATGGGCGCCGCCGGTGGTGGCGAAATGGCCGAGGATGTAGCGGCTGTCCGCGTGGAAAAGGGTGTGAGCGATCGTCATTGCCTGGTCCCCACCGAAGGCGTATGCCTCGGGCCGGTAGATGGGCTCGGTGACACCGCGGATGCGGTCGTCGTCGGTGATGGCAGCGAGGAGGGCGTAGACCTGTGCGAGCCGGTCGCCGGGCAGAAGCCGCAGCCGCCACGTCTCCCGCTTACGGATGAACCAGAAGGCGGTGATTGTCCGGTGGTCTTCGGCACCGGTGAGCTCAGGGGCGAGCCGCGTTGCGGCGTAATCCTCAGCGCTCTGCCAGTCCGAGAACGTGAGGTTGATCTGGCGCCATCGGCTCACCTGCGCCACGCCGGGTGGCTCGGTGTCGGGTTCGGAATCGAGATCCACGATGCTCTCCTCGTCTAGTTGATCAGCAGGCTGGTGGCCCAGCGGACGTCGGTGCCGGTCGCGACGGTGTGCAGGGTGAGGGCGATTCCGGCGGGGCCTGTGATCAAGCCGGACCGTGCCGGGGTGGTGTCCGTGGCGTGCTGGACCAGCAGGCGCACGATCTCGGGCAGCTGGTGGTGCGGGCTGGTGGTGCGGGCGTCGGCGGCTGCGTACCAGGCCGTAGCGGCAAGCCCCGCCCAGCCGTGACACAGCGACGGATCGACGATCCGGCTGAGTTGGAGGGGATCGGCCAGGCAGCGGGTCAGGGCCTCTTCTGCCGCCTCTTGCCGGGCGGCGTCGTCGAGAGCGATCCCGGCTAGCTGCTGGGCGCGGGCGACGCCGGGGGTGCCATAGCACCAGGACGGCCGCGCCGGTCCCCTCATGGAGGATTTCCCGGCGTGCAACTCCGCGACGGTGATCTTCTCTGGCCACCACGGTCCCGCAGGGCTGGTCTGCTGCCAGCAGTCGAGCCACGTGCAGATCCGGCGGATCGCCTCCGCGTGCCCCGGCACCCGGATGTTCTGCCGCATGGCCAGGGCCAGGAGAGCCAAAGGGCCGGCGATGCCGTGCGCCATTCCAAAGTTGGCATGTCCGCCCTGCTCCGAACCTTCGCGACCGGCGGGGTCTGCGCTCCACCAACCCGGCGCGAGTCGGCCTGCGGTGTCGTCGGTGTGCACCGGCTCGGTGAGTCGGACCAGGTACGCCAGCACCCGCCGGAGCAGATGTCCGTCCGGGGCGCGGCGCAGCAGGTGGGCTCCCAGGCCGGTCAGCCCACGTACGAGATCGAACTCCGACAGCGAGGGCCGGGCACCCGCTGCGAGGCGTGCCGTGGCAGCGGTCAGACGGCGTTCCACCAGGTCATCGAGAGCATGATCAAGCGCGTCCAAGGCTGCTGGGCGGGAGTGCGGCATGGCGATGGTCAGCGCGTGAGTGACAGCGGGTGCGCCGAACCAGAGTCCGGCTCCGCTGCCGTTGTTCAGCGTGTCAGCGGTCGCGCGGCGCAGCCATGCATGGACCGGTTCCCATCCACCGTGTCCTGTCTGCGCTCGCACCCCGTGTAGGAGTGCCACCCCGGCGGCACCCCGGGACAGCGACTGGGCGTACCAGCGGGTACTGCGTGGCCCGTAGTCGTCAGCTGCGAAATCCGGGGACGGCGGCTCCGTCAGGGTGTCGGTGATACATGCGGCCATCGCCTCTGCCGCTCGTAGCAACGGCGTCCTCAGCGGTGCTCCGGTCATCGGGATGCTCCTACGGCGCGAACCCGGCGGCGCACCGCCGCCAGCGCGACATGGCGGGCCAACCGATAAGTGAGCTGTTCGGAGTCTTCGTCGGGACCGAGAGCGCGAACGACGTGCAGGTGTATCAGCGACGCGAGCACCGAGGCGGGGGTGAGTGGACCGGCGACGGCGGACAGTTCGGCGGCGTACCGGTTTGCGGCCCTGGAGCGTTCCTGCCATGCACGCTGGATGGGCTCGGGAAGTTCGTTCGGGTCGAGGGTGACCGCTTGCCGCAGCACGTCTCGCTGGATCGGTGCCTGCCCGGTTTGCTCGGGGCGCGCCACCAGCCACTCGCATCCGTCGGTGCGGCTGCCGAGCATCGAGGTGGCCAGGTCGACCATGCTCAGGGCTGTCAGTGCCTGCCGATTGATTCGCGACTCGGGCTGCGCTACGAGCTGGGCCAACACCGCGGTGGAGTCGGCGGCGAAAAGTTCCTCGGCTGCTGCCAGCGCGGTGCTGTAGCCATACCGGCCGGACTCGGGATGGTAGGCGTCCAGGCTCCAGCCGCCGGCAAGGCGCTGCTGTCGGAGCCCGGTGACCCACCTCCCGACCCGTACCGCCGCGTCGCCGTAGTTATCGGTGTGCAGTCGTAGTCGAAGATGCGGGGTGGGGCGTCGCATGCGCACGAACCACCACAGCGGTGGCTTGGGCCAGTCGGCGAGCAGCGCGGGCAGCCCTCGGGTCAAGACCAGCTCCACCGTCGCGGGGTCGACGGCCACCGAAGCGGACAGCAGGCCACTGGCACCCGGTGCGAGCGGCTCGGGGGGAGCAGGTGGCGGCCAGGTGCCACGCGCGGTAAGCGCGGCCGGCGAGGCAGCGGGCGCAGCCCTCGAGGCGACGGGCACGACGATCTCGTGGGCGCGTCCGGAGAGCCAACCGAAGTCCTCTGGGCTCGCTGCGTCCACCACGGTTGCCGGTCCTGCGCTGGCGTCCAGGTGGGCACGCAGCAGGGCAAGATCCATGGACTGTTCGAGGTGGAGCCGAAGCCTCTGGTCACCGTTGCCGACCTGCACCCATGCCGGCAGCCGCAGCCTCCTCCTAAGCGCCTCCCAACCGATCAACCATTCGCCATCGCCTGCGTTCGCACCGGGCAGGGCCGTCGGATCGACGCGCCACCGGGCCGCTGCCAGGAGGACGCGGCCATACCTCAGCGCGGGTCGGAACGGCAAGCAGGAAGCCGCACCCCAGTCGAACGGCTTCATTCGAGCATCCGTGGCTCGCGGCAGCTCCAGGAGAAACCGGCCGAGCAGCGGCATCGTGTGGACGGCGGCGGCATGCGCCACTGTCGGCTCCACCACCTGCCGCCGCGACATCGACACCAGGACCAGCCGATCACGACCGGCAGTCAGACCGAGGTCGTCGAGGCCAATCACGTTCTCGGCCACGGGCCGGTGCTCAGCCAGGCTGACCATCCATGGAAGTACCTGCGGAGAGTTGAGCACGTTCTGGCTGTGCAGCTTGCGCGGCGGGAAGCTCAGCTGCGCCGGCATTGCCCCGGCCACCGCGACAGGAAGACGGGCGAACTCTCGGCGCATCAACTCCCGATCGGCGTAGGGCAGCCCGTCGAGGAAGCGTCCGCTCGTCGCCATCGCCGAGCGGCCCATGCCGGTCAACGCGACAGTGAACTGTCCCTTTGTCAGCGCCTCCAGCGAGACCGCGCGGACCTCTGCCGAGACGTCGACGTGAGGGCTGACAGGTCCCGTGACCCGGTTAGTACCGGCAAGCCAGTCCACGGCCGTGTCATCGAGGACCACCTCACGAGCGCCGTCGATCAATGCCTCCTGAGCCATCGCGAGCAGGCGCTCGTCACGGCCCGACAGTGGAGCCGCAGGCGCGTCGGCCACAGTGCCGAAGTGTTCTGGGAAACCCAACCCGACCAGCGGATCTACCAGCCGATCCAGCGGCACCACCGCCGTCATCCCGTAGCGGTCGACGAACCGGGCACGGTACGCGCGCCACTCGGGCCGTCCCGCCGGATCTGGCGTCAGCCGTCGTAGCACCTCGACCGATGCGGCGATCTCGGCGGCGACCTGCTCCGGCAGGGTGATCCGATTCGCGAGCTGAAGATCCACCGCGAGCGGCTGGGTGGCCGCTGCCACGCTGCGCATGCGGTCGGCGAGCCCACGAAGGTACGTCGCGCTACCTGCGCTGGTACCACCGAGACGACCATGCAGCGAGCGCAGCTCGACCCGAAGGGCTCGCTGTCCCTCAAGATCACCGTCGAACGCCGCATCGAGGGTGTCCAGGACATGCCTGATCGGGTCTGCGCACGTCGATGGTGGTCGGAGAGCGGAGATCAACACGCCGTGGTCCACCAGGCCGGCAACCATTGCGTCAGCGGACGCGCGTGGGGAGCCGGGAAACGCGGCAGCGACCGAGTCGACCAGTTCATCCCACGGCACAGGGGCACCGGCGAGCGATACCGCCAGCCGTACCGCTGCGGTGTTCCTCACTGAGGTCGATTCCGCACTTGCCGAAGCGTGCGGCCGGCGCGCCACGACGATCCGGGGCCCGTTCACCAGCGCCAGGTTGTTCGCCTGCACGGGCAGACGGCGGCGCACGTCGGGCTCAGCTTCAAGCCGCGCGATCAGGGATGCGAGCCAGCTCGCGTCCGGCCGTACCCGGATCGCCGGCTGCCCGGCTGGCACCACCGCAGCCACCGTGTCGAACCGCAGGGCCGCCACCCCCGAGAACAACCCGAAGGGAGTCGCACGCCGCTGCGCACGGACCAGGTACCTCGCGAGCGCCAGCGCGACCCGCCACTCTCGGTCCGGAGTTGCGCCTCCTGCGGCGAGGACCGTTTCTACGCGAGCAGCGAACTCAGGGCTGGCGGCCCAAACAGCTTCGGCCAGGCCGACCTTCCACCACGTCGCCTGCAACCAGTCCCCGATACCGGAGGCGTCACTCCGATCCGGCCAAGGCGCCGGACCGTCGGGCCATGAGTGAGCGGCAATGCGGATCGTCGCGGCATCGACCGACCGAAACATGAGCAGTCCTCCTTCCGTCACGAGATGTTCCTCCAGGCATATGGCTGGGTGCGGGGTGCTGGTTCCGGCAGACATCGGAGGATCGCCTGCCGGAACCAGCGAGGGTGTTGGGTCAGCAGTCGCCGTTCTTCTTGGTGTCGCAGCCGTCGTCCGTGTCCGCCAGCAGGGCGGCGGCGACCGGACCCTCCGTGACGATCTGCACGTCGAGCTCGAACGGGTCGTCGCTGACGTCGAGCATGCTGTTCATGGCAACCTCCAATGGGACTGGGATGATGGGTGGGCAGGTAGCCCCCGCAGCTACCGGCACGTTGGCTGGCGGATCAATCCGCGCCGTCGCGAGCTGGACGGGCTTGTTAGCCGTAACCCGCACCGGTCCGCCTTGATCGATATCTAGCTTCTGGTAGGTCCAGCCTCACGGACAGTCCGCCCTTGCGGGAACCCCGGTCTACTGCCTGATCCGGTGCCCGTTCTGCTACCCAGATGGCCACTGACCAGGACCTCGACGCCAGAACCGGATGTTGGCCCGGCCCTGTCGAGGAAAACCGGGGTTACGCTCCCCCGCGCGGCCGGTGCCCAGAAGCCCCGGCGATGATCGCTCTTCGGAGGTGCGCCGTGATCAGTCCATTTGTGCGTCGCCGTCGGCTCGCCGCCGAACTGATACGCCTGCGCGACCAACACGGCTATTCATCCGCCCGCGTGGCTGCCGAGATCGGCGTCGCACGACAGCGGATCTCGCGGCTTGAGAACGGTCACGTCGCCCCTGACCTCGACGAGATCATGCGGATACTCCAGCTGTTTGCCGTCGATCAGCAGCGATGGCAGCAGATCATGACGATCGCCCGTGAGGCGCAGGAGCGAGGCTGGTGGGCCAAGTACGCGGACGAGATGGGGACCCGGCAAGCCTTGTACGCGAACCTCGAAGCGGGCGCGAGCGAGATCCGCGAATACCAGATGGTCTACCTGCCCGGTCTGCTGCAGATACCCTCGTACGCCGAAGCCCGCGTCCTAACCGACCGGCCAGAAGGTGCCACCTGGATCCATGCGAGGGCGTTGGAGGCACGTGCCGGCCGCCAACGCATGCTGGAGCGGCCAGGCGGCCCATCCTATGAAGTGATCATCGACGAACTGGCCATCCGCCGCTTCGCCGCACCCGCGCTCGTGATCGCCGACCAGCTGGACCACCTGGCGCTCGTCGGACACGAGCGCCGAGGCACCACCATCCGGGTACTCCCGCTCGCCGCCAGGATCCAACAGCATGCCGTCCCCCGCTCGGCGTTCTTCACCTACCGATACCCGGATCCGCTCGACCCTGTGGTCGTCGCGGTCGACACCGTCACCGACGATCTCGTACTCACCGAGACGGCGGACGTCAACCGCTACCTTGACCTGTACGCCAAGCTGGAGGACGCGGCCATGCCGCCGGGGGACAGCCTCGACTACCTCGCCGCAATGGCCGAGGAGATCAGGAGGAACACGCACCATGATTGACAGGCAGTTCGGCCCCTGGCGAAAGTCCACTCGAAGCGGTGGCGCCGACAACTGTGTCGAAGTCGCAACCGCCACCGACCTGCACGTCGGTGTCCGCGACTCCAAGAACCCCGGCGGAGGCATCCTGGTGTTCGCCCCGGATGGCTGGTCCGACTTCATCAACGGAGTGCGCAACGGCGAGTTCGACGCCTAACCCGGGCAAGGACCGGCCGCCAGCCCCCGCCGACGAGGCTGGCGGCCCGTCACCCCCCCCGTCGCCCCAGTAGGGCCGGCAACCAGGGGGGCGATGACGATCGGCCTGCGGAGAGGTGAGTCGTTCCTGCTTGAACCGTCCTGGGCCGCTTGGGAGCATGGAGACAAGCTCGTACCGACGAGTTGGCACGCCCGCACAAGAAGTCTGTTGATCAATCCGGGGGTCAGATCGTGGCGAGGGAGATCGTCCCGAACACGCACCTCCGGGCTGCCCGCAAGGCACTACTGTCCCCTTCCGGCTCCGGCCGCCCGATGTCTCGCCAGGAGTTGGCGGACGCCTGTAACGCCGCGCTGGCCTCAAGGTATGCCAAGCAGGGCCGCCGGCAACGGTGGGCAGGGCTGACCGAGAAGACCCTCGGTACGCTCGAACGCGGCGAGATCCGGTGGCCCAACGAGGACTACCGGTGGGCGCTGTGCACCGTCCTGCATACCGACGTGCGTTCGCTCGGGCTCTACATCGACCGACCCGCCAACGCGAATGACGGCGAGCCCACAGGCGATACGGAACCAGACCTCCACCAGTCTCGTCAGAAGGCAACCGCCGCCGTGCTCTGGCGGTTCGACGGCGAGTCCGAGCCGCCACAGGCCAGCCTGAGGGACGACCGCTTCGACTCGCCCAGCGGATGGCGTACCTGGCTGCGGAGCAGCGTCCTCGGTCGCAATCACGGACAAGTGGCCCTGCCGATCCAGGAGCTGGAGGCGGCCCTGCTACGAGGCAACCTCGCCTACCAGGGTGCCCGGTACAGCGAGCTGCGCCAGCTATCCGCGATCATTGGCGGGGCAGAGTCCCTGTTCGCCGAGCAGCCGAGCACGGTGGACATATCCAGGGTGGCACGCGCAGCCAGCGGCGCGTACCTACTGGCGTCAAAACTCGCCGTCAAACTCGGTGACGGAGAACTGGCCTGGACAACCGCGGACCGAGCACGCTGCTTCGGACTCATCGCCGTTGACCCGGCCCTGACCGCCATCGCCGCCTACCAGACTGCATGCGCGCTCGCCAAGCAGCCAGGCCGCGCTGCCGAAGCTGAAGAGGTCGCGGTAGCCGCCGCCGACGCCATCGCCCGCGACAGACTGCACGGCACGCCTGCCTACCTCTCGGCGTACGGAGCGCTCCTGCTACACGCGGCCGTAGCGGCAGCCCGCCGAGCGGACGCCCGCAACGCGAGTAGCCATCTGCAGGAGGCGGAATCAGTCGCCGAACGACTTGGCCATAACAGCAACGAACTGTGGACGGCGTTCGGCCCTGCCAACGTCCGCCTACACCAAATCTCCGTCGCGGTCATCCTGCGCGACAACCGGCAGGCGCTCCAGATCGCCGACCAGCTCGACACCTCCCACCTACCGGCGACGCTGACCAGCCGGCGCGCACGAGTTCACCTCGACCTCGCGGTAGCACACAGCGCGTCAGGCAAATCCGACCCGCAGGCGATGCTTCAGCTCCTGGAGTACGAACGCCTCGTACCCGAGGCCATCAAACTCAATGCCACCGCCACCGGCCTCATCACACAGCTTCTCCGGCGGGAGCGCCGCAGCGACACACCAGGGCTACGAGCCCTCGCCAACCGGGCAGGAGTACAGGACACATGACCGAAGCCGCCCCCGTCGTCCTGCTCGTCATATGCGCCGCGCCGCCGGCCGCCCAGGTTGCCGAACTGGCTGAACAACTCGGCAACGGCGGCTGGGACGTATACCCCGTCATGACCGAGGCCGCTGGCGCATGGGTTGATCCAGAATCCCTTGAGCGGGTCACCGGCCACCCCGTCAAGCGCGAACCACGTGGACCGCAGGAACCGAAGTCTCTGCCGAAGGCCGACGCCGTCGTCGTCGCACCGGCCACCTTCAACACGATCAACCAGTGGGCCGCCGGCACCAACGACACGGCGGCGTTGGGCATCCTCAACGAGGCGTTAGGATCGGGTACGCCGATCATCGCCTCGCCGTACGCCAAGGCGGTGCTCGCCGCCCACCCAGCCTTCAGCCGCAGCATCGAACTGCTCGCCGGGGCTGGTGTTCGCTTCACCGCCACCGACGCTCTGCGACCGGCCGTCCCGGACGGGCCATTCCAGTGGAAAGCCGTGCTCGACCTAGTGCACGACTCACGATCGCGACCGGTCCAGCCGCAAGGGTCACCGACCAACCTCGACAGGCGACGCAACCCGAGGCCGCAACCCCGCAGCTCACGATGAGCGGCCAGCGTGCCCTACCCGTGCCGTGTATCACGGCGAATACAATCGCCGCGTGTGTTCACCCGGAAGGACGCGCCTGGCGTGTACATTGAGGTGCCCCGAGGATTCCGGACAGGGAGCCAATAAGGTTACCCTGTAAGGAAAGTCGAGGGAAGAAGCGCGGTGACTGGATAGGTTCCTGATCCCGGTGGTGCTGTCTGCTGTGGAGGCTGGTAGGTTGACCAGCCGTGCCCGCCGATCCGCCGCCGTCGTATGACGAGCTGCTGGCGTTGAACGCCGGGCTGGCCGCACGGCTGGAGCAGGCCCTGACGCGGATCGCTGAGCTTGAGGCCCGGTTGAAGCAGTCGTCGAGCAACTCGTCGAAACCGCCGTCGAGCGACGGGCTGGCCAAACCGGCGCCGAAGTCGCTGCGGGGCCGTTCGGGTCGCCGGCCGGGCCGCCCGGCCGGGGGCGAGGGCACCACCCTGTCCCAGGTGGCCGAACCGGACGTGATCGTCCGGCACGTGCCGGACATCTGTGGCGGCTGCGGTGACGGCCTGACCAACGCCGCCGAGGTGACGGTCACCCGCCGGCAGGTGTTCGACAT
This sequence comes from Solwaraspora sp. WMMA2101, assembly GCF_049179175.1. NCBI lineage: Bacteria > Bacillati > Actinomycetota > Actinomycetes > Micromonosporales > Micromonosporaceae > Solwaraspora > Solwaraspora sp. WMMA2101. Next base: position 2,383,137 of record NZ_JBMHMA010000006.1, on the reverse strand, counting down.
CCCCCAGCCCCGGGTCGTGGTGACCGAGCACCAGATCGTCACCGTCGCCTGCCCGTGCGGGCACCACACCACCGCCGCGACACCGGCCGGGGCCACCGCGCCCGCCGTCTACGGACCACGGATCGCCGCGATCGGCGTCTACCTGCTCCACGGACAGTTCCTGTCCATCGGCCGCACCGCCGACGCGATCCGTGACCTGTTCGGCCTGCCCGTCGCGGCGGCCACGGTCACCGCCTGGGTCACCCGCACCGCCCTCGGCGTCATCGACACGGTGCTCCCCGTCATCCGCGACCGCATCAAGAACGCGCCGGTCGCGCACTTCGACGAGACCGGCATGCGCGTCGACGGCCGCCTCGCCTGGCTGCACTCCGCCTCCACACCCACCGACGTGTTCCTCACCGTGCACCGCCGACGCGGCACCGCCGCAATGGACGACGCCGGCGTGCTACCCGGATACACCGGCGTCGCCGTGCACGACGCGTGGGCCCCGTACGACACCTACACCGACGCGGTCCACGCCCTGTGCAACGCCCACGTCCTACGCGAACTGGTCTACGTGGTCGACACCGCCACCGGGCAGGTCGCCGACCTCGCCGGCCAGGCCATCGACGCCCTGCGGCGACTGAACCGCCTGACGGTCACGGCCCGCGCCGACGGCTGCGAACCCGACCCGGCCGACCTCGCCGAACAGACCCACCTGCTGCGCTCGGCCGTCGTGCTCGGCGCCGAGGCCACCGCCACCCGCACCGACAAGCTGCACCGCAAGTACCACGCCCTGTTCGTGCGACTACGGGACCGACGCGCCGACTACCTACGCTTCGTCACCGACCCGGCCGTGCCGTTCGACAACAACCCGGCCGAGCGGACCATCCGCATGCCGAAACTCCGGATCAAGGTCTCCGGCAGCATGCGCACCATGACCGGAGCCGAACACTTCGCCGCGATCCGCAGCTACACCGCCACCGCCACCCGACACGGCATCAACATGCTCGACGCACTCACCCGAGCCGCCGCCGGCAGCCCTTGGATCCCCACAACCGCCTGACCCACCTCGCGCGCTTGCGGTATTCCAAGGTCCCACGCACCTATCCAGTCACGCGGGAGGCACCAACATTAAGCACATCAGCGCCAAGCGGGCGAAGGGAATGGCCGTGCACCTGCCATCACTCGACCGCCAACGCGAGATCGCGATGGAGCTTGACGCGATGGAGTCTGCCTTGCAGGCGACTCGCACAGAGTCCTCCCGTCTTCGTGAAGTCCGAGCGGCCCTGCTGTCCGGGCTGCTGGACCGCACCATCAACATCGAGTCCGCCGAGATTGGAGGTGTGATCCGTGGCGAAGGGGATTCGAGAGCGTGAGTTCCAGAACCTGGTGATCCAGTGGTCTCTTCCAATGGGATGGGGCTTTACAGCGGGTAGGGCGCTGCCGCGTGAGACGATGCAGACGGTGATCGCCGGCCATCTTCGGGATGCCATCGTCCGGCTCAACCCTGGGGTGATCAGCGGCTTCGACGTGGACGCGGTGGTCGAGGAGATTACCGGCACGGTCAACGCTGTTGAAGGCGGGCTGGTGAGGGCCAACGAGCATGTGCTGCGCCTGCTGCGCGGGCACAAGGAGTTTCGGGACGTCGACGGCGTTTGGCACGCCCTGAAGGTCATCGACGTTGAGTACCCGACCGCCAACACGCTGATCGTCTCGGACGAGGTGACCATCACCGTGCCCGGGAAGACACCCCGTCGGTTCGATCTCGTGTACTGGGTCAACGGGCTGCCGTTGGTCGTGGTCGAGGTGAAGTCGCCGACTGCGAGGTCTGGGTGGGCTAAGGCTGCTTGCGAGATCAACGATGTCTACGCTGCCGAGTATCCATGGTTCTTCACTCCCAACGTCTTCGCCGTTGCCTCCGATGGGCTCAAGCTGCGTTTCGGCGCCGTTGGGGCGCCACTGAACCTGTGGCAGCCGTTCAGGTCCACCGCCGACGACGAAAACCTGTCCGGGCAGGATGACGTGCAGCGTTCCGTGGAGTTGCTGCTCAACCCGGCGACCGTCCTGGACATGCTCGCTAACTTCGCCCTGTTCGACACCGCAGGGGGTGGGGTGGACAAGAAGTACCTGCCCCGCTACCCGCAGCGGGAAGCCGCCCACCTGATCCACCAGCGAGTCCTGGCCGGCGGCCAGAAGGGCCTGATTTGGCACCACCAAGGCAGCGGCAAGACGCTGCTGATGGTGTTCGCCGCCTCGCTGCTGCTGGCCGACGCCCGTACCGACTCACCCACGATCATCTTGCTTTCGGACCGGACCGATCTCGTGCGGCAGACCTCCGGGGTGTTCACCTCCGCTATGGGAGACGCCTACTTCCACCAGCCGAAGACCAGTCAGGACTTGCGGTCCCTGCTCGCCGACGACGTGCGCGGGGTCGTCTCCACGACCGTGCACAAGTTCGCCGAAGCCGGCAGGAACCTGTCGAAGCGGGACAACATCATCGTGCTGGTCGACGAGGCGCACCGGACCCAGTCCGCCAAGTCGAAGTCCCTGGCCGGGCAGATGCGCGCCGCGATCCCTCAGGCGAAGTTCTTCGGAATGACCGGCACCCCTCTGCGGAACCTCGCCACCGACACCTTCGCCCTCTTCGGTGACGAGGCCGACCCGGGGCGAGTGCTACACCGGTATTCGGTGTCCCGGTCGCTGCGGGACGAGGCGACCGTCCCGGTCATGCTGGATCCGCACCCGGTGTCCTTCGAGATGAACGACCAGGAGCTGCAGGCCGAGTTCGACCAGTTCGCCGACGACTTCGACCTCGACGACCCCGACCGTGAGGCACTGTCTCGCAAGTTCGGGCGCCTGACCTCGGTGTTCGCCAACCCAGACCGTATCCACGCGGTCTGCCAGGACATCGTGGACCACTACCTGGCCGGTGCCTACCGCAACGGTCTCAAGGCTCAGGTCGTGGCCTACAACCGTGAGCTGGCCGTGGCATACACGGACAAGATCAACGAGCTGCTGGCCGGCTTCGAGGCGTCACAGGTACTCGCCGAAGTGGGGAAACACGACCGAATCACGGCCGAGGTGAACATCTCCGTCTCGGACTCGAAGGACGAAGACCCGGCTATGCGGCCGTACCGGCTTTCGGAGGCCGAGGAAGAGGGTCAAAAGCGGCGGTTCCTCACCCCGGACGATCCGCTGTGCTTCCTGGTGGTGACCGCAAAACTGATGACGGGATTCGACGCCCCCAACGAGGGCGTCCTCTACCTGGACAAGCCGCTGAAAGCCCACACCCTGTTCCAGACGATCACTCGTCCGAACCGCACCTGGGTGTCCCCGACCGGGTTCGTGAAGACCTCCGGGGTGGTCGTGGACTACATCGGGCTGGCCGAAGAGGTCCAGCGGGCTGTCGTCGACCCCACCCCGGAAGGATCCGGCAAGGGCGGCGGATTCGTCACCGATGTGTCCGAGCTGGTGGCCGAGTTCCGCACCACCTTCGCCCGCATCGAAGACCTTCTCGCCGATGTAGATGACCTGGACCTCACGGTCCACGGGTACGAGTCCGTGCGGGCCATCAACGTCTTCCTGGACGCCAACCCCGGTGCCGCCGAAGTGTTCAGCAGGGACTACCGGCTGCTGGCCCGGCTGTATTCCCTCGTCAGCACGGACAAGCGGATCGTCAAGTATCGGGACGGCTTCGGGCTGTGGGCTGTGTCAAGGATCTTGGACAGGTCTTCGTAGGTTTGCTGGTCAGGCGGCTATCAGGGCCTGGTAGCCGGTGAGGGCTTCGGCCGGGGTGCGGTAGTCAAGGCTGGAGTGCAGCCGTTGTCTGTTGTAGAACACCTCGATGTACTCGGCGACGGCGAACCGGGCGCGGGCACGGGTGTCGAAGCGTTCCCGGTGGTACATCTCGTTCTTCATGGTGGCGAAGAACGATTCGGCGGCGGCGTTGTCCCAGCAGACACCGGTACGTCCCACGCTCACCCGCACCTGGTTGTCGGCGCAGTGGCGGGCGAACCTGGCCGAGGTGTACTGCGCGCCCCGGTCGGAATGGAACACCGCATCCGGGCGGACGTGGCCGTGTCGGATGGCCATGGCCAGGGCGTCGACCACCAGGCTCGTGCGCATGTGCTCGGCGGTCTGCCAGCCCACGACCATCCGGGTGGCCAGGTCGATGACGGTGGCCAGGTACAGCCAGCCCTCACCCGTCCTCAGGTAGGTGATGTCGCCGACCAGGCGGGTGCCCGGGGTGTCGGCGGTGAAGTCCCTGTCGATCAGATCCTTCGCGGTGACCGGGTCCCGGCCGGGCACCGTGGTCCGCTTGTACGCCCTGGGTTGACAGGCCCGCAGGCCGAGCTCGCGCATCAGGTCGGCGACGAGCCCGACGCTGCACGCGACACCCTTGCGGTTGAGCGCGGCGGTCACCCGCCGGCAGCCGTAGGTGCCCCGGGAGGCGTCGAAGACCCGCCGCACGTGGTCGGCGAGGGTCCGACGTCGGGCGGCGGTGACCGTCTCGGCGCGTTCCCGCCAGGCGTAGTAGGTGGAGCGGGGCACGCCCAGCAGGCGGCACATCCAGGCGATCGGGTAGGTGGCCTTCTCCGCGTCGATCACCGCGCACCGCAGGGCTACGGGTGCGTCCGGGCGAAGAAGGCCGCGGCTTTTTTCAGGAACTCGTTCTCCATCCGCAGGCGGCGGATCTCGTCTTCCATCTCCTTCACACGGGTGTCCTCGGTCCGGTCGGTGTGCGGCGGTACGGGCGTGGCGTGTTCACGGCGCCAGGTGTTGACCCAGTTGCCCAGGGTGGCTTCGTGGACCTCCAGATCACGGGCCACCGCGGCGATCGGTCTACCGGTCTCGACGACCATCTGCACAGCCTCGGCCTTGAACTGCGGACTGTATCGACGACGTTGCTCGGACATGGATCCATCCTCTCAACTCGGAGGACATGTCCAAGATCCTTGGTACACCTCACTGTTCGGGTCCGTGTACACGACCCTGTTCAAGAAGTCCTCCGACGAGGAGCGAAAGGAACGGTTGGCGGAGCTGGGGCCGATGGTCCTGGAGATCATCAACGCCCACGTCCACTCCTTCGCCGTGGTCGCCTCCCAGGAGGAACCCCTCGTCTTGGACGCCCAGGGCATCGCCATCCTCAAGGAACTGATGGCTCTCGTCCGTCCCAATCCCGGCAAGGACGAGGGCGAGGAGAAGAAGCCGCCGTCCGCAGCGGAGATCCTGGACCGGATCAAGGCCGCGCTCGACAAGGGGGTTGAACCCGGGTCTGCGAAGTACACCGCCCTCGCGGAACGAATCAGGCTGCTGCGGGACCGCATCATTCAGGACGCCCAGGACGCCCTGGACTTCCTCTCCGAGGCACTCCGGATCGCCCGCGCCATCGTCAACGCCGGGAAGCACCCCGAGGAAGCTGTAGTACTGGACGACGACCATGTGGGTGTCCTGTCGCGAATCATCCACGACCACGCACCCGCCGGCCTCACCATCACGGAGAGGAACCTGGCCGAGGAGATCGACCAGGTGGTCACCCGCACCCTCGCCCAGTCGTGGGACAACGCAGACGCTCGCAACCGAGGCGTCCGCCGTGCTACCGCCGCCGTCTTCCGCCGATACATGTTGAAGCCGGTGGGGGAGCCGTATGACTCCACCGTCGCGTACATCGAAGCCCACTACCTTGTTGACTGACGGCTACATTCGTCCGGGGCAAACCGACATACAGTAGCAGCCTTTCGGTGATTTCGGGTCGACCCGCCTGGCTGTCCGCCACGGCGCCGCCTTGGCCGAGGCGGGGGCGACGGCGGGCGGTTGCGGACGGGCGGCAGAATCCCATCTGTGCGCGACAAGACCTTTCGAAACTACCTCATCGGATGCGCGGTCTGCGGCCTAGCCTCCATCGTGCTCTGCATGTTCAGCGTCTCCATGTGGTACCGCCCACCAGCCGGCCAAGAAGCCCCGAAGGTCACTGACTGGATGCAGGCGTGGGGCGGCATTGGCGGAATCCTCGCGGGCTTCGCAGCTGCGGGGGCTGCGGCGTGGCTGGTTCATTTCGAGCGGCAGGAGGCACGCGCCGCGCGGGATGAGTTGGCCGCCGACCGTGAGGCCCGAGCGCTGGCAGCAGCACGTTCAGTTGCTGGTTCGAAGGCTCAGCTTTTTCACGAACCAGGACGGCCAAACGTCGTATACTGGTACGACTTCTCCGTGAACAATGGCGGCACAACCACGATACTCGAAGTAAGAGTTGTCGTTATAGCGCCAGGAATCGAAGCCGGAATTGCAGGAAGCGCCCCCCTGATAGCAGCCGGCGGGGAATATCGCCCCAAGCCGCCTTCCTGGTTCGCTGCGCGCCAACGCAAAGGTGTCCAGTCGCGATGGGGAGACGTGGATATCTACTTCCGCGATCCAGAGAATCGAGCGTGGCTCGTGAGGGGCGCTGGAGAAGTGCAACGATGTCCCTACCCATATCCATTCTACGGAGTATTCCGACCAGAACCCGATCCATGAACACTTACCCGCCGCTGGCGCATAGGCCCCGTGTCCCATCTCCGACACGGAAGGCCGACCGCTGGCCGACTGCTCCACCCTGATCGACCTTCTCTCGCCGCGCCTGACCAGCAATCCGCACGGAGGAGCGATCCGCCGCGCCCAGTCTATCCTTCGCGCCGCTGGCGTGAAGGATAGACATCCTCCTCCGAGCGATTGACTGGAAGCCCGGGGACGTGGTCGTGTGCGCGGGCGGCGATCACGGTCAGGATCGCGTGGGCGAGCATGAGGAGGGTGACGTGGCGGTGCCAGGCGTGCCAGCGGCGGACCTGGGGCTCGTCCAGGCCGATGGTCTTGCCGGTCTGGACGAGCAGGTCTCGATGGACCATCGGGTTCCGGCCACGCGGACGAGGGCGCGCAGTGCAATGGGGTGGGCCGACCAGCAGCGGTAGAAGCCCAGTTTGCCGTCGCTGATCCGGCAGCGGATCAGCAGCCAGTGGTGGCCGGGGGTCTCGTCGGCGGGTGGGGTGATGGCGATCGAGGCCCAGTCGCGGTCGCGGGAGCCTTTTGACCGCAACGATCATGATGTGGTAGACGCATAGATCGCGAGAATCAGCAGCACCGCGCGGCGCATGATTCGCTCGGCGTCATCGACCATCTCGCGCAGTGACGTCGCCGGGCTGCCGGACACGAGGTGTAGCGAGGCGTACGGCTGGCCGTCGCCGTGGATCTCGGCGTTGCGGGCCTGGTACAGGGTCTTCATGAACGCCTCGACGTTGTTGGCGCTGAGATCGGGTTCGGTCGCGAGCAGGTTGGCTGCCCCTGCTGCGATCTTGTCACCCTTGGTGCCCTTCGGCAGGTTCGCGCGTTTGATGAACAACGCTTCGGCAGAGACCGACAGGTCGATCAGGCGGTCAGAGTCGGTGTTGCGGGAGCCCGCGAGGACGAGGCGACGGATCGCGACCTGCAAGGACTGGTCGGCCTCGACGTGGGGCCATGCCAGGGCGGTGTATACGGCGCGGAACTGGCCGAGGCCGTCGGTCATCAGTAGCGTCGGGCGCTCGTTGTCGGCGCTGTCGAACGCGGAGTGGATCGCGGTGTAGCTGGGGACGATGGGGAACTCGTCATCGGACTGGGCCAGCAAGGGACGGGTAGCAACAACGGACCCGCCGCACACAAGGCGAAGCGCCGTCACCACCCGGCGGGCCGAACCGTCGAGGGTGGGGAAGGCGGGAGCTGCCGGCGCTTGGTGGTCCCCGTGGCCGGCGACAACGGGATACGTACGCGTGATCGTCAACGCCCACTGGTCGAACCGGGAGATCCGCACGCTGTTGACGCTTCCGCCGACCATGCGGGGTACCGCGAGCTGATCGATTGCGAAGCCCATCTGCCGATCGGTCATTCGCCGGAGGACCAGCCCATCGGGCAGCAGGATGACGACCTCGTTCGAGTCGAACCCATTGAGCGGTAGGAACTCCACCATATGGACCTGGTCGCTGGCCAGGCCGCGGTCGAACGCCTCGAAGAACCGGTCGAAGACCGTATCGTCGAACTCGTACGTGGCCGTCGCGAGGACCATCGGCTCGATGACGTGCTGCACGAGTAGCCAGGCGAAATTCCTCGCCTGCAGCGTCCCTGCCGCGCCGATCATGGCGTCAACCCGGTCGCGGAGAACCAGGTCTGTGGCGTACGACTGTCGCACATCGGCCATCTCGGCAAACTTGTCGAGCCACCCTACGATCGGCACATCGTCCGGCATGTCCCACGCCTGCGGGCGAATGCCGAGGAAGGTTTCCTGGCCGTGCCGCCACCAGCGTTGGTTGTCGATCATCCTGCCGATGCGGGGCTTGCCCTCGCTTGCCGCGAGATGGGTCAATACTCTCCGGACCAGGGCTGCGACCGCCGCCCTGCGGCTGCCGTGCCGCTCGTTCATAGGATTCCTCACCCATCGGCGCCCACCGGCGACGGCCGGCACCATGCCAGCCGGCCAGAATCGCAGCCTTCACCGTCCGAAGCAAACGAGTTCCGGGCGGACCAAGCGGCGGCGGGTCGAGCAGGCGAGGCGAGGCCGTGACAACCACGCACCCGTGCCATTCCAGGGGTGGGGTGCGTGGCCGCGATCGTCGTGAAGTGCGATTCGGGCGACCTCGGGACGGCAGCGGCCTCGGCCGGACCCCCATCCCGACGGCCGGTGAGATCGGTTTTCGACGAGCTCGGCACCTCGACACGAGACTGCTGCAGGCGGATCCTGCAAGCTAGCCGGCGGGAGTCCCGTCGGTGCAGCCCTACGAAGGGATGTCGGGGCCGTGTCAGCGATGATTGTCCGTCGGCAGAACGTCCAGCGAATACAAGGGCTTGTCCGGCCACGGTAACAGGATCCCACTGGCCGAGAACCGGGCTCGCTGGGTGAGGTCATGGTCGCCGACCCAGGCCCGCGACAGATCCTCCAGCGACCGGGTGTCGTCCGGCAGCGGCAGCAGGACGCGGTGCTGGCCGAGGACGATCATGACGCAGCGCCGCTCGGCGGGCTCCTGGATGATCCAGATCTCGCGACGGGCGGTGTCCCCCTGAGGGTCGGTCATGCTCAGGACCGGAAGGGGGACGCTGGTGGGGTCGGTGAAGTGCCGGCGCATCGGGTCTAGGGCGGGTTGGGCGATGTAGCGCCAGCCGAACTGGGCGAACGCGGCGACGTAGGCGGCGCGGATCCACGACGCCCTTGCGCGGTCGGGGTTGATCCGCATCCGTGGTGTGATCGTGAAGCGGAGGTCCGGCGCGTCCGGTCCGACGTAGCGGTCCATGGCCTCGGTCATGAGATCGGCGGTGGCGGGGTTGTTCGCCTGCGGCACGCCGAACATGCACATGCCGGTAGTGCCGGTCATGTGCCAGTCGCCGTAAGTGGTCACGCCGTCGAGGGTAAATGCGGCCCGAACCGGCTCACTGCTCTCGCCAGACATGAATTTTCGCAGGGTGTGCTGTTTGTGTGCTTCGCCGTCGAACAGCCGGCCGCCCTCGCTGTTGCAGGGCTTGCAGGTCAGCGCGAGCACGGTGCCGCCCGACCACGCAGGCGGTACGTGCTCCTCGGTCAGCATCGGGTCGGGCTCCTCCAGGACCTCGATTCTGAAGACGGTGGTCAGGCACAACGGGCAGGCGTACCAGCCCTCGTCGCTTGGGAGCCGGTCTTCACCGTTCCGGGCACGCAGGTAGACGCGCAGCGCGCGGGCACCCTCGGTGAACCAGGTCTTGCGTGTCTCCAGCCGTCGAACCACAGCCAACGAGCCTGCGCCACCGGTCACGACCGACGCAACTCGATTCGAACGATCCAACCCGGGGCCGGCGCTGTGCGAGCCTTCGTGTAGTGGTTTATCGAGTACTTCATGCATACCCGCTGACGGCCAGTCAGGCTGTCCGTATCTGCGGCCCGCCCACCGTAGACAGGTGGGCGGGCCGCAGGTCGTGAGGTTCCTATGCGGGGGATCCAGCGCGGCGATGCAGGGACTCCGGCCTCCAACAGTGCTGCGACTGCACTGCTCGCTCAACGGGCAGTCGCGGGGCAGGCCGCGCCGTGCGGCTTCATGGGTTGTCATCGTGATTTGTGGAACCGGACTGCAGAGGCACCTGGGCGTAGCGCCAGCCGGCTGTAGACGACCAGCGGAGTACATCTACGTGGTCACCCGTGGGTAGGCCGAGCCAGACTTCGGTGATGCGTGGGTCCACGATTGGATCGACGGTCGGGATGCCCTCGCCGAGCGCGCGGCTGATGTCCAAGCGCGTCACCGGGTCCACCCACATGAACAGATGTCGATCCGTTGCGCCTGAACGGTTGAGCTTGGCGGCGTCGCCTACGTGGCGCGGCAGCGTGAGGGCCTCGGTGAGGGTCTTCGCGATGTGGTTGGGGTCGCCGGCTGGCCGTGACGGCATGCCGGACAGGTACGCCAAGGCCACCTCACCCGCTGGCGGACCAGGGACGACCGAGGCGATCATCACGCCTGCGGCGGCGAGCGCGGTCGTTACCGGATGTACGTACATTCGAGCGGTGTCCCATCGGCCGGTCTCGCCGATTCCGTCCCGTTCGAGCGACCGTAGCCAGCCGGGCAGCCCGGCGGTCAGCGTCCTCGCGTTGAATGCCGGGTCCACCATGACCATCCAGGCGGATGACAAGCCGGGGACCGTGGTCGAGAAGCCTGGCCCACGCTTCTGCCAGTGCATCGCGTCTGTCGTGGCGTGCTGGTCGATTAGGGTGGTGACCTCCAGCGCCTCCTGGATCGTCCCGTGCTGTAGCCAGAAGTCGTGGACGCCCTGCCGGGGCGGGATATCCCATTGCTCCCAGTTCACAGGTAGGCCGAGGTCCTGGGCCCGCAGCGCAGAGGCCACCTCGACCGCGGCCTGCTCCCGCAGGGAGATCGACGGTGTCGCCCCACTCGTTCTCTTCGTCACGATCAGAGCGTTTCACCGGTGACCCTGGGCCAGCCAGTCGATTCTCGGCGCCTGGTAGATCACCCGCCACGTGGCGCCGTTCGCATGCGGTTCGCTCCGCGCAGGAGCAGCGCAGGACGGCGGCACGAGGACCATCAGCTCTCAGGCCAACGGAACGCGAGGCCGACCCCGGCGTTGGTCAGCATCGCCGGCTGGCCTTGATCCTCATCGGCATGCTGTGCTGGATCGGCCGCCGTGGGGCCACGGGTACGTCGCTTCGACGGTTGTCAACGGTCAGTGCGCCCGTCAGGTCGGCGCAGTTCTGTGACGTGTCCTCCGGCAGGGAACCAGCCTGCGCCCGTGCCGCCAGCATCGGCCACAGGGCACATGGCCCCCGTTTACCCCCCGAAAACCCCATCTAGGCATTGACAATCAGTGACAAGAAACGATCATCGCCTACCCGCGTTTGTGCAGGTCAACGGCAGAACGCGACAACCAATGACAGGTACCGTGCCGTGACGTTCGCATCGAGGGGGTCAGGGGTTCGAATCCCCTCAGCTCCACCCAGTTCAATGGCCGTTTCCGCCAGTCGGAGACGGCCTTTCGCAACATGTGCAGCAGCAGTGCCGGGCGATGAATCCGGTCGGCGCCGATCACCCGTCGGCGTCAATCGAACAGCCGGTCGAGCGCCTCCTGTTCGAGGTCGCGCCAGCGCTGGGCGTCCTTCAGCGCCTTGGTGACCTCCTTCTCGTCGAGGTGGTGGGCGCCCTCCTCGCGGATGCACGCGACGCTGAACGGCCCGCCGACCGACGGCGAGGTCCGATCCAGCGCCTCCAGTACCCGTACCACGCCCACCACGCCGTACTCGACGGTGCGCGTGGTCATCCGGAAGTGGGACAGCAACGCGCCGGCCTGCTGCGCCATGGGCGCGCCGGAGCCGACGGCGTGGAAGCCCACGTCCTCGTAACGGCCGATGAGCCCGTTGGGGTTGATCTCCACGATCCACGGCCCGCCCTGGCTGTAGCCGGCCGCGAGCAGGTACGCCGACACCCCGCCGCCGCTGTTCTCGCCGGGCACGTCCGGGATGTAGTTCTCGTAGTGCTTCTTGAAGACGGGCAGGACACGCTCCTGCAACTCGTCGCCGATGTCGGGTGCTTCAAGGATGGCGGGGGCAGAGTCCTCCAGGAGAGGACGCAGGTCGTTGAGTACCCCCCGCGCGCCGCTGCCGCCCCAGGCGGCGCAGGCGCCCAGCGGGTGCAGCTTCTGGGCGGGGAAGCTCATCCCGCGGTCGCTGTCGGTGATCTGGGAGTCCGCGCCGATCACCACCCCGTCACTGCAGACAACGGCGAGTACGACGGTCATGGTGTCCTCCTGGGGTGCGGGATCGGGCGAGAGATACCCGGCCTGCCGTCTGCCTACACCCCGACAGGTGTCGGCACCGGGCAGCCGATCGACGGCATTCGCGGCGATACCCGGCCGGTATCAGCCCTGATCAGATCGGTATTGGACGCTTTCTGATCCCGAATGGACGATTTCCTCGTGACTGCGGAACCGCCGCGGTCCCTAGTACGGCAGCCGCCATTTGCTAGTTGACCAGGGCGTATTCGCGGTTGAGGCGGGTGCGTTGGTGGAACCAGCGGGCGCGGGCCTGGTGTCGTCGTCGCCAGGTCAGCCAGTTGAGGGCGTGGTCGGGTGGTTGTGGGTGGTGGAGGACGTCGGCGAGAAGCCGTCCGATCTCGGGCACGGTCAGTGGGATCAGTCCGGGCTCGGCCGGTGGCGGCTGGTCGGGTGTGACCGGTGGGGGTGCCTGGCTGTCGGTGCGGTGGCGTAACCGCGCGGCGGTGACCGCGCAGACGGCGAGAGCGGCCATGACCAGTACGGTGTGCCGGGCGATCGCGTCGTGGAGGCGGGCCTGGCACTGGTCCAGGCCGAAGTGGTCCTTGCCGAACTCGAAGCATTCCTCGACCGGCCACCGCAGCCCGGCGGCGCGGACCAGCCGCGACACGACCACCGGTTGCCCCTCGGGCACGAAGCAGTAGTGGAACGCCAGTTCGCCGGTGGCCAGGTGACGGCGCACGAGGAGGTGGTGGCGGGGTGAGGCGGTGGCGATCCATGCCCACGCGTACCAGCGGTGTCCCTTCGACCCGGCACCGGCCGAGCGGACCTGCCAGCCACGACCGCGCCTGCCGGCGAGTTCCGTAACGGCTTGCGCGCAGGTCAGCCTGTCACCGGACGGCGTCTGGATCACGCACGTCGAGGCGACCCGCAGCACGTACGCCTGCCCACGGGCTTCGAGGAACTCCCTCAGTTCGGTGCAGCCGCCGTACACCTCGTCACCGCAGATCACGTCGAAGGTCAGCTCGTCGGCGTAGGCGTGGGTGCACAGGTCGATCGCGAGTTGGCCCTTCGTGCGGAACTGCGTGTCCGTCGGCAGCCCTGTCCGCGCGGCGGTGTCCGGGTCGGTGATCTGCTCGGCGGGGATCCACCGCCGGGCTGCGACCAGGGCGTGCCCGGTCCGTTCCCGCACATAGGCCAGGTGGACCGTGTTGATGCCGTTGGCGACCCGACCGGCGCAGCCCATGTACTGCCGTTTCACCCCGGCCGTCGCCGTGCCCTGCTTCGGGTGCCCGGTCTCGTCCAACGCCCCGACCGCCAGCCCACGCCGCCGCCGACGGCCGGCAGCGGTGTCCAACCCGGCCGCCGCGTACCGCCGTACCTGGCTCGCCATACCCTCGGTGTCCCACACCGCCCTGTTCAACAACCGCTGGGTCCGGTCCGGCGTGGCATCCCCGACATGCTCGGCGATGGTCCACCCGTTGCGTTTCGGCATCCTGCTGACCAGCGCCGACACGTACCGGCCCGCGTGCAGCCACGTCCGCACTTGGACGAAACAGGACCGCGTTCGCTCCAACAGCTCGGCCCGTGCGCGCTCAGCGCGGTCGGCCGCTACCCTGGCAGCAGCAGCCGCCTTCGATCTTGTAGTCCTCACAAACACATGATCAACAGGCGGCTGCGTCTACGTTGCACCACCCTGCCAACGCGTCCTACCTGGTCACAGCCCTAATGGCGGCTGCCGTACTAGGAGGAGAGAAAAGGTGAAAGGGCTCAACTTCCGTCGGTGGGCGACCACCGTCTCGATCGGCGTGGCACTGGCCGGCGCGGCCACCTTCGTGCCAGGTGCCGCGCAGGCCGGTGGGTCGGGCTGGCGTCATGACGACCTGGACGTCCGGGTCTCGGTCGGGGTGGACGCAGTGGCGGCGACCAGCATCCACGCCGAGCGGTTCACCCCCACCCGGCCGGCCCGTGGCGTGCAGATCCTCGTGCCGGGCGCCACCTACGACCACCGGTACTTCGATCTCGAGACGAGTCGAGGAGTGGTGTCGCAGGCGCGTCAGGCGGCTCGGGACGGGTGGGTGGCGATCGCCATCGACCGGGTGGGCACCGGCGGATCGTCGAAGCCGCCGGCCGCCTCCGTCACCACCGCCGTACACGTCGCCTCGATCGACCAGTTCGTCGACCGGATCGACCGTACCTACAAGCGGCTACCGATCGTGCTGGTCGGTCACTCGTACGGCAGCGTGGTCGCGGCCGGCGTGGCCGCCCAGTCGGACGACGTCGACGCGCTGGTGATCACCGGGTTCCTGTACCGCCGGACCGCGCCCTCTTTCGAGGGGTTTCCGGAACTCGTGCCGGCCGGCCGGAAGCTGCCCGAGGGCTACCTGACCACGGCACCGAACACCCGCCAGTTCTTCTACCACCTGCCGAACACCGCTCCGGCGACGCTGGCGGCCGACGAGCGGACCAAGGCGACCACGACCGAGGCCGAGGTTCCCGGCTTCGCGCAGGAGTTGTTCACGCAGTCCTTCGCGAGCGCGGTCCGCGTGCCGGTCCTCGTCGTTGTCGGAGAACACGACTACCTGTTCAAGGGCAGTGACCCCGCCGAGTTCGCGCTGGTGCAGCGACAGACGTTCGCTGCGGCTGTCTCCGTCGACGCGGTGCTGATCCGCGACGCCGGGCACGACCTTGCCCTGCAGCGCAACGCGCCGCACACCAACGCGATCATCAACAGGTGGGCCCTTGAGCACGCGCGGTCAGCGGTCTCGCCGGCCCGTTGAGGGGTACGGCGCGGCAGCCAGCCCGGGTGGCTACCGCGTCCGCGGTACGGGCCTGCCTGCGTCCGGACGACGACTTCCTCGACGATCGGCGCAACCATCGGAAGCGGTCCGATCGGCGAGTCCGCGCTGAGGACGAACCTGCTGTAGAGGGGAACGTGTCTTGCCAATCGTGAAGTCCAACGGTATCGATATCTGCTACGAGTCGTTCGGTGATGCCGATGATCCGGTGATGCTCCTGGTCATGGGGCTGGGCGAACAGCTCATCGCCTGGCACGACGGCTTCTGTGAGATTCTCGCCGACCACGGTTTCCGGGTGATCCGGTTCGACAACCGTGACGTCGGACTGTCGACCTGGCTCGACGGGTACGGCGACGTCGACGTGGCCGGGCTGTTCACGGGCGATCTGTCGACGGTGCGGTACGGACTGTCCGACATGGTCGCCGACACCGCCGGCCTCCTCGCCGCGCTGGGCGTGTCCCGTGCGCACCTGGTCGGGGCCTCCATGGGCGGCCACATCGCGTAGCAGCTCGCGATCGACAACCCCCAGCTCGTGGCCAGCCTCGCCTCGATCATGGCGAGCACGGGCGACCGTACGGTCGGGGAGAGCAGCATCGAGGACCCGTTCGCGCTGCTGCCCGTCCCGGACGCCGACCGGGAGACCGCGATCGCCGCTGACGTCGCGCTGTACCGGCTCATCGGTTCACCGGGGTTCGTCACCAGCGACGAGGAGCTGGCCCGTCGCGCCGCCGCCAAGTTCGACCGCGCCTACCACCCGGCCGGCACGCTGCGTCAGCTCGCCGCCGACGCGACCGCCGCCGACCGGACCGAGGGCCTGCATACCCTCAGGATGCCGGCGGTGGTCATCCACGGTGACAGCGACCCCCTGGTCGGTCCCAGCGGCGGCCGCGCCACGGCCGATGCCATCCCCGGGGCCCGGCTTCTGACGGTTCCCGGGATGGGGCACGACCTTCCCGAAGGCGCGTGGAAACTGATCGCCGACGCCATCGTCGCGAACGCCGTGCGCGCCTCACCCGCACCGTAGTGCGTCAACCAGTGGAGTCCCCGCCACTGGGCGATGCGTAGGCCTCGGCCTGGATCCGGTAGAGCGTGGCGTACCGGCCGCCGGGTATGGACATCAGCTGCTGGTGGCTGCCCGCCTCGACGACCCGACCCTGGTCCAGGGTGAGGATCAGGTCCGCGCGGGTGACCGTGGAGAACCGGTGGGAGACGATGACGGTGACGGCATTCGTGCCGGCGGCCGCCCGACGGGACCGCTCCATCTGCCGGTCGAAGATCTCCTGTTCGCTCGGTGCGTCGAGCGACGCGGTCGGCTCGTCGAGCAGGAACAGCAACGGCCCGGTACGCATGGCGGCCCTCGCCAGGGCGGTCTTCTGCCACTGTCCCTCGGACAGGTCGACGCCACCGAACGCCGCGTCGAGTTCGGTGTCCAGCCCATCGGGCAGCCCGTCGGACAGGTTGGTGGCGTCGACCTCCCGCACCGCTGCCGAGATCCGTTCCCGGTCCGCCATCCGTGGTAGATCGCCGAAGCCGACGTTCTCGGCGAACCGGGTGGGGAATCGTCCGAAGTCCTGGAACGTGGCGCTGATCCGGGACCGCCAGGCCGGGGTCCGGATCTCGTCCAGCGGTACGCCGTCGACCAGGATCCGTCCGCTGTCCGGCCGGTACATGCCACCGAGAAGCTTGACCACCGTGGTCTTGCCGGATCCGTACTCGCCGACCAGCGCGACCACCGCGCCGGCCGGCAGGTGCACGCTGACCTGCTCCAACGCCTGTCCGGTAGTGCCGGGATAGCGGTAGCTGACCCGGTCGAGGGTGATCCCGTGGCGCAGCCGCGTCGGCGGCTCGACGCCGACGGCAGGGTTGCGGTTGGCGCGGACGTAGTCTCGCAGCCACAGGTACGGGTCGATCACCCTGCCGGCGCTGGCGACGTTGGTGGTGTAGCGGACCCCGGTGTAGACCGACTGGCGCAGGGCGGTGGCGACGGTCACCGCCAGCACGAGGTCACCGGCCGAACCGGTGCCCCGGGTCGCCTGGTGCACGACCAGGGCGAGCCCGGCGCCGAAGCCCGTGGTGAACAGCAGCCAGCCCGTCAGCCGCCAGCCGGCGGCGACCCACTGGGCCCGCATCCGCAGCCCGACGGCCTCGTCCCAGGCGGCCCGTTGGCGACGGATGAGCTCGTCGGCGGCACCGACGACCCGGATCTCCTTGCCGGCGGCAGGGTCGGTGGCCAGGTCGAACAGGTGCCGTTGTCGGCGTACCGACCCGGCGGCCGCGAGGTCCGCCCGAATGATGGCGTTGTTGCCCTGCTGGTCGCACCAGAGCGGTACGGCGGCGAAGACCAGCAGCCACAGCAGCCACGGGTCCACCGTCGCGAGCAGCAGCAGCATCGCGGTCAGTTCCAGTACGGCGAACAGGACGCCGTTGGCGGACCACAGACTGAGGACGATTTCCCATCCGGCGTTGCGGACCAGGGTGAGCCGGTCCTGGAAATCGGTCCGTTCCAGGTGCTCGAGGCCGTCGAGCGTGGTGATGTCGCGGTGGATTCGTGGGTTGAGGTCGAGAACGGCGACCTTGCCGATCAGAATTCCGGCGGTGTGTGAGTCGAGCGCACCGAGCACGATGCCGGCGGTGCCGGCCAACCCGGCACCGGCCGCGCCGACGACGGCGGCGCCGGTGTCTCCCCGGATCATCGCGTCCACCGCCATCCGGAGGGCGAGCGCGCCGCCGACGACGGCGGCCGCCATGGCGGCCGGGATGAGGAACTGCATCGCGGTCAGTACGGGTGCCCGACGCCAGGAGTCCGCCAGCAGTTCGGCCCAGAGCAGCAGGTAGCGGCGGCGGCGGATCCGGCCGGTGTCCGGCGCGGCGTCGCCGGCCGCCCGGCGGTCGGTCATCGGTGAGCTCCGCTGGTGAACCGGCGGTCGGTCATCCGTGAGCTCCGCTGGTGAACCGGCGGGCCTGGATCGCGAACAGTTCGGCGTACCGGCCCTGGCAGGCGATCAACTCGTCGTGGTGTCCGCTTTCGGTGATCCGGCCGCCGTCGAGCAGCACGATCCGGTCGGCCTGGCGGACCGTGGAGAGGCGGTGCGAGATCAGCACCACGCTCACCCCGCCCCGGACGGCGGCCAGCCGGTGGAAGACCTCGAACTCGGTACGGACGTCCAGGTGCGCG
Source organism: Solwaraspora sp. WMMA2101 (assembly GCF_049179175.1). NCBI lineage: Bacteria > Bacillati > Actinomycetota > Actinomycetes > Micromonosporales > Micromonosporaceae > Solwaraspora > Solwaraspora sp. WMMA2101. Next base: position 2,364,945 of record NZ_JBMHMA010000006.1, on the reverse strand, counting down.
GTCGGCTCGTCGAGGACCAGCAGGTCGGCTCCCATCCGTACGGCGTACCGGGCCCGGGCCAGTGCGATCTGCTGCCACTGGCCGCCGGAGAGGTCCACCCCGCCGGGCACGGTACGGGCCAGCGGGGTGGCCCAGCCGGCGGGCAGCCGGGCCAGCACCGGATCCAGCCCGGCGTCCGCTGCGGCGGCGTCGAGTACGGTCGGGTCGAACGGGCGGTCGCCCCGACCGAGCGCGACGTTGTCCCGGGCGGGCAGGTGGTAGCGCACGAAGTCCTGGAAGACGATGGCCAGCCGGTGCCGCCAGGCCACCGGCCCGAGCGCCGTGACGTCCACCCCGTCGGCGGTGACCCGACCGGCGTCCGGTTGGTAGAGCCCGGCCAGGATCTTGATCAGGGTCGACTTGCCGGCACCGTTGAGGCCGACGATGGCGAGTAGTTCGCCCGGCCGGATCTCCAGGTCCAGGCGGTCGAGGACCGGGCGTCGGGCTCCCGGATAGCCGAACGAGACCTGCTCGAAGCGGACCAGCGGCGGGCCGGCCAGCGCCGGTTCCGGTGCCGGTGGTGGTGGCGTCGCTCGGGCGGTCGGCTCCGACGTGGTCGACGGTACGGGCAGTCGATCCGCCAGGTCCTCTGTGGCGCGCAGGCAGCCGGTGGCGGCGACGGCGACCCGCAGGTCCTCGCTCCAGCCCAGGGTCTGGAAGATGGTGACGCCGCTGGCCAGCACCGCGGTCGCCGCGACGACCCGGTCGGATCCGGCTGGGGCGCCGGCCGCGCCGGCCGCGCCGGCCGCGACCGTCGCGTAGCCGGCGACCAGCGGGACGCCGATCAACAGCAGCTGGCCGGCCTCGCGCGGGATCGCGCGGGCCAGCGCCGCCCATACCGGGCCGTCCATGGCGAGTGCGTGTCGTTGGATCCGCCGGGTCAGCCAGTCGCCGAGTCCGTAGATCCGGATGTCCTTGCCTTCCGCTGGTGAGGTAGCCACGGCGAGCCAGCGCTGGTTGCGCGCTCCGTCGATGGTCCCGGACCGCCAGATCGCGATGCCCCGGGCGGCGTCGCGTTGCCGGAACATTCCGTTGATCAGAGCGGGAAGCAGCAGCGCCGGCACCAGCCAGCCGGCGTAGGCGGCCAGCACCAGGCAGCTGCCGGCCACCCCGGTCAGGCTGGCGGCGAGCCGCAGGCCGGCCACCGCGCCGGCACCGGGGGTGTGTTCCGTCCAGTTCTCCGGATCGGCCCGGGCCGCCCGGATCATCGCCCGGACCTCCGGGTCCTCCAACGCGGCGATGGTCGTACCGGCGGCGAGGCCGGCGACCCGGGCCCGGTGCGCACCGTCGATCCGGGCGGTGGCCAGCGTCGCCAGGGGAGTCACCGCGGTGTCCACGACATGGCCCGCCAACAGCACCAGCACGAAGGCGAGCAACGGCAGCACGACCGCCGACAGCGGGGCGCCGAGTTGGCCGGTCGTCTGGATCTGCCCGACCAGGTGCGCCATCGCCAGGGCACTTGCCGGTGGCAGCAGAGCTCCGGCGACGAGCAGCACGGTCAGCGCCGAGGTCAGCGGCGGCCGGGCCGCGCGTAGCGCGCCGGTCAGCAGCCGGACGTCGGACAGCAGCGCCACCGGTGCCGCCTTCATGGTCGTCACCGGGGTGGACCCTGCCCGGCCCACGACCAGGCCTGTCGGGGATCGCGTCGCCACGGGTCGAAGGACTCCAGCCACCAGGTGGCACCGGCGGTCCGGAGGCCGGCGACCAGCTCCCGGGCCTGGAGCGGATCGTCCGGTGGCAGCCGACCGGGGACCGCCACCGTCCAGCCCGGAGCCCGCGACGGCGTCGCCGTCAGGATCTCGGCGAGCTCTGTCTTGTCCGGTCCCCGTAGTCCGCCGTCGGGCTCGCGCACCATCGGGACGATGCCGTCCCAGCGGGCTGCCCGGGCAAGTGGCCCCCAGCGGGCTGCCCGGGCGGCCGGCCCCCGCCGACCGGCAACCGGCCAGGTGGCGGCGATCCAGAGCGGGATCCGGGGGCGCTGCACCGGTGTCGGCAGGAACGTGACGCGGTCCAGTCGGAGATGGTCGCCCCGGTGGCTGATCTCACGACCACTCCACAGCTGGTCCAGCATCATGAGCGACTCGTCCACCCGCCGGGCTCGGGCGGCCAGGCTGGGATCGAGCCCGAAGGCGGCGAAATCGGTGTCGGCGCTGGCGCCGAGACCGACGCCGACCACCAGCCGGCCGCCACTGAGCTGGTCGGCGGTGGCGGTCTCCCGGGCGACCTTCCACGGTTGCCGTTGGGCGAGCGGGACGACCAGCGGCCCGCACCGGATCCGCCGGGTGCCGGCCAGAATGGCGGTGACCGCCGTCCAGGAGTCGGCCACCGGCAGCCGGCCTGCCCGGTCGATCAGCAGGTGGTCCCAGAGGAACACGCCGTCCCAGCCGGACTCCTCGGCGGTCCGGGCGAGTCGCACCAGCCGGACCGGGTCGGCGTAGTAGCCGACGTTCGGCACCAGCAGGCCGAACCGCACGCCGTCGCCGACCAGCTCCGCCGGTCCGTCGGGGCGGCTCATTGTGCCGCCGGCGCGCGGACCGGGTCGGCGGCGATGATCCGCCGGGCGGTCTCCTGCCCGGACCGCACCGCCCCTTCCAGGTGGCCGTAGAACTGTGCGCAGCGCTCGGTCCCGGCCCAGCGGACGGGTCCGTCCGCCGCCGTGGTCGGCCACGGCGGGCCTGCCGCCGTCCACCAGCCGGGCTCGGGTACGGCCGCGTAACAGCCCTCGACGGTCGACTCGGCCTGCCAGTCGCGCTCCAGCACCGCCAGCGGCTGCCGGGCCGTCGGCCCGAACCAGCCGGCGAGCCGGTCGAGCAGGGCCACCCGGCGGGCGGCACCGGACCCGGCGGCGTACCGGCTGGCGTCCGGGCCGGTGACGAAACCGACGAGTACGCCGAGCCCGTCCCGGCCGGCGGAGTCGTCCACGACGTACCGCAGTGGACCGGTCCGCGCCGTCACCCAGCCGGACAGCCCGGCCTCCCGCCAGAACGGACGTTCGTAGATCAGGTGGAGTTTGACGGTGGCACCGCGGGTGCGGGCCGGCTGCGCGGGGCGGTGGACACTCGGCAGGTGCAGCCGGATCCGGTTGGCCGGCCCGGGGGGCACCGCCACGACCACGTGGGTGCCCAGGACGGACAACCCCGGGCCGACCACGCGGACCGGGCCGTGGCCGGGGCGGGCACCGGGTCGACCGGCCGAGGGTACGGCGTACAGGTCGGTGACCTCGGCTCCGTGCCGGACCGGCCGGGTCAGGGCCGCCGCCATCCGTTCGGCCAGTTGGTGCGCACCGCCGACGAACCGGTCCTGCTGAGCGCCGCCGGCGAACGCCGTCAGGTAGTGCACTCCGCCGCCGGAGGCCAGGTAGAACAGCAGGTGCAGCAGGCTGACGTCGGCGGGGTCGGCGGCGAGCATCTGCCGGACCAGCAGGTCGACCAGCAGCCGGGCGTCCGGATGGCGGAGCTCCCGGTGCGCCCAGGCGGCGACGGTCAGCTGGTCCCACTCGGCGGCGTGTTCGGCGGTGGCCGGGTCGGCGGGCGGCACCGTCGCGGCGAGATCGTCCAGCCGGTCCAGCGCGTCACCGACGGCCAGTGCGTTGAACGCCGGCCGGCCGGCGTCCGACCGCAGCAGGCCGGCCCCGAGGTCGTACAGGTTGGCGCCGGGCGCGGCGGTCGGGGTCAGCGCCAGCCCGAACCGCGCCGCCAGCTCGCGGACCCGCAGATGCCGTACGCCGAGGTAGCTGCCGCCGGCGTCCAGCGCCTGCCCGTACCGGTGGTGGCTCGCGGTCCGGCCACCCACCCGGTCGAGCGCCTCGACCACCTGCACCTGCCGCCCGGCCGCCGCCAGCTCGGTCGCGGCGGTCAGCCCGGCCAGGCCGGCACCGATCACCACCACGTCCACCGCGTCCGCCGCGTCCACCGGTGGCCCGCCGGTCACCGGGCCGGCTCCGTGGCGGTGGCCGCGGTCGTGCGGGCCGGTGCCAGCGTCCCGTCGGACCGGTACGCCGTGACGAGTCGCGCCAGGAAGGTACGGAGCAGGTCCTCGTGCGGGGCGAGCGGTCCGGGCCGGTAGCCGCCGCCGGAGACGCCCCGCTGCACCGACTCGCAGGCGGCCCAGTCCTGCCGGTTGGTGGTGTGCCAGAAGTCTACGGCGTAGCCGGGATCGACGTCCGCCTCGACCAGCTCCGCCGGGAACAGCCACTCGCACTCGACCCGGGTCCGGTCCGCCGCCACCGGCACCAGCCGGTGGGTGACCAGGTGGTCCGGGGTCGCCGTGACGAACAAGCCGGGCGGCAGCAGGTGGTAGCGGACCTGCCGGACCGTCTCCTCGTCCAACTCGGGGAAGGTCCAGCCGGGGCCGGAGCCGTCGAGCGACATCGAGGCGGCCGAGTTGCGCAGGTCCAGCTGCCCGCCGAGCCATTGGCCGGTGGTGGTGAAGCTCTCCCCGCCCTCGGTGCGCTGCACCCGGCTCAGCTCCGGGTGGGTGCTCGGACAGTGGTAGCACTCCAGGTAGTTCTCGACGATCAGTTTCCAGTTCGCCGCCACCTCGTACCGCTCGGTGGCGACCACCCGCAGCGTGTCGGGCCGGTATACGGCGAGCGCGGCGTCGAGGTCGCCGACCACGTCGGCCAGCGGCGGTGCGTCGCCGCCGACGTCGACGAAGAGCCAACCCTGCCACTGCGCCGAGCGCACCGGCAGCAGGTCGAGGTCCGCGTCGGGCGGCGGGTCGAACCGGGGCGCGTTGCGCAGGGTGCCGTCCAGGCGGTACACCCAGGCGTGGTACGCGCACCAGACGGTGGAGCGGCGTACCGTGCAGTCCCGACCGACCAACTCGTGCCCCCGGTGGCGGCAGGCGTTGCGGAAGGTACGGAGCCGGCCGGTCGCGTCGTGTACGGCGAGCACACCGGTGCCGGCCACGTCCAGCCCGGCCTGGTCACCCGGCCCGGCCAGCGCCGCGCTCCGACCGACGCAGACCCAGCCGTGGCGCCAGAACCGGTCCCGTTCCCAGGCGAGGACCTGGTCACTGGTGTACGCCGTGGCGGGCAGTCCGGTGGCCTGCCCGGCCGGCGGCAACGTCGCCACGAACTCCGGCGGCAACGTCGCGGGAAACTCCGGCGTCAACGCCTGCCTCCTTGCCTGCGCGACCATGGCATGATCTCGCGATGGGCTGGGGAGCGGAGGTCCGGCGCGCGCCGCTCGGCGGGGCGCAGCAGTTCGAGTGGTGGAAGCTGCTCACCGGCACCTGCAACGCGATCACCGTCGCGTACCGGCCCGATCCGCCGGTCCCGTACGACCGGGCGGTCTCCATCCTGCGTGGACTCGTCGCCCGGCACGAGGCGCTGCGGACCGCGTTCCGGCTCGCCGCCGACGGCATGCCGGTGCAGGTCGTGCGGGCCGCCGGCGGCGAGCTGCCGGTCCGGGTGTGCGACGAGCGGACCGAGTCCGCGCGGGCGGCGTTCCGCCTCGCGTTGACCGAGCCGCCGTTCACCGACGCCGATCCGGAACAGGTCCGGTTCGGCGTGGTCCGCTCGGCGGGCGACGCGGTGGAGTTGCTGGTGGTGGCCAGTCACGCGGTCTTCGACGGGTACAGCGAACGGATCGTGCTGGCCGAGCTGGCGCAGGCGTGCCGGATGCCGGGTGGCGAGGACGATTCCGACCGCCCCGGCCACCCCGACCTGCCCGGCCCGTCCGACGGCCCACAGCCCGCCGACTCGGCGTGGGACGAGGACTCCGGTGAACTGGCGGCGGTCCGGCTGGCGGCCCAGCGGTTCTGGCACGAGGAGGTACGCCGGATTCCGTCCAGGCTGTTCGTGCCGCTGCGCCCCGGTGTGTTCCAGCGGTACGGAGCCAGCTACCGTTCCGCCGCCCTGCCGCCGGCGCTGGTGCTCGCCGCCCGCCGGCACCGGACCAGCCCGGCGGTGGTCTATTCGGCGCTGATGCACGCGTTGCTGGCGATCATGTCCGGCGCTGCGGTGACCGTGGTGCGCAACCACTTCGCAGGTCGCACCGTCGAGGAGCGCGACACCGTCGGCTGCTACCACTGCATCCTCCCCACGACGGTCGACGTCTCGGACCGCCCGTCGCTGGGCGCCCTGATCGAGCGGCTGCGCGTGCGGACGTTCCAGGTGCAGAGCCGTTACCGGGTGGGGCAGCTCACCCTGCGGGAGATGTTCGCCGCCGAGCAGCGCCGGCGGGGCGAGGTGATCGCGGTCGGGACGACGATCAACTTCGATCAGAGTCCGGAGCTGACCGCGCTGCAGCAGCGCGGCGACGGCGAACTGACCGATCTGCTGGCCACGGCGGGCGAGCTGGAGTTCGGGATGGGCCGCAACGAGACGACGCCCGACCCGGCCGGGTTCGACGCGTACCTGATGAACACCGTCGAGGACGGTGCGATGTGGATCCTGGCCAGCTTCAACAGCATGGTCCTCGATCCGGGGCAGATGCGGGCGATGCTCAGCGGCCCGGAGCGTATCCTGCGGGCCTACCTCGCCGGAGCCGATCTGACGCTCGACGAGGTCGCCGCCCGGCTCGGCACCCACCTCGGCGAACCAGCGCTGGTGGACCTCAGCCCAGGGGAGGATCCGGGCCGCCCGGCCGACGATGCCGTCGACCAGTCGACGGCCGCCGCTGGGACGATGCCCGGTGGTGCGGTGTCCGCTGTGGCGGCGCTGCGCGCGGCCGTGGCCGACCTGCACGAGCTCGACCACGTCGACCAGGACCGGTGCTACCTGGCGGCCGGTGGCCGGCTGCTGCTGGTGCCGGCGGTCCTCGCCCGGCTGTCCGCCGCCGGATGGGCGGGGCTGGTGCCGGACGACTTCACCACTGCGGTGCCGTTGATCCGGCTGGCCCGGCGGCTGCGGCCGGCCCGGTGACCGGATCATCCGGTCACCAGGTGGGACGGTCTTGTCGCCGGACCCGCTCATCCGGTCGACTCCGCGAGTCGGGTGGCCAGCTCGCGGAAGTCGCGCGCCTCGAAGAACAGCGTGATGTCGAGCTCGGTGCCGAGCCGGGCCTCCAGCCGCAGGAACAGGTCGGTGGCGGTGACCGAGTCGCCGCCGATGTCGAGGAAGTTCTCCTCGGCGGCGACGCAGCGGCCGAGTACGTCGGCGCAGGTCGCGAGGATCTCGGCCAGGTACCTGTCGGACGCCGGCTCAGCCATGGCCGGGCCGCAGCAGGTCCGCCAGACCGCGCGGCGTACGCCACTCGAACAGGTCGACGAAGGTGAGCTCGATGTCGTAGCGGCGGTAGAGACGGGAGATGAGCCGGGCCGCGAGCAGCGAGTCACCGCCGGCGTCGAAAAAGTCGTCGTCGGGCCCGTACGCCCGGTCCAGCACCCGACCGAAGATCGCCGCCACCTCGGCGACGACGGGATCGGCGTCGACCGGATCGGCGACGACGGGATCGGCGTCGATTGCCGGGAGGTCGGCCGTGGCGAGTGCCGCGTGGTCGACCTTGCCGTTGGCCAGCAGCGGCAGGGCGGCCCGCACGGACCACCGGGTCGGCACCAGGTGGCCGGGCAGTCGGTCACGTAGCCACCCGGCCAGCTCCGGCCCGGTCACGGCCGTGGTGGCGCGGGGCACCACAGCGGCGGCCAGCTGTCGACCGCCGGCCGGCGCGTCGATCGCGTACACCGCTGCGGCGACCAGCGCCGGGTGGCCGAGCAGGGAGCGTTCGACCTCCTCCGGTTCGACTCGGTGGCCGCGTACCTTGAGCTGCCGGTCGACCCGGCCGACGTAGTGCAGCTGACCGTCCTCGCCGCTGCCGACCAGGTCACCGGTGCGGAACATGCGTCCGTCGTCGCCGCCAGAATCCATGGGGCCGCTGCCGGGCACGGGACCGAACCGTCGCGCGGTCTCCGCCGGGTGGGCCGGGTACCCCAGGCTCAGCGCCGGGCCGCCGATGTACAGCTCGGCGGTCCGGGAGCCGGGTGCCGTCGGGACCAGCACCTGGCGTACGTGTGGCAGTGGCCGGCCGATCGGCACCGGCGTGCCGTCGGGCAGCGCCCGCCCGGTCGGGCCGGCGAGGTCGGCCTGGTGGGTGACCAGGACGGTCTCGGTCTGGCCGTAGGTGTTGACCAGCCGGACCCGGTCGGGCACCAGCTCGCACCAGGTGCGGACCGGTCCTGCGGCCACCTCCTCGCCGCCGATCACCACCAGTCGCAGCGACGGCGGCAGTTGACGACCGGTCGACCGGAGGAATTCCACCACTTCGTACCAGAAGGAGGTCGGCAGGTCGATCACCGTGACGTCGTTGGCGGCGACCGCAGCGAGCAGGCCGGCGACCGTGCCGTCGGTGGCCCGCCGGTCGATCACCAGGGTCGCCCCGCCGAGAAGCGCCGGGTAGATCTCCTCGCCGCTGGTGTCCCAGGTCAGGGCCGCGAAGCTGAGGACGCGGTCGCCGGGGGTGATCTGCCACGCCCTTGCCAGCGCGGTCGCCGCCGTCGCCAGGGCACCGTGTCCGACGAGGACACCCTTGGCGGTGCCGGTGGAGCCGGAGGTGTGGATGACGTACGCCGGCTGGTCGCCGCCGACCTCGCCGACCGGTTCGGCGGGCGGGGCCGTCTCCGGTGCCGGGATTGTCTCGATCATCCGGGTGGGCAGATCGGCCGCGTGGGCGGCCGGCAGCGGCGCGGCGAGCAGGATCCGGCGCAGCGCGCAGGTCGTCGCGATGTCGTGGAGGCGGGCCGGCGGGTCTGCGGCATCCAACGGTATGTATGCCGCACCGGCCCGCAGCACGGCGAGTAGCGAGGCGATCCCGGTGACCGAGCGCCGTACCGTGACCCCGACGAGCTCACCGGGTCGGACACCGTCGCAGGCCACGACGCCCGCCAGCGTTTCGACCTCGCGCCACAGGGTCCGGTAGTCGGTGACCCGGCCGTCCTCGATGATCGCCGCAGCGTCCGGAGTCTCGGCCACCACCTGCTCCAGCAGGGCCACGACCGACGCGGGCCGGGTCGAGCCGAGCGCTTCCATGTGGACCGGTGCCTGGCTCATCGGCATCGGGCTCCTTCCCGGCAGCCGCATCGGGGCCCGGCTGACCGCCGGCCAGGATGGGTGTCGATGCGTTTCGACCAGCCAGAAATTAGCCCTTCGCCGGGCCCATGGTCAACGCCCAACATGGATGGTCGTCAGGCGGTCCGGGTGGCGGCGTCGAGCTGTTCGACGATGCGCCGCTCAGCGGCGGCGATGAGATGCAACAACTTCGGCACCTGACGCAGACTGCGGGAGACCAGGTCCGCGGCTGCCTGGTCCGTCGCCGGACCGGACCGGTTGCCGGCCAGCCAGAGTGAGGCGGCGATGTCCCACTGCCGGGAGACGGCGCGGACCTGGTCGGCGTACCCGGCCAGCTCCGGATGGCCGAGCCCGGCGACCCGGGACAACCAGAGCGCGTGTCCACGGCGGACCGCGCCGAGGTCGGTGAAGCTGCTGACCGGCAACTCCCGCCGCCGGCCCGGGTCGGCGACGAAGTCGGGCCCGGCGAGCCATTCGGCCAGCCGGTCGGCGACGAGCTCGATCGCGGCCACCCCACGCCGACCGGTCGGGTCCGACATCGCCGCGACGTTGCGCCTGATGTGGTCCTGCCAGTTTGCGGCGAGCCAGCCGGCGCTCCGGGTGAGTGCGTCGGGTCGTACGGCGAGCTCCACAGTGCGCCACCGCGCCGCACCCAGCTCCGGAGAATCGGCCCACCGGGCGAACCGGGTGTGCCCGACCCGGCCGGCGAACCGGGACGCAGGGAAGCTGTCCAGCACGTCGACGCTGGTGTCGGTGGCGGCGGTGACGACCAGGTCGTGCGGTACGTGGGCCGTCCGGTGGAACGGAGCCGGCTCGTAGCCGTACTGGTCGATGGTGACCGCGACGGCCCGACCGGGCCGGGCCCGCGCGGCGAGCCACCGCACCAGCTCCGGCAGCCCGCCGGCCCGGCGGTGCAGCAGCTCGATGCCGGTGCCGGCCGGCCCGGCCGCCGTGGGCAGCGGCTCACCGCTGCGGTACGCCACGGACAACCCGTCGGCGACGCTGCGGTCCTCGGTGATCTCGAAGGTCCACTCGCCGAGGAGCAGATCCTCAGGATTGGTGACGCCGGCCAGCCGAAGCAACGTACCGAGCGCGGTGTCCCGGCAGTCGCCGTGCGCGAACCCGTCGTCGGCCCCGATCTGCATACCCGTAAGGACACCGGCGAAGGCGGCCGGGGTCAACTCTGCTGGGCCGCCCATTCGGCGACCCGGCGGGCGCTTTCGGACTCGGAGAGGTCCTCGACCCGGGTCATGATCGACCAACGCACCCCGTACGGGTCGCGGATGCTGGCGAACCGGTCACCGGAGACGAAGGTCGCCGCCGGTTCCCGTACGGCCGCGCCGGCCGCGACCGCGCGGGCCAGCGTCGCGTCCACGTCCGGGCAGTACAGGCCCATCGAGTAGCAGTCGTCGTCGCCGGCCGGCGGGGCGACCAGGCCGTACGCCGGCGACGGCTCGCCGAGCTGCAGGTGACCGTTGCCGAAGTCGAGTACGGCGTGCACGACCGCGCCGCCCATCTCGGTCACGTCCACCACCCGGGCATCGAACACGTCCCGGTAGAAGTCGATCGCGCCGCGCGCGTCCGGGATGGCCAGGAACGGGGTGAGGCTGGTGACGCCATGCGGCGTACCGTTGGTGGTGTGCTGGCCGTCGGCGGCCGCGAAGGTGTCGGACATGGTCCCGACCCTAGGCAGCGTGCGGTGCGGCGGCTTGGAGATTCGCGACAGCCGGGCCCGCCGGTGTCGCAGGGCCCGTCGGCGGCGCAGGCCGTAGCCTGGCTGCCGTGGACCCGGCGCAGCGCGGCATCCTCTACCCGGCCCGGCTGCCGACCTTCGTCCGGCTGCCGCCGCCGGAGCCGGTGGCGGCTCTGGTCCGCTGGTTCTGGATCCCGCAGTGGCGGATCGCGCCGGGCCGGGTCTCCCGGCAGCAGATCATCGCCTTCCCGGCCTGCAACCTGGTGGTCGGCCCGGACGGCGTGGAGCTGGCCGGCCCGACGACGCGCCTGTCGTACCGCGACCTGACCGGCACCGGCTGGGCGGTCGGCGCGCTGCTGCGTCCGGCGGCGGTGCCGCACTTCACCGCGGACCCGGCGGCGCTGCGGGACGCCTCGCTCCCGCTGGACCTGCCCGAGCTGCGGTCACCGGTGGTCGCGGCGATGACCGCGCCGGTCGACCCCGCGCAGCGGCCCGCCGCCGCCGTGGCGGCCTTCGCGGACTGGCTCGCCGTGACCGTCGACCCGCCTGACCCGGACGGCCTGGCCGCCAACACGCTGGCCGAACTGGTCGACAGCGACCCGCAGGTCCTGCGGGTCGAGGACATCGCCGACCGGCTGCACGTGTCGACCCGTACGGTGCAGCGGCTGGCCCGCCGCCATGTCGGCCTGCCGCCGCTGACGATGATCCGCCGGCGTCGGTTGCAGGAGGCGGCGCACCTGCTGCGGACCGACCCGGGCACCGACCTGGCGGGGCTGGCAGCCCAACTGGGGTACGCCGATCAGGCCCACCTGGCCAACGAGTTCCGTACGGTGCTCGGCTTCACGCCGACCGCGTACCTCCGAGGGAGCGCCCCAACCTGACGGCGCAGCCTCCGCTTCGTTGCTGAGCCACTCGCCCAGCTGACCCGAAATCGGGATGAACGGCGGCACCGCCGCCCGGCAGGATGGACGGCGTGCATTCCGCGACCGCCGTGACCCCAGCCGAACTGCCGGACCTGCTGCTGCATGTGGCGGTGGTCCGGCCGGTGTTCGTCTGGGGTGCCCCGGCAGGCGGCGCTGGTCGACGACGGCCAGCTGACGGCGGCCAAGGCGATCGCCGTGGTCGACGCGCGTGGCCAGATCCGGGCCAGCAAGGCGCACCGGTTCGACGAGGAACAGTGGTTGTGGGTCTTGGCGCACTGCCTGCTGCACCTGGGCTTCGGCCATCTCAGCGCCGGCCGCTACGCCACCGACCCGGCGTACGCCGATGTGGCCTGTCTGGCGGTCACCCGGTTCCAGCGGGCGGTCAAACTCGGGACCGAGCCGCTGCTGCTGCCGGCCGAGTTGCCCAGCACCGACGAGCAGGTGCTGCTGCGGCAGTGGCGGCAGGCCGGCGTACCGGCCGAGTATGTCGGCTGTGGCACCGGCGGCAACGCTTCGGACCTGGCCGCGTCGCCGGTCGGGATGAGGGCGGTCGGCTGGGACTGGCCGGCTCAGTTCGCGGTCGGCCTGTCCGCAGCCGCGATGGCCGCGGTCGACGTGGCCGGCGGGGCACGCCGTTCACTGACCGACCCGGCCGCCCGCCGGCAGCCGTGGCAGCTGGCGATGAGCTGGTTCCTGTCGTCGTACCCGCTGCTCGGTGCGCTGGCGTCGCGGTTCACCCTGGTCGCCGACGCCGACCTGGCCCGCAGCTGGCACATCACGATCGCAGCGGTGTCGCCGTCCGCCGGGGAGATCTACCTCAACCCGCTGCGGGAGTTGTCGAGCACGCAGTGGCGGTTCGTGTTGGCCCACGAGATGCTGCACGCGGCGCTGCGTCACGGTGACCGGGTCGGCGGGCGTGACCCATACCTGTGGAACGTGGCCGCCGACTACGTCATCAACGGCTGGCCGATCGAGATGGGCGTGGGCGAGCCGCCGGACGGACTGCTGCACGACCCGCAGTTGGCCGGCCTGTCCGCCGAGGCGGTCTACGACCAGATCGCCAAGGACCTGCGCCGGCTGCGCAAGCTGGCCACCCTGCGCGGCACCGGGCTCGGTGACGTACTCGGCGAACCGTTGCCGTATGCGGGCCGTCCTGGCCACGGCGTCGACCTGGACGACTTCTACCGGCGGGCGCTGCTCGACGGCTACGCCTACCACCAGCGGGAGGGCCGGGGTCATCTGCCGGCCGGGCTGGTCGCCGAGATTCGGGTCCTGCAGCAGCCGCCGCTGCCGTGGGACGCCCGGCTGGCCCATTGGTTCGACGAGTACGTCCCGTCGCCGCGACGGGTCCGCTCCTACGCCCGCCCGTCGCGGCGACAGGCCAGCACCCCGGGTATTCCGCGACCGGGCTGGCGGTGGCCGGACGAGTCGGTGTCCCGGTGCACCTTCGGTGTGGTGCTGGACACCTCCGGCTCGATGAGTCACGAACTGCTCGGCAAGGCGCTCGGCGCCATCGTCTCGTACGCCACCGCCCGGGACGTGCCGGCCGCCCGGGTGGTGTTCTGCGACGCCCACCCGTACGACGCCGGCTATCTGCCGGTGGAGCAGATCGTCGGCCGGGTACGGGTGCGGGGCAGGGGCGGCACGGTACTGCAGCCCGGTGTCCGGCTGCTGGAGTCCGCCACCGACTTTCCGGCCGACGCACCGATCCTGGTCATCACCGACGGGTACTGCGACGTGGTGCGTATCCGCCGGGAGCATGCTTTTCTCGTCCCGGACGCTGCCCGGCTGCCCTTCACCCCGCGCGGACCGGTCTTTCGCCTGCGTTGACTGCTGGAGCTGACGCCTGCGTCGACGGTTGGAGCTGACGCCTGCGTCGACGGTTGGAGCTGACGCCTGCGTCGACGGTGTCAGGTGTCGCTGCGGCGCAGGCCGGCGATGAGCAGGCGGACCAGGCGGCGGGCGTCGTAGCGGGGGTCGGTGTCGTCGCCGATGCAGAGGTTGCCGACGCCGCGCAGCAGCTGGTAGGCGTCGACGTCCGGGCGGATCTCGCCAGCGGCTTCGGCGGCGTCGAGCAGTTGGGCGCAGGCGGGGACGAGCCGGCCGGTGAAGGAGTCGTGCAGGGTCTGGTAGGTGGCGGCGTCGGAGTGCAGCGCCCCGGCGAGGCCGTGCTTGGTGACCAGGAAGTCGACGAACAGTTCGATCCATCGGGCCAGCGCGGCGTGTGGACTGTCACTGTCGGTGAGCAGGGCCGGGGCGGCTTCGGCGCAGGCGTCGACCTGGTGGCGGAAGACGGCGACGATCAGGTCGGCGCGGGTGGGGAAGTGGCGGTAGATGGTGCCGACGCCGACCCCGGCCCGGGCGGCGATGTCGCGTACCGGCACGTCGACGCCGGATGCGACGAACGCCGCCGCGGCGGCGCTGAGCAGTGTCTGCTCGTTGCGCCGGGCGTCGGCCCGCTGCTTGCGCGGCGGGATCGGGGGCGCTGAACCGTTGCCGTCGCCTTCGTCGCTGTCGACCACGCGTGGTCACCTCCGTCATCCGACTTGGCAAACGGAACACTGTTCCGTATCGTTCTTAGCGGAACGCTGATCCGCTTACGGCTCCAGCGTGCCAGACCAGTCGACCCTGTTCAAGGGAGAAACCACCGTGCAGTACCGCACTCTCGGCCGTACCGGCGTCCAGGTCAGCACCCTCGTGCTCGGCGCGATGAACTTCAGCACCGCCGGCCGTACCGACCAGCAGGAAGCCACCGCCATCATCGACGCCGCCCTCGACGCCGGGATCAACCTGATCGACACCGCCGACTGGTACGGCCAGGGCGAGTCGGAGCAGATGGTCGGCAAGGCCATCGCCGGCCGCCGCGACGACATCGTGCTGGCCACCAAGGCCAACATGCCGATGAGCGACGAGCGCAACCACCAGGGCGGCTCCCGCCGCTGGCTGGTCACCGCCCTGGACGACAGCCTGCGCCGGCTCGGCGTCGACCACGTCGACCTCTACCAGGTGCACCGCTGGGACCCGACGACCAGCGACGAGGAGACCCTGTCCGCGCTGACCGACCTGCAGCGGGCCGGCAAGATCCGCTACTTCGGCTCGTCGACCTTCCCGGCCTACCGGATCGTCCAGGCCCAGTGGGCGGCCCGGGAAAACAAGACCAGCCGGTACGTGACCGAGCAGCCGCCGTACTCGATCCTGCAACGCGGCATCGAGGCCCACGTCCTGCCGGCCATCCAGGAGTACGGCATGGGGGTGCTGGCCTGGAGCCCGCTCGCCTCGGGCTGGCTCTCCGGCGCGATCCGGGCCGACCGGGAGATCAGCACCAACCGGTCCGGTTTTCGGCCGCAGATGTTCGACCTGACCGTCCCCGCCAACCAGGCCAAGCTCGACGCGGTCGAGAAACTCGCCACCGTCGCCGACGACGCCGGCGTGACGCTGATCCAGCTGGCGCTCGGCTTCGTCACCGCGCACCCCGGGGTGACCAGCGCGATCATCGGCCCGCGCACCGCCGACCACCTGCGTTCCCAGCTGGCCGCCGCCGACACCGTACTGACCGCCGACGTGCTCGACGCCATCGACACGATCGTCGCTCCCGGCGTCGACCTCGCCCCGCAGGAGAAGCACGACACCCCGCCAGCCCTGCTCGACCCGGCGCTGCGTCGCCGCTGACCCGCCGTACCGGAGGGATCCGATGTCACCGACTACCCGACCCAGCTTCGGGATCATGACCGCCCCGTCCCAGGTCGACTACCACGACGTGCTGCGGGTCTGGCGCGACGCGGACACGATCCCGGCGATCGAGCACGCCTGGCTCTACGACCACCTCATGCCGCTCGGCGGCGATCCGAACGGGCCGACGTACGAAGGGTGGACGCTGCTCGCGGCACTCGCCGCGCAGACCCGGCGGCTGCGCCTGGGCCTGCTGGTGACCAGCAACCGTTTCCGACCACCGGCGATGCTGGCCAAGATCGCCGCGACCGTCGACGTCGTTTCCGGCGGGCGGCTCGACTTCGGTATCGGTGCCGGTTCGCGGCCCAGTTACCCGCTGGCCCGCCGCGAGTACGACGCCCACGGCCTGCCGTTCCACGACTTCGGCCACTCCGTGGACAGCCTCGCCGAGGCGTGCACCATCATCCGGCGGCTGTGGACCGAGGCCGAGCCGTTCGACTTCCACGGCACCCACCACCAACTCGTCGGAGCATTCGGCAATCCGAAGCCGGTGCAGCGCCCGTACCCGCCGATTGTGATCGGGGGGCGGTCGGCGGCCGTGCTGCGGGTGGTCGCCGAGCACGCCGACCTGTGGAACATCCCCGGCGGCGACATCGCCGACGCGGTCCAGCCGCAGCGCGCTGCTGGACCGCTACTGCGCCCAGATCGGCCGGGACCCGGCGGCCATCACCCGCTCCATCCACCTGCCGGTCTCCTACGACCAGCCCAAGCTCACCCGGGCCGCGATCAGCGAAGCGATCGATGCCGGCTTCCGGCACCTCGTCCTCGGACTGTCGCCGCCCTACCCGGCCGACGTCGCCCACCGGGTCGCCGACGAGATCATCGCCGGGTCGGCCTGAGGCTTCCGCCAGGGACCGGAACGGGTCGCCGGTCTTCTGGCCCGCCTGCGGATACCCTCAGGTGGACCCCACACCGTCCAAATGGGGCGTCAAGGAGGCTGGCGTGGCGATTCAGCGGATGGACAACGTCCTCATCGTGGTCGAGGACCTTGACGTCGTGCGGGCGCGGGAGTCGAGGGTCTCCCACCGGGCCAGACGATCCCCGAGCCGTAGCCGCAGCTTCCGCCCATAGTGCGGATGCCATCTGCGTTCAGCGTCGATGCCGGTCCCGCAGACGTAGATCAGCTGACCGACCCGCTCGGGGTGGTCGATGGCGTACCGCAACGCCAGGTGGGCACCCCACGAGTGACCGGGCAGGGCCATGCGCGGTCCGGCCAGCTGGTCGCGTACCGCGTCGAGGTCGGCGACGAAGCGGGCGACGCTGTACGGCCCGCGCCGCTGCGATCGCCCACAGCCGCGCTGATCCCACCGGATGACGCGGAGATGCTCGTTGAGAAGCCGGGCGAGCGGTTCGAAGTAGTCCCACATACCCGGACCACCGTGACAGAGCACCAGCGGCGGACCGTCGCCGGACTGCTCCACCCACAGTCGGCAGCCGTCGTCGGCGCGGACATCCAGGCTCATCGGGTCATTGTCGCGGTGGCGGTGGCCGTCGGGCATCGCCGGTGAGGTCCATCGCGGGGCGTAGATCCCCAGCTCCTGGCCATCCGCCTGGTGAGAACAACGAGGTGACCTGATGGGGCTTGTGGAGAGCCCGTTGCGTTGTGAGGCGCACGGCGGGTTCGGGTGGCGGTTCGGGGAAACCTACTGGTGGCGACACCGACAAGCGCTCCGGACCGACCTCACTACGGCCGGGATCTGGTGGTCGTGGACCGCTGGTTCCCGTCGACCCGGCTGTGTTCGGGCTGCCGCGCACTGGCCGAGCGGATGCCGTTGCAGGTGCGGTCGTGGACCTGCCGGTGCGGGCAGGCCCACGACCGGGACATCGACGCGGCCCGCAACATCCTCGCGGAGGGGCTCTCCGTGATTGCCTGTGGAGGCGGTGTAAGACCTCACGGGGAGTCCTCCTCTCGGACGGGCGGTCGTCGGCGAAGCAGGAACTTCCTGGGGCGACCCAGGGAATCCCGTCCCTTGGGGAGGGGAGGAAGTCAAGCCGGACCTGGGTGCCCAGTGGTCAATCTGGTAGGTTCTTGATGATGGCTTCGGTGACAGCCTTGGTGCTGGCGCTGCCGCCGATATCCCGCGTCAGCAGCCCTTGTGCCGTGGTCGCCTCGATCGCGGCGTTTATCTTCCTGGCCTCGTCGGGCAGGCCGAGATGGGTCAGCATCATCGCTGCGCTGCCAATGGCGCCGATGGGATTGCAGATTCCCATCCCGGCGATGTCGGGCGCGGACCCGTGAACCGGCTCGAACATGCTCGGGTACCGCCGTTCCGGATTGAGATTCGCACTCGGGGCGAGGCCGAGGCTACCCGCGAGAGCGCTGCCGAGGTCGGAAAGGATGTCCGCGTTGAGATTGGACGCGACGACGACCGAGAGATCCTCCGGGTGTAGGACGAACTTGGCCGCCATCGCGTCCACAAGGACGCTTTCCGTTTCGACGTCCTGATAGTCTGCGGCGACCCGCCGGAACGTGTCGTCCCAGAGGACCATACCGTACTGCTGGGCGTTACTCTTGGTGACGCTGGCCACCTTCTTGCGGGTCCTGGTGCGAGCGAGGTCGAACGCGAACCGCATGATCCGTTCGCAGCCGACCTCGGTGAACAGGGCGGACTGGACGGCAACCTCTCCGCCCGCACCGCGGGCGGAGAGGTTGCGTCCGCCGAGGCCGGCGTATTCGCCTTCGGTGTTCTCTCGGACGACGACCCAGTCGAGCTCTACGGTGTCAGCCTTCCGTAGTGGACTGGTGACGCCTGGCAGGAAAGTCACCGGCCGGACGTTCGCCCAATGGTCGAATCCCTGACAGATGCGCAGGCGAAGACCCCACAGGCTGATGTGGTCAGGTACCGTGGGCCACCCAACGGCACCGAAATAGATGGCGTCGAAGTCGCGCAACGTGTCCAGACCGTCCTCAGGCATCATGATCCCGTGCTCGGCATAGTAGTCCGAACCCCACGGGAACTCCGCCCACTGGAATCCGAAACGACCACCGGAGCGCCCTTCCAGTGCGTCAAGTACGTCCCGTCCAGCGGCGACTACCTCCCGACCGACGCCGTCGGCGGGAATGACGGCGATACGGAAGTGGTGCTGATTGCTCATGGCAACTCCGGCCTCGTGGTAGATGGTAGGCACAAATCAGTGAACCCGGATGCTCGATAGGCGTCCAACACCGCTATCCGATCGGATGCATTGGTCCAGCCTATGATTCCTGCTGCACTACGCCTCGCAGCTGTGGGTGTGCTCGGCCGTCATGCGCTGCGTACCGGCGAAGGCCTTGACGGTGCGGGGCCGCCCCAACTTGATCCGGTCGAGGGCCTTGATCCTGTCCTTCTTGCTCCGATCGCGCCACGTGTCGTCGTCGGTGTCGAAGGAGAGCGGCTGCAGGTAGTCCACGGGGTCGATGACCCACCGCACGTGCGGCCGGTCGGCATCCGGCACACCCATGAGGTTCATCTGCTCGAGGTAGCCGGCGTACACCGCCAGGGAGCAGCCCTCCCGAGTCCGGGTGCCCGACGTCAGGTGGTTCGGCACGTAGATGCGGGGACGGACGATCGACTGGTAGTGGATGAGGTCGCGCAGACCGTTGTTGGTGTAGTTGGCGGTCGATGCCGTTGCCAGATGCAGGTCGGTCTGGGGCAGCGACGCGAGGCGGCCCCGGATGCGCTCGCCATCCTCGGGGGTGCCGGGCCAGCCGTTGCCGATGCCCTCCTTCAGCGCGCCTGCGGTGTTCTGCCACCCGAAGCTGAAGTTGCTGCCGTGCCGCAAGGTGATGTGGAAGTAGATACTCACGGTGCCGCCGGAGCCGCCGCCGGTGCGCAGGTTCATCTGCCCGGGCTGCGGGTTGGACCCCGGGGTCAGCGAAGTCCCCGACGGAAAGAGGGCCGAGTCGCGCGGGTCGACGAGAATCTCGGTACGCGGCGGCGGGTACTCCGGGTCCTGCGGCACCGCGACCGAGTGCAGGTGCCGGAAGGCCACCACCTGAGCGAAGGGTTCGAGTACGTCGAGCCGGACCATCTCGGTACCGGGAACGGAGTCGGCGCTGGTGACCGGCACGGTCCGCAGGACGGCGTCAGAGGGGATCCGGGTCTGCGGATCGGTGTTGACCAGCGGGTCAGCCTTCAGCCGAGCAAAGTCGGCGGCCAGCACGGCGCAGGTTTCCTCCGAGGCGTAGATGGTTGCACCGGTCATGGCCGCGATGTAGGCCGCGTTGTCGGCATGGTCGCCGTGCCCGTGGCCGAGCAGAACAGCGTCAGGCCGGGCATCGACGAGGTCGGCGATCACCAGCGGAGTACGGCCACGCTCCACCTCCAGCCGGCTGATGAACGTGTCGAGGTACAGCAGGCGGCCGCCGACCGCGACGGCGAACGACGAGTTGGACAGCCACGATGCGACCACGCGCTCCTCGGGCAGGGCACCGGTCTGAGGGTCGACGTTCTCCGGGCCGAAGAGCCGCAGCCGGGCAGCGATGCCGGCGTCCGAGAGGCGCCTACCGCCGCCCTTGGACGGGCTCCAGCCGGTGCCGAGCTTGGTCGCCAGTGCCGGTTCAGTGACGATTGCCGAGCCGACGGCGGCGCCCGACAGCGCGGTGGCCGAGGCGAGGAACAACCTTCGTTTCATCGGATTCCTCTCATTGCCTGGTGCAGGCATGGAGTAGGGACGGGGTGCAGGCATGGAGTAGGGACGGGGTGCAGGCATGGAGTAGGGACGGGGTGCGGGGACGGGGTGCGGGTCGGAGCTGAGATCGACTCACTCAACCAATGTGATCGTCGCCACGTCCAAGACCGGTGTCCTCTCGACGCGATAGCGCGGCCCTATGGGTCGTGGCGACGTGCGTCACCTGGCCCGACGTGCGTCGAGCCGGCACCGGCTTCAGCGTCAACCGGTGAGATGGTCCAGGGCTATCCGTCGTCCGATCTCGGTGAGCAGCTCAGCGGCATCCGACTGGCATCGGTCGAGGTCGGGGTCGATACTGGTGAGCGGGTAAGCGCCAGCAAAGCCGGCGGCAGCGAGGTCGGCCGCATCGAGCGTCGACTGGCCGGCCACCGCGACGACCGGCACACCTGCGGCGTGCGCCGCTGCCGCAACCCCCACCGGAGTCTTCCCGGCCAGGCTCTGCTGATCGAGGCGCCCCTCTCCGGTAATCACCAGACGGGCGCTGGTCAGGGCCGTGGCGAAGTCGGTCAGGTCCAGGAAGACCTCGATACCCCGGCGAATGGTCGCACCGAGTGCCAGGGCGGCGAATCCGACGCCGCCGGCGGCCCCAGCCCCGGGCGCTGCGGCCAGCCCCGCACCGGCTGCCTGTCCGACTGCTGTGGCGAACCGGCTCAGAGCCTGCTCAAGCAGGTTGACCTGCGCGGGGTCGGCACCCTTCTGCGGTCCGTACGTGGCGGCCGCGCCTCGGCTACCAAGCAGGGGATTGTCAACGTCGGCGGCCACCGTCACTGAGACACCACGCAACAGGTCGTGCGCGGGATTCAGATCGACGGAGGCTACCTCGGCGAGCCGGCGACCGCCGCGCGGAATGTTCTGCTGATCGCGGTCGAGCACCCGGGCGCCCAGCGCCTGCAGCAGGCCGGCTCCGCCATCGGTGCTGGCGCTGCCACCCAGGCCGATGACGAGGTGACGGCAGCCGCTGCGGACCGCTGCGACGATGACCTGCCCGAGTCCGTACGACGAGGCGTCCAAGGGGGCGGGAACGCCGTCGGGTAGCTGGCTGAGCCCGCACGCGTCGGCGAGCTCGACGACCGCCACCTCGCCGCGGACCGCGTAACTCGTTCGTACGGTCTGGCCGGTCGGCCCGTCGACCTCCACCGGAACCAGGTCGAAGCCGACATCTGACAGGAGCGCGACGGTGCCGTCGCCGCCATCGGCCATCGGACGGCACTCGACCTGGACGCCGGGTCGGACGGCCCGTAGCCCGGCACGCAGCGCCAGAGCGACGTTCGTCGCGTCGAGTGACCCCTTGAACTTGTCCGGTGCCACGAGACACGTCGTCCTGGTGGTGGGCATGTCGGCCTCCCGCTGCTGGTGGACAGGGCTGCCGGGTGGACCGGAAGCCTCACCAACCTTGGGTGGACCCGGGTGCGGCGTCCAACACGCACGATCTACCCCTCTCATAGGTGCGGCCTATGAGATCGGCTGGATGATCCGTCACCTGGCGTGCGGGCATGGCGGCCGGGCCGGGCACCGCGCTGTTCAGCGCGTCGGTGCGGGCGTCGACGGGCCGCACACGTCGGCCTGGTCGGTCAGGCCGCCGGCTGGTCGAGCCGCTCGTCGCGGTACCTCCGGGCGATGTCGATGAATGCCCGCGCGGCGGGCGTCAGCTGGGTGCGGCGACTGACCAGGACGATCCGCAGGTACGCCGTGGGGCGGATCGGCAGCACGTCCGCCCCGGCCCTGATCGCGAGATCCTTCCACGCGGCGGGCAGGATCGCATCGGCCACCCCGGCGAGGACGAGGGGAAGGATGGACGTCCGGTGGGCGACCTCGGCGACGAGCCGGGCCTGACTTCCCTGCGCCAGGATGTGATCGACGAGCTGTCGCATGAGGGAACCGGGCTGGGAGGCGATGAGCCGGTGTCCGTCGAAATCGTCGGCGGTGACGTGGTCGCGGCCATGGAAAGGGCCACCGGGAGCGGTGAACAGCATCAAAGGCTGGTTCTCCAGGGGCACGACGTCGAGCTCGGCGACCCGGACGATGTCGGGCGCGCCGAGCAGGCCGATCTCGACGGCACCGGTACGCACCGCGTCGATCACCTCGTCCGGTACGAAGGCGGCGTTGACGCTGACAGTGACGTCGGGGTGAGCGGCGGCGAACCGCTGCATGATCGGTGCCAGGGGCTCGATGCCGGCGGACGGCATCGAGGTGACCTCAACCCGGCCTCGGGCCACCCCCTTGATGGCGTCGATGGTGGCCTGTGCGGTCGCCAGGTCGCGGATGACCTGCCGGGCCGGACCGATCAGCTGCTTGCCGGCGTCACTGAGCACCACGCCGCGTCCGACCCGGTGGAACAGCGCGACGCCCAGCTCGCGCTCCAGTCCGGCGATGGCCTGTGACAGTGACGGTTGCGCGATGTAGAGCTTCTCGGCTGCCTTGCCGAAGCCTTCAGCGTCGACGACTGCGAGGAAGTATCGGAGCTGGCGGGCGTCCATCGCGCGTCAGCACCGGCTGCCGGTACGGGTCTGGGGCAGCTGAGAATGCCTCCCGGTCGGTGCCGCCCTTCTCAGGCTGCAATCTGTCATGCGCGCGCACCCTTCGCTGATTCTCATGATCAGATCGGCCTGACCTGGCGATATGCAACCAGGTGGCGGCCGATAGGTCCAGACCCCGTTCGGGATTCGTTAGATAGGCGCTGGCTACGAGTGGGAGTGTCGACCGAGGGTAGCGGCCGACGGTCGATCGAACGCCGCAGCCACGTCCGCGCCGCCACGAGCCGTACGGTTTCGGCGGGAACCGGCGGGTGGCCGCGCCGAAACTACCGGTCCGTCAATGGCCGCGGCCCATCCGCGCTTCTGTCTGCTATGGGCGCTTTGGGCGTTTGATTCGCAGTTTCGCGCGCGCGATCGCTGAGGGCTCCTCGATAGGTCGTGCCTATGAATGAGATCGATGCAGCGTCTTGGACGTCACTATGTCGGCCGAGTTAACTGTTGTGCTGCAGGACACAGTCAGCTCTGGAGGAATCACGTGCCCAGATCCCCACCACCGGCCGACCAGGAGAAACAGGCCGGCGCGTCCGCGCCCGTCCGAGAACTGGATCGCCGCCGACCCCCGACTGGCGTGTCAGCGCGCCGACGAACGGTCCCGACCGTTCCCACCACCACGGCCACCAACCAGAGCCAGTCGCCTAGCCGACGAGTCCAAGGGAGTCCTGTATGGTCCATCCGTCCCCGCTGCGCGCCGACCCGGAACGAGCCGTCCCGCCCTCCGACGAACGGCCCGACACGCTGCTCAGCGTGTCCCACGCCTCGATCGGCTACTGGGTCAACGGCACGTTCGCCCGAGCTGTGGCAGACGTGAGCTTCGACGTCACCGCTGGCGAGACGATCATGTTGATCGGCCCGTCCGGATGCGGAAAGTCGACCCTTCTCAAGACCATCGCGGGGTTCCTCGAACTCGCTGACGGCACGATCACCGTGGCCGGTCGACGCACACTCGCCCCCGGGCCGGACCGGGCGGTCGTCTTCCAGGAGTTCGACCAGCTGTTCCCCTGGCGTGACGTACTCGACAACGTCGCATACCCGTTGCGTCGCAACGGTCGTAAGAGGTCCGACGCGGACCAGCAGGCGCGCCGCTACCTCGAGATGATGGGGCTGAGTCGAGCCCTCGACCGCCACCCCCACCAGCTCTCGGGCGGAATGAAGCAGCGGGTGGCGATCGCGCGCGCCTTCGCGCTGGAGCCGGTCATGCTGCTGATGGACGAGCCGTTCGGGGCTCTGGACGCGCTCACCCGGGCCCGCCTGCAGGCGGAGCTCAACGCCATCGCGAAACGAACCGGGGTCACCATCCTGTTCGTCACCCACAGCATCGAGGAGGCAATTGTTCTCGGTGACCGGGTCGTCGTTCTGACCGACCCGCCTTCGGTGGTCCGTGAGACCGTCCAGATCACCGACGAAGCCAAGGTGGTGGGTTCAGAGGAGTACCGCAGCGTACGGACACATCTGGGCAGCCTGCTGCACCGGGACGGGAAGGGGGCTGACGAGGATGTCGCTGAGTTCACCGACTGAACAATCGACCATCACCCGTACCGAGGGGGACGTCCCGGCCGCGCCGTCGGCCGACGCCGCCCCACCGCGCAGTGTCAGGGACTGGCGGTGGGGGGCGATGCCGGTGTGGCTGCGCCGGGTTCTCGTCGTCGTCCTGCTGCTGACCGGGTGGCAGCTCTACGTCACGATATCGGGCGTCAACCCTCTGCTGTTCTCCTCACCCGCAGACGTGGGTCGGGCCCTGGTCGCGGGTTTCCAGAACGGTGAACTGCTGCGATCGACCGGCACCACCATGCGGGTCCTGTTGCTCGGCATGCTGTTCGGCAGCCTCATCGCCGTCGTGCTGACCACGCTCGCGGTGTGGACGCGCTTCGGTGAGGACGTACTCGTCGTCTTCTCCTCGATGCTGAACCCACTGCCGTCGATCGCCGTGCTGCCGCTGGCGATCCTGTGGTTCGGGCTCAGTGAGACGGCTCTGGTGTTCGTGGTCGCCAACGCGGTGATCTGGCCGATCGCAATCAATGTCAACACCGGCTTCCGGACGGCGAACCGGACGATCATAGCGGTCGGCCGCAACATCGGGCTCAAGCGCTGGCGCATGATCTCCGAGGTACTCTTCCCGGCCGCCCTGCCACACACGATCTCGGGAGTCAAGACTGCCTGGGCCTTCGGCTGGCGCACCATCGTCGCCTCCGAACTCGTGTTCGGCGTCGCAGGAGGCGGGGGTGGCCTCGGCTACTTCATCAACAACAGCCGCTACTACCTTGACATCCCCGACGTCTTCGCCGGCCTGGTGACGATCGCGGTCATCGGCCTACTGATCGACATGGTCTTCATTCTGATCGAGCGGCGCACTGTCGTTCGATGGGGAATGAAGACATAGCCGGTCCGCCAACCTGTCGGAATCCGGTTCCCGCCACCACTGTAGGTGGAACACACTGTCCGCCCGACCCTCCGTCCAATATCAGCAGACAAGGTGGGGATCACCCTATGATTTCAGCTAGTTCTCGAGCCGCTCGGCGATCCCGATATGTTGCCGCGACCGCTCTGGCCGCACTTTTGTCGACCTCGGCCGCATGCGGTTCCAACGACGCCGACGTGCAGGCCGGCGACGGTATGCCGGCCAAGGTGACGATTGCGTACCAGCCGGGCCTGTCATACGCTCCGCTCATTCTACTCAAGCAGAACGGCACCCTGGAGAAGGAGTTTCCCAACACGACCTTCGAGTGGACGGAGCTATCGTCGAGCGCGGCAGTGCAGGACGGCATGATTTCAGGCGACATCCAGGTCGGCGCCGGAAGCGCGGCACAGATGATCCTGGCCCGGGACAAGGGGGTCGACTGGCGGTACCTGGCCTCGCTCAACGACGCGGAACTTTGGCTGATGGCCAAGGACGAACGGCTCACGTCGCTCAGTGATTTCACGTCCTCCGACAAGATTGCGATGCCCTCGCTGACGTCGATTCAGGCGTTGGTCCTTCGAAAGGGAGCCCAAGACCAGCTCGGCGACGCCGAAGCGCTCGACACGAACATCGTGCCCATGTCCCATCCGGATGGCTTGCAGAACCTGGTGAGCGGACAGATCGCCGCGCACCTGACCTCACCGCCGTTCCAGTTCGACGAGCAGGATCAGGGCATGCGTGTCGTGCTGAAGAGCAGCGACCTCTTCGGGCCGATCATGTTCAACGGTGTATTCATGATGAACGAGTACTACGAGCAGAACACCGAGTTCTCGACCCGGCTCTACTCGATCCTGGAAGAGCAGATCGCCGCGCTCGCGGACGACCCGGCGGCGGCGGCGGCTGAGCTCTCGGCGAACTCCGGTGGCAAGACCACACCTGAGAGCTTCGAGAAGTACCTCACCAACCCGGCGATCACCTACACCACCGAGCCGCACGGTCTTCAGGACATCGCCGGTTTCATGGAGGAAATCGGAATGATCTCGGAGACACCGGACAGCTGGAAGGACCTCACCTTCCCCACCGTCCACGAGAGCGCCGGCAGCTGACGCCACAACCCACCGCCATACGGTCAGACGAGCCGTCGGCGACCGCCGACGGCTCGTCTGACGCACTGGCCACCCAGAGGACCGATACGACTGACCCGGCCTGATCCGGCTGCGGAATCAGCTCGGCCTGTCCGGTGATCGGGCCGCGCGGCCGACCAACTCGACCGCGCACCCGATCAGACGGTGATCGGGCCGCGGTGCAGCCAGTCAACCAGCTCCGGTACGGCGAGCTTGGCGACCTGCTCCTCGTAGCGCCGCAGGTCGCCGTCGTCGAGCAGGTCACGCCACTGGCCGGTGGCGCCCCGGTTGAAGAACTGCTTCGGGTCCCGCCACATCGCCAGGACGGGGGCGAATTCCTTGGCGCGGCTGCGCATGGAATCGAAGGTGGCCGCCTGCACCAGCTCCGGCCAGCGCTGTTCGGGCACCTCGATGTCGAGCTGTTCGGCGATCGCCCGCATCTGGCCCTCAAGGTCGGACTTCAGCTCGTCGTAGTGCAGGAGCAGGACGTTTGACCGGTCACGCTCCGCCCAGAAACCCGACATGTGGTGCAGCATCGACGGCAGGCCGATCTGCACGTCGGGGTGTTCCATCCAGGCCCAGAACCGATCGTACTCGGATTCCAGCTGCGGTGGCGCGTCGTCGGTGAGCTCGCCGGTCAGGTCGTCGTTGCCGACCGCCGCGTCGCGTAGCGCCAGGACCACGTCGTAGTCGGTGTTCTGGAAGTGCGCGTCCCAGGACAGCGCGACGTCACGCGGATCCCGGCCGACGGCGATGTAGTTGACCTCGTCGTGGATCGGCAGTCCGTCGAACGGGGTGTGGGTCTTGATGATGCGTCGGTGCTGCTGCGCCTCGTAGAACGCGAACACGTCGGCCTGGCTGCGGGTCTTCATGTCGGGCCAGATGGTGATGTCGTCCAGCCGGCCGGGCAGCTCCGGCGTCTGGAAGATCAACAACGCGCAGATCGTCTGGGTCCACGTGGTGCCGCACTTGGCGGGTGTCGAGATGACGATGTCACCCGGGCGAAAGGGAAACCCCTGCCACCGTGCACTGTCCATGATCGCGTTCTGGTACCGCTCGGTCGGTTCGCGCACCGTTCCTCCAGTTGCATCAGTCGTCGTCCCGTCTGGACGATCGACTCTACTATGTAGGGTATCGGTGCGAATCGGCCACAAAAGGACACCGGTGCCGCGACGGAGGGCAGGCACCGGGGTCCGGTCCCAACGTTTACCGGGCGTGGCCTCAGTTGTTCCGGAAGGCGTTACGCCGGGCCCGTAGCGTCACCAGCCCGACCACCAGCACCACCAGGATGGCGAGCACCAGCATCGCGACCGCGACGCGGATCAGCCACGCCCATCCGTCGGCGGACGCGACCCCCTCGGCATCCGACGCCGCAGCTGCCGGCGGTGGCGGCGGTGACTGGGCCGGCGTGGCCCGTACGTCGATGATCGCCTCGCCCGCGTACGGGGTCGGCGTGGTGACCGTCACCTGCCAGTCGCCCGGCTGGAGAATCGGGCCGGTGGAGTAGAACCCCTGCCCCTCACCGGACGGCTGCACCTGCATCGGGCCGACCGTCTGGCCGTCCGCACCGGTGGCGGTCAACACCAGCCGGATCGCCTCCGCCGGCCGGTTGCCCGCCGAATCGGTGACCTCGATGGTCACCCCCAGCGCACCGTCGCTGGCCACGTCCAGATCGAGTTGCCCGGTCTGCGCCGCCGCCGGGCCGGCCGCCGGCAGGATCACCAGCAGTAGGCCGACCAGCACCACGGCGAGCCCACGAATCAGCCGCATAATCACTCCTCGTACGGAAAAAGGGTCGGCCCCGCCCCACCCACGGACGCAGGCGGGACGGGGCCGACCACCATCAGAGTTGCTGGTCCGGATCGATCCGGGTCGGGTCTTCCGCGAGCCGACCCGCACCGGTCACCGGCTTACCACCGTTGGCCTGCACTCCGGCCGCGCTGGCCGTGCCGCCGAGGCGCACGATCATCGCGTCCGCGTCGCGGACCATGGTGTCCCGCACGTCGGTGTCGGTCACCAACGCCGGGTCGGTGGCGAGGGCCTTGAAGGCGGTCAACTGCTGCACCGCCCGCTTGTCCTTGCCTTCGGCCTCGGACAGCCGCGCCGCGTCCAGCTTGTTGGACAGCTTGCGGTGCGCGAGGTTGGACAGCTGCCCGGTCGCCTTGAACCGGTCGATCAGGCTCTGCATGTCCCGGAACGACGTGGTCACGAAGAACCGGACCGTCGAGGCGGTACGGTTGCCCGCCTTGTCGGTCGCCGTCACCGTCAACTCGTGCATCCCCAGCGGCAGGTCGTACATGGCCTGCAGCGTGTTGTTGGCGTACGGCTGGCCGTTGAGCGTGCCGACCACGGTCGCGATACCGGAGGTCGGGTCGACCGCCTGCCACGACACCCGGACGTCCTGGCTGTCGCCGTAGAGCTGACCGTCGGCCACGCCGGAGATCAGCAGCGTCGGCTTCGTGCCGTCGATCTTGACCACGGCCGACTTGAGCGCCTCGACGTTGCCGACCGCGTCGGTGGCCCGGTACAGCAGCTCGTGCTCGCCGTCACCACTGATCGCCACCGGCTCGGTGTACGGCGTCCAGTCACCACCGTCGAGCGACCACTCCAGCAGCGCCACGCCGGAACCGGCGTCGGTGGCCGCCAGCACCACCGGGATGGTGCCGTCGTGCCACCCGTTGTCGTTCGCCGGGGCGAACTCCGCAGAGCTGACCGGCGCCGTACCGTCGATCTTGAACGTGACCGACCCGGCCTCCTCGACGTTGCCGGCGGCGTCGGTGGAGCGGAACCGCAGCTCGTGCTCGCCGTCGCCGGTCACCGTCACCGGCGCGGTGTACGTCGTCCAGCCGGTCTCGTCGTCGAGCGAGTACTCGGTGCCCGCCACCCCGCTGCCGCCGTCGTTGTCGGTGGCGGCCAGGGTGACCGTGACGTCACCCGGGTACCAGCCGTCGACCGGCTCGCCGGACCCGGTGACGGTCGCGCTGGTCACCGGTGCGGTGGTGTCCTCCTCCGTCGACGGGGTGGTCAACCGGAAGTAGTCGAACGAGACCGGCTTCGACGCCGTCTGGTTGCCGCTGAGGGTGAACACCCCGATCTTCGGGTTGGCCCCGACCGCCGTGCTGGTCAGCGACTCGAACGCCGTCCAGGTGGTGCCGTCCGCCGAGTACTCGGCTGTGAAGACGTCACCAGCCCGGGACACCCGCAGGTACCACACCCCGGAGGTCAACCCGGTGACCTGCGGCTGCGGGTTCTGGACCACGGCGTCGATCTCACTGCGGAACTCGATCCGCCGGCTGACCGCCGAGCCTGCCGAGTTGTCCGTGACGAAGTCCAACTTCAGGTAGTTGTCGTCGTCGGCGTACACGAGCAGACCGCCCTGCTGGTACTGCTCGTTCAGCAGGCTGCCGTCGACTTTCGTCTCCATCGTCCAGTCGCCCTCGGGGGCGGTCTGCAGGATGAAGTTCGTCGGCCCGGTGTTGTCCCCGGTGTAGATGTCCCCGTTGGGCACGTCGATGGTCAACGCCCCGTCGGCGACCCGGTACGCGGCCGCGTCCTCCCGAACGATGGCGTCCCACCGGCACTTGTCCAGCGCGTCGCCGTCGAACTCGTCGGAGGCCTCGACCGGCCCGTCCGGCGCGTCCGGCGTGAACTGGAACCAGTCGAACAAGGCGTCGACCACCGGCGCCTCGGTGCCACCGTTGAGGGCGAACACCCCGACCTGCGGGTTGACGATGCCGGCCAGCGCCGCCGACCGACCGACCGGGGTGAACGTCTGCCCGTCGGCCGACATGGCCGCCGTGACGTTCGTGCCGTCGCTGGTCAACCGCAGGTAGATGGTGTCACCGGCGGGTGCGTCGGTGGCGTCGGCACCCTCGTTGCGCGGCGTACCGGCGGTCTCCCGGATGAACTCCACCCGGCGGGAACCGTTGTAGAGCAGATCCACCTTCGCGTAGTTGGCGTCGTCGCCGTAGAGCAGCAGACCCGCCTGCTGGTAGTTGGCGGTCACCGGCAGGGTGACCTTGGTGGTGGCCTGCCAGGCACCGGACGGCACCGGCTGCAGCACCAGGTTGGTGGCGTCGTTGCGGGAGCCGTACAGGTCACCGACGCCGGTCGGCAGCCGCAGTACGCCGTCGGAGACCGAGTAGAGCTGGTTCTCCCGGACAATCGTCCACCGGTCGCGGTCCAGCTCGTCGCCGAGGAAGTCGTCCGAGCGCGCCCCGAAGCAGGACGTGTTCGGTGCCTCCACCCGGATCTGGGTGTACGCCGAGGACTGCGCGCCCCGGGCGTCGGTCACCGTCAGCACGGCGGTGAACGTCCCCGGTACGGCGTACGTGCGGCTGGCCTCCAGCGTGTCGGCGGTGCCGCCGTCACCGAAGTCCCAGGCGTACGTCAACGGGGTGTCGCCTTCGGCGTCGGTCGCCGTACCGGTGAACGCGACGGTGACCGGCGCGGTGCCGGACGTCGGGGTCGCGGTCACGGTGACCTGCGGCGGCGCGTTGTCGGTCACGCCCCGGCCGATGAAGTCCATCCAGTTGACGTTGAACAGCGAACCGGTGCCGCCGGCCGGGTCCCGGGCGACGAAGAACAGCGTTCCGCTGTCCAGCGCGCCGGTGACCGGTGCGGTGACGTTGGTCCAGGACTGCCAGCCCCCGGTGCCCGGTACGGTGGCCGTGGCCACCAGCGGACCGTCGGCCGCGTCGGCCCGGACCTCGATCCGACCGCCGTTGGCCGCCGAGGCGACCCGGAACCGGATCTCGTCGATGCCGGTCAGGCTGGCCGGGTCGACCGACCACCAGTCGCCGTCCTCGATGAATCCGATGTTGTCGCCGCCGCCGGCCGGGTCGCTGGAGGCTTCCACCTGGACGCCCGGGTCGCCGCCGCCGGTGGCGTCCGCCACCCGCCCGGTGACCGTGTAGTACTCGGCCTGCTTGCGCTTGGGCTGCAGCAGCTCGATCGCCCGGCCGGTGAGCGGCCCGGCGCCGGCGACGCCGCCGTTGTCGGTGTAGGTGGCCTCGAAGACGGTGAAGACGTCCGCTTCGGCGCCGTGACCGTCGGCGAGCTGGGTCTGCACCACGCCGGAGCAGCCGGTGTGCTGGTCCAGCGGGTGGGCGTGCTCGTCGTGGCCGAGCAGCACCTGCAGCTGCACCCGGTCACAGTCGATCTCGCCGTCCTCCGGGTCGGTGACGGTGATGGTGTACTCGACCTGGTCGCCCCAGTTGAAGAAGCCACCGGCCGGCGGGAAGGTGATTTCCACCGTCGGCGCGGTGTTGCCGACCGTCACCGGTACGTTGGCCACCGCGGTCCGCCCGTTCGGGTTGGTCACGGTGAGCTGTGCGGTGTAGCTGCCCGCCTCGGCGTACGTGTGGCTCGGGTTGGCCTGGTCCGAGGTGGCACCGTCACCGAACGTCCACGCGTAGGTGAGGTCCCCGCCGTCGGGGTCCCGGGAGCCGGCGCTGGAGAACTGCACGGTCAGCGGTGCCGGCCCGGAGGTCGGGGTGGCGCTGGCCTGGGCGATCGGTGCGCGGGCCCCGGCGATGTAGTCGATCCGGTAGACCCCGGAGTCGTCGTTGTTGCCGCCGAAGCCGCTGCCCCATTCGATCATGTACAGCGCGCCGTCCGGGCCGAACTCGAAGTCCATCGGCCGGATGAAGCTCATCCCGGTCAGCAGCTGGTTGATGTCGATCAGTTCGGTGCCGTCGGCACTGACCTGCATCGTGTACATCTTCGACTGGTTCCACTCACCGAGCAGCGCCTTGCCGTCGTAGTAGGCCGGCCACTTGCGGTCGGAGACCAGATCGGCGTCGTAGCGGTAGACCGGGCCGCCCATCGGCGCGCCACCGCCACCGATTTCGGGGTAGCGCGGGTCGCCGCTGTAGCCGTAGTCGACGGTGGCCGGGATCGCCGGCGGCAGGTTGGTCAGGCCGGTGTTGTTGGGGGAGTCGTTCACCGGGGCCGAGCAGTCGAACTTGGCGCCGCTCGGGCCGGACGGGAACTGGTAGTCGTTGTACGCCTCGTTCGTCCCGGTGCAGTACGGCCAGCCGTAGTTACCGGGAGTGTCGACGATGTTCCACTCGACCAGACCCCGCGGGCCCCGGTTGGGGTTGTCCGAGTTGGCGTCCGGGCCGTAGTCGGCGACGTAGAGCGTGTCGGTGGCCGGGTCGATGCCCATCCGGAACGGGTTACGGAAGCCCATCGCGAAGATCTCCGGGCGGGTCTGCGCGGTGCCCGGTGCGAACAGGTTGCCCTCCGGGATGGTGTACGTCCCGTCGTCCTCCGGGTGGATCCGGATCACCTTGCCGCGCAGGTCGTTGGTGTTGCCGGAGGTCCGCTGCGCGTCGTAGTCCTGCCGGCCGGCCCGCTCGTCGATCGGGGTGTAGGCGCTCGACTCGAACGGGTTGGTGTTGTCCCCGGTGGCCAGGTACAGGTTGCCGTCGCTGTCGAAGGCCATGGTGCCGCCGGCGTGGCAGCAGGTGTTGCGTTGCGTGTCGACCTGCAGCACGACCTTCTCGCTCGCCAGGTCGATGCTGTCGCCGACGACGGTGAACCGGGACAGCAGGTTGCGGGCGACGCCGTCGTTGCGGGCGTAGTAGAGGTAGACCCAGCCGTTGTCGGCGAAGTCCGGGTCGAGCCGGATGCCGATCAGGCCGTCCTCGTTGCCGGTGAACACGTCGAGGTCGATCGCGGTGACCGTGCTGCCGGTGTCCGGCTTGACGATCTGCACCCGGCCGTCGCGCTCGATGTAGAAGACTCGCCCGTCCGGAGCTACGTCCAGCTCCATCGGGTTGCTGGTGTTGCTGTCCAGGGTGATCTTCTCGAAGCTCTCGGTCAGCGACGCGCCGCAGTCGGACTCGACGACGCCGGCCACCGACTGGATCCCGCCGAGCAGGTGCGTCAGGAACTCCGGTTCGGCGAACGACTCGTCGGTGTGACCCATCCCGGTGTACCAGGCGCGGCCGCCGTCGTAGTCGCGGCACCAGGCGATCGGGTGGTCGGCGCCCATCGCGCCGGAGCCGACCGAGTAGCTGGACTCGTCCAGGCTGGCCAGCACGTGCACGTCGCCACGCGGGTTGGTCCGGAAGTTGTACCACTCGTCGTAGCGGGACCACTCGGCCGGCAGCCCGGCGGTGGCCGGGTGGGCGTTGTCCTCCACCTTGACCGTGGCGGTCTGGTTGGCCGGGTGGCTGGCGAAGTAGGCACCGACGAGTTCGCCGTACCAGGGCCAGCTGTACTCGGTGTCGGAGGCGGCGTGGATGCCCACGTACCCGCCGCCGGCCTGGATGTAGCGCTCGAACGCGGCCTGCTGGTCGGGGTCGAGGACGTCACCGGTGGTGGAGAGCCAGATCACCGCCCGGTAGTTGGCCAGGTTCTCGTCGGTGAAGGCGGCGCTGTTCTCGGTGGTGTCGACGGTGAAGTTGTTGGCCGCGCCGAGCTGCTGGATCGCGGCGATACCGGCCGGGATCGAGGCGTGCCGGAAGCCGGCGGTCTTGGAGAAGACCAGGACCGAGTACGGGTCGTCGACTGCGGCCGGCGCGGGCTGCTCGGCCGGGGTACCAGGGGTGGTCGGGGCGGCCTGCGCGGCGGGGGCGCCGAGCAGCATTGTGGACAACATGGACAGTGATAGCAGTGCGGCGGTGATGGGGCCACGCGGAGCATGGCGTCGGCGGGTTCGGGACACGGGGTCTCCTCGTCCTGGTGAACAGGGGTGCCGGGTCGACCCGGCCGATGGCCTTCCCGTCGTGCTCGGTGAACGTGCTGCCACGACGCGTTCACCGATGTTTTGTTAAGCCGTTGGACAAATTAGGGACTGCCGGCTCTGTTTCCGGCAAGAGTTGAATATGTAACGGTTTTATAACCGAGGTCACGCGCAACACCCCGCCGGCGGTCGTTGCGACACCGGCGGGGTGTGAAAAGGGCAGGTCGGCGGCCTTGTCGTGGCCGCCCCAGGGTCGAGCGTGGAGCGGCCCGGCGGGCGTTACACCCCGAGACGATCTGGGCGTGCGACGGTCACATCCGAAGCTGCGGCCAGTCCAGGACGTCGGCGGCCAGCCCCGCGACCGTCGCGAGCAGGCCCAACCGGGCCTGGCGCAGCCGCTGGTCCTCGGCCATCACGAACACGTCGTCGAAGAAGGCGTTGACCGGGTCGGTCAACCGGCCGGCGATCTCGGTGAACCGGTCCAGATCCACAGTGTGGTCCAGATCGGCCTGCACCTGCTTGACCATCTCGTGCAGCCGTACCTCGGCCGGCTCGGTGAGCAGCGCCGGGTCGTAGCCGGCCGGCACCTCGGCCGGCACGATCCGCCGGGCCCGCTGCACCGCCTCGGCCAACGCCCGGAACTGCGCGTCGCCGAGCAGCCGGTCCAACTGGGCCAGCAGCCGGTCCACCAGCTGCGGCCGGTCGGCGTGCGGCAGCACCGCCCGGACCCGGTCCACCGGCTGACCCTCCTCGGTGAGCAGCTGCTCCAGCCGGCGGGTCAGGAACTCGCCGATCTCGGCCAGCACCGCGTCGTCGACCGGCACCGGCTGACACCGGGCCGTCAGCGCCAGCCCGGCGGCCAGCGAGACCCCGGCCAGCCCCGGCTGGCTGCGGTGCACCGCCAGCAACCCCAGCACCGCCCGCCGGATGGCGAACGGGTCACTGCTGCCCGTCGGCATGCCGACCGTGGCGGCCAACCCGGTCACCAGGTCCAACCGGTCGGCCAGCGACAGCACCGCGCCGGGCAGCGACTGCGGCAACTGGTCCCCGGTGCTGCGCGGCAACTCCGCCTCGAAGACCGCCTCGGCGACCTCCGCCGACTCGCCGGCGTGCGCCGCGTAGTCGCGGGCCATCACCCCGGCCAGGCTGGTCATCTCGGTGACCAGCTGCGAACCGAGATCGAACTTGACCAGCTCGGCGGCCCGGGCCAGCGTCCGCCGCTCCACCTCGGAGAGCGTGACCAGCTCGGCCAACTCCCCGGCGAGCCCGGCGATCCGGTCGGCCCGGTCGGCCATCGACCCCAGCTTGTCGGTGAAGGTCAACCGGTCCAGCCGCGACCGCAGCTCGGCCACCGGGGTCGCCCGGTCGGCCCGGTAGAAGAACGCCGCGTCCTCGTAGCGGGCCCGCAGCACCGCCTCGTTGCCGGCCCGCACCAGGTCGGTGTCGATGGCGCCGTTGGCGACCGCCACGAAGTGCGGCAGCAGCGCTCCGTCGGCGCCGCGCACCGGCAGGTACCGCTGGTGCTTGCGCATCACCGTCGCCAGCACCGCCTCCGGTAGCTCCAGGTACCGCTGCTCGAAGCCGCCCAGCAGCGGCGTCGGCTGCTCGACCAGATCCACCACCTGGGTCAGCAGCCCGGCCTCGCCGGCCAGGTCGACCCGGCCGCCGACGCTGCCGGACAGCTCCCCGGCGGCGGCGGCGGCGATGATCTCCCGGCGTTCGTCCGGGTCCACCACGATGCCGGCGTCGCGCACCGTCGTCAGGTAACTCTCCGCGTCGGCCACCGGGACCGTC
Organism: Solwaraspora sp. WMMA2101; assembly: GCF_049179175.1. Lineage (NCBI taxonomy): Bacteria > Bacillati > Actinomycetota > Actinomycetes > Micromonosporales > Micromonosporaceae > Solwaraspora > Solwaraspora sp. WMMA2101. Next base: position 2,329,343 of record NZ_JBMHMA010000006.1, on the reverse strand, counting down.
GACGTGGCGGCGGTACGGTGCACCCGGGTGGTCCGACCGGCGGCCACCGTGGACACCTCCACCGGCACCACCACGTCACCCCAGAGCGCCAGCAGCCACCGGACCGGCCGGGTGAAGGCCAACTGCGGATCCCGCCAGCGCATGTTCTTCGCCGACCGCAGGCCGGTGACCACCCCGGCGAGCACCTCGGTGAGGACCTGCGCGGCCGGGCGGCCGGGCTCGTCGCGCAACACCGCCAGATGCGGTACGCCGCCGATCTCCACCTGCGCCAGCTCGCTCACCTCGACCCCCTGGGACCGGGCGAAGCCCGCCGCCGCAGGGGTGGGCGTGCCGTCCGGGCGGAACCCGGCGACGACCTTCGGGCCGCGTACCGTGCGGGTGTGGTCCGGCTCGCGGGCGGCGACCGCGTCGACGATCGCGACCAGCCGGCGCGGGGTGGCCAGCACCCGCACGTCGCCGTGCGCCAGCCGGGTGGCGGCCAGCCGGTCGGTGACCAGCTTGGCGACCTGCTGGCGGGCCGAACGCACCTCCGACGGCGGCATCTCCTCGGTGCCGATCTCGAACACCAGCTGCCGGGCCGCGTCGGCCGGTCCGCCCGACGTGTCCGCCTGTCCGGTGTCCGCCGGCCCCGCCGAGGTGTCCGCCTGGCCGGGCTGGGCCGGGGCCACCACACCGAGCGGGTGCCCCAGCTCCTGGCGTCGACGCACCCACAACTGCGCCACCTCGCCGGCGAGCCGGCGCATCCGGGCGAACTCGGTGGCCCGCTCGGCGGTGGAGACCGCGCCCCGGGCGTCGAGCACGTTGAACGCCTGCGAGCACTTGAGCACGAAGCTGTGCGCCGGCACCGGCAGCCCGGCGTCGATCATCCGCTGCGCCTCGGCGGCGTACAGGTCGAGCAGCTGCCGGTTGGTGGCGACGTCGGCGTCGTCGAGGTAGTAGCGGCTCATCTCGTACTCGCCCGGTCCGAAGATCTCGCCGTACGAGACGCCGGGCGCGTAGGCGATCTCCTTGAAGTGCCGCACCCCCTGCAGCGCCATCATGATCCGCTCGATGCCGTAGGTGATCTCCACCGACGGCACGTCCAGGTTGATCCCACCGGCCTGCTGGAAGTACGTGAACTGGGTGATCTCCAGCCCGTCCAGCCAGACCTCCCAGCCCAGCCCCCAGGCACCCAGCGCCGGCGATGCCCAGTTGTCCTCGACGAACCGGACGTCGTGCGCGGCGACGTCGATGCCGAGCGCGGCCAGGCTGCCCAGGTAGAGCTCCTGGGCGTCGCCGGGCTCCGGCTTGAGGATCACCTGGAACTGGGTGTGGGTCTGGATCCGGTTGGGATTCTCGCCGTACCGGGCGTCGTCCGGACGCACCGACGGTTCGACGTACGCGACCCGCCACGGTTCCGGCCCGAGCACCCGCAGGAAGGTGGCCGGGTTGAGCGTACCGGCGCCGACCTCGGTGTTCATCGGCTGGACCGTCAGGCAGCCCTGCTCGGCCCAGTACGCCGCGAGGCGGGCCAGCGCGTCCTGCATCGTCAGCACGATCGACTCCCAGGTTTGGTGCCGGCAGGCGACCCCGGGGCAGGGGTGTCGCGCCGGCGGCGGATGATTCCGGGCCATTCTATTTACCCGGCCACCGCCGGTTCCCCGGCCTCCGTACGTCAGTCGCCGAGCGCCTTGTCGAAGCCCCAGGAGTGGTAGGTCGAGACCGTCAGCCACGCCGACACCCGGGGATGCTCCCGGTCGGCGTAGCGGTCCCCGGTGTAGTGCCGGGCCAGCCGGTCGATGTCGGTCAGCTCCGGGTCGGGCATCAGCTCCACCGTGCCGTGCAGACTCACGTGCCGGTACCAGGAGTCGCCGTCGAGCACGGTCAGCGACACCCGGGGGTCGGTCCGCAGATGCGCCAGCCGTCTGCGCCGGCCGTCGAGGTTCAGCAGCACCCGGCCGTCGTCCCAGAGGTACCAGGTGGCGACGGTCACCGGCGCGCTGTCGCGCGGGCTCACCGTGCCCATCACCGCCGGATTGGGCCGGCCCAGCATCTCGACCATGTCCTGCGGCAGCGGGGGTCTGGCCATGGGTGGCTCCTTCCAGTCCGGTGGTAGGCGCAAGCGGCCGACGTCCGGGGCGTCGGTGCCGCTGCCGCCGACTCTACGGCCGCGCCGGCCGGGCCGTGGCCGGTGGCAGAATCCGCAGCGTGGAGCGGATCCGGCGTGGCTACGCGCGGCAGCGTCGCCGCGCCGGCGGCCAGTGGTGCGCGCTGGTCAGCCGGGTGACCGGCGACGGCGGCTGGGAGCCGGTGTTCGCCGACGACGCCGACCGGGTGGTGCCCGGCTACAGCGTGCAGAAGCTGGCGGTGGCGGTGGCCGTGCTCGACAAGGTCGACCGGGGCCTGCTGCGCCTGGACGACCGGCTCGACCTGGCCGCCCCGGACATCCTCGGCGGCAGCGGGATCTACCATCTGCACGGAGTCTGGGGCGACACCGTCACCGTCGCCAACGTGCTGACCGCGATGCTGCTGGTGTCGGACAACACGGCGGTACGGCTGTGCGGCCGGGTGGCGGCGGCCCGGGAGATCAACGAGATCCTGGCGGCGAAGGGTCTCACCCATACCCGGGTCGAACCGGTCGCCGACCCGCACCGGTTCCTCCTCGGCGTCACCACCCCCCGGGAGACCCACGACCTGCTCGTCGGCCTGGCCGGGCGGACCCTGCTGAGCGCCGGGTCCTGCCGGTTCCTGCTGCGGGTGCTGCGCGGGGCCGCCGGCTACCACGACGGCGTACGGCGGACCATGTCGTCGGCCGAGCGTGCCCGGGTGGCGACCAAGCACGGTGCCGACGTGGACGCCGACGTCAACGCGGCCGCCCGGCACGAGGTCGGGATCATCGCCGACGCGGACGGCGCGCCGGCCCTGGTGTACGCGTTCTTCGCCGACGGCCTCGACGACCCGGACAACTACGGTGCCACTCACCCGGCGGTCGAGGCGCACGCCGTTCTCGGCCGGTTGCTGCTCGACGCGGTGCCGACGGGCCAGGTGGGCGCCAGCGGTTGACCGCCCCCGCCCACCCGGCCGGTCTACACCTGGTCGCGCAGGCTTTCGGTGCGCTGCGTCACCACGGTCCGCAGCTGGTCGAGTTCGGCGGTGACCGCGTCGGCGTCGGCGCCGTCGACCGTGGCCAGGACGGCGGCCAGGCCGTCCAGCGCGGCCGTCGCCGCGCCGCTGGCGAACATCCGCTGATAGTGATCGCGGTACGCGGCCTCGTACACCTCGGTGAACGCGTCGCTGGCCAGGAACCGCTCCTTGAGCGGGTGCCCCATCGACCGACCGGGACCGCCGCCCTGCTGTGCCGTACCGCCCTGCTGCCCCGGGCCACCCGCACCGGCGTCGCCGCGCTGGAACCCGTCCGGCGGTTCGACACCCTCCGGCGGCTGGAACCCGCCCTCCTGCGCCTGCCCACCGCCGAACCGACCGCCGCCCATGCTGACCGCGTCGTGTGGGCCGAGCGTCGCGTCGCCGCGCAACGTCAGGTTGTGGTCCCAGCTGATCACCGTGAACTTCCGGGTGGTCAGGTCGTAGTACAGGTAGTAGTTGCGGCCCGGACCGGCCATGTCGTCGAAGTTGAGCAGCAGGTTCTGCGCGGCGACGTACCGGGCGAAGGACTCGACGTCGACATGGTCGGCCAGTTCGGCGTCGAACTCCTCGTCGGAGGCCTCGCTCGCCCAGCGGATCAGGTTGATCACCGGCTGCAGGTCCTGGCTGCCGGTCAGGTTGACCTGCTTGAAGTCGTCCTGGTAGTCGATCAGGTCCTCGCCCTGGTAGCTGAACGATCCGGAAGCCAGGGACTTGTAGAGCACGCCGTTGGATCCGACCCCGGCGGCGTACTGCTCGTCGGGGTGCTCGACGACGAGCCGGGCGGTGGTCGGCCGGTCGTTGACGGTGAACGCGCCGTACGCGTACCGCTGGGTGGTCATCCCGGCGGTGGCCAGCAGCGACAGCGACAGCGCCTCGTTGGCGACGGCGGCACCGCCGCCCATCCCGCCGACCCGCACCGCGATCTCCTGCAGCCCCTGGTAACGCCGCCCTTCGACGAACTCGTCGAAGCTGATCAGCCAGGGCAGCGTCTCCGGCTTCTCGGCCGCCAGTCCGGCCATGCCCATGCCCTGGCCGCCGCCGAACTGCCGGCCGCCGCCCTGCGCCGCGCCGTCGGGCTGGCCGCCGCCTGCTGGCTGGCCCTGGCCGCCGCCGAACTGGCCGCCACCGCGTTGGGCGGTTTCACCGTCGCGGGTCAGCCCGCCCAGCGTGGAGTTGCCCTTGAGTCGGATGCCCACGCTCGGAATCGTGGTCCCGTCGACGACGAGGTCGGCCTCCAGATACTCCTTCTCGCCGTCGTCGAAGTAGGCGTCGAGCATCCGCTGGTAGTCCGCGTCGGCGAAGACCAGCGTGATCTCGTGGGCCACCGTCGAGTCGAACAGGTCGACGGTGCCGGCGATGTCGACCGTCACCACGTCCGTCGCGGCGTCGGCCGCGCTGGTGACGTACGGCCGAACCCGGGTGCTGCCCAGCACGACCGTGATCATCAGCAGGAACGTCGCGCAGCTGGCCAGCAGCCGGTAGTTGTGCCGAACGCGGACCGGTATCCGATGTCGGAGCCGTCGGCGGGCCATCAGAGGTCCGTCTGGTCGTAGCCGGTGAGCACGGTGACCCGCTGCCCGCCGGTCAGCTCGCCTAGCGCCGAGATCAACTCACCGGGCTCGGATCCCTTCTTCAGCCGGACCGTGTACATCAACTCGGTCAACGCGCCGCCCCGGATCGACTCCATGCTGACCAGCTCGAACTCGGAAGTCAGCCGCAGCAGTACGTCCTGGATCCCCTGGGTGTGGTCGCCGTCCGGCGGTACCTGCACCTTGACCACCTGGCGTTGCACGTTGAGCGCGAACCAGTTGAAGCGGGACATCACCCCGATGATCAGGCAGATGGCGATCGTCGCGACCACCGCGAGCAGGTAGAACCGGGTGCCGCAGGCCATCCCGATGCCCATCACCAGGAAGATGAAGCCGACGTCACGGGTTTCCTTGATCGCGTTGCGGAAGCGGACCACCGACAGCGCGCCGACCAGCGCGAACGCGCGGGCGATGTTGGAGCCGACGACCAGCATGATCAACGAGATCAGCATGCCGAGGATGACCAGGGTCTGCACGTACGACTGGCTGTACGACACGTTGCGGTGGGTGGCCCGGTAGACCCATCCGATGATCGCGCTGAGCACGAAGGACAGTGCCAGCGATGCGGCGATGTCGCCGAGGCTGAACGTGCTGGACAGGTCCTGGAAGGTGATTTCCATGTCGGTTCAGCCCTTCGCCGATGCGCCGATAGAGAGCAGTTCGTCATCCGACCGGTCGACGACCGGTGCGGGTTCGTCGTCCGGGACGTGGAACACCGACCGGGGTGCCCGGCCGAACGCCTCGACGCTCTGGCAGTACTTGCTGACCCGGACCACCGACAGGTTGGCCTCGGCGGCGAGGTCGGTCAGCCAGTACGGGACCCGCTCGTTCGCCTTCACTTCCATGATCGAACGCGACGGCGGCACGATGAACCGGTTCTCGGCGTCGGCGCCGAGGTGGAAGTCCCGGTCGCGGCCGCGTACCCGGGTGTCGAGGGTGACCCGCAGGCCCAGGTCGGCCCCGGACCCGACGAAGGCCTGCCGCTGGTAGCCGGTGATCGCCACCGGGCGCAGTCGCAGGCCGGAGACCAGGCCGAGGACCTCCTGGACGAAGCCCCGCTGCGGGCGGGCGTGCTCGATCATGGCGCGGTCGTCGCAGAGCCGGCGGGCCAGCCGGTACGGCAGGGCGATCCGTCGTTTCTGGGTCACCCGGTTCACCCGCTGCTTGATCTCGACGTAGACGGTCGTGTCGTCGTCGATGCCGGTCCGGTCGCCGTAGTGCCGGATCCTGATCTTGCGGCGGAACCGCAGCCCTTCGATCTTCTCCCAGTAGAAGCGCAGGTCGTCGGTGTCGTAGTAGAGGCTCCACACGCCGTACCCGTCGACGCCGGCGTGGCTGTCCCGGTCGAGCCGGGCGGCGAGCCGTTCGCGCAGCGCCGGCACCGCCGCGTTGTCGACCAGGTACTTGATCTCGTACCGGTTGAACGCGTGCAGCCGGGAGGCGCCACGCAGCGCGTGCCCCGCCCGGTCGTCGCCGGGACTGGTCGATGTCGCTGACGCCGGTTCGGGGCGCATAGGCGGAGTCCTCACCTTCAGGTAGGGCCGATTCGGTGCGAAGGTGAGGAAACACCGGCGAGATCAAAACAACCTCGGAACGGACTGCGAACCTCAGGTGTACGGGATCTGAAGCGGCGGTGTCGGCTGGCGCAGACGTCTGCTTCCCGGCAACCCACAGCCGGCTCCCAGCCCGCTCCGAGGCTCGGCCGGTAGGCATGCCTGATGACGCCAACCGCCGCGAGCAGCCGCTCAGCCGGGACCGGGACCGGCCGGCACCCCCGGATCCTGGTCGTCGACGACGAACCCAACATCGGCGCGCTGCTCGCCGCCACGCTCCGGCTGATCCAGTTCGACGTACGGGTCGTCGACGGCGGCCGGGCCGCGCTGGTCGCCGTCGAGGAGTTCGAACCGGACCTGATGGTCCTCGACGTGATGATGCCGGACCTGGACGGGTTCGAGGTGGCGCGGGCGATGCGCCGGGGCGGCCGGCCCGTACCGGTGCTGTTCCTGACCGCGCGTGACGCCCTGCAGGACCGGATCGCCGGGTTGACCGTCGGCGCCGACGACTACGTCAGCAAACCGTTCAGCCTGGAGGAGGTGGTGCTGCGGATCCAGGCGATCCTGCGCCGCGCCGGAGTGACCGCCGAGCCCGGCCCCGCTGACCGGGTGCTGCGCTACGCCGACCTGGAGCTCGACGAGGAGGCCTACGAGGTGCGCCGGGGCGGCCGGCGCGTCGACCTGTCGCCCACCGAGTTCAAGCTGCTGCGGTACCTGATGGTCAACGCCGGCCGGGTGCTGAGCAAGAGTCAGATCCTGGACCGGGTGTGGAGCTACGACTTCGGCGGGGACGGCCGGATCGTCGAGTCGTACGTCTACTACCTGCGCAAGAAGATCGACCAGGAGGAGCCGGCGTTGATCCACACCGTCCGGGGTGTCGGTTACACGCTGCGACTGCCCCGCTCGGCCGACGACTGATGCCGACACCGGTGCCGGTCCGCCGCCCGAGCGGACGCCGGTTCGCCGTACGCCGGTGGTCGCACTGGACCCTGCGGTCCCGGCTGGTCGTCGTGACCGCGGCGCTGACCGCCGTGGCGCTGGTGCTGGCCAACTCGGCCGGGCTCGTCCTGCTGCGGCGCAGCCTGACCGACCGGGTCGACGAGCAGTTGCGGCTGATGAGCCGACCGTACGCCAGCGCGGCACCGCCGTCGCTGGACCCGGACGGACGCCGGCCCCGGCTGTTCGCCGGCCCTTCGCTGCAGCCCGCCCAGGTGGTTCTGCTGTACGACGCCGACGGCACCCTCGTCCAACAGGCTGTCTCCGATCCGGACGTCGCGCTGCCCCGGCTGGGCGACTATCCGCAGCTGACCGCGCAGGCGGGCACCGCCGGTCCGTACACCGTGGCGGCGACCGACGACGGCGACTCCTGGCGGGTCCTCGTCGTCGGCCGGGCCGACGGCGGCGTCGCGGTGCTCGGGGTGTCGCTGCACCAGATCGACGCCACCGCCGACACGCTGCTGGTGATCGACGTCGCGGTGGTGCTGCTGATCCTGTTCCTGCTCGGCCTGGGCGCTGCGGCCACGGTCCGTCTCGGGTTGCGCCCGTTGACCCGGATGGGGCACATCTCGGCGGAGATCACCGCAGGTGACCTGTCCCGTCGGGTGGCCGACGCCGATCCGCACACCGAGGTCGGCCGGCTCGGTGGCGCGCTGAACTCGATGCTGGACCGGATCGAGGCCGAGGTCGCCGCGCGGACCGCCTCCGAGCAGCGGCTGCGGCAGTTCGTCGCGGACGCCTCGCACGAGTTGCGCACCCCGCTCACGTCGGTCCGTGGCTTCGCCGAGCTGTACCGGCGCGGCGGGGCACCGCCCGGCCCCGAGCTGGACGAGGCGATGCGCCGGATCGAGGCGGAGGCCGCCCGGATGGGGCTGCTGGTCGAGGACCTGCTGATGCTGGCCCGGCTGGACCACCGCCGGCAGCCGGTACGTCGACCGGTGGACCTGCTCGCCGTCGCGGCGGACACGATCCGCGACGCGTACGCCCGTAACCCCGACCGGCCGGTGCGGATGGTGGCGGCCGGCTCCGGCACCGACGCCGTACCGGACCTGCAACCGGTCTCGGTCGCCGGTGACGAACCGCAACTACGCCAGGTGGCCGCGAACCTGGTGGCCAACGCCCAGCAGCACGCCGGCCCGCAGGCCGAGATCACGGTACGGGTGGGCACCGTCCGGGTCGGGGTCGACGCCGCACCCGGCCGACTGCTCGCGGCGGTCGGCCGGGACCTGCCGGCCGACGTGCCGGTGGCCGTGTTCGAGGTGGCCGACACCGGCCCCGGGGTGCCGCAGGTCCACGCCGGTCGGATCTTCGAACGGCTCTACCGGGTCGATCCGAGCCGGTCCCGGGCCGGTGGCGGTGGGTCCGGGCTCGGGCTGGCGATCGCCGCCGCCATCGTGGACGGTCACGGCGGTCGGATCGAGCTGTTCGACCGGCCCGGCGGCGGCGCGGTGTTCCGGGTGCTCCTGCCTGGCCCGGTGTCGTGCCGGCCGGTGGCGGCGTTCCGGCGGTGACCTGCCGGCACGGGGCAGCAAATCGGCCTAAGTAGTTAAATGCCTGTTTGGTCCGTTGTTCCGGTGCGTGCTGAAGCGCAAACTAGCTACGGTTGCCCCGTTGTGCCGTGCGGTTGGCCTGGCTTAAGATTTCCATGCGCGCCCCTATCGCCCGCTTCCCCCGTGGCAGGCGATCGGGGCGCGCTTTATTGTGCGTAGCGCCCTTCCCGTGGCCCGCTCCACCTGCGGTTCGTCGATCTTCAATCGAGCACAGTGGACTAATGTGTGCGGTAGGTCCATGATCGGCTGACGGCGACCCCTCGCCGGCCGGTCAGATCCAGCGACCGCCCAGCCACATCCGGCTCGACCAGTCCTCGTACGGCAGCGCCTCGCCGACGAAGATCGGATAGAAGTACGCGAAACAGACCGCCACCAGCAGCACGTACGCTCCGACGATCACCGCCCCGATCATCCGCCGGTCGTTGCTCGCCGGATCCTGCCCGGCGCTCTCGGCGCCGGGCGTACCGCCCATCGCCCCCCGGCCACCCGGCAGCGCCTCGGCCAGCCGGGCATCGGCCGGGGTGGCGATGGCACCGAGCACGTACGTCACCGCCAGCACCAGGAACGGCAGCGCGGGGGCGGTGTAGAAGGAGAACATCGTCCGGCCCTCGGTCGCGTAGTAGAACCAGGGCAGCAGACCGGCGGCGACGCTGGCCAGGATCGCCCCGGCCCGCCAGTCCCGTCGGGCGATGCCCAGCCAGAACAGCGCCGCCAGTGCCGGCAGGAACGACCACCACAGCAGCGGCGTCCCCAGCAGCAGCACCTCGCCGGCACAGCTCGGCGCGCCACAGTTGGTCTGGTCGGACCAGTAGAACGCCACCGGCCGGCCGAGCAGCAGCCACTGCCACGGCCACGACTGGTACCGGTGCTCGGTCTCCAGCGTGCTGTGGAACCCGTACGCCTGGGTGTGGTAGTGCCACAGGTTCTGCAGCGCCCCGATCACCGGGGCCTCGCTCATCCCGTTGTCCGCCCGGTAGTGCCGCAGATAGCCGCCGTCGGTGCCCAGCCAGCCCGACCAGCTCACGATGTACGTGGCGAGGATCAGCACCCCGCCGAAGAGCAGCCAGCCCACCTCGTCGACGATCGTGTCCCGCCACGGCCGCCGGACGCCGACCGAGCGGCGCAGACCGACCTCCCAGAGCACCACCAGCAGGCCGAAGACCGGGATGAACCACAACGCGCTCCACTTGACGGCGAGCCCGCAGCCGAGCAGCAGCGCGGCCAACAGCCGCCACCAGGGGACCGCGACCGACGGGCGGCCGGCCCGACCGGGCAGGCTCGGGTCGAGCCCCGACTCGATGGCCCGTAGCCACCGTCGCCGGCTCCAGTCCCGGTCGAGCACCAGCGCGGCGAACGCGGCGAGGACGAAGAACGCCAGGAAGATGTCGAGCAGTGCGGTGCGGGACAGCACCAGGTGGAATCCGTCCAGCGCGAGCAGCAGCCCGGCCGTGCAGCCCAGTACGGTGGACCGGAAGAGCCGCTCCGCCGTCCTGGTGAGGATCAGCACCATCAGGATGCCCGCGACCGCCGCCGCGATCCGCCAGCCGAACTCGTTGAAGCCGAACTGCCGGATCCCGAGCGCGATGATCCACTTGCCGAGCGGGGGATGGACGACGTACGCCGGGGTGTTGTTCTGCTCGTCCCACTCGAAGCCGTACTGCAGGAGCTCGTTGCCCTCGTTGGCGTAGTAGACCTCGTCGAAGACCAGGCCCGGCGGGTGGGTGAGGTTGACCAGCCGCAGCACGGCGGCGATCAGCACGACCGCCGCCGTGGCCAGCCAGGACCACGGCCGCAGCCGGTTGTCCAGCGGCGCCAGCCGGCGGCGGACCACGGCCGGCAGACCACCGCCGACCGCCGACCCCCGGTCGCCGGTCGGGTCGGCGCCACCGGAGGGGTCCCGGCCGGCGTCCGGCGGGCTGGCCGGCCGGGCCGCCGTGACCGAAACCTCTGATTCACCGCTCGTCGCGCTGGAAGCTGTCGCCGGAATCACCCCGTGATCGTAGGCTGCCGGACAGCGCCACGGGGAGCTACCGGCCCCGGTTAATATTTCGAGTCGTCGATATCGATGATCGACGTGGGGGTCCGCTACCAGCCGGCCACCAGGAATCCGGCACCCAACAGCAGCGGCGCCGCCAAGGCCAGCAGCGTCGCCCCCCGCCGGGCCGCCCGGCTGGCGAGGCGTCGGGCCCCGCTGCCCCAGACCAGCACCAGCGCGAGCAGCGCGATCAGCGCCCAACCGACCGTCCACCGCAGATGCAGCCCGGCCAGGTCGGCGGCCACGTACGCGGTGTCCCGGTCGAGGTGCAGCATCCAGGCGGCCAGTTCGGTGCCGGCCGTGCGGTCCAGCGGTGGTACGCCGAGCAACCGGACCGGCCCGGCCCGGTCCCCGGAGGGTGCCACGAACTCGCCGAGACACCGCTGCCCCAGCCCGTCACCGGTGCAGCCGGTCACCGTCGCGGTGCCGGCCGTTCCGCGGCCGGCGGCCAGCCACAGCGGCTCGGCGCTGACCCAGCCCAGGAACGCCGCCGCTGCGGCGACCAGCAGAATCCAGGCCAGCCCGGTCGCCGGGCGTCGGGTCCGCCGCCGCCGACGCCGGCGGCGGCTGGCCCGCGCCGGAGATCGGGCCGGCGGTGTCGGCGTACCGGATCGGGCCGGCGGTGTCGGCGTACCAGGTCGGGCCGGCGGCCCGGCCGGCCGGACCGTGACCGGCGGTGGATCGGCCGCCGGTGCGTCGGCCTCGTCCGTGATCGCGGCCTCGGCCTCGGCCGCCGGTGTCGGCCTCGTTCCCGACACCGGCGACGACACCGGGGAGGGCACCGGGTCGGGTGGGGTGCCGCCGTGCCACCAGGTGGCCTCGGGGCCGGCCGCCGCCCACGGGCTCGGCAGCCGCGACCGGCGTGGCGGCCGGCGTCGCGGCACGCGGGACGACTGCTCGGTCGGCGCCAGCGCCGGCCGAGCAGCCTGATCGTCGGACCGGGCCTCGCCCGGCTCCGGTACGGCTGCTTCCCCGGTCACCCCGCCATTTGACACCCCGACGGGCGGGGCGGGGGCGAAGCCCCGGGGCGTGTCGCGCCGGTACGGCCCGGCACCGGGCGCGGTGGGAAGGCTCGTCAACCCGTTCGCGTACGCCCGGTGACAATCATTAGGCTGGTGCCATGAGTCACGTTCTCGCGGCGGTCGCCTGGCCTTATGCCAACGGGCCCCGCCACATCGGCCACGTTTCCGGCTTCGGCGTCCCCTCCGACGTGTTCAGCCGGTACATGCGGATGGCCGGCCACGACGTGCTCATGGTCTCGGGCACCGACGAGCACGGTACGCCGATCCAGGTGCAGGCGGACCGCGAAGGGCTCACCCCCCGCGAGTTGGCCGACCGCTACAACCGGGTGATCGTCGAGGACCTGCACGGTCTGGGGCTCTCCTACGACCTGTTCACCCGGACCACCACCGGCAACCACTACCGGGTGGTCCAGGAGCTGTTCGAGACGCTGCACCGCAACGGCTACATCGTGCCGAAGACCACGCTCGGGGCTATCTCGCCGTCGACCGGCCGGACGCTGCCGGACCGCTACATCGAGGGCACCTGCCCGATCTGCGGCTACGACGCGGCCCGGGGTGACCAGTGCGACAACTGCGGCAACCAACTCGACCCGGTCCAGCTGATCAACCCGAAGTCCAAGATCAACGGCGAGACGCCGAACTTCGTCGAGACCGAGCACTTCTTCCTGGACCTGCCGGCGTTCGCCGAGGCGCTCGGCCGCTGGCTGGACAGCCGCGAAGGCTGGCGGCCCAACGTCCTACGCTTCTCCCGCAACCTCCTCGACGACCTGCAGCCCCGGGCGATCACCCGCGACCTGGAGTGGGGGGTGCCGATCCCGCTGGAGGGCTGGCGCGAGCGCGGCGACAAGCGGATCTACGTCTGGTTCGACGCGGTGATCGGTTACCTGTCGGCCTCGATCGAGTGGGCCCGCCGCACCGGTGACCCCGACGCCTGGCGCCGCTGGTGGACCGCGGACGCCCAGGGCAAGGACGCCCGCGCCTACTACTTCATGGGCAAGGACAACATCGTCTTCCACTCGGTGATCTGGCCGTCGTTGCTGCTCGGCTACTCCGGCGAGGGCGGCCGCGACGGCGAGCCCGGCGAGCTGGGCCGGCTGCACCTGCCGACCGAGGTGGTCTCCAGCGAGTTCCTCACCATGGAGGGGCGCAAGTTCTCCTCGTCGCGTCAGGTCGTCATCTACGTCCGCGACTTCCTGGCCCGCTATGACGCCGACGCACTGCGCTACTTCATCGCCGTCGCCGGACCGGAGAGCCAGGACACCGACTTCACCTGGGCCGAGTTCCGCCGCCGCAACAACGACGAACTGGTCAACGACTGGGGCAACCTGGTCAACCGGTCGATCTCGATGGCGGCGAAGAACTTCGGCGCGATCCCGCCGGTCGACCCGGCGGGGCTGACCGCCGCCGACGAGGCGCTGCTGGCCACCAGCCGGGCCGCGTTCGGCACGGTCGGTGCCCTCATCGAACGCCACCGGCAGAAGCAGGCCATCGGCGAGGCGATGCGGGTGGTCGCAGACGCCAACCGCTACCTGTCCGACCAGGCCCCGTGGAAGCTCAAGGGCGAGGCCGACAAGCCCCGGATGGGCACCATCCTGCACGTCGCCCTCCAGGTGGTCACCGACGCGAACACCCTGCTCACCCCGTTCCTGCCGCACTCGGCGCAGCAGATCCACGAGCTGCTCGGCGGCACCGGCGTGCACGCGCCGATGCCGCGCATCGTCGAGGTCGACGACCTCGACGGTGGTCCGGCGTACCCGATCCTCACCGGTGACTACCAGGAGGGCGCCCGGTGGGAGTCCCGCCCGGTCGAGGTCGGCCGGCCGCTGGCCGCGCCGAAGCCGGTGTTCCGCAAGCTCGACGAGTCGATCGTCGACGAGGAGCTGGCCCGGCTCAGCGGCTGAGCCGGTTCACCACTCGTACGGCAGGTCCGTCGGGCTCTCGTCGGTGATCTCCACGGTCGGTGCCCAGACCTCGTACAGCCCACGTTCGTGGCACTGGGCGCCGAGCGCGGCGACCGCCTCCGGGGTGGGCCGGCACAGCCGCAGCCGGCTCCACCCGGACTCCTGGCGCAGCACCTGGCAGCGGGCGTCCCGCCAGGTGGTGAAGCGCAGCCGCCGGGCCAGCGACTCCACCGGGTAGCGGGCGGCCCGGGTCATCGCCAGCACCCGGAACTCGCGGGGCGGGTCGGCGACCGCCTCGTAGGGCTGCCCCTGGTAGGTGCCGACCAGCTGGGTCGACTGCGGCAGGTCGCCGGTGCGCAGGTACTCCTGGTCGGACGGTACGTCCGGGATGCCGTCGAGCAGGTGCCGCCGCTGCGGGCCGGCCATCCGGATCCAGCCGCGCTGCTCCGGCTGGTACGTGTAGAGCACCACCTCGGTGCCGTCCGGGGTGTACGCCAGCAGTGTGGCGTTGGCCGGTAGCGGCAGGTCCGTGCAGCCGGCGGTGACGAACTCCGGGATCAGGTGGTGCTCGCTGGGGGTGAACCCGGTGCCGAGCACCGGCGGGCCGATCCGGTCGCGCGGTGGCATGGCCACCAGACCCTGGTACGCCGGACCGACCGGGACCTCGTAGTCGGCCGCCCCGATGGCCCGCCAGCGCAGCGCGTACGCCACGTCCAGGTTGTCCCGCCCGGCCCCGTCGTCGGTGCGCAGCAGGGCCAGGTCGGCCGGGGTACGCAGATGCGCGATGTCGTACTCGCGGTAGCAGAAGCCGGCGGGGGACCAGCCGCGCAGGTAACCGGCGGCCTGCCGGCCGGAGAGGACCTTCATCATCCGGGTGCCGCGCCGCACCGTGGCGGTACGGCGTACCGCCGTGATCGCCGGGTCGCCGTCACCGGCCGGCGTCTGGCTCAGCTGGTGCAGGTCGTGCCAGCTGGCCGCCTTGGTCAGCGGCACCATCAGCGGGCTGTCCGGGGTCGCCTCGACCCGGTCGGCGCCCTCGGCCAGCGCACCGCCGCCGGTGACGTCGGCGGCACCACCGCTGGCAGCGGCGGCCGGTCCGCCGGGTACCTGGCCGACCTCGCAGGCGTGCACGAACCGGAACCACCGGCCACGGTCGTCGGGCCGGAAACCGGGGGCCGGGTCGGCACTGGTCAGCCGGTACGCCGCGCCTCGGGCGATCTCCTCGGCCGGGTAGACCGCGCCCTCGAAACGCAGCCGCAGGCCGATCGGGGCGTCGGTGACGCCGCCGCGCGCAGAGCTCACGGTCACTTCGCCGAAGGTAGTCGTCGAGTCACCGCGTCGGATGAACGCGTGGTTACCTCAGGATGTCCATTACCGCCGCCGCCGTGCGGCCGGCGCGGGTGGGCCGGTGCGGCCAGGCGCGGGTGGGCCGGTGCCGGGGGCGGACCGGGGCGTGTGATGCTAATCGGCGATGACGCAGCCAGCCGAGACCCGCCGTGCACGGGCGGCCCGCCGGGCCGGGGAGTTCCCGCCGCCGCCCGAGCCGTTGCCCGTACCGGTGATCGACAGTCACACCCATCTGGACCTGACCGTCGCCGAACCCGCCGTGCCGGGCCGCGACGCCGGCGATCCGGTGGCGACGCTGCTCGCGCAGGCGGCGGCGGTCGGGGTGGACCGGCTGGTCCAGGTCGGGGTGGATCTCGACTCGTCGCGCTGGGGTGCCGACCTCGCGGCGCGGGTGCCGGCGGTGGTCGCCACGGTGGCGCTGCACCCCAACGAGGCACCCCGGCTGGCCGACCTGGACGAGGCGTTGCGCGCCATCGAGTCGTTGGCCGCCGCCGACGCGGTACGCGGCGTCGGCGAGACCGGGCTGGACCACTTCCGGACCGGGCCGGACGGCCTCGCGGCACAGCAGGCCAGCTTCCGGGCGCACATCGCGATCGCCAAGCGGTACGGCAAACCACTGGTGATCCACGACCGGGACGCCCATGCCGACGTGCTGCGGGTGCTGGACGACGAAGGCGCTCCGGAGACCGTGGTCATGCACTGCTTCTCCGGTGACGCCGAGTTCGCCGCCGAGTGCGTCCGGCGCGGATTCGTGCTGAGTTTCGCCGGTACGGTGACCTTCGGCAACGCCGCCGGGCTGCGGGCGGCGGCCGCCGTGACCCCGGTGGACCAGCTGCTGGTGGAGACCGACGCCCCGTACCTGACGCCGGTGCCGCACCGGGGCCGCCCCAACGCCTCCTACCTGGTGCCGCACACGGTCCGCACGCTGGCCGAGGTGACCGGCACCGGGCTCGACGAGCTGTGCGCGGCGATCTCGGCCACCGGTGACCGGGTCTTCGGGCCGTGGGCGGGCCGGTGACCGGGCTGCTCGGCCCGGCGCAGATCCGGGAGCTGGCCGGCCGGCTGTCGGTGGCGCCGACGAAGCGGCTCGGGCAGAACTTCCTGCACGACCCGAACACCGTACGGCGGATCGTGGCCGCCGCCGACCTGCCGCCGGACGCGGTGGTGCTGGAGGTCGGCCCGGGGCTCGGCTCGTTGACCCTGGGCCTGCTGGACCAGGTGGCGCACCTGCACGCGGTGGAGATCGACCCGGTGCTGGCCGGCGCGCTGGGGCAGACCGTCGCCGACTGCGGCGGTGACCTGGCCCGGTTGACCGTGCACACCGCCGACGCGCTGCGGATCACCGCCGCCGATCTCGGTACGCCGGCACCGACCGCGCTGGTGGCGAACCTGCCGTACAACGTGGCCGTGCCGGTGGTGCTGCACCTGCTCGCCGAGCTGCCGAGCCTGACGCACGGGCTGGTGATGGTGCAGAAGGAGGTCGCCGACCGGTTGGTCGCCGGTCCGGGCTCGCGCACGTACGGCGTACCGTCGGTGAAGCTGGCCTGGTACGCGGCCGCCCGGCACGCCGGCCGGGTCCCGCCGAGCGTGTTCTGGCCGGTGCCCAACGTCGACTCCGGATTGGTGGCGTTCAGTTGCCGGCAGCCGCCGCCGGTGCCGCCGGGGGAGTCGTCGGAGCGGTTCCGGCGTCGGGTGTTCGCCGTGGTCGACGCGGCGTTCGCGCAGCGGCGCAAGACGCTGCGGGCGGCGCTGGCCGGCTGGGCGCAGGGCGCGGACCGGGCGGCGCAGGTGCTGACGGCGGCCGGGGTGGCACCGGGCGCGCGGGGTGAGGCGCTGGGTGTGGCGCAGTTCGCCGCGATCGCCGCAGCGGCGCCGGTGGCCGCTCCGGCGGCCGAGTAGGCTGGCTGCCGTGATCGTGACGAGAGCTCCGCGTGCCGCCCGCGTCAGCGGGGGATTCCCCCGGTGACCGAGGCGTGGCGGCCGGGCGACGACGACGAGCGTTCCCGGCGCGGTGCCCGCGCTTCCGTGAAGGTACGGGTGCCGGCCAAGATCAACCTCAAGTTGGCGGTCGGCCCGCTGCGCCCGGACGGCTACCACGAGATCAACACGGTCTACCACGCGATCGCGCTCTACGACGAGCTGACCGCCCGCCGGGCCGACACGCTGATCCTGACCATGGACGGCGAAGGCACCGGCGAGCTGGCGTTGGACGACTCCAACCTGGTGCTGCGAGCCGCCCGCGCGCTCGCGGCGCACGCCCGGGTGCCGGCCCACGCCCGGCTGCACCTGCGCAAACAGATCCCACTCGCCGGCGGCCTGGCCGGCGGCAGCGCCGACGCCGCCGCCGCACTGGTCGCCTGTGACGAACTGTGGGGGATCGGGCTGTCCCGCGACGAGCTGGCCGGGCTGGCCGCCGGGCTCGGCTCGGACGTGCCGTTCCTGCTGCACGGCGGTACGGCGTTGGGCACCGGGCGGGGCGAGGCGGTCAGCCCGGTGCTGGCCCGCCCCACCACCTGGCACTGGGTCGTCGCGGTCGCCGACGGCGGCCTGTCCACCCCGCAGGTCTACGCCGAGCTGGACCGGCTGCGGGCCGTCGGTGCCGCTCCGGCCCCGGTCGGCCCGGCCGACGACCTGCTGGCCGCGTTGCGCCAGCGGGATCCGCACGTGCTCGCCGGTGCCCTCGGCAACGACCTGCAGCCGGCGGCGGTGTCGCTGCGTCCGGCGTTGACCCGGGTGCTGGACACCGGGGTGGCCGCCGGCGCGCTCGCCGGTCTGGTCTCCGGGTCCGGCCCGACCTGCGTGTTCCTCACCGCCGACGGTGCCGACGCGCAGACCGTGGCGGACACGCTGACCGACGCCGGGGTCTGCCGTACGGTGCACCTGGTGCACGGTGCCGTCGCCGGGGCCAGGCTGGTCTGATGGTGAACATCGTCAATCTGGACCGGGTCGGCAAGGGCTACGGCGCGGTCGGTCAACTGCTCACCGACGTCTCCCTCGGCCTGGACGACAGCGACCGGATCGGGGTGGTCGGCCTCAACGGCGCCGGCAAGTCGACCCTGCTGCGGCTGCTGACCAAGGCCGAGGAGCCCGACTCCGGGCGGGTCACCCACCGGCGGGACCTGCGGGTCGCCGCGCTGCCGCAGACGTTGACGCTGGACGCCACGGCGACCGTCCGGGACGTGGTGCTCGGCACCGCCTGGCTGCCCGAGGGGTTCGGCGCGGAGCACGAGTGGGCCGGTGACGCCGGGGTGCGGACCGTCCTGGACGGTCTCGGCATGGGCCATCTCGGCCTGGACCAGCCGGTGGGGCCGATGTCCGGCGGCGAGCGGCGCCGGATCGCCCTGGCCGCGCTGCTGATCCGCCCCGCCGAACTGCTGATCCTCGACGAGCCGACCAACCATCTGGACGTCGCCGGGGTGGCCTGGCTCGCCGCGTACCTGGTGCAGCGGCGCCGGGGCGCGCTGGTGGTGGTCACCCACGACCGGTGGTTCCTCGACGAGGTCTGCACCGACACCTGGGAGGTCGCCGACCAGACGGTCCGGGCCTACGAGGGCGGGTTCGCCGCCTGGACGTTGGCCCGCGCCGAACGCGAGCGGGTGGCGGCGGCCACCGAGGCCCGCCGGCAGAATCTGCTGCGCAAGGAGATCGCCTGGTTGCGGCGCGGACCACCGGCCCGTACGTCGAAGCCACGGTTCCGCATCGAGGCGGCCAACGCGTTGATCGCCGACGTGCCCCCGCCCCGGGACACCGTCTCGCTGCACCGACTGGCCACCGCCCGGCTCGGCAAGCAGGTCTACGAACTCGACGACGTCACCGCGTACGCCGGGGAGAAGCTGATCCTCGACGGCCTGACCTGGCGGATCGGCCCGGGGGACCGGATCGCGATCGTCGGCGCCAACGGCGCCGGCAAGACCACGCTGCTGCGGCTGCTGGCCGGGGCACGGACCCCGCAGCAGGGCCAGTTGGTCACCGGCGCGACCGTCCGTCCGGCGTTCCTGTCCCAGGAGCTGGCCGAACTGCCCGGCGAGCTGCGGGTGCTGGAGGCGGTGGAGGAGGTCGCCCGCCGGGTGGTCTTCGGTGACCGGGAGCTGGCCGCCACCCAGTTCGCCGAGATGTTCGGCTTCACCGACCGGCGGCTCTGGACGCCGGTGGGGGACCTGTCCGGTGGCGAACGCCGCCGGCTGCAGCTGCTGCGGCTGCTGGCCGCCGAGCCGAACGTGCTGCTGTTCGACGAGCCCACGAACGACCTGGACACCGACACCCTGGCCGCGTTGGAGGACCTGCTCGACTCGTGGCCGGGCACGCTGATCGTCGCCAGCCACGACCGCTACCTGATCGAGCGGGTCACCGACGAGGTGTACGGCATGTTCGGTGACGGTCGCCTGGTGCACCTGCCGGGCGGGGTGGACGAGTACCTGGCGCGGGCGGGCAGCACCGGCTCGGCCGCCTCGGCCACCGGCTCGGCCACCTCGGGTGCCGGCTCGGCCGCGTCGGCCATGGGATCGTCGCCGGCCGGCGACGGCACTGGCGGCACCGGCGGGTCCGGCGGGGCCGCCGCCGGGCGCAGCGCCGGGGACCTGCGGGCGGCCCGCAAGGAGCTGGCCCGGCTGGAACGCCAGGTCGGCAAACTGGAGCAGCAGGAAGCGGCGCTGCACGAGGAGCTTGCCCGGCACGCCACCGACTTCAGCCGCCTCTCCGAGCTCGACACCCGGTTGCGTCAGGTGCAGGCCGAACGCGGTCGGGTCGAGGAGGAGTGGCTGGCGCTGGCCGAGCAGGTGAGCTAGGCCGCGCCGGGCAGGGCCACCCTTCGTGGCCGCTGACCCATGAGCGACAATCGTCGGCGACCACCCCCCGTCCGGCGTTGGAGACAGACCCATGGCGCACACCCCTGTGAACCACCCGGCCCGGCCGATCTACCGGGCGATCGGCGCGCTCACCGGCCTCTATCTGGCGATCTTCGGAGTCGTCGGGCTGATCGTCACGGCCGGCGACGCGCCGTTCGCCCAGGACGACACGCGGGTGCTCGGGCAGGGCGCGAACTTCGGGTTCGCCGCGGTGTCGCTGCTGCTGGGTGTGCTGGTGCTGGCCGGCGTCGGGATCGGCCGCAACGTCGACACGGCGATCAACAAGATCCTGGCGTACGGGCTGATGGCGCTGAGCCTGGCCGAGCTGGCGGTGCTGCGTACCGACGCCAACTTCCTCAACTTCACGGTCAGCACCTGCGTCGTGGTCATGATCGTCGGGCTGGTCCTGCTGATGGCGGCGATGTACGGCAAGGTCGGCACCGAGGACGAGGCCAAGGCCTGGCAGGACGGCCGCCTGCTGCTCTGAGCCGTTCGCCTGCGAACGGCCCGACCAGCGGGGGACAATCCGCTGCGGAGGTGCCCGCGTGCCGGTCGCGTGGGCCACGGCCAGCGACAGGAGCGGCAGCCATGGCGCACATCCCGGTCAACCATCCGCTGCGCCCGGTCTACCGGACGATCGCCGGGTTGACCGGGCTGTACGTCCTGATCTTCGGCATCGCCGGAGTGCTCGCCACCTGGGGCGACCCGCTGTTCGCCCGCGACGACGTGTGGGTGCTCGGGCTGCGGACCAACCTGGCGTTCTCGTTGTCGTCGGTCGCGTACGGCGGGCTGATCCTGATCGGGGCGCTCATCGGCGGTCAGGCCGGGCACTTCGCCAACCTGACCATCGCGGTGGTCTTCATGGTGACCGGGCTGCTGATGCTCGGCCTGCTGCGGACCAGCGCCAACTTCCTCAACTTCTCGATGTCCACGGTCGTCGTGTCGTTGCTGTTCGGCATGGTCTTCCTGGCCACCGGGCTGTACGACAAGGTCGGCCCGGTCGAACCCGCCGATGCCGACGACGATCAGCAGCGTCACCCGCAGCGGGCCGGCCGCTGACCTGCCGCTGACCGGCGGATCGCAGCGGATCAGCGGATCTCAGCGGGTCCGGCGGCGGGTCAGCAGGGTGGGCCTGGCCTCCAGGTGGGACAGCCCGTTCCAGGCCAGGTTGACCAGGTGCGCGGCGACCGTCTCCTTGCGCGGTTTGCGGACCTCCAGCCACCAGCGGCCGGTGAGTGCCACCATTCCGACCAGGGCCTGCGAGTAGAGCTCGGCGAGTTTCGGGTCGTACCCGCGGCTCTTGAACTCGGCGCCGAGGATGTGCTCCACCTGGTGCGCGACGTCGTTCATCACGCTGGAGAAGTTGCCGGCGGCCGACAGCAGCGGCGACTCGCGGACCAGCACCCGGAAGCCGTTGGTCTCGGTCTCGATGTAGTCCAGCAGCGCCAGCGCGGCCTGTTCCAGCAGTTCGCGTGGATGTCCGGCGGTGAGCGCGGTGGTGATCCGGTCCAGCAGCGCCCGGACCTCGCGGTCGACGACGACCGCGTACAGGCCCTCCTTGCCGCCGAAGTGCTCGTATACGACCGGTTTGGAGACTTTCGCCCGGGAGGCGACCTCCTCGATCGAGGTGGCGTCGAAGCCCCGCTCAGCGAACAGCTGCCGACCGATGGTGATCAGCTGTTCCCGGCGTTGCGCGGCTGACATGCGGACCCGGGAGCTCGGCTTGGCCGGCACCGCCGGTGGTGGCGGCGGTGCCGGCGACGCGGGTGTCCGGGGCCGCGCGACGTCACCGTTGGTGATTGGGTTGTCAGTCACTCGGCCCATCCTGCCAGTGCCGGGCTACCGGGCGGGTGCCCGGCACTGTCCCGGTCAGACCTCTGTGACGGACTTGATGCGCTTCGCGGCGATGCGTTCCGGCTTGGGCCAGCGGACGTTCGACGCGGCACCGGACTTCTCCAGCAGCCAGATGACCCGGGCGGAGATGTCGATCTGACCGCGCAGGACGCCGTGGCGGGCGCAGGTCGGGTCGGCGTGGTGCAGGTTGTGCCAGCTCTCGCCGAAGGAGAGGATCGCCAGCGGCCAGAAGTTCGACGCCTTGTCGCCCTGGCGGACCTCGAACGGGCGCTCGCCGTAGACGTGGCAGACCGAGTTGATCGACCAGGTGATGTGGTGCAGCAGCGCGACCCGGACCAGGCCGGCCCAGAAGAACGCGGTCAGCGCACCCTGCCAGGACCAGGTCACCAGGCCGCCGATCGCCGCCGGGGCGACCATGGTGAACACGACCAGCGCCGGGAAGAACTGGTCGATGCGGCGGATGTCCTTGTCGGCGAGCAGGTCAGGGGTGAAGCGCTCCTGGTTGGTCAGGTCACGGTGGAACAGCCAGCCGACGTGGGCGTAGAGCAGGCCCTTGGTCAGACCCCAGACGCTGGTGCCGAAGCGCCACGGGGAGTGCGGGTCGCCCTCGATGTCGCTGTAGGCGTGGTGCCGGCGGTGGTCGGCGACCCACTGGATGATGTTGCCCTCGATGGCCAGCGACCCGGCGAGCGCCAGCGCGATCCGCAGCCAGCGCTTGGCCTTGAACGACCCGTGGGTGAAGTAGCGGTGGAAGCCGACCGTGATGCCGAGTCCGGCGACCACGTAGAAGACCCCACCGATGATCACGTCGGACCAGCCGAGCCAGCCGCCCCAGGCGACCGGGACGGCGGCCAGGACCGCCAGGAACGGGATGACCACGAAGGCCCCGAGGGCGATCAGTACGCCGAGTGACTGTTTGCCGACGGTCAGCGGCTTGGGGGCGGGTCCGGGGGTGGTCTGTGGCGGCTCGAGTAGGGCAGTGGACATGGCACCTCGCAGCGGTGACGGGTTCAACCGCTTACGCCGGTACGTGCGAAAGCCCAGTGCGGCGGCCAGCGGTGAAGATCGGAAACTTACGCCTACGTCACCGTAACCTACGGAGCCGTAGTTTTCTACGGTTGATTCCCGCCCGCCACCCGTGCGGGCCACGGCGGTGCGCCGGGACCGGCCCGGCACGATAAGCTGTGCCCGTAGCACGATCGGCCGTGGTGTAATTGGCAACACCTCGGGTTTTGGTCCCGATATTCTAGGTTCGAGTCCTAGCGGCCGAGCTTCCCACGACATCGCCCCCGCCGCAGCGGTGACAGGTGTCGTGCCAGGTCAAGCCAGATCGCCGCCGCCCTGACGGGAGCATCCTCGTGGTCCAGCCCCGGTCCCGTACCGTGGTCGTCCTCGCCGCCGGCGAGGGCAAGCGGATGAAGTCAGACCTGCCCAAGGTGCTGCACCCACTGCTCGGCCGGACCCTGGTCGGGCACGTGCTGGCCGCCGCCTCGGCGGCCGCCGCCGAGCAGACCCTGGTCGTGGTCGGGCACCGCGCCGAGCAGGTCACCGCGCACCTGTCGGAGATCGCCCCGGCGGCGCTGCCGGTCCTGCAGGCCGAGCAGCACGGCACCGGGCACGCCGTCCGGCTGGCGATGGCGGCCGCGCCGGACGCCACCGGCACCGTAGTGGTGCTCAACGGCGACGTGCCGCTGCTGCGCCCCGAGACGGTGGCCGAGCTGATCGCCGCGCACGAGTCGGCCGGCGCGGCGGCGACCGTGCTGACCGCCGAGGTCGCCGACCCGACCGGGCTCGGCCGGATCGTCCGGGACGCCGTCGGTGGCCTGGAACGCATCGTCGAGGAGCGCGACGCCAGCACCGAGCAGCGCCGGATCCGGGAGATCAACGCCGGCATCTACGCCTTCGACGCGGTCCGGCTGCGCGACGCGCTGGGCAAGCTGACCACCGACAACGACCAGGGCGAGGAGTACCTCACCGACGCGGTCGGCCTGCTCGCCGCCGCCGGTGCCCCGGTCGGCGTCCACGTCGCCGACGACGTCACCGAGACGCTGGGCTGCAACGACCGGGTCGAGCTGGCCCGGCTGCGCCGGCTGCTCGCCGACCGGGTCAACGAGGGCTGGATGCGGGCCGGGGTGAGCATCCTCGACCCGGCGACCACCTGGATCGACGTGACCGTCGACGTCGGGCGTGACGCGGTGATCGACCAGAACACCCAGCTGCGCGGGGCCACCACGGTCGGCGCCGGGGCGAGCGTCGGGCCGGACGTCACCCTGATCGACACCAGCGTCGGCCCGGCCGCCACCGTGCTGCGCTCGCACGCCGTACGGGCCCGGGTCGGTGCCGGCGCCAGCGTCGGGCCGTACGCCTACCTGCGCCCGGACGCCGACCTGGCCGAGCGGGCCAAGGTCGGCACCTTCGTCGAGGTGAAGAACTCGCAGCTGGGTGCCGGGGCGAAGGTGCCGCACCTGAGCTACGTCGGCGACGCCACGATCGGTGCCCGCGCCAACATCGGCGCGGCGACGATCTTCGTCAACTACGACGGGGTGCGCAAGAGCCGCACGACCGTCGGGGAGGCCGCCTTCGTCGGCTGCGACAGCAGCCTGATCGCGCCGGTGGAGATCGGTGCCGGCGCGTACGTCGGCGCGGGCAGCGCGGTGACCAAGGACGTCCCGCCGGGTGCGCTGGCGGTCACCCGGGCGTCGCAGCGGGTGGTCGAGGGCTGGGTGCAGTCCCGCCGGGCCGGCACCCCGGCGGCGGAAGCGGCCCGCCGGGCCGCCGCCGACGGTGAGGCGGCCCACCATCACGATGCCAGCGGCACCGTTCCGGGAGATACTGCGACTGACTAGTCCAGCGGCGCCTGACCCACCAGGCCGGCGACCGCCATCACCCGGACGGGAGCAGACATCTCGATGGGCAGCATCGTCGCCGAGAACCGCAAGAGCCTCATGCTTTTCTCCGGCCGGGGGTTTCCCGAGCTGGCCCAGGAGATCGGCGAGGTGCTCGGCGTGGCGCCCACCCCGGCCGACTCGTACGAGTTCTCCAACGGTGAGATCTTCGTCCGGTTCAAGGAGTCGGTCCGCGGTTCGGACGCGTTCGTCGTCCAGTCGGTCACCCACGGGGTGAACCGCTGGGTGATGGAGACGCTGATCATGGTCGACGCGCTCAAACGCGGCTCGGCCAAGCGGATCACCGTGGTGCTGCCGTTCTACCCGTACGCCCGCCAGGACAAGAAGCACCGGGGCCGGGAGCCGATCTCCGCCCGGCTGATCGCCGACCTGCTGCGCACCGCCGGGGCGAACCGGATCCTCACCGTCGACCTGCACACCGCGCAGATCCAGGGCTTCTTCGACGGCCCGGTGGACCACCTCTTCGCGATGGACATCCTGGCCGGCTACGTCGAGCAGCGCTTCGCCGGCCGGCCGATGACGGTCGTCGCCCCGGACTCCGGCCGGGTACGGGTCGCCGAGCGCTGGACCGACCGGCTCGGCGGCTGCCCGCTGGCCTTCATCCACAAGACCCGGGATCCGCTCAAGCCCAACCAGGTGGTCGCCAACCGGGTGGTCGGCGACGTGGAGGGCCGGGTCTGCCTGATCGTCGACGACATGATCGACACCGGCGGCACGATCACCAAGGCCGCCGAGATCCTCTACGAGGCCGGTGCCTCGGACATCGCGGTCGCGGCGACCCACGCGCTGCTGTCCGACCCGGCCACCGAGCGGTTGAAGAACAGCCGGATCAGCGAGGTCGTGGTGACCAACACGCTGCCGCTGCCGGCCGAGAAGCAGCTCGACAAGCTCACCGTGCTGTCCATCGCACCGCTGTTGGCGCGGGCGATCCGCGAGGTGTTCGACGACGGATCGGTGACCACCCTGTTCGGCGGGCTGAGCTGAGCGGCACGTCCGTCGGGCTGAGCTGAGCGCCACGCCCGTCGGGCTGAGCGCCACGCCTCAAGGAGGAGCCCGCCGGGCCGACCCGGGGACTGCCTGAAGCCGTTCACCAGGCTCGGGTAGACTAGTGCGGTTGCCACGGCGAGGGTGCCCTGCGGGCCGCTGCTGACCAAGCGCTGCCGCACGGAAGCACCGTGATCGACGCGGTGCTCCGGGCACTGCCCATTGGACGAGCGCCCCGCGTGCCCCTTCGCCCGGCACCGCTGACATCGCATCCGACTCCCCGGAGCCGGATCAGGTTCCCCCGCACGCACTGCCAAACTCCAGGAGTACTCCCGTGTCCGAGGTAAAGATCAGCGCCGAGCCCCGTACCGAGTTCGGTAAGGGTGGTGCCCGCCGTACCCGCCGGGCCGGCAAGGTGCCCGCCGTGCTGTACGGCCACGGCGAGAAGCCCAAGCACATCGCGTTGCCCGCCCGTGAGTTCGCCGCCGCGATCCGCCACGGTGGCGCCAACCAGCTGTTCGCCATCGACATCACCGACGGCACCCAGGCGTTGGCGCTGACCAAGGCCATCCAGCGTGACCCGATCAAGGACACCTTCGAACACGTCGACCTGCTGCTGGTCCGTCGCGGCGAGAAGGTCACCGTGGACGTGCCGGTGCAGCTGGTCGGCGAGCCGGCGAAGAACACCCTGGTGATGCACGAGCACGACACCCTGTCGGTGAGCGCCGACGCGACCCGGCTGCCGGAGTCGCTGGAAGCCTCGATCGAGGGCCTGGAGGCCGGCTCGCACGTCACCGCCGGCGACGTCACCCTGCCGCAGGGCGTGGAGCTGACCGTCGACCCGGAGACGGTGCTGGTCGTGGTCTCCGCCGCGCCGACCGCCGAGCAGCTCGACGCCGAGGCCGGCGTGGCGGCCGAGGAGCCGGCGGCCGAGGAAGGTGCCGGGGAAGGCGCCCCCGAGCAGCCGACCGAGGCGGCGGCCGAGCAGCCCGTCCAGGCCTGACCAGCCGTTCAACGATCCGGGCGTCCCGCTGCTGGCCATGCCAGCGCGGCGACGCCTTGATCCGTTTCGGGAGGTGTGGTGGAGACGGCACCCTGGCTGGTGGTCGGGCTCGGCAACCCCGGTAGGGAGTACGCCCGCAACCGGCACAACGTCGGTTTCATGGTGGCGGACCTGCTCGCCGGCCGGCTCGGCGTACGGCTGGGCCGGCACCGCCGGGCGGCGGCCGAGACCGGTGAGGGTCGGCTCGGCCTCGGCGGGCCGAAGCTGGTCCTAGCGAAGCCGCTGACCTACATGAACCTCTCCGGCGGGCCGGTCGCGTCGCTGGCCCAGTTCTACAAGGTGCCGGTCGATCAGATCGTGGCGGTTCACGACGAGCTCGACATCGACTACGGTCGGCTGCGGGCGAAGCAGGGCGGTGGTGAGGGCGGTCACAACGGGCTGCGCTCCATGTCCCGGTCGCTGGGCAGCAAGGAGTACCTGCGGGTCAGGTTCGGTATCGGGCGTCCGCCCGGCCGGCAGGACCCCGCCGACTACGTATTGTCGGATTTCTCGACAACTGAACGCAAGGAACTCGAATTTCTCGTCGATCGGGCCGCTGACCTGGTGGAAGCGGTGGTCGTCCGGGGTCTCGAGTGGGCCCAGAACACGTACCACAGCACGTGAAGGTTAGTCGTGGCGTTACATCTGGGCGGTTGGATCGTGAACCGGGCAGGACCCTGTCCGTGGACTGCGGGGGGAGAGCCCGGCGTCGCCGGGTAGGCAGAAGAGGAGCCAGATGAGCACGCCACCGGTAACCGACGCCGCGTTCGCCCGATGGCTCGCCGGACGCGCCGGCGAGTCGCTGCTGCAGGTCCGTCAGGAGCTGGGGTACGCCGACCCGGCCGCTCTCAAGGCGGCCGGTGACAAGGTTTCGCACGACCTGCTCCGCACCGAGCTGGCCCGCTGGCGCCCGGCGGACGCGGTGCTGTCGGAGGAGGACGACGGTTCCCGTCAGGCCCTGTCGGCGGAGGACTCCGCCGCCGCCGGCCCGTCGCGGCTGACCGCCGACCGGGTCTGGATCATCGATCCACTCGACGGCACCCGGGAGTTCTCCGAGGAGGGTCGCGCCGACTGGGCGGTGCACGTGGCGCTCTGGTCCCGCAACGGGTCCACGCCGCACCGGCTGGTCGCCGGGGCGGTCGGACTGCCGGCCCAGCACCGGACGATCAGCACCGAGCATCCGCCGCCGTACCCGCCGATGCCGGCCCCCGGCGCGGGTGGCGGCGCGATCCGGCTGGCCGCCAGCCGCAGCCGCCCGCCGGCGTTCGTCACGGCGCTCGCCGCCGACCTGGACGCCGAGCTGGTGCCGATGGGATCGGCCGGGGCGAAGATCGCCGCGGTGATCGCCGGTGACGCCGACGCCTACGTGCACGCCGGCGGCCAGTACGAATGGGACTCGGCCGCGCCGGTCGCCGTGGCGACCGCCACCGGCCTGCACGCCTCGCGGATCGACGGCACCCCGTTGCGGTACAACGAGGCCAACCCACGACTGCCGGATCTTGTGGTCTGTCGACGAGATCTTGCCAGCAAACTGCTCGCAGCGTTGCGGCAGCATCTGCAGGTATCCTGACCTCTGATCTCCAGCTTGCCAACCGGAAAGGTCTGGTATTCGGATGACCAAGCTTCGGACCGCCCGCCACGACCGGAGGTGGCTGTGATGAGTGGCGCCGCCGCGTACCGTGTCTCCCACCTCGACGCGCTGGAGTCGGAGAGCATCTTCGTCATGCGCGAGGTCGTCGCCGAACTGGAGCGCCCGGTGCTGCTCTTCTCCGGCGGCAAGGATTCGATCGTGATGCTGCGCCTGGCGCAGAAGGCGTTCGCTCCGGCCCGGATCCCGTTCCCGGTGATGCACGTCGACACCGGGCACAACTTCGCCGAGGTGCTCGACTACCGGGACCGCCGGGTCGACGAGCTCGGCCTGCAGCTGGTCGTGGCCAGCGTGCCGGAGGCGCTCGAGTCCGGCCTGGTCCGCGAGTCGCCCGACGGGATGCGTAACCGCATCCAGACGCCGGTGCTGCTGGCGGCGGTCGAGAAGTACCGGTTCGACGCCCTGTTCGGCGGGGCCCGCCGCGACGAGGAGAAGGCGCGGGCCAAGGAGCGGGTCTTCTCGTTCCGCGACGAGTTCGGCCAGTGGGACCCGAAGAACCAGCGGCCGGAGCTGTGGTCGCTGTACAACGGCCGGCACCACCCGGGCGAGTCGATCCGGGTCTTCCCGCTGTCGAACTGGACCGAGCTGGACGTCTGGCACTACATCGCCCGCGAGCAGATCGAGCTGCCGTCGATCTACTTCGCCCACGAGCGCGAGGTGATCGAACGCGACGGCATGCTGTACGCCGTCAACGAGTTCATCCAGCCCCGCTCCGGCGAGACCCCGTTCATCGAACAGGTCCGCTACCGTACGGTGGGTGACGCCTCCTGCACGGCGGCGGTGCGCTCCCCGGCGGACACCGTCGACAAGGTGATCGACGAGGTCGCCGCCACCCGGATCACCGAGCGCGGGGCGACCCGTGGCGACGACCGGGTCAGCGAGGCCGCCATGGAGGACCGCAAGCGGGAGGGCTACTTCTGATGACGGTGACGGCTGACGCCCCCACCACCCGGGCCATGGACCTGCTGCGGTTCGCCACCGCCGGCAGCGTCGACGACGGCAAGTCGACCCTGATCGGCCGGCTGCTCTACGACACCAAGTCGCTCTTCACCGACCAGCTGGAAGCGGTCGAGGCGGTCAGCGCGGCCCGGGGTGACGAGTACACCAACCTGGCGCTGCTCACCGACGGCCTGCGGGCCGAGCGGGAGCAGGGCATCACCATCGACGTGGCGTACCGCTACTTCGCCACCCCCCGGCGCAAGTTCATCATCGCCGACACCCCCGGGCACATCCAGTACACCCGCAACATGGTCACCGGTGCCTCCACCGCCGACCTGGCGCTGATCCTGGTCGACGCCCGTAAGGGTCTGGTCGAGCAGTCCCGCCGGCACGCGTTCCTCTGCTCGCTGCTGCGGGTGCCGCACCTGGTGCTCTGCGTCAACAAGATGGACCTGGTCGACTGGGACCAGTCGGTGTTCGAGTCGATCGCCGACGAGTTCACCACGTTCGCCGCCAAGCTGGAGGCGCCGGACCTGTCGGTCATCCCGATCTCCGCGCTGCACGGCGACAACATCGCCACCCGGTCGGAGAAGACCCCCTGGTACGAAGGCCCGTCGCTGCTGCACCACCTGGAGCACGTGCACATCGCCTCGGACCGCAACCTGGTCGACGTCCGGTTCCCGGTGCAGTACGTGATCCGGCCACAGTCGACGGTCGTCACCGACTACCGGGGCTACGCCGGGCAGGTCGCCTCCGGGGTGCTCAAGCCGGGCGACGAGATCATGGTGCTGCCGTCCGGGTTGACCAGCACCATCGCCAGCATCGAGACCGCCGACGGACCGGTCGACGAGGCGTTCCCGCCGATGTCGGTGACCGTACGCCTCACCGACGAACTGGACATCTCCCGTGGCGACCTGATCTGCCGGCCGCACAACGCGCCCACCCCGGCCCAGGACATCGAGGCGATGATCTGCTGGATGGACGAGTCACGGCCGCTGCAGGTCGGTGCGAAGTACGCGATCAAGCACACCACCCGCAGCGCCCGCGCCGTGGTCCGTGGCGTGCAGTACCGGCTGGACGTCAACAGTCTGCACCGCGACGAGACGGCCGGCCAGCTCGGCCTCAACGACATCGGCCGGGTCACGTTCCGCACCACGGTGCCGCTGCTGACCGACGAGTACCGGCGCAACCGCACCACCGGCGGGTTCATTCTGGTCGACGAGTCGACCAACCGGACCGCCGCCGCCGGCATGATCATCGAAGCCGGCTGACCAGGGCACCCCGGGCCGGGCCCGCCGTCACCGGGCGGGCCCGACCCGGCCCTTGGACTCACCAGCGGCCGTAGACCGGTGCGCGGCCGCCGGCCAGCGCGCTGAGCACCGCCACGATGTCGGCGCTGCGCCGGTCCAGCAGCATCGTCGGCACCATCAACCGGGCACCCGGCGGGACCGCCGGATGCGGGGTCTGCGCGTCGATGCAGATCAGATCCTCACACCAGGTACGCCGGACCAGCACCGCCGACACC
The DNA here is from genome assembly GCF_049179175.1 of Solwaraspora sp. WMMA2101. NCBI lineage: Bacteria > Bacillati > Actinomycetota > Actinomycetes > Micromonosporales > Micromonosporaceae > Solwaraspora > Solwaraspora sp. WMMA2101. The sequence continues at coordinate 2,298,485 of NZ_JBMHMA010000006.1, read as the reverse complement.
GCGTCCCATGGCAACCAGACCGGGTTCACCCGGAAACTGCCGTTGGCCACCCACACCCCGGTCCGGTCGGCGGCCAGCACCGGGCCCCGGCCGGTGAACCGCCCGTGCCACAACGCCACCGTCACGGCCAGCACCGCGCCGAGCAGCAGCACCGGTACGCCGACCAGCGCGGCGGTGAACGCCCGGCCCACCTGCGCCTCCCGGGCGACCAGGTAGCCGACCCCGCCGAGGAGGCCGCCGGCCAGCAGCCAGCCGACGCCGGCCAGCGCGCCGGCGGTGGCCAGGAACCTCGACCCGTCGATCCGGACCAGGAACGGGGTGTCCCCGGACAGCCGGTCGGTCAACTGCTGCACCACGGGGCAACCTCCACCGTCGCCGGTCTACTGTGTTGCGGCGAGGTTAGTGGATCCGTTCGGCTCCGGCACAGGGCAGGGCGGTGAAGCTGACCGGTGTGGCGAAACCGTTGTCGGCGTACGCCGCCGTGACGGCGGCTGCCACCGGCCCGGCGGCGTCGGCATCGACCAGCGCCAACACGCAGCCGCCGAACCCGCCGCCGGTCATCCGGGCCCCGTACGCCCCGGCGGCCAGCGCCGCGGTCACCGCGACGTCCACCTCCGGCACGGTGATCTCGAAGTCGTCGCGCATCGAGGCGTGCGAGGCGGTCAGCAGCGGCCCGATCTCCCGGACCCGCCCGGAGTGCAGCAACGCGACGGTGTCGAGCACCCGCTGGTTCTCGGTCACCACGTGCCGTACCCGGCGGCGGACCGTGTCGTCGGGCAGCCGGTCCAGCGCCGCCGGCAGCGCGTCGACGCCGACGTCGCGCAACGCCGGTACGCCGAGCACCGTGGCAGCCTGCTCGCAGGCGGCCCGGCGGGCGGCGTACTCGCCGGAGACGTGCCGGTGCGGGGCCTGGGTGTCGACGACCAGGATGGCCAGCCCGGCGGCGGCCAGGTCGAACGGGATCTGTTCCACGTCGAGGGACCGGCAGTCCAGGAAGAGGGCGTGCCCGGCCCGGCAGCGGATCGACGCCGACTGGTCCATGATCCCGCAGGGCACCCCGGCGTAGACGTTCTCCGCCCGCTGGGCCAGCGCCGGCCGCTTCTCGACCGGCAGCCGGTCGGTGCCGACACCGCCGAGGTCAGCCAGGGCGGTCAGCACCGCCGATTCCAGCGCGGCCGACGAGGACAGGCCGGCACCCAGCGGTACGTCGGAGGCGATCGCCAGCCGGGCGGCCGGTACGGCGTACCCGGCCTCGCGCAGCGCCCAGATCACTCCGGCGACGTAGCCGCCCCAGCCGTCGACCGCGCCGGGCCGGTCGGCGTCGGCGGCACTGATCACGATCTGCTCGTCGGACTGCTCCGACCAGACCGTCCAGCCCTGGTCCGTCTGCTCTGCCGGCTCGGCCTGCTCCGCCAGGCTCGCCGCGACGACGGTGCGGTGCGGCAGGGCGAACGGCAGCACGAAGCCGTCGTTGTAGTCGGTGTGTTCGCCGATCAGGTTGACCCGGCCCGGGGCGGCCCAGACCCCGGCCGGTGGGCCGCCGTACCGCCGGGTGAAGCCGTCGGTGGCGCGGCGGGCGACCGTCATGACCGCACCTGCCGGTACGGCAGGAACGCCCACGCGTCGGCGACCATCTCGGCCAGCGTCGGTTTCTGCGGACGCCAGCCGAGTTCGTCGTGTGCCCTGGCCGACGAGGCGACCAGGGTCGCCGGGTCGCCGGCGCGGCGCGGGGACATCTCCACCGGCACCGGGTGGCCGGTGACCTGCCGGACGACCTCGACGACCTCGCGGTTGGAGAAACCGCTGCCGTTGCCCAGGTTGTAGATGCGGTGTTCGCCCGGGACAGCCGCGTCGAGGGCGAGCAGGTGGGCGCGGGCGAGGTCCTCGACGTGGATGTAGTCGCGCACGCAGGTGCCGTCCGGGGTCGGGTAGTCGTCGCCGAACAGTTGCAGCTTGTCGCGGCGGCCGGCGGCGACCTCCAGGGCGATCGGGATCAGGTGGGTCTCCGGTTCGTGGCGTTCACCCAGCGCGGTGCCGTCGGGGCGCAGGCAGGCGCCGGCGACGTTGAAGTAGCGCAGCGACGTCGCGGCCAGCCCGTGCGCGGTGGCCTCGCTGGTCAGCGCCATGTCGACGGCGAGTTTCGTCGCACCGTACGGGTTGGTCGGGGCCTTGGTGGCGGACTCGGTGATCGGGATCTCGCTCGGGTTGCCGTAGACGGCGGCGGTGGAGGAGAAGACGAACCGACGTACCCCGGCGGCCCGGACGGCGTCGATCAGCGCCAGCGAGCCGACGGTGTTGTTGCGCCAGTACCACTCGGGGTGGACCACCGACTCGCCGGCGGCGATCAGCGCGGCGAAGTGCAGCACACCGTCGAAGCCGGCGTCCGGGGTGAGCACCGTCGCCACGTCGTGCACGTCGGCCTCGACGAACGTCGCCTCGGGGGCGAGCGCCACCCGGTGCCCGGTACGCAGGTCGTCGAGCACCGTCACCTCGTGCCCGGCGTCGATCAGCAGCCGGGTCACCACGCTGCCGATGTAGCCGGCCCCGCCGGTTACCAGGAGTTTCACCATCGGTCCCTTCTCGCCAGGCCGTCCGCCCGGTATTCCATCACATTCAGCCACGATCCAACAGAGTCGAACATCCGACGCTGGTGGCACCCGGCTCGACCCACCCTGGCCGAGCCGGGCGAACCCGGCCGTACCCGACCCTGGCCGAGCCGGGCGAACCACGTACCACTGATGCTGTCAGAATTGTCGACATGTCCGAGCTCGCCTCCCGCCCCCGGGTGCTCTCCGGTATCCAGCCGACCGCCGACTCGTTCCACCTCGGCAACTACCTCGGCGCGGTCCGCAACTGGGTGGCGATGCAGGACAGCCACGACGCCTTCTACTGCGTCGTCGACCTGCACGCGATCACCGCCGGCCACGACCCGGCCGTGCTGCGCCAGCGGACCCGGGTGGCCGCCGCCCAGCTGCTCGCCGCAGGCCTGGACCCGGACCGCTGCACGCTGTTCGTCCAGTCGCAGGTGCCGCAGCACGCCCAGCTCGGCTGGGTGCTGAGCTGCATCACCGGGTTCGGCGAGGCGAACCGGATGACCCAGTTCAAGGACAAGTCGGTCAAGCAGGGCGCTGAACGGTCCAGCGTCGGGCTGTTCACGTACCCCATCCTGCAGGCCGCCGACATCCTGCTCTACCAGGCCGACGCGGTGCCGGTCGGCGAGGACCAGCGCCAGCACCTCGAACTCACCCGCGACCTGGCCCAGCGGTTCAACACCCGGTTCGGGGCCACCCTCACCGTGCCCGCGCCGTACATCGTCAAGGAAACCGCCAAGATCCTCGACCTGCAGGACCCGCACGCCAAGATGTCCAAATCGGCGTCGTCGCCGGCCGGCATCATCGACCTGCTGGAAGATCCGGCGCGCTCGGCGAAGAAGATCCGCTCGGCGGTCACCGACACCGGCCGGGAGATCCTCTACGATCCGGAGAACAAGCCCGGGATCAGCAACCTGCTGACCATCTACGCCGCGCTCACCGGCCGTGCGCTCGACGAGCTGACCGCCGCGTACGAGGGTCGCGGCTACGGGGACCTGAAGAAGGACCTGGCGGAGGTGGTGGTGGAGTTCGTCGCACCGATCCAGCAGCGCACCCGCGGCTACCTCGACGACCCGGCCCAGCTGGACAAGCTGCTCGCCGTCGGCGCGGAGAAGGCCCGTGCGGTCGCCGCCGGGACCCTCGCCACCGTGTACGACCGGGTCGGTTTCCTGCAACCGACGGGGACCCCCTGAACGTGACGGCGATCGGTGCGCCGCCGGCGCCGGGGCAGCTGCGGATCGGGGTCGCGATCGACATCCCGCAGCCCTGGGGTGAGCTGCTCACCCGGCGGCGTGCCGAGGCCGGGGACCCGGCGGCCGAGTACGTGCCGGCGCACATCACCCTGCTCGGCCCGACCGACATCGTCGAACAGCAGCTCGCGCAGGTCGAGGCGCACCTCGCGGCGGTGGCGGCGGCCCACCCGCCGTACCCGCTGCATCTGCGCGGCACCGGCACGTTCCGGCCGATCACCGACGTCGTCTTCGTCGCCGTCGCCGCCGGGATCAGCGAATGCGAGCTGATCGCCGCCGAGATCGGCTCGGTCGACGAGTTGGTCCGCAACAGCCCGTTCCCGTACCACCCGCACGTCACCGTCGCGCAGAACGTGCCGGCCGAGGCCCTCGACAAGGTCTACGACGACCTCGCCGGGTTCGAGGCGCAGTTCGACGTCGAAGGGTTCACCCTCTTCTCGCACAGCGGCGAAGGCCGCTGGCAGCCGCGCCGCGACTTCGCCCTCGGCGGCTGACCGCGCCTGACGGGCCTTTGCGGCCGGCTGACCGCGCCTGACGGCGCACCGGGCCCGCGATAGGCCAGGATGACGGGCGTGAACCTCATCGAGCGGGCCGAGGCCGCCGCCACCCGTGGCATCGACCGGGTCCGGGCCCGGTCCGCCCGCGTCGACCACGTGTGGCGGGCCGGCGAACGGTACAACGAGGTGCTCGCCGGGCGGCTGGCGGCGGCCATCGCCTACTACGGCTTCTTCGCCGTGTTCGCCCTCGGTCTGGTCGCCTACTGGGCGTTCGGCGCGATCGTGGAGGGCAACGCCGAGGTGGCTGCGGCGGTGGCCGACTTCCTGCTGCAGAACCTGCCGTTCCTCGACCTGACGCAGATTCAGCAGAACAGCGGCCGGGTCGGCGTCGTCGGCCTGGTGCTGCTCGGGCTCACCGGCATCGGCTGGGTCGAGGCGATCCGCTCGTCGCAGCGGCTGATCCACCGCCTCGACCAGCAGCCGGGCTACATCGGCGTACGGCAGGTGGTCGACCTGGTCGTGCTGGTCGGGGTGTTCCTGCTGCTCGGTGTCTCGGTCGGGGCGATCGACGCGCTGCGTTCGCTGCTGCGCTGGATCCTCGGCGAGCACTCGGTCGCCACCACCGTCTCCAGCACGCTGCTCGCCGTCGTGATCAACATGGTGCTGGCTGCCGCCCTGCTGGTCGTGGTGCCGCGGCTGCGGCTGGCGCCCCGACGGCTGGTCGTCCCGATCATCGGGGTGGCGCTGGGCATCACCGTGCTCAACACGGTGGGCCGGTTCTACGTGGTCCGGTTCGAGCGAAACCCCGCGTACACGGTGGTAGCCGGCGCCGTCGGTCTGTTGATCTACCTCTACCTGCTGAACCAGCTGCTGCTGTTCGGCGCGGCGCTCGCCGCGACCAGCCGACACGGCCGGGTCGTCGACGCCGCCGCCCCGGACCGCAGCGTGGCCGCCGCCGAGCCAGAAGCGGTCGCGCCAAAAGTGGTAAATAACCCGAAAACCACCGGCGGTACGCGGCGGGCCACGATGATCGGTCGCGTGGGTGCACTAGTCACGCTGGAACTGCCGGACGACTCGCCGGCGCACACGATGCCGTGGATCATCACGTTCGGCCCGCTGGGCGAGCAGGACGGCGACTGGGAGCCGGTGGTGTGCGGACCCTACGAGCGGGCACACGCCCTCGCGCTGGCCGAGACCGTGGTGGCCGACGAGGAGCTGATGGCCGTCGTCGAACCGCTGCTGACCCTGGTCACCGTCGAGGAGATCCGGGCCGAGATCGCCGCCACCCAGGCGGCCGGTCAGGAAGAGGCCGGCGAGTACGACGACCTCGAAGACCTGGTCGGTGGCGCCGACGCCGAGCCGGAGGAACGGCACGTGGAGCCCTCGCCGCCGCCGTCACCCGACGACGTACGGGCCGGCATGGCCCGCATCGCCGGCATCCTGACCAACCTGAACTGAGCTGCGGTGACCGTGCCGCGGTCACCTGCGCGTGCCGTACCCGCGTCGGGCCCGGACACGGTGATGCCCCGGGGCCGTTTCCCGCCCCGGGGCATCAGTCACCACCTTCGCCCCCCACCACAAGGGGTTCCACTGCCCAGTCGCCCGGCGGCGATACCAGCTCGACGAACGACCAGGTTCTACTCGATGCTTACCCGGTTCCCGGTGCGCTAAACCGTGTTCAGCGCGGCGAGAACCAGGCGGCGGCATCGATCGGCAGTACCGGCACCCCGTCCGGCCCGGTCGACACCGGTGCGCTGGCGAGCAGCACCGCGCCGTACCCGGGGACCGAGACCGGGGCACCGCTGAGGTTGACCACACAGACCAGCCCGGCCGCATCGTCGCCCGGACCGCCGTCGGCGGACCTGGCGTCGTCACCGCGTTGGAACGCCAGCACGCCCGGCTCGGTCTCCAGCCAGGTCAGCCCGGTGCCGTCGCCGGCCGGGGCGTCGCGCAGCGCCGGGTGCTCGGCCCGGATGGCGAGGGCCCGCCGGTACAGCTCCAGCGTCGAGTCCGGGTCGCCGGCCTGGGCCTGCGCGGTCAGTGGCGCCCAGCCGGCCGGGGCCGGCAGCCAGGATTCGACCGAGCCGGCCGGCCCGAAGCCGTACGGCGGGGTGTCGCCGCTCCACGGCAGCGGCACCCGGCAGCCGTCGCGGCTGCGCCCGGTACGGCTGAACGCCGGGTCCTGGCGCAGGTGGTCGGGCAGGTCGAGAACCTCCGGCAGGCCCAACTCCTCACCCTGATAGAGGTAGGTGCTGCCGGGCAGGGCGAACATCAGCAGCGCGGCGGCGCGGGCCCGGCGCAGCCCGACCTCACCGTCGCCGTACCGGGTGACGTGCCGCTGCTTGTCGTGGTTGGACAGCACCCAGGTGGTCGGCGCGCCGACGATCGACGCCTCGGCGAGCGCGGTGTCGATCACCTTGTGGAACGAGTCGGCCGACCAGGTGGCGTCGAGGAAGTCGAAGTTGAACGCCTGGTGCAGCTCGTCCGGGCCGATGTAGCGGGCCAGCCGCTGCGGGGTCTCCGCCCACGCCTCGGCGACCGCCATCCGCCCGCCCGGGTAGCTGTCCAGGATCGGCCGCCAGGCGCGGTAGATGTCATGCACCTCGTCCTGGTCGAAGTACGGCAGCCGGCCCTTGCCGAGCAGCTCGATCTGCCGGCGGCCGGTGGTGGCCGAGGTCCAGCCGATGTCCGGCAGCCCGTCGGCCTTGATCATCCCGTGGGCGACGTCGATGCGGAACCCGTCGACGCCCCGGTCCAGCCAGAAGCGCAGGATCTGCTCGAACTCGGCGCGGACCTCGGGGTGGCGCCAGTTGAGGTCGGGTTGCGCCGGGTCGAACAGGTGCAGGTACCACTGGCCGTCGGGCAGCCGGGTCCAGGCCGGCCCGCCGAAGATCGACTCCCAGTCGTTCGGCGGCTCGTCACCGTTTTCGCCACGGCCGTCGCGGAACATGTACCGGTCGCGCTCCGCCGATCCGGGCGCGGCGGCGAGCGCCGCGACGAACCACGGGTGTACGTCGGACGTGTGGTTCGGCACGATGTCGACGATGATCCGCAGGCCGAGCGCGTGCGCGTCGGTGATCATCTCGTCGAAGTCGGTGAGGTCGCCGAACATCGGGTCCACTTGGCGGTAGTCGGCGACGTCGTAGCCGCCGTCGACCATCGGGGAGCGGTAGAACGGCGTCAGCCAGAGCGCGTCGACGCCAAGCTCCCGCAGGTACGGCAGGCGGCTGCGGATGCCCTGCAGGTCACCGATGCCGTCGCCGTCGGAGTCGGCGAAGCTGCGTACGTACACCTGGTAGACGGCGGCGGTCCGCCACCAGTCGTCCCTGGCGGTGCGCGGGTTGGCCTGGGCAGGATCGATCGTCACGGGGTCCCCGTCCTGTCGGTGTGCGTGCTGGCCTCGCCGTTGAGTCAGCGTGGAGCGGAGCAGTGCTGGGCTCGCTATCGAGTCAGCGTGCTGCGGGTGCTGGGCTCGCTATCGAGGATGCCTGCCCGCTCCTGCAAGAGTCAAGCAACCCTTGCGCAAGGAAGCTCACCCCCTCATCCCGCCCCGTCCACCCCTCCATGATCACCGCGATCTTGCACTTATCGTGAGACAAAGTGGACATATCTTCTCGATAACTGCAAGATCGTCGCGATCATGGGCGGTGGGTCAGGGGGTGGCGGGGGCGGTGAGCGCGGCGGCGGCGAGGTGGGTGACCTGGGGGGCGATGCCGGTGGAGCCTCGGGAGACCAGTTCGGGGCGGAACACGTACTCCGAGTTGGGGGCGGCGTGCCCGTTGATCTCGTCGACCAGGGCCCTTACCGCCGCCACCGCCATCGCGATCACCGGCTGGCGCAGCGTGGTCAGCGGCGGATCGGTGAACGCCATCAGCGGCGAGTCGTCGTAGCCGACCACCGACACGTCACCGGGCACGGACAGGCCGCGCTGGCGGGCGGCCCGGATCGCGCCGAGCGCCATCAGGTCCGATCCGCAGGTGATACCGGTGACACCCTTGTCCAGCAACCGGTTCGCCGCCGCCTTGCCACCCTCCACACCAAACAGTGACAGGGCGGTCAGCTCGTCGATCTCGGCGTCGGTGGCGCCGACCAGCCGCCGCATCGCCGCCCGGAACCCGGCCAGTTTGCGCTGCACCGGCAGGAACCGGTCCGGCCCGGTGATCAGTCCGATCCGCCGGTGGCCGAGGGAGACGAGATGTTCCACGGCCAGCTCGCCGGCTTCCCGGTCGTCGCAGGAGACAAACGGGGCTTCGATGCCTTCGGCGTACCCGTTGATCAGCACGATCGGCAGCGGCCGGGCGATCAGTTTGCGGTAGCGCTCGTGGTCGGCGGCGGTGTCGGCGTGCAGGCCGGAGACGAAGACGATGCCGGCGACCTGCCGGTCCAGCAGCATCTCCACGTACTCGTCCTCGGTGACGCCGCCGGGGGTCTGGGTGCAGAGCACCGGCGTGTAGCCGGACTGGGCCAGTGCGGACTCGATGGTCTGCGCGAACGCCGGGAAGATCGGGTTGTCCAGCTCCGGCACGACCAGGCCGACCAGGCCGGCGCTGCGTTTGCGCAGCCGGGCCGGGCGTTCGTAGCCGAGGACGTCGAGCGCGGTCAGCACCGCCTGGCGGGTCTCGGCGGCCACCCCGGGGCGGTCGTTGAGCACCCGGGACACCGTGGCCTCGCTGACTTCGGCCTGGCGGGCGATGTCGGACAGTCGTGCGCGCATGGCCTTCACGGTAGCGCACCGGCAAGTTCTTGCGACGGTCCCTGCAATCTCTTCCATTGCCTGCAACATCTTGCTAACGTCCCGGCAACACACGACGAAACCAGTGCCGTGATCGCGGCACCGTACTGCAATAACTTCCAGGACAGGAGTCCCGATGCGCGTCCGTACCACGTCGGTGGCCGCCGGGCTGGCCGCCGCGCTCGCACTGGCCGCCGCCGGCTGCGGCAGCAGCGACGGCGAACCCGCCACCACCGACAGCCCCGACGCCGCCACCGGCGGCACCCTGGTCATCTGGGCCGACGACAAGCGCAGCGCCGCCCTCGCCCCGTTCGCCGAGAAGTTCGGCGCCGACAACGGCGTCACCGTCGAGGTCCAGGCGATCAGCAAGGACCAGCAGACCACCTTCGTCACCGCGTCGCAGCAGGGCAGCGGCCCGGACGTGATGGTCGGCGCACACGACTGGATCGGCAACCTGGTGCAGAACGGCGCCATCGAGCCGGTCCAGCTCACCGGCGACCAGACCGCCGGCTTCGCCGAGGTCGCCATCCAGGCGGTCACCTTCAACGGCCAGGTCTACGGCGTCCCGTACGCGATGGAGAACGTCGCCCTGATTCGCAACACCGCGCTCGCCCCCGACGCCCCGGCCACGATCGAAGAGCTCGTCGCCACCGGCGAGCAGCTCAAGGCCGACGGCAAGGTGTCGGAGATTCTCTGCCTGCAGGTCGGGCAGAACGGCGACGCCTACCACCTGTACCCGCTCTACACCTCGGCCGGCGGCAGCCTGTTCGGCACCACCGCCGCAGGCGACTACGACCCGACGCAGCTCGGCGTCGGCACGCCGGAGTCGATCGCCGCGTTCGAGAAGATCGCCACGCTGGGCGAGAAGGGCAAAGGCGCGCTGAAGCGCTCCATCACCCCGGAGAACTCGATCGCCACCTTCACCAGCGGCAAATGCGCCTTCCTGGTCTCCGGGCCGTGGGCGATCACCGACGCCAAGGGCGCTGACATCGCGTACGACATCAGCCCGGTCCCCGGCTTCGCCGGTGGCGCACCCGCGCAGCCGTTCGTCGGCGTGCAGACGTTCTACGTCGCCGCGAAGGGCGAGAACAAGGCCCTGGCGCAGGAGTTCGTCGCCAACTACACCACCCAGACCGACCTGGCCGTCGCGCTCTACGAGGCCGAGCCGCGCCCGCCGGCGCTGACCGCCGCCCTCGACCAGGTCGCCGGGGCCGACCCGGACCTGGCGAAGTTCCAGCAGGCCGGGCAGGGCGGCGCGGTGCTGCCGGCGATCCCCGAGATGGCCGCCATCTGGGACCCGTTCGGCAAGGCCGAGGCCGCGATCGTCGGCGGTGCCGACGTGGCGAGCACGATGACCGCCGCCGGTCAGACGATCGCCGAACAGATCAAGTAATGCGAACCACCGGAGCCGGCGGTCTGCTGGCCAAGGCGCTGCTGCTCGGCCTGGTCGCGGCGATCGCGATCTGGGCGGCGTTCCCGCTGATCGCCGCCGAGGCGTGGGTCGGGCTGGGCATCCTGGTCGTCACGACCGCCGGCATCGGCTACCTCTACCTGGGTCGGCGACACGTGCCGGCGAAGTACCTGATCCCCGGCACCCTGTTCCTGATCGCCTTCCAGATTTTCCCGGTGCTCTACACCGCCTCCACCGCGTTCACCAACTTCGGCGACGGACACCGGGGCAGCAAGACTGAGGCGATCGCGGCCATCCAGGCCACGTCGGTGGTCCAGGTGCCAGGATCCATCGAGTACGCGATGACTGTCGCCACGGTCGGCGACCCGGCCACCGGTGACCTGGTGCTGCTGGTCGTCGACCCGGCCGACGGGGTCGTCTACGCCGGTGACGCCGACGGGCTGACCGAGCTGCCGGCCGGCGACGTCACCGTCACCGACGCCGGCAAGGTGACGGCGGCCGACGGGTACACGCTGCTCAACGCCGGTCAGGCCAGTGCCCGCAGCCAGGAGATCACCGACCTGGCGGTGCCGACCGACGACGGGGCGATCCGCTCCATCGGGCTGTCGCGGGCGTACGAAGGGGTCGCGGTCCGGGCGTACGACGACGATTGTGATTGTGTCACCGACACCGTGACGGGCACGGTGTGGACGGCCGACGACGACGCCGGCTCGTTCGTCTCCGCCGACGGTGACCGGCTGCTGCAGGGCTGGCGGGTCGGCGTCGGCCTGGACAACTTCACCCGCGTGTTGACCGACCGGAGCATCTCCGGGCCGTTCCTCGGCACCCTGGTCTGGAACTTCGCCTTCGCGATCGGCTCCACCGGCGGCACGTTCGTCCTCGGGCTGCTCTGCGCCATCGCCCTGCACTCCGACCGGATACGCGGGCGCAACCTCTACCGGGTGTTGCTGATCCTGCCGTACGCGATGCCGTCGTTCGCGATGCTGCTGGTCTGGCGGGACATGTTCAACACCGACTTCGGGCTGATCAACCAGTTCTTCGGGTTGACTGTGGACTGGTTCGGGCAGGACTGGTCGGCCCGGCTGGCGGTGATCGGCGTACAGCTGTGGCTCGGGTATCCGTACATGTTCCTGGTTGCCACCGGCGCGTTGCAGGCCATCCCGAAGGAGCTGACCGAGGCCAGCTCGATCGACGGCGCGAACCCGTGGCAGGCGTTCCGCCGGGTTACGCTGCCGCTGCTGCTGGTGGCGTTGACGCCGCTGCTGATCGCCTCGTTCGCGTTCAACTTCAACAACTTCAACGCGATCTATCTGACGACCGAGGGTGGGCCGTTCCCGGCGGACAACCCGAGCGTCGGCGCGACGGACCTGCTGATCACCTACACGTACCGGTTGGCGTTCGGCGCGGCCGGCGCGCAGTACGGCTTCGCCGCCGCCATCTCGATCTTCATTTTCACGCTCGTCGCGGTGATCTCCGCGGTCAGCTTCCGGCGCACCCGGCAACAGGAAGAGGTGTACGGATGAAGCGGCGTACGTTCACCCGTTGGCTGGGTCGGGTCGGCTGGCGGCACCTGGTGGCGCTGCTGGCCGTGGCGTTCTCGCTGTTCCCGATCGTGTTCGTGCTGTCGGCGGCGGTGAACCCGCTGGGCACCCTGTCGTCGACCGACCTGTTCCCGACCGGGGCGTCCGGCAACAACTTCCGCCGGCTGTTCGCCGACACGTCGTTCGGCCGCTGGTTCGGCAACTCGCTGCTGATCGCCGGGCTGGCGTCGTTCGCGTCGGTGTTCCTGTCGTCGCTGGCGGCGTACGCCTTCTCCCGGATGCGGTTCCGCGGCCGGCGGGTCGGTCTGCTGTCGCTGCTGCTGATCCAGATGTTTCCGCAGTTCCTGGCGATCGTCGCGATCTTCCTGATCTTCTCGACGATCACCGACCTGTGGCCGACGATCGGGTTCAACACCCCGTGGGGGCTGATGCTGCTCTACCTCGGTGGCGCGCTCGGGGTGAACACCTGGCTGATGAAAGGCTTCTTCGACACCCTGCCGAGGGAGTTGGACGAGTCGGCCACCATGGACGGGGCGTCGCACGCCCAGGTGTTCTTCCGGATCATGCTGCCGCTGGTGGCGCCGATCCTGGCGGTCACCGGGCTGCTGGCGTTCATCAACACCATCAACGAGTTCCTGATCGCCAACGTCTTCCTCACCAACCCGGAGGCGAAGACGCTGGCGGTCGGCATGTACGGCCTGGTGGCGGGGGAGCGGAACAACAACTTCGGGATCTTCGCCGCCGGCACCCTGCTGACGGCGGTCCCGACGGTGCTGGTGTTCCAGCTGCTCAGCCGCTACATCGTTTCCGGTCTCACCTCCGGGTCTGTGAAGGGTTAGCTTGTGGGCCAGCTGTTCGAGGCGCACCACGACGGATCGTCGTTGTATTCGCCGGGTGCCGCCGCCGGGGTAAACCTGGGTGATCGGGTGTCGGTCTTCGTCCGGGTGCCGGCGGGTGCGCGGCCGGTCGACAAGCTGTGGGTACGCTCCACAGCCGACGGTGAGCCGCGCTTCTCCGAGGCGGTGGTCGACCGGCAGGATCCGAACGGGGACGTGTGGTGGCGGGGCGAGGTGGAGGCCCGTAACCCGGTCACGCCGTACCGTTTCCTGCTGGCCGGGGGTGGGCGGCGCTGGTTGACCGGGGTCGGCGAGGTCGACCACGACGTGCCGGACGCCACCGACTTCCGGCTCGTCACCCACGATGCGCCGCCGGCCTGGGCCGCCGACGCGGTGATCTACCAGATCTTCCCGGACCGGTTCGCCCGGTCGGCTGCCGCTGACGGGCGGGAGCTGCCGGAGTGGGCGATCCGATGCGACTGGGACACCCCGGTCGTCGGGCGCGGGCCGGAAACGCCGGCCCAGTTCTACGGCGGTGACCTGGACGGCATCCGGGAGCGGCTCGACCACCTGGAGCGGCTCGGCGTCAACACCGTCTACCTGACGCCGATCTTCCCGGCCCGGTCCAACCACCGGTACGACGCCGCCGCGTTCGACCACGTCGACCCGCTGCTCGGCGGGGACGAGGCACTGGCACGGCTGTCGGCGGCGGTGCACGCTCGCGGCTGGCGGCTGCTCGGCGACATCACCAGCAACCACACCGGCGACGCCCACCCGTGGTTCACCGCCGCCGTGTCGGACGTAACCTCGGCGGAGCGGGAGCTGTACTACTTCGGCGACAACGGTGATTATGAGTCGTGGCTGGGCGTGAAGTCGCTGCCGAAACTCAACTGGGGCAGCGCCGAGCTGCGGCGACGCTTCGTCGACGGGTCATCGTCGGTGGCGCGGCGGTGGCTGCTGCCGCCGTACGGGTTGGACGGTTGGCGGATCGACGTGGCCAACATGACCGGCCGGCGCGGTGCCGACGCGCTCACCCTGGAGGTGGCAGCGTTGCTGCGCCGGGCGGTCGTCGAGACGCGGTCGGACGGGCTGATCGTCGCCGAGCACGGGCACGACTTCACCCGTGACCTGGACGCCGATGGTTGGCACGGCACGATGAACTACGCCGGGTTCACCCGGCCGGTGTGGAGCTGGCTGCGGTCACCATCGTTGGAGTTGCCGGACTTCCTCGGCGTACCGGGTGGGGTGCCGGCCCGGTCCGGGTCGGCGGCGTTGGCGACGATGCGCGCCTTCGGGGCGTTGGTGTCGTGGCGGTCGTTGGTGCATTCGTGGCAGCTGCTCGGCTCGCATGATTCGGCCCGGATCCGCACGGTGGTCGGGGACGCGGCGCGGCAGGAGGTGGCGGCCGGGTTGCAGTTCACGCTGCCGGGGACGCCGATGGTGTTCGCCGGGGATGAGTTGGGGTTGCGGGGGGAGAACGGGGAGGGTTCGCGGACGCCGATGCCGTGGGACCGGCCGGGCTCGTGGGATGGGGCGACGTTCGGGGTGTACCGGGCGTTGGTGGCGTTGCGTCGGGAGGTGCCGGAGCTGCGGCACGGCGGGCTGCGGTGGGTGTACGTCGATGACGACGCCCTGGTCTATCTGCGGGAGTCGCCGTCCGGGTCGGTGTTGGCGTTGGCCCGGCGGGCGTCGGGTGCTCCGGTGCGGTTGTCCGGTCTGGTGGCCCCGCCGGACGCTGCTGCTCCGGCCCTCGTCAACCTGTACGGCGGCGCACCACCGCTGCGCCCGGCCGCCGACGGCACCCTGACCCTGCCCGCCGCCGGCCCCACCTTCCAACTCTGGCACCTCCCCTGACCCGTGGACTCCGAGATCCTTGTATATTCATCTGAGATGTATATGCTCAACGCATGAAAATCGGCGAACCGGCGTTCCTGGTGATGACCGCGCTGGCGGACCGGCAGCTGTACGGCTACGCGCTGATCGAAGAGGTGCGCCAGATCTCTGGCGACCTAGTGCACCTGAAGGCGGGCTCGTTGTACGCGATCCTTGACCGGCTACGCGCGGAAGGGTTGGTGGAGGTAGCTGCTGAGGAAGTGGTCAACTCGCGGCTGCGCCGCTACTACCGGCTCAGCGGTGCTGGCGCCCAACGGCTTGCTGAAGAGTCCGAACGCATGCAACGACAAGCTCGAACTGCGACCACGCGACTGCAGGCGCGCCCTCGACCTGCTGCTCCGGGCGTCGCTGGATCGTTAGCGTGAGCCGGGCGTTAGAGCGCCGCTACCAGCGGCTGCTGCAGTGGTACCCGCCTGAATTTCGTGAGCAGTACGGTGCAGAGATCCTTGGCGTTTTGATGGACGGTGCCGAACCCGGGCAGTCCCGCCCTCGGCTCGGAGAGGTGGTCGATGTGGTACAGGCTGCGATCATGCGGCGGATGGGGGCCGTTCGCACCGCGACCGGCGCGGGTGCATGGCTCCCTGCAGCGGCAGCCGTCGGTACGCTCGCTGCAGTTCTGGTGCTAGCTCGTCAGGCTCGCCCTGCCGTTGAAGGGGGCGTCTGGTCTTGGCGGTTTGCTGAACAGGCTCCAATCACCGTCATCGGCACCGTTGGCTGGGCGCGACTAGCCGGATGGTTGCTGATAGTTGTAGCTCTGGCCGTAGGAAAGCGATCTGTCGCTGCGGCAGTGGCGGGTATGGCAGTCGTGGCCGAGCTCGCGATGCTGGTCATCGGTGTCGGTGACCCGTCTGGAGCCGGGTGGCAGTTGCTTCTCGCCGCTGTGGTCGCCGTCCTGCTGGCTGGTTCGTTTCTGCAGGGAACGGAGCAAGATCGGCTTTCGGCTCGGACCTGGATAGCAGCGGCCGTTGCGGGGGTCTGCACTGCACTGAGCGCCACGTTGGAGCCTATCCTGGCGAGACAGTCCGGAGCCTTTGTGGAGGTCGGGACTCAGTTGGAGGTAAACCTCGCAATCGGCACTGCATCGATGATCTTGCTGCTCAGCGTAGTCACAGTGCTGACGTTGCCGGTGGTCCAACGCGGCAGGGCCCTAGTATTGCTGGCAACCGTCGTGGTGCTGCTAGCGACAGCGCTGCTGCTTGGCTATGACAATGCGTTATCAACCGTGATGCCTCAGGCTGCTCTGACTGGTTCCCCTGCAGCGGCACTCGTGGTGGCCGCAGCCGTTGCCGCGACAGTGCTCGCAGCCGGGATTTTCGTCATTCGCGCTAAGGAGCGAATCGGCAGTTAAGGTCATGGCCCGGTACCCCGCTCAGGGGTACCGGGCCATGATAGATACGGCTACATCATCAGGGTTCCCCGCCAAGCGTTACGGAGTTCGCGGGTATCCATTGTACAGGCGGATAACGTCGGCCCAGTCCTGGAAATACATGGTGGAGCCGCCACCGGCAGACACTACTCCCTTCGCTCGCACGCCGGTGCTGCCGATAAGAGTAAAGACCGGTCCGCCACTGTCGCCGGCACGTGCTGCGGTATTTCCAGACGTCTGTGTAGTGCGGATCAGGCCCCTGATTGTATAGCCGCAGTCGCCGTCGGAATCCGGACTGGAACAGCTCACGACAATATTCGTACTGCTGCCAGTGCGCAGATCGCATATAACACCACTGGCGGCACCCGACTGGCATACCAGTTCGTTGGCTGCATGGTAGCCCCACCCGTTGACGGTCTTGTAGTTGCTCGTCGTCGGACCTCCGTCGAACATTCGATAGAAGCCAGGCGTGTCGATGAGGATCAAGTCATACTCCCAGGACTCTCCCGTTACGCCACCCATCAGGTTGAAGGTCGTGCCCGAACCGCCCGCAAAAACGCCCTGGTAGGCAACGTCCGGGGCTGTTGCGCAATGGGCGGAGGTTAGTATCCAGGTGCGGGAGTATGCGTTGATCCCGAATCCGGTGGTGCAACTCATCCGATGGTCGCTGCCCCGCCAGGACTCCCAGCGTCCGCCACCGTTCCAGGGTGAGGTATCCGCCACTCTGCTGGCGAGGATATTAACCTCCTCAGTAGCGGTGCTGACGGTCACGGGAACTGACAGGGAAAGCCCGCTGAGGATTGTGGATATATCTGTCAACGTAGATTGATTTGTCGTGCGCAAAATCCGCCGCTCCGCATCAACTGGAAGGCGCTCAACGTCCAGTCCCGTACCGTCATACCGCATCCCTACTGACTGCAAATTGCCGCCTGCTCTGGCGTTGGCGTCGCTGATAGCTGCTGCGTCGGCCTCCATTTCGGCCAACGAGTAGGGAGCAGACTTGATTTCGACGCGACCAAGACGACGGGCCGAGGCGATCGCGCCCTCCATGCGAGCCGTCGGTGTTCCGCTGTAGTAAAGGGCTAACCCGTCACCTTCGAAGGAGATCGACGCAAACCCAGCGGCCGGCTCCGCTAAATGGGCTTCGTACAGCTCGGATACCGCCGGCTGCAGCGCGTTCTGGCGAAGCATTATATCGAGTGTTTCTGGGTCTAGGTTCTCGGTTGATTGTGCGTCTGGCGAAACGGAGTCTTCCTGTTTCTCGTCACCCGCGTTGGCTGGGGCGGCGGCCAGTAGGAGCGCAAGTAGCGCTGCAAAAGCGACAGCGCCTCGGCTGTAGCTTCTTCGGCGGTCGTGGTTTCCTGTGTGGTTGGAGGGGTTCAAAGGGTTCCTCTCGCCAGGGCGCATTCGCTGCAGGGGTGGACCAAGTCCACAGGTGACAATCGATGCTACAGCTCAAGAGCAGACCAGTGAAGGCTGCGAATGTCGGACCTTGCCACCTGCGAGGTCAGGCACGGCCCTGATGCCTCCCCGCAGGCATCCCGGGCTGCTCGAATGATCCGCAGACGGGACTTTACGTATATATCGGGGTAAGAGTTGTATTTAGTTTCGAACCCAGACTTCTCGGCACTTCTTCTGTGCTGAGCTGCGGCGACGCTTCGTCGATGGGCCGGCGGCGGTGGTGCGGCGGTGGCTGTTGCCGCCGTACGGGTTGGACGGTTGGCGGATCGACGTGGCCAACATGACCGGCCGGCGCGGTGCCGACGCGCTCACCCTGGAGGTGGCAGCGTTGCTGCGCCGGGCGGTGGCCGAGACCCGGTCGGACGGGCTGATCGTCGCCGAGCACGGGCACGACTTCACCCGTGACCTGGACGCCGATGGTTGGCACGGCACGATGAACTATGCCGGGTTCACCCGGCCGGTGTGGAGCTGGCTGCGGTCATCATCGTTGGAGTTGCCGGACTTCCTCGGCGTACCGGGTGGGGTGCCGGCCCGGTCCGGGTCGGCGGCGTTGGCGACGATGCGGGCCTTCGGGGCGTTGGTGTCGTGGCGGTCGTTGGTGCATTCGTGGCAGCTGCTCGGCTCGCATGATTCGGCCCGAGTGCGGACGGTGGTGGGGGACGCGGGGCGGCAGGAGGTGGCGGCCGGGTTGCAGTTGACGTTGCCGGGGACGCCGATGGTGTTCGCCGGGGATGAGTTGGGGTTGCGGGGGGAGAACGGGGAGGGTTCGCGGACGCCGATGCCGTGGGACCGGCCGGGCTCGTGGGATGGGGCGACGTTCGGGGTGTACCGGGCGTTGGTGGCGTTGCGTCGGGAGGTGCCGGAGCTGCGGCACGGCGGCCTTCGTTGGGTGTACGTCGATGACGACGCCCTGGTCTATCTGCGGGAGTCGCCGTCCGGGTCGGTGTTGGCGTTGGCCCGGCGGGCGTCGGGTGCTCCGGTGCGGTTGTCCGGTCTGGTGGCCCCGCCGGACGCTGCTGCTCCGGCCCTCGTCAACCTGTACGGCGGCGCACCACCGCTGCGCCCGGCCGCCGACGGCACCCTGACCCTGCCCGCCGCCGGCCCCACCTTCCAACTCTGGCGCCTCCCCTGACGCTGCGCCCTGCCCGGTGAACGCCACTAGTTGCCCATCGAACCCATCCGCTGATGGTGATTCCGGAAAAACCGATCGACACCTCGGCTGCGACATTGTCGACCGCGACCTGATCCAGGCGCGTTCTCGCTCGTCTATGCACGGAAGTCGAACCCGTGCCCGGTTGGACCTAAAATCGACGCGATGTCACGACCTGATAAGGGTTGGTTCTCCTGGTGGCTGGTGTAATAGCTCAATCTTCTTTGGGGTTCATGACGCCTTTGTTCTGGTTTGCCTTCAGCTTGATGACGACAGCGATCATGCCAAACGCAAACCCGAGAACTCCGAGCGCAGATGTTTTGCTCTCTATCTCATTAAAATTGACAAAAAACGATATTATGCTTAGTGATGTGAAGATCACTGCCAGTAGAGTGCAGATGTACCGTGTGGCTCGCAACAATTCTTGTCCTTGGGTTAGTAGTTGCTGTTGTGTTGAATGAATGCCACTTGGCTCGCCGTAACCCAGTGGGCTTCGGCGAGCCAGTTTGGCTTGCTCTTGAGTTCTTTCTGCAGCTAGTGTCCGCTGCACCAAACTGGGCCAACATACGGATGGCTTACGATGACGCCGTTGCTATTCGAGCAAAAGCCCAGAGCACTAGCCCCAATGACAAAAAGGCCTGCAACAACGGTGGCCGCGATTGTTCCAACGTGACTGGATAGGTTCCTGATCCCGGTGGTGCTGTCTGCTGTGGATGCTGGTAGGCTGACCAGCCGTGCCCGCCGATCCGCCGCCGTCGTATGACGAGCTGCTGGCGTTGAACGCCGGGCTGGCCGCACGGCTGGAGCAGGCCCTGACGCGGATCGCTGAGCTTGAGGCCCGGTTGAAGCAGTCGTCGAGCAACTCGTCGAAACCGCCGTCGAGCGACGGGCTGGCCAAACCGGCGCCGAAGTCGCTGCGGGGCCGTTCGGGTCGCCGGCCGGGCCGCCCGGCCGGGGGCGAGGGCACCACCCTGTCCCAGGTGGCCGAACCGGACGTGATCGTCCGGCACGTGCCGGACATCTGTGGCGGCTGCGGTGACGGCCTGACCAACGCCGCCGAGGTGACGGTCACCCGCCGGCAGGTGTTCGACATCCCCCAGCCCCGGGTCGTGGTGACCGAGCACCAGATCGTCACCGTCGCCTGCCCGTGCGGGCACCACACCACCGCCGCGACACCGGCCGGGGCCACCGCGCCCGCCGTCTACGGACCACGGATCGCCGCGATCGGCGTCTACCTGCTCCACGGACAGTTCCTGTCCATCGGCCGCACCGCCGACGCGATCCGTGACCTGTTCGGCCTGCCCGTCGCGCCAGCCACCATCACCGCCTGGGTCACCCGCACCGCCCTCGGCGTCATCGACACGGTGCTCCCCGTCATCCGTGACCGCGTCCGCCACGCGCCGGTCGCGCACTTCGACGAGACCGGCATGCGCGTCGACGGCCGCCTCGCCTGGCTGCACTCCGCCTCCACACCCACCGACGTGTTCCTCACCGTGCACCGCCGACGCGGCACCGCCGCAATGGACGACGCCGGCGTGCTACCCGGATACACCGGCGTCGCCGTGCACGACGCGTGGGCCCCGTACGACACCTACACCGACGCGGTCCACGCCCTGTGCAACGCCCACGTCCTACGCGAACTGGTCTACGTGGTCGACACCGCCACCGGGCAGGTCGCCGACCTCGCCGGCCAGGCCATCGACGCCCTGCGGCGACTGAACCGCCTGACGGTCACGGCCCGCGCCGACGGCTGCGAACCCGACCCGGCCGACCTCGCCGAACAGACCCACCTGCTGCGCTCGGCCGTCGTGCTCGGCGCCGAGGCCACCGCCACCCGCACCGACAAGCTGCACCGCAAGTACCACGCCCTGTTCGTGCGACTACGGGACCGACGCGCCGACTACCTACGCTTCGTCACCGACCCGGCCGTGCCGTTCGACAACAACCCGGCCGAGCGGACCATCCGCATGCCGAAACTCCGGATCAAGGTCTCCGGCAGCATGCGCACCATGACCGGAGCCGAACACTTCGCCGCGATCCGCAGCTACACCGCCACCGCCACCCGACACGGCATCAACATGCTCGACGCACTCACCCGAGCCGCCGCCGGCAGCCCTTGGATTCCCACAACCGCCTGACCCACCTCGCGCGCTTGCGGTATTCCAAGGTCCCACGCACCTATCCAGTCACGTTCCAACTACAGGGAGGACAATTGCTACTATCGCGGAGAATCCGGCGCCCGCATTCATTGCATTCGTTATTTTGCTGGTTGTGGTTGCGGTGAAGTGAACCTCCATTCCCCACCAGTAGTAGATTACTCCGTTGTGAAAGATGGATGGACTTGCTGGAAAAACTTGCAACTGTTCGTTTGTCAGAAGTTCTCCGCGAAGGACGGCTTGGTTAAGTTCGTCCAAGCTTGCTACGACCTGATCGAACGTCTCCGGGTTGATTCCCGAGTCGGCCGCGGTAGTTTCTAGCTCAAGCGTTCCATCGTCGGCTCGCACAATGCTTGGTGTTAGTCGACTTGTTGCTTCTGCGAAGGCTTCGGCTGCCGCCTGAAGGCTCGGGTTTGTAATTACCGCCGGTTGCTCCGGTGTGGCTTGGGCCGAGCTTGGATTGATCAGTCCGAAGGCAAGTGTTAGCGCTACTCCGGCGGCCGAAACCGCTAGTCGTTGCATCCCTCGTATCATGAAGCCTCCTGGTTCGATGGTGATCGATTAGCAGCTTATGTAGCTGAGTTGGTAGGGAGGCAGTCCTAGTCTTGGTGCAATCTTGAGACAGCGGCCGTTTGGCGGACCCATGCTCTGGAATTGGGAGAGCAACCCGCTGTTGGCAATCAGGTGGCAGGCTGGCTGAAGCGGAGATGGAACCGCCGAAATGCAATATGCGGTAAACGCCGCCTGGGAGACGGCTGCTGCGGCCCACATGCCTGCAGTCAGATATTTGTCATACACTGCATCCCACGCAACTGACATCTCATCGTTGTTCTCGAAGTTGAGTGGTTGTTCGGCCGGATCAACCGACTCGATGAAGGATGGTGTGATCGCTCTGTGATCCGCTGGGCTCGCTGTAGCTGCTGTTGAGAATGATAGGCAGATGCTTGTTAGTGCGACTAGGAGAATAATGCTTCGGGCTACTCTGATGACTGCGTGCAAGACCTCACCACTCCTTCATGTTGCCTCGATTCGTCGACCGTACCTGGGGTGTGTGGCGTGCTTCAAGGCGTTGCGCGAGTCGATCATGACTATTTGTAAATACTCGGAATGTTCGCTGTGGACTGAGTAACTGCTAAAGTTTGTTCGAGTATTGGATAGTCTTGACCGTGTTTGGAACATGTGATACCGATCCTATCGTGACTAGTGCGCTGGCCGCAATTTGCCAGCTGACCAGGGGTAACCGCAGTTGAGTCGAGTGCGTTGGTGTAACCAGCAAGCGCGATCCTGGTGGTGGTATCGCTGGGTGGAAGGCGTGACGGGGCGGTTGTGAGGCTGTAGGGAGGCAGTTACAGACCGGCTTGCCGGGCCCGGGTGCCGCAGCCGGGCTGTCCTGTCAGGACTTCTATGGTCGGTCTCTTCGATTTGGACCTTGGCGAGACCTAGTCGGTTCGACTGGTGAGGTCTACGAAGGGGGTCCAGCGTACGGTGTCGTCTTTGTTGCGGACGGAGGCCAGGCGGACGGCGAACTCATCGGCGACGCCGGGGGTGCTGGCGAGTAGGGGTACGGCGGCGGCGATCATCTTGAGTTCGCGGGCTTCGCGGAGGGTCGGCCAGGCTGGGTCGGTGGTGACGTCGTAGCCGTACGCCGAAGTGAGGGCTTGGTGTGCGCCGGCCCGGCCGAAGTGGATCTCCCCGACGGGGACGGCGGCCAGGTCGACCTGCCATGGGCCGATGCAGGTCGGGTCGAAGTCGCAGAGGACTACGCGGCCGTCGGCTTCGCGGAGCAGGTTGCCGACGTGCGCGTCGGCGTGGACCAGGCCGCGAGCCTGGGCGTTCAGATCCGCGATGCGTGGTGCGAGCCGGTCGCACCACTCCAGCAGGAAGTCTCGGTCGTCGGGGTTCAGCGCTTCCGCGTCGATGAGACGAGTGCGGACGTCGCCGACCGGGTCCCACTCGGGTAGCGGGAACGGTGGTAAGCCGAGGGAGTGGAACTCGCGGAGTACCTGACCAAGTTCCTCGACGGTCGGCGGTCGTGGCGTGGGAGCGACGAGCCGCCACACCGTGGCGGAGAGGCCGTTGGCCCGTACCGGTTGCTCGATGTCGGGGACGAGGCGGATGGTCGGGGCGTCGACTGCTGCGAACCAGGTTGCCAGGCGGGCGACCTTCAGCGCCCGGTCGTGCAGGGCGTGGGATCGGGTGATGCGGATGACGAGGCCGGCTGAGGGGAGCGCGTACACGGCGTTGTTGGTCATCCGTAGCAGTTGGGCGTCGCCGGCGGCGACGCCGAGTCGGGCGGCGATCTGGTGCATCGCTGCTCTCATCGCCTGCTCGGTGAACCGTCCGGCCGATTCGGTCATCAGCTGCCTGCGCCTACCACAGCTACGGTGCGGGAGAAGTCGGCGACGGTGGACATGTGCTCGTGGCGCTTGAGATCCCGTCTCAGGTTGTGGATGCGGTCCAGGATGCGGGGCGAGCTGAGCTGCCGAGCTTGTTCGATAACGCGGGCGCCGACGGTGACTGCCTGTTCGGGCTCGTCGGCCAGGAACAGCGAGCTGCACAGGCTGACGCCGTTGAGCGCGCTGCTGCGGACGTTCTGCGAGCCGAAGGTGTCGATGGCTTGCGCGACGGTGCGGGTGGCAGCCTCGCCGTACCGGTTGCTGTTGTCCTTGCGGGCGAGGTCGCGGTACACCCGCCCGTACTGGGCGAGGAGTTCGCCGCGGTCGTAAAAGCGCATCCAGTCCGGTTCGTTGTCCGGGTTGAGGCAGTCGAACTCGTCCGTGGCTGCTTCGAGGGCGCGTGTTGCCGACGGTCCGTCGCCGAGAGCGGCCAGCGAAGCGGCCTCGGCTCCGTGGAGCATCGCGCTGACAGCCGGGGTGACCTGTCGGCCTACCTCGTCGCGGGCCAGCCGAAGCGTTTCCAGCGCGTCCTTGTTGTGCCGGAGGTGCTGGAACTGGCGGGCCTGGCAGTAGCGCACCCGTGCGGTGAGCAGCACGTCGTTGGCGGCGACGGCCAGCCGCTCGGCCAGGAGGAAGTGTCGCTGCGCGTCGAGATGTCGGCAGGCGTCAAACGCGGTCCAGCCGGCGAGTTGCCGAGCTGACGCGACCGACCGCAGCAGCCGAGGGCCGAGCGTCGGCGGGTGCGGCTGGTCCAGTAGGGCTGATGCGGAGTCGGCCAGCTGAGCGACGTCGCGGTGCAGAGCGCCGCCGCCGCGTTCGTAGTCGATGGACCGGTAGAGGGAGATCACGGCGTCGAGCCGGTCGACGTCACCGTGGCCGAGTCGCCGCGATCCGCTATCAGCGGAGCCACCGAGTAGACCGGCCGAGGCGGCGACCGCCGCGATTCCTCGGAGCAGGGCACGACGGTTCGCATCCGGTTCTCCGGCCTTGCCCTGATCTGGCATCTGCTTGGGTCGCATCTCGTCCTCCGGGAGTCCGCCAGTCGAGTCGACCTCATGTCCCGCCGGTCGAGGGTAGACCCTTCGGACAAGGGCGACTGTGGTCCTTAGCTCGCGTGCTGGCCGGAAGCCGAGCTCGTCGTCGGTGTCGGCGTCGAGTGCGATGCGGAGGGCGGTGCGGTAGTCCTCGGCGGGGTAGCGGATCTTGCCGTTTTCGAGTTTGCCCAGGTAGTTGGCGGTGAAGGCGCTGTGGGCGGCTTGTCCGGGGTCGGGGTAGAGGATCTTGTTGACCTGGTCGGCGAGTTGCCGGCGGGTCAGGCCCAGGCGTTCGCGTGCTGCGGTGAGCGGATGGTTCTGCATGACACCCCCGAAGTGTGGCGCACGATCTGATGTGTGGTGGCGCGAACTGCCTGTGGCGGTAATCGATTTTGGACAGTATCCCACCTGGTGAATGTCGCCTTCAACCATCTGCGTCGAGCAATTCCTGTCCCTGCCAGGGAATACGTCAACGCGGAAATGTCAAGAGGGGAAGCAGGGGATGGTTCCCGCAACGGGAAGCATCCCTTCCAGTAGCGCGGAGCACAGCCACCCGCCGCCGGAAACCGCCGCGACCGACGGCGGCAGACTCCGCGGAAGCCACGTCTACCGATCCACGGGGTGCGCCGGTCTCGTCATGTCGACGGCGTTGGCGGCGTTCGGGGTGTACCGGGCGTTGGTGGCGTTGCGTCGGGAGGTGCCGGAGCTGCGGCACGGTGGGCTGCGTTGGGTGTACGCCGATGACGACGCCCTGGTCTATCTGCGGGAGTCGCCGTCCGGGTCGGTGTTGGCGTTGGCCCGGCGGGCGTCGGGTGCTCCGGTGCGGTTGACGGGTCTGGTGGCCCTGCCGTCCGCTGCTGCTCCGGCACTGGTCAATCTGTACGGCGGCGCACCACCGCTACGCCCGGCCGCCGACGGCACCCTGACCCTGCCAGCCGACGGCCCGACCTTCCAACTCTGGCGCCTCCCCTGACGCACCCTCCCTCGGCAGGACCATGAGCTCCGTACCAACCACGTTCGAATGCTGTTGCCGGAAGCTGACTCACGGGCTACTACCGATCTGAGACGCATGGCGATATCGCGTTGACCGTGCGGGTTCAGACTCCGATAGGATTCCCGTCCGTGGGTGTTCGTCCGCTCGTACCGGTTCCAGTCCGACGCTACTTCCGTGATCTTGCCTCCGGGTGGTCCGTGCATCGCGAGATCGCGAACATGTGGCAGGACGAGGGGTTCATTCCGTCTGGCGACCCGAATGATGAACAAGGTGTCCGCCGTGGGCTCTGGCGCGAGTACGAAGACAACGTCGATTGGACGGATCCTGTACAGGTTGAGCGTGTCCTTCGTGTGTACGAGACGCTGTTGACTGCGCTGACGGATGAAGCGTTGGACGCGGCCCGAACTTTTCTAGAACGTTATGGGTTCAAGCTAGGTAATGACAGTCGATTGAAGCTACCAACGCCTCTGCCACTGAGCCTCCCTCGTTCGCTGGTGGGGTTGCGTGATCCGGCAGCTATTTTAGATTCCTTCGAGCGTATCGATCGTGCCCTGCCGCAGGACCCTGCACAGGCTATTGGTTCGGCGAAGGAACTGATCGAAGCCACAGCAAAGACAGTTCTCGTAGAGATCGGGATTACCTTTGACGAGAAGACAATCAAGTTTCCCGCCTTGGTTGACCTCGCCCAACGTGAACTGCGACTTCACCCGCAGCAAGCAGCCGGCCCTGACGGTAGCTCGTCGGTCAAGCGGGTGCTCGGTGGGCTGATGACGGTCGCGCTCGGTGTAAACGAGCTACGCAACGAGGGCTGGGGCACCGGCCACGGACGCGCCGACGCCCGTCAAGGGCTACACGCTAGACACGCGCACCTAGCCGTCGGAGCTGCACGGACTTGGTGTCAACTCCTCCTAGACACCCTTACAGATCCGAACGCACCATGGAGGAAATCCGCAGTGGATTCCGTGATGCAGGATGCCGGCCACGCGGTGGAACTTCCATCTGCACCGGAAATAGGTGAGCACGGGCACCGGCATTAAGAGTAAGTCTCTTACTCGCCGGGTCTGATCCGTTCCTGCATGAGGCGGTCGAGCACCTGCGTTGGCAGACATCCGTTCTCTGTAAGAAGGTCCTGCACATGGCGCCGGAAGATGTGCACCGGCTCTTGTTGAGCCGTCGTGGCAAGGAGATCTCTCCACACGGCATCGACGTCACCGGCAATCTGCCTAACTGTCTCGGTGGATGCTAGATAGACATTAGGGTTCGCGACCGGCGCATGCTCAGGCGCGACGGTTAGCCGGTCAGAGACGAGTAGCGTCGGGCTGCCGGCCGGCGGGTGATCCAAGCCCTGATCTGCTGCTAGCTGATCGATCTGGGTATTGGCCTGTCGGATGTCCTTCAGCGGAAGAAATCCGTCGGAGTGCTGTTCAGACTTGGCCTCGATCGTCAGCCACATCGCGGTGTCCCAGAGCCAAGCCGAGTCACAGCGTCCCTGCCCGGCGGGCTTGAAAGCGTTGGCGCCGAGGTAGGTCCCAAGTGTCGTCAGGGCCTCTTCGTACGGAGCAGCGTTGTCCTGGGCGAGACCCGCACACATGGCCTGTAGATCAACCTTGATTTTGTTCGGCTTGAGCTGACCCATCAGCCGGGCCACGATGGCGTTGATTGCGACGGTGTCTGCGCCGGCCAGCGACACTTCCTCTGTGTCAGGAAGGTCCTTCATTTCCTTGAACCAGGTGCCGCGAGTCGCCCTCTCGGCGTCACGGATCAGCTGACGAGCGTGTGCCCTGTGCGCTTCGCTCTCAGCGCCGAGGTGTAGCCAGACTCCGGCAATGTAGAGGAGTAGCGCACGATACCCGCGAGTCACTTCAGCACCCTTGCCGACCGTGCGAGCGGCCTCTTCGAGCTGCCGGCTTCCCTCGATCCAGTTCTCTCCGAACGCTAGCTGCCAGGCGCTGACCTCAAGCCTCGCCGACTCGCCAAGTGCGACGGCGCCGGGCGGGTCGATCTTTTCGGCTTCCTCCCGGAACTCGGCGACGAGTGGCTCGCCGCCCTCGCGCCAGTCGGCACCGTGCTCGAGGAAGGTGCGGACGTTGTCAATGATGTCAGCTGGGTTCTGATTCTTACTGTTTTCCCAGCCGAACTGGATTTCCGCCTGCAGCTCGGGCTCCAGCGCCGTCTTGTTTTCAAGGCGTGAGAAGTAGCGCGTGAGATCGGTTCCGGCTATCACGACAACAGCGTAGTCGTTCGGACCACGGGTACACCGACCTGCGCCCTGTACGATGCGGGTTCGCATGCGCTCGGAGAGGGCCGCGTTTGCGCGAGCGCGCTCGCTCAGAAACTTTTCCTGCAGGCTGACAGCGTCTGGCTTACCGAGGAGCACCACCACTCGGCAGGCGTCGCCAGGAAGGTCCATGCCGTCGTACCGATTCGCCAACCCCAGAACGCCCTTCTCTGCCTGGACGAAGGTTGACAGCCCGTCTTCGACTGCATCCTTGCCGAACACTGGAATGCCCTCGCCGGCCAGCGCGCGGGCCGTATCCTCTGTATCCTCCGTAGACTCCTGCGTCAGCACGAGCGCCTTGTCCGTGATGCCAATGATCTCTCTGGTGAGGCTGACGGCGTCGTTATCCTGGACCAGGTCAGGGAAGACGAACAGACGCCTACCGGACCGCGGCGGCGTCTTGGTCGGCAACGGCATCCGAGTAATTTCGGCACGGCCGAACGCCCGTTCGAGTTCGCCGCCGGCGCCCAGCGTCGCTGAGAGATAGACGCGTTGCCTGGCATCGGAGAACACCTTGTTTTCGAATGTCGGCGGGATCATCGGGCGAATCTGGATGCTTCCATATGACAGGTAGACGCAGCAGGCGGCGAGTCCCGACCGGATCATGGCGAGCTGGAACTTGTACGGCTCGCCGAGCTGAGACAGCGCCACATCGAGCTTCGGCAGAGCGTCTGACGCGACGGCAGGAAGAATCAGGC
Source organism: Solwaraspora sp. WMMA2101 (assembly GCF_049179175.1). Lineage (NCBI taxonomy): Bacteria > Bacillati > Actinomycetota > Actinomycetes > Micromonosporales > Micromonosporaceae > Solwaraspora > Solwaraspora sp. WMMA2101. Next base: position 2,270,201 of record NZ_JBMHMA010000006.1, on the reverse strand, counting down.
GCACCTGGTGATGTGCTCCGGGGTCAGGCTGCCCCTGGAGCCGCTGAATCTGTAGTCCGGAGAGAAACGGTCGGAGTACATCGAGGATAGCGAGATACACCGCTTCCGCTCCGTAACGGCGGATTGTGATGGCGTACTGTTCGCCGACGAACTGCTCACCGGCATGCGCGTCGTCTAGCACGATCAGACGCGGCACCGGCAGCTTCGGGCTACTGTTGAAGATCGAGCTGTACGTCGTGATGGCGATCGCCTCGCCGCCATCGACGTCAGCCTCATCAGCTGCGCTCCAAAGGCGATGGTTACCAACTAGGAGTCGGGCAGCCATACCCTCGGTCGTAGCCGTTGCGAGAACCTGGCGGGCGAGCTGCTTGGTCGGGGTAGCATACAACACCGGCCCTTCCGACTTCCTCCGCATCCACTCGGCGATCAGTAGACCTGGTAGCGTTTTGCCAGTTCCAGTCGGAAGCTCAAGTGCAAGGTCAGGAGTGGAACCGTGCTTCTCGGCATAGGTACGAAGTACATCGCCTTGATGGATCCACAGCCCACTGACGGCGTCGGACGTACGCGGTAGCGCACCCCGGAGGTACAGCTCCTCCGGCGTATCGAACTGCTGCTGTGTCTTCCGCGTTTTGCCTACGAACGGCATGTCAGTCAGTGCCTGCCTCTCGTTCGGTCGGGTACCCTGCCCGGTCCGGCTCTCGACAACTCGGGACGAGAACCTAGGTGATCGTATACTGTGCCACGCTCTACGTCCCGAGGGAAGTTGTGCGGGATGCCAGCCGGCTACTGGCCCTTGAACGCTGGATGCGCGCGGAGCTGCGGCGGGCAACCTGATCTGGGCCGCCGGTCCGTGCGGTGACGCTCGCTCTATCACACCTGAGGTGGACTGTCACGTAGGTGAACGTCGACCTCAGACCGCAGCCCTTGCGTCGCACCCGGGCCGCAGTTGGTAGCAACATCATCGACTCGATTCCGATTGATGTCATGAGTCCCGCGCGTCTGAATATGCGTGATGTCGACTTCCCGACACTTAGTGACTTGCCTTCGGGCATAGCATCTTCTGATGCCGGGATTGAGGCAATATCGTTGCCTGCGGATGGGCTAGATGTGGACCAGTCGGGAATTTCAAAGGAACAGGAGAGGGATGTATCGCCCATATCGGAAAATCCTCACCTTGCGCATCGTGCTCATCGCACTTGCTGCTCTTTTGGTGGGGCTTCTCTTATTGCACCTCGGGGGTAGAGCTTCCCCCTCCTGGATGCGGAACCCTTCTCTGCAGGCTCTCCTTGAGAACGTCGGCGGCCTCTTGGTTGCGTCGGTATGCTTGGGCGCACTTTGGGAACTTGTCGGTAAGCGGGCATTTGTTGCCGAGGTCTTGGAGGCTACTCGACTAGGCGCAGACATAGAGTCGGCTGGCCTCAGGCAAGTCGCGGCATCTTTTTTAGACGTCGACTATCGATCGCTATTTAAAGAGGTCAAACAAGTTGACATCTTTGCTGTCCATGGGAGTGCGTGGCTGAGCAGAAACCGGTCCTTCTTGGAAGAGGTTTCGGTGAGGCCCGGGGCGCTGATTCGGATCTTCTTGTCAGATCCGCAAGTCACGGCTATAATTGACGGCTTGGCTCGTCAAACGCAGACTAGTTCAGATATGCTGGCATCCCGAATCGAGAGTTCCAGGCAGGAATTTGAGAGCCTGCGTAAGTCGGGCGGTGCGGAGATCGAGACCTACTACTATCCCGGCGTCCGGACGCATGCAATGTATCGGATAGGTGGATCTGCCGTAATTACCTTCTATCCACATAAGCCCGGGAAGACCTCGAAGATCCCGTCTCTGGTATGCCACGAGGGTGGTGCACTCTATGCATTTGTGTGTTCTGAGCTTGAGGCGATTTTGCAGATATCGCGTCGATGTTGATCGGCCATAACAGCGTCACTCCCGTGGTCTCGTGCTCAACCGCAAAATGACATCAGACGCGGAGCACTAGATAGCATTGGGGTCAACATAGGGGTTCAGCGGATCGTCCTTTTGGCGGGCGGAGGCTGGACGGATGTGAAACTCGTCAGCTGTACCAGTTGTGCTGGCGAGCAGTTGTACGGCGGCGGCGATTGTCTCCAACTCGCGGACTGCATGGAGGGCCAACCAGGCTGGAGTGTGGTGACGTCGTAACCGTAAGCCGAGGCGAGCGCTTGATGTGCGCCGGCCCGGCCGAAGTGTCTCGCCGACGGCGACGCCCGCTAGTCTCAACCCAAGTGGTGGTCGTCGCCGGATGTGCAGTTCAGGAGCCTTGCTGGTGGTGTGGCGGCCCTAGCGGAGCGCGACTACGCCGAGTCGGCGGCGATCCGATGCGTCGCCGCTGTCATCGCCTGCTCGGTGAACCGCCCGGACGATCCGGTCATCAGCTGACCAACAAGATTTCGGCGTGCTGTGACGCGATGTACTGGTGGCCCTCGCGGTGTAGCTCGACCAGGTCAACGGACTGGATGACCGTGGTGGCTGGGCGGAGGTGCCGAAGGCTAGCTACTCGCTGGATGAGGGGATGCGCGTCGGCGGGGGTGTTGTGGTAGGCGATGCTGACGTGTGGGATGAACTTGCTTGCCCGTTCACGGAGGGCTGCCGGGCCGCGTACCTCGGCGATAGACTCGCGAATGAGGTTACGGAGCCTGCTGATCGGCTCCGGCGGACCGACACTGAAGCGGACTGCTCCGGGCGACCCGACGAGCGGGCCGATCTCGACAGGGATGGCGGGGAAGTCGACGCAGCGTCTACGTACGTCGTTGACCACTGCCGTGGCCACATCGGGTGAGACTTCGTCCGTGAAGGCGAGTCGCTGCATTGTGATGTGCAGGCTGGCTGGTGGGACCAGGTCGAGGTGGGGTAGGTCGCGCAGTTGCGCCTGGCAGTGGGTCGCCATGGCGGTAAGGGCTGGGAGGTGGCCGAGCATCACAAGCCAGTGGTAGGAGCGCCGGCCCGGCGTCCACCCCGGGCGGTCCCAGTGGTTGACCATCCGCTGGACCTGTTGGAACCGCGCCCACTCCTGGTTGGCCCAGGGGCGTTCGTGGTCGTGGTCCAACGCTCCGGGCTGCATCGTCATCGGTTCCCTCGGCCTTCGTCGAGCCACGTGTGCACCTCGTCGACGAACGACTCGGCGCAGGGATCGTCGAACTTCTCCCTAACCATCGTGGTGAGGTCGCGGGTTCGCTGACGTATCGACTCGATCTGGTTGTCCTGACAGGCTCGCATGGCCTGGCGGGCGACTTCGGCGGCCTGTTCGACGTCGGGTCGGTCCCCGCCTACCAGCGCGGTCGCCAAGTCCAGCCGGACCAGAGCCTGGCTCCACACGGAAGGCGACGTGTCGACGATCGTGACCGCGCGGCCGGCCAGGTCGAGAACCTGCTCAGTGCGTCCCAGCGCCAGGTATGCCGTCGCCGCGTTCGACGCCACCCGTGCCTCGCTGTAGAGGCCGAACGAGACGCATGAACTCATGCCGGGCTCGGGTGACAGGTCCGAGAGCACCTCGTACGCGGTGCTGATCGCCTGTTCTGCCTCCTGCGTCTGGCCGAGCTTCGCGTGTGCGCGTGCCTCGCCGTTGATGGTGAGGCGTACCGCCTGCGCTCCGCGGCCAGCGAACCGGCGGCCGTCCACGGCGTAAGCAAGCGCCTTGCGGTACTGCCCGTCGTAGAACTCGGCGAAGCTCTGCGTGCCCCGGACCCACGCCTTGAGTTCCCAGTCCTCCGCGTAGTCGGCGAGCTGGAACGCCTCGATCCCGTAGGCCCGCGCGGAGCTGAACCGCCCCAGGTTGACCGACATGTAGCTGAGCAGCCCGGAGAGCTGCCCGGCGATGGTGAGCAGCCGGGCGCTGTACCGAGGCTGCATCTGCAGCGGGATGAGGCTCTGCACCCAGCGTCGCTGCCGCACCACGTCGGTGGCGAGCGCGAGTGGCCCTTCCTCCTCGTAACGTGCGACGACATCCGAAACGTAGAGATCCAGAGTGTCCAGCAGAGCGTGGTTGACACTCGCGTCGTTGTTCTCGCGAATCCGGGCCAGGATGACCGAGGGCTGCTCGACCAGCCCTTCGGCACTACCGACGCTACGGGCAACGGGCACAACCCTCCTGCTGCCGGAGACGGCACTGATCTCCGATTCGACAACAGCAGCATCCTGCCGTGCTACCGCGCGAGGGTTGCAGAATCCGAGTTCGTCGTCGGTGTCGGCGTTGAGGGCGATGCGGAGGGCGGTGCGGTAGTCCTCGGCGGGGTAGCGGATCTTGCCGTTTCGAGTTTGCCCAGGTAGTTGGCGGTGAAGGCGCTGTGGGCTGCTTGTCCGGGGTCGGGGTAGAGGATCTTGTTGACTGCGTCGGCGAGTTGCCGGCGGGTCAGGCCCAGGCGTTCGCGTGCTGCGGTGAGCGGATGGTTCTGCATGACACCCCCGAAGTGTGGCGCACGATCGATGTGTGGTGGCGCGAACTGCCTGTGGTGGTAATCGATTTTGGACAGTATCCCATCCGGTGAATGCCGTCTTCAACCATCTGTATCGAGCAATTCCTTGCCCTGCCAGGGGATACGTCAACGACGGAATGTCAAGAGGGGAAGCAGGGGATGGTTCCCGCAACGGGAAGCATCCCTTCCAGTAGCGCGGGAGCGCTGCGAGCCACCGCCGGAAGCCGGCCGCAACCGACGACGGCAGGCTCTGTGGAAGCCGGACTACCGGTCTACGGGGTGTGCCGGGCCGGATCTGAGCGGGACAAGGTGCCTACAGCAGGCCGAGCGGTAACGGCTTGATCGTCGGGTCCGGATCCTGGTGCGGGCTGCAGCAGGAGGTGTTGAGGTCTGCTTGATCATCTTGCTGGCTCGGGCACAGGTCATCTACGCAAGAACCGCCAGCTCAGGGCTCTTTGAGCCGGCAGGCAATGACCCTAACCCCACTGGTCGGCGGCAATCAGTAGACTGCCCCCGTGGCAGCTAAGGATCATTCCTGGGAAGAGATTACTGGCGTCCCTGAGGTCGGCGAGCGGACGGCGAGCCTGTTGAGGCAGCTTGAGCCGCTACAGCAGGCATGGCGCGAGGCGGCGAAAAACGATCCAGAGAGCTTTCAAGACACCCGTCTTCGAGCACTTAGGTCGCATGCCATCGAGACGGGAATCATTGAGCGCCTATACGATGTAGACTGGGGTGTTACCGAAGCGCTTGTGGCCGAAGGAATCAGCCAAGGTGTTATCGAACGAGCCGGCGGATCGGTTGGCAGTGAGGCCCTTTCGATCATCAAGGATCAGTACGAAGCGCTTGAATTTGTAAGCGAGGCGGCGAGGGGTGACCGGGGCTTTTCGGTCTCTTTTGTTCGAGAACTGCACGCCTTGATAACTCGTCATCAGTCAACGTATGACGCAACGGATAGCCTGGGAATGCCTGTCAAGGCAAAGCTCTTGCATGGCGAATGGAAGGCGGCGCCAAATCATGTGAAACGCCCTGATGGATCAATCCTGGAGTACTGTCCGCCGTTGCGGGTTCAGGATCAGATGGAGTCGCTGGTTCAGTTCTATGAAGATGATCAATCTCATCCGATTATTCGTGCAGCCTGGCTGCATCATCGCTTTATTTCAATTCATCCTTTCCAGGATGGAAATGGCCGCGTAGCAAGAGCGCTCGTGCTCTTGGAGCTACTTAAGGCGCACTACGCGCCTTTGGTTGTGGGTCGCGATATGCGGTCCCGCTATATCGACCAACTCGATGCGGCAAATGATGGCGACCTGGAGCCATTGGTGCTCCTGTTTGCTGACCTTGAGCGTCAAGCAATGATTCGCCAATTTCAGGCACCGCTGCAGGCGGTATCGACCGGATCGGTGCTTGAAGTCGCTCGCGCGGCATCGGCTAAACTTGCTGACATTCAGCAGGCGAACCGTCGCCAGAAGTCGGAGGCTCTAGCGGCACTGGCTCTCAAGATAAGCGACAGGATTGAGGTTAAGCTCAAGCTTCTCGGCCCTGATCTTGAACAAGCCTTCCGCCGGAACGACTCTAATGTTGGTGTTTGGGTTCGGCGCGCCAATGTCGGCACTGCCGAGGCACTTCAATTCCATGGGCAGCTCGTCAAATTGGCTCGGCGTCACCAGTTCTTTGCAAATTTGTCAGAAGGCTCATGGTGGAACACATTGACCCTCAAGCTCCTTGAGGAGCGACTCAGGCTCTTGGTTGCCGTCGTTCGAGTTGGTTCGGGTGACACCGGAGTCGGTGCAGTAATTATTCAAGCGGAGCGGCTATTCACGGAGGGTGAAGGGCAGGCGCCTGCCTATGAGTGGATTTTCGAGCCGAGCGAGTTTGATCAGGTAGCCATCACGGGTGAGCTTACTTTGGATTCAGTCTGGGCTCAGGTCGACCATTTGATTGATAGTTGTCTGTCGGCGTCGATTGCTAAGTTCACTCAAGCGCTCGCGTAAGCGGCCGGCCCAGTGTCCGTTGAGCCAGGCGAGTGGTTGACCTTCACCGGGATGGGGGGGGAGAGAGATCGACGCACCGCCAGCGTCCGTGGTTGACCAACGCTGCGGCCACGTCGGGTGGGACTTTGCTCAGCGGTGGTGAGCCGCTGCACCGTGATTAGCGGGTGGCCGGCGGGACTAGGTCGAGGTTGAGGTCGAGGTTGGGTAGGCCGCGCTGCTGTTCCCGGCATCGGGTTGGCCGGGTGGCGAGCGTTGGCGATCTGGAACCAACCTCGGCCTTGATCAACACTTGATCCAAGACTGCGACTAATGATCACGGGAGCGGTTGCCAGCCCCAGGGGCGGTCGCCCTGTTCGCCGCGGATGCAGGCGAGGCGGTAGTGCGCCTGGTCGCGTAGGGCTGGGTTGTCTCGGACGAGTTGAGCGGCGAAGGTGACCTTGCGCAGCTCTCGCGCGTCGCGGAGCACCGAGCACCCAGGCCAGCCGGTGACGTCGTAGCCGTAGTGCCGGCAGAACTCGGTCCAGCCGGGTGCGTACTCGGCGCTGAAGGTCAGGTGGTCGACGGCGACGGAGACCAGGTCCCACTCGGGCGGGCCGAAGGCGAACCGTTCGAGGTCGAGCACGACGGGTCCGGCGTCGGTGTCGACGATGTTGCCGGCCCAGGCGTCGCCGTGCACAGCACCATGGGGGAGGCCGGGGGGAAGGTTGCGGTAGCGCTCCTGCAAGCCGTGGAGGTGATCGAGCAGCCAGGCGCGGTCGTCGGCTGCGAACACGGTCGCCTCGGCGATGCGCTGTTCCAGGCGTACGAACGGTGCCAGCGGAGGCAGGTCGAGACTCGCCGGGGGTCGTAGGCGGTGCAGCTGTTGCAGCACCTGGGCCAGCTGGCCGATGCTGCCTTCCCGATGCGGCGGCAGCTCGTGCCAGAAGGTGACTGCTCGCCCGTCGACCGCGACTGGTTGCGGCAGGTCCTCGATCGCGCGGACCGCCGGTATCCCGGATTCGTTGAGCCAGTGGGACACCCGGACTTCCTTGCCTGCGGTGGCGAGTTGCCCGTCGCGGCTGACGCGGGCGACGATGCCGCCGGGCAGCCGGTAGATGACGTTCTCCGCAGACCGGATCAGCTCAGCACCGGTCGCGTCGACCCCGACCTGCTGGCAGGCGAGCAGCAGCGCTTCCTGCGGGTCCGTCATGCGACGGCTCCGACCGTCTCCCGGATCCGGGCGCGCAGCTCCTCTACTTCGGTGAGCTTGCCGTGCTGCCCGGCCATCCGGTGCAGCTCCCGCAGGTCGTCGGCGGCGCGCAGCGACCGGACCGGCCCGGCGTCGTCGAGGGCCAGGTTGCCGATCGCCACGGCCTCCAGCGGGTCACCCTGCACCATCGTGAGGGAGGCGAGCTTGATCCGGGAGATCGCCCTGGACCGCAGGTACGCCGGAAGATGGTGCTCCACCGAGTAGGCGAATCGGTCGGCCGACTCCGTGACGAGTCTGGTGTGCAGGGCCACGTCAAATAGTGCGTGGGCGGTGTCGCCGTGGTGCTGGGCGTCGTCGTAGAAGCACATCCACGGCGGGTCCTCCGCCGGTGCGGCGTGCGCGAACGCTTCGTCGGCGGCACCGACGGCGGCCAGCGCCTCCTGTGCTCGGCCCGGCCCGAGTTTGGCGAGTGCCCGTGCTCGTACGGTGTGCAGCATGGCGCGCTCGGAAGCGGTGAGCCAGTCGGCGCGGACCAGGGCCATTTCGATGTGGGTGAGCCCGTCGTCGGGCTGACCGCACCACACCGCCTGCCGGGCCAGGCTGGACAGCAGCATCGCGCGCTGGTGCCAGCCGCCGCCGATGCTGGCGCAGCGCAGGGCGAACGTGAACCGTTGCCGGGCCGCCTCGTGGTGGTAGGCGTCGAAGAGCATGAACGCCACGACTCCCGCCAACTGGGCCAGCGCTTTGTGCAGCGCGGGGCGTAGGTGCGCCGGGCAGCTCACCTCCAGCAGCCGGGACATGCGATGCAGCTTGTCGTCGGCGATCTCCCGGACCAGCGCGCCGCCGTGCGCGTTGTCCCACTGCTCGAAGATCTCCGCTGCCTCAAGAACCTGGGTGATGTGTTCCTGACTGACCTGACGCGGCAACTCGTCGACGACCGGTGGACCGAGCAACGACATCAACGGGATGGCGTCGGATGTCAACGACGCAGCGGCTGGACTCAGCCCTGTTGCCGGGGACTCGTATCGATTTGATCGAACGGCGAGCATGCCTTTCGTTCGCATGCTGATTTCCCGACGGCGGAATCCGAGTTCGTCGTCGGTGTCGGCGTTGAGGACGATGCGCAGAGCGGTGCGGTAGTCCTCGGCGGGGTAGCGGATCTTGCCGTTTTCGAGTTTGCCCAGGTAGTTGGCGGTGAAGGCGCTGTGGGCTGCTTGTCCGGGGTCGGGGTAGAGGATCTTGTTGACGGCGTCGGCGAGTTGCCGGCGGGTCAGGCCCAGGCGTTCGCGTGCTGCGGTGAGCGGATGGTTCTGCATGACACCCCCGAAGTGTGGCGCTCAACTGATGCGTGCTTGGCGCGAACTGCCTGTGGCGGTAATCGATTTTGGACAGTATCCCACCTGGTGAATGCCGCCTTCAACCATCTGCGTCGAGCAATTTCTGATCCTGCCAGGGAATACGTCAACGGAGAATTGTCAAGAGGGGAGGCAGGGGATGGTTCCCGCAACGGGAAGCATCCCTTCCAGTGGTGCGGGAGCGTCACCCCGTCCCGGGCAGGACGCCTACCGCAGCCGGTCAGTCATCGGCAACGGTGTGTGCGGGGTTCGGCACGGACGCCGTACCGCTGATGTTGCCGGACCCCGACGCGGCCTGCCGCCGCCGGGAAGCCCCCGTGACCGGCGGCGGCAGGCCCCGCGAAAGCCCAGACCCACCGGCCAACACAGTGGACGTACCCAGAAAGGGGTTGTGATGCTGGACGCGGTGCGTGCCGCCCCGGTTGCCCGACGACGAAGTCCCGGTCGTGCCGGAGGATGCGCTGCCGGATGTCGGCCATGATGCGCCGGTAGTGCGGCTCGAACTGACGTGCGGGCATGCCGAAATCGTGCCCCAGCTCGGCCTTTGCGGGAGACCCGCCGGGGTGGCGTCGACCCTCGTGGAGCGGCGCTCAGCTGCTCCTTCGACGATCGGCGCTACCTCGGCGACCCCCATCGACGCCCCCGGCCGAGCCGGTGCACGCGGCACCGCCGGCCACTGCACGCAACCCAGAAGTGAACCCCGATTGTCGGCGTTCGGCGGGACATGAGCCGTCGGGCGCCCGTACCAGCGGCCCTGTGGGCGTACCGCCGTTTGTGGCTGCGTGTGCAGGGCGGGCGGCCCGACCTCCGCGCCCCCGTTCGGGGTCGGGTCGCCCATCCCACCTTCCCCACCGAACCGCGATGTAGCGGCGATCCCGTGACCTTCGAAAGGGCGGTCCCACCCGTGCGCAGACTTCTCGACCTTGTCCTGTTCCCTCGGCGTACCCGGCGGCAGTCCCGGCTGCTCGCCAGCCTCGCCAACCAGGCCCGCCCAGCCGCCCGGCCTCCCGCCGCCGCTGCTGGCGGTGGGTCGCGTCCGCCGGCCCGGCGCGGCGGCAACGCCGGCACCCACCTCTACTACGGCGCCAGTGTGGTGCGGCCGTCGATCAGCGCCGGGCTGGTCCGCGACCGGCGGTTCGCGGTCCGCACCCGGCGCGGTTGCGACCCGACCGAGGTACGCGCCTTCCTGCACCTGGTCGCCGACGAGTTGACGGCGGTGCGGGCCGAGTTGGCGGTCACCCGGGACGAGAACGTGCGGATCAAGCAGGCGTTGCGGGACTGGCAGTCGCGGCAGTTCCAGGCCGGGATGCCGGCCTGATCCGGTCGACCCGGACCCGCCGGCCGGTTGACACAGTGGACGATGCAGGGAGAGAGGTACGTTGATGCTGGATGTGGTGCTCGCCGCCACGATCGCGGTGCTGGTCGGCGCGGTGGTCGGGTTCAGTTTGTGCCGGCATCGGCACCGCTGGTGTCCCGGCTGCGGCCGTACCCTGACCTGCCCGGCGTGTCCGACCGGCGGGCTGCTGCCCGCGCAGGTCGAGGCGGCCGGGCGTCGGTGGGCGCCGCAGCCGGCGCGGACCGTGACCCTGCGGCGGACCTGGGTGTGGCCCGGCCGGGCGCGGCGGCGGGTGCGGCGGTGACCGCGCGGGTGGTGGCCGTGGTGGGCCGGGTCGGGCATGTGGCGTGGCGTCCGTCGTGGCGGTGTCGGGCCTGCCGCCGGCCGTGGCCGTGCGAGCCGGCCCGCGCGGAGCTGATGGCGAGCTTTGACCGGATCGGCCGATGCATGTACGTGGCCCAGCTCGCCGCCGAAGCCGCCCGTGACCTGCCCGGCCTGACTCCGGAGCAGACGTACGCGCGGTTCATCGCCTGGGCGCGGCGGCGGGAGCCGGCATGACGGTCTACCGCACCCAGGCCACCACGGCCGCCGCCGCTGTTGCGTCCGGTGGTGGGGTGCCGGTGCCGGCTGTGGCGGTACGGGGCCGGTCGCCGCTGCTGGCGGACGAGTTCTTCCTGTTGGCGGCCGATGATGTGACGGGTCGGCCGCGTCTGCCTGCCGGGCCGGTCGGGTACGGTCTGGCCGCCGCGCTGCTGGCCGACCTGGTCGACGCGGGCGCGTTGCGGGTGCACGAGGGCCGGTTGTGGCTGGCCGCGCGGCACGTACCGGTGGACGCGCTCGGCGGCTGGATCCTGCGCTGGCTGGACGCGGAGCCGCGACACCGGCGGGTAGGGACGTGGTTGGCGTTGTTGGCGCCGCGGGCGCATGGCCAGGTCGCGCGGCGGCTGACCGCGGCGGGCGTGGTCCGGCCCCGGACGGTACGCCGCCGGCTGCTGACCACCGCCGTGGTCCATGTGCCGACGGACATGAACCGGGCCGCCTGGGCCTGGGCTCGCCTGTCCGTACGCCTACAGCGCGGCGAACCGTTGCCGGCGTTTGAGGCGCGGCTGGGCGGGTTGTGTCTGGTGACCGGGCTGGACGACTTCGTGCTCACCGGCCTGCCGGCGGCGGCCCGCCGGCATCTGCACCGGGAGACCGCAGCCCGGTTGCCGGCCGAGATCGCCGAACTGTTCACCATCGCCCGCCACCGCCTCGACGGCGCCGCCCACCGCCGCCACTGCGGTGAGCCGGGTTGACACAGAACGGCGGTCGGCTGAGTTGCCGATCCGGTTGAGGGCCGGCTCGCCGCTGCGGCGCGCGAGACACCTGAGTCCGGCAGGTCGTCTACCTGACCGACCGGGGGAACGGCTATATACGTTCCGAACGGCCGGCACCCTGGCGAAGGCGGTTAGGCACCTTCAGCAAACGGGCTTTTGATACCGCTCACTTCAGCAGTCATCGGCGGGCAGTCCTCGGTTGTCACCCAGGCGGGCGTCGCAGAGCTCTCGGCCGCTGACCGCACCGTTGAAGCTCGCCCCGCGTAGATCCGCTCCGGACGCATTGATCTGAAACAAGTTGGATTCGTCGAAGGATGTGTTACGGAAGTCGCCGCCGAGCAGGTCGATGCCGCGCAGATTGGAGCGGCTCAGATCCAGCCGGCGGTCTTCGCGATAGGGAACCCTGCCGAGGACTCGAATCGCCGCCTGCACGACCGGGTCGACAACGACGTCCGCCGGATCGCTCCTCGGTGGCGTGGCCGGTACTGATCCGCCGTAGGCAGTGTCACGCCGAGTCTGTAGAGTCGGCGCGGGCAGTGCGAAGCGGCGCGGAGACGAGGCCGAGTAGGCCGGTACCCATGCCCGCAAGAGCACAGATCACAACCGCAGCTGTCACACTCCAGTGCGAGGCAATGTTGCCCAGTACGTTGTTCATGACGAGCAGAGCAAGCGCTTGAAGCAGGGTCAACAGGGCTTGTATCCGGGATAGATGGGTGTCCGGTGTTTCGGCCAAGATGAGCGGAGTGATATGCGAGACGAACATGCCGTTCCCGACCCCCATGACCAGTCCTGCGCCGATAGCGACCGCGGCGCTGGGAGCCACCGCCAGCCCCAGAACTCCGACACAGGCGGTGATGAGACCCCACGTAGAGAGCAGGCCGGGACGACCGAGCGAGCCGCGGCGGACGACGGCCAAAGTGACAGCGACCATACCGATACTCTGGGAGCCCAGTATTAGGCCGGCGACTGCCACTCCCCAATGCTCCTGACGCGCCAGCAACGGGACGAGCAGGGGCAATACGGGTAGAAGGAATCCTGCGGCCGCTCCGGTCAGGAGCAATGCGGGCCGTAAAAGGGGGTCGCGAAAGCCGACTCGGACTCCGTCGAAGGCATCCTCCAACAACCCTCTACTCGACCCAACCTCGGTCCTATCCGACTGCGGCCGAATAGTGATCAGCACGACCAGCACTACCGCGAACGTCACCGCATTGACCAAAGCGGCACCGGCCAGCCCGGCCAACCCGACCAAGATTCCGCCAAGGGGGCCGCCACCCAACGCGACCAGCTGACCGCCTACCTTGCGGAGCGCCAGGGCTTGAGCGAGTTGGTTCTTGTCTACCAGACGGCGAGGCATCGAACCGGACGCAGGAAGGTAGAAGGCATCGACGATCCCGACAAAGGTGCCGGCAACGATAAGCAACCACGGCGGTGTTCCGAGGTGGAAAGCCGTTGCGGCCAGGACGACGGAGAGCACCAGCATCGTTGCGTCGCCAAGGATGAGAACCCGTCGTGCACTCATCCGATCGCCGACCGCTCCACCGAACAGGAGCAACAGCACCCGAGGTAGCGTAATCGTTGTGAGAACGAGGCCCGCGACTGCTCCCCCGTACGCGCTCGCCGACCAACCGAGCGCGAAGTAGAACAAGGAGTTCCCGACGAGTGAGGCGAGGATCCCGGCAAGCCATATCAGATACGATCTAGGTAGGCGACGTCGCTCCGAACCGCCTGTGCCTGACGGACCTTCTTTCTCAGGGGTGATTGGATTGACGTTCTGCCGTGTGTCGATGATAGCCTCCCGACTTCGTCCCGAAGTACCGGAGTGCCGGCTTGTCGTCAAGTCCTAGCGCCGCAACACTGTAGGCGCTTGTTCGCCGGCTAGCCGATCCAATGTCGTCGCTAGGGACTGGACGGTCGGCGCCGCGAAGAGCTGACGCATGGTGACCTTCACTCCGGTGGCGGAACGAAGCCTAGCAACGACCCGGGCAGCGATCAACGAGTGGCCTCCGAGCTCGAAGAAGTTTGCCTCGATGGTTTCCACTGGCTTCTCGAGGGCCTCGGACCAGATCTGGGAGATCAGGAGCTCGTTGGGGGAGGAGGGGACTGTTCCGTCCGTTGTCCGCTGATCGGCTTGACTGCCAAGCTGAGCCAGCTTCGCGTCATCCACCTTACCGGCAACCGTGAGCGGCAGTTCGCGCAGAACGATCGTTCGCGTCGGGATCATGTAGTCGGGGAGAGCGGCCTGCAACTTGGTGAGTACCTGTCCCTCGATCGAGTCCTCCACCGACTGGTCGGGGACCACGGCCAGTCCGAGGGAAGTTCCTCCGGAATCCGGAATGCCGAACGCGACCGCAGTTCGGATCCCGGGCACGGCTCGGGCGATGGCCTCGACGCCCGCAGGTTCTACTCGGTAGCCGCGGATCTTGATCTGCTGATCGGCACGCCCAACGAATTCCAACGCCCCGTCCGGCCGGGTCCGCACCAAATCACCTGTGCGATACATCCGGCTTCCGGCTCGAGTCGGATCGGGCAGGAACCGGGAAGCTGTCTGGCCCGGCTGATTTCGGTAGCCTCGGCCAACGCCGACACCCGAAATGAACAGCTCGCCAACGGATCCATTCGGAACCGGTTGGAGATCGCTGTTGAGCACTTGAAGGCGATAGTTTGGCAAAGGTCGACCGATCGTCTCCGGGTCGTCACCCGCTTCAGTGTCGGCCCACGTCGCGCAAATCGTCGTCTCAGTAGGACCGTATGCGTTGATGAAACGGCGGCCATCGGACCACCGCTGCGCGACGGCGGGAGGGCACGCTTCACCTGCGGATACGACCGTCCGCAGCCCGGCGCTCTTAGCAGGCGGCTCGTGCGCCGCCAGCAGTGACGGCGTCGCGGTAACGATATCGACAGTACCTCCAAAGAGACTGTTCAATCCGTCGCGTGGGTCGGCGAGTGCCACTCCCCGACCATGGGCCAAAGGTATGAGGGTCGACCATAGCCACCCGTCGAATGCCGGAGCCATAACGTTACCACCCTCCCTACCTTCAGCCGGAATCAGGCTCCCAAGAGCGGCGATCAGCCCGGCGACATTTCGATATGAGACCCCCACGCCTTTCGGTGTTCCTGTGGTCCCCGAGGTGTACACTAGTAGGGCAGCCGTACTTCGTGACTTGATCATGTGAGTCTGGATCGGTAGTGGTACCAGCGGGCGCGGGCTTGATGGCGGCGGCGCCACCAGGACCAGCGGAGATGGTGTTCGAGGCTGTGCCAGGCTCTGGTCGCGAGGTTGTACAGCCGTTTGATCTCGACCACGGTCAGCCGGGCGAGTCCGAGGTCGGCCGGTGGTGGTTCGCTGGGGTGGGTGGGTCGGGGTGGTGGCGTGGTCCCGGCCGCGGCGTCGGCGGCGGTGACCGCGCAGACGGCGAGCGCGGCCATGACCAGCACTATGTGCCGCATGATCGGGGTGTGGAGGCGGTTCTGGAACTGGTCGAACCCGAAGTGGTCCTTGCCGAAGCCGTGGTCCTCCTCGATCGTCCACCGCCGGCCGGTCACCCTCACCAACGCGGTCAGGGTCGCCGGAAGGCGCTCCGGTATCCAGCAGTAGAAGTAGGCCAGGTCGTCGGGGTCAGCCAGGCTCCGGCGTACGAGCAGGTAGTGGCGGGGGCTGGCGGTGGCGATCCACGCCCACGCGTACCAGCGGTCGCCTTTGGAACCCGCCCCGCAGGACATGGTCTGCCAGGCGGTGTCGGTGGTCAGGGTGGTGGCAGCGGTGTCGGCGCGGATCTTCGTCTTCCAGCCGGGCAGGGTGATCCGGAACGAGCACGGCACGCCGAGGCTGTAGCCGATTCCCCGGGTCTCGCAGGTGTCGCGTAGTCGCCGGTCCCGGCCGTAGACGGCGTCGGCGGTGCACCACCGCACGGGTACGCCGGCGTCGAGTGTCTCGGTGAGCAGGTCGGTGGCGAGTCGGGGTTTGGTCGCGAACTCGGTGTCGGCGGGGACGCCGGTGGCGGCGCGGCGGGCGTCGTCGTCGAGGTGGGCGGCGGGGATCCACAGGCGGGAGCCGACCAGGGCGTGGCCGGCGCGGGTGGCGTAGGTGGCGTTGACCAGGTTGACGGCGTTGGTGACCTTTCCCGCGCAGCCCACGTACTGGCGGGTCACGCCGCACGTGCCGGTGCCGGTCTTCTCCACGCCGCTCTCGTCGAAGATCAGCGTGTTGTCGCCGTCCGGGTCGGCCAGGCGTGCCACGGCGAAGTCACGGACCACGCCCATCGCCTTGTCGGTGTCCCAGACCGCGCGTTCGAGGAGTCGTTGCATCCGGTCGGGGGTGGTGTCCCCGGCGTGTTCGGCGAGGGTCCAGCAGTTCTTGCGTGGCAGGTCGGCGATCAGGCCACGGACGTACTTGCCGGCCTGCCGTAGTGGTTCGACCCGGGCGAAACACGCGCCGAGGTCTCCCATCAGCGTGGCGAGGTTCTCCTCGACACGACCGGCCTCTACCATGGCCGCTGCGGCCACCTCGTGATCCTTCGTTGTCCACACAACACCGGACGATCATGCGGTGGCCGTCTCCGTCGCCGCACACCCTGTCCGTCCACACCCCACCGCACCGGTCAGGTCACGAAGTACGGCTGCCCTACTAGTAGTACTTTGTTAGGTCGGTACCAGTTGGTGGCAGAGGGGGCAGAACCCGAGCCAGGTCGCGAGTAGGTACTGCAGTCCGCGTAGGACGGTGTACAGGCTCAGGTCCGCCCCGCCGCTTTCGGGCGGGCTGTCCGTAGTCGGGTGAGGAACAGTTGGGCGGCCGTGGCGAGAGTGACGTGGCGGTGCCAGCCGATCCAGGAGCGGCCCTCGAAGTGGTCAAGGCCGAGGGCGGTCTTGAGTTCGCGGTAGTCGTGCTCGACGCGCCAGCGGCTCTTGGCCAGGCGGACCAGGTCGGCGAGTGGTGTGTCGGTGGGCAGGTCGGACAGCCAGTAGTCGCTGGGTTCGTCGTGGCCGGGAGGCCATTGCACGAGCAGCCAGCATTCGGGCAGGACGCCGTCATCGCCGCACTGTGATCCGCGTCGGATCACCCGGCCGGCGGGACGCACCCGTACTGCGAGGAAGTGCCCGGACAGCTCGCCGGCGGGCCGGTCCGGGCTGCGGTCACGGGTGGGTTGCCGGGGACGCCAGCGCACCAGACGCGCGGCGTCGGCGCCGTGAGCGAGGGCCAGGTCTTTCAGGCTGCGGGCCGGCTGGGGGTAGCGCGGTGTGGGGTGCTTACCGACACCGGCGTAGGGCACCGGCACGGGGTGGGCGTCGCCGGGTTGCGCGGTCGTGGACGAGGTGGTCGCCACGATGTAGGCGATACCGCGTTCGGTCAGGCCCTGACGGAACTCGGCGACCTGGCCGTAGCCGGCGTCGGCGGTCAGCAGCGGCGGACGCAGCCCCCACTCGGCCAGCTCGTCGAGCATCTCCAGGGCCATCATCCACTTCGGCCGGTACCGCTCGGTGTCGGGGACCTTCGATGCCGCCCGGCGTCTGCGGATCTGATCGATCTGCTCGGCGGGCGGCAGCCGCACCCGTGCGTGTGGCTTCTTCGCCCCGGCCTGGTCGAGGGTGACCGGTTGCTGGCGCAGCCTGCGGGCGTGCGTGTTCTCGGGCTTGCCGTCCGGGCCTGGCACGCAGGTCTCGTCCCAGGACTCCGGCACGAACAGTCGCCAGTTCAGCACCGCCGACGCCGTGTCGGTCGCGGCGTGGACGCTCACGGCGATCTGGCAGTTGGCGACCTTGCCGAGGGTGCCGGAGTACTGCCGGGCCACACACGCCGAGGCCCTACCGTCCTTCGGGAATCCGGTGTCGTCGACCACCCACACCCGCGGTTCGACCAGGTCGACCGCGGCCGTGGCCGTCCGCCGCCGCACGCCGGCGACGTCCCAGGTGGACGAGGTCAGGAACTGCTGCAACTGCTGGTGGTCGACCCCGAGCCGCTGCGCCATGGGCTGCATCGACTTGCGCCGGCCGTCCAGCATCAGCCCACGCAGATACCGCAGACCGGTCGCCCGCTGGTCCGACCGTCGCATTCCCGAGAACACCCCGGCCGCGAAGTCCTCCAACTGCGCCCGTACCCGAACCAGATCCAGCTCATCCACGCACCGCAGCCAAACACCGCCGAGATGCCCGCACAAGCGACACGCCACAACGACCTAACAAAGTACTACTAGTACGGCAGCCGCCATTTGCTAGTTGACCAGGGCGTATTCGCGGTTGAGGCGGGTGCGTTGGTGGAACCAGCGGGCGCGGGCCTGGTGTCGTCGTCGCCAGGTCAGCCAGTTGAGGGCGTGGTCGGGTGGTTGTGGGTGGTGGAGGACGTCGGCGAGAAGCCGTCCGATCTCGGGCACGGTCAGTGGGATCAGTCCGGGCTCGGCCGGTGGCGGCTGGTCGGGTGTGACCGGTGGGGGTGCCTGGCTGTCGGTGCGGTGGCGTAACCGCGCGGCGGTGACCGCGCAGACGGCGAGAGCGGCCATGACCAGTACGGTGTGCCGGGCGATCGCGTCGTGGAGGCGGGCCTGGCACTGGTCCAGGCCGAAGTGGTCCTTGCCGAACTCGAAGCATTCCTCGACCGGCCACCGCAGCCCGGCGGCGCGGACCAGCCGCGACACGACCACCGGTTGCCCCTCGGGCACGAAGCAGTAGTGGAACGCCAGTTCGCCGGTGGCCAGGTGACGGCGCACGAGGAGGTGGTGGCGGGGTGAGGCGGTGGCGATCCATGCCCACGCGTACCAGCGGTGTCCCTTCGACCCGGCACCGGCCGAGCGGACCTGCCAGCCACGACCGCGCCTGCCGGCGAGTTCCGTAACGGCTTGCGCGCAGGTCAGCCTGTCACCGGACGGCGTCTGGATCACGCACGTCGAGGCGACCCGCAGCACGTACGCCTGCCCACGGGCTTCGAGGAACTCCCTCAGTTCGGTGCAGCCGCCGTACACCTCGTCACCGCAGATCACGTCGAAGGTCAGCTCGTCGGCGTAGGCGTGGGTGCACAGGTCGATCGCGAGTTGGCCCTTCGTGCGGAACTGCGTGTCCGTCGGCAGCCCTGTCCGCGCGGCGGTGTCCGGGTCGGTGATCTGCTCGGCGGGGATCCACCGCCGGGCTGCGACCAGGGCGTGCCCGGTCCGTTCCCGCACATAGGCCAGGTGGACCGTGTTGATGCCGTTGGCGACCCGACCGGCGCAGCCCATGTACTGCCGTTTCACCCCGGCCGTCGCCGTGCCCTGCTTCGGGTGCCCGGTCTCGTCCAACGCCCCGACCGCCAGCCCACGCCGCCGCCGACGGCCGGCAGCGGTGTCCAACCCGGCCGCCGCGTACCGCCGTACCTGGCTCGCCATACCCTCGGTGTCCCACACCGCCCTGTTCAACAACCGCTGGGTCCGGTCCGGCGTGGCATCCCCGACATGCTCGGCGATGGTCCACCCGTTGCGTTTCGGCATCCTGCTGACCAGCGCCGACACGTACCGGCCCGCGTGCAGCCACGTCCGCACTTGGACGAAACAGGACCGCGTTCGCTCCAACAGCTCGGCCCGTGCGCGCTCAGCGCGGTCGGCCGCTACCCTGGCAGCAGCAGCCGCCTTCGATCTTGTAGTCCTCACAAACACATGATCAACAGGCGGCTGCGTCTACGTTGCACCACCCTGCCAACGCGTCCTACCTGGTCACAGCCCTAATGGCGGCTGCCGTACTAGCGACACCTTCCATGCCGTAGACGGCGCCGATCTGGGTGGGCGCGTCTGGCGATCCCAGCAGCTCGATGACTTGCGCGAACCGTTCGCTGTCCTGACGGGCCTTGGTCGCGCGGTACTCGTTGATCGCCGTGACCGCGCCGACGAGCAGCAGCACCGCGACGGTCGCCTCGACCACGACGCGTCGGAGTTCGGTGGCGGCTGTGAACCGTTCGTAGGCTTTGTCGTCCGCGCCCCGGAGCCGTTGCTGTGTGTACCAGGGGATGACGGCCACGAGGATCAGTGCGACCGCGACAACTCCGATCACCGAGGTGACGACAACGGACATCGCTCAACTCCCTGCATAGCCGCATCGAAACTCGGTCGCGATGTTGCGCGCGTTCGCCCGCATGGCCTCAGGATAGTCATCGATCTTCTTGCCGTCTGGATCGGTGAGCGCGGGTCTCTCTTCCAGTGAATCGAGGAAGCCGGGTGTCTCGCCATACTCGCTGGCGAGTCTGGACAACTCGTTGCGGTCCTTGTTGCTGAGATCCTTGTCGATGGTGTAGAAGAACGCAGGCTTCGGGTCGGACCGGAAGAGTTCCTCGAGATCCTTCTCCCGTTGGCTGCGTACCTGGGGGGTTAGGTCCTTGCTCCACAGACTCGATACGGCGAACTGATGCAGGTCGTACTGCTCGGCCAGGTACATGAACGCCGGGTGCTCAGGCACGATGGACCGGCCGCTGCACCCTTTCAGGATCGGGTCGTCGAGCTCGTCGTGCAGCTTCTCGAGCGTTTCTTTGACGTCTTCGAGCCGACCCTGCATCTCCTCCCTGTACTCCGGCGCGGATGTCTTGAGTGCTTCATCCAGGGAAACTGCGGAGAGGAGTTGGTTATTCACCCATTGTGCGGCGTGTGTCATCCGCAGGGGATCCATCCAGAAATGCGGGTCCAAGCCGTCGGCGACCAGGTCTTCCGCCAGCTCAGGTGGGCCTGGTTTCAGGTCGAGCTTTTTGAGCTCGGAGATATCGTAGAGGCGCGCTTCTGGGTTCTTTTGTTGCCAGTCAGTGAGCGTCTTGCGCAGGTCAGAGGACATGTTGCCAGCGAATAGGTTTGCGTCAGCCTGCCGGATCAGCTCCTTGTCTGGCTCGGACAGTTGGGTCTCGTGGTCGGCTTCGTCGCCGTGCTCGTGCGGCTCTGCCTCAAT
Organism: Solwaraspora sp. WMMA2101; assembly: GCF_049179175.1. Lineage (NCBI taxonomy): Bacteria > Bacillati > Actinomycetota > Actinomycetes > Micromonosporales > Micromonosporaceae > Solwaraspora > Solwaraspora sp. WMMA2101. The sequence goes on along the minus strand of NZ_JBMHMA010000006.1, from coordinate 2,249,691 downwards.
CGACTGTACGGAGACGACATCGCCGCCGATCTGCTCGGCCAACCAGTGAATTGGGAAGATGTTGACGACGACATCGAGCTGGTGTCGCGGTGGAGGTGGTTCATTTTCGTCCACGCAACCGCCGACTACGGCCAGCACGCTCAGCAGTGCCAGCACGGCTGCCGGTCGCCAGCGCGCCATCGCAGTCCTCCTTGTCTGGGGGGCCGTGGGCCACTACGTTACGGCTAACCGAAATGACTATCAGTTGTACGAACGGATGATCGCGCGTCCTCGATCAGATAGCTGCTGTGGGCCAGTCCAGTTGCAGCCCAGCTCAGAGGCTCGAATCGCACCCTGGCGGAGCACTTGGGCGGCTGACTGTCAAGAACCGGACTCCGTCTGGAGGTGCACCGACCCATCCTGATTCACCTGGTGCGCGCGCGGCAGCGGAGCTGCATCCTGGCGACAACTTCGTGGCGGTGTCGGGCCTGCCGCCGGCCGTGGCCGTGCGAGCCGGCCCTCGCGGAGCTGATGGTCATGTGCCGGTGGACGCGCTCGGCGGCTGGATCCTGCGCTGGCTGGAGGCGGAGCCGCTACGCCGGCGGGTAGGAACGTGGTTGGCATTGTTGGCGCCGCGGGCTCACGGCCAGGTCGCGCACCGTTTGGCGGCGGCGGGGGTGGTCCGGCCGCGGATGGTACGCCGCCGGCTGCTGACCACCGCCGTGGTCCATGTGCCGGCGGACATGAACCGGGCCGCCTGGGCCTGGCCCGGCTGACCGTACGCCTACAGCGCGGTGAGCCGTTGCCTGCCTTTGAGGCGCGGCTGGGCGGGTTGTGTCTGGTGACCGGGCAGGGGAATGCCTCTGCTGAGGGTGCGCAAGGGACCTAAATGGCGCTCCTCTAGCTTGCGTGCCGCGAACAGCCAGTAGAAGAATTAGCGAAAGCCGATGTCGTTGACCAGCCACCAGACGACACACAGCGTGAGTCCGACCAGCGAGAGGCCGACCAAAGTGATGGTTCTCGTTGGCTGCTGTGCGCCGGATGTCAGCCCGATTGCCGTCAGGATGATCGTATGCGCGAGGGCCATCAGCCCGTAACGTGCCCACACCAGGTTGCCCTCAACTGCCATCAAAGAAACCGCTGCTTGATAGCCGACGCGGGCGTTCTCCAGCTCGACTGTACTGGCTTCTGTGCTCTGCGGCGCCGGTCACGGTTTGTGATCAACAGCCATGTGCGCATCGTACGATAGACGTGCAAGAAGGTATCGTCGTAAGTTGATCATGTGCCGAGGCCTGCTACCAGGGTGTTTGTCGCTTGGTGTGATGATCCGGGTGTTGAGAGGTCCAACCTGGTCACTGGATCGGAGCAATGATGGAAGACAATCACGAGGTGACACCGGGTCAGCCGTTCCCGCTCGGCCAAGGCGATCTGAATATCGTCTACCAGGAGTTGTGTGCTCACACGAGAGCGACTGACGAGATCAGCCTCAAGCTCATGACGGCGATTCCGTTAGTGACCGGAATCGGGATCGTCCTGCTGATGCGCTCGCCCGCGACGGCGGTTCCTCAAGTTGCGGTTGTGCTTCTGAGTCTTTTCGCGGCACTCGTTACCTTCGCGATCTACCGGTGGGAACGCAAGAACATGGAGAACTGTCGGCACTTCCGACAATGGGCGGCCTTCCTGGAACAAGACTATTACGGACTGCGCCAGATCGAGGCCGGCTCGGCCCCCAGCGTGCTTCCGCACGGCCGGATTCCGCCACCGCGTCGTTTCGGCCTGGCGTGGACAAAAACCGAGGCTCTCCGACTGCTGTACGGTGTGGCCGTTCTCGGCTGGCTCTCGACTGGCCTTTATGTCACGGTGGCCTGAACCGGCAAGCTATCCCGAGCACGTTTAGCCAGGCGTTTCGCCGATACCTGGGGAAGTTCGACCGGATCGATAGCTTCGAGGGGTTCTATGCGGCGATCGACGATCTGCTCGCGGTGCCGGGCATCCACGCGCGCCTCCTGACGAACGGAGCCCAGCCGGGGCAGCGATCCACCCGGCCGCCCGCCATCGGGTCAACCGGCGGTGATCAGCTCGCGGTACAGCGGGGAGTCCAGGAAGCGCGGGACGATCTCGCCGTACGCCCGTCCGAACTCCAGAGTGCGCACGGACGGTGCCGGCCACGAACCGCATCGCGGCACCCTCCCCGCACACCACATCCTCGTCCGTGGCGTCGGTCGGCGCGTAGAAGATCGAGAACTCGCCGACCGCGCCGGGGAACTTCGCCGATGGGGCGAGTCCCTGCCAGAACAGGCGCAGCTCCGGCTCCGTGAGGCCGGTCTCCTCCAGCAACTCTCGGTGAGCGGCAGTCAGTGGATCCTCGCCCGGATCGACGTTCCCGCCCGGCAGACACCAGCGGTACGGGTCGACGCGGGTGTTGCCGGTCACGGAGCTGCAACAACAACCGACCTGCCGGATCGACCAGGATCACGGCGGCGATCCGAGCATCCACTCGTACGGCCACCCGAGCAGCGTACTGCTGCCCGCCGCAGGGTGCCGTCGATCCGTAGAGCTGCCGGTCGGCTGGATACGGTGCTGCCATGACGGAGGAATGGTCGCTGACGAGATGAGCGAGGCTGGCATCGTGGAGGATTCGCCGGACCTGACCGTCGCCGACGTCCGTGAGGCGGCGCGCCCCTCGGCCGATTCCGGCCCGACCGGCCAGCGAACGCTTACTGCACGTGCGGCCGGTCGGAGCGGGCGTGACGACATATCCGAACGCGTCGAAGAGTTGCTGCGTAACGAAATCGGTGGTCCGGCGTCGCGAGATCGTGAAGCCTGTACGGGTGAGTTGGGTGGCGAACCTGATGATTCAGGTTCCGACAGTGGCAGAGCCGCCCGCCAATCTGAGCGGTTCGCGGCTGATCCAGCTCAGGCGCGCGGAGCGCCGGACCGCACCGAGGAGGTCCCCGACGGCCGTGGATGAAGGTCTGGACCGGGCAGAGGAACTGGTCCTCTGCCCCTTGGAGGATTCGCCGCTTCCCCTGTGGGAACTCGGCTGGGACGAGGCCGAGTCAGCGAGTTGGTTAGCTGAAATCCTCGGGCCGGGCCTGGTCTCGTTGGTGGCCCGAGGCCTCGTCGAGGTGCGCAGATTCGACGGCTGGCCAGCCGAATGGGATCACGGCACCCTTGTGGCAGGTGACGAACTGCTGCGAGAGAGTGGGCGCGCCGAAGCTTGGCGCGACGATGGAGGACACAGGGTTCTCGCGGCGCACATCACGAGAGCCGGCGTCAGGGTTCTGTGACCCTGGCTGTCCCCGGAAGCCGTTCCTGTCTCCAGCTCAGCCAAGAGAACGGGTAGCCCACGCATCCGCCACGGGAGCGGTGTGCTGCGCGGTTCGTCAATCTGGCCGTACGGATGTCTGCTCGAAGATGGCCTCGGGGTCGGCACCGAGGCCGCGCAGTAGTCGAGCGGCTGGGCCGTCGCGGTCCCGCAGGATGCCCGCCAGCAGGTGTGTCGTGCCGGCGAACGGGTGACCGGACTCCCGTGCGGCCATGCTCGCCGTACGGAGTGCGGATTCGGCATCGGGATCCAGCGGCGGTGCGGTTCGACTGGCCGTCGGTCGTGGCGGCGACCGCACCGCAGTCGGATCGGCACCGACCTGCGGCGTGTCCAGCGAGCGGGCAGCGGCGACGGTCGCGGCGAGCAAGGTGACTCCCTGCGTACGCAGGATCTGACCGGCGGTGTTGTGCTGGGCGACCGGCTCCGGCAGGTCCACGCCGGCAGCGTGTAGCTGCTCGTGCAGGTCCAGGATGCTCAACAACACCTCGACGGTGCCGGTGCGCGTGCGGCCGAGCCGGATTGCCTGTAGGGCGGCATCCCGCTCCACGATGATCGGAATGACATGTCCGTAGCGGGTGCCGTGCCGATGGAACGGGCGACGCAGCAGGAAGTATCCGCCGGTAGTCACGACGGCCTTCCAGAGGGTCTGCGGCACGACCGGAATCGTCGTCGGGAGGACGCCCATCACCTTGAGCATCTCCGGAGCCCAGTTCGGTGGAGGGTCGCCAGCGCGGTACCGGGGTAACTGGCGGCTCAACAGACGATCATCCCCGTGGCCGGGCACCCACATCTACTCGGTGAGCCGGGCGGCAGCATTACCTGGCACGGCGTACATCGCCGCCAGTAGGTGGCGGACTCCAGCGGGCGCCCCGTGGAGGCGGCTCGCCTCGTGAACAGCTTCGTAGACGGCGTGCCGGACCAGCCCGGAGAACACGGCCTCGCCGGGACCGCCGTTGTGGGTCGCCTCCCGCAGCGCACCCTCGGCGAACAGCTCCACCTGCTGATCGAACTCGGGGAACAGGCGCGACCGATGCGGTGGCGGCTCGTCGTCGACTGGCTCCGGCCCCTGCCGCCAGGCCCGTGACCACGGCGGTGGGAAGCCGTCCAGCTCAGGAACTCGAATCACGCCTCGGCGTAGCACCTGGGCTGAGCTCACCACCAGGTGCCCGTCGCGCACCGTCCGCCGGTAGGCGCTGGCCAGAGTCCCCACCAGGCTGCCACCCGGCCGTACGCCTACCGCGTCCATGACGCGAGTATCGCGACCATCAGCAACCGAGCTCCTTGACGGAGTGCCGCTCCTATCCTGAGCCGAGTTGCGCAGGAGTACGTAGCCGGCGGTGATGGATGGCACAACCAGGCGCTTCTCATCTGCGCCCGTTCAGCGGAGTTCTGGGTGTTTTTGTGGAATCGTGCAAGTCGACTTCCGGACGGAATGCGGGATGGCGTGGTGTGGTCGGCAGGGCTACAGTGGCCAGCGTCGCGCTCCCGTCGCGGCGCGGTTGAATTTTGACGTTTCGCGCAGCGACCGGATGCAGGTTTTCACTGCACTCGCAGGCGTCGAACCTTCGCTTCGGCTCCGAACGCCGACGGCGGCTTGCCAGTGCACGCCCTTGCCGGAGGAGATCACATGCAGGACCTATCGGACTCGATGGAGACCGCCGAGCCCGAGCACGGCGCCGGGAGCAGCTCCGTCGACTCACCTGCGGTGGACGATCCGACAGCCGACACGGACATCGACTCAACGACGACACCGATGGTCCTGGCTGAGGTGTTCCCCGGAGCTGCTGTGGTCTTCGGTGAGGTCCCGGCGGAGCTCAGGCCCGCCCTGATCGACTTTGGCCTTGTGCCGGCCGCCGACCGTGAGCAGATCTCGACCGTCCTGGCCTCGATCGGAAGCACAGCGACCGTGGCCGGAAACCTCAGGAACGCATTCGCCAGCGCACAGGGGCTCTACCGGATCAGCGGCGAGACCCAGGGATTACTGAGGGCCGGCGCGACACTTGCCGTCAAGGATGGCGCGAACCTCGGAGCGGTGATGACCCCTGGTCGCATCGTTGCTCAGGCCCGCTTCATCCCCGTGACTGCGGCGAGCGCGGCGCAGATCGCGGCGGCGGTCGGGCCAGCGCTGGCCATGGTCGCCCTTCAGATGCAGCTGAGCGAGATCACGGGCCTAGTCAGGACCAACATCGCGCTGACAAGTCAGGTGCTCACCGCCATTCGCAACGAGCAGTGGGCCGAGCTGACCGGGCTCGTCGCCACCGTCGAACGCGCAGTTGACCACGCACGAGAGATCGAATCGGTCCCACCGTCCTTGTGGGACAGCGTCGCGGGCAGCGAAGCCTCACTGCGCAAGCAGCTTGAACTGTACCGAGGGCATGTCCGCGGCCACGTGGCGCAGATCGCTCGGACCGAGGTACGTCGCGGCCGTGAGTATCTCCAGACAAACGCGGAGGCGATCGTCTTCGACGCCTATGCCCTCCTGTCCTCCGTCAAGGCGTGGACCGGGTATCAGGCGCTACGTGTGGGGAAGGCGAGGGCAGCCGGCCGCGATGACGCTGACGAGGCGCGGCTCGTCGACGTCATCGTCCGCGACACCCGTACGGAGCTTGACTCCGCTCTCGCCGAGACGACGAGACTCATCGACTCGCTGACGCGGGAGCTACGAATCCTCGCCGAGCTCCCCGGCCGCGACACGCTGCCGCTACCGGGGAAACGGAAGGACTCGATCGCAGCCCGCCGGACCTCCGCCCGCCTTCTCAAGGCGATCGAGCCGCTTGCCGATGCTCTGCATCCGCCAGCCCCTCCGCTTGAGGCTCCGGGCGTCGTCTGCGCACCGAAATCGCTAGATATCGAGCCGTACCTCCGCATTCTGCGGTGGTTCCTGGAGGACGATGAGACCCTACGTGTCCTCGGCCTTTCCGACCAGCTCGACGGTCTCGGCTCGATCTCGGCGATCTTCAGCGGGGCAAAGGACAGGTTTGCGGCAGCGAGGGACAAGGCGGCGGCAAAGACACTGGTCGCCGTCACGGATCGTCGCATCATCACGGCCATGACGAACGCGTTCCTCGAGCAAGGCGAGATCCGTGAGGACGTCCCGGTGGACCGGGTGCGATATGTCCGAGTACCGACGCTGCAGGACAAGAGTGGGCGCTTGGCGGTCGACCTCATCACCCGCGATGAGAACATCCGGTGGTTCTTCCACGCCGACATCGACAGCACCCAGGTCGACATGCTCGCCGCCGTGCTCGCGGAGTCGATGACGATCCCGGACATTGAACGCGATGAGCTTCAACGGCGGCACCACGCCCCCGGCGAGGCGAGTCGGAAAGGCGAGAGTGGCGGCACGGCGTCTATGGAGGCGACTGGCCCGATCTGACGGCTTGCGATGTGGAGTAGGCCTCGATCCAGTCGATCCTGGCCGCCGAATACCGCGTGAGCTGGTCGGCGGCCGTTCCCACGCGTACACCTTGGAGCTGATCTACCGGGCCGAGTTCGACCTGCTGCAGGTGCAGCGGCCGACGGCCGGCGACTACCTTGAGGTCCGTGGCGTGCGGTTCGTGCAGGAGCTTCAGCCGTCGGCGCTCGCCCCGGCGTACACGCAGGCGGCGATGCGCGCCTACCGGCGCGGCGTGATCAGCGCGGACCGGGTCGTCGAGCTGCTGCACCGGACCGTGACCCTCGACGACCTGCCCTCCCCGCACCCGATGCCCATCGAAGCGTCGCTGCGATCCAGCAGCCCATGATGGCCAGCTGACAGGTACAGCACGGCAATCGTCACCGGTCGCAAGGAGCACTATGCTCCATGAATTCGTCCAGCACGCCTATCCTGGCCTTGCTGTGGCCTCGTTCTGGGACGACAGCGAGTACGCGCTTGACACCTACGTCGACGCGCCGCCGTCGGACGCTCTGATCGCATCGGTGCAGGCCGAACTGGGCTTCCGTCTGCCGACGTCGTACCTGACGCTGATGAGGTCGCACAACGGCGGGATACCGCGTGACCCGTGCTGCCCTGCGCCGAGCCGGACCACATGGGCGCAGGATCACGTCGCCGTAGACAGCATCATGGGGATCGGGAGGAAGAAGCGATACTCGCTGGCAGGTGAAGCCGGCAGCTGGTTCTGGATCGAGGAATGGGCCTATCCGCCGATCGGCGTGTACTTCGCGACCTGCCCCTCTGCTGGGCACGACATGATCGCGTTCGACTACCGGGACTGCGGCCCGGACGGCGAGCCGCAGGTGGTCCATGTAGATCAAGAGTGGGACTACCAGGTGACCGTGCTCGCCCCAGACTTCGTGTCCTTCCTGCTGGCGTTGCGGCCCGAGAGCGAGTACGACGACGAGTGCTGAGAGAAGCGGACGTCATGGGATCGCCCGAATAAGTGACGACAGAGCTCGTCGCCCGTACTGCGGGCGGCGGACACGGGTGTTGAGGCGGCGGGGACTTCATCGAGGTGAGGCTCAGATACCTCACCTCGCGATTTTGACGTGCGTCAACCTCACCTCGACGACACATTTGGATGCCAGACCAGCCAGCCCGGCCACCCGCCGGCACGTGAGCACGCGCGGCGCAGTAGGCAGGAGCCAGATCACGATCGATCGGCGTAGTCCGGTGACGACAACGACCGGTGGGCTGGTGGACGCATGGCCAGACGACGACGCACACCGCGGCGCATCCAACGGGAGGCGCCAGGCTGATCGTTGAGGGCTGACACCTCGAAAGGCTCAAGCTCGGGACGCTCCGCGAGGGCGAGGGCACAGGCATACGGCCTGACGTCAGGCAGCCGTAGCATCATCAACGTCTCAGCCAGTACGCCGAGCAGCACCGCCCGGTCGGCGTTCGGGTGCCGCGCGATTGTGGCGACCAGGCGGTTGCGATCCCACCGGTCGAGGTCGTCTGTCGGCAGAGTGGACAGGGTTCGTGCGTCGGCGAGCGGATGGTCGGCGACCGCTTGGCGCACGAACGAGTACGGGCTGGCTGCCAGGGTGTGCAACACCGCCTGGTCGACCCGAGGATCGGCGACGAGATCCAGGTAGTCCCGAGGCGAACGCGAGGGTGGCAGCAGCTCGTCGATGTCAGCCACCGTCATACCAGCGTCCGGCGCGACCGGCTGGATGGACGCCGCAGGTCGGGCAGGCGCGGCCGGGTTGGCGCCGTTCCTTGCCGCACGCTAGGCAGTGCGTATCGGCGTTGACGCCGGCTGCTTGGCGGTCGAGGACCGCCCGGACGACCGTCTCCAGTGGTGCTGTCGGGTGGTGTTCCGGGTCGGGGCAGTAGGCGATGTCCGACCAGCCCCACGAGTTCCAGGGCGGCGAAGTCCGTACGCACCGCCGGCCAGCCAACTTCTCCTGACGGCGCTGGCCGGCGTACTCGGCTCCGCGGGGCAGGACCACGTCGCGCACCCGCTGTAGTTCGTCGACGGCGCGGACCAGCGCGCCGGGGTCGTCGACCGGCCGGCGCGGGATGCGCGCGGAGACGACCAGGTGGTGCCAGGTGGCGCGGAATCCGTACGGCGCGCAGTGCTGGGTGCACTCCCGCAACGCGGACAGCCTGCGTTGTGGCGCAAGCGTGCTGTCGCGTACGCGGCGCGCCTGCGCCGGGAAGCTGGTCATGGACCCGATCATCGCCCTCGCCGTAACGCGGCGCGACAGGGTTCTCTGGCCGGACCATCTCGCGGGGCTTGGTCGCCGGTAGCTCTATGTTCAGGCAGCGTTGAGCTTTCGCAAGACGTACTGGTTGAGGCTCATGCCATCCTCAGCGGCGCGGATAGCCAGTTCGCGGTGCAGGCTCTCTCCGACGCGGAGGTTGAACTTGCCTGAGTAGCTGCGGTCAGCGAACGGCTGCGGCACCTGCTCGCCCTGCTCCTCCATGTCGGCGAGCACTTCACGCAGTAGATCCTGGATTCCCTGGAGAGCCTTGATCTGGGTGGATGCCAGCCACGAGAGGGATGGGAACTCGGCGCAGGTAGCGAGAAACTCGCCGTCCTCGGCCGACCACGTGACGCGGTAGGTGAAGTGAGACACCTCGGGCCGGTCAGCGGACTGCATCACAGCACCTCCTTCTTCTCGATCGCCTTGAGCACCTGCCGCGCCTGATACGCCTTGGCCTTGCCTTTGTCGTTTTGGATATTGACTCGAGGGTCGCCTGGCCAGGGCATCTTGAACACCGCATGGGAGCTGCTGTCTTGTCGCGGCTTCCCGAAGTAGTGCTCGCACACCCGGTAGAGGTCGTTGTAGGCGATGTTCTGCTGGCTTCTTCGCATCGCTTCGACGAGCTTCTCTACGGACGGCATGGCTTGATGGTACCGCCGGTGGTACTACAGCTGCAACCTGTCGGGGCATGGAAGGCGCACTAGATCTTGCCGATCTATCCTTCAGTAGTGCGATTTTCGCACCATTGAGGCGGGAGTGGGGCTGTGATGCGTGCACGGCTGCGAAGCTGGGCAGCGGTGGGTGGCCGGGTGGCAGCCGCCCGCGAGCTGGCCGGGTTCAGCCAGCGTGAGCTGGCCGAACGACTCGGCATCCACCGCTCGGCGTTGACCCGTGTCGAGCTCGGCCAGCGTCAACTGGACGCGCTTGAGCTGTCGCGGATCGCCGAGCTGCTCGGCCGTACCGTCGAGTGGTTTCTCACCGTCCCGGCGGAGACCCTCGCCAGCAGGCGGGCCGGGATCTCGGCCGACCATGACGTGCAGCGACTGGAAGACGCGCTGGACCAGGTCAGCCGCGACGTCGAGCTGCTGTCCGACGTCGGAGCACTGACGCTGGCGGCCACAGGCCTGCAATCGGGCGTCACCACACTCGCCGAAGCGGAAGCCGGCGCGGCCGAAGCGCGCGCCCTGCTCGGCTGCGGAGACGGCCCCTTGGTCGACCTGCAGGCGATGGTCGAACGGCTGGGCCTGCTCGCGTTCTCGCTCGACCTGGGTCCGGGGGTGATCGACGGCGGCTATCTGCGGACCGGTCAAGTGGGCGTGGCGCTGGTCAACGGTGCCGCGATCGCCGGTCAGCGGCGGGTGAATCTCGCGCACGAGCTCGGTCACCACCTGCTCGCCGACGAGTACGCGGCGGACGTCAGTGGCGGCTCCGGCCGGTCCGAGCGGGAAGCGTTGATCGACGCCTTCGCGATCCACTTCCTGATGCCCGGGCCGTCGGTCATTGCCCGCTGGGCCGAGCTTTCGGGCGAGTGGGACTACCCCCGTCAACGACTGTTCGTCCTGTCGGCCGAGTATCGGGTGAACTGGTCGGCGGTTGTTTCCCACGCGTACACCTTGGAGCTGATCTCCCGGGCCGAGCGCGACCTGTTGCAGGTGCAGCGGCCGACCGTCGGCGACTACATCGAGGTACGTGGCGCGCGGTTCGCGCAGGAGCTTCGGTCTCCGGCGCTCGCCCCGGCGTACGCGCAGGCGGCGATGCGCGCCTACCGGCGGGGCGTGATCAGCGCCGACCGGGTCGTCGAGCTGCTGCACGGCACCGTGACCCTCGACGATCTGCCCACCCCCGCATCAGATGCCCATCGAAGCGCGGCTGACGGCCGACGTGCATCGAGGTGACGCTCGGACACCTCACGGGGCAATTTTGACGTGCGTAGGCGTCACCTCGACGGAGCATCCGAAGCGGCTGCTGGAGTTGTACGAGCTCCGGGCTGCGACCACAGCCGCCTGGAGGTGCCCGGGGTCGACTCCGCGAACGTTGAGCGGCGGGTGCACGCTCCGGACAGAGTTGGGCCTCGATCGTTTCCGGCTCCGCGACCTCCGCCCAGGTCAGGCGCAGGTTTGCGGGCATCCACGCGGTCAGCCGGTTTCACCCTCAGGGATCAGGACCACCCGATCGGTCCAGGTTGTCCGGTACCCCTCGGACACCAGATGCCCGGCCAACGTACGACGCAAGGTCGAACTGCCCGAACGCCCCTGGTGCTGGCGGACCGATCAGCGGGCTGCGCGCTACCGGCGGCACGTGGTCAGTTGATTGCGCCCTACGATTGTTCGCCGGGACCCAACAGCCGAGCGCCATGGAGCAGATATGCCGTTGACGCTGCGCCATGCCCTGGATGATCCGCCGCTGCGGCCGCTGCGGCCGCTGCCGGCTCCGGTCGGTGACCTTCTGCTCAGGCTCGACGCGCCGCCGCGGCTGGCCGCGCATCTGCGCGCCGTACACGACGTCGCCGCCCAGCTCACGGGCTGGCTGGCCGTCCACTACCCGGCCCTGGCCGTCGATCGCGACGCCGTACTCTTCGGCGCTGCCACCCACGACATCGGCAAGACCGTTCACGTGGCGGAGTTGTCCGGGCCGGGTTCGCGGCACGAGCCGGCCGGTCAACAGATCCTGCTCGACGCCGGCATCGGCCCGTACCTGGCGCGCTTCGCCGCGACGCACGCCAGTTGGCAGTCGCCCGGCATCGAGTGCGAAGACCTGCTCGTCAGCCTCGCCGACAAGATCTGGAAAGCCAAACGGGTCGTCGACCTCGAACAACTCGTCGTCGACCGTCTCGCTGCCGCCTCCGGGCAGGAACCCTGGCAGGCCTTCGTCAACCTCGACGATCACCTTGACGGCATCGCGGCGGACGCTGACCAGCGGCTCGCCTTCCAGAACAGCTACCCCATCACGGACGGCTGACGTCGGTGCGCGGTTCGTTGGCGGTCTATCCCGGTACGTTCGACCCGTTCACCCCCGGGGCACGGCGACCTGGTGGCCCGTGCCCGGGTGATGTTCGACCGGATCATCGTGCTGCTGGCGGTGAACGCCGACAAGCAACCGACCGCCGAGGCCACGGCCAGGGCGGTACGCGTGCGCGACGCCCTCCCGGCGGACTGGGGCAACGTCGAGGTCGACGCGTGGGCCGGCCTGACCGCCACCTACTGCCTGCGCCGTGGTGCCACGGTCATCGTCCGTGGCGTGCGTACGGCTGCAGACGTCCACTACGAGCACCAGCTCGCCGCGATGAACGAGCGGCTCGGTGTCCGGACCGTCTGGTTGCCGACCCGTCCGCAGCTGGCCGCCATCTCGTCCACCGTCGCACGAGCACAGCATGCGGCGAAGTCGGCCCGTGCGTCGTACGACGCTGGGGGTCGGGTCAGTTCTCCACGAGGGTCCGCAGTGTCCGGCGAAGCTGACTTGTCGCACTCGGACTGATCCCGGCCAGGAACGCGCTCTCGGCCTTCCCGTACGCCACCTGTGCCGCGTCGTAGGTCTGCAACCCCTGTTCGGTGAGCTCAACGACGTTCCTGCGCCGGTCCGTGGGGTCCGGTCGTCGCGTGATGATGCCCTTGCGCTCAAGCACATCCAGCAAGGCGACCATCGTGGTGCGGTCGATACCGAGGGTCTGCGCCACCTGCAGCTGCGAGGTCGGTTCCCGGTGGGCCAGGACCCGGAGCGCTCCGAAGTCCTTGCTGTCGATCCCCAGTGGCTCGAGCGCTGCGTCGGTCAACGCGGTGAGCTTCAGGGCCGCGTGCTTGAGGAGGTACCCCAGGACCTCGTGCGGGTCAGCGGTGGCGCTCGGCTCGGTGGACACGGCTCCCATCTTAGGGCATAGTCTGATCGTCAGTACCGCTGACGATCAGACTTACTGCGAAAGGCTTGTCATGATCATCGTTACCGGAGGGGTCGGGTTCATCGGCTCCCACACCGTCCGCGCCCTCGCCGAGGCCGGCGAGGAGTGCGTCCTGCTCCAGCGCCGCACCCCCCAAATCCCCCCACACCTGGCGGACCTGCCCATCCACGTCGTCCAGGCCGACGTCGCCGACCTCGACGCGCTGCTCGCCGTCGGCCGGCGGTACCCGATCACCGGAATCGTGCACCTCGCCCTCGCCCTGCCCTGGCCGGCGACCGACGTCGACCCGATCGGAGCGACGGGAGGAGCCCTGGAGGCGTTCCTCAACATCGTCCGCGTCGCGCAGACCTGGGGTGTGCGCCGCGTCGTCACCGCCAGCACCATCGGCGTCTACGGCTTCACCTCTGAAGGTGCGCTCACCGAGGACGTGCCGATCCCCTTGGGGCACGTCCACGCCATCCCGACGTTCAAGAAGATCACCGAACTCCTCGCCGGCCACCTCTCAGACGTGACCGACGTGGACATCATCAACGCCCGCATCTGCGGCACCTGGGGTCCCGGCGGACACCTGCCCGACCCGTTCTTCGCCGCGCCCTCCCTGGCTCATGCCGCAGCCCGGCGCAGCGAACCCGACCTGTCCGGACTCCTCGCGCCGCCGCACGCCGAAGACGCTCTCGACCTGCTCTACGTCAAGGACACCGGTCGCGCACTCGCGCTGCTGCAGCTCGCCGAGAAGCTGACCAACTCCACGTACAACGTCGCCTCTGGTCGCGCCACAAGCAACGCCGACGTCGTCACCGCGATCGCCTCTGTCGAGCCCGGCTTCCAGTGCGAACTTGCCTCGGGCGGAGGCCGCCCGGTGAGCTGGCTCGACATCACCCGCCTGCGCGAGGACACCGGATTCAACCCCCAGTACGACACCGCCGCGGCTGCCGCTGACTACATCGCCTGGCTGCGCGCGGGAAACCAGCGGTAACTCCCGGCCGACTGTGTGGGTGAGGGGGTGTGGTCCGGCCTGGCCGGGATGCCCGGCAGCGATGCTCCTACCTCATTCGGCCCCGGTAGCCGACAGGGCCCTCTCCGACCCGCTGGTGGGTCCCCAGGAAGGTGTCGTCACGGAAGGCGATCGTGCCGTTTCCGCCCCGGTTGTCGCGCCAGGCCAACCGGGTGAGCGGGCGACCACCCACCCCCACCGCGAGCAGGAGGTCGTGCGAGGGATACCAGCCACCACCCCAGCCTTCCTGGGCCACGTATCGCGAGGTATCCCTGGTGGCGGGACTACGTTCGATGAGCTGGCCCCGGAACTCCTTCGGTCGCTTGCCCGGCCGGCGACACCAGCCGTAGAAGGCGGCTTGCTGGGCCTCGAAGGTGACGGCGTACTCGGCGCCGGACTCGTCCGCCCAGGCCACGTGCTCGAGCAGGCAATGCTCGCCCCGGTCGATGAAGAGAGTGACCTCACCCCGGCTGGTGGCGTACCTCAGCACCGGATCTGCGATCAGCTGGCTTTCAAGCGCCGACCTGGCCTGGTCATGTGCGTGCATCGGGTCGATCGTCACCCGGTACAGCCACAGCATGCTCTTGGCGTCGCCACCGCTTTCCACCCGCAGCGTATTGCGGCCGGCCAGCAGATCCTCGGCCGAGACCGCGAAGATCAGCCGCTGCGGCAGCCCGCCGCCGTTCGGGATCCGCAGCCGGTCGGCCAGTGGCCTGCCGTTGAGGCGAACGGTCAGCGGGGCGTGTCCGGGCGAGCCGGAGAGCATCGACGCGAGCGCCACGACGGCGACGCATGCCTCGCCGACGACGCCCGGATCGGGTACGTCGAACTCCAGCTCGACCGAGCCGCATGCATTGATGGCCAGGTGACCGTCGGCGTTCCACGACCGGTCGATGCCGGTGATGGTCACGTTGCCGGTGCGCGCCGGGTCGGTGCCGAAGTCGGCGTAGGTGGGCTCCATCTGGACGCCGGTGCGGTCGTCGACATGTGCGGCAGGAGCCGGCTGCGGGTCCAGCAGCACCTCGTACGTCGCGACCGTGCGTTCGTTCTTGCCGTACCCGATGTTGGCCGCGCCGAAAGCGGGCCGCACCTTGCCGACGTGCAGCGCGCCGGGCGCGACCGCGGCACGGGCGACGTAGAGCGGTTCGCCGCTGTGCTCCCGGCCCACCGGCGTCGCGTCCGACGGCACTGCGCCGTCTGACCCGATGCCCCAGACGCCGCGATCCATCAGCACTTCGTACTCGTCGACGCTGACCTCCGCGCCGCCCCAGGCGATAAGGGCGGCACCAAGATCAGGACGGACCCGGCCCGGGTGCATACCCCCGTGCAGCTCGGCGCGGCACACCCAGAGCAGCGCGCCGTCCTCCTCGTAGCCGTGGGGTGCCGCGCCGGCCGGGATCTGTCCTGCGCTGGCGGTCTCCCAACGGTATCCGCTTTCGGATTCTTCCATCCATGAAGGATAGTTCAGCTCCTCGGGTCGACGGCCACCCTGGGTCGTCAGGACGCCGTCAGGGTCTACCTGTCCCGGGTGGCGTCCTGCTGTTCCAGCCAGGTCAGGATCGCCCGGGTCGTCTCGTCCGGCTTCTCCTGCTGGATCCAGTGACCGCAGTCCAGGGTGACCACGTCCACGTTGGGCACGAAGTCGGCCAGTCGGTCGGACTTCGCGATCATGTCCCGGTCGCCGTAGATCATCAGCGTGGGCTGCTGGATGATCGGGTCGACGTCCGCCAGCAGATGCCAGTTGCGGTCGAGGTTGCGGTACCAGTTGATGCTGCCGGTGAAACCGGTCGACTCGAAGGCGGAGACGAAGACGGCCAGTTCGCTGTCGCTCATCACCGGCTCACCGAGTGGCGCTTCCGCTCGGGCCAGCTCGATGAACGCCATACCGGGCCGAGGCTCCATCAGGGGCAGGTTCTTCCGGTACAGGTTGCGCAGGAACTGGAAGGTGTTCTCGTCGAACACGGCGTCCGCGACACCCGGCTGCCGGTTGAAGTGGACGAAATAGAAGTCGCCGCCGAGTATGGCTTCCATCAGCTCGATCCAGGGTGTCTCCCCGCGCTCCTGGTACGGCAGGCTCAGGTTGATCACCTTGTTGACGCGGTCCGGATGCAGCAGGGTCAGCCCCCAGACGACCATCGCACCCCAGTCGTGGCCGACGAAGGTGGCATCGTCGTACCCGTAGTGATCGAGCAGCGCGACGAGATCACCCGACAGGTGCGCGATGTCGTAGTCGGTCACCTCGCTCGGGCGCGACGAATTGCCGTAGCCGCGCTGGTTCGGGACGATGACGTGGTAGCCCGCTTCAGCGAGGGCCGGCATCTGGTGACGCCACGAGTAGGCATGCTCCGGCCAGCCGTGACAGAGCACGATCGGCTTGCCAGCATTCTGCCGGCCGGCTTCGAAGACTTCGAGCTTCACGCCGTTGACGGGGACAAGACTGGGCTCGGGAAAGTTCATGCCGCCATCCTGCCGACCATAACCGGTCACCTCATGACCGGTCTATCTGACAATCTTGGCGGCATGCGCACCGACCGGCTGGTGGCCGTACTCCTGCTGCTGCAGCAGCGCGAGCAGGTGACGGCGGCGGAGGTCGCCCGGGAGTTGGAGGTCTCCGAGCGCACCGCCCGCCGCGACCTCGACGCCCTGGCCATGGCCGGGGTGCCCGTTTACGCCACGCAGGGCCGGGGCGGTGGCTGGCGCCTCGTCGGCGGTGCCCGTACCGACCTGTCGGGGTTGACCGCGAGCGAGGCCCGCGCCCTGTTCCTGGTCGCCGGCCCGGCCTCGGCCGCGACCCCGGAGGTGAAAGCAGCGCTGCGCAAGCTCGTCTAGGCCCTGCCGGAGCCGTTCCGAGCACAAGCGCAGGCCGCAGCGTCGTCGACCGTCGTGGACCCGCAACGATGGGGGGCGAGCCGGGCCGACCGCCCACCACCGCGCTTCCTCGACGAACTCCAGGACGCGGTGATCCGGGGCGTCCAGGTGCGGCTCGGCTACGTCGACAGCACCGGCGCCGACACCAAGCGGACCGTCCACCCGCTGGGCATCGTCGCCAAGGATCCGTGGTGGTACCTCGTCGCCACCACGGAGACCGGCCGGCGGACCTTTCGGATCGACCGGGTGTCGTCCGTCGACCCGACCGACGATCCGGTGCACCGGCCCGCGGACTTCGACCTCGCCGAGAGCTGGCGGGAGATCGCCGACGAGGTCGACCGCCGGCGGATGCCCGTCGAGATCCAGGCGGTCTGCGCGCCCGACGGCATAGCCACGCTCCGGATGGCGCTCGGCGACCGGCTCGAGGTGGGCGGTCCCACCGCCGACGGCCGCGTCGAGGTCGTGATCCGTGGCTACAGCGAGTACACCCTCGCTGGCGAGCTCGCCTGGCAGGTCGAATGGCTGGAGGTGACCGGCCCCGCCGGGGTGCGGGACCAGCTGGCCGCGATCGGCACCGCGCTCGTCGAACGGTACGGCTGAGAGCCAGCAGAGCGGTACGGCTGAGGACCCGTCACCCGGTCTGGGGCAGGCTGCGGTGGCAGATCGGGATTTCGAAGTGAACGACCTGGGAGGCGTGCGGGCTGCCGTCGCGGGGGTCGTGTACGACGTCGGCGACGCTTCGCCAGAATCCCTCCGCGCCGGGGACGCGGGTATCGGTGTGCAGGTAGACCGTCTGATAGCCGGGCCGTTCAGTGGCGAATGCGACGGCGCGTCGGACAAGTGCGCGGGCCAGTCCGTTGCGGCGGTGTTCGGGGCGTACGTAGACCCGGAACAGTTGGGCCGTGCTCGTCGCGGGGTAACGGTCGACGAGCCAGCGGGGATGTGGTGGGCTGTTCGGCGCGGCGGCGCGTACGGCGGTGGTGGCGACGACCTCGTCGCCCTTGACCGCGACGAACAGTGCATGCCGCTCGGGCCGTAGGTAGGTGCCGGCGAGATCGATGACGTCGGCGTGCCACTGCGGCTGATAGCCGTAGCCGAAGACGTGGTAGAAGGTGTCGAGCATGACGCTGCGGGCACCCTCGAGGTGCTGCGGCGTGGCCGTGCGGATCTCGTACGGACCGATGTTCTGGTCGTTCATGTCCTGCCTATCTCGTCGGTACTCAACGTGGTTGCGGGTCGTGGCATGTCGGGGTCCAAAAGTGCGCGGGTCAGCGGCTGCCGGCCGGCGCGCAGCACGGTGGCGGCGGGACCGTGTTCCACGACCCGGCCGTGGTCGAGCACGGTGACGTGGTCGGCGAGCCGGTCGACCACGTCCGGGTCGTGCGTGATGACCAGCAGCGCGAGCCGGTGGGTGCGGCACACTTCGTCGAGCAGGTCGAGGATCCGGTCCTGGTTGACGCGGTCGAGACCGGACGTGATCTCGTCGCAGACCAGCAGCCGGGGTCGGGCCACCAGGGCGCGGGCCAGAGCGGCGCGTTGCAGCTCACCGCCGGAGAGCCGGTCGGGGCGGCGGGCGGCGAGAGCATCGTCGATCCCGACCTGACGCAGCAGGTCGTGGGCGGTCCGCAGCGCCTCGACGGTCGGTTGGCGGTGCAGCCGTACGGCGGGGCGGGCGACCTGGTCGAGCAGCGGAGCATACGACTGGAAACTGGCCCGTGGATCCTGGAAGACGTACTGCACGGCGGCGAGGTCGGCCGGCTCCCGCCGGTCGATCGTGCCGGCGAGCCGGCGACCGTCGAGTTCGACACTTCCGCCGCTCGGCGGGTGTAGTCCGGCCAGGCACCGGGCGAAGGTGGTCTTTCCGCTGCCGGAGCGGCCGACCAGGGCGAGGCGCTGCCCAGGGCGGATGGCCACGTCGATCCCGTGCAGGACCGTGTCGCCCTGGTGCACTGCGCGGAGCCCGGTGACCCGCAGTAGCTGGCCGGTACCGCCCGGCGCGTCGGCGGTCGGAGTCGTCGGCGGGCGGGCCGGGCCGGTGCGATGCAGCACCGCGTCCGGTGGACCGGTGGCGACGACGGCACCTTCGTCGAGCACGAGGGCGCCGTCGGCAACTGCCCGTACCAGGTGCAGGTCGTGGGTGAGCAGGACGACCGCGACGCCGCCGGCGGCGAGACGGCGCAGTTCGGTGGCGACGTCGCGGCGGTTGAGGCTGTCCTGCCCGGTGGTCGGTTCGTCGGCGACCAGGACGCGGGCACCGGCCAGCAGGGCGTGCGCGATGACGAGCCGTTGCTGTTGGCCGCCGGAGAGCTGGTGCGGGTAGCGCCGGAGCAGGTCGCGGTCGTCCGGCAGGCCGACGCGGGCCAGCACCGCCCGGACCGCCTGCCGGATCAGCACACGCCGCGTTCCGCGAGATGGCGCCGGGGTGTGCCGGCGGGCGATCTCGCGCAGCACCGGACCGATCCGGCGTACGGGAGTCAGCGCGGCCGCTGGTTGCTGTGGGATGTAGCTGACGGTGCCGCCTGCCGGCGGCGCGTCAGGGGTGACCGGGCGACCGTCGATCTCGATGGTGCCGGCGAGCCGGACGCCGGGTCCGGCTTCGCCGAGCAGCGCCCGCCCGAGGGTCGTCTTACCGCTGCCGGACGGACCGACGACGGCGAGGACGTCGCCGGCCGCCACGGTGAACGACACGTCGCGCAGTAACCGCTGTCCACCGGCGTCGGCGTACAGGCCGTCGACCCGGATCGTCGGATTCCTTCCGTACGGTGAAGGACCGGATGTGTCGGACGGGCCGGATGGGCCGGACGGGCCGGACGGGCGGGTGTCCGTCGGGCCGGTCGTCTCGTGCCGGGTGGCCAGCAGCTGATCGGTGACCAGGTTGACTCCGACCGCGAGCGCGACGAGCAGTGCGGCGGGCACGACGACCGCCCATGGCTGCAGGAAGATCCCGGTACGGTTGCGGTCGACCATGACCGCCCAGTCGGCGGCGTCCGCAGCGACGCCGATGCCCAGGAAACTGGCGGTGGCGACCAGGTAGACGGCACCGATGAACCGGACCCCGGCGTCGGCGAGCAGGACCCGGCGGATGCCCCGGGCGACGTAGCCGACCGCCCGTCGCCACCATGTCTCCTGATAGAGGCGCATCGCTTCGATCACGGTGCCGTGGGCCAGCGGCAGGGCCGCGGCGCGGGTGATCCGGGCGATCTCCGGCAGGGCGATGACGGCGACGATGGCCACCAGCGTCACCGGTCCCCGGGGTGCGGTCGCGGCGAGCAGGATGAGCAACAGCAGGGACGGGACGGCGAGCAGCAGGTCAAGCGGGCGCATGAGCGCCTCGTCGAGCCAGCGGCGGCGGGTGAGGGCGGCGAACAGACCGACGGGTACGCCGACCAGGTAGGCCAGGGCGGTCGCGGCTGCGGCGACCGCGACGACGGACCGGCCGCCGAGCAGGATCTGCTCGGTGACGTCCCGGCCGACGAAGTCGGTGCCGAGCATTCCGCTGTCGTCGAACGGGCGGGTCCGGGCCGCGCCGTCGCCGACCAGGGCCAGATCGACCAGGGTCGGACCGGCGAGGGCCAGCAGCAGCGGTACGGCGAGCAGGACGACCCCGGTGAGCACGCGCGGAACCCGGCCGGTCATCGGGCACCGGCCGTGCGCGGGGCGAGCCGGAACGCGACGAGGTCGGCGACCAGGTTCACGACCACGGTGGTGACCGCCACGATCACGCACAGCCCTTGGACCGTGGGGATGTCGCGGGCGGCGACCGCGTCGACCAGGGCGGTGCCCAGGCCGGGGATGACGAAGACGGCCTCGACGACGATGACGCCGCCGAGCAGCCAGTCGGTGGTACGCGCGAGCTGCTGCACGACCGGGGCGGCGGCGGTGGGCAGCGCGTGGGCCAGCCACCGCCGACCGGTGCCGAGGCCGAGCCGGCGGGCGTGGGCGACGTACTCGGACCGCAGCGCGTCGACCATGCCGGCGCGGGTCAGCCGGCTGAGTGAGCAGATCGGTCGGGCCAGCAGCACCAGCAGCGGCAGGACCAGCACGGCCGGCTGGGTGAGCAGGTTGGGGCCGGTGCCGACGGCGGTCGGCGGAAACCAGCCCAGCTGTACGCCGAAGACCGCGACCAGCAGGATGGCCAGGGCGAACTCCGGCACGGCGTAGAGACCGACGGCGACGGCGCTGATGGCGCGGTCGAGCCGGCCGCCTTCGTGTCGGGCGGCGAGCATGCCGAGGCCGATCGCGAGCGGGACGAGGACGAGCAGCGTCGCGGCGGCCAGCAGTACGGTCGCGGCGGCACTGCCGACGATCATGTCCAGGACCGGCCGTTGGGAGATCAGCGATACGCCGAAGTCTCCGTGCAGCAGCCCGGCGAGCCAGTCGAGGTACCGCTGCCAGGGCGGCTGGTCGAGGTCGAGCTGTTCGCGGATCAGTGCGATCCGCTCCGGGTCGGGCTGGTCACCGGCGATCACCACCGCCGCGTCACCGGGCAGCGCCTCGGTGAGCACGAACACGATGGTGGTGATGCCGGCGACCTGCCCGACGCCGAGCAGTAGCCGCCGTACGGTGTAGCGGGCCAGGCTCAAGCCAGCCACACCTTGTCGAAGCGGGCCCAGTCGAGGGTGTTGGCGGGTGCCTCGGCGGACACGCCGCCGACCCGGGGCGTGGTGGCGACGAGGAAGTCGGCGAAGCCCCACACCAGCAGCCCGCCCTCGGCGTGCAGCATCCGCTGCATGTCGCCGTACGCCTGCCGCCGGCCCGCCTCGTCGGCCGAGGAGACGGCGGTGGCGTAGAGCTCGTCGAACTCGGGCCGCGTCCACTTGGTGGCATTCGTCGTGGAGGTGCTCAGCAGCCGCTGCGAGATGTGGGTCTCGATCGGCATGGCACCGGAGCGGAAGCAGGCCATCACTCCGTTGTCGAGCACCTCCCGCCAGTACGTGTCCTTGTTTCGCTGCACCGGTTCGACGTTCAGCCCGACCGCGCGGGCCTGGTCGGCGAAGACGCTGGCCGCCTCGACGAACCCGGCGGCCACCGGCGCGGTGTCCAGCGGGATCCGCAGGCCGCTTGCGCCGGCCCGGTCGATGAGCGCCCGGGCCCGGTCGAGGTCGGGTTCGCGTTGCGGGATGTCGTCGGCGTAGTACTGGTAGCCCTTGCCGAACAGGTCGTTGCCGACCTGCCCGGAACCGGACAGGACCGTCTCGACGAGCTGCTGCCGGTCGGTGAGCAGGAACATCGCCTCCCGCAGGTCCCGGTTGTCGAACGGAGGCCGGTCCAGCTTCATGGTGAAACCCTGTAGGCCGCTGTTGGCCATCCGGGTGATGGCGATCCGTTCGTCGGCGGCGTAGCTGCGGGCCGTGGTGGGGCTGATGTCGTGCGCGTAGTCGACCTGCCCGGCGAGCAGCGCGTTGATCCTGGCCGACTCCTCGTTGGCGATCACGTACTCCAGCTCGTCGAGGTGCGAGGCGCCGTCCCAGTAGTCCGGGTACCGGGCCAGCAGCAGCGACGTGCCGGGGGTGAAGCTGCTGAACGTGAACGGTCCGGAGCCGATCGGCCGGTCGAACGATTCGCTTCCCTCGGGCACGATGTACGCGCCGAACGCGGCGAGCACGTTGCCGAACTCGGCGAACGGACGGGTCAGCGCGAACTCGACCGTACGGTCGTCGACGGCCCGGCTCGCCCGCAGATCGATCAGGGACAGGCTGGCCTTGGCGCGGAAAGCCTGGTCCGGGTCGGTGATCCGGGCGTAGCTGGCCAGTACGTCGGCGGCCCGCACCGGCCGGCCGTCGTGGAAGGTCGCCTCGCGCAGCGGCACCCGCCAGCGGGTGAGGTCGGCGTTGGGCTCCCAGCTCAGTGCGAGCCGGGGCTGGATCGACACGTCCGGGCCGTAGTCGGCGAGCTTGTCGAAGATCGCCTTGGCCCGGGACGCCTCGTTGAACAGGTTCGCCAGGTGCGGGTCGAGGCTCTCGGTGGCACCGCCACCGGCGAACGCGACCCGCAGCCGGCCGCCCCGCTTCGGGGTGGCGGAACCTGCGGCGTTGTCGGAACCGGCGGGGGTGTCGTCGCCGCAACCGGCGAGGAGCGCGGCGGTCACGGCGGCACCGCCGCCGAGCAATGTTCGGCGACGTAGTCGGGCAGCAGTCGACATGTCAGTTCTTTCCTTCCAACGGGGATTTTCAGCGGGGATTTCAGGCCGCGTCGTCGCGGCGGCGGGCGACCAGGTGCAGGCGGTCGCCGCGTAGGCCGGTCGCCAGCTCGGCGCCGGGATGCCAGGGCGGTTCGGTACGCGGGCCGGGGGAGTCGAACAGGGCGAGGACGTCGAACCCGGCGCGGTCCAGCAGGTGGCGCAGCTCCTGCGGGAAGAGCAGCCGCCACGCGGAGGTCTGCACCAGTTCCTGTTCGGCGCTTGGCCAGGTCCACACCCGGCGGCGGCGCAGCAGCTGCGCGGCGGCGTCGATCCACAAGGTGGTACGGGACGTGTAGGTGACGCCCTGCCAGCGCACCGACCGGATGCTGGGCCCGTCGAGCAGGTCGGTGTTGCCGAGGAAGTACGCGCCGTTGCGCATCTCGGCGACGAGCAGCCCACCGGGGGCCAGGTGCCGCCGGCAGGTGGCCAGCGCGGCGGCCAGGTCGGCGTTGTCGTGGCAGTACAGCAGCGCGCTGTCCAGGCAGGTGATCACGTCGAAGTGGTGGCTGAGGTCGAAGGTACGCAGATCACCTTCGACGAACCGGACCCGCCCGTGGCGGCGGCGGGCGTACGCCAGCATCCGGGTGGACAGATCCAGCCCGGTGACGTCGTAGCCGATGCCGGCGAGGTGTCCGGCGTCGCGGCCGGTGCCGCAGCCGAGGTCGAGCAGCCGCCGGCCGGGCGGGCCGGGCGCGAACCGGTCGACCAGGTCGGCCACGAACGTCGCCGCCCGGTGCTGCGGGTCGGGGAACTGGGCCTCGTACAGCTGCGGGTTGTCGGTGAGCAGGTTTCCGCCCGTCACCACCGGTCCGCCCGTCACCACCGGTCCGCCCGTCACCACCGGTCCGCCCGTGACCAGTGTTTCGCCCCCGACCACCGGCTCGCTCACCGGGCCGCCTTTCCGGCAACGGCCGGCACCGTTCGTGGGGTGAGCAGGCCCCCTCGGTGCAGCAGCCACACGGCGGCGCCGGAGGCCAGGCCCAGCCCGGCGCAGAGCAGCCACGCCCCGGCGGGTACGCCCGGTGCCGCCCCGTCCGGCTGGCCGCCGGTCTGCATGAACCGGCCGACGGCGGTGGTGGCCAGTGCCGCCACGACCCCCGAGGCGAGGTAGAACACCCCGAAGTAGGTGCCGGTCAGCCCGTCGCGGGCGAAGCCGGGCACCAGTTCCAGCACGAACGGCTGCGCCATCATCACCCCGACGGCCAGCGCCAGCGCGGCGGCAAGCGTCGGCAGCGCCCGCACCGGCGGCGGGCCGGCCGCCGGCAGCAGCGGCAGCAGGAAACCGAGACCGGCCACCGCCATCCCGGCCGCGATGGACACCCCACGGCTGCACCGCTGACGCAGCCAGCCGGTCAGCCGTACCTGCCAGACGAGAGTGACCACCGTGGACACGACGAAGAGCGCCGCCACCGCCAGCGCGGTGCCGGCGGCGGCCTCGGCCTGCACCGGCAGCACCAGGTAGAGCTGGGTCTGCAGGGCGAACAGCGCGCTCAACGCCACCGTGAACGCCAGGAACCGGCCGTCGGTCAGGGCCTCCCGCCAGTCCCGGCCGACGCTCTGCCCGCTGCTGGTCACCGGGTGCGGTGGCAGGACCAGCAGCTGCGCCACGGTCAGCGCGGCGAACACCACCGTCGCGCCGATCGCGGCGGCCCGGAAGTCGACCAGCAGCAGCGCGCTGCCGAGCAGCGGCCCGAGCAGCGCACCCGCGCTGGCGAAGACGTTGAACAGGGCGAACGCCTCGGCCCGGCGCTCGGGTGCGGCCTGGGCGAGGTAGGCCCGTACCGCCGGGTTGAACAGCGCCCCGGCCAGCCCGGTCAGCACCGAGGCGGCCAGTAGCGCGGGCAGCGACCCGCCGACCGCGAACACCGCGAAGCCGACCGCCCGCAGCCCGCAGCCGGCGATGATCACGCCGCGTGCGCCGAGCCGGTCGGCGGCCGACCCGCCGACCAGGAACAGCCCCTGCTGGCTCAGGTTGCGCACGCCGAGGACCAGGCCGACCAGGGTGGCCGACAGGCCGATGTCGTCACGCAGGTAGCCGGCCAGGTAGGGCAGCAGCATGTAGAAGCCGACGTTGACGCCGAGCTGATTGACCACCAGCAGCCGGATCGCCGGCGGGAAGCTGGTCAGCGTCGTCCAGGTCGCTCTCACCGCGCCGCCTCCGCCACGCCCAGTCCGGGGGCGTCCGTCAGCCGCAGCACGCCGTCGTGGCCGCCGATCCCGGTCCACGGGTCGTCGGCGATCAGCAGGTGCCCGTCCAGATCGACCCAGCGGGCGAGGCCGGCCAGGTGCACGGCCGGCGCGACGCCGAGGGTGCTGGCGACCAGACAGCCGAGCATGATGTCCAGGCCCCGTTCCCTGGCCGCCTCGACGATCCGGGTGGCGGCGGCGATCCCACCGCACTTGGCCAGCTTGACGTTGACCCCGGCGACCGCGCCGGTGAGCCGGTCCAGGTCAGCCAGCTTCTCGGCGTCCTCGTCGGCGACGACCGGGATCGCGGTGCGGGCGGCCACCCGGGCCAGCAGGTCGGGCCGCCCCGGCGGGATCGGTTGCTCGACGGCGTCGATCCGGTACGGGGTGAGCGCGTCGAGTCGCCGTACCGCCTGCTCGGCGGACCAGCCGCCGTTGGGGTCGAGCAGCAGCCGGGCCGAAGGTGCCTCCGCGCGTACCGCCGCGACCCGGGCCACGTCGTCGGCGGCGCCGGCCTTCACCTTCAGCACCGCGAACCCGGCGGCGACCAGCCGCCGCGCGGTCGCCGCCGCGTCCGCGACCGGCACCAGCCCGATCGTGTACGCGGTGGCCACCGGCGTCGGCGTCGGCGCTGCCAGCAGCCGGTGCACCGGCAGCTTTCGGGCCTGGCCGAGCAGGTCGTGCACGGCGGCGTCCAACGCCGAGAGCACTCCGGCGGGCCCGTCGAACGTGTTCAGCTCGCCGCGCAGGGCCACCGGATCCGGGTAGCCGGCGAGCCGGCCGGTCCAGCCGGCACAGGTACGTTCGATCGCGGCCCGGTCGAGGCCGTAGTAGCGGCTGGTGACGACCTCGCCGTGGCCGGTGGCCCCGTCGTGGGTGACGGTCAGCCGGACCGCTTCGCGATGGGCCATCACCGACCGGGAGATCCGCAGCGGCTCGCGCAGCACCAGCTGGTACGAGTGCCAGGACAGCTTCACGCCGGCACCCGTTCGTGGCGTAGCGGGTCGTCGACCACCCGGCAGCGGCTCCACCGGGTGACCTCCACCGCACCGGGGTGCGGTATCTCGACCGGATGTCCCGGGGTAGGGCCGAGCAGCCCGTGCCGGGCGCACCAGCCGTCGTCGAAGATGGAGCCGAGGTAGCGGTGCGGGCCGTCCGGGAACACCGTCAGCACCCGTGTCTGCGGCTGGGTGCGCGCCGTCCAGGCGGCCACCCGGGCGACCGCGCCGGTGGACCACCCGCCGGTGACGAACGCCGTCCGGGCCAGCCTGCGGCAGGTGTCCACCGCCTCCGCCGGGCCCAACCAGTGCACCTCGTCGAACGCCAGGTAGTCCACGTTGTTCGGATAGATGCTGCTGCCCAGCCCACGCATCACCCGTCGCCGGGCCGGCTGGCCGAAGATCGTCGAACCGATCGTGTCCACGCCGATCAGGCGCAGCTGCGGCCAGTGCCGGCGCAGCGCCCGGGCCAGCCCGGCGCTGTGCCCACCGGTGCCGACGCTGCAGACCAGCACGTCCACCGCGTCGACCTGGGCCGCGATCTCGTCACCGAGGCTCGCGTACCCGGCGACGTTGTCGGGGTTGTGGTACTGGTCCGGCCAGTATGCGCCGGGCAGCGCCGCCAGTACCTGCGTCAGCCGCTCCCGGCGGGCCTGCTGCCACCCACCCGTCGGATGGGGCCGGTCGACCACCTCCAGCCGGGCCCCGTACGCGTGCAGCAGCGCCCGCATCGACGGTTCCAGCTCCCGGTCGACGACCAGCACCACCGGGTGGCCGAGGGCCTGCCCGGCGAACACCAGGCCGATGCCGAGGGTGCCGCTGGTCGACTCCACCACGGGTGCGCCGTCGCGGAGCTCGCCACGCCGTCGCGCACCGGCCAGCATCGCCACCGCCGCGCGGGCCTTCATCCCACCCGGCGCGGCGGACTCGACCTTCGCCCAGAAGCCGCCGTGCGGGTGCGGCAGCGGCGCTTCGACGTAGATCAGCGGGGTGTGCCCCACCAGGTTCAGCAGCTGCGGCGCGCTCACCCGGGCACCCCGTACCGGTACAGGTTCGTCGGGCCGCCGTCGAGCCAGAAGAACGGGTACGGCTCGGCTGACACCGCCGTCAGCCCGGCTCCGATGAACCACGGCAACACCGCGCTGCCGGTCTGCGCGAATGCCACGAACGGCTTGCCCTCGGTGGCGGCGTGGGTCAGGAGCGGCTCGAACGTGCCGTTGCCGAGTGTCATCCCCGAGGCGAGGATCGCGTCGCACCGGTCCAGCAGCGCCGTTGCGTCGGGCAGGCACGGTTCGTCCCATTCGGTACGGCCGCCGGCCAGGTCGCACGGCAGATACCGCCGTCCGGCGGTCCGGAGCCCGGCCAGCAGCGAGTTCACCACCCCGACGACCAGGACCGTGCCGCTGGTCGCCGGCAGCAGGTCGACCACGGCGGCGGCGCGGGCCTGCGACTTGGCCAGCGAGCTACCGGCGGGCACGGTGACCGCCGCGTCCGCCGCGTCGACGTGCGGCCGCTGCGCCATCAGGTACGCGTCCAGTGCGGCCACCCGCACCGGCAGCAGCGGATGCGCGAGCAGGTCGGCGACCGTGGCGCCGACGCAGTCGTAGACGACCTCGTCGGGCAGCTCGCCGGGCTCGACCGCGCAGGAACCGACCGCCGCGTCGACCCGCAGGCTCAGCACCTCGTTGCGGTAACCCCGCAGCCGGGTCGCGTGCCGCGCGCCCTGCCTGGTCACGAACCCCACGCTGACCTGTCGGCGGGTCGGGTCCGCCCCGTGGCGTCCGACCCGTACCGCGTCGATCAGCGCGGCGAGGGACCGGTACGCCGGCCGCGCCGGCGACACGGACGTTGCCGAACTGCCAGCGGTGGACGCCGTCATACGGCGGCTCCGGCCGGCTCGTCGGCGGACCGCAACCGGTCGGTGGCACTGTCCTCGTCGACGTATCCGACGCGTACCTGTGCGGCCAGGCCGTCGGCGGTGGTCCGCGCGCCGGCTCCTGCGGTGTCGACGACCATCACGTGGCCCAGGTAGCCGTTGTTGCTGCTGGCGTCACCGGCTCGGTGGCCTTCGGGTTTCACCGACCAGTCGACGACCCGTGGGTCCGCCTGCCAGGCCCGCGTCCCGTCGATCCGGGCGACGACACCGGGGCGCGGCGGCAGCACGAACGCGATCGCCGCACTGCGTACGCCGGTGTCGGTCGCGGTGAGGTCGGGGTCTTCACCGAGCGCCAGCTGCGCGTACACCATGGGCAGGTCGATGCCGGTGACCCGGCGCACCAGCTCGGTGATCTGGTTGCCGGCCGGCCGGGGGTTGATCTCCACCACCCGGGGCCCGGACGGTGTCAACCGCAGCTCGGTGTGGGCGACCCCGCGGTCCAGACCGACCGCCGTCAGCGCGGCCACCGCCACCTCACTGGCCCTGCGGGCGGTCGCCGGGTCGAGCACCGCCGGGAACATGTGCCCGGTCTCGACGAACCCTGAGGCACCACCGAGGCTCTTGTCGGTCACCCCGACGACCGTCGTGTCCCCGTCCACGGTGACCGTTTCCACGCTCACCTCCGGGCCGGACAGCAGCTCCTCCAGCAGCACCGTCGGCACCCGGGGCTGGCGTCGGGCGTTGACCGGGAACCCGGCGAGAGCGTCGAACGCCGCCCGCAGCCCGGCCTCGTCGGCGACTTCGCGCACGTACATGCCGGCGCAAAGGTCCACCGGTTTGACCACCAGGGGGAAACCCAGCTCCCGGGCCGCCTGCGACATGGCGGACCAGCTTTCCGCCAGCGCGTACCGGGGTTGCGGCACGCCGGCAACGTCCATCGCCGCCCGGGCGAGGTCCTTCCGGTACGCGCGGCGCACCGCTTCCGGGTCCGCGCCCGGCAGACCCAGGTGGGTGGCCAGGCAGGCGGCGGTGTCGAGGTAGTAGTCGCAGGAGGTGAGCACGCCGTCGAAACGCAGCGCCTGGTGCAGCCGGACCGCGTGCTCCAGCAGGTGGGGCAGGTCATTGGTCTCGGCGGTGAGCACGTTGTGCGCGGCGAGCAGCGGATGCGCACCCCCGGCCGGCGCGCCACGTAGATAGTGGTGCAGGTCCCGGGTCAGGAAGGTGAACCGGTGCCCGGCCTCCAGCACCGCCCTGGGCAGCAGGTGGCTCATCGCTCCGACCCAGCTCTCCAGCAGCAACACATGCGCCATCGGCGCCTCCTCCCCGGGAAACAGGCGTGGTTATGATAACGGTTATCGTTTGCTGTCGGTAGCCCTGGGCGCGCCTGGCCGCGCGCTCGCGGTGTGTACCGGGCGCTCGGGTGGAGGCTGAAACTGTCCTTACTGGACCTGAAGCAGGCCGCGCCTGGTCATGAAGTCACGCAACGTCTCGACGTCGTCGGCGGACATCAACTCGCGGGGGATCACCGTCGCCGGCATCCGGCCCACGTACACGATCCAGAAGCCGGGGGTGTCGCGGACCTGGCTGACCGCGTCCCAGGCGATGTCGCTGAACTCCGAACCGCTGCGCATCGTGATGGTGTCGTCGGTGATGTCGTAGCCGCCGTCGACCGCGTACTCGCTGGACCGGCGCCGGGCCCGTGAGCGCACCCACGGCCCGTACAGCATCGACAGCACACCGGCGGTGACCAGCGACATCCACAGCAGCGAGAACTGCTCGCCCCAGCCGTACTCCCGGGCGGCGACGAAAGCGGCCACCCCGGTCGCCGCCAGGCCCGCGCCGATGTAGCCGTACTTGGCCAGCCGCACCCGGCTGAGCGCGGCGGCCGCCCTGCCCGGATAGTCGGGATCGGCCGGGACGTCGAATCGGATGCGCACCCCAGCACGATAGTGCCCGTACCCGCAGTCAGATAGCGGTGCGGGCCGCGACGTACACGGATGTACAGGCGGCCCGCGTCGATCAGCCGGCTCCGGCGCGACCTGACTACGGCTGAGGGGTGAGCGCTGGTCCGGTCTTTCGGGTGCGCCACCAGATGATCGCGGCGATGACGATGACCGCGACGGTGGGGACGAGCTGGTACGGCGTGCCGACTCCGGCTGAGCGGTCCTGCAGTGCGCTACCGAGGTCCACCCGCAGGGAGGTGGCCAGGATGAAGGTGAACGTGTTGAGTACGGCGTGGAGCATGACCGCGATCTCCAGCCCACCGGTGCGCCAGGTGATGACGGCCAGTCCGCTCCAGAGCACGAAATACCAGACGATGATGTACGGATCCGTCGCACCGTGGACGGCCGTGAACAGCACGCTCGAGACCAGCACCCCGGCGACGAGTCCCGCCCGTGGGCTGCGGGTCCAGCTTCCGATCACGCGGAAGATCAGCCCGCGTACGCCGTACTCCTCGCCCGCCGACTGGAGCGGGGTGAGGAGCATCGTGGCGACGAAGATGGCGATGAGGTCGGTCTGCGACCAGGGGGACTCGTCGACGGGCGTGAGAGCTCCGAGGACGTTGACCACCAGCCAGGCGGGACCGAAGATGAGCAACGATCTGCCGAGCAGGTCGAAGCGGAATCGCGATGTCACGGAGTGCAGGGACGAGCCGGGCACGCCGTAGAGCCACCGCTGGATGAGCATGCTCCACGGAACGAGCAGGCCGAGAGCGAGCATCGCGCTGGCGTGGGCGAGCGGCGTGTAGTCGGTGCCACCCAGGATCGGTGGGGTGTTGCCCATCCGTACGTCGATGAGCGCCGTCGCCCTGCCGATCACCGTCGGGAAGATGACGATTCCGGCCAGCAGGAGGACGATCGCGAGAATGCCTCGACCGATCCGGCGTTTGTCGCCGGCCAGTACCCGGTGGTATTCGACTCCCTGCGGAACTGACGGCTGATCGCGGGGTTCGGCCGGAGCGAGTAGTGAGTTCGTGCTGATTGTCGTGGTCACGGCTTCCTCTTGTGGAGTGGGTTACTTCCCGGCGTGGTCGAGCACGCTGTACCGCAGGCGGAGCGCCCGCTCGGTGCTGCCCAGTACGGCCGCGGGAGGTAGAACAGCGCGCGGAAGGGCAGCTGCCACCAGCGGAGGCGTTTCAACGCCCGCCCGTCGCCGCTCTTGACGCGCTTGGCTGCCCGCCGTTGCCGCCAGTCCTCGATCACGTCGCCTCGCTCATCGTCGACCGCCGCTGCCACTAACACGCTGTACTAGTGGCAAAGCTAGCACGGCGTGCTAGTACGCTGTGTCAGGAGGTGGCGGATGGCACAGGACGACCGGAGTACCGGCTCACGGGAACGGATCCTCGCGGCCGCGGCCGCGATGCTCGCCGAGGATGTGACAGCGCGGTTGAGCGTCCGGGCGGTCGCGGCGCGGGCCGGGGTGAGCACGGGCTCGCTCAGGTTCCACTTTCCGACCCAACGAGCCCTGCAGGACACCGTGCTCGCCAGGATCTACGGCCAGATGTTCCCGGACGACCCGATCCACGACCGATCGCTACCCGCCCGGGATCGACTGGTCAACTGTCTCCGGCAAGTGCTCGCCCCCGCCGGCGTCGGGGAGCAGGCACGTGAGGCGTGGGGCAACGCATACCAGATGTTCATCGCACCCGAACCGAGCGAGAAGGTGCGCGCCGGGTATCTCGCCTTGGAACGGGAAGGGTGGCGCCGTATCGAGTACTGGCTGACGGTTCTCGCCGACGAAGGCGCGCTCCCCAGGCAAGACCACGCACGTCGCGTGAGATTCCTGCTCACCGTCCTCAACGGGCTTTCCGTCGAACGGGCTCTGCCCGCCGAGGACTCGATTCTGACCGCCGAAACCGAAACCCTCTACATGGCCGTCGACTGCGTCCTCAACGCCCAGAATTGACCTCCTCGCCGCGTGTCAGCCGCGCGTCACCGGAGTGTCCCGCGCACCGACACCCAGGTGCCGCTGGACCTCGGCGAGGATCCGGGCGAGCTCGGCGGGCTTGGTGAGCATCGGCCAGTGCCCGGAGTCGATGTCGACCAGGTCGAGGCTCGTGACCCGGGCCAGCTCGGGCACCTGCCCGGCGGCGATCATGTCCCGTGCCTGGGCGGGTGTGAACTCCGGGCACACCAGCACGACCGGTACGTCGAACCGCCGCTCGTCGGTCAGCCGTACGACGCCTCTGGCCACGCCCTCGGGGACCGGGACGGCCGCCGCCGCGAAGTCCCGCCGGGCCTGCTCGTCCAGGTCGGCCGCATCCGCGCCGTCGAACGGCTCCCAGCCCGGGAACGGCATGACACCGTCACGGACCTCGAAGAAGTTGGCGTACGTGTCTCCGTCGACTGCGGGAACCCCGCCGATCAGCACGACCTTCGCCACCCGATCCGGCCGGGCGTCGGCCGCCATCCAGGCCAGGCTGCACGCCGCCGAGTGCCCCACCACGATCGACCGGCCGGGGGCTGCGTCCACGGCGGCGAGCACCGTGGCCAGCTGGTCGGCCAGCGTAGCCGAGGTGTTCCCGTCGCCCTGCCCTGGCAGGGTCACCGGCACCGTACGCCGGTCCATCCTTTCCAGCTCGGCGGCGACGTCGGTCCACGCCGACCCGTCGAGCCACAAGCCGCCGACGAGCACGATCTGTTCTGCGGTCATGGCATCAGTCATGGCCTCACGCTAACCGCGATTCCGGACGTTCTACTTCCGGTATGGTCTGGGCTTGTGTGCACCGGAACGAGCCCTACCGCCCGCGCCATCCGGACCCTCGAAATCCTGCGGGACCGCCCCGGAACGACCGCCGACCAGCTCGCCGCCGCCCTCGGCGTGACCGAGCGAGCCGCGCGACGCTACATCGGGATCCTTCGGGAAGCCGGCATCGAGGTCGAATCGGTCCGCGGGCCGTACGGCGGCTACCGGCTCTCGGCCGGGGCACCCGGCTGCCACCGGTCGTCTTCACCCAGGAACAGGCCCTCGGCCTGGTCATGGCGGTGCTCGACGGGCAGCCGGCCGCGATCGACCCCGACGACCCGATCGGCGCGGCACTCAGCAAAGTCATCCGGGCCCTGCCCGACAGCATCGGACGGCAGGCGGCGGCACTACGGGGGTACGCCTCGGCCACCCCCGACCGGCATACCGCCCGCCCCGACCCCGCCATCACGAACGCCCTGGTCACCGCCGTCGCCGACCGACGCCGCGTGATCGTCACCTATCGGGGTGAGAGCGGCGAGCAGTACGACGCCGAGGTCGACCCGTGGGCGGTCGTGGTGCGGCACCGACGCTGGTACCTGCTGTGCCACTCGCACCGCGCCGACGCGGTACGCACCTACCGGATCGACCGGGTACGTGCCGTACGACAGCTGCCGCACGGCTTTACCCCACCCGACGACCTGGACCCGGTCGCCGCCCTCGAGGAGCATCTCGGCGTCGGCTGGCAGTACCCCACCCGGGTCGTGTTCCACGCGCCGTACGAGCAGGTCGCCCCATGGATCCGGCCACCGATGGGCCGCCTCACTCCGGCCGGCGACCGGTGCGTCCTGGTCGGCAGCACCCGCAACCCCGCGATTTACGCCCAGGAGTGGCTGGCCGCCGTACCGTTCGATTTCACCGTCGAAGCAGGCCCGCAGCTGCGGGCCGCCGTCGCCACGGTCGCGGCCCGCTTCAGCGCGGCACTCCCGCCTCCATCACACGGGACCATGCCCGGCGGCTAGTAGTGCTTCGTTGGGTCTGTCGATGTCTGTTGCCGGTCGAGGGTCGAGGGTGTGACGGTTTGGTGGCAGGTGGGGCATGCGTCGGCCCAGGTGGCGAGTAGGGATTGCAACTCGCGGATCGTGCGGTAGGGGGTCAGGCCGACGCAGCCGCTTTTGGGTCGTGTCGCAGGCCATTCGGGGACCAGCCACCGTTCGGGCAGGCTGCCGTCGGTGTCGTGGGTGATGCGGTGGCCGGCCGGTCGGCGGGCTGCGCGAGGGCCTCGCCTTTGACCTGGACGCTGTAGGCGATGCCGCGTTCGTCGAGCGCGGCCCTATTCAGCCGCTGCAGCGCCTCTTTCCTCTTCCGGATCATGCCCCTGTGCCTCAGCTGTCAGGTCAGCCAGTTCTTCAACCTCGTGATGACCATAGATCTTCGAATCCAGCACCCGCAGCCCCAGACAGAAGGTGCTGGTGTCGCCGAATCGGCGGCGCAGGCTGGGCACCTCTTGGGCGAAGTACGCCGCTGCGGCGTGATTGGCCACGGCTGCCTGCCCGGCGACGATAAACAGATGCGGCCGACCCGTCCGCTGTATCCGGGCAAGCATGACGTACTCCACCTGACCCTTGACGCCCAACAACCTTCGTTTACCAACCGACAACGTCCAGTGGGTCCCGTTGATTGGATCGAATGGAGGAAAAACGAGACCAGGAAAGTGTCGTCGAATTGCTGCGGCGGTACGTGTGTTAGAGTGTGGGCCGCCGACGCAAAACTCAGTATCGTCAGCGCGTCGAACTCGGGCTTCTTCTGCAGTTTGCAGATCGACGGCGGCGCCAGTGTTGCGTAGCAGGAAAGCCAGCTCAAAGACGGCGGCCATGTCGGTCCGATTGACCTGCCCGGTCGTGCCTGCCTGATCTCCAACGATTATCCGGATGGGATGGGCGCCCTTCATCGGCAGTCCAAGGAAACTACGTTCAGTGCGGATACGGTTACCCGTACGCAGCTGTTGATATCCCCAGACCGCGCTGCCAGCGATTGCGCTGGCAGCGACACCAAGAGCCAGTTGCTCGACGACTCCGTTCAAGTGCGCATCGCTCCGTCCGCCACCGTGTTCTCCCTGTTGGAAGCATTCTACCCTAGTTCGGCAAGCAATCCAGCCACTGTGGATGCCCAGGAGCGTTGCCGAATCAGATCAACACGTAGCTGCTCGGCGCGAGCAAATGCCGCCTCGCGATCGCCAAGCGCTCGGTCAATAGCTCTACCCCAAGCTGGCGCGTCCTCGGTATTGTCGCCTGTGATCGGAACAAGCAATTGCCCGATCCTGTCCGTTGGCCAAACTTCCTTCAGAAGCTCGCCGAGGCCAGTGTCTCGGCTGATCAACACCGGTACACCTGCCTTGATCGCCTCGACGCCGACAAGGCCGAAACCCTCCTTCCGCGAGGGCATCAGCACCAAGCTAGCTGCACGCAGGTCTTGGCTCAGCCGTGCTTCGTTCAAGGAGTACGGGAGGACCACGACGTCCAACGGTCCTGGGCCTGCCCAGGCCAGCAAGCTATTCCGAAGCTCGGCGGAGTGTCGATCGGGGGCACCACGGACGACAAGTTCAAGGCGGGCAGCGTTTGTGTCGCGATACCTTACGGCTTGCGCAACCGCCTGAGCGGCGAGATCGAGCCCTTTGAGTCTGGCATCCTCAGCCCGGCCGACGACCAGAATCCGCCAAGGCTGACCTGGTGGTGGACCAGGGTGCGGGACACTGCCGGTATCGAAGCCCGGATCGAGGCGAACTATCCGGGTCGGAGCCTCGTGGAGGTACCCCTGATAGCGTTCGAATAGCCGTGGCCCGACGGCGGCAGTCAGATTGGCGTCTCGGGCCAGTTCCAGTTCGACCCAGAGGCGATCTTCGGCGAGGGCACCGACGTCGGTCGACGTCTCCGAGCCCGGCGAGCTCTTCGCCTTGTACCATTCGATCTCGTCTGGTGCCATGTGGATAACATGAAGACGTTTGGCTTGGGGGTAGTCCTCAGCAAGGCGAAACGCGGCCGGACCAGTAATCCTGCCGTGGCCGATGATGACTTCGGGGACGTAGTCGGCGCGGAGCACCGAGCGTCGCGACAGGGCTTCAAGTCCACCCCCGCCGGGAGTTGAATCGGCGATCAGGAGTCGGACACCGCCTGCCTCTGCAGCTGCCCGATCAGCGTCGGTTGCAAAGAGGACTAGGCAGGTGACGTCTTGCCCGGCGGCGGCGAGTGCGGTGCATAGGTCGCGATTGAGAGTGCTCAAGCCGCCGTTGCCGGATCTCCATTCGGTGCCGATCGCAAGGATTTGTCGCCGATGCCCGAACCCGGTTTGTGCGCGGATCATCGTCGGAGGCGCGGCACCTTGATAACCTCCGGAACGTGGAAGATTGGCGCGCTTTCCTTCAGCACTCACCACCGTTGAGTCGTCCTGTATGGCTCCTGATGAGGCGCTGCCGGTATCGGCCATAGCCTGAAACTTGTCCAGCAGCTGGTCAACCTCTGCCATCGCTGGCTGCGGATCGATGAAGGAATATCCTGCGTGGCTCTGTACGCCGATCCGCAGCGGGCCGTGGACGTAGCTCCAACCGTCCGGGCCAACAGCTAGATCAAGCGCCGACCGCCGATGAATAGCCGCCCGATCGGCGTCCCCACGACGCTGATGGAGATCGGCAAGGACAAGTTCTGCTTCTACTGTGAACCATCTATAGTCGATGGCATCGTAGCGTTCGAATCCGTCCGCGATGATTCTTTCAACGCGTTCGGGAGACCGTATCAGCAATGCTCTGGCCAACGACACCCGGATTGGTAGCTCCTCTTGCACAATAGCGAAGTCACGGGTGCGGCGTAGCGCCTCCTCCAGAACGGGGACTGCCTCGTCGAACAGACTGAGGGCAACGAGGGACTGGCCGATCAGTCGCGATGCTTCGATGAGGCTTGCCTCGAATGGTGGAACCTGCCTCTGTGCGTAGGCCAGTGACTGCTCTCCTAGCGCCAGCGCCTCCTCCGGCTTGCCGTTCCACAGTGCCAGATCGCCGAGCCGGAGGGCGCGCCAAGCTGGTGATATTCTACCCGATGCGGGTGCTTTCAGCAGCGCTGTGAGTCGATCAGCCGGTCGGCCTGCTTGCCGGAGAATCAGGGCAAGGTAGGTGATCGGAATACGGGATTCACCGCTGCCCCAACTGCAGCGGATAGCCGTCATCGCCGCGCGGTAGGCCTCAGCGAGATCGTCGGTGTACATCAGGATCGAGGCCAAATTGCTCCACAACGTTGCGTTTTGCTTGCTCTCCTCGGCCTGAACGGCCCGCTTCAGCAAATCGGCGGCAAGTCGGTTCTGACCCACCCATTGGTGGGCCAACGCAGCCGCATTGAGAATGATGCTTTGGAGTCGACTGTCGCCAATCGGTGTCTCCGCACGCCAGCCGTTAGGGAAGAGCCTTCCGATCAGGATCAATCGCTCCTGATGGTCCCGTGGGCAGGCAAAAGTCAGTGGCTGATGCAGTGACCGGATGTAGTGTATGGCCGCGTCATCGTATCGCTGAAGGCTGCACAAGGCATTGAATAGCTCAATTGGGCGCTGCAAATCTGAGATGCCGCGTACATCTGTATAGGCACGATTCAGGGCCGACGTGAACTCGATCGCTACTGCCTGAACGATGGTGTCTGGTGCGGTGGCCGTCTGTAGGGCGCGGATAGCGCCCTGTACGACCGGATGGATCGCCCAGCGGGTGTCGCCGAGAGGGCGACGATCCGAGGCGACAAGCGAGAGATCCGCTAGACTCCCCAATACCCTGGGTACGTCGATCGGATCTGTGCTGAGGCGGGTGACCATCGCTCGGACCTCCCCGGTTGCCAGCGGCTGGGTGGAGGCCGCCACGACCTGCGCGACAAGGACCTCTTCCGAGGAGAGTTGCTGCAGGATGGAGTTCATGAAAGTAGCTCGTGCGCGGTCGATTTCCTGCTTCAGATTTGTTGGAAGACCTTCGGTGGCAACGGTGGTGACTATTTCGGAGGAGTCTACGCGGCGCGAGGCGAGAAATCGGGCTGCAAGTTGGAGGAGCAAGGGATGCATTCCGGTAGATTCGTCTAGTCGCGCCATGAGTAATTTGTCTTCTGGTAATCCAAAGCTCGATAGTAGGCGCTGTCCGTCTGTCGTAGTGAGTGGCGGCACGTTGACAAGTTCCACTCCGTACCGTGGTCGATCTGGTGCCGCCTCG
The DNA here is from genome assembly GCF_049179175.1 of Solwaraspora sp. WMMA2101. Classification (NCBI taxonomy): domain Bacteria; kingdom Bacillati; phylum Actinomycetota; class Actinomycetes; order Micromonosporales; family Micromonosporaceae; genus Solwaraspora; species Solwaraspora sp. WMMA2101. The sequence goes on along the minus strand of NZ_JBMHMA010000006.1, from coordinate 2,211,826 downwards.
AGGTTGATCGGCATGAGTCTGCTGGTAATGACAATCTGTGACCGCTTGCCGGTGCGAACGGCGGAAAGTAGGTCTACCAGTCGAGGGTCGACTATCCGTCGTCGGTCACCAGCCAGGTCGGACATCGGCTGCTGACCGACTTCAAGATCGCTTCGGAAAACCATCGAACTGAAAGCTTCGAGCTGGCGTTCCAGCGCGTCGATGACCAGAAGGCAACGACGGTTTAGCAGCGTGTGTACTGCGCGCTCGACCGGCCCACCGGCAACGTCTGACGATGCCTGATCAGCCAGCTTGCTGATCAGGGCACTTACGGTCCCGTCAAGATCTGTGAATGACCACCAAACTGCAACCTCTGGGCGATCTGCGAGGGGCAGGGCCGGGACAATCTGGTCCCAGAAGGTCCAGGCAATGGCAGATTTGCCCATGCCACCTACGGCGCGGAGCACGACGATGCGTCTTGCGGGCGAGTCGGCGACGGCGAAGTCCTTCAGCGTGGCCAGAATGTCGGTCCTGCCGACGAGCCCGTCTGGTGCCGTCAGTAGGTCGTACGGCTTCGAGACAATGTTGGCGACCCGGTCAGCTGGTGGTTGGACCGATCCGAGTAACTCGGCAAGATCTGGGCGGCGTACCGCCCGCAGCGCTGCGGGCAGCCGATCGCGCAGGTCGCGTTCGTCCAGCCAGTGCCAGATCCCACGCGCCTCGTAGCCTGACACGAACCGTGCCTGGTCAACGGGCGGGATGCCAAGGTGGTCTGCAAGATCACGCCAACTACCGCCGAGGCGCTCGTAGAAGCGGATTTGCCTAATGTCGGAAGGGGTCATGACACCGGGTCCGGTGCTTGCGAGGCACCCGCCGTGACGACATCGTCGACGGTGTCCCGTCGAGGGCAAGCGAGGCTGATCCAGAGCGGCGGTCGACCATGGATCCGATTGTCAGCGCTGAGCCGAAGCACGTATACAGGTTGCCACACGGCGGCCACCAGACTCACCCTGCGAGATCAATTTACGATGGTAATGTCCCATTTGTGGTCCCCGATGTCGCTTGGATGGTGCGAGCGGCCGGTTGGGGTGGTGCGTCCTCGTCCGCCTGAGTCTGGATGAACGACATCGACAGACCTAACAAAGCACCACTAGCCGCCGAGACGAGCGAGACGGAATCCGGGGCGTAGTCCGAGCGTTGCGTGGACACGACAGCCCACCCCCGCAGTGAGGGGTGAGCGTCGCCGTTGCGGAGGAACCTGTCAGGGGATCGCGGCGCCCACCTCGATCCAGGTGCTGTCGTCGTGCACGTCCCCGACGGAGATACCGTCGAGGATCTTCGTCATCTCGGCGTTCGACAGCCGACCGCTGCTGGCAACCTGCACCTTCACGCTGTCGTCCGCGTACACCCTGTTGCAGAATCCGACGAGGCAGGTGATCCCGGGCGACGGCTGCTGGTTGGAGTTCTCCGCCGGCCCGACGTAGATGAAGAAACTCCCCGGCGGTCCTTCGTCCAGCCCCGTACCGTACGGCCCGGTGAGGCCAGCGGTCGGCTGGGCCGGGCTGCTGAACAGCAGACCCGCGTAGTCACCGTTGCGAGCGGAAGCGATGCCGTTCAGCCCGGTCATCGTGTGCATCGCGGCCTCGTCCAGGCTGTATCCGGCCGGTAGGTAGTCCAACGTGATCGGTACCCTGGCCGGCGTGGGCGGGGCGGGGCGCCATCCGGCGGCCAGGTCGCGCAGATCCTCCGCCGACGGCAAGCTGGCGTTGTCGGACATGGAGTCGATCACCGCCCAGGCGTCCTCGGCGTACTCCCAGGCAAGAGTCCGGTGCGCCGCCCAGTTCAGCCATCGTCTGTCGAGTTCGAGCCCGGGGCGGCCGGCGACCGTCACGCTCTGCGCGTCGACCAGCGTCGTGGGGTCGTACGCGCCGGGCCGGTAGACCGTCAGGTAGGCGTGCAGGCTCGGCTCGTCCCGCCCGGGGTTCAGCCCCGAGTCCTCCTTCTCCGACTTGTCGTTGGTCGTCATGCCGTCCGCGTACACCCTGGTGAGCTGGTAGGCGGTCGACACGATGACCGGGTCCGCGACCCGCAGTTCTCCGACCCGGTAGCCGGCGAAGGTGAAGGTAAAGGGTGGCCCCGGTACCGCAGCGGCCTGGGCCGCACCCGCAGCCGTTGCCTCGCCGAACGGGTCGCCGGTGACCGGTGGGGACGCTCCGCCGAGCAGCGACGGTGCCATGATGGCCGTCGCGACGCCGGCCGCGACAGCCGTCGCGCCGGAGGTCAGCCAACCGAACCTGCGACGACGCTGGGCGCGCCGCCCCGATTCGACGATGTCGTCAACGCTGTAGCGCGGCGGCGGTGACTCGGACGTCGCCAGGTCCACCAGATCCTGCATTCGCATCGGGCCACTCCTCATGCTCCGTGATCCCCTCCAGGGCAATACCTTCGGCGGCGAGAGCTGCCTGTAGCTTCGCCAGACCCCTTGCTGTCTGGCTCCGGACCGTGCCGGCCCGTAGGCCGAGGGCCTTCCCGGCCTCCTCCGCCGTCAGGTCCAGGTAGAACCGCAGCACGAGCACGGCCCGTTGGCGGACCGGCACCGCGCGCAGCGCCGTACGGATCCGTAACCGGTCGTCGACGGCTCCGCTCGGGTCGGCGTGGGGGAGATCGGGTATGGCGTCACCCGCCGGTCGTTCGTGGCGCCACCACGGCCGACGGACCTCGTCGATCGCAGCCCGGATCACCATGGTCCGGGCGTAGCTGTCCGGGTAGTCGAGGCGTCCCCAGCGCGGATACAGCTTCGACAGTGCGTTGGCGACCGCGTCCTCGGCGGCGTGCCAGTTGCCGCAGGTCAGGAACGCCAGGTTCCGCAGCGCGCCCATCCGGGAAGCCACGAACTCACGGAATTCATCTTGGTGCTCTGGTGTCACCGGGTTGCTCCCTCCGATGGTGACAGGACGTCCGCAGCCCGCCCGAACGCTGCACGCCCCGGCAAGATTTCTCCGCTCAGGCGGCGAGGCGAGAACCTGGGACCGCCAGCGCGGCGAGCGCCGCCGCGGCCATGACTGCCGCCGAGACGACGAAGGCGACTGCGTAGCCGGACTCGGCCGGCACGGACGTGCCGGCTACCAGGGCCGACGTCACGATCGCCGGCCCCGCTTGGGCACCGAGCGCCCCGCCGATCGTGCGCATGATGGTGTTGACGCCGGTGGCCACGCCGGTCTCCTGCGGCTGGACGGCGGAAACGACGAGGTTGACCACCGAGGAGAAGGAGAAGCCGACGCCGACACCGATGATGCCGGCACCGGTCGCGATGGCCCACGCGGAGTCGAGTCCCGCAGCGATCACGACGAAGCCGGCCAGGCTGATCACGCAGGCCGCCACGAGAATGCTCTTGAAGCCGGTACGGGCACCGAGCCGCCCGGCGGCGGGACCGGCGATCAGCATCGTGACGGCCATCGGCAGCAGGAACAGCCCGGATCCGGTCGGCGTGGCACCGAATCCGTAGCCTGCGTCGGCCGGCGTCTGGACGAACTGCGGGACCAGACTGAACGCGCTGTAGAGCCCGGAGCCGATGAGCAGGGCGACGAGGTTCGCGCCCAGCACCGACCGCCGTCCCAGCATCGACAGGTCGATCAGCGGCTCGTCGACGCGTCGCTCGACCACGGCGAACACCGCGAGCGCCACAGCGCCGGACACGACGAGCGCGGCGGTAGCGGTCAGTGTCCACGTCCGGGCCTGGCTGATCGCGAGGAGCACCGCAGCCAGCCCCGCCGTCACCAGGATCGCGCCCAGCCAGTCGATCCGGCCGGGATGTCGGGTCGGGGTCTCGCTGATCGACGCGGCAACGGCGGCGAACGCGATCGTGACCGCGATCAGGCTGATCCAGAAGATCCAGGACCAGCCGAGGTGGTCCAGGATCGGGCCGGCGACGACGAGGCCGATGCCGAAACCGATGCCGAAGGTGGCGCTGATCGTGCCGATGACCACGGGCACCCGGTCGCGGTCGAACATGTCTCGCACCAGGCCGAACGCGAGCGGGAAGCTGGCCGCGCCGAGTCCCTGGACGGCCCGGCCGGCGATCAGCGTGCCCGCGTCGGCGGCGAGGGCCGACACGAGCGTGCCGAGCCCGAGGAGGGCGAGGCTGACCAGCATCAGCCGCTTCCTGCCGAACATGTCGCCGAGCCGTCCGAGCAGGACCGCGCCGACCGACGAGGTCAGCAGGAACGCGCTGAGCACCCAGGACATGGTCGAGGGCGAGGCGCGGAACTCGGTACGCAGTTCCGGTAGCGCGGGAATCACCATTGTCTGCAGGAGCGAGAACGACAGCACCGCGCACAGCAGGGCGGCGAACGCTCCACGCGGCGACCGGAGTCTTTGTCGGGTCACATCAGGAGGGGTCACACCAGTTCCGTTTCGCGTGTTCTGGGCGGAAACTGTCGCCGATGGCCGCCCTGCCTACGCGCGACGCCGGGGTGGGCAGGGCGGCCGTGCGGCGTCAGCCGAGCTTGAGGAGCAGGTCGGAAAGCTCGACGGGCGCGGTGACCATGCAGTCGTGCCCGGTGGCCAGTTCCCACCGCTGGGCGGGGGTGCCGTTGGGCTGGACCGGGGGCACCGGCCGCCGGTGCGGCGGGGCGCCGACGGTGCACTCGATGTGCGTACGCGGGATCCGGTCCGCCGCCGGGTTGTCCAATCGGACCCGCTGCTGGAAGGAGAGGACTGTGGCGTCGGAGAGCAGGGTGCGCAGCCACGCCTTGTCGGCGGGATCGGTCACGCCGAACAGCCCGGTGTCGGGCCGCTCCGGCAGCGGTGGGATGCGCCAGGGGGCGTCGGTCTGGGCGGCCTGGTCGATCAGGAACTGGGTCAGCGGAATGACGTCGACGACGTTCTCGCCGTCGGTGGGGACCATGGCGTCGAGGTAGACCAGCTGCGCGATCCGTTCCGGGACCTCGTTGATCACCGAGGTGACGACCATCCCGGCGTAGCTGTGTCCGACCAGCACCACATCGGTCAGGTCCTCGTCCTTGATCAGCCGTACGACGTCCTCGACGTGGGTGTCGAGACCCGTGGCCGGACTCAGCAGGTGAGCCTTGTCGCCGTAGCCGGTCAGTGACGGAGTGAGGACCCGGTGTCCGGCTTCGGCCAGCAGCGGGACCACCCGCTGCCAGGCTGCACCGCTGTGCCAGGCGCCGTGCACCAGAAGGTAGGTGGACATGCTTCTCCTTCGATGAGCTGACGAGGGTGGCTGGGCCGCTCCGATGGTCAGTGTCGGCCAATGGTTGGAACACTACAACGATTGTTTGACCCATACAATCGAGGGCTGGGTATGATGGGTCACATGGCAACGACGACGCGCACCGAGCCACTGGCACAGTTGGGCGTGCTCCTCGCCGGTCGCGGCGCGGTCGCCAGTGCCCGCGTCCGTGACACCCTGGCCGCCCAGGGCCTGACCATGCGGTGTGTCTTCACGCTGACCCACCTGGCCGACGGGCCGGTCAGCCAGCAGGCGCTCGTCGACCTTCTCGGCGTCGACCCGAGCGCGCTCGTCGCGGTGCTGAACGAGTTGGAGAGCCTGGGCATGGCCTCCCGGCAGCGTGACCCGGCGGACCGCCGCCGGCACATCGTCACGATCACGCCACAGGGCACCGCGGCGCTGCGGTCCGTCGACTCGGCGCTGAACAGCGCGGACGACGACCTGTTCGCCGCGCTCTCCCCCGACGAGCGAGATCAGCTCGAGCGGCTGCTGGCCAAGGTCGCCGACGCGGACTCCTGCCGCGACAAGTACTGAACCTCACCTGCGACAAGCTCGGCTCGTCGGCCCTGGGTCGGGCCGACGAGCCGTCTGCTGCCGCTGCCGCTGGTCTACCGGCGCAGCCCGTTCTACGGGCGCCCGGGTGACTGGGTGGTGTCCGATGGTGGCCGGCGCAGCCCGTCCAGGAGGAGGGTGACGACGCCGTCGGCCTCGGCCCGCCAGTCGTCGCGGTCGTGGGCCGCGCCGATGCCGTGCAGGGCCATCATGATGGCGCCGGCGCCCACGTCGTCGCGGATCGCGCCGCTGCGGGCGGCGGCGGCCACCAGGTCGGTGACGGCCTGCTCCAGCGCCCGACTGCCCTCGGCGAGGGTGCCGGACCCGGCACTCGCCGCCGCTCCGGTGGTCATCAGCGTGGCCAGGGTCCGGGCCAGGCCGGCGTGGGCCTGCAGGTAGTCGACCATGCCGCGCAGGAAGGTCGTCAACGCCTCTGCGGCGGGCAGCGTTGCCTGCAGGTCGCGGGCGCGGGCGCACAGCGTGGCGACCTCCTCGCGGTAGACCGCCTCGGCCAGCGCCTCCCGGGTGGGGAAGTGGCGGTACAGCGTGCCGGTGCCCACTCCGGCGAGCCGGGCGAAGTCATCGAAGCGCAGGTCGAAGAAGGCCCCGGTGGCGAAGAGCTCCCGGGCCGTTGCGAGCAGGGCGACGCGGTTGCGCTGGGCGTCGGCGCGCAGCGGCTTGTCGGTCATGGGCACCTCGTGTCGGTCAAAACGGAGATGATCTCCATTTCAGCTTATCGTACGAGAAGCAGGGTGAAGATCCTGATGCTCGGCCACGGTAGGTTGTCCCGGTGACGGGGGTGGCGACGACACGGGTGCAGATCTGGACCGACGGCGCGTGCAGCGGCAATCCGGGGCCGGGCGGTTGGGGCGCGCTGCTGCGCTACGGCGAGGCCGAAAAGGAACTCTGCGGTGGCGAGGCCGGCGCGACGACGAACAACCGGATGGAACTCACCGCCCCCATCCGGGCGCTGGCCGCGCTGACCCGTCCGTCCACCGTCGACCTCTGGACCGACAGCACGTACGTCCGTAACGGTGTCATGTCGTGGATGGCGAACTGGAAACGCAACGGCTGGCGGACAAAAGCGGGCGAGCCGGTCAAGAACGAGGACCTGTGGCGGGAACTCGACGCCGCCGTCGCCCGCCACCACGAGGTCGTCTGGCACTGGGTCAAGGGCCACGCCGGCCATGTGGAGAACGAACGCGCCGACCGGCTCGCCGCGCGCGGCCAGCGGGACGCGCTGGAGGCCGCCGGCGTCCCGGTGCCGCCGGTGCCGCAGCCGCGTCGCCGTACCCGGCGGTGAACCCGGCCACGGCTACGCTGCGGCGTGCCCGTACCACCAGGGACGTGACGCCAGCGCGGCCAGACCGGCACCGGCGGTGTTGAGCAGCACGTCGTCGACGGACGAAACCCGGTCGAGCGGCAGGACGTACTGCGCGGTCTCGACCAGGACCGAGCAGCCGGCCGCGAGGGCCAGGACACGCGGCACCGACGCGAGCGCCGCGAACCGCAGCGGGACGAAGAACCCCAGCGCGGCGAAGACCAGCAGATTGCCGACGACCTGGACGGTGACCGTCACCGGATCGCTGGCCAGGACCGTGCACAGGTCCCGCAACGGCACCAGGCTCAGCCGACCGTCGACGGCGCCGGCCTGCTCGCCCGGCAACATGATCATCCAGACCCAGGGCACGGTGCCGTACCCGATGCCGACCTCGGCCACCGCGTGCCGCCAGGCTCGCGCGGGCGCGGCCCCGGCGACGGTCCGTCGGTAGGCCAGCGCCCACGCACGCCAGAGCGGCCAACGGCAGTACGGCGATCGTGCAGAGGACCACGCCGGTGATCGTCCCCGGCATCCCGCGCCACCCTTCGACCGTCGCGCTCCCGGACGTCGGCGGCTATCCGCCGGCCCGCTCCCGCAGAGTCTCCCGCACCTGCATCAGGGCGAAGCCGAGCAGGTTGAGTCCCCGCCAGCGGGTGGGATCGACGGCGGCCGGGTCGTCGCGGGTGAGCCCGATGCCCCAGATCCGGTCCATCGGGCTGGCCTCGACCAGGACCCGCTCCCCGGTGGCGAGCAGGTACGCGCGCAGGTCGGGGTGCTGGCTGAACTTGGCCAGGTTGCCGGCGACCACGATCGGGACCCGGTGAGCGTTCCAGCTGCGCTGGTCGAAGCCGGCGACCCGGCCGCCGAGCACCGTGGCGGCGCGCGGGTGGGGTGCGACGAGAATCCGCTGCGCCATGGCCCGGTCGTCGAACAGGACCGCCTTGCGCCACATCATGTAGTGCTCGGCGGTGGCGAACGCGACACCGTCTACAGCGAAGCTGTGTGGCGACCACTGGCTCAGGCACTCCGCCCCGACGCTGCCGTCGGCCGCCGGCTGATGGCCCCAGAAGAAGAGGAACCTGACCCGGTGACCGGCGGCCATCCGATCGGCAACGTCCCGTACCTGTGCCAACATGGCCGCCAGTCTGCCGCCGAAGGGTTCGACGACGCCAGCCGTTTCACCGCCCGTACGCACCGGTGGTCCGCGCCGCGTGGCGGCAACTGTTCGACCGGTGCGCGGCCCTGCCGCCGTCCGCCGACGACACCTTGGCCGAGGCGAGCTACCACCTCGGCGAAGGTCGGTACCACGAGGTCGTCGGGGTGGCTGTGCCGCCGCAGACGCCCGTCTCCGGTGCGTGGACGGTCGCCCAGGTGCCGGCGGCGCTACGACCTTCACCCCACGTTGCCTTGAGGCTCAAGAGTTCCAGCGATACTGCCCAGCCGTGCTGGGTCGCCGCGATCGGGTAGCACCCTTCAGCACAAGTGATTGTGCTGTGTACATGCGTAGGGATGATCTGTGCGGCCGTACTCGTTTCCGAGACGTGCGGGGTGACGCCTGGTGTTCGCCCGCCGGCCAGCCCGGCGCAGCGTGCTGGAAAGACTTATATCGATCTAATGATTGGCATGAGTGGATCACACCCCCACCACTGCCACCACCCATCCGACGACCACCAGCCCGGCCAGGTCCCGTACGGCCAGATCGACGCTGCCGGGCACGCGGCCGGCGGCCTCGGACGTCGGTCCATGCTCGCCGCCGCCGGCGGCATGCTGATGCTCGCCGCCGTCCCCGGCACCGCGCGGGCCGCCACCGCCATGACCGCAGGTACGCCGGCCGTGGCCGCGCCCGGCGCGTCCCGTGCGTCCCGGATCAGTCAGGGCACCACCCTGGTCCACGCCGACCTGCACAACCACACCGTCATGTCCGACGGGGACGGCAGCGCCGACCAGGCGTTCGCCTCGATGCGCGAAGCCGGCCTCGACGTCGCCGCGCTCACCGACCACGCCACGATGTTCGCCATCAGCGGGCTCAGCCAGTCGGAGTGGAACACCACCGGCAACCTCGCCAACGCCGCCGACGACCCCGGTCAGTTCACCGCGATCCGTGGCTTCGAGTGGTCGCACCCGCTGCAGGGCCACATCAACGTGTGGAACACCTCGGACTTCGCCGACCTGCTGCGGGCCGGCAGCCCCGGCAGCCTCTACCGGTGGCTGACCGGCCGGCCCGGTGGCCTGGCCAGCTTCAACCACCCAGGGCGGGAGATCGGCCGGTTCGACAACTTCTCGTACGAGGCGGCGGCCCGCCCGCAACTCGTCGGCCTGGAAATGTTCAACCGGACCGACGACTACCTGTTCGAAGGCTGGTCGTCCCGGACGACCTCACCGCTGGTGGCCTGCCTCAACGCCGGCTGGCGACCCGGTCTGGCCGGGGTCACCGACGAGCACGGCAGCACCTGGGGGTTCCACGAAGGCAAGGGTCGCAGCGGACTCTGGGTCACCGAGAACACCCGCGCGGCGGTGTTCGAGGCGATGGCGGCCCGCCGCTGCTTCGCCACCCGGGTCTCCGGCCTGCGCCTGGACGCGACCGCGAACGGCGTACGGATGGGCGGAGTCATCGGGCTGACCGCCGGTGACGTCCGGTTCCGGGTTGACCTGGACCGGGGTGCGGTCTGGGACGGCAAGCCGCTGCGGATCCAGGTCCTGCGCCCCGGTACGTCGGCCCCCACCGTCGTCGACGTCGTCGACACCGTCTCCGGGTCGGTCGCCGACTTCACCGTGCCGCTCGACGCCGCCGACGGCGACTGGATCGTGCTGCGGGTCTCCGACCCGGAGCTGGCCAACCCGACGCCCGGCCCGGCCGGGCACCCGTGCAACGACTTCGGGGTGGCGTACAGCAGTCCATGGTGGCTGCAACCCTGACTTCGTCCGCCGCCGCCGAGCGACGAGGTGTCCTGGCTGGACCGGTTGCCCGAACTCCGGCCGGAGTCTCTCGCGAGGTCCCTCAGACAAACTCACGAACAATTTCCTCAGATCTTCCTCAAGTCTCTCCGTGCACGGTCCTGCACGATGTATCGCGATTCCGATTGACGGATCGCAATGCCAAGGGGAAGGTCGCCGCCGATGGGCACGGGCCGGAGTACTCAGCAGCGGACTCGAGCAGAGCAGGCGTGGCTGCGTGCCGTTTGGCGGCGATGCACGGCCGGGGTGGCGACCGCCCTGGTCGTGCTGGTCGGGCTGACCGCGTCGGCGCCGCCCGGCGCGGTGCAGCCGGGTGGCGAGTTCCCGATCGGCTGGTTGACCTCCTGGCTCACCGATCGGCCGTCGTGGCTGCTGGGGTTGAGCGGGTCGCCGGTGGAGCTGCCGACGGCGCGGGTCGGTGACGGTGCAGGCCCGGGTGGCTACGTGTCGTCGGCGGCGACCCGGGCGTCCGGTGGCGCGGGCTCGGCGCAGGAGCTGGTCGACGGTCTCCCCGGGTGGGCGACGCAGCCGGCGGTGGACCGGACGGTGACATCGGACACCGGGAGTCAGTTCGAGCCCGAGACGAGCCGGCGGGACGCGCGGGCGTCGCGGTCGAACATGGACGTGTACGTCAACGCAGACGGTTCGAAGACCGTGGAAATTTCCACGGGCCGGGTCAACTACCAGGCGGCGGACGGGTCGTGGCGGCCGGTCGACTCGACGTTGACGCGGCGCGGCGACCGGTGGACGGTGACGGACAACTCGCTGGGGATCTCGCTGGCCGACACGGCCGAGGCCTCGCCTGAGCCGCTGGTGGAGCTGACCCTGCCGGCGGGCGGGTCACTGGGGTGGAGTCTGGCCGGTGCGGCGGCGGTGACGCCGACCGTGACCGGTGCGACCGCGATCTATCCGAAGGTGCTGCCGGGCACCGATCTGGAGCTGGTGGCACGGCCGGACGGGGTGAAGGAGACGCTGATCCTGGCGTCACCGCGCGCGGCGTCGGAATGGGTGTTCCCGCTCGTCCTTGCCGGGTTGACGGTCCGGGCCGGCGACGGCGGATCGATCGAGCTGGTCGACGACGCGGGCGAGGTGGCCGGGTCGATTCCGGCGCCGTTCATGCTGGACTCGTCGGTCGACGCGAAAACAGGCCTGCCGGCCCAGTCGCCGGCGGTGTCGATGCAGCTGGTGGAGGTTGACGGCGGGCCGGCGATCAGGCTGGTCGCGGACCGGGCCTGGCTGACCGACCCGGCCCGGGTGTTCCCGGTGCGGGTCGACCCGACCGTGCTGGCCGACCCCGAGGTCGACACCGACGGCGACGTGTTCGTCGACAGCGACCCGGACACCGACGAGACCGTGCAGGACGGCAACTACCTGGCGATCGGGGTGGACGAGGACGGAGTCAAGGCCCGCACCTTCCTCGAATTCGACATCTCGTCGGAGTTGATCAACACGACGCCGACGATCCGTAACGCACAGCTCGAGCTGTACCTGACCTACCGGCCGGTCTGTGAACAGCTGCCGGTGGGCAGCCACCTGGTCGAGAAGGAGTGGACGGTCGACGAGTTGGCGACCGCCTCCTATCCCGGGCCGGGCGTCGACACGAGGTACGCGCCCAGCCTGGTCGCGGCGGCCTCGGCGCAGGCAGTGTGCACCAACTCGTCGGTGAATCCGTCCGTCGGCCGGTGGGGGACGTACGGGCTGGGAAGGTCGCTGATCGGCGGGTGGGCGCTCGGTGCCCCGAACTTCGGGCTCGCGCTGGACGCCGTGGCGGCGACGAGTCCGGTCACCTGGGCGCTGTTCACCTCGTCCGACTACGGCTCCGGACAGTACGCGCCCAAGCTGGTGCTGGAGCTGAGCGGCAACCTGGCACCGCTGGTCGAGGCACGCTCCCCGGGACCCGGGACGGTGATCTCGACGCTGACGCCGGAGCTGCTGATGTCGGGTCGCGACCTGGACGGCGTTCTCGGCATGGTCTACCACATCTACGTTCATGACAGTGACGGTGACGTCATCTTCTCCGGGACCGCATCGCAACCACCGGGGATGAAATCTGCCTCGCTCACCATTCCGCCCGGCGTGTTGAAATGGAACCAGACGTATTCGTGGTCGGTGCAGCCCGAGGACATTATTGGGGCAATTGTCAACGGTGTCCTCGGCGCGCGGTACCCGAAGTACGCGTTCTACACGCGGGCGCCGCAGCCGGCGTTGGGGTCGCGGTTGGTGCAGAACCCGGGGGTGGGCTACCACCCGGAGATCGGCAACTACACCACGTCGGCGACGGACGCGCAGGTCGCCGGGCTGGGGCCGGCATTGGAGATCACCCGGTCGTACAACAGCCTGGACACCCGGCGGTCGGGGGCGTTCGGGCAGGGCTGGTCGAGCCTGCTCGACACCCAGGTGGTGGAACGCCGGAACTGGACCGGCCTGTTGCGCACCGCGACGGTCACCTATCCGGACGGGTCGGCAGCAGGATTCGGGCCGAACACGGACGGGTCGTTCGCGCCACCGTCGGGGCGGCATGAGGTGTTGACCGCGGTGAGGTCCGGGACCACGGTGACCGGGTACCGGTTGACCGTCAAACACGGGACGACGTACGTGTTCGGCCGGGCCGCCGGTGGCGGGGTCTTCAAGCTCACCTCGGTGATCGACGCGAACGGGAACACCCTGACGTTGACCTACAACGGCAGCGGGCTGGTGTCGAAGCTGACCAGCGCGTCGGGGCGGTCGTTGACGTTGACCTGGGGGGCGACGGCGAGTCCGTCGGTCGGGTCGCATGTGACGAAGGTGACGACGGACCCGCCGACCGCCGGTGGCAGTGGGTACGTGTGGCAGTACACGTACGGCAGCTATGACCGCCTGACGAAGGTGTGTCCGCCGACGGACTCGTGCACCACGTACTCCTGGGGTAACAGCGCCAACCAGGGGGCGAACGCGGTGCTGAATCATGCGCCGTCGTCGTTCTGGCGGTTGAACGAACCCGCCGGCGAGAGGTGGGCGACCAGCAGCGTGCTGGACAACGGCGGCACCGACCTGGGGTTCCACCAGAACACGTCAGCGGGCGTGGTGCCGGGGGTGTGGCCGGGATCGACCTCCGCGTCGACCGACTTCAACGGCTCGTCGTCGTGGGTGCGGTTGCCCCGTCGGCTGGTGACCGACGGGGCCTACCAGTCGATCAGTCTGTGGTTCCGGACGACCGACACCGATCAGGTGCTCTACTCGTACCAGAAGGATCCGATCACAGCGGGAAGTACGGAGGACGGCTTCACACCGGTGATGTACGTCGGCGCGAGCGGCAAGCTGCGGGCGAAGTTCTGGGACGGCGAGTTCGACACGATGGTGACCGCCCAGCGGGTCGACGACGGGCAGTGGCATCACGCGGTGCTGGCCGGAGCGGGTGACAGCCAGGCGCTCTACCTCGACGGAGCGCGCCAGGACACCGCCGACGGCATCATCGACATGTTCCAGTACGGCGGGGCGGCCAACGAGTACGTCGGCGCCGGGTTCCTGGGTGGAAAATGGCCGGACCAGAGCCTTCACAACCCCGTTGTCCACCTCGGATTCGTGAACTTCTTCGACGGGCAGGTCGCGGACGTCGCGTACTTCGACCACTCGCTGACCGGAGCGGACGTCACCGAGCTGTACACGGCGGCGACGAGCCAGAGCTGGCAGCTGTCGAAGGTGACCAGCGCCGAAGGGCGGACGCTGGCGTCGCTGTCGATGGATTCGGTGACCGGGAAGCTGGCGTCGGTGACCGACAGCAACGGTGGGACCTGGGCGTTGGGGACGCCGCGGGTGGCGGGGGCGAGCGCTGTGTACGCGGCGGCGGTGCTGTCCTCCGAGCCGACGGACTACTGGCGGTTGCGGGATGCGGCCGGTGCGCAACCTGTCAACGAGACGCGACAGCCGAGTGATTCGTTCGAGTCGGTGAGGTTGGGGGCGGCGGGTCCGTTCGCGGACGGAACGGCGGCGGAGTTCGACGGGGAATCGTCGTCGGTGTACGTGCCAGGGGGGCGGGTGATGCCGGCGGGGCCGCGGTCCCAGGAGCTGTGGTTCAAGACCACGGCGACCAGCGGGGTACTGGTGGGCGCGCCGCTGCCCACGCTCGGTGGCATCCCTTCGCCGGCGCTGTGGATCGACGCCGACGGCCGGTTGCGGGGGCTGACGCCGTCGGAAGATCCGAACGGGCCGTTGACGGGGATCGCCGGCAAGTGCGCGGAGTGGGACAAGGCCGACAACAGCGTGCGGCTGCGCACCTGCAACGGTGAGTGGGAGCAGAGCTGGCTCTTCGACCGCGAAAGCCAGCAGCTGCGCCAAGGCACCAAATGTCTGGGTCTGACCGGTCAGGCGACCGGCAACGGCACCCTGGTCCAGGTGCAGGACTGTTCGAGCAGCTCGAGGCAGCAGTGGGCGCCGGACCGGGACGCATGGCGCAATGTGGGTGCCGGCCGGTGCCTGGAGGTGCCCGGCTCGTCGGCCACGGACGGCACCCAGTTGGCGATCCGGTCCTGCAACGGTCAGACGAACCAGCAGTGGGCGTTGGCGTTGGTGTCGGCGGTGCCGGTCAACGACGGCAAGTGGCACCACGCGGTGCTGACCGCGAGCAAGGAATCCACCGGCACGGCCCAGTCGCTGTACCTGGACGGCGTGCACGTGCAGACCACCACGAGTGCCGAGCCGTTCGATGGGGCACCTCCGCTCAGCCGCGCGAGCCTGGGCGCGGGGTACGTGGACAACGGTTGGTCGGGGTTCCCGGAGGAAATATGGGTCGCGCTCTACGCGGGTTCGTTGGCGGAGGTCGCGCTCTACGACCGGGCGTTGAGCGCGGACGAGGTGGCGTTGCACTACGAGTCGGTGGGTCGGACCGTGCCGTTGGTGGTGACGGCGGCGGGCGATGAGGTTGCCGAAGCCCGGTTGTCGGAGACGGCGGCGGGTGGGTTGCCGGTCGAGGTGTTGCCGCCGGGTGCGGTGCGGGTCGACGAGGCGGCGGAGCACGTGCAGACGACGACGGTGTCGAATCCGGTGAAGATCGTGTCGGTGACCGATCCGGGCGGCAACGAGGTGTCGTACTCGTACGACCTGGTGTCGGGGCGGAAGGTGTCGCAGACCGACGCGTTGGGTCAGACCACGTTGTACGGCTATGACACGGGTGGGTTCACGAGTCTGGTGTACGACCCGAACGGGAATGTGACCCGGTCGGTGCAGGACGAGCGGGGCAACACCATCCAGGAGGTGACCTGCCAGGATCAGGCTGCGGACAAGTGTTCCAGCAGCTACTACCGCTACTTCTGGAACAGCGACAACGTGGCGGATCCGCGGAACGACCGGCTGACTGAGCTGCGCGGCCCGGGCTCGGATAGCGCGCAGGACAACGAATACCTCAGCCGCTACTCATACGACCACAAGGGCAACCTGACCGAGTTGCGGGACCCGGTCGGCCGGCAGATGAGAATCATCTATGGCGTGTCTGGCAGGTCGGCAGGTATGCCTTTGCGGGTGCTGGACTTCTCCGCCGGATCCCAGGAGATCACGTACACCACGGCGGGTGACGTGGCCGGGGTGTTGGACGCGGCGAATGCGGAGACGACGTTCACGTACGACGGGTTGGGTCGGACGTTGACGGAGACGGTGGTGACGTCGTCGTTTCCGCAGGGGCGGACGACGTCGTTCACGTATGACTCGGTGGGTCGGGTGGTGACGCGGACGGGTCCGTTGGTGACGGATCGGGTGTCGGGTGCGGTGCATCGGGCGGTGACGTGTTTCTCGTACAGCGTGGACGGGTTCCTGGTGGAGGAGCGGGTCAGTGACGCGTCGGGTGGGGATGTGGCCCGGGTCAGTACGTGGTCGTATGACGGGCACGGTCGTCGGTCGGGGTCGGTGGACGCTGAGGGGGCGGTGACCGGTTACGGCTATGACGTGTACGGGCGTCTGGTGGAGCAGGTTGATCCGGACGGGGTGGTGAACGCCTACGAGGTGGATGTCAACGGGAATGTGTTGTCGCGGACGGTGAAGGGGTTCACCGGGGATCCGAATGATCCGACGGATCCGGTGGATCTGGTGGTGGAGTCGAATGTGTACGACCCGGCGGGTCGGTTGGCGTCGACCACGGACGCGATGGGCTATGTGACGCGGTACACGTACACCGATGACGGGCGGACGGCGTCGGTGGTCCGGTCGGACGGTGACAGTTCGTTCCTGTTGGAGGGCAACGGTTACGACGAGGCGGGGAACCTGGTCGAGCAGGTGACCGGCAACGGTGCGACGGTGACGGCGTTCGAGTATGACGCTGCGGGTCGGCAGGTGCGCAGCGTACTGGATCCGGGTGGTCTGGATCGGGTGACCGAGGTGACGTTGTCGCCGGCTGACCGGGTGTTGTCACGGGTGGATCGGGACGCTGCGGGGGAGGCGTTGTCGGTCGTCGACTACGCGTATGACGTGTTGGGTCGGCCGGTGTCGCAGACCCGGTATCTGTCGGCGGACCGGATGGTGACGCCGGTGGCGCGGTGGCGGTTGGACGAGACGGGTGGGACGACGGCGGTCGACTCGGCGGGTAACAGTCCGGGTACGGCCACGGACGTGGTCTGGGCGTCGGATCCCGAGCGGGGTCGGGTCGCGTCGTTCGATGGTTCGTCGTCGTTGATCACGACCGATGTACCGGTGGTGGACACCACCCGGCCGTACACGGTCGCCGCCTGGGTGAAGGTGGACGACGTCGCGGCTGACGCTCTGGTACTGGAGATACCCGGCTCCGCCCGCCTGAGTTGGGCCGCGTTCCTTGCCGCCTTGCAACTGAGCTTCGACTCCGCCACCGATGGATGGCGGATGACCATGACCGAGCAGGTGGGCCCGGGCGCCTACGTGACCCGCGATCAGACCTTCGGCCAGGGCACGGTGCAGGCGGGCGAGTGGCAGCACGTGGCCATCGGGCTGAACCCGCTCTCCGGATCGACCACGGTGTACCTCGACGGCGTCTACATCGGTCACTTTTTGGCGCTGAGCAACCAGGCGCGGGGCGGTCTGCGGATCGGTGGCGGGCTCAAGGGGGCTGTCTCTGATCTGCAGGTGTATCAGGGGGTGCCGGGCGACGATGGCTGGGCCGCTGGGGTGATGGCGGGTGCGGTGCCGGCGGCGGATGCGGGGGTGTCGCGGACGAGTTATGTGGTCGACAACGCTGGTCTGGCGACGTCGGTGGTGGATCCGTTGGGTCAGGCGACGTTTGTGGAGTATGACGAGGCGGATCGTCCGGTGGTGACGACGGGTCCGGCGGTGCAGGTGGAGTCGGGTGAGTTGGATGGTCCGGTGGTGTCGGCCCGGCCGGTGGAGCGGGTTGGTTACAACACGTTCGGTGAGGTGGTTGCGGAGTCGGATCCGAACGGGGCGGTGACGACGTTCGGGGTGGACCGGGTGGGTCGGCCGGTGGAGGTGCGGTTGCCGAGCTACACGCCGCCGGGGAGTTTGACCCCGGTCACTCCGGTCAGGACGGCGAGTTACGACAGTCTGGGGCAGGTGGTGTCGCAGACGGATCCGCTTGGCCGGGTCACGGAGTTCGACTATGACCAGTTGGGTCGGGTGGTGACGCGGGTGGCGCCGGACGGTGGCACCACGACGGCGCGCTACGACCTGATGGGCAATGTGTTGGCGGTCACGGATCCGACGGGTGCGGTGGCCGGTAGTGGTTACGACTTCCTGGGTCGGGTCACGAGTGTGAGTGAGGCGGTGCGGCAGACCGGTCAGGTGCACACGACGACGGTGGGTTTTGACGCCGCCGGTCGGTTGTCGTCGGTGCGGTCGCCGGCGGGGGTGACGGTCGGGTACGGCTACAACGCTGCTGGTGAGGTGACGGGTGTGGTCGACGGTGCGGGGCAGACCCGGGGTGTCGTCCACGACGGGTTGGGTCGTGCGGTGAAGGAGGTCAATCCGGACGGTACGTACACCACCACGGGTTACGACATGTTGTCCCGGCCGGTGTCGGCGGCGGCGTTCCGGGCGTCCGGTGGGGCCGCGTTGGCCACGTCGAGTTGGACCTACGACGCCGCCGGCAACACCGTGTCGGCGACGGACGCGCGGGGCACGGTGACGCGGTTCGGTTATGACGCGGCGGGTCTGTTGCGGACGCAGTCCGAGCCGGTGGATGCGGCGACGACGATCGAGTCGTCGTTCGGGTATGACCTGGCGGGGAATCCGACGCGGTTCACTGACGGTCGTGGTCAGGCGTTCCGGTCGACGTACAACGTGTGGGGGTTGCCGCAGTCGCGGATCGAGCCGGTGACGGCGGCGTATCCGGATGCTGCGGACCGGACGTTCACGACGGTGTACGACGTGGCCGGGCAGCCGGTGTCGCAGCGTGCCCCGGGTGGGGTGGCGCGGACCCTGGTCTACGACGACGCGGGCCGGTTGGTGCGTCAGTCCGGCTCCGGTGCGGAGGCGGCCACCACGGATCGGACGTACGGCTACGACGCGGCGGGTCGGTTGGTGGAGTTCTCCGCGCCGGGGGGCAGCAATCAGGTCGTGTACGACGATCGGGGCCTGCCGTTGTCGGTGACCGGTCCGTCGGGGGACGCGGCGTTCACGTACACGGCGGACGGGTTGATGGCGTCGCGGGATGACGCGGCGGGGTTGACCGAGTACGGGTATGACGGTGCGGGCCGGTTGGCGTCGGTGGACAACGCGGACATGGGCACGGCGATCGGCTACACGTATGACGTGATGTCGGCGGTGTCGTCGATGACCTTCGGCGGTACCACCAACCGGCGGGTGTTCGCCTACGACGATCTGCACCGGTTGACCAGCGACCGGTTGGTGTCCTCGGGTGGGTCGAAGATCGCGTCGATCACGTACGGCTGGGACGCGAACGGTAACGAGACCAGTAGGACGGTCACCCGTGGCTCGTCCACGACGGTCAACACCTACACCTACGACCTGGCGGACCGGTTGACGTCGTGGGACGACGGGAACACGACGGTCGGCTACCGCTACGACAAGGCGGGCAACCGGACCGGGATCGGCGACGTCGACTACGTGTACGACGCCCGTAACCGCCTCGTGTCGGACAGCACCGGGGTCGGCTACCAGTACACGGCGCGCGGCACCCGCAGCGCGGCTGGTGCGGCGACGACGGTGTCGGACGCGTTCGACCAGGTGGTTGAGCACGTTCCGGCGGGTGGTAACGCGCGGGTGTTCGACTACGACGGGTTGGGTCGGGCGTTGCGGGGCGGGTGGGAGTACACCGGTCTGGGTAACCATCTCGCGCGGGACAGTTCCAACGCGTTCTTCACCCGGGATCCGGGTGGTGGTGTGGTCGGGGCGCGGCACAACACCACGCGCCGGTTGGTGTGGACGGATCTGCACGGTGACGTGGTCGCCCAGTTGAACCCGGCCGGGGCGTCGGTGACCGGCAGCCGTACGTATTCGCCGTTGGGTGAGGTGACCGCGGACAGCGGCATGCTCGGTGACCTCGGCTACCAGTCGGAGTGGACCGACATTCGCAGCGGGCAGGTCAACATGCATGCCCGCTGGTACGACCCGGTGACGGCGCAGTTCGGTGCCCGCGACAACCTGACCGTCAGCCCGGTGCCGGACTCGATCCGGGCCAACCGCTACCAGTACGGCGACGGCAGCCCGTTGACGGTGGTCGACCCCACCGGCCACGTCGGAGAGCGGTTGACGAAGGGCTGGGACGACTTCACCGACTGGGCCGGCGACAGATGGGAAGACGTCACCGACTGGGTCGGCGACCGGTACGAAGACGCGACGAAGCTTGTCAACGACATCAAACAGAACGTGCAGCAGACGTACCAGGACGCCGCCCGGGCATTCGAAGCCGGTCTCGACCAGATCGGACAGTGGGCCCGTACGGCCCGTGACTGGATCGTCGAGCACAAGGCCGCGATCGTCGGCGCGATCGTCGGCATGGTCGTCGAGGCCGGCTGCCTGGTCGCGATCGGTTGGACCGGTGTCGGGGCGGTCGCCTGCGGCATGGTCGGCGGCATGACCGATGCCCTGGTCGCCGGCCTCATCGACGGCAAGAGAGGCTTGGAGCTGCTGCAGGACGTCGCGATCGGCGGCCTGGCCGGTGGCCTCGGCGGCGCCCTGCCGATGATGGGCCCCGCTGCCGGTAAAGCCCTCGGCAAGCTCGGCTCCACCGGGGCGAAGAAGGTCGCCGGTACGAGCGTCGGCAAGGCCGGCGCCCGGGTCGGCGCGAAGGCCGTCGCCGGGGCCCGGTCGTTCAGCCGGGCGGTCAGCCGCAAGGCCGACGACGCGTCCCGGGCGGTGTCCCGCGGCTCCAGCCGGTCCACCCGGGAAGCCGCCGAACGCGTCGACGACGCCGCCCGCGCCGGCGGGAGCCGGGTCGACGATGCCGCCCGGACTGGTGGCAGCCGGGCCGACGATGCCGCCGACGGGACGGCGGACGGTGCCGCCGGCTGCATGCTGCACAGTTTCGCCCCGGACACCCGGGTGCGGATGGCCGACGGCAGCACCAAGCCGATCGGCGAGGTGGAGCTCGGTGACGAGGTGCTGGCCACCGACCCGGCCACGGGGCGGAGCGCCGCCCGGCCGGTGCGGGTGCTGCACGGTCACGCCGACCGGGAGTTGACCGACGTCACGGTCACCGACACGGACACCGGTGAGAGCGCGGTGGTCGAGACGACCGCCCGGCACCCGTTCTGGAATGTCGACACCAACAGGTGGACCGACGCCGCGGACCTGCGGCCCGGTGACCGGTTGCGCAGTCCGGACGGCGAGACCAGCCAGCGGGTCGCGGCGGTCCGGGTGTGGACCGGCCTGAAGTGGATGCGCGACCTCACCGTCGGCGGCGTCCACACCTACTACGTCCTTGCTGGTGAGGCGCCGGTCCTGGTGCACAACTGCAGCCGGAAGACCACGTTGCTCGGCCGGTTCGCGGACATCAAGCGGTACATGCTCGATCGGCCCAGTGGAGCCTTCGACGCGGACTTCCTGAACATCAGGGGGACGTTGAACAACGGTAAGGGCGGCGTGGGTGGCTGGAACTGGACGCGGAACAAGCGGTTCATCAACGACGCTTTCGCCAACGGCAACGAGGTGCGGATCGTGACCAACCCCAACGTTCCGAACTATGCGGGTGGGAACGTGTTCCAGCGGGAGTTGAAGTACCTTCGGGACAAGGGCTACGGGTGGGCGCCCGTGGGTGACCACTGGTTGGTCACCAAGGTCCGACCGTAGGAGACAGTCCGACCCTAGGAGACGGTCCCGGTCGGGGTGACCGGGGTGGAAGGTGGACGTGCGGTGGCCGGTAAGGGGTTCGTCACCGTCCAGAAGTCGTTCGCCGAGGAAGCGAGAACCGCGTTCAGCTTCCTCGGCGACGAGTTCGGGCTGGTCGGACCGGTGTACGACGATGTCGTCCCGCAGACTGTCACGTTCACCTCGCCGGTGGCCAGGTACGCCGTCATGCTCGACCCGGCCGACAAGCTCGTGCTGACCCAGGTCGCGATGGACGTCGGCGCCAAGACCCTGGTCGCCGACCTGCCGGATCTCGTCGCGGCCGCGGAACTCGGCCCACGTAACCAGGTCCCGCAGTCCGCGCACACGCTGACCAGCCTCCGGAAGGCCCTGACCGGGCAGGCCGGCTACCTCAGGGCGATCCACCCGCGGATCGGAGCCGACTCGGCACCGACCCTGCTACGCGCGGCAAATGCCCGGGAATGGGCGGGCAGGTAGGCCGCGCCGGTGCTCGATGGTCCTGATGCGGTGGCGTGGGACGAGCTGTCGCAGGAAACGCTTCTCGACGAGCTGCTTCAAGCGGAGATTAGCGTGATCGCCTGTCTCCGCAACTAGGTAGCCGGGGCATCGCTGTCCGCGACGGTGATCACGACGTTGCCGACCTTGTGCCCGCTGTCGACGTACCGGTGGGCCTCGACGATCTCGGCCAACGGGTAGCTGCGGTCGATGACGACCCGGAGCCGGCCGTCGCCGAGCAGGTCCCGCAGCGCGGCCAGGGCGGCGTGCTTGCGTACCGACATCCCGGTCCGGACCCGCCGGCCGCCGGTGACGGCCGTGCCGGCAGCCAGCAGGCTGTTCGTCATCAGCCCGGTCGTCGGCAGGTAGCGGCCGCGCCGGTTCAGCACCGGCCGGCACCGGGCGAATGAGCTGCGACCTACGGTGTCGAAGACCACGTCGTAGCGTTCGCCGCTGGCGGTGAAGTCCTCGGCGGTGTAGTCGAACACCCGGTGTGCGCCGAGCGAGCGGACCAGTTCGGCGTTGCGGCCGCTGCACACGCCGTGCACCTCGGCGCCGAGGTGCACGGCGAGCTGGACGGCGTACGTGCCGATGCTGCCGGAGGCACCGACGACCAGCACCTTCTGACCGGGACGCAGGTCGGCCAGGTCGTGCAGGAAGTGCCAGGCGGTGGTGAAGCCGTCGACGGTCGCAGCCGCCTGCGGGTACGTAGCGTCCGCCGGCATCGTCGTCATCGACGCCCGCTCCGACAGGCACTTGTACTCGGCGTTCGCCCCGACACCGAAGCCGGTGAAGCCGAAGACCCGGTCGCCGACCCGGAACCGGCTGGCCGCCGGCCCGGTCGCGGTGACCTCGCCGGCGAACTCCAGCCCGAGCACCCGGATCCCCTTGCGTGGACGCCGTACGCCGATGATCGCCCGGCCCCAGCGGGGTTCGCCCCTGCGCATCCCGCACTCGGCGGACGTCACCGTGGTGGCGTGCACCCGGACCAGCACCTGGTCGCTGCGGGGTACGGGCGTCGGCAGGTCGACCTGGGTGAGTACGTCGGGCGGGCCGTACGCGTCGAACATCACCGCTCGCATGTGGCGATGATGGTGCAGGCACGCTGTGAGCGTGCTGAGAGGGGGCGGGACCACCTCCGATCACCAGGACAGCAGCGGTACCTGGCTGTCCGTACCGAGGTGTTCAGACGTTCGGCCAATCCCATGATCCGCCGGTGTCCGACCGCCGTACCCCGAGTTGCGACAGGTGCAGGACAGCCCTATTGACCTGCGTAAACATCCCTGTGGCGACGAGGAAGGGCAGCAGGATCGTGACAGGACAGACAGCATCGACGGCGGCCTACCGGTCGCCGCGCGGGCGGCGGCGCCGCCCGCGCAACCGGCCGGGCTGGCTCCGGCTGCGGAACCTCTTCGTGGGCGGCGCGGCGGCGGCGGCGATCTCCGCCGGCGTCGTACTGGCGCCGACCGCGCAGGCGGCGGAGAGCCCGTTCGAGCGGGGACCGGCGCCGTCGGCGGCCAGCATCGCGGCGGCCAACGGTCCGTTCGACATCGACGAGACGGTGGTACGTCGTTCCCAGGCCTCGGGCTTCGGGGGTGGGACCATCTTCTTCCCGACGTCGACCACGGAGGGCACCTTCGGCGGGGTGGTGATCGCGCCCGGTTTCACTGCCCGGCAGTCGTCGATGGCGTGGCTGGCGCCGAGGCTGGCGTCGCAGGGCTTCGTGGTGTTCAACATCGACACGAACACGACGACCGACCAGCCGGCCAGTCGGGGCCGGCAGATGCTCGCCGCGCTGGACTTCCTCACTCAGGACAGTCCGGTGCAGGACCGGGTCGACGCCGACCGGTTGGCAGTGATCGGACACTCGATGGGTGGGGGAGGAGCCCTGGAAGCGGCGGACGCCCGGCCGGAACTGCGGGCAGCCATCCCGTTGACCCCGTGGAACCTCACCAAGAACTGGTCCGACCTGCAGGTGCCGACGATGATCATCGGCGCAGAGCGGGACGGCATCGCTTCGGTACGGCGCCACTCGGAACGGTTCCACGCGAGCTTCCCGGACGACCTCGAGTCGGCGTATCTGGAACTGCGGGGTGCCAGCCACTTCGCGCCCAACATCCCGAATGCCACGATCGCCTCGTCCAGTGTCGCCTGGTTGAAGCGGTTCGTCGACGACGACCTGCGGTACGAGCAGTTCCTCTGCCCGCCGCCGGCCGACGACCGCGCCTTCTCCGAGTACATCGACAGCTGCCCGCTGCTCTGAACGGGTAGGAGGTGCCGGACCCGGGGGCGGCCGGGAACGGCACGGTGCGCGAGGATGAGCAAGTGGAAGCTCTCAGACTCGTACTGCTCTACGCCCACCTGATCGGGTTCGCGTTGCTGCTCGGCGGGGCCGTCGCCCAGTGGATCACCGGTCGGTTCCGGATCAACCCGGCGATGCTCTGGGGTGCGGTGATCCAGGTCGTCACCGGCATCGGGCTGTCCGCGCCGCTGCGCGACGGCGACGAACCGGCACCGGCGAAACTCGTTACCAAACTGGTGCTGGCCCTGGCCATCCTGGCGATGGTCTTCTTCTCCCGTAAGCGCGAATCGGTCAACAAGGGGCATTTCCTGGCGATCATCGGGCTGACGTTGGTCAACGCCGCTGTCGCCGTCTTCTGGCGCTGACGCCACGCCACCGCCCGGCCACCGATCGTGCCGTCACCCGGGTCGGTCACGACCGGGTGAACCCCCGGCGACCCGCCGCCGCCCCCGATAAGGTCGGCGGCGGGAGCGACCCTGCGGATCCGCGAGTGACCTCCCGCGCGGGAGAGTTACGCGAGGGTAACGGCGGCTCAACAGTCGTGCACGATTGTCGGCCGGTGGACGGGTCCGCGCGTACGCTCCCGTCCAAAGTACGTCCGGTCCGACCGGCCGGGTGGTGACGCGATGCCGCGACAGTGGCGGTGTGCAATGGAAGGAGACCGTCTTGCGCTCTACGCGTGGGATGCGGATCGTCTCGGTGTTCGCGGCGGGTGGGCTGGTTCTCACCGCTGCCGCGTGTGGCGAGGCGCCCGATAACGAAGGCAGCGGTGGCGACGGGACCACCGAGACGTACTCCGCGTGCATGGTGACCGACGTCGGTGGTATCGACGACCGGTCGTTCAACGCCTCGGCGTGGGCCGGTATCCAGGCCGCCGAGGACGAGAGCGACGCGGTCGAGGGCAAGTACGTCGCCTCCAGCGCCGAGGCCGACTACGAGCCGAACCTGACCGGCTACGTCAACGAGGACTGCAACTTCATCCTCGCCGTCGGCGGCCTGATGGGCGACGCCACCAAGGCGGTCGCCGAGGCCAACGCCGACCAGCAGTTCGGCATCGTGGACGCCACGACCGGTCAGCCCAACGTGTACCCGATGCAGTTCGACACCGCCCAGGCGGCGTTCCTCGCCGGCTACCTGGCGGCCGGGTACTCCGAGAGCGGCATCGTCGGCACCTACGGCGGTCTGCCGATCCCGCCGGTGACCATCTTCATGGACGGCTTCGTCGACGGCGTCGCCCACTACAACCAGGTCAAGAGCGCCGACGTGCAGGTGCTGGGCTGGGACAAGGCCACCCAGAACGGCTCGTTCACCAACGACTTCGTCAAGCAGGACGAGGGCAAGAAGGTCGGCGACAGCCTCGTCGCCCAGGGTGCCGACGTGATCATGCCGGTCGCCGGTGGCGCCGGCCTCGGCACCGCCGCCGCCGCACAGGCCGCCGGTGGGGCGTACAGCGTGATCTGGGTCGACGTGGACGGTTGCCAGAGCGCCGAGCAGTACTGCGACGTCTTCCTGACCACGGTGGTCAAGAACATCGGGGACGCCGTCAAGCAGGCGGTGGTGGCCGGTGCCGACGGCGAGACGCTCAGCGCCGACCCGGGCTACCTGGGCAACCTGGAGAACAACGGCGTCTCGCTGGCCCCGTACAACCAGTTCGAGGACAAGGTCTCCGACGAGCTCAAGGCCGAGGTCGAGCAGCTCAAGGCCGACATCATCGCCGGCACCATCGAGGTCACCTCCGACGCGCAGCCGGAGTAACGACCCGCGGCGCCGCTGACGGCGCACCTCGCGACACCCGCCCCTGTCACCAGGGTCCGCAGACCCCGGTGACAGGGGCGGCCTCAGCCATCGACCCGTCCGGGCGCACACCGGTGGCCCGGAGGTCTCCCAGGAGGCTCCGCTGAGACTCGAACTGCGCGGCATCACCAAACGCTTCGGTGACCTGGTCGCCAACGATCACATCGACCTGACCGTCGAACCCGGCGAGATCCACGCCCTGCTGGGCGAGAACGGCGCCGGCAAGTCCACCCTGATGAACGTCCTCTACGGCCTGCTGCAGCCGGACGAGGGCGAGATCGTCGTCGACGGCACCCCCATCAAGATCCGCAGTCCGCGCGACGCCATCGCCGCCGGCATCGGCATGGTGCACCAGCATTTCATGCTGGTGCCGGTGCTGACCGTTGCCGAGAACGTCATGCTCGGAGCCGAACGCACCCGCGCCGGGCTGCTCGGCTTCCTCGACCACCGCCGCGCCCGCGCCGAGGTGCTGGAGGTCTCCAACCGGTACGGCCTCGCCGTCGACCCGGACGCGGTGATCGAGGACCTGCCGGTCGGCATCCAGCAGCGGGTGGAGATCATCAAGGCGCTCACCCGCGAGGTCGACCTGCTGATCCTCGACGAGCCGACCGCGGTGCTCACCCCGCAGGAGACCGAGGAACTGCTCGCCGTGATGCGGTCGCTGAAGGCGGC
Organism: Solwaraspora sp. WMMA2101; assembly: GCF_049179175.1. NCBI lineage: Bacteria > Bacillati > Actinomycetota > Actinomycetes > Micromonosporales > Micromonosporaceae > Solwaraspora > Solwaraspora sp. WMMA2101. The sequence goes on along the minus strand of NZ_JBMHMA010000006.1, from coordinate 2,185,288 downwards.
CGGCAAGTCGATCGTCTTCATCACCCACAAACTCGGCGAGGTCAAGGCGATCGCCGACCGGATCACCGTGATCCGGCGGGGCCGTACGGTCGCCACCGCCGAGCCGACCGCCAGCCGCGACGAACTGGCCGCGCTGATGGTCGGCCGTAGCGTCAGCCTGACCGTGGACAAGACCCCGGCGCAGCCGGGGGAGCCGGTGCTCGACATCGCCGGCCTGGTCGTCGACGACGACCGGGGCGTACGGGTCGTCGACGGCGTCGACCTGACCGTCCGGGCCGGTGAGGTGCTCGGCATCGCCGGTGTGCAGGGCAACGGCCAGACCGAGCTGGTCGAGGCGATCATGGGCCTGCGGCCGGTGCTGGCCGGCACGGTCACCCTCAACGGTGAGCGCGTCGACGGCTGGAGCACCAAGCGGGTGCTGCGTGCCGGGGTCGGCTACGTGCCGGAGGACCGCAGCGTCGACGGCGTGGTCAAGGAGTTCAGCGTCGCCGAGAACCTGGTGCTCGACCTGTACGACCAGCCGCCGTACGGCTCCGGGCTGGTCCTGCGCCCGGCGGCCATCGCCGCCGCCGCGACCGAGCGGATCGCCCAGTTCGACGTCCGTACGTCGTCGGCGCAGGCGGCTGTCGGCACCCTGTCCGGCGGCAACCAGCAGAAGGTGATCGTGGCCCGGGAGTTGTCCCGGCCGCTGAAGCTGTTCATCGCCGCCCAGCCGACCCGGGGCGTCGACGTCGGCTCCATCGAGTTCATCCACGGCCGGATCATCCACGAACGCGACTCCGGCACCGGCGTCCTCGTCGTCTCCAGCGAACTCGACGAGGTGATCGGGCTGGCCGACCGGATCGCGGTGATGTACCGCGGCCGGATCATCGCCGTCGTCGGCCCGGACACCCCACGGGAACAGATCGGCCTGCTGATGGCCGGTGTCACGGCACAGCAAGAAGGGACGCAATGACCAGCGAGAACGGCGTGCCGGCAGGCTCGCCGGACAAGCCGCCCGCCGGCGCCGAACCGGCCGCCGCCGCGCAGCACGCGGCCAGCGCGGACGCCGCCAGCCCGCAGGCCGCGACATCGGCCGACGGCCAGCCCGGCACCGTCGCCGACGGTCCGGCCCCCGCCGGCCCCGCACCGACCGGTCCGGCCCCCGACGGCGAATCCCTCGGCCAGCGCTTCCTGCACCACCTGTGGGCCGCCAACACGGTCACCGTGACCGCGTTGGCCCTGCTGCTGGCCGTCGTCATCGGCGGCGTACTGATGGTCGTCTCCGACCCGGAGGTGCTCGCCGCCTACACCTACTTCTTCGCCCGACCGGGTGACGCGCTCGGCGACAGCTGGGCGCTGGTCAGCCAGGCGTACGCGAACCTGTTCAAGGGCGCGGTGATCAACCCCGACACGGTACGGGCCTGGGCCGGCGGGGACGCCGAATGGTCGGCGGTGTTCCGGCCGATCTCCGAGACGTTGACCTACACCACCCCGCTGGTCTTCACCGGTCTGTCGGTGGCGTTGGCGTTCCGGGGCGGGCTGTTCAACATCGGCGCCCAGGGGCAGGCGATCATCGGTGTCATCGTGGCCGCCCTGGCCGGTTTCCTGCTGCCGCTGCCCCCGGTGCTGCACCTGGTCGTCGCGGTCCTGGCCGGCGCGCTCGGCGGGGCGCTGTGGGGGTTCTTCCCCGGCTTCCTCAAGGCCCGCACCGGTGCCCACGAGGTGATCACCACGATCATGCTCAACTACGTCGCGCTGTACTTCCTCACCTGGATCATCGTGCAGCCCGGCGTACAGAACGAGGAGCGGCCGGACGCGATCAGCCGGCCGGTGGAGGCCACCGCCCAGCTGCCCCGGCTGCTCGGCGACGGGCTGCGGGTGCACGCCGGCATCCTGCTGGCGATCGCCGCCACCGCCGCCGTGGCCTGGCTGCTCAACCGTTCCACGGTCGGCTTCGAGCTGCGCGCGGTCGGCGCCAACCCGGACGCCGCCCGTACCGCCGGGATCAGCGTCACCGGCACGTACGTCCTGCTGATGGTGATCGCCGGTGGGCTGGCCGGGCTCGGCGGCGCCAACATGGTGCTCGGCAGTACGGCGAACGCGTTGACCCCGCTCGTCGCCGCCCAGATCGGCTTCGACGGCATCCTGGTCGCCCTGCTCGGCCGGGTCAGACCCTGGGGGGTCGCGCTGGCGGCGCTGCTGTTCGGGGCGCTGCGGGCCGGCGGCAACGCCATGCAGTCCAGCTCCGGGATCTCGCTGGAGCTGGTCACTGTACTGCAGGCACTGATCGTCATCTTCATCGCCGCCCCCGCTCTGGTGAAGGCGATCTTCCAGCTCCGGGCGGCCCGCACCGCCCGGCTGCAGACCAGCATGGCGAAGGGCTGGTGACCGGCGTTGTCCACCATGATCGCAACTGACACACCGGTCGCCGTCACGGCACGGTTCTGGAACCGTACCCGGATCACCGGGGCCGGCCTGGTCGTGGCCGGCGCCGTCGCCGCGGCCGTCTTCGGCGCTTTGGCCGACCCGCAGGAGGCCCGGTTCACCCTGAGCGAGACCGCCGGCGGCGCGGCGCTGCGGATCCCGGGCACCGTCGGCGCGGTGCTGTTCGGCCTGGTCGCGCTCGTCGCCGGGGCGGTGCTGCTCAGCCCGTACGGCCGCTGGTACAGGTCGCTGCTCGCCGTCGGCGTCGTCGGCTTCGTGCTCAGCTTCCTGTGCTGGCAGATCTCCACCGCGCCGACCGGGCAGAACTTCATGCCGATGGTCAACATGGTGCGCGGCACGTTCCTGCTGGCCCTGCCGCTGATCTTCGGCTCGCTGGCCGGGGTCCTCTGCGAACGTTCCGGTGTGGTCAACGTGGCCATCGAAGGCCAGCTGCTGATGGGTGCCTTCGCCGGCGCGCTGATCGGGACCATGTCCGGCAGCGTCTGGATCGGGCTGATCGCCGCCGCGTTCGGTGGAGCGTTCATCTCACTGCTGCTGGCCCTGTTCGCCATCCGCTACCTGGTCGACCAGGTGGTCATCGGCATCGTGCTGAACCTGTTCGCGGTCGGCCTGACCGGGTTCCTCTACGAGCGGCTCATGCAGACCGACCAGCCGGCTTACAACCAGCCGCCGCACTTCGGCACCTGGGAGATTCCGCTGCTGTCGCAGATCCCGGTGATCGGGCCGGCGCTGTTTCGCGGCAACATCTTCCTCTACCTGGCGCTGATCCTCGTCGTGGTGATCAACGTGGCGCTGTTCCGGACCCGGTGGGGGCTGCGGACCCGGTCGGTCGGCGAGCACCCGATCGCGGCCGACACCCTCGGCGTCCGGGTGCTGGGGCTGCGCTACCGCAACGTGCTGCTGGCCGGCATGGTCGCCGGGATCGGCGGCGGGTCGTACACCCTGCTGCTCTACTCGTTCACCAAGAACATGATCGGCGGCAAGGGCTTCATCGCCCTCGCCGCGATGATCTTCGGCCGGTGGAGCCCGACCGGGGCGCTGCTGGCCTCGCTGTTCTTCGGCTTCGCCGACCAGCTCGGTGCCTACCTGGGGGCGATCAGCAGCGCCATCCCGAGCCAGTTCCTGGCGATGCTGCCGTACCTGGCGACGCTGCTCGCGGTCGCCGGACTGGTCGGCCGGGTGCGGGCACCGGCCGCCGACGGCAAGCCCTACATCAAGGCCTGATCAGGGCCGGCTACCGTTTACTACTGGCCGGTCAGGTACGAGGTGGGTGCCCCGACGGGCCCCACCCGCGTCGGGTGGTCGGGAGGTGGTGGCGGTAGCCGGCACCGGGGTCGAGGAGGGCAGTCGTGGAGATCGACTGGGTGGAGTTGCGGCGGGCCGCGACCGAGGCGATGCGGCACGCGTACGCGCCGTACTCGAATTTCCCGGTCGGCGCGGCCGCCCTGGTCGACGACGGCCGGGTGGTCGTCGGCTGCAACGTGGAGAACGCCGCGTACGGGGTGGTGCTCTGTGCCGAGTGCGGCGTGGTCTCGGCGCTGCACAGCAGCGGCGGTGGTCGGCTGGTGGCGCTGTCCTGCGTCGGTGGTGACGGCCAGCCGCTGATGCCGTGCGGGCGCTGCCGGCAGCTGCTGTGGGAGCACGGCGGGCCGGACTGCCTGGTCGAGGCGTTGCCCGCGCCGCTGACCGTGGCCGAGCTGCTGCCGAACGCGTTCGGGCCGGCGGACCTCGCGGCGGCGGCCCTGGCCCCTGGCGGCGGTGCCGAACGGGGTACCGGGCGGGGCGCCTCCGGCGGACACCGGGTCGGCACGGAGCACGTCGGGCGGGCCGACGCCGCCGGCCGGCCGGTGGTCGCACCGGACACCGCCGTACCGGCCCGGTTGGCCAAGTGGCGCGGGCGGGGCACCGTCTTCGTGCACCCGGACTCGGCCGGCGGGGAGCTGGTCTGGACCGGCTACTGGGAGCGGTCGGAGTCCACCGGCGAGGCGACCGGCTCCGGCATCCTGGAGGAGGCGCCCAGCTGGCCGTCGCCGCAGTCGGCGGTGGCCTGGGGCCGGGCCCGTACGCACCGGGTGGTGGTGGTCGACGCCGACGGGGCGGTCTCCTGGGCCGGTGAGGGCGACCCGCCCGCCGAGGTCAGCGCCCGCTGGGCCGGCTGACCGGCGGCGGCCGGCTGACCGCCTGTCCGGCTGACCGGCTGGCCCGGCGGCTGGCCGTCTGCCTCTGCGTACCGTCCCCTTCCCCTTCCGGGATCCGTCGAGATCTCGGCCTTTTGTAAAGGTATAACCGAATTGTCGAACGAGAGTTCCAAGATCGCCAGTGTCGTGGACGTGATCCGGACCAAGCGCGACGGTGGCCGACTCAGCGACGCGCAGATCGACTGGACGATCGCCGCGTACACCCGGGGCGAGATCGCCGACGAGCAGATGTCCGCGCTGGCCATGGCGATCCTGCTGCGCGGCATGGACACCGGCGAGATCGCCCGGTGGACCGCCGCCATGATCGCCAGCGGAGAGCGGCTCGACCTGTCCGGCGTACCCCGGCCCACCGTCGACAAGCACTCCACCGGCGGCGTCGGTGACAAGATCACCCTGCCGTTGACCCCGCTGGTGGCCGCCTGCGGGGCCGCCGTACCGCAGCTGTCCGGCCGTGGGCTCGGCCACACCGGCGGCACGCTGGACAAACTCGAGTCGATCCCGGGCTGGCGGGCCGAGGTGACCAACGCCCGGTTCGTCAGCCAACTGCGCGACGTCGGCGCGGTGATCTGCGCGGCCGGTGACGGGCTCGCCCCGGCCGACCGCAAGTTGTACGCCCTGCGCGACGTCACCGGCACCGTCGAGGCGATCCCGCTGATCGCCAGCTCGATCATGAGCAAGAAGATCGCCGAGGGCACCGGTGCCCTGGTGCTCGACGTCAAGGTCGGCACCGGCGCGTTCATGTCGTCGGTCGCCGACGCCCGCGAACTCGCCCGCACCATGGTCGACCTGGGCCACGCGCACGGCGTGCGCACGGTCGCCCTGCTCACCGACATGTCCACCCCGCTGGGCCGGGCGGTCGGCAACGCCGTCGAGGTCACCGAATCGGTCGAGGTCCTCGCCGGGGGCGGGCCCGCCGACGTCGTCGCCCTCACCCTGGCCCTGGCCCGCGAGATGCTCGACGCCGCCGGGCTGCCCGACGCCGACCCGGCGGCGGCGCTGCGCGACGGCCGGGCGATGGACACCTGGCGGGCAATGATCGCCGCCCAGGGTGGTGACCCGCACGCCCCGTTGCCGGTCGCCGCCGAGGCGGAACTGATCCGCGCCGACCGGGACGGCTACCTCGCAGCCGTCGACGCCCGGCTGATCGGGCTGGCCGCCTGGCGGCTCGGCGCTGGTCGGGCCCGCAAGGAGGATCCGGTCAGCGCCGCCGCCGGCGTGATCCTGCACCGGCGGCCCGGGGACGCGGTCCGGGCCGGTGACCCGATCGTCGAGCTGCGGGCCGACGACCCGGCCCGGATCGCCGACGTGGCACCCGACATCGTCGCCGCGATCGGCCCGACCGGCGGGATCCGCATCGCCGACCAGCCGCCGTCGGCACCGGACCTGGTGCTCGAACGGATCGGCTGAGCCGCCGCCACCCGCGCCACACCCCGTATCGGACACCCCTTGTCGTGGTACCCGTGACAGAGCGGATATCCTCCCTCGCCGGGGGGTTCGTCCAGGAGAGCAGCCGGCGCCGACTAGCAGGGAACGAAGCCTGTGATCGTACTCGCTCCTGACCCCCGGGCCATTCGCGCGGAGAGTCTCGACGAGCTGCGTCGGCTCCGCCTGCCACTGCCTCCGGACGGTTTCCCCCTGGTCTGGGAGCCGGGCGACGGCGTCGAGCTGCGGCCCACCCCGGAGATCGAGGCCCGTACGGCGATCCTGCACCTGGTGCTGGCCCGCTGCTTCGGCATGCCCCCGCAGGCCGCGATGAGCTGGCTGCTCAACTCGCACCTGGTGGAACTGGTCACCGCGCCGGAGTGGCAGTTCGTCATCGGCGGCCGGGGCGACCACCGGTCGTTCGTCCTGCACCACGACGCGATCTTCGCCCTGGCCTGGGTGCTGGGTCTGACCCGGCACCTGGACCCGGTCGCCGCCTCGGACGAGCGGCTGATGGCGCTGCTACCGAACCTGCCGGCCGGCGAGACGTTCGCCCAGTGGCGGTCGCGGACCCTGGTCGCTCCTCGCGACGCGGCCGAGGCGGCGGTGCTGCTCGACTTCTACTACTGCCTGGACTGGGGGTACCTGGAGGCGGAACGGCGGGGCGATCCACTGCCCGGCGTGGTGGACGCCAACGCGATCGGGCAACGACGCTGGGCCCTGGAATGGGCGGTGATCTTCCACGGTCCGTACCACGACCCGCCGGCCGGGTGGGAAGAGGTCGATCTGTCGACCTGACCGACCGCGCCCGGTGGGAACGCTCAGCGCAGCCGGTAGGTGGTCAGCCGTACCGCGACGGTGACCTCGACCGGATCGGGCAGCGCGGCCGCTACGGCCGGAGCGGTGTGCCAGGCGCTGGGCCCCATCTGGACCACCGCGTCGGCGTCACGGTGGCTCAGCGTCAGCCGGTCTCCTACCGTCCGTCGGGACACCTCGGCGAAGTGCCGGTCCAGCGTGGCGGCCAACCGGTCCTCCTTCGCCGGGTCCACCCCGAGCAGCCCGAGCGCCCGGACGAGCTCGCCGAGATGCTCCGGCAGCGGCGTGACCACGATCAGCGTCCCGCCGGGCCGCAGCACCCGGGCAAACTCGGCGCCGTTGCGCGGGGCGAACACGTTGAGCAGCAGGTCGGCGCAGCCGTCGGCCACCGGCAGCCGACGCCAGGTGTCACATCGGACGGCGGCGGCCGCCGGATGGGCGCGGGCGGCCCGCCGTACCGCCGCCTTGGAGATGTCCAGCGCGAGCCCGACGCCGTCGGGTAGCGCGTCCAGCACCGCGGCCAGGTGGAAACCGGTGCCGGCGCCGGCGTCGACCACCAGCGGGGCGGCTCCGGCCGTCGGTCCCGTCGGGTGCGGCCGCGCGGTCGCGGCCCGGACCAGACCGGAAGTGATCGCCGCGAAGTGGCCGGCGCGCAGGAACTCGTCGCGGGCCGCGATCATCTGCGCGGTGTCGCCGGTGTGCGGTACCCGACCGGTGAGCAGGTCGACCTGCCCGTGCCGGGCCACGTCGAAGCTGTGCCGGGCGGCGCAGCGCAGCGTCCGGCCGGCATCGTCGGCCCCGAACGGTCCGTGGCAGACCGGGCAGCGCAGGTACGGCAGCACGTCGGCAAGCATCCTGGTCATCCTGCCGGCCCGCGCCCCCGCCGGTACGGGCGGGTCGACCTACTACCCTCCAGCCATGACGGTTGTTTCGTTGGCGGAGATCGTTCGGGCGCCGAAGGCGTTGTTGCATGATCATCTGGATGGGGGGTTGCGTCCGGAGTCGGTGGTGGAGTTGGCCGATGAGGTGGGTCATGTGTTGCCGGTGTCGGATCCGGTGGAGTTGGGTCGGTGGTTCGTGTCGGCGGCGGATTCGGGGTCGTTGGAGCGGTATCTGGAGACGTTCGCGCACACGGTGGCGGTGATGCAGACGGAGTCGGCGTTGTTCCGGGTGGCGTCGGAGTGTGCGGTGGATCTGGCGGCGGACGGGGTGGTGTACGCGGAGGTGCGGTTCGCGCCGGAGCAGCATCTGTCGCGGGGGTTGGGTTTGGGTCAGGTGGTGGAGGCGGTGGTGGCGGGGTTCGCGGACGGGTGTGCGCGGGCGGCGGCGTCGGGTCGGGTGGTGCGGGTGGGGACGTTGTTGACGGCGATGCGGCATGCGGCGCGGTCGCAGGAGATCGCGGAGTTGGCGGTGCGGTACCGGGATGCGGGGGTGGTGGGGTTCGACATCGCGGGGGCGGAGGCGGGGTTTCCGCCGACGCGTCATCTGGATGCGTTCGAGTATCTGCAGCGGGAGAATTTTCATTTCACTATTCATGCGGGTGAGGCTTTTGGGTTGCCGTCGATCTGGCAGGCGATTCAGTGGTGTGGGGCGGATCGGTTGGGGCATGGGGTGCGGATTGTGGATGATGTGGAGGTGGGTGCTGGTGGTGCGGTGAGGTTGGGGCGGTTGGCGGCGTATGTGCGGGACAAGCGGATTCCGTTGGAGTTGTGTCCGTCGTCGAATGTGCAGACGGGGGCGGTGGGGTCGATTGGTGAGCATCCGATCGGGTTGTTGCGTGATCTGCGGTTCCGGGTGACGGTGAATACGGACAACCGGTTGATGAGTGGGACGTCGATGTCGCGGGAGATGTGGTTGTTGGTGGAGGCGTTCGGGTGGGGGTGGTCGGAGTTGCGATGGTTGACGGTCAACGCGATGAAGAGTGCGTTCATCCCGTTCGACGAGCGGTTGGCGATCATCGACGACGTGATCAAACCGGCCTACGCGAAGCTGATCGGCTGACCCGGGGTGATCGGCTGACCCGGGTGATGGGCTGAGTCGCGACTCGGGGTGCGGCCCGGCGGTCCGACGAGTGGATCGAGGGGTGCCGTCGACAGATGGTGTGCTCGGTGGACTGTGGTGACTCATCTCACCGGCGGTCGTGCCGGCACCGGTCGCCGGATCCACCGTTCGGGCCATCGGGGCCCGCCGCCCGGTTGGCGCCCCGGCGCGGTTCGCCGAGATATCGGCACGTCCTGAGGGGTGGCGACGCGGGGGGAGCGAGGGCGTACGATGGCTCGTCGCACGGTCGTGGGCGGGGCTGTCCCGCAGACGATCCAGCGGGAAGTGGTGATTACTGAGAGTGCTCGCTACAGTGCGAATTGTTGTTGGCCGGGATAACCATCGGATCACACTCGCGGTGACAGACCACCTGGGCTTTCTCTTTGCGTGGTGTCGTGATGGAATCTCGGGGGTCCGATCCGCCCGGGTCGGCCGATGGGCGGTGCCCGGTGCATCCCGCCGGCACCGATGAGGAGGGCGGTGACGTGAGCGAGCGGCCGAAGACGGCAGATTCCTTCCTGTCGCGTCTCCGCCGGCCGGTGGGCCGGCTCAATGATCTGCCGATCTGGTCGAAGCTCGGTCTGATTATGATCGTGCCGACCCTGGCCACGATCGTCGTCGGCACCAATGGCCTCATCGACCACCTGGAGACCGCGAGCAACGCGTCGCAGGCGCGCACGCTGTCCACTCTCGCGGCGGCCTCCGGCGACCTGGTGCACGACCTGCAGAACGAGCGGGCCGCGGCGGTGCTGCTGCTGGGCACCGAGAACGCCGAGCTGCAGGAGCGCTACCTCGGCGTCTACAACGCACTGCACGGCGAGGTCGAGCAGGCCCGTACGCCGTACTCGCAGCGCCGTGCGGAGCTGACCGACCTACCGGTCAACTTCCGCAACCTGCTCTCCCGCATCGACCAGAACCTCGCCGACCTGCCCGGCGTGCGCAGCCAGGTGGTCAACAGCGCCACCGCCGACGGGACCTTCCGGCTGACCGAGGCGGCCCGCGCGTACGAGGTGCTGCTCAGCGACCTGCTCGACATCCGCGACTCGGCGGCCCAGCTGGCCAGCGACACCGAGCTGAGCGACCACATGCGGGCCGCCGCCTCGCTGGCCCGCAACAAGGAGTTCCTGTCCCGGGAGCGGGTGGTGGTGCTCCGGGCGTTCAGCCAGGACGCCCTGACCCCCGCGCTGCGGACCGACTACATCAGCACCCGGGCCGGCCAGTCCCAGTCGCGGCAGAGCTTCGAGGCCGCCGCCACCCAGGACGACCTGGAGTTCTACAACCAGACGGTGGCCGGTCCGGCGCTGCGGGAAGCCGACACCTACGGCGGCTTCATCCGTGGCCAGAGCGAAGAGTCGATGCGGGACACGCCCTTCGACGCCGACGCCTGGGACGCGGCGCTGATCGGGCACGCCGACCTGATCCGCACGGTCGAGCAGAAGATCGACAGCGACGTCGTCAACGAGGCCACCATCCTGCGCGACGAGGTCCAGCAGCAACTCCTCGTGGAGACGATCCTGCTGCTCGTCGTCCTGCTCCTGGCGATTCTCTTCGCCGCCCTCGTCGCCCGGTCGATGGCCCGCTCCCTGCGGGAGCTGCGTCAGGGTGCGCTCGCGGTCGCCCAGTACGGCCTGCCGCAGGCCGTCGCCCGGCTGCGCGACCCGCAGGTCACCGCCCAGACCTCCCCGGTGCAGCTGGCCAACCAGATCGCCGAGCCGCTGCCGGTGCGCAGCAAGGACGAGTTCGGCCAGGTGACCGAGGCGTTCAACGCCGTCCACCTGGAGGCGGTCCGGACCGCCGCCGAGCAGGCCGCGCTGCGGTCCTCGGTGTCGACGATGTTCGTCAACCTGGCCCGTCGGTCGCAGATTCTGGTCGACCGGCTGATCGGCCACCTCGACCGGTTGGAGCGCGGCGAGGAGGACCCGGACCGGCTGAGCGAGCTCTTCCAGCTGGACCACCTGGCCACCCGAATGCGGCGAAACGACGAGAACCTGCTCGTTCTCGCCGGCGCCGACTCCACCCGGGTGCAGCGCGAACCGGCGGCCCTGATCGACGTGCTCCGGGCCGCGCAGTCCGAGGTCGAGCACTACACCCGGATCGAGTTCGGAGTCGTCGACCGGGACATCGAGGTCGCCGCGCACGCGGTCAACGATCTCGTGCACCTCGTCGCCGAGCTGTTCGACAACGCGACCGCGTTCTCGCCGCCGGACTCGCACGTCATGGTCGAGGCCCGTCGGGTCGGCGACCGGGCCGCTCTCTACGTCGAGGACCGCGGCATCGGCATCAGCGGCGACCAGTTGCGTGACCTCAACGAACGGCTGGCCAACCCGCCGATGGTCGACGTCGCGGTGTCCCGGATGATGGGCCTGGTCGTGGTCGCCCGGCTGGCCAACCGGCACGGCGTGAAGGTCGAGCTGCGCCCAGCGACCGATCGCGGCACCATCGCCGACGTCACCCTGCCGACCGCGGTCCTGATTCCCCGGGCGCTGGCCGGCCGGACCGGCCCCGGCGCGTTCGGATCCGGCGGTACGGAAGCCCCGGCGCTCGCCGGCCACCAGCAGTTCGGTGCACCCCTCGCGTTGGAAGGCAGCGGCGCGCCGGGCAGCGGCCTGCTCGGTGGCCAGCCGAGCGAGCCGCCGGCACCGGTCGGCCCGCCACCGCGCCCGTTCGAGCCGGCACCGATCAACGGTGGTGCCACCAAGCCCGCGACGCCGCGACCGATGCCGGCCTGGTCCGACCTGACCGGGGCGACCAACGGTACGAACGGTGCCAACGGTGCCAACGGCGCGGAGATGCTCAACGCACTGCCGACCAACGGCCAGCGCACCGACCCGCTGCCGCAACGTCGCTCGAACGACCACTGGACGGTCGACGGCGAGGTCACCGGTGCCGCCCCGACCAGCGGTGTCCCGCGTCAGATCCCGGCGTCGCCGGAGACCCACGGGCAGCCGAGTCACCACCCGGTGAGCGGTCAGCCGTACGTACCGCCGGTCTCCGCACCGCCACCGGTGTCGGTCCCGCCGGTCTCCGCGCCGCCGGTCCGCCCGTTCTCCGCGCCGCCGGTACCGCAGACTCCGGCGGCCCAGCAGCCCACCGGCTACCAGCAGCCGAACGCCTACCAGCAGCCCACCGGCTACCAGCAGCAGGCGCCGTTCCAGCGGCCGGCGCACCAGCAGCCGGCACCGCCGCAGCAGCCGGTCGGGCCGCCGCAGTCGGCCAACCCGCCGGGTGCCGCACCGCCCGCCTGGCCGCCGGTCGCGGCCGACCGCGACGCGGTAGCCCCGCCGGTGCCGGAGAAGCTCGCCGCAGCCCTGGACATGACAGCGGAACTGCCGAGGGTCGCCCGTACCAGCGGCGACAACTCGGTGACGGCACCCCACCCGGTGGTGACGCCGCAGAAGGCGGGGCCGAAGAAGTTCGCGGACGAGACCATGGAGTTGCCGATCTTCCGCGAGCTGGAATCGGCCTGGTTCCGCACCCGCCGACCCACGGCCGAAGAGGCCCGGGCCGCCGCGGCGGCGATGATCAAGCCGTCCGGTGCCGGGGCCACCTCCACCGCGACGACCCAACCGATCGCCAAGGTGGACACCAGCCGACCCGCGCCGCCGGAGGCAACCACACCCACACCCGCACCCGCACCCACCCCGTCGGGAGCCGGAGCCGGCAACTCGTCGCTGCCCCGGCGTCCCGAGCCGGTCGCCGCAGCGTCGCGCTCCACCGGCGGTGGCGGTGGCGGTGAGGGACGGACCGGGAGCTGGCAGACGGCCGCCGACGACGGCTGGCGTGCGGCGAGTGCCGCCGCCGAGGTCTCGGTGGAGGAAAAGACCCAGGCGGGACTCCCGAAGCGGGTTCCGATGGCGCAACTGGTACCTGGTGGCGTAGAGAAGGCCACAAGTTCGGTGCAGCGTCGTACCCCTGAAGCGGTCCGTGGGCTATTGTCCGCGTACCACCGTGGTGTGCAACGCGGCCGGACACAGCCCAAGGACGACCACTCGACCAACCCGGGGGCGACCCCGGGAGGGCAGCAATCCTCGCAGGCTGGCAAGGAGCATGAGGGATGACAACTACGCAGGATCTCGGTTGGTTGCTGGCCAACTTCGCCGACCGCGTACCCGGGGTCGCTCACGCGATTGCGGTGTCGGCGGACGGTCTGCTCCTGGCCTCGTCCCGGGACCTTCCCCGGGACCGGGCCGACCAGCTCGCGGCCATTGCCTCCGGCCTGGTCAGCCTCACCCAGGGCGCGGCCCGCTGCTTTGAGGGCGGTGCAGTGCTGCAGACAGTGGTCGAGATGGACAACGGCTTCCTGTTCCTGATGTCGATTTCGGACGGCTCGTCGTTCGCGGTGCTGGCCGCCCGCAGCTGCGACGTCGGCCAGGTCGGGTACGAAATGGCGTTGCTCGTCGACCGCGTCGGTGACGCGCTGACCCCGGCGCCCCGCACGGCCGCCGGAATGCTGGGCTGACCGCACGGACGAGGTCGGTGCCGGTCCCCCTGGGCCTGCGCCGGCCGGTAGGAAGAACTGAACACTACGAGCTCCCGACGGGTGGGGCTGTGGCAGGACGAGAGGGGGTGACGGCAGATGACCGAACGTGATGAACCTACTGGCGCGTTGGTCAGGCCGTACGCCGTTACCCGTGGTCGTACCCGGCCAAAGCTGGAAATCGCTCTCGAGGCTCTCGTGGAGACAACGGTGCGTGGCCGGTCCGCAGGTGCCACAAAGGGCGGCACGGGCCGGGAGCACCAATACATTGCCGCGCTGTGTGACGGCCGGCTGCAGTCGCTCGCGGAGATCGCGGCGCGGATGCAGCTTCCACTCGGAGTAGCCCGGGTCATCATCGCGGACATGGCCTCGGACGGCCTGGTCGCGGTGTACGAGCCGACATCCCTGGACGACACGAACGACGCGGTGGGCACGGAACTGCTGGAGAGGGTGCTGAGTGGACTTCGCAGGCTCTGACATGGCGCACCGCCCCATGGCCGGGCGAGTGACATCGGCGAAGATCGTGATCGCCGGTGGGTTCGGCGTCGGCAAGACGACGCTGGTCGGCTCGGTCTCGGAGATCACGCCACTGACCACCGAGGCGATCATGACCTCGGCTGGCGTGGGCGTCGATGACACGCGACAGGTGCCGGGCAAGACGACCACGACGGTCGCCATGGACTTCGGACGGATCTCGATCGACCGGGACCTCATCCTTTACCTGTTCGGCACGCCGGGCCAGACGCGTTTCTGGTTCATGTGGGACGAGCTGGTACGGGGAGCGATCGGTGCCGTCGTGCTCGTCGACACCCGTCGACTTGCCGACTGCTTCGCGGCGATCGACTTCTTCGAACATCGTCGGCTGCCCTACCTGGTGGCGATCAACTGCTTCGACGGCATGCAGTACCACGATCCGCAGGACGTACGGGACGCGCTGGCGATCTCCAGCGACGTACCGGTCGTGCCCTGCGACGCGCGGAACCGCGAGTCGACGAAGCACGTGCTGATTTCGCTGGTCGAGTACGTGCTGACCATGCGTCGTCAGCGTGCTGTCGCCCCAGCCTGACCGGTCTCCGGTCGCAGCTTCCGCCACCGTCACCGGCGGCACCTGACAGGTGCCGCCGGTACCGGCGTTTCACCGTCCAGGGTAGGCCGAGCGACAGCGGTCCGCGTCGGCCGGCGACGCGGTGCGGTAGGCCGCCAGCGTGTCCAACGACCGCGTGTCCAACGACCGTGTCCCAACGACCGTTGGCAGGCGAGAAGGCCCCCCTTGGGTGAAGGGGGGCCGTTTTCTGCGCGCTGTGCGGTGCTGTCCGGTCGGGTCAGGACCGGTTGCCGGCCGGACGGTACTCGAACTCGCGGCCGTCGCCCTGACCACTCTGGTCGCGGCTGAAGTCCCAGCCCCCGGCCGCTTCCCGACCCGGTCGACCGCCGACGGCGTACCCGCCGATCTCCTGCCCCCGCCGCCAGCCACGGAAATAGCCGTTCGTGTGCTCGGCGATGCTCGCGGCGTCCCGGACGATCCGTAGTGGGCGCTCGTCGCGCAGTGGTGACCCCGGCACCAGGTTCGCCTGGGGCACCCGCTTGGGCAGACCGGCATGCGTCTCGGTCCCGGTCGCCGGTCGGGCCGCCTGCTCGGCGGCGCGCCAGCCGGTGTCCATCGGAGTGGAGAAGTCCACGCCGTCGCCCTCGGGATGGCGGACGAACCACGCCGACCGCGCGGCGGCGAAGATCAGTAGATCACCGTCGCCCTCATCGGCCACCGGCGGAGCGCTGAGCGGCTCGACGGCCGATCTGCGGCCGCGGCCGTAGTCGGGCTGCTGACCGTCGACCAGGCGCAGCGGCGCGGTATCCACCGGCAGACCGCCCGGTGGGCGGGAGTAGTCGTCCGGTCGGCGCTCGGCCATCGCCGGCTCCACCAGCCGCAGCATCGGCGGCTCCGGCGGGAGATCGTCGGCCAGCCATGGTGGCTTCACCCGCCCGGTGCTGCCGGTGTCGGGCAGTCCCAGCCCGCTGCCGTCACCGGGTCGCGGGTAGGCCGTGTGCTGCTGATCCGGCTCGCTGGACTGACCGACGAGCGGCCAGTTGGACCGGGAACCCGGGGTACGCGGCGTGCCATGGTCCGGGTGGCCGTTCGGCACCGGCAGGCTGTAGTCCGTCGCCGAGAACCCCCCGGTCGGTGGTTCGGCCAACGGCGAATGCGGCCGCGGCGGGCCGGAGGCCGGGATACCGGACAGCGGCGTACCGGAGACCGGGCTGGCCGAGACGGGGCTGGCCGAGACCGGGCTGGCCGAGACGGGGCTGGCCGAGACCGGGCTGGCCGAGACGGGGCTGCCGGAGACCGGCGTCGTACCCGCCGGGGGAGCGGACATCGGCGCCGCGCTGGGCGGCCCCCCGGCCGGGCCGGCCCCGGTACGGGTGTTGGGTCGCGGCACGATCGGGGTGGGCCGTCGCTGGGCGCGGGCATCGTTGATCGCGGCGGTCGTGAGCGTCGCCCGGAACGGCTCGCCGGCGTCCACCGGGGCGATGCCCGGGCGCTGTGCGGAGATCGGGGTCATCCCCGGCGGCGGGGGCGGTGCGGAGACCGGTCGGTCGGCGGCCGGGTCGGCCGCCGCGCGGCGGCCGACCGGGGCCAACGGCGTCAGCGGTGCCGGCGCGCTCGGCGGCGGAGCGACCGGAGCCGGTGCGACCGGCAGCGTCGTCATCGGCTGCGGTGAGGTGGTGGAGGCGCCGACCGGCTGGGGCCGGGCCCGCCGGCCACCGGCGGGGGTACGGCTGGCCGGGCCGGCCTCGCCGGAGCCGGGCACCGCGTGCAGGTTGGGAGTGGCCGGCTGGTCGGCGGCCCGCCGGACCGTCCGCCGGGCACTGAGCGGCGTGGGGTCGGTGACCCGGGCGGCCAGCGTGGCGATCAGCGCGTCGGCGGCGGCGTCGCAGGACCGTACGGCGGCCACGGCGTGCCGGACGGTCTCGGCGGTCGCGGAGGTGAGCGCCTTGTTGACGGCCGTACGGCGAGGTGATTCGACGATCGCGACCCGCAGCGCGGTGACAGCGGCGTCGATGGTGGCGCTGTCGGCCACGCCGTCGGCGGCCAGATGCGCGGCGACCGCGTCGGCGGCGACGGACAGCTCCCGGTTGCGGGAACTGGTGCCGCTGAGCATGCCGGGCTCCGGCAGTGCGTCGAGCACCGCGAGGGCGACCGGCTCGGCGGGGTCCGGGTAGGCGCGCAGGGCTGCCGGATACAGCTCCCGTAGCACCTCGCGTAGCGCGACCGCGGCGGCCTGGCGACCGTTGGCCAGGGCGGCGTGTGCGGCCAGCACCGGCTGATAGGCGACGAGGTCGCGGGAGACCGGCAACGGGACGGCGTTGATCGCTCCGGCCTGCAGGGCCCGGGCGAGCCCGACAGCGAGCCGCTGGGCGGGTGGCGCGGACATCTCGTCGAGTGACTCGTCGTCGGCGAACCGCTCGGCGTAGTCGTCGGCGGCATCGTCGTCGGCGACAGCAAGTGGTCGGCCGGCGGCGGTCAGCAACGAGGTCACCAGGTGGTCGTCACTGTCGGCGGCGATCGCCGCCCCGCCGGGCCCGCTGGCCCGCTCGATCAGCAGTCCGCTGAGCCGGGCGTAGCCGGCAGGATCGTCGCCGATGTCGCAGATGTCGAGCAGCCGGCCGGCATCGTCGACGACGGCAGCGGTCAGGGCCGGCCAGGCCGGAGCCGACCGGACAGACCGGTCCGCCGATACCAGACCGCAGTACACCCGCACGAGCGCCACCGCGCCGTCCTCCTCCCGGACACCTGCCATGTGCCAAGGACTGATGCTCCCTGGTGAGGGGTCAGTCGCGCCAGTCCGTAGCGGCAGAGATCTTGCCGATAATCGTGCGCCAACCGAGACTTGCGGTTTGTGCCCCGATTTTCTTCAGTCGCCGGCGCGCCATGAAGCCCCCGATGCCGCCGTCAACCGTCGACCTTAACGCCTCGTCAAGATCGTCCAGGCTGGATCCGGCCGAGAGCATGTCGAGCACTGACGGCATCCGCAGCGCGTACGCCAGGTCCCTGGCCACCTCGCCGGACTGGATCAGCAGCGCCGCGTCCCAGGTGTCGTGCCCGCCCCGCAGGTTCTCCACCACGAGATCGAGCTCGTAAGTGTCCTCGGGCAGCGCTGCGACGTCCGCCGGCTCCAGGCGGTCGACCAGCTCGGTCCAGGTGTCCAACTGGGCGAGGTCGTGGGGTGCGCCGGAGCGGACGAAGCTGACCAGCGCCTGCGGGGTCTTGAACAGCAGCAGCTTGCCGCGCTGGCTGAGGAAGACCGGTACGTCCTCGCCAAGGTCGGCGTCGTCGTCGGCCGGGTCGTCGTCGGCCTCGTCGCTCGCCGCGTCGGTCCCGGACCCGCGTCGCTCGCCACGGGCGCGTTCCTGCTCGGCGGCTTCCTCCTCGGCCAGTTCGGCGGCGAACTCCTCGTCGAGGATCACGACGGTCTCGTCGTCGTCGTCCTCGGCCTCGGCGGCCCGTCGACGGGCCGCGAACGGGTCGTCCTCTTCGCGTTCGGAGATGTCGGTGGGGGTCAGCAGGGTGGCCGGGCGGTAGGCCCGCAGGGTGAGCCCGACACCGGCCGGCAGCGCGATCTCCACCGGGTCGATCCGGACATCGGCCCACAGCGACCGGTCGCCGGTGGCCGTCACGACCGGAGCGTCCTCGGCGTCGTCGAGCGTGTCGTCCGTCGCGGATTCCAGGTCGTCGGTGGGTCCGAGGTCGTCGGCGGGCCCAGGATCGGCAGCGCCCGGTTCGACTGATCCGGCGGCGAGCCGGTCGGCATCGGGCTGGTTCGGCGACTTGGCCACGCTGACCTCCGTTTGTGTTCCGGTGACGGCGCCCGAACCCGGACTGTCGGGTGGGTGACTCTGCGCACACCCTAGTGGGAAGCCCGCCGGATGGCGTGCCCGCACCCCGCCCCGCCGTCAGTTGGTCGCCGTCAGGTAGCCACGTTCGGCGGTCTGCTGCATGATCCACTGTTCCCGGTACCAGCCGGGCCGGTCGACCAGCCCGGCGTGGCTGCCGCGCTGCGCGATCCGACCAGCCGCCAACACCAGGATCTCATCCATCGATTCCAGTCCGGCCAGCCGGTGGGTCACCAGGACGACGGTCCGCCCGGCGGCGGCGGCCAGCACATCGGCCAGCACGGCGTCGGCCATGGCCGGGTCGAGACCCTCGGTGGGTTCGTCGAGGACCAGCACCGCCGGATCGACCAGCAACGCCCTGGCCAGCGCGAGTCGCTGCCGCTGACCGCCGGAGAGCTGGCTGCCGACCGCGCCGACCATCGTCCGCCACCCGTCCGGCTGCTCCCGGACCCAGTCGAGCAGGCCGGCCGCCGCGCAGGCGGCGGCGAGCTCGGACTCGGTCGCCGTCGGTCGGGCCAGCAGCAGGTTGTCGCGAACTGTGGCGTTGAACACGTACGCCTCGGCGAGCAGCCCGCCGACCAGCCGGTGCCGCCGCCCGGCCGGTACGTCGGCCAGGTGGGTGCCGTCGACGGTGATCCGCCCCTCGTGCGGGTCGACCGCCCCGGTGAGTACGCCGAGCAGGGTGCTCTTGCCGGCGCCGCTCGGCCCCACCACGGCGACCCGCCGCCCCGGCGGCAATCGCAGGTCGAGCCGGTCCAGCGCCGGTACGGTGCCGGCGCGGTAGCGCACCGACACGCCGTCGAGGGCGACCGCCACGCCCGCCGCCGGGGCCGGCCGGTCACCGTCGCCGTCGGACTGCCCGCCACCGGCACTGTCGACCGGCTCGCCGACCAGCTCGGCCACCCGTCGCAGCCCGCCGCGCAGCTGCGCCCACTGGCGGGCCGCCGCGACCAGCGCCAGGCACATCTCGACGGCCGTCAACGTCCCGACGGCGAGTACGCCGACCAGCACCCCGGCCACGCCGTCGCGCACCGCGACGACGGTGACCGTGGCGGCGGTCGCCCCGGCGACGAGCACCCCGACACCGTCGACCGCCCAGCCGGTGACGGCCAGCCGCCGTTGCAGGCCGGCGAGCTCCCGGACCCGGCGCGCGGTCCGGTCCAGCGCGGCGGCGGTGCCACCGAACGCGGCCAGGTCGGCCGCGCCGTACGTCAGGTCGGTGCTGTCGGCGGCGAGGTGCCCCCGCAACGGTGCCACCCGGTCGGCGGTGCGCCGGGTGAGCAGCGTGGCGACCGCTGGCAGCCCGATACCGGCCACCGCCAGCCCGGCGGCGAGCACCAGCGCGGCGGCCGGGTCGACCACGGCCGTACCCGCCACCGCGAGCACCGCCACGCCAGCGGCGGCTGCCCCGGGCACCAGCACCCGCAGCAGCAGGTCCTGCACGGCCTCGACGTCGGACACCAGCCGGCTGAGCGCGTCGCCGGAGCGGTCGGTGGCCGTCTGCCGGCGGGCGGCCAGCGCGCGGAAGATCCGGAACCGTACCTCGGTGACGACCCGCAGGGTGGCGTCGTGCCCGGCCAGACGCTCGGTGTAGCGCAGCACGCCCCGGCCGATCGCGAACGCCCGTACCGCGACGATCGCCACGGTGACGGTGTCCAGCGGCGGCTGGCCGGCCGCGGTGATCAGCAGCCACACCGCCGTCGCCATCAGCGCCAACGCGGCGATCTCGGTCGCCGCCGCGAGCAGCCCGGCGCCGACCAGCCGACCCAGGTACGGCCGGGCCAGGGCCAGCACGGTCAGCTCCGGCGGCCGGTCACGGCGTGCTCCGGCGGCCGCGTCGCGGTGTGGCCCGGTGGCCGCGTCGCGGTGTGGCCCGGCGGTCACGAGGCCGCTCCGCTGAGGTGCCGGGCGCTGACGCGGCCGGCGTCCAGCCGGACGACCCGGTCGACACCGTCGATCAGGGCCGGGCGGTGCGCGACGATCAGCGCGGTCCGCCCGGCGATCAGTTGCCGGGAGCCGGCCAGCACTGCGGCTTCGGACTCCCCGTCCAGCCGGGCGGTCGGTTCGTCGAGCAGCACCACCGGCGAATCCCGGAGGAAGGCCCGAGCCAGTGCGACCCGTTGCCGCTGCCCACTGGACAGGCCATGGCCGCGTTCACCGAGCCGGGTGTCGAGGCCGTCCGGCAGTGCGGCCACGACGTCGGTCAGCGCGGCGGCCTGTACGGCGGCGGTCACCTGCGCCGGTGGCGCGTCGGGTGAGCCGAGCCGGATGTTGTCGGCCACTGACGCGGCGAACAGGTGGGCGTGCTGCGGCACCCAGGCGAGCTGTCGGCGCCACTGGTCGATGTCGAGCTCGGTCAGGTCGACCCCGTCGACGGTGATCCGCCCGGACGTCGGGGCGACGAAGCCGAGCAGCAGATGCAGCAGGGTGCTCTTGCCGGCACCACTGGGCCCGACGACGGCGATCCGCTCGCCGGCCCGGATCGTCAGGTCGACGTCGTGCAGCGCGGTGGTGCGTCGATAGGCGACGGTGACCGCCTCGAACCGGATCTCGGCCGGGGCCGACCGGACGACGGCCCGTGCCGCCGCCCCGACCTGGTCGACAGTCGCGTCCCCGACCTGGTCGACAGTCGCGGCCCCGGCCCGGTCGGCACTGGTGCCGGCGTCGGCGTCGGCGTCGGCGATGAGGGTCAGTGCCTCGTCGAGGACGGTCAGGCCTTCCATGCTGGCGTGGAACTTGCTGCCCGCCGCCCGCAGCGGCAGGTACGCCTCCGGAGTGAGCAGCAGCACCAGCAGCGCGGTGGACAACGCCATTCCGCCGGTGAGCAGCCGGAGCCCGACCGGGACGGCCACCAACGCCACAGCGAGGGTGGCGACCAGCTCCAGCACCAGGGCGGAGAGGAAGGCCACCCGCAGCGTGGTCATGGTGGCGACCCGGTGCCGGTCGGCCATCCGGCGTACCACCTCGGCCTGGTCCCGCTCGCGGCCGAAGGCCCGCAGCGTCGCCAGGCCGGCCACCATGTCCAGGAAGTGGCCGCCGAGCTGGGTCAGCCGCCGCCACTGCCGTTCGGTCGCCGCCTGGGCGTGCCAACCGAGCAACGCGCCGAAGATCGGGATCAGCGGCAGGGTGACCGCGACGATCAGCGCGGAACTCCAGTCGGCGAAGACCAGCCGGGCCAGTACGGCGACCGGCACGGTCACGCTCAGCACCAGTTGCGGCAGGTACCCGGTGAAATAGCCGTCGAGGGCGTCCAGACCCCGGCCGGTCAGGGTGGCGAGCTGGCCGGCCCGCTGCTCGGACACCCAGGCCGGCCCGCGCCGGTGGATCGCCGTGAACAGGTCGACCCGCAGCTGCGCGGTGACCGTGGCGGCGGCGCTGGCGGCCAGGACGCCCTGCGCCCAGCCCAGCGCGGCCCGGCCGGCGACGCTGGCGAGGAACCCGCCGAGGGCGGCCCGGTCGAGTTCACCCTGGGCTGCAGCGGCCAGCACCGTGGCGAGCGTCGTCGCCTGGGCGATGATCAACACCGCGGCGAGCACCCCGAGCAGGCCGAGCGCCGCCAACGGCAGCCGGGCAGCCGGCACCTGACGCAGCAGCCGGGGGTCGAACGGGCGGCGGCGTGGCGAACCGCCGGCTGCGGTGGCGGGAGCCGCAGGGCTCGTCATCGACGTCAACCGGCCAGGTACAGCGAGACCGGCATCAGCAGCAGCGCGGCGGCGAGCAGGCTGGCCGCCGCCGGCCGCAGCCGGGGTGCCGGAGCGTCGCCCAGCAACCGCTGCACCCGGGCGTCGAGATCCCGGTCGGCGACCGCGAGTACACCGGCCGGGGTGATCCGGTCCGTCGTGGCGGCGAACCGGCGCAGCGCGGCGGCGAGCGGTGCGTCGGTGTGCTGGCGGCGGGCCTTGTCGTCGGCACGCATCTCGACCAGCAGCGCGACCGCGTCGTGCGCCGCCCGCAACCACCGCAGCCGGGGCAACGCCCGGCACAACGCGGTGAACGGCAGCAGCACCAGGTCGTGCCGTTCGTCGGCGTGCGCCCGCTCGTGGCTGAGGACGGCGGCGAGTTCACCCGGACCGAGCAGGTCGAGCGCGCCGGCGCTGACGACCACGGTCGGGCGTACCCCCGGAAGGCAGTAGGCGGCGGCGCTCGGGTGGTCCAGCACCAGGGCCCCGGGCGCGGCCGGGTCGGCGCGCCCGACCAGGGCGAGCAGGTCGCGGTGCCGCCGCTGCGCCCGTACGGCGGCCAGCAGGCTGCGCACGGTGGAGCCGAGCAGTACGACGGCGATCGCGCCGGCGGCACCGACCAGCGCCAGCCGCAGCGGGCCCTGCCCGACCGGGAAGGCCCCGGTCGGCCAGCCGTGGCCCCCTACGAGGTGGGCGACGGCGGTGGCGAGGTCGCCTGCGAAGAGTCCGGCAGCCCGGCCGGGGCCGGTGCCGTACGGCGCGAGACCGACCGCCAACGGCAGCCCGATCGCGGCGAGCCCGACCGCGAGGCCGAGCGCCTGCCAGCAGAGGATCGCCACCCGGGGGCTGCGCCACGTCCAGCCGGGACCGCACCACGTCGACCGGGTGAGCGCCTGCGCGGCCAGGTAGCAGGCGATGATCACGGCGGCGAAGTGCACGGCGTACGCCATGGTCGGCTCAGCCCTGCCGCTCGGCCGCCTGCGCCTGGTCGGTGAGGGCGGCCCGGAGCACCTCGGCTTCGGTGCCGGTCACCGACCTGGCGAAGCGGACCAGGGCCGCGTCGCGGCTGCCGGCCAGGTCGAGGGCGTCGAGCATGAGCTGCGCGATGTGCGCCTCCCGGCTCGCCGCCGGCTGGTACTGCCAGGCCCGACCGGCCCGTTCCCGGCTGACCATGCCCTTGCCGGCGAGCCGGTCCAGGACGGTCATCACCGTCGTGTAGGCCAGGTCACGCTCCTGCAGGGCCTCGGCGACGTCCCGTACGGTGGCCGGCCCGGCCGCCGGGTCGCGGTCCCACAGCACGTCCATCACCGCGCGTTCGAGGTCGCCGAGTCGCGTCACCGGTCAAGCCTACCGCCGGTAGTAGATGGCAGCTCAGCGGGCCGGCGACGGTGCCGGGCCCGCCCTGCGCCGCGTGCCGGGCCCGGCCGGCCACCCCGGTGGGCTGCCACACCCGTGCATCATGGACGGATGGCCCCGCCGCGTCAGATCTTCGCCGTCTCCGGGATTCTGCACCCGCCACCGGGATATCGCGTACCCCGACGGAGCGCCCTGTTGGAGCACGCCATCTCGCTGACCGGGGTTCCGGTCGCCAAGGTCTGCCTGGTCCCGACCGCCGTCGGCGACGACCCGCAGACGATCGAGTCCTTCTACGCAGCCCTCGCCGACGCCGATCACGCCGTCGCGTCGCACCTGCAACTGTTCCCCCGGCCGAACGTCGACGACATCCGGGCGTTCCTGCATGACCAGCACCTGATCTGGGTCGGCGGTGGCAGCGTGGTCAACATGTTGGCGGTGTGGCGGGCGCACCGGGTCGACGAGATCCTGCGGGAATGCTGGGACGCCGGGGTGGTACTCGGCGGCGGCAGCGCGGGCAGCCTCTGCTGGCACGTCGGCGGGCTGACCGACTCGTTCTCCGACCGGCTCGACCCGGTGACCGACCTGCTGGCGATGCTGCCGTACAGCAACGGGGTGCACCACGACCTGGCCGAGCAGCCACGCCGGGCCCGCTACCTGGAGTGCGTGGCCGCCGGCCGACTGCCGGCCGGGTACGCCACCGACGACGGGGTCGGCCTGCACTACGTCGACACCGAACTGGCCGAAGCGGTCAGCTGCCTGCCCGGTGCCGGGGCCTACCGGGTCGAGCCGGGCCCGCAGGCCGGGACGGCCGTCCAGCGGCCACTGCCGACCCGCCTGCTCGGTACCGCCGGCTGACGGCGGGCGGCGGCTATGCCGCGACCCGCCGGGACTCGTGCAGCCCGGCGCGCAGCTCGTCGTCGCTCATCACCAGGTAGACCAGCCCGCAGTCGGCCGGCCCGGTGGCGCCGGGCAGGCAGAGCGTGCAGGGTTCGCCCGGCCGGATCGGGCACTTGGCCTCGGGACGTCGGTGTTTCACCTGCGCTGTCATGCCACCATCGTCGCCGCCGGGGCCCGCCGGCCGGCAGGGTCGAACGGCACCTCACGGCCCGGACCTGCGGACCTACGTGCCGGGTGTACGCGGCCGGCGTACGAGGTGCGGCACCGTACTACGGTGCCGACGGCGGTGGACGTGCCGCGCGACGGCGGTGGACGTGCCGCGCGACGGCGGTGGACGTGCCGCGCGACGGCGGTCGATGGAGAGGACGCGAGGCGTGGGTGCAGGGGCGAGCTGGACGTTGCGGGACCATGCCGGTGTGCTGCTGGCCGACCTGGCGGTCACCGACGGGGACTTCCCCTGGCTGTACGCCACCGTCCGGCCCACCGGGGCGTTCGCGCCGTTGCGGCCGATCTTCGACGCGGAGCTGCGGGCGCTGCGAGTGGTCGAGGACGGCCCGGACGACGGTGCCTGGGATCGGGCGTACCAGCAGGTGCGGGCGGCGGTCGTGCTGATCGACCCGGACGGGGTGGCGGTGCCGGAGTTCCTGCTGCACATCGACGGCGACCAGGCGTGGTGGCGGTGGATCGACGAACCGTTCGACGACGACGAGGACGACGACGGGCACGGGGAGGACGACGACGGGGACAGCGGCGCTGCCGGCCCCGACGCGGCGGGCGACCGGTGAGGCATCCGTGGATCGCGGCGCTGCTGACGTTGACGCTGCTCGGTGCCTGCGCCGGGCAGTTGCCGCAACCCGGGCCGCAGCCGCCGGACCACGACTGGACACCGACCCCCTCGCCGACCCCGCTGCCGTCGGTGGAGCCGTCCCCTGACTGCCCGGCCTCCGGGGCGCTGCTGAGCCTGGGCGAGGTGAACGCCGCGATGGGGCTGCGGGTGCTGTCGATCTGGCTGGTCAACTGCGCCGACGAGCCGGTGCACGTCGACGGCTTCCCGGAGATCGTGGTGCTCGACGAACAGCGGCAACCGCTCGCGGTCGAGGTCGTCGAAGGTGCCGAGGTGATCGCCCGGGTCGAGAGCCTGGCCCGCAGCCCGCAGCCGGTCACGGTGCTGCCCGGCCAGCGGGCGGCGGCGGCGCTGGTCTGGCGCAACACCGTCGACGACGTACGGGTGCCGCCGATGCACGGCACCTTCCTGCGCGTGGCGCCGGGAGTCGGCGTACCGGCGCAGGTGCTGGAGCCCGACGGCGGTCTCGACATCGGCACCACCGGTCGGGTCGCGGTCAGTCCGTGGGCGCCGGCCGACTGATCGGCGCGCCGTCGGTCAGCGCGGCGACCAGTCGTTCGCCGGCCGGCCAGGGGCCGTAGCCGCTGGCGGTCTCGATGTGCCCGGCGTCGCCGGCGTCGTACAGTTCGGCGCCCCAGTCGGCGGCGTAGCGCGCGAACTCCTCGACCGTCGTGTACGGGTCGGTGCGGCTGGCGACCAGGACGGTGCGAAACGGCAGTCGCTGCCGGGGGACCGCGTCGGCGTACAGGTCGGTCGGGTCGTCCGGGCCGGGCCGCCACCCCGGGTCCAGATACGGCGGGGTGACCAGCAGGGCGGCGGCCACCGGGCCGTGGTGGCGCGCCGCCCAGTGCACCACGGTCAGGCAGCCGGCGCTGTGTGCGATGAGCACCGCCGGTTCGTCGCTGGCGGTGATCGCCGCGTGCAGTGCGGCGAGCCGCTCGGCCAGCACGTACGGCGGTCCGGGCGGCGGCGGTGCCCACCGGTAGCCGGGGTTGGCCGCCGCCCACCGGTTGAGCCAGTGTTCGGGGCGGGGGAACCCTCGGCCGGGGACCAGAAGATGGCGGACCATCGATCGAGGGTACGCCGGTCCGGCGTTCGAGGCCGCCGCCCGGCCGGGCCGCCCAGGGGTGTCGACCCTGGACGGCCCGGCACGGTGTTGGTGCCGGCGGTCAGACCAGCCGCAGCGTCGGGTACGCCGCGAAGACCGCGTTGAGCGGGGCGAAGTACGTCGTACCGCCGGTGGTGCAGTTTCCGCTGCCGCCGGAGGTCATGCCGAGCGCGACGGTGCCGGCGAACAACGCACCGCCACTGTCACCGGGCTGGGCGCAGACGTTGGTCCGGATCAGGCCCCGGACGGTGCCCTGGGGGTAGGTGACCGAGGCGTTGACGCCGGTGACCGAGCCGGAGCGGACTCCGGTAGTGCTGCCGCTGCGGCGGACCGACTGGCCGACGTACGCGTTGCCGACCGAGGTGATCGACTGGCTGCCGGGGTAGAGGTAGACCGCGCCGGGGCGGGCGATGCTGTTGTTGGTGTACTGCACGATGCCGTAGTCGTTGCCGGGGAAGCTGGAGACCACCCGGCTGCCGAGCACGGTGCTGCGGCTGGAGTTGGCGTACCAGGTGGCGGCGCTGGCGGTGCAGTGCCCGGCGGTGACGAAGTAGTTGGCCGTGGAGGTGCGGACGTTGAAGCCGAGGGAGCACCGGGAGCCGTTGCTGCCGTAGATGGCCTCGCCGCCGGCGATCATCAGGCTGAACTCGCCGTCGGTGTGTTCCAGCCGGGCGGCGTCGCCGGCGGCGGCGACCGCCGCTTCGACCAGGGCCAGCCGGTGGCCGGTGACGGTGCTGTCCACGGTGACCACGACCTGGTTGGCGGCCAGGTCGATGGCGCGGGCGGTGCCGACGAAGGCGGCGGCCCGTTCGATCCGGGCGGTCACCGCTTCGAGGTCGGCGCTGCTGTAGGTGACGGTCCTGGCGACGGCGCCGGCCTGGCGGGCGGCCCGGGCGGCGGTGGCGTCGGTGACGGTGACGACCATCCGACCGGTGGCCTCGTCGAGGTACGCCCCGGCTGAGCGGTCGCCGAGTTCGGCGCTGATCTCGGCGGCGGTGTCCGCCCCGGCGGCGAACAGTGGTACGGGTGCGGCCTGGGCCGCCGACGGCCAGAGGGCCATTCCGACGAGCAGCAGCGGGGCGGCGAGGGTGGCCGCGGCGCGCTTGACGGGGGTGCTGATGGCTGGCACGTGCGCCTCCTGTGGTGTGGGGGTGCGTGCGGTACGCCGGTCGGCGTGCCTGGAGAGGGGTGCGGTACGCCGGTCGGCGTGCCTGGAGAGGGATGGACAACTTTGACTATCCATCTCCCTCGATCTCGTGCCCCAAAGGCTCCCATCCCAGCCGGAAGGCCACAAGAACTAACATTGGGGAGAGGTACCCCGTGTTATGGCGGTGCCGCCGTCCGTCAATCTTGAGCGACTGCTCAACCTGGTGCTAGCCTCTGTTTTGAGCGACTGCTCAAATTGGGGGCGATCACTGGTGCTGTACATCGAGACGCTGATCCGCGCGCCGATCGAACGGGTGTGGCAGCACACCCAGGACCCGGCCCGGCACAGCCGGTGGGACCTGCGCTTCACCCGGATCGAGCCGTACGGTCCGCACGAACGGTTCCGGTACGCCACCCGGCTGCTGCCCGGCCTGACGATCACCGGCACCGGACAGTCCGCAGGCGAACGTCGTCGACCGGACGGCTCCGCCACCTCCGTGCTGCGGTTCGCCTGCGACCACCGGCTGTCGCTGATCCGCTCCGGCCACGGCTTCTGGCGCTACCAGCCGACCGCCGACGGCGTACGGTTCTGGACCGGCTACGACTACACCCCCGGGTGGGGCCGCTGCGGACCGGTCGCCGACCGGATCTTCCGTCCCGTCTTCGGCTGGGCCACCGCCTGGTCGTTCGACCGGCTACGCCTGTGGCTGGAGCGCGGCGTACCGCCGGAGCGCAGCCGCGACCAGGCACTGGCCGAGGCCGCCGGCCGGCTGGCCCTGGTGGCCGTCGCCGTCGCGCTCGACCAGCGGCTCGCGCTGCTGGCCGTACCGCTGGCCGTGCTCGCACCGCCACTGCCCGGCACCCCGGCGGCCCGACGGTGCCGGCCACGCCACTATCGCCGAACCCCGGCGGTCCACATCGAACAGAAGGCAACCCGGTGACCTCGATCTTCCAACGGGCGCTCGGCGCCGACTTCGACCGGCTGCATCCCCACCTGCAGCGCCGCTTCGGCATCAGCAGCGCGCAGTCCACCGGCTGCGTCGGCACCGGCGTGATGGACCGGATCTGGCACGGCCCGGCGGTCACCCTGCCGTTGCTGCGGCTCGGGGCGACCCGCCACATCCTCTTCCCCGAGCAGGGCAGCAACGTCCCGTTCTGCATCGAGAACTACGCGTACCGCGACAGTTTCGGCCGGGAGACCGTGACGTTCGTCCGGTCCTTCGACATCGCGCCACACCGGCGTCGCCGATTCGACGC
Source organism: Solwaraspora sp. WMMA2101 (assembly GCF_049179175.1). Lineage (NCBI taxonomy): Bacteria > Bacillati > Actinomycetota > Actinomycetes > Micromonosporales > Micromonosporaceae > Solwaraspora > Solwaraspora sp. WMMA2101. The sequence goes on along the minus strand of NZ_JBMHMA010000006.1, from coordinate 2,156,730 downwards.
GACGATGGTCTACAGCCCGCAGCGGTCGGCCATCGTCGACTACCTGGGCACCCATCAGCACTACGGGGTGCTGCTGGATCTGCGGGTCGACCGGCGCGGCGCGCTGACCATCCGCACCGGCGAGCAGCGGTACGCCGGCCACCGGTTCCCGGTCGCCCTGTCCGGCGCGGCCGAGGTGCGGGAGTGGTGGGACGACGCCGACGACTGCTTCCGGATCGAGGTACGGGTGACCAACCGCTTCCTCGGTCCGGTCTTCGGGTACCGGGGCCGGTTCACGACACGGTACGTGGACACGGGGACGGCCCCGGTACCCGCTGCCGTGCGTCCGGTGCGGGAGAATCCCCGCATATGAGCTCTGATCCCCGGCCGGTGAGCCCCGACCCCGGGCCGGTCGGCCGCCGCACGCGCGCCGGGGCCCCGGCCAGCGCCACCAGGCAGCGCCTGATGGACGGGGCATTGCAGGCGATCCGCCAGCACGGCATCGCCGGGGTGTCCGCCCGCACCGTCGCCGCCTGCGCCGGAGTCAACCAGGCGTTGGTGTTCTACCACTTCGGCACGCTCGACGACCTGCTCGCCGCCGCCTGCCAGGCGGCCACCGCCGCCCGGGTCGCGCATTACCGGGACCGGTTCGCGGCCGTCCGGTCGCTGCGGGAGTTGCTGGAGCTCGGTCGTGACCTGCACGAGCAGGAGCGTCGCAACGGCAGCCTGGCCGTGCTCGCCCAACTGCTCGCCGGCGCGCAGGTCGACGACCGGCTCGCCGCACCGACGGCCGCCGCGCTGCGGTTGTGGACCGACGAGATCGAGCAGGTGCTGTGCCGGGTGCTGGCCGGGTCGCCGCTGGCCGAGCTGGCGGACCCGGCCGGGCTGGCCCGCGCGGTCACGGCCGGGTTCATCGGCCTGGAGCTGTACGACGGCATCGACCGGTCGGGTGCCGATGCCGCTGTGGCCACGTTGGAGCAGTTGGCGGTGCTCGCCGACGTCGTCGACGAGTTGGGGCCGATCGCCCGGCGCGCCGTCCGTGGCCGGCTGAGCTCCCGTCGTCGCTCCGGCCCACGCTCGCGGTAGCCCGCGTACCCGGCCCATCAGGCGCGGCCGGGCCGGCGGCGGACAACGCAGCGGCGGACAACGCAGCGGTCACAGCGGCCCGAGGACGGTACGGGGGTCCGCCGCCAACGTCAGCGTCTCCAGGATCGGCAGCAACTGGCGTTCCTCGTACCGGAAGTGCGACTCCATGACGGCAGCCAGGCCCTCCAGGTGCCGGTCCAGCTCGGCGGGCGTGGCGCAGGAGTCCACCGCCGCCTGCAGACCGCCCAGCAGGTGCGCGATCATCGAGTGGTCCTGCCGCAGGTAGTAGAGCGTGTCGCGCAACTCGGGGTGCTGTGCGGCGACGGCGGGGAACAGTTCGCGGTCCTCGCCCTCGTGGTGGGCGGTCAGCGCGGCGCAGAAGCCGTGGCAGTACAGCAGCAACTGCCTGGTCGCCGGTGCCACCGGCTCGCCGGCGGCCACCGCCTGTCTGGTCACGGCCAGCGCGTCGCGCAGCTTGTCGTGGGTGGTACGCAGCTCCCGGCTCCAGGCCACCAGCCTGGCCGCCGCGCCCGTACCCGTCGAATCGCCCTCACCCATGGGTGACGGGCGAAGGGACGACGGTGATCATTGTCGTGCTCCCTTCGGTCCGGCGCCTCCATGTCTGACACGGACTGCCACCGACACGCGACGCTGAGGCGACCTTAGCACCCATTGTCGACCCGGTCCGGCGTCACCCTCGTCCACCTGGATCGACTGTGGATCGGCTATTGCCAGGGGGTCGTATTTTCGATGGCGGAGGTGGCGGGCGGTTGATAGGATTGTCCTACGTCGAACTCACGGGGAGACAGACCACATGTTCAGCCTTCGCATTCGCGCCTGCATTTGTCGATGACCAGACCAGCGATCCGACGTCGTTTCGCTCGATAGTCGCCCGCTGCCGCGGCTGGGCCGCGCAGCCAGGTTCCCGGTCCCCGCCAATCCACTTACCGGGTGGCCCCGAAGTGGTCCACCGATTCTCAGCCGCCAGTCGTCACGCTGGTGGTGACCTGTCGACTCGGTACCCGTTCACGCCGTCGGACACTGCTGTCAACGTTGGCCTCCCGCACCGTGCGGGCGGTCCATGCTGGCTGTCCGAGGCCGGCCATGACGTTCCTGGATTCCGCAGGTCGATGTCAGCGGAGGTGATGCACGATGGAGACCGACTGAAGCATTCCTGGGCCCCGGTCAACGTTACCGACGGGCCGTGGGAAACCACTGCACGCCGTACGCGAGATACAGCTCCGGCTCGTCGAACTCCGCGTACACCTCACTGACCGCGTCCGGCTGAATCAGTTCCCTTCCGGGCTGCGGTGAATCCAGCAACCGCACCGGCTCCCCGGTCACTCGCCGCACCCAACTGGGCATTCGGTCAGGGTCGAATCGCACCCGCAGTTCGAAGCGTCGGCACCGTCGTGTCGCGGTCAGGACGTAATGCGGGTATGCGACCTGGCTCGGGCCCAGCCGGGTCACCACACAGAAGTCGCACGACTCACCGGCGGCGAGTGGCCGGGGCAGCCCGACGACCAGTTGTGAGCGCTGGGGCAGCGGTCGCTCGTGCCGGATCGTCCGACCGCCCCAGTGGACACCGGCCTCGATGTCGAGGCCGGTGCTGCCTGGCGGGCAGGGCAGCGACATGCCGAGGGTGATCTGGTCGAGACCGTCGTGGTCGGCCACGATCCGGCGTTCCTCGTACGCCTCCATCGTCGGGGTGTCCAGTCGCACCAGTACCCGCAGCCGGTCGACGTGCCAGCCCGCGCCGGCCGGTTGTGCGCTGCGTCGGCCCAGCTCCCGGCCGATAGCCTCGGCCAGCAGTACCTCCGCCTCGTTGATCCGGCGCAGTGCGGTCCGGTCCTCGCGACCCAGCTGCCGGGCCAGCCAGGCGACCCGGCCCCGGAAATGGGTCTCCTGGGCCTGCGGGTGCAGCCCGAGGGCGACCCGGGCGGCGAGCGCCATGTCGTCGGGCAACTGCCGGGCCTGACCGTTGAGCTCGGCCACCACCCGTTCGCGCAACTGGGCAGGGTCGTCGGCCCGGCCGGCTCCACCGGTGCCGCAGAGCGCCCGCAGGTGGTCGCCGATCCGGCCGGACAGGTTGGCGGCGGACACCCCTCGGCCGGCCCGCAGTGCGCGCAGTTCGGACTTGATCTCCGTCACGGACACCAGATGTCACCGCCCTTCCAAGGAACGTCACCTTGTCCACTTCGTGACACCAGCGGCAGATTTTGTCATGTGTGCTGAGTTTCGCAGCCGGGCACCGGCGGTTGACACTGGTTCCCGGCGTGATCCGACGTGATCCGCTCCTGAGCCGGAGGCGTGTGCCACCGTGCCGCCCTCCGCAGCCCGGTCTGTGGGGCCGGGGCCGGTTCACGTAACCACGTGGACAACGGGGATGACTCCGGTACCCGCAGCGGTGCGTCCGGCTCGACCGGGCGTCAGCCCGGGGTGTGCGCCGCGCCCGCCGGGTCGAAAAGGGACTCCGGCGGGCCGGCGGCGACCGGGCCGGCCCGGTGCGGCGGCGGCGCGAGCTGGCGGGTCGGCTGCCGGCTGAACAGCCGTACGCCCCGGTCGGTGGCGGTGCGCGCGGTGACCGCGAGGGTGACCAGATGGACCGGGTCAGGTGGGGCGGTGAAGCTGCGGGTGCCCCAGCGGACCCAGATCGCGACGCGGCCGGCGGCGGCCTCGGCGAGCAGCTTCTCCACCGTACGGCGCCGATCGGTGTGGTCGATCTCGACCACGACCGGAGCGCCACCGGGCCGGGCGCAGGCGACGTCGACGACCGAGTGCCTGTCGGCCATCGGTGGCGGCAGCGGCAGGACACTGGCCGCGCGGCGGTACACCCGCCAGCCCTGCCGGGCACCCCAGTCGGCGACGGCGTCGACGAGCAGGGCGGTGACCTGGTCGGTGGTCAGGTCGGTGAAGGTCACCGTGGCGAGCCGGTCCGCCAACGAGCCGGCCACCGTCGTCGCCGGGTCGTCGCCTGCCGCCGGCTGGCCCGCAGCAGGGTCGCCACCCGCACCCGGGTCGGTCACAGCGGCAACCAGGCGATCACGTCGCGGATCTTGGCGTCCCAGTAGCTCCACAGGTGGTCGCCCGGTCCGAAGTCGATGGTGACTCCGACACCCCGGTCCGCGCAGGCGTCGCGGAACCGTACGTTGTCCGGATACAACTCGTCCTCGGTGCCGCAGCCGACCCAGAGCCGAGGCAGCGTCGCCGGGTCGGCCCGGTCGAGGACGGTGAACAGGTCGTCGTCGCTGCCGGTGACCTCCCGGTCGCCGAAGACCCGGTGCATCAGCGGGTCGGTCGCCGACACCGGCGGGCCGTGCTGACGGGCGCCGACATCGAGTACGCCGGAGAGGCTGGCCGCCGCCGCGAACCGCTCGGGCCGGCGCAGCGCCCAGCGCAGCGCACCGTACCCGCCCATGGAAAGGCCGGCGACGAAGGTGTCCTCGCGCCGCCGGGAAACCCGGAAGAACCCCTCGACCACCGCCGGCAGCTCGGTGGAGAGGAAGGTCCAGAACGGTGCGCCGTGCGCCTCGTCGGCGTACATGCTGCGGTTGACCTGAGGCATCACCACGGCGAGCCCCCGCTCCTCGGCGTAGCGCTCGATGGAGCTGTAGCGGGTCCAGGCGGTGGCGTCGTCGGTCAGCCCGTGCAGCAGGTAGAGCACCGGTGCGGCGCTGTCGCCGCCGCGCGCGGGGGCACCGATCCTGGTCCTGCTCTGCTGCGGCAGCAGAACGGTCATCGAGGTGCCCTGCTCCAGGACGTCGGAGAAGAAGTCGACCCGTAGGAGTGCCATCCGCCCAGTGTGCCGGTTCGTCGTCGGACCTGACCCGGTGGCACCCCGTACGCCCGTTTGAAGGCCCGACAGAACGCCGCCTCCGACTGGTAGCCGAACCGGCGGGCGACCACGGGCAGCGGATCGTCGCTGCGTTGCAGGTGGTCGTGGGCCAGCTGCAGCCGCCAGGTCGCCAGGTAGCGGATCACCGGCTCGCCGACGAGGTCGGTGAAGCGGGCTGCGAACGCCGACCGGGACATGTCCACCTGCCGTGCCAGGGCGTCGACGGTCCAGCCCCGCTCCGGGGCCCGGTGCAGCGCGGTCAACGCCCGGCCGATCTGGTCGTCGCGCAGTGCGGCCAGCCAGCCCTGCCGGGCCTCCGGCGCGGCGTCCAACCAGGACCGGATGGCCTGGATCACCAGTACGTCGGCCAGGCGGGTCAGCATCGTCTCGCCGCCCGGCCGCAGCGCCTGCGCCTCCCGGGCGACCAGCCGCAGCGTGCTGTGCAGCCAGCCCGACTCGTCGTCGTCGAACCGGTCCAGGTGCAGCACCGCCGGCAGCTGCGCGATCAACCGGCGGGCGGCGACGTGGTCCGGGCGCAGCACCGCGTACGTCACCTGGGTGAGCTCCCCGCCGCCGCCGTGGCGCATGATCTCGTACCGGTCGCTGAGCTGCTGCACCGGAATGTCGAACAGCGGCAGCGTCGGGGTCGCGGGGGCGCTACGGAAGCGGTGCGGTACGCCGTGCGGGATCAGCGTCAAGCTGCCCGGCCCGATCAGGTACGGCTCGGCCCCGGCCACCTCCAACCAGTACCGGCCGGCGGTGACCACCTGCAGGGTCATGCAGCCGGGCAGCTCCGGCACGTCGACCCCCCACGGCGCGGTCAACTCGGCCCGGCAGTAGAGGGTGCCGGTCAGTCGGAACATGTGCAGCGTCTCGCCGAGCGGGTCGCTGACCGGCGGGACCACGCAACTGGGTGTCGTCCACACCTGCCCAGCATCCTTGGTGTTGTGCCGATCGTCCACTGCTCTGGACGATCGGCAAATAATGCCGGCAGCACAATCATTGTCCGGCCACGGCAGCCACGGCAGGCTGGTGACACGACAAGCGGCCTCCTGTTCCCCGGTGGGCCGCGCCGACCCGAAACGGGAGTTCCTCATGTCACGACCGTCAGTGCTCGTCACCGCGGCGACCGGCAAGACCGGCCGGCGGGTCGCCGACCGGCTCGCCGCACTCGGCCACCCGGTGATCCGGGCCAGCCGCAGCAGCGCCCAGCCGTTGCGCTGGGAGGACCCGGCGAGCTGGTCGCCCGCGCTGGACGGGGTGGACTCGGTCTACCTGTGCTACCACCCGGACCTCGCCGCGCCCGAGGCCCCGGCCCTGGTCGAGAAGTTCACCGCCGCCGCCCGCGACGCCGGGGTACGCAAACTCGTGCTGCTCTCCGGCCGTGGCGAGACCAACGCCCAGCGCTGCGAGGCGATCGTCGCCGACTCCGGTCTGACCTACGGCATCGTCCGCGCCAGCTGGTTCAACCAGAACTTCACCGAAGGCAGCCTGCTCGGCCCGGTCCTGACCGGCACGATCGCGATGCCGGCCGGCGGCGTGGCCGAGCCGTTCGTCGACCTGGACGACGTGGCCGACGTCGCCGTCGCGTTGCTCACCGACGACCGGCTCACCGGGCGGGCCTACGACGTCACCGGGCCACGGCTGCTGACCTTCGCGCAGGCGGCGGCGGAGATCGCCGACGCTGCCGGACGCGCCGTGACCTACCTGCCGGTCACCGCCGAACAGTTCCACCTCGGCCTGGTCGCCGAGGTCGGGCCGGACTACGCGCGACTGCTCACCGACCTGTGCACCGAGGTGTTCGACGGGCGCAACGCCGCACTCGGCGACGGCGTCGAGCGGGCACTGGGCCGCCCGCCCCGTGACTTCGCCGACTTCTGCCGGCAGGCCGCCGCCGTCGGGGCGTGGCAGCAGTGACCGCCGCCGCCGCCGGCCGGGCCGGGGCGGTGCCGCGTAGCCGTACGCAGGCGGTGATCCTCGCCGTCGCAGGTCTGGTCGTGGTCGGCATCGGCGGTGCGGTCCTGGCCGCCCCGGAGGCGTTCCACGCCGGCAACGACATCGAGTTCGGCGGCAACCCCAGCCTGCTCAGTGAGATCCGGGCCGCCGGTGGGGCGCTGCTGGCCACCGGCGTACTGGTCGCCCTCGGGGCGTTCGTCCGCCGGTTGACCTTCACCGCCGCGCTGGTCGGCGCGGCGGTCTACCTGGCGTACGGGCTGTCCCGGCTGTTCAGCATGGCGGTGGACGGGTTGCCGGCGACCGGGCTGGTCGCGGCCACGGTCGCCGAGCTGATCCTCGGGGCGGCCTGCGGGCACGTCCTGTACCGCCAGCGCGGCTGAGCCGCGCCTCGGGTCGTCGGGCCAGGTCGTCGGCGCGGCCGTCGGGCCGGGTCGTCGGGCCCGGGTCAACGGACCCGGGCGCGCCATCCGTCGAGGTCGGCGGCGAGCGCGTCGTCGCCGGCCACCCGGCACTGGTCGACGGCCACCTCCAGCAGCCGTTGCCAGGTCGGCAGGTACGCCGTCGGCCCCGGCACGGGCTGCCCCTGCCGTGGCCGGTGCGCGGTGGCGAACAGCGTGTGCGCCGCCAACACCAGCCGCCGCCCGTCGCCGTACGCCCGGGGCAGCACCTCGACGGCGAGCGCCGCCAACCGCGACACCGTGTCCAGCGACAGGCCGGACCACCATCGCATCGGCGTCGTCCAGATCAGCTCCGGCCGGTCCTGGCCGGCCAGCTCCTGCGCCAGCGTCGGCTGCCCGGCCGCGCCGGCGTGCCGCTGCACCGCCGCCGGCAGCGTCGGCGCGACCGCCCGGTCCAGCCACTGCGACGACGGCACCCACAGCAGGCCGCGACCCCGCAGGTTCGGCAGCACCAGCCGGGCCAGGCTCCGGCCGAACTCCGGCGGGAACGGCACCGGCGTGCCGGCGGCCGACAGCATCCCGTCGACCACCCGCAGTTCGGCCTCCAGCGCCTGCCGGTCCTCGTCCGGCGGCAGCCTGGCGACGATCGTCGCCGCCGGTAGGAATCCGTCGACGACCCGGCCGTCGACGAAGTTCAGCAGCGCCGACACGGCGGCGGCGCTGAACACGTACCCGCCGTCGGCGCTGTCGCTGTCGTCAGTCGTGTCGCCGTCGGCCCCAGCGGCGACGCTGTCGTCGGTCGTGTCGGGGTCGTCGCCGCCGCCGGAATCACTGTCGGGCTGGCCGTAGTAGCCCAGCGCGGCGTTCGCCGAGGCGACGGCGACCTGCGGGTCACCGTCGGAAGCCAGGGTCGCGGCGTTCGTCGCCAGCGTCCGGGCCAGGTCCCGCCGCTGCGGGTGCGCCGGGTCGCCGCCGGTCACCGCCAGGTAGATGGCCACCGCGCCGTCGGCGTCGACCTCCGCCGAGGCGGCCCAGCCCCGTACCGACTGGGCCAGCGCGCGACGGGCCAGCACATCGGCCAGCGACAGCTCCGCGTCGGCGACGGTGCCGACCGATCCGGCGTACGCCCGCTCGGCGTCGTCGAGCGCGGCCACCGCCGTGGCCGGGTCCCCGGCGGCGAGGTGCAGCGAGCCGAGTCGGTAGTGCAGCCCGCCCAGCCCGGCACGCAGTGCCGCGTCGTCCGGTGCGGCGGCGACCAGTTCGTCGGCGAGCGCGACGGCCCGGCGCTGGTGGTCGATCGCGCCCGCCCAGTCACCGCGTCGACTGTGCACGGTGGACCGGTCGATCGCCTCGGCGACACCGCCCGGGTGGGTCACTGGCCGCCGCGCAGGTCGTCGGGAACCTCGTCGACCAGGGCGATCCGCTCGAACGTGGCGGCGCAGCGCTGCCCGGTGGGGGACTGGGCGAGAAAGCCCACCCGGGTCGACCCGGCCGCGTCGCCGGCAAGCCGGAACAACCGGGCGAACTGCCACGACACCCCGTCGAGGGAGTAGTGGAACGCGTACGCCAGCCCTTTGCGCAGCACCCGAAGGTGGACAGTGGACGAGTCGACGGTGACCGTGTTCGCGTCGTCCGACGTGCCGTTGGTGACCACCGTCACCACCATCGGCTGCCCCTGCGGTGAAAACTCGAAGCAGAGCTTCGCCCAGTGCTCCTCGTCGAGGCGAAGGCACAGCACTCCGGCGTCGAACGCGGCGGCGAAGTCGACCGTGACCCGGGCCGAGAGGGCGAACTCGCCCGCCGGACAGTCGAACAGCAGTGCTGGCGCGTCATGCGTACGGTATGCACCGACCGGGTCGACGAACCAGTCCGTGCCGGCGCCCGCCGTGATCGACAGTGCCTGCCGGTCGGGGTCGTAGCCGGCTGCGACCGGGACGTGTTGCCAGGCCAGCGCCGGCAGGCCGGCGATCACCGGCGTGGGCGGGGTCGGTGGCGGGGACGGTGTCTGCGGTGTCATGGTGCCTCCGGGCGCATCGCGTCACGGACTCCGGCTGGGACTGTGATACTCCCACGGTCGGGCACCCCGGGGTGGACCCACCGGCCGGCTTGACCCTCGACCAGGTCGAGGCCGCAGAGTCCTGGATGTGGAGAGCGACATGCGCAGCATCGGCGCGACGGCACGGGCGAGCGGGTTGACCGTGAGCGCGCTGCGGTTCTACGACGCCGCCGGGGTGCTGACCCCGGCGACGGTGGACCCGCACACCGGCTACCGCTGGTACGCGGCGCACCAGTTGCGCGCCGCCCGGCTGCTGGCCGGGCTGCGTCGGGTCGGCCTGCCGCTGGCCGAGATCACCGAGGCGGTACGGGCGTTGCCGGACGTCGAGGTGGTCCGCCGGCTGCTCGACGTCCATCTGCTGCGTCTGGTCGACGGGCTCGCCGACGCCCGCCGGGAGCTCTCCCGCATCCATGCCCTGCTCGATGCCGAGGAGAACGAAGTGACCATGCCCACCACCCGTGTCACCGTCGACGCCGTCGACGCGGCCCGCGCCCTGACCGCCGTACGGTTCGCCGTCGGCAGCGACCCGGAGATCCCCGCCCTGGCCGGGGTGCACGTCGAGGTCACCGCCGACACCGTACGGTTCGCCGCGACCGACCGGTTCCGGCTGGCGTACGCCGAACTCACGCCGACGGCGGTCGACGGTCCGCCGGTGTCGGTGCTGCTGCCGGGCGTCTTCGTCGACGGCGTCCGCAGCCAGCTGGACCGCAATCCGCAGGTCGAGCTGACCCTCGGCCGGGACCGGGTCGAAGGCGCGGCACCTGGCTGGCGGATCGCCGTCGAGCCGCTGGACGTCGACTTCCCCGACTACCGGGCGCTGCTGCCGGCCCGGGGTGCCGGTGGCCGTCGGGAGTTCGCCGTCGACGCGACCGCGCTGCGCCAGGCGCTGGAGCCGGGCCGGGCCCCGCTGGTGGTCCGCGAACACCAGGGCGTCACCCACCCGGTCGCGGTGCTGGCGGCGACCGACGGCGGCACGGTCGAATGCGTCGACGAGGCCGCCTGGCGCGTCGCGCCGGACCGGTACGTCGCGGTGAACCGGGAGTTCCTGTTGCAGGCGGTGGAAGCCGCCGGTGGCGGTCAGCTGGTGCTCGACCTGGACGGGCCGATCCAGCCGCTGGCCGTGCGGCTGCCCGACGACGACCGGAGCTGTTCACTGCTGATGCCGATCCGGCACTGACGAACCCACCGACCTACGCACTGACGCCGGTACGGCGCCGCGTCGTAAAGTGGTCGGATGAGTGGCGAGGTCGTGCCGTCGCGGCGGGAACTGCGGATGTCCGATGCGGACCGGGAAGCGGTGGTCGCCCGGCTCAACGCGGCCGTCGCCGAGGGCCGACTGACCCTTACCGAGTTCTCCGACCGGGTCGACGCGGTGTTGCAGGCACGGACCTTCGGCGAGGTGGAACCCTTCGTCGCCGACCTGCCCGCCGTCGACCCGGTCGCCGCCGCCGACGTCGTGGAGCTACGCAGCCAGGCGGGGCAGTTGCGGCGTACCGGCCGGTGGAGCGTGCCGCGCCGGCTGGTGGTGCGGGCCAAGGCGGGTTCGGCGCTGCTGGACATGCGGCACGCCGTCTTCAGCCACCGGGTGGTGGAGGTCGAGCTGTCCACCCAGGCCGGGTCGGCGACGATCGTGCTGCCGCCCGGGGCGACCGCGAACGTCGACGGGGTGACCACGTCGGCGGGTTCGGCACGGGTCAAGGTGCCGGCGGTGCCGGAGCCGGGCGCGACGGCCCCGCATCTGGTCGTCACCGGCAGCACGGTCGCCGGCTCCTTGACGGTGCGCTACGAGTACCGGTTCTGGCGGTGGCGTTGGTAGGTGACGGGGTGCCCGTCGACCTCCCGCCCGATATCGCCAGCCACCGATGTTATCGATAACAGTTTCAGCCTGACGGGCGGATGTCGACCGGTGTCGGGCGGCTGAAACGTTGCTGTCGGTCGAGCGAAACGCTAGCCGGGTGGCGGCCGGTGTTCCGGCCCTACGAAACACGCCTGTTACCTATTGAAGGGCGTAGTGTTATCGTTCACAGTCGATGGAACACCCGTCGGGGCGCGACCGGGAGTGAGCCGGCTGGCGCCGCCCCGGGCTGGTGCCAGCTCCGCCAACCGGGCTGGTGGGGCCGGATGTTAACGCTCACTGGCTAGGCCAACTGCGGCCAGCGGGCCCCGTGGTGCCGCCAGGCGTGCGGCTGCACCGCGCGGCCTGCGGTGACGGAGGAAGACATGGCAGGAACAGACCAGACCAGGCGTACCACCGACCGGAGATGGACCCGGCGCATCGCGGCGGCGGTCGCGGCGGTCCTGGCCGGCGGCGGCATCGTCGCGGTGACGACGACGTCCGCCTCGGCGGCGACGGTCGACACCAACGCGTGGTACGTCCTGGTCAACCGCAACAGTGGCAAGGCGTTGGACGTCTACAACCTCGCCACCAACGACGGGGCCCGGATCACCCAGTGGACCCGCAACAACGGCAACCAGCAGCAGTGGCAGTTCGTCGACTCCGGCGGCGGCTACTACCGACTGAAGTCCCGGCTCTCCGGCAAGGTCCTCGACGTCTACAACTGGTCCACCGCCAACGGCGCGGCCATCGTCCAGTGGACCGACCACAACGCCACCAACCAGCAGTGGCGCCTCGCCGACTCCGACGGCGGCCACGTCCGCATGATCAGCCGGCACAGCAACAAGGCCCTCGAAGTACAGAACGCGTCGACCGCCGACGGCGGCAACATCGTCCAGTACGACGACTGGGGCGGCACCAACCAGCAGTGGCAACTCGTCCGCGTCGACGGCGGCGGCAACCCCGACCCGGGCCCCACCACACCACCACCGAGTACGGGTCTGTAGGGAAAACTTGACAGACCCGTCGCCGGCAGTGGCACCTACAGCACCGACTACGACTCCTTCTGGTGCTGCCAGGGCACCGGCCTGGAGGTCAACACCGCGCTGGCCGACTCCGTCTACTTCCACGACGGCACCACGCTGACCGTCAACCTGTTCATGCCGTCGGTGCTCAACTGGGCGCAGCGCGGCATCACCGTCACCCAGACGACCAGCTACCCGGTCAGCGACACCACCACCCTCACCGTCACCGGCAACGCCGCCGGCACCTGGACGATGCGGATCCGGATTCCCGCCTGGACCAGCGGCGCGACGGTCAGCGTCAACGGCACCCAGCAGGGCATTGCCACGACGCCCGGCAGCTACGCCACCCTCACCCGGTCCTGGACCTCGGGTGACACCGTGACGGTCCGGCTGCCGATGCGGGTGATCATGGTGCCGGCCAACGACAACCCCGACGTCGCCGCGATCACGTACGGCCCGGTGGTGCTCTCCGGGAACTACGGCAACACCGCGCTGAGTGCCCTGCCCAACCTCGACGTCGCGTCGATCACCCGGACCAGCACCAGCTCGTTGGCGTTCACCGCGACCGCCAACGGGGCGACGTCGGCCTCGGGCCGTTCCACGACGCGCACGGCCACAACTACACCGTCTACTGGGCCACCACGCCCGGCGGCGGCAACCCCGGCACGGCCAGCTTCCGGCTGGTCAACGCCAAAAGCAACCTGGTGCTCGGGGTGCAGAACATGTCCACCGCGACCGAGGCGCGGGTGCTGCAGTGGGCGGACAACGGCACCAACGACCACCGCTGGCGGCTGCGGTACCGGTCCAACGGCTACTTCCGGATCCAGTGCGCCAACGGCGGGAAGGTGCTCGGGGTCGCCGGCGGATCCACCGCGCAGGGAGCGCAGATCGTGACCGCCGACGACACCGGAGCCAGCCACACGCTCTGGCAGTTCGTCTGACCGGTGCCGGTCAGGATCGGGCTGGTCGTCGGTACCCCGGCGGCCAGCCCGTCACCGGTCACCGGCCAGCCCGGTCACCGGTCGACGACGTCGGCCGCCGCCATCACCCGCAACGCGTTGGCGTCGACCCGCAGCCGGACCGGCGTCCGACCCGACAACTCGCCGTCGATCTCGACCCGCGCCGGGCGGTCGGTCTCCACCAGCAGCTCACCGACGGCGAGGAACGGGTCGTGGCGCAGGGTCCGGCGATGGCCGGTCGCGGCGTTGCGCACCGTCGCGCCCAACAGGCTGCGGCGGGTCGGCCCACCGACCGGGTACGCCACCAGCAGCCGGTCGTCGGCGTTGGCGTCGGCGGTGATCGGCCGCCCCGCCTGGTGACCGCCGTTGGCGACGTACAGCTGATGGGTGGTGAATTCGCGGGTCCGGCCCTCGGCGCGGACGCTGACCCGCAGCGGCCGGTGCCGGGCCATCAACGCCGCCGCCGTCGCCGGGTAGGCCAGCTTGCCGACCACCCGTTTGAGCCGGGGCGGGGTACGCAGCATCACGTCGGCGGACAACCCGATGCCGACGTGGTTGGCGAACGGCAGGTCACCGGCGAGGCCCAGGTCGACGTCGATCACCTTGCCGCCGGTGATGACGCCGACGGCGTCATCCAGGTCGAGCGGGATGCCCAGGGTGCGGGCGAAGTTGTTGGTGGTGCCCAGCGGCAGCAGCCCGAGCGCGATGTCGCGGTGGGCGAGCAACCGGGCGGCGGCCCCGATCGTGCCGTCCCCGCCGCCGGCGACCAGCAGGTCCGGGGCCAGCCCGACCGCCTCGTCGAGGTTGCGTTCCAGCTCGCCCGGCTCGTCGACCGGGTACGTGGCCAGCAGGTCGAAGCCGGCGGCGGTCAGCCGCTGGCGGGCGTCGCTGTAGAGCTGCCGACCCCGCCGCGACTTGGCGTTGACGATCAGCACCGCCCGCCGCTGCCGCCGGATGGCGTCACTGAGCTCCTGCTTGGTCCGCACCGTCGCACCCTATCGCCACTGCCTGTGCGGACACTTTCGGGCGGGGAGTGCGCCGGGCGGCGGTCAGGCCGGCGACGCCGATGCCGCCGCGAGCGCGTCGGCCAGCGCGTCGGCCGGGTAGGGCGCGGTCCGGTCGCGGATCACGGCCTGCCAGAACCCGCCCATGATCGTCGCTACCGCCGCGTACCGCCGGACCAGCGTGACAGCCTCCCGTGGCAGCCGTGGATGGTCGTCACCCGGCCGCGACCGAAGGTAGTCCAGACACGCCGGCCAGGGCTCCCGCAACGCGTTGCCGATGACCGCGAAGACGAGGTGGGTGGCGGTGTAGCAGCGGTCGTAGTGGCGGTGCCGCCGCAGGAACGCGTGCTCGGCCGGATCGAGGTCGAAGTCGGCGTGCGCGGCCAGGCCGAAATCGGCGACGTAGATCTCGTGGCCGTCGGTCAGCAGGTTGTGCGTGTGCGCGTCGAAATGCGCGAAGTCATTCTCAGCGAGGAGCCGGGTGGTGCTTTCCAGCGACCGGTCGACCATCGCGTAAGCGGCCGCAGCGGACGATCCACCTGTCGATCGATGTGGGTTCCATCGGTTCGGGGCGTACCGGCAGGATCCGCCAGTGGTGCAGGAGCGGGAAACTCGCCACCGGCCTTGTCGCACCCACTCCGACACGGTCCGGTGGGCGGCCAGCTCACGCCACGCACCGAACCCGGCGGATCCCACGCCGTACTGGTAGAAGGTCGGCAGCTCGAACAGGTTGCGGGTGCAGCCGTGGTGTTCGACGCGCAACTCGAGGTCGGTCAGGGGGACGCGTTTGACGAACACCGGGCCGCCGGCCACGTCGATCGACGCCGTCGTGCCGCCGATCCCGGTGCCGAGCGCCGTCGCGTCGGTCAGCAGACCGCACAGCTCGGTCTCGTCGAGACCACCGAGCCAGGCCGCGACGGTACGGTCGCGGGCCAGCCGGTCGATCGGATCCCGCCCGGCGTCCGCGACCTCCGTTCCTCTGTGGTCCGGCATGTTCGCGCCGTAGTCGAAGGGTCCGACAAGACCTGTCCGCCGGCCCCGCCGGCCCCGGTGGCCAGCGGTCGTACCTGGTCCGGCGGTCAGGGCCCGGTCAGTACGTCGTACAGGTCCGGCCGGCAGTCGAGCGCGGCGGCCCGCAGCGCGGCCACCCGGGCCACCTGCTCGTCCGGCGGCAACGCCCGCAGGCCCGCCAGCGCGTCGACGACCATCTGCTGCACCGGAGGCCAGAACTCGTCCGGCCCGGCGTCGCGGCCCTGCAACCACAGGCCGGCGGCGGCGCGGGCGGCCTGGATCGGCTCCCAGCCCGCGACGTCGTCGGCGGCGGCGCCGCAGGCCCAGGTGCCGGCACCGTCGAGAATGGTGTCCTCGATCGACTGCTGTCCAGTGATCACTGTCCCGTCGCCGTATACGACGAGTTCCAGGTGGACGCTGTCGCGGTGCTGCACGACCGGGGTACCGTGCCGGCTGGGCTCCTCGACGACCTGGGTCGGTGCGTCGGGCAGCCGGCTGAGCAGGGCCAGGGCCCGCCGGGCCGGTTCGACGATCTGGGCCAGCGCGGGTTCGTGCAGCCGGGTGACGCAGACCCGGGGTGCCTCGTCGGTGCAGACCAGTGCGGTCGCCTGCGGGTTCGGCCGGACGGCCGCTCCCGGTGGCGGGAACAACGCCAACGCCGCGACCAGGCCGACGACGGTGGGCAGGGCGGCCAGCAGCCGGGCCCGCCGGCCGCCGGCGGCGTACAGCGCGAACCCGGTGGCGGCGAGGGCGGCGAACCAGACCAGTTTGCCGGCGACGACCCGAGTGTCAACGATGGAGTACTGGTCGGTGTCGCCGAGGTAGGCCGGACCGAGCAGCAGCACCGGACGGTCGCTGTCGGCCGATCCGATCGCGAGGACCACGACGGCGGCAAGGCCGCCCAGGGCGAGCAGCGCGGCGGTGAGCCGCGACGGCAGCAGCCGGCCGACGCCGAGGCCGAGCAGTCCGGCAGCGGCGATGCTCAGCGAGCCGGCGAGCAGCGGCCAGTACCAGCCCGGCGGATGATAGGTGGCCGCCAGCAGGGCGCGGCCGAGCCCGTCGAGCAGCCCGCCGACGTACCCACCGGTCAGGCAGCCGGCGACCACCGCCGTCTGCGGGGCGACCCGGGCCCATCCGGGGCGGGCAGTGGCGGCGAGCAGGTCGGCGATGCCGGCAGCGTGGTCCCGTCGGCCCTGCCAGGCCCCGGCGGCGAGGGCCAGCGGCCACAGCAGGTCCAGACCGGCGTGGTGGGCGAGGACCGTCGCCATCCAGGCACCGTCCCAGCGTTCCGGGTCAGCGGTCAGCAACGCCGCCGCGAAGGCCAGCCCGAGACCGAACCACAGCGCGGCGGTCCGCCGCACCTCCACGAAGAAGATCCGTCCAATCATCGCCCCGCCGCCGCTTCGTTGATGTTCACACCCGGCAAGACGGCACCGTAGAGGTCCCCGGTTCTTCCTCGTGAGTGACCTGCGTCTCACCGTGTCGGTCGGTGCCGGGTGGGAATCCGCTGGACTGCCGCCACCAGCGGCGGCGATGGTGGACGGTATGCGGGCCGACGACATCTGGAACGACGAGACCGCGCGGCACTACGACACCCCCGGCACGGGCATGTTCGCCGCCGAAACGCTCGACCCGACCGTGGACCGGCTGGTCGCCCTGGCCGACGGTGGCCCGGCGCTGGAGTTCGCTGTCGGCACCGGTCGGGTCGCGGTGCCGCTGGCCGCCCGAGGAGTCCCGGTGACCGGCATCGAGCTGTCCCGGCCGATGCTACGGCAGCTGCGGACCAAGGCGACCGCGCAGCAGATCCCGGTGATCGTCGGCGACATGGCCACCGCCACCGCACCGGGCCGGTACCGGCTCGTCTACCTGGTCTACAACACCATCTCCAACCTGCTCAGCCAGGCCGAACAGGTCGCCTGTTTCCGCAACGCCGCCCGCCACCTCGTCCCCGGTGGCCGGTTCGTGGTCGAACTCGAGGTGCCGCAACTGCGTACGCTGCCGCCGGGCAGGGAGGCCACCGTCTTCCACGCCGACGACAGCTACGTCGGCCTGGACACCTACGACCTGCTCAGCCAGCACCTGGTGTCGCACCACTTCCGGATCGACGGCAAGGGGCAGGTGAGCCTGTTCCGCAGCCCGCACCGCTACGTCTGGCCGGCCGAGATGGACCTGATGGCGCAGCTGGCCGGCCTCGAGCTGGAGTCCCGGCACGCCGACTGGTCCGGCGCCGAGTTCACCGCCGAGTCGCCCGCGCACGTCTCCGTCTACCGCCTGCCCGGCGGCGACGTGTCGGCCGGCACCGCGACCACGTGGGCGACCGTGGCGGCGGCACCCGCCGGCCTGCACCCCGACTACCCGGTCCGTACCGAGCGGCTGCTGCTGCGGCCACTGACCGCCGCCGACGTCGACGACCTGCTGAGCTACCGCAGCCGGCCGGAGGTCTGCCGGTACGTGCCGTTCGCGCCGATGACCCGCGACGACGTCGTCGCCCGGCTGGCGACGATGTGGGCGAACACCGGGCTGACCGACGACGGCCAGGCGCTCACCCTCGGTATCGAGGTCGCCGCGACCGGCCGGCTGATCGGCGACGTGGTGCTCTTCTGGCACAGCCGCGCGCAGCGCGGCGGCGAGATCGGGTACGTCGTACACCCTGACGCCAGCGGCCAGGGTTACGCCACCGAGGCCGCCCGCGCCCTGCTCGGCCTCGGTTTCGACCAGCTCGGCCTGCACCGCATCGTCGCCCGGATCGACGAGCGCAACACACCGTCGGCCCGGCTCGCGCGGCGCCTCGGCATGCGCCAGGAGGCCCGGCTGGTGCGCAACGACTTCTTCAAGGGCGAATGGAGTACGGAGCTCGACTTCGCGATGCTCGCCGACGAGTGGCCGGCGTACCGTGACGGACGGACATCCGTACGGACCTGAGGAAGGTCGCGATGTGGGACCCGGCCGCCTACCTGCGCTTCACCGACCATCGCGCGCGCCCCTTCGACGACCTGCTGGCCAGGATCGCCGTCGACGACCCGGGCACCGTCGTCGACCTCGGCTGCGGCCCGGGCACCCTGACCGTACGCCTGCTGGAGCGCTGGCCCGCCGCCACGGTGACCGGCCTCGACTCCTCCGCCGAGATGATCGCCGCCGCCCGCGCGCTCGGATCCCCGGTGCGCTTCGACGTCGCCGACGTGGTCGACTGGAACCCTGAGCCGGACCTCGACCTGGTGGTCTGCAACGCCGTGCTCCAGTGGGTACCCGGACATCCCGCACTGCTGACCCGGTGGGCGGACCGGCTGCCGCCGGGCGCCGTGCTCGCCTTCGCGGTGCCCGGCAACTTCGACGCCCCGTCGCACCAGGCGATCCGCGCAGTGGCGGCGGACCCGAGGTGGCGCGACCGGCTGCCCACGATCCGGGGCGGCGACGTGGTGCGCGACCCCGCCGGGTACGCGGCGCGGCTGCTGCGCTCAGATTGCCTGGTGGACGCGTGGGAGACCACGTACCTGCATCTGCTGCCCGCCGCCGACGACGACCCGGCGGCGCACCCGGTGCTGGCCTGGGTCGAAGGAACGGCGGCGCGGCCGGTGCGCACCGCGCTCGGTGACGCCGAGTGGGCGACGTTCCGCCAACTGCTGGGGCAGGAGCTGGCGAGCCGGTACCCGATCCGCGACGGCCTGGTCTTCTTCCCGTTCCGGCGGGTGTTCGTCGTGGCGACCCGGCGACCTCGGCCGTCTGTCGGACGGGCCCGCTAACCTGTCCGGCGGGAGGTGGCGATGGCAGACGCCGACGACGTCCGCCGGCTGGCGACGGCGTTGCCGCAGGTGGTCGAGATCGACAGCGACGGTTTCGACTTCCGGGTCGGCGGCAAGGGTTTCATCTGGTCCTATCCGGAGCGCCTGCCGGGCCGGCCCCGGGTCATCCGGACCGATGTCGCGGTGCTCTACGTGGGCGACGAGGCCGAGAAACAGGCGCTGCTGCTGGGCGAGCCGGAGCTGTTCTTCACCACCCCCGGCTACGACGGGCTGCCGCTGGTGATGCTGCGGCTGGAGCGGGTCGACGTCGACCGGCTCGCCGAGCTGGTCACCGATGCCTGGCGGATGCGCGCCCCGGACGAAGTGGCGGATCAGCTTCCCGCCTGATCCGGCGGCACCGACCGCACCTGCTCGAAGTGGAACTCGCGGATGAAGCAGTCCCGTGGCTCGTCGACCGCGAACAGCACGCAGTCGACGACCGACCGGGCGGTGAGCTCGCCGTCGGCCCGCCGGGGGCCGTCCTGGACGAAATCCGGCGGATAGAGGGCGATCACCCGGATACCCTGCTGCCGCAGCCGGTGCGACAGTATGCCGGCGAAGCCGGCCTGGGCGTGCTTGGCGGCGTAGAACGCCGGGTGGGCGCCGGAGCGGTGATGTCCCGGTTCACCGCAGGCGGACACCATCAGGACGATGTCCGGGCGGGTCGACCGGCGCAGCAACGGCAGCAGATGCTTGGTCAGCAGCACGGTGCCGGTCGCCCCGCCGGCGATCACGGTGGTGATGTCGTCGTCGGATCCGGCACCGAGGTCCTCGCCGTCGAGGTAGCCGGCCGCGTTGTTGATCAGCACGTCGAGCCGGTCGGTCCGGTCGGCCACGGCGGCGGCGAACCGCCGTACGGAGGCAGGATCGGCCAGGTCACAGCGCAGCGCCTCCGCGTGACCGGGCCCGCGACGGTTGATCGCGTCGGCGACCTGCTGCGCCGTGGCCAGGTCCCGGGTTTCATGCCGCACAGCAGAGCACCTCCACCCTGGTTGAGGTCAACGGTGCGGCTAGCATCGGCGAAATGCGCGAGAAGGTGACCCGACTGTTCGTCGTGACGGCGATCGCCGAGGCATTCTCCTGGGCCGGTCTGCTGGTCGGGATGGCGGTCAAGTACGGCCCGCCCGGCAACGAACTCGGCGTCCAGATCTTCGGGCCGATCCACGGGGCGCTCTTCGCCGCGTACGGATTGCTCACGCTGGCCGTGGCCTGGGTGCACCGGTGGCGGGTGCCGGTCACCATCGTCGCGCTGGTCTGCGCGGTGCCGCCGTTCGCCACGCTCGTCTTCGAGCGGTGGGCCCGCCGGCGCGGCCTGCTCGGCGGCGGTGGGGCAGCCCGGCAGGGCCAGGGAGGTGGGTCAGCTGTCCAGGGTGACGGTGACCGTGACCCGGCCCCGGTCGTCGCGTCGGGCGACCGCGTGCCCGGGGGAGTCGACGCCGCCGAGGTGGTGCGCTGAGCTCACTGCATCGCGGTCGCGGCCGGATGCGCCGCCGACGTCGGGCAGACGAAGACGTACAACGAGTAACCCCGACCGATGAGCACGTCGACCGGGTTCATCGGCGCGCCGGCCTCCTCGCCGGTGGCCCGCCACCGCTGGCTGCCGGTGCGCTCACCCGAGTCTGCGGTGAGCAGCAACGTCATCGGTGTGCCGCATGTCGTGCAGTCGACCGGCTGCCAGTCCGACAGCGACCAGTTGGCGAAACCGCCGACCTTCCAGCCCGGTGCGAGCGAGAAGTCGTTCTGGTACCGCAGACCGGACTGCTTCTCCCAGGCGTACAGCCGCTTCTTGAGGTTTTCCGGCAGCAGATCGACGTACTGGTGCTCCCGGACCGGCTCGGGGTGCACCACGCACGGTGTCGGCAGGTAGTTCTCGTTCACCACGGTCGGCTCCGGCACCGGGTCGAGCTGGCCGTCGATGTCGGCGATCCGCCGCCAACGCAGCTCGACCCGCGGGTTGTAGCCGGCGTCCGGGTGATCCAGCGGGCACCAGAGCACCTGGAGCAGGTCGGCCTGCGCCGGCCAGTCGAGGTCCGGGACGTCCCGTCGGAACAGCTGGGCCACCGGCACCAACGCGATCGGCCGCTTCGCCAGCGCCAACGGCTCGGTGTAGTCGAACTCCGGCACCTCGGCCTGCTCGGCCTCGGTCAACGTGTACTTCTGCCCGGTGGCCGCCGCGCGGGCCTTCGCCGCCGCGTAGACCCGGCGTGTCCGGCGGACCGTGTCGGGCGTCAACAGCTGGTCGACGTAGTGGTCCTGGTCGGTACAGTGTGGCCACGGCTCGCCGGCCGGCCAGCGCAGCGGCCCGCCGATCGAGCTGTCGTCGACTCCCGGATCACCTGGCCGGGGGTGCAGCCGGGTCGCGGTCGCCGCATGCTCCCGCAACTCGGGAAAGAGCTCCTCGATCTCCACCGGCGGTGGCGATGTCACGGGACGGAACGGTCGCGCCAACTCGTACTCCACATCACCCGGCCTGCCTGTCGAAGATCGAACCTACCGGAGCGACGTTGCCAGGCGAGCGGTCCCTCACCGGCCGACGTAGGCCGCGAGGTGTTCGCCGGTGAGCGTCGAGCGGGCTTCGACAAGATCCGCCGGGGTGCCCTCGAAGACGATCCGGCCACCGTCGTGACCGGCACCCGGACCGAGATCGATGATCCAGTCGGCGTGTGCCATCACCGCCTGGTGGTGCTCGATGACGATCACCGACTTGCCGGAGTCGACGAGCCGGTCCAGCAGGCCGAGCAACTGCTCGACGTCGGCCAGGTGCAGGCCGGTGGTCGGCTCGTCGAGGACGTACACGCCGCCCTTGGCCGCCATGTGGGTGGCCAGCTTCAACCGCTGCCGCTCGCCGCCGGACAGCGTGGTCAACGGCTGGCCGAGGCTGAGATAGCCGAGCCCGACGTCGGCGAGCCGGCGCAGCACGGCGTGCGCGGCCGGCGTACGGGCCTCGCCGTCGGCGAAGAACTCCTCGGCCTGCGTCACCGACATCGCCAGCACCTCGCTGATGTCGCGGCCACCGAGCCGGTACTCCAGGACCGCCGCCTGGAACCGGCGGCCCTCGCAGTCCTCGCAGACCGACGCGACCCCGGCCATCATCGCCAGGTCGGTGTAGATGACCCCGGCGCCGTTGCAGGTCGGGCAGGCCCCTTCGGAGTTGGCGCTGAACAACGCCGGCTTCACCCCGTTGGCCTTGGCGAACGCCTTACGGATCGGATCGAGCAGACCGGTGTACGTCGCCGGGTTGCTGCGCCGGGAGCCCCGGATCGCCGCCTGGTCGATCGACACCACGCCCTCACCCGGCGGGATCGAACCGTGGATCAGGGAACTCTTGCCCGACCCGGCGACCCCGGTCACCACGACCAGTACGCCGAGCGGGATGTCGACGTCGACATCGCGCAGATTGTTCGCCGTCGCACCGCGTACCGCCAGCGTGCCGGTCGGGATCCGGACCTTCTCCTTGAGCGTGGCCCGGTCGTCGAGGTGGCGGCCGGTGAGCGTACCGCTGGCCCGCAGCCCGTCGACGGTCCCCTCGAACACCACCTGGCCGCCGGCGGTGCCGGCCCCGGGCCCGAGGTCGACGACGTGGTCGGCGATCGCGATCGTCTCCGGCTTGTGCTCCACGACGAGCACCGTGTTGCCCTTGTCCCGAAGCCGCAGCAGCAGGTCGTTCATCCGGGCGATGTCGTGCGGGTGCAGCCCGATCGTCGGCTCGTCGAAGACGTACGTGACGTCGGTCAGTGACGAGCCGAGATGGCGGATCATCTTGGTGCGCTGCGCCTCGCCGCCGGAGAGGGTGCCGGACGGGCGGTCGAGGCTGAGGTAGCCGAGGCCGATCTCGACGAACGAGTCGAGGGTGTGCCGCAGCGACGCCAGCAGCGGCGCGACCGAAGGTTCGGACAGGCCCGCCACCCACTCGGCGAGGTCGCTGATCTGCATCCGGCAGGCGTCGGCGATGCTGATCCCGCCGATCTTCGACGACCGGGCGGCCTCGGTCAGCCGGGTGCCGTCGCAGTCCGGACAGGTGGTGAAGGTGATCGCCCGCTCGACGAAGGCCCGGATGTGCGGCTGCATCGCGTCGACGTCCTTGGCCAGGAACGACTTCTGGATCCGGGGGATCAGCCCTTCGTACGTCACGTTGATGTTGTCGACCTTGATCCGGGTCGGCTCCTTGTACAGCAGCGCGTCGAGTTCCTTCTTGGTGAACCGGCTGATCGGCTTGTCCGGGTCGAGGAAGCCGCTGCCGGCGTAGATCCGGGCGTACCAGCCCTCGGTGCTGAAACCGGGGATGGTCAACGCACCCTCGTTGATCGACTTGCTGTCGTCGTAGAGCGCGGTTAGGTCGAAATCGGTGACCGAGCCCCGGCCCTCACAGCGCGGGCACATGCCGCCGAGCCGGCTGTACGTCGCCTTCACCGCCTTGCTGTTCGGGCCCCGGTCGACGGTGACCGCGCCGCTGCCCCGCACCGACGCGACGTTGAAGGAGAAGGCGCCGGGCGGGCCGATCTGCGGTTGACCGAGCCGGCTGAACAGGATCCGCAGCATCGCGTTGGCGTCGGTCGCGGTGCCGACCGTGGAGCGGGCGTCGCCGCCCATCCGCTCCTGGTCGACGATGATCGCGGTGGTCAGCCCGTCGAGCACGTCGACGTCGGGTCGGGACTGTGTCGGCATGAAACCCTGCACGAAGGCGCTGTACGTCTCGTTGATCAACCGCTGTGATTCGGCGGCGATCGTGCCGAACACCAGGGAACTCTTGCCCGAGCCGGAGACCCCGGTGAACACGGTCAGCCGTCGTTTCGGCAGCTCGACGTCGATGTTGCGCAGGTTGTTCTCCCGGGCACCGTGCACCCGGATCATGTCGTGCCGGTCGGCGACGTGCGGCACGGTCGGCGTCGGGCCCTCGTTCAATGTGACTCCCTGGTCAACTGCGCTGCTGGATACGGATCAACGGCGTTGCTGGATACGGATCAGATTGCCGGCGGGATCGCGGACCGCGCAGTCGCGGACTCCGTACGGCTGCTCGGTCGGCTCCTGGACGATGTCGGCGTCGGCCGACTGTAGCCGTTCGAAGGCGCCGTCGAGGTCGTCGGTGGCCAGCAGGATGCCGGCATAGGTGCCCTTGGCCATCATCTCGGCGACGACGCGCCGTTCGTCGTCGGTGATCCCCGGGTCGACCGCCGGCGGGTGAAGCACGATGGCGCTGGTGCCGGGCCGCCCGGCCGGACTTCTTGATTCCTGACCGGTGACGGATTCCTGACCGGCCGGGTCACCTGCTTGGCCACGCAGGACGGGATCCCTACGGTGGCGTCGGCGGCCTGTCTGCGGTACGCACCCGGCGGCATACCCACCAATTCGGTGAACCGGGTGGTGAACGTGCCGAGCGAGGAACAACCCACGGCGAAACAGACATCGGTGACGGTCATGTCGCCGCGTCGCAGCAGCGCCATCGCCCGTTCGACCCGGCGGGTCATCAGATACGAGTACGGCGACTCCCCGTACGCCGCCCGGAACTCCCGGCTGAGGTGACCGGCGGACATGTGCACGCCCCGGGCCAGCGCCTCGACGTTGAGTGGTCGGGCGTACTCGCGGTCGATCCGGTCCCGGACCCGGCGCAGGAGGGCGAGGTCGCGCAGCCGGCGCGACTCGGCGATGCCGCTGGTCACCTGCGCGATGGTGCCACGTCCCGGTCGGATCCGCCCAGCCTGGCCCAGTCCGGCCGGCCGGTGTCCGCTGTCGCCGACAAATCGTGAAATTGAATTGTTTTCCGATCGGCCCGCGCGAGTCGTTGATTTGTCAAAAATGGTCGGTCGTTCCGATTGTCACAACGACGACATAAAGCTATCGATCTTATTCGCTGTGATTTCTCATGGGTGGGGTCGTGGCAGTCGGCCACGAAAAAATCTCGATGGAGGAACGCATGTACAAGAGAACGAGGGCGCTCGTCGGTGCCGTTGCCGCGGCAACCGTCGCGCTGACGGTGCTCGGCGGCGCTGCGGCGTCCGCCGCCCCCGAGGAGGCCAAGCAGGTCACCCGTGGGGCGCTGGCCCAGGTCGACGAGCGGCGTGCGCCCGATCGCGGCGCCCGCGCCGCCGTCGCCGCCCCGGCCGGCGCGACGGCGACCCTGGCGGTCATTCAGCGACGGATCGCCGACTACGTCGCCACCCAAGGCACGAAGTACACCTTCGGCAGCTACCTCGACGCGACCACCGGCCGGATCGTCGTCGACACCGACGCGCCCGCCGACGTGGTGGCGGCGCTGACGAAGCCGACCGGCACGACCGCAGGACAGCTGCAGGCGGCCAACGCCGTGCAGGTGAACCGGTCCACCATCAGCGACTTCTGGCACCGTCGCGACGACATCCAGCCGTACTGGGGCGGTGGCGGCATCACCCAGACCGCCGGGGTGGCCTGGTGCTCGGCCGGGTACGCCGTACAGAACGGTGCCGGCACACGCTTCTCGGTCACCGCCGGACACTGCTTCGCCAACGGCATCAACGTGCTGACCGAGTCGGGGGCCAACCCGTACGGCGTCGTGTCGAACCGGCGGCTGCCCACGGTCAGCGGCCACGCCCAGGACATGGAGCTGGTCGGCGGCCGGTCCTACTCGGGACGGATCTTCACCGGCGGCGTGACCAGTACCTCCAGCGCCCCGGTGGTGGCGGCCGGCACCGCGTACGTCGGCTTCACCGACTACTGCCACAGTGGCCGCACCACCGGTGAGCACTGTGGACACACCGCGACCAGCATCACCGGTCAGGTCTGCACCTCCACCGGCTGCAAGTCGCCGGTGATCGTCTTCACCGGCGGTACGCAGCCGGCCGGCGGCGACTCGGGCAGCCCGTTCTACGTGAAGGACTCCTCGGGTGGTGCCTGGATCCGGGGCAACGTGATCGCCGGCAACGGCGTCACGAGCTACGCGGAACGCTACATCGACGTCGCGGCCGCGTACGGCGTCAGCATCGTCACCGGCTGACCGACAACCACACCGACACGGCACCGACGTTCACGTCGACAGATGAAAGGGCCGGGGACCATCCAGCGGTCCCCGGCCCAGCCTCGTCCGGCCCTCGGTCGCGTCCTCAGGTGACCTGCAGCGGCCACGGGCCGCCGTAGGACACCAGCCGTTCGGTGCCGTCGTCCGGCGCGATCGCCACCCGCGCGTACAGCTCGTAGTCGCCGGCCGGTACCGGCCCGCCGGCCGGCTCGCACGAGACCAGCGGTACGTCGCCGGGCAGCTGTTCGACGTCGCCGGCGGCGAGATCCCACTGAACGCCCATCAGGTCCTGGGCCACCGGGACCGCCGCGATCCGGCCCTGCTGGACCAGGAACACCTCGGCCCGCGGGCTCACCACGCCCCGGACGGCGCGGTGGCTGGTGACCTCGACGGTGCCGGTGACGTCCCGGTCGGTGCCGGACACGGTCGAGGGGAACTGCCCGTCGACGGTCAGTGCCGCGTCGTCCGGGATGCGCAACGGCTGCCCGCAGCCGAGGGCGTCGGCACTGGCCTCCGGTGCTGGCTCCATCGTCGTACCCTCCTCCGGTGCCGGTTGCGGGTTGCCGGTGCCGGTGCCCGCGCAACCGGCGGTGGCGAGCGCCAGGACGAGCGAGACGAGCGCGAACCGTACGGCGTACCTGCGATGCTCCTGCATGGCCACCTCCTCCTTGGCGAGGGGCATCGGAATCTGTACAGCGATTGGACGCGTACGCAGCGGAGCCGGTTCCCGTAGCTGTCCGATCTGTCCGACGCGGGCTTGCTCGCGTCGGCGGTCAGGACGACCCGGACAGCGCGGCGACGAGCCCGAACCCGCCGCAGCACAGCACCCCGACGACGACCAGCGTGACCAGCGCGATCAGATAGTTCGACCACATGCCGAACCTCGTCACGTCGGTGCCGTACCCGTCGTGCACCCGGTTGCGCCAGCCGCCGAACCGGAACGACAGTGGATGCGCCGCGCCGGGGTGCGCGACGACCGTCGTGGTGATCACCGGCAGGCCCATGAAATCGGTGTACCGGACGTCGTGCTGCCCGGCGGGCACCGCCACGTGCCAGGTGCCCTCGTGCGGGATCGGGACGTCGCGGCCGTCGATCTTGAACCGGCCGGCGGCCGTCGCGGGCACCAGGTACGGGCCCCGGTTGACCGAGACCACCAGCACGGCGCAGCCCGGCGGCGGCGGGATCGGATGCGGGTAGGCGACCAGCAGGGACACCGGGCCGGGGACCGGCGGGTGGCCGGGGTGAGGGGCGTACGACACCGCCACATCCTGGCACGCGTCGGCACCTCGATGCGTCGCTGCGGGATGCTGCCGCCATGCTCGTTGTCCCTATCGTTACCTATGATGATCAGATATTTGGATTATAGGGAGTGGAGAGGTAGTTTGACGGCATGGATCTCCTGAGTTGCGTCGACCCACACCCGCGAGGTCGGCGATGAACGCGATCTACCGGTCCGTGGACGCCCGCCGTGCCGTCGAGCAGCGGTACCGGACACTTCTGCGGCGCTGGCCGGTGCCGGCGACCGAGTCGACAGTCCCCACCCGGTACGGCGACACGTTCGTCGTCGTCAGCGGTCCCCGGGACGCCCCGCCGGTCGTCGCGCTACACGGCGGCAGCTTCAACTCGGCGGCGTGGATCGGCGACATCGAGACCTGGGCGCAGACCCACCGGGTGTACGCCGTCGACGTGATCGGTGAACCTGGGCTCAGCGCACCGGCACGGCCGCCGCTCACCTCCGGCTGCTACGCCGAGTGGCTCGACGACGTGCTGGCCGCGTTCGACATCGGCCAGGCGGCGTTCGTCGGTGCCTCGCTGGGCGGCTGGCTGGCGCTCGACTACGCGCTGCGCCGACCGCAGCGGATCACCCGGCTCGCGTTGCTCGTACCCGGCGGTATCGGCCGGCAGAAGAACGGTGCGGTGATCGGGTCGCTCTTCTTCCTACCGTTCGGCGAATGGGGTCGGCGCGCGGCCGTCCGACTCGTACTCGGCCCGCCCCCGGCGGCGTCCGATGTCAGGCAGCTGCCCGAGTCGGCGGAGCTGGCCGATTTCCTGCTGCTCATCCAGCGGAGCTACCGGCGACGAGGCGACCGGCTGCCGATCTTCAGCGACGACCGACTGCGCCGTCTCGACGTGCCGTTGCTGGTCGTCGCCGGAGCGAAGGACCGGCTGCTGGATGCCCGGCAGACCGCTCGCCGGGTGCGCCGACTGCTGCCGCAGGCGACCGTCGTCCTGCTGCCCGACACCGGGCACATCCCCATCGGCTACACCCGGTCCGTCCAGCGGTTCCTGACCGGCGAGGAGGCGCACCAGGCGGCTGGACGATCTGGAACAGGCGGCGGGTAGGCTGCGGAGTCCGGTCCGGGACTGCCGCGGAGGGACCTCTTGCGTACCGATTTCGTCGTCCGCTACGAACAGGCCAGCCGGCACTTCTGCGACCTCGTCGCCCAGGTCGGCGACGACCAGTGGAGCGCCCCGACGCCGTGCTCCGAATGGGACGTACGGGCGCTGGTGGACCACGTGGTCCGCGGCAACCTCGCGGTGGTCCCGGTGCTCGCCGGCATCCCGCTGGCCGAACTCGGCCGGCTCGACATCGCCCGGCCGGACTTCGACGTGCTGGGCGGCGATCCACTCGCGGCGGTACGCCACTCGGTCGACGTCGCGGTCGAGGCGTTCGCCCGCCCCGGAGTGCTCGACGCCGTCGTCCACCATCCGGTCGGCGACATGCGCGGCCGACGGCTGGCCGGGCTGTGTTTCAACGACAACCTGGTGCACAGCTGGGATCTGGCCCAGGCGATCGGCGTCGACGCCACCCTCGACCCGGTGCTGGTCGAAGCCGCCCACGCGTTCATCGAACCGGTGGCGGGCGCCCTGCCGCCGGGATACTTCGCGCCGGCACCGCAGCTCGGGGCGGACCCGGACCGCCAGACCCAGCTGCTCGCCCTGCTGGGCCGGGACGCGCAGGCGTGGGGCCGGTCGCGGTAGCTGTGGACGGGACCCTGTGCCCACGGTGCCAGATTGCCCTGGTGACGGTCGATGGTCTCCGACCGTGGTGTCAACGGTGTGAGCGGAACCTGGACGACATCGGGCCGGTCGACGGCGGCTGGCTGGTTCGGTCGGTCACCAGGATCGACCGCCGGGCGGGCCTGCGCGCCGACCGGTGGCTCGCCGAACGGTCCGTCGCGGAACCGGTGGGCGGGCCCGGAACCGGTCACCTGTTCCTCTGCGCCGTGTCGGTGATCATCGTGCTGCTCACCCTCGCCCTGTGGGCCGCCGGCCTGTGGCTGGTGTTCACCAGTGGGTTCTTCCCGGCGATCCTGCTCGGGGTGGTGCTGATGGCCGTCGGCTACGGGCTGCGCCCCCGGCTGTCCAGCGTGCGACGGACCCTGCGCGGTCGGCACCGGCTGGACCCTGCTCAGGCGCCGACGCTGCACGCGCTGATCAACGAGGTCGCCGACCGGTGCGGAGCGCCCCGCCCGCACATTGTCGCGCTCGATGAGGACTGGAACGCCTCGGTCGCGGTGGTCGGCTTCCGCCGGACCCGGATCCTGACCATCGGTACGCCGTTGCTCGTCGCGCTGCGGGGCCCGGAACTGGTGGCGCTGCTCGGCCACGAACTCGGCCACCTGCTGCACCAGGACTCCCGGCGTATCCTGCTCACCCAGCCGGCGACCAGCACCTTCGGCGTAATGGCGGTGGCCGTGCAGCCGCCGGCGGGCGACGCCCACGACCGGGACGTCGACGGCGTCTACGCGCTGTTCTACACCGTCTGGCAGCTCGTCGCCGGGGCGCTCTGCTGGCTGCTGTTCATCGCCCATCTCGGACTCAACGTCGTAGACGCGCACGACCGGCGCCGGGTGGAGTTGCGGTCTGACCTGATCGCGGCGCGAGCGGCCGGTACGACCGGAGCCCTGGCGCTGCTGGACGTCCTGGCCCAGCTTCCCCTGCTCGTGCCGTACCTGGCCCCGACCGGCAACGTCGGTGGCGCGCTGCGTCAGTGGCGTACGGATGTCATGCGGGCCCGGGAGCGCCACCAGGAGCGGTTACCGCTGCTGCGGCAGTTGAGCATCCGTACCGACGCCTCGCTGCTGGCCAGCCACTCCGCGCCGGGGCGTCGGCACCAGGTGCTCTCCGGTCGTCCGCCGCAGGCGCCCCGCGTCGTGCTCAGCGAAGCCGACGCCGCGCGGATCGATGCCGAGATCGCACCGTACGTCGAAGGCATCCGCCGACGGCTTGCCGACCACTACGAGCTGTGACTCATTCTCGACGGTCGTCTATATGATGGATTCATGTCGGACAGTGCGGTGTTCCTGGGTGTCGTGGCGATCTCGGCTGCGGCCACCGCGGTGGCCGGGGCGCTCATCTGGGTCATGGTGGCCGCCCAACGGCGGGCCGAGGAGTCGGAGATCGACGCCCTGCGCGCCGACCTGCTGCGCGAAGCCGGGCGAAGCGGCTGGGTCGAGTCCGACCCGCCAGCGGAGCTGACCTGGCGGGGGCTCGCCACCGTCATCCCGGACGAGAAGCGCCGCTGTGCCCTGGTCGGTACGCACGACGGGCACCAAGTGGCGCTGATCTGGTGCGACTACCAGCACGACGAGGTGTCGTTGCGGTACGTCGCACTGCTCGTCGGGCTCGACCAACTGGACGAGCCGCTGCCGGCGATGGGGATCAGCTTCCGTTCCGGCCGCTTTCCGCCGCGTCGGCCGGCTGTTTCGTTGCCTGACGACGACGCCCAGTTCCTGCGTAGGTTCACCGTCCTGCCGCACGATGATCCGGACGCCGTCGGGCGGGCGCTGACCGGGCCGGTGCGTAGTGCCCTGTACCAGCTACGTGACCTGCGCGGCTGGGCCGACCGTCCGATCCGGATCGAGGGGCGGGCCCTGCAGGTCGTGGTCGACGGCTGGCCACGGTTGGCGGGCCTGGGTGCGCGGCTGAGCGCCGCGACCACGCTCGCCGCCGCGTTGTCGACGACCGCCACCGCGACCGACGACGGCTCGGACACCTGACGGCTCGGACACCTGACGGCTCGGTGCCTTCGCTGCGCGCCATCGCGTCCCGATCTCTGAGTTGAGCAGCACAGTAACGCCTATTGAGAATGATTTTCGTTAACTATAGGCTGCGCTCGGAGAAGGGATTGATCATGAAACCGAGACGCTCGCTCATACATCGACAGGCTGGGCGACTTCAGCGCCCAGCGGTACGACTGGCTGCCGGGGCCGTCGCCGTCGCCGCCGCCGTATCGGCCGGCGCGTTGCTGCTCCCCACCACGCAGGCCGCCGCCGCACCCGGCCCGGCACCCGCGCCGCAGCAGTACCGCGTACTGCAGGACATCCACACCGACGCGATTTCGACCTTCCTGGACGACGGCGTCCTCGCCCTCGGCACCAAGGCGGACGTCGCCGAAGGCACCGGCACCCGGTTCGCCGCCGACGACGTCTGGTTCCACATCGACGACGACGCGGCCAGCCCTGTCCCCGCCGGCTACGAGTTCATCGCCGCCGCCGGCGAGCAGGTCTGGATCGCGCCGGAATCGAACCCGGGCGGCGGGCAGCTCTGGCCCGGCTTCTCTACCGAGTCGGTGCCGGCCGGCGCGGTCGCCGGCGACCAGACGACCTTCACACTGAGCGGGTTCGACGGCCCCGGCGACATCGAGCTGTTCCGCACCGGGTCGTTCGGCACTCCGACCCGCCTGTGGTCCTCCGACGAGGACCACAAGACGTTCAGCGTCGGCCGGACCCACATGCACGCCAACTGGGCGTTCACCGCCGCCGGCACCTACCGGCTCACCGTGACCGCCACGGCCACCGCCGGCGCCACCCCGATGGCCGCCACCGCCACCTACACCTTCGTGGTCGGTGACCTGCCGGAGGTCGTGGCCACCTCCACCGCACTGACGGCGTCGACGACCGCGCTGACCGTCGGCGAGCCGGTCACCCTCACCGGGACGGTGACGCCTGCGGAGACCGACGGGTACGTGGAGTTCCGCGACGGTGCCACCGTGCTCGGCCACGCGCCGGTCGACGGCGGATCGGCCGAGTTCGTCGTACCGGACCTGGCGGTCGGGGCACACTCGCTCACCGCGTCCTTCGTACCGGCGGTCGGCAACCTCGCCGCAGGTTCCACCTCTGCGTCGCTGGAGGTCACCGTCACCGACGACTCCGGGGTGGAATTCGGTATCGTCGGCATCGCCGAAAGCTACCGGCCCGGCGACCTGCTCCAGGCCCGGGTGGTCGGCGCCACCCTCGCCGAGGGGCAGGACTTCCGCTGGGCGATCCGTCCGGTCGGCGCGACAAGCAACGGGTACGTCTTCACCGGCACCGGTGGGCAGGCGGCGCAGGGCATCGTCGAGCAGCGTGTCGACGTCGCCCACGACGGGTACGAGATACGGGTCCGGCTGCGCGCCGGCAGCACGACGCTGGCCACGACCAGCTGGGTGCCGATCCGGGTACAGTCCATGGTGGAGCCACTGTCCCTCGGCTTCGTTGCGACCGACCCGCTGTACCTCGGCGACGACGTGCTGCTCCGGGTGGGCGGCCGGGAACTCGCCGCCGACGAGAGCCTGCGGTTCGTCGAGCGGTTCGGCTCCCCGTGGTCGCCGCGCACCGACGTGAGCCAGGTCGACGCCACCACCTACCGGGCGCAGCCGACGTACGCCAACACCAGTGGCGAGTGGGCGCTGCAGGTGGTCCGTGACGGTCTCGTTGTCGCCCAGTCCGCGCCGCTGCCGGTCGACATCCGCGCCCGGGAGGTGCTGGTCGAAGGCATCCAGGGGGTCTACCGGGTGGGTCAGACGCTGCGGGCCGCCGGCACCGTCTACCCGGCCAAGGAGGGCCTGCTCTACCGTTGGGTCCTGCTGGACCTCACCACGTACCAGGGCACGACCCTGCAGGAGGGGGCCGACGCCGCGGCACTGTCCATCGAGCTGCCGGTCACCCTCGACCTCGACAATCACCAGCTGACCCTCGCCGCGGTCTGGGACTACGGCTCGACCGAGGTGTACGCCGGGCAGACGGGCACGAAGATCGTCGTGTCCGACGCGGACCCGTCGACGCAGCTGTTCTTCTTCAACGGACTCAGCGACCACTACCACCAGGGCAGCCCGATCAACCTTCAGCTGCTGGCCGACCCACCGCTGGCCGACGGTGACACGGTCGACTGGCAGTGGCGCTGGCCCGGCAGTGACGAGTGGACGACCCTGCCCGGCGCGTCCGGTCTGACGCACTCCGTCGTCGCCGAGCAGGCGCTCGACGGGGTCGAGGTCCGGGCCACCCTGACCTTCGGTGTCGAGGGCACCGAGCCGATGGTCGCCGAGCCGGTGACGATCCACGTCGACGACCACGGTGCGGCGCCGCGCCAGCAGGTGACCGTCACCGGCGAGACGTCGGTGGCCGTCGGCGACGTCGCGACCTTCACCGCCGACGTGTCCGCCGACACGGTGCTGACCGGCTACCAGTGGTTCGAGAAGGCACCGGACGCGGCCGAGGCCTCCCCGATCCCGGGGGCGACCGGCCGCGAGTACTCGTTCACCGTCACCGCCGGGCACCACAGTCGCGAGCTCAGCGTCGCGGTGGTGACACCCACCGGGCAGACCGCGTACGGGCCGTCGGCACCGGTCACCCTCGCCGTGGACGATCACGGCGGAGGGGTCGGCGCGACCAGTCAGGAGATCATCGCCGCGGTGCCGGACGGCACCCTGGTGATCAGCGTCGACGCCGACGACCAGGTGCTGATGAGCGACTTCGCGCTCAGCGCCGAGGCCGACCGCTGGGTGTCGACCGGTGAACTGCGGCCGGTACGGGTCACCGACGCTCGGGCATCGGCACCGGGCTGGACCGCGTCCGGCCAGGTCAGCGACTTCGTCGCCGGTACGCAGACGCTGTCCGGTCGGTTCCTCGGCTGGACTCCGCGCGTGGTGTCGCAGCCCGGCGCGGGTGCCGTGACGGCGGGGGCGAGCATCGCTCCGGCCTTCGACGCCGGCCGGGGCCTGCTGGACAGCAGCCCGCTCGCGATCGGTGCCGCCGGTGCCCGGGGCACCAGTGAGCTCGGCGCCGGCCTGCGTATCGAGGCACCGACCGACGTCGCCGCCGGCACCTACGTCGCCACGATCACCTTCACCGCGATCTGACGGCTGTCACCAGCCATGAGGTGAGGCTGATCCAGGTCACGCATCGATGTGACGTGGATCGGCCTCACCTCGACGCGTTTCACGGCCACCGCTTTCCCAGTTTTCCGGAGGTGGGACTTGATATGCAAGTACAGACTTGCCTATTGTGGGGCGGGTGACGGTCCTCTACCGGGCACTTGCCGACCCGACCCGGCGACGGATCATGGACGAGCTCGCCGGCAAGGGCGGGATGAGCCTGTTCGAGATCTGCACCCGCCTGCTCACCGAGCACGGCACCACCTCCACCCGGCAGGCGATCTCGCAGCACCTGGCCGTGCTGGAGGAGGCCGGGCTCGTCCGTTGCGAACGGGTCGGCCGCACCAAACTCCACTACCTCGACACCCGGCCGCTGCGCTCGATCATCGAGCGGTGGCCGCTCAGCGATATGGAGAACCCATGAAAGCCCGCATCTACATCACCAGCGTCTTCGTCGACGACCAGGCCAAGGCGCTCGCCTTCTACACCGACAAGCTCGGCTTCGTCCCCAAGACCGATTTCCCGGTCGGGGAACACCGGTGGCTCACCGTGGTCGGTGCCGACGCCCCGGACGGCGTCGAACTGCTGCTGGAGCCCGACGAGAACCCGGCCGCCCAGGCGTACAAGCAGTCGCTCGCCGAGCAGGGAATCCCGGCGGCATCGTTCGCCGTGGACGACGTCGAGGAGGCCTACCGGGTGCTGCAGGCCGACGGGGTCACCTTCATCCAGACCCCCACGCCGATGGGCCCGTTCGTCGGCGCGGTACTCGACGACACCTGCGGCAACCTCATCCAACTGGTCAGCCCAGCCTGACCCCTGATCTCGACGCGATGAGGTAGCCAGGTTCTGGTTCGGTCCGACCACTACTGAGCCGGTCGACACCGCATCGGCGGGACGTAGATCTCCGGGATTTCATCCATGATCCGCCGTACAGTCTCGGCAACGTCCGATGTTGTCGTGTCGATGCCGATGTAGCGGTAGTCGGCATCGAGAGCCTCGCGGATGGTCCGATCTTCCGGGATCAGATCGACCCGGTCACGCCATCGCTGTGTCGTCCGCTTCGCCCGGGTGAGCCGGCGCTGGTCGCGTACGGCTCGGTCGACCAGCAACTCGACCAGGAACACCGCCGTCTGAGGCGGCAGGAGTTGCTGGAACGCCCGATAGTCGTCGTAGTCGCGCAGGAAGCTGCCGGTGAGGACATTGACATAGCCGGCAGCCCAGAAGTTTGTCACCAGAGCTGCGATGTTGCGGCGGAGCAGATCGAAGAACCCGTCGTCCATCGGGCACGGGTTGGTCTGCCCGATGTCCTCGGCGTCGACCCGCGTGCCGTCAGTCGTGCAGGGGAGCAGCGCACGCAGGATCGTCGACTTTCCGGCGCCCTCCTCGCCGGTGACGAGGACGATGTTGTTGACCGCCGTGTCAGCCGGATCCGCTGATCGCTGCATGGCAGGCAGGGACGTCATCGGCGTACGTGGTCGGGAAGTGGTTCGCGGCGGGCCAGCCACCGCGCCGGAATTCCGCCGGGTCCGGAGCCGGTGTACGCGGCCACGACGCCGCCGACGATCGCCGCGGTCGTGTCGACGTCACCGCCGGCCTCGACGCAGGCGTGGATCGCCGCCGGATAGTCGTCGAGCCGGGTCGCGGCGACCCACAGCGCGAACGGAACGGTGTCGAAGGCCAGCACCTGCGACCCGTTGCCCAACTCGTACGCCGCCTCGGCGACGCTGACCCCCAGCAACCGTCTGGCCCGGACGATCCCTGCCCGCAGTCGGCCGTCGATCAGGTGGGCCAGCACCACGTCGAGCAGCTCGGCCGGCTCTGGCCGGGACCGGGTCAGCCGGGACCAGCCGGCTTCGGCCGCCGCGACGGCGACCGCCACCGCGCCCATGATGGCTTCCGGGTGGGCGTGGGTGACCTCCGCCGACCGCCAGGCCTGCAAAGCGGCGGTACGGTTGTCGCCCGCGTGGAACGCGCCGAGCGGGGCGACCCGCATCGCCGCGCCGTTGCCCATCGATCCCTGGCCGTCGAACGCCGCGCCGGCCGCGTCCCGCCAGGCGACGCCCTGGCGTACCTGGCGCAGCAGGACCACCGCGCCGGCACCATAGCCACGGTACGGCTCGAAGTGCTCGGCGAACCGGGCCGCCAGACGGTCCTGGTCGATGCCGTCGTGCTCCCGCAGCTCGGCGACGATCGAGCAGGCCATCTCGGTGTCGTCGGTCCAGGGCCACGGCCCGGCCGGTGGGTCCCCGTCGAGCAACGCGGCAAGGCTGGTGCCGGGGACGAAGAACTGGGCGCCGAGGGCATCACCGACGGAAAGCCCGTCCAGACTGTCGGAGCAGAGGTCGAGCGACGTCATGTTGACGCAGACTCTGCCAGTTGCGGCGGCGGCCCGGTAGCCCTGGCTGTCATCCTGCGCCCGTGGCGGCACGTCGACAGTCAACCCAGGTTCCTTTCCCGTACGGCGATGAGCAGCCGGTCGACGGCGGCCCGGTCGGGTTGTTCCGGCAGTGCGGTGCGTGCCGCCGCGTTGTCGAGCTCGGCCAGCAGGTCCGCCGCCCAGCGGGTGACCGCCGCCCACGGCAGCTCGCCGCGCCGGAGGGCGAGCAGCCGGTCCCGCAACGGTCCCACGTCGACCAGGACCTGCCCCGTGCGCAGTACGTGCGCGCCGGCGGTCAGCAGCCGGATCATGTGCATGGTCTGCTTGTGGTTGGTCTCGCCGGTGCGTTCGCGGCGGGCCGTCACCCGGTCGAGCTGGTCGCGGGCGTAGCCGCCGTACGTCTGGGCCAGCCGGGTCGACAGGAACGCCTGCCGGGTGGCCAGCAACTCCTCGCCATCCTCGCGCAACGTCTCGACCAGCGGGGACCAGAGCACCTCCAGGACGGTCGGGTTGCCCTGCAGCGCCAGGGTGCAGAACCGTTCGAACTCCCAGGAGAACTGCTCCGGTGCCGGCCCGTCGAGATGGGTGGGCGGCTTGTCCAGCTGCCAGAACGCCCGGGTCGCCGCGCAGCCGACGACCCGGCCAACGAGGACAGCAGCGACGGTGAACAGCTCCGGCGAGGTGACCGCGTTCGCCCAGGCGGCACGGCGTTCGGCGTACTGTGGCTCGCCATGATCACTTGACGCTCTGCTGGGCGACACGCCGACATTCTCCCAGCAGAGCATTAAGTGATCATGGCGAGGGCTGGAGCGCTTCATCGATGTGAGGCTGAGATACCTCACGACGCGCTCGTAGCGTGTTTCAGCCTCACATCGACGCGGCACTGCTGCAGTCAGGCCGCGAGCCACTGGCCGACGGTGGATAATTCGGCGTCGGTGAGGCCGAGATGCGGGTCGACGCGGTGCAGCAGGGCCTTGCCTGGGTGGTGCGCGGACACCCAGTGTCGGTCCAGGTCGGTGATCTCGTCGTCGAGCCAGACGAAGGCGTGTCCGGCCGCCCAGCTGGTGAGGAACGGCGTCTTCCAGTGCATGCCGCGCGGGGGCTCGTCGTCGGAGTCCGGCCATGCAACGACCGGCAGTTCCGGCAGGCCGAGCAGTGGTGCGACGACCTCGTTCGCCTCGTCAATCCAGGTGGTCGCCCAGACGAGTTGGCAATCGAGTGCCAGCAGCCGGCGGCCGTCCTCCGGATCGACCCGCGCCAGCAGCGGATTGCCGATCGAGTCAAGATGAGCCGCACGGTGGGGCGAAGGTGACCGGCTGGTCGCGCGAGCGGCGAGGGGAATCAGCACTCCGTCGACGTCGAGGAAGACGTACGGGCGGTCGGCGGGCACGGGCGTCGTAGCGGAAGGCTGACCGGCCGGGTCAGCGGCTGGACACCGTGGTGAGGAACGCCGTCCAAGCTCCGGTGGGGAAGAGCAGAGCCGGGCCGTGTGGGTCCTTCGAGTCCCGTACGCCGATCGTGCTGCCGGCCAGCGTGGCCACCTCGACGCAGTCTGACCCGCTGGCGCTGCTGCGGCTGCTCTTGCGCCAGTGAACGCGGGACATATCTGGTGCGGTCATCCCGCGTCTCCTCTGGCCGGTCTGGGTCAGTCGGGAAGCTCCTCTGCCGCCCGAGCCAGGAACCTGCCGGACTCGTCCGGGTCCATGGCCTTGGCGCACAGATGATCGAACATGAGTTTATATCGCGCCACGTGGGTGTCCTCCTCCAGCAGCAGGGTGTTCGCATCGTTCTCGATGTAGACGATGGGCGGGTCGAGGATCGGGTCGGCGTAGCCGAGGATGGTGAACGGGCCGGCCATGGCGGCGTGCGCGCCTGCCCCGAAGGGCACGATCTGCAGCTCGATCGACGGCTGGGCGCAGGCATCGATGAGCCGGGTGAGCTGGTTACGCATCACCTTCGGGCCACCGACGACCCGGCGGATTGCCGCCTCGTCGAGGACGATCCAGAGCCTCGGCGGCACGTCCCGCGACAGCAGCGACTTGCGGGCGAGCCGGGCGGCGACCCGCCGGTCGATCTCGTCCGCGTCGGCGGTGCTGCGCCCGGCGTGGATGATGGCGCGGGCGTACTCCTCGGTCTGCAACAGTCCTGGCACGTACAGGCTCTGGAAGCTGCTGATCGCGGTGGCCTCCGCCTCGAATCCGACGTAGTCGTCGGGCAGTACGTCGCCGTACGCGCTCCACCAGCCCTTCTGCCTGGCCTGCTTGGCGAGCGCGGTCAAGGACTCGCGGTCCTCGTCGGACGCCTCGTAGAGGGCCAGCATTTGCTCGGTGTCCTTGAGCGTTATCCGTGAATGGCCGTGTTCGAGCCGGATGACCTTGGTGCGGTGCCAGCCCAAGCGGCGGGCGACCTCCTCGGCCGTCAGACCGGCCGCGTCGCGGAGCCGACGTAGCTCCCGGCGTAACCGGCGAGCGCGGATCGTCGGGCTCGGAACCTGTGCCACGAGAACACCTCCGGGTGCATCCGGGTCTGGCAGCGGCGATGTGAGTTCGATCGAAGTATGTACTAGAGATTTCCCAAACGGAAGTTCATTGCGACGTTGTATTTTTTTGTACGTGGATGCATCCTGAGCGCAGGATGATGTCGCCACTGCCTGGAGGTGTCCGTGACCGACAACCGTTCAGCACGCTGGACCGACCCGACCCTCGATCCGACGCAGCGCAACCGGGACCTGTTCGCCGTACTCGATCGGGCTGACCTGTCCGAACCGGCGCGGGCCGCCGTCGCGCACGCCCTCGGCCCCGAGGTCGGCCCGGCCGGGCACGCCGAAGCGCTGGTCAACCGCTACCTCAACGAGCGTGAGCGTCGCCGCCCGGCAGCGCGGGTCAACGGCAGCGGGGACGGTCCGGGCGGGATCGGCAACCTGCCGGACTGGCTGCGGTACGACCGGCGTGGCCGGTACACGCTGCACCTGACGTTCGCCGCCGTCGACTTCGACACCGCGCGGGAGCAGGCCGTCGCGTACGCCGAAGGGCTGACCATCCTGTGTCCGGAGTTGGGTGAGCACGCGCCGCTGCTGTCCCGGGCAGAGGCGTGGAACGTCAACGAGCCGCTGTTCTGCGGCGTACGCGGCCCGGACGGTGAGGTGTGCGCGGAGGTCCGCCACCACCCGGGGTTCCACCGGGCGGCCGGGCTGGGCGGGTTGTGCTGGGTCGACGGCGACGGCGACGCCAATGGCACCGGCGACGCTGACGGCGCACTACCGTGACCGGCACCCCGGTCACGCCGCCGTACCCGAGGGTCGCGCCGTGCCGGCACTGCTGCCGGCCGGTGTTGCGCGACAACGACGGCGTCTGGATTCACGCCGACCTGTCGTACGTCTGCCGCGACCGCTGGGGCGGGATCACCGCTACCACCGCCGCACCCGAACCGCCCGCCTGGTACACCGAACAGCACCCTCCCCAGGTGATCCCCTGAGTGGCTACTGGTAGGGGTCGCGGCCCGGCCCGCGTACGGCTGCGGTCGCGGCCTGGGCGATCTCGGCCGCCGCCCCGGCGGGCAGATAGACCCGGGAGGTCGCGTTGCCGCGCGGCGTCAGCAGGCCGGCGCGGGTCAGCGCCTGCACGTCGCGGATGGCCTGATCGCGGCTGAGGCCTTCGTCCTGTTGATACGTGGTCCGCCGTAGCTCGCCGGCGGCGGCGGCGTAGAGCGCCGAGACGACCCGTCCGGGCAGGCCCTGCTGCTCGGTGAGGCGTTCCAAATCCATCCACAGTCGAACTGTCCACTCGGAGCGCCGTTTCACCCGCTGCGCCTGCCGGTGATGCGCCGCCAGCACGAACCGCAGCCAGGGGTGGGCATCGCGATCCGGTTGGAAGCTGCCGTCCTGAGCGGACCGCAGTGCCTCATAGTACTGGACCGTGTTGATCTGCTCGCCCAGCCACTCCTCGATCGAGGAGAACTCGGCGGCGAGTTCGCCGGTGCGGGCCAGCACCAGGGTGTGCAGGGCGCGGGCCGTACGCCCGTTGCCATCGCGCCAGGGGTGGATGCCGACGAGGTTCAGGTGGGCCATCGCCGCTCGCGCGTACGCCGGCGCGTCGAGGTCGCCGTGGCGGAGCCAGTCGACCAGTTCGCCCATCAGCCCGGGGACCCGTTCCGCGTCCGGGCCGGTGTACACGGGCTCCAGCGGGTCGGCACTGGTTACGAAGATCCCGCCGGTCCGATAACGGCCGGGCCATTTCGCCGGCTGATACTTGGTGATCATGAAGTGCAAGGCCGAGAGCAGAGTCTGCGAGTATTCGAAGAAGTCCAACTCAGGCGTCTGCTGCACGTACGTCATCGCATCGCGGTAGCCGACGACCGCCTGGCGGACCTCGTCGCTGGTCTCCGCCGACATGGGCGCCTGCTCGACAAGTGCTCGGGCGTCCGAACCGCTGATCGTGATGTGCTCGATGGTGTTCGAGCCCTGGATCGCGGCGGCGAACAGGCTCCGCCGCAGTTGACCCGCCCAGCGTGGGGTGGACCGTAGCTGCAGCCGCAGGTCGGCACGCATCTGGTCCAACTCGTGCAGCACCCGCCGGTCGGCGGCGTCGAGCTGCGGCATCGCGTAGAGCATGCCACTATGCTACAAGAGCAGTGGCATCTACGGATCAGGGTAACCAGCCGGGGCGGACCAGGCCGGCCTCGTACGCGAACACGACCAGCTGGGCGCGGTCCCGGGCACCGAGTTTGACCATCGCCCGGGACACGTGCGTCTTCGCCGTCGCCGGGCTGACCACCAGCCGGGCGGCGATCTCGTCGTTGGACAGCCCGGTGCCGACCAACGCCACCACCTCCCGCTCCCGCTCGGTCAGCTCGGCCAACCGCCGGGGTGCGGCCGGAGCGGCGGTACGGGCGGCGAACTGCTCGATCACCCGCCGGGTCACACTCGGCGACAGCAGACCGTCGCCGGCTGCGACCACCCGTACCCCCTGGATCAGCTCGGCCGGCTGCGTGTTCTTCACCAGAAAGCCGGCCGCCCCGGCGCGCAGCGCCTCGCCGACGTACTCGTCCAGCTCGAACGTGGTCAGCACGATGATCCGTACCTCGGACAGTCGCGGGTCGGCTGCGATCTGCCGGGTGGCGGTCAACCCGTCCACCCCGGGCATCCGGATGTCCATCAGGACCACGTCCGGTCGGGTCTGCCCGGCCAACCTGACCGCCTGCGCGCCGTCACCGGCCTCACCGACGACCTCGATGTCTCCCTCGGCGGCCAGCAGCGCCCGGAACCCGGCCCGGACCAGCACCTGATCGTCGACCAGTAGCACCCGGATCACGTCGATGTCTCCTCAGCCCGCGAGTCAGGATCCAGTGGCAGGTGGGCCCGTACCCGCCAGCCGCCGACGCCGTCCGGCGCGGGACCGGCGGTCACCTCGCCGCCCAGCGCTGCGGCCCGCTCCCGCATCCCGGTGATGCCGTTACCCGCCGGGGCAAGAGCCGCCACGGCAGCCGCACCCGGTGCGGCGGCAGCCGACCCTGGCGCACCGCCGCCGTCGTCGTCGATCTGGAGCATCACCGCATCCTGCCGGTATCCGATGGTGACGGTGGCGGCGGCACCCGGACCGGCGTGCCGCCGCACGTTGGTCAACGCCTCCTGCACGATCCGGTACGCCGCTCGGTCCACGGCCGCCGGCAGCGGTCGGGGCGTACCGTCGATCACCGTCCGGGTCGGCACCGCCGCGTCGTCGGTCAGCTCGCCGAGTCGGTCCAGCCCCGGTGCGGGGGCGCGCGGGGCGGCCTGACCGCGCGGGTAGAGCGTGTCGAGCATCGTCCGGACCTCGCGCAACGCCTCCGCGCTGGACTGCGCGATCGCCTCCAACGCCGCGCGGGCCTGTTCCGGGTCGCGGTCCATCAGGTGCAGACCGACCCCGGCCCGTACGTTGATCAGCGACAGATGATGACCGAGTACGTCGTGCAGTTCGGCGGCGATCCGCAGCCGTTGCTCGGTGGCCCGGCGACGCTGCCGCTCCTCGGAGAGCCGGCGTTGCTCCGCGACGCCCTCGCGGACCCGGTCGGCGACGAGGGTGCCGATCTCGGTGACCAGCCCGGCGGCGACGATCAGCGCCAACGCCAGCAGCGCCTGCCGCGGTGTCGCCCCGGTGACCAGCACCCAGATGCCGTACGCCGTCACCGCCGCCGCCCCGACCAGCCAGCGGTGGCCGGCGGCGCGCGCCGCCGACGCGGCGATCATCGGGGCCAGCAGCGTCACCCCGGCCGGCTGGTCCAGCAGGTGGTACGCCAGGGTCGCGGCGACCACGATCAGGAAGTTGCGCCGGGGGGACCGGTGCCGGTCGGCCAGCGCCAGCCCGCTGAACACCAGCAGGGCGTACCCGATGATCGAGACGCCGCCGGACTGCCAACTGGCGGCGATCGCGGTCCCGACCGGCTGCCCGATCGCGGTCAGCACCGCCAGGCCCGGTCCGGGCCGCGACCCCGGCCGGGCCGCCGAGTCGCCCGCGTCGGTGTCGGTGTCGGTGTCGGGGTGTGACCGGGTCATGCGCCGACTGTAAGGCGGTGGGCGCCGACTACGGCAGCCCTGACGGAGGCAGCCCGGCGTACGCCCGGGGGAGTAGTCCGTCGCCGTGCTACCGCGTCGGGCGCAGTCGTGGTGCCGCCGCCGCACCGACGTGCTGCCCCGGCCTTCGCCGACATGCTGTGTCCATCAGCGAATCCAGTGAGGAGATTCAGCGATGAAGGCGATGGTCCAGGACCGGTACGGCTCACCCGACGTGCTGCGGTTGCGCGACGTCGACACCCCGACCCCCGGCGACGACGAGGTGCTGGTCCGGGTGCACGCCAGCTCGGTCAACGCGTACGACTGGCACGCGATGCGCGGCGACCCGTACCTGGCCCGGTTGTCGTTCGGGCTGCGCCGGCCCCGCGCGGCCGTGCGCGGTCAGGACTTCGCCGGCCGGGTCGAGGCGGTCGGCGCTGCGGTGACCCGGTTCCGCCCCGGTGACGAGGTGTACGGCGAGGCCGGCCCCGCCGGCGGCGCGTTCGCCGAGTACCTGTGCGTGGCGGAGCGTCTGGTCGAGGCGAAGCCGGCGAACCTGAGCTTCGCGCAGGCGGCGGCGGTGCCGCTGGCCGCCACCACCGCCCTGGTCTGTCTGGGGGACGCCGCCGAGCTGCGGGCCGGGCAGCACGTCCTGGTCAACGGGGCGTCCGGCGGGGTCGGCACCTTCGCGGTGCAGCTGGCCAAGGCGTACGGCGCGCACGTGACCGCGGTGTGCCGGACCCGCAACGTGGAGCTGGTCCGGTCGCTCGGCGCGGACCACGTCGTCGACTACACCCGGGAGGACTTCACCCGTACTGATGCCGTCCGGGCCGGCCGCCGCTACGACGTGCTGCTCGACCTGGTCGGCAACCGGTCGTTGACCGACTGCCGGCGGGTGCTGACCCGGGCCGGGACGCTGGTGCTGTGCGGCGGCGGAGTGTCGACCGGCGGCAGCCTGCTCGGGCCGTTGGCGCTGT
Organism: Solwaraspora sp. WMMA2101; assembly: GCF_049179175.1. NCBI lineage: Bacteria > Bacillati > Actinomycetota > Actinomycetes > Micromonosporales > Micromonosporaceae > Solwaraspora > Solwaraspora sp. WMMA2101. The sequence goes on along the minus strand of NZ_JBMHMA010000006.1, from coordinate 2,112,803 downwards.
TCATCCGGGCCCGGATCGTGGCCGGCTTCGTCCGTCAGCGCATCGTCGCGCCGATGGCTACGGCGGGCCGGGGGCACCTGGCGACGCTGCGGGACCTGGTCGAGGCGGGTACGGTGACCCCGGTCGTCGACCGGACGTTCCGGCTGAGCGAGGTGCCCGACGCGATCCGATACGTCGAGACCGAACACGCCCGCGCCAAGGTCGTCGTCACCATGTGATCGCCAGGCGGGAAGTGGAGCGGACAGCGCGGATCGACGGTCTGGCATATCCTCCTTGGACGGTGACGGGGGTGGCGTGTGACGACAAGTCGGATGGGTGAGCTGCTGGCCGAGGCCGACCAGGCCGGGCAGGTCGACGGGCTGCACGCGGTCGTGGTGGTACGTGGTGGACAGCTCCTGTGGGAGCACTACGGCACCGGCGGCGACTTCGCTTGGGGCGACTCACTGGGCGTCGTCGAGTTCGGCCCGACGACGCTGCACGACCTGCGCTCGGTCACCAAGAGCGTGACCGCACTGCTGTACGGCATCGCCCTCGGCGAGCGCCTGGTTCCGGACCCGGCGCAGCCGCTGCTGCGGCAGTTTCCCGAGTACCCGGATCTGGCGGCTGACCCGGACCGGGCCGGGCTGACCGTCGCGCACGCGCTGACCATGTCGCTGGGGCTGGACTGGCGCGAGGACCTGCCGTACGACTCGCCGGACAACGGTGAGATCGCCATGGAGCTCGCCCCGGACCGCTACCGGTACGTGCTGGAGCGGCCGGTCGTCGGCCCACCCGGCGAGCGCTGGGCCTACTGCGGCGGCGCCACCGCGCTGCTCGGCAAGCTGATCGCCGACGGCACCGGGCAGGTGTTGGAGGCGTACGGCTGGGCGAAGCTGTTCGCGCCGCTCGGCGTCGAGCAGTTCCACTGGATGGCCGGCGACGACGGGGTGGCCTCGCCCGCGTCCGGGCTGCGGCTGACCCCGCGTGACCTGGCCCGGATCGGCGAGCTGGTGTTGGCCGGCGGGGTCTGGGCCGGCCGTCGACTGGTGCCGGCCAGCTGGATCAGCGAGATGCTCGAGCCGCGTCTGTCGACCGGGTGGTCCGCCGAGTACGGCTACCACTGGTATCTGCAGACCGTCGCCGGTCACCGGACGGCCTCGGCGATGGGCAACGGCGGTCAGCGCCTGATCGTCCTGCCCGACCTGGAGCTCGTCGTCGTCGTGACCGCCGGCAACTACGACGACCCCGATCAGTGGCGCACCCCGGTCGCGGTGCTGGAACAGGTCGTCCTACCCGCGCTCGACCTGGCCTAGCCGGTTGATCTGGGCCTAGCGAGTCGGCCTTGACCGGTCGTTGAGCTGACCTTGCCCAGCCAGTCGAGCTGACCTTGCCCAGCCAGTCGAGCTGGGGAGTAACCGACGATCAGCTCACCGAACACTTCTACTTTCTTGACAATTTTTATATTCGGTGGCAGCCTGGGTCGCATGTTGGACGTAGCGGTGATCGAGGACCCGGCGGCGGCCGAGGTTTCGCTCGACCCGATCCGGGCCCGGATCCTCGCCGAGCTGGCCGAGCCTGCTTCGGCGACCATGCTCGCCGCCCGGATCGGCCTGCCCCGGCAGAAGGTCAACTACCACCTGAAAGCGTTGGAACAGCACGGCCTGGTCGAGTTGGTCGAGCGGCGGCGCAAGGGCAACGTCACCGAGCGGATCATGCGGGCCACCGCCAGTGCGTACGTGATCTCACCGGCCGCGCTCGCCGCCGTCGCGCCGGACCCGGCCCTGGCCCCCGACCGGCTCTCCGCCCGCTGGTTGCTCGCCGTCGCCGCCCGGCTGGTCCGCGACGTCGGCGCGCTGATCACCGGCGCGGAGCGGGCGAACAAGCGGGTCGCGACCTTCGCCGTCGACGGCGAGATCCGCTTCGCCTCGGCCGCCGACCGGGCCGCCTTCGCCGAGGAGTTGGCCAACACGGTCACCGCCCTGGTCGCCAGATACCACGATGAAACGGTCCCCGGTGGCCGGTCGCACCGCCTCGTCGTCGCCCTGCACCCGAGCGCCGAGACGCCGAGCACCGGAACCGCACAGGAAGGTTGAGTCCGCGATGGGACACGAATTCGAGCTACGCAAGGAAATCGAGCTGCCGGCAACGCCGGAGCAGGTGTGGGACGCCATCGCCACCGGCCCCGGACTCGACTCCTGGTTCATGGGCCGCAGCGAGATCGAGCCCCGGGAGGGCGGCACGGCGCGTCTCACCATCGCCGGGCACACCGACGAGGCCACCATCGTCGGCTGGGAACCAGGCAAGCGGTTCGCCGACCGTACCGCTACCGCCGACGACGGCTCGTTCATGGCCACCGAATACCTCATCGAAGGCCGCGACCAGGGCAGCACTGTGCTGCGGATGGTGCAGAGCGGCGTACTCGGCGACAACTGGGAGACCGAGTACGAGGCGATGACGGTCGGCTGGGACCTCTACCTGGGCACCCTCGCCGCGTACCTGCGGTATTTTCCGGGCCGCACGGCGATCCCGGTGACCGTGCTGCGGCCCGGTGCCGGCGACGCGGACCGGGTGTGGCCGGCGGTCGCCGCCTCGCTGGGCGTGACCCACCCGCTCACCGAAGGTGCGCCGGTGCGCCTCGCCGTACCCGGCACGGCACCGATCGACGGCGTCGTCGACCTGAGTACGCCGTCGATGTTCCTCGGCGTACGCACCGCCGGTGGGCTCTACCGCTTCGTCCACTCCGGACGCGAGCGCGGCAACGCGCTGTTCCTCAGCCACCACGTCTTCGACCCCGACGCCGAACCCGTCCACACCGAGCAGTCCTGGCAGCGATGGCTGGACCAGCTGCCGACCTCGTGACCGCCACCAGCCATCCGAAAGGTCGTCATCCGATGCGCAGACTCATCGTCAACACGTTCCTCACCCTCGACGGGGTGATGCAGGCACCCGGTGGCCCCGGCGAAGACGACGACGGCGGATTCCGTCACGGCGGCTGGTCGGTGAACTACTGGGACGAGCTGATGGGCCAGACCATGGGCGAAACCATGGGTACGCCGTTCGACCTGGTCCTCGGCCGCCGCACGTACGACATCTTCGCCGCCCACTGGCCGAATGCCCCGGAAGAGGACGCCAAGCCGCTCAACGACGCCACCAAATACGTTGCCTCCCGTGGCCGGCCTGCCCTGCGGTGGCGCAACTCGACGCTGATCGACGGCGACGTGGCCGAGGGTGTCGGCGCGCTCAAACGCACCGACGGCCCCGAGTTGCAGGTGCACGGCAGCGCCGACCTGCTGCAGACCCTGATCCGGCACGGCCTGGTCGACGAGTTCCGGATCTGGACCTTCCCGGTCGTCGTCGGTGCCGGCAAGCGGCTGTTCGGCGACGGCACCGCACCGGCGGCGTTGCGGCTGGTCGGCAGTTCGGTATCCAGCACCGGCGTGCTGATGTGCACCTACCAGCCGGCTGGCGAGATCGAGACCGGCTCCTTCGCCTTGGACTGACCCGTGGTCTCTTGATCCACTGCGCTCCATCGACGCGACACGCCGCAGCACCGTCCGATGGCGCGCATCCGATCCCGGCGTCGCCCGCACTCAACGACTGACCATGCGTCCCGGCCGGGTCTGGACGTCGGCGAAGAGCTCCCGCAGCTGCGGCACCGGCTTGAAGGTGCCGTCGGCCGGGTCGAGCAGGGTGGCGACGAAGACGTTCACGCTACCCGGGATGCGGCCGGGGCGCGGGTAGCTGCGGGTGGCGGTGGCGTGGTGGTCGTCCGGCGACAGCGAGTTGACCAGGTCACCACCCGAAGGATTACCGCCGGTCGGAATCGGGAAAAGTGCCGACATGATGCAGCCAGCGGCACCTGAGACGTACCCGCCGATAGACCCTGACGCGCCGGTGCCGGACGACCCGGGGGAGCTGTCCCCGGACACCCCGGACACACTGCCCCCGGCTCCGGTCGAGCCGGAGCCGATCCCGGAGACGCCGATCTACGACGACCCGGACGGCCCCGGACCGATTCCCGAGCCGGCCTGACCCGACGGGCTGACCGACGGACGGATGGTCAGCTGCCCTTCGGATGCCAGACGGTCTTGGTCTCCAGGAACGTGGTCATCCGTCGGGTACCCGGATCGGCCAGCCAGTCGACCGGACCGGCCGCCGGGCGCAGTACCCGCTTGAGGTTGCCAGCGGCGGCCTGTTCCAGCTCGGTCGCCACCTCCGGATCGGCCACCCCGGTCAAGTCGAGCGCGTCGACGTCCAGGTGCCCGGCCAGCCACGGGGCGGTCTCGGCGACCGCGCCGGTCAGGATGTTGACCACCCCGCCGGGCAGGTCACTGGTGGCCAGCACCTCCGCCAGGGTGACCGCCGCCAACGGCCGGGTCGGCGAGGCCAGCACCACCGCCGTGTTGCCGCCGACGATCACCGGCGCGACGACGCTGACCAGGCCGAGCAGCGACGGCTCGGCCGGCGCGACGACCCCGACCACCCCGGTCGGCTCCGGCGTCGACAGGTTGAAGTACGGCCCGGCGACCGGGTTCGCGCCGCCGAACACCTGGGGAAGCTTGTCCGACCAACCGGCGTACCAGACCCAGCGGTCGATCGCCGCGTCCACCTCGTCGGCCGGCTCGCCGAGCGCGACGAACTGCTCGCGGCGGCCCTCCAGCATTTCGGCGACCCGGTAGAGGATCTGACCCCGGTTGTACGCGGTCGCGCCCGACCAGCCCTTGACCGCCGCCCGCGCGGCGACCACCGCGTCCCGGAGGTCCTTGCGGGAGGCGAGCGCCACGTTGGAGTCCTGCACCTGGTACGTCCGTCCCGACTCGCTGCGCGGGAACTTCCCGCCGATGAACAGCTTGTACGTCTTGCGTACGGCCACCCGGGTGGCGACGCCGCCACTGTCAGACATCGAGGTACGCCTCCAGCCCGTGCCGGCCGCCCTCACGGCCGTAGCCCGACTCCTGGTAGCCGCCGAACGGCGACGTCGGGTCGAACTTGTTGAACGTGTTCGCCCACACCACCCCGGCGCGCAGCCGGTCGGCGGCCCACAGCACCCGGGAACCCTTCTCCGACCAGATCCCGGCCGACAACCCGTACGGCGTGTTGTTGGCCTTGGCGATGGCCTCGTCCGGGGTGCGGAAGGTCAGCACGGACAGCACCGGGCCGAAGATCTCCTCGCGGGCGATCCGGTGCGCCTGGCTGACCCCGGTGAACAGGGTCGGTGCGAACCAGAAGCCCTGCTCGGGCAGCTCGCACGGCGGCGACCAGGCCTGCGCGCCCTCGTTGCTGCCGGCGGCGGCCAGGGTACGGATCCGGTCCAGCTGGGCAGCCGAGTTGATCGCCCCGACGTCGGTGTTCTTGTCCAGCGGGTCACCGACGCGCAGCCGGGCCATCCGCCGCTTCAACGACTCCAGCAGCGGCTCGGCGATCGACTCCTGGACCAGCAGCCGCGATCCGGCGCAGCAGACGTGGCCCTGGTTGAAGAAGATGCCGTCGACGATGCCTTCGACGGCCTGGTCGATCGGCGCGTCGTCGAAGACGATGTTGGCGGCCTTGCCGCCCAGCTCCAGGGTCAGCTTCTTACGGCTGCCGGCGACCGCGCGGGCGATCTGCCGGCCGACGTCGGTGGAGCCGGTGAAGGCGACCTTGTCGACGTCGGCGTGGCCGACCACGGCCTGCCCGGTGGCACCGGCCCCGGTGACGATGTTGACGACGCCGGGCGGCAGATCGGCCTGCTGGCAGATCTCGGCGAACAGCAGCGCGGTCAGCGGGGTCGTCTCGGCCGGTTTGAGCACCACCGTGTTGCCGGCCGCCAGCGCCGGGGCGATCTTCCAGGCCAGCATCAGCAGCGGGAAGTTCCACGGGATGACCTGCCCGGCGACGCCGAGCGGGCGCGGGTCCGGGCCGAAACCGGCGTACGGCAGCTTGTCGGCCCAGCCGGCGTAGTAGAAGAAGTGCGCCGACGCCAACGGCACGTCGACGTCGCGGGACTCGCGGATCGGTTTGCCGTTGTCCAGTGACTCGAGTACGGCCAGTTCGCGGCCGCGTTCGGCGAGGATGCGGGCGATCCGGAACAGGTACTTGGCCCGGTCGCGGCCGGGCATCGGACCCCAGACCCGCTGGTACGCGGCCCGCGCGGCGGCCACCGCCCGGTCCACGTCGCCGGTGCCGGCCTCGGCGACCTCGGTCAGGACCTCCTCGGTGGCCGGGTTGACGCTCTTGAACGCGCCACCGTCGACCGGGTCGACGAACTCACCGTCGATGAACAGGCCGTACGAGTCGCGCAGGGTGACGATCGAGCGGGACTCGGGTGCGGGTGCGTAGTCGAACACGCTCATCAGTCCAGGGTGACGTAGTTGGGACCGGAGTAGACCCCGGTGGTGAGCTTCGAACGCTGCATCAGCAGGTCGTTGAGCAGGGTGGAGGCGCCGAACCGGAACAGGTCCGGGGTGAGCCAGTCCGCGCCGACGGTCTCGTTGACCATGACCAGGTACCTGATCGCGTCCTTGGTGGTCCGGATCCCGCCGGCCGGCTTGACCCCGATGCGCCGGCCGGTGACGGTGTGGAAGTCCCGGACCGCCTCCAGCATGATCAACGTGACCGGCAGGGTCGCGGCGACCGGCACCTTGCCGGTGGAGGTCTTGATGAAGTCGCCGCCGGCCAGCATCGCCAGCCAGGAGGCGCGGCGTACGTTGTCGTAGGTGGCCAGCTCCCCGGTCTCCAGGATGACCTTGAGGTGGGCGTCGCCGCAGGCCTGCTTGACCGCGACGATCTCGGCGTACACCTCGTGGTAGCGGCCGGCCAGGAACGCCCCCCGGTTGATCACCATGTCGATCTCGTCGGCACCGGCCTCGACGGCGGCGGCGGTGTCGGCCAGCTTGACCGCCAGCGGCGCCTGCCCCGACGGAAACGCGGTGGCCACGCTGGCCAGGTGGATGCCGGAGCCGGCGAGCGCGGCGGCGGCGGTCGGCACCATCGACGGGTAGACGCAGACCGCGGCGACCGACGGGCAGCCCGGGTCGGTCGGGTCGGGGCGGCGGGCCTTGGCGCACAGCGCCCGGACCTTGCCCGGGGTGTCGGCGCCTTCGAGGGTGGTCAGGTCGACCATCCGGATCGCCAGGTCGATCGCCCGCGCCTTGGCGGTGGTCTTGACCGACCGGGTGCCGAGCATCGCGGCCCGCTGCTGTGCCCCGATCTGGTCGACGCCGGGCAGGCCGTGCAGGAACGCGCGCAGGGTCGCCGCGCTGCGCCCCACATCAACCAGGTCGTGGCCGGTCGGTGCAGGTGTGGTCACCGCTGTCATGTCCGCGAGTCTACGTCGTCGACAAGTTGACGATCTTGGTCGTCGGCTGATCGGACGAGCAGACTTAAGGGCCCCGTTGGCCTACCGTTACATCATGTTGAACACGGTGGCCCACCGTCCCTGACGTGCGAGCAGTGCACTTCACCGACACGTACCTGCCCCGCCGCGACGGGGTGGTCACCTCGTTGCGGACCCTGGCGGCGGCGCTGACCGACGCGGGCCACCCCGGGCTGATCGTGGTGCCCCGGCACCCCGACCAGCCGGCCGAGCCGGACGTGCTGCGGCTGCGGGCGCTGCCCTGCGGCGTCGCCGACCTGCGCCTGTCCCCGTGGCTGCTGCGCGGTGCCGCCGCCACCGGCACCATCGCCGAGATCGCCGCCGTCGGCCCGGACGTCGTGCACGTACACACCCCGGGCCCGGTCGGGCTGCTCGGCGTCCTCACCGCCCGCCGGCTCGGTCTGCCGCTGGTCCAGACGTACCACACCGACCTGCACGCCTACGCCGACGCGTACCGGGTGCCGGCGCGGGCGCTCAGCGCCGGCGTCCGGCTCTACGCCCGCCGGCTCGGCGTACCGCGCCCGGCGGCGGCACCCGCCGGGCACACCCGGGACCACCGCCCGATGGCCAGCGGCGCGGTCGCCCGCCGTCGGGCCGCCATGGACGCCACCAACACGCTGCTGCTCGGCGGGGCCGACGCGGTCGTCGTGCCGACCCGGGCAGTGCTGGACCGCATCCACCTGCCGGTGCCGGCCGACCGGGTGCACCTGGTACCCACCGGGGTCGCCCCCCGGCGGACCACCGCCCGCGAGATCAACGCCTTCCGGTACGGCCACGGCATCGCCCCCAGCGACCGGGTGGTCCTCTACGTCGGGCGGATCAACCGGGAGAAGGGCATCGACCTGCTGATCGCCGCGTTCGAGCGGATCCTGGCCGGTTGCCCGACGGCCCGGCTGGTGCTGGTCGGCGCGCTGTACGAGCCCCGCTGGCTGGCCGGGCTGCTGCGGGCGCTGCCGCCCCGGGTGGCCGCCCGGATCGTGCTGACCGGGCAGCAGGCACCGGAGGTGGTGGCCGCCGCGTACGGCGCTGCCGAGGTGTTCGCGTTTGCGTCGCAGACCGACACCCAGGCACTCGTCCTGCAGGAGGCCGGGCTGGCCGGCGTACCGGTGGTGCTGGTCGACCGGGCGCTGCACGCGCACGGTGCGCTGGCCGGCTCCGCCCTGCGCACCGACGCCGAACCCGGTGCGCTCGCCGGCGGCGTGCTGCGGCTGCTGCTCGACCCGGAAACGGCCCGTCGGCAGGCCGTCGCGGCGGCCTGCCGCTGCGCCGAACACACCCCGGCCCGGTACGCCGACGCCATCCGTGAGGTGTATGCGTCCGCCGCCGGGTTGACGAGTAGGTTCAACGACCGTGGACGTACTCGTCGTTGACCATCCCCTTGCCCAGTCCCGGCTGACCGCGATGCGCGATGTCCGGACCGATTCGGCGGCGTTCCGCGCCGCGCTGCACGAACTCACCACGATGCTGGTGTACGAGGCGGCCCGCTCGTTCCCGGTGGAGTCCTACCCGGTGACCACGCCGGTGGCATCGACCGACGGGACCCGGCTGGCCAACCCGCCGCTGCTGGTGCCGGTGCTGCGTGCCGGCCTGGGCATGGCCGACTCGGCGTTGGCGCTGCTGCCGGAGTCGTCGATGGGCTTCGTCGGCCTGGCCCGGGACGAGGAGACCTACGAGCCCCGGGCCTACCTGGAGTCGCTGCCGGCCGACCTGGCCGGCATCCCGGTGCTGGTGCTCGACCCGATGCTGGCCACCGGCGGTTCGTTGGAGCACTGCTGCCGACTGCTGGTCGACCGGGGGGCCACCGAGATCACCGTGCTGTGCGTGCTCGCCGCGCCGGCCGGCATCGACCGGCTGGACCGCTCCGGCCTGCCGTTGCGGCTGGTCACCGCGTCGATCGACGAGCGGCTCAACGACAAGATGTTCATCGTGCCGGGGCTCGGTGACGCCGGTGACCGGCAGTTCGGCGGGATGCCGCGCTTCTGAGGCGGACTTTCCAGGTCGGTTCAGCTCGCGGTCGTCCAGCTCCAGCTGGTCGCCTCGTGGTTGGCGAACGGCATGACGCCGTGGAACACCGTCGGCCGCGCGGCGAAGACCAGCGGCAGGAAGTGCCGGTCGCTGGGCCACATCGGGACCTGGCCGGCGAGGACGTCGGCCAGGTCGGTCCAGACCAGCGTGCCCTCCGGGCAGGCGGTTTTCGGATGACCGGACCAGGCCGGGATCCGGAACAGGAAACCGAACCAGTTCTCCCCGTTGCGGCCGAAGCCGGGCCAGGAGATGGTGCCGGCCAGTTCGACCTGCTCACAGACGAGGCCGGACTCCTCCCGCACCTCCCGGTGGATGCCGGTGACGACGTCCTCGCCCGGCTCCAGCTTGCCGCCGAGCCCGTTGTAGTAGCCGTAGTGGATGTCGTCGGGGCGGGCGTCGCGGCGCAGCATCAGCACCTGGCGGCGGTCGGCGGACAGGACGTAACCGAGGGTCGCGATGATGGCCTGCACCTGGACACCATAGGGGCCGTCGACACCTCAGCCGCAGCGACGTCCGACCAGGGCGTCCGCGTCGGCGTGCACGTGGGCGTCGAGTCGCCGGTCCGCGTCGGCGGCGGGCTGCGGGTCGGCGTCGGCTGGAGCGGGTCGGTCCGTCCACGGTAGCTGCTCCGCCGTACGGCTGGTCGGCTGGTGGGGTGCCACCGCCGTCGCCGCCTGGCCCGGTGCCGCCTGGCCCGGGGCCGCCGGCAGGGCCGGGGTCAGGCGCAGCTGTGGGCCGGCCGGGAACCGACCCACCTGCGGCCGCAACAGCCGCTGGGCCAGTTCGGTGGCGGTGAACGGGGCGCGGGCGGCGGCCACCTCGGCGCTGACCTCGAACGGCGAGGCCGTCGGGAAGTAGTGGTCCAGGAAGTCGGCGCCCAACGCCCCGTCGGCGGAGCCGACCAGCCTGAAGGTGTCCACGTCTCGCTGGTCGAGCAGGTGGTGCAGGTGCGCGACTGCACCCCGGACGGCCGGGTCGATGACGGTGTGCCGCCACTGGCCCGGCACGGCGGTGCCGCGCAGGAACGACCAGTGGTGGTGCAGCGACCGGACCAGCGACACGTCGTCGCCACGCTGCACCTGGTGGCCACGGATCCGCTCCACCAGGTCCGGCGCGCTGGTGCAGATCTCGGCCAGGGTGGAGCGGCGCAGCGGCAGCGGCACCCCGGCCGGCACCGTGGTGGTGACCAGCCGGTCGAAGTGGTCGGCGACGATCCCCCGGACGGTGGCGTCCGGCCCGGTCGCCGTACCGGTCGGGACCCGGGGCACGCCGTTGGCTTCGAAGAACGTCGTACGGCTGACGGGGCGGCCGAGGAACACGTTGTCGGGCAGGTAGAGGAACCGTTCCGCCAGGCCGTCGATCTCGTGCAGCGCCGACTCGACGACGCACGGGTTGAACGTGGGCAGTACGGCGTGCCCGCCGAGCAGGTCACGGTGGTCCACGACGGTCAACCGGGGATCGTCCAGGTCCAGCCAGCCGGGGAGCTGGTACGCGGTGACCAGGAAGATCCGGCGGATCCAGGGGGCGTACAGGTGCACCGACCGCAGCAGGTGCCGCAGCCCGTGACTGTCGTCCCAGCCGACGGACCCGCTGGTCAGGTTGCCGGTCGCGGCCCGGCGGTGCCGGTCGGCGCGGCGGGCGCCGGGCAGCACGCCGGGCAGCCGGGACATGACCCGCTGCTGGCGGGTGCGCCAGCGGGGATCACCCGGGTCGGTCCAGCAGCAGACCAGGTCGACCGGGAAGTCCGGCCAGTCGGCGGGGCGTCGGGTGAACGGGGCGCGGGACAGGTGCCGGCCGATCTCGTCGTCCGGCGCGAACGCGGTGACCTCCGCTTCGGTCAGGCGTACCGGGGCGGAGCCGGTCGGCATGGCGGTGGTGAAGCCGTTGCCGCGCGGGGCCCGCAGCTGGTCGCCGTCGACGGCCCAGAACTCGATCTCGCAGGCTGCCTGGCCGCCGTACGCGAGCCGGCCGTCGGGGCTGGCCACCGGCTGGAAGACCTGGACCACCGGGGCCCGACGCAGCTGGCGGCCGGCCCGTGCCGGCAGTGGCCGGGGCCGGCCACCGGGGACGGACGCGGTCAACGCGCCGGTGCCGGCCAGGGCGCGCAGTGCGGCACCCCGCTCGCGCTGCGGTACGCCGACCCGACTGCGCAGCCCGTCGCTGTCCGGGATGACGAAGTAGGACACGCCGGCCCGGGCCAGCGCGTCGGTGACCAGGTGCAGGTTGCGCCGGTGGGCGTTGAGCGGGGTGACGGCGGTGTCCACGACGGCGAGGGCGGGCCGGCCGTCCAGGATGGTCCAGCGGCGCGGCTGGCCGTCGGTGTCGGTGGCCGCCGGACGCAGCCGTACGGCGAACCAGTGGCGGGCGACCTGGCCGGGGCGGGTGGCCAGCCGGAGCAGCCGGACCTGTCGGTCGAAGGAGAACGTGGACCGCCGGTGCGTCGCGGCGGTCAGGTGAGCGAAGCAGCGGCGAGCCAGCATACCCAGATAAACGACCCGCTACAGGTACTGGTATCGCCTAACGGGTGATATCCGGACATCAGCTGATGTTGAGGGCGACCGCCGTCTCGTCACGGAGCCGCCGCAACGCCGTACCGGCCCGATCGCGGGCCGCGGCGATGTCTCCGTCCCGCACCGGCTGCACCACTTCCAGGTACGCCTTGAGCTTCGGCTCCGTACCGGACGGTCGCACCACGACCCGGGCGCCGGCGCTGCGCAGGATCACCACGTCCGCGTCGGGCAGCAGGTCGGTCACCGAGGCGACCGGCTCGTCGAGCAGCGTCGCCGGCAGGTGGGCCCGCAGGTACGCCATGGCGTCGGTGATCTCGCTGAGCGCCTCGACCCGCACCGCCAGCTGATCGGTCCGGTGTACGCCGAACTCGGCGGCCAGCTCGTCGAGCCGGTCGCCCAGGTCCCGCCCGGTCGCCTTGAGTCCGGCGGCGAGCTCGGCAACGGTCAGCGCGGCGGTGATGCCGTCCTTGTCGCGGACGTGGTCGGGCGCGACGCAGTAGCCGAGCGCCTCCTCGTACCCGAAGACCAACGGCACGTCGGCGTCGTCGGCGGAGTCGAGACCGGCGCGGACGATCCACTTGAACCCGGTGAGGGTCTCGGCGTACGGCTCGCCGCGCGCCGCGCAGATCGCCCGCAGCAGCGACGACGACACGATCGTGGTGGCGTACCGGCCGTGCCGGCCCTGGCGCATCAGGTGGTCGGCGAGCAGGACCCCGAGTTCGTCGCCGCGCAGCATCCGCCACTCGGCCACGGCGTCGGCACCATCCCCACTGGCACCGGTGCCGGCAGCCGCGCCGGCACCGGACCGTACCGGCACGGCGACGGCGCACCGGTCGGCGTCCGGGTCGTTGGCGATGGCCAGGTCGGCACCGGTGGCCCGGGCCAGCGCGATGACCCGGTCCATCGCGCCCGGCTCCTCGGGGTTGGGAAACGCCACGGTCGGGAAGTCCGGGTCCGGCTCAGCCTGCTCGGCGACGACCTGCGGGGCGGCGAAGCCGGCCGTGGTGAACGCGTCGCGCAGCACCGCCGCGCCGACCCCGTGCAGCGGCGTGTACGCCACCGTCAACGCGGCCGTCGCCGCTGTCGGTTGGACCACCTGCGCGGCGGCCCGCAGGTACCCGGTGACGATCTCGTCGTCGAGGGTCTTGCCGGGGCCGCCGAGCGGCACGTCGGCGAGCCGGCCGACGGCCCGGATCGCCGCCTCGATCTGCCGGTCCGCCGGCGGCACGATCTGCGCGCCGGCTCCGGTGGCACCGCCGAGCCCCGCGCCGAGGTAGACCTTGTAGCCGTTGTCCTGCGGCGGGTTGTGGCTGGCGGTGACCATCACGCCGGCGGCGGCGTCGAGCGCCCGAACGGCGTACGCGAGCACCGGTGTCGGTAACGGACCGGGCAGCAGGTAGGCGTCCCGCCCGGCCCCGGTGGCCACCTCGGCGGTCCGGACCGCGAAGGCGCGTGACCCGTACCGGGCGTCGTAGCCGACCACCAGCGGCCCGGTCGCGTCGTGCGCGGCGAGCCAGCCCACCAGCCCGGCCGCCGCCCTCGTCACGACCTGCAGGTTCATCCCGTTGGGGCCGGCCCGCAGCGGCCCGCGCAGCCCGGCGGTGCCGAACGTGAGCGGCCCGGCGAACCGGTCGGCCAGCTCGGCGGCGCTGCCCGGCAGCGCCGCCAGCAGCGTCTGCAGCTCGGCGCGGGCGGCCGGGTCCGGCTCGTCGTCGAGCCAGGTCAGCACCCGGGTACGCAGGCCGTCGAGGTCACCGGCCGGTGCCGGCACGTCCGCTGCCATCCGTTCAGCCGGCCTCGGTGAGCTGGAAGGTCCGGACCATCTCGTCGAAGATCGGCTTGCTCTCTTCGAACCGGGCGTCCGGAGTGGTCAGGAAGAACGAGTACGCCTTGCCGCCCGCCACCACGGCCCGCCAGACGCCGTGCCGCTTGTTGTCGCCGTCGCCGCAGGTGTACTCGAACTGGGCGGCCTCCCGACCGGCCAACTCGACCTCGGTGGTCATGTCGAGCTGAGCGTACGGGCGGGCACAGGACTGGCTGTCCGGTTTCTTGAGACCGTTCTCGGCGACCTCGGCCCACCGCTGGGCCGAGGAGCCGAACGGCTCGACCACGATCCGCACCTTGCGGCCGGGGTCGTCCGGGTCGGCGAAGTCGGTGTAGAGCCCGCCGCTGGCCTTCTCCCAGCTCTCCGGTACGGCGACGGAGACCCCACGCTCGTTGACGGTCTTCGTCGGGATCGCCGGCGGCGGCTCCTCGGTGATCTGTGGAGAGGTGAGGGTCGGCTGCTGGGGCTCCTGCTGGCCGGTGTTGAACAGCGTCACGGACAGCAGCAGGATCAGCAGGGTCGCGCCGGCGGCGGCACCGATCTGCACCTTGCGGTCCCAGCCCTTGACCGTGGTGACCGCGCGGGCACTGGTCTGGCGTACCCCGGCGATCGCCTTGTCGAGCACGGCGCCGGCGGTGGCGCCGCTACCGGCGGCCCGGTCGGCGCGCGGCGACGACCAGCCCGACTGCCCGCCAGGCGGCCCTTCGCTCCAGGTGGGTGCCGGCATCGCCCCGGTCGGGCTGAGCACCGCAGGCGCGCTGCTGGCCCGGCCCGCCGGGGTGATCTGGCCGATCGGCGCGGTCCGGTCGGCGGCCGGGTCGACCGCACCGGCAGTCGGGTGGTGCGCCGTCGGGGCGGCCGAGTGCCGGGCGGTCGGGCCGTGCGGCACCGTGGGGCTGTGCGGCGCGGCCGGGCTGACCGGGCCGGCGGCCGGCGAGGTCGGGTTGGCGTTGTCCAGCCCGGCGGCGGACCACTGGGCGGCGCTGGGCATCTGCCGACCGGCCCTGCGCAGCTCGGCGAGGCGGTCGGTGAGCGACTCGTCGGGGCCGATCATGGCCCGTCCACCGATCTTGCCGGTGGGCTGCGCCTGGGCCGGTGCGGGCGCGGCCGGCGCCTGCTGACGCCAGGCCGGCGGCTGTTGCGGCTGGACGACCGCGTACGGGTCGGTGACCAGGTTGGCCGGGGCCTTGCTGGCCAGCGGGCCGGCGAGCAGTTCGCGCAGGATGCTGCGGGCGGTCGGTACGTCGAAACGCCGGGCCGGGTCCTTCTCCAGCAGGCCGAGCAGCACCTCGGTCAGCGGGCCGGAGCGCACCGGCGGTGCCGGTGGGTCCTCGACCACTGCGTGCATGGTCTCGATCGGGTCGCCCTTGTCGAACGGGGGCCGCCCTTCGACGGCGGTGTAGAGCGTGACGCCGAGGGAGAACAGGTCACTCGGTGGCCCGAAGTCCTGACCCATGGCGCGTTCGGGGGAGATGAAGTGCGGCGAGCCGAGCACCATGCCAGGGGTGGTCAGCTGCACCTCGGTCGGCATCCGGGCGACACCGAAGTCGGTGAGGACGCAGCGGCCGTCGGTGCAGATCAGCACGTTGGCGGGCTTGACGTCACGGTGCAGCACCCCGATGGCGTGGGCCACCTCCAGGGCGCCGAGCAGCGCGATGCCGATCTTGGCGACGGCGCGCTGGGCGACCGGGCCGTCCTCGATCACCATGTCGGCGAGGCTGCGGGCGTCCAGCAGCTCCATCACGATCCACGGCCGGCCACCTTCGGTGACGACGTCGTAGACCTGGACGACGGCCGGGTGCTGCAGCGCGGCGGCCGCGCGGGCCTCCCGCAGGGTGCGTTCGTACATCGCGTCGCGGTCGCTGGGGGCCAGCCCTGGGGGGAGGACGACCTCCTTGACCGCCACGTCACGTCGGAGCAGGGTGTCGGAGGCGCGCCAGACGGTGCCCATGCCACCGTGCCCGACCGCGGCACGCAACGAGTACCGGCCACCGATGGTGGTGCCGGGCGCCGCCCGTGTGCTGGTAGAGCTGACTGGTCCGCCACTCCACGTCGGAATCTGAGTCACAGGAAAAGCCGCCGAGAGAAGTTGAGGGGCTGGGGAACCAACCCCTCTATCTTGCTGGGTACCTCGACGGAACGAAAGTCACGCGCCGAGGTTGGTGAGAAGTCCACTCTGTGTCGTTGTGCGATAGCTCAATGTACACCGGATCGGACGCTCGGTGCCGAACTCCTCACTGCGCCGTTACAGGTGTCGGAGGCCCTGTGGCGGACGTCGCTGCAAGAGTCAGATATCTGTCAGTTTTCGGTCGAACCGACATCCGCAACGCTGCGTAGGTCGTTACTCGGTGTAGGAGGTGTGGGACCCATGGCTGCCCACGATGGTGACAATCGGGGCGGACCGCAGCGGTCCGAACGCCTCTACCAGGCATTCCATGACAATACGCGATGCGGTCACTACCCGAATGATGTTGCGCAGCGTTACCGTCCCCGGTCTAGGCTGTCGGAGTCCCATCCCATCCACAGTGATCGAGAATCTGACGTGACGAGTGCGTTGACGTTGCCCACCGGCAGCGAGATGGCGTCGTCCTGGCCCGATCCACTGCCAGGTGCCCACCCCCTGCCGGCCGGACTGGACCAGTTGCTCGATGTACGCGGACCGGAGCTGATCGCCACCCGGCGGCACCTGCACGCCCACCCTGAGCTGTCCGGTCACGAATTCGAGACCGCCGCTTTCATCTCCCACCAGCTCGCCACGATGGGCCTCACCCCCCGGCTGCTGCCCAAGGGCAACGGTGTCATCTGCGACATCGACGCCGGCCCCGCCGGCAGCCCGGTGACCGCGCTGCGCGCCGACATCGACGCGCTGCCGCTGACCGACGTCAAGGACGTGCCGTACCGGTCGACCGTGGCCGACGCCTGCCACGCCTGCGGCCACGACGTGCACACCACCGTCCTGCTCGGCACGGCGCTGCTGCTGGCCCAACTGGCCGAGCGCGGCGTACTGCGCCAGCGGGTCCGCCTGATCTTCCAGCCGGCGGAGGAGATCCTGCCCTGCGGCTCGCTGGAGGTCATCGCCGCCGGCGGCCTGGCCGACGTCGAGCAGATCTTCGCCCTGCACTGCGACCCCAACCTGCCGGTCGGCAAGGTCGGCCTGCGGGTCGGGCCGATCACCGCCGCGGCCGACAACATCAGCGTCCGGCTCACCGGACCCGGCGGACACACCGCCCGCCCGCACCTGACCGTCGACCTGGTCAACGCGCTCGGCCGCCTCGTCACCGAGGTGCCGGCGCTGGTCAACCGCCGGGTCCCGGCCAACTCCGGCCTGCTGCTGGTCTTCGGGCAGGCCTCCGCCGGCACCCAGTACAACGTCATCCCGAACGAGGCCAGCGCCGCCGGCACCCTGCGGGTGCTGGACCGCCCCACCTGGGACGCGGCCCCGGACATCGTCACCCAGATCATCCGCGAGGTGGTCGCGCCGACCGGGGCGACCGTCGACGTCGAGTACCTGCGCGGGCGGCCACCGGTGGTCAACGACGCCCGGGCGATCGACGTACTCACTGCGGCCACCACCGCCGCGCTCGGCCCGGCGGCCGTCGCGGACACCCCGCAGAGCATGGGTGGCGAGGACTTCTCCTGGTACCTGGAGTACGTGCCCGGCGCACTCGCCCGGCTCGGGGTCGGGCGGACCGAACCCGGCAGCGACCTGCACCGGGCGTCGTTCGACGTGGACGAGCGGGCGATCGCCGTCGGCGTCCGCCTGCTCGTGCACACCGTCCTGCAGTCGTCGGCCGCGGCCGACTGACCCGGTCACCGGGTCGTCACTCCCGAGCGGCGGGTCGTCACCCCGACGTCGGGGTCGACTCCTCCGCCGCCGGACGCGGTGCCGGCGGTGCCGCCGACGTGGTCGCGGTCGTCGCCGGGGCGGCTGACCCGGTCGTGCCCGCCGCTGCGGGCAGCGCCGGTCCGGTCTGCGCCGACCCGGCCCGGCGGCGCCGGGTCCGCAGCACCCAGAGCAACCCCAGCACCGGTACGCCGAGCGCCACCAGCCAGGGCAGCAACGCCCCGAACACGGTCACCAGGATCCGTACCGAGGCGGTGAACGCTCCCCAGCCTGCGGCCAGCCCGGCCAGGAACCCGGTCTGCGGCTCCTGCGCCGTCGGCGGCGTGCCCGGCCCCACCAGCTCGACGGTGATCCGGGACAACGTCACCAGGTCTGCCAGCCCACGCTTCCTCGCCTGCAGCGACGCCAGATCGGCCTCCCGCTTGGCGAGTTCGCCCTCCAGCATCACCAGGTCTGCGAGGGTCTCGGCCTGGGCGAGCAGGGCCCGTCCGCTGCGGACCCGGGCCTCCTGGGTGGTGATCCGGGCGTCCAGGTCGATCACCTCCTCGGTGACGTCCTGCACGCTCAACTCGCGGCTGAGCTCCTCACCGAGGCGGGACAGCCGGTCGACCACCCGGTCGAACTCGGCCGCCGGCACCCGTAGCTCCAACGTGGCGCGGCCCTGATCGTCGTACTCGGACCGCTGGTCGCGGCCGACGAAGCCGCCCACCGACGACGCGATCGTCGCCGCCTCGCTGGCCTTGCCGGCGACATCGGTCACCTCGACGGTGATCGACCCCGAGTAGATGATCGACCGCTCGCCGACCCGCAGGTCGACCGGGCTGGCGGCGTCCGGGCCGGCGTTGCCGCCGCGGTCGCCCGCACCCGCCGCTGCCTCCTCCGGTGCGCTGCCGCCACCGTCGGCGCCGTCGTCGGCCGCGCCGCCCTCCGGCCGGCCGTCCGGGCCCGGAGCCGCCGCTCCGACCACCTCCCGCTGCGGCATGTCCGCCGTACTGCCCGCCGAGTCCTCCGACGCCGAGCAACCGGCCAGCACCAGCAATCCGGCGAGCAGGGCCACGCCGACGGCGACGCCGCCCCGGTGCCCGACCCGCCGGTGAATACGCTTGTTCTTCGTTGTCAAGGGGTGTCTCCTTGGGCTCGTCACAGATGTGTCACCCGGTGTCGCTGAGACGCGCCACGACCGTCGGCGGGTTCCGGCACACTGCGAAGCGGCAGGTCACGATTCGGTTGTCGGGAGGTCACGGTGCGACTGACCACCAGCGGGACGTGAGCGGTGGCGCCGCACCGGCCGAGGTGGCCAGGCGGCTCTACACCCTGCCGCCCGGGCGGTTCGTGGCAGCCCGGACCGAGGCGGTCGCCGCAGCCCGGGGCAGCGACCCGGCCGCCGCCCGTGCGATCGGGCAGCTACGCAAGCCGACGGTCGCCGCCTGGTTGGTCAACCTGCTCGCGCTGCGTCGCCCGGACCTGATCGACGGGCTGGTGGAGCTGTCCGGGCAGCTGCGGTCGGCGCAACGGCAACTGCGCGGGCCGGCGCTGCGGGAGCTGTCGACGCGCCGACGGGCGGTGATCGAGTCACTTGTCGCGCAGGCCCGGGCGCTCGCCGCCGACGCCGACCCGGCGGCCGCCGCCGGCAAGCTGCCCCTCGCCGAGGTCGAGGCCACCCTGTCGGCGGCCCTGTCCGACGAGCAGATCGCGGCTCAGGTGCGTTCCGGGCGGTTGATCCGGGCGGTGGACTACGCCGGGTTCGGTGAGGTGCCCCGCCCCCGGCTGCGCCTGGTCGGTCCGGACGACATCGTGGCCGACGAGCCCGACGCCGACCGGGCGGAGCGGGACCGGGCCGCTGCCGACCGGGCCGCGCGGGAGTCGGCCGACCGGCGGCGTCGGCTCACCGCCGAGCTCGACCAGGCCACCGCCGGGCAGCGCACCGCTCAGTCCGATCTGGCCCGTGCCGCCGCCGCCGAGCACGAGGCGGCCGAGGCAGTCGCCGAGGCACACCGCCAACTGGCCGAATGGGAACGTCGCCGGGCCGATGCCGAACAGGAGCTTGCTCGGCGTAAGGTGGCCCGCAAGACTGCGGAGCGAGCGGTCAGCGCCGCCCGACGGTACGTCGGCGACGTGACCGCCGCGTTGGAGGATCTGCCGGAGCACGGTTGAGCTGTCCACTGCGGTGGCTGACAGGGTCGACATCGGTCAGTACTGTTGCCGGGACCGGCAGCTGGGACCGCCGACCTCGGCCGGCGCGGCGAAGGGCGGCGACGCGGTGAATCCCGACCAGGCCGCCGGCGCGTGTCGGCGCAGCCTGCACGAGCTGACGGCGGCGTACAGCGAATGTCCGCAGACCCTGCGCCGCTCCCGTCAGCTGGGGCTCGGCGGGTGGGCGTTCCACGTGGCCGGGCGGGCCGGGGTGCTCGGGCCGGTCTCCGCCGCGACCGTGACCGCCGCGATCGGCGTCATCGCCCCCGAGGCGGTCACCGACGGCTGGGAGGCCGCCTGCGCGGTCACCACCCCGGTCGAGGCGGCCTCGGTGAGCCTGGCCGAGTGCTGCCGGTGGGGGGCCGAGCAGCTCGGCGGCCTCGCCGTCGTGGAGCGGCTGGTCGAGTTGGCCGAGCCGGTGGTGCGGGCGGCCGACGCCACCGGGATGCCACTGTTCGCCGCCTGGCGGGCGATGCCGCTGCCGGACACCACGCCCGGGGCCCGGGCCGCCGTCGCGGTGCGGCTGCTCGGTGAGCACCGGGCCGGAGCCCACCTTATCGCCGTACGGGTGGCGGGGTTGACGCCGTTGGAGGCGGTGCTCGCCGGCCCGGAGGGCACCAGCGGGGCGGTGGCCGCCGGCTGGACCCCGCCGTGGCCGCCGACCGGGCCGCTGGTCCGTCGCCGGCTCTGGGCCGACCAGGTGACGAACCGGTTGGCCGGGCAGGCGTTCACGGTGCTCGGCCAGGGGCTCCGTCGGGAGCTGGTCGCGCTGCTCGCCGGCGCGGCGGCACACGTACGCCGACGCTGAGCCGGACGCGCCGGTGGCCGTGGCGGCTCAGCAGCCAGCGCTCAGCGGCCAGCGGTACGCGGTGAGTGACGGGTCAGGCGGTGGCGGTACGGGTGGGCCGGTCGCGCAGCGCCGCCACGTAGTCGTCCGGGGCACCGGCCTTCTCCGCCGCGTTGGCGATCTCGGACAGGTACCAGGCGGTGGGCAGCCCGCCCTCGTACCCGTCGAAGACATACACCCAGGCGGTGATCTCGCCGTCGAGGGTGACCGCCCGCACGGTCAGCCGCCGGTAGGTGCCCGACAGCGCCCCCTCGACCTCGTCGAGCTGCGCGGCGTCCCAGGGGTGGACGTCGTAGAGTGCGACGAAGACCCGGTCGCCGGGCGACTCCACGATGGTGGTGACCGCCCCCTCCCAGCCGATCACCCCCTCGCCGGCGAAGGTGAGCCGCCAGCCTTCCAGCCAGCCGGTACCCACCATGGGCGAATGCGGACAGTAAGCACGCATTCGTGCGGGGTCGAGGTTTGAGCCGTACGCGGCGTAATGACGCACGGCGATGACGATAGCCCGGCGAGGGGGTGGGGGAGAATACGAGTGAGCGTGTCGCGTGTCGGGCGCGCCGTCGGGAGACGGTCCCGGGCGGGTGGAACGTCCCGCTAAAGTCCAACTTGGGGAGAAAGTCGTTTTGAAGCGGATAGTGATAATCGGTGGTGGCCCGGCCGGCTACGAGGCGGCCCTGGTCGCGGCCCAACTGCACGCCGAGGTCACGGTCGTCGAGGCCGACGGCGCCGGCGGGGCCTGCGTACTGTCCGACTGCGTCCCGTCCAAGACCTTCATCGCCAGCTCAGAAGTGGTGACCGGCTACCGGGACACCGAGGAGTTCGGGATCGACTCCGAAGGGCTCGACGCCGTGACCGTCGACGCCGCCGCGGTGCACGCCCGGGTCAAGCGACTCGCGCTCGCCCAGTCGGCCGACGTGCACAGCAAACTCGTGAAAGCCGGTGTGACGTTCGTCGCCGGTACCGCCCGACTTGGCGAGGACACGCTCGGTCACACTCACCGGGTGCTGGTCCGCCCGCATGACGGTGACGCAGAGTACGCAATCGAGGCGTCGACCGTACTGGTCGCCACCGGCGCGACGCCCCGGCAGTTGCCGACTGCGGTGCCCGACGGCGAACGGATCCTGACCTGGCGTCAGGTCTACGACCTGCCGGAGCTGCCCGAGCACCTGATCGTGGTCGGCTCCGGCGTGACTGGTGCCGAGTTCGCCAGCGCCTACCTGGCGATGGGGGTGCCGGTCACCCTGGTGTCGAGCCGGGACCGGGTGATGCCGCACGAGGACGCCGACGCCGCGATGGCGATCGAGCAGGTGTTCCGGGCGCGCGGCATGACGATCCTGAACAACTCGCGGGCCGAGGCGGTCACCCGGACCGGCGACGGCGGCGCGGGTGACGGCGTCGAGGTCCGGCTCGCCGACGGCCGTACGGTGACCGGCTCGCACGCCCTGATCGCCGTCGGTTCGGTGCCCAACACCGCCGATCTGGGGCTCGCCGAGTACGGCGTCTCCGTCGCGCCCAGCGGCCACGTGCCGGTCGACCGGGTGTCGCGGACCAACGTGCCGGGCATCTACGCCGCCGGCGACTGCACCGGGGTGCTGCCGCTGGCCAGCGTCGCCGCGATGCAGGGGCGGATCGCGATGTGGCACGCGCTCGGCGAGGCGGTGGTGCCGCTGCGGCTGCGTACAGTCGCGGCGAACGTCTTCACCGATCCGGAGCTGGCCACCGTCGGCGTCTCTCAGGACGAGGTCGACGACGGACGGGTGCAGGCCCGGCAGGTGATGCTGCCGCTGGCCGGCAACGCCCGGGCCAAGATGGCCGACCTGCGCGACGGGTTCGTCAAGCTGTTCTGCCGCCCGGCGAGCGGGCAGATCATCGGCGGGGTGGTGGTGGCGCCGAAGGCCAGCGAGTTGATCATGCCGATCACCGTCGCGGTCGAGAACCACATGACGGTCAGTCAGTTGGCGCACACAATCACAATTTATCCTTCGTTGTCCGGATCAATCGCTGAAGCCGCACGTCAGCTGATGTGGCATGACGAAGAGTAATTAACTGGAAACTTTTCGGGGCGGCAGGAGGCCGCCACCACCGCGTACGGTTGACGCGGCGGTGGCCGCTACCCCCGGATCTCCCCGTTCCCGGTGGTCGCGGACGGTGCCCGGGCTGCCGGCAGGTCCCGTGCCGGCAGCCCGCCCTCGTCTGAGCCCTCGTCTGAGCCCTCGCCTGGGCCCTCGACCGACGCGCGCACCCTTGGCCCAAGATCAATGTGAGCGCCTTGGTCGTCAAACTCGCCGGATGACGACCAAGGCGCTCACATCGATCTTGCCCGAGGCTGGCGGACCGGCCAGTCCGCTGCGCCGGGCGCCGCCCGGTGTTTCAGGAATTTGTCCCTGTCCACTCACCGGGAGGCCGACCTGAGCCAGAGTTCAGCCCAGGGAGGTGGACGGGAGCGCTGAAGCCGCAGAGGCCGTGCCTGGATCCAGAAGTCAAGGGTGCGTGAAACCGAATATATCCGACAAAAAATACGAATACGAGTGTCTGGGTACGCACGTGCCCAGGGCGGTGTGACAGTCTGATGGCCATGGCGTACGAACCGCGCATGGCTTCTGCGCTGTCCGGTGCCACCGTCGGGCAGCTGTCCTATTGGCGTCGAGGGCAGGACCAGATACTGGTCCCCGAGATCTCGGCCGAGCGGCCCATCCTGTATTCGTTTCGCGACATCATCGCCCTGCGCGCATTCGTCCTGCTGAGAGAGAAGCGGCCGCTGCAGACCATCCGGCGGGCACTGAACAATCTCCGCGAGATCGTTGAGGTCGATCACCTCTCCCGATACAAGCTTGTCGAGCAGGGTCGACGAAGTGTCGCGCTCGTTCAAGAGGACGGCGAAGGGGCGATCGACCTGGTCGAGAAACCTGGCCAGCAGCTGACTGTCATCAAGCTCGGCGACGTGCTCCAGTCCTTCCCGCTCGGAGACATGGAGGTCCCCAACTTGACCCGACCTCGCCAGATGATCTCCGTGAAGCCGACAGTTCGCGGCGGCCATCCGGTCATCGCTGGAACCCGCGTCGGCTATGAGCTGGTTGCAGGCCTTGTTCGGGACGGCGTACCGCCCCAGGAGGTCAAGGACTTCTATCCTGGCGTGACCGCAGCCGCAGCCCGCGATGCCGTCTCGTTCGCCGACTACGTAGAACGGACCTCCAGGCGGAAATCGGCATAATGCAAATACTTCTTGACGAAGATGTCCCTCGTCAGGTCGTCGACGTGCTCAAGCACGTCCTGCGAGGTCACGACGTCGACCATGTTCATCTGATCAAGTGGTCCGGTAAGCCCGACGACATGGTCTACCGCGACGCGCGTAAAGCAGGGTACGACGCGATCGTCACCAACGACGCCGCCCAGATGGCCGACCCTGACGAGTGCCGCGAGGTCAAAAGGTCAGGCCTCCACCGGATCTCCTACAAACAACGACACGCTGGCCTCCATGGACTCGCCGTGGCCGTCGGAAGCCTCGTGGCCGCCATGCCGGGCGTGATCGACGTCCTGAGCAACGCGGACGGGCAACGGCTCGTCCACATCACGGGCATCGATCCGACCAGGAAGCGCTACGAGATCATCGATCCACGCCGGGACCCCCCACGCTACTGGCCGCGCTGAGCTTGCCAGGGGCGCTGACCCTCCGGCACCACTGGAATCAGTCGCTGCCGGCGTCCCCGCCTGATCCGGGTCGATCATCGGCACGCGCCGATCGGAGGGGCAGGTCGTCGTAGACGTACCGCACCCGGCGCGCGTCCGACACCACGTGCAGCGACTCCACCGGTCGGCCGTTGATGTCCCGGGTCGTTCGCCAGACCTCGAGTACCCAGCCGACCGTCGCCATGTTCAGCGTTTCCCGCTCCGTGGCGGTGACCGGCCGTGCCGACAGTTCCTCCGATGCGGTGCCCAGGTGGACGCCGGCTGCAGTCAGCGCGGCGTAGACGCCGCCGACCACCTTGCCCCGGCCCGCCAGCGGGGTGCCGGCGACCAGTGCTGCAGGTAGCCAAGCCTCCTGCAGTTGGGCCACATGACCGTCGGCAAGATGATGACGTTGCCGACGTACCACCGTTGTGCCAGGCGGCAGGTCGAGGTGAGCGGCTATGTGCGCGGGCGCGGGCAGGTGCTCCACCGACACGGTTTCGACGGTGCCGGTCACGCCCTGATCGGCGCACGCTGTCTCCCACGGGCCGAGGCTTGACCGGGCGCGGTCCGGATCGGCCACTGCCGCGTACCGGGTCAGCGCGAGCCGCACCGGTGCGGCCGCCACGCGGGTCCCGGCGGCTCGCGCCGACTCGATCACCCCGGCGGCTCGGAGATCGGCCAACGCTCGTCGGACTGTCTCACGACTCACCCGGTAGGTCTCGGCGAGCTCGTGTTCGGTGGGCACTTTCGCGCCAGGCGCGAGCTCGCCCTGCTCGATCGCCGACCGCAGCGCATCGGCGATCTCCCGGTAGCCCGCCATGCCGCCAAGTCTAGGCGTGGACAGGATCACACTCGGTCCATGCTTTGCGTACGCAAAGCGCGATGGGCTCGAACAGCCCGTCATGGCCCGGTCCTGTTTCGGTTCCAGCGCGCGGATCCGCAGGGCCGGGCCGTAGATCGGCGGCGGTCCGGCGCGGAACCCCCGTGCCCGCCGGGCCGCCGCCTCCTTCGACTCGAGGAGCGCGCAGATGATCGGGAAGTGGTTCCTGCGACCCGGCACGGTCGACGTCGTTCGGCCAGTGCCGGGCCGCCGCCGGTACGCCGACCAGCCCGCCCGGCCCGGCACCGGCCGGCCGGCGACCCGTACCGACCGGGCCGAACGGCGCGGCGGCAACGCCGGCCGGCACTACCTGCGGTGACGGTGCGGCCCGGGGTGGTGCACACGCCGCACCGCCCGTCCTGGATGTGCGCGGCCTGCCCGGTGGACACGCCCTGGCCGTGCCCACCGGCCCGGATCCAGCTTGCCGAGGCGTACGCGGGCGAGCCGATCGCGCTCTCGGTCGACATCGGCGAGATGCTCCCCATGGCCGCCGAGGAGGCCGGCGTCACCGATCCTGCCGAACTGTACGAGCGCTTCGTGTCCTGGACCTGGAACGGGTCGGCGACGTGACCGCGATGGACGACGGGCCGGTCACCGGCCGGGACCTCGACGATGCCGCCTGCGCGGCCCTCGCCGCCCACGACGCCGGCCGACCCTGCCACACCGGATGCGCCGGCACCGCCGACTGCCCACAGCTGGCCTGGGCTCGCCGCCATCACGGCCTCGGTGGGCCACGGCGGCCGTCCTGGACGTGCACGGTCTGCCCGGCCGGCACACCGTGGCCATGCCCGCCCGCACGGGCCGCACTCGTCGACGCGTACGCCGGCGACCGGCTCCGGATGGTCGTCGAGTTGGCCACGATGATGCAGACCGCGCTGGCCGAGACCGGCGAGGACGGCGGCGTGCTGTACGAGCGGTTCGTCCTCTGGACGCGCATGCGTGGGCGACAGCCAGGTGGATCTCGGCCAGCCGACGGTGAGCCTCCGATGCTCGGCCGTGCGACACCGCCCTCTCCGCCGTGGTGGCACGGCCGGCGGATCTGACTGCGGGGCGGCTCACCTTGGACAGCCGGGGCGGCTTCGACAGCCGTCCGAGCTGGGACGACTGGAAGAGCTGACCCGGGAGGCCGGCGGCGTCGAGGTGAGGCTGGTCCACGTCACCAGTGCGATTTGACGTGGACCAGCCTCACCTCGACGCACCGCTCAGCGCTGCGGGTCGATTCGAGTGGCGTCGACGTCGGTGATGGTGGCGTACGGATGCCGCTCCCCGCTGATCACGGCTTCGAAGCGGTGGTCGCCCAGCAGCGTGTGGCGGAAAAAGGCGGTGGCGTAGCCGACATGCACCTGGCGCTGCTCCTCCTCGGTGAGCTGGCGGACCACTCGTACGTCGGGATCGTCGACCGGGTCCCAGGTCGGCTCCCCGTCCGGGTCGCCCTGATCCGGGTCTGAACCTTCCCGGCCGCCGCCGTACGCGGGGTCGCCGTCCTCCGTGTCACCGACGTCCGTGTCGCCGTCCTCCGTGTCGCCGACGTCCGGGTCCTGCGGCCAGCCGCCCGGCGGGCGCTTGCGCTCCGGGTTGAAGCACAGCCCGGGGCCGGGACGCAGGTCGCCGTAGAACTCCTCGAAGTCGTCGTGGGCCGTGACCTGGCCGCTCGACGGCGACCACTGGGTGTTGAGGAAGTTGTGGTTGGCGCCGTCGACGTACCAGCTGTAGATCGGCTTCGAGGTGGCGCCGGTGGCCAGGTCGATGTAGTCCTCGCCCTGGAAGTTGTCGCACCAGCCCATCCAGACGGCCAGCGGAGCCGAGGTCACCCGGTACATCGGTGCCCAGGGGGATCCTTCGTTGGTCGCCGTGCCGGCGCCGGCCGCAGCGAGCGAGAGGACCCCGGCGATGCGTACGCCGGCCGGCAGCTCGTCGCGGTGCACGTCGGCGGCGTGCCAGGCCACGGCGCGTCCGCCCCGGGAGTGCCCCATCGTGCCGACCCGGCTCAGGTCGATGCGGCCGGTGAAGTCGACCGTCGCGGCGGCGCCGGTCTGCGGGTCGGTGAGTCGGCCCGCCAGCTCCCCGCCGCCGGTCCGGGTCAGTTCACTCCACATTTCCAGATGTTTGTTGATCAGCAGCGACCGGGCGTTGTCCGCCCCGTTCATCGAGGCGGCGTTGACGCCGTTCGCGCTGATCGAGACGACCACCATGCCGTGGCTGGCCAGCCGCTGTGCCAGGTGGTCGTAGCCGCGGTAGCTGGGCAGCGGTGACACGCCGGGTACGCACGGCCACTGCATCAGCCGTCCCATCGCGTTCTGCCACTCGGGGTCGTCGTAGATGTCCTCCCAGCCGAGGACCGCCTCGCGCGCCGCCGCGATGTCGGCCGCCTCGCGGTCGGCGCAGGTCGTCCAGTAGCCGTGCAGGAGCACCACCAGCGGCGACGCCCCGTCGGCCGAGGTCGGGTAGTGCACGTTGCCGGTCAGTTCGATCTCGGCTTCGGGAAGGTCGGGATTCTCCCAGTCGCCGTCCCAGTCCCACGGCGGCTCCACCAGGTAGCCGGGGACCCGGAAGGCGGCGTCACCCAGGGTGTAGTCCAGGGACGCGACGGCGTACGGTCCGGCCGCTGCGGGGTCGGGACTGCCGGCAGATCTTTCGTTGGTCTGCGCGTCGGCGGGGGGCAGGGTCACGAACAGCAACGCGCCCGCCGCCACCGCCGCCGTGCCGGCAGCGATCACCGATTCATCCGGTGCCGCCACCGTGTCCTGATTCTGTGGGTCATGTCCGGTACGACGCGGCATGGCGCCGGGCCAGTGACCGCACCGACCCCGGCGGCCCGCGAGGCCCGGTGGTTCCCTAGCGGCGGTGCCACCGCTGGCCCAGCCGGTCGTGTTACCCGTACGCAACGAGTCCGGCGTACCGTGCGAGAACGTGAAGATGCAGGCTGGCGCACATCGTGATGGGATGGTGCAGGGCCCAGACACGGGGTGACCGCGGTCGCCGGAGGAAGGGCGGGGCTGGCCGATGGCCGATCTGTTCGAGGACTACCACCTCGGCCCCGGCTGGGACGAGATGTTCGGCGAGCCCGGCATGCCCCGGGACACCTACGAGGCGTTGCACGCCACCCTGCAGCCGCTGTCCAGCGCCGAGCTGGGGGTGCGCGCCGACGTGCTCGCCCGCGCCTTCCTCGATCAGGGCATCACCTTCGCGCTCAAGGGCGTCGAGCGGCCGTTCCCGCTGGACATCGTGCCCCGGATCATCGCCGCCGACCAGTGGCGGACCGTCTCGGCCGGGGTCGCCCAGCGGGTACGCGCGTTGGAGGCGTTCCTGGCCGACATCTACGGCCCGGCCCGGGTCCTCGTCGACGGCATCGTGCCCCGCCGGTTGGTGGTGACCAGTGCGCACTTCCACCGGGAGGCGGCCGGCATCGTGCCGCACAACGGGGTCCGCATCCACGTCGCCGGGGTCGATCTGATCCGCGACGAGCAGGGCACCTTCCGGGTCCTGGAGGACAACGTACGGGTGCCCTCCGGGGTCAGTTACGTGATGGAGAACCGGCGGGCGATGGCCCACGTACTGCCGGAGGTCTTCGCCTCGACCCGGATCCAGCCGGTGGAGTCCTACCCGGCGCAACTGCTGCGGGCGTTGCGGGCCGCCGCGCCGGTCGGGGTCGCCGACCCGACGGTCGTCGTGCTCACCCCCGGGGTGCACAACTCGGCCTACTTCGAGCACGCGCTGCTGGCCCGGGAGATGGGGGTCGAGCTGGTCGAAGGACGGGACCTGGTCTGCGTCGGCAACGAGGTCGCGATGCGCACCACCGGCGGTGAGCACCGGGTCGACGTGATCTACCGGCGCATCGACGACGACTTCCTCGACCCGGTGCATTTCCGGGCAGACTCGGTGCTCGGCGTCGCCGGGCTGCTCAACGCCGCCCGCGCCGGCCGGGTCACCATCGCCAACGCGGTCGGCAACGGCGTCGCCGACGACAAGCTGCTCTACACGTACGTGCCGGAGCTGATCCGCTACTACCTCGGCGAGGAGCCGATCCTGCCCAACGTCGAGACGTACCGCCTCGACGACGGCCCGGACGTGCTCGCCCACGTCCTCGACCGGCTCGACCAGCTGGTGCTCAAACCGGTCGACGGCTCCGGCGGCTCCGGCATCGTGATCGGTTCGCAGGCCAGCGACGAGGAGCTGGCCCGGGTACGGGAGCAGATCGTGTTCGACCCGCGCGGCTGGATCGCCCAGCGGGAGGTGGCCCTGTCGATGGTGCCGACCCTGATCGGCAACCGGTTGCGGGCCCGGCACGTCGACCTGCGG
The DNA here is from genome assembly GCF_049179175.1 of Solwaraspora sp. WMMA2101. Taxonomy (NCBI): domain Bacteria; kingdom Bacillati; phylum Actinomycetota; class Actinomycetes; order Micromonosporales; family Micromonosporaceae; genus Solwaraspora; species Solwaraspora sp. WMMA2101. The sequence continues at coordinate 2,083,378 of NZ_JBMHMA010000006.1, read as the reverse complement.
CCGTTCGCGGTCAACGACGGCGAACGGGTCTGGGTGCTGCCCGGCGGCCTGACCCGGGTGGCGTTGCCGGAAGGTGCGCTGGTGGTCAACTCCAGCCAGGGCGGTGGCTCCAAGGACACCTGGATCCTGGCGTCGCCGACCGCGACGCCGCACCCGGACGACGCCCCGGTGCTGGCCGACCTGACCCTCGGCGGGGTCGATCCGGTCCCGGCGGCGCCGACCCCGGATGCGGGGCCGGGCGCCGCCGCGACCTCCGCCCAGCAACAGCAACAGCAACAGCAGGAGCAGCGGGTACGCGAGGAGGAGGGTCGATGCTGAGCCGGATCGCCGAGTCGCTCTACTGGATCGGCCGGTACGTCGAACGGGCCGAGGACACCGCCCGGATCCTCGACGTGCACCTGCACCGGATCATCTCCGACCCGTGGGTGGCCGAGGAGACCGCGTGCCGGTCGCTGCTCGGGGTGATGGGGGTCGACGTCGACGACCAGCCGTGCTCCTCCTCGCGGGTGGTCGGCCTGCTCGGGCTCGACGAGCGCAACGCCAGTTCGGTGGTGGGCTCGCTGGCCGCCGCGCGGGAGAACGCCCGGGGTGCCCGGGAGACCATCTCGTCGGAGATGTGGGAGTGCCTCAACGCCACCTGGCACGGGCTGCCGGACGCCCGCCGCCGGGTCGAGCAGCAGGGGGTGCACGCCTTCTTCCGCTGGGTACGGGAGCGGTGCGCCCTGATGGCCGGGCTCACCGACGCGACGATGAGCCGCGACGAGGGCTGGCTGTTCCTGGTGCTCGGGCGCAGCATCGAACGGGTCGACATGACCGCCCGGCTGCTGTCCACGCACGTACGGGCCGGCGGCAGCATTCCGTCCTGGTTGACGCTGCTGCGTTCGTGCGGCGCATGGGAGACGTTCCTGCGCACCTACCGGGGTTCGCTCGACGACCGGTACGCCGCCGAGTTCCTGCTGCTGGACCGGCTGTTCCCCCGGTCGGTGTTCGCCGCGTTGACCGCCGCCGGGTCCTGTCTGGCGGAGCTGGAGCCGGCTGCGGGGTCGGGGTCGGGACCGGGGGTGGCCGGTCGGGCCGGGGTGATGACCGACGCGCAGCGGATCCTCGGGCGGGCCCGCACCAACCTGGAGTTCCGGGGTGCCGACGAGCTGCTCGCCGACCTGGGTACGGTGCTGGACAGCCTGGAACGGACCTGTTCGCACCTCAACGACGCGGTGTCCCGGCGCTACTTCCGGCAGACCTCGGCGGTGCTCTGGCTCCCGGAGGCGGTGGCGTGACGGGCGTCGGCAGCGGCGGCCCACCGGGCGAGGGAGTGGTGGCGTGAGCGTGGATTCGTGGCGGCTCAAGGTGGAGCACCGGACCGGCTTCAGCTACGCCGGCAAGGTCGGGTCGTCGTACAACGAGGCCCGGATGTCGCCGCGTAACGAGGCCCGTCAGGCGGTGCTGGAGGCGCGGGTCGAGGTGTTCCCGCCGGCGCGGACCTACCGGTACGAGGACTACTGGGGGACGGTGGTCACCGCCTTCGACGTACACAGTCCACACGAGACGTTGGAGGTGACCGCGACCTCGGTCGTGGAGACCCTGCCCCCGGGTGACCTGCTCGACGAGCGGGCCGGCGCCGACTGGGACGAGCTGGCCCGCCCGGACCGCGTCGACCAGTGGCACGAGTTCCTGCTGCCGACGCCGCGCACCGCGCTCGACGACGAACTGACCGGGCTGGCCGAGTCGGTGCGCGCCGACCAGACCACCCCGCACGCGGTGGCGCTGGCGATCTGCGAGCGGGTGCGCTCCGAGGTCGAGTACGCCACCGGTTCGACCGGGGTGCAGACCGACGCCGTGCACGCCTGGCGGCAACGCAAAGGTGTCTGCCAGGACATCAGCCACCTGGTGGTCGGCCTGCTGCGGGTGGTGGGCGTGCCGGCCCGGTACGTCTCCGGCTACCTGCACCCCAGCCGGGACGCGGCGATCGGGGACCGGGTGGTCGGGCAGAGCCACGCCTGGGTGGAGTGGTGGGCCGGCCGGTGGACGGCGTTCGACCCGACCAACGGGATCCCGGTCGGCGAGCGGCACGTCGTGGTCGGCCGGGGCCGGGAGTACGGCGACGTGCCGCCGCTGAAGGGGGTCTACGCCGGGCCGGCGAACACCGGCCAGGGCGTCGAGGTGGCGATCACCCGGCTGCGCTGAGCCGTACCCCGGCCAGGCAGCTCCGGTGGGTCACCAGCTGCCGGCCACCGGCATCCCCTCGGTGTAGCCGGCGGTGCTCTGCACCCCGACGACGGCCCGCTCGTGGAACTGCTCCAGGGTGGCGGCACCGACGTAGGTGCAGGCGCTGCGGACCCCGGCGACGATCTCGTCGATCAGGTCCTCGACGCCGGGACGGTCCGGGTCGAGCAGCATCCGCGCCGACGAGATGCCCTCTTCGAAGACCGCCTTGCGGGCCCGCTCGAACGGGCTGTCGTCGGCGGTGCGGGCGCTGACCGCCCGGGCCGAGGCCATCCCGAAGCTCTCCTTGTACCGCCGGCCGTCGGCGTCGGTGTACAGGTCGCCGGGGGATTCGTAGGTGCCGGCGAACCAGGAGCCGATCATCACGTTGGCCGCGCCGGCGGCCAGAGCGAGGGCCACGTCGCGGGGGTGGCGTACCCCACCGTCGGCCCAGACGTGCCGGCCGCGTCGGCGGGCCGCCGCCGCGCATTCCAGTACGGCGGAGAACTGCGGCCGGCCGACCCCGGTCATCATCCGGGTGGTGCACATGGCACCCGGCCCGACGCCGACCTTGACGATGTCGGCGCCGGCGTCGATCAGGTCGTCGACCCCGGCGGCGGTGACGACGTTGCCGGCGACCACCGGCACCGGCGGGTCGAGCTTGCGGACGGTACGCACGGCGGCCAGCATCCGTTCCTGGTGGCCGTGCGCGGTGTCGACCACGATGGTGTCCACCCCGGCGTCGATCAGCGCGGCCGCCTTGCCGGCGACGTCACCGTTGATCCCGACGGCGGCGGCGACCCGGAGCCGGCCGCCGGCGTCGACCGCCGGCCGGTAGAGCGTGGCCCGTAGCGCTCCGGCCCTGGTCAGCACGCCGACCAGCTGCCCGTCTGCGTCGACCACCGGGGCGACCCGGCGGCGGCCCTGCGCCAGCAGGTCGAACCCGGTACGCGGATCGACCGACCCGGCGACGGTCAGCAGGTTGGTCGACATCACCTCGTGCAGTTGGGCGAACCGGTCGACTCCGGCGCAGTCGGTCTCGGTGACGATGCCGACCGGCCGTCCGTCGTCGACCACGATCACCGCCCGGTGGGCCCGTTTCGGCAGCAGGTGGATGGCGTCGCCGACGGTGTCGGCCGGGCCCAGGGTCAGCGCGGTGTCGTAGACCAGGTGGCGCTGCTTGACCCAGGCGATCACCTCGGCGATCACCTCGATCGGGATGTCCTGGGGGATCACCGCGAGGCCGCCCCGGCGGGCCACGGTCTCGGCCATCCGCCGGCCGGCGACCGCCGTCATGTTGGCGGCGACGAGCGGAACGGTGGTGCCGGTGCCGTCTGCGGTGGCCAGGTCGACGTCGAGCCGGGAGGCGACGTCGGACCGGTTCGGGGCCAGGAAGACGTCGTTGTAGGTCAGGTCGTGCGCGGGTGCCGCGCCGGAGATGAACCGCACCCGGCCATCATGCCCGCCCGGGCGGCCCGGCGCGGTAGTTCCGGAGCCGATCGGCGAGCCCGCAGATCCAGGTCAAGCCCTGACGATCAAGAGTCGGAGGTGTTTCCTCAGAATTACCTACAGTGATTCAACAGGCGATCCTCAGCATTCCCTCAAGTTCCTACATCGTCCTCCGTAGATGATTCCCTACGGTCGACCGCTGCGCGGCCGAATGTCTCGAGGTGGGAAGAGGTAGTCGTTGATGTCTGCGAGTCGTGCTGTTCACCGTCGGCGTCGCTTGAGGACAGCGGGGACGTTCGTTCGGTGGCGGCGGTGGGCCGGTGGGGTCGCTGTGGTGGTCGCGGCGCTGGTGGGGTTGTCGTCGTCGGTGCCGCCGGGTGCGGTGCCGGCGGACGGTGAGTTCCCGGTGGGGTGGTTGTCGTCGTGGTTCACCGGTCGGTCGGGGTGGTTGCCGTGGGGTGGGCCGGCGGTGGAGTTGCCGGCGGCGCGGGTCGGTGACGGTGCCGGTTCGGGTGGGTACGTGGGGTCGGCGGCGACGCGGGCGTCGGGTGGGGCGGGTTCGGCGCAGCGGTTGGTGAACGGTCTGTCGGGGTACGCCGGGGAGCCGGTGGTGGGCGAGTCGGTGACGCCGGTGACGGTGGGCCGGTTCGATCCGGAGACGAGTGTGCGGGACGCGGTGGCATCGGGGCCGAAAGCCGATGTGTACACCAACACGGATGGTTCGACGACGGCGGAGTTGAGTACGGGGCAGGTCAACTACGAGGCGGCGGATGGTTCGTGGCGGCCGGTGGACTCGACTCTGGTGCGTCGGGGTGACCGGTGGGTGGTGCGGGAGAACTCGCTGGGGGTGTCGCTGGCGGGCGCTGCTGCCGGTGAGTCGTTGGTGGAGTTGTCGCTGCCCGATGATGGGTCGGTGGGCTGGGGTCTGGCTGGTGCGGCGGCGGTGGTGCCGGCGGTCGACGGCAGGACGGCCACGTACCCGGAGGTGTTCGCGGACACCGACCTGGAGGTGGTGGCGCGGCCGGACGGGGTGCGGCAGGGGCTGGTGCTGGCGTCGCGCGAGGCCGGGTCGGAGTGGGTGTTTCCGCTGACGCTGGACGGGGTGTCGGTCCGGGCCGGTGAGGGTGGGTCGGTCGAAGTGGTCGACGGCGCCGGTTCGGTGGTGGGGTCGATCCCGCCAGCGGTCATGCAGGATTCGTCGGTCGACCCGGAAACGGGGTTGCCGGCGCGGTCGGCGGCGGTCGCGATGGAGCTGATCGAGGTCGACGGTGCCCCGGCGCTGAAGCTGGTGGCCGACCGGGAGTGGTTGACGGATCCGGCGCGGGTGTTCCCGGCGCGGGCGGACGTGGGCGCGCTGATCTCGACGAGTGGGGACGTGTTCGTCGACACCGATCCGGACACCGGCCCCGCCGTGCAGAACGGCGACCGTCTCGCGATCGGCAACCGGGACGGCGTCCTGTCCCGGACGTTTCTCAAGTTCACCATACCGTCGGAGCTTGCGAAGTCGGGCTGGTTCATCTCCTCGGCGAACCTGAGGCTGTATCTGAACTACCGGGCGAGGTGTGACGTCCAACGGATCAAGGTCGGGCTGGTCGAGGAGGAGTGGACGGTCGGTGATCTGCGGACCGCCGCCCATCCGGGCCCGAAGATCGATCTGGGACCGAACCACTACAGGTACTACACCGACAACGGGCGGGCGTGTGAGAACCCGAACGCGAATCCGTCCGTCGGCCAGTGGGTCGAGGTCGATGTCCGGGACCTCATCTCGGGCTGGGCGCTCGGTCAGCCGAATCTTGGTCTGGCGCTGTTGGACGAGGAGGACTTGTCTGAGGCGGCGGCGGCCTTGTTCGCCTCGGCGAACTATGCCGGCGGTGACTACGCGCCGCGGTTGCAGCTGACCTTGTCGAACAACCTGCCGCCGCAGGTGGACCAGCGGGCGCCGGCCCATGGTGCGGTGGTGTCGACGTTGACGCCCCGGTTGTACGTGCGCGGCCGCGATTTCGACGAGTCCGGCACCGTGCGCTACAAGGTCTGGATCTACGACAGTGCCGGGACCGTCATCCACGTCAACGAGGGCGCCAAGTCGTACTACGACGTCCCGGTCGGGTTGTTGGAGACGAACAAGCAGTACTCGTGGGCGGTGCAGCCGTTCGACGGGGCTGTCTACGGCGCCCGGTATCCGAAGTACGTGTTCTATACGCGGATGCCGCAGCCGGCGTTGGGGTCCCGGCTGGTGCAGAACCCAGGGGTGGGCTATCACCCGGAGATCGGCAACTACACGTCGGCGGTGACGGATGCGCAGGTCGCGGGGGTGGGGCCGGCGCTGGAGATCACCCGGTCGTACAACACGTTGGACACCCGGCGGTCGGGGGCGTTCGGGCAGGGCTGGTCGAGCCTGTTGGACGCCCGGGTGACCGAGCGGACCAACTCGGCGGGCGCGGTGCTGGATGTGGTGGTGCGGTATCCGGACGGGTCGGAGTCGGTGTTCGGGCCGAGGAGGGACGGGTCGTTCGTGGCGCCGCCGGGGCGGTACGAGGTGTTGACCGCAGTGAAGTCCGGCGCCACGGTGACCGGGTACCGGTTGACCGTCAAGCACAGGACGACGTACGTGTTCGGCCGGGCGGCCGGTGACGGCGCGTTCACGGTCACGTCGGTGACGGACGCCAACTCCCAGACCTTGACGTTGACCTACAACGGCAGCGGACTGGTGTCGAAGTTGACCAACGCGTCGGGGCGGTCGTTGGCGTTGACGTGGGCGGGGACGGCGAGTCCGTCGGTCGGGTCGCATGTGACGAAGGTGACGACGGACGCGCCGACCGCCGGTGGCAGTGGGTACGTGTGGCAGTACACGTACGGCAGCTATGACCGCCTGACGAAGGTGTGTCCGCCGACGGACTCGTGCACCACGTACTCCTGGGGTAACAGCGCCAACCAGGGGGCGAACGCGGTGCTGAACCATGCGCCGTCGTCGTTCTGGCGGTTGAACGAACCGTCCGGCTCGACCCTGGCGGCCAGCAGTGTGCTGGACAACGGCGGCACCGATGTGGCGTTCTACGAGGGGACGTCGGCGGGTGGGACGCCGACGGTGTGGCCGGGTTCGACGTCGACGTCGACCGACTTCGACGGCACGTCGTCGCGGGTGCGGTTGCCCAGCGGGCTGGTCAACGACAGTGCGTACCAGTCGGTCAGTCTGTGGTTCCGGACGGGGACGGCGTCCCGGGCAGGAGTGTTGTTCTCGTACCAGCATGATCCGATCTCGGACGGTACGACGTCGCGCAACTACACGCCGTCGATCTATGTCGGGTCGAGTGGGAAGTTGCACGCGAAGTTCTATGACGGCAACTCGACGACGATGCAGTCGTCCGGTCGGGTGGACGACGGGCAGTGGCATCACGTCGTGCTGGCCGGAGCCGGCTCGAGTCAGTCGCTGTATGTGGACGGGCTCCGGCACGCGGGCCGCAACGGCCTGATCGAGATGTTCGACGTGGGTGGGTCGGCGCATGAGTACGTGGGTGCTGGTTTCGTCGGGGGGAACTGGCCGGACCAGCCGCATCATGGTTCGCCGAACCACCACGGGCATGCGAACTTCTTCGACGGGCAGATCGCCGATGTGGCGTTCTTCAACCGGACCTTGACCTCGGCCGAGGTCACTGAGATCAACGCGACGGCGCGGGGTCAGAGCCGGCAGTTGTCGAAGGTGACCAGCTCCGAAGGCAGGACGCTGGCGTCGTTGTCGATGGACCCGGTCACCGGGAAGCTGGCGTCGGTTACCGACAGCAACGGTGGGACCTGGGCGTTGGGGACGCCGCGGGTGGCGGGGACGAGCGGGGTGTACGCGGCGGCGGTGCTGGGGTCGGCGCCGACGGACTACTGGCGGTTGCGGGACGCGGCCGGTGTGGAGGCGGTCAACGAGACCTGGCAGACGGCCGCGACGTTCAGTGCGGTGACGTTGGGGGCGGCGGGTCCGTTCGCGGACGGCAGGGCGGTGTCGTTCGACGGGTCATCGTCGCTGGTGTCGGTGCCGGGAGAGCGGGTGGCGCCGGCCGGGACGCGGTCCCAGGAGCTGTGGTTCCGGACCACGGGGACCGGCGATGTGCTGGCGGGGGCGCAGGACGCGGCGGTGGACGGTGCGCCGTCGGTGGGGTCTCCGGTGTTGTGGATCGACGCCGACGGCCGGTTGCGGGGGTTGTCCGCTTCGGTGGATCCGACCGGGCCGTTGACGTCGGGGCTCGCCGGCAAGTGCGCCGAGTTGGCGGGCGACGGCACGAAGGTGCAACTGAGCACCTGCGACGGTGCGACGGCGCAGAGTTGGCGCTACGTCGGCAGCAGCCGGCAGCTGCGTCGGGGTGACAAGTGTCTGGGCCTGGCCGGTCAGGCGACCGGCAACGGCACGCTGGTCCAGGCGCAGACCTGTTCGAGCAGCGCGAACCAGAAGTGGGGAGCGTCCGGGAACGGTTGGCGCAACTCGGGGGCGGGCCGGTGCCTGGAGGTGCCGGGCTCGTCGACCACGGACGGCACCCAGCTGGCGATCCGCAACTGCAACGACCAGGCCAATCAGTGGTGGGCGTTGGCGTTGGTGTCGGCGGCGCCGGTCAACGACGGCAAGTGGCACCACGCGGTGCTGACCAAGACCGCCGCCGACGATGACACCGTCCAGGCGTTGTACCTCGACGGTGTGCGGGTGCAGGCCAGCACCGGCTCCCTGGCCGGCGGGGTCGAAAGGCTCAGTCACGGGTATCTGGGTGCGGGGTACACGGGCAACGGGTGGTCGGGGCTGCCCTCGGACTCGACGGCGTACTACGCGGGTGCATTGGCGGAGGTCGCGCTCTACGACCGGACGTTGAGCGCGGACGAGGTGGCGCTGCATTACCAGTCGGTGGGTCGGGCAGTGCCGTTGGTGGTGACCGCGGCGGGTGACGGGGCTGTCGAAGCCCGGTTGTCGGATACGGCGGCGGGAGCGTTGCCGATCGAGGCGTTGCCGCCGGGTGCGGTGCGGGTCGACGAGGCGGCGCAGGACGCGCAGACGACAACGGTGTCGAATCCGGTGAAGATCGTGTCGGTGACCGATCCGGGTGGCAACGAGGTGTCGTACTCGTACGACCTGGTGACCGGGCGGAAGGTGTCGCAGACCGACGCGTTGGGTCAGACGACGTTGTACGGCTATGACACGGGTGGGTTCACGAGCCTGGTGTACGACCCGAACGGGCACGTGACCCGGTCGGTGCAGGACGAGCGAGGCAACACCATTCAGGAGGTGACCTGCCAGGACCAGGCCGCCGACAAGTGCTCCAGCAGCTACTACACCTACACCTTTTACAGCAGCGACCCGACGCACCCGAAGAGCGACCGCCTGACCAAGGTGCGGGGGCCGGGCTCGCAGAGTGCGCAGGACGACACCTACCTGACGACGTACGCCTACGACAACACCGGCAACCTGCACACCGTGCGGGACCCACTCGGCCGGAAGACGGAGATCGAATACACCGACGGTACGGAGGTGCCCGCGGTCGACGGTGGGCCCGCCCCGGCCGGTCTGCCGTGGCATGTGCTGGATCCGTCGAAGGGTTGGCAGACGATCAGGTACACCTCGGCTGGTGATGTGGCGTGGGTGTCGGACGCGGCGACTGCGGAGACGACGTTCACGTACGACGGGTTGGGTCGGACGTTGACGGAGACGGTGGTGACGTCGTCGTACCCGCAGGGGCGGACGACGTCGTACACGTACGACTCGGTGGGTCGGGTGGTGACGCGGACGGGTCCGTTGGTGACGGATCGGGTGTCCGGGGCGGTGCATCGGGCGGTGACGTGTTTCTCGTACAGCGTGGATGGGTTCCTGGTGGAGGAGCGGGTCAGTGACGCGTCCGGTGGGGATGTGGCCCGGGTCAGCACCTGGTCGTACGACGGGGGTGGGCGTCGGTCGGAGGCGGTGGACGCCGAGGGGACGGTGACCAGCTACGGCTACGACGTGTACGGGCACCTGGTGGAGCAGACCGATCCGGACGGGGTGGTGAACGCCTACGAGGTGGACGTCAACGGCAATGTGTTGTCGCGGACGCTGAAGGGGTACACCGGGGATCCGAACGACCCGACACCGCCGGTGGATCTCGTGGTGGAGTCGAATGTGTACGACCCGGCGAATCGGTTGGCGTCGACCACCGACGCGATGGGCTATGTGACGCGGTACACGTACACCGATGACGGGCGGACCGCGACGGTGACCCGCACCGACGGGGACAGTTCGTTCCTGCTGGAGAGCAACGGCTACGACGAGGCGGGGAACCTGGTCGAGCGGGTGACCGACAACGGGCGGACCGTCACGGCGTACGCCTACGACGCGGCGGGCCGGCAGGTGCGCAGCGTGCTGGATCCGGGCGGCCTGGATCGGGTGACCGAGGTGACGCTGTCCCGGACCGACCAGGTGTTGTCGCGGGTGGATCGGGACGCTGCAGGGGAGGCGTTGTCGGTCGTCGACTACGCCTACGACGTGTTGGGCCGGCCGGTGTCGCAGACCCGGTACCTGTCGGCGGACCGGTCGGTGACGCCGGTGGCGCGGTGGCGGTTGGACGAGGCGGGTGGGACGACGGCGGTCGACTCGGCGGGGAACAGTCCGGGTACGGCCACGGACGTGACCTGGGCGTCGGATGCCGAGCGGGGTCGGGTCGCGTCGTTCAACGGCTCGTCGTCGCGGATCGTCACCGATGCGCCGGTGGTGGACACCACCCGGCCGTACACGGTCGCTGCCTGGGTGCGATTGGACGATCTGCGAGCGCCTGTTTCGGTGCTTGCCATGCCGGGCCTCGCCCGGACGAACGTGGCCGAGCGGGGCGCACCCGCGTTCGCACTCAACTACGACCACACCGTCGACGCGTGGCGGGCGCTGACGACCGAGCAGCTCGTGTTCAAAGGCGGTGCCTACATACGACACAGCCGCACCTTCGGGCAGGGCTCGATGCAGGCGGGCGAGTGGCAGCACCTGGCGGTGGGCGTGGACCCGCAGGCCGGCCGGTGGATCGTGTTCCTCGACGGCGAGAAGGTCGACGACTTCACCGGCAGCAGCTTCCACAGCGTGGCGGCCGGCGGGGTGCGGATCGGCGACGGCCACGAGGGGGCGATCTCTGATCTGCAGGTGTATCAGGGGGTGCCGGGCGACGACGACTGGGCCGCCGGGGTGATGGCGGGTGCGGTGCCGGCGGCGGACGCGGGGGTGTCGCGGACCAGTTATGTGGTCGACAACGCTGGTCTGGCGACGTCGGTGATCGATCCGTTGGGTCACGCCACGTTCGTCGAGTACGACGAGGCCGACCGGGCGGTGGTGACGACGGGTCCGGCGGTGCAGTCGGAGTCGGGTGAGTTGGATGGTCCGGTGGTGTCGGCCCGGCCGGTGGCCCGGGTCGGTTACAACACGTTCGGTGAGGTGGTTGCGGAGTCGGATCCGAACGGGGCGGTGACGACGTACGGGGTGGACGGGGTGGGCCGGCCGGTGGAGGTGCGGTTGCCGGCGTACACGCCGCCGGGTGGGTCGTCGTCGGTGACGCCGGTGGCGTCGGCGATGTACGACAGCCTCGGTCAGGTGGTGTCGCAGACCGATCCGTTGGGCCGGGTCACGGAGTTCGCCTACGACCAGCTGGGCCGGGTGGTGACCCAGGTGGCACCGGACGGCGGCACGACGACGGCGCGCTACGACCTGGCGGGCAACCTGTTGGCGGCCACGGATCCGACGGGTGCGGTGACCGGCAGCAGCTACGACTTCCTGGGTCGGGTCACGAGTGTGAGTGAGGCGGTGCGGCAGACCGGTCAGGTGCACACCACCACGGTGGGCTACGACGTCGCCGGGCGGTTGTCGTCGGTGCGGTCGCCGGCGGGGGTGACGACCGGGTACGGCTACAACGCGGCCGGTGAGCTGACAGTTGTGGTCGACGGCGCGGGGCAGACCCGCGGTGTCGTCCACGACGGCCTGGGTCGGCCGGTGAGGGAGATGAATCCGGACGGTACGTACACGACGACGGGTTATGACATGTTGTCGCGGCCGGTGTCGGCGGCGGCGTACGCGGCCGGTGGTGGGGCGGCGTTGGCGACGGCGGCCTCGACCTATGACGTGGCGGGCAACGTGGTGTCGGCGACGGACGCGCGGGGCACCGTGACGCGGTTCGGCTACGACGCGGCGGGCCTGCTGCGGACCCAGCGGGAGCCGGTGGATGCGACGACGACGATCGAGTCGTCGTTCGGCTATGACCTGGCGGGGAATCCGACCCGGTTCACCGATGGGCGGGGGCAGGCGTTCCGGACGACGTACAACGTGTGGGGGTTGCCGCAGTCGCGGATCGAGCCGGCGACGGCGGCGTACCCGGACGCGGCGGACCGGACGTTCACCACGGTGTACGACGTGGCGGGGCAGCCGGTGTCGCAGCGGGTGCCGGGCGGGGTGGCGCGGACCCTGGTCTACGACGAGATGGGCCGGTTGGTGCGTCAGTCCGGGTCGGGCGCGGAGGCGGCCACCACGGATCGGACGTACGGGTACGACGCGGCGGGTCGGTTGGTGGAGTTCTCCGCGCCGGGGGACACCAATCAGGTCGTGTACGACGACCGGGGGTTGCCGTTGTCGGTGACCGGCCCGTCGGGGGACGCGGCGTTCGCCTATACGGCGGACGGGTTGATGGAGTCGCGCGACGACGCGGCGGGGTTGACGGAGTACGGGTATGACGGGGCGGGCCGGCTCGTGTCGGTGAACAACACGGACATGGGCACCGCGATCGGCTACACGTACGACGTGATGTCGGCGGTGTCGTCGATGACGTTCGGGACGTCGGGGAACCGGCGGGTGTTCGGTTACGACGATCTGCACCGGTTGACCAGCGACCGGCTGGTGTCCTCGGGTGGGTCGACGATCGCGTCGATCACCTACGGCTGGGACGCCAACGGCAACGAGACCAGTAGGACCGTCACCCGTGGCTCGTCCACGACGGTCAACACCTACACCTACGACCTGGCGGACCGGTTGACGTCGTGGGACGACGGGAAGACGACCGTCGGCTACCGCTACGACAAGGCGGGCAACCGGACCGGGATCGGCGACGTCGACTACGTGTACGACGCCCGTAACCGCCTCGTGTCGGACAGCACCGGGGTCGGCTACCAGTACACGGCGCGCGGCACCCGCAGCGCGGCTGGTGCGGCGACGACGGTGTCGGACGCGTTCGACCAGGTGGCCGAGCACACCCCGGCGGGTGGTAACGCGCGGGTGTTCGACTACGACGGGTTGGGTCGGGCGTTTCGGGACGGGTGGGAGTACACCGGTCTCGGTAACCACCTCGCCCGGGACAGTTCCAACGCGTTCTTCACCCGGGACCCGGGTGGTGGTGTGGTCGGGGCGCGGCACAACAACACCCGCCGGTTGGTGTGGACGGATCTGCACGGTGACGTGGTCGCCCAGCTGAACCCGGCCGGGGCGTCGGTGACCGGCAGCCGTACGTATTCGCCGTTGGGTGAGGTGACCGCGGACAGCGGCATGTTCGGTGACCTCGGCTACCAGTCCGAGTGGACCGACATTCGCAGCGGGCAGGTCAACATGCACTCCCGCTGGTACGACCCGGTCACGGCGCAGTTCGGTGCCCGGGACAGTCTCACCGTCGGTCCGGTGCCGGACTCGATCCGGGCCAACCGCTACCAGTACGGCGACGGCAGCCCGTTGACGGTGGTCGACCCCACCGGCCACTTCGGGGAACCGTTCGCGAGGTCGTGGGACGACTTCACCGACTGGGCCGGCGACAGGTGGGACGACGCCGTCGACTGGGCCGGCGACGCGTGGGACGACTTCACCGACTTTCTCGACTGGGTCGGCGACGGCCTGGAGGCGGCCACCACGTGGACGCAGGAACAGCTCGTCGAGGCGGCCAACGCCATTAGGCAGACGGTGGAGCAGAGCTATCAGGATCTGATCAAGGCCGGTGAGGCGCTGAAAGCCGCCGCCGAACAGGTGGGCCAGTGGGCCCGTACGGCCCGGGACTGGATCGTCGAACACAAGGCCGAGATCGTCGGCGCGATCGTCGGCATGGTCGTCGAGGCCGGCTGTCTGGTCGCGATCGGCTGGACCGGGGTCGGCATGGTCGCCTGCGGCATGGTCGGCGGCATCACCGGGGCCCTGGTCACCGGTGGGATGCAGGGCAAGACCGGCATGGATTTGCTGCAGGACGCGGTGATCGGCGGCCTGGCCGGTGGTCTCGGCGCCGCCCTGCCGATGATGGGCCCGGTCGCCGGCAAGGCGCTGAGCAAGGCCGCCTCCACCGGCGTGAAGAAGGTCGCCGGCACGAGCGTCGGCAAGGCCGGCGCCCGGGTCGGCGCGAAGGCTGCCGCCGGGGCCCGGTCGTTCAGCCGGGCGGTCAGCCGCAAGGCCGACGACGCGTCCCGGGCGGTGTCCCGGGGCACCAGCCGGTCCACCCGGGAAGCCGCCGAACGCGCCGACGACGCCGCCCGCGCCGGCGGGAACCGGGCCGACGGGGCCGCCAGCTGCGTGCGGCACAGCTTCGCCCCCGACACCCGGGTACGGATGGCCGACGGCACCAGTAAGTCGATCGGCGAGGTCGAGCTCGGCGACGAGGTGTTGGCGACCGATCCGGCCACGGGGCAGAGCTCGGTCCGGTCGGTACGGGTGCTGCACCGCCACGCCGACCGGGAGTTGACCGATGTCACGGTCACCGACACCACGACCGGCGAGAGTACGGTCGTCGAGACGACCGCGCACCACCCGTTCTGGAACGCCGACACCAACCGGTGGACCGACGCCGAGGACCTGCGCCCCGGTGACCGGCTGCGCAGCCCGGACGGCGAAACCACCCAGCGGGTCACCGCGGTCCGGGTCTGGACCGGCCTGAAATGGATGAACGACCTCACCGTCGCCGGCGTCCACACCTACTACGTGGTGGCGGCCGACCGGCCGGTGCTGGTGCACAACTGTGACGGCTACACGGACCTGTACCACGGGACGAGCCGGCAGTCGGCGGAGAACATCCGGAACAACGGCGTGAACCCGGGCTTCTCCACCCGGTCGAGGATGGACTTCGGCAAGGGGTTCTACACCACCCGTTCGCAGCAGCAGGCACAGAAATGGGCCAGCAAGCGATTCGGCGGGGACGGAGTGGTCCTCCACTTCAGGGTGCCGACCGCGAAACTCAACGCCATGTTCACGAAGACGTTCAACCGGCGCGGTGGCCGGGACCTGACCAACACCGTGCGCCGCTACCGCACCGGTGCCGGCGGAAACCTGGCGAACAACTACGATGTGGTTGAAGGTCCGATGCTCATGAATGTCGATGGCTTCCTGAGGTTGGGGGCGCCGCCCCGCTGGTCCGGCAACCAGGTGGTCTTCTACGGCAGGGACGCCGGCCAGGTGCTCACCGACGCCCTGCAGCCGTAGGAGAAGGACGATGGATGTCTATCAAATGGACCTGTCGGCCGAGGTCCGGGAGTTGCTGGACGCGACGGCGGCCGAGATGGTCGAGCTGTTCGACATCTCCCGTGCCGAAGCCGTCGCCCGGATCAACGAGCAGTGGCACGGGCAGGACTTCTCCGGTGACGACGAGATCGTCCTGCACGAGGACCGGCGCTACTGGGCGATGATCATCTACTTCGGCGAGGTACCGGACTGGAGCGACGACGCGGACCGGTCCAGCTGGGTCGCCCGGCCGGTGCCGGCCCGCGACTCCGGGCACTGGACCGTCCCGGGGTGATCACGCCGGGCCGGCCGGCTGCTGGCGCGCGCTCAGCGCTTCCCTGGTATTCCCCAACGGCTTCCTCAGATTTCCCTCATTACTCGGCGGCTCCGAGCCGGCACGATCTGTTCCTGGTCCTAACTGGGCGAACGGCGTACCGCAGCGAGAAAGGCCGCCACCGATGGGAACGAGCCAAGAGCCACACCGCCGTCGTCGAACAGGGACCACCCGGACGTTCGCCAGGTGGCGGCGGTGCGCCGGTGGGGTCGCGGTGGTGGCCGCGGCGCTGGTGGGGTTGTCGTCGTCGGTGCCGCCGGGGGCGGTGCCCGCCGACGGCGAGTTCCCGGTGGGGTGGCTGACGTCGTGGATCACCGATCGGCCGGGCTGGTTGCCATGGGGCGGCCCGGCGACGGCTGAGCTCCCGGTGTCGCCGGTCGGCGACGGTGCCGGCCCCGGCGGGTACACCTCGGCGGCGGCGACCCGGGCCGCCGGTGGGGCGGGTGCGCCGCAGCGGCTGGTCGACGGGCTGCCCGGGTACGCCGGCCAGCCGGCGGTGGACGGGTCGGTGACGCCGGTGACGGCGGCCCGCCACGATCCGGCGACGAGCCGCCGCGACGATCGGTCGTCGCGGTCGACCATGACGGTGTACGACAACGCCGACGGTTCGACGACGGCGCAGCTGAGCACCGGTCAGGTCAACTACCGGGCGGCGGACGGGTCGTGGCGGCCGATCGATCCGACCCTGGTGCGTCGGGGCGACCGGTGGGGGGTCACCGACAACCCGATGGGGGTGTCGCTGGGGGCGACATCCGGCGCTGGGGCGGCATCCGGCGGGGCAGCGGCATCCGACACGGCGGCGGGGGAGCCGCTGGTCGAGTTGCCGCTGCCCGGCGGCGGCGGGTTCGGGTGGAGCCTGGCCGACGCGGCGGCGGTGACCCCGGAGGTCGACGGCGCGACGGCGACGTACCGGCAGGTGCTGCCCGGCACGGACCTGGAGCTGGTGGCCCGGCCGGACGGGGTGAAGGAGACGCTGATCCTGGCGTCGCCGCAGGCCGCATCGGAGTGGGTGTTCCCGCTGACCCTGCGGGGCGTGACGGCCCACATCTCCTCGGCCGGGTCGGTCGAGCTGGTCGACGACGCGGGCACCGTCGTGGCGTCGATCCCGCCGGCGTACATGGAAGACTCGTCGGTAGACGCGAAGACCGGGCTGCCGGCGCGGTCGGCGGCCGTCACGATGGAGCTGACCGAGGTCGACGGCGGGCCGGCACTGAAGCTGATCGCCGACCGGTCGTGGCTGACCGACCCGGCGCGGGTCTTCCCGGTACGGGTGGATCCGACGGTGACCACCGGCCCCGACGGGGACGTGTTCGTCGACTCCGACCCGGGCACCGGCGCGACCGTGCAGAACGGCAACCACCTGCAGGTGGGCTACAACGGGGGAGTCGGCTCCCGGACGTTCCTCAACTTCGACATCTCGTCCGCGTTGACCCCCGCCAAGCCGATCATCGCCTCGGCGTACCTGCGGTTGTTCCTGAACCACCGGGTGCGCTGCGACGTCAAGGACCTGCAGGTCGGCCTGGTCGATCAGGAGTGGACGGTCGGTGAGCTGGCGACCGCCGGCCTGCCCGGGCCGGACATCGAACCGGGCTCGGTGCGGTACCGCTACTACACCGACAACGGGCAGGCGTGCGCCAACCCGTCGGCGGGCCCGACGAGTGGCCAGTGGGTGCAGGTCGACGTCCGTGAGCTGATCTCGGGGTGGGCGCTCGGGCAGCGCAACCTCGGTCTGGCGCTGATCGACGACGAGCAGGTCCTGGCCTCCGGCGCGCGGTTCACCTCGGCGAACTACGGCAACGGGGCGTACGCGCCCCGGCTGGAGCTGACCATGACGGCCAACCTGCCGCCGCAGGTGAGCCGGCGCTCCCCGGTGCACGGCGCGGTCGTGTCGACGCTGACCCCCCGGTTGTACGTGCGTGGCCACGACCCGGACAACTCCGGGCCGGTGAGCTACAAGCTCTGGCTGCACGACGACGCCGGCACGGTCCTGCGCGTCCTCGAGGGCACCGGCTCCTACTACGACGTCCCTGCCGGGCTGCTGCGGTCGAACAAGCAGTACTCGTGGGTGGTGCAGCCGTTCGACGGTGCCGTTTACGGCGCCCGGTATCCGAGGTACACGTTCTACACCCGGGTGCCGCAGCCGGCGTTGGGGTCCCGGCTGGCGCAGAACCCGGGGGTGGGCTATCACCCGGAGATCGGCAACTACACGACCACGGCGACCGACGCACAGGTGGCCGGGGTGGGCCCGGAGCTGGCGATCACCCGGTCGTACAACACGTTGGACACCCGGCGGTCGGGGGCGTTCGGGCAGGGCTGGTCGAGCCTGCTCGACGCCCAGGTGACCGGGCGGACCAGCACGTCCGGTGCGCTGCAGAGCGTCGTGGTGACGTACCCGGACGGTTCGGAGGCCGCGTTCGGCCCCACCTCGGACGGAACGTTCGTGCCGCCGCCAGGGCGGTACGAGGTGCTGACCGAGACGAGGTCCGGTACGACGGTCACCGGGTACCGGCTGACCGTCAAACACGGCCAGACGTACGTGTTCGGCCGGTCCGCCGGCGGCGGGGTCTTCCGGCTCACGGCGGTGACCGACGCCAACGGCCGGACCCTGACGGCGACGTACAACGGCAGCGGACTGATCTCGAAGCTGACCAACGCCTCCGGTCGGTCGCTGACGCTGACCTGGGCGGGCACCGCCAGCCCGTCGGTCGGGTCGCACGTCACCAAGGTGACGACGGACGCGCCGACCGCCGGCGGTAGCGGCTACGTGTGGCAGTACACCTACGGCAGCCACGACCGCCTGACGAAGGCGTGTACGCCGACGTCGGCGTGTACCACGTACGGCTGGGGCAACGACGCCAACCAGGGGGCGAACGCGGTGCGCAACCACGCACCGTCGTCGTACTGGCGGCTGAACGAACCCGGCGGATCCACCTGGGCCGCCAGTGACGTGCTCGAACGCGGCGGCACCGACGTGGCGTTCTACGAGAACACGACGCCGGGCGCGACACCGACGGTGTGGCCGGGCTCGACGTCGACGTCGACCGCGTTCGACGGCACGTCGTCGCGGGTGCGGTTGCCCAGCGGGCTGGTCAACGACAGTGCGTACCAGTCGGTCAGCATGTGGTTCCGCACCGGCGCGACGTCGCGGGCCGGAGTGCTGTTCTCGTACCAGCACGATCCGATCTCGGACGGTACGACGTCGCGCAACTACACGCCGTCGATCTACGTCGGGACGAGTGGGAAGCTGCACGCGAAGTTCTACGACGGCTTCGCCGGCACCACGATGCAGTCGTCCGGTCGGGTCGACGACGGCCAGTGGCATCACGTGGTGCTGGCCGGGGCGGGCGCCAGCCAGGCCCTGTACCTGGACGGCATCCGGCAGGCGTCCCGCGACGGCCTGATCGAGATGTTCGACATCGGCGGGTCGGCGTACGAGTACGTGGGTGCCGGGTTCGTCGGTGGGAACTGGCCCGACCAGCCGCATCAGGGCTCCGCCAACAACACCGGGCACGCGAACTTCTTCACCGGCCAGATCGCCGACGTGGCGTTCTTCGACCGGACGTTGACCGACGCCGACGTCACCGAGATCAACGGTACGGCGCGCGCGCAGAGCTGGCAGCTGTCCACGGTGACCAGCGCCGAAGGGCGGACCCTGGCGTCGCTGTCGACGGACCCGGTCACCGGCAAGCTGTCGGAGCTGACCGACGGCAACGGCGGGACCTGGACGATGGGCACGCCCCGGGTGGCCGGCACCAGCGCCCTGTACGCGGCGGCCGTGCTGGGCTCGGCACCCACCGACTACTGGCGGCTGCGCGACGCCGCCGGGGTCGACGCCGTCAACGAGACGTGGCAGGAGACCGCGACGTTCAGCGCGGTGACACTTGGCGCGGCGGGTCCGTTCGCCGACGGCACCGCGGTGTCGTTCGACGGGGCGTCGTCGCTGGCGGCGGTCCCGGGCGGCCGGGTCGCGCCGACCGGCGCGAAGTCGCAGGAGCTGTGGTTCAAGACCACCGCGACCGCCGGGGTGCTGCTGGGCACGCAGGACGCGGCGGTGGGCGGTACGCCGTCGGCGGGCTCGCCGGTGTTGTGGATCGACGCCGACGGTCGGCTGCGCGGCCTGGCCCCGTCGACCGAGCCGACCGGGCCGCTGACGTCAGGGCTCGCCGGCAAATGCGCGGAGCTGGCCACCAACGGCACCAAGGTGCAGGTCGGCACCTGCGCCGCCACGCCCGCCCAGAGCTGGCGGTACGTCGGCGGCAGTGGACAGCTGCGGCGCGGCGACAAGTGCCTCGGCCTGACCGGTCAGGCCACCGGCAACGGCACCCTGGTCCAGGCGCAGACCTGCTCGACCAGCGCCAACCAGAAGTGGACGCCGCACCAGGGCGGCTGGCGCAACACCGGGGCGGGCCGCTGCCTGGAGGTGCCGGGTTCGTCCACCACGGACGGCACCGCGCTGGCCATCCGCAGCTGCGCCACCAGCCAGGCCAACCAGCGGTGGGCGCTGGCGCTGACCTCGCCGGCACCGGTCAACGACGGTGCGTGGCACCACGCCGTACTGACCACGACGAACGCCGCCGACGCCACGACGCAGGTGCTGTACCTCGACGGGGTGCCGGTGCAGTCGAGCACCGGCGCGTTGCCGGCCGCCGGCCCGCAGGGGCAGGGCTACCTGGGCGCGGGGTACACCGGCAACGGCTGGTCGGGGCTGGCCGCCGGGGCGACGGCGTACTACGCGGGGTCGCTGGCGGAGGTGGCGTTCTACGACCGGGCGTTGGGCGCCGACGAGGTGACGTTGCACCACGGGTCGGTCGGGCAGACGGTGCCGCTGGTGGTCACCGCCGCGACCGGCGGCGGTACGGACGCACCCACGCTGTCGGAGACGGCGGCCGGCCAGCTGCCGGCGGACACCCTGCCGCCCGGTGCGACGCAGACCGACGCGGCGGCGCGCGACGCGCTGACCACGACGGTGGCCAACCCGGTGACGATCGTGTCGGTGACCGACCCGGGTGGGCATCAGGTGTCGTACTCCTACGACCTGGTGTCCGGGCGGAAGGTGTCGCAGACCGACGCGCTGGGCCGCACCACGCTGTACGGGTACGACACCGGCGGGTTCACCAGCCTGGAGTACGACCCGAACGGGATCGTGACCCGGTCGGTGCAGGACGAGCGCGGCAACACCATCCAGGAGGTGACCTGCCAGGACCAGGCCGCCGAGAAGTGTTCCAGCAGCTACTCCACCTACACCTTCTACAGCAGCGACCCGACGCACCCCAAGAGCGACCGGCTGACGGCGCTACGCGGGCCGGGCTCGCTCAGCGCGCAGGACGACACCTACCGGACGCAGTACTTCTACGACAACTTCAACGGCAACCTGCGCAGCACGGTGGATCCGCTCGGCCGGCGTACGGAGATCGTCTACACCACCGGCGGGAGCGTTCCGGCCGGGCTGCCCACGCATGTGCTGGACCCGTCGAAGGGCTGGCAGCTGCTCACGTACACCTCGGCCGGTGACCTGGCGACGGTGGTCGACCCGGCGGGCGCGACCACCAGCTACACGTACGACCGGTTGGGCCGGGAACTGACCGAGACGGTGGTGACGCCGTCGTTCCCGCAGGGGCGGACCACCACGTACACGTACGACGCGATGGGGCGGGTGGCGACCCGGACCGATCCGGCGGTGACCGACCGGGTGACCGGCGCGGTGCACACGGCGGTGACGCAGCACTCGTACAGCCCGGACGGGTTCCTGACCGAGCAGCGGGTCAGCGACGCCACCGGTGGGGACGTGGCCCGGGTCAGCGAATGGTCCTACGACGGCCACGGCCGCCGGTCGCAGGCCGTCGACCCGATGGGCGCCACCACCGGCTACCGCTACGACGTCTACGGGCACGTGGTGGAGCAGACCGATCCGGACGGGACGGTCAACGCCTACCAGGTGGACGTCAACGGCGACCTGCTGTCGCGCACGCTGAAGGGCTACACCGGGGACCCGAACGACCCGACTCCTGCCGTGGATCTGGTGGTGGAGTCGAACTCCTACGACCCGGCGGGCCGGCTGGCGTCGACCACCGACGCGATGGGGCACGTCACGGAGTACACGTACACCGACGACGGGCGGCCCGCGACGGTGACCCGCACCGACGGGGACAGTTCGTTCCTGCTGGAGGCCAACAGCTACGACGCGGCCGGGAACCTGGTCGAGCAGCGCACCGACAACGGGCAGACCGTCACGACGTACGCCTACGACGCGGCGGGCCGGCAGACCCGCAGCGTGCTCGACCCCGACGGGCTGCACCGGGTCACCGAGACCACGCTGTCGCCGGGTGACCAGGTGCTGTCCAGCGTCGCCCGGGACGGCTCCGGCGCGACGCTGGCCGTCACCGACCACGCGTACGACATCCTCGGCCGGGAGGTCTCGCAGACCCGGTACCGGGAGACGGACCGGACGACGACGCCGGTGGCCCGCTGGCGGCTGGACGAGACCAGCGGCACGGCGGCCGCCGACTCGGCCGGCAACAGCCCCGGTACGGCCACCGGCGTGAACTGGGAGAACGACGCCCAGCGGGGGCGGGTCGCGGCGTTCACCGGTGCGTCGACGTCGCAGATCACCACGGCCGCGCCGGCGGTGGACACCACCCGGCCGTACACCGTGGCCGCCTGGGTGCGGGTCGACAACGACGGCAAGTCCGGCGCGGTGCTGACCGTGCCCGGTGCCGCGCGGCTGAGTGCGTCCACCGCCCACCGCGACTTCGCCTTCCAGCTCCGGTTCGACCACACCATCGACGGATGGCGGGTGGCCACGAACGAGCAGCAGATCGCCTCGCTCATCCGGTGCGACTGTCCCTTCGGGGAAGGTTCGGTCCAGGAGAACGAGTGGCAGCACCTGGCCGTCGGTGTCGACCCGCAGGCCGACAAGTTCACCGTGTTCCTTGACGGTGACAAGGTCGACGAATTCACCGGCGCCCGCTTCCACAGCGTGGCGATGGGCGGGCTGCGGATCGGCACCGGGCTCGACGGGGCGGTCTCCGACCTGCAGCTGTACCAGGGCGTGTCGGCGGACGCCGGCTGGGCCGACCGGGTGGTCGCCGGCACCGTACCGGCGGCCGACGCCACGGTGTCGCGCACCAGCTACGTGCTCGACGACGGTGGTCTGGCAACGGCGGCGCTGGATCCGCTGGGCAACACCACGAACGTGGCCTACGACGAGGCCGATCGGCCGGCGGTGACGACCGGCCCGCAGGTGCAGGCCGAGACCGGGGAACTCGACGCGGCGGTGGTCACCGCCCGACCGGTGGAGCGGATCGGCTACAACACGTTCGGTGAGGTCACCGCGGAGTCCGACCCGAACGGCAACGTGACCCGGAACGCGTTCGACCGGGCCGGCCGGCCGTACGAGACCCGGCTGCCCGCGTACACCCCGCCGGGCGGGTCGACCCCGGTCGTCCCGGTCTTCACGGCGGCGTACGACAGCCTCGGCCAGGTCGTGTCGCAGACCGACCCGCTGGGCCGGGAGACCGGGTTCACCTACGACCAGCTGGGCCGGGTGGTGACCCAGGTGGCGCCGGACGGTGCCACCACGACCGCCCGCTACGACCTGGCCGGCAACCTGCTCGCCGTGACCGACCCCACCGGGGCGGTGACCGGCAGCAGCTACGACCTGCTGGGGCGGACCACCAGCGTCAGCGAGGCGGTCCGCCAGACCGGGCAGACGCACACCACGACGATGGGCTACGACACCGCCGGTCGGCTGTCGACGGTGACCACGCCGGCCGGGGTGACCACCAGGTACGGCTACACCGCCGCCGGGGAGCTGACCAGCGTCGTCGACGGTGCCGGGCAGACCAGCCGGGTCGACCACGACGCCCTGGGCCGCCCGGTGAAGCAGACGAACCCGGACGGCACGTACACCACCACCACGTACGACCCGCTGTCCCAGCCGAGGGCGACGGCGGCGTACCGGGCGACCGGCGGGGCCGCGCTGACCACGTCGGCCTGGACCTACGACGCCGCCGGCAACACCGTGTCGGCGACGGACGCGCGGGGCAGCACGACCCGGTTGAGCTACGACGCGACCGGGCTGCCGCGCACCCAGTCCGAGCCGGTGGCTGCCGGCACCACCATCGAGTCGTCGTACGGCTACGACCTGGCCGGCAACCCGACCCGGTTCACCGACGGGCGGGGGCAGGCGTTCCGGACGACGTACAACGTGTGGGGGTTGCCACAGTCGCGGATCGAGCCGGCCACGGCGGCGTACCCGAACGCGGCGGACCGCACCTACACCACGGTGTACGACGTGGCCGGTCAGCCGGTCTCGCAGCGCGCCCCGGGCGGGGTGACCCGGACCCTGGTCTACGACGACGCCGGTCGGCTGGAGCGCCAGTCCGGCTCCGGTGCCGAGGCCGCGACCCAGGACCGGACGTACGGCTACGACCCGGCCGGTCGGCTGGTGGAGTTCTCCGGGTCCGGCGGCACCAACCGGGTCGCCTACGACGACCGGGGGCTGCCCTTGTCGGTGACCGGCCCGTCCGGGGACGCGGCGTTCACCTACACGGCGGACGGGTCGATGGCGTCGCGCGACGACCAGGCCGGGTTGACCCAGTACGGCTACGACAGCGCCGGCCGGTTGGCGTCGCTGAGCAACAGCAGCGCCGGCGTGTCGGTCAGCTACGCCTACGACGAGATGTCGGCGGTGTCGTCGATGTCCTACGGCGGCACCAACAACAGGCGGGTGTTCGCCTACGACGATCTGCACCGGCTGACCAGTGACCGGTTGGTGCGGTCCAACGGGCAGGTCCTCGGGACGATCACCTACGGCTGGGACGCCAACGGCAACGAGACCAGCAAGACCGTCACCCGTGGCTCGTCGACGGTCAGCAACACCTACACCTACGACCTGGCCGACCGGCTGACCTCGTGGAACAACGGCAACACCACGGTCGGCTACCGGTACGACGCGGCCGGCAACCGGACCGGGGTCGGCGACGTCGACTACGTCCACGACGCCCGCAACCGGCTCGTCTCCGACAGCACCGGCACCAGCTACACCTACACGGCTCGGGGCACCCGCAAGCAGACCGTCACCGGCGGTACCACCGCGGTCGGGGTCGCCGACGCGTTCGACCAGATCGTCAGCCAGCAGCCGACCGAGGGCGGTAACGCCCGGGAGTACACCTACGACGCGTTGGGCCGGGCGCTGCGCAGCGACTTCCGGTACACCGGGCTCGGCAACGACCTCGCCATGGACGGCGCCGCGAAGTACCTGCGGGATCCGGACGGCGGTGCCGTCGCGGTCCGGGCGGGCAGCACCAGCCGGATGCTCTGGACCGACCTGCACGACGACATCGTCGCCCAGTTCAACACCGCCGGTACGTCGGTGACCGGCCACCGCACCTACTCGCCGCTGGGTGAGGTGACCGCCGCCAGCGGCATGGAGGGCAACCTCGGCTACCAGTCGGAGTGGACCGATCCCCGGTCGGGTCGGGTCAACATGCACGCCCGCTGGTACGACCCGGCCGTCGGCCAGTTCGACAGCCGCGACAGCGTCACCGTCAGCCCGGTGCCCGACTCGATCCGGGCCAACCGCTACCAGTACGGCGACGGCAACTCGCTGACGGTCACCGACCCGACCGGTCACTTCGGCAAGCGGCTGCGCAACGCCTGGAAGAAGATCTCCTCCGGCGTGCAGCAGGCCTGGAACACGGTGAAGGCCGGGGTACAGCAGGCGTGGGAGCGGGTCTCCGAGTGGGCGCAGGCAGCCCGTGAACAGATCGCCGAGAAGTTCAACGACGTCAAGCAGGCACTGTCACAGGCGTACAAGAAGATGGCCGAGGCGATCAAGGGGGCCGTCGACCAGGTCGGCCAGTGGGCCCGGACGGCCAGGGACTGGATCGTCGAGCACAAGGCCGACATCGTCGGCGCGCTGGTCGGGTTCTTCGTCGAGGCCGCCTGCATGGTCGCGATCGGCTGGACCGGGGTCGGAGCGGTCGCCTGCGGGGTGGCTTCCGGCGTGACCGGTGCCCTGGTCACCGGTGCCATGCAGGGCCAGACCGGCGTCGAGCTGCTGCGCACCGCCGTACTGGGTGGGGTCGTCGGTGGATTGGGCGCGGCGCTGCCGATGATGGGCCCGGCAGCGGGCAAGGCGTTGAGCAAGGCCGGGTCCGCCGGGGCGAAGAAGGTCGCCGGCACCAGCGTCGGCAAGGCTGCGGCGTCGGCCGGCAAGGCCGTCGCGTCGGCCGGCAAGGCGGTGGGACGCAAGGTCGACGACCTGTCGCGGGCGGTATCGCGTGGCACCAGCCGGGCCACCCGGGAGGCGGCCGACTACGCCGACGACGCGGCCCGCGCCGGCGGTAGCCGGGTCGACGACCTAGCCGGTGCGGCGAGCAGTTGTGTCCGGCACAGCTTCGCGCCGGACACCCGGGTACGGATGGCCGACGGCACCAGCAAGTCGATCGGCGAGGTCGAGCTCGGCGACGAGGTGTTGGCGACCGACCCGGCCACGGGGCAGAGCTCGGCCCGGTCGGTACGGGTGCTGCACCGCCACGCCGACCGGGAGTTGACCGATGTCACGGTCACCGACACCACGACCGGCGAGAGTACGGTCGTCGAGACGACCGCGCACCACCCGTTCTGGAACGCCGACACCGGGCGGTGGACCGACGCCGCCGACCTGCGCCCCGGTGACCGGCTGCGCAGCCCGGACGGCGAAACCACCCAGCGGGTCACCGCGGTCCGGGTCTGGACCGGCCTGAAATGGATGAACGACCTCACCGTCGCCGGCGTCCACACCTACTACGTGGTGGCGGCCGACCGGCCGGTCCTGGTGCACAACTGCGGCGGCTACACGGACCTCTACCACGGGACGAGCCGGCAGGCGGCGGAGAACATCCGGGCCAACGGCGTGGACACCGGATTCTCGTCACGGTCGAGGATGGACTTCGGCAAGGGTTTCTACACCACCCGTTCGCGGCAGCAGGCGGCCGACTGGGCGGGGAGTCCGCGGTTCGGTGGGGACGGCGTGGTGCTGCACTTCAAGGTGCCGAACGCGAAGCTCGACGCCCTGGCGACGAAGAAGTTCGCCATGGACAGCCCGGATCTGGCCGGCGTCGTGAAGCACTACCGCACCGGTGCCCGGGGCAACCCGCTCGGTAGGTACCAGGTGGTGGAGGGGCCGATGCTGATGAACGTCGACAAGTTCGTCCGGCAGGGACTCCCCGCGCACTGGAAGGGCAACCAGGTCGTCTTCTACGGCAAGGACGCCGGTCGGATACTGACTGCGGCCCTGCAGCCGTAGGAGAGTGACGTGAACGAGTATCAGCTGGCCTTGTCGGTCGAGGTCCGGGAGTTGCTGGACGCGACGGCGGCCGAGATGGTCGAGCTGTTCGGCATCTCCCGTGCCGAGGCGATCGCCCGGATCAACGAGCGCTGGCACGGGCAGGACTTCTCCGGTGACGACGAGATGATCCTGCACGAGGACCGGCACTACTGGGCGATGTTCGTCTACTACGACGGCGCGGTCCCCGACTGGAGCGACGACGCGGACCGGTCCGGCTGGGTTCCCCGGCCGGCACCGCCCCGCGACTCCGGGCACTGGACCGTCCCGGGGTGATCACGCCGGCACGGTCAGCTGATCGTGCAGATCGTCGCGCCGGCGCCGACGACGGCGCCGACCTCGGCGGCCAGACCGCTGACGGTGCCGGCCTTGTGCGCGTTGAGCGGCTGCTCCATCTTCATCGCCTCCAGCACCACGACCGGGTCGCCCTCGGCGACCTGGTCACCGTCGGCGACGGCGATCTTGATGATGGTGCCCTGCATCGGCGAGACCAGGGCGTCGCCGCTGGTGGCGGCCGCCGCGCTGGTGCCGCCCCGGCGGCGGGCCGGCTGTCGGGCGGCGGTCGGCGCGGTCGGCGTACCGCCGCCGAAGCCGGCAGGGAAGCTGACCTCCAGCCGCTTGCCGCCCACCTCGACCACGACGGTCTCGCGGGCCCCGGTCGGCGCGTCGGCCGCCGCCGGTGCGGTGAAGGCCGGGACGGAGTTGTCGAACTCGGTCTCGATCCACCGGGTGTGCACGGTGAACGGCTCGCTGGTGAACGCCGGATCCCGCACCACCAGGCGGTGGAACGGCAGGGCGGTGGCCATCCCGTCGACGACCATCTCGTCCAGGGCCCGCCGGGCGCGTTCCAGCGCCTCGGTGCGGGTTTCGCCGGTGACGATCAGCTTGGCCAGCAGCGAGTCGAAGTTGCCGCCGATGACGTCACCGGCGACGACGCCGGTGTCCACCCGTACCCCGGGGCCGGTGGGCAGCCGCAGCGCGGTGATGGTGCCGGGCGCGGGCAGGAAACCCCGGCCCGGGTCCTCACCGTTGATCCGGAACTCGATGGAGTGCCCGCGCGGTGCCGGATCCTCGGTGAACCGCAGCGGCTCCCCGGCGGCGATCCGGAACTGCTCGCGGACCAGGTCGATGCCGGCGGTCTCCTCGGTGACCGGGTGCTCCACCTGCAGCCGGGTGTTGACCTCCAGGAAGGAGATGGTGCCGTCGACGCCGACGAGGTACTCGATGGTGCCGGCGCCGTGGTAGCCGGCCTCGCGGCAGATCGCCTTGGCGCTGGCGTGGATCTCGGCACGCTGGGCGTCGGTGAGGAACGGCGCCGGTGCCTCCTCGACGAGCTTCTGGTGACGGCGTTGCAGGGAACAGTCCCGGGTGCCGACGACGATCACGTTGCCGTGCTGGTCGGCGAGGACCTGCGCCTCGACGTGCCGGGGCCGGTCCAGGTAGCGCTCGACGAAGCATTCGCCCCGGCCGAACGCGGCGACCGCCTCGCGGGTCGCCGACTCGAACAGGTCGGCGATCTCGGCCATCTCGCGGGCGACCTTGAGGCCGCGCCCGCCGCCACCGAACGCGGCCTTGATCGCCACCGGGAGGCCGTACTGCTGCGCGAAGGCGACGACCTCGTCGGGCCCGGCGACCGGGTCGGCGGTGCCGGGCACCAGCGGCGCGCCGGCCCGCTGGGCGATGTGCCGGGCGGTGACCTTGTCGCCGAGGTCGCGGATCGCCTGCGGGCTGGGGCCGATCCAGGTCAGCCCGGCATCGATGACGGCTGCGGCGAAGTCGGCGTTCTCGGAGAGGAACCCGTAGCCGGGGTGGACGGCGTCGGCGCCGGACCGGGCGGCGACGTCGAGCAGCTTGTCGATCCGCAGGTACGTGTCGGCGGCGGTCTCCCCGTCCAGGGCGTACGCCTCGTCGGCGAGCCTGGCGTGCAGAGCCTCGCGGTCGGTGTCGGCGTAGACCGCGACGCTGGTCAGGCCGGCGTCCTGGCAGGCCCGGATGACCCGGACCGCGATTTCGCCCCGGTTTGCGACGAGAACTTTGCGCACGCCCTGTTCTCCCTTGCTCACGGACTAATGCGGGAGTCTAACGGCCTGCGTGATCGATCTGACCTGCGCTTCGGTGTGGGATGAGGCACCGTTCAATAGGCTCGGCGCCGTGTCTGCCACTCGGATGATGATTCTCGGCCTGGTCAAGTGGATGCAACCGGTGCACGGCTACGACGTGCGCCGCGAGTTGCTGAGCTGGCGGGCGGACAGCTGGGCCAACGTGGCACCGGGCTCGATCTACCACGCGCTGCGCACCCTCGCCGAGGAGGGCCTGCTCCGGCAGGTGGGTACCGCCCAGGTCGGCTCCCGGCCGGCCCGCACCAGCTACGAGATCACCGCCGCCGGCGTCGAGGAGTTCGACGATCTGCTGCGTCGGCACTGGTCGGACTGCCGGCCGGCGGCCGACCCGTTCCTCAGCGCCTTCGCGTTCCTGCCGGCGATGCCCCGGGCGGAGGCGGTCGCGGCGCTGCGGGCCAGGGCGGCGACGCTGCGGGCCGGCAACGCCGTCGCCCGCGACGAGCTGGTCGGCGGCTGGCCCCGGCAGAAACCGTCGTACGTCGGGTGGATGCTGGAGCTGACGATCGCGCGTACCGAGGGGGAGATCGCCTGGTGCGAGCGGGTCGCCGAGCTGATCGCCGCCGGTGCGTCGTACCAGCCGGCCGAGAAGTCGGCTGACGCGGCCTGGGCCGGCTGGCAGGCTGACGTCGACGCAGGTGACCGGGATCCGCTGTGACCCGGGTGGAATACTCAAGCTTGACTAATCTTCGGGCAGTCCAGGAGCACACTGATGATCGAGACCAAGGGGCTGCGGAAATCGTTCCGCTCCCGGCAGGGGCGCGGTGCCAAGACCGTCGACGCGGTCCGTGGCGTCGACATGCTGGTCGAGGAGGGTGAGATCTTCGGCTTCCTCGGGCCCAACGGCGCCGGCAAGACCACCACCCTGCGGATGCTCGCCACCCTGATCGAGCCCGACGGCGGCGAAGCCGTCATCGCCGGGGCCGATCTGCTGCGCGACCCCGGCGAGGTGCGCCGCCGGATCGGCTACGTCGCCCAGGGCGGCAGCACCTGGGACGAGGTCACCGGCCGCGAGGAGTTGGTGATGCACGCCCGGATGTACGGCATCGGCAAGGCCGAGGCGCAGCGCCGCGCCACCCGGGCCCTCGCCGCGTTCCAGCTGACCGAGTACGCCGACCGCAAGTGCAAGACCTACTCCGGTGGTCAGCGCCGCCGGGTCGAGATCGCGTTGGGCATCATCCACGAGCCGAAGGTGGTCTTCCTCGACGAACCGACCACCGGGCTCGACCCGCAGAGCCGGGCCCACATGTGGGACGAGATCCGTCGGCTGCGCGCCGAAGGCATGACCGTCTTCATCACCACCCACTACCTCGACGAGGCCGACGCGCTCTGCGACCGGATCGCGATCATGGACCACGGTGAGATCGTCACCGAGGGCACCCCCGCCGCGCTGAAGCGGGAGATCGCCGGCGAGGTGGTCAGCGTCGGGCTGCGACCGGGCCAGGCGGCCACCGCCGCGCAACTGCTCGACACCCAGCCGTACGTCGTCAAGCTGGAAACCCCCGACGACGGCGGCCTACGGCTGTTCGTCGACGACGGTGCCACCGCCATCCCGCAGATCCTGCGCACCCTCGACGGTGCCGGCCTCGACCTCGGCTCGATCGAGCTGCACCGGCCGAGTCTCGACGACGTCTTCCTCACCAAGACCGGCCGCTCGCTGCGCGAAAGCTGAATTCGGAGACCACGAGATGAAATTCGCCCGCGACACCTGGCTGATCTTCCAACGACAGGCGACGTTGCTGCTGCGCAACCCGGTCTGGATCTTCGTCGGCGTGTTCCAGCCGATCATGTACCTGTTGTTGTTCGCGCCGTTGCTCAAGCCGGCGCTGGCCCCGATGGGGGCGAGCACCGACGCGGAGATCTACCGCATCTTCGTGCCCGGCCTGCTGGTGCTGCTGGCCATCTTCGGCGGGCTGTTCCAGGGGTTCGGCCTGATCGCCGAGCTGCGGGCCGGGGTGATCGAGCGGTCCCGGGTCACCCCGGTCAGCCGACTCGCCCTGCTGCTCGGGCGTAGCCTGCGCGACGTGGTCTCGCTGCTGCTGCAGGCGGTGATCATCACGGTGCTGGCGATCCCGTTCGGGCTGACCGTGCAGCTGGGCAACCTGCTGCTGGCGTACCTGCTGCTCGCCCTGATCGCGCTGATGACCTCGGCCGTGTCGTACGGCGTGGCCCTGCTGGTCCGCAGCGAGGACGCGCTCGCCCCGCTGATGAACACCGTCGCCCAGCCGGTGCTGCTGCTCTCCGGCATCCTGTTGCCGCTGGCCTTCGCGCCCCTGTGGCTGCAGCGGGTCGCCCAGTGGAACCCGTTCTCCTGGGCGGTCGACGGCACCCGTGCCCTGTTCGCCGGGAACATCGGCGACGACGCGGTCTGGCAGGGACTGCTGATCACCATGGCGCTGGCGGCTCTCGCGGTGACCTGGGCGGCCCGGGCCTTCGCCCGCAGCGTCCGGTAGCGGCGGCCGCGCCCGGTCGACGGCGGCCAGCCCTGGGCGGTCGGGCTGCCCTCTGCGCACGGCAACGGCGCAGAGGGCAGCGACTCCCAGGCTACCGCCGCCCGGCCCGGCCCGCCTCCGGCCGCAGGTCGGTCCGCGTCGGGCCGGTGCTCAGCGGCGTCGGGCCAGGGTCAGTCCGTCGGCGATGGCCAGCATCACCACGTCGACCCGGTCGTCGTCGGCGACCTGCCGGTTGAAGGCGACCATCGCACGGTCCTCCTCGCTGTTCGGCTGCAGGACCCGGCCGTGGCGCAGCACGTTGTCGACCACGATCAGTCCACCGGGACGCATCCGGGGCACCAGTTCGGCCCAGTACACCGGGTAACTGATCTTGTCGGCGTCGATGAATGCCAGGTCCAGGTGCGGCTCGGTCGGCAACGCCCGCAGCGACTCGGCGGCCGGCCCGATCCGCAGCTCGATCCGGTCGTCGACGCCGGCCCGCTGCCAGTAGCGGCGGGCCACCGAGGTGAACTCCTCGGAGACGTCCAGACAGATCAGCTGACCGTCGGCGGCCATGCCCCGGGCGATCGCGAGCGCGGAGAGCCCGGTGAAGGTGCCGACCTCGACCGCGCGGCGGGCACCCACCAGCCGGGCCAGCATGGTCATCAGGGCGGCCTGTTCGGGCGCGACCTGCATCTGCGCGTTCTCCGGCAGGTTGGTCGCGGTCTCGGCGATGAGGTCGCCGACGATCTCGTCCGGCGGGGTGCCGTGGGCGACGACGTACGCCTGCAGCGCATCCGTCATCGGCAACGTCTTGGTGGTCATGCCCCAGACGCTAGCCGGTCACCGGTCCTCGTCGGCCGCGCCCCACAGATCGGTGATCCGGTGGCCGACGTCGGCCACCAGCCGGCGCAGCAGCGGCAACGACAACCCGACGACCGTACCGTGATCGCCTTCGATCCGGTCGAGGAACGGCGCACCCACCCCGTCGATGGTGAACGAGCCCGCCACCCGCAGCGGCTCCCCGGTGGCCACGTACGCCGCGATCTCGTCGTCGGTGACGTCGGCGAAGTGCACCACGGTCGCGGCGGTCCGTTCGGCCCGGACCCCGCTCGCCAGGCTGGTCAGCGCGTGCCCGGTGTAGAGCACCCCGCTGCGGCCACGCATCCGCCGCCAGCGCTGCGCGGCGTCGGCGGCGTCGGCCGGCTTGCCGTACACCGCGCCGTCGAAGTGCAGCACCGAGTCGCAGCCGAGGACGAGCAGGTCGGCGTCGCCCTCGACGTGGTCGGGGCGCAGCCGGTCGGCGACGGCGGCCATCTTCATCCGGGCCAGGGCCAGGCACAGCTCGTCGGGGCGCTCCAGCGTCACCGACTCCTCGTCGACGCCGCTCACCAGCACCTGCGGGGTGATCCCGGCGGACTGCAGCAGCGCGTACCGGGCCGGGCTGGCCGAGGCGAGGACCAGACGGGGACGCAGCGAGGTAGACACGGTCGGTCAGGCTACCTGGCCGGTCAGCGCGGCGACGCCGCCGCGCGCCAGGCGTCCGGGCCGGGTCGCGGCAGCGGGCCACGGTCAGGCCGGGCACTGCGGGCCCAGCGGGCCGCCGCCGGCTCCGTGACGGGGCCACTGTCGGAAACCGGACGGGTACGGCTGAGCACGGCACCGACCAGCGCGGCCAGCTCCTCGGCGGTCGGTGACCCCCGGGTGATCCGCCAGTCGTGCCGCGCCTCGGTCATCGCCCCAGGCTACGCGGGCCGGCCGACGCGGTCGACCGGTCGTCGCCGGGCCGAAGGTGAATGGTGATCATCACTGGCGCGCTGGGCTGGCCGCAGGGTTGCCGGATCGTACAATATGACGCGCGGCTCACACCGGCCGCGTGCCGATCGTGTGGCACCCAGATCTTCCGGGTACGGTCATTTGGATGTCCGCTGTGCCCCCGCAACTTGTTGCTGACCGTTACCGGCTGGTCGAGCCGCTCGGTCAGGGCGGCATGGGCCGGGTCTGGAAGGCCCGTGACGAGGTGCTGCACCGCGACGTCGCCATCAAGGAGCTGGTGCCGCCGCCGGGGCTGACCAACCAGGAGCGCCGCGAGATGCGGGAACGCTCGCTGCGGGAGGCGCGGGCCATCGCCCGGCTCAACCACATCAACGTCGTACGGGTCTTCGACGTGCTGCGCACCGACGGTGACCCGTGGATCGTGATGGAGTACGTACCGTCACAGTCGTTGCAGGACCTGCTCGCCGACAGCGGCCCGGTGCCGGCCAGTCGGGCCGCCGAGATCGGTCTCGGCGTGCTCGGCGCGTTGCGTTCGGCGCACCTGTCCGGGGTCATGCACCGCGACGTCAAGCCCGGCAACGTGCTCATCGGCCACGACGGTCGGGTGGTGCTGACCGACTTCGGGCTGGCCACCGTGCCCGGTGACCCGAACGTCACCCGCACCGGCCTGGTGCTCGGCTCGCCGGCGTACATCGCCCCGGAGCGCGCCCGCACCGGTAGCGCCGGGCCCGAAGGGGACCTCTGGTCGCTCGGCGCGACCCTGTACGCGGCCGTCGAAGGGCAGTCGCCGTACGCCCGCCCGACCGCGATCGCCACGCTCTCCGCGCTGGCCACCGAGCCGCCGCCGCCGGCCCGCCGCGCCGGGCCGCTCAAGCCGGTCCTCGCCGGGCTGTTGCGCAAGGACCCGCAGACCCGGATGAAGGCCGACGAGGCGGAGCGCCTGCTGACCCGGGCCGCCGGGCGCGGTCCGCGTCGGGGCCGGTCACTGCTCGACGGCGTACGTCGACCGAGCCCGCTCGGCTCCCGGGAGGTGCGGCCCGGCGAGTCACGGTCGGGGATCGTCCCCGGTCCGCGTTCGGCCGCGCCGCGTACCCCCGTGTCGCCGGGGCCGGTCTCGCCGGTCTCGCCGTTGCCGACCCCGCTGCCAGTGGTGCCGGGGCCGGCGAAGTACGGCCCGGTCGCCCGGCCCGCTGCGGCTTCGGACGAGACCAAGGTGGTCGGGACGCCGTCGGTCGCGGCGGACGAGACCAAGGTGGTCAGGTCGCCGGCCGCCGAGACCAGCGTGCTTCCGGTGCCGAAACCGACCGCCCCCGCACCGGCCGAAACGACCGTGCTGCCGCCGGCCGCGCAGTCTCCGACCGAGCAGACCTCGGCGAAGCAGCCGCCAGCTGAATCGACTCAGGTTGAGCCGACCCAGATCGTCCAGGCCGACGAGCCCCGGGCCGACGAGCCGCAGACGAACCAGGAGACGGCCCCCGCCGCCGGGTCGTCGACCGACGAGCCGACCGCAGTGGCACCCGGCGTCGCCGAGTCGGCCGACCGCAGCGGCCCCGCTGCCGCCGAGCCGCCGGCAACTGCCGCGCCGGCCCCTGCCGGCGCCACCGCGACCAGCGTGGACCACCGGCCGGAGCCGGCGCCGCAGCGGCAGAACTGGTCGACCCCGGCGCTGCTGTTCGACCGGGCCGCCCGCACGGTCGGCGCGGTGCCACGCAACGTTCTGCTCGGCAGCGCCGCCGGGATCGTCGTACTCGTGCTGCTGGTGACCGTCGCGATGCTCAGCCTCGGCGACGAGGGTGAGCGGCGCGGACAGCTCGGCACCGCGCCGGGGGAGTCGCCGGCCGTGCCCTCGGCGGCCGCCACCAGCGCGCCGAGTGCCGAAGCATCACCGCAGCCGTCGTCCGCCGCGCCGTCGCCGAGCGCAGCGGAGTCGCCGACACCGCCGCCGCCGACGACGGGAGCGCCTGCGGCCGGACCACTGCCGGCCGGCTGGCGGCTGCACGAGGATCCCACCGGGTTCTCCGTTCCGGTGCCGGAGGGTTGGTCGGTGTCCCGTGACGGCAGCCGGGTCGAGTTCCGGGAGACCGCACAGCTCGGGCGGTTGATCATCATCGACCAGACCGACAGCCCCAAGCCCGACCCGGTCGCCGACTGGGAGAGCCAGGAACAGACCCGGCGGGGTGGCTACAACAACTACGAGCGGGTCCGGATCGAGGCCGTCGACTATTTCCTGTCCGCCGCCGACTGGGAGTTCCGCTACACCACCAGCCGGGGCAACCGGCTGCAGGTCCGCAACCGGGGATTCGTCACCGCGCCGGACAAGGCCTACTCGATCTACTGGTCCACCACGGCCGACCGGTGGCAGGAGGACCTGGTGTACTTCGACCTGATGGCGAGCCGCTTCCGCCCGGCCGGGAGCTGAGCCGCCGCACAGTACGCATGAACTTCCGATCTTCGGGGTACCACCCTGGACACGACGGAAGGAGGTGCGACATGAGCAACCGTCGACGGATCGCCAAGCCGAGCCTGGCACTGTGGATGCTGGTGGCGCTGGCCGACGTGGCCCTGCTGGTCGCGAGCGTGGGGCTGCTGACCGTACTGCTGGTCGTGGCCGGCGTCGTCGCCGTGGTCGGAGCCGTGGTCGGGGCGTCCCAGCTGGTCGGTCGCGGTGCCCGCCGAGCGGTGGACCCCCTGTCGTAACGACGTCAGTTCTCCCCGTAATCGTTGATTGTGGTCTATGTGCCGGCTAGCCTGAGGGCGGCGCGACGCTGCGGACTCGATCTGCCGACCGGCGAAACCGGCGGCGCACCCGGGGAGACGAGTTGGATCCAATGGTTCTGGCTGCCCAGCAATGGGTCAACGCCACCTATCGTCAGGTGCCCGGCTACCAGGTCGTGGCGGAGGACGGGCGCACCGGCTGGCCCACCATGTACGCCCTCACCCGGGCTCTGCAGCATGAGCTCGGCATCGCCGGGCTGGTCGACAACTTCGGCCCGACGACGCTGTCCCTGCTGACCCGGCGCGGCGGCATCCGCATCGGCGACCCGAACACCAACATGGTGCGGATCCTGCAGGCGGCCTGCTTCTGCAAGGGCTACCACGCGGGTGGGATCACCGGCACCTTCGGCCCGAACACCCAGGCTGCGGTGACCGCGATGATGGCCGACGCCGGGTTGGGGCCGATCGTCGGTGGCGCCGCCTCGCCGAAGGTGGTCAAGGCGATGCTGACCATGGACGCCTACGTCCTGCTGCCCGGCGGGTCGGCGGCGGTCCGGCAGATCCAGCAGTGGCTCAACGGCCGGTACGTGCACCGCCGCGACTTCTTCGTCGCCCCCTGCGACGGACACTTCTCCCGGGATGTCCAGAAGGCCCTGTTCCTGGCCATCCAGTTCGAGCTGGGAATGACCGACGACCAGGCCACCGGGGTCTTCGGCCCGGGGACCCAGGCCGGCCTGCGCAACCACCACCTCAGCGTCGGCTCGACCGGGGTGTTCGTGCAGATCTTCACCGCCGCGATGGTGGTCAACCGGATTCGGCTCGCCGCCGGCGGTACGTACGAGACCTTCACCGCCAGCTACACCGCCACGGTCGCGGCGGCGGTACGCGACTTCCAGTCCTTCTCCGTGCTGCCGGTCACCGGCGCCGGTGACTTCGCGACCTGGTGCCAACTGCTGGTCTCCACCGGCGACCCGAGCCGTCCCGGCACCGCTGCGGACTGCATCACCACGGTCACCGACGCTCGGGCCCAGGCCCTGTACGCCGCCGGTTACCGCGTGGTCGGGCGGTACCTCGACGAGAAGCCCTGGGGCACGCTGAACAAGAAGATCCAGCCGGGTGAGCTCGACACCATCTTCCGCAACGGCCTGAAGGTCTTCCCGATCTCCCAGTACTACGGCGAAGAGGTCTCCTACTTCACCTACGCCACCGGGTACCAGGATGCGCTGGACGCCCACGCCGCCGCGCTCGGCTACGGCTTCCGGGCCGGCACGGTGATCTACTTCGCGGTGGACTACGACGCCACCGGGGCCGACATCGCGTCACACATCGTGCCGTACTTCACCGGGGTGGTGGCCGGGCTGGCCGCCGCCGGCAACCGGTACGTCCACGGTGTCTACGGATCCCGCAACGTCTGCGCCCAGGTCAGCCAGCAGACCCAGGCACTGTGGTCGTTCGTCTCCGGCATGTCGACCGGGTTCTCCGGCAACATGGGCTTCCCGCTGCCGGAGAACTGGTCGTTCAACCAGATCCAGACCCTCACGGTCGGCACCGGCAGCGGGGCCATCGAGATCGACAAGAACATCCACCGGCCGGGCACCGACCCGGGGGTCTCCTCGGTCGAGACCACCGTCGCGACAACGGAGGCGACCCGATGACCTCGACCATGATGCCCCGCCGCAGGCTGCTCGCGGCCAGCGGAGCCGTCACCGGCGGCGCACTGCTCGGCGCGGCCGGGCTGCCGGCCGCCGGCGCGGCCGCACCCGCTGATCCCGCAGCGCCAGCGGTCGGCGCGGCACCGGCCGACCCGACCGTGAGCGGCTGGCCGGCGGTCGACGCCGGGCAGGTCGCACCGGTGCGGATCGAGGGCAGCGATGCCACCGTGCTGCTGGCCGCTGGTGCCGTCGCCACCGTGCTGCGGCACGTCGCCCGCCGCTTCCACTACGAGGTCGCACCGCTGGGCGACGGCGACGCGTCCGGCTGGCAGCCCACCGGCCCCGCCGCGCACCGCAGCGGTACGGCGATCGCCCTGCACCCGGCCCGCTACCCGGTCGGCGTGACCGGTGGCTTCTTCCCCGCGCAGCTGGTCGTGATCCGCGACATCCTGGCCGAGTGCGCCGGGGTGGTCCGCTGGGGTGGCGACGACCGGCAGGCGCCACACGAGAGCCACTTCCGGATCGACGTACCGCCGGGGGACCGTCGGCTGACCGCGGTCGCCGCCGCCGTCGACGCCCGGCGCGGACCGGGCACCGGTGCCGGGGCCGTCCCGGACCCGCTGGTGCCGGGCCGCCGGGCCGCCGCGCGGACCCTGGAGTCGCTGCAGCGCCGCCACTGACCGCCGAGCGAGGGCCAGCGGTCACCGCCGCAGCAGCGAGCCGGGGTCCAGACGCTGCGGACTCTGCTCGACGATCAGGTACCAGCCGATGCCGGCGGCCGCGTACGTCTGCACCTTGATGAGACGGTCGTTGGCTTCGTTGCCAGGTGAAACGATCTCGGCGATCAGCCGGACCTCGGCAGCCTCCACGACGGTCCCCTCGTCGTCGGTGTCAGCCACCACCCGGTCCGGGACCGCCAACCTGCCCGTTCGCAACCGTACGTTCACCGCCTCGAAGACCAGCGGGCCTGCCGCACCGACGGCAGCCTCCAGGGCGTTCGCCAGGCGACGGGAGAGGTCCTGGTGACGCTTGCTCGGGGCGGGGCCCACGATCAGGCTCCCGTCGAGAAGTTCGATGCGGTTGGCGGTCTCGCCGAGAGCGAGGTACTCCGCCTCCGTCCACGGACCGTGGTGCTCGTCCAGCGCGGCGACGCTCACGTCCGGCACCTCCTGACCGCTGACTGCTGTCGACATGGTGTGGCCGACGACGTACGGCCATGGTTGCACCTGCCGGCGCTCTGGTGGGGCCGGTACGCGGTGGGTAGGCTCCCGGGCTGTGTCGATCACCGGGCTGACGGATATGTGGAACCGCCTGTTCAGTGCGCAGCCCGACCCGCCGCCGTTGCTGGTGCTGATCACGGCGGTGCTCGCCGTGGCGGTGGTCGTCGTACGGCTGCCGTGGCGGATCGCCCGCAACGCGATCACCATCGCCCACGAGGGCGGCCACGCACTGATCGCGCTGGTCACCGGGCGCAAACTGAAGGGCATCCGACTGCATTCGGACACCTCCGGGCTGACCCTGTCGGCCGGTCGGCCGACCGGGCCCGGCATGATCCTCACCCTGCTGGCCGGCTACGTCGCGCCGTCGTTGGTCGGCCTGGCCGGTGCCTGGCTGCTCGGCGGCAACCGGATCACCCTGCTGCTGTGGATCGCCGTCGCGCTGCTGTTCGCCATGCTGCTGATGATCCGCAACATGTTCGGCATCGTGTCGATCCTGGTCACCGGCGGGGTGGTCTTCGCGGTCTCCTGGTTCGCGACCCCGCAGGTGCAGGCCGCGTTCGCGTACACCGGGGTGTGGTTCCTGCTGATCGGCGGGATCCGGCCGGTCGGCGAGTTGCAGCGGCTACGTGCCCAGGGCCGGTCGCCGGAGTCGGACGCCGACCAGCTGGCCTGGCTGACCCGGGTGCCGGGCCTGGTCTGGGTGGGCCTGTTCGGCCTGGTCAACGTCGCGGCGCTGATCGTCGGCGCGCTGCTGCTGGCCGGCCCGTGGCTGCCCGAGCTGAGCCTGCCGTCGACCGGCGGCTGACCCGTACCGGTGGTCTGCCGCCTCGCTGGTACGGGCCGCCGGTCACAACGGGATGTTGCCGTGCTTCTTCGGCGGCAGCGTCTCCCGCTTGCCGCGCAGCATCCGCAGCCCCCGGGCCACCTGCAGCCGGGTCTGCGACGGGGCGATGACCGCGTCGACGTAGCCGCGTTCGGCGGCGACGTACGGGTTGGCCAGCTGCTCCTCGTACTCGGCGATCCGCTGCGCCCGGACCGCCGCCGGGTCGGCGGCGGCGGCCAGCTCCGCGCGGTAGAGGATGTTCACCGCGCCCTGGGCGCCCATCACCGCGATCTGCGCGGTCGGCCAGGCGAAGTTGAGGTCGGCACCGAGGTGCTTGGAACCCATCACGTCGTAGGCCCCGCCGTAGGCCTTGCGGGTGATCACGGTGACCTTCGGGACGGTCGCCTCGGCGTACGCGTAGATCAGCTTCGCGCCCCGGCGGATGATGCCGTCCCACTCCTGGTCGGTTCCGGGCAGGAAGCCGGGCACGTCGACGAAGGTCAGCACCGGGATGTTGAACGCGTCGCAGGTCCGGACGAACCGGGCCGCCTTCTCCGAGGCGCCGATGTCCAGGCAGCCGGCGAAGTGCAGCGGCTGGTTGGCGACCACGCCGACCGGTCGGCCGTCGATCCGGCCGAAGCCGACGATGATGTTCTGCGCGTACAGCGGCTGGATCTCCAGGAACTCGCCGTCGTCGACGACGTGCTCGATCACCCGGTGCATGTCGTACGGGTGGTTGGCCGAGTCCGGCACGATGACGTCCAACTCCCGGTCGGCGTCGGTGACCGTCGCCTCCGGTGTGGCCGGCAGCGTCGGCGGGTCGTCGAGATTGTTGCTCGGCAGGTACGCCAGCAGCGCCTTGACGTAGTCGACCGCGTCGTCCTCGTCAGTCGCCAGGTAGTGGGCGTTGCCGCTGGTCGCGTTGTGGGTCCGGGCCCCGCCGAGCTCCTCCATCCCGACGTCCTCGCCGGTCACCGTCCGGATCACGTCCGGGCCGGTGATGAACATGTGCGAGGTCTTGTCGACCATGACGGTGAAGTCGGTGACGGCGGGGGAGTAGACCGCCCCGCCCGCGCACGGCCCCATGATCAGGGAGATCTGCGGGATCACGCCGGAGGCGCGGACGTTGCGGAAGAAGATCTCGCCGTACAGCCCGAGGCTGACCACGCCCTCCTGGATCCGGGCGCCGCCGGAGTCGTTGATCCCGACAACCGGGCAACCGACCTTCATCGCCAGGTCCATCACCTTGACGATCTTCTCGCCGAACACCTCGCCGAGGGAGCCGCCGAAGACCGTGAAGTCCTGGGCGAAGACGCAGACCTGCCGGCCGTCGACGGTGCCGTAGCCGGTGACCACCCCGTCGCCGTACGGGCGGGTGCGCTCCAGCCCGAAGTTCGTCGACCGGTGCCGGGCCAGCTCGTCCAACTCGACGAAGGACCCCTCGTCGAGCAGCATGGCGATTCGTTCCCGGGCGGTGCGTTTGCCCCGGGCGTGCTGTTTGTCCACCGCGCGGGCCGAGCCGGCGTGCACCGCCTCGTCGACCCGGCGCTCCAGGTCCGCCAACTTGCCGGCGGTGCTGTGGCGGTCGGTTCCGGTCCCTGCCTGCTCACTCGTCACGCCCACACCGCGGATGGTATCGACGCGCGGCGCGTCGGGCAGGTGCGGTCGGTGTGCGGTTCGCCTCAACCCGCTCGGTGCTCCGGTGCGACGGCGACGTTTCCTGGTTGTTGTCCGGTTCGTTACCCCACCGTGACGATGTTCGGAGTCGCGCTGTTCGCCGCCGGTCTGACGGTGCTGCTGGTCATGTGGCCGATGCTGCGCCCGGCCCGGCCCGCCACCGAGGCGTGGACCGTCGACGAGGCCACCGGGGCGTGGACCGTCGAGGAGACAGATCCGTCTGCTGACCGGTGGCCGGGTGGCCGGCGGCCCGCGCCCCGGCACCGGCGGGGTGGGCGTCGCCGTGCCGGCCGGGCCGGGCTGCCGCGTCGCCGCGTACCGGTGGGTGTGGCCCCGACGGCGTCGGTGCCCCGGCAGCGGCGCGGCGGCCGGGGTGCCGGCGACCTCCCGCCCCGGCCGGGCGCGGTGGGCGCCGTCAGCACCCCGTCGGAAGGCACCCCGTGGCAGGGTGCCACGCCGGCGGGGCCGCCGCCGGCCACCGTGCCGGTGATCGGTACGACAGTCGCCGGTACCCCGTACCGGGGCGTTGCGCCCGTACCGGACGGTCTCCGTCGGTTTCCGTGATCGCGCCGTAGGCTGGGCGGAT
This sequence comes from Solwaraspora sp. WMMA2101, assembly GCF_049179175.1. Lineage (NCBI taxonomy): Bacteria > Bacillati > Actinomycetota > Actinomycetes > Micromonosporales > Micromonosporaceae > Solwaraspora > Solwaraspora sp. WMMA2101. The sequence continues at coordinate 2,041,638 of NZ_JBMHMA010000006.1, read as the reverse complement.
GTCCGCTTCGCCGTACACCGATCTGGACCGTCCGCCGCTCGATCAGCGCGGGCTGCGCCGGGCGTTGGTCGTCCCTGGTGGACTCTGGACGGACCTGGAGGTCCGGCCGGTGACCAGGTCGACGAACATCGACGTACTGGCGGCGGCGCGGGCCGGAGCAGCCGAGGGCCTGGTGGTGGCGGCGGAACAACAGACCGCCGGGCGGGGGCGGCTGGGCCGCGACTGGGTCTCGCCGCCCCGCGCCGGGTTGGCGGTGAGCCTGCTGCTGCGTCCGGCGCTGGCCCGGCCCTCGCGGGGCTGGCCGGCGGTGCCACCGGCCCGCTACGGCTGGTTGCCGCTGCTGGCCGGGGTCGCGTTGGTCGAGGCGGTGTCCCGACTTGCCGAGTTGCCGGCCCGGCTGAAATGGCCCAACGATCTGCTGATCGGGGAGGCGAAGTGCGCGGGGATCCTCGCCGAGGCGGCTCCGGTCGGACCGGCCGCCCTCGCCGCTCCGGCGACACCACGGGAGGAACCGCAGTCGGATGCGTCGCCGACCGGCGGAGCCCCGGCGGTGGTGCTGGGCATCGGACTGAACGTGACGCTGAAGGTCGACGAGCTGCCGCCGTCGAGCTCCGGGCTGCCGGCCACCTCGCTGCAGTTGGCCGGGGCGGCGGCGACCGACCGCGACCCGTTGCTGCGGGCGCTGCTGCGCGGCGTCGAAAGCTGGTACGGGCGGTGGCGGGCCGCCGGTGGTGACCCGACGGCGGCCGGGCTGCGGCCGGCGTACCTGCGGCACTGCGCGACCATCGGCCGTGCGGTCCGGGTGACGCTACCGACCGGGGTGGTCCGGACCGGGGTGGCCGTCACCGTCGACGACGGCGGTCGGCTGGTGGTCCGGACCGCCGCCGGTGACCTGCCGGTGGCCGCCGGTGACGTGCTGCACGTACGGGCCGCCGACGCGGTGGACGGGTCAGCCGCCGACGACGCGCCGGGAAACGGTACGCACGGTTGACGGTCGCGGTGGCGGGAAGCCGCTACGGTCTTGCCGGCGCCGGTGTGCGGCGCGCCGGCCGGGCCGACGGCCCGGTTGTGGGCGAGGAGGTTGGCGTGGCGTTTCCCGAGGACATGCTCACCGATGACGAGCATGTCGTGTTGCATCTGCACCCGCACTGGAAGGCCCTGGTGGGGCCGGTAGCCGTGCTGGTGCTCGTGGTGGCCGCCGTGGTGGCCGGGTTCCTGTTGCTGCCCGGCGGCACCGGCGGCACCGTCGCGCTGTACGCGATCGCCGTCGCCGGGCTGGTGGCCGTGTCGTGGTTGACGGTCCGTCCGTTCCTGATCTGGCGGACCACCCACTACGTCTTCACCAACGAGCGGGTGGTGCTGCAGCACGGAGTCTTCTCCCGGGAACGGCGGGACATCCCGCTGAACCGGGTCAACGACCACTCGATGAGCCAGCGGTTCAGCGAACGGCTGCTGGGCTGCGGCACATTGACGATCGAGTCGGCCGGTGAGCGGGGGCAGACGGTGCTGGCCGACATTCCCGGCGTCGGTCGGGTGCAGACCACCCTGTACGAACTGGTGGAGAACCACCACGACCGGCACAGCCTGGGTGACGGCGAGATGCGGGAGATCCTCGACGAGGTCCGCCAGGACCGGGGCCAGGACCGGGCCGACGACACTCCGGCGGCCACCTGACCCACGCCCGGCCGGGTCCCGGCCCGACGCGGGCCGGGTCGGCCTGACCCGGTCCGCGTCAGGCCGGGTCAGGCCGGTGGGCCGTCGTCGCGCAGTGCGAACCAGCCGCGGAACCGGGTCCGCAGCACCTCCCGTTCGGGGCGGTCGTAGGTGTCGAGCCGGGTCAGCGACCCGACCAGGGTCACCGTGCCGAGACCCGGCCGGGCGTGGGACAGCCGACGGCTGAGCACGTCGAGGCGACCGGCCAGCCGGTCACCGGCGTACACCGGTGCCAGCCAGCGCAGTTCCTCCAGTCCGGGGGATGCGTCGGCGGCCGCCCGGGAGAGCACCGCGTCCACGTAGGCCCGCATGAACAGGCTGACGGTGAAGAAGCCGCTGGCGATCAACGCTCCGTGGTGACTGGTCCGGGCCAGCCGGGCGTCGACGTGGTACCACTGCGGGTCGAACCGTTGCGCGAAGCTGACCATCTCGCTGCCGTCGACCGTGGTGACGCCGAGGTCGAAGGATCCGCCGGGGGCGAGGTCCTCGAAGAACAGGTCGGCGTCAGCACCGGTGCCGGAGCGCACGACGTGGGTCAGTGGGGGGCCGGGCGGGACGCCGCTGTGGCGATCTCCGCAGGGTGGCGGGCCTCGCCCGGTTCGGCCAGCAGCGCGGGGCTGTCCGGCACCTGGACCGACGTCGACAACTGCGGGTCACGGTGCAGCTGCTGCGGGACGCGGCCGGTCGGCTGCGCCGGGTCGCTCGGGGCGGGTCCGCCGGCGGCCGCCCGAGGTGCCGGCCGGAAGACAAACGTCCGGTACGCCCAGAATCGGAAGATGGTGCCGAGGACCAGGCCGACGATCTTGATGATGTTCAGCGCCAGCAGCCCGTGGATGGAGAAGCCGTACTTCGCCAGGGCCAGGATCCCGACCTCGATCAGCAGGCCGGTGATGTTGAACAGGAAGAAGAGCACGTACTCCCGCTGGAGCGCCGACTTGGGCCGGTCCCGGTAGGTCCAGTACCGGTTCATGAAGTACGAGCTGGTGGTCGCCACGATGGCCGCGACCACCGTCGCCTTCAACTGGCCGTCGCTGAGTACGGTCAGTGCCAGCGCGTTGAACACCGCGAAGTTGATCACCGTATTGATGCCACCGACGGTGCCGAACTTGACGACCTCGCGGACGAACTTCTGCCAGCGCTCGGGCAGAAGGTTGAGTACTCGCATCAGATCACCATACGGTAGTTCGGTCCCCCACTCGGGTCGACCGGCGATCAGCCCCGCGCGACGTGCGGTTACTCACGTTCGGTCGCCGCCGCCGGGACCACGGCCGCAGCGGTGCCGACGAACACGAACCGGCGGTAGGCCCAGAACCGGAACAGGGTGCCCAGCGCGACCCCGACGACGTTGGCCGCGATGTTGTCCGCCAGCAGGGTACGGAACACCTCCGGCCAGATGCTGCCCAGCCCGTAGTGGCTGATGGCCAGGCAGCCGAGGCCGATGCCCAGACCGACGGCGTTGAAGAAGAAGTAGAGCCCGTACTCCCGGGCGAGCCCGGACCGGCCCCGGTGCCGCCAGGTCCAGAACCGGTTGCCGACGAAGGCCACCGTGGCGGCCACCACCGTCGACAGCGTCTTGGCGGTCAACGGCCCCAGCCCGAGCACACTGGCGGCGACGTTGAACCCAACGATGTCGATGATGAAGGCGATCCCGCCCACGATGCCGAACTTGCCCAGCTCGCGTACCAGTTGGCCGAACCGGTCGCGGAGCCGGTGGATCAACCCTGGAGGGGAGGCGGGCGCGGATGGCTCGCCGGTGGCGGACACGGACACGGCCCCGAGCGTAGCGGGTGTCACCCGTCGGCGGTGGACGGCACCGGTATTGCCGTCCGCGCCGACTACCGTCTGTAGTTGGCGTTCCGGGTGGCCGAAGACCGGAAGAATGTGCGTGGAGCTGCGCGTGGGAGCGAGAAACAGCTCGTCAGATTGCATTCGTCGACATCTTGTGCAGTTCTTCACAAGCTCCTCAGCTGTCCTGAACGGTCGATCGGTTTACCCTGAGTCCAACTCCCGGACCTGTATCCCGGCGGTTGGACCAGTCCAGCCGCCGGTGCGGTGCACTCCAGGAACGAGGTCAGCGCCGACCATCGAGGAGATCGCCATGACTGCAACGGCCACCACGCCCGTACCGTCGAACAGTCCGAGCCCCGCTCCCACCGACCACCCCCGCCTGCTGTCCTGGGTGCGCGAGATCGCCGCACTGACCACGCCGGACCGCGTGGTCTGGGTCGACGGGTCGACCGCCGAATGGCACCGGCTCACCGACGAACTCGTCGACGCCGGCACCCTGGTGCGACTCGACGCCGAACGCCGCCCCAACTCCTTCTGGGCCCGTACCGACCCGACGGACGTGGCCCGCGTCGAGGAACGCACCTTCATCTGCTCGCCGGACGCCGCCGACGCCGGACCCACCAACAACTGGATGGACCCGGCCGAGATGAAGCGGGTGATGACCGAGCTGTACCGGGGCTGCATGCGGGGGCGGACCATGTACGTCGTCCCGTTCTGCATGGGCCCGCTGGACGCGCCGTCGCCGATGTTCGGGGTGGAGATCACCGACAGCGCGTACGTCGTCGCCTCGATGCGGATCATGACCCGGATGGGCGCCGAGGTGCTCGCCGCGATGGGCGACGACGCCGAGTTCGTACCGGCGCTGCACTCGGTCGGCGCGCCGCTGGAGCCGGGCCAGACCGACGTGCCGTGGCCGGCCAACGAGACCAAGTACATCTCGCACTTCCCGCAGACCCGGGAGATCTGGTCGTACGGGTCCGGCTACGGCGGCAACTCGCTGCTCGGCAAGAAGTGCTACGCGCTGCGGATCGCCAGCGTCATGGCCCGCGACGAAGGCTGGCTCGCCGAGCACATGCTGATCCTCAAACTGACCGCCCCGGACGGCCGGGTCCGCTACATCGCCGGGGCCTTCCCGTCGGCCTGCGGCAAGACGAACCTGGCGATGCTGGAGCCGACCATCCCCGGCTGGAAGGTCGAGACGATCGGTGACGACATCGCCTGGATGCGCTTCGGCGACGACGGCCGGCTCTGGGCGGTCAACCCCGAGTACGGGCTCTTCGGCGTCGCCCCCGGCACCGACTGGCGGACCAACGCCAACGCCATGCGGACCCTCGACCGGGGCAACTCCATCTTCACCAACGTCGCGCTGACCGACGACCGCGACGTCTGGTGGGAGGGGATGGGGGAGCCGCCGGCGCACCTGACCGACTGGCGGGGCCAGGACTGGAATCCGGGCCGGGGCACCGACGCCGCCCACCCGAACAGCCGGTTCTGCACCCCGATCACCCAGTGCCCGATCCTGGCCGACGAGTACCACGACCCGCGCGGGGTACCGATCGACGCGATCCTGTTCGGCGGCCGGCGGCGGACCACCGTACCGCTGGTCACCGAGGCGCGTGACTGGGTGCACGGCGTCTACCTCGGGGCCACGCTCTCCTCGGAGACCACCGCAGCGGCCACCGGCGAGGTCGGCGTGGTCCGCCGCGACCCGATGGCGATGCTGCCGTTCATCGGCTACCACGCCGGGGACTACTTCCGGCACTGGATCGAGATGGGCAAGGGTGTCGACGGCGACGCCGCCAAGCTGCCCCGGATCTTCTACGTCAACTGGTTCCGCCGCGACGACGAGGGCCGGTTCCTCTGGCCCGGCTTCGGGGAGAACTCCCGGGTGCTCAAGTGGATCGTCGAGCGGCTCGACGGCACGGGCGCGGCGGTCGACACCCCGATCGGCAACGTACCGACCGTCGACGCGCTGGACCTGACCGGCCTGGACGTCGACCCGGCCGACGTGGCCGCCGCGCTCGCCGTCGACCCCGCGCAGTGGCGCGCGGAACTGCCACAGATCACCGAATGGTTCGAGCGGTTCGGCGACAAACTCCCCGGGGTGCTCTGGGCGGAGCTGGACGCGCTGCGGGTCCGACTGGACGCCGCCGGGTGAGCGTCGGCTAGCCTGCGCCGGTGGCGGCAGACCTTCCAGCTCCGGTCCGTCTGCTGGTCTGGTTGCTCGCCGTCACCGCCGCGGCCACCGTCGTGGTCGACCTGCTCAACTGGCAGTACGCGGCCGAGCAGGACTTCGCCATGGCGGTCCGGTCCGGGTGGGCGCTGCTGCGGGCGGTCGGTTTCCTGATCCTCATCCGGCAGGTGCGCAGGGCCCGGGCCGGTGCGCGACCGTTCGGGCTGATCCTGGCGGTGACGACGGTCTTCGCCCTCGGCCGGCTGGTGGTGCCCCGCTCCGGCGTACCGCTGCTGCCGCAGGTCGCCGGCTTCGGCCTGGTGGTCGGCCTCTGCGTGGCCGTGGTCTGGCTGCTGTACCGCTCACCGGTGGTCGGTGCCCATCTGGTACGCCATCCCGCCCGGCTGGTCCTCGACGGTGCCCGCCCGGCCTGGCGGGAGGCGCCGCCCCGGCGGCCGCCGGTCGCCGCCGGGCTGCTCATCGCCCGGGTGGCGGCGTTCACCTACCCCCCGCTGATGCTGGTGCCGGCCCTGGTGTCGATCGGGGTGCTGGTCGACGGCCGGCTGACCGCCACCCCGGCGGTGGTGGCCTGGATCGCGGTCGCCACCGCCACCAGCTGGCTGGTGCTGCTGGTGTCGTTCTTCATGCTGCGCGGCCGGCGCTGGGCACGCTGGCTGCTGGTCCTGGTCAGCCTCGGGGTGCTCGCCGTGGATCTGCCGCTGTGCTGGTGGCTGCTCGGCGTGGACGGGCTGGTCCGCGACGGCGCGCCGCTGGTGGTGGCGGTGGCGCTGGCCCTCTACGGTGTGTGGCGGGTCGGTCGCGCCGAGCGTGGCCGGCCGGCGACCAGCGTCGAGCACGGCCGGGGGACATCCGGTGCCGACCGGGAGGTCGCCGGCACCGACCCGGCCTGACGGGAGGTCCAGGTGGACGGTACGTCGGTCGTCGACGTCGCGGTGGTCGGTGCCGGGCCGGCCGGTGCCGCCGCGGCGATCGCCGCCCGCCGCGCCGGTGCCCGGGTGCTGCTGCTGGACCGGGCGGAGTTTCCCCGCGACAAGCCGTGCGGCGACGGCATCGCACCGCACGCCCTCGACGTGCTGGCCGGGTTGGCCGTGCCCGATCCGGTCGACGGGTTCGCCCCGGTCGGCCGGCTCCGGCTGGTCGCCCCGCACGGCGGGCAGGTCGCCGCCGAGCTGGTCCGTCCGGCGTACACGGTGCCGCGGGCCGTCTTCGACGCCCGGCTGGTCGCCGCCGCGGTCGCCGCCGGCGCGCGGCTGCGCCGGCACACCGTACGGCGGGTCACGGTCCGCGACGACCTGGTGCTGCTCGACGGCGAGATCGCGGCGCGGGCGGTGGTCGGCGCGGACGGCGCGGGATCGGTGGTACGCCGGGCGTTGGGCCACGGCCCCAACCCGGACGGACATCTGGCCCTGGCGATTCGCGGCTACGCGCCGGTCGGGGCCGTCACCAGCCCCGGCGAACAGCGGATCGTCACCACGGCGGCCGGTTGGCCGGCGTACGCCTGGGCCTTTCCGATCGGTGACGGCCGGGCGAACGTCGGGTACGGGGAGGTGCTGCGCGGCCGGCCGTTGACCCGGGCGCGGCTGCTGGACCGGTTGTGCGCGCTGCTGCCCGGCACCGACCTGGCGCAGGTCACCGACCTGCGGGCGCATCATCTGCCGCTGTCCACCCGGCGGCCGCCGGTGGGTGCCGGCCGGCTGGTGCTGGCCGGCGACGCGCTGTCGCTGATCAACCCGTTCACCGGCGAGGGCATCTTCTACGCGGTGTTGTCCGGTGCGCTGGCCGGTGCGGCGGCGGCCGGTACGCCGACGGTCGCCGCCCGCCGCTACCGGCAGGCGCTGCGTCGACGCCTCGGCGGGCATCTGCGGCACAGCGCCTTCGGCGCCTGGCTGGCCCGGCGGCCGACGACGGTGGACGCCGCCGTCGCGGCGGCGACGCGGGACCGGCACGTCTTCGACACCATCGTCGAACTCGGTCTCGGCGACGGCCGGCTGGACGCCGTCACGGTGCGTCGGCTCGCCGCGCAACTGACGATCCGCCGGGCAGCCGATACCGCGCGACGGCGTTCCGGTCGCTAGTCTGCTTACGATGACTCTGCGGGACCTGCTCTATTCGGTCTATGAGCGACGGCTCATGGCCAGACTGGCGGGCAAGCCGGTGCCCGGCCACGTGGGCGTGATGTGTGACGGCAACCGCCGCTGGGCCCGGGAGATGGGGTTCGTCGACCCCAACGACGGGCACCGGGTCGGTGCGGCGAAGATCAAGCACCTGTTGAACTGGTGTGACCAGGCCGGCATCGGCCACGTCACGCTCTATTTGCTGGCCACGGACAACCTCCGTCGACCGGCCCGCGAGCTGGATCCGCTGCTGAAGATCATCGAGGATCTGGTCACCGAGCTGGCGGAGGACGGTAACCCCTGGCGGTTGCGGATCGTCGGTGCGCTGGACCTGCTGCCCGGTGCCACCGCGACTGCGTTGAAGGCGGCCCAGGAGCGTACCCAGACCCGGTCCGACGGCGCGCAGGTCAACATCGCCGTGGGGTACGGCGGCCGTCGGGAGATCGCCGACGCCGTCCGGTCCCTGCTGTACGAGCACGCCAAGTCCGGTGGGACGCTGGAGGAGCTGGCCGAGGTGCTCGATGTCGACCACATCGCCGAGCACCTCTACACCCGTGGCCAGCCCGATCCCGACCTGGTCATTCGGACCAGCGGTGAGCAGCGGCTCTCCGGCTTCCTGCTCTGGCAGTCGGCGCATTCGGAGTTCTACTTCTGCGACGTCAACTGGCCGGACTTCCGGCGGGTGGACTTCCTGCGGGCGCTGCGGTCCTACGCCAACCGGCAACGTCGCTACGGTGCATGAGCCCGCAGGGGGTCGGCCGACGTGAGCCCGCAGGGGTCGGCCGACAGGCAACGGGCAGGTAGCTGGCTGGCGGGCCGGTCAGTCGAGGGCGAGCACCGCAGAGGTCAGGAAGTCGCCGAGTGCCTCGGGTGAGTCGATGGTGAGGTCGGCGGCAGCGGACACGTCGTGCCCGGTCTCGGAGTTGGCGACCGCCACGCACACCCCGAAGAAGTCCGGGTTGGCTTCCTGATGCGCCCGTAGCGCCGCGAAGGCCTTGATGTCCGACACGTCGTCGCCGAAGTACCAGGCGCAGCTGGCGGTGCCGACGGCCTCGCCGATGATGCTGCCCTTGTCCCGGTCGACCGGGGGCTTCAGCTCGAGCACCATCCGGCCGCTCTGGCTGCGCAGACCGAGCCGCTCGGCCTGGTCGTGGCCCCAGGACTCGACGACGCCCCCCAGCTCGGGGGCGGTCCGGTAGTGCAGCGCCACCGACAGCCGCTTGTACTCGACCAGGGTGCCGGCCGGTAGTTCGGCTCGGGCCCGGTCGGCGAGCTCGGCCATCGCGGGGACCCACGGTAGTGCCGCCGGCTCGGTCACCGTCGGCCCGGAGCCGTGGCTGTGCTCCAGCCCGTACAGCCCGTACAGGTCGACGTCGGTTATCTCCGCGAACTGGTCGCGGAGGAACTCGACGGGGCGGGCCGACACGATCGCGATCCGCTGCACCACCCCGGTGAGTGACTCGATCGCCGCCAGCACCTTGGGTGCCGGTTGCACCGAGGTGGGATCGTCGCCGACCGGGGCGAGGGTGCCGTCGAAGTCGAAGAACAGCACGCACCGGTCGGCGCGATCGATGGTGGCTCGCCATGCCTGCTCCGCGGTCAGCGGACGGGCCAAGCGCTGGTTTCCTGCATCGAACGGCCGCACGGGCGTCAGCGTACCTGCTGGCGAACGCAGTGCCAGACCTCTCGCCGGATGAACATCGGGCTACGCCGGCGCGGTCGACTACGGTCCGCCTACCGCCGGGCGGTCAGTCGTCGCCCCCACCCATCAGCCGACGACCATGCATCCGCGGTGGAAATTGCACGACTGCCGCGTCCTGTTGGTGACCTTGTCGGAGCAGATACCCCTCGACGAACCCGGCATTGCGATCGCCCACGTGGGCGTCGACTTCATTGAGCCGGGCAACGAGGAATTCGGTGAGCGCGGTGAGCCGCCCCTGCTGCCGGTCATTCAGGTGTGCGATGACCGCCACCAGGGTGGCGACGGCCGCGCAGGCGATGGCGAACATGTTCACCACCGGCGGCACCTGTCCGGTCCGCAGGAGAGCGACGACGATATTCGTGGTGGCGCAAAGGGTGACCGCGACGGCCGCGATCACTACTGCCGACCATTTGAGGGTCATCGGTATCGACCCCCCCCTTCTGTCCCGCAGGGCTGTGTCCGGCCTTGTCCCGTCGCCCCCGCCGACGAACGAGCCCAAGCAGTACGGAGAGGAACGTTATCGTGACTCAGCGTGCAAGTGGGGCGGAATCGGGCTGCTTGATCGGCTTTCTTTCGCCATCTGAGAACTACCCTGCTCGCTTGGGGCCTTTGCGAGGTTCGGCCGGTAGTGGGGGTCGGTAGGCGAGATACCGGATTGTCTCCCTGATGTGAAACTTCTCCGCATCGGAGACGTTGGGATCGACCAGCCGCCGCAGCAGGGCCTCCACGTCCGGATCCATCGGTGGGGCGCTCGGTGTCGGCCGGGCGTCGGTCGCCCGGTCCCAGCCGAGGACACCGAAGGCGACGGTCGGGTTGATGCCGAGCCCGTCACAGAAGGCGACCACCCGTTCGGCCTCCGGGTCGCTGGACCATTCGCCCCGTACCCAGCGGTTGATGGTCTGTCGGGAGACACCGGTGCGGCGGGAGACCTCGGAGCCGGTCCAGGCGCGGGTCGCCCGCGCGTCGGCGAGCGCCTTGCGTACGAAGGCGGCGAAGGCGATCTTCCGCCCAGCGGAGCTGTCCGGCACCGGCCGACGGTACGGCGATTCGCCGTTCCGCCTGGGGGCGGGCACTCTCCTGTACTGCGTCTGTGACAGAGCTTTGTGAATCTCTGTCGGGAAATTATCCCTTGTCGAGAGGGGTGTCACGGGTGCAGTCTAAGGACGTTGCTGAGGTGACGCTAATCAACCGAAAAGATGATGCTGTCACTTGCGCGTGACGCTTTACTCTACGTCACGTGCTTGAGACGCTTAGTGAGTGGAGTTGTCCCTTACGCGTGACGGAGACCGCTCGGTGACCGAGCTGGCCACCCGTGCCCAGGCCTTCGGCCTGATCGCCGACGCCGTGGCTTCGGGTCTCAGTGCGCCATGGCGGCTCTACCTCGCCCGGGGATGTCGCTACCTGTCCCTCAACGTCGGGGACCGGGGCGAGTGGAACGCCTGGCGTTCGCATCTGGGCTGCCCGGAGCTGAGCGTGCGGGTGTACGACGCCGGCGGGGAGATCAGACGGGCCTCGACGGCGGAAGTGGTGCTGGGCGGTTGCCGGATCAGTGTGGAGCTGGTCGAGGAGGTGCGGACCGACGACGTCGATCGGCTTCTCACCGACGACCCGACGTCGTGCGACTCGGAGGAACAATGATCAGACGGATCGGGGCGACCGGATGAGCCCGTTCTTCGCGGTCTTCCTCGTGCTGCTGCTGGCGTCGTCCAGCTATGCCGCCGGCCGGCTGCACGGACAGCTCAGCTACCGGATCGGCTACCGCTTCGGCTACCGCCAGGGCTACTTCGACGGGGACCGAGGTGCCTGGAGCCGCCGGCAGACCCGGACAGCGATCACCTCGATGCCGTCGGCGGAGGCCGTCCCGGTGGCAACGGCCGGCGCCCCACTGGCCGGCACCCCGCCGCTGGCGGCCCCGGCCCCGGCCCCGGCCCCGGTGCCGGTGCCGGTCGAGCGTCCGACGGCACCGGTGACCGCCGCCGCCCGCCAGGGCACGACGTACACCGGTGCGTCCTTCGCCGGCGGTGCCGGGCCGACCGGCGGTGCCGCCGGTACCGGAACGGCCGGTAGCGGTCGGCACGCCCGGGAGGTGCTCGTCGGGCGTCGTCCCTGAACCGTGACCACAGACTTTCCCGAGCGCGGCGTCGGCGTTGAGGCGGACGCGCCGCCGCGCGGGGAGCACCGGCGTCACCGCGCCGGGCTCCTCCCGGCCGGGATGCGTGCAGGGGGTGCGCATCCCGGCCGGCCACCCCGCACGAGGGCGGGTCAGGAGTGTGTCCGGCACGTGTCCACGCTGTTTCGCGGACCGGTACGGCGGGCCGCCGGGACGGCCGACGGGTGGGAACGGCTTCGAAGATCGGCTCGGATGCCTAGCCGAGGCCGGGATCCGGCAGCTAGCGTCTAAGCATGGTTCAGGGTCGTCCTGGACCAGCCGGACGCTCCGGACCTGCTGTTCGCATGGGTTCCGCATCCGACCCGTGCCCCCGGGCCCCGGTGGAGCCGGATCGCGGGCGGACCGGGTGCACGCCCGACGGAGCAGGCCTGTGACGAGTCGACGTACCACCCCCCGGGCCGATCAGGACCCGACCGCCACTGTCCCGTCCAGCCGCAGCCGGACCCGCCGCCGCACCTCGGACGCGTCCACCGCGTCCCGGTCGACGGGCACGTCCGCCGGCACCGACCGATCGGAGCCCGCCACCCCCTCCCGTGCGTACGTGCTGGACACCTCGGTCCTGCTGTCCGACCCGGGAGCGTTCCACCGCTTCGCCGAGCACGAGGTGGTGATCCCGCTGGTGGTCATCTCCGAGCTGGAGGGCAAGCGGCACCACCCGGAGCTGGGCTGGTTCGCCCGGCAGTCCCTGCGGATGCTCGACGAACTGCGGGTCCGCCACGGCCGGCTGGACCAGCCGGTGCCGGCCAACGACGTCGGCGGCACCCTGCGGGTCGAGCTCAACCACGCGGACACCGACGTGCTGCCGCCGGGCTTCCGCAACGAGTCCAACGACACCCGGATCCTGTCGGTCGCGCTGAGCATGGGTGCCGAGGGTCGCGACGTCGTCCTGGTCAGCAAGGACATGCCGCTGCGGGTCAAGGCGGCGTCGGTCGGTCTGGTCGCCGACGAGTACCGGCACGGTCAGGCCAGCGACCCGACCTGGACCGGCATGGCGGAGCTGGAACCCACCGACGAGCAGGTCACCCAGCTGTACGGGGGCGACGCGGTCGACCTGGACAGCGCCGCCGGGCTGCCCTGCCACACCGGGCTGGTGCTGCACGGCACCGGTGGTTCCGCGCTCGGGCGGGTGATGGCCGACAAGACGGTACGGCTGGTCCGCGGTGACCGGGAAGCGTTCGGCCTGCGGGGCCGCTCCGCCGAACAGCGGATCGCCCTCGATCTGCTGCTCGACGAGACGATCGGGATCGTCTCGCTGGGTGGGCGGGCCGGCACCGGCAAGTCGGCGCTGGCCCTGTGCGCCGGACTGGAAGCGGTGATGGAGCGGCGCCGGCACAAGAAGGTGATCGTGTTCCGTCCGCTGTACGCCGTCGGCGGCCAGGAGCTCGGCTACCTGCCGGGCTCGGAGTCGGAGAAGATGTCGCCCTGGGCGCAGGCGGTGTTCGACACCCTCGGCGCGGTGGTGCACGAGAACGTGATGGAGGAGGTGCTCGCCCGCGGCATGCTCGAGGTACTGCCGCTGACCCACATCCGGGGCCGTAGCCTCCACGACGCGTTCGTCATCGTCGACGAGGCACAGTCGCTGGAACGCAACGTCCTGCTGACCGTGCTGTCCCGGATCGGCCAGGGGTCGCGGGTGGTGCTCACCCACGACGTCGCCCAGCGGGACAACCTGCGGGTCGGGCGGCACGACGGCGTGACCGCGGTGATCGAGGCGCTGAAGGGCCATCCCCTGTTCGCGCATGTCACCCTGACCCGTTCGGAGCGGTCGCCCATCGCCGAAATGGTTACCGATCTGCTGGAGGACATCCCACGCTGAGCCACTGCGTGGGGGTGTTACGTCCGTATTCACCCCGAAGTGCGGCGTGACCAATGTCACAATGACGATCACGCGTTTCCCAAGGGCCTCACCGTGCGCGATGGTGGTCGGCGAGCGCGCGCACCGGCGGCGGCCTGTCGACGGACGTCGGTGGTGGCGCGCCGACCGACCCCCATCACGGTCGGCCGGCGCGCGACCCACCCGGTCGGGCGCTCACGGCGTGCCCGCCCCGCCGCGCCCCTCGCCGGGCGCTGCGGTCGGCGTACCGCCGTGCCCTTGCCCCCGACGAAGGGACCACTTCGTGAGTCGGCTGTGGAGTCGGTTCGGTCTCCGGGCACTCGCCGTCGGCCTGCTGGTGACAGGCGTCGCTGGCGGGTTCTACCTGGAGAGTGACCGGGACACCCAGCAACGCATCAGTGACGCCCGGTTGGCGGCACAGGCCGAGCAGGTCGAGCTCGAACTGCTCCGGCAACGCCGCGCCGAGCATCAGCGGGTCACGGTGCAGCGCCGAACCGCAGAGCGGGAGGCAGCGGAGAAGGCCACCGCTGCCGCCAAGTCCGAGGCCGCCAAGGTCAAGCGGGCCGAGCAGGTCACCCAGCAGAAGCAGGAACAGACGGCCCAGCAGCCGTCCAACTCTGGCGCGACCGTGCCGTTCACCGGCGAGATTCCCGCCTCCTGCGACGAGTTCAGCGGCAACCGGGCCATCGGCTGCGCCCTCACCCTGGAGCGCGGCTGGGGCCTCGACCAGTTCGCCTGCCTGAACAAGCTCTGGAACAAGGAGAGCGGCTGGAACCACAAGGCCTACAACGCGGCCTCCGGTGCCACCGGCATCCCCCAGGCGGTGCCGGGCAACAAGATGTCCTCGGCCGGTGCCGACTGGCAGACCAACCCGGCGACCCAGATCAAGTGGGGTCTCGGCTACATCGCGAACCGCTACACCAACCCCTGCGGTGCGTGGCAGATGTCGCAGGCCGAGGGCTGGTACTGACCAGCTCGGCTGCGACCCGGTCCGACACCCGGGCACAGCGCAGGACACCCGGCGGCGGTACGGAGGACTCCGTACCGCCGCCGGGTTTTTCCGCCCGTCCGCGCGCTCGGGTGGCAACGGTTGCGCGGACCTGATAGCTACTTGAGGATGGCGTACGGCGTGTCATCCTCCAGCGGCGACCCGAACCGGTTCGGGACCGAGGCCTTCTACGCCTCGCTCGGCCGGGCCTTCGTCGCGATGTGCGCCGTCGTGCCGGTGCTCTTCGTCATCGAGGCCTTCGACGTCTGGCTCAATGCCGGCTTCGACTACAGCGCCGGCATCATTCCCCGGCGCATCGCCGGCCTCGACGGGGTCTTCTTCGCCCCGTTCCTGCACCACGGCTTCGACCACCTCTACAGCAACAGCGTGCCACTGATCCTGCTCGGCACCTTCGTGCTGGCCGCCGGGGTACGGCGGTTCCTCTACTCGACCCTGGTGATCATCCTGGTCAGCGGCATCGGGGTGTGGTTCACCGGTTCACCGAACACCGTCGTCGTCGGCGCCAGCGGAGTCGTCTTCGGCTACCTCGGCCTGGTGCTGATGCGCGGCATCGTCGAACGCACCTGGTGGAACCTCGGCGTGGTGCTGCTGGTCGGCCTGCTCTACGGCTGGCAACTGGTCGGCATCCTGCCCACCGACGCGTTGATCTCCTGGCAGGGGCATCTGTTCGGTTTCGTCGGCGGGGTGCTCGCGGCGATCCTGTTCCGCCGACGCAGCTACGACCCGTACGAGTCGGACCCACTCACCATGCCCTGACCTGGGCGGAGGCGTCCACGCAGGTGGGAAGGGGTTGCCGCGCCGCAGCGGCGGACCTACGTTCGACGAACGGGTCGACGCGGACCCGACGGCGAGAGGTCCGGTGGTGGGATGCGCGCAGTCGACGTGGCGATCGTCGGTGCCGGGCCGACCGGGTTGTTCGCCGCCTACTACGCCGGATTCCGGGGGCTGTCCACGGCCGTCATCGACGCCCTGCCGGCCCCGGGCGGTCAGGTGGCGGCGATGTACCCGGAGAAAGCGATCTTCGACATCGCCGGGTTCCCCGTCATCAAGGGTCGGGAGCTGGTGGCGAACCTCGTCGAGCAGGCCGCGCCGTACCAGCCCGAGTACCTGCTCGGTGTCCGCGCCGACACCCTCGACCTGGTCGACGGCCGGCCGGTGCTCGGCCTGGCCGACGGTGCGCGGCTGGCCTGCGGTGCGGTGGTGATCACCGGAGGGATGGGCAGCTTCACCCCCCGACCGCTGCCGGCGGCGGCCGAGTTCACCGGCGACGGGATCGTCTACTTCGTGCCCCGGCTCGCCGACCTCACCGGGCACGACGTGGTGATCGTCGGCGGCGGTGACTCCGCGTTCGACTGGGCGCTGGCCCTGCAGCCACTGGCTCGCTCGGTCACCATCGTGCACCGCCGCGACCGGTTCCGGGCCCACGCCGCGACCGTCGAGCGGGTGCGTGCCCTACCGGTCCGCATCGTCGTCAACGCCCAGCTCACAGCGGTACACGGCACCACCCGGGTGACCGGCGTCGACATCACCACCGGCGACGGCGGCCCGCAGACCGTGCCGGCGGACACCGTGGTCGCGGCGCTCGGCTTCACCGCCGATCTCGGGCCCCTCACGACCTGGGGCCTCGCGCTCGACAAGCGGCACATCCGGGTGGACAGCGCGATGGCCACCAACCTGCCCCGGGTCTTCGCCGCCGGCGACATCGCCGACTACCCGGGCAAGGTACGGCTCATCGCGACCGGGTTCGGCGAGGCGGCCACGGCGGTCAACAACGCCGCCGTGGCCATCGACCCCAGCGCGCACCTGTTCCCCGGTCACTCCTCCGACGGGACCTGACCCGCCGGCCCGCGCTGCCGCTGCCAGTTCCGGCGTTGGCAGATGTCGGCGCTGCTCAGTCGCCGGCGTCGAGTTCGGCGATCGGTCGGCCGTCGAAGTCGACCGCCGAGTAGAGCGCCAGTTTCTCCAACCGGTGGTAGGAGTCGATGACCCGGATCGTGCCGCTCTTGGACCGCATCACGATCGACTGGGTGTAGGCACCGCCGGCCCGGTACCGTACGCCGCGCAGCAGGTCGCCCGAGGTCACGCCGGTGGCGACGAAGAAGCAGTTGTCGCCGGTCACCAGGTCGTCGGTGTCCAGCACCCGGTCCAGGTCGTGCCCGGCCGCGACGGCCTTGGCCCGTTCGTCGTCGTCGCGGGGCCAGAGCTTGCCCTGGATCGCCCCGCCCATGCACTTGAGCGCGCAGGCGGCGGTGATCCCCTCCGGGGTGCCGCCGATGCCCATCAGCACGTCGACGTCCGACTCGTCGCGGGCGGCCGAGATCGCCCCGGCGATGTCACCGTCGGAGAGGAAGTGGATCTGCGCGCCGGCGTCGCGGACCTGCCGGACCAGTTCGCCGTGGCGTTCCCGGTCCAGGATGCTCACCGTCACGTCGGAGATGCTGGACTTCTTCACCTTGGCGATCCGGCGCAGGTTCTCCCGCACACCGGCGTCGATGTCGATGACGTCGGCACAGTCCGGGCCGACGGCAAGCTTCTCCATGTAGAACACGGCGCTCGGGTCGAACATCGCGCCCCGCTCGGCGACCGCGAGCACGGCGAGGGCGTTGGGCATGCCCTTGCTCATCAGCGTGGTGCCGTCGATCGGGTCGACCGCGACGTCGACCTCGGGACCGGTGCCGTCGCCGACCTGTTCGCCGTTGTACAGCATCGGGGCGTTGTCCTTCTCGCCCTCGCCGATCACCACCACCCCGCGCATCTGAATCGAGTTGATCAGCTTGCGCATCGCGTCGACGGCGGCGCCGTCGCCGCCCTCCTTGTCACCACGACCCACCCAACGGCCGGCGGCCATCGCGGCGGCCTCGGTGACCCGGACCAGGTCCAGGGCCAGGTTACGGTCGAGATTCTGCGGCTGTCGGGTACGGGCTTCGGGCATCGGGGCTCCTCCTCGCGACGGTGCGGGGCGTGGGCCCTGGAGCGCGGCGGCTGTCGGCGGGTGCGTGCCGACCCCGCCCCGGCGGCGCCAGGTCCTGGAGGAATCCTGGCACGTCCGGCCGCGGGCGTGCCGGTGCGGGTGCACCGGGGCGGGTCGCCGGGGCCCCACGCGGCGGACCGTCGTGGGCTGGGACGATGGAACGATGGACGCAGCCGAGCCGACCGCCGGGGCCGCCGCGCAGCGAGCTGCCGGAGCCGCCGCCACCCCGAGCACCACCCTGGGCGCCGGGCCGACCGCTGGTGCGTCGACCGCTGGCGGTGACCGGTCGGGGCGTTCGCCCAGGGACATGGCGATGTCGCTGGCCGTCCTGCTGGTGCCGATCCTGCTGGTGTTCGTCGGGTACCAGGTCCTTCTGGGTGGCGACGAGCCGGTGGAGATCGACCCCGGCCCGGCCTACGAACAGGCCCGGTCGGCCGGCGAGTTTCCGGTGCTGGAGCCGGCCGGACTGGGCCCGGACTGGCATCCGGTGAGCGCCGGGTACCGGCCGGCGGGCCCCGAGGGGCCGACCCTGCGGATCGGCTACGTCACCGCCGACGGCGGAGCACTGCAGCTGGTGCAGAGCTCCCGGCCGGTCCCGCAGCTGCTGGTGGCCGAGCTGACCGCGACCGCGCAGCCGCAGGGTCAGGTCCAGATCGGGGCCGCGACCTGGCAGTGGTACGCGGCGCGGCCCGGCGAACGCGCCCTGGTGTGGCTGACCCCGCAGCGCAGCGTCCTGCTGGTCGGTAGCGCGACGGAGAGCGAGTTCACCGCGTTGGCCACCGCACTCGCCGCCAGGTGAGGCCCGGTCGATCGGCCGCGCTGGCGCGGGAAACGGGCGGGAAACCGGTTGCGCGGCCCGGGTGGCAGACTCAACGGGGTGAGCGACGTGGCCGCATCGTCGGTGGATGGTGAGCTGGAGAGCATCAGCCTCGTGGAGCTGGCTGTGCGGCGGCTGCGTCGCGAGATCCTCAGCGGCAAGACCGAACCGGGGGAGCGGCTCGTCGAGGAGCACCTGACCCGCCGGCTCGGGATCAGCCGGGCACCGCTGCGTGAGGCGCTGCGCCTGCTCGCCCAGCAGGGCCTGGTGGAGCACGTGCCGCGGCGCGGGGTGCGGGTCGCGACCCTGTCCGACCGGGACGTCCAGGAGCTGTACGCGGTCCGCGACGTTCTGGAGCGGTACGCCGTGGAGACGGCGTTGCCGGTGCGCCGGGCCGGCGTACTCGGCGGGCTGCGGGCGGCGATCGAGGAGATGCGGCTGGCGACGGCGGTCGCCGACCGGCTGCGCATCGCCGAGGCACACCGGCGGTTCCACGTCGAACTGGTCGGCCTGGCCGGCAACCAGCAGCTGACCGCTGTCTACGAGTCGGTGCTGGTGAAGCTGCAGCTGTACATGGCGATCAACCTGCGTCGGGAGGCCGAGGTGGCGCAGCCGGTCGACGGCGTACACCGGCACGAGCGGCTGCTGGCCGCGATCGAGGCGGGCGACCCGGCGGTGGTGCTGCGGGAGCTGGCCGCCCACGGAGCCCGGACGTACCTCGGCTGACCAGCCCGGCCATCGCTCGGCCGGTGACGGCGTCACACGCTCGTTACCGCAGAATGCGCTGCCGGAAACAGTACGGTCGACAATCGACTGTACTGACGAAGGAGGCGCGATGGCCCGCATCGGTCCGGTCAAGGCCGACCCCTACCTCTGGCCGTACGACGGCGCCGCGCCGGTCGAACGCACCGCGCTGCTCTGCATCGACTGGCAGACCGACTTCTGCGGCCCGGGCGGCTACGTCGACGCCATGGGCTACGACATCAGCCTCACCCGGGCCGGCCTGCCGGCCACTGCCCGGCTGCTGGCCCACGCCCGCTCCCTCGGCATGCTCGTGGTGCACACCCGCGAAGGGCACGCGCCGGACCTGTCCGACCTGCCGGCCAACAAGAAGTGGCGGTCGGCCCGCATCGGCGCCGAGATCGGCGGCGCCGGCCCGAGCGGCCGGATCCTGATCAAGGGCGAGCCCGGTTGGGAGATCGTGCCCGAGGTCGCCCCGGTGGCCGGCGAGGTCGTCGTCGACAAGCCCGGCAAGGGCGCGTTCTACGCCACCAACCTCGACCTGGTCCTGCGTACCCACGGGATCACCCACCTGATCCTCACCGGGATCACCACCGACGTCTGCGTGCACACGACGATGCGCGAGGCCAACGACCGCGGCTACGAGTGCCTGATCCTGTCGGACTGCACCGGTGCCACCGACCCTGGCAACCACACCGCCGCCCTGCACATGGTCACCATGCAGGGCGGAGTGTTCGGCGCCGTGGCCACCGCCGACGACGTCATCGCGGCGACCGAGCGGTGAGCAGGCCCGTGGCGCACCGTCATCTGGTGCAGGTGCCGGCCCGGCCGGCGGCGTACGCCTTCGAACCGGCCACCACCGCGCTGCTCGTCATCGACATGCAGCGCGACTTCCTGGAGCCGGGTGGCTTCGGCGAGAGCCTCGGCAACGACGTCAGCCAGCTGCGGCGCACGATCGACCCGCTGCGCCGGGTGCTGGCCGCCGCCCGGGCGCTCGGGTTGACCGTGGTGCACACCCGCGAAGGACATCTGCCCGACCTGTCCGACTGCCCACCCGCGAAGCGCCAACGTGGGGCGCCGAGCCGGCGCATCGGTGACCCTGGACCGTACGGCCGGATCCTGATCCGTGGCGAGTACGGCCACGACATCGTCGACGAGCTCGCGCCGGTCCCCGGTGAGCCGGTGATCGACAAGCCGGGAAAGGGTGCCTTCTACGCCACCGAACTCGACGGCCTGCTCGGCGAACGATCGATCACCAGTCTGCTGGTCACCGGCGTCACCACCGAGGTCTGCGTGCACACCACCGTGCGGGAGGCCAACGACCGCGGCTACGAGTGCCTGGTACTCGCCGACTGCGTCGGCTCGTACTTCCCGCAGTTCCACACCGTCGGGTTGGAGATGATCGCCGCGCAGGGTGGCATCTTCGGCTGGGTCGCCGACTCGACCGACCTGCTCGCCGCCCTCGGGACGGCCACCCCGTGAGCGCCGAGGTGAACCCCCTGGATCTGGGCGCCGAGGTGAACCGCCCTGACGTGTGCGCCGAGGTCCGGGAAGCCTTCGACAGCTACGAGAAGGCGCTGGTCGACAACGACGTCGCGGCGATCGTCGGCTGGTTCTGGTCGTCGGAGCACACGGTGCGCTTCGGCATCGCCGACCACCAGTACGGCATCGACGAGCAGCGCCGCTGGCGGGCGGCGCAACCGCCGTTGCCGCCCGGCCGGCGGCTGCACGAGGTGCTTGTGACCACCTTCGGTGCCGACGTCGCCGTGGTCACCTGCCGGTTCGACTACCACCCCGCCGACCCCGCCGACCCCGCCGACCCCGCCGACCCCGCCGACCCCGTTGACCCCGTTGACCCCGCCGACCCTGGTCGGCAGTCGCAGACCTGGGTACGCGGCCCCGCCGGCTGGCGTATCGTCAGCGCCCACGTCTCCCAACCCGCCGCGATCTTGCACTTATCGACCGACAATTCGGACATTTCTTCGCGATAAGTGCAAGATCGCGGCGGTGTCAGGAGTCGGTGGTCGGGCGGGACTGACGGGCGGTGTCGAGGCGCTGGCGGGCACCGTCGAGCCAGCGCTGGCAGATGCCGGCGAGCTGCTCGCCGCGTTCCCACAGCGCCAGCGAGTCCTCCAACGACGTACCGCCGGACTCCAGCCGCTCCACCACCGAGGCCAGCTCGGCGCGGGCCTGCTCGTAGCTCAACGATTCCGCCGTCGCGGCCGCTTCGCCGGTCGACCCGCCTGCGGCACTGGCGCTGGCGGTGGCTGCCTTCTTCGTACTCACCTGGGTTGCCTCGTCAATCACGTCGGGCGGCGACGGCCGGCAGGTCGCCACCGGCGAGCCGGAGCCGCAGCGGGTCACCGGCGGCCACGTCGTCGGGGGAGCGGACCACCTGGCCGGCGGCGTCCTGCACGATCGCGTAACCCCGGTCGAGGGTCGCCGCCGGTGACAGCGCCCGCAGCCGGGCCAGAGTGTGCCCGAGCTCGGCGGTGCCGGCGGCGAGCCGGTGCGCCACGCAGCGGGTGGCCCGGTCACGCAGCACGTCGACCTCACCGGCCCGGCCCTCCAGCAGCACCTGCGGGCGGGCCAGCACCGGCCGGGACCGCACCATCTCCAGCCGGTGCGACTCCCGGTCGAGCATGCCGAGCACCGCGCGGTCCAGCCGGTGCCGGGCCAGGGCGATCAACCGCTGCTCCTCGGCCAGATCCGGCACCAGCCGTTTCGCGGCGTCCGTCGGGGTGGAGGCGCGTACGTCGGCCACGTAGTCCAGCAGCGGGGTGTCCGTCTCGTGGCCGATCGCACTGACCACCGGGGTCCGGCAGCCGAACACCGCCCGGCACAGTGCCTCGTCGGAGAATGGCAGCAGGTCCTCGACGCTGCCGCCGCCCCGGGCGACGACGATCACGTCGATCGACGGGTCCGCGTCGAGCACGGCGAGCGCGTCGAGCATCTGCGACACCGCCGTGGGGCCCTGCACGGCGACGTTGACCACCCGGAAGTCGACCGCCGGCCAGCGGCGGCGGGCGTTGGTCAACACGTCCCGCTCGGCGGCCGAGGCCCGACCGGTGATCAGCCCGATACGTTGCGGCAGAAACGGTGGGCGGCGTTTGCGGGCCCGGTCGAACAGTCCTTCGGCGGCCAGCAGCCGCTTCAGCTTCTCCAACCGGGCCAGCAGTTCACCCAGACCGACCTGGCGGATCTCGTCGGCGCGCAGGCTCAGCGTGCCCCGGGCCGGGTAGAACTCCGGCTTGGCGCGCAGCACCACCCGGGCACCGTCGGCCAGCTCCGGGGCACCGGCGTCGAGCACGTCCCGGTGGGTGGTGACGGTCAGACTCAGGTCGGCCGCCGGATCCCGCAGGGTCAGGAACACCGTGGTCGCGCCGGGCCGGCGGCTGATCTGCGCGACCTGGCCGTCGACCCAGACCCAGCCGAGCCGGCCGATCCAGGCGCTGATCTTCTGGCTGACCACCCGGACCGGCCACGGATCGTCCGCGGTGCTGCGCGGCGTCGTCTCGGTGTCGGTCACCCGGCCAGGGTACGGGCGGACCCCGACAACGCCGTCGCGCCCTGCCGCTCGTGCTCTGCCGTCCGGGCGGACGGCACGTAGACTCGGCCGGGTGAGCGAGCGTGAGGCGAATCCGGTCCGACCCAAGCGGGTGCTGCTGGCCAACCCCCGGGGCTACTGCGCCGGGGTCGACCGGGCGGTGCAGACCGTCGAGGAGGCGCTGAAGCTGTACGGTGCCCCGGTCTACGTCCGCAAGCAGATCGTGCACAACAAGCACGTCGTCTCGACCCTGGAGGCCCAGGGCGCGATCTTCGTCGAGGAGAACGAGGAGGTCCCGCACGGGGCGACCGTGGTGTTCTCTGCCCACGGCGTCGCCCCCGAGGTGCACGAGCAGGCCCGGGAGCGTTCGCTGAAGGCGATCGACGCGACCTGCCCGCTGGTGACCAAGGTGCACCAGGAGGCCCGCCGGTTCGCCGCCCAGGACTACGACATCCTGCTCATCGGGCACGAAGGCCATGAAGAGGTGATCGGCACCTCAGGCGAGGCCCCGGCGCACATTCAGCTGGTCGACGGCCCGGCCGATGCCGACTCGGTCACGGTACGGGACCCGGAGAAGGTCGTCTGGCTGTCCCAGACCACGCTGTCGGTGGACGAGACGATGGAGACCGTGGCGCGGCTCAAGCGCCGGCTGCCGATGCTGCAGTCACCGCCGACCGACGACATCTGCTACGCCACCCAGAACCGCCAGCAGGTGGTCAAGCAGTTCGCGGCGCAGTGTGACGTGATGCTGGTGGTCGGCTCCCGCAACTCGTCGAACTCGGTCCGGCTGGTCGAGGTGGCGCTCGACGCCGGCGCGCGGTCCGGTCATCTGATCGACTACGCCGCCGAGATCGACGACGCCTGGCTGGTCGGCGCGACGACGGTCGGGCTGACCTCCGGCGCCAGCGTGCCCGACGAGCTGGTGCAGCAGGTGGTCGACCACCTCGCCGCGCGGGGCTTCACCGACCTGGAGACGGTCACCACGGTCGAGGAGACGATCGCCTTCTCGCTCCCGTCCGAGCTGCGGCGGGACATGAAGGCGGCGGCTGCGGGAACGGACGTCCGCGCCGTCGCGTCCTAGATCATATGAGAGCGACTCGGATCGGCGTACCACTGCTGTTGGTCTGTCTGATGCTGGCGTCGGGGTGCGGCGCCGGCGGGCCCGGCACCGAGCCGGACCCGACCGACCCCGCGCCGACCACGGCCGTGACTTCGCCGCCGACCACGGCCGCGCCCTCGACGTCGGCCCCGACGCCACCGAGTGGAGGAGTCACCGTGAGTCCGACCCCGCAGACCCCGGGTCCGCCGGAGGACCTGCCGACTGGCTCCGCCCGGCCGATGACCCTGACCGGTACGGTGCAGCCCGGCGTCGAGCACAACTGCTTCCTGCTGGACGGCTACCTGCTGGTGGGCGGGCCGGCGGACCTGGTCCGGGCCGGTGCCCGGGTGCGGGTCACCGGGCACGTCCAGGCGGACCTGATGACCACCTGCCAGCAGGGCGTGCCGTTCGTGGTGCAGCGGGTCGAACCGGCCTGAGCCGGCGTCACCTCGGCCCGGACCGACGCGGCGTGGGCACCCCTGGCGACGGCGGATGCACCGCGCGTGCCCAGGTTGACCGGGCCGCCCGCGTGCATCATCATCTCCCCCTGAGGTGAGGTGACCCTCGCCCGGGCACAGACAAGGGCTAAGACGCTGATTAATCGGACCTGGACGTTCGCCAAGCACCACACGCCGAGTCCCGTGCGTATCGCGGTGCGGTGGACGATGCTGGAGACGCGGAACGCGCGAAGCCGCCTGACGGTTCCGGTGGTGGCGCGCAGCGAATACGACAACGTCTATCACTGTACGGTGCGCAAGACGGCCAGCCAGTGGGTCAAGGCGCTGGTCAGTGACCCGGTGGTGTACCGCTACTCCGGGCTGTTGCCCTTCGACCAGCGGGTGCACCGGCGGCGCTACCCCGACGCGATCCCGCCCGGCCGGATGGCCTCGTCGCTCTTCGTCGGGTACAAGCGCTTCAGCGCCATCCCCAAGCCGGAAAAGTACCGGGCGTTCTTCATCACCCGGGATCCGCGCGACATCGTCGTCTCCGGGTACTTCTCGCTGCGGAACTCGCACACCCCGATGGGTGACATCCTGCACCATCGCAAGATCCTGCAGGAGCTTCCGCGCAAGGAAGGCCTGCTGTACGTCATCCAGCATCTGAAGGACACCAACCTCTTCTCGGCGCTGCGCTCCTGGGTCGTCGCGCCCCCCGCGGAGACCTTCCGGCTGTTCAAGTACGAAGATCTCACCGGTGAGCGGCAGGTCGACGAGGTCGACCAGCTGATGCGCCACTGCGGGATCGTGCTGCCGTCGGCGGAGTTGACGGCGTTGCTCGACCGGCACGGGTTCGCCCGGATGCGCAAGACCCGCCTGGAGACCGAGGCGAAGGCCCACTACCGCAAGGGCAAGGCTGGCGACTGGCTCAACCATTTCGACGACGACATCTACGAAGCCTTCGTCGCGGCGACCGGTGATCTCGTCGAGCGGTGCGGCTATCCCAGCCGCGAGGAGTCGCTGCGCGCCCGCGAACAGGACCGGACCGAGGCGTAGCGGCCGTAACGGCACGCCGGGTCGCGTCGACCCGGCGGGTCCGCGCCGGGCACTCGTCGCGCCGGTACGCGAGAAGGGGCCCATCCCCTACGGGATGGGCCCCTTCTGCTGGTTGGCCGAGCGGTCAGCTCACCGAGCTGACCGAGACGCCGCCGCGTCCGATGACCGCGCCCAGATCGGTGACGACCAGCATCTCGCCGAACAGTTCCCGACCGGCCGCCGGAGCGGCGTCGACCGTGACACTGCCGGTGATGGTGGCACTGTCACCGTTGTCCAGATCGACCGCTGTCGGGTCGACCTCGATCGTGCCCAGCCCGGTCGAGTAGAACACGTCCAGGTAGTCGTACTCGGTCGTGCCGGTGGGCACCGAATATCCTTCGATCTCGATGTCGTACACGCCCGGTGCCGGGTTGTTGATCGTGACCTGCTCCTCCGAGTCACCGTCGGCGTTGTAGGCGACGAGCGTCCCGGCACGGTAGACGAACAGGTCCAGGTCGGCACCGAGATCACTGGTGTTGCCGATCTTGGTGAACAACCGGGTCGCCCCGGCCGGAACCGTCACCTGGAAGGACTGCGTCTCGAGGTCGGCGATCGTCGGCCGCTCGCTGTTCGACGAGCCGAGCGATCCGCCCTGGCCGGCGACGGTGACCGGGCCGAACGTGTTGCTGATCTCCCACTCGATCGGGGTCGCCTCACCGGGCGTGACATCCTCCAGCACGGTGGTGGCCGGGTCGACCGCCACGCCCAGCACCTCTGCGGTGAGGGTGTACGGGTTCTGCAGCATCGGCGAGGTCCGCCGCGACTCGACCTCGATCTCCCAGACACCCGGCAGCGGGTTCTGGTAGTCCCGCTCGTCCGGCTTGCAGACGTTCGGGTCGGAGAAGTTGGTGAAGCAGATCAGGCTGCTGCCGGACTCCAACGGCACACCGTACGGGTTGATCGCGAGGAACCGGGTCTGCGACCCTTCGGCGATTCCGGACAGGTTCACCTGCAGCGCCGTCGCACCCTCCGGCACGGTGACGAAGTACGAGGTGAAGCCGTTGCGGGCGACCCTGCCGGAGGCGCTGAACCCGTACTCCGGGCTGGTCAGCGCGTTGGACACGACCACCGCGTTCATGAACTCGAAGTCCACGGTCGAGGTGAACGGGTTGTCCACCCGCAGGATGGCGCTGCGCACGCCACTGGCCGGGGTGGCCCGTACGTTGATCGTGACGGGCTCGTTCAGCGGCAGGACGACCTGACCCGGGGCGGCGAAGGTGCCGTCGTTGCCGACCCAGTCGAGCTTGTGCAGCAGGTCGACGTCCGGGCCGGTGGTCCGGGTGATGGTGACCGGGTAGGACTTGAACTGGCCCGGCCGGTGCCCGCCGGCGTCGGCCGCGCACCGGTTGTAGACGCCGGTGCCCCGGTGCGGGGTGGCCAGGAATTCCGAGATCGGGGTGCAGACCGGAGCGTCCACGGTGTACTCCGCGGTCGTGACACCCTCGCGCAGCAGCTTCCAGGTGTCGGCGACGTGCAGCATGCCGTTGCCCTGAGTGTGCGCCGGCACGTTGTTGATCCACCGGGCGCCGCTGTAGAGCGCCCGCCGCAGCTGCGCGGTGCTGACCTCCAGGTCGTTGGCCTTCACTCCGGACAGCAGCAGCGCGACGGCGCCGGTGGCCTGCGGGGCGGCCATCGAGGTGCCGTTGTACATCGCGTAGCCCGGTGGCAGCGGGTAGCCGGCCTCGGGGACCGGGCCGCCCGCCTCGTAGCCGGCGACCGTCGAGATGGCCGAGCCCGGCGCGCTGATGTTCGGCTTGAAGCCACCGTCCTCACGCGGGCCGCGGGAGGAGAAGTTGAACATCCCGTTGCGGACGTTGACCTCGGAGCCGTAGTTGGCCAGCCAGGTGTCCTTGCTGATGCTCGCGCCGACGCTGACCACGCTGGACGCTACCGACGGGTCGCCGATGGTGTTCGTGCCGGGGCCGGAGTTGCCGGCGGAGATGAACATCTGCACGCCGTACTCGTCGATCAGGATGTTGTAGAGCGTCGCACGGGCGTTGTTGCCGTCGTTGAGCGCCGGCAGGCCGCCGATCGACATGTTGATGATGTCGACGCCCCGGTTGAGGACCAGGTCGACCATGCCGTCGGTGAGCGCCGCCGCGGTGCAGCCGCCGGCGAAGGTGCAGGCCCGGGAGGAGACCAGCTTGGCGCCGGGCGCCGCGCCGTCGAAGTCGGCGTTGCCGAGCATGTCGTTGGCGGCCACGATGCCCGCCACGTGGGTGCCGTGCGACGAGGAGATCAGGCCGATGTTGACGTAGTCGACCAGGCCGGGGCCGCCGACCGGGGTGGTGTCGACGCCGGTGCGGTACTCGACGACGAACGGCACCTGCTCGGAGATCGGCGTGGCCGGGTCGTCCGCGCCGAAGTGCCCGACGTCGAAACGCTCGTTGTACGGGCGCATGAGCGCGTCGTCGGTGAAGTCGAAGTTCTGGTTGGTGTCGACCCGCACGTCGCCGGTGGCCGGGTCGTAGAGGACGCCGAACCGGTCGGTGGTGTCGCCGTCGCGGTTGACGTCACCGCCGGACGCTCCGCCCACGGTGATGTTCTCCGAGAACAGGTTGATCCGGTAGGTGCCGGCCGGTGCGGTCCAGGTCACCCCGGCGTAGCTGAAGCTCGGGCCGGCGACCTGGGTCAGCATCGGCCGCCAGGTGCCGTCGTTCTCGTACACCGGGTCGACCGGGGTGACCCAGTCGACGATCTTGCGCTCACCGGTGGTGGTGGTCTGCAGCGCCGGGTGGTCCAGATCGACGCCGGAGTCCATGATGCCGACGACGACGTTGCGTCCGTCCCAGCGGGGGTGGCTCTTCTTGAACGAGACCGCGCCGGTCTCGTTCGTCGGCATGTACGGGTTGACCGCACCGGTGTCCGGTCCGGGACCGGTCGACTCGGTGGCCACGGAGGAAGCGGCCGGCAGGCTCTCCGGCGTCGGGTCCGGCAGCTGGATGGTCTCGTTGAGGTCGATCGCGGCGACGCCGGCGAGCTTCGATGCCTTGATGACGTTGCCCGTCGGCACCCGGGCCCGGACGTAACCGACCTCGTCGACCTGGTTGCCGATGACGCCGCCGAGCTTCTTCAGCTCCGCGGCGACCTTCGGGGCCTGGCCCTTGTCGGTGGCGACCAGCAGTGTGACGCTCTGCTCACTCTTGGCCTCGGCCTCGGCGAGCAGGTCAAGGTCGCGTGACCCCAACGTATCGGCAGGGGTGTCCTTCAAAACGTCGGCTTCGGTCGACGGGTTGGCGCTCGCGGTGGACGCACCACCCGCCAGCGTCACGGCACCGGCTGCCATGACGGATGCCAGGAGCGCGGCAGAGGTTCGCCGCCTCCAGATGCGGGGTTTACTCACGTTCTCTTCCTCCGGAAGAACTGGGCCCTGGGGTGCAGGACACGTGTGACCGCATCCTTTGTGCTCCGGACGATCGCTGTCACTACTTCTCACCGCGTTGTGACCAGCCCGTGACATGCACATTTTTGAATGGCAGGGACTGTGGTAGCGAATTGCCTGCAATGAGTGAGGTCAATCGAGAGTTTTCCTGCTCAACCGGTCCACTCGGGACGTGTCCGATGCGTCGTGTGTCAGGTACGGCCGGCTGTCGTCGACCGTGCCGGAGGCCACCGGATCCAGCTCCGGTGCCTGCACCTGCCGGGGCACCACTTCGACCTGGGCCGGCGCGGCCAGCTCGGCGTCGGACACTCCGAGGTCGGCCAGCTTGCGGGCACTGACCAGGACCCGCGCCTCCAGGGAACCCACCGCCCGGTTGTACGCGGTGACCGCGCCACCCAACGCGTTGCCCAGCTTCGTCACGTGCTCGCCCAGCGTGCTCAACCGCCCGTACAGCTCCCGGGCCAGCGAATGCACCGCCACCGCGTTGCGGGCCAACGCCTCCTGCCGCCACGAATACGCCACCGTCCGCAGCAACGCCACCAACGTCGCCGGGGTGGCCAGCACGATGTCCCGGCTGAAGGCGTGCTCCAACAACGTCGGATCCCGCTGCAGCGCGGCGTCCAGGAACGGATCGGCCGGCACGAACAGCACCACGAACTCGGGGGTCTGCGCAAAGGCCGACCAGTACCGTTTGCCGGCCAGCGCGTCCACGTGCGCCCGCAGCTGCCGGGCGTGGCCGTCCAACTGCTGGTCACGGGTGCGTTCCTCGCGTGCCTCCATCGCCGACAGGTACGCGTCGAACGGCGCCTTCGCGTCGACCACCACGCTGCGCCCGCCGTGCAGCCGCACCACCAGGTCGGGCCGGACCGACTGCTCGTCGGTGGTCGCCGTGACCTGTTCGGCGAAGTCGCAGTGCTCCAGCATCCCGGCGGCCTCGACGATGCGGCGCAGCTGATGCTCCCCCCACCGGCCCCGCACCTGCGGCGCGCGCAACGCGGCCACCAGCTGTTTGGTCTCGGTCCGCAGCTCACCGGAGACCGTCGTCATCGCCCGCACCTGCTCGCGCAGTTCGGCGTAGGCGTCCACCCGGTCGTGCTCCAGCTCGGCGACCCGCTGCTCGTAGCGGCGCAGCGTGTCGTGCAGCGGCGCCACCGCCCGCGCCACCGCCTCCTGCGACTGGGCGGTGGTCTCGTACGACAGGGCCCGCAGCGACTGCTCCAGCCGCCCCTCACCGTCCCTGGTCGCCTGCAGGGTGGCGGCCAGGCGGGCGATCTCCGTCGCCGACCGGGCCCGCGCGGCCAGCCAGCCGAGCGCCCCACCACAACCCAGACAGACGACCACCACCGCCACCGTCGAGACATCCACGTCGGGAAGCATGTCAAACACCCACGACGTACGCCCGTCGTGCCGGCGGTGTCGGCTGGCGGTGGTGTTGGCTGGTGGTGGATCAGGGCGGCTACCGTCGTAGGCATGGAATTTCTTCTGCTCCTGGTTCTGGTGGCGCTGCTCGCCGGCGGTGCGCTGTGGTGGCGGCGGGAGAGCGCCGCCCGCAAGGAGCGCGCGCTGGCCGACGCCCGCGCCGAGGCGCAGCGTTGGTACGAACGGCTCGGCGGGCAGGTGATGAACCTGCACGGCGACGCCCCGGCGGTCAAGCAGGCCCTGCTGGACGCCGGTGAGCGCTACAACGCCGCCGGTTCGCAGCTGGAGCAGGCCCGCAGCGTCACCCAGTTCGAGCTGGCCCGGGAGACCGCCCTGGAAGGGCTGGCCTACGTGCGGGCCGCCCGGGTGGCGCTCGGCATCGACCCGGGCCCGGAGCTGCCGCCACTGGCCGCCGCCCGGGGTGCCGGGCAGCTCACCAAGGAGCGCGAGGTCGACGTGCAGGGGCAGACCTTCCGGGCCGGGCCCAACCCGGGCCCGCAGACCCCGCACTACTACCCGGGCGGCTACCACCAGGGTCGGCCGGTGCCCGCCGGCTGGTACTCCCAGCCGCTGTGGAAGCCGGCGCTGGCCGGTGCGGCCGGTGCCCTCGGCGGCATGCTGATCTTCAGCGCGTTGTTCTCCCCGGCGTTCGGCGACCCCGGCTACGACGCCGGCGCCGCCGCCGGTGACGACGCCGGAGCCGGTGGCGAGGACTTCTCCGGCGGTGAGGACTTCTCCGGCGGTGAGGACTTCGGCGGTGGCGAGGACTTCGGTGGCGGCGATTTCGGTGGCGGTGACTTCGGCGGGTTCGGGGATTTCTGACCGTCGGAGGTAGGGCTAGCCGGATGGTGCGCCGGCATGCCGGCCGGCAGAGTCGTCGTCGTGGACACGAACGGTCAGACTCGACGCGGTTGGCTCGCCGGAATCGGCGCGGGGGCCCTGGCCACCGGTACGGTGACCGCCCTTGCCCAGGCGACGGGCCGGTTCCACTGGTGGGCCGGCTTCGTCCTGGTACCTGGTGCGTTGCTGGCTGCCTGCGGCGGGCCGCTGCTGGCCCGGGGCGGCGGTCGGGCCTTCGGCGGGTACGTGATCGCCTGCGCCGGTGCCCTGGTCTTCGCCGTCGGGACGCTGCTCATGTTGGGGCTGACGGGCGTCGGTTGGCCGGTGATGATCATCCTGCCGTGCCTGGCGATTGCTGGCACCTACCACTGGCGGCCGGAGCATCCGCTCGGCGGCGGGCTACACCGTACGGTCGCGTTGCTGAGCCTGACCGGTGCCGGGCTCGGTGCGACGTTCCTGCTGATCACCACCGGCGTCGTCGATCTCGCGGGCACCGGTTGGTGGGGGGCGTTCATGATGCTGGCGGCTGTCGCGGTCCTCGGTAACGCGGTCGACCTCGGCCGGCACCAGATACCGTACCGGCTGCAAGCGGTGACCCTGCTCGCCGGTCCGGCGGTGGTGGCCTTCCTGCTCGGCCTGCGCTTCCTGCGCGGCTGGTGACGCCCGGGGACATTGCTGGCCGGGCCGAGCAGCCCCAGCCGCGCGGTCGGTTCAGGCCGGCTGGACCGGCACCCAGTCGAAGTACTTCGCGGTCCGCCCGTCGCCGGAGGATCGGCCCCGCAACCGCCGGTGCACCCACGGCACCACGAACTCCCGGTAGTAGCGGGCCTCGGCCAGCAGACCTCGTCGCGTACCGGCCGGTGCCGGCTCGACCACGTGCGCCTCGGTCGCGTACCCGAGCCCGTCGAGCACCAGGCTCGCCACCCGGCGGTGCCCCGCCGAGTTCAGATGCAGCCGGTCGGTCGACCAGTACTGCTCGCGGCGGATCTCGACGTCGCTGAACACGTCGACGAACTCCAGGCCGTGCCGGGCGGCGAGGTCCGCGGTGGCGGCGGTCAGCGCCACCCCGCGCCGGCGCATCACGTTGCCGAACGGCAACCGCGCGCTCGGGTCACCGCCGCTGAGCAGGACCAGCCGTACGCCGGCGGCGGCGCAGCGGCGGACCGCGCCCTCGGTGAGCGCCAGCAGCCGGTCCAGGTCGGCACCGGGGCGCATCATGTCGTTGCCGCCACCGTTGAGCGTGATCATCGTCGGGGCGGGGGACATCGACAGCGCTCGGTCCAGCTGGTCGGTGACGATCGGCTCCAGCAACCGGCCCCGGATCGCCAGGTTCGCGTACTGCACGGTCGTGCCGTGGGCGGCGGCGAGCCCGGCGGCGACGAGGTCGGCCCAGCCCCGGGTGGTGCCGTCGGGCAGCTCGTCGCCGAGCCCTTCGGTGAAGCTGTCACCGATCGCCACGTACCGCACCGCGACCTCCCGTCCCCGTGGACCACACCGGCCCCCGCCACGCGCGGCCATCAAGCTACCCGCCGGTGACCGCGCACCGCTGTGACGCGGATCCCGCCGGATCAGTCCAGACCGGAGTGCTGCATTATCCAGATGGTCAGCGGGTCGGCCGCCATCTGCCGGACCACCTGCCAACCGGCGTGCTGATACCGCTGCACGTTCGCCGGGTTGCTGGTCTCCAGGACGGCGGGCAGGCCGTCGGCTGCGGCTCGGCGCAGCCCGGCCCGCATCACCGCCCCACCCCACCCCTGGCCGGCCCGGTCCGGCCGGGTGCCGAGCACCCCGAGGTACCAGAACGGGGTGGCCGGCAGCGCCGCGTGCACGGCCATGTCGTACCGGCGGACCCGGGCCAGTGCGTCGGCGGGCAGCACCTCGGCGAGGTCGTCGGTGTCGCCGGATCCGGTGTCGGCGGCGTCGACGTCCGGCCGTTGCCACATCGCCACCGCGTCGCCGCCACCGACGGTCCAGACCGTGCCGTGCGGCACCCGGCGGTCGAACAGCCGGCCGAAGAAGGCCCCGGCGCAGTGCGGGTAGCTGGCGTCGTCAGGGAACAGGTACCGCAGCACCGGGTCGGCGACGAACGCCGCGACCAGCGTGTCGACGGTGCGGCCACGGTCGGCGGCGGTGGCCACGGCGACCTGCGGCGGGGGTGCGGTGTCGGGTGAACCGGGATGCTGCACCGGCCGACTATACGGGCTGCGTTCCGGTGGCGTACGGACGGCAACCCTAGCCGCTGGCCCGGGTGGCATCCGGCGAATGGCGGAAATGGATTCGTTCAGCCGACGCCTCGCGGTCCGGCCAGCGCACTCGCGGTCGACAGACGTCTCGAACCACATGACCGTCTCGCGTTTTGCGCCACTTGCCCGATTTGTGATCGTTCTTGTTTGTGATGGATGGGCCCTGAGGCCCGTCCGGCACCTGTTGAGGACGAGACGAGGGAAACGTGCAGTCAACAATGAAACGAGTCGCCGGCCTCTCCCTGGCCGCGCTACTTGGGACCGCTGGCGGCTTGGCGGTGACCACACCGGCCTACGCCGCCCCCGGCGACGCGCATGCCAGAGGCGTGATCGTCGACCTGTCCGCAGAAGTGCTCGGCATTCCGGTGATCGAGGCCAGCGCGGTGATCGGGTCGGTGGACGCCCCACCCGCCGGCGGCACCGAGACCGAGACCCTGATTGACATCACTCTGCCGGGTGCCATCGGCGTCGCCGCCGACGGCACCGTCCTGGAGGTGAGCGCGACCAGAGGCCCGATCTCGTCGTTCGCCTCATCCTCAGTCGCCGACGTGTCATTGGACATCCTCGGCGTGAACGTGCTGACCGCCTCGGCGGTCGAGGCCGCTGTCAGTTGCCCGTTCGTCGGGCCGCAGACGGCCGACACGACGTTGGTCGGGCTGACCGTGTTCGGCTCACCCGAGGTGCTAATTCCCAATGGGCCGAGCCTCGACGTGAGCGCCGCGGTGACGGTGCCTGGTCTGGTCGGAGCGACGCTCGACGTGTCGCTGTCGCGTACCGAGACCGTCACCGCCGACAGCGCGGCGGCGGCCACCATCGTGCTTACCGCGACTCTCACCGGAGAGGTCCTCGGGATCCCGGTGAGCATTCCAGTCGGTGAAGTCATCATCGCGGAGGCCACCTGCGAACGCCCAGCCGCGCCGGCGCCGCCGACTGCGTCGTCGATTGATCCGGATTCTGGTCCGCAGTCTGGTGGTCAGACGGTGACGATCACGGGTTCGGGGTTTGTGCCGGGTGACACGGCGGTGACGTTTGACGGGTTGCCGGCTACTGATGTGGTGGTGGATCCGTCGGGTACGTCGTTGACGGCGGTGACTCCGGCGCATGCGCCTGGTGTGGTCGATGTGGTGGTGACCACTGATGGTGGTTCGACTGATCCGTTGGCGTACACGTATCTGGCTGATGGTTCGGATGCGGTGGTGACGGGTCTGGATCCTGATTTCGGGCCGACGTCTGGTGGGACGACGGTGACGATTACTGGTTCGGGTTTCACTGGGGCTACCGGTGTCACGTTTGATGGCGTGGCGGGTACGGGGTTTGCGGTGAATCCGGCTGGTACGGAGATCACGGTGGTGACTCCGCCGGGTGCTGCTGGTCCGGCTGATGTGGTGTTGGTGTTCCCGGCTGGTACTGCGGATGCGGGGATCTTCACCTATGTGCCGCCGACGATTGATTCGGTGGTGCCGGATTCGGGTCCGAACACGGGTGGTACCACGGTGACGATCACGGGTTCCGGGTTCACTGGGGCGACTGATGTGACGTTCGGTGGTGTGCCGGGGACTGATCTGGTGGTGGATCCGTCGGGTACGTCGTTGACGGTGGTGACGCCGCCGGGGCCGGTGGGTCCGGTTGATGTGGTGGTGGTGTTGCCGGGTGACGACGCGGTCGCTCCGGACGGCTTCACCTATGTGGTCGGGCCGCCGACTGCGTCGTCGATTGATCCGGATTCTGGTCCGCAGTCTGGTGGTCAGACGGTGACGATCACGGGTTCGGGGTTTGTGCCGGGTGACACGGCGGTGACGTTTGACGGGTTGCCGGCTACTGATGTGGTGGTGGATCCGTCGGGTACGTCGTTGACGGCGGTGACTCCGGCGCATGCGCCTGGTGTGGTCGATGTGGTGGTGACCACTGATGGTGGTTCGACTGATCCGTTGGCGTACACGTATCTGGCTGATGGTTCGGATGCGGTGGTGACGGGTCTGGATCCTGATTTCGGGCCGACGTCTGGTGGGACGACGGTGACGATTACTGGTTCGGGTTTCACTGGGGCTACCGGTGTCACGTTTGATGGCGTGGCGGGTACGGGGTTTGCGGTGAATCCGGCTGGTACGGAGATCACGGTGGTGACTCCGCCGGGTGCTGCTGGTCCGGCTGATGTGGTGTTGGTGTTCCCGGCTGGTACTGCGGATGCGGGGATCTTCACCTATGTGCCGCCGACGATTGATTCGGTGGTGCCGGATTCGGGTCCGAACACGGGTGGTACCACGGTGACGATCACGGGTTCCGGGTTCACTGGGGCGACTGATGTGACGTTCGGTGGTGTGCCGGGGACTGATCTGGTGGTGGATCCGTCGGGTACGTCGTTGACGGTGGTGACGCCGCCGGGGCCGGTGGGTCCGGTTGATGTGGTGGTGGTGTTGCCGGGTGACGACGCGGTCGCTCCGGACGGCTTCACCTATGTGGTCGGGCCGCCGACTGCGTCGTCGATTGATCCGGATTCTGGTCCGCAGTCTGGTGGTCAGACGGTGACGATCACGGGTTCGGGGTTTGTGCCGGGTGACACGGCGGTGACGTTTGACGGGTTGCCGGCTACTGATGTGGTGGTGGATCCGTCGGGTACGTCGTTGACGGCGGTGACTCCGGCGCATGCGCCTGGTGTGGTCGATGTGGTGGTGACCACTGATGGTGGTTCGACTGATCCGTTGGCGTACACGTATCTGGCTGATGGTTCGGATGCGGTGGTGACGGGTCTGGATCCTGATTTCGGGCCGACGTCTGGTGGGACGACGGTGACGATTACTGGTTCGGGTTTCACTGGGGCTACCGGTGTCACGTTTGATGGCGTGGCGGGTACGGGGTTTGCGGTGAATCCGGCTGGTACGGAGATCACGGTGGTGACTCCGCCGGGTGCTGCTGGTCCGGCTGATGTGGTGTTGGTGTTCCCGGCTGGTACTGCGGATGCGGGGATCTTCACCTATGTGCCGCCGACGATTGATTCGGTGGTGCCGGATTCGGGTCCGAACACGGGTGGTACCACGGTGACGATCACGGGTTCCGGGTTCACTGGGGCGACTGATGTGACGTTCGGTGGTGTGCCGGGGACTGATCTGGTGGTGGATCCGTCGGGTACGTCGTTGACGGTGGTGACGCCGCCGGGGCCGGTGGGTCCGGTTGATGTGGTGGTGGTGTTGCCGGGTGACGACGCGGTCGCTCCGGACGGCTTCACCTACTCGGGTGGCCCGGCACCGGTGATCGACTCGGTCGACCCCGGTCAGGGACCGGCCAACGGCGGGACCACAGTGGTCGTCGGAGGCAGCGGCTTCATCCCGGGCCAGACGACCGTGACGATCTGCGGCAAGACGATCCCAGCGAACAAGGTCACGGTCAACAGTTCCGGGACCTCGCTGACCTTCGTCACTCCGCCGTGCGACGTCAAGCACACGACCATCACGGTGACCACACCGAACGGCACCTCGAACGCGGTCGCCTTCCGGTACGTGGGGCTGCCGGTCACCGGTAGCGCGACCACGAATCTGATCACCAGCGGTGGTGCACTCGTGGCCATGGGTATCGCGCTGCTTCTCCTTGCCCGGAGGCGCGCGAACATGGCGTGACGACGACAGGGGACGGAGCGGGTGGTCCGGGGACGAACGACTCTCCGGGCCACCCGCTCGCCGCTGTCGGTTCGCCGTACCGATAAACGGGATGTCGGGATCGGGAAGCGGTGGCATCGTCAGCCACATGACTGCCGACTACCTCGATATCAACCGGGCCAGCTGGGACGAACGCGCTCCGGCACACGCCGCGTCACCGGACTACCGGGTCGCCGAGCTGCTCGCCGACCCGACCGGGCTCAGCGACGTGGTCCGGTTCGACGTGCCGCGCCTTGGTGACCTCACCGGCGTACGCGGGGTGCACCTGCAGTGTCACATCGGCACCGACACTCTGTCGCTGGCCCGGCTGGGCGCGACGATGACCGGCCTGGACCTGTCCGGGGCGTCGCTGGCCGAGGCCCGCCGGATCGCCGCCGCCGCGCAGACCCATATCGAGTACGTCGAAGCCGACGTCTACCGGGCCGTCGAGGTGCTCGGTGCCGGCCGGTTCGACCTGGTCTTCACCGGCATCGGGGCGCTCTGCTGGCTGCCCAGCGCGCGCCGCTGGGCCGAGACGGTGGCCGGCCTGCTGCGACCGGGTGGCCGGCTGTTCCTGCGCGAGGGGCATCCGGCGCTGTGGGCGATCGACGAGACCCGTCCGGACGGGCTGCTGGTGCTGGACCTGCCGTACTTCGAGACGGAGCAGCCGCTGGTGTGGGACGAGGCCGGCACCTACGTCGACACCGACGCCAACTTCACCCACAACCTGACGCACTCGTGGAACCACGGCATCGGGGAGATCTTCACCGCACTGACCGCTGCCGGGCTGCGGGTGACCGACCTGGTCGAGCACGACAGTGTGCCGTGGAACGCGCTGCCCGGCCGGATGACCAGGGGCGACGACGGCGAGTGGCGGCTGACCGAACGCCCGCAGCGGCTGCCGCTGAGCTACACGCTGCAGGCGGTGAAGCTCAGCTGAGGCTGTCGCGCCTGGTCGTGCCTCAGCTGAGGCTGTCGCGCCACTGGTCGTGCAGGGTGGCGTACCGGCCGCCGGCGGCGACCAGGTCGGCCGGTGCCCCGTCCTCGACGATCCGACCGCCGTCGAGGACCAGCACCCGGTCGGCGATCTGCACGGTGGACAGCCGGTGGGCGATGACCAGCGCGGTCCGCCCCCGCCCGGCGGGACCACCGGTCAGCATCGTCTGCAACGCCCGCTGCACCAGCCGCTCGGTCGGTACGTCCAACGACGAGGTCGCCTCGTCGAGAATCAGCACCGCCGGGTCGGCGAGCATCGCGCGGGCGAACGCGACCAGCTGCCGCTGCCCGGCGGAGAGCCGCCCACCGCGACGGTGCACGTCGGTGGCGTAGCCGTCGGGCAGTTCGACGATGAACTCGTGCGCGCCGATCGCCCGCGCGGCGGCCTCGATCTCGGCGTCGGTGGCGTCCGGCCGGCCGAACCGGATGTTGTCCGCCACGCTGCCGGCGAAGAGATGGTTCTCCTGGGTCACCATGATCACGTGGCGGCGCAGGTCGGACCCGGCGACGTCGC
Source organism: Solwaraspora sp. WMMA2101 (assembly GCF_049179175.1). Classification (NCBI taxonomy): domain Bacteria; kingdom Bacillati; phylum Actinomycetota; class Actinomycetes; order Micromonosporales; family Micromonosporaceae; genus Solwaraspora; species Solwaraspora sp. WMMA2101. Next base: position 2,003,384 of record NZ_JBMHMA010000006.1, on the reverse strand, counting down.
GCAGGTCGACGCCGTCGAGGGTGACCGCGCCGGACTGCGGGTCGTAGAGTCGGGCCACCAGCTTCGCGATCGTCGACTTGCCGGCCCCGGTCGCCCCGACCAGGGCGACCGTCTGCCCTGCCGGGATCCGTACGGTCAGCTCTGGCAGCACCAGCCGGTCCGGCCGGTAGCCGAAGGTGACCGCGTGCAGCGCGACCGTGCCCCGTACCGGCACCGGCAGCGGTCGCGGGCGGGCCGGTTCGGGCACCTCGGGTCGCTCGTCGAGGACCCCGGACAACTTCTCCAGTGCGGCGGTGGCCGACTGCAGCGAGTTGTAGAACTGGCTGAGCTCCTGCATCGGTTCGAAGAACCGGCGCAGATACAACAGGAACGCGGCGAGTACTCCGATCTCGGTCTCGCCCTGCAGCACCTGCCAGCCGCCGTAGGTGAGCACGATGGCGACCGCGACGTTGCCGATCCCCTTCAACGCCGGCGAGTAGATCGCGATCAGCCGGAACGCCCGCAGGTTGGCCGATCGGAAGCCGTCGTTGACCTCGGTGAAGATCTCCTGGTTGCGGGCCTCGCGGCCGAACGCGTGCACCGCCCGTACGCCGCCCAGCGACTCGACGAAGTGGACGATCAGCAGGGCGACGGCCTCCCGGGTCCGCCGGTAGGCCACGGTGGAGGCGCGGGCGAACCAGACCGAGATCCACAGCAGGAACGGGAACGCCAGTAGCGTCACCACCGCCAGCGGCGTGTCCAGCCACAGCAGGATGCCGGCCACCGAGACCACCGAGAGCCCGGCCAGCACCAGGTCGTCGATGCCGCCTTCGACGAGTTCGGCGATCGAGTCCATGTCGCTGGTCAGCCGGGCGACCACCCGGCCGGAGGTGTACCGCTCGTGGAAGTCGACCGACAGCCGCAGAAAGTGCCGGTACACCCGCTGGCGCAGCTCGAGCAGGATCGCCTGCCCGATCCGGGCCGACAGGATGAGAAAGGTGCGCTTGCCGGCGTACTCGGCGATCGTCGCGGCCAGGAAGGCGAGGCCGACCGCGGCCAGCGGGCCGACCGTGCCGTCGTCGCGCAGCAGCGGGATGGCCTGGTCGATGCCGACCATGACCAGGTACGGTCCCGCCATCGCGGCGGCGTTCTGCAGCAGCAGCAGGGCGACCGCGACGCCGATCATCCGTCGGTGCGGCCGGGTCAACGAGCCGAGCAGGGCGCGGCTGCGGGCCCGTAGCCGGGCCGGGTCGCCACCGGCAGCCTGGTCGGACCCGCTCAGGTGGTCCATCCGGTCGTCGGCCACCCCCCGCCAGTCCGGCTGCCCTCCGACGGTGCCGTTGCCGCTGGTCACGCTGACCTGACGAGGCCGTGTCCGTCGGCGGAGAGCACCGCCCGGTACGCGGGCACGGTGGCGAGCAGCTCGGTGTGGGTGCCGACCGCCACGATCCGCCCCTCCGCCAGCAGCGCGACCCGGTCGGCGAGTGCCACTGTGGATGGACGGTGGACGACCAGCAGGGCGGTGGTGCCGGCGAGCACCCGGCGCAGCGCCTTCTCCACCAGCGCCTCGGTGTGCACGTCCAACGCCGACAACGGATCGTCGAGGACCAGCACCCGGGGACGGCCGAGCACCGCGCGGGCCAGCGCCAGCCGCTGCCGTTGCCCGCCGGACAGTGACAGCCCCTGCTCGCCGATGCGGGTGCGTAACCCCCACGGCAGGTCGTCGACGAAGTCGGCCTGGGCCAGGCGTAGCGCCGCGCGCACTTCGGCGTCGGTGGCGTCGGGGCGGCCGAGGGTCAGGTTCTCCCGGACCGACATCGAGAACAACGTCGGGTCCTCGAAGGCGACGCCGACGCAGCGGCGCAGCTCGTCCAGGCGCAGGTCACGCAGGTCGTGCCCGTCCAGGGTGATCCGTCCGCCGGTCACGTCGTACAGCCGGGGCACCAGGGAGACCAGGCTGGTCTTGCCGCAGCCGGTCAGGCCCGCGATGGCCAGCGTCTCACCCGGGCGTACGGTCAGGTCGACGCCGCGCAGCACCGGCGCCCGCGCGCCCGGGTAGCCGAAGGTCACTGCCTCGAAGCGCAGCTCGCCGCGGACCTCGTCGACCCGGATCCCGGTGGCGCCGGGCCGGTCGGTGATCGTCGGTGGGGTGTCCAGCACCTCGTGGATCCGGTCGGCGGCGGTCATCGCCTCCTGCGCCTGGGCGATGATCCAGCCGAGCGACCGGATCGGCCAGACGAGCATCAGCTGCAACGTCACGAACGCGACCAGCTGCCCGATGGTGAGTTGCTCGTACACGACGGCGGCGGCACCGGCGACCAGCACCACGGCGAGGGCCATGTTCGGCACCAGGTCGTAGCGGGCGGAGGCGCGGGCGAGCAGCCGCCCCTTGCCGACCGCGGTGTCGTGCAGGGCGCGGGCCCGGTGGGCGAACCGTTCGGTCAGCAACGGCCCCCGGCCCAGCGAGGTGATGGTCCGCAGCCCCTGCGCGGACTCCTCCACCAGGGTGGCCAGGTCGCCCTGTTGATCCTGCAGCCGGCGGGAGATCCGCAGGTACGCCCGGGTGAAGTGGCGGCTGAACAGATACAGCGGGACGGCGCTGGCCGCCACGACCAGCCCCAACGGCCAGTGCAGGTGCAGCAGCAGCGCGACGACGGTGACATACGTCGCCGTGTTGAGTAGCAGAAAGAGCAACCCGAAGGAAAGGAATCGACGGATTACTGACAGATCGCTGGTGGCACGGGACAACAACTGCCCGGACTGCCATTGATCGTGAAAGGCGACCGGGAGCCGTTGCAGGTGGGCGTAGATGTCGTCGCGGATGGTGCTTTCCATCCCGATCGACGACGCGCTCTGCGTCCACCGCCGGATGAAGATCAGCGCCGCCTCGACCACGCCGAGCAGCAGCGCGAGTCCACCGAGGAGCAACAGCCCGGTGGGCTCGCCGGCCGCCACCGGACCGTCCACCACTCCCGCGATGACCAGCGGAATGGCGATGCCGGCGGCGGTCGCGGCGGCGGCGGCACCGAGCAGCCAGCCGAGCTGGCCGAGGTACGGACGCAGGTAGCGGCGGAGCCGCCAGAGATTGTGGACGGCGGGTCGGGGTCGCGATGATCGATCGAGTGCGTCGTCCACAATAAGACGGTAGCCGGTACCGGCGTTTCTTCACTGCCCCCGATCGGTCACCTCTCGCTCATGATCGAGCAACCATTTCTTGATCGACAACCCCCATCGGTAGCCGCCCAGTGAACCGTCGCTGCGCAACACCCGGTGGCAGGGCACGATCAGGGCGACCGCGTTGCGACCGCAGGCGTTCGCCGCCGCGCGGATCGCCGCCGGTCGACCGGCCAACGTGGCGAACTCGCGGTAGGTCACCGGCTGGCCCGCCTTGACCTCCCGCAGCACCGACCAGGCGTCGTTGAGGAACTCGCCGCTGTACTGCCGGACCGGCAGGGTGTCGAGGGCGGTCAGCTCACCGGCCAGATAGGACCGGACCGCGGCGGTGACCGCCCCCAGCTCGGCCCGCTCGCGCACCGACGCCCGGACGACCGGGGTGATCAGCGGCAGCAGCGGCCCGGTGCCGTCGGTGAAACCGCCGGCCCGGACCGCACCGTCGGCGTCGACGACCAGGGTGAACGGGCCGACCGGCGTCGGCACCGCCGCCGCGTCCAGGGTGACAGGTAGCATCAGGGATTCCTTCCGGCGCCGACCAGCGCCAATCGATTGTGGATAGTGACAGACTGCCACAGGCGCAACGTCGCGTACGACCGCCACGGCCGCCATCGGGTGGCGTGCGTGGTCAGCCCGGACACCGCGGTGGGCAGGTCGAGCAGCCGGGCGCCGTGGCGCACGCCCAGGTCGGTGCCGAGCAGGACGTCGGGGTCGGCCAGCGCCCGCATCGCCACGTACCCGGTCGTCCAGGGCCCGATTCCGGGCAGCGCGCCGAGCCGGTCGACCAGCTCGGCCCGGTCGGCGCCGGGGTCGAGCTCGACGGTGCCGTCGGCGACGGCGACAGCCAGCGTACGCAGCGTCGCCCGCCGCGCCGCCGGCATCGCGAACGCCGCGTCGGGCAGTTCCAGCAGTTCGGTCGGCGACGGGAACGGCACCAGCTCGTCGGCGACCGGCTGTCTGTCGCCGTCGGGTGCCGTCGGGTCGTCGCCGTCGGGTGCCGTCGGGTCGCCGGCGGCCGCCGCGCAGAGCCGGGCGAGGACCCGGCGGGCGGCGGCGACCGAGATCTGCTGGCCGACGACCGCCCGGACCGCCAGTTCGAAGCCGTCGACCGTGCCCGGCACCCGCATCCCTGGCGTGGCGGCGACGACCGGCGCGAACGCCGGCTCCGCGCCGAGCGTCGCGTCCACCGCCACCGGGTCGGCGTCCAGGTCGAACAACGCCCGGCAGCGAGCCACCGCGGGGGCCAGGTCGCGCAGGTCGGCCAGGCGGAACGTCGCGGCGAAGTGGTCGGCGTGCGGGGTCACCGCGACGGTGCCGGGTCCGTGCGGCAGCCGCAACGCCCGGCGGTACGCCGAGTCGCAGGCCGCCTCCACGCCGGGCACCGCCCGCGCCGCCAGGAAATCCAGTACGGCGTCGGTCGGCATCGGCTGGCGGAACGCCAACCGGACCGTGATCGCCCCGAGCGTGTCGGCGTCACCGGCCCGGTCCGGGCCGGTCCCGGCGGCGCGGACCCGGCCCCGCAGCACCGTCGGCGCGAGCCCGTACACCGTCCGGAACGTGTCGTTGAACTGGCGTACGCTGCCGAACCCGGCGGCGAACGCGATGTCCGTGACGGTCAGCGCGGTCCGCTCGATGAGGATCCGGGCGGTCTGCGCCCGCTGGGCCCGGGCCAGTGCCAACGGGCCGGCGCCGAGCTGGTCGGTCAGCACCCGGTTGAGGTGCCGTTCGGTGTAGCCGAGCCGCCGGGCCAGTCCGGACACCCCGTCGCGGTCCACCACCCCGTCGCGGATCAGTCGCATCGCCCGCCCCACCAGGTCGGCCCGCAGGTCCCAGTCCGGCGAGCCCGGTGTGGCGTCCGGGTGGCAGCGGCGACAGGCGCGCAGCCCGGCCTGTTGCGCGGCCGCCGCCGAGACGAAGAACCGGACGTTGACCCGTTTCGGGGTGACCGCCGGACACGACGGCCGGCAGTAGATGCCGGTCGAGGTCACGCCGGTGTAGAACCAGCCGTCGAAGCGTTGGTCGCGGCTGTCCACCGCCCGGTAGCACCGCTCGAAGTCGAGCTCCATGGGTCGAATCCTGCCTGCCGCGCCGACGCTGCGGCTGGCGGGAATCGGACCTTACCTCCCGGCCCCGGCCCCGGCACCGTTCTCGGCACCGTCCCCGTTCTCGGCCCCGTCGCCGTCGCCGTCGGGCAGCGGACGGGCCGCGCCGGCCACCAGCAGACCGATCAGCAACGCGCCGAGCACCACCAGCAACGACCGCAGGATGCCGACCTGCTCGGCCAGGAAACCCACCAGCGGCGGGCCGGCAAGGAACGCGGTGTAGCCGATCGAACTGACCACCGACACCCGTACCGCCGCCCGGTCGGCCTGGTCGGCGGCCGCGCTCATCCCGACCGGGAAGCCGAGCGACGCGCCCGCGCCCCACAGCAGCGCCCCGACCATCGCCCACGGCAGCGACGGGCCGAACACCACCGACGTCAACCCGACGACGGCCAGCACGGCGGTGGCGCGCAGCACCGGCACCCGGCCCCAGCGGGCCAGGGCGGTGCCGCCGACCATCCGGGCACCGGTCATCGCCGCGACGAAGACCCCGAACGCGACCGCGCCGACCGCGTCGCCCACCCGGTAGCCGTCGACGACCGCCAGCGTCAACCAGTCGTTGGCCACCCCTTCGGTGAACGCGAACGCCAGCACCACCAGACCGATCAGCAGGGTGCGCGGCTCCGCCCAGGCCCGCAGCACCCCTGACCGGGGCGCGGACTCACCGGGCACCCGGGCCGGCACCGGCAGGAACATCCGGACGGCGGCGGCGACCGCGACGATCGCCAGCAGCGCGGTGGCGGCCAGCTGCCAGTCCACCGGTACGCCGAGCCAGGCGCAGCCGGCCCCGGCGAGCGCGCCGGAGACCGTACCCAGGCTGAAGCCGGCGTGGAAGCGGGGCATCAGCGGCCGACCGAGTCGGCGCTCGACGTCGGCGCCTTCCACGTTCATCGCCACGTCCCAGCTGCTCACCCCGGTGCCGGTGAGGAACAGACCGGCGCCGGCCAGCGGCGACGACCCGATCGCCACACCGAGCGCGACGGCGAGCATCCCGACGGTCACCGCCGAGGTGCCGAGCAGCACGGTGCGACGCGGCCCGATGGCGTGCACCAGCGGCCCGGACAGCGGCAGCGCGCTGACCGCCCCCGCCGACATGCACAGCAGCAGCAGGCCGAACTGGGCGTTGGTCAGCTCGAGCGCGTCGCGGATGGCCGGCGTACGGGAAATCCAGGACGCGAAAGCCAGGCCGCTGACCCCGAACGCGACACCGACCGCGATCCGGGCCCGCTCGACCGTCGGCCGCGCCACGACAGTCGACCTGTCCGTCACCACGTTCCCCGCCTCCCCGTCGCCGCCCACCAGGCCGGCCGGTGCCGGACGATGCCGGCAGCCATCTGCACAGACGGTAGATCACTTGAAACTGTTAGGTAACATGACGATGCTCACCGTCCGGCCGTCCCGGGGAGGCCGCCGTGCCCGCGTCCCCGCCCGCTGCCAGCCCACCGTCCGCGATCGTGGTGGACCAGCTGCGGGTGCGCTACCGCGACTCACCCCGGTACGCCGTCGACGGCGTCTCGTTCAGCGTCGCCGCCGGCGAGGTCTTCGGCCTGCTGGGGCCCAACGGGGCCGGCAAGTCGACCACCGCCCGGGTGCTGACCGGGCTGCTGCGCGACTACCAGGGCCGGGCCGAGCTGCTCGGCCGGCCGCTGCACAGCTGGGGGCCCGAGCTGTACGAGCGGGTCGGCGTCAGCTTCGAACTACCCGCGCACTTCGCCCGGCTGACCGCCCGGGAGAACCTGCGGGCGGTCGCCGGCCTGTACCGGTCGCCGACCGAACCACCCGACGTGCTGCTCGACCAGGTGGATCTCGCCGCCGACGCCGACCGGCCCGTCGCCGGCTTCTCCAAGGGCATGCAGCTGCGGCTCAACCTGGCGCGGGCGCTGATCCACCGACCGGAGGTGCTCTTCCTCGACGAGCCCACCTCCGGGCTGGACCCGGTGCACGCCGGCGCGGTCCGGCAGCTGATCCGCCGGCAGGCGGCGCAGGGCCGCACCGTCCTGCTGACCACCCACGACATGACCACCGCCGAAAGCGTCTGCGACCGGGTGGCGTTCGTCGTCGACGGCCGGGTCGTCGCCGTGGACACCCCGCGCGGGCACCGGCTGCGCCACGGCCGGTCGACCGTACTGGTCGAGTACCGCGCCGACGGGACCCTGGCCCGGCGGGAGTACGACCTGGCCACCCTCGGTGCCGACGGCGACTTCGCCGCGCTGCTGCGGGCCGGCCGGATCGAGACCATGCACACCCGGGAAGCCACCTTCGAACAGGTCTTCGTCGCGGTCACCGCCGCCGGTGCGCCCGCGCCGACCGGTGACGCCGCCGGCCCACCGCCGTGAACCGGTCGCGCCGCCGCGCCGCCGCTGCACGCCGCAGCCTGCGACGGCTGGCCACCGCCGTGGCACTGGAGGTACGTGTCGAGTGGCGCTACCGGATCGTCGCGGTCGCGGCGGTCTTCGCCCTCGGGTGGACGGTGCCGCTGCTCGCCGTACCGGCCCCGGCGGCCCGGACCCTGGGCCCGGTCCTGCTGTTCGTCGACACCGCCGCTTTCGGTGCCTTCTTCATCGCGCTGCTGCTGATCACCGAACGCGCCGAGGGAGCACTGGCCGCGCTGCGGGTCACACCGTTGCGCGCCGGCGAGCAGGTCGGGGCGAAACTCGGCGTACTGACCGGGTTGTCGGTGGTCGCGGCGGTGCCGATCGCCGTCGTCGTCGGCCGGGACGGCGGTACGTGGTCGACCGTCGCCGCAGCCGGCCTGGCGTTGCTCGGAGTGGCGCTGACCGCGCTGTTGATCCTCCTCGCGTCGCTGCTGCTGGTGCTGCGGCAGCCGACAGTCGCCGGATACCTGACCGCCGCGCCGCTGGTGCTGCTGCCGGGTCTCGCCGTGCCACTGGCGTACCTGACCGGACTGCTCGACCATCCCGTCGGCCAACTGGTGCCGACCACCGGCACCGCCGAGCTGATCCGGGCCGGGCTCGCCGGGACGGCGGCCGTCAGCTGGTGGCAGGTCGGGGCGTCGACCGGGTACGCCGCCGGGTGGATCGTCGGGGCGACACTGCTCGCCCTCCGGCGGTTCGACCGGGTCTTCGCCGCCCCGGACGCCGCCCGGCGATCGGCGGTGACCCCCGCCCGGCCGGCGGCGCGGCCGGTGCCCCGGTCGGGGTGGCCGGTGGGCTGGCTGCCCGCGCTGCTGCGGGTCGACCTGCGGGCGCTCGGCGCGGACCGGCTGCTGGCCGTCCTGCTCTGCGCCCCGCTGCTGCTCGCGGTGGCGCTGCGGTTCGGGGTGCCGTCGGCGACCGCCTTCGTCGACCAGCGGTACGGCGTGGACCTCGCCGCGCACCGCGACCTGCTGCTGGCCCTGCTGGTGCTCGCCCACGTACCGGTGATCGGCGGGATGGTCGGGGCGCTGCTGCTGCTCGACGACGTCGACGAACGACGGCTGCTGCTGATCCGGGTCACCCCGGTGACTCTGCAGCGTTACCTCGGCTACCGGGTCGGGGTCACCGCCGCGCTGACGACGGTCGGCCTGTTGATCGCCGTACCGCTCAGCGGGTTGGCCGACGCGGACCCGCGCTGGCTGGTCCCGGCGGTGCTGGTCGCCGCCGGCCAGGCGGTGCTCGTGCTGCTGGCGGTCACCGGGTACGCGGCGAACAAGGTGCACGGGCTGGCCCTGCTGAAGCTGTTCGGTGGCGCGGTGATGGTCCTTGCCGCGCTGCCCTGGCTGCCGGTGCCCGCACAGTGGCCGGCGGCGGCGTCCTGGCCGGTGGCGCTGCTGCCACCGGCGGCGGTCAGCCTGACCCAGCAGGCCGGCGCGGCCGGAGCCTACTGGCCCGCCTGCGGGTACGCCGCGCTCGGCGCGACGGTGACCGTCGTCGGTGCGACGCTGCTGGCCCGCCGGGTGTCGACCCGGTTCACCAGCTGACCGGTACGCCACCCGAGGCATCCGCTGATCTCGATCGACCTGATCGGGTGGATGTCGGGATCGATCGATAAGCTGGTGCGGTTCGCCCCACCTCGATCAAGGAGTCGGTAGATCCCATGCGTCACCTACTGGCCAGCGTCGCCCTCGGCTCGGCCCTGCTGTTGAGCCTTGCCGCCTGCGGCACCGAACCGCCGACGAACTCCGCGTCGCCGCCCCCCGCCAACACCACCGCCAGCGAGGCCGACATCCTGGCCGCCACCAACGCCGCCTGCAACCAGGCGGTCTCGATGAGCAACGACTTCGCGACCGGGTTCGAGCGGGACGCCAAGCTGCTCTTCCCCGAGGACGCCAGTGTCGCGACGCAGGTGTCGGCAGAGGACTTCGAGGCGCAGATGCGGGCCTGGTCGGCGACGCTGACCTCGCTGGCGACCGGTCCGGTCGACGAGGAGCTGCGGACCGTGCTGGCGGAGAGCACCACCGCGATCGAAGCGGCGACCGAAGTGGGGGAGACCCCGTTCACCGACGAGCAGATCGCTGCGGTCACGGCCGTACCGGAGAAGCTGGGTGCCGTCTGCCAGTGAGGGTGGGAGGGGTTGACCTGGGGCGGGTGCGGGCGTTGGGTAGCCTGCTCCAGTTTGCTCACCCCCATTGGACGGATCACGATGCGACGTACCCTGATCACCGCCGCCGTCACCACGGCGCTGGCACTCACCCTGGCCGGCTGCGGCGGCGCGGACACCGACACCGACGCCGCAGCTGACCCGAGCCCCCAGCCGTCGGCCAGCGCCCCGGCCGACGCGCAACCGGCCGGCTCCGCCGACGACGAGGCCGCCGTGGCCACGAAGGCGGCGTGCGACATGGCGGTGCCGGCCAGCGAGGCGAACACCGCGAACATCGAGGACGACTTCGACAAGCTGATCGCCGCAGCGGTCGAGGGCGGGTCGGCGCCGGAGACCGCCGAGTCCGAGTTCCGGAGCAAGCTCGCCGGCTGGACCGGGATGCTGCAGTCGCTCGCCGTCGACCCGGTCGACGCCGACGTACAGCAGGCGCTGACCGAGGCCGCCGATGTCGTCGCCCAGATCAACGACCCGGACGACAACACCCCGATGGGTCAGGTGACCGGGCTGCTGACCGAGGCGACCGACAAGCTCAAGGCCGCCTGCGCCTGACCCGCCGCTGGGCGCTGCGTAGACTCGACCGACGTGAGTCTCACCATCGGCATCGTCGGCCTGCCCAACGTCGGCAAGAGCACCCTGTTCAACGCGCTCACCAAGAACGACGTTCTCGCGGCGAACTACCCGTTCGCCACGATCGAGCCGAACGTCGGCGTGGTGGGGCTGCCGGACGGGCGGCTGGACAAGCTCGCGGAGATCTTCGGCTCGCAGAAGATCATCCCGGCGCCGGTGTCGTTCGTCGACATCGCGGGCCTGGTGCGGGGCGCGTCCAAGGGGCAGGGCCGGGGCAACGCCTTCCTGGCGAACATCCGTGACGCCTCGGCGATCTGCCAGGTGGTGCGGGTGTTCGCCGACCCCAACGTGGTGCACGTCGACGGCAAGGTGTCGCCGGGTGACGACATCGAGACGATCAACACCGAGCTGATCCTGGCCGATCTGCAGACGTTGGAGAAGGCGCTGCCCCGGCTGGAGAAGGAAGCCCGGCTGCGCAAGGACCGGGTGGCGATCCACACCGCGGCGAAGGCCGCCGCCGAGCTGCTCGACGGCGGCACCACGCTGTACGCGGGGGCGACCGCCGCCGGCATCGACGTCGCCGAGCTGCGCGAGCTGCACCTGCTGACCACCAAGCCGTTCCTGTACGTCTTCAACGTCGACGAGGACGAGCTGGGCAACGCCGCGCTCCTCGACGAGCTGCGGGCCCTGGTCGCCCCGGCCGAGGCGGTCTTCATGGACGCCAAGATCGAGTCCGAGCTGATCGACCTGCCCGACGACGAGGCGCTGGAGCTGCTGGAGTCGATCGGGCAGAGCGAGCCGGGGCTCCACCAGCTGATCCGGGTCGGTTTCCGCACCCTGGGGCTGCAGACGTACCTCACCGCCGGGCCGAAGGAGGCACGGGCCTGGACCATCCCGGTCGGGGCGACCGCGCCGGAGGCCGCCGGGGTGATCCACTCGGACTTCCAGCGCGGCTTCATCAAGGCCGAGATCGTCTCGTTCGACGATCTGGTCGCGGCCGGGACCATGGCGGCGGCGAAGGCGGCCGGCAAGGTCCGGATCGAAGGCAAGGAGTACGTCATGCAGGACGGCGACGTCGTCGAGTTCCGCTTCAACGTCTGATCCCGGGGCGGGTGCCCGCACCGGTCACCTCCACGACCAGCAGAGTCTCCTCGGACGTGTAGTAGGTCCGGAACGGATCGTAGGCCGCCGCTGCGGCCACCAGGTCGGGCTCCGGGCGGTTCCATCTGTCGAGTCGGATCGTGATCTCCCGGTCGACCTCGACGCCCGGCGGTGCCTGGTCGGTCAAACTGTTCACCAGCGCGGTGACGATACGTGCGTGCCAGACCCGCTGGGGGGACACCATGAAGACGAGTGCTCCATCGATCAGTTCGGTGTGACGAGGCGCCTCGGCGAGCTTGTCGAGGTCATCGGCGTACCTCCCCTCGGGGCAGGGCGGTCGCATCCACTCGGGCACTGCGGTCATGTTCTTCACCGCAACATCGGTAGTCGGAGCCATGCGTGCTCCAGTATGCGGTAATACCATGGTATGGTCGCGGGATGGCGAGGACGAAGAAGGTCACGATCACGCTGCCGGCAGAGTTGCTGGAGAGCATGAAGACGCACACCGACAACGTCTCCGGCTACCTGACCGAGCTGGCCGAGCGGGCCGAGCGGCGAAGGCTCCTTCGTGAGGAGTTGGACGGCTATCAGGCTGAATTCGGGGCGTTCACCGACCAGGAGATGGCCGAGGCGCGAACGCTCCTGCACGGGACCGGGGAGACGGAGCGCGCGGCGTGAGCCTCGAGTCACTCGTGCTCGACTCGCAAGGTCTCGCCGGCTGGATCGATCGGGATCGCAAGGTGATGCGCCTGCTGGAGCAGGCCGAGCGTGACGGGGCAGACCTTGCCGTCTCGGCTGCCACGACCATTGAGGTTTCGCACTCCAAGGTAGACATTGCGCGGCTGGGCTGGCTGCTGTCCCGGGTCCGAGTGGAGGCGGTGACAAAGGAAAGCGCCTGCCGTAGCGTGGAGTTGTTGAAGGCGGCGGGGCTGCACGGGCACAAGTACGCCATCGATGCCATGGTCGCCGAGGTGGCGCTTCGACTTCCTGCGCCTGTGGTCGTTCTGACATCGGATGTCGACGACATGACCAAGTTGTGCGGGCGGCGGGTCCGGGTTATCAGGCTGTAGAGCTGCGCCTCAGTCGGTAGAGGGCCTTGGCGCCTTCGCCGGAGTCGGCCCAGATCTGGACCGTCCCGTGCTCCGGCAGCACTCTCGGCCCGACCACCAGGATCCCCGGCTCCTGAGGGGTCGTCACATCGCCGCGCGTGCTTCGCTTGGGGGCTCGCGGCGTGGGTGAAGTCTCGGGCTGGCCGCCGGGCGACGGCGTCTCGGGCAGAATGTTCACGGGCGCGACCTCGTTTCGCGTCAAGGCCCTCGGCGAGCGCTACCACGCGAGCCGAGGGCCGCTCTGTCTTCGTGAATCCGACACTAGTTGAACCTGTCCACCCTGTCCATAGAGTGAACGAGATAGACAGAACGGCTCGGCTGGACAGGTGGCAGCCTGTTGGAATGATCGACCCTTGGTCGCCGCGTTCGTTTGCCGAGCAGGTGACCGACGCCCTGAAGGCGAGGATCGACAGCGGCGAGTGGCCGCCTGGGCACAAGCTGCCTGGCGAGGTGACGCTGGCGCAGACGTACGGCGTGGCGCGCGGCACCGTGCGGGCTGCACTCGACGCGTTGCGCGAGGAAGGCCGAGTGGTCACCTTCACCGGGCGCGGCACATTCGTCACCCCGGATAGGCAGTCCTGAGTCAGGAATGCGTCGAAGGGCCGGACCCCGGGTACGGGGTCCGGCCCTTCGGTCGTTGTGCTGGGGTCAGGCTGCTGCGGTCAGTTGGGGCCGGGTCAGCTGTTCCAGTGCTGGGCGATGAGTTCGGCGGCCTGGGTCTCCCACTGGGCGTAGTGGTCCGGGTACGCCGACACCTGCACGGTCTGCGCGGCCTGGGTCAGCGGCATGTCCTGCCAGCCGTCGACGGCCTTCAGCCCGTTGAGGAACGCGGTGGTGGAGTATTCGACGTCGGTGATCTGCTCGACGGTGCCCCAGCCGGACGACGGCCGCTGCTGGAACAGGCCCTGCGAGTCGTGGTCGTTACGGTCACCCAGGTGGCCGAGGTTCTCCAGCTTCGACTCCTGCAGCGCGGTGGCGATCGCGACCACGGCGGCCCGCTCGTCCATGCCCGCCTTCTTCGTGGCGGCGATGATGCCCTTGACGTTGTCGGTCTGCTCGCTGCTCAGGTCGATGCGGGACTGTTCGCCCTGCACGCCGTGCGGGATGAGCTTGGCGGTGTCGACACTGCCGCTGTCGCTCGCGGCTGCGGCGGACACGGGTGCGGCGAGGGCGGTGGGGGCGTGGTCGGCGGCCAGGGCGGGGCCGGCGATCGCGCCGCCGGCGAGGGTGAGACCGGCGATGCCCAGAGCGGTGGTGCGCAGGGTGCGGGTGATGATCGTGGTCATGGGGGGTCCACCTTCCGTTTTCCGAGGGGGCACACCCGCCACCCGGGCCCCGGGAAGCGTGCCGGGGCGGGCGGTCGTGTGGGGTGTGCGGTAAACGGTCGTCCGGGTGGTACGGGGACGCGGCGGCGGCTGCTCGCCCGCTCGGGGCTGGCCTTCCGTGCGTCGCGACCATGTCCAACCACGTGGGCCGGCCGGTCATTCCCCGCAGTGGCCTCGCGGTCCGCCACGTCACCGACCGTGACGGCACCGGACAGGGACACCCGTCCGGACGATATACCTCAGAGGAATAATTATTCCTCACAGGAATACTGCTCTACCGCAGTACCGGTCCGCCAGGACACCCACGCGGGGGGACGGGCAGGCCGGTCGGGGCTGGGCAGATACAACCACGTCGGCGGCCGGGTCATTTCCGGGTGCGGGCGGCCGAGGCGGAAGGGACGGCGTCACTCGTGGGTGATCAGTGACTCCTGCCGCTGCAACAGCTGGTAGACGATCGACGCCGGCGTGCCGTCGGCTGGGCGCAGCCGGACGACCACCGTGTCGCCGTCCTGGCGTACCTCGGGCTCGGTGAACCGCTGCGACCAGGGCTGTCCGGTGCTGGAGCTGCCCTGTTCCAGCAGGGTGACCAAGGCTTCCGCGTTGGCCTTCGCGGAGTCGGCGTCCGCATGGGCATAGGCGAGCACCATGACGGGCGCGCCGTCGTGGGCGAGCCCGCCAGCGACCCCGTCGAACGCAGCGGGCAGCGTCTGCCCGGCCCGCCCGCCGCCGTAGTCGCCGCCGACCCGGAACAACACCGAGTACGCCTGCTCGGCGTCCATTGCTTCGGCGAGTGCGACTGCGGCCGGCGTGTCGGCGAACGACGCGGCCCCGTTGTCGAGCGCGGTCGCCGTCTCGGAGTTGCCGGCCACTGTCAGCCTGCCGTCGGCCAGCCGCAGGTGCAGCGGCTGACCGAATGGTCGGGCGACGGTGCGTCCGGCCAGGTCGATGCTGCCGTCGGCGTTGCCGAGTTGCCATCCGCCGTCGGTGGGCTCACCCATCGCGTCGGTCTTCCGGTCGCTGTCGAAGCGGCCGCCGAGCACGCTCATCACGTTCGGCGGATTGCTGTGTTCGACGTACCAGGAGACGTCGAGCACCGACCAGCCGAGCTCGGCCGCGAACCCGGCGAGGTCGGGGTTCCCGGCCGGTACCGCCTGCTGAGGCAGCAGCGCAGCCACCTCCGCCGGTCCGTCGGCGCTCGCGCCGGTGGACAACGCCGCGAGGTAGCCGCGGACCGCCTCGGCGTCGGCGGGGTCGGTCGGCCGGGCCAGCCCGGCGAGCTCGGCCGCCCGGTCGAGATCGGCCATCTGCAGCACGATCTCGTCGTCGGCGAGTCGCTGCGGTAGCAGCGCCAGCCGTTCGGCGAACGTGGGTCGAGCCGCGCTGGCGGACCCCGCCGGTCCGGCCGGCGACGGGCCGGCGGCGTCGTCGCTGTCAGTGTCGCCACAGCCGGCGGCGAACAGGGTCAGAACAAGTCCGGTGGCGGTGGCGCCAAGCATGATCCGCTTCACGACCGGCACCGTAACAACCCTGGTCCAGGGCATTTGGCGACCGATGGGGCCCGGTCACGAGATGTAGTGCAGGATCACGTTGTGTACGTGGTGTGACTTCTGGTCGCCCCGGAACTCGACCTCGTAGGTGTGCGTGCCGACGTTGATGGCGATGGCGCCGGTGGAGAAGTACGAGCCACCCCAGGACTTGTTGCTCACCACGCTGACGCTGGTGATCTTCGAGTACGGGATGCTGGTGATGGCGACCTTCTTGCCGACGAAGGACTTGTCCTGGATGATCACGCGGCGGTTGGTCAGCCCGATGAAGCCGGTGCCGGTGCCGATCGCGTCGTAGACCGCGATCACCTGCTCGCCGTCGAGGAGCCCACTTTCGATCTGCCGTAGTTGCTCGCGTCGGTCGTACGCAACATTCGCCATGATCCGAGGGTAGGTCGCATCGACAAGCCGGCCCTGATTGTGACCGGCCGCGATGCAAGCCAGGGGAGTCGGATCAGGCGGCGTCGATGATCGTACGGTAGGCGTCCTCGATCCGGGCGGCGAGCGTCACGTCACCTTCGGTGATCTTGTCGCCATCCGGATCACCCAGGCAGATCTGGGTGTGCCCGTCCGCCCGACGTACCTGCGGTCGTAGGTGCAGGGCGTCGGCCGCGACCTTGATCCGCTCGGTCAGCTCGGCGTGCTGGCTGTCGTCGAGCAGCAGGGTCCGATGGATCTGCTGGCCGTCCTGGGTCCACCCGTCCAGCTGGGTCAGCGCGTCGCTAAGGTAGTCGCGGCCTACCCGGCCGGGCCAGATTGCTCGCAAAGCCACACCTCCCAGGCGTCGTTGCCGGCTTGTGGCCAAATCGTCGCCATCCTGTGTCTTGGTCGGTGGCCCCCAGTCTGGCCGCTGACTGGCTGGTGTGTCCACGTCCACCCTTCCGTCATCTACTGTCCGTGCAGACAGCAGGGTTACCCGAATTGCTGATTGATCTGGCAGGCTGGTCTGCTGTGCGGACCGGGCAGTCAAGGCGTCAGGTAGTGGTGGGGGCGGCGATCGTCCGCGATGGGCAGGTGCTGGCCTGCGCGCGGGCACACCCGCCGAGCACGGCGGGAAAATGGGAATTTCCCGGCGGAAAGGTGGAAACCGGTGAGTCGGAGATCGACGCACTGGTCCGGGAGTGTCACGAAGAGTTGGGCGTGGCGGTCGCGGTCGGGCAGCGGCTCGGCGGTGACCAGGTGCTCGGGCACGGTCGGTCGGTTCTGCGGGTCTACCTGGCCAGCCTGCTCGGGTCGGCTCAGCCCACCGCGCTGGAGCACGCCGAGTTGCGATGGCTGGCCGCCGACGAACTCGACCAGGTCACCTGGCTGCCGGCGGACCAGCCCATCGTCGCCATACTCGGGCCGTACCTGCGTCAGCCTCAGTAATTGATCTTGACCTCGAACGACCGGGAGCCGAGTCCGGCGCCGCCGTGCCAGATTTCGAAGCCCGCCTCGATTCCGGTGAGGTACCAGTCACGGTCGATGTACCCCCGGCCCACGGCGTCGCGGGTGAAGGCCGCCAGTTCCAGATCCTCCGCCCGGTCGGTCGGGCTGGTCCGCACGTACGCGACGTAGTTCCAGTGCCAGTCGGCGTGGTAGACGTCCCAGGTCGCCCCGGCCAGGGTGACGTCGCTGGCGACCAGCGTGCCGGCGGGTTCGGCACCGCCGTCGTGGTCCAGCCAGACCATCAGTTCCGCGCCGTCCGGCGAGCGGTGGGCGTTCGCGTCCGTGTGGAACCACAGGTCGTACGTGGCGTTCCACCGGCCCTCGGCGTCGGCGGCGTCGAACGTCCAGTCGGAGCGGGCCGACCGCAGCTGCCGTACCTTGATCGGCAGCCCGCTGCCGACCGTGCAGTTGCCCCAGTGGCAGCCCTGGTAGATCGTCGGGTACGCGGCCGCCGACCCGGTGCGCTTGTCGTGCTCGGATCGGCTGACGGTGAACCGGCCCTCCTCGGTGACCCGTAGGCACTGCAGGGTGCCGGCTCCCCAGACGTTGTTCATCACCACGTACCGCTTGTCGGCGATGCTGACCGTGTCTGTCCGTCCGCAGAGCTCGCCGGCGTCCGCCACCGGTGCGAACCAGACGACGGTGACCCCGAGGGCGACGACCGCGGCGAAGATGATCGAAAGCAGGCGGAAGCGCCTGAGTGCACACATTGCCGTGGAGCTCCTTCGGCGGGCAGCCCGCATGGCGGACTGGTGCCGTGGGCCCGGCGGCCCGACACCGCCCACGACGGAAAACGATCGACGAGATTCGTTCCCGGCTCCGCCGAGGATGCTACGACTGTCGATGGATTGCTGGCAACTCGCGACATCGCCCCGGTCGGCGCTTCCGCGCGCCAACCGGGGCGATGTCGATCAGAACGGCAGAGCCGCGTTCAGCGGTCCTGCGTCGGGTGCTGGCCGCGTTCAGCGGTCCTGCGTCGGGTGCTGGCCGCGTTCAGCGGTCCTGGTCGGGGTGGTGGTAGTTCAGCGACTTGTCCGGCAGCGGGAAGGTGACGTCCTCGCCGAACGGCGACGGCGCGGCCGGCTTGTCGAAGGCCAGCTCGCTGATCGGCAGGTGACCCTTCTCGTCCACCGCCGCGGCCTGCGGACGGGGGACCTGCCGGTGCCAGTTGACGCCCCGGGCGGCGTCCGCTTCCGGGCTGTGGTCGCCGTCGGCCGGCACCGCGGTCGCCGCCACGGTGCCGACGGGCTGGTCGAGGCCGGACTGACCGAGCCCTGATCCGTTGTCCGCCGCGCCGTTCTGCCCCCGCCGGAAGATCTTGCTACCGAGCCACACCAGTGGATCGTACCGCCGGTCGACGACGCGCTCCTTCATCGGGATGATCGCGTTGTCGGTGATCTTGATGTGCTCCGGGCAGACCTCGGTGCAGCACTTGGTGATGTTGCAGTAGCCCAGCCCCTGCGAGGCCTGCGCGTACTGCTTGCGGTCGGTCTTGGTGTCCAGCGGGTGCATGTCGAGCTCGGCGGCGCGGATGAACACCCGGGGACCGGAGAACGCGGTCTTGTTGTCCTCGTGGTCACGGACCACGTGGCAGGTGTTCTGGCACAGGAAGCACTCGATGCACTTGCGGAACTCCTGTGAGCGTTCCACGTCGACCTGCTGCATCCGGTACTCGCCGGGGGCCAGGTCCTCCGGCGGGCTGAACGCCGGCGTCTCCAACGACTTCTGGTAGTTGAACGACACGTCGGTGACCAGGTCCCGGATCACCGGGAAGGTACGCAGCGGGGTGATGCTGATCGTCTCGTTCTCCTCGAACGTCGACATCCGCGTCATGCAGCCCAGCTTCGGCATGCCGTTGATCTCCATGGAACAGGAGCCGCACTTGCCGGCCTTGCAGTTCCACCGGCAGGCCAGGTCGGGAGCCTCGGTGGCCTGCAGCCGGTGGATGACGTCGAGGACGACCTCGCCCTCGTTCACCTCGACCTGGTAGTCCTGCAGCTCGCCGCCGTTCTCGTCGCCCCGCCACACCCTGAAGTGGCGATTCGTGCCCATCAGTTGTCCGCCTCCTCAGCGAGCGCGTCCTGCGCCAGCGCGTCGAACTCCGCCAGCTCCTCGTCGGTCAGGTACTTGGCCAGCTCCGCCCGGTCGAAGAGCTTGATCAGCTCGGGGCGCATCTTCGGCAGCGGCTTGTGTTCCAGCTTGACCGTCTCGCCGTCGAGCGAGCAGACCAGGTTGACCGTGCGCCACTGCGGGGCCATCGTCGGGTGGTCCTCCCGGGTGTGTCCGCCCCGGGACTCGGTGCGCTCCAGCGCCGCCTCGGCGGTGCACTCGGAGACGACCAGCATGTTGCGCAGGTCGAGCGCCAGATGCCAGCCGGGGTTGTAGCGCCGGCCGCCGGCCGCGCTGACCTTCGTCACCCGTTCCCGCAGCTCGGCCAGCTTGACCAGGGAATCGGCCAGCTCGCCCTCGCGGCGGATGATGCCGACCAGGTCGCCCATCACCGCCTGCAGGTCCTGCTGCAGGGTGTACGGGTTCTCCCCGGTGTCGCGCGACAGCGGCGCCAGCGCCTGGTCGACGGCGTGCTCGACCTCCTCGGCCGAGACCTTCGGCCGCCGGTCCAGACTCCCGGCGTACGCCGCCGCGTGTTCGCCGGCCCGCTTGCCGAAGACCAGCAGGTCGGACAGGGAGTTGCCGCCGAGGCGGTTGGAGCCGTGCATGCCGCCGGAGACCTCACCGGCGGCGAACAGTCCGCTGACCCGGCCGGTGGCCGCCGCAGTGTCCGGTTCGACCTCGACGCCACCCATCACGTAGTGGCAGGTCGGCCCGACCTCCATCGGCTGCTTGGTGATGTCGACGTCGGCCAGCTCCTTGAACTGGTGGTACATCGAGGGCAGCCGGCGACGGATCTCCTCGGCCGGCAGCCGGCTGGCGATGTCCAGCAGGACGCCGCCGGACTTCGTACCCCGGCCGGCCTTGACCTCGCTGTTGATCGCCCGGGCGACCTCGTCACGGGGCAGCAGCTCCGGCGGACGCCGGTTGTTGTCCGGGTCGGTGTACCAGCGGTCCGCCTCCTCCTCGGTCTCCGCGTACTGCTTGCGGAACACGTCGGGGACGTAGTCGAACATGAACCGCTTGCCGTCGGTGTTGCGCAGCACGCCGCCGTCGCCCCGGACCGATTCGGTGACCAGGATGCCCTTGACCGACGGCGGCCAGACCATGCCGGTCGGGTGGAACTGCAGGAACTCCATGTTGATCAGGTTGGCGCCGGCCCGCAGGGCGAGCGCGTGCCCGTCACCGGTGTACTCCCAGGAGTTCGAGGTGACCTTGTACGACTTGCCGACCCCGCCGGTGGCCAGCACCACGGCCGGCGCCTCGAACAGGACGAACTCGCCGCTCTCCCGGTAGTAGCCGAAGGCGCCGGCGACCCGGGGGCCGTCCGGACCGTCCTCCAGCATCAGTTCGGTGATGGTGGTCTCGGCGAAGACCTTGATCCGGG
Organism: Solwaraspora sp. WMMA2101; assembly: GCF_049179175.1. Lineage (NCBI taxonomy): Bacteria > Bacillati > Actinomycetota > Actinomycetes > Micromonosporales > Micromonosporaceae > Solwaraspora > Solwaraspora sp. WMMA2101. The sequence continues at coordinate 1,983,023 of NZ_JBMHMA010000006.1, read as the reverse complement.
CGTCGTGGACGCCGTACTCCCGCTTGTCCTCCTGCTGCAGCGAGACGATCTTCTGCTGGAGGGTACGGATCAGCTCCAGGCCGGTGCGGTCACCGACGTGGGCCAGTCGCGGGTACTCGTGGCCGCCGAAGTTGCGCTGCGAGATCTTGCCGTCCTTCGTACGGTCGAACAGCGCGCCGTACGTCTCCAGCTCCCAGATCCGCTGCGGTGACTCCTTGGCGTGCAGCTCGGCCATCCGGAAGTTGTTCAGGAACTTGCCGCCGCGCATGGTGTCGCGGAAGTGCACCTGCCAGTTGTCCCGGCTGTTGACGTTGCCCATGGCGGCGGCCGCGCCGCCTTCGGCCATCACCGTGTGGGCCTTGCCGAACAGCGACTTGGAGATGATCGCGGTGCGCTTGCCGGCCAGTCGGGACTCGATCGCCGCCCGCAGCCCGGCGCCGCCGGCGCCGATGACCACGACGTCGTAGTGGTGTCGTTCGATTCGGGTAGTCATATCGTCCAAGCCCTTAGTTGAAGAACCGCAGGTCGCTGAACCAGCCGGCGGACAGCGCCATCACGTAGAAGTCGGTCAGCGCCAGGGTGCCGAGGGTGATCCAGGCCAACTGCATGTGCCGGACGTTGAGCTTGGAGATGAACGTCCAGATCCGGTAGCGCACCGGGTGCTTGGAGAAGTGCTTGAGCCGGCCACCGGCGATGTGCCGGCAGGAGTGGCAGGACAGCGTGTACGCCCAGAGCATGACCACGTTGCCGAGCAGGATGACGTTGCCCAGGCCGACGCCGAAGCCGTTCTCGCCGTCGAAGGCCAGTACCGCGTCCCAGGTGTTGATCAGCGAGATGATCGCGGCGGCGTAGAAGGCGTACCGGTGCGCGTTCTGGAAGACCAGCGGGAAGCGGGTCTCGCCGGTGTAGCGCTGGTGGCCGTCCGGCACCGCGCAGGCCGGCGGGCTGAGCCAGAACGCCCGGTAGTAGGCCTTGCGGTAGTAGTAGCAGGTCAGCCGGAACAGCAGCAGGAACGGCAGGGTCAGCGCGGCGTCCGGGATGATCCACCAGCCGGGCAGGAACCGGCCGAAGTGCGCGGCCTCCGGTACGCAGCGTTCGGTGACGCAGGGTGAGTAGAACGGGGTCAGGTAGTGGTGCTCCTCGACCCAGTAGAAGTCGTGCATGAAAACACGGACAGTGGCGTAGGTGACCCAGGCACCGAGTCCGATGACGGTGATGAGCGGGGGTAGCCACCACCGGTCGGTGCGCAACGTCTTCGCCGCGATGGCGGCGCGCGCCCGCGCCTGCCCCGGCGTCGTTGCCGTAGTCGTCATCCTGTCTCCCTGACGGGGCCCGACTTTCCCAAGGCGGACCCGGATATCTTCGGCCGGTCCGTGGCGAGCAGGGCAGAGCCCAGATTGCCGTGCGACCGCGTGCTCCAATCCCGCGCCGCGCGTTCGACGGCTGGCGCAGTCCGGTGCACACGTTACGCCCCGTACCGACGGACGTATGCGCAAGGGAGTCTCGCCGGTATCGCGTCGGTTACGAAAGCCCGGCCCGCCGCTGGGTGGGCGGATGTGCAGAACCTCACTGGATCCGTAGCGGCGTCGGTCACAGATCGGCCGTTGTCAACCGTCGGCGGGGTGGTCCGGCACCCACTGGTACGGGTGACGGGCGGCGCGGTCGACCAGCCCGCACCGCCCGTCGCGGACCCACCAGAGTGAGGTGTGCCTAACCTAAGTTATTGATCGAGATGTCGTCAACACCGACGGTCGCCGGCGGCACGGTCGGTCAGCCGGCGACCCGGATGGTCAGCCGGCGGCACCGCCGGTGATCTGCCAACTGGCCAGGTGCAGCGCCGGGGCGTGCCAGGAGGTGGCGTCCCAGGAGTCCGGCAGCCGGGTCAGCCGCGTACCCAGCCCACGTACCGCCCCCGGGGCCAGCGCCTCCGGATAGGACTGGGTGAACCGCAGGTTCGCCACCGCCGCGACGATCTCACCCGACTCCACCAGCCACACTCCGTTACGGGTCAGGCCGGTCACCACCAGGCTGCGTGGATCGAGCACCCGGGTGTACCAGAGGTCGGTGACCAGCAGGCCGCGCTCCATTCCACCGAGCAGCGCCGCGCTGCCGTCCGCCGCCGGCCCCGTGTCCGCCGCACCGGCACCGACCACCGGGGCGGCGTCCGCCGTACCGTCGCCGGCCGGACCCTGGTCGACCTGGCCGGCCGGGACCAGCCGCAGGTGCTGGGCCGCCGGCCCCCAGACCACGCTGCCCGGCACCGCGTGCCCGGTCGACGCCATCCCGGCCGCCGCCCCGGTCCGCCGGTCGTGGGTCAGCGCCACCGACCGGCCCGCGTCGACCAGCACCGTACGGTCGGTCGGCGTGCCCTCGGCGTCGAACGGCACCCCGCCGCCGACCGCCGGATCGTCGATCAGCGAGATCGCCGGGTCGAACTGCCGCTCGCCGAGGGTGACGAACGACCGCCGCTCGTGGTGCGCCTTGCCGGCGAAACCGTAGTGGGCCAGCATCTGCAGCAGATCCAGCACCGCCGTCGGTTCGAGCACCACCGGGTAGCGGCCCGCCGGCAGGTCGACCGGGTGCCGCCCGGCCCGCGCCTTGACCGCCGCCCGCGCGCCGAGCCGCGCGCCGTCGACGTCGGCCAGCCGGGCCGCCGCCAACCGGGCCACCCCGTCGACCCCGTCGACCCGGGCGATGCCGTCCATCGCCGCCTCCGCCGTACGACCACCGGCGGTCTGCCCGGCAGAATTGGCGAACCCGGTCGACCGGTGCACGGTACGGCAGTAGCCGGCGCATTCCAGGCCGTCGGCCGCGGCGACGAAGTCGCGCACCCGGGCGGCCCGCTGGTCCGGCCCGGCCTGGGCGGTCGCCTCGTCCCAGGTGCCGGCGGCGTGCAGCGGCGCCGGCCCGGCCAGCCCCGGCCAGGCCGAATCCGGCGGGCACAGCCGCGCGGCGGTCAGGGTGCGCTCGACCAGGTCGGCCAGTCCGTCCGGGCCGGTCAGCGTCGTCGAGCCGATCGCGGTCCGACCGTCGACGTGCAGCCGCAGCCACACCGTGGTCGTCGCCTCGGCCACGTTCTGATGGATGAACGAGTTGGCGAACCGGGTCAGCGCCAGCGCCCGGTGGTCGACGTACGCCTCGGCCTGCGCCTCCGGCCCGGCGGCCCGGCGGACCAGTTCCACCACCCGCACCGCCAGTTCGGTCTCGGCCGGCGACAGCGCCACCCCGGTCGTCCCCGCGTCCAGACTCATCCGCGCACCCCCACCCGGACGTCGGTGAACCGGGCCGGGGCCGCCGGATGCCCGGTGTGCCCGACCTGGCCGGGCTGGCCCTTGCCGCAGTTCGGCGTCCCCCAGGCGACGCTCTCCGACGACAGCATGTCCATCGACCGCCAGAACACCGGGCCGATCCCGGTGTACGTCGGGTTGCGCAGCATCCGCCCCAGCTTTCCGTTCTTGATCTCCCAGCCGATCTCGCAGCCGAACTGGAAGTTCAGCCGCTTGTCGTCGATCGACCAGGACCGGTTGAAGTCCATCAGTACGCCGTCGTCGGTCGCCGCGATCATCTCGTCCAGGGTGTGCGGGCCCGGTTCCAGGCCGACGTTGGTCATCCGCACCATCGGCAGCCGCGACCAGCCGTCGGCCCGCACACTGCCGCCGTGGTCGAGCCCGGCGACCGCCGCCGAGTCCCGCCCGGCCAGTACGCCGACCCACCGGCCGGCGCGTACCGCGTCCCGCTTGACCGCCGGGCTGCCCTCGTCGTCGAACCCGAAGCTGCCCAACGCCCCCGGGATGGTCGGGTCGATGGTGACGTTCATCAGCTCGGACCCGTACCGCAGGCTGCCCAGCTGGGCCAGGTCCAGCCAGGACGTCCCGGCGAACGCCGCCTCCCAGCCCAGGATCCGGTCCAGCTCGATGGCGTGTCCGACGGACTCGTGGATCTGCAGCGCCATCTGCTCCCCGCCGAGGATCAGCGTGGTCTCCCCGGCCGGGCACGGCGGCGCGGTCAGCAGCGCCCGCGCCTCCTGGGCGATCCGGGCGGCGTGCGCCGGCAGGTCCAGGCTGTCGACCAGTTCCCAGCCGCTGGTGCCGTACTGGCCCCGGTACGACGGATAGGACCGCCGCTGGGTCTCGCCGTCGCCGATCACGGTCGCCGAGAGCCCGGCCCCGCACTCGCGAAACCGCTGGTCGATCCGGTGGCCCTCACTGGAGACGAACCACTTCTCGGTGTCCCAGATCTGGTACAGCCCTTCGGCCAGGTCCGCGCCGTGCTCCCGCATCGTCGCGGTGGCCGACACCAGCAGGTCACCCTTGTCCGACAACGGCACCGCGAGCGGGTCGACCAGGCACGGGCTGGCCCAGCTGGCGGTGCCGGCACCGGCCGGCACCAGGTCGATCGGCGGCCCCGGGACCAGGGCGCTGGCGGCGGCGATCTTCGCGGCCCGCCCGCCGGCCGCGCGGGCGGCGGCTGGCGACGGATCCGGTACGGCGTAGAAGCCCCAGCTGGATCCGACGAGTGCCCGCACACCGAGCCCGGCGTCGCTGTGCTGGACCAGCGCCTCGATCTCGCCGTTGCGGGCGGTCATCGACTCGTACCGGCGGTGCATCAGCCGGGCGTCGGCGTACCGGGCGCCCGCGTCGAGGGCGGCCTGCACGGCTGCCGTCGCGACGTCGAAGTGGGTCATCGGTCGACCCTATTCGACAATCGGCTCAGCCGATCGATCCCAACGCCTGCCGGAGGAACTCCCGTTCCGCGCGGCGCACCGCCGCCGAGTCCGGGTCGGTGCCGGCGGCCACCGGCAGCACCGTGTGCGGCCGGCCGGTGGCCAGCAGCGCGGCCGACAACCGCAGGGTGTGCGCCACCGGGACGTCGTCGTCGTCGAGCGGGTGCACCAGCAGCAGCGGGCGCGGTTCGTCGCCGCCGACCAGCGGTTCCGCCGCGACCGCGACCAGACTGTGGTGCGGGTAGATCTCGCCGTCGGTCTCCGGCGCCCCCAGGTAGCGTTCGGCGTACCCGGCGCGCAGCAGGGCCCAGTCGGCGATCGGTGCGCGGGCCACCGCCGCCCGGAAGATGTCCGGCCGGCGCAGCACGGCCAGCCCCGCCAGCCAGCCGCCGAACCCGGTGCCCCGCACCACGACCTGGTCCAGGTCCAGGTCGGGGTGCTTGTCGGCGAGCGCGGTCAGCGCGTCGACCTGGTCGGCGAGCAGCACGTCGGCGAGCCTGCGGTGCACCACCTTCTCGAAACTCGGGGCGACTCCGGGCGTACCGCGGCCGTCGACGGCGACCACCGCGAACCCGGCGTCGGCCCACCACTGCCGGCCCAGCCAGTCGGCCCGCCGGGCCCGGACCTGCTGGCGGCCCGGCCCCCCGTCGAGGTCGAGCAGTACCGGCAGTCGCCGGCCGTCGACGTGGCTCTGCGGGTACAGCACGCCGGCGGGCAGCCGCCGGTCGGTGACCCGCTGCAGCGCCGGCCGGGGCGCGGTCGGGCCGAGGGCGGCCAGGCTGCGCAGTACGCCGATCTCGGTGTCGCCGCGCCAGATCGTCCACCGGGTGCCGTGCTGGTCCAGGGCGGCCGAGCCGACGGCGAGCACGTCGCCGCCGACCGCGCCGACGTGCCAGCCGGGTGTGCTGGTGACCCGGGCGGCGTCCAACCCGCCGGAGGAGGCCGCCGTGCGGACCCGGTACAGGTGCTGCTCGCTGGGCTCCCCGTCGCTGGCCTCGATCAGCAGGTCGGGGCTGGTCTGCCGGCCGGGCAGTCGACCCACCACCCGGCGTACGTACAGCGCGGCCGGGGTGAGCAGGGTGCCGTCGGCGAACAGGCAGCGGGCGTCGTAGCCGTCGTGGGCGAGTTCGCCGCCGACCAGCACCCGACCGTCGGCCAGGTAGCAGGGGGTGCCGGGGATCGGCTCGACCCAGCGCGGGTCGGCGAGTTCGGCGTGCACCTGGGTCTCGCCGGTGCGGGGGTCGATCGACAGCACCAGCCCGTGCTGCTGCATCCGGCGCAGCACGGTGATCAGTGGGCCGCCGTCGGACCAGTCGACCGACACCAGGTACGGGTAGGTCTCCCGGTCCCAGTGCACGTCGACCCAGCCGCCGTCGAGGTCGAGCAGGTGCAGGGTCACCTCGGCGACCGGTCCGCCGCACAGTGGGTACGGTGCGGTGCGGCCGGGCTGCTGCGGCTGCGCCGGGTCGGCGTACCGCCAGCGGGGCAACCGGGACCGGTCCACCCGGGCGGTGAGGATGGTCTGCCCGTCCGCCGACCACCAGTAGCCACGGTCGCGGCCGAAGTCGGCGGCGCCCGGGTCGGGCAGTGCCCAGGTGATGTCGCCGGCCTCGCCGGCGAGCAGCGTGTCACGGCCGTCGGGATGGATCACCCGCAGTTTGCCGGGGGCGGTCGTCGCCGGCCGGGTGGCGGTGTCGGCGGCGTCGCTGTCGGACACGTAGGCGATCCGTTCGCCGGTGGGGTCGGGCCGGGCGTCGACGGCGGTGCCGACCACCGGCACCTCGACGACGTCGCCGCCGACCAGGTCGGCCCGCCACAGCCGGCCGGCGAGGGCGAACACGGCGATCCGGGCGGCCGGGTCGGTGACGTAGCGGTCGATGGTGGCACCGCGCTGCGTCGTGCCACCGCGCTGTGCGGACAGGACCGTCGGGTCGGCGATCCGGCGTTCCTCGGCGCTGTCGGTGTCCAGCACCCAGAGACTGTCGGCCTCGTCGTGCGGCCCGGTGGAACGCAGGAACACGACGCGGGCGCCGTCGGCGCCGACGGTCACCGCCCGGGGCGCGCCACGGGCGGAATCACCGGTACGGACGGTCGATTGCGCAATTTCCACTCCCGGATCGTAGAACCGGCTGGTGCGCCATGAGACCGGTAATTCGCGCAGGTGCCCGTCCGGCGTAAAGTTCCCCGAGTGACCAACCTTGCCGCCGCCCATCGGCTTCTGCTGGTGCACGCCCATCCCGACGACGAGACGATCGGCACCGGTGCCACGATGGCCCGGTACGCCGCCGCCGGTGCCCACGTCACGCTGGTGACCTGCACCCTCGGCGAGGAAGGTGAGATCCACGTACCCGAGTTCGCCGGTCTGGCCGCCGGTGCCGCCGATCAGCTCGGCGGCCTGCGGATCGCCGAGCTGGCCGCCGCCTGCGCCGCCCTGGGCGTGACCGACCACCGGTTCCTCGGCGGTGCCGGCCGCTACCGTGACTCCGGGATGATGGGGTTGGCGACCAACGACCATTCGCGGGCGTTCTGGCAGGCCGACCTCGACGAGGCCGCCGGATACCTGATGGAGGTCGTGCGCGAGGTCCGCCCCCAGGTGGTGATCACCTACGACGACAACGGCTTCTACGGCCACCCGGACCACATCCAGGCGCACCGGGTCACGATGCGGGCGGTCGAGTTGGCCGCGGCCGAGGGAATCGCTCCCGACAAGATCTATTTCACGGCCATGCCGAAGAGCGTGCTGGCGGCCGGAATCGACGCTTTCCGGGGCGCGGCGAACAATCCGTTCGCCGGCGTGGAGCAGGTCGACGACCTGCCGTTCGGCACCCCCGATCCGGAGATCGCCGCCCGTGTCGATGGCACCGACCACTACCCGGCGAAGCTGGCCGCGATGCGGGCGCACGCCACCCAGATCCCGGCCGACTCCTGGCTGTACGCGCTGGCCGGCAACATCGGTGGCGAGTTCATGGGCATGGAGTACTTCACCCTCGCCCACGGCGAACGCGGTCCCGGTGAGGGGCCGTACGGCTGGGAGAGCGACCTGTTCGCCGGGCTGCCGGTCGCCGAGGTGCCGCAGCGGTGACCTGGCCCGGTGGGTCCGGTCCGATGTCCGCGACGCAGGAGCAGCCGGTGCCGGCGGCCGCGCCGACGGTACCGGGCCGGCTGCACCGGCTGGCGGATCTGACGGTACGGGTCCTCGGTGGTGCCGTCGCGGTGGTCGCGGCGGTGCTCACCGCGGTGCTGGAGTTGCAGTTCGCCACGGTCCGCCTCGGCGGTCACCTGGTCGGCCTGTCGGTGCTGCTGGCGGTGGTCGGCAACGTGCTGGTCAGCTGGTTCGCCATCCGGGCGGTGGGGGCCCGGTGGGCGGTGGCGGTGCCGGCGGCCGCCTGGTTCGCGGTGATGGTGCTCGCCGCCGGCGGGACCACCGAGGGGGACATCCTGCTGGCCGGGGACAACTGGGTCGGCTTCGCGACGATCTTCGCCGGGGCGATCGCGTACGCGGTGATCGCCTTCCGGGCGATCCTGTCGCCACGTCCGGCACCCGGCCCGGGTGCGCGGAGCTGACGCCGAAGGGTCACGGCTTCTACTATTCCCGGTACCGGGAGAGTGTTCCCGGTTCCGCATCCGGGAGGTGGAGATGAGGCAGCGGTGGCTGCCGGTCGGGATCCTGGCCGTCGGGTTGTTCGCGATCAACGTGGTGGCCCGACTGGTCGCCCGGTTCGCGTTCGGCACCGACACCGAGGCGCAGGACCGGCTGACGTTGGCGATGTTCGTGGTGATCGGGCTCGTGCTCGGTACGGTCGCGTTCGTCTGGGGCCGGCGCCGGCCGGTGGAGCGCTGGGGTGGCGACCTGGCGCTGGCGGTGCTGATCGGCCTGCTGCTGACCGTCCTGGTCGGCCCGTTCGTCAGCGGCGGGCATCCGTTCGCCAACGGCGCGGGTGCCTTCTTCTCACAGGTGTGGCTCTACGGCGGGTGTTCCGCCGGTGGCGCGCTGCTCGGCTATCTGGTGCTGATCACGCTCGGCCTGGACCACCGGTCGCAGTCGCTGCAGCGCTACGCCGAGACGAAGCTCAGCAAGCCCCGCCGGGTGGTGCGTCGCTGACCTGACCCCACGGCACGTACACGTGGTGGGTGGTGAAGCCCAGCCGGGTGTAGAGCGCCGTCGCCGGGTTGCGCTGCTCGACCTGGAGGAAGGCGCGTCGTGCGCCCATGTCGTCGTGCGCCCAGCCGGCGATCGTGCCCAGCAGATGGCGGGCCAGGCCACGACGCCGGGCGGCCGGGGCCACCTCCAGCAGCGACACGCCGCACCAGTGACGGTCGGCGCTGACCGTGGCCCGGGCCACGGCGATCAGGGTGCCGGCGTCGTGGATCTGGGCGAACCGGACGTGTGGCGCGCCGGTGAGCAGCTGGTGGGCGGCGGCCGGTAGTGACTCCCCGGCGGACTTGCGCGCCGCCACGACGCTCAGCCAGTCCGCGTCCGGTTCGTACGCCAGCCGTACCGGCGGCAGGTCGGCGCGGGCGGCCGTCGCGCCGTCGTTCATCGCGTCGGGGCCGGCGTTCATCGCGTCGGCTCGGGTGCGCAGGTCGGCCAGGTCGGCGGTCTGGACCAGTACCAGCGGCCGGGCCTGCCAGCTCCGGTCGGCGAGCACGGCGGCCACGTCGGCGGCGGCCGGCAACGGTACGTTGAACTGCGCCGGCAGGGCACGGGCGGCGTACCAGTCGGTCACCGCGTCGACCGCGTCGGCCAGTGGCCGGCCGGGGTCGCCCAGCGGTAGCGCGGTGTTGGCCCGACCGGTCCAGCCGTCGGCGGCCCGCAGCAGCCAGTCGCCGAGCCGCTGCTGCACCGGCGCCGGCCACGACTCGTTGGCCGCCGCCTCCAGTCGGTGTACCTCGGCCGGGTCGGCCATCGCCCCGGCTCCGGCCCGGCTTCCGGCGGTGGCTCCGGCCCGGCTTCCGGCGGTGGCTTCGGCCCGGCTTCCGGCGGCGGCGGCCGGTGCTGGTGGCACCAGTTTCGCCCGGTGCACCCGGGCGAGCGGGACCTGCCGGGGCCCGTGCCGGGTGAGCACCGTGAGGTCGGTCCCGGTCAACTCGACGAGCAGGCCGAGCAGGTCGGTGTAGCGCGGCCGGTCCGCACCGGTACCGGTGTTCGTGCGGACTACCACGCGGCGTCCCACATCTTGTCTCCGGAGCACGATCGACCCCCTCCCCGGCGAGATACTAGGCTCGTTACGGCCGCGGGCGATCGCGGCATGTCGTGCGGGAAGGAAGGCCAGTGACATACATCATCGCCGAGCCGTGCGTCGATGTGCTCGACAAGGCGTGCATCGAGGAATGCCCGGTCGACTGCATCTACGAGGGCAACCGGATGCTCTACATCCACCCCGATGAGTGCGTCGACTGCGGTGCCTGCGAGCCGGTCTGCCCGGTGGAAGCCATCTTCTACGAGGACGACGTGCCGGAGCAGTGGAAGGACTACACCACCGCGAACTACGAGTTCTTCGAGGATCTCGGTTCGCCCGGTGGCGCCTCCAAGGTCGGCAAGATCGAGAAGGACACTCCGTTCGTCGCGGGGCAGCCGCCGCGCGGGGAGGGGCACTGACCGCGACGCCGGCGGAGCTCGTGGCCGGGCGGCGGACCGTGACCGGTGGCGGATCCCTCGCCGCCGGTCTGCCGGACTTTCCCTGGGACCGGCTGGAGCCGGTCAAGGTCCGTGCCGCCGCCCACCCGGACGGCATCGTCGACCTGTCGGTCGGCACGCCGGTCGACCCGGTGCCGGCCACCGTCCAGGCGGCGTTGCGGGGCACCACCGACACCCCGGGCTACCCGCTGACGGCGGGTAGCCCGCCGCTGCGCGGGGCGATCCGCGACTGGTGCGTCCGGGAGTGCGGTGCGTCCGTCGACGGGCTCGGAGTGCTGCCGACGATCGGCTCCAAGGAGCTGGTCGCCTGGCTGCCGACGTTGCTCGGGCTCGGCCCCGGCGACGTCGTGGTGGTGCCGTCGGTCTGCTACCCGACCTACGAGGTCGGGGCACGGCTGGCCGGTGCCGAGGTGGTGCGGACCGATTCGCTCACCGCCCTCGGGCCGATCAGCCGGGTCGGTCTGGTCTGGGTCAACTCGCCCGGCAATCCGACCGGGCAGGTGCTGCCCACCGGCCACCTGCGCAAGGTCGTCGACTGGGCACGCGAGCGCGGCGCGGTGGTCGCCAGTGACGAGTGTTACCACGCGCTGGGCTGGGAGGCCGAGCCGGTCTCGGTGCTGCACGACGAGGTCTGCGGCGGGGACCTGACCGGTCTGCTCGCCGTGCACTCGTTGTCCAAACGCAGCAACCTGGCCGGGTACCGGGCCGGTTTCGTCGCCGGCGATCCGGCCCTGGTCGCCGAGCTGCTCGCGGTCCGCAAACATGCCGGGATGATCGTGCCGGCGCCGGTGCAGGCGGCGATGATCGCCGCCCTGACCGACGAGACCCACGTGGCCGACCAGCTGAAGCGGTACGCGGCCCGCCGGGAACTGCTCCGTACGGCACTGACCGGGGCGGGCTTCACCGTGACCCACTCGACCGCCGGCCTGTACCTGTGGATCACCCGGGGTGAGGACAGCTGGGCGACGGTCGACTGGTTCGCCGATCGGGGCATCCTGGCCGCACCCGGCGCCTTCTACGGACCTGCGGGGGAGCGGCACGTCCGGGTCGCGTTGACGGCGACCGACGAGCGGGTGGCCGCCGCCGTGGCCCGGCTCGGCTAGGCTGGTGCGATGGCGGGCGCTCCGGTGGTGGCGGTACGCGGCGAGGTGGTCCGTGAGGTCGCCCCCGAGCTCGCCCGGTTCGCGGTGACGGCCTCGGCACGTGGCAAGGACCGGCCGGGCACCCTGGCCCGACTGGCCGAGCGGGGCGACGCGGTGCGTGCCCTGATCGACGGGTACGGTCCGGCGATCGAGCGCCGCGAGTCCGGTGCCCTGCAGGTACGTCCGGAGTGGAAACGCTCCGGTGAGCGGGTCGCCGCCTACCACGCCAGCGTGACCACCACCGTCACCGTGGTCGACTTCACCATTCTCGGTGAGCTGATGCTGCGCCTGGCCGACCAGGACCAGGTGCAGGTCAGCGGTCCCTGGTGGGCGCTGCGGCCGACCAGTCCGGTGCACGGCCAGGCGCGTCGGGCGGCGATCGACGAGGCGATCGCCCGGGCCCGCGACTACGCCGAGGCCCTCGGTGCCGAGGTGACCGGGTTGGTGGAGCTGGCCGATCACGGCATGGCGGCACCGCAGCCGATGATGTTGCGCGCCGCCGGCCGGACGTTCGCCGCGACGGAGCTGGCCGCCGACGATGTCCCGCATCTCGACCTCGATCCGCAGACGCAGACGGTGCACGCCGTCGTGGAGGCCCGGTTCACCATCTCCGCCCCGGCGGTACTGGACCTGGCGCGGTGACGGCCGCGCAGCCTGGCGCGGTGACCGCTGCGCCGCCCGGCGCCAATGATCAGCCCAGGTGGTGCCGTATTACCGGACGGTCGCCGACGCAATCGGGAAATCGCATCCGGGTCCCTTACGACCCATCGTTCGACGACCATTGACCGGCAGAAGTATGGCCAACTCCTTGTCGGACTGGTAAACCGAGCGGTGGATGTGTAGCCGCGTGCCGGATGTGCGCCGGGCACCGGCGTGTCGACCGTCGTCCGGCGTTCGTCCGCGTCCGGCCAGAGGGGAGGCTCGTGTCGGTCCGAAAATTCACCGGCGCGTACGTCGGTGTGATGATCCTGTTGTCGGCGGGGATCTTCGCGGCCCCTGCCTGGCATCCGGTCCTCTGGCCGCTCCTCGGCGCGTTCAGCGCCGGTGGAATCGTCGTCGGCCTGCGGCGGCACCGGCCGAAGCGGCCGGCCGCCTGGTGGTGCCTGGCGGCTGCGGTGGTCGCTCTGGCCGCCGGCGACACGACGTACGCCCTGCGTCCCGGCGCGGTGCTCGCCGAGCTTTTCTACCTCGCGGTTTTCGTCCTCACCGCAGTGGGGTTGTTCCTGCTGACCCAGGGCAATCGGGAGATCGGCGATCGGGCCAGATTGCTCGACGTTCTCACATTTCTGTGCACCGCGGCGCTGCTCGCCTGGATCTTCATCGTCGGGCCGTACATCACCGCTGACGGTTTGAGCCCGGTCGAACGGTCGTTGCTCGCCGCGTACGCGCTCGGTGATCTGTTGGTCCTCGCGGTGACGATTCGGCTGCTGGCCACGAATCGTCGCACTCCGGCGCTGCTGCTGTTGCTGACCGGTGCGGCCGGGATGCTGGTCAGCGACATCCTGTACGGGCTGACCACGCTCGGCGGGCCGTGGCAGCCGGGCGGACCGATCGAGCTGGGCTGGCTGCTGCTCTACCTGACCTGGGGGGCGGCCGGGCTGCAACCGTCGATGGCGCAGCTGTCCGAGCCGGCCGAGCTGGAGCAGGGCAAGGTGAGTCGGCCGTGGGCGGTGCTGCTCGTCCTGGCCACGCTGATCGCGCCGACCATCCTGCTAGTCGAGTCGCTGACCGGGCAGGTCCGCGACGGCGCGATGCTGGCCATCACCTCGGCGGTGGTCTTCGCGCTGGTGCTCAGCCGGTTCGGTGACGTGCTGGCGGCGCACCGCCAGACGGTGCGCCGCGAGCAGGGGCTGCGCAACGCCTGCGCGGCCCTGGTCTCCGCCGCCGACGCGGCCGAGGTGGACCGGGCGGTCCGTGCCGGCCTGGCGCAGATCGTTCCGGAGGGCGTCGCCCACCGGCTGGTGCTGGTGGTCAACCGTGCCGGCGGGGTGCCGGCACTGGCCACCAGCATCTGGGGGCCGTCGGTGCCGGCGACTGCGGGCGACGCGCTGCTGCCGCCGAGCGCGGCGGTCCGGCGGTCCCGGATGCTGCGCCGGTCGGCCCTCACCCCGGGGCTGGCCCGGCAACTCGGGTCGTTTCCGTTCGCGCTGCTCTGCCCGCTGGTGCTGCCGGAGCGCCGCCCGACGACACCGGCGACGGTGCCCGCGCAGCCCGGCCGGCGGCCCGCCGGCGTCAACGACGTCGCGGGTCCGCGCGCCGGCGTGCTGCTGGTGGCGGCGGAGACGCCGGTCCTCGGTACGCTGCGCGACAGCATCGAGGTGCTGGCGAGTCACGCCGCGACGGCGCTGGAACGGGTCCGGCTCAGCGACGAGATCAACCGGCGCGACGCCGAGGCGTACTTCCGCACCCTGGTGCTCAACAGCGCCGACATCATCCTGATCGTCGACGGGCAGGCCCGGATCCGGTACGCCAGCCCGGCGGTGAGCACGGTGCTCGGCCGCCCGGCACCGGACGGCGGACCGGTGACCGACCTGGTGGACCCGGAGGATCACGACCGGGTGATCGACGGACTCGACCTGGTCCGGACCTCCGGCGAGCCACACGACTGGCAGGACTGGCGGTTGCGGCACGCCGACGGCAGCACCGTACAGGTCGAGGTGAGCTGCCGGGACCTGCGGTCGGACCGCACGGTACGGGGCCTGGTGCTGACCCTGCGCGACGTCACCGAGCGGCGGCGGCTGGAGCAGGAGCTGACCCACCGGGCGTTCCACGATTCGCTGACCGGGTTGGCGAACCGGGTGCTCTTCCACGACCGGGTGCAGCAGGCGGTGGCGCGGGCCCACCGGGGCGGGCACACCGTCGGTGTCCTCTTCATCGATCTGGACGACTTCAAGGTCGTCAACGACACCCTCGGACACCAGGCCGGCGACGAGTTGCTGGTCGCGGTGGCCAACCGGTTGGCGGCGACGCTCGGATCGGCCGACACGGCGGCCCGGCTCGGCGGGGACGAGTTCGCTGCTCTGATCGACGACGCGGTCGACGCGGCCGAGGTGGAGCAGGCCGCCCAGCGGGTGGTGGCGGCCTTCGCGGAGCCGTTCCGGCTGGCCGGCCGCCTGGTCGGCGGCGCGGTCAGCGTCGGTGTCGCCACCACCGAGGACGCTGGCGGCACCGACGACCTGCTGCGCCACGCCGACCTCGCGCTCTACGTGGCGAAGGGGGCGGGCAAGGGACGCTGGCGGCGCTACCAGCCGGCCCTGCACGTCAGCCTGGTCCGGCGGATGGAGCTGCGCACGACGTTGGAACGGGCGGCACCGGAGACCGACTTCGTCGTCGAGTACCAGCCGATCGTGGAACTGGCCACCGGCAGCGCGGTCGGCCTGGAGGCGTTGCTGCGGTGGCAGCACCCGACGCTGGGGCTACTGCGCCCGGACCAGTTCATCGACGTGGCCGAGGAGACCGGCCTGATCGAGTCGATCGGGGACTGGGTGCTGCGTCGGGCGTTCGCGGCGGCCGCCCAGTGGCAGGTGGGTGCGGCGCCGGGGGACGCGCCGTACATCAGCGTGAACGTCTCGGCGCGGCAGTTCCGGGTCACCGGGTTCGTCGGCACGGTACGTCGGGCGCTGACCGAGGCCGGCCTGCCGCCGGAGCAGGTGATGCTGGAGCTGACCGAGAGCCTGCTGCTGGGCAGTGAGGACGACATCTGGTCCGATCTGGCGCAGCTGCGCGAACTCGGGGTACGGATGGCCATCGACGACTTCGGCACCGGCTTCTCGTCGTTGAGCTATCTGCGGCAGCTGCCGATCGACGTACTGAAGATCGACCGGTCGTTCACGGCGGAGATGGCCTTTTCCGCGCGCCAGCGGTCGCTGGTGGACGGGATCATCCGGCTGGCGCACAACCTCGAGCTCGCCGTGGTGGCCGAGGGGATCGAGACGGTGGCGGAGCGGAATCTGCTCGGCGATCTCGGCTGTGGTTTCGGGCAGGGCTATCTCTTCTCCCGGCCGCTGCCGGAGCCGGCGGCGGCGGCGTGGGTGGCCGGCGGCCGGCCGGTGGGCTCGGCCCGTCCGTAGCCGGCCCGTCCGTAGCCGGCCCGTCCGTAGCCGGCCCGTCCGTAGCCGGCCCGTCCGTAGCCGGCCGTCTGCTGGGCGGACGACTGGGCGGACGGCTGATCGTTCCTGGGTGGTCAGTTGATCACTGCGCGTCGATATCGGTCCCTATTGTCCCGAGTTTTGGGGCATCGACATACATACTGAATATGCAATCCTGGGGCTTCGGATCACGACCCTGACGTCACTCGACGTCTACCGGGGAGGTTCAGTTGCATCCAGTCAGGAGAACGACCGCCGCCACCCTCGCCGCCGTCCTGGCGACGAGCCTGATCGGCGTCGGCGGGGCCGCACCCGCCGCCGCCCGACCGTCCAGCCCGGCCGCCGCTGGCGCGGCGTCCCCAGCCGCCGTCGACCTCGGCGCCACCACCGTCACGCTGATCACCGGTGACCGGATCACCGTGACCGACCGCGGCGCCGCCGTCGCACCCGCCCCCGGCCGCCGCCACCTGCGCTTCCACACCTACCAGCTCGCCGACGGCCGGTACGTCGTCCCGACCGACGCCCAACCGCTGATCCGCGCCGGGGTGCTCGACCGACGCCTGTTCAACGTCACCAACCTGATCACGTACGGCTACCACGACGCCGCCACCGACCGGCTGCCGCTGCTCGTCGAGTACGCCGGCCCGGCCACCGCCGCCCGTCGGGCGACCGGCGCGCTCGCCGGCACCCGGATCACCCGAGACCTGCCCGCCATCGGCGGGGCCGCCGTCAGCGCCGACAAGGCCACCGCCGGCGACCTCTGGACGGCGGTCACCGGGGCCACCGCCGGGTCGCCGACCACCGCGTCCCGCTCGCTGGCCGCCGGATCCGGGATCGCCCGGATCTGGCTCGACGGCAAGCGGCGGCTGCTGCTGGAGCACAGCGTCGGCCAGATCGGCGCGCCAGCGGCCCACGACGCCGGGCTCACCGGTGCCGGGGTGACCGTGGCCGTGCTGGACAGCGGCGTCGACGCCGACCACCCGGACCTGGCAGGCCGGGTCGCCGACGCGGAGAACTTCACCGAGGACCCGGACCCGGCCGACGTCGTCGGCCACGGCACCCACGTGGCGTCGATCATCGCGGGCAGCGGTGCCGCCTCCGAGGGAGCCAACCGGGGGGTCGCCCCGGACGCCACGATCGTCTCCGGCAAGGTCTGCGAGTCCTACTGGTGCACCGAGTCGGCGATGCTGGCCGGTATGCAGTGGGCCGCCGCCGACCAGCAGGCCACGGTGATCAACTTCAGCATCGGCGGCCAGGACACCCCGGAGATCGACCCGCTGGAGGAGGCGGTCGACACGCTGACCGCACAGACCGGCGCACTGTTCGTCATCGCCGCCGGCAACTCCGGCACCGACGCCAGTATCGGCTCCCCGGGCAGCGCCGACGCGGCGCTGACCGTCGGCGCGGTGGACCGCGACGACACCCTGGCCGACTTCTCCAGCCGGGGCCCGCGCACCGGCGACGACGCGGTCAAACCGGACATCACCGCGCCGGGCGTCGGCATCGTCGCCGCCCGTGCCGCCGGCACCACGCTGGACACCCCGGTCGACGCGCACTACGTCGCCGCCTCCGGCACCTCGATGGCGACGCCGCACGTCACCGGCGCGGTCGCGTTGCTGGCCCAGCGCCGCCCCGGCTGGTCGGCGCAGCGGCTCAAGGCCGCGCTGATGGGCGCGGCGGCACCACAGCCCGGTACGGGTGCCTACCCGCAGGGGGCCGGCCGGGTCGACGTGGCCCGCGCGATCACCCAACGGGTCGTCGCCACCCCGGCGAGCGTCTCCTTCGGCCGTACCGCCTGGCCGCACCACGACGACGAGGCCGTCACGAAGACGGTCACCTACCGTAACACCACCGGCACCGACCAGACCCTGGCGCTGGCCGTCGACGCCGTCGGACCAACCGGTACGCCGGCACCGGCCGGCGTGTTCAGCGCGGGCGCGACCGAGGTGACCGTACCGGCCCAGGGCACCGCCGAGGTCGTCGTCACCGCCGACACCAGCGTCGACGGGCCCGACGGCTACTACTCGGGCCACCTGGTCGCCACCGGCGCCGACGGGGTCCGCGTCGTCACCCCGTTCGGCGTCAACCGCGAGGTGGAAAGCTACGACCTGACCCTGGCGCACCTGGACCAGACCGGGGCCCCGACCGACGCGTACTGGACCGTCGCGATCGGGCTCGACCAGCCGTACGACGCGATGCCGTGGCGCGCCGACGGCTCCGGATCGGTCACGGTCCGGCTGCCTGCCGGCCGGTACGGCCTGTCCAGCATGATCGAGCGCCGGATCGGCGAGGGCGACGACGCCGAACTCGAGCTGGCCGTCCTGGTCCGGCCGAACCTGAAGGTCACCGCCGACACGGCGGTCACCTTCGACGGTCGGCGCGGCCAGCCGGTACGGGTCACCGTGCCGGAGCCGACCGCCCGTCCGGCCCTGGTCGACGTCGGTTTCGCCTACTGGACCCGGAACAACGCCGGGGCCGGGGTCGGGCTGCTCTCGGACACCTTCGACGGGCTGACCGCCGGCCAGTTCGGTGCCCCGCCCCGGCGCGGGGAGTTCGCCGCCACCATCGCCAGCCAGTGGCTGCGACCGGACGGCGCGGACGGCTTCGTCGGCAGCCCGTACTTCTACGGCCTGACCGAGCACTTCGTCGACCAGTTGCCGACCGGGTTCACCCGGCACTACCGCCCGCGTGACCTGGCCACCGTGCGGCACCGGTTCCGGGGCGTCGCCCACGGTGACGCGACCGACCGGACCGTCTTCGGCAGCCACGGCGAGCGCGACCCCGGCGGGTGGGCACTGGTCGCCCCGGTCGAACTGCCCACCGTACGGGTGGAGCACTACAGCGTCGCCGACACGTTGACCTGGAACGGTTACCTGGAGTTTTCCCGGAAGGTGCCCGGCCAGCAGTGGGGCGAGCTCACCGCGATGTTGACCTCCATGCCGCAGCGGTACCCGCCGGGACGGCAGATCCAGGACACCTGGAACGTGGCACCCTACGGGCCGGTGTTCGCCGACACGACGTACCCGGGTGGCTGGGTGCGCCGCGACGGTGACGTGATCGCCGTGGAGGTGCCGCTGTTCGGTGACGCCGACGGCCATCCCGGATCGGCGTTGACCGACAGCGGGCGGACCGCGCTGTACCGCGACGGCAAGCTGGTGGGGGAGAGCGAATACCCCGGGTACGGCTGGTTCGAGGTGCCCCGGGCGGAGGCCGAATACCGGCTGGAGGTCGCCGCGACGCACGACGTCAGCGACTTCTCCACCTCGGTCAGCGGGGTGTGGACCTTCGCCTCCGGGCCGGTGACCCGGGGTCAGGTTGCGGCGCTGCCGGTGATGGCGGTGCGGTTCGCGCCGGCGGTGGACGCGGGCAACACCGCCCCGGCCGGCCGGGCGGCGCAGATCCCGTTCACCATCGCCCACCAGCCGGGTGTGGCCGGCATCGGGGTCCGTAAACCGGTGGTCGAGGTCTCCTACGACGGCGGCGACAGCTGGCTGCCGGCGCAGGTACGGTCGGCCAAGGCCGGATGGACCGCGTCGGTGCACCATCCGGACGCCGACGGGTTCGTGTCGCTGCGGGCCTCGGTTACCGACCGGGACGGCAACACCGTGCAGCAGACGATCATCCAGGCGTACCGGATCACGGTGCGCTGACCCCTCGTCCCCGCCCACCCCGCTCCCGCCCGCCCGCCCCGCCCGCCCCGCCCCGCTCTCCGCGATCTTGCGCTTATCGAGAACTTATGTCCAGATTGTCCGTCGATAAGTGCAAGATCGCGGGGGTGAGGGGTGGGTGAGGGTGGGGCGGCGGAGGGGTGGGGGCAGGTGGGGGTGGTCAGTCGTTGGCGTGCAGGGCGGCGTTGAGGGTGATCCCGGCGCCGGTGCGGGGGCGGGCCTCCAACCCACCGGTCACCGAGTTGCGCCAGAACAGCAGCCCGTCGACCCCGGACAGCTCGCGCGCCTTCACCACCCGACCGTCGGGCAGGGTGACCTTTGAACCGGCGGTGACGTAGCAACCGGCCTCGACCACGCAGTCGTCGCCGAGGGAGATGCCGATGCCCGCGTTCGCGCCGAGCAGGCTGCGTTCGCCGATCCGGATCTTCTCGGTGCCGCCGCCGGAGAGGGTGCCCATGATCGAGGCGCCGGCACCGACGTCGGAGCCGTCACCGACGACGACCCCGGCGACGATCCGGCCCTCGACCATCGAGGTGCCCAACGTGCCGGCGTTGAAGTTACAGAAACCTTCGTGCATGACGGTGGTCCCGGCGGCCAGGTGGGCGCCGAGGCGGACCCGGTCGGCGTCGGCGATGCGCACCCCGGACGGCACCACGTAGTCGGTCATCCGGGGGAACTTGTCCACCCCGTACACGGCCAGGTGCCGCCCGGCGGCCCGCTCGACGATCCGCAGCTCGTCGACCCGCTCCGGCGGGCACGGCCCGGCGGAGGTCCAGGCCACGTTGGCCAGCTGGCCGAAGACGCCGTCCAGGTTGAGCTCGTTGGGCCGGACCAGCCGGTGTGACAGCAGGTGCAACCGCAGGTACGCGTCGGGGACGTCCTTGATCGGGTCGGCCAGCGAGCCGATCTCGACCACCACGACCTCGGTACGCAGCCCCGGCAGCGCGCGTGGGCCGACCACGCCGGCCGGCAGCTCGCCGGGCTCACCGGCCGGTGCCGGCGGGCGTTCCCCGAGGCCCAGCTGACGGGCCGGGAACCAGGTGTCCAGCACCTGTCCCTGCTCGGTACTGGTGGCCAGGCCGATGCCCCAGGCGGGCTGCGTCGAAACCGTCACCGAACTGTCGCCTTCCGATCGTGGTACGGGTCACCGCCGGCCGTGGTCCGGGTGCGCGGTCGATCCGGGCGAACCGGGCGGTCAGCGGACGGGCCGGCCCTGTCGAGACGGTACCGTGCCAGCCATGGACAACCCGCTGACCCCCGAGGTCCTGGCCGATCCGGTGACGCTGACCCGTGCGTTGGTCGACATCGAGTCGGTGTCGCGCAACGAGCAGCGGATCGCCGACTGCGTCGAGCAGGTGCTGGCCGGGGTGCCGTGGTTGACCACCCGACGGTACGGCAACACGGTGATGGCCCGTACCGAACTGGGCCGGGCGCAGCGGGTGGTGCTCGCCGGGCACCTGGACACGGTGCCGTTGGCGGACAACTTTCCGTCCCGGGTGGAAGGCGGGTCGATCCACGGCTGCGGCACCTCGGACATGAAGTCGGGGGTGGCGCACGCGCTGCACCTGGCCGTCACCGTGGACGCGCCCCGGTACGACGTGACGTACCTGTTCTACGAGGCCGAGGAGATCGACTCCCGGTTCAACGGGCTGCGCCTGGTGGCGCAGGCGCACCCGCAGTGGCTGGCCGCCGACTTCGCGGTGCTGCACGAGCCGACGTACGGCCTGGTCGAAGCCGGCTGCCAGGGCACGTTGCGGGCGATGGTGGTGACCACCGGTCGCCGGGCGCATTCGGCCCGGTCCTGGCGTGGCGTCAACGCCATCCACGCCGCCGGTGAGGTGCTGCGGCGGCTCGGGGAGTACCGGGCCCGCGAGGTCACCATCGACGGCTGCCACTACCGGGAAGGGCTCAACGCGGTCCGGGTCGAGGGCGGGGTCGCCGGCAACGTGATCCCGGACCGGTGCGCGGTCGAGGTCAACTTCCGGTTCGCCCCGGACCGTGACGAGCAGCAGGCGCAGCAGCACGTCCGGGAGGTCTTCGACGGTTTCGCGGTGGAGATCGTCGACTGCGCCGGCGGCGCGCTGCCCGGCCTGACCGCAGCCCCGGCGCGGGAGTTCCTCGACGCGGTCGGCCAGCCGGCGGTGGCCAAGCTGGGCTGGACGGACGTGGCCCGGTTCGCCGCGCTCGGCATCCCGGCATTGAACTTCGGCCCGGGGGACCCCAACCTGGCCCACGCCCGGGACGAGCGGGTGGAGATCGACAAGATCCGCGAGGGCGCCGCGACGCTCCACCGCTGGCTGGCCCCGGCGTGACCGCCGGGCCGGTACCTGCTGGCTGGCCCCGGCGTGACCGCCGGGGCCGACCAGTTCAGCGCAGTAGCAGCGACTCGGACTCGGTGACCGGGTCGGTCGCCGGCTCCACCGGGTCGGGCCGCCCCCCGGCCACCCGACGCTCGGCGACCACGGCCCGGATCCGACGGTGCATCTGACGGCGGACGCGGATCAGTTCGCTACGTGTCATCATTGTTGCTCCTCCCCCCGAAGGCACCTCGTGCGACGTCCTCCCCGCCGCACGGGCGTTCCCAGTATCTGCCAATGAAGACGTAAGCGCAGCCGATTTGGTTGCACCTCACGCCGAATTCGCGGAAATCCGTCCGGTCCGCGACAGCTCCGGCGGCGGCGACCCGGACCGGTCCGGACTGGACACGCGAGCGCCCGGACCGACGCTGTCGCGATATCGCCCACTACGGTTGGTCGGATGGACCATCGACTCAACGGGCCCACGGCAGGTGACGAATCGGTTGCGCCGTCGGACGAAACCCTTGCGGCGCCGGCGGAATCCGGCCCGGAACGGCATCGGGGTGCGGTGACGCTGCGCCGGGAGGCGGTCCGGCGCGGCACCGCCGATCAGGGCCTTCTCGATTCGCGGGCCCGGGCCCAATGGCAGACCAAGGACTCCTGGCGGGCGCT
Organism: Solwaraspora sp. WMMA2101; assembly: GCF_049179175.1. Lineage (NCBI taxonomy): Bacteria > Bacillati > Actinomycetota > Actinomycetes > Micromonosporales > Micromonosporaceae > Solwaraspora > Solwaraspora sp. WMMA2101. Next base: position 1,960,795 of record NZ_JBMHMA010000006.1, on the reverse strand, counting down.
ACGCATCCTGTCGGAGTTCGTCGAAGGGTTCGACACCCTGGCCGATCTGCCGCCGGCGGTCAGCGTATTCGGATCCGCCCGTAGCGGGCCGGACAGTCCGGAGTGCCGGCTCGCCGAAGAACTGGGCGCGGCGCTGGCCGCCGCCGGTTACGCGGTGATCACCGGCGGTGGTCCGGGCGTGATGGAAGCCGCGAACCGGGGAGCCACCACCGCCGGCGGGGTCTCGGTCGGGCTCGGCATCGAGTTGCCCTTCGAACAGGGCATCAACGAATGGGTCGAGGTCGGCATCAACTTCCGCTATTTCTTCGCCCGCAAGACGATGTTCGTCAAGTACGCGCAGGCGTTCGTGGTGCTGCCCGGTGGGTTCGGCACGATGGACGAGTTGTTCGAGGCGCTGACCCTGGTGCAGACCGGCAAGGTGACCCGCTTCCCGGTCGTCCTGATGGGCACCGGGTACTGGGCCGGCCTGCTCGACTGGCTGCGTGACACCATGCAGGAGCAGGGGAAGATCGGCGCGGCCGACCTCGACCTGCTCTGCCTGACCGACGACGTGAACGAGGCGGTGCGGCACATCGTCGACGCCGACGCGGCGCTCGCCGCCGAGCAGGCCTCGCTGCGTGAGACGGCGTCGGCGCAGGCCGCCGCCGAACGGCAGGCCGACCACCGGGGTCCGGCCGGTGATCACCGGCCGGCGGGATGAGGGGAGCACCGTGACCGCGATCGGAGTCTTCTGCGCCTCGTCGCGCACACTCGACCAGCGCTGGCTGGACCTGGCCGCCGAGACCGGGCGGGAGTTGGCCGCGCGCGGCCACAGCCTGGTATCCGGTGGCGGCTGCGTCGGCATGATGGGGGCACTGGCCGACGGCGCCCGCGCGGGCGGCGGCTACACCCTGGGGGTGATCCCGCAGACCCTGGTCGACCTGGAGGTGGCCGACACCCGGTCCGACGAACTGGTCGTCACCGACGGTATGGCCAGCCGCAAGACGCTGATGATCGAGAAGTCGGACGCGTTCGTCACCCTGCCCGGTGGCCTGGGCACCCTCGACGAGCTGTTCGAGGTCTGGACCACCGCCGTGCTGGGGCTGCACCGCAAACCGGTCGTCCTGGTCGACCCGGACGGCTTCTACCAGGGCCTGCTGACCTGGCTGTCGGCGTTGGCCGACACCGCCTTCGTCGGGCGTACGGCGTTGGACCTGTTGATCGTCGTCGACTCGGTGCCGGCCGCGCTGGACGCCATCGAGTCCCGGCTCGGTTGACCGGGCGCCGGGCGGGCGTGGACCCGCGCGCCGCGTGGTGTCGCCGCGTCGTGGTGAGATGAGCGGCGTGCAGGCGTACCGGCTGGTCCGTCGGCCGGCCCCGGCCGCGCCGGCGCGCCTCGACGACCCCGCGCAGCAGACCGTGGTCGCGCACACCGACGGTCCGCTGCTGGTGGTCGGCGGGCCGGGCACCGGCAAGACGTCCACCTTGGTGGCAGCGGTCGCCGCCCGGGTCGCCGAAGGGACCGACCCGGAACGGATCCTGGTGCTCACCTTCAACCGGCGGGCGGCCGTGGCGTTGCGGCGGCGGATCGAGGCGGCCGTCGCCGGCGGGTCGCGGCGGGTGCTGCACGAACCGCTGGTACGCACGTTTCCCGGCTACGCGTTCGGCCTGTTGCGCCGGGCCGCCGCCGAGCGGGGTGAGCCCTCGCCCCGGCTGCTCACCGGCCCCGAGCAGGATCTGATCATCCGGGAGCTGCTGGACGTCGCCGGCCCGCAGCCGGGCGAGGCCACCACGACCGCCACCGGGACCGTCACCGGGACCGCCGAGCCGCCACCGGGCGACGAGTTGGGTGACCCGGTGGGCTGGCCGGCGGACCTGCGGGCGGCGTTGCCGACCCGGGCGTTCGCCACCCAGCTGCGTGACCTGTTGCAGCGGGCGACCGAACGGGGGGTCGGGCCGGTCGAGCTGGCCCGCCTCGGCGAGCGGCTGGGCCGGGCGGACTGGCCGGCGGCCGCCCGCTTCCTGCGCCAGTACGTCGCCGTACTGGCGTTGCGTGACGTCAGCAACCGGGGCTCGATCGGTTACGACCACGCCGAGCTGGTCCGGGCCGCCGCCGGGCTGCTGGTCGACGACCCGCAGCTGCTGGAGTCGGAGCGCCGTCGGCTCGCCTTCGTCTACGTCGACGAGCTGGCCGACACCGATCCTGCCCAGGTGGAGCTGCTGCAGCTGATCGCCGGCGGTGGCCGACCGCTGGTGGCGTTCGCCGACCCGGACTCCTCGACGTACGCGTTCCGGGGCGCCGATCCGGGCATCGTGCCGGCGTTCGGGTTGCGGCTGCGGACCGCGTCGGGCGCGCCGGCCCGGCAGATCGTGCTGCCGGTCTGCTACCGGGCCGACCCGGCGTTGCTGGCGGTGACGCGTCGGGTGGCCCGCCGGCTGCGGGGTCCGGCCGGCCACCGTGACCTGCGTCCACCGGCCCAGGCCGAGCCGGGCCAGGCCGCCCCGCCGCCAGGCGGGTCGGCGGCGACCGACCACGCCCAGGTACGGGTGTTCCGCTCGGCGACCAGCGAGGCCAGCTACCTGGCCCACGCGCTGCGGGTGGCACACCTCGTCGACGGGGTGCCCTGGTCGCGGATGGCGGTGATCGTCCGGTCCACCACGTTGCAACTGCCGCCGCTGCAACGGGCCCTGCACATCACCGGCGTACCGACCGTGGTGCACGCCGAGGACCTGCCGCTGCACCGGCAACCGGCGGTGGCGCCGCTGCTGCTGTTGCTGCGCTGCGCCCTGGAGCCGGCCCGGCTCGACGAGGAGGCGGCGGTGGCGCTGCTGCACTCCCCGCTGGGCGGGGCGGATCCGCTGGCCGAACGGCGACTGCGGCAGGGGCTGCGGGCGTTGGCGCTGGCCGCCGGCGACCGACGCCCCTCCGGTGAGCTGCTGGTCGACGCGTTGCGGGATCCGGCGGAGCTGGCGGCGATCGAACGCCGCTGGGCGGCCCCGGCGCAGGCGGTCGCCTCGCTGCTGGCCACCGCCCGGGAGACCGCCGCCCGGCCGGGGTCGACCGTCGAGGACGTGCTCTGGGCGGTGTGGCAGGCCAGTGGGCTGGCCGACCGCTGGTTCGGCGCGATCGTGCGGGGCCGGACCCAGGGCGGGCCGGCGGGTGCCGTACCGGCCGGAGGGGTGAGCGACACCGGGGCGCGGTGGCGGGCCGCCGCCGCCGACCGGGACCTCGACGCGGTGATGGCGTTGTTCGACACGGCGGCCCGGTTCGTCGACCGGCTGCCGGGTGCCCGGACCGAGGTCTTCCTCGACCACGTGCTCGGCCAGCAGTTGCCGGCCGACACCCTGGCGCCCGCCGGGGACCGGGGTGAGGCGGTCCGGCTGCTCACCGCGCACGCCGCCAAGGGCCTGGAGTGGGACGTGGTGGCGGTCGCCGGGGTGCAGGAGGGCGTCTGGCCGGACCTGCGGCTGCGCGGCAGCCTGCTCGGTTCGGAACGGCTGGTGGACGTGCTCAGCGGCCGCTCCGACGGGGCCGGGCTCAGCGCGTCGCTGGTGGCGCAGACCTCGGCGCTGCTCGACGAGGAACGTCGGCTGTTCTACGTGGCGGTGACCCGGGCCCGGCGGCGGCTGCTGGTGACGGCGGTCGCCTCCGCCGGGGTCGGCGGCCTGGACCACGAGGAGCAGCCGAGCCGGTTCCTGCACGAGCTGGGGGTGTCGGCGGTGGACGCCGACGGCGAGGAACCGGCGACGTTGCCGGTCGGCCGGCCGCCCCGGTCGTTGACCCTGCCGGCGCTGGTGGCGGAGCTGCGTACCGTCGTCACCGACCAGGCGGCGGCGCCGGCGCGCCGGCACGAGGCCGCGGCGGTGCTGGGCCGGCTGGCCGTCGCCGGGGTGCCCGGCGCCCACCCCGACGACTGGTGGGGGCTGCGGCCGTTGTCCGACGACCGGCCGCTGGTCGACGACGGTGAACCGGTGCGGGTCACCCCGTCGACCATGGAGAGCGCCCTGCGGTGCAGCCTGCGTTGGCTGCTGGAACGCCACGGCGGGCGGGGCGAGCCGAGCGCGGCGGCCGGGGTCGGCAACCTGGTGCACGCGGCGGCGATGCTCGCCGAGGACGCCAGCGTCGACCGGGCGAAACTGCTGGAGTACGTCGCCGCCCGGTTCGACGCGATCGACCTGGCGGCCCGCTGGATGGCCGGTCCGGAGCTGGCCCGCGCCGAAGGCATGGTGGACAAGCTGCTGCGCTGGCTGGCCGGCAACCCGCGCCGGCTGCTCGCCATCGAGCACGAGTTCACCGTACGGCTGGACGACCCGACCCGGCCGGTGGAGCTGACCGGTCGGGTGGACCGGCTGGAGGTCGACGCCGACGGCCGGCTCGTGGTGATCGACCTCAAGACCGGCAAGTCGACCGCGGTGACCGCCGCCGAGCTGGCCGAGCATCCGCAGCTGGGCGCCTACCAGGCGGCGGTCGAGGCGGGGGCGTTCGTCGAGTACGGCGACGACTCCGGTGGCGCCGCCCTGGTGCAGCTCGGCACCCCGGTGAAGGAGGCGAAGGAGCAGCAGCAGGAGCCGCTGGCCGACACCGACGACGCCGGCTGGGCGACGGCGATGGTCCGCCGCACGGCGCAGACGATGGCCGCCTCGACGTTCTCGGCGGTGGCCAACTCCTCCTGCCGGGTCTGCCCGGTGAAGACCAGCTGTCCGGTCTCCGGCAAGGGCCGGCAGGTCGTGGAACCACCGTCGGCCGGGCCGCCGCCCGGGGGGCCGCCGCCCGCCGGGAAGTCAGAGGAGCGCGGATGACCCAGCAGTCGCTCTTCGCCGCCACCCCGTCGCCGCGTCGTCGGGCCGACGCCGGGCCCCGCTACACCCCGCAGGAGCTGTCCCGGCTGCTGAAGCTGCCGCCGCCGACGCCGGAGCAGGCGGCGATCATCGCTGCCCCGGTGGAGCCGCTGCTGGTGGTCGCCGGTGCCGGGTCCGGCAAGACCGAGACGATGGCCGCCCGGGTGGTCTGGCTGGTCGCCAACGACCAGGTACGCCCGGAGCAGGTGCTCGGTCTGACGTTCACCCGTAAGGCGGCCGGGGAGCTGGCCCACCGGATCCGTACCCGGCTCGGGCAGCTGGTCCGCCAGCTCGGCCGGCAGGGTCGCCGGCCGGAGGAGGATCCGCTGTCCGGCGAGCCGGTGGTGGCCACCTACCACTCGTACGCGGCCCGGGTGGTCACCGAGCACGGGCTGCGCGCCGGCTTCGAGCCGTCGGCCCGGCTGCTGACCGAGGCGTCCCGTTGGCAGATCGTCGACTTCCTGGTCCGCAACTACGACGGTGACATGTCCGAGGTGGACCGGGCGCCGGGTACGGTCACCGACGCCGTCCTCGCCCTCGCCGGCGAGTTGGCCGAGCACCTGGTCACCCCGGACCAGCTGGCCGGCTGGACCGGCCGGTTCTTCGCCGAGGTGCAGTCGCGGCCGGGTCGGGTCTACGCCGACGTGCGCCGGTCGTTGACCATCCAGCAGATCCGGCTGCGGCTGCTACCGCTGGTCCGGGCGTACCAGCAGCGCAAGGCCGATTTCGAGGCGATGGACTTCGGCGACCAGATGTCGCGGGCGGCGCAGGTGGCCCGGGACCATCCGGCCGTGGGCGAGCTGGAACGCGACCGCTACCGGGTGGTGCTGCTCGACGAGTACCAGGACACCAGCCACGCCCAGGTGGTGATGCTGCGGTCGCTGTTCGGCGGCGGGCATCCGGTGGTCGCCGTCGGTGACCCGTGCCAGTCGATCTACGGCTGGCGGGGGGCGAGCGCCGGCACCCTGGACCGCTTCCCGGGCGAGTTCGCCCGGGTCGACGGTACCCCGGCCCGGGCGCTGACGTTGACCACGAGTTGGCGTAACCGGCCGGAGATCCTCAGCGTCGCCAACGAGCTGTCCGGCCCGCTGCGCTCGGCGGGGGCGCGGGTGGCGGCGTTGGCGGCCGCCGCGAAGGTCGACCCGCCGATCCCGGGCCGCACCGCGCGTGGCGCGCCGGCGGCGACGGTGCACTGCGCGCTGCTGGACACGGTGCTCGACGAGGCGGAGTGGATCGCCGACGGGATGTTGGCGGCCTGGCGGGGGGCGGCCGGCGCGGATCCGGGCCGAGGTGACGAGATCCCGGTCGAGTCCCGCCCGACCAGCGCGGTCCTGGTCCGGGTGCGCAGTCAGATCCCGGCGATCGAGGCGGCGCTGCGGGCCCGTGGGCTGCCGGTCGAGGTGGTCGGTCTCGGCGGCCTGCTGGACACCCCGGAGGTCCGTGACGTCGTCAGTACGCTGCGCGTGCTGGCCGATCCGACCGACGGCGCGGCCCTGCTGCGGCTGCTCACCGGTGCCCGGTGGCGGATCGGTCCCCGGGACCTGGTGGCCCTGCACCGGCGGGCGCGGGCGATCGCCGACGCCCGCCGGCAGCTGCCCCGTTCGGGCACCGCCGAGCCGGAGATCGTCGTCGACCACCTGGACGAGGCGAGCCTGGTGGAGGCGTTGGCCGATCCGGGGCCGGCCCAGCTCTACTCGGCGGAGGGCTACGCCCGGCTGCGCGCGTACGGCCGGGAGCTGGCCCTGCTGCGGCAACGCCTGGACCAGTCGCTGCCGGATCTGATCGCGGACGTGGAGCGGACCACCGGCCTGGACGTGGAGGTGGCGGTCCGGGCCGGCGGGGCCGGCGGTGGGGACGCCGGCCTGGCCCGGGGGCATCTGGACGCGCTCGGTGACGTCGCGGCCCGGTTCGCCGGCGAGTCGGACACGGCGACCCTGTCGGCGTTCCTGGCGTTCCTGGCCGCCGCCGAGGACGAGGAGCGTGGGCTCAGCCCGGGTGAGGTCGACGTGGTCTCCGGTGCGGTGCAGATCCTCACCGCGCACGCCGCCAAGGGCCTGGAGTGGGACGTGGTGGCGGTCGCCGGGTTGACCCGCGACGTCTGGCCGGGGTCGGTGCGCGGCGCCGACCACTACCTGTACGGCCTGGGCGTGCTGCCGTTCCCGCTGCGCGGTGACGCCGACGGCCTGCCGGTGCTCGACCTCGACGACGCTGAGGACCAGAAGGCGGTGGAGCGCGAGTTCACCGAGTTCGGCAAGCGCTGGCGTGAGCACGACGAGCGGGAGGAGCGGCGGCTGGCGTACGTGGCGGTGACCCGTCCTCGTCGGCTGCTGCTCTGCTCCGGCTACTGGTGGGGGGCCGGGGTGAAGCGGCACCGGGGGCCGTCGGCGTTCCTGCGGCAGATCCACGACGACTGCCTGGCCGGGGCCGGAGTGGTGGACCACTGGGCGGCGGAGCCGCTGCCGGGGGCGACGAACCCGGTCGACGAGGTGACCGTACGGGCCGAGTGGCCGGCGGATCCGCTGGGTGCGCTGCGGCCGCGCATCGCCGAGGCCGCCGGGCTGGTCCGGCAGGCGATGGACCGGGCGGCGGACCACCCGGTTGCCGCCGCCGGGGCGCACCAGCCGGCCGCCGATGCCGCCGCCGATGCCGCCGTCGCCGACGGCTGGTGGCGGGAGGCGCGGATCCTGCTCGCCGAACGCGACCAGTTGGCCCACGGCGTCGGGCCGGTCGACGTACCGCTGCCGGAGCAGTTGTCGGTGTCGCAGTTGGTCGCGCTGCGCCGGGACCGGTTCGCCCTGGCCCGTACGCTGCGCCGGCCGCTGCCGAACCGGCCGGACCCGCACGCTCGCCGGGGTACCGCCTTCCACGCCTGGTTGGAGCAGCGGTTCGGGGCCGACCGGCTGCTCGACGTCGACGAGTTGCCGGGCGCGGCCGACGCCGACGCCGCGGGGGACGAGGCGTTGCAGGAGCTGCAGGAGCGCTTCCTGGCCAGCGAGTGGGCCGACCGGGTGCCGGTCGAGGTGGAGGTCCCGTTCGCCACGGTGATCGCCGGGGTGGTGGTGCGGGGTCGGATGGACGCCGTCTTCGCCGGCCCGGCCGGCCGGTACGACGTGGTGGACTGGAAGACCGGTCGCCGGCCGACCGGGGTGGCCGAGACCGCCGCCACGGTGCAGCTCGCCGCGTACCGGATGGCCTGGGCGGATCTGGCCGGGGTGCCGGTGGAGCAGGTCCGGGCCGCGTTCCACTACGTCCGCGACGGGGTCACCGTGCGTCCGGCGGACCTGCTGGACCGGGCCGGCCTGGCCGCACTGATCGGTGAGTTGCCAATGCTGGGTGAAACGCCGGATCCGTGATAGCGTGGTCGACGTTGCAGTTTTGGTTCCCCGTGCCGCCCTCGGGTTCACCCGACCGGCCGGTCACAGTGACAGTGCGAGCGCCTGTGGGATCTCGGCCCAGGCGCTCTTTGTTGTGTCCGGAGAACGTTCCGGATGGGGCGATCAGCACCGCGACGCCGATCCGCGTGACGAGCGCGGATCTCCCATCGGCCCGCAGGCAGTCTCGGGACCGATCGTTCCGTCAAGGAGAGCAGTTACATGGCAGTAGGCACCGTCAAGTGGTTCAACGCGGACAAGGGCTTCGGCTTCATCACCCCGGATGAGGGTGGCGCCGACGTGTTCGCCCACTTCTCCGCCATCCAGTCCTCCGGCTACCGCAGCCTGGACGAGAACCAGCGGGTGGAGTTCGAGATCACCCAGGGCCAGAAGGGCCCGCAGGCGGCCAACATCCGCCCGCTCTGAACCACCTCGTACTTTCCGTACGTGCGGTCCGGCTCCCACCATCCGGTGGGGGCCGGGCTACGGCAGACACACACCTGGTTCGTGCTTGTGACCGCTGGCGGCCCGGCCGCCGTCGCGCCTTCCTCGCTACGTGCCAAACCAGCGGAAGGCTGACCCGATCATGAGCACCACCACGTTGTCCCGTGCCCAGACCCCGTCCTTCGCGGACCTGGGCCTACCGGCGAACCTGTGCGCGGTCCTCACCGCCAACGGCATCGCCGCACCGTTTCCCATCCAGACCGCCACGTTGCCCGACTCGTTGGCCGGCCGCGACGTGCTCGGCCGGGGCCGCACCGGCTCCGGCAAGACCCTCGCCTTCGGGCTGCCGCTGGTGGCCCGTACCGCCGGTCGCCGGGCCACCGCCGGCCGGCCGCTGGCGCTGGTCCTGGTGCCGACGCGGGAGCTGGCCCAGCAGGTGACCGCCGCGCTGGAACCGTACGCCCGAGCCGCCCGGCTGCGTTGCGTCACCGTCGTCGGCGGGTTGTCGCTGCAGCGGCAGGCCGACGCGCTGCGGGCCGGCGCGGAGATCGTCGTGGCCACCCCGGGGCGGCTCAACGACCTGGTCAATCGGGGCGCCTGCCGCCTCGACCAGGTCACCCTGGCGGTCCTCGACGAGGCCGACCAGATGGCCGACATGGGCTTCCTGCCGCAGGTCACCATGATCCTGCGCCAGGTCGCGCCCGGTGGGCAGCGGATGCTCTTCTCGGCCACCCTGGACCGGGGCGTGGACCGGCTGGTCCGCGACTTCCTCAGCAACCCGGTGTCCCACCAGGTCGACCCGGGTACGGCGACGGTCGCCGCGATGAGCCACCACCTGTTCCACGTGTCGGCGGCCGACAAGCCGGCCACGGCGGCGGCGATCGCCGCCCGCGACGGCCGGGTCATCATGTTCATCGGGACCAAGCACCGGGCCGACCGGTTGGCCCGCCAGCTGCTCGCCGCCGGCGTGCGCGCGGCGGCCCTGCACGGCGGCAAGTCCCAGGGCCAGCGCAACCGGATCCTGGAGCAGTTCCGCTCCGGGCAGGTCACCGCGCTGGTCGCCACCGACGTCGCCGCCCGGGGCATCCACATCGACGACCTCGACCTGGTCCTCAACGTGGACCCGCCGGCCGACCACAAGGACTACCTGCACCGGGGCGGGCGGACCGCCCGCGCCGGCGCGACCGGTGTGGTCGCCACCCTGGTCCTGCCGGAGCAGCGCCGCGACGTGGACCGGCTGTTCGCGGCGGCGCGGATCCGTCCGCAGTCGGCGCGGGTCGGCCCGGTCGACGCGGAACTGACCCGGGTCACCGGGGCCCGTACGCCCAGCGGCGTGCCGGTCACCCTGGCCGCCCCGCCCGCCCGGCCGACGGCGCAGGCCGCCGGCTCCGGCGGGGCCCGTCGCCCGGCCCGCCGCCCCGGCGGACGCCGCCGGCCGGCGGGGTCAGCGTCGCGGTCCGGTGCTGCCGGCCGGGTAGTCCCGCAGCGGTGACCGCCCGGCGGCCCAGCCGTCGAGCACGGGTTCGATGATCCGCCAGCTCTCCTCGGCCTCCTGGGCCTGGGCGGACAGGCGGGTGTCGCCCTCGATGATCGCCATCAGCAGTTGGCCGTACGGGCTGGGCGCCTGGCGGGCGAGTTCGGTGACCAGTTCGACCGGTTCCAGGTCGAACGGGTCACCGATGCCGTTGACGTTGAGTTTCAACGACATCCGGTCCGGGTCCAGCTGCAGCCGCAGCTCGTTGCACTGGCTGTCCCGGTCGGCGAAGATCGCGTGCGGCACGTCCGCGAACCGCACCACGATCTCCCGCCGGTCGGCGGCCATCGCCTTGCCGGTACGCAGCCGGAACGGCACTCCCGACCACCGCCAGTTGTCGATGTAGACGGTCAGCTCGGCGTACGTCTCGGTGCCCCGGGCCGGGTCGACGCCGGGCCCGTCGACGTAGCCGGCCACCGACCGTTCGCCGCCTCGGCCGGTCACCGTGCCGGCGGTGTAGCGGCCCCGCAGCGTGCAGTGGTCGACGTCAGTGTCCCGGATCGGGCGGACCGCCCGCAGCACGTCGAGTTTGCGCACCGCCAGGTCCGCCGGGTCGATGGTCAGCGGCGGTTCCATCGCCACCAGGGTGAGCAGCTGCAGCAAATGGTTCTGCACCATGTCCCGCAGCGCCCCGGCGTGGTCGTAGTAGCTGGCCCGGCCCTGGGCGTCGACCGTCTCGTCGAAGACGATGTCGACGCCGGTGATGTGGGTGTTGCTCCACAGCGGCTCCAGCACCCGGTTGGCGAACCGCAGCCCGAGCAGGTTCAGCACGGTCTGCTTGGCCAGGAAGTGGTCCACCCGGAACACCCGGTCGTCGGGCAGCACCTGGTGCAGCACCGTGTTCAGCCGCCGGGCGCTGGCCAGGTCCTCGCCGAACGGTTTCTCCACCACCACCCGGATACCGGGCGGCAGGTCACAGCGGCCCAGCGCGACCGCCACCGGTTCGAACAGCCCGTGTGGCAGCGCCAGGTAGACCACCACCGCGTCGTCGCCCCGGCTGGCGGACCCACCGGTACGGGCGGCCCGCAGCGCCGCCTGCAGCACCTCCGGGTCGGTGACGTCGCCGTGCAGGTAGCCGGCGTCGTCGGCCAGCGCCGCGCGGGCCCGGTTGCCGACCGTCGGGGCGTGTTCGCGCAGGGCGACGCTGATCCGCTGACGGAACTGCCGTTCGTCGATGTCGTCGCGGGCCACCCCGATGATCCGCAGCCCGTCGACGGGCCGCCCCAGCTCCCGCAGCTGGGCCAGGCCGGGCAGCAGGTACCGGGTGGTCAGGTCACCGGTGGCACCGAGCACGATCACGGTCGCAGTCACGGGCGCCTCCCTCCGTACCGGGCCAGATTGACCGCGCTGCTGATCAGCCCGATGTGGCTGAACGCCTGCGGGAAGTTTCCCAGGAACGCGCCGGTGGCGGGGTCGATCTGCTCGGGTAGCAGCCCGACGTGGTTGACCCGGGCGCAGAGCCGCTCGAACAGTTCGGTCGCCCGGTCCAGCTGGCCGCTGCCGGCCAGGTTGTCGACCCACCAGAACGAGCAGAGCAGGAACGCCCCCTCATGGCCGGCCAGCCCGTCGGGCGACTCGTCCGGCAGGTACCGGTAGAGCAGGTCGCCGCCGGCACCGAGGCGGCGTACGACGGCGTCGACGGTGGCGACCATCCGGGGGTCGGCCGGGTCCACGACCCGGCGCAGCGGCAGCGCCAGCAGACTGGCGTCGACGGTGCCCGGCTGACCGAGGTGTTCGGTGAAGTGCCCGGCGACCGGATCCCAGGCCTCGGCGAGCAGCGTGTCGCGGATCTCGGCGGCGGCCCGCCGCCACGGCTCCACCTCGTCGCGGCGGCCGGTGGCGGTGGCCAGCCGGGCCATCCGGTCGGCCGCGACCTGGCACATCGCCACCGAGTAGGTGAACGGCCGGCCCTCCTGACGGATCTCCCAGATGCCGTGGTCCGGGGTACGCCAGTGCTCCAGCGCCGAGCGGCCCAACCGGGTCAGCCTGGCCCACCGCTGGTCGCTGAGCTCACCGCCGGCGCGGGCCCACTGCCAGGCACAGTCGAGGATCTCGCCGTACACGTCGTGCTGGATCTGGTCGGCGGCCGCGTTGCCCCAGCGCACCGGCCGCGAACCCCGGTAGCCGGCGAGCTGCGGGTCGAGGTGTTCGGTCGGCGGTGCGGTGCCGTCGAGGGTGTAGAGCACCCGGGGGCGTCCGTCCTGGGTGCAGGCGCGCAGCACCCAGGACAGGAAGGCGTCGGCCTCGCTGGCCATCCCGACCCGGCGTAGCGCGTACACGGTGTAGGCGGCGTCGCGGACCCAGGTGAAACGGTAGTCCCAGTTGCGTTCGCCGCCGATCGCCTCGGGCAGCGACGAGGTGGGCGCGGCGACGACCGCGCCGCCGTCGTGGTCGTCGCAGAGTTTGAGCGTGATGGCGCTGCGGCGGACCAGGTCGGTGTACGGGCCACGGTAGGTGATCTCCCTGGCCCAGGCCCGCCAGGCGTCGGCGGTACGGTCCAGCGCGGCCGCCACCTGCTCGGCGTCGGTGTGGCGGGTCTGCCCGTCGGCCCAGCGCAGCACCAGGCCGAGCCGTTCGCCGGCGGTCAGCCGCACCCGGCCGGCCAGCCGGTCCAGTCCGGGTACCGGCCGGCTGGCGGTCAGCCGCAGCGGCGTACCGTCGCCGGCCGGGAACTCGAGGTGGATCTGGTCGGTGTCGGCGCGCGAGCGCAGTCCGCCCCGGCCGGTCAGCCCGATCTCCAGGTCCACCTCGCCGTGGGTGACGGTGACCAGCCGGGCCAGCTCACCGCAGGCGGTGCCGAACCCGGCCGGGCCGGTCGGTGCGCTGGCGCCGGCCACCAGCAGCGCGTCGCGGACCTCGCAGCTGCCGGTGGCGGTGTGCAACTCGGTACGCAGTACCGCCGTGTCCGGCAGGTACTCCTGGCGTACCGACCGCAGCCCGGCGGGACGCAGTGTCCAGGCACCACCCCGGTCGGTGTCGAGCAGGCCGGCGAAGAGCGCCGGGCCGTCGAACCGGGGCAGGCAGAGCCACCGTACGGTGCCGTCCACGCCGACCAGGGCGGCGGTCTGTCCGTCGCCGATCAGGCCGTGGTCGGCGATCTGCGGGTATCCGTCGGTGAACGGGGGTACCGGCCGGGCGGCGGTCTCCGCCAACTGGTCCGTCACGGGCGTCTCCTCGTCGTCGGCGGTCGCCCGACCTCGTGGTCCGGCGCCTGTCTGGCCACCTACCCCGGTGGGGACTTCCGCTCACCTGTCGTGCCGTGATTCACTGGTCACCTCTCGTCACGGTTGCTCGCCGGCAGTAACCTGCCAGGTGTCGCAGGCCGTAACCAGCCGGGTGTCGGCCGTACGGCCGGACGGGTCCGGCTGTGTCGCTGACCGGGCGGTCCGGACGGACCGTGCCGATGATCGTCCGGTCGTGCGGATCCGCGAGACATCCACGCTTTTCGTCCGATGGCCGACTGCACGGTACGGGCGTTGCCGGGATCCTGTCGATGGCGCGCGAGTACGGGGCTCGCCGAGCGTCACCCCGGCAGGAGGTCTTGTGGAGATGGCCGCCGACACCAGTGCGACGAGGGAGGTCCTCTTCGTGGTCGGCGTCGCGCTGCTCGGTGTCGCGTTGGCGCTGGCGTCCGTCCTCACCCCCTGGTACGTCGGACCGGCGGCCACCACCAGTCCGTCCGTGGTCGAGATGCGCGCGCCGCAGCACTCGCCGGCGACGACCGGAATCGACGCGGCCCCGCCACGCTGACCAGGGCCCTGCCCGGGTACGCGACCACAGGTGTTTCACTAAGGAAGATGTCTGCCACGCCGCTACCGGACCGGCCGCCGCCCGGGACCGCCGTGAACCGGGCCACCGGAGCCGTCACCCGGCCAGGTGACCGGGCCACCGGTGCGGTCAGCCGGCCAGGTGACTGGGCCGCCGGTGCGGTCACCCGTCCCGGCCTGCCGTACCCCCCGCCGGCCGGCGGTGCTGGGGTGCCCCAGCCGCCACCGGCGGCCGGTCCGCCCGGTGGCCCGCCACGGTCGGACAACCGGCGACTGTGGTGGTTCGGCGGTGCCGCCGCGGCCGTGCTGGCCGTCGGCCTGGTGGCCGTCCTGGCGCTGGTGCTCAGCGGCAACCCGGATCCGTTCCGGACCCCGCCGCCGCCGGACGACGTCCGGCCGCCGCTGGCGCAGCTCTGTGCCGGTGCCACCCCCACCGCGAGCGAACCGCCGCCACCGGCCGACCCCGGGCCGGCGCTGCCGGACCCGACCGGGCCACGCACCGTCGACCCGGACGCCGGCATCTCCTACACCAGCTACGGCGAGCCGTGGCAGCCGTGGCGGGCGGTGTGGAACGCCGGTTCGCTGCAGGTGCCGTACAAGGTGGGGCAGCACTTCGTCACCGAGGCGCAGTACAACGGGTTCAGCGACTACCACGCCTCGATCCTGTCCGCCGCCGTGCCGGTGGCCGACAACGACGCGCTCACCGTCGATCTGGAATGCATCGGCCGGCAGGTGGCCGCCGACGTCCGCGCCGAGTACTACCCGCAGCCCAACCGCGCGGACCTGATCCGTGACGAGCGGACCGCGATCGGCGGTCGGCCCGCCTGGTTGACCGTGTTCCGGTTGCACTTCACCCAGCCGGGGCTGCAGGCCACCGACGAACTCGTGGCGGTGGCCTGCATCGACGTGGGGCGGCCCACGGCGGCCGTGCTGTTCCTGTCGATCCCGGGCACCCACCGTCACCTCGACTGGATGGTCGAGGACCTGTACGCATCGGTGCGCGTCGAGTAGCGCTCGTTGGGCTCAGGTGCGGCACGGGTCGGCGGTGACAGGCTAGGGTCGGTGGCGTGGCACCACGTACAGTGCGGATCCCGGCGACCGCGTACCCGGTGGAACGGTTCACCCTCGCCAACGGTCTGCGGGTGGTCGTCGCTCCGGACCGCAGCGCCCCGGTGGTCGGCGTCGCGGTCGTCTACGACGTCGGGATCCGCTCCGAGCCGCCGGGCCGGACCGGCTTCGCGCACCTGTTCGAGCACCTGATGTTCCAGGGTTCGGCCAACCTGGAGAAGCTGGCGCACTTCCGCCACGTGCAGGGCTCCGGCGGCACCTTCAACGGCAGCACCCACCTCGACTACACCGACTACTACGAGGTGCTGCCGAGCAACGCGCTGGAACGGGCGCTGTTCCTGGAGGCCGACCGGATGCGCGGCCCACAGCTGACCGAGGAGAACCTGCGCAACCAGGTCGACGTGGTCAAGGAGGAGATCCGGGTCAACGTCCTCAACCGACCGTACGGTGGGTTCCCGTGGCTGCTGCTGCCGCCGGTGATGTTCGACAGCTTCCCGAACGCGCACGACGGTTACGGGTCCTTCGTCGATCTGGAGAGCGCCACGGTCGGCGAGGCCGCCGACTTCTTCACCCGCTACTACGCCAGCGGCAACGCGGTGCTCGCGGTCGCTGGCGACGTCTCCGTCGCCGAGGCGACGACGCTGGTCGAACGGCACTTCGGGGACGTGCCGGCCCGGCCCGCGCCGCCCCGGCCCAGCTTCACCGAGCCCGACCTGACCGGCGAACGCCGGACGACGTACACCGACGCGTTGGCGCCGTTGCCGGCGGTCGCTGTCGCCTGGCGAGTGCCGGACCCGATCGACGACCTGCCCGGCTACCTGCCGTACGTGGTTCTCGCCGAGGTGCTCACCGACGGCGACGCCGCGCGGCTGGTGGACCGGCTGGTCCGGGTCGACCGGTCGGTGACCAGCGTCGGCGGCTACCTGTCGTTCGAGGGGGAGCCGTTCGACGTACGGGATCCGACGGTGCTGGTGCTGCAGGCGCACCTGCCGCCCGGCGGCGACGCCGACCGGGTGCTCGCCGCGGTCGACGAGGAGCTGGACCGGCTCGTCACCGACGGCTTCGACCGGGGCGAGCTGGCCCGGGTCAAGGCCCGGATGGCGACCCACCTGCTGCGCGACACCGACGCGGTGCTCGGCCGCGCACTGCGGATCGCGGTGCTGGAGCAGCAGCGCGGTGCCCCGGAGCTGATCAACGAGCTGCCCCGGCTGATCGGCGCGGTCACCGAGGAGCAGATCAGGCAGGCCGCCGCCACGTTACGTCCGCATCGGCGGGCCGTGCTCGAGATCGTTGCGGGAGGTGCCCGGTGACCGCCGCCGGTACGGCCGGGCAGCCGCAGCCCCGGCGGCCGTTGCCTGCGCTGGGGCCGACCCGCACCCCGCCGGTGCCCACGGTGGCCGAGCGGACCCTGGACACCGGGCTGCGGGTGATCGCGATCCGCCGGGCGACGGTGCCGTTGGTCGAGGTCCGGCTCTGGGTGCCGTTCGCCCGGGCCCCGCTGGCCCGGGCCACCGTACTGTCGCAGACGATCTTTTCCGGCACCGCCGAGCGCTCCGGTGTGCGACTCGCCGCCGACCTGCAGGCGGTCGGTGGCGGACTGGCCGCCGGGCTCGACGCCGACCGGCTGCTCATCTCCGGTGCCGGGCTGGTCACCGGGTTGCGGCGGATGCTCGAACTGCTGGGCGAGGTGCTGACCGGTGCGACGTACCCGGCCGACGAGGTGGCGATCGAACGGGACCGGCTCGCCGACCGGATTCAGGTCGCGCTGAGCCAGCCGGCGCATCTGGCCCGGACGGCGTTGACCCGCCGGTTGTACGGACGGCACCCGTACGCCGAGCCGACGCCCTCCGTGGCGCAGGTCCGGGCGGTCCGGGCGGCGGCGCTGCGGGCGCTGCACACCGAGCGGGTGCAGCCGGCCGGGGCGCACCTGGTGCTGGTCGGTGACGTGGCCCCGAAGCGGGCGTTGGACGTCGCCGAGCAGGCGCTCGCCGGCTGGTCCACCGTCGGACGGCAGGTGACGTTGCCGCCGGCACCGGATCCCCGGCCGGCACCGCTGCTGCTGGTCGACCGGCCGGGGTCGGTGCAGTCGTCGGTGCGCATCGCGCTGCCGGCGGTGGACCGCCGGCACCCGGACCACGCGGCGTTGCAGCTGGCCAACATGGTCTTCGGCGGCTACTTCTCGTCCCGCTGGGTGGAGAACATCCGGGAGGACAAGGGCTACACCTACGGCCCGTACTCGATGGTGGAGCATTCGATCGCCGGCTCGGTGCTGATGCTCTCCGCCGACGTGGCGACCGAGGTGACCGCTCCCGCGCTGCTGGAGACGATGTACGAGCTGGGCCGGCTGGCGGCGCTGCCGCCCGGGGCCGAGGAGTTGGAGCAGGCCCGGCAGTACGCGGTCGGCACCCTGCAGCTGGGCATGTCCACCCAGGCCGGGCTGGCCGGCCTGGCCAGCACGTACGCCGGGTTCGGTCTGCCGCTGGAGTTCCTCGCCGAGCACATCGCCCGGCTGGCGTCGGTCACCCGCGACGAGGTCGCCGAGGCGGCGACCCGCTACCTGGCGCCGGCGCGGGCGTCGGGTGTGGTGCTCGGTGACGTGGCACGCATCGCCGGGCCGGTGGCCGCGTTGACGCAGGTCGAGCTGCCCGGCACCGCACTGTGAGCGACGTACCGCCGCCGGAGGGCGCGACCGGCGATCCGGCTGACCAGCCGGCGCTGGCCCGGCGCGCGGTCGACCGGGCGGCGCGGCACCGGACCGACCCGCAGTGGTTGGCGCAGGCGTGGCCGCGGGCCCGGGTGCTGGTGGTGGACTCGGCTGCCGGCGGCCCGGCGGTGGTCTGCGACGACGGGGCCGGGGTGGCGTTGGTTCTGCTCGACGCGGACCGTGCGCCGGCGGTGCCGGCGCAGCAGCGGATCTTTCTCGGTACGGACGACGACGGCACCCCGTACTTCGCCGTCGACGCGCCCCTGGAGCCGTCACCGGGGTCGCCCCCGTGGCCGGCCGGTGCCCGGCTGGCCACGGTACGGCAGGTCGGTCACCTGCTCGGCGACCGCGACGCCGGGCTGTTCACGACGGCGGCGGCGCTGGCCGGCTGGCATGCCCGGCATCCGTACGCGTCGTCGACCGGTCTGGGCACCCGCTGTGCCGACGGCGGCTGGACACGGGTCGACGACGCCGGCACCCGGCACTGGCCACGGACTGATCCGGCGGTGATCGTGCTGGTGACCGACGGGGTCGCCGGGCCGGCGGGCCGGTGTCTGCTGGCCAACCACCACGACCGGCCCGGTGCCGGGGCGGGGCGGCTCTACTCCTGCCTGGCCGGGTTCGTCGAGCCGGGCGAGTCGGCGGAGGCGGCTGCGGCCCGCGAGGTGGCCGAGGAGGTGGGCGTGACGTTGACCGGGTTGACGTACGTGGCGAGCCAGTCGTGGCCGTTCCCGGGCACGCTGATGCTCGGCTATCTGGGCCTGGTCGACGCCGAACAGCCGGTCCGGGTGGATCCGGCGGAGATCCGGCGGGCCCACTGGTTCACCCGGGCGCAGCTCGCGGCGGTGCTGGCCGGGGAGCGGGTCGATGCCGGCGACGGATTCGAGGTGCAGTTGGCGGGACCCGCGTCGATCGCCGCCTTCCTGATCCGCCGCTGGGTGTCGGCCTGACCCTGGATGTCGGGCCGGTGATCCTGTTGTCAGCCTGACCCCGGCCCGTGGACACCGTTGCCGCGATGCCCACGGGCCGAAGCCATGGACCGTCGTGACCCGGTGGCGGCGGGCGCGCCCTGCGGCGGGGGCCGGCCGGTGCGACGACGGTCGTCGGGGGCCGCAGCTAGTGCGGCGCGGTCGGTGTCGGATCGCCCGGCACCGGAACGACCTTGACCCGGTGCCGGCCGGAGCGGACCGAGCCGACCGTGGACAGGGCGCGGGCCAGCCGCATCGCGGATTCGCGGTCGGTGGCGCGCAACGTCTGTCGGCGTTGCTCGGGAGTGGTCTGTTCGTCGCGGACACGTCGACCGTCGATGACGGCGGTGACGAGTTCGTGGTGGGCGACCGCGCGGATCTCCGTGCGGACGATCAGATATCGCATGGGCGACTCCGGGAACCGTGACCGATGATCGGACAGTCGACAGGTTCCGCGACGATTCCGCATGCGAAATTTTCTCGCGCGAAAGATCCTTGTCTGGAATTTCCATCGAGTGTCTCGATAAGGGGAGAACCCGGATCGCAGACCGGTTAAACCTGACGATCGGCCTGTCTCCGGTGCCCGTTCGGGGGATATCGACACCGGTGCACGCGCTGCTGGGTGCGGGAACCGAGCCGGGTCGGGGTGGCGGCGGCCACCCGGCTCGACCGGCCCGTCAGCTCAGGTCGAACTCGCCGTCCTTGGCGCTGTCGATGAACTCACGCCAGGTGGTGCGGTCGAACGACAGCACCGGCCCGGACCGGTCCTTGCTGTCGCGCATCAGCACCGGCGTACTGCGACCAGCCAGTTCCCCGACCTCCACGCAGTTGGTGCTCTGGCTGCGGCTACTGGTGCGCCAGGTGGGCGAGGCGCCGCCGACGATCCGCACGACGGACTGATCTGCTGGGTTCATTCCTGCTCCTTGCTGTGAAGCGGACCGGCGAGGGCACACCGTCACTCCGGTGTCGCCTGCTCGGTCCGGCGCGTGGGACGCTCGCGCGGTCCACGCTGGATCGGCGGCCCGGCCGGTCGGCCGGGGC
Organism: Solwaraspora sp. WMMA2101; assembly: GCF_049179175.1. Lineage (NCBI taxonomy): Bacteria > Bacillati > Actinomycetota > Actinomycetes > Micromonosporales > Micromonosporaceae > Solwaraspora > Solwaraspora sp. WMMA2101. Next base: position 1,941,080 of record NZ_JBMHMA010000006.1, on the reverse strand, counting down.
CTGTCCCGCCGGTGGCCGGCGGGGACAGCGGGGCAGGGGTGGCGGGGGAAGGTTCGTCGTCACCGACGGCACTGAGCTCGGTGGCACCGGCCGCGACGTGCCGGGCGATCTCCTCGGCGAGCCAGTCGATCGACTCCGCCGGGCTGCGGGCGGCCTCGCAGAGCCAGTCGAAGACCTGGCCGTAGCGTTCCAGTACGGGGGCGTCGTTGACGATGATGTCGGCGGCCAGGGTCTCGATCGCGACGGCGCTGGGATCCTCGGGGTCGGCGAAGTGGTAGATCGAGAAGGCGGTCTCCGACAGGTACCAGGAGGCGACCGTCGCGCCCGGCGGCAGCACCCGCAGCGTGACGTTGTCGAGCTGGGCCATGGCCCGCAGGTGTTGCAGCTGGGCGACCATGACGTCCGGCGGGCCGCAGCGCAGCCCCAGCGCGGACTCCTCCAGCACCGCGGTGTAGCGCGGGACCCCGTTGTCACGCAGCAGCATGGACTGCCGCGACTGGCGGGCCGCTACCTCGGTGTCGGGGTCGTCGGCCTGGCGGCGGGCACCGGCCGGTTGTTTCTGGTTGGCGGACTTGCTGCTGGCCGCCTGGCGCAGGATCGTCATCTGGTCACCCGGCCCGACCAGGGGCCGGGCCGACATGATCCGCACCTTCGCGTACGCGGAGGTCTGCAGCAGCCCGGGGATGATGACCGCGCCGTACTCCTGGATCTCGGTGCACCCGGCCTCCAGCTCGGCGTACGCCCGCTGCCGGCTGGTCATCACCTTGTACGAGCTGAGAAAGGCCCGGGTGTTGCCGGCGTCCCGGGCGATCGCGACGAGCTCGTCGCGATCGGCTCCGGTGACGCCGTACAGGTCGAGCAGGTCCATCACGTCGCCGACGCCGGGTCGGCTGCGCCCGTTCTCCAGCCGGGAGAGTTTGGAGGCGGACGCCCAGTTGACCCGCTCGATCACCTGTTCGCCGGTGAGCCCGGCGCTTTCCCGCAGTCGCCGCAGTTCGCTGCCGAGACGGCGGCGACGCAGCGTCGGACTGGGTATGGGCTGCTCGGGCTGCACCGGAAACTCCCCCCGATCCGTTGGTATCCGCCTATGTCGCGGCGTTGTGCGTCGCGGCCCGAAACAGTATGGACCGGTTGCTGCCTTCGTGGGGTCCGCTGGGGGGCGTGTTAGCAAAAGCGACGTGCGTCATGGCGGCGGACGGACCGTGAGTGCGACTCAGCTCGCCCCGAGGTCGGCGAGTCGTTGCTTGACCTGAACGATGCTCGGGTTCGTCAATGCCGAACCGTCGGGGAAACGGATCGTCGGGACGGTCTGGTTACCGCCGTTGACGCCCATCACGTACGTCGCGGCGGCGGTGTCCTGCTCGATGTCGATCACCTCGTACGGGATCTTCTCCCGGTCGAACTGCGACTTCAGTCGATGGCAGTAGCCGCACCAACTGGTCGAATACATGGTCAACATCAGAGAGGTCCTCCGGGATACGGCGACAGGGCATCGGCCCGGGCGGTGCCCGGGCTGTCCGGTGCAACGTCCGGCGGGGCTGCGATGATTCCTACCCGTGGCCGCGAACCTCAACTCAGCCCCGACCCCCGACCGGGACCCGGACGCCGGGCCGGCGAGCGGGCCGGCCTCCGCGCGCGTCGCGCGGTTGCTGGCCGGGCTGGACCCGGAGCAGCGTACGGCGGTGACCGCGTCGGCCGCCCCGGTCTGCATCCTGGCCGGTGCCGGCACCGGTAAGACCCGGGCCATCACCAGCCGGATCGCCTACCGGGTGCTCTCCGGTGAGATCGACGCCCGGCACGTGCTGGCGGTCACCTTCACCGCCCGGGCCGCCGCCGAGATGCGGGCCCGGCTCGGCGCGCTCGACGTGGGCGGTGTGCAGGCCCGCACGTTCCACGCCGCCGCGTTGCGCCAGGTCCGCTACTTTGCTCCCCGGCTGCTCGGCGGTCGGCAGATGCCGGAGCTGCTGGACAGCAAGGTGCGACTGGTCACGCTCGCCGCCGGGCGGGTCGGGATGCGCACCGACCGGGCCGCGGCCCGCGACCTGGCCGGCGAGATCGAGTGGGCCAAGTCGTCGATGGTCGAGCCGGGGGAGTACGCCGTCGCGGCGGCCAAGGCGCTGCGCGAGACACCGCACGACCCGGCCCAGGTCGCCGAGGTGTACGCCGGCTACGAGAAGATCAAGCGCTCCTCCGGGGTGATCGACTTCGAGGACGTGCTGCGCGCGGCGATCTGGGGCATCGAGGAGCACCCGGACGTGGGTGAGCAGGTCCGCGCGCAGTACCGCCACTTCGTGGTCGACGAGTATCAGGACGTCAACCCGCTGCAGCAGCGGCTGCTGCAGGCCTGGGTGGCCGGGCGCGACGACCTGACCGTGGTCGGCGACGCCAGCCAGACGATCTACTCGTTCACCGGTGCCACCTCGACGTACCTGATCGATTTCGCCCGCCACCACCGCGACGCGGTGGTGGTCCGGCTGGTCCGTGACTACCGGTCGACGCCGCAGGTGGTCGGGCTGGCGAACGCGGTGATCGCGCAGGCCCGGGGCACCGAGGCCCGGTTGCGGCTGGAGCTGGTCGGGCAACGGCCGCCCGGTCCGGAGCCGGACGTACGGATCTTCACCGACGAGCCGGCCGAGGCGACGGCGGTCGCGGCCCGCTGTGCCGAGCTCATCGCCGGCGGTACGCCGGCCGCCGAGATCGCCGTGCTGTTCCGGACCAACGCCCAGTCCGAGGCGTACGAGAAGGCGTTGGCCGAGGCGGCGGTGCCGTACGTGGTGCAGGGCGCGGAGCGGTTCTTCGAACGTGCCGAGGTACGTCAGGCGATGGTGGCGTTGCGGGCGGCGGTCCGGTCGACGCCGGGGGAGACGCCGCTGGTGGAGGCGGTCGTCGCCGCGCTGGAGGGGGCCGGTTGGGCGCCCGGGCAGCCGCCGCCCGGCGGCGCGGCCCGGGAGCGCTGGGAGGCGCTGGCGGCGCTGGTCCAGTTGGCCGAGGAGGTCGCCGCCACGCCGGTCGTGGTGCCGGTGGGGGAGGCGGCGGTCAGCGAACGGCCGGTGTCGCTGGCCGACTTCTGCGCCGAGTTGGCCCGCCGGGCGGCGGCGCAGCACGTGCCGACGGTCGCCGGGGTGACCCTGGCCTCGCTGCACTCGGCCAAGGGTCTGGAATGGGACGCGGTGTTCCTGGTCGGGTTGGCCGACGGGACGCTGCCCACCACCTACGCCCGTACGGCGGAGCAGCTGGAGGAGGAGCGGCGGCTGCTCTACGTCGGGGTGACCCGGGCGCGGCAGTGGCTGTGGTTGTCGTACGGCCAGTCGCGGTCCCCGGGTGGGCGGGCCCGGCGGCCGTGCCGGTTCCTGCCGCAGCTGGACCGCTCCGGCGGCTCCGGCGGCGGAGCGAAGCGCGACGGTACGGCGGGCGCCGGGTCGCAGCGGCGGCGTGGCCAGCCGGTGTCCTGCCGGGTCTGCGGGGCGACCCTGCTGGCCGGCGTGGACCGCAAGCTCGGCCGGTGTCCGGGCTGCCCGTCGGATCTCGACGAGGAGCTGTTGGAGCGGTTGCGGACCTGGCGGTCGCGGGCGGCCGGGGAGCAGCGGGTGCCGGCGTACGTGGTGTTCACCGACGCGACGCTCGTGGCGATCGCCGAGCGGCGTCCCGGCACCGACGCCGAGCTGCTGGCGATCGCCGGGATCGGGCCACGCAAGCTGGGCCTTTACGGCCCGTCGGTGGCCGCGCTGGTGGCTGGCGCCAGCGTAGATGATCTTGAGCTGCAAAAAAGTTCGGAATCCGACCCGGAAAATGGTTTGCCCCCGGCCACGCAAGAGGCTTAGCCTCAGGTCACACCTCGCGAGCAGTGGTCGTTCTGGCTGCTCGACCGGGGTGGGAGGGTTATCCGTGACGAGTTTCAGGCAGGAGGTGGCGACGATGGAGATCACCATGATCCCGACGTCGACGCTGGCCGCTGCCTGCGCTCCGACGGTCGGCGGCTATCTGGCCGCCGTCGCGCCCACCGGAGGATCCGGGGCGCACCAGGCCCAGTCCCAGCAGTTCCACCAGCTCCCACTCGGGGTGACCGAGGCGTCCGCCGGCCTGGCCGCGCGACGTCTGGTCGGTGCCGAGCGGGCCCAGGTGGCCCAGGCATGGCTGCGGCACCGTGGTGCGTCGGTAGTGACGGCGACCAATGGCATCAACAGCTCCGAAGGCAGCCTCCGCACCACCATCCCGACGGTCAAGAAGCCGTTCATGGATGCTGCCAGCGGTGTTCCCCCTCGAGGAAGGCCGGTCTGAACCATCAGACCAACCGGCTCACCTCGAGGCCGCGGAACCCGTAACCGGGATCCGCGGCCTTAATTTTTTGCGACCGCACAGGTACGAGCACGTCGGAAGCGATCTACGAGATCGAAGCGAAAGAAAGAGGTGACCGGGCGATGAGTCTGGCGTTGGCCACTCTCGACCGCAGCGTCCCCCAGCCGGGTTGCCGGCCGGCCGGAACCGGCCAGTCGGAGGTGCTGGCAGGCCTGCCGTGCCGGAAGTTCGACCCTGACCTGTGGTTCTCCGACTCCCCGACCGAGCTGGAACTGGCCAAGTCGCTCTGCGTGGACTGTCCACTGCGGGTGGAGTGCCTGGCCGGCGCGGTCGAGCGGGCCGAGCCGTGGGGCGTCTGGGGCGGCGAGATCTTCGAGCGGGGCGCGGTCGTGCCGCGCAAGCGGCCGCGTGGCCGCCCCCGCAAGGAGGATCTGGCCCGCGACGCCGCCCTGCGGGTCGAGGTCGAGACCCGGATGGCAGCCGACGGAGTCCGCGACTCCCGTCGGGCCGTGCAGGTGGCGGCCTGACATGCACCCGACCACGAGGATCGACGGCGCGCCGCCGGCCCGAACCGACAGCCCGGCGCTACCGGGCTACAGCGCACCGACCGTAACTGGAGAAACCGTCATGCATCTACTCTACGAAGCGCTCTCCCGGGCGCGAATGCGATCGCCTCAGGCCGGCACCGCGCGTACTGAGGCAACCCGACCCGCCCGTTCCGTCGCGATGCAGGCCCGGCAGCACTGGGCCCGCACCCTGGGCGGGCGCTGACCGCGCCGGTGGCGCACCGCATGCGGTGCGCCACCGGCAGCACCTACGACACCATCGACTACCGGGCCGCGCAGTGCACGCACTGCGCGGCCCGCACGCTGTCAGAGTCCACCGTCCTGCGCTGGTGGTTCAGTCCACCGGTGCGAAGCCCGGCAGCCACCGCTGCACGACCTCGCGGTACGCCGCCCTCGCCTCCAGTTGGCTGAGCACCCCGATCGAGCCGAGCGTGACCCGGTGGATCAGCAGGTACGCCGGCGGCAGGTTCAGGTGCCGGCTCAACTGGTACGCCGGTGACTTCGGGTTGGCCAGTCGGGCCGCCTCCTCCCGCAGCCACTGCCGGGTGAACTGGAACTCCTCGGCGGCCAGCGGCGCCAGCATCGGCAGCAGGAACTCGAGCACCGCGGGCGCGTCGATCGGATCGTCGGGCTTGATGAAACCCTCGTCGCGCAGCCCGGCCACCACCGCGTCGGCGTCGCCGTCGAGGGCCAGCCGGACCAGCCGCCCGATCGGCTCGGGGTGCCCGCCCGGCAGCCGGGCGACCGCCCCGAAGTCGACCACCCCGAGCCGGCCGTCGGCCATCAGCCGGAAGTTGCCCGGATGCGGGTCGGCGTGCAGCAGCCCGGCCCGCGCCGGTGCGGAGAAGTGCAGCACAGCCATCAGCAGCCCGGCCCGGTCCCGTTCCTCGGCGCTGCCCGCTGAGATGATCTTCGACAGCGGCGTACCGTCGATCCACTCGGTGACCAGGACCCGGGGTGCCGCGGCCAGCACCGCCGGCACCCGGATCTGGTCGTCGTCGGCGTACGCCGACGCGAACGCCCGTTGCGACTCGGCTTCCAGCTCGTAGTCCAACTCCTCGGCGAGCCGGTCCCGCAACTCGTTGAGCAGTGGTTTGATGTCCAGCCCCGGCTGGATCGCCCGGAACATGGCGCTCAGCCGGGACAGCTGTTTGAAATCGGCGAGCAGCGCGTCGCCGGCCCCCGGATACTGCACCTTGACCGCGACCGGTCGGCCCTCGGGTGAGCCGTCGTGCCAGCGGGCCCGGTGCACCTGCCCGATGCTGGCGGCGGCGGCCGGGTGGTCGTCGAACTCGACGAACTTCTCCCGCCAGTCGGCGCCGAGCTGCTCGGCGAGGACCTTGTGCACGCTGCCGGCCGGCAGCGGCGGGGCCGCCTCCTGGAGCTTGGTCAGCGCCTGCCGGTACGGTGCCGCCAGCTCCTCGGGCAGCGCCGCCTCGAACACCGACAGCGCCTGGCCGGCCTTCATCGCACCGCCCTTGAGCTGTCCGAGGACGCTGAACAACTGCTCGGCGGTGCGTTCCTGGATCTCGGTGGAGATCACGTCGGAGGCGAGCCCGGTGACCCGCTTGCCCAGCCCCAGGACGGTACGGCCGGCGAAGCCCAGCGGCAGCGCGGCGAGCTTGGCGGTCCTGGACACGGCCCAGCGCGGGATATCGGTCACCTGGCCATTGTTACCGACGATCGCGTACGGTGACCCCTCCCTGAGCGTGGCTCATGCCACGGCGGGGGGCCGGCCGGCGCTGGCAGGGGCAGCGCGGGTGCACCGACCAGGCCCGTCGGCGCAGCTGGGCGGGGGCGTGCACCTCGACCGCCGCTCCGATGGTCTCCGGGCTCCCACCGTCGACGAAACTCAGGATCTCGGCGGTGCCGATGCTCACGGCGGCGAGCAGGGTGGCGGCGTCACAGGTGGTCGCCGGGCCGATCGCGCACAGCTGGGCGGCGAGCTGCCGCCAGCCCGGGTCGCGGTCCTGCCGGTGCAGGTCGAGGCAGTGCAGACAGGGCGCGCCGGGGGTGGGTACGAGCGGGCCGACCACCGGCGTACGGTCCCGGACGTCGATCAGCAGGTGCGCCTGCCGGCGGCGGGCGAGGCCCGCCGCGACCAGGTTGGCCGGGCGGTCGACGCCGAGCAGGACGACCAGGTCGGCCGGGCCGAGCGGGCCGGGCCGCACCGGGGCGGTGCGGGTCTCCGGGGCGACCTGCTCGACCGCGCGGGCGACGTCGTCACGGACGTGTTCCGGTGTGGGCAGGTCGAGGCCGAGGTGCCCGATCCCGGATTCGGCCAGGGTGACGGCGAGCGGTCGGACGAGCCGGCCCCTACCGGTCAGCACGATCCGGGCGCGCTGGCGGCGCCGGAGGATCTGGGCGGGCGTGGCAGGGCTGCCCGGCCGGCGCAGCGCCAGTGCGGTCGCTTCGGTGGTGAGCCGGCGTCGGGCCGGTGCGGGCAGGTTGGCCGGGAGCAGGGTGTGCGCGCCGACGACGAGTCCGTGGCCGGCGAGCGTGTCGAGCAGCTGCTGCGCCTGCTCACGGGGGATCCCGAGCCGGCCGGCGACGTCGAGGACGGCGCGGGCGGGGCGACTGCCGTCGAGGGTGTCGAGCAGCCGGGACAGGGCCGGGTCGGGGAGTTCGAGCAGCACGGCGTGGCGTGGGTCGGCGCCGAGCTGCAGGGTGTGCGGATCGCGCCAGAGGCGGGCCAGGCCGGGCAGCAGGGTCGGCCGGAGCAGGGGGTCGGCGGTCATGGATGACAGACTGTCACCGTAACGGAACGGTGTGCGGATCGTTGTCCACAGCCGGCGGCCGCCGTGCCCTCGGTTGTCCACAGGAATCGGCGAGTTTTCCACAACCCGTCGGTAACTCTGTCGGTGGGTGTCGTCACCGACGGTGCGCAGCGGGAAGGGGCGGCCGTAGCCGCCCCTTCCCGCAGCGCCGGTTCAGACCTTGGCCTTGCCCAAGATCCGGTTCACTGTTGTGCCACAGACCGGGCACTTGCCCTTGGCCATGTTCATCCCGGTCTTCGACACCGCGACGGTGCCCTCGAAGTCGCGCTTTTCCTTGCACTTCACGCAGTAACCGTTGTAGGTCTGGGCCTGGTCGGCCACGGTGCCCCTCCTCGTCTCGTCGCCGGGTGGTTGCAGACCCGGCGTGCACCCGCGCGCGGCCACCGTTGCGGCGCCGCGCGCTGGGATTTCTCCGCGGCCACTGTTGACCGCCGGTCCGCGGACCCTACCCAGGACTGGGCGGTTCCATGTCAACAATTCGCCGACACTGTGAGTAAGTCGACGTCGAGAGTGTGCATGCCGGAATACATCGGATAAGTCAGATTCGCAGTGACACGCCGGTAGAAGCTCCGCGAGTGCCCTGTCGGCGGGGGGGGCGGAGGTGAAAAGTTCTTCGCGATCGCCTACGGTGATCCATAGCGGCTCGGGCGCCAGGTGGGGCGGTCGAGTGGTTAACTTTTTTCGCGACAATCGCCCCCAAAAGGGGTGATTCCGGCGCGCTACACCGTGTTGCCTCTTGCGTTCACCTGGTCAGTACGGATTAGCGTGCCATCGTGAGCGAAACCCGGGGCTGCGCGGGCCGCTGATGGCGGGGGCGCGCAAGCCGGTCGTCGAGGTGCGGCGCAGTCAGCGCCGGCGCCGGACGGTGTCCGCGTACCGGGAAGGCGAACGGGTCGTCATTCTCATCCCGGACCAGTTCTCCCGGGCCGAGGAGAGCGAGTGGGTCGACCGGATGCTCGCCCGCCTCGCCGCCCGCGAGGAGCGACTGCGCCGCTCGGACAGCGAACTCGTCGGCCGGGCCCGCCGGCTCGTCGACCGCTACCTGCCCGAGCACGCCCGGGTGGCCGAGCTCGCCACCGTGCGCTGGGTCACCAACCAGAACAGCCGCTGGGGGTCGTGCACCCCGGCGGACCGCACCATCCGCATCTCCCACCGGATCCAGGAGATGCCCGACTGGGTGATCGACTACGTGCTGCTGCACGAACTGGCGCACCTGGTCGTGCCGAGCCACAACGCCCGCTTCTGGGAGCTCGTCGGCCGCTACCCCAAGGCCGAGCGGGCCCGTGGCTACCTGGAGGGCGTGGCCGCCGCCACCGGCTTCGTCCTGGCCGACTGACGGCCCCGACCCCGGCCGCACGGCCCCGAACCCAGCCGTACCGTCCCGACCCCAGCCGCACGGCGCCGGCACTGCCGCACCGGCAGCGACCGGCGCCCCGCACTAGAGTGGGCGGGTGCGTCGTGCCGTGGTGATCCTGCTCAGCCCGGTCGGCTGGTCGCCGCCCGGCACCGACCTCGCCACCTGGCGGGCCGCCCTGGCCGAGGACATGGTCGACCTGCTCGCCACCCTCAGCCAGCTGGAACCAGCGATCGCCGCCGTCGCCGAGGACCTGCCGCTGGCCCGGTCGATCGCCTGGCCGGACATGCCGATCCACACCCTGCCGGAGGCCTCGGTCAGCGCCGCGCTGACCGCCACGGCGGCCGCCGGCTACGACCAGGCGGCGGTGCTCGCGGCGGACGCCCCCGACCTGCCGGGCCTGCTGATCGGCAAACTGCTGCGGCCGATCACCACCAGACCGGTGGCGGTCGCACCGGCGTACGGCGGCGGACTGCTCGGTGTGGCCGCCCGCCTACCGGCCCCGGACTGGCTGCCACCGCTGGAGCTGACCGCCGACCCGGAGTCGCTCCGCGCCGCCGCGCCGCGCCGGGCGCTGGTGGCGGTGACACCGGCGTGGCACCGGTTGCGGGGCCCGGCCGACCTGGCCGCCCTCGACCCGGCGGTCGAGGGCTGGGAGACCACCCGGTCCCTGCTGACCGCCGGCTGAGCACCGCGCCGACACCGGCCGAACGCCTACTCCGGCTTGTCCGGTCCGGCCTGCGGCGTGTCCGGTCCGGCGTCCGGCGCGTCCGGCCGGGCCGGTGGTTCCGGCGGTGCCGAGCTGAAGTCGATGTCGCCGATATCGAAGTCGAACGTGGCACGCGCGAACGCGTCCGGGTCGGCGAAGTCGGCGTCCGACGGCAGCAGATCCGGGTGGCTCCAGACCGCGTCCCGCCCGTCGACACCCCGGTGGGTGGTCAACGCGGCCCACAACGCCGCGGCCTCCCGCAGCCGGCGGGGCCGCAGCTCCAACCCGACCAGCGCGGCGAAGGTCTGCTCCGCCGGCCCGCCGGCGGCGCGCCGCCGGCGGAACGCCTCGGCCAGCTTCACCACGTTCGGCAGCCGGTCGGCCGACGCGCTGTCCACGACGTGGCCCACCCAGCCCTCGATCAGGGCCAGTACGGTCTCGATCCGGGCCAGCGAGGCCTTCTGCGCGGCGGTGTCCTCCGGCGTGAAGATCCCCTCCATGGCGATCTCCTGCATCGACTCCGGGTTGGTCGGGTCGACCCGACCGAGCGCGTCCTCGATCGCCTCCCGGTTGACGGTGATCCCCGAGGCGTACGTCTCCACCGCCGCCAGCACGTGCCCGCGCAGCCACGGGACGTGCTCGAACAGCCGCTGGTGGGCGGCCTCGCGCAGCGCCACGTAGAGGCGGACCTCGTCCTCGGGCAGTTCGAGCCCGGCACCGTACGCCTTGATGTTGGCCGGCAGCAGCGCGGCCGTGCCGGCCGGTCCCAGCGGTAGCCCGATGTCGCTGGCCGAGAGCACCTCGGTGGCGAGCGAGCCGAGCGCCTGACCGAGCTGGCCGCCGAACAGCGCGCCGCCGAGCGTCGTCATCATCGCCTGCATCGGCCCGAGCTGGCCGCGCGCCTCGGGCGGCACCAGGTCACCCATCGCGCCGACCATCCGCCCGGCCACCGGGTCGCAGAGCTTGCGCCAGACGTCCAGCGTCCGGTAGATCCACTCGTTGCGGTTCCACGCCACCGACGTGCGGATCCCCGACGGCAGCGCCGCCGACGACTCCAGCCACAGGTCGGCCACGCGCAGCGCCTCGGAGACGGTGTGCCACTCGTGCGGGTTGACCGCCGGGTCACCCTGGGCGGAGAGCTGGCTGGCCGCCACCTGGCGGGCCAGATCCCAGTTCACCGGGCCGCTGCCCGGCGCGGCGAGTAGTTGCTGCAGCTGCGCCATGAACTGCTGCAGCTGCTGCGGGTCGTTGGGGTCTGGCGGCTGGCCTCCGGGAATCTGGAAGCCGAACGGAATATCAGGCACGTCCCCCACGGTACGCGGCCGGCGCGGCCGGACAGGCCAGCTGAGTTCCGCTCAGCGCGAAGCGGACCGGGTGGGAACCCCGGCTGCGGCGGCGTCCGACGCGACGGCGATCGGTACGCTCGGCGCATGAGACGTCGCGGTGTCACGGTCCTCCTCGGCGCGCTGCTCACCGCACTGCTCGCGTACGGGGTCTTCGCCGCCCCGGTGCCGTACGTGGTGCTCGGCCCCGGCCCGACGGTGGACACCCTCGGTGCCGACGACGGCGAGGACGTCATCCAGATCTCCGGCATCGACACCTCCACCTCGGCGGGCCAGCTGCGGCTGACCACGGTCGGCGTACGGCCCAACGTGGGGTTGCGGGAGGCGATCGCCGGCTGGTGGAGCGACTCCGAGGCGGTCGTGCCGTACGACGTGATCTACCCGCCGGGGCAGACCCGTGAGCAGGTCGAGGAGCGCAACGCGGAGGACTTCGCCGCCTCGCAGACCAGCGCCGAGACCGCCGCGCTGCGCCAACTCGGCTACCCGGTGCAGGTGCTGGTGCGGGCGGTCACGCCGGACGGGCCGTCGGTCGGGGTGCTGCAGACCGACGACGTGATCACCTCGGTCGACGGTGCCCCGGTCACCTCGGCCACGCAGCTGACGGAGCTGATCCGGGCGCAGCCGGTCGGGACGACGTTGACCGTCGGCTACACCCGCGCCGACCAGCCGGGCACCGCCGAGATCACCACCCGGGCCACCGACGGCGGCCCGCCCCGGATCGGTGTCGAGATCACCGAGGACCAGCCCCGGCCGTTCGAGCTGACCATCGACCTGGACGAGATCGGCGGGCCCAGCGCCGGGCTGATGTTCGCCCTGGGCATCATCGACAAGATCGAGGCGGAGGACCTCACCGGCGGCAAGATCATCGCTGGTACGGGCACCATCGACGCGCAGGGCAACGTCGGCGCGATCGGCGGCATCCCGCAGAAGCTGGTCGGGGCGAAGTCGGCTGGTGCGGTGGCGTTCCTGGTGCCCGAGGCGAACTGCGCCGAGGCGGTGGCGAACGCCGTACCGGATCTGCCGTTGCTGCGGGTGGCGACGCTCGACGAGGCGCTCGACGCGCTGGCGGACCTGCGCGCCGGGCGCCAGCCGACGCTCTGCGACGGCTGACACCACCGCCGGGCGCGGGCGGCTGACACCGGTCAGGTCGACCTCAACCGGCCCTGAGGTGGACACACCCCGTAGTCTTGGTCCCTGATCGCCAGCGGATCACACCAACGTGCGGAGTGCCAATCGTGGTCATGCGTAGCAGCCCTATGCCCGGAATGAGCCGTCGTGGCCGCGTCACGGTCGGCGTACTGATCGGGATCTTCCTTCTCTTCACCCTGCTCGGTTGGGGGGTGAACGCCTGGACCGACTGGTTGTGGTACCAGGAAGTGGACTTCACCGGGGTCTTCACCGGCGTGCTGTTCACCCGGCTGCTGCTGTTCGCCGTCGTCGGGCTGGCGGTCGCCCTGGTCATCGCCGTCAACCTGTGGCTGGCGTACCGGCTGCGGCCCACCCTGCGCCCGCACTCGCCGGAACAGGTCAGCCTGGAGCGGTACCGGATGCTGCTGACGCCGCGCATCGGCGTCTGGATCGCGGTGCTGTCGGCGCTGGTCGGCCTCTTCGCCGGGCTCTCCGCGCAGAACCGCTGGAGCCAGTGGCTGCTGTTCCGCAACTCCCAGGAGTTCGGCATCACCGACCCGGAGTTCGGCATCGACATCGGCTTCTACGTGTTCGAGTACCCGTTCCTGCGCTACCTGCTCGGCCTGGCGTTCACCGCCGTGGTGCTGTCGGTGCTCGGCGGCCTGGCGATGCACTACATCTACGGCGGCGTACGCCTGCAGGGCATTGGCGACCGGATGACGAACGCCGCGCGGGCCCACCTGACCACGCTGGTCGCGGTCTTCGTGTTGCTCAAGGCCGTGGCGTACGTGCTGGACCGGCGCGGCATGCTGCTGGAGTACAACGAGCAGGCCCGCATCTACGGAGCCGGCTACGCCGACATCAACGCGCTGCTGCCGGCCAAGGAGATCCTGGCCTACATCTCGATCGTGGTGGCGATCGCGATCATCGTCTTCTCCAACGCGGTGATGCGCAACCTGGTCTGGCCGGGCATCTCGCTGGCCCTGCTGGGCATCTCGGCGGTGGCGATCGGCGGCATCTACCCGTGGGCGGTGCAGACCTTCGAGGTCAACCCGAGCCTGCGGGACAAGGAGGCCCAGTTCATCGAGCGCGGCATCGTCGCCACCCGGGAGGCGTTCGGGCTCGACATCAGCGAGCAGACGCCGTACCCGGCGACGAACCTGACGCCGCCGGAGAGCCTGGCCACCGACACGGCCGTGGTGCCCAACATCCGGCTGCTGGACCCGCAGCTGGTCTCCGAGACCTACACCCAGTTGCAGCAGGTCCGTGGCTTCTACGACTTCGGCACGAAGCTGGACATCGACCGCTACACCATCGACGAGCAGACCCAGGACTACGTCGTGGGCATGCGGGAGATCAACTACGGCGAGCTGACCGAGCAGCAGAGCAACTGGATCAACCGCCACACGGTCTTCACCCACGGGTACGGCATGGTCGGCGCGCCGGCCAACCGGGTGGTCTGCGGCGGGCAGCCGTACTTCGTCTCCGGCTTCCTCGGTGACCAGGCCCAGGAGCAGTGTTCGTCGTCGACCGAGGAGATCCCGGTCGAGCAGCCGCGGATCTACTACGGCGAGCAGATGGACGGCACCGACTACGCGATCGTCGGCTCGCCCGGCGACACCAACGTCGAGTTCGACCGGCCGACCTCCAGCGGCGGCGAGCAGTACTACACGTACTCCGGTTCCGGCGGCGTCGAGGTCGGTTCGTTCGGCCGCAAGCTGCTGTACGCGATCAAGGAGCAGGAGACCAACTTCCTGCTCTCCGAGGCGGTCAACGAGAACTCGAAGCTGCTGTACGTGCGAAACCCCCGTGACCGGGTGGAGAAGGTCGCGCCGTTCCTGACGCTCGACGGCGACCCGTACCCGGCGGTGGTCGACGGGCGCATCCAGTGGATCGTGGACGGCTACACCACCTCGGCGACCTACCCGTACTCGGAGCGGGTCAACCTGCAGGTGGAGACGGCCGACGAGCTCACCGGCCAGGGCACGTTCGTGCTGGCCCGGGAGAACGTCAACTACATCCGCAACTCGGTCAAGGCCACCGTCGACGCCTACGACGGCACGGTGCGGCTGTACGAGTTCGACGAGAACGACCCGGTGCTCAAGGCGTGGAACGCGGCGTTCGGCGGTGACCTGGTGATCCCGAAGGCGGAGACGCCGCAGTCGCTGGTCGACCACTTCCGCTACCCGGCGGACCTGTTCAAGGTGCAGCGCAACCTGCTGGCCCGCTACCACGTCACCAACCCGGCGGAGTTCTTCTCCGGGCAGGACTTCTGGGAGGTGCCCAACGTCCCGGACGCCCCGGACACCGAGGTCAAGCAGCCGCCGTACTACCTGCTGACCCAGTGGCCGGAGCAGGACGAGCCACGCTTCCAGCTGACCTCGGCGGTGACCCCGGCCGGCCGGCAGAACCTGGCCGCGTTGATCTCCGGTTCGTACGTCGACGGGCAGCCGCAGCTGCAGGTGCTGGAGCTGCCGGACCAGACGGCGATCTCCGGCCCGGTGCAGGTGCACCAGCGGATGACCAACAACGCGGCGATCCGCCAGCAGCTGAACCTGCTCTCGTCCAACCAGGCGCAGGTGCAGTACGGCAACCTGCTGTCGCTGCCGTTCGGCAACGGCATGCTCTACGTCGAGCCGGTGTACGTGAAGAGCAACCAGACGAACGCGTACCCGTTGCTGCAGCGGGTGCTGCTCTCCTACGGTGACGGCGGTTCGTACGTGGTGCTCGCCAACAGCGTGCAGGACGGCATCCGGCAGCTGATCGAGCAGGCTGAGCAGGGTGGCGCGCCGACGACACCGCCGGAGGGTGAGGAAGGCGAGGGCGAGGGTGAGGAGCCGGGTGGCACCCCGACGCCGCCGACGCCTCCGCCGACGACGCCGACCGATCCGGGTCTGGTGACGCCGGAGCTGCAGGCGGCCGCCGCCGAGGTCAGTGCCGCGATCGACGAGGCCCGCGCCGCGCAGGCGGCAGGTGACTTCCAGCGGTACGGCGAGGCGCTGGCCCGGCTGGACGCGGCGATGACGGCGTTCCAGGAGGCCCAGCGGGCGGCCGGGATCGGTGGCGCCGCCGCTCCACCCCCCGCCGCCGATCCTTCTCCCACCGGCTGACCTCGCCTGCCCCGGCTGACCCCTGCCGACTGACCCACTGCCCCCCGTGATCTTGCACTTATCGAGAAGATATGTCCGGATTGTCCAACGATAAGTGCAAGATCGCCGGGATCTTGGGTGGTGTGGCGGGGGAGTTGGGGGTCGTTTTGCGGCGGCCGGACGGTGTGCGCTAGTGTTAACGCATCGCCGCGGGGTGGAGCAGCTCGGTAGCTCGCTGGGCTCATAACCCAGAGGTCGCAGGTTCAAATCCTGTCCCCGCTACCACGGTGAACGGCCCGCCAGGGACTCCCTGGCGGGCCGTTTCGTGTGCATACCGTCTTGCGTCCCAGGCCTAGATGACGACGGCGGCGGCAGCGCCTGGGCCCAGACGACGACGGCGGCGGCAGCGCGCCTGGGCCCAGACGGCAGCGCCAACTAACTCCGTAGCGATTCGGCGATGTCGAGCAGCTGGCCGATCGTGCGGGAAGTGACGGTGTTGTCCGGGAGTTTGCCGGTGTCGGCCCGGAACCGTCGGCGCAGCTCGGCGGTGACCGTCGGGCCGTCGCCGCAGAGCAGCTCGACCAGCGCGGTGTCCTTGGCTTCGGTGGGCAACCCGGCCACCCAGTCGGCCAGTTCGGCCGAGTCGGCCGAGTCGGCGGCTGTCTGCGCCGTCACCGGGGCGCTGGCCTGGGCCGCCGCCGCGATCAGATCGGGGTCGATCCGCAGGAACTCGGCGAATTCGCGGAGCGGACCGGTGAGCCGACCGAGTCCGGCCGGCACCGGCGGCTCGGTCGCTTCGTCGCCGAACTCGCCGCCCTGGATGAGGAACAGCCAGGCCAGGTAGAGGGCGCGATGGTCGCCGACGGCGAGTTGATCGCGGATGCCGACGATGTCGGCGAGCCAGCCTTCACCGTCGCGGTCGACGCTGTCGTCGGAGTCCTCATCGGTGCTGGTGAAGTTGAGGATGAGGTGGTCGTCCGACTGGTACGCCTCGGCCGGCTCGGCCCAGCAGTACTGCTGGGCGGTGGTCAGGTCGAGCAGCCGCAGCGGCAGCCGGAGCGCCAGTTGCCGGGTGCCCCAGTTGGCGAAGTAGAGGTGCGCGTCGAAGTACTCCTCGACCATGGCCATGGGCTCGGCCTTGAGGTCACCCCACTCGTACGAGTTGGTGAAGCTGGTGGCGGTGATCACCGCCCGGGTCGACAGTTCGCGGAGCTCGGCCTGCTGTTGCTTGTCCAGCGGCCGGTCGATGGCAAGGAAGTCGTAGAACTGATACTCGCTCACCGGGCCATCATTCACCCGGCCGGTGCCGGTGTCTGCCCCGGGCAGGGCGGCTGCCCGGCGCCGTGCCTACCATTCCCGCCACAGGGCGGTGAAGAGCAGGGCGGCGCTGGCGACGGCGAGGGTGACCGGGATCGCGCCGGCGATCCAGAGCCAGGTGTGGTCGGGTTCGACGTCGCGGGGCAGCTTCGGGTAGAGGATGCCGGCCGGGTCGACCTGGACCTTGGTCCGCTCGTCGAGCTGGAACTCGCCGACGTCGCCGGAGACGGTGAATTCCCGCCGGTCACCGTCGAGGAGCCGCATCCGGTAGGATTGGTACGGGTCCCCGAACCCCGGCAGCGGCTGGTAGGTCGGGGACACCTCGGTCACCACGGCGACGGCGGACGGCCCTATACGGAGGATTTCCCGGTCGTGGTGCGCGGAGACCGACACGCAGAAGGCGTAGCCGGCGGCGGCGACCAGCAGCACCCCGGTCAGCAGCGCCGCCCCGAGGTCGTCCTCGTCGACCAGGCGGTTGAACACGCCCATCACCCCGGCGATGCCGGCGACGGTGACCAGCGCACCGAACAGCATCGCCCATCGCAGGGCACCCTCGTCCTGGGTGATCCGTGGAACGTGCCGGCCGATCGCCCCGAAGCCGGCGACCATCGTCAGCTGGCAGGCCAGGATGGCGGCGCTGGGCGGCAGCGTCCGGCGCAGGCGGGCTCGTCGTGCACGGCGACGGTAGGCGCGGAGCCGGTCCCGCAGCGCCGCCGGGTCGACGTCTCCCGGTCCGTCGGTCACCTTGTCGACGGTAGAGGTCCGACGCCACCGTACGAGCGGGTCGCGGCGGTCAGCTCCACAGTCGCAGGGAGCGGTCAGCTCCACAGGCGCAGCGGGTCAGCCGGGTCGGCGTACCCGATGAAGCCGGACAGCGTGACGCGGCGGCCGTGGTGGGTGGGGGTGACGGCGTGCACCCGGTCGCTGCGCAGCAGCACCAGGTCGCCGGTGCGCGGTGCCAGGGACACCGCCGGTTCACCCAGCAGGTCGCGGCGGTAGCCGTAGGTGCCGGCGACGCCGTGGTCGGTCCGGTCGACCGTGTACGGGTCGACGTCCCACAGCTGCAGCAGGCCGTCGTCCTGGCCGGCTGGTGCCTGCAGGAAGAGGTTGACGCCGAGCTGGCCGGTGAAGCGGTGGGCCCCGGGCACCCGGGGCGCGGCCCGGGCCAGGATGTCCATGTGCGGCAGGGCATGTGCGCCGTCCTGCCAGACCCGCAGCATCCCGAAGACCAGCGGGGTGCCGCCGTGGCGCAGCAGTTGGCTGCCGGCCGGCCAGCTCTCGTCCAGTTCGCAGCGGAGCCGGTCGACGGGGGAGGCGTACGGGGCGCAGCTGGCCCGGACGGCGCGCAACGTGTCGGCGGCGCGGGACCGGTAGTGGGCCAGAGCTTCGGCGTCCTTCTGGGCTTCGCTGAAGGTGCCGACGTTGCTGCGGTAGATGCGGCTGGTGGTGCCGGCGGCCCGGTCCAGGTGGTCCAGCAGCGCGGGGACGACGTCGGCGCAGACCTGCGCCGGAGTGTAGCCGCGCACCCGGGCGATCAGGGCTGCCCCGCTGGTCAGTGCGTCGAGGGTAGCGGTGTCCAGGGTGGGGGAGTCCAGGATCACGGCCGTCTCCATTCAGTTGTGGTCGTCGGTCACCGGTGCTCGTCGGTGACTCACGGGTGGTCGTCCGGTTGCCACTTGCGGTGCAGGCTGTCCAGGGTGGCGCGGGCGGTGCCGGCCATCAGGCCGATGTCGGAGCCGATGGCGACGAAGCTGGCACCGTGCGCCAGTTCGTCGGCGGCGGCGTCGGCGGTGCCGGAGAAGATGCCGAACGGCACCTTCGCAGCACCGCAGGCGGCGCGGACCTGCTGTACGGCGGCACGGACCGCCGGGTCGTCGACCTTGCCGAGCCGGCCCAGGCTGCCGGACAGGTCGTACGGGCCGATGAAGACGGCGTCGTAGCCGGGTACGGCGACGATGTCGTCGATGTGGCGGACCGCCTCGGCGTCCTCGATCTGCAGGATCAGCGCGGTGGCGTCGTTGGCGCGGGACAGGTAGCCGGCCAGGTCCATGCCGTAGCCGTGGGCGCGGGCGATGCCGACGCCGCGGGTGCCCAACGGCGGGTACTTCGCGGCCCGGACCCAGCGGCGGGCGTCGTCGGCGGAGCGTACGTGCGGCACGATGACGCCGTCGGCGCCGCTGTCGAGGATCCGGGCGATCCAGCCTTCGCCGGCGACCGGGATCCGGGCGATAACGTACGCACGTCCGGCGACCGCCTGGGCGATCCGTTGAATCGCCCTGGTGTCCAGGGTGGGGGAGTGTTCGGCGTCGACGAACAGCCAGTGCATTCCGCTGATGGCGAGTGCTTCGGCGGCTTCTGGATTTTCCATCGTTACCAGGGTGCCGATCAGTGGTGGTGCGGTGGCGAGCCGGTTCGGCAGTGCGGACAGCGTCATGATCCCATTTCCCTGAGTCGGTGGAATTCGTCGGTGTCCCGCAGTTCGGGGTGCAGGTCGGCCAGCAGGTCGAGGTTCGCCGCGTAGACCCGACGACCTTCGTTGATGTGCAGGGCGGCGTGCCACAGCTTGTCGAAGTGGCCGAGCATCACCTGGGCGACAGCCTCGTTGCGAATGAGTACGGAGTCCATCGCCCCGGTGAGGTTGACCGGCGGGAACAAAAAGACGAACGACTGACCGTCCTTGACGGTGATGTGCATGCTCAGCGGGTGCAGCAGTGGCCCGGTGGTGGTCTGGCGGAACACGGCGAACGACGCGCGGCCGGTGGCGGTCAGCTCCAGCGAGCGGGCCAGCAGGAAGCGCAGCTTCTGGTTGCTGTCGATGCTGGCGATGCTGCGGAAGCTGCGCAGCGGGGAGCGTCTGGCGCGGATGTAGGCGTGCAGGCGCTGGAAGTAGACGTCGAGGTTGCTGTGTTCGCCGCGCGCCGGGGAGAGGTTGAGGGTGCTGACCGTCTCGGCCCCGATGCTGATCTCCATCAGCTTTTCGAGGAATTTTTCACTCGTGTGGAACACCTCGACGCCCTGCGCCGGCTGGTTGAGGATGCTCGCCTGCTGATCGGCGAGGTGATCGAGCCGACCATGGACGTATGCTGCAAAAGCAGTCAATGTCGCGAACATGTAGCCGATGGTCAACTCGACGGGCAGCTCCACCGGGGCGGTGGTGAACAGGTTGAAGACACCGATCGGGAGTGCGACCAGAGTGAACGCACCGAACAGCCAGAGTGATACCGTTCCCGCGACGTCGGCGTCCGGACGTCGGGAATTCTTGATCATGCAGCAGGGCCCCGGGTCCAATATCAACTGATGAAACGTGTTAGTCCATCGTCGTTAGACAATGTCCATTGCGCAAGTGTCAGTCGCGCAAGCGTCAGCCGTCGATCGACCAGTCCCCACCCGCCAGGAATCCCCCGTCCGCATAGTAGGTGTGCCCGGTCAGGAACGCGCCGGCATCGGAGGCGAGCAGCAGGAGCAGGCCGGTCATCTCGTGCGGGAGGCCGGGTCGGGCCAGCGGGACCCGGTCGAGGATCCAGTCGGCGATCGCCGGGTCCGCCCAGAGCGGCTCCGACAACGGGGTCTTCAGGAATCCCGGAGCCAGGCAGTTGACCCGGATCCGGTGCCGCCCCCACTCCGCCGCCTGCACCCGGGTGAGCTGGGACAGCGCGGCCTTGGCGGCACCGTAGACGGCGACCCGGGCCAGCCCGAAACTGCTGTTGATCGAGCCGACGTGCACGATCGAGCCGCCACCCTGGTCGATCATGTGCCGGGCGCTCGCCTGGGCCAGGAAGAACGGGACCTTCAGGTCGTTGTCCATGATCCGGTCGAAGGTGGACTGGTCGACGTCGAGCGTCGGCGACCTGCTGTTGACCGCGGCACAGTTGACCAGCACGTCGAGCCGGCCGAGACGCTCGACGGTCCGGTCGATCAGCTCCTGGCAGTCCCGCTGGTCGTGCAGGTCGACCACGTCGGTGCTGGTGTCGGCCTGTGGCGACAACGCGTCAGCGGTGACCTTCAACCGTTCGGCGTCGCGGTCGGTGAGGACGGTGTGGGCTCCGGCGGCGGCGAGGCCGGCCGCGAGCCATTGGCCGAGACCGCCGGCGGCGCCGGTGACAAGTGCGGTACGGCCGGAGAGGTCGAAGAGGTGTTTTGGATGCAGTCGTGTCAATTCGGCCAGCGATGGGACGCCTGCCTGGTGGTCCTCCATCGTGACTCCCAAACGTGAAACGTGGTCGTGATGCAGGAATATCGCGAAGATCGATCCAGGAACACTCGGGAATCATCTAGATCTGCTGATGGATGCCGCTATCAGGTGATTAGAGCATATTCGTAGCATCTGGGCTTCTTATCTTGTGCGGTGTCGCGACCTGCGGCAACTCGTCCGGTGGCCGGGGCGGTCCGGCCAGTGGACGGGGTGGGCTGACCGTCGGCCGGGAGTGGTCTGCCCGGTGGCCCGTGGCGGCTACGCCGGCCGGTCGGTCCACACCCGCCCTTCGGTGGGGTGACAAGGATTGCCGGCGTCGATACCGTGTAGCGTTCTGCACCGCTCAACACCCTCTGTGGAGAGTTGTGGATCTTCAACGCATCCGGCTGCTCGCCAACCAGTCTGCCAACTTCGGGTTCCTTGTGGATCATCCGTTGCTGGTGTTCTACGGCGTCGGCACCGAGTCGTTGATCTACGTGGACGCCCAGGCCGCGATGTTCAAGGCGCGGGCGTTCGGCGACACTCTCGCCCGTGAGCTGGTGAATCGCACCGGCACCCGGGCCGGCAGCGACAGGTTCGTCGATCAGGTGCAGGCGCTCAACGCGGCCGGCGTACTCACACCGAAGATCAACGAGGCGTTCCACCGGCTGCGTACGGTCGGCAACCAGGCGGTGCACGACCACCTCGACCAGGTGCGGACCGCGCTGGAGCTGCTGCGCTACTGCTTCGAGTTGGGCGTCTGGTTCCACCGGGCGCTGACCAACGACCGCAGCCCGATCGGCTTCGTGCCGCCCAGCCCGCCGGCACAGCAGGTGCCGCAGCGCGTCGTCGACGGTCTGCGGGCCGAGCTGGACCGCTACCGCCACGAGCTGGCCGAGGCCAAACTGCTGCTCGACGGGCAGCCGTCGGTGGCGGCGGCGCAGGCGGCGGCCGAAGCCGCGGCCGACCGGGCGGTCACCGAGTCCGCGGCCCGCCGTACGGTCGCCGCCGAGCTGGTCGCCGACCTGGAGCCGCAGATGACGGCGGCCAGTGCGGAGTTCGCCGCCCGTGCGCCGGCGAAGGTGTCGGCGGCCAACCGCGAGGCGTTCATCAGCCGCGCCCGGCGCGCCTCGGCCGAGCCGCTCAACGAGGTGCAGACCCGGGCCGAGATCGACCGGCAGCTCACCGCCGCCGGCTGGCAGGTCCAGGACGAAACCCAGATCAATTTGTACGCGGGGACCGGTGTCGCCGTCCGGGAGGTGACCCTGGCCACCGGCCGGGCCGACTACCTGCTGTACGTACAGCAGAAACTGGTCGGGGTGGTCGAAGCCAAGCGGGAGGGGACCGCGCCGCGTGGCGTGGAGGCGCAGCTGGACCGCTACCTGCGCGGGTTGACCGCCGCGCAGCGGATCTCGGCCTGGCGGCGGGACGCGCCGCTGCCGTTCGGCTACGTCGCCACCGGCACCGAGACGGCGTTCGTCAACGGGCTGGACCCGCAGCCGCGTACCCGCGAAGTTTTCGCCTTTCACCAGCCGGAGACGCTCGCGCGCTGGATGCGCGAGGCCGACGACGACCCGTCGGCCCCGACGCTGCGGGCCCGGCTGCGGGAACTGCCGCCGCTTGCGGAGGAAGGGTTGCGGCAGGCGCAGATCGACGCGGTACGCGGCCTCGAAGGCTCCCTCGCCGCAGACAAGCCCCGGTCGTTGATCCAGATGGCGACCGGTGCAGGCAAGACGTTCATGGCGGTGACCAGCAGTTACCGGCTGCTGCACCACGCCAAGGCAGTCCGGGTGCTGTTCCTGGTCGACCGCAACAACCTGGGCCGGCAGACGCTGCGCGAGTACGCCGGCTACGCCGCGCCGGGGGATGGGCGCAAGTTCACCGAGCTGTACAACGTGGACCGGCTGGCCGGGTCGGGGATGTCGGACTCGTCGGCGGTGGTCATCTCCACGATCCAGCGGCTGTACGGCGCGCTGGTCGGGCGGGAGCTGCCGGACGTCGACGTCGACGACCAGGCGTACGACAGTTATGAGCTGGACGAACCGGCGCAGGTCGCCTACAACCCGGCGATCCCGCCGGAGGCCTTTGATCTCATCATCGTGGACGAATGCCACCGGTCGATCTACGGCAAGTGGCGGGCGGTGCTGGAGTACTTCGACGCGTTCATGGTCGGGCTGACCGCCACGCCGGTGAAGCAGACCCTCGGCTTCTTCCAGCAAAACCTGGTCTCCGAGTACACCTACGAGCAGGCCGTCGCCGACGGGGTCAACGTCGGCTTCGACGTCTACCGCATCCGCACCGAGATCACCGACGCCGGCTCGACCATCGAGGCGAAGACGGTGGTGCCGCTGCGCGACCGGCGGACCCGCGCCGAGCGCTACCAGGAGCTGGAGGAGGACTTCAGCTACGTCGGTAAGGACGTCGGCCGCACGGTGATCTCCCGTGGCCAGCTGAAACTGGTGCTGGAGACCTTCCGGGACCGACTCTTCACCGAGATCTTCCCCGGCCGCACGACCGTACCCAAGACGTTGATCTTCGCCCGGGACGACAACCACGCCGAAGAGATCGTCACCATGGTCCGCGACGTGTTCGGCCGCGGCAACGACTTCGCCACCAAGATCACGTACGCGTCGCGGCGCACCGGCGACAACCCCGACGAGCTGATCCAGGCGCTGCGCAACAGCCCGGAGCTGCGGATCGCCGTCACCGTCGACATGATCGCCACCGGCACCGACGTCCGGCCGCTGGAATGCCTGCTGTTCCTACGCCCGGTCCGCACCGCCACCTACTTCGAGCAGATGAAAGGCCGGGGCGCACGCACCATCGACCCCGCCGACTTCCAGTCCGTCACCCCGGACGCCCAGGTCAAGGACCGGTTCGTCATCGTCGACGCGGTCGGCGTCACCGAGCAGGAGCTGGACGAGGCGGTGCCGCTGCACCGGCGCACCGAAGCACAGATCTCGCTCAAGGAACTGCTCGGCAAGGCCGGCACCCTCACCGCCGACGTCGACGAGGTGGCGACCCTGGCCGCCCGACTGGCCCGACTCGACCGCCAACTCACCGACGACGAACGCGCCGAGCTGACCGACCTCGCCGACGGCCAACCCCTGGCCGCGATCGCCCGCCGGCTCACCGACGCCGTCGCCCCCGAATCGCTGATTCCTGCGCACACCGCCGGCCCCGACGCGGTACGCGATCTGCTCGCCGAAGCGCTCCGGCCGCTGGCCGCCGCACCGCAGCTGCGGCAGCGCATCCTGGAGATCCGCCGCGCCCACGACATCACCATCGACGAGGTCAACGCCGACCGGCTGGTCTCGGCCGCCGGGGTGCCGGCCGCCGAACGCGCCCAGAAGGTCGTCCGCAGCTGGCATTCCTATCTGGAGGAACACCGCGACGAGATCACCGCGCTGCAGGTCTTCTTCGACGGCAAAGGCCGGGTCGACTTCGAGCAGCTCAAAGAGCTGGCCGCGCGGATCTCCCGGCCGCCGCAGGCGTGGACCCCGGACCGGTTGTGGCAGGCGTACGTGCTGCTCGGCCGCACCGCCGAAGCACCCGGCGACCGCGGCGTCACCGACCTGATCACCCTCGTGCGCTACGAGCTCGGCCTCGACCAGGAGCTGCGCCCCTACCGGTCGGTCGTCGAAGAACGCTTCCACGCCTGGCTGCTGCGCCAGGAACAGGCCGGCGCGGCCTTCACCTCCGAACAACTCTGGTGGCTGGAAAGGATCAAGAACGTGATAGCGGCAAGCGTTGCCGTCACCCCCGACGACCTGGACGGCGCCCCGTTCACCGAACGCGGCGGCATCGACGGCTACCTCCAAGCCTTCGGCAACGACCGTGCTCAACCCCTCCTCACCGAACTCAACCAGGAACTCACCGCATGAGCGACCTCCCTCGTGGCTGGGAGTGGGCTACTCTCGACGACCTTCAAGCTGCCGAGCCTCGCGCCATTACTGACGGCCCATTCGGCTCCAACCTGACGTCGGCGCACTACACCGATGGTGGAGCTCGTGTTATCCGCCTCCAGAACATCGGCGACGGAGACTTTGTTGACGAGCGTGCCTATATCAGCCTGGAACACTATGACGAGCTAAAGGCGCATGACGTTCGTCGAGGCGATCTGGTGATTGCCTCCCTGGGCAACAACCTTCCTCGGGCATGCATCGTCCCGGCGCTGGAGGCGCCAGCGATCGTCAAAGCTGACTGCATCCGTGTCCGCCTTCACGAATCCGTCGACTCTCGGTGGATTCTCAAGACCCTGATTTCTCCGGAAAGTCGCCGGTATGCCGCTACTCGGACGCGCGGTGTTGGCCGGCCGCGCTTGGGATTGGGTGAGATTCGTAAAATCCCTATCCCGGTCCCGCCGCTCGCCGAGCAGCGCCGCATCGTCGCCGCGCTCGACGTGAGTCTTGACCGCATCGCGGTGGCCAACCGTGCGGTCGCGACCGCACGCGTCAGGGCACTTTCCTTTTGTGAGTCCCTTACGGCGTCACTGATTGAGCCGTACCTTGGGCAGAGCCGTCCTCTGCGGAGCGTCCTATCAGAGCCAATGATCAACGGGAGATCGGTTCCATCCCGGCACGGCGGATTTCCTGTGCTGCGCCTTACCGCCGTCAAGGGTGATGTCGTTGATGCGTCAGAGTTCAAGGAGGGAGACTGGGATGCCCTAGAGGCGCAGCCGTTCCTGGTGCGCGAGGGGGATTTCCTAGTAAGTCGTGGGAACGGATCCCGCCGTCTGGTTGGTCGTGGAGGTCTGGTGGAGGGAACTCCCCGTCCAGTTGCGTTCCCCGATACCCTGATTCGGGTCCGGGTGGATCAGAGCTTGGTGGAACGCAAATTCCTCTCGGTTGTCTGGAATTCCCGATGGGTGCGTAGGCAGATCGAGGCTGTTGTTCGCACAACAGCAGGGATCTACAAGATCAACCAGTCGTTGCTGGGGGCGGTGGAGATACCTGTCCCGTCGCTTGAGCGCCAACGAGAGGTGGTTGAGTCGATCGGTTCAATATCGGAAGTGACTCGCTCCATCACCACTTTGGAAGCGGCCAGGAAGCGGAGTGCCGGTCTCCGGAGTTCGTTGCTGGCGGAGGCGTTTGCGGGGCGGTTGGTGGAGCAGGATCCGGCGGATGAGCCGGCGTCGGAGTTGCTGGCGCGCATCCGGGCTCAACGGGTGGTGGTGCCGAAGCAGCGGGGTCGGCGTACGTCCAAGGAGCTGGCAGCGCCCGCGACCAGGGCGATTGGGACCGATTTTCAGCAGGGAGAGTTGCCGCTGTGAGCAACGTGGATTCGCGCCGGCTGGTGCAGAAGCTGTGGAACTACTGCGACGTGCTGCGCGACGACGGGGTCTCCACGATCGACTACGTGGAGCAGCTGACGTACCTGCTGTTTCTGAAGATGGCCGACGAGCGGGCCAATCGGCCGCTCAAGCCGGAGCAGATCGTGCCGGCGGACCTGAGCTGGCAGACGTTGCTCGACAGCGACGGTGTCCGGCTGGAAGTGCAGTACCGCAACATCCTGAGCGGGCTCGGGCAGGAGTCCGGCACGCTCGGCACCATCTTCCGCAAGGCGCAGAACAAGATCCAGGACCCGGCGAAGCTCAAGAAGCTGATCGTCGACCTGATCGACAAGGAGCAGTGGTCGCAGGCCGGCGTCGACGTCAAGGGCGACGCGTACGAGGAGTTGCTGGCCAAGGGCGCTGAGGATGCCAAGTCGGGTGCCGGGCAGTACTTCACGCCGCGTGCGCTGATCGAGGCGATCGTCGACTGCGTGCAGCCGACCCCGGACGACACGATCACCGACCCGGCGTGCGGCACCGGCGGGTTCCTGCTGGCGGCGTACGACTTCATCCAGCGGCACCACGGCGACAGCCTGACCCGCGACCAGGCCCGGCACCTGGCCAACGGCGGGATCACCGGTACCGAGCTGGTCGACGGCACCGCGCGGCT
The DNA here is from genome assembly GCF_049179175.1 of Solwaraspora sp. WMMA2101. Taxonomy (NCBI): domain Bacteria; kingdom Bacillati; phylum Actinomycetota; class Actinomycetes; order Micromonosporales; family Micromonosporaceae; genus Solwaraspora; species Solwaraspora sp. WMMA2101. The sequence continues at coordinate 1,914,388 of NZ_JBMHMA010000006.1, read as the reverse complement.
CGCGGCCATGAACATGCTGCTGCACGGCATCGGTACGCCGAGCGGCCCGTCGCTGATCGACGTCCGCGACTCGCTCGGGCGGGAGCCGTCGCACAAGGTCAGCCTGGTGCTGGCCAACCCGCCGTTCGGGCGCAGCTCGTCGATCCGCATGATCGGCGAGGACGGGCGGGCCAGCCGCGAGGAGCGCGAGATCGAACGCGCCGACTTCTGGGCGACGACGTCGAACAAGCAGCTCAACTTCGTGCAGCACATCGCCTCGATGCTGGAGATCGACGGGCGGGCCGCGGTGGTCCTGCCCGACAACGTGCTGTTCGAGGGCGGTGCAGGGGAGACGATCCGGCGGCGGCTGCTCAAGCAATACGACCTGCACACCATGCTGCGGCTGCCGACCGGCATCTTCTACGCCGGTGGGGTCAAGGCCAACGTGCTGTTCTTCGAGCGCAAGCGCGCCCGCGAGGAGCCGTGGACCAGCAAGCTCTGGGTGTACGACTTCCGGACCAACCAGCACTTCACGCTCAAGCAGAACCCGCTGCGCCGGGAGCACCTGGAGGAGTTCGTCAGGGACTGCTACCTGCCTGGTAAGGACCGGTCCGAGCGGGTGGAGAGCGAGCGGTTCCGGGCGTACGACTACGACGAGCTGCTGAGCCGGGACAAGGTCAACCTGGACATCACCTGGCTGAAGGACGCGTCGCTGGAGGACGCCGACGCGCTGCTGCCACCCGAGGTCATCGCCCAGGAGATCGTCGAAGACCTGCAAGCCGCCCTACGCGAGTTCACCGCCATCGCCGACGCGCTCACAAATCGACCAGGCGCCAGAGTTGAATCGTCATCTGAGGCAATTTAAACGACTACGTCCCAAGGTGATCCTTTGCTGAGTGGCGACACGATGCTGAAATGATTACTGGCTATTGATATCTACATGGTTTATATTGAGAAGGTGTGGTAATGGTAGGAATATTCGATGGATTTGAAGGTTATCGTGTTGTTGGTGATGATGAGAAGCGTGGCGCGCTGACGTCTGCGCTGGTCGCGGTTGATGCCAATGTGCTCCTTAATCTCTACCGCTACAACTCTCGTACCACGAACGACCTGCTGGCAATTTTTGAGAAGCTGGGCAACCGTCTCGTTGTTCCTTATCAGGCGGTTCTTGAGTTTCATCGCAATCGCCTCAAGGCGATTGGGAATCCGGAACAAGCTACCAACGATGCTCGTGCCGCGCTAGACAAGAGTCGGCAGAGTGCGGTTCGTGCCCTTGATGCGTGGTCCAAGAAGGTTGCGTTGAATGAGTCCGAATTGCGGGACATGTGCGCCTCGTTGGATCGGGTGTTCCACTCTCTCCAGGAGGCCATTGATCGCGCTGCGCCGGATTTGATTCACCCATCTACTCCAGCGGACACAGACTCGGTTCTGGGTAAGCTGGCAGAGTTGCTAAATGGCAAGGTGCTTGCTCGGCCGGACGACGAGCGCTGGAACGATCTCATCGCCGAGGGAAATAGGCGGGCTGACGATTCTGTGCCTCCGGGTTACATGGATTCCGATAAAGTTGACCAAAACGTGGAGGGTGCGGCGGGAGACTTCTTGGTCTACATCCAGGCATGTGAGGAGGCGGGCGGGCGTCAGATGGATTTACTTATTGTTACCAATGATGAGAAGGAGGATTGGTGGTGGCGGCGAGGGGTGGATCTGATCGGACCGCGCCAGGAGATGGTAAAGGAGTTCTTTGACCTTACTGGTCGGCATCTTTTTTTGATGCGCCCTAGAGATTTGCTGGTCTACTCGGATGCTCTCGATGTCCAGGTCAATCCAGGGTCTGCCGAGGATGCGGGTGCCAGTCGTACGGACATCGACGAGAGTGGGGAGTGGACGCAAGAAGCTGTAGACAAGCTGCTGGAACGGTTGCGCGCGGAGGGTCGCCGGGATCTCGCTGACGTGATTCTTGAGGCTGCTCGTCAGGGTGGGACAATTGACCGTGACGCTGTTTATGTGCTTTGTGATTACAGTGAGGATCGATTGCTGCGCGGGTTCACGCGGCCGACCGCTCGCATCACGGCCGATCTGCAAGCCGAGAAGCTCATCCCTGCTTCGGTAACGCCCATGCTCACCCCACTGTATCGTGGACCCGGTCGGCTTCACGCGGTACGAATCCCTCCGGAGGTTACCGAGATCCTTGGTTTGAGGGCATCTCCTATTCTCGCTGACGCATCCTCTCGCGATGTGGAATCGCAAAATGTGGAGGTGGAAGCTGTTGGAAAATATAAGCCGTTGACCGACTATCTTGATGCGCTCGATACTGACTCGGTAAGAATGACATTTGGGAAAGTTGAGGATATCATTGGGGACGCGCTCGCGCCCTCGGCAAGGAGACATCTTCCGTACTGGTACTCGGCGCAGAATTCCCTAGGGAAGGCCATCAGTGCGGCCGGGTTCAAGTCGCGCGGCGTTCGGATCGATGCGGAGTCGGTCGAGTTCTACCGAACCAAGGTCTAGTGGTTGGTTCTGGGTCGATCTGCAACAAGTGCCCGCAGCGAGAAAGTTCGGTGACGCAACGCTTGATCGATCCAGCCCTGCTACCAGGGGAGTGGGTTGCGGGCATAGAAGAGTTGGCCGGTGGGTCCGTCGTCGGGGAGTGTGGCGAGCCAGGTGAAGGTGTCGGCTGCTTCGTCAGGGGTGTGGTCGGCTTTGCCGTAGGCGAGGCGGGTGTCGACCTTCCCCGGCGATGCGGCGTTGACGAGGATGTTGTGCTCGTGTAGCTCTGCCGCGAGGATCTGGGTGAGCGCGTTGACTCCTGCTTTGGAGATTCGGTAGGAGACGCTGCCGGTGCCCATCTCGGCGGACGTGCCCATGTGGCTGGTGACGTTGACGATCCGCCCGTACCGGTTCTTCTTCATCTCGGGGATGGCGGCGGTGCAGCAGCGCCAGGTGCCGATGAGGTTCGCGTCGAGGGTCGCAGCGACCTTCTCCATGTCGGCTGCGCTGGCGGCCTGGCCTCGGTCGATGGCGATGGCAGCGTTGTTGACCAGGACGTCGAGTCTGCCGTACTGGTAGCCGACGTCGGCCATGGCGCGGGCGACGCTGGCGGGGTCGGTGATGTCGAGCTGGTGGCCCGAGACCGGCAGGCCGAGCCCGGTCAGCTCGGCGGCTGTCCGTTCTGCGGCTTCCTCGCTTCTCGCGGTGACCACGACGTGGAGGCCGGCCTGTGCGAGCTGCTGGGCGATTGCTCGGCCGAGCCCTCGGTTGGATCCGGTGACGACGGCTACCCGCTGGACGTCCGATGTCATGGGGCTATGCGACCAGACTCCGTACGCGTTCGTCCAACTCGCGGGTGGCGGGGGTGTCGTACTTGGCGAGCCGGGTGTGGATGCCCATCAGCCGGTGGTGGTTTCGTAGCGAGCGGGTCTTCACGACCTCGGGTGCTGCGCGGTGCACGTAGGCGCAGGCTTGTTCGACGTCGCCGAGGCTGGCTGTGACGTCCGCTCGCCAGATCAGGTAGGTGGCGCGGTCGCGGCTGCGGGTCGTGGGTTGCAGGTCCAAGGCTTGGGCGAGCCAGTGGTCGGCGTTCTGGTGGCGGTCGAGCATCAGGTAGCAGGCCGCGACTTGGGCGCAGTACTCGGCTTGGTCGAAGTAGTCGGCCCAGGCAGGGCTGGGCTCGTCATCGGCTCGGGCCATGTGCGTTTCGGCGCTGGTGAGGCAGCGCTCCGCTGCACTGGCGTCGTTGAGGGCGGCGTGGGCGCGGGCCTGGCGCGTGGCGAACATTGCCAGGACCCGCGGTGGAGCGTCCCCGGCTCCGTCGACGGCGGCGGTTGCCAGTGCGAGTGCTTCGTCTGCCCGGTCGCTGTCGACTCGTTGCAGGCTCATGCACTTGAGGATGTTCGCGCCGGCGGTCCGGTCGGCGGCGAGGTGTGCGGTGTGGAGCGCGGCGACCCAGTAGCGCTCGGCGGCGGCCTGGTGGCCGGCGTCGAAGCTGGCCCAGCCAGCGATCCGACCGAGTTCAGTCGCCACCGCGAACATCCGTCGGCCGATGCTGTCGGAGTAGGAGCTGTTGTTCAGCAGGTCGGTGACGAGTTGCAGCTCCGCGTCCACGACGTCACGGACGCTGCCACCGCCGAGGAGCGCGTCGATCTGTCGGAGCGTAGGGAGGCGCTGCTCGAAGCAGTCGACGAGTGAGGCGTCGAGCGGACCGCCGTCCAGTGCCGATCGCAACGGTGGCGGGTCGAGCGTGAGCCACTGCTGTGCGAGTGTCGCTGCTGCGCCGACACCGAGGATCATGAACCCGCGCCGATCCATCACTGCTGCTCCCGCCGTCTCTCTCAACAGCGTCAATCCGCCGTCGATCGTCCAAGGGGTGTCGGTGTCGATCCGCTGACCGACCGGTAGCCAGTGCGGCCAACTCAGCTCGCGGACCGCCTGTCGCGGTACGCCAAGTTCGTCGGCGAGCGCGCACTGTGTCGCCAGGTCGGGCACGACGCCCCAACGCTCCCAGCGCCACGCTTTCTCGCGTCGGGCAGCGGTGTTGAGCCGCCGGGCGATCTTGTCGACCAGATCCTGCTGACTCCAATTTCGATCATGCCGAACGTAGGCCAGCGGGGTGCACCAAGATTCGAGACTGGTTCTGGGATAGATCGCTTCTCACGGTTCCCCTCTCGTCTCGGATCAACCTACCGGAGACCGTGACGATCGAGCCGCACTAAAAGGACGTTTTATGTTCGGTCGGGTGTGGAGACAACACCAAGACAACAGCTGACGGGTGGAGCGTCGGTCCGTAGCGGCGCTTTGCTGAGTGGGCGTCAAGGCGCCCTACCAATAGCTGATCATGACATGAGGGCGAAGGCGCACCATCTTCACATCTGACGGAAGGGCGTCCAGTGCCTCAGCTTCTCCTCTGCTTACTGGCGGGGATCATCGTCGGCTTCGTCGCGGGGTTCCTACTCAATGTTGCACGCCGCCGGTGGTGTCCGGTGTGTGGGGCGACGTTGCGGTGTCCGGAGTGTGCGCCTCGGCATTCGATGCGGATCAGTCCGACCGGTCCGGCCGGTGTGCCCGGTGCGGCGGGTGCTGGTCGGACTGGTGCTGTGGGTCGGGCTGCGGTGGATGCGGCTCGGGTGAACCGTGGTCGGTGGTCGCGGTGAAGGGGCGGTTGCGGGATCTGGCCGCCGCTGGCGGTGGGGTGCTGGTCGTCCGGCATGACGGGCAACCCGGGGTCGGCCGGGTCGGCGGTGCGGCGTACCGCGATGTGACCGGTGCGGACCCGGCGGCCGACAGCGGCGGTGGTGGTGGTCATGTGGCGGTGCGGCCGTCGTGGTCGTGTGCCGGCTGTGGTGACGTGTGGCCGTGTGTGGTGGCGCGGGTCGAGTTGGCGGGGGTGTTCGGGCCGGTCGCGTTGGCGACGTACGCGGTGGAGCGGATGACCGAGGCGGCGTTTGACTTGCCCGACGTGACGGCGGCGGAGTTGTTCGACCGGTTCCTGGTGTGGACGTGGCGGCCGTGCTGACCGTACGGGCGGCGACGGCCGCCGACGTGGAGCCGTTGGGGGAGTTGTTGGCGCAGTCGTGTGTGGTGGATCCGGTGGTGTCCTGGCTGATCGGTGATCACGCGTTGCGCTATCTGACGATGCACCGGTTCTTCACTGCCGAGTTGGAGTTCGGCGTCCGGCACGGGATCGTCGATGTGGTCGGGCACTGCGACGGGGTGGCGATCTGGTACCCGCATCCGTTCGACCGGCTGCTCGGTGCGGAGCATCAGCGGCGGCGGTTGCGGTCGTGTGGTGACCGGCACGGACCGTACGCGCACTACACCTTTACCGCCGGCCGCCTCGAACCGACCGGCCGGCACCACCACCTGGCGTTCCTGGCGGCGGCACCCTGGCTGAGACGCCAGGGCATCGGGTCGACGCTACTCGCGGCGCATCATGCCCGGCTCGATCGGATCGGCATGCCGGCCGTGGTGGAGGCGAGCAGCGTGCGGCAGCGGGCGTTCTACGAACGCCACGGCTACCGCGTCGTACGGGTGGCGCACCTGCCGGCGGGTGGGCCGCCGCTGTGGGCGATGCGCCGCTCCGGCGACCCGGTCGACCAACGACCCATGGCCGCCGCCCTACGGGTCGGCTGAACTGGGGCGGCTTGGGTCACCTGACCCGGACAGGTCCGATGGCTCGCCGAGCTGGACGACCGGCTCCTGACCCACGTGGCGTGAGCGGTCAGCGCTCCTGCGTCTCGGCGGCCATCCACTGCAGGTACGGTGCGTGTCCGGCAACGATCGGCATGCACACGATGCCGGGCACGTCGTAGTTGTGGCGTGCCCGGATGTGCTCCTCCAACTCCGCGTACCGGGTGACCGTGGTCCTGAACGTCACCCGCCACTCCTCGGCAGCTACAACCTCGCCCTGCCACCAGTAGGTGCTCCTGATCGGGCCGGCGACCTGCGCGGAAGCAGCCAGCCGCGCCGCGACCGCAGTATCAGCCAGTGCCTCTGCCACCGCACGGGAGTCGGTGGCGGTGACGACCTGGCAATGCTGAGGATCGGACATCGGTGCTGCCTCCTTCGCAGGCGACCTTCATCAGGTCATCGAGTTGGCAGGGTGGGCGGTTCGCCGCCGGAGCGTAGGTATGTGACTGCTGCCGCGATGGCGGTCTCGGGTCGAAGGCGGAGGTGCTCGGCGGGGTACTCGGTCGGGACGCCGCCTAGGTCGAAGCTGATGTCGGCAGCCGGCGGCTGGACGTCTGGGGCGGTGAGGTGGTACCCGTCGTCGGCGACGTAGCCGACGAAGGCGTGCGTGGGGTGGCCGAGTCCGAGTTGCAGACCGGGCGGCAGCTCGTCCGGGTCAGTGGGTCTCTCGTCATAGATGGTCACGACAACGGGCTCGGCGCGCTGTTGGATCTCGCGCAGCAGCGAGTCCAGTACTGCGGCGTCTGTTGCGGCAGCGCTGTGGTGTTCTCTGCGGCTGCCCTTGTCGTAGGCCCAGTTCACCTTCATGCGATCGCCCTTCCGTTGCCAGTGTAGGTGCGCCAGAACCTGACCTGCCCGTCATCATCGCGTACGAAGACCGTCAACCTGGAGCCGGCCGGTAGCAGTCGGGGCAGAATGGCGTCGCATCCGTACGGCTCATAGTCGCAGGGCGCGTTGTTCGTGATCAGGCTGGCCTCCTTGGTTTGCTCTCGACGCATCCACGCGGCAAGTTTCGCTTCGAGGTGATCTGTAGTGGTGGCTATCATCCGGTAGCTGGGCTTTAGGTCTGCGGCGGCGTTTGGATCTCGGCCGGATCTCATCGGAATCTGTTTGCCGTCGATGAATGCTATTCCGGATGTTGGGTCTTTTGGCTTTCGGTCCGGTAGCCGGTGGCTTGTTTCTGTGATCCACTTTGGGATGCTCTTCGAATGTTCGTCGGGTTTGGTAGAGGTGGCAGGAGCGGTATCCTGGCGTGACGGTGACGGTGACGGTGACGGCGCGGTGCTTGGCTGGCTCGTCGGGGACATGCTGAGCCTTATTCCGATGCTGCCGGCGTAATCGACAAGCGTTGTCGCAGCGCTGTGTAGCAGTTGGGCTGCTTCTTGCAACCTTTCCGACGATAGGTGGACCATGCTGACGACCCCGCCTGTCGAGAGCTGGTCGCTTCCGACTAGGAGAATTCTTGCCTTGGACTGCTCCTCCGAAAGAATGGCAACAATGGCAGCAATACGGCTTTTCTCGCGGGTGATCTCGTCGAGTATCCGTTGCAGGCGATTGCCGAGTTCGGCCATGCTCATCTGCTTGACCTGTCAGCTGACGGTTTCGTCCGGGCGGCCGGATGGGCGGATCGTCGGGTCGGTCGAGGCCATGAGGTCACCGTAGCTGCAGCTGCGCAACGTAAACGATCTTCGGAGCCCGCCGACAAAATGTTGACAACCGGCACCTCCACGTTGGGCGGCGGATGCGAGATCATTTGTGTATGTCCGAGGGTCGGGTTGATCAAGAGTCGCCGATCAATGATCTTCTACAGGTGCGTCGCGGGTTGGGTCGTCGGTTGGCGGTGCTGCGGCAGGCGGCGGGCCACACGCAGCATCAGTTGTCGAGGTTGATCCACTACCACCGCAGCAGCGTGGCGAATGTGGAGACCGGTCGTCAGCGAGCGCCACGAGATTTCTGGCAGCGGGCGGACAAGCTGCTGGGTGCCGGTGGTGACTTGCTGGCGGCGTTTGACCGTGTCGAGTCGCAGCACCGGCAGCATAAAGTTGATCAAATGGCCAGCCGGTTCCCGCCCGAGACGATCCCGGAGGTCTCGCCGGAGTTTGGCCAAGGCGCAGCAGTCCGATCGATCGTGCAGGCCGCGCACGAGACCCGTGAACATGCCTTGAACGCAGGTGCATTGACAGTGTCAGATGTGGCTATCGAGCAGTTGCGCGACGACGTCAGCCGGCTGGCGCGGCGCTTCCCGGAGCTGGAGCTGCAGCAGATCGTCGGCGAGACGCTCCGCATCCGCGATCTCGCGGTGCGCCTGCTGGAGCACACCCGCCGGCCGGCCCAGCAGACCGAGCTGTACCTGATCGTCGCCCAGGCGGCGGCGCTGCTGGCCAGCGAGAGCGTCGACCTTGGCCTGTGGTCACCAGCGATGCAGTACGCCCGAGCGGCCTACGCCTACGGCGAGATCGTCGGCCACGCCGGTGCGTGCGCCTACGCCAGAGGGATGCAGGCGACGATCGCCTACTGGACCGGTCAGGTCGACGACGCCGTTCACTACGCACAGGCCGCCGCCGATCTCGCTCCGGCAGGTGTCGCGCGGGTCCGTGCGTACAGCGTCCTTGCTCGGGCCCTGGCGTACCGAGGAGATGCGGGCGCGGTAGTGTCCGCGATCGCAATCGCAGCGGACGCCCGCAGCCAGGCCGGTCGTGACGAGCTGCACGACGTCGTCGGCGGCGAGTTCGGATTCACGATTGAGCAGCAGGCCCGCTGCGACGGGACCGCGCTGTTGCAGGTCGGCCAGGTCGGGCAGGCGACCGATGCGGCGCGGCGGGCTCTCGATCTGGCGGCGGCGATCCGGGCGCAGTGGCCGACGGTCGTTGCGGAAGCCCGCGTCGACCTGGCGGCCTGTCTGCTGCTCGGCGGGCAACTCGACGCGGTGGAGCCGACGCTCGCGCCGGTGTGGGCGATGCCGCCGCAGTGGCGTCGCGCTGGACTGATCGGCCGGATCGACAGGCTACGAGGCTCGCTCAACGACCGCCGGTGGCGTGGCAGCTCGATCGCCCGGTCCACCGTCGATCGGGCCGCCGCGTTCGTGGCCGTACGGCCTGAGCTTCCGGCGCTACCGGGCGTTTGAGCTGCGCTGCCACTCGGTCAGCAGTTCGCGTTCGCGTTCCTGCGGCAGGCCGTGGTCGGCGGCGCGGGCAGCTTCGCCCTCGCCGACTATCCAGCTGCCGCCGTCAGTCAGCCACGCCCAGGTGTCGTCGATGGTCGCGGCCAGCGGTGCGCAGCGCAGTCCGGCGGCGTGTGCCCGTGAGCTGTCGACGGCCCACACCCCGACGTGGGTACGCCACAGTGGCAGGCCGGTCCACTGCTCGACACCGTGCGCGGTCAGCCAGGCGGGGTCCGCCCAGATCGGCTCCGCGTCCGATCCGGTTGCCGTGATGCAGCCGGTGACCAGGTCCGCGAAGGTGGCGTGGCCTGGCGGGGCGGTGATGTTGAACGTGCCCGACGTGCCGTGGCGGGCACAGCGGAGGGCGAAGTCGGCGACGTCGCGTACGTCGATCGGCTGAATCGGTAGTGTCGCCGGGGCGGGCGCGAGTAGTTGTCCGCCGCGGGCGGCGCGGGCGAGCCACCAGGTGAGCCGGCCGACGTACTCGTAGCGGCCGAGGATCACGCCGGGGCGCAGGATCGTCGTTTTGTCGGTGCCGAGTGCGGCTGTCACGGCCTGTTCGCAGCCGGCTTTGAGCGCGCCGTACTGGCTGGCGTAGCCGAGGTCGGCACCGAAGCCGGCTCCGGCGTCCGGCGGGCAGTCGAAGACAAGGGAGTCTTCGTCGAGTGGCACGTCGGGCCAGCCGGTGTAGACGTTGACAGTGGACAGGTAGACGTAGTGCCCGACGACGGGGGCCAGTGCCGACGCGGCGGCCAGGACCTGGTTCGGGACGTAGCCGATGGTGTCGATCACGGCGTCCCACGGGCCGTGGTCGGCCAGCCGGTGGAGGTCTTCGGGGTTCTCCCGGTCGCCGTGGACAGCGGATACCCCTGGGGTGTCGGCCGCTGAGGTGCCCCGGTTGAAGGTGGTGACCGCCCAGCCGGCGGCGAGTGCCCGCTCAGCCAGGTGGCGTCCAAGGAACCAGGTCCCGCCCAGGATCAGCAGCCGCATGTCCTCATCATGGCGCACCGATGGATCGACGGCTGATGTGCCCGGAGTGTCAGCCGATTGCTGCCGTCGGCGCGATCCGTAGCCGACAACGAGATCGGGCGGGTTCGCTCGGTGGGCACGTGATTCGTGTCCGTTCGAACTTGCGGGAGACGACTGTGGGAAGACTGCTGGCGTTCACCATGGTGGGCATAGCTGCCGGATTCATGCTTGGCTTCTTCACGTTTCAGTTGAAGCGGCGGTGGTGTCCGAGCTGCGGGGCGACGTTGCGGTGTCCGGAGTGTGCGCCTCGGCATTCGGTGCGGTTCAGTCCGACCGGTCCGGCCGGCGTGCCCGGTGCGGCGGGGGCTGTTCGGGCCGGTGCTGTGGGTCGGGCTGCGGTGGATGCGGCTCGGGTGAACCGTGGTCGGTGGTCGCGGTGAGGGAGCGGTTGCGGGAACTGGCCGCTGCCGGTGGTGGGGTGCTGGTCGTCCGTCATGACGGGCAACCTGGGGTCGGCCGGATCGCGGGTGCTGCGTACCGCGATGTTTCCGGTGCGGACCCGGCGGCCGACAGCGGTGGCGGCGGTGGTCATGTGGCGGTGCGGCCGTCGTGGTCGTGTGCCGGCTGCGGCGAGTCGTGGCCGTGTCTGGTGGCGCGGGTCGAGTTGGCGGGGGTGTTCGGGCCGGTCGCGTTGGCGACGTACGCGGTGGAGCGGATGACCGAGGCGGCGTTCGACCTGCCCGACGTCACGGCGGCCGAGCTGTTCGACCGGTTCCTGGTGTGGACGTGGCGGCCATGCTGACCGTACGGGCCGCGACGGCCGCCGACGTGGAGCCGTTGGGGGAGCTGTTGGCGCAGGCCAGTGTGGTGGATCCGGTGGTGGCGTGGCTGATCAATGATCACGCGTTGCGGTATCTGACGATGCACCGGTTCTTCACCGCCGAGTTGGAGTTCGGTGTGCGGCACGGGATCGTCGACGTGGTGGGGCACTGCGACGGGGTGGCGATCTGGTATCCGCATCCGGTGGACCGGCTGCTGGGCGCGGAGCATCAGCGGCGCAGGTTGCGGTCGTGTGGTGACCGGCACGGACCGTACGCGCACTATACGTTCACTGCCGGCCGGCTGGAGCCGACCGGCCGGCTGGAGCCGACCGGCCGGCATCATCATCTGGCGTTCCTGGCGGCCGTCCCCTGGCTGAGACGCCAAGGGATCGGGTCGACGCTGCTCGCCGCGCACCACGCCCGGCTGGACCGGATCGGGATGCCGGCGGTGGTGGAGGCGAGCAGCCAGCGGCAGCGGGCGTTCTACGAACGCCAGGGTTACCGCGTCGTCCGCGTGGCGCACCTGCCGGCGGGTGGGCCGCCGTTGTGGGCGATGCGCCGCTCCGGTGACCCGGTCGACCAACCACCCATGGCCGCCGCCCTCCGCGTCGGCTGAACCAGGGGTGGTCGCTGGTTGCTGCCCTGACCGGCTTACTGCCGGCTGTGTCGGGCAGCGCAGCGCTTCATCGACGTGAGGCTGAGACACCTAACGTTTTAGGGTGTCTCAGCCTCACGTCGATGGTGGCGGATAAGAAGCGGGGCGGATTCGGGCACCGGCCGTCGAAGTACTCGGTGCTGGCGGGTGCCGGTCGCCGCCGATGCCGTCGGGCTAAAACAGGTCGTAGACGTCGCTGCGATGGCCGAGGTGCACCACGAGAACGATGAGCTTGCCATCGTCGATCTGGTAGACCACCCGGTAGTCGCCGACGCGGATTCGCAGGAGCCCAGGGTGTCCTGTCAGGGCATTGACCCCGTGTGGTCGTGGATCGATGCTGAGGGCGGCGATGGCCGCGACAAGTCGGGACTGGACGGGTCGGTCCAGCTTGCGCAGCAGCTTGGCAGCTTTCGTATCGAGCTGGATTTCGTACGGCGGCCGCCGAGTCGGTCCGGTCACAACCCGAGCTCGGCGCGAAGCTCTGCCAACGAGACAGGCTTCTCGCCCGCGTCGATGCGGGCCAGCGCCTCGCGGGCGGCCGCGACGTCGGCGGCGTCCTCGGCACGCTCGATCGCCTCGGCCAGGTCGGCAGGAACGATCGCGGCGAGCCGTTGACCCCGTCGAGTGACGTAGGTGATCCGGCCGCTGTAGTGGGCACGGGACACGATGTCGGCGAACTCATTTCGGGCGGCCGAGATGCTCAGCTCCTGCTCGGGTCTGATCGGTTCTGCGGTCACGTACGGATCGTACGCCTTGTACAAGTCGTACGCCATCGTTCGCCAACACGTACTTACCTATGAGTGCTTTGTGCTTATTTGTCCCGTGAATCGGCGGTGCCGGCCTTGACGCGGCCGGCCGGTCGCGGCCGAGCGATCGAGGTGCAGGCGCTACTACATCGAGGTGAGGCAGGCACCCAAGCGGCCGTCGCTGGCCACACGTCTGCGTGTGAGGTGTCCCGCCTGTCAGTGCGGATCGAAGGGGTTGACGGTGCTGACCCCGGTCCGAGAGACGTGGGCGACGTTGCGGGTGACCAGGGTGAGGCGGTGGACCTTCGCGGTCGCCGCGATCAGTCCGTCAACGACCGGTGGTGGTGCAGGCGGGACGTTCATCCGGCCCCACTCGATCGCTATCTCGGTCGTCACGGGCAGCACCCGATCTCGGAAGCTCGCGATCAGACCGGTCAGCCAGCGCTGAAGTGACTCGGCGCGCTGCGGGTCACGCGGGCGGAGCCGCTCGATTCCCTGCCGGATCTCACCTACCACGAGCACACTCAGGTAGGCCTCGGCGGCCGAATGTGTCTTGTTCCACGCGATGACGTTCTGGTTCGGGTTTGACTTACGCAGTTCCGACACCACGTTGGTGTCCAGCAGAAATGCCAACGGTCAGCCAGCCAGGTCGATGTCGCGGGGGAGATCCTGCTGGCGTTCGATCTCGAAGTCGTCGTCCATGTCGGGATTGCTGCGAAGGTACTCCATGAAGCTGGTCTGTTCGCCGCGGAGACGGCGGTACTCCGAGATGTCGATAACCACGGCCACCTCCTCGCCGTGCTTCGTCACGATCTGCGGCTCACCCCGCTCGGCTGCGCGAAGCACCTCGCTGAACCTCTGCTTCGCCTCTTGGACCTGCCAGTGCATCTCAGCCGTACCTCCGTCTAGTCTGACTAGACTATACCTGCTGTCGGAGGCTTGTACCGCTTTTCTCCTGCGTCGACGCGGGTAGCCGCTGGCGTGCCGCGTTGCCGGCTCGGTGACGCTTGTGCGACGCTGCGCAGTCAGTGTGGCGACGGGCAGGTGGAGGCGCGGTGCGCGAGGTCGAGGTCAAGTACCGCGTCCAGGACCGGGAAGCGTTGCTCGTCGCGCTCACCGCGCGCGGCATCGAGCCGGGTCCGCCGATCGTGCAGGACGATCAGGCGTACGCGCCGCAAAGCTGGTCGTACGGTGACAGCAAGTTCGGCGTCCCCTTCGTACGGTTGCGGACCGTCGGCGGCCGACACACCTTCACCCTCAAGCGTCCCGCCGACAACGCGCTGGCTTGTGACGAGTACGAGACGATCGTGGCCGACCGCGAACAGATGCACGCCGCGATCCTGGCGATGGGCTTCCGCCCGACCGTGCGGATCGCGAAAGTACGCCGTACCGCCGAATTGCCCGACGGCGTGCTGTGCGTCGACGACGTCGCCGGCCTCGGCACCTTCCTTGAGCTGGAACGCATCGTCAGTGACGGCGTGCCCGGCGAGGCGGTGCAGGCCGAGCTGGCCGCGTTCGTCGCCGCACTCGGCGTCGCGGCGTCCCGCACCGACGAGACGTACGACTCGCTGGTCCGCGTGGCCCTCGCCTCAGCCTGACCGCTGGGCCGCAGTTGGCTCAGATCCTTGCGCTGCTCGGTCTGCCGGAAAGTCGACCTGCACGGTATTCCTGTGTGGAATAATTATTCACACAGGAATATTGCTCTACCGCACTACCGGTCCGCCGGGGGCCGGGGGCTGTTGCGACGAGGCTCCCCCAACCTGCAGGCTCAAGCTCTGCGGCGCGGCCGGCTGCGCAGGCCCAGCGGGAGAGCTTGCGGTACGCCGACACCGCCTCGGACCGGGCATCGGCCTGGCAGCTCCTGATGAGTTGGGGCGCCAGGCCGACCAGTTCGACGCCCACAGCGGCACCGCGCCAGCGGCGGAGCTGTCGTAGACGACGAGGTTGCCGTCGGTCTGCATCAGCAGGCCGAACCGGCCGTCGGGGGAGAGGATGTACTGGCCTGCGTACATGGTGGTCGCCGCCACCCGCGAGATCACCTCGGACGACTTCGCCGCCCGACCGGAGCCGTCGATCGGCGTGCCCGGCCGGCTGTCCGCGCTGACCGGGCGGGAACGCGACGTGCTCGTCCTGGTCGCCGCCCACGGCCTGTCGAATGCGGAGATCGCCCGTCGGCTGCTGGTCGGGGAGGCCACGGTCAAGACCCACCTGGGCCGGATGCTGATCAAGCTGGGGCTGCGCGACCGGGCCCAGGCGGTCGCGTTGGCCTACCAGAGCGGGCTCGTCGCGCCCGGCTCCGCGTCGTAGCGTGCCTGCGCCTCACCTCGAAGTCGGCTGAGTGCCGACGCCGCCGACGTCGCCTGCCGGGACGTCGGTGAGCTGCGCATGACAGACGGACAGCAGCTGGCGGAGTTGAATCAGCCGGGCGATCTGCCGGTCGATGACCTCCAGTCGTCGGCCGAAGGTCTCGGCCGCCTCCGGAATCCGGACGTGCGCCGGCAGGATGTGCTGAGGCAACGTGTCGCCGTCGAGCAGGTGCAGCCGGTCGCTGAGCGCCGCGATGTCCTCGACGGTGAGGCCGAGCGACAGCGTCTCCCGGATGATCCGGACCCGGGCGACGTCGGCGGGGCCGTACGTCCGCTGCCCGGTGCGGGTGCGCGACGGCGGCGGCAGCAGCCCGCGTTGCTCGTAGAAGCGCAGCGCCCGTGGCGTCGTCCCCGCCGCTGCCGCCGCGTCCCCGATCCGCATTCCTACTCCCGATGCTCCAGCTCCACTATGACGGCACCAGCTCCACTATGACGGCACCGATGTGCCGACCTTCAGCGACTTGCTGGAACGCCTCCGGTGCCCGGTCGATTCCGGGCAGCCGCACATGCGGGAACTGGATGCGGCCGTCGCGCAGCCAGCCGCCGAACCGCTCGGTCCATTCGCCGAGCATGTCAGGATGGTCGGCGGCGTTGAAACCGTGCAGGTGGATCCGTTTGAGCACGACCGGCACCAGGTCGAGCTCGACCGGGGCGCTGATGCCCAGACCTTCGGCGGCCAACTGCGCGGAGAGCGCCCCGATGAGGACGAACCGGGCGTGCGGACGGGCTACGGCCACGGCTGCCTGGAGTTGTTCGCCGCCGACGGTGTCGAGCAGCACGTCGATGCCGTCCGGCGCGGCGTCGGCGAGCTGCTTCGCGACAGGTCCCGCGCCGCGCACGACCACGGCGTCGTACCCGAGGTCGGCGGTCAGCCGGTCGGCCTTCTCCGTCGAACCGGTGGTGCCGATGACCCGGCCCGCGCCCAGGAGCCGGGCGATCTGACCCGCGAGCGACCCGACGGCACCGGCCGCGCCGGTGACCAGGACGGTGTCGCCCGGGCGTACGTCGACGGCCCGGGTCAGTGCGCCGTACGCCGTCCAGCCCTGCGACAGGTGTGCGACGGGGTCCGCGAGGGAGTTCCCCAGTGGCCGGCATCGGTCGACGGGCACCGTCGCGTACTCGCGCCAACCGAGGTCGTGCCCGACGAGGTCGCCCGGGGCGAACCCGCTGCCGTCGGGGGCGGTGACGACCTCGCCGATCGCCGGCCCCGGCAGCGGCTCGCCGGGACGCACCCCGGGCAACCCCGCCGCCGCAGCGCCGATCATGGTCCGCAGCAGCGCGGCGAACACCAGGAAGGCGCGGTTGCGGACGAGGATTTCGCCCGGTCCGGGGCGTGGTGTCGGGGCCTGCGCGACGGTGAAGTGTTCGGGTCGGGGCAGTCCGTCCGGGACGGCGGCGAGCCGCACCTCCCGGTGAGTCAAGGGTGTCGAGGGCATGACGCGACCGTAGACCTTGACCCGCGCGTCAGGGTCAAGCGAAGTCCCGGGGTCGCAGCCGCGGCGCTGCCCACGACTGCGCAATTTCTGCGGGGACGCGCAGTGATCGATCGGAGACAATGAGCAAGATCGCGTACGGCATCGAGCCGGGCGACGTCCTGCTCACCGGAGGCGTGCGTGTACCGGCCGACCCTGGACCCCCTGGCCGGCTCGTTGGCGTGGAGCGCCCTCGTCGCCGCACTGCCGATCGTCACACTGTTTCTGCTGCTCGGCGTGTTCCGGGTCCGGGCCTGGCTGGCCGCGCTCGGCGCCCTCGCCGTCGCCCTGGGGGTGTCGATCCTGGCGTACGCGATGCCGACCGGGCAGGCGCTGCTGACCGCCGGCCAGGGGGCGACCTTCGCGCTGTTCCCGCTGGTATGGACGTTCGGCACCGCGATCTGGATCTACCGGATGACCGTGACGAGCGGACACTTCGACGTGCTCCGGCGCTCGTTCGCCCGGGTCAGCGACGACCAGCGGGTGCAGGCGATGGTGATCGCGTTCTGCTTCGGCTCGGTCCTGGAAGGGTTGGCCGGGCAGGGCACCCCGGTCGCGATCACCACGGTGATGCTGCTGGCGTTGGGTTTCGGTCCGATGAAGGCGGCCACCGTCGCGCTGGTGGCCAACACCGTGCCGGCCGCGTTCGGGCCGCTCGGCCTGCCGATCACCACCCTGGCCGGAGTCACCGACCTGCCGGCGGACACGCTGGGCGCGATGGCCGGGCGTCAGGTGCCGGTCATCGCCCTGTTCATTCCGCTGCTGCTCGTCTTCATGGTCGACGGTCGCCGAGGGCTGCGGCGGACCTGGCACATCGCCGTCATCTGCGGGCTGTCGTTCGCGCTGGCCCAGTTCCTCACCTCGAACTACTTCTCGGTGGCCCTGGCCGACATCGTCGCCGGCCTGGTCAGCGCCGTCGTCGTGGCCGTCACCGCACGCAGTTGGCCGCCCCGGCGTACCGATGACGACGCGACGCGCGCCGACCAGCCGGACGCCGTCGAGGAGCGCGTCGACCAGCCGGACGTCCCGGCCGAGGTCTGGCGGGCGTACGCCCCGTACCTGGTGATCGTGGCGATCTTCGGTCTGTCGCAGGTGCCCGTGGTCTCCGGTGCGCTCAACGCGGTCACCATCCTGTTCGACTGGCCGGGTCTGCACCTGCTGACCGTCTCCGGCGAACCGTCGTCGTTGCCGGTCTTCCGGTTCAACTGGCTCTCCTCGACCGGCACCCTGCTGATCGCCGCCGGCCTGATCACGATGGTGATCCTGCGGATCACCCCGCGCGCCGCGATCGTCGCGTACGGCCAGACGCTGGCGTCGCTGCGGTGGGCGATCCTCACCGTCTGCGGGCTGCTGGCGTTGGCGTTCGTGATGAACGGCAGCGGGCAGACCGCCACCCTGGGCACCTGGATGGCCGGCGCCGGCGGCCTGTTCGCCCTGCTCTCACCGGTCCTCGGCTGGCTGGGGGTGGCGCTCACCGGCTCGGACACCTCATCGAACTCGCTGTTCGGCGCGCTGCAGGTAACCGCCGCGCAGCGCGCCGGCCTGGACCCGGTGCTGCTCGCCGCCGCCAACGCCTCCGGCGGCGTCATCGGGAAGATGATCTCGTTGCAGAACCTGACGATCGCGGCGAGCGCGGTCGGGCTTAGCGGCCGGGAAGGTGACCTGTTCCGCCGGATGTTCGGCTGGAGCGTGGTGCTGATCTGCGCGATGGCGTTGCTGGTCGGCCTGCAGTCGACCCCGGTGCTGAGCTGGATGGTGCCCTGACGGCGACCTCGCCGGTCAGGGCCGGTCGGCGTCGGCCGGGCCGAGCACCCGGATCGGGTCGCCCGGCCGGATGACCCCGGCGACGACGACCCGCGTGTACAGGCCACGCAGCCGGGCCTGGCGACCCTCCTCGCTCCAGACCAGTTTGTGCGCGTCCCGCCCGTAGCGGTGGGCGAACTTCGCACACCCGTTGTGCGGCTCGGCCGTCACCTCGATGACCGCCTCGTCGCCCACCGCCAGTCGGGTGCCCGGCGGCAGCGCGTCGGTGTGCAGTTCGAGGTCGGCGAAGAGCTGATCGCCAGCCAGCGCCCAGTCCTGCGGGTCGTCACCGGCGATCAGCCGGACGAAGCGGGAGTTCATGACGGTGAGTTGCCGGCCCGGGTGGGCCGACCCGTCCTGCGTCGCCGAGCTGCCCCGCGCCGCCCAGCAGTCGCCGACCAGGCCGGCGGTGACGTCGAGGGTGCCCTCGGCCAGCACCTCCCGCTCGTCGACGGCCGGCCGGCGGACCACCAGGTCCAGGGTGCCGGCGTCGCGGGGGGACCGGGCCACCTCGGCGAGGCCGGCGGTCAGCTCGGCGGTGGACAGTTGGCGGGGTGCCATGGTGTGTGCCCTGGCCTGCTCCATGCCCGTCAGTGTCCCAGAGCATGCCCGTACCGTCGATGGGGTTTCCCGGCCGCCGGTGTGCGCGGACCGGACCCGGACTCGGACCCGGACCGGACTCGGACCCGGACCGGACTACCGTGCCGCATCCGGGGTCGGGGAGGATGTCAGTCGCAGCCCCTATCTGCCCAGGAGGCACGGATGGACGTACGGCACCGGATCGCCGCCCTCGTCGCGGTCGTCGCGCTGTCGTTGACCGGCTGCGGCGACGCGGCCGACGACGCCCCGGACGACCCGTCGCCGGCCGCCGCAACGCCCGCCACCGGCGGTACGGCGGACGACCCGACGACGTCGCAGGAGCCGGCCACCTCGGACCAGCCGGCCGCCGAGAGCCACGACTTCACCGCGCGGACCCTCGACGGGGCCACGTTCGACGGACGCAGCCTGGCCGGCAAGCCGGCGGTCCTGTGGTTCTGGGCACCCTGGTGCACCACCTGCCTCGGTCAGGCCGACCGGGTGAACGCCCTCGCCGCCGACTACGGCGACCGCGCCACCGTGCTCGGCGTCGCCGGACTCGACGGCGAACCGGCGATGCGCGACTTCGTCGCGCTGGCGAAGCTGGCCGGGTTCGCGCAGCTCTCCGACGAGCAGGGTGTCGTGTGGAAGAAGTTCGGCATCACCGCGCAGAGCACCTTCGTGGTCCTCGACGCCGCCGGTGAGGTCGTCGACCGGGGGCATGTCGACGTCGACGAACTGCCGGGCACCCTCGACCGACTGCTGGCGGACTGAGTGACCGACGCGCCGCTGGCCCTGGCTCTGGCGGCGGGGATGCTCGCGGCGGTCAACCCGTGCGGGTTCGCGCTGCTGCCGGCGTACCTGTCGTTTCTCGTCGTCGGTGACGGCAAGGCCGGCACCGGCCGGGACGCCGCCATCGGTCGGGCCCTGGCCGCGACCGCCGCGATGACCATCGGGTTCGTCGCCGTCTTCGGCGTGTTCGGTCTGGTCGTGGCCCCGGTGGCCGGCGCGGTGCAGCGGCAGCTGCCCTGGCTGACCATCGGCATGGGCGCGCTGCTCGTCGTGCTGGGTGTCATGGTGCTGCTCGGTCGGCAGCTGCCCGGACTCGGCGCCGTCGTGTCCCGGGCCCCGGGCAGCGGCACGTCCACACTGTCCATGGTGGTGTTCGGGATGGCGTACGCGGGGGCCTCGCTGTCCTGCACGATCGCGCCGTTCCTGGCGATCGTGGTGACCAGCCTGCGGGCCGGGTCGGTCACCTCCGGCGTGGCGCTGTTCGTCACCTACGCCGCGGGGATGGGCCTGACCGTCGCGGTCGCCGCCGTCGCCGTGGCGCTGGCCCGCGACGGACTGCTGCGCCGGCTCCGCCGCGCCGGCCCGCTGCTGTCGCGCGTCGGTGGGGCGCTGCTCGTCGTCGCCGGCGGCTACGTCGCCTGGTACGGCTGGTACGAGATCCGGGTGCTGGACGGTGCCGACCCCGGCGATCCGGTCATCGACGGCGCTGCGGTGGTCCAGCGGTCGCTGGCCGACCTGCTCGACCGGGCGGGCCCGGTGACCCTGGTCGGGGTGCTGGTCCTGCTGCTCGTCGTCGCCGGACTGGGCTGGCGGGCCAAGCGCCGCAAACGGTAGGCCACCGGCGGCCCGGTCGGCCGTCGGCCGGTTCAGTCCGCTGGCCCCGGCTGGTAGACACAGCCGCTGGCCGGGTGCGCGGCGGCGGCGATCACCTCGTCGAGCCGGCGTCGGGCCGCGGTCAGCTCGGCGATCCGCGCGTCGATGCGGTCGCGTTCGGCGGCCAGCCGGGCCCGCGACTGCGGCGTGTTGACCTTGGCGTCGACGCAGGGCATCAGGTCGGCGATGGTACGGCTGGACAGGGCCGCCGCGTACAGCCGCTGGATGAGCCGGACCCGCTCGACGGCCGACTCCGGATAGTGGCGCTGACCTGCCGGACTGCGCTGCGCGACCAGCAGGCCCTGCTCCTCGTAGTAGCGCAACGCCCGCGTGCTCACCCCGGCCCGCTCAGCCAGCTCGCCGATCCGCACAGTGGTCTGCCTCACAATCCTTTGCCTCTGACGTCAACGTCAGGTTTTAGCGTAGCCGGCATGCAGATCTCTGGAGCAACCGCCCTGGTCACCGGGGCGAACCGTGGTATCGGTCGACATTTCGCCGCCCAGCTGCTCGAACGCGGCGCCGCAACGGTGTACGCCACTGCCCGTCGCCCCGAGTCCGTCGACCTGCCCGGCGTGCGGGTGCTGCGGCTGGACATCACCGACCCCGACTCGGTGGCCGCCGCCGCGCAGGCCGCCGGGGACGTCAATTTGCTGATCAACAACGCTGGGATCTCCACCGGTGCGGACCTCGTCGGCGGCGACCTCGACCTGGTCCGCCGGGAGATGGACACCCACTTCTGGGGCACCCTCGCCATGATCCGGGCCTTCGCCCCTCAACTGGCCGGCGGCGCGATCCTGAACGTGCTGTCGGCACTGTCTTGGAGCGCCTACCCGGGTGCCGGCGGCTACGCGGCGGCGAAGGCGGCCCAGTGGAACCTCACCAACGCCGTCCGGCTGGAGCTGGCCGCGCAGCGGACCCAGGTCACCGGACTGCTGATGGCCGCCGTCGACACCGACATGATGGCTGGGTACGACGTACCGAAAAGCGACCCGGCGGTGATCGCGAAGGCAGCCCTCGACGGACTGGAGGCCGGCCAGTGGGAGATCCTCGCCGATGCGGCGGCCGGTGCGGTCAAGGCGTCGCTCGCCACCGACCCCCGCGAGTTCTACCGCCTGGCGTGACAACCGCCTGGCGTGACAACCGGCCGGCGTGACACCGGTCGGTCAGCCGGGCACGCGCGGGGTCGGCAGGGTCAGCAGTGGAACTCGCCGGCGTCGAACACGGCCCGTAGCACGTCGGTGGGCGCGACCAGGATCTTGCCGAACGCGTCCTGGGACACGGTGAAACCGATCCCCGACGCACTGTCGCTGACCACGTAGTTCTCCGCGTACGGGTTGTTGGCGGCGGTGTGCCGGACAAGCCGCACCCCGTACGCCTGGCGCAGCGCCGCCGCGGTGCTCCCGACGCCGATACCGTCGGCGGTGGACAGCGGACGGTCCTGGACGAGGATCATCGCGGCGGTGCCGTCCACAGCGGTGTGCACCACCACCCCGGCCAGTTGCGCGGTGCCGACCAGCCGGTCCGGGCAGGCCTCGCCGGGCTCGGTGCCGAGGCTGCCGTCGCCGGCCAGCTCGGCGACACTGGCGCCGAGGCGCAGCGGACCGATCCCCTCCGGTGTGATCAGCAGCTCCTCGTCCGCCGGGCCGGCGTCGCCGCCCGCCGTCGGTTCGGTCGCCCCGTCGATGCCCCCGGTCGGCGCCGCAGACCCGCCCGGCGGCGTCGGATCCGGCCGGTTCCACAGCCAGACCGTGCCGACGACGAGGAGGGCGAGCACGACGGCCGATCCGATGACGACCCGGTTCCTGGTACGGCGCATCAGCGTTTCCTCCTCATTGGAATTTCCCGTCGCGCCATGTCAGGGTCCTCTCCTGCCGGTGGCGACGAGCAGGCGGCCACCGTCCTGGGTCACCTGCCCGGCCGCGAGGCCGGTCTCGGAGTGCAGGACGCCGAAGGTCGCCGGGCCGGTGAACCCGAGTACGTCGAAGTCCAGGAACCCGCCGCTGCCGCAGCGGCGACCGAACACCAGATCCTGCTCCCCGCCACCGCGCACCGTGACCGGTGTCAGCAGTATCTCGCACGCGGTGGTGTCCAGCGCTGTGACGAAGACCTGTTCCCACCTGTCGGCGGTGCAGCCGAGCACGAGCAGCCGGGTCTGCTGCGGCTGCCCGGGCTCGACGTCGGCCGGTGACAGGGCGACCGCGACGTGCTCACCGGCGGCGAGCGTCGAGTCGAACGTCAGGGAGGCGGTGACCGTGGCGCCGGCGTCGACCGCGACGGCCTGCTCGACGGGCGGACAGGCCGGTGCCGCGCCGGACTGCGGTACCTCGGTCGTCGCTGTCACGGCCGGACCATCGCCGGTGCCGGTGCCGGTGCCGGTGCCGGTGCCGGTCGCGGTCGTCGACGCGTCGTCGAGGCTCTGCCACAGCCACCACCCTCCGACGGTGGCCAGCGCGGCGGCGACGGCCGCACCGGGTAGTAGCCAACGACGCGTGGACCCGGAGCTTTCCGCCACGACCCCTCGTTCACCTGCGGCAACGCCAACGCTCGGCCACGCTACCGGCCGGGCCCGCAGCCAGGGATCGGCTGGTCAGCGGTACGCGGTGACCGACTCGCCGGATGCCACCGGTCGGGTGGCCGGCACGGGTGCCTGGTTGCGCGGGGTGCCTGGTTGCGCGCGGGATCGCGATACGTCACCATTGCCGACATGATTTCTTCCCACTGGAAGGGCGGTTTCGCCCTCGCGCGATGACCGCGCCGACGCGGCGTGACGCCGCCGGCACCATCTCCACCATCTCTGTCGGCTCCACCACCTCCACCACCTCTGCCGGCTACGCCGAGCGGGCTCTCGCCCGGTGGTGGGCGGCCGAACCGATCCGGCGCGAGTGGCTCGACCACGGGCTCGACACCGCGCCGGCCGACCGGCCCGCCACAGAGGACATCGTGGCCCGCCTCTACGCCCGGCGCCGCCGTCAGCGCCCCCGATTCCGCTGGGTCGACTCACCACACGAGGCGTTGTCACTGGTGGCTGGACTGCCCACACACGACATGCTGCACCGCTGGGTCACCGGTCGACCGCCGCCGGGCGTACCGCCGCTGGTCAGCGACCTCGTCGCAGGGTGGTCCCGGCTGCGCACCGCGCTGGACGACGGTGCCGGCCATCCTGATCTGACTCCGCCACCGCAGTCGCGTGGCCGGTCGGGCGGCCGGGGCGGCGGTCGTCGGTCGGCCGACCGACGGGCCGATGCCGGCGGTGCGGACCCGCCGGGGACCCGCTGGCCGGTGCTGCCGCCGGCCGAGGCGTTCGCCGCAGGTGTCCCGCTGCGGGTCGTGCTGCGCCAGGGAATCTGTGCGGCGTTGCGGGTCAGTCTCGTCGACGGCTTCGTCCTGCCGGTCCGCGCGGCACTCGCGGCCTCGGGTCGGCCGGTGCCCAGTGCCTGGTACGGGCAGCAGGACGCGTACTGGGTCGCGTACTACGACGCGCTGCGTCGGCTCGGCCTGGCCCACTACCGCCGGGCCGACGAGGCGCAGCTCGACGAGTGGGCGACGCTGGCCCGTCAGGCCGGCTGGTGGTGGCCGGGGGAGCGGACCTGTGTGCTCGTCGACCGGCCGGTGGTGCTCCGTACCGACCCGGTGCCGGGCGGTTGGCACGACGAGCGCCGCCTGGCGCGCGACGGTGCGGCACCGATCAGGTATCGCGACGGGTGGTCTCCGTCGTTGCGGGCGGTGCCGGGCTGACCGACATGCGACGGGCGCGGGCAGGTGTCCCGCCCGCGCCCGTCGCGCATGTCATGCCGATCGGTCGACGGTGTCAGTGTCTGGTCGGCCTGCGGTTCAGCACCGCTCCCATTTGAGGTTGAACAGGGTGTCGACGTCACCCTCGGTGGTCGTCATCGACATGCTGGCGACCGTGGTGGCGGTGCCGGCCTCGACCCGCAGCTCGGTGTTGATGTTGAGTACCCGCTGCTGGCCACAGGGCAGGTAGTAGAGCACCGGGGCGACGTCCTCGGTGGACCAGTAGCTGTTGTACGGACCACCGAACGTCGCCTCGGTGCGGCTGCTCTCCGACGAGCCCTGCCAGTAGTAGTGGGTGCGCTGGCGGCCGGTCGCGCCGGCGGGGATCCGGGCGCGACCCCGGTAGTCGGCGGTGGCGACCGCGAAGGTCCAGCCGGCCGGCACCTTGACCAGGACACCCAGCTGGCAGTTCTTCCGGCTGGCGGTCGTGTCGACGCCCCGTCCGGCGCTGGCGACGAAGTCGAAGTAGCGGATCCGGAACCCGGACTTGTCAGGGTTGGCGACGACGACGGCGGTCCCTGGGGCGCAGCCGGAGCCGTTGGCGGCCAGCACCTCGACGGTGATGTCGCTGTCCGGCGTGTGGGGGGTCGTGACGGGTGCCGCGTGGGCCGGCGTGGCCAGGGACAGCGCGAGAGCCGCGCCGAGCGCGGCGAGGAACCCGTGTCTCGTGCCGACGAGGACTTTCTTCATTCCGTTCCTCTCGGTTGCAATTGGTGTTCGAGGATGCGCACGTGCTTCGTCGCCGAGCTGGCGGGTGCCGCTCGCAGACCGTACTGTGGATCAAGAATTGATTGTTGGGACCTTGTCCGGGGGTGTTCTGCGCAAGATGGTAGCGATGCCATGGGAGCCGCGCAAGCATCAGCATAAGTCGATATCCGATTAATCTTGGCTGGCCTCTGACCTGGGAATCTGTTCGGTCAGGATCATGTCGGATGTTGGTCTGGTGACCGACTGCTCTCGGTCGGCTGCTGGCCTGTTCTGTAGTGTTTTGCAACTATCTGACCGTTTTTCTTGCGGTGCTCGAAGGTGCCGTAACCCGTCGAACTCCCGCAATTTATCAGCCGATCTCCTTTGCCAAATTTGTGTTGACATCCGTCTATGCCCATCAGTAGCTTGTCCGGCATGTAGCGCCGTTTCCTGCATCGGAGGAGGTTTCATGCGTAAACTGCTGACGCGTGGCGGTGTGGTGCTTGCACTACTCGCCTCGTCACTGGTCGTGGGGGCGCCCGCGTCCGCCCGGGGTGTCATGGACAATCCGCCCCCCGACCAGGTCGTCATCGACCTGGTCGCGATGGCCGGTTCCGGCTGCCGGCCGGGCACCGCTGATGTGGCGGTATCGCCGGACAACACCGCCTTCACCACGATCTACAGCGACTACCTGGTCCAGGCCGGACCCGGCATCTCCGTCACCGACGGACGCCGCAACTGCCAGCTCAACGTGCTGGTCCACGCCCCGGCCGGCTACACCTTCGCCATCGTCAAGGTGGATTACCGAGGGTACGGCCTGCTCAACCGGGGCGCTGTCGCGTCGCAACGGGCCAACTACTACTTCCAGGGCATGACCCAGAGCACGTTCAGCAACCACCCGATCGCCGCACCGCTGGACGACAACTGGATGGTCACCGACGAGGTCCCGATCGCCTCGGTGGTCTGGCACCCCTGCGGTGAGAAGCGCAACCTCAACATCAACACCGAACTGCGGCTGAGCCGGGGCTCGTCGTCGGGGACCAGCTTCCTGACGATGGACTCGACCGACGGCAGCATCGAGACCATGTACCACCTCGCCTGGCAACCCTGCCCGTGACGCCGTAGCGCGTACCGACCCGAGGGTGACCGGTCCGTCGACCGGTCACCCTCGCCGTGCTCAGAGCCCGACCCCGGCGGTACGCGGCTCCGAGCCCATCGTGTGCAGCCAGTGCACCGCCTCGTGCGCCCCGGGGCAGGACGCAGCGGAAAACGCCCGGGCCAGGGCGACCATCTCGGCACCCGGCAGCATGGTGCCGTCGCGGCTGCGCAGCGGCAGTGTCACGGTGCCGTCCGGTCCGACGACGGTGATCGTGGGAGTGCGCGGAGCTACCGGCGCGGAGCGTCGCCCAGGTGCGGCCGACCGCCGTCGCGACGGCGCGGAACGGCTCGGGCCCGCCGCAGCGGTGCCGGTTCCCGCTGGCTCAGCCGACGCCGGTGTCGCGCTGTCCCGTGCGGTGGCGTCCGCTGCGGTGGCGTCCGTCGCGGTGGCGTCCGTCGCGGTGGCGTCCGCTGCGGTGGCGGTCGGGTCGGGTGCGGTCCGCAGGGTGACCGACTCGGCCACCGTCAGGTCCACTGTGCGGCTGACGAGCCCTCGGACGGTTAGCCGGGTGCCAGCCAGCCAGGCGCCGGTACGGGCGGTGCGGGCGATCGGCAGCCCCATCACCGTCGCCGCGCCGGCGGCGAGCCCGCCACCGACGAGCATCGGCGCGATGGTGCCCGTACCGTCCCCGGCCATCGCGCCGAGGACCCCACCACCGACGCAGGACGCCATCACCGCAAGGGCACCCAGCACCGAGAACATCGCCAGCCTGGTCGGTTTGCTGGTCGGGTACCCGATGGAGAGTTCGAGACCGTCGCGCCCATGATCCATGCCGCCGATCGTGCCACTGTCGATCAAGGCCGGACGCGGTCGGGTGGCGGTGGCCGGCGAGACGGTGACGGGGAGGGAACCCGCCGGCCACCGGGATCACCCGCGCGTGGCGTGGGAGATGCAGCTTATCCGATGTCCGCACGCGTCGGTGTCCACCGCAGCGCCGACCGTCCTCGGTGGGACGGCGGAACCGGGTCCGCCGTTTGGCGGTTATCGATGCCGGTCCGTGCGAGAGGTGTGGTGATCGGCGGGTGAACCCGCATGTATTTCGGGTTTTCAAACTTTCGTTGCGGTTTCATCGGCGCGTTAAGCATTGCACCACTGTGGGTGCCCTGGCAGACTCGATCTGCATCCGCCGATGGTGGCTGCCTGATGGTGATCCAGGGTGAGGAGTTGGCGATGGCCCCAAGCCGTGGCGCGCGCCGTGAGATCACTGACGGTGCCGAGTTGAATGATGTTCGGGTCGTTGCGCCCAATGTGTCCCTTGGTAGTTTGCGATCTCCGCTGTCCGGGCTGCTCTACTGTGCAACTTGCGAACGGCAAATGATCGTGATGTCCAGGCTGAACGGTCGGGCCTACGGTGCCCCGTGCGGCTGCCGGCTCAGCCCGGTCGACGCGCTCACCGTCGAGCGACTCGTCTTCAACGCCGTCGAAGCGCGCCACCCGGAGCTCCTCGCCGGCTCAACCTCGCTTGATCCGTCCAGCGTGTTTCGAGAGGTGCTGGCCGAGGTCAGGATAGGCGGAGCCGTGGATGAACTGGAATTCATCTGGTCCACGTGACCTTGCCCGTCAAGCGCTCTCCCCCGACAGACATCGCCGAAATCACACTCCATCCGGATCGGCTGAGCCGACCGGACGATCCCGTCCGCGACACGGGATCGACGATTCGGGCTGGACAAATTCAAATGAAATATGATGCTGAAATCTCATGTGTCCCGGATCCGCCGCCAGGAACCGTGCTCCGGTTCGCCGTCAGCGAGTGGCGCTACGGCCTGGGTACCGTGGTGGGGGAGCCGTTCGAACTGCTGATCACCAAGGTGCGGACCACCTCGGCAGCCAGTTACGACGGCCAGTGGGTCTGGGTCGACGGCCACCATCTGGACTGCCGCCCCGACCACCAGCCGTGCCAGCAGGCGCTGGTCAGCGTCGCCGCCCTCCGGTGCGCCGCGTTGCCCGGCGAGCAGGTGGTGGACGGTGCTGCTCGCCGATGAGTTCTTCCTGCTCGCCCACCACGACATCACCGGCCGGGCCCGGCTGCACCCGCGAGCGGTCGGGCTGGGCCTGGCCAGTGCGGTCCTCGCCGAACTCGTCACCGTAGGAGCGGCGGCGGTCGACGCCGGCCAGCTCTGGGTGGTCAACCCGGACGCGCCGGCCGATGCCCTGGGCCGATCCGCACTGCGGCTGCTGCTCGACGAACCGGAGCACACCGCGGTGCGGACCTGGCTGACCGTACTGTCCGAACGGGCCCCCACCCACGTCGCGCAGCGCCTCGCCGCCGCCGGAGTGGTCCGCGCCGAGCAGAGCCGCCGGTTGCTGCGCAGCCGCACCGTCTACGTACCGATGGACATGAACACCGCCGCCTGGCCATGGGCCCGGCTGTCGATGCGGCTACGCCGGGGTGAACCACTCACCGAACCGGACCTGTTCCTCGCCGGTCTGTCGGTCGAGACCGGCCTGGACACCTACCTGCTCGACGGCGCCCAACCCGAGGTGCGCCGACACCTCGCCGGCCTGCTGGGCAACCTGCGCCCGGACCTGCGCGGTCTGCTGCGCCACACCGGGGCGGCAGTAGGCAACGCGGTCATGTCCGGCCGCGCCTGACCGGCTCCACCGGCCCCCGCATCAGCGATCCGAGACCCGCATCAGCGATCCGAGATCCGCCTCACCTGTCTGGAGTGTGCCCGATGAACGCCACCATGCCCGCACCGACCGTCCGCGACGCCACACCCGACGACATCCCACAGGCGGCGACGCTGCTCACCGAGGCGTTCCTGATCGCACCGGTGTCCCAGTGGCTCGTCACCGACATCGACGCCCGGGTCACCACGTTCCGGACGCTGTTCACCCTCGAACTGGAACACGCCCTCGACGCCGGGGCCACGGTGCACATCGCCGGGCCGCTGAGCGCTGTGGCGATCTGGTACCACCGGGAGCAGCCGGTGCCGTCCGGCCAGGTCACCGTCCACCAACGGCGGATGCTGCTCGCCGCCGGGATCTGGCAGCACCGGGTCGCCGCGCTGGACACCCTGCTCGAACGGCACCGGCCCCAGACGCCGCACCACTACCTCGCGTACCTCGGGGTCACCCCGTGGCTGCAGGGGCGGGGTATCGGCAGCGCGCTGCTGTGTCACCAGCACCGGCTCCTGGACACGGCGGCCGAACCGGCGTACCTGGAAGCCACCACGCCCCGCAACCGGGGCCTCTACCAACGCCAGGGCTACGTCGCCACCGAGCCGATCCTGCTGCCTGACGGCCCGTCGATGTGGCCGATGTGGCGCGCACCCCGTCGCGGGGACGATCGGCCCGCTCCGCAGTGACCTCCGACCCTGGCGAAAATCCCGGCAACTGTCGGGAACCAGCCGGTACGGGCGGCCGACCAATGCACCGAGCCCCTTTGCGCCCACGGCACCTGGGCGTCCGCACACTGAGAGGTAGCCCGTCCAATGCACCCCACCCTTCGTCATGTCGCGCGCCTCGGTGCCGTCGCCGCCCTCGCCGGCGGCGCGGTGCTGCTCGCCGGCGCACCGGCGGCCGCCCACGTCACCGTCACCCCGACGGTGACCACCGCCGACTCCTACACCGTGCTGACCGTGTCGGTGCCGCACGGCTGCGACGGCTCGGCGACCACCAAGGTCGCCATCCAGATCCCCGAGCTGATCAACGCGGTGACGCCGACGATCAACCAGGGCTGGACCGTGGAGAAGGTGATGGCCGACCTCGACCCGCCGGTGACCGACAGCCACGGCAACGAACTGACCCAGCGGGTGGCCGAGATCGTCTACACCGCCAAGACCCCACTGCCCGAAGGGCACCGGGACGTCTTCGAGCTGTCCCTGAAGCTGCCCGACGCCGCCGGTGAGCGCCTGGTCTTTCCGTCGATCCAGACCTGCGAGCAGGGCGAGACGGCGTGGGCCCAGGTGCCGGCCGAGGGCGAGGACGGCGAGGACCTGGAGCACCCGGCACCCTGGTTCATGATCACCGCTGCCGAGGAGGCGCCGGCCGCCGACGGCGACGACACCGTTCCGGCCGCGCTCACCACCACGGACTCCGCCACTGACAGCGGTCCCACCTCACTGCTCGGCTGGATCGGCCTGATCCTCGGCCTGCTCGGGTTCATCGCCGGCGCCCTCGCCCTGCACCGGACGAGGAAGGCAGCCTAGCTGTGCCATCGCGTCACCGGCTGCGCCCACCGGCGCAGCCGGTCCGTGGCACGTCGCGTGGTGCACGTCCGGCACAGCGACGGTCCCGTTCCCGGCGGGCGGGTCTCCTGGCCGTACCGGGGATGCTGCTCGGAGTGGTGCTCGCCCTGGCCGGTGCCAGCCCGGCCGCCGCGCATGCCACCCTGCTCAGCCACGACCCGGCCGACGGCGCGCTGCTCGCCGAGGCGCCGTCGACGGTCACCCTCACCTTCGACGAGCCGGTCACCCTGCGCCCCGGCGGGGTGCAGGTGCTCGACGCGGCCGGCACCACCGTGGACGCCGCCGCCCGCTCCGTCGACCGCACCGTCGTCATCGACCTGCCCGCCGCGATGGCCGACGGGACGTACGTGGTCAGCTGGCGGGTCGTCTCGGCCGACAGTCACCCGGTGGCCGGTGGGTTCAGCTTCGCGATCGGCGCACCCTCCACCGGCAGCGTCGTCATCCCGGTCAGTACGCCGGACACCGCCCTGCAGGTGCTGCGGCCCGTCACCGAGGCGGTGGTCTATCTCGGGGTGCTCGGCAGCGCCGGACTGGCCGTCTTCGCGCTGCTGTTCCTGCCGGGCCGCCCGGCCCCGCGCCGGACGATCCAGCTGCTCGGTGTCGCCGCGCTGGCCGCGCTGGTGGTGATGCCGCCGGTCACCGCCGCCTGGCAGGACGCCGCCGACGTGGGCGCGCTGGCCACCGTCGCCGCCTGGCGCACCGGGTACGGCGCCGACCTGGGCCTGTCCGCCGTTCTCGCCGGCATCGGGGTGGCCGTGGTCCTCGCCGGCACCGACCTGCTCACCCGGGTCAGCGGTGGGCGACGACGCGCCGTCGCGACGGCGGTCTTCGCCGGGGCCGGCCTGGCCCTCGGCGCGTTGCTGATCGTCGGACACACCCGCAGTTTCGGCCCCGCCTGGCTGGTGCTCGGCAGCGACCTGCTGCACCTGGCGACCGCCGCGGTCTGGCTCGGCGGCATCCTGGGCCTGGCCCACCTGCTGTCCCGGCGGGCCGCACCGCCGTCCGGTCCGGACGCCGGGTCCGACGCCAGGCCGGACGCCGGGTCCGACGCCGGGTCCGACGCCAGGCCGGACTCCGGATCCGACGCGCCACCGGCCGCCGAGCGGGCCGCCGTGGTGGCTGCCTTTTCCCAGGTCGCCGCCGTGCTGGTGGCACTGCTCGGGGTCGCCGGGGTGCTGCTCGGCTGGCGGATCGTCGGCTCCTGGTCGACCCTGTTCGGCACCGCGTACGGGTTGGCGCTGCTGGCCAAGGTGGCGGCCGTCGCGGTGCTGATCGGGATCGCCGCATGGAACCGGTACCGGTTGGTGCCCCGTACCACCCGGCCGGGCAGCGAGGCCGCCGCGCTGGGCGCGCTGCGTCGCACCGTACGGGTCGAAGCGGTGCTGCTGGTCGCGGTGCTCGCCGTGACCGGCGTACTGGTGACCCGGGACCCCACCGCGCCACCGGCCGACACCGACCCGACCAGCTCGGCCGACGGCACCTCGGCGGAGGGTGCCGAGCTGGCGGTCGACGCCGAGGCGGCACTCGGCGACGGCCAGGTACGGATCCGGATCACCCCGGGGGCCACCGGGATCAACGCACTGGAGGTGGCGTTGTTCGACGCGGCCGGGCAGCCGCTGGAACCGGTGGCACTGCCCACGGTCACCGTCAGCCTGCCGGAGTACGACCTTGGTCCGCTGGACCGCCGGCTGTCCCAGGTCGGCACCGGTCGCTACGAGGCGATCGCGGACTTTCCGCTGCCCGGTGCCTGGGAGGTCGAGATCAACGCCCGGACCTCCCGGTTCGACAGCCCGATCGCGACGATTCCGGTGGAGATCCGGTGAGTACCTTCCGCACCCGGGCGGTGCGAGTGCTGGCCGGGTCGACGCTCGGTCTGGTCGCCCTCGGGCTGGCCAACCTCGGGGTGGCGACGCCGGCCCTGGCCCACACCCAGCTGGCCGGGGCTGCGCCCAACGGCGCCGGCGCGACGACGCTGACCTTCACCTTCGACCACGGCTGCGCCAACGCCGACACCACCGAGCTGACCGTCGAGATGCCCGACGGCGCGATCGTCGGCACCGCCGTCGGACAGCCGGACGGCTGGACCGCCGAGGTCACGCCCCGGCAGGTCACCTGGACGGGTCCGCCGATCGGCGACGAGCAGATCGCGGCCGGCGTCGCCGAGTTCGCCGTACTGGTCCGGTTGACCGGCACGGTCGGGCAGACGTTCTGGTTCCCGGCGGTGCAGCGCTGCGCCGACGGCGACAGCTACGACTGGGCGGACACCCGGGCCGACGCCGAGCGCCCCGCTCCCTCGCTGATCGCCACGAACGCGGTGCTGGCACCGGCACCGCCGATCGATGAGGGGGCCGCGTCGGAGCGGTCCGGCGGGGCGAGCCTGCCGCAGGCGTTGACCGCCGCCGCGCTGCTGGTGGTCGTCGCCGGCCTGCTCGGTCACCGCTGGACCCGGACCGACGCAGTGTCGGTCGTCACGCCGGATGCCGGCGCGGACGTCGCCGTCGGCCCCGGCGTGGGTTCCGGCGAGGGTCCCGGTGCGGGTGCCGGTCGCCCCCCGCCGGCCGGGACCTGACCGGAGGGCGGGCGACCGGCACCCGGCGCGTCGGAGGAAGGTTCAGCAGGGTCCGGCGTCCGGTGGCCGGTGGTCAGCTCCAGCGCCCACCGGGCCTGCCAGCAGGGGTACGGCACCAGCAGACCCCACCAGGCCAGACAGCCCTGGCAGCAGCCGTCGGGACCGGACACGTGGACCCGGACGATTTCGGTTGCCCGGTCGGTCATCGCGGCCAGTGGCCCCGGTTGATCGGCACCCGGTGCAGGACGCGACAGGGTAGTTCGGCCCCGCACCGGCAGGTCCGCCGCCAGTGTCGCCACGACCACTGCGGGCGGTGCCGGCGGGCCAGTGTCGCCGCGACGGCGAAGAGATACTCGTCGTACGAGACCACGTTCACTCCCTTCACGACGGTGGGCGCGACGAACCGACGGTACGGGCGCGGCACGACAGCCGGGGTGCGACGCCGGGGGCTCTCCACTGACACCCGACGCCGCACCCCGTACCTATGACGGTAGAAGCTCCGACGTGGATTGTGTGTAACGACCGGTTACGTTGCGTGGTCCTCTGGGGAGAGTGGATCGATCCCCATCCGGACGGCGAGGCTGCGCAGTTCGTCCGAGCCACCGCGAGGCGACGAGTCGCGCACGATGTGGGCGATGATCTCCCGTACGGTGGCCCGGCTGCGAGTCTCGTGCGGGGCGATCGTCTCGGCCCGCAGGAACGCCCGGACCGCCTCGTCGTTGCGTTTCGCGGCGTGGAAGCCGCGGCCGGCGTCCATGTGCAGTCTGGCCCGCCGTTGCGGGGTCCGTAACGCGCTCTGGTCCACCTTGCGGGCCAGCTCCGGAGCCTTACCCGGTTCACCGTTCTCCAGCACCACGCCGACCCGCCACACCGCGACGTTGGCCGGGGTGAACTCCATCCGCCACGGGTCACCGGCGGTCCGGCGGGCCACCTCCTCGGCCTCGGTGACGTGCTCCTCGGCGATCTCGTGCTGGCTGAGGCTGGCCGCAGAGAGCGCGGCGTGCAGGTGCAACATGCCGTACCAGGCCCGGCCCTCGTCCGTACCCAGGTGGTCCTGCATCCGGTCAGCGGCCGTCCGGGCCAGGGTCCAGGAGCGTTTACGTAGGCCGGTGGCGAGTACCGCCTGAGCGAGCGCGAAGTCGGCGGCTGCCTCGCAGGCCGGGTCCTCGGAGAGCGCGGCCGCCCGGACGGCGCGTTCGGCGAGCCGCATCGCCAGGTCGACATGGCCCTGGGGCTTGAGTGCGAGCGAGCCGGTGACCAGCGTCTGTACGGCGATCCGTAGGGCCGCCGGGTCGTTCTCGGCGTTGGCGGTGGTCCGGATCTCGGCGATCAGGCGGGGTAGGAGAATCCCGAGCGTCGGGTTGTCGCAGGCCATCCGGGCCCGCATCGCCCGGTCGGCCTCGGCAGCGAGCTGGGCCGGCGGCCGGGCGACGGCCGGCTCGTCGTCGTCCATCGCCTTGCGGATCGCCGGTACGGCCGCCCACAGCGCCAGGTCGTTGCGGGACCGGGGCAGGTACGGCTGGGCGGTGAGATCCATCGTGGATACGCCGAGGGCGGAGGCGAGCGCGATCAGCATGGACCGTTTGGTCACGGCGCGCTTGCCGTTTTCGATCATGGATACGTACTCGCGGCTCACGCCGATCGCGGCCGCGAGCTGTTGCTGCGTCATGCCGGCGATGTCGCGCCACCGCGCGACCCGCAGGCCGATGTAGTCCTCCGGCATCGGGGACACCTCCCATGCCGACGGTACGGATCGAACGCCGTGACGTCGACCAATGTAACTTCCTGTTACGCCTGTCTCGCCTGGTGGTGTCCGACACCGATCATCGTGCCGGTGCCGTGGGGGCGTCGCGGGGTGTCGTGGAGGTGCCGGCGTGCCTGCTCAGCTGCCTGCTCAGCCGTTGGTCAGAGCGGCGTTGGCCGCGCGGATGAACTCCCCGGCGGCCTCCTGCCCGGTGGCGTCGCCACCCTGCACACTCTCGGCGGCGGTGATCAGCAACGCCCGGACCTTGGTGTGCCCTGGCGGCGGCGGCACCGGCGCGGGCCCGAACCGCTCGGCCATCTGCTGCTCGAACGCGAGGGAGTCCTTCATCTTCTCGTCCGCGAGGGTCGCCTGCACGGCCTGACGTACCTTCAAGTTGGAGCTCAGACCCCGCTCGGTGCCGAGGATCCGGCCGGCCTGCGGGTCGTTGACCAGGAAGTCGATCACGTCCACCACCAGCTCGGGGTGCCGGGTGCCGCGGTACCCCGCCCAGTACATCGAGGCCCGCGCCCACTGACCCTTCGGATCACCCGGGTACGAGACCACGCCGAGGTCGTCGCTGGTGTGCTTCTGGAGTTCGGCCAGCTGGTTCGACCACATGAAGGAGGTGGCCGCGTCGCCGGTGGCCACCAGTTGCTGGGTCACGTCGCCGCTGTTCGCCGACTTGATCAGCGCGGCGTCCGGGGTGGCGTCGGCGGCGCGGGCCTGCTCCCACAGCGCGAACCACCTGGTCAGGTCGGCGGCGCTGAAACCCATCCGGCGGCCCTGGTACAGCTCCAGATCCTGGGTACGCAGCCAGAGCCAGAGTGCCTTGTAGTCCCCGGACGGGTCCATCGTCCCGGCCACCTCGCCGTCGGTGAGCGCGGTGATTTCGCTGGCCCAGTCGATGAGCTCCTCGTAGCTCATCCCGATGGTCGGCTCCGCCACCTCCAGCTCGGCCAGCAAAGTCTTGTTGTAGACCATGCCCGGGGTGTTCGCGGCGGCCGCCACCGCGACCGTACGGCCGGCGATCTGTCCGTACTGGACCAGACTGCTCGGGAAGTCGGAGAGGTCTAGTTCGCCGCTGTCGACGTACGGGGTGAGGTCCAGCACGACGTCCCGCTCGGCGTACTCGGTCAGGTAGTTGTCGTCGATCTGGAACAGGTCCGGAGGGTTGCCGCCGACGGCCTGGCTGGACAGCTTGTCGTAGTAGCCGGTGTTGCCCTGCCAGGTCACGGTGAAGGTGACGCCGGGGTGGCGGCCGGCGTACACGTCGAGAGCCTGTTGGGTGAGCTCCGCCCGCCGCTCCGCACCCCACCAGAAGATGGACAGGTTGACCGGCCCGTCCTCGGTGGTGTCCTGGTCGCTGTCGCCGGTGCCGCAGGCGGTGACGCCGACGACGAGGGCAAGTGCGACAGCGAGTGCTCGGGTGCGGGCTCCGCGTGTCGAACGGGCGAATGGTGACACGAGTTTCTCCTGATCGGGGCCGGGTTCGCCGGTCGGCGGCCCGATCATTTACACAAGCGATCCGGGCGGATGTCAACGGTCCGACCGGACGGTCATTGCCGCGTCATAAATCGAAATATTGACATGCGTTCCGCCCCATCGTACCGTTCAGTGCATCGGAAAGCGCTTTCCTCCGTGTCCAGTCCGCGTACCGTCCACGTACCGTCCGCCTCCGGGAGGCACCGCCATGTGGCACCATCCCGACCGTGCCGGCCGCCGTCGCCGGCCCCGCGCCCCCGCCCTCGCCGCACTCACGGTCACCGGCACCGTGCTGCTCATCGCCGGTGCCCTGCTCGCCACCGGCATCACCGGAGCCTGGGCGGCGACCCTGTTCAGCGACGACTTCGACGACGGCGACGCCGCCGGCTGGTCGAAGTCCGGTGGCACCTGGACGGTCGTCACCGACGGCTCCCGGGTCCTTCGACAGTCCAAGACCGACGCCGGCCTCGCCCGGATGTTCGCCGGCTCGTCCAGCTGGACCGACTACCAGGTCCAGGCCCGCGTCAAGCCGCTGAGCTGGACCTCGGCCGGCGGATTCGCTGGACTCGCCGCCCGTTCGCCGGGCGCCACCAGCTTCGACCGGCTGGCACTGCTCGACGGGCGCGTCGAACTGCAGGCCGTACGCAGCGGAACCGTCACCGTCCTCGGCGCCGTCACCCGGCCGGTGCCCGCCGGCACCTGGGCGACGCTCACCCTGGAGGTCTCCGGTGACACCGTCCGGGGCTGGGTCGACGGCACCCTGATCGGCACCGGCACCAGCCAACGCGACCAGGGTCGCATCGGCGTGCAGACCGACCGTGCCACCGCCGCCTTCGACGACGTCACCGTCAGCACCGTCGGGGCCGGCCCGCCCCCGACGCCGTCGCCCTCCGTACCGCCGACGTCCTCGCCATCGGCGAGCCCGCCACCGACGGTCCCGCCGACCACCGCCCCACCGACGACGGCGCCGCCCACGTCCGGACCGGGGCGTGAGTTGATCGTCGCGACCACCGGCGATGACGCGAACCCGGGCACCCTCGCTCAGCCGCTGCGCACGGTGCAACGTGCTGTCGATCTGGCCGTCCCCGGCACCACCATCCGGCTGCGCGGCGGCCGGTACGCCCCGACCACCAACATCCGGATCCTCACCTCCGGCACCGCCGACGCACCGATCACCCTCACCCGGTACCGCACTGAACCCGTGCTCATCGACGGCGAACAGATGCCGCACACCCCGGCACCACTGGGCGGCAGCATCCCCAACATCGAACGCGGCGCCATCCACATGCAGGCCTCGTACTGGCGGCTCGTCGACCTGGAGATCGCCAACGGCCCGTACGGGGTCTACTGCCGCACCTGTCATCACAACGTGTTTCAGCGCCTGACCACCCGCGACAACTACGAATCCGGCCTGCAGATCCAGGGCGACGCCACGTACAACCAGGTCATCGACCTCGACGCGTACGGCAACCGGGACCCGCGCAAGAACGGCGAGAGCGCCGACGGCCTGGCCATCAAGGAAGGCTCCGGCGTCGGTAACGTCGTGCGGGGCGCCCGGCTGTGGAACAACGCCGACGACGGCTTCGACGCCTGGATGTTCCGGTCACCGATCCTCATCGAGAACTCGGTGGCCTGGGGCAACGGCGTCAACCGGTGGGGCTTTCCCGACTTCGGCGGCGACGGCAACGGCTTCAAGATGGGCGGCGGGATCCCCGACGCTGTGCCGCACACCGTCCGCAACAGCATCGCGTTCGGTAACGCCGTCGACGGCTTCATCGACAACGGCAACCCGGGCGCGCACCGTTTCGACCGCAACACCGCCTGGAACAACGGCCGCAACGGGTTCACCGTCAACAGGTCGTCGTCGGTGCTGACCGGCAACCTGGCCGCCAGCAATCCCACCCCGGTGTCGCTGGGCTCGTCGACCGGCAGCGTCAACTCGTGGAACATCGGCGGCACCTGGACCGACGCGTCGCTGGTCAGCACCGACCCGGCGACGATCACCGGGCCGCGCCGCCCTGACGGCGCCGTCCCCACGTCACCGTTTCTGCACCCGATCGGCCAACCCCACCTCGGCGCCCGACTGTAGTCCGGGCGCACCTCGACCCCGCCGCGCCGCCAACCCGGGAATCATCGGCGGTGCGGCGGCCCCGGCCAGGACCTCCGCACCGCCCAGCCTGGCCAGCCCGTCCGCCTGTCAGCCCGGGAGGCGGACGGGCACCCGGCGGTCCCGGCCCGCCGTCGTGATGTACTTGCCGGCGTGGAGCTGCTGCACTCGGGCAAGGTCAGGGACGTGTACGCCGACGGAGACGACCTGATCCTCGTCGCCTCCGACCGGATCAGTGTCTACGACGTGGTGCTGCCCACCCCGATCCCGGACAAGGGCAAACTGCTCACCGCGCTGTCACTGTGGTGGTTCGAGCAGCTCGCAGACCTGGTGCCCCACCACGTCGTCTCCGCCACCGACGTACCGGCCGAGTTCGCCGGCCGGGCCATCCGCTGTCGCCGCCTGGACATGGTGCCTATCGAGTGCATCGCCCGCGGCTACCTCACCGGACTGGGCCTGAAGGAGTACGAGAAGTCCGGCTCGGTCTCCGGTGTCGCGCTGCCCCCCGGCCTGGTCGAGGCGTCCAAGCTGCCC
Source organism: Solwaraspora sp. WMMA2101 (assembly GCF_049179175.1). NCBI lineage: Bacteria > Bacillati > Actinomycetota > Actinomycetes > Micromonosporales > Micromonosporaceae > Solwaraspora > Solwaraspora sp. WMMA2101. Next base: position 1,875,729 of record NZ_JBMHMA010000006.1, on the reverse strand, counting down.
GAGCCGATCTTCACTCCGACGACCAAGGCGTCCGTCGGCGAGCACGACGAGTTCATCACGTACGCCGACGTCGTCACCCAGGTCGGCGCGGAGACCGCCGAGCGGCTGCGGCAGATCACCCTGGACGTCTACCGGCGCGGCGCGACGCTGGCCGCCGAACGCGGCCTGATCGTCGCCGACACCAAGATCGAGCTGGGCTGGGCGTCGGACGGCACCCTGGTCCTCGCCGACGAGGTGCTGACCAGCGACTCCTCCCGGTTCTGGCCGGCCGACGCGTACCAGCCGGGCCGCGCCCAGTTCTCCTTCGACAAGCAGTACGTGCGGGACTGGGCCGCCGGCACCGGCTGGGACAAGCGCCCACCGGCCCCGGAGGTGCCGGCCGAGATCGTCGAGGTAACCCGGGCCCGCTACGTCGAGGTCTACGAACGGATCACCGGCCGCACCTGGTGAGCCCCGGTTCCTCGCCGCTACCGCCGAGCGCGCAACTCGGCGGCGCTGACCGCGAGTCCGGATCTTTCGAGGCGGTCAAGTACGTCGTCAAAGCTCCCAGGCGGGTTGCGCCACGAGTCGGCGATCTGCTGCACTGCGGCGTGTACCGTGCTGCGGTCCAAACTGATCTGATCGCGAACGAACTCGTCAGGTGACTTCGGGCCGATGTCCCAGCCGGTCAGCTCATCGGCGGGGAAGTGTCGGAGGTTGGCGGTGACAGTGAGTTGAGCCCGCGCCCGGATCGCGGCGGCAAGTACGTGACGGTCGTCAGGATCGGGCAGTTTGAGCGAGTCGACGAGCGGCTCGTAGCCGGTGATCTTCCAGTCCCGGACGGCAGTGCCCATCAACCTTCGTGTCCGTGCGAGTCTGGCGTCGTCGAGGTCTGGTCGCTGCCGGCGTAGGGCGGCGAGAACCTCATCAAGAATCTGTTCGGTCCATTTGGCGTCGACCAGACCTGACTGGGCGATTCGCAGCAGTAAATCCCGTAGCGTGCTCGGGTACAACACGCTCGCGGCATAGATGACAACGAAGGTCTTGACTCAGGTGAGGTCCATCTCCTGGGCGAGCTGGGTCAGCTCATCGGCTGCGGCACGACGACGGGCGTCGTCCCGGTGTTTGTACGCCAGCAGCGATCCGGCGAGTACCCGCCGGTGGGTGCCCACCTTGCGGAACTGGATCTCACCCGCCTCCAGCAGGCCGATCAGATATGGGCGGGAAACGTTGAGCAGCTCGGCTGCCTGCTGAGTTGTCAGCTCCGCGTGAGCCGGGACGACCGAGACACTGTGGCCGTTCGCCATGTGGGCCAGAACGCGCGCCAACAACTCGATGGCTCCACGGGGCACCACGAGTGTGTCGCCAGCGCCGTCCTCCACGAGTCGAACGGTTGCCGCAGCCTCCTCGTGGGTGCGCAGGTAGGCCTGCACCCGGGGCAGCGCCTCAGCTGCTACCTCGACCGACTGCGGATCAGGCGTGACCGGACTGACCGCGAGAGTCATGATCACCTCCGGGAGGGCAGTCGAAATATGTGCAGCAAGTGTAGCAACCGAAACGGGGTGAGTTCGAGCGTTCGGTGAATCTGGTGGTTGGTGCCCAGATGAACCACGGGCACCAACCACCAGCACGACGACCTGACGCAATGCGCGTTCAGCCGGCGACCGCGTCCTTCGTGGGATCCCCTGGCGACGGTTCCGGCTGCTCGGCTCGTGGCCGACGCTGCGGACCCCGGGCGAGCACGTAGCCGAACAGGAGCACCATCACCCCGACGCCCACCCACATCGCCTGCTGCCAGCCGTCGACGAACGACTGCTGCGCGGCCCGGACCAGCTCGTCGGCGTACGGGCCGGCGTCGTCGGCGGCGGCGAGAGCCGTGGCGATACCCTCCCGGGCGGCGTCGGGCGCGTCGACGGCCAGCTCGTCGAGCCGAGGGTCGACGGCGTTGCGGTAGCCGGCGGACACGATCGCCCCGAGCAGCGCGACACCGAGCGCGGCACCGAACTCTCTCGTGACGTCGTTGAGCGCGGACGCGGTGCCCTGCCGGGAGCGAGGCAGGGCGCTGGTGATCGCCTCGGTGGAAGGGGTCATCGACAGGCCCATGCCGAGCCCCATTGCGAGCATGCCGGGCAGCACCGACAGGTAGCCGCCGTCGACCGAGACGAAGCTGGCCATCAGGGCCAGACCCGCGCCGCCGAGGAAGATGCCGGCCGCCATGGTGGCGCGGGCACCGACCAGCGCGGCCACCCGTGGGGCGAGGCCCGAGGCGACCATCATCAGCAGGGCCATCGGCATCATCGCCAGCGTGGAGCGCAGCCCGGACCAGCCGAGGACGGCCTGGAAGTACGGGAAGAGCACCACGAAGATGCCGGCCTGCACGCCGAACACCGCGAGCAGCGACACCGAGCCGCTGGACAGCCCCCGGTGGCGGAACAGTCGGACGTCGAGCAGTGGCGCGCGCCGACGCAGCTCCCAGGCGACGAAGACGACGGCACCGAGGACACCGACGAGCAGACCCACCAGCGTGGCGGGCGCGGTCCAGCCGTGTTCCGGGCCCTCGTGCAGGACGAAGATGAGTCCGACGGCGGCGAGCACCGACGACAGCGAACCGATGGTGTCGAACGGGTGACTCGACTCCTCGCGGGAGTTCGGGACGTACCGGATGGTCATGCCGGCGGCCACGACGACCAGCGCGACCGGGAGGGCGAACAACCAGCGCCAGTCCGCCACGTCGACCAGGAAGGCCGACAGGTACATCCCGAGCAGGCCGCCGCCGCCGGCGACGGCGGTCCAGACACCGATCGCCCGGGACCGTTCCTTCTCCGGGAAGGTCGAGGTGATCACGGCCAGGGTGATCGGCATGATCATCGCCGCGCCGATGCCGCTGAGCAGTCGCGCGGTGATCATGATCTCGGTCGAGGTGGCGAGGCCGGCGGCGGCGCTGGCGGTCCCGAAGAGGAGGAGCCCGGCGAGCAGTACGGGCTTGCGGCCCCACCGGTCGCCGACCGCGCCGAGCGGCAGCAGCAGCGCGGCCAAGGTGATCGTGTAGATGTTGATGATCCACAGGACGGTGCTCTGCGAAGCGCCGAACGCGACGGCGAATTCCTGCTGGGCGACGTTCAGCCCGGAGACGGAAGCGATCACCGCCATCAGTGCGATGCAGACCGCGACGAGGACGGCGCGGCGTCGACGCGGATCGTGGATCGTCGGGTCGGAATCCGCCGCGGCGGCTTCCGCCACGGCTGTCACCTGCGGAGACAGGCTTGGAGAGGTCATGCGGGAAAGCTAACCCCGGCTTGCTCAATCGGCACCAAGGCTTGCAGGAATGGCAAGACTAACTGGTTGGGGCGTCGCCCGACGACTGTGCGTGTGCCCGCTCGCCGTCCTGGTCGAAGATGGTGAGGATCTCCACCGGCCCGTTCACCGCGCCGATGGAGTGCGGGATCATCGTGGAGAACTCTGCCGCGTTCCCTTGGCCGACCGGGATCTGCCGCTCACCCAGGTGCAGCAGTGCGGTGCCGCTGAGTACGAAGAACCACTCCCGCCCGGGGTGCACGCTCAGATGCCCCGGACCGGTACGGCGCTCCGGAGTGATCCGCATCTTCGCCACCATGCTGCCGCCGGGCTGGCTTGAGCCGCGCGACAACACCCAGGTGGCCAGACCCGGCTCCTGGTGCTTCATCGGCCGGATGATCACGTCGGCATCGTCGACCGGCTCGACGAGCTGGTCGATCGTGGTGTCGAGCGCCCGGGCCAGGGCGACGAGCTGGTCGAGGTCGATCCGCCGGTGGCCGGTCTCGATGCGGCTCAGCGTGGACGGGCTCAGGTGGCACCGGGCGGCAAGGGAGTCGAGACTCCACCCGCGCGCCTGCCGCAGGCCACGGATGCGCTGCCGGACCACGTCGGAAAGCTCGACCCCTGACACGCCCACCATGCTAGGCGCGTCCGGCGGCGGGCCCTGCCGATGTACGGCGCCTTCTTGCGGAAACCGCATGAACTCTTCCGATTACCGGGAGGCTCACTACCGTCGAAGCATGACCAACGAGACCCACGCGGGCCATCCCGCGTTCAGTGCCGACTGGTGGGAGCAGCACTATCAGGCACACCCGACGGGACACGTCTCGCCAGGACCGCAGCTGGTCGCCGAGGTTGCGGACCTGCCCCCCGGTACGGCGCTCGACGCGGGCTGCGGCACCGGCGCCGACGCGATCTGGCTCGCCGGCCGGGGCTGGCAGGTGACCGCAGTCGACGCCTCGTCGACAGCGGTCGGCCGCGCCCAGAAGCTCGCCGCGCAGCAGGAACCGGGCGTCGCGCAGCGGATCACCTGGCTCACCGCCGACCTGACCAGCTGGGAGCCGTCGCAGCGCTACGACCTGGTGACCAGCCAGTACGTGCACCCCGACCTGCCGTTCGACCAGTTCGTGGCACGGCTGGCCGCCGCCGTCGCCCCCGGCGGGACGCTGCTGGTCGTCGGCCACGACCACGCCGACACCCACTCGGCGGCCCACGCCCCGAAGGCCGCGTCGATCGGTATGGACGCCGTTATCGGCTCTCTCCCCGAAGCCCAGTGGGAGGTGGCCGTCGCGGAGTCCCGTACCCGTGACGTGCACCATGACTCGAAGCAGTTGACCATCCACGACTTCGTCGTCCGGGCCCACCGCACGCCGTCGCCCTGAGAAACAGCGCTGTACGTTGCCGGGCTGGCCGATCACGGCCAGCCCGGCAGCCGTTCGTCAGTACGCGGTTCGCCTGCCGGGCGGCGCGTCAGCTCTCGCCGTCGGCGTAGGGCAGCTCCACGTACGCCGTCCAGTAGCAGAGGTCGGCCCGGTGCTCGACCAGCGTGACCGGCTTGCCGCAGTGCTCGGAGATCAGCGTCGCAGCCTCGTCGAGGTCGGATACGTCCGCCTCCCAGTGGTGGTCCAGGTAGAGCTTGAGTCCCGGGTTCTCCCGGCCGAGGTCGAGAATCTCCGCCTCCTTCGGCGGCACCAGGATCACCGTGTAGCGGGCTGCGGTGTGCTCCGCCTCGCTGAGCTGTTCGGGCAGCTCCGGGCCAGGCCGAAAGTGGTCGATCACCGACGGGATCGGCCCGGGGCTGTCCGCCGGGTCGTACGCCCGCACCTTCACCAACATCACAGGCTCACCTCGCTCAGGCTGTGGCTCTCTGGAAAGCAACGTTGCATTCAAGATGGCTACGGCGGTAGCCTCGTGTCAAGAGGTTGGGGACAGGAGGATTTCGATGACCAAGCCGACGCCGCCCACCATCGCCATTCGTGGACTCGCTGGCGAACTACGCGCGCTGCGGCGGAGTCGGAAGCTGAGCGTTCGTGGGGTGGCGGCGAGTCTCGGCTGGCCGGCGTCGAAGTTGTCCAGGATGGAGACCGGTCGGCAGGGCAGCAAGCTGGAGGACGTCGCATCCCTGCTGGTCATCTACGGTGTCGCCGGTGAGGAACGGCAGCGGCTGCTCGCCATGTCGGAGCGCTCCGAGCCCGGCTGGTGGGAGGTGCTGGGAGGCCTTCCGGCCGAGTCCCGGACGTTGATCCAGCTGGAGGCCGAGGCGTCAGCGATCTTCGACTTCGAACCGCTGCTCGTGCCAGGGCTGCTGCAGACCCCCGACTACACCAGGGCGGTATTGCGAGGTTGTGGCGTTCCGGAGGCCGACGCGCAGACCAGAGTCACCGCTCGGCTCGGACGCCAGGCCATCCTTGCGAGGTCCGAACCACCGGCGCTGCACGCGATCCTGGACGAGTCGGCGCTTCGTCGGCCGCTCGGCGGTCCGTGGGTGATGGGTCGGCAACTGCGACATCTCGTGGATGCCGCCGACCGCCCGAACGTCACCCTGCAGGTCGTGCCGTCGTCGGTCGGCGGCTACACGGGACTGGACGGCGCGTTCGCCATCCTCGACTTCCCGCGCAGCCAGACGGTCGTGCACCTTGAGCACAAGATCTCCGGGCTGTTCCTGGAGGAGCCCGAGCAGGTGATCTTCTTTCGCGATGAAGTGGATAGGCTGCTCACGGTGGCGCTGAGCCCTGCCGAGTCGATCGACCTGGTGGCCCGGCTCGCGGCAGAACACGAGCGTGAGTGAGGCGAGGATGAACGCAGCCGACCTGCCAGTGGACTTGGCGTGGCGCAAGTCGAGCCGCAGCGGTTCCAACTCCAACTGTGTCGAGGTGGCTGGCGTGGCTGATCATGGTGTCTCTGGTGCACTCGGCGTCGCGGTGCGGGACTCGAAGGATCCGTACGGTCCGGTGTTGTCCTTTTCTAGCGACTCCTGGTCTGGCTTCGTGACGGCGCTCCGCCGTCGAGGTGACGCTGACGCACGCTAAAACGCGAAAATAGCGTGCGTCAGCGTCACCTCGACGGGCGCGATGTGGTCAGGTGGTGCGTTCGGCGATCGCGTCCCGGACCTTTCGCACCACTTGTTCTTTTCGTCGGAGGACGTCGTCGGCGGTGAAGCGGAGCGCAAGCCATCCGGCTTCCCGGAGCGCGTTGAAGCGGTACACGTCCTTGCGGAACGTCGCCCGCTCCCGGTGGTGGTCACCCTCGTACTCGATGGCGATCCGCCACTGCGGGTAAGCCAGGTCGACCCGCGCGATAAAACGCCCCTGCCTACCCAGCGGGGCGTCTCGCACCTCGTACTGCGACGTTGGTTTTGGCAGGCCGGCGTCGTGCAGCAGCAGGCGGAGTCGGCTCTCCATCGGCGATTCGCTCAACGGCTCGGCGAGGGCGAGGAGTTCCCGGACCTGGTGCAGGCCGCGCAGCCCGGGGCGGGTGTCGATGTACGCCGCGAGCTGCCTACGCGTGACGACGCGGCGGCGCAGGACGGCGTCGAGGGCGCCGAGCGCGTCGGCGCGCGGCAGCGAGCGACCCAGGTCGAACGCGGTACGGACTCCAGTGGTCAAGGGGAGTCCGGTCAAGGACGTGATGTCGTCAGGGGTGAGCGTCCGGTATGTGGATCTTATCCTGGGGTGTGAGTACCGCCTGGCCGTTTTCGGCAGGGCAATGTGTACCGGCACCACCACCTGCCCGGGACCGCTTAGCGGCAGGAGGTCGATCCCCCACAGATAGGCCGCGCTGAGCTCGTGGATCGCCGCGTCGGGCGGCAGCCGTGCGGCGGCGGCCACGCACCACATCCGGTGGTCGTCGGGGTCGTACGAGTCAACGTGTACGTATACGTCGGGGAGGATGCGGCGCCAGGACGGCCCGTTGAGCATCCGTCGGGTGATCAGGCCGGCGGCGATGGCGCGGCTGCCGGAGAACGGCTCGAAGCTCAGCTCGCGGGGCACCGTGGCGGGGCGGGACATCGCAGCAGCTTGCCCTGTCGCCGTCGTTGTTTTCCGTCCGGTACGCCGGTCCAGTCGCGCATCCGACTCAAGAAGAAGCGCTGGCTCAGCCGCGTGGGGCGTACATGATGACGGCGACGCCGATCAGGCAGATCGCCGCGCCGGTGATGTCCCAGCGGTCCGGCCGGAACTTGTCCACGACGACGCCCCAGGCGAGTGAACCGGCGACGAAGACACCACCATATGCGGCGAGGATCCGGCCGAAGTTCGGATCCGGCTGCAGCGACGCCGCGAACCCGTACAGCCCGAGCGCCATCACCCCGGCGGCGATCCACAGCAGGCCACGGTGCTCCCGCCAGCCCTGCCAGATCAGCCAGGCCCCACCGATCTCGGCGACTGCGGCCAAGACGAACAGGACGAGGGAGCGCGCTACGGTCACGACGCCGACCCTACCCAGACCCCCGCGAACACCGGGGCACTGTCCCGCTGCGTCGAGGTGACGCTGACGTACCTCATTTCGCGATTTTGAGGTGCGCCAGCGTCACCTCGGTGTTGATCAAACATCGTAAATGGTTGGCGCGGAGCCGGCAGGCATGTGCAGGATCGCGCCCATGACGAGCAGCGACCTGTGGGACGAGCAGACAGCCCAGGGGTACGACCGCACTTCGGCAGAAATGTTCGCTCCGCACGTGCTTGCGCCGACGGTGGAGTTTCTGGCGCAGCTGGCCGGCGCAGGCCGCCCGGCGCTGGAGTTCGCGATCGGCACCGGCCGGGTGGCCATCCCGCTTTCCGCGAAGGGCATTGCGGTGAGCGGGATCGAGCTGTCGCAGCCGATGGTCGATCAGTTGCGCCGCAAGGTCCCGCTGGTCGAAGACCTGCCGGTTGTCGTCGGTGACATGGCGACGGCGACGATTCCGGGGCGGTTTTCCCTGGTGTACGTCGTCTACAACAGCATCGGCAACCTGCGTACGCAGGACGAGCAGGTGGAATGCTTCCGCAACGCCGCCCGGCACCTGACGCCCGGCGGGCGCTTCGTCATCGAGTTGTGGGTGCCGGGCATCCGGCGGTTCCCGCCAGGGCAGACGGCGGTGCCGTTCGAGGTGACGGACCGGCACGTCGGCTTCGACACCTACGACATGGTCACCCAGCAGGGCACCTCGCACCACTACCGACGCAGCGACGACGGCAGCGCCAGCTACGGGTGCAGCAACTTCCGCTACATCTGGCCGGCCGAGTGCGATCTGATGGCCAAACTTGCCGGCCTGGTGCTGGAGCGGCGGGTAGCGGACTGGGACGGCTCGCCGTTCACCTCCGACAGCGAGAAACACGTATCTGTCTGGCGCAAGCCGGCTACGTAGCAGCTCTGGAGATGGCTGACGACCCGGGCGTGCCGTATAACGGGCGGCTACGGCCAGCGGCAACACCGACGATGGAGACGATGCTAGGCTGATACCTCGATATCTAGCAGGTGGGTGAGATATATGAGTCGCACTGTGATCGACGTCGACGACGAGATGCTGCTCCGCGCCCAGCGTGCCCTGCGGACCACCACCAAGCGGGACACGGTGAACGCCGCGCTTGAGCTGGCCGCCGCTGTCGATGCCAACCGTCGTGCCGAGTTGCTGGAGTCCTTCCGTGAGCTACTCGGCCGGCTCGATGTCGACCTCATCGAGCAGGACGAGGCTGACGGTCACAAGGACATCGCGGCGTGACCTACCTGGCCGACACCTCGATGGTGGTCCGCCTTCGACGGAGACAGGACATCGCTCCGCAGTGGCTCGACGCGGTCCGTGCTGGCCTCGTCGCGGTCTGTCCTCCTGTCGAGGCGGAGCTGACTCGGGCGGTGGCCAGCAAGGCAGACCGTGATCAACTGCAGGCCACCCTCCGCTCACTGTTCGCCTGGCATCCCGTGCCGGACAGCGCCTGGGGCTTCGTCGAACGTACCCAACACGAGCTGGTCAACCTTGGGAACCACAAAGGGCCGTCGGTAGTCGATCTTCTCATCGCTGCCACCGCGCAAGCCTGGGGTCTGACCGTTCTACACATCGACAACGACTTCGACACGATCGCGGCGGTGACCGGGCTGCGGGTCCGACGTGCGGACCGTGTCTGACCGGTCGGAATCCGGATGCGGACGCGGACGCCGTACCGCTAGCGTCTGTGGGCAACAGCGACGACGGAGCCGAGTAGCGGTTGCGCCCACCGGAGTGACAGAGAGCCGCCCACAGCTGAGAGGGCGGACTCCGGCCCAGCCGTGAAGACCCTCCTGAGCTGCGGGAAAGAACGGCCCGGCGGCAGCGTCGGGCTCAGTAGACTCCCGCCGCCTCGCCCACGTCACGGGTAAGCGAAGGCTGTGCCGCGTTCACCACGCGGTGCGGCGAAGGTGTGGTGGCACCGCGAGGATCCCGCTCGCCCACGCCTCTCTGGGGACGCGTTGCGCACACCGGAGGAGGTCACCACCATGCAACGCATCCTTTCCGCTCATCTACCAGCCCACGTTGGCCAGCCCGTACGGCTGGCCGGCTGGATTCACCGGCGGCGGCTGCTGAAATCCGTCGCTTTCCTGATCCTGCGCGACGCCGCCGGGCTCGCCCAGGTCGTCGTCACCGACCCGGCGGTACGGGCCCAGCTCGAACAACTGCCGGAGGAAACCGTCGTCGCCGTCACCGGCACCGCGACCGCCCAGCCGGCCGCCCCCGGTGGCGTGGAGGTGACCGGTCCGACGATCACGCCGCTGTCCGACCCGGCGGCACCCGTACCGTTTGATCTTTATCGGCCGGACCTGCGGGCGAACCTGCCGACGATCCTGGACCACGCGCCGGTCGCGCTGCGGCACCCGAAGCTGGCCGCCACGCACCGGATCGCGGCCGCCACCGTCGCCGGCTTCCGAAAAACACTCACGACGATGGGGTTCGTCGAGATCCACACCCCGAAGATCGTCGGTACGGCGACCGAGAGCGGCGCGAACGTCTTCGCCCTGGACTACTTCGGCCGCCGGGCCTATCTTGCCCAGTCCCCGCAGCTCTACAAGCAGATCATGGTGGGTGTCTTCGAGCGGGTTTTCGAGGTGGGGCCGGTGTTCCGGGCCGAGCCGAGTGACACCGCCCGGCACCTGGCCGCGTACACGTCGCTCGACGCCGAACTCGGCTTCGTCGACGACCACCGGGACGTGATCGCCGCCTGCCACGCCACCGTCGCCGGCATGCTGGCGGCGGTCACCGAGCGCGCCGGGCCGGCGCTGGAGCTGCTCGACGTACGGCTGCCGGCGTTGCCGGCCGAGCCGGTGATCGTGCACTTCGCCGACGCCCTCGACATGATCAGCGCGGCGACCGGCCGGGACGTCACCGGGGAGCCGGACCTGGCCCCGGAGCACGAACGCTGGCTGGGGGAGTGGGCGCTGCGCGAGCACGGCAGCGACTTCGTCTTCGTCGAGGGCTACCCGACCCGGCACCGGGCGTTCTACACCCACCCGGACCCGGGCCGGCCCGGCTACTCGCGTGCGATCGACCTGATCTTCCGGGGCGTGGAGCTGGTCAGCGGCGGGCAACGGCTGCACCGGTACGGCGACTACGTCGACGCGCTCGCCGAGCGGGGCGAGACCGACCTGACCCCGTACGCCGGTTATCTGGACGCGATGCGGTACGGTATGCCACCGCACGGCGGCTTCGCGTTCGGGTTGGAGCGGTTCGTGGCCCGGCTGCTCGGCGTACCGAACATCCGGCAGGTCACGCTCTTCCCGCGCGACCTGCACCGCCTCGCCCCCTGACCCTCGACGGTGTCGTCCGGTGCCCCGCGACCAGCGGGGCACCGGACCACCGCCTGGCGGTCAGGGCCGGCGGAGTCGGACGGCGACGAAGGACGGCGACTGGTGCAGCTTGTGGTAGGCCGCCTCGTCGACGTCACGCAGGCTGGGCACCGGGCGTGGTTCGACGAACCGCTCCAGGCGCAAGCCGGCGTCCAGCAGTTCGCCCAGGAACGTCTCCAGCGTCATCCGTTGATAGTGGATCGACATCTGCCCGCCGGCCAGTGGAAGATCGACCCAGTCGTCGGCGAAGTACGAGCCGCCGAAGTGCCGCCAGTCGGCGGTCGGGTGGGTCGTGGAGACCAGTAGCCACCCGCCCGGCCGCAGCACCCGCTGTAGCTCGCCGAGCAACTGTCGTCGGTTGGCGACGTGGTGCAGCATCAACGCGCAGATCACCCCGTCGAACGACGTGTCGTCGATGAAGTCCAGCGGATCCTCGACGTCGTGCCGGTGCAGTTCGGCCCGGTCGCCCAACCTGCGCCGGGCGTGCGCCAGCAACGTCGCGCTGCCGTCGATCCCGACGACCTCGGCACCGCGCGACAGCAGCTCCGTCGCGTAGTGCCCGGCCCCGCAACCGACGTCGAGAACTCGCTGCCCGTCGACGTCTCCGGCGAGGGCGAGCATCGCCGGTCGGTCGACGTAGGCGTTGTACGGGCTGGTGTCGGCGTGTCTGGCGAAGTGGTCGCCGAGCTCGTCTTCGTAGGCGGTGCTGGTGGGCATTCCGACAGCATCCCGCCGGCCGCTGTCCATCGCGAACGGTTCGGTGGTGACCTGCCGTTGTGGCTGCCGGCCGGCGCGGCGGCCCGCCACGAGATCGAGTCGTACGTGTGGGAGCTGGAACGCCGCGCCGGACAGCAGCACGTCTACTCGCCGGGGCCGGGCAAGCGGCAGAGGTGCAATTTTCAGGTCGCTGGACCAACTTCACCGACGATTGGGTGAATTTTCCGATGGCCGGTTGCGCACCGTCAATCCACTATCAACAGGTGTCGCTGGAAACGTTCCTGGGAGAACTGCTATCCGTCGGCTTCATCTTGTAGTGTTCGTCGAGCAACGCCCGTTATCCGGCCTCCGTGAGGTCGACGAGGTGCCCTACCGCAAGCTGCGCCAGTGGCGGCGGGAGACGTGGCCGAGATCGACCTTCTCTCGGGCAAACTATCGATTTGATGTGGGCGGTTCAGTTGGGCCTTGACGGGTTGAATCCTCCGTCGGGTCGGCGTTCTCGGTGAGCGATTGGAGGGTGGCCGATACCACGGCTTCCGCCTGTTTGGGACCTATGCCGTTGTCTAGGGCATTCTTTAACAGTTGGGTGCGTAGCTCCTCAAAAAGGATCACGTCATGAGGTACCTGCTTGGCTGGGACCACGAGGTATTTTTGCTGTTCAACTAGGCGCCGCATCTTGCGGAGTGAGTAGGCGAACGCGCCGACGGCGTTGGCGACGCTGGCGGCCGACAGGGCCAGTAGCGTGGCCATCAATGGCTCCATGTCGGACTCCCCTACTTCAGTTCGGCGACAATCACGCAGGATAGGCTGGAGAGGGAGGCGGCAATAAGTACGCCCCAGGAAAGATTCATGTAGTTGTCCGTCACGCTCTCGGCTCCATTGGCGCTTCCGTAGACGGCGGCACCAATGGCAACGATAACGATCGATATAATTATTGCTGCGGCGCGAGTGATCTGTACGTATAAGTTGATTATCATCGGCCTGTCGGGAGAGTGTAGCTCGAAGACAATCTCCCCGACTCCACTGGCGGTTAGTCCTGCGGCCACCAGGAATAGCTCGCCGCTGCCGAGTATTGAGGCCTTCGTCAAGGCTTGGTTGTCGGCGAAGACGAAAAGTGCCTTCAAGAGGACCGGAAGCATGCCAATTAGAAGGCTCACCAGGGTCCATTTGATGAGCTTGATGGCTATGCGATGAGGTGTGGGTATTGTGCCGATCATCTAGTTATTCCCGATTGGTTGTTTGCGTTGTAGGCTTGTCTCCTAAAGGGAGTATCGCACACCTGAGCAAGGTTCACTGTCTACAATTGGGCAATTTGGGAGCTTGTCGTATCTTAACTTTTGTGCACATGGGGGGTTGACTGAATGGTGATCTTGTATAGGTGTGCCGCACTAACACTCTGAAGTCTGTCGATGTGATGATTGTTGATCATGATTTCGGCAGGGGCGTGCGAGGTGGGACGCGTGATTCAACGCCTGCGCGTGTGCCGCTCGTCGGGTTGACGGTGATGGTTGTCTCCGGGGCGGGCGCGTGGATGCCGATCGCCGAGAAAGGACGGGGGATCAGTCGGGGTCGTCGACCCAGTCGAGGGTGCGGGTGACGGCCTTGCGCCACTGGGCGTACTCGCGGTCGCGGTGCGCCGGGTCCATCGCCGGCCGCCACTGCGCGTCGGCCCGCCACTGGGCGCGCAACGTGTCCAGGTCCGGCCAGAAGCCGACCGCCAGCCCGGCCGCGTACGCCGCCCCCAGACAGGTCGTCTCGCTGACCGCCGGGCGGACCACCGGCACGTCGAGCACGTCGGCGAGGAACTGCATCAGCAGCCCGTTGGCGGTCATCCCACCGTCGACCCGCAGCCGGCGCAGCGCCACGTCCGAGTCGGCGTTCATCGCGTCGACCACCTCGCGGGTCTGCCACGCCGAGGCTTCCAGCACCGCCCTGGCCAGATGGCCCTTGGTGATGTAGCCGGTCAGCCCGGCGACCACGCCCCGGGCGTCGGCCCGCCAGTGCGGGGCGAACAGTCCGGAGAACGCCGGCACGATGTAGCAGCCGCCGTTGTCGTCGACGCTGCGGGCCAGCTCCTCGACCTGCGCCGCGCTGGAGATCAGGCCCAGGTTGTCACGCAGCCACTGCACCAGCGACCCGGTCACCGCGATCGCCCCTTCGAGCGCGTAGTGCGCCGGGGCGTCACCGATCTGGTACGCCACCGTGGTCAACAGCCCGTGCTGCGAGGTGACCGCGCTCGTACCGGTGTTGAGCAGCAGGAAACTGCCGGTGCCGTAGGTGCATTTGGCCTCGCCGGGCTGGAAGCAGGTCTGCCCGAACAGGGCTGCCTGCTGGTCACCGAGGGCGCTGGCCACCGGTACGCCGGCCAGCGCCCCGCCGGCGACGTCGGCGTCCGCCGTACCGTAGATCGCGGCCGACGCAACGATCTCCGGCAGCATCGCGGCCGGAATGCCCGCCGCGGACAGGATCTCCTCGTCCCAGCGCAGCGTGTGCACGTCCATCAGCAGGGTGCGGCTGGCGTTGGTGACGTCGGTGACGTGCCGGCCGGTGAGCTTCCAGATCAGCCAGGATTCCATCGTGCCGAACAGCACCTCGCCGCGCCGTGCCCGCTCGGCCAGCCCGTCGACGTGTTCCAGCAGCCACATCGCCTTCGGCCCGGCGAAGTACGTCGCCAGCGGCAGTCCGGTGCGTTCCCGCAGCCGCTGCTCGCCGACGGCCGCGCCGAGCCGCTGCAGCTGCGGCCCGGTGCGGGTGTCCTGCCACACGATGGCGTGGTGCACCGGCCGGCCGGTGGCCTTGTCCCACACCACGGTGGTCTCCCGCTGGTTGGTGATGCCGATCGCGGCCAGCCCACCAGCGCTGACTCCGGCGTCGGCGAGGGCCTGCCGGACCACCTGCTCGACGTTGACCCAGATCTCCTCGGCGTCGTGCTCGACCCAGCCGGGGCGGGGGAAGATCTGCCGGTGTTCGCGCTGGGCCATCGTGACGATCGCGCCGTCGGCGTCGAACACGATGCAACGCGACGAGGTGGTGCCCTGGTCGATGGCGGCGATGTACCGGCCGGCGTTGGCCGGGCTGCTCTGCGCGGTCATCCCGCCAGTATGGCCGTGGCCAGCGCACCCCACCCGCCCCGCTGGCGCTGGTAGCGTGCCGGCCATGGCCTGGTTCGATCTTCCCCTCGATCAGCTGCGGCGCTACCAGCCCGAGCTGTCCCCACCGGCCGACCTGCGCGCGTTCTGGGACGACACGCTCTCCGACGCCCGGTCGATGGCGGCGCCGCCGGTCGTGACCCAGGTGGCGACCCCGCTGCGCATGATCGACACGTACGACGTGAGCTTCACCGGCTTCGCCGGTCAGGAGATCAAGGGCTGGCTCAACGTCCCGTCGGGCGCCGCCGGGCCACTGCCGGTCGTCGTCGAGTTCATCGGGTACGGCGGCGGCCGTGGCCGCCCACTCGAATGGCTGCTCTGGGCCAGTGCCGGCTTCGCCCACCTGGTGATGGACACCCGGGGCCAGGGCGGGTCGTGGCGGGGCGGCGACACCCCGGACGCCGGCCCGGACGGCTCCGGGCCGACGACCCCCGGCTACCTGACCCGGGGCGTGCTGGATCCGGCCGGCTACTACTACCGGCGGTTGATCACCGACGCGGCGCGGGCGGTGGAGATCGCCCCCGAACTGCCCGGCGTCGACGGCTCCCGGCTTGCCGTGGTCGGCACCAGCCAGGGCGGCGGGCTGGCGCTGGCCGCCGCCGCGCTCGCCGGGGACCGGGTCGGCGCGGTGGTGTCCCGGGTGCCGTTCCTGTGCCAGATCCGGCGGGCGGTGACGATCACCGACGCGGATCCGTACAACGAACTGGTCCGGTTCTGCCGAATCCAGCCGGAGCGGGCGGCGGCGGCGTTCGCCACGGTCGACTACGTCGACGCCGCCCACCTGGTGCCGTGGGCGAGCGCGCCGGCACTGTTCAGTGCGGCGCTGATGGACCAGACCTGTCCGCCGTCGACGGTCTTCGCCGCCTACCACGCGTACGCGGGCCCGAAGGAGATCGAGGTGTACGAGTGGGACGGCCACGAGGGCGGCCGGGCGCACTTCGACCAGTTGTCGATCGAGTTCGTCCGCAAACAGCTCGGCTGAGCCCGGCAAACGAGTCGGCTGAGCCCGGCATCGACTCGGCCGAGCCCGGCCCGGGGTCGCGTCGGGCACGCCCGCCCGGCCTGACCTACGATCACCTGGTGCGTGACATCGCGGTGTTCAGTGGCAGTGCCCACCCCGAGCTGGCTGCGGAGATCTGCACCCATCTGGACGTACCGCTGCACCCGGTGCGGGTCTCCCGGTTCGCCAACGACTGCCTCGAGGTGCAGTTGCAGGCCAACTGCCGAGAGCGGGACGTCTTCCTGATCCAGCCGCTGGTGCCGCCGGTGCAGGAGCACCTGGTGGAGCTGCTGCTGATGCTCGACGCCGCCCGGGGCGCCTCGGCCGGGCGGATCACCGTGGTGCTGCCGCACTACGCGTACGCCCGGTCCGACAAGAAGGACGCCCCGCGGATCTCGATCGGTGCCCGGCTCGTCGCCGACCTGCTGGTCTCCGCCGGCGCCGACCGGGTGCTGGCGATGACCCTGCACTCCCCGCAGGTGCACGGCTTCTTCAGCGTGCCCGTCGACCACCTGCACGCGCTGCGGGAGCTGGCCGCGCATTTCCGCAACCACGACCTGACCGACACGGTGGTCGTCTCGCCGGACCTGGGCAACGCCAAGGAGGCCGCCGCGTTCGCCCGGATGCTCGGCACCCCGGTCGCGGCCGGCGCCAAGCAGCGGTTCAGCGACGACCGGGTGCAGATCAGCGCGGTGATCGGCGACGTCGTCGACCGCGACGTGATCGTCCTCGACGACGAGATCGCCAAGGGCAGTACGGTGATCGAACTCATCGACCACCTGCGGGACCTCAAGGTCCGGTCGATCCGCATCGCCTGCACCCACGGGCTGTTCTCCAGCGGGGCGTTGGACCGGTTGAGCAGCCAGGACGGCGTACTGGAGATCGTCTGCACCAACACGGTGCCGATCCCGGCGGGCAAGCGGGTGCCGAAGCTGCAGGTGCTGTCGGTCGCGCCGGCCCTGGCCGAGGCGATGCGCCGGATCCACAACGGCGAATCGGTCAGCGCCCTGTTCGGCTGAGGTCAGCGCCCTGTTCGGCTGACCGGATCGTCAGCGTCGGCGCCGGTGTCGGACAGCCCGAGGCTGATCCGTACCGTGGTGCCCTCCGGACCGGTGGCGACGGCCATCGTGTCGGTGAGCCGCTCGGTCAGCCACAGCCCCCAGCCGCCGGCGGTGTTCGGGGCGGGACGGTCCCGGCGGCGCAGCCGGTCCGAGCCGATGCCGGCCCCGTTGTCGGAGACCTCGCAGAACATCGACTGCGCGTCGCGCCACATCCGCAGCCACCCCCGGCCGCCGCCGTGCCGGACCGCGTTGGTGATCAACTCGTTGACCGCGAGCACGAAGTCGTCCAGGCGCTGCCCGCGCATACCAGCCGACGTGGCGCACGATGCCACGTGATGCCGCAGGTCAGTGACCTGACCCCGGTCGAAGGTCTCGCTCAGCAGATCCATCGGGTCGATAGGCACGACCGTACGCGATGATGGGGGATCTGCGTCGGTCATGGCCCATCCGGCTGCTGGTCGTACGGTGCTTTCGCGGCGTTCTCACCCTACGTTGACCGGTTCGGAATTGCATCTCGCACCCGGCGTGTCCGCCCACACCGCCCCGGCCCGGTCAGGTGTGCCATCGTCGTCACGTGCGTCACAGCCCTGCCCCCACCGGAACCCTGAGCGTGCCACTGTGGCGGGCGATCGCGGTCTTCCGGTTCGCCGCCCTCGGCTACGTGCTGGTGCTCTACGCCCGCAACGCGGCGGACTACGCGCACCCGTTCCTCGCGGCACCCGTACTGCTCGGGATGATCGTCTGGACGATCACCGCGACCTGGGCGTACCCCCGGCGTCAGCTGCGTCGCTGGCCGCTGCTCGCCACCGACCTGGCCGTCGCGCTGGCCACCCTGCTGGTCAGCCCGTGGCTGATCGGCCGGCCGGCGCTCGCCGACGGGGTGCCTACCATCGCCGTCGCCTGGCTGGCCGGCCCGGTGCTGGCCTGGGCGGTCACCGGTGGCCGCCGGCTCGGGGTCGCCGCCGCCGTGGTCCTGGCCGCCACCGACCTGGCGGTACGGGACCGGCTCAACGAGTCGTCCGTGACGCCCGGGGTGCTGATGCTGTTGGCCGGCATCGCGGTCGGGCACGTCGCCCGGCTGATCGCCACTGCCGAGCAGCGGCTGCGGCGGGCGGTCGAGCTGGAGGCCGCGACGCGGGAACTGGCGGCCGCGACCCGGGAACGGGAACGGCTGGCCCGCGACATCCACGACTCGGTGCTGCAGGTGCTCGCGATGGTCGCCCGGCGCGGCGCGCATCTCGACGGCGAAGCCGGCGAGCTGGCCCGGCTGGCGGGGGAGCAGGAGTCGGCGCTGCGGGCCCTGGTCACCAGCCGGCCGACGGCACCGCCGACGGCACCGCCGACGGCACCAGCGGGGGCACCAGCGGCGGACGCCGCCGCACCGTCCGGTGCCGCGACCGACCTGCGGACCATGGTCGCCGGGTACGCCGCCCCCCGGGTCTCGGTAGCCGCCCCGGCCGAACCGGTGCTGCTC
Organism: Solwaraspora sp. WMMA2101; assembly: GCF_049179175.1. Taxonomy (NCBI): domain Bacteria; kingdom Bacillati; phylum Actinomycetota; class Actinomycetes; order Micromonosporales; family Micromonosporaceae; genus Solwaraspora; species Solwaraspora sp. WMMA2101. The sequence goes on along the minus strand of NZ_JBMHMA010000006.1, from coordinate 1,857,264 downwards.
CCCGGACACCTCGCCGCCGAGGTCGCCGCCGCGGTCGGCGCGGCCCTGGACAACGCGCTGCGCCACGGCGGACCCGACGCCCGCGCCTGGGTGCTCATCGAGGCCGAGCCCGATGCCGTTACCGTGTCGGTCCGGGACGACGGCTGTGGCATCGCCCCCGGCCGGCTCGCCGAGGCCGCCGCGCAGGGCCGCCTCGGGGTGAGCCAGTCGATCCGGGGGCGGATCGTCGAGGTGGGCGGCACGGTACGGATCCACTCCGCGCCCGACGAGGGCACGGAGATCGAACTGCGGGTGCCGGCCCCGGTGCCCGGCTGACGGTGGTGGGACAGGAGCGCGGCGAATGACAGCCGACGAGCAGGAGCAGGCGACGGCACAGGTCCGGGTGATGGTGGTCGACGACCATCCGATGTGGCGTGAAGGCGTCGCCCGCGACCTTGCCGAAGCCGGTTACGACGTGGTCGCCACCACCGGGGAGGGCCGGCAGGCGGTACGGATCTGCGCGGCTGCCCGACCCCAGGTGGTCGTGCTGGACCTGCAGCTGCCCGACGTCTCCGGGGTCGAGGTGATCCGGGGCCTGCACGCCGCGCGACCCGGCGTCCGGGTGCTGATGCTCTCCGCCAGCGGCGAGCAGCAGTCGGTGCTGGACGCGGTCAAGGCCGGCGCCACCGGCTACCTGGTGAAATCCGCCAGCCCGGCGGAGTTCCTCGACGCGGTGGCGCGGACCGCCGCCGGTGATGCCGTGTTCACCCCGGGGCTGGCCGGTCTGGTCCTCGGCGAGTACCGCCGGCTGGCCGCCACCCCGGAACCCGGCGGCGACGAACCACGGCTGACCGACCGGGAGACCGAGGTGCTGCGGCTGGTCGCCAAGGGGCTGTCGTACAAGCAGATCGCCGCCCGACTGGGACTGTCCCACCGGACGGTGCAGAACCACGTGCAGAACACCCTCGGCAAGCTGCAACTGCACAACCGGGTGGAACTCACCCGGTACGCGATCGAACGCGGCCTGGACGAGTAGCCGGCCTGCGGGGCGGCGACGGTCAGCCGGCCTGCGGGCGGCGACGGTCAGCACAGGCCGGCACTCCGGTCAGGTGGCGATCGGCCGGTCCGCCGGTGGTTCGGTCTCGTGGATGGCCAGCTCCTCGGCGCTGGCTCCGCCGCCGGCCGCGCCGGCATCCGTCGCCACCGAGTCCGGTTCGTCGTCGGTGGGCGCACCTTCGTCGCCGGCGACCAGTCGACCCACCAGGCCGTCCCCGGCCGCACCGCCGAGCCGGCCGTGGTCGTACACCGACACCGGCGAGTCGGGATCCGAGTAGGGACCGGGGTCGAGCACATCGGCGTCGCGCTGCGCCTGGGTACGGGCCTGCTCGCTGTCGGCCTCGTCACCGAGCGCCCGGTCGACCGGACCGGCGAGCGGATCGGTCACCGGCTCCGGCAACGACTCCCGGGCGATCTTGTAGTCCAACGACTCGCCGTCGCGCTGCTCCTGCGCGGTGTTGCCGAAGTGGTCCACCGCCACCGGCACGTCGCCCGGGATGCTCGCCGGGTCCGGGCCGTCGGCCTCCCGGCCGCTGGCCACGTCGTCGTACGCGGTCGAGTCGTCGTCGGCGATCTCGGGGATCCCTTCGGACTCCGTGTCGGAAACCGGCCGGGGGAAGTCGTCTTCACGCATGCCGTCCCAATACCCGTCGGTGTGCGGGTCACACACCGGGTGCGGACTCGCCCTACCGGGACTCGCCGTACCCGGACTCGCCGTACCCGGACTGGCTGGACCGGTCCGGGCGGCGGCGCAGCGGCGGCGGACCACCGTCGCCGTCGCTGCCGGTCGGCACCACCGGGTCACCGACGGGAGCCACCGGGCTCGCCGTGGTGCGGCCCGGTCGGACCTCGTACGGATGCGAGGCCGTCGTCGCCGACGCGCCGCTGACCACGTCCGCCGCAAAGTCCTCGTCGGCCGGGCGGCCCGGGCGGTAGCCGAGGTCGGCGCCGGGCCGCTGCCCGGCGGGCGCGACAGCCGGGCGGACCGGAGCGACCGAACCGGACGCCGGGGCGGTGACCGTACCGGGTGCCGGGGCCGCCCGGCCGGTCGCCGGGCCGCGACGGCGCTCGCGCCCGGCACCGGCGGCCCGTCGACCGATCAGGTACCCCACCGCCGCGCCACCCACCAGCAACGCCCATCGCGCCGGACCGGAAACCACACGTCCCACCTCAGGCTCCTTCCCACGAACGGTCCGCCGGGTCGAGCACGGCCCAGACCAGTTTTCCGTCGGCGAGTGCGGTGCAGCCCCACCGGCGGGCCACCGATTCGACCAGCCACATCCCCCGCCCACCGAGTGCGGTCGGCGACACCGGCGAACCGGGTCGCGGTGCGCCGGGGGAGCCGTCCCGGACCGACAGCCGCAGACAGCCGTCGCGGTAGCCGATCCGCACCGACATCGCCGTACCGGCGTGCACCACGACGTTGTTGACCAGCTCGGTCAACGCGAGGGCGGCCGGATCGATCAGCTGCGGGACGTCCCACTGTCGGCAGGCGCGGGTCAGCAACGCCCGCGCGGAGCGCGCCGCGCCCGCGACCGGTTCGAGCTCGACGCCGAGCGCGCGGGCCGCCGGCGCCCCGGCCAGCAGGGCGCACGCCAGCTGACGATCCGGCAGTACGGAGAACCCGGCGGCCGCCCACAGCGACCCGGCCCCCGGTGGCGGGGCGGTGCAGACCAGGCCGCCGGCGGGCCAGTCGGCGACCGTCTGCGGGACGTCGGCGAGGCGCAGCAGCGCCGTCGGTTCGGCGACGTGCAGCCCGGAGACGTCGACCCCGAGCGGGGCGGCCCGGTCGGCCAGGCAGTCGAGCAGCGCGTCACGTAGTTGCCCCACGGTGTCGGTGGTCAGCTCGCCGACCAGCCGGACGATCGGCTGTGACGACAGTCGCACGGCGGCGGTACGCGGCGTTTCGTCGGGCCGATCCACGGCGGTGCGCCGCCGGGACGGTACGTCACCGGACGGTCCGGCGGCGTCGCGGCGCGGTGACGTACCCGGTGGGCGGATGCGGCTGCTCCGCGTCCTGGTCGCTGCCATACGTACTGGTACCCCGGTTTGCTCCGGTCATACCGCCGGTGTGCGTTGTCGCACCTCATCCCGGCCTCACCCCAGGGTGGTGCTGCCCGGAACCGGGTGTTCGGCCGTACGGCAGAGGTTAGAAAGAACCACTACCAACGGTGACGAACCCACGGAGGTGACGATGCGGGTCGCTCTGGTGTCCGCACACGGTGGAGCGTCGCTGCGCCGTGCCGGCCCGGACCGGGACCCCGCCCGGTGCCCCGCCGACGTGAACCCGGCCGGTCAGCCGCTGACCGGCACCGCCGCGCACATCGCCCGGCTCGCCCGCGAGCTGGCGGCCCTCGGTCACGAGGTACGCGTACACCAGCGGTGGACCGACCCCGACGAGCCGCACACCGTCGAACGCGACGGCTACCAACTGGTACGGATCCCGGTCGGGCCACCGACCCGGCTGCCCACCGCGGACCTGCTGGCGTACCTGCCGGAGTTCGGGCGGATGCTGGCCGGCCAGTGGGGTTCCGGCCAGTGGACGCCGGACGTGGTGCACGGACACTTCTGGCCCGGCGGGCTCGCCGCCGCCAGCGCGGTGGCCGACGGCCGGATCCCGCTGGTGCAGACCTTCCACAGCATCGGCAGTCATCAGCAGCGCATGCTCGGCAGCGGGTACCGGGGCCCGCAGGTCCGGATCGCGTTGGAGCGGGCGCTGGGCCGGGTCGTCGACGCGGCGGTCGCACAGTGCACCGAGGAGGTCGACGAACTCGCCCGGCTGGGTCGGGACCGGGCGTCGGTGGTGCTGATCCCGCCCGGCGTGGACACCGCCCGGTTCACCCCGGATCCCGACCCGCCCCGGCGGCGGCGTCGACGGCTGCTCGCCGTCGGCGACCTCGTCCCCGGTTCCGGCCACGACGCGCTGCTCGGCGCGTTGCGGCTGGTCGGCGACGCCGATCTGATCATCGTCGGCGGGCCGTCCCGGGCCGAACTGGCCGACGACCCCGGTGCCCGCCGGCTGCTCGAGGTGGCCCACCGGTACGGGGTCGCCGACCGGGTCGAACTCGCCGGCGCGGTGCCGGCCGAGGAGATGCCGCAGCTGTACCGTTCGGTCGACGTGGTCGTCTGCGCCGCCCGGTACGCCCCGGTCGGCACCGTGGCGCTGGAGGCGATGGCCTGCGGCATCCCGGTGGTCGGGTACGCCCACGGCGGCGTCGCCGATTGCGTGGTGGACTCGGTGACCGGGCGGTTGGTGCCGGTGGGCGACGTCCGGGCCCTCGGCGTCACCGTACGGCGGCTGCTCGCCGACGAGGCCGAGCGGTTCGCCTTCGGCCATGCCGGGATCGACCGGGTCCGGTGCCGCTACAGCTGGGAACGGACCGCAGCCGCCGTCGAACGGCTGTATCAGCGGGTGCTCGGATTGCGGGGTACGCCGGAGGCGGCGTCGACGGTCGCCGTGGTGCCGCCCGACGGCGAGTCGGTCGCACCGGTCGAGGTGGAACTGGACCTGACGGCGATCGACGCCGACGCGATCGAGCCGGCCCCGACCGCCGCTGCCGTCCGGGCCGCCTGACCCCCGCCGACGCGGGTCGGCCCGACCTCGCCACGGGCCGTGGGAACGCCCCCGGGGTGGGCGGCCGGAACGCCCCCGGGGTGGGCGGCCGGTCCGGCGACCGCCGGTCGGGGCGCGGCGACCGCCGGTACGGCACCGCTGTGCTGCGCCGCCGAGTACCGGGTCAGACCCACCACCGAGGCGAGCGTGATCAGGAAACCGACCGCCGCCAGCCACTCCCGGCCCGGCCAGATCTTGTCGTTGAGCAGCAGCAGACCGACGATGGCCGCCGGCACCGCCCCGGCGGCGTCCATCGCGGCGATCGCGGCAGTGACGGAGCCGCGCTGCATCGCCAGCCCGATCAGCCACTGGCCGATCGCGGAGTGCGCGATCAGCAGGTAGAGCAGCGGCTCGGTGAGCAGGTCCTGGTAGTTGTCGGCGCTGGCGAGCGGCCGGGACGCGACCGCGGCCGCCGAGAACGCGAACCCGGCGAGCAGGCCGAGCCCGACCGAGGCCGACGGCCCGGTGAACCGGGCGGCGAGCGCCCCCAACGCGGCGATCACCACGGTGGACAGCGCGATCACCGCCACCGCGCGGGGGCCGAGCTGATGCGCCGGTGCCGGACGGGCGGAGACCACCAGCGCGGTCACCCCGATCAGCAGCAGCACCAGCAGCGCCACCTCGGCCGCCGGCAGCCGCCACCCCAGGGTCAGCACCCCGAGCAGCGCGGTCACCCCGAGCGCGGCGGCGACACTCGCCTGCACCAGGAACAGCGGCAGGTCCCGGCGGGCGAAGAAGGCGAACACGAAGGCGAGGATCTGGCAACCGACCCCGACCAGATAGACCCGCTGGCGGGCCAGGCGCAGCAGCAGGCCCGGGTCGAAGCAGTGCCGGACAGTCGTACGGGCTGCGGCGACGGCCTGGAACAGATGTGCGACGCCGTACGTGGCGACCATCGCCGCGAGGAAACACCAGCCGGTCGACGTCACCCGGCGAGGATAGACGGTGGCTTCGCTCACATCCGTGCAGGCCGGCGTGATCCCGGCGATCTGGCAGTCGTCGACACGGTCGGCGACGAACCGGACGACCGACCGTCAGCTGAGCCGGTGCAGCAGGTCCGAATGCAGCTTCCCGTTGCTGGCGACGGCGCTGCCGCCGGCCGGCCCCGGCTTACCGGTCAGGTCGGTGAAGGTGCCACCGGCCTCGGTGACGATCGGGATCAGCGCGGCCAGGTCCCACAGCGACAGCTCCGGCTCCACCATCGCGTCGACGGCCCCCTCGGCGAGCAGCATGTAGCCGTAGAAGTCGCCGTACGCGCGGCTGCGCCACACCGAGCGCATGATGTCGAGCATCGCGTCCAGCCGTCCCGACTCCTCCCAGCTGGTCAGCGACGAGTAGCAGAAGCTGGCGTCGGCGAGGCGGCGGACCCCGGAGACCCGGATCGGGGTCGCGGCCGCGGTGTGCCGTCCGGCGTACGCGCCGTGTCCGACCGCCGCCCACCAGCGGCGCCCCAGCGCCGGCGCGGAGACCAGGCCGACCACCGGCTGGTCGCGTTCCATCAGGCAGATCAGGGTGGCCCAGATCGGCACCCCGCGGATGAAGTTCTTGGTGCCGTCGATCGGGTCGATCACCCACTGGCGGTTGCCCGGACCGGCCGCCGCGACCGAGGCACCGAACTCCTCGCCGAGCACCCCGTCCCGGGGGCGGGTCCGGGCGAGGGTGGCCCGCAACGCCTTCTCCACGGCGGTGTCCGCATCGGAGACCGGGGTGAGGTCCGGTTTGGCTTCGACACTCAGGTCGAGTGCCCGGAACCGGGCCATCGATATCGAGTCTGCGGTGTCCGCGAGCAGGTGGGCGAGGGAGAGATCGTCGGCGTACCGGGCCATGGCGGGAAAGGTATCGGATTACCGCACGCGATGGTCGGAGGTCCCCTGGTCGGCCTCTCCGGCGCGCGAGTCCAGCAACCGGCGGTACGACGCGAGCCGTCGCGCGTCGGCGTTGCCGGCCGCCACCCAGGCCGCCAGCCGGCACTGCTCGGCCCCGCCGGTGTGCTCGCAGTTCGGCGGGCAGTCGAGACTGCCCTCGACCAGGTCGGGGAATCCGTGCAGCAGGCTGTCGGCCGACACGTGGGCCAGCCCGAAGCTGCGCACCCCGGGCGTGTCGACGATCCACCCCGGATCGGCGTCGCGGTCGGCACCCGCCCTGGCACGGCTGGCCGCGCCTGGTCCGTCGCCGGAGCTGGCCGCCGGCCGCCGGGGCAGCCGCAGCGCGACGGCGCTGGACGACGTGTGCCGGCCCCGGCCGATCGCGCTGACCGTGCCGACGGCCCGCAACGCCTCCGGGACCAACCGGTTGACCAGGGTGCTCTTGCCGACCCCGGAATGCCCGACGAGCACCGACAACCGGCCGGCGAGCCGCTCGCGCAGCTCGGTCAGGTCGCTGCCCGGCCGGCACAGCACGTACGCCAGGTCGAGATCGCGGTAGTAGTCGACGACCTGTTCCGGGCCGGCCAGGTCGGCCTTGGTCAGGCACAGCAGCGGCGCGATCCCGGCGTCGTACGCGGCGACCAGGCACCGGTCGATGAACCCGGTCCGGGGTGGCGGATCCGCCAGCGCGCTCACGATCACCAACTGGTCGGCGTTGGCGACCACCACCCGCTCCAGTCGCCCCTCCGGGGTGGAATCGTCGTCGTCGGCGGTACGCCGCAGCACCGACACCCGCTCGTCGATGCGCACGATCCGGGCGAGACTGCCGGTGTCGCCCGAGACGTCGCCGACCAGGCCGACCCGGTCACCCACCACCACCGCCCGGCGGCCGAGCTCCCGGGCCCGCATCGCGGTCACCACCGGTGGCGGCCCGTCGGGGGAGTCCGGGGCGGCGTCGGCGAGCACACAGCCGTACCGGCCCCGGTCGACGGTGACCACGAACCCGTCGACCGCGTCGGAGTGCGCCGGCCGGGTCCGGGTACGCGGGCGGGAGGACCGGCGCGGGCGGACCCGTACGTCGTCCTCGTCGTACTCCCTGCGCCGACCGGCCAGGACGGTGCTCCCCTCTACGGATGCCGGTGTCCGCGCCACCGGCTGGTCACGAGTCTGCCAGTTCGCCCGGGTCGCCGGCGGCCACGGCCGACCACAGGGTCGGGAATTCGGGCAGCGTCTTGGAGGTGCAGCCGACGTCGGTCAGCTCGACGTCGGGCACGACCAGCCCGAGAACGGCCGCCGCGTGCGCCATCCGGTGGTCGTCGTAGGTGCGCCAGGTGCCGCCGCGCAACGGTTTCGGGTCGATCTCCAGCCCGTCGGGCAGCTCGGTGACCTGGGCGCCGAGGCCGGTCAGTTCGGCGGCGAGGGCGGCCAGCCGGTCGGTCTCGTGCCCCCGGATGTGCGCGACACCGGTCAGTCGCGACGGCGAATCGGCCAGCGCGGCGAGCGCCGCGAGCACCGGGGTGAGTTCGCCGACCTCCCGCAGGTCGGCGGTGAGGCCGTGGATGGTGCCGGTGCCGGTCACGGTGAGTCCGGCCGGGCCGACGGTCACGGTGCCACCGAGCTGCTCGACGAGGTCGGTCAGCTGCCGGATCGGCTGCACGCTGTGTGTCGGCCAGCCGACCAGGGTGACCGTACCGCCGGTGACCAGCGCGGCGGCGAAGAACGGCATCGCCCCGGACAGGTCCGGTTCGACCACGCAGTCGCGGCCGGCCAGCTCGCCCGGCTCGACCCGCCAGGTGTCGGCCACCGAGTCGTCGACGACGGCGCCGGCGGCGCGCAGCATCTCGACGGTCATCCGCACGTGCGGGGTGGACGGCAGCGCGGCACCGACGTGTCGGACGGTCACGCCGTCGGTGAACCGGGGCGCGGCCAGCAGCAGGCCGGAGACGAACTGGCTGGACCTGGTGGCGTCGACCGTCACGGCACCACCGGGGACCTGCCCGGTGCCGTGCACGGTGATCGGCAGCAGGTCGCCGTCGGCGGCGTCGATGTCGACCCCGAGTGCCCGAAGGCCGGCCAGCAGCGGACCGAGTGGCCGGGTCCGGGCGTGCGGGTCGCCGTCGAAGGTGACCGGGCCGTCGGCGAGCGCGGCGACGGCCGGCAGGAAGCGCATGATGGTGCCGGCCAGACCGACGTCGATCTGCGTCGATCCGCGCAGCGGGCCGGGTCGGACGGTCCACCGCTGCGCCGACGAGGTGTCCAGGTCGACGCCGAGCGCGCCGAGGGCGGCACTCATCAGCGTGGTGTCCCGGGCCCGCAGCGGCCGGGTGACGGTGCCGGGTCCGGCGGCGACGGCGCCGAGCACCAGGGCGCGGGCGGTCATCGACTTCGATCCGGGCAACCGCAGGGCGGTACGGACGCCGCCGGCGGCGGTCGGCGCGCTCCACGGCCGGGGCGGTGGGGGCGTGGTCAGTTCGGGCACCCCTACAGTGTGCCAACCCGGTGCCCGCCGGACCGACTAGCCTGGGCGCCATGTGCGGGCGGTACGCGACCACACGCAGCGCGGCGGACCTCAGCGCGCTGTTCGAGGCGCTGGACGACACGGCGGAACCGCTGGCGGCCGACTACAACGTCGCTCCGACCGACGCGGTGCCGATCGTGCGGTTGTCCCGCCGGGCCGCCGAGGCGGCCGCGCCGGCCGGGGAGGGGGCCGACGCGGGGCAGCCGCCGGCGCGGCGGGTGCTCGGCCTGGCCCGGTGGGGGCTGGTGCCGCCGTGGGCCACCGATCCGAGGATCGGGGCCCGGATGATCAACGCGCGGGCGGAGTCGGTGGCGACGAGCCGGGCGTTCGCCCCGTCGTTCGCCCGCCGGCGGTGCCTCGTGCCGGCCGACGGCTGGTACGAGTGGGTACGCCCGCCCGGCGCACGGCGCGGTGCGGCGCAGGCGTACTTCATGACGCCCGCCGACGGCCGGCAGTTGGCGTTCGCCGGAATCTGGTCGGTCTGGTCGCGGCCCGAGCCGATGATCACCAGTAGCGTGATTACCACCGCCGCCCTGGGCCCGCTGGCCAAGGTGCATGATCGGATGCCGCTGCTGCTGCCGGAGGACCGCTGGTCGGAATGGCTCGACCCGGAGGTGGACGGTACCGCGTTGCTGACCCCACCGGATGACGATTACCTCGGCGGTATAGAGATCCGTCCGGTCGGCCCGGCGGTCGGCAACGTGCGCAACAACGGGGTTGAACTGGTCCGACGGGTCCCACTGGTCGGCGAGCAGGGCGAGGTGGGCGGGCCCGGGCAGGCCAGCCTGTTCTGACTGTCACCCCATGGTACCGCTCCCACCCGCGTGCGGCATCAACCGTCGTGACTCCTGGTGTTCATCTGGCCACTGACGTGGAGGTTTGCCAGAGTTGCGACCGAAACGCCGGATCGAATTTTCCCCAGAATCGATCCAGCCCCTTGTACGTGTGTGGCGAAGTGCGATAGAAACCAGCGCCGACAGTGGATTTGGATTCACTCCAAGCAAACGACTTTGATCAATGTCTGTGATCCCACGGGGGAGGTGGGTAAATGACACGGGCGCGAATGCCCCGGCCGCACGAGGTCGCTGCGGCACGCCGCGACCCCAGGCTGCTCAGGGCGATGGCGGAACGCCGTCTGGACGAGGCGTGGCGGACCCGCGGTGTCTGCCAGAGCGTCGACCCGGAGACGTTCTTCCCCGCGCCGAGCGAGCCGCCCGACGCAGCGGTGGCGCTCTGCCGTACCTGCCAGGTGCAGGGGCCGTGTCTGGCCTGGGCGCTCGACGCGGGCGACAGCCACGGGGTGTGGGGAGCGACCACTCCCCGGGAACGTCGGGCCATGCTGGTGGCCTGGCAGGGCTCCGCCGACCCGGACGATGCCGGCCCCGGGGACGCCGACCCTGGGGGCACCGGACTCGACGGCACCGGACTCGCCGGCACCGGACTCGACGGCACCGGTCCCCACCACGCCGGGCCTGGCGGCGCTGATCCCGACGATGCCGGGGTCGACGTCGAGCCGGTGCACGAACGGCTGCTCAGCCTGGTGCCGCTGCGCTGAGGCGGGTCACCGGCACAATGGGCCGGTGACCGAGACCTCACCGGCGGCCGCCGTACCGGAGCTGACCGGCCAGCAACGGACCGTGTCGACCCCGCGCGGGCCCGCCCGGGTCGACCTGGTCGTCCCGGATCCGGCCGTGACCAGTCTGCTCGTGCTCGGCCACGGGGCCGGCGGCGACGTCACCGCCCCCGATCTGTCGGCGCTCACCGCCGCCGCCACCACGGCAGCGGTGGCGGTGGCCCGCGTCACCCAGCCCTACCGGGTCGCCGGCCGGCGGGCCCCGGCCCCGGCCGGCCACCTCGACGAGGCCTGGCACGCCGTCGTGGCCGACCTGCTGGCCGGCTTCGACACCACGCCGGCGCTGATCGTCGGGGGCCGGTCCAGCGGTGCCCGGGTCGCCTGTCGGACGGCGGCCGCGCTGGGCGCGTCCGGCGTCGTCGCGTTGGCTTTCCCGCTGCACCCGCCCGGCCGGCCGGAGCGGTCCCGCCTCGCCGAGCTGGACACCGGCCGGCCGACCCTGGTTGTCAACGGCGACCGGGACCCGTTCGGCGTGCCGGCGCCCGCCCCCGACCGCGACGTGGTGGTCCGACCGGGGCAGCGGCACGACCTGAAGGGCGACCCCGCCGGTACGGCCACGATCGTCGTCCGGTGGCTCGCCGGGCACGGCTGGGCCCGCCCCTGACCGACCAGCTCGGCTCCGGCCCGCCCCGAGCGGCCCGGCCGGGGCGGAGGTGTGGCGTCGGCGCGTCGACCGTGTCCGGCCCCGTCGTGCCGTCGTTGCATCGGATGTCCGTAGCGCCGAGCCGGCGTCCGGCGATGCCGCGGGGGCGACACCACCGCGGGAAACTCCCAGGCCCCTCTCGGCTCCGGTGCCCATCATCGGCACCGGAGCCGGGACGGGCGCCGCACCGGTCCCCGACACCCGCCGCTGGCGCGCTGCCGGAATGCCCGGACACCCACCTGGCGTTACATCCCTCGGAAGTAGCGGCGACGAAGGGTGGAGCGGGTGCGAACCGACATACGGGGCGGGACGCGGGCGGCGGCGGGACGGGTTGCCGGTGGTCGGCTGCCCGGGTCCGCCGACTGGTCACCGGAGCACTGGGCGACGGGCGTACGGGCGGTCGGACAGCCTGCCACACGACTGGTGAGCACGGGCACACCTGACCGAACCACGGTTTCCGGTCGGTCGGTGCGCGTATCCTCGGCGGGACAGTCGAGGGGGGACGAGCGGTTGACCCGATCAGAGCAGACAGAGCAGCGGCGGGCGCGGTTCGAGCGTGACGCGCTGCCCTTCGTCGACCAGTTGTACGCGGCCGCCCTGCGGATGACCCGCAACCCGGCCGACGCCGAGGACCTGGTGCAGGAGACCTACCTGAAGGCGTTCTCCGCGTTCCACCAGTTCGAGGAGGGCACGAACCTCAAGGCGTGGCTCTACCGCATCCTGACGAACACCTACATCAACTCCTACCGTCGGCGGCAGCGTCAGCCGGTGCAGGCCCCGACCGAGGAGATCACCGACTGGCAGCTCGCCGCTGCCGAGTCGCACACGTCCAGCGGGTTGAAGTCGGCCGAGACCGAGGCCCTGGAGCGCCTGCCGGACAGCGACATCAAGAACGCGCTGCAGCAACTGCCGGAGGAGTTCCGGCTCGCCGTCTACCTCGCCGACGTGGAAGGCTTCTCCTACAAGGAGATCGCCGACATCATGGGGACTCCGATCGGGACGGTCATGTCCCGGTTGCACCGGGGCCGGCGGAACCTGCGTGGCATGCTGGAGCGCTACGCCACCGACCGTGGCCTGCACCGGGCCCGGTCGACGAAGCCTGCCGCAGCCGGCCAGGAGGTGTGACGATCGTGCAAGGCGGTGACTCGTTCGACCAGGACTGCCGGCAGGTGCTCGCCGAGGTCTACCTCTACCTGGACCTGGAGTGTGCCGAGGAGCGGCGGCAGCGGATCCGGCACCACCTCGACGAATGCTCCCCGTGTCTGCGGGAGTACGGCGTCGAGCAGGAGGTCAAGGCGCTCGTCGCCCGCTGCTGCGGCAACGAGACCGCACCGGCCGAGCTGCGGGACCGCCTGCGGGCCAAGCTCAGTGAGTTCGTCTTCGACGCCGAAACCCGCGAGTTCCTGCCGGATTAGACCCGGTAGCTTGGCGGTCAGCACTGCGGTCGCCGGTCAGGGCCACGGCGGCCCCGACCGGCGGCCGGCGGCATCAGGAGTTGGGGCGCTTGCCGTGGTTGGCCGCGCTCTTCTTGCGTGCCTTCTTCTTGCGAGCCTTCTTGGCCATGTGTCCTCCCGTCGGACGGTGACTCCCGTAGTTCGGGAGCTGACCCTGTTGATGCTAGGCCGGCCCGGTCACCGGCATGCGCGGTGGGCAGGTGGTGGGATACCTTCCGCATGTCGCGTTCGGCACGTACGAAGGAGGGCCGGCAGATGGCCGAGGAGATCCGGGCCGAGATGGTGGCGAACGTGTGGAAGGTGGTGGCCGCCGCCGGCGACACCGTCTCCGACGGTGACACCCTGGTGATCCTGGAGTCCATGAAGATGGAGATCCCGGTGGTCGCGGAGGCGGACGGCGTGGTGGCACGGCTGGCTGTCAACGAAGGCGACGTGGTGCAGGAAGGTGACCTGATCGCGGTCATCGAGTAGGCGCGCCGCGCCGGTCAGTCCCGGCCCAGTAGCCGGCGGATCAGTCCCGGCCGGCGTTGCCGGGGCACCCGCGCCGACCGGCCGGCGATCCGCCGTGCCGTGGCGGTCGTCGCGGCGTCGAGGTCCGGCGTGGCCAGTGCCAGCTGTGCCAGGGACCACAGGATCGGTACGGTCCGGTGCCCGGCGACGTCGACCGCGTCAGCGAGCCGTTCGGCCACCACCCGGGCCACGTCCGGGCGTACCGCCGGGTCCACCCACGCGGCGGTGACCAGCGCGAACAGCGCGGCCTCGGCGGACCAGTCCTCCACCCCCCAGGCGACGTCGACCAGCACCCGGCGGCGGGTCGAGTCCGGCCATGCCTCGTCGGTACGGTGGTGCAGGATGCCGAGGCACGCCCACACCTGTACGCAGCGGAGCCAGCCGGCCGGGTCGATTCCGACCTCGTCCGGCGTCGACGGCGGGTGCACCAGCAGCCCGAGCAGGTCGTCCAGGTCGAGGGTGGCGAGCACCACCGCGCTGTCGTAGGCCGCCGGCGGATGGTGCCAGACCGGCTGGGCGAGCTGCTGGATCCGTTGGCTTGCCTTGGTCGACGGCCGGTCCAGCACCGGGTCGGCCTGCCAGCCGGCGTAGCGCCACAGCTGTCGGACCGGGGCACGTCGTGGCTGGCGGGGGTCGGGGCTCGGGGTGCGTTGCACGGTGACCGGCAGGCCGGGTAGTTCGGTGCCGAGCAGCCGCATGGCGCTGGGGGGCTCGGGCTGGCGCAGGGACAGCCGGGTCGGCACCAGGCCCCGGGTGAGGGCCCGTTCGATGGTGGCGACCACGGTGCCGCCAGCCGCGGGCAGCCGGGCCAGCCAGGGCCGGTCGTGGCAGCACTCGGCCAGGTCGTGGTGTTCGTGTGAGTCGTCGGGGTGGTCCCGGACGAAGTCGGCGAGGGCGACCAGGTGGCGTAGTTCGCCGTCGCGGCGGTAGCGGAGCCGGTGTGCCGTGTGGACGGCACAGTCGAACGTCGGGTTGCGGGCGAGTGCCTGTTCGATCCAGTCGATGGCCTCGTCGAGGCGCCCGGAGTCGGCCAGGGTGCCGGCGATGTCGGCGTAGATGGACAGGTCGTCCGGGTCGTGGGCGCTGGCCCGCCGGAGCGCGGCGACCGCCTCGGCGGTGCGCCCGGCGCTGCGGTAGGCGTACCCGAGCCACACCTCGGCGAGTTTGGACGGTTCGGCCCGTACCCCCTGCGTGGCCCAGTCGAGTGCGGTGGGGATCTCACCGAGCCGACGGGCAAGGGCCGAGCTGGCGCCGAGCAGCAGGCCGTGGTCGGCGTGCGCGGTGGTGGCGTGCTCGGCCAGTCGCAGGTACGGCAGCAGCGGCGGGCGGTCGACGTCGGGCACCGGATCGGGCACGCTGGCGCAGATCTGCATCAGCACGATGGCGATCTGGTCCGGGTCCAGGCGGGCGGGCAGGTCGGCGGCACCGACCCAGGGAACCCCGGCCCAGTTCACCGTGGGGGCGTGCCCGGTGGCGGCGGCCAGCAGCTCCAACCCTTCGCCGGCCCGCCCGGCGGCGGCCAGCAGGTGCGCCCGGGCGACCACGGTGCCGATGAAGACGTGTTCGTCGAGGGGGAACAGGTCGAGTGCGCCGTCGGTGCGGGCGGCCAGCCGGGTGAGCATCTCGTGCACCTCCGGCATGGTCGGCGCGTGCGTGATGGCGCCGGCGACGTGGTCGGCGGCGTGCCGGTAGTCACCCTCGTCGAGCGCCATCCGGGCCAGTGCCAGCTCACCCTCGGCCGCCAGCCGTGGGTCGTGCAGTCCCTCGGACACGTTTTCCCGATCCTCGTGTCGTGATCGTCTCCCCTTGGCTCCGGGAGCCTAGGGCACGCGGCACCAAACGGCGTACCCTGCGCGGTGCTGATCGTTTCGTTGCCTTCGACGCCCAAATCGTGCAAGAATGAGCACGCTTCACGCTGATTCGCGCAGAACTGGGGAGGCATGCGATGACCAACGGAAATCTGGCGGCCGGTGGCGGGCCTGGTCCGGCCGGTCGTGGCATGGCAGCCGACATCGCCGAGCAACCGGCCGGCTACGCCCGGCTGCTGCAGCCCGACCACGTCGCCGCGATCGCCGACGTCGCCGCGACGATCGTCCGCCGCCGGCCCCGGCACGTGGTCTTCACCGCCCGCGGGACCTCCGACCATGCCGCCCTGTACGCGGCGTACCTCACCGAGATCCGCCTCGGCCTGCCCGCCGGGCTCGCCTCGCCCAGCACGGTGACCCTGTTCGGCGCCCGGCCCGACCTGCGCGACGCCCTGGTCGTCGGGGTCAGTCAGAGTGGTGGCTCACCGGACCTCGCCGAGGTGCTGCGGGTGGCCCGGGAGCAGGGCGCGTCGACCGTCGCGGTCACCAACGCGCCCGACTCGCCCCTGGCGGCGGCCGCCGAACTCACCGTCGACATCGCCGCCGGCCACGAGCGTGCGGTCGCCGCGACCAAGACGTACACCGCCGAACTGCTCGCGCTGCTGATGCTCGTCGAGGGCGTCCGCTCCGGCGACGGGACGCTGCCGGCGGCCGAACGGGCCGTGCTGGACACCCTGCCTGCGCTGGCCGCCCAGGTCCTCGCCGATCCGACCGCCACCGAGCTGGCGCACCGCTACCGGTTCGCGGCCCGGCTGGTCACCACCGGGCGCGGGTACGCCTACCCGACCGCGCGGGAGGCCGCCCTGAAACTGATGGAGACCTGCTACCTGCCGGCGCTCGCCTTCTCCGGCGCCGACCTGCTGCACGGCCCGCTGGCGATGACCGACCCCGACGTGCCGGTGCTGGCGGTGGTCGGCTCCGGTCCCGGTGGCGAGTCGATGCGGGAGGTGCTGCACCGGCTCCGCCAGCGACGCGCCGACGTGCTCACCATCGGTGCCGGTGCCGGTGCCGGTGCCGGTGCCGACACCGGCCGAACCGGCCCGGCCGGCGACGGCGGCCCGGCCGGCGACGGCGGCCCGGCCACCGCGATCGTGCTGCCCGACGTCGACGAGCGGTACGCCCCACTGCTGGACATCCTGCCCGCGCAGCAGCTCGCCTTGGCCCTGGCGGTCGCCCGTGGCGAGGACCCCGACGCGCCGCGTGGCCTGGCCAAGGTCACCGCCACCCGGTGAGGGGTGTCCGTGCCCTGGCCGGGCATGGCAGGCTACGAGCGTGTCGACCCTGCGTGATCTCGTCGAGGAACACACCACCCTGCGTCCGGTCGACATCGACCACCTGCACCGGCTCGCCGGGGAGTGGCAGCTGTTGTCCGACCTGTCCTTCGCCGACCTGCTGCTCTGGGTGCCGGTCGACGACGACGGGACGTTCCTGTGCGTGGCCCAGGTGCGGCCCACCACCGCCCCGACGGCGTACCAGGACGACCAGGTCGGCCGGACCGTCGACGGCCCGGAGGTCGCCCACCTGACGATCGCGTACCGCCAGGGTCGGATCTGGCGGGAGGGCGACCCGGTCTGGTACGGCAACACCCCGGCCAGGCACGAGGCGATGCCGGTGCGGCTGCGCGCGGCCGACGGCGAGTCCGGGCGGATCATCGCGGTGATCGGCCGGGACACCAACCTGTCCACCGCCCGCACCCCCAGCCAGCTCGAACTCAACTACCTGACCACCGCCGACGACCTGGCCCAGATGGTGGCCGACGGCACCTTCCCGCCGGTGCGCCACCCCGGCGAGACGACCTCGGCGCCCCGGGTCGGCGACGGGCTGATCCGGCTGGACGCCAGCGGCAAGGTCACCTATGCCAGCCCGAACGCGCAGTCGGCGTTCCGCCGGATGGGTTTCGCCGCCCACCTCGTCGGCGAGGACCTCGCCGCGCTGTCCCACCGCCTCGCCGACGACCCGCTGGAGGGCACCGACGCGGCCAACCGGATGCTGGTGGCGCTGCGCGGTGAGGCACCGCCCCGCAAGGAGATCGAGGCGCGCGGCGCGACCATGCTGACCCGGGCGTTGCCGCTGATGCCGGCCGGGGTGCCGATCGGGGCCCTGGTGCTGGTCCGCGACATCACCGAGGTCCGACGCCGGGACCGGGCGCTGATCACCAAGGACGCCACCATCCGGGAGATCCACCACCGGGTGAAGAACAACCTGCAGACGGTCGCGGCGCTGCTGCGGCTGCAGGCCCGCCGGGTCGAGCAGCCGGCGGCCCGGGCGGCGCTGGAGGAATCGGTACGCCGGGTCGCGTCGATCGCGCTGGTGCACGAGACCCTCGCCATGTCCAGCGACGAGGCGGTCGAGTTCGACGGCATCGTCGACCGGGTGGCCAGCGCGGCCACCGAGGTCGCGGCGACCGCGGTGCCAGTGACGATGCGCCGCGACGGCAGCTTCGGGGTGCTGCCGGCGGAGATCGCCACGTCGCTGGTGATGGTCCTCAACGAGCTGCTGCTCAACGCCGTGGAGCACGGCTTTCCCGAGCCGGACGACGACGCCCCGGTGCCGGCGGCGCCGCCGCCGGTCGCCGAGGTGGTCGTCGCGGTGCACCGGCAACGCAAACAGCTGCACGTGACGGTGGCCGACAACGGTCGGGGCCTGCCGGCCGACTTCGACGCCGACGCCGGCAGCCGGCTCGGGCTGCAGATCGTCCGGGCCCTGGCCACCGGCGAGCTGCGCGGCACCATCGAGCTGCGCGACCGCGACGGCGGCGGCACCGAGGCGGTGCTGGTCGTCCCACTGGCCCGCCGCTGAAACAGCGCCGGTGGGTGTCCGCCGCCGACCGGTGGGAGCTGGTCCGCCGCCGACCGGTAGCGGGTGAGTCGGGCCACAGCCCGCCCGTCATGTGGGACATCGGCTACGGTGCGCTGGTCTGACCGGTACGGATGTGGCAACATCCAGGTCATGACCGCTGCCGTTGAGCGCCGCTTCGTGGCCCGCCGCCACGTCGATTACGGTCGCGTCCGCAGCGCCATCTGTCCGGCTGGCTGAGCACGCCCGACCTTTTTGTGTTCCGGGCGGCATCCGCGCCGGCCTCCTCGATCTGGCCAGACCATCGTCGATGGCCCCGAGCGCTGCGTGCCGCCGCCGACCGAGTGACCACCCGCAGACACGGAGGACGCCCCGATGGCGCGCAGCAGCACCCCGACCCGACCCGGCCGCCGGCGCGGCGAGGGGCAGTGGGCGCTCGGGCACCGCGAGCCGCTCAACCCCAACGAGCGGACCAAGAAGGACGACGATCCGCTCAACGTCCGGGCCCGGATCGAGACCATCTACGCGCACGGCGGGTTCGCCTCGATCGACCCGGCCGACCTGCGTGGCCGGTTCCGCTGGTGGGGCCTCTACACCCAGCGCAAGGCGGGCATCGACGGCGGGCGCACCGCCGTACTGGAGCCGCACGAGCTGGAGGACGAGTTCTTCATGCTCCGGGTGCGCATCGACGGCGGTCAGCTGAACCTGGCCCAGCTGCGCACCATCGCCGACATCTCGCAGCGCTACGCCCGGGACACCGCCGACATCACCGACCGGCAGAACATCCAGCTGCACTGGATCCGGGTCGAGGACATGCCGGCGATCTGGAAGGCCCTCGAGGACGTCGGCCTGCACACCACCGAGGCGTGCGGTGACTGCCCGCGGATCGTGCTCGGCAGCCCGGTCGCCGGGGTCGCCGCCGCCGAGAAGATCGACCCCACTCCGGCGATCGACGAGATCGTCCGCCGATACGTGGGCAGCAAGGAGTTCTCCAACCTGCCCCGCAAGTTCAAGTCGTCGATCTCCTGGCTCGCCGACACCCCGCACGAGGTCAACGACATCTCGTTCCTCGGGGTCGACCACCCCGACCACGGCCCCGGGTTCGACCTGTGGGTCGGCGGTGGGCTGTCCACCAACCCGATGATCGCCCAGCGGCTCGGTGTCTGGGTGCCGCTGGCCGAGGTCGCGGACGTCTGGGCCGGGGTGGTCGGCATCTTCCGCGACTACGGCTACCGCCGGCTGCGCCACCGGGCCCGGCTGAAGTTCCTGGTCGCCGACTGGGGCGTGGAGAAGTTCCGCGAGGTGCTGGAGAAGGAGTACCTCGGCCGGGCGCTGCTGGACGGGCCGCCGCCACAGCTGCCGGCCAAGCCGATCGACCACATCGGCGTACACGAGCAGGCCGACGGTCGCCGCTACGTCGGTGCCGCCCCGGTCGTCGGACGGGTCTCCGGCAGCCAGCTCACCGCCCTGGCGGACCTGGTGGCCGCGCACGGCTCGGACCGGGTACGGCTCACCCCGTACCAGAAGCTGCTGGTCCTCGACGTCGCGCCGGACCGCGTCGACTCGCTGGTGGACGGGATGCGCGCGATCGGCCTGGAGGCCCGGCCGTCGGTGTGGCGGCGCGGCACGATGGCCTGCACCGGCATCGAGTTCTGCAAGCTCGCCATCGTCGAGACCAAGCGGCGGGGCGAGGAGCTGGTGGCCCACCTGGAGCAGCGGCTGGCCTCGGCCGGGCTCACCGACGACACCGACATCACGATCCACATCAACGGCTGCCCGAACGCCTGCGCCCGGACCCAGGTCGCCGACATCGGGCTCAAGGGCCAGCTGGTCGTCGGGCCCGACGGCCGGCAGGTCGAGGGGTACCAGATCCATCTCGGCGGTGGCCTGGGAATGGCCCAGGGGCAGACCGCCGGCTTCGGGCGCAAGGTGCGGGGTCTGAAGACCACCGCCGACGAGCTGCCCGAGTACGTCGAACGCGTGGTCCGCCGCTACCTGGCCGGTCGTACCGAGGGCGAGTCGTTCGCCCAGTGGGTCGTCCGCGCCGACGAGGAGGAGTTGCGATGAACGAGCGAGGTGAGGTGCGATGAGCACCGAGACACGCACGGCTCCGCTCTACTGCCCGTACTGCGGGGAGGAGAACCTCCGCCCGCACCCGGACGCGCACACCGCCTGGGAGTGCCACGCCTGCGCCCGGGTCTTCACGGTCCGGTTCACCGGCCTGCTCGCCCGGCAGGTGAACCGATGAGCCCGGTCCTCGCCGCCGACCTGAACCTGATCCGGCTCGGCCCGGACGCCGACCGCCCGCCGACCCGCCGTAGCCCCGCCCAGTTGCGCGAGCTCGCCGAACAGGCCGGCCGGGAGCTGGACGGAGCGCCGGCGGAGGAGATCGCCCGGTGGGCGGTGGAGACCTTCGGTGACCGGTTCTGTGTGACCAGTTCGATGGCGGACGGGGTGCTGGCGCACCTGGTCTCCCGGGTCGCCCCCGGCGTCGACGTGGTGTTCCTCGACACCGGGCTGCACTTCCCGGAGACGTTGCGGGTCCGCGACCAGGTGGCCGCCACGATGCCGGTCAACCTGCGGTCGATCCGGCCCCGGATGACCGTCGGCCAGCAGGACGGCGAGTTCGGCCCCCGGCTGTTCAACCGGGCCCCGGACGAGTGCTGCGCGTTGCGTAAGGTCGAACCGCTGGAACGGGCCCTGGGCGACTACGACGCCTGGGCGGCGGGGCTGCGCCGTGACGAGTCCCCGACCCGGGCCAACACCCCGGTCGTCGGGTTCGACGCCCGCCGGGGACGGGTCAAGGTGAACCCGATCGCCGCCTGGACCCAGGCGGACGTCGACGCCTACGTCTCCCGCTGGGGCGTGCCGGTCAACGAGCTGTTCCGGCAGGGCTACACCTCGATCGGCTGCTGGCCGTGCACCCGGCGGACCACCGCCGGGGAGGATCCGCGGGCCGGCCGGTGGGCGATGTTCGAAAAGACCGAGTGCGGTCTGCACCAGTGACCGGGTCGACGCGGCCCGCCGACCGGGCCGTCCCGGTCGAGGCCGCGCCGATCGTCCTGGTGGCGCACGGCAGCCGCGACCCTCGGGCCGCCGCCGCCACCCGGGCGCTGGTGCGGGCGGTCGCCGCTGCCCGGCCCGGGGTGGACGTGCGGGCCGCCTATCTCGACCACGCCGGCCCGCGTCCCGGCGCGGTGCTGGCCGACCTGCAGGCCGCCGGCTACCCGGCGGCGACCGTGGTGCCGCTGCTGTTGACCGAGGCGTTCCACGGGCGGGTGGACCTGCCCGAGGTGGTCCGGGTGGCGCGGCGCGACGGCCTGCGGATCCCGGTGGCGCTGACCGACGTGATCGGTCCGCCGTTGGCCGCGCCGACGGTGGATCCGCTGCTGGTCGCCGGGCTGCGTCGGCGGTTGGCCGCCGCGGGCGCCGACTGCGACGCCGTGGTGCTGGCAGCGGCCGGTACGCGGAGCGCGCCGGCCCGTCAGACGGTCGCTCTGGCCGCTGCGGCGCTCGGTGCCGACCTGGGGCTGCCCTGCCTGGCGGGGTACGCCTCAGCGGCTCCACCGACGGCCGGTGAGGCGGTCCGGACGCTGCGGGAGTCGGGGGCCCGGCGGGTCGGGCTGGCCGGCTACTTTCTGGCACCGGGGCTGCTCTACGACACGGCGGTGACCTCGGCCCGGCAGGCGGGGGTGGTCGCGGTGGCGGCTCCGCTCGCGGGCGCGTCGGAGATCGCCCGGCTGGTGCTGCGCCGGGTCGACCAGGTCGCTGTCGCGGTGCCGGTGTGACCGCGGCCGACGGTTTCATGATCCGGCGGTGCGACGGTGCGCTTTCACCGGGTGATCGAATGGCAACCGGTCACGAAATGGTGACCGTTCGACAAACAGTTGTGAGTGGCAATGCACGGCGCCCCGGAGTGACACTCCGGGGCGCCGAACGGACGTCGCGTGGTGGTTAGTGGGTCAGGCAGTGTGAGCGCGCAGGACGCGCAGTCCGCCGCGGCGCTTGACTGCGCGCCGCTCCTCTTCGCTCATCCCGCCCCAGACGCCTGCGTCCTGCCCGGACTCGAGTGCCCACTGCAGGCACTGATCGGTCACGGAGCAGCGCCGGCAGACAGCCTTGGCCTGCTCGACCTGCAGGATCGCGGGGCCGGACGTCCCGATCGGGAAGAACAGCTCCGGGTCCTCGTCGCGGCAGACAGCATGGTGACGCCAGTCCATGGCGGCAACACTCCTCATTCTGGATCGGTGGCGGTGAAATGCTCCGGTCTTTCTTTATGCGCCCGCGCAGTCAATACGACGGATTGCATCCGTCGGATCGGCAGCGCGTGAGCAGGCGTGTGCCTGTGGAACGTTGCTCCGAGCTGCCGCGTGGCGAGCGCATCCAGGCAACGTCCCGGGTGAATCGGTCCGCTTGTGAATACTTTCACGAACTCCTGCGATGTCAAGAGTAGCGATCAGAAAAAGTACAACTGGGTGAGCAACGTCACGACCCTTATGTCCCTTTTCTGGCGCTCACCGACACCCGGAGTGCGACAGTCAGGAATCAATGTAGTACGGTCCGGCCTGCGTTGCAGGCATTTCAGCCACGTGTCCTTCGTGGGCCTGGTCACGCTCCGCAGTCGAAGTTCAGTTACGTAGCGTGTCAGTGGACGACCCGCAGGGCCTCCCGGACCGCCGTAAAACGGACTTTCAGCCGCTCGCCGAGATAGTCGCCGTCGAGTTGGAAGGCCTGAGGGCGAGTTGCGGATATCGTGAATTCGGACAAATCGTGCAGCCGGACGACCTGTCGCCCACGTGGATCCGGCGTACGAGCCGCGACCTGAGCCAACGTACGGGTCGTGCTGGGCACCCGCAGCTGCCGTACGGCCAGCACGTCCAGCCCGAGGTCGAACGAGGCCAACGGGTTCGGGTTGATCGCCCGGTCGCCGATGAAGGTCCACGGCGCCGTGTTCTGGATCACCACAGTCGCGAGCTCCTCGTGCGCCGGCTCGCCCGGCTGCTCCAGCCGGATCGCCGGGTGCCGCCGGTCCATGCCGATGAAGTACTCACTCACCATCGACCGCAGGTAGAGCCCGACCGTCGACCGTCGACCCCGCAGCCGGGCCCGCTCCACCTGCCGGATCACCGCCGCGTCCAGCCCCAGCCCGGCGCAGAAGGTGAAATAGCGGTCGTCGGCCCGCCCCAGCCCGATGGTCCGGAACCGACCCGTCCGCAGCCCCTCGATCAACACGCTGGTCGCCTCCGGCCACTGCGGGGGCAGACCGACCGCCCGGGCGAAGACGTTCGTCGAGCCGACCGGTACGACGGCCAGCGCGGGCAACCGTCGGGCCGTCGCCGTCGACGACTGGTCGGTCGCCGGCAGCGCCGACATCAGCCCGTTGACGGCCTCGTTGACCGTACCGTCGCCGCCGAGGGTCACCACGACGTCGAACCGCTCCTGCGCGGCCTGCCGGGCCAACGCCACGGCGTGCCCGCGCCGATGGGTGTACTCGACCGTCAGGTCGACTTCGCTGCGCAACGCCCGGACGATCACGTCCCGGGTGCGCTCGCTGGTGGTGGTGGCCTTGGGATTGGCCACCAGAAGGGCCCGCATGGGCGGCACTGTATCGCGCCCGGACGCGGGTATCGTGGCGCCGTGACCATTGCCGCACCGTCCCTGCCGGCGAGCCTGCGGTGGGCCGTACGGGTGCTCGCCGCGCAGGCGGTGGCCCTGGGGCTGCTGGCCGGGTACCTGGCCTACCAGGACTTCGCCGGGCGGGCCACCGACCTCGTCTCGGCGTTGTTCGTCACCGGCTTCGCCGCTGGCGGCGCGGTCGCCCTCGCGCTGCTCGCCCGGGGCCTGCACCGGCGGCGGGCGGCAGCCCGGGCACCGGCCATCGTGCTGCAACTGATGCTGCTGCCGGTCGGCTACTACATGAGCGTCGGTGGGCTGGCCTGGCTCGGCGTACCGCTGATCGCGCTCGGGCTCGGCGTGGTGTTCCTGCTGGTCACCCCGGCCACGACGCGGGCCTTCGGGCTCGACTGAGCCTGGGCCTCAGCGGCCGCCCGAACGCCGGGTGAGCAACCGGATGCTGGCCCGGCCGCTGCTGGCGGTCGCCGAGGCGGAGGTGGTCAGCGCCCGGAGCACCTTCCAGGCGAACGACGACTCCGGTGGAAGCGTGGCACCGCGGGCGGTGGCGACGGTGACTTCGACGGTCAGTGCGTCGTCGGTCACCGAGAAGCGACACTCCAGGTCGGCGGGTCTGGTGGCGACGGCGAGCAGCATGGCGCACGCCTCGTCGACCGCGATCCGCAGATCCTCGATCTCGTCCAACGCGAAGTGCAACCGGGCGGCCAGACCGGCCGTCGCGGTCCGCAGCACGCTCAGGTAACCACCGTCGGCGGGCACGGTGAGGAGCACGACGTCGTCGTCGACCGTCGGCTCGGATTGTGTGACCAGCGGACTCATCCGGCATACCCCCGCGTGGACTCTACCGGTTGACGTCGATTCCCGGTGGCATCCGTGACCAATTGTTCCGCTCCGCCGATTGTCCGGTTCCATCGCCGACGCGGCTCCCGGCGTCGTTCACCGCCGACCTCGGCGGTGGCGGGGTGTCCGGCCGGCACGACGGGCGTGCCGGCCGGACCTGAGGCCTCAGGCCTGCTTGGTCTCCCAGAAGATCTTCGCGATCTCGTCGATCTTCTGCAGCAACTCGTCGGCCTTGGCCGGGTCGACCGAGGCCTTGGTCCCGCCGCCGCCACCGGCGAGCTTGGTGGCCTCGTTGAACAGCTGGTTCAGCTGCGGGTACTTCTCGAAGTGCGGCGGCTTGAAGTAGTCGGTCCAGAGCACCCACAGGTGGTGCTTGACCAGCTCGGACCGTTGCTCCTTGATGATCAGGGCACGGGTACGGAACTCCGGGTCGGTGTTCGCCTGGTACTTCTCGGCGATCGCCTTGATCGATTCTGCTTCGATCCGGGCCTGCGCCGGGTCGTACACGCCACACGGCAGATCGCAGTGGGCGCTGACCACCGTGCGCGGAGTAAGAATGCGTGGAAGTCGCATCAGGACCCTCCGTTGACTGGCCGGCGGCACGATCGCCGGCACGCGTAAGGTGGAGGAAGATCCTCCTTGCCGACCCTATCGCGCATCGGGCCCGCTGACCTGACGAGGTGCAAGTGCGTCCGCCTCTGTTTACCGTGCTGGTGCACGGTCCATCGATGGCTCCCACGCTGCGCCACGGCGACGCACTGCTGATCCGTCGGGGCGGCCGGGCGGTCCGTCCGGGCGATGTGGTGGTCGCCACCTTCCGTGCCCGGCCCGACCTGCTGGTGGTCAAGCGGGCAGTGCGGGCCTGTGACGGCGGCTGGTGGCTGCGTGGCGACAACGATCTCGTGACCGACGACTCGCGGGCGTACGGGGTGGCCGACGTGCACGGAAGGGCAGTGTTGCGCTACTGGCCGCGACCGCGGTCATTTTGTTACCGGCGGGTATGACCTACTTGGCGGGAAACCAGCCCGTGGGACACTATGCTCGACACGTAACCCGGGTGACCCCCGCAGCGCCTCGCCGGTCAACGCTGACCTCGCGCCGAGCCGGCGGCTCTTTCGCACGCTCAACGGCTCTGGAGTCACCATGTCTACAGTGGCAATCTCTGACCCGGTCTTCGACCTGCACCGGGGCGGCAAAATGGCGATCACGCCGACCGTCGCACTGACCGACCGCGAGGACCTCTCCCTGGCGTACACCCCGGGCGTCGCCCGGGTCTGTGAGGCCATCGCCGCCGACCCGACCCTCGTCGACGACTACACCTGGGTGTCGCACACCGTCGCCGTGGTCACCGACGGCACCGCCGTGCTCGGCCTCGGCGACATCGGTCCGCGCGCCGCGATGCCCGTGATGGAGGGCAAGGCGGTGCTGTTCAAGCAGTTCGGCGATGTCGACGCCGTGCCGATCTGCCTGGACACCCGCGACATCGACGCCATCGTCGCCACCGTCACCGCACTGGCACCCTCCTTCGGCGGGATCAACCTGGAGGACATCAGCGCACCCCGCTGCTTCGAGATCGAACGCCGCCTCGACGAGGCGCTGCCGATCCCGGTCTTCCACGACGACCAGCACGGCACCGCGATCGTGGTGCTCGCGGCCCTGCGCAACGCCGCCACGTTGCTCGACCGCCGACTCGGTGACCTGCGGGTGGTGGTCAGCGGGGCCGGCGCCGCCGGCGTCGCGGTGACGAAGATGCTGATCGCCGGGGGCGTCGACCCGGCGAAGACCGTGGTCTGCGACTCGCGGGGCATCATCCACAACGACCGGGCCGACCTCAACGGGGTCAAGGCCGAACTCGCCGCCCTCACCGCCGCCTGCGCCGGCGGCATCGCCGACGCGCTGGTCGGCGCCGACGTGCTGATCGGCCTCTCCGGCGGCCGGATCGAAGAGTCGGCCGTCGCCGGCATGGCACCCGGCGGCATCATCTTCGCGTTGGCCAACCCGACGCCGGAGGTGCATCCGGAGATCGCCCACCGGTACGCCGCCCTGGTCGCCACCGGCCGCAGCGACTTCCCGAACCAGATCAACAACGTGCTCGCCTTCCCCGGGGTTTTCCGGGGCGCGTTGGAGGTCGGCGCCACCCGGATCACCGAGGGCATGAAGGTGGCCGCAGCCGACGCCATCGCGGCCGTGGTCGCCGACCTGCTGCAGCCGGAGGCGTTCGTGCCGTCCGCGCTCGACCCCCGGGTCGCACCGGCGGTCGCCGCGGCGGTCGCCGCCGCCGCCCGCCGCGACGGCGTCGCCCGCCGCTGACCGCGTCGGATGATCCGCAGGTGCCGGCCGGCCCGGTCCCGGGCCGGCCGGCGTCCGGCGAGCGAGGTGCCGTAAGGATGGCGAGCGGTCAGCCGCCGAGCAGTTGGCCGATGGAACGCAGCAGGTCGGCGTAGAAGGTGCCCTCGATCTCGCGAAAGACCCCGAACTGCGCGTCGGGGTCGCCGAAGAAGGGCCGCAGCGTCCAGGCGAGTTGGGTGCCGACGAACCCGAAGAGCAGGATCCAGATGTAGAGCAGACTCATGCTGGCCGGCCGCTGCGCCGGCGGGCCGAGCGGTTGACCGAAATGCGCTTGTGGGCGCGCGGGCAGCTGCGGCCGGTCTGTCATGGCATCGACCATCGCACCCGTCCCGACCGGCGTGGGCGCGGCAGGAGCCGCTGGTACGGGTGCGGCAGGTCCGGGCGCGGGGGTGGGCGTGGGCGCGCCAGCCGGCGCGGGCACCTTGGCCGACCGTTGCTGATGGTCGTTGAGCGCCTGCATGCCGGCCACCAGGAACCGGAGGCCGACGATCGCCGAAAGCAGCAGGATCGCCACGTTGAGAAGCTTGTAGAACTGGTAGCTCTGTGCGGTGACCAGGAAGAAGAGGCTGACCGGCGCGAACGCCAGGGTCAGCGCGGCGGTCACGGTGATCGACACCAGGATCAGCGCGACCGCCTGGATCATCGACAGCCGCGCGCCGAAGACCAGGTTGAACAGGTATAGGGTTGGCAGACAGATGGCCAGCGTCGCCAGGAACAGCAACGGCAGCTTGATCAGCGAGGAGATGATCTGTTGCCAGCCGTACGAGGCACCGAGCACCGCCCCGTAGATCGCGAGGCTCAGCGTGGAGCTGGTGACCAGCTGGCCGATCAGGGGACGCAGGCCCCGCTCGTCGACGATCTGCTGCCAGATGCCGTCCCGGTCGCGGAGGATCCGTTCGATGATGAGCTGCTTCGTCGTGGGGGCGGCATCGCCACCGACAGGTAGGGTCGACACGGCTGCACCGTACCGGCTGGCGCGGCGGCCCACCGCCCCGTACGGGTTCCCACACCGATGTGGACACGCCTAGGCTGAGCACATGAACCGCCCCGACCTGCGTGCCTCGGACGCGGACCGCGAGCGGGTCGTGCGCTGCCTGGAGCGGCACACCTCGGCCGGTCGGTTGAGTCTGGACGAACACGCCGACCGGGTGGAGCGGACCGTGCACGCCCGGACGCACGGCGAACTGGCCGCCGTCCTCGCGGACCTGCCAGCGGAGCCGGCCGGATCGGAGCCGGCGGCGGTGCACCAACTGCTGGTGGCGTTCCTGATCGCCGGGGTCGCGCTGGTTGTGCTCACCGCACTGATGCTGCTGCGCTGAGGCGCTGCCAGCGTGCGGTCCTGCGCGCAGCGGTGCTGGCAGCGTGCGGTGCTGCTAGCGTGCGGTGCATGCGCGCCGTCTACGCCTCGACCATCGACGTCGACGATCCGCTTGCCGCGCTGCGCGTCGGTGAGCTGCCCGAACCGGACCTGCCCGCCTCGGACTGGGCGGTCGTCGAGGTCCGGGCCAGCTCGCTGAACCACCACGACCTGTGGTCACTGCGCGGGGTCGGGCTGCCCGCCGACCGGCTGCCGATGATCCTCGGCTGCGACGCGGCCGGGGTCGACGCCGCCGGCAACGACGTCGTCGTCTACCCGGTGGTGCCCGATCCGGCGGACCCGCGCGGCATGTCGATCCTGTCCGAACGCTACCCGGGCACGTTCGCCGACCGGGTCGCGGTACCGCGTTCGCACCTCGTTCCGAAACCCGCCGGGCTCAGCTTCGCCGAGGCGGCCTGCCTGCCCACCGCCTGGCTGACCGCGTACCGGATGCTGACCACCCGGGGCCGGCTCGACCAGGCCGGGTCGGTGCTGGTCCAGGGCGCGGGCGGGGGAGTCGCGACGGCGGCCGTGGTGATCGCCGTCGCCCTGGGCAAGCGGGTCTATGCGACCAGCCGGGACCCGGCCAAGCGGGAGCGGGTCGCCACGCTCGGCGCGACCTCGCTGGCACCCGGTGCCCGGCTGCCCGAACGGGTCGACGTGGTGATCGAGACCGTCGGCGCGGCCACCTTCGACCATTCGTTGAAATCCGCCGCACCGGGTGCCCGGATCGTCGTCTCCGGCGCCACCAGTGGGCACCTGCCGGCGGTCGACCTGCGCCGGGTCTTCGCGATGCAGCTGGAAATCCTCGGCACCTCGATGGGCACCGCCGACGAGCTTCGCGGCCTGCTGCAGCTGTGCGACACACGCGGCATCCGCCCGGTGGTCGACACCGTGTACGGCTTCGGCGAGGCCCCGGCGGCCTTCGCCCGGCTGCACAGCGGGGACGCCTTCGGCAAACTGGTGCTGGACCACCAGCGCTAGAGCTGGTCGTCGAAGACCGCCACCCCCGCCGGAGGTGCCTCGGTCAGCCGCTCCCGGGCGGCACCGTCGCCGTACAGGGTCCAGCGCAGGAAGTCCGTACTGGTCGCGATCACCACGTCGTAGGCCGGGTCGCCCGGCCGCAGCAGTGACTGCCCGTGGTCGCCGTCGGGCAGGCTGAGCATCGCCTTCGGCCAGGGCACCCGGTCGTACGCCGCCCTGCCCGACGCGTACGACACCACCTCGTCGAGCTCACCGTGGATGAACAGTTGCGGGGCGGCGGCACCGCTGAACGCCGTACCGACCCCGAGGGCGCTGCCGGCCAGCACCACGCCGGCGTCGAGCCGTTCGTCGCGGGCCGCGGTGAACAGCCCGACGGTGGTGATCCCGCCGGCCGAGTGCCCGGCGGCGGCGACCCGTTCGACATCGAGCCGGCCGGCGAACTCGTCGCCGTCGCGTCCGTCGAGCGCCAGCAGTTCGTCGAGGACGTGTGAGGCGTCCGCCGGCTGGTTCAGCACGTCCAGGGCGTTGCCGCCGGAGCCGCCCTGACTGGTGAACGGGTAGGTCGGGGCGGCGACCACGAACCCGGCCGCCGCCCACTGCGCCAGCACCGCCTGGTAGTCCGCCGGCTCGCCGCCCAGGCCGTGGCTGAACAGCACCACCGGGAACGGGCCGGCGTCGTCGGCCGGGTACCAGACGGTCACCGGCAGCGGCCGGTCACCACGGGCGAGGTCGAGGGTGCGGGTCGCGACGTCGAGTTGACCGGCCGGTGCCGCCCGGCCGGGGGCCGGGGTGGGCGGTACCGACGCCGGTGCGTTGAACACCGGCGGCGGCGTGGGCGCGGATCCGCAGCCGGCCAGCAGGGCACCGACCAGACCGGCGGTGAGCAGGCCGGCCACCGCCGGACGACGAACACGCATCAGACGATTGTTACCGCGCGGCAGCCAGGTCGGCCACCCGGACGCGTCGGTCGGTCGTGGCGGCACTTGCCCGATTTCGCTAGGGTCGTCGTCATGTCTGACGAGTACGTCGATCCGAGCGGCAACACCGAGGCCTTCCGGGCCTTCCAGACGACCCCGTCGCCGGTCGCCGACCAGCCGTCCCGGCTGCCGTTGATCATCGGCATCGGCATCGCCGGCGTGGTGGCGGTCGTCCTCGCGATCGCCGTCTGGCTGCTGGTCTGACCGCGTCAGCTGCGGGCCCCGGCCGTCACCGGTCGGCTGAGCTGACCGACACTCAGTGGTCGGCCAGCACCGCTCGGGTCTGACTGGCGATCTCCAACTCCTCGTTCGTGGGGACCACCCACACTCCGACCGGCGTACCGTCCGGGGAGATCCGCCGTTCGCCGCCGCCGCTGCCGTTGCGGTCCGGGTCGACGGCGATGCCGAGCCCGTCGAGCCCGGCGAGCGCCGCCGCCCGGACTGCGGCGGCGTTCTCGCCGACCCCGGCGGTGAAGGTGACCGCGTCGACCCGGCCGAGCAGCGCGTAGTAGCCGCCCACGTAGAACCGGATGCGGGCGCAGTACATGTCGACGGCGAGCCGGGCACCCGGGTCTCCGGCGTCGCGCCGGCGCAGCACCTCGCGCATGTCACCGGCCCCGGCGAGGCCGACCAGCCCGCTGCGCTGATTGAGCAGCCGGTCGACGTCGGCGGTGGACCAGCCGGCGACCCGTTCCAGGTGGAACACCACCGCCGGGTCGAGGTCGCCGCTGCGGCTGCCCATCACCAGCCCTTCCAGCGGGGACAGCCCCATCGACGTGGCCACGCTGCGTCCGCCGGCCACCGCGCAGGCGCTGGCACCGTTGCCCAGGTGCAGGGTGATCACCTGGACCTCGGCCGGATCCCGACCGAGCAGGGCGGCGGTACGGCGGGACACGTACGCGTGGGAGGTGCCGTGGAACCCGTACCGGCGGATGCCGTACCGCTGTGCGGTGTCGGTGTCGATCGCGTAGTTGGCCTGCTCCGGCGGCAGCGTGCGGTGGAAGGCGGTGTCGAAGACCGCGACCTGCGGTACGTCCGGCAGCAGCCGGCGGGCCTGGGCGATGCCGGTCAGGTTGGCCGGATTGTGCAGCGGGGCCAGCGGCACCAGCCGCTCGATCTCGTCGACCACCTGGTCGGTGATCAGAGTCGGCTCGGCGAACCGGACGCCGCCGTGCACCACCCGGTGCCCGACCCCGGCGAGCCCGGTCAGGTCGGTCCGCTGCGCCATCGTCCGTAGCGCCTCGGCATGGTCGGCCGGCCCGCCGCCGGCCTCGCCGATCCGTTCGACGACGCCCTTGTCGACCACCTGCTCGCCGTCGAAGAGCTGGTACTTCAGCGACGACGAACCGCAGTTGAGGACCAGGACTCGGCTGGGGCCGCTCATCGCGCGGCGGCCTGGATCGCGGTGATCGCCACGGTGTTGACGATATCGGCCACGGTGGCGCCCCGGGACAGATCGTTGACCGGCCGCCGCAGACCCTGCATGACCGGGCCGACGGCGACCGCGCCGGCCGAGCGCTGCACCGCCTTGTAGGTGTTGTTGCCGGTGTTCAGGTCGGGGAAGACGAAGACGGTGGCCCGGCCGGCGACCTTACTGCCGGGCAGTTTGGTGGCGGCGACGGTCGGGTCGATCGCCGCGTCGTACTGGATCGGCCCCTCCACCAGCAGGTCCGGGCACCGTTTGCGGACCAGGTCGGTGGCGGCGGCCACCTTCCGGACGTCGTCGCCACTGCCGGACGTGCCGGTGGAGTAGGACAGCATCGCGACCCTCGGCTCGATGCCGAACCGGGCTGCGGTCTGCGCCGAGCTGACCGCGATGTCGGCCAGTTGCGCGGCGTCCGGGTCCGGGTTGACCGCGCAGTCGCCGTAGACCAGCACCCGGTCGGCGAGCAGCATGAAGAAGACGCTGGAGGCGACCGAGACCTCCGGCAGCGTTTTGATGATCTCGAACGCCGGGCGGATCGTGGCGGCGGTGGTGTGGGTCGCCCCGGAGACCATGCCGTCGACGTGCCCGGTGTGCACCATCATGGTGCCGAAGTAGTTGACGTCGCCGATCACGTCGTGCGCCAGCTCAAGGGTGACCCCCTTGTGCCGACGCAGCTGCGCGTACCGGGCGGCGAAGTCGTCGCGCCACGGGCTGGTCGCCGGGTCGACGACCCGCGCCGCGTCGACCTGTACGCCGAGTTCGCGGGCCCGCCGGGCGATGTCGTCGGGGTTGCCGAGCAGGGTCAGGTCGGCGACGCCCCGGCGCAGCAGGATCTCGGTGGCCCGCAGGATCCGTTCGTCGGTGCCCTCCGGTAGCACCAGCCGTCGCCGGTCGGCGCGGGCCCGGTCGATCAGCGCGTACTCGAACATCATCGGGGTGACCCGGGGGGAGCGGGTCACGTCGAGCCGGCGGGCCAGCTCGGCGCTGTCCACGCTGGACTCGAAGGCGCCGAGTGCGGCCTCGACCTTGCGCGGGTTCGCGGCGCTGGGCCGCGCCGAGATCCGCCCGGCGGCGGCGACGGCGTGGAAGCTGTCCGCCGGCACCGACAGCACGGCCAGGTTCGTCCCGAGCCGCTCCACCAGCCGCATCGCCCGCGGGTCCGGCTGCTCGCCGAGGGTCAACGCGATCCCGGCCAGGGAGACCAGCCCGGCGGCGTGCGCCGCGCTGACCGCGACCAGCAGATCCGCCCGGTCCCCGGGGGTGATCACCAGGGCACCCTCGACGAGATGGTCCAGCAGCACCGGCACGTGCGCCGCGCCGACCACGAAGTCCAGCACGTCGCGGCTGGTCGCGGTCTCGTCGCCGGCCAGCACACTGGCGTCGAGTGCGGCGGCGACCTCGGCCACCGTCGGCGCCGACACCGCCGGGACCTCCGGGATGACGTACGTCGGCACCGGCAACGCCGGCGCGTTCACCTCGGCACCGACCCGGTTGGCGATCACCGCCAGCACCGTCGTGCCGAGCTCGGTCAGCGAGTGGTACGCGCTGCGTACCGCGCCGGCGACCTCGGCACCGTCGCGGTGGATGCCGTCCACGACGGCCACCACCACGCTGCCGAACTCGGTGGCCAGCCGTGCGTTGAAGGCCAGCTCGCGGGGGAGTCCGCCGTTGTCACCGGTGTCGTCGAAGTCGCTGCCGACCACCAGCACCGCCGCGCAGCGCCGCTCCAGCTCCCGGTAGCGGCCGACGATCCGCGAGATCAGCTCCTCGCGGCGGCCGTCGGCGACCAGCCCGGCGGCTTCGGCGTAGCTGGCCCCGTAGAGCTGCTCGTCGGGCAGGTCGATGCGGTACCGCTCACGCAGCAGGCTCAGCGTCGCGTCCGGGCCGGAGCCGGCGACCAGCGGACGGAACACCCCGATCCGCTCGACCCGACGGGACAACAGCTCGGCCAGGCCGAGCGCGACGGTGGACTTGCCACCACCGGGGCCGAGACCGGCCACGTAGACACTTCGCGCCACCGCCCCAACGTACAAGGCGGAGGCGGTCGGAGTCTGGTGACCTTGGTCCCGGCCCGGGTGGGACCACCGTCAGATGTTGATCATCCGGTCTCGTCGCTGACTACTCGTCCTCGTCGTCGAGACGGGCCAGCCAGGTGGCGAACCGCTCGATCGGCGTTTCGAACTCCGGGTGCAGGTCGACGAAGTCGCGCAGCCGCTCGGCCAGCCAGGTCAGCGCGACCTCCTCCTCGCCACGGCGCTGCGCCAGTTCCTCGATGCCCCGGTCGGTGAAGTACATGCCGCCTCCCCGGTCAGCGGCGCGGCAGCGCGGCGTCGATCAACGCCGCCTGCTCCACGTCGTGCAGCTTGGTCGAGCCGACCGCCGGTGCCGCCGCCGCCGGGCGGGAGATCCGCCGCAGCCGTACGCCGTCGAGGTGCTCCAACAGGTTGAGCGCCACGAACGACCAGGCACCCTGGTTGGCCGGCTCCTCCTGTACCCAGGCGAAGTCCTCGGCGTTCGGCAGCGCCGCCAACGTGGCCCGTAGCTGCTCCACCGGCAGCGGGTACAACTGCTCCACCCGGATGATCGCGGTGTCGGTGTCGAGCTGACCGTTGCCGCCGGTGACCGCGTGCCGCTCGGCCCGGGCTGCCAACAGGTCGTAGTAGACCTTGCCGGAGCAGAGCAGCACCCGCTTGATCGCCTCCGGCCGGCCGGCGGCCACCGGGTCGGGCAGCACCGGCTGGAAGGTGCCGGTGGTGAAGTCGGCGACGCTGGAGACACAGAGCTTGTGCCGCAGCAGCGACTTCGGGGTGAACACGACCAGCGGCTTGCGCTTGGGTGACAGCGCCTGCCGCCGCAGCAGGTGGAAGTAGTTCGCCGGGGTGGACGGGATCGCCACCCGCATGTTGTCCTCGGCGCACAGTTGCAGGTAGCGCTCGGGGCGGCCGGAGGTGTGGTCCGGGCCCTGCCCCTCGTGGCCGTGCGGCAGCAGCAGGGTCAGCGCCGAGCGTTGCCCCCACTTGACCTCACCGGAGGAGACGAACTCGTCGACGATGGACTGCGCCCCGTTGACGAAGTCGCCGAACTGCGCCTCCCAGAGCACCAGCGCTTCCGGGTTCTCCACCGAGTAGCCGTACTCGAAGCCCATCGCCGCGTACTCGCTGAGCAGGGAGTCGTGCACGAAGAAGCGGGACTCGTCGGTGACCAGACTGGCCAACGGCAGGTAGTCGTTGCCGGTGCGGGCGTCGACCACCGAGGCGTGCCGCTGCACGAAGGTGCCCCGGCGGGAGTCCTGGCCGGCGAGCCGGACGGTGACCCCGTCGGCGAGCAGGGTGCCGAAGGCGAGGATCTCGCCGAAACCCCAGTCGATGTCGCCGGAGACCGCCATCTTGGCCCGCCGCTCCAGCAGCTGCTGGATCCGCTTGTGCGGGGTGAACCCCTCCGGCAGGTCGACGTGGGCCTCGCCGACGGCGGCGATCGCGGCGGCGTCGACGGCGGTCGCCACCTCCGGCTCCGGCTCCGGCTGGCGGGCGGGCATCCGGCTGGTGGCCGACGCGGCGGCGTCACGGGTGGCCTTGAAGACCTGCTCCAGCTGCGTCTGGTAGTCACGCAGCAGCTCCTCGGCGTCGGTGACGGTGATGTCACCGCGACCGATCAGCTCCTCGGTGTAGAGCTTGCGGACGCTGCGCTTGGAGTCGATGATCGCGTACATCAGCGGGTTGGTCATCGACGGGTCGTCGCCCTCGTTGTGGCCGCGCCGCCGGTAGCAGACCAGGTCGATCACGACGTCCTTGTTGAACGCCTGGCGGTACTCGAAGGCGAGCCGGGCGACCCGGACCACCGCCTCCGGGTCGTCGCCGTTGACGTGGAAGATCGGCGCCTGGATCATCCGGGCCACGTCGGTGCTGTACAGCGACGAACGGCTGTACTCCGGCGCGGTGGTGAACCCGACCTGGTTGTTGACCACGACGTGCACCGAACCGCCGGTACGGTAGCCACGCAGCTGCGACAGGTTGAGCGTCTCGGCGACCACACCCTGCCCGGCGAACGCCGCGTCACCGTGCACCAGCAGCGGCAGGACGGTGTAGCCCTCCAGCTTGAGGTCGATGCGGTCCTGCTTGGCCCGCACGATGCCCTCCAGCACCGGGTCGACCGCCTCCAGGTGCGACGGGTTGGCGGTCACCGAGACGGTGATGCCGTGCTCGCCGTCCGGGGTGGTGAACTTGCCGACCTGGCCGAGGTGGTACTTCACGTCGCCGGAGCCCTGGGTGGACTTCGGGTCGAGGTGCCCCTCGAACTCGGAGAAGATCTTCTCGTACGGCTTGCCGACGATGTTGGCCAGCACGTTGAGTCGACCCCGGTGGGCCATGCCGATCACGACCTCGTCGAGGTCGGCGCGGGCCGAGGACTGCAGGATCTCGTCCAGCAACGGGATCAGCGACTCGCCGCCCTCGAGCGAGAACCGCTTCTGGCCGACGTACTTGGTCTGCAGGAAGGTCTCGAACGCCTCGGCCGCGTTGAGCCGGTTGAGGATGTGCTTCTGCTCGCCGGCGTCGGGCTTCTCGTAGCCACGTTCGATGCGTTCCTGGATCCAGCGGCGCTCCTCCGGATCCTGGATGTGCATGTACTCGACGCCGACCCGGCGGCAGTACGAGTCGCGCAGCACCCCGAGGATCTGCCGCAGCATCATCCGCTGCTTGCCGGCGAACCCGTCCACCGGGAAGGTCCGGTCCAGGTCCCACAGGGTCAGGCCGTGCTGCAGGACGTCCAGGTCCGGGTGCTTGCGGATCTTGAACTCGAGCGGGTCGGTGTCGGCCATCAGATGCCCGCGCACCCGGTAGGCGTGGATCAGCTCGTTGACCCGGGCGGTCTTGTTGATCTGCCCCTCGGAGCTGACCGCCACGTCGCGCATCCAGCGCACCGGCTCGTACGGGATGCGCAGCGAGGTGAAGATCTGGTCGTAGAAGCCGTGCTCACCGAGGATCAGCTCGTGCATGACCTTGAGGAACTCGCCGGACTGCGCACCCTGGATGATCCGGTGGTCGTAGGTGCTGGTCAGCGTGATGACCTTGCTGACGGCGAGGTCGGCGAGGGTCTCGGAGGACATCCCGGCGTACGGTGCCGGGTACTCCATGGCGCCGACCCCGATGATCGCGCCCTGGCCGGTCATCAGCCGGGGCTGGGAGTGCACGGTGCCGATCCCGCCGGGGTTGGTCAGCGAGATCGTGGTGCCGCCGTAGTCCTCCATGGTCAGCTCGTTGCGGCGGGCGCGGCGGATCACGTCCTCGTACGCCTGCCAGAACTGCCGGAAGTCCATCTGCTCGCAGGCCTTGATCGACGGCACCACGAGGGTACGGGAGCCGTCCGGCTTGGCCAGGTCGATGGCGATGCCGAGGTTGACGTGCTCCGGGGCGACCATGTGCGGCTTGCCGTCGACCTCGGCGAACGAGTTGTTCAGCTCCGGGTGCTCGGCCAGCGCACGGACCAGCGCGTACCCGATCAGGTGGGTGAAGCTGACCTTGCCACCGCGGCCCCGCGCCAGGTGGTTGTTGATCACGATCCGGTTGTCGACCAGCAGCTTCGCCGGGACGGCGCGGACGCTCGTCGCGGTCGGCACCGTGAGCGACGCGTCCATGTTCTGCACGATCCGGGCGGCGACACCGCGCAGCGGCGTCTGCCGGCTGCCGCCGGCCCCGGCAGCCGGGTCAGCGGTGGCGCCCTTCGTGCCGGCGCCCTTCGCCGGGGCGGCCTTGGCGGTGGACTTCGTCGCGGTGGTGGTGGCCCGGGCCGGCGCCTTCTCGGTGCCCTTCGTCGCGCCCTTGGCCGGGGCCGCCGGGGTGCTCGACGTGTCGGTGCGGGCGGCGCCGGCGGCCTTGGCAGCCGAACCGCTGCGGCCACCGGTGGCCGCCGGGGCCGCCGGTCGGTCGGTGCCGGTGTCGGGCCGATCGACCGACCGTTGGGCGGCCGGAGCGTCGGTGCCGGCCCGCGCCGCCGTGGCGGTGGCGGTGGCGGCGGTCGCCTCGGTCGGTGAGGCGGGCCGCGCCCGGTCGTAATCGGCGAAGAAGTCGTGCCAAGCGGGATCGACACTGCCGGGATCGGTGAGATACTTCTGGTACATCTCATCGACGATCCACTCGTTCGGGCCGAAACCCGCCAGCGGATTGTTCTGCGAAGTCTGCTGGGTCGACACGGCCGGTAATCGCCTCTTTCACGCGGGTCGGTTGTCACGCGGGGACGCCACCTGGCTGGGGGCGCTGGTCGAAGACGGCTTCCAGGCTACGCCGTACCACGACGGGCGGCATTGTCGCACGCGGCTCGTGTCACTTTTCACAGCGCTGGTCCCTGCTGTCGCGGCTGTCCCGACAGCCCGTCGGGACAGCCGCGACGCAGGTCGGACCTGCTGCACCGGGCGAGCACACCGTGGTGCGTCGCGGCTCGCCCGGCCGGATCAGGAGATGTCGCGCCGCCGGGTGATCATTGTGCCGACGATGCCGGTCAACAGCGCGTAACCGATCAATATCAGCGCGCCCGCCCAACGGGGCGGGCTGCCGGGCAGGTCGGTCCCGGCGACCATCAACTGCGAGGCCAGCGACGGCACCAGCAGCTGCAGGTCGTTGATCCAGTCGCCGAACCGGGCGGCGAGGGTGGTCAGGATGATCGCCGCGCCCAGGTAGCCGCCCAGGTAGAGCAGGATCGCCGAGACCGTGGCACCGAGCTGGCTGCGGATCAGCACCCCGAACCCGACCCCGAAGTTGGCCCACAGCAGGTACGCCAGCGCGTTCAGCCCGACCGCCTCCCAGACGGTGCCGGTGCCCAGTTGCGTGCCCACGTCGAGGACGTTGAGCAGCAGCGCGCCGACGATCAGGTTCATCACCGTGGTGACCAGCCAGAACAGCAGCCCGAGCAGGGACGCGGCGGCCAGCTTCGCCAGGATCACCTCGGTACGGCGTGGGCTGGTCAGGAAGGTGGTCGTCGCGGTCTGGTGGAAGTACTCGTTGGTCACCACGATCACGCCGAGCAGCATCACGATCAACAGCCCGAAGAACTGACCGTTGGTGTAGAGGTTGGCGGCCAGCACCGGCCCGTCGCTGACCGCCTCCAGGACCTCGGCGTTGTCGCCGGTCACCTGCGCGCGGTTGGCCGGGTCGGCGAGGATGGTCGTCTGCACGTAGTTGACCAGCAGGGTCAGCCCCCACAGCGGCAGCGAGATCAGGCCGAAGATCCACCAGGTGCTGGTGGTGCCGATCTTCAGTAGCTCACTCCGTACCAGGTTCATCGGATGGCCGCCTTCGCGCTGGTCAGTTCCAGGAAGACCCGCTCCAGGTCGGGCCGTTCGGTAGTCAGCTCGTGCAACTCCACGCCCTCGGCCAGCGCGGTACGCCCGACAGTCGGCGCGTCCACCCCGGTGACCAGCAGCGCGCCGTCCGGCGTCGGCGTCACCGTGGCGCTGGCCTTGGTCAGTGCCGGGGTCAACCGGTCGGCGTGCGGGGTACGGACCCGGACGGCCGCCGCACCGGACATCGACGCCATCACCTCGGCGACCGGGCCGTGCCGGACCAGCCGACCGGCGGCGATGATCACCACGTCGTCGGCGAGCAGCTGCATCTCGGCCAGCAGGTGACTGGAGACCAGCACCGTACGACCCTGTGCCGCGAACGACTTGAGCAGATCGCGCATCCACCGGATGCCCTCCGGGTCGAGCCCGTTGGCCGGCTCGTCGAGGATCAGCACCTTCGGGTCGCCGAGCATCGCCGCGGCGATGCCCAACCGCTGGCGCATCCCTAGGGAATAGCCTTTGAACTTGCGCTTGGCCGCCGGCTCCAGCCCGACCATCGCCAGGGTCTGCGCGGCCCGCTCGCGGGGCAGCCCGGCCGCCGCA
The DNA here is from genome assembly GCF_049179175.1 of Solwaraspora sp. WMMA2101. Lineage (NCBI taxonomy): Bacteria > Bacillati > Actinomycetota > Actinomycetes > Micromonosporales > Micromonosporaceae > Solwaraspora > Solwaraspora sp. WMMA2101. The sequence continues at coordinate 1,817,892 of NZ_JBMHMA010000006.1, read as the reverse complement.
CAGATGACCCGCAGGTGGTTGATCCCGGTCCGGCCCTTGTGCGCGCTGGAGGCCTCCAGCACGGCACCGACGTGGCGCAGCGGCTCCGACAGGTCGGCGTAGCGCTGACCGTCGATCGTCGCTGTACCGCTGGTCGCGGTGACCAGGTTGAGCAGCATCCGCAGCGTGGTCGTCTTACCCGCGCCGTTGGGTCCGAGGAATCCGGTCACCCGACCGGGCTCCACGGTGAACGACAGGTTGTCGACCGCCCGCACGTTGCGGTACTGCTTTGTCAGCCCGGAGACGACGATGCGTCCGTCCGACATCTGGCTCCTTCCATCGTGATGCCGCCCGGACACCCCGGTCCGGGTCGGCGTCGCTCTGCGTCACGGCTGCGCCGGGTCAGGTCAAACCGGCTCGCCCACCCCGCCGGCCGCCACCGCGATCCAGGTCGCCTGCGCCGCCGCGAGCAGTCGACCCGCCGGGTCGTACAGCGCAGTGCGGACCTCGGCCTTGCGCCCGCTGGTCGTGACCAGTTCGCCGACCACGACGCACCGCGCGCCGGCGTCGGGCAGCGCGGCCACCGTCGCGCTCATCCGCCCCAGCAGGTACGGCCGACCCGGCGCGAGCACCGTCCAGCCACCGGGGCAGTCCAGTGCCGCCCACACCGTCGGCACCGTACGGTCGGCCGGCACGACGAACGGCGCGGCGGTGCGGCCGGGACCGGTCGGGCCGGGGAAGATCCGCAGCCCGTCGGCGTGCTGCGGGCCGCAGACGTAGCAGCTGGGGAACGGGTGCGCGACGAAACCGGGGTACGCCGTACTCGACGCCTCGGCGGCGGTGAGGTCGACCGGCGGCGGCAGCGGCCCGGTCGACGGGTCGGATCCGACCACGGGTTCGGCCTCGGCGACGAGCACCGCGCCGGCTGGTGGACCGGCGGTCACCCGCACCGCACCGGTGGTCGCGTCGGCGTCGACCCGCAACTCGGTCTGCAGCGGTGGCGGCCGGCGCAACGTCACCCGGACGGCGCGGTCGGCGACCACCGTCGCCGGGTCGGCACCCAGCACCACCTGCGCCACCAGCCCGGCGGCGTACCCGCCGTTGGCCGAGTCGGGCGGCCCGTTGAACCGGGCAGGGACGATCACCGGCCCATCCTCGCAGCCGGCCGCCACCGGCGTTCACCGGATCGACACCGCTGCCATCCGCTGGCGACACGCCGCCGGTTCCGGCACCCCTTACACAGATCTCATGGCACTGTTGTCGACTGCCACCGCACCCGTCGCCACCAGCGAATACACCGTTTCCCTCGCCGAGGACGCCGAACAGGTCGCCGCCGCGCAACGACTGCGGCACCAGGTGTTCACCGCCGAGTTCGGTGCCGGGTCGGTCGGCACGCACCCCGACCGTGACGTCGACGAGTTCGACGACCACTGCGACCACCTCGTCGTGCGGCACATCCGTACCGGGGCGGTGGTCGGCACGTACCGGCTGCTGCCGCCGGACCGGGCCCGGCTACTCGGCCGCCGCTACGCCGACGCCGAGTTCGACACCCGGCCGCTGCGGCTGCTCGACGACCATCTGGTCGAGGCCGGCCGGTCCTGCGTACACCCCGACCACCGGGGTGGCGCGGTGATCAACCTGATCTGGTCCGGGATCGCCCGCTACCTGCGGTCGCGCAACCTGCGCTGGCTGGGTGGCTGCGCCTCGGTGCCGCTGGCCGACGGCGGCCTGGCCGCGCACGCCGCCTGGCGGGAGGTCCGCGGTGCCCATCTCAGCCCGCCGTTGCTGCGGGTACGGCCGCGCCGACCGTGGCTCGCCGAAACCGAACCCGCGACGGTACGGGTGACGGCCCCGGCGGGTGCCGCGGCGGCGCTTGCGCCGGTGCCGGCCCGGGGACCCCGTACCGTCATGCCGCCGCTGCTGCGCGGCTACCTGCGTCTGGGTGCCTGGGTCTGCGGCGAACCGGCCCACGACCCGGTGTTCGGCGTCGCCGACCTGTACGTGCTGCTGTCGCTGGACCGGATGGACCCCCGCTACCTGCGGCACTTCCTGGAGTCACGGTGAGCGGCCCGGGCACGTTCTGGCGGCCCCGTTCCGGTTGTGGCCACGGCTGCCTGCCACCGCCGCGCTCCGTACCCGCCGCCGGTGTGCCCCGTCGGGCCGTCCGGCTGGCCGGGGTCCTCGCCATGCTCGCCGTCGGCGGTGCCCTGCTGCTCTGGCTGCCGGTGTCGCCCCGACGGTGGCGGCCGACCGTCGGCAACTGGTGGGCGCGCGGCCTGCTGCGGGCGCTCGGCGTGCGGCTGCGGCTGGTCGGCGCCCGACCCCGTACGGCGGCGCTGCTGGCCGTCAACCACGTCTCCTGGCTGGACACCCTGGCAATCCTCGCGGTGTCCCCGGCCCGGATGCTGGCCAAGGTCGAGGTCCGGCGGTGGCCGGTCGTCGGCGCGCTGGCCCGCGCCGGTGGGACCATCTTCATCGACCGGGAGCGCCCCCGGACCCTGCCGGACACCGTCGCCGCCGTTGGTGCCGTACTGCGCTGCGGCGGGCAGGTCGCGGTCTTCCCACAGGCCACCACGACCTGCGGGACCACCGGTCTGACCTTGGCTGGCGGCACCGCCTCGGGCGGCGGCAGGTGCAGTGCCGGTACGGCGTCGGTGATGCCGTTCCGGCCGGCGCTGTTCCAGGCGGCGCTCGACGCCGGGGTGCCGGTGGTGCCGGTCGGGTTGACGTACCACCTGGTCGGTGCGGCCGGGCCGGCCGCCGATGACCCGGTGCCGACCAGCGTGGCGGCGTTCATCGGCGACGAGGCGCTGTGGCCGTCGGTCCGGCGGGTGCTGGGACTGCGCGGTCTGGCCGTCACCGTCGAGGTGGCCGCGCCGGTGCCGCCGCAGTGGGCACCGCACCGGCGTACCCTTGCCCGGTTGTCCGACCGCGTCGGCCGCCCGGACCGCGCGGACCTGGACCTGGTCGGCTGACGCGGCGTGGACCTGCCGGCGCGGCGCCGAGCTGGTTCACAGCTGATTGTCAGCCGTCCTGCAGGCCAGATCCAGGCCGGTCGGGGATGATGCGCTCATGAGCGCACCGCAGACCGAGGCGAGACTGCTCGTCGTCGAGGACGACCCGAACATCCTCGAGCTGCTCTCCGCCAGCCTGCGCTTCGCCGGGTTCGACGTCACCACGGCGACCAGCGGCAGCGCGGCGCTCAACGCCGCCCGCGAGCGGCGGCCCGACCTGGTGGTGCTCGACGTGATGCTGCCCGACCTGGACGGCTTCGAGGTCATCCGGATGATGCGCGAGGCCGGTACGCGGACCCCGGTGGTCTTCCTCACCGCCCGCGACGCCACCGACGACAAGATCCGTGGGCTGACCCTGGGCGGCGACGACTACGTCACCAAGCCGTTCTCCCTGGAGGAGCTGACCGCCCGGATCCGGGCGGTGCTGCGGCGCACCAGCAGCGGCAACCAGGCGACCTCCCGGCTGACCTTCGCCGACCTGGAGCTCGACGAGGAGACCCACGAGGTGCACCGGGCCGGCAACCGGGTGCAGTTGTCGCCGACCGAGTTCAAGCTGCTGCGGTACCTGATGCTCAACGCCAACCGGGTGCTGTCCAAGGCGCAGATCCTCGACCACGTGTGGAACTACGACTTCCGGGGCGACGACAACATCGTCGAGTCGTACATCTCGTATCTGCGCCGCAAGGTCGACAACACCCAGCCACGGCTGATCCACACGCTGCGCGGCGTCGGCTACGTCCTGCGTAAACCGGCGGCGTGAAACCGCCGCCGCCGATGATGGGCTGGCTGCGCGGCGTACCGCTGCGGGTCAAGCTGGTCGCGGCCGTGCTCAGCCTGGTCTTCACGGCGCTGCTGGTGATCAGCGTCAGCACTGCGGTGTTCCTGCGCAGCCACCTCATCGACCAGATCGACGCGGATCTGCGCGACTACGTGACGAAACTGCGCGCCGACATCGGCAACGCGCAGGACCTGCTGCAGGATCTGCCGTACTGGCAGCAGCCGGAGACGCTCAAGGTCCAGCCGCCGAGCGACTACCTGGTCATCGTGACCGACAGTGACGGTCTGGCCAGTAGCCCGTGGTACGACGTCGACCGGCTGGACCGCAGCGACCTGCCGCGCTGGCCCGCCGACCTGGCCGGCTTCGAACAGCTGCGGGGCGATCCGTTCACCGCGCACGCCCGCGACGGCTCGCCCCGGTGGCGGATGCTGTACGCGTCGCTGCCGACCGGCCAGGTCATCGCCGTCGGGCAGTCGCTGGCCGACGTGGACAAGGCCGTCGGCCGGCTGGTCTGGATCGACACCATGGTCGGGTGCGGGGTGCTGGTGCTGCTGGCGCTGGCCGGCGCGGCGATCGTGCGGACCAACCTGAAACCGTTGGTGGAGATCGAGCAGACCGCGTCGGCGATCGCGGCCGGGGATCTGACCCGGCGGGTGCCCGATCCGGAGCCGGGGGCGCAGGTGCCGCAGACCGAGCTGGGTCGGCTGTCACGCACCCTCAACGCCATGCTGACCCAGATCGAGGCGGCGTTCACCGCACGGGCCAACTCCGAGTGGGCGGCCCGGATGGCCGAGTCGGCCGCGCGGGAGGCGGCGGTGGCCGCGCAGTACTCCGAGGCCCGGGCGCGCCGGTCGGAGGAACGGATGCGGCAGTTCGTCGCCGACGCCTCGCACGAGCTGCGGACCCCGTTGACCACCATCCGCGGCTTCGCCGAGCTGTACCGGCAGGGCGCGGCGGCCGCCTCGCCGCAGGACGCGGCCCGGCTGGTCCGCCGGATCGAGGACGAGGCCGCCCGGATGGGCCTGCTCGTCGAGGATCTGCTGCTGCTGGCCCGGCTGGACCGGGAACGGCCACTCGACCTGGCCCCGGTCGAGCTGTCCGTGCTGGCCAGCGACGCCGTCCAGGCCGCGCGGGTGGTGGACCCGCAGCGCCGGGTCGAGCTCGACATCGGGCCGGGAGCCGGCACGCTGGTGGTCTTCGGCGACGACGCCCGGCTGCGGCAGGTGATCGGCAATCTGATGGCCAACGCGATCAACCACACCCCGGCCGACGCCACGGTCACCCTGCGGCTGCGGGCCGAGGAGCCCGGCTTCGCCACCGTCGAGGTGGCCGACGACGGTCCCGGGCTCACCCCGGAGCAGTCCGAGCGGGTGTTCGAGCGGTTCTACCGGGCCGACGCCGCCCGGACCCGTAGCGCGGAGCGGCCGTCCGGCACCGGCCTCGGGCTGGCGATCGTGGCCGCCCTGGTGGCCGCGCATTCCGGCACCGTCGAGGTGGAGAGCACGCCGGGCGAAGGGGCCACCTTCCGGGTACGGCTACCGTTGGCGACCGGAGGACTGATCGACGATGACGAATCATGACTCTCAGCAAAGGCTCAGCGGGAAAACAGGTGGAGCAAAGAGCCGAGGGGCAAGCTGAACCTATGAGCGAGCACGAGACCACGCCGCCGGCGGAGCCGTCGGACAAGGCTCAACCGCCGGCCAGCCCCTGGCAGGCCCCCGCCGCCGGGCAGCCCGGTAGCACCGCCGCCGGCGCTACCGCCGGTGCCGCAGCGGGTGCCGCCGAGCGGCAGTCCAGCGACTGGACGCCCACCAACCAGCCGTACGCCGGCCAGCAGGCCCCACCGGCCGACGCCGTCGCCGACCACCCGGTCACCGCCCCGCCGGCCGCCGGACCGTCGTCGCCCGCCGGGCAGGCGCCGGCCGCCGGGCAGGCGACGCCGTCGGCCGGCCGACCACCGGCCGCCGGGCCCTACGCCCCCGGGTACGCCCAGGTCATCTACGGGCAGCAGTGGAACCAGAGCCACCCGTACGCCGGCCACGGCTACGGACAGGCAGGGCACACCATCTGGACACCACCGCCCGGCGCAGCCGCGCAGGCCGCCGCCGACGGCCGACGGCCCCGCCGGATCGGTCGGATCGTCGCCGGCGCGGCGGTCGTCCTCGCGTTGATGCTCGGCTCCGGCGTCGTCGGTGGGGCAGTGGTCGCGGCCTTCGACGGCAGCTCGTCGTCGCCGACGGTCCGCACCAGTGGCAGCGGCGAAGCGGCACCGGTGGTCGACCGGTCGTCGCTCGCCGAGATCGCCGACGCGGTCCAGGACAGCGTCGTGTCGATCTCCACCGGGTCGGGCGAAGGCTCGGGCGTGGTGCTGAACACCGAGGGTTTCATCCTCACCAACAACCACGTCGTCGAGTCCGCCCAGGGCGGGGCGGTCGAGGTCTACTTCGCCGACGGCAGCTCCACGCAGGGTCGGGTGATCGGCACCGACGCCCGGACCGATCTGGCGGTGATCCAGGTCGAGGAGACCGAGGGGCTGTCTCCGGCGACGTTCGGCGACAGCAGCAGCATGCGGGTCGGTGACACGGTGCTCGCCCTGGGCAGCCCGCTCGGCCTGCAGGGTTCGGTGACCGCCGGCATCATCAGCGCGCAGGACCGCACCATCCAGGTCGGTGGCAGCCAGCAGCAGAACCCGTTCGGCGGTGGCGGCGGCCAGGTCACCTCGATGTCCGGACTGTTGCAGACCGACGCCCCGATCAACCCGGGCAACTCCGGCGGCGCACTGGTCAACACCAACGGCGAGGTGATCGGCATCAACACCGCGATCGCCACCTCCGGCCAGGGCGAGGGCAACATCGGCGTCGGCTTCGCGATCCCCAGCAACAAGGCCAAGGACGTCGCCGAGGCGCTGATGGCCGGCGAAGAGATCAGCCACCCGTACCTCGGGGTGAACGTGACCGTCGCCGACGGCGGCGGCGCGATGATCGCGGCGGTCGAGGAGGGCAGCCCGGCGGACCGTGCCGGCATCGCCCAGGGCGACGTGGTCACCAGGGTCGGCGACACGATCGTCAACGACGCCGACGACCTGGTCTCGGCGGTGCAGGCCGGCGCGGTCGGCGACCAGATCGAGATCACCTACCAGCGTGACGGCGAGGAGCAGACCGTGACGGCGACCCTGGCCGAGGCGCCGTGACACCTGTCGGGCGTTGACCCGCGCCGGCGCACCGACACCGGCCCGGCGCGGGGCACCGACGACATCGAACTTGCCTCCCCAGAAGAAGCGGCGGGCGGCGTGACCAAGGGGGTTGGTCACGTCGCCCGCCGCTTCGTTTCGTCCGCTGGCTACCATCCATGTCGATGCGTACCGAGACCTTCACCGACCGGTTCGTGGTCGCGGCGGCCGCCGGCCGGGTCCACGCTCACCTGGCCGAGCCGACCAACCACATCGGGTTGTCCCCGTTGATCGTCGCGGTCCGCGACATCACGGCCGGGACCGACGACGCCGGGCGCGCGGTCCTGAGCTTCGTCGCGGTGGAGCGCTTCCGCATCGTCGGTCCACTGCGCTACGACAACATTCTTCACGTACGTCAGACCGTCACCGAGCCGGGCCGTCAGCTGGTGATGGAGGTCCGCAGCCCGGCCCGGGTGTCGGTCCGCTTCGTGTTCGACGTCGAGCCGGCCGACGCCGGATCCGTCGTAAACGTGACAGTGAGTCTCCGGATGCCCACTCTGCTGCGATCCTATGTGGTGCGGACGGCCAAGCGGGTGCAGATGTTCCGGGCGCGGGCATTGACCGAAAGGATGAGTCGCTGACCCCGCGTAGTCGATCGACGAGACTTTTTCCGCAGGACATGCTGTCCCACAGCGGTCCAGTAGTCGCGCATGGCCGGCCGGGCGGGCTAGCCTGCAGCCGCGAAGACCCGCGGAGGAGCAGGCAGTGACGGTCGTCGAGACCCGGATGAGCGTGTGGGAGGCCCTGGCCGGTCGGGCGCCGGGCCAGCCGGTCGCCCCCGCCGACGCCGGCCTGTGGGCCGCCGTCGTCGAACGGCTCAACCCGGCTCGCGCCAGGCCCGTGCTGCGCACCGGCATCGAGTACGTCGAACTCGTCTCGGTCCGGGGCATGCCGTACGTGATGCTCCGCTCGCCCGACGGCGGCGGCGGTGCCTGCTACCTGCGGCTCACCCCGCACGAGTGGCAGCTGGCCCAGCTGATGGACGGCACCCGTACGGTAGCCCGACTGGTCGCCGAGTTCGCCCGCATCGCCGGCCGGCTCGCCCCCGACCAGGTCACCCGGGTCGTCGCCGACCTGGCCGGCAACCGGATGCTCGCCGAGCTGCCGGTGGACGCGTTCCGCCCGCTGGACCGGGTGCACCGTCGCCCCTGGCCGCTGCGGCTGGGCCGGACCCTGCTGGCCGTCGCGCGGGGCCGACGTACCGTGCTGGCCGACGTCGACCCGCTGATCGGTGCCCTCTACCGGGGCGGCGGCCGGTTTCTGTTCACCCGCGTCGCGGCGGGCGTGCTCGCGGTCGTCGCGCTCGCCGGGTTCCTCGCCTTCTGCTGGACCTGGTGGCGCGGCGAGCAGGCGGTGTTCCTCACCAACGGCTCGTACGTGGCCGGCGCGGCGGTGCTGCTCGGGCTCAACGTCGTCGCCCTCGCCTGCCACGAACTCGGCCACGCGCTGGCCACCAGACACGCCGGCCGGCGGGTGCCCGCCGCCGGTTTCCTGATCTACTTCGGCATCCCGTCGGTCTTCGTCGACACCACCGACGTGTGGATGGCCGGCCGCCGGTCCCGGCTGATCACCACCGCCGCCGGCCCGGCCGCCGGGCTCGTCCTGGCCGGCGTCGCCGGACTCGTCGGCGTCCTGTTCCCCGCCGCCGCGCCGTGGACGTTCAAACTCGCCTTCGCCTGGTACCTCAACGCCCTGTTCAACCTCAACCCGTTCCTCGCCCTCGACGGCTACTACCTGCTGATGGACTGGTTGGAGATCCCCAACCTGCGGGCCCGGGGGCTGGCGTACGTCATCGGGCGGCTGCGCCGCCGTGGCCCGCGTTGGGCGACGCTGGACCGGGAAGGCCGACTGGTCGCCCTGTACGGCATGCTCGCCGTGCTCTGGCTGGTCATCGCGGTCAACCTGTTCTGGCGGATCTGGACCGACCGGGTCGCCGGCCTGGTCCTCGGGCTGTGGCGCTCCGGTTGGCCGGCCCGGCTGCTGCTGGCGGCGGTGCTCGCCGGGCTGGCCGCCCCACTGGTCTACCTGGCGTTCGGCGGGCTGGCCCGGCTCGGACGGCGGCTGCGGCGCGCACTCGCGCAGCGACGGCAGACAGCGGACCTGCCGCGCCGGCTGGACGCACTGCGCACCAGCGCCCTGCGGACCCTGTCACCGAGCGCGCTGAACCGGCTGGCCGCGCAGGCCCGCTGGGTGCATCCGCGCACCGGTGAGCAACTGGTCGTCGCCGGTGCCGCCCAGCCCGCCGTGTTCGTCGTCGTCGACGGCGCGGTGGAGGGCCGCGCGCCGGGCGACCCGGCCGGCACCGTACGGCAACGACTCGGCCCCGGTGGGCTGGTCGGCCTGGCCGGCGCGCTCACCGGCACCCCAGCCACGCTCACCTGGCACACCGCCGGCACCACGCTGCTCGCGGTGCCGTCGTCGGCGGTCGCCACCGTCGTCGGCCCACTGCCGGGGCCGCCGCCAGCCGACCGGGCCGCCGCCGAGGCGCTGCTCGCCGAGACACCCGCGCTGGCCGACCTGACCATGGAGGACCGGCTCGGCCTGGTGTCCCGGGCCCGGCCGGTGTCGCTGCCGCCCGGCGCGCCGGTGCGGCTGTCCGGCCCGTACGACGCGGTGGTCCTCGAATCGGGCGTGATCGCCCTGATGGACGGCACCGAGCTGCGGCGCGGCACGATGATCGGTCCGGTCGGCGCCGAACCACCGGACGTGGTCGCGACGACCCGCACACCGGCGCGGCTGTGGCAGCTGCCGGCGGTCGCCGGGCTGCCGCTGCTGCTCGGCGCCGCACCCGACGAGGTGGCGGCAAGCGGCGCGGCGGCGGTCCGGGGCGGCGCCCCGGCCAGCGGGGCCCACCCGCCGGCCGACTACCCGCCACTGGCCGCACCGCCGGGGCCGCCGCCGACCACCGTCGACGACCGGATCGACCGTCGGTTCGAACGCCGCCTCTGGTGGCTGGTCCTGCTCCTGCTGCTGTTCGCGTTGCTGATCACCGGCGGCAACCTGGTCCCCGGCCCGGCGTGGGCGGAGATGCCGGCCGACCGGGCGTTGCTGCGCGCCGAGCGGGGCACCGTCGAGGTGCACACCGTGACCGGCCGGGTCGTCACGTTGCGCGACGGTGCGGCCACGTACGTCGCCGCCGGCGACCGCGTCGAGGTCGAGTCGCGGTCCGCCGGGGAGCTGGTCTTCCGGGGCGGCGCGGCCAGCGTGCTGTGCGCGGGGTCGCAGGCACAGATCGGTACGTTGGTCAGCAGCGGGACCCAACCGGTCGCGCCCAGCGGGGAACTCACCCTGGACCGGGGCCGGATCCTCGCGGACACCGCCAGCACCTCCGGGGCCTTCCGACCGCTGGCGCTGACCATCGACAGCGGCGGCACGATCGTGGCCAACCGGGGCGAGGCCTGGTTCGCGGTGAACGCCGGCACCGTCCGTACCTCGGCCGGCGAGGTCCGCCGTGACGGCGTCCGGCAGCGGGCCACCGGTGAGGAGCTGGGCTGCGGCGACGGCCCCCCGATCGACCCACCCGGCGGTACCCCGAGCGCCCCGGTGCCCGGCGGCAGTACGACACCGGAGGCACCGACGGTGCAGAGCCCGTCGCCGGATCTCTCCGCCACCAGCCAGCCGGTACCGACCCCGGCGCCGAGCCCGACCGTCAGTCAGCTTCCGGTGCCCGGTCTGACGCCGACGGCCAGCCCGACGCCCCGCCCGTCGACGCCGGCTCCGCCGCCCACCACGGGCCCGCCGTCCAGCCCGCCGCCGACGTCGGCACCGCCGTCCACCAGCCCGCCACCGTCCAGCCCACCGCCCTCGTCGCCACCGCCGACTACGCCGCCACCGCCGTCACTCGAGATCGCCTGGGTCAACCAGCCGCGCGGGGAGATCGGACAGGCGGCCGATGGTAATCCCTGCGGAGGGCCGAACTCGACCATCGCGTTCGCCGCCGTGCGGGTGTCCGGCCAGGTCGAAGGGGTTTCTGTCGCGCTGTCGTGGACCGGCTTCGTGTCCGGGGGCACGCCCATGCAGCGGGACGGGGACACGTACTACGGTGAGGTCGGCCCGTTCCGGTACTCCGGCAAGCCGAACGAGGGTGGGCCCCTCGACATCGAGGCGGTGGCGACTGACCAGAGCGGGCGTAGGGCGACACTGTCTGCAACAGTCACCGTCGCCGGCTGCTCGGCGACGGCGGCTTCGACGAACCTCAGCTGAGTGGAGATGACAGGTGCTGTGTTGGTTCTGCCCGAAGCCGGCGCGGGGCGGCTGCCGGTTCTGCGGCCGTGGCGTGTGTGAGGACCACGCCCGCTTCGGCCCGTACCTGCTGGAGGTGCACCGCTCCGAACGCCGGGGCCGGGCTGAGGGCCTGGTGGTGGAGGACGCGTTGCAGTGCGGCACCTGCCGGCCCCGGCCGCAGCCCGTACCCATGCCGGAGCTGGACTGATGAGTGATTTCGACACCGTGCTCGAACGGCTGCTCACCGACGCCGGGTTCGCGGCCCGGCTCGCCGCCGACCCGGTCGGCGCGCTCGCCGGCTACCAGCTGACCGCCGACGAACGTGAGCTGCTGGCGACCCAGGCCGGTGACGCCGCGCCCGGCGCGACGGCGGCGGTGGAGACCCGGGCCAACCAGTCCAGCGCCTTCGGCCTTTTCAGCCCGCTCACCGGCATGCTGGACGGCTTCGGCGACATCGGGTCGGCGGTGAGCGGGTTCGGCGGGGCACAACCACCGGCGAGCGGGTTCGGCGCGGCGGACCCGGCGGTCAGCGGCCTCGGCCCGGCACCGGCGGTGCCCTCCGCTGAGTTCGGCGCGGCCCCCGTGGAGCCCGCCGGGTTCGGGTCGGCGCCGGTCGAGCCGGTCGAGCCGGCGGTCCCGGAGGGCTACCGGACCCGGGTCGACGTCGACGGTGACGGCGAATGGGACCAGCACCTGGTGCGGGGCCGGGCCGACGGCGGGGTGGACATCCTCGTCGACCACGACGGCGACGGCCGGGTCGACTTCGTCGGCCGCGACGACGACGCCGACGGCCTGGTGGAGTCGGCTGCCTACGACGTCGACGGTGACGGCCACTTCGAGACAGTCGCCTACGACGACGACGGTGACGGCTGGCTCGACCGCAGCGTCACTCAGCAGCCACCCTCGGCGCAGCCGGCACCGTCGACACCGACCCCGCCCGCCGCTGTCGGCCCGCCGGCCACTCCGCCGGTCGGCGGCGGGCTGCTCGGCGACAACCTGCGGTTGCCGGAGGAACTACGCTGACGTTACCGCTCGCCGGTGCTGTCCGTCCGTCTGCCGACAGGGACTGGCGCCGATGCCTGCCTGCCCTGACGATAGGGGCAGGAGGTGATCGCCGTGGTCGCCATCGCCGCCGACCGGTTGACGAAGGTCTTCGATGACGGCACCGTGGCCGTCGACGGGGTCAGCTTCGCGATCGAGCCGGGCCAGTTCATGGTGCTGCTCGGCCCGACCGGCTGTGGCAAGTCGACGATCCTTCGGCTGGTGGCCGGGCTGGAGACGCCGACCTCCGGGCACGTGCTGATCGACGGCGAGATCGCCGACCACTGGTCGGCGCAGCGCCGCCAGGTCGCCATGGTCTTCCAGGACTACGCGCTGTACCCGCACCTGACCGTCGCGCAGAACATCGTCTTTCCGCTACGGATGGGGCACGGGTCGGTGAGTGAGCAGCGGATCCGCGCGGTCGCCGCCGAGCTGGGCATCGCCGAGCAGTTGCACCGCTCGCCCACCGTACTGTCCGGTGGGCAGCGGCAGCGGGTCGCGATGGCGCGGGCGATCATCCGCGAGCCGAAGGCGTTCCTGCTCGACGAGCCGTTGTCCAACCTGGATGTCGGGCTGCGGGCGCAGTTGCGGGCGGACGTGACCGGGCTGGCCCGTCGGCACGGGGTCACCACCGTCTACGTGACACACGACCAGACCGAGGCATTGAGCATGGCCGACCAGTTGGCGGTGCTGCGCCGAGGCCGGCTGCAACAGGCCGGGCCGCCAGCCCAGGTGTACGGCGATCCGGTGAACCTGTTCGTCGCCGCGTTCCTCGGCACGCCACGGACCAGCCTGCTGCAGGGTGCGGTGTACGCCGAGCCGGACCGGATCGTCGTCGACCTCGGCGGGCAGACCCTGGACCTGCCGGTGGACGACCCCCGGGTGGCGGGCCTCGCGGCGCACCACACCGAACGGGTGGTGGTGGCGTTGCGCGCCGACGCGGTGCGGCTGGTCGCGGCGGGGGACACTGCGACGCTGCGCGGTACCGTCCGGGCGGTCGAGAACCTGGGCCACGAGGCCCTGGTACGGGTGACGACCGGCGGGCTGCCCGGTGCCGCGGCGCAGTCGCAGCTGGACCTGCCCGACCCGGACGTACGCCTGGCGGAGCTGTTGGCCGAGGATCCGCCGCCCCGGCAGCTGCGCCAGACGATCGGCCGGATCATCCCGCAGCAGCGCCGTCGGGAGCCGCCCGCGACGGCTCGGACCGAGTACGGGTTCTACCCGGTGTACGAGCCGGACCCGGCCGGGCCGGACACCGACGACGGCGATCTGGTGGTCCGGGTGCCGATGCCGGCATCGGCCCGGCCGGGTGACTCCGTGACGGTCGCGGTCGACCTGGACCGGCTGCTGCTGTTCGACCACTCCGGTGACCGGATCCGGCTGAGCTGACCCGCCAGCGTCCCGTCCCGCTTGGTCCTGGGGCCGGTAATGCCGTAGAGCGGTATTCCTGGGTGTGGAATAATTATTCCTCATAGGAATACCGCCAGAACCGGTATCCCGGTGGCTGCCCGTCACGTTCAGTCAGGTCGCGCTGCCGGCGAGCTGGTCGAGGGCGGCGTCGAGGCGGTCGGCGAAGCCGAAGGTGATGGCCCCCTCGGTGGCGCGGATGGCGACCTTCGACCGCAGGAATTCGACTTCACGCCCGACGTCGGCCGTACCGTTGGCCAGGGAGACCCGCAGATTCTGGACCAGGTTCTGCAGGTCCAGCCCGGCGTCGCGGCGGATCGCGCCGTCGGCCAGTCCTTCGTCGATGAGCTGGCTCAGCTGCCCGATCGCCTCGTCGATCGTCGGTACGGTCGGTGGCGTCGTCGGTGTCGCACCGCTGTTGGCCGGGGCGGTGGGAGCACCGTCCGTCGGGTCCGCCGACGGCGCCGTCGCCGTGGCGGTCGCCTCGGCAGCCGGGCTGGCCGGCGGAACCGGGGATCCGGTCGGCGGGTGGCCGACAGCGGCCGGCGGCGTGCCGTCGGTGTCACCGGTGGTGCGGTACGGCAGCAGGTCCAGAGCCAGCAGCAGTATGGCTGTCGTGGCGAGGGCGGCGCCGACGCCCACGGCGATGCCGACGACGGCGGCCCGGCGGCCGCTGCGGCGCTCGGGGGTGGCCGCCGGGGATTTCCCGCTGTCGTCGGCGGGCCGACCGGCCGTCGCTGCGGGATCGTCCACTGTCGGCAGGGTCATCGTCGGGGCCAGCATCGTGGCCGCCTGCGGGTCGGCCGGGAGCAGCTGGTCGCGCAGCGCTGCGCCGATCTGGTGGGCGGTCGGCCGGCGCAGCGGATCCCGGGACAGACAGCGCAGACAGATGTCGACCACCGGTGCCGGCAGCCCGGTCACGGTCAGCGGCGGGATCTCCCCGGCCAGCGCCTGATTGAGGTCCTCCCAGGTGTCGGCGGGGTAGGGCACCCGTCCGCTCAGCGTCTCGTAGAGCAGGACGCCGAGGGAGTAGACGTCGGTGGCGGGCTGTGCGGGCCGTCCGTCCAGCCGTTCCGGTGCCACATAGGCGGGGGTACCGAAGGTCTCGCCCTCCTCGTCCTCGTCAGGGGCACCGACCTGGGTGGCGATGCCGAAATCGAGCACCTTGGCGCCGATCGCGGTCATCATGATGTTCGCCGGTGTGACGTCGCGGTGCACGATGCCGAGCCGGTGGGCGGCGGCGAGGGCCTCGGCGACCTGGGCGCAGATCTCCACCGCGGCCGGCCAGGGCAGCGGGCCGGCGGTCAGCCGGGCGTCCAGTTCCTCTCCGGAGAGGAGCTCCATCACGACGAACGCGGTGACGGTGCCGTCGGGTGCGACCGCCTCGCCGTAGTCGTGCACGGCGGTGACGTGCGGGTGGATCAGCTGGGCGGCCGAGCGGGCCTCCTCGCGGACCAGGCTGCGGAACCGGGCGTCGGCGGCGAGCGACGCGGCCAGCACCTTGATCGCGACGACCCGGTCGAGCACCTCGTCGCGGGCACGCCAGATGACGGACATGCCGCCGGCACCGATCCGGTCGATGAGGCGGTACCTGCGGGCAAGCAGTTCGCCCGCGTGCAGCGATGCCATCGTTTGTCGCACCTGCCTGATGGGGTGGAGGTCGTATCAGGCTGCGTGAATCGGAACGTCCTGTCAACGGCACGTTAAACAGGTGAACATTTGTCGGTATTTCCGGTCAGACGGTGATGATCTTCCCCGCATCGTGGCCGTGCCAGGATGGACGCCATGGTCAACGGCCCGGTCGCGTTCGTGCTCGGCGGCGGCGGCGTCCTCGGCGCCGTCGAGGTCGGCATGCTGCGCGCGTTGTTCCGGTCCGGGATCACCCCCGATCTCGTCGTCGGCACCTCGATCGGCGCGGTCAACGGGGTACTGGTCGCCGCCGACCCGACCGAGGCGGTGACCCTGCGGCTGGTCCGGCTCTGGGCCTCCCCGGAGGCCAGCGAGGTGTACGGCGACTCGATGGCCCGCCAACTGCGCCGGTTCGCCGCCCGTACCCATCTGCACTCGCCCCGGCCGCTGCGCCGGCTGCTGGAACGCGAACTCGGCGACACCAGCACCTTCGCCGACCTGCGGGTGCCGTTCCACTGCTGCGCCGCCAGCATCGAACGCGCCGCCGAGCACTGGTTCGACACCGGTCCACTGGTGCCGGCGGTGCTCGCCTCGGCCGCCGTACCGGGGCTGCTGCCGCCGACCGAGATCGACGGTGAGCACTTCATCGACGGCGGGATCGTCAACTCGATCCCGATCGGCAAGGCCGTCGAGGCGGGGGCGCGGCGGATCTTCGTCCTGCAGGTGGGTCGGATCGAGCGGCCGCTCAGTCCGCCGCGCCGCCCCTGGGAGATCGCCCAGGTGGCGTTCGAGATCGCCCGCCGGCACCGGTTCGCCAGGGAGTTGGCGTCGCTCGGTCAGGATGTGGAGGTGCACGTGCTGCCGACCGGTGGGGGAGAACCACGCGATGACACGCCCTGGGCGTACCGGGACATGGCCGCCGTCGGCCGCCGGATCAGCCGCGCCTACACGGCGTCGCGGCGTTACCTCAAGACGAACGTGACCGGCTACTGATGCCGCTGCCACCCCGATGGGTACGCCGGGTGCTGCTCGGCCCCGCCGTACTGCTGCTCACCGTCGTCGTGCTGACCACCCTGCCGGTGTGGGTCTTCCTCGCCGCCGCCGCGTCGCTGCTGGTGCCGGGCCGGCTGCGGGTGCTGCGGCTGTTCTGGGTCTTCGTCGTCTATCTGGTCTGGGACGCGGCGGCGCTGATCGCCCTGTTCGGACTCTGGCTCGCCGCAGGCTGTGGCTGGAAGATCCGCAGCCCGACGTTCCAACGTGCCCACTACGTACTGACCGGCTGGTTCCTGTCGTTCTTCTTCTGGCACGCCCGCTGGGCGCTGCGGCTGAGCATCGACGTGGTCGGCACCGACCCGGACACCGCGCTGCCCGGCCGGCCCGAACTGGTGGTGTGCCGGCACGCCGGACCGGGCGACTCGTTCATCCTGATCCACGGCCTGGTCAACTGGTTCGACCGGGAGCCACGGATCGTGCTGAAGGAGACCCTGCAGTGGGATCCGGCGATCGACGTGCTGCTCAACCGGCTGCCCAACCGGTTCATCGCCCCCGGTGACCCGCGCAGTGACCCGGTCGAGACCCAGATCGCGCACCTGGCCACCGGGCTGGACGCCAACGACGCCTTCGTCATCTTCCCCGAGGGCGGCAACTTCACCCCGGGCCGGCGGAGTCGGGCCATCGACCGGCTGCACGCCCTCGGCCTGCACGGCATGGCGGCCCGCGCCGAGTCGATGCGACACGTGCTCGCACCCCGGCCCGGTGGACTGCTCGCGGCGCTGGACGCGGCACCGGACGCGGGCGTCATCTTCGTCGCGCACACCGGCCTGGACCGGATGCTGACCGTGGCCGATGTGTGGCGGGAACTACCGATGGACAAGCGCATCGTGATGCGCTTCTGGTCGGTGCCGCCGGAGCAGATTCCGACGGGACGGGACGAACGCATCGAATGGCTCTACGACTGGTGGGCGCGGATCGATTTGTGGATCGAGAAGAACCATTCCGACACTCGGAGGGCGTAGGGTTCGCCCCGTGGATCAGATCTCCGTTGTGACGACGGTGGTGGATGCCCGCTCGGTCGCCGAGGTGCTCGCCGCCTCGGCGGTCGCCGGTCGGTTCGCCGCCTGCGCCCAGATCGGTGGACCGCTGGCCAGCACCTATTGGTGGCAGGGGCGGGTGGAAACCACCAAGGAGTGGTCGGTGCAGTTCAAGACCGCCATCGATCGTAGCGATCCGTTGATCGCCTATCTACGCACCGCACACCCCTACGACATTCCTGAAGTCCTGGTCGCCGTCATCGACGCCGGCAACCCCGACTACGCACGGTGGGTATTCGAACACACCCGTCCCTGAGTCGTCCACCTGCCGGACTGAGTATCCGCACTCTGTCCCGCGTATCCCGGCATCACCGACGATGCCGTCATGAGCAGTACCGCAGCTACCCGCTATCCGTGCCCGGCCTGTGGCACGCCGGCGAATCTGACCGCCGGCTGCCCAGGCTGCGGGCGGGCACCCGACCCGGTCGCCGCCGAGGTGATCCGGCTCGACGGCGAGATCGCCGGGCTGGCCGCCCGGGTCGAGCAGACCCGGGTGGCGTGGCTGGCGGCGACCCACCAGTTGCGCGCCGCGCAGACCCGCCGGCACCAGCTCGCCAGCCAGGTCCAGGCGGCGGTACGGGCGACGACCGTACCGCCTGCCCGGCCGGTCGCCGCCGGCCCGCTCCCGGCGTCGGTCGCCGGCCCGGTGCCGCTGCCGGGTCCGTCGACGCCGCCGGTACGGCGGGAAGCCTCCACCCGTACGGTGCAGAACATTCTGTTCATCCTCGGTGGACTGCTGCTGGGCACCGCCGCGATCGTCTTCACCGCAGTCGCCTGGGCCAGCGTCGGCGTCGGCGGCCGGGCCGCGATCCTGACCGGTGTCACCGCCGTACTGCTCGCCCTGCCGCTGCTGGCGGCCTGGCGCGGCCTGCGCGGCACCGCCGAGACGTTCGCCGCACTCGGCCTGCTGCTGGTGCTGCTCGACGGATACGCCGCCCGCTACGTCGACCTGTTCGGCGCCGCCGACCTGCCCGGTGCCCGGTACGCCGCCGCGACCTTCGCGCTCACCGGTCTGGTCGCCGCCGGCTACCACCTGCTCACCGGCCTGGCCGCCGCCCGCTTCGCCGCCCTGCTCGCCGCGCAGCCGGTGCTGCCGCTGCTCGCCGTCGACCTGCGCGCCGACGCCGCCGGCACGACCCTGCTGCTGCTCGGCACCGCCCTGGGCACTCTGGCGATGATCGCGCTCACCCCGCCGACCCGGCTGGCGCTGCGGGTCACCGGCTGGGTGGCCGTCGGGGCGGCGCTGACCGCCGCCGGGATCGCCGCCCTGGCCGCTGCCATTCTCGGCCACCCGTCCGGTGCCCCCGCCCTGGCCGGGCTGCCGCTGCTGGCCGTCGCCGCCGTGGTGGTGGTCGCCGGCCGGCTCACCGGCGTACCGGCGCTGCTGGCGATCAGCCTGGCCGGGCTGGCCCCGGCGGTCACCATCGCCGTGCTCCTGGCCGGCACCGTACCGGCGCCGTCGCTGGCCCTGGCCATCGTTGCCGGCACCGCCGTCGGGCTCGCCGCCGCCGGCCGGTACCTGCGCGGTCGGCTACCGGCGGTGGTCCGTACCGGGCCATGGGCGGGTGCGCTGCTGGTGACCGGGCTGCTCGGGATCGGCGTACTGATGACCGCCCTGACCGTCGCCGCCGAAGGCATCGTGGCGGCCCGCCCGCTGTGGCGGGCCGGCACCGGACCGGTCGACGCCCCCGGCGACTGGCAGTTGCCGTTCGCCGTCGTCGCGGTCACCGGCGCGCTGCTCCTGCTGCTGCCCCGGGTGGTCCGGCCGATGCTGCTCACCGTCGGGGCCGCCGTCGGACTACTGGCCGCGCCGGCCGCCGTACCGGTGCCGTGGTGGGCGGTCGCCGCTGCCGGCCTGGTGGCCGGGTCCGCTGCGGCGGTGCGGGCCGCCGGGTCGCGCCACGCCGTCGTCGCGCTGCCCAGTGCGGCCGTCGCCGCCCTGCTGACCGCCCACGCGCTGCTGGTCAGTGCCGGTCGACCGGGCGTCGCCACGGCCGCCATGGCGGTCGTCGTCGGCACCGCGCTCGCCGTCGTCGCTGTCGCCCGCCGCGCCCTGCGGCGGCCCGACGTCCGCTGGTGGCAGGCCCCGATCGGCGGTACCGGTGTCGCCGTCGCGGTCGCCGGCTGGCCGGCCTTCGTCGCGCTCGCCGTGCACACCTTCGACACCCCGGCGGGCTGGCCGGCCCGCGCCGCGGCAGCGGCCGCGATCGGGCTGCCGGTCGCGCTGGTCGCGGTCCGCCGCTGGTGGCCCGGATACCTCTGGTACGCCGGAGCGGCGCTGCCGGTCACCGTCGTCGCCACCCTCGTCGCCCCGGCCACCGGTGCCGTGCCGTACGTGCCAGGGGAGTCCACCGGCGGGTACGCCGCCGCCGGGGCGCTGCTGCTGGCCGTCGCCGCGACCCTCGTCCCCCGGGGCGTGCTGCGGTTCGGCCCCGCCGACCCGGCGGTGAACGGCCCGGCCGACCCGGCAGCGGCTCCGGCCCCGGTGCCCGCGCTGTGCCTGGACCGGCTGTCGCTGCGCGGGCTGCGGCTGCTGCTCACCGGCGTCGCCGCAGCGCTGACCCTGCCAGCAGCGGTCAGCACCCTGCCGGTGCTGGCGGCGCTGCTGCTCACCCCGTACCGCTGGCTGGACGCCAGCTGGGCCGGCGTACCGGCCGGGGTCGGACTCAGCCCGGCGCTGCCGGTCCCGGTCCCCGCCGCCGGGGCGGTCACCCTGGCCCTGCTCGCCGCCGTCGCCGCGCTGGCCGGCCACCGGGCGCGGTACGCGGTGCTGGCCGGTGGCCCGGTCGCCCTGCTCACCGGGCTGGCCGCCCTGGCCAGCGCCGGTACGCCGTGGCCGGTGGTGCCGGCGTTGAGTCTCACCGCCGGGCTGGCCGGGCTGGTGGTCGCCGCCCGGTCCACCGCCGCGCCGCAGGTGGCGGTCACCCTGCTGGTCGGTGCCCCGCTGGCCGGGGCCGGACTCGCCGGTCTGCTGCCCACCCGGTTCGCCACCCTGACCGGGCTGGCCGCCGTGGTGGCCTGCGCCGCCGGGATCGGCGCGGCGGGTCGCCGTACCGCGGTGCGGGTCGTCGGCGGGGTCGTCGCCGTGGTCGCCGGCGGTGTCCTCGCCGCGACCGCCGTGCGCGCCGCCGACCTGCCGGCCCGGGTCGGCGGGTACGCGGTCCTCGCCGTCGCCGCGCTGGCCCTGGCCGTCGGCGCGGTGCTGACCCTCCGGTCAGCCGCCGGGGGCGTACGGGGGCGGGCCGAGTCGATCGGCGTCGAGGTCGCCGGGCACGCCGCCGCTGGCGCGGCCCTGCTGATGACGGTCGGCTCGGCCCGGTACGCGGCCGGAATCTGCACCCTCTGGGGTGTCGTGCTCGGTGCCCGCGCCCTGCTGACCCGCAGCGCGTCGCTGGTCGGGCAGCCGGCGGCGGTCGGGCAGCCGGCGGGCGCGCCGGCCCCGGCGGTGGTGCAGCGGGCATGGCCGTTGGCCGTCGCCGCGCTGGCCAGCGAGGTCGGTGCCTGGTGGCTGCTGCTGACGACCACCCAGGTGTCGCTGACCGAGGCGTACACCCTGCCGGCGGCGCTCGCCGCGCTGGCGGTCGGCTGGTTCACCCTGCGAGCCCACCCGCAGCGGTCCAGCTGGATCTGCTACGCCCCTGGCCTGACCGCTGCGCTGCTGCCCAGCCTCGCGTCGGTGCTGGTCGCCGACGGGCAACCGGTCCGCCGGCTGCTGCTCGGTGCCGGGGCGCTGGTGGTGGTGCTGGCCGGAGCGGCGTACCGCCGACAGGCGCCGGTGATGATCGGCGGCGTGGTGCTGACGGTGCTGGCGTTGCGGGAGGTGGTCGCGGTGTGGGACCTGCTGCCCCGGTGGAGTTTCCTGGCCGTCGGCGGCCTGGCGCTGATCACCCTGGCGGTCACCTACGAACGGCGGCTGCGGGATCTGCGCCGGCTGCGCGGTGCGGTCGGCCGGATGAGCTGACCCACAGGTAGGGGGGTTAACCTCACCACGGATCGGCGGCATGCCTGATGGCTCGGCGGTGCCGGCCCGTACAGACTCGTTGTTGCGTCACCCCACCCACCCCCGCTCATGAGGAAGCCGCCGATGACCGTTGCCGCACCCGCCCGTACCGGCCCGCCCCGCCGGGGCAGTGACTTCGCCGACCTGTCGCGCCGGGTCGCCGAGGCCGGCCTGCTCGACCGCCGCCCCGGCTGGTACGCCGCCCGGATCGGGCTGACCGTCGGGGCCTACCTGGCCTGCTGGGCGGTGCTGCTGGTCGGCGGGGACAGCTGGTGGCAGCTGCTGACCGCCGTGGCGCTCGCGGTCACCGCGACCCAGGTGGCGTTCCTCGGCCACGACGCCGGGCACCGGCAGATGTTCCGTACCCGGCGGGCCAGTGAGACCGCCGGGCTGCTGCTGGGCAACCTGGCGGTCGGGCTCGGCTACGGCTGGTGGATGGACAAGCACACCCGTCACCACGCCAACCCGAACCACGTCGACTCCGACCCGGACGTCGGGGCGGGTGCACTGGTCTGGACCGAGGAGCAGGCCGCCGCGACCCGGGGCTTCGGCCGCTGGCTTGCCCGCCGGCAGGCGTACCTGTTCTTCCCGATGCTGCTGCTCGAAGGTCTCGCGCTGCGGGTCTCCAGCGTCCAGGCGGTGATCAACGGTCCGGTGAAGCGCCGGGCCGTGGAAGGGGTGCTGCTGGCGGTGCACACCGCCGCGTACCTCGGTCTGGTCTTCGCGGTGCTCTCGCCGCTGCGGGCGGTGGTCTTCATCGTGCTGCACCAGGCGCTGTGGGGTCTCTACATGGGTTGTGCGTTCGCGCCGAACCACAAGGGGATGCCGATCTTCGGCCCGGACGACGAGCTGGACTTCCTGCGCAAGCAGGTGCTGACCTCGCGTAACGTGCGCGGCGGCGGGTTCGTCGACGTGCTGCTCGGTGGGCTCAACTACCAGATCGAGCACCACCTGTTCCCCAGCATGCCGCGGCCGCATCTGCGCTACGCCCAGCCGATCGTGCGCGGCTACTGCCGGGAGCTCGGCCTGCCGTACACCGAGGCCGGGCTGACCGCGTCGTACGCCGAGGCGCTGCGCCACCTGCACGCGGTCGGTCGCCCGCTGCGCTGACCCGCTCCGGTGCGGCGGTGACCGTCGTGGTCACCGCCGCACCGGCCGGCACACGCTGCCGATCAGCTGTCGAAGATGTCCAGCATGTCGTCCGACATGTCGATGATCTCGCCGGTCGGGACCTCGACGGCGACCGGCTCACCGAAGTTCGCGTAGCTGATGGTGATTACGCCGGCCTCCGACGACACGCTCTCCGCGTCGATGACCATCTCGACGAGCCGGCCCTCGGCGTCGAGGGTCGCGGTGAACGGTACGGCCTTCGCGGCCTCGCCCATCTCCGCCGTCAGTTCGGCGTCGGCCTCCGCCGACTTGGTCATGTCGATGGTGCCGGTGATCTCGGTGTCGCTGCTCCACGTCGCCTCGGCGACGCTGGCCACCATCTCGGCGGGGTCGCCGGTCGGCATCATGCTGAAGGCGGCGTTCTCCGGCAGCTTCGACGTGTCACCCTTCATCCACACGTCGGCGAGCTCGGCCATGTCGGCCCCGCCGAGCTGCATGTAGACGTCGGCACCGAGCTGGCGCAGCACGATCGTCATCGCCTCGCCCTCGCCGCCGAGGTTGATCTCGATGTTGGACTTCTCGCTGGCCGGGTCGAGGTCACCGACGATCTCCATCAGGACGCCGTCGGCCTCGGTGCCCAGGCTCATGGTGAGCCGGGCGCTGCCCTCGGCGTTCTTCGCGACGGCGGCGGCGAGCGCCTCCTTGGCGTCGCTCCGGTCGTCGGCGGCCGACTCGGCGCTGCTGTCGGGGGACGGGGAGCCGGTGTCAGCCGTGCCGCCGCAGCCGGAGACCGCGAGCGAGAGCGCGGCGACGACGCCGATGCCGGCGGTCGTCAACCGTCGAATGCGCATAGAAACTTCCATCCCTCGTGAGTGGTGGCCGTGCGGGTGGCGCCGCAGCTGGTAGCGCGCAGGCGTGCCGGATGCGTAGGGCGCACAGTCGGGTCCGCCGGCCGATGCCGGGTCAGACTACCGGCACCCGCAAGTCGATTGTGCTGAGTGCGAGACTGCACGCCACCCGGACACCGGGTCACCGCGTCACCGCGTCACCGCGTCACCGGGGACACCGAGTGCGTTCCGATGGTATTCCTGTGTGGAATAATTATTCCACACAGGAATACCGTCGGAATCCGTTTCGGTCTGTGGCGGCGTCACCGTCCGTTACCGGGGCGCAGGGGGTGGCTCCTCCCCGGCCGCTGCCGGCGCCCCTGCCCTGGCCGCCTCGGGCACCGCCGCTCGGGGGCCTCGCCCCGGGGCCTCGCCCGCAACGCCACCGCGACTTGACCTCTCGGCGGCCGGCAGAAGGTAAGGTCAGCGGCATGGCAGAGGTGCTCGACACCGCCCAGGTGCAGGCCGCACTCACCGGGCTGACCGACTGGTCCGGCGACGCGACGGCGATCACCCGTACCGTCTCGTTGGCGACCTTTCCCGACGCGATCGCCGTCGTGACCCGCGTGGCGATGACCGCCGAGGAGATGGACCACCACCCGGACATCGACATCCGGTGGCGGACCCTGACCTTCCGCTGCAGCACCCACTCGGCACACGGCACCACGGCCCTCGACATAGAGTTGGCCCGCCGCATCGACGAGATCGTCGCCGCGCAGGGCTGAACGGGGAACGGGGAGGTACGCGGTGAGATTCGAGGTCAGCAAGGTGCTCGACGCGATCGAGCGCCGGTTGAGCACCGACCCGGCGACCGCACGCGCCGTCGTGGACCTGGCCGAGGTCGTGCGGTACGCCGACTTCGACAACGGCCGTCCGGCCAACATGCTGCGGCTCGGGCAACTCATCGACGCCCTCGGCCGCAGCGTCGCCGAGGAGAACGTCCCGGTCTACGTCGTCGTGCACCGGGGTCTGCTCTCCGACGCCGATCTGACCTCCAACGAGCGGATGGTCGCCCGCCGATGGGCCGACGACGGGCTGGTGGAGGTGCTCGCCGAGCCCGCCGACCGGGTCCTGGAGGTCGCCGAACTGCTCGGCCTGCCGGTGCTCAGCCGCAACCGCTTCGACGGGCTGCGCGGGCGCTACCAGTGGTTGGGCCAGCCCGGCCGGCTGCTCGCCCCGCTGCCCGGCCACGGTGGTCCGGTGCTGACCGCCCGCGTCGGCGGCGACACCGCCCCGGCGGTCGCGGAGCCGTCGCCGGCCGGCGCGCAACTGCTGGTCCGGCTCTGGAGCTGCCCCGACCCGGAGTGCGCCCTGTTCGGGCGGATGCGGGTCGGCCGCCCCGGCGGGCAGCCGCCGCCGACGCTGCGTACCGGGCAGCCGACCTGCCCCCGGCACGGGGAGCGGCTCACCGAGGCGGGGGCCCGCCCACCGGCCGAGGTGCTGTCGATCCGCATCGACGGCATGGTCCGGCAGCGGTTCGTGGTCTCCGCCGACCATCCGGTGGTGGTCGGCCGGGCACCCGAGCGCGGCGAGGGCATCATGCTCGGCCAGTGGCTCACCGAGGAGGCGCGGCGCTGGATCAGCCGCAGCCATGTCCGGTTCGAGCTGCACGGCAAGGAGCTGGTGCTGCAGGACATCAGCACCAACGGCACCGGCGTACGGCCGGGTGGCTCGACCGACGACGAGGAGCGCCGTACGGTCAAACGCCAGGCCCGGCCGTTGCAGCCCACCGACGTCGTCGAGCTGTACCCGGGGGTGCACATCGCCCGCTCGAAGGTCTGGGCCACCGGTGGGGTGTCGAACCCGACGTCGGTGATGGCCGACGCGCCCACCATGGCGATGCGGATGATGGACCGCTCCTGACCCGTCGCTCTCAGCCGAGGTGGTCGGCCGGGGACGTCTGCAGCAGCCAGGCCAGCGGCATCTTGGCGCTCTCCTGGTAGGTGCCGTACGCGGTGAGCCGGTGCAGGGCGACGGTCTGCGCACCGTCCCGGTCGACAACCCAGTACTGCGGGATGCCCGCCGCCGCGTACTCTCGGACCTTCGTCACCGCGTCGATGCCTTCCGAGCCGGGCGAGACGATCTCGATCACGAGCGCGATGTCGATCGCCGCCGACCAGACGCTTTTCGGCGGGGGCTTCTGCCAGACGCTGATGTCCGGGATTCTGCCACCGTCTCCGTCCGGCCCGGGGATCCGAACCCCCGCCGCCTGCAGCACCTGCTCGGCCGGCCAACCCGCCATGATGAACCAGGCGCACAGCCGGCTAGCGGTCACCGCGTGCTCAGAGTCGGGTGGGGGCATGACCGACAGGACCCCTTCAGGGCTGGTCTCGTAGCGGTGGCCGTTCGGGTCGGCGGAGTTCATCGCGGCCGCGTCGTCGAGCGTGACAACGGCAGGCATGTGCATGCCGACGGCCTCAGCGCTCATGCGCCTCATTGTAGTGGTCAACGCCGTTGACGGGGCGGGGGCGCTCGACGACACCGGGGCGGGTCAGCGCGGTCTTGTAGACGGCGATCGCCACCATCCGGCCGTCCCGGCCACCGGCGACGACGGTGCCGATGATCCCGACGACCTGCGAGTGCTCCTGGTCGAGGCCGTAGCGGATGTCGGCGACCCGGACGATCATCGACCGGTCGGCGTACACCCAGTCGGCCTTGCCGAGGCGCAGCGTGTCGCCGACACGGAGCAGTTCGTTACGCGACATCGTCACCATCCCCATTCCCATCGGCTTCATCGTCGGGGGTCACCGGAGGCCACAGGCCGGCGAGATAGAGCACGGCCATCACCCGCCGGGCCTTTCCCGGATCGTGCCGGAGCAGCACCGCGAGCGCCTTCGTGAACGGCTCGCAGAGTGCGGCGGAATTGCACACCCGGCATTCGGCGAGTCGGCTCGGCAGATGCGTGCTGACGATTTCCCGGGCGCGCCGTACCACCGGATGATCAACTGACAGTCGGCCGCTGTCCGGTTTCGGTGCCGGGGCGGATGCCCGTGCGCCGACCAGCCGGAACCGTGGATCGTGTTCGAGGTCGGTCTCGCCGGGATTCCGCCGGGGAAGTGGCGGTCGGTTCGGCGTCGGATCATGATCCTTTTCTCCGCCGGGCGGCGTGCCGATCGAGGTGTAGCGGGCGAGGCGGGGTGTGCCGCCGATCCCGTCGTTGCGTACCACGTGGTCTCCCTTGCCGCCGTCGAAGCGCCTCTGGTGATTTCCACCCTGGACTGTGCGACCTCGACACGGAATACTCAGTTCACCGATTGCCATGCGTCAGCCATTCCAGCGCGTACCAATGGATTCCAATGGAGGCCAGGAGATGAGCGAGCTTCAAGATCTGTTACGCAGTGAGCGCCTCAAGCGCAACCTGACCCAGGCTCAGGTGGGTGAGGCCATCCGGGTCAGCAATTCCCTCATCGGCGCGTTCGAGACCGGCAAGTCGATCCCGCTGCCGGACACCGCCGTCGACCTCGACCGCATCTACGAGACCGGCAACCAGATCCAGCGGCTGTCCCGGACCGCCCGGGAGGACGCGCAGGCCCTGTGGCTGCGCTCCTGGCTGGAGAGTGAGCGCCGCGCGCTGGTGCTGCGCTCGTTCCAGCCGCTGGTGATCCCGGGGCTGCTGCAGACCGAGGCGTACGCCCGCGCCGTCCTCACCGCCGGCACCCGCACCCGGCGGCGGCTCGACGAGGCGATCGCCGTCCGACTGGAACGCCAGTCGGCCACGCTGGACCGCGACGAGGACATCCAGTTCACCTCGATCATCGCCGAGGCGGTGCTGCGCCAGCCGGGCGCCTTCATGAAGGATCAGCTGGAGCACCTGGTCGACATCGGCCACCGCTCGGATGTGCAGATCCGGGTGCTCCCCGCCGACGTCGGCATGCACGTCGGGCTGGCCGGCGCGTTCGTCGTCGCCGTGCTCCCCAACGACCGGCGGATCGGCTACCTCGACGACCATCTCGGTGGCCGGATCGTCACCGAGGCTCAGGACGTGCTCGACCTGGAACAGTCGTGGGATGCTGTGTCGGGACTGGCGCTCACCGTCAGCCAGAGCCGCGATCTGATCGGGAGGATGATCGATGAGCACGAGTGAGCCGATCTGGCGTAAGTCCAGCCGCAGCAGTCCGAACGGCGGCGACTGCGTGGAGGTGGCCGACAATCTGCCGGGCCGGGTGCTGGTGCGCGATTCGAAGGACCGGGCCGGTGGCACGTTGGCCTTCGCGCCGGCCGCCTGGTCCGCCTTCGTCGCCCACACCCCGTCAGCCGTACGCTGACCCACCCCCAACGCCGCCCCACCCGCCCTCGGGCATGTGCGCTCAGCCGACCGGCTCGCCCCCATCTCATCAGCGGGCGAGCCGGTCGGACACCATCGAGTGACCGGTGGCGGGACAATGCTGGTGTGGCAGCGTGGGCTGACGGCGCGCTGGCGGTGAGCCGAGCCCGCCGTCGTTATGATTCGTGGTAGTTGACGATGTGTTGGCCAGGATCGGGGACTGGGACGTGGACGAGTTCGGCAGGGCGGGGCGTGGCGCACCAAGCGGGTCGCGTTACGCCGACCAGCGTCCGTACGTGGTCAGCGAGAACCTGGACGATCTCCATGGCCCGGTCAGTGGGCAGGTCACGTTGAGTAGAAGTCTGGACTGGTCGGGGCGGGCGCAGTACGACCTGGCCAACCCTCGCAGGCTCGCCAGCATGTACGAGACAGTGCTCCGCGAAGCGACGACAGTGGATGACCTTATTCAATGGCTGGACGGCCCGACGCTGGTCCGCATCTGGCCTACGCTGGTCCTGCCTCCACAGGTCCGGCAGGTGTGGGAGTCCAAGCACCAGGTTCTCGCGCATGCGCGGCAGGCCGCCGCGTAGTGCCGCACGAGACTCACCCACTCCATCGACAACTGGCTGAAATCGGTCTGCGAGCGGGCGGACCCTTCGGCTTCGCGTTGGCCGGCGGCCATGCGGTGGCAGCGCATGGGATCCTCGATCGGCCGAGTGAAGACGTCGATCTCTTTTCCGACTGGCAGCGTCGCGCCGACTTTCCCCAAGCTGTTGACGTCCTCATCGCTGCCTACGAAGCCGAAGGATTCAACGTCACCGTCGATCTTCGGCTGGACACTTTCGCTCGACTGCACATCAGTCACGGCGATGCCCCGGGCGAGCAGCACCGCGTCGAACTTGTCGCGAACTGGCGCGCGCAACCGCCCGTTGAGATGCAGATCGGCCCGGTGCTCCACCCTGACGATGTGATGGCAGGCAAGATGGACGCGCTCTACAACCGCGCGGCAGCACGCGACTTCCTCGACATCGACGCCGCCGTAACACGTGGCCGGTACACCCATGACGAGCTCTGCGCACTTGCGACAGCCGCAGATGCTGGCTTCGACCAGCAGCTCTTCGCACAGATGCTCGGCTCGATCGCACGGTTCGATGACCAGGACTTCATCGACTACGGGCTCGACGCCAACGATGTGGCCGCATTGCGTGACCGGTTCGGCGCCTGGCAGGCTCGGATCCGGGCCCAGCTCTCCGGGGCCGCACCGCGATCTGAACGTGAGGATGATCGATGAAAACGAGTGAGCCGATCTGGCGCAAGTCGAGCCGCAGCAGCCCGAACGGTGGCAACTGTGTGGAGGTCGCCGACAATCTGCCGGGCCGGGTGCTGGTGCGCGATTCGAAGGACCGGGCCGGTGGCACGTTGGCCTTCGCGCCGGCCGCCTGGTCCGCCTTCGTCGCCCACACCCCGTCAGCCGTACGCTGACCACCGGGGCCGGCATGCGCCCGCCGGAGCTTCCATTAACGCCGGTCGGCCTGACGCCGGTCGACCGGTCGCACCGTGCGGTGCTCGGCAACCTGGGGCAGCTCTACCGGTACGACCTCGCCGAAGCGTACCGTCACCTGCCGAACGCGGACGGCACCTACAACAATCGCCGTCTCGACCGCTTTCTGGCCGGCGCGGATCCGGACACTCGGGCGTGGCTGATCACAGTGGCGGGAGAGCTTGGCGGATTCGTCATGGCGGGCCGGGCGGATGAGATCGCCTCGATCAACGATTTCTTCGTGGTCCGGCCGTTGCGGCGGACCGGGGTGGGACGTGTGGCCGCTGGCCAGGTCATCGCCGAATGGCCGGGCCGGTGGCGGATCGTATTCCAGGCGTACAACCCAGGAGCGCAGCCGTTCTGGCAGCGGGTGGCGACCGACGCGGTCGGACCGAGCTGGCGCCAATCCGAGGTGGCGTCGGTGCCGGGCGTACCTGCGGATATCTGCCTCAGCTTCGACACGCTGCGCCGATGACTGACCGGGTCACCTGAGCGGCGCTAGAAGTCGAGTAGGGCGTCGGTCGTGATGTCGATGGGGAACGGAAGGTCGGAGGTCAGCCGCTGCCCGTCTGCGGCAACCGCATGCTCGACGTAGTGCTCGCCCTCAAGCCGGAACAGTCGCAGCGTAAGTGCTTCGTACTCGACCATGTCGGGCTCGACGAGCAGGTACCAGCCGATCCGCGCGGCCGCGTAGAACTGCATCTTCTGTACGCGGTCGGTGGCGACACTGCTCGGCGAGGTGATCTCGCCGGCCAGGACGACCTCGTGTGCGTCGGCGACGCCGCCGAGTCGCCCGACCTTCGCCACCACCAGGTCCGGGATCACGATCCGGTTGGCGGCCAGTCGTACGTTCACCGCCTCGTGTGCGCGCAGACCCGCCGACCGCGCGGCCGGCCGGATCGCGGTCAGGAGGAGGAACGAGATGTCCTGATGTGGCCTGTTCGGTGCGGGGCTCACCCACAGTCCTCCGTCGATCAACTCGATCCGGTTTCGGGTCTCCCCGAGCGCGAAGTACTCGGACTCGGTCCACGGCTCGGGGTGATCAAGTGCGGCAACGCTCATCGGCAGACTCACCTCCTGACGGATGCTGCCACAAGTCTCCCACCACCGCGTGCCGCCGGGCCGCGGATCGAGCTCGACGGGTTACAAACGTTGGGTGCGGGAGATCGAGCTGCGGGAGATTCGGCAGAACGCCAGCGAGTTGGTGTGTCACGCCCAGGCGGATGAGCTGGCGACTGCGCTGTCGCGCATCATCGTCGGCGAGCAGGTGGCAAAGATGCCGGACATCGTCACGATTGCCTGGGCGACCGGACATACGGTTGCCCAGCTCACCGGCCTAGTGGAGGTGGCCGAGAGGGTTCAGGTCGCATCGTGCAGCACAGGTGGCCCCGACATGGAGGGGATGAGGCAGGCCCTTCTCGGGTTTCTGGAGCTTGATGACTATATCCATCAATACGCCATCCCGGCGGCCAGCCATCCGGCTTGATCAACCCGTGCGCCGCTCGGCAATCCGAAGTAGCCGCAGCGGAGCCGGCGCAGGCTACCGCTCGACGTACGTGGCGAGGTTCGCCAGCGAGGAGGCGAGGCCGGCGGTGTGGTACGCCGCGCTGATGCCGGCCGGTACGTCCTCGGCGCGGATCGCCACCCGGGTGCCGCCGTCGACGGCGGTCACTTCCCAGGTCATCGTCATCGTGCCGGCGTACGCCGGATCGTCGGCGACGAAGTCGACGGCCTGCACGACCCGTACGCCGGGGACGATGTCGACGAAGCGAGCCTCGACGATGTCGGAGTCGGCGGTGGCCTTGCCCGGCGCGGTCGTCGCGTCGGCGTAGGTCAGGACCAGCCGGTACCCGCCACCGGGCCGGGCGTCGAACCGCTCGAACCGGCCGGTCATCCCCTGCGGCGGCAGCCACACGGTGAGCGCGTCCGGGTCGACCAAGGCGGCGTAGACGCGCGCGGCCGGCGCGGCCACCACCCGGGCTGCCGAATCGGTACGGGTCACGGCGCGTCACCGGGACCGGCGATCAATCGTTGCGCTGACACCCGGCTAACCTACGTCGCGACGCGGCCTATTCGGGAGACGACGAACAGTGGCGAAGCTGGAACTCACCGTCGAAGAAGCGGCGCTGTGCGAGATCGTCGGCGTACGGGCGTTCCTGCGCGCCCGTGCGCAACTCGCGGACGGCGAGTTGACCGACGCCCGCTGGGATCCGACGACCGGGCACGCCCAGGGCCGACTGGACCCTGGTCGCGGGGGCACCGTGACGGCGGCGGTCACCACCGACCCCGACGGCCTCGTCGCCACGGTCGACGGTGCCTGCTCCTGCGGCGAGAGGTCCTGCGGCCACCCGTACGCGCTGGTGCTGCAGGCCGTCGTCGGTGCCGCGCCGACGGTCCCGCAGCAGCGGCAGGCACCGGACGCGCCGACGGCGGACTGGGAGAAGAGCCTGTCGGCGCTGGTCTCCGACGTCGCCCCGGTCGTCACCGCCGCGCCGGCCCGGGCCACCGTCGGCCTGCAGTTCGAGCTGGTCAAACCGGGCGCGGCCGGCGCCGGCGGGCCCGCCGGACGCATCGCGCTGCGTCCGGTCGTACCCGGCCAGAACGGCTGGGTCCGCTCCGGCATCAGTTGGTCGAACGTGCAGTACGCCAGCTACGGCCGGTCGCCGGAGTCCAAACGGCACCGCCAGCTGCTCGGTGAGATCCTGAAACTGTCGACGGTGGACACCGACCGGTACGGCTACTACGGCGCCCCGGCGGTGATCATCCTGGAGGCGTTTCAGAGCCGGCGGATCTGGGACCTGTTGGCCGAGGCCGACGACGCCGGGCTACCGCTGGTCCAACCCGGCAAGTACGGCCGGCCGGTGGTCGTCGGCCGGCGGCCGGCCCGGCTGTCGGTGCAGGTCGACCGCGCCGACGACGAGCTGATCGTGCAGCCGGTGCTGCTGGCCGACGGCGTACCCGTCGCCGCCGAGTTCTCTGTCTTCGTCGGCCGACCGGCGCACGGGATCGCCTGGTGGGCCGAGCGCGGCGGCGTCGAGCCGCAGCCCCGGGACCGGGTGCTGCGGCTGGCGCCCCTGTCCGGCGCGGTGTCGGCGGCGGCGAAGGCCCTGGCCGGTCCCGCGATCCGCGTCCCGGCGGCCGACGAGGCACGGTTTCTCGAACGGTTCTACCCGGAGCTGCTCAAACAGGTCGAGGTCGTCGCCGCCGGACCGGCGGTGCACCTGCCACCGGTGCTGCCTCCCACCCTGACCCTGGCCATGACACCGATGCCGGGACAGGCGTTGTCGATCCACTGGCAGTGGGTCCGCGCGGTCGGCGCGCACCGGCAGACCGAGCCGCTGTGGGCCACCGGTCCGCGCGGGCACGCCGACTCACGTGGGCACGCCGACCCCCGTGACGCCGTCGTCGACCAGGTCACCGAGGCGACGGCCAAAGCGGTACCGGAGGCGATCGAGTCGACTCCGAACGGCCCGCGACTCGCCGCCCTGACCACGCTCACCGGCGACGCCATGATCCGGTTCCTCAGCGAGGTCCTGCCCCGGCTCGCCGACCTCGACGGCGTCGAGGTGGTCGAATCGGCAGCGGAGCCTGTACCGGACTACCGGGAATCCGACGAGACGCCGGTCATTCGGTTCGCCGGCACCGACCATCCCGGCGAACACGACTGGTTCGACCTGTCAGTGCAGGTCAGCGTCGGCGGCGAACAGGTCATCTTCGATCAGCTGTTCACCGCGCTGGCGCAGGACCGGCAGTACCTCATCCTGCCCAGCGGCACGTACTTCAGCCTCGACCGCCCCGAGTTCGCCCAGCTCCGCGAGCTGATCGACGAATCGCGGGCACTGGAGGACCGGCCGCCGGGCGTGCTGCGCGTCGGCCGGTTCCAGGCCGGCCTCTGGGCCGAACTGGCCGAACTGGGGGAGATCACCGGCCAGGCCGCCGCCTGGCAGCGCGCGGTCCGCGAGCTGGCCACCGCCGGCGCCGCCGTCGACCACCAGGTTCCCTCGCAGGTACGGGCGGAGCTGCGCCCGTACCAGCTCGACGGGTTCCGCTGGCTCGCCGCCCTGCGGGAGCACCAGCTCGGCGGCATCCTCGCCGATGACATGGGTCTCGGTAAGACCCTGCAGACGCTGGCCCTGATCCGGCACGCCCGCGCCGACGTACCGTTCCTCGTCGTCGCCCCCGCCAGCGTCATCCACAACTGGGTCGCCGAGGCCGCGCGGTTCACCCCGGACCTGACCGTACGGGCGGTCACCCAGACCTCGGCACGGCGCGGCGTGGCTCTCGCCGAGGCGGCCACCGGGGCAGACATCGTCGTCACCTCGTACACGCTGCTGCGGCTGGAGTTCGACGACTACCAGGCGCTCGACTGGGCCGGGTTGATCCTCGACGAGGCCCAGTTCGTCAAGAACCACCAGTCGCAGAGCCACCGCTGCGCCAAGCAGCTGACCGCGCCGTTCAAGCTGGCCATCACCGGTACGCCGATGGAGAACAACCTGCTCGAACTCTGGGCGCTCTGCTCGATCACCGCCCCCGGGTTGTTCCCCCGGCTGGACCGGTTCACCGACTACTACCGCGGGCCGATCGAGCGGGACCGCGACGGTGACCGGCTCGCCCAGCTGCGCCGCCGCATCCGGCCGCTGATGTTGCGTCGCCGCAAGGCCGACGTCGCCGCCGACCTGCCGGAAAAGCAGGAACAGGTGCTGGAGCTCGACCTCGACCGCAAACATCGCCGGATCTACCAGGCCTATCTGCAGCGGGAACGGCAGAAGGTCCTCGGCCTGCTCGGGGACCTGGAGAAGAACCGGTTCGAGATCTTCCGGTCGTTGACGTTGCTGCGCCAGGCCAGTCTCGACGTCGCCCTGGTCGACCCGAGACACGAGGGTGTTCCGTCGACCAAACTGGACGTGCTGGCCGACCAGATCACCAACCTGGTCGCCGAAGGCCACCGTACGCTGGTGTTCAGTCAGTTCACCCGGTTCCTCGGCGCGGCGCGTGACCGGCTCGTCGCCGCCGGCGTCCGCTGCGGCTACCTCGACGGGTCGACCACCAGTCGGGCCGCCGTGATCGCCGAGTTCAAACGTGGCGACGTCGACGTCTTCCTGATCAGCCTCAAAGCGGGCGGTTTCGGTCTCAACCTGACCGAGGCCGACTACTGCATCCTGCTCGACCCGTGGTGGAACCCGGCGACGGAGGCCCAGGCCGTCGACCGCGTTCACCGGATCGGCCAGACGTCGAACGTCATGGTCTACCGGATGGTCGCCAAGGACACCATCGAGGAGAAGGTCATGGCGTTGAAGCAGCGCAAGGCCGAGCTGTTCAGCAGTGTGCTCGACGGGGGCGAGTTCGCCTCCGCGCAACTGTCCGCCGCCGACATCAGGGACCTGCTCGACCTCGACTGAGCCGACCGACTGGCCCGCGTGGTGAACTGCGGCTGCCGGCACCGGCGTCCCGGCCGGCGGCGCCGCCGTGACGTGCGCGCCGCGCCGCGTCAGAGGTACGCGACGCCGGTGAGCCGGGCTGCCGCCGCCCACATCCGGCGGCCGTTGCCCGGATCCCGGGCCTGGGCGCTGGCCCGCACCTCGGTGACCGGGCCACGGATCTCCTGGAACCCGCCCGGCCCGAAGAACTGCCCACCCCGCACGCCGGGAGCGGTCGCCGCGTACAGCTGGGGCCGGGCCCCGGACTCGACCCCGCTGACCATCAGCGACAGCAACCGGCCGCCAGCGCGCATCAGCCGGCCCCGGTCGGCCATCGCGCGCGGAGTCAGGTTGGTACGGGTCATGCCGGGGTGGGCCAGCACGCTGACCACCGGCGACCCGCCGGCCCGCAGCCGCCGGTCCAGCTCCAGGCCGAGGATCGTGCCGACCAGCTTCGACAACGCGTACGCCCGGTTGCCGGTGTAGGAACGCTCCATCATCAGGTCGTTCAGGTCCAGGTTGCGCTGCTTGTGCACGATCGACGACACGGTCACCACCCGGGGCTCCTTCCCGGCGGCCAACCGGTCCAGCAGCAGCCCGGTCAGCGCGTACGGCCCGAGCGCGTTGGTGCCCACCTGCAGGTCGAACCCATCGACGGTCAGCGGCGGTCGCGGGCCGGTCAGCACCAGCCCGGCGTTGTTGACCAGCAGGTCGAGCCCGCCGGTGAAGTCGGCGGCGAAGGACCGGATCGAGTCGAGTGACGCCAGGTCGAGTCGCCGTACCTCGACGTCGGCGCCCGGCACCTCGCGCCGGATCACGCCGGCCGCCTCCTCGCCGTCCGGCACGTTACGTACCGCCAGCACGACGGCGGCCCCGTGCCGGGCCAGCTCCAGCGCGGTCACCCGCCCCACACCGGAGTTCGCGCCGGTCACCACCGCGCGGCGGCCATGCTGGTCGGGGATCTGCTCTGCGGTCCAGTTCCGTATGTCCTGCATGACCGCCGACGCTAGGTGGCCGGACGCGCCGCCGGGCAGACCTGACCAACCTGGGACCACGGGACCTACCCTGCGGGGTGCGTCGACCGGCACACTCGATGGTGTGACGAGCACCGTCTACGCCCGCGAACTGGCCGACTTCCTACGCAACCGACGTTCCCGGCTGCGGCCGGAGGAGATCGGACTGGCCCCCGGCCCACGCCGTCGGGTCGCCGGGCTGCGCCGCGAGGAGCTGGCGCTGCTCGCCGGGGTGAGCACCGACTACTACCAGCGGCTGGAGCAGGGGCGCGACGTCCGGCCCTCCGACGACGTACTGACCGGCATCGCCCGCGCCCTGGCGCTCAACGCCGAGGAGACCCGGCACCTGCGGGCCCTGGCCCGCCGGGCGCAGCAGCCGCCGGCCCCGCGCCGACCCACCCGGGTGACCGTGCCGGAGAGCACCCGCCGGCTGCTGCACAGCCTGCACACCCCGGCCGTGGTGGTCAGCCGCCACCTGGATCTGCTCGCCTGGAACGCCATGGCCGCCGCCCTCTACCCGGGCATCGGGCCGACCAACGCGCTGATCGACATGTTCGACCATGCGCAGGCGCACGGCCGCTGCCTCGGCTGGGAGGAGACCGTGCTGGACTATCTGGGCTTCCTGCGGGCGGCGGTCGCCGCCGACCCGGAGCACCCGCGCGCCCGGGAGATCGTCGGCACGCTCAGTATCCGCAGCGACGAGTTCCGCCAGCTCTGGGCCCGCCACGACGTACGCGAGTCGGTCAGCGGCAGCAAGACGTTCCCACATCCGCTGGTCGGTGACCTGCGGCTGGACTGGGACGCCTACACCCCGCCGGGGCGCTCCGGGCCGATCCTGATCGTCTACACGGCCGCGCCGGGCAGCGCCGACGCCGAACGGCTGCAACTGCTCGCCACGTACGCGAACTGACGTCGTCGTCCCCGGGCTGACGTCGTCCCCGGCCTGACGCCTCACTGGGTGACGGGTACTGCCGGGTCGGGCCGGCGGCGGGCGAGCAGCAGCAATCCGAGCGTTCCCACGTAGAGCAGGGCACCGACCGCGTACGGCATCCGGTAGCCAGTGTGCTGGGCGGCGCCGAGGACCGGGCCGGCGAGCAGCGCCCCGGTGGGGATGGCGTTCGAGTAGAGGGTCGAGGCCCGCCCCTGGTGCCGGGGCAGCATGTCCTGCATGTAGGTGATGCCGAGACCGCCGAGCGCGGCGATCGACGCCGCGTTGAGCAGCTGCCCGACCAGCAGCGGCCACACCTGGTCCGAGACGGCGACGACCGTCATGTACGCCGCTCCGCAGCCGGCTCCGACGAGCAGCAGCCGGTGCACCGGGAGCCGGGTGGACAGCCAGCCGAAGCCGAGGATCAGCGGGATCTCCAGGCCGGCGCACAGGCCCAGCAGCAGCCCGGCGGCCCCGACACCGGCCCCCAGGTCCCGGGTGACGTGCAGCGGCAGCGCCTGGATGGCGAGGTTGCTGGCGGCCCAGGTCAGCACGAACGCGGCGACGCTCAACCAGATGGTCCGGCGGGGGGCGTCCGCCCCGTACCGGTGGGTGTCCGACGCCCCGCCGGCGTCCGGGCGACGACGGTGCCGCAAGGCGAGTAGGACGGCGACGGCGGCGACGGCGTACACCAGGGCGGACGCGGCGTAGGTGAGCCGGAACCCGCCGGTGGTGAGCAGCAGCGACGCCAGCGGCGGGCCGGCCACCCAGGCGATGGAGAACAGCGTACGGAACGTGCTCATCGCCATCGCGATCCGCGCGGAGTCGGCCAGCGCCTCCCGGGCGTAGGCGAACATCTGCGGGACCAGCACCTGCGCCGACGCGGTCAGCGTGACCGTGATGAGCAGAAAGACCGGGAAGTCCCGTACGACCGAGGTGAGCGCGCTGGACAGGCACCCGGCCGATGCGGCGGCGACGAGCAGCCACCGGCGGCTCGTCAGCCGGTCGGACAGCCGCCCGACCACGGTGGCGATCACCACCGCCGACACCGGGGCGGCGACCAGGCACAGCGCGATCTGCCCGGCGCTGGCCCGGACCGCGTCGTCGAGGAACAGGGTCAGGTACGGCGAAGCCATCGCGGTCGACAGTCCGACCGCGACGCAGACGAAGCCGAGCGCGGCCCAGGTGCGTACGCGGTTCAGGGCGTCCCGCCCTCCCCGGACCCGCCGCTGGACCGGGGACTCTCCCCGGATCCCGCTCTGGCCCGGGGGCGGGCCCGCAGGTGGGCGCGTTCACCCTGCTGCCCGAAGAGGCTGAGGAACTCGACCGGCTCGTCGCCGACCGCGCCGAACCAGTGCGGCACCCGGGTGTCGAACTCCGCCGCCTCACCGGGGGAGAGGACCAGGTCGTGCTCGCCGAGCAGGACGCGCAGCCGCCCGTCGAGGACGTACAGCCATTCGTAGCCTTCGTGGGTCTTCAGCTCCGGCACCCGGCGTGGGCTGCGCGGCGGGATGATCAGCTTGTACGCCTGGATGCCGCCCGCCCGCTGGGTGAGCGGAAGGACGGTCATCCCATGTCGGGTGACCGGGCGCAGGTGGATGCGTGGGTCGCCGGTCGGCGGCGCGTCGACCAGCTCGTCCAGGCTCACTCCGTGGGCCCGGGCGAGGGGCAGCAGCAGTTCGAGGGTGGGGCGGCGGGCACCGGACTCCAGCCGGGACAGGGTGCTCACCGAAATGCCAGTGGCGGCCGACAGTTCGGCGAGCGTCGTGCCGCGCTGCCTGCGCAGCGCCCGCAGCCGGGGGCCGACCGAATCGAGCGCCCGGTCGAGGTCGAGGTCGTCGAGGTGATCGCGGTCGTCGCCCATGGCGACAAGTTTGCCGCCCCGGTGGTCGGCGCAGGCATACTCGGTTGGTGACCACCACGAAACAGCCCCGGCTGGAGATCGAGTACTGCACGCAGTGTCGCTGGATGCTGCGGGCGGCGTGGACGGCACAGGAGCTGCTCACCACCTTCGCGCTGCGACTCGGCGAGGTGGCCCTGGTGCCGGGTACCGGCGGGATCTTCGAGGTCCGGCTCGACGGCGAGACGATCTGGTCGCGTGCGGAGACCGGCTTCCCGGACATCCCGGAGCTGAAGCGACTGGTCCGGGACCGCATCGCGCCCGACCTCAGCCTCGGTCACAGCGACCGGGCGGCGTCGCGTCCAGGCTGAGCAGTAGCTCAGCCGTCCACCGTACGGCCATCGATAGTCAACTCCTTGGATATCGACGTCGACCACACTAATCTGGTCACCTCGGTCGTCCAGGGAGGCCGCCTTGCGTCACGTCACCGCCCCGTCCCGTACGGTGGTTCGCCGCCGGAACTGGATCGGGGCCGCCGCCTTGTCCACAGTGCTGGTGATCGCCCCGGCCACCGCCGCACTGGCGGCCAACCTGCCCAACCTGCCCCAGTCCGCCGGCGGCTACGAGCTGACCTTCTCGCCGGCGTACGACTACGACGGGGACGGGTGCTACCCCGTGGCGGCGATCGCCCCCGACGGCACCCTCAACGGCGGGCTGAACACCACCGGCGCGGTCAACGGCAACTGTCGGGACCGGGAGGATCTCGACCGCACCCAGACGTACGCCCGGTCGAAGTGCAACAACGGCTGGTGCGCCATCGTGTACGCGAGCTACTTCGAGAAGGACCAGACCGTGCAGGGCTGCTGCGGTCACCGGCACGACTGGGAGCACGTCGTCTCCTGGGTCAACCAGGCCGCGCACCAGGTCGACTTCGTGTCCCGTACGGTGCACGGCGAGGTGCAGACCTATCCGCGCTCCTCGGTGCGCTTCGACGGCACCCATCCGAAGGTCGTCTACCACAAGGAAGGCGCCTTCGGTTCGCACAACTTCCGGTTGGCCAACAGCAACGACGACCCGCCGGAGAACCACTACGGCACCTGGCGGTACCCGCCGATCGTCGACTGGAACGGTTGGCCCAGCACCGCGCTGCGGGACCGGCTGATGGCCGCCAACTTCGGCTCCGCCAGCATCAAGATCACCGATCAGGACGATCGGTTCCGAAACCTGCTGAACAGGACGAAACCGGGCGGTATCCCCTTCGATCCGTGGGCCTGACCTGCCGGGTGATCCACTCGGTCGGTCCGTTGTGCGTGTCGGTCCGTTGTGCGTGGTTCGCGGATCGGTACCGCGCGTCGGTGCTGCGGACGGGCACTGCGGACGGGCACTGCGGACCGGTAACGCCGTAGCGCGGTATTCCTGTGAGGAATATTCATACCTCTGAGGAATATCGTTCGGCGCGGTATCCGTTGCCCGGCTCGTCACCGGCAGTGACATGTGGGCCGCTGTGGGCCGCTGTGGCGCAGTGAGCCGCTGAGCCGGCTATTGACGCAGTGGCCCGCCGGCAGTGGCCCGCCGAGCGGGCCGGCGACCCGGAATGATCCGTCGGCGGGCGTGGTTGTACATGGTCGCGACGCACGGAAGGCCCGCCCCGCCGAGACCGGCGGGAAGCCCGTGGAGCCGGCGGAGAGCCGCCAGCGCGGGCGGGTAGCCGCCGTGGCGTCCCCGTACCACCCGGATGACCGTTTACCGCACACCCCACGCACCACCCGCCCCGCACGTTCGGGGGCCGGGTGACGGGTGTGCCCCCTCGGAAAACGGAAGGTGGACCCCCCATGACCACGATCATCAGCCGTACCCTGACCACCAGCCTGCGCACCGCCGCCCTGGGCATCGCCGGTCTCACCCTGGCCGGTGGCGCGATCGCCGCCCCGGCCCTGGCCGCCCAGCACACCCCCGGCGTACAGGCCGCCTCGACCGCCGCCGCATCGGCGACCACCACGCC
This sequence comes from Solwaraspora sp. WMMA2101, assembly GCF_049179175.1. NCBI lineage: Bacteria > Bacillati > Actinomycetota > Actinomycetes > Micromonosporales > Micromonosporaceae > Solwaraspora > Solwaraspora sp. WMMA2101. The sequence continues at coordinate 1,777,500 of NZ_JBMHMA010000006.1, read as the reverse complement.
GGTCACCGCCACCAGCGGTAGCGGCAGCGTCGACACGAGCAAGCTGATCCCGCACGGTGTGCAGGGCGAGCAGTCCCGCATCACCCTGTCCGACGAGCAGACCGACAACGTCAAGGGCATCATCGCCGCCACGAAGAAGGCCGGCATGGACGAACGCGCCGCCGTGGTCGCCATCGCCACCGCCCTGCAGGAGTCGAAGCTGGAGAACCTCGGCCACCTCGGTGACCGTAACGACCACGACTCGCAGGGCCTGTTCCAGCAGCGGCCGTCGTCGGGCTGGGGCACCGTCGAGCAGATCACCGACGTCGAGTACTCCACCACCGCGTTCCTCAACGGGTTGAAGGCCGTCGACGGCTGGCAGGACATGCCGTTGACCGAGGCAGCCCAGACGGTGCAGGTGTCGGCCTACCCCGACCACTACGCCCAGTGGGAGACCCAGGCTGCCGAACTCGTCGCCCAGCACTGGAACAGCTGACCCGGAACACCTCCACGCTCAGCGTGAGGGCCGGACCCCGTACCCGGGGTCCGGCCCTCACGCTGCGGCGGGCCCCGAGGCGCTGAGAGTCGACCGGGATCAGTCGGACAGTGACCGGCGGGCGGCGGCGACAACCTCCGGATCGGCGCAACCGGCCGCGTAGCCGGCGATGCGACGGCGGATGTCGCGGCCCAGCAGCCACAACCCGATCCGGTCGGCGACCGGGCGCAGGGGTGCCGGCCGGCAGCGGAAGCTGTACCGCCAGGTCGCCACCGTGTGACCGGGCTCGGCCGCCGGGGCGAACCGCCAGCCGCCGGCGAACATCTCGAAGAACCAGGGACCACGCACCATTTTCATGCCGACGTTGGTCGGCGGAGCGTACGAGACGTACTCGCTGATCATCGTCAGGCCGTGCCGGGACCGGGTGAAGGTGCGGACGCCCTTGCCGGGGCGGGTGGCCCCGTCGACGAAGTGCTGTGCCCGGATGAACGGGTCCCAGCGGTGCCGGACCGGCGTGGTGGTCTGGGACACCGCGAAGGCGAGATCCGCTGGTACGGGGACGGTTACCGCTGCTTCGACCACAGGCATCGGCCCATCATCCGCCACCGGCGGGCCAGTTGGCGTGCCGGTGACGACCGTCCGCGCGCTCGTCGACGAGTAGTTCCCACAGTGGCGGGACCTGCCGGTGCGAGCAGCGGCCGGGCAGGGCACGGTGAATGCGATCTTTCGGATCGGGGACCGGCCGGCTGCCCGGTCAGGGCAAGGTGGTGGCCGGCACTCCGACCCGGCGGTCAGAACAGGGTCAGCGGCTGCGCCGGGATCGGCTCGGGCAGCGGGGTGAGCTGAGGAAGCGCGGCCCGTACCTCGTCGTGGAAGCGGCGGGCCAGCGTCGGCGCGTCGGCGTTGTCCGGGGTGTGGATGAACACCGTCGGTGAGCGGCCCTGCCGGAGCCAGGCCACCGACGCGTCGACCCAGCGCCGCCAGCCGGCGACGGTCTGCTCGACGTCGTCGCGGCCGAGGTAACGCACGATCGGCCGGTCGGTCAGCGCCCGGGTACGCAACGGAGTACGTGGCTTCTTGACCCACGCCTCACGTTCGGCGTCGCTGGTCGGCCCGGCGGCGAAGAACACCGTGGTGTCGAACGGCACCCATTCGGCGTCGACGTCGGCCAGTGTCCCTTCGAGCAGTCGGGTCGCGGCCGGCTCGGTGAAGAACGCCGGGTGGCGGACCTCGACGGCGTACCGATGGTCGCGGGGCAGTCGGCGTAGGAACCGGGCGAGGGTCGGTACGTCGTCGGGCCCGAACGACGCCGGTAGCTGGGCCCAGAGCGCATGGGTACGCGGTCCGAGTGGTGCGATCGCGTCGAGGAAGGCGGCCAGCGGGCCGTCGGCGTCGGTGAGCCGGCGTTCGTGGGTGACGGTTTTCGGCAGTTTGAGGACGAAGCGGAAGTCGGGGTCGGTCTGCGTCGCCCAGGTGGCGACGGTCTCCCGGCTCGGGGTGGCGTAGAAGGTGGTGTTGCCTTCCACCGCGGTGCACCAGGCCGCGTAGTGGCGCAGCCGCTCTGCCGGCGGCAGCGGGTGCGCGATCAGCCGGCCCTGCCAGGGCTTGTGCGTCCACATCGCGCAGCCCACCGCGAGTCGGGGCAGGGTCGTCGGCGGATTCGCGGCGGCGGGGAAGCTCGGCACGTGGACAACGATAGAGCCACCCTGATCGAGCGCGGGACTTTACGTCACGTTCATCGAACAGTCCTGATCAAGGCGATTGAGCAGCTTAGATTTCCGGTATCGACCTGCTCGCCGTCCCCCCAGGCTGGAGCACCCGACCCGGCCGCGGCGGGCAGCGACACCGGGAGCCCCGCATGGCCCGCCGTACCATTGCCGCCGCCGTCGCCGCGACGGTCGCCGCACTCGTCGCCCTCACCCTGACCGCCGTCCCCGCCCAGGCCACCCCGCCCAACATCCCGTCCTACAGCACCGCGCTCAGTCGGCTGAACTCGCTGACCGTCGCCGCCGAGACCAACCAGTCCAGTTACAACCGTTCGCTGTTCCCGCACTGGATCACGATCACCGGTTCCTGCAACACCCGCGAGCAGGTGCTCAAGCGCGACGGCACGAACGTGGTGGTCAACAGCAGCTGCGCCGCGACCTCCGGTACCTGGTACAGCCCGTTCGACGGGGCCACCTGGACCGCCGCCTCCGACGTCGACATCGACCACATGGTGCCGTTGGCCGAGGCGTGGCGCTCCGGTGCCCACGCCTGGACCACCGCCCGGCGTCAGGCGTACGCCAACGATCTCGGCGGACCGGAGCTGTGGGCGGTGACCGACAACGTCAACCAGGCCAAGGGCGACAAGGACCCGGCCGACTGGCAGCCGCCGCTGGCATCGTTCCGTTGCACGTACGCCCGCGCCTGGATCCAGGTGAAGTGGTACTACGGGTTGACCGTGGACAGCGCGGAGAAGTCCGCCCTGTCCGGCATGCTGGCCACCTGCTGACTGACGGCCTGTCGGACGGTGCGGCTACCCTGCCCCGCATGAGTCTCGCGGTAACGGTCGGCATCACCACGGCACTGTCCGGAATCGACGATGAGGGGGCGGCGCGCAGCCGCGCCGCCCTCGACGAGTTGAGCGCCGCGTTGGCCGCCGAGGGCGTCGCCTGGCAGGAGCCCTACGACGTGGCGGTGCCGTCGACCCGGCCGCACCTGCGCGGCTTTCCCGCCAGTGCCCTGCACCGGCTGCGTCGGGTGCTGGCCCTGGTGGATTCGGCCACGCCGGTCACCCCGGTCGCCGACGCCGCCGGGTTCGCCGCCGACCGGGAGCTGATCGACGACCGGGCGGCGCTGCTGGAGTCGCACCTGCTGTGCCACTCCGACAGCGCCGGCTACTACGTCCCGGTCGATCTCGGTGACCCGTTGTTCCTGCCGGCCGGGACCGGCGTCACCGGCGGCGGCATCGTCGGTTCGAGCCAGGGCCTGCTCGCCGAGCTGCGGCGCTGCGCGACGGCGCTGGGCGTACGGCTCGATCCGGCCGGTGACCTGCCGGACACCGAGGCGGCCCGGCTGTTCGCGCTGCCCGACGACGCCGATTTCGCGGTCGAGACGCAGACCTGGCTCACGCTGCACGAGGCGTGCCGGGCGAGCATCGCCAGCGGCCGGGCCATCGTGTTCCACTGACCGTGCCCGTGGACGGCCGGCCCCCGGCCGGGCGGCGCATCGCCCCCCGGCCGGCCGGTGTGCTCAGCGCAGCACGAAGGAAAGCTGTTCGATGGCGAAGTCCACGTCGGACTCCTCGACGACCAGCGGCGGGGCGAGCCGGATCGTCGCGCCGTGGGTGTCCTTGGCCAGCACGCCCCGGTCGGCCAGCCGCTCACACGCCTGCCGGCCGGTGAGCGGGCCGGGGGCCAGGTCCAGCCCGGCCCACAGGCCGCGACCCCGGACGGCGGTGAGTCGACCGGCGTCACGCAGGGCACCGAGCCCGGCGTGCAGCCGGGCACCCAGTTCGGCCGAGCGCCGCTGGTACTCGCCGGTGGCCAGTAACCGGACCACCTCGGTGGCGACCGCGCACGCGAGGGGGTTGCCGCCGAACGTCGACCCGTGCTCACCGGGGCGCAGCACGCCGAGCACCGAGCGGTCGGCGACCACCGCCGACACCGGCACGATGCCGCCGCCGAGCGCCTTGCCCAGCAGGTACATGTCCGGCACCACGCCCTCGTGGTCGCAGGCGAACGTGGTCCCGGTGCGGCCCAGCCCGGACTGGATCTCGTCGGCGAGGAACAGCACGTCGTTGCGGGTGCACAGGTCGCGTACCCCGGTCAGGTAGCCGTCCGGTGGCACCACCACGCCCTGCTCGCCCTGGATCGGTTCGAGCAGCACCGCGACGCAGGTCTCGTCGATCGCGTCGGCCAGCGCGGCGAGGTCGCCGTACGGCACGATCTTGAACCCCGGGGTGTACGGCCCGAAGTCGGCGCGGGCCTCGGCGTCGGTCGAGAAGCTGATGATCGTCGTGGTCCGGCCGTGGAAGTTGCCGTCGGCCACGACGATGGTGGCCTGCCCGTCCGGTACGCCCTTCACCTGGTAGCCCCACTTGCGGGCGACCTTGATCGCGGTCTCCACCGCCTCGGCGCCGGTGTTCATCGGCAGCACCATGTCCTTGCCGCACAGCGCCGCCAGCTCGCGGCAGAAGTCGGCGAACTGGTCGTGCACGAACGCCCGGCTGGTCAGGGTGAGCCGGTCCAGCTGGGCGTGGGCCGCCGCGATCAGCGTCGGGTGCCGGTGGCCGAAGTTGAGGGCCGAGTAGCCGGCGAGGCAGTCCAGGTACCGCTTTCCGTCGACGTCGGTGACCCAGGCACCGGCGGCCTCACGGAGCACCACCGGCAGCGGGTGGTAGTTGTGCGCGGTCCACCGTTCGGCGTCGCGCAGCGCCCCCGGTGTCCGCAGCAGCGCGCCTGGTGTCCGCAGCATCCCGTCGACGATCATCGGCCGGACCCCCTCAGCTCCAGCGTGCAGCACTTCACCCCGCCGCCGGCCTTGCGCAGCTCGGACAGGTCCACCCCGATCGGCTGGTAGCCGCGCTCGCGCAGCGCCGTGGCCAGCCCTTCGGCCTGCACCGGCAGCACCACGTTACGGCCGTCGCTGACCGCGTTGAGCCCGAACGCCGCCGCGTCGGCCAGGCTGGCCGCGATCGCGTCGGGGAACAGCCGCCGCAGCGCGGCGAGGCTGCCGGGGGAGAATGCCTCCGGCAGGTACGCGATGGTCCGTTCGTCGATCACCGCCAGTGCGGTGTCCAGGTGGTAGAAGCACGGGTCGACCAGCTGCAGGGTGACCACCGGCCGGCCGAAGACCTCCTGGGCGTGGGCGTGCGCGGCGGGTGAGGTGCGGAACCCGGTGCCGGCGAGCAGGTGGTCGCCGACCACCAGGAAGTCGCCTTCGCCCTCGTTGACGTGCTTGGCCTCGTGCACGGCGAAGCCGGCCTGCTCCAGCCAGTCGCGGTAGGCGGGCGCCTCGTCGGCCCGTTGCGGCTCCCGGAACTGCACGGCGAGGGCCTGGCCGTCGATGACGGTGGCGCCGTTGGCGGCGAAGACCATGTCCGGCAGACCGGGCAGCGGTGCGATCTCCTCGACCGTGTGACCCAGCTCCCGGTACGTGTCGCGCAGCTGCTCCCACTGGGCGATCGCCAACTCCCGGTCGACCGGGCGGGTCGGGTCCATCCACGGGTTGATCGCGTATTCCACGGCGAAGTACGTCGGCCGGCACATCAGGTAGTGCCGGTGGGTGGCGTGCATCGTCATGTGTCTGGCTCCTGGGGTCGAAGGCGCGCCCCGGCGGTGGCCGTGGGCTGGCGCTTGTCTCCACGCTAGAAGCTCAGATCAGCAGAAACCACTGCTGTGAGTTGCTTGTGGCGGCGAATCGTTGCGTGCTTACCGGGGATGGACAACGGAACGTTGCGTACACATGCTTTCGGGGGGCGACCACGCTGTCGCCCCCCGAAGATGCGGTGCCCGGTGAACCACCGGTGCTCTCGGCGCCCCTGCGGTGAACCACCGCTCGTTCGGGGGCCGGTGGGGCGGTGAACCACCGTCCCGGCTCACAATTGCCCGTCAGAAGATTCCGGCAAACTGTGAATCAAGCCACTGCCGTACCTGCTGCGCCATGTCCGTCTCGGTGGTCAGCCAGGTCAGCGAACCGGTCAGCGCCAAACTGCCGACGAGCATCGCCCCGAGGGCGAGGACGATCCCCATCAGCGCCTCGGTCCGCCCGGCGATGTGCCGGCGGGCGGTGGCCGAGATCCCGCCGAGGCCCAGGGCGAGCGCGACGACGCCGATCGCGATCCCGTACGGCGCGAGCGGGCCGGAGAGGACGAACAACGCGCCGACGAGACCGGTAATCAGGCTCAGGGTGGCCAGCATGCTGGCCCGGGGGCGCGGGCCGGCCGGAGCCGGCGGGGGAGTCGGCCGGCCGGTGGTCTCCTCCCGGGTCGGCGGTTCCGGTCGTGGCCCCGGGGCGGTCGGCCGGGTGGCCGGGTCGGTGACGGCGGTGTCGCTGCGGCGTACCGTGTCGTCGCGGCCTGCGGTGTCGGTCCGCGTCGCGGCCTTCGGCGGCGTCGTGGTCTGCGGCGGCGCAGTGGCCTTCGGCGGCGTCCGGTCACCGGTCGGCGGGTCGGCCGGGCTGTTGTGGGGCGCGGTCCGAGTGGTGCCGCCGGGTGGCGGCGCGGTCTCGGCCGACGCCGTCGGCTCCGTACGCCGCGTCAGCGAGGGAATCCTGACCATCAGACCATCCTCCTTATCGGTGCGCCGGCTCCGCTGTAGGTGCGCCGGCGGTTTCTCCCGGGATACCCAGACGTCCCGTCCGTCACACACCCCTATCATGCGGGCGTTCCGCCGACGATGATCTTCGGGCCGATAGGCTCTGTCGCCATGCCCGAGGGACACACGATCCACCGGCTGGCCGCACGCCATTACGCCATACTCGGTGGAGCGCAGATCGTCGCGACCAGCCCGCAGGGCCGGTTCGCGGCCGGCGCGCAGCGGCTCACCGGCGCCACCCTCACGGCAACCGAGGCGTACGGCAAGCATCTGCTGCACCACTACGACGGTGGCAACGGCGGCGGGATCCTGCACGTGCACCTCGGTCTCTACGGCACCGTCACCGACGGGGCCGGCGCGCCGCCGGCACCGGTCGGGCAGGTCCGACTTCGGCTGGTCAGCCGACGGCACTGGGCCGACCTGCGCGGCCCCGCCGCCTGCGAACTGCTCACCCCGGCCGAGGTCGACGCGCTGCGCGGCCGGCTCGGCGCGGACCCGCTGCGCGACGACGCCGACCCGGACACCGCCGGCGCGAAGATCCGGCGCAGCGCCAGACCGCTCGGCGTGCTGCTGCTCGACCAGTCGATCGTCGCCGGGGTCGGCCTGGTCTACGCCACCGAGGTGCTGTTCCGGGCCGGGATCGCCCCGACAAGACCAGGTCGGCGGCTCACCGCCGACCAGTGGCAGGCGATCTGGGGCGACCTGGTCGACCTGATGCGGATCGGGGCGCAGCTGGGCCGCATCGACACGGTCCGCGAAGAACACCTACCAGAGGCGACGGGTCGCCCACCGCGCGCCGACCGGCACGGTGGCGAGGTGTACGTCTACCGCCGCACCGGAAGCCCCTGCCTGTGCTGCGGTGACACCGTCGTCCTTGGTGCCCTGGCCGCCCGCAACAGCTACTGGTGCCAAACCTGCCAACCCAGCTGACCAAGATCGCGACGATCTTGCAGTTATCGTGGAGCAAAGTGGACAAAAGCTCGCGATAACTGCAAGATCATCGGGGCGGGGCGGGGCGGGGCGGGGCGGGGTAGTGCGCTCACCACCACTTGCGCTTTGGGGGGCGGACCACCACGGAGCCGAAGATCACGTTGCAGACCACCTCGATGACCGGAGCGCCTGGTCGCGGCAGCGCGGTCAGCTTCGACTTCTTGTCGCCGAACACCGCCGTACCGCTCATCCGGACGTCGACGCCCTCCGGCACGTACACCGTCACCGACCCGAAGATCGACGTCGCCTCGATGGTGGTGACGTGATGCTGCAGCTGAGCGTCCTGCAACTCGATCTTGCAGTCGCCGAACACCGCCCGCGCCTCCAACCGGTCCGGGACCAGCCAGTGGCCCTTACGGACCTCGTCGCCGAAGATCGCCACCATCCGTTCCACCGGAGCCGGGGAGGCGCTCCCACCGATCGGCAGCGGCGTGCCGCCCGGGCCGCGTACCGCCATCGCGCCACCGCTGCCGTGCAGCTGGCCGGCAGGGTCCGTCGGCAGGTCCGCGGTGAGCCGGGCCAGCTCGCCGCGGGTCCTGGCGTTGTGCGCCTCGGTGACCCGTTCGGCGTACTCGTCGAGGGTCAACCGACCCTCCGCGGTCGCCTGGCCGAGCAGCTCCACCACCTGCTCCCGTTCGGCGTCGGAGACACGCAGGTGGTCATCGCTGGGGTGCGTCGCCGGGTCCACCCTGCCGAGCCTAACCGCCTCCGACCAGCGCCTGACCGCTGCCCGGCCCGCCGCGACGCGTCTGCGACCGGGTCAGTCGGTCCGGGCCACCGTGTCGTTGGCCCGGCGGGCGGCGACCAGCACCGGATCCCAGACCGGCGAGTACGGCGGGGCGTAGCCGAGGTCGAGCGCGGTCATCTCGGCCACCGACATCCGGTTCCACACCGCCACGGCCAGTACGTCGATCCGTTTCGCCGCCTCCGACGTGCCGACGATCTGCGCCCCCAGCAACTGCCCGGTGTGCCGTTCGGCGATCAGCTTGACGGTCATCGGGGCGGTACCGGGAAAGTAGCCGGCCCGGTTGCTCGACTCCACGGTCGCGGTCACGTGGTCGTATCCGGCCTGCTTGGCTTCCCGCTCGAGCAGCCCGGTCCGGGCCACCTCGAGATCACAGACCTTGGTGACCGCAGTGCCGATCACCCCGGGGAAGGTGGCGTAGCTGCCGCCGATGTTGATGCCGGCGACCCGGCCCTGCTTGTTGGCATGGGTACCCAGCGGCACGTGCACCGGCTGGCCGCTCACCCGGTGGTACGTCTCGACACAGTCGCCGGCCGCCCACACGTCGGGCACCCCGATCACCCGCATCTGCAGGTCGGTACGGATTCCCCCGGTGACGCCGATGGGCAGTCCCGCCTGCTCCGCGAGCGCCGTGTTGGGCCGTACACCGAGCCCGAGCACCACCACGTCGGCCGGCAGCGCCCCGTCGTCGGTCAGTACCTCGCAGACCCGTCCGTCCCGTTCGTGCAGTCCGGTGACGGACACCCCGGTACGCACGTCGATGCCGAGCCCGACCAGCGCCGACCGGACCAGCGCCCCCATGTCCGGGTCGACAGTAGACATCGGTTGTGCGCTGCGCTCCACCAGGGTCACCGCCAGCCCACGGCGGATCATCGCCTCGGCCATCTCCACCCCGATGTAGCCGCCGCCGACCACCACCGCCCGGCGCGGCGAATCGTCCTGGTCGAGCCACTCCCGCAGCGCCGCCCCGTCGTCGAGGGTCTGCACCCCGAACACCCCGAACGCCGCCGATTTCGCCCAGGGCGGTTGTGCCGGCACCGCTCCGGTGGCGTACACCAGGGTGTCGAACGGCTCCCGGACCTCGCGCCCGCCGTCGGCGAACGAGGTGGCGACCACCTCGCGCGCGTCCAGGTCGATCCGGGTCACCTCGTGGCGGACCCGCACGTCGACGTGGTGGTCGCGGCGGAACGTCTCCGGGTCGCGGACGATGAGTTCCTGCGCGTCGTCGACCAGGCCGGAGATCCAGTACGGGATTCCGCAGGCCGAGTAGGAGGTGAACCGGCCGCGTTCGAACGCGACGATCGACAGGTCGTCCGGGCCACGCAGTTGCCGGGCCTGCGAGGCGGCCGACATCCCGGCCGCGTCACCGCCGATCACCACCATCCGGTGCACCACGTCAGACTCCCTCCGATCCATGGTCGCTCGCTGCCGGCAGCCGGTCGCGGGCCACGCCCGCCGGTGCCGGGATGATCGATACGCTGCGGGTCTGGCCGGCCAGGTAGCCGACGACGTCCCGTAGCTCACCGGTGCCGGCGTGGACCGCCCGTTGTCGGGCCGCCCCGCTGCCCTGGGACCGCAGTCGGCCGAGCAGCGAGTTCACCAGCCCGACGTCGCCGTGCCGGTCGAGCTCCGGACGGATCTGATCGACCAGGCGACGCAGCAGGTGCCAGGCCGGGCGCAGGGCGGGGGAGCCGTCGGTCAGGTCCACGGCCCGGCCCTCCAACCCGTCGTGGGCGGCCCGCCAGTGCGCCGCCGCCAGCACATGGTGCGCCACCTCCGGCGCGCGCCGGCCCTGCGCGACGGCGGCCAACGCGGTGCCGACCAGCCCGCGCACCAGAGCGGCCAGCAGGATCGTGTCGTCCAGGCTCGGGCAGACGTCACCGATGCGGACCTCGACGGTCGGGTAGTGCGCCGACAACCGGGCGTACCAGTAGAGCATCCCCTCGTCGAGGATGATCCCGGTCGCCATCAGGTCGTCGATCAACGACAGGTAGTGCTCGTGCGAGCGCAGCCACGGCGTCGGCGCGACCGCCGGCCACCGTTGCCACATGATCGACCGCCAACTGGCGTACCCGGTGTCGACGCTGTCGAAGAACGGCGAGTTGGCGGTCACCGCCTGCAGCACCGGCAGCCATGGCCGCAGGTGGTTGAGCACCTCGACACCGATCCGTGGGTCCGGTACGCCGACGTGGATGTGCAGCCCGTTGTTGCCCGGCCCGGGCACCAGCATGCCGTACCGTTCGACGATCCGGTGGAACCGAGGGTCGTCGACCACCGCCGGCAGTGGCCCGGCGATCGGCGCGGTGCCGACGGCGAGCAGCCGCACCCCGGCCCGTTCGGCGGCGTCGGCGACCCCGCCGCGCAGCGTACCGAGGGTCCGCCGCAGCGCCCGCAGGTCCAGGCCCGGCGGGCTGCCGATCTCGATCTGGCTGGTCTGGAACTCGCGCTGCACCTGGCCGCGCAGCTCCGGCGGGACCTCGGCCAGGACCGACTCGACCGCCGGGGCGGCGACACCGGTGTCCGGGTCGACGAGGAGGAACTCCTCCTCGACGCCGACGGTCAACTCGTCGGGCAGGTGTCGCGACGGCGCTTCGGCGACGGTACTGCTGGTCATCTGGACACCGCCTGTCGTCGCACGCCGCCGCTCGGCGCGCCGGCGATCGCATACCCCACCGGTCAGGTGGGGCAAACGTGACCGGCCCGGTGGTCCGGGCCCAGGGTTGCCGGCCCGGGCCGGTCGTCGTCGTGACCATCTTGCGCCTTCCGGCGCCGGTCGCGGTACGAATGTCGGCAGCGCGTCGCTGGTGACGACCGGTCAGCGGCGGGGTGGGCGGTGCAGCGGCAGGTCGTGGCGGCCGGCGATCAGCTCCTGAATTCGGATCTTGACCAGGATGATCGGCTGCCGGTAGCGGCGTTCCCGGTCGGCGGCCCGGGTCCGGCGCCACTCGGCCCAGCGACTGTCGCCCCGGTAGAACCAGCGCGCCCAGGGCGCGTGCGGCCGGGCCAGCCGCAGCGCGCCGACGATCAGCAGCACCGGCAGGAACAGGCCGAGCAGCCCGGTCCAGATCTTGCCCTTGAGCAGGGTGACGGCGGCCAGCACCAGGTTGATCACGATGAGCGCCGCGCCGGCGAACTGCGCCGGATCGGTCTCACCGGTGAGGAACTCGTTGGCCCCCAACGGCCGCAGGCCGATCAGCAGCAGCCCGGAGACGGCGACGGCGACGAAGACGGCGTCGATCGAGGTGCGGCCCCGCTCCGACCAGTAGACGTCGCTCAGGTGCAGCAGCAGGGCGAACTCGTCGAGCACCAGGGCCGCGCCGATGCCGAACAGCGCCGCCGCCACCGCCCGCCACACGGTCAGCTCCACCGGGATCACCAGCCCGGCGACCCCAGCGACGAGCATGAAGACCACCCCGAACACGACGTGGTGGATGTGCAGGTCACCGGGGGTGATGTTGCCGGGCCACCAGCGGACCCGGGCCCTGATCATCCGCACCGAGAAGCGGATGAAGGCGAAGCCGAGGACCACCCCGACGAAGAAGCAGAACAGCGGGAGCCGGCCGGTCGAGACGATGGTGCGCTCGAACCAGCCGGTCACCGACGTGCTCCGTGGGACGTGCGCACCCTGACTACCACTCCTCGCTGTCGCATCGCCGTACCGTCGCCCGGTCCGGGTCGCGGTCCGTCGCCCGGTCCGGGTTGCGGCCGCCTCCTAGCATGGCCTGCGTGCCGGTGCTTCCGCTGAGCCTGATCGGGATCTGGGCGTACGCCCTGTCGCTGATCACCGTCTCCAGCGTGCCACCGACGCACCTGCTCGCCGCCGCCGCGGCGTCGGTCACCGTGGTGATCGCGACCGTCCTGGCCGTTCGGCTGGTCTGCGGCGTCCCGGCCGTCGGTCAGCTGCCGGGCCGACCCGGTCCCGGCGCCCACCGGCCCGGCGACGGCCGGCACGTTCCCCGTCAGGCAGACCCGGACGCACCGGGCCGGCCCCGTCCCCGCGCACCCGGCAGGCCCTTCGTCACCGCCTGACCGTTGCCCGGCCCGGGCCGCGCGTCGCCGACACCGGTCGACGCCCCGGGTGGGGTTCCACCCGCGTGCAAGGGAATCCTGTCGATGACTGCTGTCCTGTCCGCCGTACCCGCCGACGCCGGCCCGTTCGCGCCGGTCGTGGCGTACGCCACCGACCTCGTCACCGGGCTGGCGGTGGCGTTCACCCCGTTGGCCGGAGTCAACGCCACCGCTGTCGCCATCATCGCCGTCACCGTCGTGGTGCGGCTGCTGTTGAGCCCACTGACCTGGCTGCAGATCCGTGCCGAGGTCCGCCGGGCCGCGCTCGCCCCGCAGTTGGCCGAGCTGCGCGGCCGGTACGTCGACGATCCGCAACGGCTCGCCGTCGAGACGATGACGCTGTACCGCTCGGCGGGTGCGTCACCGTTCGCCGGGTGCCTGCCGGCGCTGGCCGCAGCACCGGTGTTCATCCTGATGTACCACCTGGTGACCCGCTCGTCCGGTGCCGACGGCCTGCTCGCCGGGTCGCTGTTCGGAGTCGGGCTGGGCACCTCCGCGCCGCAGCTGTCCGGCCTGGCCGAGGCCGGGGTGTTCGGCCTGGTACTGGCGCTGCTGGCGGTCGCCGCGTGGGCGACGTCGCGTCGGATGCGCCGCTCGGCGCAGGCCGCCCGGGCCGCAGCCGGCGGGTCGGCTGAGCCGTCGCCGATGGCGGTTGCCGGCCGGCTGCTGCCCCTGCTGCCGTACGGCACGGTGCTGGTCGCGCTGGTGGTGCCGCTGGCCGCCGGTCTCTACCTGGCCACCACGACGACCTGGACGGTGCTGGAGCAGACGGCACTGCGGCACTGGCTGACACAGCGGGCGGGCTGACCCCGCAGTGGTCGCCGACATCGACGGTGGTTGACAAGTGTGGTCCGGCGACGTACAACACCTGAGAGCGCTCTCTCAGCTCGTCTGGGCGAGGTTCATCCGTCCTGATCAGTCCTGATGCCCTGAGAGCAACATCCGGCACCCCCTCCGCAGAGAACGCTCTCACCCCCAGCAGAGAGGCACATGATGACCGCACCCCCGCGCGGCACACGCCGTCGTCCCCGTACCCGCGTCGTCGCCGTCGCGGCGGCGCTGACCGCGACCGCCCTGGTCGCCTCGGTCACCGCGCACGCCAACGCCGCGCTTCCGCCGACCCCCAGCGGCTGGAACCTGGTCTGGAGCGACGACTTCACCGGTGCCGCCAACACCCTGCCCTCGTCGGCCAACTGGATCATCGACACCGGCACCAGCTACCCCGGCGGACCGCCGCAGTGGGGCACCGGCGAGATCCAGACCTACACCAACAGCACCGCCAACGTCCGCCACGACGGCAACGGCAACCTGAGGATCACCCCGATCCGCGACGGCGCCGGCAACTGGACCTCCGCCCGGATCGAGACGGTACGCAGCAACTTCAAGCCGCCGTCCGGTGGCGTGATGGCGATCGAAGGCCGGATCCAGGTGCCGAACGTGACCGGGGCCGCCGCCTCCGGCTACTGGCCGGCGTTCTGGGCGCTCGGGTCGCCGTACCGGGGCAACTACCAGAACTGGCCGGCGATCGGCGAGTTCGACGTGATGGAGAACGTCAACGGACTGAACAACGTCTGGGGCGTCCTGCACTGCGGCGTCGCCCCGGGCGGACCGTGCGACGAGTTCAACGGCCTCGGCGGATCGCGGGCCTGCCCCGGTGCCTCCTGCCAGTCGGCGTTCCACACCTACCGCTTCGAGTGGGACGCCAGCGTCAGCCCGCAGCAACTGCGCTGGTACGTCGACGGGCAGCACTACCACACGGTCACCCAGGGGCAGATCCCCGAGCCGCACTGGTCCAACATGACCACCCACGCCGGCTACTTCATCCTGCTCAACGTGGCGATGGGTGGTGCCTTCCCGAACGGTGTCGCCGGTTCCACCACGCCGACGGCGGCCACCGTCTCCGGCGTACCGATGCTTGTCGACTACGTCGCGGTCTACACCCGCGGCGGGTCGAACCCGCCGCCGACCACGCCGCCGCCCACGACCCCGCCACCGGGCGGGGTGGTCAACGCGTACGCCACGATCCAGGCCGAGGCGTTCAACGCGCAGAGCGGCGTCGGCACCGAGGAGTGCAGCGAGGGCGGCCGTAACATCGGCTGGCTGGCCAACGGCGACTGGGCGCGTTACGACAACGTCGACTTCGGCTCGTCGCCGCCGCGTGACTTCGTCGCCCGGGTCGCCTCGGGTGCCGGTGCCGGGGTCAGCGGACTGGTCCAGGTCCGCATCGGCAGTCCGACCGCCACGCCGATCGGCAGCTTCGCCGTCGGTGACACCGGCGGCTGGCAGACCTGGCGTACGGTGCCCGGCAACGTCTCCGGGGTGACCGGCCGGCAGACGGTCTACCTGACCTTCAGCAGTGGCCAGCCGAACGACTTCGTCAACGTCAACTGGTTCCACTTCCGCCGCTGACCCTCGACGGGGAGCCCGGCTCGGCCGGGCTCCCCGTCGGGTACCGGCACAGGACCGGCCGGTCGGTCACCCGAGTCAGCTGGGATGCTCCGGGCATGCCTACCTACCCACCGACCTTCGCCGAGCAGGTCGTCGCCCAGCCGCTGCGCCGTCAGTTCGAGGCGTTCCTCGACGAGCACCGTGCAGCGCTCAACAGCTGCCTGGACGGGCTGACCGAGGAACAGGCACGTCGATCGTTGGTGCTCTCCCGGACCACCCTGCTGGGTCTGGTCAAGCACGTGACCTTCGTCGAGAAGGTCTGGTTCGACGAGGCCGTCACGTGTCGACCGCGTACGGAACTCGGGCTACCGGCGACGGCGGACGAGTCGTTCATCCTCGGCGACGACGACACGATCGCCAGTGTCCAGCGGGCCCACCGGGACGCCTGCGAAGCGTCCCGCCGGGCGACGTCGTCCCTGGGGCTGGACGACATCCTGCGCGGCAACCGGCGGGGGCCGCTGCCGCTGCGCTGGGTGTACCTGCACGTGCTGCGTGAACTCGCCCAGCACTGCGGTCACGCCGACATCCTGCGGGAGCAGCTGCTGCGTACCTGACCTACGGGGCCCGGCGACCAACTTCTGCGGAGTGAGGTGTTTACAAAACTGTTAAGAGTCCTAATAATTGCCGGCACTGGTGCTTCGAGGGAAGGACGTCGATGAGACCCGTACGGATAGTGGCCCCGGTGCTGGCGGCGGTCCTCGCCGCCGCCGGGGTGGTCTGGGCGGCCGGGCCGGCGCTCGCCGCCGGACCTACCGCGACCTTCGTCAAGACCTCCGACTGGGGCAGCGGCTGGGAAGCCCGGATCACCGTGACCAACGGCGGTACGGCGGCCCTCACCGGCTGGACCGTCGCCTTCGACCTGCCCGCCGGCAGTACGGTCGGCACCTACTGGGACGCCCTGCTGACCGTCTCCGGCCAGCGGTTCACCTTCACCAACCGCAGCTGGAACGGCGGCGTCGCACCCGGCGCGTCGGTCTCCTTCGGGTTCCTCGGCAGCGGCCCCGGGGCTCCACTCAACTGCACGGTCAACGGGGCGGCCTGCGGCGGCCAGCAGCCGCCACCGACCACCGCGCCACCGACCACCGCGCCGCCCACGACCGCCCCGCCGACGACCCCACCCCCCAGTACCCCACCCCCTACCGGTGACGGGTTGCCGAAACACTTCCTCACCGGCTACTGGCACAACTTCGACAACCCGGCCGTGGAGTTGCGGCTGCGCGACGTTCCCGCCGAGTACGACCTGATCGCGGTCGCCTTCGCCGAGGCCACCAGCGTCCCTGGTCAGGTCACCTTCGGCATCGACCCGGGCCTGTCCGCTGCGCTCGGCGGCTACACCGACGCCCAGTTCGCCGCCGACGTCGCCACACTGCACCAGCGCGGCAAGAAGGTGATCATCTCGATCGGTGGAGAGACCGGCCGGGTCGCGGTCAACGACGCGGCGTCGGCGTCGGCGCTGGCCGACAGCCTGTACGGGCTGATCCAGCAGTACGGCTTCGACGGCGTCGACATCGACCTGGAGAACGGGCTCAACCCCACCTACATGGCGCAGGCGATGCGGACGCTGCGCAGCCGTACCGGGCCGGGGCTGATCATCACGATGGCGCCGCAGACGATCGACATGCAGTCACCGTCGGTGTCCTACTTCAAGCTGGCCCTGGACATCCGCGACATCCTGACCGTGGTGCACACCCAGTTCTACAACTCCGGCTCGATGCTCGGCTGCGATCAGACCTTCGCCTACAGCCAGGGCACGGTGAACTTCATGACCGCCCTGGCCTGCCTGCAGTTGGAAGCCGGCCTGCGGCCCGACCAGGTGGCGCTCGGTCTACCCGCCGGCCCCGGGGCGGCCGGCGGCGGCATCGTCGCCCCGACCATGGTCAACCAGGCCCTCGACTGCCTGGCCCGGGGCACCGGTTGCGGCAGTTTCCGGCCGCCTCGCACCTACCCCGGGATCCGGGGTGCGATGACCTGGTCGATCAACTGGGACGTCAGCAACGGCAACTCGTTCGCCCGTACCGTCAAGCCGCACCTGGCGACGCTGCCCTGACCGCGATGCTGCCCTGACCGCGACGCTGCCCCGCCGGGACGGTAACTCGGATCCGCCGGTATTCCTGTGAGGAATAATTATTCCTCACAGGAATACCGGCGGATCGCTGTGCATGACCGCCGGACGCCGACCGACAAGTGCGGCGAGGTCCGGGGCCAGTAACCCTGACCGGCCAGTGAGCTCCAGTCCTCAGCACGCCCGGTCACGGTCGGCGGCCCGGCGTCGCCGCCGTCGTACCTGCCCGACCACCCAGTGCACGACCAACCCGCCGAGGAGCACGATCACGGCGATGTCGAACCAGCGGCTGTACCGCTCGACCTGCTGCCACTGCGAGCCGAGAGCGAATCCGGCGCCGACGAACAACGCGTTCCACACCCCGCTGCCCAGCGTGGTGAAGACGCTGAACTGGGTCAACGGCATCCGGTCGGCGCCGGCCGGCACCGAGACCAGGCTCCGGACGATCGGCACCATCCGCCCGAACAGCACCGCCCAGCGTCCGTACCGGTCGAACCAACGGTCGGCGGAGTCCAGGTCCTCCGGGTCGACCAGCGGCAGCTTGTCCAACCAGCGCCGCAGCCGGGGCTCGCCGATCGCCGCGCCCAGCCAGTAGAGCAGCAGCGCGCCGGCCAGCGACCCGGCGGTCGCCGCGAGCCACACCCAGACCAGGTCGACCCGGTCCTGGCTGGCCAGGTAGCCGGCCATCGCCAGGACCACCTCGCTGGGGATCGGCGGGATCACACTCTCCAGCGCCACCAGCAGTCCGACGCCGATCTCGCCGAGGCGCTCGATGACGCCGGCCACCCAGCCGGTCAGGCCACCCGCCTGCTCAGGTGGGGTGTCGACGGTGACGGCCATGGCGCTCCCGGGTGCTCGTGCGGGTCCTTGCCGTACCCGCTGGCCGCCCGCCTCACACCCCGGCGCGGGTCGAGCTCTCCCGTACCTGCAGCTTCGTCGGCAGGGTCACCGTGGTCGCGGCCCGGTCCGGGTCCGCGATCCGGGCGGCGAGCAGGTGGGCGGCGGCCTCACCCAACTCGTACGTAGGCTGCGTGACGGTGGTCAACGCCGGCCGGACCAGATGCGCCCACGGCAGATCGTCGAAGCCGACCACGCCCATCTCCGTCGGCACGTCGACGCCCTGGTCGACCAGGCACTCGACCGCGCCGACGGTCATCAGGTTGTTGGCGACGAACAGCGCGTCCGGCCGGGGCGACATCCGCAGCAGGTCGGCCATCGCCTGGTAGCCGCCGTCGGCGCGGAAGTCGGCGTACCGGACCAGGTCCTCCCGGTACGGCTGCCCGGCGTCGGCCAGGGCCAGCCGGTATCCGGCCAGTCGGCTGCTGGCCGTGTAGACGCCCCGCCGGCCGGTGATACAGGCGATCCGCCGGTAGCCGGACTCGGCCAGGTGGGCGGTGGCGAGCCGGGCACCGTGCTCGTTGTCGACAAGTACGGTGTCGATCCGCCCGCCGTGCAGTTGTCGGTCGATCACCACGAACGGCACCCGCAGCGCGGTCAGCCGGTCCAGGTCACCGGCCGCGCCGGACGGGGCGATGAGCACCCCGGCGACCTGCTCGGCGAGGACGGCGTTGAGGTAGCGGGCCTCCTTGGCGGGATCCTCGTCGGTGTTGCACAGCACCACGGAGTAGCCGACCTGCTGGGCGACGTCCTCCACGCCACGGACCAGGGCGGTGAAGAACGGGTTGCCGATGTCACTGATCAGCACCGCCCACAGTGTCGTCCGGCTGCGCCGCAGGTTGCGGGCGAGCGCGTTCGGCCGGTAGTCCAGTTCCCGCATCGCCTGCCGGACCCGGTCGGCGAGCACCGGGTCGACGTTGGCGTGGCCGTTGACGACCCGGGACACGGTGGCCGGGGAGACCCTCGCCTGTCGCGCGACGTCGTAGATGGTCGCCATGTCCTCGCCCTCTTCACCTGTCGTCGACCGCCGGGGTCGACCACGGAACCCGCACGATGATTACAGACCGGGTACGGAGCGCGACGGCCGGCCAGGTCGGGCAATTGCCACCTGTCACGCGATGGTCCGCCGGAGAGTTTGCCGACCGCGGCCGCTGGAGAAGCTGACCGGTCATGGGCAGGCAGAGCGTGAACAGCGGTTCCTCCGGTGCGGTCGGCGGCGACGGAGTGCGGGCATGAACGACCGGTGGTTCAGCAAGGCGGTCGTCTACTGTCTGGATATCGACACTTTCGCCGACTCCAACGGGGACGGGATCGGCGACATCCCGGGGCTGATCGGTCGCCTCGACTACCTGGCCCGGCTCGGCGTGACCTGCCTGTGGCTGCACCCGGTCCACCCGTCGCCCGGCCGAGACGACGGCTACGACGTCACCGACTTCTACAACGTCGACCCGCGCTTCGGCACTCTGGGTGATTTCGCCGAACTGCTGCACCAGGCCGGCGACCGGGGCATCCGGGTGATCATCGACCTGGTCGTCAACCACACCTCCGACCAGCATCCGTGGTTCCAGTCGGCCCGTTCGTCGCCGGACTCGCCGTACCGCGACTGGTACGTCTGGTCCGACACCGAGCCCAGCGACCGGCACCAGGGCATGGTCTTCCCCGGCGAGCAGCACGAGACGTGGAGCTACGACCGGCGGGCCAAGGCCTGGTACTACCACCGGTTCTACCGGTTCCAGCCGGACCTCGACATCCGCAACGAGCAGGTCCGCGCCGAGCTCAAGAAGATCATGTCGTTCTGGCTGCAGCTCGGCGTCGCCGGGTTCCGGATGGACGCGGTGCCGTTCATCATCGAGCACACCACCCCGGGCCAGCCGTCGTCGCCGAAGGACTTCGACGTCCTCACCGACCTGCGCCAGCACGTCCAGTGGCGACGCGGCGACGCGGTCCTGCTCGCCGAGGCCAATGTCGAACCGGACGAGCTCGTCGACTACTTCGCCGACGCCGGCGGCTCGGCCAACCGGCTGCACATGCTCTTCGACTTCATGCTCAACGGCCGGCTCCTGCTCGCCCTGGCCCGCCAGGATCCGGAGCCGGTCATCGAGGCGCTGCGCGACACCCCGGCGCTGCCGGCCGGTGCCTCCTGGGCGACGTTCCTGCGCAACCACGACGAGATCGACCTGTCCCGGCTGACCGCCGCCCAACGCGAGGAGGTGTACGCCCAGTTCGGCCCCGAGGAACACATGCGGCTGTACGGGCGCGGCATCCGCCGCCGGCTCGCCCCGATGCTCGGCAACGACCGGCGGCGCATCGAGTTGGCGTACTCGTTGCAGTTCACCCTGCGCGGCACCCCGGTGCTGCGCTACGGCGAGGAGATCGGCATGGGCGAGGACCTGTCGCTGGACGGCCGGGAGGCGATCCGTACCCCGATGCAGTGGTCGTCGCTGCGCAACGCCGGCTTCTCCACTGCCGACCCGGCCGACCTGGTCCGCCCGATCATCGACGACGACGAGTACGGCTACGGCACGGTCAACGTCACCGCGCAACGCCGCGACCGCGGCTCACTGCTCGGCTGGTTCGAGCGCATGATCCGTACGCTGCGGGAGGCCCCGGAGGTCGGCGCCGGCTCCTGTACGCACGTCGACGTCCCCACCCCGCCCGGGATCCTGGTGCACCGCGCCGACGACCACAGCGGCACCATGCTCTTCCTGCACAACCTCGGGACCGAGCCGGCCACGGTCGACCTCGGTGACCTCTACGACGACGCTGAGCTGCCCACCGAGGTGCTGGCCGACCAGGACTACCCGCCGGTCGGCAAGCTCGACGCCCTCGACCTCGACGGGTTCGGCTACCGCTGGATCCGGCTGCGGCTGAACAGCCACCACAGCCCGATCACCGGCAGCACCAGCGGGATGTAGCCGTATCCGCTGCCGAACCCGGACCAGACCGTCTCGTCGGGGAACGCAGCCGGTACGGCGACACTCGCCGCGCCGACGCCGAGCACCCCGGCCAGTTCGACGCTGCAGCACACGTACGCGATCCGCCGGCCGACCTGGCCGTCGACGATCAGCCCGGCGGCGGCCACCAGGTAGACCAGTGCGGCGATCGCCGACAGCAGGTACGCCACCGGGGCCTCGCCGAACCGGGTGGCGATCTGCACCCCGGCCCGCGACGAGGCGGCGATCGCGAACAAGATGTAGACGCCGATCAGTACCCGGCCGGGGCCGTTGCTGGTCCGGCCCGGCCGGCCGTCCCGCGCCGCCCGGCCGTCCCGGGTTTCCTGCTCAGCCACCGGCCACCGCCGTCCAGGTCTGCTGCAACCGCACCACCAGCACCGGGATGACCAGGCAGAAGACGCCGACGGTGAGCGAACCCCACCGGGTGGGCTCCATCCGACCGAGGACTCCCGCCATCGGCGGCAGACACAGGGTGGTGATCAGGTAGCCGGCGAAGACCGGCGGGTCACCGGGGCGGTGCCCGCCGACCACCGCCACCACGGCGACGACGGTCAACGCCAGCAGTGCCACCTCGACGGCCGCCAGTCCGCCGTACTGGACCAGGCCCGGTGGGCGGTCCAGTGCCGCGCAGAGCAACGCCCAGCCGGCCACCAGCAACGCGCCGACGATGACCACGATGGCGAGCGGCCCGTTCATCCGCGCTCCGCCTCAACTGCCCCAGCCACGCCCACACCCTACTCACCACGGCATCCGTCCCTGCCGGGCTGGTCGTCGCGCAACCGCCCGGGTACGGACAGTGGCCTGCCGTATCCATTGAGGTCTATAGTCGGCGCGGGACGGTCCGACCCACCCTGGGAGAGCGCGTGGTGACCGGCGCCGGCATGTGGGGCCTGCTGCTCGCCAGCTGTCTGGTGCTGCTCGCCCTGCTCGCCCTCGCCGCGCTGGCGGTCCGTGACCCGCAGCCGGGCGTCGACCGTCGGGCGCTGCGCGCCGAGGCCGACGAGTTGGCCGCCGAGGCCGCCGCCATCGCCGAGGCCGCCGCCGTCGCCCACGCCCGCGCCGAGCAGGCCCGCCGCGTCGCGATCGCCGCCGAACAGGACCGCGACGCGGCCTGGCAGCGGCAGGAGGCCGCCGGCGCCCGCTACCAGCAGGCGCTGCGGTCGGCCCGGCAGCGCCGCCCGGCCACCGCCGGGACACCGACCGTGCCCGCGCAGCACCAACGCGACGTCAGCCGGGCGGCGCTGACCGCGTACCGGCGCGGCGAGATCTCCGTACAGCAGTTGCGGCAACTGTGGCGGCGGGCCGGCGACCCGGACCCGGCCGGACACGACCTGCGCGACGCGCTCGACCGCGCCGTCGACCAGCACCGGGCCGCCGACCATGCGGCCCGGCGCGAACACGACGTACTCGCCGCCACCGCCCGGCGGGCCGCCGACACCGCCCGGATCGCCGAGGTCGCGGCCGGGGCACTGGCCGCCGAGGCCGTCGCCGCTGCCGTCGAGGCCGCCGAGGCCGCCGACAACGCCGACCGGGCCGACCGGGGTCGCCGCCGGCGATGAGCCCCGACCGGACGGTCGAGGCGGTGCGGACCGGCGTCAGTCCAGTACCGCGACGGCGCGGCCGGCCTGGTCGGTCGCCCGGACCCGTACCGGCCCCACCGGGCCGTCCGGATGCGCCGCCGACACCAGCAGCCCGGTGCCCTGCTGCCGCTGCCCCCGGATGGTGACCTCCAGTTGCGCGACCGCGCCGCCGCTGGTCGTCACGTGATGCCACCCACCGGTCGGCGACTCCCACCACCAGGCCACCGCCACCGCCGGCGCGAGCGGACTGCACAGCCGGGTGTCGGCGGCGGTCGCCACCGCCCGTGCCGGCGCGTCCGGCACCAGCAGGACCGCCGCCACCAGGTTCGCGTCCCGCGGCAGCTCCGCCCGCACACAGGTCAGCCGGACCTCGTCGGCACGCCCCGGCAGGGTCCCCGCCCAGACCTCCCAGGCCAGCACCGAATGCGGCGCGTGCCCGGACAGCTCGCCGGCCAGGCAGCCCAGCCCGGACCAGGCCCGCGCGCCGGCCGGGGTGTCCGCGTCGTCGACGCTCTGCCCCGGGTCGCGCTGCGGCGACAGGTAGCTCAGCCGGCTCAGCGGAACCCGCCCCAGGTCGGCCAGGGTGAACGGGCGGTCGACCCCCGCCTCGGTGACCTGCATCCGCAGCAACGGCCCCGCCCAACAGCCGCCCGAGTCGGCCGCCGCGTGGTGCCCGGCCGGCACCGGGTCGGTCACTCCGGACCGGACCGCCAGCTCGTGCCACTGACCACCGGCGAGGCTGCGGGACTGCACCTGCCGGACCCACGGCGCCACCAGGTACCGGGCCGGCTCCGTCGGCGCGCTGAGCCGGATCGCGCTGGCGGCGCGGGCGTCCGCCGCCGGAGCCGGCTCGATCCGCACCGACCGGTCGGCACCAGCGGTACGGAACACCGCGACCCGGCTCACGTCGGCCAGCACGGCCACCGTTGCCGTCGACCCTCCGGCACCGGTCAGCTCACCGGCGTACACCAGATGGGCGGCCCCGACGGGGGCGGTCACCGGCACCTTCGGGGCGGCGAAGGCGGTGACCACCCCGGTCCCGGTCCGCACCGCCAGCCCGGCGGCGGCACCGTCCGGGTCGGTCGCGCCGTGGGCCGCCGTACGCGCCGCCGGGTCCCCGGCGGTCGCCTCGGCCAGCGCCAGCCAGCTGTCCAGCGCCGCTGTCACCAGGGCGGTGTCGTCGGTCCGGGAACCCCGGGTCGGCCACGACGCCAGACTCAGCCGGGCGGCGCCACGCCAGGCCTGGTCGCCGACGCGGCGGATGCCGTCCGGCGCCGGTGCGCCCGTACCGTCCACCGCCGGTCCGGCCACCTCGGGCGGGAACCGCGCCAGCCGGGGGGACAGCGTCGCGGTCACCGCGACCGTCGCCAGCAGCACCGTCGCCAGCGCGGCGAGCCGGCCCAGCCGGGCCCACCGCACCGTACGCTGGTCCGGCGGCCGCAGCCGGACGGTCATCGGGTCGGTCAGCGGTCCGGTCAGCAGGTGCCGCTGGCGGGCCGGTGTGATGCCCTCGGTGTCGGCGAGCCGTTGCCGTTCGGCGGCCCCGGCGGCTACGTGGACGACCGGGTCGGGCCAGCCCGCCTCGTGCAGCA
Organism: Solwaraspora sp. WMMA2101; assembly: GCF_049179175.1. Lineage (NCBI taxonomy): Bacteria > Bacillati > Actinomycetota > Actinomycetes > Micromonosporales > Micromonosporaceae > Solwaraspora > Solwaraspora sp. WMMA2101. The sequence continues at coordinate 1,753,390 of NZ_JBMHMA010000006.1, read as the reverse complement.
CCCCGATCGCGTCCCGGGGCGGCAGCTGCTCCACGACCAGCAGGACGTATCCCGCGCGTACCGGGGTCGGCAGGGTGGTCAGGGCGGCCAGCAGCCGGTCGGACTGCGGGTCGTCCTCCTCGGGCACCGGCCGGCCCCAGTGCCCCGGCAGGGCGACGGTGAACCGGGGCGGGTTGGCCGCCCGGCGGACCACCCGGGCCAGCAGCCACAGGTACTCGTCGTCGGTCACCTGGCGCCACGGCAGCGACCAGCGGACCACCCGGTGCGCCCGCGCGATCCGTTGGTCGGTGGCGCGGCGACCGGGGCCGGCCAGCGGCTCGGTCGAGTCCGCGAGCACCAGGTACGCCACCCGCACCAGCCGGTCGTAGTGGCGCTGCGTCGGCGTGCCGGGCCGCACCCGCGACGGGACCGGCAGCCGGTCCGGCACCGCCCCGGCCGACCGGGCCACGGGCGGCTCGGTCGACGGGTCCGAGGGCGGCTCGGCCGGTCCGCTGGACACTGCTGGTTCCTCGGCGCGCACGCGTTGACAACGCCGACGCCCGGCACCGGGTCACGGGTCGTCGCCGGGTCAGGGGGTGGCCAGGGCGAGCCACTGGTGGCTGGCGACCTCGGCGTTCGGCGGCACCAGCAGCCGGTCCAGGCTGCCCGGTGCACCGGCTGCCAGGTCCCACAGCGCGCCCCCGGGCAGCCGGACCCGGGCCAGCGGCGTCCCGGCCGGGTACGGCTGTCCCGGGACGATCAGCCACCGCAGCAGTCGGGCCGATCCGCCCGGGATCGCGAACGACACCGGGACCATCCGGGTGGTCTCGGTCGACGCGCGGATCACCCGGGGTCCGCTGCGGGGCAGCCACCGGGCCGCGCCCTGCACGGTGGCCAGCTCCGGCTCCTCGACCTGGCGCAGTGGACGCTGGAACGCCCGGTGCACGGCGTCGGCCACCGCAGGCATCCGGGCGCCGCCGCCGACCAGCAGGACCGAACCCAGGCTGGCCGGCGGCACCGCCAGGTCGGCCAGCAGCTGCCGGCAACAGGCGATCGTCCGGTCCAGCAGCGGCGCCACCAGCTGCGCCAGGTCCGCCCGACCCAGCCGGTACGCCGGAGTGTCCGGCAGCAGGAAGTCCTCCACGGTCGAGGTGTCGCTGAGTTGATGCTTGATCCGTTTGGCGAAGTCGGTGACCGCCATCTGCAGCCGCAACGTCGCCGGCGCGGACTGGTCGGCCGCCGCCGTCGCCTGCAGCGGCGTCAGCCACTGCTGGCCGTCGGCGTGGATCCGTTCGGCCAGCAGCGCGTCGATGTCCCGGCCGCCGCAGTCGTCGATGGCGGCGTGGCCGAGTACCTCGTGCCAGCGCTCGTCAATGCGCACCAGCGCGGTGTCGAAGGTGCCGCCGCCGAGGTCGTAGACGAGCACCAGTTCTCCGGGGACCGGTGCCGGGCCGGCGACCGGGGCGAACGCGGCGGCGACCGGCTCGGGCAGCAGCTCGACCGGGCCCAGCCCGGCGGCCTCGGCGGCGGCGATCATCTGGGCCCGCCGGGGGTCGTCCGGGGCGTACGACGCCGGGATCGTTACCACGGTCCGGCGTACCGGGTGGCCGCAGCGCCGTTCGGCTTCCGCCCGCAGCGCGGTCAGCAGGGCCGCCACCTGCTCGATCGGCCGGAACCGGCGGTCGCCCAGCAGCACCGGCACGTCCGCGGCCATCCCGCGTTTGAACTCGGCGGCGTAGGCCGTCGGCTCGGAGCGTTTGCGCCGCTCCGCCAGGGCACCGACGAGCATGCTCTGGCCGTCCCAGTGCACCGCGGAGGGCCAGGCCGGGGCACCGGTCACCGGATCCGGCACCGGCGTGACGACGTCGCCGGTGACGACCGCGGCCGCCGACGACGACGTGCCGAAGTCGACCACCAGGACCGGCGGCTCAGACATCCCAGACATCGATCAGGCTCCGCTCGTTGGACTCCCAGTTGGCCAGCAGGTGCCGGCTGTCGGCACTGAACCCGACCCGGAGCCGCTGCCCGGTGCCGCCCAGGACGCGGAACAGCTCCTGCCCGGTCACGGTGTCCTGCAGCAGCATCGCGGTGATGCCGTCGAGACTGTCGGCGACGCTGGCCCGCAGTTGCCCGTCGGCGCTGACCACGCTCGCGCCGAAGCCACCCAGCTGGCTCTGCTCGGCGAACTCGGGCAGGTGCTGCTGCCACGCGTCGTCGGTGATCCGGTCGATGCGCTCGCCGGTCCGCAGATCCCACAGCGTCACGACGGTCCGGCGGTACCGGCCGACGGCCCTGATGCGGCCTTCCGCCGCCGCCCGCCAGCCGGTCTCGTCGACCAGCACCCGGTGCGGTTCGCCGGGGTCGCGGAACCGTACGGTGAGTTTGCCGGTCTCGATGTCCCACACCGACAGGAAGCCGTCGGTGTCCCAGGTGACCACCGCCAGCCGGCCCTCCGGGTCGAGGTACACCCGGCCCTGTGGGTCGCCGCCGGGTCCGTGGTCGGGGCGGAACTCCGCCCGTACGGTGTCGTCGGCGATCGCCCGAAGTCGGATCAGCCGCGCGGCCCGGTCGCATTCCACCAGGTGCTCACCGTCGGGGGTGAGCAGCCAGCTGCCGGTCGATTCCAGGTGCCGGCGCCGGGGCGGGGGCTGACCCTGCAGCGCGGTCGCGTCCTTGGCGGCGGCCACCACCAGCACCGGGCCGACCAGGTCACCGACGGCCACCTGCTGCCCCAGCTGGCGACCCTGCTGCGCGGCGGTGAGCTCGAAGACACGTTCGTCGGGCGTACGGATGTGGGCCAGCACCGCCCCGGCCTGGTACGGCTCGCCCGGCGGTACGCACCAGCGGGCCAGCCGGGCCCGGCCGCCGGGGATCTCCCAGGACGTCGGTTCGACCCGCCACCGGGGCGGGTCGGCGGTGACGACCCGTCCGGCGGCGCCCGCCGCGAACCGGGCCGCGCCACGCAGGACCGCCAGCTCCGGTTCCGCGGCGACCCGCAGCGGCTCGGGGGCCGCTGCCCGGTGGGCACCGCCGGGCGGCTCGTAGCCGAGGCCGGAGCGCACCGCGGCGTGCGCGGCGGACAGGTGGGCGCCGCCACCGGAGACCACCACCGCGGCGAGGTCCGCCGTGGTGGCGCCGACCGTGCCCAGCACGCCGTGGACGCTGTCGACCAGCCACCGCAGGGCGGGCGCCGCGAAGGCCTCCAGCCAGTCGCGGGTGAGCCGGTACGGCGGCGACAGCGGGGTCAGGTGGTCGACCACCTCGTCGGAGTCGACGAGCTGGTGCTTCAACCGACGGACGAAGTCGATCGCCTCGTAGTAGGCCCGCAGCCCGGCGTCACCGGGTGCGGCGAGCAACGGCTCCAGCCAGGTGCGCCCCTGGGTCCGCAGGTCGTTGATGAGCAGCGCGTCCAACTCCTGGCCGGCGGGGCTGCTCTCCTGGGCGAGCTGGACGGTGTGGCTGCCGTACACCTGCACTATGGCGGTGGTCCAGGTCGCGCCGAGGTCGCATACCAGCACCAGCGCACCGGCCGGCAGGTTGTCGGTACGGGGATCCAGGGCGGCGGCGACCGCGCCGCCGATCAGTTCGACGTCGCGGAAGCCGGCCGCCTCGCCAATCGCGATCATCGTGTCCCGCCGGGGGTCGCCGGGCAGGTAGTCGGCGGGTACGGTCAGCGTCAGCCGGTCGATCGGCCCCAGGCCGAACAGCTGCCGGGTCTCGTTGCCGACGACGGTGAGGTAGGCGGCGAGCGCTTCCGGGCCGGTGACCTCCCGGTGCTCCAGCCAGATGGAGGCGGAGGCGTCGACGGCGCGGCGCGGCCCGTCGATGTAGCGCCGTGGCATGGCGCGTTTGCGCACCTCGGCCGGCGTGCCGACCAGAAAGCCCTCGTCGGCCAGGCAGACCGAGGACGGCCAGCTCGCGGCACCACTGGCCGGCTCCTTGACCAGGGTTGTCTGGTCTGCGACGACCAGCGCCACCCGCGTACCCGATGCACCCACGTCGACCACCAGGTTCGGCTCGGTCAAGGTCATCGGATTCCTTCCGTGGATACCCCGGCCTTCAGGCCGGGGAGGAATCGGAACTCCCGCGGAGCGGGACAGGGAAAGTCGATCCGCCGCCGGGGCGGATCGGCGCCCATTACACACGCTGCCCCACGGCTCACGACCGGATCGCTAGACTGTGGACTGTGTCCAGGACCGTGAAGCGGGCGTTCAGGTACCGCTTCTACCCGACCCCTGGGCAGGCCGCAGAGCTCGCCCGGACGTTCGGCTGTGTCCGGCTGGTCTACAACAAGGCCCTGGCCGCCCGCAGCGAGGCGTGGACCCAACGCCAGGAACGGATCACCTATAACCAGTCGTCGGCGATGCTGACCGGGTGGAAGAAGACCGACGAACTCGCGTTCCTCGGCGACGTCTCCTGCGTCCCTCTGCAGCAGGCACTGCGGCACCTGCAGACCGCGTTCACCAACTTCTGGGCGAAACGCGCCCGGTATCCGACGTTCAAGTCGAAGAAGCGGTCGCGGCGGTCGGCGGAGTACACGACGAGCGCGTTCCGCTGGCGCGACGGCCGGCTCACCCTGGCGAAGATGTCTGATCCGTTGGACATCGTCTGGTCCCGGCCACTCCCGCAGGGTGCGGTGCCGTCGACGGTGACGGTGTCGCAGGACGCGGCGGGCCGTTGGTTCGTTTCCCTGCTCTGCGACGACCGGATCGAACCGGCCCCGGCCGCGTCGGGGGTGGTGGGGGTCGACGCCGGGCTCGACAGCCTGTTCACCCTCTCGGACGGGGAGAAGATCCCCAACCCGAGGCACGAACGCCGCGACCGCGATCGGCTGGCCCGCGCCCAACGCAACCTCGCCCGCAAGGCCAAAGGCTCGGCGAACCGGGCCAGAGCACGGCTGAAGGTCGCCCGCATCCATGCCCGGATCGCCGACCGCCGACACGACCACCTGCACAAACTCACCACTCGGCTCGTTCGTGACACCCAAACGATCGTGATCGAGGACCTGACCGTCCGCAACATGATGGCCAACCACAGTCTGGCCCGCGCCATCTCCGACGCGGCCTGGCGGCAGTTCCGCACCATGCTGGCCTACAAGGCGGACTGGTACGGCCGGGACCTGGTGGTAGTCGACCGCTGGTTCCCGTCGACCCGACGATGCTCCGCCTGCGGCGTACTGGCTGACCGGATGCCGTTGCAGGTGCGGTCGTGGACCTGCCGGTGCGGGCAGGCCCACGACCGGGACGTCAACGCGGCCCGCAACATCCTCGCGGAGGGGCTCTCCGTGACTGCCTGTGGAGGCGGTGTAAGACCTCACCGGGAGTCCTCCTCTCGGACGGGGCGGTCGTCGGCGAAGCAGGAACCCCCTGGGGTGACCCAGGGAATCCCCATCCATTAGGGCGGGGAGGATTGTCAAGCCCTCACCACGGTTTCGGCGATTGATATCTCTGGAAGCTCCGGCATAGTGTCCGCGAGCGCCGCCGCCGCGTCCACCCTGGGCGATGGGCGCCGTTCGCCACGGATGATGGTGAACGTAACGGAAACTGCCGAGGCGGCCGGAGCCGCCCCCGTGTGTTGTGTCACTCCCGGTGGATTCGGCTGCGGTACGCGTTACGCTCAGCCCCAGCGAGGGGGAGTAGCTCCCAACATCGCGGTCGACACACTGGTGCTGCGCACCCGGCCGCGGCGACCTGACGATCTGTCGTCAGGTGGGCGAGACCTTCGACTCAGGCTGTCCAAGCCGGGTCGAGGTCCGCGTGCCCACGATCCGGCCCGAACCGGATGAGAGGCACCATGGACGGGTTCCTGACCGCCACCGCGATCAGCTTCGGCGTGATCTTCATAGCTGAGCTGGGCGACAAGTCCCAGTTGATGGCGATGACCTTCGCCACCCGGTTCAAGATGTGGCCGGTCCTGATCGGGATCACCGCGGCCACCGCCGTCGTGCACCTGGTGTCCGTCGGCATCGGGTACGGCCTCGGCGTGGCGCTGCCCACCGGCTGGATCTCCCTGGTCGCGGCGGTGGCGTTCTTCGGGTTCGCGCTCTGGACGCTGCGCGGCGACTCGCTCACCGACGAGGAGTCCCGGCGGGCGCAGCGCACCACCCGGTCGGCGATCATCGCCGTGTTCACGGCGTTCTTCCTCGCCGAGCTGGGCGACAAGACGATGCTCGCCACCATCACCCTGGCCACCCGGCACGGCTGGTTCGGTACCTGGCTCGGGTCGACCCTCGGCATGGTGGCGGCCGACGCGTTGGCCATCGTGGTTGGCCGGATGCTGGGCAGGCGACTGCCCGAGCGGGTCGTCGCCTACGGCGCCGCCGCCCTGTTCGTGCTGTTCGGCTGCTGGCTGCTGGTCGAGGCGGTCCGGGAACTGACCGGCTGACCTGCGCCCCGGGCCGGGCTGTCCGGCACCTCCGCGTCGGGTGACCTGCGCGGGGCGTGGTGTGCGTGACAACAGGCGTGACAGCCGGTCGCCGTGGGTACGGTGAACCGTATGGAGCACTTCACGATCGCCACCGTCGCTGAGCAGAGTCCGGACTTCCGGCGGGTGCTCTGGACCGGTGAGCATTCCCAGCTTGTGATCATGACCATCCCGCCGGGCGGCGAGATCGGCGAGGAGGTCCACGACGAGATCGACCAGATCCTCACCTTCGTCAGCGGCGTCGGTGAGGCGTTGGTGGCCGGTGAGCGCCGGGAGGTCGCCCAGGGCGACCTGGTGGCGGTCCCGGCCGGTACGAAGCACAACTTCCGCAACACCGGGCCCAACCCGCTGGTCCTCTACACGGTGTACGGGCCGCCGGAGCACGCCGACGGCGCCGTCCACCACACCAAGGAGGAAGCCGACGCGGCCGAGGAGTCCGGCCAGGACGAGCCGCCGAACTCCTGACCCCCGGGGGCCGTCGGTCAGCCGTCGGCGGTGCCGCCCAGCAGCGACGGGTCCTGGCGGATCAGCTCCGCCAGCCGGGCGGCCGGGCTGCCGGCCGGCGGCTCGGCACGCGGCGGCCAGTCGGGTGGTCCGCCGGCGGTCGGTACACCGACCGCCGGCGGCTCGCTGAAGGTGCCGGTGATCACAGTCGGAGCGCCGGTGCCGGTGTCCCGCCGTTCGTTGTGCCCGTGCCGGGGCCCGTCACTGGTGCGACGGTTCGCCGGGGTGGCCGGGCCGGCCGTGGCGGTGCCGGCCGTCGTGGGACCGGCGAGGTGTACCTCGACCCGGCCGCCGTGGTGGCTCACCGACAGGTCGACCGACTGGTCACCATCGGTGAGTCGGACGACCACGGCCAGCCCCGGGTGTCGCTCCACCACCTGCCGTACGGCCGCGGCGAGTTCCTCCGCCGCCGACGTGGCCCGGTCGGTGCCCTGGTTGACCCGCTTGTGCAGCTGGTCCCGTCGGGCAAGCCGGGCGAGCGCGTCGTCCAGGTCACCACGCATCTTCGACCTCCCGTTGTCATCGTCTCAGGATGGCTGACTCCTTACCGCGCGGTCCAGAGCCCGGTCAAGAACCACCAGCAGGGCGTCACGTACCGACAGCCGGTCCCGTGCGTCGAAGGCGACGATCGGGACCTTCTGGTCCGTCGCCAACGCCCACCTGACCTCGTCGATGCTGTGACTCAGCCGTCCGTTGAAGGTGTTGACTCCTACCACGAACGGCAGCCCGGCCCGTTCGAAGTAGTCGACCGCCGGATAGCAGTCGTCCAGACGTGAGCTGTCCACCACCACCAGTGCGCCGAGTGCACCCCGCGCCAGGTCGTCCCACATGAAGCCGAAACGGGTCTGACCCGGGGTGCCGAACAGGTAGAGCTTCAGGCTCCGGTCGATCGTGACACATCCGAAGTCCATTGCCACCGTGGTGGTGGTCTTGCCGGACTCCGTACCGGGGTCGTCCACGCCGACCGAGACGGCGGTCATCTCCGCCTCGGTGGTGAGCGGGGCGATCTCGGAGATCGCCCCGACAGTGGTGGTCTTGCCCACGCCGAAGCCACCCGCGATCACGATCTTCACCGGGATCGGCGCGGTACGGGTCGCCGGCCGGGGCGCGGGCCGCCGCCGGGTCCGCATCGGCAGGCCGGCGGCCAACGGGTCAGGAGATGGCACGAAGTCCACGGATCACTCGCAGGATGGTGTCGGCATCGGCAGGGGCCTCGACGTCGGGTACGTGCACGTCGAGATGATCGGTTGCCCGCAGGTCACCGACCAGCACCCGGGTCACCCCGAGGTGCAGCCCCAGCCGGGCGGAGAGTTCCGCCACGGAGATCGGGTCAGCGGCGAGCGCGATGATCGCCTGAAGTTCGGGTGCCAGGCTGTGCAGCGGTGCCGCGGGCGCGAACATGTCCGGCACCCGCGCGGTGACCTGGGTCTCCAACCCGATGTCCGGGTCGGCGCCGGCGACCCGGCCGGCGGTGAGCACGAACGGCCGCAGCCCGGACGCCGCAGTCGGGGCGCCGGTCGGGCCGGCTCCCGCGCCAGCCGGGGCGGCCGGCGGTGGAACCGGATGCCCGGTACCACCACGACCGTCGTCCGGTCCGGCTCCGTCGACCGGCGGGGTACGCAGGTAGGGGCGGATCCGCACAGGCGGCTCGGCCGGATCGTCCGCCCCGAACGGCGACCGGGTCACGACTGGACGGAGTTCTTCAACTCGGCGATCAACCGGGGAGTGAGCGCGCCACCGGCGCGCCCGGCGAACAACGTCATCTCGTACGCGACGGTGCCGAGGCTGGCCGAACGGTCGGCGACCACGCCCAGTACCGATCCGCTGCTGATCGAACTGACCAGCAGGTAGCCGTCGGCCATGTCCACCACCACCCGGTTCAAGGTGCCGAGGGAGTACCAGTTGGCGGCACCCCCGGCCAGGCTGGTCATCCCGGAGACGATCGCCGCCAACCGTTCGGCGTTGGCCCGGTCCTGGATCGCGGACATCGCCATCAGCAGGCCGTCCGAGGAGACCGCGATGGCTTCCCGGACGCCGGCGGTGCTGGAGGTGAACGAGTCCAGCAACCAGTTGAAGGTCTGCGCCTCGGCGCTGAGCGGGCCGTTCGCGGTCCCGGCCGGGGTCGGGGTCGGGCGCTCGGCGGTGTCCGGTGTGTACGGGCTGTTCATCGGTCTGGTCCTTTGCCGTGCTGAGGGTGTCCGGTGATCTCGGTGAGTGCCCGTTGGACGCCGCTTTCGAAGGCGTCCAACGAGTCCTTCGCGGCCTGCGGGTCCGGTGGCCAGGAGGCGCTGGCCGTCGGTGCGGCCGTCGGTCGGTCGGGCAGGCTGGCGCCCGGTACGCGCTGGGTCAGCCGCGCCGACCCGGCCACCTGCGGATCCTGCGCGGCCGGATCCCGCGCGACCTGCTGCTGCGCCCGCCGTACGCCGGCTTCGAACTCTTCGAGCAGGGCCCGCGCGGCCCCGGGGTCGGTCGGGGTGTCGCTGACCGCCGCCGGGCCGGTGCCGACCGGATGCTGGGCACCGGGGACCCGTTGCCGCAGCGGGCCGCGCCCGGCCGGGGCCGACTCGGCCGGCTCAGTCGCGGCCGGCTCAGTCGCGGCTGGCACCGACCCGGCGGGACCGGCTGCGCCCGTGGCCTGGTCGCTGTCCGCACCGCCGGGTGCCCCGGAGCTGCCGGGTGCGGCGGTGCCGAAGGCGTTCCATGGCGTACCGGTGTCGAGCGATGTCGTGGCCCGGTGCAGTGCCGCCGGGTCGAAGCGGGGATCCGCCCCGACGTCGCCGACGGTGCCGACCGACGTCCGCGTCGCCGGCCGGTCGGGCTGTGGGGTGGCCGGGGCCGGCCGTACCGGGGCCGTGCCCACCGGAGACGGCCGCGCCGGGACCGGCCCCGGCGGCGGCATCCGCCTCGGTGGGGCCGGCGTCGAGGCGACGGTCGGCACCAGCAGTTCCGGCCCGAGGTCGACGGTCACGGTGACCCCGCCACCCGCCGTGGCGTCGAGCGCGACCGCGATGCCGTGCCGGCGGGCGAGCCGACCGACGACGAACAGTCCGAGCAGTTCGGTGGGGACCAGATCGAGACGTTCCCGGTGGGTCAGTCGGGCGTTCTCCTCGGCCAGCCGCTGTGCCGACAGGCCGAGCCCGCTGTCCACCACGCTGATCCGCAGGCCGTCGCCGCGTGCCGCCGCGCCGACCGTCACCCTGGTGTGCGGCGGTGAAAAGACCGTCCCGTTCTCCATCACCTCGGCCAGCAGCAGCACCAGGTCCGCGATGGCCGAGGGCACGATGGCGAAGCCGGCCGGTGCCTGTACGTCCACCCGGGTGTAGTCCTCGATCTCGCCGAGGGCGAGCCGGATGACGTCGGACACCGGCAGCGGCGCCATGTGCTCCTCGGCTCCGGTCGACCCGGAGAGCACCACCAGGCTGCCGGCGTTGCGCCGCAGTCGGCTGGAGATGTGGTCCAGCCGGTAGAGATGTTGCAGCCGCTTCGGATCGGTCTCCTCGCGTTCCAGCCGGTCGATGACCGCGAGTTGCCGGTTGACCAGGTTCTGGGTCCGTCGGCCGACGTGACCGAACATCTGCGCCACGTTGCGCCGGCCGGAGACCTGCCGCTCGACCAGTCGGGCGGCGGTGCGCTGGACCCGGTCGAAAGCGCGGGCCAGGTCGCCGATCTCGTCGGTGGCGGTCACCTCGACCGGATCCAGTCGCACCGGGTCGGGCCGTTCGGTCTCGTCGTCGGCGACCCGGACCAGTTCGGCCTCGGCGAGCCGGGCGACCCGGTTCGCCGAACTGGTCAACCGCGCCAACGGCTGGGCGACCGAGCGGGCGACGACCAGGCTGAGCGCGACGACCGACAGCAGCACCAGCCCGGCGGCGGCGGCCACGCCGTACGCGGTCAGCAGGATCTGGTTCTGTCGTTCGGTGACGTCGACGGTGACGTCGATGACGATCTTGCGTTCGACGAACCGGCCGAGTGCGATCAGCGACTCCAACGAGGGGAAGAGCGCGTCGACCGACAGCCCGGCCAGTGCCTCGGTCGGGTCGACGGTGAACCCGTCGCGGGCACCGCTGCGTGAGTCGTCGGTGAAGCCACTGCCGAGCCGCTCGTCGACGGCCTGCTCGACCAGCGTGTAGAGCGCCACCTGGTCGGCGGAGGCGAAGCGACTGAACCGGGCGGCGTTCTCCTGGGTGGAGACCAGGCTCATCGCGTACCGGGTCGCCGCCTGCGGGCTGCGTTCGGCGACGACCAGCAGCATGTGGCTCGCGCCGGAGCTGATCGCGTCGTCGAGGCGCAGCGCGGCGTCGAACGCCACGATCTGCCGGCCCTCGGCGGTGGCCACGTCGGCCGTGTCGACCAGGTGCAACGCGTCGATGAGCCGCACGATCAGATTGCCGTACGTGGTCATCACCTGGTCGCTGTCGGCGGTGCGCGCCAGGACGCCGGCCCTGGTCTCGGCGAGGTCGTCGACCGCGGCCACCGCCGCGTCGAGCTCCGGGCCGATTCCGGCTCCGAGGTCGGCCCGGATGTCGGCGATCCGGTCGGTGATCGCGGCTTCGTGCAGGACGAGCCGGGAACGGTCGACCGCGCCGACCAGGTGACCGACCGCGAGCAGCCGTTCCAGCTGGAGGTCCTGGACGAGCGAGCCGATCCGCCCGCCGACCTGCACCGTCCGTACGGTGTCCGCCGCCCGGGCCGCCAGCGCGACGCGGTCGACGACGATCGGCACGGTCAGCGCGGCGACGGCGATCAGCGGGATCATGACCAGGAGCGCCAGTTTCCCGCGGATGCGGAGTCTATCGAGCAGCAACGGTCGGCTCCCAGTGTCGGCTGTCCGATGTGACCCCGTCGGCGTCGTCGGCCGGCCCGGCCCGGCCGCCGGTCGCCGGCGGGCCGTCGGTGGGTCCGGTGCCGACAGGTGGAGTGCGCGGCCCCGCCGCCGCGCTGTACGCGAGCAGCACCGGGACGCTGACCAGGCAGACCGCCAGGATCAGTACGCCGACCGACAGCCACTGGTCGCGCTGTGACCCGCTGATCCGGTCGGCCAGCAGACCGTCCAGCTCGGCCAGCATCGTGCCGGCAAGTTCAGCCCCCGCCGACTGCGCCTCCCCCCGCAGCGCGACCAGCTGTCCCAGGTCCGGTACAGCGGCGGCGCGGGTGGCCCGGTCGTCGTCGCCGGAACCGCCGTCGCTGCCGCTGCCGCCGTCGCTGCCCGTGCCGTCGCCGGAGTCGTCCTCGGACTGCGCGGCCCGGGCCAGTTCGGCGGCTGCGGTGTTCAGGATGGCGGCCGCCGCGGCGATGGCGTCCATGCTGCGCTGGAACCGGTCCACCTGGGTCAGCAGGTTGCTGCTCATCGTCCGGCTGTCGGTGCTCTCCACCGCAGCCTGGACGTTGCTGGCCAGGTCGTCGGCGGGAGAGAGGATGTCGCTGGTGGCACCGATCAGTTCGACCAGCGCCAACGGCCGTTCCTGCGCCGGCCGGGTCGGCAGCAGGACGGCGAGGTCGGCGAACCGCCCGGTGGCGATGAGCGCCTCGGGCAGTTCCTCAGCCGCGCCGTCGGAGAGGTGGTAGGCGTCGCCTTCCGGGTCACGGACCAGGTTGGAGCTTTCCCGGATCCGGTCGTAGTGCGCCAGCAGCAGGTCGGTGGTCTGCCGGTAGGCGTCGAACGCCGCCGTCGGCTCGTCGAAACGTCGGTCCGGCAACGCCTCGACGGCCGCCCGTAGTGACGTCCAGCGCTGCTGGACCCGCAGCGAGGCGCCGACGCGCTGGTCGACCTCGGCCACCGCGTCCAACGCCCGGGTGAGCGCCTCGGCGTTGACCGGCTGCCGGGCCACGGCGGCCGACTGGGCGTCGACCAGCGCCATGGTCAGCTCGTTGAGCGCGGCCAGGTAGGCCACGCCCTCTCGTTCCCGTTGCGCGAAGGCGACGTCGGCCGACGTGCCGCGCCACAGTTGGACGAAGAGCACGCAGACCGGCACCAGCACCAGTACGGTGACCGCCGATCGCAGCAGTGGTCCATCGAGCCGTCGCCTCCGGCGTACGGTCTCGTGTGCAGGTTGCATCGCCCACCCCCCTGGCGGTTCGCCGCGAATTGCCGGGCTGCCTTCTGGACGGTCTGATGTCGACCGTGTCGTCGGTGCCCCGCCGGCACGGAAAGATAGATGGCGAGCCTGGCAGGCCGGAACCATCCGTGAGGCCTTCAGTCGCGCACCGTACGGTGGATGTCATCTCTCCGTGTTCAGATGTTCACCTGCTGCAACATTTCTCTGTCCTGCAAACGATTTCCGGGAAATATGTCCTTTATGAGAGAATCAACGGCATGTGCGGGTGGCCCGCCGAATGGGTATTGGTATCAGGCGGAGTGTCGGATCGGCGTTGGTCGACACGTTCTGAGTGACCGGAGAACGGCGGGTGGGGCCCCGTCGTGTGATCAGGGGTGTCCATCGTGTGCTCAGTCGCCATCGGCCAACAGGTCGAGCAGGAGGGCGGCGGTCCAACTGAACGCCGCCGCGCCCACCCCGGCCCCGGTCACCGGGTGGAAGTACTCGTAGTAGCCGGACCTGCCGACCAGGTCGATCATGGCCGCCCGCAGCCTGTCGGCCTCGGTGGCGCAGCCGTGGGCGCGCAGTCCACGCCAGAGCAGCCAGTTGATGTTGATCCAGACCGGACCCCGCCAGTACCGCACCGGGTCGAAGTCGGTGGCGGTCCGGTCGTAGCTGGGCACCGGCATGGCCGCCGACATCCCGAACCGGTCGGACCCGAGCACCGCCACCAGCGCCGCCACCCGGTCGGCCGGCAGGTCCGGCAGGATCAGCGGCACCAGTCCGTTCACGCACCGGGCCGGGCTGAGCCGGCCGGTCCGCACGTCACGCGCGTGGTACATGCCGGTGCGCGGATTCCACAGCCGATCGTCGATCGCGCGGGTGATGTGCCCGGCCCGGGCCAGGTGCCGGGCGGGATCGGCGCCGACCACGCCGGCGATCGCGGCCAGCGCCCGCTCGGCGGCACCCAGCAGCGCGTTGAAGGTCGGGCATTCGACGACGAAGCCGTGCCGGTCGGCGAGCGCGTCGTCGGCGTAGTCGTGGTCGCGGTACGCTAGGGCCAGCGCCACGAACCGGGCGTAGTCCTCGTCGGTCGGCCGGTGCGCCACCGCGGCGACCCGGTTGTCGTGTCGCTGCCGCCCGGCGAGGACCGTCAGGTCGGCCGGTACGGCGGCCAGGGCCGTGTCCCAGGCCGGGCTGTTGTCCAGCCCCGACTCCCACGGGTGCACGATGGCGGCCAGCCCGCCGCCACCGGCGTCGCGGCGACCCAGCAGGTAGTCCTGCGCCGCCACCAGCCGGGGGTAGAACCACCGGAGCTGGGCCAGGCCGACGGCGTCGGGGGCCCGCTGGTAGAGCTCCCAGACCGCCAGCGCGTGCGCCGGTGGTTGGACGATGCCCGTACCGTCGGGGTGGCCCGGTCGGCGCAGCGGCACCTGCCAGAACCCGGGCCCCGGGAAGTAGTCCCGTTCGGCGATGCCGGGATCGAAGACGATGTGCGGGACCCGGCCGTCCGGCCACTGCGCCAGGAACAGGCTGCGCAGATCCTGCCACGCCCGGTCCGGGGCGAGGCGGGCCAGCCCGATCGCGATGAACGCGGCGTCCCAGCTCCACTGGTGCGGGTAGAGGGTGCGTGACGGCACCGTGTGGCGACCGGACCAGTTGGCCTCGAGCACGGCCCGGGCCGCCGGCCACAGCTCGTGCCGGCCACCGCCGCCCGGCTCGGCCTCGGCGGGTGGCGCGACCGGCGGTACGGCCGACGTCGTGGTGTCGATGATGCTCATGTGGTTCCGTTCCCGTTTCTGGTCCGTGCTTCCGGTCGGCGGGCGCGCGTGCCCGGACCGCCCACCCGGCGACCGGGTGGGTGACGACGAATGTACGCGCGGTGAACAGCATGTGGTGTCGGCCCGGCCCGACGGTAGGGTCGGTCGGCCACTGGCCGATGCGTCGTCCGGCCGAGGTATAGGCACAGGTCGGCGTGGGTAGTCGGCGAGCATGGCGACCCACGGTGAGCAGCTCGGGGTGTCTCTGGGACCCGGCGTGGACATGCCGATGCTGGGCTTCGGGACCTGGCAGGCGACGGGGGAGTCCGGCTACCGGGCGGTACGGGCCGCGCTGGACGCCGGTTACCGGCACCTGGACACCGCCACGATGTACGGCAACGAGGCCGAGGTCGGCCGGGCGGTCCGGGACAGCGGGCTGGACCGGCAGGAGGTCTTCATCACCACCAAGCTCCCGCCCGAGCGCCTCGGCCAGGAAGCGGAGACCCTCGCCGCCAGCCTGGCCGCGCTGGCGACGGAGTACGTCGACCTGTGGCTGATCCACTGGCCGCCGCGCGGTGGTGCCGCCGTACCCACCTGGCGGGAGTTCATCGCCCAACGCGACGCCGGGGTGGTGCGGGCGATCGGGGTCAGCAACTACAGCCTGGCCCAGATCGACGAACTCATCGAGCAGACCGGGGTACGCCCGGCGGTCAACCAGGTGCCGTGGGCGCCGGCGATGCACGACAGCCGTACGTTGGCCGAGCACCAGGAACGGGACGTGGTGGTGGAGGGGTACAGCCCGTTCCGCAACACCGACCTGGACGATCCACTGCTGGTCGAGGTGGCCGGGCGGCACCGCGTCACCCCGGCCCAGGTGGTGCTGCGGTGGCACCTGCAGCACGGCATCGTGGTGATCCCGAAGTCGGTGACGCCGCAGCGGATCGTCGCCAACGCCGACGTCTTCGGGTTCCGCCTCACCCCGGACGAGATGGCCGCCATCGACCAGCTGCGGGACTGAGCCACCGTCCGGTGCGCTCCGCGCCGGACGGTGGCTCGGTCCGTGCCGCGGTCAGCCGGTGGTGCAGGAGGTGCCGTTGAGCGTGAAGTTGGTCGGCGAGGAGTAGGACCCGCTGTAGGTCCCCTGGTAGCCGAACGAGGCGGTCGCGCCCGGCGCCAGGGTGCCGTTCCAGGCGATGTTGCGGGCCGTCACCGAGGAACCGCTCTGCGACACGGTCGCGTTCCACGAGCTGGTGATCGACTGCCCGGCCGGCAGCTGGTACGCCAACGTCCACCCGTTGACGGTGCCGCTACCCGTGTTGGTGATCCGCACCTCGGCGGTGAAGCCGCTGTTCCAGGTGTTCGGGGTGTAGCTGACCCGGCAGGCGCCGCTGCCCGGCGGCGGCGTGGTGGGCGGCGGCGGCGCGGTCGTGGGTGGCGGTGCCCCGCCGGTGTTGACCGCCGCCGAGAACGAGTTCACCCCGATCCCGACGCCGCCGTTCCACGGCTCGAAGCCGGCCTGGATGCTGGTCAGGTACCACGAGTTGGTGATCTGGCCCCGGTTGCGCACGTCGGCGATGAAGGCCATCGCGTCGAAACTCCAACTGCTGAACGACGACTGGGCGAGGTACGACACCACGTTGTTGCTGCCGTTGCTGCCGGTCCAGACCTGGAAGCTGCGGCCGGCGATGGTGGTGGTGCCGACCGGTGAACCGATCGGTTGGATGGAGCCCTGCCGGTGGAACCAGATCATGATCTCCATCTGGCTGACCCCGTCGGTGCGGGGCGTCGGGTCCAGCCAGATGTCGTACGACGCGTTGTAGGTGCCTCCGCCCACGTACGTGTAGTTGATGCTGGTCGGCGCGCTGCTGATCCGGCTGACCTGCATCGGCAGGTTGGTGCCGGGGGAGCAGTTGGTGTAGTGGCAGCCCAGGAAGACCGACGGGTACGACACGGGCGCCCCGTTGGTGGGTGAGCTGCCCTGCTGCGACGTCACCGAGAACCCGGTGCTGGTGACGTTGATGCACTGCTGGGCGGTCGTGCCCCAGCGATTGTTCTGCACCACGTAGCGGCCCTGGATGGTGGTGCTGCCGTACTGCTCGCAGATCACCGTGTCCGCCTGCGCGGGGGCGGCGGTGACGACGGCGAGAACTCCGCCGACGAGGAGCGCCGCTGCGGCCGCTGCGGCGCGGCGGATGGGACGTCTCATTGCACTCCTTCGGTGTCCGTGCTGGGTGCGGATAGGAGGGTTCAACGTGACGGGAGCGCTCCCACAAAGCTATGACACATTTACATGTATGAAAAGAGTCGGCAATGCCGGCCGGTGGCCGGGGCCGGCTGGCGATCCGGACCGCCAGCCGGCTACCCGCAGGTGATGGCGGAATGCCGTTCATCATGTCGAACGTCGCTGGCGGACGCCCGGACGCCCGTCAGCGGGTCGACGGCCGGGGATCAGTGGGTGACCAGGGTGCGGGCGGCGCGGACCTGCCCGGCGGCCGCCCGCAACGCCTCGACGATCCGGGCCTCGACCGCGTCGTCCCACCTGGCCGACGGGATGGAAAGGCTGATCGCGTCGGTCGCCGGCCGGCGCAGCGGCATCGCCATCGCGACGCAGACGATGCCCTCGGCGTTCTCCGCACGATCAACCGCGTAACCGCGGTCGCGGATCTCGGCCAGTGCGGCGTGCAGGGTGGCCGGATCCTCGATCGTCTGTGGGGTCATCCGGCGCAGTGGCCAGGTCAGCAACCGGTCGACGGTGTCGTCGGGGTGCTCGGCGAGCAGCGCCTTGCCCAGCGCGGTGGCGTGGGCCGGCAGGTGCCGCCCGATCGCGCTGTACAGCCGCAACGGGTGGATCGACTCGCGTTTTGCCAGGTAGACGACGTGTGGCCCGTCCAGTCGACCGAGGTGGACGGTCTCGCCGAACTGCCCGGCCAGCTCGTCCAGGACGGTGTCGAGCAGGCTGACCGCGTCGTCGGCGGCGAGGTAGGCGGCACCGACCTGGAGCGCGCGTACCCCGAGGCCGAACCGGGTGCCGGTCGGATCGGTCTCCACCCAGCCGCGCTGCAGCATCGTGCGCAGGATCCCGTGCAGGCTGCTCTTCGGGATCTCCAGCAGTCGGGCCAGGTCGCCCAGGGACTGCTGACCGGGCGCGGCGGCCAGTGCCTCCAGCACCTCCAGCGTGCGGCCGGCGGACTTCACCGGTTGGAATCCATCGCGCACCGTCATGGCCGTCACTGTAGCCGGGTTGACAGCATCGATGCCTTGAGTATCGTCACGTATGTGACCAACGTTCAAGATGACGAACAGACACCCGAGCCGGTCGCCGCTGGTGACGTCACGTCGGTGATCGGTGCCGGTCGGATCGTCCCGGTGGTGGTGCTGGCCGACCCGACCGGTGCCGCGCCGCTGGCCGAGGCGTTGGCCGCCGGCGGGCTGCGTACCGCCGAAGTGACCTTCCGGACCCCGGCGGCCGCCGACGCGATCGCGGCGATGGCCACCCGGACGGACCTGGTGGTCGGCGCCGGCACGGTGCTCACCGCCGAGCAGGTCGACCGGGCCGTCGACGCCGGTGCCCGGTTCGTGGTCAGCCCCGGCTTCGGGCCCGCCGTTGTCCGCCGCTGCCAGCAGCGCGGCGTGCCGGTCTTCCCCGGCGTCGCCAGCGCCACCGAGATCCAGATGGCGCTCGACGCCGGCCTCGACACGGTGAAGTTCTTCCCGGCCGAGCAGCTCGGCGGCATCGGGATGGTCGCCGCCCTCGCCGCCCCGTTCCGTTCGGTCCGGTTCATTCCGACCGGCGGCGTCACCACCGGCAACCTCGCCGGTTATCTGGCCCACCCGGCGGTCCTCGCCGTCGGCGGCACCTGGATGGTCGCCCCGCGCCTGCTCGCCGCCGGCGACTGGGCCGAAGTGACCCGGCTGACCGCCGCCGCCGTCGCCGCGGCCCGGGCCGCCACCCGATCCTGACAAGGAGCCAACAGATGTCCGGACAGCCCACCGCCGGGGCGGCGTCGCTGCGCCCCCGACCGGCCGCCGAGTGTCGCTACGACCTGGTCTCGCTCGGCGAGATCATGCTGCGGCTCGACCCGGGCGAGGGACGGGTCCGCACCGCACGCTCGTTCCGGGTCTGGGAGGGCGGTGGCGAGTACAACGTGGCCCGGGGCCTGCGTCGCTGCTTCGGTCTGCGGACCGCGGTGGTCACCGCGTTCGCCGACAACGAGGTCGGGCGGCTGCTGGAGGACCTCGTGCTGACCGGCGGCGTCGACACCTCGTACGTGCGCTGGCTGCCCTACGACGGGACCGGCCGCGCCGTGCGCAACGGACTGAACTTCACCGAGCGGGGCTTCGGGGTCCGGGGCGCGGTCGGCACCTCCGACCGGGGGCACAGCGCCGCCAGCCAGTTGCGCCCCGACGACGTCGACTGGGACCACCTGTTCGGCACGCTCGGCGTTCGTTGGCTGCACACCGGCGGCATCTACGCCGCGTTGTCCGAGACCACCCCGGAGACCATCGAGGCGGCCATGGTCGCCGCCCGTCGGCACGGCACGATCATCTCGTACGACCTGAACTACCGGCCCAGCCTCTGGAAGGCTGTCGGCGGCCAGTCCCGGGCACAGGAGGTCAACCGGCGGTTGGCCGGCTACGTCGACGTCATGATCGGCAACGAGGAGGACTTCACCGCGAGCCTCGGGTTCGCCGTACCGGACACCGACGACAGCCTGTCCGAGCTGGAGGTGGCGAACTTCCAGCGGATGATCACCGAGGTCACCCGGGCGTACCCGAACTTCGCGGTGGTCGCCACCACGTTGCGGACGGTCCGCACGGCGACGGTGAACGACTGGGGAGCGATCGCCTGGTCCGCCGCGACCGGCTTCGTCCAGGCCACCCACCGGCCGGGACTGGAGATCCTGGACCGGGTCGGCGGGGGCGACAGCTTTGCCTCCGGGCTGGTCTACGGCCTGCTCGAAAAGGGCGACCTCGCGACGGCGGTCGAGTACGGTGCCGCGCACGGCGCACTGGCGATGACCACGGCCGGTGACACCTCGACGGCCAGTCTCAAGGAGGTGGAGGCGCTGGTCGGCGGTGGCGGTGCGCGGGTGCAACGTTGAGCGTGGACTCCCGCTGGCCCGCCGCACCGGTTAAGATTTCCATCGGTGGATATTTCCCATCGATCTGATTCACGGACCGGCGCGTACAAACAGGGCGGAATAGGCCTACCGCAGGCGGTGTTGCCGGCAGTAGTCTCTTGGCTCCGATGAGTGTCTATTCCCCCGGAGGCGGCGCGGACCATGGCTCAAGCACCCATGCGCGTGCTCGTCGTCGGTGCCAGTGTCGCCGGCCTGGCTGCGGCCCGAGCGCTGCGGCTGGCCGGCCTGCGGCCCCAGGTGGTGGAGAAGCTCGACCCGACCGTGGTGCCCACGGCCGGCATCTTCCTGCCCGGCAACGCGATCCGCGCCCTGCGTGACCTCGGCCTGGACAGTCCGCTGCGCCCGCTCGGAGCCGTCGTGCGTCGACAACGGTTCCTCGACGTCGCCGGTACCGAGTTGTGCGCCGTCGACCTCGACCGGCTCTGGCAGGGGGTCGGCGAGTGCCGGGCACTGCCAAGGGCCGACCTGCACCGGGTGCTGCTCACCGGGGCCGGCGGTGCGGTCCGGCACCGGACCGAGGTCCGGGAGCTGGAACTCGGTGACGAGACCACCAAGGTCGCGTTCGGCGACGGCTCGTTCGCCGAGTACGACCTGATCGTCGGTGCCGACGGTCGCCGGTCGACGGTCCGGCAACTGGCCGAGCTCGGTGGCGCACCGCATCCGGTCGGCCAGATCGCCTACCGCAGCGTCGTCACCGGCGGCCCGGAGATCACCGAGTGGACCGCCCTGCTCGGCCGGCGCTGCGGCGTCGTGCTGACGCCGATGGGCTACGGCCGGACCTATCTGTACGCCGACGAACGGCTGCCGGCCGGGTCGGCGCCACCGGCCGACCCGCTGCTGCGGCTGCGGGAGCTGCTCGCCGACTTCCGTGGCCCGGTCCCGGCCGTCCTGGACGCGGTGGAGAAGGTGCAGGTCGCCGTCACCGACGAGGTCGAGCTCGGCAGCTGGTCACGGGGGAACGTGGTGCTGGTCGGTGACGCCGCCCACGCCACCGCGCCGACCCTGTCACAGGGGGCGGCGATGGCGTTCGAGGACGCGCTGGTGCTGGCCGAGCTGGTCCGCGACCGACCCACCGTGGTCGAGGCGCTGGCCGGTTACGAGAGCCGCCGCCGGCCGCGTACCCGATGGGTGCTGGAGCGGACCCGCGACCGGGACCGGACCCGCGACGTCGCACCGCACCTTCGTGACCGGCTGCTGCGTGCCGAGGGCGCCCGGATCCTCGCCGACCACTACCGGCTGCTCGTCGATCCGGTGTGACAGGCCGGGCGGCTCTGCCCGGTCGCTCCGCCCGGTGGCCACGGTGCCACCCGGCCGATGGTGACCCGGCCACGGGTGCGGGCACCCGGCGTGCGGACCCACCGTGAACGGGGACTATCCTGCCTGCGAGGCACGGCCAGCGGAGCACCAGCGCGGGCGCCGTGGGATTGACGAGAACCGGAGGCCATTCGTGACCACCGTCGCACCGAAGCCGATCGCGACCCGGCCCTTCCCGGTCCACCAGCCGGTCCGGGGCTCGGCCATGGCGCGGCTGCTGCGTACGACCGACGCGAAGCAGATCGGGATCATGTACATGATCACCGCCTTCGTGTTCTTCATGATCGGCGGCCTGATGGCGCTGATCATGCGGGCGGAGCTGGCCCAGCCCGGGATGCAGTTCCTCTCGCCGGAGCAGTACAACCAGCTGTTCACCATGCACGGCACGATCATGCTGTTGTTCTTCGCGACGCCGATCGTGTTCGCCTTCGCGAACTACATCACGCCGATCCAGATCGGCGCTCCGGACGTGTCGTTCCCCCGGCTGAACAGCTTCGCCTACTGGCTGTACCTCTTCGGCGGCACACTGGCCATGGGTGGCTTCCTGACCCCCGGTGGTGCCGCCGACTTCGGTTGGTTCGCCTACACCCCGTTGAGCAGCGTCGAGCACTCGCCCGGTGTCGGCGCGAACATGTGGATCGTCGGCCTGGCGATCTCCGGCCTCGGCACCATCCTCGGCGCGGTCAACATGATCACCACGATCCTGACCCTGCGCGCCCCCGGCATGACGATGTTCCGGATGCCGATCTTCACCTGGAACATCCTGGTCACCAGCCTGCTGGTGATCATGGTCTTCCCGCTGCTGGCCGCCGCGTTGTTCGCCCTCGCCGCCGACCGGATGCTCGGCGCCCACGTCTACGCCCCGGAGACCGGCGGCCCGCTGCTGTGGCAGCACCTGTTCTGGTTCTTCGGGCACCCCGAGGTCTACATCGTCGCGCTGCCGTTCTTCGGCATCATCAGCGAGGTCATCCCGGTCTTCTCCCGCAAGCCGATCTTCGGCTACAAGGGTCTGGTCGGTGCGACCATCGCGATCGCCGCGCTGTCCATGAGCGTCTGGGCGCACCACATGTTCGCCACCGGGGCGGTGCTGCTGCCGTTCTTCAGCTTCCTGAGCTTCCTGATCGCCGTACCGACCGGCATGAAGTTCTTCAACTGGATCGGCACGATGTGGCGGGGCCAGATCAGCTTCGAGACGCCCATGCTCTGGGCGATCGGCTTCCTGGTGACCTTCCTCTTCGGTGGCCTGTCGGGCGTGCTGCTGGCCAGCCCGCCGATCGACTTCCACGTCTCCGACTCGTACTTCGTCGTCGCGCACTTCCACTACGTGCTGTTCGGCACGATCGTGTTCGCGGTGTTCGCCGGCATCTACTTCTGGTTCCCGAAGTTCACCGGGCGGATGCTCGACGAGCGGCTCGGCCGGGTCCACTTCTGGCTGACCTTCGTCGGTTTCCACACCACCTTCCTGGTGCAGCACTGGCTCGGCGCCGAGGGCTTCCCCCGCCGGTACGCCGACTACCAGGCGATCGACGGCTGGACCACGCTGAACATGATCTCCACGGTCGGCTCGTTCGTCACCGGCATCTCGACGCTGCCGTTCATCTACAACGTGTGGAAGTCGTACAAGGCCGGTCCGCTGGTCGACGTCGACGACCCGTGGGGCCACGGCAACTCCCTGGAGTGGGCCACCAGCTCCCCGCCGCCGCTGCGCAACTTCGACCGGATGCCCCGGATCCGGTCCGAGCGGCCGGCGTTCGACCTGAAGTTCCCGGAGCTGGCCGCCGGCCACCAGTCGGTGGCGGGCCCGCCGGAGGGCGGCGCCAAGCCGCTGACCAGCGAATCCGACGGCGGTGCCACCTACCAGGAAGACACCGCGACCAACGTCGACAAGCGCTGACCGACCCCGGCCGGGCTGCCGGTTAACCTGGGGAAATGGGTGACCAGCGGTTCACCGGCGCGGCCGGTCTCGCCGGGTTCAGCCAGGTGGTCCGCGAGTCGCTCGTTCCCCAGACGATCACCGTCGGCGACCCGGCGGCCTTCCAGGCCCGGATGACGGACGTGGAGATCGGCCGGCTGCGGCTGGTCTCCGCCGCGCTCGACCCGATCCGGGCGCAGCGTACGGCCGCGGCGACGACCGCAGCGGCCGGGGTGTTCCTGCTGCTGAGCCTGCGGGCACAGGGGGAGATCCGGCACCGCCACGGACACGAGGCGATCGTGCCGGGCCGGCTGGTCGTCGTACCCGGTGCCGAGGAGTTCACCGTCGAACACGCCTCGGCGGCGCGGGTGATCTTCGTCGTGCTGCCGGAGCCGGTGGTCACCGCCCGGTATCCGCTGCTGGACGGCCCGATCCGGTCGGCAGCGGTGGAACCGGTGGCCGCGGCGCTGATCCGGCAACTGCCGCACCTGATGTCGGCCGCCGAGCACGCCGGTACGGCCGGCCAACCGGACGAACTCTCCGGGATCCTCGACGCGCTGCTGCACCTGACGCTGCGGCGCACCATCGGGGACACCACCGGGCAGCCGCTGCTGGCCCTGCGGGTGGCCGTCGAACGGCTCGTGGAGCAGGAGCTGGCCCGGCCGGACGGCGCGCCACCGCAGCTGGGCGTGTCGGATCTGGCCGCCCGGCTGGCGGTCTCCGTACGGCAGCTGCACCGGGCGTTCGAGTCCTCCGGCGGCACGGTCGCCGACTACGTACGGCAGCGTCGCCTGGCGGCCTGCGCCCGGGCGCTGCGCGAGTCGTCGGCGACGGTCACCGAGCTGGCACACCGGTACGGCTTCTCGTCCGCCTCGCACCTCGGCGTGCTGTTCCGCCAGCGGTACGGGACGAGCCCGGGGCAGTGGCGCGCAGCTGACAGGGATCCGGCGCCGCGCTGATATCACCGCCCGGATCGACCGACCTAGCGTGAAGCCTCCCGAAGGAGGAGGTCATCATGCGGTTCGTCCTGGTACACGGCTCATGGCACGACGGCGGCTGCTGGGACGGGGTGCGCCGGCATCTTGTCGCGGCAGGGCACGAGGTGCACGCGCCGACGCTGCCCGGCAACGGCGTCGGCGGCGATCCGACGGTGACGATGGCGCAGACCGTCGGCGCCGTGACCGACCTGCTGGTCGATGCGGACCTGCGGGACGTGGTGCTGGTCGGGCACAGCTTCGGCGGGGCGGTCGTCCAGGCGGTCGCCGTCGCGGTGCCGCAGCGGCTCGCCCGCCTGGTGTTCCACAACGCGTACGTCCTGGGCGACGGGGACAGCGTGTTCCAGCACGTGCCGCCGTCGGCGGCGAGCGCCTTCCAGACCCTGGCCTCCGAGCAGGGCACGCTGATGCTGCCGTACGAGGTGTTCCGTGCGTCCTTTCTGCAGGATGCGGACGAGGCCACCGCCAGGGCCGCGTACGCCCAGCTGACCCCGGAGCCGCTGGCGCGTTCGGCCGAGCCGCTGCCGTTGCCCGGGTTCACCGGGCTGGCGGTGCCGCGCAGCTACGTGTACGCCACCAACGACATCGCCTTCCCGGCGCAGGAGTTCACCTGGCATCCCGGCCAGTCCGGTCGCCTCGGCGAGTTCCGCCTGGTGGAGCTGCCAGGCTCGCACGAGGTGATGTTCAGTGATCCGGCGGCGTTGGCGCAGGCGCTCGACGCGGCCGGGCGGGTGGGCTGAGCGGTGACCGGGCTGCTCGACGGGTCGGTGGGTGACCTGGTCGCCGCCGTGCTCGCCGGTGAGGTGGATCCGGCCGAGCTGGTGCAGGCCGCCGCCGCCCGGATCGAGGCGCGTGATCCGGGCGTCGGAGCGGTCGTGCTGCTGGACCCGGACCGGGCGCTGCGCCGGCTGCGTCGTGGCCGGCGACCAGCGGGA
The DNA here is from genome assembly GCF_049179175.1 of Solwaraspora sp. WMMA2101. Taxonomy (NCBI): domain Bacteria; kingdom Bacillati; phylum Actinomycetota; class Actinomycetes; order Micromonosporales; family Micromonosporaceae; genus Solwaraspora; species Solwaraspora sp. WMMA2101. Next base: position 1,728,392 of record NZ_JBMHMA010000006.1, on the reverse strand, counting down.
CCGCTGGCCGGCCTGCCGTACCTGGTCAAGGACCTGCACGCGGAGGTCGACGGGTTGCCGCTGACCCGGGGCAGCCGACTGTTCGCCGGCCTGCCCCCGGCCGGCACCTCGACGTTGGTCGCCCGGCTCGAAGCGGCCGGCGCGCTGGTGATCGGGCGGACCAGCTCACCGGAGTTCGGCCTGAACATCAGCACCGAACCGGTGCTGTACGGTGCCACCCGCAACCCGTGGGATCCGCGGCGCTCGGCCGGCGGCTCCAGCGGCGGCGCGGCAGCGGCGGTCGCCGCCGGGATGGTGCCCGCCGCGCATGCCAGCGACAGCGGCGGGTCGATCCGGATTCCAGCGGCGTGGTGCGGGCTGATCGGCTTCAAACCGACCCGTGGCCGCAACCCGGCCGGGCCGTACCGGGTCGACGACTGGGGCGGGCTCAGCCACGAGCACGCGATCACCCGGACGGTTGCCGACTCGGCGTTGCTGCTGGCGGTCACCGCCGGACCGGCGCTCGGCGAACCGTACGGCGTACCGGCGGACCGGGCCCACCCGCATCCGTTGACGGTGGGGGTGCTGGTCGACACCCCGTCCGGAGACCCGGTCGCACCGGCGTACCGGCGGGCGGTCGACGAGTGCGCCGCCGCGCTGGCCGCGCTGGGCCACCGGCTCGTGCCGCTGCCAGCCGTGTCGGCCGCCGGCCGGCTCGGGCCGGTGCTCGGTACGGTGATCGCCGGCCACGTCGCGGCGATGGTCGACGATCTGGCGCGGGCCACCGGTCGGCAGGCCGGGCCGGACACGGTGGAACCGGCGGTGCTCGACCTGATCGAGCGGGGGCGGCGGGCCGACGCGGTGACCCAGGTACGGGCGACGCTGGAGCTGCGCCGACTCGCCGGCGAACTGGCCGCCGCCCTGGCGGCCGTGGACCTCGTGCTGACTCCCACGACCGCCTGCCCCGCTCCCCGGCTGGGTGAGCTGCACACCGACCGGTCAGCGGCCGAACTGTTCCAGCAGATCTTCACGATCTCGCCGTTCGTCGGCATGTTCAACGTGACCGGTGGGCCGGCGGTGAGCCTGCCCTGGGGCCTCGACGACGACGCGATGCCGGTCGGCCTCCAGCTCGCCGGGCATCCCGGTGCCGACCACACGGTCCTCGGAGTCGCCGCCGACCTGGAGCGGAGGCACCCCGACCGGGTGCGGTTGCGGCGGCCCTGACCGGCGGGCGCGGTCGGGTCGACGGCTGCGGTTGGGTCGACGGCTGCGGTTGGGTCGGCGGCTGCGCCCGTGTCGACGGCGCAGAGCCAGCAGCGGCAACGCCAACAGCAGGCCGGCGCTGCCGACGGCGGCGAACCCCCAGGTCGGGCTGCTGGCGTCGATCACCGCGCCGGTCAGCGGCGCGCCGACGGCCATCCCGACGGTCATCGCCGACCCGTGCAGGCCCATCGCCTCGCCGCGTACCGCCGCCGGCGCCAGCCGGCTGACCGCGTCGGACGTCGCGGCGATCGTCGGCGCGCAGAGCAGGCCGGCCGGGGCCAGCGCCAGGCCCAGCGTCCACCAGGATCCCGCGCCGAGCCCGACCGGGATCGTGGCGACGGCCAGTGCCACCATCAGCCCGACCGGCGGCACCCCGCGCCGGGCCGCGCCGTAGGCGAACCCGCCGACCAGGGAGTAGGCGCCCCAGGCGGCGAGCACGACGCTGCTGAAGACCAGCTCGTCACTGGCGCGCAGGGCGGCGATCAACGCCACGTCGGTGCCGCCCAGCACCAGGGTCGACGCCGCGCCGACCGCCAGCACGCCGAGCAGGTGCGGGGTGAGCCAGTCCCGGCGGGCGACGCGCACACCGGCCCGCACCGGCTCCTCGTGCCGGGCCCGGATCGGCGGGTCGACGACGAACAGCGCCGACCCGGCGGCGACCAGGCCGGCACCGACCGCGAGCATCGCCACCCGGGGGGAGACCGCGGTGGCGAGTAGTACGGCCAGCGCTGGGCCGATCATGAAGGAGAGCTCGACCGACATCGAGTCCAGGGCGTACGCGGGCCGCCGCTGCGCGGCCGGGACCAGCGCGGCCAGCGACTGCCGGATCACCGAGAACACCGGCAGGCTGAGCAGGCCGGCGACGACCGCGGCGACCAGCAGAGCGGGGTACGGCAGCGCCTGCGCCACCGCCCAGAACGTGCCCTGGGCGAGCACCGAGCCGGCCAGCACCGGGCGTAGCCCGTGCCGGTCGACCAGCCGGCCCAGCATCGGCGCACCGATCGCGGCGCCGACGGTCAACGCGGTGCCGGCCAGACCGGCCGCCGCATAGCCCCGGCGCAGCTCCAGCACGACGTACAGGGTCAGCGCCACACCGGCGGCGGTGTTGGGCATCCGGGCCAGCACCGACAGCGCCAGCAGCCGGGCCACGCCGGGCAGCGCCAGCGCCTCCCGGTAAGGGGTCAGGGTCATCGGCGGTGTTACCTCCGGCCGGCATCATGCCCGCCGGGTACGACATCCGGCCAGTCAGTTTCCGCGCGACGACCCGCCGACGGGTCAGGCCGGCCGCAGCACCGGGGCACCGGTCAGGGTCACGCCGGCGGCGCGCATGGTGTCCAACGCCACCTCGGTGGTCTCCCGGGCCACGCCGGCGGTCAGGTCGAGCAGCACCGTGGTGTCGAACCCGGCACGGGCGGCGTCCAGCGCGGTCGCCCGTACGCAGTGGTCGGTCGCGATGCCGACGACGTCGACCCCGGTGACGCCGCGCTCGCGCAGCCAGTCGGCCAGGCCGACGCCGTCGTCGCTGCGGCCCTCGAAACCGGAGTACGCGGCGGCGAACTCGCCCTTGTGGAACACCGCCTCGATCCGCTCGGTGGTCAGCCCCGGATGGAAGTCGACCCCGCCGGTGCCCACCACACAGTGCGCCGGCCAGGAATCGACGTAGTCCGGCGGATCGCCGAAGTGCGCGCCCGGGTCGACGTGGTAGTCCTTGGTCGCGACCACGTGCCGCCAGCGCTGAGCTGGCGCCTGGGCGACGGTGCGGGAGATGCCCGCCGCCACGTCCGCGCCGCCACCGACGGCGAGTGAGCCGCCCTCACAGAAGTCGTTCTGCACGTCGACGATGATCAGTGCCCGGTGCATACCTGTCCTTCCTGTTCCGCCCGCTGTCAGTGGGTCCGGCGTCAGTCGGCCGGCACGATGGTGACCGGCACCGCCGGATCCCCGGCGGACAACTTCAGCCCTTCCCACGGGATCGAGATCAGGCAGCGCCGCAGGTGCTCCCGGGAGTCGGCCAGGGTGGGCCGGTCCAACGGTTCGCCGGCGGCGACGAAGGAGCGCTGCAGCACCCGGTCGCCGTTGACCCGGTCCGGTACGCCCTGCGAGACCACGATCTCCTCGACTGCGGTGCCGGTCGGCTTGTGCCGACGTACCGCCACCTTCCGGCCGCCGACGGTGGCCTTGTTCTCCGACCGCTTCACCACCGGCCGGCCGTCGACCTCGACCAGCTTGTAGACCAGCCCGGCGGTCGGGGCGCCGGAGCCGGTCACCACGGCGGTGCCGGCACCGTAGGAGTCGACCGGCTCGGCGGCGAGCGCCGCGATCGCGTACTCGTCCAGGTCGCCGGAGACGATGATCTTCGTCTCGGTGGCACCCAGCGAGTCGAGCAGCTCCCGGGACTGCTGGGCCAGCACCGACAGGTCACCGGAGTCGATCCGGATCGCCCGCAGCTCCGGCCCGGCCACCGCGATCGCGTTGCGGATGCCGTCGCTGATGCTGTACGTGTCGACCAGCAGGGTCGTGTCCCGCCCGTGGGTGGCCACCTGGGAGGCGAACGCGGCCCGCTCGTCGTCGTGCAGCAGGGTGAACGCGTGCGCCGAGGTGCCCGCCGTCGGGATACCGAACCGTTCGCCGGCGGCCAGGTTCGACGTCGCGGTGAAGCCGGCCAGGTACGCCGCCCGCGCCGCCGCCACCGCCGCCTGCTCGTGGGTACGTCGCGAACCCATCTCGATCACCGCGCGGCCGCGGGCGGCGGTCACCGACCGGGCCGCCGCCGCCGCGATCGCGCAGTCGTGGTTGAGTACCGACAGCACCAGCGTCTCCAGCAGCACGCATTCGGCGAAGGTGCCGGAGACGGTGAGGATCGGCGAGTTCGGGAAGAACATTTCGCCCTCGGCGTACCCGTCGATGTCGCCGGTGAACCGGTAGTCCGCCAGCCACCGGGCGGTCTGCGCGTCGACCACGCCCCGCTCGCGCAGGTGCCCGAGGGTGCCTTCGTCGAAGCGGAACTCGGTGATCAGGTCGATCAGCCGGCCGGTGCCGGCGACCACGCCGTAGCGTCGCCCGGTCGGCAGCCGGCGGGCGAAGACCTCGAAGACGCACTGCCGGTGCGCGCTGCCGTCGGCCAGCGCGGCGGCCAGCATGGTCAGCTCGTAGTGGTCGGTCAGCAGCGCGGGACTGGAGCTGGTCACCCGGCTACTGTACGGCCGCCGGCCCGGCCGGGGCCGGCCTGGCCCGGTACGCCGGCGGCGGCCCCGTCCGGCAGTGCCCGCAGCGCACCGGCCAGCTCGCCCCGCCCGGTCACCCCGAGCTTGCCGTACGCCCGCTGCAGGTGGTTCTCGACGGTACGGATCGACAGGTACAACTGTTCGGCGATGTCGCGGCTGGCCACCCCGGCCGCCGCCAGCTTCGCCACCTGGTGTTCCCGGTCGGTCAGGTTCGGCTGCCCGGCCCGCAACGCCGGGGTGTGCACGTCGGAGCAGTGCGCCATGAACTCGCCGAGCAGCACGTTGGTCTGCCCGGCCAGCGGGGAGCGGGCCAGCCGCAGTCGGCGGACCGCCATCGCGGCGGCCTCGGCGGCGAACAGGTACAGGCCGTTCTCGGCGAAGCCGTTCGCGGCGCGCAGCAGCTCCCCGTACGGGCCGTTGGTCGCCCCCCGGGCCTGGCGCAGGATCAGGCCGGGCAGCGGGCCCTCGACGACCGACGCCAGTTCGGCGAGCCGGTCCACCGCCAGATCGGCCCGACCGAGGCGGACCAGGTCGTGCAGGGCGGTCAGTTCGTGACCGGCGAACCCGTCGGTGCGCAGCCGGGCCGCCAGCTGGCGGAGCATGCCGACCGCCCCGGCGACGTCGCCCTCGGCGACCGTCACCCAGGAGCGTGCCTGCTCCCGCCACGGGTAGAGGATGGCCATGCCGGGTGCCTGCGCCCGGTCCGAGTCGGTCATCGCCGCCACGGCGGTGGCCGGTTCGTCGCGCAGCGCGGCGGCGTGCGCCCGTTCGGCGTGGGCGAGCCCGGCGAAGACCCGACCGGTGGCGAGCATCGCGCAGGCCTGCAGGCTGTGCCGTAGCGCCTCGTCGAGCCGGCCACGCATCCTGGCCGCCTGCGCGCGGACGACCGACAGGTAGCCGGAGCCGAGCCGGAAGTCGCCGGCGTCGGCCAGGTCGGCGAACTCCTCGGCGACGATCGCGTCGATGCCGGTCAGGTCCCCGGCGAGCACCAGTCGGGTGCCCCGGGCCAGCTCCAGCGCGAGCTGCAGGTACGGCAGTTCGGTTCGCCACCGGGGCGCGTCGGTCTCCACCCGGGCGATGGCCCGTCCGCTGCCGGTCAGATCGCCCTGGGCCGCCTGGAGGTGGGCGATCGTGCACTGGGCCAGGCCGCGCGCCGCGTGGCTGGCCGCCGGCCGGTCCAGTACGGCCCGGGCCAGCCGCAGCGCCGCGTCGCACTCCAGGCGGTGCAGCCGCATGATCGCCTCGAACGAGTTCACCCGGGCCCGGTCGGCCGGGTCCGCCAGGTCGCCGGCGCCGACCGCCAGGTCGTCGATGGTGGATTCGCGGCCCAGTCCCCAGTAGGCGACCAGGCCGAGCACCATCAGCCAACGACTGCGCCGTTCGTCGGTGGTCACCTCGGCGCGGGCCGCCGTCAGGGTGGCCAGCGCCCGGTCCGGTTCGTCGCGGAACATCAGGATGGTCGCCATCAGTTCGGCCGCGTCGAAGCCGCCGCCGACGGCCAGCGCCCGGCCGGCGAGCCGGTCGGCCAACGGAATGTCGTAGCCCACGAAAGCCTGGCTGGCGGCGGCGAGCAGGACGGCCGGGTCGTCGGCGGTGTCCGACTCCAGCCGCCAGACGGCGACCCGCAGCAGGTCGTCGCGGCGGCGGGCACCGGTCTGCTCGACCAGGGTGGCCAGCTGCGCCTGCAGCCGCTGTGACCGGGTCACCGGGCAGCGGCGGCGGACCACTTCGCCGTACAACGGGTGGGCCATGTGGACGTCGTGCCGCCGGTCGTCGACGTCGACCCGGATCAGACCGCGTTCCTCGGCGATCTCCACGTCGGCGTGCCGGCAGGCCTGCAGCAGCAGCCGCAGCCCGATCGGTTGGCCGAAGGCCACCAGTTCGACGACGCCGCGTACCTGCGGGCTCAGCTGGCCGATCCGGGTGTCGATCAGGTCGGTCAGGCTCGGGGCCAGCTCCAGCCGACCGGTCCACCGCCAGACCCCGTACGTCTGGGTCAGCTCCTGTCCGGACTGCGCCGCGATGATCAGCTCGCGGAGCAGCAGCGGGTTGCCTTCGGACAGTCGCCAGAGCCGCTCGGCCGAGGCCGGGTCCAGCTCGCCGCCGAGCAGTTCGGCCAGCAGCCCGGTGGTGTCGGCGAAGCCCAGCGGCGCGAGCTCCTCGTGCCCGACCAGGTCGTCGGCCCACAGGGCCCGGATCGGCAACGGTACGGGTTCGCCACTGAGCAGGGTGCCGAGCACGGTGGCCCGCTCGGACCGGGCGATCAGGTTGGTCACCGCGGCCGAGGTCGGGTCGAGCAGGTGGGCGTCGTCGATGGCGAGCACGATGGGGCGGCCGGCGGCCCGTTGGCGCAGTGACTCGACCGCCCAGCGCAGCAGGGCCGAGGGCGACAGCCCCGGTGGCTGTTCCGCCGGCAGCACCTGGGCGAGGCCGGCGAAAGGCAGGCCGGCCGCGCTGAGACTGCCCGAGGCGAACCAGACCGCGTACGTCTCGGTCGGCAGGTGGTCGACGACTTCGCGAAGCAGCCGGCTCTTGCCGATCCCAGCGGTACCGCTGAGGATCAGCCCGCGTCCTCCGCTGGTGGCGGCGGTGGACAGTCGGTCGAGCTCCTCGGCCCGTCCCACGAAGCTCCACAGGCCCATGGCAGGGCAGCATATAGAACGATCGCCCAGGGGGAACGCCCGGTGACGGACCGCATTTGAGTATGAAGTGCGTGATCAGTTGAGTAGGGACGCTTCTCGTTGCGTAAGTGATCGTGCACGTAGCGTCGGTGCTGCTGGTGCCCGTCCAGACCAGCATCCGAAGGAGCTCGGCATGGAGCCTGTGACAGCACCGCTGTGCCCGCTGGACACCGGACCCGCCGCGATCGTCCCCCGGCAACGGGGGCCGGCGCGGCGTTGGGCAGCGCCGTCCGGCGAAGAGCCGGAGCGATCCGACGCCGGACCGGGCCCGGTGGCACCGGCACCGGGCGCGTCGCCGCCATCGCGCACCGCGCCGACCCCGGCGGCGGCACGGTCGGCGCGGCGGCCACCGCTGGCCGGGTCGGTACGCGGCGTCACCCCGCCGGCCGACGAACCGGTCGGGGCGGTCGTCGTCGGGGCCGGCCGGGACAGCCGTGGCGCGGTCGTCGCCGCGCTGCTGGGCGCACCGCTGCCGGTGCGCCGGCCGCCGGAGAGCTTCCTGCTCGTCCGGCACGGTCCGGCGGCCCGGATCGCGGCGTTCCTGCCCGGTTGGCCGCACCCCTGGCCGGTCCCGACCCGCGCGGCCCGCACCGGGGCCGGACTGGACCTGCCCCGGCCGCCCCGCCGGGTCGAGGTGCGTCGTCCCGATCAGCTGCTGCGTCACCTGAGCCTGGTGGACACCCCCGACCTCGGTCCGCTGGGCCCGGCCGGGACGCGTGTCCTGGTCGACGCGGTGGCCCGGGCCGGCGCACTGGTGTTCGTGATCGGTGCCGGCCCACCACCGGGGCCGGTCGAGCACGACCTGCTGCGGCAGGCGGTGGCGGCGGGTGCGGCGGTGTTCGTCGTGGTCACCCCCGGCGGCGTACAGAGCGAAGGCGAGGCGCCGCACCGGGCGGCGCTGCTGGCCGCCGTACCGGATCTCGCCGGTGCCCCGTGGTTCGTCGGCGAGCCGGACGCCGGGTCCGTCACCGGTCTGCGTCGCCAGCTGATCGACTGGGCGGACCGAACGGCACTGCACCGCGCCGGAGCCGGACTGGCCGCGTTGACCGGCCTCGACCAGCCGCCCACGCTGCGTACCGACCGGTCGCGACCGGCGGACGGCGACGGGCCGCCCGCGCCGGGCCCGGAGGGAGACTGGTCCCGGCACCTGGACCGCACCGTACGGCGGGCGGGGCAACGGGTCCGCCAGACCCTGGCCATCGAGTTGGCCAACCTGCATCTGGCCGCGGTGCAGGAGATCCTCTTCGGCTGCGGCCCGGCCGGCACCCCGGACCTGCTCGACCGCGAGTTGCTGGCCTTGTCGCTGCGGGCCGGTCACGGCTGCGCCGCGGCGGTGGACGACATCGTCGACGACATGACCGGGTATCTGTTCGCCGCCGAGCCCACGGCGCTGCGGCACGTCCTGCGGGAACTGCTGCGGCGGCGGATCGCCGTCGACCCGCCACCGACGCCGGTCGCGGTGGGCCTGCTGGCCATGGCGGCGGGACAGGTGCAGCGGGTCACGGCCACCGACGCGCCGGACGACGTGCTCGGCGCCGCCGAGGTGGACGTCTTCGCGGCGTACCCGGCATCCTGGTCGCGGTCGGCGCTGCCGCCGCTGGGCCTCGCGCTGGCCGCCGACTGCTGGCACCGCGACGACGGTCCGGCCGGGATGGCGCCGCACCAGGCGAGGACGTGGACCCAGCAGATCCTGCGGGCCGTCGAGATCGAGCTGTCGCGGGAGCTCACGGTCCGGTTCGCCGCGGTACGCCGTGGCCTGTCCAGCCTGCTCTGCGACGTCGTCGACACCGGTGATCCGGCACGGTGACGGGGCCGGTGCCGTTCGCCACGGCGGGGCCGCTGTTGCTCGTCGGGCCGGGACCGGTGGCACGATGGTGGGCATGGCGGCTCCACAGGTTGCTCCGGTCGAGACGCCGGACGTCGACGAGATGCCAGGGCACGAACGGCCGTGGGTGACGATCGTCTGGGACGATCCGGTCAACCTGATGACCTACGTGACCTGGGTCTTCCAGAAACTGTTCGGCTACAGCCACGCGAAGGCCGAGGAACTGATGCTCGACGTGCACCACAAGGGTCGGGCCGTGGTGTCCAGCGGCGCCCGGGAACGGATGGAGCTGGACGCCTCCCGGCTGCACGCCTACGGGCTCTGGGCGACGGTGGACCGGGCATGAGCATGTTCCGGCGCCGGGGCGGACGGTTCGTCGCGTCCTTCTCCCCGGACGAGGTCAAGGTGCTGCGCAAGGTCGCGGGTGAGGTGGTGGGCCTGCTCACCGAGGGCTTCGACCACGGCGATCCGGTGGTCGGTCGGCTCTTCCCGGACACCTACCCGGACGACCCGGCGAGTTCGACGGAGTTTCGTCGGTACACCGAGAGCGACCTGAAGACCGCCAAGATCGACCAGGCCGGCGCGGTGCTCGCCGCGCTGCCCGACGACGCCGACGACGGCGGATGCGAGGTCCGGCTGGACGACGAGGCGGCCGAGGCGTGGCTGCGGGCGCTCAACGACGCCCGGCTGGCGATGGGGGTACGGCTGGACGTCAAGGCCGACACCGACCTCGGTGCCGAGCTGGCCGCCGCCGAGCAGGACGACCCGGCGTCGGGCCGGCTGTTCCAGCTGTCGGTCTACGCGTACCTCGGCTATCTGCAGGAGTCCCTGCTGTTCGCCATGATCGACCAGCCGCGGTCGCTGGCGTGACGACCGCCACGGCCTGCCCGGCCCGGAGAAGGCGGTAGGCTTGGCGTCGTGCTGAGCATCGACCGGTCGATCATCGACGCGATCGTCGCCCACGCCCGCCGGGACCACCCCGACGAGGCGTGCGGCGTGGTCGCCGGGCCGGCTGGTTCGGACACGCCGACCCGGCACATCCCCATGCAGAACGCGGCCCGCTCGATGACGTTCTACGAGTTCGACTCGATGGAGCAGTTGCGGTTGTGGCGGGAGATGGACGACCGGGACGAGGAGCCTGTGGTCATCTACCACTCGCACACCGCGACCGAGGCGTACCCGTCCCGGACCGACGCCGCGATCGCCGGCTGGCCGGAGGCCCACTATCTGCTGGTCTCCACCCGGGATCCGCAGGTCACCGAGATCCGTTCGTTCCGCATCGTCGACGGCGTGGTGACCGAGGAGCCGGTGGACATGCGTGACGCCGGTGTCGATCCGCACGCGGTGCAGTCGTACCTGTTCGGGCAGACCCCGACGACGGTCGACTACGAGTGTTCGTCCGACCGCTGATCTCCACCAGCGCCGGCACCTCGTACCCGCAGTCTGATCCGATCCCACCGCCGTCATAGGAGCACGTCAATGGCTATCGAAGTTCGCGTTCCCACCATCCTGCGCAGCTACACCGGTGGCGCCAAGGTCGTCGAGAGCAGCGGGGAGACCCTCGCGGGCCTGCTGGACAACCTCGACGCGCAGCACGCCGGGCTGCGCGGCCGGCTGGTCACCGCCGAAGGCACCCTGCACCGGTTCGTCAACATCTACGTCAACGACGAGGACGTCCGGTTCCTCGGCGCCCTCGACGCCAAACTCTCCGACGGGGACACCGTGACGATCCTGCCGGCCGTGGCCGGTGGGGCGCTCGGGTTCGCCGCGGCCGCCGCGCTGCTGGGCCACCCGATGGCCGGCGCGCCGACCATCGGCTGAGCGCACCCATGGCGCGCTACGACAGCCTGCTCGACGCATGCGGCGGTACGCCGCTGGTCGGCCTGCCCAGGCTCTCCCCGGTGGTGCCCGACGGGGCACCACCGGTGCGCCTGTGGGCCAAGTTGGAGGACCGCAACCCCACCGGCAGCGTCAAGGACCGGGCCGCGATGTTCATGGTCCGGGCCGCCGAGGAGGCCGGCCGGTTGCGGCCCGGCGACACGATCCTCGAACCCACCAGCGGCAACACCGGCATCTCGCTGGCCATGGTGGCGAAGCTGCGTGGCTACCGGCTGGTCTGCGTGATGCCGGAGAACGTCTCCACCGAGCGGGTGCAACTGCTCCGGATGTACGGTGCCGAGATCATCTTCTCGCCGGCCGCCGGCGGTTCGAACCAGGCGGTCGCCACCGCCAAGCAGATCTCCACCGAACACCCCGACTGGGTGATGCTCTACCAGTACGGCAACGGCGGAAACGCCCGGGCGCACTACGAGACCACCGGGCCGGAGCTACTGCACGACCTGCCGACCATCACCCACTTCGTCGCCGGGCTCGGTACCACCGGCACCCTGATGGGCACCGGACGCTATCTGCGGGAGAAGGTCGACGGCATCGAGATCGTGGCGGCCGAGCCGCGCTACGGCGAGCTGGTGTACGGGCTGCGCAACATCGACGAGGGCTACGTACCCGAGCTGTACGACGCCAGCGTGCTGACCCGCCGGTTCTCCGTGGGCACCCGTGACGCCGTGCTGCGGACCCGGCAGCTGGTCGAGGTCGAGGGGCTGTTCGTCGGTTTCTCCACCGGGGCCGTGCTGCACGCCGCGCTCGCCGTCGCCCACGAGGCGGTCAAGGCCGGCCGTCGGGCCGACGTGGCGTTCCTGGTCGCCGACGGGGGCTGGAAGTACCTTTCCACCGGCGCCTATGGCGGGACGCTGGCCGACGCAGAGGAGGCACTCGACGGCCAACTCTGGGCCTGACCGACCGCTGGCCACCACCGGCGGTCCAGCTGTTCCGGTGCAAATGATTGGTTGCGCTATGGGCGCACCTCAACCGGGTTGTCGAAGTCGCTCCAGTTGTTCGCGCTTCTGTGTCACGTTCGCGACAAGTTGCAGCGGATCTTGCGTTCCGTCGCTGGCTGCGGCGTAGGCTGCCCAGCGTGGCAGAGCCGCTGATGGAGATCTTCGATGGCATGGTCGGCGTGACGCCGGTGTCCCACCGTGACCATTGGAACAGTTGATGCGTCTGACCGTCCTGGGCTGCGCCGGTAGTTTTCCCGGCCCGGAATCCCCCTGCTCGGCCTATCTGATCGAAGCGGACGGCTTCCGCCTGCTGGTCGACTTCGGCTCCGGCTCGCTGTCGGCCCTGCAGCGGTACGCCGGACTGCACGCGGTCGACGCGATCCTGCTGACCCACCTGCACTGCGACCACATGCTCGACGCCTGCACGTACGTGGTCGTCCGCCGCTACGCCCCGGACGGGCCGTACCCACCGCTGCCGGTCTACGCGCCGGCCGGCGCGCCGGACCGGATCGCCACCGCGTACAGCGCCGACGGGGCACCCGTCGACGACGTCTACACCTTCTACGGTCTGCAACCCGGCAGCTTCCCGATCGGCCCGCTGCAGGTCACCGTCGACCGGGTCAACCATCCGGTGGAGACCTACGGCGTTCGGGTCGAGCACGGCGACCGGGTGCTCACCTACTCCTCGGACACCGCGCCGTGCGAGGCGTTGCTGCGGCTGGCCCAGGACGCGCACGTGTTCCTCTGCGAGGCGAGTTACCTGGACGGGGTCGACAACCCTCCGGACCTGCACCTGACCGGGCGGGAAGCGGGTGAGGCGGCGACGAAGGCCAACGTCGGTCGGCTGCTGCTGACCCACCTCGTGACCGCCTGGGGCAGCGAAGCGTCGACGTTCGAATCGGCGGCGGCGAGCTTCGACGGCCCGGTGGAGATCGTCCGGGCCGGGGCCCGCTACGAGATCTGAGCACCCGCACCGGCGGTGTCCGCTCTTGCCGTAGAGTTCGCCCGCTGGTCAACGCGGTGTAGCCTCACCCACCCGGATGGGCGCGACCGTGACACCCATGCGCGTCGCCGTCGTCACCGAGTCCTTCCCACCCGATCTCAACGGGGTGGCGCACTCCGTCGTCCGGGTCGCCGAACACCTGGTCGCCCGGGGGCACGAGCCACTCGTGATCGCACCCGCCCCGGCCGCCGCCAGCCGGACCGCCGTGGAGCGGCACCCGTACCCGGTGGTGCGGGTGCCGAGCCTGCCGGTGCCGGTGTACCGCAGCTTCCGGCTCGGCCTGCCGAGCCGGCGGCTGACCGAGGTACTGACCGACCACGCCCCGGACGTCGTCCACCTGGCCAGCCCGTTCGTGCTCGGCGCGCGCGGTCTGACGGTGGCCCGCCGGCTGCGGCTGCCCACCCTCGCGGTCTACCAGACCGACGTGGCCGCCTACGCCCGCGCCTACCACCTGGGGTGGAGCGTGGCGACCGTCTGGCGCTGGCTGCGCGAGATCCACAACGCCGCCGACCGGACGTTGGCGCCCTCCACCGCCGCGGCGGCCGATCTCACCGCCAACGGCATCGAGCGGGTACGCATCTGGGGTCGGGGGATCGACCCGGTCCGCTTCGACCCGGCCCACCGTTGCGAGTCGACCCGCCGGTCGCTGGCGCCCGACGGCGAGGTGCTGGTCGGGTACGTCGGCCGCCTCGCCGCCGAGAAGCGCGTCGACCTGCTCGCCGAGACCAGCCGACTGCCCGGCGTACGGGTGGTGGTGGTCGGTGACGGGCCGGCCCGCCGGGAGCTGGAGCGGGCCCTGCCCGCCGTACGGTTCCTCGGTGCCCGGCACGGAGCCGATCTGGCCCGGCTGTACGCCAGCCTCGACGTCTTCGCCCACACCGGCCCGCACGAGACGTTCGGGCAGACCGTGCAGGAGGCGCAGGCCAGCGGCGTACCGGTGATCGTCCCGGCGGCCGGCGGCCCGATCGACCTGGTGGCGCCGGACGTCACCGGACTGCTGGTGCCGCCCGGCGACGGCGCGGCGCTCGCGGCGGCGGTCGCCGACCTGGTGGCCGACCCGGCGCGGCGCTCGCGGCTGGGCCGGGCCGCGCGGGCGGCACTGGCCGGGCGGACCTGGGCGGCGATCGGCGACGAACTGATCGAGCACTACCGTGCCGTACAGGACTGCCCCGGCGTCGTCGCCCGGCTGCCGGTCGCGGCCTGAGGCCAATCCAGCCCGACACCGCCCCGGCGGTGCCGCGACACCGCCCCGGCAGCGTTGCGGCACCGCCCCGGCAGCGTCGTGGCCCGGCGTGGCACATAGGCTCTGCGCATGGCACGACCCGATGGACGTACCCACGCGCAGCTACGACCGGTGACGTTGACCCGTAACTGGAGCATGCATCCCGAAGGATCGGTGCTGGTCGAGTTCGGCGAGACGAAGGTGCTCTGCACCGCGAGCGTCACCGAGGGGGTGCCCCGCTGGCGCAAGGGGTCCGGTCTGGGCTGGGTCACCGCCGAGTACGCGATGCTGCCCCGGGCGACCACCACCCGGTCGGACCGGGAGAGCGTCAAGGGCCGGCTCGGCGGCCGCACCCACGAGATCTCCCGGCTGATCGGACGGAGCCTGCGGGCAGCCGTCGACCTGAAGGCACTCGGCGAGAACTCGATCGTGCTCGACTGCGACGTGCTGCAGGCCGACGGCGGTACCCGCACCGCGGCGATCACCGGCGGATTCGTGGCGTTGCACGACGCGGTCAGCTGGCTTGCCGGCCGCAAGGCCCTGGCCGGCAAACCGGACCAGGTGATGCGCCGGTCGATCTCGGCGGTCAGCGTCGGGGTCATCGGTGGCGAACCCCGGCTCGACCTGTGTTACCTCGAAGACGTCGCGGCCGACGTCGACATGAACGTGGTCTGCACCGGCGACGGTGACTTCGTGGAGGTGCAGGGCACCGGTGAGGCGGCGGTGTTCGCCCGCGACCAGTTGGACGCCCTGCTGGACCTGGCGGTCGCCGGCTGCGCCGAGCTGGCCGCCGCGCAACGTAAGGCGCTCGACCGGTGAGCGCGGGTCACGTCGGGCGGACCCGGCTGCTGCTGGCCACCCGCAACGGCAAGAAGCTCGCCGAACTGCAGCGGATCCTCGACGCCGCGCTCGGCACCCAGCGCATCGAGCTGGTCGGGCTGGCCGACCTGGAGCCGTACCACGAGGTACCCGAGACCGGCCTCACGTTCGGTGAGAACGCGCTGCTCAAGGCGAGGGAAGGGTGCCGGTGGACCGGCCTGCCCACGGTCGCCGACGACTCCGGTCTCGCAGTGGACGCGCTCGGCGGGATGCCCGGGGTGTTCAGCGCCCGATGGTCCGGTCGGCACGGCGCCGACCAGGCCAACCTGGACCTCGTCCTGGCCCAGCTGACCGATGTCGCCGACGAGCACCGGGCGGCGTCGTTCGTCTGCGCGGCCGCACTGGTGCTGCCCGGCGGCAAGGAGCACCTGGTGGAGGGACGCCAGTCCGGCCGGCTGTTGCGGGCCGCCCGGGGCGACGGCGGGTTCGGCTACGATCCGATCTTCCTCGGTGACGGGCAGGAGCGGACGAACGCCGAGCTCAGTCCGCAGGAGAAGGACGCGATCAGCCATCGTGGAAAGGCTTTCCGGTTGATGGCGAAGGTGATCGCCAAGACGCTGGGATGACGCCGGTAGATTTAATTAGTGCTTAGATCTCCGGTTACTCGGCGTACATCTGAGTTGACCCCCGATACGCTCGCGCCGCAAGCTCGTGCCACAGGGGGGCTGGATCTTGAGTAGACACAGATTGAGCAAGGTCGTCGCGCGGACCGGTTCCGGCCGGCGACGGTTGATCGTCGGCGGGGTCAGCGCCGCGCTGCTGGCCGGCATGGTGGTGACCGCACTGCCGCTGTTCGCCGACGACGAGATCGCCGTCGTCGCGGTCGCCGACACCACCGCGACCGACGTTCCACAGGACGGTGACAACGCGGTCAAGGCGACCCTGGCCACCTGTCCCGCGCTGTGTGAGCGCAACCCGAGGGGGGCCCGGGACGCGGTCGTGGAGTTCGTCGTGGACCGGATCCCGGCCGGTGCCCGTGACGTGCGGGTCCGCCTGCAGATGTACTCCTGGCAGGACCTCGGTGCCCGGGTAGCGGTGCATTCCACCTCGTTGGACGCCCGGGCCGCCCGGCCGCCACTGGCCACCTCGGGCACTGGTGGGGCCGCCGACGAGCCACTGGCGACCGTGCCGACGGTCCGCAAGGGCTACAACGAATGGGACCTGTCCGCACTGGTCACCGGCAACGGCACGTACACCCTGGCGCTGCGTCAGCAGGAGCTGTCGCAGCGGGTGTACTGGCCGTCGACGGAGTACCGGGACCCGTCGATCCGACCCCGGCTGGTGATCAGCTACGAGGCGGCCGCTGCCGCCCCGACCAGCCCGCCGGCGTCGCCGACCGCCGCGCCGACACCGCCACCGAGCGCTCCGGTGCCGACCACGCCGGCCGCCACGGCGTCGCCGACGGCCGGACCGACGGCACCACCGAGTCCGTCGGCCACGCCGCCGGCGTCCGGAGTCGGCTGCGGCGCGGTGTCCGACCTGCTGGTGCCGTCCTGCGGTGCCTGGTGGGGGATGTACTCGCCGACCAGCGCCGCCAAGGGCTGGAACCACGGCGGCGCGGTGGCCGAGGTGGAGGCACAGGTGGGGCGCAAGTTCGACCTGGTGCACCGCTACCACGACTTCTCCAACACCGGCAGCAACGGGGCGTTCCCCGACGAGTTCGAGCAGCAGCAGATGCGCGAAGGCCGGCTGATGTTCTTCGCCTGGGAGTCCCGGATCTTCTCCACCGGCACGACGTTGACCTGGCGTGACGTCTACAGCGGCCGGTACGACTCGGTCATCGACGATGTGGCCGGCCGGATCAAGGCGACCGGTGTGCCGGTGTTCATGGGCTTCGACCACGAGCCGGAGGACGAGCCGGCGAAGGGCAGCGACGCCGACTTCGTCCGGGCCTGGCGCTACGTCTACGAACGGTTCGCCAAGGCCGGCGCGGACAACGCCGTCTGGGTCTGGGTGATGATGGGCTGGTCCGGGCATTACGACCGGTACGCCGGCCTCTACCCGGGCGACGCCTACGTGGACTGGGTGAGCTACGACCCGTACAACTTCTACGCCTGCAACGGCGGAAAGACCTGGAAGGACCCGCACACCACGGTCAACGGCTTCTACCGCTGGCTCGACGACAACCGTATCGGCGTCGGAAAGCCACGGATGTTGGCGGAGTACGGCACGAACTTCGACCCGGCCGACGCGGGAGCCAAGCAACGGTGGTTCGAGCAGTTCCCGGCGGCGATCAAGGCCCACCCGAAGATCAAAGCGGTGATCTACTTCAATTCCGCCGGGTCGACCACCACCTCGGCGACCTGCAACATGACCATGAACCACACCCCGTCCGCCCTGACCGGGTTCACCCGGGCCGGCAAGGACCCCTATTTCAACCAACCGCTCCCGGTCAACCGCTGACCGGACACTGAGGAGATCCGACCGGTAACTGATAGGAACCAGATAATCCGCCGACCGATCGGTGGATGCCCGACCCGGCTGAGGTTGGTTCACGCTGTCTGAGATAATTTCCCATCTGGAGGGAAGCGTGAACCAATCTCAGCCTGGCTGGTCCCTGCCCAGCCGGCGTCGTGTATGGACGACAGCTCTGACGGCCGGCGTGGCGGCGACGGCCCTGGCACTGAGTGCCACCGCGGCAACGGCCGCCGTCATGCCCGTACCCGGTACGGCCACGCTGGTCTCGACCAACCCGGCCGACCACACCCCACATGCCCGCAACGGTGAGGCGCGCGCCTTCGCCGAGATCGGCGGCGTCATCTTCGTCGGTGGCACCTTCACCGAGGTACGACCGGTCAGCTCGGCCACCTGGGAGGCCCGCCCGTACCTGTTCGCGTACCAGCGGTCCACCGGGGCCACGGTCGCCGGCTTCCAGCCGGTTCTCGACGGCGCGGTGAACACGCTCGCGGTCACCCCGGCCGGCGAGCTGATCGTCGGCGGCGTGTTCCGCAACGTCAACGGCGAGGCCCGCCGCAACCTGGTGGCGCTCGACCCGGCCACCGGCGCGACCGTGCCGGGCTGGGAGGGCCGCTCCGACGGCGGCGTGGTCCGCGACATGGACGTCAGCGGCGACTGGCTCTACATCGGTGGCGCGTTCAACTGGGTCAACGGTACGGCGCACGCCGGCGTTGCCCGGCTCGACGTGGCCACCGGGGCGATCGACCCGACCTTCGACATCGACATCGCCGTCGGCCGGCACGAGGTCTCCCCGTACGTGTGGACCCTGGACGTCTCGCCGGACGGCACGACGCTGGTCTTCGGTGGCAACTTCCGGGAGGTCGAGGGGCTGCCCCGCGAGCAGCTCGCGATGGTCGACCTGACCGGTACGCCGACGCTGGTCGACTGGGACAGCAACCACCGGTTCGCGCCGGGCTGCTCCTCCCGATCGTTCACCCACTACGTGCAGGACCTCAGCTTCGCCGAGGACAGCAGCTTCTTCGTCGTCGGCACCAACGGCGGCACCGGCTGGCCGGTGGCGTACTGCGACGCGCTGGTCCGCTACGAGACCGCGAGCCGGGGCACCAACCTGGACGGCACCTGGCTCAACTTCACCGGCAACGACACGATCACCTCGGTCGTGGTCCACGACGGCATCGCCTACACCGGCGGGCACTTCCGCTGGCTGAACAACCCGAACCGCAGCGACAACGCCGGCAACGGCGCGATCGACCGGCTCGGCATCGGCGCGGTCTCGGTGGCGACCGGCATGCCGGTCAACTGGAACCCGCGCCGCAGCGGTGGCTCGGCCCTGCCGGCCGGAGCGCTCAGCTGGGGCTCGGCCGTGCCGGTGCTGTGGATCGGCTCCGACGGGCTCTACTTCGGGCACAACTCCGACGGCATGGGCAACGAGTACCACGGCCGGCTCGGCATGTTCCCGCACGCCGGCGGGCGCACGATCATCCCGCGCAACCCGCCGACGGACACCACCGGCTACCTCTACCTGCCGTCGGCGACCGGCGACCTGACGAAGATTCCGTTCGACGGGTCGACGCTCGGGGCGGCGGCGGTGACCAACCAGCCCAACCTGGTCGACGCCGGCGCCGTCTGGCGGGTGCACGACCGGATCTTCTGGGCCCGACCGGTCACCGGCACCACGACCGGCAGCCGGCTGGACATCTCGCTGTTCAACGGCAACACGGTCGGTGCGCCCTGGGAGAGCTCGGGCTACAACGAGTGGTTCAACGCGTTGTCGCTGACCGGGGCGTTCTACCTCGACGGCCGGCTCTACTACACCCGCACCGGTTCCGGCAGCAACCAGCTGTTCTACCGGTACTTCGAGCTCGACGGCAACTATCTCGGTGCCACCGAGTTCGCCCTGCCGACCAGCGGCGTCACCTGGACCGGCGTACGGGGCATGGCCTGGGTGGGCGGAAACATCGTCTACGGCTCGACCGACGGTCGGCTGCGCAGCATTCCGTTCGATCCCACGGCGGACTTCGCGGTGGACGGGACAGCCGCGGTCGTCCTGGCCGAACCGGATCCGGCACTCGACTGGACCAACCGTTCGATGTTCTTCGCAGCCGAGTAACGAAGCGGAAACCACCAACCTGGTATCCCCGGTGGGCCGGCTGCGCTGCTGCCGGCCCACCGGCCATTTTGTATGGTTGAACGCCAATCGATGGAAAGGCGGGCGGGTTGTCGACCACGCGCCGGCACGGCTTGCTGCTGCGGACCGTCTTCGCGGTCAAGCGCCGCTACTACCAGCTGCGCTATCCCGGCCTGCGGCTCGGCCGCGACGTCGAGATCCGCGGCCGGGTGCGGCTGCGCCGCGGGGTACGGGTGACGATCGGCGACCGTACCCGGCTCAACAAACTGGTCCGGTTCGCCGGTCCGGGCGAGGTTCAGGTCGGTGCCGACTGCCTGCTCAACGCCACCTGGATCGGTTGCTGGACGACCGTGCAGGTCGGCGACCGCTGTCTGCTGTCCGACTGTGAGCTGATGGACAACGACTTCCACAACCTCGCGCCGGCGCTGCGGCACGCCCCGGCCAGCCCGGCGACCAGGGCTCCGATCGTCGTCGGCGACAACGTCTGGATCGGTGCGCACGTCCTGGTGATGAAAGGGGTCCGGATCGGCAGCGACAGTGTCGTCGGTGCCGGGACCATCGTCCGCACCGACGTACCCGACGGTGTCGTGGTGATCGGCAACCCGCAACAGATTGTGAAGCGATTCGATGAGTGAGCAACCACAGCGGACCGTGACCCTCACCGAGCTGCTGCGGATCCCGCTGCTGCGCTGGAAACTGGTCGCCGGCGGCGCGGTGGCCGGTTGCCTGCTCGCGATCGGCTACCTGGTGGTGGCCCCGCCCGCCGCCACCGCGGCCGCGGTCGTCGCGATCCGGCCGGTGGTCACCGACGCGTTCACCACCCCCGGTGCCGGCGCCGACCGGTCGATCAACATGAACGTCGAGAGCGGCATCGCCACCAGCACCGACGTGCTGTCGCGGATCGCCGAGTCCCGGGCGGTCGACGTGGTGGCGATCCGGCGGGCCCTGGAGATCGAGGTACCCACCGGCGGTCAGGTTCTGCGGTTCACCTACTCCGCCGACTCGATCGACTCCGCCGTCGAGTCGGTCAACCTCGCCGCCGCAACCTACCTGCAGGTGCGTCAGGAGATGTACGAGCGGCAGCGCGCCGACATGCTGGCCTCGTACGACGAGCGCATCGCCACGGTCGCCGAGCAGCAGGCGGCGGCCGGGCGGCGGGCCGCCGACTCGGACACCAGCGGGCCGGCGGCCGACGCGGCGCTTGCCGAGTTCGCTTCGCTGAGCAATCAGCTCACCCAGCTCAACGGTGCCCGTACCGAGATCGCGGCGATCGACGTCACCCCGGGCTGGATCACCCAGCGCGCCCAGCAGCAGTTGTCCACCGCCGGCCAGCCACGGGTGGTCTACCTGCTGGCCGGGCTGCTGGCCGGCGCCCTGCTGGGGATTCTGCTGACCTATCTGCGGGAGTCGGCCGACCGCCGGGTGCGCAGCGAGTCGGACGCGCTCGACGCCTCCGGGCTGCCGCTGCTCGGCACCGTACGGCGCCGTGGGCTGCGGGTCGACGCCCGGACCGTCGACGCCGACGTGCGCTACGTCGGTATGGCCATCGCGGAGCAACTGCGTCAGGCGGTACGCACCCCGGTGGTGGTGATCTCCTCCCGGAACCGGGAGGACACCACCCCGATGACCGCCAGTCTCGCCGTGGCGCTCGCCGCCGACGGCCAGGACGTCTACGTCGGCGACGACAGCCACCGGGTCGCGGCGCTGCGCGAGGCGCTGCTCGCCGACCGGCGGCGGGTGCCGTCCGGTCCGTTCGTGCCCGAGCAGTCGGCCGCGACGGCCAGCGGCGGCCCGACCCCGCCACCCGGTGGTCCGCCGGCACCGACGTCGGGCGGCACCCGTCCGTCGGGAGCCCCGAACCCGTCCGGCACCGGCGGGAACCCGGGCGTCGACGGCGACCCGGAGAGTACGTTGATCTTCTCGCTGCCCCGGGCGGACCAGGACCACACCGTCATCCTGCCCCGGGTCACCGAATCGGCGGACAGCCCGGCCGCACCGCGTCGACCGTCGCCCCGGCCCTCGCCGACCAGCGGCCCACCGGCCCGTTCCGACACCGACGGCGACCGGTCCGGCGGTGCCCACCCGGCGGGCGAACGGGCGGCCGGCGGTTCGGTCGTGGGCACCATCCCGGTACGGACGCTGCCGGCCGACGCGCTGACCGTTGGCGCCGGCATGGTCCGGATCGGGCTGTACGCCCAGGCGCCGCGCGACGGCAGCATCGTGCTGTTCAACGCCCCACCGGCCGAATCCGACGAACGCGGCGTGCGGGAGGCCCGCGCCGGCACCGCCATCGTCGTGGTCGAACGGGACCGGACCCGACTGGCCGACCTGCGTCGACTGACCGACCGGCTGCGTGCCTCCGGCGCCGAGCCGCTCGGCTTCGTGCTGCTCGGCAGCGGCCGTGGCTGAGTCCACCCGGCCCACCACGGCGCTGCCGGTCTGGCCGCTGTGGTTGATGTTCGGCCTGGTTCCGCTCTGGTGGATCAGTGGACTGTTCTACTTCGGCTGGCCGCTGTTCGGCACCCTGCTGTTGCTGATCATGATGATCAGAGGGCGGATTCCGCTGCCCGCCGGCAGCGGGATCTGGCTGGCCTTCCTCGCCCTGGTGGTGGCCAGCGCCACCCAGCTGCCCGGACCGTCCAGCCTGCTGACCTTCGGCCTGCGGCTGGCCTTCTACCTCACCGCGCTGATCGTCTGCTGCTACGTGTACAGCGTCGCCCGGGAGCGGGCCTCGCTCACCGTGGTGCTGGGCCCGCTGTGCGCCTTCTTCGTCGCGCTGGTCGTCCTCGGCTGGCTCGGGGTGCTGATGCCCCGGTTCTCGATGACCACACCCTTCGAGGTGCTGCTGCCCGGCGGGCTGGCCGGCAACCCGTTCATCCGGGACATGGTGCACGCCGAGGCGACCGAGTACAGCGCCCGGTCGCTCAACCCGATCTATCGACCGTCCGCGCCGTTCGCGTACACCAACACCTTCGGCAGCACCTACGCGATCACCCTGCCGGCGGTGGTGGCCTGCCTGCTGCTCGGCGTACGCGGCCCGGCCCGTACCGTACTGCTGGTCGCGCTGCCGATGTCGTTGCCGCCGGCGTTCCTGACCCTCAACCGGGGGATGTTCCTCAGCCTCGGCGTCGGGCTGGCGGTTCTCGGGGTGCGGGCCGCGATCCGGGGCAACCTGCGGGTGCTGGCCTCGATGCTGGGGGTCCTGGTGATCGGCGGGCTGGCGACCCTGTTCATCCCCATCGGTGACCTGATCGACCAGCGGGTCAGCTCCAGCAACACCAACGTCGACCGGATGTCGCTCTACCTCGAGGTGCTGCGCTGGGTGCAGCGCTCCCCGCTGCTGGGATTCGGCACGCCGGTGCAGGTGGACACCGTCTCCGCCGACGCGCCGCTGGGCACCCAGGGGCAGGTGTGGACGGTGCTGTTCAGCCACGGCGTCCCGGCGCTGATCTGCTTCGTCGGCTGGTTCGTGCTGGTCGCCGCCGTCTGCTGGCGGGCGAGCTCGGCGGCGGCGCAGTGGTTGTCGGTGGTGCCGCTGATCGCGCTGGTCCAGCTGCCCTTCTACGGACTGGTCAACCAGAATCTGACCGCGGTCTTCTTCGTGTCGGCGGTGGCCCTGGTCGCCGTGGAGCGGGAACGGCGGGGCGTCGCGCTGACCGCGCCGCCGGTGCCGGCCGCGCCCCGACCGGTGCTCGGCGGTGTCCGGTGACCGGCCCGACGGACGCGACCGCGCGGCCGCCGTCCGGCATCGGCCCGGCTGATCGGTCGGAGACCCGGCGCAGCGCCCGCAGCGGCGTCATCGGCCTGGCCGGGGCCGCCGTCAGCGGCCTCTTCGGGTTCGTTCTGGCCGTCGTCGTCACCCGGGGGTACGGCCCGGCCGGCGCGGGCGTGTTCTTCGCCGCCGTCGGCCTGTTGACCGTCGTCACCGCGATCTGCACCCTGGGCGCCGAGACGGGCCTGCTCTGGTCGCTGCCCCGGCGGCGGACCGGCCCGGCCGGCGACGCCGCCCGGGTGCTACCGGTGGCGGTACTGCCGCCGCTGCTGTGCGCGCTCGGACTGGCCGCCGTCGGGCTGGTGGCCGCGCCGTGGCTGGCCGAGGTGCTGTTCGACGGGACCACCATGGACGGCGTACGGCTGGTGCGGCTGTGCGCGGTCGGGCTGCCCGTTCTGGTCGCCGCCGGGTTGGGGCTGGCCGCCGTCCGAGGGGTGCGGTCGATCGGTCCGTACGTCGCGGTGCAGTTCTTCCTGCTGCCGATCGGTCGGCCGGCGCTGGTCGGCGCGGCTGCGTTCGTCGGTGCCTCGGTGCTGTTCGGCCTCGCCGGTTGGCTGGTGCCGGCCCTGGTGGCGGTGGCGGTCTGCGGCGTCCTGGTCGCCGGGCCGCTCGGTGCCGGCCGTGGCGCGCGGTGGCGGCCGCATCGGGCCGACTGGACCTCCTTCTGGCGGTTCGCGTTGCCCCGGGCCGGGTCGGCGGCGATCGACGCCGGCAGCATGTGGACCGGGGTGCTGCTCGCGGTGGCGCTGGCCGGGCCGGTCGAGGCCGGCATCTTCGGCGCGGTGGGCCGGTACATCCTGGCTGGGCAGCTCGCGCTGCAGGGCCTGCGGGTGGCGGTCGCGCCGCAGCTGTCCCGGCTGCTGGGGCAGGACCGTCCGGCGGAGGCGGCGGCGGTGCACCGGCAGACCACCACCTGGGCGATCGCCCTGTCCTGGCCGGTGTACCTGCTGCTGGCGGTCTTCGCGCCGGGTTTCCTGGCGATCTTCGGCCCCGAGTTCGCCGCTGGCGCCACCGCGATGACCGTGCTGGCGGTGGCGATGCTGGTGAACATCGCGGTCGGCAACGTACAGACCCTGCTGCTGATGAGCGGCCGCAGCGGACTGCACCTGCTGGCCGCGTCGGCGAACCTGACGACGACGGTGTCGCTGGCGTTGTGGCTGGCGCCCCGGCACGGCGTGCTCGGGGTGGCGGTCGCCTGGGCGGCCGGGATCGTGGTGGAGAACCTGATCGCGGTCACCGCCGCCCGGGTCGTGGTCGGCCATCCGCTGGTGGACCGGTCGGTGCTGCTGGCCGCCGGGGCGGTGCTGGCCGGGGTCGGCGCGGCCAGCGGGGTCGGGGTGCTGGCCGCCGGCCGGGGTGTGCCGGGCCTCGGCGTCGCGCTGGGGCTGATCGCCCTGGCGGTGCTCGTGGGGCTGGCGCTGCCCGGGGTGCAGCGCCGGTTGTGGCGAATTGTCAGACAGAGAGGTGGGTGAGTCGACCATGGCGTCCATCAGGGACCGGATCAAGAAGGCCGTGCCGGTCCAGGTGACCGACCGGGTACGCGAGTCGCTGGTGCACTACGGGGTGCGTACCAGCGGCCGTCGCCCGCTGCCGGACTTTCTGATCATCGGCACCAAACGGGGCGGCACCACGTCGTTGTGGAACTACCTGATCCAGCATCCGCTGGTGCCCCGGCTCTTCCCGGCCTGGAACACCAAGGCCACGCACTACTTCGAGGAGCACTGGTCCCGGGGGGAGGCGTGGTACCGGTCGCACTTCCCCACCCAGCGGCAGCGCGACGCGCTGGCCGCCCGCCACGGCGGGCCGGTACGGGCCGGCGAGGCGGCGCCGCTGTACATGTTCCACCCGACTGCGGCGCACCGGGTGCAGGCGTTGCTGCCGCAGGTACGGCTGATCGTGCTGCTGCGGGATCCGGTCGAACGGGCGTACTCGCACTGGAAGGAACGCCGCACCGAGGGTACGGAGCCGTTGGACTTCGCGCAGGCCCTGGCGAGTGAGGCGGAGCGCACGGCGGGGGAGCGGGAGCGGCTGATCGCCGACCCGAACTACTTCTCCGAGCCGTACGACTGGTACACCTACCGGGCGCGGGGCCGCTACCTGGAGCATCTCGACCCCTGGCTGGAGCGGTTCGACCGGTCCCAGTTCCTCTTCCTGACCAGCGAGGAGTTCTACGGCGACACCCGCGCCGCCTACCTGCGGACGCTGGAGTTCCTCGGCCTGCCGCAGCACGAGCTGCCGACTTTCAAGGTCTACAACGACCGCCGGTCGGCGCCGATGGACGAGCAGTTGCGGGCCGAGCTGACCGACTACTACCGGCCGCACAACGAGGCGCTCGCGCAGCGGCTGGGGCTGCGGCTGGACTGGGCCGGGTCGCAGCGGTGAGCGTGGGTCTCGACCCTCGGGGGCGTGACGACGGACTCGGCTGGGTGTCGCGGGCGGTCTTTCCGGACGAACGGCTGCGGTTGACGCTGACCGACGGCCCGCAGCGGACGGAGCCGGCGCGGGGGGAGCGGCTGCTGGCCCGGTACGCGGTGGTGCCGTCGGCGGCGGCCGCCCGGTTTCTGTTGCCGCTGGGCCCGCGCCGGGTCACCGCCGCGTCGGTCTGGGCGTACAACGCGCTGCGTCCGGTGCCGGTACGGCTGCCCCGGGCGCTGCTCGGCCTGGCCGCCCGGGTGGGGGCGTTGGGGGCGACGCGACCCGGGACGCTGACCGTGTCGGCGCCGGTGGACGGCGTACCGGAGGAGGATCTGACGCTTGTCGACCACGTGTCGGCGCGTCTCGGCGGCGGCCGCTGGTATGCGGCGATCGGGGTCCGGCCGCCGGATCCGAACCACAAGCCGACGGTGCAGTTGTTCGACGCCGCGGGTCGTCCGCGTGGCTACGCCAAGATCGGGTGGAACGGCGCGACCCGGGATCTGGCCCGGGCCGAGGCGGCGGCGTTGGCGCGGGCCGCGTCGGCGAGCGCGGTGGGCGACCACCCGTTGGTGCCGGGGGTGCTGATGGCGGGTGACTGGTCCGGGCAGGCGGTCACCGTGGTCGAGCCGTTGCCGGCCCGGGTGCGTGGCGTCGGCACCGGTGACCCGCCCCGGGTGGCGGCGACGTCGGCGATCGCCCGGCGGGGTGGTCCGCCGACGGCAGCGCGCCCGTTGGCCGGTTCGGCGTTTCTCGACCGGCTGCGCCGGCTGGCCGCCGCTGCCGCCGGGACGGGGGTCGTTGCTGCCGCCGGGACGGGGGCCGTTGCGGACGCCGGGCCGCTCGGGACGGCCGGGCCGCCGGAGTTCGCCGCGTCGGCGATGGACCTGCCGGCCGGTCGACGGGCGGTGGCAACGGTGCAGCGGCTGGCGGATCGCTTCGGCGACGTGTCCGTCGAGTTCGGGCACTGGCACGGCGACTGGGTACCGTGGAACCTCGGTGAGCACGCCGGACAGCTGGTGGCCTGGGACTGGGAGCACAGTGGCCCCGACGTACCGCTCGGTTTCGACCTGGCACACGACGCGTTCCAGCGATCGTTGGTGCTGGGCGGCGCGTCAGCGGCCGCTGCGGCGGCCGCAGTGGATCATCGGTTGGACCTGGTGGCGGCGGAGTTGGCTGTGGAGCCTACCCAGCGTCGGATGATCGTCCAGAGTTATCTGATTGAGATGTGGTTGCGGACCTGGCGGCTGGCGGTGGGCGGGGCCGGCTGGAACCCCGCCCTGCATCCGCATCTGCTCGACGAGATCGAGCGACGCAGCGTTGACTGACGGAGGTGCGTAGGCATCCCGCAGAATGGGAGAAGTGTGTCTGAAGGCTGACCGGCGGAGGGTCGCGGACCAGACTGCCTGCCCAGCGTGGACCGATACCGTTGCTTGAGTCCCACTAATCCTACTGGGGCGATAGAAAATGTTTCACGTCCGGAGTGTGCGGAAAGTGATATCGGTGCCGCTGGATCATCGAAGTCGCGGCGGTGCGGCGGTGTAGTGACGGGTCGATGCCCGAGGGTGGTCGCAGGTCAGGCGCTCCACCGTGGTCGCGGTAAGCGACGGTCGCCAATTTTCTTTCCTGGCGAGGTCTTATATATTGGCTATCCAAACAGTGGTTGGCCGGCTAGTGAACTCTGGGGGCGCATGTGGCCAACAATATGGACGGCGGCGACACGGAGCGCACTGTCCTGCTCGTCGGCTCCAGCGGCGGCCACCTCGCGCAGTTGCTCGCGCTCGAACCCTGGTACGGCGACCGTCGACGGTGCTGGGTGACCTTCGACACCCCGGACGCCACATCGCTGCTGCGCGGCGAGGATGTGTTGTGGGCACACCATCCCACCACGCGCAACCTTCGTAACCTGGTGCGCAACACCTGGCTGGCGGTGCGGATCTTCCGACGGCGCAGCGTCGCGGCGGTGGTGACCACCGGGGCCGGTGTCGCCGTTCCCTTCGTGGTCCTGGCCTGGCTGCGTCGGGTGCCGGCGGTCTACATCGAGGTGTACGACCGGATCGACACCCCGACCCTCACCGCGCGCCTGTGTCGGCCATTTCTCTCCGCGATGCTCGTGCAGTGGGAGGAGCAGCGGCGACAGTACCCGGAGGCCACCGTCGTTGGTAACCTGCTGTAAACAAACGTATTCGTACATGCCAATGACATATTGGCGAAACAAACAAGTGGCAGTTGATTCAGGGAGTTGGTCGTGGTGGAATCCGCCCTGTCAAGATCCGGATCTGTGCACGCGACCGTCCGGATTCCCCGGCAGCGCAGCGCGCCGCGTACCGGCACCGTCCTGGTCGCGGTCGGGACCGACCGGCACCGGTTCGACCGGCTGATCGGCTGGCTGGAGGAGTGGTACCCGGCGGTCGCCGACCGGGCCGAGCTGATCGTGCAGTACGGGCACAGCCGCACCCCGGCGCTGGCCGGCGCCACCGCCTTCCTCGACCACGACGCGCTGCAGCAGGCCATGGCCCGGGCCAGCCTGGTGGTCTGCCACGGCGGGCCGGCGACCATCCTCGAAGCACGGCGGCACCGGCACCTGCCGATCGTGGTGCCGCGCGATCCCACGCTGGGCGAGCACGTCGACGACCACCAGATGCTGTTCGCCCGACGGCTGGCCGCCGCCGGGCTGGTCCGGCTCTGCGAGTCGCCGGCGGAGCTGGCCGCCGCCCTGGACGCCGGACTGCGCGAGCCGGCCAGGTTCCGCATCGGCGCGGAGCCCGGCTCCGACACCGCCCGGCTGGCGGCCGTCGCCCGGGTCGGCGAGATCATCGAAGGGCTGATCTCGTCGGCGCACCCGCGACGCACCCTTGCCCGGCGGGCCCGATGACCGCCGTCGACCCGGTAGCCGCCGGGTCCGCCGTCGACCCGGCAGGTGCCGGGTCGGTGCCGACGGTCAGCGTGGTGGTGCCGACCCGGGACCGTCCGGAACTGCTGCGTGACACCGTCGAGGCGATCCGTGGGCAGGACTACCCAGGGACCATCGAGATCGTCGTGGTCTACGACCAGTCCACTCCGGACCCGCAGTTGGCCGACGACGACCCCCGTCGGCCGGTCCGGGTGGTCGTCAACGACCGGTCCGCCGGCCTGGCCGGTGCCCGCAACTGTGGCATCCTCGTCGCCACCGGCGAGCTGGTCGCCTTCTGCGACGACGACGACCGCTGGCTGCCGGGCAAGCTCACCGCCCAGGTGGCCGAGCTCGGCCGGCATCCGGAGGCCGAGTTCGTCAGCTGTGGCATCACGGTCAGCTACGACGGTGCCACCACCGACCGGGTGCTCGACCGCGACACGGTGCCGCTCGACGCGCTGCTGCGCGACCGGATGACCGAGCTGCACCCGTCCACGTTCCTGATCCGCCGGTCGGCTCTGGTCGACGGCTTCGGTCTGGTCGACGAGGAGATCCCCGGCAGCTACGCCGAGGACTACGAGTTCCTGCTGCGGGCCGCCCGCAGCGCCCCGCTGCGTAACCTTCGCACCCCGTACGTGCTGGTCCGCTGGCACAAGCGCTCCTACTTCGCGCAACGCTGGGACACCATCTCCACCGCCCTGCAGTGGCTGCTGGAGCGCTACCCCGAGTTCGCCACCCAGCCGGCCGGTGAGGCCCGGGTGGCCGGGCAGATCGCCTTCGCCCAGGCCGCCGCCGGGCACCGGCGGGACGCGCTGCGCTGGGCCCGGCACACCCTGGCCCGCAATCCGAAGGAGCCCCGCGCCTACCTGGCGCTCGCCGTCGCCAGCCGGGCCGTGCGCCCGGACACCGTACTGCGCAGCCTGCACCGGCGCGGCCGGGGAATCTGACGAGGCAGCTTGGCAGGTGTACGCCAGCAGGTAACCACCGCTCCAGCAAAGCGGGGGAAACGCAGCCTGCGATTGGCAGACCAGAACGTCCGCGATTGGCAGACTGCGTACTCGGCGTACGAATCGGTCATCGACCTCGGTCAGCGCAGCGGGCCGATCTCGGCCTCGATCGCCGCACGCAGTTCCCGGCCGGCCACCACCCCCCGGACGGCTTCCAGCACCGGGGCCAGGAAGACGTCCGGCCCGGGCTCGCCGGCGAGCTTGTCGACGATCTCGACCGCCGCCTGCCCGGCCGGTGACGGCCGCAGCGGGGCGCGCAACTGCAGGCCGCGTACGGCGGAAAGCAGCTCCACGGCGAGCAGGCTGGTCAGGTTGTCCAGCACCGTACGCAGCTTGACGGCGGCCGCCCAGCCCATCGACACGTGGTCCTCCTGCATGCCGGAGGTGGGCACCGAGTCCACCGAGGCCGGCGAGGCCAGCCGGCGGTTCTCCGCGACGATGCCGGCGGCGGTGTACTGGGCGATCATCAGCCCGGAGTTGACCCCGGCGTCCGGGGACAGGAACGCCGGCAGGCCACGGGACCGGTTGACGTCCAGCAGCCGGTCCACCCGGCGTTCGCTGATCGACCCGACCTCGGCGGCCGCGATGGCCAGGAAGTCGGCGGCGAAGCCGAGTGGCGCGCCGTGGAAGTTGCCGGTCGACTCGACCCGCCCGTCCGGCAGCACCACCGGGTTGTCCACCACCGACCGCAGCTCCCGGCCGGCGACCGTGCCGGCGAACGTCAGCGTGTCCCGGGCCGCGCCGGCGACCTGCGGCGCGCACCGCATCGAGTAGGCGTCCTGCACCGCGTGCATCAGGTCGTCGCGGTGCGAGTCCATCACCGCCGAGCCTTGCAACAGCCGGTGGATGTTGCCGGCCGACACCGCCTGACCGGGATGCGGCCGGATGGTGTGCAGCTCGGCCTGGAACGGCCGGTCCGAGCCGAGCATCGCCTCGATCGCCAGCGCCGCCGTCACGTCCGCCATGGTGAACAGGTGCCGGGCGTCGTCGATGGCCAGCAGCAGCATGCCGAGCATGCCGTCGGTGCCGTTGATCAGCGCCAGCCCCTCCTTGGCGGCCAGCTCGACCGGGGTCAGCCCGGCCCGACGCAGCGCCGCCCCACCGTCGATCCGTTCCCCGGTGTCGGGATCCCGCACCCAGCCCTCGCCGAGGAGCACCATCGCGCAGTGTGCCAGCGGCGCCAGGTCACCGGAGGCGCCGAGCGAACCGTGCCGGGGCACCCACGGCGTCACCTGGTGGTTGAGCAGGTCCAGCAGCGCCTGCGCCAGCAGCGGGCGTACCCCGGAGCGGCCCATCGCCAGCGACCGGACCCGCAGCACCAGCATGGCCCGGACCACCTCGTCGGGCATCGGGTCGCCGATCCCGGCCGCGTGCGAGCGGATCAACGCGTGCTGCAGCTCCGAACGCCGGTCCGGCGCGACGAAACTGCTGGCCAGGGCGCCGAACCCGGTGGAGACGCCGTACACGGGTCGGCCGTCGCGTTCGATCGACTCCACGATGTCGCGGCTGCGGGTCATCGCCGCGAGCGCCGCCGGGTGCAGCTGCGCCCGCGCGCCGTCGCGGGCCACCGCCCGTACCTGCTCGGGGGTCATCCCGGTCGGTTCGATGATCACAGTGGACATTGTGGCTCCCCGTCGTGCAGGACCTGGCTGATCAGTGGCACGCCCGGCCGGTAGGCCAGGTGCAGATAGGAGGGCGCGTCGAGCAGCAGCAGATCGGCGCGGGCACCGGGGCGCAGCACGCCGACGTCGGTGCGGCGCAACGCCCGCGCGCCGCCGGCGGTCGCCGCCCAGACCGCCTCCGCCGGGGTCATCCCCATCTCGCGCACCGCCAGCGCCACACAGAACGGCATCGACGTGGTGTACGACGACCCCGGGTTGCAGTCGCTGGCCAACGCGACCGTCACCCCGGCGTCGAGCAGCCGGCGGGCATCCGGGTACGGCGACCTCGTGGCGAACTCCGCCCCCGGCAGCAGCGTCGCCACCGTCGACGACCCGGCCAGCGCCGTCACGTCCGCGTCGGACAGGTGGGTGCAGTGGTCGGCACTGGCCGCCCCCAGCTCCACCGCAACCGCCACCCCCGGTCCGGGCCCCAGCTGGTTGGCGTGCACCCGCAACCCCAGACCGGCCGCCGCACCGGCGGCGAGCACCGCGCGGGCCTGGTCGCCGTCGAACGCGCCACGCTCGCAGAACACGTCCACCCACCGGGCGTACGGGGCCGCAGCCGCCAGCATCGGCCCGGTGACCAGGTCGACGTAGTCGTCCGGGCGATCGGTGTACTCGGCCGGCACCACGTGGGCGCCGAGGAACGTCGTCTCGGTGCTGAACTCGGCCGCCACCCGCAACGATCGGGCCTCGTCGGTGACGCTGAGCCCGTACCCGCTCTTGATCTCGATCGTGGTGCTGCCCTGGCGCAGCGCCTCGCGGCGCAGCCGCCCGGCGGTGGCGCGCAGCGTCGCGTCGTCGGCGGCGCGGGTCGCCGCCACCGTGGTCCGGATGCCGCCGCCGTCGTAGCGGACTCCGGCCATCCGGGCGGCGAACTCGCCCGCCCGGTCCCCGGCGAAGACCAGATGCGCGTGGCTGTCCACGAAACCCGGCAGCCCGGCCCGGCCGTCGGCGTCGAGCCGTCGGTCGGCGGCCGGGGCCTGCGCCGCGTGCCCCACCCAGGCGATCCGGTCGCCGTCGACCAGCACCGCCGCGTCGGTCAGCAGCCCCAGCGGGCCGCCGTCGTGCGTCGGATCGTTGGTGACCAGCTCGCCGATGCCGGTCACCAGCAGGGTGCCTGCCGCCGTCGTCACCCGGTCACCGCCCGGATCGCGCCCGTCATCCGGCCGTCACCGCCCGGATCGCGGCGGCCAGCTCGGCCGGTACGTCGACGTGCAGGTGCCGGCCGTCGGCGACCACCGGCCGGCCGTCGACGACCACGTCGGTGACGTCGGCGGCGGTCGCCGCGAAGACCAGCCCGGCCGGGTCGACCCCGGCGGTACGGACGCTGTTGCACCGGACGGTGACCAGGTCGGCGCGCGCCCCGACGGCGATCCGACCGGCATCGGCCCAGCCCAGCGCGGCGTGCCCCGCCTGCGACGCCATGGCCAGCAGCTGCGCGGGGGAGAAGTGCCTGCGCCGGCCGGTGCGCAGCCGCTCGTGCGTCTCCACCGCCCGCGCCTCCTCGAACAGGTCGATCACCGCGTGGCTGTCGCTGCCGACGCTCAGCGTGACCCCGGCGGCGGACAGCGGCCCGGCCGGGCCGATCCCGTCGGCCAGGTCCCGCTCGGTCGTCGGGCAGAGACAGACCCCGGTCGCGGCGTCGCCGAGCAGCGCCACGTCGGCGTCGGTCAGGTGGGTGGCGTGCACCGCCGTCGTCGCCGGGCCGAGCGCCCCGGCGTCGGCCAGCACCGCCGTCGGGGTCCGGCCGTACCGGGCCAGACAGGCCGCGTTCTCGGCCGGCTGCTCAGACAGGTGTACGTGCAGCGGAGTCCGCCGACGCGCCGCCCAGTCCGCGACGACCGGCAGTTCGGCGGCCGGCACCGCCCGTACCGAATGGACCGCCGCCGCCGCTCGGACGTGCGCACCGGCCGGCCGCCAGCTGCCGGACCGGTCGGCCCAGGCCGCCACGTCGGCGTCGCCGAATCGGCGCTGCGTCCCGGCCAGCGGGGCGCCGTCCACCCCGGCGGTCAGGTAGCAGGTGTCCAACAGCGTGATCCGCACCCCGGCGTCGGCGGCCGCCTGCGCCAGCGCGTCCGCCATCACGTTCGGGTCGGCGTACCGTCGGCCCTGCGGGTCGTGGTGCAGGTAGTGGAACTCGCCGACGCAGGTCACCCCGGCGAGCGCCAGCTCGGCGTAGACCGCGCGGGCCAGCGCCAGGTAGCTGTCCGGGTCGAGCCGGCCGGCGACCGCGTACATCCGGTCCCGCCAGGTCCAGAAACTGCCCCGGTCGTCGTGGGTCCGCCCGCGCAGCGCCCGGTGGAAGGCGTGCGAGTGGGCGTTGGCCAGGCCGGGCAGGGTCACCCCGGCCAGCCTCGGCACGCCCGGCGGCGGCGTGACGTCGGCGGTGACCGCAGTGAACCGGCCCCCCTCGGCCTCGATCAGCACCCCGGCGGCCGGGCCCGGCCCGCCCAGCCACGCGTACTCGGCGTACCACCTCATGCCGCGCCCCCGTGCACCCGGTGTGGCCCGCTCATCCGGCGGCCAGTTCGGCGAGCGCGGCCGCCAGGGCCCGGACCCCGGCGGCACAGTCGTCGTCGGTGGCGTACTCGCCGGGGGCGTGCGACACCCCGGTCGGATTCCGTACGAAGATCATCGCGGTCGGTACGTGCCCGGCGAGAACACCGGCGTCGTGCCCGGCGGCGGTCGGCAGCACCGGCGCGTCGACGCGCAGCCCCGACCCGACCGCCGTACGCGCCCGCTCGGCCAACGCCGGGTCGAACGCCACCAGTGGACTGTCCGACTCGGCCGTCACGGTGACCGTCGTGCCGTCCGCCGCGGCCCGCGTCGCCGCGTCGGCGGTGATCGCCTCGACCAGCTCGGCCAGGGTCGCCGGGTCGGCGGCCCGCGCGTCCAACCAGGCGTGCACCTGGGCCGGGACCGCGTTGGTGGCGTTCGGCCGGACCTCGACCCGGCCGATGGTGGCGTGCCCGCCGCGCCGCCGGGCCTGCGCGTCGGCGGCGAGCACCGTGTGCGCGCAGGTCAGCATCGGATCCCGGCGGTCGACCATCCGGGTGGTGCCGGCGTGGTCGCCGGCACCGGTGAACTCCAGCCGCCACCGCCCGTGCGGCCAGATCATGCTCGCCACCCCGACCGGGACACCGAGGTCCACCAGCGCCCGACCCTGCTCGACGTGCAACTCGACGAAGACCCCGATGCGGGCCAGCCGCGTCGGATCCGGCCCGACCGCCGCCGGGTCGGCACCGGCCGCCCGCATCGCCTCGGCCAGCGTCACCCCGGCCGCGTCGGCCAGGGCCAGCGCCCGATCCGGTGGTACCGCGCCGGTCAGCAGCCGCGACCCGAGGCAGGCCAGGCCGAACCGGGCCCCCTCCTCCTCGACGAACGCGGCGACGGTGACCGGCCGGGCCGGCACGACCCCCTGCTCCCGCAGGACGTCGACGGCGAGCAGCGCCGACACGATGCCGAGCGGGCCGTCGTAGCCGCCGCCGTACGGCACCGAGTCGAAGTGGCTGCCGGTGACGACCGCCGGGGCGGCCGGGTCGACCCCCGGCGGCACCCAGTCGGCCCACAGGTTGCCGTTGCCGTCGGCCTGCACCACCAGCCCCCGACCGGTCGCCTCGGCGACGAACCACTCCCGGCAGGCCAGCTCGGCCGGTGACCACGCGTACCGCAGGTAGCCGCCGGTGGCCGGATCACGGCCGATGCCGGCCAGCTCCGCCCACATCGCCCGGAACCGTGCGACCAGCGGATCGCCGTCGGCGCTCATCGCTGCCTCATCGGCACCGGCAGGTCGTGCGCGGTGGCGACGTCGCCGGCCAACTGGTAGCCGGCGTCGACGTGGCGCAGCACCCCGGTCGCCGGGTCGTTGCGCAGCACCCGTTCGATCTTCTGCCCGGCCAGCGTCGACCCGTCGGCGACGCAGACCTGACCGGCGTGCAGCGACCGGCCGATGCCGACCCCGCCGCCGTGGTGGATGCTCACCCAGGACGCGCCGCTGGCCGTGTTGACCAGGGCGTTGAGCAGCGGCCAGTCGGCGATCGCGTCCGAGCCGTCGGCCATCGCCTCGGTCTCCCGGTACGGCGACGCCACCGACCCGCAGTCCAGATGGTCCCGGCCGATCACCACCGGGGCGGCCAGATCACCGCGGGCGACCATCTCGTTGAACCGCACCCCGGCGAGTTCCCGTTCGCCGTACCCGAGCCAGCAGATCCGGGCCGGCAGCCCCTGGAACGCCACCCGCTCACCGGCCAGCCGGATCCAGCGGGCCAGCGCCTCGTTGTCGCCGAACAGGTCGAGGATCGCCCGGTCGGTGGCGGCGATGTCCGCCGGGTCACCGGACAGCGCAGCCCACCGGAACGGCCCCTTGCCGGCGCAGAACAACGGCCGGATGTACGCCGGGACGAAACCGGGGAAGTCGAACGCCCGGTCGAAGCCGCCGAGGCGGGCCTCGTCGCGGATCGAGTTGCCGTAGTCGAAGACCTCCGCACCGGCGTCGGCGAAGCCGACCATCGCCGCCACGTGCCGGGCCATCGACTCCCGGGCCCGTTCGGTGTACTCCTGCGGTGCCCGGCGGGCGTAACCGGCCGCGTCGGCCAGCTCGGCACCTTCCGGCAGGTAGCTGAGCGGGTCGTGGGCGCTGGTCTGGTCGGTGACGATGTCGATCTCGACGCCGGCGGCGAGCAGCTGCGGGAAGACCGTCGCCGCGTTGCCGACCACGCCGACCGACAGCGCCCGCCGGTCCCGGCGGGCCGCCCGGGCCAGGGCGACCGCCTCGTCCAGCGAACCGGCGACGGTGTCCAGGTAGCGGGTGGCGACCCGACGGGCGAGCCGCTGCGGGTCGACGTCGACGATCAGGCACACCCCGCCGTTCATGGTGACGGCGAGCGGCTGCGCCCCGCCCATCCCGCCGCAGCCGGCGGTCAGGGTCAGCGTGCCGGCCAGCGACGCCGTACCGACCCGGTCGATCCAGGGCGGCGGGGCGGTCGGGTCGGTCGGCGCGCCGCCAGCGCCCGCCGCCAGTTTCGCGGCGACCGCCGCGAACGTCTCGTAGGTGCCCTGCAGGATGCCCTGGGTGCCGATGTAGATCCAGGAGCCGGCGGTCATCTGCCCGTACATGGTCAGCCCGAGCTGCTCCAGCCGGCGGAACTCCGGCCAGGTGGCCCAGTCACCGACCAGGTTGGAGTTGGCCAGCAGCACCCGGGGCGCCCACTCGTGGGTGCGCAGCACCCCGACCGGCCGGCCCGACTGGACCAGCAGCGTCTCGTCGTCGGCCAGCTCGGTCAACGTGCGGACCAGGGCGTGGTAGGACGGCCAGTCCCGGGCCGCCCGGCCGGTGCCGCCGTACACCACCAGGTCGTCGGGGCGTTCGGCGACGTCCGGGTCGAGGTTGTTCATCAGCATCCGCAGCGCGGCCTCCTGCGGCCACCCCTTGGCGGTACGGGTGGTGCCGCGCGCCGCGCGGATCAGTTCAGCCATGTCGCGGTTCCCTTCCGGGTGGTCAGCCGATGAAGACGTTGCGCGCGGCGGCGGAGCGTTCGAACTGCTCCAGCCGGCGCTGCGCCTCGCCGGGCGCGGCGTCGCAGATCGCCTGCAGCAGCACCATCGCCAACGCCATCGGCGCGGCGTGCAGGTCGAAGACGAGCTGGTCGCCGACCGGGGCGGGCAGTACCAGATCGGCGTGTTCGGCGGCCGGGCTCAGCGCCGAGTCGGTGATCAGCACGATGGTCAGGCCGATGGCCCGCGCTTCGACCAGCGCGTCCACCGCCTCCCGGGGGCAGCGGGGCAGCACGATCGCCAGCAACGCGCTGGCGCCGGCCTCCCGGGCCTGTTCGAGGCGTTCGGGCAGTAGGCTGCCGCCGCTGTCGAGAACCCGTACGTCGGGGCGGACCTTGGCGGCGAAGAAGCCGAAGTAGTGCGCCAGTGGGGCGGCGGCCCGCAGCCCCAGCACGGGCAGCGGGACGCTGTCGGCCAGGACCGTGCCGGCGGCGGTGAGCCGGTCCCGGTCGGCGAGCTGGTCGGCCAGCTGACTCAGGTGGTCGGCCTCGGCGCGGACCGCTCGCTGCATCTCGTTGTCGGCGGCGTAGGGCCGTCGGGTGCCCCGGCGGCCACCGCCGCGCGGCGTCGGCAGCCCGGCACCGGCACCGGCGCCGTCGGAGCCGGTGGCGCTGGTGCCGGTGGCGAACTCACGCAACCGGCGTCGCAGCGCCGGGTAGCCGTCGTAGCCGAGCGCCATGGCGAACCGGGTGACCGACGGTTGGCTGACCCGGGCCAGTTCGGCGACCTCGGCGGCGGACAGGAACGCGGCGGATCCGGCGTGCTGCACCAGGCTGTGTGCGATCCGTCGTTGGGTGGGGGTGAGACGGACGCCGGTGAACAGGTCGAGCACCCGTTCGGCCGAGCCGGCCGCCGCGACGTCGCTGTTATTCACGGGCGTACTGTATGCATAAAATCATTCAGTCGGCAACGCGGCCGCTATCGTTACCGGCATGCGGGTCGCTGCACTGCACACGTACCCGGTGAAGGGTTGTCGCCGCCTCGACCACGACGCCGCCCGCGTCGAACCCTGGGGCCTGGCCGGCGACCGACGCTGGATGATCGTCGACCCCGACGGCGTCGGACTCACCCAGCGGGAGGTCCCCGCCCTGGTCACCGTCCACCCCGGACCCGCCGCCGACGGTTCCGACCTGGCCAGCGCTGTCGGCCTCACCCTGCGCGGCGCCGGCCGGCCCACGCTCGACGTGCCCGCGCCGGTCGACGGCGAACCGGTGCCGGTCCGGGTCTTCCGGTCCAAGGTCGCGGTGCCGGCCCGGCTCGCCGCACCCACCGCGCACGACTGGCTCAGCGACCTGCTCGAGCGCCCGGCCCGGCTGGTCTGGCTCGCCGACCCGACGGTACGGGCGGTCGACCCCGACTTCAGCCGACCCGGCGACACGGTCAGCTTCGCCGACGGGTACCCGGTGCTGCTGACCAGCACCGCCTCACTCGACGCGGTGAACGACTGGCTCGTCGGGTCCGGTGACCCTGCGGCACCCCTGCCGATGCACCGGTTCCGCCCCAACGTGGTCCTCACCGGAGCGCCGGCCTGGGCCGAGGACGGCTGGCTGGGGCAGCGGATCCGGATCGGTGCGGTCACCTTCCGGGTGGCCAAGACCTGCGCGCGGTGCGTCGTCACCACCACCGACCAGGACACCGGCGAACGGGGCCCGCAGCCGCTGCGGATCCTCGGCCAGCACCGGCGCGGCCCGAAAGGTGTCCTGTTCGGGATGAACCTGATCCCGGACGGTACCGGCCGGATCGCTGTCGGCGACCCGGTGGCCGGTCCCGCCGACCCGGTGAGCAGCGCGACCGGCCCGGACTCTTAGGTCTCACTTAGGACCGTTGCCCCGGTACGTCGCAGTAGGGCAGCATCACCGGATGTGACCGACGACGGCCGTGGTTCCCATGCCCGCAGGACCACCTGGTCCAGGTGGACCGCCCGGAGCCGCTGGCTCGCCGGCGGCGGCGTCGCCACCGGCACCGCCCTGCTCGGCCTGCTGCTCGCCGCCCAGGTCGGCGCCAGCCCGGCCTGCGCCGCACCGCCGGCCGGCGGCAACACCTACCAGGGCAAGGCGACCTTCTACGACTCGCAGGGCCAGGGCGGCAACTGCTCGTTCGACAGCGCCCCGGCCGACCGGATGTACGTCGCGCTCGGCCCGAGCGAGTACGCCGACGCCGCCGCCTGCGGCGGACACCTCGACGTCACCGGCCCACGGGGCAGCGTCCGGGTCGTCGTCATGGACCAGTGCCCGGAATGCGCCACCGGCCACATCGACCTGTCCCGGGAGGCGTTCGCCCGCATCGCCGACCCGGTGCAGGGCATCGTCGCCGTCACCTACCGGGCGGTGGTCGACCCGCCGACCGGGCCACTGGCGTTGCGGGTCAAGGAAGGCTCCTCACAATGGTGGTTCGCCGTACGGGTCACCAACCTCGGCAACCCGTTGGCGGCGGTCGAGGCGAAGGTCGGCTCCGGCTACCGCAAACTGGTCCGGCACGACTACAACTACTGGCTCGCCGACAGCGGGCTCGGCCCCGGCCCGTACACGCTGCGGATCACCGACGTGTACGGCAACCAGGCCAGCGTCTCCGGCGTCAAGCTCGCCCCGGAGCAGACCCAGACGACCGGCGTACGGCTGTACGGCAGCGGCTCCGGGTCGGGCTCGGCCGGCGACTCCGGCGGTGCCGACTCGCCTGCACGGACCGGTACGTCATCGTCAGGCGGCGACTCCGGTGAGCGGTCGACGGCGGCGCGGACCACGGCACCCACCGAAGCGCCGACGCCCGGTGCCACGCCCACCGGGTCGGCCACGCCGGGTGCGACGCCAGCCGCCGGTACAGCAGGGCTCGGCGCGGCGACCACCCCGTCGGTGGAGCCGGTCGCCGCACTGGCCGACCCACCGTCAGCAGCCTGCGGCTGACCGGTGCGGGCCGGGCACCGGCCCGGTCAGTCGGATGCCGGTCCGACGTCGCGGCGCTCGGGCACCGGCCCGGTCAGGTCCCGCCACATGATGATCTCGTCGCGGTCGTCGCCGTCGGCCACCCGCAGCGCCCCCGGCAGCCGGCCCACCTCGCGGTAGCCGCACCGCTGGTAGAACGCGGACAGCCCGTGCCCGTCGCGAACGGTGACCTGCAGCGCCGCCAGGCCGAGCGCGCGGCCGACCCGCTCCGCCTCGGCCATCAGGGCCAGCCCGTAGCCACGACCCTGCCGGTCCGGTGCCACGACCACCCGCTTGAGCACGCGCCAGTGCTCCTTCAGACCGAACCGGTTGCTGGTGACGAAGACGAACGCGGCCAGCCCGTCAGCGTCGACGCCGATGAGCAGCCGGTCGATGCCGGCGGCCACCCCGGCGAACGCGGCCTCGGCGGTCGGGCGGACCTGCACGGCGGTCACCGGGGCGACGAACCCGACCGCCCCACCGGCGTTGGTGGCCGCCACCCAGACCGCGATGATCCGCTCACGCAGGTCGTCGTCGAGTGGCGGATCGAGGATGAAACCCAGCTGTACGGACGGTGGGCAACTCATTGCGATTTGCTGACTCCGTACGGGCCTGGGTGACACGTTCCTGAGTAGGGCCGGCGGGACTCGAACCCGCACCGTCACGGACCTAAACCGTGTGTCTCTGCCAATTGGACTACGGCCCCAAACGCCTCTAGGTTACGCTCCGAGGATACGGTAGTCGAATCTCGGGCGGTCCAGCGACCGTTCGATCCTCCGGCTTGGTCGCAGCGGGCGCGTCCTGCGGCTCGTGTGTCGTCGTGTTGCGACGCGATCCGGCGTAGGTCTCCGTCTGGCTGTGGCAGTTGGGGCAGAGCAGCCGCAGGTTGGCCGCGCCGTTGTTCAGGAAGTCGCCGTCGATGTGGTCCACGTGCAACGTCAACGGGGTGTTCTGCCAGATGGGGCCGGTCCCGCAGATCGCGCACTGCTCCGGGACGCCGAGCGACAGCAGTGCCCGCTTCAGTCGAAACCCCGGTGTCCGTCGAGATCCTTTCGGGAGCCTGGTCAACAGCATCGGTGGGGTCAATCGGTAATAGCCACGTTGACCTCGATTGTGGGCGCTGCCGGTGAAGTGTGACGTATTGATGCCATAGAACTTCAGGCGGCGACTGATATGCGCGTGTGAGCCCCCGCTGACCCGGATCCCCAGATGGCGCAGCAAATCGGTGACGTTGCGGCACTGTGCGGCGGCAGCGGCAAGTCGCTCACGCGTGTATTTTTCCCTCCCCATGACCGAACGCTATCGGTGGGGTGTGACATTGTCTTCGATCGAGGACCGAGGGCTGGAGGTTCCATCCCCGGAGGCCGGGATTCGGTGACGCCTCAGTCGAGGCCGAGGTCGCGGCGGAGCTTGGCCACGTGACCGGTCGCCTTGACGTTGTAGAGCGCCTTGGTGATGCGCCCGTCACCGTCGATCACGAAGGTCGACCGGATCACCCCGGTGACGGTCTTTCCGTACAGCTGCTTCTCGCCGTAGGCGCCGTACGCGGTGAGCACGGCCTTGTCCGGGTCGGACACCAGCGGGAAGGTCAGCCCGTCGCGCTCCCGGAACTTGGCCAGTTTCTCCGGTTTGTCGGGGGAGATGCCGACCACCTCGTAGCCGGCGGCCTGCAGCGAGGCCAATGAGTCGCGGAAATCACATGCCTGCTTGGTGCAGCCCGGAGTCATCGCCGACGGGTACGCGTACAGCACCACGTTGCGGCCGCGTAGCTCTTTGAGGGACAACTGGTCACCGGTGTCGGTCGGCAGGGTGAATTCCGGGGCCGGATCGCCCGGTGCGAGGCGGGCGGGGCCCTCGTGGGCTGCGGTGGTCATGGCCGGAGCCTACCCGCCGCCCCGGCCGGCGAGCCGTCGCCACCATCTGCCACTTGCCATCTCTATGCAAGAGCGCCCACGTCGCAATACGCTCAGCTGGCGATCACCGTTCCCCTGCCGGGAGGCACTCAGTGGACCTGGATCCCCTCGCGCTCCACATTCAGAACGGGGTGCTCAACGGCCCCGTAGCGATCAGTTACGCCGTCCTCGCCGCGGTCGCCTTCGCGTACTGCGTGGTCCGGGGTCGCCGCGACCTCGACGACCGGCTCGCCCCGATGGCCGGCCTGGTCGCCGCATTCATCTTCGCCGTCCAGATGCTCAACTTCCCGGTCCTGCCCGGGGTCAGCGGCCACCTGCTCGGTGGCGCGCTCGCCGCGCTGCTGGTCGGACCCTGGGTCGGTGCGCTCTGCGTGTCGATCGTGCTGATCGTGCAGGCGTTGCTGTTCGCCGACGGTGGGGTCACCGCGATCGGCCCGAACGTCACGAACATGGCCCTGGTCGGCACCGCCGCCGCGTACGGGCTGATCTTCGTCCTGCTGCGGGTGCTGCCGCGCACCCCGACCGGCCTGGCGGTGACCGCCTTCGTCGCGTCGGTGGTCAGTGTGGTCGCCGCCGCGTTGAGCTTCGTGCTGCAGTACGCCCTCGGCGGCACCACCGCCCTGCA
This sequence comes from Solwaraspora sp. WMMA2101, assembly GCF_049179175.1. Lineage (NCBI taxonomy): Bacteria > Bacillati > Actinomycetota > Actinomycetes > Micromonosporales > Micromonosporaceae > Solwaraspora > Solwaraspora sp. WMMA2101. The sequence goes on along the minus strand of NZ_JBMHMA010000006.1, from coordinate 1,686,176 downwards.
GGAGTTCGGCCTCGGCCAGGTGCTGGCGCTGATGACCGGCACCCACGCCCTCATCGGGATCGGCGAAGGGCTGATCGCCGCGGTCACCGTACTGACCGTCGCCCGGACCCGCCCGGACCTGGTGTACGCCCTGCGCGGCCTGCGCCGCCCGACCGCGCCGCGCCCGCCGGCTGCTCCCACCACCCCGGCCGCTGCGGCCACGCCGACGACCAGCCAGCCCGCATCCGCCGGAGGTGCCGCATGAAACGCAACACCGGGTTCATCCTGGCCGGGCTGCTCGTCTCGCTGCTGCTCGCCGGGGTGGTGAGCAACTTCGCCTCCGGCTCGCCCGACGGGCTGGACTCGGCCTCGACCCAGGGCTGCGAGGTCGACGGCGAGGAGATCGTCGGCGGGGCCTGCATGGCGTCCGGTGCCCGCGAGCATGAGCTGTCCGACAGCCCGTTCGCCGACTACGGCCTGGCCGCCGTGGACAACGCCTTCCTCGGCACGGCGGCCGCCGGCGTCGTCGGGGTGCTGCTCACCTTCGCGGTCGCCGGCGGCCTGTTCTGGCTGACCCGCAGCCGCCGGCCGCAGGAGCCCGCCGACGCCTCGACCGGCGAGCGGTAGGGGCCGGGTCCACCGTGGGCGCAGGGCACTCACAGGTGCTGCACCTGGAGCGGGATTCTCCGGTGCACCGGCTCGCCCCGGAGACCAAGATCGCGGCGATGGTGGCCTTCACCCTGGTGGTGGTGGCCACCCCGCGCGAGCAGCTGTGGGCCTTCGGCGGGTACGCCGTACTGGTGGCGGTGGTGGCCGCCCTGGCCCGGGTGCCGGCCGGCTGGCTGGCCCGCCGATCACTGATCGAGGTCCCGTTCGTGGCCTTCGCGGTGGCGCTGCCGTGGCTGGCCGGCGGCGAGCAGGTCGTCGTCGGCGGGCTCAGCCTGTCGGTCGAGGGCCTCTACGGCGGCTGGAACATCCTGGCCAAGGCGACCCTCGGGGTGCTCGCCTCGTTGCTGCTGGCGGCCACCACCACCGGCCGTGACCTGCTGGTCGGCCTGGACCGGCTGCGCTGCCCGGCGATCATCACGCAGATCGCCACGTTCATGCTGCGCTACGTCGACGTGCTGGTCGACGAGGCCCGGCGGATGCGTATCGCCCGGATCTCCCGGGGCGACGATCCCCGCTTCCTCTGGCAGGTCCGTGGTTTCGCTGCCGGCGTCGGGGCGCTGTTCCTGCGGGCGTTCGAACGCGGCGAGCGGGTCTACCTGGCGATGATCTCCCGGGGTTACACCGGTCGGATGCCGGCCGCCTGGCACGCCACCGGTGGTGCGACGGTCCGGCAGTGGGCGGTGGCGGCGTCGGTGCCGGCCACGGCGGCTACGATCGCCGCCGTGGCGGTACTGCGATGACCACGATCGCCGGCGGCGACCCGGACAGCCGGCCTGCCGGCGGCGAGCAGTCCGGCCCGCCTGCCGGCGACGAGCAGCCCGGCCCACCGTCGCTGCGGGTACGGGATCTGCACTTCAGCTACCCGGACGGGCACCCGGCGTTGCACGGCGTGGACCTGACGGTGCCCGCCGGTGCCCGGGTGGCGTTGCTGGGGCCGAACGGGGCCGGCAAGACCACCCTGGTGCTGCACCTCAACGGCGTACTGCGGGGCGGGTCCGGGCAGGTCGAGGTGGCCGGGCTGACGGTGGACGACCGGCGGGCCACCCTGGCCGAGGTACGCCGCCGGGTCGGGATCGTCTTCCAGGACCCGGACGACCAGTTGTTCCTGCCGACGGTCGCCGAGGACGTGGCGTTCGGGCCGGCGAACCTGGGGCTGCGCGGGGCGCAGCTCGCGGCGCGGGTCGACGAGGCGTTGGCCGCCGTCGGGATGTCCGAGCACCGGGACCGTACGCCGCAGCACCTGTCCTTCGGCCAGCGTCGGCGGGTGGCGGTGGCGACGGTGCTGGCGATGCGCCCGGAGATCCTGGTGCTCGACGAGCCATCGTCGAACCTGGATCCGGCGGCCCGCCGGGAGCTGGCCGAGATCCTGCACGGGCTGTCGGTGACGATCCTGATGGTCACCCACGATCTGCCGTACGCGATCCAGCTGTGCGAGCGGTCGGTCATTCTGGACGCCGGTCGGGTGGTGGCGGACGGGCCGACCGCGCAGTTGCTGGCGGACCAGCGGTTGCTGGCCCGGCACCGGTTGGAGCTACCGGTCGGCTTCGACCCGCTGCTCGCCGCCGATCAGCTCGCCGCCGCCCGAGGCACTGTCGGGTCCGACGATGGAGGGCTCGGCGCGTAGTCGCAGCACCGCGCCGAGCGCGACCGCCGCGCCGACGGCGACGACGACGGCGACGGCGACCCGGGGCCACCAGCCGGGGCCGGGCACCGGCGCGATCGCCCGGGCGAAGACGGCGGCGTTCGCCGCCCCGGCGAAGATCGCCAGGCAGGCGCCGCCCAGCGCCAGGGCCAGTTCGACCCCGGGGCGGCGGCGCACCGCGTACCCGGCGGCGACCAGCGCGGCCACGCCGGTGACCAGCGCCCAGACCGGCCCGGCGAGCAGCGCGTCGAGGACGCCGCCGAACCCGCTGCCGGCGCCGGCGGTCACCGCGCGGGTGACGACGTAGCCGGCGGCGATCGCGCCGCCGACGGCGAGCCCGACGGCCGACAGCCGGTGCGCGGTGCGCGGTCCGCGCCGGGCCGCGGCCAGCAGACCCGACATCATGAGTACGGCGCCGAGCAGCGTGCCGCCCCACCAGCGCCACGGGTCCGGTGGCGGCACCCAGTCGAGGGTGCCGCGAAGTTCGACCGGGGTGACGCCGACGCGCAGCGGCACGACCCAGTCCCGTACCCGGTGCGGCTGGTCGGGTGCGGCGCGCACCGCCTCCGGTGGTCCGTCGGCCAACCAGTAGGTCCGCTGGTCGTGCCAGCGGACGACCGGCTCGGTGCTGATCCGGCGCCAGTCCGGTGCCGCGGTCGGGTCGGCGTCGGCCGGCACCGGGGTGTCGCCGGCGAGGGTCTCGTTGCGGTACGCGGTGGGGGAGCGGCGGTTCTGGTAGACCCCGTCCGGGCGGATCTCCAGGTACGGCTCCCCGTCGTAGCCGAGCACCTCGACCGGCCGGTCGCCACGGTTGGTCAGTTCGAGGCGGGCGCCGGCCTCGACGACCCGTACCGTGACGGCGTCGAGGGCCGGGACGGTGCCGGTCACCGCGATCCGGTAGTCGGTGGCGGCGGGGGCGTCCGCGCCGTGCGCGGCGGCCGGTGCGGCGGTGCCGACGAGCACCGCGCTCGCCGCGGCGGCCAGTACGGCCAGTCGCCCGGGTCGCCGCACGGTCAGCCGGCCGCGTCCACTGCGGCGGTGATGGCGTCTGCGCTGGATCCGACGGTCTCGCCGTCGACCTGCACGGTCGGGGTGCCGCTGACGCCGGCCCGGCCGGCCTGCTCGGTGACGTGGGCGGGCCAGCCCCGGTAGGTGTCGTCGCGGACGCACTGGCCGAAGCTGCCGGTGTCCAGGCCGACGTCTCCGCCGATGGCGATCAGCTGGTCGGTGCTCAGGCCGGGGCCACCTTCGGCCGGCTGCTGCTCGTACAGCGCGGCGGCGTACTCGCTGAACTTGCCGCCGGCGGCCGCGCAGCCGGACGCGGCGGACGCCCGCGTCGAGTACGCGTCGTCGCTGAGCCGGTCGAGGATCGCGACAGGGTGGAACACGAGGGTGATCCTGCCATCTTCGACGAGCTGGTCCAGGGTCGGCCCGACCTGCTGTTCGAACTGCCGGCAGGCGGGGCAGAGGAAGTCGGCGTAGAGGTCGACGGTGACCGGGCCGTCGCCGATCGGGATGCCGGAGTCGTTGGCGACGACGCCGGGTGGTGCGGTGTACTCGCCGCTGCGCTGGGTCTGGTAGACGGCCCAGCCGATCATCCCGGCGAGGACCACCGCCACGGCGGCCGCGACCGACGTCCACAGGGCGCGTTGGCGCCGTCGTTCCCGGGCGATCTGTTCGCGGACCACCCGGGCGGCCTTCTTCTGCTCCACTCGCCGGCTCATCGCCGTCACCCGCCGATCTGAGGATCAGTGACAATCAAGGTGTTCATCGCTATCTGCGGTCGAACATGGCCATGTCGGCTGACCACCTCGTCCGGGGGAACCAGATCAGGAACCCGGCCAGCGCGAGAAACGCCAGGTCGCGCAGGATCTCCGGGCCGTAGCTGGGGTCCTGCCCGGCGGTCAGCTCACCGCCGACGCCGAAGCATCCGCAGTCGATGCGCAGCCCCCGAGCCCAGGCCGAGGCGATTCCGGCGACGAAGACCACCAGCAATCCGGCCGACAGCACCGCGCAGAGCCGGGTGGCCAGCCCGATCAGCAGCAGCACCCCGAGAGCCAGTTCGACGAGCGGCAGCGCCGCGCCGATCACCATCGCCAGGTCGTACGGGAAGATCTGGTACGCGTTGACCGCCCGGCCGGAACCGGCCAGGTCGGTGACCTTGGACCCGCCGGCGTACAGCCACACGGCGGCCAGCCCCAGGCGGGCGGCGGTGCCGAGCCAGGGCACCACCACCGGCCAGCGTCCGCCCGTACCAGCTGTCATGTCTATTGGTCGCCTCCCACCCGGCGCCGGGTTCCCGGCGGATGTGACAACAAACCGGGAACTCGGATGTCCTTCGTCACACCCGGTCCGGCGGGAACTTTTCCGCCCGTCGTACCGACCAACAACGAATGAGGCGGAGCCGGGTCGCGCGGACCGGGGTGGACCGGCGAGCATGTTCCCCATGACTGCCGCTTCCCACAGGTGGACCTCCCGGCTCGCCGCCATCGCCGCACTGGTGCTGGCGGCGTTGCCGGTCGTCCTGCTGCCCGCCACCCCGGCCAGCGCCCACGCCGTACTGGTCAGCACCAGCCCGGTGGCCGACGCGGTGCTGCCGAACGCCCCGGCCGAGGTGGTGCTCACCTTCTCCGAGTCGGTGCGGCAGGTGCCCGACCGGGTCCGGGTGATCGCACCGGACGGGCAGCGGGTCGACCAGGGCGAGCCGGTGTTCAACGGGGCAGTGGTCAGCGTCACGGTCGACCAGCAGACCTCCCGGGGCACGTACCTGGTCAGCTACCGGGTCATCTCCGCCGACGGCCACCCGGTCACCGGCGGCTTCACCTATTCGGTCGGCGCGCCGTCGGCGGTGCCGACCGACTCCGGCGGCGCCGAGACCGACCCGCTGGTCAGCCGGCTGATCCAGGTCGCCAAGTTCGCCGGGTACGTCGGCCTGCTGCTGATCGTCGGCCCGGTGCTGGTGCTCACCATGCTCTGGCCCCGGCGGCTGTCGCGGGCCGGCCCGGGGCGGCTGGTCTGGGCCGGGCTCGGGCTGGTCGCGGCGGCCACCCTGGCGGCCATCTGGCTGCAGGCCCCGTACGTCACCGGCGGTGGGCTGGCCGATGCCGACGGCGCGGCCCTGCGCGACGTTCTGGGCAGCAGTATCGGCGCGGCCATGCTGGTCCGCCTCGGTGTGCTGGCCGCCGCCGCCGTCCTGATCCGCCCCCTGCTGGCCGGTACGGACGGCAGCAGCGACCGGATCCTGCTCGGCGTGCTGGCGGTGATCGGCGCGTTCACCTGGCCGCTGGCCGGGCACCCCGCGGCCTCCCCGGTGCCCGCCGTGTCGGTGGTGGTCGACGCCGTGCACCTGGCCGGGATGGCCGTCTGGCTCGGCGGGCTGCTGATGCTCGCGGTGTTCCTGCTGCGTCAGGCCGACGAGCGGGAGCTCGGCGCGATCCTGCCGATCTGGTCGCGGTGGGCCGCGTTGGCCGTGTGCGGCCTGCTGCTGGCCGGCACCGTCCAGGCGTTGATCGAGGTCGGGACGTTCGGCGCGCTGGTCGGCACCACGTACGGTCGACTGCTGCTGGCCAAGATCGGGCTGTTCCTCGTGGTGCTGGCGGTGGCGGCGTACTCGCGGCAGCTGGTGCGCAACCGGACCGCCGCCGGGCAGCCCGGTCGGATGCGCCAGGCGATCGTCGCCGAGTTGGCGGTGACCGCAGTGGTGCTGGCGGTGACCGCGGTGCTGGTGCAGACCACCCCGGCGCGGACCGCTGTCGCCGACGATCTGCGGGCCACCAGCACCTACTTCTCCACCACCCTGACCAGCGACATCTACTCGCTGCAGATCGAGGTGGATCCGGCCCGACGCGGCAACAACTCGGTCCACCTGTACGCCTACACCCCGGACAACCGCCCACAGCCGGTCATCGAGTGGCAGGCGACGGCGGCGTTGCCGGCCAGCGGGGTGGAACCGATCGAGATTCCGCTGCTGCCGTTGACCGACAACCACGCCACCGGTGAGATCAGTCTGCCGACTGCGGGAGACTGGGAGCTGCGGATCACCGTCCGGATCTCCGACATCGACCAGGCCACCGTGTCCACCACGGTGGCGATCAGCTAGAAAGGGTTCCTTCATGCTCCGTCACCGACGCACGCTGGCCCGCGCCGTGGCGCTCACCGGCGCGACCGTCGTCGCCGGCGTCATCGGACTGGCCGCTCCCGCAGCCGCGCACATCACCGTCAACCCGTCGGAGGCGGTCGTCGGCGACTACGCCCGGCTGGCGTTCCGGGTGCCGAACGAGAGCGACGAGCACAGCACCACCCAGGTGGAGGTGGTGATGCCGGAGGACGCGCCGATCGCGTCGGTCACCCTGGCCCGGGTGCCCGGCTGGACGGCCCAGGTGCAGAACCAGCCGGTCGACCCGCCGTTGGAGGTGCACGGCGCCCAGGTCACCGAGGCGGTGGCCCGGATCGTCTGGACCGCCGACGACCCGCAGGCCGGGGTCCAACCGGGCGAGTTCCTGGAGTTCCCGGTCTCCCTCGGCCCGCTGCCCGACGCCGAGCAACTGGTGTTCAAGTCGCTGCAGACCTACTCCGACGGCACCGTGGTGCGGTGGATCGAGGTGCCGGTTCCCGGCCAGGACGAACCGGCCACCCCGGCGAGCGTGCTGACCCTGGTGCCGGAGGGCGCGCAGGCCCCCGCGGCCGGTGGTGGTGCGGAGACCGTCGACGAGGCGCCGGCCGCCGAGGCACAGCCCGGCACCGACACCGGTGACTCCCCAGTGGCGCTCGGGCTCGGCCTCGCCGGACTGCTCGCCGGCCTCGGCGGGTTGGCACTCGGTGGCCTGGCGTTCGACCGGACCCGGCGACCCGCGCCCGTTACAGCTTCGGCTCCGGCGTCGGAGGCGTCGTCGAGTGGTGGCGGATCGGCAGACTGACCAGCAGCAGCGCGGCGGTCAGCACGTACAGGTTGCGCAGCAGGAACGTCGCCGGGTCGTCGGTCGGCACCTTGTCGTGCCCCCAGTCGATCAGCGACACCACCCCGAAGACCAGCACCGCGAACGTGACCGCCGCGACCAGCGCCGCGCCGGTGGCCTGGACCCCGCTGCGGACCGCCGGCGCGGCAGGCTGTCGCGTCGCGTCAGGTTGGTGCGGCTGCCGTACCGCCGCGTCGACCAGCAGGATCAGCGCCGGGACGAACCAGTAGACGTGGTGTGGCCAGGTGATCGGCGCGATCAGCGCGGCGACCAGCCCGGTCAGGGTCAGCCCGGCCAGTTCGTCGCCGGCCCGTACCGCCCGGGCGGCCCGCCACAGCCCGTAGCCGGCAACGACAGCGACCAGCGCCAGCCAGACCAGCCGGTTCGGCTCGTCCGGCGCGACGAGGCGGCCCAGCAGCCCCTGCAGCGACTGGTTGCCGGTGTAGTCGCTGCGGCCGACCCGGTCGGTGCTCCACAGCTCCCGGGTCCAGAACCGCCACGACTCGGCCGGCAGGACCGCCGCCGCGAGCAGCGTCGCGCCGGCCGCCGCGACGCAGGACACCAGCGCCGCCCGCCACCGCCGGGTGACCAGCAGGTAGACGATGAAGATGCCCGGGAACAGCTTGATCGCCGTCGCCAGCCCGATGCCGACGCCGGCCCAGCGGGACCGCTGCGGTACGGCGAACAGCAGGTCGGCCAGGATCAGCACCACCAGCAGCATGTTGATCTGACCGAGGAAGATCGTCTCCCGGGTCGGCTCGATCAGCACCACCAGCGGCACCGCCAGACCGGCCAGCCACCAGCGCGGCAGACCCCGGCGGCGGGCGATCGGGGTGACCAGCCAGACCGTGGTGACCACCACCGCCAGCAGGGAGCCGACGGTGAACACGGTCGCGGTGTCCACGTCGCTCAGCGCCGCGAACGGGCGCAGCAGCAGTGCGGTGAACGGCGGATAGGTGAAGTAGAGCTCACCCTGCACGACGTCGGGTTGGACGTAGTCGTAGAGCGGGTTGCCCTCGGCCCACCAGCGCATCGCGTTCAGGTAGATCTTCAGGTCGTAGAAGTCGTGCCGGTTGCCGTACCAGAGCAGGGCCGTGACCACGGCGGCGGCCAGGCCGACGATGACGCCGATCCGACGGGCGGTGTGCGGTCGGCCGCCGGCCGGGTGGGGGGCAGGGCGGTCCGGAACGGTGTCGGCGGGCACGACCGCGAGCCTAGCGGTCGCGTCGGTCCGGCGACGGTGACCGGTCGTGGGCCGGTCGTGGGCCGGTCGTGGGCTGGGCGCAGGCTGGACGTCGGCGCGTAGGCTGTCGGCGTGGCGGATCTTCTTGTCTGGATCGACTGTGAGATGACCGGGCTGGACCTCGGCAAGGACGCGTTGATCGAGGTGGCCGCGCTGGTCACCGATTCGGACCTCAACGTGCTCGGCGACGGCGTCGACCTGGTCATTCACGCCGACGAGGAGGCGCTCGCCGGGATGCCGGACGTGGTCCGCGAGATGCACGCCAGGTCCGGGCTGACCGAGGAGGTACGCCGTTCGGCGGTCACCCTGGCCGAGGCCGAGGACCGGATCCTGGAGTACGTCACCAGTTTCGTCCGGGAGCCGAAGACCGCCCCGCTGTGCGGGAACTCGATCGCCACCGACCGGGGCTTCCTGGCCCGGGACATGCCGCGGCTCGACGCCCACCTGCACTACCGCATGATCGACGTGTCGTCGATCAAGGAGCTGTGCCGGCGCTGGTACCCCCGGGTCTATTTCGGCCAGCCGGCCAAGGGGCTGTCGCACCGGGCGCTGGCCGACATCCAGGAGAGCATTCGGGAGCTGGAGTACTACCGACGGGCGATCTTCGTACCGCTGCCCGGCCCAGACGTCGACGCGGCCAAGGCGATCGCCGCCGGCCTGTGACCCGCCTGGTGCCCGGCCCGGCCCGTCGCTGACCTGCCGGGTGAACCCGCTCGACGGGAACCGCCCGGGTAGGGCTATCATTGGGCGGCACCGCACGCGGCAGTCTGTCGGGTGAGGTTCATGGTGGCTGTAGCTCAGCAGGTAGAGCACCGGGTTGTGGTCCCGGGTGTCGAGGGTTCAAGTCCCTTCAGTCACCCCAACACAAAGGGCCGGTCAGGATGATCCTGACCGGCCCTTTCGCTGTCCGTCATCCGTTCGCGGTCGTCACTGCCCGTCCCCGGCCGCGCTGCCCCCGTCGGTGTCGGTTCCGGTGTCGGTGTCGGTGTCGGTCGAGGATGGGTCTGCCGTCGGCGGTTCGTACGGCAGGGCGCTGCCGGCCACCAGCTCGTCCCAGCTGAGGTTCCAGACGGTCCAGCCGTTGCCGTTGGCGAGCTGCACCTCGGTGCCCTTGACGGTCACCGGGTCACCCACCTTGGTCTGGTTGAACAGCCACTCGGCGTTGGCGATCGACATGTTGATGCAGCCGTGCGACACGTTGCGTACCCCCTGGTCGGCCACGGACCACGGTGCGGCGTGGATGAACTCGCCGCCCCAGGTGAGCCGCTGGGCGTACTCGATGTCGGTCCGGTAGCCCTCCTCCGGGCCCAGCTCCTCGTATGTGTCGAAGACGGTCTCCTTGAGCTTCTCCATCACGATCATGGTGCCGCTCGACGACGGGGTCTTCGGCTTGCCGAGGCTGACCGGGATCTCCTTGATCGTCTGCCCGTCCTTGGTGACCGTCATCTTCTTTGTCGCGTTGTCCACGGTCATGACCAGCGCGGAGCCGACTTCGGCGTCGATCGTCAGGTCGTTGCGGCCGTACCAGCCGTCGCCCATCGGCAGTCCGCCGGTCTGCGCCTTGTAGAACAGCTTCGTGCCGGCCTGCCAGTACTCCTTGGGCCGGAACTGGACCTCGGTGGGGCTGACCCAGTACCAGACGCCCTCCTGGGCGGGCTCGGTCCGTACGCTCAGCCGGCGCTGCACGTCGTCGCGCTGCTCCTGCGGGATGTCCCGGCTGAACCGCAGGATCAGCGGCATCGCGACCCCGACCACGTTGCCGTCGCCGAGGAAACTGGAGACCCGGACCTGGTTGGCCGGCTCGGCCATCGTGCGGAAGCTGTGGCTGACGGTGGTCGTCTTGTCGTCGTCCCCGGTCACCGTCACCGTCGCGGTGTACGCGGTGTCCCAGGCAAGTTGACTGGTCGGCAGGAACTGGCCGCCGTCGGCGGTGACCTCGCCCTCCACCGCGTTGCCGGCGGCGTCGGTCAACTCGACCGTCGTCTCGACCGCCCCGGTCGCCGTGAACGTGACCCCGGTCGAGGCCGGCACGTCGGTGGCGTCTGCGGCCGGCCCGGTGATCGTCGCCTGTGCCTTCGGACTGGGCTCGGCCTCGACGCCGCTGCCACCCTGCCAGGTGGGCGCGTCGCCGCCGCCAGTGCAGGCACCGGTCAGGGCGAGCGCGGCGGTCGCCACGAGGGCCACGAGCGCCTGCGGTACGGGTGGGCGCGCCCGTCCGGTGCCCGACGGTGCCTGATTGCGGCTGACTCGCACTCGCATGATCTCCTCACGGAAAGTTCGGTCCCCGGCTCCCATCGTCCATCAATGACGCGGCAGGGCAACTCCCGGGTTCGTGCCTGAACGGTTCAAACACTGACACGACCGACCGAAATTCCCGATTGTTCGGGGCATTTTCGATCGGTCACGTCAGATTAGTCCGTTGTTTGCGTTTGTTCAGATGTCATACCTCACTGCGACACCTCGCCCCGATGTCATCCGGACGTCACCGAGGGTGCCGGGGTCGGCGTGCCCCCACCTGAGGGCGCTGGCGAGCCGGACCGCTGCTTCGGCGCGAGATCAGCCGGCACCGGCAGCGCACTGCCCTTGACGAACTCCTCCCAGGTCAGGTTCCACGCCGTCCACCCGTTGCCGTCGGCCAGCTTGCGCTCGGTCCCCTTGACCGTGATCGGATCGCCGACCTTGGTCTGACTGAACAGCCACTCCGCGTTCGCCATCGACAGGTTGACGCAGCCGTGCGACACGTTACGTACCCCCTGGTCACCGACCGACCACGGCGCCGCGTGAATGAACTCGCCACCCCAGGTGATCCGCTGCGCGAACGAGATGTCCGTCCGGTAGCCCTCCTCCGGGCCCAGCTCCGCGAAGGTGTCGAAGACGGTCTGCGCCTGCTTGTCCATCACCACCATCGTGCCACTCGACGACGGCGTACTCGGCTTGCCGAGACTCACCGGCATCTGCTTGACCAGCTTGTCGTCCTTGAACATCGACAGCTGCTTGGTGGCGTTGTCCACCTCCATCGTCACCTTGTCGCCGATCGTGGCGGTGGCACCACGGTCCTGGTCGCCGTACCGGCCGTCACCCGTCGGATGCCCGGCGAGCGCGATCCGCGCGGTCAGGCTGGTGCCGGGCTGCCAGTAGTCCGGTGCCCGGTAGAACGCCTGACTGCCGTTGGCCACCCAGTACCAGGTGCCCGGCTGCGGCGGGTCCGTCGAGACGAACATCCGCTTCTGCACGTTGGCCCGCTCCTTCTCCGGAACGCCCGGGAAGAACTCCACCACCACGGGCATCGCCACCCCGTACGTACGCCCGTCGAACAGGTAGAGCCCGGTGCCGGTCTGCGATCCCGACTTGCCCATCGTGCTGAACGTGGTGGTCTTCTTCTCCTCGTCCCCGGTGGCGCTCGTCGCGACCACCGTCGCGGTGTACTTCTTGTTGTTCTTCAGCGGCTTGTCCGGCACCCAGGAGGTGCCGTCGTCGCGCATGCTGCCGCTGACCTCGCCGCCGCCGTCCTCGACGAGCGTCACCGAGGTCACCTCCCCGCCGCTGACCGAGGTGCCGATCTCCGTGCTGATCGGCAGGTCCTTCGCGTCAGCCTCCGGCGAGATGGCGAACTCGAACGGCTCCGGCGGCGGAGTCGGACTCGCCGACGCCACCTGACCGCTGACGAACCGTGGTGCCTCCTTGTCCGCTCCGCACCCTGCCAGTGCGGCCGGTGCGATGACTGCCAGTGTCACCGCGACCGACCAACGCCTCCTGACCCTGTCCATCCCAGTCCCCGTTCCTTGTTCCGTCCCTGCCGACATCGTGCATCACCCGCTACGCCCTTCGTGCCTGATCCGGAAGGGTGCCAGATCCGTGCACGTGGGCAGGTCGGCCGGACAGTCGGCTCGTACCCGGCAACCGGTTGGAAGACGGGCGGGCCGCCGTGCTACGGTTGCCGACGTTGTCAGCGAGCGCCGCTAGCTCAACTGGCAGAGCAGCGGACTCTTAATCCGCGGGTTGTAGGTTCAAGTCCTACGCGGCGTACCAGACAACAAGGCCCCGACCGGCGGTTTCCGCCCGGTCGGGGCCTTTTGCCGTACGCCGTACGGCCGGCTGGGTGCTCGCCGGGCGCTCGGGAGCCGCTGGACCGTTGCGGACACGGTGTGATGCCAGCAGTCAGGCTCGAAGATCAAATGGCTGACCGCCTCGTGCTGATCAAGCGGATCAAGCCAGGCCAGGCGCCGTACTGGACGACGCCGGGCGGTGGCGTGGAGCCGACGGATGTCTCCCTGGAGGCTGCGCTTCGTCGGGAGTTGCAGGAAGAACTCGGTGCCGAGGTCGATCGGTTCGCTCAGGTGTTCCTGTTCACCGCTCCCGCTGGTGAGGGCGTTTCCGTCCAGCACTTCTTCGCTTGCCGGCTACTTCGGCTCAACGAGGACGCCCGCACGGGGCAGGAGTTCGCTGAGCCGTCGCGTGGTGGCTACCAGTTGGACCGGATGAGGATCGACGAGCTGCCTGCGGTAGATCTAAAGCCGGAAGGGCTGACCGAGTTCATCTCTTCCAACAAGGAGGCCCTGCGCTCGATGTAGGGCAGGCTGATTGCTTGATCCCAGGTGGCGACATCGTGAGGGCCCATCGTGGGTGTTCCGGGAGTTGCTGCATGTGCCGACACTGGGGGTGGATGCCGTCGACTTGGCCGCCTTGACTTGATGTGACGGCGCGGATGCGCTGTGCTGGCGAGTGGCCGTCGTTTGATCGGGGGTGCTCGTGGCCGTGCAGGTGGACCCTGAGTGGTGGAACTCGGGATTTTGGAACGGCCGACCGATCAGCGAGTCTCTGCGGCGGCGCGATATCACTGCTGTCTTCCGCTTCCTCCACGCGCGGGGCGTGTCGTACGGCAGGCTCGCAGCTCTTGTCGGTGTCTCGTCCAACCGCGCTGCTGAGATAGCCAAGGGCGTCCGGCAGGTCACGGCCTACGAGGTGTTGGAACGGATAGCCGACGGTCTGAACATTCCGCGTCCGGTGATGGGGCTCGGCCGCGACGAGGACGCGGTTGTGCCTGTTGACCTTGGCCGTGTCGCCGTGGAGGGTGGAGCGGACCGGTCGCTGGCCGGTGTGGGTACCAGCGTGGAGGTCAGCGATCTGGTGAGACTTCGTCTGGGATTGGACGAGGCTCTGGCGGCGTCGAGCGTCGCTCCTCCACAACTAGAGTTGATCGAAGAGTCCGCCAGCGAGCACATGAGGGTCTATCCCTCGGCTTCGCCCCAGGTCATGCTGTCGTCTCTGGCTGCCGACTGCCGCGAGGTTCAGATGCTGTCGCAGCGGCGGCAGCCGGCGGCGGTCCAGTCCCGGCTGTCCGGGGTGGCGGCGTTGCTGGCGACGATGTGCGCTGATGCGTTGATGCGGCTCGGAGATGTGGCTGAGGCTCGGCGGTGGTACGGCACGGCAATCAACGCGGCGGACGACAGCGGGGAGCCTCGTTTCAGGGTGCTCGTGCGGGCCCAAGCGGCGATGCTGCCGTACTACTTCGGCGATCCCACCCAAACTGTGGCGTTGGCTGACGCGGCTTTGGCGGTCACATCGATCGCATCGCCGCCGGGTGCCCTGGCAGCCGCAGGTCGGGCGCGTGCCCTGGCCCGGATCGGCGCCGCCGAGCAGGCACGGTCGGCCATCGGCCAGGCGCGTCGGCTGTTCGATCAGGCTGGCGACGAGGACACCGACGTCGCCTTCAGGTTTCCGGCGAAGCGGCTGTTGTTCTACCTCTCCGGCGCGTACACCTGGCTCGGTGACACGGGTGAGGCGTATCGGGTCCAGGAGGAGGCGCTGCGGCTCTACGGTGCCGCTCCGACCGTACCGATCGATGCGGCGCTCATCGCCCTGGACCGGTCGATGTGCCTTGCGCGGGACCGGCGGGCGACCGAGGCGGCGGTGACCGCGCGTGATGCCGTCGCGGACCTGCCCGAGGCGCAGCGGACGGAGATCATCTTGACCAGGGCGACCGACGTGGCAACGGCGATCCCTGACGAGAGCCATCGTGGTGAGGTCGCCGTCTTGACGGACTATGTGCGGGTGTGCCGCGAAAGCGCCCGTAGGCTTGGGACCACAGCCCCACTCGGTCCTTAGGAGCCCCATGTTCGTCGAGGCGCGCACCCGGCCGGTGCTCGCCGAGGTATGTCGTCTCCTCGGCTACCCCGACTCGAACGCGACTCTGCTGCGGCACCACACCAACGCCGTCTACGCAGTCGGTGACGTGGTTATCAAGATCGCCCCCGGCGACCATGACCTGGAACGGGTGCGTGTGATGGTGGCTGCGGTCGACTGGCTGGTGGACCACGGTTTCCCCACGGTGGGCCTCCACCCAGGACTGTCCCAGCCCTTGCGGGTGGGTGGGCACGCCGTCACGGTCTGGCAGCGTCTGGACGCGGCGCACGACAACCCCATCACCGTCTCCGAGCTCGGAACGCTTCTCCGAGTTCTGCACGCCCTGCCGGCTCCGCCGATGCCGCTGCCGGTACTGCGACCGATCCGCAGCATCGAATGGTCCGTCGCCCGTTCTGAGGTCCTGAACGGCAAGGAACAGGATCTGCTGATGGGCCGGCTCGAGACGCTGGCGGTCAGCTGGGAAGCAATGCGGTTTCCCCTGGGTACGAGCCTGATCCAGTCTGATCCGCAGATCCGTAACGCGCTGCGGCGCTTCGACGGCACGCCCGTACTGGCTGACTGGGACGGCGCCGCCGTCGGACCCAGGGAGTGGGACATCGCTACGGTCGCTGTTCACTGCCGCCGATTCGACCCGCCCGGCCAGGGAGCCTTCGCCGATTTCACCGCCGCCTACGGCTGGGATGTCACCTCCTGGTCCCAGTTCGAGGAGCTGTGCCAGCTACGCGAGCTGCAAATGATCGCTACCAACGCCCGAAAGTCCCGCCCCGGAACCGAGGCCGCCGACGAAGTGCATCGCCGGATTGCCGGCCTCGTTGACGACGGGGCGGATCTGCGCCAGTGGCGGATCCTCTGAAGCGAGCCTTCCAGGTCTAGGGGACGTGTGCCGCCCGTCCCCTAGGCGTCAGCCCAGTTCAGACACGGTGAGGTGCACCGTGGCCCACCACCGTGCGTCTATTTCCGCCCTGACATTCCAGCGATCGTTAACGCAGAACACGTCGGCGGGCCGGTCCAGGTTCACCTTGACTCCATGGCACGCCGACGGGCCAGCGGCACTCACACGCCAGGGAGATGCAGATGGACGTGCCATTGGGCGGCAGGTCGGAAGGCGACCCGACGCACCGGCAAGTGCTCACGCCCGGCACCCCGTCGGCCGCACGGGTGACTCCCCGTTCGCGTACTGCCACCGAGGCTGCGAGGGCTGGTGACCGGCGGTCCGCTCCCTGCCGCTGGCCGACCGTGGTGGGCTTGCCGGCGCGCCGGCAAGCCCACCACGCACCGGGGCCAGCGCCGGTCCGGGGTCGGCCATGACCGTGTATATCTCGCGGTATGCCGCGACCGGTGAACTGTCCCGGGACCTCACGGATCGCGATCAACCGGTGGAACGGCCGGTGGCCGATCTGCCGCTGCTGACGCACGCTTGGCGAATCGTGTTCGAGCAGCAGGCGCGGAAGCGCGACCGCTGATGATCGGCAACGGAGCAAGACCGGCGGAACTGGGCCGGGCAGTACCGACGGAGCATCTGCCGCTGCGTCCGCTCTGGCTGTGCCGCCGTTGCGGGCAGCCGTGGCCCTGCGGACAAGCGCGGCTGGCACTGATCGCCGGGCACCGCGACAACGCTATCGGTCTCTTCCTCCATATGGCCGGCCGGCTCTATGAGGCCATCGACGACCTGCACCGGCTCAACCCGAGCGCTACCGGCGACGCCACGGACCTGTTCGACCGGTTCCTCGGCTGGCCCGTCCGACACCACGGCGGGGCCAGATCCACCACGCCGCCCTGAGCGCGCCCTTCCACACCATTCACCGCTCCTTTCCCGCCGCTGTCACAGGGCTGGCGACGCATGCCCATGCCCAACCCCTGTTCGTCACGGAGGTGTTCCATGCGCGACCTGCTCCCGTCCGTACACGACCGGCTGTTGTACGCCTGCGCTCACGCCACCAGATGTATCCCGCCCCGTCGCGAGCCGTTGGCGGCGGTACCGTTGGAGGACCCGAACGCCCTACGCGCCGCCTTGAGCATGACAATGGGCGAGGAGCGAACTGCGGTGGTGACCGGGACCCTGGACCGCAGGCTGGTCCTCATCCAACAACCGTCAGGACAATGGACAGCCGCCGACCTTTCCGGGCAGCCGCACGGCAGCCGGGCATGGCCGGCGTGGACCGCCGGCCACTTGACGGTGACCGACCCGGACAGTTGGCTGTCCACCGCGCAACTCACTCCAGCGGGCCAGCGACGGCTGCTGCGGCCCCGGCTGCTGTTGGCGTCGCTGTACCACCCGGAGCACTTCCCGCTTCCCCGGTTTCCGCTGGCAATCTCCGATTTGGCCCGAGCTGCTCGGTCGACCCTGCTTGGACAGGTCGAGTTGATGGATATGCAGCTCGGTTTCGGACTGGACGACATCGTCGATCGGGTCCGCGACGGGGTGGAGGTGCTGGGCGTGTCGGTGACCTTCGGCCAGCATGACCTCGCCGTCCGGCTGCTGGACGCAGTCACGGTCCTCGACCGGCCGCCTCTGGTGATCGCCGGCGGCTCGCTAACCGTCCGCAACGAGCAGATCTTGCTGGACCGCTATCCGAACCTGCTCATCTGTAGGGGAGCGGGAGAGCCCACGATCGCCGACGTGTTGGCCCACTGGCATGGCGACCTGGACGTCGGGCAGATACGCGGCATTGGTTTCCGGGGCACCGAGCGGTCGCGTACCGTGCTGCCGATCAATTTTTCGCGCCGGACCGCGACAGTGGCGAACCGGTCGCAGACCGACATGTGGCCGGAACTGGATCTGCTTGACCGCACCTTCGCGCACCGTGGGGTCGCCCAACTCGAGTCGTCGAGGGGCTGTACCAACTACTGTTCGTTCTGTCCCCGCGGGCACAAGGGGCAATGGGCGGGGGCGCGTCCCGACGCGTTGCCCTGGCTCCTGCGTCAGATGGGGGCGGTGTTTGACCGATACCCGGATCTGAACAGGACGATCTACCTGGTCGACGAGGAGTTCATCGGACGCGGCGATGACGCTGTCAACCGCGCCCTGCAGGTCGCGGACATACTCGCCCAGACGGGCTTCACCTGGGAGACGAGTTGCCGGGTGGACCAGGTCGTCCGCCCCGACCGCGACCGAGCCTGGAATCTTGACCGCGGTCACCTCTGGCGGGGCCTGGTCGAGCGGAAGCTGCGGCGCTGCCTGTTCGGCGTGGAATCGGGGGTGACCTCGATACTGGACCGCTTCAACAAGGAGACCACCGGCGAGCAGAACGCCCTGGCCATCCGCACCCTTACCGCGTTGGGCGTGCCGCCGCGATTCACCTACTGAGGTGTACCAAGGATCTTGGACATGTCCTCCGAGTTGAGAGGATGGATCCATGTCCGAGCAACGTCGTCGATACAGTCCGCAGTTCAAGGCCGAGGCTGTGCAGATGGTCGTCGAGACCGGTAGACCGATCGCCGCGGTGGCCCGTGATCTGGAGGTCCACGAAGCCACCCTGGGCAACTGGGTCAACACCTGGCGCCGTGAACACGCCACGCCCGTACCGCCGCACACCGACCGGACCGAGGACACCCGTGTGAAGGAGATGGAAGACGAGATCCGCCGCCTGCGGATGGAGAACGAGTTCCTGAAAAAAGCCGCGGCCTTCTTCGCCCGGACGCACCCGTAGCCCTGCGGTGCGCGGTGATCGACGCGGAGAAGGCCACCTACCCGATCGCCTGGATGTGCCGCCTGCTGGGCGTGCCCCGCTCCACCTACTACGCCTGGCGGGAACGCGCCGAGACGGTCACCGCCGCCCGACGTCGGACCCTCGCCGACCACGTGCGGCGGGTCTTCGACGCCTCCCGGGGCACCTACGGCTGCCGGCGGGTGACCGCCGCGCTCAACCGCAAGGGTGTCGCGTGCAGCGTCGGGCTCGTCGCCGACCTGATGCGCGAGCTCGGCCTGCGGGCCTGTCAACCCAGGGCGTACAAGCGGACCACGGTGCCCGGCCGGGACCCGGTCACCGCGAAGGATCTGATCGACAGGGACTTCACCGCCGACACCCCGGGCACCCGCCTGGTCGGCGACATCACCTACCTGAGGACGGGTGAGGGCTGGCTGTACCTGGCCACCGTCATCGACCTGGCCACCCGGATGGTCGTGGGCTGGCAGACCGCCGAGCACATGCGCACGAGCCTGGTGGTCGACGCCCTGGCCATGGCCATCCGACACGGCCACGTCCGCCCGGATGCGGTGTTCCATTCCGACCGGGGCGCGCAGTACACCTCGGCCAGGTTCGCCCGCCACTGCGCCGACAACCAGGTGCGGGTGAGCGTGGGACGTACCGGTGTCTGCTGGGACAACGCCGCCGCCGAATCGTTCTTCGCCACCATGAAGAACGAGATGTACCACCGGGAACGCTTCGACACCCGTGCCCGCGCCCGGTTCGCCGTCGCCGAGTACATCGAGGTGTTCTACAACAGACAACGGCTGCACTCCAGCCTTGACTACCGCACCCCGGCCGAAGCCCTCACCGGCTACCAGGCCCTGATAGCCGCCTGACCAGCAAACCTACGAAGACCTGTCCAAGATCCTTGACACAGCCCAGAAGGCGTTGCTCTCTACGATCTTCCCGTTCTCGATCCGGAGTACGTCGACGACCAACGCCTCGTAGCGCGGGCTACCGGGCCGGCGGAGATAGTTGATCAGTGCCGGGCGCCCGTTGGCGGAGGTGGGGAACGTACGCCAGTCGAGCGGTCGGCCGAGGAACTCCGCAGCCGCGTCGATCCCGACGACCGGCGGCTCGGGGGGCATCGTGATCCGTACGTCCTCGGCAAACAGTGCCCGGATCGTCTCCGGGTCCTTGGCGTTGGCGTAGCGGCGCAGGACCTCCTCGTCCTCACTGGTGAGCCGTGGGCGGCGCCAGTCCTCCGGGTCCGACGGAGCGTGCCGCCGGAGGGTGTGGCGGGCCCGCTGGATGAGGCTGTTTACGGCCGCTACGGCGGTGTCGAGCGCGGCGGCGATTTCCTGCGGCGTCCAGCTTAGGACGTCGCGCAGCACGAAGGCCGCCCGCTGCCGCGGCGGCAGGTACATGAGCGCTGCGATCACGGCCAGCTCGACGGTCTCCCGGGCGGCGAGTCCGGTCTGCGGATCGTCGGCGAGCAGTGCGTCGGGATAGGGGCCGAGCTCGGTGGACCATTCCAGCGGATCACCGTACGGAACTGTCCGGTGACCGGCCGCCTTGCGGCTGTCGAGGAAGACGTTCGTGGCGATCCGGTAGAGCCAGGTGCGCGCTGACGCCCGACCCTCAAAGCGGTCGCGAGCCCGCCAGGCACGGAGGAAGGTCTCCTGCACAAGGTCCTCCGCGTCGGTGACGTTCCCGGCGAGGCGGTAGCAGTGGACGTGTAGCTCACGCCGGTGCTCGCCGAAGGCGCGCTGCAGCCAGATCGCCTGCTCGTCAGACGAGTCGGACATGTGGTTCCCCCGGAGCTGAGTGGTCCTCACGACCGTACTGACGACTGCGGACCCATCCATCATCGGTTACCGATGACGATCGCCGACTCTGTCGTCTGTACCTGTGACCGATCCCCACTCCACGAAGGAGACAGCCATGACGGCAACCCCCGCGTCCAGCGCCGCCGCGCCTCCGGTCGTCGACCGGGAGACCTGGCTGCGCGAGCGCGAAGAACTGCTGGTCCGGGAGAAGGCCCATACCCGCGAAGGAGACGCGATCGCAGCTGCTCGTCGTCAGCTGCCGATGACCTTGATGCCGGCGGTGACGGTGCGGGGCCCTGGCGGGGACACCTCGCTGGTGGAGGTGTTCGAGGGTCGCCGGATGCTCATCGCCTACTTCCACATGTGGCACGACGGCAAGCCGTACGAGCATCAGTGTGAGGGGTGTACCTTCTCGACCTGTCACATGCAGATGCTGGACTACCTGCACGCTCGGGACGTCACCTACGCCGTGTTCTGCGAGGGGCCCTACGACGAAAGTGCCCCGTTCGCGGAGTTCATGGGCTATAGGTTCCCCTGGTATTCGGCGAAAGACTCTGACGCGGCTCTGGCCGACGGTCGCAATTTCGGGTTCATCGCGTGCTACCTGCGCGACGGCGACCAGGTCTACGAGACCTACTGGACCACCGGGCGGGGTGTGGAGGCGTTGATGACCACCTACCACGCCCTGGACCTCACAGTGTACGGCCGGCAGGAGAACTGGGAAAACTCGCCTGAAGGCTGGCCGCGGGTCACCGGGCACCCGTGGCGTCTCGACGGCCGCCCCACCGCGCAATGGTCACGCCCCGGCGTCGCACCACGATGACGTCCTGATGATCGAGGTGATCATGCTCGGGTCGGCTGCGGTGTCAGCTGCTGCTGCGTCGTGCCCCGGGCGGGCGCTTCCGGCAGAGCCCGAATGCTTGCGGGTGCGACGGTGGCTGTCACGGTCGCGGTAACCCTCGACGCCGCACCGGTTGTGCAGCACGCGGACACGCTGCTACAACGTCACCAGGGTGCTCAGGCCCGGCTGGTCACCTTTCTCCGTGTCGAGCGACGCGACCCGGCCGGCGGCCCGCAGATCTTCCGCGACACCGCCGAGTGCGACCAGCATCGCCGGCTCGGCACGGACCAGGACCTTCGAGACGTCCGCCCGCATGGACAGCTTCGCTTCCGACTTGGCTTTGCGGATCGCGGCGATGACCTGGCTGGCGACGGTCAGCGCGGTGGCGTCGGCGCCGTCGACCGCCGTGCGCAGCTCGTCACCCGTCGGCCAGGCGGCCCGGTGCACCGTGCCGGTGCGCCACCAGGACCACACCTCCTCGGCGACGAAGGGCAGGAACGGCGCGAACAGCCGCAGCAGCGTCGCCAGGGCGATGGTCAGCGCGGCGCGGGCGGACTCGGCCGGCGCGGAGCCGCGTTCGCCGTACCCCCGGCTCTTGGCCAGCTCCAGGTAGTCGTCGCAGAACCGCCAGAAGAACTGCTCGATCCGCTCCAGGGCGCGGGCGTAGTCGTAGCTTTCCAGCGCGGCGGTTGCGTCGTCGACCACGGTGGCCAGGTCCGCCAGCATCGCCCGGTCCAACGCCTCGGTCACCGTGGCCGACTCGACCGGAGCACCCAGGCCGAGCACGAACCGGCTGGCGTTGAGGATCTTCATCGCGAGCCGGCGGCCGACCTTCATCTGCCCGGTGTCGAACGCGGTGTCGGTGCCGGGCCGGCCGTTGACCGCCCAGTAGCGGGCCGCGTCGGATCCGTACTCCTCCAGCAGCGCCAGCGGAGTGACGACGTTGCCCTTGGATTTCGACATCTTCTTGCGGTCCGGATCCAGGACCCAACCGGAGATCGCGGCGTGCGACCACGGCAGGCTGTCATGCTCCAGATGCGACCGGACGACGCTGGAGAACAGCCAGGTCCGGATGATCTCGTGCGCCTGGGGGCGCAGATCCATCGGGAACACCCGCTGGAACAGGTCGTCGTCGGTGCCCCACTTGCCGGCGATCTGCGGGGTCAGCGAGGACGTCGCCCAGGTGTCCATCACGTCTGGGTCACCGACGAAGCCGCCCGGGGTTCCCCGCTGCCCGGCCTGGTAGCCCGGCGGGGCGTCCACGCTCGGGTCCACCGGCAGCGTCGCCTCGTCGGGCAGGATCGGCTGGTCGTGGAGCGGCTCGCCCTGCTCGTCGAGTGGGTACCACACCGGGATCGGCACGCCGAAGAACCGCTGCCGGCTGACCAGCCAGTCCCCGGTCAGGCCGCCGACCCAGCTGTCGTAGCGGGCCCGCATGTACTCCGGCTGCCAGGCCAGCTCCCGGCCCCGGGCCAACAGCGCCTCCCGCAGGTCGGTGTCGCGGCCCCCGTTGCGCAGGTACCACTGCCGGGTTGTGACGATCTCCAGCGGCTTGTCGCCGCGCTCGTAGAACTTGACCGGATGGGTGATCTTCTCCGGCTCGCCGACCAGGTCCCCGCAGGCGCGCAGCAGCTCCACCACCCGTTCCCGGGCGGTGTGCATGGTGGCCCCGACCAGCTCGGCGTAGGTCGCACGTCCCTGCGGGTCGTCCAGGCCGGGCGGCGGGTCGGCCAGGACGCGGCCGTCGCGGCCGACGACCGGCCGGGTGGCCAGCTGCAGCTCGCGCCACCACAGCACGTCGGTCAGGTCGCCGAACGTGCAGATCATGGCGATGCCGGTGCCCTTGTCGGGCGCCGCGAGCCGGTGCGCGGTGACCGGGACCTCGACCCCGAACAAGGGGGTACGGACGGTGGTGCCGACCAGGTCGCGGTACCGCTCGTCGTCCGGATGCGCCACCAGTGCCACGCATGCCGGCAGCAGCTCCGGTCGGGTGGTCATGATGTGGACCGGGCTGCCGTCCGGCCGGTGGAATGCCACCCGGTGCTGCGCGCCGGGCCGCTCCCGGTCCTCCAGTTCCGCCTGCGCGACGGCGGTCCGGTACGTGACGTCCCACAGCGTCGGCGCCTCGGACAGGTACGCCTCACCGCGCGCCACGTTGCGCAGGAATGCCCGCTGCGACACCCGCCGGGCGTCGGCGTCGATGGTCTGATAGGTCAGCTGCCAGTCGACCGACAGCCCGAGCCGCCGCCACAGTTGCTCGAACACCTGCTCGTCGGCGACGGTCAGCCGTTCGCACAACTCGATGAAGTTGCGCCGGGACACACTGATCTCCGACTTCCCTGGCCGCTCCGGTGGGGTGAAGTCCGGGTCGTATGGCAGGGAGGGGTCGCAGCGCACCCCGAAGAAGTTCTGCACCCGACGCTCGGTGGGCAGGCCGTTGTCGTCCCAGCCCATCGGGTAGAACACCGCCTTGCCGCGCATCCGCTGATAGCGGGCGATGACGTCGGTGTGGGTGTACGAGAAGACGTGACCGACGTGCAGCGACCCGCTCACCGTGGGCGGCGGAGTGTCGATGGAGTACACCCCGGCCCGGTCGGCGGACCGGTCGAACCGGTATACGCCCTGCTGCTCCCAGCGACGCGCCCACTTGTCTTCCAGCCCGTTCAACGACGGTGCCGACGGCACGGCGAAGCCCGCAGAGGTGTCAGTCATAGTCGCTCATGCTAAGGCCGGCCGCCGTACGCCCGGCAATGGATTTTCGTGCTCCCGGTCGATGACAGCGGCAGCACCTCGGTGACGTACGCGGCGACCTGGCGGGCGGGCAGTGGATTCAACTGCCTCCGGTTCGGCCAGGCAACGTCGATGGCTGCCGCCCGATGATCTTATCGATGATGGTCGAATAACTGTTGGTTCATGGACAGAAGTCTCGCCAGCGGGCAGAAGGCGATGAAGATTCACCTACGGGAATACGTTCGAGTGGAGATCACCGGACGCCCACCTCATCATCGGGAGGTTCCATGGAGAACAAGGCGCGCCGGACGCTCGGCGTCCTCGTCGCGACGGCGGCGTTGACGCTGGCCGCCGCGGCGACACCCGCTGCGGCCACACCCACCGGCACTGTCGACCCGGTCACCCCGGTCTCCGACACGGGCGTAACCATCAACCCGGCGGTCCTCGCCGAGCGGATCGACGAGACGATGGTCCGGGCCACCGGTCCGGCGCTGCGACGCGGCGCCGACGGGACGGACCGGGCGCCTGCCGGTCAGGTCGAAGGCAAGACCGAGCCGGGCGAGATCGGCATCAGCAGCATCATCGGTACGGACAGCCGGTACCAGACGACCCCGGCGAACTGGTGGCCGGCGAGCTCCACGGTCCAGATCACCCGTACCTCCGGTGGGGTCACCCGGGGGCACTGCACCGGCTGGATGATCGGTGCCGACACGCTGATCACCGCTGGGCACTGCGTCTACCCCCGTAACGGCACCGCGTGGTACCCGCGTAACGAGTTCAGGGTCTGGCCGGGACGCGACGGCAGTTCCACGCCGTACGGCTCGTGCACCGTGGCCAGTCTGCACTCGGTCGGGGGGTGGGTGAACAGCTTCACCAACGGCTACGACTACGGTGCGATGAAACTCAACTGCACGGTCGGCAACAGCACCGGAACCTTCGGTTTCATGTGGACCTCCGCCAGCCAGAATGGCACGTCGACCTACAACCGGGGCTACAGCGGGGACAAGACCTTCGGCACCCAGTGGGCCAGCTCCGACCAGATCCGGGCGACCCAGTCCACCGAGTTGTTCTACCTTCACGACACGGTCGGCGGTAACAGTGGCGGACCTGTCTACACATATTCCGTGACCGACTGTGGCCCCTGCGCGGTGGCGGTGCACGCGCACGGCCTCCACGGCAGCGGCGCGCCGAACAACAACCACAACAGCGGACCGCGGATCACCGAGTCCGTGTTCAACAACTTCGTCTACTGGCGTGACCTGTAGGACGGAGCCGACGGCCCTGTCCGGTGACCGCACGACCGGTCGCCGGACGGGGACCGGCACGACGGCGACGGGCAGCACCACACCCCGGTATCTTGATACTCTGTGTGATCGAACACTGACGTGATCCGAGGACTGGCCGTGAAACGAGGACTGGCCATGAAGCCGGTACGACATGCGCTTCTGCCGGTGCTGTTCGTCGGCTTGCTGCTGGCGGGCTGCGCCACTGAATCATCGGGTTCGCCCGGACCGTCGGCGTCGACCGGCCCGGACACCCCTGTGTCCGACCCGCGACAGCCGGAGGCGCCCTCGGCGTCGCCGGGTTCGGCCGCCGGCCGCGGTACGGCGATCATCGAGGTACGAGATCCGGCCGGTGAGCCGCTCCCGGTGATCCCGGTGGAGGTCCGTACGGTCGACTGGCCGATGCCTGCGGAACTGGCCGAGGACATCGCCCGGATGACCGACGCGCGTGGTGAGTACACCTGGACCGATCTGCCACCGGGGGAGTACGAGTTCACCGTACGGGTTCCGGGCGAGGACGTCGTCGCAGCCCAGCGGGTGACGGTGGTGGCGGATGAGACCAGCCGGGTGCCGATCACCCTCGGCTGATCAGCCTCCGGGCCCGGTGGACGGGGACGTCCGCCGAGAGCTGGAGCCGGACGGCAGTCGCCACTTCCAGGTACCTGGAAGTGGCGACTGCCGTCCGGCAAGGTGACCGTCGCACGGACCACTACGGCGGTCGCGGTGCGTCAGGCCGGGTTGAACCGCCACTGCTGGTTGGGGCCCGCGTGGCAGGTCCATTGGATGAGGCGCGCGCCGTCGCTGGTGGCGGCGCCGTTGACGTCCAGGCACAACCCGCTCGGTACGCTGCGTACGGTGTAGACCCCGCTGGTGCCGGTCGGGCTGACGGTGAACCGCTGCTGGTTGCTGTTGTTACAGGTGGCCTGCTGGAGGAAGGCGCCGGCGCTGGTGGAGCCGCCGATGACCTCCGCGCACTTACCGCTGTGGACCGCCCGGAGGTGGACCGCGCCGCCACCGGCGTCCACGGCCGCCCACTTCTGGTTGTTTCCGCCGGTCGCCGCCCACTGGTGGATCTGGGCCCCGTCGGCGGTGGAGACACCGTTGACGTCCATCAGCTTGCCGCTGTGCTGCGCGGTCAGGGTCCATGTCCTGCCGGCCACCCCGTCGCCCGGCGGATCGCCGGGATCGACCGGTTGGCCCACTCCGGCCCCGCCGAAGGTGAACGAGTCCAGGTCGAACCAGTTGTTCGCGCTGCCCTTGAACACCATGTACAGGGTGTGGCTGCCCGCCAGGGCGGTGACGTTCACCGGGGACGTCGACTGGTAGTTGTCCCAGCCGCCGGTGCTCGGCACGGGTGTGGTGGCCAGCAGCGTACCGGCCGGTGAGCCGGCGCGTAGTTCGATCGTGCCGCCGCCGGACGGCGACGACAGCCGGTAGCTGACGGTGGAGATGCCGGACAGGCTCATCGGGGTGAACGCCACCCAGTCGTTGTTGGAGATGTCCCCGATGCGTTTGCCGCTCTCCGCGCCGGCCTGGTCGATGATCCGGGTGCCGGACTGGCTGCTGTGGTACTCGGCCTGCTTGTGTTTCGGCTGGAGGATCACCTTCGCGTACCCGGTCAGGGGCGCGGCACCGCCGTTGCCGCCGTCGTCGGTGTAGCGGGCGTTGAGCGCGTAGAACAGGTTGGCCCCGTCCGGGTGCCCGCCGAGCAGTTCGGTCCGGATCGTCCCCGAGCAGCCCGGGTAGTCGGTGGTCTCGTGCTCGTGGTCGTCGTGACCGAGTGCCGGGTTGACGAACACCTTGGCGCAGTCGACCGGGGCACCGCCCGGGTCGGAGACGGTGACCGTGTACGACACCTGGTCGCCGATGGTGAGCATGCCGCCGTTGGCCGGCGTGGTGATGGTGACCACCGGCGCGGTGTTGCCGACGGTGATGTTGACGTTGGCGAAGGCGGTCCGACCGGTGTTGTCGGTGACCGTCAACTGCGCGGTGTAGTTGCCGTTGGTGGTGTAGACGTGTGACGGGTTGGCGGCGGTCGAGGTGCTGCCGTCGCCGAAGGTCCACTGGTAGCTGAGTGTGTCGCCGGGGTCGGGGTCGGTCGATCCGGCGCTGCTGAACTGGACCGTCAGCGGCGCGTACCCGTTGGTCGGGGTGCCGGTCGCCGTGGCGATCGGTGACCGGCCGCCCTGGACGTAGTCGATCCGGTAGAGACCGGAGTCGTTGTTGCCGCCGCCGAAGTTGGTGCCCCACTCCAGCAGGTAGAGCGAACCGTCCGGGCCGAACTGCAGGTCCATCGGCTTTTTGAACTCCGCCCCGGGCAGGAACGGGTTGGTGCGGGTCACCGCCGTCGCGGAGTCGAAGTGCACCTCCTTGAGGTAGCTGCGGGACCATTCGTAGAAGAAGTGCACGCCGTCGTAGTAGGGCGGGAACTTCGTGTCGGACGGGTTCGTCGGGTCGTACCGGTAGACCGGTCCGCCCATCGGTCCGGAGCTGCCGGCGCCGAGTTCCGGGAAGGTCGGCGAGGTGCCGTAGCCGTACCAGATGTTGGGCGTGACGACCGGGCGGAGGCTGGTCAGGCCGGTGTTGTTGGGCGAGTTGTTGACCGGGGCGGCGCAGTTGAACTTCGCGCCGACGGCGCCGGTGTCCGGGTTGTGCGGTGCGTACGGCTGGTTGTCGCCGTGGCAGAACGGCCAGCCGTAGTTGCCGGGTGACTTGATCACGTTGAGTTCGACCAGGCCCTCGGGTCCGCGGTTGGTGGTGGGTGGGTTGCGGTCGGGTCCGTAGTCGGCCAGGTAGACCCAGCCGGTGGCCGGGTCGATCGAGAAGCGGAACGGGTTGCGGAGGCCCATCGCGTAGAATTCCGGTCGGGTGGACGCCGTTCCCTGCGGGTAGAGATTGCCGGCCGGAATGGTGTAGCCGCCGCCGGCCGACGGTCGGATCCGCAGCAGCTTCCCGCGTAGGTCGTTGGTGTTGCCGGTGGTCCGGGCCGCGTCGAGCATGTGTCTGCCCGGCCGCCAGTCCAACGGCGCGTACCCCTGCCAGGCCGGATCGAGGTTCGGCGCGACGTCGTCGCCGGTGCCGATGTAGAGGTTGCCGTCCGGGCCGAACTGCAGATATCCGCCGGTGTGGCCGGGTTCGGGGAACGTCCTGTCGCGGTACGCCGGGATGTCGATGACGGTGACCTGGCTGGCCATGTTCAACGTGTCACCGGTCAGGGTGAACCGGGAGACCCGGTTGATGTCCGTGGAGCTGTTCGCCGGCGAGTGGTACAGGTAGACGTACCCGTTGCTGGCGAAGTCCGGGTCCAGCGCGATTCCCGTCGGCGTCGGGGTCTGCAGGGTTCCGGGCGGTCGGCGCTGGCCCGGGCGCTGTTCGGGGCGGTCCCCTTCACCACCGGAGAGGTCACGCTCGACGGCGCGCCGGTGCGGATCCGCTCTCCGCGAGCGGCGGTGCGCGCCGGCATCGCCTACGTCACCGAGGACCGCAAGGGCGAAGGCATCGTCGTCCGACAGTCGGTGCTCGACAACGCGCTGCTCGCGCTGCGGGCCGTCGGCACCGCGCGCAGCCGTCGGGCCGGTCGGATCCGGCAGCTGCTCGCCGCCGTCGACCTGCGGGCCGCCGCCGAGGACCAGGAAATCCGCTTCCTGTCCGGCGGCAACCAGCAGAAGGTCGTACTGGCGCGATGGCTCGCTACGGACCCGCTGGTGCTGCTCTTCGACGAACCGACCCGCGGCATCGACGTCGGTGCCAGGTCGGCGATCCACCATCTCGTCCGCGGGCTCGCCCGCGAGGGCGCCGCCGTGCTGATGATCTCCTCCGATCTGCCCGAGCTGATCGGCATGAGCGACCGGATCCTCGTCATGCGTGACGGGCGGGTCGCCGGTGAGCTACCCGCCGGCGCGACCGAGCCCGACGTCGCGTCCCTCGCGGTCGGAACCGGGCGGAGGACGGCGGCGTGACCGCCCCGTCGTTGCGGTCCGCGCGGCGTCGCGTCCCCGGTGTGTACGTGGCGCTGGCCCTCACCCTGGCCACCGGCTGGCTGATCGTCACGATCGACGGAGGTCAACTGTTCAACCAGGCCACGACGGTGAGTCTGCTGCACGTCGCCGCCGGGCTGGGGCTGGTCGCGGTCGGCCAGACCCTGGTCGTCCTCGGCGGCTCGCTCGACCTGTCCGTGGCGTACGTGGTGAGCCTGAGCACCCTGGTCGCGGCGGAGACGATGAACGGTCGCGACAGCGGGCTGCTGCCCGGCATCGGCCTGGCGCTCACCGTCAGCGCCGCCGTCGGGCTGGCCAACGGGCTGCTCGTCACCAGGCTGCGGATCAACTCGTTCATCGCCACCCTGGGCGTCGGGCTGCTACTCAAGGGCTACCTCGACAACGGCTACGACGGCCCCGCCGGCAGCACCGCACCGACCCTCGTGCAGACCCTCGGCTACCAGCGCGTCGGTCCCGTACCGCTGTCCTTCCTCCTGCTGATCGCGGCCACCGGGGCGTGCTGGTTCGTCCTCTCACGGACCCGGTTCGGCCACCACCTGATCGCGGTCGGCGGCGCCCCGCAGGTCGCCAGACTTTCCGGCGTCCGCACCGACCGGGTCCTGGTCACCGCCTGTGCGCCGGGCTCGCCGGGATCTATCTGGCCAGCCGGCTGGGCTCGGGCGCGCCCCGGGTCGGCACCGAGGGCCTCTACGACCTGGAGTCGATCGCGGCCGTGGTCATCGGCGGCACCGCCCTCGCCGGCGGACGCGGTGGTGTCGTCGGCACCGTCGGCGGCGTACTGCTGCTCGCCAGCATCGACGCCATCTTCAACCAGCTCGAGGTCGACGCCTTCTTCAAGCAGGTGATCCGGGGCGCCGTCATCATCGCCGCCGTCGCCATCTACGCCCGCCGGGCGATGCGGAAGGCGGCCAGTTGACCATGCAGACCGCCCAACGTCGTCCGGCACCGCTACGGCGGATGGGCGCCGGCGCCGGTGGCCTCCTGCCGATCCTCGCGATCCTCGCGGTGCTCCTGATCCTCGTCACCGTCCACCAACCGGACTTCCTGGCCCCGGCGTCGCTGATGTCGTTCCTCGGCCGCTCGGCGCCGATCATCCTGCTCGCCGCCGGCCAGTACTTCGTCATCGTCTCCGGCGAGTTCGACCTGTCCGTCGGCGCCCTGGTCACCGCGCAGGTGGTGGTCGCCGCCCGGATCATCGACAGTGACCCTGCACGGACCTGGCCGGCGGTGCTGGTGCTGCTCGGCGGGGGCGCGCTCGTCGGGCTGGTCAACGGCCTGATCGTGACGCGCCTGCGGGTGCCCTCGTTCATCGCCACGCTCGGCATGTTCCTGATCCTGGTGGGCGCGGTCTACCTGTGGTCCAACGGCGCGCCCAAGGGCGGGTTCTCCGAGGAGTTCCGCCAGTTCGGCCGACGCGCGGTCGAGGACGTACCGGCACTGGGCCGGGTCCCGTACGCGCTGCTGGTCCTGCTGGTCCTCGCGGCGCTGGCCGTGCTGCTCACCCGGTCCGACTTCGGCCGGGTGCTGATCGCCGTCGGGGACAACCCGCGCACCGCGCACCTCAGCGGGGTACGGGTCCCGCGGGTGCGCACCATCGCCTTCGTCCTCAGCGGCCTCGCGGCCGCCGTCGCCGCCATCCTGATCGGTGGGTACAGCGGGGTCTCCTTCCAGGCCGGGGCCGGCCTGGAGTTCGGCGCCATCACCGCGGTCGTCCTCGGCGGGGTCGCGCTGGGCGGCGGCCGAGGATCCGTCGTCGGCGCGATGCTCGGCGCGGTGACCCTCGAACTGCTCTTCGCCCTCATGAACTTCTACGGCGTCTCCGGCGCACTGCGACCGACCGTCCAGGGCGCCATCATCCTGATCGCCGTGGCGGTCGCCACCCGGCGTTCCTCGTCGAGATAAGGGGATTCTGGTGAAACATCGCCTGACCGTGCTGGCCACGGTGACGCTGCTCGCCGTCGCCGGTTGCGCCACGGACCAACCGCCCGCAGCCAGCTCCGGCGCGTCGTCGGCACCGGCGGGAACGGGCACCGGCGACCAGTCGAAGTTCTTCGTGCAGGCCGACTACGACAACGAACTCGCGTTGCTCGACGCCACCCCGACCGGACCGGCGGACAAGCCGTGGGAGCAGGTGCTCGACCCGACGATGGTGGACACCGCGACCTTCGCGAAGGCCGGCCCGTACCGGATCTGCTTCTCCAACGCCGCGTTGAACAACCCGTGGCGGCAGGTCGGGTTCAAGACCATGCAGGCCGAGGTGGCGGCACAGGGGGACCTGATCGAGGAGTTCGTCCACATCGACGCGGAAGGCAAGGACCAGAAACAGATCGCCGACATCAACGACCTGCTCGGCAAGGACTGTGACGCGCTCATCGTCTCGCCGAACACCACCGCCACGCTCACCCCGGCGGTCGAGGCCGCCTGCCGTACGGGTCTGCCGGTCATCGTCTTCGACCGGGGCGTGGACACCGACTGCCCGGTCACCTTCAACCCCATCGGCGGGTACGGCTTCGGCCACGTCGGTGCCGAGTTCGTCAGCCAGCGGATGGCACCGGGTGGCAAGCTGCTCGCGCTGCGCATCCTGCCCGGCGTCGACGTGCTGGAGACCCGCTGGTCGGCGGCGAAGGTCGTCTTCGACCGGGCGCAGATCGACGTCGTCGGGGTCGAGTTCACCGACGGGGACCCGGCGAAGACCAAGAAGATCGTCGACGACTACATCCAGCGGTACGGCACGATCGACGGTGTGTGGATGGACGCCGGTGCGGTCGCGGTCGCTGCGGTCGAGGCGTTCCAGGACGCCGGCAAGCCGGTGCCACCCATCAACGGCGAGGACCAGCTCGACTTCCTGCGGATCTGGAAGGACGCCGGCCTCACCGCGATCGCGCCGACCTACCCGACCTACCAGTGGCGTACCCCGATCATCGCCGCCCTACGGATCCTCGCCGGCCAGCAGGTGTCCGACCCGTGGAAACTGCCGCAGCCGACGATCACCCAGGAGAACCTGGACAGCTACCTCGACCCGGACATGCCGCCGCTGCACTACGCGATGTGCGGCTGCACCGGGCTGCCGGGTTACCCGCAGCGGTGGAAGTAGGCCCGGTGTACCAGATCGGGGTGAACCCCTGGGTGTGGGCCTCGCCGGTCGACGACGCGGCCCTGGCCGAGTTGCTGCCCCGGATCGCCGGGTTCGGCTTCGACACCGTCGAGCTGCCGATCGAGCAACCCGGCGACTGGGACCCGCACCGAACCCGGGACCTGCTCGCCGAGCTCGGACTGACCGCGGCCGGTGTCTGCGCGGTCACCCCGCCCGGCCGGGAGTTGGTCGACGCCCCGCCGAGGGTGGTCGAGGCGACAGTGGCCTACCTGACGGGCTGCGTCGACAGTGCGGTTGCCGTCGGCGCGCCGAGCGTCGGCGGGCCGGTCTACGCCTCGGTCGGCCGGACCTGGCGGATGAACTCGGCCGCCCGCGCCGTCTGCTACGCCGACTTCCGCCGGGCGCTGGCGCCGGTCGCGGACCACGCCGGCGCCCACGGCGTGTCGATCGGCGTGGAGGCGCTGAACCGGTACGAGACGAGTGTGGTCAACACGATCGATCAGGCGGTGGAACTGATCGACGGTCTGCCAGCCAACGTCGGGCTCATGATCGACACCTACCACATGAACATCGAGGAGGCCGATCCGTACGCCGCGGTCGCGGTCGCCGGCCCGCACATCAAACACGTGCAGGTCAGCGGCACCGACCGGGGAGCGCCCGGCGCCGACCACCTGGACTGGCCCCGCTTTCTCGCCGCCCTGACCGCCACCGGGTACCGGGGCGCGATCTGCATCGAGTCGTTCACCCCGGAGAACGCGACGATCGCGACCGCCGCCTCGATCTGGCGTCCGCTCGCGCCGTCACCGGACCGACTCGCCTGCGACGGCCTGGCGTACCTGCGGGAGGCACTGCGGTCCGTGCCGGATCGGCCGACGCCGCAGGGCGGTGGCCGCTGACGACGACCGCCCGCCGGGACACCGTGGTCAGGTCGTCGCGGACCTGGGTTGATGGGGGATCGCCGTACCGGTGGTGGGGCCGCCCTGGTAGCCGGCGGCCTGCAGGGTGAACAGTTCGGCGTACCGGCCGCCGGCGGCGAGCAGCTCGTCGTGGCTGCCGGCCTCCACCAGGGCGCCGGCGTGCAGGACGAAGATCCGGTCGGCGTGCCGGACGTTGGCGAGCCGGTGGGTGATCAGGATCGTCGTCGCGGTGCCCTGTCGGTCCCGGATCGCCTGGAACAGCGCATCCTCGGCGCGGGGATCCAGGGCCGAGGAGGGCTCGTCCATGATCAGCAGCTCGGCGTCACGCAGGAACCCGCGGGCGGCGGTGATGCGCTGCCACTGCCCGCCGGAGAGATCCTGGCCCTTGGCGAAGGTCCGGTCGAGCAGCGTCTCGTACCCGTACGGCAGCTCGCGGATCATGTCGTGGGCGACCGCGCGCCGCGCCGCGGCCTCGATCCGTTGCTGGTCGGGCTCGGTCTCGGCGTCGCCGAGAGCGATGTTGGTCGCCGCGGTGAACGGCCACTTGTGGTACTCCTGGGTGACCACGGCGATGCGCCGACGCAGCTCGTCGAGGTCCCAGTGCCCGAGCGGTCGACCGTTCCATTCGACGGTGCCGCCGCTCGGGGTCCGCATCGCGGCGATCATCGCGGCCAGGGTCGACTTGCCGGAGCCGTTCTCCCCGACGAAGGCCACAGTTTGTCCCGCCTGGATGGTCAGTGTGACGTCGTCGACGGCAGGGGTGTCCCGGTCCGGGTACCACAGGCTCAGGCCGCGCACGGTCAGGTCCCGTAGCGGCTCGGGGACGGCCCCGGGCGGGCGCACCCCGACCTCGGCGCTGCCGTCGGGCAGGTACGCGACGGCCCGGGCCATGAATCCGGTGTAGTCGTTGAAGTGTTGGCCGTCGGTGTAGACCCCGTCGATGTGCAGAGTGACGGAGGTCAACGCCCGCTGGGCGGCCTGTACGGCGATCACGCAGGTGGCCGCCGCCGCCAACGGGATCTGTCCACCGACGAGCAGCAGCCCGAGCAGGACGTACACCACACCGGTGGCCAGCCCACCCGCCAGCGATCCGACACTGGTCATGGTGGTGACCCGGCGGGCAAGGGCAAGCTGGATGTCGGTCTCCACACCCATCACCCGGTCGTACTGGTCCAGCAGGAACCGCCGCAGGCCGTACGAGCGCAGCTCCGGTGCGGAGACCCGCTCGGCCATCAGCCGGTGCAGGATCCACAGACGGCGCCGGCGTACCGAGCCGGCGGTCCAGGTGTGGTAGCGCAGGTGTCCGGCCCGCAGCGACGCCCATGCGTTGGGCAGCGTCGCGACGAGCAGGGCGACCAGCAACAGCGGGTGGATCACGATGACGGCGACCGTCACCGCGAGCAGGCTGACCAGCCCGGCGAACAGGTTCATCGACGACTGCACCAGTGACGCGGTCGCGTCGGTGCCCCGGGTGGCGCGCTCCATGTCGTCGGCGAACGCGTCGGCGTCGAACGCGTCCAGCCGTACCGCCGTGGTGACCTCGAACAGGCCGCGCTCGACCTCGCGGTCCACCCGGGGGGTGAGGCCGTTCTGGGCGTAGCCGGTCGCGATGCCCAGACCGGCCCGGATCGCGGTGACCGCAGCCAGCGCCGTCAACGCGGGCAGGGCGGCGACCACCTTGTCGGCGGTCGGGCCGCCGGCGAACAGCTCGACGAGCACCCGCTGCGTGGCGAGCAGCCCGAACGAGGCCATCGTGCCGGCGCCGATCGTGGCGACCGCCACCACGCAGGTCCGCAGCCGGTCGGCCCGCCAGCTGATCCGCACGGCCTCGGCGACCAGGCGGGGCAGCTCGGCGAAGACCGCCATCAGTCCCGCCTCGGCCCGTGCCCGCACGCCGGTCTCCCACCACATCGCCCGAAGCTCCGGCAGCACCGACTCCGGTTGCCCGGCCTCCGGTTGTTCTCCTGCCGGCTGGTTCCTCGGAGAACCCGCGTCGGCCGGCTCAGACTTGGTAGTCGGCGGTGTCAAGATGCTCCCTCGATCGAAGCAGCGCAAACACTCTAGGTGGTGATAATGTTACGGAAAGCGTGTGACGGTGTGACTGCCGGGTGGCTGGGGCACTCCCCAGTGCTCTGGCCGGTCAACGGTGCGGCTACGTCCCGTTGATCCGATGTCGACATCGTGCGTCTTCACTCTGCAGACGTGTCCACCGGCGTACGAATGGGTGTTCCTGGTCGAGGTGGCCGGCACGGCCGACCCGGTGTCGGTAACCGCGACCGCCCAGGCCCGGTTGGGCGAGGCGGGGGAGGAGCCGTCCCGATTGGAGGTGTTCGGCGCGGACACAGCGCTGCCGGCCTACCACCGGGCCGCGCTGGTCGGCGCGAGCCTGCTGTGGGCGGCGTCCGCGCCGGAACCGGAGCTGGTCCCGGTCTTCGACGGCGTCGACGACGCCGGTCGGCCGATCTTCGCTGACGACCGGCCGTCGTTGGACGCGGCCGAGCGCGAGTCGGTGGCCGGCTACCTGTACGGTTCCGACGCGGTGCTGCTGACCACGGCGACGATGGTCGACGTGGTCGACCCCGGGCATGGCGACGTCGTGCCGCTGACGTACCGCACCGACGGCCGGTTC
The DNA here is from genome assembly GCF_049179175.1 of Solwaraspora sp. WMMA2101. Lineage (NCBI taxonomy): Bacteria > Bacillati > Actinomycetota > Actinomycetes > Micromonosporales > Micromonosporaceae > Solwaraspora > Solwaraspora sp. WMMA2101. Next base: position 1,650,594 of record NZ_JBMHMA010000006.1, on the reverse strand, counting down.
GTCTGGCCCGACGCGGTGGCGTACCACGTCCGGCGGCACGGGATCGCGCCGTACCCGCCGTTGCTCGCCGCAGCCCGCACCACCGACTACCGTCCGCCCCGGACGGACCTGGCGTCGCGGATGCGGGCCGAGCAGGCGCTGTTCGCCGAGGCCCCGGCCTGATCGGACACCGGCGGTGCCTGCGTGGGCGCAGCTCAGGCCCGGCTGGAGATCTGCTGCACCGCCCAGCCGTTGCCATCCGGGTCGGTGAAGAAAAAGAAACCGACGTTGTCCAGCGGATCGGGGACCGGCCGCGGGTTCTCGCCGAGGACCTGGATGTCACTGACCGCCACGCCGCGTCCGCTGAGCTCGGCGTGCGCGGCCTTGATGTCGGCGACGACGAGCTGCAGCCCACGTAGCGAACCGGGCGGCATCTCCGGAACCGCGCCTTTGCCGATCACCACGGAGCAGCCCGAGCCGGGCGGGGTCAGCTGGATGACCCGTACCTCGTCGTTGATCTTCGTGTCGTGGTCGACGACGAAGCCGAGCTGCCCGGCGTAGAAGTCCTTGGCCCGGTCCAGGTCCGAAACCGGGACCACGACCACTTCCAGTGTCCAGTTCATACGTCATCTTACGATCGGTGGCGCAGCCGTGCTGCCCCGGACGACCAGGGTGGTGCCGATCTCCACCCGGCTCTGCGGCGGCGACCCGCCGGCCGCCATGGTGAGCACCATCCCGGTGGCGGTCGAGGCCATCTCGGCCAGCGGCTGCCGTACGGTGGTCAGCGGCGGGCAGCACCAGCGGGCGTTGTCGATGTCGTCGAAGCCGACCACGCTCAGGTCCTGCGGTATGCGCAGGCCGAGCTGCCAAGCGGCGGCGTAGACGCCGAGGGCCTGCAAATCGTTGCCGCAGATCACCGCCGTCGGGCGGTCGGGTCGGTCGAGCAGGTCACGGCCCAGCGCTGCGCCGTCCTCGTAGTAGAACCGGCCGCTGCGGACCAGGTCGTCGTCGAGCCGTACGCCGACGGCGTCCATCGCCGCCCGGCAGCCCTCCAACCGGGCGCGGGCCCCCAGCATCTCGATCGGCCCACTGATGACGGCGATCCGGCGGTGTCCGAGGTCGAGCAGGTGGCGGGTCGCGGTGATGCCGCCGTTCCAGTTGGTGGCTCCGACCGACGGAGTGGCGTGCACGGGCTCCCCGACCGGATCGAGGGCCACCAGTGGAATGGCGCTGGCGGCGAGTTGAGCGTGCTGCTCGGGGGTGAAGGCGGAGTAGACGGCGATCACGCCGACCGGCCGGCGGGCGAGCAACTGCTCGGCCCAGGACCGGCCCGGGTCGGTACGGCCCTGTACCTCGGTGAAGCCGACGGAGAGTTCGTGGGTCCGGGCGACCTGCTCGACCCCGCGCAGGATCTCGATCGCCAGGTGGCTCTCCAGCTGGTAGAACACCACTTCGACGCCGGCGGTCGGGGTGACCGAGCCGGGCCGCTGGTAGCCGTGCTCGCGGACCAGTGCCTCGATCCGGCGGCGGGTCTCCAGCGCCACCCCGGTTCGTCCGTTCAGAACCTTGGAGACCGTGGGTTTGGAGACTCCGGCGAGCTCGGCGATGGTCGCGACGGACAGTTCGCCGCGGCGGCGGCCCCGGCGCTGGCCCCCCGACGGTGTGCCGACCGTCGGCGGGTGTTCCGGGTGTGTCGGGGCGTGGTCCACGACCGTTCGCCAACCTTCCGCTTGATCTGGGGCTTCGCCCGGCTCATGCTACGAGGTGTCGAAGCGCTTCCATAGGGCTGTCTCGATGTCGATCTGAGGTTCGACCTTGTGTCTCGAACTGTTTCTATCGATACTAGTAACTGTTTCGAGCCGGAGTAAAGCGGGAGCCTGGGCAGCCCCGTACCGGATTCCCCTGCGTGCGTTCCGGAGGAAGCACATGAGACTCATGGCCAAGATGCTGGCCGTCACCGCCGCCGCCGTCACGGCTGCGGCGGCCGTCCTCACCTTCGCGGCACCCGCCTCGGCGGCCACCCTCACCGAAGTCACCAACTTCGGCACCAACCCCAGCAACCTGCGCATGTACCTGTACGTGCCGGACCGGGTAGCGACCCGCCCGGCGATCCTGGTCGCCATGCACTACTGCACCGGCACCGGGCCCGCCTACTACTCCGGCACCCAGTACGCCTCCCTGGCCGACCGGTACGGCTACATCGTCATCTACCCGTCGGTGACCCGCAGCAGCCAGTGCTTTGACGTCTACTCGCAGCAGGCACTGACCCGGGGCGGCGGCAGTGACCCGGTCGGCATCCGCTCCATGATCAGCTACGTGCAGCAGCGCTACAACGCCGACCCGGGCCGGATCTTCGCCACCGGGACGTCGTCCGGCGCGATGATGACCAACGTCATGCTCGGCGTCTACCCGGACGTCTTCGCCGCCGGCGCGTCCTTCGCCGGTGTGCCGTTCACCTGTTTCGCCACCACCGGCGGCTCCGAGTGGAACAGCCAGTGCGCCAACGGGCAGATCGTCCGTACCGCCCAGCAGTGGGGCGACGCCGTCCGCAACACCAACCCCAGCTACCGCGGCCCCTGGCCCCGCATGCAGATCTGGCACGGCACCAACGACGAAACACTGCGCTACCCGAACTTCGCCGAGCAGGTGAAGCAGTGGACCAACACGCACGGGCTCAGCCAGACGCCGACCTACACCGACAACCCGCAGGGCAACTACACCCGCACCCGCTACGGCGCCTCCGGCGGGATGGCCCCGGTCGAGGCGATCAGCATGCAGGGCGTCAGCCACAACATTCCGGTCGACGCCGCCCAGGTGATCCGCTTCTTCGGCCTCGACGGCACTGCTCCGCCCACGACCGCTCCGCCGACGACCGCTCCGCCGACGACGGCCCCGCCGACGACGGCTCCGCCTACCACGCCGCCGCCGTCCGGGGCCTGCCGGGTCACCTACGGGGTGAACGCGTGGAACAACGGGCTGGTCGCCTCGGTGACCATCGCCAACACCGGCAGCAGCGCGATCAACGGCTGGAGCCTGGCGTTCACCCTGCCGGCCGGGCAGACCATCATCTCCGGCTGGAACGCGACGTACTCGCCGACCAGCGGCGCGGTCACCGCCCGCAACATGTCCTACAACGCCACCATCCCGCCGAACGGCTCGCAGAGCATCGGCTTCCAGGCTACCCACTCCGGCAACAGTGGTAGGCCCAGCTCGTTCACCCTCGACGGCACCCCCTGCGCCGTCGCCTGATGTGCGCCACGGTGGTGGGGGGGGTCCGACCGGACGGACGCCCCACCACCCGTACGCGATGGAGGACAGCATGCTCAAGGTGGGAATTATCGGTGCGGGCGGCATAGCCGGTACGCACATCGCCGGTTACCAGGAGTTCGGGGAGGACTGCCGGATCACCGCCGTCTGCGACGTGACCCTGGCGAAGGCGCAGGAGCGCAGAACGACCTTCGATCTCACCGACGCCCGCGTCTACGACGATGCCGGGGCCCTGCTCACCGCCGAGGAGTTGGACCTGGTCAGCATCGCGACACCGCCGTCGACGCACGCCGACATCACCATCGCGGCCCTGCGCGCGGGTGTCAACGTCCTGGTGGAGAAGCCGATGGCTCCGTCGTTGCAGGAGTGCGACGCGATGCTCCGCGCCGCCACCGAATCGGGCAAGCTGCTGTCGGTCGTCGCACAGAACCGGTTCCGCGACGACATGGCCACCTTGAAGGCGGTGCTGGACTCTGGTCTCATCGGGCCTGTGTCACACGTGCAGGTCAACTCGTCGTGGTGGCGGGGGCGGCCGTACTACGACCTGTGGTGGCGGGGGACCTGGGCGTCCGAGGGCGGCGGATGCACCCTCAACCACGCTATCCACCACATCGACCTGACCATGTGGATGCTCGGTCGGCCATCGGCGGTCACCGCGATGCTGGTCAACTCGCAGCACGACAACGCCGAGGTCGAGGACCTGTCCGTCGCGATCCTGCAGTACGACCGGGCGCTGGCCCAGCTCACCAGCTCGGTGGTGCACCACGGCGAAGAACAGGAGATCGTCATTCAGGGCGCGTACGCTCGGGTTTCCCAGCCATGGCGGGCAGCGGCCGAGACCAGTGCACCGAACGGGTTCCCCACCCCGGGTGGCAACCCGGACCTGCTCGCCGACCTCAATGCTCTTGCGCAGGCGCGCCGCCCGTTGGCACATGTCGGGCACACCGGCCAGATCGGCGACGTCCTGCGTGCGGTCCGCGGCGGGGTGGCACCTGCGGTGAGCGGCACCGACGGACGCAACGCGGTCGAGCTGGTCACCGCGATCTACGAATCGGGGATCGAACGCCGGCCGGTGGCCCTCCCGCTGTCCCCGGACGATCCCTACTATCAGCGCGGCACCCTGATACGGCGTGCGCCGCGTTTCTTCGAGAAGACTGTTGCGGTGCGGGACCTGCCCGGTGCCATCACCGTCGGCGGCACCGCCGACCACGACAACTGAGGAGACGGACACGTGACGAAGGTCAGTGGGGCGACGTTCGCCCCGGATCCCTTACCGACCCCGGTGGTGGCACCGGGGGAGTTCGTCTTCGCCGCGGTCGGCCTCAACCACGGGCACATCTACGGCATGAGTTCCGGTCTGCTCGGTGCCGGCGCCACCCTCAAATGGGTGTACGACCCCGACCCGGCCAAGGTCGACGCGTACCGTCAGCGGTTCCCGCAGGCGCGGGTGGCGGGTGACGAGGCGGAGATCCTCGAGGACGACGCGGTCCACCTGGTGGCTGGTGCCGCCGTCACCTCGGAGCGGTGCGCTCTCGGCCTGCGGGTCATCGATGCAGGCAAGGACTACTTCACCGACAAGGCCCCGCTCACCACCCTGGAGCAGCTGGCCGATGCACGAAAGGCCACCGCGCGCACCGGGCGCAAGTACGCGGTCTACTACTCGGAGCGGATCCACGTCGAGGCGGCGGTGCTGGCGGGTCAGCTCGTGCAGCGGGGTGCCATCGGTCGGGTGGTGCAGGTCATGGGCCTGGGGCCGCACCGCCTGTCCGCTGCCGGCCGCCCGGACTGGTTCTTCGTCAAGGAGAAGTACGGCGGCATTCTCTGCGACATCGGCAGCCACAACGTCGAACAGATGCTGTACTTCACCGGCTCGACCGACGCCGAGATCAGCCATTCCACCGTCGGTAACTTCAACCACCCCCAGTACCCGGAGCTCGACGACTTCGGCGAGCTGAGCCTGGTGCTGAACAGCACCGCGACCGGCTACTGCCGGGTGGACTGGTTCACGCCCGACGGGCTGCGTACCTGGGGTGACGGGCGGACCTTCATCCTCGGCACCGACGGCTACATCGAACTGCGCAAGTACGTCAACGTGGCGACCGACGCCGGCCCCGGTCACGTCTTCCTCGTCGACGGCACGGGCGAGCACCACCTGGTCGCCGCCGGTCAGGTCGGCTATCCGTACTTCGGCCAGCTGATCCTCGACTGCCTGCACCGGACCGAGAACGCCATGACCCAGGCCCACGCGTTCAAAGCGGCGGAGCTCAGCATCCGTGCCCAGCAGCAGGCACGGGTGCTCCGGCACGCCGTGGACCGCTGACTTCTTCGGCGCGGTGTATCGCTCTGGGAGCCCTTGACCGGTTCCCGAGCGATGCATCAAGGCGAGGAAGCCTCATAACAGATATTTCTCAATAATGAGTACATATAGGCTTCTGCGCGCTTATGGTCTTGAGTAGTGCGGGACCCCCCCAACGCCCGTCGAGGAACTTCTACTGACCTTTCGGGACGCTGCGGGAGTAGCTGTGACCAGTGAGCGACGCCTACGTCGACGACTCAAACAAGCCCAAACCCCGGCCAAGGTGGGCTATCTCCTGCTGCTCGCCGCGACGACCGGTAGCTTGACGCCGGTGGTGCAGCCGGCCGCTGCGGCAGAGGTCCGGCAGTTGGGGGATGTGCGTCCCAGCGCAGAGTCATCGCTCGTCACACCTGGGCCGCATGGGCACCGTGCCGTCTGGTACCCCGCAGCGCCACTGCGCGACGACCCGGCGATTGGCGATCGCGAACGCTGGCAGCCGGGTCTTGGGCCGCAGGGTTGGCAGCGTTCAGAGGACGAATGGCGTCGACACAAGCCGAGCCGTGGCCCTCAAGGACCGCAGGGCGCTCAGGGTGCGCAAGGAGCGCAGGGAGCTCAGGGAGCGCAAGGAGCGCAGGGAGCTCAGGGAGCGCAAGGCGTTCAAGGTGCGCAGGGTTTCCAGGGTGCGCAGGGTTTCCAGGGTGCGCAGGGTGCTCAAGGTGCGCAGGGAGCTCAAGGTGCGCAGGGAGCTCAAGGTGCGCAGGGAGCTCAGGGAGCTCAGGGAGCTCAGGGAGCTCAGGGCGTTCAAGGGGCACAGGGCTTCCAGGGTGCGCAGGGTGCGCAGGGTGCGCAGGGCGCTCAAGGTGCGCAGGGAGCTCAAGGTGCGCAGGGAGCTCAAGGTGCGCAAGGTGCGCAAGGCGTGCAGGGAGCTCAAGGTGCGCAGGGTGCGCAGGGCGTTCAAGGGGCACAGGGCTTCCAGGGTGCGCAGGGTGCGCAGGGCTTCCAGGGCGTGCAAGGAGCTCAAGGAGCTCAAGGTGCGCAGGGTGCGCAGGGAGCTCAAGGCGTGCAGGGTGCGCAGGGTGCGCAGGGTGCGCAGGGGGCTCAAGGCGTGCAGGGTGCGCAGGGTGCGCAGGGAGCTCAAGGCGTGCAGGGTGCGCAGGGTGCGCAGGGAGCTCAAGGCGTGCAGGGTGCGCAGGGTGCGCAGGGAGCTCAAGGCGTGCAGGGTGCGCAGGGTGCGCAGGGAGCTCAAGGTGCGCAGGGAGCTCAAGGTGCGCAGGGTGCGCAGGGTGCGCAGGGAGCTCAAGGTGCGCAGGGTGTGCAGGGGGCTCAAGGCGTGCAGGGTGCGCAGGGTGCGCAGGGAGCTCAAGGTGCGCAGGGAGCTCAAGGTGCGCAGGGAGCTCAAGGTGCGCAAGGAGCTCAAGGTGCGCAGGGCGCTCAAGGCGTGCAGGGCGCGCAGGGTGCGCAGGGCGTTCAAGGGGCGCAGGGCTTCCAGGGCGTGCAGGGCGCGCAGGGTGCGCAGGGCGTTCAAGGGGCGCAGGGCGTGCAGGGCGTGCAGGGTGCTCAAGGGGCGCAGGGCTTCCAGGGCGTGCAGGGTGCGCAGGGTGCGCAAGGTGCGCAGGGGTTCCAGGGTGCTGACGGTGCTCAAGGGGCGCAGGGTGCTCAAGGAGCTCAAGGTGCTCAAGGGGCGCAGGGCGCTCAAGGCGCTCAAGGCGTTCAAGGCGCTCAAGGCGTTCAAGGCGTTCAAGGGGCGCAGGGTGCTCAAGGGGCGCAGGGTGCGCAAGGTGCGCAGGGTGCTCAAGGTTTCCAGGGCGTGCAAGGTCCCCAGGGGCCACAAGGCGCGCAAGGTGCAGGCTTCCCGGATCTCTACGTCAACTCGGCTTCCGCAGGGGGGTCCGGGCTGCTTGAGGTGCAGTGCGATGCGGGGGACGTTGCTACCGGTGGTGGTCACCAATCCCAGGGAAGCCCCGACACATCGCGGCCAATCCCCATCGCCGGTGAGCCGACTGGTTGGCAAGCCGAGTTTGGCGGAACTGGCGGCACAGTCTATGTCGTCTGTGCGGACATTGCGTGATCTGAAGGTCGACGAACGAGAGCGTTCGGTGTTGGACATCAATTATTAGGGGTGGCGAGAAATGAAAATGCGAACGATGTTTGGATCGCTGGCGTGTGGTGCAGTGCTACTGGCCGGGGTTCCGGCATGCACCACCGACGGAGAAGCGCAGGGTCCGGAAACCAAGAATGCCGGAGCTGTGAGCGAAGACCTCGTCGCTCTGGTTCGGAAAGGTGTCGAGGAGGGCCAGTCGGGAGATATCGAGAAGGCTAAAGAAACCTTCGAGCAGGTACTGGCTGTCGATGAGAATAACGTGTTGGCCTGGTACAACCTCGGCTACATCGCGCAGTCGCGGGACCAGATCGCACAGGCCATCGAACGCTATGATCAGGCATTAGAGGCTGATCCCTCCTATAAGCCTGCTCTGTTCAACAAGGCCATCGCACTCGAAAGTCGTGACAAGGAGGCGGCGATCGGTCTGTATCGCCAGATCGTCGACCTTGATGATGAGGCTTCGACCGCGTACCTGCGGCTGGGTCTCTTGCTGGTGAGCGAGGGTGATGAGGCCGAAGCCCGTACGGCGTTCGAGAAGGCGGTGCGGCTCGATAGAGCGCTGTTGGAAAGCGTTCCTGAGGAACATCGAGGCGACGTCGATGATGTTCTGAGCCAGTGAGTGAGTGGTGGAATGAGAAAGCCAGCTGTTACAGTTTTCACAGGCAGTAACCGCACCAAGTTCTTGGATGAGTGCCATCAGTCGCTCCAAGCGCAGACGTTCGATGACTGGGAGTGGGTCATCGTTCTGAATCAAGGGAACCGCTGGCGGCCCGAGGTGCCGGATCAGCGAATTCGCCTGGTGGTGCAGGATGAGGTGTCGGGCGTTGGTGCGGTCAAGAAGCGGGCCTGTGCGGAGGCGTCGGGCGACATACTCGTCGAGTTGGACCACGACGATCTTCTTGCTAGCGACTGCCTCGAAAAAGTGGTTGATGCCTTCGACGAGAATCCGGAGGCCGGCCTGGTCTACAGCGACACCGCCCAGATTGCTGAGGACGGTAGTCGCGACGACAGTCGCTTTTCGGCTGATCATGGTTGGCGATATCGGGACGTCCGGGTTGATGGCTGCGAAGTGCTGGCCTGCATGGCGCTGCCGCCGACGCCGCACAATGTGAGCTACATCTGGTACGCGCCGAATCACGTGCGAGCATTTCGCCGCAACATCTACGAAAAGTCCGGCGGGTACGACGAGGTACTTGACGTCGCCGACGATGCCGACCTCATGTGTCGCATGTATCAGCTAGCGGATTTTCATCACATCCCAGAGTGTCTCTACCTGCAACGGATGCATGCAGGAAATACGCAGCGTGTGCCGGAGATGAACGCCAAGATTCAGCAGCGTACTGTGGAGGTCTATGACCGGAATGTGCAGCTGAACGCGTTGGCGTGGGCCAAGCGGCAGGGTCTGCTTGCGCTCGACCTGGGTGCGGCACACAACAAGGTCGAAGGTTACCAAGGTGTCGATGTTCATGCCGGACCTGAGGTTGACATGGTATGTGACATCACCAAGGGCCTGGATCTGCCGGACAGCAGCGTTGGAGTGATCCGGGCGAGTGACTTTCTGGAGCACATCCCGGACAAGATCGCGTTGTTCAACGAGCTGTACCGCTTGTTGGCGCCTGGCGGGATGCTGTTGTCGTTGACGCCGAGCAGCGACGGCAGGGGCGCGTTCCAGGACCCGACGCATGTTGCCTTCTACAACGAGAACTCGTTCTGGTATTTCACGGACCAGCAGTACGCCAAGTACGTACCGGAGATTACCTGCCGTTTCCAGGTGTCCAGGTTGGTTACCTACTTCCCGACGGACTGGCACCGCGCGCACCACATTCCGTACGTGGCGGCCAACCTGATCGCGATCAAGGACGAGGTGCGAAACGGGGGGCTGTTGGCGGTCTGACGTGGCGGTTGCCGGAGAAGCCGGCCCTGCCCAAGGCGGCCGCGCGAACCCCGGACACAAGCTATCGCGGGAGGAGTTGACTCGGTTGGCCCGTCCACGACACATGCAGCGCTCCGCGGGCGCGGGTGCATGCCGGCCTCGGCCAACGCCGCCTGCACCGGGTCCAGCCTGGCCTTGAACCGGGTGCAGCCGGCGACCTCTGCCGGCCGTACGCCCCGGTCGAGCCACTCGCGGGCCCGCTGCACCAGCGCCGCCGCCTCGGCCGGCTCGTCCGGAAACCCGGCTACCGTCGGCCGCCGACCTCGCAGCAGCGACCGGTAGCCGGTCAGGTTGTCGCGGCCGTCCCCGTCGAGCAGCCCGGTCGACCAGGTGAGGATCTCCGCCGTACTGCGGTAGTTGATTCGCAGCCGGAAGCTGCGCCCGGCGGTACGGATCCCGAGCGCGGCCAGCGACACTTTCGCGTCGTTGATCCGCTGATGCGGATCGCCGGTGAGGAAGGTGTCGTCCGGACCGGCCGGAACCGCTGCCCGCAGCACCCGCCACTGCGCCGGGTGCAGATCCTGCGCCTCGTCAACCACCACGTGGTCGAACCGCAGAGACGCGTCCTCGGCGGCGCCGGTGTCGCCATCGGCGAGCAGCCGCGCCGCGTCGGCGCACAACTGCAGGTGGGTGGTGGCACCAGCGGCGGCCAACTCGGCGCGCAGCGCCTCCACAGCCTGGCGGTCAGCTCAACTGTTCACCCTCGTCGGCGTCGTCCTCGGCCGGCGGTTGCGCCTGCTGGTAGAACCAGTCGAGCTGCTCGATCAGCAGCTCACGGGCCGCCGGGTCGGCGAGTACCGACAGCCGCAAACCCGGCCGTAGCCCGATCCGGGCCGCCGCGATGGACACCCCGGGGATCTTGTTGAGCCGCTGCCGGAACTCCTCACGCAGCGCCATGTCGTCGAACGGCATCCGGTTCTTGAGATGCTGGAAGACGATCTCGAACTTGCCACTCGGGTAGATCGTCGCCGGCCAGATGCTGCCGAGCCGATGGTCCTTGCCGCGTGCGATGAGAAAGCACGACGTTTCGTCGCCGGTGCCGTAGAGCAGGCGGCCGCCGAGCGCGGTCCAGCCGTCGCGAACAGCCTGCACGGCGGCGACCACCGGCGGGTCCTGCAGCTGGGCCAGCTGAGTGTTGAAGCGTTCGGCGTGCGCCGCGCTGGATCGCGGTGACCGGGGGCGCGGCAGATCATCGGTGCTGAGCCCGGCGAGCTGGGCCAGCTCGTCCAGCGGGATCCGCTGCTCCGGGGCGGCGCGCCCACTGCCATCGAACTCGACCCCTTCGGCCCGCAACAGGTCGAGCGGGTCGTCGGTACGGGCCGGATCGGGCCAGCGGAAGCCCGGTGAGACGGTGCCGCCGGTCTGCAGCACCCGGTGTGCGTTCGGCACCGGATGGTTCGCCAGCCGCGTCCCGACCGGCACCGGGTGGCTGCCGATCAGCGCGGCCACGTCGCCGTACGTGGTCCACGAACCGGCGGGCAGCTCGGCCAGCGCCCGGTTCATCACGTCCCACGGCACGTCGGAGTCGTTGTCGCGGGAGGCCTCGACTGGACCCGGCCAGAGCGAGATGATCTGCTCGGCGAGCGCCTCGCTGCGGGCCTGGATTTCCGGCCGCCCCCACCGCTCCTGCTGGGCGATGTCCCGGTTGAGCACGATCGGGCTCTTCGCCAACGCGGCCTTCTTGGCGTCGAACGGTTTGTTGCCCAGCTCGGAGTTGTATCCGGTGAGGGTCAGGTTGCCGATCGTGTGCACCAGCGACTCGTGCACGTCGGTGAAGTTCTCGTCGGGCCCGAGGTCGTCGTTGAGCATCTGCCGCCACTGCGCGGTCGGCGTCTGCGGCAGCACATGCTCGATGGTGAGCGTGTCGGCTGCCACCGGCTCCTTGCTGCGGTGCGCCTCCTCCAACCACTGAAGTACGAGGTTGCGCTGATGCGCGCGTCCGTTGAGATAGAAGGGGATGGTCCTGGTCGACGAGCGGATCTGCGCGTCGGTTGCGTAGTGCTTACGGCCAGTCGACAAGTACGCCCGGACCGCTTCGTCGACCGGGAGCTTCGCGTCCATCTCGGTGACGATCGACATCAGGATCCGGTTGACGTTGGCGGTCGCCCGACCGATCACCAGGCGGCGGACGAAGAAGCTCTCCACGTACCGCATGGCCGCGATGACCTGCGCGGCGGTGGCGGTGCCCTGCGCACGGCGGTCCAGCAGGTGCAGCAGCAGCGGGTAGACGGTGGTGGCGCCCCAGGCATGCAGCCGGGTCAGCCGCCGCCGGACCTCGGGGTCTGGCTCGCTCTCCGGGTGCAGGATGATCTTCAGCAGCGCGCCGAGGTGGCTGAACCGGCGTACCTCCGCTTCGATCTCCGCTTCGCCGCGCATCGCGTTGAGCCGCAGCTGGTGCGCGGCGTAGATGTCGGTCTGCTTGGCACGGCCGTTGCGCTGCACCAGGTCGAGCCAGAAGAGCAGCTCGAGGTCCTCCCGGTTGAGGGTATCCTGCAGCGGGAACCATAGCGACTTGTAGACGGTCTCGCCCCGGGTCGGCAGCCGCATGAAAAGGTAGTTGCGCAGCAGGTCGGCCTGGGTCAACTGCAGGCCGGTATTGTTCAGCGACTCGAAGATCCGGTAGACGTTGTCGCCGGCCTGCGCGGTGACCGCCACCAGCGCCAACCCGGTGATGACGGCGTTCTCGATCCGCGCGATGTCGAACGGGTCCTCGACGTCGTCGTATTCCATCAGCCGGCTGGCGAAGAAGCGGTACGCCGAACCGACGTGGTCGCTGCCGCCGACCTGCGGAGTCGACTCCACGCAGGCCAGGTACGCGTCCCGGTCAGCCTGGGTGGGCACGAGTTTGAGCCGGTGCGGATCGGACTCGAACTGGTTGATCAGGTACAGCTGTTCGATCCGCCCCCGGTGCTTCGGATCCTCGGTCTTCGCCCGGTGGTCCCGGATCGCGCAGAGCAGGATCGACAGGGTGGTGAGGCGCTGCTGCCCATCGACGACCAGGAACTCCTGCACCCCGACCGGGCCGATCTCCGGGCTGGGTGCCAGCACCACCGAGCCGATGAAGTGAGTGGCGGCGGGGTCCGCGCGGCGGTCGTCGGCGAGCTTCTTGATGTCCTCCCAGAGCCGCTTGCACTGATGCTCGGACCATGAGTACGTCCGCTGGTACAACGGCACCCGGTACTGCTTGGTGCCTTCGAGCAACTTCTGCAGCGTCGTCTCCTGCGCCGCGACCATCGGCGACTCCCGTCTAGTGTGCACACTCCTCGAACCCGGGCAATGCAACCAGAGTGCGCGTCAATGGACAACGGCCAGGCGTACGAGTTGCCGGGTGTTCGTTCGGGCCGCCGGAGGCGGTTATCGGACACCTCGGAGGGCGACTGACTGTGTCCTTGGCAATTCGAAGCGGGCAACTTGCTGCGCCTGGCTGGCGGCGCTGCGCCGAGCGGGTAGCCTGCTGCCGTGGCCGTCCGACATCCCCCGTACCTGCTCAGGCTCAAGGTGAGCAACTTTCGCAGCCTTCGGGCGGTGGAGGTGCGGCTCGCCGCGCTCAACGTACTCGTCGGACCCAACGGCGCCGGTAAGTCCAACCTCCTCGACGTGATCGCCTTCCTCGGCGACGCCACCCGGGAGGACCTCGGGCCCGCGCTGGAGCGACGCGGTGGATTCGACCGGGTGCTGTTCCGGGGCGGTGGCGACCAGCGGCCCAGCATCACCATCGAGGTGGAGGCCGCTGTCACCAGGAACAGCAATTTGCGGGCCACCGACAACTACCAGCTCGGTGTGTCCCGGGGAAAGCTACGCGACCAGACGGAGCGCTACTTCCTGCAGCGCTCTGAGCATTCGCGTTCAAGCGGACCGCCGGCCCGGGCCGGCGTATCGCGGTCTCCGGCAACCAGGTCACCTTCCATGGCCCCGAGGGTGGGGAGCGGAAAGCCAGTCTGCGCGAGGGTTCGCTGGGATTGTCGACGTTGAGGTCTATTCACAGGCGATCCTGTAGAAGTGCAGCCCGATGGCACAGGAGATCGTTTCTGTGAAGGTCGCGAGCGGTCTGCGGTAGTCGGTGTGCAGGATTCTCCAGGTCTTCAGATTCGCGATGACCTGTTCGACGACCCAGCGGATCTTGTTGACCTGCCTGTTGTATTCCTTCTGCCACTCTGTGAGCTCGCCGCCCTTGGGCTTCTTGTACGGGGTGATCATGCCGTTGCCGACGTATCCCTTGTCGCCGATCCAGCCTGCAGGATTCAGGCTGACGAGAACACCGGTGTCGTTGATCGCGTACGAGTCGTGGTGGTTGCCGGTGACGGGATCGGAGACCCAGACGAGCGCGCCGTCGAGGGTGCAGGCGACCTGGACGCTCATGCCCGTGGTCTTGTGCTTGCCGGAGTACAGACAGCGGTCCGTGCGCCATGACCAGCAGGGGAACAGGGTGCCGTCGACGATGTACTGGACGGTCGGGTCGAGCTCGTCGGCGGTCGGCACGAACCCCGCCAGCACGCGGTCGAGGACCGGGGTGATGGCGGTGACCGCCCGTGAGATCGTCGACTGGGAGACGCCGTGCGCCTCGGCGATCTCCGCTTGGACGCGGTTGCGCCGCATGTAGGTCAACGTGACCACGAGGGCGCGGTAGAGGCCGAGGATCGGTGGCCACGGTTCCATGCCCAGGTTCCGGCATTCGGCGCGGACCAGCACGCAGAGGTCGCGGATCTGATCGGTCGTGAAGCCGGTGGTATGATACATGTTCGGCGGTCCGCTTTTCTTTGGTTGTTGTGTGGTAACTCCATCCTATGGGAGGGCGGGCCGTCTCATTTATCAGGGGGTCCACTGTGGGCTATCGAGGCCCTGCTGAATAAGCCTCGTTGCCCAAACTCAGTGCCGAGGAGGGCGGCGAGCAGGTCGAAGCGCTCGCTGACATGTTCGCCAGTTTCCGGGTGTTCGACATCGACGTGGCTGCGGCCCGCCTGCCATCGACGGAGCAGCGCAGCCGGCAGCTGGCCAACGACGCCAGCAACCTGGCGTCGTTCCTTGCTTACCTGGCCGATGAGCACAGCGACCAGTTCGCCGCGCTGCAGCGCGACGCGCGAGCCTTCATCCCGGGCCTGGAGGCACTGCAGTTCCGGCCGATCGGTGGTGCTGGTGAGGGGACCGTACTCACCCTGGTGGAGCGTGGGCTGCCGGGTGCGACGACCTTGCAGGAGGCGTCGTACGGTTCGATCCGGGCTCTTGCGCTGCTCGCTCTGCTCTACGACCCGGCGCCGCCGCGTCTCACTTGTATCGAGGAGATCGACCACGGTCTGCATTCCCACATCCTCGACCGGTTGGTCGAGTTGCTGCGCGAGGCGTCCGAGCGCACCCAGTTCCTGATAGCTACCCATTCGCCGCCGCTGGTCAACCGGCTGACCCCCGACGAGCTGATCGTCTGTGAACGTGGCGAGGACGCCGCGTCGCGTATTCCCGCGATCGACCCGGACACGGTGCGGGCCATGAAGCGTGAGTTGCACGGCGAAGGAGTTCGGCGTCAGTCAGTTTCCCGGGGATGCCCGGTGCCGGCGTAGGTTAACCAAGCGGTACGTCGGTCATCGTCCACGAGGTACCAGATCCGGCCGCCGCCGGTGACCTCGTACTGCCACCGCTCGTAGACCTGTCCCTTCCAACTGCCTGTGGCCAGGGAGCCCTTCAGCCGGTGATGCCGTTCGGTCGACTGCCGGGCACGCGGCTGCGCCCGGATGGTGTCGTAGGCCCGCCGAAGGTTCGCCGCAGCTTGCCGGGCGAGCGTCTCCCAGCCGTCGGCGGCCGAGGAGGTGGCGAAGCGCAACTCGTACTCGGTCCCGACAGCTGGAGGTGCTGCCCGGTCGCCTCGCTTGGGACTCATTGTCGCTCTTCGGGCGGGTCGACCATACCCAGGTCGCCGTCCGGTTCTCGGTTGATGATCTCCAGCAGGGCCGGGTCGCTGTAGATCTCCGCCGTGTGCCGCCACTGCCCGAGCAGGGTGGCGATCGGGGACAGATTCTCCAGCGAGGCCGCGCCTTGGGCCACGGTGATCAGTTCCGAGAGCAGTTCGTCGACGTCGCCCTCCGGGAGGAACGTCACCCAGGGCAGCGCCTCCTGAAGGACCCGCCGGACAGCCTCGACCGACCCGGAACGAACCAGGCCCGCCAGCAGACGGGCGGTGAAGTCGACGACGATGGCCTCTCGTTCGACCTGGTCGGCGCGGACAAGGGCCAAGTCGTCCGCGTCGCGACGACGCAGCCGCAACGTACGAACCTCGTTCAGCCGTTCCGCGGCGGCGCCAGGCCGATGCAGGAATTCGCTGAACGGCACTTCCTCATGTACCGCCACCATGACATCCACACTACCGTGGAAGTCGGAGGCGTGGAAGAAAGAGCACCGCGAGCGTGCCGAGCGTCAGCGCCACGGTCGCTGCCACGGCGGCCAGCGCCAACGCCATGGCTGGCTGGTCGCGCAGGACCGGGTAGTCGAGCATTGACATGAACGCCTCGTCATAGCCGAGCTGCGTCGTGGCCAGCAACGCAGCCACGGCTGCCAGCAGCACCACCGCCCGGCGGCGTACGGCAACCGGCAGCGCCAGTACCGCGACGAGACTGAACAGCGCCACCACGGCCAGAGCGCCAAACCCGATGCGCGCCACTGGAATGGTGCTGATCGCCACGGTGTTGCCGAAACGATCCGCCACCAGCGGCGCGCCAGCGGCGCTGAGCGATGCACACAGCCCCATCGCGGCCGCTGCGGCCCAGAACCGTCCCGGAAGCGGTCGCTGCTCGCAGCCATCACGGGCGGCAAGCAGCAGTGACCCGCACAGCGGGACGGCGACGACCACGGCGAGCAGGAGGTGCCAACCGGGTGCTGCATGGTCGCGTACCCCGGTGGCCAGCACCGCCAGCTCGGCCAGTACGGCGGCGCCCGCCCCGATCGCGGCGGCCGTACGCCAGCCGGCGACCAGTGCCGCGACCAGCAGCGCCCAGCCGGCCAGCCGGGCGGTGCCGATGGGGCCGATGATGGTGGTCGGGGCCTGCTCGGCGAAGCGCCACGACCAGGCGGCGGCCTCGACGACGGGACGGGCCTGGCGGGCCAGGACTAGCACAGCGGCCAGGGTGCCGGCCGCCGCCATCGCCGGGCCCCAGGCACCCGCGTTGGTCGTGGCACGAGCGGCGGCCGCCCGCCGCACCATCGCAGCCTGGACCACGTCGACCACCTTCTTTCCGCTGGGCGTGCGGCCGGGCCGCCTCACCCGGCGGCGGCTTCGATGCTGGTGAGCCGGGTCGGCAGGTGGATGGTCCAGCGCGGTTCGTTGCTCACCAGTGGCCTCCGTCGCCGCCGGTCTGGCGCTGGTGCTCCGAGCGGTAGCGCTGGCGGGCGGGTCGTTGAACCGGCAGCCGATGTGCCGTTGCCGCCACTGCCGCAGTCCTTCGCGGCACCGGTCGGCTTCGGCCCGGTCGACGGCGGCCTGGCGGGTGAGTCGGTCCAGCTCGTCGGCGACCTGCCGCAGGTACGCGTACACCGCCGCCGGGTCCAGCCCACGCCACCGGGTGTCGAACTGCATCGCCCTGACCTGCCACGGCTCCACGAGTGGGCCCTGCCGAGGCACCACCCGCCCTCGCCTGCTCCGCTGCTCCACGACTTCCTCCCCGAACGTCGAGTGCTACTCGGATGATGAGTTTACATGCCCGGAGCATCTGAAGAGTGCATCTGATCAGAGAACATATGTTCAGTTCGCATGCTCTTACCGTGGCGGTATGGGAGAGCTTCGTCTGATGGCGAGCCAGGAGGTGCAGGAGATGCTCGGCGTCTCGCGTACCCGCGCCTACCAGATCACCAACTCGAAGTCGTTCCCGGACCCGGTGGTGGTGCTGTCAGTGGGCCGGATCTGGCGCACCGAGGACGTCGAGCGGTGGATCAAGCAGCACCGACCAGAGTTGCATGACACCGAGTGATCGGTCAGGTCAGCGGCTCAACCGAGCTGTACGCCGCTGACCGTGCCCGCGTCGCTAGGTAGACCCGCGCAGGTATGCCCTGCGGGCACCCGTTCTTCGAGCAGAGTCACCTGCTGTTAGCACCGGCTGAGTCGTTACCACTACCTGCGCCGATGTTTGGCAAGATGAAGCACTGCAACCAAGCGGGGAGGCCTGGCGTGTGGCTTGCCGGGCCAGCCCACCCGCAACCCGTCCGGCGTGGCAGCCGGGCCGCTAGGTAAGGCAGGCTCACCGACATGGCGCGAAGCACGGACGAACTTTTGCGGCTGCTCGCCGATCTGGAGAGCGACCAGGTCGAGCGTAAGGAGTCGCTGAGGACGGCCGAAACCAAGGACCGGGCCTGCCAGGCCATCTGTGCGTTCGCCAACGATCTGCCCGACCACCGTGGTTCCGGTGTGCTTTTCATCGGCGCGACCGATGCCGGCCGGCCCGCCGGGTTGAGCGTCACCGACCGGCTGCTGCAGGAGCTCGCAGACCTGCGGGGACAGGGCCGAATCCTGCCACCACCGATCATGAGCGTTCGGAGGCTGGAGGTCGACGGTCAGGCGGTGGCCGTGGTCGAGGTGGAACCTAGCCCCAGCCCGCCGGTGCGGTTCAATGGCCAGGTGTGGATCAGGGTGGGACCGCGTCGGGCGATCGCCACCGCGGACGAGGAGCGCCGGCTTGCCGAGCGTAAGCGCGCTGCCGACCTGCCATTCGATAGTCGCCCCGCAGTCGGTGCCGCCCTGGATGACCTTGATCTGACGCTATTCGAGCGCGAATACCTGCCAAGCGTCCTGCCGCAGGACGTGCTTGCGGCCAATGGCCGGACCATCGAGCAGCGGCTGGCGTCACTGCGGCTGGCGACTGTAGAGGGCGTGCCAACCAACGCCGGTCTGCTGATCCTTGGCGTGGAGCCGACCCGTCTTTTACCGGGGGCGTACATCCAGTTCCTCCGAGTGCAGGGCGGCGACCTGAGCGCTCCGATCAGCAGCGAACGCCGGCTCAGCGGCGCACTGCCGGACCTGCTGCGCGAACTCGACGAGCTGATCAAGTTGAACATTCATATATCTGTGCAGATCGGCGAGACCCTGCGCGATGCCCGCCGGGCGGACTACCCCTTGGCGGCGTTGCAGCAGCTCACCCGAAATGCGGTGCTGCACCGCAACTACGAGGGCACCAATTCGCCGGTGCGGATCACCTGGTACGACGACCGGGTCGAGGTCTACTCGCCGGGCGGCCCCTATGGCGCTGTCACCGTGGAGAACTTCGGCCGGCCGGGCGTCACTGACTACCGTAATCCCATCCTCGCCGAAGCGGCGGCCGGCCTCGGGTACGTACAGAAGTTCGGAGCGGGCCTGGAGATCGCCCGGCGCACACTGTCGGACAACGGAAACCCCCGACCTGAGTTCACCCCGGACCCCTCGTACGTTGGCGTCATCATCAGGGAGGCGCGATGACCGCACCGGTGATTGCCTTTTTCAACAACAAGGGTGGCGTCGGTAAGACGTCGCTGGTCTACCACCTGGCGTGGATGATGGCGGGAAAGGGCTTGCGGGTGGTCGCCGCCGACTTGGACCCGCAGGCGAACCTGACGGCCAACTTCCTGGACGAGGAACAGTTGGTCGAGCTGTGGCCCGCCGGCAAGGCACTCACCGAACGCGGCCATACCGTGTACGGCAGCCTTTCTCCGCTGATTCGTGGCCTGGGTGACATCGCTGATCCGTCCCTCGTAGCCGTCGATGACCGGCTGCACCTGCTCCCCGGCGATCTGACCTTGTCCAAGTTCGAGGACGAGCTGTCCAACCAGTGGCCGGACTGCCTGGACGGCAAGGAGCGGGCCTTTCGGGTCATCTCCGCCTTCTGGCGGCTGCTCGATCGGGCCAGCCGACGGACCGAAGCCGATGTGGTGCTCGTCGACGTCGGCCCCAACCTTGGTGCGATCAACCGAGCTGCGTTGATCTCGGCCGATCATGTCGTGATCCCGTTGGCACCCGACCTGTTCAGCGTGCAGGGCCTGCAGAACCTCGGCCCGGCACTGCGGAACTGGCGCGCCGAATGGCGGGCACGTCTCCCGCGCAACCCGGATGCCGAACTGAAGTTGCCAGCTGGTCAGATGACCCCGGCCGGCTACGTAGTGCTGGGCCACGGCGTACGGCTCGGCCAGCCGGTTCAGGCTTATCAGCGGTGGATGGCCCGGATCCCAGAGGTGTACCGGACATCCGTTCTCGACATAAGCGAACCTGCCCCCTCGGTGGACGGGGATCCGTACTGTCTTGCCCAGCTCAAGCACTATCGCAGTCTGATGCCGTTGTCGTACGAGGCTCACAAACCGGTTTTCGCGCTTAAACCAGCCGATGGCGCATTCGGTGGGCATCAAGCGGCAGTCAGAGCCGCGGCTAACGATTTCGCGGCGCTGGCCGAACGCATCCTCACTGAAGTCGGCGGACCGTACGGAACACCCAAAGGAGCCGCCGCATGAGTCGCCCTGCTACGCGGAGTAGACAAGTCACGTGGGACAGCGGGTGCTGACAACTACCCGGCGGTCTGCGGCGCCTGATCGCTGACCTGCCCGGCGGCGGGCGTTGCGGGCGGGGTCGACGCCGGGGTGGCCGGGGCCCACCAGGTGACCAGGGCGCCGGCGATCAGCACCGCCAGCGACACCCGAGGGCGATCCGGGCCCGGTGCAGCCGGCCGGCCGCCCGGTTGGCCAGTGCCACCTGGTACGCCTCGACCGAGGCGTGCCGGGCGTGGATGTCGGTCAGCGTCAGCGGGGCCGCCCGGCCACCGGCCTCGGCGGCGAGGGCGTACCAGAGGCCGACACCGGCGGCGACCAGACCGCCGCCGATCAGTACGGTGACCACCCCACGCCAGGTCGTCGTCAGGTCGGCGGTGGCAGAGCGGCCCTGTACGAAGACTCCGGCGGCGGCCAGGCTGACCAGGGCGGTCAGCCCGTTGCGCCAGGACTGGGCGCTGGCCCGTACCGCCGGTAGTGATTCGCGGGCGAGCTGCGCGAACGCCGCGCGTTCGGCGTCGCTGACCGGCTCGGGCGCGGCCGCCGGCAGCCGGAACCGCGCCACATCCGACCCCTCCGGCCCGACCGCCGCCGACGCTTCCGGCTCGGCCGGTGCCGGGTCGGTGGTCACGACGCGGATCCCAGGATGATCTCGATCCGGAAGCTGACGCCGCAGCCGAGGGTGTCGTCCGGGGCGTCGGGGTGGGTGTGCCGGCACCCGCAGGGTACGTCCACCAGTAACGTCGGCGGGGTGGGCGGGATGATCCGCCCACCGGTCTGCCGGCCGGGGCCGGCGGCGACGGCGGTGTGCACCTGACGGTGGTCGAGCTGGTGACCGCAGCGGGGCAGGCGCGGATCGGGTCACACCTGACCTAAGGCGTTGACGTAAATCAATGTCATGCCTACCGTTTCGGAAGAGTTCCCGAAAGTTTACCGGAAGTTTTGAGGGTGTTCGGCTGCCGTACGCGCAAATGCGCTGCCGCATGCGCCGATCCGCCGCCGCCCCCTCGACGGTGACCCCAGGAGGAACGAACGAGATGACGCAGCTCGTCCTGTTCGCGATCGACATCGGCGCGGTGGCGCTGCTCGTCTTCGGGCTGTACTTCCCGCGCCACCGTCGACGGGACCTCGTCGTGGCCTACCTCGGCGTCAACGTCGGCGTACTCGCCGTCGCCAGCGCCCTGAGCGCCAGCAACGTCGGTGCCGGACTCGGCCTGGGGCTGGCGCTGTTCGGCGTACTGTCGATCATCCGGCTGCGCTCGACGGAGCTGGACCAGCACGAGGTGGCCTACTACTTCTCCGCCCTGGCGCTGGGCATCCTCGGCGCGCTGAGCACCACCTCGATCTGGCTCAGCGCCGGCCTGATGGCGCTCATCGTCACCGTCATGTTCCTCGGCGACCATCCCCGGCTGCTCAGGCACTACCGGCACCAGATCATGGTGCTCGACTCGGCCGTCACCGATCAGGTGGCCCTCGTCGCCCATCTGGAGCAACTGCTCGGCGCCCGGGTGCACGCCGCCACGATCCAGCGGCTCGACCTGGTCAACGAGACCACGATCGTGGACGTGCGGTACTCGCTCGCCGGCCGGCGGACCGCGCCGACCGCGACCGGCAGCCCGGCACCGGCGGGAGCGACCCGATGACCAACCTGGCGATCGTCGCCGTGCTCGGCGAACTGACCCCGATCGGCCTGCCCGAACTCGTCGAGTGCGCCGCCCTGCAGGCCAGAGTGGACCGCATGTACGTCGTCCCGCTGGCCACCCTGCCGGCGCTGCTGAGCCAGCTGGACGCCGACACCAGGGTGCTGGACATCGACGGTGACCGGTCGTTCCGCTACGAGTCGGTCTACTTCGACACCCCGAGGCTGGCCAGCTACCACTGTGCCGCGTACCGGCGCCGGCGGCGCTTCAAGGTGCGCACCCGGACCTACCTGGACTCCGACGACTGCTGGCTGGAAGTCAAGATCAACGGTGCCCGGGACAGCATCACCAAGCACCGGCTGCCGTACCGGTCGTCGGACCGTGGCTCGGTCCAACCCGGTCGCGCCTTCGTCGACGAGGTGCTCACCCGCGAGACGATCACCGCCGAGGGCGACCTCACCCCGACCCTGGTCACCACCTACCGGCGCAGCACGCTGCTGCTGCCGGCCACCGTCAGCCGGGTCACCATCGACACCGAGCTGCGCTGGCAGTGCGGGCCGACCAGCCTGGCGCTGCCCGAGGTCGCCGTCGTGGAGACCAAGTCGAGCGCGGCGGCCGCCGCCGTGGACCGGCTGCTGTGGCACCGGGGCATCCGCCCGATCCGCATCTCCAAGTACGCCACCGGCCTCGCCGCGCTGCGGCCGGACCTGCCGGACGGCCCGTGGCGGCGCACCCTGCGCCGGCACTTCTGCGACACCGCTGCGGCGTCCGACCGGCCGTCGGGTCCGTCGCCGCACCCGGTGCCGACCCTGGTACGTCGAATCGAACAGGAGGCATCGTGCGTCTGACCGCCCGTAACACCGGGACAGCGACGGCGGCCGTCCGCGCGGTGGGAGCCGCCGCCGCGGCCACCCTCGTCGCCGGGCTGCTCGTCTCCCACTCACCACCGGCGGCGCGGAACCGGTCGCCGGCTCCGACCGCTCCGCCGCCGAGGCCAGCGCGGCCGACGAACTGGTCGCCACCGCGCGCACCGCCGCCGATGAGCTGGCCGCCGCCGAGGCCGCCGACGAACTGGTCGGCGACATCGTCTTCTCGGTGCCCAGCGGCACCTTCCAGAACGAGATCTCCGTCGCGCTGAGCACCACGGTCGCCGGTGCGCAGATCCGCTACACCACCAACGGTCAACTGCCGACCGTACAGTCCAGCCTCTACTCCGGTACGCCGTTGCGGTTCACCCGTACCACCCAGCTGCGTGCCCAGGCGTTCGCGGGCGGCGCGGCCGCCGGAGCGCCGGGCACCGCCATGTACGTCGCCCGGACTGTCACCATCAGCCATGACCTGCCGGTGGTCGTGATCGATTCGTACGGTGCCGGCCGGCCCGACCGGGAGTACTTCGACTCCGCTCTGATGATCTTCGACCCGGCCGGCGGAACCACCTCGTTGACCGGCACCCCGACGGTCGCCATCCGGGCCGGGTTCCGGCTGCGCGGGCAGTCGTCCTCGACGTTCGAGAAGACCTCGTACCGGGTCGAGTTCTGGGACAACGACGACGATGCCGACTACCCGGTGCTCGGCATGCCCGCCCAGTCGGACTGGGTGCTGCGCGGACCGTTCCCCGACAAGTCGCTGATCCGTGAGGCGCTCGTCTACGACCTCGGTCGGGAGACGGGGATCCACGCCCAGCGCTACCGGTTCGTCGAGTTCTATCGCAACACCGACGCGACCCCGGTCGGCAACGACGACTACATGGGCGTCTACATGCTCGTCGAGACGATCAAGAACGCGAAGGAGCGGCTCGATCTGAAGCAGTTGGACGAGGACGACCGGACGCTGCCGAAGATCACCGGCGGCTACATCTGGAAGTTCGAGTGGATGGCCGCCGAGGAACCGATCCTGCCCTGCACCGGGCCGACCAACACCTGCTGGAACTACCTTGAGGTCGCCGATCCGGATCCGCTGCAGCCGGAACAGCGCGACTGGCTGCGCAACCATATCCAGGAGTTCCACAACGTCCTGCGAGCGCCGAACTTCGCCGATCCGGTCACCGGCTACCGGGCGTACATCGACGTTCCGTCGTTCGTCGACCAGATGATCCTCAACGAGCTGAGTCGGGAGATGGACGCCTACATCCGCAGCGCCTATTTCTACAAGGACCGGGACACGCCGATCTTTGCCGGACCGCTGTGGGACTACGACCTGACATTCGGTGTCGGCGGCTACTTCCAGAACGACCAGACTGCCGGCTGGCAGTACCAGCAGATCCGTCAGCCGGTGGCGAACGACTGGTTCAACCAGTTGATGCGCGACCCCGCCTTCGTCAACGACGTCCGGCTGCGCTGGCAGTCACTGCGCCGCGGACTGCTGTCGGACGCCTCGCTGCAGGCCCGGATCGACTCCCTCGCCGCACCGCTGACGAACGGGGCGCAACGCAACTTCCAGCGGTGGCCGAACCTATCCACCCGGATGATCGGCCCTTTCATCACGCCGACCTCGCCGACCTGGCAGGGTCAGATCCAGTACCTGCGGGACTGGATGCTGCGCCGCGCCGCCTGGCTCGACACCACCTCCGGCTGGGGCGGCCCGACGACCACACCGCCGCCGACCACACCGCCGCCGACCACACCGCCACCGACCACGCCGCCGCCGACCACACCGCCACCGACCACGCCGCCACCGACCACGGCGCCGCCGACGACACCGCCGCCGGGCAACACCGGCTGTACGGCGACCTACACGGTGACCAGCCAGTGGCCGGGCGGTTTCCAGGGTGAGGTACGGGTCACCGCCGGCGCGGCGGCGATCAGCGGCTGGACGGTGACCTGGACGTTCGCCAACGGGCAGACGGTCAGCCAGGCGTGGAACGCGACGGTCACCAGTCAGGGATCGTCGGTGACCGCCCGCAACGTGTCCTACAACGGCGCTCTCGCCGCCGGTGCGAACACCAGCTTCGGCTTCCTGGCCTCGTTCACCGGCACCAACAGCACGCCCACCCCGCGGTGCACACCGACCTGACCGGGCATCCGTCGATGTGACCGCATGTGCCTGGCACCGTACCCCTCGCTGGTATGGTGCCAGGTACGTGTGGTAGCGGTCGTGGTGCGGATGGGTCGGTAGGAGGGGTTCCTCATGGGTGTCGGCAGGGTGGTGCGGTTCGACGAAGGCCGGGGCTACGGTTTCATCGCTCCGGACGACGGCGGAGACGACGTCTTCGTGCACGCTGGTGAGTTGACCCAGCGGGGCATCCGGGTCGCGACCGGCACCCGGGTGTCGTTCAAGGTGATCGACGGTGGTCGGGGTCCGAAGGCGTACGACGTGGAGATCGTCGAGGACGGCGGGTCGGTGACGCCGACCGTGGCCCGGACATCGGCGTCGTCCGCCGAGGGCGGCGACGACGAGCTGTGCGAGATCTTTTCGGAGCCGGAGTACCTGCAGCGGATCACCGAGCTGTTGCTGTCGGATGCTCCGTACCTGACCGGCGGGCAGATCGTCGAGCTGCGGGCCCATCTGCTGCGGTTCTCCCGCAAGTGCGGCTGGGTCGACTGACGCAGGGCCACCCCCCTGACCCCTTGGCATCGAGGGTTGACTATGGCATCGCCTGGCCATAGGTTTCCATCAACTTACGGAAGTGTTCCGGAAATACTCGTGATCCTTGCGGGAGTGTTTCGGTCGCTCGTCCCGGGTTGATGCTCCCGTGTGCCCCGGCGCTTCCGCCATGCAGTCCACCGGAAGGATGCCATGAAGGCGACCCGTGTATTCGCCGCCAGTGCACTCTCCGTGGCGATGATGGCCACGATCGGTGCTGGTGCCGCTGCTCTCGCCCACCCTGGTCGGCCCGGCGCCGGCCCGCCGACCGGCGGTACGCCTGTCGGCAAGCAGACCCTGCGTGACCTGGCGAAATGGAACAAGCTGCAGGTCGGTGCGGCGGTCGACATGACCGCGCTCGCCGAGGACGACACCTACCGCGACACGATCGCCGCCCAGTTCTCCAGTGTCACCGCCGAGAACGTCATGAAGTGGGAGACCCTGGAGCCGGTCCGCGGCGAGCGCGACTACGGACCCGCCGACGAACTGGTCGACTTCGCCGCCCGCAACAAGCAGGTGGTCCGCGGCCACGTCCTGGTCTGGCACAACCAGAACCCGGCCTGGCTCACCGAGGGCGTCGAGTCGGGTGAGATCGGCCCGACCGAACTGCGGCAGATCCTGCGTGACCACATCACCGACACCGTCCGCCACTTCAAGGGCCGTATCCACCAGTGGGACGTGGCCAACGAGATCTTCGACGACAACGCCGACCTGCGCGACACCATCTGGCTGCGCGAACTGGGCCCGTCGTACATCGCCGACGCGTTCCGTTGGGCGCACCGGGCCGACCCGGCCGCCAAGCTGTTCCTCAACGACTACAACGTGGAGGGGATCAGCGCCAAGAGCACCGCCTACTACGACCTGGTCCGCGAGCTGCGTCGGCAGAAGGTTCCGGTGCACGGCATGGGGATCCAGGGCCGCCTCGGCGCCCAGTACGGCTTCTGGCCGGCGACCGCCGTCGCCGAGAACCTGCGCCGTTTCGAGGCGCTCGGGTTGGAGACCGCCGTCACCGAGGCCGACGTGCGGATGCCGATGCCGACCGACGTGTTCAAGTTGCAGGCCCAGGCGCAGGGCTTCAACACCCTGCTGCAGGGCTGCCTGCTGGCCACCCGGTGCCACTCGTTCACCTTCTGGGGCGTCACCGACAAGTACTCCTGGGTGCCCGACTGGTTCGAAGGCGAAGGCGCGGCCAACATCTACGACGAGCAGTACCAGCCGAAACCGGCGTACGACGCGGTACGCGCGACGTTGGCGATGGCGGTCCCGCCCGGCCGGTGACGCCGGCACACCCGTACCGGTCGTGCCGGCACACCCGTACTGGTTGACCGCTCCATCCTGGAGCCGTAATCTTTGCGACAAGTAGCCGAAAGTACCGGCTCAGATCCCGGAATTCTCGGTGGCTACCACCGGCTGCGGGTGCCCTGGCGAACTCCGACCCCCACCAGGGCATCCGCAGCCGGCGCTTCCTTCCGTACCGTGTTTGTCCCCCGCACAGCGGGTAGACCCCTGGGATGACGGCCTCCGGCGCGCCGACGGTCACCGCCCTGCCGGTGCTGATGTACCACTCGATCTCGGTGATCGACTCCGGCCCGCTGCGGTCGCTCGCCGTCGGGCCGACCCGGTTCGCCGAACAGCTCGCCGCGCTCGCCGACGCCGGGTACCGGATGGTCGGCCTCAGCGCCGCGCTCGATCAGCTCGACGCCGACGCCGCCGCGGACCGCGACCGCGACCGCGACCCGCCGGGTCCGCCGCTGGTCGCCCTCACCTTCGACGACGGGTACGCCGACTTTCTCACCCGCGCGTTGCCGTTGCTCGACGCCGCCGGCGCCAGCGCCACGCTGTACCCGTCGGTGGGGCACCTGGGGGAGTCCGCCGACTGGCTGGGACGGTGGGCCGCCGACTTCGGGCCACTGTTGGACTGGGCGCAACTGACCGAGGTGGCCGATTCCGGGCGGGTGGAGATCGGCTCGCACGGGTGGTGGCACCACCCGCTCGACGTACTGCCCCCGCAGCGGGCCGCCGCCGAGATCACCATGGCCAGGGACCGGCTCGAACAGCACATCGGCCGGCCGGTCCGGTCGTTCTGCTACCCGCACGGCTACCACGACTGGCGGGTCCGGGCAGCGGTCCGCCGCGCGGGGCACGACAACGCCTGCGAGGTCGGCCGACGCCGTTACCGGCGCGGCGACCGGCGGCTCGCCGTACCCCGGTTGCTGCCCACCGACGACCATGACGCCGCCGCGTTGCTCGACCTGGTCCGCACCGGCGGTCCCCGGATGGTGCCGCAGGCCAAGCGGCTGGCGCAGCCGGCGTGGCGGCTCACCCGGCGGGTCGCCCGGCGGGCCGGCCGGCAGTTGACGTGACCGGCGACCGACCGGGCTGGCGGCGACCGGGCTGGCGGCGGCGACCATGGCCGCGGCGCGCGGCCCCGCTGGCCGTCGCCGTGCTGCTCGCCGCCGTGGTGCTGACTCTCGGCGTCGCGGTGCCGCTGCTGCGGCACGGCACCGGGCCCGCCGACGACCCCCGGACCGACGGTACGGGCGTGCCGCCGGCCGGTCCACCGCCCACCGCGTCGCAAGGAGCCGGCACGATGAACCCGTCCGGAGTGGCCCTGCCCCGTGGCGACCTGCCCGGCTGGCGGCAGATCTTCGTCGACGACTTCACCGGCAGTGCGTTGAGCGACGACTGGTTCGCCTACTCCGGCCAACCTGACGGTGACCCGGGCGGCTGGTTCGACCCTGGCCACGTCTCGGTCGGCGGTGGGATGCTGACCATCGGCGGCTGGCGGGAGGCCGACCGGGACAACCTCTACGTCACCGGCGGCATCTCCAACCGGTGGGCGCTGACCCGCACCTACGGCCGCTACGACATCCGGTTCCGGATGGACCAGGGCACCGGGATCGCGTACGCCCTGCTGCTCTGGCCGGGCGACAACGTCTACCCGCCGGAGATCGACATCGCCGAGGACAACGGCAAGGGCCGGGACCGGATGTACGGCGTCCTGCACCCGGTCACCGGTGCGCCGGTCGAACGCAGCGTCCCCGGGGACTTCACCCGCTGGCACACCGTCGGGCTGGAGTGGACCCCGGGCAAGCTGGTCTACACCCTTGACGGTGCGCCGTGGGCGACGCTCACCGGCGACGTGGTGCCAAGTGAGCCGATGGCGCTGGCGTTGCAGTCCCAGGCCTGGTACTGCGGCCACACCTGGGAGGCCTGCCCCGATGAGACCACCCCGGACGTGGTGAACCTGCAGGTCGACTGGGTCGCCATCTACGCCCCCGCCTGACCCAAGATCCCCGCGATCTTGCACTTATCGATGGACATCATGGACATATGCTCGCGATTTCTGCAAGATCGCCGGGATCTTGGGGGTGAGGTGAGGGTGGCGGGGCGGTGCGTCAGCCGGTGTAGCGGTAGACGGTGACGTCGGCGCTGCGCTGGAACACCGACCAGCCGTCCCTGCCGTCGAGCAGCTGCTCGAGGCGGTCCAGCGACCCGGGCGGGAAGTACCCGAAGTAGTCCGCCTGGCGCCGCATCCCGTCACTGACCACCAGGTACGCCGGTGCACCGTCGAACGACCGGAGGAACTCCTCGATCGTCGGCAGGTGCTCGCCGTCCAGTGCGGCGCCACGGAGCTGCGCACCGACCACCAGGTCCGGCTCGCCGGCCGGCACGTCGGTGTTGAATTCGGGGTACGCCGCCGTCAGCCGGCTCGGGAAGTTCGACGTCGCGACGGCGATCGTGGCACCCGGCTCGGCGGTGGCGTACAGCTGGCGGGCGGCGGCGACCTCGTCGGAGGTCTGCCGGTCCACCACGAGCTGACCGTGCCGGCCCTGCACGGTGGCCAGCGCGAAACCGGTGAGGGCCACCGCCAACGTCACCGCCGCGACCGGGCCCAGCCACCGTCGGCCCGGCGCCGCCCCGGCGCGACCAGCCAGGCGGTGGGCGCACTGGTCGGCCCGGTCCACCAGTGCCTTGGCGATCAGGTACGCGCACCACGGTGCCGAGAACAGGAACACCCGGTAGATCGCCTCGCCGCCGTAGCTCTGCCCGGCGATCAGGACGAACGGTGTGGCCGCCAGCAACGCCGGCACCAGCACGGTCCGTAGCCGCCGCCGGTACGACAGCACCGCGAGCGCGGTCAGCGCCCACACCGACAGCGCCAACGTGCGGACCACGATCGCCGAGAACGCCTGCCCGGTGGAGCCCCAGCCGTCGGCGTTGCCGGCCGCGTTGGAGAAGATGTCGAACCCGTCGAAGACCCCGAACGACTCCGACACGAACCCGAACCGGGGCAGCAGGTAGCCGACCACGATCACGCCCATCGCCAGCGGCAGCCACCGGGGCCGGATCAGCCGCAGCACGGCGAGTACGGCGACCTGCGCCACCACCAGGTACGGCGACAGCTGGTGGGCGGCGGTGAGCACCGCGAGCAGCGCGAGCACCCCGAGCACGGGTACGACCGGCACCCGACGGCCCTGACCCGGCCGCCCTGTCCCACCGCCCTGACGCCCTGTCCCGTCGCCCGGCGTGCGCAGCCAGGTCAGCACGACCAGCAGGACACCGAGGCTGAGCAGGAAACCGAGGGCCTGCGGGGAGAGGTAGTCCTCCTCGATCCAGTTGACGGCGACGAAACCGAAGACGGTCAGGTACGCCACCCGCCGGTCACCGGAGAGGGTCCGGGCGATGGCGTACAGCACCGGGGCGGCGGCCAGGTTGAAGAAGACCGGCGACCAGTCGGCCAGCGTCGCCGGCGCGATCCCGCCGACCGCGCCGAGCTGGGCGGCACCGGCGAACAGGGCCGGCCACTGCTGGTAGATGTCCTGGGCGGCGCCGACCGGGTTGCCGGCGGCGAGGTACTCGATCACCCCGAGGTGCTTGTACGTCCAGGCGTACTGCGGCTCGTCGAGCAGCAGCGGAGTCGTGCCGTGCAGCAGCGCGACCAGCGCCACCAGGTAGCCGGCCGCCGCCACGCCCCGCCCGGTGTCGCCACGCAGCTCGGTTTGGCGGCGCAGGCCGGTGTCGCGGCGCAGGCCGGCGAGGGCGGTGACGAACCCGCCGACGGTCACCGCCAGCGCAGCGACCCACACCGGGCTGATGGTGCCGAGTAGCCCGAAACCGCCCACCTCGCCCAGGTCGGTACGGGTCAGGGCGATCAACCACAGGGCGACGGCGATGCCGAGCACCGCCACGTGCGCCAGCAACGGCCGTGCGTGCGCCGGCAACGGCCGTACGGCGGCTGCCGACCGAGGCACGGGGCCGCCGGCCGCCAATCGGGCCACGCGCGAGGTGAGGCGGCCGGCCGCCCGCTGTCGGCGGATCCGGGCCAGCGCCGTCACGCAGGCGACCGCGACCGCCGCGGCCAGCGCCGCGACCGTCGCCTGCGGCTGCCACCAGCCGACCCAGACCGACCCGGTGGCCACGGCGGCGTACCCGGCGAGGCTGGCCAGTACGGTCAGCGCCCAGCGGGTCGCTGTCGGCCGTACGGTGAGGTGGCTGAGCAGGGCCGCACCCGGCCCGAGGACGGCGAACGCGACGGCCGCCGGGGCCTGCAGCGGCCCGCCGACCGCCAGTCCGAGCAGTGCCAGCGCCGCGACCGCCAGCCCGGTGTACGCCTGCCCGGCCATCGCGGCGGTCGGTGCGGCGGCGGCGTCGTCGGCGGTACGCGGGCCGACCGCGCCGCCCGCAGCGGTGCCGCCCACAGCGGTGCCGGCCGTGCTGACGCCGCCTGCAGCGGTGCCGCCCGTGATGGTGCCAGCCGCAGCAGGGCCGGCCGGGCCGGTTGCGGTTGCGGCCGAGTCGGTCGGCGGGTGGACGGGACGCAGGGCGAGATCGGTCATCCGGCACCTCCGGTGACGGTGGTAGCGGTCTCGGTGCGGGCGGGACGTGCCGCCCAGTTCGGTGCGACGGTGCCGGCGTCGGCTACGTCGGTGGTCGCCCGGTAGCGGCGTACCAGGCCGGGGAGGAGCACGACAGCTACTGCGGCCTGCGCCATACACAGCGCCGCCGCTGGCGCGATGATTCCGACCATGGGCAAACCGAACCAGCTCAGCAGCAGGAATGCGGCGATGCCGGCGGACTGCACGCCCACCACCGGCCACATCCGTTTCTCCATCATCGCGAACGCGCAGGCCAGCAGGATGACTCCGGTGAACGGCAGGGACAGCCCGACCAGGCGCAGCGTGGCGGCACCCTCGGCGGCGTACTCGCCACCGAGCAGCCCCAGCAGCGGGCCGGCGGCCGTGCCCAGCACCGCCGCGCCGGGCACCACCACTGCGGCCACCAGCAGGAACGCCCGGTTGACATGGGCGCGGGCGGCCGATGCATCGCTGGCGGCGGTCACCACGAACGAGGTGACGACGTTCCACAGCAGGGTGCTGCCGGCCACCCCGATGGTCCACGGAATGTAGAAGTAGGCGCTCGCGGTCGCCCCCAGCGCGCCGGCCACCAGGACCGGCGGAAGGAACGCGACGGCGTTGGTGAGCAGCCCGTTGACGTACTCGGCGGAGGCGAAGCCGAGCAGTTCCCGGCGGGCGGGGGCGGGGGCCGCCGGCGCGGTCCGGGCGTGGGCCGGGACCAGCCGGCGCAGCACCCACCAGTTGACCCCGAGCATGGTGACCAGCATCGGTGCCGTCCAGGCCAGCAGCATGCCGTCACCGGCGGCGGTGCCGGCGAGCAACGGCAGCAGCGCCAGTTTGGCGCTGGAGGCGATCACGTTCTTGACCGGTACGCTGCCGGCCCGGCGCAGCGCGGTGAGCACCCCGTCGGAGATGAAGAAGATCGCCGAGGCGAGGACGGCGGCGACGAACACCAGCCGCTGCGCCGGTGCCGGCCCGATGATGCCGCTGCCCAGCCCGAGCGCCAGGAAACCGGTGCCGAGCAGCACCGCCATCGCCGTCGAGGCGGCGTACCCACCGAGGACCAGTCGCCGGGTGTGCCGCCCTGCACCGGGTAGGAACCGCGCGTACAGGTTGATCAGGTTGAGTTGGGCGAGCCCGGCCAGCAGGGCCATCGCCGACACCGCCGCGGACGCCCGGCCGACCGCTTCCGGCGCGAACCAGCGAGCGGCGACCACCCAGAACAGGAAGCCGAGGCCGGCGCTGGCGACCGTGGAGGTCATCAACGCGGCGGCGCTGCGGATCAGCGCCGGCCGCCGGACCGCCGTCGCGGTGGTGCCGGCGGTCGGCGCGACGGCGGTGGTCGGCGCGACGGCGGCGGTCACGGCATGCCCCGGTGGCGGCGGCGCAGCCGCCGGTCGGCCAACCGGCTGCGCAGGTAGGCGAACGGGCCGCGGGCCAGCCCACGCCGGTTGGCGCCGACGAGTTCCCGGGGGAAGTCGGCCTGCAGCCCGGCCAGCCGGTCGCCACCGCCGAAGGTGTCCCGCAGCGCGGTCGGGGCGAGCCGCAGCAGCGGCCGGATCAGCCCCGGGTCGCGCAGCAGCAGGCTGGTGTAGGCGGCGGTGAGGCCGGTGCCGTAGCCGACCAGTTGATTGCGCAGGCTGGCCAGGTCGGGTCGGTGGTAGTGCCAGACCAGGGCACTCGGCTGGTAGGCGACGGTGCCGCCGGCGAGCAGCACCTGCATCAGCGCCAGGGTGTCCTCCGAACCCATCGCCGGGGTGCCGGCACCGAGTGCGGTGTCGAAGCCGCCGATGCGTTCGAGCACGCCGGGCCGGAAGACCATGTTGCCGCCGGCGCCGAACGGGGGCAGCGGGTAGAGCGGGCTCTGCCGGTGCGCGGTGGCCGGGGAGAAGACGTCGGGGGTGAAGCCACGGCCCTTGCTGTGGCCGCCGTACTGCTCGAACCACAGTTGGGCGTCGGTGGCCAGCTGCGCCGGCACGATCACGCCGGTGACGACGTCGGCCTGCGGGTGGTCGGCGAGGGCGCGGGCGACCTCGGCGAGCCAGTGCGGGTCGGCGATCTCGTCGTCGTCGATCCAGGCGAGGATCTCGCCACCGGCGGCGCGCAGCGCCCGGTTGCGGGCGTGCGACAGCCCGGGGCGGGGCTCCCGTACGTAGTCGACCTCGGCGCGCCCGTCGACGGCGGCCCGGGTGGCGGCCTCGGCGGTGACCCGGGTGGTGCCGTCGCTGACCGGGGCGTTGTCCACGACCAGCACCCGGAACCGGGGGTACTGCTGGGCGAGGACGCTGTCCAGGGTGCGGGTCAGGCCGTCGGGGCGTTCCCGGGTGCAGACGACGACGGTGATTGACGGCGCGTCGGCGAGGACCTCGGCACGCCGGGCCAGGTAGCCGGGTTCGGGTCGGGTCGCGGGCGGGATCTCCCGGTCGATGGCGGCGGCGAGGTCCGTCCCGGTCAGCCCCTGCGGCGGTACGTCGAGCAGCAGTGCGCCGATCGGTTGGGTGAACTGGCGGACGAGCAGCCAGGCGCGTTCCACCCGGCGGCCGTGTTCGTCGACGCCGAGGATGTCGGGCAGCCGGCTGGCGAGGTCCAGGTCGACGACGGTGGCCGGGATGCGTCCGGGGGTGGCGACCGGGGTCGGCGGCAGGATGCGTGGGTTCATCGCTGGGCTCCGATCATGGGTCGGGTGGTCGCGGCGGTCTCGGTCAGTGCGCCGGCTGCGGCGGCGGCCGTACCGGCCAGGATGGCGCCGGCCCGGGCGGCGTGCCGGCGGGCGGCGGCGTGCCGGCGAGCGGCACCACGAACTGCCGCGCCGGCTTCGCGGCGCAGCGCCCGGGGCAGGGTGCGGCGCAGGTAGTCCTGTTCGGCGCCGAGGCTCGGCGCGCCGTCGAGCAGCGCGGCCATCGCGATCTTGCCGCGTCCTTCGGCGAAGCACCGCCGCAGGAAGTACCGGAAGGTGCTGTGGCTGGCGGGTACGCCGTGGGAGATCACCGCCTGCGGTACGTACCACCACCGGCCACCGGTGACGGCGCTCATCCGCAGGCAGAGTTCGGTGTCCTCGGGGCGGGCCCGGTCGCCGACCTTGCCGAACCCGGTGCGGAAGCCGCCGGCCTGGCGAAACGCCGTCCGGCGTACGGCCATGCTGGCGGACCAGACGTTGCGCACCGGGCCGGGGCGGTCGGGCTGGCCGGCGTACGAGCCGCCGACGGCCCAGCGGAACTCGTCGGGAAGCCAGTCGGGTTGCCGCTGCTGCCAGGCGGGTGCGATGCCGCCGCCGGCGCCGATCACCGACGGGTCGGCGAAGGCGGCGACCAGCCCGGCGAGCCAGCCGGGGTGGGCGACGACGTCGTCGTCGCAGAAGACGACCAGTTCGCCGTGGGCGTGTTCGGCGCCGGTGTTGCGGTTGCCGGAGACACCGCGTTGGTAGGCGTTGGCGAGCACGGTGACGTCGGGCAGTTCCCGGGTGATCCGGTCGGCGAGCGCCGGGTGGTGGTCGACCACGACGATGATCTCGTTCGGGGCCGGGTCCTGCCGGCGGACCGAGTCGACGGCGGCGTGCAGGCCGGCGAGCCGGTCGGGGTGGTGGGTGGGTACGACGACGCTGACGGTCGGTGTGCGCATGGCTCAGCCCTCCTCCGTCATCGAGGCGACGGCCGGTGCGGTGGTCGCGTTCGGGACAGGCGCGGTACGCCGCCGACGACGTTCGCGCCGGAACTCGCTGAGGATGGTGCGCAGCACCCGGGTGCCGTCGCGGACCGTGTTGAGGTTGCTCTCGCCGTGGATGCGCAGGTACTCGACGCTGGGCACTTCGGCGATCCGCAGTCCGTGCGCGGCGACCCGTACGTTGATCAGGGTCTCGATCTCGAACCCGTCGCCCCACAGCTTGGCCCCGTCGCTCGGGGCCGGGGTGCCCGGGTCGGGCAGCTCCAGGGCCGGCAGCACCCGGCGCCAGAAGGCGTTGTAGCCGTAGCACAGGTCGGTGAAGCGGGTGCCGAACAGCAGGTTGACGATGCCGTTGAGGCCCTCGTTGCCGAGCCGGCGCAGCGGGGTGATGTCGTGGCTGCCGCCGCCGGAGCGGAACCGGGAACCCTTGGCGAAGTCCGCGCCGGCGAGCAGCGCGTCGACGAAGGCGGGGATCTCGGCGGGGTCGGTCGACCCGTCGGCGTCGATCATCACCACGATGTCGGTGGTCGCGGCCGCGAAGCCGCAGGCCAACGCGTTGCCCTTGCCGGTACGGGTCTGCTGGACGACGCGTACGGACGGCCAGAGTCGCCGGGCCACCTCGACGGTGCGGTCCACCGACCCGCCGTCGACGACGATGACCTCGGCCAGGTCGCGGGGGAGCCGGGCGAAGACGTGCGGCAGGTTGCGTTCCTCGTTGAGCGTGGGGACGACCACGCCGACCGTCGGGGGGCGGCCACTGCCGCCGGTGGCGACGTCGGGTGGCGACTGGCGGGTGTCGGTGAAGACGGACATGCTGGTGTCCTCCGGGGGGTGGGGAGGGTGTGCGGGACACCAGGCGACGCGGGGCCGTTCGCGAGCCGCCCGGACTGACTAGCGGTCCATCACCGGGAGTCAACAACCTGATATGGCGGATATTTCGGTCATGGGGCGGGGCAGTGACCCGGGTCACGCCACTGCCGGACCGCCGAGGTCGATGGGACGGGAGGCCCCCACGGATGCGGACTGACGAGTGCCGGTGCGGTCATCCGCGCGCCGCCCACGAGCACTACCGGCGGGGGACCGACTGTGCGCGGTGCCCGGCGGGCCGGTGCGTCCGGTTCCGCCGTCGTGGCTGGGTCGACCGCTGGCTGCGCTGGTGGCCCCCTGTCGGCCGCACCGCCCCGCGCCGCGACGGCTGACCACCCGATCGGTTCCGCCGGGTTCGTCGGCTGCTGTCGGGATCGATGCCAGATGGCGGGGTCATCACCATCGGGTTTCCGGACGGTTGCGGTGGGAGCGTTCCCATGACATGATGATGATCGATTGGCGCAGCGGAGCCAGCCAAGCACAGTGGGTCGCCGAGGGCAACCGGGATTTCCGGTCGGCGATCGCGCCCGCCGAGTCGTCCGGGTGACGACAGGTGGTGCACCCGACCTCACCACGGTCCCGACCAGCAGTGTCGGTGACCAGTTACGTCGCGAGGAGACAACTCCGCATGAACTTCAACCCACTACGCGGCGCTGGGCGTTCGCGGCTGCGTCGCGGACTGTCCGCTGCGGCTGCGGTCGTGCTCGGCTCCGGTGTGCTCGTCGTCGCGGCCACGCAGGCCAGTGCCGCAGCCGGGTGCCGTGTCACCTACACGGTCAACCAGTGGAACACCGGATTCACCGCCAACCTGGCCGTCACCAACCTCGGTGACCCGCTCAGCAGCTGGAACCTTGAGTTCGACTACTCGGGTAACCAGCGGGTCACCCAGGCCTGGAACAGCGAGTTCACCCAGAGCGGGACCCGGGTGACCCTTCGCAACGCGGCGTGGAACGGCTCCCTCGGCACCAACGCCACCGTGAACCCCGGCTTCAACGCGAGCTACTCGGGCACCAACACCGCGCCGACCGTTTTCCGGCTCAACGGCGTCGCCTGCACCGGCACCACCAGCCCGACCACGGGCGCACCGACCACCGCGCCGCCCACGACGGCCCCGCCGACCACGGCGCCGCCGACGACCCGGCCGCCGACGACGGCCCCGCCGACCACCGCGCCGCCCACCTCGCCGCCGCCGAACCCGGGCGTGCGAGTGGACAACCCGTACGTCGGTGCCGACGTCTACGTCAACCCGATCTGGAGCGCCAACGTCGCGGCCGAGCCGGGCGGTAGCCGTATCGCGAACCAGCCGACCGGTGTGTGGCTGGACCGCACCAGCGCGATCCACGGCAACAACAGCCCGACCACCGGTGACATGGGCCTGGCCGACCACCTCAACGAGGCGCTCCGGCAGGACGCCGCCAACGGCAGCCGTCCGTTGGTCTTCCAGGTCGTCATCTACAACCTGCCCGGTCGCGACTGCGCCGCGCTGGCCTCCAACGGCGAGCTCCCGCCGGACGCGATCGGCCGCTACCGTACCGAGTACATCGACGTGATCCGGTCGATCCTCAACCGGGCGGAGTACCGCAACCTGCGGATCGTCTCGGTCATCGAGATCGACTCGCTGCCGAACCTGGTGACCAACGTGGGTAGCCGCCCCACCGCCACCCCTGAGTGCGACGTGATGCTGGCCAACGGCAACTACGTCAACGGTGTCGGCTACGCGCTGGCGCAGCTCGGCTCGGTGCCGAACGTCTACAACTACATCGACGCCGGCCACCACGGCTGGATCGGCTGGGAGGACAACTTCGGGCCGTCCGCGCAGATCATCGCTCAGGCCGCGCAGGCCTCCGGCTCGACCTTCGCCAACGTGCACGGCTTCATCACGAACACCGCCAACTATTCCGCGCTGCGGGAGCCGTACATCACGGTGGACAGCACGACCCGCCCGTCGTCCTGGATCGACTGGAACCTTTACAACGACGAACTGTCGTTCGCGCAGGCGTTCCGGCAGCGGCTGGTGCAGGCCGGCTTCTCCTCCAGCGTCGGTATGCTGATCGACACCTCCCGCAACGGGTGGGGCGGCGCGGCCCGGCCGACTGGCCCGAGCAATGCCAGCGATCTGAACACCCGGATCAACCAGTCGCGCATCGACCGGCGGATCCACAAGGGCAACTGGTGCAACCAGTCCGGTGCCGGTCTGGGTGAGCGGCCCACCGCCGCGCCGGCCAGCGGCATCGACGCCTATGTGTGGATCAAGCCCCCGGGCGAGTCGGACGGCTCCAGCACCCTGATCCCGAACGACGAGGGCAAGGGCTTCGACCGGATGTGCGACCCGACCTACGGCGGCAACGCACGTAACGGCAACAGCGCGACCGGTGCGCTGCCCAACGCCCCGGTCTCCGGGCACTGGTTCTCCGCCCAGATCCGTCAGCTGATGCAGAACGCGTACCCGCCGCTGTCGTAAGGCTGGTCACGCCCGCTGAGCGGGGCCCGGTGCCGATCTTGGGCACCGGGCCCCGCCCCGTGCTGCCCGGCGGAGCGCGCGCTCACGGCACGGTACGTTCGATCGCCGCCGCACCGTCGCGTTCGAGTTCCTGCCGGGCCAGGTCCACCTGTTCGGGGGTGCCGTCGCCGCCCTTGGCCATCGCGAGATCCTCCGGATCCCACGGCTGGTCGGCACCGGTACGCACCCGTGGCGGCCCGCCGGGACCGCCCGGCGACTGGAAATCCGGGCCGGACTGGTCGTCGTCGGGTGCGGTGACCAGCGACGGTACGGTCGTGTCGTCCTCGATCGCGGCGGCCACCTCTGGCTGCTCCTCCAGCGGTGCCCGGCCGAGTGCGTCGTCGCGGTCCGTCATGGTCCACCTCCCGTCGGTGCCGTCACCGAGGGCAGTACCCGCCGGGTGCGGGGATATGCGCCTGCCCGGCACCACCGGGTGGGCGGTGCCGGGCAGACGGGTCGACGGATGAGCCCAGCTCGGTGCGGGTGAGCCCAGGTCAGATCGTCAGCAGACGGTCGAGCAGGTCGCGGTAGCGGCGTACGGTCATCCGCAGCTGCTCGGTGTCGTCCGCGTCGGTGCCGTCGCCGCCGAGGCCGTCGCGCTGCGCGGTGAGCGCGGCGGTGAGCACCTCCACCGCCTCGGTGACCAGCTCGCGTGCCTGACCGGCGGCACCCTGCGGGTCGTCGACGAACCGCAGCTGCACGTCCCGCCACCGGTCCCGGAACGCCTCCGCCTGCTCGGCTCCGAGGAAGCTGGTCGCAGCCACCGGGGCGGTACCCGTGGTGGCCGTGGCCTCGGTGGCGTCGACGGATCCGGTGCCAACGGACTCGGTGGTGTCGGTCGGCCCCGTGGTGTCGGCCGGCTCGGCGTCGCCCGGCTCGGCCCAGCCGATCGCGGTCTCGTCCGCCACCGGCCCGTCACCCATCCGTACGGTGTCGTCGGCGCGCGGGTCGCGCGGCTCGTGCAACCGCTCGGGTCCGGCCATCGCCGACGCGGCGACCGCGCCGCCGACGGTGGCCGCGCCGAACGCGGTCGGCTGTTCCACCGGCTCGTGGTGGGCCGGTTCGTCCCGGTCCGGCGCCTCGATCCCGGACACCACCTGGGTACGGTCGGGGTCCACGTAGCCGTCGGACCCCTGCTCCGGGCTGTTCGGCGTGGTGATGACCTCGGTACGCTCGTCGTGCCACTGGTCGGTGCGGGCCATGCTGGTTCTCCTCAGTGAGTCGCTGCCTCGGTGGGGGTCAGGGTACGAACAGGGTGCTCGCCGAGCAGTTCGGCGAAGAGCGACCGGTAGTGCACCAGGGCCTGGCGCAGCTGCTCGGTGCTCGCCTCGCCCCGCTCGTTGGCCAGGTTGATCTCGTGGGCCTCGCGGTACCGGCCGAGGGTACGGGCGTGTTCGACGGAGAGGTGGGCCAGCTGCTCGGTGTAGTCGCCGGTGGGGTAGCCGAGTTCGGCGACAAGCCGGGTGAGCAACTCGTCGGCGTCGCCGACCGCGGCCCCCGGGGCATCGACGAACTGTGCCTGGACCTCTTCCCAGGCGGCCGCGTACCGGTCCCGGGACGCCGGGTCCAGCGGGGTCAGGGTCAGCTCGGCATGCCGGCGTTCACGTTCCCGCAGCTCCCGTTCCGCCGCGCTGCGGCTGTCCTGCTCCGCGACGGCCCGGTCGTACTCCGGGCCGAAGGTGCTGCGCAGGTTGCGCCGGCGCAGGAGGGCCCAGACCGCGACAGCTGCGGCGATCACCGCGAGGACGACGACAATGGTGATGATGATCTCGATGGGCGACATGGCGTTCCTCCTTCTCGCCCTGGTATTCCCGCCCGACCCGGATCCTCAATCCAGGTTCGTCACACTTTTGTCCGGCACCCGCGTACCGACGTCGCCCGAGGTACGACGTACCGCCGGGTCGCGGGAGGGTGCCATCGCTCGGACCTGGCCGCTTTCGACACGCTCCGTGCCCACAATCGACCTCACGGTGCCTCTGGTAGTGCCTGAGCCGTTAATTACGTATCCTTCCGGAGGCACGGACGTCCACTGATCGCCGACTCACCGGCAACGATCGGCGGGCAGCCGCCCGCCAGCTCTGCCACACACCGCGTCGGCGAGGTCTGATGAACACCCGCAACTGGTCGATCCGCTCCAAGATCGTTGCGCTGGTCGCTGTCCCGATCTCGGCGTTGCTCGTCCTCTGGATCTTCGCGACCTCGCTGGCCGTCGGCCCGGCACTGAGCCTGCTAGGTGCCCAGTCGCTCCTCGACGACGTGGGAGTGCCCGGGGAGACCCTGGTGGCCGAGTTGCAGCGGGAACGGCGGCTCTCCGTGGTGTACCTGTCCCGTGCGCAGGAGCAGACCGCTCGGCGCGCCGGCGACCTCGAAGCGCTGCGGTCCCAATGGCAGGCCACCGACGCGGCGGTCGCCGACCTCCGGCGACGCGCCACCGACGGTGGACCATCCGACGACCAGTCCGTCCTGCGGGTCCGGATCGAGCAGACACTCGCTGAACTGGAGATCCTGGCGACCGGTCGAGGTTTCGTGCAACGCCGGGAAATGGACGCGGCCGGTGCCCTCGGCCTCTACAACGGCGTCGTGGACACCGCGTTTCAGATGTTCGGTGCGCTGGCCTCCCTGCCGGACAACGAAATCAACCGACAGGCCCGGGCATTGACCGACATCGGCCAGGCCCGGGAGATTCTCGGCCGGGCGGACGCGGTTCTCGCCGGCGCCTTCGCGGCCGGGCGGCTCAGCGACGACGACCACCGTCGACTGGTGCAGATCATCGCCACCCATCGTTTCCTGCTTGATCGCGCGGTCGCCGAACTGCCCGAACCGGACAGTGCCACCTACCATCGGATGGCCGCCGGCGAAGACTTCACCGCGCTGCGCCAGCTGCAGGACGTACTGATCAACGACCGGCCCGGGCCGGAGGGTGACGACGCCGACGAGGGCGCACCCGTCGGCACCCCGGAGGGCGAAGCCCCGGACGACGGTGCCGCGCCGACCCCGACAGTGGTCGACGAGGCCCGCTGGAGCGACAGCTACGAATCCGTCCAGCAGCAGTTGCGCGAGTTCGAGCTGCTGGCAGCCGATGCGCTCGCCGAACGCAGTATGCCCACCGCCATCACCATCCTGGCCCGGCTGGCCGCCGCCGGCCTGGTCGGCCTCGCGGCGGTGATCGCGGCAGTGGTCATCTCGCTGCGGGTCGGCCGCTCCCTGATCCACCGGCTCACCGGGCTGCGGGCCACCGCGCTGGAGCTGGCCGGCGACCGGCTGCCCGCGGTGGTGGCCCGGCTGCGTCGCGGGGAGGACGTCGACGTGGCCGCCGAGGCGCCACCGTTGGAGTACGGCACCGACGAGATCGGCCAGGTCGGTCACGCCTTCAGCGAGGTGCAGCGGACCGCCGTACGGTCCGCCGTCGAGGAAGCGGCGCTGCGCCGGGGTCTCAACGAGACGTTCCTCAACATCGCCCGCCGCAGCCAGACGCTGCTGCACCGGCAGTTGGCCCTGCTGGACCGGATGGAGCGGCGCAGCACCGACCCGGAGGAGCTCGAGGACCTGTTCCGGGTCGACCACATGGCCACCCGGATGCGCCGGCACGCGGAGGATCTGGTGATCCTCGCCGGTGCCACGCCCGGCCGGGGCTGGCGCAATCCGGTTCCGATGATCGACGTGATCCGTGGTGCGGTCTCCGAGGTCGAGGAGTACGCCCGGGTGCACGTCACCACCGTCGAGCCGGCCGCGGTGGTCGGCCGGGCCGTCGGTGACGTCATCCACCTGCTGGCCGAGCTGATCGAGAACGCGACCTCCTTCTCACCGCCGCAGACCCTGGTGACGGTGGTCGGGCAGAACCTGCCCAACGGCTACGCCGTCGAGGTCGAGGACCGCGGGCTGGGCATGACACCCGACGCGATCACCGAGGCGAACCAGCGGCTGGCCCAACCGCCGGACTTCGACCCGCACAACAGCGCCAGGCTCGGCCTGTTCGTCGTGGCGCAGCTCGCCGCCAAGCACGGCGTCGGGGTGCGGCTGCGGCCGTCACCGTTCGGCGGGATCACCGCCGTGGCGTTGATCCCGGCCGAGCTGGTGGTGCCGGAGACGGAGGTCCTGGCGCTGCCCTCCGGCCGGCCGCCGACCGCGCTGACCACCGTCCGGCCCGGCCCGGACGGGGCGGACCAACCCGCGCCGCCGGCCACCCTCGGCGCGCTGCTGTCGGCGCTGCCCGACGCCCCGGCCCGGTCCGACCTTCCGGCCGGGCCGGACTCCCCGACCGGGTCGGACCCGTCGACGAGCTCGGACTCCCCGGCCACGCCGGCAGCGCCACCGACGGTCCCGGCAGTGCCCGGGATGCCGACGGCGCAACCCGAGCTGAC
Source organism: Solwaraspora sp. WMMA2101 (assembly GCF_049179175.1). Classification (NCBI taxonomy): domain Bacteria; kingdom Bacillati; phylum Actinomycetota; class Actinomycetes; order Micromonosporales; family Micromonosporaceae; genus Solwaraspora; species Solwaraspora sp. WMMA2101. Next base: position 1,608,068 of record NZ_JBMHMA010000006.1, on the reverse strand, counting down.
CCCCCGGCGGCGGCCCGTCAGCCTGCCCACCCGTCGTGGCGAGGGGGCCGCGTCGACCACCGAGGACGGGCTGCCCCGTCGGGTCCGCCAGTCCAGCCTCGCCCCCCAGCTCCGTCAGGCGCCCGACGCCGACGGCCCGCCGCACCGGGACGCGCCGCAACGGTCGCCGGGCGAGGTCCGGGCGCTGATGTCGGCGCTGCAGGCCGGAACCGCCCGGGGCCGCCGCGCCGCCGGCCTGGTGGCCGACACCGACGTGACCGGCAGCGTGGCCGGTGACCCGTCCCCGACCGCGACGGCCGGCCCGGCGCGGGGCACCGCGACGCCACCTCCCGGAGCGGTGCTGCAGCCGCCATCGGCCGTGGCGGACACGTCCGAGAGGGAGCTGTAGGAGTGCACACCACGCGGCATGCGCTGAACCTCGACTGGTTACTCGACGATCTCGTGGCGCGGGTGCCCAGCGCCCAGCAGGCGGTGGTGCTGTCCGCCGACGGGCTGCTGATGGGCGCGTCGCGCGGGCTGACCCGCGAGGACGCCGAGCACATGGCCGCGATGGCCGCCGGCTTCCAGAGCCTCGCCAAGGGCGCCAGCCGGCACTTCGCCGCCGGCCCGGTCCGCCAGACGGTGATCGAGATGGAGTCGGCGTACCTGTTCGTCACGGCCGCCGGGCACGGTGCCTGCCTGGCGGTTCTCTGCGCCTCCGACGCGGACATCGGCCTCATCGCGTACGAGATGGCGATGCTCGTCGCCCGGGTCGGGCAGAACCTCAGCGCTTCGGCGCGTCCCCCTGCGGCGCAATCCGATGCGGGGTGAGGCGAGGGGACCGCACGACTGGCTGGACGCCGACGCCGGCCCGGTGGTCCGCCCGTACACGGTGACCGGCGGCCGGGCGCGGCCCATCGGCCCGGCCTTCGACCTGCTGGCCTTCGTCGTCGCGGCGGCGCCGGAGGGCACGGAGACGTTCGGTGTGCTGCAGCCGGAGCACCGGCGCATCCTCGGGCTCGCCCAGCAGCCGGTGTCCGTGGCCGACCTGGCCGCCGACCTCGACCTCGCGCTCGGGGTGGTCCGCATCCTTCTCGACGACCTGCACTCCGCCCGACTGATCGCGCTCTACGAACCCCCGGCTTCGGCCACTCACCCCCACGACGACATCCTCAAGGCGGTGGTCAATGGACTCCGTGCGCTCTGACCGGAAACAGCCCGCTCGGCGCATCCCGCTCGCGCTGAAGATCCTCATCGCGGGGGGCTTCGGCGTCGGCAAGACGACCCTGGTCGGCGCGGTCAGCGAGATCCGGCCGTTGCAGACCGAGGAGGTGCTGACCAGCGCCAGCGTGGGCACCGACGACACCTCCGGGGTCGAGGCCAAACGCACCACCACCGTCGCGATGGACTTCGGCCGGATCACCATCAACGACGACCTGCAGGTCTACCTGTTCGGAACGCCCGGCCAGGACCGGTTCTGGTTCCTCTGGGACGAGTTGGCGTTCGGTGCGCTCGGTGCCGTGGTGCTGGCCGACACCCGCCGGTTGGCCGACTGCTTCCCGTCGGTCGACTACTTCGAGCAGCGGGGTACCCCGTTCGTCGTCGGGGTCAACTGCTTCGAAGGGGCGCAGCAGTTCAGCCCCGACTCGGTGCGCCGCGCCCTGGACCTCGACCCGGACGTGCCGATCGTGCTCTGCGACGCGCGCAACCGCAGCTCCGGCAAGACGGTGCTGATCGCGTTGGTCGAACACGTGGCGTACCGGCGCGGCCAGCCGGTCCCGACCGGCTGACCTCACCCGAGGGCTGGACCAGCACGAGGGTGAGCCGGCGCGGACCCTGCGCCGGCACCGGTCAGCCCTGCCCGAAGTAGGGCAGGTGGCGTTCGCGGGCGGCCAGTAGGTGGTCGCGGACGGCGGCCTCGGCCCGGTCGGGGTCGCCGGCGTCGATCGCGTCGACGATGCGGTGGTGCTCGGCGCCGCTGGTGCGGTAGTGCGTCGGCGGGAAGTGCAGACGGAACAGGTGCAGGTGGGGGCGCAGGCGCACGATCGCGTCGTGCAGCATCCGGTTGCCGGAGCGCTCGGCGAGCAGCTGATGGAAGCGGGCGTCGGCGGTGGTGAAGGCTGCGATGCTCGCGTACCCCTGGGCGTCGGGCACCGGTCCGGGCAGGGTCGCGGCCGCGCGGAGCTGGTCGGTCGCGGCCGGGTCGCCTGCGGGTACGGCCGGGTCGCCCGCAGGCACGGCGGACTCCTCGGTGCGGGTGGCGCGGGTGGCGGCCCGCCGCGCGGCGGCGGTTTCCAGGATCAGCCGCATGTCGACGAGTTCGTCGAACTCGTCGCGGGTAAGCAGGGGAGCGGCGGTGTAACCGACCAGGGGTCGCTTGCGCACCAGCCCGTCGGCTTCCAGCCGGGCCAGTGCCTCGCGGACCGGAGTGGGGGAGACCTGCAGCTCGCGGGCGAGGGCGTCGATGTTGATCCGGGCGCCCGGGGCGACGACGTGGTCCATCACCTGGGCCCGGATCGTGCCGTACACGTCGTCGGTGAGAGTGAGACGGCGGGCCGGCCGCACGGGCGCTCCCTTGGTCGTGGGGCCGCTGGACGGTGGGACCGCACCAGCAGAATTGATCAAAGATCCTATAGGATTTTCGGGACATTTGACAGATCGGAGAGGGTGCCCGGTGAGCGCAGCGCAGTCGAATCCGGCGGCGGACAAGATCTATCTCGGCTGTTACACGGCCGACGGCGGCGGCAACGGGGCCGGGGTGATGCTGGCGCGCCGCGACCCGGCCTCCGGTCGGCTCGACGAACCGGTGCTGGTCGCCGAGTGTCCGTCGCCGTCCTTCCTGACCCGGCACCCGCAGCTGCCGGTGCTCTACGCGGTCAGCGAGGTCGACGACGGCACGGTGTCGGCCTGGGCGGCCGACGATGACGGCGGGCTGCGGGCGTTGGGCAGCGAGTCCACTGGCGGGGCGAGCCCGTGCCACCTGGCGTTCGTCGCCACCGGGACGCACCTGGTCAGCGTCAACTACGTCAGCGGCAGCGTGGCGGCGCACCCGGTGACCGACAAGGGCGAGCTGCTGGCCCGTACCGATCTGCAGACCCATGTCGGGGCCGGCCCGCGCACCGACCGCCAGGACGGCCCGCACGCGCACATGGTCAGTCCGGATCCGGCCGGCACCGGGATGTTCGTCGTCGACCTGGGCACCGACGCGGTGCACCGCTACCTGCTCGACCCGGCGACCGGTCGGCTCGACGAACCGGACCCGGCGCTGGCGGCGACGCCGGGCAGCGGCCCCCGGCACCTGGCCCGGCACCCCGGCACCGGTCACCTCTACCTGGTCGGTGAACTGGACGCCTCGGTCACCGCGTACCAGGTCGACGAGACCGGGCGACTCACGGAGCGCAGCCGGGTCGCGGCGAGCGCGGCGGACGGACCGGTCCAGCCGTCCGAGATCGCCGTCGACGCGGACGGTCGTCACCTGTACGTCGCCAACCGGGGTCCGGACACCGTCGCCGTCTTCTCGCTGGCCACGCCGGACCAGCCGCGGTACGTGACGGAGGTGGCGACGGGCGGCCGGTGGCCCCGGCACTTCGCCCTCGTCGGCCCGCACCTGTACGTGGCGAACGAACGTTCCGATTCGATTGGCGTCTATGTCATCGACCCGGAGTCAGGAGTGCCACAGGCATCCGGCGCGCCGGTGCCGGCACCCACCCCGACCTGCGTGCTGCCCGTTTCCTGGTAGTCCTCACCGGCTCGTCCTGCCCCGCCTCGATCGGGTGTTTGACGAGGTAGGGGTGGGTCGAACAGTTCCTCGAAACATACGGAAACGGTCCGACTACGCGAAGTCACGAAATCCCGCGCAAGTGTTTCTCCTCCGTAACTATCGTCCGAACGTACCTACCAGATCCGCCGATGCATCCGGAGTATGGGACCGTGCCAGGCCGTCACCGGATGCGAAGTCATGTCAGCGCAACGGGCGCCGTCGCAGCCGCGATGGCGCTCGTCGTCGTTGTCGCCGGCGTCTGGTTCGGCTACCAACGGCTGTCGGCACCGTCGTGCTCCGGGGAACTGCCGCTGGTGGTCTCGGCCGCGCCGGAGATCGCCCCGGCCCTGCAGGCCGCCGCCGAGGAGTGGCGCACCGACGCCGGCGCGGTCGGTGACACCTGCGTCGCGGTCCAGGTCGCTGCGGCCGACCCGGTCGACGTGGCCGCCGTCGTCGCCGGGCAGCACGGCGTCGCCCTGGCGGGTGTGGGCCAGGCCAGCGGTACGGCGGTCGCCCCGCACGTCTGGGTGCCGGACTCGTCGACCTGGCTGGCCCGGCTGAGCTCGCTGGCACCCGGGTTCGCCCCGGACAACAACGCCTCGGTCGCCCGCAGCCCGGTCGTGGTCGCCATGCCCGAACCGGTCGCGGCCAACCTCGGCTGGCCCGAGCAGCAACTCACCTGGACCGACCTGCTGCAGCAGATCACCACCGGCACCGACCTGCGTACCGGCATCGTCGACCCGACCCGGGACGCGGCCGGGCTCTCCGGCCTGCTCGCCCTCGGCGCGGCCGCCAGCGAGGCCGGCGAGAACGCCCAGCAGGCGACGACCGCCGCGCTGCGCGCCCTGGCGACCGGGCGGTCGGCGTTGCGCGAGGACCTGCTGGCCCGGTTCCCGCGCTCGGCGGATCCGGCGTCGGTCGCCTCGTCGCTCAGCGCCGCCGCGTTGAGCGAGGAGGACGTGATCGAGTACAACGCGACCCAGCCGCCGATCCCGCTGGCCGCGCTGTACCTGGAACCCGCGCCGACCTCGCTGGACTACCCGTACGCCGTGCTGCCCGGCGCGGACCCGGCCACCTCCGCCGCCGCAGCCGGATTCTTCGCCCGACTCGGCCAGGCCCCGTTCCGTGACCGCCTCGGTGACCAAGGGCTGCGCAGCGCCGACGGCACCTGGGGAGCCGGGTTCAGCGCCCCGCAGGGTGCGCCCAGCCCGGCGGGCACCGCGCCGGCCGCAGCCACCCCGCAGACCGGTGGTACGGCGGCCGGTGGGCTCGACCCGGTCGTCATCGACCGGGTGCTGGCCAGCTGGACCTCGGTCACCCTGCCGGCCCGGATGCTGGCGGTGATCGACGTCTCCGGGTCGATGCTGGACCCGGTGCCGACCGCCGGCGGGGCCACCCGCGCCGACGTCACCCGGGAAGCGGCTCGGCGCGGACTCGCCCTTTTCGACGATTCCTGGGCGCTCGGTCTATGGATCTTCTCCACTGAGCTGGAGGGGGCGCAGGACTGGCGCGAACTGGTGCCGATCAGCCCCTTGAGTAGCCGCCGGTCCGCCCTCGAGGCGTCCCTGGCCGAGGTGGTGCCGAAACGGAATGGAAACACCGGTCTGTACGACACGACACTGGCCGCCTATCTGGCGGTGCAGGACGAGTGGGCAGCCGGGCGTGTCAACTCGGTGGTCATGTTCACGGATGGTAGGAACGAGGACGACGAAGGTATGACCCAGGATCAGTTGCTTGCCGAGTTGGCCGAGGTGGCGGACCCGCAGCGACCGATCCAGATGATCTATGTCGGCATCGGCGACGGAGTGAGTCAGGAGGAGTTGGAGTCGATCACCGAGGTGACCGGTGGCGGCGTCTTCGTGACCGAGGACCCTGCGAACATCGGCGACATCCTGCTGAAGGCGATCGCGCTGCGGCCCACAACCGTCCGCTGAGTTGGTGAATTTGGGGGTTTCGGATGATCCGCCGACTCGCCCCGATGTTCTACCGTTCAACAGCGGCTCCATATTGTACTTCTCATCGTGAATTGATCACGACAAGTGACGTTAATCTGTCGCAAGCTTCGGCCCGACCTTCGGGTGGGCCAAGATATCGGGGTGCCCTGGCACCGCCGGTACCAACGACGGGCCAGTACGGTGCCCGGGGGATGCGTCGACTCGAGCGAGCTGGGGAGGGCTAGTGACGTCGGCGACACTGGTCAACGCTGCGGTGGTGCAACCGGACTCCGTTCCGGAGGCACCGACTGCGGTTCTGCACGCACGACAGCGTGCCTACGTCCGGGCGATCGCAGCCCTGGACATGAGCATCCTCTGCACGGCCGTGCTGGCCGGCTACCTGGTCCGCTTCGGCACCGAGGAGGCCACCGGCGCGGCCCTGTCCTACGTACTGGTCACACCCTGCCTGCTGATCGCGTGGCTGGCCTCGCTGAAGCTGCTGCGCTGCTACGACGACCGGGTGCTCGGCTACGGCGCCGACGAGTACCGCCGGGTCATCACCGCCAGCCTGCGGCTCGCCGGCACGGTGGCGATCATCGGGTACGTCGCCAACGTCGGCATCAGCCGCGGCTTCCTGGCGGTGGCCTTCTCGGTGGGCACCGTCGGTCTGGTGGCCGGGCGGTTCGGTGCCCGTAAGTACCTGCACCGGCGGCGGGCCGTCGGGGCCGGCTGGTTCCGCAAGGTGCTGGTGGTGGGCGACACCCCGCACGTGCTGGAGCTGGTGCACACCCTGCGCCGCGAGCCGTACGCCGGTTACCGGGTGGTCGGTGCCTGCATCCCGGACGCGTTGCTGGCCCCGGTGCCGCAGCGGCTCGGGGACGTACCGGTCGCCGGTTCGTTCCGCAACATTCCGGACGCCGCCGCCGCGACCGGGGCCGACACCGTCGCGGTGACCGCCTCCGGTGAGCTGACCGCGACCCGGCTTCGCCGGCTCGGCTGGCAGTTGGAGGGCACCGGCATCGACCTGGTGCTGGCTCCGGCGTTGACCGACGTCGCCGGCCCCCGGATCCACACCCGGCCGGTCGCCGGGCTGCCGCTGATCCACGTCGAGGCACCGGAGTTCCGGGGGACCCGCAAGCTGGTCAAGGGCTTCGTCGACCGGTCGGTTTCGCTGCTGGCGTTGACCGTGCTGCTGCCGGTGCTGACGCTGATCGCCCTGGCGATCAAGCTCGACAACCGGGGTCCGGTGATCTTCAAGCAGGTACGGGTCGGTCAGGGCGGCCGGGAGTTCCACGTCTACAAGTTCCGGACCATGGTCGTCAACGCCGACGCCCTGCTCGCCGAGCTCGTCGCGAAGAACGAGACCGACGGGTTGATGTTCAAGATGCGCGACGACCCCCGGATCACCCGGGTGGGCCGGTTCCTGCGCAAGTTCTCCCTCGACGAGCTGCCGCAGCTGGCCAACGTGCTGTTCGGGCACATGAGCCTGGTGGGTCCCCGGCCGCCGCTGCCGTCGGAGGTCGCCCGCTACGACGGCGACGTCGCCCGGCGGCTGCTGGTGAAGCCGGGGATGACCGGCCTGTGGCAGGTCAGTGGGCGCTCCGACCTGTCGTGGGAGGACGGCATCCGCCTCGACCTCTACTACGTGGAGAACTGGTCCCTGGCGAGCGACCTGACCATCCTGTGGAAGACCTTCGGCGCCGTCGTCAACGGCCGAGGCGCCTACTGACGACCCGCCTGCCTTCGCGACGATCTTGCGCTTATCGCGAACTCTTGTCCAGTTTGTCCAACGATAACTGCAAGATCGCCGCGATCATGGGTCAGGGGAGGGCGAGCCAGGGGGCCGGGTGGTCACGGACCGCCCGTACCACCGCTCCGGCCGCGCCGGTCGCGGCGGCCTCAGGGCCGAGAACCGACGGCTGTACGGCCACCGGAGACCAGCCGGCCGTGAGCACCCGCCTACCGATTTCCGCCTCGACCACCGGCGACAGCCAGGGGGCCAGCGGCGCGTAGATCCCGCCCAGCAGCACCGTCTGCACGTCCAGCAGGTTGACCACTCCGGCGAGGACCACACCGAGGGCCCCGGCGGCGGCGGCCAGCGCACGGCGTACCTGCGGTTGGCCGTCCGCAGCGCGCCCGGCCAGCTGCCGCAGCGCCTCGGCGGCGGTCAGCCCCTGGTCGGCGAGCCCGGCGGCCCGCAGGATCGCCTCCTGGCCGGCGTACTGCTCCAGGCAGCCGCGCGCACCGCAGCGGCAGGTCGGGCCGTCCGGGCGGACCGCGAGGTGACCGAGTTCGCCGCTCCAACCACGGGCGCCCCGGAACAGCTGCCCGTCGACGACGATGCCGGCACCGATGCCGATCTCGCCGGATACGTAGACGAACGTGGCCAGCTCGCCGCTGCGGGCGTGTAGTTCACCCAGGGCCGCGAGGTTCGCCTCGTTGTCGACGGTCAACGGCAGGTCGGCCAGCGGGGTGCCGGCGGAGGCCAGGGCGGCCGGCACCGCGACGTCCTGCCAGCCGAGGTTGGGGGCCAGCCGGACGACGCCCTCGCTGGTCACCAGGCCGGGTACGGCCAGCGCCGCACCGGCGATCGGCAGTTCGGCGACCTCCGGAGCGGCCAGGACGGTGCCGGCGAGCGTCGCCAGCCGGGTCAGCACCGCCTCGGGGGTTTCCGGGCGCTGGTCGGCGCGGTGTACGGCGCGGTGGCGGACCGCGCCGGTCAGGTCGACGACGCAGGCGGCCAGGTAGTCGACGTTGATCTCCAGGCCGAGGCCGGCGGGTCCGTGTGCGGCGAGGGCCAGCCCGGTGGCGGGTCGGCCGGCACCGACGCGGGGCACCGGGTCGACCTCGGTCAGCAGCCGGCCGCCGATCAGTTCGTCGACGAGCGCCGAGACGGTGGCCCGGGTGAGCCCGGTGGTGGCGGCGATCTCGGCCCGCGACGGTGGTCGTCCGGCGGCGGCGACCTGGCGGACCACCAGGCCGAGGTGGTGCTCGCGCAGGCCAGCCTGGCGTAGCGGAGATTCTGGCGTGCGCATGGCCTTGACAATGCCACACCACAGGAAAATAATTCAATCACTAAACAAATCTGTCGTGTTACGCGGAGGTCACCATGACAGTCCAGCCCACACCGGCCGACAAATTCTCCTTCGGGCTCTGGACCGTCGGATGGCAGGCCCGTGACCAGTTCGGCGACGCCAGCCGGGGCCCGCTCGACGCGGTCGAGGCGGTGCACCAGCTCGCCAACCTCGGCGCGTACGGGATCACCTTCCACGACGACGACCTGATCCCGTTCGGCTCCGACACGGCCAGCCGCGACCAGCACATCGCCCGGTTCCGCAAGGCACTGGAGGAGACCGGCCTGGTGGTGCCGATGGTCACCACCAACCTGTTCGGCCACCCGATCTTCAAGGACGGCGGCTTCACCAGCAACGACCGCGCCATCCGGCGGTTCGCGCTGCGCAAGGTGCTGCGCAACATCGACCTCGCCGCCGAGCTGGGCGCGAAGACCTTCGTCATGTGGGGCGGCCGGGAAGGCTCCGAGTACGACCACGCCAAGGACATCCGGGCCGCGCTGGACCGCTACCGCGAGGCCGTCGACCTGCTCGGCCAGTACGTCGTCGACCGCGGCTACGACCTGCGCTTCGCCATCGAGCCCAAGCCGAACGAGCCGCGCGGCGACATCCTGCTGCCGACCGTCGGGCACGCGATCGCCTTCATCTCCAGCCTGGCCCGCCCGGAGATGGTCGGCCTCAACCCCGAGGTCGGCCACGAGCAGATGGCCGGGCTCAACTTCACCCACGGCATCGCCCAGGCGCTGTGGCACGGCAAACTGTTCCACATCGACCTCAACGGCCAGCGCGGCGTCAAGTTCGACCAGGACCTGGTCTTCGGCCATGGCGACCTGCTCAACGCGTTCTCCCTGGTCGACCTGCTGGAAAACGGCGGCCCCGACGGCGGCCCGGCCTACGACGGCCCCCGGCACTTCGACTACAAGCCGTCACGCACCGAGGACTACACCGGCGTCTGGGCGTCGGCCGCCGCCAACATGCGGACGTACCTGCTGCTCAAGGAGCGGGCGGCGGCGTTCCGGGCCGACCCCGAGGTGCAGGAGGCCCTCGCGGCCAGCAAGGTCCCGGACCTGGCCGTGCCCACCCTCAACCCCGGCGAGACCTACACCGACCTGCTCGCCGACCGGTCCAGCTTCGAGGACTTCGACCCGGAGGCCGTCGCCGAGCAGGGCTTCCACTTCGTCCGCCTCAACCAGCTCGCGGTCGAGCACCTGCTCGGCGCCCGCTGATCCCGTACCGTCCACCGCGAACCCGCCCGACCCCCTCATGGAGGACCAGCCGTGACCCTCGTCGCCGGCGTCGACTCGTCGACCCAGTCGTGCAAGGTGGTGATCCGCGACGCGGACACCGGCAAACTGGTCCGTGAGGGCCAGGCGGCGCATCCGGACGGCACCGAGGTGCACCCGGACGCATGGTGGGCGGCGCTGCAACAAGCCGTCGACGCCGCCGGCGGGCTGGACGACGTGTCCGCCGCCGCCGTCGCCGGCCAACAGCACGGCATGGTCTGCCTGGACGAGGGCGGCGACGTGGTCCGCCCCGCCCTGCTGTGGAACGACACCCGCTCGGCCGGTGCCGCCGCCGAACTGATCGACGAGTTCGGCGGCGGCACCGCCGGCCGGCAGGCCTGGGCCGACGCCGTCGGCCTGGTGCCGGTGGCCAGCTTCACCATCACCAAACTGCGCTGGCTGGCCCGCACCGAGCCGGCGTCGGCCGACCGTACGGCTGCGGTCTGCCTGCCGCACGACTGGCTGACCTGGCGGCTGGCCGGCACCGGCGACCTGGCCGCGCTGCGCACCGACCGCAGCGACGCCAGCGGCACCGGCTACTGGTCGGCGGCGACCGGCCAGTACCGCCCCGACCTGCTGGAGCATGCCTTCGGCCGGACGCCGCTGGTGCCGACGGTGCTCGGCCCCACCGACCCGGCCGGCGCGCTGCGCTCCGGCGCTCCGCTCGGCCCCGGCGCCGGTGACAACGCCGCTGCCGCCCTCGGCGTCGGTGCCCGCCCCGGCGACGTGATCGTCTCGATCGGCACCTCCGGCACGGTGTTCAGCGTCGCCGACACCCCGGCCGCCGACCCCAGCGGCACCGTCGCCGGTTTCGCCGACACCACCGGCCGGTTCCTGCCGCTGGTCGCCACCCTCAACGCCGCCCGGGTGCTCGACGCCGCCGCGAAGCTGCTCGGCGTCGACCACGAGCGGCTGGCCGAGCTGGCGCTGAGCGCGCCGGCCGGCGCCGACGGGCTGGTGCTGGTGCCGTACCTCGAAGGGGAACGCACCCCGGACCGGCCGACGGCCAGCGGGTCGCTGCACGGGCTCACCCTGGCCAGCAGCACCCCCGCGCACCTGGCGCGGGCCGCCGTCGAGGGCATGCTCTGCGCGCTGGCCGACGGGCTGGACGCCCTGGTCGCGCAGGGCGCGACCGTCAACCGGGTCATCCTGGTCGGCGGCGGGGCGCGCTCTGCGGCGGTACGCCGGATCGCGCCCGAGGTGTTCGGCTGCCCGGTGCTGGTGCCGCCGCCGGGGGAGTACGTCGCCGACGGTGCCGCCCGGCAGGCCGCCTGGCTGGCGCTGGGCACCGCCGACGCGCCGGACTGGACCCCGGCCGACACCGAGGAGTACGCCGCCGACGCGGTGCCCTCCGTCCGCACCCGGTACGCCGACGCCCGCGACCACGTCCTGAACCGGGTCACCGCCGGCTGATCTCGCGGCGGAGCCCTCTCCCTGGCATCGCAGGTGCGGACCCCGAGGCGCAGCTTCCCGGGTCTCCCGTCCGAGACACCCGGTCGGGGGTTGCCGGCCCCCCTCGGGGTTCCAAAGACCGGTGGGATGTGCTGCGCCCCGGGGCGTTCAGGGGACGCTGTCCGTCAATTTCCATCCTGGACTGCCACCCCCGGCCGACGGAAGATGGATGACCACCCGGAGTGACTCGGTGGTGACGCGGAAGGGTTGTGGGTGGGGTCGGGAGTGCCGGTGGCCGGCGCGTGGCGTCCGGTGTTGAATTGAGGGGCGCGAAGGTCTATGAGCGGCAGCAGGTTTCTGGTAAAGGAACTCCGGCGGTTACGCAAAGCGGCGGCGCTCAGCCAGGCGGCGTGGGGCCTGTGCTGCCGTCGTCGGCACCCCGCCGCTGACCCGTCGGTCGGCCCGCCCGGGGAGATTTCGGCGGGCCGACCGACGGGCGTTCAGCAGGGACCGGGCGGTAGCCTCCGGTCCGCCTTGATCACAACGCCCGGCCGGCCGAGCACGTCCTTGAACGCCTGGACCCCGACCGCCTTGCCGTCGCGGTCAGGTTCCTCGTCGTTGATTTCCCTGCCGTAGAGCAGCACCCACGAGCGCCACTCGGGGGAGGGCCAGACCTCCTGGACCCGGAGCCGGACCGGGCGCTTGCCGTCCACGTGGTCGCACTGCCGCAGCGCCACCAGATCACCGGGGCACACCAGAGCCTCGTCGTCAGGCATCGTCCGACGCTCCGTACGATCCGGCGGACTCGTCCTGGTCGTCGTGCGGGTAGCCGGCGGTCATCAGCCCGGAGAGATGGAGCACGGCTCGGATCCGCCGGGCGCTACTGGGGTCCCAGCGGTCCAGGATGGCGATCGCCCGCAGGAACGGCCGGCAGGGGCCGGGTACGCCGCCGCACCGGTGACACTCGCCGGTGGTCCGGTTCGGGATGTGGGTACGGGCGGTCGAGTTCGCGTCGTGGACCACCCGGGACAGCTCGGGGGACCGGGTGAGCCGGTCCGGCGGGTCGGGAATGGATGCTGCCGAATGGTCCGCAGATCTGAACGAGATGTACCGGGCGAGGCGGGGAGTTCCGCCGATGCCGTCGTTCCTGGGCACTGTTCCCCCTTCGGGTGAAGACGATCGAGGTATCCGTCAATTTCCACCCTGGACTGCCAGCCCCACTCGGCGGAAGATGAATGGCGACCGAGGGTGACTAGGTGGCCATGGCGCTCCGACGGGTGGCTCCAGCAATCGTCCGGCACCGGTCAGTGGTGCGCCGTGATGAATTGGGGGACGTGAAAGGCTATGTCTGCGAGCGAGTATCTGGTAGAGGACCTCCGTCGCGTCCGAGAGATGCTGGGGCTCACCCAGGAGTCCTGGGGTGAGCGCCTGCACTTCTCGGCGTCGCACGTCGGAGCGGTGGAGCGCGGCGAGCGGCCGGCGCTGCCGGACTACCTCGGGGCGGTGGACCGGGTGTACGGCACCGCGTTCATGAAGTTCTATCGGGAGTTCATCCGTGGCGAGTGGACCCCGGTGTGGTACCGCCCGTTCGTCGAGTACGAGGGCCGCGCGAAACTGCTGCGGATCTTCCAACCGATGGTGATGCCCGGCCTGCTGCAGACCGAGGCGTACGCGCGTGCTCTGTTGCAGGCGCTCAACACCAGGCCGGAGGAGCTTGAGCCGACCCTGGCCGCCCGACTGGACCGGCAGGAAATCGTCACCCGGGCCACCAACGCCTGCCGACTGGTGGTGGTGCTCGACGAAATCGTGTTACGCCGGTCGGTGGGCGGGCCGGAGGTGATGCGCGACCAGTTAAAGGCGATCGCCGACGCCAACCAACGGCAGAACGTGCAGGTGCACATCGTGCCGTTCACCACCGGAGGCTATCCAGGGGTGCTCGGGCCGATGGTGCTCGCGACCGTGGATGGCCGGACGGTCGGCTTCCTCGAAGGCCACCTGGAAGGGCGGCTGATCGAAGCCACGGATGCCACCGAGGCGCTGGAAGAGGACTGGGAGACGATCCGGGGGTACGCTCTGCCCGGCCAGCAGTCCCACGAGATGATCATGGAGGCGATCGAGACATGGAGCTGACCGAGGCGCGTTGGCGCAAGAGCACCAGGTCCGACTCGGCGAACTGTGTCGAGGTGGCCGACAACCTGCCGGGCCGCGTCTACGTCCGGGACACCAAGAACCGCGACGGCGGCTCGTTGGCGTTCGCCCCGTCGTCGTGGTCGAGCTTCGTCGAGCTGGCCAAGACGTACGCCTGAGCCCGCACCGATCCGCTTTCCGCAGCCGGAGCACACCGAGCCCCGGGACCCCGCCCCAGTCGCCACGGTCCCGGGGCTTTCTCTGTGTCCGTCGAGGTGACGCTGACGCACGTCAAACCGGCGAAATAACGTGCGTCAGCGTCACCTCGACGACGTCAATCTCAGCTGTCCGGGTCGCGCAGGATCGCCGCGAACGTGTCGCGGATCAGCTGGTCCGTCGGGGCGTCCAGGCCGAGTTTCGTCAGGCCACCGGTGAGACGCAGGGTGGTCAGGCCGTGGACGGTGCACCAGATGGTGCGGGCCAGCGTGGTGGCGGACTGACCGGCGGGCAGGAAACCCGCCTCCTGCGCCTCGGCCACCGCCCCCACCAGAGGGGCGAAGGTGTCGGGCCGCACCTCGGCCCACGACCAGTACCGGAACATCATGCCGAAGATCGCGCTGTTCTCCTCGGCGAAGCGCAGGTACGCGGCGACCAGGCGGATGATCCGGTCGGCGGGGTCGGTTGCCTGCGCGGCGGCTGCGCGCTGAGCGGCACCGAATGCGTCGTACCCCTCGTCACGCAGCGCGGACAGCAGCGCCTCGCGGTCGGTGAAGTGCCGGTACGGCGCTGCGGAGCTGACGCCGACCCGCCGGGCCAGCTCGTTGAGGCTGAAGGCCTCCGCGCCGCGTTCGGCCAGCAACTCCCGGGCACCGGCGAGCAGCGCATCGCGTAGCGCTCCGTGGTGGTACGTCCGGCGAGTGGCCCCAGCTGCCATGTTGACGACATTAACATCAGGCCGTATGTTGACGTCACTTACATTGTGAATGGCACTTACATACTTGCCAAGGGGGCGGTCATGAGCGACACGGCAGTGGTGGCGTCACCACCGGTGCGAACGACCAGCAGAAGACCGGTGCGGCGGTCCCGCACCGGCTGGACGGCGGTGCTGCTCACCTCGCTCGCGATCGGCGGATTCTCGCTGTACACCTACGCCAGCGCCGACCTGCGCGCCCTCGCCGACGACGGTGCCGGGCTGGCCCGCACCTACGTGGACGCGCCGCTGCCGGTCCGGTGGGCCTTCTACGTCCACGTCGCCCTCGGGTCGCTCGCGCTGCTGCTCGGGCCGTGGCAGTTCTCCCAGCGACTGCGCCGCCGCTGGCCGATGGCCCACCGCTCGGTCGGCGTGGCGTACCTGCTCACCGTCGGCGTCGCGGCGGTGAGCGCGCTGGTGATGCTGCCGTTCAACCAGGCCCGGATGGTCGGCTTCTTCGGGTTCGGCGCAGTCGCGCTGCTGTGGGCGTTCACGGCGTGGCGCGGGTTCGACACCGCGCGGCGGCGGGACCTGCGTCAGCATCAGGCCTGGATGATCCGCAACTACGCGTTGACGTTCGCTGCTGTGACCCTGCGCTCGTGGGTCGGCGTCCTCATCGTCGTACAGTTGCCGTTCGCCGGACCGGACGCGGACCCGGACCTGCTGTTCGAGACCGCCTACGCCGCCGTGCCGTTCCTGTCCTGGTTGCCCAACGTGATCGTCGCCGAGTGGCTGATCCGCCGACGCGGGCTGCCCTCATTCCGGCTCGTCGACCTGAAGCCCGTGGATCAGGGCTGATCCTGGTGCGCCGCACTGGTGCCTGCGGCGATCGGGACCGAGCCGTCAGCACCTTGTATGGGCTCGCCTGGCTGGTCGTGGACTTCCTGCCTGCCGCGCTTCGATCGGTACGCCCTGAACAACGCGATACCTGCCGCCGCCGCGCCGAAGGCCAGTGTCAGCACGGCCGAGGCGACGATGGTGGGTTGGGCGCCGATGCCGGTGATCAGTGGCCCGCCGGCCATGGTGCCGAGCGGCACGGACAGGGTCACGATGGAGGCGTACGCGGCGAGTACGGGTGCTCTCATGGTGCCGTCGGTGGAGCGTTGCAGCAGGGCCATCGTGGTGGCGGGGAACGGTGCCCAGATCAGTCCGCCGATCGCGAACGCGGCGAGGGCGATGCCGGTGGGTGCGCCGAGGCCGAGTGGCAGCAGCGCCGCCCCCCAACCGAGCACGATGGCGATGGTGGTCGGCCACAGTGGCCAGCGGCGGAGGTAGCCGGCGGCGAAGCCGCCGACGATCGCTCCGACCCCGAACACCGTGCAGAACGCGGCGAGGGCACCGACCGAGCCGCCGAGTGTCTGCACGGCGTGGATCGGTAGCGCCAACTGCACCGGTCCGTAGAGGAAGAAGAATCCGAAGGTCAGGGCGGACAGGCCCAACAGGGTGCGGTCGCGCCAAATCGCGGTGAAGCCGGCCAGGCTCGACGCCTGCCGCTGCTCGATCGGGGCACGGGCGGTCCTCGGCACGGCGACCAGGTAGGTGATCGCGAGGACGGCGAAGGTCGCGGCGGTGACGGCGATGACGAGGACGGGACCGCCGACACCGATGAGGATCGCCGCCAATGCCGGACCGACCAGCATCGACGTCTCGGCGAACAGGCCGATGAGCGCATTGCCCGCCAGGCGGTGTTCCTGCGGCAGCAGTTCGGCGATGAGGGTGAACCGGCCCGCCGACCCCCAGGACCGCAACAGCGAGGAAAGCCCCAACAGCAGGGCGTACAGCGCGATGTCGAGTACGCCGGCGAGATACACCACTGGGATCATCGCCAGTACCACCGCCCGCAGGACTGCGTCCCACGCCGCTAGTGGGGCACCACTGCGACCGTTCAGCAGCCGGCCGAACAGCACGGTGCCGAGCGCGCCCGGCAGCGTGTATGCGGCGACCGCCACCGCCACCCAGACCCCGGCGCTGCGCTCAGGCACCAACTGGATCGCGAGCCAACTGACCGCGAGCAGGCTCATGCCTTCGCCCACATACGACAACGCGAACCCGGGAAGCAGCCGCTGTAGAACCCGATGCCTCACCACCGGCCAGTACGGCGAAGACCGGACGAACGACGGCACAGCTTCCCGAACGGCAATCCCGATAGCATTCCAACACCGTCGGTCACGCCGCCAGTAGGTTCTCGCCCCAGCGGAAAGCAGACGCGAGCCGCGTCGCCGGACATATCAATGCCGAAATCCGGTCGCAACGGACGTGTCAACTCGCCGCCGGCCTCGACGACCTTGCGGGTCAAGACGTTGGGTGCTGCCCGTCGAGTAGCTTGCGGCGCCATGCGGCGAACTGATCGCGGAGGTCGTCCAGCGCCTGGTCGGTGACGCCGTACGGAGCGAATTCGTCGGGATCGAGCCGACTGGCTTGTCCCAGCGCGTCGGCGAAGATGCGTCGGTCGAAGCCGCGGGCGGCGTGCTGTGCGAGATCGAGGAGGGCTTCCTGGGTGTAGCGGCCGGATCGGAGCGTGGCGTCGATGTCGATGAAGTCGCGGGCGTATGCTCGCCCGTAGAGAGCGCTCATCTTGTTCGTGACCGCGTCGTCAGGGTGGAGCACCGGTCCAATCGCCATGAGGATGGGTTCGTTGGCGCGCCAGTCCACACCCAGCTCCACCTTCGAGACACGGGTGCTGTCGGAGACCGTCAGCCGGGCGAACGTGTCGTACGTCGCTCAATGTCGACGGTCAGGCCGTCGTCGCGGTAGCCATCCACGACGGCCGTGACTGCGGTGCTGAATTCGTCGCGGCGGTCCGAGGCCGTGAATAGGTCGACGTCCTCACTGGGGCGTTCGAGCAGGCCGGCGGCTTGGACGGCGTAGCCGCCGGCGAGTGCGAAACCGTACCGGCGGGCGGCGGCAAGCCCGGTGCGGGCGAGTCGTTCGTGAAAGGCGTCCACTGCTATGCGGCGTTCGTGCCGGTGGCGACGAGTTCGGGAAAGGTCTCCTCCCAGAGTCGCCGCAGTTGGGGCGGCAGCCAGAGCGTGGGCCACAGCCGCCGGAGCAGGTCGGCGTTGATCCAGGTGTTCAGGTCGTCGACCGTGGCGGCCTCGGCGAGCACCACCTTGTACATACTGGCGAGGCGAGCGGGCCGGCTCAGGTCGTACTCCGCGTTGCCGGACCAGTCCATATGCCGGGGAAGAGTGACCACGCCTGCGGTCGGGCCGGTCAGCGCGGTGAGGTTGTCGGCCACGACGTACGGCTTGCGGTCCCCGTAGGGGCGGTAGTCCGCCGGCGGCTGCGGTGCGGTCTTGCGTCGGCTGCGGTTGGACGCCTGCCGGACCTCCGGTCGCAGGGCCTGGCGGATCGTCTCCCGGCTGTATCCGGTTACCCGCTGCAGGTCCACCGGCCGCCAGCCGGCCGCGTGGAACGCCCGCAACTGCTCGTCTCGTGAGGTCAGAGCGGCCGACCTGGTCGCCTCGTAGGTCGCGACCAACGCACGCAGATCGTCCTCGGAGTGCTGACCCACGCAGAGAAGCCTATCAGGCTGGGCCAAGCGTGCTGGACATTCTGCTCTGCTGACGGTGGCCCGCGCACCGATCGACGGCGCGCTGACTCATACTCATCGGCATGTCGCTGACCGGCGGGCGGGTGCACCGCGTCTACAGCGTCGTCGTGTTCATCGTGCTCGCCTCGCTGGACAACGTGGCGATCGGGCTGGTCCCGCCGCTGTACGGCAGCATCGCCGACACGTACGCCGTACCGGAAGGGGCGATCGGCGCGGTCACCGCCGCGACCTTCCTGGTCAGCGCGGTCGCCGCGGTCGGCTGGGCGTACGTCGGCGACCGCGGCGACCGCAAGCCGCTGCTGATGGCCGGTACGGTGATCTGGGGGCTCGGCGCGGCCGGTACCGCCCTCGCCGGCAGCTACCCGGTGTTCTTCGCCGCGCAGCTGGTCGCCGCCGTCGGCCTCGGCGCGGTCGCCTCGGTCGGCTTCTCCGTGGTCAGCGACCTGATCACCCCCGGCCGGCGGGGCCTGGTGATGAGTTTCTGGGGGCTGTCGCAGGGCGTCGGCACGCTGGCCGGCACCCTGCTCGGCGGGCTGCTCGGGCACGCCGACTGGCGGCGGCCGTTCCTGGTGCTCGCCGCCGCCGGGCTGGTCGCCACGGTCGCGTACCTGTTCACCGTCGACGTGCGGCGCGGACAGAGCCAGCCGGAGCTGGCCGACCGGTTCGCCGCCGGCGGCGAGTACGAGCACCGGATCAGCCGGGCCGACCTGCCGACGATCGCCCGGCGGCGGACCAACGTCTGGCTGGTGGCGCAGGGGCTCACCGCCCAGGTGGCGTTCGGCTCGCTGGTGTGGCTGCCGGCGCTGTTCCGGGCCCGCGCCGAGGAGCAGGGCTACACCGCCGGTACGGCGATCATCGTCGGCAGCGTCTTCGCCACGTTGTTCCAGCTCGGCGGGGCGTTGTCGATCATCGGTGGGCTCGTCGGCGACCGGCTGCAACGGCGTACCCCTCGGGGTCGGGCCCTGGTCGCGGCCGTCGGCATCCTCGCGGCGGTGCCGTTCTACCTGGTGTTGTTCTTCGTCCCGATGCGCATCGACGTGCCCGACGGTGCCGGCGCGGGCGCGGTGACCGCCGCCGTGCTGCGCGGCGTGTTCACCGAGCCGACGATCGGGCTGAGTTTCCTGACCGCCCTGCTCGCCCTGGCGTTGACCTCGGCGAACTCGCCGAACTGGTTCGCGTTGATCGCCGACGTCAACCCGCCGGAGCACCGGGGCACCGTCTACAGCCTCGGCAACCTGGTCAACGGGGTCGGTCGGGCGACCGGCAACGCGCTGCTGCCGGTCGCCCTGCGGGCCATCGGTGGTGCGGTGCCGCCGCCGATGAACTACGCGGTCGGGCTCGCCGTGTTCCAGCTGTTCTTCATCCCGACCGGGATCATGTACTGGCTGGCGTCGCGGACCGCCCCGCGCGACATCGACGACGTGCACACGCTGCTCAGCGAGCGGGCTGCCGAGCCCAGACGGTGACGTCGGTGGGCAGCTGACCGTCGTCGGTCAGCGGTCCGCTGGCGTGCAGCAGCTCGACCCCCGGCGGCAGCGGCACCGGCGCGTCGCTGAAGTTCGTCACCACGATCACCTCGCCAACTGCGAAGGCGAGCACGTCGTCGGGGGAGTCCAACCAGCGCAGCGGACCGCGGCCGAGGCCGTGGTCGCGGCGCAGCCGCAGCGCCGTGCGGTACATCTCGTACGTCGAGCCGGGCACCCCGACCTGCCGGTCGACGGCGTACTCGGCCCAGACCGGCGGCTGCGGCAACCAGCTGGCGTCGGTCGGGCCGAAGCCGTACGACGGGCTGTCGGCCTCCCACGGGATCGGCACCCGGCAGCCGTCGCGGCCGCGTTCGGTGTGGCCGGTGCGTCGCCACGTCGGGTCCTGCCGGGCCTCGTCGGGCAGCGTGGTGTGCTCCGGCAGGCCCAGTTCCTCACCCTGGTAGAGGTAGGCCGAGCCGGGCAGGGCCAGCATCAGCAGGGTCGCGGCACGGGCCCGGCGCAGCCCCAGCGCGGTGTCCGGCTGCGGGTCGTCGGCGCCGATGCCGTTCGGCCGGGGGGTGCCGACCGGCAGCGCCAGCCGGGTCGCGTGGCGCAGCACGTCGTGGTTGGACAACACCCAGGTGGTGGGCGCGCCGACCGCGTCGGCGGCGGCCAACGACCGGTCGATCACCGTACGCTGCGCGGCGGCGCTCCACGCCGCCTCCAGGTGTTCGAAGTTGAACGCCTGGTGCATCTCGTCGGGGCGGACGTACGCGGCGAGCCGCTCTGCCGGCTGCACCCACGCCTCGGCGACCAGGATCTGCTGACCGGGGTGGGCGTCGAGGACGGCCCGCCACTGCCGGTAGATCTCGTGGACGCCGTCCTGGTCCCACATCGGCGGTCGGGCCTGCGCGACGTGGTCGCCGGTGGTGGTCTCCGCCGGGTAGTGCCAGTCGGCCAGGTCGGCCTGCTTGACCAGGCCGTGCGCGACGTCGACCCGGAACCCGTCGACGCCCCGGTCCAGCCAGAACCGCAGGATGTCGACGAACTCGTCGCGGACCTGCGGGTTGTCCCAGTTCAGGTCGGGCTGGCCGGCGTCGAACAGGTGCAGGTACCACTGGCCGGGGGTGCCGTCCGGGTCGGTGGTGCGGGTCCAGGCCGGGCCGCCGAAGACCGACCGCCAGCTGTTCGGCGGCTCGTCGCCGCCCGGCCCCCGGCCGTCGCGGAAGACGTACCGGTCGCGGGCCGGGCTGCCCGGCGCGGCGGCGAGCGCCTCGACGAACCAGGCGTGCGCCGACGAGGTGTGGTTGGGCACCAGGTCGACGATGACCCGGATGCCCCGCTGGTGGGCCTGCGCGATCAGCTGGTCGGCGTCGGCGAGCCGGCCGAAGATCGGGTCCACGTCGCGGTAGTCGGCGACGTCGTAGCCGGCGTCGGCCTGCGGCGACGGGTAGAACGGCGACAGCCAGACGGCGTCGACGCCGAGGGAGGCCAGGTGGTCCAGGCGGGCGACGACGCCGGGCAGGTCACCGAGGCCGTCGCCGTCGGAGTCGGCGAACGAACGCGGGTAGATCTGGTAGATGACCGCGTCCCGCCACCATTCGGTGTCGGCACCCTCGTCGCGGGCACGGGTCAGTGGCGTGTTCACCGGTGGTACTCCTCAGCTCAGCGTCGGTTCAGTTCGGTCTGACGGTTTCCCGGGGCGGCGCGGTCGATTCCCGCAGGACCAGCCGGGTGGGCAGGATCACGCTGGCCTCGGCCGGTTCCCGGGCGGCGGCGCCGGTGAGCGGCCCGAGCAGCGTACGGGCGGCCAGCCGGCCCTGCTCGGCGGCGGGTTGGGCGACGGTGGTCAACCCGACGACCCGGGCCACGTCGTGGTCGTCCACGCCGATGACGCTGACGTCGGCCGGTACCCGCAGGCCGGCCTGGCGCAGTGCGGCGATCGCGCCGAGCGCCATCTCGTCGCAGGCGGCGAAGATCGCGGTCGGCAGCGGGTCGCGGCGCAGCAGTTCGGCGGTGGCCCGGCCGCCGCCGCCGAGGGTGAAGTCGCTCTCCACGTCCAGCGCCGGGTCCGGGGCCAGACCGGCGGCGGTCAGCGCCTCCTGGTAGCCGCGGCGGCGGTCCAGGTGGGTGGTGAAGGCCAGCTCGTCGGTGGAGCTGCCGGAGATGTGCGCGATCCGGCGATGTCCGAGCCCGAGCAGGTGGTTGGTGGCGGTACGGGCGGCGGCCACGTCGTCGATGCGTACGCTCGGCCAGCCCGGTACGCCGGTGCCGGAGCTGACCGTGACGCCGGGCATCTTCAGCGCGCTGATGGCGGCGAAGTCGGACCGGTGCAGCGGGGTGGCGACCAGCATCAGCGCGTCGACCCGTTGGTGCAGGTTGGCGGTGTGCAGCATCCGTTGCCGGGCGTTCTCCCGGCCGCCGAGGTTGTACAGCAGCAGGTCGTAGCCGGCCTGCTGCAACGTGTCCTCGGCGGCCTCGACGACGGTGCTGAAGAACCACCGGGTGATCCGGGGGACGACCACCGCGACCGCCCGGGTCTTGCCGCCGGCCAGCCGCGACGCGCTGGGCGAGGCGATGTATCCGAGCCGCGCGGCGGCGTCGAGGACCCGCAGCCGGGTCGCCTCGGTGACCGTCGGCAGGCCCCGCAGGGCCCGCGAGACGGTCGCCGTGGACACCCCGGCGAGCCGGGCGACGTCGTCGATTCTGGTCATCGGATCAGCACCTCGCCCTCCGCGCGTCACGCGGCCGGCGTTGCCTCGTGGTCAGCCCTTGACGCTGCCGGCGAGCAGCCCTCGGACGAAGTACCGCTGCAGGGACAGGAACACGATCAACGGCACGATGATCGAGACGAACGCGCCGGAGGTCAGCCGTTGCCATTCGTCGCCCCGGGTGCCGGCGAGTTCGGCCAGCCGTACCGTCAGCGGCGCGACCCGGCTCTCCCCACCGGCGAAGATCAACGCCACCAGCAGGTCGTTCCAGACCCAGAGGAACTGGAAGATGCCGAACGCGGCCAGCGCGGGCGTGATCAGCGGCAGCACGATGGTCCGGAAGATCTTCGGGTGGGTGGCCCCGTCGACCCGGGCCGCCTCCATCAGGTCCTTCGGCAGCTGCGAGACGAAGTTGTGCAGCAGGAAGATGCCCAGCGGCAGCGCGAAACAGGTGTGCGCGAACCACACCTGGACGTACCGCTCGTAGCTGTCCAGCCCCCACGCCGGGGTGATCGTGATGCCGGCGATCGTGGTGCCCTGGGAGAAGAACCGCAGCAACGGCACCAGCGCCATCTGCAACGGCACGATCTGCAACGCGAAGATGCCGATGTAGATCAGGTCCCGGCCGCGGAAGTTGATCCAGGCCAGGGCGTACGCCGCCAGCGCGGCGAAAGCCAGCGGGAACAGCACCGACGGGATGGTGATGACCAGCGAGTTGATGAAGTAGCTGGACAACTGCCCGGACGACGAGGAGCGGCCGAACAGCACGTCCTGGTAGTTCTGCAGGGTCACCTGCGGGTCGCTGAAGAAGGTCCACCAGCCGGTGGTCCGGATCTCCTCCGCCGGTCGGAACGACGAGACGAACAGCCCGAACGTCGGGATGGTCCAGATCACCGCGATGACGATCGCGGCGATCGTCGCGAAGGGGGTGTTGAGCCGTTTGCGGACCCGGCCGGTGCGGGTCCGGGGCTGCTCGTCCCCGCTGGTCGCCGGGGCGGCCACGGGGGGCGTGGTGGTGGTCATTGGTCTACACCTCCCGCTGCTTGCGCAGGTTACGGATCTGGTAGATGACGATCGGGATGACCAGGACGAACAGGAAGACCGCCAGCGCCGATCCGTAGCCGTTCTGGCCGTAGCGGAACGCCTGGTTGTACATCTCGTTGGCGATCACGCCGGTGTCGTAGTTGCCGTTGGTCATGGTCCGCACGATGTCGAAGACCTTCAGCGTGGCGATCGAGATGGTCACCACCACGACGATCAGCGCCGGCCGGATGCTCGGCATGGTGACCTGCCAGAACATCTGCCAGGCGTTCACCCCGTCGAGCCGGGCGGCCTCGATGATGTCACCCGGGATGGCCTTGATCGCGGCGGAGAGCACCACCATCGCGAAGCCGGCCTGGATCCAGATCATCACCACGATGAGCAGCAGGGTGTTGAGTGGGGCGTTGAGCTGCAGCCAGCGTTGCGGCTCGAAGCCGAACAGGGTGACCACGTAGTTGAGCAGACCGTACTGCTCCTGCTCGCCGCCCCGGAAGGCGTAGACGAACCGCCAGATGATGCTGGCGCCGACGAACGAGATCGCCATCGGCATGAAGACCAGCGACTTGGCCAGCGACTCGAACCGGGCCTTGTCCACCAGGACCGCGTAGATCAGACCGACCGTGGTGGCCACGGTCGGCACCAGGAACACCCAGATCAGGGTGTTGGTGAGCACCTGGATGATCTCGTCCTGGGAGAACATCCACTGGTAGTTGTCCAGGCCGACCCAGTTCTCGCTGCGTCCGTCCATGAACGACAGTACGGTGGTCCGCAGGGCCGGGACGACCAGCCCGATCCCCAGCAGGATCAGGGCCGGGAGCAGGAAGAAGAGCCCGAACAGCCCTTCGCTGCCGCGCCCGCTGCGGCGCATCGGCACCGTGCCACCGGCGCCTGCCATGGCGAGCATCCGCTGCTCGCGGCGCCGGGCCAACCGGCTCGGCACCACGTCGAGCAACAGCAGCAGGCCACCGACGATCACCGCGAAGGCGATCAGGCCGTACAGCAGCATCACCAGCTTCGGGAACTGCTCCTCGAAGTCGAAGTACATCCGCCCTCCCAACGGTGCGTCGACTGATCCCCCGTGACGGTGCGGCCGGCCCACCCCGGTACCCCGGGGTGGGCCGGCCGCGTGCTGTCAGCTGGTCGGCCAGGATCCCTCGATGTAGTCGAGGGTCTCGGCGGTGCTCTGACCGCTGAGCCAGTCGACCATGCCGCGCCAGAAGGTACCGGCGCCGACGGCGGCCGGCATCAGGTCCGACCCGTCGAAGCGGAACGTGGTGTTCTCGTCCTGCAGGATCTCCACGGAGAGCCGGTCGATCGGGTTCTCCACGTTGGCGATGTCCAGCCCGGTGTTGGCCGACACCCAGTTGCCCAGCGACGCCCGGCTGTTGGCGTACTCCGGCGAGGCCAGGTAGGTCTGCACCGCTTGGACCTCGGGCCGGTCGGCGAACGCCACGGTGAACTCGCCACCGCCGAGGACCGGCTGGCCGGCGCTCGGGTCGTTGGTCGGGAAGTAGAACGCGAAGACGTCGCCGTCCTCGGCCACCTCGGTGCCCTCCGGCCACTGGTTGGCGTAGAAGCTGGCCTGGCGGTGCAGCGCGCACTCACCGTCGAGGATCGGGGTGCCCGCCTCCTGGAACGCGGTCGCGGTGATACTGGAGACGCCACCGAAGCCGCCGTTGACGTACTCCTCGTTCTTGAGGATCGAGCCGGCCTGGTCGACGGCCTCGGCGACCCGCGGGTCGTTGAACGGGATCTCGTGGGTGGTCCACTGGTCGTAGACCTCCGGCGTCTGGGTCCGGAGCATGATGTCCTCGATCCAGTCGGTGGCCGGCCAGCCGGTGGCGTCACCGGACTCGACACCGACGCACCACGGCTTGGTGCCGCTGGCGGCGACCTGGTCGCTGAGCGCGATCAGCTCGTCCCAGGTCTCCGGCACGGTCCAGCCGTTGTCGGCGAACATGCTCGGGGAGTACCAGACGAAGGACTTGACGTTGGAACCGAGCGGGGCGCCGTAGAAGGTGCCGTCGACGGTGCCGTACGCCAGCCAGTCCTCGCTGTAGTTGGCCTCGGCCATCGCCCTGGTCTCGTCCGAGGCGGCCTGCAGCTGGCCGGACTCGGCGAAACGGCCGAGCAGGCCGGGCTGCGGGATGAAGGCGATGTCCGGCGGGTTGCCGCCGTCGACCCGCACCTGCAGCTGGGCCTCGAACTCGCCGCTGCCCTCGTAGCGGATGTCGATGCCGGTGCAGTCGGCGAACTGACTCCACGACTGCTCGAGCAGGTCCGCTTCGGCGTCGCGGATCGAGGCGTAGATGGTCACCTCGCCCTCGTTGCCCTGGTAGTCACTGTATGGGGCGCATTCCTCGGAGTCCGGGTCCGCGCTGCTGCCACCTTCGGAAACGCACGCCGTCGAGGCGAGTGCCAGGCCGAGTGCGCCAACGAGCGCGAAGGCCTGACGTGGTCTGGTGAAGACCGCCATGGGCGTCCTCTCCCTTCCTAGCCCGGCGGGCTCCGTGATCTGCCACGGTCCGGCCGCCGGTCGTTTGCTGTCTGGGCGTCCTCACATGTAAGCGCTTGCAATGGAAGCGCGTCCAGTCCTGGGCAGCCACGAGGCAGTAACAATTCGGAAACCTCCGTCGGCGGCTGCGTGGTGACGCACGACACGCGGCAGCGCCCTGACTGATGCATCAGCCAGGGCGTGGGGCAGGTCGGTCAGCTGTTCAGCCGCCAGATCGCCAGGTTCAGGGCCGCCGCGAAGGTGACCCAGGCCCAGTACGGCAGCAGCAACGCCGCCGCCAGCCGGGACACCCGCCGAAACAGCAGCACCGTCGCACCGATGGCCAGCCAGAGCAGCACGATCTCGGCGAACGCCAGGCCGTACTGGCCGGCGCCGAAGAACAACGGGGTCCAGGCGGCGTTGAGCACCAGCTGCGCCACCCACAGGCCGATCGCCGGCCCGATGCCGACCCGCCGCCAGACCAGGAAACCGGCCACCGCGATCAGTACGTACAAAACTGTCCAGACCGGGCTGAACAGCCAGGACGGCGGGGCCCAGGAAGGTTGCGCGAGGTCGGCGTACCGGCTGCCGGCGTCGCTGGCGGCCAGGGCACCGAACGCGGCGGCCACGGCGACGGCGGCGGCGAACACGGCCAGTCCCCACCACGGGCGGCGAACCGCAGAGTCAGACACAGCTACTCCAGAGCGCAGACGGGCACGGGTCATCCAAAAGGTGCCGGGGCCACCGTCGCCGGTCCTGTCAGGGAGGATCGGACCAGCTCCGGTGGCCCCGGCGGATACGGGGGGTCAGGTGAATACGGGGGTGTGGTGGCCCGGGGCACGTCAAGCGAACAGGCTGACGCCGCCAGGTCCGACCAGCAGACCGACGACGATCAGGACGATGCCCCAGAGCAGCTGCCGGCGGAACAGGGCGAGAACGCCGGCGACTACCAGTACGACTGCGAGAATCCAGAGAAGTAGCTCCATGGTTGCTGAGTACCCTTCCGCCTGGCTCGGGAAACCTTCAGCGGTCCGACCGGTCTGCGACCGGCTCCGCCGGGTGCAGCACGAACACGCTGTATGCCTGTTTGATGACCGGGTGGGCGACATTACGGACCCGTACCCCGCCCGGGGTGGTGCCGCGTTCGCTGCCGAAGTGGGCATGCCCGTGCACCGCAAGATCGGTCGGCGCCGCGTCGATCGCCTCCGCCAGCAGGTACGAGCCGAGGAACGGGTAGATCTCCAGCGGCTCACCGGCGAGGGTCTCGGGCACCGGGGCGTAGTGCGTCAGCGCCACCCGTACGTCACAGTCCAGCTCCACCAGCGCCGACCGCAACCGGTCCGCGGACTCGGCGGTGGTGGAGACGAAGGCCTTCATCTCCGGTTCGCCGAACCGGCTGGCGCAGCGGCCGGCGAAGCCGCCGCCGAAACCCTTGACCCCGGCCACCCCGAGCCGGCCACCGGGACTGTCCAGGACGACCCCGTCACCTTCCAGCACGGTGATCCCGGCGTCGGTGAGCACCTTCACCAGCTGTGGAACCTCGTCACAGTGGTGGTCGTGGTTGCCGAGCACCGCGACGACCGGAACCGCGAGGTCGCCGAACTCCTGCGCCACGCAGCGCGCCTCCGACTCGGTGCCGTGCCGGGTCAGATCCCCGGCGAGCAGCAGTACGTCAGCCTGGTCGGGCAGCTGGGCCAGTGCCGGACGGAACCGGCCGACGACGTCGGTGTCCATGTGCACGTCACCCACCGCGGCGATCCGGATCATGACAGATCCTCCGCCTCGCTCGGAGCCGAGGCCCGGGTCACCGCGATGTCGGTGGTCAGCGCCACACCGGGGAATCGTTGCGACACAAGCCGGACGATCTCGTCCCGACGGTGCCCGCTCTCGACCTCGCCGCGCAGCACCAACGTGTGGTCGCGGCGGGTGACCGTCACGCCCTGCTCGGCGATCCCGGTGTGCTCGCTGAGCAGCCGCTGGACCGCCGACTCGGTGTACTCGTCGAGCCGCTGTGGCTCAGACCGGCCTGCTGCCTGCCCGTCTGTCCTGGTCATCGCCCACCTCCTGCTGGTTGTCCGGCACCACGGCCAGCCGGTCCAGCAGCACCAGGAAGGACTCGGCGTACGGCGAGTGCGCGGTTTCCTTACGTACCCGTTCCCAGTCGATCTGCTCCCGCAACGAGCGGGCCAACGGCAGCGCACGGGTGAAATCGCAGTAGTGCTGCGAGAAACTGAGCAGTTTGTGCACCATCAGCATGGTGGCGGACAGGACCGGCAGGTGGATCGCGTCGACCGGCCGGACCATGCTCTCGGCGAAGGTCGCGTCGGTGACCGGAGTCTCGATCGGCCGGTGGATCAGGTCCACCATCCGGCCGTCGTCGAAGACCTTGACCAGCCAGTCCTCCGGCGGCCGTTCGGCGGTGAACCCGGCCGCGACCAGGGCGGCCAGCGCCGCCTCCACGTCCGACTCGCGGATCAGGAAGTCCACGTCGTGATCGCTGGAGTGCCCGCCGTGCGCGTAGACGGCGAAGCTGCCACCCAGAACGAAGGGGATCTCCGACTGCTTCAGTACGGCCGCCACCCGCTTGAGGGTGTGCAGCAGACCGTCGTCTCCCTGTTGAGCCATCTGTCTCTCCGATGGGTGGTGATGGTGACGGGTTCCACCGGTACCCGGGGCGTGACGGCTTCACACCTTCGCGTCGCCGACGCGAAGGTGCGGAGACTCGCTACCGTTGGAAAGGTGCTCGTCACTGAGACTCCGGCGCATCCGTCCCCCGTCCCTGAGAGCTCCACACTGGATTCACTTGTGGCACCGCCGGCTGCGCCGGCGATCAGCGCCCCGATCACTCCGACCGCCCCGACCCGCCGGGTCCGCCGGATCGCCCTGGTGGGCATCGACGGCGTCGGCAAGACCACCCAGGCGCGGCTGCTCGCCGACGCGCTCACCGCCGCCGGCCTGCCCGCCCACTACCGGCGCAACGCCGGCGGTCGCCGGTGGCTGGACCGGCTGGCGGTGCGACTGGGCCGGCCGGACGCCCGGCGGCTGGTCGGACGCAACGGGCTGATGTTCTGTGAAGCGTTGCTGCGGTGGCTGGCGATCGCCCGGTCGGTCCTGCGTTCGCCCGGCGGCGTCGCCGTGATGGACCGGTACGCCGTCTGCCAGTACGTCAGCATCCGCCGCCACGGTGCCGCCGCTGCCTGGGAGCGGCTGGCCCGGCTGGCGTACCGGATCTTTCCCCGGCCGGATCTGACCTTCCTGCTCTGGCTGCCGCCGGCCGAGGCCCGGCACCGGATCGAGGCGCGGGGCACCGACAGCGAGTCGCTGGAGCATCTGGTGCGCAGCGCGGCGGCCTACCGGTCGTTGCCCGAGGCCGCCGAGTTCGTGGTGATCGACGCGCGGGGCAGCGCGGCCCAGGTCGCCGCGCGGCTGCGTCAGCACCTGGTCGACCGGCTACCGGCCGACCATGGTGGCCGCCTCGGGCGGTGATGAACCGCACACCCTGCTCAGCCCGTACATCCGGGCGTGGGACGTGACGGTCTGGCAGTGACGAGGATCGCAGGGGACGCGGTGACGGGAATGCCGGCGCCGCGTCCGGCGTCATGCTCTCGTGCGGGCCCGCGAAAGGCCGCGGACCTCCGCGAAACGCACCATGGGCAGACCCGTCGCGACGGCGCGACCGAGGTGCCTGGCAGGAAACATCAATCCTGCTCACAGCAATTACTCAGGCAATCGTGTCAGCTTCGACTCACGAGACGGAATCCCTGACGCGTCTTATCTGTTGTGCAGGTGTCGGCATCGTTCGGCGGGACCCGCACATCCGGGTACGCCGGTCGGTGGCGACGTGACGGGGGAGAGGCTGATGGAGATGCGCATCGCAGGTGCCAGGGCAAGTGGGGTTAACGAGGGGACCGTGAGCAACGTGGAGAAGACGATGGCTTTGCGGACCGACGAGGTGGCCGAGGAGCGGGACCTCGTTGGCGTCTACCTGCATGAGATCTCCCGTACGCCGCTGCTCGACGCGGCCCGGGAAGTCGAGCTGTCCAAGGCGATCGAGGCCGGGCTGTACGCCGAGCACCTGCTCGAGGAGGGCACCCCGCGGGCCGGGGTCAGCCGCGAGGAGCTGGAGCGGCTGGTCATCGAGGGTGAGCGGGCCAAGGACCTGTTCATCCGGGCCAACCTGCGGCTGGTGGTGTCGATCGCCCGCCGCTACGTCCGGTCCGGGATGCCGATGCTGGATCTGATCCAGGAGGGCAACACCGGTCTGGTCCGGGCGGTCGAGAAGTTCGACTACGAGCGCGGCTTCAAGTTCTCCACCTACGCCACCTGGTGGATCCGGCAGGCGATCAGTCGGGCCATCGCGCAGCAGGAGCGGACCGTCCGGCTGCCGGTGCACCTGGTCGAGGACGTCAACCGGATGCGCAACGTCGCCCGCCAACTCACCCGGGAGCTCGGCTCGGATCCGGAGCCGGAGCAGATCGCGGCATCGCTCGGAGTGCCGGTCGAGCGGGTGCACGAGCTGGTCCGCTGGTCGCAGGACACCGTCTCGCTGGACACCCCGGTCGGCGACGACGGTGACACCAACCTCGGTGACCTGGTGGCCGACAGCGACGCGCCGTCGCCGGAGGACATCGTGCTGACCGGGTTGGAGCGCCAGCGCATCGAGGGCCTGCTGAACCACCTCGACGACCGGTCCGCCGGCATCATGCGGGCCCGCTACGGGCTGGAGGACGGCCGGGAGCATTCGCTCACCGAGGTCGCCTCGCGGTTCTCGCTGTCCCGCGAGCGCATCCGCCAGCTGGAGATCCAGGCCCTCGGCCGGCTGCGTGAGCTGGCCCGGGCCGAGGGGCTGCAGGCGGCCTGACCGGTCGGTCGCTGCCACGACCACGGTCCCCTGTGACGACGAGGGCCCGGCATCCGTAAGCGGATGCCGGGCCCTCGTGTCGGTGCCGGTCGGTCAGCGCACCCGGCCGTACCCGTACGGTGCCATCATGTCCACGCTGGCCAGTTGGACGGGCTGGCCGAACGTCGGTGCGTGGATGACCTTGCCGTCGCCGACGTACAGGGCGACGTGTGCGAGGTTCCGGTAGAACACCAGGTCGCCCGGTGCCAGGTCGCCACGGTTGATCTTGGCGACCCGGTCCCACTGCATGGCGGCGTTGTGCGGCAGGCTCTTGCCTGCGGCCCGCCAGGCAGCCAGGGTCAGACCGGAGCAGTCGTAGCCGTTCGGCCCGCTGGACGCCCACACGTACGGCTTGCCGATGGCGCCGTACGCGAACTCGACCGCGACGCCGGCGGCGCCGGCGACCGACGGGATCGTCCCGGTGTACGACGAGCCGGACTCGGTCGCCGCACCGTAGGCCTCCTCCCGCTTGTCCATCAGCTTGTCGATGTCGGCTTCGATGGACTTCTTGCGGTCGGCGAGCTCCTTGGCCTGGGCTTCCTGCTTGGCGAGCGTCGCCTGCAGCTTCTCCTGCTCAGCCAGGTACGTCGCCTGGGTGCTGGTGAAGTTGCTGAGCCGCTGCTGACGGTCCCGCGCGAGGTGGTCGAGGGTGCCCAGCCGGTCCAGGAAACCGTCCGACGAGCCGCTGTCGAGCAGCGCGCTGGCGGTGCTCAGCCCGCCGGACTTGTAGGCGGTGATGGCGATCTGCCCGACCTCGACCTCGGCCCGGGCGAGTTCGTCCTGCAGTGGACCCAGCTTGGTGTCGAGCTCCTCGACCGCCGCCCGGGTGGTCTTGGACTCCTCGGTGAGCCGGTTGTACGACTCGACGACCTTGGCCAGTTCCTCGGATTCCTTGTTGATCTGCTGCGTGAGTTCGCTGACCGAGGGCTGGGCGGAGACGGCGACGGCCGGAACCACCAGCCCGGCGGTCACGCCGGCCAGCACGAGGGTACGCAGCAGAATCCGCGCTGTTGACAAGAACGCAGAACCCTTCTTCCCACGCCGCCTACCGGGTTAGCTGACGGATTCGGGCGGGAAGGTGTCGCCCTACCGCGTGTGACACGCGGATTCACCCCAGACGTGCTCGGTGGGTCCCCGGGTCACCACCATGCGATCACCGAACAACTACTTTCAGTGATTGCCGGATGGTGATTCGGCGGCACCGGGCCGGCGTCACCGGGGTCGGTGACTGGTAACCGGACCAGCGAATCTAACCTAGCCGCAACGGTTGCTCGCGGAAACCCTCGCTCGTCGTGATCCGTGGCATCGACCATGGTGGAGTGGCGCCGATAGTCACAGAATGTAGTGCACAGTGGCGCTGCGTCATGCAATGGCGAATCGGGTGGCTTCGCGAGGTGGTCGCACGGTGACCGGGCGCCAGGTTTCGATCGACTGGGCGAAATGCTCGATAAGTCGCTCTACGCGGTTGCTGGTGGGCATCCACTAGGGTAAATAAGAACAAAAGTGTCGTATCGGAGTCCAGGAAGCGTCCTGCCGTACGTCAATCAGCTAGGTGGCAGAATGCGTATCTTCCATCGAGTAGCTCGCCGTTTGCACAATGGACGCGCAAGGTCAGTGCCGTACCCGACCTTCGGAGGCAGCCGATGCGTGCCACCCGCCGGACCCCGCCACTACGCGGATCCCCGACCCTTCGCCGGGCCGCCCGGCCGGGCGACCGCAGCAGCACCACGACACCGTTGATCCCCCGGACACCCGGGCGCCGATCGCCCGCCCGTGGCGCGGCACCCGGCGCCCCGGTCACCCGACCCGCCGCCGCTGGGCCGACCTTCTACCGCCAGCCCGGCATCTGCGTCACCGCCGACTGGTTCGTCGTCGCCGGGCGTCGGTTCGCGATCCGGGACCTCACCGAACTGCGTACCGCCCGTGGCGCCCGGGACCGGCTGACCGGGCGGTTGGTGGCAGTGACCGTCGTCATCCTCTCGGCGATCGCGGTGACCATCGGCTTCACCCAGGGGCTCGCCGAGGTCAGCGCTGCTGCCTATTTCGCGATGCTGGTGGCGGCGTTCGTCCCGGTCGGCCTCGGCTGGCTCGGCGACAAGGTACGGCCACGGTCCTACGAGCTCTGGGGCCGACACGAGGGCCTGCTGGTCCTGCTGTTCAGCACCGACGAGGAACGCCAGTACGGGCAGGTGAGCCGGGCGTTGATGCGGGCCCGGGAGATGTCGCGGCTGGCCGGCCTGTCCGAGCCGGTGACGATCGAGCCCTGGGTGCCCGACCAGCGGTGAGCCGGCCGGCGGCCCCCGCCGCCGGTCAGCCCGCAATGTCCTCGTCCAACTGCCGGGCGAGGTCGAGCAGCATCGCCACCGATTCGTTGGCGGACAGCGCCTCCGCGCGGAGTCGATCGAAGACATGCTGGTACGACCGGACCTCGCCGGCCCGGTCGATGACCTCCTCGACCAGCGCGCTCTCCACGTAGACCACGTCGGCGTCGGCCTGATCGGCGAAGTGCAGGATGACGAACGGGCCGAGGACGGTGTTGCTGCCCGCGGCGAAGGGCAGCACCCGGACCGAGACGTGCGGGGCGGCGCACATCTTCGCCACGTGGCGCAGCTGCTCGCGCAGAATGCGCCGACCGCCGGTCATCCGACGGAGCGCGGCCTCGTCGAGGATCACCTCGATGCGGGGCGGGTCGGCACCGTCCAGCACCGCGTGCTGGCGGGCCATCCGGATCTGTACCCGACCCTCGATCTCCTCGGCCGGTACGTGGTGCGGGCCGTCGGCGGGGATCACCGCCCGCGCGTACTCCTCGGTCTGCAGCAGGCCGGGGAAGCTGATCGGCTGGAAGTACTGCAGCGCCGAAGCCTCGGCCTCCAGCCCGATGTAGGCGGCGTAGGCCGCCGGCACCCGGTCCTTGTACCCGCTCCACCAGGCCCGTCGCCGGGCTGCCCGGGCCAGTTCGACCAGTTCCTGGACCTGCTGCTGGTCGCGGACCCCGTAGAGGTCGAGCAGGGCCTTGACGTCGTTGGTCGAGATGCTGACCGAGCCGGACTCGATCCGGATGAGCTTGGACAGCGACCAGTCCATCTGGGTGACGACGTACTCCTGGGTCAGCTCGGCCGCCTCGCGTGCCCGGCGCAGCGCCGCGCGGAGTCGGCGGCGCCCGATGGTCGGACCCTGGTGTCGGGCTGGCATGGATCGCTCCGGGGGAGTGCCTAGCAGAATGCCACCTGGCTGGTTGCCGTCTCTTGACGCTACACCGGTGCCGTCCGGTCTGCTATGGACGGCTGGCCCTTACCAACCGGGGTACGGCGTTCCGGACTTCGGGCGGCCCGGTCGCCCCCGGTGGGAGCAAGATCCACGACTGATAGTGTCCGCGCGAATTGCCTGAGGTCTTAGAAGGCAAATGCCCCAAAATATCCGTATAGAGGAGTCTGGGTGACTGTGATCAGCACTGCCGGTCCTGCCTGGCGCAAGAGCCGCCGCTGCGAGGCGACGACCTGTGTCGAGGTGGCGACGTTCGGCCCGGCGGTCGGGGTCCGTAACTCCACCGACCCCGACGTGCACCTGCGATTCTCGGCGTCGGCGTGGACGGCCTTCGTGGCCGGCCTCGACCACGACCGGGCCGGTCGTACGGCCGGATGATCACCCGGTGTCGGGCCGGCGCTCGCGTCGCCCGGCACCGCACCCGGTCGGCACACCTGGACCCGCCCGACGGACCCGGCAGCCGACGACGGACCCGGCTCAGCCCGTCGTCACGGTCTGCGGCTCGGCCTTGATCACCTGCTGCGCCCAGCGGGACACCACCCGCTCCGCCCAGAACGACACGAACGGCACCGTACCGGCGAGCATGATCGCCACGATCCGCCCGAGTGACCAGTTCGCCCGCCGGGCCAGGTCGAAGGCGGCCACCAGGTACACCATGTAGAGGAAGCCGTGCGCCGGGCCGATCGTCTCCACGACCACGGCGTCGTGGAACAGGTACTTCATCGGCATCCCGACGACCATCAGCAGGATCAGCACCACACCGACCACGTACGCGATCAGCCGGTAGCGGATGAGTGCACCAGACACGGTCGTCCTTTCTCACCGGGCTGGCGCCCGGTCGTCACCTGTCGCCCCGACGGTCAGCCGGGATAGTCACTGGCCCGGGCGTGCGGATTGGCGTTCAGCCAGGCCAGGTAGTCGTTGTAGGCGGCCAGCTGCGGATCGTCGGGCTCCGTCACGGGCGCAGAGCCGGTCGACCGGATCCGCACCGGCCGTCTGATCGCCGGGGCCGGGACCGCCGGGACCGGGGCGGGGGCCGACACCGGGGCTGTCGGGGCGGGCACCGGCGCCGGTTCCGGCCGGTCGGCCGCCGGAGCGGCCCGGCGCAGCACCTGCCGTACCTCGCGGGCCCAGACGAACACGACGAACGCCGCGAACACCGGCCACTCCACCGCGTACGCCCAGCTCAGGGTGTTGCCGGCGGCGGCCCGGCTGATCTGCCACCAGCCCAGCGCGAGGAAGCCCGCCACCACGACCAGCATCGCGAGGTGGCGCAGGATCCACGCGGGGGTCCAGAGCTGCCGCATGTCCGAAAGGGTACCGGCCGGGTTTGCCTGCCGGTCTGCGGGGAATTCCCCGACGATGACGCCTCGTCGACTCCCCGGAGGCCGGAGATGACCGGACCAGCGCGCTACGGCGACTACTCGCCGGCATCAGCCGGCACCCCGTTCCCACCCCGCACCGGCCACCCGCCCGAGATGACCGGCTGGGACGGCGACCAGGCTGACGACGGCTGCCTCGGCGTCGACGACGCCGCCCCGGAGGTCGACCCCGGCATCGACGCGGTCGAACTGACCGACGGCGACCTGATCCGGGAGATGGGCAGCCTGCACCGCACCCGGCTGGACACCTTGCGGCACGGCACCGACGCGGCGCTGGCGAACCACCTGCGGCGGACCGCCGATCTGGAGACCGAGTACCTCACCCGCAACCCGGGGCGGGAGATCGATCCGGCCCGGCTACGTGACGGGCGGTGAGCCGTGCCGGCGTACGCCGAACGGGGCGTCTCCGCTCCCCCCGAGGTGGCCTACGGCACCGCGACCGACCCGGACCGCCGTACCGCCTGGTTGCCTGAAATGCTGAAACGGGCCAGCGCGCAACCGGCCGGCGACGGCCCGCTGCAGGCCCGCTGGACCGCCCCGGACGCGCCGTGGTCGGCGGTGCTGCGGGTCTACCCGGTGCAGGCCGGCGGGGCGATGCTGCGGCTGGAACTGGACGCCGAGCTGCCCCACGAGGATCTCACCCGGATCGCCGACGAGACGTTGACCGGGCTGGCCCGCGCCGTCACCGACAACCTCAACGCGGGCTGAGGTGGACCACCTGTGCCTGTCCAGGACCGAGCGGGCGGGCATCGAGCGAGCGGCATCGAGCGAGCGGCATCGAGCGAGCGGGGGAGTGTGCGACATGGCGGTGGGTGACCGGGTACGCGGCCGAGGTGCCGCGCTGCTACGGGCGTACGCGCCAGGCGGCGACCGTCCGCTCGGCGGGTACGCCCGGGCGTTGACCGTGTACGCGTCGGTGGTGGCCGGGGCCGGTGCGGCCGTGCTGCTCACCGGACGGCAACTACCGCCCCGGGTGGGGCTCGGTGACGTCGTGCTGATCAGCGTCGCCACCCACAAGCTGAGCCGACTGGTCAGCAAGGACGCGGTGACCAGCCCGTTGCGGGCCCCGTTCACCCGCTACGACGGGCCGACCGGCGCTGGCGAGGTGGCCGAGGAGGTCCGCGACGACGGCAGCGGCTCCCGACACGTGTTCGGTGAGATGGTCAGCTGCCCGTTCTGCCTGGCCGTGTGGGTCGCGACCGGGCTGACCATCGGACTGGTCTTCGCCCCACGGGCGACCCGCCTGGTGGCGACCTGCTTCACCGCGGTGGCCGGATCCGATTTTCTCCAGATGGCGTACGCGGCGGCGCGGCACGCCGACACCCACCACTGACCACCACCCGGTCCGTCAGTCGACGGTGACGCCCGGTTTCTCCATCCCGGACCAGCCTCGCGGTGACTCCGGTTCGCGGGTGTCGGTGCCCTCGATGATGTCGTTGGCGACCGCCGTGTCGTCGTGTTCGCCGGCGAAGTCGGGATCGTCCGGCGGTGGGCTGCCGTCCGGGCTCTGGCCCAGAGCGGGGCGTGACGTGCTCCGGTCGTCGTCGTCGGTCATCGCGATCAGCTGCCTTCCGTCGAGGAGTGCAGGACCTCTTCCGCCTCGTCCTGGGCGTACTCGCCCTCGGGCATGGCGTTGATCCTGGTGAGCAGGTGGGCAGGTAGCTCGGCGGCGACCGCCCGGCGGGCGATCTCACCCCGACTCACCCGCTCCTTGCCGAGATAGATGTCGTCGAGCAACTCGTACAGCCCGACCCGCGAACTCTCATCGGTCACCCCGGCGTGCTACCCCGGGCGTCCGGTGGCAAACAACGCGGACGGGTGAGGGTGACCCGGCACACACCCGGACGGGAAACGTTCGGCCGGAGAGCCGCGGCGCAGGCTTGCCCGTTCTCCCTCGGCCGGCCCGACCTGGCACCTAGGCTCGGCCCCGGAGGTGGAATCATGATCGGCACCATCCTGTGGGCGCTCATTGCCGGCGCCGTCATCGGCGCACTCGGCCGGCTGCTGCTGCCGGGCCGGCAGAACATCTCGATCTGGCTGACCATCGGGGTCGGCATCGCCGCCGCGCTGCTCGGCGGCGTGATCGCGACCTGGCTCGGCATCGGCGAGACCGCCGGGGTCGACTGGCTGCGGCACGCGATCCAGGTGGCGCTGGCCGTCTTCTTCGTCTGGATCGCCGCCCGGGCGGCCGGGCACCGGCCGACCGACGCGCCGGGGCGGGCCACCCGCTGACGGCGATCACCGGGATCCGGCCGGGGGCCGGCCGGATCCCGGTGCAGGTCAGCGCGAGGCGGTGGCGGTCCCGGTCCTGGTCACCGTGAGGCGGTGGCGAGCGTCGCCCGCCGGTCACCGACCGCGGCGGCGAGCCGCTGCAGCACCTCGGCGGTCTGCTCCCACCCCATGCAGGCGTCGGTGATCGACTGGCCGTGGACCAGCTCCCCGGTCGGGTCCAGATCCTGCCGGCCGGGCACCAGGAACGACTCCAGCATCACGCCGACGATGCCCCGCTGGCCGCCGCCGAGCTGACCGGCGATGTCCTCGACCACCAGCGGCTGCCGACGGTGGTCCTTGCCGCTGTTGCCGTGGCTGGCGTCGATGACCAGCCGCTGCGGGAGGTCACTGGCCCGCAGCAGGTCCAGTGCGGCGGCCACCGACGCGGCGTCGTAGTTCGGCTCGCCGGCCCCGCCCCGCAGCACCAGATGACAGTCGGCGTTGCCCCGGGTGTGCAGGATCGCCGGGGTCCCGGACATGTCGATGCCGGGGAAGACGTGCGGTACGGCTGCGGCCCGGATCGCGTCCACGGCCGTGGCCATGCTGCCGTCGGGACGGTTCTTCATGCCGATCGGCATCGACAGACCGGAGGAGAGCTGCCGGTGCACCTGGCTCTCCACCGTACGGGCGCCGATGGCACCCCAGGCGACGGTGTCGGCGATGTACTGCGGCGTGATCGGGTCGAGGAACTCGCACCCCACCGGCAGACCGGTCCGCAGCACCTCCAGCAGCAGCGACCGGGCGATCCGCAGCCCCGAGTTGACGTCCCCGGAGCCGTCCAGGCCGGGGTCGTTGATCAGGCCCTTCCAACCGACGGTGGAGCGGGGCTTCTCGAAGTAGACCCGCATCACGATCAACAGGTCCTCGGCGTGCCGCTGCGCGGCGGCGGCGAGCAGTTGGGCGTACTCCAGCGCGGCGGCCGGGTCGTGCACCGAGCAGGGCCCGACCACGACCAGCAGCCGGTCGTCCTGGCCGTCGAGCACTCCGGCCACGGCTTGTCGACCGGCCAGCACCCGGGCGGTGAGCTGATCGTCCAGCGGCAGTTCGTGGTGCAGCAGGGCGGGGGTGGTCAGTGGGACGACTCGGTCGATGCGCTGATCGGTGATCCGTCCGGAGGTCATCATGCGGTGCTCTTCCTTTCGCCAGCCGCCTGGGGAGCCGGCGCCCCCAGCCCGAGCCGGCTGTTCGTTGGCATGCAAAAGGGCAGGGGCCCGATGCCCTCTGCCCTTGGCCGGCTCTGGTGGGGTGACGTCAGGTCAAGGCCGCGTCACCGGCATCAGGGCCGGCTGCCTAAACCATCGATACGTGTGCACCACGACGCACACTGTACCGGATTTCGTGCCGGACGACACCACCGGACTTCGATCGGACCTCGTTCGCCGTTAACCTTCGTCGATGTCTGCGGCCACCGTCGCAGCCTACCTTCGTCGATTGTCACCCACGTCGATGGAGGTCGAGATGGATCGTCGTACGGTACTGCGTACCGCCGTGGTCGGCGCCGGCGCCGCCGCGTTCTCCGGCAGCCTGTGGACCGGGGCGTTCGCCGCCCCCGCGCAGCCCGGGGTCAGCCCGTACGGCGCCCTGGGCAGCCCGGACGCCAACGGCATCGCGCTTCCCGGCGGCTTCAGCAGCCGGGTCGTGGCCCGCTCCCGACAGCGGGTCGGCGCCACCTCGTACGTCTGGCACGACGCCCCGGACGGTGGCGCCTGCTTCCCCGCCGGCTCCGGCTGGGTGTACGTCTCCAACTCGGAGATCTCCCGCACCGGCGGTGCCTCGGCGATCCGGTTCGACTCCGACGGCGACGTCGTCTCGGCGTACCGGATCCTGGCCGGCACCAACCGCAACTGCGCCGGTGGCGCGACCCCCTGGGGGACCTGGCTGTCCTGCGAGGAGGTCAGCCGCGGGTACGTCTACGAGACGTACCCGCTGGGCGGCACCGCCGCCGTGCGGCACGACGCGATGGGCCGGTTCAACCACGAGGCCGCCGCCGTCGACCCGGACCGTCGGGTGGTCTACCTCACCGAGGACGAGTCCAACGGTTGCTTCTACCGGTTCCGGCCGGACACCTGGGGCGACCTGTCCGCCGGCACCCTGGAGGTGCTCGTCGCCGGCACCGCCACCAGCGGCCCGGTGAGCTGGTCGCGGGTGCCCGACCCGGACGGCGCACCGACGGCCACCCGCAACCAGGTCGCCGGCGCGAAGCGGTTCAACGGTGGCGAGGGCTGCCACTACGCCGACGGCACCTGCTGGTTCACGACCAAGGGCGACAACCGGGTCTGGGCGTACGACGCCGTCGCCCAGCGGATCGACCTGGCATACGACGACTCGCTGGTGACCGGCACGGCGCCGCTGACCGGCGTCGACAACATAACGGGTACGCCCGGCGGCGACCTGTACGTGGCCGAGGACGGCGGCAACATGGAGATCTGCCTGATCACGCCGGACGGCCGGGTCGCGCCGTTCGCGCGGATCAGTGGGCAGTCGGCGTCGGAGATCTGCGGGCCGGCGTTCTCCCCGGACGGCACCCGGCTGTACTTCTCGTCGCAGCGCGGCACCTCGGGGCTGTCCTCCGGTGGCATCACCTACGAGGTGCGGGGCCCGTTCCGCCGATGACACCCGCCCGGTGATGTCACTGTGCGTGATGGGACCTCATCGGGGCATCGGCCCGGACGATATTCCTCAGAGGAATAACGCGCTGGTGTGGTACCCGTCCACCAGGACGCCGGCCCACCGGCCCACCGGCCCACCGGGTACAGGCATGACCGGTGGGCCGACGGGGTAACTGCGAGGGCCATGAGCACCGACACCGAAGACACGTTCACCGGCCCACCACCGCCCGCCACGGACGGCACCGACGTCACAGCGCCCCCGCCCGAGTCGGACCGGATCGAGTCGGACCGGATCGAGTCCCGCGCCGGACACCTGCTCCCGGAGGAGGAGTCCGCCGGCAGCGACGACCCCGTCGGTCAGGCCGCCGCGATCCTGCGCGACTCCGACCGGCGCGAGGAACCGCCGGGCTGACCGGGCCGGGCGGGCCGGTGCGCTCGCCCAGCGTCCGGATCGGCTAACGTCGGGCACATGTCGCCGAACGGGTACCCCTGGCCGATCGAGACCACCCGGCTGGACAACGGCCTCCGGGTCGTGGTGAGCACCGACTCCAGCGTGCCGGTGGTCGCGGTCAATCTCTGGTACGACGTCGGCTCCCGCCACGAGCCGGCTGGCCGGACCGGTTTCGCCCACCTGTTCGAGCATCTGATGTTCGAGGGCTCGGTCAACGTCGCCAAGACCGAACACATGAAACTGGTGCAGGGTGCCGGTGGCTCGCTCAACGCGACCACCAATCCCGACCGGACCAACTACTTCGAGACCGTACCGGCCGAACACCTGGCGCTCGCCCTGTGGCTGGAAGCGGACCGGATGGGCGGGCTGGTGCCGGCGCTGACCCAGGAGACCCTGGACAACCAGCGCGAGGTGGTCAAGAACGAGCGGCGGCAGCGCTACGACAACGTGCCGTACGGCGACGCCTGGCTGCGGCTGCTGCCGCTGCTCTACCCGCCGGGGCACCCGTACCATCACGCCACGATCGGCTCCATGGACGACCTGAACGCCGCCGACCTGGCCACCTTCCAGGCGTTCCACGAGATGTACTACGCCCCGAACAACGCGGTGCTGACCGTCGTGGGTGACACCGACGCCGACGAGGTGTTCAGCCTCGCCGACAAGTACTTCGGCGGCATTCCCGCCCGCGACGACATCCCACCGGCACCCGACGGGCGGGCCCCGGCACCGCTGACCGGCCCGGTCGTCGAGACCGTCACCGCCGAGGTGCCCGGCATCCGGCAGTACGTCGCCTACCGCACCCATCCGTTCGGCACCCCCGCCTACGACGTGACCACGGTGCTGAGCACCGTGCTGGGCAGCGGCCGGGGCAGCCGGCTCTACCAGCGGCTCGCCGACGGCGCGCGGATCGCCCAGCCGGACTACCTCGGTGCGTACGGGGTCGACCTCGCCCACGCCCCCGCCCCACTGATCATCACCGCGACCGCCCAGC
Organism: Solwaraspora sp. WMMA2101; assembly: GCF_049179175.1. NCBI lineage: Bacteria > Bacillati > Actinomycetota > Actinomycetes > Micromonosporales > Micromonosporaceae > Solwaraspora > Solwaraspora sp. WMMA2101. The sequence goes on along the minus strand of NZ_JBMHMA010000006.1, from coordinate 1,566,419 downwards.
CGCAGGTGAGCGCCGAACGGCTCGCCGACGGGCTGATCGAGGTGCTCGACGAGGTGGCCCGCGACGGTGTCACCGACGCGGAGGTGGACCGGGCCAAGGCGCTGCTGGCGACCGCCTGGTGGCGGCAGGTCGCCACCTGCGAAGGTCGGGCCGACATCCTCGGCCGCTACGCCACCCAGTTCGGCGACCCGGCCCGCGCCGGTGAGCGGCTGCCCGGCTGGCTGTCGGTCAGCGCCGAGGCGGTCAACGACGAAGCCGCGCGGCTGCTGCGGCCGCAGCACCGGGTTCAGCTCAGCTACCTGCCGGAGGGCGACAAGTGACCATCATCGCGCAGCGTCCCGAACCGGGCGCCGCCCGGCCGTACCGCTTCCCGGAGGTGGCCCGCCGCGCGGTCGGCGGCGGCGAGGTCGTGGCCGCGCACCTGCCCGGCCACCGGCTCGCGGTGGCGATTCTGCTGCTCGACGCCGGCGCCGGCCGGGAGCCGGCCGGCCGGGAAGGTCTCGCCGGGGTGCTCGGCAAGGCCCTGGAGGAGGGCACCGCGAGGCGGGACTCCGGGGCGTACGCGCTGGCCCTGGAAGGGCTCGGCACCGAGTTGTTCTACTCCGCCGACTGGGACGCGTTCCGGGTCGGTGTGCAGGTGCCCGCCGACCGGCTGGGCGCTGCCGTCGAGCTGCTCGCCGAAGCGGTCCGCACCCCGGCGTTGGACCCGGCCGACGTCGAGCGGGTCCGCGACGACGAGGCCACCGCGCTGCGGATGTACTGGGCCAACCCCGGCCCCCGGGCCGACGCCGCGTTGCGTGCCGACCTGTTCGGTGCCGACCAGCGGCACGGCCGGCCGATGGGCGGCGACCCTGCTTCGGTGGCCGCGGTGACCGTGGCCGACGTGGTCGACTTCCACCGTGCCTGGTTCACCCGGCCCGGCACCCTGCTCGTCGCCGGTGACCTGGACCTGATCGACCTGGACGCACTGGGTGCGACAGCCTTCGGCGGTGCCAGCGGCGCGTCGCCGCAGGTCGAGCCGGCGCTGCCGGTCGTGCTGCGCGACAGCCGGCGGATCATCCTGGTGGACCGGCCCGGGGCGGTGCAGTCCACCCTGCGGCTCGGGCACCCGGCTCCGCACCGCGCCCATCCGGACTACGTGCCGATGAGCCTGGCCAGCACCGTCCTCGGTGGTGCGTTCACGTCGCGGCTGAACCACCTGATCCGTGAGGTGCGCGGCTACACGTACGGCATCCGGTCGGACTTCGGCATGTCCCGCCGGTTCGGCCGGTTCTCGGTCAGCTCCAGTGTGCAGACCGGGGTGACCGCGCCGGCCCTGGTCGACGCGGTCGGCGAGGTCTCCCGGACCCAGGCCGACGGGGTGACCGAGGAGGAGCTGGCGGTGGCCCGGTCCTGGCGGGCCGGGCAGCTCTCCGTCGAGTTGCAGACCCCGGGGGCGATCGCCAGTGCCCTGGCGACCCTGGTGGTGCACGGGCTGCCGGACGACTATCACGCGACGCTGCGGGAACAGCTGCTGTCGGCGACCGTCGAGCAGGTCTCCGCCGCCGCCGCGACCCACCTGCACGCCCAGGGGCTGACCCTGGTGGTGGAGGGCGACGCGGCGCAGATCCGCGACGAGCTGGCCGCCTCCGGCCTGGGGGAGCTGCTCGACGAATCCGCTTGATGACGGTGACACCGTCAGGTTGATTCCTGTAACGCTGCCAGAGCGGTCCTTGCCCGGTCTGCGGCGGCGGTGTTGTCGACCGCGATCCACAGCGGCAGGGCGAGGGAGAGCTCGGCGTGGGCCGATGCGGCGTCCCCGCTCTCCCGGTAGGTGGCGGCGAGTTCGGTGTGCGCGTCAGCTTGCCCGGCACGGTCGTGCAACGTGGTGTAGAGGGCGAGTGCGCGATCGAGGTTGCTCAACGCGGCGGTGTAGTCGCCCATCAACCGTTCGAGAATGCCCAGGCTGGTCAGGGTGTTGGCTTCGCCGGCGAGGCTACCGACACCACGGTACAAGCTCAACGCCTGTTCGAAGTGACCGCGCGCGGCCGGATGCTCGCCGATCACACGGTCGAGCATGCCGAGCTGGCTGTAGGCGAACGCCATCCCCATCCGGTCGCCGGCATCGTGGTAGCTGGTCAGCGCGTCGTAGAGCAGTTTGCGTGCCGCGGTGTGCTCTCCTGTCGCCCTGTGCAACGCGCCGAGCTGGACCTGCGCATAGGCCTGTCCCCGGCCGTGGCCCAGAGCGGTGTGCAGGTGCAGCGCTCGACTGAGGTGCACCCGTGCGGCATCCCAGTCGCCGGTCAGTCGATCGATCCCGCCCAGGCTCGAGTACGCCTCGGCCTGCCCGGCCTGGCTTCCGGCCTGGTCGTAGTACGTCAGTGCCGAGTTGACGTGTCTCCTAGCCTCCGCGTATGCGTTCAGCAGCTTCGCCACTGCGGCAAGTTCTGCATGCGCATAGGCTTGACCCAGTACGTTGCCGAGCTGTTGGTAGCCCTGCATTGCCTTCTCGAATCTGCGCTGAGCGGCGGCGTAGTCGCCGGAAATCTGGTCGAGCACGCCCAGCTCCATCGATGCGTTTGCGCTGCCGAGCGCGCTGTCGACCTGCTCGTAGTGGGCGTTCGCCTCGTTGAAGTGGCTCCGGGCGGCGGTGTGGTTGCCGGCGATCTGATCAAGCGTGCCGAGTCCGAGGTGGCAGTTGGCCTGCGCCAGAGGATCGCCGGCGGTGGTCGCGATCCGCAGCGCGCCGATCAGCAACGGCCTCGCTTGAAGGGCGTAGCCGCGCTCTCGGAAATATCGGGACATCACCGACGGCAGCATCCACGCGTGCGGAACGACGCGATGCTCGATGGCGTGACGCGCGCAGGCCAGCAGGTTGGGCAGCTCCGCCTCGAACCACGCGCGAGCGGCGGTGTCGGTGGGTGGCTTTGTCCACTCCTCGTCGGCGGGCTCCGGGGTGCCCGGTACGCCCGGGCCGAGCAGCCTGTCGGCTGCTGCCGCCGCTTCGAGATAGCTGCGGAGCAGGCGCTCCACGCCGCTACTGTCCAGTTCGACGGCAGCTTGCCGGGCGAACTCACGTACGAGGTCGTGGAACTGGTAACGGCTGCGGGAGATCTCCTGTAGCAGGTTGTGTTCGTACAGGACGTCGATCGCTCGGCTGGCGGAAGTGACGTCGAGGCCGGTGAGGGCGGCGGCCACCGCACCCGTGATGATCGGTCCCGGGTGCTGCCCGAGATGCAGGAACACCTGTCTGGCGGCTGTCGGCAGGCTGCGGACCGACAGCTCCAGGGTGGCGGTCACGGCGTCGAGCGGTGTGTCCAACGCGGCGAGCAGGTCGTCGATCTTCTTCGATGGACGATGTGCCAGCCACGCCGCTGCGACCTCGATGGCCAACGGGAGATGCCCGCATCGGCTCACCACGGCGTCTACCATCGGCAACTGGTCCGCCGTGCGAATCGCCCCGACAGTCGAGATGAACAGCGTGGCTGCTTCCCGGGCCGGCATCGCGGCCAACGACAGTGGGCGTACGTCCGGCAGGGTGAGTCGCCGACGACTGGTGATGATCACCAGGCATCCGCCGGAGCCGGGCAGCAGCGGACGGACCTGCTCCGCGTCCGATGCGTTGTCGATGACGACCACGGCGCGTCGACGTGAGATCTGGGCTCGCCACAACGCGGATCTGGCATCTGGGCTGGGTGGGATCCGATCCAATGGTAGGCCGAGTGCGACAAGGAGCACCTCGAGTGCTTCGCCGGGTCGCATCGGAGCCTGGTCGCTGAGATAGCCGCGTAGATTCACGTACAGTTGCGCATCCGGATATTCGGTGGCGAGTAGATGTGCGACGTGCACGGCGAGGGTGGTCTTGCCGACGCCGCCCATCCCGTCGACCGCATGGATCGCAAGGGCGGATTCGGCTCGGCTGGTGGCGGCCTCGACGAGGAGTCGCACCTCCTCGTGTCGACCCGTGAAGACGCCGAGGTCGCGGGGAAGAGTATTGACGCCGGCTACGGTGGTCGGCGGTTGTTCTGTCGTGACAGGCCGGGTGTGCTGCTGCCGGTCGGATTGCTCCCGACGTGATGTGTCCGGTCCGGCCTCCCCCCAGTCGACCAGTACGGTCGCGATGATGCTGCCGATGACGAAGGCGAGCAGCGCGCCAGCCAGAGCCCAATTCCAGGCGGCGGTGACGAGGTTTGTCGTTATTCCGACAGCCGCGCTGGTGAGCGGGATGGCGGAAACCATCGCCGCCCTGGCCAGGCGAGTCCGTCGCCGCTGAGGTGGTGTGCTGTCCATGCGGGACTCCCGAAATCATTCCGAGGTCCTGTTGGTGGCTTATTATTCCGATTTGTGGCGCCCTCTGTCATCAAGTGTATCGGCGGTGCGCCACGGCTGATGGGTAAAAGAGTGTCGACAAAGGCGAGCGTCGATGCCCAGCCTTGCCCGTCGGTGAACGATGGCCGGTGCGCAACGGTACCGGCCATCGTCGCGTCCACGTGGTGGTCAGCTTCAGCGCAGCAGGCGCAGCGTGCGGAGCAGGTGGACACCGGCGTACCAGACCGAGCCGAGGGCCGACCGGCAGGGCGACCCCGTACGCCGCCCAGTAGTGGCCCTCGGCGGTCCAGGACAGCAACGCGCTGACCGAGAGGCTGAGCCCGGCGAGGCTGCCGATCAGGCCGGCCGGCGCGGTCCGCCAGAACGGTACGCGTCGCTGCGGTTCGTACTCGGCGATCTCCCGGGCGTACTCCTCGACCGGACCGAACTCGCTGTCCGGGGCGGTGCCCCCAGCCGTGACAAGGTGGTTGCGGGCCTGCCGGGCGAGCTCGCCGGCCCGCTGCGGGGTGAGGTCGTAGCGGCCGACCAGCAGGCCGGTCAGCCGGCGGAACCAGGCGTCGGCGTCCGCCTCGTCGGTGTCGTGTTCCGCCGTGCGTGGGGTGGGTGGGGTGTGCTCGATCGGCTGTTTCGGCTTGCCCGGCCCACGTAGCTGCCACAGCAGCACCAGCAGCGACGCGGCGGCGACCGCGAGAACCGGAACCGGGAGCGCCGGCTCACGGGGCAGCGTGAAGAACGCCGTGACGGCGAGCCCGGCCAGCAGCACGACGAGGGCGAACGACGCGGTCGCCAGCCGTGGCCGGCCGACGGCGCGCAGCGCGCCCGGTACGCCACGGACGACGAACACCGCCAGGCCGACGAAGGCCGTCCCGGTCAACGCCGCCGGGTTGGCCGGGAAAGTGAGCGTCTGTTCCAGCACGGCGTAGAACAGCGATCCGCCGAGCCCGATCAGCCCCAGGCTCAGCAGACCGCCGGAGAGGTAGTCGGCTGCGGTCAGGCCGTGCCGGTCCGGATTCTCACGCAGGTGCGCCGGCTGCTCGGCCGCCGCGACCATGGCGAGCTCCTCAGGGGAGCCGAACGCGTCGTACGGGCTCTGCCCGGTGTACGCGCAGTGCGCCTGCACGTCGGCGATGATCGGGTTCGCCAGGTGGTGCCCGACGCCCTGGTCGCTCAGCGCCAGCCGGGCAGGTATCTCCCACCGCTCGAACGGTTCAGTGGTCTTCGTCATCGGAAATCCTCCCCAGTTCACTGTCCTGCTTCAGGTGCCGCTGGTCGTCGCCGTCGCCGTCGCCGGTCGCCGTGAGCAGCCGGTCGAACGCGTCGGTGAACTCGCCCCACCGGGTCCGTTCGTCCGCCAGTCGTCGTCGGCCGGCCTCGGTGATCGCGTAGACCTTCCGCCCCGGGCCGCCCTCGCCCGGCAGCCAGTCGGAGCGCACCGCCTCCTCGGCCTCCAGTCGGTTGAGCACCGGATACAGTGCGCCGCCCCGGATCGGGCCGAGCCCGAACTCGGCCAGCCGCTGTGCCAGTGCGTAGCCGTGCCGGTCGCCCTCGGTGAGGGCCGCCATGATCGCCAGCCCGAGTCCGGCCCGGATCCAGTTCGCCGCCGGATCGGTCGCGCCGCCCATCATGCACTTCCCTTCCCTGACTAGTCCACATCCGGCTGTAGATCGCTTGTCAACTAGTTGTATCTCAGACTAGTGGGGTCGCGCAACTGCGGAGTTCTGGGCGAATTGCCCCGTCAAGTCTGGTGACGGGTAACCGGGTTGGCTTTCCGGTAGGGCCGGCCTATGGTTGCCGGATGGCTGGGTCTGCGCAGCGCGACGGAGCCGTGACTGTCACGGCTCCCATCGGCGTGCGCGCCGCCGGATCGACCGCCGTGGCAACCGCCGAGGGGCGGCCGGGGCGGCCGAATCCCGCCGACCGGGGTCCCCCGGCGGCCGGATTCCATCCACCCGAACGGCCGCCAGGGGCGAAGCGCATCAGCTTCGGCCCTTTTTCTTTTCGAGGAGCACATCATGAGCACCGAACTGCAGGGCAGGAACAGTGAATGGATCGAGCAGGCACGAGTGCAATTGGCTGATCAACTGGACCTGCACCGGGCCCAGTTGACCGAACTCACCGCCGACACCGGCGACCCGCAGGAGGCGCACACCCGCGCCGCATTGATCGTGGCCGCCCGGCGCGGCTACGACCAGGCCGTGGAGGCGCTGGGCCGGATCGCCGACGGCCGCTACGGTCGCTGCGACAGGTGCGGTGGCGACATCCCCCGGGAGCGGTTGGAGATCCTGCCGCACGCCCGGTACTGCGTACCCTGCACCAGCTGAGTCGCCGCCGAGGAGAACGTCGCCGTCCGACCTGGCATCCGGTCGGACGGTGACGTAACGGCTACCGCCTCGCCGAAAGTAGGCGGACAAATACATTCGAACCCCTGACGGTGTGTCGTCCGTTGTACCCGGGTGTCCGCAAATGTGCCGCAGAGAGGCGAGCGCTGATGCCCCAGCTCCACACGTCGGTGATGATCCGTTACGCGACCTACACCGACACCCCGCGAGTGGCCAAGACACTGGTGGAGGCATTCCTGGACACCCCCGAGGCCACCTGGCTGATCCCGGATCCCGTCGCACGTCGGCAGGTGTTCCAGCGGTTCTGCCCAGCGTTGATCGACTACGGACTGCGGCAGGGCAGCATCTACCTGACCGAGGACTACCAGGCGGTCGCAGTCTGGCGCCCGTGCAGCCTGATCCTGCCCAACCCGGTCGAGTACGAGCAGCTGCTCGACGACACCTGCGGTGAGTACGCCTACCGGTTCCGGCTGCTGGACAACGCGCTTGCCGAGCGGCACCCGGTGGGGGAGCACCACTACCTGGCGTACCTCGGGGTCGCGCCGGACCGGCAGGGCTACGGCCTCGGTACGGCGTTGCTGACCCACCGGCACGCGATCTTCGACACCGCCGGCAGCGCCGCCTACGTGGTGGCGAGCACCCGAGGTGCCCGTGACCTGTACGCCCGGCTCGGCTACCGGGTCACTGCGGCGGCGCCGTTCCACCTGCCCGACGGCGGTCCGCTGCTGTGGCCGATGTGGCGTCAACCGCAGCTCACCCGCCGCTACGGCTGACCCGTCCGATCGGTGGTCACCGATGGGCCGGAGGTGATGTGGGACCAACTCGGTTCCGTCGCACCCCGGCCCGTCGGTAACCTTCGCGACATGAGGATCGGGGTTGCGACATGAGGATCGGGATCGTCGGTGCCACCGGACAGGTCGGTGGCGTCATGCGACAGGTGCTGGAGCAGCGGCAGGTGCCCGTCGACGAGCTGCGGCTGTTCGCCTCGGCGCGGTCGGCCGGGCGGACGCTGCCGTGGCGTGGCGGCGAGGTGGTCGTCGAGGACGCGGCCAGCGCCGACTACCGCGGGCTGGACATCGCGCTCTTCTCGGCCGGCAAGGGTACGTCGAAGGAGCTGGCGCCCCGGGTAGCCGAGGCCGGCGCGGTGGTGGTCGACAACTCGTCGGCCTGGCGGATGGATCCGGACGTACCGCTGGTGGTCGCCGAGGTCAACCCGCAGGCGGCGGCCGACCGGCCGAAGGGCATCATCGCCAACCCGAACTGCACCACGATGGCCGCGATGCCGGTGCTGCGGCCGCTGCACGTCGAGGCCGACCTGGTCAGCCTGGTCGTGTCCACGTACCAGGCGGTCTCCGGTGCCGGCCTGGCCGGCGTCGCCGAGCTGGACGAGCAGGTCCGCAAGGTCGCCGAGGGCGCGGCCGGGCTGGCGTTCGACGGTGCCGCCGTGGAGTTCCCGGCACCCCGGTCGTTCGCCGCGCCGATCGCCTTCAACGTGCTGCCGCTGGCCGGCGCGCTGGTCGACGACGGCTCCGCCGAGACCGACGAGGAGCAGAAGCTGCGCAACGAGAGTCGCAAGATCCTCGGCATCCCGCAGTTGAAGGTCTCCGGCACCTGCGTCCGGGTGCCGGTCTTCACCGGTCACTCGTTGCAGATCAACGCCCGGTTCGCCCGGCCGATCAGCCCGCGCCGGGCGGTCGAGCTGCTCACCGGTGCGCCCGGCGTGGCGCTGGCCGACGTGCCGACGCCGCTGCTGGCCGCCGGGCAGGACCCGACCTACGTGGGCCGGATCCGGGTCGACGAGACCGTCGAGCACGGCCTGGCGCTGTTCTGTTCCAACGACAATCTGCGCAAGGGCGCGGCGCTCAACGCGGTGCAGATCGCCGAACTGCTCATCGCCGGCACCGCCTGAGCCAGCCGCGTCATCGCTGCTGGTGCGACCCCGCGCCGCCCTGCCGCTCGACGAGCAGCAGGGCGGCGTCGTCGCTGATCTGACCGCCGGCATGCCGTTGCAGCTCAGCGACGATCCGGTCCAACGCCTCGGAACGGTCGGGCAGGTCCAGGCAGGCGGTGACCCGGGTGGAGGAGAGGAACTCGCCGCCGCCGTTGCGCGCCTCGATCAGCCCGTCGGTGTAGAGCAGCAGCCGGTCGCCGGGATGCCAGACGCGGATCACCGGTGCGGGGTCGGGCGCGTCGCGGCGCAGCCCCAACGGTGGGTGCCGGTCCGCCGGTTCGAGAATCTCCAGCGTGCCCTCGGCGGTCCGCAGCGCCGGAGCCGGGTGGCCGCAGTTGATCACGGTGACGGTGTCGCCGTGCAGTTGCACCAGTGCGGCGGTGACGAACTGGGCCGGCTGCCCGGTGCTGACCGCGTCCCGGTGCACCGCCTGATCCAGGTCGGCGGCGACGGCGGTCAGCTCCGGCTGGACGAAGGCGGACTGGCGGAACGCCCCCATCACGGTCGCCGCCATCTGGACCGCCTGCAGCCCTTTGCCGCAGGCGTCGCCGATGATCAGGCGGACGCCGTACGGGCTGGCGACGGTGGCGTACAGGTCACCGCCGACATTGGCCGCCTCGGAGGCCGACAGGTACCGGGCGACCAGCGCGACGTCGTCGAGCACCGGCGGTGGGGAACGCAGTACCGCGCGTTGCGCGACCTCGGCGATCTCGGTCATCCGGCGCAGTCGGGCCTCCCGCAGGTTGCGGGACCGGGCCACGTAGATCGACACGATGCCGACGGCGAAGACGACGCTGCTGCGCAACAGGTGGTCCAGACTGCCGAACATGCCGCTGGGCAGCCCGGCGATCAGCGCGACCAGGCAGGCGACGACCGTGACCAGGGCAGTACGGCGGGTCTTCTCCACGGCGGCGGCGAGCAGTGGGGCGAGGGAGAGGAACCCGAGGACGACCGCCGAGGTCTGGGTGACCACGTCGATCACGGTGATCACGGCGATCAGGGCCAGCGCCGCCGGCATGCCGCGCCAGCGCTCGGTGCGTTGCCAGAGTGACCGGTCGGCCAACGGCGGGCGCCGCAAAGCTGACAAATAGGGCATGCGCCAGCTGCTCCGGCGTGCCCACACGTCCTGCTCCCTACTCGGCCTGCCCGTGCCGGGCACCCCAGGTGCCGGCAGCCGTACCTGCCTGCGAGCCTAGCCGATCAGCCCGCACCCGGCCGGTCCCGCGCACGCACCCGCCCCGCTACCCGCCCCGCTGCCCGCCTGCGTCCGGCCGGGCGGGCCGGGGTTTTCCCGCTACCACTGCGGGTACCCCGAGCATGGCGCCGACACCGAGAGGAGCACATGATGACGACCGTCGGAGAGTTCATGACAGCCCGGCCGTTCACCATGGACGCCAGCGACATGCTGACCGCGGCGGCGCGACAGATGCGTGACGCGGACATCGGCGACATCATCGTCACCAACGGTAGTGAGATCCAGGGGATCGTGACCGACCGGGACATCACCGTCCGGGCAGTAGCGTCCGAAATGGACCCGGCGAGCACCCCGCTCGACCAGATCATCACCGAGGACGTCGTGGTGGTCTCACCGTACGACGACGCGGTCGCCGCCGCCGAACTGATGCGGACCTACTCGGTACGGCGACTGCCGGTCGTCGACGACGGCCGCCTGGTGGGTGTGGTCTCCATGGGTGACCTCGCCGTCGAGTGGGAACCGGACTCGGTGCTCGCCGACATCAGCACCGACGAGCCCAACAACTGACCGCTCATCGACGAGTGGTGCCGGAACCCTCTGGTGGGTGTCCTCGCACGTCTGCCCGGTCTCCCCGGCGCCCGGGTCCGGTAGACGGCAGGGACACCCTCTTCCGGACGTTCCACGGCACCCGCCGTCGACGCCCGGGGCACCGCAGGCCTCGCAACCGATCGGAGTTCAGCAGATGAGTCGACCGCGAATCGTCATCGTGGGCGCCGGATTCGCCGGCTACCAGGCGGCCCGCACCCTGTCCCGGCTGGCCCGTGGCGCGGCGGAGATCGTCCTGGTCAACCCCACCGACTACTTCCTGTACGTACCGCTGCTGCCCGAGGTCGCCGCCGGGGTGCTGGAACCGCGTCGGGTGACCGTGTCGCTGCCGGACACCCTGCCCGGGGTCCGGGTCGTGCTCGGCGAGGTCGACGACATCGACCTGCCGGGCCGGCGGATCTGCTACCTCGACGGGGACGGCCGTCGGGCCGATCTGCGCTACGACCGGCTGATCGTCTCCGTCGGCAGCGTCAACAAGCTGCTGCCGATCCCCGGGGCCAACGAGCACGCGAAGGGGTTCCGTACCCTGCCCGAGGCGCTCTACCTGCGCGACCACCTGACCCGGCAGATCGAGCTGGCCGACCTGTCCGACGACCCGGCCGAGCGGGCCGCCCGGTGTACCTTCGTCGTGGTCGGGGCCGGCTACACCGGTACGGAGGTCGCCGCGCACTGCGTGACCGCGACCGACCTGCTGGTGCGTCGCCATCCGCGGCTCGCCGGACAGCAGGTGCGCTGGCTGCTGCTCGACCTCGCCGACCGGGTGCTGCCGGAACTCGACCAACGGATGTCGGTCACCGCCCAGCGGGTGCTCGACAGCCGGGGCGTCGAGACCCGGTTCGGCACCTCGGTGCGGGAGGCGACCGGCGACGGGGTGCATCTGTCCGACGGCGAGTTCATTCCGACCCGGTCACTGATCTGGTGTGTCGGGGTACGGCCGGACCCGGTGGTGGACGCGCTCGGGCTGGACACGGTCAAGGGGCGGCTGGTGGTCGACGAGTTCCTCGCCGTACCACGGCATCCGGAGGTGTACGCCTGCGGTGACGCGGCCGCCGTACCGGACCCGAGCGCACCGGGCGAGGTCACCCCGATGACCGCACAGCACGCCGTACGGCAGGGTCGGCTGGCCGCGCAGAACGTGGCCGCCTCGTACGGACACGGGTCGTTCCGCCCGTACCGGCACAAGGACCTCGGCTTCGTGGTCGACCTCGGTGGTGCCCAGGCGGCGGCGAACCCGCTGCACGTGCCGATCTCCGGCCCGTTGGCCAAGGTGGTGACCCGGGGCTACCACCTGGCGTCGATCCCGGGCAACCGGGTGCGGGTGGCGGCCGACTGGATGCTGGAGTCGCTGCTGTCGCGCCAGGGGGTGCAGCTGGGTCTGGTGCCGCCGTCGGCGGTGCCGCTGGACACCGCCTCTCCGGAGCTGGTCCACCCGGTCGGCCGCTGACCGCCCCCCGCGCGCGACGTCGGCCGCTCGCCCCGCGCGGCGTCGCCCCGGTAAGGACGGTCGGTTCAGCCGAAGCGCAGGTGGGGGCGGCGGCGCAGCCGTACGCCGGTGGCGAGCGCGACCAGCGCGACCAGGACCATGGCGACGACCACGCCGTGCAGCAGACCCCGGTCGAGGTATCCGCTGTCGGTGTGGTCGATCGCGTAGGTCGCGATCTCCCGGCTGAACCAGAACGGCAGGGCCCGGGCGGCGGGGCTGGACGGGTCCATCACCATCTGCAGGCCCACGATGGTCAGCAGGACCAGCGTGCCCTCCAGTTCGCGGGGCAGCACCGCGCTGACGGCCAGCCCGAACGGCACCGCGACCAGCACCATGATCAGCATGATCAGGGCGATCGCACCGTGTCGGACCTGCGGCTGGTCGATCAGCACCAGCAGGAAGTACGGCACCGACAGCAGCACGCCGACCACCCACAGCGCGGCCATCCGGCCCGACCACAGGTGCACCGGCCGGTAGCCGGTCAACCGCAGCCGGGTCTCCAGACCACGGTTCGCGTTGCCGGCGAACAGCGCGGCCGTGCTCAGCGCCCAGCCCAGCCCGAGACAGACGAACCGGATCGACTGTCCGGCGTGGTCGCCGCGCCGGGCCAGGTAGAAACAGAGCGGGAAGAGCAGCAGGATCACCAGTACGCCGCGCCGCCGCGCCGTCTCCCGCAGCGTCATCTCGGCCACGGTCAGCACTCTGGTCATCGCGTCGCCTCCCGGTGGCTGAGGTCGAGCACCAGGTCGACCCGGTCGAGCTGGTTCAGCAGGTGGGTGACGACCACCACCGCCCTGCCGTCGTCGCGCCAGCGCCACACCTGGTGCCAGAAGTCCAGGTAGGTGCCCCGGTCGAAGCCCTGGTACGGCTCGTCCAGCAGGAGCAGGTCGGGATCGCCGAGCCCGGCCAGCACCAGGTTGAGCTTCTGCCGGGTGCCGCCGGACAACTGTCGGGCCGCGACGGCGGCGGAGGCGTCCCAGTCGAGGACCGCCGCCTGCGTCCGGCCCTGGGCGCGGGACCGGGCGCGGTCGAGGCCGCGACCGGCGCCGACCAGCGCGAAATGCTCGTCGGGGTACAGGAAGTCGGCGGTGCCACCGTCCTGCGGGCAGTAGCCGACCGTGCCGTGGACGTGCACCGACCCGCTGTCCGGGCTGACCAGGCCGGCGCAGATGCGCAGCAGGGTGCTCTTGCCACTGCCGTTGGCGCCGACCACGGCGGCGACCTCGCCGGCGCGCACGGTCAGCCGGACCCGGTCGAGGACCTGCTGCCGGCGGTACCGCTTGCTGACGTCGCGGACGTCGAGCCGGACCGGGCCGGGGCCGGTGCGGCGTGGCATGTGTGCCGGGCCGCCGACGCTGCGGACCACGGCGCCGGCGTAGTCGGCCGGGGTGCCGAAGACCGCCAGCGGGGCTTCGCCGCTGTCGTACAGGTGCGCCGCCGCCTCAGCGACGACGTGCCCGGCCAGTTCGCGGTCGACGCCGTGCCGGTGCAGTTCGCCGGTGAGGGCGGCCAGCCAGGACTGGTGGTTCACGAGTCGGTCACCTCCTGCAGGATCGTGTCGACGCCGGTGGCGAAGGCCCGCCAGTCGGCAGCGACGTGGCGCAGGGTCTGCGCGCCGGCCGGGGTGAGCCGGTAGTACTTGCGGGCCGGTCCGCTGGTGCCCTCGCGCCACTGGGCGCTCACCAGCCCGGTGCGCTGCAGCCGCAGCAGGACGGGGTAGAGGGTGCCGCCCTTGATCGGGCCGATCCCGGCGGCCTGCAGCGACTGGGCCAGCTCGTAGCCGTACGACTCCCGCTGGCGCAGCGCGGCCAGCACACACAGCTCCAGCACACCCCGTAGCCACTGGCCGCGCCGGTCCTGGTCCACCGGGTGAAGATAGCAGCGCCATCTAGGTAGCACCACAACCTATTCGTGGATCGCCCCGGCCCGCCGTTTTCGCCCCGACCCACGGGGTACCTCACCGACAAGGCAACCGCCGGAGGGAGAGACTGATGGACATCGGCATCATCGGGGCTGGCAACGTCGGATCCGCGCTGGCCCGCCGACTGACCGAGGTGGGCCACCAGGTGACGATCTCCGCGTCCAGCCCGGATTCACCCCGGCTGGCCGACGCCACGACGGGTACCGGGGTGACCGCCGGCGATCCGGCCCAGGCCGCCGCCGCCGAACTGGTGGTGCTGGCGGTGCCGTACGCCGGGATCGCCGACACCCTGACCGGCCCGGTCGCCGACGCGCTCACCGGGACCACGGTGATCGACGTGACGAATCCGCTCGGACCGGATCACATGTCACTGCGGATCGGGCACGACACCTCCGCCGCCGAGCAGGTCGCGGCGATGATCCCGGAGGCCAACGTGGTGAAGGCATTCAACACGGTGCTCGCCCCCAACCACGCCCGGCCGGTGCTCGGCGGCGTACGGCAGTCCGTCCCGGTGGCCGGCGACGACCTGGTGGCGAAGAAGACGGTCCAGGAGCTCGGCACCCAGCTGGGGTTCGACGCCGTCGACGCCGGCCCGCTGACCAGTGCCCGCTATCTGGAGCCGGTCGCCGCGCTGCTCATCCAGCTGGCGTACGGCGGCGGGGCCGGCCCGACGGTCGGCTTCGCGATCGCCCGCGACTGAGCCCCTCCTCGACCGCCTCGGGTCGGAAACACCATCGGCTGGCCGTATGGTGGACGGGTGTCGTGCGCGCCGTACCCGGCAGGACGGACGCATCCGTTGAAACCCGAGGAGCTGTAGTGACCGTCACTCTGACCGCCGACAGCGCCGGACAGGTCAGCGACTTCAAGGTCGCCGACCTGTCCCTGGCGACGTTCGGTCGCAAGGAGATCGAGCTCGCCGAGCACGAAATGCCCGGCCTGATGGCGCTGCGCCGCGAGTACGCCGCCCAGCAGCCGTTCAAGGGCAAGAAGATCGCCGGTTCGCTGCACATGACCGTGCAGACCGCCGTACTGATCGAGACCCTGACCGCCCTCGGCGCCGACGTGCGCTGGGTCTCCTGCAACATCTTCTCCACCCAGGACCACGCCGCCGCGGCGGTCGTCGTCGGCCCGAACGGCACCATCGACGACCCGCAGGGTGTCGCGGTGTACGCGTGGAAGGGCGAGACGCTCGAGGAGTACTGGTGGTGCACCGAGCAGATGCTCACCTGGCCGGACGGCAGCGGGCCGGACTCGATCGTCGACGACGGCGGTGACGTGACCCTGCTCATCCACCTGGGCAAGCAGTTCGAGGCCGCCGGGGCGGTGCCGTCGACGGCACCGACCGACTCGCACGAGTACGGCATCATCCTGGACACGCTGCGGCGTTCGCTGGCGACGAACCCGACCAAGTACACCGAGATGGCCGAGCCGATCATCGGGGTCTCCGAGGAGACGACCACCGGTGTCAACCGCCTCTACGAGCTGGCCCGTGAGGGCAACCTGCTCTTCCCGGCGATCAACGTCAACGACTCGGTGACCAAGAGCAAGTTCGACAACAAGTACGGCATCCGGCACTCGCTGGTCGACGGGATCAACCGGGCCACCGACGTGATGATCGCCGGCAAGCTCGCGGTGATCTGCGGCTACGGCGACGTCGGCAAGGGCGCGGTGGAGTCGCTGCGCGGCCAGGGGGCCAGGGTCGTGGTGACCGAGATCGACCCGATCTGCGCGCTGCAGGCGGCGATGGACGGCCTCGACGTGGTCACCCTGGACGACGTCGTCGAGCGGGGCGACATCTTCATCACCACGACCGGCAACAAGGACATCATCCTGGCCGAGCACATGGCGAAGATGAAGCACAACGCGATCGTCGGCAACGTCGGCCACTTCGACAACGAGATCGACATGGCCGGGCTGGCCAAGGTACCGGGGATCGAGAAGGTCAACATCAAGCCGCAGGTCGACGTCTGGCGGTTCCCGGACGGCCACGCGGTGATCGTGCTCTCCGAGGGGCGGCTGCTCAACCTGGGCAACGCCACCGGTCACCCGAGCTTCGTGATGTCGACCTCCTTCTCCAACCAGGTGATCGCCCAGATCGAACTGTTCACCAAGG
Source organism: Solwaraspora sp. WMMA2101 (assembly GCF_049179175.1). Lineage (NCBI taxonomy): Bacteria > Bacillati > Actinomycetota > Actinomycetes > Micromonosporales > Micromonosporaceae > Solwaraspora > Solwaraspora sp. WMMA2101. The sequence continues at coordinate 1,550,503 of NZ_JBMHMA010000006.1, read as the reverse complement.
TTGGCGAGTACGAGAAGAAGGTCTACGTACTGCCGAAGCACCTGGACGAGAAGGTGGCCCGGCTGCACCTGGACGCGTTCGGCGCCAAGCTGACGGTGCTCAGCAAGGCCCAGGCCGACTACATCGGCGTCGACGTGGCCGGCCCCTACAAGCCGGAGCACTACCGCTACTGACCCACCATCCCGCCTCTTCCTCCGACGATCTTGCGCTTATCGAGAACATTTTTCCGATTTGTCCGTCGATAAGCGCAAGATCGTCGAACACGGGGGAGAGCGGGAGCAGCGGCTCAGGCGGCCAGTCCGAGGGCTTCGGCGGCGGCCCGGCCGTTGGCGTGGCTCGCGCCGTACGTGGTGACGAAGGCCCGCACACCGGCCGGCCGCCAGGCCGACGGCCAGCCCATCTCCACCACCGAGACCGGGCAGCGGGCGGCGAGCGCCTCGATCAGCTCCGGCGCGCCGGGGACCCGGTGCAGATGCCGGCCGACCAGCACCACCGGCCGGCATCCGGCAATCACCGCGACCTCGTCGGCGGTCGTTCCGGTCGCGACCACCCGCAGTTGCGTCGTGCCGTCGAGGTGCGGGCCGAGCCCCCAGGGCACCCGACCCTCGGCGATCGTCGAGCCGGCGGTGAGCTGCACCACCAGCGCCGACGCCAGCCCATCGAGCACCCCTTCGACCTTCACGGCCCGCCGGGCGGCGGCGTACCCCAGATCGGTGGCCGCACCGGCGTCGGAGGGCGCCGGCCGCACGGCGCTGGCGAGCGCGGCGACCCGGGCTGCGGCCTGCTCCACCCGCGCCACCGGCAGGACACCGTCGGTGACGGCGGCGGCGATGCCGGCGGCGATCCGTTCGACCAGCTGCCGGTCGACGCGGGCACCGACGCAGAGCAGGTCGGCACCGGCGGTCAGGGCGGCGACCGCCGCGGGCACGATGCCGCCGGTGGCCGAGGTGGCGCCGCGCATCTCCAGGGCGTCGGTGACGATCACCCCCTGGTACCCGTACTCCTCGCGGAGCAGGCCGGTCAGGGCGGCGCGGCTGAAGGTGGCCGGTGCCTGGCCGGTCAGCACGGGGACCCGGATGTGCGCGGTCATGATCGCGGCGACGCCGGCGGCGATCACCGCCGCGAACGGCGGCAGGTCCCGGGCCCGCAGCACCGCCATCGGTACGTCGACAGTGGGCAGTTCGAGATGCGAGTCGGTGACCGTGGCCCCGTGCCCGGGGAAGTGCTTGGCGCAGCCGGCGATGCCGGCGTCGGCGAGCCCGGCGACGGCGGCGGCCGCGTGCGTGGCGACCAGCGTCGGGTCGGCGCCGAAGGACCGGGTGCCGATGATCGGGTTGTCGTCGGCGGTGTTGACGTCGACGGTCGGCGCGAGGTTGAGGTTGACTCCGCAGCCGGCGAGTTCGTCGCCGATCGCCCGGTACACCTGCCGGGTCAGCGCCGGGTCGTCGACCGCACCCAGGGCGGCGTTGCCGGGGTAGGGGCTGCCGGTCGCGTGGGCCAGCCGGGTGACGTCGCCGCCCTCCTCGTCGATGGCGACGAGGACGTCGGCGCGGGCGGCCCGCAGTGCGGCGGTGCCGATCCGGACCTGGTCGGGGTCGGTGACATTGCCACCGAAGAGCGTGTGCCCGGCGAGTCCGTCGCCGACCAGCTCCACCGCCCACTGTGGAACAGTGGTGCCGTCGAAGGCGGCGAGCAGGGTGCGCAGCGCCAGGCGGCGTAGTCCGGGATCGGCCGCCACCGGTCCGCGCGCCCCTGGGTCGTTCGACATCGTGTCCCCCTCCGTGAGGTCCGCGCGGTCCGAGTGTCGCACCGGGCAGGCACTGTCGTTGCCCGCGTCTGCCGGGTCGACCGACCGCTGAGGGTGTCGACGCCGACTACGCTACGGCTACTTCCGCTAGGTTAACCAAGATAATAGTTAACTTTCCTAAAAACTAGAGGACGACACATGGGTTCTCCGCGCCTGCCCGGCACACCCCGCCTGCTACGCGCACTCAACGACCGGGCCGCGCTGGAACTGCTCATCGCCCGGGGGCCGCTCACCCGCGCGCAGCTCGGCGAGCTGACCGGCCTGTCCAAGGTCACCGCGTCGCAACTGGTCGAACGACTCGAGGGGCGCGGGCTGGTGACCCGGGTCGGCGAGCAGGCCGGCGGGCGAGGACCCAACGCCCAGCTGTACGCCGTACAACCGGGCAGCGCACACGTGATCGGCGTCGACGTGGGCCCGGACCGGGTGGTCGCCGCCTGCGCCGACATCACCGGCGCGGTCACCGGAACCGTCGAACACTCCACCAAGGACACCGACGACCCGGTCGGCGTGGTGCACCGCGCGGTGGTCCAGGCGGCCAGCAGCGCCGACACCCCGCTCGCCAGCGTCCGGCGGGTGGTGCTGGGCACCCCCGGCCTGGTCGACCCGGGCACCGGCGACATCACCTTCGCGTACAACCTGCCCCGCTGGCACCGCGGCCTGCTCGCCGCCCTGCGCGAGGACCTGGACACCACCGTCGTGTTCCAAAACGACGTCAACCTCGCCGCCGTCGCCGAGGCCCACGCCGGAGCCGCCCGCGACGTACCGGACTTCGTGCTGGTCTGGGCAGGTGTCGGCGTCGGCCTGGCGATCATGCTCGGCGGCCGGCTGCACCACGGCAGCACCGGTGCCGCCGGCGAGATCGGCTACCTGCCGGTGCCGGGCGCACCCATTCCCCGCGACGTGTCGCGTCGCGCGAAGCCGGCGTTCCAGCAGGTGGCCGGGGCGGACGCGGTCCGGGCGGTGGCCCGCGAGCACGGCTTCCGGGCGGCCAGCGCCGGCGAGGCCGTCCAGGCCGCGATCGCCGCCGGCACCCGGGGCGGCCCGTTCCTCGACGAGCTGGCCCGCCGGCTCGCCCTCGGTGTCGCCAGCAGCTGCGTCGTGCTCGACCCACCGTTGGTCGTGCTCACCGGTGAGGTCGGCCGGGCCGGCGGCAGCGCGCTCGCCGAACGGGTGCAGCACGAGGTCGCCGCGATCACCCTGGTCGCCCCCCGAGTGGTGGTCACCGAGGTGGTCGACGAGCCGGTCCTGCAGGGCGCGCTGCGAATCGCGTTGGACGCCGTCCGCGACGAGGTCTTCGCCTCCACCGTGGCCTGAACCGACCTCCGTCCTGCGGGTCCCGCCGGACCGACCGGGCCGGGTGGTGGCCCGCGCCACCGCCGACGCGGCCCGGTGCCGGTCCGCCAGTCGGCGTGGTTGGATGGTCCGGTGCCTACCGTTGCAGACGACCTGGTGATCGAGTTCGACTCCGTGGGCGTGACCCGCTCCGGCACGGCCCTGCTGCAGGACGTCACCCTGCAGGTACGCCCGGAGCAGCGGTGGGTGGTCCTCGGCCCGAACGGTGCCGGCAAGACCACCCTGCTCAGCCTGGCCGCCGGCCGGATGCATCCGACCACCGGGACCGTACGTGTCCTCGACGAGCAGCTGGGCCGCACCGACCTGGCCGAGCTGCGTACCCGCATCGGACTGACCACGGCGGCGCTCGCCGAGCGGATCCCCGCGACCGAGCGGGTTCTCGACGTGGTGCTCACCGCCGCCTGGTCGGTGGTCGGCCGGTGGCGGGAGAGCTACGACGCCCTCGACGCCGACCGGGCCCGGGACCTGCTCGACCAGTTCGGCGTCGGCGGATTCGCCGCCCGCGAGTACGGCACCCTGTCCGAAGGGGAACGCAAGCGGGTGCAGATCGCCCGCGCCCTGATGACCGACCCGGAGCTGCTGCTGCTCGACGAGCCGGCCGCCGGCCTCGACCTCGGTGCCCGCGAGGACCTCGTCGGCCGCCTCGGCGGCCTCGCCCGCGACCCGCACGCCCCGGCGCTGGTGCTGGTCACCCACCACGTGGAGGAGATCCCGCCCGGCTTCACCCACGCGCTGCTGCTACGCCAGGGCGCGGTGGTCGCCGCCGGGGAACTTGCCGCGACGCTCACCGGTGAGCACCTGTCCAAGACGTTCGGTCTGCCGTTGGTCCTGGACCGGGTCGGTGCGCGCTACACCGCCCGGGCCGCCTGAGCCGGTGGAATCCGAACCCGTGCCGGCACCCGACGCCGGTGCCCGGCCGGCTCCCGTGCCGCGTCCCCGGATCGCGGTGGTGGGCAGCGCGAACATGGACCTGGTGGCCACCGCGCCGAGACTGCCGCAACCGGGGGAGACCCTGCTCGGCAGCGACTTCGTCATGGTCCCCGGTGGTAAGGGTGCCAACCAGGCGATCGCCGCCGCGCGGGCCGGCGGCGACTGTGTCTTCCTCGGCGCGGTCGGTTCGGACGCCTTCGGGGTCACCCTCACCGGCCGACTGGCACGCTCCGGCGTGGACACCGGGCAACTGCGCGTGGTGTACGGCGCGTCGGGGGTCGCGGTGGTCATGGTGAACGCGGCCGGCGAGAACGCCATCGTCGTCACTCCGGGAGCCAACGCCGCGTTCCACGGGCTGACCGAACCGGAGCTGGCGGCGGTCCGCGCGGCCGACGTCCTGGTCGCGCAGTTGGAGATCCCGCTGGAGACCGTACTGGCCGCCACCACGGCCGCCCGGCAGGCGGGTGCCCGGGTGATCCTGAACGCGGCGCCGGCCCGGCCGCTGCCCGCCGAACTGCTGGACACCGTCGACCTGCTGGTGGTCAACGACGCGGAGGCCCGGGCGATCGCCGGTGCCGGTCAGGAGGACCCGGCGGCACTGTTGACCGCGGTACGCCGTGCGGTGCTCACCCTCGGTGCGCAGGGTGCCTGGTACGTCGACCGGGACGGTACCCATGAGCACGTGCCGGCGTTCGCCGTCGAGACGGTGGACTCCACCGCCGCCGGTGACGCGTTCACCGGTGCGCTGGCCGTCGCCTGGGGCGAGGGCCGGGACCTCGTGTCGGCCGTACGGTGGGCGTCGGCGGCCGGGGCGGCCTGCGTACGGCGGTTGGGGGCCTCGGTGTCGCTGCCGCAGCGGGCCGAGATCGACGCCCTGGCCGGCTGAGCGCCCGCGCCAGCGGAAGCGCCCGCCGCAGCGCCCGCGCCGGTGTCGCAGCCATTGGCCGGCGGCGGGTGGCGCGGGTACGGGATCATCGAGTCATGCGAGTCATTCTCAACCTGCTCTGGTTGTTCTTCGGCGGCGGCATCGTGCTCGGCGTCGCGTACGGGCTGGCCGCGCTGATCTGCTTCGTGCTGGTCGTCACGATCCCGTTCGGGGTGGCCTCGCTGCGGTTGGCCTACTACTCCCTCTGGCCGTTCGGTCGGACGCTGGTGGCCAAGCCCGGCGCCGGGATCGGCTCCGGGCTGGCGAACATCCTCTGGGTGCTGCTCGCCGGCTGGTGGTTGGCGCTCACCCACATCGTCACCGGGATCACCCTCTGCCTGACGATCATCGGGATCCCGTTCGGCATCGCCAACTTCAAGTTGGTGCCGGCCGCGTTCTGGCCGCTGGGGCGCGAGGTGGTCGACGTCGAGGACCTACGTCGGCCCGGCCTGGTCAGCGCCTGACGCGTCGGCGGTCGGGGCGGCGTCGGGTCGTCCCGCTGCGGCGGGTGGCCCCTGACGTCCGGTGAGACGGGTCAGGTCGTGAACGCCACCAGGTAGACCGTCACCTCGTCCGGCGCGTCGAGATCGAGCAGCACCGTCCGGAACACCCCGTCCACCGGCTCGTCGCGTTGGTCGATGCCGGACACCGACACCGCGTCGTCCGGCCGCCAGGTGTCGCCGCCGGGGTGATCGGCGGTCCGCACCGCCCGCAACCCCGGCTCGGGAGCGGGGAACCGGCTGTCGTCCAGGAACCCGGGCAGCTCGTCGCCGGGGATGCGGAACATCGCCGTCAGGTGCCAGTCCAGGGCGCTGGCGAACGACGTCGACAACAGCACCGTGCCCGGCGGCAGCCGTACCTTGGCGTTGGCCTCGACCTCGGCGGCGCTCAAGGTGCGCACGTCCCGGTCCCCGCCGCCGGGGTCACCGGCGGCCCGGTCCACAGTACGGTCGGCGGCGCGACCCGCACCGGTGCCCACCACCCCGCAGCCACCGAACGCCGCCGTCGCGACCAGCGCGGCCAGCACACCGCCGATCGTAGTGCCGCGCCCGATGCTCGATCCAGTCATCAGAGTCCTTCCGTGGATACTTCGGCCTTCAGGTCAGAGAGGAAACGGAACCCCTAGGGAGCAGGGCAGGGATAGCCGATCCGCCGCCGGGGCGGATCGGCGTCCGCCTACACGCCATCCCCTGGGCTCATGACGGGATTGTTAGACTGTGGACTGTGTCCAGGACCGTGAAGCGGGCGTTCAGGTACCGCTTCTACCCCACCCCGGAGCAGGCCGCCGAGCTCGCCCGGACGTTCGGTTGTGTCCGGCTGGTCTACAACAAGGCCCTGGCCGCCCGCAGCGAGGCGTGGACCCAACGCCAGGAACGGATCACCTACAACCAGTCGTCGGCGATGCTGACCGGGTGGAAGAAGACCGACGAACTCGCGTTCCTCGGCGACGTCTCCTGCGTCCCTCTGCAGCAGGCGCTGCGGCATCTGCAGACCGCGTTCACCAACTTCTGGGCGAAACGGGCCCGGTATCCGACGTTCAAGTCGAAGAAGCGGTCGCGGCGGTCGGCGGAGTACACGACCAGCGCGTTCCGCTGGCGCGACGGCCGGCTCACCCTGGCGAAGATGTCCGCACCGTTGGACATCGTCTGGTCCCGGCCACTCCCGCAGGGCGCGGTGCCGTCGACGGTGACGGTGTCGCAGGACCCGGCGGGCCGCTGGTTCGTCGCCCTGCTCTGCGACGACCGGATCGAACAGTTGCCGGCCACCACTGCTGTGGTGGGGGTCGACGCCGGCCTCGACAGCCTGTTCACCCTCTCGGACGGGGAGAAGATCCCCAACCCGAGGCACGAACGCCGCGACCGCGATCGGCTGGCCCGCGCCCAACGCAACCTCGCCCGCAAGGCCAAAGGCTCGGCGAACCGGGCCAGAGCACGGCTGAAGGTCGCCCGCATCCATGCCCGGATCGCCGACCGCCGACACGACCACCTGCACAAACTCACCACTCGGCTCGTTCGTGACACCCAAACGATCGTGATCGAGGACCTGACCGTCCGCAACATGATGGCCAACCACAGTCTGGCCCGCGCCATCTCCGACGCGGCCTGGCGGCAGTTCCGCACCATGCTGACCTACAAGGCGGACTGGTACGGCCGGGACCTGGTGGTAGTCGACCGCTGGTTCCCGTCGACCCGACGATGCTCCGCCTGCGGCGCCATCGCTGACCGGATGCCGTTGGCCGTCCGGTCGTGAACCTGCCGGTGCGGGCAGGCCCACGACCGGGACGTCAACGCGGCACGCAACATCCTCGCGGAGGGGCTCTCCGTGATTGCCTGTGGAGGCGGTGTAAGACCTCACCGGGAGTCCTCCTCTCGGACGGGGCGGTCGTCGGTGAAACAGGAAACCCCGAGGGTGACCAAGGGAATCCCCGTCCTTCAGGGCGGGGAGGAAGTCAAACCGGGCAGGGTAGGCGCGGCGGTCAACTCGTCGCCGGCGGCTCCTCCTCCTCGCTGAGCCGGTCCGCGCCCCGCCGGCGCAGCATCTTCAACCCCGGGATGCCGGCGACGGCCAGCTTCAGATCCCGGGTCACCTCCAGCAGGCTGTGAATGTCCGGCCCGACTCGGTCCAGGGTCGCCAGGATCGGCAGGACGTCGGCGGTGAGGTGCCGGGTCAGCCGGGGCAGCTCGTCGACCAGCCGTACCGCCGCCTCGACCTCGTCCTCGCTGAGCTGCTCCACGAAGTGCCGGGCCATCGGCGCACCGCGCCGCAACGCCGGCTCGAACTCGCCGAGCAGTTCGGCCGACCGGTCGGCGATCTGCTCACTGCGCCCGACGACCCGGCTCGCCCCGACCGCGACCCGGTCGGCGTCGGTGAGCAGCGTCTCCGCCGCCGCCGCGACCCGGGTCGCCGCCTGCACCGCCGTCGTGGCCGCCGTCGCGATCGACTCCACCCGGAGGGTCGCCTCCTCGGTCTCCTCAACCACCCGCTCACTGCGTTCCAGCAGCACCTCGACCCGGTCGACCACCGTGCCGACCCGCTGCACCAGCGCCTCGATCTCGTCCAGTACGGCGAACGCCCGGCCCGGCACCGCCGCGTACCCGGCGGCCAGCTGCCCGACCTGTGCTGCCGCCTGGCCGGCCTGGCTGGTGGCCCGACCGGCCACTCCGGCCGCCGCGCTCACGGTGCCGCTCACAGTCCCGGTGACGGCATCGGTCACCTGTCCGACCGTGGACCTGGTCAGTGCGTAGAGGCTCGCCGGCGTGGGCAGCGGGAAGGGCATCCCACCATTGTGCGGCCCATCGGCCACCATCCGCTCGCCAGCGGAGGCGAATCGTCCCGGTCGCAGCCGGTCTAGGTACGGCGACGCGGCTGCCGCTGTGCCTGTGGCTGTGCCTGCCGTGTCTGCCGCTGCGGCTGTCCGGCGGTCAACTGGCGGGTCGGTCGTTTCGCTGCTACCGCCCGGGCGGGCGCGGAGCCGGTCGCCTCGGCCTCCAACGCGGCCTCGACGGCTCGGCGCAGCGCCCGGTGGATGCGCCCGATCCGTAGCGCGTCGCGGCTGGACACCAGCAGCACCGGCGTCTGACGTACCTGCGCCCAGAGTTCGAGCTGGTGCGCGCCCCGGTCGTAGGAGTCGTCGAGCAGCCCGAGCAGCAGGTCGGCCAGCGGGACGACGATCAGTCCGACCAGGATGGAGCCGCCGACGAGTGCGATGGTGACGGTCGGCGAGGCGTTGATGCTCAGCGCGGTGACCAGCCCCAGGATCGCGGTGACCACCGGGGCGACGAAGGCGATGCCGACCATGCCCCGACCGGCGTACGCCCGCCAGTGGCGGGCACCGCGCCGCTGCCAGATCCGGTCCACCTCGGTCAGCGGGTACCGCTGCTGGTCGGACCGGAACTCGACGGAGGTGATCCGTACGGATTTGTCATCGTAGTAGGTGAACACCCCGGCTACCTCCTCACGCTTGTGGATCACGTTACCCACTCTCCGGTGATCGTCGTAGGCTGTCCCACAACGCGACGACGGGAGGTCTGACGTGTCCGGTCCGATGCTGGTCGAGGTCGGGGTCGAGGAGGGCGTCGCCACCATCCGGCTCGCCCGTCCGCCGATGAACGCGCTGAACGCGGCCGTACAGGAGCAGTTGCGCGACGCCGCGCGGACCGTCACCGACGACGAGCGGGTCCGGGCGGTCGTGGTGTACGGCGGCGACAAGGTCTTCGCCGCCGGTGCCGACATCAAGGAAATGGCCGAGATGTCGTACGTGGCGATGTCGGCGCGGGCCGCCCGGTTGTCCAGCGCGTTCGACGCGATCGCCCGGATCCCCAAGCCGGTGGTCGCGGCGATCACCGGCTACGCCCTCGGCGGGGGGTGTGAGCTGGCGCTGGCCTGTGACTGGCGGGTGGTCGCCGACGACGCCAAGCTCGGCCAGCCGGAGATCAAACTCGGCGTCATCCCCGGTGCCGGCGGCACCCAGCGGCTGGCCCGACTGGTCGGTCCGGCCCGGGCCAAGGACATCATCCTCACCGGCCGGATGGTCGACGCCGCCGAGGCCGAGCGGATCGGGCTGGCCGACCGGGTCGTCCCGGCCGACCAGGTGTACGCCACGGCGCTCGACCTGGTCCGTCCCTTCGTCACCGGCCCGGCCCAGGCGGTGAAGGCGGCCAAACTGGCCATCGACGGTGGCCTGGAGATGGATCTCGGCTCCGGCCTGGCCTGGGAGAGCCAGCTCTTCGCCGGCCTGTTCGCCACCGAGGACCGGGCCGAGGGCATGGCCGCGTTCGTCGCCAAACGCAAGCCGGACTTCACCGGCCGCTGAGCCCCGGCCCGCTGCCGGTGAAGGATGTCGGCCCGGCGCTGCCGGCCTACGGCGCTGCCGGCCTGCCGGCCTTGTGTACCGGGCGGTAACCTGCACGGGCCGGGTCGATCGGCCCGGCCCGATCGACGGGAGGCATCGGCGATGGTGGAACGGATCGACGGGCACGGCGGGGCACTCACCCTGGCCGCGGTGCGGGCGTACGGCGTACAGGAGCTGTTCACCCTCTCCGGTGGTCACCTGTTCCCGCTCTACGACGCCGCACACACCGCCGGATTCCCGATCTACGACGTCCGGCACGAGCAGACCGCCGTCTTCGCCGCCGAGGCGATCGCCAAGCTGCAGCGGCGTCCCGGGCTGGCCGCACTCACCGCCGGGCCGGGCGTCACCAACGGCATCTCCGGGTTGACCAGCGCCTTCTTCAACGCCGCTCCGGTGCTGGTGCTCGGTGGTCGCGCGCCGGCGTTCCGCTGGGGATCGGGCAGCCTGCAGGAGATCGACCACGTACCGCTGGTCGCCCCGGTCACCAAGCACGCCGCCACCGTCACCTCGACCGAGGAGATCCCGGCGGCGGTCGCCGCGGCGCTGACCGCCGCGCTCACCCCGCACCGGGGGCCGGCCTTCCTCGACCTCCCCCTCGAAGTGATCTTCTCGACCGCGGACCTGCCGGCCCCGGTCGCCGCGCCGGTGCCGGTGATCGAACCGGACCCGGACGACGTCGCCGCTGCGGCCCGGCTGCTCGCCGCCGCGCACCGCCCGGTGATCGTCGCCGGATCCGACGTGTACGCCGCCGACGCCGTCGCCGCGCTGCGGGAGGCGGCCGAGGCGCTGCAGGTGCCCGTCTTCACCAACGGCATGGGCCGGGGAGCGCTGCCGCCAGGCCACCCGCTCGCGTTCGCCAAGGCACGGCGGGTCGCGCTCGGCGGTGCCGACGTCGTCGCGGTGATCGGCACCCCGCTGGACTTCCGGTTGGGCTTCGGCGACTTCGGCGCCGCCCAGGTCGTGCACATCGTCGACGCGCCCAGCCAGCGGGCGACCCACGTACAGCCGGCGGTGTCACCCGCCGGTGACCTGCGGCTGATCCTGTCGGCGTTGGCCGACCACGGCGGCGACCGGGCCGACCACTCCGGTTGGCTGACCGACCTGCGCGCCGCCGAGGACAAGGCCAAGGCCCGCGACGCCGCCGAACTCGCCGCGGACAGCGACCCGATCCGGCCGGGGCGGATCTACGGCGAGCTGCGCGCGGTGCTCGAACCGGACGCCGTCACCATCGGCGACGGCGGCGACTTCGTCTCGTACGCCGGTCGCTATCTGGAACCGTCCGTGCCCGGCAGCTGGCTCGACCCGGGCCCGTACGGCTGCCTCGGTACCGGCATGGGGTACGCCATGGGTGCCCGGCTGACCTATCCGGACCGGCAGGTGTGCGTGCTGATGGGCGACGGCGCCGCCGGCTTCTCACTGATGGACGTCGAATCGCTGGTACGGCAGCAGCTGCCGGTGGTGATCGTGGTCGGCAACAACGGCATCTGGGGGTTGGAGAAGCACCCGATGCGGGCCATGTACGGCTACGACGTCGCCGCCGACCTGCAGCCCGGACTGCGCTACGACGAGATCGTCAGCGCTCTCGGCGGGGCGGGGGAGACGGTGGACCGGGCCGACGGGATCGGGCCGGCGCTGCGCCGGGCGTTCGCCGCCGGCGTGCCCTATCTGGTCAACGTGCTGACCGACCCGGCCGACGCGTACCCCCGCTCGTCGAACCTCGCCTGACGGGTTGCCGACCCGTCCGGGTCGGCAAATGCGTGGCGGAATGTCATACCCGTCGTTCATTGTGTGCGGAGACCAATGACGGGAGCGGGGATGTCGCACGCGATCTGGGCGGAAGGGCTGGTCAAGCGGTTCGGTCCGACGACCGCCCTGGCCGGGGTGGACCTGGCGGTACGGACCGGCACCGTGTTCGGGCTGCTCGGGCCGAACGGTGCCGGCAAGACCACCGCGGTACGGGTGCTGGCCACCCTGCTGCAGCCGGACGCCGGGCAGGCCCGGGTCCAGGGGTTCGACGTGGTGCGCCAGGCCCACCAGGTCCGCCAGGTGATCGGCCTGACCGGTCAGTACGCCTCGGTCGACGAGACGCTGACCGGTACGGAGAACCTGATCATGATCGGTCGGCTGCTCGGGCTGTCCCGGGCCGACGCCCGGTCCCGGGCCCGTGAGCTGCTGACCGAGTTCCACCTCACCGACGCCGGGTCCCGCGCGGCGAAGACGTACTCGGGCGGCATGCGCCGCCGGCTCGACCTGGCCGCCAGCCTGGTGGGTCGGCCGCAGGTGCTGTTCCTCGACGAGCCGACCACCGGTCTGGATCCGCGCAGCCGCAACGAGCTGTGGGAGCTGGTCCGTGGCCTGGTCGCCTCCGGTGTGACGGTGCTGCTCACCACCCAGTATCTGGAGGAGGCCGACCAGCTCGCCGACGAGCTGGCCGTGGTCGACCACGGCCGGGTCATCGCCAGCGGCACCCCGGAGGAGCTGAAGGCCAAGACCGGGGCACAGGTGCTGGCGGTGCGTCCGACGGACCCGACCACCTTGCCGACGGTGCTGGCCACGCTCCGGGAGCTGTCCGGTAACGAGCCGGCGCTGTCGCAGACGACGGTGACGGTCAGCACCGCCGATTCCGAGCTGTTGCCCGCCGTGGTGCGCCGCCTCGACGAGGCCGGGGTCAAGGTGGGCGAGCTGGCGTTGCGGGGTTCGAGCCTCGACGAGGTGTTCCTGTCGCTGACCGGTCACCGGGCCGAGCCGGGCGGCACCGGTCCCGAGACCACCACCGGCCAGCAGCCGACCGACCGGACCTCCCCGACCGGGTCCGGGCCACGACCCGACGCCACGATGGAGCAGATCCGATGACCGCCACCGCGACCACCGCGACCACCGCCGGTCCGCGACGTCCCGCCGGGTCACAGTGGGTCGGCCCGGTCGCCGGGCTACGCCACACCGGCACCCTGGCCTGGCGCAGCCTGGTGCAGATCAAGCACAACCCGATGGAGCTGCTGGACCTCAGCATCCAGCCGTTGATGTTCGTCCTGCTGTTCACATACGTGTTCGGTGGCGCGATCGCCGGTTCCCCGGGGGACTATCTGACCTTCGCCCTGCCCGGCATCATCGTGCAGAACGCCCTGTTCGCCACGATGACGACCGGGTTCGGCCTGAACACCGACCTGACCAAGGGCGTGTTCGACCGGCTACGGTCGCTGCCGATCGCACGGTGGGCACCGCTGGCCGGGCGGATTCTCGCCGACACCGTCAAGCAGGCCTGGTCGGTGACGCTGCTGCTGGGGGTCGGGATGATCCTCGGGTTCCGCATCGGCGGTGGGTTGCTCGGGCTGCTCGGTGCGTTCGCGTTGATCCTGGCGTTCACCCTGGCCGCCTCGTGGATCTCGGTGCTGGTCGGGGTGTTGGTCAGCGAGCCGGAGAAGGTGCAGATCTTCGGCTTCATGGTGATCTTTCCGCTCAGCTTCACCAGCAACGCCTTCGTCCCGACCGAGACGATGCCCGGCTGGCTACAGGCGTGGGTGGAGGTCAACCCGGTGACGATTCTGGCCGACGCGCTGCGGGGGCTGCTCGGCGGTGAGGCTGCCGCCGGACCGGTCGCGTACTCCCTGCTCTGGGCAGCCGGCATCGCCGTGGTCTTCGCACCGTTGGCCCTGGCCCGCTTCAAGCGGCGGACCTGACCCGCGTCGGCCGCCGGCGCGGACCCGGTGCGCTCACTGCTCGGGGCGCCGGTCCTCCCGGTCGGCGGCGTCCCGGCTGTGGGTGTCGGTCTCCGGACCGGGCTCGTCGGGCTGCCGGGTCTGTGCCTCCCGGCGGATCTCGTCCTCGCGACGACGCAGATCCTCCTCCCACCGCTCGAACAGCTCCCGGTCCTGCTTCGACTGCTCGGCGTCGAGAGCGCGAAGGAACTCCGGGTCGTCGTCGGGGGCGAGTGGGCGGTTACGTGGCGTCGTCGGCCCTGGTCGGCCGGGGCCGGTGAGCGGTGCACCGCTGCCGAAGGCGGGCCGGCGGCTGAGGAACCAGGCAGCCGGCCCGAGTAAGGGGAGGAGAATGATGACCGGCACCCAGAGCGCACGGGGCAGGGCGCGGACCTCACCTTTCTCAGCCGAGAGGCAGCTGATCAACGCCACTGCCATGAGCACGACGTGGAGCATGAAGAGGACGATGAACACGCGGGCCATCCCGCAATGATGCCCCGCTGCGGCGGCGCAGCCTAGTCAGCGCAGGATCAGGAGTGCACCCAGCAGGGCGTAACCGGCGGTGACCAGCCCCAGCAGCGGCACCTCGGCACCGATCTGTCCGGCGGCGGGCCGGCGTGGCCCGCGTGCCCGGCGGTAGGCGTAGCCGATCAGCGTGGCCCAGCCGACGACCGCCGCCGGGGCGGCGAGCAGCGCCGGCCCGCCCCGGTCGATCGCCAACCGGACGGTCAGCAGCACGACCAGGGTCAGGGCCAGGGCGGAGCGCCGCCAGGCCAGTCGGGTCCGCTCCGGCTGCAGGCCGGGATCGTTCGGCTCAGCCACGGGCGGCCTCGATCACCACGACGACGGTGAGGACAGCGGCTCCGATACCGACGCAGATGGCCAGGAAAGCGGGGAATCGGGACGCCGGGAGCTCAGCGCCGAGGCGCATCGCCCGTTCGGTGCGCGCCCAGTGGTCGACCGCCCGTACCGCCACGGCCCCGCCGAGCAGCATCAGGATGACGGCGAGGGCTTCCCGCAGGTGCGCGACGGACAGCTCCGGGAGGAACTGCGCGACGGCCAGGCCGCCGGCGACCAGGGCCAGGGCGGTACGGATCCAGGCCAGGAAAGTTCGTTCGTTGGCCAACGAGAACCGGTAGTCCGGCGCGGTACCCACCTGCCGGGTCTGGCTGGGATCGAACCATTGGCGCAGCGCACTCCACACCTGGCCGATTATCGACGACTAGACTCACCGACTGTGGCGGAGCTGACCGATGACGAGCGCAGCACTCTGAAGACCGGGGCCTTCGGCGCGGTCTACCTGGTGTCGAACGCTGACCCGGGGATCTTTTCGATGGTGCGGGAGAGCTTCGCCGCCTCGGACGCCTTCGCTGGCGCCAGTGGTCTGGTCAAGGACATACTGACCAGCGGTGAGCTGCCGAAACTTCCTCGCGACACGCCGGCGGCGGTGGAGGGACTGGTGTTGCCGTTGCTGCGGCGCTCGGTGGCCGTTCTCACCGCGAAGTCCCCGCACGACCTGGACGAGTACCGGTCGACGGTGCTCGGCGCGGTGGACCGGGTGGCGCGGGCCGCTTCCGGGGTCGACCCGGCGGAGCAGAAGATGATCGACAAGATCACCCAGGCGTTGGCCGACCCCTCCTGACCTGTCGTCCGGCCCGGGCGGTGGTGACGTTTCGCCCTTGGCTACTAGCGGGTAACATAGCCCGTGGGACATTCCACACCGCTGCTCGGTTGACCGATCGTTAAGGTAAGCGGCAGGCTGCGCCGAGAGCGGCAAACAGCACCACCTACAGGAGGGGTGTCGAAGCGCGATGAACATCGTCGTACTCGTCAAGCAGGTGCCCGATTCCGGCGCGGAACGCGCCCTACGTGGTGACGACAACACCGTCGACCGCGGCTCGGCCAACAACGTGATCAATGAGATGGACGAGTACGCGATCGAGGAGGCGCTGCGGCTCAAGGAGGCCAACGGCGGTGAGGTGACCATCCTCACCATGGGCCCGGACCGGGCGGCCGAGTCGATCCGCAAGGCGCTGTCGATGGGCCCGGACAAGGCCGTGCACGTCGTCGACGACGCACTCCACGGCTCCTGCGCCGTCGCCACGTCGAAGGTGCTCGCCACCGCGCTGGCCACCCTGAACGCCGACCTGATCCTCTGCGGTGCGGAGTCCACCGACGGCCGGGTGCAGGTCATGCCGCACATGCTCGCCGAACGGCTCGGAATCGCCGCGCTCACCGGGGCCCGCAAACTGACCGTCGACGGCGGCACCCTCACCGTCGAGCGGCAGAGCGAGGAGGGCTACGAGGTGGTCCGCGCCGCCACCCCGGCCGTCGTCTCGGTCTGGGACACCATCAACGAGCCCCGGTACCCGTCGTTCAAGGGGATCATGGCCGCCAAGAAGAAGCCGGTGCAGACCCTGTCCCTGGCCGATCTCGGCGTCGCCGCGAACGAGGTCGGCTTCGACGGCGCCACCAGCACCGTCGTCGACCACCACAAGCGTCCGCCGCGTTCGGCAGGGGAGAAGCTCGTCGACGACGGCGACGGCGGCGTACGGCTGGTCCAGTTCCTGGCGTCCGAGAAGTTCGTGTGAGCGGGGTGGATGAAATGGCAGAGATTCTCGTCGTCGTCGAGGCCACCGGTGAATTCGGCGTCAAGAAGGTCACCCTCGAACTGCTGACCCTCGCCCGCCGGCTCGGCGGCGAGGTATCGGCGGTGGTGCTCGGCGGGCCCGGCGCGGCCGCCGCGATGACCGACAAACTCGGCGAGTACGGCGCCACCACGGTGTACGCCGCCGAGAGCGAGGAGATCGACGGCTACCTGGTCGCCCCGAAGGTGACCGTCCTGGCCGAGCTGATCGGTCGGGTCCAGCCGGCCGCCGTCCTGCTCGCCTCCTCCCAGGAGGGCAAGGAGATCGCCGGGCGGCTCGCCGTACGGCTGGACAACGGCCTGCTGACCGACGTGGTCGACCTGGCAGCCGACGGCACCGCGACCCAGGTCGCGTTCGCCGGCTCCACCATCGTGACCTCCCGGGTGACCCGGGGGCTGCCGCTGGTGACGCTGCGGCCCAACTCGGTGGCCCCCGAACCGGCCCCGGCCACCCCGCAGGTCGAGCAGCTCACGGTGCAGGTAACCGAGACCGACAAGCTCGCCACGGTCGTCGAGCGGGTCGCCGAGCAGTCCGGCTCCCGTCCGGAGCTCACCGAGGCGTCGGTGGTGGTCTCCGGCGGCCGCGGCATCGGCAGCGGTGACAACTTCAAGTTGGTCGAGGAGTTGGCCGACCTGCTCGGCGGCGCGGTGGGCGCCTCCCGGGCGGCCGTCGACTCCGGCTACTACCCGCACCAGTTCCAGGTGGGGCAGACCGGCAAGACGGTATCCCCGCAGCTCTACGTCGCGCTCGGCATCTCCGGGGCGATCCAGCACCGGGCCGGCATGCAGACGTCGAAGACCATCGTCGCGGTCAACAAGGACGCCGAGGCACCGATCTTCGAACTCGCCGACTTCGGCGTGGTGGGCGACCTCAACAAGGTGGTCCCGCAGGCCGCCGAGGAGATCCGCAAGCGCAAGTGACACCAACGGTGTCCACCCACCGGGCCGGGACCTGACAAGGTCCCGGCCCGCCGGCGTACCCGGGTGCTCAGCCGGACAACGTGCCGCGCAGCAAGCTCTGCCCGGAGTGCGACGGATCGTTGTCGTACTCCTCCGCCGACACGTCGACCAGCCGGTAGGCGTCGAGATCGACGTTTGTCGGCAGCGGCATCAGCACGTCGGCGGCGTCGGCCAGCGTGCCGACCGGGAACATCTGCATCGTGTCCGGGTCGATCAGCCAGACCTGGTAGTAGCCGGCCGGCCGGGGCAGACCGGCGACGTGCAGGTGCAGCCGGCCGTCGTCGAACACCCGGGCCTCACCGGCGGCGTCGGCCGGTGCGTCGCCGAACGCGGCGAGCGCGGCGCTGGCCACCACCTCGGACCCCGCCGGTGGCGGGGAGACCAGCCGGACCACGGTCACCGTACCGACGACCCCGGCGATCGCGGCGGCGATCGCCGTGACGACCGGCACCCACTGACGCGGCCAGCGCCGCGACCGGCGACCGGGCCGCAGCGGCACGACCGGTGCCGGGGCCGGTACGGCGCTCGTCGGTGCCGGTGCCGGTGCGGCGGTCGGCTCGTCCACCCCTGACGGCACCGGGTCGTGGCCGGCAGCCGGCTCGTCGAGCTCCGCAACGATGCGCTGCCAGACGTGGTCGGCCGGTTCGGGCAGGTCGGTCAGATCCTGGGTCTCCGCGCCGACCTGACCGACATAGCGGATCGTCTCCAGTTCCGTACGGCAGCGCGGGCAGCCGGAGAGGTGACCGGACTCGCCGGCGTCCGCCTCGGTCTCACCGAGTGCCAGGAAGACCAGCCGGTCGTGTTCCAGGTGCGGCACCGTCCACCTCCCAACGTCGTCGCAGAACCGCCATGCCACGGCGGATGTGGCTCTTGACCGTGCCGAGCGGAACCCCGGTGACCGCCGCGATCTGCTGGTGGGTCAGGTCGTCGAAGAACGCCAACTCGAGCATCCGGCGTTGCTCGGCGGGCAACCGCGCCAACTCGTCGGCGATCACCAACCGGTCCACCACCCGGGCCGGATCCGGGCTGACGGCCGGTGCGGCGGCGCTGGCCTGCCGAACCGAGTCGGTGACCCGGTTCTCGCGGGTCAGTGCCCGGATCCGGTCGACCACCTTGCGCCGGGCGATGCCGAGCAGCCAGCCGAGCAGCGACCCCCGGGCCGGGTCGAACCCGTCACGCCCCAGCCAGGCGGCCACGAACGTGGCCTGCACCACGTCCTCCGCGTCGGCCCGGGTGACCAGGGTGGCCGTCGCCAGGTGCAGCACCGCGCGGCCGTACCGGTCGTAGACCTGCCGCAACGCCTTCTCGTCGCCGGCGGCGAACCGCTGTGCCAGCAGTTCGTCGTCACCGACGTCGGGTGGCGCCGGGTGACGGTCGGCACGGCGACCGCCGTCGGTGTCCCCGCTCACCCGGGACATCGCCATCTGTGGGGCATGCCTGACTGTAACTCCCACCGTTCTCGCTCCGACCGTGCCGCCCTGCTGGGAAATCCAGGTCACCACACGGTTCGGCCGTCGGCCGCCGAACGGATGCACCCGGCCGATCCGGACCGTTCGTCCGGGGCCCGGCCCGGTGCGGCGGAAAAAAGATCCGGCCACCCTGCATCCGCCTGCCCGGGCCCGGTCGAATCCCTCATCGCAAGGCCGACCGCCGAGGGCCCCGGCGCCGGAGCAGAGCTGCCAATCGTTTCCGAGGAGGAGAAATGCGCGCAACGTACTCTCGCCGGGCCGCTGTCGGAGCGGCCGCCGCCCTCGCCGCGTTCGTCGGGCTCAGTGCCGTGACCGCCACCCCGGCGTTCGCCGCGACGTCCGACGTCTCGGTGGTGCACGGCATCCCGGGCACCCCGGTCGACGTGTACGTAAACGGCGAGCGGACCCTGGAGAACTTCCAGCCCGGTGACGTCGCCGGACCCCTGGAGCTTCCGGAAGGCTCGTACGACCTGGCGTTGACCCGTCCCGGTGAGCCGGTCGCGGACGCGATCCTGACCGCCGACGACGCCGCCGTACCGGGTGGCGCGAACATCAGCATCGTCGCCCATCTGGGTGCCGACGGCGCGCCGACGATCACCCCGTTCGTCAACGACGTCTCGGCGACCGACGCCGGGCAGGCCCGGCTGATCGTCCGGCACACGGCGGCGGCCCCCGGGGTCGACGTACGGGCCGGTGGGGAGCCGGTGTTCCGGAACCTTACCAACCCCAACGAGGAATCGGCCGACCTGCCGGCCGGCACCGTCGCCGCGGATGTCGTGCTGACCGGCACCGACACGGTGGTGCTCGGGCCGACCGACCTGAACCTCAACGAAGGCACCGCCACCATCGTCTACGCCATCGGTTCCGCCGAGGAGGAGACCCTGAACGTGGTCGCCCAGACCATCTCCGGGCTGCACTCGGCACCGGACGGGGTGCCCAGCGGCACCGGCGGCCTGGCCGACACCGGGTCCAACACCGCCGTCTGGACCCTGGCCGCTCTGGTCGGCGTCCTGCTCCTGGCCGGCGGCGGGCTGTTCGCGGTCCGGCGGCGGGCCGTGGCCGGGCCGGCAGCGCGTCGGTGACGGTTTCCACCAAGGGGGCGCTGGCGGCCGTGGCCGCCAGCGCCGCCGCCCTGCTCAGCGTCACGTTGGCCGGCTGCGGCACCGACTCCACCGTCGGTGCCGACGAGGTACGGCAACTGGCCGAACCGTCGACGTCGGCCACGGCACCGGCGTCGACCGCGACGGTGCCGGTACGCCCCGGCGCGTTGCCCGACCCGGTCGCCGCGCTCGCCCCGACCCGGCTGGCGATCCCGGCGATCGACGTCGTCGCCCGGGTCGACCCGGTCGGCGTCGCCGCCGACACCGGCGAGTTCGACGTGCCGCCCAGTGTCGACGAGGTCGGCTGGTACAAGTTCGGCCCCGGCCTGGAGGCGCGGTCCGGGTCGATGGTGATCGCCGGGCACGTCGACGGCGCCGGTCAGGGACCGGGTGCCTTCTTCCGGCTGCGTGAGCTCGACGCCGGTGACCGGATCGAGGTGGTCGCCGGCGACCAGGTGCGCGAGTTCCGGGTGGTGGGCCGCGAGGAGTACGACAAGTCGGTGATCCCGCTGGAGCGTTACTTCGCCCGCGACGGCGAGGTACGGCTGACCCTGATCACCTGCGGCGGACCGTTCGACGAGGCGGCCCGGCGGTACCGCAACAACGTCGTGGTCACCGCCGTACCGGTCTGACCGCCGCGCGTCACGGGGCGGACCTGCACCGGTACGGCCGCCGCCGCCGCCGCGCCCGGACCGACGGATAGGCTTGTCGACGATGGCCTACCTCGACCACGCCGCGACCACGCCGATGCTCGACGAGGCGGTGGAGACCTACGTCGCCACCGCCCGTCGGGTCGGTAACGCGTCCTCGCTGCACGCCGCCGGCCGGGCGGCCCGGCGGACGGTCGAGGAGGCGCGGGAGCGGGTCGCCGCCGCGCTCGGCGCGCGACCATCGGAAGTGATCTTCACAGCCGGCGGCACCGAGAGTGACAACCTCGCGGTCAAGGGCATCTTCTGGGCCCGGGTCGCGGCCGCGCCGAAGCGCCGCCGGATCCTGGCCAGCGCCGTCGAGCACCACGCGGTCCTCGACGCCGTGCAGTGGCTCGCCACCCACGAGCAGGCGGAGGTGACCTGGCTCGCGGTGGACGCCGACGGGCGGGTCGCCGTCGACACCCTGCGGGCCGCCCTCGACACGGCCGCCGACAGCACGGCGCTGGTCAGCGTCATGTGGGCGAACAACGAGGTGGGCACGGTCCAGCCGGTGGCGACGTTCGCGGCACTGGCCGCCCGGTCCGGCGTACCGCTGCACACCGACGCCGTCCAGGCGGTCGGACAGTTGCCGGTCGACTTCGCCGCCAGCGGCGCGACCGCGCTCACCGTCAGCGGGCACAAGGTCGGCGGCCCGGCCGGCGTCGGGGCGTTGCTGCTCGGCCGCGACGTCGCCTGCACCGCGCTGCTGCACGGCGGCGGCCAGGAGCGCGACGTGCGTTCCGGCACCCTCGACACGGCCGGGATCGCGGCGTTCTCCGTCGCGGTCGAGATAGCGGTGAAGCGGCAGGCCGAGCACGCGGCGCGGGTCGGCGCGCTCCGCGACGACCTGGTCGACCGGGTACGCGCGGTCGTGCCGGACGCGGTCTACAACGGTGACCCGGTCGACCGGCTACCGGGCAACGCCCACTTCTCCTTCCCCGGCTGCGAGGGCGACGCGTTGCTGCTGCTGCTCGACGCGCAGGGCATCGCGTGTTCGACCGGCTCGGCCTGCTCGGCCGGCGTGGCCCAGCCGTCGCACGTCCTGCTGGCGATGGCGGCCGACGACGACCGGGCCCGGTCGTCGCTGCGGTTCAGCCTGGGCCACGACTCGACCTCCGCCGAGGTGGACGCGCTGCTGGCGGCGTTGCCGGGCGCGGTGGACCGGGCCCGGCGGGCCGGCGCGGTCCGGAACAGCCGGCCGGTCACCGGTTAGGCTCGACTCGTTCACCGGCTAGGCTCGACAGCGAAGCGACAGCGGGCAGGAGTGGGTACGGTGCGGGTGCTGGCGGCGATGTCCGGCGGGGTCGATTCGGCGGTGGCCGCCGCGCGTGCGGCGCAGGCCGGGCACGACGTGACCGGGGTGCACCTGGCGTTGGCCCGCAACCCGCAGACGTACCGCACCGGGGCCCGGGGCTGCTGCACGGTCGAGGACGCCCGGGACGCCCGCCGGGCCGCCGACGTGATCGGCATTCCGTTCTACGTGTGGGACATGGCCGACCAGTTCCACGCCGACGTGGTGGACGACTTCGTCGCCGAGTACGCCGCCGGGCGTACCCCGAATCCGTGCCTGCGCTGCAACGAGAAGATCAAGTTCGCGGCGGTGCTGGACCGGGCGGTGGCGCTGGGCTTCGACGCGGTGGTGACCGGCCACCACGCCCGGCTGGGCCCCGACGGTCTGCTGCGCCGCAGCGTCGACGAGGCCAAGGACCAGTCGTACGTGCTCGCGGTGCTGGACCGGGCGCAGCTGGACCGGGCGATGTTCCCGCTCGGCGACTCGACCAAGGCGCAGGTGCGTATTGAGGCCGCCGAGCGTGGCCTGGCGGTGGCTGACAAGCCGGACTCGCACGACATCTGCTTCATTGCCGACGGTGACACCCGTGGGTTCCTCACCGAGCGCCTCGGCAGCGCCCCTGGTGACGTGGTCGACGCGGCCACCGGGGCGGTGGTGGGCAGCCACGACGGGGCGTACGGCTTCACCGTCGGGCAGCGCCGTGGCCTCGGCCTGGGAGCACCGGCACCGGACGGGCGGCCCCGCTACGTGCTGTCGATCACGCCGGTCAGCAACACGGTGACCGTCGGCCCGGCCGAGGCCCTCGACGTGAGCACGGTGGTCGGTGAGCGTCCGGTGTGGATCGGGGGGCCCCGCCCCGACGGCCCGGTCGAGGCGATGCTGCAGGTCCGGGCGCACGGCTCGGTGGTGCCGGCGGTGGTCGAGGTGGGTGCCGACGGGATCCGGGCCGAGCTGCGCCGGCCGCTGCGAGCCGTGGCCGCCGGGCAGGCGATGGTCGTCTACCGGCCGGACCCGGCCGGCGACGTGGTGCTCGGCTCGGCCACCATCACCGGCTGACCCCCCGCCCGTTCCACCCCTCCCTTTCCCGGACCACCTCCCCGACGATCTTGCAGTTGTCGAGAGCTTTTGTCCGACTTGTCCATCGATAAGTGCAAGATCGTCGCGATCATGGGGTGGTGGGCGGGTGCGACTGGGTAGAGTCCGTGGCCGTGACCGACCCGAGTGAGTCTTCCCGGACGGACGATCCGGCCCGCCGCAGCGAGCCCTGGCCATGGCCGGCGGGTGCCGCCACCGGCATCGGCTCACTGCCCGGCACCGACGTCGCCGAAGCCCAGCGGATCGTGCTGGGTGAACTGCCGCAGCTGCCGCACCTGGCCGAGCTGCCGGCCAGGGGCCCGGGCGCGGAGCTGATCGGGCGCGGCGCGGCCTTCCTGGTCGACCTGCCGATCGAGCTGTACGCCGGCCGCTGGCGGGTCGCCGGCCGGCCGGGGCGCGACCTGCGACACGCACTCGACCTGCGGGAACGCGACCTCGACCAGCTGACCGAGCAGGCCGACGGGTACGTCGGGCCGGTCAAACTGCAGGCCGCCGGAGTGTGGACACTGGCGGCCAACCTCGACGTCGGGCTCGGGGGCCGGCTGGTCCGCGACCACGGTGCGGTCCGTGACCTGGCCGCCTCCCTCGCCGAAGGGCTGCGGGCGCACGTCGCCGACGTGACCCGCCGGGTGCCGGGTGCACAGGTGCTGCTGCAGCTCGACGAACCGTCGTTGCCCGCCGTACTGGCCGGAGCGGTGCGCACCGACAGCGGGCTGCACACCTACCGGGCGGTGGCCGCCAGTGTCGTCCGGGACCTGCTCGCCGAGGTGATCGGTACGGTCGGCGTACCGGTGGTGGTGCACTGCTGCGCGCCGGCGGTGCCGCTGGCGTTGCTGCGGGCCGCCGGTGCGGTGGCGGTCGCCGTCGACCTCGACCTGGTCACCGACCTGGATCCGCTCGGTGAGGCGATCGACGCCGGGCTCGGCCTGTTCGCCGGTGCCGTGCCGGGCGCCCCTCGGCAGCCGGGTGCCGCGCCGACCTCGGCGCAGGCGGCCGACGCCGTGCGTACCCTTTGGTCGAAGCTCGGTTTTCCGGCGTCTCAGGCCGCCGCGCAGGTCGTGGTGACGCCGGCCTGCGGGCTGGCCGGCGCGACCCCGGCGTACGCGCGGACCGCGCTCGCCGCCTGCCGCGACGCCGGCCGACGTCTCGCCGAGACGTAGCGGCGACGAGATGTAGCGGCGACGAGGGGAGGGCCGCCGGATCGTCGCGCGCTGCCGTGGCAGCGGTTACGGTTGGTGGCGATGAGCTATCACGATGACGGCGTCGACGGCCCGCCGGAGCGCCGCGGCTGGTGGACGATGTACCGCGGGTTGATCGTCGCGATCGTCGCCGTGGTGTTCGTGCTCTGCTTCCTGTGGTGCGCCGGCGTGGCCGTGTTCAGCCTGGTGCAGGGCGGCTGACGAGGCGGTGGCCGGAGTTGTCGGTGCCGGGCGATACGGTGCGCAGGTAGATCCGATCACGGAGGTCAGCCGGTGTCCGAGGAAACCGTCCCGCAGCAGGTCAGCGCCGCCCAGCAGGCGCAGGCGGGCCAGGAGCCAGACGCGGTGGCGCGGGAGCGGCACGCCACCCTGGCCGAGGAGATCGACCGGCACCAGTTCCGCTACCACGTGCTCGACTCCCCGGAGATCTCCGACGGGCAGTACGACCAGCTGATCCGCGAGCTGAACCAGCTGGAGGAGCGGTACCCGTCGCTGCGTACCCCGGATTCGCCCAGCCAGCGGGTCGGCTACGCCTACGCCGACCAGTTCGCGCCGGTGACCCACGCCGAGCGGATGATGAGCCTGGACAACGCCTTCGACGACGACGAGCTGTCGGCCTGGGCGGAGCGGGTCGAGCGCGACGCCGGCGGCCCGGTCGGCTACCTGTGCGAGCTGAAGGTCGACGGTCTGGCGGTCAACCTCACCTACGAGCGCGGCGTGCTGGTGCGGGCGGCGACCCGCGGCGACGGCCGGGTCGGCGAGGACATCACCCCGAACGTGCGGACCATCCGGCAGATCCCGGAGCGACTGGCCGGTGAGGCCCCCGAGCTGCTCGAGGTGCGCGGCGAGATCTATTTCCCGGTGGCCGCGTTCGCCGAGCTCAACGCCAGCCTGGTCGCCCAGGAGAAGGCGCCGTTCGCCAACCCGCGCAACGCCGCCGCCGGTTCGCTGCGGCAGAAGGACCCCCGGATCACCGCCGGGCGCGGGCTGCGCATGGTGGTGCACGGCATCGGTGCCCGGCGGGGCTTCGAAGCGGTACGCCAGTCCGAGGCGTACCAGCGGCTGGCCGCCTGGGGGCTGCCGATCAGCCAACGGTGGCAGGTGGTCGACGACCTGGCCGGGGTGCGCGAGGTCGTCGCCTACTTCGCCGCGCACCGGCACGAGGTCGAGCACGAGATCGACGGGGTGGTCGTCAAGGTCGACGAGGTGGCCATCCAGCGTCGGCTCGGCTCGACCAGCCGGGCCCCCCGCTGGGCGATCGCCTACAAGTACCCGCCGGAGGAGGTCAACACCCGGCTGCTCGACATCAAGGTCAACGTCGGGCGGACCGGCCGGGTCACCCCGTACGCGGTGCTCGACCCGGTCAAGGTCGCCGGGTCGACGGTCGGTTTCGCCACCCTGCACAACGCCGGCGAGGTGGCCCGCAAGGGGGTGCTGATCGGCGACATGGTGGTGATCCGCAAGGCCGGTGACGTGATCCCCGAGGTGGTCAGCCCCGTGGTCGACCTGCGGACCGGCACCGAGCGGGAGTTCGTGATGCCGACCGACTGCCCGGAGTGCGGCACCGAGCTGCGGTACGAGAAGGAGGGCGACGCCGATATCCGGTGCCCGAACCTGGACTGCCCGGCGCAGTTGACCCGCAAGCTGGAGTACATCGCCGGCCGTGGTGTGCTCGACATCGAAGCGCTCGGCGAACGGTCGGCGATCGCGCTTGTCGATTCCGGTGCGGTCACCAGCATCGGCGGCCTTTTCGAGTTGGATGCCGACCGGTTGTCGGCGGTGGAGTTCTTCCGCAATCAGAGCGGCGAGCTGACCGAGAACGCGAAGAAACTGCTGGCCAACCTCGACGAGGCCAAGCAACGCCCGCTGTGGCGGATCATCGTGGCATTCTCCATCCGACACGTCGGCCCGGTCGCCGCCCAGGCGCTGGCCCGCGAGTTCCGGTCGATCGACGCCATTGCCGCCGCCACCGTGGAGCAGCTGGTCGACGTCGACGGGGTCGGTCCGGTGATCGCCGCGGCCGCCGCCGACTGGTTCGCCGCCCCGCACGCCCAGGAGGTGGTGCGCCGCTGGCGCGACGCCGGGGTGCGGATGGCCGACGACGCCGCCGACGACACGGCACCGCGTCCACTGGCCGGGGTGACCGTGGTCGTCACCGGATCGCTCACCGGCTACTCCCGCGACGAGGCCGCCGAGGCGGTCCAGTCCCGGGGCGGCAAGATCAGCGGCTCGGTGTCGAAGAAGACCGGGTTCGTGGTGGTCGGCGACAACCCGGGGTCGAAGTACGACAAGGCGGTGTCGCTCGGCGTACCGGTCCTCGACGAGGAAGGCTTCGGCGTCCTGCTCGCCGACGGTCCGGCGGCGGCCGGGGCGCTCGTCCGCCCCGCGCCGGAGTCCGCCGAGTCGGCGAAGGCAGGCGAGCCCGCCGCGTCCGCCGGGGCCACCGCACCGCAGTGACAGCAGCGCCGTGAGCCGACCGGCCAGGGTGAATATCTTGCGCCGGCAACAATTGGTGTACGCCATTGCCGTCGGGACCGCAGTATTTCCCACCGGGGACCGCTGACCGCGTCTCAAATCAATCACGACCGCGCTTCGGCCCTGACCCGGTCGCTGGGCGTCCCTAAGGTGTATGGCGTCGGCGCGGTGCCCGACCGGGCGAGCCGGCGACGGCCACCCACGCGCGACGGGAGGGGCAGATGGAGGCCGCGGCACTGCGGAACTCCGTACCTCCGGAGCGTGCGCCCCTGTTCTTCGGCTACGTCGGCGGTGTCACCGCGGCCGCGGTCGCGGTCTGCGCCGTACCGCTGATCACGCTCCCGGCGCAGGTCCCGCAGCTGCCGGTCGCATTCTGGCTGATGGCCGCGCTCGCGGTGGTCGGCGACGCCCGGCCGTTCACCCCGCCGGGCCGGCGGCGGCGCTCCGAGGTCTTCCCGTCGGTCTGCTTCACGTTCGCGATCCTGCTCGCCTGGGGGCTCGGCCCGGCCGTCGCGGTGCAGGCGGTCGCGGTGACGGTGTTCGCCTGGCGGGCCCGGCACGTGCCGTGGCGGGCGCTGTTCAACAGTTCGCAGTACGCGTTGGCGCTCGCCGCCGCCGCGCTGGTCGCCGGGCTGGCCGGGCCGGGTGCCTTCGCCGGCGTCACCGACCTGCGGTGGATCGACGTTGCGGTGGCGGTCGGCGCGGCCGCCGCCTGGTCGGCGGTCAACTACAGCACCGTGACTCTGGCGATCCGGCTGCGCTTCGGCGGCCGGTGGTGGCGGGCGGCGCAGCGCGGCGTCGGGTTCGAGCTGCTCTCCACCGGGTCGTTGCTGCTGCTCGGGCCGGTCCTGGTGGTGGCCGCACAGGCCGATCCGGCGTTGATCCCGCTGGTCCTGGTGCCGCTGTACGCCGTGTACCGGATGGCCGCGCTCGCCAGCGAGCAGGAGCGCTCGGCCCGGCTGGATCCGCTGACCGGGCTGGCCAACCGCAAGGCGCTGATCGTCGAGATCGCCGACCAGGTGCCGGTGCACGCCGAGGCGCGTCGACGCGGCGCGGCCGACGCGCAGATGGCGCTGCTGCTGCTCGACCTGGACCGCTTCAAGCACGTCAACGACGCGCTGGGCCACCTGGTCGGGGACCGGTTGCTCGTCGAGGTGGGGCTGCGGCTGGCGATGGTGGTCCGGCCGCAGGACCTGGTGGTACGCCTCGGCGGTGACGAGTTCGCGATCCTCGCCACCCGGCTGACTGGTGCCGACCAGGCCCGTGACATCGCCGACCAGGTGGTGACCGCCCTGGCGGAGCCGGTCGCTCTCGACGGGTTGCCGCTGGACGTGGGCGGCTCGGTCGGCATCGCCCTCTACCCGGAGCACGGCGAGGACTTCGCCACCCTGCTGCAGCACGCCGACGTGGCCATGTACGACGCGAAGGACACCGGCGACGGCACCGCCGTCTACGCTGCCGAGTCCGACCACAACTCCCCGGAACGGCTCGGCCTGCTGGCCGACCTGCGCCGGGTGCTCGACGTCAACGGCGCGCACGCCGTCGACCCTGGCCGGGAGGTCGACGACGTCGGCGAGATCACCATGTACTACCAGCCGCAGGTGGAGGTCGCCACCGGCGAGGTGGTCGGGGTCGAGGCGCTGCTGCGGTGGCGGCACCCCCGCCGGGGCATGGTCGACCCCGAGGAGCTGATCAAGGTGGCCGAGCAGAGCGCGGTGATGCGCCTGCTCACCCGCCGGGTCGTCGACGACGTCGTCGAGCAGATCGCCAAGTGGGCGGCGACCGGGATCTCGCTGCGCGCCGCCGTCAACGTCAGCGTCCGCGACCTGCACACCGGGGAGATCGCCGACCAGATCGCCGACCGGCTGACCCGCTACAACCTCCCGCCCGACCAGCTGCAGCTGGAGATCACCGAAGGGGCGTTGATGGCCGACCCGCGCCGGGTGCTGGCCACCATCTCCCGGTTGGACGCCATCGGGGTGGCGATCGCGCTGGACGACTTCGGGACCGGCTACTCGTCGATGCAGCACCTGCGCCGGCTGCCGCTGTCCGAGGTCAAGGTGGACCGGTCGTTCGTACTCGGGATGTCGACCGACACCGACGACGCGGCGATCGTCCGGTCGGTGATCGAGCTGGCCCGCGCGCTGGGGTTGCGGGTGGTCGCCGAAGGGGTGGAGGACGAGGCGTCCTGGCGGCGGTTGCACGCCCTCGGCTGCCACGTCGCCCAGGGCTGGTTCTACGCCCGACCGATGCCGGCCGACGAACTGGTCAGCTGGCTGGCCCGCTACCGACCGCTGGCCCCCGGCCCGCGCGACGACCCCGCCGCCCCGGGCGACGACCCCGCCGCCCCGGGCGACGACCCCGCCGCCCCGGGCGACGAGCCCTCGGACGACCCGCCGGGCCCGCCCGCGAAGCCGCTGGGTGCGACGTCGGACGACCCGCCGGGCCCGCCCGATGAGCCGCCCGGCGCGGCCGAGAAATAGACTCGTCGGGTCCGGCGCCGGCGGGCCACGCCGCGCGACGATCCGGGACGACCGTTCCACCACCGTACGAAGGGGGCGCAGATGGCCGCCATCTCCCGCGAGGAGGTCGCGCACCTGGCGCGACTGTCGCGGCTGGCCGTGACCGAGGACGAACTGGCGACGTTCGCCGGCCAGCTCGACGTCATCCTGCAGTCTGTGGCCCGGGTCGGCGAGGTCGCCGCCGACGACATCCCGCCCACCTCGCACTCGGTGCCGCTGACCAACGTACTGCGCGAGGACGTCGTCGTTCCCGGCCTGGACCGGGACGCCGCGCTCGCCGCCGCCCCCGACGCCGAGGACGGCCGGTTCCGGGTGCCGCGCATCCTGGACGAGGAGGTCTGAGCCATGTCCGAACTCACCAGGATGACCGCCGCGCAGCTCGCCGGCCTGATCGCCGACGGCAGCACCTCCGCCATCGAGGTCACCCGCGCCCACCTGGACCGGATCACCGGTGTCGACGAGCGGGTCCACGCCTACCTGCACGTCGACGGCGAGGGGGCGCTCGCCGCCGCGCAGGCCGTCGACGCCGCCCGCGCCGCCGGGCAGCCGCTCGGCCCGCTGGCCGGGGTGCCGATCGCGGTCAAGGACGTCGTCACCACCAAGGGGGTGCCGACGACCGCCGGGTCGAAGATCCTCGACGGCTGGCGACCGCCGTACGACGCCACGATCGTCGCCCGGCTGCGCGCCGCCGGGATGCCGATCCTCGGCAAGACCAACATGGACGAGTTCGCGATGGGCTCGTCGACCGAGTATTCGGCGTACGGGCCGACGTACAACCCGTGGGACCTGACCCGGATCCCCGGCGGATCCGGCGGCGGCAGCGCGGCCGCGATCGCCGCCTACACCGCGCCGCTGGCGATCGGTACCGACACCGGCGGCTCGATCCGCCAGCCGGGCGCGGTCACCGGTACGGTCGGTGCCAAGCCGACCTACGGCGGCACCTCCCGGTACGGGCTGATCGCCTTCTCCTCCTCGCTGGACACCCCCGGCCCGTGCGCCCGGACCGTGCTCGACGCCGCGCTGCTGCACGAGGCGATCGCCGGGCACGACCCGCGTGACTCCACCTCCATCCCGGCCGCCGTACCGCCGGTCGTCGAGGCCGCCCGCGCCGGTGCCTCCGGTGACCTGACCGGGGTGCGCCTCGGCCTGGTCACCCAGTTCGCCACCGGCGACGGCGTCGAGCCGGGCGTGCAGGCCGCGTTCCGCGACGCCGTCGACGCGTTGACCAAGCTCGGGGCCGAGGTCGTCGAGGTCTCCTGCCCGCACTTCGGTTACGCCCTGCCGGCGTACTACCTGATCGCGCCGAGTGAGTGCTCGTCGAACCTGGCCCGCTACGACGGCGTCCGGTACGGGCTGCGCAGCGGCGACGACGGCAACCGGTCGCTGGAGGAGGTCATGTCGCTGACCCGCGACCAGGGCATCGGTCCGGAGGTCAAGCGGCGGATCATGCTCGGCACGTACGCGCTGTCCAGCGGCTACTACGACGCCTACTACGGCCAGGCGCAGAAGGTCCGTACGCTGATCACCCGGGACTTCACCGCCGCGTTCGAGCAGGTCGACGTGCTGATCTCGCCGACCACGCCGTTCGTGGCGTTCCCGCTCGGGGCACGCACCGCCGACCCGTACCAGATGTATCTGGCCGACCTGTTCACCATCCCGACCAACCTGTACGGCGGTCCGGCCATCTCGGTGCCGTGCGGGCTGGCCGACGGGCTGCCGGTCGGGTTGCAGGTGATGGCGCCGACGATGGCCGACGACCGGATGTACCGGGTCGCGGCCGCCCTGGAGTCGGCGGTCGGCACCCTCACCCCGCCGGAGCTCTCTGCGGCGACGCGCTGACCTGCGATCGAGAGTTGGAGTTTGTGATGAGCACGACCGCGTTGCCCACGTACGAGGACGTCGTCGCCCGCTACGAGCCGGTGATCGGCCTGGAGACGCATGTCGAGCTGGGCACCAACACCAAAATGTTCTGCGGCTGCCCGACCGGGTTCGGCGCCGAGCCGAACACCCAGGTCTGCCCGGTCTGCCTCGGGCTGCCCGGCTCGCTGCCGGTGGCCAACAAGGCGGCGATCGAGGCGACGATCCGGATCGGGCTGGCCCTGAACTGCTCGATCGCCGACTGGTGCCGGTTCGCCCGGAAGAACTACTTCTACCCGGACATGCCGAAGAACTACCAGATCAGCCAGTACGACGAGCCGCTGTGTGTGGACGGCTGGCTGGACGTCGAGGTCGACGGCGAGCTGGTGCGGATCGGCATCGAACGGGTGCACCTGGAGGAGGACACCGGCAAGACGCTGCACGTCGGCGGCGCGACCGGACGGATCCACGGGGCGACCGAGTCGCTTGTCGACTACAACCGGGCCGGCATCCCGCTGGTGGAGATCGTCACCAAGCCGATCCCCGGCACCGGTGACCGGGCACCGCAGGTCGCCCGTGCGTACGTCACCGAGCTGCGGGACGTGATCCGCTCGCTGGGCGTCTCCGACGTACGGATGGAGCAGGGTTCGCTGCGCTGCGACGTCAACACCTCACTGACCCCGGTCGGGCAGACCGAGTGGGGCACCCGCACCGAGACCAAGAACGTCAACTCGCTGCGGTCGGTGGAGCGGGCGGTACGCGCGGAGATGCTGCGCCAGGCGTCGGTGCTCGACGCCGGTGGCCGGATCGTGCAGGAGACCCGGCACTTCCACGAGGACAGCGGCGACACCACGTCGGGGCGGTCCAAGGAGACCGCCACCGACTACCGCTACTTCCCGGAGCCGGACCTGGTGCCGCTCGCCCCGGACGCCGCCTGGGTGGCCGAGTTGAAGGCGGCTCTGCCGGAGCTGCCCCGGGTGCACCGCAAGCGGCTGCAGGAGCAGTGGGGGCTGACCGACCACGACATGCAGTCGGTGGTCAACGCCGGCGCGGTCGAGCTGATCGAGCAGACCGTGGCGGCCGGCACCACGCCGGCCGGTGCCCGCAAGTGGTGGCTGGGGGAGCTGGCCCGCCGGGCCAACGAGTCCGGTGTGGAGTTGGCGGCGCTCGGGGTCACCCCGGCACACGTCGCCGAACTGCAGGGGCTGGTCGACTCGGGCAAGCTCAACGACAAGCTGGCCCGTACGGTCCTGGAGGCGGTGGCCGCCGGAGAGGGCACGCCGACCGAGGTGATGACCGCGAAGGGTCTCGGCGTCGTCTCCGACACCGGTGCGTTGACCGCCGCCGTCGACGAGGCGATCGCCGCCAACCCGGACATCGCGGCGAAGGTCCGCGACGGCAAGGTGGCGGCGGCCGGTGCACTGGTCGGCGCGGTGATGAAGACGACCAAGGGCCAGGCGGACGCGCGTACCGTCCGGGAGCTGATCCTGTCCCGCCTCGGCGCGCAGGGCTGATGGTGGTGCGGTGCCGCCGCGCCGACAGGTCGGCGGCATCGAACCTGGCCTTTCGTGAAATGGCGCAGTCGGTTACTTTCTGTACATGCAGTGGGACGCCGAGTATGAGCGGGTGGTCGCGGAATACGCGGCGGGCCGCGACGTCGGTGAGCTCGAGCGACAGTACGACCTGAGCCGTGCCGAGATCGAATGGCTGGTCGCGGCCGCCGCTACCGACCAGCGGTTCTCTGGGCTTACCGGTCGGCCGGCGTCACCGGCAGCGGTGACGGACGTCGGCTCGGCGGCTCGCCGCAGGACTCCACCAGTGCCGGTGATCATCGCCGTTGCCGGCTACGCACTCGGCGTCGCGCTGGGACTCGCGCTCATCGTCCTCGGTGTGCTGATCGAGTTCTGGGCGCTGTCGATCGGAGGCGTGGTCATCGGAGCCATTTTCGGCTCGGTGATGCATGGACTGTGGCAGGGCCGACGCGGCTCGCTGATCACCGCGATCATCCTCGGTGTCGTGTCGGTGCCGGTCGGTCTGATCCTGGTGGTGCTCCTGCTCGTACCCGCGTCTGCCCAGGCGTGGTTTGCACAGTCTGAGCCGACGCGGACGCGCTCGGCGAGGTGACCGGGCCCGGCTACCTGCCGGTCTGACGAGCGGCCGGTGCGGCGCGGTCAGCCGCCCAGTAGCACGTCCGCGATGATCAGCGTGATCAGGCCGACCGTGCCGGCGATGGCGAATGCGATCGGCAGGTGCTGTTCGAGGCCGGCAGAGGGATGCTGGTCGACTCCGCCACGTTCGACATCGACTCTGGTGTCCACCAGGTGCTCGGATACGGTGAGGTCCGGGCCGGGCCGGCCTGAGGTGAGCAGCTGAATTGATATTTCCTGCTTCTGGCGGATGAGGTCGGGGTGGAACCTCAGCGTCGTACCCTCGGCCTCGACCGTGGCCGGCGCGACGGGTCCGGCTGGGCTCAGCACCGCCACGATCGACGTCTTAATGTCTATTGTGATCGGTCGCTGCTGATCGAACTGAGCTGTCGAGATGGCATGCCGCCCGGTGTTGCGTAACAACACGGTGACCACGTACGGATCGGGAATCGGCTCCCCGTTTCGGGACACCTCGACGCCGCCGGCACCGGTGATCCCTGCGACGCCCTCGGCGCCACCGAGGAGACCTGCATCGGCGTGGAGCAGGCTGACCGGGGAGAGCACCCGGACAACCAGCCGTCGCCTCGGCGGGAACAGTGCTTCACGAGCGAAGTACGCGGCAACGACGGTGGAGATCAGTGCGGCGGTCGCCAGGAACAGGGTTGCCCCGTTGTAGCCCTCACCGTCGAGCAGATCGACGGTGAGGGCGCTCATCGTTGTCATGAAACCGCCGTCGAGCATGTAGTAGGTGCCCCTGCCGATCGGCGGACTGGTGTCGTCGGTCGCGCCCCGGACCGGCTATCGGGCGGTGTGGCTGACGAAGGTGTGCCAGGCGGTGGGGGAGAAGGCGAGGGTGCCGCCGGTGCGGTCCTTGCTGTCGCGGACCAGGACCCGGCCGGGCAGGTTGTCGGCGACTTCGACGCACGCGCCGCCAGTGCCGTTGCTACGACTGCTGGTCCGCCAGGCCGGTCGCGGGTCGGTGGTCATGCCCATCTGTCTGCCGCCTCCTGCATCAACGCCATGGATTGGTCACCGGGCAGAGCGTACTCCCGCAGCGACTCCCAGGCATGCTCCAGTCTGGTCAGATCGGCCTCCAACTCGATGGTCTGGCCCTCCAACGGCCCGTCGAGGAAACCCGCCGCCCGGCCTTCCAGGCTGGCCAGGATGAACGGGCCGTTCAGCCCCGGGTAGGCGCCGACCCCGGCCGGCACCACCTGGAGCGAGATGTTGGGCCGGTCGCAGGCGGCGATCAGCGCCAGGATCTGCTCGCGCATCACCGCCGGGCCGCCGACCGCCCGGGTCAGCACCGCCTCGTCGATCACCCCGACGAAGCGGCACGGCCGTTCGGCCCGGTGCAGGATCTCCTGGCGGCTGAGCCGGTCGCCGACCGTGGTGTCGACGTCGTCGATCATCACCCCGGCCTGGGTCAGGACGACGCGGGCGTACGCCTCGGTCTGCAGCAGGCCGGGGACCAGCATCGGCTCGAACCAGCGCAGCATGATCGCCTCCCGTTCGTGCTCCAGCCACGGGCGCAGCCAGACCGGGGCCCGCTCGGCCCGCAGCAGCAGCGCGTAGAGGGTGCTGTAGTCGCAGTTGAAGACCCGGTCGATGGCGGCGAGGTAGTCGAGCCGGATCGGCCGGACGCCGCGCTCGATCGAGCTGACGTGCTGGGCCGACCAGTGCAGGGCCGCCCCCCACTGCTCCTGGGTGAGCCCGGCCAACTCGCGTCGCCGGCGCAGCTCCGCTACCAGATAAGCGCTTGCGGGTCCAGACATTCGCTTCCTCCATCTTCGCTACAGAATCGATCGGCGGTGGGCAGGGCTCACCCGGGCCCGGATGCGGGCGGTACGGGTGTGCTGCCCATCTTCTATTGCGGGGGTGGCGGAGTCCAGGGTGGAGGGGTGGCGAATTTGAGAAGGCGTCCATCGTTGTCCCTATGGGGGATTCATGGCGCAAGGAAGAATGGCAAAGATCAATTGCGACCGGTTGGAGTGGTACGTCGGTCCGGTGTGGTGCGTCAGCCCGGCGCGGCGCGCCGGCACGGCGTACTCGGCTGGATGTCGGTGCCGACCGGCAGCGCCGTGCCCGGCTACGTCGACCACCCGGTGATCGCCCGCGCCCGGCACCTGGCCGCGTTGCACCTGCCCGACCCGGTGACCGGGTGTCCGCGCTGCGGCACGATCAGCTGTCCGGCGCTACGACTCGCAGTGGCCTATCTGGACCGGTACGACCGCGACGCCGCCCGGACCATTCGCCGGCTGCTGGCCTCGGCCGGCATCTGGCACACCGACAGCTCGACGACCGGGGCAGGTGACGATGACTGAGCCGCAGATCCCGCCGCTGGTGCAACCGTGGGACATCATCGAGATTGGCGCGGCCGACTATCTCAACGGCGACGGAATGCTGCGACTCCGCGTCATTCACGTCCGAGCGGAAGCCGATCACCCGAGGATCGAGTGGATTCATCTGCTCGGCAACCGTCTGCACGGCGACCGCGAAGGACAGATGATGATGGTGACGGTACGGGCATCGGCGCTACGTCGCCCCGGCGCGGTCAGCCGGCCGGCGGCGTGGTCGGTCGATCCTGCGACAGATGGTGGGGTCGGGCGAACCGGCCCGGGGTGAGGCCGACGACGATCCGCGCGTCCAGCAACTCCCGCAACCGGTACGCGGGCAGGTCGTCAAGGGTGCCCGGATGCACCGTGAGCCGGCCAGCGCGCCACGACGGAGGCGATCTAGAAGGATCGTGGTCGATATACCGGCCAGATCCTTCTAGATCGCAATGGGGAACTGGCCCGGGCCGGCCGGGCGGCGGTCAGGGCCGGCCGGGCGGCGGTCAGCGCGGCAGTGCGCTGGTCAGGACGGGCTGGGCGCCGGCGGGCCGGGGACCGGGCTGGCCGGCCCCGCCCCAGGGGCGGCCGGGTCGGTGCCGGCCGGGTCGGCGGCGGTGGGCGTCGCGGACGGATCGACCGGGTCGACCGGCGCGGCGATCACGTGCCGCTCCAGGGTGACCTGCGCCTGACCGGTGCCGCCGACCCGGATGTCGTCGTGCGCCTGCAACTGGTCCTCGGCATCGAAGTAGAGCACCGACATGGCCAGCGGGGTCGGCTCCTCACCCTCCAGCCCGCGCAGCCCGGCCCCGCCGGTCGAGCCCTCCACCATCAGCAGGGTGGACTGCTCGCCCGGCACCTCGGCGAGTCGGCGTACCTCCCGGTTGTGTGTGTGTCCGGCCAGCACCAGCGGGGTGACGCCGGAGAGCGGGCCGGCCGACACCGGGTCGTGGACCAGGGCGATGTCCACCGGCTCCTCGGCGGCCCGGATCGTCGCGGCGAGCTGCTCGCCGACCCCGATGACCTGTTCGGCCGCCGGCTTGGACAACCCGCCGTCGGCCGGGCTGGTCTGCTTGTCCGGGGTGAACCGGGGGTCGCCGATCCCGGCGATCCGCAGCCCGGCCACCTCGGTGATCTCGTTGTCCAGCACGATTGCGTTCGGCTGGCCGGCCACCGCCTCCTGGGTGCGGACCGAGTCGTGGTTGCCGCGGATGAACACGTACGGCACCTCCAGCAGGCCGATCGAGGCGACGAAGTTGGCCTCCGGCTCGCTGCCCCAGTCGGTGATGTCGCCGGTGTCGATGACGACGTCGATGTTGAACTGCTCGACGACGGTCCGGATCATCGACCAGCCGGTCGGGTTCAGGTGCATGTCGGAGACGTGCAGCACCCGGGTGGTGCCCTCGGCCGCCTCGTAGACCGGCAGCGTCGACACCGTCGTGTAGATCCGGCTGACGTTGGTGACGATGTGCTGCAGCTGCTCGGCGTACCGGTTGTAGTTGCTGGCGATCTGCTGCACGTCCCCGACCACCGCCGGGGCGTTGACCAGCAGACCTTCGTACCGGGGCTCCTCGATCGCCTCTGGGCGCAGGGTGAGCGCGGCGACGCCGACGCTACCGCCGGTGACCAGCAGCGCCAGCGTGCCGGACCAGGCCACCCGGCGGGTGTCGCGGAAGACCAGCGCGGCGAGGATCAGGGTGGCCAGCACCGCCACCGCCAGGGTACGGATGCCGAGCCGCAGCACCCCCTCGGTGACGTCGCTGACCACCGTCTGGCTGGCCCGGGCGATCGCCGCCGGGTCGTCGAGCAGCGCCAGGGTGCGGCCCTGGTCGAGCGAGCCGAGCCGGATGGACAACTGCACCGGCCCTTCGTGGCTGTCCAGGTGCAGCGCGCCCAGCGGCGGGATGGCCACGGTGGTGCCGCCGTCGACCGCCGGGGTGACCGCCATTTCGGCCCGGAACGGCCCGACGTCGACCTCCGTACGGGCCCCGAGCAGGATGCCGATGGCGATGCCGGCCAGGCTGACCGCGACCACGGCCAGCGCCGTACCGGCCCGCCGGGTCGGCCGGGACCGGGCAGCCCGACCGAGCTGGCGGGCCGTGGCCCGGGCTAAGGGTCCGAGCCGCCGCACGGCGCGCCGTGGCCGGCCGCCGGCCGTGGCCGGTCCGGCCTCGCCGCGCCCGGCCGTACGGGAGTCGGCTGGTTGCTCGTCACTCATGGTCGAATCATGCCTGCCTGGTAGGGAGGGGAAAGGTCAGCCAGGTCAACTGCGGCCGGCTCCGCCGTCGGCGAAGACCAGCCGGAGGATCCGGTCGTCCTCCGGAGCCGGTTCACCCCGGCCGTCGGTGTTCGAGGTGGTCACCCAGACCGAGCCGTCAGGTGCCTGCACGACGGTACGCAGCCGACCGTACTCCTCGGTGAGCAGCGCGCGGGGCTGCCCGAACACGGTGCCGTCGTCGGTCATCTCGACCAGCCACAGCCGCTCGCCGCGCAGGCAGGCGGCGACGAGGACCCGGTCGACCATGGCCGCCCCGGAGCAGGACGACTCCTCGGTCGGCCAGACGACCAGTGGGTCGACGTACCGGTCGTCGTCGCCGGTGCCTTCGACCTGCGGCCAGCCGTAGTTGCCGCCCGGTTCGATCAGGTTGATCTCGTCCCAGGTGCT
This sequence comes from Solwaraspora sp. WMMA2101, assembly GCF_049179175.1. Classification (NCBI taxonomy): domain Bacteria; kingdom Bacillati; phylum Actinomycetota; class Actinomycetes; order Micromonosporales; family Micromonosporaceae; genus Solwaraspora; species Solwaraspora sp. WMMA2101. Next base: position 1,512,495 of record NZ_JBMHMA010000006.1, on the reverse strand, counting down.
CTGGCCGAACTCAGTGGCGTACAGCCGGTCCTGGGCGTCCCAGGCGATGCCCTGCACGTTGCGGTGTCCGAACGACCAGACCAGTGAGTCGGCCGTCGGGTTGCCCGGAGCCGGTTCGCCGTCCGGCGTCATCCGCAGGATCTTGCCGCCGAGGCTCTCCGGATCCTGGGACAGCCCGGTGTCGGAGGCGTCGCCGGTGGTGGCGTAGAGGAACCCGTCGGGGCCGAAGGCGAGCCGGCCGCCGTTGTGGATGCCGGACACCGGGATACCGGTGACGATCGGCTCCGGTTCGCCGCCGAGGGTGAGTCGGGCGATGCGGTTGTCCTGCGCCGTGGAGTAGTAGATGAACACGGTCTCGTCGGTGGCGTACTCGGGGGAGACCGCGATGCCGAGCAGCCCGCCCTCACCGCCGCTGTCGGCCTGGTCGATGGTCTGCACCTCGGTGACGTCCAGCCCGTCGGTGCTGGAACCGGGCCCGACCTGCAGGATTCGGGCGCTGTCCCGCTCGGTGACCAGCGCCGCCCCGTCGGGCAGGAACGCCACCCCCCAGGGCACCGCCAGCCCGCTGGCCAGCACGGTGACCGCGATCTGCTGGTCCACGCCGCCGCCGGTCGGGGTCGCCGTGGGGGCGGGGAAGGTGGGGGGCGCGCCGGCCTGGTCCGGCTCCGGCTCGCCGAACGTGCACCCGCCGGCGAGCAGCAGGGCGGTCAGGCTGGCGGCGACGGTCGCGGTGGTCGTGCGGCGCGACGGACGGCGGTACGGCGACCAGCGGTACGACTGGCGGCGCGACGGCAGACGGGCGTTCACCCGCACCAGACTAGCCCGCTGCCCGATATCCGCATCCGACGGTGTCCCTGAATTCTTAGGTAAGGGTAACCAAATGGCTCTGCCGTCCCTTAGGTAAGGGTAGCCAAAAGGGTGGCCGATCGGCTTAGGTGAGGGTTTCCAAAATTGCAACCATTGAATAAGCACCCTATTCTCGGTCGTAGTGGAATACGGTTTCACCACAGTGGCGAGGCCGCCGCTGTCGGATGCCGCCGAGCTAGGAGGACCACGATGACCGCGATGATGGAGATGCCCCGGGTGCAGGAGTGCACCGCTGTGGAGTGCGCGTACAACCAGCACGAAGGCTGTCACGCCTTTGCGATCACCATCGGCACCGAGGCGGACAGCGCCAGCTGCACCACCTTCTTCGACATCTCCGCCAAGGGCGGACTGGACGCGGTGATCGCCCAGGTCGGTGCCTGCAAGCGGGCCGACTGCCGGTTCAACGCCGAGCTGGAGTGCCGGGCCCCGTCGATCCGGGTCGGACCCAGCCGGGACATGGCCGACTGCATGACCTACGAGCCGGCCTGACCTGTCGCACGGACAGCTGGCCGCACGGCCGGCCGCACGACCCGCCGAACCACCGGCGCAGGTCCGGTCGGGCTCAGTCCACGACCGGGCTGCGCCGTTCCAGCAGCACCACGTCCCGCCAGCGGCCGTCACGTCGACCGATCCGCTGCCGGGTCCCGACCGTACGGAAACCGGCGCGGGCGTGCACCGCCAGGCTCGCGCCGTTCTCCGGAAAGATCCCGGCCTGGATCGTCCAGATCCCGGCCGACTCGGTCGAGGAGATCACCGCGTCGATCAGCCGGGTGCCCACGCCGCGCCCCTGCGCGGCCGGGGAGACGTACACCGAGTTCTCCACCACCCCGGCGTACACCGGCCGGCTGGACACCGCGCTGACCGCGGCCCAGCCCAGCAGCGATCCGTCCGCGTCGTCGACGGCCACCCACCGGTGTCCCGCCAGCCGGCCGGCGTCGAACGTCGCCCAGTCCGGGGCGGTCGTCTCGAAGCTGGCCAGCCCGGTGTCCAGTCCCGCCTGGTAGATGCCGAGCACCTCGGCCGCGTCGGCGGGGCGCATCGCCCGCACCCGTACCGTCGCCGTCGCGTCGTCGATCCGCATGGCAGGCAAACCTAGTACGACAGGAGTTTGCCCGGGTAGTCGCCCCAGACGGCCACGGTGTAGTCGACCCGCAGCGCCACGTTGCGATCAGTGCCCGAGGCGATGGACCTGATCAGGGTCAGGTACTGCGTACAGGGGGCGGTCTGGCCGACCTCGCAGACCCGGACCGGGACGGGCCGGGAGTACACGTGCTCGTGGGTGCCGTCGCCGAGCTGGCCGGCTCTGTTCGCGCCCCAGGCGAGGACCCCGCCGCTGCTGAGCTGGGCCAGGCTGTGGCTGTGGCCGGCGTCGATGTGCCGGACGCCGTACAGGAACCGGGCGCAGGGGGCGACCTCCGCCAGGGCGCACACCCGGGCCGGGACCGGGATCCCGGCGGTACGCAGGCCGTTGCCGAGCTGCCCGGAGGTGTTGCTGCCCCAGGCCACCACGCCGCCGTCGCCGCGCAACGCCAGACTGTGCGCGTAGCCGGTCGCCACCTCCTTCACCGCGTACAGGACCTGGTCGCAGGGGGCGGTCTGGTCGAGCGCGAGACCCGGACCGGAGTGAGTCGGTCGACGGTGCTACCGTCGCCGAGCTGCCCGGCGATGTTGTAGCCCCAGGCGACGACGGTACGGTCCCGCAGCAGCGCCAAGCTGTGGTATTCGCCGGCGACGATGGCGATCACGCCGGTGAGGAACCGGGTGCAGGGCGCGGTCTGCCCGACGGCGCACACCGGCACCGGAGTTTCGCTCTGGTACCAGCCGCAGTCGCCGTTGCCGAGTTGTCCGGCGTCGTTCCAGCCCCAGGCGATGACGGTGCCGTCCGGGCGCAGACCGAGGTTGTGTCCCCAGCCGGCGGCGACGGCGGTCACCGGGCCGATGACGTCGGTAAGCGGTCGGGCACCGGCTGCGGCACCACCCGTGGTGCCGGCGGCGGCGGGCTGCCCGGACACCAGGACCATGACCAGTGTGGCGCTGATTGCCCACCGTCGACGAATGTCCATCGGTTCCTCCACGCGGCGAACAGAAACGACCGCGACGAGATTCGCGGATAATGTGATCGGAATTCACTTTGTCGCCAGGTGTGGGCGACGGTCACCTCTCATCTGAATATAGAACTATGTGGCGTGATCGATGAAGTGGTGTGCCAGAGAAGTATTCATCAGGTGACGGCGGCCGACTGACCCGATCGGCGGCCGAGCCGCAGCGGCCCGCTATCGTCGGAGCGGTGAAGGTCTGGATCCCCCACCGGCAAGGTCGGGAACTGCTCGGCCCGCTGCCCGACGAGGTGACCGTCGAGGTCGTCGCCGACCCCGCCGAGCTGCCCTCGTCGCCGGCCGGTGTGCGGTTCTGGGTGCCGCCGTTCCTGGCCCGGCCGAAGGCCGCCGAGCTGGTCGGTAGGATGCCGGACCTGCAGGTGGTCCAGCTGCTCTCCGCCGGGGCCGACGCCTGGGCGGGCCGGCTGCCCGAGCAGGTCACCCTCTGTGACGCCCGAGGGGTGCACGACTCGTCCACGGCGGAGTGGATCGTGGCGGCGATCCTCACCGACCTGCGCGACTTCGCCGGCTTCATCCGGGCACAGGACCGCCGGGAGTGGTCCTACGACAGGTTCGCCCCCACCGACGAGCTGGCCGGAAAGCGGGTGCTCATCGTCGGTGCCGGCTCGATCGGCGCGGCGCTGCGGGCCCGGTTGACGCCGTTCGAGGTGGAGTTCACCCTGGTGGCCCGGACCGCACGGCCGCAGGAGCAGGTGTACGGCGTCGACGAACTCCCCGTACTGCTGCCGCACGCGGACATCGTGGTGCTGATCGTGCCGTTGACCCCGCAGACCCGGGGGTTGGTCGACGCCGCGACGCTGGCGGCGATGCGCGACGGGGCGCTGCTGGTCAACGCCGCCCGTGGCCCGGTGGTGGAGACCGACGCGCTCACCGCCGAGCTGGCCACCGGCCGGATCCGCGCCGTACTCGACGTGACCGATCCGGAACCGCTGCCCCCCGACCATCCGCTCTGGGGGATGCCGAACGTGGTGATCAGCCCGCACATCGCCGGTTCGGTACGCGGGCTGCGGGCGCGTGCCTACGCGCTGGCCGGTCGGCAGATCGGTCGGTTCGTCCGGGGTGAGCCGCTGGACAACGTGGTGGTGGACGGCTACTGATCCGCCGGGCTGGCCGGATCGAGCGGCTGTCCGCTGGCGGCGATCAGCCGGGGCAGGTCCCCGGCGCGTACCGCCGGCAACGGTACGCGGTGCCCGTCGGTGAGCCGGGCCACCGCCCGTCCGTGCGGGTCTGCGGTCAGCTCGGCAACCCGTGACCAGGGGATCCGCCGTTGGCCGAGCAGGGCCCGCACGTGCAGGCCGTCGGCGTCGGCGTCGGTGCCGGCGCGGACCGCCCAGAGCGCGATCGCCAGTGGCACCAGCAGGATCGGCAGGAAGTACCAGCGGGTGCTGGCCAGCGGTAGCGATCCGACGAAGGCGAGGATCGCCGCCAACATGATCGCCTGATGGGGCCGGAACCGGACGATGACCCTGCGACTCATCCGACAATCCTGGCATCCCGCTGGTGAGCGCCGGTGCGCGGGTACGGTCGCCGGTGGTCGGGTCGGCCACACCGACCGTTGTGGAAAGATCTCGTACGGTCGACCCGTCACCCGACCGCCACCTGTCTCGTTGCTCCCGGCACAGGTTGGCCTCCGGGTGTGCGTGCCGCCTGCCCCGACCCCTCCCGTGGAGGCGATGGCCGTCGTGCCTGAAGCATCCCCTCAGCTGCCGCGCGCGCGGCTGCGTCAGCATCGGGCGGCCGACGGCGGTCTGCTGCTACCGGCCTCGGTCCTGTTCGCCGTCGCCCTGCTCGTCGCCGGTGGCACCGGCCTCGTCGCCGCCCCGCACGCGCTGCTCGGCGCGATGCTGTTCGGCGTCTGCGGTCCGGGCTGGCGATTGGTGCGCACCGCCCGCGCCGTCCGCGCGCGCTCCGGGGACTTCCGGGCCTGCCGGTGCGCCGGTGCGCTCGTCGGGGCGACCGTGGTCGGGGTCGGAGCGGTCTGCGTCGCGGCGTTCGCTCCGGCGGCGGTACGGGCCGAGCTGGCGGTGGCCGGGCTGGTCCCGACGTTGGCCGGTCACCTGGTCGCGATCCTGTTGCTGCCCGGTGTGGCGGAAACCTGGCCGTTGCGGTGGCGGCGGCTGCTCGACGGGCTGAGCATGGCGACCAGTCTGATATTCGCCGGTTGGCTGCTCTCCCCGGCCAGCGGCGTGCCGGCGACCGTGCTGGTCGCCGAGCTCGGGGTGATCGGCGTCGGGTCGGTCATCGCGGTGACCGTGTTGAGTGTGCGGGGCCAACTGCCGTCGGTGCCGTTCTGTGGTGGTGGCTCGATCGCCGTACTGGTCGGCCTGGTGGCGCTGACGGTCTGCTTCGCCTACGGCACCGACGACCGGCTCTGGTGCCTGGCGGCGGCCCCGGTGGTCGGCGGCATGCTGCTGCTGGCGGTCGGCGCGTGGCGTGCCCTGCGTGCCGGTGGAGTCCGGGTCGTTCCGCTGCGCGGGCGGCTGTCGGCGTACCCGCTGTTGACGGTGCCGGCGATGGTGGCGACCGTGGCGGCCGGCTACCACCTGGCGGTGCAGGGCTCGTTCGACCGTACGTCGATCCTGCTCGGCCTGGCGGTGATCCCGACGCTGGTGGTCCGCGAGGTGATGGCCGCCGCCGACGTGCGTGCCTATGCCCGTCGGCTCGCGGAGCAGGAGGCGCACTTCCGGTCCCTGGTCTCCGGTGGCAACGATCTCACCCTGATCCTCGGCGACGATCTGCTGGTGCGCTGGCAGTCACCGGCCGCCGCCCGGCTGTTCGGGCTGGCCGACGCGGATGTGCTCGGCCGGCCCTTCACCGATCTGATGCACCCGGAGGACGCCGCCGAGGTGATGGTCGCTCTGACCGGGGTGGCGACCGGCCGGCTGCCCCGGTCCGGACGGGTGCCGTTGGTGACCGCCCGGCTGCGCGACGGCCACGGCCGGTGGCGCGACACCGAGTCGACCGTCACCGACCAGCGCGACGTTCCCGAGGTCCGGGCGCTCGTCGTCCATGTGCGGGACGTGGGAGAGCGGGTCCATCTGGAGCGCCGGCTGCACAAACTGGGCTTCACCGACCAGCTGACCGGGTTGGCGAACCGTCGGGAACTGATGCGTCAGCTCGCCACGTCACGGGAACTTCCCGGGCAGCCGGGGGCGTTGCTGATCATCGACCTGCACGGTCTGACCAGCGTCAACGAGCAGTACGGCCGGGAGACCGGTGACGCGGTGCTGATCGAGGCGGGCCGCCGGCTGCGCGACACGGTGGGTCCGGACGACGTGGTGGCCAGGCTCGGCGGCGACGAGTTCGCGGTCGTCACGGTGGCGGGCCCGATGCTGGCGTACGGCGTCGGTGCCCGGCTGATCTCGGTGCTGCGGGAGCCGTGGCAGCTGCCCGGTGTCCTGGTCCACCTGCAGGCCAGTATCGGCATGGCCGACCTCGGCGACGGCGACGGGGTGGACGACGTCCTGCGCCGGGCGGACCTGGCCCGGCGGCGGGCCCGCCAGCTCGGCCGTAACCGGGTCGAGTGGTACGACTCCTATCTGGAGGAGCAGCTGGTCCGCCGGCTCGATCTGGAGCGTGAGCTGCCCGGTGCGGCCGAACGCGGCGAGCTGGACGTCGTCTACCAGCCGGTCGTCGACCTCACCGACGGCCAACCGGTCGGGGTGGAGGCGTTGTTGCGCTGGCGTAGCCCGGTGCTGGGCACCGTGCTGCCGGCGGAGCTGCTGCTGGTGGCGACCGACCTGTCGTTGCTGCCACAGATCGGGCGGTGGCTGCGGGCGACCGCCTGTCGCCAGGTGGCGTCCTGGGCACGGGAGGGCCATCAGTTGTGGCTGTCGGTCAACGTCGCCCCGGTCGAGCTGGCCGCGCCGGGGTTCGCCGCCGATCTGGTGGCGGTGCTGCAGGCCAACGGGATGATGCCGGAGCAGCTGGTCGTCGAGGTCGCCGAGTCGCTGGCCGCCGATCAGCAGCAGGAGATCATCGTGCAGCTGGCGGAGCTGCGGGCCCGGGGGGTGCGGATCGCGTTGGACGACTTCGGTGCCGGGCAGGCGGCGATCGGCCAGCTCCGCCGCCTGCCGTTGGACTTCGTCAAGATCGACCGATCCCTGGTGACCGACTCGACGAGCCGGTCCGACCCGGCCCGGCCGGTGCTGGACGTGGTGGCGGAGCTGGGCCGCCGGTTCGGCCTGGAGATCATCGTCGAGGGGCTGGAGACGACCCGGCAGGTCGGCCAGGCGCAGGCCGCCGGCTGCCGGTTCGGTCAGGGGTACGCCCTGGCCCGCCCCGCACCGGCGGAGCGGACCGAGGCGTACATCGCCGACTTCCCCACCCCGTCGTACTGACGTGACCTACCCCGTCGTACTGACGACGACAGGGTGATCGGGCTGTCGAGACCGGTCCCGACCCGGTCAGGCCGACGCGTAGCCGGGCATCGGATAGCCGGCCAGCAGGTCGGCGACCTCACCGGCGATCCGGTCCAGCGCGGCGTCGTCGTCCTTGACGGCCGCGGTGACCGCGTCGTCCATCCAGGCGGCGACCTGCGGCATCTGTGCCTCGGTCAGCCCACGGGTGGTGAGCGCGGCGGTGCCCAGCCGGATCCCGGACGGGTCGAACGGCTTGCGCGGGTCGTACGGCACGGTGTTGTAGTTGAGCTCGATACCGGCCCGGTCCAGGGCCTGCGCCGCCGGCTTGCCGGCGACACCCTTGCCGGTCAGGTCGGCCAGGATCAGGTGGTTGTCGGTGCCCCCGGAGATCAGGTCGAAGCCCCGCTCGACCAGCGCGGCGGCCAGCGCCTTCGCGTTGGCGACCACCTGGTGGGCGTACCGGCGGAAGTCGTCGGTGTCGGCCTCGCGCAACGCGACCGCGATGCCGGCGGTGGTGTGGTTGTGCGGGCCGCCCTGCAGGCCGGGGAAGACGGCCTTGTCGATCGCGGTGGCGTGCTGTTCGGTGGTGAGGATCATCGCGCCGCGCGGGCCGCGCAGCGTCTTGTGGGTGGTCGTGGTGACGACGTCGGCGTGCCCGACCGGTGAGGGGTGCGCGCCGCCGGCGACCAGGCCGGCGATGTGCGCGATGTCCGCGACCAGGACCGCGTCGATCTCGCGGGCGATCTCGGCGAAGGCAGGGAAGTCGATGGTACGGGGCACCGCCGTGCCGCCGCAGAAGATCACCTTCGGGCGCTCGCGGCGGGCCACGTCGCGGACCTCGTCGAAGTCGATGCGGCCGGTGTCGCGGGAGACGGTGTAGCGGACCGAGTTGAACCACTTGCCGGTGGCCGAGACCGACCAGCCGTGGGTGAGGTGCCCGCCCATCGGCAGCGACATCCCCATCACCGTGTCGCCGGGGGAGAGGAACGCCAGGTAGACGGCGAGGTTGGCGGGAGAGCCGGAGTACGGCTGCACGTTGGCGTGCGCGACGCCGAACAGCGACTTGGCCCGGTCGATCGCGAGGGTCTCGATCGGGTCGACGAACTGCTGGCCCTCGTAGTAGCGCCGGCCCGGGTAGCCCTCGGAGTACTTGTTGGTCAGCACCGTGCCGCTGGCTTCCAGCACGGCGGTGGAGACGTAGTTCTCCGAGGCGATCATCCGGAGCTTGTCGTGCTGGCGGCGGGCCTCGCCCTCGACGAGCGCGGCGAGCTGCGGATCGGCGGCGGTCAGGTACGGAATCTGCGGTACGTGCACGACGTGCCCTCCTGGGTGTCGGTGCGGCGCCGTCGCCCCCGGCCGGGTGCCGGGCACGGCGGTGCCGTCGACGGTGCACCCAGGCGCGCGGCGCACGTCAGTGGTCGCTCCCCGGTGGTCGGTTCCACCTTCGCTGCGCCAGTCGCGTGACCGGATCGAGGATAACCCGTGCCGGGTTCGCGCAGCGATGAGACCCAGCACCGGCGACGGTACGTCGACTGACCGATTTGCGGCAGTTGACAGCTCGGTAACTTAATCGGTTCAGTTGTCATCTGGTCGCTCAGGGTCGAGGCGGGGCGGTGCTGCCCCGCGGCGTCAGCCGCGGCGTCTCATCCTGGAAGGTCTGCGCCGGACCGCCGGCGATGGTGGCGAGCAACTGACGGGCCGCCCGGGCGCCGTACCCCGGGATGTCCCGGCCCAGCGCGGTCAGCGGCGGGTGCACCAGGCGGCACAGTGGCGAGTCGTCCCAGGCCACGATCGACAGGTCACCCGGCACCGTCAGCCCCATCTCCTGGGCGACGGCCAGGCCGGCGATCGCCATCACGTCGTTGTCGTAGATCATCGCGGTGGGCCGGGCCGGCGTGCTGAGCAGCCGCCGGGTGGCCCGGGCGCCCTCCTCCCCGGTGTAGTCCGACGGCACCGTGACGCACTGGTCCAGGCCCAGCGAGCGGCAGGCGTCGGTGAACGCGGTCGCCCGGATCTCGGCGTGCAGCAGGCCGGGCAGCCCGCCGACCCGGGCGATCCGTCGGTGCCCGAGAGCGACCAGGTACTCCACGGTCTCGACCAGGGCGGCCGCGTCGTCGGACCAGACGCTGGCCAGCGATCCGGTGCGCCCCGGCCCACCGATCACCACCGCCGGCAGTTGCAGTGCCTCCAGCGCCGGCACCCGCCCGTCGTCCACCCGCAGGTCACAGACGAGCACGCCGTCCACCCGCCGTTCGCCCCACCAGCGTCGGTAGACGGCGATCTCGGCCTCGGTGTCCGCCACCACCTGCAGGGTCAGCGCGTACGACCGGGCCGACAGCTCCGCCTCGACGCCGCTGATCAGCTCCATGAAGAACGGCTCGATGCCGAGGATGCGCGCCGGTCGGCTCAGCGCCAGGCCGACGGCGTTGGCGGTGGCCCCGGAGAGGGCGCGGGCGGCGCTGTTCGGGTTGAAACCGATCTCCGCGGCGATGGCGAGGATCCGCTGGCGGGTGGACTCGGAGACGCCCGGCTGGCCGTTGAGCGCGTACGACACCGCGCCCTTGGAGACGCCTGCTCGGCGGGCGATGTCGGCGATGGTCGGCCGTTTCACCGGCGGCGCTCCTTCGGTCCCGTGGTGCACGTACGCGTGATCGTGTCCGGTCGGGCGACCGGGTCGGTCGGTCGGTCGATTGTCCCGGTCGGCCGACCCAGGCCGGTCGATTGTCCCGGTCGGCCGACCCAGGCCGGTCGATTGTCCCGGTCGGCCGACCGCCCCGGTCGGTCGTCGCGGGCGGTGACGGGGACACCATGTGCCCCGGTCGCCCCAACTTGCCCGGTTAAGTTGCCTTACCGAAACGATAACCGGCGCGCCGGGTCTGGTCGCAGGGGCCCGTGTGCCAGGGGTGCGACATCGCGTCGGCCGGAGTGTCACGGCACGTGATCTTGGGCGTGACAAACCTCACCAAGGTTACGGGTTGGCCACGGCGTTAACACGCCATTGACACTTGTGAGACGCGCTCGTACCGTGGCTTCACTTATCCGGTTCAGTCAACGTTCCTCGTTGTTGGGAGCGTTTCCAGTCTTCGGAGGATGGCATGGAACGGCGTTGGACCCCTTGGGTGCGGACGGCGGCCGTCGGGGCCGCCGGCGCGCTCCTGCTCGCCGGCTGCAGCGGTGCACCTGGTGGTGGCGGCGACGACGGCAAGACCACCCTGACCATCGCGTTCTGGGGCGACTTCGGCCTGGGCGACCTCAAGGCCCAGTACGAAGCCGACAACCCGAACGTCCGGATCAACCTCAACGCGGGCGAATACAACGCCCAGCACGAGGACCTGCAGAAGAAGCTGATCGCCGGCTCCGGCGCCGCCGACATCGCCGCCATCGACGAGGGCTTCGTCGTGCAGTTCCGTGAACAGGCCGACAAGTTCGTCAACCTGCTGGACAAGGGTGCGGGCCAGTACGAGGACCGCTACCTGGAGTGGAAGTGGCGCCAGACCCTCTCCGTCGACGGCTCCACCCAGATCGGCCTCGGCACCGACGTCGGCGGCCTGGCCATGTGCTACCGCACCGACCTGTTCGAAGCCGCCGGCCTGCCCACCGACCGCGAACAGGTCTCCGCGCTCTGGCCGGACTGGGAGTCCTTCATCGCCACCGGCGAGGACTACGTCGCCGCCAGCGGAAAGAAGTTCGTCGACTCGGCCACCAACATCTACAACCCGGTGCTCGGTCAGCAGCCGGTCGGCCTCTTCGACACCACCGACACCCTGGCCATGGAGGGTGGCCCGAAGGTCGCCTTCGACACCGCCACCGCCGTCGTCACCGCCGGACTCTCCGCCAACCTCGCGGCCTTCTCCCCGGAGTGGAACAACGGCTTCGTCAACGGCGACTTCGCCGTACTGGCCTGCCCGGCCTGGATGATGGGACACATCCAGAACACCGCGCCGGACACCGCCGGCAAGTGGGACGTCGCCGCCATCCCCGGCGGCGGCGGCAACTGGGGCGGCTCGTTCCTGACCATCCCGGCGCAGGGCAGGAACGTCGACGAGGCGTACAAGTTCCTGGAGTGGCTGATCCAGCCGGAGCAGCAGATCGAGATCTTCAAGAAGGTCGGCAACCTGCCGTCGCAGCCGGCGCTCTACGAGGACCCGGCGATCGTCGACTTCTCCAACCCGTTCTTCAACGACGCCCCGGTCGGCCAGATCTTCTCCGCCACCGCGGCGAACCTCACCCCGCAGTACCTCGGCCGCAAGAACGGCCCGGTCCGGGTCGCGGTGGAGAACGTCCTCAACCGGATGCAGAGCGGTGACCTCGAAGGCAAGCCCGCCGAGGCATGGACCGAAGCCCTCGCAGAAGCCGAGAAGGCGGCCAACGCGTAACCACGTCGCGGGCCGCGTACCGCGTGGCCGGGGTGGGCGGCGCACGGAAAGTGCGTACCGGACGCGCCGCCCACCCCCGGCACGTGGTCGGCCGCCGCACGGCTACCCCTGGAGGCAACCATGTCCGCAACGCGCGCCGCACCGCCGTCGCCGCGCAACCGCGCCGGGGCGCACACCCGTGCGGCCGACCCCGACCCGCGGGCCAACCCGACCTGGCGCAACCGCATGCACCGCTTCGACATGCGGTACATGCCCTACATCCTGATCTCCCCGTTCTTCATCCTCTTCATCGTCTTCGGGCTCTTCCCGATCATCTTCAACGGCGTGGTGGCGCTGCGGCACTGGCGACTCGACAACGCCGACCTGACCGGCTGGGCCGGGCTGGCGAACTTCGAGCGGCTGCTCACCGACGACCGGTTCTGGAACGCGCTGTACAACACGTTCGGCATCTTCATCCTCTCCACCGTGCCGCAGCTGTTCCTGGCCCTGATCATCGCGTCGCTGCTGAACCGCAAACTGCGCGCCCAGACCTGGTTCCGGGTCGGCATCCTGCTGCCGTACATCACCCCGATCACCGCGTCGACCCTGCTGTTCGCGGTCTTCTTCGCCCGCGACTTCGGCATCGCCAACTGGGCATTGGACGTGCTCGGCCTGCGCGGCGAGGCGCCGATCGACTGGCGCTCCACCAAGACCGCCTCCTGGGTCGCGATCGCCACGATGGTCAACTGGAAGTGGATCGGCTACAACGCGCTGATCTACCTGGCCGCGATGCAGTCGATCCCGCGCGACATCTACGAGGCCGCGGCCGTCGACGGCGCCGGCCCGTGGCGCCAGCTCTGGCAGATCACCGTGCCGATGATCCGGCCGGTGGTGGTCTTCACCGTGATCCTGTCGACCATCGGCGGGTTGCAGCTGTTCACCGAGCCGATGCTGTTCGAGCAGAACTCGCAGGCCGCCACCGGCGGATCCAACGGCCAGTTCCAGACCATCGCCCAGCTGATCTACAAGGTCGGCTGGAAGGACCTCAACCTCGGGTACGCCGCCGCGATGTCCTGGGCGCTGTTCCTGATCATCGTGATCATCGCGGTCGTCAACGCGCTGGTCGCCAACCGCCTGGGAGGGGGACGCAAGTGAGCGTCGACACCGCACCCCGCCCGCCCGCCGAGCGCGCCGGCGCACCCGGCGGCGGCAAGCCGCCGACCCGACGGCGGCGCAACGCCGCGCTGATGGGCCGGGCCCCGGCCAGTACGCCGGGCAGCTTCTGGAACTACCTGTTCCTCAGCCTGGTCATCCTCTTCTCGGCGTTCCCGCTCTACTGGATGCTGGTCATCGCCACCGGCACCGACGCCGACCTGGCGAAGATCCCACCGCAGATGCTGCCCGGCGGGCAGCTGCTCACCAACCTCAACGAGGTCTTCACCCTCGAGGACGTCTACTTCGCCCAGTCGTTGGTGAACAGCTTCATCGTCTCGTCGGTCGTGACGTTCTCGGTGCTGTTCTTCTGCTCGCTGGCCGGCTTCGCCTTCGCCAAGCTGCGGTTCGCCGGCCGCAACGTGCTGATGGTGATCGTGGTGCTCACCCTCACTGTGCCCAACCAGCTCGGCGTGGTCGCGCTCTACATCCTGATGGGCGAGCTCGGCTGGAACGGTCAGCTGATCGCGGTCATCGTGCCCGGCCTGGTCACCGCGTTCGGCGTGTTCTACATGCGGCAGTTCATCCTCGAAGCCGTGCCGGACGAGCTGATCGAAGCCGGCCGCATCGACGGCGCCACCACGGTGCGGATCTACTGGAGCGTGGTGCTGCCCGCGGTCCGTCCGGCGATGGCCGTCCTCGGCCTGCTCACCTTCGTGGCCACCTGGAACGACTTCCAGTGGCCGCTGATCACCCTCGGCGGCACCTACTACCCGACGTCGATGGTGGCCCTGTCCGACCTGGCCAGCGGCAACTACGTGCTGTACCGGCGGGTGCTCGCCGGTGCGTTCGTGGCGACCATCCCGCTGCTGATCATGCTCTTCATCGGCGGTCGCCAGATCGTCCGGGGGATCATGGAAGGCGCAGTCAAGAACTGACCCGGTGCCGACGTGGGGGTGTGGACGGCCGTGGCCCGCCGTCCACACCCCCCGGCTGCGGCGACCACGGCACCCGACCACGGCACCCGACCACGGCACCCGACCTGGCAATCGACCTGGCAATCGAGCACGAGTGAGGAACCAGATGAACTCCGTACGACCGCTCCACGAGGGCTGGACCGTGCGACCCGCCGACGGGTTCGACGTACCCGACGGCATCGCTGACCGGCCCGTCGGCGCGACCGTACCCGGCTGCGTCCACACCGACCTGCTCGCCGCCGGACTCATCCCCGACCCGTACCTCGACGACAACGAGACCCGGCTGGACTGGATCGGCCGGACCGACTGGATCTACGAGACCACCTTCGACTGGGCGGACCCGTACCTGGACCCGGGCGCGGGCGCGGCCCGGGTCGACCTGGTCTGCGCCGGCCTGGACACCGTCGCCACGCTCACCCTCAACGGTGTCGAGGTCGGCCGCACCGCCAACATGCACCGCGGCTACCGGTTCGACGCGCGGGCGGCCCTGCACACCGGGCGCAACACCCTGCAGGTGCGTTTCGACTCCGCGTACCGGCACGCCGAAGCGGTGCGGGACCAGCTCGGCGAGCTGCCCAACGCCTACCCGGAGCCGTTCAATTTCATCCGCAAGATGGCCTGCAACTTCGGCTGGGACTGGGGCCCGAACCTGGTCACCGCCGGCATCTGGCAGGAGATCGGCCTGCACGCCTGGACCGACGCCCGGTTGGCCACCGTCCGACCGCTGGTCACCGTGGAGCACACCGACGGTGCCGCCACCGGCCGCGTCGAGGTGCACGTCGACGTCGACCGTGCCGACGACCACGACGGGCCGCTCACCGTGGTCGCCGCCGTCGCCGACGTGCGCGCCGAGGCGGTCGTCCCCGCCGGGGCGCGCAGCGCCGTCGTGACCCTCACCGTCGCCGACCCCGCGCTGTGGTGGCCCCGGGGGTACGGCGAACCCGCCCGCCACACCCTCGACGTCACCCTGCACCGGGCCGACGGTGCCACCCTCGACACCTGGGCGCGGGGGATCGGTTTCCGCTCGGTCCGCCTGGACACCAGCGCCGACGCCGACGGCACCGCGTTCACCCTGGTCGTCAACGAGGTGCCGGTCTTCGTCCGAGGCGTCAACTGGATCCCCGACGACGCGTTCCCGACCCGGGTCGACCGGGACCGCTACGCCCACCGGTTCAGCCAGGCAGCCGACGCCGGCGTCAACTTCCTGCGGATCTGGGGCGGCGGGCGCTACGAGTCGGAAGACTTCTACGACCTCGCCGACGAGCGGGGGCTGCTGGTCGGGCAGGACTTCCTGTTCGCCTGCGCCGCGTACCCGGAGGAGGAGCCGCTGGCCAGCGAGGTCGCCGCCGAGGCCCGCTACCAGGTCACCCGGCTCACCCCGCACCCCAGCCTGGTGCTGTGGACCGGCAACAACGAGAACATCTGGGGCTGGCACGACTGGGGCTGGCAGGAGGTCCTCGACGGCCGGACCTGGGGCCTCGGCTACTACCTCGACGTGCTGCCCGGCATCGTCGCCGCGCTCGACCCGACCCGCCCGTACTGGCCGGGCAGCCCGTACTCGGGCCGCGACGACCTGCACCCCAACGACCCGGCGCACGGCACCATGCACATCTGGGACGTGTGGAACACCGACGACTACCTGAAGTACCGGCAGTACGTGCCCCGGTTCCTCGCCGAGTTCGGCTACCAGGGGCCACCGACGTATGCCACGCTGCGCCGCGCGATCAGCGACGATCCGCTCGCTCCCGACTCGCCCGGCATGGCCCACCACCAGAAGGCCACCGACGGCGACCTGAAGCTCCAGCGCGGTCTCGACGCACACCTGCCCGCCCCGCGTGACTTCGACGACTGGCACTACCTCACCCAGCTCAACCAGGCCCGCGCGATCGCCGTCGGGGTGACGCACTTCCGGTCCCACCGGGGCGTCTGCATGGGCACCATCCTGTGGCAGCTCAACGACTGCTGGCCGGTCACCTCGTGGGCGGCGATCGACGGCGACGGCCGGCGCAAACCCCTGTGGTACGCGCTGCGCCACGCCTACGCCGACCGGCTGCTCACCATCGAACCGCGCGACGGTGGACTCGCCCTGGTCGCGGTCAACGACACCGGTACGCAGTGGCGGCCGACCGTCGACGTCACCCGGCTCACCCTGGCCGGCGAACCACTGGCCAAGGTCGGCCACGAGCTGACGGTGCCGGCGCACGCGGCGGTCACCGTACCGCTGGACGCCGGTCTGACCACCAGCGGCGACCCGCGCCGTGAGCTGCTGCTCGCCGCCGCCGGCGACCAGCGGGCCTGGTGGTTCTTTGCCGAGGACCGGGAGGTCGACTACCCGGTGGCCGGGTACGACGCGACGGTCGAACCGACCGACGGCGGGCTGCGGGTGACCGTCACCGCCCGGACCATCCTGCGCGACCTGACCCTGTACGCCGACCGGCTCGACCCAGCGGCCGAGGTGGACCAGGCGATGGTCACCCTGCTGCCCGGCGAGTCGGCCCGGTTCGTGGTCCGCACCGGCGTCGACCTGGACCCGACGGCCCTGACCCGTCGCCCGGTGCTGCGCTGCGTCAACGACATCGCGGCCGGCACCGACATCGCGGCCGGCACCGACATCGCGGCCGGCACCGACATCGCAGCCGGCACCGACATCGCAGCCGGCACCGGCGCGGCGGTCGACGCGTGAGCGGCGGCGCAGTCCTCGCCGTCGACGTCGGCGGCACCAAACTGGCCGCCGCCGTCGTCGAACCGGACGGCACCATCGCCGTACAGGGCGCGGTGCCGACCCCGGCCGGCAGTGACACCGCGACCGTGACCGCCGCCCTGCACCGGGTGGTCCACCAGGTCGTCGGCGACCGGGACCCGGCCACGCTGGCCGGGCTCGGCGTCGGCTCGGCCGGCCCGCTCGACCCGACCGCCGGCACCGTCAGCCCGGTCAACATCCACGCCTGGCGCGACTTCGGCATCCTCGACTCGCTGCGGCCGTTGCTGCCCGGCCGCCCGGCGGTGCTCGCCGGAGACGGGCACTGCATGGCCCTCGGCGAACACTGGCGCGGCGGCTACCCCGGTCGGGCCCTGCTCGGCATGGTCGTCTCCACCGGCGTCGGCGGCGGACTGGTCATCGACGGCCGGATCCACCCTGGCAGCAGCGGCAACGCCGGCCACATCGGACACATCGTGGTCGACATGTCCGGCCCGCCCTGCCCGTGCGGCGGGCGCGGCTGTGTCGAGGCGATCGCCAGCGGCCCGGCGATGGTCCGCTGGGCAGTCGACCAGGGCTGGACGTCGGGGCAGCGGCCGGGCGACGCCCGTACCCTCGCCGAGGACGCGCGGGCCGGCGTACCGCTCGCCGTCGCCGCCTTTCGGCGTGGCGCGACCGCCTTGGCCGCCGCGGTGGTCTCCGCCACCGCGTTGATCGACCTCGACGACGTCGTCATCGGCGGCGGGGTCGCCGCCGCCGGTGACCTGCTCTTCGCTCCGCTGCGCGCGGCCGCCGCGGAGCTGGCCGGGCTCGACTTCGTCCGTCGGGTCCGGATCCACACCAGCAGTCTCGGCAACGACGCGGGGTTGCTCGGTGCCGCCGCACTCGCCCTGGAGGCCGCCGCGCACCAGTGACCTCCACCGCTCCACGGTCAAGGAGACCCCCGAATGCGCCCACGCTCCGCCGGCCTGCTGCTGGCCCTGGCCGGGCTGCTGCTCACCGCAGCGGCAGTCCCGGCCCAGGCCGCACCGCCGGCCCATCACCCCGGCCATCCCGGTACGCCTGGTCCGCCGACCGCCGGATTCGTCACCCGGCACGGCGACGACCTCAAACTCGACGGCAGGAAGTTCCGGTTCGCCGGCACCAACAACTACTACCTGATGTACAAGTCGCCGACGATGGTCGACGACGTCTTCGCCGACGCGAAGTCTGCCGGGTTCACCGTGCTGCGTACCTGGGGATTTCTCGACATCGGCAACGCCGACGGTTCCGACTCGGTCGCCGGCCCCGCCGACGGTGTCTACTTCCAGTACTTCGACGGCGACCGACCCGCGTACCACGACGGCCCGGACGGTCTGGAACGCCTCGACTACGTCCTCGCCGCCGCCCGCGAAGCCGGCATCAAACTGGTGATCCCGCTGACCAACAACTGGCGCGACTTCGGCGGCATGGACCAGTACGTACGTTGGCGCGGTGGGCAGTACCACGACGACTTCTACACCGACCCGGTGATCCGTGGCTGGTACAAGGACTGGATCAGTCACGTGCTCGACCGCACCAACACCATCACCGGGGTGAAGTACAAAGACGATCCGACGGTGATGACCTGGGAGTTGGGCAACGAGCCCCGCTGCAAGGGCTCCGGGGTCTACCCGCCGTCACCGGACTGCACCACCGACACGCTGACCGCGTGGGCCGACGAGATGACCCGGCACGTCAAGGCGAACGCGCCCCGGCAGTTGGTCAGCGTCGGCGACGAAGGCTTCTTCTGCGACGATCCGACCAGCGGCGACTGGACCACCAACTGCGGCGAAGGCGTCGACAGCGTCGCGCTGAGCAGGCTGCCGGCGGTCGACGTCGTCTCCTACCACCTCTACCCGGACCACTGGGGCAAGGACGCCGCCTGGGGCAACGAGTGGATCATCCGGCACGCGCGCGCTGCGAAGCAGGCCGGCAAGCCGGTGATGCTCGGCGAGTTCGGCATCCACGACAAGTCGACCCGCAACGTCGTCTACCGGGAATGGACCGACACCGCGATCGCCGGCAGCACCGCCGGGTTCCTCTACTGGATCCTCTCCGGCGTGCAGGACGACGGCAGCCTCTACCCGGACTACGACGGATACACCGTCTACTGCCCGAGCCCGGTCTGCACCACGCTGTCCAACGCCGGCGCGGCGGTACGCGGCGACAGGCGGCCGTGGCCGCCGGTCGCCGACCACGACACCAGCACCGTCGAGTTCGGCCAGGTAGCGACGCTGCGGCCGGCGGCCAACGACATCGCCCACCGGGGTACGGTGCGCGCCGCCACCATCGACCTCGATCCGACCGTACGCGGCCAGCAGCGCCGGATCGCGGTCACCGGGGGTGAGTTCGCCCTCGGCGACGACGGCGTGGTCAGCTTCACCCCGGCGGACGGCTTCGCCGGCCGGGCCACCGCCCACTACCGGGTGTGGGACCGGGCGTGGCGTGCCTCCAACGTCGCCGACCTGGTGGTCACGGTGAAGCCCGACCCGGCGGGTACGCAAGTGCTGTTCTCCTTCGAGACCGGCGCCAACGGGTGGGGGCCGCCGTCGTGGGAGCCGGGTGTCGGCAGCGTCGCCCAGTCGGACGCGTTCGCCACCGACGGGGCGTACGGGTTGCGGGTCGACTCGGTCACCGGCGGCTGGTTCGGTACGTCGTTCGCCGAGCCGGTGGATCTCTCCGGCCGGGTCACCCTCAAGTACGACCTGCGGACCGACCCGTCGGTGGGGACCAACGCGGCGATCGCCGTGCAGACCGGGCCGGGCTACACCTGGTGCCAGTCGACGTTCACCTGGCTGAACCAGGGTTGGACCGGCACCGCCGAGATCGACCTGCTGACCGAGATGTCGTGTGACGCGGCGGCGCTGGCCGACGTGCGCGAGTTCTACGTCTACGTCAACCCCGGCAGCGTGCACCTGGACAACATCCGGGTCGAGTAGTCAGGTCACCGGATGCGGGTGCGTCCCGGCCCCTCTCGGCGTGGGGCCGGGGCTCGTCCGCAGGTCGCCGTGCTGCCGGCTCGGCAGGTCAGCGGAGGGCGGGTGCCTGGCTGATGGCTGAACGTTCAGCTGACGACGAACCGGCTGGGCTCGGTTAGCACTGTGTGCGCGGCAGGCAGGTCGGCCAACCGGGTAGCCAGAGTGGTGAAGGCGAGTCGCTGCGGCAATGCGGTGTTGAACTTCAGCCCGGCCAGAGCCTTCTCCTCGACGTCCGGCAGGCACAGCTACTCGGTGGCGTCGGCGATACCGGCACGCCATTCGGCCGGGGTTAGGTCCTGCCACAATCGGAGGTACAGGTGGGCCCGTTCCTGGAGGGGGGTCGGCGAGGCCGGTCATCGTACGCCGAGTTGCGTTCAAGTTAGGTAGATCCGTACCCGGCGGTGCTCATGCGGCAGTTGGGCGTGCTCGGCGAGATGGTCCTGCCAGGTCGGGCCGACGTCGAACGGCTTGGAGTCGAGCTTCCAGGAGCCGACCTGCTCGTAGCGGCGGCTGCGCCCGGTGC
This sequence comes from Solwaraspora sp. WMMA2101, assembly GCF_049179175.1. Lineage (NCBI taxonomy): Bacteria > Bacillati > Actinomycetota > Actinomycetes > Micromonosporales > Micromonosporaceae > Solwaraspora > Solwaraspora sp. WMMA2101. The sequence goes on along the minus strand of NZ_JBMHMA010000006.1, from coordinate 1,492,446 downwards.
CCACGCCGTTGAGGAGCTGGGGCAGCGACTTCGACAGCTCAGGCGACACCTGGCGGCGCTCGTCGCGCGGCGGGGCGTCGAGCAGCCCCGACCAGATGCCCGGCAGCGGGCCGGCTGCCTGACCCGGTGTCGACTCCGGCCCGAACACCCAGTGCAGCTGATGGTCGTCGAGCTGCACCCTGAGGCCCGGCAGCGACAGGAACACCGCACCCTGCACGTACGGGATCCGGAGCCGCACGGACTGCTTGGCCGCCTGCCGGTCGAGCAACGAACGTAGCCGCTTGGCCTTGAGGTCCGCCAGATGCAGCGGATTGTCGAAGGTACGGACCGACCCGGGCTCGCCGGCGATCCAGTTGGGCCCGCTGTTGGCCAGCCGGCCGCGCAGGCTCTTGATCTCGATGAGGTAGAGACCACTGGGGGCAGCTACCAGCAGATCGACCTCGTAGACGTGCCCGGTGTCGGCGGTGAAGGTGAAGTTCGACCAGGCACGGTAGGGCTCGACGTCGGGAAGGTGTCGACGGATGTGCTCCAACGCAGCTCGCTCGAAGTGGTACTGCGATGGCGTCACCGTGGTCCACCGGTCGTCCCGCATCGGGCGCGCCTCCCGTCACCTCGTATCTCACCGTTCCCGCCTGCCTGGGACAGCGGCAGTCACCCCAGCGTAGTGAAGCCGAGCACACGGCTGTCGCGCGGCAACACGCCGGAACCTCCCGCTGTCCCATCGCCAAACGACGGCGGCAGGAGGCTCAGCGAGGTTTCGTCTCCAGCGGCCACTCGGTGCTGACGGTCTCGCCCTTGCCCACCCGGTCAAAGTAGCGCTGGAGGTCAGTGGCCTGGTCGAAGTGCCATTGGACCTGGTACTTGTGTAGGACATCGACTGGCATTTGGGCGATGCGCGGATGGCGGGCCGCGATCGACCTGGCAAGACCCAGCGCAGCCAGACCGTCGGCGAGGGCATCGTGCGCCTGGGTCAGCTCAACTTCGTAGTACCGGCATAGATCTGCCAGCCGTTTGGAGTCGTACCAGTTCGGCTCGACCTGCTTGTGGAGAATCAGTGGGTCAATAACGGTGGAATTGGCCCAGTTTAACCTCGGAAGGCCAAGGCGGGCAAGCTCGGTATGCAGTGTCGTGATGTCGTAAGAGGCGTAGAAGGCAACCAGTGGGGTTGCGCTGGCGATCTGCTCCGCTACCAGGTGGGCGATCTCCGCAACGGCTACCTCCGGTGGCATCCCTTGTTCGCGGACCATCTCGTCGGTGATGCCATGCAGCTCTGTCGCATCGGCTGGAATCGGCACACCTGGATTGACCAGCCAGGTTCGTCGGGTCCCGTCGGGGAGCACGAGCGCGGCCGAGACGATGCGGGCCTCCATGGGGTCCGAGAGGGTCGCTTCCAGGTCGAACGCGGCCAGCGGTAGCCGATGCCAACCCTGGTGCGTGCCGACCGGTGGCGCCTTCCGCACAGGGACACACTGGTTGTGGAAGGTCTGCCAGCCGCTGCCGTGGTTGATGGCCTGCCCGGCTTGGGCGGCTACCGCCCCACGGCAGCTTCCGCACCTGCCCGCGAACTTGTTGATCATCGATCTCCTCTTGGTGCTATGGGCCTGTTGAGCGCGAGCATGGCCGAGTCGCCCGCCGGAGGCGGGTTTGCGACATCGAGACGCTCGCATCGTGAAAGATCTTGAACCCAGCGCGACGCTGGCAAAACCGAGGAAGGACCTGGATCGTCTGTCCATGTGGACTGTGCTCTGGTGTGGAACGAGCTAGATGGACGGTCAGGCGGACAGTGCCTACTCGGCTGGCGATCGTCAGCGCCTCGGCTGGTCGGCCGGTCAGCGATGTCGCTTTGCGGCCGATGGCAACGTTCCAGGTAGGTCGAGCCGCCGTGTCGGTCGAAATCTGTCCACTTCAGCCTCCATTATTCGACAGGGGCACATGGCCCGCCGGTCATCGTGTGCTGGCAGGATGGTTTGCTGTGTGGACGGACGCAGGAAGCCAGATGGACGATCGCCCCGGCAACGACATCGTGGCCGCGCTAGGGCTGTGGCGGGAGACGCTGGTGAGTCTCACCGGTACCAATCGTCTGATCAACTTCAAGCAGTCGAAGACCGGCACGGTGCAGATCGTCAGCCCTACTGGCACGGAGATTCTCACCGGGCTCAAGAACGGGGCCGTCTGGGCCCTGTTGGGCAGCCAGGACGAGGAGGACGAGGCCAGCGATGTTCTACGGCAGCCGGCGCTGCCAGTGGACGCTACGGCGCTCGCCCGAGTGACGAGACCGGACAACGAAGTCGGCCCAGTGCTGCGCAACCTGATGCGCAGAAGCAACCAGGAGTACGTCGACCGCGGTCTGTCGGTCCTCTACCTGGCGCTCGGGATGCTTCGGTGGCATGAACCGGACGGCACAGCGCAGAACAGTCCGCTGCTGCTCGTGCCGGTACGGCTCGCGGCGAGTGGTCCCCGGCAACGTCCCCTGCTGCGCATCGGCGACGACGATCCAGTGCTCAACCCCGCACTGACGCTGCGGCTGCAGGAATTCGGCATCACACTGCCGGCAGTCGACGACCTGGCCGATCTTGATCTCGGTGTCCTTCTCGACCAGGTGGGTATGGCCGTGGGCGAACGGTCTGGCTGGCATGTCACCGCCAGCGCGGTGATCTCCTGTTTTTCCTTCCACAAGGAGGCGATGTACCGGGATCTGCTCGACAACGAGGATCGGGTCCTGGCGCATCCGATCGTGCGCGCCATCGCCCAGCAGGATCCGACCGGGCAGACCCGTGACTATCACTTCGACGACATCCGGCCAACGGAGATCGACCAGGAGGCCCCGCCGGAGAGTACCCCGCTCGTCCTCGACGCAGACTCCTCCCAGCGCGCATGCATCGCCGCTGCTCTCGCCGGCCGGAGCTTCGTCATGGACGGTCCACCCGGCACCGGCAAATCCCAGACGATCGCCAACATGATCGGTGCGCTACTGCACGCTGGGAAGACCGTGCTGTTCGTCTCCGAGAAGGCCGCTGCCCTGGAGGTGGTGCGGAACAGGCTGGCCGCCGCTGGCCTTGAGAATTACCTCCTTGAGTTGCACAGCCACAAGGCGAGCCGTAAGGAGGTCGCCGCAGCCCTGGCCCACGCGTTGGACAATGTGCCGGTGCCGCCGCCCGGCATGGACCCCGTCGGCCGTCGGACCCTCGTGGAACGACGCCAGCAGCTTAACGCGTACGCGGAGGCGATGAACAAAGTACGCGAGCCTCTAGGCTTCTCTCTGCATCACGTCCTCGGGCTGATCGCGGCGCTTGACCATGTTCCGGCCGCTCCGCTACCTGCGTGCGCACCGGCCGAGCTCGACCCCGAGTCGCTCCAGGCGATCCGAGCCACCGCTGGTCGCATCGCCCGTGCCTGGCGTCCGGCTTCCCAGGGCCAGAGCTTCCTCTGGCGCGGCGTCACCGAGCGGGCGTCCTTGGAAGCACGGCTGTTCCAGGCTCGGTCGTCGGTCGAGCGGCTCGACGGCATGACCCGGGTCAACCGAGAGTTGGCGGAGGCTTTCGAGATCGGCCGCCCCGACGAGACTCCCGTCCTCGTCGCACTGGCCGCGCAGCAGGCCGGTCGCCCGTCCGGCGTACCGGACGAATGGTTGCGCGTGCCTGACTTCGGCACTGTGACCTCGGCCGCAGCCGCACTTACTTCAGAACTGGTGGCCTTCCACTCGGCGGCGCGCGCGGCATCGGACCAGGCAGGCGTCGATTGGACCGACCTGCCGGACCCGGCGACCCTGCCCGACTCGCCCGCCGTTGCCAGCATCGGCCCTGCTGCCCTTGACCTGTCAGGCGCGGATACGGCAACCGCTCAGCAACTCGCCGACCGGTTCGCCGAGGACGCCAACCGGCTCACCGATCGACTGCAGGCGCTGGCTCGGCTGAGCGAGCTGATGGGTCTACCCCTGGTGCGTACCTTGACTGATGCCGACAATGCGCTGCGGTTGGCCGACCTTGCCTACACCAAGCACCGCCCAGAACGAAGCTGGCTCGATCCGGGCGGGCTCGCACCCGTGAGTGCAGCTGCCGCACTGTTGGAGCGCTTGACGGTCGAGCTGACCGCAGCCGAGACAGTAGCCCGCGTCCACTACACCGACGCCGCCATCGCGGCGCCGCTTACTGAACTGCAGGAGCGTTTCACCAACCTACACAAGGGCCTGGGCAAGCTGCGCGGCCGTTACCGCCAGGACCGTGTAGCCGTCGAGGCCATCTCCGTACCCGGGGTGACGATCGAGGTTGCAGTCGCGAACCTGCCGTTGGCCATCAAGTGGCAGAGTGCCCACGCGGCATTGGCGTCTGCGGCAGCCGACCAGGCCGCATGCCTAGGCGGCTACTGGCAGGAGCGGAAGACCGACTTCACGGCGCTCCGAGCGGCCATCGCCTACGCGGTGGAGATCGTCCGGCGCAGCCCTGCCGATTCGATGACCGGCGTCGCCAACTACATCTGCGCGGCGAACCCCGTCAGCGAGCTGCGTACGCTGATCAGCGGCATCCACGCCGACCTGAATCGGTGGCGGTCCGGCCTGGTGCCGACACCGCAGCTCGGTCCCCGGACCGAGCTCATGCTGGAGCCGTTCGAGGTCGCGATCAGCTGGTTGCGTGACCACATCGCGCCGCTGACTGCGGTCGCCGTACGGGCAGGTGCGGTCAGCGCGGCGACCGGCCGAAACCTCACACTCGCTCAGGCAGACGAACTGCTACGGCTACGACAGAGCGTCATAGCCGCGCATGACGCTCTCACTGCATCGGCGCCCAGCCATCGGGCGACCTTCGGTGACCTGCTCTACCAAGGCGTCGAGACCGACGCAGCGGCTGTCAGTGATGCTCTCGCCTGGGCAGCGGCGACCCGACGTGTCCGCACCGGTGTCGATGCAGTCCTGACCGATGGGCAGGTCAAACGGCTCGCCGAGACCCGCGAGACCGGCAACCTCGCCGAGGCGTATGCCAGTTGGCGGACCAACCGTGACAGTGTCGTCGAAGCCTTCGAACCGTCCCGGCACCTGGAACTCCTCGCCGAACTCGACGACTTCGAAAGCGCGCGGGAACTGATCGAGGAACTTCGTCAGGACAGTGCCGGGCAGGACGAGTGGTTCGCCTACCAGGAGGCGCGCGCCGAGCTGGCCGGCCACCAGCTCGACGGGGTCATCGACTTCTGTATCCAGCAGGGCATCCTGGGCGGCGAGGTGCCCAAGGTCATTGAGCGGGCACTGCTCCGTGTCTGGGCCGACGAGATCATCCGGACCGATCCCGCCCTGCATCCCCTGCCGGCAGGGGAGCGTGACGTGCTTGTCGAGCGATACCGCGAACTCGACCGGCAACTCGTGCCGACCGCCACCAGCGACATCATCCAGGCGGTCAACAGACGTCGACCTGAGCGTGCCGACATCGGTGAGCCGGCGCGGATCCGCCGGGAAGGGATGAAGAAGCGCAGGCACATCCCTGTACGCCAGCTGATCGGCGAGACACGCCGGACCGTCCTCGGGATCAAGCCCTGCTTCATGATGTCGCCACTGGCGGTCAGCCAGTACCTACCGGCAGACCTCAGCTTCGACGTGGTGATCTTCGACGAGGCGTCGCAGGTGACCCCCGGAGACGCGATCAACTGTATCTACCGGGGCCACGCCCTGATCACCGCAGGCGACGACCGCCAGTTGCCGCCCACGTCGTTCTTCGCCCGGCTCGGCGAGGACACCGACGATGACGACACCGACATCGCAGATTTCCAGTCGATCCTCGAACTGGCGAAGGCATCCGGGGCTTTTCGGAACCTCGGTCTGCGCTGGCACTACCGCAGCCGGCACGAGGCGTTGATCGCCTTCTCCAACCAGGCCTTCTACGAGGGCAAGCTGATCACCTTCCCTGGCGCGCACAGTGACGACCCGGACCACGGTGTCGAGCTCCTGCCCGTCGCCGGCGTCTACGGTCGCAGTGGCACCCGAGACAACCCGATCGAGGCCGATCAGGTGGTGATGCGGGTCCTGCACCATTACTCCACCCGGCCGGGACTGAGCCTCGGCGTGGTCACTTTTTCGGTGGCCCAGGCCGACGCGATCCAGTCGGCGCTGGACCGGGCGCTGAGCGAGCGACCTGACCTCGAACGCCACTTCAGCACCGACCGGCTGCACGGCTTCTTCGTCAAGAGCCTGGAGGCGGTCCAAGGCGACGAACGCGACGTCATGATCTTCTCGATCGGCTACGGTCCTGACGCCAACGGCAAGGTGAGTACGAACTTCGGTGCACTCAACCGGGACAAGGGCTGGCGTCGGCTCAACGTGGCGATCACCCGCGCTCGTCAACGCGTGGAGATCGTTTCTTCCGTCCGGGCCGGTGACATTCCAGACTCGGACAACGAGAGCGTCAGCTTCCTGCGCGGCTACCTTGACTTCGCCGAGCGTGGACCGGCCGCCTTGGCACTCGACCTCGGGCCGAGTGGGCGCGGCACCGACAGCCCGTTCGAGGACTCGGTGATCGACGTCATCCGCTCCTGGGGCTACCGGGTCGAACCGCAGGTTGGCGCAGCCGGCTACCGCATCGACATCGGCTTGTGGCATCCGGGTCATCCGGGGGCCTTTGCTCTCGGCATCGAATGCGACGGTGCGATGTACCACTCGGCGCCAGCGGCCCGGGACCGAGACCGGCTCCGGGAGCAGGTGCTCCGTGGTCTCGGGTGGAATCTGCACCGTATCTGGGGAACCGCCTGGTACCGCAACCGTCGCCATGAGGAGGAGCGTCTCCGGGCTGCGATCGTCGCGGCCGTCAACGCCCCGGTACGGGGGCGCCTCACGTATCGAGAACCCGGAATCGAACGGCCGGTAGTGCGGACGGCAGAAGTCATCACCGATGCGGTCCCGGACTGGACCGAGCCGTACCGGACGGCTGAGGTGAGCCCGCTGCCGTACTGGGTCGACAAGTCTGATGCATCTAGCCGCTACGAGATGCGCGGCGGTGTCGAGGAGATCGCTGCCGTAGAGGGCCCGGTGCACGTCGAACTGGTCCGCCAACGGCTGCGGGACGCGTGGGACATCGGGCGGTTCGGATCCAAGATCAAGACGAACCTGGACGCCGCGATCCGTCTCGCCGACGTCACCCGGATCGGCGACTTCATCGACGTGCCGGACCGGACCGTTACTGCTGTCCGGCTTCCCACTGACAAGGTGCAGCGCAAGGTGGAACAGGTCTCCGACGAGGAGCTGCGCCTAGCTGTCACCCGGCTGCTCGGCAGCGGAGGTACGGTCGGCAGGGAGGAGTTGATGACTGTCGTCTCCCGAATGTACGGGTGGGGTCGACTCGGTTCCGAGATCCGAGGACGGCTGAGTGCGGTCATCGGGCAGTTGATCGCCAGCGGCACGGTGACGGCCGACTCGATCGGATTGCACTGTGCGCCCCCTCAACGGCAAAGGACTGAGTCGATGTAGCGGATGATCTGCGGGAGAATTGCGTTCGACCGGGCCTGAATCACCTCGATCAGCGGAGTCCGAGCGTAAGCCAGGCGGCCATCTGGTCGGCGTACTGCTGGCTGATGGCCTCCTCGGCGGCCCGGTTGTCGCCGACGGCCGGGTCCGCGTCGGAGCCTTCGCGCATCAGCAGATGGTCGTGGCCGGCGACGCGGTGCACGGTCAGCTCCGCCGACGAGGCTCGCCGCCACGCCGCGATGCTGTCGTCGATCGGCATCCAGCTGTCGGTCTCGCCGTAGAACAGCAGCGTCGGGCAGCGCACCCCGGCGAAGATCCCGGTCGGATCCAGGTCCATGTCCCGCCAGCCGCCGCCGGCAGACGGCAACTCGCGGGGCACGTACGCCAGCGGGAACCAGGGGCGGTCCGCGTACCGGTCGACGAGCGCCTGCGCCGTCGGACGGTCCAGCTGCCCCCGCTGGTACGCCTCCCACCCGGTGCGCAGCTCGGCCAGGCCGGTCAGCTCGGTGTCGCCGTACCCGTGCCGGCGCAGCTGCTCGGCGGTGCCGTGCCGCATCTGCGCCGCCGGTGACACCCCGCACGAGGACACCAGGATCTGGAAGGTGAACAGCTCCGGATGGTGTGCGGCGGCCATCGGCGCAGCCCAGGCACCCTGGCTCAGCCCCCACAGGCCGAGTCGCACATCGCCGCCGACGATCTCGCGCGCCGTCCTGGCCGCAGCCGCCGCGTCGGCGGCCTGCAACCGCAGCGGTACGTCGCGACCGGGCTCCAACGGTGCCCGACGGTCGTAGCGCAGCACCGCCACACCGTGTGCGGTGAGCACCCGGCCGACGTGGGTGTAGCAACAGTAGGACCGGTGACCGGCCGCCGATCCGTGCACCACGACCACCGCCGCGCGGACCGGACCGTCGGGCAGGTCGACAGTGCCGGGCAACTCGCCGTCGTCGGTCGGGACGACGCACTCGGCCGCGATGATCGCTGCGGGTTCTTGCACCTGCCGCTCCTCTCGTCCGGGGGCTGTCGGGGGTCGACATGGGTTGGATCTAGAAGGATTGTGGTCGGCATACCGGCCAAATCCTTCTAGATCCACTCGGCGTTCCGCGGCGCGCCGGTCGCGGGGCTCGCCGCCGTTCAGGCCTGCGGCCTGCGCCTGTCGCGGGTTCGTAAGAGGTAGCTAACCGCATCGCAACATTCACGGCTCGTTGGCTGTAACACGCCGTCCCTAGGGTCTTCTCTAGTCTATAGAAAAGGGAGTGAGATGACCGCGATGCCAAGCGTGACCCTCGCCCAACCGGTCGACGCCGTCGCCGGGGCCGGGGCACCAGCTGCCCCCGACCTCGCGCCGATGGTGTCGATCGTCGACCTGCACAAGCAGTACCGGACCCCCGAGGGCGACGTGCACGCCGTCCGGGGGATCAGCTTCGACATCGCCCGGGGCGAGTTCGTGACGTTGCTCGGCCCGAGCGGCTGTGGCAAGACCACGATCCTGCGCTCGGTCGCCGGACTGGAGACCCCCACCTCCGGCGAGATATCCATCGGTGGCCGGGTCGTCTACTCGTCCGAGCGGCGCATCCGCCTGACACCGGCCCGACGCCAGATCGGGATGGTGTTCCAGTCGTACGCCATCTGGCCGCACATGTCCGTCTTCGACAACGTCGCCTACCCGCTGCGGCGCCGCCGACTGCCCAAGCCCGAGATCGTCGCCCGGACCACCGAGGTGCTGGAGCAGCTCGGGCTCGCCCACGCCGCGCGACGCTCGGCGACCAAGCTCAGCGGCGGGCAGCAGCAGCGGGTGGCGGTCGCCCGCGCGCTCGTGTCGCGCTCCGAGCTGATCCTGTTCGACGAACCGCTGTCCAACCTCGACGCCAAACTCCGCAAGGAAGTTCGCCAGGAGATCCGCGACCTGCAGCAACGGCTCGGCATCACGGTCCTCTACGTCACCCACGACCAGGAGGAGGCGATGGAGGTCTCGGACCGGATCCTGGTCCTGGAAAGCGGCGAGATCAAGGACCAGGGCACGCCGGCCCGGGTGTACTCGCGCCCCGCCGACGTGTTCGCCGCCAACTTCGTCGGCGAGAGCGAGACCCTCGACGGCCTCATCGTCGAGGCCGACGACGACCACTGGCTGGTGCAGACCCAGATCGGGCGGCTACAGGTGGCCCGACAGCCGCACGACGCCGCTCGGATCTCCGAACCGGTCATGCTCACCGTCCGCCCGGAGCATCTGCAGCTGCGGGAACCGACCCCGGAGACGGCGGCGCAGACCATCGCCGGTGCGGTCCGGTCCACCTCGTTCCTCGGCCCGTTCGCCGAACTGCTCGTCGAGCTGGAGTCCGGCCACCTGGTCACGGCCCGGGTCAGCGGCAGCGCGGGCGCCGCGCCGGGCACCCGGGTCCACGTGCGGATCGAGCCGCACCACATCGTCCTGCTGCCCCACCGCGCGCCAGCCGCCAGCGCCGCGTGAGCGACGCGCCGCCTGACTGATGCGCCGCAACTGCGCGCCGCCTGAGCGACGCGATCCGACCCATCGAGGAGAGACACATGACGTACAACCAGGTGCACCCGAAGAGCCACGCCGTCGAGGTCATCGACCGCACCGAGACGTTGACCAGGCTCAACGACGCACTGGAGATCGACTTCACGAAGACCGCCGTCGTGCAGATCGACATGCACGTACGGCAGATCGACAAGGACTGGTCGTCGTTCCCGCAGAACGTGGCCGACCGGATCCTGCCGAACGCCGCCGCCTTCCTGGACGCCGGCCGCGAGCTCGGGCTGCCGGTCATCCACATCATGGTCTACCAACGCCTGGTCGAGCGTGGCATGCAGCCGCGGACCGCGATCGTGCAGAGCACGGTCGGCCCGGCACGCCGTACGGCCTGGCCCCCCGGCCCGGCTACCACCCGGACGCGCCCGAAGGCTACTTCGAGTGGGACGTGATGCCGATCCTCGGCCCCAAGCCGGGCGACTACATCATCAACACCAAGCGGCAGATGACCAGCAGTTTCCTGTCGACCGACGTGGAGCACCTGATCCGCTGCCTCGGCGTGGACACGTTCTTCGTCGTCGGCATCAACACCAACAACTGTGTCTCCAACTTCTCGTTCGACGCCTACAACCGGATGTGGACACCGGTCATCGTCACCGACTCGGTCGGCTCCACCCACGGCAAGGACCTGCACGAGTTCGCGCTGCAGAACTACCCCCGCACGATCGGCCTGGCGATGTCCTCCGCTGAGGCCCTCGAGCGGCTCACCGCCGCCAAGGCCGCCGCCGGGGCACCGGTGACGGCCGGCGTCTGACGCCCGGCTGCTGCGCGCCAGCTGACTTCCACTCCTCGAAAGGGACATAGATATGCTTACCGGCCCTACCATCGACATCTACGACCGGGCGGAATTCCTCCAGGTCATCAACGACGCCGTCCCGATCGTCCCGGCCCGGTCCGCGGTCGTGACGGTCGAAATGACCCAACGCCGGCTGACCCCCACCGCGCCGTTCCCGCCCGGCGTCCGCGACGAACTGCTCGCCAACACCGAGCAGCTGCTGACGCTGGCCCGCGAGAGCGGGATGGCCGTGATCCACGTACTGTCCGCGCTGCGGCCGGTGGAGACCGAGGCCCGCGCGGCCATGCGGGTCCACCGGGCGTGGGCCGCGATCGGCGAGTCGCCGAGCCCGTACGGACCGGTGCCCGACGAGTCGGTCGACGTGCAGGACGGCACCTTCCAGCCCGACTTCGCGGTCCCGGTCGCCGACAGCGACTACATCATCAAGACCAAGAAGTCGCTGAGCGCCTTCTACCAGACCGACCTGGAATGGCTCACCAAGGCGCTCGGCGTCGACACGCTGATCCTCGCCGGTGCGAACACCAACGCCGACATCCAGTCCACCGCCTACGACGCGAGCTGCAAGGCGTACAAGGTGATCACCGTCGCCGAGTGCGTCGCCACCTGGTTCGGCGAGGACCTGCAGGAGCTGGGTCTGCAGCAGCTCGGTCGCTGCCAGGGCTGGGTCCTGCGGCTGCCGGAACTCGCCGCCAAGCTCGCCTCGGCGTCCACCCCGACGGAGGTGCCGACATGAGACGTCGTACCACGACCACCGTACGGATCGGCGCGCCGTTGGCGGCGCTGTCGCTCGCCCTGGCCGCCTGCGGCGGCGGGTCCGACGAGGCGGCGGCGAACGCACTGCCCGAGGAGCTCGCGGTGGCGTCGACGGTGGACATGACCGACGAGGAGTACGCCACCTACCTGGCCGATCTGGCGGAGGCGTCGAAGGCGGAGGGCGGGCAGCTCAACTACTACTTCAGCGCCCCGGCTGCCGCCGCCGAGAAGCAGATCGACCTGTTCATCGAGGAGTATCCGTGGGTGAAGCTGGAGTACACCTCCGGCGGCACGCTCGAACTGATCGAGCGCATCATCACCGAGAACGCGGCCGGCCGGCCCAGCGCCGACATCATTCAGGGCGGCCCGTTGGAGGACAACACCCTCTGCCGTGACGAGGGCCTGTGCCTGGCGTACGACCCGCGCGGGGAGGGCGGCCTGCCGGCGGACCGGGCCTACCCGGACTGCGTCTGCTCGGTGGCCGACTTCTTCACCTTCCACATCGTCTACAACACCGACAAGGTCACCGCGTCGGAGGCCCCCGCCACCTACGAGGACCTGACCGACCCGAAGTGGAAGGGCCGGTTCGGCATCAACATCGACCAGCTCGACTGGTTCGCCGGGATGCTGGCGCACCTGGGTGAGGAACCCGGCCTGGAGTTGATGGAGGCGATCGCCGCCAACGAACCGGTCGTCTACTCCGGTGCCGACGGCCTGGAGAAGCTCGCGGCCGGGGAGTTCGACGTCGCACTCCCGCAGACCGCGACCCGCACGATCCGGGACCTGATCGTCGCCGGGGCACCGATCGACATCGTCACCACGCCGGTGACCATCGCCCAGCCGGACATGTACTTCGCGCTGGCGGACGCGCCGCACCCGGCCACCGCCCGGCTGTACCTGGAGTGGCTGATGAGCGACGACTGGCAGAACACGGTCGGCGAGGCCGTGGTGAAGATCCCGATCAAGCCGGGAGCGCCGATCCCCTCGTCGGCCGAGGGCATCCTGCAGAGCGAGCTGTTCTTCGAGACCACCGACAACTTCGGTGACTACGACACCCGCGTCGAGCAGCACCAGTCGATCTTCGTGACGGGCTGACCGACATGGTGACCCTTGTGGAAGGCCGTACCCGGCGCGTCACCGGCCTGGTCGACAGCTTCCGCGCCCTGCGGGGGGCGTTGTCCCCCGCGGGGTGGTCTACGGGCTGGTCCTGGTCATCCTGCTGGCCCAGGTGGCGCTGCCGATCGCCATCCTGCTGTACACCAGCGTCAAGGACGCCCGGCCCACCGACGCCGACTTCTTCTCCCTCGAATTCACCCTCGACAACTTCCGGGACGCGTTCGCGTCCGGCCGGCTGCTCAGCGTCACCTGGACCACGGTGCAGTTCGCGGTCGGCTCCACGCTCGTCGCCCTCGCCCTGGGCACCTTCCTGGCCTGGATCGTCGCCCGGACGAACGTGCCGTTGCGCAACGTGGTGGGCGTACTCACGGTCGTCCAGATGGCCGTCCCCGGGATCCTCATCCCGGTGGCCTGGACCTTCCTGGCCAGCCCGAACATCGGTGCCATCAACGTGGCCTGGCGCAACCTGACCGGCACCGACGGCACCCTGTTCAACGTCTACTCCATGGAGGGCCTGATCCTGGTCAACGGGCTCACCATGGTGCCGATGGTCTACCTGTTCGTGGTCACCGTCTTCTCCTCGATGAACTCGTCGTTGGAGGAGGCCGCCGAGGTGTCCGGGGCATCGAAACTGCGGGCGGTACGGGACATCTCGCTGCCGCTCGCCGCACCAGGGATCGCCGCCGTCGCGATCATGGCGTTGATGCGGGCCTGGGAGGCGTTCGAGATCCCCTGGTTCCTCGGCGTCAACGAACGGATCTTCACCTACGCCTCGGAGATCTACCTGCGGACGAGTACGCCGCCGAGCAACGTCGGCCTGGTCAGCACCTACGCCGTCTTCATGCTGGTCGGCGCCGTGGTGATGATCTGGTGGTACGACCGGTTCAACCAGGCGGGGGAGCGGTACGCCGTGATCAGCGGCAAGAACTTCTCCTCGGTCCGGATGGACCTGGGCCGGTGGCGGCTGCCGGTGGCGGCGCTCACCTTCGTCGTGCTGACACTGGTGATCCTGCTTCCGCTGCTGATGCTGCTGTGGATGTCACTCAACCCGTTCTTCCGGCAGGTCAGCTGGGAGTCGCTCAGCTCGCTGTCGTTGGACTCCTACGTGGCCGCCCTGAGCACGCCCAACATCCTGCAGGGTTTCGCCAACAGCCTCCTGGTCGGCGTGCTCGCCAGCGCCGGCGTACTGGTCCTGTCGACCCTGGCGGCGTGGTTCTCCGCCCGGCGGATCGCCGGTGGCCGGCTGCTCTACCTGCTGACCTCGGTGCCGATGGCGCTGCCCAACGTCATCGTCGGCGTGAGCTTCCTGTGGATCTTCCTGATCACGCCGCTGCCGATCTACTCGACGCACTGGGCGCTGGTGATCGCGTACATCACCATCATCATCGCGGTGGTGTCCCGGCTGGTCAGCGCCCGGATGCTGCAGATCAGCTCCGAGCTGGAGGAGGCGGCGCAGGTGGCCGGGGCGAGCTTCGCGCGGGCGATCTGGACGATCGTCGTACCGCTGCTGTCGCCGGCCCTGCTCGCGGGCGCCCTGATCACCATGGTGATGAGCTTCCGCGAACTGCAGACCACCCTCTACCTCGCGGGTCCGCAGACCCGCACCGCGGCGGTCGTCATGTTCGACATGGCCGGCGACGGACAGTTCTCCACCGTGGCGGCCTTCGGCATCGTCACCTTCGGTGTCCTGCTCGTCGGGCTCGTCGGCTACAACCGCCTCAACGCCCGGATGGGACTCGAGGGCGGCCTCTAGGCCGCCCTCGGGCCCCGGGCCCACCCCCTTCACCAACCCTTTTGTGAGGACCTGTGACGACCATCGCTGCGCAACCACTGACCGACCGCGACTACCCGCGGTTCTCCGATGCGGAGTTCGCCCGACGTGACGCCGCGGTCCGGGCCCGGATGGACGCCCTCGACCTGCAACTCGTCGTGGTGTGCGGCCGGGGCGGCCGCGACCCGAACGTGCTGTACCTCAGCGACTGGTGGTCGACCCGGGAGGCCTGGATCCTGTACCCCCGGCACGGCGATCCGACCATGCTGATCCAGCTGTCGAACCATCTGCCGCTGGCCCGTCGGATGGCCCGGTTCCCCGACGTACGGTTCGGCGGCTCGGCACCGACCGGCTCGGTGGACACCGTCCCCACCCTGATCGAATGCCTGCGTGAGCGCGGCGTCACGACCGGCCGGGTGGGCCTGGCCGGCACCATCACCTGGCGGGAGCACGCCCGGCTCACCGAGGCGCTGCCCGGGGTGGAATGGGTCGAGTTCGGCGGCCAGCTGGTGGACCAGCGCCAGATCAAGAGCGACGAGGAGATGCAGCGGCTGATCGCCTCGGCGCGGATGTGCGACGCCTCCGCGTTGGCGATCGCGGAGCAGGCCCGGCCCGGCATGACCGAGCACGAGGTGGCCCGGATCATCGAAGACAGTTACCTGGCCGACGGCGGGATCAACGGCATCCACTTCATGGTCGCGACCCAGATGTCCGACCCGCGCGGCGGTGTGCCCTGCCAGCACCAGGCCGACCGGCGACTGCAGGTCGGTGACGCCCTCGTCGCGGAGCTCAGCACGAACTACGCCGGCTACTCCGCCCAGGTCCTGCGCAGCTACACGATCGGCGCGGACCCGACCCCGCTGTACGCCCGGCTGCACGACGTCGCGCTCGAGGTCTTCGACGCGGTCTGCACGGCGATCCGGCCCGGTGCGACCGTGTCGGACATCCTCGACGCGGCGGAGGTCGCCCAACGGCAGGGCTTCACCATCTACGACGACCTGGTGCACGGCTGCGCCCAGCTACCGGCCATCGTCCGTACCCGGCAGACCTACCGGGGCGAACCCGAGGGCTTCGTGTACCAGGAGGGGATGTGCCTGGTCGTGCAGCCCAACGTGGTGACACCGGACGGCCTCGCCGGGGTCCAGTACGGCGAGATGTTCCGGGTCACCGCGTCCGGACTCGAATCGTTGCACGCGGTGCCCCGCGAGTTCTTCCGGTGCGGCTGACCGCGTGACCACCACCGACAACCAGGGCCGGGCGCAGCGCAGGTCCCTGCGCCAGCGCCTGGTCATCGACGTCACCCCGCTGCGCGAGTCGCCCGACTTCCTGCGGCTGTGGACCGGACACGCCGTGGCGATCCTCGGCACCCAGATGACCCGGGTCGCTGTGCCGTACCAGGTCTACGTGCTGACCGGGTCCACTCTCATGGTGGGCCTGGCCAGCCTGGCCCAGCTGATCCCGCTGATGGTCTGCTCGCTGCTGGGCGGCTCGGTCGCCGACGCCGTCGACCGCCGCCGCCTGCTGGTGGCCACCGAGAGCATGTTGGCGGTCGTCGTCGGCGGCCTGGCCCTGCTGGCCCTGCTCGACCGGCCGCCGATCTGGGCGATCTTCGTCCTGGTGGCGGTCTCGGCCGGGCTGTCGGCGCTGGAGAGCCCGGCTCGCAGTGCCGCCGTGGCCGGCCTGGTCCGCCGGGAGGTGCTGCCGTCGGCCTTCGCGCTGAACCAGACTCTCACCCAGGTCGGCGCGATCGTCGGGCCGGCCGTCGCCGGCGTGATCATCGCCGGGCTCGGGCTGTCCAGCACGTACGCGCTGAACGTCGTCACGTTCCTGGTCTCCATCGCGGTGCTCAGCCGGATGCGGCCGATGCCGCCGGCGCACGCCGTCACCAAGCCGGGGATCCGTTCGGTGGTCGAGGGCCTGACCTACCTGCGGAGCAAGCCCGCGGTGCTGGGCTGTTTCCTCGCCGACCTCAACGCCATGTTCTTCGGGATGCCGCGGGCGCTGTTCCCGGCGATCGCCCTCGGCCAGCTCGGCGGCGACGCGGTGACCGTCGGGCTGCTGCACGCGGCCCCGGGCGCGGGGGCCCTCATCGGTGCCCTCACCTCGGGCTGGGTCGTCGCGGTGACCAGGCAGGGCCGGGCGGTGATCGTGTCGATCGTCGTGTGGGGTCTGGCGATCGCCGGGTTCGGCCTGTCGCACTGGCTGCCGCTGACGCTGGCCCTGCTCATGGTCGCCGGTGCCGCCGACGTCGTCTCGGCGGTGTTCCGCCAGACCGTCCTGCAGCTCAGCGTGCCGGACCACCTGCGGGGCCGGCTCTCCTCGGTCCACATCGGCGTGGTGACCGGGGGACCGTTGCTCGGCGACGCGCGGGCCGGTGCGACGGCGAGCCTGACCAGTCCGGCGTTCGCGATGGTCTCCGGCGGCCTGGCCTGCGCGGTGATCATGGCGTTCCTCGGTTGGCGGCTGACGGCGCTGCGCCGGTGGACGCTCGCCGATGCCGAGATCGACCGCCGGGAGAACGGGAGCTGACGCATGACGGCGTACCCGCACGATCGCCGTGCCACCCGGTCGCCTCGATTCTGTAGAATCGAAGCGTCGCCGGGTGTGCCGAGGGGCGCGCTCCAGGGGGAGAATCGAGGGCAGGACCGTGTCGTTCGCCGGAATCTCGGGGACCGTGCACGAGCGCGTCCGGGACTGGATGCGCTCGGCGATCGTCGACGGCACCCTGAAGCCGGGCTCACGGATCGTTCAGACCGAGATCGCCCAGCTGCTGGGCGTCAGCCCCACCCCGGTCCGCGAAGCAATGCGCGACCTGGCCGCCGAAGGGCTGATCAAGGTCCATGCCCGGAAGGTGGCCACCGTCACCGCCATCGACGCCGCCGAGCTGCGCGACATCCGGCTGCTGCGCGAGACCCTCGAAGGGCTGGCGGCCCGGCTCTGCGCCGAACGGATCACCGAGGCGGAGCTGAACAAGGCCGAACGGATGCAGGAAGAGATGGAACGCGACCCGGACCTCGGCAAGTACGTCGAGCTCAACCGGGCGTTCCACCTCTATCTGTACGACGCCGCCCGGTCACCCCGGCTCACCCAGATGCTGCTGTCGCTGCGTACCGCCACACCGGGGATGCTCTCGGTCGCCTTCATGCGGTCGAAGGAACGCCGCCTCGACGGCCTCGACGAGCACCGGCGCTTCCTGAAAGCCTGCCGCGACCGGGACCTCGACGCCGCCGAGGCGATCTTCCGGACCCACTCGTCCGTCGCCTTCCACGAGATGGAAGCCTTCCTGGAGAACCGGCCGATCGACTGAACCACCGGCGGGCCCACCATCGGGGGGCCGACCGGTGAGCGACCCGGACCGCCGCCCGCCCCGCAACCGGCTGGCCGTCGCCGTACCCCCGCTGTTGGTGTTCTTCAACCCGCTCACCCAGCTCGCGTACATCCCGATCTCGGTCGGCCTGGGGCGCAGCCTCGACCTCAGCCCGGCCCAGATCGGCATCACCATCGGCGCGCACAGTGTGGCCACCGCTGCCGCCGGCGTGTTCACCGGACCGCTGCTCGACCTCGTCCCGGTACGCCGGATCCTGCTCCCCGGGATGCTCGTCAACGCCGTCGTGTCGATCCTGCTGTGCCTGTACCAGAGCTACGCCGTCCTCACCGCCGGTCGGCTGCTCACCGGATTCGCCAGCGGCGCGGTCGCGCTCTGTGGCCAGGCACTCGTCGCCGACCTCACCCAGGGCGACCCGAAGGCCCGCGACCGGGGCTACTCACTGTTGCAGACCTTCGTCAGCATGGGAGCCGCGTCGGCGCTCGCGCTCGGCGCGTTCGCCGCCTCCCTGGACCGGCCGGTCCTCGTCTTCGCCGTCGGCGCGGTCTACGCCAGTGTCCTGCTCGGCGTCGTGGTCGTGGCCCGACTCGGCCGCGACCGCCCACCCGCCGCTTACGCACCCGACCTGCCGGTACGCCGCCGGATCGGGCTGACCCTGCGGTCGATCGGCCGGATGCTGGCGCAGCACCGGCGGCGCTGGCTGATCCTGTCCAGCATCGGGATCGGACTGGTGATGCAGGGCAGCCACTTCGGTGTCAGCGTGCTGCTCGACCGGCTCGCCGACGACATGAGCACCCTGGAACGGGTCGGCGTGTCGATCCTCATCCCCTGCGGCGTCTTCACCGGCAGCTTCATCAACCGGATGTCGCTGCGGCGGATCACCCGCGAGCAGCTGTTCACCCGGCTGTACCTGGTCATCCCGTTCGCGGCAGCCGCCTACGCGGTGGTGGCGCTCGCGGCACTGCACGTCGGTGCCGTCGCCCTGACCCTCGTGCTGCTCGGCACCTGCCTGGGTGCCCTGATGCCGCTGTCCATCGCGATCAGCGTCAACTGGAACCCGGAGCTGCGCGCGACAGCCGCCGCCACCGAAGCCCTCTCCCGCAGCGTCGGGCAGACCACCGGCCCGATCGCGGTCGGCGCGCTGGTCGCCGTCGGCGGTGTCGGCACCGTCGGCGTGGTCGTCTTCGGCGCGACCCTGCTCGGGCTCGCCGCCTCCCGCTACATCTTCACCGCCCGGCCCGCTCCACCCGGCTGATCCAGGCGGACCACTACTGCGGCAGAGCAGTATTCCTCCAGGGAATAATTATTCCCTGGAGGAATACTGTCCGACCGGTTCACCGGCCGCACCCGACGCTTGACAGATTCTGACCCGTGCGCGCCGAGAAAGTTGTTGGTCCACGGCTGCCTGCGTCCTCCAGCACACGTCCGGCACTTTGGCCGGCAGGTGACGTGAGGCGAGGTGGCGAGATGATCTACACGAGTTCCGGTGTCGGGTCGGCGCGGCGGTGGATCCGGTGGTGGCCGGCGGCGACAGCCGTCACAGCGGTGGCCCTGGGCGGGCTGCTGCTGCTGGCATTGGTCGCCTGCGGCTCAGGCACCGGCCGGCTCAGCGGACATCCGGACGCTGCCGACGCGACCGGGTCGGCCGGACTCGGCGGCGCGCCGGCCGCGACCGGCTCGAGCGGCGAGCCGCAGACCGGCGACGACGACGGTGGTGCGGAGCACGATCCGGGCGGCAGCGGCGGGGACAGCAGCGGGGACGGCGGCGACGGTGGGCCCGAGGTGACGGCGGCAGCCGAGGACTGCGTCGGCTACGACCCGGCGAACCTGACCATCCAGCAGCAGGGCGACGCCTGGCTGATGCGCGACGGCAACCACGCCATCAAGAACTTCGCCACTAAGGTCGACGCCGAGGACGGGGTCAAGGTGGCCCGCAACTGGACGCGAATCTGCTACATCGGCCGGGGCAACGACCGCCCCGACCGGCACCGCTACATCATCACCTACTTCCAGGACCCGTCCGGGCTGCCGTTCGGCCCCGCTCCGCACTTCGACTGCATCCCGTACGACCCGGCGGAGCTGGCGGTGCACGGACCCGACGGCGACGGCTGGGGGCTGCGGGCCGCGGCCACCCCGCTGCTCTTTCTCGCGAGCGCGGCCGACGCCGAACGGGCCCGGCTCGTCGCCAGCGGCAACAGGCAGCTCTGCGTCATCGGGCAGGGCAACGGGATGCCCGACCCGGCCCGCTACCAGCTGGAGCATTGGCGACAGTAAAGGTGGCACCTGGACCGTGCCGCCTAGCATCACCGGTATGGACGACCGGACCGTCGTGGCCGCGCTGGTTGCCGGTGACCCGCGCGGCCTCGACGGTGCGTACCGGGCGTACGCCGACCGGCTGTTCACGTACTGCCGGTTTCTGCTGCGTGACGCCGACGCGGCGGCCGACGCGGTGCACGACACGTTCGTCCTGGCCGGGCAGCGGGCGGCGCAGCTGCGCGACCCGGACCGGCTGCGCCCGTGGCTGTACGCCATCGCCCGCAACGAGTGCCTGCGGGTGATGCGTGGCCGACAGCGGCACCTGCCACTGGAGGAGGCCGGCCAGCTGCCGGCGGCGTCGGTCGACCCGGTCACCGGGCTGAGCGCCGAGCAGATCCGCGAGCTGGTCTGGGCCGCCGCCGCCGGGCTCAATCCCGGCGACCGGCAGGTCTTCGAGCTGTCCATCCGGCACGAGCTGTCCGCCGCCGAGGTCGGTGCGGTGCTCGGCGTCTCCGACAGCCACGCGCACGCCCGGCTGTCCCGGGTGCGGGCCCAGCTCGAACGGGCCGTCGGCGCACTGTTGGTGGCCCGGACCGGTACCGCCGACTGCGCCGATCTGGCCGGGCTGCTGCGCGGCTGGGACGGCACCCTCACGGTGCTGCTGCGCAAACGGGTCAGCCGGCACGTCGACGGCTGCACCACCTGCGCCGACCGGCGCCGGCAGCAGGTGCACCCGGCGGCGCTGTTCTCCGCGTACGCGACGCTGCCGTTGCTCGCCGTACCGGCAGATCTCTGGCCCCGACTGGTGTCGACCCACACCGACCCGGCCGAGGCGGCGGCCCGTGCCCGGATCGACCGCCGGGCGGGCCGATTCGACCCGGCGACCGGGTTTCCCCGCCGGTCGCCCGGGCCGCCCGGCCGGCGGACGACCGCGGTCGTGGCGGCGGCCGGAGTGCTGGCGTTGCTGCTCGGCGGTGCCGTCATGGTGCCCCGGCTCGGCGCGGTCGACGACACTGCGCGGTCAGCGCCCGAGCCGCCACCGACGCTGGCCGCTCCGGTGTCGGCGGCGCCGACCAGCACCGCCGGGCCGACCAGTTCGGCGGTGCCGACGGCCTCGGCACCGCCCACCAGCCTGCCGCCGAGCGGTGGTCCGCGTCCGTCGGATCCGGCGCCACCAGCGCCGCCATTGACCGTTGCGGCCGAGGTGACGGTCACCTGCACCGGATCCAGCCGGTACCGGCTGCGGGTGGTCGCCACCGTGGCCGGTGGCCTCGCCGAGTCGGCGGTGCTCACCTGGACCGCTGGTGGGGGCGACCCGTCGCCGTCGTCGAACGCCGGCCCGACGACCGCACCGACGTCCGGGTCCGGTCCGGGTGGGCCCGGTGGCCTCGTCGCCCCGGGTTCGCAGCCCGCCCGAGGCGGCGAGGTGACGATGACCGTCACGGGTGAGACGGTGACCGGCCAGGTCGAGCAGGTGGCCGTTGCGGCGGTGACCTGGCGGGTCACCGTCGTCGACGGCGACGGGCGACAGGCCGGTGCCGGGCCGTACCCGGTCACCAACCCGTGCCCGCCGCCGGGCTGACCGGGCGCGCTGCGCCGAGCTGACCGGCCGCGCTGCGCCGAGTTGACCGGGCGCGCGGACTGTGACCGACCTCCTGCCCGGTCGACGGCACGTCGGTCGAACCGGCAGGATGTCCGGCATGCAGCGCACCCCCGACGGCGGACCTGACACCACCGACCCGGCGTCCGTGTACCACCGGGTCGGCACGGAGAGCGACGTGCCGGCGGTCCTCGCCCTGATCGACGACGCGGTGCGCTGGCTGGCCGAACAGGGCCGGACCGGGCAGTGGGGGACCGAGCCGCAGTCGACGAATCCGCGGCGGATCGCCATGGTCACCGGCTGGGCCAGGGAGAGCGGGCTGGTGCTGGCCTGCGTACCCGGCGACGGCGAGCGGGTCGTCGGGGCGCTCGCCGTCGGCGTGGCCCGGTCCTACGTCCCCCCGGTCAACGAACCCGAGCTGTACGTGAACCTGCTGGTCACCGACCGTGGTTGGGCCGGTCGTGGGATCGGCGGGGCGCTGCTGGACGAGGCCCGGCGGATCGCCGTCGACCGGCGGGCGACCCTGCTGCGGGTCGACTGCTACGCCGGTGGCGACCGGGCGCTGGTGCGCTACTACGAGCGGGCCGGGTTCACCGCCGCCGAGCCGTTCACCATCGACCAGCCCGGCGGCCCGTGGCCGGGGCAGATTCTCAGCCAGCGGATCCGCTGACGAACCCGCCGGCGCGCTGGCCGTCCAGCGATCAGGTCCTCCCGGTTGAGGACCCCGATCCGGTACGCCAGCCGGCCGGGTCGACCCCGCCCGGCACCGCCGATGCCGGTTCGTATGGCCCCCGGGTCAGTATCAGCGTGCCGAGGTCGAGATGGTCGACCGCGCCGGTCGCGTCGCGGACCACCCGCAACGTCTCGCCGGCGTAGAAGCCGTCGATTCCGGCCCAGGTGTCGTCGCCGTTGGAGCGGAAGCGGGTGCCCCGACCCGCCTTGCCGATCGGGGTGAGCTGCAGCGTGCCGTCGCCCAGCAGCCGGATCGCCACCGGCCGTGGACCCCAGTACCACGGCCCGGTCAGGTCGAGCAGCGTCAGGTCGACGCCTGCTGCCGGCCGCCACGGTGGCGGGATCGCCGGCTCCCGGTCGGCGACAATCTTCACCAGGTCGGCGGCAATGTCGTCGACCTGTGGCCCACTGGTGACGTTGGCCAGCACGATCGCGGCGACGTCGGAGTCAGGGCAGGTCCACAGCGCGGTGACGAAACCCGGCACCGAGCCGGTGTGCCCGGCCAACGTGAGCCCCTCGTGCCGCAGCAGCTGCATACCCAGGCCGTACCCGTAATCGGGGTCTGCGCTCTCCGGCGGCGAGGCGGCGGTCCGCATCATCGTCAGTGCCTCGGTGGAGAGCACCCGCGGATTCCCATCGAGGAGGAACGTCGCGAACCGGCTGAGGTCGGCGACGGTGGACCACAGCTGTCCCGCCGGGGCGACGAGGCCGTAGTCCTCGGTCGGCTCGGGCAGCAGCACGTCCGCCCATGGATGCACAGCCCAGCCGGCGGCCACCCGGCGGGGCGGCGCGACCCCGGTGTCGGCCATGCCGAGCGGGCCGAGCACGTCGGCACGCAACGCATCCCCCCAGGGCCGGCCGCGTAGCCGCTCGACCAGTTGACCGAGCAGGGCGTACCCGGGGTTGGAGTATCGGTGCCAGTGCCCGGCCGGCCACCGGTCCTGCGCGGTGCCGAGCACGTCGGACAGGTCGGGCCGTAGCGTGCCGGGGGTCCGTTCCCACCACGGACCGGGCGGTTCGGCGGGCAGCCCGGCGGTGTGCGCCAGCAGCTGCGCGACTGTCGCCTCGACGCCACAGCCGGGCAGATGCCGTCCGATCGGGTCGGTCAGCTCGAGTAGCCCATCGTCGCGCAGCCGCAGCACCTGGACCGCGGTGAAGGTCTTGCTGAGCGAACCGATCCGGTAGCCGGTCGATGTGTGTGGCGACGCGCCGTCGACCTCGCCACGGGTGGCGGTCCAGACCGGTCCGGTGCTGCGGACCACGGCCGCGACCATCGACGGGGCGCGGCCGTCGGCCTGGCCAGTGGCGATCCGGTGCAGCAACGCCCGGCGGGTCTGCGGCAGCAGATCGGCGTCCATGCCCGCCATTGTGCCCGGCGTGGCCGGTCGCGGTGCCCCCGATCGGGGCCGCTTCGTGGCATGGTGAGCCGATGGAGACTGCAGATCCCGCGCGGGCACCCGAGGGTGCGCCGCCCTGGCTGGCCCGTCCGGTGGCGGTGCTCGGCGGTGTCGTCGCCGGACAGTTGCTGCTGGCCCGCAGCGACCGGGCGGCGGTGATCCTGACCAGCCTGTTGGCGTACCCGACGGGTTTCGAGTTCGAGATCAGCGCGATCCTGCGGGTCGCGGACCCGGACGGGCACGCTGGGCCACCCCGGCCGCGGACCCCGGTCGAGGGGGTCGGCGGGTTGCAGGTGATGGTCCGGTTCGCCGACGGTACGTCGTTGAGCAGCCTGCACCGGGATCCGCCGCCGGACGACCGGGAACCGACCGGACCGCTGCTGGTGCCGGTCGTGGCCAGCAGCGACCAGCAGCGGCACGACGCCCGGTTCTGGGTGTGGCCGCTGCCGCCGGAAGGCCCAGTCACAGTGGAGTGTGCCTGGCCGGCGCGCGACGTCGCGCACAGTCGGGTGGAGGTCTCCGGGGCGCTGATCCGGCAGGCGGCGGCCGGTGCCGTCGAGCTGTGGCCGGCAGCGCCGCAGTAGATCTGCATCGGGTGGCGGCGCCGCTGCAAGGTTTCAGTCCGGCAGCAGTGGGGCGGCGGGGCCGAGGTCGCGGCCGAGCAGCACCGCGCGGTCGACCGCGCGGGAGCCGAAGCGGTCCCGGACCGCGTCGAGCGCGGCGTCCAGGTTCTCCCGCCGGGTCGTCCCGGTCGGCGATTCGCCGCCGTCCGGCGTACCGGTCTGCTCCAGCGGCAGGGCCAGTTGGGTGGCGTGCCCGTCGTCGAGGTTGCCGACCGAGACGCCGACCAGGGTGAGCCCGCGTTCGCCGATGATCGGTGCGGCGGCGGCCAGCAGCTGCCGGGCGGCGCCGAGGATGACGTCGGTCTGCGCGGTGGCCCGGGGCAGGGTGTGCGCCCGGGTGGCCTTGGTGAAGTCGCCGAAGCGCAACCGCAGGGTCACCGTCCGGCCGGTCCGGCCGGCGGCCCGCATCCGCCGGCCGACCCGGTCGACCAGCCCGGCGAGGATCGCGTCGACGTCGGTCAATTCTCGACTGGCCCGGCCGAGCGCCTGCTGGGAGCCGATGGAGCCGCGTCGGCCGCCGGTCTGCACCCGGCGGGGGTCCCGATTGTGGGCGAGGGCGTGCAGGTGTCGGCCGGCGGCCGCGCCGACGATGCTGACCAGCGCCGCTTCCCCGAGGCCGGCCACCCGACCGACCGTGGTGATGCCGCGTTCGCGTAGTTTGCCGGCGGTGACCGGGCCGACGCCCCAGAGTCGTTCGACCGGCAGCGGATGCAGGAACGCCAGCTCCTCGCCGGGCGGCACGACCAGTAGCCCGTCCGGTTTGGCGACGCCGCTGGCGACCTTGGCGAGGAACTTGGTGCGCGCCACCCCGACGGTGATCGGCAGTCCGACCTGGTCGCGGAC
Organism: Solwaraspora sp. WMMA2101; assembly: GCF_049179175.1. Classification (NCBI taxonomy): domain Bacteria; kingdom Bacillati; phylum Actinomycetota; class Actinomycetes; order Micromonosporales; family Micromonosporaceae; genus Solwaraspora; species Solwaraspora sp. WMMA2101. The sequence goes on along the minus strand of NZ_JBMHMA010000006.1, from coordinate 1,467,245 downwards.
CGCGACCCGCAGCCGGGCGGCGATGTCGGCCGGCGCTCCCGCGAGCCGGCGCAGCCCGCCGACGTCGAGGAACGCCTCGTCGATGGAGAGCGGCTCGACAAGCGGGGTGGTCTGCCGGAACACCTCGAACACCGCCCGGCTGGCCGCCGTGTAGGCCGCCATCCGGGGCGGCACCACCACTGCCTCCGGGCAGATCAGCCGGGCTCGCTGCCCCGGCATCGCAGTCCGTACGCCGCGAGCCTTGGCCTCGTAGCTGGCCGCCAGCACCACGCCGGCACCGACGATCACCGGCCGCCCGCGCAGCCGGGGGTCGTCGCGCTGCTCGACCGAGGCGTAGAAGGCGTCCAGGTCGGCGTGCAGGATGTTGGCCTCACCCGCCACCGCGCCATCATCGCACAGATGTTCGACCAACCCGGGCTGACCTGTCCGTACGGCCGAGGTCCGCGGTGACTACTCCGGGACGAGGCGGTAGGCGCCGTCGCTGGCCGAGGTGGCCATCGAGGCGTACGCCCGCAGCGCCGCCGACACCGGCCGGTCCCGGTCGACCGGGGTGTACGGGCGGTCCCGCTTCTCCTGGGCGATCCGGCGGGCCTGCAGCACCTCGTCGGGCACGTTGAGCTCGAGCTTGCGGGCCGGGATGTCGATGACGATCTCGTCACCGGGCTCGACCAGGGCGATCAGCCCACCGGAGGCTGCCTCGGGGGAGGCGTGCCCGATGGACAGCCCGGAGGTGCCGCCGGAGAACCGGCCGTCGGTGATCAGCGCGCAGGCCCGGCCGAGACCACGGCCCTTGAGGAACGATGTGGGGTAGAGCATCTCCTGCATGCCCGGCCCGCCCTTGGGTCCTTCGTAGCGGACGACGACCACGTCACCGGCGACCACCTCGCCGGCGAGGATCGCCGAGACGGTGTCCTCCTGTGACTCGTACACCTTGGCCGGGCCACGGAACGTCAGGCAGTCGTCGGGCACCCCGGCGGTCTTGACCACCGCGCCCTGCGGGGCCAGGTTGCCGTGCAGGATCGCCAGGCCGCCGTCGGCGGAGTAGGCGTGCGCCACGTCCCGGATGCAGCCCTGCGCCGCGTCGGTGTCCAGGCTGGACCAGCGGTTCGTGGTGGAGAACGGTTCGGTGGTACGCACCCCACCGGGCGCGGCGTGGAACAGCTCGACCGCCTCCGGGATCGGCGAGCCGCCCCGGATGTCCCAGTCGGCCAGCCACTTGTCCAGCGACGGCGAGTGCACCGCGTGCACGTCGCGGCGCAGCGCGCCGGCCCGGTCCAGCTCGCCGAGCAGCGCCGGGATGCCACCGGCCCGGTGCACGTCCTCCATGTGGTACTTCGGTGTGTTCGGCGCGACCTTCGACAGGCAGGGCACCCGACGGGAGATGGCGTCGATGTCGGCGACGCCGAAGTCGAGCTCCGCCTCGCGGGCGGCCGCCAGCAGGTGCAGCACGGTGTTGGTGGAGCCACCCATCGCCACGTCCAGGGCGACCGCGTTCTCGAACGCCGCCCGGCTGGCCACCGAGCGGGGCAGCACCGAGGCGTCGTCGCCGTCGTACCACCGCTTGGCGATCTCCACGACGGTCCGGCCGGCCTCGACGAACAGCGACCGCCGCGCGGCGTGGGTGGCCAGCACCGACCCGTTGCCCGGCAGCGCCAGCCCGACCGCCTCGGTCAGGCAGTTCATCGAGTTGGCGGTGAACATGCCGGAGCAGGAGCCGCAGGTCGGGCAGGCGGAGCGCTCGATGGTGTCGAGCTGGGCGTCGGTGACGGCGTCGTTCGACGCGGCGATCATCGCGTCGATCAGGTCGAGCTTGGCGTGCACCACGCCCTCGACGGCGACGGTCTTGCCGGCCTCCATCGGGCCGCCGGAGACGAACACGGTCGGGATGTTGAGCCGCAGCGCGGCGAGCAACATGCCCGGGGTGATCTTGTCGCAGTTGGAGATGCAGACCAGCGCGTCGGCGCAGTGGGCGTTGACCATGTACTCGACGGCGTCGGCGATCAACTCCCGGCTGGGCAGCGAGTAGAGCATGCCGCCGTGGCCCATGGCGATGCCGTCGTCGACGGCGATCGTGTTGAACTCGCGGCCGACCCCGCCGGCCTCGGCGATCGAATCGGCGACCAGACCGCCGAGGTCCTTGAGGTGTACGTGGCCGGGCACGAACTGGGTGAAGCTGTTGGCGATGGCCACGATCGGCTTACCGAAGTCGTCGTCGGTCATCCCGGTGGCCCGCCAGAGGGCCCGGGCACCGGCCATCGTCCGACCGTGCGTGGAGGTCTTCGACCGCAGCTCAGGCATTCGCCAAGTGTTACACCACGGTTGCCGCGTCGGCCCGGCCAGCCGTGGCGCGTTTCACGTGTCGGGATGTTTGCCGGCCGGCGGGCCGACCCCGGCACCACGGCGCGACACCGATCCGGCACAGTTGTGGCGTGCACCTCCCCCCGGGCATGCAGGCGCTCGCATTGGCGAGCGGGGTGGCGGCTGCGCTCGGCACGGTGTGGCTGTTCGTCGCCGGCCGCCGGCTGACCGGGGCGCTGCGGCAGGCGTACCGGCTCGTCGTGCTCGGTGCCGGCGGGTTCACCGCGACCGTGCTGGTCGCCCTGGTCGCGGTGGTGACGCTGGTCGGCGAAGGGGAGCGGTACGAGGCCCAGCGCGCGCTGCTCGGCACCGGTGTCGCGGTCGGCGGTGCGGTCAGCGGGCTGGTGCTGGCCTGGGGGCTGTTGCGGCTGCCGGCGCCCGGGCGTCCGACGCCGACGCTGCGGCATCTGCTGGACTGCCTCGCGGTCGGCGCCGCGCTGTGGTTCACCGGCTGGGTCCTGGTGGTCGAGCCGACCCGGCTGCTCGGCCCGGCCACCCCGGCCACACCCGGGGGGTTGCTGCTGAGCCTGGCCACGCTCGCGGCGATCGGCGGTGTCACGGTGGTGAGCACGCTGCAGGTGACCGGGGCGGGCGACGACGGGCCGGTGCTCAGCGGCGTCGGTGCGCTCGTCGTCGGGTTCGCCGCGACCGGCGTGGCCGTCGGGGCGGGTTCCGCCGGCTCCGGCCTGGTGTCGGCCAGCGCGGCGGTGCTACCGGTGGGGCTGCTGTTGCTGTGCCTCGGCGCCGCGCGGGCGGGGCGGCGCGGCGTGGACGCCGCCACGGCGCCGGTCCGCCGGGGGTCCGGTTACGTGTTCCTGCCGATGGTGGTGATCGCCGCCGCCGGTCTCTACCACACGCTGCGCGGCGGGGTGTTCAGCCCGCTGGCCGTGCTGGTCGGCTGCCTGGAGGGGTTCGTCCTGGTCGCCCGGCAGTACGTGGCCCTGCTCGACGTGCGCCGCTACGCCGACCAGCTGGCCAACCGCGAGGCGCACTACCGCAACCTGGCGCACACCGATCCGCTGACCGGCCTGGCCAACCGTCGGGCGCTGCTGCGTGAGCTGTACGACTGGGTCGCCGACGCGCGGCCCGGTAGGCTGATCGCCCTGGACCTGGACGGCTTCAAGACGGTCAACGACATGCAGGGCCACGACGTCGGCGACGCCGTGCTGATCGAGGTCGGCCGGCGGCTCGCGGCAGAGGTGGGTGGTGTCGGGGTCGCCGCCCGGCTCGGCGGTGACGAGTTCGCCGTCCTTCTGCCGGTGGCCGACGCGGAGGCGGCGCACCGCCTCGGTGCCCGGCTGCTGGCCGTGCTCAACGAGCCGTACCCGCACGACAAGGGGCCGATCTACGTCTCGGCGAGTATCGGCATGGCGTGCCGGTCGACCGCCCCGGACGTGCCGACGCTGCTGCGCAACGCCGATCTGGCGTTGCGGGCGGCGAAGCAGCGGGGCAAGAACCGGGTGGAGCAGTACGACGTCTCCTACGACCAGGCCCAGCGGCGGCGGACCCTGCTGGAGCACGAGATGCGCGGGGCGATCGACCGCGACGAGCTGCGGTTGGCCTTCCAACCGGTGGTGGCGGTGCCGTCGGTGCGTCCGGTCGGTGCCGAGGCGTTGATCCGTTGGCACCATCCTGAGCTGGGCCGGGTGCCGCCGGACGAGTTCATTCCGCTCGCCGAGGAGTGCGGGATGATCAACCGGTTGGGTGCCTGGGTGCTCGACGAGGCGTGCCGGCAGTTGGCCCGCTGGCTGGCCGAGGGGCACGACGTGTGGGTGTCGGTGAACGTCTCGCCGCACGAGCTGCACGCGCCGGCGTACGTCCTGCAGGTCGACGAGGCGCTGCGGCGGCACCGGGTGCCGCCGCAGCGGTTGGTGCTGGAGGTGACCGAGCACGCGGTCGCCCGGGACTTGGCCGAGCTGATCCGTCGGTTGACGGCGCTGCGGGCCACCGGCGTACGGATCGCCCTGGACGATTTCGGTGCCGGCTACTCGTCGCTCGGGCAGCTGCGCAACCTGCCGATCGACATCCTCAAGATCGATCACAGCCTGGTGGCGGAGCAGGGGCGGCCGGTGGCGCCACCGCCCGGTCGGCGGGCGTTCGCGCCGATGGTGGACGTGGTGATGCGGCTCGGCCACCAGCTGGGCCTGGAGGTGATCGCCGAGGGGGTGACGAACCAGGCGGAGCTGGCGGTGGTGGTGGATGCCGGCTGCCGGTTCGGCCAGGGCGCGCTGTTCGGTTGGGGGGTGCCGGCCGAGCATCTGGAGGCGATGCTGGCGGCGGCGACGTCCGTCGGCGGCCGGCGTCGGGAGGTGCCGTCGTCGCGTACGGAATCGGGATCCGTCGGCCGGTCGGCCACGTCGTCGCAGCCCACCGGCGTTGGCCCGACACCGTCGGCCCAGGATGTGAGATCAGTTGACTCATCGCGTGAGATGCGTCAGGCTTAGCCCCATGTCGCTGACTCTGTCGTCTCGAGTACTTACCTGAGCGCACTCTCCCCGCGAGAGTGCGCTGGCCCCGTGCATCTGCACGAGGGCCGTTTTTATTGCCGTACCCCAGCCGGTTCCGGCCGATCGGTCCCATCTGCCGGATTTCCGCCGAGACCCTGTCACGAGACCACTGAGCTGAAGGCCTGAATCGTCATGACGAGACCCACGCCCGAGACCCTCGCCCACCGCGCCAACCCGGCTGCGGCGGCCGCGCCCACCCCGGCCACCCTCGCCAACGCCGTAACCCCGCCGCCGGCCGCGCCGGTGCAGGTCTCCGGCGCGAGCTCGTTGGTCCGGTCCCTGGAGGCGCTCGGCGTCGACGTCGTGTTCGGTATCCCGGGCGGAGCGATCCTGCCGGCCTACGACCCGTTGTACGACTCGACGGTGCGGCACATCCTGGTCCGGCACGAGCAGGGCGCCGGACACGCGGCCACCGGCTACGCCCAGGCCACCGGCCGGGTCGGGGTCTGCATGGCCACCTCCGGTCCGGGCGCCACCAACCTGGTCACGCCGATCGCAGACGCCTACATGGACTCGGTGCCGATCGTCGCGATCACCGGCCAGGTGGCCCGGCCCATGATCGGCACCGACGCCTTCCAGGAGGCCGACATCCAGGGCATCACCCTGCCGATCACCAAGCACAACTACCTGGTCCAGTCGGGCGAGGAGATCCCCCGGGTGCTGGCCGAGGCGTTCCACCTGGCGGCCACCGGCCGACCCGGACCGGTTCTGGTCGACATCCCGAAGGACGTCCTGCAGGCGCAGACCACCTTCACCTGGCCGCCGACGCTGGACCTGCCCGGCTACCGGCCCACCCTGCACCCGCACGGCAAGCAGATCCGTGAGGCCGCCCGGCTGATGGCCGGTGCCCGCCGCCCGGTGCTCTACGTCGGTGGCGGGGTGCTCAAGGCCCAGGCCACCGAGGGGCTGCTCCGGCTCGCCGAGCTGACCGGCATCCCGGTGGTCACCACACTGATGGCCCGGGGGGCCTTCCCCGACTCGCACCCGCAGCACCTGGGTATGCCCGGCATGCACGGCACCGTGGCCGCCGTGTACGCGCTGCAGAAGGCGGACCTGATCGTCGCGCTCGGTGCCCGCTTCGACGACCGGGTCACCGGCAAGCTGGACTCGTTCGCCCCCGGCGCGGCGGTGGTGCACGCCGACATCGACCCGGCCGAGATCGGCAAGAACCGGGCCGCCGACGTGCCGATCGTCGGCGACGCCCGGCACGTCATCGACGAGCTGATCGAGGCGTACCAGGTCGCCCAGCGGGGTGGGCCGCCCGGCAGCCGACCGGTGGCGGCGCCGCGTGGCGGCGCCGGCGCCGGTGACCGGACCGACTGGTGGACCACCCTCGACGACCTGCGGGAGCGCTACCCGCTGGGCTACGACGAGCCCGACGACGGCACGCTGTCGCCGCAGTACGTGATCCAGCGGTTGGGCAAGCTGGCCGGGCCGGACGCGATCTACGTCGCCGGCGTCGGACAGCACCAGATGTGGGCCTCGCAGTTCATCTCCTACGAGAAGCCGAACACCTGGCTCAACTCCGGCGGGCTGGGCACGATGGGCTACGCAGTCCCGGCGGCGATGGGCGCCAAGGTCGGCCGGCCGGAGACGACCGTGTGGGCGGTGGACGGCGACGGCTGCTTCCAGATGACCAACCAGGAGCTGGCCACCTGTGCCCTGGAGGGCATCCCGGTCAAGATCGCGCTGATCAACAACGGCAACCTGGGCATGGTCCGGCAGTGGCAGACCCTGTTCTACAACGAGCGCTACTCCAACACCGACCTGGGCACCCACAAGCACCGGATCCCGGATTTCGTGAAGCTGGCCGAGGCACTCGGCTGCGTCGGGATGCGCTGCGAGAACGCCGCCGACGTCGACAAGACCATCGCCGCCGCGATGGAGATCAACGACGTCCCGGTCGTGATCGACTTCGTGGTCGGCAAGGACGCGATGGTCTGGCCGATGGTGGCCGCCGGCACCAGCAACGACGAGATCATGTTCGCCCGCGACGTCCGGCCCGCCTTCGACGACGACGATCTGTGACGCGCGAACTGTGCCGTGCGATCCACGGCAACGACCTTGTGACCATCCGGCCCATCCGAGCATGACGAGGAAATGATGACCAAGCACACGCTCTCCGTGCTGGTGGAGAACAAGCCCGGCGTACTCGCCCGGGTCTCCGGACTGTTCTCCCGGCGCGGGTTCAACATCGACTCGTTGGCGGTCGGCGAGACCGAGAATCCGGAGGTCTCCCGGATCACCATCGTCGTCGACGCCGAGTCGTCGCCGCTGGAGCAGGTGACCAAGCAGCTGAACAAGCTGGTCAACGTACTGAAGATCGTGGAACTCGACCCGGCGGTGTCGGTCGCCCGCCAGCTGCTGCTGGTCAAGGTCCGCGCGGACCGCGCGATGCGTTCGCAGGTGCTGGAGACGGTCAACCTGTTCCGGGCCCGCGTGGTGGACGTCGCACCGGACACCCTCACCGTCGAGGCCACCGGCACCTCGGACAAGCTGGAGGCGCTGCTGCGCGATCTCGAACCGTTCGGGATCAAGGAGATGGTGCAGTCCGGCCTGGTCGCGATCGGGCGCGGATCCCGGTCGATCACCACCGGCCCGGCGCTGCGCGCCGCCTGACCGGGTACGCCGTACCCGTCGACCTGCGGCAGACCGCTGCCGCCCGGAAGAGAACGCCGGCCACCGTGGCCGGACACACGAGAGGGAAGTCATGACCGCAGAGGTGTTCTACGACGACGACGCCGACCTGGGCCTGATCCAGGGCAAGAAGGTCGCCGTGCTGGGGTACGGCAGCCAGGGCCACGCCCACGCGCTGTCGCTGCGTGACTCCGGCGTCGACGTCGTGATCGGCCTGCCGGAGGGCTCCAAGAGCCGGGCCAAGGCGCAGGAGCAGGGGCTGCGGGTGCTGACCCCGGCCGAGGCGTCGGCCGAGGCCGACGTGATCATGGTGCTGGCGCCGGACACCGCGCAACGGTCGCTCTACACCGAGGCGATCGCCCCGCACCTGACCGCCGGCAAGGCGCTGTTCTTCGGCCACGGCCTGAACATCCGGTACGGGTTCATCACGCCGCCGGCCGACGTGGACGTGGCGATGGTGGCCCCGAAGGGCCCCGGTCACCTGGTGCGCCGGCAGTACGTCGACGGCAAGGGCGTGCCCGCGCTGGTCGCGGTCGAGCAGGACGCCACCGGCACCGCCTTCGACCTGGCCCTGGCGTACGCCAAGGCGATCGGTGGCACCCGGGCCGGCGTGATCAAGACCACCTTCAAGGAGGAGACCGAGACCGACCTGTTCGGTGAGCAGGCGGTGCTCTGCGGTGGCGCGGCGGCGCTGGTGCAGACCGGTTTCGAGGTGCTCACCGAGGCCGGCTACGCGCCGGAGATCGCGTACTTCGAGTGCCTGCACGAGCTGAAGCTGATCGTCGACCTGATGTACGAGGGCGGCATCGCGCGGATGCGGTACAGCGTGTCGGACACCGCCGAGTACGGCGACTACTCCCGTGGGCCGCGGGTGGTGGACGCCCGGGTCAAGGACGAGATGCGCAAGATCCTCGCCGAGGTGCAGTCGGGCGAGTTCGCCCGCGAGTGGATCGCCGAGGACGACGCCGGCCGGCCGAACTTCGCCAAGTGGCGGGCCGAGGGTGCGGCGCACCCGATCGAGGAGACCGGTCGCAAGTTGCGCGGCATGATGAGCTGGGTCGACCGGCCGATCACCGAGACCGCCTGAGTCAGTACGGCCAGTGACGCTGGCCATCCGCAGAGCCCGTCACCGACGGTAGTTGGTGTCGGGCTCTGCGGCGATATTGCCGGGGTCTGCGTTACCGGAAGATTGCGGCTCGGGGTCGATTCCGGGTAGTTGGCCACTGGTACCGGTAATTGACCTACGGTTACAGCTAGTTAATGCAGGGCTCGGGTAATGTGCCCCGCATGCGTCTGGAGCAATCGCACCGTACGGAGCGCTTCGGTGCCGTTCGCATCCATGAGCTTCAGCGTGTCATCGAGCTGGACTCGGGGGATGCCGCGGGTGATCTGGGGCGTGGGCTCGTATCGCAGGACGACATCCGCACGATCGAACGTGATCTGGTGGTGGTCATTCCCTGTATGAACGAGACACGCAGGGTGATCGAAGGAGTGCTCTCCGGTATTCCGCACGACTGCCTGATCGTGCTGGTGTCCAACAGCGCCCGGCAGCCGGTGGACCGTTATGAAATCGAGGCCCATACGGTCGAGCAGTTCTGCCGGTCCGCCGACCGTCCGGCCATCACCGTGCATCAGCGCGATCCCGGGCTGGCCGCAGCCATGAAGGCGGCCGGGATGCCGGAGCTGATCGACGACAGCGGGCTGGTCCGTACCGGCAAGGGCGAGGCGATGCTGATCGGCATGGCGGTGGCCGCGCTGACCGGTCGCCGGTACGTCGGCTACGTCGACGCGGACAACTACGTACCAGGTGCGGTGCACGAGTACTGCAAGGTCTACGCGGCCGGCCTGCACCTGGCCGACAGCCCGTACGCGATGGTCCGGATCTCCTGGCACTCCAAGCCCAAGCTGCGTGACGGCCGGCTGTTCTTCAGCCGCCGGGGCCGCAGCTCCGAGATCACCAACAGTTTCCTGAACCGGCTGATCGCCGAGTACTCCGGATTCGGCACCGAGGTCATCGCCACCGGCAACGCCGGCGAACACGCCCTCAGTCTCGAGCTGGGGCTGCGACTACGGCTGGCCGGCGGCTTCGCCGTCGAACCCTACGAGTACGTCGACCTGTTCGAGCGCTTCGGCGGGGTCCTGGAGAGCGACTGCCCGCCGGTGCTCGCCAGCGCGGTGCCGGTGCTGCAGGTCGAGACCCGCAACCCGCACTTCCACGACAACAAGGGTGAGGACCACGTCCAGGGCATGCGGATGCAGGCGCTGAACGTGCTCTACCACTCGCCGGTCTGCCTGCCCGCCGTACGGGAGGCGATCGTCGAGTTCATGGTCGCCCAGGGCGCGCTGGCCCCCGGTGCCGAGCCGCCGCGCGAGCGGATCTATCCGCCGGTCGGTTCCCTCGCGTTCGACCTGCTCTTCGACACGCTGGACGCGGAGGCCGAGACGTTCCGGCAGATCGGCGAGGGGGTCATCGACCGGGCCCGGATTCCACGCCAACCGGTCGGACCGGTCGCCACGACCTGAGTCCGGCCGCCGGCCCGTGCGGTGATCAGGGGCGGTTCCGGAGCAGGTACGGGTGTCCCGCGCACGCGGGCCTCGTCACATCCGCCGAGCGTCTACCGAGCTTCTGTCGAGCTTCTGTCGACGGCAGGACCCGGCCGGACGGGTGTTAGGTCTGATTTGTGAGGGCCCTCACCCCCGGCCCCGAGTCCTGCCGTCCACGGGTGCGCCTACGATCGCGGGTAGGCCGCCTCCGTGCCGTGCGAGACCCGCCGGGGAGGAAGCGTAGGGCGCAGAGCGGCGCCCCACCGCCGCAGATACCCGTCCCGGACGACCTTGAGGACCCATGAATCCTGTCGTACTGATCGCCGAAGAGCTCGCGCCCGCCGCTATCGACGTGCTCGCCCACGACTTCGATGTCCGTCACGTCGACGGCACGGACCGCCCCGCACTGCTCGCCGCGCTCGCCGACGCCCACGCGGTGATCGTGCGCAGCGCCACCCAGATCGACGCCGAGGCGCTGGCCGCCGCCCCCCGACTGAAGGTGGTCGCGCGGGCCGGGGTCGGCCTGGACAACGTCGAGGTACCGGCCGCCACCGCCCGTGGCGTGATGGTCGTCAACGCCCCGACCTCGAACATCGTCTCCGCCGCCGAGCAGGCCATCGCCCTGCTGCTCGCGGTGGCCCGCAACACCGCCAGCGCCAGCGCCGCGCTCAAGGCCGGCGAGTGGAAGCGGTCGAAGTACACCGGCGTGGAGATCCAGGGCAAGACGGTCGGCGTCGTCGGGCTCGGCCGCATCGGGGTGCTGTTCGCCCAGCGGATCGCGGCCTTCGGGACCCGGCTGATCGCCTACGACCCGTACATCCAGCCGGCCCGGGCCGCGCAGCTCGGGGTCCGCCTGGTCGGGCTGGAGGAGCTGCTGCGGGAGAGCGACTTCATCTCGATCCACCTGCCGAAGACCCCGGAGACCCTCGGTCTGATCGGCGAGAAGGAGCTGGCGATCGTCAAGCCCGGGGTCCGCATCGTCAACGCCGCCCGGGGCGGGCTCGTCGACGAGCAGGCGCTGGCCGACGCCCTCGCCGAAGGCCGGGTCGGCGGCGCCGGTGTCGACGTGTACGCCAAGGAGCCGTGCACCTCCTCGCCGCTGTTCGCCTTCGACAACGTGGTGGCCACCCCGCACCTGGGTGCCTCCACCGCCGAGGCGCAGGACAAGGCCGGGCTGGCCGTGGCCCGCAGCGTCAAGCTGGCCCTGCAGGGCGAGTTCGTGCCGGACGCGGTCAACGTCCAGGCCGGCGGCGTGGTCGCCGAGGAGGTCCGTCCGCTGCTGCCGTTGGCCGAGCGGCTCGGCAAGGTCTTCACCGCGGTCGCCGGGGTGGTCGCTGCCAGCGTCACCGTCGAGGTGCGCGGCGAGGTCGTCGCCAACGAGGTGTCGGTGCTCAAGCTCGCCGCGACCAAGGGCCTGTTCGCCTCGGTGGTCGAGGAGCAGGTGACCTACGTCAACGCGCCGCACCTGGCGGCCGAACGGGGTGTCGAGGTCGAGCTGGTCACCCACCCGGACACCGTCGAGCACGCCAACCTGGTGACGGTCCGCGGGGTGCTGCCCGACGGCGGTACGGTCAGCGTCTCGGGCACCGTGGTCTCCACCGCCGGTCGCGACGTCATCCGGCTGACCGAGGTCGACGGGTTCGACCTGGAGCTCACCGCCGACGGCATCCTGCTGTTCTTCCGGTACACCGACCGGCCCGGCGTGGTCGGCAGCATCGGGTCGATCCTCGGCGAGGCCGGGGTCAACATCGCGGCGATGCAGGTGGCCCGGCGCTCCGCCGGCGGTGAGGCGCTGATGACCCTCACCGTCGACTCGGCGGTCGGCGCGGAGTCGCTGAGCACCGCCGCCAGTTCGATCGGGGCGACCGCGGCCAGCGCCGTCGACCTGCGCGACGAGTAGGAGTCACCGCCACAGCGAGGCAGGTACCGGTGCGGCGGTTCGGGGACCTCGTCCCCGAACCGCCGTCGGCTCAGCGGGTCGGCGCGCTGGTCGTCGGCGGGTAGACCGAGCCGTCCTGCGGATCGAGCAGCAGCAGGTCGTGCTCCTGGGCCAGCCGTTCGATGGCCAGCAGGACCGCGTCGTCGCAGGTGTCGCGGAGATTCATCTCGATGTGATCCGTTGCGGTGTGTAGTGGGACCTTTGCCCACGGGCACTCCTCGCCGGTGGCGGCGGCACCCCGGTCCGGGTAGTCGGCGGTCAACGCGGCGTGGAACGACGTGATCCGGCGGTCGGTGTCGCCATCGGCATGCTCGCCCTGCCGGCACAGTTCGTGCGCGGCGTGTACGTCCGCCGAAGTGGACTGATCGTCCAACGCCCATACGACTAGATCGAATGTCACGCGCACAGCGTGCCATCCACCCGGCCGAGGATTCCAACCAGTGGGGTGGTCGACCGGCCCGGATGGCGAATTTGGGTCCTTGCGTCCGGTTGTGGGTAATCGATAACGTGTCGATGCGGTCGCTGGGGAAGTCGTGGTGCGGTCACGTCTTCGGGTGACGTCCGATCGCGCCGTCGGCCCCCGCCGACGGCACCCCGGTGCGCGGGCCGAGCGCGCGTGTCGCCGGTCAGCTCCCGTGGTCACTTGCCGAGACCACGGGGGCTGACCGGGCCGTCGTCGGACCGCCGGTCAGCATCTGGTAGCCGTCGACGGTGGGAAACCAGTGCAGACCGGCCGGGCCGGCGGCGAACAGCGCCGTCGCGTAGCCGTCGGCCACCGCGAGGTCGGGGCCGATCACCGTCGCCGCTGATTCCCGCCGTACCACGGTGCCGCGGTGCGGGTCGATCACCGGGCTGTGGCGGCTGGTCAGTCCACAGGTGCCGATGGCGCCGTCCACCATGGTCACCACCGTCGGTGGTCGGTCTGCGGTGCCCGGGGCGGCGGGCGAGAACAGGGCGATCCGCCACGGCCCACCGTGTGGCGCGTGTCCACGTACCGTCAGGTCGCCGCCGCTGACCACGGCGTAGTCACTGATTCCGGCCGCGCGCAACCGGCTGGCGGCGCGTTCGACCGCCCAGCCCTTGATCATCCCGGCCGGGTCGAACCCGCCGGGGACCGCCCACGGATCGAACCAGCCCTCGGTGGCGACCCGCATCGCCAGGCACCGGTCCACGATGTCTGCCAGTGGCGGGTAGATCTCGGGGGCCACTTCGCCCCGGCGCAGCAGGGAGACCAGGCTGTTGGGTCGCAGTGGACTGTAGGTGACGTCGACCGCCCGCAGTTCGGCCACCGCGTCGGCGATCGCCTCGCTCAGTCCACGTCGGCCGATCCGCTCATCGGCGACCAGGACGAACCGGAACTCGGCGGTCGAGGTGGTGACGGTGTGCCGGGCCACCAGCAGGCCGGGGGAGTGCCCGTCGCCGGGCGGTGCGGCGGCGGCCGTGCCGATCCGCAGGTCTGGGGGCTCCGGCTGGGCCGCGCGTCGTGCCAGCATCGTCGGCGTTCTCCTTCACACCGGCGCCCGGTGCCGGTCTTCACCTACAGTAGCCGTCCGGCATGGGTAAAGTGTTGGGCCCGGCTGTGTGGTAGCTGTGCGCGACCAGCTGCCCGGCAGATCGGCAAGTGTCCGAATCATGGGACTCGCGTACCGTTTCGCGGGATGATCGCTTAACGTTCGCTAGGCGTTCGATGGTTCTGCGACGAAGGAGTGGACGTGGCGATGGCGCGGATCGCGGTCGTGGCCGGCGACGGCATCGGGTCCGAGGTGACCGCGCAGGCCCGCAAGGTCATCGACGCGGTGCTGCCCGGCGTCGAGGCCACCGAGTACGACCTTGGCGCGGCCCGCTACCACCGGACCGGCGAGGTGCTGCCCGACTCGGTCCTGGCCGAGTTGGCCGAGCACGACGCCATCCTGCTCGGCGCGGTCGGCGACCCCACCGTGCCGCCGGGTGTGCTGGAGCGCGGCCTGCTGCTCAAACTGCGGTTCGCCTTCGACCAGTACGTCAACCTGCGGCCGTCGCGACTCTGGCCCGGCACGACCAGCCCGCTCGGCGGCGTCAAGCCCGGTGAGATCGACTTCGTGGTGGTCCGCGAAGGCACCGAAGGGCTCTACACCGGAGCCGGCGGCACCATGCACCGCGACACCCCGGCCGAGGTTGCCACCGAGGAGAGCCTCAACACCCGCCACGGCGTCGAGCGGGTCATCCGGGACGCCTTCGCCCGCGCCGCGCGCCGCGAACGTCGCAAGGTCACCCTGGTGCACAAGACCAACGTGCTGACGCACGCCGGCTCGCTGTGGGCCCGCGCGTTCGCCGACGTCAAAGCCGAGTTCCCGGACATCGAGACCGAGTACCAGCACGTCGACGCGGCGGCCATGTTCATGGTCACCCAGCCGCAGCGCTACGACGTGGTGGTCACCGACAACCTGTTCGGCGACATCCTCACCGACATCGCCGCCGCGGTCACCGGCGGCATCGGCCTGGCCGCCAGCGGCTGCATCAACCCGCAGCGGCAGTTCCCGTCGATGTTCGAACCGGTGCACGGCTCCGCGCCGGACATCGCCGGCAAGGGCGTCGCGGACCCGGTCGCCGCCGTACTGTCCGCGTCCCTGCTGCTCGACCACCTCGGTCACCCCGAGCAGGCCGAGCGAGTAACCCGGGCGGTCGCGGCCGAGCTGGCCTCCCGTACGCCGGGAGCCGCGCTGCGTACCGCCGAGATCGGTGACCGGCTCGCCGCCCACGCGGCGGGCTGAGTCCAGCCGGTCGACCCGCGTACCGCCGGTCGACCCGCGTACCGCCGGTCGACCCGCGTACCGCCGGTCGACCCGCGTACCGGTGCCGCACCGCGCACCGGCCGCGCCGACCCGGCGCCCGCCCATGCCATGCGCGTCGGCGGCCCGGGTCCGCGCCCGTCAGTTCGGTGAGCCGTCCGGTACGGCACCGTCGACCCCCGCGCCGCCGCGTGGACCGGTCCGGGTGTCCCGTACCGGTTGGCGTGCCGACGTACCGTGGCCGTCGACGGCCATGCCGACGGCCAATCGTCAGGTGGCGGCATCGCCGGCCGTCGCGCCGGTTCCCGCTGAACGAACGTTCGGGGTAAGTTGCATGACACACAGCTTCGTCGTTTTCTCGCCATGGAGGTCAGCCCGATGATCGGCGGTGACAAACTCGATTTCGAGATTCGTCCGAATCCGCACCCGGTAGCCGCCGCTGAACGCTCCGCGCTGCTGGCCAACCCCGGATTCGGGCAGATCTTCACCGACCACATGGTCACCGTCCGGTACGCGGAGGGCAAAGGCTGGTACGACGCCCGCGTCGAGCCGCGTGCCCCGATCCCGATGGATCCGGCGACCGCCGTCCTGCACTACGCACAGGAGATCTTCGAAGGCCTCAAGGCCTACCAGGCCGCCGACGGTGGGGTGACGTTGTTCCGTCCCGACGCCAACGCGGCCCGGTTCGTCGCCTCGGCGGCCCGGATGGCCATGCCCGCTCTGCCGGAGACGGTCTTCCTCGATTCGTTGCGGCACCTGGTCACCGCCGATCGTGAGTGGATTCCGCAGGGCGAGGAGGGCAGCCTCTACCTGCGTCCGTTCATGTTCGCCAGTGAGGTGTTCCTCGGCGTGCGGCCGGCCCGCGAGTACCTCTACGCGGTGATCGCCTCGCCGGTCGGCTCCTACTTCTCTGGCGGCGTCAAGCCGGTGACGGTCTGGGCCTCGTCGCTCTACACCCGGGCCGCTCCGGGCGGCACCGGCGCGGCCAAGTGCGGTGGCAACTACGCGGCGTCCCTGGTGGCGCAGGCCGAGGCGATCGAGCACGGCTGCGACCAGGTGGTCTTCCTCGACGCGGTGGAGCGCCGCTACGTCGACGAGCTCGGCGGGATGAACGTCTTCTTCGTCTACGACGACGGCTCGGTGGTCACCCCGCCGCTGACCGGGGCGATCCTGCCGGGCATCACCCGCGAATCGGTCATCACCCTGGCGCGGCGCGCCGGCCACCAGGTCGTCGAGCAGCCGGTCAGCCTGGAGCAGTGGCGGGCCGACGCGGCCAGCGGCCGGCTGCGCGAGGCGTTCGCCTGCGGCACCGCCGCGGTGATCACCCCGATCGGCCGGGTCCGGTCGGCCGACGGCGAGTTCGTCGTCGCCGACGGTGGATCGGGGGAGGTGACCAGCTCGCTGCGGCAGACCCTGGTGGACCTGCAGCGGGGTCGCGCCGCCGACCCGGACGGCTGGGTGCACCGGGTGCTCTGACCCGGTACGGCGACAACGCCGGGCCGGGGTGGTGGCGGATCTTCCCGCTGCCGCACCCGGTCCGGCCGTCGCAGGTCAGTCGGTCAGCAGATGTGCGCGCAGCGCCTCGATCCGGTCGGCGGGCAGGCCGGCGCCGCGCAGGTAACCCTCGACCGAACCGTGCCGCTGGCTCAGCTCGGTCAGAAACATCTGCATCGCCTCGGCCGGGCAGCAGAAGAACGGCTCGGGCACCAGATGCTCGTTGCCCCGCTGGGTCCGCAGCCAGGCGAGCAACTGCGCACTGCCGGTCGTGCTCAACTCGTAGTCCTCGGCGATCACCGGGTCGGGCACGCCGAGCAGCGACAACGTCATCGCGCAGATCAGCCCGGTGCGGTCCTTGCCGGCCATGCAGTGCACCACCGCCGGGGCGGTCTGCGCCTCGGCCAGCAGCGACATCGCCGTGACGATCCCGTCGGCGGCCTGCTCGGTGAGATCGTGGTAGCGGTCGGCGAGGTAGCGGGCCGGGCCCTGCTCCGGCTGGTACGGGATCTCGTCCCAGTCCTGGTGCACCAGGTGGACGTGGCGGTAGTCCAGCCCGTCGGCCGGCCGGATCCGACCGAAGGCGTCGATCTCGTGGGGGCGACGCAGGTCGATCACCGTACGCACGCCCAGCGCCGCGAACATCGGCTCGTCGTCGCCGCTGAGCCGGTGCGGCGAGTCCGCCCGGTAGATGCGCTGCCAGCGGACGGTCCGGCCGTCGAGTCCTTCGTAGCCGCCGATGTCGCGGAAGTTGAACATTGTCGCGAAGGCCAGGGTACGCAGCGCAGCGGTCGTCATGCCTCCACGGTAGGGCGGCACCCGCCGATCGGAAAGGCCAGCGCCGCCGACGCGACGTGGACACGACGCGTCGGCGGCGCTGCGGTGGTCCCGGTGCCGGGTGTGCCGAGGGACCGGGGTCAGATGATCCGGCCGGGTGCGATCGGCGGGACCGGGGCACCGTACGTGCCGCCGTAGTAGCCGCCGAGGGTGTCGCGGTACGCCGGATCCGTCCCGGTGGTCTCGTCGTACTCGGGGGAGTCCTTGATCTGGTCCTTGCTGCGGTCGACGTAGACCTTCTCCGCGTCGTGGTCGACGTGGTCGACCACCCCGGCGGGCAGCATCACCTTCTTGCCGAAGATCCACGGACCGGTGTCGACGATCAGGTAGCTGCTGTCGGTCTCGTCACTGGCAGAGTCGATCTTGCCGATGCCGCCGTCGGTCGCCTCGACCTTGTAGCCGGCCAGGTTGGCGCCCTCGACACCGACGTCGTCGCGGTAGCGCCACGGGTCGAACGCCCCGGCCGGAGCGCCGCCGACGACGGCACCCTGACCGCCGTTCGGCGGCGGAGTCGGAGTCTGCGCCGAATGGCGCGGATCGAGCGTGTTCATCGGACCTCACTCCTTCGCTGACGTGAATGTGCCTGCGCTGTCCGACTCGACATACCCGCGCCGGTCGATCCGCACACCTGAAGGTGATAGATGCCGTTCACTCACTGGTCCCGGGGTGGGGGCATCGGACCGACCGACCAACTGTCCCGCGATGTGGATTCGACTACCGACCCGGCCGCCTTCGGTGGCAAAGTACCGTACGTGACTCGCCTCGTACTCATTATTGGCACCTAGCGCGCCGGCAACCCTCCGCCGAGCGCGCAGACCTCTCGCATCCGCGGGGGGTCTTTTTGTTGGCCGTACGAGGCAGGCCGATCAGCGGGCAGGGGCGGACCCGGCGCGGACGCGGCGGCGCGGGACACCCGGTGAAAGGAACCAGGATGACTTTCCAGGTCTACGACACGACTCTGCGTGACGGTGCGCAGCGCGAAGGCATCAGCTACTCCGTGGTCGACAAACTCGCGGTCGCGCGACTGCTCGACGACTTCGGCGTGGGATTCATCGAGGGCGGTTGGCCCGGGGCCATGCCGAAGGACACCGAGTTATTCCGCAGAGCGCGTACCGAACTCGACCTGCGGCACGCCGTCCTGGTCGCGTTCGGCGCCACCCGCAAGGCCGGTGTCCGGGTCGCCGACGATCCGCAGGTCCGGGCCCTGCTCGACGCCGAGACCCCGGCGGTCTGCCTGGTCGCCAAGTCCGACATCCGCCACGTCGAGCGGGCGCTGCGGACCACCGCCGCCGAGAACCTGGCGATGGTCGCCGACACGGTCGCCCACTTCGTCGCCGAGGGCCGGCGGGTCTTCCTCGACTGCGAACACTTCTTCGACGGCTTCCGCCACGACCCGGCGTACACCGCGTCGGTGGTCGCCACCGCCGCCGAGGCCGGCGCCGAGGTCGTCGTCATGTGCGACACCAACGGCGGCATGCTGCCGTCGCAGATCGGTGCCGCCATCGCCGACCTGGTGGCGCGCACCGGGCTGGGCACCGACCGGCTCGGCATCCACTGCCAGAACGACACCTCCTGCGCGGTGGCCAACACCATCGCCGCCGTCGAAGCCGGGGTCCGCCACTTCCAGGGCACCGCCAACGGCTACGGCGAACGGCCCGGCAACGCCGACCTGTTCGCCGTCGTCGCCAACCTGCAACTCAAGCTCGGGCTGCCGGTCCTACCGGACGGCTGCCTGGGACAGATGGTGCGTGTCTCGCACGCCATCGCCGAGATCGCCAACATCGCCCCCGACACCCACCAGGCCTACGTCGGGGCCGCCGCCTTCGCTCACAAGGCGGGGTTGCACGCGAGTGCGATCAAAGTGGATCCGCTGATGTACAACCACGTCGACCCGTCGGTTGTCGGCAACGACATGCGGATCCTGGTGACCGAGATGGCCGGCCGGGCCAGCATCGAGCTGAAGAGTCGTGAGCTCGGTGTGGACCTGGCCGGCCATCCGGACGCCCTGTCGCGGGTCACCAAGCGGGTCAAGGAACTGGAGGCCGGCGGCTGGTCGTTCGAAGCCGCCGATGCCTCCTTCGAACTGCTGGTCCGCGCCGAACTCGCCGCCGACAGCGGCACGGTCACCGCCCGACCGTTCACCCTGGAGTCCTACCGGGTGCTGGTCGAGCACCGCGAGGACGGCGCGGTCGTCTCCGAGGCCACCGTCAAGGTCCGGGTACGCGGCGAGCGGGTGATCGCCACCGCCGAGGGCAACGGCCCGGTCAACGCCCTCGACGAGGCGCTGCGGGTGGCGCTGCGCAGGCACTACCCGGATCTGGCCGACTTCCGGCTCGCCGACTACAAGGTGCGGATCCTCGAAGGCAGCCAGGGCACCGGGGCGATCACCCGGGTGCTGGTGGAGACGGTCGACGGCAACGCCCGGGACTGGACCACCGTCGGGGTGCACGAGAACGTCGTTGAAGCCAGCTGGCACGCCCTGGTCGACGCGCTGACCTACGGACTGGCCCGCAGCGCCGCGTCCGCCGGCGTCTAGAGCATTCAGCGGTACGGCCGCACGGCGTGGGCTGTGCGGCCCGTACCGCCCACGCCGTACCGCCGTACCGCCGTACCGCCGTACCGCCGTACCGCCGTACCGCCGGTCAGGGTGCCGGCAGCACCAGTGCGGCGACGACCATCCGGTGGTCGCTGCCCGGCACGCCGTGCACCGCCACCGACTCCACCGTGATCCGCTGGTCCACCAGCACCCGGTCCAGGGTCACCGGCGGGATCGGCGCCCCGTCGTACGGCCAGGTGCCGACCAGCCCCTCGCCGGTGGCGGCGGCCGCGTCGACGTAGCCGGTGGCGATCAACCGGCGTAGCGCCGCGTGGTCCAGCGTCGAGTTGAAGTCACCGGCCAGCACTCGCGGTGGGCCCTGCGGATCCGGGTGCGGCTGCGCGGCCAGGTCGGCCCGCCACAGCGGGATGGTCCGCAACGCGAACGGCGCCATCGGATGCGCCGACTCGACCAGCACCGGCCCGCCGGCCGGCGGGCGGACCGTGCCGTAGGACTGGGCGAAGCTACCCTCGTTGCGCCGTACCCCCGTGTCGACGATCGGCCAGCGGGAGTACACGGCCGAACCGGTCGTGCCGATCTCGGCGTCGGAGCGGCGGTACGGCAGCAGTTCGGCGACGCCGAGCCGGTCCAGTTCGGCCTCGGCAGCCGGGGTGAACTCCTGCACCGCGAGCACGTCCACCCGCTCCTGACGCAGCAGCTCCAGCAGCACCGACAGGTCCGCCGCACCGGCCAACAGGTTTGCCGTCGCGACCCGGACCGGGGTGCCGTCGGCGGGTGGCGTGACCCTGTCGGGCACCGCCCGGGGCAGTACCGCAGCAGCCAACGCCAGTACGACGAGCCCCGCCACGGCCGCCGCCCACCACCGCCGGGTCAGCGCCGTCACGGCCAACGGCAGCACCGCCCATCCGGCGACGTACGGGGTGAATGCGAGCAGTTGCACCAGCGGCCCGAATTCCCACCCGGCCAACCGAAGCACCGCCCACCCCGCCGCCGGCAGCACCAGCGCCCACACCAGCCACCCGTGTCGCCGTGGTGCACCCCGCTGCGCTGCGGCCGGGGCGTCGTCGGTTCGTGTCTGCACGCCGGCACGGTATCCGGTGCCCGGCGTCCGCCGGCAATCACCCGGTCGGCGACGCGTCCCGGCGTTAGACCGCGCCGATCCAGGGCAACCCCCGGCGGACGCCGGGCACGCCGCATCCGTTGGGGCGGGCCGGACGGCGATTGGTGACCAGCGTCGAGGACGGTGCCGATGACGACCGAGCCACAGCTCAGCACGCAACCAGCAACGGGTGCCGACTCTGCCGCCGGAGCCCTGGAACAGGCACTGTTCGAGGTCAAACGGGTCATCGTCGGGCAGGACCGGTTGGTCGAACGGCTGCTCACCGCGCTGCTCGCCAACGGCCACTGCCTGTTGGAGGGCGTACCCGGGATCGCGAAGACCCTCGCCGCGCAGACGCTCGCCGTCGCCGTCGGCGGCAGCTTCTCCCGGATCCAGTTCACCCCGGACCTGGTGCCGTCGGACATCGTCGGTACCCGGATCTACCGGGCGTCGACCGAGTCGTTCGACGTCGAACTCGGTCCGGTGATGGCCAACCTGGTGCTCGCCGACGAGATCAACCGGGCTCCGGCGAAGGTGCAGTCGGCGTTGCTGGAGGCGATGGCCGAGCGACAGGTCTCCATCGGCGGCCGCAGCTACCCGGTGCCGGATCCGTTCCTGGTGCTGGCCACCCAGAATCCGATCGAGTCCGAGGGCGTCTACCAGTTGCCGGAGGCACAACGCGACCGGTTCCTGATGAAGGTCGTCGTCGACTACCCGACCGATGAGGAAGAGCTGGGCATCCTCTACCGGATGGGGGTCGACCGGCCGCAGTCACGGCAGGTGCTCGACGTCGGCCAGCTCAGCGCGATGCAGCAGCAGGCCCGGGACGTGTTCGTCCACCACGCCCTGGCCGAGTACATCGTGCGGCTGGTGCTGGCCACCCGTCGACCGCAGCTGTTCGGCCTGCCGGAGCTGTCCGGGCTGCTGGCGTACGGTGCCAGTCCGCGCGCGACCCTCGGCCTGGTCGCCGCCGCACGCGGCCTGGCGTTGCTGCGGGGCCGCGACTACGTGCTGCCCGAGGACGTCCGGGAACTCGCGGTGGACGTGATCGCCCACCGGCTGGTGCTCTCCTTCGACGCGGTCGCCGACGGGGTCGACGCCGAGTCGATCGTGCGGCGGCTGGTGCAGGTGGTGCCGCCGCCGCAGATCGCCCCGGCACACGACCAACGGCCCGGACTGGCGGCGGTGGCGTGACCGGCGGTGGCGTGACTGGTCGTGGCGTACCCGGTCGGGGCGTGACCGGACCGGCGACGCTGCCGGAGCTGACCCCGCCGCAGACGCTACGCCGACTGGAACTGACCGTGACCCGTCGGCTGGACGGCCTGCTGCACGGGCAGCATCTCGGGCTGCTGCCCGGCGGCGGCAGCGAACTGGCCGGCAGCCGGGAGTACCGGCCGGGTGAGGACGAGGTCCGCCGGATGGACTGGGCGGTCACCGCCCGGACCACGGTGCCGCACGTGCGTGAGGTCGATGCCGACCGGGAACTGACCACCTGGGTGCTGATCGACGGCTCGCCCAGCATGGACTTCGGCACCGCCGAACTGGAGAAGCGGGAGTTGGCCGTCGCCGCCGTCGCCGCCGTCGGGTTCCTGACGGCCGGCACCGGCAACGTGCTCGGCGCGCATCTGCTGGGTGTCGACGGGACCCGGCGGTTCCCGACCGGCTCCGGCCGTGACCACCTGCTCTGTCTGCTGCGGGCACTGCTCGCCGCCCCCCGGGGCGAGGCCCGCCCGCAGCCGGGCCGCCTACAGCCGGGCCGCCTACAGCCGGGCCGTCCGCCGGCCGCGTCGACATCGGCCGCGCCGTCGCTGGCCGACGGCATCGACGGGCTCCGCCGGTCCGCGACCCGACGCG
This sequence comes from Solwaraspora sp. WMMA2101, assembly GCF_049179175.1. Lineage (NCBI taxonomy): Bacteria > Bacillati > Actinomycetota > Actinomycetes > Micromonosporales > Micromonosporaceae > Solwaraspora > Solwaraspora sp. WMMA2101. The sequence goes on along the minus strand of NZ_JBMHMA010000006.1, from coordinate 1,444,651 downwards.
GTCTGGCGGTGGTCGTCTCCGACTTCCTCGACGGGCTGCCGGACGATCCGGCCGGGCGGCCCGACTGGGAACCGGCGCTCCGCCGGCTGGCCAGCGTGCACCAGGTCCTCGCGGTGGACATCACCGACCCACGGGAACTCGACCTGCCCGACGTCGGGGTGATCACCGTGCAGGACCCGGAGACCGGGCGGCGGCGTGAGATCAGCACCGCCAGCGCCGACCTGCGGCGCCGGTACGCCGAGGCCGCCGCCGGACAACGCGACCAGGTGGCCCGGGCGATCCGCCGGGCCCAGGCGGCGCATCTGCGGCTGCGGACCGACCGGGACTGGGTGGCGGACATCGTGCGGCACGTACACCGGCAGCGGCAGTTGGCCGCCTGCGCCCCGGCCCCGACGGCCGGCGTACGGGAAGGAACGTGGCGATGAGTTGGCAGTCCCCGGAGCGGCTGTGGTTCCTGGTCGCGGTGGCCGCCCTGGCCGCCGGCTACCTGTGGCGGCAGCGGCGGGCCAGCCGGTACGCGGTCCGGTTCACCAACCTGCGGCTGCTCGACCGGGTGGCGCCGGCCCGCCCGGCGTGGCGGCGGCACCTGCCGGCCGGTCTGTTCCTGGCGATGCTGGCGCTGCTGGTGGTCGGGTTCGCCCGGCCGATGGACGAGGTCCGGGTACCCCGGGAGCGGGCCACGGTGATGGTGGCGGTGGACGTCTCCACCTCGATGCTCGCCAACGACGTACGACCGGACCGGCTGACCGCCGCGAAGCGTTCCGCCCACGAGTTCGTCGACTCGTTGCCCCGGCAGTTCAACGTCGGGTTGGTGGCCTTCGCCGGCAACGCCTCGGTGCTGGTCGGCCCGGGGACCGACCGGGAGGCGCTCGGTGCCGGCATCGACCGGTTGACCGAGGGGATCACCGGCGCGCAGGGCACCGCGATCGGTGAGGCGATCAAGACCTCGCTGGAGGCGATCCGGTCGCTGGACGCGCAGGCGGCCCAGGAGACGCCACCGGCGCGCATCGTGCTGCTGTCGGACGGCGCGAACACCTCGGGCCGGTCGCCGGAGTCGGCAGCCGCCGAGGCGGTCGAGGCCGGGATCCCGATCGACACCATCTCGGTCGGCACCGACGCCGGCTACATCGACTACGGCGGTGGCCGGCCGCTGCGGGTGCCGGTGGACGGCGAGAACCTCAAGGCGGTCGCCGAGCTGACCGGCGGGGCGTACCACGAGGCGGCCAGCAGCAAGCAGCTCAACGACGTGTACGCCGACATCGGCACCTCGGTCGGCTACCGGCTGGAGCCGACCGACGTGTCGGCCCGGTTCATCGGCTTCGGCCTGATCCTTGCCCTGGCCGCGGCCGGGACGTCGATGCTGTGGTTCTCCCGGCTGCCGTGACGGCCGCGTTCCACACGTCCGGCGTACCGACCCCTGTGAGGAGGACGCAATGACTGTTCCCACCGGACTGGGCGAGCCCCGGGGGCCCTGGTTCATCTCGCCGGAGGCCGGCCGCTGGGCGGGGCCGGATGGATTCGCCGCCCCGCCCGCGCCGGAGTCGCCGCGCGGCTGGCGGCGCCGGCTGCTGGCCGTCGCCGCGGTGCTGGCGGTCTCGGCGGCCTCCGGTGGGCTCGCCGGAGCGGTCGTGTCCGGTTGGGACGGTGGCCCGGCGCGGTTGACGGCGCTGCCGTCACCGTCGCCGTCGTCGTCGGTGGGGCTGCCGGCGGACCTGGTCGCGGCGGCGGCGCAGGCGTTGCCGGGCGTGGTGTCGGTGCAGGTCAACCGGGGGACGATGGTGTCCGGTGGGTCCGGCTTCGCCATCGACGACCAGCACCACATCATCACCAACGACCACATCCTGGATGGCGACAGTCCACCTGGTACGCCGTTGAACGGTCACCAGGTGAGCGTCGTCGCCCAGGACGGCCGACGGATTCCCGCCGAGGTGGTCGGCCGGGACCCGGGCAGCGACATCGCGGTGCTGCGGGTTCCGGCGTCGGCCGGGTTGCGGCCGTTGGCGCTCGCCGAGCCGAACTCCACCGAGGTCGGAGAGGCGGTGCTGGCGGTCGGTTCGCCGCTGGGGCTGTCCGGCACGGTGACCGCCGGGATCGTCAGCGCCCTCGACCGTGAGGTGATGCTCGGCAACGGTGGTCGGCAGACCGCCGTACAGACCGACGCCTCCATCAACCCGGGCAACTCGGGCGGTCCGCTGGTCAACGCCGACGGGGAGGTGATCGGGGTGAACACCGCGATCGCCACCCTGGAGGGTGCCGGCTCGATCGGTATCGGCTTCGCCATCCCGATCCAGCGGGCCGAGCAGACCGCGGACGCGATCATCCGGCGCGGCGGCTGAGAGTGCGGACCGCGTGGCCTGGCGGCTGAGTGCGCAGCGGCGGCTGAGTGCGGACCGTGGCCCGGCGTCGGTAGTGTCGTGGGTGTGGCGGTAGGCGACGTACGGGTCGACGACTCGGTGGTGATCCCGGCGGGGGAGCTCACCGAGCGGTTCTCCCGTTCGTCCGGGCCCGGGGGTCAGGGGGTCAACACGGCCGATTCGCGGGTCGAGTTGTCGTTCGACGTCGCCGCCTCGGCGGCGTTGCCCGGGTGGCTGCGGGACCGGGCCCTGCAGCGGTTGGCCGGCCGGCTGGTCGGCGGGGTGCTGACGATCGCCGCCAGCGAGCACCGGACCCAGTTGGCCAACCGGGCGGCGGCCCGGGAACGGCTCGCCGCGCTGCTGCGGGAGGCGATCGCGCCACCGGCGCCGCCGCGCCGGCCGACCCGGCCGTCGCGGGCGGCGAAGGAGCGGCGGATCACCGACAAGAAGCGCCGGGCGCAGACGAAGCGACTGCGCCGCGGCGATCTCGACTGACCGTACGGCCGGTTCAGCACCAGCAGGCGCTGGCCCAGTGGTCGGTGGACCAGAAGTGCGAACCCCAGTCGCCCGGTGCCCACGCCCCGGTCGACCAGAAGTGGCTGGACCAGCCCGGGTCGGCCCAGGACGGCGAGCCGTCCCAGGACGGCGACGTCCAGGTGGCGCCGCCCCACGTCCGGCTCGCCCACGAGCTGCCGGTCCAGCCGTCGGCGGCCATTCGGTGACCCAGCCACACCCCACCGTTCCAGGCGGTGCCGGCCGCTGCCTGCCCGGCCCAGGTCGCGCTGGTGAACGGGCCGAAGATGCTCTGCTCACCCTGCAGCGCCACCCCGTTGCGGACCACCCGGCTGGTACCCCGGGAGGCGTCGATCGGCCCGGTGCCGTTGGACGGGGTCCACTGCTGCGGCTGCCACGCCGGCTGGTAGGTGAGCGCGGCGTGCAGGTTGATCGAGCCGAGCCCCAGGTTGGCGCCGACCCCGGTGGGCAGGAACGTGGTGCTGCCCACCAGCAGCTGCTTGACCTGGTCCGGGGTCAGCCACGGCTTGGCCTGCAACAGCAGTGCGGCGGTCGCGGCGGTCACCGCCACGGCCTGGGAGGTGCCGGTGCCCCGGAACAGGGTGGTGCCGACCCGCGCCCCCGGGAACAGGTTGTCCACGTTCGACCCCGGGTTGCGCAGCGACAGCACCGACTGTCCCGGGGCGAGCAGGTCGACCTGCTTGCCGGAGTTGGCGAGGTTGGTGAACGGCGCGAGTTCGTCGTCGGTGGTGCTCAACGTGCCCTTGGTGAGGCTGGCACCGACGGCGATGACGTACGGGTTGCTCGCCGGGTTGTCCAACCGGCCGAACCCGGTGCCGTCGTTGCCGGCGGCCGCCACCACCACGATCCCGGCCTGCCAGGCCTTCTCGACGGCGAAGTGCAGCGGGTCGGTCCAGAACGCCGGGTTGCCGGCGCTGCCGTAGGCGAGGTTCAGCACCCGGATCGGGTGGGTCGGGTCGTGGTCGCGGTGCGCCACCACCCAGTCGACGGCGGCGATGATCTGCGACACGTCGACGGCCCCGTTCGCGGTGCCGACCTTGACCGAGGTCAGTTTCGCCTTCGGGGCCAGGCCCCGGGCACCGGTGGTCGGGTCGTCGCCGATCAGGATCCCGGCCAGGTGGGTGCCGTGGCCGTACGTGTCGTGCCAGCGCAGGTTCGTCGCCTGCGATTCGAACGACAGGTCGGGCCCGTTGACCAGGCGGCCCGCCGGCAGGCCGGCGACCGGGACCACCCCGGTGTCGATCATCGCGATCCCGATGCCGGTGCCGTCCAGCGCCGTCGTGGTCGAGGTGTCAGCCCCCACGATGGTACGGATGTCGGCCAGCGAGGTGCCCGGGGTTACCCCGGCGGTGCCGTTCCACAGGCTGGCGAACCCACCCCCCGGTACGCGGGTCGACGGCGCGTCGGCGCCGGGGCCCGTCGGGGACGGCGCCGACGGGGCCCCGGCGCCGACGACCGCGCTGGCCGTCAGCGCCAGCACAGTCGACAGTGCAACGGCACGGATTCGACGGCGATTCGGTCGCCACAACGCACTCTTCGTTCGCACCGGCGCGATCCTCCTGACGATTGAACAGATCCTGGGTTGGTAACGGGGTGTCCGGGTGCGACGTTGTGAAACACCACGATGGACGTGTTACGTAGCAGAAACCGCCCGGCCGGGAACGAACATCCTCCTATCGTGCAGGACGTGCGTCGGCCCGGTTGACTCCGCGCCCGGTTGTCGACGGTTAGCATCGATTCTCTTGGCCACCCAGGTGCAGGACCGGTAACCACGCCGACACATGCGGCCGCGACGGTGACCGGCCCGCTGACCCGACGACGGAAACGGTGAGAGGTACGACGTGGCGGCGACCGATCCGGTCACGGGTGCCCGGCCGCGCGCAGCCCTGGAACCGTACCTGCGTCGGCAACTGAACCGACCGGGTCGGCCCTGTGCCCTGTTTCTGTTCGACGTCGATTTTTTCAAGACCGTCAACGACGTCTACGGACACCTTCGGGGCGACCGGGTGCTGCGGCAGTTGGCCGACCGGGTCCGCGCACTGTGCCGACCACAGGACACGTTGTTCCGCTACGGCGGGGACGAGTTCGTCGTGGTGCTGCCGGAGACCGACCGTGCCGAGGCGGTCCGGCTCGCGCTGCGGCTGACCGAGCGGATCCGGGCCACGGAGTTCCCCGGCGACCCGCCGCTGCACCTGACGGTCAGCCTCGGCGTGTCGAGCGCGCCGCACGACGGTGACACCCCGGAACTTCTGCTGGACCGGGCCGATCAGCGGAACTACCTGGCGAAGGGCCGGGGCCGCGACAGCGCGGTGGCCGACGACGTGGAGATCACCGAGCGGGCCGGGTCCCGGCTGTGGGAACGCGACGAACCGCTGCGCCGTACCCACGAGTTCCTGACCCGGCTGCAGGTGACCGGGCGTGCCGCGCTGCGGGTGTACGGCCAGCGCGGTGCCGGGCACAGCCGGTTCCTCGCCGAGATCGTCCGGCTGGCCGGCCTGCGTGGCTTCGCCGTGGTCGAGGTGCCGACCGAACCCGCGCCGCTGCCGTTGCCGGTGCTCGCCGATCAGGTGCTGCTGGTCGCCGACCTGTCGGCGGCCGGGCGGGTGCCGCAGCTGCTGCGGATCTGGTCACGGCCCCGGCTGCTGCCGGCAGTGCTCGGGCTGGTGTGGGGCAGCACCGAGGCCGCGAGCGGCAGTTCCGGGCCGGTTCCCGGCGGTGCCCCGGCCACTCCGCTCGGACCGGACCCGTCGGCCGGTGCCGACTCGACGGTGGCCCAGTTGCCCGAGGTCGACCAGATCGAGTTGGCGCCGTGGTCGCCGACGACGTTGCGGATCTGGCTGCGGACCATGCTGCGTGGTGAACCCAGCCGTACCCTGGTGTCCTGGTTCGCCCGGCAGTCCGGCGGTCTGCCGGCGGCCGCCGCGCGGGAGCTGGACCGGGTCCGGGCCCGTCGCGGACTGGTCGGCTCCGGCACCGGAGGCTGGACGCTGAGCCCGCAGCTGCTGGGCCGGGTGGACCGCCGGGTGCGGCTGCCCACTCCGCTGACCCCGCTGCTGGGCCGTGACCGGGACGTCGTCCGGGTGGCCGGCCTGTTGGCCGAGGGCCGGTTGGTGACCCTGGTGGGGGCGGGCGGCATCGGCAAGACCCGGTTGTCGCTGTCGGTCGCCGCCGACGTGGCGGCCCGGTTCGACGACGGGGTCTGCTTCGTCGCGTTGGCCGCCACCGGCACCGTCGACGAGGTGCTGACCGCTCTGGCCGCCGCGCTGGACGTGCCGGCCCGGTCCGAGGTGTCGACCCTGGACACGCTGATCGACCAGCTGGCCGACGTCGAGGTGCTGCTGGTGCTGGACAACCTGGAGCAGGTGCTGGCCGTCGCCCCGGCGCTGGGCGAACTGCTGGTGGCGGCGGGCCGGGTCCGGGTGCTGGCCACCAGCCGGGAGCCGCTGGGTGTCTACGGCGAGCAGGTCTACCGGGTGGCACCGCTGCCGGTGCCACCGGTGGCCGAGCTGCCGCAGGGCGCCGCCGCGGTGGCCGAGGCGGTGGCGGCGCATCCGGCGATCGCGCTGTTCGACCGGCTCGCCCGGGCCGCCGACGCCGATTTCACCCTGACCGCCGGGTCGTTGCCGGCGGTGGTCGGGCTGTGCCGGCGGTTGGACGGGTTGCCGTTGGCGATCGAGCTGGCCGCGGCCCGGGCCGACCAGCTGAGTCCGGCCGCGCTGCTGGAGTGCCTCGGGCCGCACCTGGACGCGCTCGGTGCCGGTCCCCGGGACCAGCCGGCCCGTCAGCAGACGCTGCACGGCACGGTCGACTGGAGCTACCGGCTGCTGAGTCCGGTGCAGCAGGAGGTCTTCGTCGCGACCGCCGTCTTCGCCTGCGCCGCGAGCGTGCCCGCGATCGCCGCCGTGGTCGGTGCCGTGGCGACCGCCGAGGTGGTCGCCACCGAGCTGGCGGCACTGGTACGCAAGAGTCTGCTGGTGGCGGTGCCCGGCAGCGGCGGCGCCCGCCGGTACACGATGCTCAACACCATCCAGGCCCGGGCGCGGCAGTTGGCCGGCGACCGGCAACGGGCCGGACAGCTGTCCCGGCACCTGGCGTACTGTGCCGAGCTGGCCGACCGGGCCGGGGCCGGGATGGCCGGCGCGCAGCAGCGCCACTGGGCCGAGGAGCTGGACCTCGACTACCCGAACCTGCGGGCGGCGCTCGGGGTGGCGCTCGACGTCGGTGACCTGGCCATCGCCGCCCGGCTCTGCCTCGGGCTGTGGCGTTACTGGCGCAACGGCAGCCAGATCCGCGACGGTCGCCAGTGGCTGGACCGGGTGCTCTCGGCGCCGGCCGGGTTGGCGCCGACGTACCGACGGCAGCTGCTCTACCCGGCGGCGGTGCTCGCCGCCACCCAGGACGACACGGCGACCGCGACCCGGCTCGGCACCGACTGTCTCGCGTTGACCGAGCGGGCCGGCGACGCGGAGGGCACCGCGCAGGCCCGCAACATCCTCGGCGTGGCGGCGATGCTCGCCGGCCGGTACGCCGAGGCGGGCGACCATTTCCGCTACGGGCTGGAGGTCTGGCGGGAGCTGGGCGCGAAGTCGGGCATGGCGATCGCGTTGGGCAACCTCGCCAAGGTCTGCCTGCGGGTCGGCGACGTCGCCGACGCCGACTGGCACATCAACCAGTGTCTGGCGTTGGAGCGGGAGGCCGGCAACAGCCGGGGGGTCCTGCTCGGTCTGACCTGCCGGGCGGAGATCCTGCTGGCCCGCCCGGATCCGGCGGGCGCGGCCGAGGTGGCCCGCGAGGCGCTGGACCTCGCCGGTGAGCTGGGTGACCTGTTCGGCGAGGCGGTCGCACTGCACCAGTTGGGGCAGTGCCGGCTCGCCGTCGCCGACCGCCCCGGCGCGCTGCGGTTGTTCGTCGCGGCCCTGGAACGCCGGTTCGAGCTCGGCGACCGGGCCGATCTGTCCACCTCGTTGGAGACGGTCGCCGACGTGATCGTCGACGACGACGCCGGGTTGGCGGTGCGGATCCTGGCAGCGGTCGACTCGCTGCGTCGCCGGCACGGACTCGTCGCGCCGGTCGCGGTGCAGGCCCGGCGGGACGCCACCCTCGCCGCCGCCCGCGTCGGCTGCGGCGAGGCGGGCTTCGCCGCTGCCTGGGACGCCGGTCTGACCACCCCACTGGACCTGGTCGTGGACCAGGCCCTGGACTGCGCCCCGGACGGACCACGGGATCCGGCGTCGGTGCTAGGGTCCCGAGGGTGATCGAAGCCGCCGTCCATCTCGCCGCCCAGCCCCGTCTCGACACCCTCGTCACCGAGCTGCACACCGGGTCGCCGCGGCTGCGGACCGACTACGCCGGGACCGCCTGGCTCGGCGATCGCCCGGCACCCGACAGCGGACTGACCGGCCCCGACTACACCCGCCGTACGGTGGACGCGCAGCTGTTTCTGCCGGACACCCACTGGTACGACGTCGACGCCCTCGACGACGTGGAGTTCCAGGTGACCGCCGGGCTGCTGCAGGTCGCGGCGACCGCCCGGCAGAGCCAGGGGCTGGTGGGTGCGCTGGCCGAGCCGTCGGTGGATTTCTTCGAGCATCCGCAGGGTGATCCGGGGGTCGGGATCTGTCTGCACCTGCGGGGCGAGATCTGGTCGAACCTGGGGGTGTCGTACCAGGTGACGGTGCTGTGCCGGCGTGAGGCGCTGCTGCGGGTCGGTCCCGGCACCGACGACGATGCCGGTGACGACGGCGACGAGACCGACTGACCGGGCCTGACCGGGCCGGGCCGTGACCTGACCGGGCCGTACCCTGGTCGGGTGACCGACACGGTGCTCGACCGGGTCAGCTGGACCCGTCGGCGCGACGCGCACGCCGCGCGCGTCGACCAGCTGGTGGACGGGCATCTGGAGCGCCGCCGCCGGGGCGAGGCGCATCCGGTCGCCGACTTCCTGTTCACCTACTACGCGTACCGACCGGCGCAGCTGCGTCGGTGGCACCCCGGCGCGGGGGTGCTGCTCGCCGGGGCCGATCCGGCGTCCTGGGGGCGTGACTACCGGGCGGTGCCGGTGACCGGCGGTACGGCGGTCACGGTGGACACCGCCGGGCTGCTGGCCCGTCGGGGCGAGCTGATCGCCCGGGTACGGGATCTGCTGGTGCGTACGGCGGGTCGACCGGGGCACTTCGGGTGTTTCGGGCTGCACGAGTGGGCGATGGTGTACCGGCAGCCGGCCGCCGAGGTGCGTCACCACCGGTGGCCGCTGCGGATGAGCCCGGCCGACATCGCCGCGTTCGTCGACAGTCAGCGGATCCGGTGCAGCCACTTCGACGCGTACCGGTTCTTCACCCCGGCGGCCCGGCCGCTGAACCTGCTGACCCCGCAGCGGTCCACCCAGGCCGACTTCGAGCAGCCCGGCTGCCTGCACGCCAACATGGATCTGTACAAGTACGCCTACCAGCTGAGCCCGTTGGTCGCCGGTGAGCTGGTGGTGGACTGCTTCGAGCTGGCCCGTGACATCCGCGATCTGGACATGCGGGCCAGTCCGTACGACCTGCGGGAGCTGGGGTACCCGCCGGTGCGCATCGAGACGGCGCAGGGTCGTACCGCGTACGTCACCGCGCAGCGGGAGTTCGCCGCGCGGGCGGCGGTGCTGCGCGAGCGACTGGTGGAGCGGATAGCCCGATCCGCCGAGTTTGCTACCCCCAATCAGCTGAGCTGACAATTCCGGCTCTCTACCAATTTTCTGCGCCAATCGTGTCTGCTCGCTGACGCCTGCCCTGATTCAGTCAGATCCAATGGTTGACCGAACCTTGACGTTCAACTAATCTCAAGCGCAGCAAGAAGCTAGAACGTCAGGTGGAAGTCAAGGAGCGGCCCAGCGAACGGCTTCCCGGGCCGACAAGGAGGTGCGCGATGTTGGCGGAACTGTCGACGACCTGGGATTCCACCCAGGACTACGACCTGGACATCGACGTGGACGGACTGGACCTCGGGCCACTGACCGTCACCGCGATGCGGGACTCGGTGGCACTGCCCGAGACCGGAGCGTCCTCGGCCGGCGACAGTGGCCGAGCCTCCTGCTCCTGCTGCTACGTCACCTGACCGGCGCGGCGTCCCGTCGACGCCGGCCACCCGACGACCCCGCGACCCTGCGGGGCGAACCCCAACCGAAAGGTGAATCACATGTCCGACGACATCATCGACGTCGAAGACCTCGAGCTCGACGAACTGTCCGTCAGCTCGATCCGCGACTCGGCCGCTCTGCCGGAGACCGGCGCCTCCTCCGGCTCGTCGAGCTGCAGCTCCAGCTCCTGCTGCGGCGCCAGCTCCTGCTGCTCGTCGTGCGCCGACGCCGAACTGCAGGCGAACTGACCCAGTCACCCGCCCACCACCGGGGCGCCACCGGCAGTGTCAGGGATTGCCGGTAGCCCGGGTCCGGGCGAGTCACGCCAGTCACGCGGAGGGGGCGCACCGCGCCCCCTCCGCGCGTCGTATCCGAAGGAGTGCTCGTGGAAGTCTTCGCCCGTCTCGACACCGTCACCAAGACGTACGGCGCCGTGGTCGCACTCGACGCCGTCTCCGTCGTGGTGCCGGCCGGGGTCACCGCCGTGCTCGGGCCCAACGGTGCCGGCAAGTCGACAATGATCGAAATCCTGGCCGGCCTGCGCCGCCCCACGTCGGGCCGGGTCGAGGTGCTCGGCGCGAGCCCCGCCGACGTACCGGTCAAGGCCCGACTGGGGCTGACCCCGCAGCGGACCGCGCTGCCCTGGCGGCTCACCGTCGCCGAGACCCTTGCCCTCGTCGCCGCCCACTACCCGCACCCGGTGCCCCGCGCGGAGCTGGTCGACCAGCTCGGACTCGGCCCGTTCCTGGGCAAGCGGTGCGGCACCCTCTCCGGCGGTCAGCGCCGCCGGGTCGCCCTGGCGACCGCCCTCGTCGGCCGCCCCGACCTGCTCTTCCTCGACGAACCGACCACCGGCCTGGACGCCGACAGCCGCGACGGACTGTGGTCGGCGATCGCCGCCGTCGCCGCCGGCGGCAGCGCCGTGCTGCTCACCACCCACGACATGGCCGAGGCCGAACACCTCGCCACGCGGGTCGTGGTCGTCGCCGGCGGGCAGATCGCCCGCACCGGTGCGGTCGACGACGTCGTCGCCGAGGTCGGGCTGCACCTGGTCGACGTCGAGGTGGCCGGCCCGCTGCCGCCGATCGCTGTCTCCGGCCCGGCCGACCGGGTGACCACCGTCGGCAACCGGACCCACATCTACACCGCCGACCCGGACGCCACCGTCCGGGCCCTGGTCCGCGCCGACGTGCCGTTCACCGGAATTCGGGTCGAGCGGGTCGGTCTGGAGGAGGCGATCCGCACGATCAGCCGGAGCGCCGACCCCGACCCCGGAACCGTCGCCCGGACCGCGATCCGTGTTGCCGAAGAGGTGGCCTGACATGCGCTTCGTCCTGCTGCACGCCCGGGCACACGCCCTCGACACGCTGCGGATGCCCGCCTACTGGGCCCCGGCACTGGGTTTCCCGTTGGTGTTCTTCCTGCTCTTCGGCCTGGTCAACGCCAACCGCTACGCCGGTCTCGGCCTGGGCAGCGAGTACGCCATCACCCCGTTCCTGCTCTACACCACCCTCAACGTCACCGTCGCCTCGCTGGCCGCCGGCGTCGCCGCAGACCGGGAGAACCCGTGGGAGCAGCGGCTCCGGCTGCTGCCGCTGTCACCGCTGACCCGGTTCGCCGGCCGGCTGGTCTACGTGCTCGGCTTCAACGTGATCAGCTGGATTCCGCTGCTGATCGTCGCCGCCGTCACCACCGACCTGCGGCTGCCCCTGGCGGCCTGGCCGGTCTGGCTCGGCGCGGTCGTCGTCGGCGCGATCCCGTTCGGCCTGCTCGGCATGGCGATCGGCTACCGTCTCGCCCCGCAGCCGGCGATGATGCTGGCGAACCTGCTGTTCATGCTGCTGGCCTTCTTCGGCGGCCTGTTCGTGCCGATCGACTACCTGCCGTCGGCGCTGCACGCCGTGGTCCCGTACGTGCCCACCTACCAGTACCAGTACTTCGTGCTGGCGCTGATCGACCGGGCCGACCACCTGATCGGACCCAGCTGGATCGCCTTCCTGCTGCTGGGCTGGACGGCGCTGTTCGCCCTGCTCGCCCGCGCCGCGTTCCGGCGCGACGAGGGGGTGCGGTACGGATGACCGGAATCGCCGTCGTCCCGGCCACCGCCGACCGGCGGTCGGCGATCGACACCACGCTGGCGCCGTACGCGCTGGTCCGGCTGGCCGCCCTGCCGTACCCGACGACCCCGGCCGCCACCCGGCGCTTCCGGGCCGCCCTGCGGGAGCTGGTCGACCTGCGGACGCGGCTCACCGCCCTGGCCCCGCCGCTGGCCGACGCGCTGTACGCCAGCGCCGACACCCACCCGGCCGAGTTCCACCGCAAGGCGGTGCTGCCGCTGCGCCGCGACGTGCACAACGGCCGACTGCCCCGGCCGGAACGCCTGGCCGCCCTCGGCGACCTGCTGGACCGGGTGCCGGACCTGACGGCCTGGCTGGCGATGATGCGCCAGGCCGCGCAGGTGCGGGCGGAACTGGTCGACCTGGCCACCGACGCGCTCGGTGCCGAACGCGCCGCGCTGGCCGAGGTCTGCGCCGCCGAGCCGCTGCGCCGGGCGGTCACCCTCACCGGTGCCGACCTGCTGCGTGGCATCGACCGGGCGGCCGCCGCCGGCGCCCACCCGGACAGCCGGGCCCGCAAATCGGAACCGAACGCGCTGCGGTACGCGTTGCGGGCGACCGCCAAGACCAGTCCACTGTCCTGGTTCACCTACGTGGGCTGGGGCAACTGGGCCGACCCGACGACGGACCTGACGACGGACCTGACGGCGCGAGCCGACCCGACGGCACCGGTCGACCCGGCGGCGGTCGCCGACCCGCCGGTGGCCGTGGCCCGGGCCAACCGGACCCTGCTGGCCCGGCTGCTCGCCGCGGTACTGGCCGAACCGGCCCTGCGCGACACCGTGCCGCACCGGCTGGCCGCCGCGATCACCGTCACCGGTGACCAGCTGACGTTCCGCCGGGACCGCCCGGTGCAGGGCGTCGACCGGATCATCTCGGTGCTGGAGGAAGAGGTCTCGCTGGCCTGCACCGGACCGCTGCGGCTGCTGATCGACCGGACCCGGGCCGCCGGCCCGGCCGGGGTCACCCCCGGTGACCTGGTCGCCGAGCTGGCCCGGCGACTGCCCGGCGGCCCGCAGCGTACCGCCGCCGCCGCGACCCGCTACGTCGGACAGGTCCTCGACGCCGGGCTGCTGCTGGCCGTCGAACCCGTCGACCCGCAGGACCCGCAGGCGCTGCGGCACATCGCCGACTGGCTCGGCCGGCACGACCGGTCCGACCTGGCCGCGCTGCTCGCCGACATCGACGCCCGGACCGAACGGTTCGGCACCGTCACGGCCGGCGAGCGGGCCGCCGCGCTGGCGTCGCTGCGCGACGCCTGGCGCAACGCGTACCAGGCGGTCGGACTGTCCTGGTTCGACGCACCGGTGCTGGCCGAGGACGTGGCGGTGCGGACACCGCTGCGGCTGGGCCGGTCCCACGGCCGGGCCGCCGCCGACGCGCTGCCCGCGCTGGCCGGGCTGGTCGAGCTGTTCGACCAGTACCTGCCGCTGCGCCTGCTGGTCCGGGACCGCTTCGTCGCCCGGTACGGCGTCGGCGGGCGGTGCCCGCGCGCCGCCGACTTCTCCACCGAGATGAGCCAGGTGTGGCGGGCGTACAACCTGGTCACCCCCTCCGGGGCGATCAGCCCGGCGGCGGAGTTCGCCGACCTGGTCACCCCGCAGCTGCGGGAACTGGCCGAGGCCCGGGCCGGCCTGCTGGCCCGGCTGCGGGCGGCGGCTCCGACCGACGCGGCCGAGTTCACCCTGCCGGACGGCCTCGTCCGCGACGCGGCGGCGGCGCTGCCCGCCTGGGTCACCGCCCGACCCGCCTCGTACGCCTACTTCGTCCAGCCGGCCCGCACCGCGCGGGCCGACCTGCTGGTGCTCAACCACGTGTACGCCGGTTGGGGCCGGTTCACCAGCCGGTTCCTCGACCTGCTGGCACCCCAGGCGAAGGCGCAGGTGGCGGCGCAGATCCGGGCGACCCTCGGCCCGCGCGCCCAGGTGGCGCAGTTCCGCCCGGTCACCGGGTTCAACGCCAACCTGCACCCGCTGCTGGTCGACCACGAGGTGGGCGAGGACGGCCGCTGGGCCGACCTGCTCGCCGACCGGGTCGGGCTGCGCCACGACCCGGTGACCGACCAGGTACGGCTGGTCCGCGACGACACCGGCGCCGACCTGGACGTGCTCTACCTCGGGTTCCTCGTCCCGTTCGTGATGCCGGACCGGACCGTACCGCTGCACTTCGACCTCAGCAGCGGCCTGGTCGGACCGGGCCTGCTCGCGCCGACCGGCGAGGTGGCCGGTGCCCGGCACCGGACCCGGCTGCGCTACCACGACCTGGTGCTCAGCCGGCGCTCCTGGACGCTGCCCACCGACGCCGCGCAGCGGCTACGGGCCGACCTGGAGACCGACGGCGACGTGCCGTTCGACGCGGTCAGCACCTGGCGGGCCCGGCTCGGCCTGCCCGCCGAGGTGTTCGTCGCCGCCGCCGGAGTGGACGTGCGCGGCGGCCCGGACGACTACCAGCGCTACCTGTCGCTGCCCAAACCGCAGTACGTCGACCTCGACAACGCGCTGCACCTGCGGAACCTGCCCCGGCTGCTGGCCCGCCACGACGGACCGGTGCGGTTCGAGGAGGCCCTGCCGGTGCCCGGCGTCGGCAACCCGCAGGGGCGGGTCGTCGAGCTGGTCGCCGAGACCTACCGGAAGGGGTGGGGCGGCCATGACTGACGCCCTCGACATCGTCACCTACTACCATTCGCCGACCAAGCTGCCGCTGCTGCGCGCGGCGGTGCTCCCGGCCGCCGGCTGGGCCGCCGGGCAGGGGCTCGCCGTACACCTGGAACGGCACTGGCGGCACGGACCGCACCTGCGGATCAGGCTGGCCGCCACCGACCCGGCCGGCGCGGCGGAGCTGGCCGTGGTCGCGACCGCGGTCGCCGGCCGGCTGCGCCGCCACCTGGCCGAGCAGCCCAGCACCGCGCGGACCAGCGTCGCCGAGCTGCTCGCCCAGGCCGAACAGGCCGGCCGGATCGAGCTGGTGCCGCCGCCGTACGCGCCGATCCACCCGGATAACACCGTCCGCGTCGAGCCGGTCGACGACCGCGCGTTGGCGACCCTGTTCGGCTCCACCGAGGCGGTCGAGTGCCGGGCCGCGCTGCTGCGCCTGGGGGTGCCGGCGGTCGCCGCCGCCGCCGACCGGTTGGCCCCCGCCGACGACAGCGCCACCGCCCGGGTACGGACCTGCCTGACCGCGATGGCGCTGCACGCCGGCCGCTACCCGCTCGGGCTCGGCAGCGGCCACCAGTCGTTCCTGTCGCATCTGGAGGAGTTCCTGGTCCACCACGACCCGGACGGTCGGGTACGGGCCGTGTTCGACCGGCAGTGGCAGCGCTCCGCCGACCCGGTGACCGCCCTGGTCGCCCGGCTGGCGGACGGTGCCGGGCCGTCAGCGGCGGACGGTGCCGGGCCGTCGACGACGGACGCGGCGGGGCCGGAGCTCGACCCGGCCGAGCGGGAGTGGGAACAGTGGACGCTGCGGGCCGCCGAGGTGACCGGGGCCGCGTACGCCCGGGGTGAACTGCCCCGGGTGCCGGGGGAGCGGTACCTGGCGCGGGCCGAGCAGATCGGCGACCCGGCCACGGTACGCCGCTGGCACTCGGAGCGCACCGAGTACAGCGAGTACCACCAGCTGCTGCGGCAGGTCGACTTCGACCGGGTCCCGTACGAACGGGAGTTCGTCACCTACCGTTTCGCCACCAACGTGCTCTACCTGCTGCTGGGTCTGCTGGACGTGCAGCCGACCGAGCGCTACCTGGCCGCCTACCTGCTCAGCCGGGCGGCCGAACGGATCACCGGAATCACCTGGCAGCAACGGATCACCGGCTACCTGACCAGGTTGGCCGCGACGGCACAGGAGGTGGCGTGATGAGCCCGCAGCCGTTGACCACGGCCGCCGACGCAGGGGTTGCCGAGGCAGGCGCAGCCGACGACCCCCAGCCGGCGGCGGGGACCGTCGTGCGGCTGCGACCGGTGGTGTTCGCCACCCCGACCGGCACCGGAGTACACGTCCGGGGCTGGTCGTCGAGCTTCACCGTCAGCGGCGGCACCGGGGTGTGGAAGGTGTGGCAGCTGCTCGCCCGGCAACTCGCCGGCGGGCTGTCCCCGCAGAGCCTGGCCCGCCCGGTCCGGCGACCCGAGGTGGACCGGGCCGTCCGGCTGCTGCTGGAGCAGCTGCGCGAACACGACATGCTGGTCGAGGTGCCGTCCGGCTGGGGCGACCGGGACGACCCCGGGCTGCCGCCGGCCGACCTGGCCCGCTGGCTGGAGTCGGTGGCCGCCGACCCGGCGGCGGCCTGGGACCGGCTGCGGTCGACCACGGTGACCGTGGCCGGCACCGGCCCGGTGGCGGCGGCGGCGACCCGGACGCTGACCGGCACCGGCCTGACCGTCGACCCCTCCGGCGGCACCGGCGCGGACACCGTCGTGCGGGCCGGCGACGCGGCGGTCGCGGCCCGCTGCCTGGCGGAGACCGGGTACGTGACCCCGGTCGCGGCGCCCGACGAGGTGACCGCGCACAGCGCGGCGATCGCCACCAGGCTGACCCGGGACACCGACGGCCCTGCTGTCGACGGCGATCCGGTGGCTCCGGCGTTGGCCGCGCTGGTCGGTGCCGCCGCCGCGCACCGGATCGTCTGCGCCGTCGCCGGGCTGCCCGACCCGGCCGAGGAGGCTGCCACCCTGCCCGGCGGGGAACCCGCCGCACCTGGCCCGCACTACCCGGCCGCGCTGGTCGCCCGGCTCGACCCGGTCCGGGCCACGTACCACCCGTGGCTGCCGGCGGCCCGTGCCCCGCTGCCCGGCGGCCCGGCCGACATCGATGCGGTCGGCCTGCGTCTGGCGGCGCTGGGCGACCCGGTGCTCGGCCCGGTACCGGCGGCCCTGCCCGGCGACCTGCCGCAGCTACCGGCGATGCTGGCGCTGGCCGGCCCGGCGCTCGGGGTCGCCGCCACCGCCGACGCGGCCCGGATCGACGCCACCCTGCGCTACGTCGAGGCCCACCTGGGCCTCGACGGGTCACGACCCGGCGACGACCCGGCGACGCCGGCACTGACGCCGACGCCGACGCCGACTCTGTCGGCGGCGCGGTCGGTGACGGCGGCCGCGGTCGGCGTGGACGCACGGCACGCCACCGGGGTCGCGCTGCGCCGGCTGGTCCACGCCGTCGGCCACCGGCTCGACACCGTCGAGGTGGCCGAGGCCGAATGGGCCACCGCACCGGCCGCCCGACGCTGGTGGAAGGCGCTGACCCGGCGGTTCGGCGTACCGGCGCGGGTGGTGGCCCACCGACTGCCCGCCGGTGCGGTGCACGCCGAGATCGTCACCGACGACGGGCCGTTGGCCTGGGCGGTGGAGGCCGACGCCGCCGACGCGGTGGCGCTCGCGGCGCTCGCCGCGACCGGGGTCGCCCAGGCCCGGGCCGCCGGTGTCGCGGTACCGACCGGCCCGGTCAGCCTGACCGGCGCGGCACCGACCTGGCTGCCCGGCGACCCGCAGCTGGCACCGTGGACCGACGACACCTGGTACTGGCCGGCCGGGGTGATCGACCACGAGGAACGGCTGCAGCAGGCGCTGCGGGCCGCGCTCACCACCGGGGGCGCGACCCTGACCGGGCGGCCGGCGGTGCCGGACCCCGCCGACACCGGTCCCGCCGACCTGGATCCGGATCCGGTCGCCCACGCGCTGGCCGTCACCGGGTTCGTGACACAGGGCTTCCAATGGACCACCGACGCCGCGAGCCGAGGAGCCTGAACCATGTCGACCCGTACCGTTGCCACCCCGGCCACCGCGCTCGCGGACGCCCTGCGCCTCGCCGGTCACCCGGTGCCCGTGCGCGACGCGGCCACGGCCTGCGACATCGACGCCGGCGCGACCATGGTCGTCCTGCTCGACGACTGGACCCCGGCCCTGGCCGCGAAGCTCAGCGACCAGGCCTGGCGGCACGCCGCGACCGTCGTACCGGTCCGCCTCGACGGCGGTCTGGTGCTGGTCGGCCCGGTGCTGCGCCCGACCGCGAGCGTCTGCCTGGCCTGCGCCGAGGCGGCCCGGCTGCGGGTGTTCGGACCGGGGGTGCCCCGCCGCGACCCGGGGCTGCGCCTCGGCGGCACCGTCCCGCCGAGCCTGCTGCCGGTGGTGGCCGGCACCGTCGCCGACGCACTGACCGACCCGGCCCGGTTCGACGCGGTCGTGGTGGCGGTCCGCACCGACCACGCCACCGTCAGCAGCCACCGGGTCCGGCCCCGCCGGCAGGGCTGCCGGGTCTGCCGGCCGGTGCCGCTGGACACCCCGGACGGTGCCGAGGTGGCCCTCACCGCCACGCCGACCGGTGACCCGTACTCGCTGCGCGGCGACAACCCGCGCACCACCCGGGAGGCGTTGCGCGCCGAACTGTTCGACTGGCGGCACGGGCCCGTCGCCCACATGATCCGCACCGAGCGGTCACCGATGGCGTTGAGCACCAGCGAACTGGCCAGCGACACCCCGGTCCGGGAAGCCGGCTACGGCCGGGCCCGCAGCTTCGCCGAATCCGAGCGGGTCGCCCTGTTCGAAGCCGTCGAACGGGCCACCGGGATGCGGCCGTACCGGCGGCGTACCGCCGTCGAAGCGGCCTTCGCCGACCTCGGCCCGGACCGGGCGGTCGACCCGGTCCGGCTCGGGCTGCACGACCCCGCGCATCACGACCACCCGGCGTTCCGGATGGTGCCCTACACCCCGCAGACCCGGACCCGCTGGGTGCACGGCTGGTCGCTGGGCCGCCGCCGCCCCGTACTGGTGCCGGAGCACGTCGCCTACTGGGGCCTGCACCGCGGCGCCGGAGCCCGGTTCCTCTACGAAAGCTCCAACGGCTGCGGCCTGGGCAACAGCGCCGTCGAGGCGGCCCTGTACGGCATGTACGAGGTCGCCGAACGCGACGCGTTCCTGATGGCCTGGTACGCGCGGACCCCGCTGCGCCCGGTCGCCGTCCCCGACGACGACCCGGTGCTGCCGCACCTGGTCGACCGGCTCGACACGATCGGCTACGACCTGCTGTTCTTCGACGCCACCAACGATCTCGAGGTGCCGACGGTGCTGGCCCTGGTGCTGCACCGCGACCCGACCAGCGGCGCGCCGCAGGCGTTCTTCGCCGCCGGTGCCCACCCGGACCCTCGGGCGGCGCTGCGCTCGGCGGCCGCCGAGGCGGTGGTCGACGTGTTCAGCCTGCCGGAAGTGGCCCGTGACAAGCCCGGCCACCTCGACCCGGACCGGCTGCAGGCGATGTTCGACGATCCCCGGCTGGTCACCGGCCTGGAGGAGCACGTCGCGGTGAACACCCTGCCGCAGGCCCGGCAACGGTACGAGTTCCTGCTCACCGGCGAGGCGCCGGCGCACTGGCGGGACGTGTGGCCGGGCCGCCCGGCCCCGGTCACCGACCTGGCGGCGCTGCTCGGCGAGACCGTCGACCGGTGGGCCGCGCGCGGCCTGGAGACGATCGTGGTCGACCAGACCGATCCGTCGACCCGCGACCGGCTGGGGCTGCACTCGGCGAAGGTGATCGTCCCCGGCACGTTGCCGATGACGTTCGGCCACGTGCACCACCGCACCCGTGGTCTGGACCGGCTGCTGCGGGTCCCGGCCGAGCTGGGCCGGCTGCCGGCCCCGCTGCGCTACGCCGACCTGCCCCTGTACCCGCACCCGTTCCCGTGAGGTCGCCATGTCGTCCCGTCAGCTCGTCGAAGTGCTCGCCGACGTCTACGCGCACGGACCCGGCAAGGACGTCCGGCCCGGCCCGGCGCCGCCGTACCGTGCCCCGGCCGCACCCGGCGGCGTCGCACTGACCGCGCTGGCCGCCACCGGCGCGGTCGGCGACCGGCTGGTCAAGGTGTTGACCAGCGCGTTGGCGCCGCGCCGCTACGAGCCGTGGAACGGGTTCAACGAGCACCGTGCGTACCCGTCGCCACGGGCGGCGTACCTGGTCGACGTGGCGGTGCGCTGCGGTGACGCCGACTGGCTGGTCGACCCGGTACGGGGGCGGCTGCACCCGGTGCGGCCCGGTTCGGTGCCGGCGGCGGTGCCGGTCGGGTCGGCTGGGCCGATGTCGCTGGCCGCGCCGACCGGGTTGGTGCTGTGGGAACGCCCCGGCCGGTTGCCGGCCGGCTACGGCCGGCTCGCCGACGCGTTGGCCGCGTTGGAAGCCGGGCACGTCGCCGGGGCACTGGTCGAGGCGGCCGCCGGGCACGGGCTGCGGGCCGCCGTACGGACGCAGGGCCGGCAGCTGACCGTCGAGCTCGGACCGACCAGCGCCGCCACCGGGTCGCGGCACCGTCCTCCGGCGGTACGCAGCTCCGGGCTGAGCCCGCGCGGGCTCAGCCCGGACCCGAGGCCGCTGCCGGCGGCGGTGTTCGACCGGCTGGTCGCCGCCGCGTACCGGCCGCCGACCGGATCCCCGGCCGCCTGGCCGGGCCTGCGGCACACCGTCGCCGTCGGCAACGTCACCGACCGGCCCGCCGGCTGGTACGACCTGCCGGCCCCGGCGTACCCGGCAGCGGCGGGATCCGCTGCCGGAGCAGCCACATCGACGGCGTCGACACCGGTCGTGCCGACCCGGCCGGGGGACGCGATCGGGCAGGTGCAGCAGGCGTACACCTATTCGCGTACCGAGGTCGACGTCGCCGGCATGCCGGCGGCCTGGCTGGTCAGCGCGGACGTCGGCGCGGTGGTCCGGGCCGACGGCCCGGTCGGCTACCGGCGGCTGCTGCACACCGCCGGCGCCCTGGCCCAGCACGTCGGCACCGCCGCCGCCGAGGCGGGGCTGTTCTGCCGCCCGGTCCGCGCGGTCCGTGAAGCCGCCGCCGAGGCCGCCGCCGCGTTGCCCGCCGGGCACGACCTGATCTACCTGTTGCTGATCGGCCGGTCGCGGGTGCGTGACTTCGCCTACGACCTGAGCGACCCGGAGGTGCCGCTGTGACCGCTGCGACCATGACCGCCACCGTCCGCCGTACCTGGGTGGGACTGCACTGCTTCGTCTACTGGGCACCGGCCGACCTGGACACCTTCCTGTCGGCGACGGTGGCACCGCTGCTGGACCGGCTGCGCGCCGACGGCGGCATCGCCGACTGGTTCTACATCCGCTACTGGGAGGGCGGTCCGCACCTGCGGATCCGGATCCGGGACCCGTTGCCGGGCGTCGGCGAACGGCTGCGCGAGCAGCTGTCGACACTGGTCACGCAGGCACCGTACGAGGTGTTCGCGCTCGACGGGGACAGCTACTACCAGCGGCTCGGCGGCGATGCCGCCCGGTCGGCCGCCGGCTGGCACGCCCACGGCGAGGTCCGCGAGATCGCCTACCAGCCGGAGACCGCCCGGTACGGCGGCCCACCGGCGGTGCCCGTCGCCGAGGACGTCTTCTGCCGGTCCAGCCAGGTCACCGCCCGGATCGTCGGCGCGGTGCCGCCCGGCCCGGCCCGGCTGTCCGTGGCCGCCGAACTGGCCACCGCCACCGCTGCCGCGCTGGGCCTCGACGAGTTGGGCGCGGCACGTTGGCTGCGCGGGCACGCCGCCGGTTGGCGGTGGCAGAACGAGGTGGCGATGCTGCCGGCCGCCGCCGTGCAGGGCCAGGCGGCGCGGGTGCTCGCCAGCCAGGGGCGGGCGTTGCGTAGCCGCTGGGACCGCACCGTCGCGCTGGTGGGCGGGGAAGTCGCGCTGGTGGGCGGGGAAGGCACGCCGGCGGGCGGGAAACCGGACCGGTCCCCGGCGGCGTACTGGGCACAGGTGGTCCGGTCGGCGCGCCGGGAACTGGAAGGGTCGGCCGCCGACGGCCCGGCCGACCAGCGGTGGCGCTGGGTGTGGGGCTCCCAGCTGCACATGTTGTTCAACCGGCTGGGCATCCTGCCCGACGAGGAGCGCTCGGTGTGCTGGCTGGTGGCCGGTACGGCGTTGGCCCCGGCCGGGCCGGTGGACTTCTTCGCCGACGGCGCGGCGGCGGCCGACCGCCGCTACCAGGAGGCAAGCAAGTTCCTGCCGGGGCTGTTGCAGACGCAGAGGCCGCGTGAATCCGCCACGGAACGGAGCGGGACCCCGTTCCGGTTCGGCGGTCGGCCGGTTCCTCTGCCCGCCGGGGACCCGCCGCGGGTGGCACTCGCAGACGTGCTGCGCCGGCGGGTCTCCGGTCGGGGGCGGCTGACCGGCCCGGTCGACGCCGCCGACCTGGGCGCTCTGGTGTGGAGCGCACACGGGGTGACCCATCGGGCCCAGGTGCCGCTGCCCAGCGGGGACCGCTACGACTACGCCCACCGCCCGTACCCGAGCGCCGGCGGTACGTACGTGGCGCGGATGCGGCTGATCGCGCGCGACGTCGCCGGCGTCGCCGCCGGGGTCTACCACGTCGACGACGTCGACCGGCAGCTGTGGCGGCTCGGGCCGGCACCGACGGTGCCGGAGCTGACGGCGTCGTCGATGTGGTTCGGCGCCGACGCCCTCGACGTCGGCGGGATCGACCTGGCCGAGGTGCCGGCCCTGCTCGGGCTCTACGTGCAGGTCGGCGAGCTGCGGGACCGGTACGGCATGCGGGCGCTGCGGTTCGCCGTGGCCGAGGCCGGTCACCTGGCGCAAACCCTGGCGATGGTGGCGGCGGCGTCCGGGCTGGCGCTCGGCATGTTCGGCGGTTTCTACGACGACGTCGCCCACGAGCTGCTCG
This sequence comes from Solwaraspora sp. WMMA2101, assembly GCF_049179175.1. Lineage (NCBI taxonomy): Bacteria > Bacillati > Actinomycetota > Actinomycetes > Micromonosporales > Micromonosporaceae > Solwaraspora > Solwaraspora sp. WMMA2101. The sequence continues at coordinate 1,421,876 of NZ_JBMHMA010000006.1, read as the reverse complement.
GCCTGGACGGCATCGACGACGTGCTGGTCTACCTGCTGCCGGTGGGGCGTTTCCCGGCGGGTGCGGCGTGACCGCCACCGCGCGACGGGGCAATGGCGAAGCCCCCGACCGGTGGGGCAATGGCGAAGCCCCCGACCGTCAGGGAACGTCGGGGGCCGACTCCAGTGTGCCACGACACCCCGGTGTGGCGCACCAGTGCGGGGAGTCGGCCGCGACCACCGCCGCCGTACGGGTGCTGGACGGGGTGAGCGCGTTGCGGGCGGTGGCCGACCCGATCCGGCTGCAGGTGCTCGGTGTGCTGACCGCCGAACCGCAGCAGTCCTACTCGGCGCGCCAGCTCGCCCACCGGCTGGGCATCACCTTCAGCCTGATGCACTACCACCTGCGGGTGCTCACCGAGGAGGGAATGGTCCGGGTGGTCAGCCAGCGGACCGGGCACGGTCGGGCGGAGCGCTGCTTCCAGACCGCGCAGTTGGCGCTGCGCTGGGAGTTTCCGCCGGTGTCCGGCGAGGGGTGTCCGCCGACGTCAGGCGGGGACCAGCCCGGATGAGCGCACCTGCAGGTCGATCCGGGCGGCCAGGTTCTCCTTCAGCGGCGGGCACGGTGGTTTGTCCTCCCGCCACAGTTTCGGGCAGGCGCCGCCGCAGACCGGCAGGATCGGGCAGGACCGGCAGCCGGTCTCACCGGCGCGCAGACCGGCGTACCAGTCGTCGTAGCGCCCTCGCGGGCGCAGCTGCCCGAGCGGTACGTCGTCCACGGTGCCCAGGTGTTCGCCGGTGAAGCCGGGCACCAGCGGCTGTTCGGTGCAGGAGTAGAGATGCCCGTCGGGGGCGACGACCTCGCTGTGCCGCGACGTTGCGGTGCACACCACCCGTACCGGCTGGCTGGGCAGCACCCGGCAGTGCAGTCCGGCGGCGAGGTAGGCGGCGTACCAGCGCACCTCGGTGTCGGCGGCGTGCCGCTGGCGCAGCCGTACGTCGCTGACGTCGTTGCCCCAGGAATGCACCGGCGCCGGGTAGAACCGGATGCGCGGGTCGGCGAGCCCGGCGTCGCGCATCGCGGCGGCGAAGGCGTCCGCCTGGTCGGCGTTGTGGGTGCCGACGTTGGTCCGGACGGTGACCCGCAATCCGGCCAGGTCCGGGTCGGTCAGGACGCCGCGCAGCGCGGCGGTGATCCGGTCGTAGGAGCCCTGTCCGCTGTTGAGGGGTCGGGACGCCTCGTGCACCGGGGCCGGGCCGTCGATGGTGACCTCGATCTGCACCACCCGGCAGTCGCGGTGCAGGGTCCGCAGTTTGCGGGCGTCGAGCAGGGCGCCGTTGGTGACCAGCAGCGCCGAGTACGCGACGCCGTGCCGGTCGGCGGCAGCGGTGAACCGGGCGGACAACGCGCGCAGCACGGCGTACCCCATCAGGGGTTCGCCGCCGAACCAGCGCACCACGACGCGGTCGTAGTCGCCGCTGGCCATGGCCTGTTCGACGCGGGCGGCGATGGTCTCGCGGTGCCGGGTGGGTCGGGCAGCAGGGGTGTCCCGCCGGTGTTCCTGCCCGCAGTAGCCGCAGCCCATGTTGCAGTAGGCGGTCGGCATGACCACGAACTGGCGGGTCCGGGTGGTGGCGGCCTCCTGCTCACCGGCGGCGATGACGGCGGCGGCCTCGTCGGTGCCGGCCGGCACGAGTACGCCGAGCGTGGCGAGCCGCTGCTGTTCGTCGGCGGGCAGGCCGGCCGGGTCGCCGTCGGTCAGGGTCCGCACGGTGTCGGTGTCGAGCAGCAGGGTACGGGCCCGTCCGGTGTGGAACACGGCGCGCAGGTGCCGGCCGCCGGGGTGCCGGTAGACGGTCGGGCTGAACACGAGGTAGCGGCTGGGCACGAGGTTGGGCAGGGCCATGGCGGGCCTTTCGGAGGTCTTGACGGGTGGCGTGCCGGGCTGCAACGGCGGGCGGGCTGGGGCCGTAACGCCAGCGGACCCGGAGCGGGGCGGCTCCGGGTCCGCTGCGGGGGCGGGTCCTTCGGTTCAGCTGAAGGCGCAGGCGAAGTTGATGCTGTCGACCTCGCCGGTGTCGTCGCCGGTCGGCAGTTCGATGGCGATCAGGCTCTGCTCGGCGGCGGCCTCGGCGGTCGCCTCGGCGGTGGACTGGGCGTCGACGGCGGCCGCGGCGGCGGGGGTGGCGAGGGCGACGGCGGCGATGACGGCGAAGAACGGGTTGGTGGGCACAGTAAACCTCCGGTGAGGGGGATGAGGAGTCGCGAAGGTGAGGCGGTGCTAAGATTCGACTGACGTTCAAAATATCCTGAGCGAAGGACAGAAGTCAATCGTCGGGTTAGAATCAACCGTGGAACGTCGGTTGAATGGAGGTTTGCCGTGACTGAGCTGATGGGCAGCCGGATGATCGAGGACGTGGCCACGCTCAAGGCGCTGGCGGACCCCATCCGGATGCGGGTCCTGGAGCTGGCCATGTCGGAGCCGGAGCGGACCTGGACGGCGAAGGAGCTTGCCGGGATCGTCGGCGTCCCGCCGACGAAGATCTACTACCACCTCAACCAGCTGGAGCAGCACCAGCTGCTGCACATCCGGGACACCCGGGTGGTCAACGGCATCATCGAGAAGCAGTACGGCGCGGGCCAGCTCAACCTCACCTTCCACCGCCGCTCCGGTGACGAACCCGGCTCGGCCCAGGAGGTCGTCGCCCTGCTGCTCGACCAGACCCGGGACGAGATCGAGGCCGGACTCACCGCCGGCACGATCTCCGGCAGCAGCGACGCGCCGGACCCGCTGCGGATGGTGCTCAGCCGGGGCGTCGCCGAGATCCCGCAGCACCGGATCGCCGAGTTCCGCCAGGAGCTGCAGAGTCTGATGCGCCGCTTCGAGGAGGCCAGCGCGACTCGCGAGGGCTCCGCCGGCGGACACCGGTTCGCCATGCTGGTGGCGATGCACCCGGTCGGCTGACCGCCGCCCGGGTTACGTCACGATTCTGGACATCTGCCGCGAATGTATGGTGTCCCTGGTCTATCTGCGATGCAACGGTATTCCTGTGAGGAATAATTATTCCTCACAGGAATACCGCCAGGTGCTACTTGGTCTGCCCGTGCGCGCGTGACTCTACGTAGTAGTACGGTCAGCGGACCGCCACGCCGGCGGAGAAGGCGCCGCTGCGCAACTCCAGATGCTCCGGCATCAGCTCGCCGCTGACGGTGAACGCCAACGGCACCAGCAGCCGGGCACCGGCCGGGATCGGCGCGGCGAAGATGTCCCTACCGCCGTTCTCCTGCCGGGTCGCCGCCTCGTCCACCGCCACCCAGTCACCGGTCGGCAGGTAGGCCCGCTGCAGCGGCGCGTACCAGTACTGCTCCTCGTCGCTGCGGTTACGCAGACCCACCGTCGCCAGGCACCGCCGGTCCTGTCCACCGGCCGGTACGCAGGCCATCCGGAAGACGGTGAACTCGAAGGCGGTCTCGGTCAGCAGGACCCCGAACCCACCCGACTCGGTGCTGCCGATCCAGCCGCTGGGCACCTGGTTGGCCTGGTCCAGCACCTCCGAGCCGTACGTGGCCCCCCGGACCGCCGCCACCGCGAGCCCGGTGAACATCGCGATCAGCAGCCCGAACACCATCGGTATCGACGGCCGCCAGCGGCGTGACGGCGATGGGGCCGGCGGCGGCGTGGACGGCAACCGGACCCGTCGACGGCCGGTGGTGACGACCCGACGCCGGTCCACCCGGTGCTCCTGCAGCCGCCGACGCCAGCCGTACCCGACCATCGCGACGACGACCAGCGCGCCCAGCCCGGCCAGCAGCGGCACCGACGGTCGCTGCCACCACGCACCGTCGGCGGCGGAGAGGCCGGCCGACGGCGTCCAGCGGGCCACCGCACAGTCGTACGGGCGTGCGGTGTCCCGCTGGTAGACGCAGACCGGGAAGTTCTGGGCCGCCCCGGTGCCGCCGGGCCGGAACGACGCGTTCACCGACTCGCCGCCGCTGGCCGGCAGACTCAGCTGCCAGGTGATCTCCGTACCGTCGGCGCGCCCGCCGGAGCCGACGGTGGCCACCGAGGTGCCGTCCGGCACCCCCAGGCGCACCGTGACGTCGACCGGGGCCACCGTACGGTTGATCGCCTCGACCTGGTAGGTCGGCGCGCTCTGGCCGACCTCGTTGATGGTCACCGCGACCAGCTCCGGATCCGGAGCCTGCGGGGTCGGCTGGGCCCACCCACCGCTCGGCGGACCGAGCACCACCCCACCGAGGGTCAACGCGGCGGTCAATGTACCGCCAGCGACCCCCCGTTGCCACCACGACATCAGCATCACGATCCCTGCCCCCGACCCGAACGGTAGGCGGCCACCGGCCACCTGGCCGAGAGAAGGGCGGATCCGCCACCGGATCCGGTGACCTGTGCTACGTTCGCGCCCCGCCGTGGTGACCGACCGTGGCGTTACGCCGGACGGGCGATAGATTGACCGGGTGCGTATCGCTCGTTTCGCCCATGACAAGGGCATGTCGTTCGGGATCGTCGAAGGTGAGCCGGGGGCCGGCCCACAGGCGCTGACGGTCGCCGAGGTCGAAGGCCACCCGTTCGGCAAGCTGACCTTCACGTCGCAGCGGTGGGCGCTGGCCGACGTGCGGCTGCTGTCGCCGATCCTGCCCAGCAAGGTGGTCTGTGTCGGACGCAACTACGCCGACCACGCCGCCGAGCACGGCGCCGAGGTGCCGGCCGAGCCGCTGCTGTTCCTCAAGCCGTCGACGTCGGTGATCGGCCCGCGCGACGCGATCCGGCTGCCGGCGCAGTCCCGGCAGGTGGAGCACGAGGCCGAGCTGGCGGTGGTGATCGGTGCGCCGGGGGCCCGCCGCGCGGACCGGGCGGCGGCCGAGCGGGCGATCTTCGGCTACACCTGCGCCAACGACGTCACCGCCCGCGATCTGCAACGGTCGGACGGGCAGTGGACCCGGGCCAAGGGCTTCGACTCGTTCTGCCCGCTCGGGCCGTGGATCGTCACCGGCCTGGACGTCGGCGACCTGGAGGTCCGCTGCGAGGTGGGCCGCGACCCGGAGCAGCTGGAGGTACGCCAGCTCGGCCGGACCAAGCAGATGGTCTTCGACGTGCCGACCCTGGTGTCGTACGTGTCACACGTGATGACGCTGCTGCCCGGCGACGTGATCCTGACCGGCACGCCGGCCGGGGTGAGCGAGCTGACCGCCGGAGACACCGTGTCGGTGCGTATCGAGGGGATCGGCGAGCTGGCCAACCCGGTCGTCGCCGGCGACTGAGGCAAACCGCTGCGGTAACCCGATTTGGCGCGCACCATGGGGTCAGGTAGAGTTCTGTCCCGGTGCGGCAAGCACCGATGGGGTATGGGGTAATTGGCAGCCCGACTGATTCTGGTTCAGTTAGTCTAGGTTCGAGTCCTGGTACCCCAGCAACCGTTGCCGGACAACCCGGATGGCATCGGAACGCTGGTCTCTGTTAGAGTTCGGCACCACGTCCGAAAGGGCGAGGCGGCAGGAAACGGAAGTTTCCCACCGCCAGGCAGTATCGGCAGTTGGCAACATCGTGGTTCTGGCCCCGTCGTCTAGCGGCCCAGGACGCCGCCCTCTCAAGGCGGTAGCGCCGGTTCGAATCCGGTCGGGGCTACAGTGCGCAGGCACCCTCACTTGCTGAGGGTGCCTTTTGCTTGCGCCCCCCGTACTCTACCGACGATCTTGCAGTTATCGAGAGTATTTGCCCGAATTGTCCAACGATAAGTGCAAGATCGTCGGGGGGTCCGTGCTCAGAGGCCGGAGAGGCGCTGCCCGGCGCGGACGACAGCCATGGCGTGCCGTTCACCCGGTCGGCGGCCGAGCCGCTCGATCGGCCCGGAGACGCTCACCGAGGCGATCACCCGGCCGGTGCGGTCCCGGATGGGGGCGGAGACGCTGGCCACGCCGGCCTCGCGTTCGGCGACACTCTGTGCCCAGCCGCGTCGGCGCACCTCGGCCAGCGTACGGCCGGTGAACTTGCAGCGGGGCAGCAGCGGCATGACGGCCTCGGGGGGCTCCCAGGCCAGCAGGATCTGGGCGGCGGAGCCGGCCGTCATCGGCAGCACCGAGCCGACCGGCACGGTGTCCCGCAGCCCGCTGGCCCGTTCGGCGGCGGCCACGCAGATCCGCTCGTCGGCGCGGCGCAGGTAGAGCTGGGCGCTCTCGCCGGTGGCGTCGCGCAGCGCGGCCAGCAACGGCTCGGCGGCGGTCAGCAGCACGTCGGGCGCGGCGTTGGCCAGCTCGCCCAGTCGCGGGCCGGGTCGCCAGCGCCCCTGGGTGTCCCGGACCAGCATCCGGTGGATCTCCAGTGCCTGGGCCAGCCGGTGCGCGGTGGCCCGGGGCAGCTTGGTCCGCTCGACGAGTTCGGCCAGGCTGGCGCCGTCCACGCAGGCCGCGAGGATGACCACCGCCTTGTCGAGAACGCCGACACCGCTCATACTGTGTCCCACAAGCCGAAACATACCTCCCAGAATTTAGGATGTCCAGATGGTGGGAGCCACTTCGAAGCCGACATCGCCCAGGACCCTGGCCGAGAAGGTCTGGGACGCGCACGTGGTGCGATCCGCCGCGGGCGAGCCGGATCTGCTGTACATCGACCTGCACCTGCTGCACGAGGTCACCAGCCCGCAGGCCTTCGACGGGCTACGGATGGCCGGCCGGCCGGTACGCCGTACCGACCTGACCCTGGCCACCGAGGACCACAACACCCCGACCGGGTACGCCGATCCGGCGTTCAACAGCCGACGCGGGGACCTGCTGACCATCAGCGACCCGACCTCGCGTACCCAGATCGAGACGCTGCGCCGCAACTGCGCCGAGTTCGGCGTCAAGCTGCACGCCCTCGGCGACGACAACCAGGGCATCGTGCACGTCATCGGCCCGCAGCTGGGCCTGACCCAGCCCGGCATGACGATCGTCTGTGGCGACTCGCACACCGCCACCCATGGCGCGTTCGGGGCGCTGGCCTTCGGTATCGGCACCAGTGAGGTCGAGCACGTGCTCGCCACCCAGACACTGCCGCAGGCCCGGCCGAAGACGATGGCGGTCACCGTGACCGGCGAACTCGGCCCCGGCGTCACCGCCAAGGACCTGGTGCTGGCGCTGATCACCCAGGTCGGCACCGGCGGTGGCCGTGGTCACATCGTCGAGTACCGCGGCGAGGCGATCCGCAAGCTCTCCATGGAGGGCCGGATGACGGTGGCCAACATGTCGATCGAGTGGGGTGCCAAGGCCGGCATGGTCGCGCCGGACGAGACCACCTTCGCCTACCTCAAGGGCCGGCCGAACGCACCGCAGGGGGCCGACTGGGACGCCGCGGTGGCGTACTGGTCCAGTCTGGCCACCGACGAGGGCGCGTCGTTCGACGCCGAGGTGGTCCTCGACGCCGCCGCGATCACCCCGTTCGTCACCTGGGGCACCAACCCGGGGCAGGGCGCGGCGCTCAGCGCCGCCGTGCCGGACCCGGAGCAGTTCGACACCGACGCCGAGCGGGTCGCCGCCCGACGCGCCCTGGAGTACATGGACCTGCGGCCCGGCACCGCGTTGCGCGACGTCGCCGTCGACGTGGTCTTCGTCGGTTCCTGCACCAACGGCCGGCTGGAGGACCTGCGGGCCGCCGCCGACGTACTGCGCGGACGCAAGGTCGCCGACGGCGTACGGATGCTCGTGGTGCCCGGGTCGGCGAAGGTCCGTGAGGCGGCCGAGAACGAAGGGCTGGACAAGGTCTTCGCCGACGCCGGTGCCGAGTGGCGCTTCGCCGGCTGCTCCATGTGCCTGGGGATGAACCCGGACACCCTCAAGCCGGGAGAGCGGTCCGCGTCCACCTCGAACCGCAACTTCGAGGGCCGGCAGGGCCGGGGCGGGCGTACCCACCTGGTGTCGCCGCCGGTGGCCGCCGCCACCGCCGTGGTGGGCCGGCTGGCCGCGCCGGCGGACCTCAACTGACCGGCGACCGACCGCACCGACCTAGACGGGATCACGACATGGACAAGTTCACCGTGCATACCGGGACTGCCGTCCCGCTTCGCCGATCCAATGTAGATACGGATCAGATCATCCCGGCCGTGTACCTCAAGCGGGTGACCCGGACCGGCTTCGCCGACGGGCTGTTCAATGCCTGGCGCGAGGACCCGGAATTCGTTCTGAACAATCCTTCGTATTCGGGGGCATCGGTTCTCGTCGCTGGACCCGAGTTTGGCACCGGGTCATCACGTGAACACGCCGTGTGGGCCCTGCGCGACTGGGGCTTCCGCGCCGTGCTGTCGCCGCGCTTCGGCGACATCTTCCGGGGCAACGCCCTCAAGGAAGGGCTCCTGCCGGTGGAGCTGGAAATGCCCGCCATTGAGGAATTGTGGGCGCTCGTCGAGGCGGACCCGACCGCCGAGGTCACCGTCGACCTGGGTGCCCGCGAGGTTCGGGCCGGGGGGTCCAGCTGGTCGTTCCCGATCGACGACTTCAGCCGCTGGCGGTTGATGGAAGGACTCGATGACATTGGACTGACCCTGCGTCACGAGTCCGACATCACCGAGTACGAGAAGCACCGGCTGCCCTTCAAACCGGTCGTCGCATAGCGCCGACACCGCCTCGACAGGGCACATCCGAGACCCTGTCGAGGCCATCGGCGAGGCCCTGCCAAGGACTTCCAGGACGCCGATTCCGCCCCCATCCGATGGCCCACCAACCGTCCGGCTACTACCAACCGGCCGGTCCGGGGCACCGGATGGGGGCGAATCCGTTACGACACAAGGACTTTTTTCCCGTAGATGTTTGTGTCCTGCCGGTACAGGGCATACCGTGCGCGCAGAATGGCTCGTTGAGTCCAGTTGCACTACGGGAGGGAACTCGTGAACAAGGCAGAGCTCATTGACGCGCTCGCGGCTCGCCTGGGGGACCGCAAGACGGCGACGACCGCGCTCGACGCCGTCCTGGCCGAGGTCCAGGCGGCAGTCACCAAGGGCGACCGGGTGGGCATCACCGGCTTCGGGGTGTTCGAGAAGCGCGTCCGGGCGGCACGAACAGCCCGCAACCCGCGTACCGGTGAGTCGGTGAAGGTCAAGAAGACCTCCGTGCCGGTCTTCCGGCCGGGCGCCGGCTTCAAGGAGATGGTGGCTGCCGGCAAGGCGCCCAAGGCCACCGCCGCCAGGTCCACCACGGCCAAGGCCACCACCGCGCGGGCCGGCGCGGCGAAGTCCACCAGCTCCGCCGCGAAGTCGACCGCCGCCAAGGCTCCCGCGAAGCGGGCCAGCGCCGCCACCGCCAAGAAGACCACGGCGGCCAAGTCGACGCCGGCGAAGTCGACCGCGGCGAAGTCCACGGCGGCGAAGTCCACGGCGGCCAAGAAGACCGCGACGAAGTCGACCGCGACGAAGTCCACCGCCACCAAGTCGACGGCGGCGAAGTCGACGGCGGCCAAGAAGGCACCCGCGAAGAAGGCGCCGGCGAAGAAGTCGACGCCCCGCAAAACCACCCGCTGACGCCACCGGCCGCACCGGTCGGACACCGTCGGGACGAAGGCGCCCGCCACGGCAACGTGGTGGGCGCCTTCGCGCGTACCGAGCGGGCCTCGGCCGCGCCACCGCGTCTACAGTTGGTCCGAGCCGACCAACCGGTCCCCGGCGAACGACAGCAGCCACCCGCCGCCCTTCGCCGTCCGGTAGTCCGCCGAGGCCCGCCGGCTCAGCATGGTCAGCGCCGCCGGGATCACCGTGCCCTGGCTGCAGACCGCCGCCGCCGTACCGGCCGTCGCCAGCTCGGTCAGCCGCCCGGCGGCCGCCAACGCGACCTCCGCCCGGTCCTGGCCGGCGGCCGGCTCGTCGAAGACACCGTCCACCTCGACCGGCAGGTCCAGGGCCGCCGCCAGCGGAGCCACCGTCTGTACGCAGCGCCGTGGTGAGGCCGACAGCACCCGGTCCGGTCGGGTCAACGCCAGCAGCGCGGCCAACGCCTGCGCCTGGCGCAACCCGGCGGTGTCCAACGGCCGCGCACTGTCCGGACCCGACCAGGTGTCCCGGCTGCCGGCATGCCCGTGCCGCACCAACGTCAGCGTCACGCTCACCGGCGGCAGGTCGGCGAAGCCGCGCAGCACCCCCACGTCGTGCCGGTACGTCAGCCGCTGCTGGGCCTGCCGCAGCGGCAGCCAGCAGACCTCGTCCACCTCGTCGGCCGCCTCGTCCGGCACCGGCCCGGGCGGCTCATCGACCGCCCGCATCGACCAGTAGTCGACCTCCTTGGTGTTGCCGTCGGGCATCGTGTACCGGATCGACGGCAGCCGCACCTGCGGCACCGCCCGGATCCCGGTCTCCTCACCGACCTCCCGCACCGCCGCCGCCAACGGATGCTCCGCCGGCTCCAGCTTGCCCTTCGGCAACGACCAGTCGTCGTGCCGGGGCCGGTGCACCAGACACACCTCGACCGCCCCGGTGTCGTCGGTGCGCCACACCACGCCGCCGGCGGCGCGGACCTCGGTCACGGCAGCCATTTCGTCCGCCCCGGCGTCGACGCACGGTCCCAGGCATCGGCGAAGTCGGCCCGGGCCGCCCGGACTGCGGTCCGTTCCCGCTCCACCAGCCGGCCCGCCGTCACCGCCAACTCGTGGTCGTCGGGATGGTCGGCGGCGATCTGCTGCCAGGTGTCGGCGGCGACCGCCGCGTCCTGGTGCTCGCCGAGCAGGTTCTGCACCTTCGACAACGCCTTCGCCAGCTTCGCGGCACCACCGCCGACGACCGGCGCGACCGCGTCCACCGCGTACCGGGCCTTCTTGCCGTTGATCCGCACCGCGTGCCAGCGCTCGTCGGGGGCGTCCAACGTCAGGTCGGCGGCGCCGTCGACGCCGCTGCCGCCGTACGCCAGCCGTCGCCACGGCCTGGCGACCAGTCGGGGCAGCACCTGCGCGGCCGGCCCGGCCGCCGCCCGGGTCAGTTGCGGCTCCCGGGCCGCCTGCACCAGCATCTCCACCAGGGCAACGTACCGGTCGGAGCGCATGGCCGCGTCCACCTCGGCCAGTGCCGCCTCGTGCCGGGCGGCCAGCGCCGTGTCGATGCGACCCACCGCCGCGTCCGGCAGCGGCGCCAACGGATCCGTCGTGGCGGTCCGCCGGAGCCGTTCCCGCAGCACCTCGGCGTCGCGGGCACCGCCGAGCACCCCGGCGATCCACTTCAGCTCCTCGCGCAGCGTGCCGGCCCAGTCGGCGTCGACCAGCGCCCGGAAGGTCCGCAGGTCGCTGCGCAGCCGTCGGCAGCCCACCCGCATCTGGTGCACGGCGGTGTCGTCGTCGCCGACCGGGGCGTGCAGCCGCACCAACGCCTCGTGCGTCAGGATCCGGGTGATGTCGTCGCGGACGGCACGGGTCACCACGTCGGCGGCGGTCGGCTCGGCCGGCAGGTCGTCGACCGGGGGCAGGTCCGCCGGCCCGGCGGCGGCAGCGCCCAACGCCCGTACATGCTTGGGGGTGAAGCCGCCGGCGGTCGCACCGGCCGCGACCAGGGCGGCCTCGACCCGGTCCAGCAGTTGCCGGTCGCCGGTCTTGAACTCCACCTCGACCTCGCGGAACGTCGAGCGGACCGTCTTGCCGTCCAGCACCGACACCGCGTCGTCGGCCAGCTCCACCAGCAGCGCGTCGTCGGCGTCGCGGACCTCCAGCACCGTGCGGACGGTGCGCACCGTCGCGGCCGGGGTCAGTTCGGCCCCCCGCGAGTACGCGGTGACCAGCCACACCAGCTCGGGCGGCGGGGTACGGCGTTTGCCGGTCCGGCTGATCTCGTGCCGTACGCCGGGTGCGTCGGCCGGCAGCTTCACCGTCCACGGCTCGGTGTCGCCGACACGGTGCCGCAGCGACACCCCGGCGCGGGCCAGCCGCAGGTCCGGGGTGTCGTAGTAGGTGGCGGTCAGCTTCACCGCCGGCAGCTCCACCAGCCGCCCGCCGTCGGGCAGGCAGCCGGACAGGTCCGGTACGGCGAATCCGGGGTCGACCTCGTACTTGCGTTCCTCCTCCACCATCGGGCCAGCCTAGCGCCGTCGGCTGACCGGGACCGTCGCCGAACAGTCCGTACCGATCTGCTACTTGGCGGCGCCGACGAACCGGCGCAGCAGGCGTTCCTGCAGGTGGACCAGGGGTCGCCCGTCGGTGGAGTGGTGCCGGGTCCAGGTGCCGTCGGGGTGCAGCTCGAACGATTCGCACTCGGGGTCGAACGACTCGGCGAGCACCCGCTCCAACTCGGCGCGGGCCACCGGGTCGGTCACCTGCACCAGCGCCTCGACCCGCCGGTCCAGGTTGCGGTGCATCAGGTCCGACGAGCCCATCCAGAACTCGGCGTCGCCGTCGTTGCCGAACCGGAAGACCCGGGAATGCTCCAGGAACCGGCCGAGGATCGACCGTACCCGGATGTTGTCCGACAGCCCCGGCACCCCGGGCCGCAGCGTGCACATCCCCCGGATCAGCAGGTCGACCTGTACGCCGGCCTGCGAGGCCCGGTACAGCGCATCCACCATCTCCTCGTCGACCAGCGAGTTCACCTTGAACTGCACCAGCCCGGGGCGGCCGGCCCGTACGTGGGCGACCTCGCGTTCGATGCGTTCGATCAGCCCGCTGCGCACGCCGTGCGGGGCGACCAGCAGCCGCCGGTACGCGGTCTGCCGGCTGTAGCCGGTCAGTACGTTGAACAGATCGGTCAGGTCGGCGCCGACCTCCGGGTCGGCGGTCAGCATGCCGAAGTCCTCGTACAGCCGGGCTGTCTTCGGGTGGTAGTTGCCGGTGCCGATGTGGCAGTAGCGGCGGATCTGGTTGCCTTCCTGCCGGACCACCAGGGCTGTCTTGCAGTGGGTTTTCAGCCCGACGAGGCCGTACACGACGTGGCAGCCGGCGCGTTCCAGCATCCGTGCCCAGCCGATGTTGGCCTGTTCGTCGAAGCGGGCCTTCACCTCGACGAGCACCACGACCTGCTTGCCGGCGGCGGCCGCCTCGATCAGCGCGTCGACGATGGGGGAGTCGCCGCTGGTGCGGTACAGCGTCTGCTTGATCGCCAGGACGAGAGGGTCGGCGGCGGCCTGCTCGATGAAGCGTTGCACGCTGGTGGAGAACGAGTGGTACGGGTGGTGCACCAGGATGTCGCCGTCGCGCAGCGTGGCGAAGACGCTGCGCGGCACCTCGCCCTCGACCAGCCGGGGATGGGTGGCCGGCACGAACGGCCGGTCCTTCAGGTCGGGTCGGTCGGAGCTCTCGTACACCTGCCACAGCGCGGACAGGTCCAGCAGGCCGGGCACCCGCAGTACGTCGTGGCTGTCCATGTCCAGCTCGCGTACCAGAAGGTCGAGCATGTGGTCGGAGATGGAGGCGGCGACCTCCAGGCGTACCGGCGGGCCGAACCGGCGGCGGGCCAGTTCCCGTTCCAGCGACTGCAGCAGGTCCTCGTCGCGGTCCTCGTCGACTTCGAAGTCGGCGTTGCGGGTGACCCGGAACAGGTGGCACTCGACGACCTGCATGCCGGAGAAGAGCTGCCCGAGCTGGGCGGCGATCAGGTCCTCCACCGGCAGGAACCGGCCGCCCTGACCTTCCTGGCTGACCACCACGAACCGGGGCACGTTGTTGGGCACCTTGACCCGGGCGAACAGCTCCGGGCCGCCGTCGGGGTCGCGGACCGCGACGGCCAGGTTCAGCGACCGGCTGGAGATGTACGGGAACGGGTGCGCCGGGTCGACGGCGAGCGGGGTCAGCACCGGGAAGATGTGTTCCCGGAAGTAGGTGCGCAGCCCTTCCCGTTCCCCGGCGGTGAGGTCGTTCCAGCGGATCAGGTGGATGCCTTCGGCGGCCAGCTGGGGCCGTACCTCGTCGGTGAAGCAGCGGGCGTGCCGGGCGACCAGCCCGGCGGTCTTGACGGCGATCAGCTCCAGCTGGGTACGCAGCGGCAGCCGGTCGCCGCCGCGTACCGGCAGGCCGGCCTGCAGCCGGCGCTTGAGCCCGGCGATGCGAACCATGAAGAACTCGTCGAGGTTGCTGGCGAAGATCGCCAGGAACTTGGCCCGCTCCAGCAGCGGTGTCTGCGGGTCCTCGGCCAGCTCCAGCACCCGGGAGTTGAAGTCGAGCCAGGACAGCTCCCGGTTGAGGAACCGGTCGCTCGGCAACGGGTCCGCCTCGGCCGCACCGTTGGGCGTGCTGGTGTCGTCGGCCGGCATGGTGGCGGTCTCCACCGGCTCCACGGCCGCGTCCAGTGGCTCGGCGCCGTCGGCGACGGGGGTGACGCCGTCGTCCACCGGCTCGACGGTCCCGTCCGCCGGCTCGACGGCGGGCGACGGCTCCGGCGTCGGATCGGCCGCCGGCGTCGGCTCCGGCGACCTGGCCGGCTCCGCCGCTGGCGTCGGATCGGCGCTGGTCGACGTGCGGCCGGTACCGTTCGCCGTACGGCGTCGGCTCGGCCGGGTCGACCTGGTCTGCGGCGGTGTGGCCGCGTCGGCGTCGGCGGGCTGGTCTGCGGCGGCGCGGCGCGGACGGGCGGCGGCGCGCCTGGAGGGGGCGGGCGTCACCAGGTAATCATGACCTGATCACGATGAACGCGGTATGAATTTGCCCCGGGTTGGGTCAGTCAAATGTGGGCAACGTGACGCGGTTAACGCGTCCCGTCCCGTCCTGCTCGATGCGTACCCGTTGTCCCAGTCGTAGCAGCCGCAACCCGGAGGCGTCGAACGCCGCCGCCGGGAAGGTCAGCTCGCTGCCGTCGTCGAGCAGCACCGTACCGCTGCGGGTCGCCGCATCGAAGGTCGCCACCGTGCCCTGCACGTCAGATCACCGTCCCCGGCATGTCAGCCCACCGTTTCGGGGCGCCTGCCAGCACGGTACCCGGCCCGGCACAGCGCGGCGGTGTGCCGGCCCAGGCCGAGCCGGGCCGCGTCGGCGAGGCCGTCGGCGGTGTCCACGTCGCGGCGCAGCGTGGGCCAGGCAGCCCCGCCGGTGCCGCTGGTGCCGGTGTCCCCGGTGCCGCCGATGCGGCGGGCCCCGGACGCGGCGTGCCGGTCGGCTGAGCCGGGGCCGAAGCGGGGGTGCAGCGTGGCGGCGTCGGCGGCGGCGAGCAGCACCGTACCGGTGCCGTCGGCGTCGGGCACGAACCACCGGCCGACCGCCGCGGGCTGCCCGGTGTCCGCCGGCTGCCGCGCCGCGGCGGGCGACGTCGCGGCCCGCAGCGCGGCGGCAAGCTCCGCCGGGCGCAGCGCCGGCAGGTCGGCGGTGAGTGCGGCCACCGGCCGGCCGGCCGGGACGGTCGCCGCGCCGTGGGTCAGCGCGGCGTTGAGACCACCAGGGTCGGGTTCGGCGACGGTACGCGCCCCGAGCGCCGCCAGGGCGGCGGCAGCCACCGGATCGGCGGTCACCACCACCGCCTCGGCGACCACCGGGCAGGCCAGCACCGCCGCGACGGTGTCCAGCGCCAACGCCAGGGCCAGCTCCTCATGCGGTACGCCGGTCAGCGCCCCGCGCAGCCGGCTCTTGGCTGCGGCGAGCCGTTTCACCGGCAGCACCACCGACCAGGTCGCCTCCTGCACGGGTTCCATCCTGCCGGCTGGGCTCGTGTTGGCTCTGGCCGGGTCCGACAAGGCATGATTCGCTGCAACGATCGGCACGGGCGGCGGTCGGGTGGCAGGCGAGCGGGCGGGCACGAGGAGGCAACGGGTGGCGCGGCGGAAACTGGGCTTCTGGCGACGTTTCGTCGTGATGGTGATCAAACCGACGTTGACCATCTGGACCAGGCGGGACTGGTCCGGGATGGAGCACATCCCCCGTACCGGTGGGGTGATCATCGTCGCCAACCACATGTCGCACGCCGACCCGATGGCCATCGCGCACTTCGTCTACGACGCCGGCCGGTGGCCGCGGTTCCTCGGCAAGTCCAGCCTCTTCGCCATCCCGGTGGTCGGCCCCTGGCTGCTCAAGGTCCGGCAGATCCCGGTGCACCGGGGCAGCGTCGACGCGATCAAGTCGCTGGAGGCGGCGATCGACGGCGTCAACGAGGGCGGTGCCGTGGTCATCTACCCGGAGGGCACCACGTCGCGGGAGCCGGACCTGTGGCCGATGCGCGGCAAGACCGGCGCGGCCCGGCTCGCCCTGACCACCGGGGCACCGGTGGTGCCGGTGGCGATGTGGGGTCCGCAGAACATGTACGACCCACGGACCAGGAAGCTCAACCTGTTGCCGCGCCGGCCGGTCACCCTGCGGGCCGCCGAACCGATCGACCTCAGTCGTTGGATGGGTGCCGAACCCACCCGGGCGGTGCTGGAGGAGATGACCGAAACGATCATGCTGCGGCTGCGCGACATGGTCGCCGAGCTGCGCGGCGCCGAAGCACCACCGCTGTACACACCGGTGGTCCGCCGCAACGGCCGGACCGTCAAGGCACCGGACTCGACCGCCCCGGAGCCGGGTCAGTGACCCGCCGGGCCGTCGTCCTCGGTGCCGGCTCCTGGGGCACCGCGTTCGCCAAGGTCCTCGCCGACGCCGGCTCGGACGTCGTCGTCTGGGCCCGCCGCGAAAAGGTCGCCGCCGCGATCCGCGAGTACGGCACCAACCCCGACTACCTGCCGGCGGTACGGCTACCCGAGCGGGTCACCGCCACCAGCGACGCCGCCGAGGCGATCAAGGGTGCGGACCTGGTCGTGCTCGCCGTACCGTCGCAGACCCTGCGCGGCAACCTGGGCGACTGGGCCGCGCACATCGGCCCCGACGCGACCCTGATCAGCCTGATGAAGGGCATCGAACTCGGCACCACCAAGCGGATGAGCGAGGTGATCGTCGAGACCGCCGGGGTGAGCGAGGACCGGGTCGTCGTCGTCTCCGGCCCGAACCTGGCCGCCGAGATCGCCGCCGAGCAGCCGGCGGCCAGCGTCGTCGCCGGCATCGACGCCGACCGCACCGCCGCCGTGCAGCAGGCCATGCTCACCGCGTACGTGCGGCCCTACACCAACGACGACGTGATCGGCTGCGAACTCGGTGGGGCGGTCAAGAACGTGATCGCTCTGGCGTACGGCATCGCCACCGCGATGCGCCTCGGCGACAACACCAAGGCCACCCTGATCACCCGGGGGCTGGCCGAGACCGCCCGGCTCGGCGTGGCGCTCGGCGCCGACCCGTTGACCTTCGCCGGCCTGGCCGGCCTCGGTGACCTGGTCGCCACCTGCTCGTCGCCGCTGTCCCGCAACCGGACCTTCGGCGAACACCTGGGCCGGGGGGAGACCCTGGAACAGGCGCAGGCCGCCACCCGGCAGACCGCCGAAGGGGTCAAGAGCTGCCTGTCCATCCGGGACCTGGCCCGCGCCCACGGGGTGGAGATGCCGATCACCGAACAGGTGGAACGGATCTGCCACGAGGGCCTGGACCCGCGTACCGCGTTGACGCTGCTGATGACGCGGGCCACGAAACCGGAATAGGCCCTGCCGCCGGCCGGCGACCTTGGCCAGGATGAAGGCCATGAACGCTACCTCCCGCGACCCGGGGTACGGCGACGGCATCCGGTACGGCGACGGCACCCGGTGCGTCAGCGCCGGGCTGCCCGAGCCGACGCCCGGCCAGCCGTTCCTGCCCGGCCCGGTGTTCGCCGCCCCGTACCACCTGGACCCGGTGACCGGGCCGGCACCGGACCGCGACGGCTACGCCCGGGAGACCAACCCGACCCGGCGGGCGCTGGAAACCGCCATCGGGGACCTGGAAGGCGGTGACACCCTCGTCTTCGCCAGCGGCCAGGCGGCGATCACCGCACTGCTGCTGACCACGCTGCGCCCCGGCGACACGGTGCTGCTGCCCGCCGACGGCTACTTCACCGTACGGGCGTTGGTCGCCACGGTGCTGGAACCGCTCGGCGTCACCGTACGGTTGGTGCCGACCGCCGGGCCGTACCCGGACTTCGCCGGGGTGCGGCTGGTGCTGCTGGAAACCCCGGCCAATCCGGGGCTGGACGTCTGCGACGTAGCGACGCTCGCGGCGGCGGCCCACGCCGCCGGCGCGCTGGTCGCGGTCGACAACAGCGCCGCCACCCCGCTCGGGCAGCGGCCACTGGACCTCGGCGCGGACGTCGTGGTCGCCTCCGGCACCAAGGCGCTGACCGGCCACTCCGATCTGCTGCTCGGCTACCTGGCCACCGGATCGGCGCAGCTGCTGTCGGCGGTGACGACGTGGCGCAAGCTGACCGGCAGCGTGCCGGGCCCGTTCGACTGCTGGCTCGCTCACCGGTCACTGGCCACCCTGGACCTGCGGCTGGCCCGCCAGTCGGCCAACGCGCAAGCGGTCGCCGCCGCGCTGGTCGGGCGCCGTGACGTCACCGGCGTACGTTGGCCCGGCCTGCCGACCGACCCATCGTACGCGGTCGCGGCGGCCCAGATGCGCCGCATCCCGGGGATCGTGTCGTTTGATCTTGGTGACGCCGACCGGGTCGGCCGGTTCCTGACCGCGTCGACACTGGTCTCGGCGGCCACGTCGTTCGGTGGTCTGCACACGGCGGCCGACCGGCGGGCCCAGTGGGGCGACGACACGTCGCCGGGCTTCGTCCGGCTCTCCTGCGGCATCGAGGACACCGTGGACCTGGTACGCGACGTCGTCGCTGCCCTGGATGCCACCAACTGAGTCGCCACGGCAGATGTTGGCTCAGGACTCGACGGCCTACTGGTAGACGTCCTTGCGGTGCCCGACGGCGACCTTCACGCTGCCGCACCATCGGTACGGTCGGCCAGCAACGCTTCGACCTCTCGAGGGTCGACCCCGAGTGACTCCAGGGCAGCCGACAGCGGTACGAACTGCCCTTCAGCGCGGGATCGGGCGATCGCCGCAGCATCCCGGCGATCCCGGAACGCCTCGATCTCCTCCCACTCGTCGATGCCGACCAGGACGGCGACGGGCCGCTCGTACTTGGTGATGACGACCGGTTCCCCGGTGCGCTCCACCCCGTCCAGCACCCGGCCCGCCCCGTCCCGGAACTCCCGCAGGGTAATCCTCGTCATGCCCAGAAATGTACCGTGCGGTACCGTGCTGGACTCCGGTTGGCAGACTCGACAACATGTTGGCCAGCGTGCGGGAAGCGAGACCTGGTTGACGGAGCGGGAGCCGGGTGGCGGCCCGCCGTCGGGCTACCGGCGGCTGGTGGTCTACCGGCTGAGTGTCTGGTTCCTGCGCTTGGCGGCGGTGGCGTTGCCCTGCTCCTTCAACTGGCCGCAGCTCTGGTTCGTGTTGCCGGTCGTCATCGTGTTCGGCCTGATCGTGACATTGCCGCTGCGCTACCTGGCCCACTTCGAGTGGAGGATGCCGATGCTCGACCTCGATGCGTCAGTGCTCAAGGACGCAGTGGACGTCCGATACTGGTGAGAGCTGCCGACGATCCTGTGTGGCGTATCCGGGAGGTGCCAGCCTACTGGCGCGCGATGCTTGCCATGCGGATCTTTCTGTTGGCGTTCCTGATCGTCGGTGTCTCGGTCCTGGCGCTCCTGCTCGGTGGGCCGGTGGCCGTGTTCAGGACGGCGATCGAACTCATGTTCGTGGCGGCCACCGCGATAATCGTAGGGTGTGCGTATCGGGAGGTGTCGTGACCCGCCGCCGTGACTATTACCGCGACCCGGCCGCGCCGAGGGCGAACAGAGTCGTCCCGGGCGGTGCGGCGATCGTCACCGACGATCGCGGCCGGGTGCTGATGCACCGACGCGCAGACTCTGGCAACTGGTCGCTGCCCGGCGGCACGATGGAGGTCGGCGAGACGCTGCAACAGTGCGTCGTGCGAGAAGTGAAGGAGGAGACCGGCCTCGACATCGAGGTCACCGCGTTGCTCGGCGTCTACACCGACCCAGCGCACGTGATCGCGTACGCGGATGGCGAGGTGCGCCAGGAGTTCACCGCCACCTACCTCGGTCGGATCGTTGGCGGGACGATTCTGGTCAGCGACGAGTCAACCGAGGTGCGGTTCGTCGACCCGGCCGAGTTCGCCGACATTCCCATCCACGACACGGTACGGCTCCGACTGCGCCACCACGCCGAGCAGCGCGACAGTCCGTACCTCGGATAGTCAGGGACGCGGGCCCGCCGGAGTGCTGGCGTTGTGCGGTCAGGCGGTGAGGGCGCCGCTCTTGGTGGCGGTGACGAAAGCCGACCAGTTGACGGGGGAGACGGTCAGGACCGGGCCGGTGGGGTCCTTGGAGTCGCGTACGCCGATCACGCCGGCCAGCCCGTCGGCGACCTCGACACAGTCGCCCTGGCTGTTCGATCGGCTGCTCTTGCGCCAGGTGGCAGCGGTCAGATCGGTCATGGCTCGTACTCCTTCGCCGTGTCCAGCAGCAGCGCCCGCGACTCGGCCTCGCTCAACGCGGCCGACCGGATGTCGTGGTAGACCCAAGCGTACCGGTCGCTCTCAGCCTGCTTGTCGAGGAAGAGCGCGCCGGTGATCGACTCCTGGTAGACGGTGGTGGGTTCGTACTGCTCGGGAAAGTCCAGGATGGTGAACAGCCCGCCGGTCAGCACCCCGGCGTGCAGGTCGGACGAGAACGGCAAGACCCGGACGGAGACGTTCGGCAGCCGGCCGGCGTCGGCGAGCCGACGAACCTGTGTCGCCATGACCTGGCGCGACCCGACGACGCGACGCAGCACCGCTTCGTCGACGACGATGTCGAACTCCGGCGCCTGTGGCTCCAGCCGGGTCAGCAGCCGGGCCCGGCCCAGCCGCACCGCGACCCGGTCGGCGATCTGGTGACGGGGCACGCCGTCGACGTCCTTCGTGAAGACTGCGGTGGCGTACTCCCGGGTCTGCAGCACGCCCGGGATGAGCTGGCTCTGATAGACGCGGATCCGGCTGGCGGCCTCTTCCAGACCAACGTACAGCTCGAACCAGGACGGCAGGCTGGCGTAGTCGTGCCACCAGCCCTTCTCCCGGGTCTTGGTCGCCAATGCGGCAAGGATCTCGGCGGTCCCCTCGTCGACGCCGTACAACTCGCAGAGCAGCACGACGTCGCCGGAGCACCTGGTCCGCGACCGGCACCACCACCGCCACCTCGACGTACCCGACCGCTGGCAGCCCCCGGCCGCACGCGGTCACCGGCGTGGCCTACACCGGTGGCACGACCCGCACCGA
This sequence comes from Solwaraspora sp. WMMA2101, assembly GCF_049179175.1. NCBI lineage: Bacteria > Bacillati > Actinomycetota > Actinomycetes > Micromonosporales > Micromonosporaceae > Solwaraspora > Solwaraspora sp. WMMA2101. Next base: position 1,400,790 of record NZ_JBMHMA010000006.1, on the reverse strand, counting down.
CACGTTCGCCTACACACCCGGCGGGCACACCAGCAGCCGTACGGTCGACGGCGTCACCCAGGCCCTCACCTGGGACGCCGAAGGCCGCCTCGCCACGACGAGCGAACCCGACCTCGACACCTCGTACGTCTACGACACCTCAGGCAACCGGCTGTTGCGCCGCGACACCACCGGTGCCACTCTCTACCTCGGCCACACCGAGCTTCGCCGGACCGCCAGCAACGGCCAGGTCGACGGCACCCGCCACTACCAACATGCCGGTGCCACCGTCGCCGTGCGCACCGTCACCGGGCTTACCTGGCTGATCCCTGACCACCACGGCACCAACCAGATCAGCATCGACCCCGCCACTCACGACCTCACCCGCCGCCGGACCCTTCCCTTCGGCGACACCCGCGGAGCCGTGCCCAGCCTCTGGCCCGACGACAAGGGCTTCGTCGGTGGCACCAAGGACCCCACCGGTCTCACCCACATAGGCGCACGCCAGTACGACCCAGCCCTCGGCCGGTTCATCTCCGTCGACCCACTCGTCAACCCCGGTGACCCGCAGACCCTCAACGGATACGCCTACGGCAACAACAACCCGACCAGCTTCAGCGACCCCACCGGCCTTGCCTTCCTCGAAGGAAACGGCGGCGCGTACGGAGAGGGCCGGAAAACCCGCCCAGGCAGCACACCAGGCAACCGAAAAACCACCGCAGGAACACCCTTGGTGATGCCGCTGAAAGGTGCCTCGGGTCACACCAGTGATGCGACGTCGGGAACTCCCGCTCCCGCTCCGCTCCCGCCCCCAATTCCTGTCGATTGCCTCCCTGCTGACCGGTGTCGTCCCATCGAAGTGGACCTTGCAACTTCCTTTGTTCCTTTCGTGGACCTTCCTGACTGCCTAGGTGGCAGTAAAATCGCTTGCTTCTTTGTTGGCGTGGACGCCGCCGGCGGAAAGATCGCTGGCGGAATCATTGGATTCGGGTTGCTTACCGCCAAGCGGATAGGGAGATTGGGCTACGTCGGTCGCGGGGTTTGGGATCTGCCGTGGAGGCAGAGAGGATTCGAAGTTGAGCGCATCATTCTTGCGGATCGAGGGCGTCCCGGATTTGCCGTCAACAACCATCCTAGAATCGATGATTTCTCCTTCCATTCGGGTGATGCGCTCAGTGTGAAAAGTGTTGATACGGAGCTTGGTTTCAAGAAACCTGGAGCACTCCAGGGGGAGCTGCGTCGTTATGTCCGCGCTCTTGAAAAGTATCGCGGTGGAACGCATGCCGGTGTTACTGTCGATCCGCGGGATATCAAATCGAGAACCCTGGCTGTCGGTATCCCCTCCGGAACGGTCACTGAGGTACAATATGCGGCTATGCTGGATGCGGTTAGGTACGGACGGGATCGAAATATTAATGTGGAGTTTGTGATCGTTCGATGATTGGCTACGGGTCGATAGATAGATTGCCAAATGTGACGGTTGTGGCGAGCCACTCTCGTCTTACCTCCGGAGTCTGGGTGGTAAATGGGTGGTTTAGGGTCGTCGATAACTCGATCTCGGATGAGGAACTTGCCTCAGTTATTCTTGACGCATTCAGTGTGACGAGGGATGGTTTGGTGCAAGATTCCATCGAAGATGTCAAGGGCTGGATGCTGCGGATCTTCGATTCGGTCGGGGTGGGATCGTATAGGGATTATCTGAATGGGCTTTTGTCGGTAAATGCCAGGAGGGAATCCTTGACCAGTCCTATTGAATTGACGCCGATGCTTAACTTGGGGGCGCGGCGAGGGTTGCGGTTCGACCTTGACAAGATGGTCATTGTGCCTTCGGATGCTGGACTCGGAGACCTCGGGGCATCTGTCCGGTTGGCCCTTGATAGGGCAAAGTGAGTATTGCTCGAGGTGTCGTGCTCGAACTGCCGTTAGGGCGTTGAAATTGTGCGCGACTTTGCCTTTGCTCTTGGCGGCGTTGGTGTCGTCCGATTGGACGGGGCGTCGGGTCGGCGGTAAGAGGGGTGGCCGGTCGGAGTCGCCAGCTACCTGACGGTCACTGAACGCATCGTCGGGAGGAAGCAGGGCCGGTCAGGGCACGCTGAGTCGGTACGCAGAGTAGGGTCAGCCGCGTGAGCGCGAAGACGTGAACCCGCGTACCGCCGGGCGTCCCCCTGACTGTGCCTGGCGCGCGTGTGAAGGCCGCGAGTGAAAGGCACCCCTGTGACAAGCGTACGGAAGACCCGCGTCGCCATCGTCTTCGGCGGCCGCAGCACCGAGCACGCGATCTCCTGCGTCAGCGCCGGCAGCATCCTCGCCGCCCTGGACACCGACGAGTACGAGATCGTCCCGGTCGGCATCACCCGCGCCGGCCGGTGGGTGCTCACCACCGGCGACGGCAGCCAGCTGGCCATCACCGACCGGCAGCTGCCGGAGATCACCGACCGGTCCGGCGCGGCCGTGGTGCTGCCCGCCGACCCGACCGGCAACGGGATCATGGTGCTCGACCCGGCCGACGGCCCAGCGGTCGCCCTGGCCGGCGTCGACGTCGTCTTCCCCGCCCTGCACGGCGCGTACGGCGAGGACGGCACCATCCAGGGGCTGCTGGAGATGGCCGGCATCCCGTACGTCGGGGCCGGGGTGTTCGCCTCGGCCGCCGCGATGGACAAGGAGTTCACCAAGAAGCTGGCCACCGTCGAGGGCATTCCGACCGGACCGTACGCGGTGCTGCGCGCCGGGGTGAGCCTCAGCGACGCCGACAAGGAGCGCCTCGGCCTGCCGGTGTTCGTCAAGCCGTCCCGGGCCGGTTCGTCGTACGGCATCACCAAGGTCTCCGACTGGGCGGACCTGGACGCCGCGGTCGCCACCGCCCGGGAGATCGACCCGAAGGTGCTGGTCGAGGCGGCGATCGTCGGCCGCGAGGTCGAGTGCGGGGTGATCGAGGGCGAGGCCGGCGGCGGCCCCGAGGCGTCGCTGCTGGCCGAGGTACGGGTGGTCACCGACCACGAGTTCTACGACTTCGAGGCCAAGTACCTGGACAACTCCTGCGAGTACGACATCCCGGCGGCGTTGCCGGCCGACGTCACCCGGCAGGTGCAGGAGTACGCCTGCCGGACGTTCACCGCGTTGGACTGCGCCGGCCTGGCCCGGGTCGACTTCTTCGTCACCGACGACAACCAGATCTACCTCAACGAGATCAACACGATGCCGGGCTTCACGCCGACGTCGATGTTCCCCCGGATGTGGTCGGCGGCCGGCCTGGAGTACCCGAAGCTGGTGGACCGGCTGATCCGTACCGCGCTCAACCGGGGGACCGGGCTGCGCTGACCGCGACCGGACCCACCGGCCGGACTAGGCCGGACCCGGATCAGTCCGGACCGGACTTGGATCAGGCGCGGCAGCCGCGCGGGGCGGCGTCCGCGTCGCTGGGCACGGTCTCGATCAGGGTGTCGGCGAACGCGGTCACCCACTGGCCCGGTTCGTCGTACGCCCCGGGCACGCTCACCCGCACCGGGATCTCCCGGTCGACGGTGGTCCACACGGTCGCGTCGGGCTGCTCGGTCGCGTGCCAGCAGACCCCGTCGAGCGCGTACACCAGGTCCGTCGGGGCGAACTCGGCCGGCGGCACCCCGCAGGCGACGGTGATCGGTGGTTCGCCGTACGCGGCGTTCTGCTCCGCGCCGTCGCTGACCAGCCGCTGGCGCAGGTCGCGCAGCGTACCGGGAAGTTGGGACAGCAACGCCCGGCAGACGACCTCGGCGCGGTCGTCCAGGGCGGGGGCGGCCATCTGCACCGGCGTGGTCGGCACCGGCGCGACGGACGCCGACGCCGAAGGCGACGTGTCGGCGCCGGCCGGCTGCCCGTCGGCGGAGCCGGCCCGGTTGAGCTGGCTGAACGCGGCAAGCGCCACGATGACAGTCAACGGCAGGGCCACCACGGTCGCCCAGATCGCCGCCTGCCGCGTGGTCCGGTCCGGCCCGCCTGCAGCAGAGCCACCGGTCGCCGGCTGGTCCGCGACCGGCGGGTCGTCTGCCGCCGTGTCGGGCGCAGCGGGGTTGAGCTGGTCGTTCACTACAGTCGTACCACCGAACACGTCAGGGTGCGGGTGATGCCCGGCACCATCTGGACCCGGCTGACTATCATCGTCCCGAGTTCGTCCACGGTATGCGCCTCGGTGAGCACGACCACGTCGTACGGCCCGGTCACCGCGTCCACCCGGACCACGCCGGAGATGTCCGCGATCGCGTCAGCGACGTCGCGTGCCTTTCCGACCTCGGTCTGGATGAGGATGTATGCCTGGACCACGACCCGACTCCTATCCGCCGCCCGGGAGCGGCCCGAACGTGAAACTACCGTACGGAGCAGGCCGGATTCATGACGGTGCCCGAGTGGAGACGATGATGAACGAGGTGGACCGGTGAATGTGGCACGGGCGGGTGAATTCGGGCTCATCTCCCGGGTCACCGCGCGGCTACACCCGGGAGCCGCCACGCTGCTCGGCCCCGGCGACGACGCGGCGGTCGTGGCCAGCACCGACAACCGGGTGGTCGCCTCGACAGACGTGCTCGTCGAGGGCCGGCACTTCCGGCGGGACTGGTCCAGCGCGGTCGACGTCGGCCACCGGGCCGCCGCCGCGAACCTCGCCGACATCGTCGCGATGGGGGCGGTGCCGACCGCGCTGCTGGTGGCGCTCTGCGCCCCGCCGGAGACCGACGCCGGCTGGGCCGAGGACCTGGCCGTCGGCCTGTCCGACGAGGCCGCCAAGGTCGGTGCGGCCGTCGTCGGCGGTGACATGTCGGCCAGCCCGACGTTGACGATCGCGGTGACCGCCCTCGGTGACCTGCACGGCGCGGCCCCGGTGCTGCGCAGCGGCGCGCACGCCGGGGACGTGCTGGCCATCGCCGGCCGGCTCGGCTACGCCGCCGCCGGCTACACGGTGCTCTCCCGGGGGTTCCGGTCGCCGAAACTGCTGGTGGAAGCGCATCGACGCCCCGAGGTGCCGTACGCCGCCGGTCCGGCCGCCGCGAACGTCGGCGCCAGCGCCATGATCGACATCTCGGACGGGCTGATCGCCGACCTGGGCCACGTCGCCACCGCCAGCGGCGTCGGCATCGACCTGCGGCGGGAGGCGTTCGAGGTGCCGCCGCAGATGCGCGACACCGCCAACGCGCTCGGCGTCGACCCGTACCAGTGGATCTTCGGCGGTGGCGACGATCACGCCCTGGCCGCGACGTTCCCCGAGGATCTGCCGTTACCGAAGGGGTGGCGGCGGGTCGGCCACGTGGTCAAGGGCGCCGGGGTGACCATCGACGGCCAGCCGTACCAGGGCGCCCCCGGCTGGGAACACTTCCGCTGAGCCGACACGCGGTGCCGACATGCGGTGCCGACGCACGGTGCCGACATGCGGTGCCGACGCCGCCCGCCGTCGACGTGCGCCGAGGGCACCGCTCGCCGGCCGCACTACCCTTTAGCCGTGACTGAACTGCTCTCCACCGGCGTCGAGATCCGCCGGGTCCGCTTCACCGACTCCGTCGCGCAACGCCTGGTCACCGCCGCCCTGGCCGACCTGGGTGCCCGGTACGGCGGCAGCGGCGACGACACCCCGGTCGACCCGGCCCACTTCGACCCGCCCGGCGGGGCGTTCCTCCTCGCCCACCTCGACGGGCAGGCGGTCGGCTGCGCCGGCTGGCGCAGCCACGGCACCTCCGGCGAGGACGCCGAACTGAAGCGGATGTACGTCACCGACGCCGCCCGTGGCCGGGGTGTGGCGCGGGCGCTGCTCGCCGCCGTCGAACGCTCCGCCGCCGGCCAGGGCCGTCGTCGGGTCATCCTGGAGTGCGGCGACAAGCAGCCCGAGGCGATCGCGCTCTACCGCAGCTGCGGGTACGCCCGGATCCCCAACTTCGGCTACTACCGGGACTCGCCGGGCTGCCTCTCCTTCGGCCGGGTGCTCACCAGCGACTGGTGACCCGGACACCGTCGAGCGGCCGACCCGCACCGGTCAGGCGGTGACAGACTCGGTCGGTGACAGACGTAGCCGCCGGACCCGGGTGGGTCCGGCGGCTACGGAAGTGTCGGATCGCGGGTGGCGCGCTCAGGCGCCCCGGACCACCTTGCCGGCCTTCAGGCAGGAGGTGCAGGCGTTCACCTTGCGGGTGTTGCCGCCACCGGCCGGGGTGCGCACCGTCTGGATGTTCGGGTTCCACCGGCGGTTGGTCTTCTTCTTCGACCACGGCACGTTGTGACCGAAGCCCGGCCCCTTGCCACAGACGTCGCACACGCTAGCCACGGGATACTCCTGGGGATTTGTCGTTCATCAGGTCGCCGGTCGCTGGGACACGGTACGCCCAGACAACCTGCTCAGGTTACCCGATCGGCCCGGCCGCCGACCAATCGCCCCCGACGCCGTACGTCCGCCAGCGCCGCACCCCGCGCCTGGCACCGGCAAGGCACCGGCCCGGCGTCGTCCCCGGCGTCGTCCCCGGCGTCGTCTTCGCGGCGGCTGTCGGCCGGCCCCAGTAGGCTCAGCGCCGTGCTGGACATCCTCGACGCCGCCGCCGTCCGGCGGTGGTGCGCGGATGGGCTGGCCGCCCTGCGCCGCCACCAGGGCGAGATCGACGCGCTCAACGTCTATCCGGTGCCCGACGGTGACACCGGCACCAACCTGGTCCTCACCCTCACCTCGGCGCAGCACGCCCTCGCCCTGGACCTGGACAACTCCTCCGAGGGCGAGCAGACCTCGCACGGGCGGGTGCTGCGGCTGATGGCCCGGGGCGCGCTGCTCGGTGCCCGGGGCAACTCCGGGGTGATCGTGTCGCAGATCCTGCGCGGCATCGCCGACGCGCTCACCGACACCGCCGTGGTGCGCGGCCGGGCCCTCGCCGGGGCGCTGACCGCCGCCGCCGAGGCCGCCTACGCGGCGGTCGCCCGCCCGGTCGAGGGAACCGTGCTCACCGTGGTAGCCGCGGCCGCGCGGGCCGCCGACCGGACCGGCTCCGACGACCTTCCCACCGTGGTACGGGCCGCCGCGTCGGCCGCCCGCGAGGCCCTCGCCGCCACCCCGACCCAGTTGCCGGCGCTGGCCCGCGCCGGCGTGGTCGATGCCGGGGGCCGGGGGCTGTGCCTGCTGCTCGACGCCCTGGCCGCCGTGGTGGCCGGCGCCGGCAACGCCGATGTCGACCCGCCACCGCGCCCCGCGCCCGCCGACCCGTCGCCGCGCCCCGTCCGCGAGCCGGTCACCGTCCGCGAGCCGGTCACCGTCCGCGAGACCGGTTCCGACGAGTACGCCTACGAGGTGCAGTACCTGCTCGAAGCGCCCGCCGACGCCGTCGACCGGCTGCGCGCCACCCTGGCCGGCATCGGCGACTCGCTGGTCGTCGTCGGCAGCGGCGACGACCCTCCGGTATGGAACGTACACGTGCACGTCGACGACATCGGTGCCGCCATCGAGGCCGGCGTCGTCGCCGGTCGGCCGTACCAGATCTCGGTCACCCGCTTCGCCGACCAGACCGCGCCGCCCGCCCCGACCACAGTCGCGCCGCCGGCCCCATCCACAGCCGCGCGGCCGGCCGCGCCCGGCCGCGCCACGGTCGTGGTCGCCGCCGGCGACGGCCTCGCCGCCCTGTTCACCGGCGAAGGCGCCGTGGCCGTCGGCGGCTCCCCGTCCACCGCCGAACTCCTCGCCGCCGTCCGCGCCACCGGCGCCACCGAAGTCGTGGTGCTGCCCAACGACCCGGACACCCAGGCCGTCGCCGCCCTCGCCGCCCGCGAGGCCGAATCCGGCGGGGTCACCGTCGCCGTCGTACCGACCCGGTCACCGGCGCAGGCCCTCGCCGCGCTCGCGGTCCGCGACCCGCAGCGCCGCTTCGCCGACGACGTCATCGCGATGGCCGAGGCCGCCGGTGCCTGCCGGTACGCCGAGGTCTGCTTCGCCGCCCGTGAGGCGCTCACCGTCGCCGGCCGTTGCCGCCCCGGTGACGTCCTCGCCCTGGTCGAGGGCGAGGTGCTGCTGATCGGCACCGACCTGGCCGGCACCTGCCGCAACCTGCTCGACCAGCTGCTCGGCGGCGGCGGGGAGCTGGCCACCCTGATCCTCGGCGCGCAGGCCCCCGACGGTCTCGCCGACGCGCTCACCGCCCACCTGGCCCGCCACTGGCCGTTCGTCGAGGTGCACACCGTCGTCGGCGGGCAGCCGCACTTCCCGCTGCTGGTCGGGATCGAATGACACACCTGTTGTTGGGGGCCGGATGACGCAGCCATGCACGATGGACACTCCGCTGACGGTCAACCTCGGCGCGAAGACCGCCAAGGCGATGGCCGACCACCTCGACCTGCACACCGTCGGCGACCTGCTCTACCACTTCCCGCGCCGCTACGACCAGCGCGGCGAACACACCGACATCCGCTCGCTGGAGGTGGGGGAGCAGGTCACCGTCCTGGGCCAGGTGCGGCGGACCACCGTACGGCCGATGCGCCAACGGCGCGGCAAACTGCTCGAAGTCGTCGTCGAGGACGGCGCCGGCGGCACCCTCACGTTGACCTTCTTCGGCAACCAGGCGTGGCGCGAACGGGACCTGAAACCGGGCCGCTGGGGGCTGTTCGCCGGCAAGGTCACCGAGTTCCGGGGGGTACGCCAACTCAACGGCCCCGAGTACGTACTGCTCGGCGACGGTGCCGCCGACGGCGAGGTGGCCGCCGAGGAGGGCGTGGAGGAGTTCGCCGGGGCGCTGATCCCGGTCTACCCGGCGGCGGCCGCCGTACCGACCTGGGTGATCGCCCGCTGCGTCCGCACCGTGCTGGACGTACTCACCCCACCTGAAGATCCGATGCCGGCGGCGGTACGGGCCAGCCGCAACCTGCTCGGGCTGCACCCGGCGTTGCGGCAGATCCACCGCCCGGCCAGCGACGTCGAGCTGTTCCAGGCCCGCCGGAGACTCAAGTGGGACGAGGCGTTCGCCGTACAGCTGACGTTGGTGCAGCGCAAGCTGCGCGCCGCCGACTGGCCGGCGCGGCCCCGGCCCCGCACCGACGCCGGCCTGCTCGCCGCCTTCGACGCCCGCCTGCCGTACGAGCTGACCGACGGTCAGCGGCGCATCGGCGAGGAGATCGCCGCCGATCTGTCCGCCGCGCACCCGATGCACCGGCTGCTGCAGGGCGAGGTCGGCTCCGGCAAGACGGTCTGCGCGGTACGGGCGATGCTGCAGGTCGTCGACGCCGGTGGGCAGGCGGCGCTGCTCGCCCCGACCGAGGTGCTCGCCGCCCAGCACCACCGGGGCATCCAGGAACTCCTGGGCCCGCTGGGCCGGGCCGGCGAGCTGGACGGTGATCCTGCCGGCACCCGGGTGACGCTGGTGACCGGCTCGCTTGGCGCGGCCGCGCGCCGGGCCGCCCTGGACGAGGTCCGCGCCGGCCGCGCCGGCATCGTGATCGGCACCCACGCCCTGCTGTACGAGGGCGTCGACTTCGCCGATCTGGGTCTGGTGGTCGTCGACGAGCAGCACCGGTTCGGGGTGGAGCAGCGGGACGCGCTGCGGGCCAAGGCCGAGCAGCCGCCGCACGTGCTGGTGATGACCGCGACTCCGATCCCGCGCACGGTCGCGATGACCGTCTACGGCGACCTGGAGGTCTCGGCGCTGACCCAGCTGCCCGGCGGCCGGTCGCCGATCGCCTCGCACGTGGTGCCGGCGGCGGAGAAGCCGGCGTTTCTGGAACGCGCCTGGCGGCGGGTCCGTGAGGAGGTCGCCGCCGGCCATCAGGCGTACGTGGTCTGCCCGCGCATCGGCGACGCCGCAGGGTCCGGGGCCGCAGCAGGGTCCGGGGCCGGCGGATCCGGCGTCGACGAGGAGCCGTCCGGCGAGGATCCCGCCGCCGGGGGCGACCCCGGTGCCCGGCGGTCCCCGTTGGCGGTGACCGAGGTGATGCCGCTGCTGGCTGAGGGGCCGCTGCACGGGTTGCGGATCGAGATGCTGCACGGCCGGCTGCCGGCCGACGCCAAGGACGCGGTGATGCGTTCCTTCGCCGCCGGTGACGTCGACGTGCTGGTCGCCACGACGGTCGTCGAGGTCGGGGTGAACGTGCCGAACGCCACCGTGATGATCGTGCTGGACGCCGACCGGTTCGGGGTGTCGCAGCTGCACCAGCTGCGCGGTCGGGTCGGCCGGGGCTCGGCGGCCGGGCTGTGCCTGCTGGTCACCGACGCCGCCGAGGGTACGCCGGCCCGCGAACGGTTGGACGCGGTCGCGTCGACCACCGACGGGTTCCGCCTGGCCGAGCTGGACCTGGAGCAGCGCCGCGAAGGCGACGTCCTGGGCGCCACCCAGTCGGGCCGCCGCTCCCATCTGCGGCTGCTGTCGCTGCTGCGTGACGCCGAGCTGATCGGGCAGGCCAGGGCCGAGGCGATCACGCTGCTCGACGACGATCCGCAGCTGGACCGGTATCCGGCGCTGGCGGCCTCGGTCGACACCTTGGTCGACGCCGAACGCGCCGAGTACCTCGAAAAGGGCTGACCCGCCTTCACCCTCCCCACCACCGCCCCGCCGCCCATGATCGCGACGATCTTGCGCTTATCGTGGGACAAAAAGGGCAAATGTTATCGATAATTGCAAGATCGTCGCGATCATGAAGGCGGGGTGTCGCGATCATGGACTACCTGACGGGTTCGCGATCCGGGGCGGGACAAGCGGAAGGGCGCCGACCGGGGGGATGGTCGGCGCCCTTCCTCGGGGTGGTGCGGGGGTGGCTGTCAGTCAGTCACGACCCGGTGGGCCGGACTCAGGCGGTGAAGGTGACCCGCCGACGGCGCGCCAGGTAGAACAGCCCGCCACCGAGGGCCAGCAGCGCGACGGCGCCAGCGGCGATCCCGCCTGCGGCGGCACCGGTGACCGGCAGCTCGCCGCCGCCCTCGCCGCCGGTGTCACAGTCCTCCGGCAGCTCCCAGGCGATGGTCTCGTCGAGCTCCCACTCTTCGCTGACCACGTGGACCTCGAAGCCCTCGGCGGCGTCGAACTCGACGACCTCGGTGACACCCGGCTCGACGGTGACCGTCACGACGTCGCCCTCGCTCGGGGTCAGGGTGACGGTGAACGCCTCGCCGTCCTCCGGGTTGGCGAAGCCGACGACCAGCTGGTCACAGGTGGACTCGTAGCCACCCTCGGGCTCGCCCGGCTCGACGCAGTTCTCCGGCTCGACCCACTCGTAGGGCTCGCCTACTGTCTCCTCGCCGTTGGTCACGGTGACCGGGCCGGCGTCGCCGGGAACCTGGATGTCGTCCTTGCTCTGGCCCGGCTCGAGGGTGTACGTCTCGGAGAACTCGCCAGCGGTGACGGTCAGGTCGACCGACTCGGTGGCGTCCTCGCCGTTGCTGACCGTCACCCAGACGGTGCCTTCACAGTCGGACAGGAAGCTGACCGCCGGCATCACGACAGGATCCGGCACCTCCGGGGTCGGGGTGACATCAGGCGACGGGCTCGGCGACGGCGACTCGTCCGGCGACGGGCTCGGCGACGGCGATTCGGGGGTGTCGACGGCGCAGTCGCCGCCGAGCTCGATCTCACCCTTGCGGAAGTCCTGCTCGGCGTAGCCGTCGTTCCAGGCGCCCTTGACCGCCAGCGTCGCCTTGGTGGTGCTGCCCGGCACCCGCTGCGTGCCGACGATGGCCTTCCTGACGCTGTACGGGTAGCCGTCCCGGATCGGGGTCCGGGCGATGCCGTCCAGCGTGGTGTCAGCCGGGGTGTGGTAGACCGCGTTCAGCCGGAACTTGGTCGCCCTGAAGTGCCACTCGCTGCGCACACTCCAGGTGATCTCCCACTCCCCGGTCGTGGTGTCACAGTAGGCGCTGCCGGTCGGCGCGGTGTAGTGGGCGCTGGCGGGGGTGGCGGCCAGGGCCACGGCGCCGACCAGGCCGATCGTCGCGCCGGCCGCGATGGCCAGGGCGCGCCGAAGCGGAGACTTCAGACGGTTCACACGTACTCCTGAGTGAGGGGTTCAGGGCACGGTGCAGGGGCGGACCACCCGCTGGAAAATTACTGACTGGTGGCTGGTGCGACGACTCCCCGCATCGTGCGACCGGCGTGTCCCACCGGTACAGCGCCAGACCTTAGCGGCTCCTGAAGTGCCGTAGTGACCCACAGGACAAGCTAAGGATGATGTTGTCGAGTCGAGACAATCGATATACGCAACGTGCTGTTCCTTGGCGGCAAGGGTAGTTTTTCTCGCCTCAACCGTCACCCCTGCAACAGTTGTCGACGCTGGTCAGCGACTCCAAAGTGTCTTTCTGGTCGGATTCGATGCCGGTACGGAGGATCAGCTAGCGTCCGGGACATGACCGCACCCGGTGCCGCAGGAGTCAGCCGCCCATGACCCGGATCATCGCGGGCCGGTACGGCGGCCGGCGCATCGCCGCGCCACCCGGCGAGCAGACCCGCCCCACCTCCGACCGGGTACGGGAAGCGTTGTTCAGCGCACTCGACGCGATGACCGAGCTGGCCGGGGCGCGGGTCGCCGACCTCTACGCCGGCAGCGGCGCGGTGGGGCTGGAGGCGCTGTCCCGTGGCGCGTCCCACGTACTGCTGGTGGAGTCGGCCCCGCGCGCGGCCCGTACCATCCGGGACAACATCGCCGCGTTGCGCGCCGCCGCCGACGCCCGGTTGGTCACCGCCAAGGTCGCCACCGTGCTGGCCGAGCCGCCGGCGGGGCCCGGCTACGACGTGGTCTTCGCCGACCCGCCGTACGCGGCGACCGACGTCGAGCTGCAGACGGTGCTGACCCGCCTGGTCACCGGTGGCTGGCTCGCCCCGCAGGCGGTGGTCGTGGTCGAGCGGTCGACCCGTGGGCCGGCACTGAGCTGGGTGGAAGGCATCACTGCCGAACGCGGGCGACGGTACGGCGAGACCATGCTTTGGTACGGTCGGCGATCATGAGACGCGCGGTGTGCCCCGGCTCGTTCGACCCGGTCACCAACGGTCACCTCGACATCATCGGCCGGGCCAGCCGGCTGTTCGACGAGGTCATCGTGGGTGTGCTGATCAATCAGTCCAAGGCGGGGCTGTTCACCATCGATGAACGGATATCGATGCTCAACGAGGTCACGTCGACGTACCGCAACGTGCGGGTGGCGTCGTTCCGGGGGCTGCTGGTCGACTTCTGTCGGACCCAGCAGGCCGAGGTGGTGGTCAAGGGGCTGCGCGCGGTCAGTGACTTCGACTACGAGTTGCAGATGGCCCAGATGAACATCGGCCTGGCCGGCGTGGAGACCCTGTTCATGCCGACGAACCCGCTGTACTCGTTCCTCTCCTCCAGCCTGGTCAAGGAGGTCGCCAAGTGGGGTGGCGACGTGTCGGCCCACCTGCCTGACGTGGTGTACGACCGGCTGATCGCCCGGGTGACGACCCCGCCGGCGGCGCCGAACTGACGATCCGGTGGGCCCGGCGGCGCCGAGCTGACCGCGCCGAGGGGCGGGCGACGCGCCGGGCCGGGGGCGGGGATGGACCGCCCGGCGCCGGAATCGCATCATTGACGAAACGCCGACCGGTCCGGCTGTTGCGATGATGACGTCCTGGCCCGGCCTTGACATCATGTTGGGTCGACCCGCCGACAACAGGGAGTGAGATGCTGGTGGATCCGTTCGACCGCATCGATGAGATCATCGCGATGGTGGAGACCGCGCGGGCGGTGCCGATGTCCCGGAACAACTGCATGCTCGACCGGGCCGAGATGATCGGTGTGCTTGACCAGTTGCGGGCCGAGCTGCCAGGTGACATCCGACGGGCCGCCGCGCTGCTGGAGGAGCGGGACAAGATCATGGAGGCCGGCAAGCGGGAGGCCGACCGGATCATCAGCGAGGGTGAGGCGGAACACGCCCGGCTGGTCTCGGTCAACGAGATCACCGTCTCCGCCGAGCACGAGGGCGCCCGCATCGTCGCCGAGGCACGCGCCGAGGCGCAGCGGCTGCGGGCCGAGGTCGACGACTACGTCGACACCGCGCTGGCGAACTTCGAGCAGTTCCTGACCCGGGCGCTGGCCTCGATCGAACGCGGCCGCGACAAGATGCACGCGCTGCGGGAGATCGGCACCTTCGCCGGCGGCGAGGAAGGTGATCGGCCGCTGCCGTTCTAGACCTGTCGTCGCGCCGTACCCGCCAGGTGGCGGGCCTGGCCCGGCAGCGACGGAGCGGCGGCCCGATTCGACGTTGCCACCGCCGCTCGGGTAACCTACTTTGTCGGCCTCTACCAGGCCGGAGTCTGACTATGCGCAATCACTCGTCGAACCAACTCAACCCCAGGTCGCCGCTCGTTCTCGATACCCGGGAACTGCCGCGCCGGCCTGGCGCGTTGCGTACCGTGAGCCGGGTGGTGCCCGCGCCGGCGGACCTCGGGCTGGAGATGAACGGCGTCCCCGAGGGCGCCGACCTGAGCCTCGACCTGCGGCTCGAGTCGGTATCCGAAGGGGTCCTCGTCTCCGGGACGGTCAGTGGACCGGTCGCCGGCGAGTGCGGGCGGTGCCTGCGCGCGATCGACGAGGCGCTGACCGTCACCATCCAGGAGCTGTACGCGTACGAGAACAGCACCACGGACGAGACGACCGACATCGACGAGGTGGGCCGGTTGCAGGGCGATCTGATCGACCTGGAGCCGGCGCTGCGGGACGCGGTGGTGCTGGCGCTGCCGACCAACCCGCTCTGCCGGCTCGACTGTCCCGGGCTGTGCTCCGAATGCGGAGTGCACTGGGACGAGCTGCCGGACGACCACAGCCACCAGGAGGTCGACCCGAGATGGGCCGGCCTGTCGCAACTGACCCGCCAAGAGGAGTAAGAACCGTGGCCGTTCCCAAGCGCCGGATGTCCCGCAGCAACACCCGCTCCCGTCGGTCCCAGTGGAAGACCTCGGCAGTGGTGACCGTGGACTGCCCGCAGTGCAAGTCCGCGAAGCTGCCGCACACCGCCTGCACCGTCTGCGGCACCTACAACGGCCGCCAGGTCATCGAGGTCTGATCCGGTCGCCGTGACGCCGCCGGTCTCCGACCGGGCGGCGCGGCCCCACTGGCGAACGCCTGGTGCGCCGGCCCGGGAACGGGCCGGCCAACCCGGCCCGGCCGGCACCGCCGTGGACCCGGGCACCTCGCGGATCGCCGTCGACCTCCTCGGCGGGGATGGTTCACCCGCCGTCGTGGTTGACGGCGCTCTGCGTGCCTGCCGCGCTGATCCCGATCTTCACCTGCTGCTCGTCGGTCCACCGGACGTAGCCGACGAGGTGCGTGCCGCACTGCCCACCGGGCAGCGGCACCGGATCACCGTACGTCCGGTCGGCGCTGCCGGCAGGTCGGGTCACGATGGCACCGGGCGACCGGATGCCGCGCCGACGCATCCGGTGCGCCCCGGCGCCCGCCCCGGCAGCACCATCGCCGCCAGCGTCGCCGCCGTCGCGGACGGCACCGCCGACGCGATGGTCTCCGCCGGCTCCAGCGGCGAGATCGTCACCGCCGCCGCGCTCGGCCTGGGCCGCTGGCCCACGGTACGCCGACCCGCGCTGGTCGCCGTCGTACCCGCCGTCGCCGGTCCGGTGGTGCTGCTCGACGTGGGCGCCAGCGTCGAGGCCCGGCCCGCCACCCTCACCCAGCACGCGCTGTTCGGCGCGGCCTACGCGGCGGCCCGCCTCGACGTGGCCCGCCCCCGGGTCGGCCTGCTGTCGATCGGGGCCGAGCCGGGCAAGGGCGACCGGGTACGACGTGGTGCGGACAGCCACCTGCGGACGTCTCCGATGGCCGTCGACGGCCGCTACGTCGGGTTGGTCGAGGGCCACGACGTCACCCTCGGTCACGTCGCCGACGTCGTGGTGACCGATGGGTTCACCGGCAACGTACTGCTCAAAGGCATCGAGGGCGCGTACGCGATGGCCGGTGGGCCGGAGCCGGGTCGCCTGGCCCCACGGGCCGCGACGCTGCTCGGCGTGGCCGGCACCGTGGTGATCTGCCACGGGGCGGCAACCGGGGCGGACCTCGCCTCCGGGATCGTGCTCGCCGCCGACCTGCACCGGGCGCAGGTCACCGCGTCGGTCGCCCGAAGCCTCGACGACATCGCCCGGACGCTCGCCGACCAATACGAGGTGTCACCATGAGCAACGATCAGTCCGCGCGCCCGCCGGTGGCCCACCTGGAGGCCGCGTTCGGTGTCGCGTTCGACGTCGACCTGCTGGAACGCGCGTTGACCCACCGTTCGTACGCCTACGAGAACGGCGGTCTGCCGACCAACGAGCGGTTGGAGTTCCTCGGCGACTCCGTACTCGGCGTGGTGATCACCTCGGCGTTGTTCCACAACCACCCGGACCTGCCCGAAGGTCAGCTCGCCAAGCTGCGGGCCAGCGTGGTCAACATGCGTGCCCTGGCCGAGGTCGCCCGCTCGCTCGGCCCGCACGGCCTCGGCCCGTACCTGCTGCTGGGCAAGGGGGAGGAGAGCACCGGCGGGCGGGACAAGGCGAGCATCCTGGCCGACACGCTGGAGGCGCTGCTCGGGGCGATCTACCTGCAGTACGGCCTGGACACGGCGTCGATCGTGATCCATCGGCTGTTCGACCCGTTGATGGCCGAGTCGGCCCGCCGGGGTGCCGCCCTGGACTGGAAGACCAGTTTGCAGGAGCTGACCGCGACGCTGGGCCTGGGCGTGCCCGAGTACCGCATCGACGACGCGGGGCCGGACCACGCCAAGACCTTCACCGCCTGGGTGATCGTCGCTGCGCAGCGGTACGGCGGAGCCGAGGGCCGCAGCAAGAAGGAGGCCGAGCAGCGGGCCGCCGAAGCCGCCTGGCGGACCCTGTCCGCGCAGATGGTCGAGGCGCTACCGGTCGAGCCGGTCACGGCAGTCGAACCCGGCGGGCCGGGTCAGCCGGGTGAGTCCGCTGAGCCGGGCGGATCCATCGAGCCGGGCGGATCCATCGAGCCCGGTGAGGCGCGCGATGCCTGAACTGCCCGAGGTCGAGACGGTCCGCCAGGGGCTCGCCGGCTGGATCGTCGGGCGCCGGTTCGCCGCCGTTGACGTCCGGCACCCCCGGGCGGTACGCCGGCATCTGCCCGGACCGGCGCATTTCGCCGCCACCCTGGTCGGCTGCCAGATTCTCGATGTCCGCCGCCGCGGCAAGTACCTGTGGCTGCCGCTGGACTCAGGCGACGCGGTGGTGGGCCATCTCGGCATGTCCGGGCAGCTGCTGCTGCAGCCGGCATCGGCACCCGACGAGGTGCATCTGCGGGTCCGGTTCGAGTTCGCCGACGGTGACCCGCAGCTGCGCTTCGTGGACCAACGTACGTTCGGTGGGTTGGCCGTGTCGCCCGGTGGTGCCGAGCTGCCGGCGGAGATCGCGCACATCGCCCGCGACCCGCTCGATCCGGACTTTTCCGACGCCGCCTTCGTCGCGGCCCTGCGTCAACGTCGGACCCAGATCAAACGGGCGTTGCTGGACCAGTCGTTGATCTCCGGGATCGGCAACATCTACGCCGACGAGGCGTTGTGGCGGACCGGGCTGCACGGCACCCGGCCGACCGATCGGCTGCCACCGGCGACGGTCACCCGGCTGCTGGGTCACGTACGCGACGTGCTGACCGAGGCGATCGTCCAGGGCGGGACGAGTTTCGACGCCCTGTACGTCGACGTCAACGGGCGTAGCGGCTACTTCGACCGGGCGCTGAACGTGTACGGGCAGCAGGACCGGCCGTGTCGGCGTTGCGGTGCACTGATCCGCCGCGAGGCGTTCATGAACCGTTCGTCGTTCAGCTGCCCGCGTTGCCAGCCCCGGCCGAGGTCGGCGGCAGCCGCCGGTCAGGCCGGGTCGAGGTCCGCGACAGTGGCGGGTCAGGCCCGATCGAGGTCTGCGGCGGGTCAGGCCACCGAGCCGAACATCTGAGTCCAGTAGAGGGTGCCGTCCGCCGATCTCGCGGTACCCACCCCCATCGCGACAGCGTCGCAGTTGAGGATGTTGGCCCGGTGTCCGGCACTGTTCATCCAGCCGTCCATCACCGCTGCCGCCGTCGGGTAGCCGGCCGCGACGTTCTCGCCGATCGCGTTGTCGTAGCCGGCGCGCTCGGCGCGTTCCCACGGTGAGCTGCCGTCGCTGCCCTCGTGGGACATGTTGTCGGTAGCCGCCTGGTCCTCGCTGTGCAACCGGGACGCTTCGGACAGCCGGGTGTTGATGGTGACCGGTCCGCAGCCGTTCGCCCCGCGTTCCTGGTTGACGATCGTCAGGACCTGCTGCTCCAGGTTGCCGCCGCCGGTTGCCGACGACGGTGGTGCCGCGCTGGTCCGGGCCGGTGCGGCCGGGGTGGTTCGGGTCGGCGCGGGCGCGGCCGGCTCCGTGGTGCGTACCGGATCGGGGTCGGGCGGCGGCGGCGGTGCGGCGGAGGAGGGCTGTGCGCTGGGGGTCGGGGCCGGGCCGAGTTCGGCCCGGGCTTGCGGGTCGCCGATCTGCGGTTCGGCCGTGGCGCCGGTGGTGTCCAGCGGCGGATCGGTGACGGAGGTGCCGCCCGAGGCAGCGACTCCGCCCTGGTCGGTCCCGGTGCCGCTGCCGTCGCTGAACCCGCTGCGCAGCAGCGCCGCTCCGCCGCCGATCGCGACCAGCAGGACCGCGACGAGGGCGGCCAGGGCGACCGGTCCGGGGACACCACGCCGCCGTCGGCCGCTGTCCGGTCCGTCTGCGTCGTCGACATCATCGGTACGCCGTCCCCGGCGCCGACTCGCCCGGTGCACGACGGTGTCGTCGTCGGCCCTGCCGTCGTGGTGCCCGTCGGTGCCGTCGAGCCATCCGGTGGCGTCGTGGGCTCCGGTGTGGTCCTGGTCGTGGCCGGTGTGGTCGTACTCGCCGGGTTGGTCGCGCCCGTAACCGCCAGTGGCGTCCACTTCGTAGCTGGCTGTGGGAAGCGGGGCGTACCCGTCGTGGCCGTATCCTGTCGGGCCGTAGCTGTCGTACCCGCCCTGGTCGTACCCGGCCTGGTCGTACCCGGCCTGGTCGTACCCGGCCTGGTCGTACCCGCCCTGGTCGTACCCGCCCTGGTCGTACCCGCCCTGGTCGTACCCGCCCTGGTCGTACCCGTCCAGTTGGTGTCCGGCCTGGCCGTGGTCGTCGTGGCGATGACCGGGCCCAGGCTGCCAGCCAGGGTCGAGGTGGTCGCGCCAGGAGGCCTGCCCGAGCCGGTCGTCGTCCCAGGCGGGGTCAGGGTGCCCGGGGAAGTCTGCGGCGGGCGGCACGGGCCCGTCCGGTCGGTAGCCATCGACCGGGTCGTTGCGCCGGTACAACGTACGTTCCTCCGCGTGGTGAGGGTGATCGGCGGCGCGGGCCGGAGTCGCCCGGGGCGCATGGGCCGGGATGAGACGCTACGGACCGATAGGGACGATCGGCAACGGTGCTAAGGGAAACCGGCGATCCCGCTAAGGAAGAGATAAGGCGGGCAGGTCGTCACCTGGAGCAGCCCGTACGGACGGTGATGCCGGTGTGACCTGTGTCGCAGAACTGCCGCCCTTCGTACCTTTTGGGCGATAGATTCGGTAGATGATGTGGTGATCCTCGTCTGGTGGAACTTGACGAAGCGATGACTTCGGCGGAACATAGGGGTGTCGCCAGTCGCGCCCAGTCGCGCCCTCGCATGCCCGAGGGTTGACAGTCGCGAGGATTCACGGGCGCGCGTTGGCCGGCCTTTCCGGCAGCGCATTACAAGGAGACGAAATGGCGAAGGCCCTCTACGGCCACGTTGGTGCGGCACCCGACCGGCGCCTGCTCGACGAGGTCACCCGATTGCGTGCCAGGGTACAGGCACTGGAGTTCGAGATCACCCGGCTGCGGGCCGAGAACGACCGGCTCGCTGCGGCGGTCGCCGAATCCGACGACCTGCTGCGGCTTGCTGAGCCCGCACTCACCTGATCCCGACGGGCGCCGGTGACGGCCGGCGCCCACCGCCAGTGCCCGGACCGACGATCGAAGGCACCACACCGCGCGCCGACACATCAGTGGCGGCGCGCAGCTTTTTGTCCCGGGCCGCCTCCCGCCCCGGGCCGATTCCCGCTCCGGGACGCCTCCCGCTCCGGGCCGGCCCATCGGCCCCGGCTCGCCGACACCCTACGTATCCGCTGGCAGGAGCGGCGACAGGTTAGCCTGTGCGGTACTGACCAGGACTGACGGCCGACTGACCAGGACTGACGGCCGCCCGGCGACCCGTCGGACGAGGAATCGGACCGTGCATCTCAAGAGCCTGACGGTGAAGGGCTTCAAGTCCTTCGCCTCCACCACCACCCTGAAGCTGGAGCCCGGGATCACCTGCGTGGTCGGTCCCAACGGTTCCGGCAAGTCCAACGTCGTCGACGCCATCGCCTGGGTCCTCGGCGAGCAGGGTGCCAAGGCGCTGCGCGGCGGCAAGATGGAGGACGTCATCTTCGCCGGCACCGCCGGTCGGGCACCATTGGGCCGGGCCGAGGTGACCCTGACCATCGACAACACCGACGGCGCGTTGCCGATCGAGTACACCGAGGTGTCGATCACCCGCCGGATGTTCCGCTCCGGCGAGAGCGAGTACGAGATCAACGGCAACTCCTGCCGGCTGCTCGACATCCAGGAGCTGCTGTCCGACTCGGGAATCGGCCGCGAGATGCACGTCATCGTCGGCCAAGGGCAGCTCGACGCGGTACTGCACGCCAAACCTGAGGACCGGCGGGCCTTCATCGAGGAGGCGGCCGGCGTACTCAAGCATCGCAAGCGCAAGGAAAAGGCGCTGCGCAAGCTCACCGCGATGCAGACCAACCTGGACCGGCTGACCGACCTGACCGCCGAGCTGCGCCGCCAGCTCAAACCGCTGGGCCGCCAGGCCGAGGTGGCCCGGCGGGCCGCCGGCATCCAGGCCGACCTGCGCGACGCCCGGCTGCGGCTGCTCGCCGACGACCTCACCACTTTGCGGACCACCCTGGACAAGGAGATCGCCGACGAGACGGCGCTTCGGCAGCGGCGTACCGAGGTGGAGACCGAGCATGCCGAGGTGCAGGGCCGGCTCGCCGAGTTGGAGGCCGCGCTCGCCGAGGACGCGCCGCTGCTCGCCGCGGCCCAGGACACCTGGTACAAGCTCGCCGCCCTGCAGGAACGGTTCCGCTCCACCGAGCAGCTGGCCGGTGAGCGGCTGCGCCACCTGTCGGTGCAGCCGGACGACGAACGACCCGGCCGGGACCCGGACCAGCTCACCGCCGAGGCGCAACGGATCCGCGAGCAGGAGGAGGAGCTGCGGGCCGCGCTCACCGAGGACCAGATCCGGCTCGCCGAGGCGGTGGAGGGTCGTCAGCAGCTCGAAGCCCAGCTGGCGCAGGCCGAACGGGCCCTGGTCGCGGCGGCCAAGGCGATCGCCGACCGGCGGGAGGGCCTGGCCCGGCTGACCGGCCAGGTCAACTCCGCACGGGCCCGTACCTCCAGCTCCGCCGAGGAGATCGCCCGCCTCACCGCCGCGCACGCCGACGCCCAGCTGCGCGCCGACCACGCCCAGCAGGAGCTGGACCTCGCCACCGAGTCGTCCACCGAGGCCGACCGGGACAACGCCGACCTCGACGCCCGGCACGCCGAGGCGGTCGCCGCGCACGACGCCGCCGCCGCTGCGGTCCGCGAACTCTCCGACGCCGAGCGGCGGGCCGAGAAGGAATCCGCCACCTGGAAGGCCCGCGAGGACGCCCTGGCGATGGGGCTGCGCCGGGCCGACGGCGCCGGTGAGCTGCTGGCCCGCGCCGACCAGGTGCCCGGTCTGCTGGGCAGTCTGGCCAGCATGTTGACGGTCGCCCCCGGCCACGAGGCAGCGCTGGCGGCGGCGCTCGGCCTACTGGCCGACGCGGTCGCGGTCACCGGCGTCGACGAGGCCGCCGAGGCGATGCGGCTGCTGAAGATCCAGGACTCGGGACGGGCCGCCCTGCTGGTGGCCGGCGCGGCCGGGCCCGGCATGATCGGCTCCGCCGATGCGCTGCGGCCGGCGCTGCCTGCCGGCGCGACCTGGGCTCCCGACGTGATCAACTGCCCGGAGCAGCTGCGGCCGGCCCTGCACCGGGCGCTGCGTGACGTGATTCTCGTCGCCGACCTTGCCGCCGCCACCCGGGCCGCCGCCGACCATCCGCAGCTGCGGGCGGTCACCCCCGACGGCGACATCGTCGGGGCGTACAGCGCCGCCGGTGGCTCCGCCAAGGCACCCAGCTTCATCGAGGTGCAGGCGGCGGTCGAGGAGGCCCGCACCAACCGGCTGACCGCGGAGGCGGCCGCCACCGAGCTCAGCGCGCAGCTGGCCGAGGCCCGTCAGCGCGCGGCGGAGTGCAAGGAACAGGTCGCCGAGGCCGCTGCCGCCCGCCGGCAGGCCGAAGGCCAACGCAACGCCGCCGCCCGCCGGCTGGCCGAACTCGGTGCCGCCGCCCGGTCGGCGCACGCCGAGGCGCAGCGCCTGGCCGCGTCGCGGGACAAGGCCGCCGAGGCCCGGGAACGGGACCTGACCGCTCTGGCCGAGCTGGAGGAGCGGCTGGAGCTGGCCGAGGCGACCCCGATCGACGAGGACCCGTCGACGGCGGAGCGTGACGAACTCGCCGCGATGCTGCCCGGGGCCCGGCAGAACGAGATGGAGGTGCGGCTCGCCGTCCGTACCGCCGAGGAGCGGGTCTCGTCGATCGCCGGCCGGGCCGACTCGCTGCTGCGGCAGGCGGCGGCCGAACGGGCCGCGCGGGAACGCGCCGCCGCACGCCGGGCCGCCCGCGCCCGGGGCGCGCAGATCGCCCGGGCGGTCACCGCCGGGGCCCGGTTCGCGCTCGGCCGGCTGGCCGACTCGCTGGTCGAGGCGGCCCGCACCCGCGACGAGATCGCCGGCGCGCGGGCGGCGCGGGAGGCCGAGCTGCAGGAGGTACGCGGTGCGGCCAAACGCCTCGGCGCGGAACTGGAGCGGCTGACCAGCGCGGTGCACCGCGACGAGGTGGCCCGCGCGGAGCAGCGGCTGCGGATCGAGCAGCTGGAAGCCAAGGCGGCCGAGGACTTCTCCCTGGACGTGGAGACGCTGCTGGCCGAGTACGGTCCGCACCAGCCGGTGCCGCCGACGCAGGCCCAGGTGGCGGCGGCCGCCACCGATGGCAAACCGGAGCCCACACCGGTGCCGTTCGACCGGGCCACCCAGGAGAAGCGCTCGGCCAAGGCGGAGCGGGAGTTGGCCCTGCTCGGCAAGGTCAACCCGCTGGCGTTGGAGGAGTTCGCCGCCCTGGAGGAGCGCTACAAGTTCCTGTCCGACCAGCTGGAGGATCTGAAGGCGACCCGCAAGGACCTGCTCACCGTGGTCTCGGACGTGGACGCCCGGATCCTGGAGGTCTTCGCCAGCGCGTACGCCGACACCGCCCGCGAGTTCGAGCAGGTGTTCACGGTGCTGTTCCCCGGCGGGGAGGGCCGGCTGGTGCTCACCGACCCCGACGACCTGCTGACCACCGGGGTGGAGGTGGAGGCGCGGCCACCTGGAAAGAAGATCAAGCGGCTGTCGCTGTTGTCCGGCGGGGAACGCTCGCTGACCGCGGTCGCGATGCTGGTGGCCATCTTCCGGGCCCGGCCGAGCCCGTTCTACATCATGGACGAGGTCGAAGCGGCCCTGGACGACGTCAACCTCGGCCGGTTGATCACCCTGATGGCACAGCTGCGCGACCGCAGCCAGCTGATCATCATCACCCACCAGAAGCGCACCATGGAGGTGGCGGACGCGCTGTACGGCGTCACCATGCGCAGCGGGGTGACCCAGGTGATCAGCCAGCGGCTGAAGTCCGCCGACGAGTCCCGGCCCGCCCCGACGCAGGCCGGCCCGGCGGCGCAGCCCGAACCGGCGGCGCGGCCTGGCCCGGCGGCGCGGCCCGGCGCGCCGGTCGAGGACGACAGCGCCCAGGCGCAGGTCAGTGCGGCGGCGGATCAGTGAGCCGCCGGCGTGCCACCGTCCGCAGCTGACCGTCCTTGCCGGTGCCCTCCAGGAGCACCTCGGCGGTGGGACCGTCGTGCACCAGGCTGCTCACCGCGTTACCGAAGTACGGCCCGTCGAGCTTGCGCCACCGCAGCGACGGCGCGGGCAGCCCGGCGGCGCGCGCCAACGCGCGTACCGCCGCCGCCGGACCGCGCCACCAGCCCAGCCGCATCAGCGGACGCATCGCCGCCGGCACCTGGTTGTGGATCGGCGAACAGGTCAGCTGGTGCACCGGGGTGTGCACCTCGCCGGGCAGCGCCGCGCGGGCCACGTACGAGTGGTGCACGTCTCCGGAGAGCACGCTGATCGACGCCGGTGGCGGGTACGCCGGCCCGGCACCCACCCGGGTCGGCGTGGCACCTGCACCGGCGCCGGCACCTGCGTCGGCGGTCCGGCGTTGCCCCGCGCCGACCCGGGCGAACAGTTGGCCGAGGGCGTCGAAGGAGCGCCGGAAGGCGGCCCAGTGCTCCAGATCCACGCCCTGGCGCAGCCACTCGGCGACGGTGGCCACCGCGCGGCGCGGTGAGTCGGCGAGCTTCTCGTTCCAGGCTTCGAGGTGGTGGATGCCGTGCGGCATCAGCCACGGCAGGGACGAGCCGACAACCAGGTGGTCGTAGTCGCCGTGCACCTGGTCGGTGAACCACGCCCACTCACCGGCCGGCAGCATGGCACGGGCCCCGGGCCGCAGCACCCGGCTGCACCGGTTGTCCAGCACGACCACCCGGGTCCGGCCGAGATCCAGCGCGTAGCTCCACTGGTACTGCACCTGGGACCACTGGCGCTGGTCGTGTGCCACGTCGGCCTCGGCGTCCACCCGGGCTCCGAACTCCCGCAGCACCTCGGTGGCGTCCTCGGTGCCGGTGACCGCCCGGTAGACCGGATCGGCGGCGATCTCGTCCGGGCTCAGGTTGCCGAGATGCTGGTACACCCAGTAGGAGGCGAGACCGCTGCTGATCCGTTCGGACCACCAGGCCTGTCCGCGCGTCTCGGCCCGCCACGCGGCCGAGGTGTTCCAGTCGTCGATCACCTCGTGGTCGTCGAAGATCATCACACTCGGTACGGTCGACAGCAGCCAGCGGATCTCCGGATCCCGCCACGACTCCAGATACAACCGGGTGTACTCGGGGAAGCTCACCACCTGGTCGTCGGGGGCACCGGGCGGCAGCCCCCGGTGCCGGCGACGGCGGCGCAGGAACCGTCGGATCACCGGCGAGGTCTCGTCGGCGTACACCTGGTCGCCGAGCAGCATCAGCAGGTCCGGCCAGGCGTCGTCGGCCGGGTCCAGCTCCGCCAACCGGCGGGCGTAGGCGTCCAGCGCGTCCGGTGGCAGCCGGCGGGCGGTGGAATGCTGGGTCGTTTCCCGGCAGGAGCCGAAGAGCAGCCGGACCGGCTGGTCGGCGTCGTCGGCGCGACGGGTCCGGATCACGCTCGCCGGGTACCGCTGGTCCGGCTCCGGCCAGACCTGCCGGTCGTCCAACAGGACCTGGTAGGGGGTGCCGGCCCCGGGCGGCAGGCCGTCGACGACGACCAGCGCGTAGTGGTGCCCGAACGCGCTGAACGTGGCCGCTGCGCCACCCGCCGGGCCGTCCGTCGTCACCCGTACGGTGGTCGC
This sequence comes from Solwaraspora sp. WMMA2101, assembly GCF_049179175.1. Lineage (NCBI taxonomy): Bacteria > Bacillati > Actinomycetota > Actinomycetes > Micromonosporales > Micromonosporaceae > Solwaraspora > Solwaraspora sp. WMMA2101. Next base: position 1,375,247 of record NZ_JBMHMA010000006.1, on the reverse strand, counting down.
AGCGCTGGTCTCCACCCAGATCGTCGCCCGGTCGGCGACCACCCGCCGCAGCAGCGGGCCGACCAGCAGGCGGGGTGGCCCGGCGGTGTGGTCGTCAGGCACCGGCCGGTCGGCCTGAGCCGGGCCGGGGACGTCGGTCCCGGTCACCGCTTCGGCCGCCGGGTCGCCGTCGGTCCCGGTCACCGTCGCGGCCGCCGGGTCGCCATCGCCGTGGGCCGCAGGCTCGGCGTCGGCATCGGCGTGCCGGACGCCGCGCCGGTGGTACGTCGGAACATGGTCGACCTTTCGCGAGCCGGGTGATCGGTCCCTTTGTACCCGCGACCTGGCCCGCATACCCAGGCCCACGACCGTACGATCTGCCGGCGACACTGTAAACCGTGGGCGTCGGGGCCCAATTGGGTACGGTGGGCGGGACGCGCCGACAGCCATCTGTCAGGATTTCGGCATGGATTACCTCGTCCTCGCCGCGATCCTGCTCGGCGTGCTGCTGCTCGCCGGCCTGGGGCTGGTGGTGCCCCGCCTGCGCCGGCAGCCGCCGCTGCCACCAGCGCCGCCGACGACCCCCGGCGAGGTCCGGCCGCAGCAGCGGCCCCCAGCGGTCGACGAGGGCGAACAACCGGCCGGCGTCGCCGTCGAGCAGCGTCCGCCGGCACCGCCGGTGGAGCCCGACCAGGCTCCGGCCGAGCCGGTCGCGCCGACCGGGCCGGTGCTGGAGCGGCCCGAGCCGACCGCCGGTCGACTGGTCCGGCTGCGGACCCGGCTGTCACGGTCGCAGGGGCTGCTCGGCAAGGGTCTGCTGAGCCTGCTTTCCCGGGACCGGCTCGACGAGGACGTCTGGGAGGAGATCGAGGAGAGCCTGATCTCCGCCGACGTCGGCATCGACGCGACCCGCCAGATCGTCGACCGGCTGCGCGAACGCACCCGCGTGCTGGGCACCCGCAGCGCCGACGAACTGCGGGCGCTGCTCACCGAGGAGCTGGTCGCCGCCCTGGATCCGCAGCTGGACCGGGCGCTGAACACCTCCGGCGAGCCGAGCGTCGTGCTGGTCGTGGGGGTCAACGGTGCCGGCAAGACCACCACCTGCGGCAAGATCGCCCGGGTGCTGGTGGCCGACGGGCGCAGTGTGCTGCTGGGTGCGGCCGACACCTTCCGGGCCGCCGCTGCCGACCAGCTGACGACCTGGGCGTCCCGGGTCGGTGCCGAGGTGGTCCGGGGGCCGGAGGGCGCCGATCCGGCCAGTGTGGCGTTCGACGCGGTCAAGCGCGGCATCGACACCAAGGTCGACGCGGTGCTGATCGACACCGCCGGCCGGCTGCAGAACAAGATCGGGCTGATGGACGAGCTCGGCAAGGTGAAGCGGGTGGTCGGCAAACACGGTCCGGTGCACGAGACACTGCTCGTGCTCGACGCCACCACTGGGCAGAATGGGTTGGAACAGGCGCGGGTGTTCACCGAGGCGGTCGAGGTGACCGGGGTGGTGCTGACCAAGCTCGACGGCACGGCCAAGGGGGGCATCGTCATCGCGGTGCAGCGCAAGCTCGGTATCCCGGTGAAGCTGGTCGGGCTCGGGGAAGGCCCCGACGACCTGGCCCCGTTCGATCCGGTGCAGTTCGTCGACGCCCTGATGGGTGTCGAGTCACGTGGAACGGATGCGTAGCCCCGGGTGACGTACCGCGATCAGGAGCCACGTCTCGGGCGACCGTACGTGACCCAGCATGAGATCCCGCTGCGCGGCGGCAACGTCAGCACCGTGGTGCGGGTCGGTGACACCGTCCGACGCAACGTCGGCCCGTGGACCCCGTCGGTGCACGCCCTGTTGCGGCACCTGGAGTACGTCGGGTTCACCGGTTCGCCACGGGTGCTCGGGATGGACGAACGCAACCGTGAGGTGCTGTCGTACGTCGAGGGGGAGTGCGGGGAGTACCCGCTGGCCCCGCACTGGGTCAGCGACGAGGCGTTGGTCACCGTCGCGACGATGCTGCGGATGTTCCACGACGCCCAGTACGGGTTCAACCCGCCGCGCAGCGCCGTGTGGCGCTCGTTCGGCCCGCCGCCGCCGGACACCGAGGTGATCTGCCACCACGACGCGGCGCCGCACAACGTGATCTGGCGGCCGGACGGCACCCTCGCGTTGATCGACTTCGACCTCGCCTCGCCGGGTGCGCGGATCTACGACGTGGCGTACGCGGCGTGGACCTGGGTGCCGCTCTTCTCCGACCGGGATTCCTACACCCTCGGCTGGCGCCAGCCGGACCGGCCCCGTCGACTGCGGTTGTTCGCCGACGCCTACGGTCTGATTCCGCGCGACCGGCACCGGCTGATCCGGACGATCCGTAAACGGGTGGTCGATCACGTCGAGGGGATTCGGCGGATGGCGGCGGCCGGAGATCCGGCGTTCGTCCGGATCGTGCACAAGGGTCACCTTCGTCGCCCGATGCGCGACCTTCGGCTGTTGGACTACGAACGGCACATTCTCGAGTACGCCTTGCGCTGACCGGTCCGAGCCGGTCGGCCGCTCGGCATCGTCGACGTGGCCAGTGGCAAGGCTGTGTCGCCTTCCGGACACGCGGCGGTGGCTATTCGGCTGATATGCCCCCGCCTGATCTTCGGATAGTGAAGCTTTCTTCACATGTTGGAAACAACCCGTCACGTGCCGGAAACGGCTCGGGCACCGTAAGTGAAACAGCAGCCCAGCAAGCTTCGCGCAACCGGCGAGCGGGCGATGCTGCCTCTTGGTGCCGGTTTTGTTTCCAACTGAGAGGAGGCAGCGTGCCGGAACTAGATTCTGGTGCCACCGCCTGGATTTTGACTTCCGCCGCCCTGGTGTTGCTCATGACGCCCGGATTGGCGCTGTTCTATGGTGGCATGACGCGGTCCAAGTCCGTGCTCAACATGATGATGATGAGCTTCGGCGCGATCGGCCTGGTCAGTCTGCTGTGGGTCTTCTACGGCTACAGCATCGCCTTCGGCACCGACGTCGGTGGCATCACCGGTGACCTGTCGATGGCCGGCCTGCGCGGCATGCTCGAGTCCGGCACCGAAGGTGGCATCCCGGACCTGCTCTTCGTCGTCTTCCAGATGATGTTCGCCATCATCACCGTCGCCCTGATCAGCGGCGCGATCGCCGACCGGGCCCGGTTCGGCCCGTGGCTGCTCTTCGCCGGCCTCTGGGCCACCCTGGTCTACTTCCCGGTCGCCCACTGGGTCTGGGGCGGTGGCTGGATCTTCGAACTCGGCGTCCTCGACTTCGCCGGTGGCACCGCGGTGCACATCAACGCCGGTGCGGCCGCGCTGGCCCTGGCACTGGTCCTCGGCAAGCGGGTCGGCTGGCCGAAGGACAAGTTCAAGCCGCACAACCTGCCGATGGTGCTGCTCGGTGCCGGCCTGCTGTGGTTCGGCTGGTTCGGCTTCAACGCCGGCTCGGCCCTGGCCGCCAACGGCACCGCCACGGTCGCCTTCATCAACACCCAGGTGGCCACCGCCGCCGCCGTCCTCGGCTGGATCGTGGTCGAGTGGCTGCGCGACGGTAAGCCGACCACCCTCGGTGCCGCCTCCGGTGCCATCGCTGGTCTGGTCGCCATCACCCCCGCCTGTGCGTTCCTGGAGCCGCTGGGGGCCATCGCCCTCGGCATCATCGCCGGTGCCGTCTGCGCCCTGGCGGTCGGCCTGAAGTACAAGCTCGGCTACGACGACTCGCTCGACGTCGTCGCCGTGCACATGGTCGGTGGCATCATCGGCTCGCTGCTGATCGGCTTCCTGGCCGTCGAGGTCCTCGCGGGTGAGGGCAACGCCGGACTCATCTACGGCGGCGGCATCGACCTGCTCGGCCTGCAGGCGCTCGGTGTGGTCGCGGTGCTGGTCTACTCGTTCGTCGTCGCCTACATCCTCGGCTTCGCGATCGACAAGACCATCGGCTTCCGGCTCAAGCCCGAGGCCGAGGTCGAGGGGATCGACACCGCCGAGCACGCGGAGAGTGCCTACGAGTTCGGTAGCACCTCGGGTGGCGGCTTCGCCGCCGCGGGTATCGGGAAGGCGCCCGCCGCATCGGGCGAGTCCGCTCCGGTCAGCGAGAAGGTCGCCGGTTAACGTTCCCTGATGGAGGGCTTAGACATGAAGCTGGTGACCGCGGTCATCAAGCCGTACCAACTCGACGCGGTCAAGGAGGCCCTGCACGCCCTCGGCGTGGCCGGGCTGACCGTGAGCGAGGTCCAGGGGTACGGACGGCAGAAGGGCCACACCGAGGTGTACCGGGGTGCCGAGTACACCGTCGAGTTCCTGCCGAAGATCCGGGTGGAGGTGCTGACCGACGAGATCGACGTCGAGAAGGTCGTCGACGCGGTCGTCACGGCAGCCCGTACCGGGAAGATCGGCGACGGCAAGGTCTGGGTGACGGCCGTCGAGGACGTCATCCGGGTCCGTACCGGCGAGCGCGGTCTCGACGCGCTCTGATCCGGCGACTGGAGGACAGATGACCGACGGAGTCGGGGTCCGGCACCGCGCAGCGGCCGGCCCCGGCCCGTCGCTGTCCAACGGCATCGGCGCCGCCGCCCGCGTGGAGCGGGCGGCGGCGCTCGACGTCTGGCTGACCGCGCTGATGCCGGCCGGGCTGACCGGGATCGCCCTGGTGGCGGTCGGCGGGCTCGGCCGACTGCAGTGCTCCCCGTACAGCGATCTCGACCTGGTGCTGCTGCACCGCGGGGTCGCCGGGATGGACGAACTCGCGGCCCGGATCTGGTACCCGATCTGGGACGCCCGGCTCGGGCTGGACCACTCCGTGCGTACCCTGCCGGAGGCGTTGTCCGTCGCCCACGACGACGTCAAGGTCGCGCTCGGCCTGCTCGACGCCCGGCACGTCGCCGGCGACCGGGAGCTCACCGCCGACCTGCAGGCCGCCGCGACCGACCAGTGGCGGCGCACCGCCGTACGGCAGTTGCCGGCGCTGCGCGAGGTCACCGAGTCCCGTTGGCGCACCCATGGTGAGCTGGCCTTCCTCCTCGAAGGCGACCTGAAGGAGGCCGCCGGCGGGCTGCGTGACGTCGGCATCCTGCGCGGCATCGCCCTTGCCGGCATCGCCGACAGCATGCGGCCGGCCGCCCGCGCCGCGCACCTGCGGCTGCTGGACACCCGCGACGCGCTGCACGTCGCCGTCGGCCGTCGGGTGGACCGGCTGGTCGCCCAGGAACGTGCCACCGTCGCCGGGTTGCTCGACCTGGACGACCCGGACACCCTGCTGCGCCGGGTCGCCTCCGACGCCCGCACCATCACCCACGCCCTCGACGACGCCTGGCGCAGCGCCGAGCGGTTGCGCTCGGGCCGCCGTCGGGGCGGCGGACCGCCGGTGCGCAGTCCGGTGGCCCGCGACGTCGTCGAACACGACGGCGAACTGGTCCTCGCCCGCACCGCGATCGGCGCCCGCCCGGATCCCAGCCTGTCGCTGCGGGTCGCGGCGGCCGCCGCCACCAGCCGGCTGCCGATCGCGCGGGCGACCTGCGAGTGGCTGGCGGCGTACTGCCCGCCGCTGCCGGCGCCGTGGCCGGAACCGGCCCGCGCCGCGCTGATCACCCTGCTCGGTGCCGGTCCCGGTCTCGTGCCCACCTGGGAAACCTGCGACCGGTACGGGCTGGTCGACGGCTGGCTGCCGGAGTGGCCCCGGATGCGCAGCCTGCCGCAGCACAATCCGGTGCACCGGTTCACCCTGGACCGGCACCTGGTGCAGGCGGCGCAGGAGGCGACCGCGTACACCCGGGAGGTGGACCGCCCGGACCTGCTGCTGCTCGGCGCGTTCCTGCACGACGTCGGCAAGGGCCTGCCCGGCGACCACAGCACCGTCGGCGCGCCGATCGCCGCCGGCATCGCCGCCCGGATCGGGCTGCCGCCGGCCGAGGTCGACCTGATCGACAAGCTGGTCCGGTTGCACCTGCTGCTGCCTGAGGTGGCCACCCGGCGTGACCTCAGCGACGCGGTGACCATCGCGCAGGTCGCCGAGGCGGTGGGCGACACCACCACGCTGAGCCTGCTGCACGGGCTGGCCCGGGCCGACGCGCAGGCCACCGGGCCGGCCGCCTGGTCGGACTGGAAGGGCCGGCTGATCGCCGAACTGGTCCGCCGGGTGCACACCGCACTGGACACCGGGGTGCTGCCGCAGCCGCCGCAACCGGACCCGGCGCTGGTCGCCGGCCCGTTGCCGGCCGTGCACATCGACGGTGACGACCGGGTCGCGGTGGCGGCCGCCGACCGGCACGGGCTGCTCGCCGCGGTCGCCGGCTGCCTGTCGCTGCACCGGCTCGACGTGCTGACCGCCGACGCCTCCACCGTCGACGGCCGGGCGTTGGTCGAGTTCCGGGTGCAGCCCCGCTACGGCAGCCCACCGGAGCGGATCGCGCTCGCCGCCGACCTGCGTCGGGCGGTCACCGGCGATGTCTCGGTCACCCAGCGGGTGCGTGGGCGGGCGATGGCGGCCCGTCGCTCCGGCGCCGACCCCAAGGTGGTCTGGCACCGGGAGGCGGCCACCGACGCGGTGGTGCTGGAGCTGCGGGCGGCCGACTCGGCCGGGTTGCTCTACCGGGTGACCAGCGCCCTGGACGAGGCCGGTGCCCAGGTGCGGGCCGCGCGGATCTCCACCCTCGGCGGTGACGTGGTGGACACCTTCTATCTGGTGGGTGGCTGGCCCGACGACGCCGAGCGGGACCGGTTGGCGGCCGCCGTGCTCGCAGCCGCCCGCTGATCCCCGCCCACCCCCACCCTCCCCATGATCGCGGCGATCTTGCACTCATCGCGAACTTTTGTCGGGATTGTCCGTCGATAAGTGCAAGATCGTCGTGATCATGGGGGCTGCCCGTAGTGGTGGAGCGGGCGGTGCGTACGGCGGTTAGGCTTGCGTGGTCGCCGGTGTCGAGCCCTCTGATGCCGCCGTGAACCTGACCTGCCGGATCAACGTACGGGATGTTGCGTCGTGTTTGACACTTTGAGTGATCGGCTGTCCGGGATCTTCGGCAAGCTCCGAGGCAAGGGGCGGCTCACCGACGCCGACATCGACGCCACCGCGCGGGAGATCCGGCTGGCGCTGCTCGAGGCCGACGTCGCGCTGCCGGTGGTGAAGTCCTTCATCACCCGGATCAAGGAACGGGCGCGCGGGTCGGAGGTGTCCCAGGCGCTCAACCCGGCCCAGCAGGTCATCAAGATCGTGCACGAGGAGCTGGTCGCGGTCCTCGGTGGCGAGCAGCGCCGGCTGCGGTTCGCCAAGCAGCCGCCGACGGTGATCATGCTGGCCGGTCTGCAGGGCTCCGGCAAGACCACGCTCGCCGGCAAGCTGTCCAGTTGGCTCAAGGCCCAGGGCCACCAGCCGCTGCTGGTCGCCGCCGACCTGCAGCGGCCCAACGCGGTCGGCCAGCTGCAGGTGCTCGGCGGCCGGGCCGGGGTCGAGGTCTTCGCCCCCGAGCCGGGCAACGGGGTCGGTGACCCGGTCGCGGTGGCGAAGGCGTCGCTGGAGCACGCCCGCCGGACCGCCCGCGACATCGTCATCGTCGACACCGCCGGCCGGCTCGGTATCGATGCCGAGATGATGGCCCAGGCGGCGGCGATCCGCGACGCGGTCGACCCCGACGAGGTCATCTTCGTCATCGACGCAATGGTCGGGCAGGACGCGGTACGCACCGCCGAGGCGTTCCGCGACGGCGTCGGGATCACCGGTGTGGTGCTGTCCAAGCTCGACGGCGACGCCCGTGGTGGTGCCGCGTTGTCGGTGCGGCAGGTGACCGGCGAGCCGATCCTGTTCGCCTCCACCGGGGAGAAGCTCAGCGACTTCGACGTCTTCCACCCGGACCGGATGGCGAGCCGGATCCTCGGCATGGGCGACGTGCTCACTCTGATCGAGCAGGCCGAGCAGGCCTTCGACGCCGATCAGAAGGAGAAGATGACCGCCAAGCTGATGGGCGGCGAGCAGTTCACCCTGGAGGACTTCCTCGACCAGCTCATCGCGGTGCGTCGGATGGGGCCGATCGCCAACGTGTTGGCGATGATGCCCGGAATGGGGCAGATGAAGGACCAGTTGGCCGAGGTCGACGACAAGCACTTCGACAAGGTCACCGCGATCATCCGGTCGATGACGCCGGGGGAGCGGACCAACCCGAAGATCATCAACGGTTCCCGACGGGCCCGGATCGCCAACGGCTCCGGGGTCACCGTGATGGATGTCAACCAGCTGCTCAACCGCTTCGCCGAGGCGCAGAAGATGATGAAGCAGATGGGCGGCATGATGGGTCTGCCAGGTGGCGGTCGGCGCAAGGCGACCAAGTCGCCGAAGAACAAGCGCAAGGGCACCAAGGGCGGCCGCGGCGGTGCCCGGCCGCGGGCCGGCGGTCAGCTGCCGGCCGGCTTCCCGGGCGGGATGCCGCAGCTGCCGCCGGGGCTGGATCCGAACGCGCTCGGCGGCGGCGGCGGTGGTCTGCCCCCCGGGTTCACCCTTCCCAAGATCGACTTCAACAAGCTGAACAAGCGTAAGGACGAGGACTGAGCACCGCCGTGACCGTGCCCGGCGCGCTGCACGTACGCGGCGTCGTGCTGCCCGAGGACCGCACCCGGGACCTGTGGCTGGTCGGTGACCGGGTGACGCTGACCCCGGTGCCCGGGGCGACGACCGTGGTCGACGGCGGGTTCATCCTGCCCGGACTGGTCGACGCCCACTGCCACATCGGCATCGCCCGGGGCGGAGCGCCGATCGGCTCCCTCGACGAGGCCCGTCAACTGGCGTACGTCGACCGGGACGCCGGTGTGCTGGCCATCCGCGACGCCGGATCGCCGTACCCGTATCCGCAGCTCGACGACGAACCGGAGCTGCCCCGGCTGGCCCGGGCCGGCCGGCACGTCGCGCCGCCCCGGCGCTATCTGCGCGACATCGGCGTCGAGGTGGCGGCGGCGGAGCTGGCCGACGCGGTCACCACCCAGGCCGCCGCCGGCAACGGCTGGGTCAAGCTGGTCGGTGACTGGATCGAACGCTCCACCGGCGACCTCGCCCCGGCCTGGGGCGCCGACGCGATGGCCGGGGCGATCGCCGCCGCCCATCGCGCCGGTGCCCGGGTGGCCGCGCACACCTTCGACGAGGCGGCGGTGGAGATCCTGGTCCGGGCCGGGGTCGACTCGGTGGAGCACGGCACCGGGTTGAGCCTCGACCTGATCGACGAGATGGCGCGGCGGCGGACCGCCCTGATCCCTACCATGATCAACATCGCCACGTTCGGTGGCATCGCCGACCGGGCCCGGGAGAAGTTCCCCCGGTACGCCGACCACATGCTCGCCCTGCGCGACGGCTTCCCCGACGTGGTCCGCGCCGCGTACGACGCCGGCGTACCGATCTTCGTCGGCACCGACGCCGGCGGCGGCATCGACCACGGCCGGGCCGCCGACGAGATGCTCGCCCTGCACACCCGGGCGGGGATGCCGGCCGAAGCGGTGCTGGCCGCCGCCAGCTGGGCCGCCCGCGGCTGGCTCGGCTTCCCCGGCCTGGTCGAAGGCGGGCTGGCCGACCTCGTCGCCTACCCCGCCGACCCCCGGACCGACCTGCGGGTGGTCCGCGCTCCGCACCGGATCGTCCTGCGCGGCCGGGTGCTGCGCTGACCCATCGGCCGGACCGTGCGCCGACCTGCGCGGCCGGGTGCTGTGCTGACCTGTCGGCCGGGTCCTGCGCTGACCCGTCACCGGCGGCGCATAGGATGTCCGGTCATGGCCCGCGTGCTCACACCTCGTGCGGAGGATTTTCCCCGCTGGTACCAGGATCTGATCGCCAAGGCGCAGCTCGCCGACAACGGCCCGGTGCGCGGCACCATGGTGATCCGGCCGGCCGGCTACGCCATCTGGGAGCGGATGCAGTCCGAGTTGGACAACCGGATCAAGGCGGCCGGGGCGGAGAACGCGTACTTCCCGCTGTTCATCCCGGAGAGCTACCTGCGCCGGGAGGCCGAGCACGTCGAAGGCTTCTCCCCGGAGCTGGCCGTGGTGACCCACGGTGGTGGCAAGCAGCTCGCCGAGCCGGTGGTGGTCCGGCCGACCAGCGAGACCGTCATCGGTGAGTTCATGGCCAAGTGGGTCGACTCGTACCGGGACCTGCCGCTGCTGCTCAACCAGTGGGCCAACGTGGTGCGCTGGGAGCTACGCCCCCGGGTGTTCCTGCGCACCAGCGAGTTCCTCTGGCAGGAGGGGCACACCGCGCACGCCGACTTCGCCGACGCCCGCGCCTACGCCCGGCGCATCCTGCACGAGGTGTACGAGAACTTCCTGGTCGAGGTGCTCGGCATCCCGGTGCTGGTGGGGCGCAAGACCGCCCGGGAGCGGTTCGCCGGCGCCACCAGCACGTACACCCTCGAAGGCATGATGGGCGACGGCAAGGCGCTGCAACTGGGCACCTCGCACGAGCTGGGTCAGAACTTCGCCCGCGCCTTCGACATCACCTACACCTCGGCCGAGCGCACCGTCGAGCACGCCTGGACCACGTCCTGGGGGGTCTCCACCCGGATGCTCGGTGGGCTGATCATGGTGCACGGCGACGACAACGGGCTGCGGGTGCCGCCCCGGCTGGCGCCGGTCCAGGCGTACGTGATGGTCGTCAAGGCCGGCGACGGGGTCACCGAGGCGGCGGTCACGCTGCGTGACGCCCTGCGCGACGCCGGACTGCGGGTCGGCCTGGACGACCGGGTCGACACCCCGTTCGGCCGCCGGGCCGTCGACGCCGAGCTCAAGGGCTATCCGGTACGGATCGAAGTGGGCCCCCGCGATCTGGCCGCCGGCAACGCGGTGCTGGTCCGGCGTACCGACGGGTCGAAGACCCCGGTGCCGATCGCCGACGTGGTCGGCGCGGTCCGCGCGGCGCTCGACGCCGACCAGCAGGCCCTGCACGACCAGGCGTTGGCGCTGCGGGAGTCGCGCACCGTCGAGGTCGACGATCTCGCCGACGGGATCGCCGCGGCGGCGACCGGCTGGGCCCGGGTGCCGTGGTCGAAGGTCGGCCCGGCCGGTGAGGCCGAGGCGAACGGTCAGGGCGTCACCGTACGGTGCCTGCTGCGCCCGGACGGCTCGGTCCCGGACAGCGACGACGAGCCGGACCTCACCGCGGTGCTGGCGCGCTCCTACTGACCGCCGGTGACGGCGGGCGGCCCGGGGGTCGCGCACCCGCCTGTGCCCGGACCGGTCCGGCGGGCCGGTCGTCGTCGTTGGTCAGGGTGAGCGAAGGAGCGAGATGCGGTTCACGCCAGGTCAGTTGATCATGCATCGGAACGTCCGGCGCGGTCGGCTCGGTTGGGTCCGACCCGCCCGCGTCGTCGCCGACGACGAGCGTGGCCTGCTGCTCTGGGTCGACCGGGGCACACCGGTGGCGAACGAGGTCGCCGACGACGGCCGGGGCATGCGGGCCATGCCGTTCACCGAGTGGATCACCCGCTCGTACCGGATCAAGCACGGCTGCTGGCTCGGCCCCCCGGTGCTGAAGTTCCTGCCGGCCGGCGCGGCCCACTCGGTCTGGTGGTTCCGCGACGACGCCGGACGGTTCCTCAACTGGTACGTCAACCTCGAGGAGCCCGGTGTGCGCTGGGCCGACGACGACCTCGCCGGCATCGACGTGGTGGACCAGGACCTGGACGTCGTGGTCCGCCCCGACCTGAGCTGGACGTGGAAGGACGAGGAGGAGTTCGTCGAGCGCCTCGCCTTCCCCGAGCACTACTGGGTCCTCGACGAGGCGGCGGTACGGGCCGAGGGCCGACGGGTGATCGCGATCGCCGAGGCCGGAGAGTTCCCGTTCGACGGCACCTGGTGCGACTTCCGCCCGGACCCCGGATGGCAGCCGCCGGCCGCGCTGCCACCCGGCTGGGACCGGCCACCGGTGGCCGGTGGGGGCGGGGCCCTCGGCGGGTAGCGGGGCGGTTCCGGCCGGCGGTCGACGCACCGGGGCCACCGGATGTGGCGATCCGCCGACCGTCTGGCAGAATGGCGTGTTGGTATCCGGTGCGTGTCCGGCGCCCTCTACCCGGGCACGTCATCCAGTCCACCCGAGCTGCCTCTGGCCCAACCCCACTGTGCCGGTCGGCGTTCACCCGCGCACCGCCCCAGAGGGCTGGTGAAGATCGCAACAGGAGCGAACACACCGTGGCCGTAAAGATCCGGCTTCTGCGGATGGGCAAGATCCGCAACCCGCAGTACCGCATCGTCGTCGCCGACTCGCGCACCAAGCGTGACGGGCGGGCGATCGAGTTCGTCGGGATCTACCACCCGAAGGAGCACCCGTCGCTGATCGAGGTGACCTCGGACCGGGTGCAGTACTGGCTCTCGGTCGGCGCGCAGCCGAGCGAGGCCGTCCAGCGTCTGCTGGAGAAGACCGGCGACTGGCAGAAGTTCAAGGGCCTGCCGGCGCCGCCGCCGCTGCTGGTCGCCCCGGAGCGGGCCGACCGGAAGGCCACCTACGAGGCCGAGGCGAAGGCCGCCGCAGGCGTCGCGGACACCCCGGCCAAGCCGGCCAAGAAGGCGGAGAAGAAGGCCGAGCCCAAGGCCGAGTCGAAGGCCGAACCCGCCGCCGAGGCGACCGCCACCGAGGAGCCGGCCGCTGCGGGCTCCGGTGAGCAGGCCTGAGATGGCCCTCCGGCCTGCGCTGGAGCACCTGGTCAAGGGGATCGTCACCCACCCGGACGACGTCCGGGTCCGGCTGGTCGATTCCCGTCGGGGCAAGCGCCTCGAAGTACGGGTGCACCCGGAGGACCTCGGCACCGTCATCGGCCGTGGCGGGCGGACCGCCAAGGCGCTGCGCCAGGTGATCGGCTCGGTCGGCGGCCGCGGGGTGCGCGTCGACATCGTCGACTCGTACTGATGCTGCTGATCGTCGGCCGGATCGGCCGTCCGCACGGCATCCGTGGCGAGGTCACCGTCGAGGTGCGTACCGACGAGCCGGAGCTCCGTTTCGCCGTCGGATCGGTGTTGACCACCGATTCGACGGCGGTGCGGCCGGTCGCCGCAGCCCCGCCGTCGGCCGATCCGTCGTCGGCGGCTGACGGGACGACGGCCGACGGAACGGTGGTTGACGGGTCGGTGCCGGATGCAGCGGTCCGCTTCGAGGTGCCCAGCCGGCTCACGATCGAGTCGGTGCGCTGGCATCAGGGCCGGCCGCTGGTGCGGTTCGCCGGGGTGGATGACCGCGACGTCGCCGAGGCCCTGCGGGGCGTCCTGCTCTGCGTCGACAGCGCCGAGGTCGACGACCCGGACGATCCGGATGAATTCCGCGACCACCAGCTGGTCGGTCTGACGGCGGTCGCACCGGACGGCCAGACCCTGGGGCAGGTGACCCGGATCGACCACGCGCCCGCGTCCGACCTGCTGGTCCTGCGCCGGCCGGACGGCCGGTCCGCGTTGGTGCCGTTCGTCCGCTCCATCGTGCCGGAGGTGGATCTGTCGGGCGGTCGGGTCGTCGTCGACGCCCCGGCGGGTCTGTTCGACCTGTGACCGGGCGACGGACAGGTGACCGTGACATCGACCGCTGACTCAGGCCCGGCTTCGCCGCCGCCGGCGCGGCAGGTGGACGTCGTCACGATCTTTCCGGACTACCTCGCCCCGTTGGACTTGTCGCTCATCGGGCGGGCCCGGCGGGCGGGGCTGCTCGACGTGCGGGTGCACGACCTGCGCCGGTGGACCCACGACGTGCACCGTACGGTGGACGACACGCCGTACGGCGGCGGCGCCGGAATGGTGATGCGGCCCGAACCGTGGGGCGCGGCCCTGGACGAGCTGGCCGGGGCGGACCAGCCACCGGCCCGCCTGGTGGTACCGACCCCGGTCGGTGAGCGGTTCGACCAGGCGTTGGCCCAGCGGCTGGCCGCCGAGCCCCGGCTGATCTTCGCGTGCGGCCGCTACGAGGGCATCGACCAGCGGGTGATCGACCACGCGGCGGACCGGATGCCGGTGAGCGAGGTGTCGCTCGGTGATTTCGTGCTCTTCGGCGGCGAGGTCGCGGTCCTGGCGGTCCTGGAGGCGGTGACCCGACTGATCCCGGGGGTGCTCGGCAACGCCGGGTCCCTCGACGAGGAGTCGTTCACGGCCGGGTTGCTGGAGGCGCCGGTGTACACCAAGCCGGCCAACTGGCGTGGGTACGACGTACCCGAGGTGCTGCGCTCCGGCGACCATGGCCGGATCGCCCGTTGGCGACGCGACCAGGGCCTGCTGCGGACGGCGGCCAGACGGCCGGACCTGATCACGGAGCTGTCACCCGATAGTTTCGACAAAAACGACATTACGCTGTTGCGGACGGCCGGATTTCAAGTACCGACCGGGGATATGGCAGAGTAGTGGGGTTGCCGCAGCCGGGCACGCGCGTCCGGCTGCGAGGATCCTGACCGTGTGGAGCGCAGTCGCGGTCCGCCCAGGATCAGAATCATCCATCCGCGCACCGGGAGCCGGTGCGCCTTGAGTAGCCCAAGGATGCAGCGATGAACACGCTGGACGCTCTTGACGCCCAGTCGCAGCGGACCGACCTCCCGGACTTCCGCGCCGGTGACACGCTCAAGGTGCACGCCCGGGTCGTCGAAGGGAACCGGTCCCGGGTCCAGGTCTTCCAGGGCGTGGTGATCCGTCGCCAGGGGGCGGGCCTGCGGGAGACCTTCACCATCCGCAAGGTCAGCTTCGGTGTCGGGGTCGAGCGGACCTACCCGGTCAACAGCCCGGCCATCGACCGGATCGAGATGGTGACCCGTGGTGACGTACGTCGAGCCAAGCTCTACTACCTCCGGGACCTGCGCGGCAAGGCCGCCAAGATCAAGGAAAAGCGGGAGAAGCAGGTCAGCTGAGCCTGTTCGTCCCGGTTCCCGATTCCAGGACTGCCGCTGCGGCCTTCGGCCAACTACCCTTGCGGTAGTGACCGATGAGCAGCGCTACACCCGTGGCAGCCGCTGCGGCGGCGGTAGTCGACCGAGCTACCGCCTGTGGCGCCTGACGAGAGGCGCCGTGGGCGGTAGCGCCGTGTCTCGGGACCGGGGAGATGCGTAGCGTGGATCCGAACGAAGAGCTCGACCCCTGGCGGCGCACCTCCTCCGCTGGTGGCGCACCGCGAAGTCGACGGGAGGCCCGGACCGGCTCCGGTTCGGCGGTACGCCCACGGGCCCGTCGGCCCAGTCGGTCCACCATGCAGATGGTGCAGCGTCGCCGTCGGCAGATGCCGCTGTGGCAGGAACTGCCGCTGCTGCTCGTCGTGGCCTTCTGCCTGGCGGTGCTGATCCGCTCCTTCCTGCTGCAGGCCTTCTTCATCCCCTCCGGGTCGATGGAGGACACCCTGCTCGTCGGCGACCGGGTGCTGGTCAACAAGGTCGTCTACGACGTACGGGACCCGGTTCGTGGCGAGGTCGTCGTCTTCCGGGGCACCAACAACTGGGTCCCGGAGAACGTCGAGGACCCCAACCTGGGGTTCACCGCCAAACTCGGCCGGACGATCGGCGACCTGATCGGGCTCGGCCGACCCGGTGAGAAGGACTTCATCAAGCGGGTCATCGGGGTTCCGGGCGACCGCATCCGCTGCTGCGACGACCAGGGCCGGCTGACCGTCAACGGTCAGCCCCTGGACGAGTCGGCGTACGTGCTGGAGGACTCCCCACTCGACGTACCCCCCAACCCGGGGGAGTGCCGGTCCCGCCAGTTCGGCGAGATCGTCGTCGAGCCGGGGCACCTCTTCGTGATGGGTGACCACCGGCTGGTCTCGCAGGATTCCCGCTGCCAGGGGTCGGTACCGATCGAGAACGTCATCGGCCGGGCCTTCGTCATCGTCTGGCCGCAGGGCCGCTGGGACGGCCTGTCGGTGCCGGAGACCTTCGCCGACCTGCCACCGTCCACGGCGACCCCCGCTGCGGTGGAGCGTCCGGAGAACGTACCGGACACATCGGGTGACCTGGTGGTGGTGCTGCCCGTGCTGATTCCGCTACTCGCCGCTTCAGGCTCCGTGCGGTCGTTGCCGGCCAGACGTCGTAGGCTCCGGTTGTGATCGACGAGCAGACCGAGAAGAAGCCCAATTCCTTCTGGCGTGAACTACCGATCCTGTTGGGTGTGGCGGTCCTCGTCGCAGTCCTGGTCCGGGCGTTCGTCCTGCAGACCTTCTACATCCCGTCCCCGTCGATGGAACACACCCTCGACATCAACGACCGGGTGCTGGTCAACAAGGTCGTCTACCACTTCCGCTCACCCGACCGCGGCGAGATCGTCGTGTTCCGGGCGCCGCCGGAGTGGAGCAGCAACCCGGACGGCGAGGACTTCATCAAGCGCGTCATCGGCGTCGGTGGCGACCGGGTGCAGTGCTGCGACCCGGAGGAACGTCTGATCATCAACGGCGAGCCGCTCGACGAGCCGTACATCTTCTCCGAAGGTGGCATTCAGGACCCGGCGGCGGTCGGGCCCTTCGACATCACCGTGCCGGCGGGGCGGCTCTGGGTGATGGGCGACCACCGGTCCGCCTCCGGCGACTCGCTGGAGCACTGGGACCGTACCGGCAACATCGACGTCGCCACCATCCCGGAGGACGACGTGGTCGGGCGGGCCTTCACGATCTTCTGGCCGGTCGGCCGGGCGACCTGGCTGACCGTACCGGAGCCGTTCGACAGCGTCCCGGAGCCGTGACCGGGGCCGTCGGTGAATGTCCGGCGGGTCTCCTACTCTGGACGGGTGACGTACCCGCACCCGCCGACGGGCCCGGCGCTGCCGGCCACCCCGGCGCACGCGGTGGTGCGCGACCGTCAGGGTGCCCGCGTGCTGGTGATCGACGCGGCGCACCGGGTGCTCCTGCTGCGCGGGCACGATCCGGCGCGGCCGCACCATCGCTACTGGTTCACCCCCGGCGGTGGTCTGGACCCTGGTGAGGAACCCGCCGACGGCGCCGTCCGTGAGCTGGCCGAGGAGATCGGCCTTCGGGTCGCGGCGAGCGCGTTGGGAGCGCCGGTCTGGCAGGAGACCGTCGAGTTCCCCTTCGACGGGCAGTGGTACCGCCAGCGGCAGCAGTTCTTCCTGCTGCGGGTACCGGCCTGGCGGGTCGACACCAGCGGCTTCGACGAACTTGAGCGGCGTACCATCGACACCCATCGCTGGTGGAGCGAAGGCGAGCTCGCCGCGACGTCCGAGCGGGTCTACCCGCCGGAGCTGTTGACGGTGCTGCGGCGACTGCCGGACAGGAGTGATTCGTGCTGACTCCACCGCGGACCGTGGTCCGCCGCGACGCCGGCCTGTACGCGCTGGAGCGTGCCCTGCAGCGGCGCGGCTTCGCGCACGTCGCCGGTGCCGACGAGGCCGGGCGCGGTGCCTGCGCCGGCCCGCTGGTCGCGGCGGCGGTGGTGCTGGCACCCGGTCGGCGCGGCGAGATCGCCGGCCTGGCCGACTCCAAGTTGCTCACCGCTGCGGCCCGGGAACGGGTCTACGCGGCGGTCGTCGCGCAGGCGGTGGCGTACCAGGTGGTCGTCATCGGGGCGGACGAGATCGACGGACGCGGTCTGCACGTGTGCAACCTCGCGGCGATGCGGCGCGCCCTGGCCGGGCTGTCGGTGGCACCGGAGTACGTGCTCACCGACGGATTCGGCGTCGACGGACTCGGCGTGCCGGGTCTGGCGGTCTGGAAGGGCGACCGGGTGTCGGCCTGCGTGGCGGCGGCCAGCGTGCTGGCGAAGGTGACCCGGGACCGGCTGATGGTCCAGCTCGACGCCGAGTTCCCCGGGTACGGGTTCGCCGAGCACAAGGGCTACGCCACCGCCGATCATCAGGCCGCGCTGGACCGGCACGGTCCGTGCGTCGAGCACCGCTTCTCGTACGTCAACGTCGCCGCTGCCTCCGGTCGGTCCGGCCGCCCGCCCCGGGCCCGGCGACCGGTGCCCGACATCGGCATCCGTGAGCCGATGGGGCGGATGGACCCGGCACGCGGTACCGTCGGCGTGGCGTTGGACGAGCAGCTTCGCCAACCGGCGCTACTGGGGGAAGATGTGGTCATGGAAGGCGGATGGCGATGAGCGCCGAGGATCTCGAAAAGTACGAGACAGAGATGGAGCTGCAGCTCTACCGGGAGTACCGCGACATCGTCCGCCAGTTTTCGTACGTCGTCGAGACCGAGCGCCGCTTCTACCTGGCGAATCAGGTCGACCTGCACGTACGCAACTCTGACGGCGAGGTGTACTTCGAGGTGGAGATGCACGACGCCTGGGTGTGGGACATGTACCGCCCTGCACGCTTCGTGAAAAATGTCCGAGTTATGACGTTCAAAGACGTGAATGTCGAAGAGTTGGACAAGCCGGAGATATCACTACCCGCAGATTCTGGATTCAGCGGCTGATCCGAGCTCGCCGCACACCGGCCCGGCGTCTTTAGCAGAATTCTGCCGCAGGCGTCGTCCTTTCCCCATCCGGCCTGTCATCCACAGGTAGCCGGTGCCGCGCGTTGCCCGGTAGGCCAGGTCGGCGGCAGCCTGCCGGAATGAGAACCGTCGTCGCGGCGGCGTTGATCGCCGCCTCCCTCGCCGCCGTACCACCCGCCGGCATGCCGCCCACCCTGGAGACCGTGGTCGCGGGGAACCCGACCACCGCAGAGCGGTTCCGGTTGCCGCTGGACGGGCCGCCCCTGGTCAGCCGGCGATTCGATCCGCCATCGCTGCCCTGGGGCCGCGGGCATCGTGGCGTCGACCTGCAGGCCACCGTACCGGGCGTCACCGTGTACGCCGCCGGTGCCGGCACGGTCAGCCACGCCGGCCGGATCGTCGACCGGGGCGTGGTGAGCATCAGCCACCCCGGCGGGTTCCGGACCACCTACGAGCCGGTCGACACCCGACTGCCCGTCGGCGCGACCGTCGTCGCCGGCACCCCGATCGGCGTACTCGCCGACGGGCACCCTGGCTGCCCGGCCAGCGCCTGTCTGCACTGGGGCCTGCGGCAGCACGACGGCGGCTACCTCGATCCGCTGCTGCTGCTCGGCGACGGACGTACCCGGCTGCTGCCCACCCACGGATAGCGGCGGCGGCGTCCACGGCAAACGTCAACCGGCCCGGCGCAGCACCCCCGGCAGCCCCTCGGCGAGCCGGTCGTACTCGGCGGCCTGGTTGTAGACCTGGGCACAGATCCGCAGCCAGGCACGCCCCGACCACCAGCTCACCAACACCTCGGTGGCCAACTCGTCGGCGATACGCTGCCGCAGCCGGGTTGCCTGCGCCGTACCGTCGACCGGCGCACCGGGCAACGGGACGAGCCGCATCGCCAGCGCGGCGGCACCGGGCTGGTCGGCATCCGGCTGCGGCAACTGCTCCTCGGGTACCCCCAACGCGTCGGCCACCACCCGCTGGCCGTAGCCGACCAGGGCGGCGTTGTGCTGGCGTACCCTGTCCACCCCCAGGCTGCGCAGTGTGTACAGGCCGACCGGTGCCGCGAGCCAGGCGGTGTAGTCCCGGGTGCCCTGCCACTCGACCCGCTGTGGGAACCCGCTGTCCTGTTCCCAGGAGACACCGAGCGGCTCCAGCCGGGCCCGCCAGGACGGTCGGACAACCAGCAGCGCCGTCGCTCGCGGCGCGAACGCCCACTTGTGCAGGTTGCCCACCCAGAAATCGGCACCGATCCGGTCCACTTCGACCGGCAGCATCCCCGGTACGTGTGCCGCGTCGACCAGGACCGGCACCCCCGCGTCGCGGGCCGCCGCGACGAGGCCGGCGACCGGCATCAGCCGCGCGGTCGCGGAGGTGACCTGATCCACCACCAGCAGCCGGGTACGTCCGGGGCGCAGCGCCGCGCGCACCGCCTCGACGACCTCGGCGGCCGAAGCGGCCAACGGCAGGTCGACGACCCGCCGGGCGGCCCCGGTCAGGCGGCACTCCCGGTCGACGGAGAGGGCGACCGCGCCGTACCCGTGGTTGGTCAGCAGCACCTCGTCGCCAGCGGCCAGCCGTAGCGTGCGCAGCACCATCGCGGTCGCGACGGTCACGTTGTCGACCAGTGCCGCGTTGTCCGGATCGGCACCGAGGAAAGCGGCCAGGTGCCGGCGGGTGTGCGCGAGCCGGTCCAGCAGTCCCTGCGTCAGGAAGCGGTGCGGGTTGGCCTCCATCTCGTCGCGCAGCCGCTGCTGGGTCCGCTGCACGGTCACCGGCACCGCGCCGAACGCGCCGTGGTTGAGATAGGCGGTCGCCGGGTCGAGGGAGAACAGCATCCGTGCGCCGGGCAGCGGTACGGGTGGTGCCGAGCCACCGATCATCCTGCCGATCCTAGGGCGCGCCGGCACGGCGGCGACCTCACGCCCGTGGATGTGCCTGCCGGTAGGCCTGCCGTAGCCGTTCGACCGATACGTGTGTGTAGAGCTGGGTGCTCGACAGCGCGGCGTGACCCAGCAGCTCCTGCACCGACCGCAGGTCGGCGCCGCCCTCCAACAGGTGCGTCGCCGCCGAATGACGCAACCCGTGCGGGGTGGTCCGGGGCAGGCCCGCCGCATGTGCCGCCGCCGCGACGATCCGGCGGGCCACCGCGGTCTGCAACCGGCCGCCTTTCGCCCCCAGCAGCAGTGCGTCGCCGGACCGGGGGCCGACCAGCTCGGGCCGGGCGTGCCGCAGCCAGTCGCGCAGCGCCGCCTCGGCCGGCTCGCCGTACGGCACCGTGCGCTCCCGGCCGCCCTTGCCGAGCACCCGTACGATCCGCCGACCCTGGTCGACGTCGGAGACGTCTAGTCCGCACAGTTCACTGACCCGAGCACCGGTGGCGTAGAGCAGTTCCAACACCAGCCGGTCGCGCACGGGTAGCGGGTCGGCGGCGCCGTCGGCCGTCGGCATCAGCTGCTCCGCCTGGTCGGTGCGGAGCACGGCCGGCAACCGCCGGTGCGGTTTCGGGCTGGCCAGGGCGGCACCCGGGTCGGTGGCGACGAGACCGGCGCGGTGCGCCCAGGCGCTGAAGGTCCGGGCGGTGGCGGCCCGCCGGGCCAACGTGGCCCGTGCCGCGCCCACCGTGCGCTGGCGGGCCAGCCAGCTGCGCAGCACCGTCAGGTCCAGCCCGGCCGGTGTCCGTACGCCCATCCGGGTGGCATGGTCGAGCAGGGACACGACGTCGGCGACGTAGGCCCGGACGGTGTGCGCGGAGCGGTTGTCGACCAGGGCGAGATGCCGGGCGAACGAGTCCACCGCGTCGCGCATCCCGGCCGGGAGTGTGGCATGCCGCTCGGCGGTACCCCGCCTGCCGTCCCTGCCCATGCGCCGACCGTGGCCGCCGACAGCCGGCCGGTCAAGGCACCACGCCGTCTGTTTCATGCCCGCTTCGGCGGCGGCAACCGGTAACGCCCGTCGGCGCCGGCCAGCAGCCCTCTGGTCTGCAGTTCGGTGACCGCCCGCATCGTGGAGCGGATGTCGACTCCGGCTCGCCCAGCCAGATCGTCGAGGTCGATCCAGCCCCGACCGGGCACGGCCTCCAGGACCCGGGCCGACCGGGGGTCGAGCGCGTCGCGTGGACGTTGCGGCCCGCGCGGCGGCGGGGCCAGGTCGACGCCGATCCGGCCGATCTCCTCCTGTACGTGGGCCACCCCGGCGACGAGCCGGGCCTGTGGGTGGTCCCGCAGGATCTCGTGGCAGCCGACCGACACCGCCGAGGTGATCGGACCCGGCACCACCATCGCGGCCCGGCCGAGCGCCAGCGCCCGCCGGATCGTCTGCGCCGCGCCGCTACGGGCACCGGCCTCGACGACGACGGTGCCGGCCGTGGCCGCAGCGATCAGCCGGTTGCGGGTGAGGAACCGGTGGCGCAGTGGTTCGGCACCCGGCAGCCACTCGCTGATCAGCAGGCCGGTCTCGGCGATCTGATCGAACATCGCCGCGTTGCCGGCCGGGTAGGGTCGGTCGATTCCGCAGGCGAGCACCGCGACGGTCGGTCCGCCAGCGGCCAGCGCTCCCCGGTGGGCGCAGGCGTCGATGCCGTACGCCCCACCGGAGACGATCGTCCAGTCGCGGGTGGCCAGGCCGTGGCTGAATTCGCCGCCGACGTGCCGGCCGTAGTCGGTGGGGGCGCGGGTGCCGACCACCGCGACCGATCTGGCCAGTGCCGCGTCGACCGCCAGCGGCCCTCGGACCCAGAGCGCCAGCGGCGGCGCGCCCTGGCGGACCCCTGGACCGTCGGCGGTCGTGGCGCGGGTGCCGTGGCGGGTCAGCCGACGCAGGTCCTCGATCTGTCGGGGCCACTCGGTGGTCTCCGGGGTGACCAGCCGGCCGCCAACCCGGTCGGCCCGGTCGACGGCAGCCGTCGCCACCTCGATCGGGTCGGCGGTCGCCAACCGTGCCGCAGCCGAGGCCCGGGCAGCCTCGCCGAGCTCCCGTCCGGCACACAGCCGGGCGAGCGCCTCGACGGGACCGACCTCGGCCACCAACTGGTGGACGGCCTCGTTGCCGGGTTCGGCGAGCCAGGTCAACGCGACCCGGGCGAGTTGTGCCTCGGTCGGGCCGGCTCCGGTCGCCGGGGCCAGGCTCTGTGGGTCGTGCGTCGATGGCATCACAGGTCCCCCGTCCGTAGTTGGATCGCTTCACCGACGTCGGCGCCGTCTGGCCGTGGCCGCTCGTCGAGGTCGGCGATCGACCAGGCGAGCCGCAGGACACGGTCGTAGCCGCGGGCGGAGATCGCACCGACGTCCAGTCGGTGCCGGAGTTCGGCGGTGTGCGTCGCCGGTAGCCGCCAGGGCGGCTGGCGCAGCGCCGGACCGGGCACCATGGCGTTGCACCGCCAGCCGTGTCCGGACCAGCGCCGAGCAGCGGCCGCCCGGGCGGTGGCGACCCGGGCCGCCACCGACGAGGACGTCTCCGACGTGGCGGCGGTCGAGGTGAGCTCGGCGGCGCGTAACGGCGGCAGCGTCACCTGCAGGTCGACCCGGTCCAGCAGCGGCCCGGACAGTCTGCTGCGGTAGCGGCGGCGGACCGTCGGCGGGCATTCGCAGTACTGGTCCCCGGCGGGCTTG
The DNA here is from genome assembly GCF_049179175.1 of Solwaraspora sp. WMMA2101. Lineage (NCBI taxonomy): Bacteria > Bacillati > Actinomycetota > Actinomycetes > Micromonosporales > Micromonosporaceae > Solwaraspora > Solwaraspora sp. WMMA2101. The sequence continues at coordinate 1,352,306 of NZ_JBMHMA010000006.1, read as the reverse complement.
GCGCAGGGGCAGGGATTGGCGGCCAGGACCAGCTGGCAGCGGGCCGGATACTCGGTGACCCCGCGCGAGCGGGTGATCAGCACCCGACCTTTCTCCAGCGGTTGCCGCAACGATTCCAGGGCCCGGGTGGTGAACTCGGCGGCCTCGTCGAGAAAGAGAACCCCGTGATGGGCCAGGGAGACCGCGCCGGGCCGGGCGAGTCCGGTGCCGCCGCCGACCAGCGACGCGACGGTCGCGGAATGATGTGGGGCCTGGAACGGCGGCCGGCGTAGCAGCGGCCCACCGGGCGGCAGGACACCGGCGATCGAGTGCAGCGCGGAGACCTCCAGGGCGGCATCGTCGTCGAGCGGCGGCAGCAGGCCGGGCAGCCGCTCCGCCAGCATGGTCTTGCCTGCTCCGGGCGGACCCAACAGGGCGATGTGGTGGCCGCCGGCGGCGGCGATCTCCAGGGCACGCTTGCCGAGCGCCTGGCCGGAGACATCGGCGAGATCCGGCACGGCGGGCTCGGCAGCCGGTGCCGTGGCCGGCGGATCCAGTAGCGGACCCTCGCCTCTGATGTAGGCGATCAGCCGGTGCAGGGTGTCGACGGCACGCACCCGTACCCCGGGAACCGCCGCCGCCTCGGCGGCGTTCGTCGTCGGAACGACGACCTGGGTGACGCCGCTGCGGGCTGCCGCCGCCACCATCGGCAGGATTCCGCGCACCGGTCGTACGGTCCCGTCGAGGCCGAGCTCGCCCAGGAGGGCGACACCGTCGACCGGGGCGAGCGGCAACTCCCCGGTGCCGCCGAGCAGCGCGGTGGCGATGGCCAGGTCGAACCCGGAACCGATCTTGGGCAGGGTGGCGGGCAGCAGGTTGACGGTGATCCGCCGGTTCGGCCAGCTCTGGCCGGAGTTGACGACCGCAGCGCGGACCCGGTCGCGTGCCTCGTGCAGGGTGGTGTCGGGTAGACCGGAGATGATGACGGCGGGCAGCCCGGCGGCGAGGTCGGCCTCGACCTCCACCAGGTGTCCGGTCACCCCGACCAGCCCGACGCACAGGACCTTCGCGTAACTCATCCGCCAACGGTGGCTGTCCGGCGCGGTCCGTGCGGGTCGTTGTGCCGCCGGCTGTGGACAACTGTCGACCCTGTGGACGGTCCGGCGATCTTCCCCGACATGTGGTACGGCGGACCTGCCCGTGCCACTCTCAGAACGCTGCGGGAACATGATCCACCTGGGCCGAGCCGGAGCGGCCGACGCGTACCGCGACGAGGTCGAAACGCACCTCGCGGCGTCGGTTGTCGGGGTGCGCGGCGAGCCATGCGGCGGCCAGCCGGCGAATGCGGCCGGCCTTGACGGGCGTGACCGCCTCCGCCGGCGTGCCGAACCGGTCGCCGCGTCGGGTCTTCACCTCGCAGAACACCACCGTGTCACCGTCCCGGGCGATGATGTCGATCTCGCCGGTCGGGCAGCGCCAGTTGCGGTCGACGATGACGAGCCCGGCGTCGGCCAGGAACCGGACGGCGCAGCGCTCGCCGTACCGACCGATGGTTTGTCTGCTTGTGGTCATGCCCCGGACGATGGCTGCGGACCGGGGCCGGCGTCGGCGGTCGACGCCGCCGGTGTGGACAGCGGGGCCGCCTGTGGACAACGGCGCCGGCACCGGACCGATGTGCTAACCCGTGCCCGTTCGTCTGGGCGCCGACCGGTGTGATCAGCGCCCGTTCGTCTGGGCGCCGACCGGTGTGATCAGCGCCCGTTCGTCTGGGCGCCGACCGGCGTGATCTGCGCCGACGCGGGGTCGTCGGAGGTGCGGGCGCGACGGGGGTCCGGGTGGCGCGGGTGGTACGGGTGGCATACGGTGCCTGACCGTGGACCCGAACGCACACCAGTCGGAGGACGCCGACCCCCGGTGGTACTCCGAGCGCACCTACGTCGACCAGTCCTGGCAGTCGAGCACCCCGGATCGGTACCCGGTGGCATCGCGCGACGGCACCGGTCCGGCCGCCGAGCCGACCACCGACCGCTTCGGCGAGGACCCGCTGGGTCTCGGCGGACGGTACGGCGAGTCCGGCCGTCGGGCGGCGCCGGAGTCCGGTCGTCGGGCTGCCCCCGAGCCCGGCCGCCGCGCGGCCGTCGAGCCGTCCTCGGCGCCGCCGTACGGCATGCCGGTGGTCTCCGCGCCGCCGTTCGCGCCGCCGGGCTCGACCTCGCCCACGCCGTTCGCCCCGGCGGGTGCGTCGCCGCGTCCACCGTTCGCCGCACCCGTGTCGGCGGCACCGTTCGCCGAGCCGGCCAGCGGGCCGCCGGGGACGTCGGGCGGGTCCCGGGCTTCGGACCCTGCGGTGGAACCGGGGCTCGGGGCCGGTCCGGGGCCGGTCGCGGAGACCGGCCGGGGCGGCGAGCCGCGCGGGTCGGTCGACGTGCCGACCGGACCGATGCCGCCGGTGACCCCACGGCCGCCGGCCGAGCCGCCGCCACCCGCCGGTGAGTACGGCCGCCGTCCGCCGTCCGGTGGCCTGATCGGCGACGGTGTGTACCGCAGCCGGCGGCCCGCGCAGGCGATCTTCTACGCCGTACTGGTGATGATCCTCGAGGTGCCGGCGTTGCGGTTGTTGCTCGACGGCGCGTTGGCGGAGCCGGCCGGCCCCGGTGCGGTGGTCGCCGGTACGGCGCTGATGCTGGGCCTGCCCGCCTTCGGACTCGGCATGTTCGGGTTGACCACGGGTGCGACGAAGGTGGGGGATCCTGTCGAGGCATGGCTTCGTCCGCCCACCGCGTACCTGCTGGTCGGTCTGTTCCTGTTCCTGGTGGCCGGGCTGGCCGGCTGAGTTACCGGACGAGCTGGTGGCGGCTCTGCCGGCTGAGCGACGGACCTGGTGGCGGGCTCTGCCGGCTGGCGTCGCGACCCCTGGTGGTCGCTGGTGGTCCGGGCTGGCGGGGTCCGCGCACGGTGCAGGGCGTACACTCGAACACTGGCGACCGCCCTGTGCGGTCGACCTCGCGTGCCCTTCTCCCCGGCGGTTGCCGTGGGGGCGACGGTTCCCTGGTCCTGATCTCTCAGGCCCATCATGACCGCCGACCGGGCACCAGGACGCTGGCCGCCCGGCCGGCGTGACAACCAGGGACAACAGGGAGAAACCCACCATGGCCGTCGTGACCATGCGTCAGCTGCTGGAAAGTGGTGTTCACTTCGGGCACCAGACCCGGCGCTGGAACCCGAAGATGAAGCGCTTCATCTTCACCGAGCGCAACGGTATCTACATCATCGACCTGCGCCAGACCCTCGACTACATCGAGAAGGCGTACGTCTTCGTGCGGGACACCGTCGCCGACGGTGGCAACATCCTCTTCGTCGGCACCAAGAAGCAGGCGCAGGAGGCGATCGCCGAGCAGGCGACCCGGGTCGGTCAGCCGTACGTCAACCACCGGTGGCTCGGCGGCATGCTGACCAACTTCCAGACGGTGTACAAGCGGCTGCAGCGGATGAAGGAGCTGGAGGCGCTCGACCTGACCGGCACCGCGCAGGGTTACACCAAGAAGGAGACCCTGCAGCTGTCACGGGAGAAGGACAAGCTCAGCCGTACGCTCGGTGGTCTGCGGGACATGCAGAAGGTGCCGGCGGCGATCTGGGTCGTCGACACCAAGAAGGAGCACATCGCCGTCGACGAGGCCCGCAAGCTGGGCATTCCGGTCATCGCGGTGCTCGACACCAACTGTGACCCGGACGAGGTCGACTTCCCGATCCCGGGCAACGACGACGCGATCCGGTCGGCCGAGCTGCTCACCCGGGTCGTGGCGGCCGCCGTCGCCGACGGCCTGATCGCCCGGTCGGGCAAGTCGCGCGGTGCCGAGGACAAGCCGGAGCCGGGTGCCGTCGCCACCGACGAGCCGCTGCCCGAGTGGGAGCGTGAGCTGCTCGAAGGCCCGGCCAACAAGGAGAACGAGCCCGCTCCCGCCGCTCCTGCTCCCGCCACTGCCGCTGCGGAATGACGACCACCCAAGCCGACTGACGAGATCGAAGAGAGAGTCATGTCCAACTTCACCGCCGCGGACGTCAAGAAGCTCCGCGACCTCACCGGCGCCGGCATGATGGACTGCAAGAAGGCGCTGCAGGAGGCCGAGGGCGACGTCGACAAGGCCGTCGAGATCCTGCGGATCAAGGGTGCCAAGGACGTCGGCAAGCGGGCCGGGCGTACCGCCGCCAACGGCCTGGTGGCCCACGCCGGGTCGGCCCTGCTGGAGCTCAACTGCGAGACCGACTTCGTCGCCAAGAACACCGACTTCATCGAGTTCGCCCAGCTCCTCGTCGAGCACGGTGAGCAGATCAAGGCGACCGACGCCGAATCGCTGCTCGGCTCCACCCTGGCCGACGGTCGGTCGGTGGCCGACGCCGTACAGGAGCAGTCGGCCAAGATCGGCGAGAAGCTGGTGCTCAACCGGTTCGCCCGCCTCGACGGCACCATCGCGGTCTACCTGCACCGTAAGGCGCAGGACCTGCCGCCGCAGGTCGGTGTGCTGGTCGGGTACGCCGGTAAGACCGACGAGGCCGCCGACGCCGACGCCCGGGGTGTGGCGATGCAGATCGCCGCGATGCGGCCGCGCTTCCTCACCCGCGACGAGGTGCCCGCCGAGACCGTGGAGTCGGAGCGGCGGATCGCCGAGCAGACGGCCCGCGAGGAGGGCAAGCCGGAAGCGGCGATGCCCAAGATCATCGAGGGCCGGGTGAACGCCTTCTTCAAGGACTTCGTCCTGTTGGAGCAGGCCTCGGTCGCCGACAACAAGAAGACCGTCAAGCAGGTCGTCGCCGAGGCAGGCATCGACCTCACCGGCTTCGTCCGGTTCGAGGTCGGGCAGGCCTGAGCCACGGCGGTGGTCGTCGGCCCGCCGGGTCACGGCGCAGGTACGGCGACCACCCGCCAGGACCGGTAGCACGATCGACGCAGGAGGCCGTTGGTGTACGTGACAGGCACCACGGCCTCCTCGTTCCGTAGGGTGGGCTCAGCTAGGGAAGGGCGGGTCGGATGACGCAGGCAACGAGTGGGAGCCCGCTCGCGGCGGACGACCCCACGGCACCGCCGCCGGGGCGTTCCCGGCGGGTGGTGCTGAAGCTGTCCGGTGAGGTCTTCGGCGGTGGGGCGATCGGCGTCGACCCGGACGTCGTCCAGGACATCGCCCGGCAGATCGCGACCGTCTCCCGGCTGGGGGTCCAGGTCTCGGTGGTGGTCGGCGGCGGCAACTTCTTCCGCGGCGCGGAGTTGCAGAAACGCGGCATGGACCGGGCCCGTGCCGACTACATGGGCATGCTCGGCACGGTGATGAACTGTCTCGCGCTGCAGGACTTCCTGGAGAAGGAAGGCGTGGAGACGCGGGTGCAGAGCGCGATCACGATGGCCCAGGTCGCCGAACCGTACATTCCGCTGCGGGCGATCCGGCACCTGGAGAAGGGCCGGGTGGTCATCTTCGGTGCCGGCGCCGGGATGCCGTACTTCTCCACCGACACGGTCTCCGCCCAGCGGGCGCTGGAGATTCACGCCGACGTCGTCCTGATGAGCAAGAACGGGGTGGACGGGGTGTACACCGCGGATCCGCGGACCGATCCCACTGCCCGCAAGCTGGACACCGTGACCTTCGCCGAGGCGCTGCGACGTGGTCTGCGGGTCGCCGACGCCGCCGCCTTCAGCCTCTGCATGGACAACGACCTGCCGATGCTGGTCTTCGGTGCGCAGGGCGACGACACGATCGTGCGCGCGGTCGCCGGGGAACGCATCGGTACCTTGATCACGACCTGACCGACCGGTCCGCCCCCACGGGCTGTGCCGACCGGCGGTACGCAGTAGGACAGGGAGCCAGAAGGAGGCGACGGAACAGGTGATCGAGGAGACTCTGCTCGAAGCGGAGGAGAAGATGGAGCGTGCGGTCGAGCACGCCAAGGAGGATCTGGGCGCGATCCGTACCGGTCGGGCCACTCCGGCCATGTTCTCCCGGATCGTGCTCGACTACTACGGAACCCCGACGCCGATCACCCAGATGGCGTCCGTCGCGGTGCCGGAGCCGCGAATGGCGATCATCAAGCCGTACGACATGTCGCAGCTCGCCGCGATGGAGAAGGCGATCCGGGACTCGGACCTGGGCGTGAACCCGAACAACGAGGGTAACCAGCTGCGGATCCTGCTGCCGCAGATGACCGAGGACCGTCGCCGGGACATGATCAAGGTGGCCCGGGGCAAGGGCGAGGACGCCAAGGTGGCGATCCGTAACGTCCGGCGCAAGGGCAAGGAAGAGCTGGACCGCATCGTCAAGGACGGCGAAGCCGGCGAGGACGATGGACGCCGTGCCGAGAAGGAGCTGGACGATCTGACCCACCGGTACGTCTCCAGCGTCGACGAACTGGTCAAGCACAAGGAAACCGAGCTGCTCGAGGTCTGATGTCCTATCCCGAGACCGCCGGCGGCGACCACCCGGATGCGCGAACTCGGGCGCGGCGCCCCGGTGCCGCGCCCGACTCGTCGGCACGCCAGGTGCGCAACGGCCATCCGGCGGTCGAGTGGACCGATCCGTACGGCAGGCCCGCCGGTCCGTACACCGGCACCGGCGAGCTACCGCACGCCGGACCGTACATCGGCACCGGGGTCGGCTACGTGGCCGACCACCGGTCCGGCGGCGGGTCGTTCAACGGTACGCAGACCGCCGGGCACGACGGCCCGCGCTCCGGTGGGCACGACAGGTGGCCGCCGGACCCGTCGTCCGGCCAGTGGCCGCCGAGTGAGCCGCCGCCACCTGGGCCGTGGTCCGACGAGCCGGTGCCGTTCGAGGACAGACCTGCCACCGAGGGGCCGGCGCCGTCCGACGGCGAGCCGGAGTTGGGATCGGCGGCCCGGCGACGGGCCGGGGTCCGACGTCGCCGGGCCGGTCGCTCGACGCCGACCCGTCAGCCACGGCCCGGTGCCGACGGTGTCGGCGAGCCCGCCCCGGCCGGCTCGACGGCTCAGCCGGCCACGCCTCCCGGCCCGGGTACACCGGAGCCGAGCCGGGCCGGGCGCAACCTTCCGGCGGCCATCGGTGTCGGGGTCGGCCTGGGAGCGCTGGTTCTCGCCTCGTTGTTCGTCTGGCGGCCTGCCTTCCTCGCGGTCGTCGTGGCCGCGGTCAGCCTCGGCACCTGGGAGATGACCCGGGCGGTACGCGGTAGCGGTGCCCGACCGCCCCTGCCGCCGTTGCTCGCCGGCGGCGTGCTGATGGCGGTGCTCGCCTGGCAGGTCGGGCCGGACGCGTTGGCCCTCGGGCTGCTGCTGACGATCCTGGCCATGCTGGTCTGGCGGCTCGGCGACGGACCACCGGGCTTCCAGCGGGACGCCGCCACGGCCACCCTGATCGCGGTCTACGTGCCGTTTCTCGGCGGGTTCGCCGGGTTGCTCGCCAGTCGTCCCGACGGCGATCTGCGGATCCTGGTCACGCTCGCGGCGGTGATCCTGTCCGACACCGGCGGGTACGCCGCCGGGGTGTTCTTCGGCCGGCACCGGATGGCCCCGACGATCAGCCCGAAGAAGTCCTGGGAGGGCTTCGCCGGTTCGGTGGCCGCCGCTGCCGCCGGTTCCGCCGTACTGCTCTATCTGCTGCTCGACGTGATGCCCCTGTGGGGTGCCCTGTTCGGGGTGGCGGTGTCGATCGCGGCGGTCCTGGGTGATCTCGGCGAATCGATGATCAAACGGGATCTCGGGGTCAAGGACATGAGCAACCTGTTGCCCGGACACGGCGGGTTGATGGACCGGCTGGACTCGATCCTGCTGGCACTGCCGGTCTCGTATCTCGTGTTGACCTTGATCGTGCCGGCCGGCTGACGAGCACCGCCGGCCCGATCGCCGGGCCGTCGCCGCGCTGGCTGAGGCGCCGAGTCCGGGTTCAACTGTCGGGGTGACCCGATCTGGGCCCCGGGGCGAGCCGATTTCGGTGGGATCGTGGGAGACTGGATCTGCCATGAGAAGTCTGCCGTTGACCCCGACCCGTCCGACGACCACCGCCACGCCCGCTGGTCGTCCGGCCCTGCCACCCCAGCACCTGGCTGATCTCGATCTCGCACAGCGGCAGACGTTGCTGGCCGGGCTCGGTCAACCGGCCTATCGGGCCCGGCAGGTCTCCACCCACTACTTCACCCGGCTGGTCCGTGATCCCGTTGCGATGACCGACCTGCCGGCGGCGGCCCGTGCGCCGATCACCGAACGCCTGCTGCCGACTCTGCTCACCGCCGTACGGCAGCGCAGCTGCGACGACGGGTCGACGCACAAGGCGCTGTGGCGGTTGCACGACGGCGCACTGGTGGAGAGCGTGCTGATGGGCTACCCGGACCGGGTCACCGCCTGCGTCTCCAGCCAGGCCGGCTGCGGTATGGCCTGCCCGTTCTGCGCGACCGGTCAGGCCGGGCTGACCCGTAACCTCTCCACCGCGGAGATCGTCGACCAGGTGGTCTTCCTCGCCGGGGTGGCCGCACGTGGCGGGGTCACCGGATCCCCGCCCCGCCTGTCGCACGTGGTGTTCATGGGCATGGGCGAGCCGCTGGCCAACTACGGCCGGGTGATCGCTGCGGTCCGCCGGCTCTGCGCGCCGGCGCCGGAGGGTCTCGGGCTGTCCCAGCGACACGTGACGGTCTCCACGGTCGGCCTGGTGCCGGCGATGCGCCGACTCGTCGGAGAAGACCTTTCGGTGACTCTTGCGCTGTCGTTGCACGCGCCCGATGATGATCTGCGCGACGAACTCGTGCCAGTCAACCAACGGTGGAAGGTCGCTGAAGTCCTCGACGCCGCGTGGGACTACGCGGACCGCACGGGCCGGCGGGTCTCCATCGAATACGCGATGATCCGGGATGTGAACGACCAGCCATGGCGGGCGGATCTGCTGGGCCGATTGCTGGCTGGTCGGATGGCCCATGTGAATCTCATTCCGCTCAATCCGACTCCCGGCAGTCGTTGGGATGCCAGCCCGAAGCCGGTCGAGCGGGAATTCGTCCGCCGGTTGCGGGCGGCCGGTGTCGCGGTCACCGTACGCGACACTCGGGGCAGGGAGATCGACGGTGCATGCGGGCAGCTCGCCGCCGCGCAGACGGCGACGTGAGCTACCGGTGATCAGCGAGTGAATCAGGAGACATAGTGGCGAGTCAGGGACAGCGCTTCCGGCGCAAGGCGCTTCGTCGGGGTTACAAGGTCGACGAAGTGGATGCCTTCCTCGACCGCGTCGAGGCCACACTCGCCGGCGAACCGGTCGGATCACCGGTTTCCGCACAGGAAGTGCACGACGTCGTATTCCGTGTCCGCTTCAACGGCTACGACGAATGGCAGGTCGACCTGCATCTGGACCGGGTCGAACGACAACTGGCCGAGTTGGAGGAGCGGCCTGCGGCGGCCCGTGGCTCCGGTGCTGCCGCCGTGCCGCCCGATCGGCTGGCCCCACCGCCGCGCGAGGACCGGCCGGTCGCCGCGGCGGCCCCGGCCCTGCCGGCACGGCCGGTGCCCGCCCTGCCGGCTCCGCCACCGCACGACCCGTACGGTGGCGGCGGCTATCCGGAGCAGCCCGCCGCAGCCGGTTACGGGCGCTACGACGACCCGCGTGGCGCCGGCGGTTACCCGCCGCCCGGTGGCGGCCCCGGCGGACCGCCGGCCACACCGGTTCCCGCTGGTCCGCACCGGGGCTTCGGGCCGGGCCCGGAAGGCCGGTTCGACGGGTTCGAACAGGGACGCCACGGCAAGGCCGACATGACGGCAGAGATCTACTTCCCGGACCGGCGGTCGGGTCCGGCCGGCCCGCCGACCGGTGGGCACCCGCAGCTCCCCGGGCCGATGCCGGGCCCTGGCGGGATGCCCGGCCCGGGCGGTCCGGGCCCGCGTGACGGTGGCCCCGGCCCGCGTGACGGCGGTTTCGGTCCGCGTGACGGCGGTTTCGGTCCGCGTGACGGTGGCCCCGGTCCACGTGACGGTGGCCCCGGTCCACGTGACGGTGGTCCGGGGATGCCGGGGCCCGCAGGCGCGGGATTCGGTGGACATCCCGGTGCGGCCGGTCACCCGGGTGGCGGTGGCCACCACGCGACGGGCGGCTACCCCGGCGTCGGCGGGTACCCGGGCGGGCCGGGTCAGCCTGGTCTGGGCACCCCACCCGGTGGACCGCCGGCCGGCGGCGGCGGTGATCTGCAGCGGGTCGACCAGATCCGACGGACCTTCCAGGTGCGTAGGTTCGGCAGCGGCTACGACCCGATGCAGGTGGACCGGCTGTTCGAGGACATCCTGACCGCGATGGCGGGGCGTGGGCCGATGCCGGTGAACACCACGGACCTCGACACCATGCAGTTCGGCCTGGTGACGGGCGGCTACTTCGAGGCGGAGGTCGACGCGGCGCTCAAGGAGGTGCAGGACATCCTGCACCGGGGTCGCTGACCTGCCATCCGCCGGGCCCGGTCTGACCGGGCCCGGCGGATGGCGCTGGCGGGGGACGGTCAACGCTGGCGGGGACGGGTCAGGACCGCAGACCGTTGCGCCGCAGCACGGTGTCGCCGACGACGATGGCGAGCAGTCCGACGGCCAGGGCGATCAGCCAGATGTCCTCCACCCGGCCGTCGTGGTTGCCGATCAGCATCGACAGCAGCGCCAACGCTGAGACGACGGCGCCGATGCGCCCCAGCTTTCGGTGGCCCGGCTTGTGCTGATCGGGCGAGGTCACCGGCTCGGTTCCGGCCACGGCTGGTCCTCCTTTACGAGCGGAACCCGCTCACTCGTTCGGAACCCGACCAGTCTGGCACGACCCCGCCCGGCGTACCGCCGCACCCCGCCCGGCATACCACCGCGCACCCCAGGTGAGGGCTTCGACCGTACGGCGATCCGGGCGTCGCCGACCGGTGCGCCGACGGACTCCGGTAGCGTTCGGGCGTACACCCATTTCTGTGACCGAGGGGGTCTGTGCGGTGCGAGTGACGGGTACCGGGCACGCCAGCATGCGGATCGACACGGCCGCGGGCAGCATCCTGTGCGACCCGTGGGTCAATCCGGCCTACTTCGCCTCGTGGTTCCCCTTCCCGGACAACTCCCAGCTCGACTGGGAGTCCCTCGGCCAGGTCGACTACCTGTACGTGTCCCACCTGCACCGGGACCACTTCGACGCGGCGCACCTCAAGCGCTTCGTCTCGAAGAAGGCGACCGTGCTGCTGCCGGAGTACCCGACCTCGGAGCTGGAGGACGAGCTGCGGGAGCTGGGCTTCACCAGCTTCCTGCGGACGAAGAGCAACGAGGTCGTCGAGCTCGACGGCGGGCTGAACATCATGATCCAGGCGCTGACCAGCCCCACCGACGGCCCGATCGGTGACTCGTCGCTCTGGGTCGAGCACGACGGCATCCGGCTGCTCAACCAGAACGACGCGCGCCCCACCGACCTGTCGACGTTCGCGGCCCTCGGCCACGTGCACGCCCACATGCTGCAGTTCTCCGGTGCCATCTGGTATCCGATGGTCTACGAGCTGCCGGCCGCCGCGAAGTCCGCGTTCGGCAAGCAGAAGCGGGAACGCCAGTTCGACCGGACCTGGCGCTACATCGACGACCTGAAGGCGTCGTACGTCTTTCCGATCGCCGGGCCGCCGTGCTTCCTCGACGACGAGCTGTGGCAGTTCAACGACATCCACGGCGACGAGGGCAACATCTTCCCCGACCAGCAGGTCTTCCTGACCGAGTACGCCAAGGTCGGCGGGACGAACGCGGTGGTGCTGCTGCCCGGTTCGGTCGCCGAGGTGACCGCCGACGACTGCCGGGCCACCCATCCGCAGCCGGTCGAGGAGTTCTTCGCCGGCAAGCAGGCCCACCTGGTCGAGATGCGTGAGCGCAAGCGGCCGGTCATCGAGGCCGAGAAGGCGTCCTGGCGCCACCCGGAGATCGACGTACTGGGCGAGATGAAGCGCCGCATCGAGCCGCTGCTGGAAGAGTCGGTCTACCTGGCCAAGGGCGTCGGCGGGCCGGTCCGGTTCGACCTGGTCGGCTACGACGGCGAGTCGGTCGAGTCGATCGTCGTCGACTTTCCCGGCAAGCAGGTCCGCCCGTACGCCGACGAGAAGGTCCGCTACCGGTTCCGTACCGAACGGGCGTTGGTGGAGCACCTGCTGCACATCGGTGAGGTGGACTGGGTCAACTCGCTCTTCCTCTCCTGCCGTTTCTCGGCGGCCCGCATCGGCCAGTACAACGAGTTCGTCTACGCGTTCTTCAAGTGCCTGTCCACGGAGCGGCTGCAGTACGCCGAGGGTTGGTACGCCGAGCAGCGCCCGGACGCCGAGGACATCAAGCTCGGCGACTGGATCGTGCAGCGGCGCTGTCCGCACCTGAAGGCCGACCTGACCCGGTTCGGCATCGTCGACGGCGACCAGCTCACCTGCCAGCTGCACGGCTGGCGCTTCGACCTGCCCAGCGGACGCTGCCTGACCAGCGTCGGGCACGAGGTCCGGGCCCGCCGTGCCGGCACCCCGGCACCCGAGGAGACGCCGGCCGACGCACCGGTGGGCCAACCGGCGGCGCAGGCCTGACCCGGCACGCGCAGGACTGACGCCGGCGCCAAGCGGGCCGGAGCCGGCCTCACCGCCCCAGGTCGGCGAGGATCCGTCGGGCCGCGTTGTGCCCGGCGGCACCGATCACACTGCCGGCCGGGTGGGTGCCGGCGCTGCCCGCGTACAGGCCGGGCAGCCCGGTGGCGTACGGCATCCGGTCGGTGAACGACACGGTGTTGTCGACGTGGTGGATGTGCCCGCCGGTGATGCCGAAGTGGGCCTCGATGCCGGGCGGGGCCAGCGGTACCGCGTCGGCGACCAGCGCGCTGGCGCCGGGGGCGTACCGGTCGCAGATCGCCAACAGTTGGTCCACGTACCCGGGTAGCTCGGTCGACCACGACGAACCCGCCGGCTGCCACGGCACAGACTGGACGAACAACGCCGAGGAGTGGTGCCCGGCGGGGTCGCGCAGCGACGGGTCGACGGTGGTGTGCAGGTACCACTCGATGGTCGGCTCGGCGGGCAGCCGGCCGGCCCGTACGTCGGCCCACATCGCCCGCAGCGCGGTCATCGGCGAGGTGCCCCCGCCGTCGGGCAGCAGCGACGCCGAGCCGGGCAGCAGGTGGATCGTGGCCCCGAACGGGCTCGGCGCGTGGGCGGGCAGGCAACTGAACCGGGGCAGGTCGCGCAGCGCCAGGTTGACCTTCAAGGTGCTGCCGGGGCGGCGGGTGGCCGCGATCCGGTCGGTCAGCTCCGCCGGCACGGCACCGTCGGGGGCCAGCTCCAGCAGCCGGTACGGGTCACAGGCGCCGAGCACCACCTCGGCGGTCACCGCCCGGCCGTCGCCGACGACGACCCCGTCGACGGCACCGTTGGTCACGGTGATCCCGGTGACCGGTGCGCCGGTGACGATCCGCGCCCCGGCGGCCCGTGCGGCGTCGGCGAAGGTCCGTGACACGGTGCCCATCCCACCGGCGGCGATCATCCAGGTGCCGTCGGCGCCGGGCAGCCGGCACATGTTGTGGACCAGGAAGTTGTGGCCGGTACCGGGGTCGTCCGGGCCGGCGGTCAGCCCGCTGAGCCCGTCGGTGACCGCGTACATGGCGACCAGCAGTTCGGAGCGGAACGCGAAGCGGGCCAGGTAGTCGGCGACCGAGCCGCGCACCAGGTCGACGAAGACCTGCCGCAGCGCCGGGCGGACGTAGCGGTCGGCGGTCTGCTCCACCGGCAGCGGCTCGGCCAGCCAGGCCGGCGCGAGATCGTCGCGCAGCGCGGCCAGTTCGGCCTGCATCGCGTCGTCGGCGGCGACGTCAGCAGGGGAGAAGGTGGCGGCCATCTGCGCCCGGGTCGCGGCCCGGTCGGCGCCGAACAGCAGGTACGGCGACCCGGGCCCACCCGGGGTGGGCAGGAAGTAGTGCGGGTCGCGGCGCAGCACCGGGATGGTCACGTCGAGGGTGGCCAGCAGCTCCGGCGGCATCAGCCCGAGCAGGTACGACCCGGTGGAGTGCCGCAGCCCCGGCACCTTCGGGAACGGCTGCTCGGTGCGGGTCGCGCCGCCGACGACGTCGGCCGCCTCCAGCACCAGCACGTCCAGCCCGGCGCGGGACAGCAGGATCGCCGAGACCAGCCCGTTGTGCCCGGCCCCGACGACGACCACGTCGGCGTGGGCCGGTAGCGCGGTGTCGCCCGCCGGGCCGGACGCGCCCGCCGGAAGTTGTGACGTACCCATGTGTCGACCCTAGTCCCCGTGCGGCGTCCATGATGGGCCTGCGATAGTCGAGCCGTGTTCGCATGGTGGGGACGGACCGTGGTCCGGTTGCGGTGGGTGGTGCTGGCGGCGGCGGGGCTGCTGGTCGTCGTGGGCGCGACCTGGGGGCTCGGCCTGTTCGGCGCGGTCTCCGGTGGCGGGTTCGCCGACCCGGACGCCGAGTCGACCCGGGCCCAGGAGCGGATCGAGGCCGAACTGGGCAACCAGGCCGTCGACGTCCTGGTGCTCTACCGCAGCGACACCGCCACGGTCGACGATCCGGCGTTCCGGCAGGCGGTCACCGCGACCCTCGACGACCTGGCCGCGCATCCCGAGGTGACCAGCGTCACCAGCTTCTACGACACGCAGTCGCCGGCGCTGGTCGCCACCGACCGGCGGGCCACCTACGCGCTGGTGCAGCTCGCCGGCGCCGACGAGGACGCCAGGACCGCCGGGTACGACGAGATCCGGCCGCTGCTGGACGCACCCGGGCTGACCACGCAGGCCGGCGGCCCGGTGCCGTTCCTCGACCACGCCAACGAGCAGACCATCCGGGACATCACCCGGGCCGAGCTGATCGCCATGCCGATCCTGCTGGTGCTGCTGGTGCTCATCTTCGGTGGGTTGGTGGCGGCGTCGATGCCGCTGCTGGTCGGGGTGCTCGCCATTCTTGGCGCGTTCGTCGCGGTCCGGGCGTTGACCCTGGTCACCGAGGTGTCGGTGTTCGCGATCAACGTGATCACCCTGATCGGGCTGGGCATGGCGATCGACTACGCCCTGTTCGTGGTCAGCAGGTTCCGCGAGGAGCTGGCCGCCGGGCATCCGACCGAGGCGGCGCTGGTACGCACCGTGGCCACCGCCGGGCGTACCGTCGCGGTCTCCGGGCTGATCATCGGTACGTCGCTGGTCAGCCTGTTGATCTTCCCACAGCCGTTCCTGACCGGGATCGGGTTCGGCGGGATGGCCGCCGTGCTGGTCGCCATGCTCGCCTCGGTGACCGCCCTGCCGGCCCTGTTGGCGGTGCTCGGCCCCCGGATCAACGCACTCGCCGTACCGCTGCCGTGGCGCCGCCGGCGCACCGACCCGGCGGCGACGGCGGGTCCGCGCGCGACGGCGGCCGACCCGGCCACCGTCGGAGCCTGGGCGCGGATCGCCCGCAGCGTGATGCGCCGCCCGGTGCGCTACGCCACCGTCGTGGTGGTCGGCCTGCTGCTGCTGGCCACCCCGTTCGCCCGGGCCGAGTTCGGCGGCTTCGACGAGCGGGTGCTGCCGGCCGGAGCCGAGTCCCGGGTGGTCGCCGAGACCCTCGCCGAGGACTTTCCCGAGGGCGCCAGCGTCGGCCCGGTCGAGGTGCTGGTCTCCGGCGCCGGGCCCGACGTGGCGCAGGCCTTCGCCGACGAGATCGCCACGCTGCCGGGCGCGACCGGGGCGCAGATCGCGGCGGTACGCGACGCCTCGGCGCTGATCCGGGTCAGCTACGTCGGCGAACCCACCGGCGACGACGCCGAGGAACTGGTCCGCGCCATCCGTGACCTGCCCCCGCCGGCCGGTGCCGAGGTGCTCGTCGGCGGCCGGACCGCCGCCGACATCGACATGCTCGACAGCCTCGGCCGCTACCTGCCGTGGATGGCGCTGCTGATGGCGACCGCCACCATGGTGCTGCTGTTCCTGGCGTTCGGGTCGGTGGTGCTGCCGGTCAAGGCGGTGCTGATGAACCTGGTGTCGATCGGTGCGTCGTTCGGCGTGGTGGTCTGGGTCTTCCAGGACGGGCACTTCGCCGACTGGCTCGGGTTCACCCCGACCGGGTTCATCGACCCGACCAACCCGATTCTGATGCTCGCCGTGCTGTTCGGGCTGGCCACCGACTACGAGGTGTTCCTGCTGTCGCGGGTGCGCGAGGAGTGGGACCGCACCGGCGACAACACCGCGTCGGTCGCCGCCGGCCTGCAGCACACCGGGCGGATCATCACCGCCGCCGCGCTGCTGCTGATCGTGGTCGTCGCCGGCTTCGCCACCGGCGGCATCTCGTTCATCAAGCTGATCGGCGTCGGGATGATCGTGGCGATCGTCGTGGACGCGACCCTGGTCCGGGTGTTGCTGGTGCCGGCGACGATGCGGCTGCTGGGGCGGTGGAACTGGTGGGCGCCGGGTCCGCTGGGCCGGCTGTACCGTCGTTTCGGTCTGCACGAGACCCCGGCGCAGCCGCAGCTGGTGTCGGTGGGCCCGACGGGTGGCGGCGGCGACGCCAGCGGCTGAACGCCAGCGTCGCGGAGTAGCCGGCCAGCACGATCACGTGCAGCAGGTAGAGCCAGAGCAGCACCGCGACCGCCGCCCCGACCTGCTCGAGCCCGCCGAACGGCAGACCCAGGTCCAGCGGAAGCGAGCAGAACAGGATGAAGCCGTGCAGGAAGCCGGAGAGGTTGGCGGCGGTGAACGACCCGACCGCGACGGTGGCCAACCAGTCCGGCTTGCCGGGGCCGACGATCCGGAACACCCAGACCAGCACCGGGCTCAGCCCCAGCCAGACGGCCAGGAACGACACGATCACGCCGAGCGCGCCCGCCCAGCCGCCCCGGGCGAACAGCTCGGCGGCCGACGGCAGCGCCAGCAGCACCAGCAGCATCAGCGCCGGTGCGGCACCGAGCAACGGCAGCAGCAGGATTCGCCCGCGCCAGCCGACCAGGGCACCGGCCGGCTCCGGCGGCGGCGCCACCGACACGAATGCCCGGCGCAGCCCCTCGCCGTACAGCGAGGCGGGTAGCAGGGCGGCCAACGCCAGTGCCGGGGTCAGGTGCAGTCCGGCGTCGATCAGCGCGGCGGCGGCCCGGTCGGCACCGATCTGACCGGGCAGGGTGGCGATCGCCGGGTCGGTGAGTCGGCGGACCCGCCCCGCCCCGGCGAACAGTCCGGTCAGCCAGATCGCCAGCAGCGCCACCGGCACCACCGCGATCGCCCCGAAGAAGGTGATCGAGGCGGCGTGCAGAGACAGGTCCCGCCCGCGCAGCGGCCGGAACGCAGCCCGGATCATCCGGCGACCTCTGCTGACCATGGGCCCTAGCTTTCCCCACCGGGGCAACCGTCACTCCCGTGACCAGATGCGGGCCCGGTCACGTCGACCGTCGGGTTGGTGACATGGCCCGGTGTCCCGCCGTGGCGGGCCGGCGCGGTTACGCTGGTCGGTGCATCATGTCCCGCGGGAAGGGGTGAGCCCGATGGCGCTGCCGGCGTTCGCGAGCGATCCGGAGCCACCGCGCGAGCCGTCGTTCGACGTACTCGGGGATTTCGACGAGCCGTGGACCGCGCAGCTCGCCCTTGACCTGTTGCCGGAGACCAATGGTCCCAAGGTCGAGGTCCTCAGCGGGAGCGTGATCGTGACACCACATGCCGGGTACGACCATCAGACGATCGAGCTGGATCTGGCGTACCTGTTGAAGCAGGCAGCGCGTCGGGCCAAGCTCTGGCTCTATCACGAAGTGAACATCGTTTCGGGCGACGACCTGTTCATTCCGGACATCGCGGTGCTCCGCACATCCGGGAGCGGGCAGGTATCCATGCGTATCTCGGAGGCGGTGCTGCTCGGCGAGATCGTTTCCAAGAGCAACCGGCGCAAGGACGTGATCGACCGGCCACGGCAGTACGCCGCAGCCGGGGTTCCGTGGTTCCTGCGCGTCGACCTCCGCAACCGGGTGCCGGCGTTGGCGTTGCACGAGCTGAGCGACGGGGAGTACCGCCCGGTGGCGGCGGCCGCCGCCGGCACCCTGTTCTTGATGAAGGAGCCGTTCGAGTTCTCGATCGACCCGGCGGAGCTGTTGGACGAGGCTGCGACAGAATGAGGCGGTGACAGCCTCCCCGCGAGACATCGTCCTGCTCGGTTCGACCGGTTCGATCGGCACCCAGGCGGTCGACATCGTCACCCGCAACCCGGACCGGTTCCGCATCGTCGGCCTCGGCGCGGGCGGCGGCAACGTCGAGTTGCTGGCGGAGCAGGCGCTGCGGCTGCAGGTCGACGTGGTCGCGGTGGCCCGCGCCTCGGCGGCCCAGGACCTGCAGCTCGCCTTCTACGCCGAGGCGTCCCGGCAGGGCTACCCGACCGGCGGGTTCAAGATTCCGAAGATCCTGGCCGGCCCGGCGGCGATGGCCGAGCTCGCCGAGTGGCCGTGTGACGTGGTGCTCAACGGGGTCGACGGCTCCCGGGGGCTGGCGCCGACCCTGGCCGCCCTGCGGGCCGGCCGGACCCTGGCGCTGGCCAACAAGGAGTCGCTGATCGCCGGCGGGCCGATCGTGCGGGCCGCGGTGCAGCGTCCGGACCAGATCGTGCCGGTCGACTCCGAACACTCGGCACTTGCCCAGTGTCTGCGCTCCGGTACGGCGGCCGAGGTGGACCGGCTGGTGGTGACCGCCAGCGGTGGCCCGTTCCGGGGCCGGCCCCGCGCCGAGCTGACCGAGGTGACTCCGGCCCAGGCGCTGGCCCACCCGACGTGGAACATGGGACCGGTCATCACGATCAACTCGGCGACCCTGGTCAACAAGGGGCTGGAGATCATCGAGGCGCACGAACTGTTTGGTGTTCCGTACCCTCGTATCGAGGTCGTGGTCCATCCGCAGTCGGTGATCCACTCGATGGTGGAGTTCGTGGACGGCTCGACGATCGCCCAGGCCAGCCTGCCGGACATGCGGTTGCCGATCGCGCTCGCCCTGGGCTGGCCGGCCCGGGTGCCGGCCGCCGCCGCGCCGGTGGACTGGACCCGCGCGCACACCTGGGAGTTCGCCCCGCTGGACGAGGCGACCTTCCCGGCGGTGGCGTTGGCCAAGCAGGCCGGGGCGGCCGGTCGGTGCCGCCCGGCGGTGTACAACGCGGCGAACGAGGAGTGTGTGGCGGCGTTCGTCGCCGGCAGGCTACCGTTCCTCGGCATCGTCGACACGGTGGACCGGGTGCTGCAGTCGGCACCGGACTTCGACGAACCGGGTACGGTCGAGGATGTGCTCGCTGCGGAATCCTGGGCGCGGGCCCGGGCGCAGGAGTTCATCGGTGCGTCGGCGGAGGGAGCTTGATGGCGTACCTGCTCGGGGTGGTTCTCTTCGCCCTCGCGATTCTCATCTCGGTGAGCCTGCACGAGGCCGGTCACATGGTGACGGCCAAGAAGTTCGGGATGAAGGTCACCCGCTACTTCGTCGGCTTCGGCCCGACCATCTGGTCGTTCCGGCGCGGCGAGACCGAGTACGGCCTCAAGGCCATCCCGCTCGGCGGCTTCTGCAAGATCGTCGGGATGACGCCGCAGGACGACGACGTCGCACCCGGCGACGAGTCTCGGGTGATGTGGCGGTACCCGGTGTGGAAACGCACCATCGTGATGTCCGCCGGGTCGGTGACGCACTTCGGCCTGGCGATCGTCGCACTCTGGCTGGCGGCGGTCTTCATGGGCCTGCCGAACCCGGACTTCCCGTCGAGCGAGGAGCAGGCCCGGCAGGAGCCGGCCGTCGTCGCGGTGACCGACTGCGTCGTCGTCGAGTACGTCTCCCGGGCCTGCGAGGCGACCGACCCGGCGAGTCCGGCGGCGCAGGCCGGCCTGCGTGACGGGGACCGGATCCTCGCCGTCGACGGCGCCCCGGTCGACACCTGGGGCGACATGCTGGAGGTGGTCCGGGGCGCCGAGCCCGGGGCCGCGACCGTCACCTACGAACGCGACGGGGTGACCGACACCGTCGAGGCGCAGCTCGCGGCGGTGCAGCGGCCCGAGCTGGGCAGCGAGGACGGGCCGCTGAGCACGGTGGCGGCGCTCGGCGTCGGGCTGCGGATCGAGAAGCCCGGCATGGTGACGTACGGGCCGATCGAGGCGTTCGGGGCGACCGGCGACTACCTGCGGCAGATGGCGATCGGCACCGTCGAGGCGATGATGCGGATCCCGGAGAAGATCCCGGCGCTGTGGGCGTCGATCACCGGCGCGGAACGCGACATCGACACCCCGATCAGCGTGGTCGGTGCCAGCCGGCTCGGCGGCGAGGCGGTGGCCAACGACGCGTGGGAGCTGTTCGTCCTGCTGTTCATCTCGTTGAACTTCTTCGTCGGGGTGTTCAACCTGCTGCCGCTGCTGCCGTTGGACGGCGGGCACATCGCGATCGCCTGGTTCGAGAAGATCCGATCCTGGGTGTACGCGGTCTTCGGCCGCCCCGATCCCGGTCGGGTCGACTACTTCAAGCTGATGCCACTCACGTACGCGGTCCTGCTGATCGGTGGCGCGTTCACGCTGCTGACCATCACCGCGGACGTGGTCAACCCGATCACGCTGTTCTCGAGGTGAGTTGAAAGTGACCGCTGTCAGTCTGGGCATTCCCGCGGTGCCGCCGCCGCCGCTGGCGCCACGTCGGGTCAGCCGGCAGATCATGGTCGGTGCGGTGCCGGTCGGTGGCGGTGCGCCGGTCTCCGTACAGTCGATGACCACCACGTTGACGTCGGACGTCAACGCCACGTTGCAGCAGATCGCGGAGTTGACCGCGTCGGGCTGCCAGATCGTGCGGGTCGCCGTACCGTCGCAGGACGACGCCGACGCGTTGCCGACGATCGCCCGCAAGTCGCAGATCCCGGTGATCGCCGACATCCACTTCCAGCCCAAGTACGTCTTCGCCGCGATCGACGCGGGCTGCGCGGCGGTGCGGGTCAACCCGGGCAACATCCGGCAGTTCGACGACAAGGTGGCGGAGATCGCCAAGGCGGCGTCGGCGGCCGGTACGCCGATCCGGATCGGCGTCAACGCCGGTTCGCTGGACAAGCGGCTGCTGGCCAAGTACGGCAAGGCGACGGCCGAGGCGCTGGTCGAGTCGGCCCTGTGGGAGTGTTCGCTCTTCGAGGAGCACGGCTTCCGTGACATCAAGATCTCGGTCAAGCACAACGACCCGGTGGTGATGATCCGGGCGTACCGGCTGCTGGCGCAGCAGTGCGACTACCCGCTGCACCTCGGGGTGACCGAGGCCGGGCCGGCGTTCCAGGGCACGGTCAAGTCGGCGGTGGCGTTCGGTGCGCTGCTGGCCGAGGGGATCGGCGACACGATCCGGGTGTCGCTGTCCGCGCCGCCGGTGGAGGAGATCAAGGTCGGTACGGCGATCCTGGAGTCGCTCGGGCTGCGGGAACGGGGTCTGGAGATCGTTTCCTGCCCGTCCTGCGGGCGGGCCCAGGTGGACGTTTACACCCTGGCCGACCAGGTGACGGCAGCGCTGGAGGGGTTCCCGGCGCCGCTGCGGGTCGCGGTGATGGGGTGTGTGGTCAACGGTCCGGGTGAGGCGCGCGAGGCCGATCTGGGGGTGGCGTCGGGCAACGGCAAGGGCCAGATCTTCGTCAAGGGCGAAGTGATCAAGACGGTGCCGGAGTCGCAGATCGTGGAGACCCTGGTCGAGGAGGCGCTGCGGCTGGCCGACGCGATGGGTGCCGAGCTGCCGGAGGAGATGCGCGAGCTGGTGTCCGGGCCGACGGTCACGGTGCACTGACGTCGTTCCGCTCGGCTGCGGGGTGGTCCCGCCGGAGGATGGTGATCCTCCGGCGGGATCTTTCGTTGTGCGGTCGCTTCATACTGATCGTCAGCCGTCTACATAGGCAGACGACGATTGACAAAGTTTAGAATCCCGACTTAGTCTGCGGCCACTTCGCTGGCGTCGGCTGCCCGCAGTGACCGCCGGTGCCCGTCCTTCCTGCCTGCCCGCAGGCCCCCCACGGCGAGGAGCGACATGAATCGACAAGCAACGACGGCGCGCGGCAGGCGGTGGCGCGCCGGCCTGGTGGCCGGCGGCGTGACCGCGGCACTGGTCGGCGGCAGCATCGCTATCGCGGCCAGCGCCCACGCGGCGACCGGCTGCCGCGTGGTGTACTCGGCACCGTCGCAGTGGCCCGGCGGCTTCACCGCCAACGTGGCCGTCACCAACCTCGGCGACCCGATCAACGGCTGGCGGCTGACCTGGACCTTCCCGGCCGGCCAGCAGGTGACCCAGGCGTGGAACGCCACCGTCACCAGTTCCGGCAGCCAGGTCACCGCCACCAACGTCAGCTACAACGCCAACCTCGGCACCAACGCGACCGTCTCGTTCGGTTTCAACGGTTCCTGGACCGGCAGCAACACCGCGCCGACCTCGTTCGCCCTCAACGGGGTCACCTGCACCGGCAGCGTCGGCCCGACGACCCCACCGCCACCCACCACCGCACCACCCACCACGGCACCGCCCACCACCGCGCCGCCGTCACCGACCCCGACCGTCACCCCCCGTCCACCGGGCGACCCGCAGGCGGTCGTCAACGACATGCAGCCCGGCTGGAACCTCGGCAACACGCTGGACGCCACCGGTGACAACCTCGCCGGCAGCGGCGAGACGTCCTGGGGCAACCCGCTGGTCACCCAGGCGCTGATCCGCAACATCAAGGCTCAGGGATTCAAGAGCATCCGGATCCCGACGACCTGGACCCACCACCATGGTGCCGCCCCCAACTACACGATCGACGCCACCCGGCTGGCCCGGGTCAAGCAGGTCGTCGACTGGGCGCTCGCCGAGGACCTGTACGTGATGATCAACCTGCACCACGACTCGTGGCAGTGGATCCACACGATGCCGAGCAACCGCAGCACCGTACTCGCCCGCTACTCGGCACTGTGGACCCAGCTGGCCACCACGTTCCGGGACTCGTCCCCCAAACTGCACTTCGAAAGCGTCAACGAGCCGCAGTTCGCCAACAGCTCCGGGGACGCCCAGAACGCCCAACTGCTGGACGAGCTGAACCGGACGTTCCACCGGATCGTCCGAGGCTCCGGCGGCAACAACGCCACCCGGCTGCTCATCCTGCCGACCCTGCACACCTCGTCGGACCAGGCCCGGCTGGACGAGCTGGCCAGCACCTTCACCGCGCTGGGCGACCGCAACCTGATCGCCACCGTGCACTACTACGGGTACTGGCCGTTCAGCGTGAACGTCGCCGGCGGGTACCGCTTCGACGCCACCGCCCAGCAGGACGTGATCGACTCGCTCAACCGGGTGCAGAACACCTTCGTCTCCCGGGGCATCCCGGTCGTCATCGGCGAGTTCGGACTGCTCGGCTTCGACCGGCACACCGGCACCATCCAACAGGGTGAGAAACTCAAGTTCTTCGAGTTCTTCGGCTACCACACCCGGACCCGCAACATCGCCACCCAGCTCTGGGACAACGGTCAGCACCTGGGCCGCACCAGCTTCCAGTGGAGCGATCCGGAGCTGATCGCCCAGATCAAGTCCGCCTGGACCACCCGGTCGGGCACCGCCGCCAGCGACATGGTCTTCGTACCGCGTACCGGCGCCGTCACGGCGAAGAGCCTGACGCTCAACCTCAACGGGCTGAACTTCCAGTCGCTGCGCCAGGGCAGCACCAACCTGGTACAGGGGACCGACTACACGGTCAGCGGCAACCAGCTGACATTGACCGCGGCGGCGCTGACCCGGCTGGTCGGCAACCGGGCGTACGGGGTGAACGCGACCCTGCACGCGCACTTCTCCGCCGGCGTCCCCTGGCGGATCGACATCCTCTCGAACGACCGGCCGGTGCTGCAGAACGCGACCGGCACCACATCGGCGTTCAGCATCCCGACCGCCTTCAACGGCGATCAGTTGGCCACGATGGAGGCGCGGTACGCCGACGGATCCAACGCCGGCCCGCACAACTGGACGTCGTACAAGGAGTTCGACGTCACGTTCGCGCCGAACTACAGCGCCAACAACATCTCGTTGACCTCGACCTTCTTCGCCGAGGTCAACGACAACGCCCCGGTCACGCTCACCTTCCACTTCTGGAGCGGGGCGACGGTCACCTACACGGTGCGCCGTAGCGGCTCATCGGTGACCGGCACCGTCGGATAGCCCGTACGGTTCATGGTGGGTGTCGCCGGCGCGCTCGGCGGCACCCACTGTGGCCTGCGGCGTCAGCAGCAGTCCGGACCGCAGCAGTCCGGCTCGCACGCGCAGCGCGTGGTCGGCTCCAACATCATCGTCACCTCCTCTCCTGGTCGTCCGGTGGGCACCACCGGCCCGGCTCCGGCGGCGGGCAGCCGGCCGCCGGCAGGGCGGCGGCCATCGCCGCCATCTCGGCCCGTAGCGCGGTCAGCCGGGCCAGTTCCGCGTCGACCTCGGCCATCCGACGGCGCAGCAACTGCTCGGCCGGTTCACACGGGCAGACCCCGGTGTCCCGGACGGCGAGCAGGTCGGCGATCTCCCGGAGCCGCAGCCCGAGCCGCTGGCAGCCCTGGATGAACCGCAGCCGGTCGAGCGCGTCCGCGCCGTAGCGTCGGTAGCCGGCGGCTGACCGGGGCGCGGGTGGCAGCAGCCCGGCCCGCTCGTAGTAGCGGATGGTGTCCGGTGCCACCCCGGCCGCCGCGGCCAGTTCGGCGACCCGCATCCCGGTACCGGGATAGGTGCCCATGTCGACGACGGTAGACCTTGGAGTGCACTCCAAGGTCAAGCCCTGGTGCGCCGGCGGCACCCGCTCAGCCGGCGATCGCGGCACACCCGCGCCACCCGTCGGCGGCCGCCACCGCTCAGCCGACGAATTCGGGCTGGCGGGTCCGCGGATCGCCCAGGCGAACGAACTCGACCGTCGCCGACGCCAGGCCGAACGCGGTGAGGGTCGTCAGCGCCCAGAACGGGGACAGCCACGCGGTCGGCACCGCCAGCGGTACGACGGCGGCGGCGCTCACCACCCGGTACCAGCTCACGACGCGCCAGAGCCGCCACCAGTACACCTGGTTGATCAGCAGGTAGAACGCCGCCCCCCAGTAGATGGCGTAGTGCCCGTACCGGATCGCGGTGTCGTCGTGGTCGCCGACGATCTGGTGCAGGCCGTACGCGACCATGATGATGCCGGCGATCATCGGCAGATGCAGGTAGGTGAAGGCGTCTCGGGCGAGTTTCGCCCGGTCGACGCCGGTCCTGGCCTCCAGGGCCAGCCGGGCCGAGTCGATGGTAGGGAAGTAGGACCACCAGAGCAGGACCAGGATGACTGCGGCGATCCCGGCGACCAGGATCACGCCGCCCGAGATCGAGCGCTCGCCGACCGCCAGACCGACTGAGATCACCGCCTGGCCGAACGCGATCAACGTGATCAGCGCGTACCGGTCGACCCAGTGCCGGGTGGAGCGGGGCCGCCAGCTGTGGACCCCGGTGGGGTAGCTGCCGACGAACTGGACGGTGATCGCCGCGACCCACAGCACGGTGACGGCGGGCGTTCCCGCGACAGGGCCCGGCGTCGCCAGCTCCACGACGGCGTAGCCGGCGAGCAGCAGCAGTGCGACGCTGGACGGTACGGCGGCCTGCCGGCCCAGGTCGCGCAGCGTCGGATCGGTCTGCGACGCCTGCCACAACAGGATGGCCTGCATCACCTGGCCGGCGAGATAGCAGAACACGATGATCAGCAGTCCGGGCAGGCCGCCGGCGGCCGGGTCGAACGCCTGCGGGGCGGCGATCCCGATCAGCAGGACCGCCGTGGCCATCCCGACGGTGCTCAACCGGACCAGGGTGGTCTCGGTGCGCACCGCGTTGGCCAGCCAGGAGTACGACGTCCAGGCCCACCACAGCATCGCGAGCAGGGTGAGCCCCCGGACGATGCCCCACCCCGAGGTCTGCCGGGTCATCAACACGGTGACCTGGAGGAACGCGAAGACGAAGACCAGGTCGAGGAAGAGTTCCCGGGGGACCACGCCGTGCAGCCGGGACGCCCCGGACTCGACCATGTGGTGCAGTTGGGTGTGCCGGCTGTGGAACACGGTGCGGTCGGCGAGGATCATCGCGACGAGGCCGGCGGCCAGCAGGGCCAGGGCACCCAGCACCGACAGCCGGGTGGCCAGGGGGAGCAGACAGAGCAGCAGCCCGATGCCGAGCAGTGGGCTGCGACCGAACAGCCGACCGGTCCGCCATTCGAAGCCGACGAGGGCGGCGAGGTAGATCAGTACCCCGCCGTAGACGATCAGGACGTGCGTCGGCCCCCATGCCGCGCCGGAGGCTCCGGAGGTCGCGGCGACCGCCTGCTTGAGGCCGAGCGCCAGCACGATCAACCCGGCGATCATCGGCAGGTGCATCCCGCTGTAGGCGTCCCGGGCCATCCGGGTCTGGTCGACGACGGACAGGCGGGCCAGGGCGTGCTCGGCGAGGATCTTGGCGAGGTCGAAGTAGCTCCACCACAGCAGGGTGACGATCAACATCCCCAGCCCGGCGGCGGCGATCAACGACCAGGTGACCGGGATCGCCGTGCCCGGCCCGCCACCGGTGCCGATCGAGATGATCGTCTCGCCGAGGGCGACCAGGACCACCAGGGCGTGCCGTTCGGCGAGGTGCCACGGCGAGACCATCTGCCAGCTGCCCCGTCCGACGGCTGCCAGGATCATGAAGTCCATGGCGAGCGCGGTCGCGAACAGCCCGATCCGCGCCAGTTCCGGGTCGATCGCCGCCGGCAGCAGGTCCATCAGCCACCGCGGCAGCAGCGCGGCGGTGAGCAGCACCGGCGCCGAGGCGGCGAGGGTCGCCCAGGCGATGGCCGCCGGCCGCCGGCCGGGTGGGCCTTCGTGCCAGCGCGACCGGGTGAGGATCGCCAGGACGCTGGTCCGGACCGCGAGGTAGCCGAGCACCACGACCAGCGGACCAGCCAGGCTGCCAGGCCGGTCGACGAACGACTCGGGGACCGCGACCGCGACGATCAGCAGTACGGCGGCGATCCCGGCCATCATCGGTGGCACCCCACCACGGTCGACGTGCACGACGTTGCCGAGCCAGACGCAGGCGGTCCAGCAGTGCCACAGCAGCAGGACGACCAGGATGCCCCGGATGGTGCCGAGGAGTGCGGTGTCGGCCGCCATCAGGCTGGTGATCTCGAGGAAGGCGAAGACGAAGAGTACGTCGACGAAGAGTTCCATCCAGCTGACGTCGCCGGTCACCCGCGCGTCGCGCCGCACCAGGCGCAGGCCGCCGGCGGTCGGGTGCGGATGCGGGGTCTCGTCGTGCACGCGTCAACTCTGGCAACCACCACCCGCACCGGGTGGTGGATTGGCGGATTCCCGGCCACCACCGGCCGGCGACCGCGCGTGGGAACGGGCCGGCCGGCGGCCGGCGACGTCGTTGTCGCCGACCGCCGGCCGGTGCCGGTCGGTGGGGTGGGAGTGGGTCAGGCGGCGTCGCCGGTGCTGCTGGCGGCCACCGTACGGCGCGTGCCGGGGTAGCGGATGCTCTCCACCATCTCGGAGATCTCCGCTGGCGGCGGTGCCGTCATCTTCGACACGACGATCGTGACGATGAAGTTGACGATGGCACCGATGGTGCCGATCGCCTCCGGGCTGATGTCGAAGATGTGCGCGTGTGCCGAGGTACCGAACACCTCCAACGTGTAGATCATGTACGCGGCGGTGAACACCAGACCGGCGACCATGCCGGAGGCGGCGCCGGTGGCGTTGCACCGTTTCCAGAAGATGCCGAGCACGATGACCGGGAAGAAGCTCGCGGCGGCCAGGCCGAACGCGAACGCGACCACCTGGGCGACGAACGCCGGCGGGTTGATGCCGGCGTACACCGCGATCAGCACCGCCAGGCCCATGGCGATCCGGCCGGCGAGCAGCCGCTGAGCGTCGGTGGAGTCCCGCTTGACCCGCCGGAAGTACAGGTCGTGCGAGAACGACGACGAGATGACCAGCAGCAGACCGGCGGCCGTGGACATGGCGGCCGCCATGCCGCCGGCCGCGACCAGACCGACGATCGGTGCCGGCAGACCGGCGATCTCGGGGCTGGCCAGCACCAGGATGTCGTTGTTGACGATCAGGTCGGCCCCGGAGGCGGGGTTGTTGCTGACCGATCCGATGGTCTGCACGCCGTCGCCGAACGTGACGAGCCCGGTCGCCGCCCAGTTGTTGACCCAGGCCGGCAGCGCGTCGACCGCCACACCGTTCACCGACTGCAGCAGGTTCAGCTTGGTGAACGCGCCCACCGCCGGGGCGGTGGTGTAGAGCAGGGCGATGAAGAACAGCGCCCAGAACGCCGAGTAGCGGGCGCCCCGGACCGTCTTGGTGGTGTAGAACCGGACGATCACGTGCGGCAGGCCGGCG
The DNA here is from genome assembly GCF_049179175.1 of Solwaraspora sp. WMMA2101. NCBI lineage: Bacteria > Bacillati > Actinomycetota > Actinomycetes > Micromonosporales > Micromonosporaceae > Solwaraspora > Solwaraspora sp. WMMA2101. The sequence continues at coordinate 1,323,992 of NZ_JBMHMA010000006.1, read as the reverse complement.
GTGCCGATCATCAGCGACATCGTCACCAGGAAGACGTCGATCTGCGGCCGCGCCGAGAACGCCTCGGTGAACTGGGTCAGCCCCATCTGCACGCTGAGGGCGTTGAGTTCGTCGAGGATCTGCCCGAACGACACCTGCGGAATCGGCAGCCCGGTCATCTGCTGCGCCACCGCGAACGCCGGGATCAGGTACGCGATGATGAGCACCGTGTACTGCGACACCTGGGTCCAGGTGATGCCCTTCATGCCGCCGAGCACCGCGTACGCGAAGATCACCAGCGCCGCGACGATGACGCCACCGGTGATGTCCAGGCCGAGGAACCGGCTGAAGACGATGCCGCCACCGCGCATCTGACCGACGACGTAGGTGAAGGAAATGATGAGCGCGGCGACCGCCGCGATCGTCCGTACGGTTTCCGAGTAACGGTCACCGACGAATTCCGGCACGGTGAACTTGCCCCACTTACGCAGGTACGGGGCGATCAGCAGGGCCAGCAGTACGTAACCGCCGGTCCAGCCCATCAGGTAGATCGAGCCGTCGGAGCCGAGGAAGGCGATCAGGCCGGCCATCGAAATGAACGACGCGGCCGACATCCAGTCGGCGGCGACGGCGGCACCGTTGGCGACGGTGGGGATGCCCTGACCGGCGACGTAGAAGCCGGTGGTCTCCTTCACCCGGCTGCGCCAGGCGATGCCCAGGTAGACGGCGAACGTGCCGACGATGAAGACGAGGGTCCAGGTTTGGATGTTGCTCACTTCTGGCTCCCTTCCGCCGCACGCTCACTGACGCCGAACTCGTCGTCGAGGCGGTCCATCATCTTGGCGTAGACCAGGATGAGGATCACGAACGTGTAGATCGAGCCCTGCTGGGCGAACCAGAAGCCCAGCGGGAAGCCGAAAATTTCGATGTTGTTCAGCGGCTGGATCAGCAGAATGCCGAAGACGAACGACACGACGAACCAGATGGCGAGCAGGATCACCATCAGTCGCAGATTCCGGCGCCAGTACTGCTGCCGCCAACCGTTGTCCGGTGGCGTGGTTGGCGGTGGCGACTCCTCGCCACCCGCACTGCTATCGGGGGTTACCTCGGTCACTGTGGGGCCTCCTAGTCGTCATGGGAACGGCAGGTCCGGTGACGGGCCGCGCCGTGACGACTCCGTTCGGTCGCCCCGGCGTGGCGGTGCCGCTGGCCGTACCGCCCGTGCCGCGCGGCGTACTGCCCGGCGGCTTGTGCGGTCGGTCACACCCTTAATCTGGGAAGAGAACGTGACGCGGCGAGCTCAGGCAAGAGTTGATCTGCTTGACGCCGGGTTGGGGCGCTGAACGGTCCGCCGTGGTCCGCGAGCGGTCGGCGACGGTGGGCTGACGGTCGGTTCCCGCCTCTTTTGTGCGTTTTCGTGGCGATCGTCGTGCCGCCCAGCGGACCGGTCTGACCACTCACCGATTGACGACTAGGTCACCGACCGCGCCGGGACCTAGCATCCGGACATGGCTGACACCGCAACCACCGCCGCACCCACCCGTCGGCGTGTCCTGCACGCCGGCAGCCTCGGCATGATCGTCGGCGGGCTGCTGGCGCTGGTCGGCTCGCTGCTGCCCTGGGTCATCACCCCGTTCGGCTCCCTGTCCGGCGCCGCCGGCCCTGGCCTGTGGACCCTGTGTGCCGGCTTCATCGCCATCGCGGGTGCGCTGCTGCCGTACCGCAAGGTCGCCATCGCGCACAGCCTGCTGCCCGGCCTGGCGGTTGCGGTCATCGTCGGCTGGCAGGTGGCGCGGCTGATCTACCTCAGCTCGATCACCGACAGCTGGGGGCAGCTGATGCCCGGCATCGGCATGGTGATGGCCGCCGGCGGCGCGGTCGTGCTGCTGCGTACCGGGATCCGACTGGTCTCGATCCGATAGCCGCGGTCCTCGCTCGACCCGGCGGCGGTCCCGGCCCGGCCCGGTAGCGCACCGGCCCGACCAAACGCACGGTTTTCGCAGGTGATCCGCCGCTGGAAGACTGACGCCCGTGACCTACCCCAACCCGTACCAGTCAGGGCCGCAGCAGCCTCAGCACCCCGTGCCCACCTCGGGCCAGCCGTACCAGCAGGGCGGGTACCACCCCGCCCCCGGTCCCGGGGTGGCGGTGCCGAAGTCCGCCGGCGCGGCCGTCGCCCTGGAACTCGTGCCCGGCCTGTTCGGCATCTTCGGCATCGGCAACATCTACGCCGGCCGGATCCCCACCGGCATCGTGCTGATGGTGTCGTTCTGGGTGCTGTTCTGGATCAACGTACTGCTGACCTTCATCTTCATCGGCTGGCTGACCCTGCCGGCGACCTGGGTGGCGTACCTGATCGCCGGCCCGATCCTGGCGTTGCGCGCCACCGAGAAGCACAACTCCCGGCTGGCCGCCGGGTACCGCTGAAGCGTCGAGCGGACCCGGGGCGGCGCCGTCGGATCGGATGATCCGACGATGACACCCCGGGCCGCCCGCCTCACTGGTTCGGCGCTGTCTCCGTCGCCGGCTGGAGCGGGCAACCCCGCACCGTGTACGCGACCAGGCCGGTCACCGACAGCACGAGGGCGCAGACCGTCGCGGCGGTGCTGTCGCCCGGCTGGATCAGCCAGGCCCCGAGCTGCATCCGCAGCTGCTCACTCGGCCCCATCCAGGGCATGATCGCGACCAGGGTCCAGGTCAACGGCGCGATCCAGGACAGCGCGGCACCGAGCAGCACGGCGCCGAGCGCGGTCAACCCGAGCAGCCCGGCCGTGTTGCGCACCACCACACCCAGCGGCTCGTACCGAACATCGGTCACCGTGGTGACCAGCAGCAGGGCGACGACCGCGACGACGGTCAGCAGCAGGTGAACAGCCCGGCGGGCCGGCCAGCGGGCCGAGGCCGAGTGGTCCAGGGCGTCGTCGGCACCACTGAGCGTGGTGCCCAGGGCGACCGCCGCGATGAGCACGGTGACGCTGATCATCCGGGTGTTGACGGTCTGCCCGTCGGAAAAGAACGGCCAGGTGACCCAGGTCAGGCCGACAGTCCCGAGCGCGATCGCCACGGCCAGCGGCACCCGGCGGGAGCGCAGGTACAGGCCGACGAACCTCATTGATCGCCTGCCAGGAGCAACGCCTCGAACTGGTCGTAGTCGCAGTCGAGCGCCGCCGCGCGGGCCCGTCCGACGAGCTGCCGCTGCTGATCCGCCGGTAGCGCGGTCAGCCCCTGGTAGCCCGCCTCGATCTGCTGGATGTCTTCGACCCGGAACCAGTCCTCCCGTTTCGGCGGTTCGCCGGTCAGCCAGGCGGTCGCCACCGCCTCCGCCTGGTAGGGCACGCTCCTGACGGCCTGGCCGGGCCCGCTGACGGCGTGGCACTCCTGCGCCCACGCCGCGTGCAGCAGATTCGCCTCGAAGTACCCGTCGCTGAGGTCGGCTTTCCCGTCGGCGGTGACGCCGACCGGGTCGAAGACCAGGGTGTCCGGGGGGCGCCGTGCAGGCGGCCGGCCCGGTGTCGCCCAGTCGACCGGTCGCGCACTCTCCTGCGCGCGTACCGGCGGGTCGGGCAGCTTGGCGGCCATCAGCGTGAGCGCCTCGCGGGCCGGACCGACGATGTCGGGTAGCAGCTGCGCGTGCACCTTGCGGACGCACACCTGCGGGCCGTCGTCGTCGCAGACCAGCTCGGCCGCGGCGGGGTCGACGACCGCCGCCCCGAAGTAGCCGCCGGTGGGCAGCAGCGGCACCGCCACGGCGGCACCGAGGACAGCGGGCAGCACCGCGAGGGCGAGCAGGCTGCGGCGCGCCGTGCCGATCAGCAGCAGTGCGGTGCCGGCCAACGCGGCCAACCACACCGCCTGAAGGGCGCTGACCGAGGTCGGAAGCGTCTGCAGGTCGTCGAAGCCACCCGGGAAGGCCGGCGTCAGCAGCAACGCCGACGGATCTGGCTGCGTTTTCACCCAGTTGGCGTCGTAGCCCGCCATGGAGATGTAGTCCGGCAGCAGCGCCACGACGGCGAACCCGACGACGGCGAGCACCGGCGCGGTGACGATCCGGGGCACGGCGCGGCCGGCGGCCATGCCGAGCCAACTGGCGGCGACCATGCCCAGCGCGCCCACTGTGGTGATGCCGAACACGGTGGAGGAGAAGTAGGCGGCGGTCGGCGCCACCCAGATCGCCCCGACGGCGGTCGCCAGCAGGTACACCACAACCATGATCGCGGCGTACCCGACGGCGAGCGGCAGCGTCCGTTGCCAGCGCGGGCGCACCGTGGTGGCGAACAGCTCACCGACCCGACTGCGTCGGTCGCGACGGCCCAGCCAGGCGCCACCGGCCAACGCCAGCGGGATCAGCAGCAGCAGCGATCCCCGGCCGTACAGGGCCAGCTGGGTCCAGCGTCCGGCGAAGAACTCGATCGACAGCAGGGTGAACGCCGCGCCGATCACCAGCAGCAGCAGCGCGATCCCGGGTACGGCCGTCCGGCGTACCTCCGTTTTCATGATCCGCCCGGTCATGCCGGCACCTTCCCCCGGTACGCGCGCAGCAGCGCCGAATATCCGCGCTCGGTGGCGCTGTCCCCGGCGTCACCGGCTCCGCCCTGCTCAGCCAGCTGCGCCGGGGTGCCCTGCCAGACCAGCCGGCCCTCGTTGATCAGCACCACGTCGGTGCAACCCGCCGCCACGTCCTCAACCAGGTGGGTGGAGACCAGTACGCAGCTGTCCACGCCGATCTCACGTAGCAGCTCCCGGAAGTCCAGGCGCTGTTCCGGGTCGAGCCCGACAGTCGGCTCGTCGAGCAGCAGCACCTCCGGGTCGTTGACGATCGCCTGGGCGATGCCGGCGCGGCGCAGCATGCCGCCGGAGAGCGACTTCAGCTTCGAGTCGGTCCGGCTGGTCAGGCCGACCCGGTCGACCGCCCGCTGCACCGCGCTCGGGATCTCGGCCTTCGGCATCTCCTTGAGCCAGGCCATGTACTCGACGAACTCGCGGACGGTGAACCGGGGGTAGAAGCCGAAATGCTGCGGCAGGTAGCCGAGCCGCCGGCGTACCCGGCGCAGGTCGGCACGGCTGGTGATGGTCTCGCCGAGCAGGTCGAGCCGCCCGCCGTTGGGCTTGACGACAGTGGCGAGCGCCCGCATCAGGGTGGTCTTGCCGGCGCCGTTGGGGCCGAGCAGCCCGTGCACACCGGTGCCCAGCGCCAGGTCGAGCCCGTTGACGGCGACGTGCCGCCCGGCGCGGACCACCAGCTGTTCGGCGTGCACCGACCAGGCGTACGTGGTCGGTGCGGTCTCCGCCGCGCTGACCGCACGCATCATGATCTCTCCATTCGTCGTGGTGCTGGCGGGGATCGGCAGTGGTGGAAAGGTGTCGGCGAGAGGGCGCCGACGACCCGGGAGTCAGAGTCGACCGACGTGCAGTCGGCTGTGGTCGGTGCCGCGCAGCAGCACGACCGCGCCGAGCACCAGGGTGGCCGCCACCCAGCCGGGCCAGCTGCCGGCCTCGAGGATCACCGGCAGGCGCTGGCCGACGACGCTGGGCGCGACGACGGCGGCGGACCAGACGGCGGACAACCCGAGCGCGGCCCGGTCGACGCCGACCAGACCGCCCAGGGCCAGGGCACCGGCGGTGAAGGCCAGGCACGGCAGCAGCCACAGCACGGGGGAGTGGCCGGTCGACCAGCTCGCCGCCGCCAGCACCGGGACCACCGTGAGCACCGCTGCCAGGGTCCGGCGCAGCAGCAGCGCGAGCCCGGTACGGGGCATCGAGGAGACCAGTTCCCAGGCCGGGTCGGTGCGGCGGCTCCAGGCGGCGGCCACCGGCAGCAGCGGTGCGACCGGCGCGATCAGCAGCACCAACGACGGCAGGCTGGCGAAGGTCGATTCGAACAGCACGGCCACCAGCATCAACGCGGCGACGGTGGCCAGCCAGGGCAGCATCCGGGCGGCCGCGCCGGTGCGCCGCAGCAGACGGGGGCGGGCCGGTCGGGGCCCGGCGTCGATGCCGGCGGTGATTCCGGCCGCGACCCGGTCGAGCAGTTGCCGGTCGGTCGGCGCGACGGCGTCGGCCAGCTGCGCTCGGCATGGTGCACAGGTCTCCAGGTGGGCTTCGACCGCCCAGACGGTGGCGTCGTCGATGCCGTCGTCACCGGTGGCGTAGCGGGAGATGAGAGTGGGGGTGGGGTGGGTGGTCATGACAACGCCTCCCGTAGCGCGATCCGGGCGCGCCGTGCGTACGTCTTCACGGTCCCTTCCGGCATGCCGAGCAGTACCGATGTCTCCCGCGTGGTCAGACCGTCGAGCACCATCGCACGCAGCACCTGACGCAGGTTGGGCGGCAGCGCCAGCAGTGCGTGCTCCAAGTCGGCGTCCATCCGGCCGGCGAGTGCCTCCTCCTCGGCGGCGGGCGCGATGGTGGCGAAGGTTTGCACCGCAGGCACCCGATCCCGTCGGGCGCGGGCCCGGAACGCGTCGACCAGCCGCCGGGCCGCGATGGTCCAGAGCCAGCCGACGGCGCTGCCCTTCGCCGCGTCCTGGGCCTGGCTGCCGGCCGACCGCCACACCGCGAGGTAGGTGTCCTGCAGCACCTCGGCGACCATGTCGTCGTCGGCGCACCGTCGCCGCAGGCGGGCGGTCAGCCACGGCGACGTTCGGCGGTACAGCTCGTCGAAGGCGCGCCGATCGCCGCGGGCGACGCGGCGTAGCAGTGCACCCTCGTCGAGTGCGTCCAGGCTCCGTCTCACAACAGGCAAGACGATCCAGGTCCTCGGGACGGTTTTCCACATCGAGTGACCTGGGTCATGTTCGGTGTGATGGCGGCGCCCGGGCGGCCGGCAGGCCAGGGAACACCACCGGCAGACCTGAGGCGAGGGCACCTGGATTGTCGTCAACTGGCAGGTGTGCCGACAATGCAGGTGCCCTCGCCCCGCCGTAGGAGGCGACGACTGGAGGAGAACGGGATGTCACCGGTGGCCGACCGCGTCGAGATCGCCGAACTGGTCGCCCGGCTCGCCCGGGCCCAGGACCAGCGGCGCTTCGACGACCTGCGCGACGTTTACACCTCGGACGCGGCGACCAGCAGTCCGCGCGGTGAGTTGCGGGGGATCGACCAGATCATCGAGGGCTTCCGGCGGACCAGCCCGGCAGACGAGGGCATCCAGCACTTCAACACCGACGTGGTCGTCGATCTCGACGCTGACGGCGACCGGGCCGAGGTCGACACCCACCAGCTCGTCTACTTCTTCCGGCCCGGCGAGGCCCCGTACCGGACGGCCGGGGCACAGGCCCACTACGTCGCCGTCCGGACACCCGGCGGCTGGCGGTTCACCAGCGCCCGGATCGTGCCGGTCTGGCAGCACGTCGCCGGATGAACCCGGTCACCCGGTATCGGGCTCTCGCGGTGCACCAGGCCCGGTGCGTAGAGTCTCAGGTCGCATCGGCGACGCGGTGACGTGACAGGGACGGAACGGGTACGGGCATGACGGTGGACGACGTACGACCGGATCTTGATCCGACCCCGACCGGGGTCGACCCGGCGCAGCTGGCGGTCTGCCTCGACGTCATCGAGGCGCTGTCGGCGCTGCCGTCTGACCACCCCGACGTGGTACGGGTGCAGCGGGCCACCGCCAAGCTGTACAAATCGGTCAAGCTGCGGCGGCGGGCCGAGAAACGGGAGGAAGTCCTCGCCGCCGACCGGGCCGTCACCGCGGCCACCGCGACCGGGGCACCCGGGCGCATCGACGACGAGACCAAGGGCATTCCGCTGGTGTCGTCGACCGTCGGCGCCACCGCCGGCATCCTGCGCCAACCCCGCGCCTGCTACATCTGCAAGGAGCGTTACCGCGAGGTCGACGCCTTCTACCACCAGCTCTGCCCGCCCTGCGCCAAGCTCAACCACGAACGCCGCGACGCCCGCACCGACCTGACCGGTCGGCGGGCGCTGCTCACCGGCGGTCGGGCCAAGATCGGCATGTACATCGCGCTGCGGCTGCTCCGCGACGGCGCACACACCACGATCACCACCCGCTTCCCACAGGACGCCGCCCGCCGGTTCGCCGCCATGGACGACAGCGACCAGTGGCTGCACCGGCTGCGCATCCTGGGCGTCGACCTGCGCGACCCGGCCCAGGTGATCGCGGTCGCCGACGCGGTCGCCGCCCAGGGCCCGCTGGACATCCTGATCAACAACGCGGCGCAGACCGTCCGACGCAGCCCCGGCGCGTACGCCCACCTGGTCGCCGCCGAGTCGGCACCGTTGCCCGACGGTCCGCTGCCGGAGATCGTCAGCTTCTCCTCGCCCGGCGGGCGCGGCAACGCCGCGACGGCGATCGCCGCCGGGCAGCCGCAGACGTCGGCGATCACCCCGCAGGCGCTCACCGCGCTGGCGTTGACCAGCGGCTCGGCCACCCCGGACCGGATCGCCCTGGCCACCGCGATCGACGCCGGTGGGCTGGTGCCGGACCTCGACCCGGTGAACAGTTGGGTGCAGCGGGTGGACGAGGTCGACGCGGTGGAGCTGCTCGAAGTGCAGCTGTGCAACTCCGTCGCACCGTTCATCCTGATCAGCCGGCTGCGGCCGACGATGGCCGCCGCACCGGCCCGGCGCAAGTACGTGGTGAACGTCTCCGCGATGGAGGGAGTGTTCAGCCGGGGATACAAAGGTCCCGGCCACCCGCACACCAACATGGCCAAGGCCGCGCTGAACATGCTGACCCGCACCAGCGCGCGGGAGATGCTGACCGACGGCATCCTGATGACCGCCGTCGACACCGGCTGGATCACCGACGAACGGCCGCATCCGACGAAGATGCGCCTGGCCGACGAAGGCTTCCACGCACCGCTGGATCTGGTCGACGGCGCCGCCCGGGTGTACGACCCGATCGTACGGGGTGAGCAGGGCGAGGACCTGTTCGGCTGCTTCCTGAAGGACTACGCCCCCGCCGCCTGGTAGGCCGCAGCCCGGGGCTCCCGGCCATCGGGCGGCGACGCCTTCGCCGGCGTCGACGTGCCGGCGGGCGGCAGCCCGTCCCGGGCACCCACCGCCGCCAGCAGCCACGACACGGCACTGAGACAGGCCAGCATCGCGACGGGCAGGGTGACGCGGTCCGCCGACGCGCCCAGCCACCAGTCGATGTCCGACGGCCCGGTCACATAGGTGAACACCAGCGTCGCCGTGTACCCGCAGCTGAGCAGCCAGATCCAGCCGTCCGAGCCCACACCGAGCGTCGCGCGTCGCGTACGGACCAGCAGGAAGCCGACCAACGCGCAGCCGAGCGCCGTCACCACCAACGGGCCGACCGTCTCCCACAACGCGTCGAGGGTCGGTGGCAGACGGGTGGCCAGCCGGCCGGTGTCGCCGAACACGCCGCCCAACGGCTCAGCCTGCTCGATGTCCGACGTCGCGCCGACCGCCCGGGCCAGGCCGGCCCAGGCCAGACCGGATCCCACCGGCAGCCAGACCAGCCAGGCCCGACCGAGGTCGCGCCGGGACCGGACCGTCACCAGCGCGGCGAGGATGCCACCGGCGACCAGTCCCTCGTTCTTGCTGAGGACCGCGGCGGTCAGCAGCACCAGCCCGAGAGCGGGACGGGCGAACGGGTCGCGGTGCAGCAGCAGCGCCGCGGCGGCACCCACCAGACACGCCGACCAGAGGGCATCGGCGTAGCCGGCGGCCACGTACTCCGCGCCGGTCGCCCAGGTCGACAGGCCGACGACGATGCCGGCGGACCAGGCGAGCCATGGCCGGCTGCGGGTGAACACGGCCGCGACCGCCACGACCGCCGTGGCGACCGCCGAGAAGGTGGTCAGGGTCGACACCACCTGCGCGGTCCGGTAGCTCTGACCGAACAGGGCCCACGCCGCCGCGACCGGGGCCGAGGCCAGCGGAGGGTAGTCGGTGTGCGAGAAGACGAACCCGGGGCTGGCCATCGCCGCGCGGGCGATCTCGCCGTCGTAGGTGAAGTACCCGGCGTGCAGCCACCAGATCGAGTGCGCGTCCCAACTCGTCGGCGGGTGGAGAACAAGAAGCAGGGGTACGGCGAGGACGCCGGACGTGACGGCGACGGCCAACCACGGTACGGCGGGCTGAGCCGGACGTGGCCGGCGGAGCAACCAGAGGCTGATCGCCCAGGCGACGATGAAGGCCGCCGCCAGCCAGATGCGCAGGTCGGCGCCGAAGGCCAGCATCGCGACGACCGCGACCGTGCTGACGAGCGCCGTGGCGATCGGAGCGAGCAGCAGTGCGACGGGCAGTGACCGGGCGACGGCGAACGCCGGTGCCAGCCCGGACGCCACGACGAGCGTGACCGTCAGCAGGTGTCCGGCGGACATCAGCTGACCACCGTCAGCTCGACGGCGTACCGTGGGCCCACCGAGCTTTCCCACTGGACAAGGCTCGCCTGGTAGTCGGCTTCCCGTCGGTCGACGACCACGGTGCCGCCAGCCAGCGCGGTGAACTCGCTGAAGCGCTGCAACCACAGGTGCTGCAGCGGCGGATCGATGATCACCCGGCTACCCGCCGGCAAGGTCGCGGTGAACTCGTTGCGGATCGCCTCGAAGTCCTGGTGCAGGCGTCGCTGCGCGGCCAGCTGGCCCGGAGTACGGACGTAGTCGAATCCGGTGATCCCGGCCTCGATCGCGCCCCGGTTGGCCAGCGCGACGCACAGGAGCGCGAGCGCGACCACGAGCATCTGGGCCGCCCGCCGGACGGGGCGCGACTGTCGGAGTTTCACTGGCGATCCCGTTCGGCACGTTGGGTCGAGCGCCAAGAACATACAACGCCCAGCCGGGTCGCCGTGCACCTGACGGAGCGCAGTCCTGTCGCCGGCCGGGCGTTGGTCGACCACGGACAGGTGGGTGATCCCCGAGAGATTCCTGGTGGTCGATCGCCTTGGTGGTAATACTCCGTTAACAAGGGGCGGCGTCCCGGATGAAACACCGGGTCCTGGGGTCGGAGGCTGCCCGTCGGTAGAGGACCGAAGGAGGCTCGTCGTGAGATCGATGTCCCGTACCGTCCGACTGATGCTCGCCGTGGCGACCGGGCTGGCGCTGATGGCGACCGCCAGCCCGGCGGCCGCAGCACCCGCCGACACCACCGCACCGGGGTCCGCCACGGCTGCGGCCGAGGCGACCTGGGATCTGTCGGACTACCAGCAGAAGGCATGCTTCCCGGCGAACGCTCCGTTCTGGACGTACTTCGTCGGCTTCATCGCTGGCAGCTGGTCCACGCCGCTGCAGGTCGACGTGCAGGGGCTGCCCGAGGGCACCGTCACCAGCCTGCCGCACCCGCCGATCGCGCCGAGAGACAACGGTGACCGGTACATCGGTACCGCCTGGGTCAGCGTGAACGTGCCGGCACTGGACTACGGCGACTACCCGGCCGTGATGACGGTGACCGACGGGTCGAGTACCCAGACCATGCCGATCCTGATCCGGGCGCAGGAGCGCTGGGGCTGCTGAGCCGACATCCGCTGCCCGCCACGGCTGGTGACTCACCGGGCGGGCAGCGACTCGGCGATCGCGGTCGCGAACCGGCTCGCGTCCAGCCGGTCCGAGTCGAACACCCGGTCTGCGGGGATCGTCGGCAGGTGCTCACGGAACCGGTGGTGCGCCCGGTGGTGAAACCCCGGATCGCGCGACAGCCCGCGCGCCGTGTGCCTCGTGCGCGGCGAACCACAATCCGCCCGCGCCCGCGCCGGGCCGGCGGACCATGGCGGCGACCTCGTCGACGTCGACGACCACGACGGTACGCCCGGCGTCGGTCAGCAGGTCGGCGAGCAGCTCCGCTACGGTGTTCTTGCCGGCCGCGATCGGGCCGGTGAGGATCACCAGATGTGCCATGACCGGACCATCGTCAGCGGTCCGAACCTGATCGGGCAACGGGGTTCCCACCACGGCGGTGCGCACCCGGGGCGATCCCGAAGTGGCGTTTGAACGCGCTGGCGAAGGCGAACTCCGACCGGTACCCGACCTCGGCGGCGATGACCCGCAGCGGCGCGTCGGACTGCAGCAGCAGCCGCCCGGCTGTCGTCATCCGCCACCAGGTCAGGTAGGCCAGCGGCGGTCGACCCAACAGTAGAGCGAAGCGGCGGGCGAATTCTGTCCGGGACAGCCCGGCCTCGGCGGCCAACGCGGCGACCGTCCACGATCGGGCAAGGTCGCGGTGCATCGCACGCAACGCACCGGCGATCGGCGGGTCGCGCAGCGCCGCCGCCCAGCCGTTGGCCACGCCGCCGGCTGACTGCTGATCGAGCCAGGTCCGCAACATGTGTAGCAGCAGGATGTCCAGTAGGGCGGGGACGATGGCCGCCGTACCGGGCCGGGGGCGGTCCAACTCGGTAGCGAGCAGCTCCGCCGTGGCGCGCAGTTGTGGCTGCCGGTCGAGGTGCCCGGGGAGGTGAATGAGCTCCGGCAGGTCGTCCAGCAACGCAAGTGCATGGCCGGCGTCGAGCTGGTACGCCCCGCAGACGCTGGCAGTGGTCGAATCCTCCCCCGGACCGCTGGCCAGTGTGTGCCCACGCCCACGGGGCCGGAGCACGATGTCGCCGGCGGCCAGGTCGACCGGCGCGGCACCCTCGCGGGTCAGTCGACACGGACCCTGGAGGATGACCTGGAAGCCGATCGAGCCCGGCACCGGATCGAAACGCTGCGCCCACGGCGACCGCCACTGATGCCGCGCCGAACGCGGCTGCCCGGTCCGGACCACCGCCATCACATCGCTGAGCACGTCCACCCGGCGACGGTATCCGGGCCGGGACGATCGCGGATGAACCGCGGCGTCGCGCGCATGGTCCGGTCCGTCGCGCGCCAATAGGTTCGAGGTGTGCGAGCGATGCGAATTCACCGGTACGGCGACCCTTCGGTGATCCGCGACGACGACATCCCCCGGCCGGTGCCCGGTGCCGGTGAGGTGCTGATCCGGGTCGCCGCGACCTCGTTCAACCCGTCCGACATCGGATTGCGCCGTGGACTGCTGCGGTCGCTCTTCCCGCTCTACCTGCCGTACACCCTGGGCGGTGAGGTCTCCGGCACGGTGACCGAGGTCGGCGCGGATGTCCGCGACGTCGCTGTCGGCGACCAGGTCGTGGGCCGTCTCGACGGGGGCGGCGCGGCGGCAGACCACGGCGTCGCGCCGGTCGGCACACTGGTCGCCGCGCCGGCCAGCATTCCGCTGGCCCACGCCGCCGCGCTGCCGATCGCCGGGTTGACCGCCTGGCAGGCGGTGTTCGAGCACGCCGACGTCGCCGCCGGGCAACGGGTGCTGGTCGTCGGCGCGGGCGGTGGCGTCGGTGGGTTCGCCGTCCAACTGGCCAGGCACGCCGGTGCGTACGTGATCGCCACCGCGAGCCCACGCAGCGCCGGGGCGGTACGCCGGCTCGGTGCCGATCAGGTCGTCGACTACCTGACCACGTCGCTCGCCGACGCGGTGGACGAGCCGGTCGACGTGATCCTCAACCTGGTCGTGGCCGATGCGGCACAAAACGCGGCGTTGCTGCCCCTGGCCCGGCCCGGCGGCGTCGTCGTCTCAGTGACCGTCCCCGTCACCGCACCGGCCGGTGCGGCGGTGACCGCGAAGCACTTCGTGGCCCGTAACGACACCGGTCAGCTCGCCGCCCTGGTCCGGCTGGTCGACACCGGGGCAGTCACAGTGGACATCTCCGCCAGCTACCCGTTGACTGACCTCGCCGAGGTGCACCGGATCGCCGAAGCCGGCGGCAATCGGGGAAAGATCATCTTGACTCCGTGAACTGTGGCGGCGAACCCGGTCGAGCTATTCGAGGAGGGCGAGCATCGTCCTACTTCGAGGACCCGCTGCGCTGGTGCCCCCGGTGCGGCGAGCTCACCACCGCGACCATCCCCCGACCACCGCACTGAGCCGACGGATACCTGCTGTGGCGGCAAAGACGACAACCCCGCCACCGCAGCGCCGTTGGCCTCTCCGGTCACGGCCCGACGCTGTACCAGGGTGGGCTGTCCGGCACCCGCCAGTTCGAACTGCTCTCGGCGGGGCCGCTGCGCAACGGCGCGGTGGTCCTGCACTACCGCCGCGCGTGCTGAATCACCGGGCCGCGACCATCAACCGGTCGAAGGCGTCGTTGACCGCGACCGCGTCCGCGCCGAGTGCGGACAGCATCCCCACCAGGTCGACGCCGGGCACCACCGCCACCCGCTGCGCCAGCTCCGCCAGGGACCGGGGCAGCGTCGACCGAAGGCCGGTACGGCGTGGCTCCGCCGCCAGCCCGGCCAAGGTCCGCTCGACCATCGGCGCGTTGCCGACGAGCCGGTAGAGCAGCGCCGAGGCCAGCCGGTGGGCGACGCGCTCGGCCGGTGCACCGCCCGCCTGGGCCAGATGGTTGGCGTAGTTGGCGTGCACCTGGCTGACGGTGCCCAGGTCACCGACGGCGTACGCGGTCGCCAGCGCCTCGCGGTCGAACTCCAGCGCCAGGAACGGCTCCCCTCGACGGCTCGCCAGGATCGCGCGGGCGCTGAGCACCGCCGCCACCATCGTGGTGTCGTCGGCGGCCCGGAAGGCGCGTTCGCTGTCGGCGAGCACCCGTTCGCAGTCCTGCCACAGGCCCAGCTCCAGCAGCGCCGCGTAGCCGCTGAACCGGTAGTACGCCCGCTCCGCCGGGCTGGCACCGATGGCGGCGAGCTGGTGCAGAATGCGGTCATTGAGCGACAACGCCAGCTCCCACTCGGCGGTGGCCTTTGCCGCGCCGACCCCGTGGTGCAGCATCGCGACCTGCAACCGCGCCAACTCGTCCCGGTCGGCGGCGGCCCGCGTGTCCAGGTCGGCACCAGCCTCGGCGGCGGCGGTGAGCGCGTCGTCCAGGCCGGCGAGGATGTCGCGGTGACGGCCCAGGTCGTACAGGGCAGCGAGGCGGCGGCGCAGCCAGCGTGCCCGCTGCTCGCCGGTCGCCGTACGCAGCTCCTGGTCGGCCAGGTCGAGTGCCCGCGCCGGCTGGTGCTCGGCGAGCAGCCGGTCGTGGATGCCGGCGGCGATCGCGGTGGCCAGTTCGTCGTGGCCGTCGGCGCGGGCCTGGTCGAGCAGCCCGGTCAACTCGCCGGTGTCGTCGCTGGTGGCCAGCAGATACTGGGCGAACCGCTGCCGGTCGCCGCTGCGCATCGCGATCTCCCGCAGCATCGGCAGCATCGCCGCCACCTGGTCGGTGACCTGGGCGACCTGCAGCGTCGCCTCCATCACCTGCCAGGCCGTGTCGAGATCGCCGAGTTCGGCGGTGTAGACGGCGGCGCCGACCCCGGCCCGTACGGTGGTCGGCGTCGGCGTGGCCCGTTCGGCCTCGAACCGCTGGAACCAGGCCACCGCGAGCAGTTCGTTGACCGTACGGGTCCGGTCGGCCTCGGCGGCGTCGCGCACCATCACCCGTACGGCATCGTCGGGGAAGCCGTAGCGGGTCACCGGCCCGGCGTCCGGGGTGATTGTGCGTTGTGTCGTCACCAGCCCGGCGCGGGTCAGCGCGGCGAGGGCGGCGGCGAAGTCGGGCACCGCCGCACCCGACGAGGGGTGCACCGCCTGCCACAGCACCGGCCAGACCGCCTCGACAACGAACGACCAGCGGTCGTCGGCGGCGACCAGGCTGATCAGGTCGAGCAGCAGCCGGGGCGCCGGTGCCAGCGCGTCGAGCCGGGCCAGCACCTGACCCCGGTCCTGGTCGATCTTTGCCAACGCCTGCTCGGCGGAGGCGGCCGCGCCGGGCAGGCCGGCCTGGCGGAAATCGGCCAGGGCCTGCCGGATCAGCTCCGCGCCGCGGGTGGGGTCACCGGTCACCACCGCGACCAGGCCGAGCCGGAGCTGGATCTGCCCGCGTAGTGACACGTCGCCGACCTGTTCGACGGTGGCGAGGCTGATCGCCAGCAGCCGGCCGGCGTCGAGCAGGTCACCGACGCCGACGGCGACCTCACCGAGCAGGTAGTTGACCATCGCCCGGCCGTACGCCGAGTCGATCTCGTCGTAGATCTCCGCCGCCCGCCGCAGCCGCTGCTGGGCGAGACCGTAGTCCTTGCGGTGCAGGGCGCTGCCGCCCAACCCGCGTTGCGTGTTGGCCACTCCGAGTCGGTCACCGTGAGCGGTGAAGACCTGCTCGGCGTGGGTGAAGTACTGCTCGGCCTGCGCCAGGTCGCCGGCGTCGACGGCCAGCTCACCGAGCCGGTAGCGGCAGTTCGCCGCGCCCATCTCGTCGTCGACGGCCAGGTAGAGGCGTTCGGCGGTGAGGTAGTGGGTGCGGGCGTTCGTCGGATCCTCGCTCATGCGGTCCAGCAGACCGAGCGAGAGATGCACGTCGGCCTGACCCCGTCGCCGACCGGCGGCGACGTACAGCGTCAGCGCGGTGTCCAGGCTGCGCCGGGCCGCGACCGGGTCGCCGTCGCGCAGTTCGAGGTTGCCCAGGGACAGCAGCGAGTTGGCCTTCCCCTCCGGGGATCCGGACTGTTCGAACGCGGCGATCGCGGCGGCGAAGTGCTGCCGGGCGGTGGCCAGGTCACCGGAGCGCATGGACAGGTCGCCGAGCAGGTCGTGTGCCTGACCCTGGTCACCGTCGCGGCCGAGGTCGGTGGCGATCGACAGGGCGATCCGGGCCTCGTCGATGCCGTCGGCCACCTGGCTGCCCCACAACGCCAGCCGAGCCCGCTCCTGGGCGATGGTGGAGAGCGCCGCGCGGTAACCGGACCGCCCGGCCAGGTGCTGCGCCTGCGCCAGGTGCCGCTGCGCGTCGTCGTGCCGGTTGGTCAGCCGGGACACGACGGCGGCGCCCACCTCGGCGTCGACAGCCAGTCGCGGATCCGCGACGAG
The DNA here is from genome assembly GCF_049179175.1 of Solwaraspora sp. WMMA2101. NCBI lineage: Bacteria > Bacillati > Actinomycetota > Actinomycetes > Micromonosporales > Micromonosporaceae > Solwaraspora > Solwaraspora sp. WMMA2101. The sequence continues at coordinate 1,307,216 of NZ_JBMHMA010000006.1, read as the reverse complement.
CAGGCCGGCCCGCTGCTCCGGGGCGAGGACCAGGTCGATCAGGGTCCGGGCGGTGGCGGTCTGCAGGGTCGCGATCGCCTGGTCGAAGCGCTGCCGCCAGAACGTGCCGGCCAGGCCGCTGCCGAGGGCCAGCGCGTGGTACAGCTCCTCGGTGGCCTCGCCCAGCCCGGCGAAGTAGGCGCGGGCCCGCAGGTGCAGCTCACGCAGCCGGCCGGGGTCGTTGCGCCGCAGGCTGTCCAGCAGCGCGATGCGGACCAGCGGATGCAGAGTGGCCACGGTGGAGCCGTCGGTGTCGGTGCCGAGCCGGACGAAGGTGTAGCGGCCGAGCTGGTGGAACCAGGTGTCGTCGGCCGGTGCCGGATCGAGCAGGGCGGCGACGGCCGCCCGGCTCAGCACGCGGGGTACGGCGGCGGCGGTCACCACCGCGTGCCAGGGTGCCGCCAGCCGGTCCAGGAACACCTCCGGCAGCCACCGTTCGACCGGCTGGCCGGCGGCACGGCGGGCGATCTCGTCGGCGGTCAACCCGGGCCCGGACCCCCGAGCGGTGTCGATCGCCGCTGCGGCCAGGTCGGTCCAGCCGGGCAACCCCGCACAGGTACGGTGCACCGCCTCGACCAGCGCCGGATCGGTGATGCCCCGGGTGGCGAGGAACTGTGCGGTGTGTACGGGCTCCCATTCGGTCAGCGCGACGTGGAGCATCGGTGGGCCGGCGGCGGGTGGTTCCCGGCCGGCGAGCACGATCCGCAGATCCGGTGCGGCGTCGAGCAGTCGGGGGAGCAGCTCACCGAGGAACCAGGAGGTCTGCCGGGCGCCCCGGGCCTCGTCGTCGGGGCCGGCGACCTCGTCGAGGTACGGCAGCCGTTCCACGGTGTCGACGAACAGCACCCGGCCGGTCAGGTCGGCGCCGCGCAGCTCGTCGGCGAGGGCCTCGGCGATCAGGGTGCGCTGGTGGGCCCGTACGCCGGCGGCCCGCAGCGCGGCGGGGTCGGTGACCACCGTGATCGACACGTCCTGCACGACCGCCCCGTCGGTGGCGCTGACCGTGACGGTCGGCACCTCGGCGTACGCGGCTGCGAGAGCCGCCTCGGCGGCGCGGCGGGCCTGCTGGTACCGGCGCAGCCGGGCGCCGGTCCAGCCGGCACAGATCCGGGCGACCGCGTCGGTCGTCGCGAATGCGACGTCTGCGTGGCCGCCCGGGGCGGTCTCCACCAGGCGGTCGAGGTCCACGGTCCCGGTCCGCCCGGACGCCAGCCGCCGGCCCAGCTCGACCAGCAGCCGCGACTTGCCCTGCCCGGACATCCCGGAGTAGACCAGCACCCGTTCGGGCGCCCCGGCGGTGAACTGGTCGAACGCGGCGAGCGCCGTTTCCCGGTCGACGAACGGGTCGGTCTGGCCGGTCGTTGCGTCCGGGCCGGTCACTTGGGGGCGACCGGATCGTCGGTCCCGTCGGCCGCTGGCCCGCCCGGCGTCGGACCACCTGCGGCCGACCCGCTGGCGGGGTGCCGGCGGACCACGATCGAGCTGCCGGAGATCACGCCACCACCGCGTGCCTCCTGGCGGGTGGCCGCGCCGGTGTCCGGGTCGACGTCGATGTGGGAGCCGTCGATCCGGCCGCCGTCGGCGCGCTGGACGTGACGCGCCTGCGGACCGCTGGGCGTTGGCGGTGACGGGTCTGCCCGATCCTGACCGGTGAGCAGCGCGGCGAGCACTGCGGCGGCGAGCCCGGCCGCGCCGAGCCCGATCAGCACCAGCAGTCCGGGCCGGTCGGTGGCGAGGTTGCCGAGCACCCCGGAGAGCACGCCGACGATCGCGGAGACAGCAGCGGTGAGCTGTGCCCGTCGTCGCGACATGAGGGCCTCCAGCGGCGTCACGGTCCAGAGTAGTCGACAGTGTCCGGCCCTGACCGGGTCCGCGCCAGCGCACTGTCGGATCACCGCCAGCCCAGCTGCGGTCGTCGACCGTTGACCAGGATGCGTACTGTCGCGGCGTGTCCGAGGCGCGACCCCTCCGCCGGCTGCTGCGGCCGGGCAACGAACGCTGGCTGCTGCCGGCCACCGCCGCCGCGATCTTCGCCGTGGTCATCGCCGCATCGCCAGAGGTGCCGTGCCGCGAGGCGTCGCCGTGCGGCCCGGACCCGTCCGCGAACCTGCTGCTCGGGATGCTCACGGTGCTGCCGCTGCTGCACTGGATCCAGCTGGAGTTCGCCTCGGCACTGGCGTTCGCCGCCCCGGCGGCGCTGTTCGCGTACGACCTGTCCAGACCGGACGAGGACGCCGCGCTCTGGGGTTACCTGCTGCTCGTCGGTCTCGCCGCCGGCTACGCGTGGCTGACCAGGGCAGCACGGCGGCCGAGCCAGGCGGGCTGGCGTCGGCCGGCGCCGTCGGCGGTCTTCTTCGTCGTCGTGCTGATCGGTGCGGCCCTGGCGTGCGTGGCCTTCAGCGTCGAACGCCAGGAGCGGGCCGACGCGCAGCAGCGCGCCGCCCAGATCCTGGCGGCGACCGTACGGTCGCACGTCAGCTCGAGCGAGATCGAGCTCGACCTGCCCGGCGACCGGCCGTCGATCTTCGTCGAGGTATACGACGCCGACGACTTTCCGGTGGGCTCGACCACCCGGATCGCCGTCGATGACCGCGGGCTGCGTCAGCTGGTCGCCGAGCCGTACGACGCCAGCCCGTGGTATGCGTTGGCGGCGATGCTGGCGATCGTCGGTGTCGGTCTCGGCTGGCGCGCGGTCCGCACGGAGCCGCCCGCAGGCCGCCACAGCAGCCCCGGGCGTCGACGACCCGGCCGGCACGGCACCGACGAGGACGGGATCTGGGCCATCCTGTCGTCGCGGTCGGCCCGACACGCGTGGGCGGATCTGGGCCGCTGGGAGCTGGTCGTCTTCGCCGCGCTCATCGTCGGGGCGTTGGTCGTCGGGATCATCCGGCGCGAGGCGCTGCTCGTCGGTCTGCTCGACGTCGGTTGCTCCGACACCGGCTGCCGGCCCGTCGTCCTGGCGGCGCTCGGTTGGGCGATCATCGGCGTGCCGATGCTGGTGATGGTCACCGCCTACCTGTTGGGCGACGTCAGCCGGGTCACCGTCCGGGTGTGTTTCGCCGCGCTCGCCGTCCTCACCTGCGGGCTGACCGTCATGCTCGCCGAGACCGACGGCGCGGCCGATCAGGCTTCCGTCGACGCCGTCGGTCCGGAGCTGGAGCTGCTTCACCCGGGGTTCGGGGCGGCGCTGTTCGCGTTGATCCTCGGTTCGTCGGTGGCGAGGTTCGGCACCGACCGGGACGGACCACTCGCCAGGCTGCTGCGGGTCGACAGCGGCCGGCTCGGCCAGCCTGGGTTCACCTTTCTGGCCATCGGCGGCTGCCAGATCGTGGCGCTGCTCGTCGCGCTCGGCGCAGTGGCCCTGGCCGGCTGACCCGGGCCCGGCCCCCGGGTCACACCGCTGTCCGGCGGGTCAGACCTGGCCGAAGACGGCCAGCGCCGGCAGGGCCCGACCGGAGTAGCCGAACACCGCCTGGTTCTCCCAGCCGTTGCCCGACGACGGGTCGTCCGGATCCCAGCCGGAGCCGGAGACCGCCGTCCAGGTCGGCTCCCAGTAGAAGACACCGAGGCCGCGTCCGTTCGGCACCGCCTTGACCGCGTCGAAGACCGCGCGCAGCGCATCGGCCTGGCCCTGCGCAGTGGCCGGGTAGCCGCCGGCCGAGGCGAGCGAGGCGTTGAAGATGTTCGGCTCGTGATCATTCTGCGCGGTGGTGAACCCGTACGCGGTCTCCATCACCACGACCGGCCGCTGGTAGCGCGCCGCCAGGTCGTTGAGGTTGGTGCGCAGGCTGGTGATCGAGCCGTGCCAGTAGAGGTAGTGCGACACCCCGATCACGTCGAACGGCACGCCGCGCGAGGTGGCCTGGTCGAACCACCAGCGGTGCTGGCTGTTGTTGCCGCCCTCGGCCAGGTGCAGCATCACCCGCGTGTTCGCGTCGACGGCCTTGACCGCCTGCGCCCCGGCGGTCAGGAACGTCGCCAGGTTGGCCCAGTTGTTGCTGCGGCCCTCGGGCCACAGCATGCCGTCGTTGATCTCGTTGCCGACCTGCACCATGTCGGCGGTGGTGCCCTGCGCCTTCAAGGCGCTCAACACGTCGTACGTGTGGCTGTAGACGGCGTCGCGCAGCTGGGTGACGCTGTAGTTCGCCCAGGCCCGGGGTTTGTACTGCTTGCCCGGGTCGGCCCAGGTGTCGGAGTAGTGGAAGTCGACCAGCAGCCGCATCCCCTGCGCCTTGGCCCGGGCGGCCATCGTCAGCACCCGGGCCTTGTCGTTGTAGCCGTCGGTCGGGTTCACCCACACCTTCAACCGGGCGTAGTTGACGCCGGCCGAGCGCAGCAGCTGGACGGCGTCGCGCTGGTTGCCGGCGGCGTCGCGGTAGACCGCGCCCCGGTCCTCGTTCTTGGCCAACGTCGAGAAGTCGGCGCCGACCATGAACCCGCCGGGTACGCCCGGGTTGCCGGTCGGCCCGCCGGTGAACTCCACATCGTCCACGTTGATCCAGTTTCCGGCGCGGGCGTTGGAGACGAAACTGACCGTGCACTGCCCGTTGGTCACCGTCGTGGAGACCGAGATCTGCGTCCAGGTGCCGGTAGTCGGGATCGCCACCCGGGCCTCGGCGCCGGGTGCCCGGCGACGTCGCCGTCGGCGGCTTCGACGACTCCGAGGTCGCCACCGCGTCGCTGCCGCAGCTGACCACCATCCGCCAGCCACTGGGCCGGATCAGTGTCGAAATGGTCCGGCTGCTCCTCGGCCACCTGGCCGGCGACTCCCACGCCGCCGTCATCCTCCCCACCGAACTGGTGGTCCGGGGCAGCGCCTGATCGTCGATGGCCGATCGGGTCTGCCGCGTCGCGGCGGATCTGGCAGGCTGGTAGCCGTGCTGACGGTGCCGGTGCGGCAACTCGGGGAGACCGAACGCGGGGCGGTGGAACGCATCCTCGACCTCGATCCCTTCGCCGCACCCCAGGTCGCCGAACGGGTCGCCGCGCACGGACTGGCCTGGTGGCGTGCCGACGGCCGCGTCTTCGGCTACGGCCCACGGCGGCAACTCGAGTCGCTGTGCTGGCTCGGCGGGCACCTCAGCCCCGTACACGCCACTGCGGCGGCGGTCGCGGCCTTCGCCGAACGGCTCGCCATCGAGGAGCGCGTCTGTTCGTCGATCGTCGGGCGGGCCGACGCCGTACTCGGCCTGTGGGAGCAGCTGGGCGAGCAGTGGGGGCCGGCCCGCGAGGTCCGCGCCGAGCAGCCGTTGCTGGTCGCCGACCGGCCACCGGCGGTGCCGGCCGACCCCGGCGTACGGCTGGTCCGCACCGACGAGATCGACCTGCTCTTCCCGGCGGCGGTGGCCATGTACACCGAAGAGGTCGGGGTGTCGCCGATCGCCGACGACGCCGGGCGTGGCTACCAGCGGCGGGTCGCCGAACTGGTCCGGGCCCGACGCACGTACGCCCGGATCGTCGACGGCACCGTGGTCTTCAAGGCCGAGCTGGCCGTCGTCACCCGGCACACCGCGCAGGTCCAGGGGGTCTGGGTCGATCCGCTGTGGCGCGGCCGGGGGCTGGCCACGCCGGCGATGGCGGCGGTGGTCCGCGACGCGCTGCGCCGGGTCGCCCCCACCGTCAGCCTGTACGTCAACGACTACAACACCGCCGCCCGCCGGGTCTACGACCGGTGCGGCTTCCGCCGCGTCGGCACCTTCGCCACCGTGCTGTTCTGATCGGCGAGCTTTACGCATCGGGGGGCGCCGAGGTGACTGGGGCGGTGAAGAACTCGGCGAGCGCGTCGGTGAGGTGTCGCGGGGCGCGGTTGAGCGCGTCGTGACCGGCGCGCGGCACCGTCAGGGTGCGGGCATGAGGCATGACCCGGGCCAGGGCCTCGATGATGGGCGGGTAGTAGGGCGGACCGTCAGCGCCGTAGGCCAGCAGCACCTCCGCGTCGATGCCGGACCACCGCTCCGGCGGGCCGTCGTGCCAGTGGATCAGCGCGCTCTCGTCGAGTGAGGTCGGAAGTAGTTCTCCCATGGTGCGGCCGATGGGGGTTCGGATGAACAGTCGGCAGATGGCGACCTGTAGGCCTAGTGGCAGGCGCGACGCGGCCGAGTGGGTGTTGATGCCGGCGCTGGTGAGAGCCGTGGCGCGGGCGATGTCGCCGGTGCGCGCCGATTGCTGTGCGGCTGGCAGCCACCCGGCCGGGCTCAGCCCGTTGATCTGGACCGCTGGATCGTAGAGGGCGAGCCGGCTGATCGGCAGCCGTCGCGCGGCGGCGCGCAGAGCGATGAAGCCGCCGCCACTGTGGCCGATCACGTTGCAGGCTCCGGTGTGGGTCAGCAGTGTCGCGAGGTCGCCGATGTCCTGTTCGCCGTCGTAGGGCTCGGCGCGGGCAGCCGCGTCGGCCCGCCCTCGGCGGTTGTAGAGGTGCATCGTGAAACGGCTGGCCAGCCGTCGGTACATCTCGATGGTGACGCCGCCGCCGTGCACGACGACGATGCCCGGCCCGGTGCCGGTGGAGTCGAGCACGATCTCGGCGCCGTCGGCCGCTGGCACCCGTTGCCTGGTGGAGATCCTGCCCCGACCCACCGCCCTCGGCCCGCAGAGCCTCGCCTGGTTCGACCACTGCCTGGCGATCCTCCGGCCGGTGCCGGCCACGACCACCGCCAAGTTCGAGGCGATCGCCATGATGACCGGCGTGGTGTCGCTCTTCGCGCGCAGTGAATCCGCAGGCCCGCCGGTCTCCTTCGACGGGATCGACATGGCGGTGCTTCCGAACCTCTCCGCTGCCCTTACCGAGTCGCCCGCGTCGTCAGCGCCGCGCGATCTCTTCGAAGTGACCGTAGGAAGTGTCCTGCGCGGACTGCTCACCGAGGCCGGGTAAGACTGCGCTGTTCAACGGCGCGCTGTTCTGACGGCTGTCAGCTGAACAGCACGACCAGCGCAAGCAGCAGGGCGGCGACCGTGCCGGTCAGCGCGGCACCGGTCCAGCGCAGCCACCGCCGGCCCGAGCCGATCAGCGGCAGTTGACGCCAGCGCAGCGCCCCAGTCGCCGCCCCACCGGCGGCCAGTCCGGCGGCGAGCGCCCACCAGCCGGCCCACACGTCATGCCAGGCACCGGTGCCGTAGACGATCAGCAGGTAGATCAGGGCGGTCAGCGTCGAGGTGACCAGCTTGAGCCGGTCCGCCGCCGGCAGCCAACGACGCCGGCCACCGAGCGCGGCCAGGACCGGGGTGACCGCCCCGGCCAGCAGCAACAAAACGGTGACGCCGATCATCAGCGGCCCGGCACCGGTCGGGTCGTCGTCGACGGCCACTCCGAGCAGTGACAACCCGATCGGTTCGACCCCCTTGTCGGTGTTGCCCAGCACCACCACGGCGTCACCGGTGGCCGGGTCGTAGCCGACGTACGAGCGGAATCCGCTGGTAGCGCCGTTGTGCCAGACGATCTCCCGGCCGTCGTAGCTGGTGGTGAACCAGCTGTAGCCGATCCGGCTGTCCTCGCCCGCGTCGAAGCGGGCCTGCGCCGCGTCGGCTCCGGGCGCGCTGCCGTCGAGCATCGCGGCGACCAGGGTCGCCAGGTCTGGCGCCGTGGACCACGGCCCGATGCCGGCTCCGGCCAGCCCGGACGCCTGCCACGGTTCGGTGGCCTTGCCGCTGGCCATCCCGCCGGTCGCTGCGCCGTCCGGCACGGCGGCACCGTCGAGGGCGTATCCGGTGTCGGCCAGCCCGAGCGGGTCGAAGATCTCCCGCCGCACCAGCTCAGGGAAGCTGGTGTCGGCCTGCTCGGCCAGCGCGATGCCGAGCAGCGCCATGCCGAAGTTGGAGTAGTCCACCTCGCCGCGTCCGTCGCCGACCTCGGCGTCGGCCAGCGTCTCGCGGATCCGGTCGGTGTCCAGACCGGTGTACGGGTCGGTGCCGCGCAGCGCCCCCAGCGACATGGTGAGTGTCTCGGCGAGGCCGACCGGCGGCAGCCGGGGCAGCCCGGAGCGGTGACTGGCCAGCTCCGCCAGGGTGATCTCACCGACCGCCGGGTCACCGAATTCCTGATCGGGCAGGGCTTCGGCCAGCGTCGTGTCGGCGTCGACCTGCCCGTCGGCGATCTGGTCGGCCAGCACCATTCCGGTCAGCGTCTTGCCGATCGAACCGATCTCGAACGGGGTGTCCGGGGTCACCGGCTCCCCGCTGGCCCCGGCCAGGCCGGTGGTCCGGTCGCCGAGCCCGGCGGTGCGGACCTGACCGTCGACGATCCGGGCGACCGCCAGCCCCCGGTAGCCGCCGGGGTCGTCGATCACCGCGCGGACCTCGGCCGCCAGCGCGGCGTCACCGGTGTCGGTGCCGCCCAGACGGGCCGGCCAGGGGGCGATCAGCGCGGCGAGCAGCCCGCCGACGACGGCGACGACCGTCGCGACGACCATGGCGCGGGTACGGACCGGATTCATCGGTATGCTCCAGACAGGACGATCAGCAGGGGGACGACCCGCTCCGGCGGTACGGCGTACTGCCCCCGGGCCGACGAGCGCAGCCAGCCGGCACTGACGAGCTGCCGCAGGTGGTGGTAGAGCTGGCCGGTGGTGCCCAGCCCGTCGATCTCGGCCAGGGCGGCGACGGTCCGGGTGCCGGCCAGGATCTGCCTGATCAGCAGCAGCCGCACCGGGTGGGCGAGCGCGGTCAGGGTCTCGGCGTACCCGCGCCAGTCGGTGTCGAGCAGGTCGTCGACGGTGTGCCCGTACTGCCAGTCGTAGTGCTCGCCGGTGGGCAGGGTGACGGTCCCGGTGTAGAGCACCGCGCCTGAGGTGTCGCCGACCTGTGCCTTGAGCCCGTCGAGCGCCCAGAACGGGTGCCGGTCCGGGCCCGACGGTGTGTCCGGGCCGCTCGTGGTGACAGCGGGGGCGGCCGGCGACCCGGCATCCCACCGGTCGACCAGGGTTCGCACCAGCTCCTCGAGCGCGGTGACCCGCTCCGCCAGCTCATCACTCATGAAGCAACTATTACGTACCTACGTAGTTTCTGCAATCGGAGTGTTCCGGGTCACGGACAACGCTCGCCGCCGTACCCACGCACCACGCCACGATCAGCAGCAACAGCAGGCGCTCCAGCACGCCGACCAGCAGCCCCGCGCCGACCAGCAGCATCGTCAGCCCGACCGTCGCCGCCAGCGGCAGTGCGCCCGCCAGCGCCCACAGCGCCAGCCGGCGCACCGTGCGGGTCGACGCGGCGGACCACCAGGTGGCGACCATCGCGAAGACACAGCAGGCAACGGCGAGCACACTCGCCCCGCCGTGCACCAGATCGGCGACGGTGACCGGATCGTGCGGCGGCAGCGGGCAGCCCTCCCGGCACGGCACCGCCGCCGAGACGGCCGTCGCCACGGCTGCCGCGACCAGCAGCGCGGCGGCGACCGGCACCGGCCGCAGCGCCCCGCCGAGCAGTAGCAGGCTCGCCGCCAGCACCAGGAACCCCAACTGGTACGCCAGCACGTAGCCGCCGTCGCCGACGCCGGACTCGCTGACGTACCCGCGCAGTCGCGGACCGGGACCGGCGACGACCGCGACCGTCGCGGTCGCCGCCCCGCCGACCGCGCCGACCGCCGCCCCGACCGCCCACCACCTGGTACGCCACACCCCGCTACGGTGTCACAGCCCGCTACGGTGTCACGGCCCGCCCGGTCGACGCCGGCCAGCGGTCGGACCCGGGGCAGCGGGCGACCGGCTGACGGTTCCCCCGACCACATGTCCGGATCAGCGGTATTCCTCTGAGGAATAATTATTCCTCAGAGGAATACCGCCGAGCGGCACAGTTGTCCGTGGGCCCGGCGATGGCCGGCGAATCGGGCGGTCGGGCGAAGGCTCGGTCAGGCGCCGGGGAGCCGGGCGGTGCGGCCCGGTGCGGCGATCCGCAGGTCGGCCTCGATCTTCGCGACGGTGGCCAACAGGTGTGGCAGCAACTCGCGGCGGATCGACTCGAGGGTGTGGCGACTGGCGTGCACCGAGATGTTGACCGCCGCGACCACGGTGCCGGCCCGGTCCCGGATCGGTGCCGCCACCGACCGCAGGCCGTCCTCCAGTTCCTGGTCCACGATGGCGTACCCCTGGGTGCGGATCCGGTTCAGCTCCGCCCGCAGCGCCGGCACCGTGTGCAGGGTACGGGTGGTGAGCCGGTCCAGCCGGCTGCCCTCCAGCCGGGCGGTGGCCTCCTCCTCGGGCAGGTACGCCAGCAGCACCCGGCCGACCGAGGTGGCGTACGCCGGGAACCGGGTCCCGACGTTGATCGAGACCGTCATGATCCGCGACGTCGGTACGCGGGAGACGTAGACGACCCCGTCGCCGTCGAGGACACACACCGACGACGACTCGTGCACCTGCGCGACCAGCCGCTCCAGGTGCGGCTCGGCGACCTCCGGCAGCGAGATCGCCGACAGGTAGGCGTACCCCAGCTCCAGCACCCGGGGGGTGAGGGAGAACATCCGCCCGTCGGTCCGCACGTACCCGAGGTCGACCAGGGTGAGCAGGAAGCGGCGGGCGGCGGCGCGGGTCAGGTCGCAGATCCGGGCGACCTCGCTGAGCGTCAGCTCGGGATTGCGGGCGTCGAACGCGCGGATCACGGCCAGGCCGCGCTCCAACGACTGCACGAAGTGAGCTTCCCGCCCGTGCTCGCTCATGGCTCTCCCGTTGTGTTGTCGCAGAACCTTATCGAGGTTCCACCGCGCCGGGATCCACCGATGATCCCGTTGTGCTGTCGGGGTTGTGACTACCCACTTCCGTGGTCTCGGCAAGCACCCGTTGCGCCACGGCGTACGCGCTGTTCGCGGCCGGCACCCCGGCGTAGACTGCGGTGTGCAGCAGCACCTCGCTGATCTCGTCGGCGGTGAGCCCGTTGCGCAGCGCCGCCCGTACGTGCATGGCCAGTTCGTCGGTGCAGTGCAGTGCGGTGAGCAGGGCGAGGGTGATGCAGCTGCGGGTACGCCGGTCCAGTCCGTCGCGGGCCCAGACGCTGCCCCACGCGTACCGGGTGATGAAGTCCTGGAAGTCGGCGGTGAACCCGGTCGTGTTGGCGACCGCCCGGTCCACGTGCGCGTCGCCGAGGACGGCACGGCGCACCGCCATCCCGGCCTCGTGGCGCGGGTCGGCCGGTGAGGCGCTTGCCGGGTCAGTCGGCGGGTCGGTCGGCATCGACGGTCACCTCCGGTCCGGTCAGGTGGTCCAGGATCAGCCGGGACATGGTCTCCGGCTGCTCCACGGTGGACAGGTGCGCGGCGTCGTCGACGATCCGCAGGCGGGCGCCCGGGATACCGTCGGCGATCGCCGCGCCGTGCGCCGGTGGGGTCGCCGGGTCGTCGGCAGCGGCGATCACCAGGGTGGGCGCGGTGATCGAGCCCAGCCGCCCGGTCAGGTCCATCCGTTCGACCGCGGCGCAGCAGCCGGCGTACCCCTCGGACGGGGTCGCCGCGATCATGTCCCGGGCGGCCGTGACGACGTCGGGTCGGCGGGCGGCGAAGCCCGGGGTGAACCAGCGGGCGGCGACCGCGTCGGCGACGGCGCCGGTGCCCTGGGCCCGGACGGTGGCGGCCCGCTCGGCCCACGCCTGCGCCGGCCCGAGCAGCGCCGAGGTGCAGCAGAGCACCAGTCGGTCGACGCGGGCCGGGGCTGTCGCGGCCAGCCACATGCCGATCATCCCGCCGAGCGACAGCCCGACGACATGGACCCGGTCCAGCTTCCGGCGGTCGAGCAGGGCGAGCACGTCGGCACCGAGATCATCCAGCGTGTACGGACCGGGCGGTACGGGGGAGCGGCCGTGCCCCCGGGTGTCGAAGCGCAGCACCCGCAGCCCGGCGCCGGTGAGCACCGGCACCTGCGGATCCCACATCGCCCGGGTGCTGCCCAGTGAGTTGGCCAGCAGCACCACTGGTGCGCCGTCAGGTCCGACGATCTCGTGGTCGAGGTCCACCGGATGGCCCTCGGTGTTCATCAGCGCTCCCCTGGTCCGGTCGGCGGTGGTGGGCGTGCAGCGCCCGGTCGATCAGTTCGTCGTACGCGCCGAGGTAGCCGGCCGGGTCGAGCAGCTCGTCCAGCCGCGACCGGTCGAGTACGGTGCCCACCTGCGGATCGGCGGCGAGCCGCTCGGCCAGCCCGGTGGCGGGCCCGTCGGTCACCGCCGCCTTGACGATCTCGTTGGCCCGCTGCCGGCCGAGCTGCCCGGCCAACGCGCCGCTGACCCGTTCGGCGAGCAGCGCGCCGCCGGTGGCGTCGAGGTTGGCCCGCATCCGGACCGCGTCCACCCGCAGCCCCTCCAGGCAGCGGCGCAGCCAGTACGCCGCCGAGCCGACCGACTCCAGCAGGCTGCGCAGCGGCCGCCACTCGGCGTGCCAGGCACCGGCCGCGCGTTGGTGCTCCTGCGTCATGCTGGCCAGCAGGGTGGCGACCAGCCCGGGTGCCTGGGCGGCGCAGGCGAGCGCGGTGACCGCGGCGACCGGGTTGCGTTTGTGTGGCAGGGTCGACGAGCCGCCGGGTTGTTCCTCGACGACCTCGGCGATCTCGGTCTGCGCGTGCAGGGTGACGTCGCGGGCGATCTTGCTGATGCTGCCGGCGGTGCCACCGAGAACACCGGCCAGCTCGGCCAGCCGGCTGCGGTCGGTGTGCCATGGCAGCACCGGTGCGGTCAGCCCGAGTTCGGCGGCGAGCCGGTCGACCAGTGCCGGGCCGGTGGGGCCGAACGCGGCGAGGGTGCCGGCCGCGCCACCGAGCTGCACCGCCGGGACCCGGTCTCCGGCAGTGGCCAGGGCGTCGGCGGCGGTGTCCAGGGCGGTCAGCCAGCCGGCGGTGACCAGCCCGAAGGTGGTCGGCAGGGCCTGCTGCAGCAGGGTACGGGCGGGCAGCAGGGTGTCGCGGTGGGTTTCGGTGAGCCGGGCGGCGGCAGCGGCGGCCCAGACCACGTCGTCATGCAGCGGTGCCAGGGCGCGGCGGACCACCAGCATCGCGGCGGTGTCCAGGATGTCCTGGCTGGTCGCCCCGGCGTGCACGTACCGGCCGGTGTCCGGGCCGACGGCGGCGCGCAACGCGGCGACCAGCGGCACCACCGGGTTGCCGGCACCGGTGGCTCCCGCACCGATCCCCGCCAGGTCGAACCGGTGCTCCTGGGCGGTGGCGGTGATCGCTTCGGCGGCGGCCGCCGGCACCGTCCCGAGTGCCGCCTGGGCGCGGGCCAGCGCCGCCTCGACGTCGAGCATGGCGCGCAGCCACGCCTGGTCGTCGACGGCGGCGCGGACCGCTCCGGCGGCCAGCAGGGCGTCGAACAGTCCGCCCGGACCGGTCTCGGTGGGGCCGGTGTCGGGTTCAGACGGCGAAGAAAACGGTTTCATGCTCGCCCTGCAGCCGGATGTCGAAGCGGTAGCCGTCCGGTTCGGCGGTCGCGACCAGGGTGGCCCGCCGGTGCGCCGGCACCTCGGCCAGGACCGGGTCCGCGGCGTTGACCTCGGCCTCGTCCGGGAAGTAGATCCGGGTGACGACCCGGTGCAGCAGCCCCCGGGCGAAGACCGACACGTCGACGTGGGGTGCCTGCGGCCGCCCGCCGGGGCCGGGCACCGCCCCTGGCTTACGGGTGTAGATGGCGTACCCGCCGGACTCGTCGGTCGGGCAGCGGCCGAAGCCGCGGAACCCGGCCACCGCGCCCCGGGGGTCGTCCGGGTGGTCGAAACGGCCCTGCCCGTCGGCCTGCCAGGTCTCGATCAGACCGTCCGGCACCGGGTCGCCGGCCCCGTCGAACAGTCTCCCGCGTAGCCAGATCCCGCCCGGGGTGTCGGGCTCGACGACGTACGACCCGTCCGGCCAGGGCAGGCCGATCCCCAGGTACGGTCCGACCGTCTGCGCGGGCGTCAGCTCGGTCAGCTGGTCCCACACCGCTGAAGCGCCGCTGGTCATGATTCCTCCATCGGGGTCGCCTCGCGCCCGCGCAGCACGATGTCGAACCGGAACCCGAGCGCCCACTCCTCGACGGTGTTGTCCAGGTCGAAGGTCGAGATCAGCCGTTGCCGGGCGGCCGGGTCGGAGATCGAGTTGAGCACCGGGTCGTAGGCGAACAGCGGGTCGTCGGGAAAGTACATCTGGGTGACCAGGCGTTGGGTGAAGGCCCGGCCGAACAGCGAGAAGTGGATGTGCGCCGGCCGCCAGGCGTTGGCGTGGTTGCGCCACGGGTAGGCGCCGGGCTTGATGGTGACGAACCGGTAGCGGCCCATCGAGTCGGTCACCGCCCGGCCGACGCCGGTGAAGTGCGGATCCAACGGTACGTCGTGCTGGTCGAGCTTGTGCAGGTAACGCCCACCGGCGTTGGCCTGCCACACCTCCACCAGGGTGTCCGGCACGGGCCGCCCGTCGCTGTCGCGGACCTGGCCGTGCACGATGATCCGCTGGCCCTGCGCCTGGCCGTCGCGGTCGGAGCTCAGGTCGGCGTCGGCGGCGGTGACCCGACCCTCGCCCAGCAGCGGGCCGGTCACCTCGGTGAGGGTCTGCGGCAGCAGCACCAGCGGCTCGGCCGGGGCGCGCAGCACGGTGGACTTGTACCCGGGGGAGAGCAGCGGCGGGTGTACGGCGGTGTCGTCGCGGCGGTAGCGCGGTAGCAGCAGCCCGTGGGGGCTCGCATCGGGCGCGGCGTGCTCAGGCATGGACGGTTGCCTCCTCGGGGGGCGTCGACCGGTCAGGGGTGCAGCAGTTGGCGCAGCGTGGCCAGCTCCCGCGCGGTGGGCTCGGCGGTGGTCGTCAGGTCGGGGGCGACCTTCAACGGCCAGCCGGTGGCGGCGGTGACCTGGTCGACCTGCACCCCGGGATGCAGCTGGGTGAGGGTCAGTTCGCAGGTGTCCGGGTCCGGCCGCAGCAGGCCGAGGTCGGTGATGACCAGGGTCGGTCCGTGTCCGCGCAGGCCGAGTCGCTGCCGGTCGCCGGGGCCGGCGCCGAAGCCGACCGAGGTGACGAAGTCGACGCGGTCGACGAAGGTCCGTCGGCTCTGCGGCACGATGACGATCACCTCGCAACAGGAGGCGGCGATCTCCGGCGCACCGCCGGCACCCGGCAGCCGGACCTTCGGGTCGGCGTACGTGGCACCGATGACGGTGGTGTTGATGTTGGCGTACCGGTCGATCTGGGCGGCGCCGAGGAATCCGACGTCGATGCGGCCGGGCTGCAGCCAGTAGTTGAAGATCTCCGGCACCGAGACGACCGCGTCGGCGGTTTCGGCGAGGACGCCGTCGCCGATGGACAGCGGGAGCCGGTCGGGCTTGGCCCCGATCGTGCCGGACTCGTAGATCAGCACGAGCCCGGGGGAGTGGGTACGGCGGGCCAGGTTGGCGGCGGTGCTCGGCCGGCCGATGCCGACGAAGCAGCGTGCCCCGTCGCGCAGCGCCCGGGCGGCGGCGACGGTCATCATCTCGTCGAGGGTGAAGTCCGTGCTGGCGGTCGGGTCACTCATGCGGCACCCCCGTCGGTCGGTGCGGCGGCGGCCGTGGGGTGCATCAGCGTGTCGAGCCAGCGGGTGAACGTCTCGCGGTCCCGGCTGATCTCGTCCCACTGCTGGTAGTAGGCGTTGTCCCGGTCGCTGTAGCTCATCGCGTAGGAGGGGTGGGCCCCGCCGGGGACCTCGGCGACCCGGGTGATCGCCCAGCCGGGCAGCACCATCGCGCCGGGGCGGGGCTCCAGCTCGTCGACGATCTCCTCGACGGTGACCAGAGACCGTTTCGCCGCCAGGACGACCTCCTTGTGCACCCCGGTGATGCCCCACACCTGGACGTTGCCCTGCCGGTCGGCGCGTTGGGCGTGCACGATGCCGACGTCGGGGTTGAGCGCCGGTACGGCGGTCAGCACCTCGCCGGTGAACGGGCAGGTGATCGGCGCGATGGTCGCGGTGTGGGCGACCAGGTCGGTGCCGACGTAGCCGCGCAGGACGGCGAAGGGCAGCCCGGCGGCGCCGGCGACGTACCGGTTGGCCATGCCGGCGTGGCTGTGTTCCTCGATCTCCAGTGGCCGGGGCCAGCCGCGCTGCACCGCGTCGCGGAACCGGTGCAGTGATCCGACGCCGGGGTTGCCCGCCCAGCTGAAGATCAGTTTGGCGGCGCAGCCGGCGCCGATCAGCTGGTCGTAGACGATGTCCGGGGTCATCCGGATCAGCGTCAGGTCCCGCCGGCCCTGGCGGATGATCTCCTGCCCGGCGGCGGTGGGGATCAGGTGGGTGAAGCCCTCCAGGGCGACGCTGTCGCCGTCGTGGACCAGCTCGGCGACAGCGTCGGACAGTGAGGAGATTTCACCCATGCCACATCCCCGGTGCGTGTGTAGAACAATCGTTCGCTAAGCGAACGGTACGGTCGGTCGCGCCGGCATGTCAACGCGCCGGCTCCAGTCCAACGGCAGCCCCACGTAGTTCTCCGCGAGGGTGGTCGCCGCCGCCGTCGAGGTGGCGACGTACTCGAGTTGGGCGACCTGCAACCGGTGGGAGAACTCGTCGGCGTCGGCCGGTCGGTGCAGCAACCCGGTCATCCAGGACGAGAAGTGCTGCACCCGCCAGATCCGCCGCAGGCACCGGGCCGAGTACTCGTCGAGCCCGGTGCCCCGCCCCTGCTTGAACCAGCTGGTCAGCGCCTCGGCCAGGAACCGCACGTCGGCCACCGCCAGGTTGAGCCCCTTGGCGCCGGTCGGCGGCACGATGTGGGCCGCGTCGCCGGCGAGGAACAGCTGGCCGCGGCGCATCGGTTCGGTAACGAAACTGCGCATCGGTGTCACCCCCTGTTCCAGGATCGGACCCTCCTTCAGGGTGAAGCCGTCGTCGGTGGCCAGCCGGGTGTGCAACTCGTCCCAGATCCGGGCGGCCGGCCAGTCGGCCAGGTCGGTCTCGTTGGGAACCTGCAGGTAGAGCCGGGTCACGTCGGGGCTGCGCATGCTGTGCAGGGCGAAACCGTGCTCGTGGTGGGTGTAGATGAGCTCGTGCGCCGACGGCGCGGCCTGGGCCAGGATCCCCAACCAGCTGAACGGGTAGGTGTGCTCCACGGTGCGTCGGGCCGTCTCGGGGATGGCGCCCCGGCTGACCCCGTGGAAACCGTCGCAGCCGGCGACGACCAGGCAGTGCAGTTCGCGTATCGTGCCCTCGTGCTCGAACCGGACCACGGGGGCATCAGTGTCGATGCCGTCCAGGCTGACGTCGGAGACTTCGAACAGGATCTCGCCGCCGGCGGCCAGCCGGGCGGCGATCAGGTCCTTGACCACTTCCTGCTGGCCGTAGACGGTGATCGACCGTCCGCTGGTCAGCGCGGCCAGGTCGATGCGCCGCGACACACCGTCGAAGCGCAGGTCAAGGCCGGTGTGGACGAGCCCTTCCTGGCGCATCCGGTCGCCGACGCCGGTGTCGGCGAGCAGTTGTGCCGTGTCGTGCTCGAGCACGCCGGCCCGGACCCGGCGCTCGACGTACGACCGGCTGCGGGTTTCCAGCACCACGGAGTCGATACCCTCCAGGTGCAGCAGGTGGGAGAGCATCAGCCCCGCCGGTCCCGCTCCGATGATGCCAACCTGGGTGCGCACGCTGCTCCCTTCCCCTGCCGGATTGGCAGAGTATCTTCCGATATGCACATTGACGTGAGCCGGGGTAGCCCGTACGTTCATCATAAGAACCATCGTTCGGTACGCGAACACCCCCGATCGGTCATACCCATCCCTCAACTGGAGGTCCCATGCGACGGCCCCTCGTCGCCCTCACTCTGGCCACCGCACTGCTGGTCGCCGCCTGTGGTTCCGACTCGTCCTCCGACGAGGCCGACGGCACCGGCGAAGTAACCGACGTCACCGTCGGCGTCATCCCGATCGTCGACGTCGCGCCGATCTACCTCGGCGACGAGAAGGGCTTCTTCGCCAAGCGCGGCATCAACCTGACGATGGAGAGCGGCCAGGGCGGCGCCGCCATCGTCCCCGGTGTCGTCAGTGAGCAGTTCCAGTTCGGCTTCAGCAACGTCACCTCGCTGATGACCGCCCAGGTCAGCGACGTACCGATCAAGGTCGTCGCCAACGGGGTGGCCTCGACCGGCAGCGCCGACGGTGACTTCGGCGGCGTCGCGGTCAAGGAGGACAGCGCGATCCAGACGGCGGCCGACCTGGCCGGCAAGAAGGTCGCGGTCAACACCCTCAAGAACATCGGCGACACCAGCGTGCGGGAGTCGGTCCGCAAGGCCGGCGGCGACCCCGAGAACATTCAGTTCGTCGAGATGCCGTTCCCCCAGATGCCCGCGGCGCTCGAAAACGGCGACGTCGACGCGGCCTGGATGGTCGAGCCGTCGCTGACCGTCGCCAAGGACGCCGGTGCCCGGGTCGTCGCGTGGAACTTCGTCGACACCGCCCCCGAGCTGACCGTGGCGGTCTACTTCACCAGCACCAAGCTGGCCCAGGAGAACCCCGACCTGGTCACCCGCTTCCAGGAGGCGATGGCCGAGTCGCTGTCCTACGCCAACGCCCACCCGGACGAGGTGCGTGACGTGCTGCGCAGCTACACCGACATCGACCAGGCCATCCTGGACGCGATGACGCTGCCGCAGTGGCCGGCGGAGATCAACCGTGCGTCGATCGAGCGGGTCGCCGAGCTCGGCCTCGCCGACGGCGTCTTCGAGTCCGAGCCGGATCTGGACGCGCTGCTGCCGTGACAGCGGTCGACAACACCCCGGTCGGGGCCGGCACCGCCGGCCCCGACCGGGGCACGTCACCATCCGGGCCCCGGCCGACCCGGCGGCGCCGGCCGTCGAACCTGCTGCTCGGCCTCGCCGGGCTGGCCGGCCTGCTCGCCGTGGTGCAGATCCTGCCCGCCACGCCGCTGGTGTCGGCCCGGTACCTGCCGCCGGCCACCGAGATCCTCGCCGCGCTGGTCGACCTGCTCGGCGAAGGCCGGTTCTGGGTCGCGCTGGGCGACACCCTCACCGCCTGGGCGATCGGGTTGGCCATCGCCGTCGGCGCCGGCATCGCACTGGGAGTGCTGATCGGTACGGTGCCGCTGCTGCGGGCCCTGACCGCCTCGACGGTCGAGTTCCTGCGCCCCATCCCGTCGGTGGCGCTGATCCCGCTCGCCGTGCTGCTCTACGGCACCGGCATCGAGTCCACCCTGCTGCTGGTCGTCTACGCCGCCTTCTGGCAGGTGCTGGTCCAGGTGCTCTACGGCGTACAGGACGTCGACCCGGTCGCCGACGAGACCGCCCGCAGCTACGGCCTGGGCACCTGGGCCCGGGTCCGACACGTCGTCTGGCCCACCGCGCTGCCGTACGTGATGACCGGCGTACGACTGGCCGCGGCCGTCGCCCTGGTGCTGGCGATCACCGCCGAACTGGTGATCGGTGCCCCGGGGCTCGGCAACCGGATCGCGGTCGCCCAGACCTCCGGTGCCGTGCCGTTGATGTACGCCCTGGTGGTGGTCACCGGCCTGCTCGGCGTGGCGATCAACCTGATCGCGCGGGCGGTGGAGCGCCGGGCGCTGTCCTGGCACCAGTCGATGCGTGGCGAGGTGATCGCGTGACCGGGCTGGTCAAACGGGTGGGCTTCGCGCTCGCCCTGCCGGCGGTGCTGCTCGCCGTCTGGTGGTTCGCCACCGCCGGCAGCACCAGCTTCTACTCCCCGCCGTTGAGCCGGATCCTCACCGTGTTCCCCACGACCTGGACGCCCGAGCGGCTGCTGGCCGACGTACTGCCCAGCCTGCTGCGGCTGGCCGGCGGCTACACCGTGGCCGTCGTGGTCGGGATCGGACTCGGCGTCCTGGTCGGCAGCTTCCGGACCGTACGCGGTGTGCTGGAACCGGTGCTGGAGTTCTTCCGCGCCATTCCGCCGCCGGTGCTGGTGCCGATCATCATGCTCTTCGCCGGCATCGACAACACGATGAAGGTCGTGGTGATCGCCGCCGGGTGCGTCTGGCCGGTGCTGCTCAACACCGTCGAGGGCGTGCGCGCCACCGACGAGGTGCTCTCCGACACCGCCCGGTCGTACGGGATCACCGGGGTGGCCCGCCTGCGGCACCTGGTGCTGCGCGCGGCCAGCCCGCAGATCGCCGCCGGCATGCGCCAGTCACTGTCGATCGGCATCATCCTGATGGTGATCAGCGAGATGTTCGCGGCCAGCAACGGGCTCGGCTTCACCATCGTGCAGTTCCAGCGCACCTTCGCGATTCCGCAGATGTGGAGCGGCATCCTGCTGCTCGGCCTGCTGGGCTTCGCCCTGTCCGTGCTGTTCCGCTTCGTCGAGCTGCGCGCCCTGGCCTGGTACCACGGCCTGCGGCGGGCGCAGCGCAGCTCATGAGAAAGGTGCCGAGCGATGCTCGATGTCCAGGGCCTACGTAAGGTCTACGACGGGCGCCAGCGCCAGGTGGAGGCGGTGCGTGACCTGACCTTCACCATCGCCGCCGGTGACCTGGTGTGCCTGGTGGGCCCGTCCGGTTGCGGCAAGACGACGCTGCTCAAGTGCATGGCCGGCCTGCTTCCGCCCACCTCCGGGCAGGTGCGGTTGCGCGGCGAGACGGTCACCGGCCCGCCGCCGGGCATGGCCGTGGTCTTCCAGGAGTACGGGCGCAGCCTGTTCCCGTGGATGAACGTGCGGGACAACGTGGAGCTGCCGCTGCGGCAGAAGCGGATGGCCCGGGCCCGGCGTCGGGCACTGGTCGACGAGGCGCTGGCCGCGGTCGGTCTCGCCGACACCCACAGCGCCTATCCGTGGCAGCTCTCCGGCGGCATGCAGCAGCGGGTGGCGATCGCCCGCGCGGTGGCGTACCAGCCGGACGTTCTGCTGATGGACGAGCCGTTCGCCGCGGTCGACGCCCAGACCCGCGCGGACCTGGAGGATCTGATCCGCCAGCTCTGGCAGCGGCTCGGCGTCACCATCCTGTTCGTCACCCACGACATCGACGAGGCGGTCTACCTGGGTCAGCGGGTGCTGATCCTGTCCTCCTCGCCGACGGTGGTGCAGGACGAGGTCACGGTGGACCTGCCGGTCGACCGGGATCAGCTGCACACCCGCGCCGACCCGCGCTTCACCCAGTTGCGCGGTCACGTCTACGAGCAGATCCAGGCCGCCAAGCGGGGTCAGCGCGCCCCGGCCGGCCAGCACTGACCTGCCGGAGGGAGCCCTGTCATGTCCGTCGCCTACCTGGTGTCCGGCGTCCGTACCCCGATCGGTCGGTTCGCCGGCGCGCTCGCTGCGGTGCGTCCGGACGATCTGGCCGCCCACGTGATCCGTGAACTCGTCGCCCGGCACCCGTCGGTGGACTGGGCGGCCGTCGACGACGTGGTGCTCGGCTGCGCCAACCAGGCCGGTGAGGACAACCGCAATGTGGCCCGGATGGCGGCGTTGCTGGCCGGGCTGCCGGAGCAGACCAGCGGTACCACGGTCAACCGGCTGTGCGGTTCCGGGCTGGACGCGGTGGCGATCGCCGCCCGCGCGGTGGTGGCCGGTGAGGCCGACCTGGTCGTCGCCGGTGGGGTGGAGAGCATGAGCCGGGCACCGTTCGTGCTGCCCAAGGCGGCTACGGCGTACTCGCGGGCGGCGGAGATCCACGACACCACCATCGGCTGGCGGCTGGTGAACCCGCTGATGCGCGCCGGCTGGGGCACCGACTCGATGCCGGAGACCGCCGAGAACGTGGCTGCCGAGTACGGCGTCGAGCGCACCGCGCAGGACGCCTTCGCGTTGCGGTCCCAGCAGCGGGCCGCCCGGGCACAGGCCAGCGGCCGACTGGCCGCCGAGATCGCGCCGGTCGAGGTGCCGCAGGGCCGCAAGGGCACCGTGACGGTCGCGGTCGACGAACACCCCCGGGAGACCTCGGCGGACAAACTCGCCGCGCTGCCGACGCCGTTCCGCGACGGCGGTACGGTGACCGCCGGCAACTCCTCCGGGGTCAACGACGGTGCGGCGGCGCTGCTGGTGGCCAGTGCCGACGCCGTGCGGCGGTACGGGCTGACCCCGTTGGCCCGGGTGGTCGGTGCGGCCACCGCCGGGGTGGCTCCCCGGGTGATGGGGATCGGCCCGGTGCCGGCGACCCGGCGACTGCTCGGCCGGCTCGACCTCAAGGTCTCCGACGTGGACGTCATCGAGTTGAACGAGGCGTTCGCGGCGCAGGCCGTCGCGGTGCTCCGCGAGCTGGGCCTACCGGAGGACGCCGAGCACGTCAACCCGAACGGCGGGGCGATCGCACTCGGGCATCCGCTCGGTGCCAGCGGCGCCCGGCTGGCGTTGACCGCAGCGCTGGAGTTGCGCGAACGGTCCGCCCAGCGGGCACTGTGCACCATGTGCATCGGGGTGGGGCAGGGCATCTCGCTGCTGCTGGAGTCGGCCCGCTGAGGTTCCCCCGGGCCGGTACGCCGTCGGGCAGCTTTCCGGCATTGTCGTGAATCTGCCAGCGGTGCACATTCCACCGTCGCGGCGCTACCATGGGCCGGCGAACCGCGTCGCCAGGAGGCTGAGGGCAGGATGGCGGACCAGCTCGACGACGTACCGGCCGGGGTGGACATCTCGCGCCCCAGCGCGGCCCGGGTCTACGACTATTTTCTCGGCGGCGCGCACAACTTCGAGGTCGACCGGCAGCTCGCCGAGCAGATCATGGCGATGACACCGCATCTGGCCGAGACCATGCGGGCCGGCCGGGCCTTTCTGCGCCGAGCGGTACGGATGCTGCTCGCCGACGGCGTCGACCAGTTCCTCGACATCGGATCCGGCATCCCCACCGTCGGCAACGTCCACGAGGTCACCCACGCGGTCGACCCGACGGTGACCGTCGTCTACGTGGACATCGATCCGGTGGCGGTGGCACACAGCCGGACCATCCTGGCCGACGTCACCACCGCCGCCGTGATCCAGGCCGACCTGCGTGAGCCCGACACGATCTGCGACCGGGCCGCGGCGACCGGGCTGATCGACTTCGACCGGCCGGTGGCGGTGCTGCTCGCCGGAGTGGCCCACTTCATCCCCGACGCCGACGGTCCGCAGGAGATCCTGCGCCGGCTGCGGGCCCGCCTCGCCCCCGGCAGCTATCTGGTGATCTCCCACGCCACCTACGAGGACCAGCCGCCGGAGGTGCTCGCCGCCCAGCGGCTGTCGGCCCGCACCGACACGGAGATCACGTTGCGGTCCAGGGCGGACGTCGCCGCGATGTTCGGCGACTTCACCGTCGTCGAGCCCGGAATCGTGCACCTGCCGCTGTGGCGGCCGGACTCGCCGACCGACGTGGATGATCACCCGGAGCGGTTCGGTGCCTTCGGCGGTGTCGCCCGCCGGGACGCCGCCCTGTCCTGATCATGTCGGCGTCCGGTACGGGCGACGCGGCCGCCGGGATCGACGTCGACGGTGCGCGGCGGTTCGCGCAGCGCTGGGCGGCCGCCGCCGGCCAGCTCGGCTACCTGCCCCTGAGCTCAGCCGAGACCGTCGACATCCTTCTCGGGCACACCCTGCGACTGGCCGCCGCGGTGACGGCCGCGACGTTCAGCGACGAGCCCGGCCGTGACGTCGGGCGGGCGCTGGTCGACGACCATCTGACCGAGCCGGCCGTGCTCGACTGGACGGTGTCCGCCCTCGGCCGCGACTTCCTGCCGCTGGTGCTGCCGCACCTGGCGGACCCGGCACCGGCCCGGCAACGGGTCAGCCAGTTGCAGGGAACACTGGCCGGCGGCTACGCCCGCGCGTTGCGCAACCGGGTCTTCGCGCAGCAGTCCAGCATCCGCCGGGCCGCCTGGTCCGCCCGCGACGCCGCCGAACAGGCGCTGCGCGACAGCGAGGCCCGGTTCCGGGCGGTGTTCACCGGTGCCGCCATCGGTATCGGCATCGCCGACCTCACCGGCCGGATCATCGACGTCAACCAGGCCTTCGCCGACATGCTCGGTTACCCGGTGGCGCAGCTGCGGGAGGTCAACGTCGGGCAGCTGTTCCACCCGGACGACGCTCCCGGCATGTACCAGCACTACCTGGAGCTGATCGAGGGCAAACACGACAGCGTCCGGGTCGAGAAGCGGTACTACCGCAAGGACGGCCGACCGATCTGGACCGACCTGGCGGTGTCGCTGGTGCGCCACGACGACGGCCGCCCCCGGTTCACCGTCGCCATGGTCGAGGACATCAGCGACCGGTACGAGATGCAGCGACGGCTGCGGTTCCAGGCCGAGCACGACCCGCTCACCGAACTACCCAACCGGGTGCGGTTCTTCGACGAGCTCGCGGCGGCGCTCGCCGACGACCAGCAGCAGGTCGGGGTCTGTTTCCTTGACATCGACGGATTCAAGTCGATCAACGACGGGCTCGGTCACGGTGTCGGTGACCGGGTGCTGACCGTGGTCGCCCAACGGCTCGTCGCCAGCGTCGCAGACGCCGGGCATCTGGCCGCCCGGATGGGCGGTGACGAGTTCGTGATCCTGGTGTACCGCTGCGCCGGCACCACGGAGCTGGTCGGCGTCGCCCAGTCGGTGCTGACCGCCCTCGCCGCACCGATCCACGTCGACGGTCACCAGCTGACCGTCACGGCCAGCGCCGCGGTGGTGGAATCCGCGCAGGCCGGTCGGGATCCCACCGATGTGATGAAGGCCGCCGACACGACGTTGCAGTGGGCCAAGGCGGCCGGGCGCGGCCGGTGGGCCGCCTTCGACCCGGTCCGTGGTGCGCAGGACGTCACCCGCTCGGCGCTGGCCGCCGCGTTGCCGGCGGCCCTGGACCGGGGCGAGTTCGTGGTGGAGTACCAGCCGATCGTCCGCCTCGCCGACGGTACGACGACCGCGGTCGAGGCGCTGGTCCGCTGGGAGCATCCACAGCTCGGCCGGCTGGGCCCGGACCGGTTCGTCACCCTCGCCGAGGAGACCGGCCTGATCGTGCGACTCGGCCGGTGGGTGCTCGAGCGGTCCTGCCGGCAGGCGAGCCGGTGGCATGCCGCGTACCCGCACGTCCCGGTCGTGGTCAGCGTCAACATCGCCGCCCGGCAGGTCAGTGATCCGCAACTGGTCGCCGAGGTCGCCGGGGTACTGACCCGCACCGGGTTGCCGCCGCACCTGCTGCAGCTGGAACTGACCGAGAGCGCGGTCATGGCCACCGGCGGCGAGCCGTTGCGGGCCCTGCGCCGCCTGGCCGATCTCGGCGTCCGGTTGGCGATCGACGACTTCGGCACCGGCTACTCCAACCTGGCCTACCTGCGGCGGATGCCCATCCACGTACTGAAGCTGGCCGGCGGCTTCGTCGAAGGGATGCGCGCCGACGGGCCCCAGGGCGACCGCGACGAGCGGATCGTCGACGCGCTGGTCCGCCTCGCGCACGCCCTCGACCTGACCGTCACCGCCGAGGCCGTGGAGACCGCGAAGCAGGCGCGGCGGCTCGCCGCGCTCGGCTGCGACCAGGCACAGGGCTGGCACTTCGGCCGTCCGGTGCCGGCCGACCAGATCACCGCTGCGCTGTCCCGGGACCAGGACCAGGGGCCGGGCCAGGGGCCGGACCGGGGGCCGGACGCAACCGGACCGTGACGGCGCCGTCGGTCGGGGGCTCCTCGGCCGCCGCGCGGGCGAACCGCACCAGGTCCGCCACGGGCACGCCGTACGGCGGCTGCTCGGCGTACGGCGCGATCCGTTGGGCCGCACGGGCGAGCAACCGGGCGGCGCCGGTCGGGTTCCCCCGCCGGGCGTGGGTCAGTCCCACGGCCAGCTGGGCCAGGCCGCGCCAGAACTCCCGCTCCGGTGCCGGTGCCGCCTTCCAGGCCGACTCCAGCACCTCGTGGGCGTGGAACGGCCGGCCGGCGTCGAGCAGCCGCTGCGCCTCGTCGAGCGCCTCCACCGGGGGGAGCACCAGGTCGTCCGGCATCGTCGGCACCCCGGGTGCCCCCGGCGGCAGCGGCCGACCGAGCTCGTCGCGGGGCCGGGCGTTGCGGGGACGCCCCGCACCGTCGCGGTCGCGGCCGATCGGCGTACGGGTCACCCGGCCAACCCTAGCTGGCGGCCGGGGGCAGGACCCGCGCCGACGACCCGCCACCCCATCGCGGATCCAGCGCGATGGTGAGCGCCTCCTGGGTGGTCAACACCGGCTCGGTCGGCCGGCTGGTGCTGTCGTCCCACGGCACGCAGCGGGCGATGTTCAGCTCGACCCGAATGCCGTTCGGTTGTTGTACCCACAGCCCGCGACCGGTCAGGCAGTCGTCCGGCAGGTCGTAGATGACCACGGTGGTGCCGTCCGGCAACGAATAGCACAGCTGCCCGGCCTCGCACCGCGTTGCCGAGGCCGGATCCACGTGCGAGACGGTCAACCGGATCATCCCCGGCCCGGCACCCCGGTCCAGTCGCAGCGCCACGGTCGACATGCCCGACGCGGTCCAGGGCTCGTCGCTCACCCGGTAGTCACTGGTCCGGCCCTTGGGGAGGAGCCCGAGCAGCAGCTTCAGCGCGTCCTGGGCGGTCGCCGGTGCGATCTGTCCGTCGAGTTCGGGCGCGACGACGGTGAAATCGAGCGACTCCGGCGCCGGACAGTTGGTGACGTGGGTGCGCGGGGACAGCGACGCCGACAGCCCCGCCGGATCGCTCTCGCCGCACCGGGGACGCGGCGTGGCGAGCGGGCTCGGGTTCGCCAGGGCACCGGCGGACGGCCCCCGGGTCAGGGCCGGTGCCGGTGCCGGCACCGTGACGGTGGCCGGCGGGGCGGCGGCCGGCGCCACGTCGTCGACTCCGCCGCTGGCGATCGCCCCCAGCACTGCCGGGGTGAGCAGGATCGCGACGGTGGCGAACGCCGCGGCGGCGACACCGCCGACGGTGGCCAGCGCCCGGCGTACCCGGCGTCGCCGCCGGCCCAACCGGATCGACGTCGTCACCAGGTCCCCGAGCGGCGGCGCCGGCTGCCCGAGCAGCTCCTGCTCCAGCAGCCGTTTCATCTCACCCGCCACCGTGCCCGCCTCTCCCGTGTCGCCGAACCGGAACCGCCTGCGGTCGTGTCGAACACAGCACTCACACCCGGCATGACGTCACGGCCGCACCGGCGGGTGACCCGGCCGGTGACCTTCGTACCGTACGGGCACCGTCGGCGTCCCTGCGGTGTCGCCTACGGCACGCGTCGTCGGTGACGCGCGGCGTGTCGACGCGCGGTCGCGGCGTGCAACGATGGGGCGATGGGCAAGGTGTACCCCGACATCGACGGCCGCCTACGGGCCTTCATCGAGGCACAGCCGATGTTCTTCGTCGCGACCGCGCCGTCGGGAGGCGACGGTCACGTCAACGTCTCCCCGAAAGGAATGCGGGGCACGTTCGCCGTACTCGGGGCGCATCGGGTCGCGTACCTGGACTACCACGGCAGCGGCGCGGAGACGGTGGCGCATCTGCGCGACAACGGGCGGATCACCCTGATGTTCTGCGCGTTCGACGGCCCACCGAAGATCGTCCGGCTGCACGGCCAAGGGTCGGTGGTGCCGGTCGACGACCCCCGGTTCACCGGGTTGGCCGCGATCTTCGACGATGCACCGGATCAGCACGGGGCGCGCTCGGTGATCCTGGTCGACGTCACGCGGGTCAGCGACTCGTGCGGGTACGGCGTCCCGTTGCTGCAGTACGGTGGCGACCGCGACCTGTTGATCCAGGCGCACGCCCGCCGCAGCGCCGACGATCTGGTGGACTACCGCGCCACCCGCAACGCGGTCAGCCTCGACGGTCTGCCGGCGTTCTCCTGACCGCGCCGTCGCCGCCGGTCCGGTCGGCGGCGCTGCCGATGGTGTCCGTCGGTGCGTTCACGCGACCGATGGTGTCCGCCGGCACGTTAGGGCGGGACCGCCACAGGGTAGGAGGCGGGCCACGCCGGATGGTCCGGGGCAGGGGACGGTCCGGCACCGGCCGGGCGGTGCGGTGGCGTGACGGGGTTCGATTACTGAAGGTGGTCAGTGATGGCAGAGGGTGATGAGCCGGCGGGGACCGCACCGGCACCGGCACCAGCCACCACGGGAGCCGCCCTGCCTGCCGCGCTCGCCGCCGCGTTCGACGCGGGCGGCGACATGGGGGCGATGATTCGCGACCGCGACTGGTCCGCCACGCCGCTCGGCCCGCCGCACCAGTGGCCGGCGAGTCTCAGCCACGCCGTCGCCATGATGCTCTCCTCCCAGGCCCAGATCGTCCTGTACTGGGGTGACGAACAGCGGGCGTTCTACAACGACGCGTATCTGCCCACCATCGGGGCCAAGCATCCGGCGGCCCTGGGGGAGCCTGCGGCACACCACTGGTCCGAGCTGTGGGACGTCCTGGAGCCACTGTTCGACCGGGTCGTCGCCAGCGGGACCGCCTACCGGGGCACCGACCACCCGTTCATGCTCGAACGGCACGGCTTCCTGGAGGAGACCTACTTCGACGTCTCCTACGATCCGTTGCGGGTCGAGGACGGCAGCGTCGGCGGGGTCTACTGCGTCGTCAGCGAGACCACCGGTCGGGTGCTCGGTGAGCGGCGGTTGCGGGCGCTGGCCGACCTCAGCACCCGGTTGTCGGATCTGCAGAGTCAGGCGGAGCTGCGCCGGGGAGTGCTCGAGGTACTCGACGGGTGTCGCGGCGACGTACCGTTCGCTCTGCTCTATCTGGGTCCCGACGCCGATTCCGCCCGACTCGCCGGCGTCACCGGCGTGCCGGCGGAGACCGTCGTCGCGCCCCGGCATCCGGACTCCGACGCCGCCCCGGCGGCGCTGCTCGCCGCCTTGCGCGAGGGCACCGACGGGTCGGCACCGGTCGGTGACTTCGTCGCCGTAGCACCGGACAGCGCGGCCGCCGACGCGGTCGTCCTACCGATCTGCGCCGCCACCGATCCGGTCGGCGCGCTGGTCGTCGGGCGCAGCCGGCATCTGCCCTTCACCGGTGACTACCGTGACTTCTTCGACCTGCTCGCCCGCCAGGTCTCCAGCGCGGTCACCAACCAGCGGGCCTATCTGCACGAACGGGCCAGGGCGGCGGAACTGGCCGCGATCGACCAGGCCAAGAGTGACTTTTTCGCCAACGTCAGCCACGAGTTCCGGACCCCGCTGACGCTGCTGCTCGGGCCGATCGAGGACCAGCTCGACGAGCCCGACCTGCCCGCCGCGCACCGGGAACGGGCCGAAATGATGCACCGCAACGCGTTGCGGCTGCTCAAGCTGGTCAACACGGTGCTGGACTTCTCCCGACTGGAATCGGGGCGGGCGCGGGCCGCGTTCCAGCCGGTCGACCTGGCCGACCTCACCAATCGCCTGGTCAGCACGTTCCGGTCGGCCGCGCAGCGCGCCGGCCTCGACCTGGTGGCGGACTGCCCGCCGCTGCCTGTCGAGGTCCACGTCGATCCGGACCTGTGGGAGAAGGTCGTGCTGAACCTGCTCTCCAACGCGCTGAAGTTCACCTTGGAGGGCGGCATCACCGTCCGGCTGCGCCAGCGCGACCAGCTGGCGGAGCTGACCGTCGCCGACACCGGGATCGGAATTCCGGCGGCGGACCTGCCGCACCTGTTCGAACGGTTCCACCGGGTGGCCGGAGCCCGGGGCCGCAGCCACGAGGGCACCGGCATCGGACTGGCCCTGGTCCGCGAGCTGGTGCAGCTGCACGGCGGCACCGTGGCGGTACGCAGCGAACCCGGCCACGGCAGCGTCTTCACCGTCGGCGTCCCGCTCGGCACCGGGCACCTGCCGTCCCCGTCGGTCGGGCCGGCGGCCATCGACGTCGACGCCTCCGACGTCGACGCCTCCGACGTCGACGCCTCCGACGGCAACGGCATTGTCGGCAACGCCGTTGCCGACAACGACGTGGTCCGGCTGCACCTGGCCGAGACCGAACGGTGGACCGGTACGGCACCGGCCGGACCGCAGGCGACGACGCACGGCGGCACCGACCCCGCGTCCTCGTCGCGGGCCGGGGCGCCGGTCGGACGGGTGCTGGTCGTCGACGACAACGCCGACCTGCGCGACCACGTCAGCCGGCTGCTGGCACCGTACTGGCAGGTGGCGACCGCGACCGACGGCGCCGAAGCGTTCGACCTGGCCACCCGGACCGCCTTCGACCTGGTCCTGACCGACGTGATGATGCCGAACCTCGACGGATTCGGGCTGGTCGCCGCGTTGCGGGCGGACCCGCGGACCCGGCACGTACCGGTCGTGGTGCTCTCGGCCCGCGCCGGGCCGGAGTCCGCGGTCGAAGGTCTCGCCGCCGGTGCCGACGACTACCTGATCAAGCCGTTCGCGGCGCGGGAGCTGGTCGCCCGGGTCCGAGCCAACGTCGAACTCGGCCAGCTGCGCGGCCGGATCATCCGCCAGCTGCGGGCGCTCGCCGACGCCGCCATCGCGGTGAACACCGCGCAGACCACCACCGAGGTGCTACGGGCGACGGTGGCGCACGTCCAGCGACTGGCCAACGCGGCCCGGGTGGTCGCCACCGCCCCCGGGGCCCGCCACGAGGCCGACGGTGGTGGTCGCAGCACCGGTGAGCCGGCAGCGGCCATCCCGTTCATCGGCGCGACCGGGGAACGACTCGGGGAACTACTGGTCTGGCCGGCCGACGAGGCCGGCACCGACATCGACTCCACCGCCCTGGCGGAGTTCGCCCGGCTGGTCGGCCTGCGGCTGGGCAATGCCCGGTTGTACGAGGCGGAACACCGCATCGCCACCACCCTGCAGCACAGCCTGCTGCCGCAGACGCTGCCCCGGGTGCCGGGTGCCCTGCTCGCCAGCCGGTACCTGCCCGGCAACACCGAGGCCGAGGTCGGCGGCGACTGGTACGACGCGGTGGAGGTCGGCGGCGGCCGGCTCGTGCTGGTCATCGGCGACGTGGTGGGAAAGGGCGTCAGCGCGGCCGCCACGATGGGGCAGTTGCGCAACGCGTTGCGCGCATACCTGCTGGAGGGGTTCGCCCCCGGGGACGCACTGACCCGGCTGAACCGTCTGATGGCGACGATGAGCCGGCGGTCACTGGCGACCGTGGTGTGCCTGTCGGTCGCCCCGGCGACCGGTGAGCTGCGCTACGCCAGCGCCGGGCACCCGCCGCCGGTGCTGGTCGTCGACGGTACGGCGCACCTGCTGCACGAGCGGGCCCTCGGGCCGCCGATCGGGGCGATCCCGGCGAGCAGGTACGCCACGGCGGTCACCCGGCTCGACGTCGGCACCCGGCTGATCTGCTACACCGACGGGCTCATCGAGGACCGGAGCGAGGGCATCGACGCCGGCCTGGACCACGTCCGCGCCGACGCGGTGGCCGGCGGCGACCATGTCGAGGACGTCGCCGACCGGCTGCTGCTACGGGTGGCCCGCCGGCCCCGCCGCGACGACGTCGCGGTGCTGGTGCTGGAGACCACCGAGCTGGACCGGCTGACGCTGCGACTGCCGGCGCAGGCGACCAAGCTGGCGCTGCTGCGGCGGCGGCTGGAGGACTTCTTCACCGCGCACGGTCTCAGCGAGACCGACCAGTTCGATCTGACCGTGGCGATCTCCGAGGCGGCCGCCAACGCGATAGAGCACCCGGTGAGCCCGGCGGACTCCGACATCTGGGTCGACGTCTCGATCGACGGCGACGACCTGACGGCCAGCGTGCGCGACAGCGGCGGCTGGCGGGAGGCGACCGACGCCGGGTTCCGGGGGCGCGGGCTGGCACTCATCGCCGCCCTGGCCCAGCTGCGGATCGACCGTGACGAACACGGCAGTCGGGTGACGCTGGGCCGTCGGCTGGCGGCGCGCCCCGGTCGCGGCTGAGCGGCGACGGCCGGGCGGGTGGCGGACCCGCGACGGTCAGACGGGTGGCTGACCGGCGACGGTCAGGCCGTGGCGAGCCACGGTTGTTCGCCGAGCCCGGAGACCTCCAGAACCCGGCGGACCTGCCGCGACGGCAGTACCGTCAGCGCCTGCGGGTAGCGGTCGATGAGCTGGATCAACGCGTGGATCGCTGCCGAGTCGAAGAACGACACCTGACGCAGGTCGAGCGTGAGGGCGTCGGCGGCGACCCGGGTCGCCGCCTGGTACATGCTGTCCGCCGTCGCCATGTCGACTTCGCCCTGCACCGTGACGGTCAGGCGGTCGCCGTCGAGGTCACTGGTGGCGGAGAAGACCGGTTCCGGATCCTCGAGGTCCACGCAGTAGAAGATGGCACAACTGTGCGGATCCATCAAGAATCGGAGGTACCGGGTGGTCCGGGTCGCCGGCGGGGCAGCGGGCCGGGCCCGCCTGGGACGTCAGCCGCCCAGGTCCGGCGATACCCTGGGGGGATGACCGCCGTCCGCGCACCGCTGACCCCCGGCACCGTTTCGCCCTGGCGCGAGGTGCCCACGCACATCGCCCGGCCGGAGTACGTCGGCAGGGATTCGCCCACCCCGTGGCGCGGCTCGCACGTGCAGACCCCGGAGACCATCGAGCGGATGCGCTTCGCCGGTCGGCTGGCGGCCCAGGCGGTGCAGCTCGCCGGCGAGTACTGCAAGCCCGGGGTGACTACCGACGAGATCGACCGGGTGGTGCACGAGTTCCTCTGCGACCACGGGGCCTACCCGTCCACGCTGGGGTACAAGGGCTTCCCAAAGTCCTGCTGCACCAGCCTCAACGAGGTCATCTGCCACGGGATCCCGGACTCGACGGTGTTGACCGACGGCGACATCATCAACGTCGACGTGACGGCGTACATCGGTGGTGTGCACGGCGACACCGACGCCACGTTCTGCGTCGGTGAGGTCTCCGAGGAGGCCCGGCTGCTGGTGGAGCGGACCCACGAGGCGATGATGCGGGGCATCCGGGCGGTCGCCCCGGGCCGGCAGATCAACGTGATCGGCCGGGTGATCGAGTCCTACGCCCGCCGGTTCCGCTACGGCGTGGTCCGCGACTTCACCGGCCACGG
The DNA here is from genome assembly GCF_049179175.1 of Solwaraspora sp. WMMA2101. Taxonomy (NCBI): domain Bacteria; kingdom Bacillati; phylum Actinomycetota; class Actinomycetes; order Micromonosporales; family Micromonosporaceae; genus Solwaraspora; species Solwaraspora sp. WMMA2101. Next base: position 1,274,389 of record NZ_JBMHMA010000006.1, on the reverse strand, counting down.
CATCGGTGAGGCGTTCCACAGCGGGCTCTACGTGCCGCACTACGACAGCCCGCGCCCCACTGACGTGATGGAACCGGGGATGACCTTCACCGTCGAGCCGATGATCACCCTCGGCACCCACGAGTACGACGTCTGGCGCGACGGCTGGACCGTGGTCACCAAGGACCGCCGGTGGACCGCGCAGTTCGAGCACACCATCGTGGTGACCGACGACGGCTACGAGATCCTCACCCTGCCCTGACGGCCGCCGGAGCGGGCCCACCGGTCCGACTCAGCACGTTCTCGCAGTGGTCGAGCCACCGGACCTCCGCCTCCGCCTGGAACAGCTGGGCGTCCAGCACCAGCCGCTGGGCCAGGTCGGCAGGGGCGACCGCCAGCCGGGTCCGGTTCAGGTCCCGCAGCTCGTCCATGATCGCGGCGCGTTGGGTGGCGAGGATGGCCGGTACGTCGGCACCAGGGCTGACCAGCGCGACCGCGACCTTGATGGCGAGCTCGTCCCGGCCACGGGTGGCGCGGGGGACCGGGCTGGCGAACCAGCGGGCCAGTTCGTCCCGGCCGGGACCGGTGATCTCGAACGGTCGCTGCCCGGCCTCGTTGGCCGGCAGGGCGTGGACGAGGCCGTCGCGCTGCAGCCGGGCCAGCGTGGTGTAGACCTGCCCGATGTTCAGCGGCCAGGTCTGGCGGGTCTGCGCCTCGAACACGGCGCGGAGCTGGTAGCCGTACATCGGTCCGGTCCCGAGCAACGCCAGCAGGCCGTGACGGATGGACATGGCACTCGAGTATGCGTACCAGGTATGGCGCCGGCAACCGAGGTCATGAATCCGGGGTCAGGTGTCGGGCCGGCTCGGGTCGGCCGGCGGCTCAGTCCGGCCGCCCCGGCCAGGTCGGCACGACCGGTGTGCTGCCTGCGGTCTGCCGCCACTGGGTGGCCCGCACCGCGTACTCGATCATCGCGGTCAGCGCCGATTCGCGCTGCGGGCCCTCGGTGGCCGCCAGCAGGTCCCGCCAGACGGCGGCGCTGCGCTCCTCGACCTCGGCCGCCAGGCGCAGCGCGCTGGCCTGGTCGGTGACGGGGAAGGGCACCTCGTAGGCCGCCTGGGCCGGCACGATGTCGCTGCCGGTCGAGCGCAGGATCAACTCGTCGCGTCGCGTCCGGTGGGCGGTCTCGGCGGTGCGCGCCCGGTTGACGGCGTCACCGGTCAGCTGTGCCCCGATCAGCCCGTACGCGAAGATCGCCGCATGTTCGGCGGCCAACGCCCGGTCCCACGGGGTCATCGGAGCACCTCCAGGTGGCAGGCGCGGGCGGCGGCGATCGTCCCGAGCAGCGCGGCGCGGTCGGCGGTCGCGGCGAGGCACGCGGCGACGGCGGCGTCGCGGGCCGACTCCTCGGCGGTACGCAGCGCGGCGACGACGGTGGCGCGGTCAGGTGCCGGTGTGCCGGTGCCATCCGGGCTGACGGTGGCGCCGCCGCTGGCCACCGGGCCTTGCGCGGTGGCCGTCGGGTCCGCCGGGGACGTGGGCGTCGCCAGTTCGGTGCCGGTGACCCGGGCGAGTTCGGCTGCGTGCGCCCGATGGGTGGTGGCGATCGGTGTCAGCAGGGCATCGAGGTCGGCCACGCTGGCGGCTGCGGCCGCGTACTCGTCGGCCAGCTCGACCGTTGCGGCGAGCAACCCGGCGAGCGGGTCCGGGGCCGGTTCGGGCTCCGGGGTGCGGTCGAACAGGCCGCAGCCGGTGACCGCCGCTGGGGTGGCGGCGGCGAACATCGCGCCGGCGGCGCCCCGGATCAGGTCCCGCCGGCTGCAGCCGGCACCGGTTCGCGCGCCCGGACGGCCGGTGGCGCGGGCACGCCGCACCGGGTGGTGGTGGGGTCTGGACACCGGGCTAGTCAACACCATCGGTGCGGCGGATGCGCCGGTACCGGCCCGATTGGGCGTCGGCCGGCCGCCGGCTCGAACCCTGTCGCGGGCAGGCGGCGTGTCGTAGCGGTGTGGCGACGCTCGGTGTCGACGGCCGCCTGTGGTGCCCGGTGGTCGACCCACGCGTCGCCCCGGGTGGTTTCGTCGGTGCGCCGGGCGGTCGATCCCTTCGGGGGCGCGTTACGCTCTGCCCAGCCCCGGATGAACCGCATCCGGCGATGCCGCCGCAGTGGTGACGGCGCATGTCGAAGACGATAACGGTGGAAGGGTGCGGAGATGACACAGCGTGACCGTGCCGGTGGCAGGTCACCCGGTTCCCGCTCCCGTCCCGAGGGCGGCCCGCGCCCCCGGGTCGAGCCGGTCGTGCGGCGCGACCGCCTGCGCGCGGTGATCGAGCCGGTGGTCGTGGCCGCCGGCTTCGACCTCGAGGACGTGTCGGTGTCCCGGGCGGGGCGTCGCCACCTGGTCCGGGTGATCGTCGACGCGGACGGCGGCGTCGGTCTGGACGCGGTGGCGGAGGTCTCCCGGTCGATCTCGGCGGCTCTCGACGAGGCCGAGTCCACCGCCGGCGCGGATCTGGTCGTCGGTGAGTACCAACTCGAGGTCAGCTCGCCCGGGGTGGACCGTCCGCTGCGGTTGCCCCGGCACTGGCGGCGCAACGTCGGCCGGCTGGTCCGGGTGAGCGCGGCCCAGCGTCAGGTGACCGGCCGGGTCGTCGCCGCCGACGACGCCTCGGTCAGCCTGGACGTGGACGGATCGGTGCGGCAGTGGCCGTACGCGGATCTCGGCCCCGGCCGGGTCCAGGTGGAGTTCCACCGCCTTGACGAGGTCGTCGACGACGACCTCGCGGATTTCGACGACGACCTGGCGGATTTCGACGGCTCGACCGACGACGAAGTGGAGGACGAGGAGAGGTGAACATCGACCTCGCGGCGCTGCGCGCACTGGAGCGCGAGCGGGAGATCCCGTTCGACACGATTCTCGCGGCGATCGAGGCCGCGCTGCTGACCGCGTACCGGCACACCGAAGGCGCCCAGGCCCAGGCCCGGGTCGAGATCGACCGCAAGAGCGGCATGGCGCTGGTGTACGCCCAGGAGGTCGGCGACGACGGCGTGGTGGTTCGGGAGTGGGACGACACCCCGCACGACTTCGGGCGGATCGCGGCGATGACCGCCAAGCAGGTGATCCTGCAGCGGCTGCGGGAGGCCACCGACGAGGTGCACTTCGGCGAGTACGCCGGACGCGACGGTGACCTGGTCACCGGGATCGTCCAGGCCCACGAGGCGCGGACCGAGAAGGGGATCGTCACCGTCGACCTCGGCAAGCTGGAGGCGGTGCTGCCGGCACCCGAGCAGGTGCCGGGGGAGAGCTACCCGCACGGACAGCGGCTCCGGTGTGTGGTGGTACATGTCGCCAAGGGCTTCCGTGGTCCGCAGATCACGCTGTCCCGGTCGCACCCGAACCTGGTGAAGAAGCTCTTCGCCCTGGAGGTGCCGGAGATCGCCGACGGCACCGTGGAGATCGCCGCGATCGCCCGCGAGGCCGGTCACCGTACCAAGATCGCGGTACGGTCGACGACGCCCGGCGTGAACGCCAAGGGCGCCTGCATCGGGCCGATGGGTCAGCGGGTCCGGGCGGTGATGAGTGAACTGCACGGCGAGAAGATCGACATCATCGACTGGTCGGACGACCCGGCGACGTTCGTGGGCAACGCCCTGTCTCCGGCGAAGGCGCTACGGGTCGAGGTGGTCGATCTGGCCAGCCGTACTGCCCGGGTGACGGTGCCGGACTTCCAGTTGTCGCTGGCCATCGGCCGGGAGGGGCAGAATGCCCGCCTTGCTGCCCGGTTGACCGGTTGGCGGATCGACATTCGCCCGGATACCGAGGCGGCGCCCGCCGGACGCGACCCTGCTCCGGAACCGGGCGGCGCGGTCTCTGGCGCGGCGGGGTAGACTTTCTTCGTGGTACGACGTGCGTCGCCGGAGCGCACCTGTGTGGGCTGTCGGCGACGTGCACCGGTTCACGAGCTACTACGGTTCGTCGTGGTGGGGGGCGAGAACGAGTTGCGCCTGCGACCCGATCCGATCCGTGGTCTGCCGGGGCGAGGTGCGCACCTGCATCCCGATCCGGCGTGTCTGCAGCTGGCACAGCGGCGTCGCGCTTTCGGGCGGGCGTTGCGCGTCACCGGTGTCGTGGACTCCGGTGAGCTGGCTGAGCACATTCGCGCGTCAACCGCTACGTCCGGTCATCCGGCCGGACGAGGGTCGCACAGCAAGGTAGGACGACCGACATGAGCACACGATGAAGTCCCAGCAATGATCAGGCTTCAAGTGCACGAGTGAGGTCGCTGCGGGTGCTGCCCGCACGACCTCGGAGTGAGGAGTGCAGTGGCAGGCAAGGCCCGCGTACACGAGCTCGCCAAGGAGCTCGGGGTCGAGAGTAAGACCGTTCTCGCCAAGCTCAAGGAGATGGGCGAGTTCGTGAAATCCGCGTCGAGCACGGTGGAGGCACCGGTCGCCCGACGCCTCCGTGGTGCGTTCGCGGCATCCGCCCAGTCGTCGACCTCGGCACCGGCCCCGTCGGCCGCGCCGTCGACGGGTGGCACCGAACCCAGGATCTCCGCCAAGCCGGCTCCGCCGCGTCGACCGGCCGCCCCGTCGTCGATGCGGCCCAAGGGCCCGGTCCCCGGACCGCCGCCGTCGGCGGCACCGGTGGCCAAACCGGCCAGCGCCCACGACATCGAGGTGGCCGCCGCCGAGGCGCGGGCCGCCGCGCTCAAGGCCGAGCAGGAGGCGAACGTCAAGGCCGCCCAGCAGGCGGCGAAGCAGCGCGACACCACCCGTCGGGACGCCCCGCCGGAGGGTGGCCCACGGCCCAAGCCCGGTCCGGGCTCGGTGCCGCCACGGCCGGGCAGCCCGGCCGCGGGCCGGTCGACCGGTGGCCGTCCGCCCGCACCCGGTGCGCCGTCGGCGACGCCGGGTCGTCCGGGCGCCCGCCCGCCGGCCCGCAGCGGCGGCAACAACCCGTTCGGCATCACCCAGGGCGGCGGGCAGCGGCCTGCCGCCGGTAGTGGCGGTCCCCGACCCAATCCGGCGTCGATGCCGCCCCGGCCGAGCCCAGCCTCGATGCCGCCCCGGCCGAGCCCGGCGTCGATGCCGGCGCAGCGGCCGGGTCGACCCGGTGGTCCCGGCGGTGCCGGGCGTCCGGGTGGTCCCGGCGGTGCCGGTCGCGGTGGCGGCGGCGGTGGTTTCCGTGGCGGTCCCGGTGGCGGTGGCGGCGGCGGTGGTTTCCGTGGCGGTCCCGGTGGCGGTGGCGGCGGCGGTGGTTTCCGTGGCGGTCCCGGTGGCGGTGGCGGCGCGGGTGCCGGCGGTGGTTACCGCCCCGGCGCGCCAGCCGGTGGCGGCGGTCGGCCCGGTGGCGGCGGCCGTGGCCGTGGTGGCGGTACGGCCGGTGCGTTCGGTCGGCCCGGTGGCCGTCCCACCCGTGGTCGCAAGTCCAAGAAGCAGCGCAGACAGGAGTTCGACAACCTGTCGGCACCGACCATGAGCTCGGGTGCACCACGCGGCCAGGGCCAGGTCGTCCGGCTGTCGCGGGGCGCGTCGCTGTCGGACTTCGCAGACAAGATCAACGCGAACCCGGGTTCGCTGGTCCAGGAGATGTTCAACCTGGGCGAGATGGTCACCGCGACGCAGTCCTGCTCGGACGAGACCCTGCAGTTGCTGGGTGAGCACCTCGGGTTCGACATCCAGATCGTCAGCCCGGAGGACGAGGACCGCGAGCTGCTGGCGCAGTTCAACATCGACCTCGACGCCGAGGTCGCGTCGGACCGGCTGGTCAGCCGGCCGCCGGTGGTGACCGTGATGGGCCACGTCGACCACGGTAAGACCAAGCTGCTCGACGCCATCCGCAAGACCAAGATGGTCGAGGGTGAGGCGGGCGGCATCACCCAGCACATCGGTGCGTACCAGGTGCAGGTCCCGCACGACGGGGTCGACCGGGCGTTGACCTTCATCGACACCCCGGGCCACGAGGCGTTCACCGCCATGCGTGCCCGTGGTGCCCAGGTCACCGACATCGTGGTGCTGGTGGTCGCGGCCGACGACGGCGTCATGCCGCAGACCATCGAGGCGCTCAACCACGCCAAGGCGGCGGACGTGCCGATCGTGGTCGCGGTCAACAAGGTCGACAAGCCCGAGGCCAACCCGGACAAGGTCCGCCAGCAGCTGACCGAGTACGGCCTCGTCGCCGAGGAGTACGGCGGCGAGACCATGTTCGTCAACGTGGCGGCCAAGCCCGGGATCGGCATCGACGACCTGCTGGAGGCGGTCCTGCTGACCGCCGACGCCGCGTTGGAGCTGACCGCCCCGATCGACGGTCCCGCGCAGGGCATCGCGATCGAGGCCCACCTGGACAAGGGCCGTGGTGCGGTGGCCACCGTGCTGGTGCAGAAGGGCACCCTGCGCACCGGTGACTCGATCGTCGCCGGTGGGGCGCACGGCCGGGTCCGGGCGATGCTCGACGAGAACGGCCAGCAGGTCTCCGAGGCCGGGCCGGCCCGTCCGGTGCTGGTGCTCGGTCTGACCGCGGTGCCCAGCGCCGGCGACACCTTCCTCGCCGCGCAGGACGACCGTACGGTGCGGCAGATCGCCGAGCAGCGGCAGGCACGCCGCCGGGCGGCGAGCTTCGCCAACTCGCGCGGTCGGGCCACGTTGGAGACGCTCATGGAGCAGATCAAGGAGGGCGAGAAGACCTCGCTCAACCTGATCCTCAAGGGCGACGTCTCCGGCTCGGTCGAGGCACTGGAGGACGCGCTGTTCAAGCTCGACATCCCGGACGAGGTCCAACTGCGGATCCTGGACCGGGGCGTGGGTGCGATCACCGAGAGCAACGTGATGCTCGCGAGCGCGTCCGCCGAAGCGGCGACGATCATCGGCTTCAACGTCCGGGCCTCCAACAAGGTCCGGGAGATCGCCGAGCGCGAAGGCGTGGAGATCCGGTACTACACCGTCATCTACCAGGCCATCGAGGAGATCGACGCAGCGCTCAAGGGCCTGCTCAAGCCGGAGTTCGAGGAGGTCGAGCTGGGCAGCGCGGAGATCCGCGACGTGTTCCGTTCGTCCAAGATCGGCAACATCGCCGGCTGCATGGTCCGGTCCGGCGTCATCCGCCGCAACGCCAAGGCCCGCCTGCTGCGCGACGGGGCGGTGGTCGCGGACAACGTCACGATCAGCTCGCTGAAGCGCTTCAAGGACGACGCGACCGAGGTCCGGGAGGGCTTCGAGTGTGGTCTGACCCTGGGTAACTACAACAACATCCAGGTCGGCGACGTCATCGAGACCTTCGAGATGCGGGAGAAGGCTCGCGCCTGACCCGCTGAGGTGACACAGCGACCCGACGGGCGGTCGGGACCGGCGCAGCTGCGCCGGTCCCGACCGCCCGTCGGTCGTCGTCGGCGGCGTGGTCAGGCGTATCCTGCGGGACGATGTTCACCGGAACCGCACTCTTCGACATGTTGCTGCCCGGCGACTCCCAGTCGCTGAAGGCCAAACGCTCCTACGTTCGCCCGATCGTCGCCGCGCTGCGCCGGTTCGAGGTGTCGGCGGCCGAGGTCGGTGCGCTCGACCGGCACGGCCGCGCCGAGATCGCGGTCGCGGTGGTCGCCGCCGACGCGGCACACGTCCGCGAGGTGCTCGACAACTGCGAGCGGACGGTGGCCGGCCGGCCCGAGATCGAACTGCTCTCCGTACGCCGTCGCCTCTACGGTGTCGACGACTGAGCGCCGCACCTGGCACAGGTAGGGTCGAGACGTTGACGGACTGCGCGGAGGTAGCAAGATGACGGATCCAGCCCGGGTACGCCGGCACGCCGAGCGCGTGCGCGAGCTGGTGGCTTCGGTGGTGCGTACCCAGATCAAGGACCCTCGGCTCGGGATGATCACGATCACCGACGCGCGGATCACCGCCGACCTGCGCGACGCGACGGTGTTCTACACCGTGCTCGGCGACGCTGCGGCCGAGGCCGGTACGAAGGCGGCGTTGGACAGCGCGAACGGCCTGCTGCGCAGCACGGTCGGCAAGGCGCTGGGGCTGCGCCACTCGCCGACGCTCACCTTCGTCCTGGACAACGTCCAGGAGCACGCCAAGCACATCGACGACCTGCTGGCGGCGGCCCGTAACGCGGACGCCGAGGTGCAGCGTCTGGCGGCGAACGCCCGGTACGCCGGGGACGCCCAGCCGTACCGCGAGGACGCCGACGAGGACGACGACGAGGCCGAGGCCGATGAGGACGACGATGCCGCGCCGGCCTCGGCCGACGGGGTGGATCCGGGGCGGCGGGCGCGATGATCAGCGTTCCCTCGCCGGCCGGTCCGCTGACCGACCGGGTGTCGGGGCCGACCGAGGACGAGTGGGCGGCCGCCGTGGCGGCGATCGAGGCGGTGCCGGCCGGTGGCCGGGTGCTGCTGCTGTGCCACGTGAACCCGGACGGCGACGCCCTCGGCAGCATGCTCGGGTTCGGCCTCGGGCTGTGCCGGCTGGGCGGCCGCCAGGTCCAGGCCGCCTACCCCGGGGGGCAACAGTTGCCGCCGGCGCTGCACGGCATGCCCGGCGCCCACCTGCTGGTCGCGCCGCACGAGGTGTGGTCCGATCCGGACCTGGTGCTCTGCTTCGACGTGGCCAGTGCCTCCCGGCTGGGCACGCTGGCCGACCGGATGTCGGCACCGACGTCGATCGTCGTGGACCACCACGCCTCCAACACCCGGTTCGGCGGCATCCATCTGGTGGATCCGGGTGCCGCCGCGACCTCGGTGGTGGTGCAGGGTCTGCTCGACCGACTCGGCGTACCGCTGGACGTGCAGATCGCGGAGTGCCTGTACATCGCGTTGGTCACCGACACCGGCTCGTTCCGGTTCGAGATGACCACCCCGGCCGTGCACGAACTGGCCGCCCGGTTGCTGGCCACCGGGGTCGCACCCGCGCAGATCGCCCGGCGGGTCTTCGACAGCCGTCCCTTCGGCGCGGTCCGGCTGTTCGGGGCGGTGCTGCAGCGCAGCGTTCTGGAGCCGACGGCTGCCGGCGGGCGGGGGCTCGTCTGGACCTACGCCACGCTGGCCGATCTGGAGACCTACGATCAGCAGCCGTACGTCTTGGAGGCGCTGATCGATTCGGTCCGCTGTACCGTCGAGGCCGACGTGAGCTGCGTGCTCAAGCAGGTCGCCGAGGCCACCTGGGCGGTGTCGATGCGCAGCAAGGGCGGGGTGGACGTGAGCCGGGTCGCGGTCGCGCTCGGCGGCGGCGGGCACCGGCTCGCGGCCGGTTTCACCGGCGTCGGCGCGGCACCGGACGTGATCCAGGCGATCCGCGCCGAACTGGACTGATCCGTACCGGTCGCGGGGTCGCGCGCGACGTCGCCTCGATCGGTGCCCGGACGGTCGGCGGGCGCGGCGGCCCGACCTGCTTCACTCGCCGTGAGCTGGCGGGGACAATCGGATGATGGAACAGCCGTCTGAGCTTGCCGCGGACGTGCCGCGGACGTGGGACCGGCCGGTGGTCTCGATGCCGGTCATCGCCGTGCTGTCGCTGGTCGGCGGGCAACTGCCGTCATTTTCGACGGCGGCCAATCTCTACACCATCGGTACCGGCGGCGCGTTGATCTGGATCGGCCTGTCCAGCAGGGTGCCCCGGCGGCCGTCACCGCGCCGTCTCGGCGACGGCGCCGTCTGGTGGGTGCTGCCGGTCGCGGTCTTCACCGTCTTCGAGTCGGCGACCTTCGCGCTCGGCTCGACCGAGGACTTTCCGACCTTCTCGAAGCTGGCCGACCCGGTGCTGGAGGCCCCGCTCGCCCGCAGCGCGGGATACTTCGCCTGGCTCGCCGCGTTCTGGGCGTTGGTGCGTCGATGAGCATGGCCCGCATCGTCGTGGTCGGCGGTTTCGTGCTGGCCGTCGCCCTGTTCGTGGCGGTGGAGGTGCTCGCCCGCCGGCCGGGCTCGCGCATCCCGTCGTTCGGTGACGTCTGTGCCTACGTCATGCAGTACGAGGTGGGCAAGGTACCGGTCGGGCGCCTCGGGGTGCTCGGCTTCTGGTGGTGGGTCGGGTGGCACTTCTTCGCCAGGTGATCGACGGACGGCGATGCAATTCTTCCACATCATGGGAACGGTGGGCAGGATGTGGACCTGAACGATAGCTTGGGTGTGGCGCTGGCCACACCTGCCCGCGTTCTGCTCGCCTGGTCGCGACCCGGAGATCCCGGCTCTGTCGCTGTTGGCGTCCCGTGTCCACTATGCGAGAAGGTCGTGTCGCCATGCCCAGCAAGCCCAAGCCCGAGACCACCGACGACGCCCGGGAGCAGGCCCGCCGGGCACTGCAGATGTCGATGGACACCCGCCAGTAGCAGGCTGCTCGCGTCGTAAGTGACGTAGGCAACAGCGGTCCTTACTGATCGGCTGCGATGCTCTGCGTCGATGACCAGTGCCCGTGGGCCGGGGACCGCCCCGCGCCAGGTGTCCCACCGGCGGATCGCGCACCTCGCGCTGCCCGCCCTGGTGGTGCTCGCCGCTGAGCCGCTGTACGTCCTGGTCGACACGGCCGTGGTCGGCCGCCTCGGTGCCACCGCGCTCGCCGCAGTCGCCGTCGGTGGCACCGTCATGTCCGTCGCCGCCTGGCTCGGTACCGTCGCGGCCTACGGCACCACCGGCCGGGCCGCCCGCCGGTTCGGTGCCGGTGACGCCTCGGCGGCCCAGGCCGAAGGTGTCCAGGCATCCTGGCTGGCGTTCGCCGTCGGGGTGGCACTCGCCGTCGCCGCGCAGTTCGCCGCCGGCCCGGTCACCGCCGGACTCGCCGGCCCGGGCAGCCCGGTCGCCGACGCCGCCGCCCAGTGGCTGCGGATCGCGGCCTGGGGCGCGCCCGGTCTGCTGCTGGCCGCCGCCGGCAACGGGTGGATGCGCGGGGTCCAGGACACCCGCCGCCCCCTGCGGTACGTCCTGGTGGCCAACGGGATCTCCGCCGTACTCTGCCCGCTGCTGGTCTACCCGGCCGGCCTCGGCCTGGTCGGCTCAGCGGTCGCGAACGTGGTCGCGCAGACCCTCGGTGGCGCGCTGTTCGTGCGTGCCCTGATCCGGACCGGCGTACCGCTGCGCCCCCGGCCGCAGCACCTGCTGACGCACCTGGCCGTCGGCCGCGACCTGCTGATCCGGGGCGCGGCGTTCCAGGCGAGCTTCCTGTCCGCGACCGCCGTGGCGGCCCGGTACGGCACCGCCCCGGTCGCCGCCCACCAGATCGCCATCCAGCTCTGGTTCTTCACCGCGCTGGCGATGGACGCCCTCGCGATCGCCGGGCAGTCGCTGATCGGCGCCGCGCTCGGTGCCGGTGACGCGGTGGGTGCCCGGCTGCTCGCCCGCCGCCTGGTCTGGCTCGGTGCCGGCGCCGGAGTCGTGTTCGCGGCGGTGTTCACCCTCGGCGCCCCGGTGGTCCCCGGCTGGTTCAGCCCGGATCCGGCCGTGCACGACCAGGCCATGCTGGTCTGGCCGTGGTTCGTGGCGCTGCAACCGGTCGCCGGTGTGGTCTTCGCTCTCGACGGGGTGTTCATCGGCGCCGGTGACCTGCGCTATCTGCGGAACCTGACGATCGGAGCGGCCCTCGGCGGCTTCCTACCGGCGATCTGGGCCAGCTACGCGTTGCAGCTGGGCCTGGCCGGCATCTGGGCCGGGCTCGGTCTGTTCATGCTCGTGCGGCTGGTCGGGTTGGTCGCCCGGCTGCGGTCACCGCGCTGGGCAGTGCTCGGCGTGCCGGTGGACCGGACCTGATCGCCGTGGCGCGGTGGGATCTGGCAGGCTTGGCAGTCGTGAGTACGCACGGACTGATCGTGGTCGACAAGCCGGCCGGGATGACCTCGCACGACGTCGTCGCCCGGATCCGGCGGCTGGCCGGGACCCGACGGGTCGGCCACGGCGGCACCCTGGACCCGATGGCGACCGGAGTGCTGATCGTGGCGGTGAACCGGGCCACCCGGCTGCTGACCTATGTGATCGGCGCGGGGAAGAGTTACACCGCCACGATCCGACTGGGCGTGTCGACGACGACCGACGACGCCGAGGGCGAGGTCACCGCCCGCACAGCGGTGACCGACGTCACCCCGGAGCGGATCCGGGCCGGCCTTGCCGCGCTGACCGGCGAGATCGACCAGGTGCCGAGCGCGGTCAGCGCCATCAAGGTCGACGGGCAGCGGGCGTACAAGCGGGTCCGCGCTGGCGAGGACGTGGCGCTGGCCGCCCGTCGGGTGACCGTCTCCCGGCTGGACCCGTTGGCCGTACGGCCCGACGACGACCGCCACGTCGACGTCGACGTGGCGGTGGACTGCTCGTCCGGCACCTACATTCGGGCGATCGCCCGTGACCTCGGTACGGCGCTGGGGGTCGGTGGACATCTCACCGCGCTGCGCCGCACCGCCGTCGGCGGCTTCGCCCTCGCCGAGGCGGCGACCCTGGCCGAACTGGAGCAGCAGGCCCCGGACGTGGTGCGGCTGCCGTTGGCCGCCGCCGCCGACCGGATCCTGCCCCGGCGGGAGGTGGGCGCCGACGAGGCGCGGGTGCTCGGGCACGGCGGCCCGATCCCGCCGGTCGGTCAGCCGGGTCCGTACGCGGTCTTCGACCCGGCCGGTGAGCTGCTGGCGGTGGTCTCCGAACGGGGCGGTCGGGCCCGCGCGGAGATCGTGCTGGCTCCGGCGTGACAGCATCGGTGCGGCCGGTGGCCCCGGTCGGCGCAGCCCTTACGACAGACACGTGGCACCACAGGCGGGAGGCACAATGCAGCGGTGGCGGGGCGTGACGGCGGCCAGTGGTGGCTTGGGGCGGTCGGTGGTCACCATCGGCGTGTTCGACGGCATCCACCAGGGACATCAGGCGATCATCGGGCACACCGTCAAACGCGCCCGTGACCTCGGCATCCAGTCCGTGGTGGTCACCTTCGACCCGCATCCGGCCGAGGTCGTCCGGCCGGGCAGCCACCCGGCGGTGCTGACCGGCCCGGCGCGCAAGGCCGAGTTGATCGAGGCGCTCGGCGTCGACGTGCTCTGCGTCCTGCCGTTCACCATGGAGTTCTCCCGGCTGACCGCCGAGCAGTTCGTCCACAACCTGCTGGTCGAGCAGTTGCACGCGGCGGTGGTCGTGGTGGGGGAGAACTTCCGGTTCGGTCACCGGGCGACCGGTGACGTGGCGCTGCTGGAGCAGCTCGGCCGGACCTTCGGGTTCGCGGTCGAGGGCGCGGGTCTGGTCAGTGACAACGGGACGATCTTCTCGTCGACGTACATCCGGGCCTGTATCGACGCGGGTGACGTGACCGCGGCGGCCGCCGCGCTGGGACGCCCGCACCGGCTCGAAGGCGTGGTGGTGCGCGGTGACCGGCGGGGCCGTGAGATCGGTTTCCCCACCGCGAACCTGCTCACCCCGCAACACGTGGCGGTGCCGGCCGACGGCATCTACGCGGCCCGCCTGGTCCGCTCCGACGGCCCGGTACGCCCCGACGGGCTCAGCGGGGGAGGCCCAGGGCTGCCGGCGGCGGCCTCGATCGGCACCAACCCCACCTTCGCCGGCCGCGACCGACGGGTCGAGGCCTTCATCCTCGACTTCGACGGCGACATCTACGGCGAGCAGGTGGCGATCGACTTCGTGGCCCGGCTGCGGGAGACCCGTCGCTACGACGGCGTCGGCCCGCTGGTCGCCCAGATGAACGCCGACGTCGTCCAGGTGCGGGCGGTTCTCGGCGCCTGAACGCGACGCCTGACGACCCGGCCGGGGCGACCCACCGTGGCCTTGCGATCCCGCGCGGCGACCTGCTGGTAGCCTGAACCCGGCGTCGGAACACCGACGTGTCGTCTCGCGTGCCTGCACGACGCCGCGGGTGCGAGGCGAGGGACACCCCCACACAGATCAGGGAGACCATGGCGCTCGATCAGGAAGCCAAGCGCAAGATCCGCGAAGAGTACGCCACCGCCGAGGCGGACACCGGTTCGCCGGAGGTCCAGGTCGCGGTGCTGACCAAGCGGATCGCCGACCTCACCGGGCATCTCAAGGTGCACAAGCACGACCACCACAGCCGTCGTGGTCTGTTGCTGCTGGTCGGTCGGCGTCGCCGGCTGCTCAACTACATGCAGAAGAAGGACATCAACCGCTACCGGTCGCTGATCGAGCGACTCGGCCTGCGGCGGTGACGTGACGGCGCGGCGGCACCGGTGACGGTGCCGCCGCGCCGCACCACCACCCGACACCGGGCCACCACGACCCACCCGTCGACGGGAGCCGGTCAACGTACCGGTCCTCGGTAGTGGCCCCCGGGCCAGCCGGCACCGCCGGCTCCCCCGGGCGCTTCGATCGAAGACCGGCCGGTTGAGCAGCTCCCCGAGGTCGTGGCCCACGACGCGTAAAGGAGCGCGACATCACCATGACCGAGCAGAACACTCTCGGCACCCAACGCAGTACCGCAGTGATCGACAACGGGTCCTTCGGCACCCGCGAGGTCACCTTCTCCACCGGCCGGTTGGCCCGTCAGGCCGCCGGTTCGGTGATCGCCCAGCTGGGCGACACCGTGGTGCTCTCCGCCACCACGGCGAGCAAGCAGCCGCGTGAGCATCTCGACTTCTTCCCGCTCACCGTCGACGTCGAGGAGCGGATGTACGCCGCGGGCCGGATCCCCGGCTCGTTCTTCCGCCGCGAGGGCCGGCCCAGCGAGGAGGCGATCCTCACCTGCCGGCTGATCGACCGGCCGCTGCGGCCGACCTTCGCCAAGGGCCTGCGCAACGAGGTCCAGGTCGTCGAGACCGTGCTCGCCCTCGACCCGGCCCACCCGTACGACGTCGTCGCGATCAACGCGGCGTCGATGTCCACCAAGCTCTCCGGCCTGCCGTTCTCCGGGCCGATCGGCGCGACCCGGATCGCCCACGTGGACGGTCAGTGGGTGTCCTTCCCGACCCTCGACGAGCTGGCCCGCGCCACCTTCGACATGGTCGTCGCCGGCCGGGCCCTGCCCGACGGCGACGTCGCGATCATGATGGTCGAGGCGGAGGCCACGCCGCAGGCGGTCGGTCTGATCGCCGGTGGCGCCAGCGCGCCGACCGAGGAGGTCGTCGCCAGCGGGCTGGAGGCGGCCAAGCCGACCATCCGGGAGCTGTGCCGGGCGCAGAGTGAGCTGGCCGAGGTCGCGGCGAAGCCGATCGCCGAGTTCCCGGTCTTCCTGGACTACGCCGACGACGTCTACGAGGCGGTCGTGACCGCCGGCCGCGACGAGGTCGCCGAGGCGCTGAAGATCGCCTCCAAGGCCGAGCGCGAGGACGCCCTCGACCGGATCAAGGAGAAGGTCGCCGGCGAGCTCGCCGAGCGGTTCGAGGGACGCGAGAAGGAGCTCGGCGCGGCCTTCCGGTCGCTGACCAAGTCCGAGGTGCGCGCCCGGGTGCTCCGCGAGCAGGTCCGCATCGACGGCCGCGGCCCGCGCGACATCCGGCCGCTGACCGCCGAGGTCGGGGTGCTGCCCCGGGTGCACGGCTCGGCGCTGTTCGAGCGTGGCGAGACCCAGATCCTCGGCGTCAGCACGCTCAACATGCTCCGGCTGGAGCAGACGCTGGACACCCTCTCCCCGGAGAAGTCCAAGCGCTACATGCACAACTACAACTTCCCGCCGTACTCCACCGGGGAGACCGGCCGGGTCGGTTCGCCGAAGCGGCGCGAGATCGGCCACGGCGCGCTCGCCGAGCGGGCCCTGGTGCCGGTGCTGCCGACCCGGGAGGAGTTCCCGTACGCGATCCGCCAGGTCTCCGAGGCGCTGGGCTCCAACGGCTCGACCAGCATGGGCTCGGTCTGCGCCTCGACGCTGGCGCTGCTGTCGGCCGGTGTGCCGCTGAAGGCCCCGGTGGCCGGCATCGCGATGGGGCTCATCTCCGACGAGGTCGACGGGCAGACCCGCTACGTCACGCTGACCGACATCCTCGGAGCCGAGGACGCCTTCGGTGACATGGACTTCAAGGTCGCCGGCACGCCCGAGTTCGTCACCGCGC
Organism: Solwaraspora sp. WMMA2101; assembly: GCF_049179175.1. Classification (NCBI taxonomy): domain Bacteria; kingdom Bacillati; phylum Actinomycetota; class Actinomycetes; order Micromonosporales; family Micromonosporaceae; genus Solwaraspora; species Solwaraspora sp. WMMA2101. The sequence continues at coordinate 1,258,436 of NZ_JBMHMA010000006.1, read as the reverse complement.
TGCAGCTCGACACCAAGCTCGACGGCATCCCGTCGGACGTGCTGGCCGGTGCGCTGCAGCAGGCCCGCGAGGCCCGACTGGCCATCCTCGAGGTGATGCGCCAGGCGATCGAGGGCCCGGCCGCGATGAGCGAGCACGCGCCCCGGGTCACCACGGTGAAAATCCCGGTCGACAAGATCGGCATGGTGATCGGCCCGAAGGGCCAGACCATCAACGCGATCCAGGACGAGACCGGCGCGGACATCTCCATCGAGGACGACGGCACCATCTACGTCGGCGCCACCAACGGGCCGTCGGCCGAAGCCGCCGTCGAGCGGATCAACGCGATCGCCAACCCGACGCTGCCGAAGGTCGGCGACAAGTTCCTCGGTACGGTCGTCAAGACCGCCGCGTTCGGCGCCTTCATCTCGCTGCTGCCCGGCCGTGACGGCCTGCTGCACATCTCCAAGGTGGGCGACGGCAAGCGGGTCGAGCGGGTGGAGGACCACCTCAACGTCGGCGACAAGGTCGAGGTGTCCATCGCCGACATCGACGCCCGAGGCAAGATCTACCTGGACAAGGTCCGCCCGGAGGGTGCCGAGGCACCGGCCGCCGAAGGTGGTGCCGAGGCCGCTGACGGCGGCGACCGGCCCGGCGGTCGGGACCGGGGCGACCGTGGGCCACGCGACCGGGGTGACCGCGAGCGGGGCGACCGTGGCCCGAGCCGGGGCGACGGTGACGGCGGGGAGCCGCGTCGCCGCCGCAACCGGCACAGCTGACGCCGGCCGGCATGGCTCGGACCGCACCGGTCACCGGCCGGGGCAGGTCCCGGCCGGTGACCCGGACACTCACCACCGACCCGTTGGGCGGCACGGTACGCCGTACCGTGCTGCCCAACGGGCTGCGGGTGGTCACCGAGGCGATCCCGGCGATGCGCAGCGTCTCCTTCGGAGTGTGGGTCGGCGTCGGATCCCGCGACGAGACGCCCGCCCGATCCGGTGCCTCGCACTTCCTGGAACACCTGCTGTTCAAGGGCACCCACCGGCGTACCGCCTGGGAGATCTCCTCGGCGATCGAGGCGGTCGGCGGCGAGACCAACGCCTTCACCGCCAAGGAGTACACCTGCTACTACGCCCGGGTGCTCGACGAGGACCTGCCACTGGCCATCGACGTCGTCTGTGACCTGGTCGCCAACTCGGTGATCGATCCGGCCGACGTGGAGACCGAACGCGGCGTGATCCTCGAAGAGATCGCGATGCACGACGACGAACCCGACGACGAGGTCCACGACCTGCACGCCGAGGCGGTCTTCGGGCCGCACCCGCTCGGCCGGCTGATCTCCGGCACCGAGGCGACCATCTCTGCGCTGACCCGCCGGCAGATCAACGACTTCTACCGTCGCCGCTACACCCCGGGGGCGATGGTCATCGCCGCCGCCGGGAACCTCGACCACCGTACGGTGGTCCGCCAGGTCCGGGCCGCGCTGCGGGGCAGCCCGCTCGACGCCGAACGGCCCGGCCAGCCGGATCCGCCCCGGGCGGCGACCCCGGCGGTACGGACCCGGCCGCCCCGGGTGGTCCTGCGGCACAAGGAGACCGAGCAGGCCCACCTGGTGCTCGGCGGTTCCGGGATCCACCGCACCGACGATCGGCGGTTCGCCCTCGGCGTACTGAACAACGTCCTCGGCGGTGGCATGTCGAGTCGGCTGTTCCAGGAGGTCCGGGAGCGGCGCGGGCTGGCCTACTCGGTCTACTCCTACGCCAGCCAGTACGCCGACGCCGGCACGTTCGCCGTCTACGCCGGCTGCGCGCCGACCCGCCTCGACGAGGTGCTGGCCCTGGTCCGCGCCGAGCTGGCGGCGATGGCCGCGCACGGAATCACCCCGGACGAACTCGCCCGGGGTAAGGGCATGAGCCGGGGCGGCTACGTGCTGGGGCTGGAGGACACCGGTTCCCGGATGGGGCGGCTGGCAAAGGGCGAACTGCTCTACGGCGAGCAGTTGCCGGTGGACCACCTGCTCCAGCGGGTCGCGGCGGTGACCGTCGAGCAGGTCGCCGAGGTCGCGGCGGACCTGCTCACCCGGCCGATGTCGCTGGCGGTCATCGGCCCGGTGGAGTCGGCGACGCTGTCCGGACCGTGACGCGCCGGGTGGGATAGGTTGTGCCGGTGAGCGAAGATGGTGCGAATGTGACCATGGTGCCGGCGGCTGCCGCCGGCGCAGGCCGGGCGGTCGGGGCACCGGTCCGGGTCGGTGTGCTCGGCGCCCGGGGCCGGATGGGTCTGGAGGTCTGCCGGGCGGTCGACACCGCCGACGGACTCGACCTCGTCGCCACGATCGACCAGGGCGATCCGATCGCCGACGCGGCCGCCGCCGAGGTGGTCGTCGACTTCACCAACCCCGACGCGGTGCTCGACAACCTGCGCTGGTGCATCGACCGGGGCATCCACGTGGTCGTCGGGACCAGCGGGTTCACCGACGCCCGACTTGACGAGGTCCGGTCCTGGCTGACCCGGGCCCCCGAGGTCGGCGTGGTGATCGCCCCCAACTTCGGCATCGGCGCGGTGCTGATGATGCAGTTCGCCGCCAAAGCTGCCCGGTACTTCGAGTCGGTCGAGATCATCGAGCAGCACCACCCGGCGAAGGTCGACGCGCCGAGTGGCACCGCCGGGCACACCGCCCGGGTGATCGCGGCGGCGCGGGCGGCCGCCGGCTCGGGGCCGATGCCGGACGCGACCACCGCCGAGGTGCCGGGTGCCCGGGGCGCGTCGATCGACGGGATCCGGGTGCATTCGGTACGGGCCGCCGGACTGGTCGCCCACCAGGAGGTGCTGTTCGGCACGGCGGGGGAGACCCTGACCATCCGGCACGACTCGTACGACCGGGCGTCGTTCATGCCGGGCGTGCTGCTGGCGGTACGGGAAGTGACGCGTCGCCCCGGGCTGACCGTCGGCCTGGACAGCCTGCTCGACTGAGCCCGCCGACCGTCAGCTCACTCGCCAGCGGGCGGCGGGTCGGCCTGGTCGGGTGTGTCGGCCTGTTCCGGTGCTTCCGGTGGGATCGCCACGTGCAGCCGCAACTGCGGCACCAGCATGTCGGCCACGTCCAGTGCCCGGGTCGCCCCGTCCGGCTCCCAGCCGGCCGAGCCGAGGAACGCGCGGGTCGCCGGATCCCGCTCGTACGCCCACGCGACAGCGGTGTCGAAGCCGTCGCCGCGCCACAGGTCGACGGCGGCGGCGAGCAGCCGGCTGCCGTGCCCGCGTCGCCCCCAGCGCGGCTCGACGAGCAGGTCAGTGACGGCGGCGACCCCGTCGCCGAGCGCCTCGGCCGGCTCCTGCGGGGCCAGGGCCTGCTCGTCGACCGGGCCGGAGGCGGTGAAGCCCACCAGATACGATTGCTCGGCCTGCTCGACGGCGACCAGCACCCGGTGTCGCGGCGACGGCGGGCTGGTGATCGCGGCATCCCACTGCTGCGCCAGCCAGCCCTCGTCCACCTCGTCGAGCACCTGCCGGGGCAGTAGCCGACGGTAGGCGACCCGCCAGGTGGCCAACTGGAGGCGGGCGATCTCACCAGCGTCGCCCGGTCGGGCAGGACGGACATATCCGAGCGCCATGACTGGTCAGCGTACGGACAGGGGGACGGCCATGCCGCAGCGGGCCACCGGGGGTACCGGCCGGCAGGTGGCGATCGTCGTCGCCTGCGTGGTCGTCGTCGCCGGCTTCCTCGCCGTCGCCGCCGAGCGGCACGGCTTCTTCGACCTGAAGGTCTACTACGGCGCGATGCACCACTGGCTGCGCGACGGCGGCGAACTCTACGACCACATGAAGCCGTTCAGCCAGTACGGGTTCACGTACCCGCCGTTCGCCGCGTTCGTGATGTCGCCGATGGCACTGCTGCCGTGGCACCTGGCGATCGTGGTCAGCGTGAAGCTCGCCGTGGTGACCAGCGCGCTGCTGCTGTGGTGGCTGGTGGACCCGATCTCCCGCCGCGAGGGCTGGACCCGCTGGTTCGCCTTCGCGCTCGCTGTCTGCCTGGTGGCCGCGTACGAGCCGATGCGGGAGACGGTCAACTTCGGCCAGGTCAACACGGTGCTGCTGTTCCTGGTCGCGGCCGACCTGCTCTGGTTGGTGGCGGCCGGGTCGCCGGTGCCGCAGCGGTGGCGCTGGCTCGCCGGCGTCGGGGTCGGGCTGGCGACGGCGATCAAACTCACGCCCGGCATCTTCATCGTCTACCTGCTGGTCACCCGCCGCTTCCGGGCCGCGTTCACCGCCGCCGCCACGGCGACCGTGGCGACCCTGTTCGCGGCGGCGTTCGCCCCGGACGCCTCCCGGGAGTTCTGGACGCAGGCGCTGTGGAACACCGACCGGGTCGGTGCGTTGGACTTCGTCTCGAACCAGTCGCTGCGGGGGGTCGTCGCCCGGATCGACCCGCTGCACCCGAGTACGGTCGCCTGGTTGGCGTTGGTGCTGGTGACGGTGCTCTGGTGGGCGTGGCGCTGCCGCCGCGCGGTCGTCGCCGGGGACGAGGCGACCGGGCTGGCGCTGACCGGTGTGGTCGGCTGCCTGGTCAGCCCGGTCACCTGGGTGCACCACCTGGTGTGGCTGCTGCCGGCGCTGATCCTGCTGGTGGACAACGCGCTGGCGGCACCGGCGCGGTCCCGGCGGCGGCGGGCGTTGCTCGGCTTCGCCGTGGCCGGCTACCTGGTGCTGATCAGCCGGTTCGTCTGGATCTGGCGTAATCAGGATGCCGCGGATCTGCTGGGCTTCCTGGGCAGCAACGCCTATGTCTGGATCAGTATCGGGCTGCTGCTGGTGCTGCCGGTGCGGCAGTTGGACCGCTCCGCGACCTGGCCGCAGCCGGCCGCCGGTCGAGGGATCACATCGAGGTGAGGCTGACGCACGTCAAGACGCGCGAAGATGACGTGCGTCAGCCTCACCTCGATGTTGCGCGCGGGTCATCGTGCGGCGGTGTCGGTGCTTGGGCTGGTCGGGTGCGGCTGCCGCCACATCGGCCACAGCGGCGTTCCGTTGTGCGGCAATGCCAGTGGGTGTCGGATGGTGGGCCGGTAGCCGTGGCGCAGGTAGAGGTCGCGGGCGGCAGGGCTGGTCGCGACCAGGTAGCTGGCGATGTCGGCGTTGTCGCAGATCCGGTGGCGGTGCCGCAGCAGGTCGCGAGCTGGAGTAACCGGTCGCAGTGATGGCTGGTGATCCGCCACAGCCGGGCCGTCTGCCGACACCCGGGCCAGGCGCGGCACGTCGTATACCCCGGCCCGCCGCACTCGCACCGCGCCGGCCGGTCTGGTCGGGCCGGCGGTCGTGGTCACCGCCGGCTCCGTCCGTCGGCGGCGGCAAGATGCCGCATCAGCTCGTCGACCCCCGGCGGTACGGGTGTGAGCAGCTGCCGCAGCTGCCGGCGGGCGGTCGACGTGTCCGCGCCGAGGACGTAGCCGCCGAGTCCGGTCGCCAGACAGAGTCGGGCCAACGCGCTGTCGTGCGCGCTGAGGCGGGTGCGGCGGCGTACCCGCATCGTCAACCGCGCCCACGGCCAGGCCGCGACGTTTGTGTCCACCGGCGGGTACGCGGTCTCCCGACGCCACCAGCGGCGGACCGTGCGCGGCCGGACCACCCCGGCGACCGTGAGCCGGTCGGCGACACTGCGGTAGGCGTGCCCGGCGAGCCGGTCGATCCAGGCGGCCGGCGGGTGCGGCGCGTCAGTGTCGATCCAGCGCAGCACCGTCCGCCCCCACGCGTCGACGGCACCCGGCGCGGCCGTACCGGTGACGAGGTTGCCGGTCGCGGCGACCGTGACCGCGCCGACGAAGGCCAGGTCGGCGAGCATCGCGGCGGCCAGCCCCCGCCCGACGGTCCGGTCCGGCGCGCGCAGCGCGCCGGTCACGTCGTCGTGGGCGATCAGGAACAGTTCGTCGGCGAGCCAGCCGGTCGGCGGCAGCGGTACGGCCGGCTCCGCCAGCGCCGCCGGTGCCGCTGCGGGCGTGGTGGTGGACCAGCCGCGGGTGCAGGTGCGGTAGACGGTCACCGGGCGGCCCGCCTCGTCCAGGCCAGGAACCGGGTGAACAGCTCCCCCGGTGTCGCCTCCTCGGGTAGGTCGGCGATCGCCTCCACCATCCGCTCGGCCGCGTACATGCTGCGGGAGATCGGGTCCAGGTTCGCGGTCAATTCGGCGCGGGCGTACTCGCACGGCCAGTCGACCTGTGGCCCGCACCCCGAACAGGACCAGACCGGCCGTACGGGCACGTGCAGCACGTCGTCGCGGCCGGTCACCGGTGCTGCACCCCGGCCTGGTTGCGGTGCCGCCGCCCGCGCGGGCTTGACTGCGGTGGCGGTGGCGTGGTGGTGCCCCAGGTCCGGTCGATCGGGGCGGTGCAGTCCGGGCAGGTCAACGTCTGCCCGCACACCGGACACCACCGGTGCCGACACCGGCACAACACGAACCCACCCACCACGCCAACGAGCAGACCGACCACGGCTGCAAACAAAACCCACAACGCTCCTCCAAAGGCCACTTGATCGATTTGCGTACAGCGGTTTCAGCTGCAGCACGGGCGAGCGCCACGGCGTCAGGTGTGCGAGGTGATTGATCAACGACATGATGGCCCGCCTATGTCAGACCCACACTGGACGATGCCGATCCAAACTTGCAGGGGTAATCTGTCGCCTGGAGGCTGTAGGCAGCGATGGGCGACAGCGGGGAGGCCGCGATGGCACCACAGCCAGGAGATACCGACGAGAGTTACCCGGCCCACTTCGGTCGTGCGCTGCGGGCGCGCCGGATCGGTCGGGGGTGGTCACTTCGCGATCTTGGTGAACGGATACGATTTAATCGCGGCTACATTGGGAAGGTAGAACAAGGCGAGAAGTTTCCTGAACGGCAGTTCGCTGAGCTTGCGGACCGGGAATTGGGCGCTGATGGCTCCCTGGTGGCAGCGTGGAAAGACACGGCCGAGGAGCGAAAAAAGGATCTGGCGACCGGACGGATGCTGACCGCCTCAACCAGAGACTCGCTGAAGATGATCGCTTCCGTGGAAGAGTCCATGGATCTGGCCGATCTCGAACGAGCCACGACCCGGCTTTCGATTGCCTACCTCGGCACCGCGCCGGCGCCGATGCTGCGTTCCGCTGTGGAGCTACGGAGTGACGTCCTGCGCCGCCTACGAAGCCGCCAGTACCGGCCGAATGAACTGGCCGACCTGTATCAGATAGCTGGCCGCCTTCAAGGCATTCTCGCATACTCTGCTCTCGACCTCGGAGAGTCGGCGGTAGCCATGACACATGCGGATGCAGCGATGATCTGCGCCGAGAATTCGGGCGATCGCGAGCTTCGGGCCTGGGTGCGGGGAACCCAGAGTCTCATAGCCAGATTCGATGACGACTACAGTCGAGCTCTCGCGTCCGTCACCGACGGGCTCGCGCACTCCACCGCCAGCGCGAGTAGGTTGCGCCTGCTGTGCGGGTACGCCCAGTGCAAGGCGAACCTTGGGGACTCAGCCGGCAGCAACCGAGCCCTCGACCAGGTGCAACACGAGCGGGAGAAGTTGATCCCGAGGGCATCGGAACGCGGAATTTTCGGCTTCAGTGAAGCCAAGCAGCACTATTATGCCGGCAGTAGCCTGATCTGGCTGGATGAAGCTTCCGATGCAGATCGGGCAGTCCGGGAAGCTTCTGAGGCAATTCGGCTTTGGGAGAATGGATCTGAGGAGAATCGATCGTTGGACGACGAAGCACTGGCGCGCGTTTATCAGGGAACCGCCTACCTGAAGGTCGGCAAGCTGGATGAGGCTGCGGCCGCCGTTCGCCCGGTGCTCGATCTTCCGCCGGAGCGCCGCATCTCGTGGATTCACAAACGTATCGGGCGCATGGTCGACATACTCGGGAACAAGCGATTCGCCGGCACCCGGAAGGCCGATCAGTTGCGGGCTGAGATCCGTGCCTTCGCTGAAGCCGGGTAACATTCGATGATGGCAGGCGATCCTTCATCGGGGGGCGGCTTTCCGATCGCCGGTCAGCCGGCCAGGGCGAGGATCCGGTCGCCGGTGATCCGGGCCAGGTAGCGCAGCTCGTCGAGCCCGACCGGGGTCTGCCCCGGTGACCGGGGCACCTGGTAGACGCTGCGGTGCCCGTCGGGGCGCAGCCCGGCCGACTCGTAGAAGCGCCGGCCACGCTGGTTGCCGTCGAGCACCCACAGCCGCATGGCCCGCCAGCCCTGGCCGGTCAGCCCGGCGATCGAGGCGGCGAGCAGGGTGCGGCCGATCCCGGTGCCCCAGCGGGTCGGGTCGACGTACATGCTGACGATCTCGCCGTACGTCGGGTCGACGTTGTCCCGGTCCTGGTCGATCCGGTACGGGCCGTAGGTGCTGAACCCGACGATCTGTCCGCCGTCGGTGGCGACCAGGGTGCGGAACGGCTGCTCCGGGTCGGCGGTGCCGACGTCGCGGCGGCGTTGGGCCCAGGCGGCGACGTTGAGGCGGTCGAGGACGTCGGCGGGGACCAGTCCGGCGTAGCCGGCCTGCCACGCGCGGACGTGGACGGCTGCGATGGCCTCGGCGTCGTCCGGGGTCTCCTGCCTGACTTCTGGCATATGGGCTTTCTATCCTGATTCGCCCCGGACGTCCAGCAGCGCTGTCGGGTGTCGCCTCCGGGTGGCCGGTGCCGTCGGCCGTAGGGACCAGGCCGTCGCCGGTGCCGGTCGGGTCACGGCAGCACCGCCCGGATGATCACGATGGCGACGAAGACCACGATGAAGGACAGGTCGATGGCGGCCCCGCCGACCCGTACCGGCGGCAGCACCCGGCGGACCGGGGCCAGGACCGGCTCGGTCAGCGTGTGCAACGCGACGGTCGCCCGGGAGCGCAGCGAGTCGCGGGCGCTCGGCCCGGCCAGCACCGTGCTCCAGTCGAGGATCGCGCGGCCGATGAGCAGCAGTTGGAAGATCAGCAGCAGCAGGCTCAGCAGAGCGAACAGGGGACCCATCGGGGCAGACCTCCAGTGCCAGGCGGTGAGCGTTCCACTATGCCTGGCGATGGTGTGGAGTAGCTGTGATTCACCGCAGGGCGAACGGACTCCGATCAGCCGGAGCGCTGTCCACCATGATCAGTTGACGCGGATCCGGCCGACACGCCGGTGTCGTTCGGGTTTTACGACAACTGATCTTCGGACGTGGCGGCCGGACGACACCGGCGCCCGGCCAACGTGTCGTACCGGGGCGGTAGCTTGCGTGACGATGCCCGCACCAGACAGTCTCTCACTCGCCCAGGCCCGCCGGATCGCGCTGGCCGCCCAGGGCTTCGCCGACCCCGTGCCGACCGGCGTGCCGACCCGTCGGCACCTGCGTCGGGTGCTCGACCGGGTCGGGCTGATCCAGATCGACTCGGTCAACGTCCTGCAACGCGCCCACTACCTGCCGCTGTACAGCCGGCTCGGTCCGTACCCGACCGACCTGCTGGACCGGGCGGCCGGGCACGCGCCCCGGGAGCTGTTCGAGTACTGGGGTCATGAGGCGTCGTTGATCCCGGTCGACCTGCAGCCGGCGCTGCGTTGGCGGATGGCCCGCGCCCGCGACGACGCCTGGGGCGGGGTCCGACGGATCGCCGTCGAGCAGCCCGAGCTGGTCGCCCGGGTGCTCGACGAGGTACGCGCCCGAGGTCCGGTCACCGCCGCCCAGCTGGAGCAGGACACCGTCCGTCCCACCGGCAACTGGGGGTGGAACTGGTCGGCGGTCAAGACCGCCCTCGAGTACCTCTTCTGGGCCGGCGAGATCACCTCCGCCGGGCGGACCAGCACCTTCGCGCGGCGCTACGACGTACCGCAGCGGGTGCTGCCGCCCCGGGTCCTCGCCGCGCCGACGCCGACCCCGGCCGAGGCGCACCGGCAGCTGGTCGAGATCGCCGCCCGCTGCCTCGGGGTGGCCGCCGAGCCGGAGCTGCGGGACTACTTCCGGCTGTCGGCGGCTGCGGTCCGGCCGGTCGTGGCCGACCTCGTCGCCGACGGCATCCTGCGCCCGGTCCGGGTGCAGGGCTGGTCGCAGACCGCCTACCTGCACCATCAGACCCGACTACCGCGCTGGATCCGGGCCGCCACGCTGCTCAGCCCGTTCGACCCGGTGGTCTGGGAGCGGGCCCGCACCGAGCGGCTGTTCGGGCTGCGGTACCGCATCGAGATCTACGTACCGGCCGCGCAGCGGGTGCACGGCTACTACGTACTGCCGTTTCTCGACGGCGACCGGCTCACCGCCCTGGTTGACCTCAAGGCGGACCGGCCGGCCGGGGTGCTGCGGGTGCCGGCCGCCTGGCCGGTGCCCGGTGCCACCACCGACCCGCAGCAGACCGCGGCGGCCCTGGCCGACGAGCTGGTCCGGCTGGCCGGCTGGCTCGGCCTGTCGCAGGTCGCCGCACCGGTCGGCGGCGACCTGGCCGGACCGTTGTCCCGGGCGCTGACTGCCGCCGGTGCGCGTGGCACGGTCGGTGTACCGTGAGATCTTCCGGTGGTGCAGGAGGAGGGGCGATGGCGGGTCAGGACGGCACGGCCGCGAGCGCAGCCGCCGTCGACGAGCAGCCGACGCCGCCGTCGACCGGCCCGACGCCGTCGACCGACCCGACCCCGCCCGGGTACGCCGACCCACACGGGCACCATGCACCGCCACCCCACGCCCACCCGCACGGGTACGCCCAGCCGTACCCGGACGGCTACGGCTACCCGCCGCAGCCGCAGCCGGACCGGCTGACCCGCTGGGTCAACAACGTCTGGGCGCGGTCGCCCCGCTGGCTGGCCCCGCTGGCGGTGCTCGGCTGCATCGGAGCCGCCGCCGGCTACACGGTGCTCACCGACCCGGCCACCAGCACCGCCGAGGCCGCCCCGACCTGCCTGCTGAAGCTGACCACCGGGCTGGACTGCCCCGGCTGCGGCGGCACCCGGGCGGTCTGGTACCTGCTCAACGGCGACCTGGGTGCGGCCGCCCGGCACCACGTCCTGCTGGTCTTCGCGATCCCGTTCCTGCTCTACGTCTACGTCGCCTGGGCCGGCCAGCACATGGGTCGGTGGCGGCTGCCGCAGCTGGCGATGACCCCGAAGGTGATCGGCTGGTTCCTCGGCGCGTGGCTGGCCTTCTCGGTGCTGCGTAACCTGCCGTGGCCGCCGTTCACCTGGTTCTACGTCTGACTGCCCGTGTTGCTCGTGGCGCGGGCCGACAACTAGAGTCCGAGAAATGCCGGAAATCGTGTCACCCCAGGTCACGCTGATCGCCTGGACCCACTTCGAGCCGCCCGCCGATGTCGACTGGTCCACCGACGCCGACGGTGGCCAGGCGTTGGCCGAGTTCGCCGGCCGGGCCTGCTACCAGTCGTGGCGCAAACCCAACCCGGCGACCGCCACCAACGCCGGCTACCTGCGGCACATCCTGGACAGCGGCCACCTGTCGGTCCTGGAGCACGGCAGCGTCACGTTCTACCTGACCGGGATCTCCCGTTCGTTGACCCACGAGCTGATCCGGCACCGGCACTTCTCCTACTCCCAGCTGTCCCAGCGGTACGTGCCCGAGCGCGACGCGGCCATGGTCGAGCCGGCGGTCATCGCCGAGGATCCACAGCTGCACCAGCAGTTCGTCGCCGCCGCGCAGGCGAGTGTGCGGGCCTACACCGAGCTGCTGGAGGGTCTGGAGAAGCGGTTCGCCGACGAACCCAACCCGACGCTGCGCCGCAAACAGGCCCGGCAGGCGGCGCGGGCGGTGCTGCCGAACGCCACCGAAACCCGGATCGTGGTCACCGGCAACTACCGGGCCTGGCGGCACTTCATCGGGATGCGGGCCACCGAGCACGCCGACGTGGAGATCCGCGAGCTGGCGGTGGAGTGCCTGCGACAGTTGCAACGGGTCGCGCCGAGCGTCTTCGCCGACTTCGAGATCAGCCAGTTGCCGGACGGCAGCGAGGTCGCCGCCAGCCCGTACACCCGGCAGGGGGAGTAGGCCGTCCGCCCGTACCGCCAGGCCTGAAATCGCGGTGCGGCCGTCCGATAGGTTGTCCGTATGACGCAGCACCACCTAGCCGGTCCCGGGGCGGGGAGGCCGACCCCGTTCGGGCGGCTCCTGACCGCCATGGTCACCCCGATGAACGACGACGGCTCGCTCGACTTCGACGGCGCGGCGCGACTGGCCAGCTACCTGGTCGACGAGCAGGCCAACGACGCGCTGGTGATCAGCGGCACCACCGGCGAGTCGCCGACCACCACCGACGCGGAGAAGGAGCAACTGCTCCGGGTCGTCGTCGACGCCGTCGGGGACCGGGCCAAGGTGGTGGCCGGCGTCGGCACCAACGACACCCGGCACACCGTCGAGTTGGCGGTCGCCGCCGAGAAGGCCGGCGCGCACGGGCTGCTGGTGGTCACGCCGTACTACAACAAGCCGCCGCAGGCCGGGGTGGTCCGGCATTTCACCGAGGTCGCCGACGCGACCGGGCTGCCGGTGATGGCGTACGACATTCCGCACCGCGCCGGGATCGCGATCGCCACCGAGACCCTGGTACGCCTGGCCGAGCACGAGCGGATCGTCGCGGTCAAGGACGCCAAGGGCGATCTGGTCGCCACCTCCTGGGTGACCAGCCGCACCGACCTGGCGTTCTACTGCGGTGACGACCCGCTGACCCTGCCGATGCTGGCGATCGGCGGCGTCGGGCTGGTCGGCACCTCGACGCACCTGACCGGCGCGTTGACCAAGCAGATGATCGAGGCGTACGTCGCTGGCGACCGGGCCGCCGCGCTGGCGCTGCACCACCGGCTGCTGCCGCTGTTCACCGGGATCTTCCGCAGTCCCGGCACCATCCTGGTCAAGGCGGCGTTGGCGACGCTGGACCTGCCCGCCGGCACGGTCCGTTCGCCGCTGGTCGAGGCCACCGACACCGAGCTGGACCAGTTGCGCGCCGACTGCGCCGCGGCCGGACTGGAGCTGCCGTGAGTCAGGCACACGTCGACATGGATCTGCCGCCGCAGCTGCCGCCGGGCGGGTTGCGGGTCATCCCGTTGGGTGGGCTCGGTGCCATCGGGCGCAACATGACGGTCTTCGAGTTCGACGGCAAGCTGCTGATCGTCGACTGCGGGGTGCTCTTCCCGGACGTCGAGCAGCCCGGCGTCGATCTGATCCTGCCGGATTTCGCCCCGATCCTGGACCGGCTCGCCGACGTGCAGGCGATCGTGCTGACCCACGGTCACGAGGACCACATCGGCGCGGTGCCGTACCTGCTCGCCCACAAGCCGGACATCCCCCTGGTCGGGTCGCAGTTCACCCTGGCGCTGGTCGAGGCGAAGCTGGCCGAGCGGCGCATCGAGCCGTACACGTTGACCGTCCGGGAGGGCCAGCGGGAACGGATCGGGCCGTTCGAGTGCGAGTTCTTCGCGGTCAACCACTCCATCCCGGACGCGCTGGCGGTGGCCATCCGGACCCCGGCCGGGCTGGTGCTGCACACCGGTGACTTCAAGATGGACCAGTTGCCGCTGGACGGGCGGATCACCGACCTGGCCGGGTTCGCCCGGCTCGGCGCCGAAGGCGTGGACCTGCTGCTGTCGGACTCCACCAACGCCGAGATCCCCGGCTTCGTCACCCCGGAACGCGACATCGGGCCGGTGCTGGACTCGATCTTCGGTAAGGCCAAGGGCCGGATCATCGTGGCGAGCTTCGCCTCCCACGTGCACCGGGTGCAGCAGGTGCTGGACTCGGCGTACGAGTACGACCGCAAGGTCGCGCTGATCGGCCGGTCGATGGTGCGCAACATGGGCATCGCCCGTGATCTCGGTCTGCTGCGGATTCCGGCCGGCCTGGTGGTCGGGCTGGACGAGGCGACGGCGTTGCCGCCGGACCGGATCGTGCTGATGTCCACCGGGTCGCAGGGCGAGCCGATGAGTGCGCTGGGCCGGATGGCCACCGGCGACCACCGGCACATCACCGTGGCGCCGGGGGACACCGTGGTGCTGGCCAGTTCGCTGGTGCCGGGCAACGAGACGTCGGTCTATCGGGTGATCAACCAGTTGTCCCGGGCCGGGGCGACCGTGATCCACAAGGACGTGGCGAAGGTGCACGTCTCCGGGCACGCGCCAGCGGGGGAGCTGCTGTACCTGCTCAACGTGGTGCGGCCGAGCAACCTGCTGCCGGTGCACGGTGAGTGGCGGCACCTGCGGGCGCATGCCCGGCTCGGCATCGAGTCCGGCCTGGACCCGGAGCGGGTGGTGCTCTGCGAGGACGGCGACGTGGTCGACCTGGTCGACGGGCACGCCACCCTGGTCGGGCACGTCAAGAGCCGGTACGTCTACGTGGACGGTCTCGCCGTCGGCGATGTCGGTGAGTCGTTGCTGACCGAACGCCGGATCCTCGGCGACGGTGGGTTCATCGCCGCGACCGTGGTGGTCGACTCGGTCACCGGCAAGGTCGTCGGCGGCCCCACCGTGTCGGCGAAGGGGTTCTCCGAGGACCCGGAGGCGTTCAACGCGGTGGTTCCGCTGATCACGGAGGCGCTGGGGCGGGCCGCCGCTGACGGCATCACCGACCCGCACCAGCTGCAGCAGGTGGTCCGCCGGATCGTCGGACGCTGGGTCAACGACGCGTACCGCCGTCGGCCGATGATCGTGCCGACCGTGGTGGAGGTCTGACGGACAGCTGGGGATGAAGACGCCCTGACGGGTCGCCGGGGCTGACCCGGCGACCTGTTGGCGGCATACTGGACCGACAGTTACCTACCGTGGTCCGGAAGGCCTGGCGTGCGTGACGATCCCGGTCCCGGCGAGTCCCCGGCGGCGGCGCGGCGTCGGCTCCGGTTGGCGTTGCGCCGCGCGCGGGAAGCGGCCGGCTTCACCCAGGGCAAGGTGGCCGACACGCTGGACTGGTCGGTGTCCAAGGTCAACCGGATCGAGAAGGGCGACGTCACGGTCTCGTCGACGGACCTGCGGGCGTTGCTGGCGCTCTACGGCGTCGTCGACCCCGACCGGGCCGAGCGGATGCTGCGCGACGCCCGCACGTCCCGGCGCCGTGGTTGGTGGGACGAGCCCCGCTACCGCGAGCACCTGACCCCGGCCATGCTGCAGTTGTTGCAGTTGGAGAGCGACGCCAGCGCCATCCGGGTGTTTCAGCCGACGCTCATCCCCGGCATGTTGCAGACCCGGGAGTACGGCGAGTTCGTGCTCAACTTCTGGCGTAGCGAGCTGCCGGAGGCGGACCGGGTGCTGCGGTTGGAGGCCCGGCTGCGTCGTCGCGAGCACGTGTTGGACCGCCCCGACCCGCCGGAGTTCCATCTGGTGCTCGACGAGTCGGTGCTGTGGCGCACCATCGGCGGCCCCCAGGTGATGGCCCGGCAGTTCGCCCACCTGCTGCAGCAGATGCGCGCACCGCACGTCCGGGTGCGGGTCGCACCGTTCGCCGACGCCGCGATCATGGCGATGCTGGCCCCGTTCACCTTGCTGGACTTCGGCGACGAGGACAACGCGCTGCTCTACCGCGAAGGAATCCTGATCGACGAGATCGTCCACGCGGCGCAGCGGATCGACCGGCACCGGGGCTACTTCGCCCATCTGTGGGCTGCGGCCCACGACGAGGCGACGTCGGCCCGGTTGATCGCCGAACGGGCGGCGGCGCTGGGCGACGGCGAGCCGGTGGTGCGCGACTGAGGCCCAGCCTTGCGGCCCGGACGGTTGACGCGTCCGGCCGGCCGACCGGACCGACTCTGGGTGGATCAGCCATCGGTCGGGCAGCTTGGCCGGCATAATTCCCGAAAAATAGGTGTAAATCGTGAAAGGGGATTGCGATGTTGCGTGCCGACCAGGGCTGGCGACGAAGCAGCCGGTGTGACACCAACGCCTGCGTGGAGGTGGCGGCGACGGAGACCGGTGGCGCGGCGCTGCGGGACTCGGCCGACCCGGCCAGCCCGGAACTGGGCTTCGGGCCCCACCAGTGGCGATCGTTCCTGCGGGGGATCTGCCAGGGGCAGCTCACCGGCCGGTGACAGCGCCGACCGGTAGGGATCGGGTGGAGGCCGATCCCTACCGGTGCGGCCGTCACAGTCAACGCGGCACCGGCCCGCCCGGTTCACCCGACCCGCTGTGAAATTTCGCATCGTCGAGGATTGATCCATCGACGGATGTGCTCCGTACCACCGCGCGGCGCCAGAAAGTCCGGCGCCCGCGGCGGAAGGAGACAGCGATGCGACGCCGACGGGTGATCACCGCAGGAGTCACCGTGGCCGCAGTGGGCCTGCTCGCCGCAGTGACGGTGCCGGCGCTGGCCGGTGACGACCGTACCGACCAGCCGGCCACCGACCGGGCCGGCGCCGGGCAGCCGGCCGCCACCGAAATCGTCACCGCTCTCGGACGCGACCTCGGCGTCAGCACGGCCGACGCCCGGACCCGGCTGGCCACCGAGCGGTGGGCCGGTCGCACCGTGGCCACCCTGCGCGCTGACCTCGGCGACGCGTACGGCGGCGCCTGGATCACCGCCGACGGCACCGACCTCGTCGTCGCCGTCACCGACCCCGACCTGGCCGCCCGGGTCGACGCCAGCGGCGCCCGGGCGCAGCTCGTGCCGCGCAGCCAACGACAGCTCGACGCGGTCAAACGCCAGCTCGACGCCGACGCCGGGTCGGCCAACCCCGACCTGGCCGGCTGGTACGTCGACGTCGCCGACAACACCGTCGTGCTGCTCGCCCGACCCGGTGCGCAGGCCGCCGCCCGTGACTTCGCCGCCACCGCCGGGGTGCCCGTCGACGCGCTGCGCGTCGACGTCTCCGACGAGACCCCGGTGCCGCTGTTCGACGTGCGCGGCGGCGACCCGTACTTCATCGGTGCCGGCGGGCGCTGCTCGGTCGGCTTCTCCGTCGTCGGCGGCTTCGTCACCGCCGGCCACTGCGGCCGGCCCGGCGACACCACCACCGGGTTCAACCAGCAGGCGCAGGGGGTGTTCCAGGCGTCGTCGTTCCCCGGCGACGACTGGGCCTTCGTCGCGGTCAACGGCGACTGGACCCCGCAGCCGGTGATCAACGACTTCAACGGCGGCACCCTGCCGGTCGCCGGTGCCACCGAAGCACCGGTCGGTGCCAGCATCTGCCGGTCCGGATCGACCACCGGCACCCGCTGCGGCGTGATCCAGGCCCGCAACGTCACGGTCAACTACCCGGAAGGCGCCGTCACCGGGCTGACCCGGACCGACGTCTGCGCCGAGCCGGGCGACTCCGGCGGTGCCTGGCTCTCCGGCGACCAGGCGCAGGGCGTCACCTCCGGTGGCTCCGGCAACTGCCAGATCGGTGGCGTGACCTTCTTCCAGCCGCTGGCCGAGATCCTCGAGGTCAACAACCTGACTCTGGTCACCACCACCGACGCCGACACCCCGCCGGGCGGCGGACCCGCCGTGCCGACCGTGGCACCGACCCCGCCGGGCGACGGTTCGTCGCAGGGGTGCACCGGGCACGAGGTGGTCCGCCGGGGCGAGCTCGACGCCGTCGGCGACCGGCAGGTACAGCCCGACGGCCGGTCCTTCCGGGCCGGTGCCGGGCGGCACAGCGCCTGCCTGCAGGCGCCGGACGGGGCCCGGTACGACCTCGCCCTGCAGCGCTTCACCGCAGCCGGCTGGCGCACCGTCGCCCGGGGCGATGCCGACGGCACCGTGACCGAGCTGAGTTTCTCCGGACCCGCCGGGTCGTACCGGTACCGGGTCGGGTCCGACCAGGGCGTGGGTGGCTACCTCCTCGGGTTTTCGGTGAACTGACCGCCACCCGCCGTGCCGTCCCCGGGGACCGCCCTCCCCGGGGACGGCGCACCACCCTGGTCGATCTGAGTACGCGTACCCTCCCGGCCGCCCGGTGCCGTTCGTAGCCTGGCAGTCGGGGAGGTTCCGCCATGGGCTACCAGCTGTTGACCACCGTCATCCTGATCCTGCACTTCGGCTTCCTGGCCTACCTGGCCGTCGGCGGCTTCCTGGCCTGGCGGTGGCCGCGCACCATCTGGCTGCACCTGTGCGCCGCCGGCTGGGGGGTGCTGGTGGTCGCCGCCAACCTGAGCTGTCCGCTGACGGTGGCCGAGCACTGGTCGCGCCGGCGGGCCGGACAGGTCGGCTTCGACGAAGGGTTCGTCGACCGCTACCTGTCCGGCGTGATCTACCCCGAGCGGTACGCCTGGCTGGCCCAGCTGGTGCTGGCCGCCGCCGTGGCGGTCAGCTGGGCCGGGGCGGTCAGGGCAGCTCGGCGACGGCGTCGGCGAAGCCTGCTCCGGTCAGGATCGCCGCGTTGACCAGTACGGCGAGCTGCGCGCCGCTGACGCCGTGCTCCAGGTCGGTGCTGACGTCGCCGGCCAGGATCAGCTCACCCTCACCGGTGTCGTGCACGTAGACCTTCGGCAGCAGCCGGTCGTGGTTCCATGCGTTGCAGAACTGGTACGCCTCGGCCAGCCGGCCGGCCGGCAGCCGCCGTTCCGCGATGATCCGGGTGTGCAGGATCTCCCGCTGCTCACCGAGGCGTTCGAAGTGGATCACCGCCCGGCCCCACTTGCCGCCGACCACACCGTCGTCGTCGACGAAGTACCGGTCGCCGCGTTCGTTGAGCGCCGCGGTGATGCCCTCCAACGTCAACGGTGCGACCACGTCCGGGGTGCCTTCGGCGGGCACCGCCTCGGCGACGTACCCGGATCTGGCCGGCTGGTCGGCGGGCAGCTCGACGCCGTCGGTGAGCGGTTCGGCGGCCAGCCAGTCGGCGATCCGCCGGGACTGGTGGTCGGTGCCGTTGCGGGCGTCGAACCGGCCGGCCAGCTCGGTGGCGGCCTCGGTCAGTAGCGCGCCGAGCTCGTCGACGGTCAGTTCTGCGGCCGGTCGCTGGCCGTGCTCGGGCCGGTGCACCGTGCGGGCACCGGATCCGGCGGTGCCGGCCAGCCGGCAGATCAGGGCACCGGCGGCGGCGAACTCCATCGCCGACGCGTCGTCGTAGGGCCGGTCGAACCACTCCAGGTGCTCGGTGAGGATCGCCAGACCCCGCTCGTGGTGGCCGGTCAACGCGCAGAACCGCAGATGGTCGGCGAGGTACGGGAAGGCGTCCCGTTCGTGGCGGTGCCGCCGGTAGGCGCGTACGTGCGCCTGGGCCGCCTCGGCGTACCGGCCCAGACGCAGGTACGGCATGATCACCGCGACCAGGGCCTTCTCCGGCTGTTCGGTGCAGCCCAGCGCACCGCTGAGCACCGGTTCGACGACCGCGATCGCCTGCTCCCATTCGCCCCAGTCGGCCAGCAGTTCGGCCTGCCGCGACGGATCGCAGCCGGCGCAGTCGCTGTTGACGTCGCGGGGCGCGGTGCGCCACCGGTCCAGCCACTGCCGGGCCTGCTCGGTGTCACCGACGTGGTCGGCGATCCGGCAGCGCAGGTTGTAGACCGCCTGCAGGCTCTGCCCGTCACGGGTGAACCGGCGCTCCAGATCGTCCAGCGCCGCCTGGGTCTGCGCCAGGCCGACCTGCGGCGTGCTGCGCAACGTGGCGACCGCCCACTTGTGGTACCAGCGCAGCAGCTCGGCGTCCCACCCCTCGAACAGCTCCGGGTGCTCGTCGAAGGTGCGCAGGCACCAGCCGAACGCCGGCAGCATCCGCCACCGTTCGGTGTGGTTGTTGTACGTGTCGATCAACGCCATCCGGGTGTCGAATCCGATCCGGGTCTGCCCGGCCGCGTCGGCGTGCGCGGCGATGCGTTCCAGCTCGGCGATCTTGCCGTCGCCGTCGGGCAGGTCGGTCGCCTCGTCCAGTGCCTGGATCAGCTCCTCGGGGCTCACGGGGTCTCCTCGGCGGGGGTGCCCGGCCCGGTCGCCGGGTCGGTGAAGGCCCGGTCCAGCAGGGCCAGGAAGGAACGGTTCAGCGCGGCGCTGTCGACGGCACGCAACGGGTGATGCCCGGCCAGCAGCGCCTGACCGTAGAGCGCTTCGACGGCGTGCCGCAGGGCCGGGGACTGCGGTACGGCGGCCAACCGGCGGATCAGCGGATGCCGCCAGTTGAACACCAGCTCCGGGCGGTGGTCGACGTCGACGTCGGCGAACGCCGACAGCACCTCGGACCAGAGTTCGTCGGAGCCTTCCCGGCCACGTCGGATGCTGTCCTGCTCCTGGGCGGCCCGGCCGACGACGTAGAGAGCGGGCACGGTCACCGGGTCGAACTGCCGCAACTGCGGTACGCAGTCCAGGTCGGCCAGTACGGAGTGGGCGGTCGCCAGGAAGTCGGCGGCGGCGGCCAACTGCCCGGGGGAGAGGGTCTCCAGACGGGCGGCGAGCTCACCCGGGTCGAGCCGACGGGTGCGTACCGCCGGGTCCAGCCGGGGCAGCCGGTGCAGGATCTCGGCGTCGTAGGCGTAGCCGGCGTTGACGATCGGGGTACCGGCGGCGGAGGCGATGGCAGCGAGCGAGCGGAACTCGTCGACCGTCTCCACGTACCGGATCATCGCCAGGTGCTGGCGGAAGGCCCGCAGCGGCATCAGGCCCCGGCTGGTCTCGAACGGCAGCCAGGAGTCGACCAGCCGCAGCATGTCGTCGTCGCGCACGGCGAGCGCCTTGACGCCGAGGTGGTGCACCCGCAGGAACGCGGCCAGGCGTTGCGGGTGGTGCACCGGCAGTTGCAGCAACCAGTCGCGTACCTGCTCGCCGAGGCTTTCCCGGACGGTGCCCAGCAGGTCGTCCTCGTAGAGCGCCTCGCGGCTGGCGGTCGGTCGCAGGACGGCGGTGTCGACCACGCAGCGGATGAAGAATGCCCACTCCGGCAGCAGTTTGCCGGCGTTGTCGCTGAGCAGCATCCGTTTCAGGTAGACCCGGTGCCCGCCCTGGCCGACGGTGGCCGCCGACGGCAGGACGAACCCGACCCCGACCAGGCCGGCCTCCGGCACCCGCAGGTCGATCACGTCCATCGGCCGCGCGCCGAGCAATGTGGTGCCGTAGTCGAGCAGCGCGTCGCGGCGGGCCTGCGGGTCGTCGTACGGACGCTCCCACGGTGCCTGCGGCTCGGTCAGCCGCACCGCTCCGGCACCGGCCGTGGCCCCGTCGTCGGGCGCGACCCCGTCGTCGGGCGCGGCGAACCACACCGGTACGTCGAGCAGGTGTGCGTAGCCGCTGACCAGCTCGCGGACCTGGCCGGCGGCGAGCCAGTGCTCGGCACCGGCGCGCGGGCGCAGCGTGACGGTGGTGCCGACCTCGGCGCGCGCGTCGGGGTCGACCTCGGTGGTGTAGCGCCCGTCGGCGTACCCGGTCCACCGCACCGCCGCCGTGCCCCGCACCGACCGGGTGACCACTTCGACGGCGTCGGCGACCATGAAACAGGACAGCAGGCCGATGCCGAACTGGCCGAGGAAGTCCTGCCGGGCGAAGCCCAGCTCGTCGCGTTTGGAGGTCCGTCCGACGCTGGCCAGGAAGGAGTGCACCTCGGGCTCGGTGAGGCCGATGCCGTCGTCGTGGACCCGCAGCCCGCCGTCGGCGGTCGGTTCGATGCGTACCGATCCACCCGACCAGTCCGGGTCGACGTCGCGGCGGGCGGTGATCGCGTCGGTGGCGTTCTGCACCAGTTCCCGGGCGAAGACCCGGGGGCTGGCGTACAGGTGGTGGCTGAGCAGGTCGACGATGCCGCGCAGGTCGACCTGGAATCGGTTCTCCATGTCGGTCAGGTCGCCAGCTCGGCGGCGGCCTCGGCGACCTGGCATCCGGTGGAGATCCCGCAGCTGACCAGGTGGTCGAGTTGGGCCGGGGTGACGCCGCGCTCCAGATCGGTGATCAGCTCACCGCAGACCCGTGCGGTGCCGTCGTCGTCGACGTGGACGAAGGTCTTCGGCCACAGCCGGTCGTGGTTCCACTCGTTGCAGAACGCGTACAGCGCCGGCACGTCGTCCACGGAGAACGCCGTCGCCGCGATGGTCCGCACCCGCAGCACCTCACCGTGCGGGCCGAGGCGGGAGAAGTAGATGACGTTGTCGTTCCATCGGCCGACCAGGTCACCGTCGGGGTCGGTCTGGAACCGGTACTCCCGGGCCTGCAGCGTCTCGGCGATGAACTCGGTGGTCAGTGGCCGCAGCACCTGCATCTCGCCGCCACCGACGGGCGCGTCCGGCAGGTCGTCTGGGTCCGGCGGGGACATGGGGGTTCCTCTCGGTACGGCAGGGTCGTCGCGGTGGCGGGGTTGTCGCGGTGGCGGGGGCCGTCGCGGTCGCGGGGCGTGGTGGGGCCGCCGACCGCATCGGGCGGGCACCCGATGGACGGCGGCACCGACCGGCAATGGTGGCACAGGGCACCGACCGGCAATGGTGGCACAGCCGTGCAGCAGCGTGTGCCCGGGACACGGCCCGGAAAAGCGAGGTTCGGTGCGCGGCCGGGTTACGGTGTGACTCTATGGCGGGCCGTTCCTCTCAGCCGAGTCGACGCCGTGGTGGGTCGACGACCCGTGGCGCCTCGACCTCGCGCGCCCGCACGCCGGCGCGCAAGCGCCCGGTCGCTCGTAAGCGGCCGGCCCGGACGTCGCCGGCGGTGCTGGTCGGTCGGGCGGTCGGCACCACCTGGATGGGGCTCGCGCACGGCGTGGGGTGGGCGGTGCGGGCCGCCGGTCGGCGGGCGGCCACCGCCCGCGACCTGGGGCCGGAGCACCGTCGCGACGGTGCCGGGCTGTTCCTGCTGGGTCTGGCCATCCTCACCTCGATGGCGGTCTGGTTCGGCGCGGCCGGGCCGTTCGGTACGCGGATCGCCGACTCGCTGCGGCTGTTCGTCGGCGCGATCGCGGTCGCGGTGCCGCTGCTGCTGCTGATCGGCGCGGTCCGGCTGATGCGCGACCCGCCGGAGGAGCCGGAGCCCCGGGGTCGGGGGTTCGTCGGCTGGTCGGCGATGTTCGTCGGCACCGCGGGCCTGCTGCACATCGGCCAGAGCCCCGACGGTGACCTGCAGCGCGACTACGCCGGCGGGCTGATCGGGCTCGGGGTCGGCGAGGTGCTGGCGCGTACGGTCAGCTACTGGGTCGGCGTACCGTTGTTGATCCTGTTGTTGATCTTCGGACTGCTGGTGGTCACCGCCACCCCGATCAACAAGATTCCCGAACGGCTGGGTCTGCTCGCCGGCGTGGTCGCCGGCCGGGAGCCGCCGGCCGGGCCGGATGCCGACGACGACGATGCCGACGATCCGGGGCCGGCCCGTGGTCGGCAGCGCCCGCCGCGCCGCCGGCCGGCCGGCCCGCCCGCCGACGCGACGGCGGCCGCCACCACCGGTGACGATCCGGCAGACCTGCCGGATCTGCAGGAGACGGTGGAGCTGCCGCGTCGGCCACCGGCCAAGGTGCCGACCACCCGTAAGCCGGCCGAGCCACCCGAGCATTCGCCGCTGCCGACCCGGGCCGAACAGTTGGCGATCACCGGGCTGTCCGGCGACTACACGCTGCCACCGCCGAAGCTGCTGCGCACCGGCTCGCCGGCGAAGACCCGCAGCAAGGCCAACGACGAGGTGATCGCGGCGCTGCAGGGGGTGTTCGAACAGTTCGACGTCGACGCCGCGGTGACCGGGTTCACCCGTGGTCCGACCGTCACCCGCTACGAGGTCGAACTGGGCCACGGCGTGAAGGTCGAGCGGATCACCCAGCTGTCGCGCAACATCGCGTACGCGGTCAAGTCGCCGGACGTGCGGATCCTCAGCCCGATCCCGGGCAAGAGCGCGGTCGGTGTGGAGATCCCCAACACCGACCGGGAGGATGTCGCGCTCGGTGACGTGCTGCGCTCGCGGGCCGCCGGTGCCGACCACCATCCGATGCTGGTCGCGCTCGGCAAGGACATCGAGGGCGGCTATGTGGTGGCCAACCTGGCGAAGATGCCGCACATCCTGATCGCCGGCGCGACGGGGGCCGGCAAGTCGTCGTGCCTGAACTCGCTGCTGATCTCGATCCTGACCCGGGCCACCCCGGACGAGGTCCGGCTGCTGCTGATCGACCCGAAGCGGGTCGAGATGACCGGCTACGAAGGGATCCCGCACCTGGTCACGCCGATCGTCACCAACCCGAAGAAGGCGGCCGAGTCGCTGGAGTGGGTGGTGCGCGAGATGGACATGCGCTACGACGATCTGGCGGCCAACGGCGTACGGCACATCGACGACTACAACCGCAAGGTGCGCGCCGGGGAGGTCAGCGCGCCGCCGGGCAGCGAGCGCGAGATCCGGCCGTACCCGTACCTGCTGGTGATCGTCGACGAGCTGGCGGACCTGATGATGGTCGCGCCGCGCGACGTGGAGGACTCGGTCGTCCGGATCACCCAGCTCGCCCGGGCCGCCGGGATCCACCTGGTGCTGGCCACCCAACGGCCGTCGGTGGACGTGGTGACCGGCCTGATCAAGGCGAACGTGCCGTCCCGGCTGGCCTTCGCCACGTCGTCGTTGTCCGACTCGCGGGTCATCCTGGACCAGCCGGGTGCGGAGAAGCTGATCGGCCGGGGCGACGGGTTGTTCCTGCCGATGGGTGCGTCGAAGCCGCTGCGGATCCAGGGTGCCTGGGTCAGCGAGAAGGAGATCGACGACGTCGTCACCTTCTGCAAGAAACAACGGGAGCCGGAGTTCCGCCCGGACGTGCTCACCGCCGCCCAGGAGAGCAAGAAGAAGATCGACGAGGACATCGGTGACGACCTCGACCTGCTGGTGCAGGCGGTCGAGCTGGTGGTGACCTCGCAGTTCGGCTCGACTTCGATGCTGCAGCGCAAGTTGCGGGTCGGCTTCGCCAAGGCGGGCCGGCTGATGGACCTGATGGAGTCCCGGGGCATCGTCGGCCCGTCCGAGGGCTCCAAGGCCCGCGACGTGCTGGTCAAACCGGACGAGTTGGAGGAGGCGCTGGCCGGATTGCGCGGCGTCGGGGCGAGCTGACCGCAGCACTGCTGGCGACGGCTGCCGTCCTGACGGCGAATCGCCGATGAACCGGTGCCGCCGCCAGGAGACCGCGTGCCCCTGGCCCGGTACCCTCGTCAGGTGTCTGCGTTTGCCCCGACCCCCGCCCCATCGCCCGGCCGGCGAGTCGCCCTGCTCACCCTGGGCTGCGCCCGCAACGAGGTCGACTCGGAGGAGTTGGCGGCACGGTTGGACGCCGACGGCTGGCAGGTGACCACCGATGCCGACGGTGCCGACGTCGTGCTCGTCAACACCTGCGGCTTCGTCGAGAAGGCCAAGCAGGATTCCGTACAGACCCTGCTCGACGCCGCCGACACCGGGGCCCGGGTGGTGGCCGCCGGCTGCATGGCCGAGCGGTACGGTCGGGAGCTGTCCGAGCACCTGCCGGAGGCGCAGGCGGTCCTCAGCTTCGACGACTATCCCGACATCTCCCGGCGGCTCGACGCGGTGCTGGCCGGGGAGCAGTTGCCCGCGCACACCCCACGGGACCGTCGCAAACTGCTGCCGTTGACCCCGGTGGCCCGCCAGCAGTCCGCCGTCGTCGTGCCCGGCCACTCCGTGGTCGACGAGCGGACCCCGGCGCACCTGCGGGCGGTGCTGCGCCGGCGGCTCGACACCGGCCCGGTCGCCTCACTGAAGCTCGCCAGCGGCTGTGACCGTCGCTGTGCGTTCTGCGCCATTCCGGCGTTCCGGGGGGCGTTCGTCTCGCGGACCCCCGACGAACTGCTCGCCGAGGCGCACTGGCTGGCCGGCACCGGCGTGCGGGAACTGGTCCTGGTCAGCGAGAACTCGACCTCGTACGGCAAGGACCTGGGTGACCCACGGCTGCTGGAGAAACTGCTGCCCCAGCTGGCCGCGGTCGACGGCATCGTCCGGGTCCGGGTCAGCTACCTGCAGCCGGCGGAGACCCGCCCGGGCCTGATCGAGGCCATCGCCACCACCCCGGGCGTCGCACCGTACTTCGACCTGTCCTTCCAGCACGCCAGTGAGCCGGTACTGCGCCGGATGCGCCGGTTCGGCTCGACCGGGCGGTTCCTGGACCTGCTGGACTCCGCCCGGGCGTTGGCCCCGCAGGCGGGTGCCCGGAGCAACTTCATCGTCGGTTTCCCGGGGGAGAACCGGGCCGACGTCGAGGAGCTGGTCCGGTTCCTGTCAGCTGCCCGGCTGGACGCGATCGGCGTCTTCGACTACAGCGACGAGGACGGCACCGAGGCCGCCGACCTGCCCGGCAAGGTCCGCGCGGCGACGGTCAAGCGCCGGTACGACCGGATCAGCGCGTTGGCCGACGAACTGTGCGCCCAGCGGGCCGAGGACCGGTTGGGCAGCACCGTGGAGGTGCTGGTCGACTCCGTCGACGACGGGGTCGTCGAGGGCCGCGCCGCTCACCAGGCACCCGAGGTGGACGGCTCCACGACTCTCGTCGCGGCACCGTCCGGCACCACCCCGTCGGTGGAGCTGGCCGGGCTGCGGGCCGGCGACCTGGTGCGCGCCACGGTCACCGGTACCGAAGGGGTGGACCTGACCGCGGTGCCGGTCGCGGTGGTCTCGTCGACGGCGGGTAGCCGGCCGCTGTCGGCCGTGGCCGGGTGAGCCGGTGACCGAGCCGAGCGCCTCCGCCGGGGCCCGCCCGACCGTGCCGGCGGTACCGGTGGTCAACGCGGCGAACGCCCTCACCGGGCTGCGGATGGTGCTGGTACCGGTGTTCGTGCTGTTCGTGGTCGTCTCCGGGATGACCCATCCGGGCTGGCGGGTCGCCGCGTGCCTGACCTTCCTGGTCGCGTCGGCGACCGACCTGGTCGACGGCTGGATCGCCCGCCGGTACGGCCTGGTGACCTCGTTCGGCAAGGTGGCCGACCCGATCGCGGACAAGGCGCTGACCGGCACCGCGCTGGTGCTGCTCTCCTGGTACGACCTGCTGCCGTGGTGGGTGACGGCGCTGGTACTCATCCGTGAGCTGGGCATCACCCTGATCCGCTTCTGGGTGCTGCGGCACGGGGTGATCGCGGCGAGCCGGGGCGGCAAGGCGAAGACCGCGCTGCAGATCACGGCGATCGCGTGGTACCTGCTGCCGCTGCCGGGGCTGCTCGCCGCCGTCGGCCCGTGGATCATGGGTGCAGCGCTGTTGATCACCGTGGCGACCGGCCTTGACTACGTGGTACGGGCGGTGCGACTGCGGCGACCGACGCCGCTCGGGGGCGGCGGATGAGTCTGCCCGGCGGTGACGCCCCGGCCGGTTCGGATCCCGGCGGTGACGCCCCGGCCGGCACCGATCTCGGAGTCGGCCGGCCGGTGACCGGGAGCCCGGCGGCGGCGGTGGTGCACGCGCTGGCGGATCGGGCGCAGACCCTGGCGGTGGTCGAGTCGTTGACCGGCGGGCTGCTGGCCGCCGCGCTGGTCGACGTCGCGGGGGCCAGTACGGTCTTCCGCGGTGGTCTGATCGTCTACGCCACCGAGCTGAAGGCGACCCTGGCCGGGGTGTCTGCGGAGCTGCTCACACAGCGTGGGCCGGTCGACCCGGACGTCGCGGTGGCGCTGGCCGAGGGTGGCCGGACCCGCTGCGGCGCGGACTGGGCGCTGGCCACCACCGGCGTGGCCGGGCCGCAGTCACAGGGCGGCAAACCGGTCGGGCGGGTCTACGTCGCGCTGGCCGGGCCGACCGCGCCGCAGGTCCGTCGGCTGGACCTCGGTGGCGGACGCGAGGCCGTCCGGGCCGCGACGGTCACCGCCGCACTGCGGTTGCTGGCCAATCAGCTCACCGACCCGTGACCTCTTTTTCGGCCGTGGACGTCATTCGTGGCCCGGGGTGGGGTGTCGATCGGTGGCCTACCGGATAAGGTTGCGGGAAGCCTCCGGCACTCGCCGGCCGGTCCCGATCAGGGGGAGGTGCGATGGTCCTGCTACGCCGCGTCATCGGTGACGCACTGCGCGCCCGCCGGCAGGGTCAACGCCGGACCCTGCGGGAGGTCTCCACCGCGGCCAACGTCAGTCTCGGCTATCTCTCCGAGATCGAGCGCGGGCAGAAGGAAGCGTCCAGCGAACTGCTCGCCGCCATATGTGACGCCCTGGGTGCCAGACTCTCCGAGGTCCTGCGCGACGTCAGCCACACCGTCGCCGACGCCGAGCAGCGCCATGGTGTCCTGGTGGCCGTTCCCGAGCAGTCCGGTCAACCGTTGCGGCCACATCCCGAGCACCCGGCCGGCGAGGTCGCTGTCGAGGACGGCCTGACCGTCTCGGTGCGCAGCGACTCGCCGTTGAAGGCCACCCTGCGTACGACCCGGCGGGTGCCAGCCGGCAGTGGTCGCGACCGCGACGTCGTCTGCGCGGCGTGACCAGGCCGGTCCGGTCGACGCCGGCCCGTCGGCGACGGGTCACGACGACTGCCGGCCGGCCCGCGTACCGTGCCCGCACGACCCCTTCGGTTGGCCAGGACTGGATCCGGCGCACTAGGGTTGATCCTCTACCGGCGTACCCTGCGGAATTCCCACTGACGCCCCATGACGCGGTGGCGTCGGCCTGGGACGATGGTGAGGGTGCGTCGCACCACTGCCCGGGTCGGGCCCGCCTGAGGTCACCCGACCGTACGCGCCGATATTGAGGGGATACCGCGGAGATGGCGAACCCGTTCGTCAAGGGTTGGCGCTACTTGATGGCGCTGTTCGGCGCCAAGATAGACGAGCATGCCGATCCCAAGGTGCAGATCCAACAGGCGATCGAGGACGCCCAACGACAGCACCAGGCGCTGGTCCAGCAGGCCGCAGCCGTGATCGGCAACCAGCGGCAGCTGGAGATGAAGCTGTCCCGGCAGATGAGCGAGGTCGAGCGGCTGCAGGGGATGGCCCGCCAGGCGCTCGTGCTGGCCGACAAGTCCCGCGCCGAGGGCAACGAGGCCGAGGCCGCCAAGTACGAGCAGACCGCTCAGACGCTCGCCACCCAGCTGGTCTCCGGCGAGCAGTCGATGGAGGATCTCAAGGCCCTGCACGACCAGTCGCTGGCCGCGGCGGCCCAGGCACGCCAGGCGGTGGAGAACAACCAGATGATCCTGCAGCAGAAGCTCGCCGAGCGCACCAAGCTGCTCAGCCAGCTGGAGCAGGCCAAGATGCAGGAGACGGTGGCCGCCTCGCTGGAGTCGATGTCGGCGCTCGCGGCACCGAAGAACACCCCGTCGTTGGACGAGGTGCGCGACAAGATCGAGCAGCGGTACGCCACCGCGATGGGCCGGGCCGAGCTGGCCGGCAACTCGGTCGAGGGACGCATGCTGGAAGTGCAGAAATCCACCCTGGATCTGGCCGGCTCGTCGCGACTGGACCAGATCCGGGCGAGCATGGCCGGCGAGCAGCTCGCCGGGGCCCAGCCCTCCCCGGCGGTCGAGTCCGGCCAGGCACAGGCCGCAGCCGCGGACAGCGCCGGCGTCGCCCGCCTCGACCAGTTGCGTGCCTCGATGGCCAAGGACAAGGACAAGGGCGCCGGTGACGCCAGCGCCGCCAGCTGAGCGCCGGCGGCGCTGACCGGCCGGCCGGCGGGAGGAGCAACCGGTGGCAGATCCACGTACCCGCTACTTTCGCAACCTGCGCCGGTTCCGTCGGTCCGCGCGGCGGTGGAGCGTGCTCGCCGGTGGCTTCGGCGGCGCGACGGCGGTTCTCCTGCCACTCGGCGGCGTGAGCGCCGTCGACGCCATCTGGGCGGCCGCGGCCGGTGCGAGCACCGCGCTGGCCGCGTGGCGGTGGTCGGATCTGCGGGCGCTCACCGCGCAGCCACCGCCACCGGAGGCCGACCCGGCCATCGCCGGGCGGCAGGCCCGGCAACGGCTGGTCGCCGCCGTGGAGCGCAACCCGCTCGGGCGGGCCGCGGTCGGTGAGGTACGCCGCCAGCAGGCGTTGCTCGCCCTGCGTGGCACCGCCGCCGCTGAACCCTGGTCCCGGCTGGATCGCGCGGCGGGGACCCTCGGCGAGCTGACACCACGGCTGACCGGTCCGGCCGAGTCGGTTCAGCTGGAGGCGGCCGTGGCCGAGCGGTCCCTGCGCGACCTCGTCTACCGGGTGGCGAGCGTGGAGAAGGCGTTGCGGCTGGCCCCGACCGACGCCACGCTCGTCAACTCCCACCAGGTGCTCGTCGAGCAGATGCAGGCCGGGATCGTCGCCTACGAGGGCATGGTCGCGGCAGCGGCCGGCTACGTCGCCGAGGACGGCCGGGCGATCGGTGAGCACCCGTCGGTGCACCGGCTCACCGAGGCGAGTGATCTGCTCCGGGGGGTCGCCGCCGGTTTGGCGGAGCTGCGGCGCCACGCCGGTCCGGTTGACAGTTCGGGCACCAGTAGCTGACCCGACCGGCGAGCTCGGCCCGTCGTACCGCCGTACCGCAGCGGCGGCACGGCTGGTGCGCGCGCCCGTACACGTATGTGCCCGCCGCCGGTAGGCCGGTGATGCTGCGACGGGGCCGGCCCCGGTTCGCCCGCAGCAGCCGGTGTGCCAGGTCGACCAGCGCCGGCAGGTCCGGCACCGCACCCACCGGTGTCCACGGCGCGACGCCGCGCAGGAACAGCACCTCACAGGCGTACACGTTGCCGATGCCCGCCAGGTTGCGCTGGTCGAGCAGGGCCTCGGCGACGGTGATCTCGGGGTGGGCGGCCAGCCGCCGTACCGCCTCCGCCGGATCCCAGTCCGCGCCGAGCAGGTCCGGGCCGAGCGTGCCGGTCAGCCGCGCTTCCTGCCGCGTCGGTACGATCGTCAGCTCGTGCAGGTGGTATCCGACCGCGACCACCGTCGCGGTCCGCAGCACCACCCGGATCAGCTGGGCGGGGCCGCCGGTCCAGCGGGCGCCGCTGCGGTAGACCCGCCAGCTGCCGTCCATCCGCAGGTGGGAGTGGAGTGTGTAACGCCGGTCGTCCGGCGCGGCGAGGCGTAGCAGCAGGTGCTTGCCACGGCTGGCGCAGTCGTGCACCAGCCAGCCGGACAGGTCGGTCGTCGCCAGCTGCGGGACCCGCAGGTCGCTGCCGGTGAGCCGCTGCCCGGCCAGCGCCTGCCGCAACCGCTCGGCGGTGTTCCAGACCGTGTCGCCTTCGGGCACGATCCCATCCTGCCCGATCCGGGCGTGACACGACGCGGGGGTGGCGGATACCCTCCGCCACCCCCGCGTCGTGTCACGCGTCAGTATCGTCGTCGGAAGACCGCCCAGGTCGCACCGGTGCCGAGCACCAGCGCGGCACCCAGGATCACCCAGACGGCGGTCGAGTTGATGCCGGTGCCCAGCTCGGCGTTTGCCGCGACCGCCGCGAACAGGCTGTCGTCCGGCGGGGCGGGCATCGCCACCGGCGGCAACTCGCCGTAGCGGACCAGGCCGGTGCTCTCCAGCAGCGTCATGTGGGTCTGGACGAAGCCGTTGGCGTCCTGCGCGAGCTGCCGGACGACGTCGTTGCGGGTGCTGGCCCGGACCGCACCGATGACCGGGAAGATGTTGCCGTGCGCGGCGCGGAGCCGCTCGACGAAGATCCGGTCGAACCGGGCCCCGGTCGCCACCTTCATCTCGTCCACCCAGCCCTGCTGGGTCGGCGTGGGGTCGGTGGGCAGTTCAACACCGAGTTTGTTGGCGGCCTCGACGGCCAGCAGGTCCAGCTCGATGTGCTGCTTGGCGATCTCGGCGCCCACTTCACGGACGCGCTGCGTGCTGCCCTTCTCGGCTGCCAGCTGCCCGGCGGGGATCTCCCACAGCCCGGCCAGCCGGACTCCGTTGAGCAGCGCGATGTCGGCGGCGCCGAGCTGGGTCGCTCCGGACTGTTGGGCAACCGCGACGCCCGGCAGCGCGAGCAGTCCGGCGACCATGCCCACCAGGACTACTGTCAGTCGGCGTGGAGTGGATGCCGCAGATCGTGCCCGGGCCATAGTTTCTCAACCTCCGAGTGAAGCCATAGAGGAGTATGTGAACGATCAGAACCGTATGTCGAATGCCTCTGACCCGTCAATGCTCTCAGCATGAATATTGCTGGATCTGCGCCACATTTAATCGCTTCCTGTGGCTAATTTGACTCAACTCACAGGCATCGTCCGTTCGGATGATCCCGACGGTTCAAGCGCCAGGTCAGGGAGTTGCTCACAGACTGCAAATTCTGGCGTGAACCGCGTCGTGGCGCGCAGCGTGTGTTGCGCCGGGGTAACGATGTGCCGACGGTAGCAGAATGTCGGCACATTGTTGACCCTGTGAAACGGCGAAATTCGCTACGGGTACTCGTCGGGTCGGGGAGACCGGACGATGTCGGCGTAGCGCTGGTGGCTCGCGCCGTAGATCGCGAAGTTGAGCCGTGCCAGGGACAGGCTCAGATCGCCGTTCGGCCCGCCACGCACCACCTCGGCGTCCTGGTCGCCCTGGCCGTCGTCGGTCCAGAAGCAGACAGGGCAGGTGGTGCATCCGGTCCGGTAACCACAGCAGGGACATCTGTCGACGGAGTGCGGGCCCACCCGGTAAGCCTTCCACAGGAGCGTTTCAGACCTGCGATTGCGGTCGGTTGACTCCGTTGTGGTCGATCGGCATCCCTCGGACGCTGCCCAAACATGGGCGGGCCGAGAAACCCACCCTCAGCCGCGCAGGCGCAGGCCACGCGGGGTGACCCGGAATCCGGCGGCGGCCAGCGCGGGATGCAGCGGCGAATCCCGGACCGGTTCGCCGTCGGCACGCTCGACCGAGATGGCACCGAGCGCGCCGGAGGTCACCGTGGCGGCCAGCGCCCGAGCCGCCACGGCCAGCCGCTGCCCGTCGTCGGTGAAGCGCAACAGGCTACGGCCGCCGCGTTCGACGTAGAGCACCAGTTCGCCGCCGACGAGCACCACCACGGCGCCGGCCTTGCGCGCCGGCCGGTGCCCGTCCTGTTCGCCCGGCCGCTGCGGCCACGGCAGTGCGGCACCGTACGGGCTCGCGGGATCGGTCGCCGCCAGCACCATCGGGTCGCCGTCCGGGCGGTCCGCTGCCGGTCCGGACAACTCCCGCAGCCGCTCGACCGCGCCGGGCAGGGCGAACTGGGCGGCGCCGAGCCCGTCGACGAAGTAGCCCCGGCGGGCCGCCCCGCGTTCCTCCAGAGCGGACAGCACCGGATATACGGCGGCGAAGCCGCCCGGGGTGCCCTCGCCGGCCACCGCGCCACGGGTCAGCACGCCGTACCGCTCCAGGAGGACGTCGGCGAGCGCCGCCGCCCGCCGCGTCGGGTCCGGGTCCCGGTCCGGCAGACGCGACCAGCGGCCCGCGAGTGTCGGTGCCGCCGGGCGCACCGCGAACCCTCGACCCGGCCGGCGGGACCTGGTCCGGGGCGGCTGACCGGCGCGGGACCGGTGCGCTCCGCCGGGGCCCAGCACGGCGCGCAGCGCCGCCAAGGTGTCGTTGGTCAGCCAGCCCGCCCAGACCAGGTCCCACAGCGCCGATTCGATCGTGCCCGGGTCGTACCGGTGTCCGGCCACACCACCGCCCGGCGCATCGGTGGCCGTCGGTCCGTCGCCAGCTGCGTCGGTGGCCGTCGGTCCGTCGACAGGGGCGGCCGCGGCGACCCGGTCGGCGAGTTGCCGGAAGAACAGCGCCTGCCCGTCGGCGAGGGCGTCGAGCAGGGCCGTGTGGACCGGGGTCATGGTCAGTGCCGCCTCCGGGGGCGGCAACACCAGCGCGGCGGTCTCGGCGAAGACCAGCCTCACCCAACCGTCGTTGGCACCGATCGCGCCCGCACCGGCCCACTGGACCTCGCCGCTGGCGCAGAGCTCGTCCAGATACGACGATGTGTAGTCGGGCACCCGGGCCGGCAGCACCAGGCGTTCCAACGCTGAGGCCGGTACGGCCACCCCCTGCAACTGCTCGATCACCGCCGCCACGGCGTCGACCCCCCGCCCGGTGCCGGCGACCTGCTGCCACCGGGGCAGGAACCGGGCCAGCGTCGCCGCCGGAACCGGCTCGATCTCCCGACGCAGGGCCGCCAACGACCGGCGCCGTAGCATCCGCAGGACCTCGGCGTCGCACCACTGCGGCCCGGACAGGTCCATCGTGAACTCACCGGCGACGACCTGGCCGGCCGCGGCCAACCGGCGCAGCGTCTGCTCGACGACCCAGCGGCCCAGCCCGAACCGTTGGGCGCACTGTGTCGCGTCGAACGGGCCCCGGGTCCGCGCGTAACGCCGGACGAGGTCATCGAGCGGGTCGTCGACCGGGGCGAGGTGGGCCTCGGCGAGGCCGACCGGCAACGCGACGCCGAGGGCGTCGCGCAGCCGCGCCGCGTCCTCGACCAGGATCCAGCGCTGTTCGCCGGCGACCCGTACCTCGATCGCGCGTCGGCTCCGGACGAGCTCCGTCAGCCAGGCCGGATCCACCTGCCGCTCGCGCAGCTGCGCCTCGGACAGGTCGCCCAGTACGCGCAACATCTCCGCCAGGTCCTCGGCGTCGCGGACCCGGCGGTGTCCGTCGAGCCATCGCAGCTGACGGTGGGTCTCGGCGAGCACCGCCGGATCGAGCAGCTCCCGCAGCTCGACCCGGCCGAGCAGCTCGCCGAGCAGCGTCGCGTCGAGGCTCAACGCGGCGACCCGGCGCTCGGCCAACGGCAGATCGCCTTCGTAGAGGAACGCGCCGACGTATCCGAACAGCAACGACCGGGCGAACGGTGAGGGCCGGGCGGTCTCGACCTCGACGAGTCGCAGTCGACGGGTCGTCAGGTCGGCCATCAGCCCGGTCACGGCCGACATGTCGAACACGTCCTGTAGACATTCCCGGGCGGCTTCGAGGGTGACCGGGAAATCGGGAAACTCCCGGGCGACGTCGAGCAGTTGAGCGGCGCGTTGCCGCTGCTGCCACAGGGGCTGCCGGCGACGCGGATCCCGGCGGGGCAGCAGCAGTGACCGGGCGGCGCATTCCCGGAACCGTGCGGCGAACAGCGCGGACCCGCCGACGGACTCCTCGACGAGCGGGCCGATCTCGTCGGCGTCGAAGACGACAAGATCGGCACCGGGCGGTGTGTCGACCATGTCGGGCAACCGGACGACGATGCCGTCGTCGGCGGGCAGCACCTGGGCGTCGACGCCGTACCGTTCGCTGATCCGCCGACCGATGGCCATCGCCCAGGGGCCGTTGACCTGGGCGCCGAGGACGCTGTGCACCACCAGCCGCCAGTCGCCGAGCTCGTCACGGAACCGCTCGACGAGAATGGTCCGGTCGTCCGGCAACACCCGGGTGGCGTCACGTTGCTCGGCGAGGTATCGCAGCAGGTTGTCGGTGGCCCAGTCGTCCAGCCCGGTGGTGCCCAGCGCGGCGCGCGCGGTCGGGGCGTCCAGCCGACCCAGCTCGCGCAGCCGGGCACCGAGCGCGCGGCCCAGCTCCACCGGCCGCCCCGGCTGGTCGCCCTTCCAGAACGGCATCCGGGCGGGTTGGCCTGGTGCGGGGGTGACCAGCACCCGGTCCGCAGTGATCTCCTCGATCCGCCAGGAAGTGGCGCCGAGCAGGAACACGTCGCCGACCCGTGACTCGTAGACCATCTCCTCGTCGAGCTCACCGACCCTGGTGGTCTGGGCGGCACCGGCCAGGAAGACCCCGAACAGTCCCCGGTCGGGGATGGTGCCGCCGCTGGTCACCGCCAGCCGCTGGGCGCCCGGTCGACCGGTCAGCAGGTCACTGTGGCGGTCCCAGACGAGTCGGGGCCGCAGCTCGGCGAAGGCGGTCGACGGGTACCGGCCGGAGAGCATGTCGAGCACCGCGTGCAGCGCCGAGTCGGGTAGTTCGGCGTACGGGGCCGCCCGGCGGACCAGTGTGGCGAGCTCGTCGAGCCGCCACGGGTCGACCGCGACCATCGCGACGACGTGCTGGGCGAGCACGTCCAGTGGGTTACGGGGGAACCGCAACTGTTCGATCTCACCGTCGGCCATCCGCTGTGTGACGACCGTGCAGGCAAGCAGGTCACCCCGGTGTTTCGGCAGCACCACGCCCTCCGACAGTGCGCCGACCTGGTGCCCGGCCCGGCCGACCCGTTGCAGACCGGCGGCGACGCTCGGCGGTGCCTCGATCTGCACGACCAGGTCGACCGCGCCCATGTCGATGCCGAGCTCGAGACTGGAGGTGGCGATCACCGCCGGGAGCCGGCCGGACTTGAGCGCCTCCTCGATCTGCAGCCGCTCCGAGCGCGAGACGCTGCCGTGGTGGGCACGGGCGATCACCGGCGGCGCGCCACGGGCGGCGTCGGACTGGGCCATGATCTCCGCCGGCATCCGGGTGCTCCGCTGCGCCGCCGTGACCCCGGCGGTGGGTGCCGTCGGCTGGTCGGCGGGAGCCTGCACCGCTGCCCGGTCGGCGGCGAGCTCGTTGAGGCGGGCGCAGAGCCGCTCCGACGAGCGGCGCGAGTTGATGAACACGATGGTGGAGCGGTGGCGCAGGATCAGGTCGAGGACCCGTTCCTCGACGGCGGGCCAGATGGACCGGCTGGTACGGCCCGGCGCGTCGTCGTCACCGTCGGGCTGCTCGTCGAGGTGGGCCAGATCGGGCACCGGGACCTGGACGCTGACGTCGATGAGTTTCGTGGTGGGTGGGGCGACCACCCGGACCGGATGCCGGCCGCCGAGGAACTGGGCGGTCTCCTCGACCGGCCGTACGGTGGCCGACAGCCCGATCCGTTGGGCCGGCGCGGCGAGCAGCGCGTCCAGCCGTTCCAGTGACAGCGCCAGATGCGCGCCGCGTTTGGTGCCGACGACGGCGTGCACCTCGTCGACGATGACCGTCTGCACGCCGCGCAACGATTCCCGGGCGGCCGAGGTCAGCAGCAGGAACAGCGACTCCGGGGTGGTGATGAGGATGTCCGGTGGCGCTTTGCCGAAGGCACGACGCTGCTCCGCCGGGGTGTCGCCGGTGCGTACCCCGACGGTGACCGTCGGCGCGGGCAGACCGAGCCGGGCCGTGGCCTGCCCGATGCCGACCAACGGGGTACGTAGGTTGCGGTCGACGTCGACGGCGAGGGCCTTGAGCGGGCTGAGGTAGAGCACCCGGCAACGGTGCCGGGGATCGGCCGGCGGGGGCGTCCGTAGCAGTTGGTCCAACGACCAGAGGAAGGCGGCGAGGGTCTTGCCGGACCCGGTCGGTGCGACGACGAGAGCGTGCTGGCCGTCGCTGATCGCCTCCCATGCGCCCTGCTGGGCGGCTGTCGGTGCCGCGAAGGCGCTGCCGAACCACTCCCGGGTGGCGGCACCGAACCGCTGCAGGACCATAGCCTCATCCTGCCTGCTGGATCTGACAGTTCAGTACCCGAGACCACCATAGGGCGAAAAAACATGGTGAAGTCGGCACACCGGACTTGCCCGACTTAGTAGTTATGCAGTAACTTTCGGTCATCATCCGGTCTGCTGAGGAGTACCCCCATGCCCGTCGTCGAGCGCGGCCTGCACCACGACACCGAGGTGCTGCTCCGTCGGGTGGACGGGCTCGCCGCCCTGCTGCGGCTGCGGCATCCCGGCCCGGACGCCGCGATGGTGGAGCCCGTCGTCGAGGCGCTTCGTGCGTTGGTGGTGAACAGCGCCTCGGCGAGTGCGGCGGACCGGGCAAGGGTCCGGGCGACGGTGCACTACTACATGGTGCTGGCCGGTCGCGGCGGCCTGTTGCAGATCCCGGCCGTCGCCGCCGTGCGCCCCACTCCGTCGGTCGCGCCCGGACCAGCCATCATGGACTGAGTAGCGGTCCGTCCGGTGCCCGCCACGCGTCGGTAACCGCGATGTAACTGCCCAACCACGTAGGATGGCTTACCATCCAGGTCCCGACGGTCGGGGGCCGGTGACCGTGGGCCGGTAGGGTAGCGGGGACGACAACTGCGTGGAGGGGGGCGACGATGGTGCGAATCCGCCGCCTGTCATGCCCCCGCTGGGTCGCCATCGCGCTGCTCTTCCTGCTGACCGGTACCGCCGTGCATGGTGCCGGTTCGGTGGCCGTACCCGCCGTTGCCATCGCCGCCGGTCCGGCCTCCATCGGTGCCGCCCTGCTGCACCAGACGATCTCGCCCGGTGGGCGCAGCGGAGCCGACGACGCCGCCACTGAGCGCGACGACCGGCAACACGTCGACGACCGCCCCCGGTCCGCTGGCGGCGACCAGGCCGGGCTGGCCCCGGCACTCGCCGCGGACTGGCCGTCCGGGCCGGAGACCGGCGCGGGGTGCGTTCATCGCCGATCCAGCGACCACGTCGCCCGGGGCACCCACCGCTGCAACGGCAGCCGGGCACCACCCGGCCGACCCCAGCCTGACCTGGCCACTACCTCGAGCTGACCCGGCCGGCACCGCTCGGTGTCCGACTCACCGACACCGCACCCTCGCAGGGCAGGCCGGACAGCTTGCGCGTCGCATGGTGGCGACACGCCGTCCGGCGCCTCCCGCCGCGCCAACCATGCGAATCTGTCAACGGACCCGGGCCGACGGCCCGCGACGACACCTACCTGGAGCCCTGTGTGCTGGTCCTGCTGATCGTCCATCTCGTGACCGCGCTGATCGCGCCGCTTCTGGTCCGCTGGTGGGGTCCGCGTGCCTGCTACCTGGTGGCCGCCGCGCCGGGTGCGGCGTTCGTCTGGGCACTGGCCAACACCTCGGCGGTACGCGATGACGGCCCGATCGAGGAAACCTACCCCTGGGTCCCGCAGTTGGGGCTCGACCTTGCCCTGCGTACCGGCACCCTGTCCTGGCTGATGGTGCTGCTCGTCGGTGGGGTCGGCGCCCTGGTGCTCATCTACTGCGCCCGCTACTTCCCCGCCGACGAGCCCGGGCTCGGCCGCTTCACCGCGGTCTTCGTCGGCTTCGCCGGAGCCATGCTCGGCCTGGTCATCGCCGACGACCTGATTCTGCTCTACATCTTCTGGGAACTGACCACGGTCTTCTCCTACCTGCTCATCGGCCACCACCCGGAGAAACGGGCCAGCCGTCGGGCGGCCGCCCAGGCGCTGATCGTGACCACCCTCGGCGGACTCGCCATGCTGATCGGGTTCATCATGCTCGGGGAGCAGGCCGGGACGTACCGCTGGTCGCAGATCGTCGAGAGCACGCCGCCGTCCGGCGGCTACCTGGCGGCCGCGCTGGTGCTGATCCTGGTCGGCGCGCTGTCCAAGTCGGCCATCTTCCCGTTCAGTTTCTGGCTGCCGGCCGCCATGGCGGCCCCGACGCCGGTCAGCGCCTACCTGCACGCCGCTGCCATGGTCAAGGCCGGCGTCTACCTCGTGGCGCTGCTGTCCCCGGTGTATGCGGCGAACCCCTGGTGGTACTGGCTGATCGTCGTCACCGGCACCGCGACGATGCTGGTGGGTGGCTGGGCGGCGCTGCGCCAGACCGATCTGAAACTGCTCCTGGCCTACGGCACCGTGAGCCAGCTCGGCCTGCTGATGGTGGTCGCCGGTGCCGGCGACCGTGATCCGGCACTGGCCGGAATCACCATGCTGCTCGCCCACGCCCTGTTCAAGGCCACCCTGTTCCTGGTCGTCGGGATCGTCGACAAGTGTGCCGGCACCCGGGACCTGACCGAGCTGAGCGGGCTGGGTCGGCGGATGCCGCTCGTCGCCGTCGCCGCCGTGCTGGCCGCCGCCTCGATGGCCGGGGTGCCACCGCTGCTCGGCTTCGTCGGCAAGGAAGCAGTGCTGGCGGCGTTCGCCCCGGATCCGCTGGTCCTGGCGCTGATCGTGCTCGGCGCGGTGCTCACCACCGCGTACAGCGCGCGGTTCGTCTGGGGTGCGTTCGCCAGCAAACCCGGCCAGGAACCGACGGCGAGCACACCGGTCGGGGCGACCTTCGTCGTCCCGGTCGGCGTCCTCGCCCTGACCGGTCTCGCCCTCGGCCCGCTGGCCGCCACCGTCGACGAGATCCTCGCGCCGTACGCCGGCCTGTTCGGACCGGGCGACTACCACCTGGCGTTGTGGCACGGGTTCACCCCCGCTCTGGGGCTGTCCCTGGTCGCGCTCGCCGCCGGCGCGGTGCTGTTCGTGCTGCGCGACCGGGTCGCGACCATCCAGCGGCGGCTGCGCGCCCCCACCGACGGGTCCACCGTGTACGCCCAGTCCACCCACGGACTGGACCGGCTCTCGGTCGAGGTCACCGGTGCCACCCAGCGGGGTTCGCTGCCGCAGTACCTCAGCATCATCCTGCTGGTCCTGGTGGCCGTGCCCGGCGGAGCGCTGCTGGTCAACCGCCCGTGGCTGGAACAGTGGCGGTGGTACGACACGCCGGTGCAGGTCGCGGTCGCGGCCGTGATGGTCGTCGCCGCGATCGCGACGGTACGCGCGCAGCGTCGACTCAAGGCGGTGATCCTCGCCGGTGTCACCGGGTACGGCACCGCGCTGATGTTCGTCCTGCACGGCGCGCCGGACCTGGCGCTGACCCAGTTCCTGGTGGAGACCATCACCATCGTCGTGTTCGTGCTGGTGCTGCGCCGGCTGCCGATCTACTTCTCGGAACGACCGCTACGGTCGAGCCGCTACGCCCGGATCGCGCTCGGGGTGGCCGTCGGCGCGGTGATGGCCGGGATGGCGGCGGCGGCGGTCAGCGGCCGGGAGGCCGCACCGATCTCGGACGCCTTCCCGGAGCAGGCCGTCGAGTACGGCGGTGGGCGCAACGTGGTCAACGTGACGCTGGTGGACATCCGCGCCTGGGACACCATGGGCGAGATCTCCGTACTGGTCGTGGCCGCCACCGGCGTGGCAAGCCTGGTATTCCTACGGCCCCGTACCGGTCCGGGCCCCCGGCGGGCCAGTGTCGAGGCCCCGGCCGGCGGGCCGGGCCCCCGGCCGGCCGGCGGAGCCGAGCCATCGACGGGCGGACCACCGGCGCGGTCCCGGCGGGCACGCATCTGGTTGCGCGGCGGCGCCACCCAGGCGCCCCGTGGCCGGTCGATCATCTTCGAGGTGATCACCAGGCTGCTGTTCCACGCGGTCCTGGTCTACTCGATCTTCCTGCTCTTCTCCGGGCACAACGCACCCGGCGGCGGCTTCGCCGGCGGACTGGTGGCCGGCCTCGCCCTCGCCGTGCGGTATCTCGCCGGCGGACGGTACGAGCTCAACGAGGCCGCCCCGGTCGACGCCGGTCTGGTCCTCGGGGTCGGGTTGTTCCTCGCCGTCGGTGCCGGGCTCAGCCCGATCCTGGTCGGCGGCGACGTCCTGCAGAGCGCCATCGTCGATCTGCACGTGCCGGTCATCGGCAAGGTGCACCTGGTGACGTCGCTCTTCTTCGACGTCGGCGTCTACCTGATCGTGGTCGGCCTGGTCCTGGACATCCTGCGCAGCCTGGGTGCCGAGGTCGACCGCCAGATCGCCCGGTCGGCCGAACCGGACGTCGACGTCGACGACACGCCCACGAACGAGATCACCGACGGTGTCGGCGACCCCGAGCCGGTCGGATCGAGGAGCTGACATGACACCCAACCTCGTACTCGTCCTCGTCGTCGGGGTGCTCTTCGCCGCCGGGGTCACGTTGCTGCTGGAACGCAGCCTCACCCGGGTGGTGCTCGGGGTGATCCTGCTCGGCAACGGTGCCAACCTGCTGATCCTGCTGGGCGGCCGGGCCGGCGGCGCGCCGATCGCCGAGGTCACCCCGCAGGAGGAGATGAGCGATCCGCTGCCCCAGGCGCTCATCCTCACCGCCATCGTGATCACCCTCGGACTCACCGCCTTCCTGCTCGCCATGGCGTACCGCAGTTGGCTGCTCTTCGGCCACGACGAGGTACAGGACGACCTGGAGGACCGCCAGATCATGCAGCGGGCCGTCGCCGACCAGGGCCCGAACGCCGACGACGACGCCGAGGACGACGAGGACGACGACACCGACCCGATCGACGCGATCAGCGCGCCACGCCAGTCCCCGGCCCGCGCCGGCGATCTCGAAGGGAGCGGCAAGTGACGTTTCTGGTGCCCCTGCCGGTGATCCTGCCGCTGCTCGGTGCGGGGATTACCCTGGTGCTGGCCCGGCACCCGCGGGCGCAGCGGACCACCAGCGTCGCGGTCCTCACCGTCACCTTCGGGGTGGCCCTGGCCCTGCTGGTCACCGCGCACCTGCACGGTCCACAGGTGGTCCTGGTGGGCGGCTGGCCGGCGCCGTTGGGTATCGCGCTGGTCGCCGACCAGCTCGCCGCGCTGATGCTGGTCGTCTCCACCGCCGTCACGCTGTGCGTGCTGCTCTACTCCATCGGCGAGGGTCGGGCCGACGGCCGGGAGAGCACCCCGGTGGCCATCTACCACCCCACGTACCTGATCCTGACCGCCGGGGTGACCAACGCCTTCCTCTCCGGCGACCTGTTCAACCTGTACGTCGGCTTCGAGATCCTGCTCGGGGCCAGCTACGTACTGCTGACCCTCGGCGGCACGGAGGTACGGATCCGGGCCGGCACGACGTACGTGGTGGTCAGCATCCTGTCGTCGGTGATCTTCCTGACCGCGATCGGGCTGATCTACGCCGCCACCGGTACGGTGAACCTCGCCCAGCTGGCCGCGCGACTCGACGGCCTGCCCGACGATCTGCGGCTGGTGCTGCAGCTGATGCTGCTGCTGGCGTTCGGCATCAAGGCCGCGGTGTTCCCGCTGTCGGCCTGGCTGCCGGACAGCTACCCGACGGCGCCGGCGCCGGTCACCGCCGTCTTCGCCGGCCTGCTGACCAAGGTCGGCGTGTACGCGATCATCCGTACCGAGACCCTGTTGTTCCCCGGCGGACGCACCCGGGACATGCTGCTGGTGGTCGCCCTGTTGACGATGGTGGTCGGCATCCTGGGTGCGGTCGCCCAGTCCGACATCAAGCGACTGTTGTCGTTCACCCTGGTCAGCCACATCGGCTACATGCTGTTCGGGGTGGCACTCGGCACCGCCGCCGGGCTGGCCGCGGCGATCTTCTACGTGGTGCACCACATCACCATCCAGACCACCCTGTTCCTGGCGACCGGACTGGTGGAACGCCGGGGTGGCAGCACCAACCTGGAACGTCTCGGCGGGCTCGCCCGCGCGGCACCGCTGCTCGCCGTACTGTTCTTCCTGCCGGCATTGAACCTGGCCGGGATTCCGCCGTTCTCCGGGTTCCTCGGCAAACTGGGTCTGCTGCAGGCCGGCGTCGCTGACGGCGGCCCGTTGGCCTGGGCGCTGGTCGCCGGCGGCACGGTGACCAGCCTGCTCACCCTGTACGCGGTGACCCGGGTGTGGAATCTGGCGTTCTGGCGCAAGCCGGCGCCGGACGCCGTGTCCGGTGACGCCCAGTCCGAGGCCGAACCGCTCCTGGGCAGGGCCTGGCGGCAGGACGCGTCGACGGGCTCCCGGCCGGTCGTCGCGGGCGGCCCGACCGCCGCGCCGACGGGTACGTCGACCGTCGCGTCATCGGGTACCGCGACCGCCGCGCCGGTCGCGGTCCGGGTGCCGTCGACCGATTCGGACTCCACGCCGCTGGCGGCGGGCGGTCCCGGGGCGGTGGAGCCGATGCCTCCGCTGCTGGTCGGCGCGACGACCGCCCTGGTCGTCCTCGGGCTGGCGCTGACGGTGCTGGCCGGGCCGCTGTTCCAGATCAGCACCGAAGCGGCGGCCAACCTGGTCGACCGCACCCCGTACGTCGAAGCTGTATTCCCGCAGGGAGCCCCATGAGTCCCGTCACCAAGGCCGCCCGGTGGCGCAGCCAACTGATCGCCGTCGCCGCACTGGTGGCGCTCTGGAACCTGTTCTACGGTGACCTGTCGGTCGGCAACCTGATCGGTGGCACCCTGGTCGCGCTGGTGGTGATCACGGTGTTCCCGTTGCCGCCGGTGGCCTTCGAAGGGCGGGTCCGGCCGCTGGCCGTACTGCGCTTCCTCGGTCGGTTCCTGATCGACCTGTTGGTGGCCAGCGCCCAGGTGGCCTGGACCGCCGTCCGGTTCGGGCACGTGCCGCGCAGCGCGGTGATCGCGGTCCGGTTGCGGGTCCGCACGGATCTGAACCTGACGCTGACGGCGGAGGCGCTGTCGCTGGTGCCCGGCAGCCTGGTCGCCGAGGCCGACCCGGCCAGCGGCACGCTCTACGTCCACGTACTCGACGTGCGTGACGTGCGCGACGTCGAACGGGCCCGGGAGAAGGTGCTCGCGTTGGAAGCCCGGATCGTGCGCGCGGTCGGCTCGGCCGACGAGGTCCGCCAACTCGACCTGCCGGCACCGGCGAGAGGAGAGGTCGCATGAGCGCGGTCGCCGTCGTGGTCGCCGTCGCGTTGGGTACGGCGGCCCTGCTGGCCGTCGGCCGGATCATCCGTGGCCCGTCCCTGCTGGACCGGGTCGTGGCCGCCGAGGTACTGATCGCGATCATCGTCGGTGGCATCGCCGCCGAGGCCGCCATCAACCAGCACGCCACCACCCTGCCGGTGCTGGTGGTGTTGTCGCTGCTCGGCTTCGTCGGCACGGTGAGCATCGTCCGGTTCGTGGCGGCCCGCTCGGCGGCGGTCGCGGCGGCCGAGCGTCGGGAGGAACAGTGACCGCTGTCGTGACCGTACTGTCCGGGGTGTTCCTGATCGGGGGCGCGCTGCTCAGCGTGGCGGCTGCCATCGGTCTGCTGCGGTTTCCCGACGTCGCGTCGCGGATGCACGCCGCGACCAAGCCTCAGGTGCTGGGTCTGCTGCTGATGCTCTCCGGCCTAGCGCTGCGGTTGTCCAGCGGTACGGAGCTGGCCACCCTGGTGTTGGTGGCGGTCTTCCAGATGATGACCGCGCCGGTGGCTGCCCACATCATCTGCCGGGCCGCCTACCGGGCCGACCTGATGCGCCGGGATCTGCTGATCGTCGACGAGGCGGCCGGGATCCGCGACGAGACGCCGGGCCGTCAGCCCAGCTGAACCAGGTCGATTCAGCTATATAATCCCGCCATGACCGACGCTCCTGCCCAGGAGGGCAGCAGTAGCGAGCCGGGTGAGACCCGGCTGCCGTTGTCCCCGTCGCCGGTCGGCGGAGCGCTGAGTCGCCTGTGCTGATCGCTTTCGGTCTGTTGCTGATCGTCGTGTTGACCGTGGCGACGGGCTACTTCGTCGCTCAGGAGTTCGGGTACGTCGCCGTCG
This sequence comes from Solwaraspora sp. WMMA2101, assembly GCF_049179175.1. Classification (NCBI taxonomy): domain Bacteria; kingdom Bacillati; phylum Actinomycetota; class Actinomycetes; order Micromonosporales; family Micromonosporaceae; genus Solwaraspora; species Solwaraspora sp. WMMA2101. Next base: position 1,213,582 of record NZ_JBMHMA010000006.1, on the reverse strand, counting down.
ACCGGGGCCGGCTGCGGACCCTGGCCGACCAGGGTGACCAGGCGGCGGCCCGGGCGCTGCGGGTGACCAGCCGGCTGTCGTTCATGCTCTCCGGTGCCCAGCTGGGCATCACGGTGACCGCCCTGCTGGTCGGCTACGTGGCCGAGCCGTACCTCGGTGCCGGCCTGTCCGAGCTGCTCGGTGGGGTCGGCGTACCGGCGGCTGCCAGCCTGACCCTGTCCATCGCCCTCGCACTGGTCATCTCCACGGTGGTGCAGATGGTCCTCGGTGAGCTGGCGCCGAAGAATCTCGCTCTGGCCCGCGCCGAATCGCTGGCCCGGGCACTGAGCCGGTCGACGTTGATCTACCTCGCGGTCGCCGGGCCGCTGATCCGGATGTTCGACATCGCCGCCAACCGGCTGCTGCGCCGGGTCGGCATCGACCCGATCGAGGAACTGCCAAGCGGTGCCACCGCCGAGGACCTCGGCCAGATCATCGCCGAGTCACGCCAGGAGGGGCACCTCGACTCGGCGATGTCGACACTGCTCGACCGGGGGCTGCACTTCCGGCAGCTCACCGCCGGGGAGGCGATGGTGCCCCGGGTCGACGTGCACACCGTACGGGTCGACGCCCCGGTCACCGACCTGGTCGAGCTGCTGGCCACCGGCCATTCCCGGTTCCCCGTGCACGGCTCCGACGGCGTCGACGACGTCGTCGGGATCGCCAGCATCGCCGACGTGCTCACCGTCGCGCCGCCCGAGCGCGCGAGCACCACGGTCGCCGCCGTGATGGTCCCGCCGCTGCTGGTGCCGGAGACCCTGCCGCTGCCCGCCGTGCTGGACCGGCTGCGCAAGGGCCACCGGCAGTTGGCCTGCGTGGTCGACGAGTACGGCGGGTTCGCCGGGGTGATCAGCCTGGAGGACATCGCCGAGGAGCTGGTCGGCCCGATCCGCGACGAGGACGACCCGGAGGAGCCCACGCCGACCCGGCAGGCCGACGGGTCCTGGCTGGTGCCGGCCCGGTGGCGCATCGACGAGGTCGCCGACACCACCGGCATCGGTCTGCCGACCGCCCCGGAGTACGACACCCTCTCGGGTCTGGTGATGCGGGAGCTGGGCCGGGTGCCCGAGGTCGGTGACCGGATCTCGATCGACCTCGACGAGGCGACCGCCGGCAACGGTCACCGGGCCGGCCAGCGCGCGGTGCTGCACGTGCTGACCGTGGACCGGCACGTCCCGGACTCGGTCCGGGTGGAGGTGATCGGATGAGCACCGGCTGGGCGTTGCTGACCTCCGTACTGCTGCTGGCGCTGAACGGGTTCTTCGTGGCCGCCGAGTTCGCGTTGGTGGCCAGCAAGCGGTACCGGCTGGAGCAGGCGGCGGCGACCGGGTCGCGGGCGGCGCGGGCCGCCGTCGACGGCTCCCGGGAGCTGTCGTTGATGCTCGCCGGGGCCCAGCTCGGCATCACGGTCTGCACCCTCGGGCTGGGGGCGCTGGCCGAGCCGGCGGTCGAGCGGCTGGTCGCGCCCTGGCTGGAGGCGGCCGGCCTGCCGTACGCCGCCAGTCACCTGATCGCGTTCCTGTTCGCCCTGGCGCTGGTGGTCTTCCTGCACCTGGTGGTGGGGGAGATGGCCCCGAAGTCGTGGGCGATCACCCATCCCGAGCGGTCGGCGTTGCTGCTGGCCCTGCCGTTCCGGGCCTTCGCCCGGGTCTCCCGGCCGATCCTGTTCGGATTGAACGCGATCGCCAACGCCGTACTGCGGGTGTTCCGGGTCGAGCCGCAGGACCAGCTGGCCCAGGTGCACGGCCCGGAGGAGCTGCGGATCCTGCTGGAGCAGTCCCGCGAACACGGGCTGCTCCCGCCCGACCAGCATGAACTGCTGGCGAAGATGCTCCAGCTGGAGCGGATCACGGTGCGCGACGTGATGCAGCCGGTGGAGCAGGTCGTCGCCGTGGCCCGCACGGACTCCGCAGATCAGGTCGAGTCGGCGTCGCGGGGCAGCGGGCGGTCCCGGCTGGTCGTCGCCGGCGACGCCGGTGACCTGATCGGCATCGTGCACGTACGGGACGCGGTGCTGGCCAACGCCGGGGGTGGGGCCGCGACGGCGGAGACCCTGATGAGCCGGCCGTTCACCTTGCCGGCGACCGCCACGGTGACCGAGGCCGTCGCCGCGATGCGCGCCGACCAGGTCCAGCTGGCGTTGGTCACCAACGGTGCGGGCGCCGACCGGCCGGTCGGGTTCGTGGCGTTGGAGGACCTGTTGGAGGAGGTCATCGGCGAGTTCGACGACGAGACGGACACCGCCGCCCGGGGGCGTCGGCTGCGCTGAACCCGCCGGCACCGTGGGTCGTCAGGCCGCGCCGGCGCTGGCGGTGGCGAGTTTGACGCCGAAACCGAGGAAGAGCGCGCCGATGCCGCTGGTGACGGCGGCGGCGAGCCGGCGTCGCTGGCGGAACTGCATCGCCAGGTACGTGCCGGTGAAGATCAGCACGGTCAGGTAGACCACGCTGAACAGTTGTGCGATCAGGCCGAGCAGCAGGAACGACAGCGCCGGGTACGGGTAGGCCGGGTCGACGAACTGGATGAAGAACGACACGAAGAACAGGATCGCCTTCGGGTTGAGCAGGCTGATCACGGTCGCCCGGCGGAACGGGTGCCGGACCGCGGCCGGCTCGGCGGCGTCCACCAGTCGGGGCGCCTGCGGGTCGTCGCGTCGACGCCACCGTCGCCAGGCCCCCCCGCAGCATCGTGAATCCGACGTACGTGAGGTATCCCGCCCCCGCGTACTTGATCACCGTGAAGAGGGTCGGGTGGGTCTTGAGCAGCGAGGCGACCCCGGCGGCGGAGAGCACCATCAGCACCGTGTCACCGAGGAACACACCCCCGGCGGCCCGGTAGCCGTAGCGTACGCCCCGACGTGCGGCGGTGGAGAGAACGAACAGCGAGTTCGGTCCCGGCAGCAGGATGATCGCCACGGTACCGAGGACGTAGGTCCAGATGTCGGTGATGCCCAGCACGCCGGCCATCCTCGCCTACCGCCGGGCTCCGGGGCGAGCGGTTTTGTCGCTGGTCACGGTGTGTCCTGCGGCACGGTGGGCGGTTCAGCGGCCGGTTCAGCGGCCGGGACGGCGGCCGGCTCGGGCGCGACGCCGGGCAGGTACGCCGGGGTCGGGCCGGTGACCCCGGGCGCCGGCTGCGCCGGGTCGGCGACGGTACGCAGCGGCACCACCCCGGCCCAGTAGGGCAGTGCCAGGTCGGCCGGGTCGTCGATCGGCGCGCCGCTGCGCGACTTCACCGACACCTCGTCGAGGCCGACGGCGAGGACCGCCGTCTCGGCGAGTTCCTTGCGGCTCGGCGGTCGGGCGTCGGCGCTGCGACCGGGACCGACCTTGTCGACCAGGGCGTCGAGCGCCCGGCGCTTGTCGTCGGGGTCGGTGACCAGTCGGGCGGTGCCGTGCACCACCACGGACCGGTAGTTGGCGCTGTGGTGGAACTGGGACCGGGCGTAGACCAGCCCGTCGAGCAGGGTGACCGCCACGCAGACCGCGAGCCCGTCGGGCCCTCGGGCGGCGAGCAGCGGGGTGCTGCCGGTGGATCCGTGCAGGTAGAGCGTTTCGTCGACGCGGACGTGCAGGGTGGGCAGGGCGCGTGGCGCGCCGTCGACGACGAAGGTCAGGCAGCAGTGGTACGCCTCGTCCAGGATCCGGTGGGCGGCGTGGCGTTCATAGCTGATCCGGTCGCGGTCGCGGGCTGCCGTGGTGCGGGCGGTACGGGGGTACATCGGCTGCTCCGATTTCGTACTAGTACAATCTTCAGACTGTGGCAGTACGTTATCAGCCGAGCGGATCCACCGCCATCGAGATCGCCGCCAGCGTCGAAGCGGGCGTACGTACCGGCGAACTGGCCGCCGGCGACCCGCTGCCGGCGGTCCGGAGCCTGGCCGCCGCGCTCGGGGTCAGCCCCGCCACGGTCGCCCGGGCGTACCAGACACTGCGGCACCGCGGCATCGTCGACGCCGCCGGTCGCCGGGGCACCCGGATCCGGCCCCGGCCGCCGGTCGCCGGACCCCGGTCCGCCCCACGACCCGGCCCACCACCCGGCGGGCTCGACCTGTCCACCGGCGAACCCGACCGCCGACTGCTGCCCGGCCTCGCCGGACCGCTGGCCGAGGTGGCCCGGAAACTGGCCGGCGACGGTGCCACCGCCGGCTACGCCGACGCCGGCGTACTCCCCGAAGTCACGGCGCTGGCCACCGAGCGCCTCGCCGAGGTCGGCCTGCCGCCCGGAGCCCTCACCCTCACCAGCGGTGCCCTCGACGGCCTGGAACGCCTCCTGACCAGCCACCTGCGGCCGGGCGACCGGGTGGCGGTGGAGGACCCCGGCTGGGCGGACCTGCTCGACCTGGTCGCCGCCCTCGGCCTCACCGCGGTGCCGATGCCGGTCGACGACTCCGGCCCCACCGACGCCGGCCTGCGTCAGGCACTGACCGCCGGCGCGGCCGCCGTCGTGGTCACCACCCGCGCCCAGAACCCGACCGGCGCGGTCCTCGGCCCGCACCGGGCGGCGGCTCTGCGCGCCACCCTGCGGTCCGGCCCGGACGTCCTGCTCATCGAGGACGACCACGCCGCCGAGCTCTCCGACGCCGCGCCGCAGGTGCTGGCCGGGGCCAGCCGGCGGTGGGCCTTCCTCCGCTCGGCCAGCAAACCGTACGGGCCAGACCTGCGGGTGGCGGTGCTCGCTGGCGACGAGGCCACCGTCGGCCGGGTCGTCGGCCGGGCCCGCATCGGCGCCGGCTGGGTCTCCACCGTGCTGCAGCGGCTGCTCGCCGAGCTGTGGCGCGACCGCGAGGTCGCCGCGACGGTGGCGGCGGCCGGTACGGCGTACCGGCACCGCCGGCAGGCGCTGCGCGCCGCGCTGACCCGGCTCGGCGTCGCCAGCCACGGCGACAGCGGGTTGAACGTGTGGATCCCCGTCCCCGACGAGCTGCACGCCGTCACCACCCTGCACGCCGCCGGCTACTGCGTCTCCCCGGGTTCGCGGCACCGGCTGCGCAGCGCGCCCGGCATCCGGGTCACGGTCAGCAGCCTCGACGACCCGGCCGTCCCCGCACTGGCGGCCGCGATCGCACAGGCGGCCACGGTCGGGCAGGTCCGTACACCGGCGCACAGGCCGGGTGTCGGGCGGTGAGGTCGGAGCGGTATGAAGGTCCGGTGACCACACAGCAGACCACGACGGGCGCGGACCGCTACGTTCCCACGGACGCCGCCGACCTCGCCGCCCTGCGCAGCGCCGCCGCCGGTTGCCGGGGCTGCGAACTGCACCGGGACGCCAGCCAAGTGGTCTTCGGCCGGGGCGCGCCCGACGCCCGGGTGGTGATGGTCGGCGAACAGCCCGGCGACGTCGAGGACCAGCAGGGTCTGCCGTTCGTCGGCCCGGCCGGCCGGTTGCTGCGCCGCGCGGTCGACGACGCGGCGATCCCGGTCGACCAGATCTACCTGACCAACGCGGTCAAACACTTCCGGTTCGAGCTGCGCGGTCGACGGCGGATCCATCAGACGCCGGACCGGGTGCACATCGCCGCCTGCCGACCCTGGCTGGTCGCGGAGTTCGCGAAGCTGCGTCCGCGCGTGATCGTGGTGCTCGGCGCGACCGCCGGGCAGGCCCTGCTCGGTCCGTCCTTCCGGGTCACCCGTTCGCGTGGGGTGCCGATGCCCTGGCCGGACTCGGCCCAGCGGGTCGGGGACTTCCCGGACGCGCCGGCCGAGCTGGTGGCCACCATCCACCCCTCGGCCGTGCTGCGGGCCGACGACCGCGACGTCGCCTACCGGGGGCTGGTCGCCGACCTCACCGTCGCCGGGCGGCTGCTGACCCGGGGACATCCGTGATGATCTCCTCGACCGCGTCGCCCATGGTGACCGGCCCACCGCCGGTCGACACCGCCCGGGTGCAGCGGCGCACCCTGCGACTGCTGGCCGGCACCCAGGTGATCGGCGGAATCGGGATCACCATCGGCATCGCGGTGGGCGGTCTGCTCGCGGCCCGCCTCGGCGGCGTGACCGTCTCCGGGTTGGCGCAGAGCGCCGCCGTGGTCGGTGGGGCGCTGCTCGCCGTACCCGTGGTGGGCATCATGAACCGGTACGGGCGTCGCCCCGGCCTGGCGCTGGCCTACCTGGTCGGCGCCGTCGGTGGCGTAGTGGTCGTGGTCGCCGCCGCGCTCGGCTGGGTGCCGTTGCTCTTCGCCGGGATGCTGCTGTTCGGCGGGGCGAGCACGGCCGGACTCCAGGCCCGGTACGCCGCCGTCGACCTCGCCGAGCCGCACCGCAGGGGCCGGCAGCTCTCCCTGGTGGTGTGGGCGACGACGATCGGCGCGGTCACCGCACCGAACCTCGCGGGGCTTGCCGACCAGGCGGGCATCGAGGTCGGGTTGACCCCGCTGTCCGGCCCGTTCGCCTTCAGCACGCTGGCGTTCCTGCTCGCCGCCGGCCTCGTCTGGCTGCTGCTGCGTCCGGATCCGCTGCTGCTCGCCCGGCGACTGGCCGCCGGGCCACCGGCTGCCGTACCCGGCCCTGACGACGGGGCACCTGCCGCGCCCACCACCACGCCCGGTCCCGCCGCACCCACCACCACGCCCGGTCCCGCCACGCCCGGTCCCGCCGTGCCGCCGGGGCGGGGGCTGCGGGCGGCGTTCGCGGTGATCGCCGCCCGGCCCACCGCCCGGCTCGGCATCGCCGCCGTGGCGGTCGGGCACCTGGTCATGGTCGGCGTGATGGCGATGACACCGGTGCACCTCGGCTACGCACACGTCGGCGACGACCTGCTGCAGGTCGTTGGCCTGGTGCTGAGCCTGCACATCGCCGGGATGTACGCGTTCGCGCCGGTGGTGGGCTGGCTGACCGACCGGGCCGGTCGCCGGCCGGTCATCCTGGGTGGGGTCGGGCTGCTGCTGGCCGCGTGCGCGGTCGCCGGGACCGCCGGTCACGACACCCTGCGGCTGGTGATCGGGCTGGTGCTGCTCGGCCTGGGCTGGTCGGGCACGATGGTGGCCGGTTCGACGTTGCTGTCGGAGTCGGTACCGGCCGACGTACGGCCGTCGGTGCAGGGCCTGTCCGATCTGGCGATGGGGCTGGCCGGCGCGGCGGCCGGCGCGGTCAGCGGCGTCATCGTGGGACTGGGCAGTTTCGGTGTACTGACGATTCTGGCCGCGGTGGCCACCGTGCCGCTGCTGGCTCTGGCGCTGCGCCCGGCCCCGGCGGCACGGCCCGCCGGGCGGCCGGGCTGACCGGGCGCAGCGGTACGACGTGCGGGTCGCGGTACGACGATGGGGGAGGGGCGCGGGATGCGGCTGACGGACTTCTGGGGACGGCTGGACGAGGTCTTCGGGCCGGCGTACGCCCGCAGCATCGCTGCGGACCAGGTGCTGGCCCAGTTGGGTGGGCGTACCATCGCGCAGGCGCTCGCGGCCGGTGAGGAGACCGCGGTGGTCTGGCGGGCGGTCTGCGCCGCCTATCCGGACCGGGTGCCTGCCCGGTTACGGTGAGCGGGCCGACACGGCGATCCGGTCCGGACGAGACGAGCGGGCCACTGTTTCGGTCACCCGTCGTCGTTCATTCATGCGCTCTCGGTAATAGATGACTTCAAGTGTTTGGTTGACTGCATTTCGGTGTGAAATTCATCGGCGTGTCCGCTGGTCCAGTCGTACACCTGTTCGGCTATTGTCCACAGCGAGGTGCTCGTCCACAGGCTGCGGCCAGTCGGCTGTTTTCTGTCGGACCCAGCGCCTAGCGTGACCCGTGTGACGAGAAGCTCGGCCAGGACGCCTGGGAAGTCGGCGAACGTAGGGGTGGCAGCAATGGCGGCATTGCCAGACAAGGAAAAGGCGCTCGATCTGGCGCTGGCCCAGATCGACAAGCAGTTCGGCAAGGGTTCGGTGATGCGGCTGGGCGAGCGGCCGGTGATCCAGACCGCGGTGATCCCGACCGGGTCCATCGCCCTCGACGTGGCCCTCGGCGTCGGCGGCCTGCCCCGTGGCCGGGTGGTGGAGATCTACGGGCCGGAGAGCAGCGGTAAGACCACGGTCGCCCTGCACGCGGTGGCCAACGCCCAGCGGGCCGGTGGCATCGCGGCGTTCATCGACGCCGAGCACGCCCTCGACCCGGAGTACGCCAAGGCACTCGGCGTGGACACCGACGCGATGCTGGTCTCCCAGCCGGACACCGGTGAGCAGGCGCTGGAGATCGCCGACATGCTGATCCGCTCCGGCGCGTTGGACATCGTCGTCATCGACTCGGTCGCGGCGCTGGTGCCGCGCGCCGAGATCGAGGGGGAGATGGGCGACAGCCACGTCGGTCTGCAGGCCCGGCTGATGAGCCAGGCGCTGCGCAAGATCACCGGTGTGTTGAACAGCACCGGGACCACCGCGATCTTCATCAACCAGCTCCGGGAGAAGATCGGTGTGATGTTCGGCTCCCCGGAGACCACCACCGGTGGCCGGGCGCTGAAGTTCTACGCCTCGGTGCGGCTGGACGTGCGCCGGATCGAGAGCCTCAAGGACGGCACCGACATCGTCGGCAACCGGACCCGGGTCAAGGTCGTGAAGAACAAGGTCTCCGCACCGTTCAAGCAGGCCGAGTTCGACATCATGTACGGCAAGGGCATCTCCCGGGAGGGCTCGCTGATCGACGTCGGGGTGGAGCAGTCGATCATCCGTAAGTCCGGCGCCTGGTACACCTACGACGGCGACCAGCTCGGCCAGGGCAAGGAGAAGGCCCGCGAGTTCCTCCGGGAGAACCCGGACGTGGCCGCCGAGATCGAGAAGAAGATCCTGGAGAAGCTGGGCGTCGGGGTGCTCGGTGCCGACGAAGCCGGCGGGCCTGAGTTGCCGCCGGTCGACTTCTGACCCACATGGCGGGGCGGCGCCGAGGCGCACGGACGGGGCGGGGCTGGGACGCGGCTCCACCCCGTCCCCGTCGTGCCGCCGGCCGGCCGCCGGCCGCCGGTTCCGACGACGATCCGATCAGCCCGGGCAGCGGCCCGGATCGTCCGGGTGCCGGCCGGGGCGACTCAGGCACCGTCCGGGCCGGGGCCAGCGCCGGTGCCGGCGGCGAGCCACCGGACGAGGCACAGCGGGCCCGGGACATCTGCCTGCGCCAGCTCGCCGTACGCCCGCGTACCCGGGCCGAGCTCGCGGCGGCACTGCGACGTCGGGGCATCTCCGACGAGACGGCCGGAGCTGTCCTGGACCGCTACGACGAGGTCGGGATGATCGACGACGCCGCGTTCGCCCGTGCCTGGGTGAGCAGCCGGCACCACGGCCGCGGCCTGGCCCGGCGCAATCTCGCTGTCGAGCTGCGCCAGCGCGGCGTGGATCCGCAGGTGGCCCGGGACGCGCTCGACGGGCTCGACGAGCAGACCGAGCGGGCGACCGCCGAGGAACTGGTCGCCCGCAAGCTGCGGGCCGCTCGGGGCGCGCCCGACGTGTTGTTCCGGCGGCTCGTCGCGATGCTCGCCCGTAAGGGCTACCCGGCGGGCGTGGCGGTGCCGGTGGTGCGCGACGCGCTCGCCGCAAAGTCGGCCGAAGCGGCGGAGTTCACCGACACGGTGGCGGAGGATGCGCTGATCGGTGACCTTCCAGACCCGGATGCTGGGCAGTCCTGGTCCACGTGACGGGACATCGTCCCCCGCAGGATGTGCCAAATTTCCGACTCATCCCGCCGCATCCTGAGTGCGATCAGCTGCGAGTGAGCGCGCCGCTGCCCTACGTTCTGCTGTCACCCGGATCATGAGTTCTTGACCGAACGGCCCCTCGCGACCTAGCCTCGCGTTACAGACGAACAACCGATCCGTCGCAGGCTAACCGCACAACATAGATCGCATAACGGTACGGCATCACTTCGCAACAGCTCAGTAGCCAGATACGTCGTTACCGGACAGGCCGGTCCGGTGACCATGGCTCGTCACAGCGGCTCTCGCCTGCCGTGACGAGGCACCGCGAGGTGCCGTCTGGTCGATGGTCAGCCGCCACGGTCGGGTGTTCCCATAGCCGTGGCCGGGCCGGAGCGACAGACCTCCGGGTAGCCGACGGCGGACTGGAGGCGGGCGTGGCGCAGCGTAGGGCAGCGGAAGACATGGGTGCCAGCGTGCCCGGAGGTCCGGCATGACCGGGCTGGAGTGGGCGCTGTTCGCCATCGTCGTCCTGCTCGCCGGTGTCGTCTTCGCCGGCCTGGCCATCGGTGTGCGCACCCTGCGCCGACTCACTCTCACGGCGCCGCCGGCGCCGCCGGCCGAGGACGACCCGGCCTTCGTCGCCGCCCGGGACCGGCAGGAACAGTCGCTGGCCGCACTGCGTACCGCCGCCGACGAGGCCTCCTCCGCCGTCGAGCAGGCCAAGTCCGCCGCTGCGGCGGCCCGGACGGACGCCGCCGCCGCCAAGGCCGAGGCGATCGCCGCCCGCGCCGAAGCCCGGCGGGTGCTCGACGCGGCCCGCGCCGAGGCCGACACCATCCTGGAACGGGCACACCGGCAGGCCGAGTCCGAGGCCGAGCAGGTACGGGCGGCGGCCCGCCGTAGCGGCGAACGGGAGATCGCGATGCTCTCCCGTACCGTGAAGGAACAGTCGGTGGAGCTGGACCGTCGCACGCAGCGGATGGACGAGCGGGAACGGCTGCACGCCGAGGAGGCCGACCGGGTCGCCGAGCGGGACCGGCGGCTCAGCGCCACCGCCGCCGAGTTGGCGCAGCGCAAGGCCGCCCTGGTCGCCCGCGAGGCCGACCTGGCCGCCGCCGAGGAGCGGTGGCAGCGCGAACTGGAACGGGTCGCCGGGCTGACATCCGAGGCGGCCCGTGGCGAGCTCGTCGAGGCGATCGAGAGCCAGGCCAAACGGGAAGCGGCGATCCTGGTCCGCGACATCGAATCCGATGCCCGCGCCACCGCCGACCAGCGGGCCCGGCACATCGTGGTCGACGCCATCCAACGGGTGGCCAGTGAACAGACCGCCGAGAGCGTGGTCAGTGTGCTGCACCTGCCCGGCGACGAGATGAAGGGCCGCATCATCGGCCGCGAGGGGCGCAACATCCGGGCGTTCGAGTCCGTCACCGGGGTCAACCTCATCATCGACGACACACCGGAAGCCGTCCTGCTGTCCTGCTTCGACCCGGTGCGCCGGGAGATCGGCCGGCTGACCCTGGAGAAGCTGGTCCTCGACGGCCGGATCCACCCGCACCGGATCGAGGAGGTCTTCGACACCGCCCGCAGCGAGGTCGAGCAGCTGTGCCACCGCGCGGCCGAGGACGCCCTCGTCGACGTGGGTATCACCGAGATCCACCCGGAGCTGGTCACCCTCCTCGGTCGGCTGCGCTACCGCACCTCGTACGGCCAGAACGTGCTCAAGCACCTGGTCGAGACTGCCCACATCGCCGGAGTGATGGCCGCCGAGCTGCGGTTGGACGTGCCCCTGATCAAGCGCTGCGCGTTCCTGCACGACATCGGCAAGGCGCTGACCCACGAGGTCGAGGGCAGCCACGCGCTGATCGGCGCCGACGTCGCCCGCAAGTACGGGGAGACCGAGGACGTCGTCCACGCGATCGAGGCCCACCACAACGAGGTGCTGCCGCAGACCATCGAAGCGGTCCTCACCCAGGCTTCCGACGCCTGCTCCGGTGGGCGCCCGGGTGCCCGGCGAGAAAGCCTCGAAGCGTACGTCAAGCGGCTGGAGCGGATCGAGGAGATCGCCGCCGGCAAGGTCGGTGTCGAGAAGGTCTTCGCCATGCAGGCCGGCCGGGAGATCCGGGTGATGGTCAAGCCCGACGACGTCGACGACATCGGGGCGGCGGTGCTCGCCCGCGACGTGGCCAAGCAGGTCGAGGAGGAACTGACCTACCCGGGGCAGATCCGGGTCACGGTCGTCCGGGAGTCACGGGTCACCGAGATCGCCCGCTGACAACCCCGCCCTGTCCCGGCCCCCTACTCCCGCCCGCCCTTCCCTCGACGATCTTGCAGTTATCGAGAGCAAATGTCGCGTTTGTCCGTCAATAAGTGCAAGATCGCCGCGATCATGGGCAGGGGGCAGGGGGCAGGGGGCGGTCTCAGGGGGTGGGGGTGGCTGCCGCCGTCGCGCCACCGGCGGGGGTACCTGGCTGCTGGCCGGCCGCCGTCGTCGACGGTGGCGGCGCCGCCGGCGGAGTCGCGGCGGTACGCCGCCCCCTGGCCAGGGTTCGCTGAACGAACTCGGCCAGCTTGGACAGCGCGTAGTTGACCGCGATGAACAGCACCCCGATCACGATGTACACCTGGATAGGGTTGCGCAGGTTCTGGATGATCGTCCGGCCCATCAGCAGCGTCTCCTGGTAGCCGATGATGAAGCCCAGCGAGGTGTCCTTGAGCACCACGATCAGCTGGCTGATCAGCGCCGGCAGCATGATCCGGAACGCCTGTGGCAGCAGGATCATCCAGGTGGTCTGGAACGAGGTCAACCCGATCGCGGCGGCGGCCTCCCGCTGTCCCGAGGGCAGCCCCTCCATCCCGGAGCGCACGATCTCACCGATCACCACGCCGTTGTAGATCGTCAGGCCCAGCACCAGGTACGGCAGCATCTCGTGGCCGAACGGCAGGGTGATCTCCAGCCCCAGCTCCGGCAGGCCGCGCGCCACGAAGAAGATCGTGATGACCACCGGCAGGCCGCGGAACACCTCGACGCAGAACCGCGTCACCCCGTTGAGCACCCAGCTCGCCGCCCGTACCGCGATCGCCAGCGGGGCGGCGAGACCGACGAATCGGCGCCGCATCAGCGCCTTGAGCTGGATCCGCAGCACCGCCAGCGCGGTGCCGAACAGCAGCGACAGCACGATCGCCAGCCCTGCGGCGGTCAGCGTGGCCCGGATGCCCTGCCCGAGCAGCGACCAGACCTGGCTGAACACCTCGTTGCCGGGGTCGACCAGCGGACCCCACTTGTCCATGGTGAACTGGTCCCGGGCCGCGAGCGGCCGGTAGACCAGGAAGTACGCCGCGACGGCAGCCGCGACCGCCGACAGCACACTGACGATCAGGGTGACCAACCGGGCGCGTGGCCCGGGGGCGTCGTACAGCACGCTCTGCTGGCTCACGCTGCCCATCCTTCGCTCATGTGGCCCGGTCCCTGGTACGCGACCGTGGGCCGGCCGCCGTCGACGGTGCTCACCGGGCCACCGCCCGGCGGGCCTCGACCCGGTCGAGCAGCATCCCCAGCGGCACGGTCATGATCAGGAAGCCGATCGAGATGCCGACGAAGACCGGGATGATCGGCTCACCCAGCGCGCTGGTCAGGTTCTGCGCCGAGTTCGACAGGTCACCGACGACGCCGAAGAAGCCGGCGAGCGCCGAGTTCTTGATCATCGCGATGATCACGCTGCCGAGCGGAACGATCGCCGCCTTCCACGCCTGCGGCAGCACGACGTGCCGCAGGTTCTGGGTGAAGGTCAGCCCGATGGCCCGGGCGGCCTCGGCCTGCCCCGGCGGCACCGCGTTGATCCCGCTGCGCAGCGCCTCGCAGACGAACGCGCCGGTGTACACGCTGAGCGCGATCACCGCGAACCGGAAGTACGGCAGGTCGATGCCGAGCCGGCTGAAGATCGTGCTCAGCCCCGGAATCCGCAGAAAGTCGGCGTTGGAGCCGAGCGCAGGCAGGCCGAAGGCGGAGAAGAACATCACGATGGTCAGCGGCACGTTGCGGAAGACGGTGACGTACGCCCCGCCGAGCCAGCGCAGCGGTGGCACCGGGGAGATCCGCAGGATCGCGATGAACGTACCGATCAGCAGCGCGCCGGTCGCGGAGAGCACGCACAGCTGAAGGGTGAGCCAGAAACCTCCGACGAACACGTCGAAGTGGTCGACGAGCACTCTCACGCGGTGGACCCTTCCTGCGAAGCGTGCGCCGGGGTTGCCGGCCGGTGCCTGGCGGCCGACCCGGGGACCAAGGAGGCCCGGGCCGGCCGGTGCCGGGCGGCCGACCCGGGCCGAGATGGCCCCCGGGCCGGCCGCGATCGGTCAGGTGTGACCGGGTCGGTCGTCAGTAGCGGTCGACGGCCGGGCCGGTCGGGGTGTTGTCGTCGAACGCGCCCGCGGTGGACTCCCACGCCTGCGCGTACGAACCGTCCTCGTAGATCTTCTCCAGGGTGTCGTTGATGAAGTCGCGGAACGCGTCGTCACCCTTGGCGACCCCGATGCCGTACGGCTCCTCGGTGAACTGCTCACCGGCCAGCTTGAACTCGCCCTCGTTCTCGGCGATGAAGCCGAGCAGGATCACGTTGTCCGTGGTGACCGCGTCGACCTGACCGCCACGCAGCGCCTCGACGCACTTGTCGTAGACGTCGAAGAGCACCAGCTGCTCCCCGGCGTTGGCCAGGTACTCCTGAATGTTCTCCGCCGGGGTGGAGCCCTGCACCGAGCAGACCTTCTTGTCGCCGGCCTCGAACGACTCCGGTCCGGTGATCGAGTCGTCGTCGGCGCCGACCATGATGTGCTGGCCGGCGACGTAGTACGGGCCGGCGAAGTCGATCCGCTCCTTGCGGGCGTCGTTGATCGTGTAGGTGGCGACCACGATGTCGACTCGGCCCTGCTCGATGACCTCCTCGCGGACGGCCGACGGAGCCTCCACGTACTCGATGTCGTCGGCCTCGATGCCCAGCTCGGCCGCGATCAGCTTGGCGATCTCGACGTCGAAACCGGCCGGCTTGCCGTCGAGGCCGAGCAGGCCGAAGCCGGGCTGGTCGAACTTGGTGCCGACGGTGATCTTTCCGGCTTCGCTGAGCCGGGCCATGGTGGTGCCGGCCTCGAACGTCGGCGTCGCCACATCAGGGTTCTCACTGCCCGTACCGTCGCTGTTGTCGCCGCAGGCGGCCACGGACAGCGCCAGGGCGGCGGCGGCGGCTACCGCCGCTACACGTGACATACGCATTGCTCGGTGATCTCCTTTTCGATGGGAAGCCCGCCGGATCGCGGCCGACTCCACGATGGATGAAACATGTCCGGAAGCGGTGTCAGTGCGTGAGGATCTTCGACAGGAAGTCCTTGGCGCGGTCACTACGCGGGTTGGCGAAGAACTCCGTCGGCGGGGCGTCCTCGACCAGTTGGCCGTCGGCCATGAAGATCACCCGGTTCGCGGCGTGCCGGGCGAAGCCCATCTCGTGGGTGACGACGACCATCGTCATCCCCTCCGCCGCGAGTGAGGTCATCACGTCCAGCACCTCGCCGACCATCTCCGGGTCGAGGGCACTGGTCGGCTCGTCGAACAGCATCGCCTTCGGCTGCATCGCCAACGCCCGGGCGATCGCCGCCCGCTGCTGCTGGCCGCCGGAGAGCTGCGCCGGATACTTGTCGGCCTGGTTGGCGATGCCGACCCGGTCGAGCAACTGCAGGGCACGTTCCCGGACCGTCGCCGACTTCTCCCGGCGCACCTTGACCGGACCGAGCGTGACGTTCTCCAGGATCGTCTTGTGCGCGAAGAGGTTGAACGACTGGAACACCATGCCGACCTCGCTGCGCAGCCGGGCCAACGCGCGGCCCTCGGCCGGCAGCGGTCGACCGTCGAACAGGATCGTGCCGGAGTTGATCGGCTCCAGCCGGTTGATCGCCCGGCACAGCGTGGACTTGCCGGAACCCGACGGGCCGATCACCACCACGACCTCGCCCCGGTGGACCGACAGGTCGACATCGTCGAGGACGTGCAGCGGGCCGAACCACTTGTTGACCCCACTGAGCACGATGAGAGGTTCACTGGTCGTCACCGTCGAGCTCCGTCCTGTCATGCACCGTCCCCTGTGCCGGCGATCGGCGAGGCCACCTCACGACCGTCCCGCCACTTTAGGCGGGGCTGTGTGTCGGAAGGCAACTCGAATGGTCACGGAGCGATAACACACGCCGCGTAGTCGCGGCCGCCCCGGCAACATGATCGTATGGCGATTGCACCGTTTCGCGCCGCGCTGTGGAACTGGTCCGTTGACGGGCCGCTCACCCCCGGTCAGATTCGAGCCGGCCTCACGGCCGTACTGGGCCGGCCGGTGGTCGCGCTCAGTGACGCCGTCGCGGACCAGTTCCCCGACGACGCGGTGCTCTGCGACGTCTGGCAGGGCGCCGGGGAGTTCCCGGTGACGGTCGACTGCTACGCCGCCCCGGCGGAACTGTCCGAAACCCGGGTGCTCGCCGCGTTCGCCCGCCGGGTACGCCGGCGCTGTGTGCTGCCCGACGACACCCTCGACCCCAGCCGGCACCTGCTGATCTCGCCGGACGGCACGATGCGCCCGGTGCACCTGGACATCCAGCCGACCAGCTACGGCGACCAGCGCGGCAACCTGCGCCCGTGCAGCCTCGTCGACCCCGGCTGTCACAACGGCGTGTCCTGCGGCGCGTCCCGCTGGGGACCGGACTCGGTGGTGCCGGCCCGGGCGGCTGCCTGAGCGTGACACCGGTGCCGCGGCGGCGGCTACGCTGTCCCCTGTCATGACTACCAGCGCAGCACACGCCCGCCACCCGCGTACCTACCAGGTGCGCACCTACGGTTGCCAGATGAACGTGCACGACTCCGAACGGATCTCCGGCCTGCTGGAATCGGCCGGCTATGTCCGGGCGGGGGAGTCCGACGACCCAGACGTCGTCGTCTTCAACACCTGCGCGGTGCGGGAGAACGCCGACAACCGGCTGTACGGAAACCTCGGCCATCTGCGGCCGGTCAAGGACGCGCACCCGCAGATGCAGATCGCCGTCGGCGGCTGCCTGGCGCAGAAGGACCGCAGCGAGATCGTCCGCCGCGCCCCCTGGGTCGACGTCGTCTTCGGTACGCACAACATCGGCGCCCTGCCGGCGCTGCTCGACCGGGCCCGGCACAACGCCACCGCCGAGGTGGAGATCCTCGAATCCCTGGAGGTCTTCCCCTCCACCCTGCCGGCGCGTCGGGAGTCGACCTACGCCGGCTGGGTGTCCATCTCGGTCGGCTGCAACAACACCTGCACCTTCTGCATCGTGCCGTCGCTGCGTGGCCGGGAGAAGGACCGCCGCCCCGGCGACGTTCTCGCCGAGGTGCGGGCGCTGGTCGCCGAGGGCGTGCTGGAGGTGACGCTGCTCGGGCAGAACGTCAACTCCTACGGTGTGGAGTTCGGTGACCGGTTCGCGTTCGGCAAACTGCTGCGCGCCTGCGGCGAGGTCGACGGGCTGGAACGGGTCCGGTTCACCAGCCCGCACCCGAAGGACTTCACCGACGACGTGATCGCCGCGATGGCCGAGACCGCCAACGTCTGCCATTCGCTGCACATGCCGCTGCAGTCCGGATCCGACGCGGTGCTGCGGGCGATGCGCCGGTCGTACCGCGCCGAGCGTTATCTCGGCATCATCGACAAGGTCCGCGCCGCGATGCCGGACGCGGCGATCACCACGGACATCATCGTCGGGTTCCCCGGGGAGACCGAGGAGGACTTCGAGCGAACCCTCGAGGTGGTCCGGGCCGCCCGGTTCGCCTCGGCGTTCACCTTCCAGTACTCGAAACGCCCCGGTACGCCGGCGGCGGCGCTGCCCGACCAGTTGCCGAAGGCAGTGGTGCAGCAGCGGTACGAGCGACTGATCGCCTGCCTGGAGGAGATCACCTGGGCGGAGAACCGCCGGCTGGTCGGCCAACGCGTGGAGGTCCTCGTCGCGGTCGGCGAGGGACGCAAGGACGAGCGCACCGGCCGGCTCTCCGGGCGGGCCCGGGACGGTCGACTGGTGCACTTCGACGCCGGTTCACTCGCCGGCCTGATCCGTCCCGGCGACATCGTCGAGACCGTGGTCAGCTACGCCGCGCCGCATCACCTCAACGCCGACGGCGAGCCGGTCGCGCACCGCCGGACCCGGGCCGGTGACGCGTACGAAGCGGGCCGTGCGCCGCGTACCGCCGGTGGCGTGCTGCTGGGTCTGCCGACGATCGGTGCACCGCCGCCGGCCCCGGTCACCGCCTCGGCCTGCGACCGCTGAGCCCGTCGCCTGAAAGCCTCCGCCTGATGTCCGACGGCGGACGCGCCGCCTCCCGGCCGCACGATGCGGCCGGGAGGCGGACGTCATCGGGTCAGAGACCGATCTTTCCGGTGCCGGCGCCGTTCGTGACGACGGACTTGACCTGGCTGGCGCTGGTCAGCGAGTACGAGTACGGGATGCTCGCCACGCTCCCGGAGGTTTCCGGGGTGCCGGAGTTGACAAAGTGGTTGTTGCGGGCGACGAGCGTGCCCGGGCCCGAGCTGGCGTAGCCCACGTGGGTCGGGTCGTCGACGTTCTCGAAGTAGTTGCCCTCGACGAGCACGCCGGCACCCATGGTGGAGGCGACGCCGTAGTCGTTGTCGTAGTAGTAGTTGTTGAACACGTGCACCGGGTTGCCGAAGCGGACCCGCGGGTGCCGGGAACCGGAGCCGTCGAACCAGTTGTGGTGGTAGGTCACCCGCAAATGACCGCGGTCCTGGCTGGCGTTGTTGTCCGAGTGGCCGAGCAGCATCGACTTGCCGTGGTTGAAGACGCGGTTCCACGACACCGTGATGTAGTCGGAACCGCGCTTGATGTCCACGGCTCCGTCGTACCCGTTGGTGAAGCTGTTGTGGTCGACCCAGACGTTGGTGGATTCGGTCTGGACGTTGATGGCGTCGTCGTTCCAGTTGCGGAAGTTGATGTTGCGGATGATCACGTTCCGTTGGTTGCTGATGTTGAATCCGCAGCCGGAGATCGTGGCCGAGGAGCCGATGCCGACGATCGTCTTGTTGCTACCGACGTTCAGCATGCCGGAGCAGGAGATCGTGCCGGAGACGCGGATGACGGCGGAGCCGGATCCGCTGATCGCCGAGGACAACGCCGACGAGCTGGTGACGGTGGTCGGGGAGGCGTTGCCGCCGCCAGTGGTGCCACCGTTCTGAGTGGCCCAGCCAACCAGGCCGGTCGGCGTCTGTCCGGGTGGTGGGGTGGTCGGGTTGGGCGGTGGGGTGGTCGGGTTGGGCGGTGGGGTGGTCGGACTGGTGCCACCGTTGCAGGCCACCCCGTTCAGACTGAAGTTGCTCGGCACCGGGTTCGACGAGTTCCACGAGCCGTTGAAGCCGAACGAAACGCTTGCGTTCGAGGCGAGGTTGCCGTTGTAGCTCACGTTGCGGGCGGTGACCGAGCTTCCGCTCTGCGAGATTTCGGCGTTCCACGCCTGAGTGATCTGCTGGCCCGAGTTGAAGGTCCACTGCAGTGACCAGGACGACATCGAGTCGCCGAGATTGGTGAGGACGACGTTGCCGGTGAAGCCACCCTGCCATTGGGAGGCGACCGAGTAGTCTACTCGGCAACCGGTGGCGGCGTGGGCGGTGGTTGCGCTGACGACCGTGGCTGCCCCGGTCAGGGCAACAGCCGCGATCGCACTGGTGATCAGCGCGGTGGGGCGCCGTACTACGTGCATTGTGGGATCTCCTTACGCATAGGCGGGTGCGTTGCCGGTGGGAAGGAGCCAGCCCGGTTGGCTCGGTTGTGTAGCGCCGACGGCGCGTCCTGCCATGGGGAATGGAAGGATGGCTTTCCCCGTTGGACGATGTGGGGAAGCGCTTTCCTAGCAAAACATAGACCTACACAGATGTCAAAGGGAGGTTGAGCGGAGACCGGGCGGGGACGATCCGCCTGCCTGGTCCGCAAACCGACGACGTCGACCAGTGCACAGGACGCACCGGCCGTCGGCCGCTGCTGTTGATCGCGGCCGACGGCATCGAGGCGCATCCGCCGTTCGAGGGGGAACGGGGATCGGCGTCAAGCGAGTCGGTGATCGTCGACGGGCGACGATGCTGGGGCTATCTGGCCTGCTCCGCGAGGGCGAGGAACTGTCGCTTGCCGGCGAGGGCCTTCTCCGCTTCGCGGATCCGCTTCGCGTCACCGGCGGCCCGGGCGCGGGCCAGCCGCTGCTCGGCCTCGGCGACCTGTTCACGCATCTGGGTCAGCAGCGGGTTGGCCGACGGCTCGGTCCGCCGCCAGGCCGAGTCCATCGCCTCGCGTACCCGGTCCTCGACGGCCCGCAGCCGACGGTCCAGGCCGGCCTGGGACTCGCGCGGTACCCGCCCGATGTCGTGCCACTGGCCCTGCGCCTCGCGCAGCTTCGCCTGCGCGGTACGCGGATCCGCGTCGACGTCGATGGCTTCCAACTCGGTCAGCAGCGCCTGCTTGCGCTCCAGGTTGGCGCGCTGCTCGGCGTCGCGGGCCGAGAAGACCTCGCTGCGGCGGGTGAAGAAGGCGTCCTGCGCGGCCCGGAACCGTTCCCACAGCTTCTGCTCGGCCTCCTTCGACGCGCGGGGGGCCGCCTTCCACTGGACCATCAGCTCCTTGAGCCGGTTCGCGGTGGCCGCCCAGTCGGTCGACTCGGCCAACGACTCCGCCTCGGCGACCAACTCGCTCTTGGCGGTCTGGGCCTGCTTGCGCTGGGAGTCGAGGGTCGCGAAGTGGGCACCCCGGCGGCGGGTGAACCCGTCCCGGGCGGCGGCGAACCGCTTCCACAACTCGCCGTCGGCCTTCTTGTCGACGCCCCGGATGGTCTTCCACTCGTCGAGGATCTCCTTGAAGCGGTCCCCGGCGGTCTTCCAGCCGGTCGACTCGGCGGCCAGCTTCTCCGCCTCTTCGACCAGCGCGGTCTTGCGGGCCAACGCCTCGGCGCGGGCCGCGTCGCGGGCCACCTTGGCCTGTGCCGCCTTCTCCTCGGCGAGTGCGGTGAGCTTGTCCAGCCGCTCCGCGAGCGCGTCGAGGTCGCCGACCACGTGGGCCTCGGCGAGTGAGCCCCGCAATCGCCGGATCGTGCTGAGCGAATGCGTCGCGTCTGCGGCGCCGGACTGTAGCCGGGCCTCCGTCAGATCGACCTCGGTCACCAGATCGGCGAACCGGCGGGCGAAGTGCGCCAGCCCTTCCTCGGGCGCTCCCGCTTGCCAGGAACCGACCGCGCGCTCTCCTTCGGAGGTCTTGACGTAGACCGTGCCGTCCGCATCAACCCGTCCGAAGGAAGTCCAGTCGCTCATGTGCCCATCCTCGTTCTCCCGGCGCCACAAGATCGAGATCTCTCGATGGACGCCGCCACGGCGCAGTTAGATTGCGGGTAAGTTTCCCCCGCGCATTGTCACAGGTCCAACCCTGTCCGCGTCGAGCGCCTGTCGCCGACCGTGACCATACGGTGTCCTTGTCCGGGGTCGACCCGGCAGTCGTACCCGAACGGGCCGAATTGCGGCACCGACAGTCACTGTCCGATTGCTCAATGCCATGTCGGATCCCGGCTACCGTAGGCCGGTGCCGATGATCCACGCCGCCTTCTGCCCACAGCCGCCGGTGATCGTTCCCGAGGGCGCGGGGCGGGCGGCCGGCGAGCTCGACGCGTTGCGCGCCGCCGCCGACACCGCCGTACGCGAACTGCTCGCCTGCCCGGTCGACCGGATCGTGGTGATCGGCGGTCAGGATCCCGGCCCGGCCCAGGCCCCGGCCTCGGCGGCCGATGCGGCCCCGACGCTCCCGACCTCCTCGCCGGCCTGGCCGGTGTACCGACCGCCGGTGCGGGCCAGCTTCCGGCCCTACGGCATACCGGCCGACGTGGACCTGCCCGCCCGGCCGACCCGGGCGGCGACCGGTTCCGCTGCGGCGACCGGGTCCGCTGCGGCGCGATCCGGTCGCCGGTTGCCGCTGAGCCTGACCGTCGCCGCCTGGCTGCTGGCCCGCAACGGCTTCGACGGCGGCCGGCACACCATCGAGCTGGTCGCGGTGCCGGACGAGGCGTCGGCGGCCGACTGCCGCCGGTTCGGCCAGCACCTCGCCGCCGACCCCACCGCCTGGGCGGCCCTGGTGATGGGGGACGGCTCGGCGTGCCGGGGGGCCGCCGCCCCCGGGTACCACGACGAGCGTGCCGAACCCTTCGACGACCGGGTGGGTACGGCGCTGGCCGGTGCCGACCACCGCGCGTTGGCGGCGCTCGACCCGCAGGTCGCCGCCGAACTGCGGGTCGCCGGCCGCGCGGCCTGGCAGGTGACCGCCGGCGCGGCCGCCGGGTCGACCGCCGGGTGGGCGGGCCGACTGCACTGGTACGCCGCTCCCTACGGGGTGGCGTACTTTGTGGCCTCGTGGCAGCACACGTGACCGACCAGGACCGCCCCGGCCACGGCCCGGACCCGACGGCGCGGGCCGGCCGGGTCGTGGCAATCGTCGGCCCGACCGCAGCCGGCAAGTCCGCGCTGAGCATCGCGCTCGCCCAGGCACTGGACGCCGAAGTGGTCAACGCCGACTCGATGCAGCTCTACCAGGGCCTGGACATCGGCACCGCGAAACTCACCCCGGACGAACGGGCCGGCGTGCCCCACCACCTGCTGGACATCTGGCCGGTCACCGTGGCCGCCAGCGTCGCCGAGTACCAGCGGCTGGCCAGAACGGCGATCGACGACATCCACCGCCGTGGGCGACTTCCGCTGCTGGTCGGCGGCTCCGGCCTGTACGTCCGGGCGGTCCTGGAGAAGTTCGACTTCCCCGGCACCGACCCGGCGCTGCGCGACCAGCTCGAAAGCGAACTGGCGACCCTGGGCCCGGCGCCGCTGCACGCCCGACTCGCCGCCGCCGACCCGGCAGCCGCCGCCGCCATCTCGCCGAGCAACGGTCGGCGGATCGTCCGCGCGCTCGAAGTGGTCGAGCTGACCGGCCGCCCGTTCACCGCCGCCCTGCCGGACCCGGTGCCCTACTACGACGCGGTGCAGCTCGGGGTGGACCTGCCCACCGACGAACTCGACGAGCGGATCGCCCGCCGGGTCGACCGGATGTGGGCCGACGGCCTGGTCGCCGAAACCGAGGCGCTGGTCCGGCAGGGCCTGCGGCAGGGCCGCACGGCCAGCCGGGCACTCGGCTACCAGCAGGTGCTCCGGATGCTCGACGGCGTCTACGAAGAGCCGCAGGCCCGGACGGAGACGGTGCGGGCGACCCGGCGCTTCGTCCGCCGCCAGCGCACCTGGTTCCGCCGGGACCCTCGGGTGCACTGGCTGACCGGTACGGTCGCGGACCTCACCGACGTCGCCCGTACGGTGCTGACCGGCGTCGGCTGACCCGCGCCGTACGGTGCTGACCGGCGTCGGCTGACCCGCGCCGTAGGGGTCAGTGCGCGGCGGTCGTCGGCTGCTGCTCGACCAGCGCCGGCCCGGCCTGCACCAGCGTGGCGGGGCCGCCGCCGGTCGCCTGACCCCCGTCGGTGGCCGCCACCGGACTCCCGCCGCCGGCACCGTCGTCGGTCACCGCCGCCGCCGGTACGGCGGCCGCCTGCTGGGCCGCCGCCCGCACCGCGGCCGCCACCGCCGGCGCGACCCGGGGGTCGAAGACGCTCGGCACGATCACCGTCGGGTTGATCCGGTCCTCGCCGACGACGTCCGCGATCGCCCGCGCCGCCGCCAACGCCATGTCGTCGGTGAACGACTCCGCGTGGGCGTCCAGCATGCCCCGGAACACCCCGGGGAAGGCGAGCACGTTGTTGATCTGGTTCGGCTGGTCGGACCGCCCCGTCGCGACGACGGCCGCGTACTTGCGGGCCTCGCGCGGGTCCACCTCGGGGTCCGGGTTCGCCAGTGCGAACACGATCGAGTCGGGGGCCATCGTCGCGATGTCGTCACCGGTCAGCAGGTTGGGCGCGCTCACCCCGATGAACACGTCGGCGCCCCGCAGCGCGCCGGGCAGGTCACCGGCGTAGCCGGTGACGTTGGTGTGCTCGGCCAGCCACTGCCAGGTCGGGTTCAGCCCGGACAGCCCCCGGTGCAGCGCACCGGGACGGTCGTAGGCGATGACGTCACCGACTCCTTGGCGCAGCAGCAGCTTGATGATCGCCGTACCGGCGGCACCCGCCCCGGACACCACCACCCGTACGTCGCCGAGCTGCTTGCCGACCACCCGCAGCGCGTTGGTCAGCGCGGCCAGCACGCAGATCGCGGTCCCGTGCTGGTCGTCGTGGAACACCGGGATGTCCAGCAGCTCACGTAGCTTCGACTCGATCTCGAAGCAGCGCGGCGCGGCGATGTCCTCCAGGTTGATGCCGCCGTAGCCCGGCGCGATCGCCCGGACGATCGACACGATCTCGTCCGGATCCTGGGTGTCGAGCACCACCGGCCACGCGTCGACGTCACCGAACCGCTTGAACAGCGCGGCCTTGCCCTCCATCACCGGCAGCGCCGCGGCCGGGCCGAGGTTGCCCAGTCCGAGGACCGCCGACCCGTCGGTGACGACCGCCACCGTGTTCCGTTTGATGGTCAACCGGCGGGCGTCGGCCGGATTGTCGGCGATCGCCAGACAGACCCGGGCCACGCCCGGCGTGTACGCCCGGGACAGTTCGTCCCGGTTGCGCAGCGACACCTTCGGCGACACCTCGATCTTGCCGCCCAGATGCAGCAGGAACGTCCGGTCCGACACCTTGCGGACCTCGACGCCGTCGAGTGCCTCCAGCTCCTTGACCACGTCGTCGGCGTGCGCCGAGTCCGCCGTGTCACAGGTCAGGTCGACGACCACGCTGACCGGATCGGAGTCGACCACGTCGAGCGCGGTCACGATCGCCCCCGCCTCGCCGACACAGGTCGTCAGCCGGCCGATCGCCGACGCGTCCGCGGGGATGCTGATCCGGATGGTGATGGAGAAGCCGGCGCTGGGCAGGCGGGTGGTCGCCACGGGTTCCCTCCGTCGTTGGTGGGTGCGGCCGGGCCGGGCCGCCCGACCATTCTTGCGCGCGATCCGGCACGGCGGCGGTGCGGGCGAAGCGTACGGCGTGGCGACCCGGCCTGACCGCCCGCCCCGGCCCGGCCCGGTACATGGACGGTCCGGTACATGGACGGTCCGGCACATGGACGGCCCGGCACGGATCAGCGGGTCGCCGCTGGGTAAGCCCCTGTCGGTCGGAACCGGCAGCGCCGACGGGTGCGAATTGTAGGTGCGTCCCGGCCGCCCGCGTGTCACGATCGATACCTGAGGAGGCAACTTTTGCGTACTTATCGTGCCGACGAGGTCGTGCACCCGTCGTTCGCCCCGCCGACCGTCGACGACGCGGCGGCACCCGAGACCGCCGACACCGCCGGCGAGCTGGAACTCGCCGACCGGCACGCGCTGCGCCGGGTGGCCGGGCTCTCCACCGAACTCACCGACATCACCGAGGTGGAGTACCGCCAGCTCCGGCTGGAACGCGTGGTGCTGGTGGGAGTCTGGGACGCCGGTACCGTCGTCGACGCGGAGAACTCGCTCACCGAGCTGGCCGCGCTCGCCGAGACCGCCGGTTCCCAGGTGCTCGAGGGCCTGATCCAGCGCCGCGACCGCCCCGATCCCGCCACCTACGTCGGTCGCGGAAAAGTCGGCGAGCTGGGCGACGTCGTGCTGGCCACCGGGGCGGACACCGTCATCTGCGACGGTGAGTTGTCCCCGTCGCAACTGCGCAACCTGGAACAGTCCGTCAAGGTCAAGGTGATCGACCGGACGGCGCTCATCCTGGACATCTTCGCCCAGCACGCCAAGAGCAAGGAAGGTAAGGCCCAGGTCGAGCTGGCCCAGCTGGAGTACCTGCTGCCCCGGCTGCGCGGCTGGGGCGAGACGCTGTCGCGGCAGACCGGTGGTAGCGGTCGCGGCGGCGGCGCCGGCGGCGGCGTGGGTCTGCGCGGCCCCGGTGAGACCAAGCTGGAGACCGACCGGCGCCGGATCCGGACCCGGATCGCCCGCCTGCGGCGGGAGATCAAAGGCATGCGGACGGTACGCGAGACCAAACGTGCCCGCCGTACCCGCAACGCCGTTCCGGCGGTGGCGATCGCCGGCTACACCAACGCCGGCAAGTCCAGTCTGCTCAACCGGATCACCGGTGCCGGGGTCCTCGTCGAGGACGCCCTGTTCGCCACCCTCGATCCGACCACCCGCCGGGCGCACACCGCAGACGGCCGCGTCTACACGCTCTCCGACACCGTCGGCTTCGTCCGGCACCTGCCGCACCAGATCGTCGAGGCGTTCCGGTCCACCCTCGAGGAGGTCGCCGAGGCGGACCTGGTGGTGCACGTCGTCGACGGCGCGCACCCGGACCCGCAGGAGCAGGTACGGGCGGTGCGCGAGGTGCTCTCCGAGGTCGGTGCCGACCGTCGCCCCGAGCTGCTGGTCGTCAACAAGATCGACGCCGCCAGCGAAGAGGAGCTGCTGCGGCTCAAGCGGCTGTGGCCCGACGCCGTCTTCGTCTCCGCCCGGCAGGCCCGGGGGATCGAGGACCTGCGGGCCGCGATCGAGCAGCGGCTGCCCCGTCCGTCTGTGCAGGTCCGCGTCGTCCTGCCGTACCACCGGGGTGACCTTGTCTCGCGGGTGCACCACCGCGGCGAGGTGCTCGCCACCGCCCACACCGGTGCCGGTACGCTGCTGCACGCCCGGGTCGACGACGCGCTCGCCGCCGAACTGCAACCATTCCTTGCCGACGATGAGTGACTTTCTTGATGACGTCCAGTGATTGATCACTGTGTAACACCAGCGCTGAGGTCGGCGTGCGACACTCGTCGGATGCGTCGGTTTCTCACCCCGGCCGCGGTCCTCGGCGGGCTGCTCGCGACCTACGTCGCACTGCCGGCCGGTCCCGCCCTGGCTCTGCCCGCGCAGGACCCGGCCGGCGCACCGGCGGCCGGCGAACGGGTCTGCGAGATCACCGACGAGCGGCTGCGGGAGCTGTCCGGTCTGGTCGCCACCGCCGACGGCTACGTCGTCGTCAACGACGGCACCGAGGTCGACCGCAACGAGCGGATCTTCTTTCTCGACTCGTCCTGCGAGGTCGACGACACGGTCGCCTACCCGTCCCGGCCGCTGGACCCGGAGGACCTCGCGCTCTCCCCGGACGGGCAGACGCTCTGGATCGCCGACATCGGCGACAACCCGACCAACGACGAACGTCGGGAACGCATCGCCCTGTGGTCGTTGCCGGTGGACGGCTCCGACCAGCCGGTGATCCACCGGGTGAGTTACCCGGACGGCCCGCACGACGCCGAGGCACTGCTGATCGGCCCCGACGGCGTCCCGCTGATCATCACCAAGGAGACCGGGCCCGCCGGCATCTACCGGCCGGTCGAGCAGTTGCGCAGCAACAACGACGACCCGGTGCCGATGGAGAAGGTCGGCGAGCTCGAACTTCCCCGTACCGCCACGCCCAACCTCTTCGCCGCCGCTGGGCGGCTCACCGTCACCGGGGCGGCCCGCTCCCCGGACGGCACCCGCGTCGTCATCCGCACGTACGCCGACGCCTTCGAATGGGACGTGCCCGCCGACGGTGACCTGGTCGCCATCCTGACCGGCGAGGAACCCCGGGCCACCGCGCTCGCCGACGAGTTCGGCGAAGCGATCGCCTACACCCCGGACGGCACCAGCTTCGTCACCGTCTCCGACGTCGCCACCCTCGACGAGGACACCCCGGTGGAGATCCTGCGCTACACGCCGAGCACCGAGGTCGCCGCCGAGGTCGCCGCCGACGGCGACGACGGGCAGGAGGGCCCGTCCTGGCTCAACCGGATCACCCTTCAGGACATCAACTATCTGATCGCGTCCGTCGGCGTACTCGGTGCCCTGCTCGTCGGGGTCGGCATCTACGGCATCGTCCGGGCCCGCCGCCGGGTGCGCCGCAACGGCGCCCGGGAGACCGTCCGGGCCGACCGCGACGACGACGGCGATTCGGCGTACGCCAGTGACAACCTGGTCAGCGGCGCGTACGCCAGCGGTGCGCTGGGCAGCGGTGCGGTGCCCACCGGCGCGGCCGGCGGGGCGAAGTCCGGCGGCGTCTACGGCGCTGCCAGGCCTGTCGCCGGGGCCGCCCGACCGCCGGCGGCCGGCGGACCGCCCCCCGTCGCCGGGGCCGCTCCCCGGGGCGGCGGCGGTGTCTATGGCGGGCAGAAGCCGTCCGGCGGCGTCTACGGCGGCGGTCCCGCCGCGCCGCGTCGGGAATCGGGCGGCTACCGCGCCGCCGGGGTGGTCGACTCGGGCGCGGTCTACGGCGCGGCCACGCCGGCTCCGCCACCCCCGCCGGCCCGGCCCGGCGGCGGAGTGTACGGCGGTGGCCGGTCCGCCGGCGGCAGCGACGTCGGTGGCGACTACCCCGGAGAGGGCTATCCGGCGGACCGCTACGACCAGCCCCGGGCCGGCGGCCGCCCGCCCGAGCGTGGCCGCGGCGGGCGGGACGCCGGAGTCTACGGGCGACCCGCCGCCGACCACCCCGACGACTGACGGGCCGCCGGGCGTCCAACCGGCTGACCGGGGCTGCCGTGGTGACGCGGCGGCGTCAGACCCGGCGCAGCACCGCCACGACCCGACCCATGATCGTCGCTTCGTCGCCAGGGATCGGATCGAACGCCGCGTTGTGCGGCATCAGCCACACGTGGCCGTCGCGTCGCCGGTAGGTCTTCACCGTGGCCTCGCCGTCGATCATCGCCGCGACGATCTCACCCGAGTCGGCGGTCGGCTGCTGACGCACCACGACCCAGTCCCCGTCACAGATCGCGGCGTCGATCATCGAGTCGCCCTTGACCTGCAGCATGAACACCTCGCCCTCGCCGACCAGCTCACGCGGCAACGGGAAGACGTCCTCCACCGCCTGCTCCGCCAGGATCGGACCACCGGCCGCGATCCGGCCCAGCATCGGCACGTACGCCGGTGCCGGCCGGGAGGCCCGCGCCGCCTCGTCGTCGGCGACCTCGGCCGGCGGCCGCACGTCCACCGCCCGTGGCCGGTTCGGATCCCGCCGCAGGAAGCCCTTCCGCTCCAACTCCTTGAGCTGGTACGCCACGCTCGACGGGGAGACCAGGCCGACGGCCTCGCCGATCTCCCGCACGCTCGGCGGGTAGCCGTGCCGGTCGACCCAGGTCCGGATGAACTCCAGGATCCGGCGTTGCCGGGCGGTCAGTTCGCTGGTGGCCGGGTCGGGGAAGGAACTGACCACCGAGGTCACCGCCCGCAGTCGTGCCTCGCCCGACCGGCTGGCGCGCCCCGCACGCACCGATGCGCCCGCGTTGGCTGTCGTCGCGGCACCCTTGCCGGCGCTCTGCCGGGGCGATCCGGTCCTGTCGTCGGTCGACACGTGCGTCCCTTCCCCTGCCGCCTCAGATTCCGCTGAGCCGGCGTACCGTCGGTGTTGACCATGACCGTAGTCAGAGAATCGGCCCGGTTCAAACATCTGTACGAGGTGCGTCGGCGTGTCGTGTCGGCGTTCGGTGCGGCGCACCGCGATTCTATCGTACTCATGTTCTAATGACGTGCCCCTGGTGGTGCTGTCACGCTCCTGCCGGTAACCCTCGGCCGTGGTCGGGTGTTGGCAGAGTGACGACGCGCCGAGGTGTGCCGGTCAACTTGACCGGACCCCGGTTGCGGAATACCGTCGACCCCAACATCTAGTAGTTACAAGGGCGTAAGTCGTCTACAGGTTGGGTTCATCGTCGGGAGCGACACTCCCCGCGAGTGGACCTCACGTACCCGCGTGGCGGTGCGGGCGACGACCACCCGGTAGCGACCACACCCGGCCCCACGGAAAGGACCTCGGCATGCGTTGCCCGTACTGCCGGCACGCCGACTCGCGCGTGGTCGACTCCCGTGAGGCCGACGACGGTCAGCTCATCCGCCGCCGCCGCTCCTGCCCGGAGTGCGGCAAGCGGTTCACCACGGTCGAGGAGGCGGTCCTGGCCGTGGTCAAGCGCAGCGGCGTCACCGAACCGTTCAGCCGGTCCAAGATCATGGGCGGGGTACGCAAGGCGTGTCAGGGCCGTCCGGTGGACGACGACGCCATCGCCCTGCTGGCGCAGAAGGTCGAGGAGACCGTCCGCGCCAAGGGCGCCGCCGAGATCCCCAGCCACGACGTCGGTCTGGCGATCCTCGGCCCGCTGCGCGAACTCGACGAGGTGGCGTACCTGCGGTTCGCCAGCGTCTACCGGTCCTTCGACTCCCTCGACGACTTCGAGCGCGAGATCGACACGCTGCGGGCCGCGGCCCAGGCGCGGGCCGCCGGCGCGGACCCGGTGGCGGCCGGAGCCGGGCCCGGCTGACCGGGCCGAGGTGGCCCGGCTGACTGCCGGGCCGCGACCGGCCGTGCACCAACAGGGCGTACGCCCTCCCTCGCCGGACCAGGCGCGGGCGGGGCGCGAAAAAGCTGGACAGCACAGACGGAAACGAACGCGTGGCACGACGCTGCGCGAGAGCCTGAGGGGGCGATCAGATGGCGGGGGATGGTGTGACCGCGAAAACAGGCGGTAGCGGTGGTAGTGGCACGGCCCGGGCCAACGGCAAGGCGGGCACCGGCGCGGCGGCCAACGGCAACGGTCGGGTGCGGGCCAAGGCGGCCGGCACCGGCGGGCTCACCGTCGAACGGGTCTGGACCACCGAGGGTGTCCACCCGTACGACGAGGTGACCTGGCAGCGCCGCGACGTGGTGATGACCAACTGGCGGGACGGCTCGATCAACTTCGAGCAGCGTGGCGTGGAGTTCCCGGAGACCTGGAGCGTCAACGCGGCGAACATCGTCACCACCAAGTACTTCCGGGGGGCGGTGGGGACCCCGCAGCGGGAGTGGTCGCTCAGGCAGTTGATCGACCGGGTGGTGCAGACCTACCGGGCCGCCGGCGAGCAGCACGGCTACTTCGCCACCGGCGCCGACGCCGAGATCTTCGAGCATGAGCTGACCTGGATGCTGCTGCACCAGGTGTTCAGCTTCAACTCGCCGGTCTGGTTCAACGTCGGCACGGCCTCCCCGCAGCAGGTATCAGCGTGTTTCATCCTTTCTGTGGATGATTCGATGGATTCCATCCTCGATTGGTACAAAGAGGAGGGGCTGATCTTCAAGGGTGGCTCCGGCTCCGGCGTCAACCTGTCCCGGATCCGCTCCTCCAAGGAGTTGCTCTCCAGCGGTGGCACCGCCTCCGGCCCGGTCAGCTTCATGCGCGGCGCCGACGCCTCGGCCGGCACCATCAAGTCCGGTGGCGCCACCCGCCGGGCCGCCAAGATGGTCATCCTCGACGTCGACCACCCGGACATCGAGGAGTTCGTCCTCACCAAGGCCCGCGAGGAGAACAAGATCCGGGCGTTGCGCGACGCCGGGTTCGACATGGACCTCGGTGGCGCGGACATCGTCAGCGTCCAGTACCAGAACGCCAACAACTCGGTCCGGGTCTCCGACGAGTTCATGCGGGCGTACGAGGACGGTGGCAGCTTCGACCTGCGCGGTCGGCTCGACGGCTCGGTGATCGACACCATCGACGCCAAGAAGCTGTTCGGGACCATTTCGCAGGCGGCCTGGGAATGCGCCGACCCGGGTCTGCAGTACGACGACACCATCAACGACTGGCACACCTGCCCGGAGAGCGGACGCATCACCGCGTCCAATCCTTGCTTCACTGGCGACACCCTGGTCCACACCGACAAGGGCCTGATCCGGTTCGACGCACTCGTGGACCGGAGCCGGCAGGGCGAATCGTTCGGTGTCTACACCCACGACGCCACCAACCCGGATGCCCCCGCCGACCAGGTCGTGCTGACCCGTCCCAAAGCGGTCATGATCACCGGGACGAACGAGATCACCCGGCTCGAGTTCAGCAACGGCATGGTGCTGCGCTGCACCCCGAATCACCGGATCTGGACCACCAACCGGGGGTACGTCGAGGCCAAGGACCTCACCCCGGACGACCAGATCCTGCCGCTCAACCAGCCCACCCCGGCGACCGCCGCGTCCTGGGAGTTCCGCATGCGCGCGGACGCCAGTGTGTCACCCGGCGACGTCGTCCCGACCAAGTGGCAACGCGAGTCCCGACTGCCGGAGAAGTGGACCGAGGACTTCGCCCACCTGCTCGGCTGGCTGGTCGGCGACGGCTCAGTCCGGGAAGGCACCCCGGGCGTACGCGGCAACGGACCCGGTGCCAGCTGGGTCTACAGCCAGTCCGACCCGGAGGCGATCATCGAGCGGCACCAGAGTGTGCTGGAGAGCATCGTCGGCCTGCGATTCGATCCGGTGCAGATGCCCAATGGCACCCTGCAACTACGCAGCAACCGTACTGCCGTCGTCGAGTTCCTGACCGGGCTCGGCGTGAGCACCGCCCGCGCCGTGGACAAGCGGCTGCCGTCGTCGGTGCTGGAGGCGCCGCCCGAGATCCAGGCCGCCTTCCTACGCGGGCTGTTCGACGCGGACGGCTGCGCCGCCGAAACCGCCAACGGCACCCGTTACGTCGGGCTCGGCGCGGTCTCGATCGAACTGCTCCGCGAGGCGCAGCGTCTGCTGAGCGGGTTCGGCATCGGCAGCCGGATCTACGCCACCCGCAAGGCCGGTGACACCACCTTCCGGTACACCACGAACAGTGGCGACGAGCGCGAGTACCACGGCAAGCAGCTCTACGACCTGCGGATCAGCGGGGAGAACATCGGCCTGTTCGCCAGCCGGATCGGGTTCGACCACCAGGCCAAGGCCCAGCGGGTGGCCCATTGGCTCGAGCAGCACCGGTTCTACCGCACGGATCAGACGGCGAGGTTGGTCAGCCGTGAGTTCGACGGTTTCGAGACCACCTACAACCTGTCCGAGCCGCGCAACCACTCGTACATCGCCAACGGCGTGGTCGTCCGGAACTGCTCGGAATACCTTCATTTGGACAATTCTTCGTGCAATCTTGCGTCGCTGAATCTGATGAAGTTCCTGCGAGCCGACGGCGGCTTCGAGGTCGAGAAGTTCGTCCGCTCCGTCGAGTTCGTCATCACCGCGATGGACATCTCCATCTGCTTCGCCGACTTCCCGACCGAGAAGATCGGTGAGACCACCCGGGCCTACCGGCAGCTCGGCATCGGCTACGCCAACCTCGGCGCCCTGCTGATGGCCTCCGGAATGCCGTACGACTCGGAGGCCGGCCGGTCCTACGCCGCCGCCATCACGTCGGTGATGACCGGTACGGCGTACCGCCGCTCGGCCGAACTCGCCGGCGTCGTCGGCGCCTACGACGGCTACGCCCGCAACGCCGAGGGCCACAAGCGGGTGATGCGCAAGCACGCCGCCGCCAGTGACGAGATCCGCCCGACCGGACCGGTGGCAACCGCCCTGGCCCGCGAAGCGGCTCGGCAGTGGGAGATGGGCAACAAGCTCGGCGAGAAGAACGGCTGGCGCAATTCGCAGGCAAGTGTGCTCGCGCCCACCGGGACCATCGGTCTGATGATGGACTGCGACACCACCGGGGTGGAGCCGGACCTGGCGCTGGTCAAGTTCAAGAAGCTGGTCGGCGGCGGCTCGATGCAGATCGTCAACCAGACGGTGCCCCGGGCGCTGCGTAGTCTCGGCTACCCGGAGGAGCAGGTCGAGGCGATCGTCGAGCACATCGCCGACAACGGTCACGTGGTGGACGCACCGGGTCTGCGGACCGAGCACTACCCGGTGTTCGACTGCGCGATGGGGGAGCGGTCGATCGCGCCGATGGGGCACGTGCGGATGATGGCGGCGGTGCAGCCGTTCATCTCCGGGGCGATCTCCAAGACGGTCAACATGCCGGAGGCGGCGACCGTCGCCGACGTCGAGAAGATCTACTACGAGGGCTGGAAGCTGGGCCTCAAGGCGCTGGCGATCTACCGGGACAACTGCAAGGTGGGTCAGCCGCTGTCGGTGGCAAAGAGCGACAAGGCCACCCAGGCGGCTACCGCCGAGCAGACCGCCGCCGTCGAGAAGATCGTCGAGAAGGTCGTCGAGTACCGGCCGGTGCGCAAGCGGCTGCCGAAGAAGCGCCCGTCGGAGACGGTGTCGTTCTCGGTCGGCGGTGCCGAGGGCTACCTGACCGCGTCGTCCTACCCGGACGACGGCCTCGGCGAGGTCTTCCTGAAGATGTCGAAGCAGGGTTCCACGCTGGCCGGGGTGATGGACGCCTTCTCGGTGGCCATCTCGATCGGCCTGCAGTACGGCGTACCGCTGGAGACCTTCGTCGCGAAGTTCACCAACATGCGCTTCGAGCCGGCCGGCATGACCGACGACCCGGACGTGCGGATGGCGGCGTCGGTGATGGACTACATCTTCCGTCGCCTGGCGTTGGACTTCCTGCCCTACGACCGTCGCGCCGAGCTGGGCATCTTCACCGCCGCCGAGCGGACCGCGCAGATGCGGGCCGAGGCGGAGGCGGAGAGCGCGGCGTCGGAGCTGTCGGCGATGGCGGTGTCCGCGCCGGTCGAGCCGAAGCACCCGGAGGCGCCGGCCCCGTCGTCAGTCGAGCCGGTCAGCGGTACGGCGGACGCGCCGGCCGCCGCCGCCCCGGCGCCGGCCTCGGTGCATTCGTCGACGGAGCTGCTTGAGGCGGTGATCGGCAAGGCTGCCGACGCGCCGCTCTGCTTCACCTGCGGGACGAAGATGCGCCCGGCGGGTAGCTGCTACGTCTGCGAAGGCTGCGGATCCACGTCCGGCTGCAGCTGACACCAGTGGACACCGGAGGGGTTCGGCCAGCAGGTCGGACCCCTCCGGTGTGTCCGGTGACCATGGTCGCGGTGCCGGTCCTGAGTCGAGGCGGCTGATATCGTGCCGCTCGTGACTGATGAAGCGGCCCGGTCAGGGCAGCAGTGGCCGGGCGGTGGGCAGGGGCCCGGCGAGCCCGTCCAGCCGGGTCACGCAGGCCAGCCGGTCCAGCCGGGTCAACCTGGACATCCGGTCCAGCCGGCCCAGCCAGGCGCGGTGCCGACGTCGTCGCCACCCGGTCCGTGGTCTCCGCAGGCCGGACCGCCGGTGCCCACGTCTCCGGCGGCGGCCGCCCCGTACGGCCGGGACGAGTTCGGCCTCGACATCGCGCCGGCATCCGGTGGGTTCCCCGCCGCGCCCACCACCGGCGGCTACGCCGGACCACCGGCGGATGGCGGCTATCCCGCCGCGCCGGCCTTCGGCGGCTATCCTGCGCAGCCCGGCACGGGAGACTACTTCGCGTCGTCGTACCCGCCGATCGAGCCGTCACCGCCGCCGCAGCGCCGGATCCTGCCGTTGCCGGCCCCGCCGCCCCGGCGGATCTGGCCCAGCCTGGTCGGGGGCCTGCTCGCCGGTGCCCTGGTGGCCGGCACGGCGGCGTTCTTCGTCGGCCGGGCCACTGTGGATGCCGCTGACCCGGTGCCGGTGGTCGCCGCCCAGCCGCCGGCGATCACCGAGCTGATCGAGGCCAACCGGGCCAGTTTCCCCGACGACCTGCTCCCGGTGGCGCAGCCGTGGCTGGCCGACATGAGCGACTGT
This sequence comes from Solwaraspora sp. WMMA2101, assembly GCF_049179175.1. Lineage (NCBI taxonomy): Bacteria > Bacillati > Actinomycetota > Actinomycetes > Micromonosporales > Micromonosporaceae > Solwaraspora > Solwaraspora sp. WMMA2101. The sequence goes on along the minus strand of NZ_JBMHMA010000006.1, from coordinate 1,178,412 downwards.
GTCGCCGACACCGACAGCGACGGCCCGACGTTGGACCCTGGCCAGCGGTCCCATGTGCTGTGCCGCGACGGCGGCATGTACCTGCACTTCGTCGCCTATGTCTCGGCGGACGCCAAGGCCGCCGACCTGAGCTTCCGGCGGCAGATCGCGTTGAACTCGTCGAGCGTCCTGCCCGGTGCCGACCAGCCGGACCGCAAACTGGGTGGGGTCACCGGGGTCGGCGGCACCTACGTGGAGTACGCCGTGCGCGCCGGCGAGGACCCGGCATTGTGCGGGGTGTGGTGGAGCCCGGACGACACCGACACGGCCGTCTACGTGGACGTGCTGTGTGACAGCCTCGGTGGGGAGTGGGAGCCGCTGCGCGCGGTGTGGCAGCGGCACAGTTGATGGCCGACCTGCTGGCCGACCGGTCGGTGGCGGTGGTGCACGAGTGGTTCAGCGCCGTCGGCGGTTCGGAGAACGTCTTCCTGGCCATCGCCGACCTGGTTCCGCACGCCTCCCGGCACGTGCTGTGGGCCGAGCCGGACGCCGACCCGGCCGGGCTGCGGCAGACGTGGCTGGCCCGTACGCCGTTGCGTCGGTCGAAGGCGCTCGCGTTGCCGGTGATGCCGCTGGTCTGGCGTACGGCCGGCCGGCCCGCCCCGGACGTGGTGATCTCGTCGAGTCACGCGTTCGCGCACACGGTGAAGTTCGGTGACCCGGCGCGGACCCGGCACCTGAGTTACGTGCACACCCCGGCCCGGTACGTGTGGTCGCCGGATTTCGACGGTCGGGGGGCGAATCCGCTGCTCGGGCTGCCCCGGGCGGCGTTGCGTCGGGTCGACCGGTGGGGTGGGCGGCACGTGCACGCGTACGCGGCCAACTCCGTGGAGGTCCGGGACCGGATCCTGCGGTTCTGGCACCGCGACGCGACCGTGGTCAACCCGCCGGTGGACGTGGAGTTCTTCGGCGCCGGGCCGGACGGTGACCGGGACTACCTGCTCGGCGTGGGGCGGTGGATTCCGTACAAGCGGTTCGACCTGATGATCGAGGTGGCGGAGCAGGCCGGGATGCCGCTGGTGCTCGCCGGGTCCGGCCCGGCCGAGGCGCAGCTGCGTCGGCGGGCCGGGTCCGCCGTACGGTTCGAGGTGCGTCCGTCGCGGGCGCGGCTGCGCGAGCTGTACGCCGGGGCGGCGGCGCTGCTGTTTCCCGCGCACGAGGATTTCGGCATCGTGCCGGTCGAGGCGCAGGCCGCCGGTACCCCGGTGGTGGGGCTGGCCCGTGGTGGTCTACTGGAGACGGTGGTGCACGGGGAGACGGGGATGCTGGCCGACTCGACCGACCCGCGGGTCCTCGCCGGGCTGCTCGCCGAGGTGCCCCGGCTGGACCGGGCGCGGATCCGGGCGCAGGCGGCCCGGTTCAGCCATGCCCGGTTCGCGCAGCGGATGACGAGGTGGGTCGACGATGCCGTCGGATGAGCGCCGGGTGACGGTGCTGGACGCCAGCGGGGTCGGCCCGGGTGGGATCACCCGGATGTTGCGGGAGGTGGTGCGGCACTGGCCGACCGATCACGACCTGCGGATCGTGGCCGCGCCACCGGGGTTCGAGGCGGCCACCGGGGTGGTGGTGAGTCACCAGGCCGGCGGCCGGGCGGGCACCATCGCCGCCGCGACCGCCGTCCTGCGCCGGCAGCGGTCCGGGCGGATTCTGTCGCTGAGCCCGTCGATCGCGGTCGCCGGTGCCCGGCTGCCGGTGGCGACGATCGTGCACGACGTGGCGTTCCGGCTCTGGCCGGCCGGTCTGTCGCGGTCGGTGCGGGCGTACCGGCGGTGCAGCTACGCGACGGCGCTGCGCCGCTCCTCGGCGCTGCTGTGCGTCAGCGACCGGACCCGCCATGATCTGCTCGGCCTCTACGGGGTGGCCGGTGACCGGGCGACGGTCTGGCATCCGGGCAGTGACCTGGCCGCGCCCGGGGTGGGGCCGCCGCTGCCGGCCGAGTACGTGCTGGTCGCCGGCCACGCCCCGCACAAGGGGGTCGAGTTGGCGATCGAGGCGGTCCGGGCGGTGCCCCGGTACACGTTGGTGGTGCTGACCGGCGGGACCCGGCATTTCCGGGACGATTCCGGCCGTACCGTGTTCCTGGACCGGTTGGACGACGCAGCCTACGCGGCGACCGTGGCCGGTGCCGCCGCGTTCCTGATGCCGAGCCATTTCGAAGGGTTCGGGCTGCCGGCGGCGGAGGCGCTCGCCCTCGGCGTTCCCACGATCGTCTCGCCGGATCCGGCGTTGCACGAGGCGACCGCCGGGGCGGCGGTCCGGATGCGGGACTGGTCGGTCGGGGCGCTGGTCGAGGCGTTGACGCGGGTCGAGGCGTCGACGGGGGTCGAGGCGGTGACGCGGGTCGGGAAACCGGGGCCGGTGGCGGTACGCAGCTGGCGGCAGGCCACGGCGGAGCTCGTCGAACGGCTGTGGCGCTGATGCGGATCGCGATGGTGCACGCCTCGTTCACGGTCCGGGGCGGGGCGGAGCGCTACATCGACGACCTGACCGCCAGCCTGGTCGCCCGGGGCCACCAGGTGCGGGTCTTCACCGCCGCGGACCGGCCACGGTGGTCGGCGCGGCTGCCCGGTAATGTCGCCGTGCACCTGGGCGACCTGCTGGACCCGACCGGTCTGCGGCCGGCGGACCTGCGGGAGTTCGCGCCCGACGTGGTGCACGTGCACAACTGGCAGGGGCTGGGGGTGCCGGTGGTGGCCCGGCTGGCGGCCGCGTACCCGACGGTGCACACCGTGCACGACCACGCGGTGGTGGACCCGAACAACACGATGCGCAACGTGGGCCGGTCGCGGCTGCTGGACGCGCTGCTGCGGGCCCGCTCGGCGTGGATCCTGCGGCGGTTCACGCGGCTGCGGCTGCTGTGCGCCACCGACCGGGTCCGTGACACGGTGCTGCGCGGCGCGTCGGGTGCCCGGCGGCCGACCAGCCGGGTGGTGCCGCTGGCGGTGGCGACCGACTGGAACCGGCGGGCCTGGCCGGTCGGCGACCGGCGGACCTTTCTTTTCCTTGGCGCGTTGAGTGCACACAAGGGCCTCGATCAGCTGCTGGACGCCTGGGACGGGCCGGGCACCCTGCTGGTGGCCGGGGACGGGCCGCTACGGGCCCGTGTCGAACGGTCCGGTCCGTCGGTGCGGGCGCTGGGCTACCTCGACGAGGCGGCGAAACGGGCGGCGGTCGGCCGGGCCGGCTGGCTGGTGTTTCCCAGTACGGGGGCCGAGACGTACGGTCTGGCCTGCGCCGAGGCGCTGATGGCCGGCCGGCCGCTGATCGCCGGCGCGCACGCGCCCCCGCCGATGGCGGCCGGGACGTCGACGCTGCTCTACACCGGCGTCGACGGGCTGCGCGTCGCCCTGCGGCGGGCTGCGGCGATGCCGCCCGACGAGTACGCCGCGATGGCGGCGTCGGCGGCCGCCGACGGCCGAAAACTGGACTGGGACGACCACGTCAGTGCCGTACTCGACGCCTACGAGGAGCGATGATCACCGCACCACCGCCGCGCACGACGTCACGCTGGGACCGCATCGACGAGTACGGGCTGCTGTTCGTGCTGGTCGCGAGCACCGCCCCGCTGGCCCTGTCCGGGCTGTCGTGGCTGCTGTTCGGCGGCCGGTCCTGGGTGATCAACCTGGCCGCCGCCGTGGTCACCTGCGCCCTGGCCGCCGGGGTGGTGCTGCGCCGGGGCGGCGACCTGCCGGTGCGGTGGGTGGCGGTCGGCGCGGCCGCCGCCGGGGTGGCGGTGATCTGGAGCGTCATCGGTATCGCCCACCACGGGACGGCCCAGACCGTCACCGGTCTGCGGCTGATCCTGATCCCGGTGGCGCTCGCCGTGATCGTCGCCGCGCTCGCCCCGGACGCGGTCCGGCGGCTGCTCACCGCGTTGTCCTGGATGGTCGTCGCGAACGCGGTGGCCGGGGTGGCGCAGGTGCTGATCGGCCCGGCGACCCTGGTCGAATGGGGGTTCAGCCCGCACCACAACGTCCGCTACATCGACGGGGTGTTCCGGGTGCCCGGCCTGACCGAGTTCAACGCCGAACTGGGCCTGCTGGCCGGGGCGTACCTGCTCGGCTACGTGGCCTGCTGGCTGACCCCGAAACGCCGGCCACTGTCGGTGCTGTGGCATGTGGCCGCCACGGCGGCGGTGCTGTGTCTGGTGTTGAGCACCAGCCGCTCCGGCGCGCTACTGGTGGTGGCCGGCGTGACCGGTGCGCTGGTGCTGCCGTACACCCGGTCCCGGGGTCGGCGGCTGCTCGCGGTCGCGATCGCCGGGTCGATCGCGGTCGGTGTCGCGGCGACGTTCGTGGTGATCGGCGCGGGCGGCACCGCCAGCCTGTTCGAGCGGTTCGGTGTCTGGGGTGACCTGCTGGCGACGGTGCCGCTGGCCGGCGACGGCATCGGCGCGGCCGGTGGTGCCTCGTACTCGCGGGTGGCCAGCTCGCCGCCGCGGTTCGTGGACAACTACTTCCTCAACGTCGGGTTGCAGTTCGGTCCGGTGGTGATGGTGCTGCTGCTGGCCGCCACGGCCTACGCCCTGGTGCGCCTGGCCCGGGCGTCGGCCGGCCGGCCCGAGCTGGTCCTGCCGATCGCGCTGCTCAGCGGGCTGGCCGGGGCGAGCCTGACGGTGGACACCTGGGAGTTCGCCTCGACGATGCTGACGCTGATCCTGTTCGGCTACCACGGCCTGCGGCCCGACCCGACAGCGTCCGACCCGGCCCGGCGATGACACGGCCCGGCACGTCATGATCCGGCGCGGCACGGTGCTGGTCGGGCGGCTGCAGCGGTCGCAGCTGTCCGTGCAGGCGTCGACCCGGTCGGCCAGCATCGCGGTGTTCCTGCTGGCGTCCTGGGCCGACCATGGTCACGTCGCGCTGGTGGCGTTCCAGGGTGCCCTGCTCGCCGTCCCGTACACCCTGATCGAGGCCCTGGTCGGCCGTCCGCAGTCGGCCGGGGTGGTGCCGGCCGGGTGGGACCGGCAGGCGTGGGCGACCCGGGTGGCGGCGGTGGTCACGCTGCCGGTCGCCGTGGTCGGCGTCGCGGCGGTGTCGGTGGCGCTGCCGCAGACCAGCGTCGCCGACCGGCTGCTGGTCGTGGCGCCGGTGCTGCTGCAGCTGCCGCTGGAGGCGCTGTTCTGGTCGATGGCCGCCGACCGGGGGCGGCGGCGGGCGAACCTGGTACCGCAGCTGGTCGCGGCCGGCACCATCGGGACCGCCGTCGTCTTCTTCGTCGTCGGCGCCCGGCTGGAGATCGCGGCGGTGCCCGGCCAGCTCGCCGTACTGGCCTGGGCGTTGGGCACCGGGCGCCGCACCCGGACCCGCGGCCGCGTCCCTGGGCGGACCCGGCCGGGCCTGCTGGCCGGGCTCCGACCGGGCCTGACCTACTGCCTGGCGGCGGCGGTCGACCTCGGGTACGTGGTGGCGTTGCCGGCGGTCGCCGCCGTGGTGGCCGGCCCGGCCGCGATCGTGGTGCTGCGGGCGATGGATCTGGCGTTCGGGCCGTTCCATGTGGCGTTGGCCGCGACCACCCGCGAGGACCTGGTGGCCGGGCGGGCCGCCCGGTTACGCACCGGGACCCGGCTGCTGACCGTGGTCCTGCTGGTCGGGGTCAGCGGGCTGCTGCTGGCCAGCGCCGGGGTCCGGGGGCTGCTGGCCGCCGAGCTGGCCACGGCCGGCCTGGTCCCAGTGGCGCTGTACGCCGCGTACAAAGCCGCCGTGATGGTGTCGACCTGGCTGTCGGTGCGGCACATGGTCCGGGCGGCACCTCGGACGTTCCTCGTCTCGGCGGTCGGATCACGGACGATCGCGGTGGTCGGGCTGGTTGCCGCGCTGCTGTGGGTGGACGCTGTTGGTGGCCTGTTCGGGCTGCTCGCCGTGGGGGAGACACTGGTCGCCCTCTGGTATGCGGCCCGCCTGGCGGCAACGTCGGCCCCGCCGCCCACCGCACCGGCTGTGGAGATTGTCAGGCCGCGCGATCCATCGACTACTCTCGTCACGTCCCGTCAGCCGCAGGAGAAGTCATGAGACCGCAGCCGCCCGGCGAGCGAACGCAGCCGTCCGGCGAGCCGCACCCGCGTCGGGCCGTGCCGCGTCGGCGGGCGATCGTCACCACCGCCGCGCTGCTCGCCGGCACCGGGGTCGGCGGGATCGGCGCTGCGGCGTACGGCAGCGGGCTGGCCGCGGCGGCCGAGCGGGACTACGACGTACGGGAGTTCGGCGCCGTCGGCGACGGCAGTACCGACGACACCCACAGCCTGCAGCGTGCCCTGGACGCCGCCCGCGCCACCGGCGGCATCGTGTTCCTGCCGCCGGGCGTCTACCTGACCCGCCAGCTCACCCTCTACTCCCGGGTCCACCTGCGCGGCTCCGGCGGCGACGCCACGATTCTGCGGCTGGCCCCCGACAGCAACACCGCCGTCGTCGAGTCCGACGGCTTTGCGGCGCAGTCGCGGGCCGGCAGCGACGCCGGCATCACCATGTTCAGCGTCCGAGACCTGACCGTGGACGGCAACCAGGGGGAGGGCAACCCGGTCAGCTGCGGGCTGCGGCTGTACGGGTACGGCTACGAACTGACCGACCTGACGGTGTTCAACTGTGGTGCCGACGGGGTGGTCAGTGGCTGGGGGACCGCCGGGCACCTGCCGGCACCGTCGCATCAGATGGAGTCGCGGGTCACCGGTCTGCGTACCCACGACAACGGCGGCCACGGGGTCAACTTCGCCGGGCCGCACGATTCGATGTTCCTCAACTGCCTGTCGTTTCAGAACGCCGGCACCGGGTTTCACCTGGACGGCAACTCGTACGGCACCCTGATGGTCAACTGCCACGCGTGGGGGGTACGGCAGAACGTCTCGTTCGAGCTGGCCGCTTCCGGCATCGGCTGTGTGAACTGCTACGCCGACCTCGACGGCGGGGTCGGCGTCCGGATCTCCCGTAACGACTGCCGCTGGCTGGCCGGCTACGTCCAGGGGGCCAACCACCCCGGCCCGGCCACTGAGATCGGCATCCAGTTCGTGCCCGGTGCCGTCGCGGCGGAGCCGGCCTGCGTCACCGTCGACACGTTGATCCGCAACTGCGCGACCGCCGCCGTCGACTTCGGTGCCGACCGTGGCTTGTCGAGCGTGCGGGCCACCCTGTCCCAGCCGGGAGTGGCCGGCGTCGCAGGCACCGGGCTCGGCTGGATCGGCCGGCCGGCACCGGACACCCAGGTGGAGATCACCCACGGTCTCGGGCATCCGAAGAACCTGGTCGTGCGGCCCGCGTTCGACCTGCGGGCCGAGCCGACGCCGCCGGCCCCGCACGACAGCCAGGTCCGGGTTTTCGCCCGCGAGGTCGACGGCCGTACCCAGCTGTGCGCCCGGTTCGCCAACGGCGAGGTGCGGGTCCTGGCCGCCGACACCTAACCGGCGGCGGTGCCGGTGGCCGCGATGGCCGCCGTGTCGTCGCGGCGGACCGCGTCGTAGAACGCCTCGGCCCGGGCCGTGTCGGGAAGCACCACGCTCTGGTCGCCGCGCATCCCGGTGCCCGAGGTGGGGCTGGTGTAGAAGCTGAGGTTCCCGCTGCGCAGATGGCGCAGGTCGGTGGCGACGCCGACGATGTTGAGGGTGTCGTCGACGGCGACGGCGTCGGCGGTGGCCCGCAGGAACGCGTTGAGCCGGCCCGGGTTGGTGAGGATCCCTCCCGACGACGCCTTGTCGATGATCGCCCGGATCACCTGCTGCTGGTGGCGGATCCGGGCGAAGTCGCCGTCGGCGAACGCGTACCGCTCCCGGGCGTAGTCCAGCGCGGCGGCACCGTCCATGGTCTGCGGTCCGGCTTCGAATCGGCGGATGCTGTCCGGGTTCAGCGAATGTGTGGAGGTGAACGCCTCCTCGACGTCGATCTCCACTCCGTCGAGGGCGTCCACGATGTCCTTGAAACCGGCGAAGTCGACCATGACCACATGGTCGATCCGTACCCCCGTGTAGTTTTCGACGGTCTGCACCATCAGCGGTGCACCACCCCAGGCGTACGCCGCGTTGATCTTCGCGTCGGTGTCGCCGTACCGGCCGTCGGCACTGCTCGGCACGTGGATCCAGGTGTCCCGGGGAATGGAGACCAGCTGCGCGCCGGAGCGGTCCGCCGGCACGTGCATCAGGATGATCGTGTCGGCGCGGGAACCGCCGGTCGACCCGGGGTCGCGCGTGTCGCTGCCCAGGATCAGCAGGTTCATCGCGTTCGCCGCCACCTCCTCACGTACCGGACGCTCCTCCTGCGGCACCTGGTCGAACGCCTCGATGCGGACGATGTCGGCACCGATGTCCCGGGCGTACCACCACGCCGCGACCGCGCCACCACCGCCGAGCAGGGCGAGGACGACCAGGGTGACCAGCGTCGTCCGCAGCCACCGCCGTCGTCGGGGTGGGGCGGCCGGCGACCGGGCGGGAGCTGCGGCGTCGTCGGCGGACGTCGTGTCGGCGGGCATGCCCGGATGGTAGCGGCTGCGCGGCAATCGACGGCCGCCGTATCATCTGGACGGCTGGTCAGCTTCTCGGGGGACGTCGTCATGACACAGGTGGAGGCCGTACCACGGCAGCGTACGGTGTCGACGGTCGCACCGCTGGGCCCGGCGGCGGCACCGCCGGCCGGGCACCGCAGCGCGCTACGGGCCTGGATGCTCACGCTCCCCGTCGACCTGGCCGCGTTCCTGCTGCCACTGGCCTGGAACCGGGACCACTGGAAGGGCGTCATCGCCGCCAGCCTGGTCACTGTGGCCATCTTCGCCCTGGGTGGACTGTACGCCGGCCGCCGGCACGTCAGCTTCCTCGACGAGCTGCCGCAGCTGTGCGTGCGGCTGCTGGCAGCCGCCGCCGTGGTCGCGATCGTCGCCGCCGAACGGCACGACTCGGTGGACTACGTCGCCGGGTTCATGCGGGTGGTCGCGGTCAGCGCCGGGCTGGTGCTCCTCGGGCGGCTGCTGACCCGGCTGGCCGTGGTGCTCGCCCGCCGCCGCCGCTGGGTCGAGCACGTCGCCGTCATCGTCGGCGGCGGCCCGGTCGCCGCCGAGCTCGCCCGGCTGCTGCACCGCTACCCCGAGTACGGCCTGCACGTCGTCGGGTTCGTCGACGTGGCGGCGACCGGGCACCGGGGCACCGACGCGGCCGCGACGGGGCACCGGGGCACCGATCTCGCCGCGACCGGGCACTGCGGTGCCGACGGCCCGCCGCTGCTCGGCGGCTTCGACCAGATCGAGGAGCTGATCCGCCGGGTCCGGTGCGAGGTGGTGCTGATCGCCGACGTCGACTGTAGCGACGAGGAGCTGCTGCGGGTCGCCCGGCTGCCCGGGGTCGCCGCCTGCGATCTGTGGGTGGTGCCCCGGCTGCGGGAGTTCCACGCCCGCAACGGCATCCCCGACCACATCGGCGCGATCGGGGTCAGCCGGGTCACCCCGCCGTCGCTGACCGGCCCGCAGTTCGCGGTGAAACGCGCCTTCGACATCGTCGCCGCCGGCGTCGCCCTGGTGCTGCTCAGCCCGGTGCTGGCGGCCTGCGCCGTGGCGACCCGGGTCGAGGGTGGCCCCGGTGTGCTGTTCCGGCAGGTCCGTGTCGGGCGGCACGGTCGGTCGTTCGAGCTGCTGAAGTTCCGGTCGATGCGGCCCGCCGACGAGATGGAGGCGCAGACCACCTGGTCGGTGGCGGACGATCCCCGGCTGCGCCCGGTCGGCCGGTTCCTGCGCCGTACGTCGTTGGACGAACTGCCCCAGCTGTGGAACATCCTGCGCGGCGACATGACCGTGGTCGGCCCGCGCCCGGAACGCCCCTACTTCGTCGACCAGTTCTCGGTCGACTACCCCGAATACGCGATGCGTCACCGCGTACCGGTCGGGCTGACCGGGTTGGCGCAGGTCAGCGGTTTGCGCGGCGACACGCCGATCTCCGACCGGGCCCGGTTCGACAACTACTACATCGAGAACTGGTCGCTCTGGCTGGACGTGAAGGTGATCCTGCGGACAATCCTGGAGGTTCTGCGGGGCGGCGGCCGCTGACGCGGCGATCATGGGGCGGTGATCGCCGCAGAACCGACGCCGAGGTTGTCGACCGCCCAGTGGTACGCCGACTTCGCCCGCCGGCAGGCGTCCGGGGTGTCGCCCAGCTACGAACGGCTGGCGTACGCGGTCTCCGGCGACGACGACATCCTCGGTCTGCTGGACTCGGTGCCGCCGCCGACCCGGCAACCCAACCTGCTGTTCGGCGTGGTCCGGCTGCTCGGCGGGCCGGTCGACGACCCGGCCGCGTTCCACGACTTCACGGTGGCGCACTGGCCGGCGGTCGAGGCGCAGCTGCGTCGCCGGTTGACTCAGACCAACGAGGCCGGGCGGTGCGCCGTACTGCTGCCGGTGCTGGCGGCGTTGCCGCAGCCGCTGGCGCTGCTCGAAGTCGGCGCGTCGGCGGGCCTGTGTCTCTACCCGGACCGGTACGCCTACCGCTACGACGGCGGCCCGATCGTGGGGGACGGCGAGCCGCTGCTCGACTGCGCGACGGCCGGCTTGACGCCGCCGGGTACCCGGCCGGAGGTGGTGTGGCGGGCCGGGCTGGACCTGACCCCGCTGGACGTCACCGACGCCGACGACGTCGCCTGGCTGGACGCGTTGATCTGGCCGGAGCAGGAGCATCGACGGGCCCGGCTGGCGGCCGCTGCGGCCGTCGCGGCGGCCGATCCGCCGCTGCTGGTCCGGGGTGACCTGGTCGACGACCTGCCGGTACTGGCCGCGTCGGCGCCACCGGACGCGACGCTGGTGGTGTTCCACACCGCCGTGCTCTACCACGTGCCGGCTCCGCGCCGGTCGGTCTTCGTCGACCTGGTACGCGGTCTGCCGGGTCACTGGGTGGCGAACGAGGGGCCGGACATCCTGCGCCACGGCGCGCTGCCACCGCCACCGGACGACACCCTGCACAACGTGCTCGCTCTGGACGGCCGGCCACTGGCCTGGACCCGTCCACACGGCCAGGGGATGACCTGGTTCGGCTGACCGCCGACCCGGGCGGCGGCCGTTTCACAGGTGGGTGGTTCTCGCGTCGGGGGTTGTCGCCGGCCGGGTTGTCGGCAGCGCGCGGGACAGGAACCCCCGGATGTGGCCGACCACGGTGTCCAGGTGGCTTTCCAGCAGGAAGTGACCGCCGCCGGGCACCAGGTGGATCTCGGCGTTCGGAAGGTCCCGCGCGAAGGCACGCGCCCCGTCCGGCCCGAAGATCAGATCCTCGGCCCCCCAAACGGCCAGTAGCGGCACCTGACTGCGCCGAAAATACGCGTGCAGCTTCGGGTACAGTGGAGGGTTGGTGGCGTAGTCGCGGAAAAGCGCCAGCTGTGCCAGGTCGTTGCCGGGGCGGCTGATGTCGCGGTGGTCGTACGTCCAGGTGTCGGGGTCGACAAGGTCGGGGCGGTCCACGCCGTGCAGGTACTGCCAGCGGATGGCGTCCAGACCGAGGGCGGTGCGCACCGCCGGCTCCGTGTCCGGTCCTGGATCGTCGGCGTACGCCCATACCGGCGTCCAGAAGTCGGGGACGAAGCCGTCGTCGTACCCGTTGCCGTTCTGGCTGACGACCGCAGTGATCATGTCGGGTGCGCGGAGGGCGAGTCGCCATCCGATGGGAGCGCCGTAGTCCTGCACATAGATGGCGCAGCGGGTGACGCCGAGCTCGGCCAGGAACGCTTCGGTGACGTCGGTGAGCGCGTCGAACGTGTACGGGAACGCGTCGGCGGGCGGGGCGTCGGAGTGGCCGAAGCCGATGTGGTCGGGGGCGATGACGTGGAACCGGTCGGCGAGTCGCGGGATCAGCCGGCGGAACATACGTGAGCTGGTGGGGTACCCGTGCAGGAGCAGCAGCGTCGTCGCGTCGCGGGGGCCGGCCTGTCGGTAGAAGACGCGGTGCCCTCGCACGGTGGCGTACCGGTGGTGGACTTCGATCATCTCTAACCCTCTCAGAGCTTCGTGGTGGTTATCTAGCTTCAAGTGGACCCGATCTGCGATAACCTGTCAAGAGCGGCGAGGGGGTTAGTGGTGAGGGTGGGTGAGGTCACCGTGCTCGACGAACAGGCGCTGATTGAGGCGCTGAACAGCACACCCGTGGTGGACGGCCGGCCACAGGACCGGTGGGCCGACGACACCGCACTGCGGCAGTGGGCACACCGGCACGGAGGCTCCGACGACCCGGCAACGACCACCTGGCTGCGGACCGCCAGAGATGCGCTGCAGACCGCCACCCGCGGTGCCGTGCCCGAAGCGGACCTGCGGCGGATCCTCGCCGGCGTCCAGCAGCTGCCCGAGGTCGACGCGTCGGGCCTGCGCTGGCGTCTGTATGGGCCCCCCGACCGGATGCTCGCCGTGCAGCTGGTGCTCGCCTGGTTCGACGTACAGGCCCGGCTACCCGGCCGACTGCGGCCCTGCGACAACACCGAGTGTCGCCTGTTCCACCTGGACCGCAGCCGCGCCAACACCGCCCGCTGGTGCTCGATGAAGACCTGCGGCAACCGGCTGAAGGCGCGCCGACACCAACAACGCGCCCGCCGGGAGCCGGCGCCCTGAACAGGGCAGCCCAACCCACGGCACGGACTCAGGTTCCAGGATGTTCGCCCAGCGTTTCCAGCCTGGGGGCGCACCTGATCTGGCGGCTCGTCGTCGATGCCGCCGCGACGACGGCCAGCCACGCCGCCAGGGTGGCGAAGGTCGGCACCGCACCCAGGGTCTCCAGCGCTATGCCGCCGAGGAGGGCGCCCACGGGGCGGGCACCCCAGCCGATCATCCGGGAGGCGCCGTTGACCCGGCCCTGGAGCCGGTCGGGGGTCAGGGCGTACCGGTAGGCGGTGGTGGTGTTGAAGATCGGGCCCATCAGTGCGCCGACCGTGTAGACCGCCCCCAGCGTGAACACGGTCGGGGCCAGGGCCAACGCCGCCATCTGCGCGACCCAGCACCAGAGTGCGCCGATCATGACCACGTTCGGGGCGACGAGGCGTTGCACCGGTGGGGCCACCAGGGCGCCGGCGATCGCGCCCACGCCGAAGAGGCCGAGGAGGACACCAACGCCGGTCGGGGACGCGCCGAGGTCGGTGGCGCGCACGATGACGGCCAGGCTGAGGGCGCTGAAGGCCAGGTTGCCGGCCGACGCGATCGCCACGAGGGTGCGCAGTAGGTGCTGGCGCCACAGCCAGCGGACGCCTTCGGAGATTTCTGCCAGCAGGTGGCGGTGCTGTGCTACCCGTTGCCCTGCTGTTGGAGGTAGGCGGCCACCTCGTCGGGGACGCTGATACTCAGCTTGACGGTCATACTTTCGACCCACTCATCCGTCGGCCTATATTGCGGGCAGCGCGCACAGAGTAGAGCGGACATCGATGGCCTACGTTCTCGACACCACGGACCTGCCGCAACCGGACCGCGTCGACGCCGTCTATCTGGCGATGATGTACGCCTCGGCCCCGTGTCACGTCATCCACGAGGACCCCGACGGGGACATCCACTGCCGGATGGAGCTGTGGGATCTCGGCAACGCCAACATCTTCATCAGCCGTTCCTCCGGTATCCGGCTGCTGCGTACCGCCAAACAGGCCAAGCAGGACGCGATGCCGGTCGTCGCCCTGTCGGTCCAGCGGCGGGCCCACGGACACCTGGAGCAGTACCGGCACCTGCAGGTCGTCCCACCGGGCGGGCTGCTCGCCGTCGACCTGTCCGGGCCGTACGACTACTCGTGGTCCGGCGACGGGGCGGCCGGCTGCATCCAGGTCCCCAGCGACCAGCTCGGCCTGCCGGTCGACGTCATCCGCCAGGCCGTCCACCGGCTGCGGTCAAGCCCGCTGTACGGCATGGTCACCGCCCACATCGCGAACCTCACCCGGGACCCGGCGCGGATCACCGCCGACCCCGCCGCCGGGTCCGTCGCCACCGCCAGCATCGAGCTGGTCCGGGCGCTGCTGGCCTCGGCCGCGCACACCGACCGGCTGACCAGCCAGGTGCTCGCCGAAACGCTGCTCACCCGGGTCCGCACGTACGTCCGGCAGCACCTGGCGGACCCGGACCTCACCCCCCGGCGCATCGCGGCCGCGCACAGCGTCTCGCTGCGGCACCTGTACAAGGTGTGCGCGCAGGCCGACATCAGCCTCGAACAGTGGATCATCAGTGAACGGCTGCACCACGCCTGGCACGACCTGCGGCGGCCGGAGAACCGGCACCGGCCGGTCGCGGTGATCGCCCACCGCTGGGGATTCCGCGACCCGACGCACTTCACCCGGCGTTTCAAGGCCCGCTACGGCATCTCGCCGGGGGAGTTGCGGCGGTCGTCGTAGGAGGCACCCGACGCCTGACCATGCACTGTGGGCAACACCGGTGCACGCAGGGCCCCTCAGCGACATCGAGCTCCGGCGCTACCTTCACACCGTCAGCGCCAGATAGGGGCAATCATGCTCGTTCTCGACACCCAGTCGCTGCCGGTCACCGACCGCGCCGAGGCGTTCCAGGCCACGGTCAGCGCGAACTGCTCCTCCAGCATGGCGACCTTCGAGGACCCGGCCGCGATCCAGGCACGGATGACGGTCTCCGACTTCGGCACCGCGAAGGTCTTCAACATCGACGCCTCCGGCACCACGCTGCGCCGTACGCCGTACATGTCCCGGTCGATTCCGGAGACGTCGATCGTGCTGGCCCTGCCGATGCGCACCGACAACCACCTGAGCTGGGCCCGCGAGGAACGGCTGTACGGTCCGCGCGACCTGATGCTGGTCGACCTGTCGCTGCCGTACGTCTACGGCTGGCAGGGCGGTGGCGCCTCGTACGCCCTGCATGTCGACGTCGACCAGCTCGGCCTGCCCCGCGACCTGATCCACGCTGCGGCCCGGGAACCGCGCCGCAGCCCGCTCTACGACCTGGTGCGTGACCACGTCGCCCGGGTGACCGCGCAGGCCGAGCAGCTGGCCGACGGCCCGGGCGCGGCCGAACTCGGGGCCGCGTCCGCCGAGCTGATGCGGGCCCTGGTGGTCTCCGCCGCCGGCGACGGCCGGCGGCTCAACGACGCCATGCACTCGTCGATGCAGGCCCGGGTCCAGGCGTACGTCCGCAACAACCTGCGCGACCCCGACCTGACGCCGGCCCGGATCGCCGCCGCGAACGCCATCTCGCTGCGCGCCCTCTACAAGCTGTACGAGACGATGGGGCAGAGCCTGGAACAGTCCATCATCGAGCAGCGGCTGCAGGGTGCGCGGACCGACCTGACCGCCTCGCACCGCCGGTACACCTCGATCGCCGCCGTCGCCCGCGCCTGGGGTTTCGCCAATCCGAGCTTCTTCGCCACCAAGTTCCGGCAGACGTTCGGCGTCACTCCCCGGCAACTGGTGGCGGCCAGTGACGCATCCCGCGGCCGTGACCTCGCCAGGGGCCGTGACCTCGCCGCATCGGCAGCCGACGGCGGCTCTGGCTGACGCCGACCGGTGCACCGACAGCAAAGTGTGCAACGAGACGAAAATGCTGTGCGTCGTCAGAAAACTCCGAGCGTCGCCACGGTGCGACATTTTCTCGCAACGCCGGCCCGAACGCGGCCGGCACCGTGAGGAGTTCCGATGTTCCGATCCCTACGGAGTTGGCGGTTGCCACGCCTGGCGCTGGCGGTCGCCGTACTGCTCGGGGTGAGCGCCACGGCGGCGGTGGCCGCTGGCCCGCACGGCCCCAAGCCGACCGTCGTGCTCGTGCACGGCGCGTTCGCCGACGCGTCCGGCTGGACCGACGTGACCCGTAACCTGCTGCGCAAGGGCTACCCGGTGATCGCCCCGGCCAACCCGCTGCGCGGCGTCGACTCCGACGCCGCGTACCTGCGCAGTGTGCTGGACACCATCGACGGCCCCATCGTGCTGGTCGGCCACTCGTACGGCGGTTTCGTCATGACCACCGCCGCGACCGGCGACCCGGACGTGACAGCGTTGGTCTACATCGCGGCGTTCGCCCCGACTGCCGGTGACACCGTCGGCGGCCTGGCCAGCCAGTTCCCCGGCAGCCGGCTCGACCCGACCGCGCTGGACATCCGCCCCTACCCGGGCGGCAACGACGGCTACATCAAGACGTCGGTGTTCCGGTCGGTGTTCGCCGCCGACGTGCCGGCCGGCACCGCCGCGATCATGGCCGCCACCCAGCGCCCGGCCGAACTCGCCACCCTCGGCCAGCCCGCCGGCGAACCAGCCTGGGCGACGATCCCGACGTGGACGCTGGTCGCCACCGACGACCAGGTCATCCCGGCCGCCGCCCAGCGGTTCATGGCCCGGCGGGCGGGCGCCCGCGTCACCGAGGTCAAGGCGTCGCACGCGGTCATGGTTTCCAGGCCCGGCCCGACCACCGACGTCATCCTCGCCGCGATCAAGGGAGTGTCCTGATGCCGTACGTGACCACCGCCGACGGTGCCGAGATCTTCTACAAGGACTGGGGGCCCGGCACGGGCCGCCCGGTGGTGCTCAGCCACGGCTGGCCGCTGAACTCCGACAGCTGGCAGATTCAGGCACTGTTCCTGGCGGAGCACGGGTTCCGGGTGATCGCCCATGACCGGCGCGGCCACGGCAGGTCGACCCAGACGTGGGACGGCAACGAGATGAACACCTACGCCGACGATCTGGCCACCCTGATCGACACCCTGGATCTGCGCGACGTCACGCTGATCGGCTTCTCCACCGGCGGCGGCGAGGCGGCCCGGTACGTGGGTCGGCACGGCACCGGCCGGGTCGCCCAAGTCGTCCTGGTCTCGGCGGTGCCGCCGATGATGCTGCACACCCCGGACAACCCGGGCGGCGTACCGGTCGAGGTCTTCGACGGCATCCGGGCGGGGTCGTTGGCCGACCGGTCCCAGACCTACCGGGATCTGGCTGACGGGCCGTTCTTCGGCAACAACCGGCCCGGGGAGACCGTGTCACAGGGCATCCGGGATGCGTTCTGGCTGCAGAGCATGGCCTCCGGGCACCGCAACGCCTACGAGTGCATCGCCGCGTTCTCGGCCACCGACTTCCGGCCCGACCTGGACGCGATCGACGTACCGACGTTGGTCATCCACGGCGACGACGACCAGGTCGTGCCGTTCGCGGTGGGCGGCCAGGCATCGGCGGCGCGGATCAAGAACGCCCGGCTGCTCGTTTACCCCGGTGCGCCGCACGGCATCACCGACACCCATCCCGAGCAGCTCGGCCGGGACCTGCTCGACTTCCTGACCTCGACCTCCTGACCTCGACCTCCTGACCATGACCGGAGAGGACGCCTGACATGGCACCCGACACCATCGTGCTGATCCACGGATTCTGGGTCACCCCGCGCAGCTGGGAACACTGGATCAGCCATTACGAGGCCAAGGGCTTCCGGGTCCTGGCACCCGCCTACCCCGGGTACGAGGTGGAGGTGGAGGCGCTCAACGCCGACCCGACGCCGATCCTGCAGTCCACCGTGCCGCAGATCATCGCCCACTACGAAACCATCATCGGCGAGCTGGCGAACCCGCCGATCCTCATCGGCCACTCGGCCGGTGGTGCGTTCACCCAGGTCCTGCTCGACCACGGCTTCGGCGCGGTGGGGGTGGCGATGAACTCCGCCCCGACCGAGGGCGTCCGGGTGGTGCCGTTGTCGCAGGTGAAGTCGACGTTCCCGGTGCTGAAGAGTCCGGCGAACCGGCACAAGGCGGTGCCGTTGACCTTCGAGCAGTGGCAGTACGCCTTCACCAACACGTTCACTGAGGAGGAGGGCCGGGCACTGTGGCAGCGGTACGCCATCCCGGCCAGCGGCGGCATCCTGTGGGGCAGCGTGCTGGCGAACTTCCAGCCCGGCCACCAGGACATCTGGGTCGACTACCACAACGACGACCGGGCGCCGCTGCTGTTCGTCTCCGGCAGTGAGGACCACATCATGCCGCCGGCGATTCAGGCGTCCAACGCCAAGCATTACAAGTCGAACACCATCACCGAACGGATCGAGTACGAGGGCTACGCCCACCTGCTGCCGGCGCAGAAGGGCTGGGAGGCCATCGCCGACGAGGTCCTCGACTGGGCGCTGCGGCACGCCCGGTGAGCGACGTGCGGATCACCCACATCGGCGGTCCCACCACGCTGATCGAGGTGGCCGGCTGGCGGGTGCTGACCGATCCGACGTTCGACGACCCTGGCCGGACCTACCGGTTCGGCTGGGGCACGGCGTCACGCAAACTGGCCGGCCCGGCGGTGCCGGTGGAGGCGCTGGGCCACATCGACGTGGTCCTGCTGACCCACGACCACCACGCCGACAACCTCGACGACGCCGGTCGGGCGCTGCTGCCGTACGTCGACCGGATCGTCACCACGGTGGCCGGCAGCCGCCGCCTCGGCGCTGCCGGGTCCGGCTCCGCGTCGGCGGTCGGCTCCGCGTCGGTGGTCGGGCTCGCGCCGTGGGTTGGCACCGAGTTGGCCGCGCCGGGCCGTCCGACGATCGAGGTGACCGCGACTCCGGGTCGGCACGGGCCGCCGCTGAGCCGCCCGGTCGCGGGCGAGGTGACCGGGTTCGCGCTGCACTGGCCAGGTCAGCGGTACGGCGTACTGTGGATCACCGGAGACACGGTCCTCTACCCCGGGGTACGGCAGGTGGCGCAGCGGCTCACCGTCGGCACGATGGTGCTGCATCTGGGGGCGGTGCGGTTCGGCCTGACCGGCCCGCTGCGGTACACGATGAGTGCGGCCGACGGTGTGGAGCTGTGCACCCTGGTCCAGGCCAACACGGTGGTGCCGGTGCACTACGAGGGCTGGGGCCACTTCACCGAGGGCCGCGCGGCGGTCGAGGCCGCGTTCACCGATGCCCCGGATCCGGTACGGCACAGCCTGCACTGGCTGACCCCCGGCGTGGCCACACCCCTACCGGTCTGACCCGGGCTTCTGGTGCTGGCGGCAGTGCCGGTGCCGGCCGGTCGCCAAGATCAGTTGATGTGAATGCGGGCGTTCATCGGCGTGTCGCCCGTATCTACGTCAACTGATCTTGCGGCCGCGGTCCGTCGGTCAGCTCCCCGGTGATGAGTTTTCGCACCCGTACCCGTCACACCTACGACAGGACACGGCGGGGCGGAAGGATGACGTGATGAGTTCGGAGATGGGGCTGGCGGAGCTGGCCGGGAGCGGGCTGAGCGAGGCCGACGAGTCGGCGTTCGCGAAGCTGACGCAGCGCCACCGGCGGGAGCTGCACGTGCACTGCTACCGGATGCTCGGGTCGTTCGAGGACGCCGAGGACACGGTGCAGGAGACGTTCCTGCGGGCCTGGCGGCGACGGGAGACCTTCGAGGGGCGGTCGACGATCCGGGCCTGGCTGTACCGGATCGCCACCAACGCCTGCCTGGACCTGCTGGCCACCCGCCGCCCGGAGCCCGCAACCGGTGGTGAGGTGCCGTGGCTGCAGCCGTACCCGGACCGGCTGCTCGACGAACTGCCCGCAGGCGACGCCGACGAGCCGGAGGCGGTCGCCGTCGCGCGGGAGACGATCGAGCTGGCGTACCTGATTGCCGTCCAGCACCTCGCGCCCCGCCCACGGGCCGTGCTGATCCTGCGCGACGTGCTCGGCTGGCCGGCGAAGGACGTCGCGGAGCTCCTCGGGGACTCGGTCAACTCCGTGAACAGCGCGCTGCAGCGGGCCCGCGCCGGCCTGCGGGGCCACCTGCCCCCCGAGCGGCAGGACTGGACCGGCGGCGCGCAGGACGCCGGCACGCGCGAACTGGTGCGCCGCTACACCGACGCCAGCGTGGCAACGGACATCCCCGCGCTCACTTCGCTGCTGCGTGACGACGTCCGCTGCTCGATGCCGCCCACGCCGGGTCTGGCGGTCGGCCGCGACGCGGTCGTGACCAGCTGGATCGAGGACGGCTTCGCGGACCTGGGGCGGCTGCGCACCGTCGCGACATCCGTGAACCGGCAGCCCGCCATCGGGTTCTACCTCCAGCGGGAAGAAGGCGGCGCGTACCTGCCGCTGACGATCGACGTCCTGCGGGTCACCGGTGGGGTGATCACCGAGATCGTCACCTTCCACGCCGACCAGTTCGCGCGGCTCGGGCTGCCGGAGCGCCTGCCGGCGGACGGTACGCAGTAGCCCCGGAGCCGACCGCCGGGAGTGTCAGACGCCCCAGTCCCGTCGGGGGACCGCCGCCTTCGTGATCGTGAAGTGTCCCGACCCGGTCGACGCCGCGTCGCCTCGGGTCTCGGTACGGTCCATCACCACGTGCCGTCCGAAGTTCGGCACGAGTGGGCGGCCGGTCTCCCGCTTGAGCCACAGCCGGAGCAGGTGGCGTTGCCGTCCCGGCTCGGGGTGGTCGACGAACTCGGTCCGTGAGTGCAGTGCGGCATAGTTCAGCAGCCACTGGATGTCACCGGGCTGGAAGTCCATGTCCAGGGCCACGCCGGGCTCCTGGCTGATGTCGTCGAGCAGGGTCAGCACCTCGAGCTGTTCCGGGGTCAACGGCGGTACGTCCGGGTAGTCCTGGGCGGCCTTGATCATGCCGCTGCCCGCGTACATGCTGAACACGCCCTCGGTCCAGCTGACGATGGGCGAGGTGTACCAGTCGGCCGGCGCGTCGGGGTCCTGCCGACGCCAGTCGAAGTACCACGGCTCCAGCAGCAGTGGTGCCAGGGTGGGGCGTCGCCGCAGCACCTCGTTGAACAGGGTGGCCCCGCTGACCAGGCTGCTCGCGCCGCCTTCCTTCGCGGGCCGCAGACACATGAGGGCGACCACGTCGGAGCTGTCGGAGTGGAAGGGCAGCCGGTCCCGTACGCGCGACGGTAGGGCGGTGCGGTCCTGCAGGGTCTTGTCGGACGTGGCGATCACGTGATCGACGAGGTCGCCGAGTTCGTTCTGCCGCATCGGCACGCCGAGGTGCAGGCCCATCAGGTAGAAGATGGCTGCGGCGAGCGTGTCGTCGTAGTCGTCCATCCGCAGGCCTCGCACCAGGGCTCTCCGCTTCGCCCACCTCGCTGTTCCTCAGTGCACAATTCCGCACCGACGTGCTGCCCAGCCTGGCGCGACTCGGCCTCGGCTACGGCACGGCCGCCACCGTCGGCATCTGCGCCGGCATCCTGATCGGCGTATGGCGGCCCGCCGGCGCGTTCTTCAACCCACTGATCCGGCTCGGCATGTCGGTGCCGGTGACCGCGCTGCTGCCCATCGCGATCGTCGTCTTCGGCATCACCAGCGGCATGAACGTCTTCCTGATCGCGCTCGGCTGCCTGTGGCCGATCCTCATCAACACCTACGACGGGGTACGGGGCCTGGACCGCACCGCGGTCACCGCCGCGAAGAGCCTGCGGTTGACCCGGCGTCGCTACTTCCTCCAGGTACTGCTGCCCGGCGCCAGCCCGGCGATCTTCGCCGGCCTGCGGATCAGCATCGGCATCGCCCTGGTCCTCATGGTGATCTCCGAGCTCTACGCCGCGACCGCCGGGCTCGGCTTCTACATCGTCAACCAGCAGCGGCTGTTCCGGTTCCCGGAACTGTGGTCGGCGATCGTGCTTCTGGCGCTGTTGGGAATCCTCTTCAACGCCGTCTTCGCCCTGGTCGAACGCCTGCTGCTCGGCTGGCACCGCAACGTGCGGCCGGACGGCGCGGAACGCCACTGACCCGTCGGCCGACCACACCAGGCCCAACGCAAGAGGAGGACCGGATGGAACCGGTGACGATCCCGCACCACCAGCAGGACCCGGGCGTCGCGGCGCCCGTGCTCGACGTCCGCAAGGCGGGCAAGTCCTACCCTTCACGCAAGGGGGACGTGCTCGCCGTACGCAGTATCGAGTTCGCCGTGCACGCCGGCCAGTTCGTCTCGGTCGTCGGCCCCTCCGGCTGCGGCAAGACGACCCTCATGATGTGCATCGCCGGCCTGCTGCCCATCTCCACCGGGGAGGTGGTCTTCCGGGGGGGGGGGGGGGGGGGGGGGGGGAGAGAGAGAGACCATGTCCGGCCCCCGTGACGGCGTCGCGGTCGTCTTCCAGGACTACAGCCGGTCGCTGTTCCCCTGGCTGACGGTCGAGAAGAACGTCGTCCTGCCGCTGCGGGACCGACGCCTGCCGCGCGCCGAGATCCGCGACCGGGTGCGGCAGTCGCTGGAGATGGTCGGTCTGGCCCACGCCGCCGGCCTGTACCCGTGGCAGCTCTCCGGCGGCATGCAGCAGCGGGTGGCGATCGCGCGCGGACTCGCCGTACGGCCGGAGATGCTGATCATGGACGAGCCGTTCGCCTCGGTGGACGCCCAGACCCGGGCGAGCCTGGAGGATCTGCTGCTCAAGATCTGGGCGGAGACCGGGACGACGGTGCTGTTCGTGACCCACGACATCGACGAGGCCGTGTACCTGTCCGACCGGGTGATCGTCCTGTCCCAGGGCCCGTCCACCGTCGTCGCCGACCTGCCGGTCCCACTCGAGAGGCCCCGGGACCAGATCGCGACCAAACAGACGGCGACCTTCGGCGAGCTACGGGAAGAGGTCTACTCGCTCGTCATGGCCTCCCAGCAGCGCACCTCCCTGTCAGCCGAACCGGCCTGACCTGTCAGCCGAACCGACCTGACCACCTGCGGCTGCGGTCGGTCAGGCCGGGTCGTCGGCAAGGCGCGGTGCCTTCCGGGTACGGATGCCGGCCGTCGCCGCCGCGGCCGTGAGCAGCAGGCAGGTGACGCCGATGCCGAGCAGCGGCAGCCACGGGATCGTGATGGGCGCGTCGATGCCGGCGGCCAGGTCGGCCGTGGTGGCGCGGCGGACGAGCCAGCCCATCAGCGCCATGGTGGCACCGCCCAGCAGCAGACCGGTGCCGCAGGCCGGGTAGGTCGGGGAGGACGGCGACGACCCGCAACAGGACCCGTTCGCCGTCGATCCAGACCGGGACGGTGCCGCCCAGGTCGACGCCGGCGTCGGTGACCCAGGTGGCGGTGACCGCGACCGCGCGTCCGTGGAAGTCGTCGAGGGTGCCGCGCGTGGCGGCCAGCCCCCGGGCGACCGACGCGGTGACGAGGTCGACGACCTCGACCCGGTCGGGTTCGCCGGGGCTGCCGTCGTCGTCGTGCACAAGCATCGCCAGCCGGCGTACGTCGGCAGTCGCGACGGTCCGATCGGCCGCAACCGACGCGGCGGCGGCCGGGCTGCCCACCTCGACGACCAGCGGCGCGTACAGCCGGGCCCGGTTCTGCACGGTCGCCCAGTCGGCGGTCAAACTGAGGGTCAGCAGCAGCGACCCCGCGATAGCGGAATTGGCCAGCACCGGGGCGGCGACCGCAGCAGTGGTGCGGGCGGCGGCACGTACCTCGTCGTGGGCCATCCGGGCCGTCACGTCCCGACCGACGAACGGGCCGGCGAGCAGGGCGGCGAGCCGTGGGATGACCGCGGGCCCGATGCACATCAGGCCGATCACGACCACCTCGGGCAGCAGAATGGAGGCGAGCATCGACAACAGCGGCGGCTCGTCGGCGGCGGCCACCACGGTGCCACCAGACCACCGAAGCAGAGCGTCGCGACGACGAACTGGACGACGCTGGGCCGGGTCTGCTCGACCGCAGCCTCCCGCAGCGCGGCACTGGGACTGATCCGGGCGGCCCGGCGCGAGGACCGCCAGGCCCCGAGGAGCGCGACCACCGCACCGGTGGGTGCGGCGACCACCCAGGCGATCCACGGGCTCGGAGCCTGCAGATCGAGGGTGGTGATCCCGACCGCCCGGACCAGCCGGAGAACGGCCGGAGCCGACACCGTACCGAGTAGACAGCCCACCGTGGTGGCCGCAGCCGCGACGACGACGGACTCGCCCAGCAGGAGCCGGCGTACCTGTCGTGGTGTCGCACCGACCAGCCGCAGCAGGCCGAGCTCCCGACGGCGGCCGGCCACGACGAAGCCGAACGTGCTGCCGACCACGAAAACCGCCATGAACACGGAGATCGTCGCGATCATCCCGAACATCGCGGCCAGGCCGTCGAGTTGGGCACGCTCGTCGGCGCTCGTGCCGGGCCGGCCGTCGGTGGCGTCGATGCTCCCGATGAGCGTCACGGTGACGGAGATCAGCACGACCCCGAACAGCAGAGCGACGAACGCCCCCAGGTAGCCGCGCCAGGAGTGGTGGACGGTCTGCCGGGCCAGGGCCAGCATCGTCGGGCCGCGCATCATCGCCGCTCCAGGTCGTTCATGGTCTCGGCGATCTGGCCGGCGTCAGCTCGGGCGAGGTGACCGACGATCTGCCCGTCGGCGAGGAACAACACCCCGTCCGCGTACGAGGCGGCCAGCGGATCGTGGGTCACCATGACGACGCTCTGGCCGCCGTCGGCCAGCGACCGCAGCAGCCCGAGCACGTCGCGTCCGGTGCCGCGATCCAATGCGCCGGTGGGCTCGTCGGCGAACAGCACCTCGGGCCGGCCGTGCAGCGCCCGGGCGATCGCGACCCGCTGCTGCTGGCCGCCGGACAGCTCCGACGGCTGGCGCCGGGCATACTCGGCGAGGCCGACGTGGGCCAGCGCCGTCCGTACCGTGGTCGGATCGGCCCGCCGCTCGGCCAGGCGGGCCGGAAGCGCGACGTTGTCGAACGCGGTGAGCGCGTCGAGGAGGTTGTACGACTGGAAGACGAACGCCATCGCCGTACGCCGGAAACGGGTCAACTGGGTCTCGTTCAACGTGTCGAGCCGGGTGCCGCCGACGGTCACCCGCCCACCGGTCGGCCGGTCGAGACCGGCGGCGAGCTGGAGCAGAGTGGACTTGCCGGAGCCGGACGGCCCCATGATCGCGGTGAACGTGCCGCGCTGGAACACGTGGGTCACGCCGCGCAGCGCATGCACCGAGCCGGCGCGGGCGCGGTAGGTACGGCTGAGACCGTCGAGCGTGACGGCCGCCGGAGTTGCCTGGGTCATGCCCTCAGTGGACCCGACGGGCCCGGCCCGGCACCCGGGCTCGGACGCGACTTCCGGGGTAGCGTGCGCGCTACCCCGCGCGGCCGACGCGATCCGTAGGGTTTGACCCGTGAACGACGCCTGGACCGCCGTACGCGGACACCCCGTACGGTTCCTGGCGTCGGCGTGGCCGTGGCGCTCCCTGGCGTACCTGGCCACCACCGTACCGGTCGGCCTGGCCTGGCTGACCGTCCTGGCCGTGGTGGTCGCGGTGGGTGCGGCCACGGTCGTGCTGATCGCGGGACTTCTGGTGCTGGCCGGGATTCCGGTGCTGGTCCGCCTGGCCGCCGCCGATGAGCGGCGTCGGATCCGGCTGATCTACCCCGGGCGGCCGGCGCGGCAGTCACCAGCGCTACGCGACCCGCAGCGTGGCGGCCGGGCGTCCTGGCCGCGTCGCCGTGCGTCCTTGCCGCATCGCTAAGCGTCGTGGCCGGAGGCGGGCGTCACGGTCCTGCTCACGACGGTGTTCTGGATCGCCGACGCCGTGCTGCTGATGCTACTGACGGTTCCGGTGCTGCTGCTCGTCGCCCCGCTGCTGGTCCGTTCCGGCACCATCGACATCGCCGGGTGGCGGGTCGACACCGCCGGTGAGGCATGGGCCGTGGCACCCGCCGGCCTCGTCGCCCTGGTCCTGCTGATGTACGCGGCGACTGCGCTGGCCTGCGGCCAGGCGGCACTGGTCCGGCACCTGCTGGCCCCGCCCGAGGCCCAGCTGGCCGAAGCGGTCCAGCAGCTGCGCAGGTCCCGGACCGGGCTGGTCGACGCGTTCGAAACCGAACGCCGCCGCATCGAGCGCGATCTCCACGACGGTGTCCAGCAGCGCCTCGTCGCCCTGACCATGACGCTGGGCAGCGCCGAACTGGACCTGCCCGCCGGCCCCGGCCTCGACCTCGTCCGTGAAGCGCACCAGCAGGCCGAGCAGGCCCTCGCCGACCTGCGCACCACGATCCGGGGCATCCATCCCCGGGTACTGACCGACCACGGCCTCGCCGCCGCCGTGCACGAGATCGCCGGCCGGTCACCCGTCCCGGTCGACCTCCAACTCGCCGTCGACGGCCGGCTCCCGCCCACGGTCGAGGCCGCGGCCTACTTCTTCGTCAGCGAGAACCTGACCAACGTCGCCCGCCACGCCCACGCCCGATCGGCACAGGTGCACGCGTGGATCGAGGACCACACCCTGATCGTCTCGGTCGTCGACGACGGCGTCGGCGGCGCCGACCCACGGGCCGGCACCGGTCTCGCCGGACTGCACGCCCGGCTCGACGCCCTCGACGGCGAACTCGACATCACCAGCCCCACCGGGGGCCCGACCCAGGTCAGGATGACGTGCCCGATCCACTGACACCGCCACAGAACGCGCTGCGGATCGTGGTCGCCGAGGACGCGGCCCTGCTCCGGGAAGGGCTGGTGCGGATCCTCGAACGCGCCGGCCACGAAATCGTCGCGGCCGTCGGCGACGCGCACGCCCTGCTCACGTACGCCGGAAACTGCCGCCCAGACCTCGTCGTCACCGACATCCGCATGCCACTCACCCACACCGACGAGGGACTGAGCGCGGCGGCGATGATCCGGGCCACTCAGCCCGGCATCGCGATCATGCTGCTGTCGGCCTACGTCGCCGACGCCTACGTCGGTGAGCTGCTCGACTCGACCCCCGGCGGGGGCATCGGCTACCTGCTCAAGGACCGGGTCGGCCACGTACGCGACTTCCTGGACAGCATCGACCGAGTCGCCGCCGGCGGCACGGTCATCGACGCCGAGGTGGTGCGCCAACTCGTCGGTCTCCGGCGGACCGACGGCCCACTCACCGGCCTCACTGAACGCGAACGCGAAGTGCTCGCGCTCATGGCCGAAGGCCACACCAACCACGGGATCGCCGGCAAACTGTTCGTGAGCGAGGCAGCGGTACGCAAGCACATCGGCAACATCTTCGCGAAGCTTCCGCTCGACCCGCACTCGGATCGCCGGGTCTCCGCCGTCCTCACTTACCTGCGCGGCTCACCGAGCGCATGAGACCCCTGACTATCGATGCCTCACAAGATTTCGATCGTAGCGGCCCACGGGCAATTGGAGCAGCCCCGGCATCTGCAGGTCGTCCTGCCCGAGTGGGCGCTCGTACTGCGGGTTCTTGCTCACCCCCGCCGCTTGGCCGACGTCGTGGATCGTCAGGCGATCGGGGTGAACGCGACTCCGTATCGGAGCAGGTTGCCGCAAAGCCGTCCGGTCGTGGAAGAGGTGACGCGGACTGCTGTGGGTCACAGATCGACAGGCTTAGGACGCAACACCGACAGCCAGGCGAGGTTGCCGCCGGCGCCGTGCAGCAGGATCAACGGTGGGTGGTCGCCGCCGGTGTCCCGTACGGCGATCGTGGTGTGTCCGGTGTCGACGGTGTGGTCGATGGTGGTCGGTGCGGGTGGCATGTCAGCTCCGGGTGGCGGGTGGGGCCAGCTGTGCGCGGAGCCGGTCGCGGATCGAGGCGGAGGTGACGCCACCGTCCGGGTGGCGGTCGAGCTTGCCGCGTCGGACCAGGTCGTGTACGCCCTGGCGGCTGATGCCGAGCATCGCCCCGGCGACCGGAAGTGAGACGCCGGCCGCCGTCGGGTGGCCGAACCGGGCGGCGACGACCTGGCCGAGCGGGGTGCGCCACCAGTCGACGGGCGGGTCGAACGGTCCGTCGCCGGGGTGCAGGCTGCTGTAGAGCTGGATCGCGGTGTGCAGTGCGGCGGTGTCGTCGCCGTCGAGCAGCGCGGTGGCGAGGGTGTCCGCGCGGCGGTTGACGCGGCCGCGCAGGTCGTCGAGCGGGTCGTCGAGCAGGATCTCCAGCGGGTCGACCAGCCTGATGTCGATCTGTCGCACCAGGTGGTCGGCGAGTTCGGTGTGGGTCGGTACGGCCACGACGGCACCTTATTGACGACCATCGTCAAGTACTTGACGGTAGCTGTCAAGTGAGCACGACGAGTCGCCCGGTGGCCCGGGTCATCGCCACGTACCGGTCGACCGCGCCGGTGACCCCGTCGCCGAACGACGCCGGATCGACCACCACCACCAGGTCGAACTCCAGCCCCTTGGCCAGCTCCGGAGTCGACGACCGGACCCGGGGCGTCGCCGGCAGGGCGTCGGCGTCGACCGGCGGCACGCCGATCACGCAGGCCGTGCCGTCGGCGTGCTCAGCCAGCCAGGTTTCCAGCATCGGCCGTAGGTCGGCGACGGGCCGATGCGCGACCGGGATGCCACTGTGCCGGATCGAGGTCGGCACGTTGGCGTCCGGCAGCGCCGCGCGGATCACCGGCTCGGCGTACGCCATGATCTCGGCCGGCGTCCGGTAGTTGACCGTCAACGTGGCGACCTCGACCCGGTCCAGACCGACCCGGGCGAGCCGGTCCGGCCACGACTCGGTGAACCCGTGCCGGGCCTGGGCGCGGTCACCGACAATGGTGAAACTGCGCGACGGGCAGCGGCGCAGCAGCATCTGCCACTGCGCGTCGGTCAACTCCTGCGCCTCGTCGACCACGACGTGCGCGAACGGGCCGGCCAGCGCGTCCGGGTCGGCGTCCGGCCCGCCCGTCTCGTCGATCAGGGTCTCCCGCAGGTCCTGGTGGTACAGCATCGCCAGGACCCCTTCGCCGTCGTCGAAACTGTGCGCATCGAGGAGATCGTCGATCACCCGGGCCCGGTGGACCCGTTCGACGGCCACCTCGGCCCGGTGCCGCCGCTCGCGCTCGGACGCCCGCGCGTCGCCGAGGCGCAGCCGGGCCGCGTCCAGCAGCGGCAGGTCTGCGACGGTCCAGGCCCGTGCGTCGGTGCGCTGCAACAAACGGATCTCGACCGGGTCGAGCCACGGCGCGCACCGACGCAGATAGGCCGGGACCGACCACAGGTCGGCGACGATATCGGCCGCATCCAGCAGCGGCCAGGCCCGGTGCAACGCCGTACGCAGCGCCTGGTTCTGCTCCAGCGCGGCCCGGACCCGGTCGTCCGGCTCGTCGCCCTCGTAGCGGCCGACCAGAATAGTGAGCAGTTCCGCCATGATCTGTTCACGGGCCTCGTTGTGCGGCACACCCGGTCCGGGTGCGGCGAACGCGTCCGCCCAGTCGTCGGGGGTGAGGGTGAGTTCGGTCCAACCGGTCGCCACCGTCGTCGCGGTGGGCGGCGGCTCCTCGTAGAACCGGATCGCCGCCTCGACCGCCGCCTCCCACCGCGCCGACGATTTGATCCGGGCCACCTCAGGGTCGGGTTCGACGGTCGCGGTGGCACCCTCGGCGACCAGATCAGCCAGGGTGCAGGTCTGCACGTCGTCCTCACCGAGGTGCGGCAGCACGTCGGCGACGTACGCCAGATAGGGCCGGTGCGGGCCGACGAACAGCACCCCGCCGCGACGCTGGCCGAGCCGGGGGTCGTGGTAGCGCAGGTACGCGGTGCGGTGCAGGGCGACGACGGTCTTGCCGGTGCCGGGGCCGCCGTCGACGACGAGCGCACCAGCCGAGCCGGCGCGGATGATGGCGTCCTGGTCGGCGGCGATGGTGGCCAGCACGTCACGCATCCGGTCCGACCGGTGCCCGCCGAGGCTGGCGATGAAGGCCGACTGGTCGTCGAGGGCGGCGTGCCCGTCGAGCGCGTCGGCGGCGAACACCTCGTCCCAGTAGTCGCTGATCCGCCCCATCGTCCAGCGGTACCGCCGGCGGCTGGCCAGGCCCATCGGGTTGCCGTGGGTGGCGCCGAAGAACGGTGCGGCGGCGGGGGAGCGCCAGTCGAGCAGCAGTTGCCGGCCGGTGTCGTCGGTCAGGCCCTGCCGCCCGACGTACACCGGTCCGACGTCGTCGCCAGCGCTATCGCCGCCGGCACCGGCACGGTCGGCGGCGCTGGGGTCGGGGACCATCCGGCCGAGACACAGGTCGAGGCCGAAGCGGCGCAGCGCCCGCAGCCGTACGGTGAGCCGGCGGACCTCCTGGTCGCGGTCCACCGCCCGCCGGCCCTTCCCGGCCGGTGCCTTCCGCGCCGCGTCGAGCCGCTGCGCCAGGTCGGCGGAAAGTTGCTCCAGGCGGTGCGCGATCGCCGCGAAATGCCGTTCGTCGTCGGCGATCAGTTTCGGGTCGGCCTTGGTGTGCAGCCGGTCGGGGAGATCGAAAGCGCTGGTGGTCAGCGGGCGCACCTCGATCAGCTCCATTCTCGGGTCGGCAGTACGAGCGCAGCGTCCAGCGAATGGCAAATGCCGGAGAACTGCCGTAGGAACGCGATTGTGCGCTACGACCCGGGTCTTGCCGCAAGACCCCCTATGCGTTATACGTTAATAGTGGCGGGAGACGATAGCCATTACGGGCGGCGGGCGACGATCAGGTCGCGGACGATCGCCTGATCGACCCGGTGGGCGAAATCGCCGTACCCCGGACCGTCGGCCACCTCAAGACCGACCTTGACCAGCAGCGCGGCCAGGTCGTCGCGGGCGGCGACCAGGGTGTTCCAGGAGATCCCCAGCGCCCCGCCGGGGCGTAGCAGCGCCACCCACACCGGCAGCGCCTCGGCCAGCAGACCCAGCGGGTCGCGGGTCAACCGGTCCGCCTGGCTGCGGGTGCCGTGCGCCACCCCGTACGGGGCGTCGGTGACGATCGCGTCGAAGCTGCCGGCCCGGAAGAAGTCCCGACCCCGACGGGTGTCGGCGTGCACCATCGTCAGATCCAGGGTGCGCCCTGCCTTGTGGTCCTCCCGGCTGGCGGCCAGGGTGATCGCCAGCCGCCGGCCCAACTGGGTCCGGTTGCGGCGCACCTGGGCGATGTCGGACGAGTGCTTGAGTCGCTTGTGCTTCAACCAGGTACGGATGAAGTTGGCGTACACCTCGAAGTCCTTGCCGTCGATCTCCACCCCGGCGGCGTGCCAGCCGTACATCATCGCCTGATTGAGGGTGGTGCCCCGGCCGCACATCGGATCGAGGACCCGCAGCGGCGGGGCGTCCGGGGAGAGCGGGTCGGCCGCCGCACCCGACCGGTCGGTCGACGCCAGCGCGGTCACGTTCACCAGCAGTTTGGTGAACTGCTCGTTGGTTTTCCCGGCGTACTTCGGGATGGTGATCAGGTCGCTGTCGAAGCGGTCCCGACCGGTCACCGCGACCGGCCGCAGCAGGTCGCCCTCGCGGGCGAAGAACGCGTACCGGGCGGAGAGGTTGGCCAGCACCGACAGGTCCCGGTCGGTCAGGTCGACCCCGGTGAACGTGACGTACGGCAGCCCGCCGATCGCGGTGACCGCGATGTCGGCCAGCCGCCCGCCGAGCGCCCGGTCGCCGAAGACGGCCAGCTCGGCGGCGGCCAGTGCGACGGCTGACTCGGCGTACACCCGGTTCGCGGACGGGTGGATCAGCAGGGCGTACGCGGTCATCGGGGTCCTTCCGTGGATACTCCGGTCTTCAGGCCGGGGAGGAAACGGAACTCCTGCGGAGCGGGACAGGGAAAGCCGGCCCGCCGCCGAGGCGGATCGGCGCCCATTACACACGCTGCCCCACGACTCACGACCGGATCGCTAGACTGTGGACTGTGTCCAGGACCGTGAAGCGGGCGTTCAGGTACCGCTTCTACCCGACCCCCGGGCAGGCCACCGAGCTCGCCCGGACGTTCGGCTGTGTCCGCCTGGTCTACAACAAGGCCCTGGCCGCCCGCACGCAGGCGTGGACCCAACGCCAGGAACGGATCACCTACAACCAGACGTCGGCGATGCTCACCGGGTGGAAGAAGACCGACGAGTTGGCGTTTCTCACCGAGGTGTCGTCGGTGCCGTTGCAGCAGGCGCTGCGGCACCTGCAGACCGCGTTCACCAACTTCTGGGCGAAACGGGCCCGGTATCCGACGTTCAAGTCGAAGAAGCGGTCGCGGCGGTCGGCGGAGTACACCGCCAGCGCGTTCCGCTGGCGCGACGGCCGGCTCACCCTCGCGAAGATGTCCGAACCGTTGGACATCGTCTGGTCCCGGCCACTGCCCGACGGTGCGGCGCCGTCGACGGTGACCGTGTCGCAGGACCCGGCGGGCCGCTGGTTCGTCTCCCTGCTCTGCGACGACCGGATCGAACCGGCCCCGGCCTCCACCGCCGTGGTGGGGGTCGACGCCGGGCTCGACAGCCTGTTCACCCTCTCCACCGGGGAGAAGATTCCCAACCCGAGGCACGAACGCCGCGACCGGCATCGGCTGGCCCGCGCCCAACGCAACCTCGCCCGCAAGGCCAAAGGCTCGGCGAACCGGGCCAGAGCACGGCTGAAGGTCGCCCGCATCCATGCCCGGATCGCCGACCGCCGACACGACCACCTGCACAAACTCACCACTCGACTCGTTCGTGACACCCAAACGATCGTGATCGAGGACCTGACCGTCCGCAACATGGTCGCCAATCACCGTCTGGCCCGCGCCATCTCCGACGCGGCCTGGCGGCAGTTCCGCACCATGCTGGCCTACAAGGCCGACTGGTACGGCCGGGACCTGGTGGTAGTCGACCGCTGGTTCCCGTCGACCCGGCTGTGCTCCGCCTGCGGCGAACTGGCCGAGCGGATGCCGTTGACCGTCCGGTCGTGGACCTGCCGATGCGGGCAGACCCACGACCGGGACGTCAACGCGGCCCGCAACATCCTCGCGGAGGGGCTCTCCGTGACTGCCTGTGGAGGCGGTGTAAGACCTCACCGGGAGTCCTCCTCTCGGACGGGGCGGTCGTCGGTGAAACAGGAAACCCCTGGGGCGACCCAGGGAATCCCCGTCGGTTAGGGCGGGGAGGATTGTCAACGGGGTCCGTTCGGGTCGGTGCGTGGTGGACCCACGAGTGGTACCACATCGGCGGCCTGCGTAGGGTCACCGGTATGGCGGGGGCGCGGGGGCGACGGTTGCCGCTGGCGGACCGGCCGCTCACCGAGCCGCATCCGGCCCGGCTGGCACCGGAGCACCCGCACCGGGCGGCGATCCTGGCCGCGCACACGGCCGCCCTCGACGCCGCAGACGCCGGCTACCTCGACCCGGGGACCGGGCTGTTCGTGCTGACTGCGGGATTCCTGGCCCGCCGGGGCACCTGCTGCGACCAGGGTTGCCGGCACTGCCCGTACCTGCCGTGAGGCACCATCGGGAGTTGCCCGGGTGGCGGACTTTCGCGCAGCGCCGGGAAGCCGTACGGTGTGCCACGAACAATCCGCCTTTTTCGACCGGCCTGACCCGTGGGAGGCCACTGTGGGCGTTCGTGTGTCCCTGTCCGGCGCCGCTGCGATCCTGCTGCTGCTCGCCACGGGCTGCTCCACCGAGGCGGCGGCCACCGCCGGCACCGAGCCGTCCGACGCGCCGCAGGTCAGCCCGTCGCCGAGCCCGGTCGAGCCGTACCCGGAGGTGCCCCGGCCGCCGGCCGCCGAAGCTGGCGGCGTGTGCACGGTGTTCGACTACGACGTCGTCGAGCAGATCGTCGGGTTCCGGTTCGAGGTGGCGGCGGCCAGCACCCACGAAAAGACGCGGTCCTGCCTGCTGCGCCCGGCGCAGGAACCGCTGCCGGATCTGATGCTGTCGATCTCGGACACCAAGGCCAGCGCGTCGGTGTTCGCCGACGACGTCGCACCGGTCGGTGCCAAGGAGATCCCGGACTTCGCGAAGGCCGCCTACTGGATCCCGATCAAGCCGGATCCGGACACCGGGTACGGGGCGGGGCTGGAGGTCAACTGGATCACCGCCGACCCGACGCAGCTCAGTTTGCGC
The DNA here is from genome assembly GCF_049179175.1 of Solwaraspora sp. WMMA2101. Taxonomy (NCBI): domain Bacteria; kingdom Bacillati; phylum Actinomycetota; class Actinomycetes; order Micromonosporales; family Micromonosporaceae; genus Solwaraspora; species Solwaraspora sp. WMMA2101. The sequence goes on along the minus strand of NZ_JBMHMA010000006.1, from coordinate 1,144,791 downwards.
TGGACGTTCGCTCCGGGCGACGACGAGCAGTCCGCGGTCGAGCTGGCGCCGAAGATGGTGGAACTGGCCCGGCTGGTACACGACAACCGGAAGAAGTGAGCCGGCCCCGGGATCGTCCCCGGGCCCGGCTCTCGACAAAGCAACTGCAGGCGCCGTCGGTCAGGCGGTCGCCTCGGTCAGGCGGAGGCACCGGCCAGTGACCTGCCGTGGTCGCCGACCGCGACGAACACCCGCGAGGCGACCTCCCGGGGCAGATGGATCTTCTCCCCGGAGCGATCGATGGTCACCCCGTCACGCTCTTGGGCGACCGTGACCGTGGCACCCGGATCCACCCCAGCGGTGTGCAGTTGCCGCAGCACGTCGGCGTTGGTCTGCACGCTCTCGCAGATCCGCCGGACCACGACCGTACCGGTCAGGCCAGGGAACGCGAGGTTGCGCTCGGTTTCGGCGGCGATGTCGGGGCTGGCCTGGGCCGGCTTGCCACCGGAGAGCGCCTCCAGGCCGGGGATCGGGTTGCCGTACGGCGACCGCGTCGGCCGGTTCAGCAGGTCGTAGACCTTCTGCTCCACCGCGTCGCTCATCACGTGCTCCCAGCGACAGGCCTCCTCGTGGGCCTCCTCGTAGGGCATCCCGATGACGTTGACCAGCAGCAACTCGGCCAGCCGGTGCTTGCGCATCACGGACACCGCCTGCGCGCGCCCGAGGTCGGTCAGCCGCAGGTTCCGGTCGTCCTCGATGGTGAGCAGCCCGTCGCGCTCCATCCGGGCAACCGTCTGGCTGACCGTGGGACCGCTCTGGTGCAGCCGCTCGGCGATCCGGGCGCGCAACGGCGGCACCGACTCCTCTTCGAGCTCGAGGATGGTGCGCAGATACATTTCGGTGGTATCGACAAGATCGTTCACGGTCTGCTGCCCTCCAGTGCTCAATGCTACCCTGCGACGCCGACAACCAGCCGTAACGGACACGTGGCTGCGGGCAGGCATCGGCCGACCTGGTGTTGAATGGGGCCGTGTTCGCTGCCGACGACCCTACCGTTGCCGTCGCCGCGTTGGCCGACGCGCTCACCACCGACACGCCGCCGACGCTGCTCGACGTACGGTGGCGGCTCACCGGCCCACCGGGGCGCGACGACTACACCGCCGGGCACCTGCCCGGCGCGGTCTTCGTCGACCTGGACACCCAGCTCTGCGGCCCACCCGGCGCCGACGGCCGGCACCCGCTGCCCGACCCCGTCGCGCTGCAGACCGTGCTGCGCGCCGCCGGGGTACGGGCCGGGCAGCCGGTCGTCGTCTACGACGACGGTGACGCGATGGCCGCCGCCCGCGCCTGGTGGACGCTGCGCTGGGCCGGGCACCGGCAGACCTGGGTGCTCGACGGCGGCTACCGGACCTGGGTCGCCGCAGGTTACCCGGTGGTCACCCAGGTGCCGTCCCCGCCGGCCGGCGACATCACCGTACGGCCGGGTGGCCTGCCGGTGCTCGACGCCGTCGGCGCCGGTCGGCTGCCCCACGACGGCGGCCTGCTGATCGACGTGCGCGCCCCGGAGCGGTACCGGGGCGAGCGGGAACCGGTCGACCCGGTGGCCGGGCACATCCCCGGCGCGGTCAACCTGCCGACCACCGGGCACGCCGACGCCACCGGCGCGCTGCGCGACGCCGCCGCGCTGCGGGACCGGTTCACCGCCGCCGGACTGCACCCGGACACCCCGGTCGCCGCGTACTGCGGCTCCGGGGTGACCGCCGCGCACACGGTGCTCGCGCTGCACCGCGCCGGGCGCACCGACGCGGCCCTCTACGTCGGATCCTGGAGCGAGTGGATCACCGATCCGGACCGGCCCGTGCAACGATGACCAGATGCCGGACGCGACGGGCGAGATGACAGGCGGGACGGGCCAGCAACCGGACACGACGGTGGTCGTCTGGGACGACCGGCTGCTCACCTACGACCTGGGTGACCACCCGCTGGACCCGGTACGCGTGGAGCTGACCATCGCGCTTGCCCGCGAGTACGGCCTGCTCGACCGGCCCGGGGTACGGCTGATCGCCCCCGAGCCGGCCGACGACGCCGCGTTGACCCGGGTGCACCGACCCGACTACCTCGACGCGGTCCGGGTCGCCCACGACGACCCGTTCTTCTCCGGGTACGGCCTGGGCACCCCGGACAACCCGACGTTCGACGGGATGCACGAGGCCAGCGCGCTGGTCGCCGGCGCCACGCTGGCCGCCGCCGAGGCGGTCTGGCGGGGCACGGCCCGCCGGGCGGTCAACGTCTCCGGCGGGCTGCACCACGCGATGCCGGGCCGGGCCGCCGGGTTCTGCGTCTACAACGATCCGGCGGTGGCCATCGCCCGGCTGCTCGACCTCGGTGCCGAGCGGATCGCCTACGTCGACATCGACGTGCACCACGGCGACGGGGTGCAGGAGATCTTCTACGACGACCCCCGGGTGCTCACCATCAGCCTGCACGAGACCCCGCTGGCGCTGTTCCCGGGCACCGGCTTCCCCGACGAGGTCGGCGGCCCGACGGCGCAGGGCAGCGCCGTCAACGTGGCGCTGCCCTCCGGTACGGCCGACGCCGGATGGCTCCGGGCGTTCCACGCGGTCGTGCCGTCGCTGCTGCGGGCCTTCGGGCCACAGCTGCTGGTCACCCAGTGCGGGGCCGACGCCCACCGGCTCGACCCGCTGGCCGACCTGGGCCTGAGCGTGGACTGCCAGCGGGCGGCGTACCTGGCGCTGCGGTCGCTGGCCGACGAGCTCTGCGACGGACGCTGGGTGGCCACCGGCGGCGGCGGGTACGCCCTGGTCGAGGTGGTGCCCCGGGCCTGGACCCACCTGCTGGCGGTCGCCACCGGTGCCCCGCTGCACCCGGCGACACTGACCCCGCCGGCCTGGCGGGCGTTGGCCGCCGCCCGCTGCCCCGGCCGGCCGGTGCCGCTGCGGATGACCGACGACGTCGACCTCGACTTCACCACCTGGCAGCCCGGCGGCGACCCGGACCCGGTCGACCGGGCGATCATGGCGACCCGCAAGGCGGTGTTCCCGCTGCACGGACTCGACCCGCACGACCCCCGGGACTGACCGTGGATCCGTCGACCGTGGACCCCTCGGTGTCGGGTCGCTCGGCGCTGGACCCGTCGGCAGCAGATCGCTCGGCGCTGGACCGCTCCGCTGACGTGCTGCTGCGCGACGGCACCACCGTCCACCTGCGGCAGATCCGACCCGACGACGCCGACGCGATCGTCGCCATGCACGCCCGCTTCTCCGAACGCACCCGCTACCTGCGTTACTTCTCCCCGTACCCGCGCATCCCCGAACGCGACCTGCACCGGTTCGTCAACGTCGACCACCACGACCGGGAGGCGTTCGTGGTGGTCTCCGGTGACCGGATCTTCGCCGTCGGCCGGTACGACCGGCTCGGCGCAGGTTCCACCGAGGCCGAGGTCGCCTTCGTCGTCGAGGACGCCCACCAGGGCCGCGGCGTCGGCTCGGTGCTGCTGGAGCACCTGGCCGCGGCCGCCCGCGCCGACGGCATCGAATCCTTCGTGGCGGAGGTGCTGCCGGCGAACGCCCCGATGCTGCGGGTCTTCTCCGACGCCGGCTACCCGGTGCGTCGCCGCTACGCCGACGGCGTCGTCCACCTGAGTTTCCCGATCGCCCCCACCGAGGCGTCGCTGCAGGTGCAGTGGAGCCGGGAACACAGCGCCGAGGCCCGGTCGATCGCCCGGCTGCTGACCCCGCGCGGCGTCGCGGTGTACGGGGCCAGCGCGACCGGGCAGGGCGTCGGCGCCGCCGTCCTCGGGCATCTGCGCGACGGCGGCTTCACCGGTGACATCGTCGGGGTGCATCCGACGGCGGACCGTATCGGCGGGCTGACCGCGTACCGGCGGGCCGCCGACGCCGACGTCCCGGTCGACCTGGCGGTCGTCGCGGTCGCCCCGGACGCGGTGCCGGCGGTGGTGGCGGACGCGGCCGCCGCCGGGGCACACGGCGTGGTGGTCATCTCCGCCGGGTTCGCCGAGACCGGCCCCGCCGGTGCCGCCGCGCAACGGGAACTGATCCGCACCGCGCACGTCGCGGGTCTGCGGGTGGTCGGCCCGAACTGCCTCGGGGTGGCCAACACCGACCCCCGGGTACGGCTCAACGCCACCCTCGCACCGCAGTTGCCACCGGCCGGCCGGGTCGGCTTCTTCAGCCAGTCCGGGGCGCTCGGGGTGGCGCTGCTCGCCGAAGCCGACCGGCGCGGTCTGGGGTTGTCCACCTTCGTGTCGGCCGGAAACCGGGCCGACGTCTCCGGCAACGACCTGCTGCAGTACTGGCAGGACGACCCGGGCACCGACGTGGTCCTGCTCTATCTGGAGAGCTTCGGCAACCCCCGCAAGTTCGCCCGGCTGACCCGACGTATCGGGCGGACCAAGCCGGTGGTGGCGCTCGCCCCCGGCAGCCGGCCCGACGGCCGGGAACCCGACGTCGGTGGAGCGGACGTCGGTGGGCCGGACGGCGGTGGGCCGGACGCTGCGGCGGTGACCCGGCTGTTCGCCCGGTCCGGGGTGATCCGGGTCGACACCGTCGCGGAGCTGTTCGACGTCGGCACCCTGCTGGCCAACCAGCCGCTGCCGGTGGGCCGACGGGTCGGCGTGGTCGGCAACTCGTCGGCGTTGGCGATGCTGGCTGCGGCGGCCTGCCGGACCCACCGGCTGACCGTCGCCGCCGGCTACCCGCGGACGGTCGCGCCGGAGGCCGGCGCACACGACTTCGCCGACTCGCTCGCCGACGCCGCGGTCGACACCGAGGTGGACGCCCTGGTGGTGGTCTTCGCCCCGCCGCTGCCGGGCCAGTTGGCCGACGAGGACGCCGACTTCACCTCGGCGTTGGCCAGTGTGGCCCTCGCCGGGGACAAACCGACCGTGGCGACCCTGCTGGCCGGGCAGCCGCCGGCCGGCGTGCCGACGTACCCGTCGGTGGAGGAGTCGGTGCGGGCGCTGGCCCGGGTCGCCGACTACGCGGACTGGCTGCGCCAACCACCCGGCGTGCTGCCGACGATGGCCGGGGTCGACGCTGCCGCCGCCGGGCTGACGGCGCTGTCGGCGCGACCGCCCGACGCGGTCGGACTGCTCACCGCGTACGGGATCGAGGTGGTCGGCGCGGTGCCGGCAGCCTCCGCCGAACAGGCCGTCGCCGCCGCCGGCGACCTCGGGTTCCCGGTGGTGCTCAAGGCGGCGGCCGACGGACTGCGGCACCGGCTGGACCTGGGTGCGGTCCGTCTCGACCTGGCGTCGCCGGCCGCCGTCGACCAGGCATACCGCGAGGTGGCGGCGCAGTTCGGCACCCAGGTGCTGGTCCAGCCGATGGTGCCGCCCGGGGTGGCCTGCGTGGTGGAGCTGGTGACCGACCCGACGTTCGGCCCGGTGGTCGGCTTCGGGTTGGGCGGGGTGGCGACGGACCTGCTGGGTGACCGGGCGTGGCGGGCGGCACCGCTGACCGACCGGGACGCGGCCGAGCTGATCGACGAGCCGCGCGCGGCACCGCTGCTGCGCGGCTACCGGGGGGCCGGCGCGGTCGACCGCGACGCCCTGGTCGACCTCCTGGTGCGGGTCGGTCGGCTCGGTGACGAGCAGCCCGGGGTCCACCGGCTGCGCCTCAACCCGGTGCTGGCCCGGCCGGACGGGCTGGCGGTGCTGCACGTCAGCGTCGACGTCGGCCCGGCCGACACCCGGCCCGACACCGGCCCGCGTCGGCTCTGACCCGTCTGTCGCGCACCGCCGGGAGCCGGCTGAAACGCCGGAGGCCGGTCGGATGTGGACACCCGACCGGCCACCGCCCCCCACGGTCAGCCCGCGTACGCCTCCAGCCGCTGCGCCCGCGCCGGGTCACGCAGCTTGGACAGGGTGACCTTCTCGATCTGCCGGATCCGCTCGCGGGACAGCCCGAACTCACGGCCGACCTCGTCGAGGGTGCGTTGACGCCCGTCGTCGAGCCCGAACCGCAGCCGGATGACGTCCTGCTCCCGCTGGGACAGGGTGGACAGGACGATCTCCACCTCGTTGCGCAGCTTGCCGTCGGAGGCCGACGCGCCGGCCTGCTCGCGGGGATCCACTGCGGCCACGAAGTCGCCGAGGGCGCTCTCGCCGTCCTCACCGACCGCCTGGTCCAGGCTGACCGGCTCCCGGTCGTAGGAGATCAGCTCGATCACCTGGAACTCCGGCACCGACATGGCTGCGGCGATCTCGGCGATCGTCGGCTCGCGGCCGATCGACACGGCCAGCTCCCGACGGGTACGGACCATCCGGTTGACCTGCTCGACCATGTGCACCGGGATGCGGATGGTGCGGGCCTGGTCGGCCATGGCCCGGGTGATGGCCTGGCGGATCCACCAGGTGGCGTAGGTGGAGAACTTGTAGCCCTTGGTGTAGTCGAACTTCTCGACGGCGCGGATCAGACCCAGGTTGCCTTCCTGGATGAGGTCGAGGAAGGCCATGCCACGCCCGGTGTAGCGCTTGGCGATGCTCACCACCAGCCGCAGGTTCGCCTCCAGCAGGTGGTCCTTGGCGGCCCGGCCCTCGACGACGACGACACCCAGATCGGCGCGCAGCCGCGCGGTGAGCCGCCCGCCGGTGGTGAGCTTCTCCTCGGCGAACAGGCCGGCTTCGATCCGCTTGGCCAGCTCGACCTCCTGCGCGGCGGTGAGCAGCTTGGTTCGCCCGATTCCGTTCAGATATGCGCGGACCAGATCGGCGGAGGCGCCGCGGTCGTCGGTGGCGTCAAGGTCGTGCTGACCGTCGGTGGTGACTCCGGCGGTGGTGTCGGTGCCGTCTTCGATGGTGCGTGTGACCACTCTCAGTCGCCTCCCCGCGTCGACAAGTGGTAGGCCAGCAGCGGAGTGCCGCTGGTGAAGACCAGCTTGCCGGTTGGGGCGTGAAGTCACGGTGAGGCGAAGGTGAGGTGGCATGAATCCGGGACCTGACAACGCCCGGCCGGGGCCTTGCGGTGTCGCTCGGTAGTCATTGGGCGACGTGAAGTGCCCGGTTCACAACTCCAGCAGGATGGTCTGCGGGCCCACGTTGACGCTCTCCACCAGCATGTGCGCCCGGAACCGGCCGGTCTGCACCGGCGCGCCCCGCTCGGTGAGCGCTGCGACGACCGCGTCGACCAGCGGCTCCGCGATCTCCGCCGGGGCGGCCGCCGACCAGCTCGGCCGCCGCCCGCGCCGGGCGTCCCCGTAGAGGGTGAACTGGCTGACCACCAGGATCGGTGCCCCCAGCTGCTCGGCGGACCGTTCAGCGGTGCCACCGGCCGCCGGGTCCGGCGGGAAGATCCGCAGCTCGTGCACCTTGCGGGCCATCTGGGCCGCGACGGCGGCGGTGTCGGAGCCGGTCACTCCGACAAGCACCAACAGCCCGTCGTCGATAGCGGCGACGACCTCGCCGTCGACCGTGACCGATGCCCGGCTGACCGTCTGCACCACCGCTCGCATGCCGGCAAGCCTGTCACACCGGCTGCAGGATGCCCCGCTCGACCAGCCGGGTCAGGATCGGCAGGGCCGCCTCGGTCAGCTCCGCCTCCGGTACGTCGTGTGCGGCCGCCAGCAGGGCGAGCTGACCGCGCATGGCGACCTGACCGTCGCAGCCGCCGATCAACGCCAGGACCAGCGGGTCGACCTCCTCGGACCAGCGCAGGCCGTCGGTCATCGTGACAGTCTGCCGGTCCACCGCCCAACCGTCGTCGTCGATGCTGGCCTCCTGCTGCAGCCGCAACCCGGCGGCCGCCCGGTACCGGGCCGCGAGCAGTCCGTCGCAGTCCCGGTCGCGCAGCCAGTCCTGCCGGGTGAACCACTCGTCGATCCGCTCACCGAGCGGCGGCGTCACCTGCTGGCGCAGCTCCTCGACCCGTACCACCGGGTCGTCGTGTCCGGCCCGGCGCAGCGTGACCAGCCCGAACCCGATCGCCTCGACCTTCTGGGCGTCGAACCAGTCGAGCCAGGCCGCGGCCCGGTGCGCGTCGGGGCCTTCGCTGGCGTCGGCGAGCCACAGGTTGACGTAGGACAACGGGTCGGCCACTTCCCGCTGGATCACCCATCCGTCCAGGCCGGTGCCGGCGATCCAGCCCGCGACCCGTTCGGTCCAGTCCTCGCCAGCGACGTGCATCCAGTTGGCCAGGTAGAGCATGGTGCCGCCGTCGGTGAGCAGCCCGTCGGCGGCCGCAGCCAACTCGGCGCAGACCCCGTCACCGATACGGCCGGAGTCCCGGTAGACGTGGGTGGCGGTGCCCGGCCCGACCACGAACGGCGGGTTGCTCACCACCAGGTCGAACCGTCGGTCGGTGACCGGAGCGGTCAGATCGCCGTGGCGCAGCTCCCACTGCTGGCCGTTGAGCGCGGCGGTCGTCGCCGCGAACCGCAGTGCCCGCACGGACAGATCGGTCGCGGTGACCCGGGCCGCGTGCTGTGCCAGGTGCAACGACTGCACACCGCAACCGGTGCCCAGGTCGAGGGCGGCGCCGACCGGACGGCGGGGGACCGCGCCGGCCAGCGTCGTCGAGGAACCGCCGACCCCGAGGACGTGGTCGGCGGCGAGGGGCCGCCCGGCCCGCAGATGCGCCGGCACGTCGGAGACCACCCACCAGGTGTCGCCGTACGGCTCCAGGTCGACGCCCTGCCGCAGCCCCGGGCCGTCCGGTGCCGGTTCCACCAGGCCGGCGGTGAGCGCCTCGGCCAGGGGCAGCGGCGCCAGCGCGGCGGTGACCGCGTCGACCGGCTCCGTCTGCGCGCAGACGAACAACCGGATCAGGGTGGCGAGCGGGTCGCCGTCGGTGGTGGCCCGCAGCGCGGCGCGGTAGTCGTTGCGGGACACGGCGGCGGTCGCCGAGGGCCCGAGCCGTTGCGCGATCCCGGTCGAGGTGAAGCCGGCCGAGGTCAACGCGGTACGGAGCTGGTCGACGCCGGTCGCGTCGAGCAGTGCGGGAAAGGCGGTGTCGTCGGTCACCCCGTCATCCTGCCCGGTCGCCCCGACGCGGTCCCGGTGGACCCGCGACCTTCGTACGGCGGGGGCGTTGCCGACGGCGTGGCGCCGGTCGGTCCGGCAACGCTGCCGGTCGGTCCGGCAAGATAAGTGCCATGACACTGTCGTTGCCGATCGAGGCGCACGCCAACGAGCTGCTGGAACGCAGTCCGGTGGCGCTGCTCGTCGGGATGGTCCTGGATCAGCAGGTGCCGCTGGAGCGGGCGTTCTCCGCCCCGTACGACCTGAGCCGACGGTTGGGGCACGAGCCGGACGCCCGCGAGCTGGCCGAGTTCGACCCGGCGGAGCTGGTGGCGGTCTTCGCCGAGCGACCGGCGTTGCATCGGTTCCCGAAGGCGATGGCCGCCCGGGTGCAGCAGGTGTGCCAGGTGGTGGTGGACCGCTACGGCGGCGACCCCGCCCGGATCTGGACGGAGGCGCCGGACGGGACGACCGCGTTGGCGAGGATCGGTGACCTGCCCGGGTTCGGCCGGCAGAAGGCGCAGATCTTCCTGGCGCTGCTCGGCAAGCGGTTCGGGGTCACCCCGCCCGGTTGGCGCGAGGCCGCCGGCCAGTACGGCGCCGACGGGGTGTACGTCTCGGTGGCCGACATCGTCGACGAGAACTCGTTGCTCCGGGTCCGGGAGCACAAGCAGCAGATGAAAGCGGCGGCCAAGGCGGCGAAGGGCTGACCCCGACCGCCGAGAAGTGGGGCAGCCGGGTCAGGCGGCGTCGGGCTGGGTGGCCAGCGCGGCCAGGGCCCGCCGTACGTCGGCCAGCGAGACCGTCGCGGAGTCGTCCAGGTCGGCGAGCCCGGCCTCGATCCACTGGCGCATCAACGTGGTGACGCCGATGCCGCGCGCCTCGGCGGCGGCGCGGACCCGGTCGTAGGTGGCCAGCGGCAGCCGGATCGACCGGCTGACCATCGGCTCGTCGGTGTCCGGCGTGGCTATCTCGGCCGGTGGGTGATCGTCGATCAACTCGGCGATCCGGTCGCCGCTGTCGTGGAACTGCTTGATCGCGTCGTCACGGTGCATGACACGGACTCCTATCGTCGCCGGTGGTGCAGCGCCGCGTCGTAGCGTTTCGACTCGGCGTCGCTGAGATCGCGCGCGGAGAGCACGTCCCAGTCGTTGTCGCTGTGTCGGGACTCGGCCAGCAGGACCGCCAGCCGCCGGCCGGTGCGCAGGGCCGCGTAGACGACCATCACGTCGTCACCGAGGTGGCGGATGATCCGGTGCCGGCTGTGCAACGCCTCCCAGACCTCACCCGGCGTGACCCCGTAGATCGCCAGGTTGTCGAGGGCCTCGTCGGCGAAGCTGAACCGGTTACCCACCCTCGCAGCGTAACACGCACGTGGTACGTCGGATCAGCTGTCGACGCCGGCCGACCGACGGGCCCGACCAGGTGCGACGATGGGGGACGGCGACGAGGAGGAACCGGTGAGACGAACCGCTGACCGCCCGACCGTGATCACCAACGCCGAGACCAGCCCGGCGGAACAGCTGCGCCGCCGGCAGCGCCGGTACGTCGCCATGATGTCCGTCCGTGGCGGCTGCCTGATCGTCGGCGCGGTCCTGGTGACGCTGGAGGCACCCCTGCTCTGGGTCTGGCTGCCGCTCTGCGCGATCGGCATGATCCTGGTGCCCTGGCTGGCGGTGCTGCTCGCCAACGACCGGCCACCGAAGGACAGACACCTGCTGGCCCGCCGACGGCAACCGCCAGCGCGGACCCCGACGGCCCTCGGCGCGAACCCGGTGGCGTCACCGGCCGGCCCGGTCATCGACGCGGAGCCGTGATCAGCCGGCACCGGTGCCGGTGCCGGTGCCGCTGACCGGCCGGGCACCGACGACACCTACAGCGGCGGCACCCGCCCGTACGGCGGCCTTCAGAGCGTCCGCCGGGGCGGCGCCGGACACCCACGCGGCGAGCAACCCGGCCGCGAACGCGTCACCGGCGCCCGTCGGGTCGACCACCGGCACCACCGGGGCCGGTGCCGTCACCGTGCCCTGCGGATCATGCCAGCTGGCACCGGCCGCCCCCCGTTTCACCACCAGATGCCGGGTCGCCCGCCGCGGCACCGGCCCGTGCGTCACGCCGAGCACGACGGCCTCGTCGGCGTTGGCCAGCAGCAGATCGGTGCCGTGCAGCCAGTCCAGGAACCGGGCCGGACCGGTCGCGCGCAGCGGCGCCGCCGACGCCGCGTCGACGCTGGTGGACAGCCCGTTCGCCCGGGCAACGGCCAACGCGTGCCGGGCGGCCGGCCGGGTCTGCGCGTGCAGCAGCGGATAGCCCGACAGGTGCAGATGCGTCGCGTCCGGGAAGCCGGCCAGCGCCGCGTCGACGTCGGCCGCCCGCAGCGACAGGTTGGCACCCCGGTCGGCCACCATCGACCGTTCGCCGGCGTGGGCCAGCACGATCACCGTGCCGGTCGGCGTCGACCGGCACCGCCGTACCGCCAGGTCGACCCCGGCCGCGGCGAGTTCGGCCAGGCGCAGCGCGCCCACGTCGTCGTCACCCACCGTCGCGACCAGAGTGACCGGTACGCCGTGCCACGCGAGCCACGCCGCCGTGTTGGCCGCCTGACCGCCGCCGGTGAACCGGATGGCGGCCGGGGTGTCCGAGCCGGCGGCCACCGGCCCGGCGAGCACCGCCACCACGTCGGTGACCAGGTCGCCGACCACGAGGATCCGCCCCGGTCGGGGGCGCGGCACCGGTGCGGCGGGCGGGTTCACCCGGCGGCGGCGACCGCGATACGGCCGGCGAGGTCGGCGTTTCGCAGGATGATCCGGATGTTCACCGCCAGGCTCGCGCCGGCGGTCGCGGAGTGGAAGTGGGCCAGCAGGAAAGGGGTGACGCCCTTGCCGGTGACACCCTGCGCCGCCATCGCGGCCAACCCGTCGGCCAGCGTCGCGTCGTGCAGTTGCGGGTCCAGCTGCTCCTCGGTCGGCAGGGGGTTCGCCACCACCAGCGCACCACCACCGACGCCGTGCCGGCGGCGGGCCCGGATGGCGTCGGCGACCTGCTCGGGGGAGTCCAGCGACCAGTCCACCTCGTGCCCGCTGTCGGTGACGAAGAAGCCGGGGAACCGGCGGGACCGGTAGCCGGCCACCGCGACACCGAGCGTCTCCAGCCGCTCCAGGGTGGCCGCCACGTCCAGGATCGACTTGACGCCGGCGCAGACCACGGTGATCGGCGTGCGGGCCAACGTCACCAGGTCGGCCGATTCGTCGAAGGTCCGCTCCGCCTCGCGGTGTACGCCGCCGAGGCCGCCGGTGGCGAAGACGCCGATCCCCGCGACCGCGGCGACCGCGCTGGTCGCGGCGACCGTGGTGGCACCGTCGACGCCGTTCGCCGCAGCCAGGGCGAGGTCCCGGGCGGAGAGCTTCGCCACCGCCTCGGAGTTGGCCAGGTAGGTCAGCTGGTCGTCGTCGAGGCCGACCACCAGGCGCCCACCGAGCATGCCGATGGTGGCCGGCACCGCGCCGGTGGCGCGTACCGTCGACTCGATGTCCCGGGCCACCCGCAGGTTGTCGGGCCGGGGCAGCCCATGTGCGATGATGGTGCTCTCCAGGGCGACGATGGCCCGTCCGTCCCGGCGGGCGTCGGCCACCTCGGCGCCGTACTGGATGTCGTGGTGCAACGGCCCGGTGCGGCCTGCGGAATCTGCCATGATCGCAACGGTACGGGGCGGTGGACCGGGCCGGAGGTTGGACCCGTACGCCGTGAACTGCCAGACTCTCAGCCGGAGGTGGGAGACGACGTGAGCACCGAGGTTCTGGAGCGTCCTGAGGTCAAGGACGCGGACACCGGTCCGGAGATGTTCCATTACGTCCGAAAGGACAAGATTGCGGAAAGTGCCGTGATGGGCACCTTCGTGATCGCACTCTGCGGCGAACGTTTCCCGGTCACCCGCAGCCCCAAGCCCGGGGCGCCGGTCTGCCCCCGGTGCAAGGAGATCTACGAGTCGATGGCCGGCTGAGCCGGCACCCGATCGGCCTTCGCGACCAGCGGCCGCGAGGGCCTTTTCGTGGGCTGAGGTAGCTTGTCGTGGGCTGAGGGAAGCGGACAGCGGAAAGGGGTGCGCGTGCCGGCCAGCATGCCGACGGTCGACACGTTCCCGGCGCTCCGTGGTTGGCAGCGTCGGGCACTGGTGGAGTACCTGCGCCGACGCAGCGAGGACTTCCTCGCGGTCGCGACCCCCGGCGCCGGCAAGACGACGTTCGCGCTGCGGATCGCCGCCGAACTGCTCGCCGACGGCACCGTCGAGGCGGTCACCGTCGTCGCCCCGACCGAGCACCTGAAGACCCAGTGGGCGCTGGCCGCCGGCCGGGTCGGCATCCAGCTCGACGCCGCGTTCCGCAACGCCGACCTGCACTCGTCGGCGGACTTCCACGGCGCGGTGGTGACCTATGCCCAGGTCGGCATGGCACCCCAGGTGCACCGGCGCCGCACGATGACCCGCCGCACCCTGGTCGTCCTCGACGAGATCCACCACGCCGGCGACTCCCGGTCGTGGGGCGACGGAGTGAAGTCGGCCTTCGAGCCGGCCGTCCGACGGCTGATGCTCACCGGTACGCCGTTCCGCTCCGACGACAACCCGATCCCGTTCGTACGGTACGAGGCCGGCGGCGACGGGCTGGCCCGGTCCCGGGCGGACAGCGTGTACGGCTACTCCGACGCGCTGCGCGACGGCGTGGTGCGCCCGGTGCTGTTCCTGGCCTACTCGGGGGAGACCCGGTGGCGCACCAGCGCCGGCGACGAACTGGCCGCCCGGCTCGGCGAACCGATGACCCAGGATCTCGTCGCGCAGGCCTGGCGGACCGCACTCGACCCGGCCGGCGACTGGATGCCGGCGGTGCTGCGCGCGGCCGACGCCCGACTCGGCGTACTGCGCTCGGGCGGGATGACCGACGCCGGCGGCCTGGTCATCGCCAGCGACCAGGCGGCGGCCCGCTCGTACGCGCGGCTGTTGGAGCGGGTCACCGGGGAGAAGGCCGCCGTGGTGCTCTCCGACGACGTCGGCGCCTCGGCCCGGATCGCCTCGTTCGCCGCCTCCGAGCAGCGGTGGATGGTCGCGGTCCGGATGGTCTCCGAAGGGGTCGACATTCCCAGGCTGGCCGTCGGCGTCTATGCGACCAGCGCCTCCACACCGCTGTACTTCGCCCAGGCGATCGGCCGGTTCGTCCGGGCCCGCCGGCCGGGCGAGACGGCGACGGTCTTCCTGCCCAGCGTTCCGCACCTGCTGGAGCTGGCCAGCGAGATGGAAGCCGAGCGGGACCACGTGCTGGGCGCGGCGAAGAAGCGGGAGGGCTTCGACGACGACCTGCTCGAGCGCGCCCAGCGCAACGAGCAGGCCAGTGGTGAGCTGGAAAAGCGGTTCGAGGCGTTGTCCGCCACCGCCGAGCTGGACCAGGTGATCTTCGACGGCGCGTCGTTCGGCACCGGAGCGCAGGCCGGCACCCCGGAGGAGGAGGAGTACCTCGGGCTGCCGGGCCTGCTCACCGCGGACCAGGTGGCGGTGCTGCTGAACCGGCGACAGGCCGAGCAGGTCGCCGCCGCGCGGCGGGCCCGGTCCGAGCAGCAACCGGTGCCCGCCGCCCGCCAGCCCGAGCGTGCGCCGACCGCAGGGGAGCGGCGGATCGCCCTGCGCCGCCAGCTCAACGCCCTGGTCGCCGCGCATCACCACCGGACCGGACTGCCGCACGGCAAGATCCATGCCGAGTTGCGGCGCCGGTGCGGCGGTCCCCCGAGTGCGCAGGCCACCATCGAGCAGCTGGAAGAACGCATCGCGATGGTGCAGACGCTCTGAGCCGGTGCAGGCACCGGTGCGGTGCCGGTCGGCTCGGTCGGCCGCGTGTCCGGTCGGCTCAGTCGGCCGAGAGCAGGTCGTCGAGCTTGGCGTAGCCCTCGCGGATGCCGTACTCCATGCCGCTGGCGAGCATCTGGTCCCGGGCGATCATGTTCTCCACCACCGCGAGTACGGTCACCCGGGTGCCGCCGTCGGGCAGGTCCTCGAAGGTGGCGGTCTCCAGACTGACCCCGTCCGGTACGCCGTCGTAGGTGAACGTCTGGACCAGGCGCTCGTCCGGGCGGACCTCGTGGAACGAGCCGTAGAAGCTGGCGAGCCGTTCGCCGTCGCGCCAGTGGGTGTAGCGGTAGCTTCCGCTGGTGTGCCCCTGCCAGTGCTCGATGGTCATCTGCACGCTCGTCGGTCCGACCCACCGGATCGCCAGGTCCGGGTCGATCCAGGCGCGGAACACCCGTTCCCGGCTTGCGGCGAAGTCGCGGATGATCCGGATCGTCGGCAGGTTCGGGTCGGCTTCTACGCGGGTCTCGTCGCGGGTGGTACTGGTCATCACGCTGCTCCTTGTCGGTTCCGTTGCTCGGGTGCGGCGGGGTCGGCCCGGCCCAGGTCGGCAGGGCCGCTGGTGCCCGGGTCGGCCCGGTCCAGGCCGGCCAGTACGGCGTCGAGCCGGCGGAACCGCTGCTCCGCCTGCCGGCGGTACCGTTCGATCCACCGCGTCGTCAGGTCGAGGACGTCCGCCTCCAGGTGGCACGGGCGCCGTTGGGCGTCCCGGGCCTGGCTGACCAGCCCGGCCTCCTGGAGCACCTTGATGTGCTTGGACACCGCCTGCACCGAGACGTCGTACGGTGCGGCCAACTCGTTGACCGTGGCGTCACCATCGGCCAGCCGGGCCACGATGTCGCGGCGGGTGGGATCGGCCAACGCGGCGAACACCCGGGAGAGCTGGTCGTCGTTCATCAAGGGAACCTCTTAATCAACCTGTCGGTTGAGCATGAGCCTAGAGCCTGACCGAGCCGTGCGCAACCTATCGGTTGAATAGCCAGTTCGTAGCCCGTGTGAGCGGGAAAGGTGGCGCGCACAGCGACGGCCGGGACCGGGAAAGGGGGGAGCGCGCACAGCGACGGCCGGGACCCCCAGTGGTGGGGGTCCCGGCCGTCGCTATCGGGTGGTACGCGTCGTCAGTTGGCCATCAGATCGGCGCCACGCCAGGTGAACTCGGGGTCGGCCTTGAACTGCACCGCGATCTTGACGAGATCGTCGGCGTACTTGTTAGCGTGGTGTCCGCAGAACACCAGCTCACTGCCGCCCGCCAGGGTCACCCGTAGTTTGCCGGCCGCGTTGCACCGGTCGCACCGTTCATCGGCGCCTAGGGCATCCACCGTCTCCGGAGGCGTGAGAGTCGGGGTCATCGCCTTCCTCCTCTGGTCGTCACCGATGAACACACTCTTCGGTCTGTCACCCATCGTCCAACACCGGCGGGGGTCCCCGCCTTCCCGATGTGCCCCCGGGGGACCGGGCTCACACCTGGTAGGCACAGTGTGCCGTGAACCAAGGGTGCCACGTCAACGATCACCGCCGGGTAACGCCCTGATGACCTGCGCTTGATAGACGCCAAGTGACGAAGGTTACACATTCGGTGGAGTGTCCAGGGTCAGTCCAGATAGTCCCGAAGCACCTGAGAACGGGACGGGTGACGCAACTTGGACATGGTCTTGGATTCGATCTGTCGGATGCGTTCCCGGGTGACGCCGTAGACCTGTCCGATCTCGTCCAGCGTCCGAGGTTGGCCGTCAGTGAGACCGAATCGCAACCTGACGACACCCGCCTCCCGCTCGGACAGGGTCTGCAGCACCTGCTGCAACTGGTCCTGCAGCAGCGAGAAGGAGACCGCGTCCACGGCCACCACGGCCTCGGAGTCCTCGATGAAGTCGCCGAGCTGGCTGTCACCCTCGTCACCGATGGTCTGGTCCAGTGAGATGGGCTCCCGGGCGTACTGCTGGATCTCCAGCACCTTCTCCGGGGTAATGTCCATCTCCTTGGCCAGCTCTTCCGGAGTGGGCTCCCGACCCAGATCCTGCAGCAGCTCACGCTGTATGCGGCCGAGCTTGTTGATCACTTCCACCATGTGCACCGGGATGCGGATGGTGCGGGCCTGGTCGGCCATGGCCCGGGTGATGGCCTGGCGGATCCACCAGGTGGCGTAGGTGGAGAACTTGTAGCCCTTGGTGTAGTCGAACTTCTCGACGGCGCGGATCAGACCCAGGTTGCCTTCCTGGATGAGGTCGAGGAAGGCCATGCCGCGCCCGGTGTAGCGCTTGGCCAGCGACACCACCAGCCGCAGGTTCGCCTCCAGCAGGTGGTTCTTGGCCCGCTCCCCGTCACGGGAGATCCAGCCCAGGTCCCGGCTCAGCTGGATCGGCAGGCTCTGCTCGCCCTCCTCGGCGGCCCGCAGCCGCTCGGCGGCGTACAGGCCGGCCTCGATGCGTTTCGCCAGCTCGACTTCCTGCTCGGCGTTGAGCAGCGGCACCTTGCCGATCTGCTTGAGGTAGGCCCGGACCGAGTCGGCGGAGGCGGTCAGCTCGGCGTCACGCCGGGCCTGCTTGAGCGCCTCGGACTCCTCGTCGTCCCACTCGAAGTCGTTGTCCCGGGTGGCGTCCGCCTCGGCGGCCTGGGCCAGCTCGGCCGGCTCCTCGACCACGACGTCCTCGATCTCGGCGGCCAGCGTCTCGGGATCGATCTCGTCGTCGCCGGTGGCCGGTGCCTCGCCGTCCTTGGCGGTGGCCTTGCCGGCCTTGGCCGGTGCGGCCTTGCCCGGTGCGGCCTTGGCCGCTGCCCCGGCCGCCTTGGCCGCCGTGGTGCCGCCCGCAGCCTTCGCGGCCCGGCCACGGGTCGCCTTGGCCGGCGGCGCGGCGGCGTCGTCCGGCGTCGCGCCGTTGCGCGAGGCGGCCGGCACGGCCGCCGTCGTGGCCTTGCGGGTGGTGGCCTTCTTCGCCGGTACGGCGGCGGTCACCGCGGCCGGCGCCGCCTCGTCCGGTGCGGGCGCCTGCTTCGGCGGGGCCGGCGGCGGCGCCGGGGTACGCCGGGTGGTCTTGGCGGTGGTGGCCTTGGACGCGGGGGTGGCGGCACGCGCGGCGGCCACCCGGCGACGGGTGCTGGCCGAGCCGTCGACCACGACGGTGATCCCGGCGTCGGCGAGCGCCCGCAGGATCTTCTTGGCCTGGGCCGGGGTCACTTCGGCGGACTCGACCGTCCGTGCGACCTCGGCCGACGTGAGCTGACCGCCGGCCCGTTCGGCATGGGCGATCAGCGTGTCGGTTAGCGAGCGTACGTCGGCGCCGGTGTGGCGGAGTTCTGTCACGAATGACCTTCCGGAGCGATGAACGAGCACGGCCGGACCGGCCACCGCAGCGCGGAGCGACGTGCCGGTTGTGATTGTGTGACCCCCGCGACGGTGCACCGGCCGGGCCGGTGAACCGTGGCACGAGGGCAGGCGTGAATTGTAACGCCGTTTGTGGGGATCATCCCGCCACGCGCGAGCCGGCCGCCGGTCGGGGGCCACCGACATGGGACGAACGTGGACTTTGACAGGATGTTACCCCTGCCGTACGGGTCATTGTCGCTGACCGCCCGGGTGATGCGCGGGTCCGGGAAGGGACGCCTGTGCATCAGGACCGGACGCACCGGGACGGACACCGGCAACGAGGGGGGACCATGACGGAACCGACACCGGACCCGCAGGATCTACTCAAGATCGCCGTCGAGGTCGCGCGGCACGCCGCGCGGACCGCCCGCGAGATGCGCCGCGAGGGCGTCTCCGGGCTGGCGACCAAGAGCACCGCGACGGATGTGGTCACCGCGGCCGACCGCGCCGTCGAGCGGCAGGTCGGGGCGGCGTTGCGCGAGCTGCGGCCCGCCGACGCGGTGCTGGGCGAGGAGTACGGCGACGCCGCGGTGGCCGGCTCCGCCCGGGTGCGCTGGATTCTCGACCCGATCGACGGCACGGTGAACTATCTGTACGGCCTGCCGAACTACGCGGTCTCGCTCGCCGCCGAGGTGGAGGGGCAGGTCGTCGCCGGGGTGGTGCACAACGCGGCCACCGGGGCGGAGTGGACCGCGACGATCGGCGGCGGGGCCTACCGCGAGGGCCAGCGGTTGTCCGGCTCCCGGCGGACCGAGCTGTCCCAGGCGTTGGTGGCCACCGGCTTCGGCTACGACGCCGCCCGGCGGGTGCACCAGGCCCGGGTGCTGGTCGGCCTGCTGGCCGAGGTCCGCGACATCCGTCGGTTCGGGGCGGCGGCGCTGGACCTGTGTGCGGCAGCGGAGGGCGGGGTCGACGCCTACTACGAAAAGGGTCTCAACATCTGGGATCACGCGGCGGGTGGGTTGATCGCGGCGGAGGCCGGGCTGACCGTGGGCGGGTTGGCCGGTGCGTCGGCCGGCCCGCAAATGCTGGTGGCCGCGCCGCCGGCGCTGTTTCCCGCGTTGACCGAGCACCTGGTCCGGCTCGACGCCGCTGGCGGGCCGTGACCTGCTGATCGGCCCATGCGGGTCGGGTCCGCTGCGGTCGTTGGCCGTGACGGCCCGGCCGTGCTGCCGGCTACTGCGGGGCGGCGCAGGTCTCCGGCGGCAGGACCGGTTTGCCGAGGGCGGCCAGGGACTGGTTGACCTCGGTGGTGGTGGCCAACTGGCGGAACGCGTTGCCGATCACCACGTCGACGATGTCGTCCTCCCGCGCCGGGTCGTACTCGGTCGTCGCCTGGTCGAGGAAGTAGGCCCGCATCAGGTGCGCCGAGCCGACCGCCTTGGGGCCGTACCGCAGCACGGCCACGCCGTCGATGCGCCGGCCCTCCGGGTCGTTGGCCGCCTCCTCGATCTGGAACTTGCGGTTGCCCAGGTCGTCGGCGACGTTCGTGGCCAGTCCGCTGGTGTCGGTGGCGTTGAAGACGTTGAGCCGGACGTCCTTCGCCTCGCGCAGCGTGACGTCGGCAACCGCCCAGCCCGCCGGGCAGGACGCTGTGGCGGCGTCGCCGCTCTGGCTGTCGCGGACCATCGCGACGACGACGAAGATCAGGGCGAACACGACCAGGACGCCGACGACGACCAGCGCTCGCACGCGCGCAAAGCTCATGAGATGGCCCCCTGCAGGTGTGACGGTGCCGGAGTCGGCGCGCCGCACCGGTGACAACCGAGTATGCCGCCGAGGTTAGCGGTTGTCCGTCCGGCGGGGGAAACGGCGCCGCCCTCCGGCGTGCCGACGATGATCGGTGGCCAGGTACCCCTATCTTCGTGTCGCCTGAGTCACATTGGGAACAAGTTCCGGCGTCTGGGCGTACATCAATCCCACAAGGGCGGTATACATGCGTCGGCCAGAGGGGGGTAAGGTACCGCGCTCGCGGGGGGAGTTTCCTGCGGAAACCGCAAACCGGCACAAACCGGCACGAACGTTGGTCTGCGGTCCCAACGAGGGGACCCGCAAGGGAACCGAATTACCGTCGTCCGGCGTTATCACCGGAAGCGACTGAACGATACGGGAGAGTGAACCGATGGCCACCGACTACGACGCTCCGCGTCGAGACGAGGTCGACCTCGGCGAGGACAGCCTGGAGGAGCTCAAGGCACGGCGCGTCGACTCACAGTCGGGCGCCGTCGACGTTGACGAGGCCGAGGTGGCCGAGAGCTTCGAGCTGCCCGGAGCCGACCTGGCGGACGAGGAACTGACGGTGAAGGTGCTGCCGATGCAGTCGGACGAGTTCCGCTGCGCGCGCTGCTTCCTGGTCCACCACCGCAGCCAACTCGCCGTCGAGCGCAACAACGAGCTGATCTGTCGCGAGTGCACCTGACGGCGTACCGGGGGAGCAGGAGGCGTGCGGCGACCTTGGAGACGAGGTCGCCGCAGTCACCATTTGTGCCGGTCGACCCGCCGTGGAGGCACACATGACTGAACCCGACGACGCGAACCGCCCGGACGGGACGGTGCCGGCCAGCTCTGACGCGTCGGAGCCGGACCGGCCCGACGAGTCGGTGGCGCCGTCGGGCGACCTCGCCCGGTCGCCCGGTACCGACCGCTTCGCCGCGACCGTCGCCGAGCTCACCGGCGACGGTGTCGACCCCGGTCGCCGCCGTCACCTGCTGCGGCGCCTCGTGGAGCAGCTGCGGCGGCGGGGTGTGACCGAGTTGTTCCGACCCTCGGCGGCGATGCGCTGGTTGGTCGCGGCGGTTGCCGACGTCGCCCCGTACATCCCGATCCGTGACCGGGACACCCTGCGCTCCCACCACCCCGGCCTGACCGACGAGGAGCTGGCCGAGCGGTTGATCCGCAACGCCAGCCGGGTCAGCGCCGGCATCGGCGCCGCCGGTGGCGGTATCTCCGCGATCCAGTGGGCCGCCACGCCGACGTTGCTCTCCGCCCCGGTGCTGCTGGCGGCCGAGACCGTCGCGGTCGTGGCGGTCGAGCTGAAACTGGTCGGGGAGCTGCACCAGGTGTACGGCGTACCGGTGCCCGGCAGCGGCACGGAGCGGGCGATCAACATGATCCACTCGTGGGCGAACCAGCGGGGCGTCAACCCGGTGGTCCCGGGAGTCGGCGTCGGCGCGGTCCTCGGCACCGCCGCCCGTCGGGAACTCGGCGAACTGCTGTTGCGTCGGTTCGGCCGCAACATGACCACCCTCGGGCCGTTCCTCACCGGTGCGGCGGTCGCCAGCTACCTGAACCGGCGGGCCACCCGCGCACTCGCCGATCGGGTCCGGGCCGACCTACGGACCCAGCGCCGGGCGCTCGGCCTGATGCATCCACCGCCGCCGCCGGCGATCGGCCCCTGATCAGCCGGTCGGGCCCACGGTGTCCGCCGTAGCGGCGGACGTACCGGGTGCCCGGTCGCGCGCGGCCAGGATCTCGGCCGCCAGCCGGACCGGCTCCCGGCTGCTCACCACCCAGTACGGTGTGGGATCGGCCGGGTCGTCGAGAACGATCTGCACCGCGCCGGAGACCCAGGGACGCTGGATCACGAACGCCAGCGGGTCGGCGCCCACCCCCAGCAGTTCCCGGCGGCCGTCGGCGTCCAACGCGACGACGTCGGCGACGTGGCGCAGCGGCAACCGGGCGTCGTCGACCTGGAACTCGTCCGTCGTGACCCGGACCGGAATCCGGCCGAGCCACCACAGTCCGACGGCGGTCACCGGCAACAGCACGCTGAACGGCAGCCAGGCACGGACCCCGGAGGTGCCCATCCACACCTCGGCGGCGAGGAGGGCGGCCAGGCCGAGGGCGCATGCCCAGAGCCACCACGGCAGTCGCAGCCGTTCCCGGTAGGACGCCACGGCCCGGTACGGTGTGTCGCGGTCAGCGGAAACGGCAGCCACGCCGTCCGAGACTACGCCGTCGCCAGGGCCGGGTGCCGGCCGACCGGTGCGGCGAGCCGACCGGGCGTCACCGGTCACGGGCGCGACGATGGCGACGAGGGTGCGACGATCAAGGAGGAGCCATGTCCGAGCGGGTGCCGGTGCCGGTGCGGCGGCTCGATCCGGGACTGCCGCTGCCACGGTACGCCCATCCTGGTGACGCCGGTGCCGACCTGTTCGCGGCCGAGGACGTCGAGCTGGCGCCGGGGGCCCGGACCCTGGTGCGCACCGGGGTGGCGGTGGCCCTGCCGAACGGGTACGTCGGCCTGGTGCACCCCCGGTCCGGGCTCGCCGCGCGGTTGGGCGTCACCGTGCTCAACGCCCCCGGTACGGTCGACGCCGGTTACCGTGGCGAGATCCTGGTGAACCTGATCAACCACGATCCGACGCGGGCCGCCACGATCTCGCGTGGTGACCGGATCGCGCAACTTGTGATACAACGCGTGGAAACTGCAGATTTTCAGGCTGTCGACGAGCTGCCGGACTCCGTCCGTGGCGCGGCCGGGCACGGATCGACCGGTGGTCACGCCGGGCTGTCCGCACCGACCGCCGACGTCCCGGTCGGCTAGCGCCCCCCGGGACGGACCCCGACCGTCGCGGCGGTCCGTCGACAGCCCATACTCCGCTGTACGCGGCCCGTCGCGGCCGGGACAGCGACTCGCACAACGGAGGGTTGGCATCGTGGTCTTCTCCCGCGGCCGTGGGCGCGGCCGGCACGCCAAGGACGAGCAGGCGCAGCCCGACTCGGTCGAGGCGCAGTCGGCGGCCGAGCCGTCGACCGGGCCGTACGACGTGTCCGAGGCCCCGACCGGGGTCCGCCGGCTGGACCTGGGCAGCCTGCAGATCCCCGCGATCGAGGGCGTCGAGGTGCGGGTGCAGGCCAACCCCGACGGGGTGATCCAGCAGGTGGTGCTCGCGAACCGGGGCAGTGCCCTGCAGCTGGGCGTCTTCGCCGCGCCCCGCAGCGAGGGCATCTGGGACGAGGTACGTGCCGAGATCGCCGAGTCGCTGCGTCGCGACGGTGCCACCGTGCGGGAGACCGCCGGCGACTACGGTCCCGAGCTCGTCGCCCAGGTACGCACCCCGGAGGGCCACACCCACCTACGGTTCGTCGGGGTCGACGGGCCGCGTTGGATGGTACGGGCCCTCTACCAGGGGGCAGCGGCGGATCCGGCCGCCGCCGGGCCGCTCGCCGAGGCGCTCCAGGGTCTGGTGGTCGACCGTGGTCAGGAAGCGAAACCGGTACGGGAGCCGTTGCCGCTGCGACTGCCCCGGGAGATCGCCGACCAGGCCGGCCAGGCGCCGGCCGCCCCGGCGTCGCCGCCCGCTGCCCCGGCTGTCCGGATCCCCGGCTCCCCGACGCCGTAGCCGGTGCCGTTCGGCCCGTTCGGCCCGGTCGACGGGGTCGGCCAGCATGGCGGGGCACGGCGTACCCTGGACGGGTTGGACACGGCGGGGTGCGGCCCCGCCGACACCGGCGACGGGCAGGAGGGGGCGCGCGGCCATGGCGATCGACGAGCGCCGTCCCTCGTTGCGTCGGTTCCTGCGTCGGCTGGCCGCCACCGAGGATGAGCTGGACGCCGAGCAGCTGCAGCGGTCCAGCGCCGAGTGCGGGTCGGTGCCCGCCGGCCAGTGTCACCGTGGCGAGCTGGTCTCGGTCTCCGGCCGGCTGCGTACCGTCGTCTACTGTCCGCGGACGAACCTGCCGACCCTGGAGGCCGACCTCTACGACGGCAGCGACGTCGTCACGCTCGTCTGGCTGGGTCGGCGGCGGATCGCCGGCATCGAACCCGGACGCCAGCTCACCGCCCGTGGCCGGGTCGCGGTCCGCGACGACCGCAAGGTGATCTACAACCCGCACTACGATCTGGAATCCCCCAGGTGAGCCGGCCGGCGACAGTCGGCCCGGTCGACGACGCAGGACGGTCGGCGAGGACAGGAGACGGTGGGCGATGACGTTCGGGCAGCAGGGTGCCGGTCCGACGGCGCGGCGTGACGACGTACCGCCGACCGAGCGGTCCACCACGGCGCAGGCGCCGACGGCGACCGACCCCGACGAGGCCGACGAACGGCTGCCGAGCATCACCGAGCAGATGGCCGAGCAGTTGGGCGGCTGGCGCGGCCTCGTCGAGTCCAGCGTGCCGATCGCGGTCTTCGTGATCTGCAACGTCATCTGGGACCTGTCGGTCGCCCTGATCGCTGCGGTCGGCGTCGCGGTCGGCATCGCCGTGGTCCGGTTGGCGCAGCGGCGCCCGATCCGGCACGCGGTCAACGGGCTGTTCGGTATCGGCATCGGCGCGCTGCTGGCCTGGCGCACCGGCGAGGAACGCGACTTCTACCTGCCGGGCATCCTCTACGGCATCGGCTACGGCCTGGCACTGCTCGGCTCGGTGGTGATCCGCCAACCGCTGGTCGGCTGGATCTGGTCGGTGCTCGCCGCCGGCGGTCGTTCCGAGTGGCGTACCGACCCGGTGCTGATCCGCACCTTCAACCGCCTCACCGTGCTCTGGGGCGTGGTCTGGCTGCTCAAGGTCGGCGTACAGGCCGGCTTCTACCTCGCGTCGATGGAGACCGCGCTCGGGGTGTCCCGGCTGCTGCTGGGTTATCCGCCGTACGCGGTGCTGCTGGCGATCACCGTCTGGGTGGTCCGACGGGTGAACCGGCAGCGTGAGGCTGCCGACCCGCTGCCGGCGACCTGACCGACCCACAGGCTCCGGGCGAGGACGACGACGGTTACTCGCCCCGGCGGGTGCGTTCCACGCTGTCGGCCCCGAGGACCACCGCCCGTACCTCGTCCTCCACGTCGGCGGTGCAGACGAAGACCAACTCGTCACCCGGCTCCAGCGGGTCGTCCGGACCGGGTGTCAGGACCCGCTTGCCCCGGACGATCGCGACCAGCGCGCAGTCGCGTGGCAGCGGCACCGTGTGCACCGCGTGCCCGACGTGCGGGGCGTCGGTCGGCAGGGTGATCTCCACCAGGTTCGCCTCACCCTGCCGGAAGGTCATCAGCCGGACCAGGTCGCCGACGGTCACCGCCTCCTCGACCAGTGCCGCCATCACCCGTGGCTTGCTGACCGCGACATCCACGCCCCACTGCTCGGTGAACAGCCACTCGTTCTCGGCCCGGTTCACCCGTGCCACCACCCGGGGCACGCTGAACTCGGTCTTGGCCAGCAACGACACCACCAGGTTGACCTTGTCGTCGCCGGTGGCGGCGACGACGACGTCGTAGGCGGCCAGTTCGGCGTCCTCCAGGCTGGCCACCTCGCAGGCGTCCGCGAGGACCCACTCGGCGTCTGGCACCCGTTCGCGGCGGACCATCGCCGGGTTGCGCTCGAAGAGCGTCACCTGATGTCCGTTGTCGATCAGTTCCTGGGCGATGGACCGGCCGACGTTGCCGGCCCCGGCGATGGCGATCCGCATGTCACCGCGCTCCTTCCGGCAGACTGCTGGCGGTCAACGTGACCGCGTCCGCGATGTCGTCGGTGACGAGCATGAACACCTGGTCGCCCTCCTGCAGCACGGTCGTCGGGCCGGGCAGGGTGCCGATGCCGAACCGCATCAGGTACGCCGCGCGGGTCCCGGTGGCGGTCTCCAGCGCCGCCAACGGGCGGCCGATCCACTCCCGGTGCACCGGGACCTCGATGATCGACACGGTGCTCGTCGGGTCCCGGAAGATCTCCACGTGACCCTCGGGGACGAGATGGCGCAGCATGCGGTCCGCCGCCCAGCGCACCGTCGCCACGGTGGGGATACCGAGCCGCTCGTAGACCTCCGCCCGGCGCTGGTCGTAGATGCGCGCCGCGACCCGGGACACGCCGAACGTCTCCCGGGCCAGCCGCGCCGAGATGATGTTGGAGTTGTCGCCGCTGGAGACGGCGGCGAAGGCGTCCGCCTGCTCGATCCCGGCCGCCGTCAGCACCTCCCGGTCGAACCCGGTGCCGGTGACGGTGCGGCCGGCGAAGTCGCCCGGCAGCCGACGGAACGCGGTCGGATCCTGGTCGATCACGGCGACCGAATGACCACGGTCCTGCAGATTGTGGGCCAGGGTCGCGCCGACCCGACCACAACCCATGATCACGACGTGCACCTGAGTCCTCCCGCAGGCGAAGGTCGGGCGCGTACCGGGGCGGACCCGCGCCCGTCTGCCAGCCTGCCACGACGTGGCCGGTGACGCCGCCGACCGTACCGTGCCGGTGCCCGGCGGCGGTGATCAGCCACCCGGATTCGCCAGGTGGCGGGCCGCCGTACCCTTAGCGGTTGTGGCCAGTCCCACCTCCTTGATCAAGCGCCTGCTGCTGGGCCGGCCGTTCCGATCCGACCGGTTGCAGCACACCCTGCTGCCCAAGCGGGTGGCGCTGCCGGTGTTCTCCTCCGACGCGCTGTCGTCGGTGGCGTACGCACCGGACGAGATCCTGCTGACCCTGTCGATCGCCGGTGCGGCGGCGTTCGTCTACTCGCCATGGGTGACCCTCGCCGTCGTCGTGGTGATGGTGACCGTGGTCGCCAGCTACCGGCAGAACGTGCACGCGTACCCGTCCGGTGGCGGCGACTACGAGGTGGCCAAGGTCAACCTGGGGCCCCGGTTCGGGGTCGGAGTGGCCAGCGCGCTGCTCATCGACTACGTGCTCACCGTCGCGGTCTCGGTCGCCTCCGGGGTGGCCAACCTCGGGTCGGTCCTGCCCTTCGTCGCCGAACACAAGGTGGCGGTGGCGGTCGGTGCGGTGGTGGTGCTCACCGCGTTGAACCTGCGCGGGGTCCGCGAGTCCGGGCGGATGTTCGCCGTCCCGACGTACGGGTTCGTCATCGTCATCGGTGCGGTGATCGCCACCGGCCTGATCCGGATCTTCGTCCTCGGCCACGACCTGCGGGCACCCAGCGCCGACCTGGTGATCAGCGCCGAGTGGGTCGACCTGAGCGCTTTCGCGATGGTGTTCCTGCTGCTGCGGGCCTTCTCGTCGGGCTGCGCCGCGCTGACCGGGGTGGAGGCGATCTCCAACGGCGTACCGGCGTTCCGGCCGCCGAAGAGCCGCAACGCCGCCACCACCCTGCTGCTGCTCGGCACCCTGTCGGTGGCCATGATCGGCGGGATCATCTGGCTCGCCCAGCTGACCGGCCTGCAGTTCGTGGAGAACCCGGCCCGGCAGATCGAGGCAGGCCCGCCCGGGTACGTGCAGAAGACCGTGGTCGCCCAGCTGGGCGAGACCGTCTTCGGGTCGGGGCTGCTGCTGTTCCTGGTCGCCGGGGTGACCGCGTTGATCCTGTTCCTCGCCGCGAACACCGCGTTCAGCGGTTTCCCGGTGCTCGGGTCGATCCTCGCCCAGGACCGCTACCTGCCCCGCCAGTTGCACACCAGGGGCGACCGGCTGGCCTTCAGCAACGGCATCCTGTTCCTGGCCGGCTTCGCGATCGTGCTGCTGGTGGTGTTGCAGGCCGAGCTGACCCGACTGATCCAGCTCTACATCGTCGGGGTCTTCGTCTCGTTCACCCTGTCCCAGGCCGGCATGCTGCGGCACTGGAACCGGCGGCTGCGCACCGAGCGGGACCCGGCGCGGCGGCGACGGATGCACCGGTCCCGGGCGATCAACGGGTTCGGTATGACCCTGACCGGCGCGGTGCTGGTCGTCGTTCTGGTCACCAAGTTCGCGCTCGGCGCGTGGATCGCCATCGCCGCGATGGCGATCGTCTACGCGTTGATGCTGGCGATCCGGCGGCACTACGACACGGTCGCCCGGGAACTGACCCCGGCCGAGGGCCGGCCGGTGCTGCCCGCCCGCAACCACGCGATCGTTCTGGTCAGCAAGGTGCACCTGCCGACGCTGCGGGCGGTCGCCTACGCCCAGGCCACCCGACCGGACACGCTGGTCGCGTTGACCGTGCGGGTCGACGACGCCGACACCCGCGCGGTGCGGGCCGAGTGGGACCGGCGGGGGCTACCGGTGCCGCTGACCGTGGTCGACTCGCCGTATCGGGAGATCACCCGGCCGATCATCGACTACGTCAAGTCGGTCCGCCGGGACGCGCCGCGCGACGTGGTGACAGTCTTCATTCCGGAGTACGTGGTCGGCCACTGGTGGGAGAACCTGTTGCACAACCAGAGCGCGTTGCGGCTCAAGGGCCGCCTGCTGTTCGAGCCCGGAGTGATGGTGACCAGCGTGCCGTGGCAGTTGGCGTCGAGCGCCAGCCGTGACCTCGACCGTTACGACGAGACGCTGAGCCGGACCCCGGCGCGCGGCCCGCGCCCGTCGGTCGACGACGACGCCGGTCCGGCCGACGGTGGTCCGGTCGACGTGGACTCCGGGCGGGCGGACCAGTGACGGCGGGCGACCGGGAACCGTTGACCGAGGGCGACCGGGTCACGGTCCGGGTGGGCGCCCCGGCCCACGGCGGCCACTGCGTGGCCAGGCTGGACGGCCAGGTGATCTTCGTTCGGCATGCCCTGCCCGGCGAGTTGGTCACCGTCGACGTCACCGAGGTCCACCGCGGCTATCTGCGCGCCGACGCGGTGGCGGTGCCCGAGCCGGCACCGGAGCGGGTCGAGCCACCCTGCCGGTACGCCGGCCCCGGCCGCTGTGGCGGATGTGATCTGCAGCACGTCAGCGTCGCCGGGCAGCTGGACTGGAAGGCGGCGGTGGTCCGCGAGCAGCTGCTGCGGCTCGCCGGGCTGACCACCGCCGAGGTCGACGCGCTCGACGTACGGGTCCGGGCGTTGCCCGGCGGTCCGCTGGGCTGGCGGACCCGGGTCCGGTACGCGGTCGACGCCGCCGACCGCGCCGGTCTGCTCAAGCACCGCTCACACGAGGTGGTGGCCGTGGACCGCTGCCTGATCGCGCACCCGGCCATCCAGACGCCGGCGGCGCTGCCGTCGTCCGCGCTGGTGGCATCGGCCGACGGACCGCGCTGGCCCGGGGTCGACGCGGTCGAGGCCGTCGCCGCCGGCGCTGGTGACGTCGTCGTCATCCCGACCCCCGGGGGCGGCAGTGACGTACCGGTGACCCAGACCGCCGTCGGCCGGCGCTTCGACCTGCCGGCCGGGGCGTTCTGGCAGGTGCATCCGGCGGCCGCCGACACGCTGTCCGAAGCGGTGCTGGAGCTGCTGGAGCCGGCGGCGGGGGAGTCGGCCTGGGACCTGTACGGCGGCACCGGACTGTTCGCCGCGGCCCTGGCGACCCGGACCGGGCCGACCGGCCGGGTCACCCTGGTCGAATCGGCCGGTCCCGGCGTCGCCGCGGCCCGGCGCAACCTGGCCGACCTGGCGCAGGTGGAGGTCGTGGCGGCCCGGGTCGAGCAGGCGCTGGCCCGACGCAGGATCACCGGACCGGTCGACCTGGTGGTGCTCGACCCGCCCCGTGCGGGCGCCGGGGCACAGGTGGTCGGCCCGATCGCGGCCGCTGCCCGCCGGGCGGTCTGCTACGTCGCCTGCGATCCGGCTGCACTCGCCCGTGACCTGCGGACCTTCCGCGAACTCGGCTGGCGGTTGACCCGCCTGCAGGCCTACGACTGCTTTCCGATGACCGGGCACGTCGAGTGCGTGGCCCTGCTGACCCCGGCGCCGTCCCGATAGACTCGGCGGTCATGGGCGGACGCCGCGCGGGCCGAAGCGCGCATCGCCGCCGGATGACGTCCCGCGTGCCGACGAGGGCACGCAGGGCAGTTGGGAGCGAAATTGAGCCGGGCAGAGGCAGGATCCGACGGCCGCTTGCTGGCCACCGTACGCACACCGCAGGACGTCAAACGGCTCTCCGCCGAGGAGCTGACGCTGCTGGCCGCCGAGATCCGCGACTTCCTGGTCGCCAAGGTCTCCCGCACCGGCGGGCACCTGGGGCCGAACCTCGGTGTGGTCGAGTTGACCATCGCGATGCACCGGGTGTTCGACTCGCCCCGGGACCGGTTCCTGTTCGACACCGGTCACCAGGCGTACGTACACAAGATCCTCACCGGCCGGCAGGCCGGTTTCGACCAGCTCCGCCAGCGTGACGGCCTGTCCGGCTACCCGAGCCAGGCCGAGAGCGAACACGACCTGATCGAGAACTCGCACGCCTCCACCGCGCTGTCCTACGCCGACGGTCTGGCCAAGGCGTACGCGCTGCGGGGCGAGGCACGCAGCGTCGTCGCCGTGGTCGGCGACGGCGCGTTGACCGGTGGCATGTGCTGGGAGGCGTTGAACAACATCGCCGGGGCCCGTAATCCGCTGGTCGTCGTCGTCAACGACAACGGCCGGTCGTACGCGCCGACGATCGGCGGGCTGGCCGACCACTTGGCCGCGTTGCGCCTCAACCCGGGCTACGAGAAGGTCCTCGACCTGGTCAAGGAGTCGCTGGGGGCGACGCCGCTGGTGGGCCGGCCGATGTACGAGGTGCTGCACGCGGTCAAGAAGGGCATCAAGGACGCGGTCGCCCCGCAGACCATGTTCGAGGATCTCGGCATCAAGTACGTCGGCCCGATCGACGGGCACGACCTGCCCGCCGTCGAGTCGGCGTTGCAGCACGCCAAGGGCTTCGGCGCGCCGGTGATCGTGCACGTCGTCACCCGCAAGGGCTACGGCTACCGGCCGGCCGAGGAGGACGAGGCCGACTGCCTGCACGGGCCGAGCAGCGCCTTCGACGTGGAGACCGGCAAGCTGCTGGCCGCGCCGGCGGTGAAGTGGACCCACGTCTTCGCCGACGAGCTGGTGGCGATCGCCGACGATCGGCCCGACGTGGTCGGGATCACCGCCGCGATGGCCGAGCCGACCGGGATCGCCGCGCTGGCCCGTAAGTACCCGCAGCGGGTCTACGACGTCGGCATTGCCGAGCAGCACGCCGCCACCTCGGCCGCCGGGCTGGCGATGGGCGGGCTGCACCCGGTGGTGGCGGTCTACGCGACCTTCCTGAACCGGGCCTTCGACCAGGTGTTGCTGGACGTGGCGATGCACAGGCTGCCGGTGACCTTCGTGCTGGACCGGGCCGGGGTGACCGGGCCGGACGGGCCCAGCCACTACGGCATCTGGGACATGTCGGTGTTCGGGGTGGTGCCGGGGCTGCGGATCGCCGCGCCCCGCGACGCCGCCACCCTGCGGGAGGAGCTGCGCGAGGCGGTCGCCGTCGACGACGGCCCCACCGTGGTGCGGTTCCCGACCGGCTCGGTCGCCGCCGACCTGCCGGCGGTCCGCCGGGTCGGCCCGGTCGACGTACTGGCCGAGTCCGACCGTTCCGACGTGCTGCTGGTCGCGGTCGGCGCGTTCGGCAAGCTGGGTGTCGACGTCGCCGCCCGGGTCGCCGAGCAGGGCTACGGGGTGACCGTGGTCGACCCACGCTGGGTGCGTCCGGTCGCCGACGAGCTGGTCACCCTCGCCGCCGGGCACCGGCTGGTGGTCACCGTCGAGGACGGGGTACGCACCGGCGGGGTCGGCGACGCCCTGGCCAAGGCGATGCGCGACGCCGACGTCCGGGTGCCGCTGCGTGACCTCGGCGTACCGGCCGACTGGCATCCGCACGGCAGCCGGGCGCAGATCCTCACCGACCTGCGGCTGACCGCTCAGGACGTGGCGCGGGACGTGACCGGCTGGATCTCCGGGCTGGACGACCCGGACGGCACCCCGGCGACCGGCGCCGGCGCGGGTCTGATCGGTGACGTCAGCGGTGCCGACGAGCCGGGCCGGCGGGCCACCCGGCGCGGCGCCGGCCGTAGCTGACCGGGTCTTGCCCGCCGGGTACGGACAGGGGCCGCCGGTGACCGCCGTCATCGACCTCGGCGAGGTCGGTCGGCGGCCACCGGAACCCGGGCAGCCCGCCGGCCGGCGGTGGGGCCGCCGGCCGGTCCGGCCGTGGCTGGCAGCGCTGCTGGTCGTCGTCGTCCTGGCCACCGTCGCCGCCGCCGCACCGCCCGGCCTGCCGGAGCCGGTCCACATCGGGTCCGGCTTCGACAGCCAGTCACTCGTCGACGGCGACCTGCTGTTCGTCGCCGAGGACAGCGGCGGTGACATCGAGGAGGGGACTGCCGCCGCCGGTAGCGGCGACGCCGGTGCTCGGACGATCGCCGCGTACACGCTGCCCCGGGGCGAGCTGCGCTGGCGCGTCCCGGTCCCGCAGCACGGCGACGGCTGGCTGGGCCGGCGGCTCACCGGTCTCCAACGCGTCGACGACCTGCTGTTGATCAACTCGTTCGACAGGGGAGGTGCACCGGGTACCACCGCCGTCGACATCGCCGACGGATCGGTGCGCTGGTCGGCCGACGGATTCTTCGTGGGCGCCGTCGCGGACGACGCGATGGCGCTGTGGCTGCCACGCAGTGCGATCGACCCGCGGACGCGGGAGTGGGTGTCGGTCGGGGTCACCCTGCGGGTCGTCGAGGCAGGCTCCGGGCGTACCCGCTGGACCACGACGACCCCGGCGCAGGCGGAGCTCCACTACCGGCTCGACGGCGACCTGGTCACCGACGTGGTGGAGGTCGAGCTCAGTGGTCGGGTCCGGGTCCGGGTCCGCGACGCCCGGACCGGCCAGCTGCGCACCGACGGGACGACCGGGCGGCCGATGGAACCGGGCCCGACCTGGGTGGTGGCCGACCTGCTCGTGTCGATGACCGACGACGTCCTGTGGGGCGTCGACCTGGACACGCTGACCCCGCGCTGGTCGGTGCCGGTGCCGCTGGTCGGCGGACTCACCCCGTGCGCGCCGCTGCTGTGCCTGACCCAGCCCGCTGGCGGAATCCGCGCGCTGGACCCGGCCGACGGCACCGTCCGATGGTCCGACGACGACTGGATGCTCCACTCCGAGTTCGGCCGTCACCTGCTGGTCACCACTCCCCGGCAGGCGGACCGCCCGTCGACGCGGATGGTGGTCGACCCGGCCACCGGCGAACCGGTCGCGGCCGATCCGTACTGGACGCCGTTCGCCGTCACCGCCGACGGCTGGCTCGGGCTGCGGTACGACCCCTACCAGACGACGGTGTGGGTGGCCAGGATCACCCCGGACGGCTCGCCGCCCCGGGTGCTGCTGCGAATGGCCGACGCGGTCGACAACTGCCAGGCCGGTGCCGACGTCGTGATCTGCCGACGGGTCGGTGGCGGGCTCGGCGTCTCGGCACTACCCGACTAGTTTCAGCGTCGACCCTGCGGTTTCACGCAGGCTTAACACCCTGGCACGCAGGGTGGGAACCGACGGTGACAGGAGGCGGTCGTGCGGGTGCTGGTGGTCGAGGACGAACGGCACCTCGCCGACGCGATCGTGCGTGGGTTGCGGCGGCAGGGGATGGCTGTCGACGTCGCCTACGACGGCACCGTCGGCCACGAGATGGCCTTCGTGACCCGATACGACGTGGTGGTGCTCGACCGGGACCTGCCCGGCGTACACGGTGACCAGATCTGCGCCGACCTGGTCAGTTCCGGGGCGCTCACCCGGGTGCTGATGCTGACCGCCAGTGGCGCCGTCGCCGACCGGGTCGAAGGGCTGCAACTTGGCGCCGACGACTACCTGCCGAAGCCGTTCGCCTTCACCGAACTCGTCGCCCGGGTGCAGGCCCTCGGCCGGCGGGCCACCCCGCCGGCTCCGCCGGTGCTGGCCGTCGGCAACCTGACGGTGGACCCGGCCCGGCGGGTCGCCACCCGTGACGGTACGCCGGTCGACCTGACCCGCAAGGAGTTCGGTGTCCTGGAGGAGCTGGTCAAGGCACGCGGCGCGGTGGTCTCCAGCGAGGAACTGCTGGAGCGGGTCTGGGACGCCAACACCGACCCGTTCACCACGACCGTACGGGTGACGGTGATGACGCTGCGCCGCAAGCTCGGTGATCCGCCGCTGATCGAAACGGTGGTCGGCGCCGGCTACCGGGTCACCGGCGTGGACGCCCCGGCCGGTGCGGAGGTGCACCGGTGAGCCCGCCCGACCGGGCGGGCGTGGAGCATCCCCGGTGGCGGCAGTTGCGCGTCGGGCTGCGTTCGCCCCGGCCGACGCTGCGGCTGCGGCTCACCCTGTTCAACGGGGTGCTGCTGGTCGGCGCGCTGTCGGCCTTCGTGCTGCTCTCCTGGCTGCTGGTGACCGACGCCCTGCGTCCGGCCGAGCACCTCGCCCCGGGCACGGTGGTGGTGCTCACCGACGGACGGGAGCTCGACGCCGCCGCCTGGCAGGACCAGATCGCCGACCAGGCGTCCCGGGAACTGCTGGCCAAGGCACTGGTCGCCCTCGTCGCGATCAGCGCGGTCGGGGTGCTCGGCGCGTACGCCGTGGTCGGCCGGGCGTTGCGTCCGCTGCAACAGGTGACCTCGACGGCCCGCCGGCTCGGTGAGCAGACGCTGGACCAGCGGATCCGCTACGCCGGTGCCGGTGACGAGGTGGCGGAGCTGGCGGCGACCTTCGACGACATGCTGGACCGGCTCAGCGCGGCGTTCGAGGCGCAGAAGCGGTTCGTCGCCAACGCCTCCCACGAGCTGCGGACACCGTTGGCCGTGATGCGTACCGAGGTGGACGTGACGATGGCCGACGACACCGCGGACGTGGCCGAGTACCGGCGGATGGCCACGGTGGTGCGCGACGCCTCCGAACGGGCCAACGGACTGGTCGACGCGTTGCTGGTGCTGGCCAGCAGCGAGGCGCAGTCCGGCGGGCGGCTGGTCCGTAAGGTGCCGGCGGACCTGTCAGACGGGGTCTGCGCGGCGTTGTCGGCCATGCAGGTGGAGACCCGCCGGCTCAAGCTGGACGTGCGGACGGCGCTGGACCCGGCGGTGGTCGTCGGGGACCCGAGCCTGCTGGAGCGGCTGGCCGGCAACCTCATCGAGAACGCGGTCCGCTACAACCACCTGCACGGGCGGCTGTGGGCCCGCACCGGCAGCCACGGACCGCACGTGTACCTACTGGTCGGCAACACCGGGTTCGAGGTGGACCAGACTGACGTGCCGGGCCTGTTCGAGCCGTTCCGGCGCGGTGGTCGGGAGCGGACCGGTGCCCGCGGCTCCGGGCTCGGGCTGTCGATCGTCCGGGCGGTGGCCGCCGCACACGGCGGCACGGTGTCGGCGGTGGCCCAGCCCGGCGGCGGCCTGGAGGTCACGGTGACCCTGCCGGCCGCCGACGAAATGTCGGGCGGCACGGGCGTGCCGGGTGACGCCGCCGGTCCACGGGCGGTACGCGCCGGCTGACCGGTGCCCCGTACTGATCGTCGCACCGCCGGCGCGACGGGTGGTCGCGCCGACGGTGCGGCGGCACGGCGGCGGGCCGGGTGTGGCCCGCGCCGTACGGCGGTTGGGCTCAGGCCGGCAGGCTGGCCACTCCGGCCGGCAGGAACCGGCGGCCGGTGACCCGTTCGGCGGTGCCGGTGCGGTCCAGGTACGGGGTGATGCCGCCGAGGTGGAACGGCCATCCCGCGCCGAGCAGCAGGCACAGGTCGATGTCGTGTGGTGCGGCGACGACGCCCTCGTCGAGCATCAGCCGGACCTCCTGCGCCAGCGCGTCCAGCGCCCGTTGCCGGACGGCCTCGGCGTCCAGCGGCTGCGACCCGATCACCAACAGCTCGGCGATCGCCGGGTTGATCTCGTCGTCGACCATCAGTGGCAGCCCGGACTCGGCGATCCGCCGCAGGTTGTCGCTGACCGCGAACCGGTCCGGGTACGCGGCGTGCAGCGTACCGGCGACGTGGTGGGCGACCGGCGGGCCGACCAGTTGCAGCAGGGCCAGCGGCCGCATCGGCAGCCCGAGCGGGTCCAGCGCGCTGTCGGCGACGTCCGGCGGGGTGCCGGCGTCGACGGCGGCGAAGATCTCCCCGAGGAAGCGGGTGAGCAACCGGTTGACCACGAACGCGGGCGCGTCGCTGACCAGCACGCAGGACTTGCGCAGCTGCTTGCCGACGGCGAACGCGGTGGCGAGGGTGGCGTCGTCGGTCCGCTCGCCCCGGACGATCTCCAGCAGCGGCAGGACAGCGACCGGGTTGAAGAAGTGGAAGCCGACGACCCGCTCGGGGTGGGTCAGCTCGGCGGCCATCTCGGAGACCGACAGCGACGAGGTGTTGGTCGCCAGGATCGTCTCCGGCGAGACGATCGCCTCCACCTCGGCCCACACCTGCTTCTTGACCTTGAGGTCCTCGAAGACCGCCTCGATGACGAAGTCGGCGTCGGCGAAGGCGGCCTTGTCGACCGAGCCACTGACCAGTGCCAGCAGCTTGGCGGCGGTGCCGGTGTCCATCCGCCCCTTGCCGACCTGCTTTTCGATCTCGGCGTGCACGTAGCCCACGCCGGCGTCGACCCGGGACTGGTCGAGGTCGGTGAGGACGACCGGCACCTGCAGCCGCCGGGCGAACAGCAGCGCCAGTTGGGAGGCCATCAGGCCGGCACCGACGATGCCGACCTTGGTCACCGGTCGGGCCAGCTCCGCCGACGGCGCCCCGGCCGGGCGCTTCGCGCGTCGCTGTACCAGGTCGAAGGCGTACAGCCCGCTGCGCAGCTCCGGGGAGACGATCAGGTCGGCCAGGGCCTCGTCCTCGGCGGCGGTGCCCTCGGCGAACGGGGTCTCCTTGGCCAGGGCGAGCAGGTCAAGGGCCCGGTACGCGGCCGGCACGGCACCGTGCAGTCGTTGGTCCAGTTGGTGGCGGGCGAAGTAGAGCACGCCGTCCCACATCTCCCGGTCGATCTCCGGGCGGGTGACGGTGACCTCGTCGCGGACCACGGCGGCCGCCCACTCCAACGAGCGCTCCAGAAAGTCCGCCGGTTCCAGCAGAATGTCGGCGATGCCCATGTCGGCGGCCTGCTTCGGCTTGAGCATCTTGTTCTGCATCAGCGGGTTCTGGATGATCACCTGCGCGGCGGCCGGGATGCCGATCAGGTTCGGCAGCAGCTGGGTGCCGCCCCAGCCGGGGATCAGCCCGAGGGAGACCTCCGGCAGCGCCAGCGCGGCGGCGCCGCCGGACAGCGTCCGGTAGTGGCAGTGCAGGGCCAGCTCCAGGCCGCCGCCCATGGCGGCGCCGTTGACGAAGGCGAAGGTCGGCACCGCGCTGTCGCGCAGCCGGGCGAAGACCTGGTGGCCGAGGCGGCCGATCTGCAGGCCCTGGTCGCGGCTGGTGACCATCGGCATGGCGGTCAGGTCGGCACCGACACAGAAGATGTACGGCTTGCCGGTGACCGCGACGAAGGCGGGTTCGCCGGCCAGCGCCTCGGTGATCGCCGCGTCCAGGCTGGCCAGTCCGGCCGGCCCGAAGGTGTTGGGCTTGCGGTGGTCCAGGCCGTTGTCCAGGGTGATCAGCGCGGCCGGTCGGTCCAGGCCGGGCACGTTCACCTGGCGTACCAGGGCCTTGGTGACCAGCTCCTGGGGGTTCTCCAACGCCGTCATCAGTTGCCGCCCTCCTGTTGCTGCGCCGAACCGGTCCAGGCCGGGTTCTCCCAGATGACCGTGCCGCCCATGCCGATGCCGATGCACATCGCGGTGATGCCGTAGCGCACCTCGGGGTGCTCGGCGAACTGCCGGGCCAGCTGGATCATCAGCCGTACGCCGGACGACGCCAGCGGGTGCCCGATCGCGATGGCGCCGCCCCACGGGTTGACCCGGGGGTCGTCGTCGGCGATGCCGAAGTGGTCGAGGAGGGCCAGCACCTGGATGGCGAAGGCCTCGTTGAGCTCGAACAGGCCGATGTCGTCGATGCTCAGCCCGGCCAGTCGCAGCGCCTTCTCCGTCGACGGGATCGGCCCGACGCCCATCACCTCCGGCTCGACGCCGACGAAGCCGTACGAAACCAGCCGCATCGCGATCGGCAGACCCAGCTCGCGGGCGACGTCCTCGGCGGCGATCACGCTGGCGGTGGCCCCGTCGTTGAGCCCGGCGGCGTTGCCCGCGGTGACCCGACCGTGCGGCCGGAACGGCGTCTTGAGGGTGGCCAGCTTCTCCAGCGAGGTCTCCCGGGGGGCCTCGTCGACGGTGGCCAGGCCCCAGCCGGTCTCCGGGTCGCGGATCGCGACCGGGACCAGGTCGGGCTGCAGCTTGCCGTTGGCGTACGCCTTGGCGGTCTTTATCTGTGAGGCCAGCGCGTACGCGTCGGTGCGGGCCCTGGTGATGCCGGGCAGGCGGTCGTGCAGGTTCTCTGCGGTGGCCCCCATCACCAGGGCGGACGGGTCGACCAGCTTCTCGGCGAGGATGCGCGGGTTCGGGTCGACCCCTTCACCCATCGGGTGGCGGCCCATGTGTTCGACCCCACCGGCGACGGCGATGTCGTAGGCACCTATGGCGATGCCGCCGGCCACCGAGGTGACCGCGGTCATCGCGCCGGCGCACATCCGGTCGATGGCGAAGCCGGGCACGGTCTTGGGCAGCCCGGCGAGCAGAGCGGCGGTGCGGCCGATGGTCAGTCCCTGGTCGCCGGTCTGGGTGGTGGCGGCGATCGCGACCTCCTCGACCCGGTCGGGGGGAAGTTGCGGATTGCGCCGCAGCAGCTCGCGGATGCAGCGGATGACGAGGTCGTCGGCGCGGGTGTGGGCGTACATCCCGCCGGCCTTGCCGAACGGGGTGCGGACGCCGTCGACGAAGACGACATCCCGGACTTCACGCGGCACGATGGGCCTCCTTGGCGGGCCGGGTACGCGGGGCAGACCCCAATGCTACTTGTCGGTAACTATCGCACGTGGGGCGGCCCGGTGTGGTCCGGGCCACACCGGGTGCTCCAGGTGTGGCCCGAACCGGCTCGGGTAGCCTGTTGCCACTCGCACGGGCCCAACCGGACAGCGCGCCCCGATCGGCGCGAACCGGTTGCCGGGGCGGACCGCCGACCGGCCCGATCGACACGGAGGAGACGCGCGGTGAAGGTTCTGATCGCGGGGGGCGCGGGCTTCATCGGCTCCACGATCGCTTCCGCCTGCCTGGACGAGGGCCACGTGCCCGTACTGCTGGACAACCTGGTCACCGGGCGCATCGAGTTCACCCGCGACCGGATCTTCTACCAGGGCGACATCGCCGACGGGGCGCTGGTCGACCGGATCTTCGCCGACCACCCGGACATCGACGCCGTCGTGCACGCCGCCGCGCTCATCGTGGTCCCCGAGTCGGTCGCCGAGCCGCTGCGCTACTACCGCGAGAACGTCGCCAAGTCGATCGACTTCATCGAGCACGTGGTCCGCAACGGTGCCCAGCGGTACCTGTTCAGCTCGTCGGCGTCGATCTACCGGCCCGGCGAGGACTTCTCCGTCGACGAGTCCTCCGCGCTGGAGCCCACCAGCCCGTACGCCCGGACCAAGGCCGTGATGGAGATGTTGCTGGCCGACTGCGCCGCCGCGCTGCCGCTGCGGGCACTGTCGCTGCGCTACTTCAACCCGATCGGCGCGGACCCGCAGCTGCGGACCGGGCTGCAGATCCGGCAGCCCACGCACGTGTTGGGACGGCTGATCACCGCGGTCGAGACCGGCGCCGAGTTCAGCATCACCGGCGTGGACTGGCCCACCCGCGACGGCTCGGGCATCCGCGACTACATCCACGTCTGGGACCTCGCCCGGGCCCACGTCCAGGCGCTGAACCGGTTCGACGAGATCCTGCCGCCCGGTGCCGACCAGCGCTACGACGTGCTCAACCTCGGCACCGGCGACGGCACCACGGTCCGCGAATTCGTCGAGGCGTTCCGCTCGGTGGTGGACCGGCCGTTGCGGGTCGACGTCACCGGCCCTCGGCCGGGAGACGCCGCCGGCTCCTACACCCGCAGCGTGCGTGCCCGGCAGCTGCTGGACTGGAAGCCGGAGCTGTCGATCGCCGACGGAATCCGACACTCGCTTGCCTGGTCGGCCAAGCGCGACGAGGTGCTCGGTAGCTGACCTGCACGGTGCCGGCGCCCGGCCGACCTGCACGGTGCCGGCCGACCGGGGTGACCGGCACCCGACGGGGTGCCGGTCACCTACCAACCGGGTCGTCCGTTACCGTCGGATCACCCCTGTGGTGCACGCAGCGCCGTGGTCAGCTCGGCCACGATCAGTGACACCTGCCAGGCGCGGGCACCGAACCCCCGCAACGTCGCAGCCACCGACTCCTCGTCGAGATCCTCCGGCGGGGTCCAGGCCAGCCGGCGGATCGAATCCGGGGCGATCAGGTTCTCCGGCGGCAGCGTGTGCGCCGTCGCCGTCCGCACCACGACCTCCCGGCAGCGCGCCAGCCGGGCCGCCGCCACCGGGTCGCGCTCTGCCCAGCGGTGCGGGGGCGGCGGCCCGTCCAGCACCGGGGTCACCGGCAGCGCGTCGTCGGGTAGCTCCCGGGCGGTGGCCAACGCGTCCAGCCAGATGCGGGCCAGGCGGCGGACCGACCGGCCGTTGAAACCGGACAGCGCCAGCAGCGCCCGTTCGTCCCTGGGATCCAGTTCGGCGGCCGCGACGATCGCCGCGTCCGGCAGCACCCGGCCCGGCGCCGAGTCACGGCGGGCGGCGATCTCGTCCCGGGCGTACCACAGGGCCCGTACCCGTGCCTGGGCCCGCGCACCGCGGACCCGGTGGATACCGGAAGTCCGCCGCCACGGTTCGGCCCGCACCTTCGGCGGCTGGCTGCCCCAGGTGACCAGTGCCGCGAACTCCTCGGCGGCCCAGTCCCACTTGCCCTGTCGCCGCAGCTCCGTCGCGAGGACGTCGCGCAGGTCGGTGAGCAGTTCGACGTCCAGCGCCGCGTAGGTCAGCCAGGACTCCGGCAGCGGCCGGGTCGACCAGTCGGCGGCGGAATGGTGCTTCTCCAGCGAGAACCCGAGGAGGGCTTCGGTCAACGCCGCCAGACCGACCCGTTCGAAGCCGGCGAGCCGGGCGGCCAGCTCGGTGTCGAACAACCGGCGCGGCCGTAGCCCGAGGTCGGCCAGGCAGGGCAGGTCCTGGCTGGCGGCGTGCAGCACCCACTCGGTGTCGGCGATGGCCGCGTCCAGGGCGGCCAGGTCCGGTAACGGCAGCGGGTCGATCAGCGCCGTACCGGCCCCGGCCCGGCGCAGCTGCACCAGGTAGGCCCGTTGGCTGTAGCGGTATCCGGACGCGCGTTCGGCGTCGACGGCGACCGGCCCGGTGCCGGCGGCGAAGCGGTCCACGACCTCGGCGAGGGCGTCGACGGTGGCCACCGGTGCGGGAGTGCCGTCGCGGGGAGCGGTCAGCGGTACGGGCCCGTCGGCCGGGGCGGTAGGAGCCCCTGCGACCTCGGACGCCGCCGGTCGCTCCAGCGGGTGGTGCGGCTCGCTCCCTGCTGGGCGTTGCGCGGTCCGACGGCGCAGGGGGGATTCGTCGGTCACCTGACAACCCTAGTGCCCGGCCTGCCGCCGACGTCGCCAGGTCCGCCCGGCGCGTCGGCCCACCACCCGTGCACGTCACCGGCAGCGCCATCCCCGTCGGCCGGACCGGGCAATCAGTGATCTCGGCGTGCGAGGTGACGACAAACACCGTACTGCCCGGTACGGTCGTATCGCCGCTTCGGGCGGCAGGTGGGCCGGCTGCCGCAGTGGAGGAGAGGCTGCCAAGGATGACCAGTGGGTACGACGCGCCCTTCGCGCCTGGTCCGGAGTCGACGAATCCGGAGCCGACAACCTCGCAACTGCCCCGACCGGAGTCGACGAACGCGCCGCTGCCCGGCCCGCGGCACGCCGCACCTGCCACGCCGCCGGCGTTCGCGCCGGGGGAGCCGCTGACGGGTCGGTCAGGCAGCACCCCGCTGCCGTCACGGGCCGGTCCGCTGCCGTGGCACACCGGCCCGCCCCCCGTCGCCCCGGATCCGTCCACCGCAGCAGCCCCGTCCACCGCAGCAGCCCCGTCGACCGCACCGGTCACCTTCGCCGCCCCGGCCCCGAGCGAGTTCACCTCGGCGGGCAGCGACAAACCCGGTTCGTGGGCCCCGCCGGCGGACCAGCTGCGCCGGGTCGCACCACCCCGACGCAACTGGCTGGGCGGCACCGCGCTGCTGCTGACGCTGGCGCTGGCCGGGGCCGTCGGATTCCAGGGCTACCAGATCCACCAGCTGACCGGTCGGCTCGCCGACGCCGACCAGCGGCTGGCCCAGGCCCAGGGCGCCGACGCCGAGCGGTTCGACCTGGTGGAGTCCCGTACCGCCGAGTTGGAGCGCGCGGTCGGTGCGGCCTTCAACCCCGAGGCGATCGCCGAGTCGGCGCTGCCCAGCGTGTTCCGGGTCGCCGCCGGTCGGTTCACCGGAACCGCCTTCGCGGTGGGTCCGGGCGGGCCGGACGGCACCGACCTGCTGACCAACTACCACGTCGTCGAGTCGAGCTACCTGGCCGGCAACCGCCGGGTCTTCCTGGAACGCGACGGGCAGCGGATCGAGGCGGCGATCGTCGCCGTGGACGACGAGATCGACGTCGCCCAGCTGCGCACCACCGAGTCGTACGCCG
This sequence comes from Solwaraspora sp. WMMA2101, assembly GCF_049179175.1. NCBI lineage: Bacteria > Bacillati > Actinomycetota > Actinomycetes > Micromonosporales > Micromonosporaceae > Solwaraspora > Solwaraspora sp. WMMA2101. The sequence continues at coordinate 1,102,306 of NZ_JBMHMA010000006.1, read as the reverse complement.
GGCTCGAAGCGGCGGTCGAGCCGGTCCGCTCCGGTCAGCAGATCGTCGTGGTGGGTGCCCCGCTCGGGCTCGCCGACAGCGTCACCATCGGAGTGGTCAGCGCCTACCGGGAGGTCGACGACGGCTCGGGGCCGGTCATCCAGTTCGACGCGCCGATCAACCCCGGCAACTCGGGTGGCCCGGTGATCAACAGCAGCAAGCAGGTCGTTGGCATCGCCACCGCGAAGGCCCGGGACGCTGAAGGGATCGGACTGGCGGTGCCGATCCAGACAGCCTGCGAGGCGTTCGACCTGTGCTGACCGGGCCCGCCCAGTCGGTCCGGTACGTGGTGCGGCCGGGCCGGTCAGGTAGCGCCGGCCGGCCACCGGCCCGGCAGCACCGTCACCCCCGGCGGCGGCAGCCCGGCGGTGGACGCCAGCAGGTCGCACCAGGCCAGCAGATGCGCGTCGAGGGCGGTGGTGAGCGGGGTCCAGGAGGCCCGGATCTCGATGTCGCCGCCGGCCGGTTGACCGGCGAGCTCACCGAAACGGGTCGAGCAGGTCTGGGTCACGGTGCCGCCCAGCGCGGTGTACGTCGCCCCGTGCGCGTCCAGACCGTCGGTCAGCCAGGTCCATCCGACCGTCGGCAACAGCGGATCGGCGACCAGGTCCACCTCCAGGTCGGCGGTGACGTAGGTCACCAGGCGCAGCGTCCCCTGCCAGGCGTCGTGCCCGGCCGGATCGTGCAGCAGGACCAGCCGACCGGTGGCGACCTCCTCCGCCGATCGCAGCACCGTGGCGCTCATCGCGAACGCGTACGGTGCCAGCCGTTGCGGCGCACCGACCTCCTCGACCTGGATCTCCTGACGCGGAGCGGCCGCGCGCAGTCCGGCGACGGCGCGGCCGAACGCCTCGGGCAACGCGGTAAGGGGGGCCATGACCGCAGCCTAGGCCGAATCCCACGCCGGATGGGGCCCGGCGCGCCGGTACCGGGCCGGTGCCACGCCCGATCGTCGGCGTCGCCGCTGATCGCCCAGGCAGTCGTGGCACGATGGCGCCGTTGACTTCCTCCCCGCCCTGAAGCTAACGGACGGGGATTCCCTTGGTCACCCTCGGGGTTTCCTGTTTCACCGACGACCGCCCCGTCCGAGAGGAGGACTCCCGGTGAGGTCTTACACCGCCTCCACAGGCAGTCACGGAGAGCCCCTCCGCGAGAATGTTGCGGGCCGCGTTCACGTCCCGGTCGTGGGCCTGCCCGCACCGGCAGGTCCACGACCGCACCTGCAACGGCATCCGGTCAGCCAGAGCACCACAGGCGGAGCACAGCCGGGTCGACGGGAACCAGCGGTCCACGACCACCAGGTCCCGGCCGAACCAGTCCGCCTTGTACCCCAACATGGTGCGGAACTGCCGCCAGCCCGCGTCCGAGATGGCGCGGGCCAGGCTGTGGTTGGCCATCATGTTGCGGACGGTCAGGTCCTCGATCACGATCGTTTGGGTGTCACGAACGAGCCGAGTAGTGAGTTTGTGCAGGTGGTCGTGTCGGCGGTCGGCGATCCGGGCATGAACCCGGGCCACCACGAGTCGGGCCTTGGCCCGGTTCGCCGAACCTCGGGTCTTACGCGCCAGGTTGCGCTGGGCGCGGGCCAGGGCGGCCCGGTCGCGGCGTTCGTGCCTCGGGTTGGGAATCTTCTCCCCGGTCGACAGGGTGAACAGGCTGTCGAGCCCGGCGTCGACCCCCACCACAGCAGTGGAGGCCGGGGCCGGCTCGATCCGGTCGTCGCAGAGCAGGGACACGAACCAGCGGCCCGCCGCGTCCTGCGACACCGTCACCGTCGACGGCGCCACACCCTCCGGCAGCGGACGCGACCAAACGATGTCCAACGGTTCGGACATCTTCGCCAGGGTGAGCCGGCCGTCGCGCCAGCGGAACGCGCTGGCGGTGTACTCTGCCGACCGCCGCGACTTCTTCCTCGACTTGAAGGTCGGGTACCGGGCCCGTTTCGCCCAGAAGTTAGCGAACGCAGTCTGCAGGTGCCGCAGCGCCTGCTGCAGAGGGACGCAGGAGACGTCGGTGAGGAACGCGAACTCGTCGGTCTTCTTCCACCCGGTCAGCATCGCCGACGTGGCGTGGTAGGTGACCCGTTCCCGGCGTCGGGTCCACGCCTGCGTGCGGGCGGCCAGTGCCATGTTGTAGACCAGCCGGACACAACCAAACGTCCGGGCAAGCTCGCCCGCCTGCTCGGAGGTCGGGTAGAAGCGGTACCTGAACGCCCGCTTCACGGTCCTGGACACAGTCCACAGTCTAACAATCCGACCGGTGAGCCTTCCGGTGGCGTGTGGGCGGACGCCGATCCGCCCCGGCGGCGGACCTGCTATCCCTGCCCTGCTCCGCAGGGGTTCCGTTTCCTCTCCGGCCTGAAGGCCGAAGTATCCACGGAAGGACTCCGATGACCACGACGACACCGGGCGACACCGCCCCACACGCCGCGTCCGCCACCCCGGCCGACTCCGCCTTCGTCCGGGCCTGCCGGGGCGAACCCGTACCGCACACACCGGTGTGGTTCATGCGCCAGGCCGGCCGGTCGCTGCCGGAGTACCGCGAACTGCGCAGCGGGACCGGCATGCTGCAGGCCTGCCGGCAACCGGACATGGTCGCCGAGATCACCCTGCAGCCGGTACGCCGGCACGGCGTGGATGCCGCGATCCTGTTCAGCGACATCGTCGTACCGGTGGCGGCGGCCGGCGTCGAGCTGGACATCGTGGCCGGCACCGGACCGGTCATCGCCCACCCGGTCCGCAGCGCCGGCGACGTGGGCCGGCTGCGTCGGATCAGCCTCGACGACGTCGGCTTCGTCGACGAGGCCGTCCGGCTGCTCGTCGCCGAACTCGGCGCCACCCCCCTGATCGGCTTCGCCGGTGCGCCGTTCACCCTGGCGAGCTACCTCGTCGAGGGCGGACCGTCGCGGACCCACGCCCGCACCAAGGCGCTGATGTACGCAGACCCGGAGACCTGGCACGCGCTCTGCGCGCGGCTCGCCGAGATCACCGTCGAGTTCCTGCGGGTGCAGGTCGCCGCCGGAGCGTCGGCGGTGCAACTGTTCGACTCGTGGGCCGGCGCGCTGTCCGAGGCCGACTACCGCCGCTACGTCCTGCCGCACTCGGTGACCGTGCTGCACTCCCTCGCCGACGCCGGGGTACCCCGGATCCACTTCGGGGTCGGCACCGCCGAACTGCTCGGTGCCATGGCCGAGGCCGGTGCCGACGTCGTCGGCGTCGACTGGCGTACCCCACTGGACGCCGCGACGGTACGCGTCGGCCCAGGAAAGTCGGTCCAGGGCAACCTCGACCCGTGCCTGCTGCTGGCACCGTGGCAGGTGATCGAGACCGAGGTCCGGCGGGTGCTGGCCGAAGGCCTCGCCGCGCCCGGCCACGTGTTCAACCTCGGCCACGGCGTACTGCCGGAAACCGACCCCGAGGTGCTGACCCGGGTGGTCGAGCTGGTCCACACCGTGTCGGCCCGCTGAGCGCGGCGCGACAGGTCACAACACGGCAAGGCGGCCGGCGACCCCGCCGGCCCGGGGTGGCAAGGTGGCGGTATGCAGCAACCGTGGCGGATAGCCGTGGTGGGTGGCGGGATCGCCGGGCTGGCCGCAGTGGTGCGGCTGCGCGAGCGCTGCCCGGCCGGCACCAGGATCACGCTCTTCGAACAGTCCGGTGAGCTGGGCGGCAAGCTGCGTACCGGGCAGTTCGCCGGGCTGCCGGTGGAGCGCGGGGCTGAGGCGTTCCTGATGCGCGATCCCGCCGGTGGGGACTCTGCGGCACTGGCCCTGGCCCGCCGGGTCGGCCTCGGTGACCAGTTGGTGCATCCGGCGGTCGGCCAGGCCGCCCTGGCCATCGGTGGGCAGCTGCGGCCGCTGCCGGGCGGGACGCTGATCGGCGTACCCGGAGATCTTGCCGCCATCGCGGCGGTGGCCCGCGCCGACGAGAACCTCGACCCCGACGACGGCCGGCCGTTGCTCGGCCCCGACGCCGACGTCGCGGTAGGGGAACTGGTCCGTCGTCGGCTCGGTGACGACGTCGTCGAACGGCTCGTCGATCCGATGCTCGGCGGGGTGTACGCCGGCCGCGCCGACACGTTGTCGCTGGCCACCACGATCCCCGGGCTGGCCGCCGCCGCCCGCCGGGAGCACACCCTGCGCGCGGCGGTCCGGGCGGCCCTGGCGGCCCGACCGCCCGCCGCCGGTGCACCGGTCTTCGCCAGCATCGACGGTGGACTGAGCCGGCTGGTGACCGCCGTGGCGCAGGCGGCGACCGCCGGCGGCGGCCCGGTCGACGTCACGCTGCGCACCGGTGCCACGGTGCGGGAGCTGGCGGCTACGTCGACGGGGTGGCGGCTGGTGGTCGGACCGACCCGGGGTGCCGAGCGGATCGACGCCGACGCCGTCGTGCTCGCCGTGCCGGCCCGGCCGGCCGCCCGGTTGCTCGCGGCGGTCGACGCGGCCGCGGCCGTCGGTGTCGGCGCCCTGGACTACGCCAGCATCGCCCTGGTCACCCTGGCGCTGCCCGCCCCTGACCTGCCGGAGTTGTCCGGTTTCCTGGTGCCGGCGACCGAAGGCACCACGACGAAGGCGGCCACGTTCTTCAGCACCAAATGGGCCCACCTGCGTCGTACGGACGGGCTCGCCGTGGTGCGGGCCTCCGTCGGCCGCCACGGCGACGAGCAGTTGCTGCAGCGCGACGACGACGAACTGGTCGCCACCGCGCACGCCGAGCTGGGCCGGTTGACCGGGGCGCGGCTGCCGGCCGTCGCGCAGTCGCACGTGCAGCGCTGGGGCGGCGCGTTGCCGCAGTACCCGCCGGGGCACCTGGGCCGGGTCGCGGCGGCCCGGCGGTCGCTGCGCGGCACCCAGCGGGGGCTTGCGCTGGCCGGTGCGGCCTTCGACGGGATCGGCATCCCGGTGTGCGTACGGTCCGGCGAGAACGCCGCCGACGAGATTGTCACCACCCTGGAGGGAGTACGCCGATGAGCGGCGAGCAGAGCAACGCGGCGCGGCTGCGGGAGCTGAACGCGACGATCCAGTACACGATGTGGTCGGTGTTCCGGGTCGCCGAGCGGTTGCCGGCGTTGCGCGACGGGCTGATCGGTGAGGTCGAGTCGCTGATCGACGAGCTGACTGCCAAGGGCGTCACGGTACGCGGTACCTACGACGTCGCCGGGCTGCGCGCCGACGCCGACATCATGATCTGGTGGCACGCCGCCGACAGCGACGACCTGCAGGACGCGTACGGGCGCCTGCGCCGCACCGCGCTGGGTCGCCATCTCGTCCCGGTCTGGTCCCAGATGGCGCTGCACCGGCCGGCCGAGTTCAACAAGAGCCATGTGCCGGCGTTCCTGGCCGGCGAGGAGCCCCGGCCGTACATCTGCGTCTACCCGTTCGTCCGGTCGTACGAGTGGTACCTGCTGCCGGACGCCGAGCGTCGGGCGATGCTGGCCGAACACGGCCAGATGGCCCGCCCTTATCCGGACGTACGGGCCAACACGGTTGCGTCCTTCGCGCTTGGGGACTACGAGTGGCTGCTCGCCTTCGAAGCCGACGAACTGCACCGGATCGTCGACCTGATGCGGGACCTGCGCGCCTCGTCGGCCCGCCGGCACGTCCGCGAGGAGGTGCCGTTCTTCACCGGCCGGCGGCGCCCGGTCGCCGATCTGGTGAACAACCTGCCCTGATCGGGTTGGTGGCCGGGCGACGGTGGGTACCAGGAACGTGCCCCCCGAGGTTGGTTCGGCCGACCGGGCCGTACCGACCGGACCGGAGAACCACTCATCTGATCCGGAGGAGGGCACGATGAGTACGCAAGCTCCGACCCGCGACACCGCTATGAACCGGCCGATGATGGACCAGCAGTCCGCCACCGCCACCCGGATGGGCGACATGAATGCCGGGATGCGGCCGGCGATGGCACCGGGCACCGAGACCAAGTCGGCATTCAGGAGTACGGAGTTCTACGTCTACCTGATCGCCGTGGTCGGCGTACTGCTGGCTTCCCAGGTCGTCAACGCCGACATCGACGGCGTGCAGGGCACGGCCGGCGTCGGGGACCCCTTCCCCGCCAGCACCGCCTGGTGGTATGTGGCCCTGCTGACCATCGGTTACATCGTGAGCCGTGGTCTGGCCAAGGCCGGTAGCGCGTGGCGCAACTCCGGCGAGCGGCACCACTGACCCTCGGGTCCGGTGCTGCCGAGCAGGGGGCCGGCGGCCGCGGTGGACGGTATCGTCCACTCGGCCGCCGGCCACTCGGCGTACCGCGGGGCGGGCGTCACTTCGCGTGCCGCGTCCCGCCGTGGACCCCGGGTGGCCGACGCATCGGCACGTGCGGAATTCCGTCCTCGACGTACTCCGGGCCGGCGACGACGAATCCGTGCCGGGCGTAGAGGGCCGTCAGGTGGGCCTGGGCGTCGAGGACACACGGCTGGTCACCGGCGATCGCCAGGGCGGCGTCGAGCAGCCGGTCGGCATGGCCTCGGCCGCGTTCGTGCGCGGCCACCGCCACCCGGCCGATCCGACGAACCCGGCCACCGCCGGCCGGGTCCGTGTCTGGTCCGGCCTGGTCCGTGTCTGGTCCGGCCTGGTCCGTGTCTGGTCCGGCCTGGTCCGTGTCTGGTCCGGCCTGGTCCGTGTCCGGTTCGGTCAGCAGGCGCAGGCAGGCGACCAGCGCTCCGGCCCGGGCCAGCCACAGCTGCCGGGTCTGCGGCTCAAGGTCGCGCCCGTCCAGCTCCGGGTACGCGCACTCCTGCTCCACGACGAAGACGTCGACCCGGAGTTTCAGCAGTTGGTAGAGGGTGATCGGATCGAGCTCGACGGTATGTGCGACATGTGAGGTGAGGGCGGGTTCGGCGGGCACGCCGAGCGATGATACGCCGATCAGCCCGGTCGGCTACCGACCGCGTCGCGTACCTGCGCGCCGGTCTCCTGGTCCACGGTGCGGGCGCAGTGCGCACAGCAGAAGAACCGGCCCGACACCTCGACGCCGTGCCCGACGATCTTGCACTGGCAGTGCTCGCAGATCGGTGCGAGGAGCTGGATCGCGCACTCGAACGAGTCGAAGGTGTAGGTGTCCCCGCTCACCGTCCGGATGTCGAACGCCATCCAGTAGTCGTTGCCGCAGACCTCACAGGTCGCCATCATGTCCCCCAAACGTCGGCCTCCTCGCAGCGTGCGTCATCGGCCGTAACGGGGCGGTGCAATCCGGAAAAAAACCACCGACCGACCAGCGGTACGTCGGTGACCGGGCGACCGTGGGGTCCGTGGTCAGGCCGGCTCGAGCCGTAGCGCCACCGAGTTCATGCAGTACCGGGCGTTCTTCGAGGTGTACCGCTCGCCGTCGAAGCGGTGGCCCAGATGCGAATCGCAGGTCGCGCAGCGCACCTCGGTGCGCACCATGCCGTGCGACCGGTCCTCGATGTAACGCACTGCGCCGGGCAGTGCCTCGTCGAAGCTCGGCCAGCCACAGTGCGAGTCGAACTTGGTGTCGCTGGTGAACAGCGGCGCGTCGCAGGCCCGGCAGTGGTACGTACCGACCGTGGTGGTCTCGACGTACTCGCCCGACCAGGGCCGTTCGGTGCCGGCCTGGCGCAGCACCCGGAACTGCTCGGGGTTCAACCTCGCCCGCCACTGCTCGTCGGTGTGGGGCAGGTCGGCGGTCCGCGGCCGGTCGCCGGTGCGGGGCAGGTCAACCTTGTCGTCGGTCATGCCTCAACGGTACGGCGGACGCCGCCCCGACGCGTCGGGGCGGCGAACCCGGGTCCGCTGACCTATTGTCGGCGTATGGCTGGCACGAGCCGCAGTATCCGGACGTCGGCGACCACCGTCGAGGTGGCGGGCCATCAGGTGCGGCTGAGCAGCCCGGACCGGGTCTGTTTCCCCGGTCCGGGCTACACGAAGCAGGACGTGTTCGACTACTACCTGGCCGTCGGCGACGGGATCCTGCGGGCGCTGCGGGACCGCCCGACGACGCTGCAACGCTTCCCGGACGGCGTCGACGGGGAGATGTTCTACCAGAAGCGGGTGCCGGCCCGGGGCGTGCCGCCGTGGCTGCGTACCGCCCGGATCGCCTTTCCCAGCGGCCGGACCGCCGACGAACTCTGCCCCGCCGACCTGGCCCATGTGGCCTGGGCGGCGCAGATGGGCACGGTGGTGTTCCACCCCTGGCCGGTGCGCGCCGCCGACGTCGACCGGCCGGACGAGTTGCGGATCGACCTGGACCCGCAGCCGGGCACCGACTTCGCCGATGCGGTCGCCGCTGCCGGCGAGGTGCGTGCGCTGCTCGACGAACTCGGCGCGGTCGGCTACCCGAAAACTTCCGGCGGCCGGGGGGTGCACGTCTACCTGCGGATCGTGCCCCGCTGGTCGTTCGCCGAGGTACGCCGGGCGGTGATCGCGTTCGCCCGCGAGGTGCAGCGTCGCCGCCCCGACCTGGTCACCACCTCGTGGTGGAAGGAGGAGCGCGGCGAGAAGGTCTTCGTCGACTACAACCAGATGGCCCGGGACCGCACCATCGCCTGCGCCTATTCGCTGCGCGCCAACGCCCGCGCCACCGTCTCCACCCCGGTGAGCTGGGACGAGTTGACCGAGGTGGAACCGGACGACTTCGACCTGCGGACGGTGCCGCCCCGGCTGGCCGGGCGGGGCGACCCACACGCCGGCATCGACGACACGCCGTGGGACATCGGCCCGCTGCTGGAGTGGGCCGACCGCGACGAGCGGGACGGCCGGGGCGGGGACCTGCCGTACCCGCCGGATCATCCGAAGATGCCCGGCGAACCGAGGCGGGTGCAGCCCTCGCGGGCCCGTCCGGACACGCCTGGCTGACCTGCGGAACCGCCCGGCCCCAAACCGGTCCGGCGTGCCGGAACCGGTCAGGGTGCCGGCTCAGGCCGGGCAGCGCAGGTCGTCGGCGGGCACGGTCAGATCGATCAGGTACGCGTCGACCGCCGCGGCCACACACGGTGCGTGCGGGTACGCGGTGTGCCCGTCGCCCTCCCAGGTCACCAGCACTCCGGTGCCCAGTAGCTCGGCGAGGCGGGGGGCCTGCTCGTACGGGGTGGCCGGATCGCCGGTGGTGCCGACCACCAGGATCGGTGGGGCACCGGCCGCCGCGCCGACCGGATACGGGTCGGCGGCGGTCGGCCACTGCGCGCAGGCCAGCAGGCCGACCGCCAGCGCCGGGCCGAACCTGGGGTGTTCCTGGCGCCACTGCTGCTGCAGCGCGCGGATCTGCGCCGGGCGCAGCGGCATCTCGGCGTCGGCGCAGTTGATCGCCAGGTTGGCGGCGAACAGGTTGTCGTAGCCGCCGTCGGCGTCCCGGCCGGTGTAGGCGTCGGCCAGGGCGAACACCGGTGCCGGGTCGCCGTCGCGCAGCGCGGCCACGGCACGGGCCAGCCGTGGCCAGCCGCTGTCGTCGTAGAGCGAGGCGACCACGGCGTAGAAGATCCATCCGGGGGTCGCCGTCCGTCCGTCGGCCGACGCCACCGGTTTCGTACTGGCCCGGTCGACGGCGTCGTCGAGCGTGCCGGCGGGGTCGGTGCTGATCGGGCAGGATGCCGGGGTGGCGGCGCACCACCGGACGAACGCGTCGAAGGCACGTTCGAAACCGGCGGCCTGGCCCAGCGAGCCGGCCACCGGATCCTGCTGCGGATCGATCGCGCCGTCGAGGACCAGGGCACGGACCCGCTCGGGGAACAGGTGGGCGTAGGTGGCTCCCAGCAGGCTGCCGTACGAGTAGCCGAGGTAGGTGAGTCGTTCGTCGCCGACAGCGGCCCGGACCGCATCGAGGTCCCGGGCGGTCTGATGGGTGGAGAAGGCGGCGAGCCGGTCGCCGTGGCGGGCCGCGCAGTCGGCCGCGATCCGCCGGTTCACCTCGGCGGCGGCGGCGAAGGCGGCGTCGTCGTCGGGGTCCGGGTCGGCACCGAAGACAGCGTCCCAGTCCGCGTCGGCCCCACAGTCCACACCGGCGGAGCGGGCCACCCCGCGCGGGTCGAAACCGACCACGTCGAAGCGGCGCAGCACCGCGTCCGGCAGGCCGCCGGACCGTTCGCCCAGGGCCAGCCGCGCGGCGGCGTCGACCCCGGAGACGCCCGGGCCACCGGGGTTGACCACGAGCGTGCCGATCCGGTCCCGCTGCGCGGCGGAACGCACCCGCAGCAGCGCGAGTGGCAGGGTTCCGGCGGCCGGGCCGAGGGCCCAGTCGACCGGTACGTCGAGCGTGGCGCAGTCGTAGCGCAGGTCGTCGCCGACCTCGCCGGACCACTGGCCGGCAACCTCGGGGCAGGGCCGCCAGGGCAGCCCGGTCGTGGCGCCGGCATCCGGGTGGCCCGACCCCTCCGGCGGTGCCGCGCCGGGGCCGTCGCTCGTGGTGCAGCCGGTGAGCCCGGCCATGACCACGGCCAGTACGGCGGCGGCGACGGTCAGCCGGCGGCCGCGCCGGGGCGAGGGCGGTCGCGGGCGCAGGAGGCCGCCGCGCCTGGTCACCGTCGACCGGTGGGGTCGCCGGCGAGCACCCGGTCGACGTCGAAGCGTACCGGCCGGACGAGCTGGTCGTAGCGGCACGAGGCGGGATCGCGGTCCGGGCGCCAGCGCAGGAACCGTGCGGTGTGCCGGAACCGGTCACCCTCCATCGCGTCGTAGCCGACCTCGGCGACCCACTCGGGTCGCAGCGGCTGCCATTCGAGGTTCTTGCCGCCGCTCCACCGGCTGGGCGCTCCCGGCACGCGCTGCCCGGAGGTCCCGTCACCGCCGACCCACGGGTGTTCGGCTGCGGTGGTACGCAGTGGTGCCAGCTCCTCGACCAGCTCGGCCCGCCGGGCCGCGGTGAACGACGCACAGACCCCGACGTGGTGCAGCGTGCCGGTGTCGTCGTAGAGACCGAGCAGCAGTGAACCCACCACCGGGCCGGACTTGTGCCAGCGGAATCCGGCCACGACCACATCGGCGGTACGCCCGTGCTTGACCTTGAACATCGACCGTTTGCCTGGTTCGTACCGCAGCCCGGCCGGTTTGGCGATCACCCCGTCGAGGCCGGCGCCCTCGAAGATGTCGAACCACTGCCGGGCGGTCTGCGGGTCGGTGGTGACCGGCGTCAGATGCATGGGGGCGGTGACGGTGGCCAGGGCGTCGGTCAACCGCTCGCGCCGGATGCGGAACGGCTCGTCGAGCAGGGCCGTGTCGTCGAGGGCGAGCAGGTCGAAGGCGACGAACGAGGCCGGGGTCTGCTCGGCGAGCAGCCGGACCCGCGACGCCGCCGGGTGGATGCGCTGCCCGAGCAGGTCGAAGTCCAGCCGTGACCGGTCTGCCTCCGGGCGGATCACGACCAGCTCACCGTCGACGACGACCCGGGGTGGCAACTGCGCCAGCGCCTGGGTGATCACTTCCGGGAAGTACCTGGTGAGGGTCTTGCCGCCACGGCTGGCCAGCTCCACCTCGGTGCCGTCGCGGAAGATGACGCACCGGTAGCCGTCCCACTTGGGCTCGTAGCTGAGCCCGTCGGCGACCGGCAGTGTGGTGACCGGCCTGGCCAGCATCGGTTCGATCGGGCAGGGGATCGGCAGTTTCACCGGACCAGTGAACCATCCCGCCCCGACGGTCCGGGCCCCGTCGTGGCCGGCGATTCCGACCGGGCCGTCACCGGCGTTCCCGTCTCGCGGTCACGGCCGTCCCGTCAGTGAAAACGCCGCCACACGTCGCGTACCCGCCGGAACACCGGCCGGACCGGACGGGCCAGCCAGGGCATCCGGCGGGCGGCCTTGCGGTACAACGGCACGGCGGCGGCGCGCAGTTCCTGCCGTACGGTCTTGAGCTGCCGTTTGGTGCGGTCGAGCTCGGCACGGCTGGACCGCAGTTGCTCCTCGAGCTCGCTCAGCCGGGCGGTCGGGATGGTCGACATCGGCTCGTGCTCGAGGATCGGACCGGACTCGCCGTTCTCGCCGCGCACCAGCCAGGGGCGGTCGGCGTAGATGTCGACCTGATGCCCGGCGAGCGGTACGTCGGCCTTCTCCCGGGTAGCGGCGAAGTGCTCGGCGAACATCGCCCGGTACTGCTTGGCCTGCTCCACCGAGGTGGCGAGGATCAGCTTGTTGGGCACCAGCACGGCGGGCACCAGGCTGCCGCCGTGCTCGAGGTACCGGAAGAGGCCGGTGATCACACCGAGCCAGTGCCGGTTGAGAATGTCGTCGACAACGACCATTCCGCGCTCGGTGACCGTCTGCTCGGCGATCCGGAGATCGTTCTCGGTGATCTCAGTGGTATGTCCGCCGTCGATGGAGAAGATCCGGAACCGGCGGCCGGCCGAGACGAATCCGGTCTGTTCCAGCTCCAGGCTGGATGTCTGCAGGATGTCGACGTTGTCGCCGGCACCGTAGGTCGCCAGGTTCTGCTCGAACGTGTCCCGGTCGCCGTACCCGGACCGGTCCACGTTCGCCGACTGGTCGCCGAACACGTCGATGGCGACCGCCCGCTGGTCCGTCGGCAGGGCGAGCGCGAGACAGAGGAACGACTTGCCGTGGTGGATCCCGATCTCGGCGACATCGCCGGTGATACCGTCGGCGCGCTGCGCGGTCTCGATGCCGCTCAGGTAGACGGCGGTCGACGGGTTCAGCCAGCCGTGGACCCGATGGAAGCCGGTGCGAAGGTAGTTCGCCTTCAGGTCGGGCAGGACCGGTGTGAGCGCCGTCATGTCCGGAGACCTTACCGCCAAATGTGGAAACATCAACGGTTCGTCGCGGGCACAATTCGAGGTGCGTACCGCATCGCGCACCGCCTGTCCCGACTGCTTGTCAACGGTGGCGGCAGGTGCCTGAGAAAGGCGAACCGGATGTCAGGTTTCACCTATCCGCAGACCGGGGCCACCAGCCAGTTGCTGCGTACCGCCGAGGCCGGGCACCGGCCCTACCCGGCCCTGCCCGCCGGTTACCGCCATCTGCGCTACCGGACGGCGCTACGACCAGGCACCTTCGACCGTGCGGGACGGGCCGTGCTCACCTGGCGGATGCACCGGGCCGCCGGGGCCCGGGTCGCCGCCTCGGCACCACGCGCCGAACCCGGTGTGCAGGTCACGGTCAGCCTCGGCGTGGGTCCGCTGCGGATGACCGCGCCGTGCGCGGTCGTGTGGGCGACCGACACCGCGGACCGGGTCGGGTTCGCCTACGGCACGCTCGACGGGCACCCGGCCAGCGGCGAGGAGGCCTTCCTGGTGGAGCGGGCCGGTGACCGGGTGTGGTTCTCCGTGGTGGCGTTCAGCCGACCGGTGGCACCGGCGATGCGGCTCGCCGGCCCGGTCGCGGTGGCGGCCCAGCATCTCTACGCCTGGCGACTGGGTGTCGCGCTGCGCCGGCTGACCCGCTGATCCGCTGCGGAGGGGCCGGCTGATCCGGTGCGCCCGGGCTGCACCGGGGCCCGGCCGCCGACGCGGTCAGAACCGCGCGAAGGACCGCAGCGGTGCGCGGGGGCCGAACCGGGGGGCCGCCAGGCCGGCCAGCTCCAGCAGCAGGCAGACCCGTCCCCGGTGGCCACGGAACGGCTCCAGCAGGTCCAGCATCCGCTGGTCGTCGCCGCGTGCCTCGCCGGCCAGCGCCCAGGCGACCGTGTTCGGCAGGTGGAAGTCCCCGACGCTCACCGCGTCCGCCGCGCCGAAGGCGACCCGGACCACCTCGGCGGCGGTCCACGGGCCGATTCCGGGCAGGCTCGTCAGTCGGCTGGTCGCGGTCGCCGCGTCGACGCTGGCCTCCAGCCGGTCGGCCACGGCCGCCGCCCGGCACAGGGTCTGCGCCCGGCGCTGCTCGATGCCGAGCGGGTGGAACTTCCAGTACGGGGTCGTCGCGATCACCGCTGGTTCGGGGGTGACCCACAGGCCGGCCGCCGGCCCGGGTGCCGGTGTCCCGAAGGCGCGTACGGTGGCGGCGTACCCGCGGTAGGCCTCGACCCCGGTCACCTTCTGCTCCAGGACGGCCCGCAGCACCCGGGCGAACACCGCGCCGGTCGCGGGCAGCCGGACCCCGGCGTAGCGGCGGGCCAGGGCATGCACCACCGGGTGGCGTCGGGCGAGCGGACGGAATCCGTCGACGTCGTCGCGGAGCCCGGCGACCGCGTCGGCGATGTCGACGACGTCGGCCGCGCCGGGGCCGTGCCCGGTGGCGATCAGCTCGCCGCCGCGCCGGTGCAGCGTGAGTGTCGCCGGACCGCTCGGCATACGGGCGGTCCACCAGAAGGTGTCCGCGTGCCAGCGGGCGCAGGGGTCGAACCGGCCCATCGCCAGCGGACGCACGGACCGGGCCAGGTGGTAACCGGCCGGTGGCCGCAGAATCCGTTGCCGGCTCGCCGACCTGTCCACCCGCTCGTGCCCGGCCATGACCGCCACTGTGCCAGCCGGTGTGGTGCGGGCGGCCACCGCCCCGGCTGGCGACCCGCACCGGTTGCCCAGTGGGTGCACCACCGGGCGCCTATCGGGTGACCAGCACCCGGACCACGTCGAAGGCGGGGATCTGGTTGGCCCGCTGCATCATCGGCACCCGGTGGGAGCCGTCGCCGGCCCAGGACGCGCACTGTGCCACGCCAGGGCCGGGCAGGCCCGGAACCTCGACGGTGACCTCGTCGGCATCCGCACCGCCCCGGCCGTCCTCGGTGGCAACGAAGAACGCCGGCACCGGTCCGGGCTGGGGTGCGGTGCGGTTGCTGGTGAGCATCCGGCAGGCGGTATGGAAGTGCCCCCGGGTCAGCCCGTCCTCGTTCAGGAAGGAGCTTTCCAGGTAGTAACCACCCTGCCCGGCCGGCAGGAACCGGTCCCGGACCAGGTTGCGGGTGCTGATCCGCAAGGTGAAGGGCTCGTTCGACCGGACCCGGTCAGGCGCCGAGACGATCATGAGCTGGGGGTTGTTGTCGGCGTCGCCGACCTCGCCGAAGGCCGTGCTCACGCAGCGGTCACCGACCTGGAACCCGTCGTGCGGTGGCAGATCGCTGCCGGAGCAGTCGTCGCCGAGAATCTCCAGTGCGTCGGGGGCCGGCACGGCGGTGGCGGTGCCCTCGGCGGACGGCTGCGGACAGGCGTCCCGGCCGCCGGTCGGGCCACGCTGGCCGTCGCCCCAGTGGTGCCGGACCCCGAACTCGTCCACCGTGGTGCCGGTGTCGGCCGGATCGGTCGATGCGGCCGGGTCCGGTGCGCTCTGACAGGCGACGGCGCGGTCCCGGCGGTCCCGGTCCCGGTCCCGGTCGCCCCGGGTCCCGGCGGAGGAGATCTGGGTTACGGCGACGACTCCGCCGAAGACCGCGAGCATCATGGCCACCGCGAGTACGCGGGTCCGGGTGCTGCCGCGTCGGGCAGGTCGATCGTCGGTACGCCGTCGGCGCGGTGAACGGTTCACGTGATGCCACCTCTTTCATCGGACCCCGACCGAGGGCGTCCGGTGCAACGCGGTCGGTGCTGCGATGTCTGTTCGCGGAGACCGACCGTACGAAGGTGACTCGACGACAGTCAACAATCCTTCCGGTAAATGCGAAACACTTAGGCGGCAATTAATGTCGATTTCAAGCTTGCCGATGATGCGGCATGCCGACAGTGCGCACACAACGAAGCGGCGGCCGGCCGCGCCCTCCCTGGCAACGACCGGCCGCCGCGAATCACGGGCGCCGTGGGGTATCAGTAGTCGTAGTCGCCCGAGTCGCTGTCGGAGTCGGCGTCCTTGTCCGAGTCCTTGCTGTCGAGGCCCTTGATGTTGTCGCGGCCGTCGCCGTCCGGCACCGCGATCGGCTTCGGCGTGCCCTCCGGCAGGCATTCCAGGTTCTTCGAGCCGTCCGGCTGGACGACGAACCAGGTGCCACCGACGCCCTGGCCCTTCCAGTCGCCGGGCTTCTCGTCGCCCGCGTAGTAGTAGATCGGCCATCCGTCGATGGTCAGCTGCCGGGTGCCGTCGGGCCGGTTCACCGTGCCGACCAGCTCCTCGTCCACTCCGGACAGGATCGGGTCGCCGTCGGTCAGGGCCGGCGGCCAGATCTTGGCGCAGTCGCCCTCGCAGTTCGACGCCGGCGGGTCGTCGGTGTCGTTCTCGAAGCGGTAGAGCAGCCAGCCGTCCTCGTCCGTGACGACGTTACCCATCTTGTCGACAGCCTTGCCAACCAGTTCCTTGGTGAGGTCCTCGTCGGCGACGTCGACGGCGACGTCATCGGTGTCGACCGGCTCGGGCGCGGCCGAAGCCTGCGCCGCGTTCGCCGCGTTGACGACCGGCTGGGCCTGAGCGCCGCCAAAGTCGTCCGGGTTGTAACCTGCCGGGGCGCAACCCGGCAACACGAGTGCCGCCAGCGCGCCTGCGACTATGACGGTCCGCTTTCCCAGTGCCACGTGCCCTCCCTCATTCGTCCACATCGGGCTTCATCTAGAGGTACGCACCATCCGCAGGATTGGATCGGCAATAGCGAGTGCACAATTTCACATGTGCTGGTTGAACCAGGTGCTGCCGGGCTGCGTGTCGGCTGCTTCTGCGTCGCCGGTCAGGCGGATCCGGCTGCCGGACGGTCCGCAAAACGCCGACAGTCCGTGGGTGTCCGGCATTTGCTCCGGACACCCACGGACTGTCGGCGTCACACCTGATTCTGTTGTCGATGTGGGAATGGTCGAGACCCCCGGTCAGACCGGTACCGTCACGAGTGCCGTGGCCACGCCGGACTGGTCGACCGCCTGCACCTGGATGCGTTCGATATCGTCGCGTGGTGCTGCGGTGGACGTCGTGAGCAGTAGTGGGGCCGGCTGTTCGGGCGTGCCGTAACCGGTTTCCGGCACGGCCCAGGTGGAGAGCACCTCGGCGGTGCCGCTGGCCCGGATGACCACCAGCCGGCACTGCATCGGCCCTGGCACCCGGCGTAGCGCGAAGGACACCTGGGTGCCCCACCCGGCCTCCTCCAGCACCACGTCCGCCTCCACCCCGGTGGTCGGGTCGACCGTGCTGAACTTCTCCCCGGTCACCTCCGGCCCGCCGACCCCGGACTGTGGACCGAGCGGAGACGGACCGGCAGTGGCCGAGACCTCCCCGCCGGCCTGCGGCACCGTGGCGGAGTCCGCGCCGAACCATTGCGCGCCGACCAGGAACGAGCCGCCGGTCAGAGTCGCCATCAGGACGAACCCGGCAGCGATCTGTACCGGTCGGCTGGCCAGCCGCCGACGGCGGGAGCTACGGGCGAGGTCGAGCGGAAGGACCTGACCATGGTCGCGGTGCCGGTCGGTGCCGGACTCGCCGCCGGCCCAGCCGGGCGGCGGCACGTCGTCGGCGCTGCCGGTCGCCCCACCAGGCAGGTCCACACCGGTGGGGCTCTGCGAAGGGAGGGCGGAACTGCCCTCCAGTTGGCTGATGTCGACCGTGGACATCAGCCCGACGATCGGGATCAGGGACTCGAGTTCGGCGGCGCAGGCCCAGCAGCCCGCGAGGTGCTCCTCGAAACGCTCGACGTCGTCGGCGTCGAGCGCGCCCAGCGCGTACGCCCCGACGTCCCAGTGCGCGGACCGTGTCATTCCGTTACCCCCCGCTGTTGCAGCGCCGTCCGCAGCGCACGTAGCGCGTAGTAGACCCGCGACTTCGCGGTACCCAGTGGCAGACCAAGCTCCTGTGCCGCCTCGGGGACGGTGCGTCCCCGGAAGTACGTCTCGATCAGGATCTCCCGGTGCGGCTGGCTCAACGTCCGCATGGCATCGGTCACCGTCATCTGACGCAGCACCTGATCGGTGCCGTCGGACTCGGCGAAACTTTCCAGGTCCCGGTCGTACTCCTCGGTCGGCCGGGCCTTCTCGCTGCGGTGGTCGTCGATGGCGATCCGCCGTGCCACGGTGACCAGCCAGGGGCGCAACGACGCCTGCCCCTGGGCACCGAGCCGGTGGGCGTTGCGCCACGCCCGCAGCAGTGTCTCCTGGACGATGTCCTCGGCCCGCTGCCGGTCCCCCCCGGTCAGCCGGAGCACGAACCCCAACAGGGGTCGGGCGTGCTCGGCATACAGCGTGCGGACGAGATCGTCCCCGTGGCTGGACTCCGGCGTCCCGGCCTGGTGCCGGCTGCCTGCAGTCCGTGACGTCACCGGCTCATCATCGCGCTCGGCCGCCCTCCCGTCGATGGTCTGCCAACGTTGCATGGCCCTGATGGCCGGCGACCCGCTGCCGGTCACGCCTGGCCGGACCGTCTCCGCCTGCCAGCCGCTCGCGACCGCATACATCGCAGGACCTCCATCCGACGTCACCTGACGGCCCGCGGCTGGGGGCCCACCTCCAGATACGGAACCGACCGGCGGACGGATCAAAGCCCATGCGGAAAAGTTCCGTCGGGTGGTGGCGGCGACGGCTGCGCGGTGGCGTCGTCGATCGGCGCCGCCGCCGCGATCAGCTGGTCGAGTGCCGCGCCGTGTACCACCCGGCTGGGGAACCAGTCCCCGGCGGCGCGCCGGGTCAGCTCAGCGACCTGCGGCAGCGTGCGTCCGGCGACCACCACGAGGTTGCCGTACCGGCGTTGTCGCAGCACCGCCGCGTCCGCGATCAGGCAGATGCCGGGCAGCACCTGGCGGACCGACGCCAGGTGTCGCCGGGCCCAGTGCAGCGGCGGCCCGTCGGCGACGTTGGACACCAGTTGCCCGCCGGGGGCGAGCACCCGGGCCACCTCGGTCACGAACTCCACCGAGGTCAGCCCCGCCGGAGTACGGGCACCGGAGAAGACGTCCGCGATCACCAGGTCGTAGCTGCCGGCGCGGGCCTGCTCGACCGCGGTACGGGCGTCGCCGACCCGGACCCGCAGGTTGCGGTCGGCCGGCAACGGCAGTTCCCGGCGGACCAGCTCGGTCAGCGCGGCGTCGATCTCCACCACCCGTTGGTGCGACCCGGGTCGGGTCGCGGCCAGGTAGCGCGGCAGGGTCAACGCACCACCGCCCAGGTGCAGGACCCGCAGCGGTACGCCCGGTTCGGCGGCCAGGT
This sequence comes from Solwaraspora sp. WMMA2101, assembly GCF_049179175.1. NCBI lineage: Bacteria > Bacillati > Actinomycetota > Actinomycetes > Micromonosporales > Micromonosporaceae > Solwaraspora > Solwaraspora sp. WMMA2101. The sequence continues at coordinate 1,083,338 of NZ_JBMHMA010000006.1, read as the reverse complement.
CGACGGCGGCGGCGATCCGCCGGACGTACTCGAACTCCAGGTGCGTCGGATCGTCCAGGTCGACATGTGACTGTTGGGTGCCGTCCAGCAGCAGGGTGTAACCCCGGCGGCGGTCCGGGTCCGCGACGAGTTGCGCGGTGCCGGTGTCGACCTGGACCGGCGGCGGTGCTGTCCTACGAGCGCGGCCCACGGTGGCAGTATGCCGGTACCGCACCGGACAGCCGGCGGGGGACCGGCGCAACGCCCGGCTGCCGACAGGCTCGACGCCCAATGGGGGACGGGCTCATCGCCGGGCCGCCGACAGGCTCAACGCCCGGTGCAGCAGCCGGGCGTCGCCGAGCATCGCCCGCAGCCGCCGCTCCAGCCCGGCGATCGGCACCAGGTTCTGCGGCGCGCGGGGGTCCTTGTACGGCGTCGACGCGAACCGGGGCAGCGCCGCCAGCGAGAGATCGGCCAGGGCGATGGCCGCCTGCGCCGTGATGTCCGGCCGGCACTCCACCCGGACGATGCCGGCCCAGGGAGCGCCGCGCGGCCCGGGCAGCCGCAGGTACCACGAGTAGGTACGCCACCGGGTGCCATGCAGGAACACCGGACTGCGTTCGGCCGGTCGCAGCCCGGTCACCACCGGGAGCAGACCGGCCGGCAGGTACGTCTTGCTGACCGACTTGATGTAGCCGATGGTGTTCGGCAGTTGCCGACCGCGCAGCGGACCGTCCACCACCAGCAGTTCGTCATCGGCGCCGTCGGCCCCGGCCCGGGCCTGCTCGGACACGGCGATCTCCAGCGCGGCCAACGCCGGCTGCACCACCTGCGGCAATGTCGCCGGATCCGGGTGGTCGACCCGCCGCGCCGGGTAGCGGATCTGCCCGACGGTCAGGTCGGTCGCGGCGGCGCTCGGAGTGAACAGTCCGCGCTCCGGCCGTGCTCCGGCCAACGTCGCCGATCCTGCGCGCAGGTCGCAGCGGACCACGCCGGCCGCGTACGAGGCGGCTATCGCCGGGTAGGACACCCCGTCCGGCTCGTCGCTCCACAACGACGCGTCGATCCGGCGTACCCCGTCGACCAGCAGCACCACGTCCGGTGCGCGTACGTCGGCGGGCTGCCGTAACGCCTGCCAGGCAGCCGGATCCAGCTCCACCGCGAGATCGGTGGCGTCCGAGCTGTCGTCGGTCGCGCCCGGCGCCCCCGCTTCGGGTGCTTCGAACGACGTGCCGTAGCCGGGCTGCCAGCCCTCGACGAACCACCGGACACCGCCGCCCGGCTGTTGCGCCGGCCCGCCGGTCACAGCCCGCTCCGGTGCACCCGCGCGGTCCGGGCGTCCTTGCGTACCTCGAAGCGTACCGGCACCCGTGCGGCGAGCGCCGGTACGTGGGTGACGATCCCGACCACCCGGTCGCCCCGGGCCGCCAACCCTTCCAACGTGGCCGCGACCGTGTCCAACGTGGCCGCGTCGAGGGAGCCGAAGCCCTCGTCGAGGACGATCGATTCCAGGCTCGCCGCGCTTGTCGACATGCCGGCCAACTGCTCCGACAACGCCAGGGCCAACGCCAGCGACGCCTGGAACGTCTCCCCGCCGGACAGCGTGCGTACGCCTCGGCGCAGCCCCGCGTCGTGATGGTCGACGACGAAGAACTCGCCCGCGTCGTGCACCAGTTCGTACTGGCCGTTGGACAACTCCTGCAGGATCCGCGAGGCCCCGTCCACCAGCAGGTCCAGCGCCTCGACCAGCAGCCACCGCTCGAAGTTGTTCGCCCGTAGATGTCCGGCCAGGGTCCGGGCCAGCTGCGCCTGCCGTTCCTGGTCGGCGCGGCGCTGGCGTAGCTCGCCCACCTGGGCGAACCGCTCGACGAGCCGGTCGTGGTCGCTGCCCGCCCGCTGCACCGCCAACGCGGCGGCCTGTCGGTACGCCGCCGGGTCGACCGCCGCGCGGGCACCCGGCCCACGGTCGTCGGCGCCGCGCCGGGCGTCGGGTACCGGCGCCGGCGCACCGGCGGCTAGGAACAGCGCGTCGATCCGGTCGGCGACGGTGGCGGCCGACTCCCGGGCGTTCGTCAGCTCCTGGTCGGCGCGGGACTGTGCCGCCCGGCGGTCGGCCGCCAGCGCGTCCGCCCAGCCGGCCAGCTGGGTCCAGGCGTCGGCCAGGTCACCGCGTTCGGCGGCCGGCGGTGCCAGCCGCGCCACCGCGTCGCGGACGGTGTCGAAGTCCCGCCAGGCCGACTGCAACCGCTGTTCGCCGGCCACGGCGGCCTGCTGTGCCCGGCGGGCCACGTCCCGGGCCTGCCGGACCTGGACACCGGCGGAGTCGAGCCGGTCCTGCAGCCGGTCGACCGCCGTCAGTTCGGCGTGCAGTGCCTCACTGCCGGGTGAGGCGGCCACCTCGCGGTCGAGCTCGGCCAACCGGCCCGCCAGCTGCTCGGCGCGTACCCGGGCCCGGTCGACGGCCCGGTCGACCTCGCGCAGGGCCTGCTCGGCGTCGGTGACCGCCTGGCTGGCCTGGTCGGCGGTGGCCCGGGCCGCCTGGCCGGCGGCCTTCGCCTCGGCGACTTGGGAGCCGGCCGGCTCCGGTGGCAGCACCGGCACCGGCTGGGCGCAGACCGGGCAGTCCGCCCCGGCGACCAGCTCGTGGCGCAGTGCCGCGGCCCGGTCGGCGGTCTGCGCCTGCTGGTACGCCCGGCGGGCCTGTTCCAACGCGGCGTCGGCCGCCTCGGCGCGGGCCCGGACCGCGTCCAGGGTCGCCTGGCCGGCGGCCTGCTCCGCCTGCGCGGCGGTGAGCGCCGGTGCCAGCCCGGCGATCTCCGCCGCGACCCGGTCCCGTTCGACGTGCGCCTGCAGCAGCAGCCGCAGGGCGGCCGGATCACCGGCGGCGGCCAGTTCGGCGCGGACCTTCTCCTCCCGTTCCTCGGCGGCGAGCACCGCGCGGTCGGCGTCGGCGGCGGCGGTCCGCGCCCGGGCCACCTCGTCGGCGAGGACAGTCGCCGACGCCGGCGGTGTCACGCCGGCCAACAGGTCGATCTCCGCGGCCAGCGCGGCGACCCGGTCGGCGACCGTGGTCACGGTCCGCTGTGCCTGCTCCAGCTCGGGCAGTACGTCGTCGACCGCGCCCGCCAGCGTCCGCATCGCCTCGACGTGCGCCGCCGCGGCGGCCACCGCGTCGGCGTCGGCGTCGGTCAGCCCGCCGAGCAGGTGGTCGACCGCGGCCATCGCCGCCTCGGCGGCACCCGCGCGGGCGGTGGCCCGATCCCGGACCTGCTCGTAGACGTGCAGCCCGAGCAGGTTGATCAGGATCTGCTGGCGGGTGGCCGGCTTGGCGTGCAGGAAGTCAGCGAATCGGCCCTGGGGCAGCAGCACACAGGTGGTGAACTGCTCGTACGGCAGCCCGACCGCCTCCAGCACCGCCTGCTCCATCTCGGCCGGACTGCCGGCCAGCACCTCACCGAGGTCGTCCGGGCTCATCCCGGTGTCCAGCCGGGTCACGTCGAACCCGGGCGGCATCAGCTGCAGCCCGGCGCCGCCGGTCTTGACCGCACCCCGGGAGTCGCGGCGTACCACCCGGGTGGCCACGTAGCGGCTGCCGGCGCTTTCGAAGACCAGCCGGACCCGCGCCTCGGTGGCCGACGGCGCCAGGGCCGAGCCGATGCCCCGGCTGCTGCCCCAGCGGGGCACCTGGCCGTACAGGGCGAAGCAGATCGCGTCGAGGATGCTGGACTTGCCCGACCCGGTCGGCCCGACCAGGGCGAAGAAGTCGGCGTCGGTGAAGTCGACCGTGGTCTCCTCGCGGAACACGGTGAAACCGGCCATGTCCAGCCGCAGCGGCCTCACGACGAGGTCACCTCCTCGTAGAGGGTGTCGAACAGGGCGCGGACCCCGTCGTCGTCCTGCCCGCGCGCGTCGAGGTAGTCGGCGAACAGCACACCAGGGTCGCGTCCGGTGCGCTGTGCGGTCCGGGCGGGACCGACCTGGGCCCGGGCGAACTCCGGGTCGATGCGGACCTCCAAGGCCCGGGGCAGCAGCTCCTGCACCTGCTCGCGCAGCCCGGCCCGGGGCACCTCCCGGATCAGGACCCGCAGCCAGGCGTCGCCGTGGTCACCGGCGGCCAGCTCCGCCAACGTGCCCCGGACGGTACGCAGCGTCGCGGCGGCCGTTACCGGTACGTCGCGTACCCGGGCGGCGGTGGTGGCGCTGACGTCGACCAGACTGACCGACGGGACGTTCTCCTCCTCGCCGAAGTCGACCGCCAGCGGGCTGCCGCTGTAACGCACCGGACAGGGCGCCTCCAGTTGCTGCGCCCGGTGCAGGTGGCCGAGGGCGACGTAGTGGGTGCCGGTCGGGAAGACCGTCGCCGGTACGGCGTACCCGAGAACGGTGTGGACCTCGCGCTCGCCGCCGCCGGAGCGCCCGCCGACCACCGTCAGGTGCGCGGTGATCAGGTCGACCACGCCCGGTTCACCGAAGCCGTCGGTGAGTCGGGCCAGCACCCGGGCGACGTGGTCGGCGTAGGTCTGGGTGGCCTCGGCGGCGGTCAGCTGGTACATCTCGGTGGCCCGTACGGCGTACCGCTGGGACAGGAACGGCAGGGCGACCAGCCGCCACCGCTCGCCGCTGTCGGTGACGCCGGTGACGATGTGCTCGTCCGGGTTGTCGCGGACCGTGCCGCGCAGGGTGATGCCGGCGGCGTCCGCCCACGGCCGCAGCGCGTCCAGGGCCGCCCCGTTGTCGTGGTTGCCGCCGATGGCCACCACGGCTGCCCCGGTGGCGCGCAGCGCGGTCAGCGCGCGGGTGACCACGCGGGTGGCGTCCGGCCCGGGGGCGGAGGTGTCGTAGAGGTCGCCGGCGACGATCACCAGGTCCGGGCGTTCGGTGCGGGCAATCTCCACCAGCTGGGCGAGCACCTGGATCTGCTCGGCCAGTCTGGGCTGTCCCTTCAGGACCTTGCCGACGTGCCAGTCGGAGGTGTGCAGGATCCGCATCCGGGGGGACCTCCTGAGCCTCGGGTCAGAACGGGATATCATCGTCGTTGATCGTCGACCGGCTGCCGACCACCGCGAACGGGTCTGCCGCCTGCACGATGGAGCGCAGCGTGCCCGACGGCGCGGCCCCCGCCTCCGACGAGCGGGTGGCCCAGGCCGGGAACGGGAACTCCAGGCAGAGCGGGACCGGGATGTCCGGCTGGTTGACGAACATGGTCCCCGGCTTGGCCAGCAGCACCCGTTGGCGCTGCACGGCCGGCAGGAAGCCGTACTCCGGCCGGGACGCCTCGGCCGGGTCGAGCCGGCCGACCACCCGGATCGCCGAGTTGGTGACGATCCGCCGCTCCACCTCGCTGGCGGTCTGCTGGGCACCGATCAGGATCACCCCGAGCGAACGGCCCCGCTCGGCGATGTCGAGCAGCACCTCCTTGATCGGCGACGACCCGTCCCGGGGGGCGTACTTGTTGAGCTCGTCGAGCACGACGAACAGCAACGGTTTGGCGGTGCCGGCCCGTTCCTTGCGGTCGAATTCGTTCTTGAGGGTCACCCCGACCACGAACCGCTGCGCCCGGTCCGGCAGGTTGTGCAGGTCGACCACGGTCACCTGGGCACTGTCGTCGGTGCTGATCTGGTGCGGCCGTCGGCTGGCCAGGTCGCCGCGGATCAGCCGGGCCAGGTCGCGTTTGCTGCCGATCAGCCGGCGGGCGAACGCGTTCACCGTACCCATGCCGACCGCCGACCCGGCCCATGCCGACCGGGTCTCCTCGTCGCCGAGCTGGTCGACGACGTGGTCGACCAGATCCCCGTACGAGCCGATCCGCCGGCCGTCGATGCTGATGCCGCCGTCGGCGGGTTGCGCGTGCCGGCGCAGGTACGCGGTGACCGCGTGCACCACCATCGTGTACTGCTGGCGTTCGTCGTCGGCGTCGGCGAACACGTACGGCAGCAGCTGCTTGTCGCAGAACTCAGCGACGGTCCAGTAGAAGCTGTCCACGCCGGTGAGCCGGCTCTGTACGTCGGGGGTGCCGGAGGCGTCGCCGGCCCGGGGCGGGGCGTAGACCCGTACGTCCGGGAAGGCCCCGGCGGGCAGGCCCAGCTTGGCGTACGCGGCGGTGGTGGCCTCGTCCAGCCGGATGTTGGGATGGTCGAGGAAGAGCAGGTCCTCGCCCTTGACGTTGAAGATCAGCGCCTTGGCGTTGACCGCGTCACCGCCGAGTTGGCCGGAGCGGAACACCGAGTAGAGCAGGAACGTGGCGAAGCTGGTCTTGGTGGCGACGCCGGAGATGCCGGAGATGGAGACGTGCGCGCCGCGCTGACCGTCGAGGAAGTCGGCGTTCAGGTAGACCGGCACCCCGTCGCGGCCGGTACCCATCGGGATCCGGCGCTCCATCCGGTCGAAGTGCAGGGCGCGGGCCCGGGCGTCGCCCTGGGCCCGCCAGACCGGCGCGCCCGGCGACGGCGGTACGTAGATCTCCGGGTCGACCCGGGTGGCGGTGACCTCGGCGGCCTCCTGCACCTGGGCGGGCAGGGTGCCGTCGGCGATGGCGAACACGTCGGAGTCGAACTGCGCGCCCTCGTGCCGGGCGCGCACCTGGGTGACCACCCCGGCGATCGTCACCGGCTCGGCTCCCGGCAGCTCGCGGCGGGTCACCACGACGTCGTCGAGCTGCAGGTAGTTGTGTTCGTCGACCGCCGTCCAGAACTGCAGCGGGGTGGCGTCGGCGGTGCCGAGCACCCGGCCGACCGGGATGCCCTCCGGCGTCGCATCACTCATCGTGATGTCCTGATCGCTGCATCTCGCGTCGCTTCGTTCCCACGGGTTGCATCCTGCCCCACCGGTACGACTCCGGCCGCATCCGACCCGGGGTCGGGCGCGTCAGCCGGGTCGGGTGTAACGCAGCAGCAGCATGCCGTCGTCGGCGGCCAGCACCTGGTGCAGCCGCATCGGGCGGACCGGTCCGGACGGCCCGGCGGTGATCCGGCCGGCCCCGGCGCCGGCGAGCAGCGGCGCGACGGTCAGGCAGAGTTCGTCGACCGCGTCGACGGCGGTCAGCGTACCGAGCAGCAGCGGGCCACCCTCGCAGAGCAGGTGGCGCATGCCGCGCTCGCGCAGCGCGTCCAGCCCGGCGGCCAGGTCGACGGTGCGCTCGCCCGCGACGACCAGGTCGGCCACCGGTGCCAGCCTCCTCCGTCGGTGCGTCGGCGCGTCGGAGGTGGTCAGCACGATCGGCCGGACCGGCGCGTCGGCCAGGGCCGGCAGTGCGGGATCCAGATCGAGCGAACCGGAGACCACCACCAGGGTGGGCTGCGCCGGGCGACCCTGTCGGCGGCGCCAGCCGCGTCGCCGTTCGTCGAGGCGCAGCGCCCGGTACTGCTCCTGGCGCAGCGTGCCGGCGCCGACCAGCAGCGCGTCGCAGAGCATCCGCAGGATGCCGAAGACCCGCTTGTCGGCGTCACCGGACAGGCCGGCCGAGCGACCGTCGACCGCCACCGCGCCGTCGGTGCTGGTCACGAAGTTGGCGCGCAGGTGTACGTCGGCGGTGACGGTGTACGCGTCGACGAGCCGTGCGTCGTCGAGCGGGTCGCTGGCGGGCCCGGGAGAGAGCCGGCGGATAGCCGACCTCGTCGTGGCGGTGCTCATTCGCCGGCCGGACCGGTGACCGGGGGGACCGGGGCGGGGGTACGGTGCTGACAATCGCACCAGTTACCGCCTCGACACTTTTCGTGCTGGTGTTCCCGGCACGCACGGCAGATCATGAGTCCGAGCCTAGGCCAGAGAAAGGGCCGGTATGCCTCGTCAGATCTTCCATCTGCTGGTCACCCTCGCCGAGGTGGTGCCGCCGGTCTGGCGCCGGGTCCAGGTGCCGGGTGGGTACACCCTCGACCGGGTGCACCGGGTGATCCAGCACGCCATGGGCTGGCAGGACTGTCACCTGCACTCCTTCGAGATCAACGGCGCGCAGTACGGCGAGCCGGATCCGGACGGCGAACTACTGCTGCGCGACGAACTGGACACCCGGTTGGACGCGGTCGCCGGCAAGGGCACCCGGTTGCGCTACACCTACGACTTCGGTGACTGGTGGGAGCACGACGTCGTGGTGGAGGACGTCGGGGCGCCCGAGCCGGATCTGCGCTACCCGTACTGCGCCGACGGGGAGCGGGCCTGCCCACCTGAGGACGTCGGCGGTGCCTTCGGTTACGTCGAGTTCCTGTCCGCGATCGCCGATCCGGCACATCCCCGGCATGGCGAGATGCTGGACTGGGTGGACCGTCGGTTCGATCCGGCCGCTTTCGACCCGTGCCGCGCCACGACGTTGCTGCGCCGGCTGACCTGAGCGCGTCTGCGCCGCCTGCCGACCTGAGCCCGTCTGCACCGCCTGCCGACCTGAGCCCGCCTGCGCCGCCTGCCGACTACGCAGGGTGTGGGTGGCCGTTGCGCTGACCGCAGAAGGGTGCCCGGTCGGCCGTAACGAAATGGGAACGCTCCCATCGGCCCCTTGACACCTCCGAAACCTGCCGGCAATCTCATGGGAGCGCTCCCGGCCGGGGTGAGTGAGACTGACATCACTTGCTTGTGCTCCGCGGAGCGTGGTCGCGCAGTGCCCGCTCCCGGTCGACGGACCCCTTTCGACCCACGCTGTCCCCGCCGGAGCGGACACCACGTGATCACCCCCCACCACAGAAGCGACCTTGAGAGGGGTCAGGATGAGCGTCACGCTCCGGCGGTACGCCGCAGTCGCACTCGCCTCCGCCGTCCTCGTGACGGCGGCGGCCTGCGGCTCTGACGACGCCGAATCGGATCCGGACGGCCCGATCACCCTGGTCGTCGACATCTTCGGCGACGCAGGCTTCGGATACGACGAACTGATCGAGAAGTACCAGCAGGACAACCCGAACGTCACCGTGCAGCAGCGGGGCAAGGGCCTTGGCCTGGGCGACTACAACACCCGTCTCACTCAGCAGATCACCGCCGGCTCCGGTGCCGGAGACGTGGTGGCGATCGAAGAGGGCACGATGTCGCAGTTCTTCGCCCAGGCCGACAAGTTTGTCGACCTCGGTGAGCACGGCGCCAACGACCTGAAGGACAACTTCCTGCCCTGGAAGTGGGAGGCCGGCGTGCTGCCCGACGGCAAGGTGCTTGGGCTCGGCACCGACGTCGGCGGGATGGCGCTGTGCTACCGCAAGGACCACTTCGAGGCCGCCGGCCTGCCGACCGAGCGTGACGAGGTCGGCGCGCTGTGGTCCAGCTGGGAAGAGTTCATCGAGGTCGGCAAGCAGTTCAAGGCCGCCACCCCGGACAAGGCGTTCGTCGACTCGGCGACCAGCTTCTACAACCTGGTGCTGAGCCAGATCGCCGGTGCAGGCAGCGGGCACACCTACTACGACACCAGCAACGAGTTCGTCCTGGAGAGCAACCCGGACGTACGGGCGGCGTTCGACCTGACCACCGACATGATCGGTGCCGACCTGTCGAACAACCTGCAGTCGTTCTCCAACGAGTGGAACGCCGGCTTCAAGAACGCCAGCTTCGCCACCATCGCCTGCCCGGCCTGGATGACCGGTGTCATCGAGGGCCAGGCCGGTCCGGAGGCCGCCGGCAAGTGGGACATCGCCAAGGCGCCGGGCAACGGTGGCAACTGGGGCGGCTCGTTCCTCGCGGTGCCGACCTCCAGCAAGCACCAGGCTGCCGCCGCTGAGCTGGTCAAGTACCTGACCAGCCCGGAGGGCCACATTGCCGCCTTCGAGGCGGTCGGCAACCTGCCGTCGTCGCCGCAGGCGCTGGCGGACCCGAAGGTCGCCGAGGCGGTCAACGACTACTTCTCCGACGCCCCGACCGGTGAGATCTTCGCCGCCGGTGCCAGCGAGCTCAAGCCGGTCTACCTCGGCCCGAAGAACCAGGCGGTCCGTACGGCGGTGGAGAACGCGCTGCGTGCGGTCGAGCAGGGCCAGTCGCCGGAGGCGGGTTGGCAGGACGCCGTCACGAACGGTACGGCCGCCGGCCGATAGAGCGGTGCGGCACCCCGTGTGAGAAGTGGCGTCGGCAGGACCTGCCGACGCCACTTCTCCCGCCGCGTCGCGGTGCCAGCGGCGCGTGGACCCCCTGGCCAACGGCGGCCGGCCGCCGTACAACTGAAGGACTTCCCGATGAGCCTGGAGCTTGACACCCCCGCGCCGGCACAGCCGCGCGGTCACCGGGCGGGTCCGGCCGGCGGCGGCGAGAAGGCCCGGCGCCTCTCGCTCACCCGCCTGGACCTCAGATTCTCCCCCTACCTGTACGTCCTGCCGTTCTTCGTCATTTTCGCGATCTTCGGCGTCTACCCGATCGTCTACACCGTCTGGATCGCGCTGACCGACCGGTCGCCGCTGAACGCCGAGATCAGCTTCGTCGGCCTGGAGAACTTCGTCCGGCTGATCACCGACGACCCCCAGTTCTGGAACGCGGTCTACAACACCTTCGGCATGTTCGTGATGGCCTCCGTGCCGCAGCTGGTGATCGCGATGATGCTCGCCAACGCGTTGAACCGGCGGATCAGGGGACAAACCTTCTTCCGGATGGCCATCGCCATGCCGATCATCACCTCGACCGCGGTCGTCGCGCTGATCTTTTCGATGATCTACGCTCGCGACTTCGGCCTGGTCAACTGGCTGCTGTCGGTGTTCGGCGTCGATCCGATCGACTTCCGGGCCAGCAAGCTCGCCTCCTGGTTCGCCATCTCCACGATGGTCGACTGGCGGTGGGTCGGCTACAACGCACTGATCTACCTCGCCGGGATGCAGGCCATCCCCAAGGACATGTACGAGGCCGCCGCGCTCGACGGCGCGTCCCGGATGCGGCAGTTCTGGTCGATCACCGTGCCGCAGCTGCGCCCCACCATCATCTTCACCCTGATCATCTCGACGATCGGCGGCCTGCAGCTGTTCACCGAGCCCTTGCTGTTCACCAGCGGGCCGGGCGGAATCTCCGGTGGCTCCCAGGGGCAGTTCCAGACGATCACGATGTACCTGCTCGACGTCATGAACCAGCGCTTCCAGTGGGGTTACGCGGGCGCGGTGTCGCTGCTGTTGTTCCTGCTGATCGCGGGCATGTCGCTCGTCAACTATCTGCTGGCCCGTCGAATCAGCTCGGACAAGTGAGGCACGATGAGCACCGCAACCCTGCAACCCGTGGCGGGCAAGCCAAAACGCGGCAAGGGCCCGTCGTCGACCTCTGAGCGGCTGTTCAAGGCCAGCCCGCTGACCTGGATCGGGCTCGTGCTGGGCGTGATCCTGTCGCTGTTCCCGTTCTACTGGATGATCGTCATCGCCTCGCGGACCAACGACGCGGCCAACGCCTGGCCGCCGCCGTTCCTGCCCGGTGGCAATCTGGGTGAGAACATCGGCCGGGTGCTGGCCAATCAGGACGCCAACATCCTCAAGGGCCTGATGAACTCGGTCCTGGTGTCGGGCACGATCACGATCGCCACGGTCTTCTTCGGCTCCCTCGCCGGCTTCGCCTTCGCCAAGCTGCGGTTCCGGGGCAAGAACGCCATGCTGCTGATCGTGCTCGCCTCGATGATGATCCCGATTCAGCTCGGCGTGCTCCCGCTGTACATCCTGATGTCCGAGCTCGGCTGGCTCAATCGGATGCCGTCGGTCATCGTGCCGTTCCTCATCGGCGGGTTCGGCATTTTCATGATGCGCCAGTACGCCGAACAGGCGGTACCCAACGAGTTGATCGAGGCCGCCCGGGTGGACGGCTGTTCCACCTGGCGCGTCTTCTGGTCCGTGGTCGTGCCGGCGCTGCGTCCCGCTGCGGCCGTGCTCGGCCTGCTGACCTTCATGGAGCAGTGGAACCAGTTCTTCTGGCCGTTCGTCGTCCTTGCCGATCCGACCAACCCGACGGTCCAGATTTCACTGCGGAGTCTGAACTCGGCGTACTTCGCCGATAATTCCCAGATTTTCGCGGGCACGCTGATCGCGACGCTCCCGCTGTTCGTTGTGTTCATCATCTTCGGCCGCCAGATCATCGGCGGCATCATGGAAGGCGCCGTCAAGTCGTGACAAAAGCAGTAGGTCCGCAGGCCGCTGGGCTGCCGGAGAGTTCCGGACAGCTGCAGTTTCCACCGGGTTTCCTCTGGGGTGCCGCCACGGCGGCGTACCAGATCGAGGGCGCGGCGACCGTCGACGGACGGACCCCGTCGATCTGGGACACGTTCAGCCACACCCCCGGGAAGGTGCTCGGCGGCGACAGCGGGGACGTGGCCTGCGACCACTACCACCGCTACCGTGACGATGTCGGCCTGATGGCCGAACTCGGGCTGAAGTCCTACCGCTTCTCGGTGTCCTGGCCCCGGGTCCAGCCCGGCGGTTCCGGCGCGGCCAATCAGGCCGGACTGGACTTCTACCGTCGGCTGGTCGACGAGCTGCTCGGCCAGGGGATCGAACCCTGGCTCACGCTCTACCACTGGGACCTGCCCCAGCCGTTGGAGGACGCGGGCGGTTGGCCCGCCCGGGACACCGCGGCGCGGTTCGCCGACTACGCGGAGCTGGTGCACGCCGCGCTGGGCGACCGGGTGCGGTACTGGACGACCCTCAACGAGCCGTGGTGCTCGGCGTTTCTCGGCTACGGCTCCGGGGTGCACGCCCCTGGCGTCACCGACGGCGCCGCGTCGGTGCGGGCCGCCCACCACCTGATGCTCGGCCACGGTCTCGCCGTACAGGCGATGCGGGCGGCGCGGCCCGACCACGAGTTCGGCGTCACGCTCAACCTGTACGCGGTCTCGCCGCAGTCGGACTCGGCGGCCGACGTCGACGCCGCCCGACGCATCGACGGTCTGGCGAACCGGATCTTCCTGGATCCGGTGCTGCGTGGTGAGTACCCGGTCGACGTCGTGGCGGATCTGCAGCCGCTGACGGACATGGCGCACGTGCGCGACGGCGACCTCGACGTCATCTCGACCCCGTTGAACGTGCTCGGGATCAACTACTACACCCGTCACGTGGTGGCCGCGCCGGCGCCGGACGCGCCGCCGGAGCCGTCCTGCTGGCCGGGCAGCGACACCGTACGGTTCGTCGACCGGGGGCTGCCGGTGACCGACATGGGCTGGGAGGTGGACGCTCCCGGGCTGGTCGAGGTGCTGCGCCGGGTGCACGCCGAGTACCCGGAGGTGCCGATCTACATCACCGAGAACGGCTCGGCGTACGTCGACGAGGTCGTCAACGACAAAGTCGATGATCCGGACAGGTTGGCCTATTTCGACGCCCACCTGCGGGCATGTCACGAAGCAATCTCGGCCGGGGTGCCGGTGCGGGGCTACTTCGCGTGGTCTTTGATGGATAATTTCGAATGGGCCTGGGGCTATTCGAAGCGCTTCGGCATGATCCACGTCGACTACGACACCCAGCTTCGGATCCCCAAGTCGAGCGCCAGGTGGTACGCCGATGTGATCCGACGTAACGGTCTGGCCGCACAATAGGCGTGGTCAACCAGCAATAACGGGCCGCGCGGCGCCGGTCCCGCCGGGACCGGCGCCGTCGACCCAGGGTCGGAGGAACAGACGATGACAACCCAGCGCACCCGGTCACTCGGGCGGCCCACTCTCGATGCGGTCGCCGCGCGGGCGGGGGTCGGGCGGGGCACAGTGTCCCGTGTCGTCAATGGGTCACCGCAGGTCAGCCCCGAGGCCAGGGCTGCGGTCCAACAGGCGATCGCGGAGCTGGGGTACGTGCCGAACCGGGCCGCCCGGGCGCTGGTCACCCAACGGACCGACTCGGTGGCGTTGGTGGTCTCCGAGTCCGAGGAGCGGGTCTTCGGGGAGCCGTTCTTCGCCGGGATCGTCCGGGGGATCAGCTCCGGACTGCTCGACACCTCGATGCAGCTGTGGCTGGCGATGGCACAGTCGCCGGCCGAGCGGGAGCGCGTCGAGCACCACCTGACCAACCAGCACGTCGACGGGGTGCTGCTGCTGTCGCTGCACGACTCCGATCCGTTGCCGACCCTGCTGGAGCAGCGTGGGCTACCCAGCGTGCTGGGCGGTCGACCGGCCCGGATGCTGCATCCGGACGCCCGCCCGGCCTACTTCGTCGACGTCGACAACGCCGGCGGCGCGCGCCTGGCCGTCGAGTATCTGCTGGCCGCCGGGCGCCGCCGGGTCGCGACCATCGCCGGTCCGCAGGACATGGGCGTCGGCGTGGCCAGGCTCGCCGGCTACCACGAGGCTATCCGGCACAGCGGTCGGGTGGACGCGCCGTCGCTGGTCGCCTACGGCGACTTCAGCGAGGGCAGCGGGACCGCGGCAATGCGCCAACTGCTCGAACGCCACCCCGACCTGGACGCCGTCTTCGTCGCCTCGGATCTGATGGCCTGCGGTGCCCTGCGGGCGCTGCGGGAGGCCGGTCGCCGGGTGCCCGAGGACGTGGCGGTGGTCGGCTTCGAGGACGCCCCGATCGCGCGCCAGTCGGACCCGCCGTTGACCACCGTGTACCAGCCGGTGGAGGAGATGGGCCGACAGATGGCCCGGCTGCTGCTGAGCCGGATCCGCCGTGACGAGCTGCAGGTCCCGTACGTCCTGTTGGAGACCCATCTGGTCCCGCGCGCATCGGCCTGACCGGAATCGCCCTTCCGTCGTGGCGGCAGGTGATCCGGCGGGTGATTTCCGCTCGGGTCATGCCATCGCAACAGGGATGAAATGGTCATCGGGCAAGCTGGTTGACGACCGGGGGAGGGCCGGCCTGCGCTACGGGAGGACTGACATGTTGCTGAGGGTTCGCGTGACCCTGCCGGACCGGCCCGGCGCACTCGGCCAGGTGGCCCGCACACTCGGTGTCGCCGGCGCCGACATCGTCCAGGTGACCGTACTGGAGCGGCTCGGTGGCCGGGCGGTGGACGACTTCACCGTCGTCTGGCCCGGAGCGGCCCGGGTCGACCGGCTGCTCGCCGGACTGGCCGCCATTCCCGGCGTCCAGGTCGACGGGGTGTGGCGCGCGATCGGTACGCCCGTCACCGGTGGACAGGACGCCGAGCTGCTGGCCCAGGTGGCCGGCAACCCGGTCGACGGGTTGGCCACCCTGGTCGATGCCGTACCCGGTCTGCTCGCCGCCGACTGGGCCGCCGCCGCCGTGGTGCCGGCCGACTGGGCGATCCGTAGCGGCGCCCGGCAGTCGTCCGGCGCCGCCGCGCCCGCGACCTTGACCTCGTTCGACCTGTCCGGTCCGGACGGGCCGGGCCACTCCCGCGAGGGCTTCGTCGCCGGGCTGAGCGTGCCGGTCGACGAGCCACCGTCCGCTGGCGCGCCAGCGGTGGCGTACGCCAGCTGGCGGGCCCCGGTGCCGCTGCGGCTGCCCGAGGTCACTCCGCTGCGTGCCCGCCCGATGGACGGGCCCGACGGGGTCCGCTACGCCTCGGTGCCGTTCGGCCGCGCCGGCCTGGTGCTGATCGTGGCGCGGTCCGACGGCGACGGGCTGCCGGCTGCCGCCTTCCACATCACCGAGGTGGACCGGATCGCCCAACTGGTCCGGGCCGCCACGGTGATTCTCGGCGACCGGCTCGACCTGGTCGGTGCCGACCCGGTCGTGGTCCGGCGCTGACCGGACCCGGACGGCCGGTCCACCGCGAGAAGTCATCGCCGGGCAATCTGAGGGAAACAGCATCGCGGCAAGCTGGGATGTGGGCGCAGTGCGGCGCTGAGGTCAGCGGGCACCGGGCACCAGGTGGGAGAGGAGCAGCCGATGGCGCTGTGGCGGATCAGAGCGACGGTGGACGACCGGCCGGGGTACCTGGCCGTGCTCACCGCCAGCCTGGCGTTGCGTGCGGTGAACATCCTCGCCGTCCAGGTGCACACCACCGAGGCGGGCGCGGTCGACGACTTCCTGGTCGACGCCCCGGAGACGCTGACCGAGGCTGACCTGATCGCCGCGGTGGAGCGCGGCCGGGGCCGCGACCCGTGGGTCGCCCGGGCCGAGGCCCGCGGCCTGGCCGATCAGCCGACCCGGTCGCTGGCGCTGGCCAACCGGCTGGTCCGGGATCCGGAGGCGCTCGGTGACGTCCTGCGGGCGTTGCTGGGTGCCAGTACGGTGACCTGGCGTCCGGCCCCGGTGCCGGAGCCGGCCGCCCGACTGTCCGACACCATGCGGCTGCCCGATCCGGCCGGCGGCTGCTACGACGTCGTACGCCGGGAGCCCAGCTTCACCCCGGCCGAGTTCGCTCGGGCCCAGGCGCTGGTGGAGCTGGCGGCAGCGGTCAACCGTCGGACCGGTGACCAGGTCAACCTGATGCTGGCCGACGGCACCGAGCTGACCGTGCGGTCCGCCGTCACCGACGATCTGCCCGCCCTGCGGGCGATGATCTCCCACTGCCCGGTGTCCAGCGGTACGCCGGGTCTGCCCGGTCGCCCGGTCGCGACGGTCACCGCCCGGTTGCAGCGGATGTTGGAGCAGCCCCGTGGTCTGCTGCTGGTCGCCGTCGAGGGCAGCGCGGCTGGCGATCAGATCGTCGGCGTCGGGCAGTTGGTCGTCGAGGGCGCACTCGGCGAGGTGTCACTGCTGGTGGAGCCGACCTGGCGGCGGCGTGGAGTCGGTACCGCGCTGCTGCGTCGGCTCGCCGCGGCCGCCGGCCGCGCCGGCCAACTGGCGCTGGTGGCGCATGTCGCCGCCAGCGATCTCGGCATGCTCCGGACGCTGGCCCGGCTGCACCGTCCCGGGCCGGTCGAGCAGGACGGGGAACTGATGAGCGTAACGGTGCCGTTGGTCGATCGGCCGGTCGACGTCGCGGCACCGACTCCCGCCGCCACGACCTAGGCGGTTGCCCCGACGTCCCGGTCCTGGTGCGGGGCCGGTACGTCGGACGACTGGGTCGACGGCGGCATGCGGGGTCTCCTCCTGTAGGACGGCAGGAGGAGACCCCGCCTCCATTCGTGCCCGGCGTGGTTCTGTCGGCGGTGGGGCCTTCCCAAACGCGGGGCGAGGCGGTTAAATCATCGGTACGCCAGGCGATCGCCACTCATCGATGGGAGCGCTCCCAGGCGTCTGGTGTCTCCCGACTTCGGACTGCCAGTGGCGATCGGCCGTGCCCGGTCACCGTACGGCCGGCCGTAGCCTCCGCGGCGATGATGCGATCAGCGTGAGGCGAGGGGCGGATGCGCCCACATCCGCCCCTCGGTGTCCCTCCACGACGCGATGTCGCGCGCGGCTCCACGGACAGGAGCGAGTGTAATGCGCGAAAGCAATAGACCGGCCAGCGTCGTCACTGGTCGGACCCGACGACAACGCCGGCTGGCCGCCGCCGGCCTGGCGGTCCTGCTCGCCGCGGTCACGGTGCTTCTGGCGGCGCCGCGTTCCGGCGCGGCCGCAGCCGGGCCGTTCAACTACGGCGAGGCCCTGCAGAAGTCACTGCTGTTCTACGAGGCACAGCAGTCCGGCCCGCTGCCGCAGTGGAACCGCGTCTCCTGGCGGGGCGACTCGGCACTGACCGACGGCGCCGACGTCGGCCTCGATCTGACCGGTGGCTGGTACGACGCCGGAGACCACGTCAAGTTCGGCTTTCCGATGGCATTCACCACGACGATGCTCGCCTGGGGCGCGGTCGAGTACCGCGCCGGCTACACCGCCTCCGGGCAGCTGCCGCACCTGCTGAACAACCTGCGGTTCGTCAACGACTACTTCATCAAGGCCCACCCGTCGCCCAACGTGCTCTACGGCCAGGTCGGCAAGGGCGACGACGACCACAAATGGTGGGGTCCGGCCGAGGTGATGCCGATGGCGCGGCCGGCGTACCGCATCGATGCCAGCTGTGGCGGCTCGGACCTGGCCGCCGAGACGGCGGCCGCGATGGCCGCGTCGTCGATGGTGTTCCGGCCGACCGACCCGGCGTACGCCGACACGCTGGTCCGCCACGCCCGGCAGCTCTACACCTTCGCCGACACCGTACGTAAGGCGTACCACGAGTGCATCACCGACGCGACCAGCTTCTACCGCTCCTGGAGCGGTTACCAGGATGAACTGGTCTGGGGCGCGATCTGGCTGCACCGGGCCACCGGGGAGGCGTCCTACCTGGCCAAGGCCGAGGCCGAGTACGACAACCTCGGCACCGAACCGCAGACCACCACCCGTGCCTACAAGTGGACCCTGGCCTGGGACAACAAGCAGTTCGGCGCGTACGTGCTGCTGGCGAACCTGACCGGCAAGCAGAAGTACGTCGACGACGCCAACCGCTGGCTGGACTACTGGACCGTCGGGGTCAACGGCGAGAGGATCCGTACCTCGCCCGGTGGCATGGTCGTGCTGGACACCTGGGGCGCACTGCGCTACGCGGCGAACACCGCGTTCGCCGCGCTGGTCTACAGCGACAACACCACCGACGCCACCCGCCGGACCCGCTACCACGACTTCGCGGTGCGGCAGATCGACTACGCGCTCGGCGACAACCCGCGCAATTCCAGTTACGTCATCGGTTTCGGGGCGAATTCGCCGCGCAACCCGCACCATCGCACCGCGCACGGGTCCTGGTGGGACAGCATGCAGGTGCCCGAGCAGACCCGGCACGTGCTGTACGGCGCGTTGGTCGGTGGTCCGTCGGCGCCCGACGACGCGTACACCGACCGGCGGGACGACTACGTCATGAACGAGGTCGCCACCGACTACAACGCCGGCTTCACCTCCGCCCTGGCCAGACTCCACATCGAGTACGGCGGCACCCCACTGGCCAACTTCCCGCAACCGCAGGCACCGGACATCGACGAGATGTCGGTCGAGACGACGATCATGCAGAACGAGACCCGGTCGACCGGCGTCAAGGTGATCATCTACAACAAGTCGGCCTTCCCTGCGCGGGTGTTGACCCGGGCCACCTTCCGGTACTACTTCGTGCGGGACGGCTCCGGCACGCTCCAGGTGAGCAGCCCGTACAGCCAGGGGTGCCCGGAACCGACCGAGGCCCGGCAGCACTCCGGTGACCTGTGGTACGTCGAGGTCGACTGCACCGGTCACACCATCGCTCCGGCTGGTCAGTCGGCGCACCGGATGGAAGTGCAACTCAAGATCGGGGTCGCCGAGGGTGGCACCTGGAATCCGGCCAACGACCCGTCGTACCAGGCGAGCGCCGGGCCGAACCGGTCGGTGCCGCTCTACGACGGTGGCCAGCTGATCTGGGGGCAGGAGCCGGACGGACCGTCACCGACCCCGTCGCCGTCGGTGAGCCCGTCGGTCTCACCGAGCCCGTCGGTCTCGCCCACGCCGTCGCCGTCGGTGAGCCCGTCGGTCAGCCCGTCGCCGTCGGTGAGTCCGTCGGTGTCGCCGACCCCGTCGCCGACCGGCACGTTGCCGGTGCTGGGCTGCCGGGTGGCCTACGGCACCAACGACTGGTCCACCGGGTTCACCGGCACGGTGACGATCACCAACATGGGCGGTTCCCCGATCAACGGGTGGACGCTGCGGTTCGCCTTCCCCGGTGGTCAGCTCCTCACCCAGGGTTGGTCCGCCACCTGGTCGCAGAGCGGCAACCAGGTGACCGCCACCAACGCGTCCTGGAACGGTGCCCTCGCTCCGGGCGCGAGCACCAGCATCGGGTTCAACGGCACCCATCCGGGCAGCAACCCACGACCGACCTCGTTCAGCCTCAACGGTGCGGTCTGCACCACGGTCTGACGCCCGGACCGGCCGGTCGGCGCTGGCGATCCTCAGCGCCGACCGGCCGGAGACCCGTACGATAAGACCGATATGCCGGTCTTCTTCGCCTACCATCAACGGAGTCGACGGTCGACTCCGGTGGCGCCGTCGTGACCGCTGACAACCGGCTCGGACTGCTGCGCGGCGAGCAGGCACCGCGCCGGGCCACGTTCCTGGAGCTCTTCTTCGACCTGGTCTTCGTCGTCGCCCTCGCGCTGCTGTCGGAGACCCTGGTGAACCGGCTCAGCCTGGTCGGTGCCGTCGAATCGGCGATCCTGCTGCTCGCGATCTGGTGGGTCTGGGTGATCACCACCCTGGTCACCGACCTCTACAACCCGGACAGCACCGCGATCAAGGCCGTGACGGTCGGCGTCATGTTCGGGGCGCTGCTGATGGCGGCGGCGCTGCCGGCGGCCTTCGGCGACCGCGCCCTGCTGTTCGCCGGCGCGTACGTGGCCATCCACCTCGGTCGAGGTCTGTTCTTCTTTCTGCTGCTGCACGAGCAGATGGCGCGCCAGCGGGCGCTGCGGATCTGGGCCTGGTTCGGTGTCTCCGCGGTGCCGTGGCTGGTCGGCGCCGTCCTCGGCGGCACCGCGCAGCTGCTGCTCTGGGCGGTCGCGTTGGCGCTCGAGTACGCCGTGTTCGCTGCCGGCTACCCGGTGCCCGGCCGCCGGTCGGTCCCGGCGAGCCAGTTCAACCCGACGGCCGAGCATCTGGCCGAGCGGTACCACCAGTTCTTCATCATCGCCCTCGGCGACATCATCCTGGTGGCCGGGCTGGCGTTCAGCCGTGACGCCGTCACGCCCGGTCGGACGATCGGGTTCGTCGTGGCGTTCGCCAGCGCCGCGATCCTGTTCCGGATCTACGTGCACTGTGCCGGTGCCCAACTGACCAACGCCATCGAGGCCGCCCGCACACCGGGCCAGTTCACCCGGGCGGCACCGTTCACCCACCTGCTGATGATCGCCGGTGTGGTGGCGACCGCCACCAGCGCGAAGCTGGTCATCGACCAGCCGACCGGCACCATTCCGGCCAGCTGGTCGATCGTGATCGTCGGGGGTGCGGTGGTCTTCCTGCTCGGTCGCAGCCGGTTCGAGTACGAGGTCTTCGGCCGGTTCGGCTGGCCGCTGCTGGCCGGCACCGGGGCGTTGGTGCTGCTCGCCCCGGCGTTGCCGCACCTGCCGCCGGTGTGGGTCGCCGGCTGCGTCAACCTGGTGCTGCTGACGATCGTCGTGTTCGACCTGGCGCTGCGCGGTCGGCGCAACCCGGTGCCGGTGGACCCGCCGTTGTGACCGCCGACCGGCGCTGGCCGTTGCGGTCCGTCAGTGGGTCCACCGGTCGCCGACTCAGGTGTTGTTGGCCAGGGCGACCAGCCGGGCCCGCGTACCGTTCCAGTGGTTGCGGTCGACCGCCCCGGCGACACCGGCGACGCTGCCGCTCGCGGTGTACTGCCAGAACGACCAGTACGGGGCGCCGGCCGGCAGCGTTCCCGGGCTCGACGACCATCGGGCGATCCACAACGGGTGGTTGCTCCACGGCCCGGTCCAGTTGCCGGTGCAGCTGGTCCACCAGCTGGTGGTCGTGTAGATGACCGCGTACCGGCCGGTCCGCGACCGGTAGGTGGCCAGGAAATCGTTGATCCAGCTGCGCATCGCCGACTGGCTGAGCCCGTAGCACATCGCGCCGTACGGGTTGTGCTCGATGTCCAGGGCCGCCGGCAGCGTACGGCTGTCCGCCGACCACGCGCCACCGTTGCTGGCCAGGTAGTTGGCCTGGACGGCACCGGAGGAGCGGTCCGGGAGCGCGAAATGGTAAGCGCCCCGGATCACCCCGGCGTTGTACGCCGCCACGTAGTTGGTGTTGAACCGGGGATCCTTGTAGCTGGTGCCCTCGGTGGCCTTGATGTAGGCGAACTCGATTCCGCTGTTGCGCACGCTGGTCCAGTTGATCGCGCCCTGCCAGTGTGAGACATCGATACCGGGGGTGGTCGCCGCCCGCGCCGGTACGGCGGTGGTGATCAGCAGCATCGCGGTGACACTCAGCAGGGTGAGCGCTGCGGCGAGCAGTCGACTCGAAGTGTGCGGAAGATTGTCGAAAGTGACGGTGGTGGGCATCCGTTTCCTTCCTCTGGGCAGGGTCGTGCCGGCGTGCCGGACCGGGTCCGAGCTGGTCAGCCGATGCAGTGGACGAGCCGGTTGGGGGTGCCGGTGCCGGGGTTGGTGACCACACCGGGGGTCGCCGTCGACACCAGCCGGTTGGCGACCTGGGCCGGACTCCACGTCGGGTTGGCCGCCAGCACCAGCGCGGCGCAGCCGGCGACGTGCGCCGAGGCCATCGAGCTGCCGCTGATCGTCACCGTGGCGGTGTCGGTCGTGTGCCAGGTCGACGTGATGCCCGCGCCGGGGGCGAACAGGTCGATGCACGACCCGTAGCTCGCCGAGCTCATCCGGGCGTCGGTGATCGTGGTGCCGGCGACGGTGAGCGCGGCGGGCACCCGGGCGGGGGAGGTGTTGCAGGCGCTGGTGGCGGAACTGCCGCCGGGAACCGCGTAGCTGATCCCGGAACGGATCGAGGCGGTCACGGCGGTGTCCAGCGCGGTGCTCGCCCCGCCACCGAGGGCGAGGCTGGCGACCGCTGGCCGGACCGCGTTGGCGGTGACCCAGTCGATTCCGGCGATGACCCCGGCGGTGGTGCCCGACCCGGCGCAGTTGAGTACCCGTACCGGCACCAGCTGGACGGCCTTGGCCACCCCGTGTGCCCGGCCGCCGATGATCCCGGCGACGTGCGTGCCGTGGCCGTTGCAGTCGTCGGCGGGTCCACCGTCGATCACGTCGAATCCGGTGGCCACCCGGCCGCCGAAGTCGGTGTGGGACCGCCGTACCCCGGTGTCGATCACGTAGGCCCGCACGTTCGGCGCGGTCGACGGGTAGGCGTACCGGCCGTCGAGCGGCAGGTAGCGCTGGTCGATGCGGTCCAGGCCCCAGGACGGCGGATTCAGCTGTACGCCGGCGTTCAGCGGGGTGACGACGTGGTCCTGTTCGACGTGGGCGACCGCCGGATCGGCGGCGAGGCGGCGGGCCGCCCGAGCGGACATCGAGACGGTGAATCCGGTGAGCGCGGCGTGCAGGACGTGGTGCACAGTGCCGCCGTAGCGGGCGGTGAGCCGGTGGGCGGTCGTCGCGGGGTCGGCGGCGGGGTCGGCGTGCAGGACGACGACGTAGCTGTCCGCCACGGCGGTGGCACCACCGGCCCGGCGGATCTCGCCGAGCGGGCCGGCGGCCTGCGCCGGGGCCGGTTGTCCGACCGCCACCAGCAGGGCGAGCAGGCCGGTGGTGAGCACTTTCCGGATCGCGGAGACTGTCACGGGGGATCCCTTCGGCGAGTCGTCCGGTGCCCTCGATGGTTCCTGGGCACACTCAGCCCTCATCTTGTCGCCCTATGTAGTTGTCTGGATACCCATCATCATGGATATCGTCCGGGTGTTATGGCCAACCCGGTCAGCCCCGTTCGTAGGTCAGCCCGCTCCAGAACGACGGCAGCGGACTGAACCACGAGGTGTGCGGGGCCGAGTTGCAGCCGCTGGTGCTCCGGCTGTGCAGGCCGTACGCCCAGCGGGTGCCGCTGGAGCCGAGCCAGTACCAGCCGCCGCCGCTGTCGCCCGGGCAGGCGTCGTACCCGTCGACCCGGACCATGCCGCGCCGTTGGGGGTCGCTGACCGAGGTGATGGTGCCGCACGGGTTGCCCGGGCTGGCGGGTTCGGTGACCCGGGCGGCCAGGCAGACGGTCTCGCCCTGCAGGATGAAGCCCATGGTCGCGGCCGCGCCGTCGACCGGCACCGATCGGCCGGGTACGCCGTGTAGGTAGATCCGTCCGACGGTGTCGCCGTGGTAGCCGGCGTCGGTGACCTGGATGGCGCCGGCGTCGACCCGGCCGGAGTCGATCGCGTCGGTCATCGTGCCGACGACGGTGGGGGTCGTGGTGCCGGTGGACCAGGCGGCGTCGAGCCCGGCGCAGTGGCCGGACGTCAGCAGCCAGCGGATGCCGGTGCTGCCCCGGGCGGTGAAGCCTGCGGAACAGGTCGCGCCCGGTCGGCGGATCACCAGCCCCGAGCGCAGGCTGTCGGTGCAGTCGGCCCGGGAGACGCAGGCGTCGAGGTCGACGACGTGGCTGTCGGCGGCGACCACCCGTACTCCGGCGGGGGCGCGCCCGGCGAGCGCGGCCTGTCGCTGTCGCGCGACGGCGACCACGACGCTGTTGTCCGTCACGTCGATGCCGACCCGTCCGGCGGCGGCCGCGCCGAGCGGGTCCCGGCCGGTACGCAACGCCTCGGCCTGCCGTTCCAGTTCGGCATAGGTGCGGGTGACCTGGTGGGTGCGGACCGGTATCCCGTGTCGGCGGCCGACGGCGGTGATCCCGGCGGCGGCGGTGGGGCTGGTGACCGCGACCCGGTAGGTCGCCGCGTGCGGATCGAACCAGGCCCCGCCGACGGTGGCCGACCGGGCGACGAGGTCGGCCTTGAGCAGGTCGCCCCGGGCCTGGGCGGCGACGGCGGCTGCGGCGGTGTCGGCGGTCATCCCCGGGTAGCTGGTCAGGTACGCCTGGATCATCGCGTCGGTGGTGGCCTCGCCGGTGTCGCGGGCGGCGGGGGCGCTCACCCCGTCGGCCGGGGTGGCCACCGCCGGGGCGGCGCCGGCCAGACCGGCTGCGGCGAGCAACGTCATGACGAGTACGGCGGTGCCGGTGCGGGCGCTGGTGCTGGCCGGGCCTGGGTCAGCTGTCACGTGACACGTCTCCTCCTGCTGATCCGGCGGTCGGGCGGGACCGCCGAGGAGCAGGCTTACGCAGAATTATCGCCCGATAACTCTTCGTGTCGGAAATGCGATAGAGCGGTGTCGACGTGGTGACGGTCTGTCCGGGTTCACAATCGCCGGTACATCACGTGCAGGCCGACGTAGGAGTGCCGGGGGTGCCGGAACGCCGCCGGCACCGTGGCCAGGATGTCGAAGCCGAGCGAGCGCCACAGCGCCACCGCCCGCACGTTCGTCTCCACCACCGCGTTGAACTGCATCGCCCGGTAACCGTCCGACCGGGCCAACTCCACCATGTACGTACCAAGTCGCCGGCCGACACCCCGCCCCGACGCGGCCGGGTCGACCACGAAGGACGCGTTCGCCACATGGTCGCCGGCGCCACCCTGGTTCGGCTGACTGCGCGCGGAGCCGAGCACCGCGCCGGCCGGATCGACCGCCACCACCAGGCGGCCCCGGTGCGGCAGCGACATCCAGTACCGCCGCACCGACTCCTCCGACGCCGTCGGATCCACCGTGAGGGTCTCCCCGGCGGCCACGACCGGGGCCAGGCACCGCCAGATGCCCGGCCAGTCCGCCTCCGTCGCCGCCCGCACGGCCACCTCCGTGGTCGGGTCAGTCATCGGCCGACACCGTCGACGGGTCGACCACGCCGTGCTCGACGCAGCGCGCGGACCAGCCGGCCGGCAGCACCTGCACCGTCATCCGGCGGCGGCACCGGGTGCAGTAGCGCGGCGGCTCGAAGGTGCGGGCGGCGACGCAGTCGGCGTGCCGGCCGGTGTCGGCCCGCGTACCGCAGCGGTCACACCAGATCGCGTCCTGCACGGCGGTCTCAGATCGTCGCCGACAGGGCCTTGACCGGCATCTTCAGATCGGCCAACAGCGCCAGATCCTCGGTCGCGGGACGACCCAACGTGG
Organism: Solwaraspora sp. WMMA2101; assembly: GCF_049179175.1. NCBI lineage: Bacteria > Bacillati > Actinomycetota > Actinomycetes > Micromonosporales > Micromonosporaceae > Solwaraspora > Solwaraspora sp. WMMA2101. Next base: position 1,058,005 of record NZ_JBMHMA010000006.1, on the reverse strand, counting down.
TCAGGTAGTTGCCGACGATCACCGCGTTGATCCCGCCGAGCAGCCCGTCGCGGGTACCCAGGTCGCCAAGGGTGATCTCCCGGCCACCGGCGTACCGCAGGATCGTGCGGGGCATCGCCAACCGGAACCCGGCGATCGCCCGCAGCGCGTCCCGCGCGTCGACCACCGGCCGGTCACCCAGCGGCGTTCCCGGCCTCGGGTTCAGGAAGTTCAGCGGCACCTCGTGCGGGTCCAGCTCGGCCAGCTGCGCGGCGAACTCGGCCCGCTGCTCGATGGTCTCACCCAGGCCGAGGATGCCGCCGCAGCACACCTCCATGCCGGAGTCGCGGACCATCCGCAGCGTCTCCCAACGCTCCTCGAAGGTGTGCGTCGTCACCACGTTCGGAAAGTAGGAGCGGCAGGTCTCCAGGTTGTGGTTGTACCGGTGCACACCCATCTCGACCAGCTCGTCGACCTGCTCCTGGGTCAGCATTCCCACCGACGCCGCGACCTGGATGTCCACTTCGGCCCGGATCGCCGCGACACCCTCGCGGAGCTGCTTCATCAGGCGCGCGTCCGGACCCCGCACAGCGGCCACGATGCAGAACTCGCTCGCCCCGGTCGCCGCGGTCTGCTTCGCCGCCTCGACCAGCGAGGGGATGTCCAGCCACACCGCCCGCACCGGGGAGGTGAACAACCCCGACTGGGAGCAGAAGTGGCAGTCCTCCGGGCAACCGCCAGTCTTCAGCGAGACGATCCCCTCGACCTCGACCTCCGGCCCGCACCAGCGCATCCGCGTCTCGTGCGCGAGCTGCAGCAGCGCCGGCAACTGCTCGTCGGGCAGCCGCAGCACGGCCAGGACACCGGCTTCGTCGAGGCCGACGCCACGTTCCAGAACCTGGGCGCGGGCTAGGTCGAGGATCTGCGACATGGTCGTACCCTACAAGGCGGCGCGAGTGACGAGGGGGAGCCGTGGCGGACTGGTGGGACGGCCTGCGGCGGCGCGCCGCCCTGCGGGCCACGGCCGGGCTGACCCGGGAGCTGCGCCCCCGGGCGGCCGGCGACGGGCAGGTCGATCTGGCCGGCAACGACTACCTCGGCCTGACGACCCACCGCGAGGTGGTCGCGGCGGCGGCCACCGCACTGCACCGGTACGGACTGGGCGCGACCGGCTCCCGACTGGTGCGCGGATCCACCGACGCGCACACCGCGCTGGAGGCGGAGCTCGCCGACTGGCTCGGCACCGAACGCAGCCTGGTCTTCTCCTCCGGCTACCTGGCGAACCTGGGTGCGATCCGGGCGGTGACGCAGCCGCGTACCCTGCTGGTGTCCGACGCGCACAACCACGCCTCGCTGATCGACGGCTGCCGCCTCACCGGTGCGCAGACCGAGGTCGTCGGGCATGCCGACCCGGCCGCGGTGGACGCCCTGCTCGCCGCGTACCCCGGCCGGCCGGCGGTGGTCGTCACCGAGTCGGTCTTCTCCGTCGACGGTGACCTGGCACCGTTGGCCGCCCTGCACGCGGTCACCCGCCGGCATGCGGCGCTGCTGCTGGTCGACGACGCGCACGCCCTCGGCGTGATCGGACCCGGCGGTGCCGGCGGCGTCGCGGCCGCCGGGCTCACCGGCGCGCCCGACGTCCTGGTCACCGCGACCCTGTCCAAGGCGCTCGGCGGTGCCGGGGGAGTGCTGGCCGGCCCCGAGCCGCTGATCCGGCACGTGATCGACACCGGACGGACGTTCATCTTCGACACCGCGCTGCCGCCGGCGGTGGCCGCCGGGGCGCTGGTGGCGCTGCGGCACGCCCGTGCCGGCGACCGGTTGCGCACCGAGCTGGCCGACCGGGTGTCGGCGGCGGTACGCCGGTTCACCGCCGCCGGGGCGACCGTCGGCGGCCCACCGGCGGCCGGGGTGGTCTCGGTCGGTGCGCCCGACCCGCAGGCCGCGGTGGCCTGGGCGCGGGCCTGTCACGACAAGGGGGTGGCGGTCGGCTGTTTCCGGCCGCCGTCCACCCCGGACCAACGGGCCCGGCTGCGGATCACCGTGAACGTCGGGGTGCCCCGGGCCGACTTCGACCACGCGCTGGACGTGATCGTGGAGTGCGCGCCGTGACCGGCTGGCAGGGGCCGGTCGTGGTCACCGGCACCGACACCGGTGTCGGCAAGACCGTGGTGACCTCGGCGATCGCGGTCGCGGCGCAGGCCGCCGGGTTGCGGGTGGCGATGGTCAAACCCGGCCAGACCGGTACGGCGACCGGTGAGCCGCCGGACGCCGACGTCGTGGCCCGCCTCGCCGATCCGGCGACCGTACGCACCCTCGTCAGCTATCCGGAGCCGCTCGCGCCACTTGCCGCCGCCCGGGTCGCCGGCGCCGAACCGCTGGAGCTGTACGCCGCCGTCGACGCGGTACGCGCGGAGGCCGACAAACACGACCTGGTGCTCGTCGAGGGCGCGGGCGGGTTGCTGGTGCCGATGGGGCTGCGACCCTCCGGCGAGCCCTGGACGGTGGCCGACCTGGCGGTCTCGCTGGGCGCGCCGGCCGTGGTGGTGTCCCGGGCCGGGCTCGGCACGCTCAACCACACCGCGTTGACTCTCGAGGCGCTGGAGCGCCGGGCGGTCCCGGCCGGGGTGGTCCTCGGTGCCTGGCCGGCCGAGCCGGAGCTGGTGCACTGGGCCAACCTCAGCGAGCTGGTGCCGACCATGGTCGGGGCGGTCCCCGACGGTGCCGGCGGCATGGAGCCGGGGGTGTTCCGCCGCTCCGCGTCGGGCTGGCTGACGCCGGCGCTCTACGGCGTCCTGGACGACTGGCGGGCCTGGGCCGACGACGTCAGCTGACCGGCCTCCGCCTGCCGATCTGCCCCATCAGTTGGTCTGCCCCGTCAGTTGGTCCGCCGGCCGCCGTCGGACGGCGGATCAGCAACGTGTCGGGCATCCGGAACGACAGGTTGTCCGGCGACCACGGTGCCCGGACCACGTCGGCGCCGACCAGCAGCGGCAGCGCCTGCTCGACCACCACCGCCGTCTCCATCCGGGCCAGCTGCGCCCCGACGCACCGATGGGCCCCGGCGCCGAAGGCCAGATGCCGACGGGACCCCCGCTGACCGGGCACGAACTGGTCGGTCCCGGCCACCAGCGCCGGGTCGCGGCCGGCGGCGGCGAGCCAGAGCACCACGCTCGCGCCGGCCGGCACCGGTACGTCGGCCAGCGTGGTGTCCACCGCCGCCCGACGCCGCCAGGTGACGATCGGTGGCACCAGCCGCAGCCCTTCCTCCACCACGTCGTCTACCCGGACCGATCCGTCGCGCAGCCCGGCGAGCACCGTCGGCTCGCCGACCAACCGGTGCAGCAGCAGGGTCAGGAACTGCGAGGTGGTCTCCTGCCCGGCGACCAGCAGGAAGAACAGCGCCCCGACGACGGTGTCCGGCGACTGCCCGGCCGCACGCAGCGTCGCGGCCAACCCGTCGCCGGTGACCGCGAAGTCGCGCAGCACGGTGTGGAACCGCCCGACCGTGTGCGCCAGTTCGATCTGCCGGTCCGCGTCCACCGGGGCCCAGAACAGCTCCAGCGCGGCGCGGGCGAACCGCTTGACCGTCGCCGTGGCCGCCGGCGGCAGCTGGACCAGCCGGGCCAGGACCAGCAGCGGCAGGTCGGCGGCGAGGCCGGCGTACAGATCGACCGGCCGGCCGGCGGCCAACGCGGCGTCCAGCGCCGCCACCCGGTCGCGGACCAGCGCGGTCAGCCAGCCGACCTGGGCGGTGACCCGCGTCGGGTGCAGCACCTCCGCCACTGCGGCCCGGATCGCCGGGTGGGTCGAGGTGCCGTTGTTAGCCAGCGTCGGCGGCAGCCGGAAGCCGTACGAGGCGAGGATCCGCAGCGCCGCGACGGGGATCGGAGTGACCGCGTCCAGGGCGTTGTCCGGCCGGTACGTGCCCGGGTCGGTCAACACCTGCCGCACCAGGGCGTGCCGGGTCACCAGCAGATGGTCGGCACCGACGTGGTCGGTGACCCGGACCACCGGCGGCCACCGGTCGTCGACCCTTTCCCAGTTACGGAACAGCACCCGGTCACGCTAGCGTCCGGGACGGTCGGCGTACCGGCGGGCGTAGCTGCCAGACCCGGGTGTGCCGCACCCGGACGCTCTCCAACGCCGGGGGCACCGGCACCTGGTAGCTGCCGAGTTCGGTGAACCGCTCGCGCGGCAGGAACGCCCGGTCCGGGTCGCCGACCAGCACCCGCGCCCCGTCGGCGGCGGCGGCCAGCAGGAACCGCAGCACCCGGGCCGCCATCGCCTCGCTGTAGAAGACGTCGCCGGCGAGCACCACGTCGGCGTCACCGTGGTCACCGTCGAGCAGGTCACCGACGGTGACGTCCAGCCGTACGTCGTTGGCGGCGGCGTTGAGCCGGGTGGCGGCACCCGCCACCGGGTCCAGGTCCACCGCGCGGACCACGGCCGCGCCGGCCCGGGCCGCCGCGACGGCGACCAGCCCGGAACCGGTGGCCAGGTCCAGCACCCGTAGCCCGGCGACGGTCTCCGGCCGGTCCAGCAGGTACCGGGCGAGCGCCTGGCCGCCGGCCCAGGCGAACGCCCAGAACGGTGGCGGTTGTTCGCTGCGGAACTCGCCCTCGGTCAGCTCCCACAGCCCGATCGGCTCGGCCGCCTGGTGCAGCCGCAGTTCGGGTACGTGAGCCACCGGCGCGAGGCGGGTGTGGGCGCGGACGAAGTCCGACAGGTCGGCAGACACGTCTGCGGATTGTGCCGGGTCGACTGACCATCGCCAACCTTGCCCCGTGGTCACCGGTTCACCACAGGTGGTTAAATTGCCCGTTTTACTTTGCGCTGGGTGACAAGTTGGGCCCTGTCCGACCAACCGGTACGCACGTACCGTGGCCGGTGGACATGATCGGTCCAACCGGTACGCACGTACCGTGGCCGGTGGACATGATCGGTGGGACGAGGACGAAGGTGGTGGGCTCGGTGGGGCGAATCGCGACCGGAGTCGCGGTCGGGCTGGCCGGAGTTGCCGGACTGCTGTTCGCCGCCACACCGGCGGCGGCGCAGGGCGGATACCAGGCACAGATCACCGAGTTGCCCGACGAGGCCGTCGCCGGCGAGGGCCCGGTGGGCATGACCGTGGTGGTCAGCCGGGACCTCGGTGGGGACTGCGAGAAGGTCCGGTGGTCGCTGCTGCTGCGCGTCGGCGGCGTCGAGTTCGACCAGATCCGGGCCGCCCGGGTGGAACAGGGCCAGGCGTTCGCTGTCGACGTGCAGATCGACGACGACACCGCCCGCCTCACCGACGTCGCGCTCGACCCGGGCACCCTCTGCCAGGACCGGACCGTCACGGCGCAGTACCAGTTCAGCTTCACCGACGACGCCGAAGGCCGGGTGACGCTGACCGCCGAGGCATACGACGAGGACGTCAACCTGCTCGCCGACACCGCTGTCACCCTGCCGGTGGTCACCGAACCTGGCGGGTCCGACCCGGAGCCGACCGAGTCGGTGCCACCGGTCGTCGAGGACCCTGCGGTCATCGCCGACGCCCCGGCCGGCACCGGTGGTGGGGGTCCACAGCCGGTCGACGCGATTCCCGCCGGTGACACCTCCGGGATCCCGGTGGCCTGGTTCATCGTCGGCGGCGCGATGGTCTTCGTCGGCTTCGGCCTGCTGATGCGGGTCCGGGCCCGGCTGCTGCGGTCGACGGCGGACCCGGACGGCCCGCTGCCCGCCACCGGTGCCATGCCGGTGGGCCCGTCAGGTGACGGGTGGCGGTCGGCGGCTGATGTGTGGCAGTCGGCGGCGGCACCGTCGCCGGCCACCGGCTGGGGCCGGTCACGGCCGGGGCGGAGCCGGTGGCGGTGACGGTGGTCGGCTGTGCCCGGCGGCGCGGCGGACCATCCGGTTCGCGGCCCGCCGCCCGGTCCCGGTAGCCCGTAGCAGATCGCTGCCGGCCGTGCGGACCTGCGCCACCACGACGTTGCCGGAGTAGCCGAGCCCTTCGGCGTACGCCGCCCCGGACTGGTCGACCGCCCCGAGCGTCTGCTCCCGGGTCCGGTGGAACTCCCGACCCCGGTCGAGTTCGTGATGCATCGTGCGCAGCGCCTCGCCGAGTTGGCGGACCGCCGTCGGCAGTTGACCCGGCACCGGTTCGTCGTCCTCGAGCACCGAGACGATCCGGCGCAGCATCGACCGGCAGTTGCGGGCCGCGCGTTCCAGGTGCTCGCCGCTGCTGGTCAGCTTGGCCAGTACGTGCCGGTTCGACCACCGCTGCGGTGCCAACGTCACCACCTCGTTCGCCGCCGCGAGTGCGTCCTGCAGCGTGGCCAGGCGTTCGTCGAAGTCCCGCACCCGGTCCAGCGCCCGCTGCGCCCGGGCGGCGTCGCCGGCGGTCAGCGCCGCCGCCGCATCGTCCAACAGCGTGGCCAGCCGGTCAAGCGCCGGCCCGACCGCACGCTGCACGAGTCGCAGCGGGTTGAGCGGCAGCAGCACCAGCACCACGGCGAGCCCGACCAGGCCACCGACCACCGCGTTGACGAACCGGGGTACGACGATGTCCGGATTGGCCGGGGCCAGCGTGGCGATCAGCACCGCCGTGCCGCCGGCCTGCACGAGCAGCGTGCTGCCGCCGCGCAGCAGCAGCGCCAGCGCCACGGCGATCGCCACGATCATCCCGGTCTGCCACGGACCGCTGCCGATCAGGGCGATCAGGACGTCACCGGCACCGATACCGACGGCCACCCCGATGACGGTCTCCAGGGTGCGGCGTAGGCGGTTGCCGAGGGCCGACACGATGGTGCCGACCGCGACCGCCGGGGCGAACACCGGGTCCGGGTTGCGCAGTACATCGTCGGCGAGCAGCCAGGCGAGCGCGGCCGCGAGGCCGGCCTGCACCGGGATGATCATGTTGCCGCGCAGGTGCCGGAGCCGGGCGCGGCTCTCTCTGGCCAGCCGCGTCCAACCGTGGCGCACCAGCCGCGTCCAGCTCTCGCGGCTGGTGCGCTGAGCGGGCCGGGTGCGGTCGTCGGGCACGTGCCGACCTACCCGCCAGTGCCCAGCGCAATCCTCGACGGAGCGCCGGCCGGGTCAGGCTCCCCAGCCGGCCTGCTGCCCGCCGCGACGTTCGGCGACGATGCGCTGCGGGTAGCCGCTGCGGGCGTAGGCCGCCATCGGGTCCGGGTCGAGGCCCTGCTCGGTCCGCAGCTCGCGCAGCATCGGGCGGACGTCGGTGTGGAAGGCGTCCATCAGTACGGCGTTGGCGCCCAGCACGTCGCCGGCGGCCTGCGCGTCGGCCAGGGCCTCGGCGTCGACCAGCAGCGCCTTGGCGGTGGCCTCCTGCACGTTGAGCACCGACCGGATCTGGCCGGGGATCTTCGGCTCGATGTTGTGGCACTGGTCGAGCATGAAGTTGATGCCGGCCGCCGGGTCCAGCGCGTCGGCGGCGACGATCTCGAACATGATCCGGAACAGCTGGAACGGGTCGGCGGCACCGGCCATCAGGTCGTCGTCGGCGTAGAACCGGGAGTTGAAGTCGAACGCCCCGAGCCGGCCGGCCCGCAGCAGGAACGCCACGATGAACTCGATGTTGGTGCCGGGGGCGTGGTGTCCGGTGTCGATGACCACCTGCGCGCGGTCGCCCAGGCGCAGGCAGTGCGCGTACGCCGTACCCCAGTCCGGCACGTCGGTGGTGTAGAACGCCGGCTCGAACAGCTTGCACTCCAGCAGCAGCCGCTGCTGCGCCCCGAGCCGGGCGTACGTGGTGTCCAGGGCCTCGGCGAGCCGGTCCTGCCGGGCCCGGATGCTGTCCTGGCCGGGGTAGTTGGTCCCGTCGGCGAACCACAGCTTCAGATCCGTCGACCCGGTGGCGTCCATCACGTCGACGCAGTCCAGCAGGTGTGCCACGGCCTTGCGGCGGACGCGTGGGTCGGGGTTGGTGACGCTGCCGAGGCGGTAGTCGTCGTCGGAGAAGACGTTGGCGTTGATGGTGCCGATCCGTACACCGAGGTCGACGGCGTACCGGGCGAGCTGTGGGTAGTCCTCGACCCGGTCCCACGGGATGTGCAGCGACACGATCGGGGCGATCCCGGTGACCGCGTGCACCTGGGCGGCGTCGGCGATCTACTCCTACGGGGTCCGGGGAATCCCGGGCTGGGTGAAGACCTTGAACCGGGTGCCGGAGTTGCCGTACGCCCAGGACGGCACCTCGATCCGCTGCGTGCGCAGTACGGCCTTGATCCGTGCGGTCACCTCAGGCATCTGCTGCCCCGCCGTCCCAGGTCACGCGTCGCCGGTCGCGGCGAGCTGGTCGTCAAGGTTGAAGATCTCGTCGAGCAGGACGAAGCCCTCGTCGGGTCGGCGGCCGTCGAGATCGGTGAAGTACGGCGCCATCTCGGCCTGCCACCGAGCGTTGACCTCGGTCGCGGCCATCGCGGCCTGGGCCGAGGCGAGGTCGGTGGCGCGGACATGGCCGACCAGCAGGCCGTCGGGATGCAGGAAGAGTGAATAGTCGTGCCAGCCGGCGTCGCGCAGCGCGTGCAGCAGCTGCGGCCAGACCGCGGCGTGCCGGGCCCGGTACTCGTCGATCCGGTCCGGGCGGACCCGCAGCAGGAAGCAGTACCGCCGCACGTCGCCTCCTGTATGAACCGTTTCAATGCGGGCTCCAAACATACGAGTGCGCCGATGTGACTGTCAAGGTCGGGCCGCCGGCGGACCACCGACCCTGCGCCAGGGGAGTCAGGGCTCCGGACGTGGTGCTCGGACGTCCTGGCTGGACTCCCGCACGACCAGCTCCGGGTCGAAGACCACCTGTTCGTGGCGGTGGGTGCCGGGACTGGCCGCCTCGTCGAGCAGCAGCGTCGCGGCGGTGTGGCCGAGGCGCTGCCGGGGCTGACGTACCGACGACAGCGGCACCGCGGCGGCCGCGGCGAAGTCGATGTCGTCGTAGCCGACCAGGGCGATGTTCTCGGGGACCCGGACCTGCTGACGGGTCAACCCTTGCAGAACGCCGAGCGCGAGCAGGTCGTTGGCGCAGAAGACGGCGGTCACCCGGGAGCTGCGGGGCACCCCGAGCACCCGGGCGGCGGCGTCGCGACCGGCGGCCACCGTCAGGCTCGGCGTGTCGAACCGGCGCAGTGCCCGCTCACTGAGCCCCGCGTCGACGAGCGCCGCCGCCGCTCCGGCGTACCGATCCCGGACCTGCTCCAGATGGGTCGGGCCGCCGACGAAGGCGATCCGCCGGTGCCCGGCGTCGATCAGGTGCCGTACCGCCAGTTCGCCGCCGAGCCGGTCGTTGACCGACACCGAGCACAGGTCCGGCCGGCGGGATCGGCGGTCCAGCAGGACCACCAGTACGCCCCGTTCCCGCAGCTGCAGCAGGCGTTCGCTGGCGTCGTCGACCGGGGTGATCAGAACGCCCTGCACCCGCTGCTCCTCGAGCAGGTCGAGGTAGGCGTTCTCCTTGGCGGCGTCGCCGTCGCTGTTGCAGAAGATCACCGGCATCCCGGCGGTGCTGGTGGCCTCCTCGACGCCACGGGCCACGTCGGTGAAGAACGGGTTGGCCACGTCGAGGACCACCAGGCCCAGGGTGCGCCCCCGGCCCCGGCGCAACTGCCGGGCCGCGTCGTTCGGGACGAAGCCGAGTTCACTGATCGCGGCGAGCACCCGCGACCGGGTGCCGGCGGCGACGATGTCCGGCCGGTTGAGCACGTTGGACACGGTGCCCACGGAGACGCCGGCGCGGAAGGCGACGTCCCGGATGCTGATCGCTGGTCCCGGCACCTGGTCTCCCCTCGACGGCGGCCCTCTGACGCCGCATGCCACGTCGCCGCCTGCGGTTGATTATCCGTCCCGGCGCTGGCCGTCGGGCAGTGGTGCCGACGTCGGCTGCCGGCCACCGTCACGGCGCTCGACCTGGCACAATCGGCAAGCGCTTTCCTAATGGGGGAAAGGCGTACGGAAGGAGCAGGATGACCGACAACCTGGTCCTGCGCGTGGCGGGACGCCCCGTCGCCGAGTACGTGGTCCACCCCGACGTCGACCCCCGGTACTCGCCCCGGCCGTACCTGCACCCCGTGCGTACGCTCGCCGGGGTGCCGGTGACCGACACCCTGCCGGAGGACCACCGCTGGCACCTCGGCGTCTCCGTCACCATGCAGGACGTCTCCGGGACCAACCTCTGGGGCGGGCGGACCTACGTCCGCGACACCGGCTACACCTGGCGCGACGACCACGGTCGGATCGTCCACGACAGCTGGCTCGACCGCGCCCCGGACGGGTTCCGGCAGCGGCTACGGTGGTGCGATCCGGCGGGCGCCACCCTGCTGACCGAGGAGCGTGCGGTGACCGTCGGCGAGGTCGCCGGGGACACCACCGCCTGGCGCTTCGAGATCGGGTACTCCTTGACCGCCCCCGCCGACCGGGAGATCATCCTCGGCAGCCCGGCGACCAACGGACGCCCCGGCGGAGCCGGGTACGGCGGCTTCTTCTGGCGGCTGGCCCCCGGCACACCCACCGTGTTCACCGTCGACGCCGACGGAGAGGAGACGGTCAACGGCAGCACCGCGCCGTGGGTCGCGCTGACCGGTCAGGGCGCCGATGGGTCGCCGTACACCGTGATCTTCACCGGCCTCGGCGACGGCGACCACTGGTTCGTGCGTGCCGGCGGCTACCCAGGGGTCTGCGCGGCGTTGGCGTTCGACACCCCGGTGCCGGTGCCGGCCGGCGGACAGCTCGCCCGACGGCACCGGGTGTACGTGGTCGACGGGACCCTGCGGCGCCCGGACGTCGTCACGCTGCTCGCCGACGCTGATTGAACCGCTTCGATAGACGCGATGGTCAGGCCAGTTCGTTCGGTGTGCATCCGATCTCCCGGGCGACCGCCAACCGGATCCACTCGGTGAGCTGTCGCCGGGAGACGACCCGGTCGTGCATCGTCGCCTGCACCGCGAGTCCGTCGATCAGCGCGTTGATCCGCCACGCCGCGCCCTTGGGATCCGGGCAGGTGAAGGTGCCGTCGGCGCATCCGGTGGCGATCACCCCGGTCAGCGCCTCCTTCCACCGCAGGTCGAGATTGCGGCACACCCGGTTCAACGCGGGGGTACGCATCGATTCCGACCAGCCGTCGATCCAGAGTGCCCACGACTTGGTGCGGCCGGTCGGCGCGTACAACCGAATGATCTTCTTGATCTTTTCCAGTGGCCCGGCTGTCGACCGCACGACGGCGTCGAGCCTGGCCAGGTCCTGTTCGGCGGCGTACGCGAACGCCTCGGCGAGCAGCCTGTCCTTGGTCGAGAAATGGTAGAACACCAGCGCCTGACTGACTCCCGCCGCTTCGGCGACATCAGCGGTACGGGTGTTCGCCAGCCCGCGTTGCACGATCACCTCGCAGGCGGTCCGCAGCAGCGAGTCAAGGCGTATCTCGGCCGAACGTCTTGTCACGGCGAACACGGTAACGCACTATCATCGATACGATGAGTTACCAGTCAATTTCCTGACTCACGTCGGGGCGGAGATCGGCTAACCCGAACCCGCCTCGCATGACGGGTTCCGGCGGGAGCCCGTCCGTGCCGCGATGGGAGGTTTGTCCAGCGCATCGGCGTCGGGCGCGCCGAGGTGACCCCGAGTTGGCAACGGCGCGACGGCTCGGCTAGAGTTCTCATTCGTCGGCAGGAGCGCCCCGGCGGGGCGGGAAAGCCGAGCATATGCGGACGTAGCGCAGTTGGTAGCGCATCACCTTGCCAAGGTGAGGGTCGCGGGTTCGAGTCCCGTCGTCCGCTCGGAGATGCCACCACGACACGTCGGGGGCAACCTCGGTGGAGTGGCCGAGAGGCGAGGCAACGGCCTGCAAAGCCGTGTACACGGGTTCAAATCCCGTCTCCACCTCGTCAACAACGAGGGCGATTGGCGCAGTGGGAGCGCGCTTCCTTGACACGGAAGAGGTCACTGGTTCAAACCCAGTATCGCCCACCAGCTGTACGAGCACGTCACGAGGCCCGTTGCCGGACATCCGGTAACGGGCCTGCTGCTGTCGCGGCTCTTACCGGGGGAGCGGGGCCGCTCCCTGGGGGTGACAGCTTCCGTTCACCGGTTGTCCTGCTCCACGGTGAGCACTTCCTAGTGGGAAGTGTTGTCACCCCCAGGGGCGGGGTGTGCGCTCCCATCGTGCCTGCAGTCTGTCGGCGAGGCGTTGCTCGACGATGGGGCTTACGTGGCTGTAGACGCCCCGGATCCCGGGTAGGCGGTGGCCGTCGCTGGGTCTGTAAGAACAACGGTGTAACTCCTGACAAGCAAGGAGACACCTCTGATGACGGTCATCACGGACACAGCGGATACTTCCGCAGTGCCTGAGAACGAGACGACGAAGCGGTCCCGGAAGCCGGCCACGGCGGCGAGTATGGACCCGGCCCTGGTCAACCAACTGGTCGCCCAGGCCCGTGAGCAGGGCCTGCAACTGTCCGGTGAGGGCGGGCTGCTGCAGCAGCTGACGAAGATCGTGTTGGAGTCCGCCCTGGAAGGCGAGATCACCGACCATCTCGGCTACGACCGGCACGACCCGGCGGGCGACGGTAGCGGGAACTCCCGCAACGGGACCCGGACGAAGACCGTGCTGACCGATGTCGGACCGGTGCAGGTCAGCGTGCCCCGGGACCGGGCGGGTTCGTTCGAGCCGACGATCGTGCGTAAGCGCCAACGCCGCCTGTCCGGTGTGGAGGACCTGGTGCTGTCGCTGTCGGCGAAGGGCCTGACCACCGGTGAGATCAGCGCCCACCTCGCCGAGGTGTACGGGGCGGAGGTGTCCCGCCAGACGATCTCCACGATCACCGACAAGGTCCTCGACGGGATGGCCGAGTGGCAGAACCGGCCGCTCGATCCCGTCTATCCGGTGATCTTCCTGGACGCGATCCACGTCAAGATCAGGGACGGTAAGGTCGCGAACCGGCCGATCTACGTCGCGCTCGCGGTGACCGTCGACGGCCACCGGGACATCCTCGGGCTGTGGGCCGGTGACGGCGGTGAGGGCGCCAAGTTCTGGCTCCAGGTACTCACCGAGCTGCGTAACCGTGGTGTCGAGGACGTGTGCATGGTGGTGTGTGACGGGTTGAAGGGTCTGCCCGAGGCGATCGGGCAGACCTGGCCCCTGGCGGTGACCCAGACGTGTGTCGTGCACCTGCTGCGGGCGTCGTTCCGGTACGCGGCCCGTCAGCACTGGGACGCGATCGCGAAGGCGTTGCGGCCGGTCTACACCGCAGCGACCGAGCAGGCCGCGCAGCAGCGGTTCCTGGAGTTCGCCGAGGTGTGGGGCGACCGGTACCCGGCGATCGTCAGGCTGTGGACCAACTCGTGGGCGGAGTTCGCGCCGTTCCTGGCCTTCGACGCCGAGATCCGCACGATCGTGTGTTCCACCAACGCAATCGAGAGCGTCAACGCCCGCATCCGCAAGGCGGTCCGCGCCCGTGGCCACTTCCCGAACGAACAGGCCGCGCTCAAGTGCGTGTACCTGGCGGTGATGTCCCTGGACCCCACAGGCACCGGACGCAAACGCTGGGCCATCCGCTGGAAGGCCGCCCTGAACGCCTTCGAGATCGCCTTCGACGGCCGACTCCGTACCGGACGCAAGTAGCTATTTCACCTCAGTTACACCGAAAACTTGACAGAGCCGCACGTTTTGGACCTCCGAGCTTGATCGTCTTCCTTCAACGCCAAAACTTCCATCGGTCGAGGACCCCGAGGGGGAACATCCCCTGGGCGTTGGGGGAGCGGTGTCGCGAGCGCTTCCGGAGTGTGGAAGCGTTAGTTTCTTGAACCTGGCGTTCAGGAGGAGGGCCGACGCGGCTCGACGGGTGGCGGACCGAGCGTGCAGGAGTTCCTGGCCTGCAGTGCGTGGCCGGCGTCGCGGTGGTCGAATCTCGTACCGTTGATCCTGCCCGGGGTGCTGTTCCTGCAGCCGCCTCAGCGACTATTCCGCGACTGTGATCTGAAGAAACGAGACGAGTAGGCCAGCCCAGCGGCCGCAGCCGGCAGCACGGTGGACGCCTTGGCCGGTCCGCTTGCGAAGGGGCTGCTGGCGATTGTCGGGTCCTCGGCGTGAACTCGGCGGCGAGCGTGCGCACGGTGGGGCTGGACCAGGCGACTCGCTCTGGCACTCGAGCAAGCCTGGATCTGACTCAGCCGAATCACGCCTTTGAGGGCGCATCAACGAATTTCGAACTCCTCGCCGGTCGAGGTGTCTGCGCAGGCAGGCGAAGGCATGGCAGGCTTAAGCCATGGACGAGGAGGTCCCTTCCTACGAGGTTTTCCTGTGCTACTCATGGGCCGACGGCGACGCTGCCGACGCCATGTACGGCGCGATGACCGCCGCAGGCCTGTCGGTCTTCCAGGACAAGGTCGAAGGCGAACTCTACGCCCCGTTGGGTGACTCGATCACGAGCGCGCTTAGGCGTTCGCGGACGCTCGTTGCGCTGATGTCTCCGCGCCTGCAGGACAGTCCACACTGCCGAGAGGAGCTGCACCTGGCATTGTCGGCGGCCGCCAGACTAGGCGACACGTCGCGGGTGATGGCGGTTGTTCTTGACATGTCCCCGGAAGAGGTACGACCGCGGGAGCTCACGCGGTTCCGGCTGCCACGTACGGCAACACCGGACGCGAACCTCGCCGCCGAGATCACCGCCGTTGTGAAGAGACACACAGGAGTGTTTGGCGATGCACCCCTACGGCCTAATCCGCCGTGGTACCCCCGGGAACACGTCGGCAACACCCGGTTCCAGGGCCGTTGGGACGAGCTGTGGGAGATCCGCCATGGCATGCGCGCTCGGTCCCGGAACGCGGATCGGGGCAAACCGGTAGTTGTCGTAACAGGGCCCGGTGGGCTCGGGAAGACCGCACTGACTGTGCAGTATGCCCGCTGGTTCGCACAGGAGCATCCGGGCGGGGTGTTCCTGTTCGAGCTCGGTGGTAGTGGTGCCAACTCCAACAGTGACGCTGCGATCCGGATGGCGTTCCGGCGTCAGCTCGCAGACGTGGCGGAGTGCATGGGTGTGAGTGGCCCGGAGGCGGTGGCACCGACACTCGTCGCCAGCGGCCTGCCGTATTTGTGGCTGTTGGACGACCTTCCGGCTACCGTTTGTCCGGAACTCGTTGACGAGTTGTGTGCGCCAACCGCCTTCGGCTACACACTGATCACTACCCGGGGACGCATCGACCGGCCCGCGTCGGCGACGATTTCTCTTGAACGGCTGAGTCCATTGATGGGTCGCCGGGTGCTGATCAGCCGGCGGCGAGTGAGCCCCGGCGAGCAGCAGGCCGTCCGAGACATCGTGAACCTGCTTGGCGGGCACCCGCTCGGGCTTACGCTGGCGTCCGGACTGAGCACGCTGCCCGACTTCGCTGGGTATCCGGCGCTTTTCGCTGAGCTGGCGTCTGCTGAACCGGACCGGCTTGAGTCCGTCGCTGGTGGGCTGGTGGGTGAGCTGCCCGTTGGGTGTGTGAGACCGTTCGCGGTGGCATTGCTTCGCAGCTTCGCAGCCTTACCCGGTGCGACGCGGGCAGCGCTGACGGCACTGAGCGTCCTGAGTCCGACATTCGTCAGCGACGACCTGCTCGCCGCAATGGCAGGCGAAAGCGCGCCTGCGGCTCTCGACGTCGCGACAGATCGGGGCTTGGTCGTGCGGAGCGTGGGTGGTTGTACCATGCACGCCTTGACGGCGCGAGCGATTCGGGTCCAGACATTCCCTGCCGGCGTGCGGGCGCGCTACCGCGAGTCGGCGCTTCGCGCCCTTACATCGGCCGTTGAGGCTACCCGGACGTCGTACCGACACGCTAAGATAGCCCACCACCTGCCGCACGTCCGCGCTGTGACCGGCCTGCTACGGGGCGGCGACGCTTGGGCGATCGGTCCGGACGAGCGATATCTGCTCCATGAGACCGGCCGCACCGAGATCGAGGCCGGACATAGCGGGGACGCGCTCGGCCTGCTCCAGACGCTGTATGATGCGTGCCGCACGGCTCCCGGAGCCGACGCGGAGACCGTGTACGCAGTGGCCACCGCGCTCGCCGCAGCCCATCAGGAGCAGGGAAATTGGTCGGTCGCGCTCGGCCTGCTGGAAAAGGCGGTCGCGGCACTGACCCGGGAGATCGGGGCCGATCACCCGGACGCTGTCACGGTCCGGCACAACCTCGGGCTGGCGCACCTGGCTGCGGGCCGGCCCAACCGGGCGTATGGATTCGTCCGGGAGGCATACGAGGCACGCCGCGACCACCCGGATCTCGGTCCGCTTCACCGCGAGACTTTGCTGGCCCTGAACAGCCTGGCATTGGTTCGCGGGCATCTCGGTAGCACGGCCGCTGAGCGGAGGCGGAGCCAGCAGGCCGCCCACCGGCTCTGGCTCGGTGCTCGGGCGCGGTGGAGGCGTGTTGCAGGCCCGGACGACCAGTACGCTCTCGACGTCCTTAACGGACTCGCCCTCAGCTGCCGCGCGATCGGTTGCCTTGATGAGGCCGTGGCGATCCTCGACGACCTGCGTGAGCGCCGGGCGCACCTGCTCGGATCTGAGCACCCAGACACCTTGAGCACCGCCGAGAACGCGTTGATCGTCCGGTCCGAGCTCGGGGAGGAGACGGCGGACGGTCTCTGGAAGGTCCTGCTAGGCCGGTTACGCGGTCAGGGGCCGGGCCATCCTCGAACCGGTGTGACGATGGCCAACCTGATCAGGGCTGAGTATGGCTCGGCGGGACACCGGGCGACGTTGGGGAACCGGGCAGTGCTCGGGAGTCGCCCCGAACCGGTGGCAGAGGCACCGGGCGTCGTACGGCTGGATGGCGACCACACCGATACCGAGATCGACCTGCAGCAGCTGGCCATCTACTGGCAGCAGGACTGCACAGACCGCTTCGGTTCCGACGACCCGCGCAGCTTGATGGCGACGTGTCTTCTCGCCTATTCGCTGGCTGGTGCGAATCACGTGGATGGGCAGGTCGGTTTGGCGCTGGAGGAGCTGGAGGAGAGCTGGCCAGCCATCGCCGACGCCGCAGAGACAGGCGAGCTGAGTTCGGACGATCTGGAGATCGCGACGATCCTACGCGACTGGGTCCGGCAGTCGGCCGGTGATCAGGAGGCTTGACTGTCAAAGGCATCGAGGTCGGCCTCGATGTCGTTCGCCTTTGGAGAGTTCAGCGAGACGAGGATGGCGTGTGCGTCCGTCCAGCACGCGCGGGCCAGGTTTCGGTCGCCGGCCGCCGCCGCCACCGTGCCGAGCCCGCGCCGGGCTAGGGCCTCCTCGAAGCGACTCCCGCACGCCCGAGCACACCCGGCAGCGGCCTGGTAGGCGCGCTCCGCGTCCGGGAATCGGAGAGCTAGGACCAGCGCGTGCCCCAGCGCGTTCAACGTGCGGGCGAGGTCCATCTCCATGCCGAGCTCAGTGCATAGGCCGACTGCCTCGCGGAGATGACTCTCGGCGCTGGCAAGGTCTCCCGCCTCGGTTTCGACGAGGGCAATCGAGCGCAGCGTAATTGCGACGTACCGCCGTGCGCCGAAACTCTCCTCTGCGGCACCACGGTAGAACACGAGCGCGCGTTTGTTCAGCGCGAGTGCGCGATCCAGGTCGCCGCGTCGTCGGTGCACGACGGCTTGGCTGGCCACCGCGTTGCTTATTCCGTGTAGGTCGCCGGCCGCCGCGAACAGCGCCTCCGCGATCTCGTACTGCTCCAAGGCCCGATCGTCGTCGCCGTGTTCATGCCAGGCCAGCCCAAGATTGTTGCGGGTCATCGCCTGGCCCCGACGATCTCCGGCCCGCACCACGGCGCTCAGCGCAGCCCTGTGGCTTAGTAGCCACTCCTCGGTCCTTTTGCTGAGGAAGTAGAAGCTCTTCAACTGAAACGCGAGCTGCCACCGCAAATGATCGGTTGCTTCATCGGCGGTCAGGCATAGCGCCACCATAGTGCTGCTCTCTGCCTCGAACCAGCGCAGTGCTCCGGCATAGTCGGCGAAGGGCGCGGCAACCGAGGGACCGACCGGCAGAGTGAGCTGGAAACGGTGCGGCGCTATCCATCGGTCGGCCTGCTGGGAAGCGTGCAGGTAGTAGCCGAACAGCCGGAGTCGGGCCTCGACATCCGGTTCGGCGGAGGCAAGCTCGACCGCGTAGTCCTTGATCAGGTCATGCATGGCGAATCGGCCGTCGGGTTCCCGGTGCACGAGGTGCGCTCGGACGAGGGCTCGAAGCCTCGCGGCGCTCTGAGTGGTCCGGGCACCTGTCAGGGCAGCGACCGTCGCGTTATCGAAGGCCCGTCCTGGGAACCGTCCGAGCGAACGGAACGTCTCCTGAACGGCGGCCGGCAACTGACGGAACGACCACGAGATGACCGTACGTAGGTCGGTGCGGGGATCGTCGGTGCTCAGACGTCCGAGCCGATCCTGTCCCTCCAACTCGACTATGAGGGCGGTGACCTCGCCAGGCGACGCGGTCGGGATCGATGTGGCAACGACGCGCAAGGCCAGCGGAAGGTGGCCGCAAAGCCGCGCGATCCTGGCCGCCTCGTTGGGCACGATCCAGCCGGCGATCTCACGAAGCAGCCCGACCGAATCGCCGGGCGCCAGCGGGGCGAGCGTGACGACATGGCCGCCGTGGTGGACCCGAAGCCCGTCCAATGCGTGGCGACTGGTCACGATGACTCGACATGGCGGTGAACCGGGTAACAGCGGGCGGACCTGCTCTTCGGAGCCTGCGTTGTCCAGCACCATCAGCATACGCCGACCTGCGACGGAACTGCGAAGCGCGGCCGTCTGGCTTGTCTGATCGGCGGGCAGAGCGGCAGGGTCGAGGCCGACTGCCCGCAGCCAGCCGGGAAGGATTTCTGCCGCCGTCAGCTCCCGGCCGGGCCCCCAGCCCTGCAGGTCGACGTAAAGGATACCGTCCGGAAACCGGTCGGCCATCCGGTTCGCCCAATCCACTGCCAGGGCGGTCTTACCGACGCCAGGCGGCCCGGCGATCACTACGATCGGCGTCGATTGGGCACCACTTAGGTCGAGCAACTCGCCGATGAGTCTTGACTCGGCCTCTCGTGCGACGAATGGACGGGTTCCCGGCGGCAGGTGATGGGGAGCAGACCGAAAGGCGGGGCGTCCACGCTCCGCGCGTACCCGCTGATAAAGGTCCTCCCAATCAGAGACGCCGGTCAGCCGGGAAGGAATTGTCTCGAGGAGTGCGCGCATTGCCGGCCAGGTCTGCTCGCCCGGCACGGAGCGGCCCGTCTTGGTGTCGTACCAGGTGGACTTGGTGACGCCGCTGCTGGCCTCCGCCGTCCGATCGCCGCCGAGTTGGGTCACCGCCTTCTGCACCCCGGACCGGAAATGTTCCGATGCCGATGGTCGCATGTCGAGCACCTCCTGCCGATCACCGTCCAGGCCGGACAATCTGCACCGGACAACAGGACCCACAACGCCCTGGTCAAGTGGTCTGTCGACCCCCGTCCGGCCCCGGACGGGGGTCGCCGGACCGTGTTGGAGTCGAGACTCTGAGTCTATGTCTACCGTCGCATGGAAACCCAGGGCCCGGCCGCATGGACTGATCACGGCACTGCTGAACTGCCCGATCATCCCGACCGACGTGGGACCCGGCGGCCAGCGCCGTGACGAACACGACGCCTCCAACTGCGGGCCGCCCCCGCTGAGGATGCCCGTCGGCTCCTCTGTCAACTCGTACCTCGTTAGCCGCTCCTGCGACTTGGAAGGACATCTCTGATGCGCAGCATGTGGGCGGCGATCATTATGCTGGGTGCGCTGGTCGCCGGATGCCTCGTGGGGATTCTGTCGTGGCTGGGTGGGGCCAACCCGCCGAACGCGATTCTCGCAGCCGGCGCTTCCTTCTACAGCCTCACCTCATTCGGCTTCACCGTCTTCGAGTTTCTGACCCGCGACCCCGCCTCAGGGGAGTCGGCGTGAGGACAGGGCGTCCTTGCAAGGGGCGGTAATGGTCACGTCCGTGGCGACGCGCAGCCAGTCCGCTACCTGGTTCGGCACGGTGCTTGCGAAAGCATCTGCCCGTGTCATCGAATTTGCGAGCCCACCGTCCGAATCACTCGTGAAGCTGTTGAGGTGTACCAAGGATCTTGGACATGTCCTCCGAGTTGAGAGGATGGATCCATGTCCGAGCAACGTCGTCGATACAGTCCGCAGTTCAAGGCCGAGGCTGTGCAGATGGTCGTCGAGACCGGTAGACCGATCGCCGCGGTGGCCCGTGATCTGGAGGTCCACGAAGCCACCCTGGGCAACTGGGTCAACACCTGGCGCCGTGAACACGCCACGCCCGTACCGCCGCACACCGACCGGACCGAGGACACCCGTGTGAAGGAGATGGAAGACGAGATCCGCCGCCTGCGGATGGAGAACGAGTTCCTGAAAAAAGCCGCGGCCTTCTTCGCCCGGACGCACCCGTAGCCCTGCGGTGCGCGGTGATCGACGCGGAGAAGGCCACCTACCCGATCGCCTGGATGTGCCGCCTGCTGGGCGTGCCCCGCTCCACCTACTACGCCTGGCGGGAACGCGCCGAGACGGTCACCGCCGCCCGACGTCGGACCCTCGCCGACCACGTGCGGCGGGTCTTCGACGCCTCCCGGGGCACCTACGGCTGCCGGCGGGTGACCGCCGCGCTCAACCGCAAGGGTGTCGCGTGCAGCGTCGGGCTCGTCGCCGACCTGATGCGCGAGCTCGGCCTGCGGGCCTGTCAACCCAGGGCGTACAAGCGGACCACGGTGCCCGGCCGGGACCCGGTCACCGCGAAGGATCTGATCGACAGGGACTTCACCGCCGACACCCCGGGCACCCGCCTGGTCGGCGACATCACCTACCTGAGGACGGGTGAGGGCTGGCTGTACCTGGCCACCGTCATCGACCTGGCCACCCGGATGGTCGTGGGCTGGCAGACCGCCGAGCACATGCGCACGAGCCTGGTGGTCGACGCCCTGGCCATGGCCATCCGACACGGCCACGTCCGCCCGGATGCGGTGTTCCATTCCGACCGGGGCGCGCAGTACACCTCGGCCAGGTTCGCCCGCCACTGCGCCGACAACCAGGTGCGGGTGAGCGTGGGACGTACCGGTGTCTGCTGGGACAACGCCGCCGCCGAATCGTTCTTCGCCACCATGAAGAACGAGATGTACCACCGGGAACGCTTCGACACCCGTGCCCGCGCCCGGTTCGCCGTCGCCGAGTACATCGAGGTGTTCTACAACAGACAACGGCTGCACTCCAGCCTTGACTACCGCACCCCGGCCGAAGCCCTCACCGGCTACCAGGCCCTGATAGCCGCCTGACCAGCAAACCTACGAAGACCTGTCCAAGATCCTTGACACAGCCCACAGTCTGCGCCGCCGCAGAGATCGTCAGGGGCGTGATCCGCTGGATGGCCCTGACCCCAGAAACGGGCGGCACCGCGTTTGTCAGTCTTCCATTGCCGCGACGAGCCGCCGTAGGCCGGCGCGTTCCCGGCGGTTCTCGTGGGTGATCCACTCCTTGCCTTCGGCGGCGATGCCTTCCAGCACATGCAGGGTGCGCTCGAGGCCCGAGGCGTCAAGGGAGACCTGGGAGGCGATGCGGTCGTCGTCGCCGAGCTCCGGCATGCCTGGCCACTCGCCAGTGATCGTCAGCTCGTCCCGGGGATTGTTCGTCAGGGTCAGGGAGAGCTTCTTCTCGCCGTTGCGGGCATCGACGACGTGCGCCGCGACGACCGAGTTGTACTGGTATGTCAGGCGCTGCTGATCGCCGAACCCCGTGGTCTCGAAGTCGAGGGTGACCGTGACCTGGCGGACGCCGTCCTTGGTGAGCAGGAAGAGGAGAAGTTTGTATCGCGAGTAGCGCCATGGTCCTTTGCTGACTCGGGCCCGCTTGCACCCGGGCACAGGTGCCTCGATGAAGGCGTGCGCTATCACGTCCTGCGCGGCCAAGCGGTAGTGCCGCAGCGTGTCCTGGACCAGGACCTTGCGATCGCAGTCGAGCCAGTGCGCCATCTCCGCATCGGTCGGCTTCGATTCCAACTTGCGTACCCACCTGTCGTACGCCGCGCACCGGTCCTCATAGTCGTGCCGGACCCGGACCACGTCGTCACGGTAGCGGTGGCGCTCGAGCAGGATCGCATGCCAGCCCTGGATGGCGAGGCGAGCCCCGGCCACGACGCCGATCGTCGCGATCGCCGTCGTGAACGGTGCTTCGACGAGGGCCTGCCACAGGAGAAGTGGCCCGGCAATGACCAGGGCGAACACGGCGGCGACGAAGGCGGCCCACGTCGGGGATGGCACTCGCGAGTTGTCGGGATCTGTCGTGAGGTCACCGCTGAGCCACCGCCGCTTGACGTCGCTGGCGTGGAATCTCACTAGCCAGGCGACCCGCTTGGCGTCGACCGATTGATCCCGGTACAGCTCGACCAGCTCGTTGCGCAGGGACTGCCGGATGCCCGCCGTTTCCGCCAGCCACGTCTCCCGGGTCAGGCCCTGCGGCAGGTAACGTCCGAAGTAGCGGTCGAACAGGGAGTCCATCGCTGGGGCGAACCGATCGGACTGTGCGGGAACGCGCTGTGGTGTGAAGGTGAGTCGCCGGCGGGCCACCCGTCGTCGATGCTGAGCGAGTCTGATCGTGAATCTCGCCCGGACCGCCACGACGGCGGCTCCAAGAGCGACCATCAGGTAGCCGGCCGAGCGGGGCCACGAGTGCGCCAAAGCGTAGTTGATCACCAATAGGCCCGTGACGAGGAGCAGTGCCGAGCCGCCGGTGGCGCGCAGGAGGTCCGCCGCGCTGGTGCGGATCGGGGTCGGCGGAACCGGCCGAGGAGGTATCGGCTTGGGCTGGAAGAACTTCCAGACGCGCTGTGCCCGGTCCTTGGCCGTCCTGTCCCGCCGGGCGGCCGCGAACGTCTTCTGCCAGGTCCAGTCCTGGTGCGGGCCGGCCAGGAAGACCTCGAGATGGTTGAGGATTCTCTCCTGTAGAGACGGGTCGAGCGACTCGAACTCCTTGACCACAGCACCGATCGCGGCCGGGTCGGGAGTCTCCGCCGTGGTCTGCGGCAGCGAGTCCAGCAGCGAGCCGACGACATCGATGCCTCGGGCCCAGGGATCTTCGGAGCGTTGTGCCGCCCAACGGCGCACCTGTGCCAGCTGCTTGAGTTCCTGGTCCGTCAGGCTCTGCACGGTACGGCCGCTCAGCAGTGCGAGCGCCAGGTAGAAATAGGCGCGAGAGTTCGTGTAGCCCCGGGCGACCGCTTTCATGATCAGCTCCCTCGCCTCGGCCGGCGCGCTGATCCCCAGATAGCGGAGGCCGACCTCGAACTGCTGCTCAGGCGGGTCGTCCTCGGTGACGTGGTATCCGCCTTCGATGTGGACCCATTGGGCCTGGAACCCTACCCGTGCATCGCCGCTCGCGACATTGGTGAACGATGCTTCCTGCGGCCCGGCGCTCATGACAGGGCGCGCAGAGCTGCTATGAGCCCCGCGACCCGCGTGGCGAGGTCCGTCCAGTCCAGCAGCAGGCCGCGCAGCTTCCGCAGGGCGGTGGTCGCACGACTGCGTGCCTCGTCGTCGGTCGGTGGCACGTCTGCGGAGGCTGCATCGATCTCGTGCTCGGCAGCGCGGTACGTGACCGTGTCCACGTCACCCGCCTCATGATACTTACGGAGCGCGGCGCGCAAGTCTGCCAGCTGGTCGTGGAATGTCTCCCTGCCGGGCCCGCCCGGCGCGCCGCAGACGGTCGCGTGATGAACGGTATGTGCCTGAAATCCGACGTGGGCGTTGTCCTTGGCGACGTTTCTGACAGATCCGGACATCGACGCATCACCTGCTTCTTTCCGAGGATGGCGAGGGGAGGAGCCATACTGCGCCCCGAGCTCCTGAGCGAGCGCGAGGGCGAAGGCCGCGGCGTTGGCGGCGGCCCGCGGCTGCCAGTTCTCGCCGTCGGTGTGGACCTTGGTCCCG
Source organism: Solwaraspora sp. WMMA2101 (assembly GCF_049179175.1). Taxonomy (NCBI): domain Bacteria; kingdom Bacillati; phylum Actinomycetota; class Actinomycetes; order Micromonosporales; family Micromonosporaceae; genus Solwaraspora; species Solwaraspora sp. WMMA2101. Next base: position 1,034,086 of record NZ_JBMHMA010000006.1, on the reverse strand, counting down.
TCGGCACGGTCGCTGATACCGCGGACGACAACGGCCGGCAGAGAGCGGTTCAGGTGGGCGGCCTGGGCGACCCCGGCGGACTCCATCTCCACCGCCAACGCGTCGTTGTAATGATCACGAATGCGCGTCGCCTCGGGCGAGGACGCTGAATCGAGGACGACCTCTCCGGCGGCGATCGGGCCGAACCACACACGGGGCGCTCCTCCGGCGAGGCCCTGCGCCCAGCGCCGCTCCCGCTCAAGGTGCCGGGCGAGCTGATCACAGACATGGGGGATCTCCCACACACGAGGTCGGGTGCGGAACGCATCGCTCTCGCTGGTGCCGCCGTGATAGGCGTACACGTGGGTGGCCACGACGACGTCGCCGAGGCCGATAGAGGGCCAGAGCGCCCCGGCCACGCCGGCGAAGATGACCGCTTCCGGATCGAACTCGGTCATGGCGCGCTCGGCGATGACGGCAGAAGGGTGGTTACCCTTGCCGACAAGGCCGAGAATGATCTCACAGGAGCCTCCGGTCACCGTGCCACGTTCAAATCGCGTGCCCATCGGATGAACGTGCGGTTCGACTTTCGTGAGACGTTCGCGGACTGCGTTGTACTCGAGGTCCAGTGCGGTGAGCACGACCACAGGTCTGGTCATCTCTCATTTCCTCTGGGTGTGACGGCCGAAGCCGTGCGGATCATGGGTGGGTAGAGGTTCTGGCACGGACCAGCGCGGTAGACGCGGGCCGGGCGGCCGGTGCCTGTGGCGCGCGGCGGACCGGCGGGGACAACGAAGCCCTTCGTGCCCTGGACCTTGCGGTAGAAGTTGCGGGGGTCGAGCGGCGTGCCCCAGACGGCCTCGTAGACCTGCTGCAGCTCCGTGAGGGTGAAGACCTCGGGGCAGAAAGCGGTCGCGAGTCCCGTGTGCTCCAACTTGGAACGGGCACGCTCCACCCCGTCGACGACGATGCGTAGGTGGTCGAAGGCGAGCGGTACCCGCGCGGCGAGTACATCGTCGGCCGGCGTCCACTCGGCGGCTGCGGCGTCGGTTCCGGCGATGGGCTCGGGAAGGCGCGGCACGACGGCGAGGTGGGCGATGGAGACTACGCGTCCACGAGGGTCACGGTCGGGGTCGCCGTATGTACCGAGCTGCTCCAGGTGCGGGATGTCGGTGAGTCCTGCCTCCTCCTGTAGCTCCCGGCGGGCGGCGCCGAGGATGTCCTCGCGCTCATCGGCGAGGAATCCACCAGGTAGCGCCGCCTGCCCGGCGAACGGCTCGACGCCGCGCCGCACGAGAAGCAGGTGTAGACGGCCATCGCGCAGGGTGAGGATCACGAGATCGACAGTGAGCAGGATTCGGGGTGGTTCCCAAGTGTTGTCGGGCACCGCTCGACCATAGCTTTTTGTCGACATGACAAGAAGTCATCCGAGCTGTCGCGTCTCCGACACTCAAAGTAGCTGCTTGATCATCAGGTGGTGAGTCCGACGGCTGTCAACGCCGCCTCAATCGGCGCGTCGTCCACGTGGTAGCGGTATGAGTGCTCCGCGCAGGTGGGGGTGTTTGCGCTGGCCGGGGTGCAGTGATCCGGGTGGGCGGGGGAGCGTTGGGCAATGTCTGTCGGGGTGATCGGGAAGTCGCGGGTGTGGTGCTCCGGGCTGTCCTGCCTGGCGGGTTGGATCATGGGGTGCGGCGACCGGGCGTGAGCGGCGTCGAACGGATGTCAGCGGCGCTCAGGGGACTCGTCGTGACCTGCCCGAACCGCGTTTGAGCAGGTCACGGCCGGTGTCCGGGCAATGTTGACACGGAAGAGGTCACTGGTTCAAACCCAGTATCGCCCACCAGCTGTACGAGCACGTCACGTGGCCCGTTGCCGGAGATCCGGTAGCGGGCCTGCTGCTGTCACGGCCCTTCCCGGGGTGCCCCGAATGCCCGGGCCAAGATCGGAGACTTGTCTCCTCGGCATGGCCTGGGCCTGCTGGCAGTGCCGGTCAGGCCGCCGGGAATTTCCAGGTGCGGCCCAGCGACGTGATCAGTGACTGCTCGACCGGGAACGACTCGCCGAACGCGGTGCCCACTACGGCGGCAGTCCGCCGCTGCGTGACGTAGCGGGTGCCCTCCTCGTCAGTCCGGAATTCCTGAACCACCTCGCCGGTCCCAGTCCAGGTGATCTTCACGCTGGTCGTGCCCATGGTCTCCGGGGCATCCGTGCACGACTCCGGGCGTTCGCCCGCTTCGTCGACCGGTCCGTACGTGCACGTCCGCACGGTCTGCGAGTAGGTCACCACCCCGGCGGCCGAGGCGCCCTGCAGCGACATCCTGGCCCGTGACGGCGTCTGGTCGTACGCCTGCCGGAAAATCGTCTCGCAGGTCTCCAGGCCAGCGGATTCGGTGCAGGAGCGGGACCAGTATTCGACATCCAGTTGGGCCACCCCGTCGATGCGGCTGAGGTCGACGGTCAGGGTCCGGCTGGTGTTCGGATCGTCGAAGCCGACGTGCGCGCTCTCGAGGAGCGTCGGGGCGGGCGCGGCCGTCGCGGGTGTGGCGATGGCTGCCGCGAGGAGAGTGGCACCGATCGGCACGAGGACACGGCGGAGCGGGGTCATCTGATCGGACCGGGCCTACCTGCTGGTCGCCGCACCTGCATAGATCGGGAACCGTCGATTGACAGATTCTTGTCCGGTCGGGACACTTTCTGCAACGTAACCCTTCGTGCCTGGCGTCGGGTGGTCGTTGCGGGAGGGTCGGATGAGGATCGTCGCCCACGGTAGGCGCCTGCTCGTCGCGGCGATCGCCGTCGCCGTCACCGTCGCCGTCGGTGGCATCGCCACCTCGGCGTACGCCGCCACCGGGTGCCGGGTGACCTACACGGTCACCAGCCAGTGGCCGGGCGGATTCGGTGCCAACGTCGCCGTGACCAACCTCGGTGACCCGATCGGCGGTTGGCGGCTGACCTGGTCGTTCGCCGCCGGACAACAGGTCACCCAGCTCTGGAACGGCTCCGTGGGTCAGGCCGGCACGCAGGTCACCGTCGTCAACGCGGCGTGGAACGGCAGCCTAGCCACCGGAGCGGGCACGGCGATCGGTTTCAACGGATCGTGGAACAACGCCAGCAATCCGGCTCCGACCGATTTCGCGCTCAACGGCACGCCGTGCACGGGTAGCGTGACCCCGTCGGGTTCACCGTCCGCGCCGCAATCGCCGACGCCGAGCCCCACACCCACACCGAGCAGCACGCCGTCGCCGCCGACCTCGCCCACCCCGAGCACGTCGCCCGGTGGGACGGAGCCGACGATCGTGCCTGACCCTTCCTGGACGTGCGGCATGCCCACAGGCATCGTGTCCCCGACGCGGGGTCGGCTGGTGCTGACCGTGACGGCCCGACTTGGTGCCGTCCGTGAGGTGGGCACCACTCCGTACGGCCATCGCCGTCTGCTCGACGTGACGGGCGGATCGTTCATGGTGGAGCGGCTCAGCGGCACCGTGCTCACCGGCGGACTCGACCTGGAGCTCACCCTCACCAACGGGGCGCTGGAGGTCGAGCAGATCAACGTGCTGCGCGCCAGTGACGGCACCCTCATCTACCTGCGCAGCTGCGGTGCAGCCCCCGCCGGTGGCGCCCCGGTCCGGATCGTGCCCGACTTCGAGGCACCGAACTCCAGCCCGCACGCCTGGCTCAACTCCGGCACGTTCGTCGGCACCCGGACGGTCGACACCGCGACCAACACTGGAACCCTCGCCATCTACGACGTCGCCGGTGTCTCCCCGACCGCCCCGCAGGTCCAGCTCACGGACCCCGTCGGCCTGCCCCACCAGAGTTGGAACTGCGCGACGGGCAGTGGCACGCGGGGCGCCAGCGTGTTCACCGCCGCTGTCACGCTCGGTTCCACCCTCGCTGTCGGTGCCAGCAAACGCGGCACCCGCACGATCATTCCCATCACCGGTGGGACACTCAGCGGCCGGGTGACCGGGTCGATCCTCGCCGGCGGAGCGGACTACCAGCTCAGTGGTTCGGCTACGACCCTGGATGCCCGGTACACCTTGTCGACCAGTGACGGTGAGCTGATCCTGGTCCGAAACTGTGGGCAGTTCGGCCGGCTGGTGCCGACCTTCGAGACCCGGGCGGCCGGCCCGTACGCCTTCCTGAACGCCGACACCTGGCTGAGCTCCGATCCGGGCTTCGCACCGGGCGGGGTGAGCATCACCTTCTACGAACGCCGATAGTGGAGGCTGCCGGGGTGCGCTCGTCAGGTACGGCTGGGGGCGCACCGCGCCGGGCCGGTCGGGGTGCCGTCCACCGTGACCTGGGACCATCCGCTGCTCTGGTACCCCTCGGTTGCCATGATCATGTAGCCCATGGTGGTACCGAGGCGCATCCCGGCTTGCGCCCACGCGTCGAAGTGGTCGCCGGTGTCGATGGTGCCGGCGGAGCGCTTCTGCTGGCGGACGCTGTAGTACCGGTAGTACGGCGTGCTGCCGACGCCGAGTTGCGCGCGGTAGATGTCGTAGGTGCCGCCCTCGCTGACGACGGTGCCCATCGGCGTACCGGTCGGACGGTAGGTGCCCCAGTTCTCCACGATGTAGTACTCGGTCAGCGGGTTGGTCGTGTATCCGAACAGGGCCAGGTACGAGTTGCCGCCCGGGTGGAAGGTGCCGCAGTAGTCGAAGGTCCGCCGGCCGCCGGTCGCCCATGCCTTGCCGCCGAACCAGTTGTTGATGCCGGTCCACCGGGCGCTGTACTGACCCTGCGGGCCCAGGACCATGGTGCTGTCGCCCATGTCCTTCCAGTAGGCGTAGGAGTAGCCGTCGTGGGTGCCGGTCTGGTTGGTGGTGACGACCGGGCGGGTGCCGGCCGCGTCGGCGTGGGCGGTGCTGGCCGGTGCGGTCACCGTGACCGCCAGCAGGGCGGCGCAGGCGGTGCTGACCAGCAGTCTGATCCGGCCGCGCCGCCTGCGGGTCGAGCTGGCACCGGGTGTTTCGTCCATCATGTCACCGTCTTCCGCTTGATCTGGCCAGGACTGCGGGAGCTATAAATCGACGTACATCGATTACTGTGGCGCAAGTCACAGCCGGGTGTCGGCGGGATGTCAATGGTCGGCTAGGTACCTGCCGGGGCGGGAATCGAGGCGGGGCCGGGTCCCGACCGGGCAGCCGGCACCGGGTCGACCAGTGCGCCGTCACGCAACGACACCGCCCGGTCGGCCAGCTCGATTAGCTCCGGATCGTGCGTGGCGACCACCGCGGACATGCCACGGGCCCGTACCAACGACCGGATCAGGTCCATGATCGACCGGCCCGTCTCGGAGTCGAGCTGGGCGGTCGGCTCGTCGGCGATCAGCAACGGCGGGTCGTTGGCGAGCGCGCGGGCGATCGCCACCCGCTGCTGCTGACCGCCGGACAGCTCGTACGGTCGCTGTCTCGCCTGGCCGCCGAGGCCGACCAGCTCCAGCAGCAGCGCGACCCGCTGTTCGCGTTCGGCGTACGGCACCTTCGCCAGTCGCAGCGGCACCCCGACGTTCTCCGCCGCCGACAGGATCGGGATCAGCCCGAACGACTGGAACACGAAGCCGATGGTCGACCGGCGCAACTCCATCAGCTGTGCCTCGGTGGCGGCGGACACCTCGCGGCCGGCGACCCACACCGTACCGGCGGTCGGCTGGTCCAGCCCGCCGATCAGGTTCAGCAGGGTGGTCTTGCCGGCCCCGGACCGGCCCTGTACGGCGACCAGCTCGCCCCGGCCCACCCGCAGCGATACGTCCCGCAACGCGTGCACCACCCGGCCACCGCCGTGGAAGTCGCGACTCACGCCGTCGACCCGGACCATCTCGTCGCTCACCGTCGCTCCTCCGTCGCGTCCGTGTCACCGGAGCGGCCCTCGACGTCACCGGAGCGGACCTCGACATGGTCGGGTTCCAGGTTCAGTCGTACCCGGTCCCGCAGGGACAGCGCGTCGACGAACGCGGCCGGCAACTGCAGCCGTCCACTGCGGTCCAGTACGGCGTACTCCTCGGTGACGGTCTCGGTGACCCCGTCGCGCCCGATGCGGGCGGACCTGCGTACCTCGGAGGCTGTCCGGCCATCGCGGATCGCGACGGTCCGGCGGACCTGGCCGGCGACGGCGCGGTCATGGGTGACCACGACGATGGTGACCCCCAGTTCGGCGTTGATCGTCCGCAACGCGGCGAAGACCTCCCCGGCGGTGGCCTCGTCCAGCTCGCCGGTCGGCTCGTCGGCGAAGAGCACCTCCGGGTCGTTGGCCACGGCCACCGCCACCGCGCAGCGTTGCTGCTCGCCTCCGCTGAGCTGGTCCGGCCGTCGCTCCGCGCAGTCGGCGATCCCGACCAGCTCCAGCAGCTCACCGGCCCTGGTCCGGGCGGCCCGCCCCCGCGCGTGACCGGCCAACGTCATCGGCAGCGCGACGTTCTCCTGGGCGGTCAGGTACGGCAGCAGGTTGCGGCTGGTCTGCTGCCAGACGAACCCGACGGTGCGCCGTCGGTACCTCAGCCGGGTGGCCGCCGACATTCCGAGCAGGTTCACCCCGGCGACCCGGGCCACCCCGGCGGTCGGTGTGTCCAACCCGGACAGAATGTTCAACAGCGTCGACTTGCCTGAGCCGGAGGCGCCGACGATGGCGAGCAGTTCGCCGCGCTCGACGGACAGGTCCAGGCCCTGCAGGGCGACGACCTCGATCCCGTCGGCCTTGAAGATGCGGACCAGGCCCTCGCAGACGATGTGCCCGTCGAGCCGGTCCATCCCGCCGGCCCGGACTGCGGCCCGCTCGGCGGCCCTTCGCTGCAACTGTGCCAGGTCCGGCGTTTCGGTCGTGGTCAACGGTCGTCTCCTCCCACCCGCAGCACCCGCCCGAGTCGGGCGCTGCGGTGCACCAGATTGTCGATCACCAGGGCCGCGGTGAGCCCGACGGTCACGCTCGCCAGCACGCCGACGATCACCACCGGATCGAAGCGCGGCGGCGCGGCCACCCCGGCGGTGAACGCCGCCAGGCCCAGGACCGGATCGAGCAGGCGGGGCAGGACCACCCCGACCGCGCCGCCGGCTACCACCGCCGCGCCCACGACCGGTACGAGTTCGTATACCAGCAGCAGCTGCCCCTGCCGGCGGGACAGCCCCATCGTGCGCAGCCGGGACAGCGCCCGCCCCCGGGTCGTCGACCCGGCGAGCACCGCCAACCCGACGGTGACCAGCGCCAGCACCACCGCGCCGACGGTGCCCAGCGTGAAGACCAAGCTGAGCAGTTCGTTCGCGCCGGTGCGTTCCAACGCCTGACGGTGTGCCGACCAGGTGGTGAGCGTGGCCGGCTGGGGCAGATCGTCGGGCGCGGTGCCCACCACCTCGGCGATCCGCTGCCGCTGTCCGGCGTCGGCGAGCGCGACCACCGCGGCCGGGTCGAAACCGTCACCGGCCAGCAGATATCGTTGCGGCACGACCGGCTGGTACGGCGGCACCGTCAGCGCCTGCATCGGCAGCACGACGAACCCACGGGCATCCACCGGCAGCCCCGCGAAGCCGTCGGCGACGGCCGCCACCGAGAAACCGCGCCGACGCCCCTGCACGTCGACCAGAACCTCCGTGGTGCCGTCGGGCAGATCCTCGGCCAGCAGCCGCGCGATGTCCGGTGAGACGACCGCCGGCACCGGGCCGCCGGCCGGGTCCGCCACGGCGTCGCGCAGTACGGCCGGCAGGTCGAGCCGGACCCCGCTGACCTCGGCCACCTCCGCCAGGGCGGGTACGTCGACCACCAGCACCTGGGCCTGGCCCAGTTCCTGGGCCGAGGCGCCGACGGCGGCGACGAGTTGCCGGTTCGTCGCCAGCACCGCCGGCGCGACCGCCGCCACCCCGGGCAGCGCGGCGAGTTCGTCGCCGGTGTCCACGGCGAAGCCGAAGCCGGTGACCACGGCGTCCCCGGCGACCTCCCGGTCGCTGACCCGGTCCCGGGTGTCGGTGATGGTGGTCGCCACCACCGCGCTGAACAGACCGACACTCACGGCGGTCACCAGCACGGCCAACGGACCAGGAGTGACCGGCGCGCCACGCCCGGCGCGGGCCAGGCCGAGGAAGAACACTGCTCCCCGGGTGCGGGCGGCGAGCCGGTCCAGCTGCCGTAGCGGCCACGGGAGCGTCCGCAGGGTGACCAGCGCCGCGCCGACCGCGAGCAGCACCGGTACCGAGACCAGGAACGGGTCGACGCCGCCGTCGGTGGCCTCGAGGCCACGCCGCCGCAGTAGCCACAGTCCGCCGACGGCCACCAGCACCACGCTCAGTTCGGCGGTGAGCCGACCTGGCGAGGACCGCCGCCGGGCAAGGTCGCCCCGGTCCGCGTCGACCGCCGACGGCGTACCGCCGTGTCGGACCGTGCCGGCGGCGGCCGTCGTACGCGCGGCCAGCAGTGCCGGCACGGCTGCGGTGGTGAGCGCCGCGACGACCAGCAGCAGCGGAAGCTCGTCGGCGCCGGGGCGGCCCGGCACGGCCGAGCCGAGCAGCCAGCCGGCGACGACCGCGGCCGGTGCCACCATGACGGACTCGACGAGGACGTACCGGCCGAGGGCCGGCACCGCAGCGCCCCGGGCCCGCAGCAGCGACAGTTCGTCGGCGCGGCGGCGCAGTTGCAGGCCGGCGGCCAGCCAGATCAGTCCGAACAGGCAGGCGAACAACCCGGCGCCGACGATGGCCAGCAGCGCCCGCGCGGCGCGGACCTGCCCGTCGAAATCGGCCAGTACGGTGTCGAGCGAACTGGTCAGCGTGGTCCCGTCCGGCGGAGTTCGGCGGGCGGCGGCCGCCGCACTGGCGAGCGGCCCGGTGTGCGTGGCGTCGATCCGGTCGGTCGCGATCCGGTACCGCCACTCGTACCGGACGATGCCCAGCGTGCGGGCGGCGGCGTCGAGCCCGGTCCAGTCGGTCACCGCCGCCAGGTACCAGGGGTCCCGGTCGAGGACCGGGCGCAGCGGTGCCAACGCGTAGGTGAGGTCGTCCCAGACCGGGTCGGCGGCGTCCAGCGGCTCGAACAGCCCGACAAGTTCCAGCCGGGCCGTGTTGTTGCCCGCTCCGCCGGAGATCTGCAGCACGTCGCCGATCCGCAGGGACAGTGTCCCGGCCGCCTGCCGGGAGATGGTGATCTGGGTGGGCGCGGCATCACCTGCCGCGCCGGCGTCACCCGGGGACGCCGGCCACGCGCCGGCGACCAGCCGCGACGCCTCCCGCACACCGGTCTGGGCGCGGAGCCCGAACACCGGCGGCGGGTTGCGCTGGAACGGTGGTGCGTCCGCGCGGGCGTCGACGCCGTCCGGGCCGATCGCGGCGGCGTACCAGGCGGATCCGACCAGCTGCGGGACCGGCTGCGGCAGTTGGTCGCGCAGCGTACCGGTCCGCCGCTGCCCGGCGGCGGAGTCGACCGGTGGGGTGACGATTCCCGGGCCGGGGGCGATGGTCGGCCGTTCGGTGAGGACGAGGTCACGGGCCAGGTGTGGCATCGCGGACAGGTGCGGCCGCAGCGCCTGGTCGACGGCGGTGTTGGCCGCCCGTGGCACCGCCGTCACCATCGTGGCCGCCACCGTGCCCAGCGCCGCGAGCAGCGCGATGTGACCGGCGTACGCGCGGAGCCGGCGGCCGAGGGCGCTCACCGGTCGCCACCCGCGTTCAGGAGCGAGACGTCGATCCGGTCGCGGAGCCCGGCGGTGACCAGCAGACCCGTCGCCGACGCCAGCACGAGCAGTCCGACGGCGGTCGCGGTCACCGGCAACCAGGGCACCGCAAGCACCGGCTCCGGTATCGGACGGTCAGCCGCCGGGGTGAGGATCACCAGTGGTGCCGTCGTCGCCGCGACGGCCAGGCCGACCACGACGCCCACCAGCACCCCCATCGCGGCGAGGAACGTCTGTTCGGCCAGCAGCGCGCGGGCCAGCATCCGACGGCCGGCTCCGAGGGTACGCAGGACCGCCAGCTCGGCCAGGCGCCGGCGGGCGGTGGCCCGCAGGTCCACGGCCAGGCCGATGCCGGCCAGCCCGAGTGCGCCGAGCGCGGCGGCGAACAACGCCGACTGGGCACCGACCCGGTACGGGTCGTCGGCGAGGTCGTCGGCGACGGACCGCCGGTCGAGCACCTGCAGTCCGCCGAGGGCTCTGGCCGCAGCGGTCACCTGGTCGGCGGGCTGCGACCCGGTCCGCACCCACCACTCCTGCGGGTGTCGCACCACGCCATGTCCATGGAACAGCCGGGCTGCCAGGGCGGGCAGATCGGCCAGTACGGCGGCGGGTGCGGTGTCACCCGGCAGCGCCTGCACGACGCCGGTGATCCGGACCGGCACCTGTGCACTGGCCAGGAACAGCCGGGTGTCGTCGCCCACGGTCAGGTCGAGTGCGGTCAACGTGGCCGGGGTCGCCAGCACCGGTACCGGCTGCGGCGGCAGCGCACGGGCCACCCCGATCCGGATGGGTACGGCCCGCCACGTCGAGCTCACCGTGCTCCGCGACTGGTAGTCGGCGGTCAGGGCGTCGCCGGTGGACCGGACCGGCTGTGCCTCCGCCCCGGCGTCGACGACCTGCCAGTCCGTGTCGGCCAGCGGCAGCGGTACGCCGTCGGCGGGTCCCGCTGCGGACACCGCCCGCAGTTGGGCCAGCCGCCAGGTCAGTACGGTGCCAGGCACGCCTTCGCCACTGGCCTGGAAACCCGCCAGGCTGACCGGGCCGGCGTCGGTGGGCACCTCCACGGCGAAGCGCAGCGGGGCCCGGTCGGCGCTGACGCCGAGCAGGATCCGGCGGTATCCGGCGGCGGTGGCGAACACCGCGTAGCTGCGGATCCGCGTTGGCCGGTCATCGTCGGTCTCGGTACGCAGCGTGGTGTCGATCCGGCCGGTCAGCCGGACCGCGTCGGCGGGCAGTTCCGTCACCGGCGCGACGGCCCGGTCGTCGGTCACCCCGCTCAGCAGCGCGGCGGCGGAGCCACCGGCGAGGTCGTCGCGCACCCGCAGCACCCCGGCGGCCGCCCGGGTGTCGATGGCGACCAGCGACGCCGCGGCGGCGACGGGACCGAGCCGCAGGGTGTCCCGCCAGGTGGGCAGTACGGTCGGCTCGCCGGGCAGGTCGGCGAGCTGCCCGAGCCGACCCTCCGGCGGGAAACCCGCAGTCTCGACCAGCCGCAGGTCGGCACCGACCAGATGGTCTGCCTGATCGGCCAGGGACCGTCCGGCGGTGCTCGACAGACTCCAGGCCAACGTGCTGACCGCGACGGCCAGGGCGAGCAGCAGCACCGGCCCGGCGTGCGGTCGGCGGCTGGCCTGCCAGGTGCCGAGCAGCGCGGCCGGCCAGCTCCGTCGGTCGAGCAGTCGTTCGGCGAGCCGGGCGGCGACCGGGAGCAGCCGCAGCGCCAGTACGGTCCCGGCGAGCACCGCGAGCGTCGGTGTGGCGGCCAGCAGCGGGTCGATGCCGAGGCCGGCGCCGGTCGCGGTCAGCGGGGACGCGTACTGGCGTAGTTGCAGCCAGGCCAGCACGGCGAGGCCGACGAGGGCGAGGTCCGCGCCGGCTCGTTGCAGGACCGCCCGTCGGGGCCGGGAATGTGCTGCCAGCTCACTGGTGTACGTGCCGCCGCCGCGCAGCGCCGGTGCGACGATCGCGAGGATGCAGCCCGCCGCCGCCGACCCGGCGACCAGCCAGGTGGCGCCGTCCAACTGAGGCTGGACCCGCAGGCCGACGGCGGTGACGGCGGGCAGCCGACCGGCGTACCCGACGATCATGACCGCGACGGGGGGCGCGATCAGCGCGGCCGGCAGCACGACCAAAGCCGCCTCGTGCAGCGCCATGCCGGCCAGCCGGCCGGGTCCACAACCCCGGGCACGCAGCAACGCCGTCTCGTCGCGCCGGCGCGCGACGAGCAGCAGGGCGACGAGCAGCAGGGTGTAGCCGGCGAGCATGGCCACCAGCAGCACCGGCGTCACCAACGCCGACGCACCGACCAGTCTCGCCCGGTGCAGTCGGTCGATGAGCCGAGGCAGGTCGGTGTCGACTGACGCCGCGGAGCCGAGTCCGGTGATCTCCGGTAGCTCCTGCGGCAGTTCGACCGCAGCGGCCCGTAGCTGGCGGAGGTCGGCGTTGGCCAGCCCGGTCAGGTCCGGGTCGATCAGCCAGGCTGCCGACGCGCTGGCGGCGAAGTGGGTGTCGAAGTCGGTACGGTGCACGACCAGCGGACCGTAGGTGCTGCCCACGGACTGTGCGGTGGCCTCGGCGCCAGTGACCGCGTCGGGTGCCAGCCGCCAGAAGGTGTCCTGTGGGTCGACCGCCCGCCAGACCCCGGTGACCTGCAGGTCAGTGGTGCGGCCGGTGAGCCGGTCCAGGACCGAGACCCGGTCTGACACCTCGATTCCGAGCAGGTCGGCGGTGGGCTCGGCGAGCGTGGTCTGGATCAGGGCGCCGTCGCCGGCGGCTGATCCTGCCGGCCAGGCCCCGGCGACGAGCGCGGCGTGCGTGGTCAGATCGTCGAGGAAGCCCACGGAGGCGTAGACGACGTCGTCGGCGTCCGGGGTGGCCTCACCGGTCGGGCTGGTGAACTGGCGTCCGGTGGCGTAGCCGGCGGCGGTCACCACCGTGGGCCGGCCACCGACCCCGTCGGCCATGGCCGCCCGGAGGGCGGCGTCGCGCTGGGCGAGCTCGGTCGTCGACCGGCCGGCCGGTCCCCGTACCAGGATCGAGCGCTCCCGGGCCGGGGCGGAGTCGACGGCGGTGCGGGTGCCGGCGTCGACCACCTGCCGGCCGTACCCGGTCAGACCGGTCAGCGCGACGATGGCGAGCGACGCCGCTGCGGCCGCCGCGAGCAACAACCCCGTTGCTGCCCGGGCCCGCCGGTGGACCAGTCCCATCGATCCTCGCTCGGTGTCGGCGGCGGACCTTCGCCGGCGGCCGTCGTCGGCGCCGGTGCCCGCGACAGGGCATCCGCACTCCCTTTCTTGATGCGGTGAGTGGGACCGAGGGTTCGCGTGGATCGTCCCCGTGACGTGACCATGCTCGGATCGTGACCCGACCTCGTCTGAACCGAGATCGACTCGTTGCCGAATGCGTGCGGCGGTATCGCGGGTGCCGGGTGCCGGGTGCCGGGTGCCGGGTGCCGGGTGTCCGCGACGCGATCCGGCCCAGGACGCAGCGGTCCTGGGCCGGGGTGGTGCCGGGTGTCGGTCAGACGATGTTGATGTCGCTGCACCACATGTACGCCTGGTCCATGTGCGACGCCTTCCAGATCACGAAGAGGACGTGGTTTCCGGAGCGCCCGCTGGGGACGGAGACGTTGAACGAGATGTTCTGCGACGGCGCGTAGCGGCCCGTCGTCGCGATCAGGTCGAGGTTGCCCCACCCGACCCGCTGGGTGGCCGGGTTGAACCCCTGCTTGGTGACGTAGGCCCGGAAGTAGTCGGCACCATGGCTGGCCTGGTCGTAGAGCTGAACCGTGAAGTTACGGCCGACGGTGGTCGTCCGCCACGCTCCGGGCTGGTTCAGGCTGTCGTTGCGGGAGAGGGCGTTGCTGCACAGTTGCCCGTCCGGGGTGCGGGCCTGGTACTGGCCGCCGAGGCCGTCGCGCAGCGCGCTCATCCAGTTCCACATGGTGTCGGGGTTGGCCTGGAACGCGCGATAGCACATCGGGTCCTGCTGCTGCATCGCCGGGTTGGTGTGCTGGTTGCCCCAGCTCTTCCAGCACTGGTAGGCGCGGCTTGCCGGGTTGATGATCGTGCCGTGGGCCTGGGCCGCGCCGGTCCAGGGCAGCATGGCGACCATCAGGGCCGACACGAGGACGAGGACTCGCAGGGACTTGCGGGCGGGGGTCCGGGTGGGTCCGTCGGACCGGTCGGACGTGAGTAGACGCACTGTGGATCCTCCGTTTCTCGGAGCGAGATCGGGCGGGAGCGCTCCCAGCAAACTATGACATCCAGGGATTCAAATATCAATGATCATCTATGTCTAATCTTGGCGGGTTCGCCCGGTCGGTGGACGGGTGTGTTGCGGCCCGCCGGTGAGGGTCGGCGCCCGTACCGGTGGACCAGGTCAGATCCCGGCTGCGGCGTCGTAGCGACGGCGGAGGTCGGCGGCCTCGGAGTCGGTCAGTGCCTCCGCGATCGCCAGCTCCGCGTACTTGTCCGGGAACATCTGCCGCAGCCGGTCGACGAACATGACGTCGGCGGTGGCCTCGACCACCTCGATGCCCGGTGGCTCGGTGGACATGTCCAGAATCAGCGGACCGGCCAGCTTGACCGCCACGTCCCAGGGTCGCTGCGGTTCGGCCACCCCGCAGAGGTGGAAGCCGTAGACCGTCCGCACCTCGGCGAGCGCGGTGACGTCGGCCGGCTCGTAGCCGTAGATGCGGACTCCGCAGATCACCGTCTGCTGCTGGGTGGCGGCCGCCAGCTCGACCGTGTGGCCGGCGTGGTTGTGCTGCTGCGGGTCGGCCTGCTCGAGCAGGACGCGCATCCGGGTTTCGAGCTGGCCGACCAGATCCGCCGGTGCCGCGTTCCGGTCGGCGCCGCCGGTCAACGTGACCGCCCCGGTCGCCGTCGCCAGCAGGATCGCCGCCACCCACACCACGCGGTTGCGGTACCACCCCGCGAAGATCTTCTGGAAAGCCATCGGTTGCTCCTCACCCTGGTAGCCGGTCGTGGTGCGGTGATGAACTGCGTCGGTGTCGTGGCGCCGGGCCGTCGAGGTGCGCGGTACAGCCGTGCGGCGCTTCGGGAGTGCTGCCGTCTCGCGCCACGTCGGTGAGTGCGCGTCCGCGCCACTGGATCGCCACCGAGCCCTGGGCTGCTCCCGAGCCTGCCGTCGCTCAACGCGGTTGCCCCCGCGCTGCGGCGATATGAGCCATTTCAGCATGCCTCGGCCCACCCCGCAACATCGATGATTGTCGACATCTGACGAACCTGATGCGAGCCGTCGATAGTAGACTCGTTTGCCCGTCGACGGCGTACGCGTGGCTGAGTGAGGCGTCAGTCATCGAGCGTTGCTACATTGATGAAGATCGCTCGATCTGAGAGGTGTGCCCATGAAACTCAGATCCGTGGTCGGTGCCGTCCTGGCCGCAGCGCTGGCGGCGACCGGGCTCGCCGCAGTGGCGACGGCCGCCACCGTGCCCGCCGCCGACCGCGCCACCGGCCTGCTCGCCCTCGGCGACTTCGACTTCTCCCGGCCCGAGGTGGTCGCGACCGGCCTGACGGTGCCCTGGGGGATGGACTTCCTGCCGGACGGCAGTGCGTTGGTCGCCCAACGCGGCACCGGCCAGGTGGTCCGGGTCAGGCCCGGCGCGCAGCCGCAGCCGGTCGTGACGATCTCCGGCATCACGCCGGTCAGTGAGGGCGGACTGCTCGGTCTCGCCGTCTCGCCGACCTTCGCGCAGGACGACTACGTCTACGTCTACTTCACCACGGCCACCGACAACCGGATCGCCCGGTTCCGGCTCAGCGCCCCGCAGAACCAGCAGCCGATCCTGACCGGGCTCGCCCGGGCGACCATCCACAACGGCGGCCGCATCGCGTTCGGCCCGGACGGAATGCTCTACGCCGGGGTGGGCGACGCCGGTCAGACGGCCTCCGCGCAGAACCCGCAGAGCCGCAACGGCAAGATCCTGCGGATGCGCCCCGACGGTACGGTCCCGGCGGACAATCCGACGCCGGGCTCGCTGGTCTACAGCCTGGGGCACCGCCACGTGCAGGGACTAGCGTGGGACGCGCAGGGTCGGCTGTACGCCACCGAGTTCGGACAGAACACCTGGGACGAGGTGAACCTGATCGTCGCGGGCGGCAACTACGGCTGGCCGACCGTCGAGGGCCGGGCCAACGATCCCCGGTTCCGGGACCCGTTGCTGGTCTGGACCCCGGCCGAGGCGTCGCCCAGCGGCGCCGCGATCGCCGGGAACCGGCTGTACGTGGCCGCACTGCGCGGCAACCGGCTGTGGAACGTACCGCTCGACGCCGCCGGCGGGGTCGGCACCCCGACCCCGGAGCTGGTCGGTGCCTACGGTCGGCTGCGCACCGTCGAGTACGGTCCGGACGGCTGGCTCTGGGTGACGACCAGCAACCGCGACGGCCGGGGGACGCCAGCGGCCACCGACGACCGGATCCTGCGGTTCCCGCCCGCCGACGCCCCACCCACCACCGCGCCGCCGACGACGGCTCCGCCCACGACGGCTCCGCCGACCACCGCACCGCCCACGACCGCACCGCCGGCCAGTGGGTGCAGCGTGTCCTGGCAGGTCAACCAGTGGGGCAACGGCTTCACGGCCGACGTGCGCGTCACCAACCGGGGCGCGTCGGTCACCGGCTGGACGCTGACCTGGACGTTCCCCGGCAACCAGCAGATCACCAACGGGTGGAACGCGCAGGTCAGCCAGTCCGGCCAGCGGGTGACGGCGCGCAACGCCGCGTGGAACGGCAACCTGCCGGCGAACGGTACGGTGAGCTTCGGCTTCCAGGCGACGTACAGCGCGAGCAACCCGCGTCCGTCGGACTTCCAACTCAACGGTGCCCCCTGCCAGGTCGGCTGACCCGAGGTGCCAAGTATCGGTCTGGTCGGATCATGGCTACCGCCCCGACCAGGCCGAACTTAGTTGATATCTTGACGTTAATCGATGTCGACGCTACCTTTCCGGTACGTCCGGGCATGGCGTCACCACGCCGGTCGACCGCGCGGTGACACAGACCGGAAGGAAGCCGTACCGATGCATCGACCGCACCCACCCCGGCGCCGCCACGCCCGGCTGACCGGCGCTCTGGCGGCGCTGGCGGCGACCCTGACCGGCGCCGTCCTCGTCGCGCCCGTCGTCGCCGCGCCGGCCGCGTACGCCGCGACCGTCGACACCTCGACCTGGTACGTCCTGCTCGCGCGGCACAGCGGCAAGGCACTCGACCTCTACGACCTCGCCACCACCGACGACGCCCCGATCGTGCAGTGGGCCCGCAACGACGGTGCCTGGCAGCAGTGGCGGTTCGTCGACTCCGGCGACGGCCACTACCGGCTGCGGTCCCGGCACAGCGGCAAGGTGCTCGACATCCGTGGCTCCTCGACCGCCGACGGCGCACAGGTGGTCCAGTGGGCGGACCTGAACCGGGCCAGTCAGCAGTTCCGGCTCGCCGACTCGGCCGGCGGGCACGTCCGGCTGATCAACCGGCACAGCGGCAAGGCACTGGACGTCTGGGAACGCTCGACCTCCGACGGTGCGCGGGTCAGCCAGTGGACCGACTGGGACGGCCAGAACCAGCAGTGGCAACTGGTGCCGGTCGGCACCGTCGACGGACCGACCCCGCCACCGGCCACGTCGCCGCCAGGGACCTACCCGGCCCCGATGCGGGTGGCCGGCGACATCGGCGTGCACGACCCGACGGTGGTACGCCGCCCGAACGGTGGCTACCTGCTGGCCCACACCGGCAACGACATCGCGCTGAAGACCTCCACCGACCGGGTGACCTTCCGCGACGCCGGAGCGGTGTTCCCCGGCGGCGCGCCGTGGACCACCCCGTACACCGGTGGTAGCCGCAACCTCTGGGCTCCGCACCTGACGTACCGCAACAACCAGTACCACCTCTACTACTCGGCCTCCACGTTCGGCTCGAACCGGTCGGCGATCTTCCTGGCCACCAGCCCCACCGGGACGTCCGGCAGCTGGACCGACCGGGGACTCGTGATCGAGTCCCGGACCAGTGACGACTTCAACGCGATCGACCCGCACCTGACCGTCGACGATCAGGGCCGCTGGTGGTTGAGCTTCGGATCCTTCTGGTCCGGCATCAAGATGGTCGCCATCGACCCGGCGACCGGCCGACGCGCCGACGCGACGGTGCGCGCCCTCGCCGGCCGGGGCGGGGCCGCGATCGAGGCACCCACGCTGATCCGCCGAGGTGCCTACTACTACCTGTTCGTCTCGTTCGACCGGTGCTGCCAGGGCGCGGCCAGTACCTACCGGGTGATGGTCGGGCGCTCCACCAGCGTCACCGGACCGTTCGTCGACCGCTCCGGCGCCCCGATGACCGCTGGCGGCGGCACCCAGATCCTGGCCGGACACGGCGCGATCAACGGCCCCGGGCACCAGGACGTGCTGACCGACGCCGACGGTGACTACCTCGTCTACCACTACTACGCCGACAACGGGGCCGCCCTGCTCGGCATCAACCGGCTCGGCTACGACGCGGCGGGCTGGCCGTACCTCCACTGATTACGACCGGGTACCGATACCGACCCGGCGGGCGGGCCGGGATCACTCGGCCACCGACAGGTCGATGGTGTGCGCCGCGTGGTTGGCCTTCGCCGCCAGGTACCGCACGTTCGCCGCCGACACGTGTACACCGGTCGGGATCTGTTCGCTGACGGTGACCCCGAGCTGGGTGAGTTGCGCCGCCTTGTCGGGGTTGTTGCTCAGCAGCGCGACCCGTCGGACGCCGAGCGCGATCAGCATCTGCGCGGCGACCGTGTAGTCCCGCTCGTCCTCGCCCCGGCCCAGCGCCACGTTGGCCTCGAACGTGTCCAGCCCGGCGTCCTGCAGCGCGTAGGCGTCCAGCTTGGCGTACAGCCCGATGCCGCGTCCCTCCTGGCGTAGGTAGAGCAGGAAACCACCACTGGTGGCGATCCGTTCCACCGCCTCGCGCAGCTGGGGGCCGCAGTCGCACCGCTGACTGCCGAAGGCGTCACCGGTCAGGCACTCGCTGTGCGGGCGTACCAGGGGTGGATCACCACCGTCGGCGGCCCGGTCCAGCACCTGACGCCAGTCGCCCAGCCCGAGTGCGACGTGCTCGCGTCGGTCGGCCAACCCGTCGAAGGTGAACACCCGGGCCTTGGTGGTGTAGCCGTCAGCGAACCGCAGCGGCACCGTGACCTGCCGACGGACCGCAGCGGGCGACGGTACGGCGACCGTCGGACCGGCGGCGAGCTTACCGTTGACAGGTGCGTGGGGCGGCGGTTCAAGCATCGGTACTTCCTCTTCGGTGACGGGGCTGCGGCGACGTCGACATCGGCAGGGCCGGTGTCGACGCGTGGGCGGTACGGAAGAATGTGTGCCGGCCTCACCTGCAGGCTATCTGTCGATCGACGCGGAGGAGCCATCAGTGGTTGAGCGACCCTACGTCCTGCTCAGCTGCGGCATGTCGATCGACGGGTACCTGGACGACGCCGCCGGCGAGCGGCTGCTGCTGTCCAACGACGCCGACTTCGACCGGGTCGACGCGGTCCGGGCCGACTGTGACGCGATCCTGGTCGGGGCGGGCACGATCCGGCAGGACGATCCGCGGCTGCTGGTCCGCTCGGCGGACCGGCGCCGCCAGCGGCAGGCCCGGGGGCAGCGGCCCAGCCCGCTGAAGGTCACCGTCACCGGGCGCGGCGACCTGGACCCCGGGTCGCGGTTCTTCACCCACGGGGACGTGGACAAGCTGGTCTACTGCGCGACCGGTCACCTGGACCGGGCCCGGCGACGGCTGGCCGCCGTCGCCACGGTCGTCGACTGCGGCGACCCGGTCGACCTGCTCCGGGTCGTCGGCGACCTGCACGAGCGCGGCGTCGGGCGGCTGATGGTCGAGGGCGGCGGCCGAATCCACACCCAGTTCCTCACCGCCGGGCTGGTCGACGAACTGCACCTGGTGGTCGCCCCGATCTTCGTCGGCGACTCGCGGGCGCCCCGGTTCGTCGGTGACGGCCGGTTCCCGTGGCACGCCGACTCCCGGGCCACCCTCGCCGAGGTACGGCAGATCGGCGACGTGGCGTTGCTGCGCTACGCGATGTCGCCCCGGTTCGGCGACCGGTAGCCGGCGCGCCGCCGCCACGACTGCCGCCGCCGGTCGTGTCACGTCGCGGGCTGCGGTCGCAGCCGTACCCGCAGCCGTCCGACCGGGATCTTCCGCAGCCCACGCAGGGTCAGCACGGCGGCCCCCGGCAGGCTCGCGGTCAGCGCCAGCAGACCGTAGACGACGGCGACCGTCAGACCCAGCTCCGCGCCGAGCCCGGCCGCGCCGAACGCCCACGCGGTCGCCCCTTCGCGTGGCCCCCAGCCGCCGACGTTGAGCGGCACCGCCATCGCCAGAAAGGCCAGCACCATCAACGGCAGCAGCAGGTGCAGCGGCGCGGTCGCCCCGGCGGCCCGGGCGGCGACCAGGAAGGTGGCGAGGTGACCGGCGAGCGCCACCACGGACAGCAGCAGCACGCCCGGCCAGGTCCGTCGGGCCAGCAGCCCGCCGCGTAGATCGGTGGCGGTACGCCGCAGGGCCCGCCGCCACCAGCCAGCCGGCCTCGACTGACCCGCAGGCCTCGGCTGACCCGCCGGTACGGACGACTCCGCCCGTACGGATCGCGCGGTCGCCCGCCGCCGCAGCACCGCGACCACGCCGACCGTCACCGCGACCAGCGCCACCACGGCCACCGTGAGCTGTGCGCCGGTGACCACACCCGCCGGCACCGGCACCGGCAGGGTCAGCAGGACACCCGCGGCGACCGCGAACAACACGATCTGACCGGCGGTGCGTTCCAGCACCACCGCCCGGACCCCGCCACCGACGTCGGAGACCGTACGGCCGTGCCGGACCGCCCGGTGCACGTCACCGAGCACCCCACCGGGCAGCGCCGCGTTGAGGAAGATCGCCCGGTAGTAGTCGGCGACGGCGGTGCGCACCGGCAGCCGCAGCCCCATGCCCCGGGCGACCAGACACCAGCGGGCCGCGCTGCAGACCGTGCTGAGCAGGCCGATCCCGATGGCGAGCAGCAGCGTCTGGGCCTCGATCACCCGTACCCCGTCGAGGAAGGCCCCGGTGCCGAGCCGCCAGACCAGTACGGCCAGGATCGCGATTCCGCCGACCAGCCGTAGCCAGGGCCAGATCCTGCCCATCACGGCGCGCCACGGCCGATGCCGACCGTACGCCACGGGCCGATCGCCCTGTACATGCCTGTCCTCCTTGGTGAGCCTCCGTTGTCAGATACGCGGTGACGACCCCTGCGGTTCACCTCGGCACCACCAGCAGGTCACGGTGCTCGACGGTGACCTGCAGCTCGCCGGCTGCGGCGGCGGCGAGCCGGCGCTGCCGGTAGCCGCCGGGCCGCCCGGCCAGTTCCGGCTGCTGCTCGTACGCCGCCGCGATCCAGCCGTCGAGCCAGCGGGAGGTCAGCTCGGCCTGCTCGGGGCCGAGCCGCCAGGGACTGGGCCGCACCAGCACGCTCGCCCCGCGTCGGGTGAACGCCTCGGTGGCGGCCTCCACGGCGTCCGGGCCCAGCAGCGGCCGACCGCCGCTGTGTCGCCGTTGGTGGTCGTTGAACGCGGCGGACAGCGCGTCGTCGAGCGGGTCGGCCGGGTGCATCCGTACCTCGCCGACCACCGTCAGGGTCAGCAGCGCCGGGCAGCCCACCGCCAGGATGGTCGCCGCCAGGGTGTCGACCTCGTCGCGGGTGAGCAGGTCCAGCAACGCGGAGGCGGTGACCAGCCCGGCACCGGCGAGGTCGTCGGCGGTGAGCGCCGTGACGTCGTCGCGGCGGACCGTCGCGGTGACCGGTGCGCCGTCGGCCGCGGCCGGGGCCATCGCGGCCTCCGCGTACCGCAGCAGTTCGAGGTCACGGTCGTGCAGCACCCAGTGCTGCTGCCCGGCCAGGCGCGGTGCCAGCCACCGGCCCATCGATCCGGTGCCGCAGCCGAGGTCGTGCACCTCGGTCCGGGTGCCGCCGGCGAGCAACCGGCCCAGTTCGGCGACCAGTTCGGTCGACCGGGCCTGCGCGTCCGCCGGTTCCCGCAGCCCCAGCCAGGCCGGGCTGTACCCGGACGACTCGATCGTCTCCATGTGCGCTCCCTCCGCCGCTGACGCGGCGCCGTGCCGGTGTGGCGCAGGATCCGTGCGGTGCCGGATCCGTCGCGCCGAGTGTGTGGTGCGGCTCTGGTGCCTGCTCTGGTGCGGCCGACGTCAGCGCCGTCGCAGGTCGTGCAGGACCGCGCCGATCCCGGCGGCGGTCCGCGCCCAGTCGGGCAACGTCGCCCGCCGCTGCACCGCCGCCGCCCGCAGCCGCTGCCGCCAGTCGGCGTCGGTCAGCCAACGACGCACCGCCGCGCCGAGTGTCGCCGGGTCGCCCGGTGGCACCAGCAGCCCGGGCAGGACTCCGTCGTCGCCGCGCCCGAGCGCCTGCGGCACCCCACCCACCTCGCTGGCCAGCACCGGGATGCCCCGGGCCAGTGCCTCGGTGACCACCATGCCGTACGTCTCGGCGTACGAGGCGAGGATCAGCAGATCGGCGTCGGCGTAGCTGCCGATCAGTGCCGCACCGTGGCGGGGGCCGGTGAGCGTGACCCGGTCGTCGAGGCCGTGGTGGGCGATCCGGCCCCGGACCCGCCCGACGTGCCCGGCGGCGTCCAACGCCCCCACACACTGGCAGCTCCAGTCCAGGTCGGCGACGGTGGCCAGCGCGTCGACCAGCACGTCGTGGCCCTTGCGTGGGGTGACCGACGCGACGCAGAGCAGCCGGCGGCCGGCCGGATCCGCGGCGGTCAGCTCAGCACGGGCGACGCCGGGCACCGCCACCCGGACCCGGTGTGCGGGCAACCCGTGCCGATCGGCCAGTTGCCGCGCGGTCCAGTCGCTGGTGGCGATGACCGCCGCCGCGCCGAGCACGGCGCGTTCGGCCCGGTCCAGGTCGGCGGCATCGGCCGGGTCCAGCCCGGTCTCGTCGGCCAGCGGCAGGTGCACCAGCACCGCCAGCCGCAGCCGGTCGGCGTGCGGCGTGACCACCTCGGGCACCCCGCAGGCGACCAGCCCGTCGAGCAGCACCACCGTCGCGTCCGGCAGCCCGGCGAGGGTGTCGCCGAGCGCGGCACGGGCCGGCGCGTCCGGGCGCGGCCAGGCACCGGGCAGCGCCACCTCGCGGACCGGCCAGCCGGCGGCGACCAGTTCGGCGCAGACCCGCCGGTCGTAGACGTTGCCGCCGCTGGGCGTCGCCGGATCGTCCACGTTCGCGGGCAGGACCACGACGACCATCCGGGTCAGAGCGCCCGCTCGTAGCTCGCCCACGCGACGTGCGACTCGTGCAGCGTGACGCTGATCCCGGCCAGGCCGTGGGCACCGGCACCGAGGTCCCCGGCGTGCACCCGGTCGGCCAGTCGGTCGGCGATCAGCTTGGCCAGCCACTCGGTGGAGGTGTTGACCCCCGCGAATGCCGGCTCGTCGTCGAGGTTGCGGTAGTTCAACTCCGCCAGTACGGCCTTGAGCTGCTCGGTGGCCAGGCCGATGTCGACGACGATGTTGTCGCTGTCGAGGTCGGTGCGCTTGAACGTCGCGTCGACGACGAAGGTCGCTCCGTGCAGTCGTTGCGCCGGCCCGAACACGTCACCGGTGAAACTGTGGGCGACCATGATGTGGTCACGGACGGTGACGCTGAACATTTTTCATCCTCCAGTCGGGTAACGGATCACGTGGCACGACGCCGGTAGCTCGCCGGCCGCGAGCCGGGGCAGCACCCGTGGCAGGTCGGCGAAGTCGCTCTCGCCGGTCAGCAGGGCGTCGAACCGGTCGTCGGCGAGCAGGTCCAGGGCGACGGCGAGCCGGCCGGCGTACCCGCGCCGGTCGCGGCGGGCCGGCGACACCAGCCCGACCTGGCTGCTGCGGACGGTCAACCGGCGGGAGTGGAAGTGCTCGCCGAGCGGTACGGTGACCGGGCGGTCGCCGTACCAGCTGAGGTCGACCACCGTGCCCTCGACGGCGAGCAACTCCAACGACCGGGCCAGCCCGGCAGCCGTGGCGCTGGCGTGCAGCACCAGGTCGCAGTCGCCGGTGGCGGTGTCCGGGTGGGCGAACCCGACGCCGAGCGCGGCGGCGACCCGCGCCCGGTCAGGGTCGACGTCGACCAGTTCGACCCGGACGCCGGGGAATCCGGCGGCGAGCGCGGCGACCGTGGCACCGACCATCCCGGCGCCGACCACGGCGATCCGGTCGCCGAGCAGGGGAGCGGCGTCCCACAGCGCGTTGACTGCGGTCTCCACCGTGCCGGCGAGCACCGCGCGGCGGGCCGGCACGGTCTCCGGCACCACGGTGACCGCGTCGGCCGGCACCACGTAGCGGGTCTGGTGCGGGTAGAGACAGAAGACGGTACGCCCGACGAGCGCGGCCGGGCCCTGCTCGACCCGCCCGACGTTGAGGTAGCCGTACTTGACCGGGGCGGGAAAGTCGCCCTCCTGGTGCGGGGCGCGCATCACCGCGTACTGGCTGGGTGGCACCTCACCGCGGAAGACCAGCGTCTCGGTGCCCCGGCTCAACCCGCTGAACAGGGTGCGGACCAGTACCTCACCGGGGCCGGGCGGGCCGACCTCGACCGGTCTGATCTCGCCGTCGCCGGGCGCGCGCAGCCAGAACGCGTGGTCGCGCGGTGTCATCGGCGTCCCTTCGTCGTCCCGGCCGGCCCCGGTAACCATACGCAGGACACGCAGGGTGACGAACGGTGATCAACCGGCGCGTCCCGGCGGTCCGGCGTCAGGACCCGTCAGCCCAGTACCGGTTCAGCCGGGCGACCGCTTGTTCCTTGGTCATCGCCGCGACCTCGGGTTCCGTGAGGCCGACCCGGTGGACGAGGAGATGAACGAGTTCGGCGGGAAGTGACGCGGTGGGAACCGTCGGATCGCTCCGCTTGGGCAGCGTCCCGTCCCGGGTGCAGGCCCAGAACTCGTCCTCGGCGACGTCCAGTTGATCGCGCAGGATGTGGCTCCACAGGCTCGGCCCGTACGCGGTCCGGTCGACCGGGTGGGAGATGCGGGTCCGCAGGATGCGTCCGTCCGCCAACCTGAGCTCAAAGGTGACGTGATGTGTGCCGGTACGTCCGCGCGAGTCCCGGACCCGAACCCACTGTTCGGTATGGCAGAACTTCTCGTGGTCCTGACGGTTCGGCGTAGGCCACCTCACCGGGACGACCCGACCAGCCACTCGCGAAGCTGATCGTCGCTGCTGATGGTGATCAGCTGGACCAGCCCCCAGTTGCTCGAGTGGTTGGGCGCGTCGAGGAGCCGGTCCTGCCAATCCTCGGCGTACTCGCGCAGGGCGAGAATCAGCTCGTCCACCGCCTCGTCGAGGCTCTCCCCGTCGGCGGCGACCGGTAGTCCAGGGACGAAGATCGACCATCCACCGGACTCAGCGACCACCTGGGCCCCGGACGGGGTCACCGAGGCAAGGAAGAAACGCAGCCGCTCCCGATCGACGATAGCGGCCGTCCGATTGTCCCGCCTGACGGTCGCCACCTGGCCCCGATCGGCTGCGTCCAGCAGATCCTTGAGGTGGGCTCGAGCCTGCGAGTAGCTGTCGAAGTGCACCGCGGACATGCCTGCCCCCTTCCCGCAAGGATCGTCCCACCCGGTCGTCACGTACGTCAAGTACGTCACGTACGTGGAGCGACTCGGCTGTGGGCGGTGCGACCCCGGGGCGGCCTGCGCCATCTGCCCGGTCGTGGGCGGTGGCCTTGACGGGCGGTACGCGGAGGGCGACCATCGATGAAAGCAAATACGCTCATCAATGCAACGGGGGTAATTCAATTGCGACGAATCATCGCCTCATTGATCGCTGCCGTCCTGGCAGCCACTGGCATGGTGTTCGGGTTCGCCCTGCGCCCGGCGTACGCCGCGCCCGCCTGCACGGTCGACTACCAGGTGACCAGGGAATGGTCGACCGGGTTCATCGCCAGGATGACACTGACCAATCTGGGTCCGCCGGTCTCCACCTGGCGACTCACCTTCACTCCGGGTGCCCGACAGACCATCAACTCCGCCTACCGGCAGGTGCCGCCAGGTCTCGTCCTGAGCGCGCTCGCCTGGCCGTACGAGCTGCGCTCCGACGCCGGGGCGTACCACCTGGACACCGGCGAGTCGGTGCGGGTGCAGTTCAGTGGCAGCTATTCCGTGGCCAACCCGCCACCGACGAGCTACCACTTCAACGGCCAGGCCTGCAACATGGACCCCGACCTGCCGCCCAGCCCGAGCATTCCGCCCAGCCCGAGTGTCCCGCCGACCGAATCGTTCCCACCGGTCGTCGCGCTGCGCAGCCCGCAGATGAACCAGATCTTCGCCACGACCGCGCCGATCCCGGTGGCGGCCGATGCCACCGCAGCCGCCGGGCGTCGGATCACCCGGGTCGAGTTCCGCTCCGCCGGCACCCTGCTGCACACCGACACCACCGCCCCGTACGCCTTCACCTGGCACGGTGCCCAGCCGACCAACGGGACGCGGATCACGGCGACCGCCTACGACGACGCCGGCACCCACGCCACCGCCGAGGTCCGTGGCGTCCGGGTGGTGAGCCCCGCGCCGCCCGGTCACGCCCCGGCGCTGACCATGGCCGGCAACCAACTGGTCACCGTCGACCAGCCACCCCGGCCGTACCAGCTGCGCGGCGTGGTCCGGGCCGGCGCCGAGACACTCTGCCGCGACGGCTCGGGAATCTTCCACGGCCCGGTCGACGACGACTCGGTGCAAGCGATGCGGCGGTGGCGGATCAACGCCGTACGGGTTCTGGTCGACCCCGAATGCTGGCTGAGCCGGGACACCGTCCCGCCGGCCTTCCGGGGTGCCGCCTACCGGGACGCGATCAGCGGGTACGCGCAGCGGCTCGTCCGGCACGGGATCACCCCGATCCTGGCCTGGCACGGCCCGGCGACCTCGTTGCAACGGACGTTCTGGGTGGACGTCGCCGCCCACTTCGACGACGACAACAGCATCCTGTTCGATCTGTACGGCGACGCGTACCCGGCGGTCGGCGAGTTGCCGCCCGACGCGGCGTGGCAGGCGTGGCGCGACGGCCGTCCGTCGGCCGGCCTGCCCTCCGACTGGCCGGAGTTCGGAGCGGACACCCTGATCTACAACATCCGGCACTTCGCCGGCAGCCACAACACCCTGCTGATCGGCGGCCTCGACGGCGGCAACGACCTGTCCGGCTGGCTGGCGTACCGGCCGGACGACCCGGCCGGCCGCAACCTCGCCGCCGCCTGGCGGGTCGACGACGACGCGGCCTGCGCCACCGTGACCTGCTGGCAGCAGCAGGTCGCGCCGGTCGCCGCCGAGGTGCCGCTGGTCGCGGTCGAGGTGAGTGAGGACACCGGCGGGCACCGGTTCGTCGGTACGGCGATCGACTGGCTCGACACGCGCCGGATCGGCTTCCTCGGCTCGGTCTGGCACACCGACGGCTACCCGGGCGTACCGCCGTTGATCCGTGACTACGACGGCCGGCCGACACCGTACGGTGCCGGGGTGAAGCACCACCTGCGACGGTGACCACCCACTGGACCCGGCAGTTGCCGGGTGGGGGCCACCCGGCACGGCGAACTGCGGTAGCCTGCCCCGTCGTCGTCCAGATCGATGGTCGGGACGGCGACTCACCCCCACCTCGGCCGCGGTCGTGCCGGCCGGGGTTCATTGTTGGAAGGAAACACAATGTCGCAGACCATGGCAGGACCGGCAACCGAGCAGAAGTCCTGGCTCGTCGCGCTGCTGCTCAGCTTCTTCCTCGGCGGGTTCGGTGCCCACCGGTTCTACGTTGGCAAGATCGGTACCGGCGTGCTGATGCTGGTCACCTTCGGTGGGCTGGGAATCTGGGCGCTGATCGACTTCATCATGATCCTGATCGGCAAGTTCAGCGACAAGCAGGGCCAGCCGCTCGCCAAGTGACCCACGACGGTGAACGGGCCGACGCGCAGGCGCTACCGGCTGCGCGTCGGCCCGTTCCCGACACTCGTCAACTGACCGGGTCGCCTCCCCGTCACGGGAAGGCGACCCAGTCGTGCGTCAACCCAGTGTGACGACGACCGCGCCACCGCCGAGCGCGGTGGTGGTGGCGTTGGTCCGGCTGTCGTAGACGACCGTCCCGGTGGCCGTCTCGGTGATCCGGATCCAGAACCGGTCCCTGCCGCCGTCGCCCGGTGCGGGCTCCCGCAGCGCCTCGTCGTTCAACCCGACCATGTACGTGTAGTCACCGGCACCGTTGATGGTGCCCCGACCGTTGAACCGCACCTGCGGCCCGTCGACCACGTACCCCCGGTGGCGGCTGGCGGTGAACTCCCGGTCCCCGAGCCGCAGCCGCAGCGCCACCGCGTCCGGCCCGGCCGCGTCCGGCCCGGCCGCCGCGACGAAGCCGAACTCGGCCCGTCCGGCCAGCTGCCCGTCGGCGACGTACGCCCCGGCCGGCGAGGTGAACCAGCCGGATCCGGCGACGTGCCCGCCGTCGGCGCGGTGCACCGCCAGGAAACCGGCGGCCAGCGTGTGCGCGGCACCCCGGTCGTCGATCACCGTGACCGTCGGCCGGTACACGCCCGGCTCGGTGTAGGTGTGGCCGGCCACACAGGTCGACCCGTCGACCGTGCCGGTGCCGGTGGCACCGTCGCCCCAGACCAGGACACACCGGTGGGTGTCGTCGGCACCGGAGTCGGTGAAGGTCGCGGTGACCTCGACGGGTGTGCCGGCCGGAACCGGCCCGCCCGGCCCGGTCGCGGCGGTGACCACCGGGGCGGTGTTGACCGGCCGGATCGGCGTGACGCTCTCCAGGGTCGGCACCACCGGCACGATGGAGCCGTCGGCGGCGAACTCCAGCCGGTCGATGGTGGTCTCCCGGTGGGTGCCGTCGCCGTCCGGGATGGCGAACCGGTGGTACGCGATGTACCAGTCGTCGGTGCCTGGCACCCGCACCACCGAGTGATGCCCGGTGCCCTTGATCCCCAGCGACAGGTCCTTGCGCAGGATCGTGCCGCGCCGCTCGCTCCACGGCCCCAGCGGCGAGTCACCGACGGCGTACGCCACCTGGTAGTCCTCGCTGCGGGTGTCGTTCTCCGACCACATGAAGTAGTAGCGGCCGTCCCGTTTGATGACGAACGCGCCCTCGTTGTAGCCGGCCGGCCGGTGCGAGGTGACCTTCGCAGGGTCGAACGACACCATGTCGTCGTTGAGCTCGACCTGGTAGGCGTAGCCGTTGCCCCAGTACAGGTAGGAGCGGCCGTCGTCGTCGGTGAAGACCGCGGGGTCGATCATCTGACCGGGGTACGTGCCCGCCGGCACCAGCGGCTCGCCGAGCGCGTCGCGGAACGGTCCGGTCGGCGAGTCGGCGACGGCGACCCCGAGGTGCTTACCGGTGTCCCCGGTGGCCTTCCCACCGCTGAAGTAGAAGTACCACTTGCCGTCGCGTTCGGCGATCGTCGGCGCCCAGGCGCTGTTGTCCGCCCACGAGATGTCGGTCTCCAGGTCCAGGATGACCCCGTGGTCGGTCCAGTTCACCAGGTCCGCCGAGGAGAACACCGAGAACTTCGTGCCGCTCCAGCCGGCGAAACCGTCGGTGGTGGCGTAGAGGTAGAACCGGTCGCCGAAGACCGCGATGTTCGGGTCGGCGTACAGACCGGGAAGGACCGGGGAACGCATCAGCCGGGCCTCGACGGTCCAGGTCGCGGTGGCACCGTCGGCGCCGGTGACGGTGTACGTCACCGGCGCGCTCAGGTCCCGGACGGTGCCCGACGCGGGTGCGACGTTCGCGCCGGGGGCCAGGGTGAACTCCGGGGCCAGGGCGGTCAGGTCGGTGTCCGGGCGGACCGGCAGGATCACCCGATGGAGCTCGGCGTCGACGATCGCGTCCACCTTGAGCTGCGGCAGGGCCGCCCCGGTGATCGCCGCCGGGTCGCCGCCGAGGGCGTACACCTCGTCGGCGGTCAACGCCCGGCCGTAGATCCGGAAGTCGTCGACCTCACCGGCGAAGTACGGATCCTCGCCGTACAGCGACCGTCCGATGTAGCCGGCACTGCCGCCGGTGGCGTCGTGCAGGTCCGCCGGGCGCACGGCCACGTCGGTGGCCCGGGCGATCGCGACGCCGTCGAGATACATCACGGCGGTACGGGTGGCCGAGTCGACGGTCACCGCGACGTGTTTCCACTCGCCGCCGGTCAACGCCGACGACGCCCGCAGTTGCTTCTCGGCCTGCCAGCTGCCGGTGGTGATCGCCGAGAACAGCACCCCGTTGGTGTTCGGGCCGCTGAACAGGTAACGGTTGCGGTCCGGCCCCAACCCGTAGATCCACTGGTTGGCGGTGCTGGAGGCGTCCCACTTGACCCAGGTCGCCACGGTGGTGCTGGTGACCCCGGCGAACACGCCGTTGGGGATGGTGACGTACGGCGCGGTGGTGGAGTTGCTGGCGCCGCCGCTCATCTTGAACGAGCCACCGTCGACGCCGGTGCCGAACGCGGGGGTGCGCTGGTAGGTGCCGTGCCGGCCCTGCCCGGAGGCGTCGGTGGCGACGCTGCCGCCGGTCTCGTCGAACTCGTAGTGCAGCAGCAGCCCGTCGGTCGGCTCCGGCCCGGGGTCCGGTCCGTACGCGGCGAGCAGCGCGTCGTACTCGGCCTGGGTGACCGGCAGGACGGTGCCGTGCCGGGGGCTGGTCGGCAGCGCGTAGTCACTCGACGGCGTCCACACCCCGGAGGCGAGGTCGGTGGTCTCGAACGGGATGTAGCCGCGCCCGCCGAACTCGTCGATGAACAGGTACCACTTCTCCTCGGTGTTCGACTTGAAGATCGTCGGTCCCTCGCCCTGGGACATCGCGCCCCGGCCGATGCAGTCGGCCAGGAACTCCCAGTCGGTACTGCGCAGCGACGTCGACGTCTCGGCGAGGATGAACTTGCTGCACGGCGTGGACGACGAGTTGTTGCGTTCGTCCTTGGTGAACCGGTAGTAGACACCGTCGTGGTCGATGACGGTCGAGTCGATGACCGAGTAGCCGGGGTCGACCCACACCTGCGGTTCGGAGAACGTGTGGAAGTCGCGGGTGGTGGCGTACAGCATCTTGTTGTACGTGTTTCCGGTGTGGTCCGGGTCGTCGGCGGCGTAGAGCTTCGAGGCCCAGAAGACGACGTACGCGCCGATCGTCGGGTCGTAGTAGGTCTCCGGCGCCCAGGTGTTACCGGCGGTGTCCGGGGATACCTGCACGAGGCGCTGGTCGGTCCAGTTGACCAGGTCGGTGGACTCCCAGACCATGATCGACTTGCTGCCGTGGCGCTGCGCGCCGTCCCAGTTGCCGTTGCCGTGGATCCGTAGGTCGGTGGCGATCTGGTAGAACTTGTCACCTTCCGGGGAGCGGATGATGAACGGGTCCCGCAGGCCCTGCTCGCCCAACGTCGAGGTCAGCACCGGCCGGCCGTCGTTGAGCTGCTGCCAGTGCAGCGGGTCGTTGCCCTGGCTGAGCGCGAAGTAGACCTGCTCGCCGGTGGCGGTGCCTTCGCCGGTGAAGTAGCTGAACAGGTAGCCGGTGCGGTCGGCCGGTGCCGGCAGCGCCGGCACGGTGGCGGTGAACTCGCGGCTGGCGCTGGCCGCGTTGCGGGTGACGGTGGCGGTCAGGGTGACGGTGACGGTGGCGTCGCCGGGTGCCGGCCGGTGGACCACCCCGTCGGTGGCGATCACCGCCGGGTCGTCCGACGCCCAGTTCACGGTGGTGCCGTCGGCGCCCGTCGTGGGCAGGGTCAGGTTCCCGCGTACGTCGTCGACGCCGTGCACGGTCAGCGCGGCCGCGGCGGCGGCGACGATCCGGGCGTCGTCGAACTGCGCCAGTACGGTCACCTCGAACGTCTTCGTGTCGGTGACCGACCCTCGGGCCAGGGTGGCGGTGAGGGTGGCGGTGGCGTCCGGCTGGCCCAGCGCCGGGCGGGTCACCTTCCCGGTCGTCGAGACCACGTCGGGGTCGCTGCTGGCCCAGGTGATCGTGGAACCGGCGGCGCCGACGGCCGGCAGGGTCAGGTCGCCGGTGACCGCGCTGGTGTCGCCGAGGTCCAGCGCGGCGGTGTCCCGGGCGACGACCCCGGCGGCCGCGCGGGCACCGAGTGCGGCAGCCTCGTCGGCGTCGACCGCCCGGTCGTAGATCCGGAAGTCACGGATCCGGCCGTCGAGGTAGCGGTCGGCGGTGTAGACGGATCGTCCGATGTAGTTGGCCGTGGTGGTGCCGCCGCCGATCGAGGCGGGGGTGATGGTCACCGCGGTGTTGCGGCCGATCTCGACGCCGTCCTCGTAGAGCACGCCGGTGGTGCCGGTCTGGGCGTAGGTGAGGTGCTTCCAGACGCCCCGGGCGAGGTTACGGGCGGGGGTCGGCCGGGTGTTCTGCTCGGTGGACCAGTTCCCGCTGGCGATCGCGGTCCGCAACTGGTCGCCGGTGGCGAACAGGTAGCCGTCGCCGGTGCCGCCGCTGGTGTTGCCGATCCCGTAGATGAAGTACGGCGTGGCCTGCGCCGGGTCGACGTACACGTCGAACGCGACGGTCACCGAGGTCAGGTCGCGCAGCACGTCGTCGGGCAGCCGTACGTAGGTGTCGGTGCCGTTGAAGCCGAGCCCGTCGTCGCCGGACCAGTCCGCGCCACCGCGGACGGTGCCGTGGCGGGCGTTGCCGGAGGCGTCGGTGGCGACCGTACCGGCTGCGGCGTCCAGCTTGTACCACAGCACGAGACCGTCGGTCAGCTCGGCAGCGGTGGCGGCGGTCGGTCCGGCGGCCAGCAGGCCGGCGGTGAGGGCGAGGGCGGCCAGGGACGCCAGCGCTGTTCGCGCCGGTCTGACGGCCGGCGGTCGGGCACGTCGGGGCATCGGGTGTTCCTCCTGATCGGTCCGGGCGGGCGGTGGACGTCGGTCCCAACTCGCCGAGCTCGATGGATGTTCGCGTTAACATTGCGGGGTGCGGTGCTACCGGGTCGTCGAATGGTCACAGGGCTGGGCCGCCCGGTCAGGGGCGACAGACGGGCGGCGCTGCCGGCGGCCTCTCTCCGAGATGCCGGTCCTGGCCTCGCCCGATTCGTCGCTGTCACGCGGCGGTTGCGAGAGTGTTAACCGCCTGCACCCTCGACGTCAAGGGCTGGGCGGGACCCGGAACCCGCCGCCGACCACCGATCGAGCGGCCAGATCGGTCAACTGATCGGCCTCGGACATCCGTACCGCAGGGTGTGCGGACGAAGGAGTTGGTGGCCTGCCCCGTGACTCGGTCGACCGGTCCGGTCCGGCCGGCGCCCGGGGCGTAGTGATCTGCTGGCTCCGGCTGGTCGCACGCGGGTGAGTACGGCTGGTCGCACGCGGCTGAGCAGGCTGGTCGGGCTGTCCGCCGGGTGGCGCGTGGCATCTAACATCCGCGTCATGAGCTATCCGCCGCCCCCCGCCCCGCCCCCCGAGCCGAAGCCCGGCCGGGGCCGGCGCACCACGATGATCGTCGTCGCGATCGTGCTCGCTGTCGTCCTGCTCTGCTGCCTCGGTGCCGCCGGTGTCGGCTTCTGGCTGTACCAGACCATCTCGGCGGCCACCACCCCGGTCCGGGACGCGGCAAGCGACCACCTCGACGCGCTGCGTGCCGGCGACCACGCCGGGGCGTACCAGCGGCTCTGCGCCGAGCAGCAGGCCCTGCTGACCGAGGCCGAGTTCGTCGACCGGGAATCGGCCGGCCCGCAGATCACCGGGTACGACATCGTCGGCACCACCGTTTCCAGCACCAACGGGCAGGCCACCGGCGTGGTCACCGTGGACATCACCGACGACGGTGGCACCGAACGCCAGCAAGTGATCACACTGGTCGAGGAGAACGGCCAGTGGCGGGTGTGCTGATCGACCCGACCCGGTGACGCGGAGGGCCAGATGATCGAAGACCTGCTGCCGACGACGGTCATCGCCCGCGAGGCGTTCGACGACAGCGTGCCGGTCACCCTCTATCCCGAGGAGGAGGCGGCGCTGGGCAACCCGGTCGACAAGCGGCGCCGTGAGTTCGGCACCGCCCGGCGGTGCGCCCACGAGGCCCTCGCCCAACTGGGCTTCACCGGAGTCGGGGTGCCAGCCGGACCCCGCCGGGAGCCACGCTGGCCGGCCGGCGTCGTCGGCAGCATCACCCACTGCGCCGGCTACCGGGCGGCCGTGGTCGCCCGGTCCACCGACCTCGTCACGGTCGGCATCGACGCCGAGCCGCACGAGCCGTTGCCGGCCGGCGTGCTGGACAGCATCACCGCGCCCAACGAGTCGACCTGGTTGGCCGCCCGCCGCGCCACTCATCCCCAGATCCACTGGGAACGCCTGCTGTTCTGCGCCAAGGAAGCCGTCTACAAAGCCTGGTACCCGCTGACCCAGCGGTGGCTCGGCTTCGAGCAGGCGTACGTCGACGCCCGACCCGACGACCAGACCGACCCGGCAACCGGGCGGTTCGACGCCCGGCTGCTGGTGCCCGGACCGGTGCTGCCCGACGGTGCGCCGCTGACCGCGTTCACCGGTCGCTGGCTCGTCCGCAACGGGCTGATCGTGGCGGCGATCAGCGTCCCGGCCGGCCCCGCCGTCTGATCGAGACACCGCCCCAGAACGCCAACCCGCTGATCTGGATCCTCGGCCCACCCGGACTGCCCAGCCCGGCGGCCCGCTGATCGAAGGCGCCCATCAGACCCAGGCCGTTGACCGACACCTCCGCGTCGTCGGGCACCACGATGTCGATACCGCCCATGATCGCCCAGGCCCGGATCCGGATCACGTTCGCGTCGAACTGCGCCTGGCGCAGGTCGATCCGCCCGCCGCCCCAGAAGGCCACCGCCCGCAGCACGCCCGGCGCCACCCACCGGCCCCGCCGGTCGAACCCGCTCATCACCGCGACCGCCCAGCCCGCCGGGCGGGACACGGCGACGTCGCCACCGCCCCGGCGCGCCACCGCGTCGGAGACCGCGCGGGGGATGTCCCGGGTGAGCGGCTCCAGATCGGCGTAGGTACGGGCCGCGTACACCTGGGTGAGCCGCTCGTCCAACTCGGGCAGGTCGATCCGCCCCTCGGCCGCCGCCGTCCGCAGCACCTCGGCCACCCGCTCACGGTCGGCGTCGGAGGCCCGCAGCCGCTCGGCCGGCAGCCGGTCAGGAACGTCGTTCACGTCGTCAGGGTACCGGCCGCCGCGACCCCGGACGCCTCGTCGAGCACCCGGGTCAGCACCTCGGTGTGCAACGGGAACGCCAACTCGACCGGCTCGGTCGTCACCAGCCACTCGGTAGCCTCGTCGGTGGGTGCCGACGGCGGCAACATCTTGGCGGGCCGGGGCGGAAGCATGCCGAAGATCAGCAGACTGGCACCGCTCGGCACGCTCCGTACGTCGTAGAGCCGCACCTGGTCGGCCGCACCGTCCAATCCGGTCTCCTCGCGCAACTCACGGACCACTGCGGTACGCCAGTCCTCGCCGTACTCGATGAACCCGCCGGGCAGCGCCAACTCGCCGCGCGCCGGCTCGATGTCACGGCGCTGCACCACCACGCCGAGCCCTTTCTCGGTGACGACCGGGACCACCGCGACCGCCACCGGCGTCGGATTGCGCCACACCAGCTGACCACAGTGGCCACACTGACGGGGCCAGCCGGCATCGGCCGGGTAGCCGACACCGCAGGACGAGCAGAACGAGTACGGCACACCGGTCACGCCGTCCGACGATACGCCTGCCGCGACACCGTGGACCCTGCCGGCCGGCGGCCGGTCGCTGCGCTACCTGGCCCGTCGGCGGTAACCTGCCGCGATGCGGCACACCCTGGAGCCGGACGCCCGGACCCTGCACGGCTACTTCTCACCCGACTATCCACCGGTGCTCACCATCGACCCCGGTGACACGGTCACCGTCCGTACCCTCGACTGCTGGTGGTCGGCCGGGCCGTATGCCGGTGGGCCGCACGACCAGCGGCCCCGGCACGCCGCGTACCGGCCGGGGTTCGGCCACGCGCTGGTCGGACCGGTGGCGGTGCGCGGTGCCCGGCCGGGGACGACCCTGTCGGTACGCGTCGACGAGGTGCTGCCGGCCGAGTGGGGCACCACCCTCGCCGGCAGCGCGTTGACCCCGCACAGCGACCGGTACGGCATCGCCGGCACCGAGACCGTGCACACCTGGCAACTGGACCCGGCCGCCGGCACCGGGCGCAACCAGCTCGGCCACACGGTGACGCTGCGGCCGTTCCTCGGGGTGCTCGGCATGCCACCGGCGCAGCCCGGTGAACACTCGACGATCCCGCCCCGGCGCTGCGGTGGCAACCTGGACTGCAAGGAGCTGGTCGCCGGCAGCACCCTGCTGCTGCCGGTGACCGTCGACGGTGCGCTCTTCTCCGTCGGCGACGGCCACGCCGCCCAGGGCGACGGCGAGATCTGCGGTACGGCGATCGAATGCCCGATGGACCGGGTCACACTCA
Organism: Solwaraspora sp. WMMA2101; assembly: GCF_049179175.1. Taxonomy (NCBI): domain Bacteria; kingdom Bacillati; phylum Actinomycetota; class Actinomycetes; order Micromonosporales; family Micromonosporaceae; genus Solwaraspora; species Solwaraspora sp. WMMA2101. Next base: position 997,971 of record NZ_JBMHMA010000006.1, on the reverse strand, counting down.
CCTTGGACCTGGTCGACGACCAGCCGCTGACCGGCCCGGTGGCCCGGGTCGACGGTGCCTGGCTGACCCTGGGCCTGGGCGACACCCTCGACGCCGCCGCCGCCGATGCGCTCGACGCGATGATCACCCTGATGTCCCGCCGGCACGGGCTGTCCCGGGGCGACGCGGTCGCCCTGGCCAGTGTCGTCGTCGACGTCCGGGTCACGCAGATCGTCAACGGCGTCGTCGGCGTGCACGCCCGACTCGCCGACGACGCCCTCCGTTGACGGTGCCGGCGTCCTCAACGCCTCGCCGGTGCGTCCGCTGCCGGTCGACGGCGCGCCGCCAGCGCCCGCAGCACCAGCAGGCCACCGACGCCGGGCAGCAGGCTGAGCAGCCGGGTCGACCTCGGCGTGGCCGGCTGCTGCGCGGTGGCGACGACCACCAGCAGGTACGCCGCCCCGTGGGTCGGGCCCAGCAACGACGACACCGCCGGCCAGTGCACCGTCGCCAGGTTGACCAGCATCATGATCAGGGTCGCGAGTTCGACTCCGGCGGCGATCCGCAACAGCCGCTGGCTGCCCGACATCCTCACACCCCGGTCGTCGAGCCGGGACGGACGATCATCAGCACGGTGACCGTCGCCCAGAGCAGGTTGAACACCCCGGTGTACGCCGCCAGCCGCCCCGGCGCGGCGGTCGGCGTGCTCGTGGTCGCCGCCGCTGTCGCCGTTGCGGTCGCCGTCTGCTGCGGCCGTACGCCAGCAGCGTCGATCCCGGCCAGCAGCGCCGCCTGACGGGGCAGGACCCGCAGCACCAGCAGCGCGGCGGCGATCGCGGTGAGCGCGATCGACACCAGCAGCCAGGCGTCGGTGAGCACCCCGAGGCTGGTGGCGGTGGCCAGGCCGAAGACCGGCACGACGATCCCGACGGCGGCGTACACCCGGCAGATCCGGTGCAGCGTCCGCAGCGTCGTGCGGGCGGCGGCGTCGTACGGGTCGGCGATCGCCCGCCGGGCGGCGGCCGGGAACATGCTGGCCGCGACGGTCACCGGACCGATCGCCACGATCGCCGCCAGCACGTGTACGGAGAGCAGAAATTTCGTCACGACGCGACGGTATGGGCGGTTCCGCGCCGCGAGGAGTGGCCAGCAGGACACACGTCAACGGATTCTCGCCACGGCCGGCGTACCGTCTAGCGGGTGCACCGGATCGCGATCCTCGCCCTCGACGGGGTGATCCCGTTCGACCTGTCCACCCCGATCGAGGTGTTCAGCCGGCTGCGGCTGCCCGATGGTCGGGCCGCGTACCAGGTGGTGGTCTGCGCGGCCACCGCCGAGGTGGACGCCGGCGCGTTCACCCTGCGACCCGCCGCCGACCTGACCGCGCTGGCCGCCGCCGACACGGTGGTCGTCCCCGGCTGCGCCGACCTGTCGGCCCCGGTGCCGCTGCCGGTGCAGGCCGCGCTGCGTGCCGCCGCCGGCGGCACCCGGATCGCCTCGATCTGCTCCGGCGCTTTCGTCCTGGCCGCCGCCGGCCTGCTCGACGGTCGACCGGCCACCACCCACTGGCGCGCCGCCGCCGATCTGGCCGCCCGCTACCCGGCCGTACGGGTCGACCCGGACGTGCTGTACGTCGACGACGGGCAGATCCTCACCTCCGCCGGGGCCGCCGCCGGCCTCGACCTGTGTCTGCATCTGGTCCGGCGCGACCACGGCTCGGCGGCGGCGGCCGACGCGGCCCGGCTGTCGGTGATGCCGCTGGAACGCAGCGGCGGGCAGGCCCAGTTCATCCCCGCCCAGTCACCGCCGGGGCCGCCCGAGCCGGCGATCGAGCCCCTGTTGTGCTGGCTGCGCGAGCAGGCGGCCGAGCCGTTGACGCTGGCCCGGATCGCCGACCGGGCCGGGATGAGCCCACGGACCCTGCACCGGCGCTTCCGCGAACACACCGGCGTCGCGCCACTGCGCTGGCTGCAGGAGGCCCGGATCCGGCAGGCACAGCACCTGCTGGAAGCCACCGACGACGGGGTGGAGCAGATCAGCCGCCGGGTCGGCTTCGGCTCACCGACCGCCTTCCGGGACAGCTTCAAACGGATCGTCGGCACCAGCCCGTACGCCTACCGGGGCATCTTCCGCCGGCCGGGCGGTGAACAACCGGGCGGCGGGCGGAGTCAGCCCGGGGGTAGCAGCGACGGGCGCCGGCGGGCGGCAAGGTCCTCGACCCAGCCCAGCGCCAGCACCACGCCGACCAGCAGCACGGTGCCGACGCCGAGAATCGCCGACTTGCCGGCGTAGAGTCCGGACATGGTGAGCAGCGCGCCGGCGGCGTACAACACCGGCAGATGCCAGATGTAGATGGTCACCGCGCGGGCGTTGATCATGCGGATCAGCCGGGCCAGCCACGGCACCTGCGCCAGCCAGTCCAGCCGGGGCCGGGCCCGCATCAGCAGCAGCACCACCGCCCAGCCCCACACCAGCGCACCGAGCTGGTCGTCCTCGCCCCGGTCGGCCAGCCACATCATCGCGCCGAGCGCCAGCGCGCCGACACCGAGCACGTACCACCTCAGCGGCACCCGGTCGAGCAGCCCGGTGTGCCGGGCGTAGCCGATCAGCCAGCAGCTGCCGTACGCGGCCATCGACCAGACCACGTCGGTGACCGGGTTGACCGGCAGGTCGACCAGCGGCGACGTCAGCAGCACGGCGAGCCCGGACAGGCCCAGTAGCGCGCCGACCGGCCACCGCCGGAAGGCCCACCACAACAGCGGGGAGAACAGCACCAGCCACAGGTAGGCGCGGATGTACCACAGCCCGAGGGAGAACGGCCCGCCCCACTCGCTGGACGGCGGGTTGCGCAGCGGCGCCACCCACCAGGTGACGTCCAGCAGGCTGGGCCGCCAACCGACCAGGACCATCAGCGGTACGGCGAGGGCGGCGAGCGCCCACAGCGGTGGCAGCAGCCGGCGCAGCCGGGAGCCGACCACCCGCAGCGGCGCGCCCCGGTCCAGCGACACCGCGGTGAGATAGCCGGCGAGCGCGAACATCACCGGCATCGCCGGGAACGCCAGCGGCAGCCAGGTCAGCCACAGGGTGTGCAGCAGGTAGACCCGCAGGATCGCCAACGCCCGCAGCATGTCGATGTACGGGCTGCGGTCGCGTGCCCGAGCCGACGCGGCGACCTGGGCAGACGTCTGCTGCTCGCTGTCGCTCAGGGGCGGGCTGACACGCATGGAGCCCGAACCTAGCTCGGTTACCTGGGCGTCCCCGCAACGTGCGGTAACTATCGGGCGACGATCCGGTTAATGCGCTGCGGCGTTCCGACCGCGTGCCGTACCGGCCACCAGCGGTCCGGTCCGGCACGCGGTGGTGCGGGGCGTCGATTCGACGCCCCGCACCAGCTACCCCGGACAACTCACCGGGGTACGACCTACCGCTGCCGCACCGTCAACTCCACCGGCACCGTCGGCACCGGGTACGGAGTCTGCGCCCGCAGCGCCAACGAGGCGGTGTACCGGCCGGGCCCGTCGACCCCGCTCACGGCGTCAGCGGTGAACCGCAGCGTGACGGCCTTCGACGCGCCCGGCGCCAGGGTGAAGCTCGCCGGGCGTACCCGCAGCCAGGGCACCTCGGCCGGCGGCGCGCAGCCGTCCGCCGCCCCGGACCACCGGGAGATCGACGGCAGGGCCGCCCACTGCGGCGACATGCCGCCGATCGCCAGCCCACCGCAGGCACCGGCGCCCCGGAACGCGGCCTGCCCGGTCGGAGCCAGCTCCTGCCAGGCGTCGGCCACCGGGTCGTACCCGATGGTTTGATCGGTGATCTCCCCAGCGGAGAGCATGCCGCCGGCCAGCACCAGCCGGCCGGCGGCCACCGAGTACGCCATGCTGGTCACGTGCTCCGGCATGGCCGCGCGGGTCGACCAGTGGTCGGTGTCCGGGTCGTAGGCGAGGGTATCGGCGTAGTCGCCGTCGTGGCTGAACCCGCCCGCGCAGTAGATCCGCAGGTCGATCGCCCCGCAGGCATGCCACGCCACCTCGTGCGGGTAGTCGGCGCGGGCCCGGAACGTGCCGGTCGCCGGGTCGAACGCCAGCACGTCGGCCGACGCCCGGCACAGGTCGTCCCGGCAGCCGCCGACCAGGTAGATCAGCCCTTCGACGACCACCGCCGCGGCCGCCGCCCGGGGCGCCGGGTTGGTCACCCCGGCGAGGGTCTGCCACGCCCCGGTCGCCGGGTCGAACACGTCGACCGCCGACTGCGGCCGGAAGTCGGTGTCCCAGCCGCCGAAGACGTACACCTTGCCGTCGACCGCCGCCACCGCCGGTTTGCCCCGGTCGCGGGGCAGGTCCGGCAGCCGTTGCCAGGAGTCGGCGGCCAGGTCGTAGGCCCACGCCTGCCGGGTGGTGCCCAGGTGGGTGCCACCGCCGATCGAGTAGACGACGCCGTCGAGCACCACAGCGGCGTTGTCGGACAACCCGTCCGGGGCGTCGGTCAACTGCTGCCACGGCGGCTGCCCGGACAGCGGCGGCGTCGCCGACGCGGCGGGCCGTTCCAGCACCGTCACCGTCACCGGCGCGGACCCGGTGTTGCGGACGGTGAACTCGGCGCTGCCGCTGCCGCCGGCTGGCAGCTCCGCCCCGACCGGTGCGCCGGAGACCGCCAACTGCCCGGCGCGCAGGTCGAAGTCGACCCGCCGGGAGCCGCCGGCGATCACCGAGGCGGTCCGCTTGCGCTGCTGGTACGGTGCCGCCTCGGCGACGAACGACCGCTGCTGCCCGGCCCCGCTGGCGAAGAACCAGTAGAACCCGTCCGGCACCGTCTCGTCGGCCGGGGTGGCCGCCGACGTCCCGTACTCGTCCGGGCGCTGCGGGTCGGCGACCCGCGCCCCGACCACCGGCGTCCCGGTGTTCGCGTCGCTGGTGAACCCGGCGATCAGCCCGCCGTCGACCGGCGTGCAGGTGCGGTCGACGATCGCCACGTCGTCGACCTGCCACCACCAGCTGTACCCGCCCCGGTAGCGGAACCGGACCTGCACCTGGTCGGCACCGGCCACCGGTGCCAGCGGAATCTCCACCAACTGCGGCCCGCGTACGCTCTCGGTCACCTGGGAGACGTTGACCCATTCGGTGCCGTCGGTGGAGACGTCGATCGCGGCGACGTCGCCGTTGCCGGCGATCCGCGCGTCGGTGCGGAACCGCAGCACCGGTGCCGCGATCTGCGAGATGTCGACCATCGGCGTGTGCAGCAGGGTGTCCTGGCTGCGCCCGACGCCGTGGCCGTCGCTGTCGACGATGGCGAACCCGCCGGTACCGCCGGTCAGGTTGCCCCGCTGGTGGTGGTCGGTGAAGGTCCAGCCGCCGCCGTCCGTGCGGTCCACGATCGACCAGCCGGCCGGCTCGGTGGTGAAGTCGGCGGCGAACACCGTGGCGCCGGTGCCGGCCGTGTAGCCGGGCGCGGTGCAGGCGATGTGCGCCGCTACCGTCAGGTTCGCCGTCCGGGCCTGGCCGCCGACCGCCACCTCGGTGGTCACCGTCCGGTAGCCGGGGTACAGCGGGGTCACCGTCAGCTGGTACGTGCCGTGCCGGGGCACCGGTACGGCGTACCGCCCGCTGGTCGGGTCGGTGAAGATCGGGTGGCCGGGCCGGCCGGCGATGTCGATCCGCGCGTACAGCGGCCAGCCCTGCCCGGAGCCGTCGGTGACCCGACCGGAGAGGGTGACCAGCGGCACCGCGTCGAGGGCGACGTCCTGGACCACCGGCGCGGTGCCGACCGTCACCGTCAGCGTCCGGGTGGCCCAGCCGAACCCGGAGACGGTCAGGGTGTGCGTGCCGGCCGGCAGGTACGTCGTGTACCCGCCGGTGGGTCCGGTCTGCACACTGCGCCCGGCGACCGTCACGGTCACCCCGGCGACCGGGGAGCCGTCCGCCGCGTCGGTCACCGTGCCGGTCAGCCGGCCGGTCTGCGCGCGGGGTGACTGCGCCACCACCTGGTACGCGTCCAGCCGACCCTCGCCCGCCATGTTGTTGTCCGCCACCGTGCCGCCACATTCGGTCGCGTCGACGTCGATCGCGGTCCGGTCCAGCAGGGCGACCGTCGCGTCGTAGTCGTTACGCAGCACCGGCGCGGCCGACCACAGCAGCGCGACCGTGCCGGCGACGTGCGGCGCCGCCATCGACGTGCCGTCGGCGGTGCCGTACTGGCTGCCCGGGATCGCCGAGACGGTGCCCACCCCGGGGGCGGCGATGTCCGGCGTGATGTGGCCGTCCACCCCGGACGCACCCCGGCTGGAGAACCCCGCGATCGTGCCGTCGACGTCGTGCGCGCCGACGGTGTAGACGCCCGGGTAGTCGCCGGGGGAGCTGGCGGTGTTGCACGCCGGCCCGTCGTTGCCGGCCGAGAAGACCGGGAAGATCCCGGCCGCCCGCCACGCGGTCACCACCTGCTCGTACCAGGGGTCGGCCTGGCCACCACCCCACGAGTTGTTGACAATGTCCGGCCGCAGGTCGGGGCGTGGGTTCTCGCCGTTGCGGTCGGTCGGCGCCAGCACCCACTGGCCGGCGGCCAGCAGCGCCGGGTCGGAGCAGTTGCGGGCCTCGCAGCCCTTCGCCGCGATCCACCGTGCCCCCGGCGCCACCCCGATCCGGGTACCGGCGCCGTCGTCACCGACCATCGTGCCCACGGTGTGGCTGCCGTGCCCCTGGTTGTCGCAGGGCGTCGCGTCCGGGCACACCCCGGACGGGTCGAACCAGTTGTAGTCGTGGTCGAAGGTGCCGTCACCGAGGTTCCCCCGGTAGCTGGCGACCAGCGCCGGATGGTCGAACTGGACTCCGGTGTCGATGCTGGCAATCACCACGGTGTCGCCACGTACGCCGAACTCCGACCAGACCCGGGGCGCGCCGATCTGCTCCACCCCCCACGGGGTCTGCGGATCGTCGGCGACGGACGGCTGCGTGACCGGCTCGATCAGCTCGTGGCTGCGCACCGGCTCCACCCGCGCCACCTCCGGCCGGGCGGCGATCGCGTCGACCAGCGCCCGGTCCCCGGTGACCTGCACCGCGTTGGCGATCCAGAAGCTGGTGTACGGCACCTTGCGCCGGGTCAGGTCGGCGGTCAGCTTCTGTTGGCTGCGCTCGGCGACCTCGGTCAACCGCTCGTACGTGGCGACGGAACGTCGGGCCCGGTCGCTGATCCGTGCCGCCGCGTCCAGGGTCGCCTTTTCCCGCAGGGAGACCATGAAGCTGGTGGTGCCGTCGGTGGCGAGGTCGGCCAGCAGTTCGGCGCTGACCGCCGCCGGGGCGTCGCCGTTGCCGCCGATCGGGGCTGCGGACGCGGCCGTGGTGGCGGTGGTGACGCCGAGCACGACCGCCAGCGTCGCGGCGACGTACCGCACGATCGCGGCGGCGTACCGGACACCCGCTGGTGGCGGGCCGGTCCGTCCAGGTGGATGGATCATCGTTCTCCTCACAGTGGTGACAGGCGGATCCCGCCTGCCGGCCATGCTCGGTGTCCCGATGACCAGGTGAAAGCATCAAGGTGGGCAATCGCCGGGCAATACCGGGACAGCGCCCGGCGCTGGAAGTGCTCCCACGCGGGCGTTGACGTGGGCCGGTTCACCCGGTTGGCTGACCTCCGGGGACACACTGGGGGAGACGCGGTGACGGGTGGCGAGGTGCCGTTGGTGGTGTGCGTGTCCACCGACCCGGCGGTACGCGAGCGGCTGGTGTCCCGCGTCGACGACCTCGGCGCCGTACTGGTCGTCAACAACCTCACCGAGCTGCGGACCATGCTGCTGTCAGCGGCCGACGGGCTGCCGGCGGCGGCCGATCCATCTGCCGCTGCCGGTCCGTCGCGAGCCGGGCCGACCCGCCTCGGCGACCTGCTGATCGACCCGGTCTCCACCGAGGTCACCTGGCGCGGCGAGGCGCTGGCGCTCACCCCGTTGGAGCGGGCGACGCTGCTGCGGCTGGCCAGCCCACCGTTGCGGCTGTGGACGTACCGGCAGCTGTTCGAGGCGGTCTGGGGAGGCGCCTATCTGGGCGACCGGGCCGCGCTGCACGCGACGGTGAAGCGACTGCGCCGCAAGCTCGCGGCGCTGCCGAACGGGCCACGGGTACGCACCGTCCGAGGTGCCGGCTATCACCTGGTGTCCGGCTGATCTGCCGGCCGCACCGGCGACTGCGGACGGCCGGAAGCCGAACTCTGTCTCACCGTGATCCTCCCCGGTCCCAGCGACTCTGGTGGACAAGAGCGCTCAGTGTCTCTGCGGGACGGTGGTGGACCTGGGACGCATCGTCGCTTGACTTCAACCAATGTTGAAGTTTTAGCGTCGATGGCATGGAAACGGACAACGTCGCCGGCCCGACCGGACCGCTGCGGGTCGGCGTGATCGCCGGCAGCACCCGCCCCACCCGACGGTCACCCGCCATCGCCCAGTGGGTGGCGTCGGACACCAGCCAGCCGGATCTCCGCCTGGAGGTGGTCGACCTGGCCACCGTCGACCTGCCGATGCTGGGGGAGCCGCTCGCCGCCGTCTTCGGCAGCTACGAGCATGAGACCACCCGCCGCTGGGCCGCCGCGATCGCCAGTTACCGCGCGTACGTCATGGTCGTCCCCGAGTACAACGCCTCCTTCCCGGGAGTGCTGAAAAACGCCCTCGACCACCTGTACGCCGAGTGGGCCGACAAGCCGGTGGCCTTCGTCGGCTACGGGATGGCCGGCGGCGGTCGCGCCGTGGCGCAGCTGCGCCAGGTGGCCGAGGAGCTGCGGATGCGCCCGGTCCCGACGTCGCTGAGCCTCTCGCCGCAGCAGGTCGTCGACGGCCGGTACGCGGCGAAGGCCGGCGATGTCGAGTCCCGCGCCTGCCTGCTGGCCGAGCTGGCCGGGGCGCTCGACGTCACCCACGCGCCCGCCGCCGACGGCAGCATTCGATGAGCGCCGACGCTCCGGCGGCGGTCCTCGACTGGCTGTCCACCCACGCCCGACCGATGCGACCGTACGGCGACACCCCGTGGCGGGACGTCGTGACCGACGTCGCCGACGCCCTTCTGCCGAGCCGGGCAGACCACGATGTACATGCCGCGCCAACGGTCATCGGCCTCGCGCCGACGACCCGGGAGAGCGCCGAGGTCAGCGAACTGCAGGTCGACCTGCTCCAGGCGTTGGTGACCCGAGGCGTGCGTACCGTCGTCCTCCAGGACACCACCGAGATCGGCGCCCGGCTCGACCGCTGGGCCAGGACCGGGGAGACGTCAGGTTCCGGTCCCGAGGCGATCCTGGCCGACGCCTGGGGTCCGTGGCGCACCGAGTCGCTGCGCCGCGCGCTGCTCTGGTTGCGCGCCCACAACGCCACCCACCCGGCCGACCAGGTGGAGATTCGTGGGATCGCCCACCCCACGGCGGTGCCCGCCGACTACGACCTGGTCCTCGCCCTGACGGCGGGCACCCGCGACCACGAGCGGATATCGGCGCTCCTGGCGACGATCCGGGTCGCACACGATGGCGGCGAACACGTCGAACGCGCCCACGGCAGGTGGACCGGCGCGCCCTTCGTCGACCTGGCCCGGCAGGCCCGTACCGCGACGGCAGCCGGACTCGAACCCGGCACCGACGACGCGACCCGGGCGCTCGCGGCGCTCGACCGCATCGTGCGATTCCACGCCACCTCCCTCAGCCAGGGCCACGACGGCGAGGACGAGGAGGCGGTCGCAGCGGATCGACTGGTCGAACACCTGCGGGCCACCGGCCGGCGAGCCGTCGTCTGGGACGGGATTGGTCACCTGGCGGCGCGGGGGACCAGTTTCGGCTCCCGACTCCGCGCACATCTCGGGACGGGCTACCGCTGCGTGCTGACCACCTTCGGGTCCGGTCGCATCCGGGACCTGCGCCTGCCGGCACCGCGCCCCGGCAGCCTGGACCAGACCCTCGACCACGTCGCGGCCAGGCTGGGCACGGGGTACGCCGTCGACCTGACCACCGCCCCGAAGCCCGAAGCCGTCGGGCGGTGGCTGGCCGGCGGGCACGCCGTGCGCCTGGTTTCGGGCATGTATCACCCCGACGAGGACGAGCGACACTACTCCGCGCTCGACGACCTCGCCGGATCCGTGGACGTCCTCCTGCACCTGCCGGAGATCAGCCCAATTGGATACGTCGAGCCTCCAGAGACGGAGGGCTGAGCCGGTCAGCCCTGCGGCGTGGCGTCCACCCGCGCGGCGATCGTCTGGGCACAGTCCAGCGACTCCAGGTGGCTGGTGTCCACCTCGATGTCGTAGTTAACTCCTTGATGGACTATCTGGGCCTGCGACGCTGCCATCCCGACCACCCGGTCACCACGGGCGATCTCCCGCGCCGCCGCGATGTCCGCAGCACACCGCACCCCGACCCACAGCACGGACAGGCCGTCCAAATATCGACGCGCCTGCTCCTGGGAGACACCGCCGCCGAGGAAGACCTCGTCGATGATGATGTGCGCCCCGGCCCTCGCCATCGCCGCGACGCCCACCCGCCAGGCGTGCTGCAGCTCGTCGAAGCCGTCGCCGAGGATGACCTCGCCCTGTGCGCCGAACGTCACCACGGTCGGCGGCAGCCGCTCGATCAGGTCGTCGATGCCGAAGCTGATCCACGGGCCGGGCAGCAGGTGCTTGAGGCACCGGACGATCCCGGACTTGCCGGAGCTGGAACCACCGTTGAGCACGATGACCTGCGTCGCCATGTGATCGGTCACCTTCTCCGTGGGTGCGGGTACCGCGTTCGACTCTATCGAGGGTCCGACCAGCCGGCCCGGCATGGGTGCATACGGTGTGCCAACCTGAAGGCGGTGCTCGACGAAGCAGGGGGAGTCAGCGTGCTGCTACGAGACGTACGGCCCGATGATGTCCACGCGTACGTCCGGATGCGCTGCGACCCAGTGATGATGGCCGACCTCGGCGGGCCACTGCCGGTCGACGGCATCGCGGCCAAGGTCGAGCGGGACGTCCAGTCGGCGGCCGCCGACACCCAGTGGATCAAGATGATCGTGCCGGACGCGGCCGACCCGACCACGGTCGCCGGTTCGGTGGCTCTGTGGACCCATGACCTCGACGACGGGCCGGTGTCCGAGATCGGGTGGATGGTGCTGCCCGAGTTTCAGGGCCGAGGGCTTGCCAGGTGGGCGGCCGGTACGCTGCTGCGTCGGGCTGCCGCCGACGGCCGTTGGGGCAGTGTGCACGCGTACCCGGCGGTGTCCAACGTCGCGTCGAACGGTGTCTGCCGAAGCCTCGGATTCACGTTGCTTGGCGAGACCAGCGTGCCGTTCGCCGACCGCGTCATCCGGTCGCACCATTGGGTGATCGACCCCCGCGCTGACCTGGTTGACTGAGTCGCCGCCTCGGCGCCGTCGATCTTTCCAGGTCCGGCAGGAAGCACCGAAGGGTCAGCCTTCCTGCGGTCCGGGTAGGAGGTATCTGGCCTTGTGCCGGTGGGCGGCTTTGATCATCTCGGTCACTTCGATGGGTTCGCCGTGGGTGGTGTAGATGATGCGGAACTGGCGCAGCACGGGCATGTCGTCGGGCATCTGTAGGGCGATGAACTCGTCGATGGTGGGCATGGTGGCTTCGACGTCGTCGACGGCTGGTCCGGCGTGCTTGCCGAGTTCGGCGAGCACCCGGAGGGATCCGCCTTTGATCAGGCGGTGCTCGGCGAGCGAGGTGCCATGCGCGAGGTCGGTGCGGTAGTAGTTGGTAACCAGTTCGGCCGGGACGTCGTCGAGCAGGAGCAGAAGCCGCCGGCGGATGACGCTGGTGTCGGGTTCGAGGTCGTACGCCGCGGCGACCGCGACCGGCGGCGCTACCTCGTCAACGGAGAGCAGGCGGCTGGTCTTGCGGCGGCCGTGACTGGCGATCTCACTGATCCACGGGTACGGATTGGCGCTGCTGGTCTGGCCCGGGTAGTGGTTCGCTTCGACCACGATCGGCTGGTTGGCAGTGACGAACACGCCGACCCCGGACTCGCCACGGACGAATCCTTGCTTCTTGAGGATGGCGAGTGCGCGTTGGGTGGTGAGGTTGGAGACGCCGTACCGCTCGCAGAGCTGGGCCGTGGAGGGCACCTTGTCGCCGGGCTTGAACTCGCCGGTGAGGATCTGTCGGCGGAGATCGGCCGCGATCTGGCGCTGGCGGTCGCGTACGTCATTGGCAGCGGCGGGGTCGGGTTCGTTGGTCATGCGGGTGGGACCTGCATCTGGTAGGTGTGGCCGGTGGAGCGGCTGGTCACGGTGCGCATGACGGCGTACTCGACGGGTTGGCCGGTGGCGGCGCGGCTGATGCGGGTGAGGACGAGGAGTGGTTCGTCGGCGGCGATGTCGAGGAGTTCCTGTTCGTGGTCGGTCGGCCGTCGTGCGGTGACGTGTTCGGTGACCTGGTGGGGTGTGAGGTTGAGGTCGGTGAGGACCCGTACCGCGCCGCCTTTGATCTTGTGGTTGTCGGCGAGTGGGGTGCCGGCGGCGATGGGTTCCGGGTAGTAGGAGTCGGCGAGTTCGACGGGCCGGTCGTCTTCGAGGATGAGTCGGCGGCGGACGATGGCTCGTTCGCCGGCGGCGAGTCCGAGTGCGCGTCTGACCTGTGTGTCCGCGTCGACGGTCTCGACGCCGAGGAGCTGTTGGGTGCCGACGCGTCCCCGGCCGGCGGCCTCGGCGGACCACGCGTCGTGCTGCTGCGCGACGAGGTACGGGTCTGAGCTGCTGGTCCAGCCTTGGTCTGTCATGGTTGCCTCCGGTTGCTGCCTCCGATCATGGTGCCGGATGCGTGGCGGCTTGGCTCACTGACCGTACTCGGGTGGGGAACCTTGTTGGCCAACGCCACTGCAGCCTTATCACAATCATTATAAGCTCTGCTTACTTGAGGTTCCTGCGCTGGTCAGTCGGCCAAGGATCCCGGCCCCCACGGATCACGGATGTTGAATCGAGGGCACTGGTGACCCCAGTGCTCTTGCCCGCTGTGCCTGAATTCGGCCCTGTACCTGCCGCAGACCTCTCAACAGTCCTCCCTGCGAAGGAGAAGCTCTTGACCAGGAACCAAGGTCCCCGCAGTAGGTATGGCGGGTCGCCGTACGTCGTTCGCAATGAAGGTCCGACGCCGAACCGGCCGCCGTTGCCGCGACGGACGCCGGGGCAGACGGACATCGGGAGTGATCCGCGTTTCCGGCTGCTGACCGCGCGTGGGGTGGCGTCTGCGCCGGATGCCGAGCGTGCGGCTGTTGACGCCGAGCGGGCGGTGCTGGACGAGGTGGCGGCGGCGATGCGGAACCGGCCGGACGCTGACGTGTTGGACCGGGCGCGGGAGACGGTCGCCGTGCACATGCCGAGTCGGTTGGCCGAGTGCCGGGCGTGCGACGGGCCGGCGCTGTGTCCGCCGTTCACCAGCGCGTTGGCGGTGCTGGACCGGTGGGACCAGGTCAAGGCGCGTCGGGTGCGGGCGGTGTTGCAGTACGCCGGGCTCTGGCCGGACGGGTACGTCCACGACGGGCGGGACGACTGATGGCCGACGGTGAACTCCTGCGGGTCGGTGACACCCTGCATCTCGGCAAGGCCGACTGGGTGTTCGGCGACCGGTCGATGACGGTCCGGGTCTCCGACATCCGGTACGGCCTGGACGACGCCGATTCCCCGGTGGTCGGCATCCTCGCCACGATCACGTTGGCGGGTCGGGACGGGCGGATGGCCGCGATCGGCGTCTACAAGTCCGCGTTGGCTCGTCCCGGCGTACTGCAGCGGCACCAGCCGCCCAACGGCGTCGACCCCTTCCCCGCCGCACATCCGTAGACCTCTGCAGCCCGCTGCCCGCCGTCCGCTTGAGCCGGGGTCGGGCCGGTGGCGGCAACCACCAGCCCGACCCATTCCAAACTGCAATGGAAAGTGGATCACGATGGACGTTTGTGCCCTGACCAGCGCCGTGTTGCTCGGCTACCTCGCCGGGCTGTTCTCGTTCAAGGTGAAGAGCCGCTGGTGCCCCCGCTGCGGCGAACTGACCACTGCCCAACTGCCTCGCTAAAGTCGACGCTTTCAATTCGGCGCGAACATCCCGCCATCAACGGTATGCGCCGGCAGTACCGACGAACCGGGGGCGCTCAGTAGACGACGCCAAGCCGTCGCAGCTCGGCGGCGATCGCGTCGACCTCGTGCAGGCTGCCGTCGGCGACCGCGAGCATGAACGCCTCGGCGCGGTCGACATTGACGTCCGGGATCGGCGTCCCGGTGTTGAGGTTGATGAAGACCAGCGCGGCGGCCCACGCCAGGCGTTTGTTGCCGTCGACAAGTGCGTGGTTGCCGCAGATCGAGTGCAGCAGGCTGGCCGCTTTGCCAGCGAGGTCGGGGTAGGCCTCCTGCCCGAAGACGATCGTGCTCGGTCGGGCAGCGGCGGAGGCGAGCAGCCCGTAGTCGCGGACCTTGGCCGGCGTGCCGAAGACGATCGAGCCGATCTCCAGCAGGTCTTCGACGTCGAGGTAGACGGTCACTGGGCCAGCCGGTCGAGCAGCTCACGGTGGCGCTCGGCCACCTCGGCGGCCAACCCACGCACCTTGGAGCGCTTGCTGTGCCGGGCGACGTACTCTTCGACGGCGACGACGATGGTGGCGTTGGCCGACCGGTGCTCAGTCTCAGCGATCTGCTTGAGCTGCGCGTGAAGATCGTCCGGCAGGTTGACTGTGGTTACCATATGGAAATCATACGACTTCCAAGTGTCCACCGGTAGCGCCGGCGCTGGCTAGAGCGGGGCCAGCAAGATCAGTTGACGAAAACCGAGACGGTGCCGGCGTGCCGCCCGGTCCTCGTCAACTGATCATGGGGAGTGGGCGTGTCGCAGTCGGCCGGCTGCTGACCCCGGCTCGGGCGCAGTCGGGGTTGAGGGTGCCGGTCAGCGGGGTGAACCCGGAGGCGGTGATGTCGATGTCGTCAGCCTTCACCGCTTCGAGCGCCTGGGCGTCGAGGCTCTCCGCCTGGCGTCCGGCGGTTTCTTGGGACGCCCGGCGAGCGCGTGCCAATAAGCTTGGCTTATAATCACGTCGTGTGGGAGGTGTCGTTACATCCCGAAGTCGAGGCTTGGTTCATCGAACTCTGCCGAACCGACCCAGTCACCGCCGACCGGGTGGCGGAAGCCGTAGACCTGTTGGCCGAGCACGGTCCGGCTCTGGGTAGACCCCTTGTGGACCGGCTCAAAGGCAGCCTGTTCCACAACATGAAGGAGCTTCGACCGGGATCGACTGGCGGTTCGGAGATCCGGATGATCTTCGCTTTCGATCCGTTTCGGGAGGCTGTGTTTATCGTTGCGGGCGATAAGTCTGGCCGGTGGCAGGACTGGTACGAGACGGCGATCCCGCTGGCCGATGCGAGGTTCGACGAGCACCTGAAGCGACTCAAGGAGGACGAGTGAGTCCGACGAACTGGCGAGACGTCAAAGCCAAGGCTCGGGCGGCCGACCCTGAATGGGACAGCCCTGCCCGCGTCGCCCAACGCGCCGCGATGCGTCAGCAGATGCTGGCTTCCGTGAGCGGTGCCCAGCTCGCCGAGATTCGGAAGCAGCTGGGCCTCACCCAGGTGCAGCTGGCCGAGGCTGCGGGCCTGTCGCAAGCGCGCATCAGCCAGATCGAGAACGGTGAGGCCACGAGCCTCGAGTCACTGAGAGCCTACGTCACGGGCCTTGGCGGGCACCTCGACATAGTTGCGCGAATCGGGAACGTCCGCTTGGACGTCGCGTAGTCCAGAAACCCGGTGGCGCCACCACCCTGTCTCGACGGGGGATGCCTACGGGATCGACGGCCGGGCCGATGGCAGTTGCCACCGGCCCGGTCACCGCATCGATGTGCGCCTGCGTTCTCGTCGACTCCCAGAGAGCAGGTGCTCAGGCGCCGCCGGGGTTGAGGGTCACGGTCAGCGGGGTGAAGTCGGCACCGGTGACGTCGACGCCGTCCGCCTCCGCCGCTTCGAGCGCCTGGGTGATGTAGTCGTTGGTGTAGGCCAACCCCTCCGGCTCGGCGGTCAGCACCGTCTGGCCGTCCTGGTTCTTCGTGGCCAGCGACAACTCGACCGTACGCGCCCAGTCGGCCTCGTCGATCAGCCCGATCCCGCCGGTCGACGGCCAGATCAGCTTGTTGACCTCGTTGACCTGCCACAGCTGGTGGCTGGCACCCAGCGTCGACCCGGCCGCGACGGACAGGTCCCGGCACTCTTCCGGGTTGTCCCGGCAGAACGCCCAGCCCTTGATGGTGCCGGTGAGGAACTTGACGGTCTGCTCCTGGTACGCCGGGTCGTCGAGCTTGGTGGTGTCGGCCCAGATGGCGTCCTGCAGCATCGCCGTCCCGACGGAGTTCCAGTCGAGCACCGTGAAATCGTCCGGCGTGTACAGCTCACCGGTGTCCGGGTTCTCCGCCTCCAGCAGCTGCGCGTACTCGTTGTAGCTCATCGCCTGGGCGGCGTCGATGTCGCCGCGCAGCAGCGCCTGCATGTCGAACTGCTGCTGCACCAGGGTCACATCCGACCCCGGGTCCAGCCCGGCCTGGGTCATCGCGGCGAACAGTTCGAACTCGTTGCCGAAGCCCCAGTTGCCGACCTTCTTGCCGCGCAGATCCGCCGGCCCGCTGATGCCGGAGTCGGCGAACGCCACCTGGTAGGTGCCGGAGCGGGCGAAGATCTGCCCCACGTCGGTGATCTCAGCACCCTGTTCCCGCGACGCGAGCGCCTTCGGCACCCAGGCGATCGCGTAGTCGGCCTGCCCCTGAGCGAGCACCGTCTGCGGGACGATGTCCACCCCGCCTTCGAGCAGCTCGACGTCGAGCCCTTCCTCCGCATAGAAGCCCTTTTCGACGGCCGCGATGTAGCCGGCGAACTGGGCCTGGAAAAACCACTGCAACTGCACCTTCACCGTGGTGGTGCCGTCGGTGGCACCGCCACCGGCGTCCGGCTCCTCGTCCGCCGTACCGCAGGCGCTGATCAGCAGCGCGGCGCCCGTCAATGCCGCCGCGGCGGCCAACCGTCTTCTCATCTTCGTGTTCCTCCTGGTCGCGATGATGGAGCGGGGGACTGCGGCGCGCGGACGGGAGCGCCAGGGGAAGCAGAGGTCACGGGGTCTGGCCGGTGCGCCACGGCATCGCGAGGCGCTCCAGCAGCAGGGTCGCCAGGTAGAAGACCAGGCCGAGCAGGCAGGCGCCGACCACGAAGGCCCAGGCCCGGGGGTACGCGGTGAGCGACGCCGCCGAGGTGATCCGCGCCCCCAGCCCGTCCTGCAGCCCGCCGAAGTACTCGGCGACCACGGCCGCGATCACCGCCAGCGACGACGCCTGCCGCAGCCCGGTGAAGACGAACGGCAGCGCGCCGGGCAGCCGGACCAGCCGGGCGAAGGTCCAACCACCGGCGGCGTAGCTGGCCATCAGCTCCTGGTGGATCGGCTGCACCTGACGCAGCCCGCGCAGCGTGTTGACGAAGACCGGGAGGAACGCGACCAGCCCGACGACGATCCGCCGGGGCACGCTGCTGGCCGCGTCGAACATGTTGTTCAGCACCGGGGCGAGCGCGATGATCGGCAGCGCGTTGACCAGCGCCGCCAGCGGCACCGACACCTCGCTGAGCAGCCGCAGCCGGCTGACCGCCAACGCCACCAGCACCCCGAGTGCCGCCCCGGCGAGCAGTCCGATCAGCGCGTTGGTGCCGCTGGCCAGCCCGGCGGACAGCACCACCGTACGGCTGGCCCAGAACTGTTCGGCGATCGCCGACGGCGACGGCAGCACGTACGAGGCGACCCGGCCCAGCCGTACCGTCGCTTCCCACAGCGCCAGCCCGACGAGCCCGACGGCGACCGGCGGCCCGGCCGCCCGCAACGACCTCACGTCGCTGCCGGCTCGGTGGCCGCAGCGCCGCTGCCGCGCAGTGCCCGGCGGACCTCGGTGACGGCGGTGAAGAACTCCGCCGACTGCCGGGTCTGATCGGTGCGCGCACCGAGGTCGACGTCGACGACGGCGGTGATCCGCCCCGGCCGGGCCGACATCACCACCACCCGGTCGGACAGGTACACCGCCTCGGAGATCGAGTGGGTGACGAAGACGGTGCTGGTCGCGGTGCGGGCGCAGATGCCGAGAAGCTCGTCCTGCAGGCGTTCGCGGGTCATTTCGTCGAGCGCACCGAACGGTTCGTCCATCAACAGCAACGGCGGGTGTACGGCGAGCGCCCGCGCGATCGCCACCCGCTGCTGCATGCCGCCGGAGAGCTGAGCCGGGTAGTGGCCGGCGAAGTCGGCGAGCCCGACGAGGGCCAGCATCTCGTCGACCCGGGTCCGGCGCTGCGCCCGCCGCACCCCGCGCAGCTCCAGCGGCAGCTCCACGTTGCGCCGCACCGTCCGCCAGTCGAAGAGACCGGCCTGCTGGAAGGCGATGCCGTACTCCTGGTCGAGTCTGGCCTGCCGGGCGGCCTTGCCGTTGACGGTGACCGTGCCGGCGGTCGGGGTGATCAGGTCGGCGATCAGCCGCAGCAGGGTGCTCTTGCCGCAGCCGGACGGCCCGATCAGCGACACGAACTCGCCCCGGCCGATGGTCAGCTCCACCCCGGTCAGCGCGGTGACCGCGTCGGCCCGGCCGGCGTTGAAGACCTTGTCGACCCCGGTGATCTCGACGGCGAATGCACTGCTCATCCGGTCACCGCCACCCGCCGCTGGTGCCGGGTCAGCCCCAGCTCCAGCAGGGTCACCGTGGCGGCGACGACCAGGCCGAGGGCGGCGGCGCCGAGGATCGCCGCGTACACCTTCGCCGGGGCGCTGGTGGCCTGCCGGGAATATTCCAGGATCAGCCGGCCGATGCCGCCCCGGGTGCCGGTGGAGATCTCCCCGACGACCGCGCCGACCACGGCGGCGGCCCCGGCCAGCCGCAGCGCCGGGAACAGGTACGGCAGCGCGGCCGGAGCCCGCAGCTTCCACAGGGTGCGCCACCAGCCGGCCGCGTAGCTGCGCATCAGCTCGACCCCGGCGGCCGGCGGCGACTGCAGGCCGCGCAGCATGCCGACGGCGACCGGGAAGAACGCCAGGTACGCGGCGATCACCGCGACCGACATCCACGGCTGCCACGGGTAGGTGCCGATGGACAGCCGCCCGCCCCAGCCGGCGATCACCGGGGCGAGGGCGACCAGCGGCACGGTCTGCGACAGCACCACGTACGGCAGAAGTCCCCGTTCGACGATCCGCAGCCGCTGCATCGCCACCGCCAGGACCATCCCGACCAGGGTGCCGGCGGCGAACCCGACGCCGGTCACCCCGAGGGTGAACAGGCAGGCGTCGACGACCACCCGCCACACCGGCTGGCCGGCGGCGACGTCGACGGCGCCGAGGCCGGCGACCACGTCGGCCAGGTGCGGCATGGCGGCGTCGTCGGCGCGCGGCAGCAGCGGTACGCCGAACAGGTCGGTGCCGTCCGGGTCGCCGACCAGTTTGTAGCCTTCCCACGCGGCGGCGGCGAGGGCGAGCGCACCCAGCGCGGCCCCGGCGACGCCGGCCCGGCGCGCCCAGCTGCTGGTCGGGCCGCTGGTCAAGACGCGACCACCCGGCGGTACGCGGGGATGATCTGCTCGCCGTACGCGGCCAGGGTTTCCTGCTTGGCGTCGTGTTGCAGGTAGACGGCGAACTGGTCGACGCCGAGGTCGCGTAGCTCGGCGAGCCGGCGCAGGTGTTCGTCGACCGGGCCGAGCAGGCAGAACCGGTCGACGATCTCGTCCGGTACGAAGTCGGTGTGGGTGTTGCCGGCCCGGCCGTGTTCGGCGTAGTCGTAGCCTTGGCGGCCGGCGATGTAGTCGGTGAGCACCTTCGGCACTCCGCCGCCGTCACCGCCGTAGCGGGCGACGATGTCGGCGATGTGGTTGCCGACCATGCCGCCGAACCAGCGGGTCTGCTCCCGCTGGTGGGCCAGGTCGTCGCCGACGTAGGCGGGGGCGGCGACGCAGAAGGTGACCGCGTCGGGGTCACGGCCGGCGCGCTGCGCGGCGGCCCGGACCGCGCCGATCATCCAGGCGGCGATGTCCGGGTCGGCCAGCTGCAGGATGTAGCCGTCGCCGACCTCGCCGGCCAGGGCGAGCGCCTTCGGCCCGTACGCGGCGACCCACACCTCCAGCGCCCCGTCGTCGACCCACGGCAGGGTGATGTCCCGGTCGCGGTAGCGCACGGTCCGTCCGGCGGCCAGGTCGCGGATGACGGTGACGCATTCGCGCAGCTCGGCGAGGGTGGTGGGGCGGGCACCGAGGACCCGGACGGCCGAGTCGCCCCGGCCGATGCCGCAGACCGTACGGTTGCCGTACATCTCGTTGAGGGTGGCGAACGTCGACGCGGTGACGGTCCAGTCCCGGGTGCTGGGGTTGGTCACCATCGGCCCGACCGTCACCGACGAGGTGGCGGCGAGGATCTGGCTGTAGATGACGAACGGCTCCTGCCACAGTACGTGCGAGTCGAACGTCCACACGTGGCTGAAGCCGGCCTGCTCGGCCCGCTGGGCCAGCGACACCAGCTCCCGGGCGGGCGGGTCACACTGGAACACGACGCCGAAGTCCATCTGGCGTACCCCCTTCAGATCAGGTAGTCCGACAGACCACGGCGCAGGTAGCGGCCGTGGCCGGCGCGGCCGTGGTACGCCCCGTCGCCGGTGACCAGCACGGTGCCCCGGGACAGCACGGTGTCGACTTTGCCGGTGATTTCGAACCCTTCGTACGCCGAGTGGTCCATGTTCATGTGGTGGGTGGCCGCCGAGATGGTGGTCCGTCCGGCCGGGTCGTAGACGACGATGTCGGCGTCGGAGCCGGGGGCGATGACGCCCTTGCGCGGGTAGAGGCCGAACATCCGGGCCGGCGTGGTGGCGATCGTCTCCACCCAGCGCGCCAGGGACAGTCTGCCGTCGACGACACCTTGGTAGACCAGGTCGACCCGGTGTTCGACGCCGCCGATCCCGTTGGGAATCTTGGAGAAGTCGCCGAGGCCGAGTTCCTTCTGGTCCTTGAAGCAGAACGGGCAGTGGTCGGTGGAGACCACCGCCAGGTCGTTGGTGCGCAGCCCACGCCACAGGTCGGCACGGTGGGGTTCGTGCTTGCTGCGCAGCGGGGTGGAGCAGACCCATTTGGCGCCTTCGAAACCGGGCGCGCCGAGCTGGTCCTCCAGGGTCAGGTAGAGGTACTGCGGGCAGGTTTCGGCGAAGACGTTGCGGCCGGCGTCGCGGGCGGTCGCGACGGCGGCGAGGGCTTCGCTGGCGGACAGGTGCACGATGTAGAGCGGGCAGTCGGCGGCGACCCCGGCCAGGGCGATGGCCCGGCTGGTCGCTTCGGCCTCCAACGCGGCCGGGCGGGTCAGTCCGTGGTGGATCGGGTCGGTTTCGCCCCGGGCGAGGGCCTGGCCGATGAGGACGTCGATGGCGATGCCGTTCTCGGCGTGCATCATGATCATGGCGCCGTTGTCGCGGGCCTTCTGCATCGCCCGCAGGATCTGGCCGTCGTCGCTGTAGAACACCCCGGGGTACGCCATGAACAGCTTGAAGCTGGTGATCCCCTCGGTGGCGACCAGGGAGTCCATCGCCTTGAGTGACTCGTCGTCCACCCCGCCGATGATCATGTGGAAGCCGTAGTCAACGTGGCAGTTGCCGTCGGCCTTGGCGTGCCAGGCGGCCAGCCCGTCGCCGACCACCTCACCGGCCCGCTGCACGGCGAAGTCGATGATCGTGGTGGTGCCCCCGAAGGCCGCCGCCTTCGTGCCGGTGTCGAAGGTGTCGGAAGCGAACGTGCCGCCGAACGGCAACTCCATGTGGGTGTGCACGTCGACGCCGCCGGGGATGACGTACTTGCCGGCCGCGTCGAGGACCTCGACGCCGTCGGCCGGCCCGGTGCCGGGGGCGAAGATCGCGGCGATCGTCTCGCCGTCGACGAGCACGTCGGCGGCGTACGGTCCGGTCGGTCCGACGACGGTGCCGCCGGTGATCAGCAGACTCATGGCTTCCTCCGCCGGCTCAGGGTTGGACCAGGTCGCCGTAGGCGTCCGGGCGGCGGTCGCGGTAGAACGCCCAGCGGTTGCGGACCGTCTCGATCAGCCCGAGGTCGAGGTCGCGGACGATCAACTCCGGCTGGTACGGGTCCCCGGTGTCGCCGACGAACTTGCCTTCCGGGTCGACGAAGTAGGAGGTGCCGTAGAAGTCGTTGTCGCCGTAGGAGGCCTCGACGCCGACCCGGTTGATCGCGGCGATGAAGTACTCGTTGGCCACCGCCGCCGCCGGCTGCTCCAGCTTCCACAGGTACGACGAGAGGCTGCGGCTGGTCGCCGACGGGTTGAACACGATCTGCGCGCCGGCCAGGCCGAGCGCCCGCCAGCCTTCCGGGAAGTGCCGGTCGTAGCAGATGTAGACACCGATGCGGCCGACGGCGGTGTCGAAGACCGGGTAGCCGAGGTTGCCGGGGCGGAAGTAGAACTTCTCCCAGAAGCCCTTGACGTTGGGGATGTGGGTCTTGCGGAACTTGCCCAGGTAGCTGCCGTCGGCGTCGATCACCGCGGCGGTGTTGTAGAGGATGCCGGCCTGCTCCCGTTCGTACATCGGCAGCACCATCACCATGCCGTGCTCGGCGGCCAGGGCGGCGAAGCGTTCGGTGGTCGGCCCGGGGATCGACTCGGCGTACGCGTAGTACTCGCTCTCCTGCACCTGGCAGAAGTACGGCCCGTAGAACAGCTCCTGGAAGCAGATCACTTTCGCGCCGGCGGCGGCCGCCTGCCGCACGTACTCCTCGTGGGCTTTGATCATGGATTCCTTGTCGCCGGTCCAGGCGGTCTGGACGATGGCGGCGCGGACGACTCCTGACATGGGCGGATCCCTTCTGCGGCGGCGGTTTCCCGGCACCGTCGATCCACTGGCGGACAGCATGGCTGACCCGGCCCGCCGGCCGTGAGCTGCGCTTCCCGGCTGGCGAGAAGGTACGACCGTAACCACGCCGGCAATGGCTGACAATCATGTCCGTGTTACCGCTTGTTTCGAATGTGTTATGTGGTCGACCACTGTCGACGAGAGTCGATCTGTGGCGGGCCGGACATGACGACCGGGGCGGTGTCGCGAGTCGCGACACCGCCCCGGTCGGGTGTTTGCGTGGCCGGTACGCCGTCAGGAGGCGCTGCAGGTCACCGACGGGGTGCCGCCGGACGACGAGCCGATGAACCCGAAGCTGGTGCTGGCACCGGCGCCGAGGCTGCCGTTGTAGGCGACGTTACGGGCGGTCACCGTCGACCCGCTGGCCGAGACCGTGGCGTTCCACGCCTGCTGCACGGTCTGCCCGCTCGGGTAGGCCAGGGTCACCGTCCAGCCGCTGATCGCCGAGGAGCCGGCGGTCACCCGGACCTCACCCTGGAAGCCGCCGGACCAGGTCGAGGCGACGCTGTAGGACGCGGTGCAGCCGGCCGAGCCGGGCGGCGGCGTGGTCGGCGGGGCCGTGGTGGGCGGCGGCGTGGTCGGAGGTGCGGTGGTGGGCGGCGGGTTGCTGCCGCCGAAGTTCACGTCGCTGCAGAAGTAGTAGGACTGGTCCATATGGCTGGCCTGCCAGATGGTGTAGACCATGTGTCGGCCGGTGCGCCCCGGCGCGGTCGCCGGGATGTCGATCTGCACCCCGCTGGGCACGCTCTGCCACTGCGACGCCGGCGTGTTGCCGATCTGGGCGACGAGCTCCAGATTGCCCCAGCCGAGTGCCTGGCTGATCGGGTTGAAGCCCTGCCGGGTCACGTACACCCGGATGTAGTCGGCACCGTGGCTGGCTTGATCGAACAATCGGACGCTGAACGAGTTGCTGATTGACTTGGCCCGCCAGTTGCCGATGGCGTCCATGGCGTTGTAGCGGCCGCCCTCGGTGCGTCCACCGCTGCAGAGCTGGCCGTTTGGGATGGCGCCCTGGTGGTTGCCGCCGACGCCTTCGCGGTAGAGGCCGTTCCAGTTCCACATGGCGGCAGCGTTGGCCTGCCATGCCTGATAGCACATGGGATCCTCGGTGGCCATCTCCGGTGCCATGTGGTTCCCGCCCCAGCGGTCGAGACATCCGTAGTTGCGGGAGGCCGGATCGAGCACTGATCCATGGGCCGAGGCGACATTGGCCAGTGCGGTGGTCAGCAGCAGCCCGGCGGCGACGGCAACGACCAGGGCGTACAGCGCGAGTGGTCGCCGGCCGGTGGTGGTGAGTGTGGGCATTACAGACTCCAACCTCGGTTGGTGCGCGCCGGTACGGGGCGCGGTAGCGAAAGCACGGATCGTCGCCCGCGAGCGCGCACGGATGTGCGCTGCGCGTCACGGTCCTGCGGAGAGTTGCCCTGCTCCCGCGTGGCTGCCGGCTCCCGAAGCTGTCCTACCTAAGAATCACGCTCAAATCAACGAAAGTCAATACACGGTGGTGTGTGGGGGCTGCGCGGGGATCGCCGATGAGGGCGGCGGGTCTGCCGACCGCGGTCCGCGTCGGCGGCGCGGACCCGCGTGAGCTGCCCACGGCGTCGTCAAACACCCTGACGGGTGATTGCCGACGCAATCGGCAATGTCGCGTCCGGCCTGGCGGCAGACTCGTCCAGTAGCAGGCGAGGGAGGTGGCAGGCGAGGGAGGTGGCGGGTTGTCAGCGACCACGGAGGCCTTCTTCGCCAGCGTCCACGAACGCGATCCTCGGTTGCCCCCAGCAGTCGACGGCTCGCTGCGCTTCGACGTGCGGTACCGCGATCACACTGAGCAGTGGCTGCTGCGTTTCGCGGCGGGCCGCGTGCGGGCCGAACAGTCCGGTGCCGATGCGGATTGCGTCGTCGCCATCGACAGCGTGCTGTTCGAACAGATCCTGTGCGGGAAGGAACGACTCTTCCCCGCATTCATCCGCTTCGGGCTCACCCTGGAGGGCGTGATCGCGTTGCTGCCGATGTTCAACTGGCTGCTGCCCGACACGGTGGGTGCCCGGCATCCGCGGCAGCTGGCGGAGGGTTGGAAGGAAGCCAGGTGACGAACCTCAAGTACACCAGCATCCTCGAAGGCAACCTGTTCATGGTCAGCGACGAGCGCGGTGACGTGTCGCCCTCGACGGATATGCCTACCGGGCTGTTCGGTTTCGACATGCGCTACCTGTCCGTCTGGAATCTCACCGTCAACGGCGAACGCCTCTCCGTGCTGTCCGTTGACGACCTTCAGTACTTCGAATCGCGCTACTTCCTTGTTCCGGGCGAGCCGACCCACTACGTCGACGCGAGCATGTCGGTGATCCGCCAGCGTCGCCTCGGTGGTGGCGCCTTCGTGGAGCAGCTGACCGTGCTCAACCACCAGGAAGTCGCGGTCGACCTACGGGTCCGGCTCGACATCGCCACCGACTTCGCAGACTCCACCGAGTACGCCAACGTGCGCAAGAAAGGGAAGATATCCACCGCTGTCGAGCAGGACACCCTGCACATGTACTACACCCGGGAGAATCAGTGCCGTGAAGTGGTGATCACCAGCAGCGCTGAGGCGGCGATTGACGACCACGGGATGACGTTCGACATCAGCGTCGGGCCGCACGGATCGTGGGAGACCGTCCTGCAGCTGATCTACTGGGTGCGCGGCATCCATGGGCGGGACATCCGGGTGACCGCGCCAAACTTCGACGCCCCGGGCATGGTGGATGCGAGCCGGGTGCTGGCCGAGTGGCTCGCCGCCGCCCCCACCCTGAGCTGTGACTCGGCCCCACTCGACCAGGCGTACCGCCGCAGTCTCACCGATCTGGCGGCACTGCGTTTTACCGGGAACCTGCGTGGGGAACAGCAGTTCTCCGCCGGACTGCCCCGGATGATGGGACTGCAGGGTCGGGACAGCATCGTAACCTGCCTGCAGCTACTGCCGTTCATCCCGTCGATGGTGCCGAACGTCCTGCACTTTCTCGCGGACGCGCAGGGAACCCGGCTCGACGACTTCGCCGAGGAGGAACCCGGCAAGATCCTCCAGGAGTTCCGGTTCGGAGAGCGAGCCGGGTTCGGGGAGATCGCCGCCTGCCCCTACTACGGTGCGGCCGACACGACGCCGCTGTTCGTCATCCTGCTCGACGCGTACGACAGATGGACCGGAGATACCTCGATCGCCCAGGAGCTCGAGTTCCACACCCGACGGGCGTTGCGGTGGATCGACGAGTACGGCGACATCATGGGCGACGGCTACCTCTGGTACGCCAGACGCAACGACCGACTTGGCGTGGAGAACCAGTGCTGGAAAGACACGCCCGATGCCATTTCCTACCGCGATGGTCGGATACCGGTCGGCCCCCGGGCTACTTGCGAGCTCCAGGGTTATGCCTACGACGCCAAACGTCGCGGTGCCCGGTTGGCCCGTGAGGTGTGGAACGATCCGGCGTACGCCGCCGAGCTCGAAGCCCAGGCCGCCGAGCTCAAGCGCCGGTTCAACCAGAGGTTCTGGATCCGCGACGGCCGCTACTACGCGCTTGGCGTGGACGCCGATGGCAACCACGTCGACGCCTGCGCCTCGAACATGGGGCACCTGCTGTGGAGCGGTATCGTCGACCCGGACAAGGCTCGGCACGTCGTCAAACATCTGATGAGCGAGCGGCTCTTCACCGGCTGGGGCATCCGTACCCTTGCCGAGGGCGACGGGCGGTACAGCCCGGTCGGCTTCCACACCGGGGCGATCTGGCCGTTCGACAACGCCCTCATCGCCCACGGCATGCGTCAGTACGGCTTCCATCAGGAAGCCGCCCGGGTAGCGGGTGCCATCATCGATGCTTCGGAGTTCTTCGACGGCCGCCTGCCCAGCGCGTTCGCGGGCTACGACCGGAAGTTGACCAAGTATCCGGTTCAGCTGCCGGCTGCGTGCAGCCCGCACTCCTGGTCGGCCGGGGCGGTGTTGATGTTCCTGTGTTCCATGCTCGGTCTCGACCCGAAGGGCGAGCATCTGATCGTCCGCCCGCACCTGCCGCGCGGCATCGGCCGGATCGAGCTGCTGGACATCCCCGGTCGGTGGGGGCTGGTCGACGTGTTCGGCCGTGGGCACTGATCCGTCGCATGCAGCCGACTCCGGTAGGTCAACCCGAGGCAGGGCACCGGCGACGCCGGGTGGAGTATCCGCAGCGGCTACCGGGTACCGCAAAGGGACGACCTGCCGACGACCAAGGAAGGACCTACGGTGACTTCGACCACGCCCCGTACCACCCTCGCCGACCTGGCCACCGTCCCCGGCCCGTTCGTGTCGCTCTACCTGGACACCAGCGGCCGGGCCCCGGACACCGGCGAGCAGGTCCAGCTGCGCTGGCGGGCGGCCCGCCAACGGCTGGCCGAGGCGGGGGCGCCTGGCGAACTGCTCGACGTGATCGGCGGGCTGACGAACCGGGCCTACGCCGACGGGGACACCCTGGTGGTGATCGCCGACGCAGAGCGGGTGCGGCTGGTGCGTCAGCTGCCGGAACCGCCGGAGCGGGAGATCGCCAGCTACGGTGCGATCCTGCACCTGTTGCCCCTGTTGCGCTGGCAGCAGCGGCAGCTACCCGTTCTGGTGGTGGCGACCGACCGGGTCGGCGCCGAGATCGTCGCCCTGCAGCCGGACGGTGTGGAGGTGACCGAGTCGGTCGCCGGGGAGACGTTGCACATTACCCGGTCGCATCCGGGCGGCTGGTCCCAGCGGCGGTACCAGCAGCGGGCCGAGGACCGCTGGGAGGCCAACGCGACGCTGGTGGCCGAGCGGCTCGCCGAACTGGTCGACGAGGTCCGACCCCGGGCGGTCGTGGTCACCGGGGACGTCCGGGCGGTGCAGTTCCTACGGGACAAGTCGCCGACCCGGGTCGCCGAACTGCTGCACGAGGTGCAGGGCGCCTACGACACCACCGACGCGGCGGTCGAACAGGCCGTCGACGTGGTGGAGGGCATCGCCGACGCGGACGTGGCCGCCGCCGTCGCGGCGTACTGGCGGGAGATCGGCCAGGCTGACCGGGCCGCCGCTGGGGCGTCGGACACGCTCGCGACGCTCGCCCGCCGGCAGGTCGACACCCTGCTGCTGGTCGACGACCCGCAGCTGACAACCCGTTCGGCGTACGCCGGACCGCAGCCCGACCAGGTCGGTGCCACGGTCGGCGCGGTGGCCGTTTTCGGCGTGACGGATCCCGTCGAGGTGCCGCTGAGTGATGCCGCCGTGCGGGCCGCCCTCGCCGGCGGAACCCGGCTGGTGGTGGTGCCGGACAAGCTCGCCGACCAGGTGCCCGACGGCGTCGGTGCGATCCTGCGTTACACCGTCTGACCGGGCGGCAGGGACGTTCGACCCGGCTGGCGGGCCGGTCAGCGGTGCGAATGTGGGCGGGCCACCAGCACCGGGCAGTGTGCGTGGTGCACCAGCGTCTGACTCACCGATCCGAGCAGCAGCCCGGTGAACCCGCCCCGACCACGGGAACCGACCACGACCAGGCCGGCTGTCCGGCTGGCCTCCACCATCACCGCGTCTGCCTCCACCCCCTCCAACGGACGTTTCTCCGCTGCCAGGTCCGGGTGGCGGCGGCGGACCGCCGCCGCGGCCTCCTCGAGAACCTCGTCGGCCTCGGCCCGGGCGGCCTGCGCCGGTGCGGGGAACTCGCCGCTGTCGCGCATCGAGTTCGGCCACCACACGTGCAGCAGCGTCAGGTCGACGCCTCGCGCGACGGCCTCGTCGGCGGCGATGAACAGGGCGGTTTCGGCGTGCGCCGACCCGTCGACGCCGACCAGCACCGGCCGGTCGGTGTCGTCCGGCGCGTCCGGTGGACGGACCACCAGCACCGGGCAGTGCGCATGCCCGGCCACCTGGGAGCTGACCGAGCCGAGCAGCAGCCCGGTGAACCCGCCGAGACCGCGGCTGCCGACCACCACCAGCTCCGCGTGCCGCGACTCCTCGATCAGGGTGGGTGCCCCGCCAGCGGCGACCTGCCGGGTCTCGACCATCAGCCCCGGCCACTGCGCCCGCAGCTGCGCCGCGGTCTCGGCCAGCATCCGCTCACCTTCCTCGTTCGGGCCCGGTAGCTCCCCGTCGTAGGGGTTGATCGGGATCCCGTACCCGAAGGCGTGCAGGTATCCGTGCACCAGCACCAGCGGCGCGTCGCCGCGTGCCGCGGCGCCGGCGGCGTGCCGGGCCGCGCACAGACTCGCTGGCGAACCGTCGACACCCACGACGATCGGGTCAGTCATGTTTCCTCCAGGACCGTGTCGATCACGTCGGTCGTGTCCCGACGCGGCGTCGGTCGACCTGGCTGACCGTATCCGATCCGGATGACCATCTGCGGGGAACCGAACCGGCCCAGCGCCAGGCGGAGCTGCTCCCGTGCCTGGGCCACCTCGATCGGCTGGGACAGCATCGACGCGGCCAGACCGGCGTCGGTCACCGTCAACAGCACCCGCTGCAACGCCTGCCCGGCGATGAGCTGGTCGCTGGGCGTGTTGCCGGCTGCGCCGAGCACGGCCACCAGCGGCTCCGACTCGAAGTCGCGCCCCGGTACCCGCAGCCAGTCACCGAACGGCCGCTGCGGCAGCAGGTCCTGTGGTTCGGCGACCGGCCCACCGGAGATCGCCGGCACCCCGTCCGGCGCGGGGTAGTGCCGGGTCAGCCGGGCCACCTCGGCCTGGTAGGCGGGGTCCCGGTCGAGCACCCGGTGGGCGCTCATCGCGATCTCCGCGATCGCGCCGACTGCGGTCGAGCCGATCACCAGCTCCAGCCAGCCGTCCTCGGCTCGGGCGGCGTCGATGAGCCGTTGCCGGATCGGCGGCGGCACCGGATCGGGCCGGAACGGCAGCCGGTTGCTGTGCCGGCGGGGGATCGCCGCGTGCAGCCGGCACTCGGTGGGGGTGGCGGCGTGCGGGGCCGCCGGCACCAGCCGGGCCAGCAGATGCGGGTCGGCCGGCTCCGGCCGCAGCCGGACCTGCGCGGGCGTGCCGCCGACCGCCAGCGCCAGCCGCAGGTTGTACAGGGCGGCACCGCAGCCGATCCGGGCCGCCCAGCCGGTCGGGTCGCAGGCCGGCAGCAGCCGGCTCCGGTCGAGCCGTACCTCGATCGCGCCGTCGGCCAACCGGAACCGCCACGGCTGGTAGTTGTGCAGCGACGGGGCGCGGACCGCCGCGGTCACCGCGGTGCGGAGCTGGTCCAGGGTGAACGTGGTGGTCAACATGCCTACACGATCCGCCCTGCCCACCGGCGGCGGCAGGGTCGGATGTCCCGGATTCATGGGCCCCCCGCCCCGCCGGACCCCGCCACGCGGGACCTTGGACCCTGGCAACCGGGTGCGCAACCGGGTAGAAACGGGGGATGATCCGCGTGTTTCTGCTCGACGACCACGAAGTGGTCCGCCGTGGCCTCGCCGACCTGCTGCAGAGCAGCGGTGACATCGAAGTGATCGGCGAGTCCGGCTCCGCCCAGGAAGCGAGTCGGCGGATCCCGGCGTTGCGTCCCGACGTGGCGATCCTCGACGCCCGGCTACCTGACGGCAACGGCATCGACGTCTGCCGCGACATCCGGGCCGTCGACTCCTCGATCAACGGGCTCATCCTCACCTCGTACGAGGACGACGAGGCACTGTTCGCCGCGATCATGGCCGGTGCCGCCGGCTACGTGCTCAAGCAGATCCGCGGCACCGACCTGGTCGACGCGGTGCGGCGGGTCGCCGCCGGCCAGTCGCTGCTCGACCCGGCGGTCACCCGCCGGGTGCTGGAGCGGATCCGCAGCGGCGTCGAGGAGCCGCACGAGCTGAAGTCCCTCACCGAGCAGGAACGTCGGATCCTGGAGTACGTCGCCGAAGGGCTGACCAACCGGGAGATCGCCGGCAAGATGTTCCTGGCCGAGAAGACCGTCAAGAACTACGTCTCCAGCCTGCTGGCCAAGCTCGGCCTGGAGCGGCGGACCCAGGCGGCGGTCCTCGCCACCCGGCTGCTCGGCCCCCGGCACTGAGCAGCCCAGCCCGCAAGGTCAGTCCCGCAGCGGGACCGTCCAGGTCAGGAGCGTGCCCCGGGGGTCCGCCGTGGCGATGGTGAACGTCCCACCGTGCTGCTCGGCGCGCTGACGCATGTTCACCAGCCCGCCCCGGGCGGCCGCCGGGTCGACCCCGACGCCGTCGTCGGCCACCGTCAGTTCGACGTGGCCGTCGAGGACCCGTACCTGCACCAGGACCCGGCTGGCCCGGGCGTGGCGCACCACGTTCGACAGCGCCTCCCGCAGCACCGCCAACAGGTCCGGACGGACCGGATCCGGCACAGCGCTGTCCACCGGGCCGGACAACTCCAGGGCGGGCCGGAACCCGAGGCCGTCGGCGGCCAGGTCGACCGCCTCCCGCAGCTCGGTCCGCAGTGCGGCGCTCATCGGCGTACGCAGCTCGAAGATGGCCCGGCGGATGTCGCGGATCGTGGAGTCCAGGTCGTCGACCGCCGCGTTGATCCGTTGCCCGATCTCCGGCCGGCCGGTCAACGGCATCGCGCTCTGCAGCTGCAGCCCGGTGGCGAACAGCCGCTGGATCACCACGTCGTGCAGGTCACGGGCGATCCGCTCGCGGTCCTCCAGCACCACCAGCAGCTCACGTTCCTCCTGGGCGCGGGCCCGCTCCATGGCCAACGCCGCCTGCCCGGCAAAGCTGGCCAGCAGCGGCAGCTCGCCGTCGGCCGGCACGTCGGCGTCGGCGCGGTGCGCCACCACCAGCACGCCGTGCATCGTGTCCGCCACCGTCAACGGCGACACCACGGCGGGGCCGGCGGTGACCGGCACCGGCCACGGCGCGGCCTTCGCCAGGCTCTCCACCATCCGGTGCTCACCGCTGGCCACCGCGTCGGCGAAGCTCGTCTCACCGGCCGGCAGCGTCGCGCCGACCAGACCCGGGACCACCCCCTGCGCGGAGTCGACGACCTCCACGATGAACTGGCCGATCTCGTCGTCGTTCACCAGCACCAGTACCAGTTCCGCCTCGGCGACCTCCCGGGCCCGCCGCGCCACCAGGGTGAGCGCGTCGGTACGGCGTACCGTGCCGAGCAGCACGCCGGTGATCTCGGCGGTGGCCGCCAGCCAGCGTTCCCGGCGGCTGGCCAGCTCGTAGAGCCGGGCGTTCTCGATGGCGACGCCGGCCGCGGCAGCCAACGCCACCACGATCTCCTCGTCGTCGTCGGTGAACTCGGCCGCCCCCTGCTTCTCCGCCAGGTACAGGTTGCCGAAGACCTGGTCGCGGATGCGCAGCGGGACGCCGAGGAAGCTGTGCATCGGTGGGTGGTGCGCCGGGAAGCCGTACGACCGGGGATGGGTGGTGATGTCCGGCATCCGCACCGGTGCCGGGTCGTCGATGAGCAGGCCGAGCACGCCTCGGCCGTGCGGCAGGTCGCCGATCGCGGCGTGGGCGGCCGGGTCTATGCCGTGGGTGATGAAGTCGACCAGTTGGCGGTCCGGTCCGATCACCCCGAGCGCGCCGTAGCGGGCACCGGCCAGCCCGCACGCCGCCTCGACGATGCGCCGCAGCGTGCTGTGCAGGTCGAGGTCGCTGCCGATGCCGACGACCGCGTCGAGCAACGCCCGCAGCCGTTCCCGGCTGGTGACGACCTCGCCGACCCGGTCGAGCATCTCCTGCAGCAGCTCGTCCAACCGGACCCGCGACAGCGGCGTCAGACCGAGCGACGGCACGTCGCGGTGTTCCTCGGGCGGGGGGTTGGCGGCCACGACCATGATGCTAACCGCCGGGTACGGCGTGAGTCAGTCCTTGTCCTTGGCGACCCGGACGATCGCCAGCGGGCAGTCGCTGCGGTACAGCAGCGCGTTGCTCACCGAGCCGAGTAGCAGACCGGTGAAGCCGCCCCGGCCGCGCGCGCCGACGACCAGCAACTGCCCCCGGGACGACTCGTCGACCAGCACCTTGGTGGCGCGGCCCTCGACGGACAACTGCCGTACGGCCAGCTCGGGGTGCCGCTCGCGCAGCCCGGCGACCGACTCGGCGAGCACCGCCTCCTCCTCGGCGCGCAGCGCCGCCGCGTCGTAGACCAGCGGCTGCATGTCGCCGGGGCCGATCGACGGCGGATGGGTCCAGGTGTGCACGGCGAGCAGGTCGGCACCGCGCAGGCTGGCGGCCTCGGCGGCGAACTCGACGGCCCGTTCGGACAGTTCCGAGCCGTCGACGCCGACGATCACCGGCCCGTCCTCGGCGCCACTGCCCCGGGCGACCAGGACCGGGCACTCGGCGTGGGTGGCCACCTGGGAGGCGACGGAGCCGATCAGCGCGCCGGAGATCGGGCCGAAGCCCTGGTCGCCGAGGACCACCAGGGCGGCCGTGCGTGATTCGGCCAGCAGCACCGGGGCGGCCGCCCCGTCGATCACCTGGGCGGTGACCGGCACCTGCGGCGCGGTGGCGGCGGCGGCCGCCGCGGCCTCGTCGACGATCTCCTTGGTGTACCGGCGGATCTCGTCCTCCGGTGGCACCGCCGGGGCCAGGCCCATCGGTGCCTGCATGACCGGCCAGGCGAAGGCGTGCACGATCCGCAGCGGCCGGTGCCGCAGTGCGGCCTCCCGGGCGGCGAACCGGGCGGCCCGCACCGCGGACTCGGAGCCGTCCACCCCGACGAGTACGGGTGCCTGGGTGTCCATGGTGTGTCCTCCTCAGGGTGCGGTGTCGTGGACCTCGCTGGTGTCGACGACCTGCGTGGTCGGCATCCGGGGGGTGTGCGGTGGACCGGCGTGGTCGGCGCTGGCGATGCCCAACCGCAGGACCAGGTACGGGTAGCCGAGCTCGGCCAGGATGCCGCGCAGGGTCTGCCGGGTGGCGGTGACCTCGATGGCGCCGCTCAACGGCACCACCGACACGCCCAGCTCGGTCGCGGTCAGCCAGGCCGCCGACAGCGCCTCGCCGGCGGCCAGCCAGCCGGCGGGGGAGTCCTCGTCGCCGAAGAGCAGCGCATAGACGGCGGCCCGGTCGTGGCCTGGGCCGACCGGCAGGGTGCCGACCCGGCCGAAGTCGCGTCCGGGGACGGTGGTCTGCGCCTGGCTCGCCGGCAGGACCTGCTCCGGCAGTCCGGTGCCGGCCGGGGTGGCCAGCCCGGTCCAGTAGTCGAGTTCGCCCCGGATCTGCGGGTCCTCGGACTCCAGCTCCTCGGCGCGGCTGGCCGCCGCGGCCAGTTGCAGCACCTGGTCGGAGGAGAGGATCTGCATCCGTACGGTGGTGCCGGCGGCGGTGATCGCGGTGACCGAGGCGACCGGCAGTGGCTCGTCGCTGACCGGCCGTCGGTCGGTGTGCCGGGTCTGCATCGCCTGGACCATCCGCATCACGTCGGGCTGCACCGTGATGCGCTGGGTGGGCCGCACCACCGCCAGCAGGTCCTGGCCGTCGCCGGCCGGCAACCGGTTCACCTGCGCGGTCCACCCCTGGGCGGCCAGCGCGATGCGGGCGTGGTGCAGGGCCGCACCGCAGCTGAGCACCAGCAGCCGGCCGTCCGGGTCGGTCGCCGACAGTTGACGGCTGCGGTCGGCGTACAGCTCGAGCCGGTCCGGCCGGACCCGCCAGCGCCACGGCTGGGTGTTGTGCACCGACGGCGCGTAACCTGCGGCGGCGGCGGCCTGCGCCAGTACGGCGGCGATCGGCCGGTCGGCCTCGGCCCCGGCGGTGGTCGCAGCGCCGTCCGGGCCGGCGTCCTCGGTCGCTGCGGCCCCGGTGGTGGCCTGGGTCCCGGCGGTGGTCGGCTCGTCCATCTGCTGCCCTTTCTGGTCAGGTCTGCTCCACGGCCGGTCGGTTGGCGGCCGGGTGCGGGGAATCCGGACCCGAGCTACCTCCGTTCCCGCTCCGGGACAGATGTAACACCAGTGCGGGCAGCGCCGCGAGTGCGGTGCAGCCGGCCAGCTCGACCAGGGTGAGTGGTTCAGTGCCCAGCAGCGCCTGCAGCGGGCCGAGATACACCCCGGCGAGTTGCAGCACCGCGGCGGCGGCCACCGCGACCGGCAGGGCGGGATTGGCCCGGCGCACGCCCGGACCGGAGGCAGGCCGGCGGGCCCGTACGGCGAGGGCGACACCGAGCTGTGCCAGGCCGAGCGTGACGAAGATCATCGTCTGCCAGGGGCGGCCCGAGTGGTACGCGACGACCCCGACGGCAAGGGTGACGGCGGTGATCGCCGCCCCGATCGCGGCGACTCCGGCGAGCAGCCCGGCACCGAGCACCGATTCGGTCGGCGGACGCGGCGGCCGGCGCAGCACGTCCGGCTCGGCCGGTTCGGCGCCCAGTGCCACACCGGGAACCCCGTGGGTGAGCAGGTTGATCCAGAGGATCTGTGCCGGCAGCAGCGGCAGCGCCAGCCCGAACAACGGCCCGAGCAGCATCACCGCCAGTTCGGCCGCGCCGCCGGCGAGGGCGTAGCGCAGGAACCGGCGGATGTTGTCGTAGATGCGCCGTCCTTCGCCGACCGCCGTAGCCACCGTGGCGAGGTTGTCGTCGACCAGCACCAGATCGGCGGCCTGCCGGGCGACGTCACTGCCGGTGCCCATCGCCACGCCGATGTCGGCGCGCCGCAGCGCCGGCCCGTCGTTGACGCCGTCGCCGGTCATCGCCACCACGTGCCCCTGGGCCTGCAGCGTGGCGACGACGGCCAGTTTCTGTTCCGGCTGGATGCGGGCGAACACCCGGGCGCCGGCCGGGCCGTCCGGGTCGGTGGCGACCGGGTCACCCGGCGAGTGAATGCCCAGCTGGCCGCCGATGGCGGCGGCGGTCCCCGGATGGTCGCCGGTGACCAGCAGCAACCGTATCCCGGCGGCGGCGAAGGTCCGCGCCACGGCCGGAGCGTCGGTCCGGACCGGGTCTCCGACGCCGAGCAGCCCCAGCGGCCGCAGCCCGACGGGGTGGGCCGGGTCCGGCGGGGTCGTCGTGACGGCGGCCGCGACCGCCAACGTCCGCAGCCCCTGCCCGGCCAGGACATGCGCGTGCCGCAGCAACCTGCCGAGGGTGTCCGGGTCGGCGGCGGTGACCTCGGGGGTCAGCACCGTCTCCGGGGCACCCTTGCAGACGGTCAGGTACCGGCCGTCGCAGGTGCGGTGCACCGTGGTCATCCGGCGGTGTGCCTGATCGAACGGGTGCTCGGCGACGCGCGGCCAGGCCCGGCGTACGTCGTCGTCGGCCAGTCCGACCCGGCCGGCGAAGGCGACCAGCGCCGCCTCCAGGGGATCTCCGACCGCCCGCCAGTCGCCGGTGTCGTCGTCGGGTGCCCGCAGCTGCGCGTCGTTGCACAGCAGCGCGGCGCGGGCCAGCTGTCGCAGATCGTCGGGCGCGACGCCGACCGGTCCGTCGTCACCGTCGACAGCGCCGGCGCCGTCGACAGCGCCGGCGCCGTCGACAGCGCTGGCGCCGGCGCCGTCGAGGTGGCGGCTGATCCGACCGTACGGCTGGTAGCCGGCCCCGGTGACCGCGTACCCGCCGACTCCGGTGACCGCCCGCTGCACCGCCATCCGGCCCTCGGTGACGGTGCCGGTCTTGTCGGCGGCGACGACCGTCACCGACCCGAGGGTCTCGACGGCGTGCAGCCGGCGCGGCACCGCGCGGACCTTGGCCATCCGGTGCGCGCCGAGCGCCAGCGCCAGGGTCACCACCGCCGGCAGCGACTCGGGCACCGCCGCGACGACCAGGCTGACGGCGGTCACCGCCAGATCGGCGACAGGTTGGCCGCCACCGAGTCCGATCAGGAACACCAGACCGGACAGGAGAACCGCAGTCGCCCCGAGCACCCGACCGAGCCGGGTCAGCCGCAGCTGCAGCGGGGTCGGTCCGGGCCGGGTGTCGCGCATCAGGGCGGCCATCCGGCCGAGCGCGCTGTCCGCGCCGGTGCGGGCCACCACCCCGGTGGCCCGCCCGGCCACCACGACGGTGCCGGCGTGGGCCGGCTCTGCGTCGCCACGGCGGACCGGCACCGACTCGCCGGTCAGCATGGACTCGTCGCACTGCAACCGGTAGGCGTCGGTCAGGGTCAGATCGGCCGGGACGATGTCCCCGGCGGTGACCCGCACCAGATCCCCGGGGACCAGGTCCGCCGCCGGCACCACCTGGTCGACGCCGTCGCGGCGGACCCGGGCCACCGGTGCCGCCAACCGGTCGAGGGCGGCGATCGCCCGGTCCGCCCGTACCTCCTGCACCACGCCGATGGCGGTGTTCACCACCACCACGAGCAGGATCACCGCGGTGTCGGGGTAGTCCGCCAGCGCGGTGGTCACCACCCCGGCGGCGAGCAGGAGCGCGACCAGCGGATCGGTCAGCTGGCGGGCCACCCGGCGGGCCAGTCCGACCCGGGCCGCCCCGCCGGCGACCACGTTCGGTCCGTACGCGGCACCTCGGCGGGCGACCTCGGCGGCGTCGAGTCCCGCCGGGTCGAGTCCCGCCGGGCCGCCGTCGCCGGGGTCGACGGCGGGACGGGTGTCAACCGACACTGGTCACCCCCGCGACGCCGACCGGCCAGCCCGGTGCGGAGTCGATCAGCTCGTCGAGCGGCCGGCGCGGCACCGGCGGGCTCAGCGGGCCGTAGCCGATGCGGATGATCGCCTGCGCCCGCCGCCCGTCGGCGCTGCCACCGAGCAGGTCCCGCAGCTCGGGGTACTCCAGCGGCTGGGTCATCAGGGTCGTCGACAGTCCGCGTACCGTCGCGGTCAGCAGCACCCGCTGCAGCGCCTGCCCGGCCCGCAACCAGTCACGGGGGCCGTCGGCGGTGGTGTAGAGCACGGCCAGCACGGGGGAGTCCTCGAAGGCGGCGACCCGCCGGCGTCGGGCCGGCCAGACCAGGCCGAAGTCCCGCACCGGCACGGTGCGGGGGACCGGCCACGGCCCGAACGCCTGCGGCGGTACGCCGTCGAGCCGACCCGGCCGCTCCCGGGTCCACCGCTCCAGCTCCACCCAGTACGCCGGATCGGCCCGTCGCCGGTCCTCGGCGGTGCTGATCAGGGCCACCACCGAGGGGCCGGCCAGCGGGTCGACCACGGCCAACCGGCCGTGTTCGGTGCGGGCGGCGGCGACGAGTTCGTCGAGCACCTCGGGCGGCACCGGCAGGTCGGTGAATGGCCGCCGGTTGGTGCGCCGGTGGGCGACGGCGCGGGCCAGCAACCGGACGGTCTCGTCGGCCTCGATCGGCGCGCCGACGGTGATCCGGGCCAGCAGGTCCGGCTGGCCCGGTTCGGGCAACAACCGCAGCACCGGGGTCCGCCCGTGGGCGAGCATCGCCACCCGCAGGTTGAACACGGCGGCTCCGACGCTGATCGTGAGCTCCCGGCCGTCCGGGTCGATCAGGTCGACCTGGCGTGCCCGGTCGGCCAGGACGTCGACGCCGTCGGGGTGCGGCCGGAACCGCCACGGCTGGCTGTTGTGCACCGACGGCGCGGCGCCGGCCGCCTCCAGACAGGCCGCCATCAGCGGGCCCGGTCGGCCGTTCCAGCCCCATCCGGTGTTCATCGCCACCCACCACCCTTTCTGCGCGAACCGCCTCACCCGCCTCCACTGTCGTCCAGATCGCCCCGGCCGGGCAGGGGCGTTGCGCCGCAAGCCGGCAGGCACTGCGTCCCGCCCGGGCGGGACCTCCGACCCTGTCGCCGACGGTGCGTCGTCGGCTGCCATGAAGGTCCGTGGCAGCTGCCACGGGGGTGCCCGCGAGGCGAGGATTGGAGTCCGATGATCCGGACCATCGATCTGCTCGACGACCATCCGTTCCTGGACGGGCTGCCCCGACCCTGGCTGGAGCGGCTCTCCTATCAGGCCCGCCCGGGGGTGCGTCACCCCGGCCAGCGGATCTTCCAGCAGGGCCGGGCGGCGGACCGGTTCTGGTTGCTGCGCTCCGGTGAGGTCACGCTGGACTTCCAGGTGCCGGGTCGGGGAGACATCGCCATCGAGACGATCACGGCCGGCAGCGTCCTGGGCTGGTCCTGGCTGTTCGCCCCGTACCGGTGGGAGTTCGGTGCGGTCGCGGTGGCGCGGACGTTGACCATCGAGTTCGACGCGGCCGGCACCCGCCGGCTGATCGCCGAGGACGACGCGCTCGGCCGGGAGCTGACCACCCGGTTCATGCGGGTGATGGTCGACCGGTTGCACGCGGCCCGGACCCGCTTGATCGAGCTGTACCAGCCGGCACCGTCGTCGGTCGGCGAAGTGACCGGCGGGTAATCGGACCTGGTGTGCGAACGCTTCCGGCACCCCCCTCGTTGGAAGCGTGTCTGCCAAGCCGGAGCTCAGGGCGCGGTTCAGCATGATGCATTGTCTCGACAGGCATCGATTCAGCTGATGGGGTGACGGCCGGGCTCCCGGACCTCACCGCTGTGCGTCGTGCCTCGGCTGGCCGCCACGACGTCGAGGGGAGACAGATGAGCAACGAGTACGCCACCCGGCACCTGCCCGTGGTCGTGATCGGCGCCGGCCCGGTGGGTCTGGCCGCCGCCGCCCATCTCGCCGGGCACCGGGTCCCGTCAGTGGTGCTGGAAGCGGGCGACACCGTCGGTGCCGCGATCCGCAACTGGCAGCACGTACGGCTGTTCAGCCGCTGGCGGGACAACATCGACCCGGTTGCCGGCCGGCTGCTCGACACCGCCGGCTGGCCGGTGCCCGATCCGCAGCGGTACCCGACCGGGGCCGAGCTGATCGACGACTACCTGCTGCCACTGGCCGGTCTGCCTGCCCTGGCCGACCGGATCCGCTACGGCGCCCGGGTGACCGGCATCGCCCGGCTCGGCATCGACCGGCTGGCGGGTGCCGACCAGCTGACCGGCACCGACCGGGCCGACACCCCGTTCGTCGTGCGCCTCGACGACGGCACCGAACAGCTCGCCCGGGCCGTGATCGACGCCTCCGGGACCTGGCACACCCCGAACCACCTCGGTGGCGAGGGCCTGCCCGCCCTCGGCGAGTCGGCCGCCGCCGCGTACCTGGACTTCGCTCTGCCCGACGTGCTCGGCACCGACCGGTCGGCACACGCGGGCCGGCACACGGTCGTGGTCGGAGCCGGCCACTCCGCCGCCAACTCCCTGCTCGACCTGATCGACCTCGCCGGTGCCGTGCCCGGCACCCGGATCACCTGGGCGGTCCGGCGGGTCGGCGCCGACCCGGTGTTCGCCGCCGACGACGCCGACGCGCTGCCGGCCCGTGGCGCGATCGGCACCGGGCTGCGCCGGCTCGTCGACACCGGGCGGGTCACCCTGGCCGCCGGGTTCGTCACCCATCGCGTGGAGCGGTGCACGGCGGCCGGGCCGGTCCGGCTGGTCAGCCGCGATGGTCGGTCGATCGTCGCCGACCGGGTCGTGGTCGCCACCGGGTTCCGCGCCGACCACCGCCTCGCCGCCGAGCTGCGCCTGGACGTCGACCCGGTGCTCGGCACCAGCCGGGGGCTGGCCGCCCTGCTCGACGCGGACCGGCCCCGGGGCGGGCCGGCACCGGCGCACTCAGTGGCCGAACTGCGCCATCCCGAGCCCGGCTACTTCGTCGTCGGTGTCAAGAGCTACGGCCGGTCCACCGGGTTCCTGATGGCCACCGGCTACCGCCAGGTGCGCCAGGTCACCGCGGCGCTGGCCGCCGGACCCGCCGTCGACCGCCGCCGTAGCGCCAGCCATCCGTTGCGCTGGCCACCGGTGTGGCCGCGCCGCGCGGCGACCGCCACCGGCCACGCCGGCCGGTCCGTGGTGAACCTCAGTAGACGGTGAGGCCTCAGTAGACGGTGAGGCCACGGTCGCGGAACTGTCGCCGTACCCGCTGCAGCAGCGCGTCGTCCGGCGGCGGGGTGTCGGCCAGCGGAAAGTCCAGTCCGAGCTCGGTGTACTTGTGGGCCCCGAGCCGGTGGAACGGCAGCACCTCGACCCGCTGGACGCTGCCCAGGCTGGCCGCCACCTCGGCCACCCCGGCCACGTTGTCCGGCGCGTCGGTCAATCCCGGCACCAGCACGAACCGGACCCAGATCGGGGTGCCCCGGCCGGCCAGCCGGCGGGCGAAGCGCAGCGTGGGGTCCACCCGGCCGGTCCGGGTCACCCGCCGGTAGGTCTGCGGGTCGGACGACTTGATGTCCAGCAGCACCAGATCGGTGGCGTCGAGCAGCGCGTCGTCGGCGCGGGCCCCGAGGAACCCGGAGGTGTCCAGCGCGGTGTGCAGCCCGGCGTCGTGACACCGGCGCAGCACCGCGCGGACGAAGTCCGGCTGCATCAGCGGCTCACCGCCGCTGAGCGTCACCCCGCCGCCGGCGACCGAGATGAACCGCTGGTAGCGCAGGATCTGCGTGACCAGCGCGTCGTCGGTGGTGGGGGTCCCGCTGCGGCGGAACCAGGTGTCCGGGCTGTGGCAGAACTGGCAGCGCAGTGGACAGCCGGCAAGGAATGCGACGAACCGGGTACCGGGGCCGTCCACCCCGATCGACACGTCGTAGGAGTGGACCGCCCCGGTGGTGGTCATCTCACAGCCCGCCGTGGAAGGTGC
Organism: Solwaraspora sp. WMMA2101; assembly: GCF_049179175.1. Classification (NCBI taxonomy): domain Bacteria; kingdom Bacillati; phylum Actinomycetota; class Actinomycetes; order Micromonosporales; family Micromonosporaceae; genus Solwaraspora; species Solwaraspora sp. WMMA2101. Next base: position 956,622 of record NZ_JBMHMA010000006.1, on the reverse strand, counting down.
GGGAGATGACGTCGCGCTGCTGCTCGGTGGTGAGTCGGACGAAGTTCACCGCGTACCCGGAGACCCGGATGGTCAGCTGCGGATACCGCTGCGGATGCGCCATCGCGTCCTCCAGGGTCGCCCGGTCGAGCACGTTGACGTTGAGGTGGAAGCCTCCGCCGTCGGTGTAGCCGTCCAGCACGCCGACCAGGTTCGCCACCCGCTCCGCCGGGGTGCGCCCCAGGCCCGCCGGGGTCACCGTGGTCGTCAACGAGATGCCGTCGCGGGCGCAGTCGTACGGCAGCTTCGCCACCGACATCGCCGCCGCCACCAGCCCGTGCCGGTCCCGGCCGTTCATCGGGTTGGCTCCCGGGGCGAACGGTTCACCCGCCCGGCGTCCGTCCGGGGTGTGCCCGGTGTGCTTGCCGTAGACGACGTTCGAGGTGATGGTCAGCACCGACAGGCTGTGCTCGGCGTCGCGGTACGCGCGCTGCCGACGCAGCTTCGCCATGAACGTCTCGACCAGCCAGGCCGCGATCTCGTCGACCCGGTCGTCGTTGTTGCCGAAGCACGGGAACTCGCCGTCGACGACGTAGTCCACCGCCAGCCCGGTCGCGTCCCGCAGCACCTTGACCCGGGCGTGGCGGATCGCCGACAGGCTGTCGGCGGCCACCGACAGTCCGGCGATCCCGCAGGCCAGGAAGCGGTGCACCGGGTAGTCGTGCAGCGCCATCTCCAACCGCTCGTACGCGTACTTGTCGTGCATGTGGTGGATGACGTTGAGCGCGGTGACGTAGGTGGCGGCCAGCCAGTCCAGCGTCCGGTCGAACGCGGCGACGACCTCGTCGTAGTCGAGGTACTCGCCGCCGACCGGCGGGGTCTTCGGCGCGACCTGTTCGCCGGTGACCTCGTCACGACCGCCGTTGATCGCGTACAGCAGGGCCTTGGCCAGGTTGGCGCGGGCGCCGAAGAACTGCATGTCCCGCCCGACCCGCATCGCCGACACGCAGCAGGCGATCGCGGTGTCGTCGTCGTACCAGGAGCGCAGCGTGTCGTCGTTCTCGTACTGGATGGCGCTGGTGTCCAGCGAGACCTGGGCGCAGAACTGCTTGAACCCGGCGGGCAGCGACGGCGACCAGAGCACGGTCAGGTTCGGCTCCGGGGCCGGCCCGAGGTTGTACAGGGTCTGCAGGTACCGGAACGTGGTGCGGGTGACCAGGGTGCGTCCGTCGGCGCCGGTGCCGCCCAGCGACTCGGTCACCCAGGTGGGGTCACCGGAGAAGAGCTGGTCGTACTCCGGAGTGCGCAGGAACCGGATGATCCGCAACTTGATCACGAAGTCGTCGATCAGCTCCTGGGCACCCAGCTCGGTCAGCAGGCCGGATTCGATGTCGCGCTGCAGGTAGACGTCGAGGAAGGTGGCGGTCCGCCCCAGCGACATCGCCGCCCCGTTCTGCTCCTTGCAGGCGGCCAGGTACGCGAAGTACAGCCACTGGACGGCCTCCCGGGCGTCGGCGGCGGGCCGGGCGACGTCGTAGCCGTAGGCGGCGGCCATCTCGGCCAGTTCGCCCAATGCCCGGATCTGCTCGGCCAGCTCCTCCCGGTCGCGGATCACCTCGTCGGTGGAGGGCACCAGATCCAGCGCGGCACGGTGGGCGCGTCGTTCGGCGACGAGCCGGTCGACCCCGTACAGGGCGACCCGCCGGTAGTCCCCGATGATCCGACCGCGCCCGTAGGCGTCGGGCAGCCCGGTGATGATGTGCGACCGGCGGGCCCGCAGCACGTCGGCGGGGTAGGCGTCGAAGACGGCGTCGTTGTGGGTCTTGCGGTACGCGGTGAAGATTCGGTGCACCTGCGGGTCGGCGTCGTAGCCGTACGCGGCCAGGGCGTTCTCCACCATCCGCAGCCCGCCGTGCGGCATGATCGCCCGACGCAGCGGTGCGTCGGTCTGCAACCCGACGATCAGTTCCCGCTCCTTGTCGATGTAGCCGGGGGCGTGCGCGGTGATGGTGGACGGGGTCGCGGCGTCGACGTCGTAGATGCCCCGGTCGCGTTCCTCGACGAACATCTGGCTGAGCTGGTCCCAGATCGCCCGGGTCCGGTCGGTCGGGCCGGCGAGGAAACCGGCGTCGCCGGTGTACGGGGTGTAGTTGGCCTGGACGAAGGCGGCGACGTCGACCGTGTCCCGCCAGCGCTGGCCGGCGAAGCCGCGCCACGGGTCGCCTATCTGCGGGTCGTGGATCTGCGCGGTTCCGTCGTGGATCTGCTCGGCGCCGTCGCGGAGCTGTTCGACGAACATGTCAATCCTCCATCGTGGATGATCGCTCAGGCGGCCGCGCCCAGCGCGGTCGGTCGGGGCGGGGCGGTCGGTCGGTTCGGGGTGCCCCGGGTGGTCGGCCGGGCCGGGGTGAACGGCCGGGCCGTGGTGGTCCGCGCCACGTCGGGAGCGCGGACCACCACGAGCTGCGCCGCGCTGCCCCGTACGACGCGGGTGCCGTCGAGCCGGCGGCGCAGGGCGTCGGCCAACCGTCCCGGTGTGCCCTGGTCGCCGCCGATGACGAGCAGGTCGGCGCCGGCGGCGGCGTGTGCCAGGGCGGCGTCCGGCGCGGCGTAGATGGTCTCCCGGACCACCAGTGGTGTGGTGTCGAGACCGGCCAGTGCCGTCGCGATCGCGTCGCGCTGCATCCGGTGCAACCGGACCTGACCGGCCGGCAACGTGCCGTCGGACCTGGCCACCGCCCGGTCCACGTCCGGCCAGGCGGTGACCACCAGTACGGTCGCGCCGCACCGCCCGGCCCGGCGTACCGCCCAGGCCAGCGCGGCCCGGGCGGCCGGGGAGCGGTCCAGCCCGACGGTGATCCGGCGCGGGTCCATGGCGGCCGCCGACTCAGTGCGATGCCGCCAGGACAGCGGTCTCGCGGACCACCGCCACCGGACTGTGCGAGTGGTGCAGCAGCTGCTGGGACACCGAGCCGAGGAGCAGCCCGGTGAAGCCGCCCCGACCCCGGGAACCGACGACCACGAGACTGGCGGTGCGGGTGGCGTCGACGAGGACCCGACCCGGGCTGTCGCCGACCGCCTCGACGGTGATCGTGAGCTCGGGGTACTTCTCCCGCCACGGTGCCACCTCGTCGTCGAGCAGCGCACGCTCGGCGGCGACGATCTCCCGTGGATCGAACGCCGGCGGTCGCCAGCGCTGCGCGGGCGGGCTCCAGGCCCGCAGCACCCGCAGCCCGACCCCACTGCCGGCCGCGTGGTCGACGGCGAACCGGAGCGCGAGCAGCGACGCTTCGGAGCCGTCCACTCCGACCACGACCGGGCCGTCCGGGTAGGGCTCGCCGCGGACGACCACGACGGGGCAGTGCGCGTGGGCGGAGACCGCCACGCTGGTCGATCCGAGCAGCAGGTCGGCGAAGCCGCCGTGCCCCCGGTTGCCGACGACCAGCAGGGCCGCGTCGCGGGACTTCTCCCGCAGCCGGATCGCGGCGGGTCCGTCGAGGACGACGGTGGTGATCTCGGCTCCCGGGTGGGCCTCGACGGCTTCGGCGGCCGCGACCTGCAGCATCTTCTCGGCGTCGCGCCGCGATACCGCGTCCGGCCAGACCTCGGGAGCGGAGATGATCGGAGCCGTTGCGGGCGGCCATTCGAACGCATATCCGAGCACGACCGGGGTCGAGGTCCGTACCCCCTCGGCGACGGCCCAGGCCAGGGCGGCATCGGCGCTGGCCGAGCCGTCGTAGCCGACCAGTATCGGGCGGTTCATCGTGATCGCCTCCCGTCAGCTGGTGGTGCCGGTCGCCGACGCGGTCAACGCCGGTACGGGGATGACCACGACCGGGCAGGTGGCCTTGCGGACGCATTCCTCGCTGACCGAGCCCAGCACCGTGTGCTGCAGCCGGCTGTGGCCGTGGCTGCCCAGCACCAGCAGGTCGGCGGAGCGGGCCGCGAGGGTCAGCACCTCGGCGGCGCGGCCCTCGTGGACCTCACCGACGACCGGCACCGCCGCGCCGTAGCGTGCGGTCATTGCGGCGAGTTCGCTGTCGAGCAGATCGTTGGCGCGCTGACGCTCCTCGATCGGGCTGACGGCGGTGCCGCCGTCCCAGCGCCAGGCGATGACGGCGCGCAGCGCGCCGCCCCGGTTGGTTGCTTCCTTGGCGGCCCAGTCCAGTGCTCGGCGGCCGCCCTCGGAGCCGTCGACGCCGACGACGATCAGGTGACTGGCGCTCATCGTTCTCACTCCTTCAATCGCACCTGCCTACAGTCCACACCCGGTGCCGGGTGGGGGGCAGGTGCGAAAGGCCCGCCGTTGCGGGACTGGGGTCCCCCCGGCCGCTCGGCGTCGACCGGCCGCTGCGCCGGTGCGGTCGCCCGGTGGACCGTGCCCGGGTGTGGCGGCGGCGCCGGGTCCCCGGCAGGGGATGCCGGATCCCCGGCCGGCGATCCGGTGGCCGGCCGATCGACGGTCGGGTCCGCTGCTGTCGGGTCCCCGGCTGTCGGGTCCCCGGCTGTCGGGTCCCCGGCTGTCGGGTCCCCGGCTGTCGGGTCCCCGGCGGTCGGGTCCCCGGCGGTCGGTGGTCCGGCGGCCGGGTCTCCGGCGGTGAACAGGGCGAGCAGTTCACCGACCAGGTGGTCGCGTTCGGCCGGGTGCCGGAACGGCACCTGCGGATCGACCGTGTACTCGTTGCGTCGTCCCACCCGGTGCCGGGTCAGGTAGCCGGCGGCCTCCAGGTCGGTCACGATCGTGTGCGCGGCGCGTTCGGTGATCCCGACCCGGGCCGCCACGTCCCGCAACCGGGCCTGCGGGTCGCGAGCGATGGCGAGCAGGACGTGGCCGTGGTTGCTGAGCAGGGTCCAGGCCGGAAGGCGCCACGTGTCGGGGGTTGTCACAGCGTAATGATATGAGTACCAATACGTGAACATCGTCCACATCGGCGATGCCGCCCGCCGGCCCCGGCCATCGCCCTACCCGGACAGCCGCCGCGCCCGTAGCATCCGTGCCCACCAGGGACGATGTCCGTCCGCCACGACCCGGGGCGCGGCACCGGGCAGCCCTTTGAGACTCACCCAGCCGCCCGGACCCATCGTGATGGTGCGCACCGTCGGCGGGCGGCGGCGGCTGGCGGCCACCGCCGCCACGCCCGCGCTCACCGCAGTGAGCACCGTGGCGGCGAGCACCGTGACGGCGATCCGGTCGGCGGCCACCACCGGCCGGTAGCGGACCCGACCGGCGGTCACCACGAACACGCCGAGCGGTCGCCCGCCCCGGCTCACCGGGATCACCGTCGTCGGGTCCGCGCCGCCGGTGCCGAGCACCGGGCCGAACGGGCCGTGCGGCGCGTCACCGCCACCGGTGTCCGGGTCGGTACGGGGCGGATCGACCACAGTTGCGCTCAACATGCTGCTCTCCCTCAGCGGTGGTGCCCGCCGGGGCCGCGTACCCGCGGCCCCGGCGGACGGGGTGTCACCGGGTGTCGGAACGGTGGGCCAGACGTACCGCCGCACGTCCGGCCTCCAGCCGGGCCAGCGGCACCCGGTACGGCGAGCACGAGACGTAGTCGAATCCGGCGTCGTGGAAGAACCGCACCGAGTCCGGGTCGCCGCCGTGTTCACCGCAGACCCCGATCTCCAGGTCCGGCCGGGTGGCCCGAGCGTCGGCGACGGCGATCCCGATCAGCCGGCCGATGCCGGCGGTGTCGATCGACTCGAACGGCGACACCGGGAAGATGCCGAGTTCCAGGTACCGCCCGAAGAACGCGCCTTCGACATCGTCGCGGGAGAAGCCCCAGCCGAGCTGGGTCAGGTCGTTGGTGCCGAACGAGAAGAAGTCCGCCACCTCGGCGATCGCGCTCGCGGTCAACGCCGCGCGGGGCACTTCGATCATGGTGCCGATCGGGATCGGTGCCAGTGTGTCGAAGTCGGCGAGCAGCGCCTCGGCCTGCTCGCGTACCGCCTCCAGCTCCTGGACCGCACCGACCAGCGGCACCATGATCTGCGGGCGGGGGTCGCCGCCGAGGAGCCGCCGGGCGACGGTGGCCTCGGCGATCGCCTGCACCTGCATGGCGAACAGCCCCGGCACGACCAGCCCGAGCCGGACTCCGCGCAGGCCGAGCATCGGGTTGGCCTCGTGCATCCGGCGGACCGCCGCGAGCAGCCGCCCGTCGTGCCCCGCGTCCTCGCCGAGCGCCTCGGCGCGGGCCACCCGGGCGGTCAGCTCGTCCAGCGCGGGCAGGAACTCGTGCAGCGGCGGGTCGAGCAGCCGGATGGTGACCGGCTGGCCGTCCGCCTCGGCCAGCAGCTCCTCGAAGTCCTGCCGTTGCAGCGGGCGCAGCGCGGCCAGCGCCGCCTCGCGTTCGGCGTCGGTCTCGGCGAGGATCAGCCGCTCGACCAGTTCCCGGCGGTCGCCGAGGAACATGTGCTCCGTACGGCACAGGCCGATCCCGGCGGCACCGAAGGCCCGGGCCCGGCGGGCGTCGGCGGCGGTGTCCGCGTTTGCGCGCACCCCGAGCCGGCGGACCACGTCGGCGTGTCCCAGCAGCCGGTGCACCGCCGCCACCAGCGGATCCGCCTCGGGGGTCAGCTCACCTTCGATGTAGCGCACCACCGGTGACGGGTGCACCGGGACGGCTCCGGCGTAGACCGCGCCGGTGGCGCCGTCGATCGAGATCAGATCCCCGGCCCGCAGGACGATCGGTGCCGCCCCGGCCGGGTCGGCAATGGTGATCTCGCCGGCGGTCGCGTCGACGGTCAGCGCCTCGGCGCCGCAGACGCAGGTGCGGCCCATGCCCCGGGCGACCACGGCGGCGTGCGAGGTCTTGCCGCCCCGGCTGGTCAGGATGCCGGCGGCGGCGATCATCCCGGGCAGGTCGTCCGGGTTGGTCTCCCGGCGCACCAGGATGACCTGCTCGCCCCGGCCGGCGGCGGCGACCGCCGCGTCGGAGTCGAACACCACCCGGCCGACGGCCGCACCGGGAGCGGCCGGTACGCCCACCGCGAGCGGCGCGGGCGCGGCGGCGGCGTCGAACCGGGGGAACATCAGCTGCCCGAGCTGGGCACCGGTGACCCGGTCCAGCGCCTCGTCGAGGTCGATGACCCCTTCGTCGACAAGTTGCGCGGCGATCACGAAGGCGGCCTCGGCGGTCCGTTTGCCGACCCGGGTCTGCAGCATCCACAGCGTGCCGCGTTCGATGGTGAACTCGACGTCGCACAGGTCGCGGTAGTGATGCTCCAGGGTGTCCATGATCGTCATGAGCCGGTGGAAACTGCGCGGGTCGATCTGCTCCAGCTCCTGCAACGGGACCGTGTTGCGCACCCCGGACACCACGTCCTCGCCCTGGGCGTTGGCCAGGTAGTCGCCGTACACGCCACGTGCGCCGGTCGCCGGGTCGCGGGTGAAGGCCACCCCGGTGCCGGAGTCCGGGCCCCGGTTGCCGAAGACCATCGCCATCACGTTGACCGCAGTGCCGAGATCGCTCGGGATCCGCTCCTGACGCCGGTAGAGCACCGCGCGGGGCGAGTTCCACGAGTCGAAGACGGCCCGGATCGCCAGGTCGAGCTGTTCGTGCGGCGACTGCGGGAAGTCGCGGCCGGTGTGCTGGTGGAAGACCTTCTGGTACGCCTCGACGAGGCCGCGCAGCTCGGCCGCGCCCAACTGCGGGTCGGCGGTGACCCCGGCGGTGCGTTTGACCGTCTTCAGTTCGGCGGCGAACAGTTCGTCGGGTACGCCGAACACGGTGCGGCCGAACATCTGCACCAGCCGGCGGTAGGAGTCCCAGGCGAAGCGTTCGTCGCCGCTCTGGGCGGCCAGCCCGTGCACGGTGGCGTCGGTGAGTCCGATGTCCAGGACGGTCTCCATCATGCCGGGCATGGAGTACCGGGCGCCGGAGCGCACGGCGAGCAGCAGTGGATCGTGCCGGTCGCCGAGTCGTTTGCCCAGCCGCGCCTCGATCGCCCGCAGGTGCCGGTTGACCTCGTCGAACATTCCGGCGGGCGGTGCGCCGGCGGCGAGGTGGGCGCGGCAGGCCACGGTGGTGATGGTGAACCCGGGGGGCACCGGCAGCCCGAGCCGGGTCATCTCCGCGAGGTTAGCGCCCTTGCCGCCGAGCAGATCGGTCAGTTCCCGGTTGCCTTCGATGAAGTCGTAGACGAATTTCGGCATGGCGCCCGCCTCCTCATGCGGTCGGCGAATCCTTCTCCTTCCGTGGTATCAGCACCGTCGACGGCGGGGACAGGGCCGGACGGGCTGGTGAACGGGGCCAAGGTCCCGCCGACGGTGCGGCGGGCGATGGGTGGGTCGCGGCCGGGGTCAGTCGCCGGCCGGCGGCGGCGGGGCGCACTCCCGCACGATCGCGGTGTCGCAGCGGCCGTGGTGCAGCACCGCCTGGCTGACCGCGCCGAGCGGCACCCGCAGCGGATGGTCGCCACGGGCCCCGACCACGACGAGACCGGCCTGTCCGGACCGCTCGACCAGGACCCGGGCCGGCGGGCCGTCGACCACCTGCTGGCGCACCGGTACGTCAGGGTGCTTCTCCCGCCAGGGCGCCAGTGCCGTGGCGAGTTCGTCGGCGATGCTGGCCGAGGTGTCCGCCCAGCCCGGTTCGCTCTCACCGGCCCGGACCACGATCAGGTCGGTGCCGCGCTGCGCGGCGGCGTCGAACGCGAAGCCGAGCGCGCGTTCCGAGCCTGCCGAGCCGTCCACCCCGACCAGGACCGGCGCGGTGGCCGTCGCCGTCTGTGGCTGTGCCCGGGCGACAAGCACCGAACAGTCCGCCCGGGCGGCGATCTGCACGGCCAGCGCGTCCAGCGGCAGGCAGGTCCAGCGGGCCAGGTCACCGTCACCGATCACCACCAGCGACGCCATCCGCGACTCCCGCAGCAGGGCGGTGGCCGGGGCGTTCTCGGAGATCTCGGTCAGCAGGTCGATCCCGGCGGCGGCGTCGGTGGCGACACCGGCGGCCCGTTCGACGAGTGCGTGGGCGTCGGTTTCGGGTTGCTCGTCGCTGTCGGACAGGTCGTCGGGGATCCAGCCGAGTGCGTACAGCAGCCGCAGCGGGCGGTGCTGGCCGGCCGCCTCCCGGGCGGCCAGCCGGACCGCCGCCCAGCTGGAAGGGGAGTCGTGCACCCCGACCACGATGCGGTCGTGGCCCGGCGCGGTCTGCCGCGGCATCGGTGCTCCTTTCGCCGGTGGTGCCCGGTCGGTCCGGTGCTGGTGACGCGTCCGGCCGGTGGTCGATGAGGGAGCCTGCCTGCGAGGGTAGCTCTGGGTGACCCTGCCGGGGGGCGATTCGGGTGGACCGGGCAGGATGGCGGCCATGATCTGCGCAGTCGTGTTCGACATGGATGGCGTGCTCGTCGACACCGAGCCGGTCTGGGAGGAGGTCCGCCGTGCCTACGTGGCGCGCGCCGGCGGCCGGTGGCTGCCGGACACCCAGAGTCGGCTGATGGGGATGAGCACCCCGGAGTGGTCCGGCTACCTGAACGCGGATCTCGGCGTCGGGCGGGGCGTCGGGCGGGTCGCCGACGAGGTGATCGACGAGATGGCCGCGCGGTACCGGGCGCAGCTGCCGTTGATCCCCGGCGCGGTGGCGACGATCCACCGGTTGGGCTCCCGGTTCCCGCTCGCCCTGGCCAGCTCCTCGCCGCGTCGACTGATCGACCAGGTGCTCGCCAGCGCCGGCGTCACCGACGCGTTCCGGGCCACCGTGTCGACCGAGGAGTGCACCGCCGGCAAGCCCGATCCTGAGGTGTATCTGGTGGCGGCGCGGCGGCTCGGGGTGGACCCGGCCGCCTGCTGTGCGGTGGAGGATTCCAGCAACGGGCTGCGGTCGGCGACCGCAGCCGGGATGGCGGTGGTGGCGGTACCGCACCGGACGTACCCGCCGGCGCCGGACGCGCTGGCCGGGGCGTCGCTGGTCGTCGACCGGCTCGACGAGTTGACGGTCGACCGGGTACTCGCCCTCGGCGACGAGGTACGCTAAATTTAACAACATCGATATGTTGCGGCATCGTCGATAGGCTGTCGTCCCGACTTCCGCCGAGGATCTCCCATGCGTGTGCTGCCGTTTCTGCACCGGTCCGTCGTCGTCGTGGCCCTGGCCGTCGTCGGCCTCGCGGCCGTACCGGCCCCCGCCTCCGCCGACCCCACCCAGGCCCAGCCCTTCGCCGTCGACTCCGGCGACCGGTGCCGGTACGGCCAGGCGGAGGGGGCGTTGGCCTGGCGGTTCTCTCGCCCGCCGGTGTATCCCCAGGTCGACGTCAAGGGCACCCTGGTCGACAATCCGTTGCCGAGCCCGATCGTCGATCCGCGGTGCGGCGACGACGGGTACTACAGCTACCTGCGGCTCACCGCGTACAACGGTCGGACCGTGCTCGACGAACAGGCCGTACGGGTGGACAACGGCACGGTCCGCTTCGGTCTCACGCTCGGCGACGCGACCAGCGTCAGCCACATCGACCGGGTGACGGCGCAGGTCTGCCGGGTGGCCCTCCTGGCGCCGGAGCGCTTCTACTGTGGCCCAGTCGCCGACCACTTCCCCTACCCGGTCACGCGCTGACGCATCCGGGTCCGGTCGCAGCGGGCGATCCCACCGTGCCGCCGCTGTCGCCGAAGCCACTGTGGCTGGCGGTGTCAATCTGGCTACATTGGATCAGTTCGTGCTGAACGCGCTGCGGCCGGCGGTCTGACGACCGCGCCGACCGGGCCGTCGGCGATTGTCGGCGTCCTCTAGACGCCACTGCGGCAGCGCTCCCAGCCGGTCGCGCCCCGACCGACACCCCTCGGAGGATCCCGCCGTGAGCAGTGAGGAACGAGCCCCGGTCGGGGTGGACACCACCCGACCGAGTGTCGCCCGCGTGTACGACTACATGCTCGGCGGCAAGGACAACTTCGCGGTCGACCGCCAGGCCGGCCAGATGGCGCTGCAGATCACCCCGGACGGCCCGCTGGCGGCCCGGGCAAACCGGGGTTTCCTGCGCCGGGCCGTCCGTCACATGGTGGCCGAGGCCGGCGTCCGGCAGTTCCTCGACATCGGGTCCGGGCTGCCGACCCAGGGCAACGTGCACGAGATCGCCCACCAGATCGATCCGCAGGCCCGGGTGGTCTACGTGGACAGCGACCCGATGGTGCTGGCGCACGGGCGGGCACTGCTGGCCAGCTCCCCGATGACCACGGTGATCCAGGCCAACGTCCGTCACCCGGAGCAGATCCTGGACAACCCCGAAGTACGCTCGATGATCGACTTCACTCAGCCGGTCGGGGTGCTGATGTTGGGCATCCTGCATCATCTGGCCGACGACGAGGACCCGGGTGCGGTGGCCGCGGTCTACCGCGACGCGGTCTGCCCCGGCAGCTACCTGGCCATCTCGCACTTCCACGACCCCGGCGACGCGCACCCGGACGCCTCGAAGAAGGCATTGATGGTGGAGAAGATCTTCAACCAGACGATGGGCACCGGCCGGTGGCGTCGCCACGACGAGATCGTCGGGTACTTCGGTGACTTCGAACTGCTGGAGCCGGGCGTCATCGCGCTGCCCGACTGGCGGCCGGCACCGGACGACGAGCCGTCGGAGCAGACCGACACCTACTACACCTTCGTCGGTGGGCTCGCCCGCAAACCCTGACCCGGTCCCGGCCGGCACCTAGGTCAACCCTGATCATCGCGCCCGATCTGCGGCGTGCGCGCCGCCGTGTACCGGTCGCAGACGCCATGGGCCGGCCCATGTTAGCGTCCGACAACGGGCCGACCCGGCGTGCGCAAGCGTCGATGCGCGAACGCCGTCACCAGCCCGCTGGCGTGGCGCGGCCTTTCCGCGTCGACGGACGGAGGGACGGGCTGATGGCTGACCGACCGGTGACGGTGCACATCGATCCGGCGTTCCGGATCGCCCCGGTGAGTCGGCGGACCTTCGGCTCCTTCGTCGAACACATGGGCCGCTGCGTCTACGGCGGCCTCTACGAACCCGACCATCCCAGCGCGGACGCGGTCGGGCTGCGCCGGGACGTGCTCGACCTGGTCCGGGAGCAGGGGGTCACCGTGGTCCGCTACCCGGGCGGCAACTTCGTCTCCGGCTACCACTGGGAGGACGGGGTCGGGCCGCGCGATCAGCGCCCCACCCGGCTCGACCCGGCCTGGCACAGCGTGGAGACCAACGCGTTCGGCCTCGACGAGTTCATGACCTGGGCGCAGGCGGCCGGCATCGAACCGATGCTCGCGGTCAATCTCGGCACCCGTGGGCCCCGCGAGGCGTTGGACCTGCTGGAGTACGCCAACCATCCGGGCGGCACCCGGCTGTCGGACCTGCGCCGGTCGCATGGGCGCGAGACGCCGTACGGCATCCGGATGTGGTGCCTGGGCAACGAGATGGACGGGCCGTGGCAGCTCGGCCATCAGACCGCGCACGAGTACGGTCGGCGTGCCGCCGAGACGGCCAGGGCGATGCGCATGATCGACCCGACGCTGGAACTGGTCGCCTGCGGCAGCTCCGGGCCGGACATGCCGACCTTCGCCGCCTGGGAGGCGACGGTCCTGGAGCACACCTACGACCAGGTCGACTTCGTCTCGGCGCACCTCTACCACGAGGAGCGCGACGGTGACCTGGCCAGCCTCCTGGCCTCGTCGGTGGGCATGGACCAGTTCATCGACGACATCGTCGCGACCTGCGACCACGTCCGGGCCCGGACCCGCAGCAGCAAGCGGATCAACATCTCGTTCGACGAGTGGAACGTCTGGTACATGCGCGACTTCCTCGCCACCGGGGTGCCGACCGAATGGGTGCAGGCGCCGCCGCTGAGCGAGGACGACTACACCGTCGCCGACGCGGTGGTGGTCGGATCGTCGCTGATCACGCTGCTGCGGCACAGCGACCGGGTGACCGTCGCCTGTCAGGCGCAGCTGGTCAACACCATCGCCGCGATCCGGGCCGAGCCCGGCGGCCCGGCCTGGCGGCAGACGATCTTCTACCCGTTCGCGTTGACCGCCCGGTACGCCCGGGGCACCGTACTGCGGGTGGAGTGCACGTCGGCGCCGACCACCGACACCGCCCGGTACGGTGACGTCCCGCTGCTGGACGTCGTCGCCACCTACGACGACGACGCCGACGAACTGGTGGTCTTCGCGGTGCACCGGGGCCAGCGGGAGCCGGCGACGATCGACATGGACCTGCGCGCCTTCCCCGGCTACCGGCTAGCCGAGCAGGTGGTGCTGCACGACCCCGATCCGTACGCCCGTAACACCTCGGCGGAGCCAGACCGGGTGCGGCCGCAGACGGTGGCCGGTGCCGCCGTCGACCAGGGCCGGTTGGCTCTGGCCCTACCGCCGGTGTCCTGGACGATGCTGCGCTTGACGAGGGTCGATGTGACCGCGTAGGTTTCTTAATCGGTTAAGTGCGAGCCGGTGTCGCCTCTCTGTGATGGGGAGGACTCTCTGTGGTGGGGAGGACGCCCGTGACGCCGCCTGCGGGCACCTGCCGGCCGTCACGGGCGCCCGGCCGGTCGACGATCTCCGCCGGGTGAGCCTTCCTGGCACCCCGGCGGTGCTAGGTTCGGTGTCAGCAGCCCCCCGCGAGCGGGGGTTGCTGTGCTCACTGACTGGCTCGAGCAGCTGTTGTCGATGGACGACAAGCTGATCTACCTGCTGGTCTGGCTGCTCGTCTTCGCCGAGGACGCGCTGTTCATCGGGTTCGTCTTCCCGGGCGAGACCGCCGCGATCCTCGGCGGGGTGGCCGCCAGCCTGGGCACCGTGTCGCTGCCGGGCATCGCCGTGGTCGTCGTCAGCGCCGCGATCGCCGGCGACACCGCCAGCTACCTGATCGGCCGGGTGTTCGGCACCCGGTTGCTGCGGCTGCGGTTCCTGCGCCGCCGGCAGTCCTGGGTACAGCGGGCCCAGGACCAGCTCGCCAGGCGTGGCGGGATGGCGGTCTTCGTCGGCCGGTTCGTCACGTTCTTCCACGCGGTCATGCCGGCGCTGGCCGGGGCGGCACGGATGCCGTACCGGCGGTTCTTCGCCTACAACGTCGCCGGAGCGCTGATCTGGGGGATCGGTACGGTGGCCATCGGCTACCTCGCCGGCACCTCGTACGCCGCGATCGAGCGGGTGGCGGGGCGGGCCGCCGCGGTGGTGGTCGCGGTGCTGGCGCTCGGCGCGTTCGTGGTCTGGCGGATCCGGTCGGCGCGCCGCGAGTGCCGGCCCGACCCCGCCCACGCCGACCCGCCCGGCGCCGACTCAGCGGGGCAGGGGCGCACCCGTGGCGGACGCCCCTGCGACCTCAGCTGATCAGCTCGGCCATCCGCAGGCCGTCCGCCGTCGGTGGGACAGCGCCAGGTCGCCGATCTCCTCGATCGGCACCCACCGGATCGCGTCCGCGCTGCCGCCGACCTCGGTGATCACCGGGTCGCCGGGCCGCACCTCGGCGGCGTGCAGCAGGCCGACCACGTGCCAGTCGGTGCCGTTTCGGTGGGCCGAGTACGAGCGCACGTCCATCAGCCGGGATCCGGTGACGTCGAGACCCGCCTCCTCCTGGAGCTCGCGGGACAACGCGTCGCCCGGTTGCTCACCCGGGTCCAGACCACCGCCCGGCAGATGCCACGCCCCGGGGGCGAACACCGGGGACGCTTCGGACAATCGGCTCAGCAGCACCGACGAGTCACGCACGATCACCGCGTAGGCGCCGACACGCAGACGAGGACCTTCACTCACCGTACACCTCCAGGTCGTAGCATCATCGGCTCGTCGCCGCCGGCGAACCGGGCCCTGACCTGTGTCGACGCCGGTCTGCCGGTGGCCGGACGGAGTACCCGCCCGGCCACCGGTCACACCCTCGGTGTGGTGTCCGGCCTGCTGACTACAGGGCGTTGCAGGCCACTGGCGGGATGCTGTTGGTGCCGGTCCAGCTGCCGATGAAGCCGAACGTCGTGCTCTGTCCGGGGCTCAGGGTGCCGTTGTAGCTGACGTTGGTCGCGGTCACCTGGGATCCGTTTCGGGTCACCGTGGCGTTCCAGGCCTGGTTCACGGTCTGCCCGTTGGCGTAGGTCCAGACCACCCGCCAACCGGTGGTGCCGGACCCGCCGGCGGTGACCCGCACCTCGCCCTGGAAGCCACCCTGCCACTGACCGACGATCGTGTACGTGGCGGAGCAGGCACCAGCCGGCGGTGGAGTGGTCGGCGGCGCGGTGGTCGGGGGTGCGGTGGTCGGGGGTGCGGTGGTCGGCGGCGCGGTCGTTGGCGGCGCGGTCGTCGGGGTGGCGCCGCTGTAGATGGTCGCCTCCCGCGCGGTCTGCCGGATGCCGTTCGCGCCGTTGAACAGCCGCTGACCCCACGAGGTCAGGGCGTCGACGTTGAAGTTCGTGACCATGTCGAGGTACTCGACGCCGCCGCTGTTGCCGCTCCACGACCAGCCGAGCCAGCCGATGCCGTGCTGCTGGGTGTACGACAGGATGGTGTCCTCGTCGGGGTTGCCGTCCGAATGGTTGTGTCCGAACTCGCCGACCGCGATCGGCAGCCCGGCTGACCGGAACCGCCCGAGGTAGTCGCTGATCTCGGCGGCGGTGTCGAAGACGCCGTACATGTGGATCGAGAAGAGCAGGTTGCGGGCCGGGTCGGCGCTCCACACGGACTGGGCGTTGTCGCGCATGGTGAAGGTCCAGTCCTGCCCCCAGTTCGGCGCGTCGACCATGATGGTGTGCTCGAAGCCGGCGGTCCGCAGCCGTTGGACGGCGCTGGTGGTGTGACTGGTCCAGTTCTGGTACCCGCTGTTGCCGAACGGTTCGTTACCGATGTTGATGATCACGTAGTTCTCCTGGCCGCGCAGCACGCTGGCCAGGCTGATCCAGTAGTCGACGGCGGAGGCCAGGGTGGCGGCGGCGCCCTCCTCGCCGTACCCGGTGGTGTCGTGCACCTCCAGCACGCAGATCAACCGGCTCGCCTTGCACAGCGAGATGACGTTCGCGACGTCGGTGGCGTCGTTGCGGGTCCACCGGTGACCGTTGCTCAGCACGACCCGGACGGAGTTCGCGCCGAGGGACTTGATGTTGGCGAAGGAGCTCGTCTGGCTGGCGTACCAGGTGTGGGCGTGGTTGACCCCGCGCAGCACGAGCGGCGAGCCGTTCGCCTCGACGAGTCGGCCGCCGCTGATGTGCAGGCCGACGGCGGCGTGGGCGGGTGGGACGAGTACGACGATGGAGGCGACCAGGGCGAGTAGCGTCGCGGCCGCGACGCCCAGACGTGTCTTCATGACCTACCTCGGGTAGAGGCCCGTGTCGTCACGGGCGGTGAGACACCGCTGACCTCGGTCAGCATGATGTCGGCAACTACCCGGCCCTTCGCGCAGGCATCAGATTAGACCGATGTCTTCCAGCTACGCAACCGGTTAAGTTGGCCCGCCGGGTGTCGACGTCTCGCCGTCGCCGCCCTCCTGCCTCCGCATACGACTACCGGCACCGACCCGGGGTGAACCCGTGTCGGTGCCGGTAGTGGACCGGTCAAGTGCCGCCCGGTCAGCGGGTCTCGGTGGCCACCTCGTAGAGCCGCTCCGGCGTCACCGCGCCGGCCAGGATTCGGCCGTCGTCGGTCAGCAGCACGGTGAACAGCGCGCTGGACAGCAGCCGGCCGCTGCCCCACGCCCCGTCGACCTGCGGCAGGTCGCCCAGGATCTGCAGCGCCTCGGCCCCCTCGGTCGACCCACCGGCCCGCTGCTGTGCCTCGGCACTCACTTCGGCCGGCGGTGCCACGACCACGACGGTGCCCCAGCCCTCGCCGACCGTACGGACCGCGCTGTCGTCGGCGGCGAAGGAGTCGAGGAGCTCCGGTAGCTGCGAGTCGGCGTCGTCGCCGCCCGGCAGCCCGTCCGGTCGCTGCCCCGGCTTGTCACGGTCGGCGTGGTCCTCGCCCGCCTCGGTGACCTCGGTGCCCGGCGGCGGGTTGAAGGTGAACTGCTCCGCGTCCGGTCGGTCGAAGCTGACCTGGGTGAAGGCCGTCTCGATCGCCGCCCGTTCGGCACCGACCGGGTACACCGCCAGGCGCAGTGGCACGTACTCGACCGAGTCGATCGCGATCCGGATCTCGTCGACCAGCGACGCGGTGTCCCGCGGGTCGAGCACCAGCTCGTACGCCGTGCGTCCGGCGATCTCCGCCGCCCGGCCCACCGAGACCTCGGTGCTCGGGTCGATCGCCGCCAGCACCTCGGCGGCCGCCGCCTGCGGGGTGACGTACGCCTCGGGCAGGGTCGTGGGGTCCACCTCGGCCGCCTCCTCGGGTAGCTCGAAGTGGGTGGCCTGCTTCTCCTGGCTGGACCAGATCCACACGTCGCGCCCGTTGCGGATCACGTCGGTCTCGCCCAGGGTCCGCACCATGGCCAGACGAGCCTGGTCAGGCCCGGCGTACCAGACCCGCACGGTCTGCGTACCGTCGATCAGTGAGCCGAGGCCCGCGCCGCCGGCCTGTCCGAGCAGGCTCAACGCCCCCGGTAGCCCCAGCTCGGCGCGGTGCACGACCGTTCCGGACATGCCGTCCACCTGGGCCGTCTGCAGGTCGACCAGCAGCTGCTCGGCGCTGCGCGGCGGCAGCACCGGGTCGGCCGACGCGGCCAGCGCGCCGACGGCCGCGCCGCCCCCGATGAGCACCGCCGCCGCGGCCGTGGGCACCAGCCAGCGCATCGCTGGCCGGGTTGTGAATACCGACATCTTCGGCACCTCCTGGGACCCATGCTGCACCGGACGGGCTGAGACGACGCTGAGAGCGGAGGATCAAGCTGTGAACGCGCTCAGCTCGGACACCGCCGGGTACGGCGGGCCGGGTACCCATGATGGCACCCTGGACCGGTGCGGGTGCTGGTGGTGGAGGACGAGGTCCGGCTGGCTGATGCCCTGCGGCGGGGGCTGCAGGAGGAAGGGTTCGCGGTCGACGTGGTGACGAACGGCCCGGCCGGGCTGGAATCGGCCAGGTCTGGCGGGTACGACGCGATGATCCTGGACGTGATGCTGCCGGGGCTGTCCGGCTACCGGGTGGTGCGTCAGCTGCGGGCCGAGGAGAACTGGCTGCCCGTACTCATCCTTTCCGCGAAGGACGGCGAGTACGACCAGGCGGACGGCCTCGACTGCGGTGCCGACGACTACCTGACGAAACCCTTCTCGTACGTCGTCCTGCTGGCCCGGCTGCGGGCGCTGCTGCGGCGCGGTGCCCCACAGCGGCCGGCGGTGCTCACCGTCGGCGAGCTGAGCCTGGACCCGGCGCGGCGGCGGGTCACCCTGGCCGATGCCGAGATCGCCCTGACCGCCCGGGAGTACGCCCTGCTCGAGTACCTGATGCGTCGGGCGGGAGAGGTGGTCTCCAAGATCGAACTGCTCGACCACGTCTGGGACGCCAGCGTCGACACCGCCCCCAACGCGGTCGAGGTCTACGTCGGCTACCTGCGCCGCAAGATCGGTCGGGACCGGTTGGAGACCGTCCGGGGCGCCGGCTACCGGCTCCGGCCGTGACCGGGCCACCGTCCCCACCGACGCGCCGCCCACACCGGGGGTGGCGACTGAGCCTGCGTTCCCGGCTGGCCGTCATCAGCGTGCTGGGGCTGGCCGTCGGGCTGGTCGCCGGCGGGTTCGGACTGACCGCCGTACTGGCACTTGCTCTGGAAGGCAGCGCCGACGCCGACGCGCGGACGACGGGTGAGGCGGTGGCCCAGTTGGTGGCCGCCGACGCACTGCCCGATCCGCTGCCGGTCGCCGGCAACGAGGTACGGGTCCAGGTGCTCGACGATCAGGGCCGGGTGCGGGCCGCGTCGATCGGCGCCGACCGGCTCGTCCCCATGCTGTACGCGCAGGAACGCGACGAACTGGCCGCCGACCCCGGCGACGCCCTGGTGATCCCCGGTGACCGGCTCGGTCTGCAGGGGCCGGTCCGGGTGGTCGCGGTGCCCACCGACGGCGAGAATCCGGGGACCGTCCTGGTCGGGCGGTCCATCGCCGACATCTCCCGCAGCGTGGCACTGGTGCGCCTCATCGTGCTGCTCGCCGTTCCGCTGCTGGTGGCCGGGGTCGGGGTGATGGTGTGGCGGGCGGTCGGCGCTGCGCTGCGGCCGGTGGAGAGGCTGCGCGCCGGTGCCGCGCGGTTCACCGGCGGGGAGCGGTCCGGTCGGCTGCCGGTGCCGGCCGGCGGCGACGAGATCCATCGGCTGGCGGTCACGCTCAACGACATGCTCGACCGGCTGGCGGCGGCCCGGACCCGGGAGCGCTCCTTCGTCGCTGACGCCGCCCACGAGCTGCGCAGTCCGCTGACCAGCCTGCGGACGCAGCTGGAGGTGGCGCAGCGCCTCGGGGCCCGCGCCGACTGGCCGGTGCTGGCCGAAGGGCTGCTCGCCGACAGCCAGCGGCTCGGTCGGCTCGTCGACGACCTGCTGCTGCTGGCCCGGGCGGATCAGGAGCCGACGGGTGAGCCGGGTTCGCTGCTCGGTCCGGTCGGTCCGGTGGAGCTGGGCGAGCTGATCGCGCAGGTCACGGCCCGCTATCCGCAGCCGCCGGTACGGGTGGTGCCGCCGACGCAGCCGTTGTGGACCGCCGGTGACCCGGACGCGCTGGGGCGGGTGCTGGCGAACCTGTTGGACAACGCGGTCCGGCACGCCGACCGCCGGGTGCTGGTGACGGCCCGGCCCGGCGACGACGACTGGCATGAGCTGATGGTGGTCGACGACGGTCCGGGGATCGCGGCGGCCGACCGGCAGCGGGTCTTCGACCGGTTCACCCGACTCGACGACGCCCGGGCCCGCGACGCCGGCGGCACCGGGCTGGGGCTGGCCATCGTGGCTCAGCTGGTCCGTCGCCACGGTGGCACCGTCGACCTCGCCGACGCCCAGCCCGACCGCGACGTCGGGTACCGGGGTCTGCGGGTCCGGGTCCGGCTACCGGTCGACCTCGGCGACGTCGATCCGGTCGACGTCGACTGACCAGCGACGGTCGGGGCGGGCGTGGCCGCCGTCGGTCACCTGGCCTGGCCACGATCGGTGCAGACCGGTGCGGCCTGGCCGATCACGTCGGCCGAGTAGACGACCGCGACGGTGAAGCAGTAGTCGATCGACTGGTCCAGCCCGTACGCCACGAAGCTGTTCGACCCGGCGGGCAGGGTCATGAACGCCCGGGGTTCCTGGTCGCTGCTGCCTCCGGAGATGAGCACCTGCCCCTCGGCGCCGGCGGGATAGGTCCAGGTCAACGTCACGCTGTCCCGGTTGTCCCGCATGCCGACCTCGCTGGGCGGGGTGCCGGGTGCCGGTGGGGGCGGTGGTTCGCTGGCGGGCGCGGGCGGCGTACCGGCCGCCGAGGGCGCGGTCGTCGGCGAACCGGTGTCACCGACCAGGCTGACTCCGGCGACGACGGCCGCAGCGCCGAGCAGCACCACCACGACGCCGGTGAGCACGAGCATCGGCGCACGTGGTCGTGGCGGGCTCGGTGCGGGCCGGGGGACCGGCACCAGGTGTCCGCGCTGACGCCGTACCGGTAACCGGCTACGGCGGTCCGGGAGCCGACTGATCTCGCGTCGGGGCAGCCGCGACAGCGTCCCCGACGACGCGGTGCGGCCGCCGGTACCGCTCTCGGCGGCCGCCGATCCGACGACGAGAGACCCGTCGTCGGGCCGTCGGCCGCTGGTGGCGTCGACGTCGGTGCCGTGGCCGTTGTGCCCCGGATCGGCGGTGACCTCGTCGCCGTACGGGCTGGCGGGTGCCTCGGTCGTGGTGGAGGCCGACCAGTGGCCGGCCGAGTGGGGGGCCCGGGGGTTCGGCACGAACGCGGGGACGTCCGGGGGGAACGGTTCAGGCGAGGCACCGCCCCGGTCGGCCGTCGCCGACCCGTCGCCGGCGGGCGGCTCGGTGGGCGCGCCGCCGGTGGCCCGGTAGCGGACCGGGCCGAACGGGCTGACCGGGCCGGACGGGCCGGACTCACCCGCCGTCGGCGGCACCGGCGGTGGTTCGTCGTCGCCGGCGAGCTCCGGCGGCCACCAGGGTTCGTCGAAGAGCCACCGGCCGCCGTCGGCGTCGGGATCCGTGCCGGCGCCGACGTCCGGGCGTTGGCCACCGGGCGGTACGTCGAGCGGCACCCGGGGCGGCGGGATGGTGGCACGGCCGTTCTCGGTCGATTCCGGCCCGAGTTCGTGTGCCGCCGCCCCGGGCTGGTCGGTTGCCTCCGACCCAGGTCCGTGCGGTGGGTCCAGCAGGTCCGTACCGTCGTCGGGTCGCTCGCCGGTGCTGCCGGTCGCCGACCCGGCCGGCGCCGCCGCGTCGGAGCGGGTCTCCTCGGCCAACCAGCCGGTGGGCGACCAGACGGGGTCGTCGGCGTCGGTGCGGACCGGGTCCCGTTCGATCCAGCCGCGATGGGCCCAGGGCGCGTCGGTGTCGAACTCGGGCAGCGGCGGTGGCGGGGCCGGCATGTCGAGCCAGGGCGGGTCGATCCGGTGCCGGTCAGCGCCGCGCCCGGACGTGTCGCTGTGGACCGGATCCTGGGCGACCTGGGGTTCGGGCTGCTCGGCCCAGAACGTGGGGGCGAGCGTCGGGTCCGTCAGTTCGGCCGAGGGCGGCTCCGGTTCGATCCAACCGGCCTGCGCCCAGGGCGGATCGGCGTGGGCCCAGGGCGGCTCGTGCCGGCCGGCCGCCTGGCCGTCGGCCGGCATCCGGTCGTCTTCCGCCGGGCGTCCGTTGGCCGCCATCTGGTCGTCGGCTGTCGAGTGACCGCTGGCCGTCGGGTGTCCGTTGGCCGTCGCGGGTGCGCCGACGGTGTGGCCAGGCGGTGGATCAGCCGGGGCCCGGGGAACCGGCGGCCCGCCAGGCCCGCCGACGTCGCCGCCGCCCGGCCCGGGTGCGTCGTCGGGCAGCACCGGCACGTCGTCGTGGGCGGGACCGTCGCCGCCGCAGCGGTGGGTGGCGTCGGAGGGTGACTCCGTCAGCGTGCGTACCTGGTGGGTCAGCGGGTGGTCGGCGGGCAGGTGGGCCCGGCACAGGTCGACGGCGAGGGAGAGACTCATGTCGGATTCGGTGAGCCGGCCGCAGTCACGCTGCATCGCACCGAGCCGGGCGAGCATCCTGATCCCGGCCGGGTGGCCGTCGCCGTACACCTCGCGGTGCAGCTCCCAGGCGTCCTCCAGGCGGTCCCGCGCGATGTCGCACTGGCCCCGGGCGAACTCGACGGTGGCGAGGTCGGCGTGCGCGGCGAGGACCCGCAACGACTCCGGGCCGTCGATCGCGCAGAGTTCGTCGATCACCTCCCGGTACAGGTGGGCGGCGCGGGCGTGGCTGCCGACCCGGTGCAGGACGGCGGCGAGGGTCGCGGCGGCACCGATGGTGCGTTCGTCGGTCAGGCCGTGCATCCGCTGGTTGGCCGAGTACGCGTAGGCGGCCCAACCCCGGGCCGCCGGGGCGTCACCGAGCGCTACCAGCACCCGGGCGAGCAGGCCGGCGGCGTCGGCCTGCTCGGCGCTGGCGTTCGCCGGTCGGGGGTCGGTGTCGGCCAGCGCGGCGGCGAGCAGATTCCGCGCGGCGGGTAGGTCGCCGACGCCGATCAGGCCGTGCGCCTGCGTGGTGATTTCGCCCAGGCCGAGAGACACGTCCCATCGTGCGTGTCCGACGACGGTCAGTACAAGGGTCTGATGTGGGACAGTTCGCTCATGATGGCGGATTGTTACCCGTCAGATGCTTGACTAACGCTTCGCTGATGTTCCGCAGCTGATCGACCTGATCCGGGGTGAGCTGGTCGAACAGGTGTCGACGGACCGCCTCGACGTGGCCGGGCGCGGCCGCGGCCAGGGCGGCGAAGCCCGGTGCGGTCAGCACCGCCAGTTGGCCGCGCCGGTCGGTCGGGCAGTCCTCGCGGCGTACCCAGCCGTTCTCCTCCAGCCGGGCCACGGCGTGCGACAGGCGGCTGCGCGAGGAGTCGGTTGCCTCGGCCAGCTCGCTCATCCGCAGCGTGCGCCCCGGCGCTTCGGACAGCCGTACGAGGATCTGGTAGTAGGCGTGCGGCATCCCGGCCTGGCTCTGCAGCTCCCGGTCCAGGGTCGCGTTGAGGGCGCGGGTGGCGTGCAGGTACGCGCGCCAGGTGTGCTGTTCGTCGTCGTCGAGCCAGCGGGTCATGACGCCCATCATACCGGCAATGGTTGAGGGTTCAACTAAATCGCGCTACTGTTCGTGACATGGGAATCCACCGCCTCAACCACGCCGTACTCTTCGTCGCCGACCTCGACCGCAGCCTGGCCTTCTACCGTGACGTCCTCGGCTTCGCGGTCGTCCCGATGACCCCGGACGGGTTCACCGGCGCCGCCTTCCTCCAGGCGCCCGGGTCCACCAACGACCACGACCTCGGCCTGTTCGAGATCGGCCCGCACGCCGGACCCTCCGGCGCCGGGCGCAGCACCGTCGGCCTCTACCACCTGGCCTGGGAGGTCGACACCCTCGACGCCCTCGACGCGCTCGCGACCCGGCTCGCCGCCGCCGGGGCGCTCGTCGGCACCTCCGACCACGGCACCACCAAGAGCCTGTACGGCAAGGACCCCGACGGGCTGGAGTTCGAGATCGTCTGGCTGGTGCCGGCCGACCAGCTCGACGAGCAGGCACTCACCGCGCGCAAGCGGATCCGACCGCTGGACCTGGGTCGGGAGAAGCAGCGGTACGGTGCCCAGACCCGGGGCGGCGTCGGGGTCTCGGTGCCCGGCTGACCGGCCTGCCGGCAGCGACCGCGAGGGCGGCCGGTAGAACGGTACGCATGACACCCGACCGCTCCGACGCCGTCCACCGCGAACTGCTCGCCCGCCATCTCGGCAGCTGGGTGCCGGCCGCCCTGCGGGAGTCCCGGCGGGCCACCTTCGTCCAGGCGTACCAGGGGGCCGACGGCGGCGCGGCCGACGGGGCGCTGCGGGCGGTGGCCGCCGCCGGTCCGCGCCCCGACCGGCAGCTGACGATCGTCACCCTCGCCGGGGGGACGTCGGACCCGGTCGACCTGCCGACCCGCCTCGGTGCCGCCGAGGCGGACCTGCCCCGGACCGTGGCACTGCACCTGCTGGCCGGCGGCCCCGCGATGATCCCGGTGGCGTTGACCGCGGCGACCGCCGCCTGGGCGCCGCTGTTCTGCCACGTCGACCTGGCCGGTGCACCCGCGCCGGAGCCACCGCCGTGGGCGGCACTGACCGTCGGGCGCCCCGCCGAACTGCTGATCTGCGGCGCGCCACCGTCGGTGTCGCTGCGCGCGACCCTGACCCGGGCGGGGTTCCCGCTGGTCACCGAGGTCGAGATGGTGCTACCGGATGAGCCGGGGCCGGCGGTGCCGCCGGCCCGGGGCGCGACGACGACGCTGATCGCCTTCGCCACCGGGTCGGGCCGGCGGATCGAGGCGTTCAAGGACGCCCTGTGGGGGGCCGGGGCGCTGGCCGGTGCGGCGCTACGGATTCCCGGCGAGCAGGTCGCCGCGCCGGTGCCGACAACCCCCGGCGGGCCAGGGGAGCTCGAACCGCTGCGACGCGTGGTGCTGGACCTGCTGGCCGCCGACGGCCCGCAGACCGTGGCCGAGCTGCGCAGCGTCGCGGTGACCCGGACGGTCTACCGGCCGGCGCACGTCAACCGGGCGCTGGGGGAGCTGCTCGACGCCGACCTGGTCCGGCGGGATCCGGTGGCCGGGCGGCTCGGCGGGGACGTGCGGATCAGCGCGCTGCCGGCTGCCGGTCCGCCCGTTCGATCCAGCGTTTGACCAGCAGCGAGGCGCCGGTGGCGAGGACACCGACGCTGAACAGCATCTGTACGCAGACCGCGGCCCGGGCGACCTGACCGTTGGCGTGCACGTCGCCGTACCCGACGGTGGTCAGGGTGCCGATGGCGAAGTAGAGCGCGTCGGTCTTGGTGGTCATGTTGACGAACTGGCCGGGGTCGCTGAAGGAAATGACCAGGTCGGCGAGGGCGAAGGCGATGACGCCGCCGACCAGGGTGATCGCCAGCCGGGCGAGCCGCATGTCCGACGGGTCGACGGTGATCTGCCGGCGGATCTGGAGCAGCACCATCGTCGCGACCAGTACGACGCCGACGGTGGTGATCACGGCGCGGACGACGCGGTGCACCCCGGAGACGTCGGGTTCGATCGGCACCAGGTAGTAGAGCGCGACCATCAGCAGGCAGATGAGGGTGGTGTGCCACACCTCGGCCCGGTGCCGACGTTGCTCGGCCTGCGACGGTTCGGATGCGGGCTCGTCCGCCGTACCGGAGATTTTGGACATAAAGTCATTATTGCCACAGGTGGTCGGGGTGCGGCGAGGAACTCTCGTCACACCCCGACCACCTGCGGCCGCATACCGTCCGCGTCACCGGTGGGGCACCGGCGGACCGGGCGTCAACTGCGGGACTTGTCCTGCTTCCAGGAGAACGGTCCGGGCAGGTCGTAGCGGTGGGCCCGCGCCCGCGAGTTCCACGACCACTTGCCGATCCGGATCGTCCACGAGGAGAAGCCGTTCTCCGTGAAGTTCAACTGCAGCGGACCGAAACGCTTCCGCTTGCGGAACATCACACCCATCGCCCTGCTCCCTTCGATCGCCGACTGCGGATGGCGTCGACAATTCCCGGGCGGGTCGATCGGCAAACGCGTCCTCTGTGCGCGGTCGCGCCAGCCGGTGCCCGCTGAGGGAGAGCGGCCGTCAGCGTGACTCCCAGGCGTCCGGCTTCAACGTCAACTTGCGTACGTGCGCCGGCATCCGGCCACTGAGCACCTCGGCCAGGCTGACCTCGTCGACGACCTCGCGTACCGCCGCCCGTACCGCGACCCACAGCCGGGGCAGGTTCTCGGCGGCACCGTCGTAGCGGGTCTCTTCCGGGCGCAGACCCCGTACCCCCGCCAACGGTCCGTCGACGGCCCGCAGGACCGCCCCGATCGTGATGTCGCGGGGCGGCTGGGTCAACGTGTAGCCGCCCTCCGCGCCGCGCTGGGCGCGGACCACCCCGCCGCGACGCAGGTCGGCCAGGACCGCTTCGAGGAACTTGCGCGGCATGTCCTGCTCGGCCGCGATCGCCTGGGTGGACATCAGCGTCGGGTACGCCGCAGCCAGGATCAGTGCTGCCCGTACCGCATAGTCGCCGCGCGCGGAGATCTGCACGCCCCCATCATGCCGGTTGTCGCGACCAGCTCGGCCACCGGAGGGTGCTCGCCGACTGTCGCGCGGAACGTACCCGGACTGCAGCCGGCCTCGCGTTGAAAGAACCGCCCGAAATTCGTCGGCTCGCCGAACCCCAGCCGCTGCCCGATTTCGGCGACCGGCAGATCGGTGGCGGCGAGCAGTCGTTTGGCCTGCAACGTGACGCGGTCGTCGATGACCTGTTTGGCGGTCCGCCCGGTCACGCTCAGGCTGGCCCGGGTGAGGGTGCGTACCGCGCAGCACAGTCGCTCGGCGTACTCCTCGACCCGTCGGGTCCGGGCGTGGTCGCGTTCGACCTCCACCTGGAAGCGCCGGAAGGTGTCACCGCGCACCGAGGCGTCGCCGACTGGGTCGACCTGCGGGTTCTCGTCGGTGAGCAGGGCGACCCGCAGCAGGATTACCTGCAGCTGGTGTCGCAGCAGGTCGTCGACGACGGAGGAGCGGCGTGGTCGGTCGCTGTCCACCACCAGTTGGCTGACCTCGTTGATCAGCGCGTCGGCGTCCTCGCCGACCAGTTGCCAGTACGCGGGCCGGTCCGCCGCCGACGGTTCCGCCGGCCCGTCCACGGTCCACCGCACCACGATCGCGTCGAGCCCGGCCTGACCGCCCGAACGGGTGACCTGACCGGCGCGGGCCCGCAGCAGGGTGCCGGGTCGGCAGGGGTACGGGACGAAATCGATCTCGTGGCTACCGTGACCGGCAGTGACCAGCACCAGCTCCTCGTGGGCCAGAAGTCGAGGTCGCGGTGGCACTTCCGTGCTGCGTGCACTACTGAGGGTAGTTGCGCTGATCTCCCTGCCCAGTGGCTCCGGCGAGTGGGTCGGAGTCCGGCGGGCGGGCTGATCGGGTGGGACCATCGCCTCGACCGTAACCGGCTCGCGCCACCGGCGCATCCGCTGCGACCGGCGGACCGGGCTTCGGGTGGTTCGACGGCGTCGTCGGGCGGTTCGACAGCGCCATCGGCGGCGGGAGTACGGCGCATCGCCGTACTCCCGTCACGCGAAACGGCCGGGCTCGCCGCCGTGACCGGCGGGAACCGACCGTTCCGATCACCGTCCGGCGAGTAGCCGGTTGACCGCGGTGTCCACGTCCAGGTGTTCGGACTCGCGGCCGCGGGGCACCACCACGTACGTGCGGCGCAGGAAACGGACCAGGACGCTGCGGGGCACCTCGAACAGCGCGTTGCCGTCCGGCGAGCTCAGGGCGAGCGCGACGTAGTCGCCGCGCGGGGTCGCCCATGGCCAGACCCGGACGTCGCCGATACCGGCTGGTTCGTCCAGTCCGGTGACCAGCAGTTCGCGGGCGAAGGACCAGCTGACCGCCTCGCCGCCGGCCGACTCCGCGTGGAACAGCACGTGGACGGCGTACGGATCGGTAGGTTCATAGCGCAGGCTGGCCCGGACCGGCAGCGCGGTAGCGTCCGGCGCGATGAGCCGCAGTGACGTCTCGACCTCGACGGTCGTTGGTCGGATGACACTCATGGACGTTCTCCCCCCGGCACCGCTGCGGGACGCCCGCCCCGCTTTCCCCATACTCAGGTCCTGCATTTGATTACGCTCCGTCTAACGCTGATCTCACCCAGTAGAGGGAAGCGGCTCCGGGACGCACCAAGAATGTCTTGTTTAGGTGGCTTGTCCGGTTCTGCTTGGGTAACTGGATGTGTCCGGCGTCGGGTGGTCTCGGACGTCGACTCACTCCGGTAACGTCCAGTGGTGCCCTGTGGTGACGGGGCAGGCGACAATGAGGGGCAAAATGGCCATAAAACCCTCCTCCGCGAAGCGGATGACCGAGAATTCAGCGCCGGGTCACGCGCAGTACGAACCTGCCGGCGACGCTGAGGGCGAGGCCGGGCCGAAAGGGGTACGCGTGGAACCGGAGTCGCACCCACACTCCAACGGGCACCACAGCGGCGCAGCCTCGGCGGTCGGTGTCGTGGACCGACCGGGTCCGCAGGCCCCCCGTACGCCCACCGGCCTGCGCCACCGGGTCCGGGTGACCCTGGCGCTGATCCGGTCCAACCCGACCGGCCGGATCGCCCTCAAGGTCGGCGTCGGTGTCCTCGGCGCCCTCGTGGTGATCCTCGGCCTGCTGCTCATCCCGTTGCCCGGTCCGGGCTGGCTGATCGTTTTCGGCGGCCTGGCGATCTGGGGCGTCGAGTTCCACTGGGCGAAGCGGCTGCTCGCCTTCGCGCGCCGACATGTGCAACGGTGGACCAGATGGGCCACCCGGCAGACCTGGCCGGTCCGGCTGGGCATCGCCGGCGTCGGCCTGGTCTTCGTCGGTGTCGTGCTGGCGATCTCGCTGAAGGTCGGCCTCGGCATCGACGTGATCGCGAGCTTCCTGCGTTACCTCGCCACGAACTGACCTCCGGTCACCCCGGATGTGCGCCAGGGCGGGACGATCAGGTACAGTCGTCCGCGCTGAGGGCGATTAGCTCAGCGGGAGAGCGCTTCGTTCACACCGAAGAGGTCACTGGTTCGATCCCAGTATCGCCCACCAGTTCAGGGGCCATGTCGATTCTTCGACATGGCCCCTGAGTTTTCGAGCTTCCACGGCTGGTTCCTCGTCGGGTCCGAAGATCTCATCCAAGGTGCGCGCCCCGGTAGCGGGACTGGCCGTAGCTGTGCCGACGAAAACACCGCGCCGGTATCCGACCATCGGTCCTCCGGCACGTTCCCACACCCGTTCTGTCCTGGTCATACGCGCCATGGGCCGTTTGCGAGCCACGCTCCCCGCGATCAGCGGAACGTCGGCGGGAATGCTTGCACTTTTTTCACTTTGAGGGATGATGGTGGTCGGTGCCGGCGGGCAGACGGGAGGGTTTTCATGTCCACGGAAGCGATCATGCCGGGGGATGGTGAACGTCCCTCGTTGACCGAGTTGGCCAGCTTGTTGCACGACGGTGCGGGGGAGTTGGCAGTGCGCCGCGGCGGCGCGCAGGTGGAGGTTCCTGTGTCGGTGCGGGACGTGCTGACCAGGATCGCCGATGTGCTGGCCTCTGGCCGTGGCGTGGCGGTCGTGCCGGTCGACCGGGAGTTGACGACCACCGAGGCGGCCGGGTTGCTCGGCGTGTCTCGGCCGACGTTGATCAAGTTGCTGGAGGCCGGTGAGATCGCTTACTCGCGGCCGAACTCCTCCCGCCGGATCCCGCTGGACCAGGTGCTGGCATACCGGGACCGGCGTGGTCAAGCCCGGCGGGCGATCCTCGACGAGCTGACCGCCGACGCAGTCGAGATGGGTATGTACGGGCAGCCCGCACCGGTCGAGACAGATGACGCGGCTTGACACGTGACGACGCTCGCGGTTCTGGACGCCAACGTCCTGATCCCCAATGCATTGTGTGACTTCCTGCTGAGGCTGGCTGAGGAAGAGTTGTACCTGCCGCGCTGGTCACCGGCCATTCTGGACGAGGTCCGACGGCACGTGCCGGTGTCGCCGGCGGCGATCGAACGACGAATCGCGTTCATGAACGTCGCGTTCGAGGACGCGCTGGTCACCGGGTATGAGTCGCTGATCGACCAGATGGGTAACGATCCCAAGGATCGTCATGTGCTGGCTGCGGCGGTAGCTTCCGGGGCAGACTCGATCATCACCTGCAACCTGCGGGACTTCCCGCTTGCCGCCTGCCAACCCCACGGAGTGGTCGCCGAACATCCCGATGCGGTTCTGCTGGGCATGTGGGCCCGTGAGCCGCGGACACTGCTGCGGGTCCTTGGCGAGCAGGCAGCCAGCACCGGTCGTCGCGGTACGCGGCTGACGGTCCATCAGGTCCTCGATCATTTGGCCAGCGCTGGGGCGCGCCGGTTCGCTGCGGCTGCTCGGCAAAGTGTGTCGCCGCTGTCCGGCGTCTCAGATGTGCCGTGACCGCGCCGGATCACTTGAGCGTGGAATTGACCGAAGCCGTCGTTCTCGAGCACGGCGCTACGACGGGCCATTCGTGAGGAAGTGCCTCGCGCTGCGCCCGAGCGTCGTCGAATCAGGGGCGGGGCGACCGTGGGCGCAGTGGTGTCGGAACCACTCAGCTGAGAGTCGGTGAACCATCCTCCGGCCGGTAGTCGAACCAGTCGAACGCGGCACTGCCGGCGGTGACGTACATGCCGACGACCCGTCCGGTGAACCCGGCGGCGACCTCGGTGGACAGGTACCGCCCGTCGAGTTCGGCGAGCACCACCGGGCCGGCGTCACCGGCGATCTCGAAGCTGACCATGTCACTGCCGGCTGGCCGGACCCCGAACGGGGCACCCGGTGCCGCCGCCTCGGCCGCCGACGTCACCGTCGGAGGCAGCAGGTGGCGGGTCCTGGTGGCGATCGTCAGGGTGACGTCACCGGCGGGGACCGGATGTTCGCCGAACGTCTGGCGGAACGGTCCGACCCGGCCGACGACGCGGGCCACCCCGTCGCCGACCTCCAGGTCGTAGTGGTGGGCCTCGTCGATGCGCAAGGTCAGACCGGCCCGGCCGGTGCCGGGGTCGAGCCGGACACTCACCCGGCAGTCGTGGTGCCGCTGCCGGTACGCCATGACGGTCGCGCCGCTGCGGTCCAGTGTCGTGCCGGCGGCGTGCAGGGTGAGCCGGCCCGGGCGTTCGGTCAGTGACCAGCTGGTGGGCGGGCGCTCCCGTAGCGACACCCAGCAGTGCGCCAACCGGGTGTCGTCGAAGTCGTCGCGGTAGCCGCCCGGCTCGGCGCCGCCGACCAGGACTGGCTGGGCGGCCGGGGCTGGCTGGGCGGCCAGGGTCGGCGCGGTGCCGGCGGGGGCCACCATGGTCTCCTCGACCGGGTCGACGACGGGCCAGCCGTCGACCCACCGTACCGGTGCCAGGAAGGTCTCCCGGCCGAGCACGTGGTACGGCGGCCACTGGCCCTTGGCGCGGATGCCGAGCAGCACCATCCACCAGCTGCCGTCGGCGGCCTGGACCAGGTCGGCATGGCCGGTGGCCTGCACCGTACGGTCGGTCCCCCGATGGGTGAGGAACGGATTGTCCGGGCCTGGCGTGAACGGCCCCCGGATGTCGCGGGACCGGGCGATCGAGACGGCGTGACCGGTGTGCGTGCCGCCCTCCGAGACCAGGAGGTACCACCAGCCGTCGATCCGGTACAGGTGCGGTGCCTCCGGGTACTGGCCGCCGCTGCCCGACCACATCGCCACCGGACCCTCCAGGACCGCGCCGGTCGTCGGGTCGATGCGGTACGACTGCACCCCGGAGACGGTCAGCCAGCAGTCGCCGTTGTCGTCCCAGACCAGCGACGGGTCGACGTGGGGCAGGTCGAAATGGACCGGATCCGACCATGGCCCGGCCGGGTCGGTCGCGGTGACGAGCAGGTGGCGGCCGATGCTCACATTGGTGGTGACCAGCCAGAATCGGCCGTCGTGGTGCCGGATGGTCGGCGCGAACACGCCGCCGGAGGCGTGCGTGTCGGCCGGCAGCCGCAGCTGGCTGGGACGGTCGAGCACGTTGCCGATCTGTCGCCAGTCGACCAGGTCCCGGCTGTGGAAGATCGGTACGCCCGGGAAGTACTCGAAGCTCGAACAGACCAGGTAGTAGTCGTCGTCGACCCGGCAGATGCTCGGGTCGGGGTGGAAGCCGGCGACGACCGGGTTACCGAAGGTGTGCGTACTGGCAGGGGGTTCTGCGGTCACTGCGGCGGTCACCTTTCGTCGGTACGTGGGCCGTCCGAACCGGCCTCCTCGACGATGCCACGTTTTTCATCGACGGTCATCGACGAGGGGGTGGTGGGTTATCCGAGTTGACGCACCGCGTCGAGGCCCAGCGAGCGGTTCAGCCGGCCGGTCAGGCGGGTCACCGCGCCGCGCGGCAGGACGCGGGCGGCCCAGGTGGAGGGACGGTCGGCGGCCCGACCGGGGTAGGACGCGGCGCGGCCCCGGGCCAGGTCGTCAAGGATGCGGGCGGCGACCTGTCGGGCCGGAACGGCGCCGGCAAGGGCCCCCTGGGCCGTGGTGCCATCGAAGAACGAGGTGGCGGTGGCGCCCGGGTGGGCGGCGACGACGCGGACGCCGGTGCCGCGCGTCTCCTCGGTGAGGGCCTCGGTGAAGTGGAGCACGAACGCCTTGGTGGCCGCGTAGACGGCCTGGTAGGGCATGGGCTGGAAGGCCGCTGTGGAGCCGACGTTGACGATGGTGCCGGTGCCACGGGCGATCATGGCGGTGCCGACGGTGTAGGTCAGGGCGAGCAGGCCGTGGACGTTGAGGTCGACGGCGTCGCGGGCGGCGTCGAACGGGCTGGCCAGGAACGGTCCGGCGGGGCCGGCTCCGGCGTTGTTGATCAACAGGTCGATCGGGGTGTCCAACGCGGCGATCACACGGTCGGCGCCGTCGGACGCCGCCAGGTCGGCGGCCACCGACCGCACCTGTACGCCGTGGGCGGTGCGCAGCGTGGCGGCGAGTTCGTCGAGGGCCGCAGCCGACCGGGCGACCAGCACCAGGTCGGCGCCCCGGGCGGCCAACTCCTCCGCCAGGGCCGCGCCCAGACCCTTGGACGCACCGGTGAGCAGGGCGGTGGTGCCGTTGAGTGGTGGGAGGGCCAGGCGGCGTCGCTGCAACTGGTCGGCGAGGAGCGTCCGCAGCGGCCCGCGCGACGCCGGGGACTCGGCGCCGTGGGCGTACTGCGCCAGGCGGTGGCGTACCAGCGCCTGTTCGGCACCGGCGGCGAGGATCTTGTCCCGCCACTGCACCCGCACGGCGCCCACCTCGGCGTCCTGGCCGGCGAGCCAGCGCCGGGGCGCCGAAGGGTCGACGGCGAGGGCGCTGCCGACACCGGCGACAGCGGCGCCGCTGGCGAGGACCTTCTCGACGGCCGCGCGCCGCCGCACCCCGCCGGTGAGCATGATCGGCAGCGGGGCGTCGGCCAGGATTCCGGCGGCGGCCTCCAGAAAGTACGCCTCACGGGCCAGGGTCCGGCCGTCGGCGGGGTGACCGTTGACGGCCAGGCTCTCGACTGAGCCGCCGGAGAGTTCGACCAGGTCGACACCGTGCCGGGCGAGCATCGCGACCACCTGACGGGCGTCGTCCTCGGCGAAGCCGCCGCGCTGGAAGTCGGCGGTGTTCAGTTTGACGGCGACGGTGAAGTCGTCGCCGACGGCGGCGCGTACGGCGTCGACGACGTCGAGCAGCAGGCGTGCCCGGTTGTCGAGGCTGCCGCCCCAGTCGTCGGTGCGGCGATTGGTCAGCGGGGAGAGGAACTGGCTGAGCAGGTAGCCGTGTGCGGCGTGCACCTCGATGCCGTCGAAGCCGGCCTCCCGGGCGAGGGCGGCGGACGTGGCGAACCGCTCGACGGTCTCGGTCAGCTGTGCCTCGGTCATGGGCGTGGGGCGGGGGTAGAGCCGTGACCAGCGTCCGGCGTCGATCGGGACGTCGGAGGCGGACCACGTACGGACGGACGCTCCGGGGACCACCCGTCCGGGGTGGTTGATCTGCATCCAGGCGCGGGCGCCACCGGCCTTCGCGGCGTGCGCCCAGCGTCGGAAGCCGTCGAGCGGGGTGCCTTCCTGCAGCAGGACGTCGCGTGGGTCGGCCATGGCGCGTCGGTCGATCATCACGTGCCCGGTGATCAGGAGCCCGGCGCCGCCGTCGGACCAGCGCCGGTAGAGGCGTTCGAGGCGGTCGTCGGGCAGGTGGCGGTCGCCGGCGAGGAACTCCTCCATCGCGGCCTTGGCGATCCGGTTGGGCAGTGCGGGGCCGTGGGCCAGGGTCAGTGGCGCTGCGGGGTCGGTCATGACGTCCCTTTCTTCGAATGTGTGCGGTGTATACATACGCGATTGTGTGTACAGTGTCAACATGGGTCGGAGCACGTACCACCACGGAGACCTGGCCGCCGCCCTGCTCGCCGCCGGTCTCGACCTGCTGGAGACCGACGGCGCCGACCGGCTCTCGCTACGGGCCGTCGCGCGGGCCGCCGACGTCTCCCCGAACGCCCCCTACCGGCACTACGCCGACAAGGACGACCTGCTCGCCGCGCTCGCCTGCCACGGCTGCGACGACCTGCTCGAACGGATCACCGGCGTCACCGGTGACACCGCCCGGGACCGGCTCGTCGGCATGACCCAGCAGGCCGTCCGGTTCGCTCAGGAGCGACCTGAGGTGTTCCGGTTGATGGCCGGCCACCTGTGCAGTCAGCGCCCGGCGGTCGTCGAGGCACTGGGCCGGGTCCGGGTCGCGGTCCTCGTCGCGGTACGCGGCCGCGGCGACGAGCCGGTCACCGCCGCCGAGGAGGCGTTCTACACCGGGCTGTGGGCGCTGATCCAGGGGCTGAGCGCCCTGCTGGTCGAGGGGAGCGTGCACCCCAGGGACGGCGAGGACCTCGACACGTACGTCGCCCGCGTCGTCTCCGCGACCGTCGCCCATCTCCCCGAGTGACGACGGTGGTGCGCTCGCCGGCATCCGGTGCCCGTCGACGCGGCAGTGCAGGATCAGCCGCGGCGTACAGGGTGCGGCCGACCCGACGGGCCGGCCGCACCGGTGATCATCGACAGTGACCGGTCAGGTCAGGTCGCGCAGATCGCGTACGCGCGGGTGTACCAGTTGCCGGGGATGCCGGTCGGGTCCTCCAGCGAGATGTCGACGGCGCTGGTCAGCGTGGCGTCCGGGTAGGTGCCGGTGTGGATGGCCTGGCCCACCCCGCCGTTGGTCTCGGCACCGAGTCCGTGCAGCCGCTTGCCGGCCGGGCACGAGGCACCGACCACCTTGTCGGTGGAGTTCGCCGCCGAGGTCGTGGTGACCAGTTGGAGTCCGGGCAGCGGGTTGGCGCAGACGCCGTACGACCACAGGCTCCAGTTGCCGGCGTAGCCGGCCTCGTCCTCGTAGCCGGTGACCGTGGCGCTGGTCAGCGCCCCGTTCGGCCGCAGGTCGTCGATCACCACGTTGCCGGCACCGTTCAGGGTGCGGGCACCGACGCTGATCAGCTGCTTGCCGGCCGGGCAGCTCGCCGTCGCGGCCTTGTAGCTGTTGGAGTTGCTGGCCGTCTGGAAGCTGACGTACTGCAGCCCGGCCGGGGCCTGGCCGCAGATGCCGTACGCGTGCACCTGCCAGTTGCCGGCGTAGCCGCCGTTCTCCGCCGCACCGGCGGCGAACCGGTCGCTGCTGCCGAGGGCCTGCAGTCGGGTGAACCCGACCTGTCGCCCGCCACCGTTGATGAAGCCGCCGCCGCCGAGGATCCGGGTGCCGGCCGGGCAGACCGCGAGTGCCTCCTTGCTGCTGGTCGAGTTGTTGGCGCTGACGCCGCTGACGAAGACCAGGCCGGGCACCGCCGACGCCGGAGCGGCCACCGCCACCCCGACCAGGGTGCTTGCGGCCACCACCAGCGCGGCCAGCGTGAGTCGTACCAGTCGATTGTTCACTGTGTTCTCCCTTGTCGTGGGATCTGACACAGGTGAGAGCACGACGTGGCCCGGCCGCCAACAACTTTCCGCAAGATCCTTTATGGGCGGCCGAACCCGTCACTGTGGCTGGGCCACCGGACTTCAGGTCGGTGCTCGGTGGTCTCGTCGGCCTACTTCGGGCTGGGACCGAACCGGTTGGGGCCGGGGGATCCCTCCTGAACGGTGAAGATCAACATCGTGAGGGGGCCGATCAGCGGGACTGGCGAGATCAGCACCCACCAGCCGGATCGTTCGGTGTCATGCAGGCGGCGTACGGCGACCGCCAGCGAAGGTAGCGCGATCCCCAGGATGGCGATCATGTAGAAGACGCCGATGCCCTCTCCTTCGAAGCCGGTGCCCAGCGTAACGTCGAGGATCGACGCCACGACGGCAACGATGGCCGTGAAAAGGACGAACCACCAGTATTCCGCACGGCGGGCTCGCCCGCGAAACCCGACGTACCGGGTGAGCGCCGAGCGGACAGCTGCGGTGAACGACATATCGGGACTCCATATTTGGAAAAGTCGAGCAGTGCGGCGTCAGGCTACGCGAAGGTGGCGTCAGGCTGAGAGCCGTGCGCCCGTACCTCGTTCGACGAGCTGGGCCTGCGGCGGTCGACCGTAGTGGTTGCGTTCGCCCAAACCGCTGCTCTAGGGTCTCGCGGAAAGCGCTTCCCGACCCAGCGAGGAGGGCGCGTGCCGGCGACGAGCCCGAAGATCCACAGTGGCATGTGTTCGGTCACCCTGCGGCAGGAGTCGGCGCTCGCCGTACTCGATGTCGCCGCCCGCGCCGGCCTGCACCGCATCGAGTGGGGTGCCGACGTGCACGTACCGCCGGGGGAGGTTCGGGCCGCCACCGAAGTGCGCGACGCCGGCCGGGACCGGGGTGTCACGGTCGCCTCGTACGGCTCCTACCACCGGGTCGGTGCCGACCCGGCCGAGGACTTCCCGGCCGTACTCGCCAGCGCGGTCGCGCTCGGCGCCCCCCGTGTCCGGATCTGGGCCGGTGACCTCGGCTCGGCGCAGGCCAGCGCCGACCAGCGCCGCGCGGTCGTGACCGCCACCCGGGCCGCCGCGCGGCGGGCCGCCGACGTTGGCGTCACCCTGGCCTTCGAGTACCACTCGGGCACGTTGACCGACACGGCCGCGTCGACGCTGCGGCTGCTCACCGAGGTCGACCATCCGGCGGTACGCACGTACTGGCAGCCGCCGCTCGACCTGCCCGACGCCGCCGCCGTCGCCGACCTGCGCCAGGTGCTGCCCTGGGTCGACGCGGTGCACGTCTTCTCCTGGTGGCCGCGCTACGAGCGGCTGCCGTTGACCGCCCGTGACCGGCTCTGGTCCGACGTCTTCGCGGTGCTGCGCGCCGCCGGTCGCGACTTTGACGCCCTGTTGGAGTTCGTGGTCGACGACGACCCGGACCGGGTCGCCACCGAAGCCGCGTCGCTGGCCCAGCTGACCGCAGACCGTCATGGCGGCTGAACCAGGGCCGGCGGCAGCGGCAACGGCCGAGCCGGGGCCGCTCGCCCGCCGATGGGCGGCGCTGGAACCGGGCCTGCGGGCGGCGGCGCTCGGCAGGGCGCGGCAGGCGATCGGGGTCACCACCGGCACCGGCCGGGCGGCCTGGCCGTACGCCGACGACGCGACGGTACGGGCGGTCGTGGCCGCCGCCGAGGCCGACCGGGGCACCGCCTGGCCCCGGCTGCTGCTGTCGGACTATGCCCGCTACTGGCGCGACGGGGTCCGCACCGCGTACGAGGTGCCCGCCGGTGAGCTGCGGCGGCGTACCGCCACGGCGGCGCTGGCCGCCGCGCTGCACGGCCAGCCCTACCTCGACGAGGCCGCCGACGGGCTGCTGCAGCTGTGCGAGCAGAGCACCTGGTGCTGGGCCGCCCACGAGCGGTTCGCCACCGAGGCCGGCCAGGTGGTGCCCGACACCGACCGGCCGTTCCTGGACCTCGGTGCGGCCGAGACGGTGGCCGTACTGGCCTGGGCCGACCTGATCCTCGGCGCGGCGCTCGATGACCTGGTGCCGGGGCTGCGCCAGCGGATCCGCCGGGAGACCCGGGTACGGGTGGTCGAGCCGTTCCTGAGCAGTCGTGAATGGCACTGGCTCGGCCTGGACGGGCACCTGCACAACTGGAACCCGTGGATCCACGGCCACCTGCTGGCCGCCGCGCTGTTCCTGGTCGACGATCCGCCGACCCGGGACCGGGTGGTGGATCTGGTCGTCGACGGACTCGACCGCTACCTCGGCTCGCTGCCCGCCGACGGCGGCTGCGACGAGGGGTACGCGTACTGGTGGAACGGCCCGGCCCGGCTGGCCGAGACCCTCGACCTGCTCGACCGGGTCCTCGACGGACAGTTGGCCCCGTGGCGGTGGCCGCCGCTGCCGCAGCTGGCCCGCTACCCGCACCGGATGGCTCTCGGTGACGGCTGGTACGTCAACGTCGGTGACGGGCCGGCCCGGCCGAGCGCCGCGCAGCCGTGGCAGGTGCTGCACCGGTGGGGTCGGGCCACCGGCGACCAGCAGGTCGTGGCGCACGCCGCCAGCCACCGGGTTCCGGGTGAACCCGCCGTGACGGTGGACGCCGGGCTGGGCCGGGCGGTGCTCGGCCTGACCGATCCGCAGTGGACGACCCCGCCGCCGGCCGTACCGCCGCTGGCCAGCCTGCCGCCGGCCGCGTCGCCGCTGCCCGCCACCACCTGGCTGCCCGACCTGCAGCTGCTGGTCAGCCGGGAGCGGGCCGGCAGCCCACGCGGGCTGGCCGTGGCGGTCAAGGGCGGGCACAACGACGAGAACCACAACCACAACGACGTCGGCTCGTACCTCGTCGCGCTCGACGGCACCCCGGTGCTGGTCGACCTCGGCCAGCCCACCTACACCGCGATCTCCTTCACCGACCGCCGCTACGAGCAGTGGGTCACCCGCAGCGAATGGCACAACCTGCCGGTCGTCGGCGGCCACGGGCAGGCCCCGGGCCGCACCTTCCGGGCCTCGTCGGTCGTCGTCGACACCGACGCCGACGCCGACGCGCTGCGGCTCGACCTGGCCGCCGCGTACCCGCCGGAGGCCGGCTGCCGGTCCTGGCGGCGGCAGGTACGGCTGGACCGCCTCCTGTCGACGGTCGCCGTCACCGAGCGGTGGCGGGTCGACGACCCCGCCGACCTGCGGCTGCACCACGTCGTCGCCGGTGCACCGCTGACCCACAGCGCCGGTCGGCTCGCCGTCCGGGCGCTCAACGGCGCGGTGGCCGTGCTGGGCTGGGATCCGCGGCTGGGCACCGGCCAGCTGCAGCGGCAGCCGGTCGACGACCCACTGCTGCGCGAGAGCTGGGGCGACGCGGTGCACCGGCTGGTCCTCACCCTGCCAGCCCGCCCGAGCGGGTCCGTCACCGTGACCATTTCCGGAGGCTCCGCATGATCACCGAGGACCGGCGGCTGTCGCCGTACACCGGTTACACCCGCGCGCACTGGGCGGCGGCCGCCGACCGGATGCTGCTGGCGCTGCGTCCGTACGCCTCGCCCGACCACGCCCGGATCGACCTGCCCGGCCCGGCCAGCGCGTACGGACCGGACAGCGACTCGTTGGAGGCGTTCGCCCGGTCGTTTCTGCTGGCGGCGGTCCGGCTGCGCGGTGAGGCCGGCGCCGACCCGCACGGGCTGGCCGACTGGTACGCCGCCGGGCTGCGCGCCGGCACCGATCCGACCGCGCCGACCGCCTGGCCGCGCCCGGACCGCCTCGACCAGGCCAAGGTCGAGGCCTGCTCGATCGCGCTCGGTCTGCACCTGACCCGGCCGTGGCTGTGGGACCGGCTCGACGAGGCGACCCGGCAACGTACCGTCGACTGGCTGGCGACCGTCGTCGGTCAGCCGTACCCGCCGATCAACTGGGTGTGGTTCCAGATCGTCGTGGAGACGTTTCTGCGTTCGGTCGGCGGCCCCTGGTCGGCGCAGGACATCGAGTCGGGGCTGGCGGTGCACGAGTCGCTGTACCGGGCCGACGGCTGGTACTCCGACGGCCCGGAACGGTCCTACGACCACTATGTCGGCTGGGCGTTGCACGTCTACCCGCTGCTCTGGGCGGATCAGGCCGGCGACGGATGCCCCGACGACCTGCGGCAGGCGTGGCGGTCACGGCTGTCGGCGTACGTCGACGACGCCCTGCGGCTGTTCGGCGCCGACGGTGCCCCGCTGATGCAGGGCCGCAGCCTCAGCTACCGGTTCGCCGCCGCCGCGCCGCTGTGGGTGGCGGCGATGACCGGTGCGACCGAGGCCCCGCCGGGGCAGTTGCGCCGGGCGGCCAGCGGGATGCTGCGGTACTTCCACGGGCACGGGGCACCGGACCGGCGGGGGCTGCTGACGCTGGGCTGGCATCACGAGTGGCCGGCGATGGCCCAGTCGTACTCCGGTCCCGGGTCGCCGTACTGGGCGGCGAAGGGGATGCTGGGGCTGGCCCTGCCGGCCGATCATCCGGTGTGGACGGCGACCGAGGAGCCGTTGCCGGTCGAGCGGGCGGATCTGCTGGTGGCGGCACCGACGCCGGGCTGGTTGATCGCCGGCACCCGCTGCGACGGTGTGGTCCGGGTGGTCAACCACGGCACCGACCACTCGGTGCCGGGTGACGAGCGGGCCGACTCGCCGCTGTACGCCCGGCTCGGCTACTCGACGGCGACGATGCCGCCGCTGACCGGCGAAACCGTCGGCGACCCGTCGGACAACTCGGTCACGCTCGTCGACGCAGGCGGCCGACGCGGCCACCGCAACGGGTTCGTGGCCCTCGACTGCCGGGTGGTCGACGGGGTCGGCCAGGCGGTCTCCCGGGCCGCGACGCGCTGGGTCGACACCGCCGACGACACCGGCCCGGACCACGGCTCCGGCCGCGCCGGACCGGTCCGCCGGGGCCCGGTGGTGACGATGGCCTCGGTGGTGCGCGGAGCGATCGAGGTACGGCTGGCCCGGCTCGACTCGACCGACGGCATCGACGACGGCACCGTGCTGGAGTTCAGCGGCTGGCCGGTGGCGGATGCCGTAGCGCCGTCGGCGCGCACCGGCGTCGACCCCCCGACGTGCGTCGTGGCCGGTGCCGCGGTCACGTCCCGGCTGGTCGGCCTGGCCGGCTTCACCCATGCACTGGTACGCCGGGAGCGGTCCACCTCGCCGTTGGGTGACCACGTGGCGGTGCCGGTGCTGCGGACCGCCACGCCGCCGACCGTCGGCCAGGTGCACGTCGCGGCGGTCCTGCTGACCGGCGTGCCGACGGACACTGCCGGCCCGCTGCCGGCCGTGACGGTGACCGCCGGCCCCGACGGGGACACCGTCGCCGTCCGCTGGCCCGACGGGCACACCTCGACCCTGTTGCTGCCGGCCGCCCCCCGCTGAACCGTCCGTGCTGTCGACGGCGCGGGGTCAGCGGGCCGGCCGGGGCGTGGACGAGTCACGGATCACCAGGTCGGGGGTGATCAGCACCCGTTGTGCCGGCCGGCGGCGGCCCTCCACCAGCCGGGCGACCATCAACTCGACGGCGACCCGGCCCACCTGGTGCTTCGGCGGCCGTACGGCGGTCAGCGCCGGCTCGGCCAGGTGCGCCACCTCGTCGTCGTACGACACCAGGGCAAGCTGGTCGGGGATGGCCAGCCCCTGCTCGGCGCAGTACTGGGCCACCGACATGGCATCCGGGTCGCCGTGCACGATCAGCGCGCTCACCCCTTCGCGTCGGCAGCGCCGCAGCACGTCGCCGATGATCGTGCGGTGGCCGGGGGCGTCCAACGCCACCGCCTCCCGGATCACCAGGTCGGCGGGGAGGCCGAGGTCGGCGCAGGCCAGCTCCCAGCCCTGGGCGAGGTGTGCGGAGGTGGGGCTGCCCTTGGACAGCACCAGCCCGATCCGGCGGTGGCCGTGGGCGTGCAGGTGACGGACGGCGATCTCCAGCCCGAGGGCGTGGTCGCTGCGGACCCATTCGAGCTGCTGGCGGGTCGGTGTCCAGCGGGGAGTCTGCCGTTCGACCAGGATGGTCGGCACCGGCAGGTCGCCGATCCAGCGGATCATCTCGGCGGCGCCGTCGCCGTCGAGGCTCGGCGCCAGCAGCAGCCCCTGCACCTGTTGTGCGTCGATCAACCGGCTGATCTGCCGGCGGTCCTCGGCCAGGTCGTAGCTGGATCCGCGCAGCTGGATGTGGACGCCGAGGGAGGCGGCCGCGCTGCGGGCACCGGTGACGATCTGCGGCCAGTAGTAGTCCAGCGACGGCACGACCATGCCGATGGTGAACCGGGTCGGTGCCACCCGGGGGCGTCGTGGCGCGGGCCCCAACTGGGTGGGCAGGGTCGCGCCGCCGTGCACCTTGGTCAGCAGGTGGCTCTCGGCCAGGGCGGCGATGTCCCGCCGTACGGTCAGTTCGCTCACGCCCAGCAGCGGTGCCAGGTCCTTGACCCGTACCGCGCCGTGGCGGCGCAACTCCTCCAGCAGCCGTTCGCGTCGCTGCAGGTTGAACATCCGGTCCGCCGGCACCGTACCGCCTCCCGTCGATGTTCGTTTGCGATCGTTTCTGAACAAGTAGGAACGACTGCTAGCGACCCTGTTCGGCGAAGGTTAACCATGTCACATCGGCGAATCCAAGTGGTTCTCACGACGACAACCGTCGGCCGGAGATTCGTCATCGAGGAGAAACGTTGCCGGTGCAGCCCTCGCCGCAGGCCCTCGTCGTGATGGACCGGGACTCCTACCGGGCCCACTTCGACGGGCCCCGCCTGCAGCGGCTCGGCCAGCTCGTCGACCTCGCCGAGCCGGTCTGGGTCGACGAACTCGACTCGCCGTCGGCGCGAGCCCGGCTGGCGACCGTCGAGGTCCTGCTGACCTCGTGGGGGGCACCCCGGTTGACCTCCGACCGA
This sequence comes from Solwaraspora sp. WMMA2101, assembly GCF_049179175.1. Classification (NCBI taxonomy): domain Bacteria; kingdom Bacillati; phylum Actinomycetota; class Actinomycetes; order Micromonosporales; family Micromonosporaceae; genus Solwaraspora; species Solwaraspora sp. WMMA2101. The sequence continues at coordinate 914,259 of NZ_JBMHMA010000006.1, read as the reverse complement.
CTCGCCGCCGCGCCGGCGCTGCGGGCGGTCTTCCACGCCGCCGGCAGCGTCCGGTCACTGGTCAGCGACGAGGTGTGGCGCCGGGGCATCCGGGTCAGCACCGCGGCCGACGCCAACGCCGTCCCGGTGGCCGAGTACACCCTCGCGGCGATCATCTTCGCCGGCAAGAAGGTGCCGTTCATCGCGGCCGACCCCGACCGGGCGTACCGCGGCTGGAGCCACCACCACGGCCACGGCGACCTGTCCAACTACCGCCGCACCATCGGAGTGGTCGGTTTCTCCCGGATCGGCCGGCGGGTGGTGGACCTGATCGGCTGCCTCGACACCGCCCGCTGCCTGGTCGCCGACCCGTACGCCGACCCGGCGGAGGTCGCCGCGGCCGGCGCGACCCTGGTCGACCTGCCCGAGATGCTGCCGCACAGCGAGATCCTCACCCTGCACGCGCCGGAGCTGCCCAGCACGTACCGCATGATCGGCGCGGCCGAACTCGCGCTGCTGCCCGACCACGCGACGGTGATCAACACGGCCCGGGGGAGCCTGGTCGACCCGGCGGCGCTCGCCGCCGAATGCCGATCCGGCCGGCTGTACGCGATCCTCGACGTCACCGACCCCGAGCCGCTGCCCGCCGACGCCGCCCTGCGGGCGGCCCCGAACGTCATGGTCAGCCCGCACCTGGCCGGCTCGCTCGGTACGGAGATCCGCCGTCTCACCGACCACACCCTCGACGAACTCGCCCGGTGGACCACCGCCCAACCGCTGCACGCCGAGGTCACCGCCGAGGCGTTCACGCTGCACGCCTGACCGCCACTCGCACCCGTCCCGTCCACCCGACTCACCCCCGCACCCCGCACCCCCCCCGCAAGTTAAGGAGTCACCACATGAACCGACGCATCACCGCAGCGGCAGCCGCCGCCGCCCTGCTTCTGGCCACCGCCGGCTGCGGCGGCGGCGACGAACCGGCCGTCGGCAGCGACGGCCGGCAGATCCTCACCGTCGCGCTGTGGAACTACGACAGCACCCCCGAGTTCGCCGCGCTGATCGACGGGTTCGAAGCCGCGCATCCGGACATCGACGTGCAGCCGGTGGAAATCCTCGCCGACGACTACGCCGAGAAGGTCACCACCATGCTCGCCGGCGGTGACCAGACCGACGTACTCACCATGAAGAACGTCACCGACTACTCCCGGTACGCGCTGCGCGGCCAGTTGGCGTCGGTGGCCGACGAGGCCGCCGCCCTCGACGAGAGCAAGTACCTCGGCCTGCAGCCGTTCGACATCGACGGGGACTACTTCGCGCTGCCGTACCGGCAGGACTTCTGGGTCCTGTACTACAACAAGGCCATGCTGGCCGACACCGGCGCCGACCTGACCAACCTCACCTGGACCGAGTACGCCGACCTGGCCAAGCAGCTGACCAGCGGCAGCGGCCAGGACACCGTGTACGGCACCTACCACCACACCTGGCGCTCCATCATCCACTCGACGGCGGCGGCGCAGAGCGGCGGTGACCTGATCGGCGGCGAGTACGGGTTCCTCAAGGACCGCTACCAGATGGTGCTCGACCTGCAGGCCGCCGGTGCCACGATGCCCTGGGCGACCGCGTCGACGCAGAAGGTCCAGTACCACACGATGTTCTCCACCGGCCAGGCCGCGATGCTGCCGATGGGCACCTGGTACGCCGCCCGGCTGATCGAGGAGAAGAAGGCCGGCAGCATCGACGTCGACTGGGGCATCGCCCCGCTGCCGCAGGTCACCGAGGGCGGTCCGGTCACCACCTTCGGCTCGCCGACCGCGTTCGCGGTCAACAACAAGGCCCGCAACGCCGACGCCGCCCGGACCTTCGTGGCCTGGGCCGCCGGCCCCGAGGGCGCGGCCGCGATCGCCAGCATCGGCGTCTACCCGGCGTACTCCGACGAGTCGATCACCGAGACCTACTTCGGCGTCGAGGGCATGACCAACGACGAGGTCGCCCAGGCGGCGTTCCAGCCCGACGAGGTGATGCTGGAGATGCCGGTCAGCGAGAAGTCCTCCGACGTGGACGTCATCCTCACCGAGGAGCACGAGCTGATCATGATCGGGGAGCGGGAGCTCGACGCCGGACTCGCCGAGATGGGCAAGCGGGTCACCTCCGAGGTCGACTGACCCCCACCATGGCGATCCACACCCCGATCGACACCGTACGCACCCCGGTGCCCGGCGGTTCGCCGCCGGGCACCGGGGCGGCCCGTCGGCTGCGCCGACGCAACACCCTGGCCGGCTGGAGCTTCATCCTGCCGAACTTCATCGGATTCGCCGCGCTCACCCTGGTGCCGGTGGTCGCCGCCCTGGCGCTGGCCTTCATGGAGTGGAACTCCTACAGCAGCCCCGAATGGGTCGGGCTGGACAACTTCCGCCGCATGGTGGGCAGCGAGACGTTCTGGACCGCGCTGTACAACACCACCTACTACGCGGTCGGGCACATCCCGTTGACCCTGGTCGCCGCGCTCGGCTTCGCCGTACTGCTCAACCGGGCGATGCGCGGCGTCCGGTTCTTCCGTACGGCGTTGTTCTTCCCCTACATCACCGCCCTGGTCGCGGTGGCCGTGGTGTGGAACATGCTGTTCAACCCCGACGCCGGGCCGGTCAACCAGCTGCTGCGGGCGATCGGCATCGACAACCCACCCGGCTGGACCACCTCGACGACCTGGGCGATGCCGGCGGTCATCATCACCAGCGTCTGGCGGGACATGGGCTACTACATGGTGCTCTACCTGGCCGGGCTGCAGACCATCCCGCCCGAGCTGTACGAGGCGGCCCGCACCGACGGGGCCTCGGCCTGGCAGCGGTTCCGGCACATCACCGTGCCGTCGCTGCGGCCCACCACCTTCTTCGTCCTGATCATGCTGACCATCTCCAGCTTCAAGGTGTTCGACCTGATCCAGGTGATGACCGAGGGCGGTCCGGGCCGCGCCACCCTGGTGCTGTCCCAGTTGATCTTCCGCGAGGGCATCACCCAGGGCCGGTTCGGCTACTCGTCGGCCATCGCCATGGTGCTGTTCGTCATCGTCCTGGTGATCACCGTGGTCCAGTTCCGGCTGCAGCGAAGGGGTGAACAATGAGCCTCACGCTGCTGCGGCGGGCCGTCGGGCAGATCCTGCTCACCGTCCTCGGCCTGGCCGTCCTGGTGCCGTTCGCCTGGATGCTGGTCTCCTCGGTCAAACTGGACTCGCAGGTGCTGACGGTGCCGATCCAGTGGATCCCGCAGGAGTTCCACTTCGACAACTACCTGCGCATCTGGGACCGCATCCCGCTGGCCACCTACCTGTACAACTCGATGTTCCTCAGCGTCACCATCACGTTCCTGCAGGTGCTGACCGGCAGCTTCGCCGCGTACGGCTTCGCGAAGATCAGTTTCCCGGGCCGCGACGTGCTGTTCCTCGCCTACATCGCCACGATCGCCGTGCCGTGGCAGGCGTACATGGTGCCGCAGTACATCATCATGGAACGGCTCGGCCTGGTGAACACCCACCTGTCGCTGATCCTGCTGCAGGCGTTCGGCGCATTCGGCGTGTTCCTGATGCGCCAGTACTACCTGACCATCCCCGACGAGCTGACCGAGGCCGCCCGCATCGACGGGCTCAGCGAGTACGGCATCTGGGCGCGGATCGTGCTGCCGTTGTCCAAGCCAGCGCTGGCCAGCCTGGCGCTGCTCACCTTCGTCAACACCTGGAACGACTACATGGGACCGTTCATCTACCTGACCAGCAACGACCTCTGGACCGTACAGATCGGGCTACGGACCTTCATCGGCCTCTACGAAGCCGAGTACGCCATGATCATGACCGGCTCGGTGCTGTCGATCCTGCCGATCCTGGTCGTCTTCCTGCTCGGGCAGCGCTACTTTGTGCAGGGCATCGCCACGAGTGGGTTGAAGTGAGCGCGGCCGGGGTGCGCCAACCGCTGCGGCCGTCGCTGGCCGCGCGGGTCAACGTCGGCGCGGACACCTGGTCGGTCATCTGGTCGCTGGTGCACCGGGTGCTGGTGGTCAACCTCGGGCTGGCCATCACCAACCTGCCGCTGCTGGTCGCGCTCGCCGTCGTCGCCCAACCGTGGCGCTACCCGGTCTTCTTCGGGCTGCTGACTGTCGGCGTCGGGCCGGCGGTCGCCGCCGCGTTCGGCTACCTGCGGCAGGCCGAGGACGACGACCGGGCACCGGTACGTGAGTACTTCCGCGCGTACCGGCGGAACTTCGCCGCAGCGACGCGGCGCTGGTCGGTGGCGACGGCGCTGGTGGCGGTCCTGGTGACCGACATCGTCTGGCTGCACGACGCCGGCCCTGCGGCGGTGCTCGTACCGCTGCTGGTCGTCACCGCCGTCGTGGTCCTGGCCGCGACGGTCCTGCTGCTGGCCCTGGTCGAGCTGGCCCCGGGCCTGGGCGTGCGCGCGGCCGTCCGGACCGCGATCTGGTCGGCGGTACGCCGGACACCGTTGAGCCTGCTCAGCCTGGTCGTGCTGCTGGCCGCCCTGCTGTCGGTCAACCAGGCGCCGCTGCTGGCACTGTCAACACTGCCCGGCTGCGCGCTGCTGGTCGTCTGGGTCAACAGCCGCGCTGCACTCGCTCACGTAACCACGTCGACAAGCTGAGCACCGAGTTGACGTACGCCCCTGCTGCGGCACGCTTGTCCCTAGGAGCACGAGGAGGGCGGCCCGATGTCGATTGCGCACTATGACAGCTACACCGAGGCTCGTGCGCACTTCAAGGATCTGCTGGACGCGGCCGAGCGGGGGGCGCGTGGCCACAGTCAGGCGGGATGCGGCGCGGACGGCCGTGGTGGATGTTGAACGCCTCCGTTCCTCCCTCGCATCGCTCAGTGCACCCCGCGCGCAGGTCGTCGCCGAAGCGGGTGGGTCAGTTTTTATCCCTGGCCTGCCTATCGCGGCGGATGGCGGGACGTTCGATGAGGCGATCACGGAGATGATCGTGGCGCTGCGCGAGTACGCCGAGGACTGGCAGGAGCGCCTGCACGACGCTCCGAATCACCGGAAGAACTGGGCGCTGGTACAGATGATCAGTCTTAGCGACGATGATCAGTTGCGAGACTGGCTTGTGGGGTCCGGCCGGTGATCCTGGCCGCCGCCCACTCGTCAGGACCACGAAAGATTCCGCGACACCGAAGGATGGAAGCGGATGCGTGACGCCCTCGGCCGCGTCGAGGGCGTGCGGAGTAACGATGGGAGCTACGAGCCGCTGACGGTGGCGGGGCTGGGCGCGCTGCTCGTCGGCGCTGACGAGGCCCGACGGTGGCGGTTGGTAGCGGAGTTTCTTGAGGAGTACCGCTGGGAGCCAGCGCAGGAGCGGGCCGCTCTGCTGGAGCAGGAGCCGGGTATGACCGGTGATGAGCACTGGGACGTGTTCCTGGCCGCGTTGACGGAACACCTGGCGACCAAGGATGGACGCGGGGCACCGGCATGGGTCGAGACGCGATCACTGCGCCGCTTCTGGTTCCCGTTCAACACCCGTGCCGCCCGGGTCGACGCCGTGGTGCACGCCCCGGCGGCGTTCCGCCGTCGCGGAGTCTACGTATCGCCGCAGGAATTGAACGTCGCGTGAGCGCCGATGATTCGCTCTTGGACCGCGCGGAGATCGAGGACGCATTCCACAGGCTCGGAGGTCGCCTGCACCGGCGAGAGCGCATCTTGGCCATGTAGGTGCTCCTGGCAAGTTGTACGTTGCCGGTGCGAAGATGACCGCATCCATCGGTGGCACGACGAGGGCACTGGCCGCCACTGATGACGCCGGACGATGGACGAGACCTACCGGAATTTGTGCCACCCCGGTACTCTGCGTCGGTCGGCGGCTGGCGGAGGTCCGAAGTGGGCACAGTGGAATCGACGTTGTTGCGTGTGGTTGGTGCGGCGGTGGCGCCAGTGTTGACAGCCTGGTTGGGGAAGCGCCGAAACAAACGCGAACGGGCAAATTTGCTGGCGGATCTAGTCGATACCGGAATCCTCGACGATGTCGGACTGAGGAGGACAAAACGCCGCATCGACGAGCTCGTGGACACGGTCTACGAACGGATTCGTCCACTGATCGATAAGCGATTCGCAGACCTCCCTGAGCATGAGCTGCGGGCCGCGCTCGATGCGGTGGCGGACACCTTCGATGCAGCAGACCTGTCGGACGCTGCGCTGTTCGCCGACGACCTGCAAGCCGCGCAGTTGTCTACCAGGCTACGGCAGCAACTGCCGTCCATGCCCGTGCGTGCCGGACTAAGTGCTGCGGCGGAGCAGGTCTACAACCTGATCTTTGACGAGTGCTGTGTCTGCCTGATCCAGTTGGTGATCCAGCTTCGCCCGTTTCAGGCACGTGTGGCTGTCGAGATGCTGGACCGGCTCACCGACGTCAGCGCTGCGCTGGGCCAGGTCCTCGCCCGGCTACCGGTGACCAGCCTCGACGCACCAGCGGGCACCGACCACGACACCCAGTTCGAAGCCCGCTACCTGGCGCACGTGATCGCCACGCTCGACCGACTCGAACTTTTCGGCGTGGATGTGCGTCGATTCCGGCTGCAGACACCGTTGAGCGTCGCGTACATCAGTTTGGCAGTCAGCGGAGAGGCGGCCCGGGGGCCGCGACGTAGTCTGCGCTGGAATCCGGGGAAGCTCCGGCACGACCGGTCGTACTTCGAGGACGCCTCGGTTCGGGTGGAAAGCGCTCTCGGCTCAGCCCGACGGATCCTTATCCGTGGGGAGGCGGGTTCCGGCAAGACAACCCTGGTTCAGTGGATTGCCGTCACCGCCGCGCGCAGCGGCTTCAGTGGCGAGCTGAGTGAGTGGAACGGGTGCGTGCCCTACGTCGTGCGGCTACGCCACTACGTGGGCCTGCCCTTGCCGAAACCTGAGGAATTACTCAGCGGCGTTGCAGACCCGCTCGCCGGACTGCTGCCGCCTGGGTGGGTGCACCGCCGTCTTGCCGACGGTGCGGTGCTCTGCGTCGATGGCGTCGATGAAGTGCCGGAGGGGCAGCGCCGAGCGGTTCGTGAGTGGCTGCGCGGCCTGCTGGCCGTGTATCCCGAGCTGCGGGTGGTTGTGACCTCGCGGCCCGCAGCTGCCGCTGCTCGATGGCTGCACGCGGAAGGGTTCGCGGTTGCGAACCTGGAACGGATGGGCCCGTCGGATGTGCGCGCGTTGATTCGGCACTGGCACGAGGCCGTACGCAGCGGTGGAGACCTGCCGTGTGAGCCGCACCAGCTGGCCGGTCATGAGCAGCGACTGCTCGTCCAACTCGACGGCAGCGCCCATCTCCAGGCGCTGGCTGCCAGCCCACTGCTCTGCGCGATGCTTTGTGCGCTCAATCTGGACCGGGATAGCCGACTGCCCCGCAACCGGATCGACATCTACCAGGCAGCGATGGACATGCTGCTAGAGCGGCGTGACGCACAACGCGGGGTACGGTCAACGCTGCCCGACCTCACTAGCCGTCATCAGGTACAGCTGCTCCAGCAGGTCGCCTGGTGGCTTACCCTGAACGGCAGGACCGAGCTTGCCCGCGAGGAGGCCCTGCATCAGATTCGGCAGCGACTCGCCGGGATGCAGGTGCCCGACGCTGCCGAATCGGTGCTGGACCACCTCGTGCAGCGCAGTGGAGTGTTACGCGAGCCGGTGCCCGACCGGATCGACTTCGTGCACCGAACCTTCCAGGAGTACCTGGCAGCACGGGAGGCGGCCGAGCAGGGCCACGACGGCGCCTTGGTGGGTCAGGCCCATCTGGATACCTGGCGGGAGACGATCGTGCTCGCCGCCGGCCTCGCGAACGCGCCGGTACGCCGGTCCCTCCTGACCGGGCTGCTTGACCGCGCATCGAACGAAACGAAGCAATCACGGCATCTGCGGCTGCTTGCCGCCGCCTGCCTGGAAACCGCGCCGGCGGTTGAACCGGCGGAATTGCTGCAACGGATCCGCGACGGGGTACAGAAACTGCTGCCGCCCCGATCGGTGAAGGAATCTCGTTCGCTCGCCGGGGTCGGAGAACCGCTGCTTCGCGAACTGCCAGCTGAGCCTGGCCAACTCACTGAGGCGCAGGCCACTGCGTTGATTCGCACAGCCGCACTGATCAACGGTCCTGGTTCGCTGGACTTCCTGGCTGGCTTCGCGTTGGATGTGCGTCCCCGGGTGCAGCGAGAACTTATCTCGGTATGGCCATATTTCGATCCGAAAGAGTATGCTCAAAACGTCCTTGCCGAGGCTCCGCTCGACAGCGGTCACGTGCTGGTCTTCGATTTAGCCTTGCTGCCCTGGCTCGCATTTCTTAAGAATCATAAGTCTACGACGATTAGCCTGCATCACATGGTGAAACTCGAGCGGCTCCGTGACGTGCCGGGCCTCGTTTCGCTAGGTCTGAGTGGCGGTTTCTCGGGGCAATTGTCTGAGCTTGAAGTGCATGGGCTACTTGTTGATGTCAGCCTGTCAAGCCCGCAGAAGAATGTTAGCCTCGACTCCCTCGGTGGCCTTGCAAATTTGTCTCAATTGTCGCTCAACAGCTTTCCGGAGGGGCAGGACTTTTCGCCTTTGAAGTGGCTGGTTAATCTGAAGTCTCTGGGTTTGTTTAATTGTGGACTAGTGAATGTTGATTTTGTTTCCTGCCTCCCGTCTTTGGTTGACGTCTATCTCAATTCTCTGGGTCGAGTTGACGTTTCGCTTTTAGGGAGCCTGAAAGATCTTCGCAATTTCTCTTTTGGGGGTTCTCTGGAACCTGTCGGTGGACTCTTGGCGCTAGTCGAAGCTGTGCCGAGAGTGAGGAGTCTAGATCTGTTTGGTTCTGGCTGGTTGAGTGAAGCGTTGCCCTTACGGAAGCTGGTCGAGCTGGAGTACTTATACCTCGGTGGAACCGAGGTTAAGGATCTGTCGTCGTTGGCAACTCTTTCTTCCCTTCGTCGACTGGAGATTGGGGTCCGAGGTGAGACGATTGATCTCCGCCCGCTCGCATCACTACCAGGGCTGCGTGACTTGGAGGTGCTCTTCTCCTGCGTCGACCTCGCGCCACTCGCCGGCCGTAAGCTGGCGGTGAGGCTGCGTGCGGGAGCCAAGGCGATCGGCGCCGTACCTCTAGGGATTCGAATCAGACGTCACCGCTGACGTGTCTCGTGGCGGTGCGTTGGTCGAGCCCTTCCGGAGGTATCCTAAGGCCTGATGGCGGTTGTGAATGTCGGTTCACGGAAAGCCATCGACGTTTTCGATCTTGGTGGTGACCGTTATGTCGCGTATCGTCGACCCACGTCTCCCAGCCACCCTGCGTGCGCTTCGTGAGCACGCTGGCCTATCCCTGCGTGATCTTGCGAAGCGGGCGTACTCAAGTCGGTCTCACCTGCATGACATCGAGCAGGGGCGCAAGTCGCCGCCTCAGGACTTGATAGTGCGTATCGATGAGGCGCTTGGTGCGGGTGGACATCTCGCGGGGATGGTGCGTGATGATCCGGCTGGCCTGTCGGGGGATGAGCAGCAGCGACTCCGCGCTGCCATCACGAGGCCGCGTCGGATCGACGCGGGAACGATCGACTCCCTGGCAGGGGTGCTTGCCCATCAGCGGCGGCTCGAAGATGTCGTTGGCTCGGCTGCGGTGGTCAGGCCAGTGCTCGCGCAGCTGTCAGCCATCGAACAGCTCGTCAACGGTGCCCGGCACGACAAACACTGGCTGCGGCTCGTCGATGTCGCTGGCCAGTGGGCTCAGTTCGGCGGCTGGTTGTCCGCTGCGACCGGCGATCATGCGAGCAGTCGCGCGTGGTATCTCCGTGCTATGGAGTGGGCTACGGAGGCAGGCAATCCTCACCTGACGGCTACATCGCTGAGCATGCGTGGGCACCTCGCCTGGATGCGTGGCGAGACAGCCGCCATGGTGGAGCTGTCGCGTGCCGCTGCATGGCAGCCGGCCAGCCCTGGTGTACGGGGCGTTGCTGTTCAGCAGGAGGCTCGCGGTCTAGCAATCCTGGGTGACGCTGAAGGCGCTGATCGGCAGCTCGACAACGCTCAAGAGCTGACAGCCCGAGCCGCTGACGCACGAGACCGCGAGCCTGACTGGCTGTACTTCCATGATCCGACGTACCTGATGATGCAACGAGGCTTGGCGCAGCGGTACTTGCGCCGATACGACCGCGCGGTGGAGCTGTTGCAATCAGGCTTGGATCAGCTGCCCGGCGAGGTGCGTCGATCGGACTGGGTCGGTTGGTACGTGTGCCAGTTGGCTGCGACACATGTGGCGGCGGGTGATCGGGACGTCGCTGCATCGTGGATCGCGGAGGCGCGAGAGATTGCTGACTCGACGGGGGCGAAGCGCCTCGCTGGGGAAGTGGCACAGGTCGAGCGGGAGATCGATTGCTGACCGCTGTCTGCCGGTCTGCGGACGCCGGTAAGACACGCACACTGTAGACCCTCACTTCACGTGCCGGGCAGGCTACTCGCAGAGGTTGCGCCGTCGCCTCCCGTACCGGGTGGTGAGTTCGGCGGTGGTGCGGCCTCGCGTTAGCTGGGCCCGACGTCGCATCCCGTGATCGCCCTTTTCGCGCGTCGGGCCCGCCTGTCGGGCGGCGGCTCGGGGTCGACGTGGAGAGCCACCTCGGGTCGCCGCCCTTCCAACACTCGTTGAGGGGGCAGCGTGCTCGGGAAGTGGTTTCAGCGTGCGGACGTACCGGTGGACGTGGTCTATCCGGTGCCGGGCCGGCGGCGGTACGCCGACCGCACGGTGCCGCCGTCGGACCGGCGGCCGGCGACCCGTACGGATCGGGCGCAGGCGCGGGGCGGTAACGCCGGCCGACACTACCTGCCATGAGGACACCCGCAACCGGCAGGGAGCCGGTGCACGAGCCGGTGCGGCCGTCGTGGTGCTGCGCGGTCTGTCCGGACGGGACGCCGTGGCCCTGTCCGCCGGGCCGCACGCAGTTGGCGGAGGCGTACGTCGGTGAGCCGGTCGCGTTGTCGGTCGACGTCGGCGAACTGCTGACCCTGGCCGCCGAGGAGGCCGGCATCACCGACCCGGCCGAGCTGTACGAACGCTTCGTCTCCTGGACCTGGATCGACGGGACCTGGATCGACGCGGGTGGGCGGCCGTGAGCGTGGCGGTGGGGCGTCGGGTCGCCCTGTGGCGGGTACGCCGGCAGATGACCCGGCAGGTGCTCGCCGACCGGATCGGCCGGTCGAAGAGCTGGGTGGAGAAGGTCGAGCGTGGTGTCCGGCGGTTGGACCGATTCTCGCTGATCCGGCAGGTCGCCGAGGTGCTGCGGGTCGACCCTGCGGAGTTGATCGGCCCGGACCGGCCATCGGAGCATGGCGGGGCGGTCGACGGGGTGGCGGCGGTCCGGGCGGCGCTGGCCAGCTACGAGATGTTCACCGCCGCCGACAGCGGGCCGGCGGTGGAACGCGAGGTCACGCAGCGGGTGGAGCATGCCTGGTCGACGTACCAGCACGGCGACTATCCCCGGCTGCTGCGGATGACACCGGAGCTGCTGTACGCCGCCCGGCGGCTGCACGCCACCCGGCCTGGGCCGGGGGCGGAGTTGTTGGTGCGCGCGTACCGGATCATCGCGCTCGTGCTGGTCAAGGTCGGCGAACCCGAGCTGGCCTGGTTGGCGGCCGATCGGGCGCTTGCCGTGGCCAACAGTGATCCGGTGCTGGCCGGGTCGGCGGCGGTGCCGCTCGGGCAGGCGCTGCGCGCGTTGGGCCAGGATCGGTTGGCGATGACGACGACGGTCGCCGCCGCCGACCGCATCGCGGCGGCATCGGTCGAGTGCGGCACGGTGTACGGGACGTTGCTGCTGCAGGCCGGGTTGGCCGCTGCCGGCTGCGGCGAAACCCGCAGCGTCGACGAGCTGCTCGGCCGGGCCGCTGACGTCGCTGGCCGCATCGGCGACGGGCTGGACTACCGTACGGCAAGCTTCGGCCCGGCGGCCGTCGAGCTGGCGCACGTCGTGGCGGCCGTGGAGTCGGGCGACGCCCGGCAGGCGGTACGCCGACACGAGACGGCCACCCGGCGGCAGGCGTGGTGCGGGCTGCCGGCGGAGCATCGCGCGGCGTACCTGGTGGACGCCGCGCGGGCACACCTCGACGTCGGTGACTTCGCGGCGTTGGGACGGTGGTTGGTCGAGGCGGACCGCGTCGCACCGGCTGAGATCCGCTGCCGGCCCTCCGCCCGTACGGTCGTGGCGGAGATCGCCCGGTGCGGGCCGGACACCGCCGGCGTCGCCCGGCTGGCGACGGCGCTCGGGCTGACGACCAGCGTTTCGTAACGAGGGAACCTGTATGAACCTCAACCCGCCAGTTTTACGACAATGCAGGTTCCCTCGTCGGCGTCAGCCGGCCCGCGTCACCGCGTCGGGTCAGCGGGTGAAGGCGGCGTCGGGGCCGTAGCGGGCCACGGTCCGATGGAGCCGTCTGCTGGCGTCAGGCGATCTGGCGAAGGTCGTTGCCGTAGTCGAAAATGATCCGCATCCGCGCGCCCAATGCTCGTGCGTACCGACTCAGGGTGGCGACCTCGTTGACGTCGAGGTCGCCGTTCTCGATCTGGCTGATCCGGCCCGGGGTAACCCCCATCAACTCGGCGACCTGCCGTTGGGTGAGTCCGAGCCGCTGGCGTTCCTCGGCGAGGTGGAAGGCACTGATCCATGCCTCGGTACGCGCGCGTTCCGTCGCCAGCGAGGCGTCGTCCCCATCGTGTAGTTCGCTGCGGACGTCGTCCCAGTCGTGGAACTCGGTCATTGCCCCTCCCGCCTCTTCCTTTCGAAGGCCAGCCAGCCTTCGTACGCGACCTCCGCCGCCGGAATCACCATCTTGTACCACTTTGACCAGTTGCCGGCCTTGTTGCCGGCGACCAACAGCACCGCTTGCGACCAGGGATCGAAGACGAAGAGAACCCGGATTGCGACGTCGCGCCCGGACCTGGGTCGCAACTCCTTGAGGTTGCTGATACTTGAACCTTGCAGTGTGTCAACCAGTGGGCGCCCCAGCCCTGGACCAATCTCGGCCAGCATGTCGATCGCAACGTTCACCGATCGGTATGTTTCCGGGTCGGCTTGGCGAAGCGTGCGCAGCCAGTCGCGGACATCGGCCGTTGTCCGGATTGCCCATCGCCGGGCCGGTTCGGGAGACACGCAGTAACTATAGCTCGAACTAAACACCCGTGCGGGAGCGGGACGGACCGGGCGCTGCCGACGCCGCCCGGCTGGCGACCGGATGCTTAAGTCCAGGGAACCTGTGCGGCTCTTCTATCGGCGGGTCAAGGGGTAGGTCATACCGGGGCGTGCAAGATGTAAGTATAGTTATAGGAACTACGCTTACACTAGCGTGACGGGGTGGTGGGGTGGAGAAGCCGGCGGAGATCTTCGACCGTGACGTCGAGTGGGACGAGTTGGTCAGGTTCGCGCGCCTGCCGCAGGGTGGGGCGATGCTGGGAGTGGTCTCCGGCCGTCGTCGTCAGGGCAAGACGTTCCTGCTCGACGCATTGGTACGGGCGGCTGGCGGGTTCATGTTCACCGCCACGGAGTCGTCCGAGGCTGACGCGTTGCGCCAGTACGGTGATGCGCTCGGCGGCTATCTGGGTGAGGCGACGCCGCTGCGGTTTGTGAACTGGGACGAGGCGGTCACCCGGACGATGACACTCGCCCCTGCCGGGCCACTTCCGGTGGTGATCGACGAGTTTCCGTTCCTGGCCCGAGTCAGTCCGGCGCTGCCCTCGATCATCCAGCGGGCTCTCGACCCGGCAGGACAGCGGTCGAACACCCAGGTGCGGCTGCTGCTGTGCGGTTCGGCGCTGTCTTTCATGGGCGGCCTGCTGTCCGGCACCGCGCCGCTGCGCGGACGGGCCGGCCTGGAGTTGGTGGTCCGCACGCTGGACTACCGGGCCGCGGCCCGGTTCTGGGGGATCGCCGATCCGCGCACCGCCCTGCTGGTCAACGCGATCGTCGGCGGTACCCCCGCCTACCGGCACGAGTTCACGCAGGACGATTCACCGGCCGGGCCGGACGATCTCGACGACTGGGTGGTGCGTGCCGTGTTGAACCCGGCCCGCCCGCTGTTCCGGGAGGCCCGCTACCTGTTGGCGGAGGAGCCCGACATTCGCGACCCCGCGTTGTATCACTCGGTGCTGGCGGCGATCGCGGACGGTCGTACCCGCCGAGGTGAGATCGCGAACTTCCTGGGCCGGCAGCCATCCGACCTGGCCCACCCGCTGGGTGTGCTGGAGGACGTCGGCCTGGTCGTGCGGGAGGACGACGCGTTCACCAGCAACCGGGGCGTCTACCGGATCGCCGAGCCGCTGCTCGTCTTCTACCACGCCGTGATGCGGCCGGCCTGGGGCGATCTGGAACGTACCGGCCGGTCGCGGCAGGTCTGGCCCCGGCAGCAGCGCACGTTCCTGAGCAAGGTCGTCGGCCCGCGCTTCGAGACGATCTGCCGCGAATGGACCCGCTGGGAAGCCGATCCGGACGCTCTCGGCGGTTTTCCGACCCGGGTGGCTGCCGGTGTGGTCAACGACCCCGCCGCCCGCACGCGGCATGAGGTGGACGTGGCGGTCTTCGGCCGCGACGAGCAGGGCAGCGAGGAACTCCTCGCGATCGGCGAGGCCAAATGGCAGGCAACCGTCGGGACCGGTCACCTGCAACGCCTGGCACACATCCGTGACCTGTTGCGTGGTCGCGGCGGGGTCCGGGCCGACCGGTGCCGGCTGCTGCTGTTCAGCGGCGGCGGCTTCGCCGACGACCTTCGCACCGTGGCGGCCACGGACCCCGGCGTCCAACTCGTCGACCCGGACCGCTTGTACGCGGCGGACCGATCCTGAGCGAACGACGTCAGCTCGATCGTCCGGCCTGACGTAACACCCGGAGCAGGTCTTCGACCAGATCCTCGGCGCTCGCGCGGCCCTTTCCGTCGGTCGCCAGGTGGCCGCTGATGGACAGGTCGGCGGCGCCGTGCGCCAGCGCGCGGACCAGGGCGGCGGCCCGTTCCGGGTCGCCGGCGGGCAGGGCCCCGGCGGCCTGGGCCTCGGCGGTCAGCTCGACGAGTCGCCGCCAGGTGGCGCCGGCCCGCTCGTGCAGTTCGGCGGAGGAGTGCATCGACCACCCGTAGACCAGCGCGAACCGACGGGGATGCCGCTGCGCCCAGCGTACGTAGTCGAGCAGGACGCCCCGCAGTAGCGCGGCGGCCTCGGCACGCGGCGTCGGCGTCGCCGTCATGACCCGTTCGAGCCGGTCGAACTCCTGGATGGCGACGGCCTCCAGCAGGGCGTGCTTGTCGCTGAAGTGCTTGTACGGCGCGTTGTGTGACACGCCGGCCCGACGCCCGACCTCCCGGAGGGTGACCCGCTCCGGGCCGCCCTCGTCGAGTAGTGCGGTCGCCGCGGCGACCAGGTCGTCCCGGGTGCTCATCGCCCGATCCTAGAGCAGGTTGACGCCGTCAACCTGGCGACGTAGGGTCAGGTTGACAAGGTCAACCTCTCGAAGGGTTCATGCCGATGAGAACCGTCGTCATCACCGGAGCCACCGCCGGCCTCGGGCTGCGCGTCGCCGGGCGGCTCGCCGCCCAGGGCTGGCACGTCGTGCTCGGCCACCGGGCCGAGAGCCGGGGGCAGGCGGCGGCCCGGCAGATCCGTCGCCGGACCCCCGCCGCGAGCCTCGAACTGCTCCGGATCGACCTGGCCGACCTGCGATCGGTCGCCGACGCGGCCGGGGCGCTGCGCCGGTCCGATCAGCGTCCGCCGCTGCACGCCATCGTCGGCAACGCCGGCATCCAGGTCATCGACGGGGTGCGCCGGTCCGCCGACGGCTACGAGCTCACCTTCGCCACCAACCACCTCGGTCACCATCTGCTCGTCACCGGGCTGCTCGACGACCTGGCCGCCGGGGCCCGGATCGCGATCGTCAGCAGCGGCACCCACTGGCGGGAGAAGAGCATGGGATTCCCGGAGCCACGCTGGACGAGCGCCCGCGAGCTCGCCGACCCGTCCGACGCCGACCCGACCCCGACGGCGGGCCGGGTCCGCTACTCCACCTCGAAGCTGGCGAACATCTACTTCGTCTACGAGCTCGCCCGCCGACTGGACGGGCGGCCGATCAGCGTCAACGCGTACGACCCGGGGCTGATGCCCGACACCAGCCTGTCCCGCGACTATCCGGCGCTCGCCCGGGCCGGCTACCGGGCGGCCGCCCCGCTGATCAGCGCGCTACTGCCCGGCGCGCGCAGCTCCCGGGCCTCCGCCCGGCACCTGGCCGACCTGGTCAGCGACGCCCGGTTCGACGGCACCACCGGTGCCTACCTGGAGGGTCCGAAGATCGCCCCGTCCTCACCCGAGTCGTACGACGTCGCCCGGGCCCAGCAGCTCTGGGCCGACAGCGAGCAACTGATCGACCAGGCACTCGCCCGCCGCTGAGCTGAGTAGGACCGCTGCGGATCGCGCCATCAGCAGCCGTGTTACCGTTGACGTTCGGGAAGTACTGAACGTTCGTGATGATGATGTCCCGTGGCGGGGCGTCCCCGGCGACGAAGGAGATGCGCGTGGACCCGGACGCCGGGCGGCGGTACGCCGAAGAGGTCGGGGTCGCCCTCGCTGCGATGGGCACCACCCCTGCGTTCGGCAAGCTGCTCGGCTGGCTGCTGATCTGTGACCCGCCGGGCCAGACCACCGCGCAACTGTGCCAGGCGGTCGGGCTGTCCAAGGCCTCCGTCTCGGCCGGGATGCGGGCCCTGGAGCAGTCCGGCATGGTGCGCCGGGTGCCGACCAGCGGCCGTGGCCACGCGTACGAGATACAGCCGGACGCCTTCGCCCGGGTGATCGACCCCACCGACAAGATGCGCACCTTCGCCGATCTGATGCAGCGGGGCATCGATCTCGTCGGCGACGCGGACGCTCCGGAGGCGGACCGGCTCCGGAGCAGCCGCGACTTCTACACGTTCATGATCGAACGGGTGCCGGCCCTGATGGAGGAGTTCCGGCGGCAGACCGGAAGGAGCGTGTGACGGTGCGGGTCCTGATCGTCACCGTCGGATCGCGCGGCGACGTCCAGCCGTACCTGGCGCTCGGCACCGGGCTGCGGGCGGCCGGCCACGACGTCACCTTGGCCACCTGCGCCAGGTTCCGGTCCTTCGTCACCGACCACGGCCTGACGTACGGCCACCTCGGCGACGAGATCCTGCAACTGCTCGACTCGGCGGCGGGCCGCGCCGCGATGGAGGACACCACCGGACTTCTCGGCTCGATCAGGACCAACATCAGGCTGGCCCGGCAGGCGAACCCGATCAACCGGGGGCTGCTGGCCGACGTCTGGCAGGCGGCCCGCCAGGCCGACCCGGAGGTGATCGTCTACCACCCCAAGGCGCTGGCCGGCCCGCACGTCGCCGAGAAACTCGGCGTGCCGGCGGTGCAGGCGGTGGCCGTACCGATGTCCGTGGCGACCGGCGACTTCCCGATGATCGGCATGCCGGCGCTGCCGCTGGGCCGCCCGTACAACCGGCTCACCTACCGTCTCGCCGGTGCCGGCTACCGGATGTACGACGGCATGGTCAACACCTTCCGGCAGGAGTCGTTGGGGCTCGCCAGGACCAGCGGCGCGGCCCTGGCCACCCGGCTGCCCGACGGGCGGCCGATTCCGGTGCTGCACGCCATCAGCGGCCACGTCCTGCCGCGCCCCGCCGACTGGCCCGGGCACGCCCAGCTCACCGGATACTGGTTCCTCGAGAGTGCCACCGGTTGGCAGCCACCGGCCAAGCTGGTCGACTTCCTCGACGCCGGCGACCCGCCCGTGTACGTCGGCTTCGGCAGCATGGCCGGGCGCGACCCGCAGCGCCTCACCCGGGCCGTCGGCGACGCGTTGCGCCTGGCCGGCGTACGCGGCGTCGTCGCCACCGGCTGGGGCGGGCTGGACGCGGCGGACCTGCCGGACAGTGTCCTGCCCATCACCCAGGCGCCGCACGACTGGTTGTTTCCCCGGGTGTCCGCCGTGGTGCATCACGGCGGTGCCGGCACCACCGCCGCCGCGCTGCGCGCCGGCAGACCGTCGGTGATCTGCCCGTTCATCCTGGACCAGTTCTTCTGGGGTCGTCGGGTCGCCGCGCTCGGTGCGGGCAGCGCCCCGGTTCCGCAGGCCACGCTCACCGGGCAGCGGCTCGCCGCCGCGATCCGGCAGGTCACCACCGACGCCGACGTCCGGGACGCGGCGGCCGGGTTGGGGCGGCGCATCACGGCCGAGGACGGCGTCGCGAGCGCGGTCGCGCGGATCGAAGCCGCCGTGGCGTGACCGTTCTCAGGTTGTCGACGGTCACAGTCCGGAGTCGGGTCTGGGGCGCACGATGAACCAGATCGCGTGCACGTCCTGGTCGCTGCGGTTCTCCAGCAGGTGCGGGCGGGACGAGTCGAACACCATGCTGTCCCCGGTGCCGAGCACGACCTGCTGGAAGCCGACCTGGCAGGTCAGCTCACCGGCCATGATGTAGGCGTGCTCGTGGCCGGTGTGCCGTTGGAACCGGCCGGACACACTGGACTTCGCGCCAGGCGGGTAGGTGACCCGCAGGAACTCGGTGCCGGATCCGGTCGCCGGGCCGAGCTGCTCCCAGACGACACCGCTGTCCATTTCGATCCGTCGGCCCTGGTCACGGCGTACGACCGCCACCTCGGTGTCCAACCGGGCCTCGATGGTGGTGGCGGCGGCGACCGGTGTCGAGCCGTTCGGCGACGGCGGGGTGTCGAACAGGTCGACCATCGACATGTCGAGGGCCTCGACGATGGCGTACAGCGTGCTCACCGAGGAGCGGGACCGGCCCGTCTCCACCAGTGAGAGCATGCTAGCCGAGACGCCGACCTTCTTGGCCAGCGCCCGCAGCGACATGCCGCGCGCCTGGCGGGCGGCGCGGATCCGCCCACCCAGGTCTTCCGCCTCAGACAATGTCAAGCCACCCCAAACAGCCCAATTAGCCGAACCCTGTGAATCTACCCGATCACGTCCGGGATCGGCTAGCTGATGCCGGCGCAGTGATGAGTGGTGTTGAACGATGTGTTGACTGAGGCTTGACATCGGCGTGGTGTGCGTCTCATCCTTGTCGGACACATTTCCTGCACGAGTCACCTGGGTTTCAACGAGGTTCACGTATTTCGACGAAGGGCGGCACCGATGACAGGCAACGTCCTGCTCGCGGGAGGAATAGTTGTCACCTGCGCCGGGCCAGACGAGGTGCTCTGGCCGGCTGACGTACTGATCGACAACGGCGTGATCGCGGCCATCGGCCGTGACCTGCCCGCTGGCGACGCGCAGCGGGTGGACGTGTCCGGGCGCATCGTCATGCCCGGTCTGGTCGACACCCACCGGCACACCTGGCAGGCGGTGGTCCGCAACATCGCCTCGGACTGGACCCTGGACCAGTACCTGGTCGGCCTGCACGTCGGGCTGAGCCGCTACTTCCGGCCCGAGGACACCTACGCCGGAACGCTGATCGGCGCGCTGGAAGCACTCGACGCCGGCATCACCACCCTGCTCGACTGGTCACACAACCTGTTCACCCCCGAGCACGCCGACGCCGCCGTGGACGCCCTCACCGACGCCGGACTCCGCGCGGTGTTCGCCCACGGTGGCGGCGCGCAGCAGTGGGGCGGCGTGATGCCCTCACCGGTACCGCACCCCGAGGCCGATGTACGTCGGCTGCGCGCCGGCCGGTTCGCCGACAACACCGGCCTGGTCACCATGGGGCTGGCGCTGCGCGGACCGCAGTTCAGCACCCTGGAGGTCACCAAGGGCGACTTCCAGCTCGCCCGCGAACTGGACCTGCGGGTCTCGGTGCACGTCGGCGACGGACACTGGGGCAAGATCAAGCCGATTCACCAGATGAACGGCGAGGGCCTGCTCAGCGACCAGGTCACCTACGTGCACTGCAACACGCTCGCCGACGACGAGCTGCGGCTGATCGCCGACACCGGCGGCACCGCGTCGATCGCCCCCGACGTGGAGATGCAGATGGGGCACGGCTGGCCGGCCACCGGGCGGCTGCTCGACCTCGGCGTACGGCCGTCACTGTCGGTCGACGTGTGCAGCTCGATCGGCGGCGACATGTTCACCACCATGCGTACCGCTCTCGCCGTGCAGCGGGCCACCGACAACAGCGCGGCGGTCGCGGCCGGCGAGGCTCCCGAGCGGGTCCGGCTGTCCTGCGCCGACGTGCTGCGCTTCGCCACCATCGAGGGCGCGCGGGCCAACGGACTCGGCGCGGTCACCGGCTCGCTGGAGGTCGGCAAGGCGGCGGACATCGTGATCCTGGCCGGCGACACGCTCGCCACGATGCCGATGAACAACCCGGTCGCCTCCATCGTCTACGCCGCGCACCCCGGAATGGTCCGCGACGTGCTGGTGGCCGGCCGGTTCGTCAAGCGCGACGGCAAGCTCGTCGGGGTGGACCTCGACCGGCTGCGGGGCCTCGCCGAAGCCTCCCGCGACCACGTCATCTCCTCGCTCGACGGCGCGGCGATCGGCGGCGGCTGGCAGCCCGACCCGAAGCTGCTGCAGACGTGAGCGCCCAGGCCGTGGCCGGTGCGCGGGCAGCGTCGGCGACACCGGCCGTACGGTTGGCCGACCCGCTGCGGGTGCAACTCGCCGGCTGGCCCGCGAGCCGCGCCCTGGCCGCGGTCGTGGTGCTCTTCGCCGCCAGCGCGATCATCTCGCCGGCCAGCGTCAGCGGCACGGCGCTGTTGGCCATGCTGCCGTTCGCCGCGTTGACCATGGTGGTCTCGCTCGGCCAGACCCTGGTCGTGCAGCAGGCCGGCCTCGATCTGTCGGTGGCCGGCGGCATCGCCCTCGGCGCGCTCGTCGTCGCCCGCTACGGCGGCGCGGACGCCCTCGGGCTCGCACCGGCGATCGGGCTGGCCCTGCTCGTCGCGGCGGCCGCCGGACTGGCCAGCGGCCTCGTGGTGACCTACCTGGGGCTGCCCGCCCTGGTCGTCACCCTCGCGATGAACGCGGTGCTGCTCGGCTTCGTGCAGTACCTGTCCGGCGGCTACAGCGCCCAGGTCGCCGAGTCGTTCGCCGGCTTCGCGGTGGGCCGTACCCTCGGCCTGCCCAACCTGCTCTACCTGGCGGTGACGCTGGTCGTCGTCGCCCAACTCGTCCTCAAGACCACCGTGGTCGGCCGCCGGTTCGAGCTCGTCGGCGCGAACCGGCGGGCCGCACACGCGGCCGGCATCAACACCAGGCGGTACACGGTCTCCGCCTACCTGCTGTCCGGGCTGCTCGCCGGGGCAACCGGGGTGCTGCTCGCCGGCTTCCTGCGCACCACCACGCTCAGCGCGGGGGACAGCTACCTGCTGCCGTCGGTGGCCGCCGTCGTACTCGGCGGCACCGCACTCACCGGCGGGCGGGGCAGCCTCGTCGGCACCGCCCTGGGGGCGCTGTTCCTCGGCCAGCTCAACCAGCTCGTGCAGACGTACAGCCAGACCGCCGCGATCCAGAACATCGTCCAGGCCGTGATCATCGGTGTGGGCGTGGTGGTCCAACTCAGCCTCGCGGCGCGACTGCGCCAACGGGCAATCAGACGGACCAGCGGATAGCGCGACCGGACCAACGGACAAAGACCCACCTTGACCAACCGACCCCGTCGGCGGAAAACCTCCGTCGGCCGGCCCACTGCGGCCATGTCCAGATGAATTTTCACTCTATTTCATGATCCTGATCCATCGCCAAGTCAGGAGACTTTGATGACCCGAACAACCAACCTGCGCCGCCACCGGCGGTCCGCAGCCGTCACCGTGTTCGCCGCCGCCTGCCTCACCGTCACCGCCTGCTCGTCGACCGCCGCCCCGAGCGGGGACACCGGCACCGACGGCGGCACCGTCGCCATCGGCAACACCGGCCCGCTGTCCGACCTGATCGACATGAGCGCGGTCTGCGGCGACGAACCGGTCACCGTCGGCCTGGTCGACGGCTTCGGCACCAACTCGTGGTCGCGGATCCTGCGCGCCGAGGTCGAGGACGAGGCACGCAAGTGCCCGGCGATCGAGGGCGTCGAGTACGCCGCCGGCCGTGGCGACCTGCAGGCCACCCTGTCGGCCATCACCGGCATGACAGCCAAGGGCGTCGACATCCTGCTCGTCGTCCCGTCCGCCGGGCCGGGCGCGTCGCACCTGCCGGCGATCCAGGCCGCCCACGCGGCCGGTGTGGTCGTCGTCCCGATCGGCGCCGACCCGACCGGTACGCCCGGCACCGACTACTTCGACTACGTCGACTGGGACACCCGGCACGACGGCGTGTTGTGGGCACAGTGGATGGTCGACCGGCTCGGCGCCGAGGGCGGCAACGTCGTCCTGCTCGGCGGCCCGGCCGGCAACGCGGTCAGCCAGCAGGAACTCGAGGGCATCAACGAGGTCTTCGCCACCGCCCCGCAGATCAACGTGCTGACCCCGGAACCGGTCACCACCAACTGGGACCCGGCGATGACCCAGCAGGCGATGGCCGGCCTGCTCGCCAGGTACCCGCAGATCGACGGCGTGATCAGTGACTACGGCACCGCCACGATGGGCGCCATCCGGGCGTTCCAGAGCGCCGGCCGGCCGCTGGTGCCGATCGCCACCACCGACGACAACGAACTGAGCTGCCTGTTCGACGACGCCAAGGCCGACAACCCGGACTTCGAGCTGGCCACCGTGTCGGCCCGTACCTGGATCGGCCGGGTCGGGCTGCGCAAGGCGCTCGCGCAGATCAACGGCCTGGACAACCAGGAGCCGTCGTTGATCCAGCTCAGCCTCTACGAGGACTCCACCGGTGCCGCCGACGGCGCGGTCACCCCCGCCGACGCCTGCCAGCCGGCGCTGCCGCCGGGCGCCTCACCCTCGTCGCAGCTGTCCGCCGACGACCTCGCCGCGCTGTTCGAGGGCTGACCGCGATGACGACGTCGGTCCGCCACGACACCGTGTTGACCCTGCGCGGGATCGTCAAGACCTATCCGGGCGTACGCGCCCTCGACGGGGTCGACCTGACCGTGCGGGCCGGCGAGGTGCACGCCGTCCTCGGCGAGAACGGGGCCGGAAAGTCCACCCTGGTCGGGGTCGCCGCCGGCGCGGTGGCCCCCGACTCGGGCACCATCACCCTGCTCGGGCGCGAGCACCGGCGGCTCACCCCGGCGTTGGCCCGTGCCGACGGCCTGGCGCTGGTCTACCAGACGCCGGTGCTCGTCGGCAGCCTCACCGTCGCCGAGTCGATGCTGATGCTGCTGCCCGAGCGGGTCCGGCCCGGCGTCGACCAGGTGGCCGCCTGGACCCGCCGCCACCTCGACGGACTCGGCCTGCCCATCGACGCCGCCACCCTGGTCGCCGACCTCACCCCACGCCAGGCGCACCTGGTCGAGATCGCCGCCGCGCTCGGCAGCGAACCGCAGGTGCTCGTCCTCGACGAGCCCACCGAGGCGCTCGGGCCGGACGAGACCGAGTGGCTGTTCGAGCAGGTCCGCCGGCTGGTCGCGGCCGGCGGGGCGGTCGTCTACATCACCCACCGGATCCCGGAGATCCGCCAGATCGCGCAGCGGCTCACCGTGCTGCGCGACGGCCGGGTGGTCGACAGCGGCGACGTCGGGGCACAGACCGACGAGGAGATCGTGGAACTCATCGTCGGGCGTTCGCTGGAGACCACCTTCCCGCCAAAGGCCGACCTGCCCACAGCCGCGCCGACCACAGCCGGACGGGCCGACGCCGACCTACCCACAGCCGGGCGGGCGGACGCTGGCTCGCCGCTGCTGACCTTCGACGGTCTCACCGGCACCGGGTTCCGGGGCGTCGCCGGCGGGGTTCGCCGAGGCGAGATCCTCGGCCTCGCCGGGGTGGAAGGTAACGGGCAGCGGCAGTTCCTGCGGGCGCTCGCCGGCCTGGTGCCGGCGAGCGGCCGGGTAGCGGTCGACGGCCGACCGGTACGGCTGACCGGGCCGGCCACCGCCGCCCGCCACGGCATCGTCTTCCTCTCCGGTGAACGGCTCGCCGAAGCGATGTTCGGCCAGCTCAGCGTCCGGGAGAACGTGGTTGCGACGCACCTGCCGACGGTGTCGATCGGCAAGATACTGCCCCGGCGGGGCGCGGAGCGGCAGACCGTGGCCGCCGCGGTGACGTCGCTGCGGGTCAAGACGGCCACCCTGGACAGCCCGGTCGGTGCGCTGTCCGGCGGCAACCAGCAGAAGGCGCTGCTGGCCCGGGCGGCGCTCGGCGAGCCCGCAGTACTGCTGGTCGAGGACCCCACCCAGGGTGTCGACGCCGGCGCCCGGGTGGAGATCTACCGGGTGCTGCGCGAGCTGGCCGCACGCGGCACCGCCGTGGTGGTGCTGTCCACCGACGCGGTCGAGCTGGAAGGGCTCTGCGACCGGGTGCTGGTCTTCTCCCGGGGTCGGGTGCAGGCCGAACTGGCCGCCGACACCCTCTCCGAACGGCACGTCACCGGCGCCGCCGTACTCGCCACCGAAGCGGCGGTCGAGCACGCCCCGACCGCGACCCGTCCGCCCCGGCGGCGGCTGTTCGGCGGCGAGACGCAGACCCTGGCGGTGCTGGCGATGACCGTCGTGGGCGGCGCGGTCACCGCCGCGTCGTCGCCGGCCTTCCTGAGCCTGATCAGCCTGCAGCAGTTGCTGGTCGCCGCCGCGTCGCTGGCCCTGGTCGGGCTGGCCCAACTGGTCGTCGTCCTCACCGGCGGGATCGACCTGTCGGTCGGCTCGACGGTGGCGGTCGCGGTGGTCACCGTGTCGTTCTTCGCCGACGGCGCACCCGCCGCCTTCGCCGTCGGGATCGTCGCGGCGCTCGTCGCCGGCATCCTGGTCGGCCTGATGAACGGAACCCTGGTGACCGCCGTCGGGCTGCCTCCGGTGGTGGCCACCCTGATCACCGGGATCGGCGTGCTCGGGGTGGCGCAGCTGCTGCGGCCGCTGCCCGGCGGAGCGGCCAGCGGCGCACTGCGGACCCTGCTCGGCACCACGATCGCCGGCGTACCGCTGACCTTCCTGGTCGCGGTCGTCGTCGGCGTCGCCGGGCACCTGGTGTTGCGCCGCTCGCGCCTCGGCCGGGCGCTGCGGGCCACCGGCTCCGACCCGGTGCGGGCCGCGCGGATGGGCGTCGACACCACCCGGACCAAACTCACCGGGTACGCCACCGCCGGCGCGCTGGCCGCGCTCGGCGGGGTGGTGCTGTACGCGCAGACCGGCGTCGGCAACGCCGCCGTCGGCCAGGCGCTCACCCTCGCCTCCGTGGCGGCGGTGGTGCTCGGCGGGGCGAGCATCTTCGGCGGCTCCGGGTCGGCGCTGGCCACCGTCGCCGCCGCCCTGTTCCTGCAGACCGTCACCAGCGCGATCAGTTTCCTGTCGTTCAGCCTCGCCTGGCAGTTCTGGATCCAGGGCGTCCTGGTGGTGGCCGCCGCGTCGTTGCCGCTGCTGCGCAACCGGCGGCGTCGGCGGGCCGTCGTCGCACTCGCCGCCGACTGAGGTCGGCCGGCCCGACCGGGCCGGCAGGCCCGCGCACGAAGAAGGGGGATCAGCACATGTACGGGGATCAGCACGGGTACCACGTGACCCGGATGGACGACGAGCAGGCGGTCACCCCGCCCGGGTACGCCGAGCACAGCACCGGCTTCCGACGCCAGGACCTGATCGGCCGGGAAACCGGCTCGCACCACATGACGATGAGCACCGGCATCCTCGACCCGGGCGGCGCCGTCGCGGCCACCGTCCACTCGTACGAGAAGAGTCTGTGGATCTGGTCCGGTGAACTGACCCTGACCATGCTCGGTCAGCGGCTGACCCTGCGGGCCGACGACTGCGCGTTGGTGCCGGTGGCGGTGGCGCACCAGCTCACCGCCGGGCGCGCCGGTGCCCGGTGGTTGGAGACGTCCGCGCCGGTGCGGCTGCTGCCCGGCGACCACCGCCGGGACACCTTCTTCGTCCCCGGTGAGCTGACCGGCGGCGGCGAACTCGACGGCGTCGACCTGCGCGACCCGCGCAACAGGCACTTCTTCCGCTTCGACAGCGACTCGATGGACCTGCGCCGGCTGGCCCGGGGCAGTGACCCGAACGCCCCCGAGGTGTCCGCCAGCATGGCCACCGCGCTGCTCGCGTACAGCGGAATCGGCATCCGGATGCTCGCCGACCATCGGGTCGGCGCGCAGCTGCACACCATGTTCATGGTCGAGTACCAGCCGACCGCGGTCGCCCACCCGCACGACCACCCGTTCGAGGAGGCGTACGTGTTCACCGAGGGGCGCACCGAGGCGGTGGTGGCCGGCGGCGTCGAACTCAGCCTCGAACCCGGCGACGTGCTGTGGACCGGCTCCGGCTGCGACCACGCCTTCTACAACCGCACCGACGGGCGGACCCGGTGGATCGAGACCCAGTCGCCGCAGCCGCCCGCCCAGCACTCCTACCGGTTCAGCCGCGACTGGGAGTACCTCGACCGGAAACTCTGCGCCGGAGTCCGGGTCGACCCGCGGTCGGCCGGGGCCGGGCCGGACGACAGCGGGGCGGCACCGCGATGAAGGTCGGCCAACTGGGCACCGGGCGGATGGGCACCGCGATCGCGCGGCGGCTGATCGACGCCGGCCACCAGGTCACCGTCTGGAACCGCACCGCGGCCAAGGCCGGCCCGCTGGTCGAGCAGGGAGCGGTACGCGCGGCGACGCTCGCCGACCTGGCCGCCTGCCCGGTGGTGTTCGTCTCGGTCTCATCCTCCGACGACCTGCTAGCCGTGCTCGACCCCGGCGACGACGGGCTGCTGTCCGCAGCCGACGCAGGACTGCGGACCGTGGTGGACTGCTCCACCGTCGCGGTCGACGCGTCCGCCGCCGCCCGCGAACTCTGCGCACAGGCCGGCGTGGCGTTCCTCGCCGCGCCGATCAGCGGCAACCCGGAGGTGGTCGGCTCCGGGCGGGCCTGCCTGGTCGCCTCCGGGCCGGCGGACACCTTCACCGACGTCGAGCCGCTGCTGCGGGCCGTCGGCCGGATCGTCGTGCACGCCGGGGAGCAGGAGCAGGCCCGGCTGGTCAAGCTGGCCCACAACCTCTACCTGGGCGCGCTGGCGCAGGCACTGGTGGAGGTCACCACCCTGGTCGAGAAGGCCGGCACCGACCGCCGGGCGTTCCTCGACTTCCTCGGCAACGCCGTCGTCGGCTCCGAATGGGTGCGCCAGCGTACCCCCGATCTGGCCGACCGGGACTGGACGCCCACCTTCACCGGCGTACTGCTGCGCAAGGACCTCGACCTGGGCCTGGCCGCCGCCCGCGAACACGAGGTGCCGATGCCGGTGGTGTCCATGGTGCACCAGTTGGTGCAGCAGGCCATCGGTCACGGGCACGGCGAGCGGGACCTGCTCGCCCTCTACGAGATCCAGGCGGCCGCCGCCGGCCTGGCCGACCACCAACCGCTGGCCGATCACCAACCGCTGGCCGACCACCAGCCGCCGTCGCTGGACGAACCCCAGCCGCACGAGAGGAACACCTGATGAGCACCGCCACCTTCGGGTTGAACGTCGTCGACTGGGAGGCCCGGGTCGACCCGGCCCGGCTGCGCCGTGAGCGGCTGGCGCGGCTGCGCCGCCAGCTCGACACGTCCTCGGTCGGGGCGCTGCTGACCTTCGACTTCCACAACATCCGCTACATGACCGCCACCCACATCGGCACCTGGGCGATGGACAAGCTGATCCGCTTCGCGTTGCTGCCGCGCGGCGGGGAACCCGTGCTGTGGGACTTCGGCTCCGCCGCCCGCCACCACGAGCTGTACGCGCCGTGGCTGGACTACCGGGGCTCGACCGACGGCGAGGGCCGGCCGATCGCCTCCGCAGCGCAGGGTACCAGCGGCTCCCGTGCCGGCATCTCGGTGCTGCGCGGCGCCTTCCACCCCGACGCCGGCGTCGCCGAGGCGGTCGCGGACAAGATCTACGCCGAACTCGACCGGTACGGCCTGACCGACGCCCCGCTCGGCGTCGACATGATCGAACTGCCGATCCTCACCGCGTTGCAGGCCAGAGGGATCGAGGTCGTCGACGGCCAGCAGGTCTTCCTGGAAGCCCGGCGGATCAAGACCCCCGACGAGATCGCGCTGCTCACCACCGCCGCGTCGATGGTCGACGCCGCCTACGACGACCTGTACGCGTTCCTACGCCCCGGCGTACGGGAGAACGAAACCGTCGGGCTGGTCGCCAAGAAGCTCTACGACCTCGGCTCCGAACACGTCGAAGGGGTCAACGCGATCTCCGGGGAACGCTGCTCGCCGCACCCGCACGTGTTCAGCGACCGGCTGATCCGCCCCGGCGACCCGGCGTTCTTCGACATCCTGCACAGCTTCATGGGCTACCGCACCTGCTACTACCGCACCTTCGCGGTGGGCAGCGCCTCCCGGGCGCAGGTCGACGCCTACCAGCGGTGCCGCGACTACATGGACCAGGCGATCGAGCTGGTCAAGCCGGGCGCGACCACCGCCGACATCGTCTCGGTCTGGCCGACCGCGCAGGAGTTCGGCTTCGCCGACGAGGAAGCCGCGTTCGGCCTGCAGTACGGCCACGGCGTCGGACTGTCCATCTGGGAGAAACCGATCTTCAGCCGACTCGTCTCACTGGAACACCCCGAGGTGATCGAAGAAGGCATGGTCTTCGCGTTGGAGACCTACTGGCCGGCCGCCGACGGCTGGGGCGCAGCCCGGATCGAGGAGGAGTTGGTCGTCACCGCCGACGGCGCCGAAGTGATCACCAAGTTCCCGGCCGAACAGCTGCTCGTCGCCGGCCAGCGCTACTTCACCACCGGCGGTGCACTGCCGCTGCAGCGGCACAGCCAGTCGCACATCAACAACCGGCCCGGCGAGGACGGAGCCCACCGATGACCCTGCCACTGCAGCACCACCCGTACGGTGAACACGACGCCGTCCTGCCGCCGGGCGACGTGACCCGGCACGACAGCGCACCGATCGACCTGGACACCCGGCTGCACCTGTACCGGCGTCAGCAGGAGATGCGCCAGTTCGAGAAACGGGCGTACGACCTGTTCATGCAGCAGCTGGTGAAGGGCACCAGCCACCTGTCGCTGGGGATGGAAGCGATCGCCGCCGGCTTCGGCGTGGCGATGCGCGCCGACGACTACAGCTTCGCCACCTACCGGGGCCACGCGCACACCCTGGCCCGGGGCGTCGGGATGACCCCGGTGCTGGCCGAACTGCTCGGCCGGGCCAACGGGCTGCTCGGCGGCAAGGGCGGCTCGATGCACCTGACCAGCGTCGAGCACGGCATGATGGGCTCGTACGCGATCATCGGCGCGCACCTGACGATCGCCAACGGCGCGGCCTGGTCCGCCCAGTACCGGGGCTCCGGGCAGGTGACGGTCT
This sequence comes from Solwaraspora sp. WMMA2101, assembly GCF_049179175.1. NCBI lineage: Bacteria > Bacillati > Actinomycetota > Actinomycetes > Micromonosporales > Micromonosporaceae > Solwaraspora > Solwaraspora sp. WMMA2101. The sequence continues at coordinate 884,941 of NZ_JBMHMA010000006.1, read as the reverse complement.
GCTTTTTCGGCGACGGCACCACCAACATCGGGGCGTTCCACGAAGCGCTCAACTATGCCGCCGTCTACCGGCTGCCGGTGGTGTTCGTCTGCGAGAACAACCTGTACATGGAGTACACGGTCACCAGCGACATCACCGCGGTGCGCCGGCCGGCCGCCGACCGGGCGGCGGCGTACGGGATGACACCGATCGAGATCGACGGCAACGACGCCGACGAGGTCTACCAGACGGCGGTGGCCGCCCTGGCCCGGGCCCGGTCCGGAGCGGGACCGTCGCTGGTCGAGGCGGTCACCTACCGTCACGGCGGGCACTCCCGTGCCGACCCGGGCAAGTACCGGCCGGCGGCCGAGGTGGCGGCCTGGCAGGCGTACGACCCGGTGGCGATCTACCGGGGCCGGCTGCGGCGTCTCGGCGTCGACCCGGCGCAGCTGGACCGGATCGACAAGGAGGTGGCCGACGCGGTCGACGAGGCGACCGAGCAGGCCAGCGCCGGTGAGCTGCCCCCACCGGGCAGCGCGATGACCGAGCTGTGGGCGGATGGAGGATCGTCATGGCGCAACTGAGCTACCGCGAGGCGGTCGCCCGGGGCATCGCCCAGGAGATGGACCGCGACGAGCGGGTGGTGCTGGTCGGTGAGGACGTGGCCGGTGCCGGCGGGGTGTTCAAGACGACCGCCGGGCTGCTCGACCGGTTCGGTCCGCGCCGGGTCGTCGACACCCCGATCTCCGAGCAGGCCATCCTCGGCGCGGCGATGGGCGCGGCGATGACCGGGCTGCGTCCCGTCGCCGAGATCATGTTCTCCGACTTCTTCGCGGTCTGCTGGGACATCGTGGTCAACCAGATCGCCAAGACCCGGTACATGACCAACGGCCAGGTCAGCCTGCCGCTGGTGATCAAGTCCGGCAACGGCGGCAGTCTGCGGTTCGGTGCCCAGCACTCACAGTCGGTGGAGAACTGGGCGATGGCCGTACCCGGTCTGAAGGTGGTCAGCCCGTCCACCCCGACCGACGTGATCGGCCTGATGGCCGCCGCCGTCCGCAGCGACGACCCGGTGCTGTTCTTCGAACACAAGGGACTGTACGCGGGGCGGGCCGAGGTGCCCGACGGCGAGATCGTCGACACCCTCGGCACCGCGAAGATCCGCCGGCCGGGCCGGGACGCGACCGTCGCCGCCCTCGGCCTGATGGTGCCCCGGGCGCTGCGGGCCGCCGACGAACTCGCCGGGCGGGGCATCGACGTCGAGGTCATCGACGTCCGGTCACTGGTGCCACTGGACGTGACCACCATCCTGGACTCGGTGCACCGCACCGGGCGGCTGTTCACCGTCGAGGAGAACCCGCGGCTGCTCGGCTGGGGTGCGGAGATCGCCTCGATCGCCGCCGATGAGGCGTTCTGGGACCTGGACGGACCGGTCCAGCGGATCACCACCCCGCACATTCCGCTGCCGTCCGCCGATTCGCTGGAGGACCTGGTCATCCCGTCGGTGGAGAGCATCGGGCAGACCATCGAGAAGGCGCTGCAGTCGTGACCCGCCAGCAGCACAGCCCTCGGGTGCGGCGGCTCGCCGGCGAACACGGCGTCGACCTGGCCGGCCTGCGTGGGACCGGGCCGGCCGGTCGGGTCCGACCCGCCGACGTGCTCGCCGCCGCCGCGCAGCCGGTCACCCCGTCGGCAGCTGCGGCCGCCGCCGTACCTACCGCCGCCACCGTGCTCCCGGCAGGCTCCGGCCGTACGGTGGCCGCCGCGCTGGTCGAAGCCCAGCTCGGCGCCGTCGACGACCGTCCGGTCGGGCCGCTCGCCGCCGTCGCACTGTTGCGGGCGCTGCGTCGCACCCCGCTGGCCGACACCGACGGGCGGCACCTGGCGGTGCTCGTCGACGGCGCGGACGGCAGGCGCGGCGTACGGGTGCTGCGCGACGCCGGGGACCTCAACCCGGCGGCCGTCGCCCGCCGTCTCGCCGACCCCGACGGTCTCGCCGAGGAACCATCCGGCACCGCCGGCTCAGCCGGCGACGGACCGGCACCTGCGGTCGCGCTGTGCGACAGCGCCGCCGCCGGCCTGCTGCACGAGGTCCCGCAGCTGCCAGCCGGGCTGGCGGCGGTGGTCAGCGTCGGAGCGCCCGTCGAGCGACCCACCGTGGTGCGCCACGACGGTCAACCGATGCTGGCCATCGGCGCGGTCAGCACCGTCGGCATCGTCCACGACCCGGCGCGGATCACCCCGGCCGCCGCCCACGCGCTGCTCGGTGCGGTACGCGCGGAACTGGAAACCCTGCGCTCGACGACGAACAGGAGCGGATGACCATGCCCATCGCCACCGTGAACCCGGCCACCGGCGAGACCGTACGCACGTACCCGTCGATGAGCGACGACGAGATCGAGCAGGCCCTCGCGGCGGCGGCGGCCGCCCGGTCGCCGATGCGGGCCGCCGGCTTCGCCCAGCGGGCGTCCTGGCTGCGGGCCGCCGCCGACCTGCTCGACGCCGACGCCGACGTCCTTGCCGCCACCATGACCCTGGAGATGGGAAAACCGATCGGTGCGGCGCTGGCCGAGGTGCGCAAGTCGGCGGTCGGCTGCCGGTTCTACGCCGACCAGGCCGAACGGATGCTCGCCGACGAGCCGGTCGACCCGGCGGCGGTCGGCGCGCGAAGCGCGTATGTGCGCTACGAGCCGCTCGGCGTGGTGCTGGCCGTGATGCCGTGGAACTTTCCACTGTGGCAGGCGCTGCGGTTCGCCGCACCGGCGCTGATGGCCGGCAACGTCGGCCTGCTCAAGCACGCCTCGAACGTGCCGCAGACCGCGATCTACCTCGGGGAGCTGTTCACCCGGGCCGGGTTCCCGGCCGGGGCGTTCCAGAGCCTGCTGATCGGCGCGTCGGCGGTGGACCGGGTGATCCGCGACGACCGGGTGGCGGCGGTGACCCTGACCGGTAGTGAGGCGGCCGGCCGGGCGGTGGCCGCCGCCGCCGGGCAGGCGCTGAAGAAGACGGTGCTGGAACTGGGCGGCTCGGATCCGTTCGTCGTGCTGCCGTCGGCGGACGTGCCGCAGGCGGCGGCGGTCGCCGCCCGGGCCCGCTGCCAGAACAACGGGCAGTCGTGCATCGCGGCGAAACGGTTCATCGTGCACCGGGCGGTGCTCGACGAGTTCACCGGCGAGTTCGTGGCCCGGATGGCCGCCCTGGTGGTCGGCGACCCGGCCGACCCGGCGACCGAGGTCGGGCCGCTGGCCACCGCGCAGACCCGGCAGGACGTGGCCGACCTGGTCGACGACGCGGTGGCCCGGGGAGCGACCGTGCTGATCGGCGCGAAACTGCCGGACGGGCCGGGCTGGTTCTACCCGCCGACGGTGCTGACCGCCGTCGACCCGACCATGCGGCTGTACGCCGAGGAGGCGTTCGGCCCGGTCGCGGTGATCTACCCGGTCGACTCCCTCGACGAGGCGATCGAGGTGGCCAACGGCACCGCGTTCGGGCTCGGCTCGGTGGTGTGGACCGACGACCCCGCCGAGCAACGTCGCTGCGTCGACGAGCTGGCGGCGGGCAGCGTGACGATCAACGGGATGACGGTGTCCTACCCGGAGCTGCCGTTCGGCGGCATCAAGACCAGCGGGTACGGCCGGGAGTTGTCGGTGCACGGCATCCGAGAGTTCTGCAACGTCAAAGCGGTCTGGCAGGGCTGACCGGGCCTGCTTCTATTTGATCGTTTCTGCTTCTTTCTGACCACTTCGGCCGGTGGTGCCCTGCGGCGGGCTCGGCTTTTCGGCGTCTGGGTGGATAGGCGCATGGGTGACCTGGTCGATTGTGATCACAGGCGATCGGATCCGATCTTTTCGTGTCGTTGACGGGCATCTACGACCGATTTACTGTCGCGTGACCAGTCGTGCACCTGACTGAAACATCGGGTCAGCAGAAGGGTCACCCATGAGACGCAGACGCCTTGCGACAGTCACCGCTGCCCTGCTCGCCTGCGTGATGGTCACGCCGACACCACTGATGGGCGCTACGCCAGCGGCCGCCGCGGCCGTTGCGGCCGTCGAGGTCACCGTGGACGCCTGGGACATCGCCGCCGACAACGTCAACGGCCTGACCTTCAAAGGGTTCGGCGTACTGAGCGCGAACAGCACCAGCGCGGTGCTGATGGACTACAAGGCCCAACACCCCGAGGTGTACGCACGGCTGCTGCGGGTCCTGTTCGGCGGCGACCGCCCCATCATGAGCCACGTAAAGATCGAGATGGGCAACGACCGGAACAACTCGACCGGTTCCGACCCGGCCACCATGCGCTGGGAGACCGAACCGGCGAACGTGACCCGGCACCCCGGCTTCCAACTGGCCGCCGACGCCAGGAAGGTCAACCCCGACCTCAAGGTCAGCATCCTGCGGTGGAACGCGCCAGCCTGGGCGAACACCAACGCGAAGATCTACACCTGGTACAAGAACACCATCCTGGCGGCCTACCGCGAGTACGGCTTCATGGTCGACTACGTCAACCCCGGCGTGAACGAGCACGCCGCCGACCTGACCTGGACCAAGCAGTACGCGCACCAGGTGCGCACCGACACCACCGGCTACGTCAGCGACGACCCCGGGCTGGCCGGCTTCCGCCCCGGCGAGGCGGAGCTCTACCGCCGGATTCAGCTCGTCATCTCCGACGAGGTCGGCGTCGGCACCTTCGGCGGCGCGATGGTCGGCGACGCCGCCCTGCGCGACGCGGTCGCGGTCGCCGGCTACCACTACAACACCGACGACGACGGGCAGCACAACTTCACCCGGCTCGCCGAGCAGTACGACAAGGAGATCTGGAACAGCGAGGCGCAGGCCACCTTCAGTAACTCGTCGTTCCGGCCGAACAACAACACGGCTGACCCGACCGTGCCGGGCACCGGCCTCGGTGGGACGGGCAGCGCGCTGGAGATGGCCAACACCATCGTCAAGGGCTTCGTCAAATCGCGGCGGACACACTTCGTCTACCAACCCGCCATCGGCTCGTTCTTCGAAGGCGGCCAGTACTCCTTCAAGGAACTCGTCTCCGCCCGCGACCCGTGGTCGGGTTGGCTGCACTACGACGCCGGCCTGGCCGTACTGCAGCACTTCACCAGCTTCGCCCGCACCGGCTGGGAGAACGACGCCAACACCGCCGGGATCTGGCGGGTCGTCCCGCAGGCCAGCGCCTCCACCGCCACCGGCACCAACCCGGTCGTCGGGCGCAACGGTCAGCCCAACTACCTGACCATGGCGGCACCGGACGGGTCGGACTTCTCGACCGTCATCGTCAACGACTCCGAGTACGCCAGGACGTACGACATCACCCCGGTCGGCTTCGACCTCGACGCCGACCCGACCCTTGCCGTGTGGCAGACCACGGCGGCCGGCGCGGGCGAGGCGTTCAACGCCCACCACAAACGGCACGTCGCCGACGTCGCACCGGGTGCCGCCGGTGCCTACTCGATCAGCGTCGCGCCCTACTCGATCGCCACCGTCACCACGCTCGACGTCACCGGCGACCCGGAGTGGACAGCTGCGCTGCCGGTCGAGGGCGAGCGTACGGTGCTCGACGCCGACCCGGCGCACGGCGTGCTCTGGGCCGACGACTTCGACTACACCGGCCGGACCGTGCCGGTGATCGGTCCAGGTGGCGTCGTCACGAGCCGGACCGAGAGTTTCATCGACTCCCGGGGCGGCGACACCGGTGCCATCCCGCTCTACACGTGGGACCGCAACGGCGCCTTCGAGACCGTCCGCTCCGGCGACGGGAACCGCGTCCTGCGCCAGCAGGTCGACCGGGCGGCGACCGGGGTCGGCGGCGCCTGGAACAGCGCCGACCCCATCACCGGCGTCGGTGACCTGCGGTGGACCAACTACCAGGCGGGCGTCGACGTACGGTTCGAGCGGGCACCGGCGGCCGACAACTACGCGGCCATCGGCGCGCGGTCGACCGGCGGCGGCAGCTCACACAGCCTCAGCGGTACGCCGTACGCGCTGCGGCTCGGCTCGGACGGCACCTGGCAGTTCCGCCGCACCGGGACGGTGATCGCCGGTGGGACCGTCGCCGGGTTCGACGCCACCGCCTGGCACCGGCTGGCGATCCGGGTCGCCGGTCCCCAGATCATCGGTTTCGTCGACGGCGAGCAGGTGTTCGACTGGACCGACGCCACGCCGTACCTGTCCGGCCGGGTCGACCTCGCCAGCGGCTTTCACCACACCGGGTTCGACAACCTGACGATCGAGCGGGTGCCGGGTCACCTGCCGTACTACCGCGAACTGCTCGACAACCTGGAGATGACCGACCTGGCCGACCCGCCGGCTACCGCGCTCGGCTACGACGGGAGCTGGCGGCACGCCAACGGCGGCGGCATGTACGAGTACCAACGGTCGTCGTCGACCAGCCAGGCACCCGGTGCCACCCTCGCGTACACGTTCACCGGTTCCGGGATCGACGTCACGGGAGCCAACGACGGCAGCGCCCGGCTCGACGTGCGGGTCGATGGGGAACTCGTCGCGACGAACCTGCCGACCCGGTCGGCCACCAACTTCCAACAGACCGTCGCCGTACGTGGCCTGCCGTGGGGTCGGCACACCGTGACCCTCGAGGTGATCGCCGGACGGCTGGTGGTCGACGCCGTCGGTGTCCTCGGCGCGCCCCCCGCCGAGCCGGCGTCGAGCGCCGCCGTCGGTCAGGCGCTGGCGGCCGCCTCGCGGATCGAGCGCACCGCGGACTTCACCGACCAGGACTGGGCGCTGCTGCAGACCACCATCACGATGGCCGGCCGGGCGGTCGCCGACCCGGTGGGCTACCGCCTCGACGGCGAAGGCGCCGGGCAGCTCGTCTCCCGACTCCAGTCGGCCAGCTACCCACTGGCGAACCGGGTGGCCGCACTGCCGCAGGTCTGGCGGGCGACGTACCTCGGCCAGGTGCCGGACGACCTTCCGGCGACGCTGCCCGCCCGGCTGACCGACGGCAGCACCAGGGACCTCGCGGTGACCTGGGACCTCGCCGGACTCGACGTCACCCGGCCCTGGACGACGGTCGCGGTCCGGGGCAGCCACGGTGGCGCCACCACGACGGCCTGGGTCGAGGTCGTGCCGAGGGGGTTGCGCTACTTCGCCGACGTCAACGGCACCGCCGCCGGCACCCTGGGGTACGACTCGCCGGCCTACTCCGCAGTCGCCGATCTGCTGGGCAACGACCTGCTCAACGCCGTACCCGATCAGCTGTTCGACGGCGGCTCGACCTGGGGCCTCGATGCGCGCAACGCCGCCGGCGTCCGCGACATCCAGTACAAGGGGATCGTCGCCGGCGACTACAGCAAGACCACCACCACCGGCGTCTTCACGGCCAACCAGGTGGGGGCGACCCTCAGCTACACCTTCGATCTGCCGGCGGGCCGCCACGCGATCGTCGCGGGCAGCCACTCCTGGTGGCCCGGCAACAGCCGCGGCTACGACGTCTTCCTGGACTACGACGGCACGGCCCATCAGGTCGACTCGCAGGTCACCCTCGACTCCGCCACTCCGTCGCGGGTGTTGAGCTACGACATCGACCTGGCCGCTGACGGACCGGTGACGATCCGGCTGCGGGCGACCACCAACCAGTCGCCGATGCTGTCGTGGGCCGCCGCCGTCGAAGGTGTCCACTCCGTGTCGTACGACCTCAACGGCGGTATCGGCGCGGTGCCCGAGGCCCGCAGTGGCCTGTTGTGGTCCGATGCCGGCCTCGACGTGCGGGGAACCGGTCTGCACCGGCCGGCGTACGCGTTCACCGGCTGGAACACCGCCGCTGACGGCAGCGGCACCACGGTGTCCGCCACGACCGCGGCCTCGGCGCTGGCCCGGACGTCGGCGACGCTCTACGCGCAGTGGGCGCCGGCCGTACCCGCCTGGGAGGCGTCGCAGGTCTACACCGAGGGTGACCTGGTGCACCACGCCGGCCGCGTCCACCAGGCCCAGTGGTGGACGAGGAACCAGACGCCGGGTAGCTCGGCGTGGGGCGCCTGGGCCGAGCTCGGCGCCCACCGGGACTGCGCCGGCGATTTCCATCCGGAGTGGACGTCGTCGTGGATCTACACCGGCGGCGAGACCGTCGTGCACGCGGGGCAGCTGTGGACCGCGCGGTGGTGGACGCGCAATCAGCAACCTGCCGCTGCTGCGGGGAGTCCCTGGACGCGGCTCGGCCGCTGCTGACGGCGTCCCGCGCTGCGCGCGTCGGTCCTGGCGGACCGGTACTGTACTACAGCAGTATTCCTCTGAGGAATGATTATTCCTCAGAGGAATACTGTCCGGACCGATATCCCGATAGGTGTCGGTCACGCGCAGTGACGGTTGGAGGCACAGTGAAGGTCCACCACCTCAACTGCGGGACGATGCGACTGCCCGGCGCGCCGCTGGTGTGTCATGTGCTGCTCCTCGAGACCGACAACGGGCTGGTCCTCGTCGACACCGGCCACGGGCTCGACGACATCGCCGACCCGGGGCGCCGCATCGGTCCGGCTCGGTTCGTCGTACGGCCCGTGCTCGACCCCGACGAGACTGCCGCGCGACAGGTCGAGCGCCTCGGCCTGCGACGTGACGACGTACGGCACATCGTCGTCACCCACTTCGACGCCGACCACATCGGCGGCCTCTCCGATTTTCCACATGCGACCGTGCACACCACCGCCGACGAGGTACTCGGTGCCCTGACCCCGCCGACCTCACGCGAGCGTCGTCGATTCCGGCCCGCCCAGTGGGCGTACGGTCCACGCATCGTCGAACACGGCGCGACGGGCGAGCCGTGGCGGGGCTTCGCCGCAGCGAAGCCCCTGGACGAGATCGCGCCCGGGATCGTCCTGATTCCCCTGCCCGGTCACACCCGGGGCCACGCCTGCGTCGCGGTCGACACGGGCGACCGCTGGCTGCTGCACGCCGGCGACGCGTTCTACCACCCGGGCAGCATCGACGGCAGTGGCGGCGTGCCGTTCGCCCTGCGGGCGCTGGAGACCCTCATCGCGTACGACCGGGTGCGGGTGCGGGACAACCACACCCGCCTCGCGGCCCTGCGGGCCCGCGCGGACGCGGACCTGACGATCTTCTCCGCCCACGATCCGGAGGCGTTCGCGCAGCTCAGCGCCGGCGCAGAGCCGCGTCAAGGTGGTCGAGATGGTGGGCGACCGGGCCGACGGTGAGCATGCCGCTGCCGGCCCCGGCCAGCTCCCCGGCCGCCGGCGCGAGCGCGCTGCGGGCGCGGCGCATCACCGTACGGTCGTCGAGCGCGATCGCGGCCCGGGCGGTGAGGCACCACAGGGCCTCGAACAGCAGGTCGCGCGGCGGTTCCGGGGTCTGTCGCAGGGCGGCGGCGGCCTCGGCCGGACGCCCTGCGGCCAGCAGGACGAGCGGGCGGGACCACGGCCCGTAGGGTCCCCGGTCGGTGTCGTCGTCGACGCCGACCGGGTCACCGTGCCAGACCCGCAGGCACAGCAACGCCAACGGGAGCAGGCCCCGGTCGACGCCGGGCATGCCGGCGGTGGCGAGCAGCGCCGCCGCGTCCCGGTAGGCGGCCTCGGCGGCGGCCGGCGACGACCCGGTCGCGGCCAGTCGCAGCGCCCGGTACCACCGGGTGAACACGCCGACGAGCGGACGGTCGTGCCGCTGCGCGAGCCGGTCCGCCGCCGCCGCGTGCGCGTCACCGGCGGCGAAGTCCGCGAGTGCGCCGCTGGCCTGCATCCGGACGAGGTGACCCAGGATCTCGTAGGACGCCAGAGCGTGCCGGGAGCCGACCGCGACCAGTTCGGCGCCGATCCCGTCGCGCTCGGATGCCAGACCTGCCCGGTGGAACGTCTGCATGAACACGCCGTTGAGCGCGAACGCCAGCAGGCCCGGGTCACCCAGCCGGCGGGCGATCCGTTCGGCTTCGCAGGCCGCCTGCGGCCCCCGGGTTCCGCCCACGCCACGCGACTCCACCGCCACCGTGGCCAGCAGCCGGGCCCGGGTGGCGTCGGACAGGCCGGGACCAGCCGTGGCCAGGGCCCGTTCGGCCGCCGCGACGATCTGCGCCGCCTGCGCCGGGTCGTCCGACCGCGGCCAGATCGCCGGTACGTCGTACCCGCCGATCACCTGGGCGGTGAGCTCGGGATCGGCCAGCTGCTCAGCCACGGCGATGGCCGTCATCCGCTGCCGGCGCGCGGATTCGAGGCCGCCGGCCCCGGTCACGGCGAGGCTGCGCAGCAGGCCGACCGTTGATTCCAGCCGGGACCCGGAGCTGGCCGGTGCCGCCCGGTCGTACGCCGCCGCAGCCTGGCCCAGAGCCGGTGCGCTCCGGCTGTCCGCTCCTCGACCTGCCCGCTCTGGCGCAGGATGTCGGCCTCCAGCTGCCGCAGACGCGGGCCAGGATCGACGCCGAGCTGCTCCGACAGCAGGTCACGGGCCCGGCGGAGGACCGCGAGCGCGTCGCCCTGGCGTCCCGCCCGGTACAGCGCCAGGGCCAGCAGCCGCCACGCCTCCTCCCGCCACGGATGCCCGGCCACGTGGGCGTCGAGATCCGGTACGGCCTCGGCGGCCCGCCCGAGCTCCAGCAGCGCGGCGGCCCGCTGCTCGACCGCGTCGAGCCGGAGCTGGTCGAGGCGGGACCGTTCGACCCGCGCCCACGGTTCGTCGTCGAATCCGGCGTACGCGGGCCCACGCCACCAGCCCAGCGCACGGTCGAGCCGGTCGAGCGCCACGTGCGGGGCCGCCGTGGCCGCAGCCACGACCGTGTCGCCGAACCGCCAGGCGTCGACGGCGTCCGGCGCCGGCCGCAGCGCGTACCCGGGGCCCTCGGTGACCAGCAGCCGGGCCGGCTGACGTGGTGGCCGGTGCGGCTCCAGGGCGCGCCGCAGCGCCGCCACGAAGGTACGCACCGCGCTCACCGTGCCCGCTGCGGGCGCCGGCCACAGGTCGTCGACGAGGCGGTCGACCGGCACGACCCGCCCCCGGGCGACGACGAGCCGGGCCAGCACCGCCCGGTGCCTCGGCCCTTTCAGGTCGATCGGCGTGCCGACGTCGTCCCAGGCCGTCACCGGCCCCAGAACACCGAAGCTGACCTGCACCGACTGGACCGCCCTTCTACGCCTGTGGTCAACGTATCGCGCTCATCGGTTGCTCATCGGCCGCCGGCACGCTGGCCTGGTCCACCGATGAGAAGAAGGAGCAGTCGTGACTGTTGTCATTCCTGAGTTCGACTACCAGCGCGTCGCGGTCGCCGACGACCTGGCACTGAACGTCGCGGTCGGCGGTACGGGCAGCCCGATCGTGCTGCTGCACGGTTTTCCGCAGACCCACGTCATGTGGCGGCACGTCGCCGTCGACCTGGCCGTCGACCACACCGTGATCGTGCCTGATCTGCGCGGCTACGGTGCCAGCGACAAGCCTGAGGCGGTCGACCGGGCCACGTACGCCAAGCGGACCATGGCCGCCGACGTCGTCGCGCTCGCCGGCGCACTCGGCCACGAACGGTTCGCCCTGGCCGGACACGACCGTGGCGCCCTGGTCGCCATCCGGGCCGGCCTGGACCACCCCACCCGGATTAGCCACCTCGCCTCGCTCGACGTGCTGCCGACCCTGGACATGTGGGACGTGCTGCATGGCTCCACCGCCGCCGTCGCGTTCCACCTGTACCTGATGGCCCAGCCGCCCGGCCTGCCCGAGCAGATGATCAGCGCCAGCGCGGACGACTTCTTCGGCTACTTTCTCGACCTGTGGGTCCGCGACCCGCAGGCCATTCCCGCCGACGTACGGGCGGAGTACCTGCGGGCCTCACGTGAGGCGGTGACCTCGATCGTCGCCGACTACCGCGCCTCGGCCGACATCGACATCGAGCACGACCAGGCCGATCGGGCGGCCGGCAACCGGCTGGCCATGCCGGTCACCGTCGTGCAGCAGGACTGGGGCGCCGCGCTGGGGTTCGACGCGGCCGCGCTGTGGCGGACCTGGGCCGGCGACCTGGAACACCGCACCACCTCGGCCGGTCACTTCATGGCCGAGGAGGCACCTGACGAGATCATCAAGGTGCTGCGCTCACTGCTCACCCGGTGACCAACCGCCGTCGCCCGATGGCCCTGCCATATCAGGGTCGTGGCGCAGGCCTGGCGCGACCCCCGGCGACAGGCCCAACTCGGCCGGTTCCTGCACAGCTGCGAGGTGGTCCAGCTGGGGTTCGAGACGGCGAAGTCCGCTGGCCAGCTGTGCGGTAGGGCACGTACCGCCGACATCGTCGATGCGACCGTGGTGACAGTCGCGCTTGCCTGCGGTGCGATCGTGTTCACCAGCGACCCGGACGATGTCACCGAGCTGGCAGCCGCGTCCGATGTCAAGCCAGGGCTGGTCGTCCGCCGGGTCTGATCGGCTGATCACCTGGCGCGGACGTGACGTGGGTACGCCGTACCGCTGGGGTCGGGCGGCGGCAGGGGGCCGCCGGCCCGGCCCGAGGACGGCCGGGCCGGGCCAGCGGTGCTTCAGCTCGCCGTACAGGTGGGGGTCATGCCGGTTCCGCTGCCGTTGCCTTGGAAGCCGAATTCGGTGACCTGGCCGGGGGTGAGCCGGCCGTTGTAGCTGACGTTGGTGAACCGGACGGCACCGGTGTTGCCGCTGGCGGTGGCGTTCCAGGTGTTGGTGACGCTGGCGCCGCCGGGCAGGGTCATGGCGACGGTCCAGCCGTTGGTGCCGGCGGAACCGGCGGTGACGCGGACGGTGGCGACGAAGCCGCCGGTCCAGGAGTTCAGGGAGACGGTGGCGGTGCAGCCGCCGTTGCCCGGGGGCGGGGTCGTCGGTCCGGGCGGAGGAGTCGTCGGCCCCGGCTGGCCGCCCTGGAACTGGGAGAAGAACTGCCAGATCTCACGCTTGGTCCAGGTGTTGACGCCACTTTCGTTGTAGGTGCCGTCCACCGGGCCGGGCATGTGGCCGTTGTCGTACGCGGCCCACTGGACCGGATACCCGGCGCGGCAGCCCGAGTAGGCGGTGGTGATGTGGGTCCGGCTGCCCTGGGCGGGTTCCCGTGGGCTCTGCTGGGTGCAGCCGTTGTTGCGCACGAAGGTGTCCCGCAGCGAGCGGCCCATCGAGATGGGCAGGACGTTGTCGGTGATGCCGTGCAGGCCGAAGTAGGCGACGGGCTGGGTGCCGCCGCTGCAGCCGCTGATCAGCCCGCCGGAGATGACCGCGACCGCCCTGATCTGGTTCGGCCGGGCGCAGGCGAGCGCGTAGCTCATCCCGCCGCCCCAGCTGAAGCCGAGTGAGAAGCGCTGCGTGGTGTCCACGCAGAGGTCGCTCTCGATCCGCTGGACCATGTTGTCGAAGAAGGTGACGTCCTCGCCGCCGTTGTTGGCCCAGCCGTTGCCGAGGCCCTGCGGTGCGACCAGGATCGCGCTGTTGTTCGACTGCTCCAGTTGACCGTAGTAGGACCAGGCGGCGCCACTGGTGCCGCCGGAGTCGATCTCGTTGGCGGTGCCGCCGCGCCAGTGGTAGGCGAAGATCAGCCGGTACTGGCGGGTGTTGTCGTAGTTGGCGGGCAGCCGCAGGATGAAGCTGCGGTTCTGTCCGTTGCTCTGGATCGTGTGGGTCCCGTTCCGTAGCGTCGGCGTACGGCCGCATCCGGCGCTCGCGGCGGCGATGCCGACGTCGGCGGCCGACACGGCGGATCCGGTGCTGGTGGTCTCGGCGTTGGCGGAACCCGCGACGAGGGTCATGCCACCTGCGGCGACCGCGAGTAGCGCCGCGAGCGCGATGGGTACGGCGGTGGTGCGAATTCTTGACATCGCAACTCCCTTGCCTGGTCAGGCACGAATGGGCGGATGTGGACGACGGCGTGGTGCGCTGGCCGTCGGTCGGCGGGCAGTCTGGTGGGCGAGCGGTGGTGGTCGTGCCGGCCCGAGGCGGACGGCATCCCTGATCGACGCCCGGCATGCCCTGGGGCGGACGCCCGGATCCGCAGGGTCTGGCAGATGGCTCGCCCGGTGAGCCATGGGCCCGGTCCCGTCAGCCATCGCTTGTTATCGATAACACTGGGTTCGTCAAGTTGCACCGGGCCGGCCGAGGGTCGGGTCTGCTGGTGGAACTGATCGACCGCCCTGGATAACGGTGAGCGTTAACATCCGCAGCGTCGGAGACACCGGTCACGGTGGGTTTGGCCGGCCCGCCCTGGGGCAGATGAGTCGACTGGACACCCTACGCGAGTGAAAGGAGCCGCAGATGGCAACGACGCTGCAGGGCAAGCGCGTGGCGTTCCTGGCCACCGACGGGGTCGAGGAGGTCGAGTACACCCAGCCGCGCGAGGCGGTCGAGGCGGCCGGCGCCACCGTCGAACTGGTGTCGATAAAGTCGGGCGAGATCCAGGCCTTCAACCACCTGGACAAGTCGAAGACGTACCCGGTGGACGTCACCGCCGACAAGGCCGACCCGGACTCCTACGACGCGCTGGTGCTGCCCGGCGGGGTCGCCAACCCGGACTTCCTCCGGGCCGACCCGGACGCGGTCAGCTTCGTCCGGTCGTTCTTCACCGCCGGCAAACCGGTCGGGGCGATCTGTCACGGGCCGTGGACGATGATCGACGCCGAGGTGGTCCGGGGACGCACCCTCACGTCCTGGCCGAGCCTGCGCACCGACCTGACCAACGCCGGGGCGACCTGGGTCGACGCCGAATGCCACGTGGACAACGGACTGGTCACCAGCCGCAAGCCGGACGACCTGCCGGCGTTCTGCGACAAGCTCGTCGAGGAGATCGCCGAAGGCACGCACTGAGCAGCGGGTACGGGCGCGCCGTTGAGCCCGTACCCGCCACTGCGCCCGCCGGTGTGCCAGGCCGCTACGGGCGGTCCGACGCACCGGCGGGGGACAGGTGCCGGGCGTACGCCTCGGTGGTGAAGAACGCCGGCAGGTCCTCGCCGAGCGCCGTCTCCTCGACGATCCGGGCCGCCGCCTCGGCCCGGTCGCGGTCCGGGCCGTCACGCCCGTCGACCAGATCGGCCAGCTCCTCGGCCAGGATCGACCGGACCAGGTCCTCGGTGACGCAGCCGCCGTCGGCCAGCGGGGTGCCGTGCTGGCACCACTGCCACACCTGGCAGCGGGCGATCTCGGCGGTCGCCGCGTCCTCCATCAGGTTCCACAGCGCCACCGCGCCGGCACCGCCCAGCCACGCGTCGACGTACCGCAGCGCCACCGCGACGTTGGCGCGGACCCCGGCCGCGCTCACCTGACCCGGGGTCTTGTCCACGGCCAGCAGGTCGGTCGCGGTCACCGCCACCTCGTCACGTAGCCGGTCGACCTGGTGCGGGCGGTCGCCGAGCACCGCGTCGAAGACTTCCCGGCAGGTCGGCACCAGACCCGGGTGGGCAACCCAGGAGCCGTCGAAGCCGTCGCCGGCCTCCCGCTGCTTGTCCGCCCGCACCTTGCCCAACGCGACCTCGTTGACCTGCGGATCCCGGCTGGGAATGAAGGCGGCCATCCCGCCGATGGCGTGCGCGCCGCGCCGGTGACAGGTCCGCACCAGCAGTTCGGTGTACGCCCGCATGAACGGCACCGTCATGGTGACCTCGGCCCGGTCGGGCAGGACGAAGTCCGGCCACTGCCCGAAGTTCTTGATCACGCTGAAGATGTAGTCCCACCGGCCGGCGTTCAACCCGGCCGAGTGCTCCCGCAGCTCGTAGAGGATCTC
Organism: Solwaraspora sp. WMMA2101; assembly: GCF_049179175.1. Classification (NCBI taxonomy): domain Bacteria; kingdom Bacillati; phylum Actinomycetota; class Actinomycetes; order Micromonosporales; family Micromonosporaceae; genus Solwaraspora; species Solwaraspora sp. WMMA2101. The sequence goes on along the minus strand of NZ_JBMHMA010000006.1, from coordinate 869,289 downwards.
CTCCATCTCGAACGCGGCGGTGATCGTCTCGATCAGCGTCGTCGCCCGGATGGTGCCCTGCGGCAGGCCGAGGTAGCGCTGTGCGAAGACGAACACGTCGTTCCACAGCCGCGCCTCACGGTGGCCCTCCAGCTTCGGCAGGTAGAAGTACGGGCCGGCACCGGCGTCGAGCTGCCGCCGCGCACAGTGGAAGAAGTAGAGCCCGAAGTCGACCAGGCTGGCCGAGATCGGCCGGCCGTCGACCACGATGCCCTTCTCCACCAGGTGCCAGCCGCGCGGGCGGACCACGATCGTGGCCAGCTGCTCGCGCAGCGCGTACCGTTTGCCCCGGCCGTCGGTGAAGTCGATCCGCCGGTCCAGGGCGTCCATCAGGTTCAGCTGCCCGCCGATGACGTTGTGCCAGACCGGGCTGGTGGCGTCCTCGAAGTCGGCCAGCCACACCTTCGCGCCCGAGTTCAGCGCGTTGACGGTCATCTTCCGGTCGGTCGGCCCGGTGATCTCCACCCGCCGGTCGACCAGGCCGGGCGCGGCCGGTGCGACCCGCCAGGACCCGTCGGCGCGGATGTGCGCGGTCTCCGGCAGGAAGTCGGGCAGCTGGCCGGAGGCGTACCGGGCCCGTCGGGCGCGGCGGGTGTCCAGCAGCGCCACCCGGCGGGCGGCGAACTCGCCGTCCAGGGCGACCAGGAACTCCAGCGCCGCCGGGGTGAGCACCTCGTCGAACCGGTCGGCCATCGGGCCGAGAATCTCGTACCTCACGCGAATTGTTCCTCTTCGGTCGAACCGCGCAGCGCGGTGGTCTCGGCGGCCGGGTTGAGCACGGTGCTGATCAGGTCGAAGTAGCCGGTGCCGACCTCCCGTTGGTGCTTGACGGCGGTGTAGCCGGCCGGCTCGGCGGCGAACTCACGCTCCTGCAGCGACACGTACGCGCTCATCCCGTCGCTGGCGTAGCCGCGGGCCAGGTCGAACATCGAGTAGTTGAGCGCGTGGAAGCCGGCCAGGGTGATGAACTGGAACTTGTATCCCATGTGGCCCAGCTCCCGCTGGAACTTGCCGATGGTGGCGTCGTCGAGGTGCTTGCGCCAGTTGAACGACGGCGAGCAGTTGTAGGCCAGCAGCTGGTCCGGGTACTCGCTCTTGATCGCCTCGGCGAACCGGCGGGCGACCTCCAGGTCCGGGGTGCTGGTCTCCATCCACAGCAGGTCGGCGTGGGGTGCGTAGGCCAGTCCCCGGGCGATGCACGGCTCGATGCCGTTGCGCACCCGGTAGAAGCCCTCGGCGGTGCGTTCACCGGTGACGAACGGCTGGTCCCGCTCGTCGATGTCGGTGGTGAGCAGGGTGGCGGCCTGCGCGTCGGTGCGGGCGATCACCACGCTCGGCACCCCGGCGACATCGGCGGCGAGCCGGGCCGCCTCCAGGGTGCGGATGTGCGCCCCGGTCGGGATCAGCACCTTGCCGCCGAGGTGGCCGCACTTCTTCTCGGCGGCCAGCTGGTCCTCCCAGTGCACCCCGGCCGCGCCGGCGCCGATCATCGCGGTCATCAGCTCGTACGCGTTGAGCACGCCGCCGAAGCCGGCCTCGGCGTCGGCCACGATCGGGGCCAGCCAGTCGGTCGCCGGGCTGTCGCCGCCGGCCGGTCCGGCACCGGAGTCGGCGCCGCCTTCGGCGGTGTTGATCTGCGCGGCCCGCAGCAGCGCGTTGTTGATCCGGCGGACCACCGCCGGCACCGAGTTCGCCGGGTAGAGGCTCTGGTCGGGGTAGGTGTGGCCGGCGAGGTTGGCGTCGGCCGCCACCTGCCAGCCGGAGAGGTAGATCGCCTTGAGTCCGGCCCGGACCATCTGCACCGCCTGGTTGCCGGTGAGCGCGCCGAGCGCGTGGATGTAGTCCTCGCTGTGCAGCAGCTGCCACAGTCGTCTGGCGCCGTGCCGCGCGAGGGTGTGTTCCTCGGTGATCGCGCCGCGTAGCCGCACCACGTCGGCGGGGCGGTAGCTGCGCCGCACGCCGTGCCAGCGCGGGTCGGTGTCCCATTCGTGCTGCAACTGATCGACTGCGTTCTGCATCTTCGTCTCCTTGCCCGGTGGTGTGTCGCCCACTGTGGCGCAGCGCCGGCGGTCGGGTCGAGATACGGAAGGAGCCAATTGTTGAAAAGTTTTCAGCAGATTTTGCCAACTTGCTAATTGTCCTGTTGGCAGCTGTGTTAATGCCGGTCCGTGGCGTGTTAACGTGTGCGAATAGTGTTCGGCGGCGACCCGGGAGGTGCGGGCGGTGACCAAGACCTTCGCCGGTGCCCGGCTGCGCCGGATGCGTGAGGAGCGGGGCATCAGTCAGACCGAACTGGCCCGGCAGCTCAACATCTCCGCGAGCTATCTGAACCAGATCGAGCACGATTCCCGACCGCTGACCGTCGCCGTACTGATGCGGATCACCGAGGTGTTCGGCGTCGATCCGACCAGCTTCGCCCCGCACGACACCCCGCGTCTGGTCGCCGGGCTGCGCGAGGCCCTCGGCACCCGCACCGGGATCGGCGAGCTGACCGAGCTCGCCTCCCGGCTGCCCGAGGTGGCCGAGGCGGTCATCGACCTGCACCGGCGCTACCAGCAGGTCGACGAACAGCTGTCCGAACTGGTCGGCGACCGGGAACGGCTCGGCCACAGCCCGCACGACCAGGTCACCGAGTTCTTCTACCGGCGGCAGAACTACGTTCCGGCGGTCGACGAGGCCGCCGAACGGCTCGCCGCGCAGATCGGCATCCGCCGGGGCGAGGCCCGCGCGGCGTTGCAGGACCGCCTCGCGCATCGCCACGGCGTACGGATCTCCCGCGACGACGCCGAGTCCCTCGGCGGTGAGCTGCACCGCTACCGGCCGCAGACCCGGACCCTGCACCTGTCGACCTCGCTGCGCGCCGGGCAGGAGGCGATCCGGATGGCCGCCCAGATCGCCCTGCTGGAGTACGCCGACGTGATCGACGAGATCATCGAGGAGGAGGGGTTCGGCGACGTCCAGACCCAGATCCTCACCCGGGTCGGGCTGGCCAACTACTTCGCGGCGGCGCTGGTCCTGCCGTACGAGCAGTTCCTCGCCGCCGCCGAGCAGCGCCGCTACGACATCGACCTGCTCACCGAGCACTTCGCGATGGGCTGGGAGACGGTCTGCCACCGGCTCAGCACCCTGCAGCGGCCCCGCTCGCGCGGGGTGCCGTTCTCGTTCGTCCGGGTCGACCGGGCCGGCAACATGTCCAAACGCCAGTCCGCGACCGGGTTCCCGTTCTCCCGCACCGGCGGCACCTGTCCGCTGTGGAACGTCTACGAGGCGTTCGGTTCGCCGGGCCGGGTGGTCACCCAGATCGCCGCGATGCCCGACGGTCAGCGTTACCTGTGGATCGCCCGCACCGTCATCCGGCACAACGGCGGCTACGGCCAACCCGGCAAGGTGTACGCGATCGGCCTGGGCTGTCAGACCCGCCACGCCGGCCGGCTCGTCTACTCCGCCGGGATGGACCTGCACGCCGCTGACGCGGCCACGCCGATCGGCCCCGGCTGCAAGACCTGTGAGCGGATGACCTGCCCGCAGCGGGCGGCCCCACCGATCAGCCGGCAACTCGACGTCGACGTCAACCGCAGCACCTTCATCCCGTACCCGCTCAAGGACTGAGCCGGGCGCGGGCCCGCGCCGGCGGCGCGCCGATCGCCGCGACCAGGCCCTCCAGGGCGAACGTCGCCGCGCCGAGACTGACCGGGTTGCCGGCGACCCGGCCCAGGGTGATCTCGGCCGCCGCCAACGGCCGGCGCAGCGCGTGCCGGGCGGCCTGTGCCCGTACCCCGTCGAGCAGCGCCGGCCCGAGCCGGGCCGTGACCCACCCGCTGAGCGCCACCACCTGCGGGTTGACCAGGTTCACCAGGTCGGCGACGGCGACCCCCAGGTGGTACGCGGTGTCGGCGACGACCGCTACCGCGGTCGGATCCGCGGCGGCCACCCCGGCGGCGAGCGCGTCGATGGTGGCGGTCTGGTCGATGGTGGCGGTCCGGCCTTCGTACCGCAGCATCGGGCTGGCCGGGTCCCGTTCACGCAGGTGGGCTGCGATCCCGGGGGCCCCGACGTACGCCTCGACGCAGCCCCGGGCGCCGCAGTGGCAGGCCCGCCCGTCGGGGACCAGCCGTGTGTGCCCCCACTCCCCGGCGCTGTTGGTGGCACCACGGTAGAGGCTGCCGCCGAAGGCCAGGCCGGCACCGACGCCGGTGCCGAGGGTCAGTACGGCGACGTGGTCGCGCCCTCGGCCGGCCCCGAACCACAGTTCGGCGACGACGCTGGCCCGCAGCGGGTTGTCCAGGTGCAGCGGCAGGTCCGGGCGCGCGGGCAGGTCCAGCGCGGCGGCGAGCAGACCCCGCAGCGGTACGTCGTGCCAGTTCCAGTTGGGCGCGAACGCGCTGACCCCGCCTTCCCGGTCGACCTGACCGGGCACACTGACCCCGACGCCGAGCAGCCGGCGGCGGGCGACGCGCCGGTGCCGCAGCACCGCGTGCACCCCGGTGGCCACGTGCGCGACGACCTGCTCCGGCCGGTTCTCCGCCGGGTGCAGCCGGTCGGTGTGGCTGGCCAGCACGGTCAACGTCGGGTCGAAGGCGTCGACGTGCACGTACGTCTCGGCCACGTCGACGCCGACGATGACGCCGCCGGCCGGGTCGACCGAGACCAGGCCGCGCGGGCGGCCGCCGCCGGAGTCCTGGAACCCGACCTCGGTGAGCAGGCCCAGGTCCAGCAGTTGGCTGACGAGGGTGGAGACGGTGGCCTGGCTCAGCCCGGTCTCGCCGGCCACCTCCTGACGGGACACCGCGCCGGTGGCGAGGATCTGCCGCAGCACCTCGAACCGGTTCGCGACCCGGATGTCCCGGGAGGTACGCCGCACCTCGACCACCCCCGTCCGCCCTCGCCGTACGCCGCCGCACCCAGTGTGCCGGTCGTGGCGGCGGCGTACGGCAGGTGGGCGGCGTCAGACCACGCCGACCCGCTGGAACTGCTGGTTGGCGGCGGTGCTGCAGGTGTACTGGATCAACCGGGCGCTGTCGGCGGTGGAGTAGCCGGCGACGTCGAGGCACTTGCCGCTGTGCCGGGCCACGATCCGCAGGTGACCGGAGCCGACGTCGACCAGTTGCCACTGCTGGTCGGTGCGGCCGGGCTGACAGGCGTACTGGGCGATGGTGGCGTGGTCGGCGGTGGAGCCACCGGCGACGGTCAGGCAGCGGTCGCTGTGCCGGGCCACCAGCTGGTGGTAGCCGGTGCCGAGGTCACGCAGCTGCCAGTGCTGGTTGCCGCCGTTGTGGCAGCCGTACTGGGCGACCTCGGTGGCGTCGGCGGTGGAGGCGTTGAGCACGTCGAGGCACTTGCCGCTGTGCCGGGCCCGCAGCGTCTCGTAGGCGTACCCGCCGCCGATGCCGGTGACCTGCCCGGTGGCGGTGTCGACGCTGATTTGCGGATGCCAGCTCATGCTCAGTGTCCGCGCCGACGGGAAGGTCAGCGGCAGCCAGACGTAGCGCGACTCGTTGACCCGGCCACCCCAGGCGCTGGCCCACCGGTCACCGAGGTAGAGGTAGGAGGTGGTGGCGGTGCCCTGCACGGGCAGCACGTACGCCGGCTGGGATCCGTAGGTGATGCTGTCGCCGAAGGTCGTCGGCGCGCTCCAGGTGCCGGTGATGCTGGTGGCGGTGGCGTACCGGGCCTGGTTGGGCTGCCAGCCGGTGGCGCCGGAGGTGACGAGGAAGTAGACGCCGTCGCGTTTGAACATCGCCGGCGCTTCCCGGTAGTTGCCCGGCCACAGGGTCTGGACCAGGGCGGCGACGCCGGTGTAGTCGGGGGTCAGCCGGTAGATGTTCAGGTCCGCGTTGACCCGGGTCGAGGAGATCAGGTACGCGGTGCCGTCGTCGTCGCGGTAGACGGTCATGTCCCGGGAGTCGTAGCCGAGCGGTCGGAAACTGCCCAGGTACGTGTAGTTGCCGTCGACGGTGTCGGAGGTGGCGACCGCCACCCGGGCCTGGCCGTAGTCGACGCCGTTCTCCCAGTGCATCCAGAGCACGTACTTGCCGGTGGCCGCACTGTAGAGGATCTTGGGCCGTTCGATGTTGGCGACCGTCAGTTCCGGGCTGCTGGACTGGCGCAGCACGTGGTTGCGCAACTCCCAGGTGCGCAGGTCGGTTGACCGGTAGACGGAGACGTACCGGAAGGTGTGGTCGTCGTGGCGGTTCTCGCCGAACCAGTAGTAGTAGGCGCCGACCTTGATCATGCCGCCGCCGTGGGCGTGCACGCCGGCACCTGTGGTGTCGGTGAACTGGGTGCCGTTGGTGACGGTCACCGGCGCGGCGGCGGCCGGCGTGGCGACCAGGGCGAGCGGGGCGAACAGCGCGACGCAGGCGATCAGGACGGTGCGGGTGAACCGGGCGGTGCGGGTGAACCGGCCGGGGCCGGGGTTGCGGGGTACGGCAGGCACGGGCTGCCTCCTTCAGGTGGGTGGGCGGATGTGACGTGCGAGGACGGCCGGACGCCACATCTATCGACCCTTAGGATAAGTATTTGAGCGATGAAAGTCGATGATCTGCGGGTTGGCCCGGATGCTGCCGGCGGCGTGGCGGCGAGCGGTCGGCCCACTGTGGCCACGACACCCGTCTTATAGTTGAATGCTCAACCGACATCGTCGTACGGTCGATCGGACCGTCACCCACCTCGACCCGACAGGAGCGCCCGGTGTCCGACCTGCGCAAGACCGCGACAACCGCCGAGCCACTGCACCCGCTGCTCGCGCAGCGGTGGAGCCCCCGGGCGTTCGACCCGGACCACCAGCTCACCGACCAGCAGGTCACCGCGCTGCTGGAGGCCGCCCGGTGGGCGCCGAGCGCCGGCAACAGTCAGCCCTGGCGTTTCGCGGTCGCCCGCCGGGGCAGCGCCGCCCACACCAGGGTGCTGGACACCCTGGATCCCGGCAACCAGCTCTGGGCGCCCGCCGCCGCCGCGTTGATCGTGGTCGCGGCGCAGACGGTCACCGCCGACGGCACCAGCCGCCCCTGGGCCGCCTACGACACCGGCCAGGCGGTCGCGCACCTGTCCGTCCAGGCGCAGCACGAAGGTCTGGCCGTGCACCAGATGGGCGGTTTCGACCGGGACCGGCTCGCCGCCCTGCTCGACCACGACCCGACCGTCACCCCGCTGGCCGTCGTCGCGGTCGGGCGGCGCGCTCCGGCCGACGGCCTCGACGCACTCGACGCCACGCTCGGCGAGCGCGAACGTGCACCGCGGCAGCGACTATCGGTAACCGAGCTGACGCTCACGGTGGGCCCGGCCCTGGTCGCCGACCGCGGTTGACCGCAGCCCGTCACGGCATCGCACCACCGGACTTGACCAGGGCCGCTAGCATTCGCGGGACCTGGAACTTGCCGGAAGGGGAGCCGTGTCACGGGTCCAGCAAGGAATACGTACCGCCGCCCAAGCGATCGCCCAGGGTGGTGACCCCCGACAGGTGGCGATGGCGGAACTGCAGCGCCGGGGCGCCGCCATGACCGGTGGGGGCGGCCAGCCCGGCGGGGCCGGCCGGTCCGGCGGGGGCAGTCGGGGGCAGTTGGCCGAGGACGGGATGGACCCGGTCGACTTCCCGGCCGCCCGCGACCTCGGCGGCAGCATCGACACCGTCATGGAGCAGCGCCGGGTTCCACTCGACGACGCCGGTGAGGTGCTCAACCGCAGCGAGCAACGCCGCGACGAGTCCGGGCAGGCGCACGTCATCTGCCCGATGGTGATCCCGCGTGGCCGGTCCCTGGCGACCATGCTGCCGGTGTCGCTGCTGCTCGTCCTCGGCGCGGTCGCCGCCGTCGTCATCGCGGTGGCCGGCGGCAGCGTGCTGTTCAACCCGTTCTTCGGCATCCACTACTGGCTGCTGTCGCTGTTCGCCGTCGGCTTCGTCTGGTGGCGGCAGGGCATGGTCATGGTGCCGGACGGCTGCGCCGCGCTGATCACCCGCTTCGGCAAGCTGGAGCAGGTCGTCGGCCCCGGCCGGGTGATCCTGCTGAACCCGTGGAAGCGGGTGTCGTACATCGTCAACACCACCCGCGAGTACCCGTTCAACGCCCCGGTGCGCGAAGCCCCCACCAAGGGCGGGGTGAAGGCCTCCATCGACCTGTTCATCCAGTTCCGGATCAGCGACCCGGTCGAGTTCGTCTACACCCTCGGCGCGGTGCGCGGCTTCGAGGAGAAGCTCAGCAACGCGGTCAGCGAGACCATCCGCAGCCTGATCTACGAGCAGGAGGCGGCCGAGATCTACAACATGGTCGGCGAGGACACCGGACGCCTGCTGGAACAGCTCAATCAGCAGTTCCGCCCGGCGGTCGAGTTGACCAACGCCAACATCACCCACGCCGAACCCTCCGACCGTGAGTACCGGATGGACCTGGCCGCCCCGGAGATGGTGCGGGTCGCCAAGGACGCCTACACCCACCAGTACGCGCTGCAGCTGCGCAAGGAACAGGACGAGGGCGACCTGACCAAGGAGTTGGCCACCCTGCAGGAGACCCTGTCGGCGATCCAGGCCGACATCGCCCAGTACCAGGCGCAGATGGACACCGCCGTGGAGCGGGAGACCAACCGGGCCGAGGCGCTGGCCCGCCAGCGCTACGTCTCCGCCGAGTCCGAGGCGAAGGCGAACGCGGCGCTGCTGGAGGCCCAGGCCCTGGACATCCGGGCGGTCACCGCCGCCGAGGCTCCCGAGATCCTCGAGTACCGCTACCAGCGCGAGGTGCTCGACACCCTGGAGGAGGTGGCCGACCACCTGCCCCGGCTGGTGCGCATCGGCGGCTCGGCCGACCCGAACGGCGCGGTCGGTGTCGACCTGCTGAAGCTGGCCCGCGAAATGGTCGGTGAGCGGGGCGCGGAACTGTTCAGCGACACCGACATGGCCGCCATGCGTACCCGGCTGGCCGAGGTCGCCGCCCGCATCGCCGAACGGGAACCGGAGATCGCCGCGCTGCGCGAGGCCGACCGCCCGACCGTCACCACAGTCGATGCCAACCCGCTGACCTCCGGTACGCCGGAGCTGACCGACGACACCACGGAGGTTCGGCCGTGATCAACAAGTTCGCCAGCGGCCGTTCGGTGATCTCCGAGGCCGTCGCACCCTGGAGCGAGCTCGCCCAACTGCTGCGCGGCGGCGACGCCGGCAGCCTCGTCCCCGTGGTCATCCCCAAGCACCGCCGTCGGCTCGGCTGGATGGTGCCGCTCTGGCTCGGTCTGCTCGCCCTGCTCAGCGGGGTGATGTTCGCCGTCCGCGGCGACGACGGGCTGATCGGTGCCGCCTACGGCGCGCTCGCCGGTGCCAGCTGGTTCGTCGGCGTGTTGTTGCTGCTGCTCGGCGCGCTCTGGTGGTGGCGGTCGTCCATCGTGGAGATCGAACAGGGCACGCACGGCGTCCTGACCCGCTACGGCGCGGTCACCCGCACCCTGGAGCCGGGCCGGCACTACCTGTGGCACCCGTGGTCGCGGGTCGACTTCGTCGTCGACGTCGCCACCGAGATCCCGTACTCGGCGCCGGTGATGGCCTGCCCGACCCGGGAGAACGTGCCGCTGCGCTCGATCGAGTTCTTCATGAAGCTGCGGATCACCGACGCGGTGCTGTTCGTGCGGACCATCGGTGCCGGCAACTTCGACCTGGTGCTGTCCAGCGCCGTGCAGGACGCCATCCGGCAGCGGGCCCGCCAGGTGCAGACCGAGCGGGCGTACGACCTGCGCGGCTCCGACGTCGCCGACATGCAGGATCTGCTCAACCGGCAGTTGTCCCGCTACGGGGTACGGATTACCGGCTGCAACATCCCGGACGTGCAGCTGCCCACCCAGTACCAGCAGCACCTGGCCACCCAGGAACGGGTCGCCAAGGAGCACGCCGCGTACGAGCAGGAGTGGGGTCTGACCCGTAAGCGGCGCATCGACAGCCTGCAGATGGACATCGAGCGCGCCAAGAAGGTGCGCGACGCCCGGTTCGTCGAGGTCAAGGCGGCCCTGAACAAGGCCCGGGAGCAGGTCGCCGGGCTGCTGGAGCAGCAGGAGACCAACGCCCAACGGGTCCGGTTCGAGATCGAGACCCGGGGCCGCAGCGGGCTGATCGCCGCCGAGAACGAGGCCAAGGCACAGCGGCGACTCGCCCAGGCGTACCGGGACAACCGGGCCGTGCTGCAGTACGAGCTGGCGCTGCGGCGTCTGGAGGTCGGCGCGGAACTGGCCGGCAAGGCCCCGCAGCCGGTGGTGGTGCGCACCGACGGCGCCGGCGGTGGCGGCATCGACACCTCCGCGTTGTCCACCCTGCTCACCGCGCAGCTGCTGCCCCGCGCCGCCGCGTTGCCGACGGCCGACCGCGCCGCCGACGACCCGGCCTGACCCGTGCCGCCGGTGCCGACGGGGCGCCCCGTCGGCACCGGCGCTGGTTCGACTACTCCGAGTGTTTCCAGTAGCCCTTGACGATCGTCTGCTCCGGCGGGAGCGCCCAGCGGTCGTGCAGCAGCGCCCGGCCGGCCGGCACCACGGACTGCTCGGCGGCGACGAAGCCGAACACCGCACCGGCCGGTCGCTGCCCGGCGTCGACGGCGTCGATCGCGCCGGTCAGGGCCCGGCCGGGTGGCCCGTCGCCACGGTGGATCCAGTCCAGGTCGACACCAGGTGGTGGCGCCAGGTCGACCTGGTGATCCCGGTCGGGCGCCTCGATCAGAATTCGTCCGGACGCGGTCTGTGGCATCGCGGCGACGAACCGGCGGATGGCCGGGATCGCGGTCTCGTCCCCGGCCAGGAACCAGGCGTCCGGGGTGCCCTGCAGGACGGTCGAGCCGCGTGGCCCACCGACCGCCACCGGGGAGGCCAGCGGAGCCCCGACCGCCCAGTCGCTGGCCAGCCCGCCAGGGTGCACCACGAGTTCCAGGTCGAGCCAGCCGGCCGTAGGGTCCCAGTCGAGCGGGGTCACCTCCCGGCTGGGGCCGTCGTGCGGACCGTCGGCACCGAGCGGGAGAAAGAGTCGGATATGGTCGTCCGCTCCGGGCGACGTGAAGCCGCGCAGCTGGGCTCCGGTCAGGCGCAGTCGCAGGTAGCCCGGCGTCAGCCAGGTGCGGTCGGACAGCCGGGCGGTCCGGCGGAACACCCGCTCGGCGGCGGTTCGGGTGAGCGTGAACGGCATCGCGAGAGCTCCCGGGACGTGGTGACTGTTAGGTGAGCCTACCCTCAATGGGGCTGTCGAGAGTGTGACGTGCCTCCATCCGGTCGCGCCAGAATCGCCGTCAACACGAGGTCGAGACTGTCGGCCGGCGTACCGCGGGCGCGCCAGGCGACATGACCGTCCGGGCGGAAACGTCGCGGTCGAGGAGTGCCGCTCCACCAGCACCGTCGGGACCCGTAGCTGGGCCAGCCGGATCGCCAGGCCCAGCCCGACGGGCCCCCGCCCCCGACGACCAGTACTGCGGCGTGCTCCACGACATCACCGACTCAGGGTCCGGCCAGCGCGGCGCTGATACTTTCCGCGTTGTTCCGGAAGACCGCCAACAGGTCAAGGTCCGCGCCGGGGAAGTTGACGATGTCCACCCGGGTGGCCCCGTCGACGTCCGGGTTGGCGCCCGGCAGGTGCGCGTTGGCCAATACCACTGCCGGCTTGACGGCGGTCAGCTCGGCAAGCTGGCTCGCGGTCACCGGCGCCGGCCCGTACGTGCCGGTGACCTGCAACCCGGCGAACTCCGCCCAGTACGCCATGAACAGGTGGCTCACCGCCGTCCTCGGCTCAACGGTGACCGCCTTTACCTGGCCCGACAGTTCGGCGTAGGTGCTGTCGAATTCGGCAAGCCAGGCGGCGGCAGCGTCGGCGGTGCCGAACAACTCACCGAGGCGGGTCACCTCGGCGGTGATCACCGCCGGAGTGTTCTCCAACTGTACGGGGACCAGCTCGGCGTCACCGCCGGCCGCCTCGGTGAGCCGGTCGGCGAAGCCGTCGAACTCGGCGTACAGCACGTAGTCGGCGTCGGCGACGGCGGCCAGGTCGCTGGGCTTGGGGTCGTAGTCCGGCGGGTGCTGGACGTTGGCCGGCGCGATCACCGTGACCTCGGCGATCCCGGCGGCCTTGGCCAGGGCACCGACCCAGGTGGTGGAGGCGACGACGGCCGGGCCGCCGGCCGGGGCACCGGTGCTGTTCGACGGTGCCGGATCGGCGTCAGTGCTGCCACACCCGGTCGTCGACAGGACGAGGGTTGCCGTCGCGGTCAACGCCACGACGGTTCGGGACCAGCGCATCACGTGCTCCTTCAGGGATGAGATAGGTGAGCAGGGTCAAGGTGCCGGCCACCAGGACCAGCACCGGTCCGGGTGGCTGGTCGAGCAGGAGCGCGGCGGTGAAGCCCAGAGCGTTGCCGACGACCCCGAAGCCGACCGCCCAGCCGGCCATCGACGTCAGCGACCGGCCCAGATTGCGGGCCGCCAGGGCCGGCAGGATGGTCAGCGCGTCGACCAGCAGCGCGCCGGTGAGCCGGATGGACGCGCCGATCGCCACCGCGACGACGACCAGCAGTGCCAGCATCAGGCCGCTGGCGGCCACCCCGGAGCACAGCGCCAGTTCGCGGTCGAACAGCAGCAGCGCCAGCTGCCGCCGGTAGCGCCAGAACAGCAGGTGCACGGCGACGGTGAGGACCGCCAGTACAACGAGGTCGATGTCGCGGGTGGCCAGGATCGACCCCCACAGCAGCTCGAACGCGCCGGTGGCGTTCACCCCGGACACCGACAGCACCAGCAGTGCGGCGGCGATCGCGAACGTCATCAGCAGGCCCATCGCGCCCGGCAGACCGGCGGGCCGGCGGGCCAGCGGGGCGACGCCGGCTCCGGCCAGTCCGCAGGCCACCAGCCCGCACAGCATCGGGTCCAGTCCGGCGAGCAGGCCGACGGCGATGCCGAGCAACGCCACGTGCATGATGGCGAACCGGACGGCGATGATGTCCAGCCCGACGATGAACACCCCGACGATCGGCAACCCGACGGCGGCCACGGCCAACCCGATCGCCGACCGCTGCACCGCCGGCAGACTTAACAGGTCGAGGAAGTGTTCCACCTGTTCAGATCACCCGCAGCCGGCCGGCCGCCATCTCGGCGACCCGGTCACAGGCGCGGGCCATGGCCCGATCGTGGGAGACCACCACGACGGTGACCGGCAGTGCCGCCAGCAGCCCTGCGACCTGTTCCTGGCCGTCGAAGTCGAGCGCGGCGGTCGGTTCGTCGGCGAGCAACGCCCGGGCCCCGGCGGCGACCGCGCCGAGGGCACGGGCCAGGAACACCCGCTGCAGCTGCCCCCCGGACAGGGTGTGCAACGGGCGGTCGTCGAGTCCGCCGACGCCGAGCGCGGTGGCGGCGTCGGCCGCCGCCGACGCGGCGCCACCGCTGGCCAGCAGCTCATTGACGAGCAGCGGGAACCGGCCGGGGGCGAGCCGTTGCGGTACCCAGGCCACGTCCCGCCGGCGCCGCGCCCAGCCGGCCCGACCGCGTGCCACCTCGTCGCCGACCGAGACGGTGCCGGCGGCCACCGGATGCAACCCGAGGACGGTACGCAGCAGCGTCGTCTTGCCGGAGCCGTTCGCCCCGGTCAACGTCAGGTGCTCACCGGCGTCGACGGTGAGGTCCACCGCGTCGACCACGGTACGCCGGCCGTACCGGCAGGTCACGCCGCTGAAGGCCACGGCGGCGCCGGCCGGTGGCAGAGCGTCACCGGGCGACGACGGGTCGGTCGTGGCGGCCGGGAGGGTCATTGGGGCGTCTCGGTGAACTGCTCCCGCAGCCACCGCTTGTCGACCTTGCCGGCCGGCGACAGTGGCAGCGTGTCGAACACCCGGAGACGTTCGGGAAGCTTGGCGCGTTCCAGCCCGTGCACGTCGGTCAGATAGTGAGCCAGCTCGCCAAGGGTGGGGGCGGTGGCGCCTTCGCGCAGGGCGAGGCAGACCGCCATCCGTTCACCCATCAACCGGTCCGGTACGCCGACGCACGCCACCTGGCGCACCGCCGGATGCTGGGCCACCAGCAATTCCACCTCGACCGGGGAGAGGTTCCGCCCACCCCGGATGATGATCTCGTTGCGCCGGCCGACCACGTGCAGGAACCCGTCGACGTCGATTCGGCCGAGGTCGCCGGTGCGTACCCAGCCGTCGTCGGTGCGGTAGCGGACGTCGAAGTCGGCGTCGACGTAGCAGTGTGGGCTCATCGGCCCGAGCCCCCAGATCTCGCCGACGTCGCCCGGGGCCACGTCCCGGCCGTCCTCGTCGACCACCCGGACCGCCGCGACCGCCGGGTTCGGCCGGCCGACCGCGTCGTGCACCTCCTCCGGCGGGTCGGCCGGGTCGGTGGTGCAGTTGACCCCGTCCGCCGAGCCGTAGCAGTTGACGTAGGCGCAGCCGAACCGGTCCCGGCAGGCGGCGACGGTCGCCGGGTCGACCCGCGACCCGCCCGCCACGACGGCCCGGACCGTCGACATGTCCACCCTCGACAAATGAGGATGATCGAGCATCATCGTGAACATCGTCGGCACCCCGAACACCAGGTGCGGGCCGTGCCGGTCGATCAGCTCCAGCGCCCGGGCGGCGTCGAAACGGGACTGCACCAGCAGGGTCCCGCCAAAGCGGGCGACCGTCACCGCGGAGCCGGACGACCCGAACGAGGACGCCAGCGGCACCAGGAACAGGTTGCGCATCGGCCCCGGCCCGGTGTGCAACGCGTCGATGAACGCGCCCCGTCCGCCGGCGAGGGCCTCGTGCGAGTAGACGACCATCTTCGGGGCGGCCTCGGATCCGGAGGAGACGAGGATCCGGGCCGGGGCGTCGGGCCGTACCGTCGGCCGCCAGGTCGTCGAGGCCCCGTCGCGGGCCAGGCCCTCCAGGCTGTCCGGGCCGCCGCCACCGGCCACGATCACGGTACGCAGGTCCGGCAGGTCGTCGCGCAGGTCGGCGAGCACGTCGGCGTAGGGGACGTCGCCGAACTTGTGCGCGACGACCGCGGCCACCGCCCGGGACCGGCGCAGCAGGGTGAGGGTGTCGCGGCGGCCCCGGCCGATCGGGTACGGCAGCACCACGGCGCCGATCGCGGCGACGGCCAGGTCCACCGCCACCGCCTGCCAGCCGTTGGGCAGTTGTACCGCGACCACCTCGCCGGTGACGACCCCGGCGGCGCGCAACGCTGCGGCCAGCCGGGACACCCGGTCGGCGAGTTCGAGGTAGGAGTGTGTTCCCTCGTCGTCGATCACCGCTGCCCGCTGCGGTGCCGCGGTGACCTGCCGGGTGAACAGGGTGTGCAGGTCGGCATCGGGGTAGTAGCCGGCATGACGCCACCAGCGGCGCAGGGCGGCGGGGACCAGGTCGGTGGCGGTCAGCACGGTCAACGGACGAACCTCCAGGGCGCACGGACGTAGGCGCAGCCGTCGATGTCGAGCAGCTCGGCGAAGGCCGGATCGGTGGCGAGCAGGCCGGGATCGGGACAGACCGGTACCGCCGCGACACCACCGGCCCGCAGCAGGGCGACAGCGTCGTCGACCGGGAGTCCCGCCAGCCGGTCGAGCGCATCCGCCGGCCCGACGGCGCTGGTCGCGCGGGTCAGCGACTGCGGTGTCGTGCCGGCGGGTACGGCCAACTGGCCGCCGATGGCCGGTAGCGGACCGTCGAGCGGGTCGCGCTCACGCCGGGCGGGGCGTTCCCCACGCAGCACCGGACCCTGCAGCACCCCGGCTGCCGACAGCAGGCTGCTGTCCACCCGCTGTCCACGCCTGTCGCGGTGGCCGGCGACAAGTCCGGCGAGGACTCCCTCGACGGCCACCAGTCCACCCAAAACGTCCAACAGGGTCATCAACGAACCCGCTGGTGCCTCGCCGTAGGGGCGCAGGTGGGTGCCGAGACCGGCGTACGCCTGCACCATGAAGTCGGTGCCCGGCGGCGGGTCGCTGCCGGCCGCGTCCCCCCAGCCGGAGGCGTAGGCGTAGACCAGCCGGGGGTTCGCCGCCCACAGGTCGGTGGCGTCGAGCCCTAGTTGCGCGGCCTTGCCGGGGGCCCAGTTGTGGACGAAGGCGTCCGCGTCGGCGGCCAGGTCACGCACCGTCGCCCGGCCAGCCGGGCTGCGCAGGTCAGCCTCGACGATGCGTTTGCCCCGGTTGAGCGCCAGGAACCGGGCCGAGCAGTCGCCGACCATCGGCGGCATGCCGCGCAGCGGGTCACCGCCGACCGGTTCGATCCGGACGACCTCGGCGCCGAGCAGCCGCAGCAGCTGACCGGCGAGCGGTCCCTGGATGCGCCGGCCCGCCTCGACCACCCGCAGCCCGGCCAGCGGCCCCTCGGCTGCGGGCCATCGCGTCCCGGACGCCGGTGACGCCGCCGCCACCGGACCGGCACCGATGCGCCACGGCGGGCTGTCGACTCCCGGCTGGTACCGGTCGTGGCAGCGCTCGGCGTGCCCGCGTACCAGCTGGACGGCGACACCGGCCGCCTGCGCCAGGTCACGTAGCCGCCCAAACGGCACCTGCCCGATCGCGGCGTGCAGCTGCACGGGCAGCGGGGCGGTCGCGGTCGCGTACCGCAGCACGAAGCCCCGCCAGGCGTGTCCCGCCACCGACGGGGCCACGCCGAGCTCGGTCCACAGCCGGTGCCACGGTGCCGGGTCGAGGGTCTCCAGCTCCACCAACGCCCCGTCGGCGCAGGCGAACGGTGGCGGTGTGCCGGCGGTCGCCGGCAGCTCGACGTACTCCGGGTCGACGGCGCTGCCGGCGGCGAGATACTGCGACACGGTCAGCAGCGCGGCCCCGGCCACCGAGACCGTCACCGGGCCGGCGGGCGCACCACCGCGCAGTCCGGCCAACCGCGCCGCCAGGACACCCTGGCAGGCCAGCAGCCCGGCGGCGGTGCCGACGTAGTCCAGGGCGATCCGGGCCGGACCGCCCCGGGCGCGTCCGTGCACCGCCATCAGCGCGCACCGGGCCTGGGCGGTCACCTCGTCGAGCGGCCACGTCGCTGCGTCGCCTGCGGTGACGCCCGGATGCGACCAGTCGATCTGGACCGGCAGCTCCATCCCACCGGGCACGGTGAGCCGCAGCGGCCCGTCGCCGGGGTCCCGCGTGGCGCCGAGATCGACAAGGTGGCAGGCGAGGACCTGATCTGCGGTGGTGGCGGTCGTGCCGGCGACGACGTGACCCGCCAACGTCCCGCCTGGAACCGGACCGGCCGCCGGACCGACTACGGTACCGGTGCCTCCGACATCAACTGTCACGTCTGCAGTAGTCGTGCACCGAGCCGTTCCGGTTCCCGGACGGTTCGAACCGCGCCGTCCCACCACGACGGTGCCGTCCTGGAGGGACAGCGATGGATCTTGAACATCGGGTGGCGGATTTCGTCCACAGCCGCGTCGTGCCCGTGGAGGGGCTGCTCGCGGCCGGCGGCGACCCGGCCCGCAGCCTCCTGGCCGAGCTGCAAGGGCAGGCTCGTACGGCCGGGCTGTGGACGCTCCCGCTGCCGACGACGCTCGGCGGGCAGGGGCTGACGCTGACCGGGTACGCCCGCCTCGCCGAGGTCGAGGCGTACAGCGACTTCGGGCCGACCGTGCTCGGTTCGGACCTGCTGCTCGACGCCACGATGCTGGACACGCACGCGACGCCGACCGCGCGTGAGCGCTATCTCCGGCCGATGGTCGAGGGCCGCTGCCCGCCCAGTTTCGCGATGACCGAACCCGGGGTGCCCGGCACCGACCCGATGTCGCTGGCCACCCGCGCGGAGCGCGACGGCGGCAGCTGGGTGATCACCGGTCGCAAGTGGTTCACCAGCCGGGCGGCCGACGCCGGTTTCACCACCGTGGTCTGCCGGACCGCACCGGAGCTGGCCGCCGCAGGCGGCAGCGGCCAGGCCGGATTCAGCCTGCTGCTGGTGCCGACCACCGCGCCCGGCTACCGGATCGTGCGGCAGTTGCCGGTGCTCGGCGTGGGCGGGCAGTACGAGATCGACCTGGACGGCGTCCGGGTCCCCGCCGATCATCTGATCGGCGACGCCGGAGCCGGCCTGCGGATCGTCGCCGGCCGGCTGCACCTGGGCCGTACCCTGCGCTGCCTGCGCTGGCTCGGCCAGTCCGCCCGCGCGTTCGACCTGATGCGCGACCGGCTGGTGCGTCGCCGGGTCGGGCCGCACCCGCTGGCCGACAAGCAGCTGCTGCACGGTCACGTCTTCGACAGCCACGCCGAACTGGCCGCCGCCCGGGCCCTCACCCACGCGGCGGTCGCGTCGGTGGCCGCCGGGGGCGACGCCCGGATCCCGACCGGCACCGCCAAGGTCGTCACCGCCCGGGCGTTCCACGCCGTCGTGGACCGGGCCATCCAGGTGTACGGGGCCGAAGGGTTGACCGACGACACGCCACTGGCGATGCTGCTGCGTGCCGCGCGGGCGGCCCGGATCCTCGACGGCCCGGACGAGTGGCACGTCACCACCGTCGCCACCCGACTGCTCGCCGACTACCAGGCGGCCACCGGCACCGCGCCGCAGCGGATCGCCAGCACGGCGGCCAGGAAGTAGTCGCCCCAGATCAGCTCGTGCCGGCAGGCGATGTCGCGGTCGGGGTCGTAGCAGCCGTCCCGCAGCGCCCCGTTGTCGGCCAGGTGGCCGACGACGAGGGCGTCGACTGTGGCGGTGGCGGCCTGCCGGTACCGCTGCGCCCACCGCGCCGGCTGACCGCCGAGCGTCCACATCGCCGCGGCTGCGATCGCCGCCGCCGAGCTGTCCAGCGGGGCACCGGCACGGCCGAACACCGCCGGCGGCGCCCCCGGCGGCCCTGCTGTCGCCAGCCACCAGTCGGTGACCCGCCGCGCCACCGACGTGAACTCGCCGCCGAGCCGGTCGGCGGCGACGGCGAAACCGAGCATGCCCCACGCCTGCCCGCGTGCCCACACCTGCTCGCGGGCCGGCGGGGGCCGGTCGGCGGGCAGGGTGCGCTCGGCCAGCACCTGGCCCTCGTCGGTGACCAGCAGTCGGGCGCAGGCCCGAGCGTGCCGACGGGCGAGCCGCCGGTCCCCGGACGGTTCGTCGGCCCAGCACATCAGCGCCACCACGGCGGCGAGCGCGTCGATGCCGATCCGGGGCTGCGGCGGGCCGCCGAACGCCGTCCCGACCGGGAACACGCCGTACCCGGGTTCGAACGACGCGGCCAGCGCCCGCGCGCCGACCGCCGCCACCTGGTCGGCCGCCGGGTCCCGGCAGAGCCGTCCGCCGGTCGCGGCGGCGCCGTACCAGAACGTCATCGCCCGGGTCACCGTGTCGTCGCCGGCCCGCGCCGACAACCGGCCGGTCACCGTCGACGCCTGCTCCCGCGCGAGCGTGTCCGGGTGCACGGCCAGGCTGAGCCAGTGCAGCCCGGCCCAGAAGCCCCCGGTCCACGACCCGCGCCGGGTGCTGGTCCACTCCCCGGTGGCCGGGTCGGCGTACAGCGGGAAGCGGTCGCCGACGGCGGCGTGGATCCGGGGGAGCCGGCCCAGCATCGCGTCCAGCGCGGCCCGGTGCGCGGGCGCGGCGGCCGTCCCGGTCGGCGACGGCGTACGCGGTCGGGTCACGACGGTGCCGTCCTGTCGGCCGGTGCGACGGGCCGGGTGAGCGGCCCGCCGCCGGTCGTGTCGGACCGGGCTGCCGCCCGGGTGACGGCCAGCCGCCACCCGGCCACGCCAGCGGCGGCGAACACGACGGCGACCGTCGACCAGGCGACCCCGTACCCGCCGAGATCGGCGACGACCCCGAAACCGACCGGCCCGACGACGAACCCGCCGAAGAACCCGGTCGACACCAGCGCCGAGGCGTGCCCGGGCGCGGCCGTGGCGCGGACCACGGCGAGCATCGACACCGCGTTCGCCCCGGTCGCCGAGATCCCGACGCCGATCGCGCCGCACCACACCAGCGGCGGGAAGAGCCCGGCCGCCAGCACCAGCACCGCCGACGCGGTGGCCACCAGCGACAGTGCGGCGAGCACCGAGGTCACCTCCGCGCGCCGGTCCGCCGACCGGGTCCACCACAGCCGGCCGACGACACCGGCGGCACCGAACACCGCCAGCAGCGTCCCGGCCGACCATCCGGTCAATCTCAGCTGCTGTACGCCGTACAGCGGCAGGTAGGTGTTGACCGCGGACAGGCCGGTACCCAGCAGCAGCGAGTAGCCCATCAGCCCGACCACCCAGCCCGGTGGCCGCGACCACCGCCACCACGGTCCGCCTGCGGCGTCACGTGGCGCCGGGCGTGGCACCTGCCACCACGTCGCGGCGAGCAGCCCCAGGGCCAACAGCCCGGCCAGACCCAGGCCGGCCGGCCACCCCCGGACCGCCGCGACCACCGGCAGCCCGAGCCCGCACAGTGCTGCGGCGAGCTGCACCCCGGACTGCTTCACCCCGATCGCGTCGCCCCGTCGGTGCGCCGGCACCATCGTCGCCACCAGCACGTTCGTCGCCGGATTCGCCAACGCCATGCCCAGGCCGGTCACCGCCACCGCGACGACCAGTACCGGGTAACTGCCGGCGGTGGCACCGGTCAGCAGCGCCGCCGCGACGATCGCGGCCAACCACAGCAACCCCCGGCGGGCGCCGACCGTGTCGACCAGCCGACCGGCGACCAGCGACACCGTCGCGGCCACCGCGAACGCGACCGTCACCGGCACCCCGACCGCCGCCCGGGACACGCCCAGGTCCTCGGCCAGGTATGGACCGAGCGCGCTGACCGCGTACAGCGGCAGCATCGACACCGCCATCGCCGCGGTCGCCACCGTCGTCGGCACCCACCATCGTGTCCGTGACCGCACCCGATGCCCTCCCCTCGTCGACGCAACATCAGTCGGCCCGTCGTAGGGTCGGGTTCCCGCGACCGCGACCGGCCGTGGAATCGCACCGGCCGGGCCTCGCCCGGTGCCGCGGTCGGATGATCGAATGGCGATCCGGCCGCCGCTGGTGCCGTTGTGACAGGAGGTCCCGTCCGTGCCCAGATCAGCCCTACCCGTCCGGGTCGCCCGAGGGGCCATGGCGGCGCTGTTCGCCGCCGTGGTGGTCGTCGGTCCGGCCTCCCCGGCTGCGGCGCACGCCGCACTGTCGGCTAGTCAACCAGGCCAGAACACCCGGGTGGCGCAGTCGCCCGAGGAGATCGTGCTGACCTTCACCGAACCGCTCAACGGCGACTACACCACGATCGTGGTCAGCGACGCCGCCGGCGCTCAGATGCCGGTCGACGGGCCGACCGTCGACCAGCAACGGGGCATCGTGCGCCCGGTGCAGCCGTTGCCCGACGGCGTCTACACGGTCGCGTACCGGGTGGTCTCGGTGGACGGACATCCGGTGCAGGGTGCGTTCCGGTTCGCGGTGAACGTCCCGCTCACCGGTGCGTCGGCGGATTCGGCCCAGGACGGTGCGGCGGCCGGTTCGGACGAGGCCGGGGACGGGAGCCGCCGAGGGTGGCTGCTCGCCTTCGCCGGTGCCGTGGTGCTGCTGATCGGCGGGGCCGCCGTCGTCGCCCTGCGCGGCCGCCGGCGTGTGAGCTAGTTCACTGCGGGAACCGACCGGGCCGGTGCGGCGACTACTTCCGTCGTACGACTCGTGAGGAGAACCCGCATGTCATCAGCGCTCCAGCCGGCCCCGGTCCGGCGCACCGCCACGCTCCGTGCGGTGCTGTCCGGCGTCGCCGGCCTCGCCCTCGCCGTCACCCTTGCCGGCTGCGGCGACGGCGACGCTTCCAGCCAGGCGCAGCCCAGCCCGGACGCGTCGGCCGGTGCGACGGCGTCGGCCGAGGCCACGGCCGGCCTCGTGGTGCGCGACCCGTGGGTGAAGGCCGCCGACGACGGCATGACCGCCGCGTTCGGAGTGCTGGTCAACGACACCGACGCCGACATCACCATCACCGGCGTCAGCACTGACATCTCTCCGATCGAGCTGCACGAGATGGCGATGGCCGACGGCGCGATGGTGATGCGGGAGAAGCCGGGCGGGATCGTCGTTCCCGCCGGCGGCAGCCACACCCTCGAACCCGGCGGCGACCACATCATGCTGATGGACATCGCGCAACCGGTGCAGCCCGGCGACGAGGTCACCTTCACGGTGACCTTCGCCGACGGCGCGACGTCGCAGTTCACCGCCGTCGCCAAGCCGTTCGCCGGTGCCGAGGAGAGCTACGACCCGGGCACGGGCATGGACCACGGCTGAACCGGCATGACCGATCAACCCGTACCACCGCAGGTGGACCGCCGGCTGCTGCTCACCGGCGGGGCCGCCGCGCTCGGCGGTGCCCTCGCAGGCGGGGCGGCGGTCTCGGCGGCGGCCTCGCGCGAGGAGTCTCCGGCGGCCGCCCCGACCGGGGCGGCCACGTTGGCGCCGGTCGACTTCGGCACCGAGACGGTGCCGTTCCACGGACCCCGCCAGGCCGGGGTGGACACCCCGCCGCAGGCGTACGCCGCGTTCGTCGCCTTCACCCTGGGCCCGGCGACCGACCGGGCCGCGCTGGTCCGGCTGCTGCGGCTGCTCAGCGACGACGCCGCCCGGCTCACCCAGGGCGTGCCACCGCTGGCCGACACCGAACCCGAGCTCGCCGTGCTGCCGGCCCGGCTCACCGTCACCTTCGGGTTCGGACCACAGCTGTACGCCGCCGCCGGGATCGCCGAGCGCCGCCCGTCGTCGGTCACCGATCTGCCGCCGTTCGCCATCGACCGGCTGGAGCCGGGCTGGTCCGGCGGTGATCTGCTGCTGCAGATCTGCGCCGACGACCCGATCACGGTCGCGCACGCCCAGCGGATGCTGATCAAGGACACCCGGCCGTTCGCCTCGGTCCGCTGGGTGCAGCAGGGCTTCCGCCGTGGCCGGGGCGTGGAGCACGAGGCGCACACCCAGCGCAACATCATGGGGCAGATCGACGGCACCGGGAACCCGACGCCCGGCACCGCCGACTTCGACACCGCCGTCTGGGTCGACGACGGTCCGGCCTGGCACCGTGACGGCAGCACCCTGGTGGTCCGCCGGATCCGGACCGAGATGGAGACCTGGGACAAGCTCGGCCGGGTGGACAAGGAACTGGTGATCGGCCGCCGGCTCGACACCGGCGCGCCGCTGACAGGGGAGAAGGAGACCGACGTCCCCGACTTCGCGGCGGTCAACGAGGTCGGGCTGCCGATCATGCCGGACTTCGCACATGTCACCCGGGCGCACGTCTCCGACGACCGCTACAAGATCCTGCGTCGGCCGTACAACTACGACGGTGTCCCCGGTGCCGACGGCACCCCCGACAGCGGGCTCATCTTCGCCGCCTACCAGGCGGACATCGACGCGCAGTTCCTGCCGATCCAACGCCGGCTGGCCGAACACGACCTGCTCAACGAGTGGGTCACCCCGATCGGGTCGGCGGTCTTCGCGATCCCGCCCGGGTGCGCGCCCGACGGCTGGATCGGCGACAGTCTGCTCAGCTGACGCGGGCGCCGTCGCAGCTCAGCCCCGGGTCGTCGTAGCTCACGCCCGGGTCGACGGATGTGACCGGCGTCCTTGGGCAGCTGATCACCGGTGGCTAGCGTGGCCGCATGATCCCCCGTGGCGCCACCGTCGTGCCCGAGTCGGGCACCGCGCCACGGCCGCAGATCCCGCTGCTGCTCGGCGCGGTGTTCCTGGTCTTCCTCGGCCAGATGTCACTGAACCCGATCATCGCCCCGCTGTCGCGTCAGATCGGCCTCGCCGAATGGCAGGTCGGTGTCATGATCAGTGTCTCCGCCCTGATGATGGTGGTGACCAGTCAGATGTGGGGCCGGCGCAGCCAATCGTGGGGCCGCAAACCGGTGCTGGTCGCGGCGCTCGCCCTGGCCACCACGACGACGGCACTGTTCGCGCTGCTCGCCGACCTCGGCATGCGCGGCATCGTCACCGGCACCGCGCTGTTCCTGCTCTTCGTGGTGTTCCGGGGCGTCGGCTTCGGCACCGCCATCGCGGCGGTGGCGCCCACCGCCCAGGCGTACATCGCCGACGTCACCCCCGACCCGGCGGCCCGGGTACGCGGCATGGCCGGGATCGGCGCGGTGCAGGGCGTCGCGATGGTCGCCGGTGCCCTGGTCGGTGGTCTGCTGGCCGGGATCGGACTGATGGCGCCGTTGCTGGCGGTTCCGGCGTTGCTCGCCGTCGGGTTGACCGCCGTCGCGGTACGGCTGCGCCGGCAGACCCGTACCGACCTGATCGCCGACCCGGCCCGGGTCAGCCCGTGGGACGCCCGGGTGTGGCCGTACCTGCTGACCGGGCTCGGCATGTTCACCGCGCTCGGGTTCGTCCAGGTGGTCAGCGGCTTCCTCGTCCAGGACCGGTTCGGACTCGACGCCGAGGCCACCGGGCTGCTCACCGGCGGCGCGCTGCTGGCCGCCGGGGCCGGGATGGCGTTCGCCCAGGCGGTGGTGGTGCCGCGCAGCGGCTGGCGGCCCGCCCTGCTGCTGCGGGTCGGTTGCCTGGTGGCGCTGATCGGCTTCGTGCTGCTCGTCCCGGACACCCACCGGGCCGTGCTGATCGTCGCGATGGCGCTGATCGGTCTCGGCCTCGGGACAGCCATGCCCGGCTACGTGGCCGGTCCGACGCTCGCCGTCGACCGGGACGAACAGGGTGGTCTCGCTGGGCTGATCGGTGTCACCAACGGCTTGACCTTCGTCCTGGCACCGACCGCCAGCACCGCCCTGTACGCGGTCTGGGCGCCGCTGCCGGTGCTGGTCGGCGCGGTGCTGATGGCCGCGGTGAGCACCTTCGTGCTGACGTACCCGGGATTCCGGCGCGGGCGGGCCGGCGAAGCGCAGCCGGTGGGCCAGCCGGTCGAATGACCGGCCGACCCCACATCGCCGCTCAGAACTCCTCGTCGAAGCTCACCGCCCCGCTCACCCCCACCTGGTACGCGGAGACCCGGCGTTCGAAGAAGTTCGACAGTTCCTGTACGTCCTGCAGCTCCATGAAGGCGAACGGGTTGGTCGCGCCGTACAGCGGGGCGATGCCCAGCTGGGCGAGCCGGCGGTCGGCGACGTGCTGCAGGTACAGGCGCATGTCGGCCAGCGACAACCCGGGCACGCCCCGGCCGAGCAGGTCCTCGGCGAACTGTGCCTCGGCCTCGACCGCCTCGGCGAGCATCTGGCGGACCTGCTCGGCCATCTCGTCGTCGAACAGGTCCGGCTCCTCCCCGCGGACCGTGTCGACGACGTCAAAGGCGAACGCCATGTGCATCGACTCGTCGCGGAACACCCAGTTGGTGCCGGAGGCGAGGCCGTGCAGCAGCCCCCGGGACCGCAGGAAGTACACGTAGGCGAAGGCCCCGTAGAAGAACAGCCCTTCGATGCAGGCGGCGAAGCAGATCAGGTTGAGCAGGAAGGCCCGCCGGTCGTCGCGGGTCCGCAGCTCCCGCACCCCGAAGAGGGAGTCGATCCAGCGGAAGCAGAAGTCGGCCTTGCGCTTGATCGACGGAATGTTGTCGATCGCGGCGAACGCGGCGGTCCGCTCCTGCTCGTCGGGGACGTAGGTGTCCAGCAGGTTCAGGTAGAACTGGACGTGTACCGCCTCCTCGAACAGCTGCCGGGACAGGTAGAGCCGCCCCTCCGGGCTGTTGACGTGCTGGTAGAGGTTGAGTACCAGGTTGTTGGCGACGATCGTGTCCCCGGTGGCGAAGAAGGCGACCAGCCGGCTGACCAGGTGCCGTTCGGCCGGGCTGAGCCGGTCCAGGTCGGCCAGGTCGGAGTGCAGGTCCACCTCCTCCACCGTCCAGGTGTTCTTGATCGCGTCGCGGTAGCGGTCGAAGAAGTGCGGGTAGCGCATCGGCCGCAGGGTCAGGTCCATCCCCGGGTCGAGCAGCATCGGGCGCGGTGTCATCGTGGTGGTCTCTCCCGGCATCTCGGTGGGGGGCGTCACTGGCAGGCGTCGCAGGACTCGGGGTTCTCCAGGGAGCAGGCCACCGCCCCGGTGTCGACCGGTGCGGTCGGCGTGACGGAGACCGTGGCCTGCTGGATCCGGGTCGCCGGACGCGACCGCAGGTAGTAGGTGGTCTTCAGACCTGACTGCCAGGCGTAGCGGTACATCGACGACAGTTTGCCGATCGTCGGTGCGGCCATGAACAGGTTCAACGACTGACTCTGGTCGATGTACGGTGCTCGGGCGGCGGCCAGGTCGATCAGCGCCCGCTGCGGCAGCTCCCAGGCGGTACGGAACAGCTGCCGTACCTCGGCCGGGATGGCGGTGATCTGCTGGATCGACCCCTCGGCCCGGGTGATCTGCTCGCGGACCGCCGCCGTCCACAGCCCGGCTGCCTTCAGCCGTCCCACCAGGGCAGTGTTGACCTGCAGAAACTCCCCGGACAAGGTTTCGCGTTTGAACAGGTTGGACACCTGTGGCTCGATGCACTCGTAGCAGCCGGCGATCGAGGCGATGGTCGCCGTCGGGGCGATCGCCACCAGCAGCGAGTTGCGCAGTCCGTGCTCGGCGACCCGCACCCGCAGCGCCGCCCAGCGCTCGGTCTGGGTCGGCTCGGCGCCCCACAGGTCGGGGTGCAGTTGCCCGCGCGCCACCCGGGTCTGCGGGTACGCCGGGTGCGGCCCGTACTGTTGCGCCAACCCGGCGGAGGTCTCCAGTGCGGTCAGGTAGATCTCCTCGGCGATCCGGGTGGACAGCTCCCGGGCGGGCGCTGAGTCGAACGGCAGGCCGAGGGCGAAGAACACGTCCTGCAGCCCCATCATGCCCAGCCCGATCGGGCGCCAGCGCGGGTTGGACGCCGCGGCCTGCGTACTCGGGTAGTAGTTGATGTCGATGACCCGGTCGAGGAAGGCCACGGCGGTGCGGACCGTGTCGCGCAGCCGTGCCCAGTCCACGTCGGCGGCCGTGGCCCCGGCCGCAGTCGAGGTCGCAGCTGCGGTCAGGTGGGCACCGAGGTTGATCGAGCCCAGGTTGCACACGGCGGTCTCGGTGTCCGAGGAGACCTCGACGATCTCGGTGCACAGGTTGGACAGGTGCACCACGTTGCCCGGTTCCCCGGTCTGGTTGCACAGCAGGTTGGACCGGTCCTTGAAGGTCATCCAGCCGTTGCCGGTCTGTGCCAGGGTGCGCATCATCCGTCCGTACAGGTCGCGGGCGGGAACCTGGCGCACGGCGAGCCCGGCGGCCTCGGCGGCCCGGTACGCGGTGTCGAACTCGGCGCCGTACAGGTCGGGCAACTGCGGTACGTCGGCCGGGTTGAACAGCGACCACGTCGCGTCGGCGTCGACCCGGCGCATGAACTCGTCGCAGATCCAGTTGGCCAGGTTGAGGTTGTGGGTGCGCCGGGCGTCCTCGCCGGTGTTGTCCCGCAGCTCCAGGAACTCCTCGATGTCGGCGTGCCACGGCTCCAGGTAGACGCAGGCCGCGCCCTTGCGTCGGCCGCCCTGGTTGACGGCGGCCACCGAGGCGTCCAGCGTCCGCAGCCACGGCACGATCCCGTTGGACAGCCCGTTGGTGCCCTTGATCAGCGCACCCCGCGAGCGGACCCGTGACCAGGAGATGCCGATGCCGCCGGCGTACTTGGACAGCTTCGCCACCTGCGCGTACCGGTCGTAGATCGAGTCCAGTTCGTCGCGGGGCGAGTCGACCAGGAAGCACGACGACATCTGGGTGTGCCGGGTGCCGGAGTTGAACAGGGTCGGTGAGCTCGGCAGGTACGCCAGCGACGACATCAGCCGGTAGAAGTCGACCGCTTCGGTCGGGGTGTCGGACAGTCCGCAGGCCACCCGCAGCAGCCAGTACTGCGGTGTCTCGACCACCTGTCGGTTGGTGGGGTGGCGCAGCAGGTAGCGGTCGTAGACGGTCCGCAGCCCGAAGTACTCGAACCGGCGGTCGGCGGCCGGGTCGGTGGCGGCGTCGAGGTCGGCGGCGTGCTCGGCGACGAACCGGGCCGTCTCGTCACCGACGAGTCCGTGGGTGTGCCCGAGTCGGATCGCCTGGCTGAACGAGCCGATGCCCTGCCGGCGGACCTCGGTGCCGATCTGGTCGGCGAGCAGCCGGGCGGCCAGGCGGGAGTACTGCGGGTCCTCGCCGATCAGGTCGGCTGCGGTCTGGATCAGCAGCCGGGTCAACTCGGCGGTGGTGATGCCGTCGTAGAGACCGCTGAGCGTCCTGGCCGCGACCCGCCCCGGGTCGACGTCGGCGAGGCCGTCGGCGTGGCGCCGTACCGCGTCGCGCAGCCGGTCGGGGTCGACCGGCGTGGCGGTCCCCGCTCGGTCGCGGATTCGGGTCGGCTGCTGACCGGGCGTGGCCGCCGGTGCGGTAGCGGCGGGATGTGTGACGACGGTCACCTGTGGTGCCTCCTGGCATCGCCTCGTGGGAGGCCGAGCGGGCAGGCAGACAGGCGCGAACGCGCGATGGCCAACGCGTCGCAGCCGTCGGCCGTCCCGCGCGGCGATCGGACCACCGGGTACGCGTTCGGCGTATCCGGCACAACGGCAGGTCTTCGGACTTGTGGGCCGGACCGGACATGCCGGTCACCTACTGGCCGTCACTTCCCAGGCCGGGGTGGCCCAGTGTGCTCGACGGCGGTCGTTCCCACTCACCGCTGCGGGGCAGTCCCGGATTCGCGCCGGGTTCCCTGTTGCCTCGGCCGGGCTGGCTGCCCGGCCGAACCAGTTGCGTCCGGGACTATATCTGGTGGGTGGCTTCGCGGTAGGCACCTACATGTCGTGTCGGGGTGTCGCGTATTTCACTTGGCACTCCGGGTTGTCGCCGACAGCTTCCCGATATATCGTGAACGTATCAACGATCCTTCAGTGGAGGTTTACATGAGACGCGACAGATCACGGGGTGGCCCAGGGGCCTTCCTGCGCGGCGCCGGGTTCCCACCCTTCGGGCCCGGCTTCGGTGGACCCGGCGGACCGGGCGGGCCATTCGGGCCCGGCGGCCCGTTCGGTGGCCGGGGCATGGGCGGCGGTGGCCGAGGTGGCGGTCGGCGGCGGCGACCCAACGTGCGGGCCGCGGTGCTGGCCCTGCTCGTCGACGGGCCGATGCACGGCTACGAGATGATCCAGGAACTGGACTCCCGCACCGGGGGCGCCTGGCGCCCCAGCCCCGGCTCCATCTATCCCACCCTGCAACTACTCGAGGACGAGGGCCTGATCGTCGGCACTGCCGAAGGCGCCGGCGGCGGACGCAAGCGCTACGCGCTCACCGACGCCGGTCGGCCCGAGGCCGAGCAGGCGGCGCAGGCCGCCCCGTGGACCGAGCTCGCCCCGGAGACCGTCGACAGCTGGCACGATGTGCGCGAGTCCGGGATGCAGACGATGCAGGTGCTGCGGCACGTGCTGATGAACGGCAACGCGGAGCAGCGCGAGCGGGCGGTCCGGGTGCTCGACGAGACCCGCCGCAAGCTCTACGGCATCCTCGCCGAAACCGACGACGCCGGCCCGGGTCGGTCTCAAGACGGTTGAGGTGGTGGTGTCGATCCGGCCGGTCGCCGATCGTCGTTACCGCAGATGGCGACGTACGCCTCAGCGAGGAGAACCATGAAGTACATGCTGCTGTTCGTCAGCGCGCCCACCGACGCCCCCGAGCCGACCGTGCCGCAGTGCACGGTCGAGGACTGGATGGCGTACGACAAGGAGATGAAGGACGCCGGGATCTGGGTCAGCGGCCACGCCCTGGCCGACCTGACCACCTGCACGTCGGTGAAGGTCGACCCCGACGGGCAACGGGTCGTCACCGACGGGCCGTTCGCCGAAGCCCGCGAGGTGCTCGGCGGGTACGACATCATCGACGTGCCGGACCTCGACGTCGCCCTGGACTGGGCGGCCCGCTCGCCCGGTGCCCGCGACGGCGGGTCCGTGCAGGTGCGGCCGGTCGCCGACTTCGGGATGTGAGCGCGGATGGTCACCGACGGGCGGCGGGAGCACCATGGCGACGAGGAAGCCGTCGCCGCGGTGCGGACCTCGGTGGAGGCCGTGTTCCGGGAGGAGCACGGCCGGCTGCTCGCCACCCTGGTACGCCGCTTCGGTGACCTGCACCTGGCCGAGGAGGTCGCCGCCGAGGCAGTCGAGGCGGCCCTGCGGCACTGGCCGGTCTCCGGCGTACCGACCCGACCCGGCGCCTGGCTGCTGACCACCGCCCGGCGCCGGGCGGTCGACCGGATCCGGCGCGACCGCAACCTGGCACTACGGCTGGCCGTCCTGCAGGCCGAGGCGGACCGGGCCGATCCGGCGCCGGCGGCCGACGGCGACCAGGAGTTGCCAGACGACCGCCTGGCGCTCTTCTTCACCTGCGCCCACCCGGCGCTGACCGCGCAGGACCGGGTGGCGCTGACCCTGCGCTGCCTGGCCGGGCTGACCACCGCCGAGGTGGCCCGGGCCTTCCTGGTGCCGGAGGCGACCATGGCCCAGCGGATCGTCCGGACGAAACGGAAGATCCGCGACGCCCGTATCCCGTTCCGGGTTCCCGGCGTCGACGAGCTGCCGCAGCGCCTTCCCGGCGTCCTGCAGGCGGTGTACTCGATCTTCACCGAGGGGTACGCGGCCAGTTCCGGCCCGGACCTGCAACGACTGGACCTGGCCGAGGAGGCCATCCGGCTGGCCCGCATCCTGCGGCGGCTGCTGCCCGCGCAACGGGAGGTGGCCGGACTGCTGGCGTTGCTGCTGCTGGTGCACGCCCGCCGGCACGCCCGGACCGGCCCGGACGGGGCCGTCGTCCTGCTCGACGAGCAGGACCGCGACCGGTGGGACCGACCGATGATCGACGAAGGGTGTGCCCTGGCCCGGGTGGCGTTGACCGGCGGCCCACCCGGTCCGTACGGGTTGCAGGCCGCGATCGCCGCCCTGCACGACGAGGCACCCGACCTCGCCGGCACCGACTGGCCGCAGATCGTCGCCCTCTACGACGTACTGATGCGGGTCGCGCCCTCGCCGGTGGTGGCGTTGAACCGGGCGGTGGCGGTCGCCATGCGCGACGGCCCGGCCGCCGGCCTGGTGCTGCTCGACGAGCTCGTCGGGGATCCGAGGCTGCGCACCTACCACCTCTATCCGGCGTCGCGGGCCGACCTGCTGCACCGGCTCGGCCGGCACGCCGACGCGGCGGGCGCCTACCGGCAGGCGTTGCAGCTGGCCGGCAGCGAACCGGACCGCGACCATCTGCGCCGCCGGCTCGCCGCCGTCGAGGCCATGGCCGCCGAGACCGGCTGATCTCCCGTTCGTTAGAGATCCGACTTTTTGCTCCCAAGCATAGATCCAGCTAGAAGTCGAGGTAGACGCAGTCGTTGACACTGCCGACCTTGATAAGTCAGACTTTTGGCGGGAGGTCGACATGAGTGAGCTGCGACGGCTGGCGGTCATCAACTCCGACGCGAAGCGGGCCCCGGTGCTGCCCGATCCACCCGGCCTCGTCACCGAACTCGTCGATCCACGGCTGCGCCGGTTCGCCCGTACCCCGTACGAGCACCTGCTCACCGAGGTCGGCACGGTCGACGTCGCCGAGGCTGCGATCGCCGCCGGCTGCGACGCCGTCTACATCGACACGTTCGGCGACTACGGCGTGGACCGGCTGCGCGCCGCCACTTCGGTGCCGATCGTCGGTGCCGGCGAGGCGTCCCTGGCCTGGGCGGCCCGGCTCGGT
Organism: Solwaraspora sp. WMMA2101; assembly: GCF_049179175.1. Taxonomy (NCBI): domain Bacteria; kingdom Bacillati; phylum Actinomycetota; class Actinomycetes; order Micromonosporales; family Micromonosporaceae; genus Solwaraspora; species Solwaraspora sp. WMMA2101. The sequence continues at coordinate 837,674 of NZ_JBMHMA010000006.1, read as the reverse complement.
CGGCGGTTCAGCATCGTCACCGTCTGGCCCGCCTCGATGGACTACCTCTACGCCGAGCGGCTGAGCAGGTGCGCCGGTGGTGCCCTCGCCGCCGGGGTGCACTACCTGTCCGACGAGACGGAACTGGACCGGGTCGGCACCGACGCCGGGGTCAAGGCACGGATGGCCCGGGGCGAGACCGTCGTCGTCGACGCCATCTCCGCCGCGTGCCTGCGGGCCGCCGACCGGGACGGCACCGACCTGATCTTCTTCGGCTGCACCTGCATGACCCCGGTGACCGCCGAGGTGGCCGGCCGGGTCGGCATCGAGATCGTCGACCCGTCGGTCGTCGGACTGGCAGCCGGGCACGCCGCGGCCCTCGCCGCGACCCGACCGGTGCCGCCGACCGGCCGGCTCGGCGCGGTCAGCGCGCTGGTCGACGCCTACCTGGGTGTCGCGGTGCAGCCGGGCTCGAATTGCACCGTCGACGACGACGGCTGCGAGGTCTGCGCGGTGACCCTGGGCACGTCGTCGTGACCCCGCTGTGTCGACGGGTCGGCATCGGCCTGCCGGTGATCGCCTTCAGCCACTGCCGCGACGTGGTGGCGGCGGTCAGCCGGGGCGGTGGGCTCGGGGTGCTCGGCGCGGCCTCGATGTCCCCGGACGACCTCGAGCAGGATCTCGCCTGGCTCGACCGCGAGTGCGGACGTTCCCCGTACGGTGTCGACCTGCTCTTTCCCGCCAGGTCCGCCGGTGACGACCCGACCGACCTGCTCGCCCAGATCCCGGCCGGGCACCAGGACTTCGTTGCCGGGTTGCGGACCCGACTCGGTATTCCGCTGCGCCGCAGTGAACCTGGCCGGACCCGGCTCGGCGGGATGCCGACCGAGATCGACCACCTGATGACCCATGCGAACGCGTACGCGCTGTGGGAGGTCGTACGGGCCCACCCGGTGCGGCTGGTGGCCAGCGCGCTCGGGCCGCCGCCCGCCCCGGTGCGGGCCGCCGCGACGAAACTCGACATGCTGGTCGCCGGCCTGGTCGGCGACCCACGACACGTACGGCACCAACTGGCCGCCGGCGTCGACGTGATCGTCGCCCAGGGCTACGAGGCGGCCGGGCACACCGGAGAGATCACCTCGATGGTGCTGGTGCCGCAGGTGGTGGCCGCCGCCGGTGAGGTGCCGGTCGTCGCCGCCGGCGGCATCGCCACCGGCCGCCAGGTGGTCGCCGCGCTGGCACTGGGCGCCCAGGCGGTGTGGACGGGATCGATCTGGCTCGCCACCGCCGAGAGCGACCTCGACCCGGTCGTCAAGGACAAGATCGTGACGGCGGCGGCCACCGACACCGCGAAGACGACGTCGTACACCGGCAAGCCGACCCGGCAGCTGAGCACCGCGTGGACCCGGGCCTGGCGGCAACCGGACGCCCCGGCGCCACTGGCCTCCCCAGTGCAGCAACTGCTGGCCCGCGACGCCGTGGTCAGCTCGTTCGAGCACCAGGTCACGCCGGTGATGGGTTCGGCGGCGGGTCAGGCGGTCGGCCTGGTGGACCGGGTGCGTTCCGTCGCCAGTGTGCTGGACGACCTGCGGACCGGCATGGCCGACGCGGTCGGCGACCTCACCGCCCTGGCCGACGACGATGCCAGCGACGACCCCGCTCGCGCCAGCGACTGACGGGCCGGGGCTCAGCGCCGTGCGCGCCGGCGTCGGCCGTGGACCGTGGCGGCGACCAGCGTGTACGCGCAGAGCAGGGCGATGACGCCGGTCGCGACGGTCAGCACCGCCGGCAGCGAGGCGCCGGTCAACGCGACGCCACTGAGCAGTGAGCTGCCGCCGAGCGTGGCGAAGGCGGCCACCATCCACGCCGCGAAGATCTCCGCCCGCCGGTGGATCGGTGCCGACTCGCCGATCAGCCTGGTGGCGCCGAGCAGCGTCAGCCCGCCACCGAAGCCGATCAGTACGGCCCCGGTGACGGTGACGGCCGGGCTGCCCAGGTGCAGGGCGAGCGCGGTGGCCCCCGCGCCGGCGGTGATCGCCACGACGCCGAAGCAGAGCGACCGGGTCGCGTCGAGCCGGTTCAGCAGCACCTGGGACAGCAGGGTCATGCCGATCAGCAGGGTGAGCAGTCCGCCGGCGCCACCGGCGGCGGTGACGCCGGCGCCTTCGGCGAGGATCCGGGAGCCGAAGGTTCCGAACAGCGCCATGCAGCCGTTGAGGGTCATCAGCGAGCAGGCGGCGATGCTGAACGGCAGCAGGATGTCGCGGGGGACCCGGACCGCGCGGACCAGTCGGACCCGCTGCGTCGTCCGGCGGTCGGGCGGCGTGCGGACCAGCAGGGTCAGCGGCACCAGGGCGGCCGCGCCGATGACGACGAACGGCAGCACCAGCGGGTACCGGGTGTGGTCGGCGAGCAGCCCGGACATCAGCGGTGCGAGCCCCATGCCGAGAGTGGTGCAGACCGAATGGGTCAGGGTGCCCGCCCGGGTGCCCCGAGGGTGGAAGTCCAACAGCGCGGCGGCGGTGGTGGCGCTGACCATGCCGGTCGCCATCCCCTGCACGATCCGCCCGGCGACCAGCGCCGGCAGCGACGTCGCGGTGGCGGTCACCAGGCACGCCGCCAGCACCAGTGCGACGCCGCCGAACATCGCCGCCCGCCGGCCGATCAGGTCGGACAGGCCGCCGAGCAGCGTGACGACCAGGATCACCCCGACGGGATAGCCGGCGAACGCCACGGCGACCTGCGCCGGGGTCAGCGCCCAGCGGTCGGCGTAGATCGCGAACAGCGGCGAGGCGGCGAAGCTGCCCAGTACGGCGACGAGGATCAGCGCGCCGGAGGCGGCGGCCATCCGCGCCGATGGCGGGTACGCCGATCCGGTCGTCGGCGCTCGCCGGTCGCCGATGACCGGGCTGTCGGTCGCGTCGCCGCGCCGTAAGGGTTCCTCCAGCGGAGAGGTCGACACCGGCCACCGCCTTCCGGGCAAAAGTCTGATGAATAGGGATGGCGGCTGTCAAGGTCTTGCCAGACCGGGTCTCCCGCCGGCAGAGTGTGGTCAGGAAGTGCCTCTTTGCTGGCAGTTCCCGGTTTACCAAGTGGAAACAGAGCCGGCTCCGGACGCTGGTCGCCGATATCGTTCCGCTTAACGTCAGACATATTAGTTTGAGACCGTGGGCGCACCCGCCGGTGGCGGCGGGAGGTGGAGGTACCCGGATGACAGTCACGATCGTCGACGCCGAGGACGTGCCGTGGGTCAACGGCGAGCAGGTGTACGACTCGATGGAGCCCGCCTTCCGCGACAACTTCGGCGGCGACCCCGACCAGGTGCGTGAACTGCTGTCCCGGTACTGGATGCGGTCGTTGTGGCTGGACCGCGACAGCACCCGGCGGATCGATCACGTCCGGGCCGTCGCCGGCTACCGCGACCTCAGCGAGGCGTACCACGACAGCGTCGAGGAGGCGTACTTCCTCGACGGTGCCGCCGAACTCAGCGCCGAAGGCCGGCTGATCGCCGGGGACTACTTCTGGCGTCCGCCGGGCTGGGTGCACAAGGCCTGGAGCGACGAGGGATTCGAGAACATCCTCTGCATGGAGGGTGCGGTCGCCAGCGAGGGCAGCGACCGGGTGACCCGGGTGGTCTGCCCGGACCACCAGGCCGGGGAGCAGGCCATCGCCGTGGCTGGCGGGACCGGCGCGGCTGGCGGGACCGGCGCGCACGCCGACGGCGTCGGACCGCGCGGGTACCTGCGCCGGGTCGAGTCGCGGCACCTGCCCTGGGCACCGATCGACGCCCGATGGTCGGGCCTCGACCCCGGCGTACTCGGTCTGCCGGTGACGGCCGGGCCGGTGACGCCGGCGGTCCCGGAGGTCGGCCCGGCGGGCGTCGCGTCGCCGACCGTGCCGGTCGGCAAGCCGCTGAGCCGCAACGTGGCCACCGGGGCATGCAGCGCGTTGGTCCGGTTGCCGGCCGGCTACACCGGCACGCCGCGGCCGGTCGACCGGGAACGGTTCTTCGTCACCACCGGCGGGACGGCGACGGTCGCCGGGCGGACCCTGACCGCCTGCTCGCTGGTGCACGTACCGGCCGGGGTGCCGGCACCCGCGTTCGTCGCCGACACCGACGTCGAACTGTTCGTCAAGGTGGGGGAGACGACGACGTGACCGACGTACGGTACGCCACCGACGACCAGGTGATGACGATCGTCCTCGACGGCCCGGAGACGATGAACAGCCTGACGCCGGCGGCGATCGCCGGACTGGACGCCGCCCTGGCCGCCGCCGAGGTCGATCACACCCTGCGGGCCGTGGTGATCACCGGAGTGGGGGACCGGGCGTTCAGCGTCGGCATGGACATCGACTTCCTGGAATCCTGCTTCGCCGATCCACAGCGGATCTTCCTGCCGTTCCTGCGCTCGTACCACGCGGTACTGCGTCGGATCGAGCGGCTCGGCGTACCGGTCGTCGCCCGGGTCAACGGCCTCGCCCGCGCCGGTGGCTTCGAGTTGATCCTGGCCTGTGATTTCGTGATCGCCGCCGACGAGGCGAAGGTGGGCGACATCCACCTGGAGTTCGGCATGCCGCCCGGGGCCGGCTCCAGCCAGCGTGCTCCGCGCAAGCTCGGCGACCAGCGGGCCAAGGCGCTGATGCTCACCCCGCTGTGGCTGCGCGGGCCGGAGCTGGTGCAGTGGGGGGTCGCGCTGGCCAGCGCACCACGGGCGCAGCTCGACGACGAGGTCGGCAAACTGCTGTCGTCGCTGCGCGGCCGGTCCCGACCGGCGATGGCGATCACCAAGCGGCTGCTCAACTCGGTGCACACGATGACGCTGGAGGAGGGCCTGCGCTACGAGCGCGAGATGTTCTCCCGGCTGCACGAGGAGGTGCCCGAGGTGGCCGAGGGCTATCGGGCGTTCGTCGACAAGCGCGAGCCGGTCTGGGGGGACGTCGATGTCCGCGACCTCGGCTGAACCGTCGGTCACCGTCACCGCGGAGCTGGTCGACACCCTGATCGGTCGGGGCGGCTACACGCATCCGCTGTTCAACCCGCCCGACCCGGGCAGGGACGGTGGCCCGCCGCTGCCCGGCCAGGCGGTGCTGCTGCTGATGGGCGGCCTGGCCGAGCAGTCCGGGCAGCTCGACGACGCGATCGCGCTGCTGGAGCTGCGCCGGATGCGGTTCCATCGGCTGGTCCGGGCCGGCACCACGCTGCGGGTGCGGATCGAGCGCCTTGCCAGCCGGAGCACCTCCAGTGGCAAGGTCGTGGCCGAGCTGCGGTGGACCGCCGTCGACGCCGACGGGGCACTGCTCGCCGAGGCCGAGGCCGTCATGCTGATGAACGAATCGGGAAAGGCGGACCCACGGTGACGGGTGTGCAGCTCAACATGGCGGCCGGGATCCGGGAGTTCGGCCGCGCCACGCCGCGCCGGGTCGCGGTGGTCGACGGCGACCGCGAGGTCACCTTCGGCGCCCTGCACCAGCGGTCCAGTCAACTGGCCAGTGCCACCCTCGCCCGGGGGCTGGCCCCCGGCGAGCGGATCGCGGTGCTGAGCAACAACCGGTACGAGTACTTCGAGATCTCCGCGGCGATGGCCAAGGCCGGCATCCCGACGGTGCCGTTGAACCCGCGCAACAACGTGACCGACAACGCGTACATCCTGGCCCACTCGGCCGCCCAGGGGATCATCGTCGCCGACGACCTCGCCGACCGGGTCGACGGGCTGCTCGACGGCCTGCGGCTGGTGCTCAGCTTCGACGGCGGGGTGGGCGAGCACTACGGGAGGTTCCTCGACGGTGGGCGGGCGGTCGACCCGCAGGTGCCGGTCGACGAACTGGACCCGTTCTGCGTCACGTACACCTCCGGCACCACCGGGCGACCCAAGGGCGTGCTGCTCACCCACCGGGGTCGGGTGCTGACCGCGTTCGGGGTGGGGCTGGACTACGGGCTGGGCCCGAACCGCAGCACGATCGCGGTGGCGCCGATGTACCACGGCGCCGGCTTCGAGTTCGCGTACGCGGCACCGATGCTCGGCGGCTCCTGCACGGTACTGCCGAGCTGGGATCCGCAGCGGCTGCTCGACCTGATGGTGAGCAGCCGGGCGGAGACGGTCTTCCTGGTGCCCACCCACGCCCAGCACATCCGCCGGTTCTGTCCGGAGCCGGCGGCCCGCTACGACCTGTCGGCGCTGAAGACCCTCTACTTCAACGCCGCCGCGTTGCCGGTCGCGCTCAAGGAGTGGGTGATCGAGGCGTTTCCCGGCGTGGAGGTGCACGAGCTCTACGGGTCGACGGAGTGCTCGATCGTGACCAACCTGCGGCCGGAGTTCGCGCTGGACCGGGCGGGCAGCGTGGGTCATCCGTGGTTCTGGAACGAGGTACGGCTGGTCGACGAGGACGGGGCGCAGGTCGGCCCGGGTGAGCCCGGCGAGCTGTACGCGCGTTCGCCGCTGCTGCTGACCGGCTATCTCAACGACGAGGAGGCGACCCGGGCCGGGTACGACGCCGACGGCTTCTTCTCGGTCGGCGACATCGCGGTCCGTGACGAGGAAGGCTTCATCTCGATCGTCGACCGGAAGAAGGACATGATCATCGCGGGTGGGGTGAACATCTTCCCCCGCGAGATCGAGGAGGTCATCGCGCGGCACGGGCCGGTGGACGAGGTCGCGGTGGTCGGCGTTCCGGACGAGGTGTACGGCGAGCGGATCGCCGCGTTCGTGGTGAGCCGTGCCGGCCAGCAGATCGACGTCTCCACGCTGGATGGCTACGTACGGGAGCACGTGGCGCGGTACAAGGTTCCCCGGGAATGGCACGTGGTCGACCAGTTGCCGCGCAACCCGAGCGGGAAGATCCTCAAGCGGACGATCCGCGACGAGTACGTCAGTCAACCTGGTAAGGGTTGATTGTAGGCGCCTTCTCTTCCAATGTCTGACCAATGTGGGTGGGACGGTTTTCGTCGCTGTACCCGTATTGAAACGCGGCGCTGCCCGCTTGTTGCGCTGCTGCCAGCGGTGGAGATTGTGTCAGTACGGTAAAACTCTGACTTTTAGTGGACTGGCTGGTCAGAGGCCGTTAGTGTCATCCGCACCAAGGTCCCGATGCGGCTCGCGGCTCACCTGTCGACCGCACGGACTTCGTGATCAGGAGGCCATCGTGTCCCACTTCAATAGTTCCGGTGTCGCCCTCTCCCGTCGCTCCGTGCTCGCCGGTCTCGGCGGCGCGTTCATGGGCGGCGTACTGCTGACCGCCTGCGGCAGCGACGACTCCGACTCCGGTTCCACCGGCGCCGCCGACGGCGACCTCACCACGATCCGACTCGCCGGACTACCGGCCTCGGCGCTCGCCGCGTTCAAGCTCGCCATGTCCGACGGTGCCTTCGAGGCCGCCGGCCTCGACATCCAGTACGAGGAGTACGCCGAGGCGGCCGCCGTCTACACCGCGTACCGGGCCAACGAGGTCGACGGTGGCCTCGGCGGCATCCCGTCCACCGCCAACCTGGTCGCCACCGGCGTCGACCGCAAGGTCGTCTGCGCGCTGCAGCGCACCACCAACGGCATCCTGGTGCGCGCCGACAGCGACATCCAGTCCCTCGGTGACCTGCGTGGGCGCAAGCTTGGTCTGTTCGGCAGTGCGATCGGTTCCTCCACCAACCAGTTCTTCGCACTCTGCCGCGAATACCACGGCTTCAACCCCACCACCGACTGCGAGGTGCAGTACGGCGCCCCGAACCTGATGGCCGAACTGCTCGGCCAGGGCGACGTGGACATGGCACTGGTGATCGACCCGGCCGGTGCGGACCGGGTGGTCAGCGGCGAGTACCGGTCGCTGGGCGACCTCGGCGTGCTGCTGGAGGAGGCCACCGGGCTGCAGGCGTTCACCGCCGGCTGGGACTTCGCCACCGACTTCATCGACGCCAACCAGGAGGCCGTGCAGGCCTTCGTCGACGTGAACCTCGAGTACCAGACCCGGTTCAACGGCGACCAGTCGCTGTGGGACAGCGCCCTGCGGGAGTTGTACGAGATCGACGACCAGGCAGTGCTCGACGTCATCTGGGAGAACCAGCGCGGCCGGCTCGTCGAGCAGTGGGGCGAGCAGGAGAAGCAGCAGGCCGCCGAGCTGCTCACCTTCCTGAGCGACAACGGTGAGCCGGAGTTCCTGCCCGAGGTGCCCGACGGGCTGTTCGTCTGACGTCGACCACCCCCCGCCTCGCGAGGAGACGCACGATGACCCTGTCCGAAACCACCCAGCCGGCGCTCGCGACGGCCGGAGCGGCGGATCGTGGCGCGGCGGGTGGCCGCGGTGGCGGTGGGCGCGGTGGTGCCCACCGCTTCCTGCGGCACGGCGTCTCGCTGCGGATCGCCTCCGTGTTCATGCTGATCGTCATCTGGTGGCTGGGTTCACTGGCCGTCGGTGAGCGGATCCTGCCGACCCCGTGGACCACCGCGTCGGCGTTGGTGACCAGCGTGCAGGAGACGGTCTTCTGGACCGACCTGCAGGTCACCATGGTCCGGATCCTGATCGGCTTCGCCGCCTCCATGGTGCTCGGTGTGCTGGTCGGTCTGGTGATGGGGCTGTCCCGGATCGCCGAAGGGCTGCTGGACATCTGGATCGCCGTCGGCCAGACCATCCCCAGCCTCTGCTGGGTGATCGTCGCGTTCATCATGTTCGGCCTCAACGACACCGCCACCGTCGTGGCGATCACCCTGACGTCCTTTCCGATCATCGCGATCAACATGTGGTCCGGGGTCAAGGCGATCGACCCCCGGCTCGGCCAGATGGCCCGCACTCTCGGTGCGTCGCGGGGCCTGCGTACCCGGGAGGTGACCCTGCCCCAGGTGCTGCCGGCGGTGATGGCCTCGGCCCGGTTCGGGTTCGGCATCGTGTGGAAGGTCGTCGTCCTCGCCGAGCTGCTCGGCCGCACCGACGGCATCGGCTACCGGCTCAACTACTGGTTCCAGCTCTTCCGGATGGAACAGGTCTTCGCACTCACGCTGTTCTTCTCGATCCTGATGGTGGTGCTGGAGTTGGCGGTGTTCAAACCGATCGAGGCCAAGCTGTTCCGCTGGCGTCCGGAGGGGGCCCGATGAGCGCCGACGCCCGGATCGTCATATCCGACCTGGTCAAGGGCTTCCACACCCGCAACGGCTTCATCACGGTCATCGAGCGGATGAACCTGGAGATTGCCGACGGCGAGTTCGTCGCGCTGGTCGGACCGTCCGGTTGTGGCAAGTCGACCGTGCTGAACATGCTCAGCGGGCTGGACACCGACTTCACCGGCACAGCCGAGATCCGCAGCGGGGCACCGGGGGTGCAGTTCAGCTACGTGTTCCAGGAGCCGCGGCTGCTGCCCTGGAAGACAGTCCGGCAGAACGTCGAGTTCGCCCTGAAGGCGACCGGGGTGGACCGGGCGCAGTGGTCCGACCGGGTGATGCCGGTGCTGCGTCGGGTCGGACTGGCCGGCTTCGAGAACCACTATCCGCACCAGATCTCCGGCGGCATGCAGCAGCGCACCGCGCTAGCCCGGGCGTTCGTGCTGGACGCGCCGGTGATGCTGATGGACGAGCCGTTCAGCGGGCTGGACGAGTTCACCGCCCGCAGCCTGCGTCAGCTGCTGCTGGAACTGCGTACCCAGACGGCGGGCAAGGCGTTCGTCTTCGTCACCCACAACGTGTTCGAGGCCGCGGTGCTCTCCGACCGGGTGGTGCTGATGTCCAACCGGCCGTCGACCGTACGCCGGGTGGTCGACGTCGAGGTGCCGTTGCCGCGCAGCTACGACGATCCCCGGCTGTTCGACGTCAGCCGCGAACTCACCCACGAGATCATCTCGACGATGACCGCCACCGACGACGGTGGTCTCGTCGTCGACGAGGCACACACCCGACTCGCCGGGCCGGGTGCGTCGTGACCGGCGCGCTGCGACCCCGGCTGCCGACCGCGTTCGCGGCCGGGGCGGTGCTGCTCACCCCGGCCCGGACGCTGACCGACGGAGACTTCGCCGCGATCGTCAACGTCTCCTGGGAGAACGGCCCGCTGCACACCGACGCCGAGTACATGCGCGGCACCGGGTTCGGCCGGCCGATCCTGGGCGGGCCGTGCCTGATCGCGCTCGCCGCCGGGCTCACCTCGACCACCATGTACGCCGCCTGGTACGCCGCCGGCCTGGACTGCCACGCCGCGCTCGGCATCGACGAGATCCGTTACACCGGGCCGGTGTCCGCCGGTGACACGCTACGCGTGCGTATCGAGGTGACGCGGTTGGAGCCGACCCCGGGCGGGCGGATGTACGTGGGCGTGGTGCACGACGACGTACGCAACCAGCGGGACGAGACCGTCCTGCGGATGACGCGTTCCTACCTGCTGCGCCCACTGCCCGAGCCCGAGCCGGAGTCCGAGTCCGATTCTGCGCCGGGCGTCGGCGCGGCAAACCCGGAGCAGCCGTGAAACCGCCGTCGACCAGCACCCTCACGCTGACCCGGCACGGGCGGGTGCTGCTGGTCACCCTGGACCGGCCGCACCGGCTCAACGCCTACGACCGGGTGATGGTCGACGAACTGCGGCGTACCTGGCGCTGGTTCGGTGCCGACGACGGCCTGCACGTCGCCGTGCTGACCGGAGCCGGCGAGCGCGGCTTCTGCACCGGCTTCGACGTCGACGACACCCTCGACGCCGGGGTCACCAGTCCGTCGCTGGACCACGCCGGCCGGGTCGCGTTGACCGCCCGCGACCTGGGCGTCTACAAGCCGGTGGTGACGGCGGTCAACGGGCACTGCTGCGCCGGTGGTTGGCACTTCGTCAACGACGCCGACGTGGTGCTCTGCACCGAGACGGCGACCTTCTTCGACACCCACCACGACGTGGGCCTGGCCAACCCGGTCGAGGCGGTCGGCGCGCTGGGGCGGCTGCCGCTCGGCGAGCTGATGCGGATGGTGCTGACCGGGCGCGCGTACCGCATCGACGCCCGCCGGGCGCTGGAGCTCGGTCTGGTGACCGAGGTGACCGCTCCCGCCGATCTGGTGGACCGGGCGTTGGCCATCGCCACCGAGATCGCCCAGCATCCGCTCGACGTGCTGACCACCACGGTGGAGACGGTGTGGACGGCGGTGCAGGCGCAGCGGTCCGCGGCCGAGGGGTTCGGGTTGGCGATGCTGGCCCGCTCCGACGCCTCGACCGCCCGGCGCGGCGAGTCCATGCGGGAATTCCGGCACTGAGGGGCACGATGGACTACGGGATCTTCAGCCACATCGAACGGCTCGACGACCTCGAGCGTGACCTGCGGGCCGCCGACGCCGACGGGATCGCCAGCTACTGGCTGACGCAGGGCTTCGGGCACGACACGCTGACCGTGATCGGCGCGTACGGTCGGCAGCTGAGCCGGCTGCGGATCGGCACCGCCGTGGTGCCGGTCTACCCGCGTCACCCGATGGCCCTGGCCCAGCAGGCGCTCACCACCAACATGCTGCTCGGCGGCCGGTTGGTGCTCGGCGTCGGGCCGTCGCACCCGCAGGTGGTCGAGCCCTGCTGGGGGATGTCCTACGAGCGGCCGGCGCGCTACATGCGCGAGTACCTGACCGCGCTGACCGGCGCGCTGACCCAGCGGGTCCGCTACACCGGTGAGGTGATCACCGCCCGGGGTGACCTGACGATCAGCGGCGACCCGCCGGCACCGGCGGTGATGGTCTCCGCGCTGGGCCCGAAGATGCTGGAGCTGACCGGTGCCCTTGCCGCCGGCACGATCACCTGGATGGTCGGCCCGCGCACGCTGACCGAGCTGACCGTACCGGCGATCACCGCCGCCGCGCGGACGGCTGGTCGGCCGGCCCCCGAGATCGTGGTGACCGCCGCGGTCTGCGTCACCGACGACCCGACCCGGGCCCGCGCGGCGATCGACCCGGTGCTCGGCTGGTACGACGACAAGCCGTCCTACCGGGCGATGCTGGACCGCGAAGGTTTACAGCGGGCCAACCAGATGGCGATCGTCGGTGACGCAGACGAGGTGCGGGCCGAGATCGACCGCTATGCGCGGGCCGGGGCGAGCACCTTCGCGGCCCAGTTCTACGGCACCCCGGAGGAACGGGCGGCAACGCGGGCGCTGATCGGCGAGCTGGCCGGGACCACCCGTTCGACCGGGGATGGCCGACAGTGACGCGGATCGGCGTCCGCCATGCCCTACCGTGGTGGTTCGCGACGAATCCGCACTCCGGTGTGCGGGTCCGAAAGGATGCGGAGCCGAAGTGACCATGGCCAAGGACGTGACGCACGAGCCGGCGAGCCGGTCGGAAAAGGCGATCCCGGGGCACCGCCGGGATCCTGGGGTGCTCGGGGTGACCCGGGTCCAACCCGCGTACCAGCAGGTCGCCGACCAGTTGCGGGAGCGGATCCTGGACGGGTCGCTGACCGCGGGGGACCGGTTGCCGACCGAGGTCGAGCTGTCGGAGATCTTCGGGGTCAGCCGTAGCACGGTACGGGAGGCGTTGCGGGTGCTGGCGTCCAAGGATCTGATCCGCACCACCCGGGGAACCACCGGCGGCACCTTCGTGGCCCGGGTGCAGTTCGACCAGGTGAGCGAGTATCTGGAGATGAGCTTCGGGCTGATGTCCGGGGCCCGGGACATCACGTTGGACAACCTGCTGGAGGCGCGGGAGTGCCTGGAGGTGCCGGCGGCCGGGCTGGCCGCGCTGCGCCGCGCCGACGAACATCTGGTGCTGATGCGTCAAGCGGTGGAGCGGGAGAAGTCGACCCGGGCCCGCGGCCGCAAGTTCCGTGAGCACCGGACCTTCCACGGGGTGCTGGTCGAGGCGACCGGTAACCAGCTGCTCGGGGTGATGGCCGAGCCGGTCTTCCGGGTGCTGCAGGCGCGGACCGCCGACCGCGACATGCCCGCGGAGTACTGGAGCCAGATCGACGCCGAACACACCGAGATCTGCGGCTATGTCGAGGCCGGTGATGTCGAGGGTGCGCAGGCGGCGATGCGGGCCCACCTGGGTACCGTCCGCCGGGCGTACGACGGACACTGAAGACAAACTCACAACTAAATACCTGATGTTTCGGAACTACGCCCTGCTGTCGTGCTGAGCAGGGCGTTTTCGTTGGCCTGGTTGAGTTGCTGGCCCTTGACTCGTAAAAGTCAGACAAATAAGCTGGTGGCAGTTCACGGGCGGGCGAGAGGATCGGTCGATGTCGGTACGGCAGGGGTGGACCGGACGCTTCTTTGAAGACTTTGGCGTCGGCGACGTCTATCAGCATCCCCTCGGGCGCACCGTGTCCGAGGCGGACAACACCTGGTTCACCCTGTTGACGATGAACACCAGCCAGATGCACTTCAACACCGAGTACGCCGCCCGGTCGGAGTTCGAGCGGCCACTGGTCGTCTCCACCCTGACCCTGGCCATCGCGGTCGGGCAGAGCGTCACCGACCTCACCCAGAACGCCTTTGCCAACCTCGGCTGGAACGAGATCGTCCTGCCGCACCCGGTGTTCGCCGGCGACACCCTCTACAGTGAATCGTTGGTACTCGACAAGCGTGAATCCGGGTCCCGCCCGTACGCCGGGATCGTGACGGTCCGCACCCGCACCCTCAACCAGGACGGCGCACAGGTCTGCGCCTTCAAACGCACCTTCTACGTCTACAAGCGTGGCGCCAAGCAGGTCGAGGGAATCTTCCCGGCCGCCGCCACCCCGCTGTCGCTGGAGAACGAGGCGACCGGATGAGCCTGCGCCTGACCTACCAGCCCTGGGGAGAGACCCTCGCCGAACTCGCCGCCGCCGGCCGTCGCGCCGAGCAGGCCGGCGCCGAGGTGCTCTGGGTCTCCGAACTGCACCGTAGCGCAACCGGCACCGCCGCCGCGCTGGCCGGCACCACCACGACCGCCCGGATCGGCACCTCGATCGTGCTGGCCTTCACCCGCAGCCCGATGATCACCGCCTTGGAGGCGCTCGACCTCGACGAGCTCTCCGATGGACGGTTCATCCTCGGCCTCGGCTCCGGCGTCCGGCGACTCAACGAGGACTGGCACCACGTCGACTTCGGCAAACCCGTCGCCCACCTGCGGGAGACCGTCCGCAACATCCGGCACTTCTGGGCCAACTGCGCCACCGGCGAACCGATGATGCTCGACGGCGAGTACGAGCCGATGCGCATCCGCGGCTACGAACGCCCGTTCCCGGTGCCGCCGGCCGGCATCCCGGTCTACCTGGCCGCGATGGGGCCGCTGATGACCCGGCTGGCCGGGCAGATCGGCGATGGCTGGATCAGCCACGAACTCTGCTCTCCGGCGTACCTGGCCGGGCAGATCCTGCCCGACCTGACCGCCGGCATCGACCGGGCCGGCCGGACCCGCGCCGACCTCGACGTCGTCGTCTCCGCCTGCTGCTCGGTCGCCGACGACCGGGCGTTGGCCCGCCGCCGCGCCGCCGGCCTGGTCGGCTTCTACGCCACCGTGCGCACCTACGCCGACTTCTTCGCCTTCCACGGCCTCGCCGACGACCAGCAACAGGTGATCGACGCGTTCCGGGCCGGCGCCGGCGCCGACCACCTCGCCGACTCCGTCAGCGACCGGATGGTCGACACGCTGACCCTGGCGGGTGACCGCGCCGAGGTTGCCGAGCGGATCGCCGGGTACGCGGGCATCGCCGACTCGGTCAAGTTGAGTCCACCCACCCACGGGCTGCCCGCCGCCGAGACCCGAGCCGCCCAGGACGAGATCATCGCGCTGATCGCCGAGCTGACGGGAGCCGCAGCATGACGCCGCTGGCCGACATCCGGATCATCGCCGTGGAGCAGTACGGCGCCGGCCCGTTCGGCACCGTACACCTGGCCGACCTCGGCGCCGAAGTGATCAAGATCGAGGATCCACGGGCCGGCGGCGACGTCGGCCGCTACGTGCCGCCGTACGCCGAGGACGAGGACTCGCTGTTCTTCGAGACGTTCAACCGCAACAAACGCAGCCTGTCACTGGACCTGACCACCGACGCCGGCCGCGAGGTGTTCGAGAAGCTCGTCGCCGTCGCCGACGTCGTCTACTCCAACCTGCGTGGCGACGTGCCGGAGAAGATGCGAATTCGCTACGACGACCTCAAGCACATCAACCCGCGGATCGTCTGCGTCTCGCTGACCGGCTTCGGGATGACCGGCCCGCGTCGGGCCGAACCCGGCTACGACTACATCCTGCAGGGACTCGCCGGCTGGATGGAGCTCACCGGTGAACCCGACGGACCACCGACCAAGTCCGGACTGTCCCTGGTCGACTACTCCGGCGGGTTCGTCGCCGCCATCTCGCTGCTCGCCGGGGTGCACGCCGCCCGCCGCGACGGCGTCGGCATGGACTGCGACGTCAGTCTCTACGACACCGCGATCTCGATGCTCACCTACCCGGCCACCTGGCATCTCAACGCCGGCTTCCAGCCGGCCCGCACCCACCACTCGGCGCACCCGTCGCTGGTGCCGTTCCAGGTCTTCCAGGCCAAGGATGGCTGGATGGTGGTCGGCTGTGCCAAGGAGAAGTTCTGGACCCGGCTCGCCGACGTCGTCGGCCACCCCGAATGGGCCGCCGCCGGATCGCCGTACGGGACCTTCGGCACCCGCCGCGACAACCGCGACGAGCTGCTCGCCGAACTGGAGCAGATCTTCCGGCAGCGCACCGTCGAGGAGTGGCTGACCCAGCTGTACGCTGCCGCGATCCCCTGCGGGCCGATCAACGACGTGCCGGCGGCGCTGGCCGAGGAGCACACCGCCGCCCGGGACCTCGTGGTCACCACCGAACACCCCCGGTTCGGCACCGTGGCGCAGCTCGCCAGCCCGGTGCGGGTCGGCGCCGAACCGCCCGCGTACCGCCGCGCGCCGCAACGCAACGAGGACTTCGCCACCGTCACCGGCGACATCCTCGGGCTCGACCCGCAGACCCTGGCCGAGTTGACCGCCGCCGGCGCGTTCGGCACCCCCCGTAGCCCCGGCCCGGCCGCCGCCGGTTCCGAGGACACCGCCCGATGACCGGCCCGCCATGATCGCCGCAGCGCTCGCCGACTGGGCGACCGGACCGCTCGACCCGCCGGCGGCGGTCCGGCGGGCCGCGCTACGGCACCTGCTCGACGGCCTTGGCACCGCCCTGGCCGGCCGGCGCGGCGGCACCGTCGACCCGGCGCTGCACGTCGCCCGCGACCTCGGCGGCCCACCGGAAGCCACCCTGCTCGGTGGCCGGGACACGATCGGTGCCCCCGCCGCCGCGCTGGCCGCCGGCGCCATGGTGCACGCGCTCGACTTCGACGACACCCACGCCGCCGGCCTGGTGCACGCCACCGCCGTGGTGCTGCCCGCCGCCTTCGCCGTCGGCGAGCAGGTCGGCGCCAGCGGCCGCGACGTACTGCACGCCGCCATCGCCGGGTACGAGACGGTCTGCCGGGTCGCCGCCGCCGCCCCGCACGGCTTCCACGCCCGCGGCCTGCACGCCACCATGGTCGCCGGGGTCTTCTCCAGCGCGCTGGTCACCGCCCGGCTGCTGCGGCTGGACGCCGCCCGCGCCACCGACGCGCTCGGCATCGCCGGCAGCCAGGCCGGCGGGCTGCTCGCCTTCCTGCACACCGGGGCGGCCACCAAACAACTGCACCCCGGCTTCGCCTCGCACGCCGGCATCCTCGCCGCCCGGCTCGCCGCCGCCGGCGCGGCCGGCCCGGCGAACGTCTTCGACGGCCCGCACGGCGTCTTCGACGCCCTGGCCGCCGGCCCCGTCGACCCGGCGTCGATCATCGCCGGCCTCGGCCAACGCTGGGAAACCCTCCGGATCGGCATCAAGCCCTACCCGGCCTGCCAGCTGTCGCACGCCGCGATCGACGCCGCCCGCGCCGCCCGCCGCCAGCCCGGTTTTCCCGCCGACCCGGCCGCGATCGCCCGGATCGACGTCGACGTGCACCCCGACTCGGCACCCACGGTCTGCGGGCCCGGCCGGGACCTGACCCGGCCGGCCACCCCGTACGCGGCGAAGTTCTCGCTGCCGTGGAGCGTCGCCGCGACACTGCTCGACGGCGACCTGACCACCGCCAGCTACCGGCCCGACGTCATCGACCGCGCCGACGTGACCGCCCTCGCGGCCCGGCTGCACTGGCGGATCGTCGCCACCGGTGGGCACGCCGCCGACGCCCCCGGTGCCGTCGTGGTCACCCTGGCCGACGGCACGACCGTACGCGGCGCGGTGCCGCGCAGCGGCGGCGGCCCGGACACCCCGCTGACCGACGACGAACTGGCCGCCAAGTTCCTCGGCAACGCCGGCCCGGCCGGCGCGCCCGTCGTCGACCTGCTGCGCCGCCTCGACGACCTCGACGACCTCGACCCGATCATGGCGGCGCTGGCCGCCGCCGGTGACTGACCAGGGAGACGCCCGTGCCGCCCGCCGCGATCCGACCCGCCGACTTCCCCTGGTTCCCGTACGACGGGTTCACCTTCTGCCTCGGGCTGGCCGACGGCGACGCCGCCTGGACCTCCGGGCACACCGCCGCCGCGCTCGACACCACGCTCGGCAAGATGACCGTCGGCGGTGACCTGGCCACCCAGACCGCCACCGCGTACCGCAAGGTGCTGACCATCCTGGAAGCCGCCGGCTACGGACCGGCCGACGTCACCCGGGTGACCGAGAACGTCACCGTGGCCGGCCTCGACGACTACGCCGCCGCGGCCGCCGTGCGCGCCGAGGTGTTCGGCGAGCACCAGCCGGTGGTCCGTACCGTCGTGGTCGAGCGGCTGGTCCGCCGGGCCGCGCTGATCGAGATCGAACTGCACGCCGTCGGCGGCGGCGGCCAGTTGCTTGTCGCCAGCGAACCGCGAGCCGCCGGCAGCTGGGTGCCCTCACCGGTGCGCGGCGGCCACGACGGTGCCGTCTACCTGCCGACCATGCTGCCGGTCGACGCCACCGGCGAGGTGGTCCACCCGGGCGACTTCGTCAGCCAGTACGCGTACTGCCTGGACCGGGCGCAGGACCTGCTCGTCGCCGCCGGTCTGTCGCTCGACGCCGCCGTCACCACCTACGACTACTCCACCCCGGCGACCCGAGAGGTGTACCGCAGAACCCACCGGGTCCGCGCCGAACGGCTCGGCGGTGCCGGCGTCTACCCGGGAGCCGGTGGCATCCTGATGAGCCGGCTGCACCATCCCGATGCGCTGGTCGCGATCGACGTCACCGCGTCGCGGCATCCGCTGGAACTGGTCAACCCCGGCTGGTCGCGGTACGACTCGCTGACCTACGCCCCCGGGGTGAAGGCCGGCCGGACCCTGTACATGTCCGGTTTCGCCGCCCTGGACATGCGGACCCAGCAGGCACTGCACCCCGACGACATCGGCGCGCAGGCCGAGGTGACCTACGGGGCGATCCGCGAACTGCTCGACCACGCCGGGCTCGGCCCGCAGGACCTGGTGGAGACCACCGAATTCTGCGTCGCCTCGGCGATCGGCGACTACCGGGCGGTCGCCGGGGTACGCGAGCGGCTGCTCAGCCCGCCCTGGCCGGCGTCGACCGGGGCGATCTGCGCGGCGCTGCTGCGCCCCGAGTTCCTGCTGGAGGTCTTCCCGACCGCCGTCTACCCCGAGCCCGCCGACGAACCGGCCGAGCTGGCCGTCGACCGGGTCGAGCCCGCCGACGGGCCGAGCACCGCTGGAGGTAGCTGATGGGTCTGCTCACCGACGAGCTGCGGGCGCTGCTCGGCACCCGCAAGGTCTACACCGCGCCGGAGGCGCTCGGTGCGGCCGCCGGGCGCTACTTCGCGATGGCGGTCGGCGACGACAATCCGATCTACCGCGACGGCGACTACGCCCGGGCGCACGGCCTGCCCGGGGTGACCGCCCCGCCGACGCTGATCTGCGAGACCGGCCAGTACACCGGGCTGCCGATGGCCTCCGACGGCTACGCCGGCCACTCCTGGCACCTGGACGTGCCCGGCACCCGGCAGGTACGCGGCGGCAACACGTACACCTTCCACCGGCGGGTCCGTCCCGACGACGTGATCACCGCGACCTGGGAGATCCACGACCTGACCGAGAAACGCACCCGGGGCGGCGGCGACATGCTGGTCGTCGGCTCCCGGGCCACCTACACCAACCAGCACGGCGAACTGCTGGCGGTCAACGAGGAAACCATCATCCTGGTCGCGATGGGCGGTGATCCGACGTGATCGCGCAGGTCGGTGACACCCTGCCGGGGCTGGAACGCACCATCGCCCTGGCCGACATGGTCGCCTACGCCGGCGCCACCTGGGACTGGTACCGGTTGCACTACGACCCGGAGTTCGTGGCGGCCGCCAAGGTGCCCGGCCCGGTCGTCGACGGCCAGGTCTTCGGCGCGCTCTTCGTCGAACTGGTACAGGACGCCTTCGGGCCGTACTGCTTCGTGCGGCAGCTCTCCTTCACCTTCCGCAACCTGATGTTCGCCGGTGAGACGGTGCGTTGCACAGGCACGGTGGTCAAGGTCGACGGCGACCGGATCGAGGTCGAACTGGCCGCCGTCATCGCCGCCAGCGACTACGGCCCCGAACGTCCGGCGGCCCGGCCGGCCCGGGCTGTCGTCCTGCTCGGCACCGCCGACGGACCAGGCGCGGGCACCGCCGACGGTGTGCCGTGACCGGGCGGGACCGGGCGGCGGTGGCGATCGTCGGGGCGGCCGAATCCGACCTCGGGGTCACCACCGCGTCGACGCTGACCCTGCAGACCCAGGCGGTCACCCGGGCGTTGGCCGACGCCGGGCTCACCCTCGCCGACGTCGACGGGCTGGCCACCACCGGCATCTCCCGCTTCTCGACCACCGCGCTCGCCGACCACCTCGGGCTGCGGCCCCGCTGGGTCGAGGCCAGCTTCGTCGGCGGCAGCGCCGCCGAGATGATGGTGGCCCGCGCCGTGCAGGCCATCGACGCCGGCCAGGCCAGCGTCGTGGTGGTCAGCTTTGCCTCCAACCAGCGGTCGGCGCGCTCGCGCAGCCTCGCCGGGGTGATCGAGGAGCACACCCCGGAGGCGCAGTTCGAGACGCCGTACGCGCCGCTGTTCCCGATCTCCTACTACGCGATGGCCGCCCAGGCGTACCTGCACCGCTACGGCGGCAGCCCGGAGCAGCTGGCCGAGATCGCCGTCGCCGCCCGCGAATGGGCCCGGCTCAACCCGGCCGCCTACCGCCACGGTGCGCCGCCGCTGACCGTCGACGAGGTGCGGGCCGCCCCGACGGTCTGCACCCCGCTGACCGTCGCCGACTGCTGCCTGGTCACCGACGGCGGCGGCGCGATCGTGCTGACCAGCGCGGACCGGGCCCGTGACCTGCGCCGGGTGCCGGTCGCGGTGCTCGGCTACGGCGAACGCTCCACCAACACGTCGATGACCGCCGCCGACGACATCCTGGACACCGGGGCCCGCGAGGCCGGCGCGGAGGCGTTCGCCCGGGCCGGGATCACCGCCGCCGACGTCGACGTGCTGCAGGTGTACGACTCGTTCACCATCACCGCCGCGCTCAGCGTCGAAGCTCTCGGTTTCTGCGGCGAGGGCGAGGTGCTCGACTACATCGCCGGCGGCCGGATCCGCCCCGGCGGTGACCTGCCTCTGGACACCTCCGGCGGCGGGTTGTCGTACTGCCACCCCGGCCAGTTCGGGGTGCTGCTGCTGGTCGAGGCGGTCCGCCAGCTGCGCGGCGAGGCCGGTGCCCGGCAGGTGCCGGGCGCGCGGATCGCCGTCGCGCACGGCACCGGCGCGATCCTGTCCACCCACGCCACCGTCGTGCTGGGGGTGTCGTGATGAACCCGCTGCCCGAGGTACCACCCGCCGACGACCTGACCGCCGACTGGTGGCAGGCGACCTGTGAACACCGCCTCGTGCTGCAGACCTGCACCGGCTGCGGTCACCATCAGCATCCGCCCCGCGCGGTCTGCGTCCGCTGCGGCGACACCACGCGGCTCGGCTTCACCGAAGCCAGCGGCGACGGCACCGTCGACACGTTCACCGTCGTGCACCGGGCGCCGCGCCGCGACCTGGCGGTGCCGTACACCATCGCCCGGGTCCGGCTCGCCGAAGGCCCGCTGCTACTCACCCGCCTCGACGGCTTCAGCCCCGGCACCGGGCCGGACGATGACGCCGACGATGCCGGCTGGCGGATCGGCGACCCGGTCACCGTCGACTGGGTCGACCTGCCCGACGGCCGCGCCCTGCCGGTCTTCCGTCGACCCACGCCACGCCGACCCACGCCGGCCGATCCCCGCTGAGCCCGCCGACCACCCAGGAGACCCCGATGGACTTCACCCTCACCGAGGAACAGCGCGAGTTCCAGCAGCTGCTGCGCTCC
This sequence comes from Solwaraspora sp. WMMA2101, assembly GCF_049179175.1. NCBI lineage: Bacteria > Bacillati > Actinomycetota > Actinomycetes > Micromonosporales > Micromonosporaceae > Solwaraspora > Solwaraspora sp. WMMA2101. The sequence goes on along the minus strand of NZ_JBMHMA010000006.1, from coordinate 816,414 downwards.
TTCGTGGACCGCGAGATAATCCCGGTGGCCCGGGAATGGGAGCAGACCGGCCGCTACCCGACGGAGATCGTCAAAGGCATGGCCGACATGGGCCTGTTCGGCGTCACCGTCCCCGAGTCCTACGGCGGCCTCGACCTCGATCCGGTTTCGTTCGCCCTGGTCTTCGAGGAGATCTCCCGGGGCTGGATGGGCATCGCCGGCATCCTCGGCAGCCACTCGCTGGCCTGCCGCATGATCGCCATGCACGGCACCGAGGAGCAGAAGCAGGCGTACCTGCCCGCTCTGGCCACCGGTGAACGGCGCACCGGCATCGGGCTGACCGAACCCGACGCCGGCACCGACCTGCAGGGCATCCGCACCACCGCCCGCCGCGACGGCGACCACTACGTGGTCAACGGCACCAAGATCTGGATCACCAATGCCCGGTACGCCGACCCGCTGCCGGTCCTGGTCAAGACCGACCCGCAGGCCAGCCCGGCACACAAGGGCATGAGCATCCTGCTGATCGACGCCGACCTGCCCGGCTTCACCGTCACCAAGGACATCCCCAAACTCGGCTACAAGGGCACCGAGTCCTGCGAGATCCTGCTCGACGACGTCCGGGTGCCCGCCGACCGGCTGCTCGGCGGCGTCGAAGGGATCGGTCTCAAGCAGGCGCTGTCCGCCCTGGAATGGGGCCGGGTCAACATCGCCGCCCGGTCGGTCGGCATCGCCCAGCGGGCCCACGAGGAGGCCCTCGGTTACGCCCGCCAACGTAAGGCGTTCGGCAAGCACATCGCCGAGTTCCAGGCCATCCAGCTCAAGCTCGCCACCATCGCGACCCAGGTGCAGGCGGCCCGGCTGATGGCGTACTGGTCGGCCGACGCGGTCCGCCAGGGTCGCGCCGACGCGCAGACCGGCATGGCGAAGATCTTCTGCTCGGAGGTCGCCCTGGAGGCCGCCATCGACGCGATGAAGATCCACGGAGGTTACGGCTACTCGACCGAGTTCGAAGTGGAGCGGCTGTACCGCGACGCGATCCTGATGAGCATCGGCGAAGGCACCAACGATGTGCTGCGTACCGTCGTGGCGAAGGCCCTCGTACGTGGCGAGGTGACCGTCTGATGGGCGACCCGGTGCCCCCCCGGTCCTACCTGTACGTGCCCGGCCACGCCGCCGACAAGCTGGCCAAGGCGGCGCGGCGCGGCGCCGACGCGCTGATCGTCGACCTGGAGGACGCGGTGCCGCTGGCCGGCAAGGCCGCCGCCCGCGAGGCCGTCGTCGGCTGGCTCACCGCCGGACCCGGCGACCTGCCGATCTGGGTACGGGTCAACTCCGGCCCGCTGCGCGACACGGACCTACGGGCCGTCGCCGGCCAGCCGGGGCTCACCGGCGTGGTACTGGCCAAGGTCGGCACTGCCAGCGAGGTCGCTGCCGCCGCCCGGGTGCTCGCCGACGCCGCCGACCACGACACGCTGCTGATGCCGATGGTGGAGACCGCCGCCGCGCTGCTCGACATCGCGGCCATCGCCCGGCAGCCCCGGGTGTACCAGCTGCAGCTCGGTGAGGTCGACCTGGCCGGCGAACTCGGCCTGGAACCGGGCGCCGACGACGCCGAACTCGCCCCGACCCGCAGCCAGGTCGTGGTGGCCAGCGCCGCCGCCGGCATCCACCCGCCGGTCGGCCCGGTTTCCCGGATCACCGCCGACGAGGCGGCGCTGGACGCCTCGACCCGCCGGCTGCGCCGGCAGGGCTTCGTCGGCCGGGCCTGCATCCACCCGAACCAGCTGCCGGTGGTGCATCACGTCTACACGCCGACGGCCGCCGAGATCCGGGCGGCCCGCGACACCATCGCCCTGCTCGAGGCGGCCACCGCCGACGGCACTGGCGTGATGCTGGACGCGGCCGGCCGGCTGGTCGACGCGGCGGTGCTGCGTGGCGCCCGCCGTACGCTGACCCTGGCCGAACGGGCGGGCCTGGGATGAGCGGCGGCAACCGTGCCCCACGCGCTCCACGGCCGGAGCAGGTCGACCTGACCGCGGCGCGGCATCCGTGGCAGGAGGTGCCGATGCCCGGTGCCAACCTCGGTTTCCACCTCACCCGGCTGGCCTCCCGGTCGGGGGCGTTCGTCGTGCACGGCCACTTCCCGCCCGGTTTCTCCCGCGACGTCGCTGGCGGCTACCTTGTCGACGAGGAGTTCGTCGTGCTCGCCGGGGAGCTGCACCTCGGTGACGCCACCTACCGGCGTGGCGACCTGACCTACATCCCGGCCGGCGCGGTCCGGACCCGGATGACGGCACCCGGCGGTGCCACCGTGCTCGCCTGGTTCGGCGGCCCGGCGGTGTTCCATCCCGCCGACGCGCTGCCCGCCGGTGCCGCGCCGGTCGCCGAAACCGTCCACCTCGGACCGGGAGCCGCACTGCCGGACCTGCCCGGTGCCACCTGGACGCCCGGCGATCAGATCCCCGGCGGGGCCACCGGGGACGTGGTCAGCGCCGACCTGTCCGGCTGGCGGCGACTCGGCACCGGACCGGCACCACGGCCGGGCGACTACGTCCGAGTGGAGAAGTAGCCGGATGGGCGCTCCGGTCTTCACCCAGCGGTGGCTCGGCATGCAGGGCATCTTCGGCGGCTTCGTCCTCGGCCGGGTCGTCGAGGCCGCCGACAGCGTCGACGGCTTCGCCCCGCAGGCCGTCACCATGCACTTCGTGGCCGGGGTGCGCCCCGGTCCGGTGGAGCTGATCACCGAGACGCTGCACCGGGGCCGGTCCACCGCCAGCCTGCGGATCACCCTGGCCCAGCAGGGCCGGGCCCGGGTGCATGCGCTGGCGTCCCTGGTGCCGGTCGGGCAGGAGTTCAGCTGGCGTCGTCGCGAGGATCCGGCACCGTGGGGCGACCCCGAGCAGTTGCCGGCGTACGCGCCCCGGCACCGGCCGCTGGCCTACAGCGCCCAACTGGACGTGCGGGCCGCCGGCCCGCCGAGCCTCACCGACGGCACCGCCGCCTGGGTCCGCATCTCGCCGCAGACCGATCTGGGTGAGACGCTCGGCCCGCACGCCGTCGCCTCGGTCTACCTCGACGCGCTGCCGCCGGGGCTGTTCGCCCTGGCCGAGCCGCCGCACTTCGTGCCCTCGGTGGACTTCACCATCCACTTCGCCCCCGACCTCGGTGACGTCGCCGGCCAATGGCACCACGTGACCAACCGGACGGTCTGGTCGACGGCCGGCTTCTGCGTCGACGAGTCGACACTGCACGACCGGGCCGGTAACCCGATCGCCCAGCTCCGTCAAGGTCGGGCGATCCAGTGGCGGGATCCGCGCCCCGACCGGGTGCAGGCCGACGCCGCGTCGCCGGGAGCCGCCGATGGCCGGTGACAACCGGATCCTCGCCGGCCTCGACCTGGACGCCACGTTTCTCGCGGAGGAGCATCGGGCGCTGCGCACCCTCACCCGCCAGGTGGTCACCCGCGACATCGTGCCCGCCGCGCCCGACTGGGAACGGCAACGGCGGGTGCCACCCGCAGCCTTCGCCCGCCTCGGTGAGCTCGGCCTGCTCGGGTTGTCGTTTCCGCCGGAGCTCGGCGGCGGGGGTGCCGGCGTCCGGGGCGCGGTGGTGTTCAACGAGGAACTGGCCCGGTCCACCTTCGGCGGGGTGGCCAGCTCGGTCGGTACCCACACCGACTTCTCGGCGCTGCACCTGGCGCGCGCCGGCACGGCCGGGCAGATCGACCGTTGGCTGCCGGGGATCCTGGCCGGGCGTACCGTCGCCGCGCTCGCGGTGACCGAACCGGACGCGAGCTCCGACCTGACCCGGCTGGCGGTACGGGCCCGCCGCAACGGGGACAGCTATCAGCTCGACGGCACCAAGACGTTCATCACCAACGCCAACATCGCCGGGATCTTCCTCGTCGTGGCCCGCACCGGCGGACCCGGTCGGCACGGACTGTCGCTGTTCGCCGTCGAACGAGACACCCCCGGCCTGGCCAACGGGCGCACCTTCGACAAGTCCGGCTGGCACAGCTCCGACACCGGCGAACTGGTCCTCACCGGCTGCCGGGTGCCGGCGTACGCCCGGATCGGCGCCGAAGGAGACGGCTTCGCGCTGATGATGGCCGGCCTCGACCACGAGCGGCTCTGCCTGGCCGCGCAGGCGGTCGGGCTGGCCGAGGCGGCGTTGGCCGCGGTCCTGGCCTCGGTGCGGCTCCGACCCGCGTACGGCGGGGTGCTCTGGGACAAGCAGGCGATCCGGCACCGGGTCGCCGACCTCGTCGGCCGGCTCGCCGCCGGCAAGACGCTGCTGTACCACGCCGCCACGCAGGCCGACCGGGGTGCCGACACGCGGGCGTACGCCGCCGTGCTCAAGTCACAGCTGCCGGAGCTGGCCAACGAGATCGCGTACAGTGCGGTGCAGTTTCTCGGCGGTGCCGGGTTCGTGCAGGACGGACCGGTGGAGCGGATCGCCCGCGACGTGCGGTTCCTGGCCATCGGCGGCGGCTCCACCGAGGTGATGCGCGACGAGGTGGCCCGCCTGCTCTGACCAGGCACGCACAGTCCTCACTACCTGGCGATCAGACTTCAGGCGCGTCAAGAAGGTCGCTGGATGCTGGCGGCATCCGAAGGATCTTGGTGAAGCGGGTGCGGACATCCTGATCGGCGATCTTGAGTAGGTCGTCGAGAGCCGCCTGCATCGCCAGACTGGGCTGCGTGGGCTGCCTGTGGTCCTCCCACGCGGTGACGGTCGAAGTGGCGACGCGAATCCGTTCGGCGAACGCTTCGACGCTGAGCCGCAATGCCTCTCTCAACGCGAGAACTTCCTGCCTGCCCCATCGAGCGATCGTGAGCGCGCATTCACAGCCGGCTGAACTGGCCATCCATCCGTCAGCCGGATACGTCGGCGCGGCTGCCTGACGGCGTCGCAGTCTGTCCTGTTCGGCGGCCCACGTTCGATGTGCCCGGAGCGTGTTGACCAGGGTGTGGAGCTTGTCGAACGCATCCACCAGCGTTCCTCCGGCGCCAAGTTCGCGATCGGCTCGTTCCCAGAAGCTACGGGGTATTGATTCTCGGCCGATCTCTACATTAGCTACTGCACTTCGGGAGTAGGCGGTCCGCTTGGCGAGGGCAGCCTGGGTCATGCCGGCTGCCTTGCGCCAGTGAGCTAGTCGACGACCCAACGATTTTTGCACCTCGCGAATCTGTTCAGAAGTAACCGTCCCGAGGGCCGAGTCCATTTGATCACCTGTCTCGTCTGCCGAGAAATGCGTACGAGTGCGACCTGTCGCCGTTTTGCGTCGCGGCCTACTGTCCGATAGTGATGCAGCATCGTACGATGTAGGCAAGTGTCAGGCCGCGATGCCTACGTGGACTCGCTGGTGGCGCATAAGGGAGGATCAACGCATGGCCGGTTTCACTCCACCGACGCCTCGGTCTCGCCGTCTCGGCAGGGAGCTGCGGCGACTACGCGAGGCACGCAGTCTCACGCAGGGAGACGCGGCCAAGCTGCTCAAGTGCTCGCAGCAGCGGATCGCCCGTATCGAGTCCGGCGACATCAAGCCGCGTCCGCGCGATGTGCTGGAGATCCTCGTCGCCTACGGCGTCCCACACGACGAAGAGCACGGGCTGGCGCTCCGTAACATGGCCGAGCAGGTGCGGGAACAGGGCTGGTGGCAGCGGCTCAACACGCTGCCGGCCCGCTACGCCACGTTCATCGCCTACGAGGCTGAGGCTACGGATCTTCGGCAGTTCCAGCCGACCCTCATCCCTGGGCTCATCCAGACCCGCGCGTACGCCGAATCGGTGATCCGCATCGGTCGGGAGACCGACCAAGAGGAGATCGTTCAGCGTGTCGAGGCGCGTCTCAAGCGTCAGGAGGTGCTGACGCTGCGCCAGCCGCCGCTTCGGCTGCAGGCGACCATCACGGAGCAGTCGTTGATGTTGGAGGTCGGCGACGTCAATCTTCGTCGCGAGCAACTGGACCACCTCATCAAGGTCTCCGCGCTACCCAACGTCACCGTGCAGGTCCTGACGCTCGCCGCCGGTGCCCACCTCGCCGTGCACGGTGGGTTCGAGGTCCTGACGTTCGTGGATGGTGATCCGCCTCTTGGCTACATTGAGACCCTGGCGGGAGAATTGTTCCTGGAGTCGCCAGAGGAGATTCGGCGGCTCACGGGCGTGTTCGATCACCTGCTCTCCCTGGCGCTGTCGCCCAGGGAGTCGATCCGATTGATTCAGGAGAAAAAGGATGGACTCGGTTAAGTGGTTCAAGTCCAGTCGATCCGGCAACAACGGGTCGTGTGTGGAGGTCGCTGACCTGGGCGGGAACGCTGTCGGGGTAAGGGACACCAAGGCCCGGGGGCAGGGGCCGATCCTGACGTTCACACAGGTTGAGTGGCAGGCGTTCATCGGTGGCGCGAAGCTCGGGGCGTTCGACTTGACCGACTGACTCAACCGCGACGCTCGTCGACGAGATGGCAGGCGGCCAGGTGACCGTCGCCGCGTACGGTCAGGGCCGGATCGTCGACGGCGCAGCGGTCGAACGCGGCCGGGCAGCGGGTCCGGAACCGGCAGCCGCTCGGCGGATCGGCGGGGGAGGGGACAGCGCCCTGCAGGATGATCCGCTGGCGGGAGCGTTCGGCGACCGGGTCCGGCACCGGCACCGCCGACAACAGCGCCCGGGTGTACGGGTGGGCCGCCCGGGTGAACAGGGTGGCCCGGTCGGCGATCTCGACGATCCGACCCAGGTACATCACCGCGATCCGGTCGCTGAGGTGCCCGACGGCGGCCAGGTCGTGGGCGACGAACAGGTACGCCAGCCCGAGCGAGTCGCGCAGGTCCTCCAGCAGGTTGATGATCTGCGCCTGGATCGACACGTCCAGGGCGGCGATCGGTTCGTCGGCGACGATCAGGTCCGGCTCCCCGGCCAGCGCACGGGCGATCCCGATGCGCTGGCGCTGCCCGCCGGAGAACTCGTGCGGATGCCGGTTGGCGTGGTCGGGGTCCAGGCCGACCAGTTCCAGCAGCTCACCGACCCGGTGCCGGCGGGCCGTCGCGCCCTTGTGCAGGCCGTGCACGTCCAACGGCTCGGCGATGATCGCACCGACCGACATCCGTGGGTCGAGTGAGGCGTACGGATCCTGAAAGATCATCGTCAGGTGCCGGCGCATCGCCCGCATCCGGCGCAGACCGAGCGCGGTCAGCTCGACGTCGCCCAGGGTGACCGTGCCGAAGGTGGGCTCGACCAGCCGCAGCACCGCCAGCCCGGTGGTGCTCTTGCCGCAGCCGGACTCGCCGACCAGGCCGAGGGTCTCGCCGGCGGCGATGTCGAAACTGACCCCGTCGACGGCCCGAATCGGCTGGGCCGACCGGCCCATGCCGCGCTGCGGAAAGTGCACCTGCAGGTCGGTCACCCGCAGCAGCGGCCCATGCTCAGCCATCCTGGCCTGCCGGTACGTCGTAGAAGCAGGCCACCCGGTGCCCGCCGGCGGCAACGGTACGCAGCGGCGGCACCTCGCTGGCCGCCCGCTCGTCGTGCCGGTAGCCGCAGCGCGGGTAGAACGCGCATCCGGGCGGCAACGCCGTCGGGTCCGGTGGCTGGCCGCCGATGGTCGCCAGCCGACGTGGCCGCTCGACGCCGACGCGCGGCACCGCCGACAGCAACCCGATGGTGTACGGGTGCCGGGGTGCGGCGTACAGGTTGTCGACGCCGGCCTCCTCCAGGATCCGGCCGGCGTACATCACCGCGACCCGGTCGGCGATGCCGGCCACCACCCCGAGATCGTGGGTGATCCACACGACGGCGAGCCCGAGCCGTTGCTGCAGCCCGGCGACGACGTCGAGGATCTGTGCCTGGGTGGTGACGTCCAGCGCGGTGGTCGCCTCGTCGGCGAGCAGCACCCGTGGCTCGCAGGCCAACGCCATGGCGATCATGACCCGTTGGCGCATGCCGCCGGAGAACTGGTGTGGGTAGTCGTCGAGCCGGCGGCGGGCGTCCGGCAGGCCGACCTGGTCGAGCAGGTCGGCCGCCCGGTCCCGGGCGGCGGCACCGGTGGCGTGGCCGTGCAGCACGATCGGCTCGACCAGCTGCGACCCGATGGTCTTTACCGGATTCAGCGACGTCATCGGGTCCTGGAAGACCATCGCGATCTGGTTGCCCCGGACCCGGCGCAACTGCCGTTCGTCGAGGGCCAGCAGGTCGGTGCCGTCCAGCAGGGCCTGCCCACCGACCCGGGCCGGCTCGTCGAGCAGCCCCATCACCGCCAGCGCGGCGACCGTCTTGCCGGAACCGGATTCGCCGACGATGGCGAGGGTCTCGCCGGCGTGCACGTCGTAGCTGACCCCATTGACCACCCGGGCGACGCCGCGTCGGGTGCCGATGCGCACCGTCAGGTCGCGTACCGACAGCACCGGGTCTCCGGTGGCCGGGGCGTCGCCCGTCGGGTCGCCGCTCATCCGCCCTGCCCTCTCGACTCGATGACGGAGCGCTGCCGTGGGTCGAGCGCGTCGCGCAGCCCGTCGCCGACCACGTTGAACGCCAACACGGTCAGCAGGATCGCCAGGCCGGGGAAGATGCCCATCCACGGGGCCAGGCTGACGAAGTCGCGGCCCTCGGCGAGCATCCGGCCCCAGGCCGGGTCGGGGCGCTGCACCCCGAGGCCGAGGAACGACAGTGCCGCCTCGGCCAGGATGGCGAAGGCCAGGCTCAGCGAGGTCTGCACGATCACCGGCGCGGCGATGTTCGGCAGCACGTGCCGGACGAGGATTCGCAGATCACCGGCACCGACGGCGCGGGCCGCCAGAACGTACAGCTGGGTGGTGGCGACCATGGTCGCGGCCCGCACGATCCGGGCGAAGATCGGGGTGTAGACGATGCCGATCGCGATCATCGCGTTGGTGATGCCGGGCCCGAGGATCGCCAGAACGGCGATGGCGAGCAGGATCGCCGGGAACGCGAACAGGACGTCCATGGTGCGCATCAGCACCGCGTCGGCCGCGCCCGCGTAGTAGCCGGCGACCAGGCCGATCGCCAACCCGGCGGCGAGCGAGATGCCGACCGCGACCATCCCCACCTGCAGCGACACCCGGGCACCGACCAGCACCCGGCTGAGCACGTCGCGGCCCAGGTTGTCGGTGCCGAACGGATGGGCGGGCGACGGTGCGGCCAACCGGCCGGGCACGTCGATGGCGTTCGGGTCGTACGGGGCCAGCCACGGACCGAACGCGGCGACCACGGCCAGCCCGGTGAGCACCAGCAGCCCGGCCAGTGCCAGCCGGTTGCCCAGCAGCAGGGTGAACAGTCGGCGGGTCACCGGTGGCGCACCCGGGGGTCGAGGTAGCTGTAGAGCAGGTCCACCAGGAAGTTGACGACGAGGAACATCAGCGCGACGGCCAGCACCGCGCCCTGCAACAGGCTGTAGTCGCGGCGCACCACCGCGTCGTACGCCAGCCGGCCCAGCCCCGGCCACTCGAAGATCACCTCGACGATGACGACGCCGCCGAGCAGGAAGCCGAGCTGCAGGCCGACTGCGGTGACGATCGGGATCCAGGCGTTGGGCAGCACGTGCCGGCGGACCGTCTGCCAGCGGGACAGCCCCTTGGCCCGGGCGGTACGCGCGTAGTCCTGGTGCAGCGCCTCCAGCACCGCCGAGCGGACGAACCGGGTCAGCACCGAGCCGGAGATCAGCCCGACGGTCAGCGCCGGCAGCACCAGGTGCCGCAGCGCCCGCACCGGATCGTCCAACGGGGACACGTAACCGGAGGCCGGCAGCCAGCCCAGCACCAGGGCGAAGAGCAGGATGTACATGATCCCGCTCCAGAAGTCCGGCACCGAGACCCAGAGCTGGCTGAACGCGGTGGCGACCCGGTCGATCAGCGATCCGGAGCGCACCGCCGAGATGATCCCCAGCGGCAGCGCGATGGCCAGCGCGACGGTGAGCGCGGCGCCGGCGAGCAGGCTGGTCGGGCCGAGCCGGGCCAGCAGCAGCAGGGTCACCGGCTCACCGCTGCGGAAGCTGACCCCCAGGTCACCGGTGAGCGCCCGGCCCAGCCACCGGAAGTACTGGACGACGATCGGCTGGTCCAGCCCGGCCCGGGCCCGCATCGCCTGGTACAGGCTTTCGTCGAAGCGGGTGCCCAGGGCCAGCCGGATCGGGTCGCCGGGCACCAGATGCACGATGAGGAACACCGCGACGCTCACCCCGAGCATCGCGATCACCGCCTGCAGCGCCCGCCACAGCAGGAAGCGCGCCATCGCGCCGGCTCAGCCGCCGAGCCGTACGGTGCGCAGTCGGGTCTTTCCGTCGGGGTGCATCTCGACCCCGGACACCTGCGGCACCCAGGCCAGCGAGGCCTGTGGACTGTAGAGGTAGCCGTAGCTGACGTCGTCGATGATGAACCGGGCGGCCTGGTCGTACAGCGGCTTGCGGTCCGCGTCGGCGACGGTGGCCCGTGCCTGGTCGAGCAGCTGGTCCACCTGCGGGTTGGCGTACCCGTGGAAGTTGAACGAGCCGGTCGAGTGGTGCTGGCCGTAGTAGGCGTACTCGCCGTCGAGGTTGTTCAACCAGCCCAGGACGTAGCAGTCGTAGCTGCCGGCGCCCTGCTCGTCGAGCCAGCTGGCGAAGTCCAGGGTGCGGATCTCGACGTCGACGCCGACGTCGCCCCACTGGCTGGCGAGCACCTCGGCGGCCGCAAGAGTGTGTGGGAACTCGTTGGTGAGCATCAGGTCCATGCTCAGGTCGGTCACGCCGGCCCCGGCGAGCAGTTCGCGGGCCTGGTCCGGGTCGTAGCTGAACGGGGCGTAGTCGGTGGCCCAGAAGTTGCCCGGCGGCATCGCCGACTGCACCGGTGTGGCGGCGTCGAAGTACGCGGCCTGGGCGACCTGCTCCCGGTCGATGGCGAAGGACAGTGCCCGCCGCACGTCGATGTCGTCGAACGGCGCCCGGTCGAAGTTGCAGGTGAAGTACCAGTAGTCGTTGCTGGCCAGTTGGCCCAGCTCGACCGCCGGGTCGTCGCGCAGGGTGGCGACCTCCTGCGGCGGCACGTTGTTTGTCAGGTGCACCGCGCCGGTGCGCAGGTTGGTCAGCGCGGTCGTCGGCTCGGAGATGAACCGGAACTCGACCCGGTCGACGTGCGGTCCGTCGCCCCAGTAGTCCTGGTTGGCCTCCAGGATGATCCGGTCGCCGGGGGTGTAGCTGACGAACCGGAACGGCCCGGTGCCGATCGCGTTGGTGGTCAGCCCGTCACCGTCGATCAGCTCGGGTGCGACGATCGCCATCCCCTTGAACCCGCCGACGTTGGCCAGCAGGTTCGGCGTCGGCTGGGTGAGGACGAATTCGACGGTACGGTCGTCGACCGCGCGTACCTCGTCGACGGTTTCGAAGCGCCAGGCGTTCGCGGCGGTCTCCGCGTCGGTGATCCGGTCGAAGCTGGCCACCACGTCGTCGGCGACGAACTCGCGTCCGTTGTGCCAGGTGACGCCCTCACGCAGGTGGAAGGTCCAGGTCAGCAGATCGTCGCTGACCTCCCACTCGGTGGCCAGGGCGGGTTGGAAGCTGAGGTCGGGGGCCGGCTCGACGAGGGTGTCGTAGACGTTCTCCAGCACCAGGAACGTCGGTGAGGCGGTGGAGACGTGCACGTCCAGACTGTCCGGTTCGCTGGAGATCGCCACGACCAGGGTGCCGTCGGACGGTGCGCCACCGTCGTCGGTCTCCAGGGATTCGCCGGTCGTGCAGGCGGCCAGCGTGAGCGCCGTGACGGCGGCGAGACCGGTGAGGCGGGCCGCTGCGGTACGGGTGGTATGTGCCGGCCGGTGCCGGTACGGGGGTGCCGGGAGGTTGTTCAACCGTCTATCTCCTACCTCGTTGTCGCCGTTGCGGGCTTGACGGGCTCGGTCGCGTGACGGGCCTGGGCATCGCCGGATGAAAGGCCGACCCTAGTCGATCGGTCGATGGGTCACAACTCGACGACGTGTGGTGATTGTCGACGGTGAACGGTCTGGCCGGAGCCATGGTGGAACGATTCATTGCCGGCGGATCGCGGTTTCCACCCTTGACAGTCGGTCGACCATATTCATAACCTTCAGTACATTGTATCGTTTCATCCTCACCCGAGGAGAGCCCGGTATGAGCCGTCGCCGCCCCACCACCGGAAGGGCACTGATCATCGCGGCCTGCGTCGCCGGGTCGACCCTGACCGCCGCACCGGCATCGGCCGTGCCGGGCCACCCCGGTCCGCCGGGTGCCGGGCCGGGTGCCGTCCACCTCGAACATCTCGACCGGGGCCTGGTCGCCGCCGCCACCGCCGACGGGGTGTTCCTCAGCTGGCGGCTGCGTGGCGACGAGGTCACCGGTCGGCAGGCCACCGGCATGACCGGCGTCGACTTCCACGTCTACCGGGACGGCCGACGGATCGCCACCGTCACCGACAGCACCAACCACCTGGACACCGCCGCCCCCGCCGCCGGCGCCCGGTACCAGGTCGCCGCCCTCGTCCGTGGTCGCGAGGTCGACCGCAGCGCCGTCGTCACCCCTTGGTCGCAGGCGTACCACGACCTGCCGTTGCGCCGCCCGGCCGACGGGGTCACCCCGGCCGGTGAGCCGTACACCTACGCCGCCAACGACATGAGCGTCGGCGACGTCGACGGTGACGGCCGGTACGAGTTCGTCGTCAAGTGGGACCCGTCCAACTCCAAGGACGTCTCCCAGGTCGGCTACACCGGGCCGGTCTACCTCGACACGTACCGCCTCGACGGCACCCTGCTGCACCGCATCGACCTGGGCGTCAACATCCGGGCCGGGGCGCACTACACCCAGTTCCTGGTCTACGACTTCGACAGCGACGGCCGCGCCGAACTGATGCTCAAGACCGCCCCCGGCACGAAGAGCATCCGCTACCGGTCCGACGGCCAGGTGGCCAGCGAGCGGTACGTCACCATGCCGGCCGCCGACCGCCGGGCCGGCCACACCCACACCGACGACCACCGCATGTCCGCCGCCGACTACCACGAACACCTGGTCGGGATGTTCCGTGGCTGGCACACGCATCCGGAGGTGGTCGCCGGCAACTGGCCGGCCACCCTGGAACAGGCGTTCGGGCTGGCGCCGACGTACGCGTACCCGCTGTCGGACGCGGACGCACGGGCCCTGGTCGACCACTTCGTCGACACGTACGCCCCGTCGCGCAGCGCGCGCAACAACCTGCGTGCCTTCGAGGGCTTCATCGTCGACGGCCCCGAGTACCTGACGGTCTTCGACGGTGCCACCGGCCGGGAACTGCAGACGATCCCGTACAAGCCGGGCCGGCACGACGACGGCCTGATGTGGGGCGACTACGCGATGGCGCGCATCGAGCCGGGCAACCGCGTCGACCGGTTCCTGTCCGCCGTGGCCTATCTCGACGGCGTACGCCCCTCGGCGGTCTTCGCCCGTGGCTACTACACCCGGTCGACTCTGGTCGCCTACGACTGGAACGGGCGTCGGCTCACCCAACGGTGGTACGTCGACAGCGGCTGGACGCCGATGAGCAATCCGTTCAACGACTCCCCGCACGGCCGTGACGGCACCGACGACGAGTTCGCCACCATCACCACGCAGGGTCAGCATTCGGTCAGCGCCGCCGACGTCGACGGCGACGGCCGTCACGAGATCGTCTACGGCGCGGCCGTCATCGACCACGACGGCAGCCTGCTCTACAGCGCGTTCGCGGCGATGCCGCCGGCCAGCGCCGCGCCGGGCACCACGGCCCGGCTCGGCCACGGCGACGCCATGCACGTCACCGACATCGACCCGGCCCGACCCGGTCTGGAGGCCTACCTGGTCTTCGAAGGCGGGCCGTGGGCGCCGTACGGGCACGCCCTGCTCGACGCCGGCACCGGTGAGGTGATCTTCGGCGACTACACCGGGGTGGACACCGGTCGGGGCATGATCGGCGACATCGACCCCGACCGGCCCGGCCACGAGGTCTGGGCGGTCAGCGGCATCGGCCTGCGCGACGTCACCGGTGCCCGGATCGCCGACCAGATCCCGGGCACCAACATGAGCATCCGGTGGGCCGCCGACGGCACCACCCAGATCGTCGACGGCGCGATCGACCAGACCCCGACGATCACCGACTGGCGCCGGGGCCGGCTGCTCACCGCCGACGGCACCCGGACCAACAACCACACCAAGGGCAATCCGGGTCTGGTCGCCGACGTCTTCGGCGACTGGCGGGAGGAGTTGCTGGTCCGTACGGTCGACAGCGCGGCGGTCCGGATCTACCTCAGTACCGAGGTGACCGACCGCAAAATGTACACGCTGATGCACGACCCGCAGTACCGGGCCGAGGTCGCCCGCCAGCAGACCACCTACAACCAGCCGTCGTACCCCGGCTTCCACCTGGCGTCCGACACCGACTTCCGGCGGGTCCCGGTGCCGCACCTGCGGACACCGCGAGGACCGCGCTGACCCGTCCCGCCGCGACGGTCGTCGCCCTCCCGGTGACACCCCCGCCGCGCCCCGGCGCGGTGACACGGAGGGGATCCGGCTAGGCTGTCGCGCCGTGGGCAGACTCTGGCAGGGCGTGACCGCGACCGTTGGCCGACTCACCGGGCAGCGTGTCCCGGCGCAGCGGGCCCCGAAGCCGGCCCGCCCGGCCCGGCCCCGCCAGGTGGCGAGGCTGCAGCGACGGGAACTGTCCTACGCGCCGGAGCTGGACGGACATGCCGATCCCGGCGAGATCGTCTGGACCTGGGTGCCGTACGAGGACGACCCGCGCCAGGGCAAGGACCGGCCGGTGCTCGTCGTCGGGCGGACCAGCCGCACCCTGTTCGGGCTGATGCTGTCCAGCCAGTCCGACCGGGACGGGCAGCGGCACTGGCTGGCGTTGGGCGCCTGGGGCAAGGACGGCCGACCCAGCTGGATCCGGCTCGACCGGGTGCTCACCATGCGGGAGGACAGCATCCGCCGCGAAGGCGCGATTCTGGACCGGGCCCGGTTCGACCGGGTGTGCCACGCGTTACGGGGCGGGTACGGCTGGTCTTGACCAGGATCGGGCTGACCTCGCGGTCAGCGACAGTTCGCCGACACGTCACGTGTCCGTGGACCGCAGGCCGACCAGCAGCCCGCATGCTCGGCGCATGGTGACCGCGTCATGAGGATCGTCCGGCTGGCGAATTTCATCACCGGCAGCTCCGGTGGGCTCCGGACCGCCCTGCGTGAACTGGGCACCGGCTACCTGGCCGCCGGCCACGAGCCGGTGCTGATCATGCCGGGGGCGGTGGACTCGGACGAACAGACCGGCCAGGGCCGGGTGATCACCCTCGCCGGCCCGGTGGTCCCCGGGACCGGCGGCTACCGGGTGCTGGTGGCCCGGTCGCGGCTACGCCGGTTGTTGACCGAGCTGGCCCCGGACCGCCTGGAGGTCTCCGACCGGACCACGCTTCGGTGGACGGGGCGGTGGGCGCGCCGTGCCGGTGTGCCGTCGGTGATGGTGTCCCACGAGACCCTCGACGGGCTGTTGGGGCTGCCGTTCGGCGGACGTCGCGCGTCGGCACGACTGACCACCCGGATCGCCGACCGGCTCAACGCCGCCACCGCCGCCAGCTTCGACACGGTGCTGTGCACCACCGGGTGGGCCGCCCGCGAGTTCGCCCGGATCGGCGTCGACAATCTGGTACGGGTCCCGCTCGGCGTCGACCTCGAACGGTTCCATCCTCGGTGCTACGATCCTGCCGTCCGGCAGCGGTACGCCCCGGCCGGTGAGTTGCTGGTGCTGCACTGTGCCCGGTTGTCGGCGGAAAAATGTCCGGAACGGGTGCTCGCCGCCCTCGCGCAGTTGCGCCGCCGCCGGGTCGCGGCGGTGGGAGTGTTCGTCGGCACCGGTCCTCGCCAGGCAGGGCTGCGTGAACAGGCCGCAGCCGCCGGCCTGGCGGTGCACTTCGCCAACTACGTCGACGACCGCACCGAGATCGCCCGGTTGATGGCCAGCGCCGACGTGGTGGTCGCACCGGGGCCGGTGGAGACCTTCGGGCTGGCCGCGCTGGAGGCGTTGGCCAGTGGCACGCCCGTGGTGGTCGCCGCCGAGAGCGCGCTGCCGGAGGTGGTCGCCGACGCGGGACTGGCCGCCACCGGTGGGGGAGTCGGCTTCGCCGACGCGATCGTCGAGCTGGCGCGGCGTCCGGAGTCGGCCCGGCGGGCGGCGGCCCGGGCGCGGGCCGAACGGTTCCCCTGGTCGGCGTCGGTGGACGGGTTTCTGCGTGCCCATCGCACGGTGGGCACCCCGGTCGGCCTGCGGCTCACCGGACGATGACGCGGCACGGTCGCGAGGCGTGGGCAGCGGAGCCGCTGCCCACGCCCGTCGGATGCGCCTCGGTGCCCGTCGACGCTGTTCGCCTGCCTGTCGTGGCGACCTCGGTGCTGGCGCGTGGCAGGTCAGCCCAGCGCGGTCAGCACCGCTGCCAGGCAAGGTTGAACAAGGTGTCGATGTCAGCGTCGGTGCTGGTCATCGACATGGTGGTGATGCCTGCGGACGTGCCGGCGTCGACCCGCAGCTCGGTGTTGATGTTGAGCACCCGCTGCTGTCCACAGGGCAGGTAGGACAGCACCGGTGCGGCGTCGCGGGTGGACCAGAGCCCGTGGTACGGCCCGTCGAAGGTCTCCTCGGTGCGGCTGGAGTCCGAGGATCCCTGCCAGTAGTAGTTGGTGCGCTGCAGACCGGCCGCCCCGGCGGGCACTGCGGCGCGGCCCCGGTAGTCGGCGGTGGCGACGGCGAACGTCCAACCGGCCGGCACCGTGACGAGGACGCCGAGCTGGCAGTTCCGCCGACTGGCGGCGGGGTCGGTTCCGCCGCCAGCGCTGGCGACGAAATCGAAGTAGCGGATCCGGAAGCCGGAGCCGTCGGGTTGGGCGACGACCCTGGCCGTACCGGGCGCGCAACCGGAGCCGTTGGCGGCGAGCACCTCGACGGAGATGCTGCCCTCGGGGGCGCCCGCCGGGTCGACCGGTGCCGCGTGGGCCGGCGCGACCAGACACAGCGCGAGGGCCACGCCGAGTGCGGTGCCGATTCCGCGTCCGGTGCCGACGAGGTTTCTAGACATACCAATCCCCTCCCGGGTGGAGCCGATATCAACCGGATGGAAACGTGCGGTGGTGCCGAACAGCCCGCGCGGCTCCTTGCTCTCTGGGTTCCTGGCGCAGGGTCGCAAGTGGTTGGAACGGTCACCTCGCTGGTGGCCCGCGAATGCATGATAACCAGATGCGGCGAGCATCGCAAGCATTGTTGTTCACCAATGCAATACCGGAGGAGTCCGCAAATTGATCACTGCTGGGCGCGATCTGCCGGAGATGCCGTCCCGATTTCGGGGCTTATGTCTGGCTGGAATGGCTGTTGCGCTCGCAGTGTGTGTCGGCGCGGCTTCGGGTCGACCTTCGGATAATGGCGACTTGCGTCCGGTTCTCGGTCGGATTCGGCTCAACTTTGTGTCAGTGTTCAGCATAAACATTAGACGTTGACATTCATCGATGCC
The DNA here is from genome assembly GCF_049179175.1 of Solwaraspora sp. WMMA2101. Lineage (NCBI taxonomy): Bacteria > Bacillati > Actinomycetota > Actinomycetes > Micromonosporales > Micromonosporaceae > Solwaraspora > Solwaraspora sp. WMMA2101. The sequence continues at coordinate 798,942 of NZ_JBMHMA010000006.1, read as the reverse complement.
AGAAGTAAGTTGGCGCGCATGCAAGGTCAAATCAAGCCTTGGAGGTAGTTTCATGCGCAAACTGCTGACGCGCGGCGGTGTGGTGCTCGCGCTGCTCGCCTCGTCACTGATCGCGGGGGCGCCCGCGTCCGCTCGCAGCATCATGGACGACCCACCCGCCGACAAGGTCGTCATCGAGTTGGTCGCGATGGCCGGCTCCGGTTGCGAGCCCGGCACTGCGGACGTGGCGGTCTCGCCGGACAACACGGCCTTCACCACGATCTACAGCGACTACCTGGTCCAGGCCGGCCCCGGCATCCCGGTCACCGACGGGCGCCGCAACTGCCAGCTCAACGTGCTGGTGCACGTCCCGGCCGGCTACACCTTCGCGATCGTCAAGGTGGACTACCGGGGGTACGGCCTGCTCGAGCCGGGTGCCATCGCCACGCAGATGGCCAACTACTACTTCCAGGGCATGACCGAGAGCACCTCCACCAACCACCCGATCGCCGCGCCGCTGGACGACAACTGGGTGGTCACCGACGAGGTCCCGATCGGTTCCGTGGTCTGGCACCCCTGTGGTGAGCTGCGCAACCTCAACATCAACACTGAGCTGCGGCTGACCAAGGGCACGTCGACAGGGGAGAGCTTCCTGACGATGGACTCGACCGACGGCAGCATCGAGACCACCTACCACATGGCCTGGCAGCCCTGCCCCTGAGCCGACGACATGGCGAGGCCCGGAGACCTGTCCTGTCTCCGGGCCTCTGGGCTGCCACCCACTTGCTGTCGTCAACACGTTTAACGGGCCGGATCACTCTCATGACACCGGGTTTTGCCCTTAAACTACCGCGCCGCGTGGAGGCGCGGGCTGGAATCGAACCAGCATCCAGCTGTCCCTGTCCGTCCCTCCTCGACCTGACGACCGGTGGCGAATGCTGAGCGTGGAGCGAGAGTCTGAGGGTGAACGCGGCTGCCTCTGCCAGTTGGGCCACCCCGGTGTGTGGTACCGGGGGCGGGACTCGAACCCGCACTGGGACCGCTTCGTCAGCTTCTGCAATCAGCTTCAGCGTGGTGCTCCATCTCCGTCACCCAGGAGATTCTCCGGGTGACGGCCACCCCCGGGGCTCAGTCCGGGGGAGACTGTGAGGGTAGCCGAACCGCCGCGCAGCGGCCGGTTCCACTACCCGAAAAGGTAGCCGAAGACAGCGTCGCCGACCCGCTGGTCGGTGACCTCGGCGCCGTTGGCCTCCTCGCGGGCGAACTTCACCGCCATCTGCAGCGTGGAGATCCGGTCCAGCAGCTCGTTGACCCGCCGCGCCGGCAACGCTCCGGAGAACTTCACCGTCGTCCAGTAACCGATCGGGACGTCCTCGTAGTAGACCTCGACCTGCGCCGGGTGCTTGTCGGTCGCCTCGGCCTTGACGTGGTTGCGGGGCACCTTCCTGGTCTTCACGGTCCGCACCGGATCGGTCCGCCAGGAATCGGTCGACTCGTCGCGGCTCCACGACTCGGCGGCGTCAAGCACCGGCAGCTTCTTGACGAAGGTGTGCAGGTCGACCAGTTGCTTTTCCAGGAAGAGCAGATACGACACCGGTACGGCGGTGATCAGTGTCCGACCGTCGACCGTCACGTCCGCGGTGGCCCGGGTGTTCGCCCAGTCCTTGGTGGCGGTGACGTCGAACAACCGGGTGAGGGTCTTCGCCACGTCCCGCAACACCTGTTCGGCGTGCACCTGCACCCGGGTCGACTCGGGTGGGAACTGCTCGCCCTCCTCGTCCTTCGGCTGGTAGGTACGCGAGATCCCGGACAGCAGCGGTTGCTTCTGCACCGCGTGATGCGCCTCGGTCAACTCCGCGAAGGACTTGCTCTTGACGCCCTTCTCCACCGCGATGATCTGGTTCAGCTTGGTCACGGCGGCCATGATCGCAGGTGCGGTCAACCCGGTCGACGGGATATCGCCGTACGGCATAGCGAGACGTTCACGTCGATCGATGGTTGTAACGATCATTGGAGCGTGTCAGAATTTCGGGACCGTCGCACCGGAGCCAGTGCGGGCCGTCCGAACCGCACCGTCGAGTTCCGTTCCCGGTCGCCGCACCCACTGTGGTGGCAGCCCACCCACCGGCGGGAGCACCAGCCGCGTACCCCCGCCAGAGGTGCCATGCGCTCTGGTCCGCCGGTCCGACCTGCCCCGACAGCTCACGAGGAGCCCGTAATGCCGCACCGACTCGGCGTCGCGCTGACCGCCGCGATCGTGACCGCCGCCGCCTGGGCCGGCCCGGCCCAGGCGACCCCACCGCCGGGCACCGCCGCCACGGCGACCCCGCCCCCGGCGTGCCCGCCGGTGCTGCCGCTGACGGCGTCGGTGACCGGCACGACCGAGACCAGTGTCACGATCAGCTATTCGATGTTCGTGGTCGGCCCACCGTGTGGCTTCACGCTGCCGCTGACCATGACCCTGTACACCAGCCAGGCCGACGCGCAGCAGCAACGTGACCCGGTGGCGACCGCGACGTCCGGTCTGGAACAGCACGGGTCGATCACCGTCGACGGGCTGACACCCGACACCGCGTACTGGTTCCGGTTCGCCGGTGCCGACGGACGCCAGGAGATGCTCCACATCGGTGGTCCGGCCCGGACGGTGGCGGCGACCGGGTGCGTCGCATCCGCAGTGGTGGACGCGAGCTGGCCCGGCGGATACCTCAGCACGGTCACTGTCCGCAACATCGGGTCGCGGCCGTTGAACGGCTGGGCGGTCTCCTGGCAGTGGCCAGGGGACGAACGGATCCAGGCGGCCTGGGGTGGCCAGGTAGATGCTGACGGACAGTCCGTCGTGGTCCGCGACGTGGCCTACAACGGGACGGTGGCGCCGGGCACGACGATCACCTTCGGCCTGGTGGTGGCGAGCGGTGGTGCGCCGGCCGCGATCGACCCGGCCTGCGTCGGCTGACCGGGCAGGGCGGTTCGTCCTAGGATGCTCTACGGGTGGTGCCTTCCGTCACCCGGACAGCATGCAGCCCCGGAGCCGGTCCGGCCCGGGCGGTGGGCGGGGGTGCGGCAGCACGCCGACACCCCCGCCCGTCGGGGTCAGGGCTGGCTACGCGGCCCGTCCGGCCCCAACGTGTCGATGAACTCGTGCGGCCCGCCGAGGTCGACCACGCTGCGCGCCTGCGCCGCCCGGGTGGCCATCGCCTCGGCGGCGGAGTCGGTCGGTACGCCGGCCCGCCGCGCCGCCTCGGTCACCCTGTCGTACGCCTGCTCGGCCAGGATCAGCGCCTGCCGGTAGTCGTGCCGGCTCAGCGACCGCTGGGCCGCCCCGAGGAGCCGGTCGGCCGCCCGCAGCTCACCACGGGCCCGGCCAGCGTGCCGACTGTCCAGGACCTCGCCGGCCAGCCGGTTCGCCGCCTCGTTGTACGCCGCGGTGAGGAACCGGTCGCTGTTGTCCCGGTCGAACTGACTGAAGTCCCAGTTCAGGTCGATGTAGCTCATCATCGAGTTGACCTGGTCGCCGTACCAGGTGGTGTTGCGCCGGGTGTCGACCCCTGCCGGCGGGTTGAGCGCCAGCCACCGCTCGACGCTGGCCGCGTCGATGTGATGGTTGTCGGTGATCGTGGTGACCGCGTCACGTTGCTCGTTGTAGAGCTCCTGGTAGATCGTCAGCGGAGCCGGTGTCGCCAAGCGGCCCAACTCGGCGAAGAACCGGTTCTCGTACCGCTTGTCCGCGTACCGCACGCGATAGTCGTAGGTGTAGGTCAGTCCGAGCTTCTCCACCTGGTCGTACCACAGCCGGGACCGCACCACCGGCTCGTAGCCGCTCGGCAGGCCGGCCAGGTACGCGTCCCGGTCGACCTGCGCCGGTTGGTATCCGAGGAACACCACGTTGACCGGCACCTTCTCGGTCAGCTTCGGTGCGCCACCCGGGTTGAGGTGCGAGAAGCCCGAGCCGGCCGCCTGGCTGGCCGGCGCCAGCGACACGATCATGAGCAGCGCCGCCGCTATCGCCGTCAGCGTCGCCGCCGACGCCCGCCCTGTCCTTGTCGACATCCGGTTCCCTTCGTCGCCGATCGGCTGCGGCCGGGTCCGGCCGCCGGTCCGAAGCGCAGGACGGATCGCCCTCCGCTGTGGACACGGTGCCATCGATCGGCGGCGCTGCAAATCGTCGGGTGGGGTACGCCGCCGGTCGATGTTCGGGTGATGCCTGACGGGTTGAACCGGGTGACGGTCGTAGCCGTATCCCGGTTTGACGGCGGGGGCCCGCCGACGCTGACGCAGGAGGCGACGTTGGGGGAGCGCGAACGCGGATACCGGCGGGTCACGATGCTCACCGGTGGTCTGGCGGCGGTGAGCATCGCCGGCACACTCGGTGTCGCCATGGCGGCACACGCCGCGCACACCGCGGAGCAGGAGACCGTCGTCCCGTCCGGTGTCGTACCCGGTGGTGCGCCACCACCGGCGGCGGAGGACGGCCAGCCCGCGCCGGACACCGCGCCGGACGAGGCACCCCCGGCCGCCGCCGACCCGGCCGCCGAGGCCGGCGAACAGCCGTCGGCCGAGGAGTTCCCCGAGGTCACCGACGGCGGGGGCGGGCCAGGCCAGGCCACGACCGGCGGGTCGTGACCCGATGCCGCTGCTGGAGACTCTGCCGGTGGGGCGGGACTGTGCACAGTGGCAGGTGTGGGGGACGCTGGCCCGGGTCGTGGTGACCGACCCGGCCGCGGTGCCGGCCGCCCGGGCGATCGTCGAGGACGTCCTCGACGCCGTCGACGCCGCCTGCAGCCGGTTCCGGCCCGATTCCGAACTTGTCCGGGCCAGCCGGGCCGGTGGCGCGACGGTGCCGGTCAGCCCGCTGCTCGCCGGCCTGCTGTCGGTCGCCCTGCGCGCCGCGCGGGACACCGACGGTGCGGTGGATCCGACGGTCGGCGCGGCGCTGTGCCGGCTCGGCTACGACGACGATCTCCACTGGGTGACCCTGCACGGGCGGCCCGCCGTCGGCCCGCCGGCACCGCTGGCCGTGGACTGGCGCCAGGTCCGGCTCGACAGCAACGGGTTGACCGTGCCGGACGGCGTACAACTCGATCTGGGGGCGACCGCGAAGGCCTGGGCCGCCGACCGGTCCGCCCGCGACGTGGCCCGACGCTGTGGGGTCGGTGCCATGGTGGCCCTCGGCGGGGACATCGCCACCGCCGGTGCCGCCCCGCAGGGGGGCTGGCGGATCCGGGTCCAGGACCAGCCCGACGACCCGTACTGCGTGGTCGAGCTTCCGGCTGGCGCGGCGGTCGCCACGTCCAGCACGGTCAGCCGGCAGTGGCTCGCCGGGGACACGACGATGCACCACATCGTCGACCCACGTACCGGACTGCCGGCAGGGCGGGTATGGCGCAGCGTGTCGGTGGCCGCCTACACCTGCGTGCGGGCCAACACATTGAGCACGGCGGCGCTGGTACGTGGCGCGGCCGCGCCAGGGTGGCTCGCCGACCTCGGCGCGTCGGCCCGCCTGGTGGCGGCCGACGGCACGGTGCGCACCGTCGGCGGCTGGTCGGCCAAGGAGGAGAGGTCGTGACGGAAGCCGGGTGGTTCGTCGCGCGCGGCACCGGGGTGATGGCACTCATCCTGCTGTCGGTGGTGGTGGTGCTCGGGGTCGGCAGCAGATCCGGGCGGCCGGCGTTCGGCCTGCCCCGGTTCGCGGTCAGTCTGGTGCACCGCAACGCGGCTCTGCTGTCGATCGGGTTGCTGACCGTCCATGTCGTGACCCTGCTGTTCGATCCGTACGCCAAACTCCGGGTGTACGACCTGTTCGTCCCGTTCGGCGCCGAGTACCGGCCGCTCTACATGGGGATGGGCACCGTGGCCAGTGACGTCATGCTGGTCCTGGTGGTGACGAGCCTGCTGCGTCGGCACCTACGGCCCCGGCTGTGGCGGGCGTTGCACTGGCTGGCGTACGCCTCCTGGCCGGCGGCCTTCGGCCACTCCATCGGTACGGGTACCGACAGCGGCGAGCTCTGGATGCTGGCCGTCAGTGCCGTCTGTCTGGTCGCGGTCCTCGGCGCGCTCGGCTGGCGATTCGTCCTGTGGCTGCGCCCCCGACCACGACAGCCAGGTGTCGCCGCCCCGGCCCGCCGGGTGCCGGACGCCGTCGCGGCCCGCCACGCGTCGGACGCCGCCCCGGTCCGTCGGGCGGCCGGCGGCTCCACCGACGGTGTCGAGGCGCGGCCGGCGCGGCAGTGGTCCTATCCGTCGACCGCCGACGGCTCCGCACCGGCGGTTTCCGGGTACGCCAGCACGACCACCAGTGGCAGTCTGCTCGACATGTACCGCAAGCCGGCTACCAGCTACCAGCCGGTGAACGCGTCGGCTGCGGCGAACGACCCACCAGCGGCGTACGGCGGGTCCGAAGGGTACGGCGGATACAGCGGCGGATACGGCCAGGCGATCCACTCCGAGGACGTTCAGACGCGGGACCCCTACGCCGCCGGCCACGCGGACCCGGGCCCCGCCGAGTCCGGCTACGCCGCCGCCGGCTACCCCGACCCGGGCTACCCCGACCCGGGCTACCCCGACCCGGGCTACGCCGCCGCTGGCTACGCAGGCCCGGGCTACCCGGCGAACCCTGGCTACGCCGATCCTGGCCCGCCGTACCAGGTGCCTGGTACCGCGTCCGATCCGGACTGGTCGGACGATCTGCGGTACCAGCCGGCCGCCGAGTACGTGGCCATGTACCGGGGGGAGGGTTACGATCCGGTCGGCCCGGCATATCCGGCAGTGGACCCGGCGCACGACACTGGTACGGATCCGGCATACGGTGCCGATCCGGGACCGACCTACGACGCCACGGACATGTACCGCCGGACGACCTACCCACCGGCCGGGGAGTCCAACAGCTATCGTGATGACCCGCACGCGGTCTCCTCGGGGTGGCGCCGTTAGGAGTGACGACAGGTGAAGCAACCGGATGGTGCGCGGCTGCAGATCGACTGGGCCCGCTGTGACGGCCGTGGGCTGTGCATCGAGTTCCTTCCGGAGTTGCTGACCCGCGACGACTGGGGCTTCCCGGTGTCGGTCGACGGCAGCCGGGAACCGGTCGTGCCGCCAGCGCTGCGCCGGCACGCCGACCGGGCGGTGGCGAACTGCCCGGAACTGGCGTTACGGCTGCTCCCTGGGTCGGCCGCCGCGACCGGCGGCTGAGTTGCCCTGGGTGGGTCGCCGCGACCGGCGGCGGTCGGTGGCCGTCGGTGGGCGTCGCCCGGGAACATTTAGCATGGTCGGCACCCGTGCCGACCGCGGCGCGGTGTGGTTCGCTGCGACGTGACGGACAGTTCGATGACCAACGACAACGGCTCCCGGCAATCCTGGCTGCGCCCACTGCCCGGCCCTGCGGAACACACCGCCGCGCTCGCGCGCGGTGCGCTGTTCGAGCGTGCGGGCCGGGTCGTCCATCCCGACCGGCGGCTCAGCCAGATAGCGGGCCGTCGCCCGCCGGGTGTGACGACGCGTCAGTGGAGCGTCGCGACCCGGGCGCAGTTCGACTTCGTGGTGTGCGACGCGACCGATCACCGGCCGGAATTCGTGGTCACCTTCGTCGACCCGGCGACGCGGTCAGCCGAGCAGCAGCGGGACGAGCGGATGACGGACGCGGTCTGCGAGGCACTCGGTCTGGAACTGTTGCGCGTCGAGTCGCCGGCGTTCGCTGCTACCGGGCCCGGCCGCCGTATCGTCGAGTACATCCTGGACGCGCGAGCGTTCCAGCGCATCGGCGGGGTGGACCCGGAGGATGCCACTGCCGGGCAGACCGGTTACCGCGACATCGTGGGTCGGCTGCCCGACGGCCGGACCGGGTACGTCAACGATCTGGGCGCGGTGGCCCGGGCGCGGGCCGTGGAGGCCTTCGTCGGTCGACAATTGTCCGACCCGCTGCTGCGTGGGCTGCACGTACGGTGGAAAGACGGATCGGCGGAGGGGTGGGCATGGCTGTCGGTACGCGAAGGTCGTTTTCTGTTTGAGCGGGTGCGGATCTGTCCGCACCGGCTGCAGTGCGGGATTGAACCGGCACGATTCGCCGAGGATCTGGCGGCGGCCGCCGTCGGAGAGCGGCTGAAGACACTCGAACTCGTCGAGCCGGAGTTGTGCGACCGCGCCCAGCTGCGTCAAAGGTTGCGCGACCTGCTGGAGAGCCGCGCTCAGATGAGCGGCGAGTTCGCGTTCGATCATGTGGCGTTCGACTGATTCCGCCGAGCGGCCGCCGAACACGAATCCGGGTGGGCCCGGATGCGGCCGCCGGACCGGGGCCGGTGTCGACCGACCACGGCTGCCGGTGGTGGGCGCCGACGGATGATCCGCTGTACCGCCGGAGGGATTCCCTTCCGGCGGTACCGTCGGCACCGATACCTGACCGGGCCACCTGCCGGCACCTGTGCCCGCAATTGCCAGGGGCGTGGGTCAGCCCTTGTGGTAGGCGGCGATCACGTTCGCCGGGATACGGCCCCGTTCCGAGACCGCGTAGCCGTTCTTGGCTGCCCATTCACGGATCGCCCGGTTCTGTTCGCGGTCGGACCGGGCCGGCGGTGCCGTGTAGCTGCCCCGCCCTCCTCGCCCCGCAGCGGTGCTACGGCTGACCCTGGTTCCGGCGGCGATGTAGGCGTCCAACGCCTTGCGTAGCTTGCCGGCGTTCTTCTCGGACAGATCTATGGTGTAACTGACACCGTCCAGCGAGAACTCCACCGTCCGATCGGCCTCGCTGCCGTCAAGGTCGTCGGTCAGCAGAGTAATGACTTTCTTGGCCACAGGTGCTCACTCCTCGGGATACGGCCGTGTTCGGAATTGAGTCTGACGCATTGCCATGCCAATCCGCAACACTTCCGTCATTGTCCGTGGTCCGTCGGTCGCCGTCCGGGCCCGCATCGATCTCGTTCCGGGCGGCATTTACCGCTGGCCAGGGCCGGTGCCCGGGGGTGAATCCCTCGACTTGGCCGGGCAATGCGGACGCCGGCCGGGTGATCGCGGCCGGACGCACCGGCCTGCCGGTCGTCGACGTGGGATGGCCCACAAACCATTACCGGCGGCGGCCCGCCTGTCTAGCATAGAGGTGCAGTGATGCTCGCCTGGTTCAGGCGACGACCGCTCAGGGCGGTGAGTGTCCGGTTCGGACGCTCGGTAGCTGCCGTTTGATGGACGTGGGTGCCGGCCTCGAGCATTTGCCCGAGGCCGGCGCTCATGTGCATTCCGGATGATCAGGTCCGGCGCCCGCAACGAGTCGTGGCCCCGCTGACCAGGTCAGCGGGGCCACGACGGGGCCAGTCGGTCAGCGTAGCCAGGCGTTGCGCCGCACGATCGCCAGGCTCGTCCACCAGCCGGCGAGGCTGTAGCGCAGGCCCGCGCCGGTGGCTGCCAGCCCCAGCAGCACCAGGCCGTACACCAGGTGGTCGTCGAGGAACGGATTGTTCGCGATCGGCAGCGCCGCCAACCACATGAGGCCCAGCAGCAGCGAGCCGGAGACTGCGGCGATCCACATTCCGATGCCCAGGATCAGCGCGACGCCGATGCCGGCCAGCCCGGCCATGAACAGCCAGTCCGCCCAGGCCTGGCCCGCCATACCGCCGAAGAAGCCGCCGAACGGACCTTCCACGTTGCTCAGGTAGCCGGTCGTGGGCGAGCCGCCGTTGAGCCAGGCCCGCTCGCTCGGGGTGGCCTTGCCCAGGCCGAAGAGCTTGTCGAGGAAGGCCCAGAGAAAGATGAATCCCAGGGCAATTCTGGCCACCGCCCAGATCGCGGTGCCGAATCGGGGTGCCGTAGCGGTGGTGGACTGGTCGCGCCCGCTGACTGTTGCCGGGTGAGTGGTGTGTGCCGCCATCTCGATCCCCTCCCCTGTCTGATCGATGTCGGTGTCGGTACCGGTTCTACCGACACGTCAAGGATCAGGCACTGGCGGACACCCGGGACAGGGCCGGAGGTCCCGCCGGCCTGTGTCGTTGGTCAAGGTCCGGCGCTGGTCGCCGCGCCGTCGTCGGCGGTGGCCAGCGCCCCCGGGGCCGGCACGAGCGCGGTCACCCCTCGCCGTCGGCCACCTGTCGGGCGAGATGCCCGGCGGCGACGATGCCGGCCCGCACGACGCGCCCCGACCGGCCCGGCCCACCGCCGACCGTGTCGGGCCGGGGGTCCGGCCACCGGCTGTCCGGTGTGCCAAGGTGGGTGCGGCCGCGGTCGGCCGCCTGCGCCATCCGGGCACTGGGCGGGTCGGTGGTGGCCAGCAGCACCTGCAGCGCGTACCCGGTCTCCTCGGCGGTGCCTGACCAGCGCCCCCAGGATCCGTCGGTCCGTTGAGTACGCAGCACCCAGTCGACGGCGCGCAGCACCGCGGCGGAGGCACGGGCGCCCAGGCCGGCCTCCTGCAGCGCCAGTGCACAGCAGGCTGTGGTGGCGTAGGGCGAGTCGGCGGGCCGGCCGGGCCAGGACCCGTCGGGGAGCTGCTGGTCGCAGAGGCGGGCGCTGACGGTACGTCGGGCCGCCATCACATCGCCGTAACGCCTGCCGGCGTCGCCGGCGGCGAGCGCCTCGAGCAGGTACGCCTGGGCGGTCACCGGCGCGGGCGGGTCGGCGCGCTGGTCGCGCAGCGTCGTCGCGTGGTCGAGCAGCGTCGTCGGGTCCGTGGGGCGGCCGAGCAGCGCAAGGGCGTACGAGATCAGCGCGGTGGCGCCGACGTCTGCCGCCGCCTGCCGTCCGGACGGGTCCGGTGCCTGTCCTGTCGACGGGCCCGGTGCCGTCGGATTGGCGGGCCCGCTCGGCCGTACCGCGGCCTGGAGCGAATCGATCAGCTCCGGCGCGACCAGGATCGTCAGGTCCACCCGCAGCAGGGTGCTCAGCACCCGGGCGCGCTCGACGGCGGCGGCCACCTCGTCGCCCGGTCCGGCCGTCGTGAGCAGCTGGTCGACGAGATCCTGGGCCGGCCGGGTCCAGTCGTGGTCGAGTGGGGTCGGTTGCCGACGGCGCGGGGGGTGTGACAGCCGGGTGAGGGTGCCGGGCCAGATGTCGGTGATGGTCACAGTCCACCCCAGAGGTCGGTGATCCGGTGGAAGCCGCTGCTGAAGCCGAGTTGGCGCGACAGGTAGCTGGCGTGGTGCGGACAGCGGACCTCCAGCGGACGCAGCAGCTCCCGGCAGCGGTCGACGAGGTGGCCGATCTGCTCCTGCAGGGTGATCCGGTCGGCCGCCAGGAGGGTGTCGAGTCCGCCGGACGCGCTGTCCCGCCCGGGTGGCGCGGCGAGGTCGGCGACCAGCCGCAGCACCCGCTGGACCTCGCGGCTGACGGTGATCAGCTCGTGCAGGTGGGCGATGGCCGGACCGTCGCCCAACCGGAGCCAGTGGGTGAGGTCGACGAAGGTGGTGCCGATGGTCGCGGCGTTGTCGAGGTACTCGTGCAGGCTGGGTCGGTGACCGGCCGGCTCGGCCCGCTGGGCGGCCCGCCAGCGCCATTCGCGGTGCAGGGCGGTCAACATCCGTTCCAGCTCGGCCCACCACAGGCCACGTCGGGCGGCGAAGGCAGGTGACGGGGTGAGCTCGGCGACGATTTCGGCGAGGAACCGGCCGAGGTCGTCGTGCTGTCCGGCGGGTGCCCCGTGCGCGACGGCCCGGCAGCGGTCGATCAGGACGATGACGTCGTCGTCGGACCCGGTGTGCCGGATCCGCCAGTGCGCCGCGTACCCCCAGATGGTGGCCCGGTTGGCTGACCGCAGCTGCTCCGGGGTGCACCACGGGGCGGCGAACGCGGTGGCCATCGCGACCGCCGCGAAGACCGACGGGTCGAACGGCCGGTGGGGCAGCAGCTCCGGGTATGTCGTGGCGCGGGTCGCCAGGTCGCGGTGACCGGCGGTCGCGATGGCGCAGATCCTGCCCTGCTCCGCGGCGGACTGCAGGGCCTCGCCGGCCGACGAGGAGACCGTCCGCATCAGACGGTCCCGGGGGCGTGGCGGGTCGCCTGGCGGGGGTGCGCCGAGCGCAGGGCTGACGCGTTGGGCATTCGATCACCTGTACGTGGTCTCGTCCGTCACCTGACTGCTGGGTCAAGCCGGCGTGATGGTGACTCCATGGAAGCGAAAGATGACTTTCGGATGATCATGCCACGATGGTGAGGGTTAATCTAGTTTCATAGATGTTAAGTTCCTTTGCCGAAAAGGGTTCCTGTGGCGAGGTGCGCTCCTGGTCAGGTATGCGACAGTGTGCCGTCGGGTGGTCGGGGCGGGTGTGATAGGAGTGCACCGTGACCGAGCCGGAGCCTGACGACCGTACCAGCGTGACCGATCCGCCGGCCCCGCCGCTAGGTGACTCAGCGAAGCTGGCGGATGACCCGACGGAGCCGGCCGGTGACCCGGCACGCTCGACCGGTGCTTCCGTCCAGCGGACTGGTGATTCCAGCCGCCGACCGGCCTGGCACAGCCTGCTGGAGCTGACCGCGCTCAGCGGGTTGGCCGTCACCCAGCCACTGCTCGACGTCATCGGCCGCAGCCCGGATTTCTTCTTCTTCCACGGCGCGGGCGTCCCTGCGGTGCTCACCCTGGTGACGATCGTGGCCCTCGGCCCGCCGCTGGTGCTGTGGGGCGTCGAACGGCTGGCCGGCCTGGCCGGCGCGGCCGCCGGTCGGTGGACCCACCTGTTGCTGCTCGGCGGGCTCGGCACGCTGCTGGCGGTCCAGGTCGGCAAGTCGCTCACCGGCCTGCGTGGCCCGCTGCTGCTGGCAGCCGCCACGGCGGTGGCGGTGGCGGTGGTCGTGGCGTACGCACGGTTCACCGTGACCGCACAGGTGCTGCGGGTCGCGGCGGTCGGGCCGTTGGTGTTCGTCCTGCTGTTCGCCCTCGCGTCGCCGTCGTCGGCGGTGCTGCTCGGCGGCGAGGCGTCGAGCACGGCCGGTCGCAGCATCGGCCCGCACCCACCGGTCGTGATCATCCTTCTGGACGAGTTCCCGCTGATCTCGCTGCTCGACGAACGGGGTGAACTCGACGCCGACAGGGTGCCGCACTTCGCCGAGTTCGCGGCGGACGCCACCTGGTACCGCAACGCGACGGCGGTCAGCGGCAAGACGGTCTCCGCCGTACCGGCAATGCTGACCGGTCGGTACCCGACCGGCGAGGTCACCCCGCACTACTCGCAGCACCCGGAGAACCTGTTCACCCTCCTCGGCCCGCAGTACCAGATCGAGGCGTGGGAGAACGTCACCCAGCTGTGCCCTCCGGAACACTGCCGGGGCCGGCCAGGGCAGGCGCGGGGGAGCCTGCCGGTCATGCTGCGGGAGACCGCCACCCTGTACGGCCAACTGGTCTCACCGACCGATTCGCTGGTGGACCCGGCCGACAGCTTCCGGGAGCCGACCGTCGCCGACGACATCCGGGCCAACGACAAGGCTCCGGAGACCGGCCCGGAGTTCCGGATGAGCCGGCTGTCGGAGAACCAGCCGGCCCGGTTCACCGAGTTTCTCACCTCGTTGCGTCCGCAGGAGGATCCGACGCTGCACTTCCTGCATCTGCTGATGCCGCACTCGCCGTGGACGTACCTGCCGTCGGGAACCCGCTACCACGGCCCCGCCGGCCTGCCCTGGGACGGCACCTGGTGGGCCCGACTGACCCATCAACGGCACATCGAGCAGGTCGGCTACACCGACGTACTGATCGGTGAGGCGATGCGGACCCTGCGTGAGTCCGGGCTCTACGACGACGCGCTGATCGTGGTGACCGCCGACCACGGCGGCAGCTTCACCGAGGGCGTCGCCGGCCGCGAGATGGACGCCGAGTTCCGGGCAGCGCCCGAACTCGCCTGGGTGCCGCTGTTCGTCAAGGAACCGGGTCAGCGGGCCGGCCGCGTCGACGACCGCAACTGGGAACACGTCGACCTGCTGCCCACCGTCGCCGACCACGCCGGCATCGAGGTGCCCTGGCGCACCGACGGAATCTCGGCGCTGCGCGAGCAGCGCGAGACCACCGACAAGCGGTTCGACCAGCAGCCGGGGCAGCCGATGACGATGGACGGACCGACCCTGTTCGCCACCGTACGAGCGGGCAGCAGCGCTCGGCCCGTCTGGCCGCCGCTACCGGCCGCCGAGCTGATCGGCACCTCGGTCGACGATCTCACGGTGACCGGTACCGGGCCGCCGGCGACCGTGGCGAACCTGCCGGCGTACGGCGACGTCGACCCGGACAGCGGCCTGCTGCCGGCGTTGGCGCACGGCACCCTGCCCGACTCGGTGCCGGTCGGCGCGCCGATCGCGATCGCACTCAACGGTCGGGTCGGCACCGTGGTACAGGCCGCCCGGGACCGGACGGGACAGATGCGGTTCGTCGGGCTGATCCCGGACGAGGAGCTGTTCGTGCCGGGCCGCAACGAACTGGAGCTGTTCCTGATCACCACCGACGGCGCCGGCACCGCCCCGACGACGGCGCTGCGGATGCCGACGGCGGCGGACTGACGACGAGCTGTTGGCGATCGGGCGTCGTCTCCGCTGGCGTCGGGCAGGCGTACCGGGGCGGGTCGATGGGTATGAGTTCGCCGAGAGCACGTGGCGGACACCCCGTCGCGACGAAGGAGGCGACCATGGTCGGCAGGATGATCAAGCGCTGGGCGGTCGTGGCGATCGCGGTGCCGTTGGCGGCGGCTGGCGCGCGCAAGCTCAGTTCGGTGGTGGAGTCGCGCCGGGGTCCGTCGCGCACCTCGAACCTGCTGCGCCGGGCCGGCGACATGATGCACCAGAACAAGCGCCGCCGCGCCTGGCGGTAGCCGTACCCGTGGGCTGCCCGGCCTCCGGCCGCCGACGTTTCGCGGCGCGGGGCCGGGCATCCGCTTGTGCGCCGGGCACCCATGAGGTGTCGGCCGGGTGCCCTTCGGGGGTGGTCAGGACGGGCAGTTGCCGGCGGCCTGACGGTTGGCGATGGCGTCGTCGGCACCGGATGCGTACTCGACGAGCATGCCGCCGCCCGGGTCGAACCGCCAGGTGTCCTGTTCCAGCCGCATCGAGCTGTTGCCGACGGTGTCGTCGCGTCGCCAGGTGAGGTCGACCGCGGTCTCGCTGACCGGATTGACCTCCTGGAGCTCGAACTCGACCCCGTCCTGAACCGGACAGGCTTCGTTGGTGGTGACGAAGACCTCCTCCGGGACGGACTTCTTGGCCTCCTCGGTCCACAGCTGCCACGCGCCGGACCAGTCGCCGCCGGCGATCAGACTGAACTCCTGCTGGGCGACGCCGAGCGCGTCGGCCACGTTGACCTGGATCGGTTCCCTGGTCTCGGGCGCGGAGACGGCCGGGGCCGTCGGGGTGCCCGGGGTACCGCCGGACGCGGTGCCGCAACCGGCGGTGAGCGTCAGGGCGGCCACTGCGATGAGTACGCTCGCGGTCCAGCGGCGCATGCCACTTCCTCCTTGTTCGGTGCGCCTCCGGCAGGTTACGGACGGTGGGAGCGCTACCAGAGGTCAGTCTGGCAGCTTAGGCCCCGTATCAACTTTTGTCGATCACGTCGGGTCGCTGGCCCGGTGGTCGGATCTGATGTATCAGCTGTGTGAAATCTCGTGAACAAGTTGCTTCTGCGTGGCTCGGCCATTCGGCCTTGTCGTGTGGCCAGTTGCGTGATTGTCGCGGTGAACGGGTTTCACCTCTTGTTCACTAGCGTTCAGCCTGATAGAACACGGGGAGTGGTTGGTTGAACTCCGCTACCCAGCTCGCCGAACGCTTCACGCACAGTCACCGCTAGTTTCTCTGGTAACCCTCGCCGTTGACGACGGAGGACTTCTCCCATGGCTGGTACCTCTCCGCGTGGCGAATCCGCCTCGCCCGCCCTCTCCCGCCGGTCGGTGCTCCAGCTCGGCGGCATCGGCACGTTGCTGTTCGCCACCGGTGCCTGCGCCTCCGGGTCGCGTACCGACAGCTCCGGCAACGCCTCGCCGGGCACCGGCACCGACACCCTGCGCATCGCGGTCTCCAGCTACCTCAGCAGCTGGGACCAGGACTTCGTGGGCTTCGACCCGGTCGCCCTGATGCTGTACAAGAACGTCTTCCCGTACATGATCGACTACGGGGTGACCGAGGCCGACGGATCCCGGATCCTCGACACCGAGAACATCGTGGCGACCTTCGCGGAGTCGTTCGAGCCCAACGCCGACCAGACGGTCTGGACCCTCAAGCTGCGCCAGGGCGTCACCTTCGCCAGCGGCAACGAGATGACCGCCGCCGACGTCAAGTGGTCCAAGGACCGCGCCTTCGCCGCCCAGGCCAACGTCGCCGGCATCTACCGCACGATCGGGCTGACCGAGCCGGACCAGGTCCGGGTGGTCGACGACTACACGGTCGAGTTCACCCAGGCCTTCCCCAGCGCGCTGACCCGACAGATCCAGGCCATCTCGCTGTACGTGTTCGACTCCGAGGAAGCGAAGAAGCACGCCACCGACGCCGACCCGTGGGCCACCGAGTGGTTCGCCAACAACGCCCCGACCGGCGGCTACTTCAACGTCGAACGGGCCGTGCAGGGCCAGGAGATCGTGCTCACCGCCAACGAGAACTACCCCGGGCCGGACCCGGCGCAGGCCGGGACCATCCGGATCTCGGTGGTGCCGGCCGCCGCCAACCAGCGACTGCAGCTGCAGGCCGGTGACATCGACGTGGCGCTGGGCATCAGCCAGCGCGACATCGCCGACCTCAAGTCCGCCGACGGCATCAAGGTCATCTCGGCGGCCAGCAACGAGCAGGTCGCCATCCAGATGTCGGTGACCACCGCGCCGTTCGACAACGTCGACGTGCGCAAGGCCCTGGCCCACGCGGTGCCGTACGACCAGATCATCAACAACGTGTACGGCGGCGACGCCCGCCCGACGAAGAGCCTCGTGCCGCTGGACATGCCCGGCTACGACGAGCGCGGGTACCCGTACGGCTACGACCCGGACGCCGCCCGCGCCGCGCTCGCCGCCACCGGGGTCGACCAGATCACCTCCGAGCTGGTCTACGCCACCGACAACGACACCCAGCAGCAGATCGCGGTGCTGGTCCAGAGCGAGGCCCGCAAGGTCGGCATCGAACTGGAACTGACCCCGCTGGACCCGGCCACCCTGGCCGAGCGTCGGCAGCAGAAGAACATCCCGCTGCAGATCACCTCCGGTCAGCTGTGGGTCAACGACGTCGAGTACATGCTGGCCACCAGCTTCGTCGACGGCGCCAACCTCAACTACTCCAACTACGTCAACCCGGAGCTGGAGGAGATCTACGAGCGGTCGCACACCATCGTGGACGCCAACGAGCGCAACGAACTGTGGCTGCGGGTCCAGGAGATCCTCGCCGCCGACGTGCCGTGGGTCATCCTCTGCCAGCCCAACTTCAACCTGCCGGTCCGCGAACAGGTCGCCGGCTGGGTCCAGCCCATGGACGGGCTGGCCCGGCTGCGCTACCTGAGCGCCTCGGCCTGACCGCCGGCGGCGACCACCCCTCATGCGCATCGCCCGCTTCGTCGTCCGGCGGCTGCTGCAGCTCGTCCCGGTGCTGCTCGGCGTGATCGTCGCGACCTTCGTCCTGGTCCGGGTCCTGCCCGGGGACCCGATCCGGACCATCCTCGGCCCCAACGCCACCGAGGTGGAGGCCGCGGCGGCGCGCGCCCGCTACGGCCTGGACCAGCCACTGTGGAAACAGTTCCTGGACTACCTGGGCGGGCTGGCCACCGGCGACCTCGGCACGTCGATCCAGAGCGGCAACGCGGTCGCCGGTGAACTGGCCCTGCGGGTCGGCCCCACCCTGCAACTGGTGGTACTGGCGGTCACCGTGGCGGTGCTCCTCGCCGTGGTCGGCGGCATCTGGTCGGCGCGCCGCGCCGACCGGGCCGCCGACCACGGCATCCGGGTGCTCGCCCTGATCGGCAACTCGGTGCCGGAGTTCTGGCTCGGCCTGGTGCTGGTCCTGGTCGGCTACAGCATGCTCGGCTGGTTCCCGGCCCCCAGCGGCCGGGTCGACCCGGACACCAACCTCACCCCGATCACCGGCGCCGAACTGATCGACGCCGCGCTGACCGCCAACGGGCCGGCGTTCACCTCAGCGCTCGGGCACCTGGCGTTGCCGGTGGCCACCCTGGCGATCGTCGTCGTGGCGCCGCTGCTGCGCAGCGTCCGCGCCTCCGCCCTGGAGGTGCTGCACTCCGAGGCGTACACCGCCGCCGCCGCGCACGGGCTGCGCGACCGGCTGCTGCGCCGCGGCTACCTGATCCGGGCCACCCTGGTACGGCTGCCGTCACTGGCCGCGCTGGTCTTCGGCACCGCGATCGGCTCCACCGTGCTGATCGAGTACGTCTACTCGTGGCAGGGCTTCGGCCAGTGGGCGCTGCGCGGTCTGCTCTACCGCGACTTCCCGGTGGTGCAGGCCGCCGTACTGCTCATCGCCGTCTGCTACGTGCTCGTCTTCCTGATCGCCGACGTCGTGCACGCGATCCTCGACCCGAGAGTGAAGATCTGATGGTTGACCTGCGCGCGGCCGGCGGCCCAGGCGACAGCGCCGACGACGCCGCCCCGGTGGTCGCCACCGCGACGGCCCGGGGTGGCCGGTTCGCCACCGTGCTGATCGCCGTCGGCGCGACGATCCTCGCCGTGGTGGCGTTGGCCGCGCTCGCCGCACCGCTGCTGTCGTCGTGGGGCCCGGAGGAGATCGACCCCGCCGGTACGCTGCTGCCACCCGGCGGCAGCCACCTGCTCGGCACCGACATCAACGGGATGGACGTGTGGAGCCGGGTGCTGCACGCCGGCCGGCTCGACCTGGGCATCGCGGTCGCCGCCGTCGCCCTCGCCGTCGTCGCCGGCACCACCCTGGGGCTGGTCGCCGGCTACTTCGGCGGCTGGATCGACGACGTGCTGATGCGGCTGCTCGACATCTTCCAGGCGTTCCCCACCTTCATCCTGGCCCTCGCGGTGGCGGCCCTGCTCGGCGGCGGCACGGTCAACCTGATCCTCACCATCGCCCTGGTCAACGCCCCCGGCTACGCCCGGCTGGTGCGCGCCGAGGTCCGCTCGGTCCGCGAGCTGCCGTTCATCGACGCCGCCGTCACCTCCGGCGCGTCCCCGGTCGGGGTGCTCTGGCGGCACGTGCTGCCCAACAGCCTCACCCCGGTACGGGTGATCGCCCCGCTGGGCTGCGGCTGGGCGATGCTGACCCTGGCCGGGCTGTCCTTCCTCGGGCTGGGCATCGCGGTGCCGACCGCCGAGTGGGGGTCGATGATCAGCCTCGGCTCACCGGACGTGGTCGCCGGCCGCTGGTGGACCTCCGTACCGCCCGGATTGTTTCTGCTGGTCAGCGTGTTCGGGTTCAGCCTGCTCGGCGAAGGCCTGCAGGAACGCGCCGAAGCGAAACGGCGGTGACCGCGATGGATTCGACCACGACGACCCGCGAGCTGCTCGCCATCGAGAACCTGTCGGTGCTGATCCGTCGGCCCGGCCGGCAGGTCGCCGCGCTCAGCGACGTCAGCCTGCACGTCGACCGGGGCGAAGTGGTCGGCCTGGTCGGCGAGAGCGGCGGCGGCAAGTCCATGGTGGCCCGCTCCATCGTCGGACTGCTGCCCGGCGGCGCGCAGGCCACCGGCCGGGTCCGCTTCCACGGCGGCGATCCCACCGACGACCCCACCGCAGGCTCGGGTGACGGTGGTCCGGTCGACGTGCTGCGGCTCGGACCGGAGCAGCTGCGCCGCCACCGGGGCCACGGCGCGGCGATCTGCTTCCAGAACCCGCGCGGCGCGCTGAGCCCCACCCGTACCGTCGGCCGGCAGTTGGTAGACCGGCTCGTCACCCATCAGGGCATGACCCCGCAGCAGGCCCGCGAGACCGCCGGGGAACTGTTCGCCGCCGTCGGCATCCGCAGCCCGCAGCGACGGTTGGCGGCGTACCCGCACGAACTGTCCGGCGGGATGGCGCAGCGGGTGATGATCTCGCTGGCCACCGGCTGCGCGCCCGGCCTGCTGATCGCCGACGAACCCACCACCGGCCTGGACGTCACCCTGGCCCGGGAGATCCTGCGGCAGTTCCGCCACGCCGCCGACACCGACCGGCGCGGCGTACTGCTGATCTCGCACGACCTGGCCTCGATCGCCGAGGTCTGCGACCGGGTCGTGGTGCTCTACGCCGGCACCGTGGTCGAGAGCGGCCCGGCGGCCACGGTGCTGCGCGCGCCGGCCCACCCGTACACCCGGGCGTTGCTCGCCTCGGTGCCCGACGTCGACGGCCGGCCGGTCCGGGCCACCGCCGGTGGCATGCCGCTGCTGACCGCGCCACCACGGCAGTGCCCGTTCGTGGCCCGCTGCGCGCACGCCACCGACCGCTGCGCCGAGCGGCGCCCGCCGACCGGCGCGGTCCCGGTCGCCGCCCCGACCACGGCGGCGGCCCCGACCACCGGCCCGACCACCGGCGCCGCCGGCTGGACACTGGCCTGCTTCCACCCGCAGACCGGCCCGTCGACCGTCGAGGCGATCCCCGCCGACCCATCGGTGCCGGAGCCGGGGCGGCCGGCGGAGCCTGCTGCCGTCGGCGACCGGACGGTGCTGCGGATCACCGACGCCCACGTGGTCTACCGCAACCGGTTCGGTCGCGGCGGGCACCACGCGCTGCGCGGCGTCGACCTGACCGTGGCCGCCGGTGAGACCCTCGGTGTGGTGGGGGAGAGCGGCTGCGGCAAGTCGACCCTGGCCAAGCTGATCCTGGGGCTGGTCGAACCGGCCGAGGGCACCGTGGAGATCGGCGGGGCCCGGATGGCCGAGCTGCGCGGCCGGGCGCTGCGCCGGCTGCGGACCCGCGCCCAGATGGTCTTCCAGGATCCGTTCGGGTCGCTCAGCCCGCGCCGCAGCGTCGCCGACGCCATCGGTGAACCGCTGCGCGCTCTCGGCGTACCGGCCGACGAGCGGGCCGAGCGGGTCGGCGCGGTGCTGGACCGGATGGGCCTGGACCGGTCGATCCTGGCGCGGCGCCCACACGAACTCTCCGGCGGTCAGGCCCAGCGGGTCGGCATCGCCCGCGCCCTGGTCGGCGACCCTGACCTGATCGTCTTCGACGAACCGACGTCGGCGTTGGACGTCACCGTGCAGGCACAGATCCTGGAGGTGATCCGCGACGTCGCCGCCGACCGCGACCGGGGCTCGATCTTCATCTCCCACGACCTGGCCACGGTACGCGGGTTCGCCGACCGGGTGATCGTGCTCTACCTGGGCCGAATCGTCGAGGAAGGCCCGGTCGACGAAGTCTTCACCCACCCGGCGCACCCGTACACCCGGGCGTTGCTGTCCAGCGCACCGAGCCTTGGCGCCGGCTTCGGCGGCGGCCGGGTCGAGCTGCTCAAGGACCTGGAGGACGCCGACGCCGAGGCCGGCTGCCCGCTCGCCGCCCGCTGCCCGTTCGCCACGGCCCGCTGCCGCACCGAGGACCAGCAACTGCAGCCGTACGGGCACAGCCGGGTGGCCTGCTGGCGCGCCCCGGAGATCCCCGACCTGCTCACCGAATCCGAAAGGTGACCCCACGACGATGTCCGCACCACACATCCGGCTCGCCGTCGACATCGGCGGCACCTTCGTCGACGCGATGGAACTCGACACCCGTACCAACCAGGTCCGGTTCCGCAAGGCGTCGACCACCCCGGCCCGCCCCTGGGAGGGTGTGCTGGACGCGGTGACCGCGCTCGGCACCGACCTGTCGCAGGTGGAGCTGTTCATCCACGGCACCACGCTCGGGCTCAACGCCGTACTGGAGCGCCGGGGCGGAGCCACCGGGATCATCACCAACGAGGGTTTCCGGGACATCTTCCTGCTCGGTCGGGGCAACGTGCCCGCCGACCACATGTACGACTTCCAGTACGAGCGGCCGGAGAGCCTGGTCAAGCGCCGGTACACCGCCGGGGTCACCGGGCGGCTGGACTACCAGGGCCGGGTGGTGACCGAGCTGGACCCGGACAGCGTCCGGGCCGCCGCCCGTACCCTGGTCGAGGGCCAGGGGGTCGGCTCGATCGCCGTCTGCTTCCTGCACTCGCACGTCGACCCGCGCCACGAGCAGGCCGCCGCCGCCCTCATCCGTGAGGCGTACCCGCAGGTCAGTGTCTCGGTGTCGACGGACATCGTGCGCGAGCACCGCGAGTACGAGCGGACCAGCACCACCGTGCTGGAGGCGTACATCCGGCCGATCTTCGAACGTTACGTCGACGAGCTGGAGTCCGGGCTGGCCGCCCGGGGCTTCACCGGCCGGTTCCTGATCATGCGCTCCGGCGGCGGGTCGATGACCTCGACGATGGCCAAGACGTCCCCGACGCACACCGTGCTGTCCGGCCCGGCCGGCGGCATCGTCGGCGCGGCCTACCTGGCCGACGCGCTGGGTCGGGACAACCTGCTGACCTTCGACATCGGCGGTACGTCGTTGGACGCCTGCGTGATCGAACGCGGCAGCCCGGTCGCCGCGTACGAGGCCCAGCTGGAGCACTTCCCGCTGCTGATCCCGACGTACGACATCCGCACCATCGGGGCCGGCGGCGGCTCGATCGCCTGGCTGGACCGGGGGCTGCTGAAGGTGGGTCCGCAGAGCGCCGGTGCCGACCCTGGCCCGGTCTGCTACGGCCGGGGCGGTCAGCGCCCGACCGTCACCGACGCCTCGGTGGTGCTCGGCTACGTCGACCCGGACCGGTTCCTCGCCGGCGCGATGGGGTTGCAGGCCAAGGCGGCACAGGCGGCGCTCGACGAGCAGATCGCCACCCCGCTGGGGCTGAGCCCGACCGCCGCCGCGGCCGGCGTCTACGACGTGCTGCTGGCCCGTACCGTCGGCGCGGTCCGGCAGATCACCGTGGAACGCGGCCACGACCCCCGGGTCTTCTCGCTGCTCGCGTTCGGCGGTGCTGGCCCGCTGCTGGCCCCACTGCTGGCCCGCGAGATGGGCATCCGGGAGGTGGTGGTGCCGTTCGCCCCGTCCGGCTTCTCCGCCTGGGGGATGCTGTCGGCCGACATCGTCGACGACTTCTCCCGGACGGTGCTGGCCACCCTGGACGCCGACGCGCCGGAGGGCAGCGTCGACCTGGCCGCGCTGGAGTCGACGTTCGTCGAGGTCGAAGCCGAAGCGGTCGCCTCCCTGGTGGAGCAGGGCGTCGACGCCGCCTCGGCGGTGCTGGAGCGCCAGCTGGAGCTGCGCTACCTCGGTCAGGAACACTCCCTGATCGTCACCATCGGCACCGACCTGGACAGCGCCGCGATCCGGGCCGCGTTCACCGAGCTGCACCGCACCCGGTACGGCCACGCGATGAGCAACCGGCTGCAGATCCTCAACCTGCGGGTACGCGGCATCGGCCGGACCACCCGGCCGGAGCTTCACCGCCCGTCCGCCGGCGACGGCGACCCGGCACGGGCGCTGCTCGGCCACCGCTACGCCTTCGACTTCGGCACCCGCGAAGTGGTGCCGTTCGCCGTCTACGACCGGTCGAAGCTGGCCCCGGGGGACCGATTCGCCGGCCCGGCCCTGGTCGACGAGGGCACCTCGACCACGGTGGTGCCCAGCGGCCAGTACGTCGAGGTGGACCCGCACGGCTACCTGCTGGTCACCCTGGAGGAGGCGAAGTGAGCACTCTGGACGGCGCGACCACCGAGGTGGTCCGCAGCTACCTGATCTCCGCCGCCGAGGAGATGCGGGCCACGTTGATCCGTACCTCGTTCAACCCGGTCATCTACGAGGTGCACGACTTCGGCATGTCGATGTACGACGCCGACCTGCGGCTGATCGCCGAGGCGACCGGGTTGACGTTCTTCCTCGGCGCCAACGACTTCTCGCTCGCCAAGGGCGTCGCCTACGTCGGCCGGGACAACCTGCACCGTGGCGACATCGTGCTGCTGAACTACCCGTACTGGAACGCGGCGCACGCCTCGGACGCCACCCTGTTCGCCCCGGTGTTCATGCCGGACCCGGCCGATCCGGCCGCCGACGGCACCCTCGTGGGGTTCCTCTGCGTCCGGGCGCACTGGATGGACCTGGGCGCCAAGGACCCGGGGTACGTGCTCGACTCCACCGACATGCACCAGGAAGGGCTGATCTTCCCCGGCACGAAGGTCGTCTCGCGGGGTGAGCCGGTGCACGAGATCCACGAGCTGATCCGCTTCAACTCGCGGATGCCCGCCGAGGTGCTCGGCGACCTGCACGCCCAGATCGCCGCGCTGCGCACCGGGGAGCGGCGCTTCCTGGAGATCCTGGCGAAGTTCGGCCGGCCCACTGTCGACGCCGCCGTCGAGGCGATCATCGCCGACGGCGAGGCGCGCAGCCGGGCCGCCCTGGCCGCGCTGCCGCAGGGGTCGTGGACGGCGACCGACTGGGTCGACGACGACGGCATCACCGACGACCCGGTGAAGATGCAGGTCACCGTCACCATCGCGGACGGCACGTTCACCGTCGACTTCGCCGGCTCGTCACCGGCGGTGCCCGGCCCGATCAACATGCCGTACGGCGCCACGGAGGCGATCTGCAAGGTCATCCTGAAGTCGTTGACCTCGCCGGACCAGCCGTCGAACGCCGGCACCATCGCGCCGTTGCGGGTCAGGGCCGAACCGGGCAGCCTGTTCCACGCCGTCTACCCGCAGCCGACGTTCACCCTGTGGACCGGCATCGTCGCCGTCGAACTGATCCTCAAGGCGCTCGCCCAGGGCATGCCGGACCGGTTGCCGGCCTCGTCCGGTGGGGACGTGCCCGGGTTCATGATGGTCGGCATCCACCCCGACACCGGGCAGCTCTTCGCGGTCAGCAACAACGACCCGGTCGGCTGGGGCGCCACCCGCGAGCACGACGGCATGAACGCCGCCACCCACGTCTCCGGCAGCACCGGGCGGATCACCCCGATCGAGGTTCTCGAGGCCCGTACCGGGATGTTCTTCGAACGGGTCGAGATGCGCACCGACTCCGGTGGCGCCGGTCGGCACCGGGGCGGTGCCGGGCTGCGCCGCGACATCCGGTTCGTCACCCCCGGCGAGTTCCTGTCGGTGATCAAGAAGACGAAGTCGGCGCCGTGGGCGCTCGACGGCGGCGCCCAACCGGAACCCAACCAGGTGATCGTCTTTCCCGGCACCGACCGGGAGCAGCGGGTCAGCACCAGACGCACGCCGGTCGTCCCCGGGGACCGGGTCACCCTGCTCACCGCTGGTGGCGGCGGGCACGGCGACCCGCGCGACCGGGATCCCGAGGCGGTGCGTGCCGACGTCGCCGAAGGCTACGTGTCGCCGGCCGCCGCCCGCGACGTCTACGGGGTCGACGTCGATGACTGATACTTGCAAAGTGGACGGTGCGGCGGCCGAGGTGGTGCGCAGCTACCTGGTCGCCGCCGCCGAGGAGATGCGCTCGGCGCTGGTGCGCACCGCGTTCAACCCGGTCATCTACGAGGTGTACGACTTCGGCATCTCCATCTACGACGCCGAACTCCGGCTGGTCGCCGAATCCACCGGGCTGAGCCGGTTCCTCGGCGCCAACGACTACTCGATCCGCAAAGGCGTCGAGTACGTCGGCCGGGACAATCTGTACCCCGGCGACATCGTGCTGCTCAACTATCCGTACTGGAACGCCGCGCACGCCTACGACGCCACCCTGTTCGCCCCGGTGTTCCTGCCGGACCACGGCGGTGCGGACGGCACGCTCGTCGGGTTCCTCTGCGTCCGGGCGCACTGGATGGACCTCGGGGCCAAGGACCCGGGGTACGTGCTCGACTCCACCGACATGCACCAGGAAGGCATCATCTTCCCCGGCACCAAGGTGTTCCGCCGGGGCGAGCCGGCGCACGAGATCATCGAACTGATCCGGTTCAACTCGCGGATGCCCGAACTGGTCGTCGGTGACCTGCACGCCCAGGTCGCGGCGCTGCGCACCGGTGAGCGGCGGCTGATCGAGCTGATCGGGCGGTTCGGCCTGGCCACCGTCGAATCGGTCGTCGACACGGCGATCGCCGCCGCCGAAGCGTCCACCGCCGACGCGCTCGCCGCCCTGCCGCAGGGCTCCTGGACCGCCGTGGACTGGCTCGACGACGATGGCATCACCGACGAACCGATCCGGATGCAGGTCACCGTCACCATCGCCGACGGCACCTGCACCATCGACTTCACCGGCTCGTCACCCGCCGTCGCCGGGCCGGTGAATCTGCCGTACGGGTCGACGATCGCCACCGCCCGGGTCGCGTTCAAGGCGCTGACCACCCCGACCGAGCAGACCAACGCCGGGCACTTCACCGCGCTGCGGGTGATCGCCGAACCGGGCAGCCTGTTCCACGCCGTCTACCCGGCCGCCACCTTCACCCAGTGGACCGGCACCGTGGCGATGGAGCTGATCTACCAGGCGCTGGCCCAGGGGATGCCGGACCGGCTGGCCGCCTCGTCCGGTGGGGACGTGCCCGGGTTCATGATGGTCGGCACCCACCCCGACACCGGGCAGCTCTACGCGGTCAGCAACAACGACCCGGTCGGCTGGGGTGCCACACCCGACCACGACGGACTCGGCCCGGCCAACCACCTGTGCCAGACCCAGGCCCGCAACACCCCGGTCGAGGTCCTCGAGGCCCGCACCGGAATGTTCTTCGAACGGGTCGAGGTACGCGCCGACTCCGGCGGAGCCGGCCGGCACCGGGGCGGACCCGGGCTGCGCCGCGACATCCGGTTCGTCACCCCCGGCGAGTTCCTGTCGGTGGTGAAGAAGACCAGATCGGCGCCGTGGGCGCTGGCCGGCGGTGCCCAACCGGAACCGATCCAGGTGATCGTCCACCCCGGCACCGATCGGGAACACCGGGTCAGCACCAGACGCACGCCGGTGACCCCCGGGGACCGGATCACCCTGCTCACCGCCGGCGGCGGCGGGCACGGCGACCCGCGTCAACGCGATCCCGGGGCGGTACGCGCCGACGTCGCCGAAGGCTACGTGTCACCGGCCGCCGCCCGCGACGTCTACGGCGTACCCGACCTGACCGTGAAAGAGGTTCCGATGACCGCCCCCGATGGCCGGACCCCGGCATGAGCGCCGCCACCCGCCCCGCACCGGTCGACACCGTCCTGACCAACTGCACCGTCGTCGACGCCCGCGTCCTCGACGGCGTCGGCCCGGTCCCCGACGCCGCCGTGCGGGTACGCGGAGACCGGATCGTCGCTGTCGGCCCGGCCGCCGAGGTGACCGCCGCCGCCCGCGCCGACGCCGACATCACCGAGATCGACCTCGGCGGGGCCTACCTGACCCCCGGGCTGACCAACATGCACACCCACCTGTCGCTGTCGCTGCCCGGCACCGGTGGGCAGAGCGTGAAGAACATGACCCCGCACGAGCTGGCCCTCTACATGGCCGACGGGGCCCGGCGGACCCTGCTCTGCGGCGTCACCACGGTCCGCTGCGTCGCCGAGAAGGACCACGCCGACTTCGCGCTGCGCCGGGCGATCAGCTCCGGCCGGGTCACCGGGCCACGGATCTTCACCGCCGGCCGGGCCCTGGTCTGCACCGGCGGGCACGGCCACGAGAGCAGCGACACGCTGGAATGCGACGGTGCCGACGGTTTCCGCCGGGGTGTCCGTAGCCAGATCAAGGCCGGCGCCGACCTGATCAAGGTGATGATCTCCGGCGGGATCGCCGGCGAACACGAGTCGATCCATACCCGACAGTTGTTCCCCGACGAGATGGCCGCCGTCATCGACACCGCGCACGCCTGGGGTCGCAAGGTCACCGCCCACGCCGGCCCGGCACCGGTGATCGGCGAAGCCGTCGAGCTGGGCCTGGACTGCGTCGAACACGGCTACCAGCTCACCGAGGAGGTCGCCGCCCGGATGGCACACCGTGGCACCGCGCTGGTCCCGACCCTGCTGGTCACCCGCTGCAAGGAGTTCTTCGACGAACTCGGCGTACCGGAGTGGATGCAGTGCCGTTCCCTCGGCGCCGGCCCCCGGCACCTGGAGAGCTACGCCATGGCCCTCGCCGCCGGCGTCGAGGTGCTGCTCGGCAGCGACATGCCGCCGTTCTGGCAGTTCGAAGGCACCAACGCCTCCGTCCGGGAGTTGGAGTACCTGTCGGAGAGCGGCATCGGCCCGGCCCGCGCCCTGTACGCCGGCACCCTCGGCCCGGTCCGCTGGCTCGGCGCCGAGGCCGACCTGGGCACCGTCGAGGTCGGCAAGTACGCCGACCTGGTGGCGATGGACGCCGACCCGCTCGCCGACACGTCGGCGTTCCGGGGGGTGCGCTGGGTGATGTCCGGCGGCCGGGTGATCCGTGACGACCGCACCGGGTGGGCGGCGTGGTGACCGACGTAAGGAGGAGCAGAATGTCCGAACAGGCCGCCGCCGAGATCGCCGCCGACATCGACGACATGTACGACGCCTTTCTCGCCGGTGACCAGGCCCGGTTCGACCGGCACCTGCACGCCGACGTGACCACCTGGGAGACGCACCTGCCCGGCCCGCTGCGTACCCGCGCCGAACTGGACGCCTACCGGGCAGGCCGCGATGCCGCCGGCAGCCGGCCGACGCTGGACCGGCTCGCCGCGCGGCAGCTGCGGGTCGACGTGTGGGGCGACGCCGCCGTGGCCCGCTACGTCCTGGTCGCCGTGGCCGCCGGCGGCGGACCGGAGCAGCACAGCCGGGTCACCGACGTGCTGCGCCGCACCGACGACGGCTGGCGGATCGTGCACCACCACTCCGAACTGGTCCGCGACCCGGCGGAACCGGACCTCGAACCCGCCGGCGGCCCGGCATGAGGCGGCTGATCGCCACCGGGTACGGCGAACCCGAGCAGGTGCTCACAGTCGCCGACCTGCCCGACGACCCGCCGCCCGGCCCCGGCCAGGTGCGGATCGCGGTCACCGCCGTCGGGCTGAACTTCCTCGACGTCATGCTGTGCCGGGGCGAGTACCCGGTGCGCCCCGAACCGCCGTTCACCCCCGGTGTCGAGCTGGCCGGCCGGGTCGTCGCCACCGGCACCGGGGCCGAGGCCCTGGCCGGGGTCGACGTGGTGGCCTGCCCGGCGCTGCCGCACGGCGCGCTCGGCGAGACCGTCACCATCGACGCGACGCTCGCCGTACCGCGTCCGGCCGAGCTTGACCCGGTCGTGGCCGCCGCCGTCCCGGTCACCTATCAGACTGCCTGGTTCGCCCTGGACCGCGCGGGCGTCCACGCTGGTGAGACGGTGCTGGTGCACGCCGGAGCCGGCGGCGTCGGCATCGCCGCCACCCAGCTGGCGCGCGCCCGGGGCGCCCGGGTGATCTGCACCGCCGGCGGGCCGGCGAAGACGGCGCTGTGCCGCGACAACGGCGCCGACGTCGCCATCGACTACCTGGCCACCGACTTCGTCGACGCGGTACGCGACGCGACCGGCGGCACCGGCGCGGACGTGGTCGTCGACCCGGTCGGCGGTGACGTGTTCACCCGGTCGCTGGACTGCCTCGCCGTCGAGGGCCGACTGGTGGCGGTCGGTGCGGCCGGCGGCACCCCGCCGCCGGTGGACCCGATGCGGCTGATCGCCGGCAACGCCACCCTGATCGGGCTCTCCTGGGGCTCGACGTACCCGTGGGCCCGCCCCGACGCGGTCGCCCAGGCGTACCAGCGGATCTTCGACCTGATCCGGGCCGGCGCGGTCCGGCCCCCGGTGAGCCGGGTCGTCGACCTGGCCGGCACCCCGGCGGCGCTCGCCGACCTGGCCGACCGGCGCACCACCGGCAAGATCATCGTCCGGATCGACCCGAGGGAGCAATCATGAGCGAGCACACTGCCGGCGCCGACGGCGGCGAAGGCATCGGAGGCGGCGACATGGAGGTCTACGACCTGCGGGTCAGCGTGGACCGCATCGAGGGCCGGTCGGTCTGCGGAATGGCCGTCGGCGACCACTTCGAGCTGACCGACAGCGCGCACCTGAAGATCCCGGCCGGCAAACACTTCTGCGTGTACGCGCTCGCCTCCGTGCTGCCGTTCCTCGCCGCCAAGCAGCGCGACATGCCGCCGGGGGACTGGCTGGAACGTGACACCCTGTTCGCCTGCCCGGACCCGGAGGAGGGCCTGGTCATGCGGGTCGAACGGACCTGCAAACGGCGGATGAACTCCGCCGACCTGACCTGACCGGGAGCAACCAGGTGTCTACTGTAGAAATCGGGCTGGGGTTGCAGAGCGACAAGCGCGCCGGCGACTACGCCCGGCTGGCCCGCGCCGCCGAGGCGTACGGCTTCGACGTGCTCACCGTCTTCGGTGACCTGATGTACCAGCCGCCGATCTTCCCGCTGCTGGAGATGGCCGCCGCCACCGGGCGGGTCCGGCTCGGCACCGCCTGCCTCAACCCGTACTCGATGGCCCCGTACGAGATCGCCGGTCAGCTCGCCGCCCTCGACCTGGCCTCGCACGGGCGGGCCTACCTCGGGCTGGCCCGAGGCACCTGGCTCGGCGCGGTCGGCATCGCCCAGCCGCGCCCGCTCGCCGCGCTCGCCGAGGCCGCCGAGGTGGTCTACCGGCTGCTGCGCGGCGACACGTCCGGTTTCGACGGTACGGTGTTCCAACTCGCCGCCGACACCACCCTCCGGTACGCCGTGCACCGCCCCGACCCGCCGCTGCTACTCGGCGCCTGGGGGCCGCGCGGTGCCGCGCTCGCCGGCCGGATCGCCGACGAGATCAAGGTCGGCGGCAGCGCCAACCCGGACATGGTGCCGGTGATCCGGGACCGGATCCGCCCCGGTGCGCAGGCCGCCGGCCGCCCGGTCGACGACATCGGCATCGTGTTCGGCGCGGTGACCGTGGTCGACACCGACGGCGAGGCGGCGCGGGCGAAGGCCCGCACCGAAGTGGCGATGTACCTGGCGGTCGTCGCCGACCTGGACCCGACGGTGACCGTCCCGGACGAGCTGCTGGCGCACGTCAAGTCGTTGGTGGCGGCCGGGCGTGACGTCGACGCGGGCCGGCTGGTGCCCGACGACCTGCTGGACCGGTTCGCTTTCTCCGGCACCCCGGCGCAGGTCGCCGCCCAGGCACAGGCGCTGATCGACGCCGGGGTACGCCGGGTCGAGTTCGGCACCCCGCACGGGCTCACCGACGATCGGGGAGTGGAGCTGCTCGGCGCGCAGGTGCTGCCGCTGCTGCGGAAGGAGGGTTCCCGATGACTGTCGATCATGTACTGGTCGTCGCCGGCCCGGGGCTGGCGGTCGACCCGTCGCTGCTGCACGGGCTGGTCGCCGCTGAGGCAACCGGTCTCGGCGTGACCGGTGACTTCGTGGCCGCCGCCGACGCGGGTCAGGTGCGACAGCTGCTCGACGGCCTCGGCGCGGGCAGCGCCGCCGTCGGGCTGCCCGGCCCGGACCCGGCGGTCCGGTCGTTGCTGACCAGCGGCGGCGACCGGGCCGGCCGCACCGTGTGGTACGAGCCCGACGTTACCGGCCCGCAGCCGGTGCATCAAGCCTCGACCCACCTGTACGGCCGGGGCGTGTGGGGGCTGGCCTGGGCGGTCCGGCACGCGGTGCACCGGCTGCGCCGACCGGCACTGCGGATCCCGTACGGTCCGGATCCGGAACAGTGGGGCGAGCTGCGGCTGCCGCCAGCGGCAGGTGATCGCGTGCCGGTGGCGGTGCTGCTGCACGGCGGCTTCTGGCGGTCGATCTGGGCGGCGGACCTGATGGACGCGCTCGCCATCGACCTTGCCGACCGGGGCTACGCGGCGTGGAACCTGGAGTACCGCCGACCGGACCGGCACGGCTGGCCGGCCACCACCGCCGACGTGGCGACCGGGTTGGCGGTGCTGGCCAACCTGCCGGAGCTGACCGGCGACGCGGTGCCGGCCGGGTCGCTGGACCTGGACCGGGTCGCGGTGTTCGGCCACTCCGCTGGCGGCCAGTTGGCGCTGCGGCTGGCCGCCGACACCGCCGCCGACGGTCCCGGCTCTGGCGGTCCCGGCGGTGCGGGCGGTGTCGCGGTGGCGTTGGCGGTGTCGTTGGCCGGGGTGCTGGACCTGGCCGAGGGCCAGCGGCGCCAGGTCGGCACCGGGGCGGTCGCCGCCGCGCTCGGCGGTGTTCGCGACGACATCCCGCAGGTGTACGCCGCCTCGGATCCGATGGCCCGGCTGCCGATCGGCGTACCACAGTTGATCGTCCAGGGTGCCAGCGACGACCTGGACCTGATCGACTTCAACCGCCGGTACGTGGCCGCGGCCCGCGCCGCCGGCGAGGACCCGGGCTGGCTGGAGCAGGCCGGCGACCACTTCTCGGTGATCGACCCGGCCGCGCCGATCTGGCGGGCGACGATGGCCGAGACGGACCGCCGACTCGGCCGGTGAGCCGTCCGCCGAATTATTACGTGACAGTGAACATGATGCCCAGCAGTGGGCAGTTTCCGGCGCCGACCGGCGACGGTGCGCGGAGTCAGAACAACCGGGGAGTGACCACCGAGACCACGGTGGTCACTTCGTCGGTGTCGTTGTAGAGCCGGTGCGGGGTGTTCGACCGCAGGTGCAGGCTGTCGCCCGGGTAGAGCCGGTGCTCCACCCCGTCGACCTCGTACAGCAGCTCGCCCCGCACGACGTAGGCGAACTCCTCGCCGGCGTGCCCGTACGCCTCCTCGCGGCGCCCGCCCGGCGCGATGTGCACCAGCATCGGCTCCAGCACCAGGTTGGGGCCACGGTCGGAGAGCATCCGATAGGTCTGCTGACCGGAGACGTACTCGGTCGCGCCGTTGTCGGCCCGGGTGAGCGTGAAGTGCACCGGCAAGTTGCCCTGCGGGTCCTCGGCGGTCGCGGGCGGCTCCTCGCTGAAGAACTCGGCGACCGGCCGGTCCAGGGCGGCGGCGACGCTGTTGAGCGCGGTCAGCCCGATCGACGAGACACCCCGCTCGACCTGCGACAGGAAGCCGATCGACAGATTGGCCCGACCGGCCAGACCGCGCAGGGTCAGCCCCTGTTCCTTGCGGAACTGGCGCATCCGGGCGCCGACCAGATCCTGACGTACGTCACCGTCGGTGACGACGCGGTCTGACCTGCGCACCGGACCTCCCAGGGGGTGAGGCGGACCGCCCGCCGGGCCGCACCGAATTCTTGTTCGATGGTATCGAACTAACCGCCCCGACCGGAACCCCGACCGGACGTCGTGGAGGAGGGCTTCGGGGTCGTAGCGCTGAGTAGTTGTTCGTTGTGCTCACTGTTCGTTACCCGTTGGCGACGAATGTGTATGCCGTGTCCGCTTTGTGGTTGCAGCTTGTGACGGGCATTTACGCCGATCGTTCAGGGCCCTTACAGTTCGGACACTGGCTGGCGTCAATCACGGGGGTGCCGGATGGCAGGCGTGCGCATGGGCGGTTCGCGGCGATACTGGGCCGCGACAGTGGCCGCATCGGTAGCCCTGACAGGGCTGGCGGTGCCGGCACGCGTGGCCGCTACTCCAACCAGCTCTCCGCCACAGGCCTGTGTGGATGAGCAGGCAGACGCCGCCTCGGCGACGCGAATGGTCGAGATCTGTGGCCGGCGGGTCGAGCTTCTCGCCGAGCGTACGGAGTGGACACAGACCTTCGTCAACGTCGACGGATCGCGGACCTTGGAGCAGACCATCGAGCCGGCGCGGGTCCGTAAGGGAAACGCGTGGGTGCCGGTCGACACCACCCTGAAGATGACGGCCAACGGCGTGGCGCCACGGGCAACGGTGCTGCCGATGGTCTTCTCCGGAGGCGGCGATGCCCCCCTTGCCCGGCTCCGCGACGGCGAGCGGGAGCTGGCGATGACCTGGCCGTCCCGGCTGCCGAAACCCGAGCTGGAGGGTGCGACCGCAATCTACCGCGACGTACTGCCTGACGTCGATCTACAGGTGACTGCGCAGCCCCTGGGCTTCTCCGAGGTGCTGGTGGTGCATTCCCGCGAGGCGGCGGCGCACCCGGACCTGGCGTCGCTGCGGTTCGGACTGGAGACCAAGGGTGTCACGGTGGGCGCGACCGCCTCGGGCGGGCTGGCCGCCCGTGACGACAAAGGCGCCGTCGTGTTCGCCGCGCCTGCACCTCTGATGTGGGACTCCACTGGGTCCGCGGCGGCCGAAACCGACGCGGCAGCGGAGAGTGCCACTCGGGAGAAGGACACGCGCGAGTCCGCACCGCAGCGCAAACCGGACTTGGCAGAGCAGCAGCGGCAGCTGGATGAGTCGTCGACCGCCGAGGTTGCGCCCGACCAGCCCGCCATCCCCGAGGCGGCCCATCGGGCGGTCATGCCGGTCCGCGTCAACGAGGACTCGGTGACCATCCTGCCGGACAAGGCGATGCTGGCTGATCCACGGACGAAGCTGCCGATCTACATCGACCCGTCCTGGACCGGCGGGATCGTCAGCAACGCGTGGACGACGGTGTGGAGCAAGTACAAGGCGAGCTCGTTCTGGCAGAACTCGTCGGCGTTGTACAACGGTTCGACGTACGGGTCGGCCGGTGCGGGCCGTACCCAGGACTGCTCCGGCTGCAGCGACTACATCATCCGGTCGTTCTTCCGGATGAACACCTCCAAGGTGTCCGGGAAGCACATCGTCAAGGCTGAGTTCCGGATCGAGCAGCGGCATGCGTGGACGTGTAGTCCGAAGAGCAACGCGAAACTGTGGCTGACCGGGGCGATCTCCTCGAGCACGACGTGGAACAACCAGCCCACCTGGAACGGCAGCTACACGGCACAGACATCGGGAAACCGCAAGTACGGGGCGGCGCACGGCTGTCTGGGCACCGGCACCATCGAGTTCAACGTGACGTCGATGGTGGCGAAGGCCGCGTCCAGCAAATGGTCGAACCTGACCGTCGGTCTGCGAGCCGTCGACGAGGGCACCAAGAATCAGTGGAAGCGCTTCAACCACTCGTCGCCGAAGCTGGCCATCACCTACAACACCAGTCCGAACGCGCTGGCGGACCGCAAGTCCGACGGCAAGGCCTGCGCCACCGGGGCGTCACGGCCGTACGTGCTGACGACCACGCCGATCCTCGCCGCCAGGCACTCCGACCCGGACAGCGACCAGCAGTCGCTGACGACCGATTTCTACTGGTGGCCGGTGGGCGGTACGCGGACCGAATCGAACAAGGTGTCGCAGGCTGCGGGAAACCCATCGACGGTGTCCCGGGCGATCCCGTCGGGCAGGTTGACCGACGGGGCCAGCTACGTCTGGCAGGCCAGGACCTGGGACGGTTCGCACCATGGAGCGTGGTCTGGCACCTGCGAGTTCACCGTCGACGCGACACCACCGCCACCACCGGCGAACGTCGGCTCCACAAACTACCCCAACGATGGTGTCCCACGCGGCGGAGTCGGCCTCCCTGGCACGTTCTCCGTGGCCGCACCGACCGTCCGGCCGTACGAGGTCAAGGAGTACGCCTACAGCCTCGACTCGGGTGTGCTGACGGCTGCGAAGACGGTGCCGGCGCGGACGACGGACTACGGCGCGTCGATCACCCTGGCGCCGGTGCGCGACGGCGTCAACGTGCTGTACATATGGTCGAAGGACCACGC
This sequence comes from Solwaraspora sp. WMMA2101, assembly GCF_049179175.1. NCBI lineage: Bacteria > Bacillati > Actinomycetota > Actinomycetes > Micromonosporales > Micromonosporaceae > Solwaraspora > Solwaraspora sp. WMMA2101. Next base: position 763,537 of record NZ_JBMHMA010000006.1, on the reverse strand, counting down.
TGGGCGGTTCTCTACCCCGGTCATCTACAACTTCAGCGTCCGGGCCGGTTCCGGTCCGGCCGCCGAGTGGACGTTCGAGGAAACCGGGACAACCGCCACCGACGTCTCCGGCCACGGCAACGCCCTGACCATCGGCGCATCGGCAACCAGGGTCGCCGGCCGGTCCGGGATAGGTACGGCGCTGTCGCTGCCGGGCACCGCCGCTGCCACCAGGGCCGGCGCGCTCAGCACGCCGCACCCCGACACCGGTGTCTCGACACAGGTCCGCACCGACGTCAGTTTCACCATCGCCGCCTGGGTCAGAATCGACTCCACCACCGGAACTGGCCTGCAGACCGTAGTCAGCGCGAACGGCTCCCGGGCGTCTGCCTATCACCTCGGCTACGCCGGGGGCAACCAACGCTGGCGATTCACGATGGCCGGGGCCGACGTCGACAACCCCGCGCTGTACAGCGTGCTGTCCAACGCCGCACCTACCGCTGGCCGGTGGACCCACCTCGCCGGGGTCTACGACGCCTCGACAAGACAGATGACGCTCTACGTCAACGGCGTCCTCCAGACGGCAACTGCGACCCTCGTCGGGGGGTTCAACGCTACGACAGATGTCGCCGTTGGCAAACGCAAGTGGAACGGCGGCGACGACAGCTTCTTCACCGGTCTTGTCGACAACGTGCGCTTCTACAACTTCATGGAGACCCCGGCGAACCTCTCGGAGCTCGCAGTACCGCTGCCGCCCGTCGTCACCTTCCCCAACGGCAACGACGCCACCGCCGGCGGACAGCTCACCGTACGGTTCGACGCCGGCGGCGACACCAACGTCACCAGCTTCCGATACAGCGTCGACGGCGCTGGGCTAGACAGCGCGGTGAACGCGACCACGGCGGGTGGCACCGCGACCGTGACTATCGACGTCGGCGGCGCAATGGGAGAGCGGCCCGTCTACGCGGTCGCGGTGGACGACGGCAATCGGATCAGCGACATTAACCAGGGCGCGTTTACCGTCGGGTCGGCAGCCAGCCTGTCCGGTACGGTGTGGAACCAGTTCTTCCTGCCACAGGCCGACGTCGTGATCCGGCTGCATCCCGGTAACCATCAAGCGACCTCGAATGCCGACGGCAGCTACTTCGTGACAGGCTTCGCCCCCGGCGCGTACACCGTCACCGCCACGTTCGGCGGCCGATGCGGCGAGGTGTCCAGCGATCCGTTGGAGATCGACGGACAGGGCATCAATTTCGACATCTTCCTCTCAGCGGTCAGCGACGATCTGGGTCACACCTGCACGGAACAGACCACCGCGTTCGCTGCGGCGTCGAGCACACTGGCGTTGACCGGTGATGACGCGGTCGCCACAGTGCAGTTGCCGTTCGCGTTCCCGTTCTACGGCGGCGCGTACCGCAGCGCGTGGGTGGACACCAACGGCTTGCTTTCCTTCACGGACCCCGGCGGCTCGTACCCGTACACCGGTCAGCAGCCGGCACCGGCGACACCAGCCGCAGCGGTGGCACCATTCTGGGACGACCTGGTCGTCGACGCCTCGGCGAGTATCCGTACCGCGACTACCGGCTCCGGCGCTTCCCAGCGGTTCATCGTCGAATGGCGCAACGTGCACCGTAAGGGCAACACCGCGCAGCGGCTGTCGTTCGAGGTGCTCCTCGCCCCCGACGGCACCGTGACCACGAACTACGATCAACTCGACAACGCCGCCGAGCGGGGTGCACACGCGGTCGTCGGGATCGAGGCACCCGACGGCCAGGACCGGCTGCGCTACTCCGTCACCGAGCCGGTGCTGGCAAGCAGCAAGGCGATCACGTTCACTCGACCGGACGCCGTCGGCGAACTGGAGCTGCACACCCTGACTGGCACACTGACCAACGCCTCGGGCGCACCGGTGGTCGGTGCCACGGTGACCCTGGATCCGACCGGGTTGAGTACGACGACCGGCACCGGCGGCGCGTACAGCTTCACCGGACTCGTAGCGGACAGCTACACCGTGGCGGTGCGGATGCCGGGGCGGTGCGGTGCCGTGGCCAGCCAGCAGGTGGAGCTGTTCGCCGACCTGGTCCGTAACCTGCAGTTGGGTCCGGACTACGGCGGCATGGGATACGCGTGTAGCACTGGGAGCTCCGGTTTCGTCGCCGCATCGACGGTGCTCGGGTTGACCGGTGACGACGCGGCGACGATGGTCACCCTGCCATTCCCGGTACGGTTCCACGGCGAGACGTACACCAGTGGGCGGGTGCACACGAATGGCCTGGTGAGCTTCGGCAGCGTGTCCGGCGAGCCGGACACCTGGGTGAACCCGACGATGCCAACCGCCGCCGCACCGAATGCTGTCGTGGCGCCGTTCTGGGACGATCTGGAGGTCGACGCGTCAGCCAGCATCCGCACCCAGACCTTGGGCAGCTCACCGAACCGATCGTATGTGGTCGAGTGGCGCAACGTTGGATTCCGGCCCACCAACGCCCAACGGATCACCTTCGAGGTCATCTTCCACGAGGATGGTCGGATCGCATTCCACTACGGGGCTATGTCGACTCCGGTCCAGCAGGGCGCGGCGGCGACGGTCGGGCTGGAAAACGCCTCCGGCACAGTCGCTGCGCTGTACTCCTTCCACGAGGCGGCGCTGACCGCAAACAGCTCGATCATCTACACCCCGGCCCCTAATGGGACGGTCGAGGGCGTGTTGACCACGGCGGTTACCGGTGACCCGGTAGCCGGGGCGACGGTGACGTTGAACCCGGGTAACCGCAGCGCCACCACTACCGCCGACGGAAGCTACCAGTTCACCGCGGTCCCGGTGGGCGAGTACCGGGTCGCGGCGTCCACCGGTGACAACCGGTGTGCCGGCCAGTACGCCCGCGAGACGATCAACCATCCAGGCGGCATCTCTGACGTGGATCTGTCGGTGATGGTCGACGGCGATGAGTTTGGCTACAAGTGCACCGCCGGTGCACAGACCTTCATCCCCGGTGACGTCGTCGAGGGATGGCAGGGCGACGAGACGGTATGGCAGAAGAACCCGCCATTCCCGGTCAAGCTCTACGGCGAGTCGTACACGTCGGCGTGGATCAGCGCCAACGGCCTGATCAGCTTCAAGGACCCGGCGTACTTCGGCTGGATCGGCTCCTGGCCGGGCCCGATCCCGTCACCGGCGGCGGAGGGCTCACCGAACGCGGCGGTTTATGTGCTGTGGGACGACTGGGTGGTCGACTCTCAGGCCCGGATTGCGACCAGGATCAGCGGCACCGCCCCGAACCGGCAATGGGTCGTGGAGTGGCGCAACGTCCATATCTACGGTGACACCAACACCCGGGCCACCTTCGAGGCCATCTTCCAGGAGAACGGTCAGATCAGGCTCGCCTACGCCGACATCGACCCCGCGAAGTCGATCGAACGTGGCGGTGAGGGCACCGTCGGGATCGAGAACGGCGACGGATCCATCGGCTTCCAGTACCTGTTCCGTGAGCCGTGGCTCGCCTCCGGCCAGGGTGTCACGTTCACCCCTAACCCTCCGGGCCTGGGCAGCGTCAGCGGCACCGTCACCTGTGCTGGAGCACCGGTCGCCGGAGCGACCGTTGCGGTTGCCGACAAGACGACCACCACCGCCGCCAACGGCACCTATCAGGTCACTGCGGTTCCGGCCGGTACCTGGGCGGTGATCGTCACCCTGCCGAGCGGCACCTGCCGGGGCTCGGACGCGCGCCAGGTGACGGTCGGGACCAACACTCAGGCAACCGCCGACTTCGGCCTGGCCGTCACCGCGACCGGCGGCGGTTACCAACTGACTGAACTACCCGTGACCTACACCGCCGCCAACGGCACCGTGCTGTCGCTGACTGGTGACGACACCTACACCTCGGTCGCCCTTCCATTCCCAGTGACCCTCTACGGTCAGAGTTACTCCACCTGCTGGGTGGACATCAACGGACTGGTCAGCTTCATCAACCCCGGGACGTCCTCACCGGACGCGTGGCCCATCCCGTCACCCGCCGGTGCCGAGCAACCCAACGCCGCATTGTACCCGTTCTGGCACGACTGGGTTGTCGACAGCAACGCCAGTGTCCGCACCGCTGTGCGTGGCACCACACCGAACCGGCAGTTCGTCATCGAGTGGCGCAACGTCCACTCGTACGAGGATCCGCGTACCCGGGTCACCTTCCAGGCCATCATCGACGAAGCCGGCGGCTACAGCTTCGCCTACATCGACAACGACGGCACGTTCCTCGAACGTGGCGGCGGCGCCACGATCGGCATCGAGAACGCCACCGGCACCGCCGCGATCCAGTACACGTACCGGCAACCCGTGCTCCGGCCCGGAGTGGGACTGCGATTTACCGCCCCCACGTCCTGATCGCACTGACTTGAATCGTATGATCCATCCCTCTGAGGACCCGGAGGTCGCGGTGCAGGAACACCTGCTCCCATTTTCGCTGCCACTGGTCCGGCGTAGCCCGGCCTACAAACTTCGGCGGATCGTCGCTACTGCACTGGCGGGTGTCCTGGCCGCGAATCTGCTGGTGCAGGCGCCATCTGCCACTTCGGCGCAGGCGGCCCAGCCAGCCCAGCCACCGGCGGTCGAGGAGGTGCCAAGCGTTCCAGTCACCCCGGTTGCGGCGGACGAACCCGACCCGGCCAAGCCGCTGCCGCCAGCCAGCAGCAAACCGGCACCAGTCTGGCCGGACGGCGGGGTCGCCGTCACGGACCTGGTGGCGGCTCGGGGAGACACGACGGTGCGCCCCGGCGGTCTGCCGGTGCAGGTGACTGCGACCGGCGACGAGTCGGCCCGGTCTGCGGGCAATCGGCCTGAGCGGGTGCGGGTCGAGGTGCTGGACCGAACGACGACCGCGCGTGTTGGTGTCCGAGGAGTACTACTTCGGCTCGCCCCGGACGGGGAGGCAACCGACGGTGAAGTGTCGGTCAGCGTCGACTACGGTGCGTTCGCCACAGCGTACGGCGCGGACTGGGCGAGTCGGCTGCGGCTGGTTAGCATGCCGGACTGTGCGATGAAATCCGCATCGGGAGATTGCGCCGGCAACGCCTTGCCTGGCCGCAACGACCTGGCCGCTACGACGGTGACAGCAACGGTACCGCTGGCGGCGAGCGGCAGTCTGGTCGCCCTGGTAGCGGGACCTTCGGGCCCGGCCGGGGACCTGGCTGCGACCTCGCTTCTGCCGTCGTCGACCTGGGCAGTCGGCGGCAACTCCGGTACCTTCAGCTGGTCGCATCCTATGCGGGTGCCGCCGGCAGCCGGCGGTCTGGCCCCATCGGTATCGCTGGCGTACTCGTCCCAGTCGGTTGACGGTCGCCACGCGGCTTCCAACAACCAGCCGTCGTGGATCGGCGAAGGATTCGACACCTCGGGCGGCGGGTTCATCGAGCGGCGGTACCGCGCGTGCGCCAACGACATGGGTGGGCAGGCGAACAACACTGTCAAGACCGGCGACCTCTGCTGGGAGACCGACAACGCCGTCCTGTCGATGTTCGGCCGCGGCGGTGAACTGATCTACAACGCGCAGGAGAGCCGGTGGCATCTGCGCAACGACGACGGCTCCCGGATCGAACGGAAGACCGGCGCGACCAACGGTGACAACAACGGCGAGTACTGGGTACTCACCACTACAGACGGCGTCCAGTACTGGTTCGGGGCAAACCGGCTGCCGGGCTGGGCATCGGGCAATCCGGTCACGAACTCCGCCTGGAACGTCCCGGTCTTCGGCAACGACCCGAACGAGCCGTGCCGTGCCGCCACCTTCGCTGCCTCACACTGCATGCAAACCTGGCGGTGGAACCTCGACTACATTGTCGACCTGCACGGCAATTCCGTTTCTTACTGGTACAGCAAGGAGACGAACCGGTACGGTCGTAACCTCGTCGCCACTGACGCGGCGAGCTACGACCGGGGCGGCTGGCTCGACCGGATCGACTACGGCACGCGCCGGGTCAGCGGGGTCGACTCGGTCTTCGCCACCCCGGCCCCGTCGCGGGTCGACTTCGCGGTAGCGGATCGCTGCCTGAGCAATTGTGGCGTGCGTGACGAAGCGCACTGGCCAGACACCCCCTGGGACTCGGAGTGCACGGGTTCACCGTGCACCGGGATCTTCTCGCCAACCTTTTGGATCTCCAAACGGCTGGCCAGCGTCACGACCCAGGTCCGCTCGGGCGGCGCGTACGACAACGTCGAGCGGTGGACCCTCACGCACACCTTCCCGGATCCGGGCGACGCGACCCGGGCAGGACTCTGGCTCTCCACGATCACCCAGACAGGTCTTGTCGGTGCGGCCATCAGCATGCCGGCGATCGAGTTCACCGAGGTGCAGCTCGCAAACCGGGTCGACACCAACGACTTTGCACCGGAAATGAACTGGCTGCGCATCGCGCGGATCCGTCACCAGAGCGGCGGCACCACCAACATCACGTACTCCGAGGAGGACTGCGTCGCGGGGCAGACGCCGACGCCACACACCAACTCCCGCCTCTGCTATCCGGTGATCTGGACCCCTGAGGGCTATCAGCAGCCGGTGACCGACTGGTTCCACAAGTACGTTGTCAAGACCATCTACGAGACCGACCACACCGGTGGGGTGCCGCCACAGGGCAGCCCACGCACGGTTTACTCGTACAGCTATCTCGACGGCGCGGCCTGGCGGTACAGCGACGACGACGGGCTGATTGACCCGGACACCCGGACCTGGTCGAGCTACCGCGGGTTCAAGCGGGTAGGCGTCACCGTCGGTGACCCCGGCGAGCAGACCTACACCGAGACGCGCTTCTTCCAGGGCATGCACGGCGACCGGGCGGGCCCGGCCGGCGGCACCCGCACGGTCACCGTCGACGGCATCAACGACGAGGACTGGTACGTCGGCCTGGCCCGGGAGTCCAGGTCCCTGAACGGGCCCGGCGGCGCGGTGGTGTCCCGGCAGGTCAACGATCCGTGGGCTTCGCCCGTCACCGCTACCCGGACCATCAACGGACAAACGGTGACGGCCCGGTTCGCCCGGGTCGGCTCGGTGCGGCACTACACGGCCTTGGACGCTGGCCGGGGCGAGCGGTCGACCCGGGTAGTGGCGACCTACGACTCGTACGGTATGGCGGCGACCGTCGATGACCACGGCGACGTGAACGTAACCGGGGACGAGCAGTGCACCAAGCTCGACTACACACCCCGCAACGATGCGATCTGGCTGATGGACCGTCCACATCGGGTGCAGTCCTACGCGGTCGGCTGCGGTGCGACCGGCGGCACTCTTGTCGAGGCCGACGTGCTGGGCGAGATGCGGACCCTGTATGACGGGAACGCGTTCGAGACGGCACCTACCCGGGGTCTGGCCACCCGGGCCGACGAGATGTCGGCCTGGAACAACGGGGCACCGACCTTCGTCACGGTGAGCCAGTCGAGCTACGACGCCCACGGCCGGTCGACCTCCGTGCGGGACGCGATGAACTCCGAAACCACCACCGCCTACACCCCGACGACCGGCGGGCCGGTTACGGCGGTCACCATCACCAACGCGATGCAGCACGTCACCTCGACGACGGTGTCACCCGCCTGGGGGCTGCCGATTGCCACCGTCGATCCGAACGGCAAACGCACGGACATGGTGTACGACAGCATCGGCCGGATGACGTCGCTCTGGCTGCCAGGCCGTGACAAGGCGACCCAGTCGGCGAGTGCGACGTATGCCTACCATGTGCGCAACAACGCGGCGACGACGATCGCTACGTCGCGGCTCAACGCCGCAGGCGCCTACGTCACGTCGTACTCTCTGTATGACGGTTTGCTGCGACCCCGGCAGACGCAGACTCCGTCGCCGTCGGGCGGCCGAATCCTGACCGACACGTTCTATGACAGCGCGGGCCGAGTCGTGAAGGAGTACGGCGCCTACCACGACGGGAGCGCCGGCCCTGGCATAAACCTCTTCACCGCGACCGAAGCGGCGTTCGTGCACACCCAGACCCGTGCCGTCTACGACGGCGCCGGGAGGATGCGGGCGGCGGTCTTCCAGCCTTACGCCGACGAGCGATGGCGCACCAGCGTCTACTACGCCGGCGACCGGGTCGACGTCACGCCACCAGCGGGCGGGACCGCGACCTCCACGCTGTCCGACACCCACGGACGCACCGTCGAACTGCGTCAGTATCACGGTGCAACGCCCACCCCAGGCACCGCTGGGAGCTGGGACACCTCGACGTACCACTACAACCGTAAGGGGCTGCTGCAGCGCGTCACCGACGATCTCGGCAACAACTGGACCTACGGTTACGACTTCCGTGGCCGGCAGGTCCAGGTCGTCGACCCTGACAAGGGAACCAGCACCTTCACCTACGACAACGCAGGCAGGGTCACTACCAGCACCGACGCGCGCGGCGAGAAGCTCGCTTACCTGTACGACCCGCTGAACCGCAAGCGAGCGGTCTACGACGACCAGATCGGCAGCACAACGCGGGCCCAGTGGATCTACGACACCATCCTCAAGGGTGCGCTGACCCAGTCCACTCGGATCGAAGGCGGCTCCCTCTACCAGGTGCGGGTGACCGGCTACACCGACAGCTACCAGCCGACCGGCACCCAGATCACCATCCCCACATCCGAGACCGGACTGGGCGGCATCTACAACTCCTTCCTGACGTGGAACCCTGACGACTCCCTGGCGTCGCTGAGCCTCCCGTCGACGAACAACGACCTGCCGGCCGAAACCCTGCTGTACAGCTACAACAGCCTCGGTCTGCCGACCAAGCTTGAAACGCTGTACGGAGGCGTGTCGAGCCAGTATGTCGCCGGTACCAGCTACAACGCGCTCGGCGAGCCCACTCAGATCACCCTCGACACCGACGACATCGCCGGTGGCCGCGTGTGGCAGGCGTTCACCCGTGAACTCGATACAGGGCGGCTGACTCGGGCAGTCACCGCGCGAGACACCGTCGCACCGAACACGATCGCCGATCTGCATTACACCCAGGACCACGCGGGCAACGTCACCAGCATCCGGGACGAGGCCCAGGATCCGGTCGACGACACCCAGTGCTTCAACTACGACCACCTGCGTCGGCTCACTCAGGCCTGGACGCCGAGCTCGGCGGACTGCGCCACGGCCCCGTCCGCTGCCGGCCTGGGCGGCCCCGCACCGTACTGGCATTCCTGGACCTTCGACAGCATCGGCAACCGCCGCACCCAGTCGGTGCACACCACTGGCGGCACCGCCACCACCACGTACAACTACCCGGCGGCGGGCGCGGTCAGGCCACACGCCCTGGCCTCCACGACTGGGGCGCAGACCGGCAGCTACACCTACGATGCGGCGGGCAACACCGCGACTCGGCCGACCGCCACCTCCGGCACGCAGACCTTGGGATGGGACTCCGAGGGTCGGCTGACCAACTCCACCGACAGCAGCGGAGCGACCAGCTACCTCTATGACGCAGACGGCAACCGGCTGATCCGTCGTGATCCGGGTGGGAAGACGCTCTACCTGCCCGGTCAAGAAATCCGCTACAACTCGGCGACGACTTCGACCAGCGCCACCCGCTACTACAGCCACCTAGGCTCCACCGTCGGATCACGGACCGCGAACGGGTTGTCGTGGCTGGCCAGCGACCACCAGGGCACGTCGTCGATTGCAGTCGATTCGGTCAGTCAGGCGTTGACCGTCCGCCGCCAGACCCCGTACGGCACGCCACGGGGCGCGGTGCCGACCTGGCCGAACAGCAAGGGCTTCGTCGGTGGCACCATCGACAACACGGGCCTGACGCATCTGGGCGCCCGCGAGTACGACCCGGTTGCCGGCCGTTTCATCAGCGTCGACCCGGTCCATGACCTGACCGATCCCCAGCAGTGGAACCCTTACAGCTACGCGAACAACAGCCCGATCACGTACAGCGACCCTTCCGGGTTGATCTACACCGACTTCATGGTCGGCAGTGACCCCCACTTCAACGGCAACAACGCTGGCTGGGGCCCGGGTGCGCACGGAAGTGACATGGCGTCACAGCGGACGACCCACTGCAACGGCACCGGCCCCTACAGTTGTCAGGCGAAGGCAGACGCGGGTCGATATGAAAGCTCGGTAGTCATCAAGATGGGTCCGCCGCCGAGCTGGCAGGAAGAGCTTGTTTATGAAACGATTTGTACGTTAAGCGTACTGTGCCGTGGAATCTCTACTGGTTACGATGCGTACCTGATTGGCGAGGCGCTCTTCAACGGTGATTTCCGCGGTGCGGCGGTTGCGACTGTCGGTTTCCTAACCCCCGGTTGCCCCTCCCGCGTCTGCGGAGGGCTTGCTAGGAGGATTTTCGGAGGTTCCTCCACGCCTGATGCGCCTGGTCCGACGGTGAAGCCGAATACTGGCGCCCAATCACCGGACGCGCCCGCTGGTGGCTCAACTGGAAAGCCGACGACGACCAACGCCGGCTCCGGATCTGGCTCCGGCACCGGGGGTGGCAGGGGTCCGGGGAAGCCGGACAAATGCGAAACGGGGAACAGCTTCGTTCCCGGTACGCTCGTGTTGTTGGCGGACGGTTCGCGTAAGCCGATCGAGGACGTCGAGATCGGCGACCGGGTGGTGGCGAGTGATCCAGAGACCGGTGAGACGGCAGTCAAGGCTGTAACCGCGACGATCGAGGGCACCGGCGACAAGGACCTGGTTGAGATCACCGTCGCGGTCGGCGACGGACATGAATCCCAGGTCATTACTGCTACCGACGGCCACCCGTTCTGGGTGGCCAGTCAGGCGACGTGGCGTGACGCCAGCATGCTGCGGCCTGGTGACGAGCTGCTGGCTCCGGACGGCTCCCGCCTGCGGGCCATCGACATCGTCGCCTACCAGCGGCCCGCTACGGTCTACAACCTCACCGTCGCCGACATCCACACGTACTATGTGCTCGCCGGCACAACACCGGTCCTGGTGCACAACTGCGGACTTGAGGATTTCGCTGATAGTGTCCGGAACCAGCCGGGCACCAAGTTCGCAGCGGAATACACATCACCTTCGGGTGCGAAATACTACAGCACGAATAGGCACGGAACGGCCGGCGAGCTAGAAAACATGCCGGAACTCCGGGACGCAGTTCAAGCAGCCGGGCATCACGGTGGCTGCGCCGAGGTGGGATGTCTTATTCAGGCATACCGAGCTGAAGGTCCATCGGCAATAACCGGGGGATCGATGCAAGTAGTGCAGACTCGAAATTCGATGTCACCAAATGCGCCGGTTCATGGTACGCCCGGCTACCCATGTAGACGGCTTTGCAATCCGCTTCTTAAGAGTCTAAACATTTCATTCGAGGCAGGGCCAGGGTGATCGATCTAGATAAAATCTCCTCGGAGAGCTTGTCGGCTCTCCGAGGAGCTGGTTGGCACGAGAATCGGCAGGTGGATGTCTCGGAGTGGATTGAGCTACTTGCTGCGCAGGGGTACCACATCAATGAACCGGCGCGAAGCACCCTGCAGGCCTTCGGTGGATTGTCGGTGGAGCCGGTCAACGAAGTAGGACCGAATTTCGAGAACGGCGAACCGCTCAATTTTGAACCGATCGATGCTGGCTTCGGACATCACTTATTGGCGGAAGAGCTGCATGAGGCACTCGGTGGCAATTGGTACCCGCTTGGCGAGTGGATTAGCTCTTCAAGCGTGTTCGTCGATGATCGCGGTTGGACAGTGGCGACTGGGCTGGGGTGGATCTGGGAACTTGGCAAAACAGTAGAGGAAGCAATTAACCTCGCCCTACTCGCAAATCGTCCCCTGATCTGTTTGAAGGTTCTCACGCCGGGGGCAAAGCCATGGCCGCCGGACGGGAGTTGAAAGTCTGTAGGTTACTTTCGGTGATGATGCGAGTGCTGGCGGACCTGGGTGTGCGCGTGGGTTGCCGTCAAGCGGCGCATCGGATCGACGAACCGTGATGGAAGGTCGATAGCTGGATCGTCGCGACGGATGTTCGGTGGCGTGCCGCGTAGCGGTGCGGCGTCGATCCCCGGAACCGGTTGCTGTGGGATGACCGGGGTGGAGGGATCGTCACGGCCTTGGCCCTCGATCGGCCGACTCCGCCGCCTTCTCGCGGTTCGGGTTGATGGGCGTGCGCGCGGGGCCGTAGGCCTTGAGCGCGTGCGCGCGGCCCGGCGTAGCCGGGCGCTCGTGGGGTCGGCCAGTGGCGCGGTGCCGGGATTGCTCCTGGTCCGTTTCCGCTGGCCGCCCGCCCGAACCGTACGTGCGAGTTGGCCCCGCATACGGCTCTCCGTGTGTCTTGCCCGTTGTTCTTACAGACCCACGAGACAGCTCGCGGTGTTGAAGTCGGTCGCGTGGCAGCGGTTGGCGGCTGGTCAGGGCGAGTTGGACCTGGGGCTGGACGACAGTCCGGACGCGGGCGGTCCGTTGGAGATCACCAGTTCGCGGATGGGGCACCTGTGGGACGCGTTGTGCCGCGGTGTAGACCGGCCGCAACGCCTTCGCGATTGCGTCCCAGTGCTGACGGGCCGCGTACCGGAACGACGCCCGCAGCAGGTGCACGACACACGTCTGGGTCACCGCCAGGGGTGCGGCGTCGACTGGCTCGATGCCGGCGTTGGCCTTGTACCTCACGATGTCCTCGGCGAGGTCTTGGTGTGCTGTGCTGAGGTCGGCGAGTTCCTGAGCGGCGGCGTTCATGCCGTGGACGTCTTTGGCCATCATCGCGTCAACGACGCGGCCGGCGATCTGTTCTGTTTCAGCAGGAACTGGGCTACGCGCCGGTTGAGGTCCGGGTTGTCGACCATGGCCGCAGCGCCCCCGCGCGCCGGATCGGGTTGTCCGTCTGTGCCGGTATACCGCGACCTGCGCGTTCTTGCCCCGCCGTGCCGGTGTACTGCCGCTGCCATTTAGCGAGATTGGTGTCGGTCGGCAAATGCCGGGGCAGCGCTCGGCGTAGTGCTGCGGCAGCAACCGACGGCGGCAGCCGGGGAAGCTCGTCGAGTTCTGGGGCGTGGTGTCACCGGTGTGCGCGCGCGGGGTCGTGGGCCGTGGCGTGTGTGTGCGGTCCGGCTTCGGCCGGACCGCTTCTGGACTTGGTGGAGCAGATCCTAGCCCAGCGACTTCGGTGTGAGCGCTCCGCGTTCGCCGGCCTTGATCGCGTCGATGAATCTGGTCCAGGTGGGAGTGGTGAAGGCGAGGGTTGGCCCGGCCTGGTGTTTGCTGTCGCGGACTGCGGTGGTGGAGGGCATGCTGGCGACTTCGATGCAGGCGCCGCCGTTGTTGTCGCTGCGGCTGGACTTGCGCCAGGTGGGGTGGGATGTGTTCATGGTCAGCCTCTGGTGTCGTCTGCGATCCGCTGGATGAGGGTGCGGGACTCGACCGGGCCGAGTGCGGCGGCGGTGAGTCGTTCCCAGAGCCGAGTGTATGCCCGGACCGCCTCGGGGCCGTCGAGGTAGTCGGCGTCGGTGAGGGTCTCCAGGTAGACGACTTCGGATGCCATCTCCTCGCCGAAGCGCAGGATGATGAAGTTGTACGACGAGGTCTCGTAGGTGGGGGCGTCGAACGGGAAGACCTGGATGGTCAGGTTGGGGTGGTTGGCGAGGGTTGCGAGGTGGGTGAGCTGCTGGTGCATGGCGGCTGGGTCGCCGAGGGTGCGGCGGAGGGCTGACTCGCTGAGGATCAGGTGGAGGTGGGCTCTGTCGGGCTGGTCGATGACCTTCTGCCGTTCGAGTCGTACGGAGATCTGGCGTTCGAGGTCGTCGGTGTGGGTGCGTTGGTTGAGGGCGCGGATGTAGGGCTCGGTCTGGAGGATGCCGGGGATAACTTCTGGTTGGTACCAGCGGATGTGGGTGGCGTCTGCTTCGAGGTCGAGGTATTGGCGGAACCAGTCGGGGATGACGTTGCGGTAGCCACTCCATCTTCCGCGTTGGCGGCCGGCTCGTGCGAGGTTGCGGAGGGGTTCGGCGTCATCGCGGGTGACGCCGTAGAAGTCGAGGAGCAGGGTGAGGTCGGTTTGGCGGATGCCGGACTGGCCGAGTTCGAGTCGGCTGATCTTGCTGGCTGAGGAGTCGATGATCTTGGCGGCGTCGTCCTGGGTTTTGCCTGCGGTTTCGCGGGCGCGTTTGAGGGCGTTGCCGAGGCGTCGGCGTTGGATCGTCGGGTTGACCATGGTGGTGAGTATCTGACGGCTGTCCCGGTGGGTGTGGGACGTGCCGGGTGGGTTCCCAAAGTGTGTCCTCACACGTACCATCGTTTTTGGACTTGCAAATTAGGAGTGCGGTTCGGGCTTGCGGGAGGTCGTGTGTCTGGGCGTGTCACGTACGACTCGTACCTGGTGGCGGTGGCGGTGACGCTGGCTCGCCGGCATCGGCCGGTGTGGTCCTGGCGCAGGTGGCGGCGGATCTGCCGGTGCGGGTCGGTGTTGCCCTGCCGGGCGCGGCACCGGATTCCGATCAACCGGGGTCACTGGCCGGGGGAGACGCGTTGACGACGCATCGTCCTGTCCGGCCGAGCTGGATCTGCGCTGGCTGTGGCCTTTCGTGGCCGTGCGAGACGCGGCGGCGGGAGTTGCTGGCCGAGTACGCGGGAGCGCGGGTGTCGCTGTCGGTCTACCTGGCGACGTGCCTGCTGGACGCGATGACTGACCTGCCGCAGGACCGCTGCGGCGACGCCTACTGGCGGTTCATGGGCTGGTGGCGGTGAGAGCCGGGGTCGGGCCGGTGGCGGCAACCATCCGGCCCGACCCCGTTCCATCCCCTCCGTAGAAAAGACGTTCCATCCCCTCCGAGAGAGAAGGCGGACGATCATGGACATCTGTGCGTTGACCAGCGCCACAGTGCTCGGTTACCTCGCCGGGCTGTTCTCGATCCGGGTCAAGAGCCGCTGGTGCCCCAAGTGCGGCGAGCTGACCACCGTCCCGCCATCGCCGGCCAACCCGGTGAGGTAGCCGATCGGCGTTGGCGCATCACACCAGGTCACCGGTGGTCGGCGTACCAGTGGGAGACACGTCACTTCTGGATCTAACGATCGCTTGAGTCCACCGACCGTTCGCTGACCGGCCCTGCGCCGTTCATCGGCGTTGGCCAGGGTCAGCAGCCATGACTGCACAGCACCATGCGATAGACCGCCGCGTCTTCCTGCGCGGCTCGGCCGCCCTCGCCGCCCTACCGGTGGCCGGCAGCCTGCTCACCGCCGGGCCGGCGACAGCCGCCCCGGCCACCGCGACCAGCACGGCAGCGGCGACCGCCGCCGGCAACGTGCCGCCGGCGCCCAGCTACCCCGGGTTGCCGTTCGTTGACGACTACCTGACCAACACCAGCGCCAACCGGACCCCGCAGACCAACGCGGCGGTCCGGATCCTCGCCGGATTCGAGCAGCTGTGGACCACCGGCAGCAACTGGGACAACGGCGTACCGCGCAGCGCCGAGGTGCTGCGGGCCAACATCCGGTACGTGGTGAAGGTGGGCGAGGAGCGCACCGAGGTCGAGGCGAAGCAGGCGTACATCTTCGACCGGCAGCACCAGAGCTACAGCGCGATCAGCGGCCTCGGTCCGCTGACGCAGCCGTACCTGGCGGGGTCGCTCGCCGTCACCGGCATCACCGCTGCCCCCGACGGGGTGCCGGACGGGCGGGTCAGCGACGCGCTGCCGCCGGACGCGCCGGCCGGCTCGTCGCTCGGCGCCGGCTCCACCTCGTCGGCGCTGGGCACGGTGGTGCAGCTGGTCAACACGATCCGTGGCCCGCACGCCTCCAGCAACCCGAGCAAGTCCACCTACCAGTATCCGCGGCCGTGGCGGCTCACCGACGACAGCAAAGTGGTCGAGACCGGCGGCATCCCGGTGCTGGGTGTGCCGGTGTACGCGGCGAACACCGCCGTCGTGCCGCAGTTGCTGCGTCAGCGGGCCGACAACCCGGCCGACGACGGTGGTTTCCCCAGCGGGCACGCCAACGCCGCCTACCTGGCGGCGCTGGCGTTCGCGTACGCCGTACCGGAGCGGTTCCAGGAGCTGTTGGCCCGGGCCAGTGACGTCGCGGACAGCCGGATCGTGGCCGGCATGCACTCGCCGGTGGACGTGATCGGTGGCCGGATCCTGGCCACCGCACTGGCCGCCGCCGTGCTCGCCGACCCGGCGTACGCGCAGCTCAAGGCCGACGCCCGGCACCAGGCCGCCGAGTATCTGCAGGCCGCCACCGGCACGAGCGCCGACACGCTGTACGCGTACGCCCACTCGGCCGGGCCGGACACCGACCCGTACGCCGACCGGGCGGCGAACCTGGCGAAGGTGACGCCCCGGCTGACGTACATGTTGCCGCAGGCGCGTAAGGACACCCCGTTCACCGTGCCGAAGGGCGCCGAGACGCTGCTGGAGACCCGGCTGCCGTACCTGGACGCCGAGCAGCGCCGCGAGGTGCTGCGCAGCACCGGGCTGCCGGGCGGCTACCCGCTGCTGGACGGCCCGGAGCAGTGGGGCCGGCTGAACCTGTTCGCCGCCGCCGACGGCTACGGGTCGCTGCGGCGCACCGTACGGGTCACGATGGACGCCGCCGCCGGTGGCTTCCACGCCGCCGACGCCTGGCGCAACGACATCGACGGCGAGGGCATGCTGGTCAAGTCCGGCACCGGCGCGTTGACCCTGACCGGGGCGAACAGCTACACCGGCGGCACCCGGCTGGTCGACGGCACCCTGGTCGCGGCGTCGGAGCGGGCGTTGGGCGACGGCCCAGCGGAGCTGCGCGGCGGCACGTTGCGGTTGGACCGCACCGCCGGGCAGGTCCGGGTACGCGGCGAGTACAGCCAGTCCGGTCAGGCCACCCTGTCGGTGAACCTGACCGACGGCGGTGAACCGCCGCTGGTGGTCGACGCGACGGCGACGCTGAACGGCCGGGCGGCCCTGGTGCTGGCCCTGGACCCGCAGCGGCCGCCGGCGGCGAACGTGTCGGTGCCGGTGCTGCGGGCGGCGAAGCTCGTCGGCACGTTCGGCGCGGTCACGGTGACCGGGCTCGACGGTTACACCGCCGAGCCGTTCCACACCGGCACTGGTGTGTCGGTGCGGCTGCTGAAGACCGCCTGAGCGCAGGCGTGACCCGTGCCGCCCCGGCGATGGCCGGGGCGGCACGGTCGGTCACCTGAGCCGGACGGACGGCGGTCAGGCGGGGGTGGCCCGCAGGACCGGCAGTACGGCGGTGGCCTGGGCGTGGCTGGTGTGGCGCATCACGATGGCGGTGGTGCCGGGCACGTCGTACGGGTTCGTCGTCGGCGGGTACGCGATGCGCTTGCTGGTGCTGACGACCTTGCCGTCGTAGGCGGTGCACCTGGTCTCCCAGGTGTAGACCGCGCCGTTCTGCGGGATGCCGTTGAGCCCCTTGATGGCAGTCGTGCAGGTCGGCTTCAGGGTGCTGAGCACGGTGTCGTTGCTGTCGACGACCTGCTCGAGCAGTGACGAGGTGCTGAAGCCGGCGTGCGCGCGGGCGGTGAGGGCCAGCGGCCCGACGGTGTTGAGGGTGAAGCCGAGCTGGTCGGCGGAGGCCTTGTCGGTGACGACCTCGAGCAGGCTGTCGATGAGCGTCACGCAGGCGGTGGTGTCCCGCGCGTACGCCTGCACGGTGGTCTGGTTGAAGTTCGGCAGGTCGTTGAAGTCGATGATCGCGCTGCGGGCGCAGGCTTTCGCCGGCGCGGTGGCCAGCCGGTCGACCTGGGCCAGGATGTCGGTCCTGGCGTCGTTGATGGTCTTGATGATCTTGTCCGTGGCGTCGTCCAGCGACTGGCCTTCCTTGTACTCCTTGTACAGCTCGTAGGCGGCCTTCGCGGCACCGATGATCGCGGTGAAGTCGAACGCCTGGACGGGGCGGGCACCCAGTGGGAGGGTGACCACGACCGCCGCGACGGCGGCAACGGTACGGCGGAGCAGGACGCGTCTCATCAATCTCCCCTTCTGGCCGACGGCCGTCCCGGCCGGACGATCATCCACTGTGTTGACAATGTCTGCCGGGACACACGTTTTCCCGCAGGTCGCGGGTTTGGTCAGCGTCCCAACTATCACTGGATCATGAATGGACGCCGACTGGACGCGGCGGCCACCGCCGACCCGGACGCGGGTGGGTGAATTTTTCCGATCCGACCGCCACGGCCCGGCCCGGTCGGCACAGTAGGGGCATGGCGGACGGGGGTCCGGCGCCGCCCGAGCTGCGGCGGCGACGGTTTCTCGTCCTACGCCCCGAGGGGACCGCCGGCGATGTGAGCTGGATGGAGCTCTTCATCGACCTGTTCTTCGTGTTCGCCTTCCTGCGGGTCACCAGCCTGATGGCGAGTCAGCTGCACTGGCTGGGGGTCGTCGAGGGCATCCTCGTGGTGCTGATGCTGTGGCACTGCTGGAACTCCTGCGCCTGGCTCGGCAACGTCGTCTACCCGGACAAGGGCCTGATGCCGATTGTCGTGTTCGGGATCGCCACCACGTTGCTGATCATGGGCGTCGCGATTCCCGGCACCTTCACCGCCGAGTCGGGCGGCGTGATCGAGCCGCTGATCGTCGCGACCGGCTACCTGACGATCATCTACGCCGTCATGGTGGTACTGAGCATCCTGCACTGGTCGCAGGGACCCGCCGGCCGGCGCCCGGTGATCGCCTCGTGGGCGACCTACCTGCCGGCCGGACTGATCCTGGCCTGCGCGGTCTGGCTGCCGCCGCGACTCGACCTGCCGATAGACGACCGGTACGTGCGTACCGCGATGTTCGCCCTGGTCGTCGTGATCAACTTCAGCGCGCTGCGGGTGGTCAGCAGCGGCAACGCACAGGTGGTGTCGAGCCGGCACCTCGCCGAGCGGCACGGCCTGGTCGTCCTCGTCGCGCTCGGGGAAACGGTGATCTCCGTCGGCATCAGCCAGGGCCTGAGCGGTGACCGGCCGATCACCTGGCAACTGCTGGTCGGCGCGGCGCTGAGCATCGCCGTGGTCGCCGTCCTCTGGTGGACCTACTTCGACGTCGCCAAGGTCGTCGCCGAGCACGCCATGCAGGGGCTGCCCCGATCCGACCAGTCGCGGATCGCCCGGGACGCCTACAGCGGCCTGCACCTGCCGATGATCTGCGGGCTCATTGTGCTCGCGCTCAGCCTGAAACACGTCGTCGCCTCGGCCACCGGCACCACCGACCATCCCTGGCGCGCCGCGAGCACCGTCCTGTTGTTCGGTGGCGTCATGGTCTACCTCGCCGGGCTGATCGCATTCCAGCGACGTGCCGTCGGCATGCTCGGGCGCAGCCCGATCGTCGGCATCGTGTTCCTGCTGGTGCTTCTGCCGCTGGCCGCCCACACCCCGCCGCTGGCCTCGCTCGGGCTGCTCCTGGTCGGAGCCGCCGCGATGATCGTTGCCGACCGCACCGTGTTCCGTCGGCGACATCTGCGGTTGCACGAGCGGGCCGACCAGGAAGCCGCCAAGATCACCGGGGCCACCCCGAAGGAACTTCTCGTCGACCTGGTCTTCGTGTTCGCGTTCATCCAGGTCACCGTCCTGATGGTGCGGGAGAACTCGGTGCTCGGGGTGCTGCAGGGACTGATCCTGCTGGCACTGCTGTGGTGGGCCTGGGCAAGTTTCTGCTGGGTGACCCACGCGATCCGACGCGACACCGTCCCGGTCCGCCTGGCGATGATCGGCGTGATGGCGGTGACGCTGGTGCTGGGAATCGCGTTACCGCAGACATTCGAACAGGTTCCCGGGGGACTGCCCGGTGCCAGCGTCGTGGTGACCGCGTACATCGCCGGTCGGCTCGTCCATGCCGCGCTGATCCGGCATGTCGCCCGGGAACAGCCGGAACTGCCGGCGGTGCTTCTGGAGGGTGCGCTGCCCAGCGGGCTGGCGCTGGCGCTGCTGGCCGGCAGCATCGTGCTCGACCTGGCCGTGCCCGACGATCGACCCACGGATGTGACCATCACGGCGATCTGGCTGGTCGCTGTCCTGATCGAAATCTTCGGCAACTACCGGACCGGGGTACGCAGCTGGCGGATCCGGACCGTCCGGCACTGGACCGACCGGTACGCGTTGATCATGCTGATCGCCTTCGGTGAGACCATCATCGCCCTCGGGTTCTCCGCCGCGCAGGAGGCGACCTCCGTACTGCTGGTCGCGGTCCTCACGGCCGCGGCGGTCGGGATCTGCACCATCTGGTGGTCCTACTTCCACACCGACGCCGGCCTCGCCCACGACGCCCTGGAAGCCTCCCAGGGCGAGGAGCGAGCGAAACTGGCCCGCGACGCCTACACCTACCTGCACCTGCCGATGGTCGCCGGGCTGATCCTGTTCGCGTTCGGCCTGCGCGAGACCCTGATCCTGCACGGCAGTCTGGTGACCGCCCGCGCACACGCCCTCGGCCACTACGCGCTCTTCGTCGGCCCGGTCGTGTACATCGTCGCGAACCAGGCCTTCTGGTGGCGGGTCTGGCGGCGGGTCAGCGGCTACCGGATCAGCGGTGCGGTCCTGGTCGCCGTACTCGCGCCGGTGACCGCACCGCTGCCCGTGCTGTGGAACATCGTGTTGCTGGCCGGCTTCGGGGTCACCTTCGCGGTGGCCGAGGCGCTGGCTAACCGGCGGCGATCCGGTTCCGCGCACCGGCCGGCGTGACTGCCCCGTCGAGCGCCTTCAGGTAGCCGTCGGTGTAGCCGTCCAGGTTCGGGTGGAACGCATCCTTGAGCGCGGTGACGCCGTTGAGCCACGGGACGTCGCTGCAGACCCGGTGCTTGGCGAACAGGTCGTCGACCGGCACGAACACCCCGTACGGCTTGGCGGTCTTCTCGATGGCCTGGTTGAGCTGCACCGCCGCGTCGTTGATCCAGCCCCGCCGATTTTCATCCAGCGGCGCTTCGAAGCAGAAGTCAGGGGCGAACAGCTGCGCGTAGCCCAGCACCACCAGCTTGGCGTTCGGGGCTTTGGCGAGGATGTCGCCGTACACCTGCTTCAGGTCGCCCGGCAGCGCCGTGTTGATGATCGCGACGGCCGCGTCCACGGCGGCCTTGCAGGTGCTGTCGTGCAGCGCGTCGATGCACTTCTCCAAGGTGGAGGTGAAGCCGAGGTTGTCGCCACCGACGGTGATGGTCACCAGCCTGGTGTCCGGCCCGAGGAAGCCCAACTGGTGGGCGATCACGTCGTCGGTGGTCGCGCCGCTGCAGGCCGCGAAGCCGAACGACATCGTCGGGTGCGCGGCGGCGTACTGGGCGGCGTACGAATGGGTGCTCCGCTTGCAGTCGTCGTCGATGTACGGCTTGGCGCCGACTCCGGAAGAGTACGAGTCGCCGAGCGCGACGTACTGCCGGTCGTCGGTGGCGGACGTGGCGCCGGTCGTGCCGGCTGCGTTGGCGGTGGCGGGTGCTGCGGCGATGGTGATCAGCAGTGCGGCCGAGACGGACAGAGTGAGGGTACGGCGGAGATGTCTGGCACGGTTCAGGATCACGGCTACCTCCCCAGGAATCCGAATTAGCAGCAGGATGCGTCGACCATCGCTGTTAATCAATCCCCGAACGGACCGCTGTCCGCTTCACGACCGATCGGCACGGTCGGCGGCGTGACTGCGGCACCCTGTTGTCGACATCGGCGACCGTCCACGTCGACTGTCGGGAGGACCAATGAGGAAACGAATCCGGCCACGATCGATCGGTGCGACCCTGGTGGCCGCGCTGGTCGGCGCCGTGGCCGCCGCGCTGCTGCCCGCCGCGCCCGCCTTGGCCCTGCCCTCGGGCACCGGCTGGTCGGCGTCGTGGAGCTACTACCATCCCAACGCCTACCAGTACGCCGGCACCCTGCCCGGGGTGAGCCTGACCGGCTACGCCACCGACTACTCCGGCACCTCGAACACGGTCGGGACCATCCAGGACACCGCCAACGACGGGCGCTGCGCGAGGGTGATGCTCTACGCCAACGGCGTCGGGTACCCCGTCGACCAGACGATCTGCGGCAGCGGCCTCAGCCTGAACTACAGCACCGGAAACTACAGCCAGGGACTACTGGTCATCGTCTACCGGATGGTGCAGGGCACCTCGACCCACGACAAGGGCTTCTACCTGCACATTCCAGGCTCGGCGAGCGACTCGCAGCTACGGACGGTCGGCACCGGGGCCAGCTGGTCCTACTACACGTCGACGGCGTTCCAGTACACGGTGACCCGCCCCGGCGTCACGCAGGTCGGGTACGGCTCGCACCAGTCGTTCGACCAGCGCTCCTCGCTGAACACCGTGCAGAAGACCGCCACGTCGGCCGGCTGCGCCACCGGCCGGGTCACCGGCGGCACGACCACCAGCGGCGGCACCTGCACCAACGGCGGCACCGCCTCGTTCAGCCGCTTCGACCACACCTACAACCTGGAGGCCTCCGCCTGCTACCAGCCCACCTCCGGGACCCAGCGCTGCCTCGCGCTGGTCATCCCCGAACCGTGGTGACTCAGCCGACGGCCGCCGCCATCCGGCGTACCGCCTCGGCGATCGTGTCGGGGGCGGCGGCCAGGTTGAACCGGGCGTGGCCGGTGCCGCCGGCACCGAAGTCCATGCCCGAGCTGAGCGCCACCCGCCCCCGGTCGAGGAACACCGCCGCCGGATCTCCACCGAGCCCGAGGCCACGACAGTCCAGCCAGGCCAGGAACGTCGCCTGACCCGGTGCGTACCGCACCTGCGGCAGGTGGGCCGTCAGCAGGTCGGCGAGCAGCCGCCGGTTGGCGTCCACCGCCGCCCGTACGGTGTCCAGCCAGTCGCCGCCGTCGCGGAACGCCGCCGTGTGGGCGATGACCCCGAGGTGGTTGACCCCGTGGCCGACCTCCTGCGGCAGCCGGGCCAGGTCGGTGGCGGCGGCCGGCCCGGCGACCGCGAGGGCGGCCTTGAGCCCGGCGAGGTTCCAGCCCTTCGAACCGGAGATCAGCGTCAGGCCGTCGTCGGTGCCGGGCACCGACAGGTACGGCACGAACGTCACGCCGGAGGCGGTCATCGGCGCGTGGATCTCGTCGACCACCACCCGCACCCCGTGCCGGGCGGCCAGGTCGGCGACGGCCGCCAGCTCGGCGGCGGTGTGCACCGTCCCCGTCGGGTTGTGCGGGCTGCACAGCAGGTACGCCGCCCGGCGGCCGCCCGCGCGGGCGGCGGTGAACGCCTCGGCCAGCACGTCGAGGTCGAGCCGACCGTCCGACCCGAGCGGAGCCTCCCGCACCGGCCGGTCGAGGTTGCGCAGGAACCCGTAGAACGGCGGGTACACCGGCGGGTTGACCACGACCGTGTCGCCCGGCCCGGTCACCAGCTTCAGCATCTCGACGGCCCCGAGCATCACGTCCGGCACGATCGCCGTGCGCGCCGGGTGCAGGCCGTCCCAGCCCCAGCGGGTCGCCGCGAACCCGGCGACCGCCTCGGCGTAGCCGGCCCCGGTGGCGTACCCGAGGTCACCGGCGCGGACCGCGGCGTCGATCGCCTCGACGATCGGCCCGGCCGGGTCGACGTCCATCTCCGCCACCCACACCGGCAGCACGTCCGGCGGATACATCCGCCACTTGATGCTGGTCCGCTGCCGGGCCCGGTCCAGCGGCACCCAGGGCCCCTGCCGCGCTGTCGTCACGGTCGCCTCCGATCCAGGACGTTCGTTCACCCTGATCCGCTCGCGGTCGGCTCGACCGCCCTCAGCAGTTCATACATGCCCGACGAGGGGTTGTCGTTGGGGAACGTCGCCTGATTCCGGTCGTGCCGCCGCCCGAGCAGCGCGGCGCGTCGTGCCGCCGCCTGCCGTTGCTGCAGGTAGCGCGTCGGGTCGATCCGCTTGCCGGTACGGCCGTCAAGTTTGCGGCTCAGTCGTTGCGCCTCGGCGGTGGTGAGGAACGCGGTCTGATCCTGAAAGTGCAGAATCAGCCACAGCTCGAAGCACGGGTTGCTGACCGCCAGTCGGATGCCGTGTTCGGCTGCCAGCCGGATGGCCCGGTCGAGGTGCGGATGGTGCCGGGGCCATTCGACGTCGAACACGCACCAGCACTCGTCGACCTCGTCGTCCGCGCTGCGCTCGATCGCCCGGTTGACCAGGGTCAACGGGACCCCCTGGTCCGGGTCGATCTCGATGTTGATCGCGGTGCTGTCCCTGATGTGGGGGAGCCGCCGGAGCGCGTTCAGGTAGTCCGGCTCCGATGCCTCACCCTCGCAGAAGATGACGATCGTTCTGCGCTCGGGGCGGGTCGCGGTCCGCCGTCGCAGGTCCTTGGCCCGCGTCCGTCTCGGTGTCACCGGTCAGCCGATCAGTCCGAGTGCCCGCAGGATCTCGGTGCGGTCGACGTCGGGTAGCGCGCCGAACCGTCCGTGCAGGTACGCCTTCTCCAGGTTCTGCGACCGGCGCACGCGTTCGCCGGCGAACTCGGCCAGCGCGCCGAGGCGGGTCGCGCCGTCGACTGCCTTCTCGGTCAGCCAGACCTCGTCCCGGTTCAGATGATTGAGCAGGCTGGTGTCGTGCGAGGTGAAGATCAGCTGTGCCCCCGAGGGGTTCGTCGCGGGGTCGGTGAACAGCCGGATGAGCTGCATGGACAGCGTCGGATGCAGGCTGGCGTCCAGTTCGTCGAACAGCAGCAGGGAACCGGCCTTCAACGCGGTCAGCACCGGGCCGATCAGCTGGAACCAGGTGCGGGTCCCCTCCGATTCGGCGCCGAAGTCCAAGGGGACCGCTTCGTCGCCCGTACGGTGCAGCAGCCGGATTCGTCGTCGCCGGGTCGAGGATCGCGGGTCCTGGCCGGACGCTGCTGCGCCATCGTCGATCACCACGTCCTCGATGCCGAGGTCGGCCATCCTCAGCAGCGCCAGGGCCTGAGCCCGGTCCGGACGCAGGTCCTCGAGCCCGGGCAGCACTTCCTGGCGCGCCCCGGCGGCATCCTCGAACCAGTGTCGGGTCGCCAGATGAGGGGCCTGCCGGACGAATGGGCGGCGACGCGGCCCCGGCTCCAACGTCTGTACGCTCAGCAACTCCTCGGCGGGGCCGGAAACGAGGGGTTCGCGGAACCGCCGGGCAGCTGACAAGGCGAGAGTACGACTGGTCAGCAGCTCACGGGTGCCCGACAGGTGGCCGAGGCCCCGTTGCAGCGTCAGTTCGTCACCCTCGCGTTCGAAGATCCGACGCCGCTTGCGTTCCGGATAGTGGAACAGGCCTTCGTAGCGGATCGCGTCTGCGTCCAGCTCGACGACGTACTCGAAGCGGACCCCGCCGAGGATCAGTTCGACGGTGAACTCCGATGGGCTCCGTGGACCGTGGCCGAACGCGAACGGCTCGACCGGAATCCCGTCGTCCCAGAACCGCAGCGAGTCGGCGACCGCGTCGCGCAGCCAGGTGAGAGCCGCAACCACGTTGGACTTGCCGGAGGCGTTGGGACCGTAGATGGCGGCGACCGGCAGGAGGCTCTCGTCGATGCTGTCGACCCGCTGCACCGCCGGCCGGTCCCGGTCGACGGCGACCATCGACAGCTCGACCGGTCCGAGGATCGAGCGGAAGTTCGCCGCCTCGAAACGGATCAGCACAGCACCTGCCTCCTAGCGCATGACCCCGCAACCATACCGCAGTTTCTGGCGAGAATTGACAGAATCGCGGCTCTGTCGACGTCCAGTCGACTGTCACACGGTGCTGAGTCAGTCGGCGGCGGTGACCGGTCGCCAGTCCAGCGGAGTGGAGAGCACCATCGTGCTGGACGGCTGGCCGTACGGGGCGAGCCGGTCGATGACGTCCTCGAAGGCGTCCATCGACGCCGCCGCCACCTTCAGCATCGAGCAGGCGTCGCCGGTGATCCGGTGGATCTCCCGGATCTCCGGCCAGGTCGGCACCTGCGGGTCCCGCAGGATGCAGTGCGACCCGTAGCAGGACATCCGGATCAGCGCGATCACCGTCCAGCCGGCCCGGGTCAGGTCGACGTGCGCGTGGTAGCCGCCGATCACCCCGGACTCTTCCAGCCGGCGGACCCGCTCGGCGACCGCCGGCGGTGACAGGTGCACCCGGCGGGACAGCTCGCTGAAGGAAAGTCGGGCATCGGCCTGCAACTCGCGCAGCAGCGCCCAATCCATCTCGTCCACGGACACTTTCCCTTCGTTAACCGATCACCCCAATCTAGCCACGGACCTGCAGGTCGTGGCCGCGTACCGCCGTTGATCCGGTATTCAGCGACGGACCGCAAGTCGGCAATCATGGGCGGCACAGCAAAGGAGGGCAGCCGACGTGAACAGCACCGACGTGGCCAGCCCACCGGCCGTGCGGCCGGTGGACGCCGCCGAACGCGACGCCCGCGCCGCCGCCAACGCTGGCGAGCCGACCCTGGAGTTCGGCGACCGGGTGCCATACGACGCCTACGTGCACGCCAGCACCCTGCACAGCCTGCAGCGCACCCTCAGCGACGACCCCGGTGAAATGTCGTTCCTGATGGTCAGCCAGATCATGGAGCTGTACTTCGGGCTGACCCGCCACGAGCTGCGCGACGCCCAACGGCTGATCCGCGCCGACCAGGTGTGGGAGGCGCTGGCCCCGCTGCGCCGCGCCGCCCTGCACCTGGAAGGGCTCAACGCCTCCTGGCAGACGCTGCGCTGGATGACCCCGGCCGACTTCAACCGGTTCCGCAACCTGCTCGGTGAGGGCTCCGGCTTCCAGTCGGCGATGTACCGGCAGTTGGAGTTCATCCTCGGCATCCGGACCCCGTCGCTGATCCGCCCGTTCCGCCGCCAACCCGACGTGTACGCCGAGTTGGAGCAGGCCCTGCACGCGCCGAGCCTGTGGGACGACGTGATCGCCCTGCTCGCCCGCGTCGGCCACGACATCCCGACCGACCTGCTGACCCGCGACGTCGCCACCGAACACGAACCGCACCCGGCGGTCGAGGCCGCCTGGGTGGAGGTCTACCGGGTCAACGCCCCGGACAACCATCTGCGGCAACTCGGCGAGGCGTTGACCGAGGTCGCCGAACAGTTCGGCGACTGGCGGTACAAGCATCTCAAGGCGGTGCAGCGCACCATGGGCGCCAAGGTCGGCAGCGGCGGCTCCGCCGGGCTGGCCTGGCTGCAACGCAGCATGAACCGGGTGGTGTTCCCCGAGATCTGGTCCGCCCGGACCGGCATGTGAGAGGCTGCCGCATGTTCACAGAGGACGACGCCCGCCGCCGAGACGCCGCCGACCCCGGGCACCGCGACCTGTTCCACATCCCGCCGGCCACCGGCGGCGAACACCCCGACGTCGCCTACTTCGCCGGCAACTCCCTCGGCCTGCAACCGAAGGCCACCCGCGCCGAGCTGCTCGACGACCTCGACGACTGGGCCCGGCTCGGCGTCGAAGGCCACCTCGAAGCCGGCCGGCCGTGGCTGCCGTACCACGAACTGCTCACCGACACCGCCGCGCGACTGGTCGGCGCCCTGCCCAGCGAGACCGTGGTGATGAACTCGCTGACGGTCAACCTGCACCTGCTGATGGTGTCGTTCTACCGGCCGGCCGGCGAGCGCACCCGGATCGTCATCGAGGACTCGGCGTTCCCGTCGGACAGCTACGCGGTGCGCAGCCAGGCCGCTTTCCACGGCCTCGACCCCGACCGTACGGTGGTCCGACTGCGGCCACGCCCCGGCGAGGACACGCTGCGCACCGAAGACGTCGTCGACTACCTGCGCACCGAGGGCGACCGGGTGGCGTTGGTGCTGCTCGGCGGGGTCAACTACCTGACCGGCGAACTGCTCGACATCCCGACGATCACCACCGCCGGCCGGGCCGCCGGCGCGATCGTCGGCTGGGACCTGGCGCACGCCGCCGGCAACGTGCCGCTGCGGCTGCACGACTGGGGCGTCGACTTCGCCGCCTGGTGCTCCTACAAGTACCTCAACTCCGGTCCGGGCGCCCTAGCCGGGGCGTACGTGCACGAACGTCACCACGGCGATCCGACGCTGGCCCGCTTCGAAGGCTGGTGGAGCACCGAGCCGGCCACCCGGTTCGAGATGACCCCGGTGTCGCGGCCACCGGCCAGCGCCGACGCCTGGCAGATCTCCAACCCGCCGATCTTCGCCATGGGTCCGGTCCGTACCTCGTTGCAGATCTTCGACAAGGTCGGCATGCCGGCGCTGCGCGAACGCAGCGAACGGCTCACCGGTTACCTCGAACAGCTGCTCGACGAGACCCTGCCGGGCCGGCCGGTCAGCGTCGTCACCCCACGGGATCCGGCCCGACGCGGCTGCCAACTGTCGCTGCGTATCGGCGGCGGGGCGGGTGCCACCGGCGGCGGAGCACACGCGCTGACCGCCCGGCTGCGCCACGAACACGGGGTGATCGCCGACGCCCGCGAACCGGACATCGTCCGGCTCGCCCCAGTGCCGCTGTACTCGACGTACCACGACTGCTGGCGGGCCGCCCAGGCGCTCGCCGCGACCCTCCCGACGGAAGGCGGCGACGATGTCTGAACCTGCACCCGTCGCGGTGGTCGGCGCCGGCCTGGCCGGCAGCCTGCTCGCCTGCTTCCTGGCCCGCCGGGGCCTGCCGGTCACCCTCTACGAGCGGCGGTCGGACCCGCGACGCGGCACCGCCGAACGCGGCCGGTCGATCAACCTGGCGCTGTCCGAACGCGGTCTGGACGCGCTGCGCCGCATCGACCTGGCCGACCAGGTGCTCGCCGACGCGTTGCCGATGCGCGGCCGGATGATCCACCCGGTCGACGGTGACCTGGACTTCCAGCCGTACAGCGCCGACGGGCAGCGGGCGATCAACTCGATCAGCCGGGGCGCGCTCAACAACGCGCTGCTCGACGCCGCCGAGGCCGCGCCCGGCGTCACCGTCGTCTTCGACCACCGGCTCGTCGGCCTCGACCCGGATTCCGGCGAGGCGACCTTCGACACGCCGCAGGGCACGGTCCGCGCGCAGGCGCAGGTCGTGCTCGGTGCCGACGGCGCCGGTTCGGCGGTACGCGGCCAGCTGCTCGCCCACGGCCTGGTCGACGAGAGCCTCGACTTCCTCGACTACGGGTACAAGGAGCTGACCATCCCGGCGGTCGGCGGCGACTACGCCCTCGACCCGGGTGCGCTGCACATCTGGCCGCGCGGCACGTCGATGATGATCGCCCTGCCGAACCCGGACCGCTCTTTCACCTGCACCCTGTTCTGGCCGACCGGCGGTACGTCGAGTTTCGCCTCGCTGAGCAGCCCGGCCGCGATCGAACGGCACTTCCGCGAGCACTACCCGGACGTGCCGCCGCTGGCACCGGACCTGGTCGACGACTACCAGCACAACCCGGTCGGTCTGCTCGGCACGGTGCGCTGCGACCCGTGGCAGGTCGGCGGCCGGGTGGCGCTGCTCGGCGACGCCGCCCACGCGGTCGTGCCGTTCTACGGTCAGGGCGCCAACTGCGCCTTCGAGGACGTCGTCGAACTGGACCGCTGCCTCGACGACACCGGCGGCGACTGGGCGGCGGCACTGCCGCTGTACCAGTCCCGCCGCCAGGCCAACGCCGAAGCGATCGCCCAGATGGCGCTGGCGAACTTCGTCGAGATGCGCGACAAGGTCGCCTCCCCGACGTTCCAGACGTTCCGCAAGGTCGAACACGCCCTGGAACGGGCACTGCCGGGGCGCTACGTGTCCCGCTACGAGATGGTCTCCTTCACCACCATCCCGTACGCCGAGGTCAGGCGACGGGTCCGGCGGCAGCACCAGGTGCTGGCGGCGGCGGTGGCCGGGACGGCGGCGCTGTTGGTAGGGGCACTCGGCGCCGCCGTCACCCGGTCCATCCGCAAGGGACCCGGGTCTGCCCGACGAGGACACGGGCCTGCCCGGAAGGGACGAACATGACGCTGTGGCACCCCGACCTGTACGCCGGCCGGCCGGCCGCCGACGGCCCCGGCCTGCTGCGCAACTTCGTCGACGGCCGGTTCGTCGACGCCGGGAAGCGGTTCCCGAAGGTGTCCCCGGTGACCGGCGAGACGGTCTTCGAGGTCGCGGAGGCCGACTCCGCGACGGTCGACGCGGCCGTCGCGGCGGCCCGCGCGGCGCTGCGCGGACCCTGGGGCGGCATGGCCGAACGGGACCGGGCGGCGGTGCTGCGGGCGGTCGCCGACGAACTGGACCGCCGGTTCGACGACCTGGTCGCTGCTGAGGTCGCGGACACCGGCAAACCGGTCAGCCAGGCCCGGACCCTGGACATTCCGCGCGGGGCGGCGAACTTCCGGGCGTTCGCGGAGATCGCCGCGACCGCGCCGACCGAGTCGTTCACCACGGTCACCCCGACCGGCGGCCGGGCGTTGAACTACGCCGTCCGCAAACCCGTCGGCGTCGTCGCGGTGATCGTGCCGTGGAACCTGCCGCTGCTGCTGCTGACCTGGAAGGTCGCTCCGGCGCTGGCGTGCGGCAACGCTGTCGTCGTCAAGCCGAGTGAGGAGACACCGGCGTCGGCGACGCTGCTCGCCGAGGTGATGGCGGCGGCTGGCGTACCCGACGGGGTGTTCAACCTGGTGCACGGCTTCGGGCCGGGCGCGGCAGGGGAGTGGCTGACTACCCACCCCGGCGTGGACGCGATCACCTTCACCGGCGAGTCGGCGACCGGGTCGGCGATCATGCGGGCCGCCGCCGACGGGGTGAAGGCGGTCTCGTTCGAGCTGGGCGGCAAGAACGCCGGCCTGGTCTTCGCCGACGCCGACCTGGACGCCGCCGTCGCCGGTTCGGTGCGGTCGTCGTTCACCAACGGCGGCCAGGTGTGCCTGTGCACCGAGCGGCTGTACGTGCAGCGGCCGGTCTTCGACGAGTTCGTCGACCGGTTGGCGGCCGCCGCCCGCGACGCCCGGTACGGCTGGCCCGCCGACGAGACGATCTCGACGATGCCGCTGATCTCGCACGGTCACCGGGACAAGGTGCTCGGCTACTACGACCTGGCCCGCGTCGAAGGTGCCGACATACTCGCCGGTGGTGGTGTGCCGACCTTCGACGACGCCCGCGACGGCGGCGCGTACGTGCAGCCGACCGTACTGACCGGGCTGGGCTCCTCGGCGCGGCTGCTGCGCGAGGAGGTGTTCGGCCCGATCTGTCACATCGCCCCGTTCGACACCGAGGAGGAGGCGTTCGCGCTGGCCAACGACTCCGACTACGGCCTCGCGGCGACGGTGTGGACCCGCGACGTGGGGCGGGCGCACCGGGCCGGTGCCCGACTGGACGTCGGCATCGTCTGGGTCAACACCTGGTTCTTACGGGACCTGCGCACCCCGTTCGGCGGGGTCAAGGCCTCCGGGGTGGGCCGGGAGGGTGGCGTGCACTCGCTCGACTTCTACTCCGAACTGACAAACGTCTGTGTGGATCTGACATGACTGTGGACATCGAGGCCGCTGTCGCGGCGCTGACCGGGGCGTACGACACCGGGGTGCCGTGCCCGCCGCTGCGGGACCGGCTGCTGCCCGCCGGCGACGTGGCCGCCGCGTACGCGGTGCAGCGGGCGACCGTCGCGGGCTGGTCGGCCGTCGGCCGCCGCCGGGTCGGCGCGAAGATCGGCCTGACGTCGCCGGCGGTGCAGGCCGCGTTCGGCGTCTACCAGCCCGACTTCGGGGTGCTCTTCGCCGACATGGCGGTGCCGGATGGCGACGAGGTCGACCTGGCCGGGCTGATCCAGCCCAGGGTGGAGGCCGAGGTGGCGTTCGTGCTCGGCGCTGATCTGCCGGACGGGCCGGCGACCGTGGTCGACGTGCTGCGGGCCACCGACTTCCTGCTGCCGGCGATCGAGATCGTCGACTCCCGGATCACCGACTGGGACATCTCCATCGTGGACACCGTGGCGGACAACGCCTCGTCCGGGCTGTTCGTCCTCGGCGACCGGCCGGTGCCGGCCGCCTCGGTGGACCTGCGCGAGTGCGGCATGGTCCTCGAATCCGCCGGTGAGCCGGTGTCGGTCGGCGCCGCGGCCGCCTGCCTCGGCAACCCGGTGCACGCCGTCGCATGGCTGGCGTCGACCATGGCCGCCGCCGGGGATCCGCTGCGGGCCGGCGACATCGTGCTCTCCGGTGCGCTCGGCCCGATGGTGCCGGTCACCCCGGGGGCGGCGTACGAGGCACGGATCGCCGGGCTCGGCTCGGTACGGACCAGATTCAGCGCGAAACCCGCCGACCGGTCGGCCGACGGCGAGTCAGGGGAGGGGTCGTAGTGGGCGTCGGAGTGGCGGTGATCGGGTCGGGCAACATCGGCACCGACCTGATGATCAAGGTGCTGCGGCTGTCGGAGTCGCTGCGGATGGTGGCGATGGTCGGCATCGACCCGGAATCCGACGGGCTGGCCCGGGCCCGCCGCCTCGGCGTGGCCACCACCGCCGACGGGGTCGACGGCCTGGTCGCGATGCCCGAGTTCGCCGACGTGCGACTCGTCTTCGACGCCACGTCGGCCGGCGCGCACCGGCGCAACAACGAGATCCTGCAGGCGCACGGGCGGACCGTGGTCGACCTGACCCCGGCCGCGATCGGCCCGTACGTGGTGCCGCCGGTCAACCTGGACGCGCACCTGGCCGAGCCGAACGTCAACATGGTCACCTGCGGTGGGCAGGCGACCGTACCGGTCGTCGCCGCCGTCGCGGCGGTGGCCCCGGTCGCGTACGCGGAGATCGTCGCCTCGATCGCGTCCCGCTCGGCCGGTCCCGGGACCCGGGCCAACATCGACGAGTTCACCCAGACCACCGCCCGCGCCCTGGAGGTCGTCGGCGGTGCCGGCAAGGGCAAGGCGATCATCGTGCTGAACCCGGCGGACCCGCCACTGCTGATGCGCGACACCGTCTACTGCCTGATCCCGGCCGGGGTCGACACCGGCGCGGTGGCCGACTCGGTGGCGGCTATGGTGGCGTCGGTCGCCGAGTACGTGCCCGGCTACCGACTCAAGCAGCGGGTTCAGTTCGACCCGGTCGACGCGTACGTGCCGGCGTTGGGCAGCCACTTCACCGGCACCCAGGTGTCGGTGTTCCTGGAGGTCTCCGGCGCCGGGCACTACCTGCCCGCGTACGCCGGCAACCTCGACATCATGACCTCGGCGGCGCTGCGCACCGCCGAACGTCTGGTCGCTGTCCGAGAGGGGGCTCAGCGATGACCCGGCTGTACGTCCAGGACGTCACGTTGCGCGACGGCATGCACGCCATCAGGCACCGCTACACCGTCGAGGAGGTCCGGGCGATCGCCGCCGCGCTCGACGCCGCCGGCGTTGACGCCATCGAGGTCGCCCACGGCGACGGCCTGGCCGGCTCGTCCGTCACCTACGGCCACGGCGCGGCGTCGGACGCCGACTGGATCACCGCCGCCGCCGAGTCGATCAGCCGCGCGACGTTGACCACGTTGCTGCTGCCCGGCATCGGCACCATCGACGACCTGCGGGCAGCCCGCGACCTCGGGGTCACCAGCGTCCGGATCGCCACCCACTGCACCGAGGCCGACGTCGCCGCCCAACACATCGGCTGGGCCCGCGACAACGGCATGGACGTCGCCGGGTTCCTGATGATGTCGCACATGAACACCCCGGACGGGCTCGCGCAGCAGGCCAAACTGATGGAGTCGTACGGGGCGCACTGCGTCTACGTCACCGACTCCGGTGGCCGGCTGCTGATGGACGACGTCGCCGCCCGGGTCGACGCCTACCGCGAGGTGCTCGACCCGGGCACCCAGATCGGCATCCACGCCCACCACAATCTGTCCCTCGGCGTGGCGAACAGTGTCGTCGCCGTGCAGCACGGCACCACCCGGGTCGACGCCTCCCTCGCCGGCATGGGTGCCGGGGCCGGCAACGCCCCGCTCGAGGTCTTCACCGCCGTCGCGGACCTGCACGGCTGGAAACACGGCTGCGACACGTTCGCGCTGATGGACGCCGCCGAGGACCTGGTCCGGCCGCTGCAGGACCGGCCGGTGCGGGTCGACCGGGAAACCCTGTCGCTCGGCTACGCCGGCGTCTACTCCAGCTTCCTGCGCCACGCCGAACGTGCCGCCGACCGCTACGGTCTCGACGTGCGGTCCATCCTGATCGAACTCGGCCGCCGCCGGATGGTCGGCGGCCAGGAAGACATGATCACCGACGTCGCGCTCGACCTCGCCGACGCCGCCAACACCGCCCACGGAGGTGCGCAGTGACCACCAGCGCAGACGTCGACCTCGCCGGGTTGGCCGCCCGGCTCGACGAGGCGGCCGTCACCGGCACCCCGATTCCGCAGCTCGCCGAGGCGCACGGCGTCGACGTCGACGCCGCGTACCGGGTGCAGCAGGCGCTGATCGCCCGCCGCACCGGCCGGGGCGAACGCCTCGTCGGCGTCAAGATGGGGCTGACCAGCAAGGCGAAAATGGCGCAGGTCGGCGTCGACTCCCCGATCCTCGGCCAACTCACCGACACCACGCAGGTGCCCGACGGCGGCAGCGTCGACATCTCCGGGCTGATCCACCCCCGGGTCGAACCGGAGATCGCCTTCCTGCTGGACAGGCCGCCGACACCGGGGATGCCGTTCACCGACGCGGTCCGGGCCGTCGCCCCCGCCCTGGAGGTCATCGACTCCCGGTACGCCAACTTCACCTTCTCGCTGCCCGACGTGATCGCCGACAACACCTCGGCAGCCCTGTTCACCGTCGGGCCGTGGCAGCCGGTCCCGGACGGCGTCGACAACCTCGGCGTACTGCTGGAGGTGGACGGACGCACGGTGCAGACCGGGTCGACGGCGGCCATCCTCGGCGACCCGCGCCGGGCCCTCGCCGCCGGCGTCGCCCTCGCCGACCGGCACGGCCCGGCCCTGCGAGCCGGCTGGATCTTCCTGGCCGGCGCGGCCACCGCCGCGGTGCCGCTGGCCCCCGGCGCGCACGTGCGGGGCACCGTCCAGGGGCTCGGCACCGCCGCCTTCACCACGATCGGCGGTACGCTGTGACAGCGCATCTGGTCGCCGGCAAGGCCACCCCGCGCGGGGCGTTCCCGCACGTCAAGGTCGCCGGTGGGTTCATCTTCGTCTCCGGTACGTCGAGCCGCCGCCCCGACAACACCATCGCCGGGGCCACAGTGGATGAGTACGGCACGACCGAGCTGGACATCCGCGAGCAGACCCGCGTGGTGATCGCCAACATCGCCGACCTGCTCGCCGCCGCCGGGGCCAGCCTCGCCGACCTGGTCTCCGTCACCACGTACCTGGTCAACATGAACGACTTCGGCGGCTACAACCAGGTCTGGGCCGAACACTTCGACCACACCGGACCGACCCGCACCACCGTCGCCGTCCACCAACTGCCGCATCCGCACCTGCTCATCGAGATCCAGGCCGTCGCGGTCGTGCCCGCCGACGCCCCCACCCGGAAGGAGTGACACCCGTGAGCGACATCGCCGAACCGGTCAACTTCCCGCACTGGGTCAGTGAGAACGAGCATCTGCTCAAGCCGCCGGTGAACAACAAGCAGCTGTTCCCCACCGGCGACGATTTCATCGTGCAGGTCGTCGGCGGCCCCAACCAGCGCACCGACTTCCACGTCGACCCGTACGAGGAATTCTTCTACCAGGTCAAAGGCAACATGCACGTCAACCTGATGACCGACGACGGTCCGCAGACCGTGCACATCCGCGAAGGCCAGATGTGGGTGCTGCCCGGCTACGTGCCGCATTCGCCGCAACGCCCCGAGGCCGGCTCGATCGGGGTCGTCATCGAACGGGTCCGGGAGGAGGGCACCCTGGAGAAGTTCCAGTGGTACTGCCTCGACTGCGGCAACCTGGTGCACGAGGTGGAGTTGCAGGTGCGCGACATCGTCGCCGACCTGCCGCCGGTCTTCACCGCCTTCTACGGTGACGAGTCCGCGCGTACCTGCGACAAGTGCGGCGCGCTGCATCCGGGCAAGGGCTGAGCCTCGCCGTGACCGACGCCGGGCAGACCATCGACGTCCACACCCACCTGGTGCCCAAGGGCTGGCCGGATCTCGCCGCCGCGTGCGGCGGGACCGGCTGGCCGTGGCTGCGCGTCGACTCCGAACGGGCCGCCATGATCATGGTCGGGGAGACGGAGTTTCGCCCGGTCGGCCCGCAGACCTGGGACCCGGCGACGAGGCTGGCCGACATGGCCGCCGACGGGGTCGACGTGCAGGTGGTCTCCCCGACGCCGGTGTTCTTCGCCTACGATCGCCCGGCCGACCAGGCGGTCAAGGTGGCCCGGATCTTCAACGACCTGACCCTTGAGGTCACCGCCGCCGGTGGCGGAAGGCTGGTGCCGTTCTGCCAAGTGCCGTTGCAGGACCCGGACGCCGCCTGTGCCGAGCTGGATCGCTGCCTCGCCGCCGGGCACGCCGGGGTGGAAATCGGCAACCACGTCGGTGACCGCGACCTCGACGACGCCGGCATCGTCGCCTTCCTGCGGCACTGCGCCGACGTCGGCGCACCCGTCTTCGTCCACCCCTGGGACATGCCGGACGGGCCACGGCTGGACCGGTGGATGGCCCGCTGGCTGTCCGGCATGCCCGCCGAGACCCACCTGTCGATCCTGGCGCTGATCCTCGGCGGCGGCTTCGACCAGTTACCCCGTACGCTGCGGATCTGCTTCGCGCACGGCGGCGGCAGCTTCCCGTTCTGGCTGGGCCGCGCCGACAACGCCTGGCACCGCCGGGGCGACGTGGTACGCGGCCGGTCGGCGCACCCGCCGAGCCACTACCTGGACCGGTTCTACGTCGATTCGGTGGTGTTCGACCCGGCGGCGCTGCGGCTGCTGGTCGACACGATGGGTGCCGACCGAGTGCTGCTGGGCAGCGACTACCCGTACCCGCTGGGGGAACGGCCGGTCGGCGCGGTGATCGACAAGGCGGACTTCCTCACCGCTGACCAGCGGGCTGCCCTGAGCGGCGGCAACGCCTACCGGTTCCTTACCGGCTGACCGGCGGCGACCTGCCGGAGCAGGGTGGCGAGTTCGTGCAGCAGTTGCGGCGGGCAGTCGGCGAACGGGCTCGCCTCCAGCGTCGCCGCGATGATCTCCTGGCGTACCTGTCGGCCCTTGTCAGTGAGGGCGAGCACCCGGCCGCGTCGGTCGGTGGGGTCGACGCTGCGCTCGACCAGTCCGCGCTCGATCAGCTGGTTGGCGATGAAGCTGAGGTTGGGGGCGTTGCAGTACAGGCGCTCGGCGAGCGCCTTCATTGACAGGGCCGGTCCGGTCGGGTCGATCGCCCACAGCGCCTGCGCGGTCGCGTTGGTCAGCCCGTGGGCGGTCAGGGCGGGTTCGAGCCGGTCGCTGGTCGTCATGAAGATCTCGTGGTTGGCGCGGATGGCGTCAACGAGGTCCCGGTGGTCCACCGGCCGACGGTACCACTTGCGCTTCGAGTCTCGAACTATTGCGGTCTGAAACGCTTCGAGTATCGAAGTATGTCGTCAAAGCTGAGGAGCCGCACCATGACCCAACTGGCCGAACCGCTCGAACTGCCCAGCGGGCAGGTCCTGCCGAACCGGATCGCCAAGGCCGCCATGGAGGAGTTCCTGGCAGTCGACGGTCAGCTGCCCGGCACCGAGCTCGCCACGCTCTACCAGCGCTGGGGTGCCGGCGGAGCGGGGCTGCTGATCACCGGGCACGTCATGGTCGACGAGCGTGCCCTCGCCGACCCCTCCGACGTCGTGCTCGCGGACCGTACCCCGCTGGAACCGTTCCGGCGCTGAACGGCGGCGGCGACCGCTGGCGGTGCCCGCGCCTGGATGCAGATCAACCACCCCGGTCGGGTCGTCTACGCGGACATGCCGGGGCTGGCCTGGTCGGCGTCGGACATACCGGTCAGCATCGGGCGGCTGTCCCGCTTCTTCGCCCAACCCACCGCGATGACGCCGGAACAGCTCGACGAGGTCGTCGACCGGTTCGGTCGCACGGCACAACGAGCGGTCGAGGCCGGATTCGACGGGGTGGAGATCCACGCTGCCCACGGCTACCTGATCAGTCAGTTCCTCTCCCCGCTGACCAACCGGCGGACCGACCGCTGGGGAGGTGAACTGCGCAACCGGGCCCGGCTGCTGATCGACGTGGTCACCGAGGTCCGGCGTCGACTGCCCGACGGCGCGGCGGTCGCGGTCAAGCTCAACACCGCCGACTTCCAGCGCGGCGGCTTTGACCCGGACGACGCCAGGCAGGTGGTCGGCATGCTCGCCGACACCGGCGTCGACCTGGTCGAACTCTCCGGAGGGTCGGTGGAGAGCCTGGCCACCAACGGCTACCCGGCGGACGGACACACCCTCGCCCGGGAGGCGTACTTCCTCGACGCCGCCGCGACGATCATCCCGCAGGCCCCGGTGCCGGTGATGCTTACCGGCGGCGTCCGCCGCCGCGCCGTCGCCGAGCGGGTACGCACCCAGGGCGCGGCTGTCGTCGGAGTGGCGACGGCACTCGCCGTGGACCCGGAGCTACCGCGGCGCTGGCTGCGCGGCGAGGAAGCAGCGGCCACGGCCCCGGGCCCGCGCTGGAAGAACAAGCACCTGGCCTCGGCGGCCACCCAGGCCGTCGTGCACTGCCGGCTCCGCCAGGTCGGGCGAGGAGCCGCCGACCCCGGCCGGGCAGACCCGGTCGTCTCCCTCATGCAGGAGCAGCTCCAGCGACGCCGGTCGCTGCGGCGCTACCGCCGCTGGTTGGCGGAGCCGGTCAGCGTACGGACGTGGTCCTGGCCAGGGTGACGAAGGCGGACCAGGCGGCGGGGGCGAAGGTCAGGGTGCCGCCGTCGGGGTCCTTGGTGTCGCGGACGTGGACCCGGCCGGGCACGTTGTCGGCGACCTCGACGCAGTTGCCCCCAGCGGGGTTGCTGCGGGTCGACTTGCGCCAGCGAGGGGTGGTGCTCAGCTCCATGTCTGCACCGCTTTCAGGATCATGTCGTGGGATTCCTCGACAGGCAGAGCATAGCTGCGGACACCTTCCCAGGACCGCTCCAATATCTGCACGTCGGCCGGGTTGCT
This sequence comes from Solwaraspora sp. WMMA2101, assembly GCF_049179175.1. NCBI lineage: Bacteria > Bacillati > Actinomycetota > Actinomycetes > Micromonosporales > Micromonosporaceae > Solwaraspora > Solwaraspora sp. WMMA2101. The sequence goes on along the minus strand of NZ_JBMHMA010000006.1, from coordinate 724,742 downwards.
GATCACGTCGCCGCCGAAATGGGAATCGACGTAGCCGAACACGTGATCGTCCACGGTCGCCATCGCGAACGAGCCGTTGAGCCCGTGGTAGGCGTCGGCGCTGCCCGGCACCACGTGCACCCAGATGTTGGGGCGCGCCGCCGCCTCGGCGAGACTGCGCAGCTGCTCGGCCGTCTGCTCCGGCGTGCCGACCTGACGGTGCAGCACGCTGCGGTCGAGGACGGCGATGAACTCGGCCGGGTCGTCGGCGCGGGTGAGCACCTGCTGGCGGGTGAGCCGGTTCGCCAGCCGGGTCGGCACGTCGTCGACCGGGCCGACGCGCAACAGTCGTTCGGCGTACTCCCGGGTCTGCAACAGACCCGGGACGACCGCGAGCTCGAACGACCGCAGCAGGGTGGCCCGCTCCTCCATTTCGGCCCACGGGCGCAGGAAACCGGCGAAGGACATTCCGCGCGCCTCGGCGGAGGCGCGCTGCACGCGGTCGCCGCTGCCCAGCACATCGTCGAGGATCTTCGCGTTCTGCTGCACCGGGACCAGACGGCCGTTCTCGTAACTGCCGATCGACGACGCGCTGAGCTGGATCAACGCGCCGAGCTGCTGCTGGGAAAGCCCGCGCTCGGTGCGCAGGGTGCGAATGATGCGGTGCACCTCGTGCATTGTCGGATCCCCGATCTGCTGATGGTGGGGCGGTGCGTCGAATGCCATCCCTACCTCTATCAGTGCGACGGATCGGAGTCCATGATGGAGATCGGATAAATTCCGGATAGTTTGTGTGATCGATATCGGGTTCTGTCGGATGGGGTTCTGTCGACCCGTCGACCTATCGGGCGTCGAGCCGGGCCACCCGACGGGGCCCGGCGGTCCGCCGGTAGCTGGCGTCGAGCAGCTCGCCGATCTCCGCCCAGTCGGTGTCGTCGGCCAGGTCCACCCCGACCCAGCCCGAACTGGCCAGGTACGCCGGGGCGTAACAGCGTGGCTCGGCCAGCAGCGCCGCCCGCTCGTCCGGGTCCACCAGCACCAGTACGGAGTGATCATGCTGCTGGTAGACGCCGTCGACCTTCACCGAGCCGCCGTAGTAGGCGAACACCTTCGTGGTGTAGAAGGCTGGATGGCCGTGTGAGATCTTCTCGGCGGCGTCGGGGAAGGCCAGCGCGAGCCGGCGTACCTCGGCGAGCAGCGGGTCGGCGTCGTCGAACATGATCGGGTGCGGCATGACGGTAGGTAATCACACCCGGCTGACACTTCGGTCCCGTTCACCGAGCCGGCCGGGCGCGCTGATGCAGGCGGGTCGGTCGGTCCGGGCGGGCCGCGACCGGGATCTCCAGGACGGTGACGGCTTCCCCGTCGCCGTCGACCAGGTGATCCTCCGCCGTGGGACCGGCGACTGTCAGATCTTGGCGGGGCAGCCAGGCGAACAGCTCGAGCCCGGCGCGGACCACGCCGGTCGCCGGTGCGACAACGGCCCGGACCACGGTACGGGCGGGCAGGTCGAGCCGCTCGCCGGGCCCCTCGGTCGCCACCGCCGCCCGGAACACCGCCTCCGGCCAGCCGCGGAGCCAGGTCAGCAGCACCGTCGGCGGCCGCAGACACAGCGTTGCCAGCTCGGCGGGATCGGCGACCGTCAGATGGCGTACCCGCAGCCGGCGGGCACCGACCTGCGCGACCTGCGGCAGCACCGATGCCGTACCGGCGAGGTGGTCCTCGGCGTCGGCGACCGTCGCCGTACGGGCGGCGATGTCGTCGCGCAGCACCGCCACGGTCTCGGCCAGGGCCTGCCGCAGCTCGGCGTCGGGGGCGTCCAGCAGGTCGGCGATCCGGCGCAGCGACAGTCCGAGGCGTTGCAGGCCACGGATGCGTTCCAGCCGGGTCAGTTCGGCCGCGCCGTACCAGCGGTAGCCGGTGAGCTGGTCGGTCGCTGCCGGCGGCAGCAGCCCGACCTTGTCGTAGTGCCGCAGGGTCCGCTCGGAGACCCCGACCATGCGCGCCACCTCACCGATCCGCCACACGCCGGTGTCCTCCTGCCCCGCAGTGTTGACTCTGCCCCTGCGGCAGGGTTTTAGCGTGCCGCCATGGATGCCGTTGAACGCGATTCCGCCGCCCGGCTGACAGGCGTACTGCTGCTGGGGTCGTTGCTTGCCATGCTCGCCGGTGTCGGCGTTGTCGTGCCATCCGGGTTGACCCTGAACCCGGCCGACCCGGCCGCCGTGCTGACGGCGGTGCACGCCCGGGTCGAGCTGCACCTGATCGAGTTGGCCCTCGACGTGATCGGCTGGCTCGCCCTGCTCGCCGCCGGTCTGGTGCTGGCCGCGCGTCCCGACCGTCCCCGCGCACACCTGTCCGTGCTGGCCGGCGGACTGCTGACCGGCGCCGGCCTGGCCGGGCTGCTGCACGACGCCGGAAACCTGGCGGTCACCCAGCTCGCCGCCGACCCCAACCAACCGGCTGCCGTGGCGGTGGCGGAAGGGCTGCTGCTCACCGCGAAGTGGACGGTCAACCTGGCCGGGCTGCTCTGGGTGGCTGCGACCGTGGCGGCCGCGTCCGGCATCGCGTTGCCGACCGGGTTTCGGCGAGCCGGTCTTGCCGCCGGGGCGTCCGGTCTCGCCGCGGTGGTTCTACCCTGGACGACCGGGACCGCCGGACCGTCTGCGGTGCTGGAACAGTTCGGCTACCTTCTGCACCTACCGGTGATGCTCTGGTGGGGCGTGCTGGGGTGGCGGCAATGCCTATGCGGGCGCGTGCGCCGGCCGGCCACAATGCGGATGTGAACGACAAGTTGTTGGTCAGGATGAGCAAGCGGATGTCGCTGGCGTTGCGTCACGCACCAGCTCGGTTCGCGCTCGAACTGGACCCGGCCGGCTGGGTTCGGGTGACGGATCTGCTCGCCGCGCTGCGGATCACCCGGCTGGAGTTGGACACCGTTGTCGAGCGGGACGGCAAACAACGGTTCGCGCTGCGCCGTGACCCCGACGGCACCGAGCAGATCCGGGCGAACCAGGGGCATTCGGTCCCGATCGCCCTGGGGCTGGTCGCGCTGCCCCCGCCGGAGCGGCTCTACCACGGCACGTCCGCTGCCGCGCTCGACTCGATCCGGGCCACCGGGCTGCACCGGGCCCGGCGCCACCACGTGCACCTGTCGGCGGACACCGACACGGCCCGCCGGGTCGGCGCCCGACGGGCCGGTGGCGTCGTAATCCTCACCGTCGACGCGGCGGCGATGGCCCGGGACGGTCACCTGTTCTACCGCAGCGCCAACGGGGTGTGGCTCACCGACGCGGTGCCGCCCCGCTACTTGGATGTCTGAGCGCCGACGCGGGCGTCGATGGTCGCCATCAGGTCGGCCGGGAGCGGGCCGGCGGCTGCCGCCGCGAGACACTCTCGCAGCTCGGTGCGGTTCTTCACACCGAGGACGACGGTGTCGACGCCCGGCATCGACAGCGTGTACCGGTGGGCCAGCGACGCAGCGGACTCGCCCAGCTCGCGGGCCAGCTCGCGCAGCGGCGCGGCCCGCCGGAAGTCGATCATGGTCGGATGCTCCGGCGGCAGGTCCCGGTCCACCGCGTCGGTGAACGCGCCGGCCGCGACCGCGCGGATGCCCATCACTCCGACGCCGTACCGGCCGGCGGCCGTCAGGATGTCGCGTGGCCGGGAGCCGTCACCGTCCGGCCGCAGCAGGTCGCCGGGGGAGTCGAGCAGGTTCGTCACGCACTGGGCGACCGCCGGGGTCGGCTGCTCGCCGAGCACTCGGATTATCGCGTCCGACTCTTCGACGGCGGTGATCCCCCAGGCGCCGATCCGGCCGCGCCGGACCAGGTCCTCGAACGCCGGCCGGACGGCCCCGGTGAACAGGTCGGCGGAGGTGACCCCGGTGGTGCCCGGCGCGGCCTGCGCCACGATCGGATTGTGCAGCAGCAGCACGTCTACGGCGGACAGTCGCATCCGCTGCAGGCTGTCGTCGAGGGACTGCTCCAGCAGGGCCGCGACGTCACCGGCGGCCGGGTTGCCCAGCCCGCACTTGGTGACGACGCGTACGCCGGCCGGCAGATTGCCGTCGAACGCCGCGCCGACCACCCGCTCCGCCTCGCCGTCGCCGTAGCCGGGGGCGACGTCGAGCAGGTCGATGCCGGCGTCGACTGCCTCCCGTACGGTCGCCACCGCCTCGTCCCGGTCGGTGACGCCCCACACCTGGCCCAGCCCGCCCCCACCGAGGGTGAGGACACTGACCGGTCCGATGCTGCCGAGGCTACGCTTCTCCATCGCCGTACGTTCCTTCCGCCGCGATCTCAGGTACGGCCGAAGTTTCCCACTTCGAGCACACTCGAAGTCAACCGTGGACAGGCTCGGCCATCTATGGGTGATCAGTGTGCCAGCCGTCGGTCAGGCCGCCGGGAGGGTCTGGCCGAGACGAGTCACCTCTGCCTGTTCGAGATTTCCAAGACATTGACTAGTATCACGAAGATGGCGTCGGAGACATCGAACTAAACCAATGATTAACGGTCGGAAAGGGACAAACACGTGAATGGTTTCGACAGGCGAATGGGTGGACTGATCAGCCGGTCGCTCCATCGGCTGACGGTTGTCGCTCTGGCTGTCACCATGGGGCTCTTCCTGCTCCCGGCGGCAGTCGCGCAGGCTGCCACGTGGCGGTCGGCGACATCCACCGGATGGGGGCCGAGCCCGGCCGCCGGCCAGCAGAACGCGGCGAACAACGCCCGCGCGGCGCTCACCTCGCTCGCCGCGAACCTCGGCGAGACCTGCAGCAATGTCACGGTCTCTGCGCCGCGACACCTCTACACCGCGCCTGACGGCTCGGCGTACGTCTACGAGGCGACAGCCACCGGCTACTGTGTACCGGCCCCGCCGCCGCCGTCGTACACCGTTGCCCGCTCGGCGACCCGGCAAGGCAGCGGTGCCACCTCGACCAGCGCGATCCAGAACGGGGCCCAGGCTGCCCGCGCCGACATTCTCGCCGTCGGCGTTGCCTGCGCGAACTGGGCGACGAATGCCAGCAATGTGTTCACCGCACCGGACGGATCCTGGCACGTCTACAACGTCACGGTCAGCGCGCTCTGCACGAACTGACAAGCCGGCATTCGGCAGGCTCGGGTGTGACACACGCGCAAACGCACTCGGACAGTCGTCAGCCCTGCGCCGTCGACGTGGCCGCCTGTCCGTGTAGGCCGGCGCGCCCCGCCCGTAGAATCCGGGGCTGTGGACCCGGCGCTCGGCACGCTCACCGGGCAGCAGCGGTCGTTGTTGGACCGCTGGCTGCCCGGCGTGAGCGTCGAGCGGGACCACAGCTGGGGCCTGGTGGCGACCACCGTCCTGGGGGTGACGCATGCCGGGTCGCGGTTCATCGTCAAGGCCGGCGGCCACGACGACCATCACCTCGCCCGCGAGTTGCACGCCCACCGGCACTGGCTGCGCCCGTGGACCAGGATCGGCCGCGCCCCGACGTTGGTGTACGGCAGCGCCGAGGCGAAGCTGTTGATCACCCGGTTCCTGCCGGGTGATCTGGCGCTCGGCAGCGGGCACGCCGACGACCCGGACATCCACCGGCAGGCCGGCGAATTACTGGCGATGCTGCACGCCCAGATTGCCGTCACCGACGTCGACCACGAGCGGCGGGAGAACGCCAAGTCCCTGTCCTGGCTCGCCGGCCCGCACCGGATCGACGACGACACGGTACGGCGGTTGCGCGCCGAGATCGCCAGCTGGCCGACGCCGTCGGTGACCCTGGTGCCCACCCACGGCGACTGGCATCCGCGCAACTGGCTCGTCGACGGTGGCGTGATCAGCGTCATCGACTTCGGCCGCGCGGCGCTGCGGCCCGCGTACACCGACCTCGCCCGGCTGGGCGTCAACGACTTCCGCCGTACGCCGGCCCTCGAAGCGGCGTTCCTCGACGGCTACGGCACCGATCCGCGTACGGCCGACGCATGGCACCGCACCCAGGTCCGGGAGGCGATCGGCACCGCCGCGTGGGCCTACCGGGTGGGCGACGAGCGGTTCGAAGCCCAGGGCCACCGCATGATCGCCGACGCGTTGGGCGACCGATCCCACCGTCGGGCATGAGCGAAACGCCGATTCAGGCACAATTTCGGTACCTCTGCAGGAGCAGCAGCTCGTCGATCCAACCAAGGAAGACGTCGAGATCGTCGCCTGCAGCTACCACTACGAACGGTAGCTGCCGGGCGACGTCAGCCGGCGGCCGTACCGCCGAGGGTCGCCAGGGTCTCCTCGGCGCGCGTGACGTCGGCGACCGCCTGGGTGTCACCGAGACCGCTGTAGAGCTCACGCTGCCAACGCAGGCAGTCGCGCAGCAGCGAACGGATCCCGGCATCGACGATCGCGTGCGGGAACAGGCTGCTGACCAACCCGGTCAGCCAGTTGGCGGCGTCGACGGCTACCTCAGACTGACCGTCATCGTGCCACTGCCGGCCCGCCCGGTACAGCACCCGGCACCAGGCCGGCCCGTACCGGTGGAACTGGTAGCGCAGCTGGGCCGTCCCGAGCTGGGACGTGCCGGCGAACAGCACGTGCGCGTCCAGGGCCAGCCGCATGCCGGACCGCGGATCGCCCCGATCGAGCGCCGCCTCACTGAGCCGGGCCAGCTGGACCGCCACGTCCGGTGCCTGCGCCAGCCGTACCCGCAGCAGCGGGACGAGCGGCAGGCTCGCTGCGGCCAGGCCGGGCAGCCGGGCCTTGAGGTCCGGGGCCAGCTCGGCGAGCACCGCCGGTAGGGTCGGCCGCTGTCGCAGCTGGTCGATGGCGTCCTCCCAGGCATCGGGCCGGCCCGAGTGGTCGGGATCGACGAGACGGCGGACCGCCTCGGCGAGGTCGTGCTGGCCGAGCGCCCGGTACGCGATGTACGCGACGTCGACCGCCAGCCGGAACTCGTCCCAGTGCTTTGTCCAGGCCGCCTCGCGCTGCCAGGGCTGCACGGTTGCGAGACTCTGTGCGTACCGGGACACCGCGTACCCGGCGGCAGCGGCCACGATCTCCGGATCGCCGCCGACCTTCATCTGGACGTACCCGGCTCCGGTGGCGGTCAGCGCCTGGTCGAAGTCGGACGGCGGATCGGCGGACTGTGCGTGCACGACGTACGTGTACAGCGCCTGCTGGGCGTCGACGAGGCCGGAGAACGGGTGGCCCAGCTCGGCGTGTGCGCGGGCCCTGATGATCGCGACGTCGGCGAGGATCCGTTCGGTCACGGGACCCCCGGACGAGCCGGGTAGTCCGTCGACGGCGATATCCCGGATCTGCATCATCCCGTCACCGGCCGATGCGCCGCGTAGCTCGGCGACCATCTCCCAAGTGGACTCGGCTGCCGTCAACGTGTCCACCGCGGCCCGGTTGTCGCCCCGCCGATGCTGCACGTCGCCGAGCGCCAACTGGATGCGGCCGAGCAGCTCCTGGTGATCGACAGCGGACGGGTCCTGCGCGGCAGCCGCCCCAGCCAGCTGACAGGCGTCCTGGTAGGAGTGGGCGGCCTCGGCGAGATCACCGCCCGCCCGTGCCTGGTCACCCTTGTCGACGAGCTTGTGGATCTGTCGTTGCGTGAACATCACGCGATCCTCCCGGCCGGGTTGTGTCGCGGGGTAGGGCCGGCAGCGACGTGAAACGCGTCGAGGACGGCTGACGAGCCGTTCCCGGTCCACGTTAGCCAGCGGACACAACCCCGTCGCCAAGTGGAGCGTCACGGGCGAGCTGGTGCGTGTTCCTGTCAGACCCGCTCATTAGCCTCCCGGCGATGTGCTGTGCGGTGCCGACGCGGCGGGGGAGTTGCGCATGAACGAGTTGTCGGATGTGTTGGTGGCGGAGTGTGCGCGGGCGGTGCGGGATGCCGTACCGCTGATCGCCGGCCGGATTCCGGCGGGCCCGGCCGCCCGGCTGGGCCGGTTGGCCGTGCCCGACGACGAGATCACGGCCGGCCGGGACGCCTGGGGGTCTACCGGGCCCGCCGCCGCCGCACATCCCACCGTTCCCGGCGGGTCGGTCGATCCGGCCGCGCTGGTGGCGCTACGCGGCCTGGGACACCTGTCGACCGAACGGCTGCTCGGTGCGTTGGAGCTGACGGTCGCCGATCTCACCCTTTCCGGGGTGCCGGACCTGTCGCAGCTGCTGCCCCCGCCCCCGACCAAAGGTCAGTTCCTGTTCGCCACGACCGGGCACGACGGCGAGGCGCTGTCGGCGGTGACGCTGCTGGAGCGGCTGCGCCCCGGCATCGTCGACCTGGTCGAGACACTGACCCGGCGACTCGCGGCCCACCCGCACGTCGCGCCGCTGCTGGCGGTCTCGCCGGGTGCCGACAACGGGTCCGACGTCGACGTCGACGGGTCCGGAGCCGACAGTGCGGGGTCGGGCACCGCACGGGAGGCGGCGATGGTGGCGCGACACGGGGCCGGACATCTCGCGCTGGCGGTGGCGACCGCCGTCGCCGTCGTCGACCAGGCCCGGATTCCGCCGATCGTCGACCGGGCGGTGGCGACGGTCGGGCTGGGGCTCGGGGTGGCCGTGGAGATTCTGCGGCGGGCACCGATGCCGCCCGGGTACGCCGACGCGCTGCTCGCCCGGATCCGCGACGAGTTCGCGCCGATGCGCAGCTTCGAGCGGGTCGAGGTGACCGGTCAACGATTCGCGTTGCGGGAAGGGCAGCGACCCGTCCTGCCTGTGGTGACCGACGACGCGTTCGCCGGCAACGGGCTGGTCGCGGTCGTCGACGGTGGTGCCGTGGTCCGTACCGGTGCCACGAACGGGGTCGTCTCGGTGGAGTTCGCGGTGTTGGCGCAGCCACCGGAGGAGGTGTCGCTGTCCGGCTGGGAGGAGGTCGTCGAGGTCAGTTGGCGGGCGGCGCAGGGTCGGGCGTCGCTGGTCGGAGCGACCGACGTGGGCGGCGGTCCGTGGCGGCAGCGACGGCGTAACCGGACCGCGCCGTGGCCCGGCGACTACCGGCTGCGGGTGCATGCTCAGGGGCGCGACGACGGCGACAACGAGTTCGAACGCTACGAACTGATGGTGTGGCCGGCACCGCCCACCCCGGATGTCGTGCACCTGCGGACCGATCGACTGGGTCACCGGCTGCGCGGCGAGCCGGAGCCGGTGCGGCAGCCCCGCCCGGAGCACGCGTACCGCTGGGTGCGGCGCGGTCCGCTGTCCGTCGCCGGCACCGTGACGGTGGCCACCGGCGTCACCGTAGACGACGTACTGCGGGCCTTCGGGGCCGATCCGGCCCGACCCACGGCGATCGACGAGATCGAGCAGCAGATGTACGGCGGGGGTCGCCTCGATCCCTGGGTGACCGTGCGTGACACCGGCGGCGCGGTGATCGTGGTGGAGGTCAACGGGTACGAGGGCACCCACGGGTCGGTGCTGTGCACGGCGTCGGCCCGGGGCCGGGCGGCGAGCATGTTCTGGAACGTCAACGCGGTGACCCGGTTGTCCTTCGCCGAGCGGGGTGAGCTGATCGAGTCGTTCGAGCCGTGGGGTGACACCGAGGTCGCCCCGGTCGTCGCCGAGACGATCGCCGGCCTCGACTTCGACGTGCCCCGCGACCGGGTCGAGAAGGGACTTGTCGCGGTGGAGCGGTTCACCGGGTACGGAGTCACCGAGGCGGATGTCGCCCGCATCTGGGACGCCGGCGTGGGCTTTCGGGTCACCGACCAGGACCGGTCGTTGACTTAGTAGGGATCCTAAACAAAGCTGAGGGTGCGCTCCCATCGGCGGTCCCCGTCACCGGGGCCGCGCGGCCACCGTTGCACGGCCGCCCGGCACCGGTGTGACCTCGGAAGGATCGACCATGTCACGAAGAACCACTGTGTACACGGTGCTCGCCGCCCTCGCCATGGCCCTCGGCCTGGCGGTGCCGCTGGCGGCGCCCGCCGCCTCGGCCGCCACCCCGGTGCGGATCATGCCGCTCGGCGACTCCATCACCGCCGGCCCCGGCTGCTGGCGGGCCCTGGTCTGGGACCAGCTGCGCCGCGCCGGGCACACCGACATCGACTTCGTCGGCAGCGCCTCCGACGGCGGCAGCTGCAACTACGGCTTCCCGTACGACCCCGACCACGAGGGGCACGGCGGCTTCTCCGCGGTCGGCATCGCCAACAACAACCAGCTGCCGCCGTGGCTGACCGCCGCACGCCCGGACGTCGTGGTGATGCACCTGGGGACGAACGACCTGTGGGGCGGCTGGCAGTCGATGGACACCATCATGGCCGCCTTCACCACACTGGTCGGGCAGATGCGGGCGCACAATCCGGACATGAAGCTCCTGGTCGCGCAGATCATTCCGCACCACGGCTGCGCCACCTGCCCGGCCGACACGGTCACGCTGAACAACCGCATCGTCGGCTGGGCCGCCGGCCTGACGACGGCCCGGTCACCGGTCGCCGTGGTGGACCAGTGGACCGGCTTCGACGCCGCGACCGACACCGGCGACGGCGTACACCCCAACGACGCCGGGTTCCGCAAGATGGCCGACCGGTTCGCACCGGCGATCGCGCGACTTCTCGGCACGCCGACACCGACACCGACACCGAGCGTGACCGGCACTCCGAGCCCGACGCCAAGCACGACCGGCCCACCACCTGTCACCCCGACGCCGACGGTCGCCCCGACCACGACGCCGCCGGCCGGCGGAAACTGCACGGCCACCTACCGGGTGGCCAGCCAGTGGAACGGCGGCTTCCAAGGTGAGGTGACCGTGCGCAACACCGGCCCGGCGGCGACGTCGGCGTGGACCGCGACGCTCACCCTCGGCGGGGGCCAGCAGGTCGGCCAGGCGTGGAACGCCACCGTCACCCAGACCGGCACGACCGCCACCGCCCGCAACGCGAGCTGGAACGGTAGCCTGCCGCCCGGCGGTACGGCGAGCTTCGGCTTCCTCGCCTCCGGCGTCGGTGCCACCGGAGTCTCCGTGACCTGCGCCGTGAGCTGATCCGACCGTCCAACGGCGTACGCCCCGAGGGGTCTCCTCGGGGCGTACGCTCCAGGTGGCTCACCGTCGACGGGTCACCGACCGGTGAGCCGGTCACGGATCAGCTGGTGACCAGCGCGTCAGCTGGTCTCCAGCGCTCCGGCCGATCGGCCACACATCTGACGCAGCGCCCAGTCCTCGACCCGTACGCCACCGGCGGTGATCTGGGTCTGGCGGGTCTGCGGCATGTAGCCGTCCTTGGCCACGATCATCGTGACCGGATTGTGCCGGTGGTCGAGCCAGTGGGCGTAGCCGCCGTCGGTGCCGGTGGCCAGCGGCAGCTCCATCGTCCACGTGCTCAGCTGCACCGTCGCCCCGGTGATCGGGGTCCGGTCACCGTCGCAGCCGACGGCGGAGACCGTACCGGTGATCTTGCCCCAGGTGTCCGGTGGGGTGACCGTCATCGTCACCGGCACCGCGTCGACCGCGTACGGGGTGTCCTCGAAGACGGCGACGCTGCTGGTGTAGGTGCCCGGCTGGGCCACCTCGGCCGTCAGCGTCATCGTCACGGTGACGCTCTCGCCCGGGGCGATCGTCGCGGTAGCCGGATCCACCGCCAACCACGCCGTGTCCTGCGTCGACCCGCACTGGTCGAAGCCGGGCAGCAGTTCCACGGTCGTCGTCGGCTGGAAACCGGCGACCGACGAGCCGCCGACCCGGTAGAACCCGCAGGCGCTACCCGGCCGGAAACCGGGACTGTTCGCCGCCGGCAGGCTCGACCACGCGTCGGTCACCGGGTCGTAGGCGTACCCCTGGTTGGTGATCGCCGCAAGGCCGGTGCCGCCGCCGGAGACCAGCAGCTGGTTGTCGGCGCTGTGGTACGCCGAGCCCCACAGGTTCACCGGCAGGTCCGCCACCGGTGTCCAGGCGTCGGCGGTCGGGTCGTAGGAGTAGCTGGCGGTCACCGGCTGGCTGTTGGACAGCCCACCGGCGCAGATGACCCGGCCGGCGACCGCACCGCAGGACTGCCAGCCGATCGGCACCGGGTACGGGGCCACGGTCTCCCAGGTGTCGCCGCGCGGGTCGTAGCGGAACACCTGGTCGCTGTTGGGCGTGCAGCTGGTCGTCGTGCAACCGCCGATGACGTACAGCTGGCCGTCGAGCACCGCCGATCCGGCGGCGGCCGACGCGGCCGGCACGTCGGCGCCCGTGCTCCACGCACCGGTGGCCGGGTCGAAGATCAGCGTGTCGGTGTTCAGCGCGCTCCAGCCGCTGACCAGGTAGACCTTGCCGTCGATCACCCCTTCGGCGGCCTGGCTGCGGGGACCGTTGGGCAGGTCGGCGAGCCGGGTCCAGGTCTGGGCGGCCGGGTCGAAGACGTACACCTCCGCCAGCGTCGAGCTGCTGGAGCCGCCGAACGAGTACACCTTGCCGTCGACGGTGACCGCGCTGTTGTCCATCACTGTGCGGGGCAGACCCGGCAGGTTCAGCCACGGTTCAGCGGCCGGGGCCGCAGCGCCCGTCGGGGCCGGCGCGGCGGTCGGCCCGAACCCCGCAGCCGGGTCCGCGCCGGACAGCCGCTCGATCGGTACGTCGACCGGAACGGTGCGCACCGGCGCGCCCGGTGCCGACGCGAGCGCCCGGGATCCGACCCGGGTGCCGTCGGCGCGGGCGATCTCGAAGTCGTCGGCCCGTTCGGCCAGCTCCACCTCGGCCGGCGCGCCGCCGGTGTTGGTGACGGTGACGCGGGCCGTGGTCGTGCCGCCCAGCGGTACCGTCGCGGTCACCGGTGCCCCGGTGACAGTCAGCTGGCCGGCGGCCAGGTTGTAGTTGTGCCGGGTGGTCCAGTCCTCGGCGACGTCGGCCCACCGGGTCAGCGGCGCGTACTGGTTCGCCGTAGCGGTGATCCGGTGCCGGCCGGCGGGGGAGAACAGCGCGTAGAACCCGTCGTCGATCCCCGGGTCCGTCGGCGTGGCGACGGTACGGGTGCCCGCGCCGACCCGGTCCACCGGGGTGACCTGCGCACCGACCAGCCCGGCCCCGGTGTTGGCGTCCCGCACGAAGCCGGCGACCAGGCCACCGTCGACCACGAGGCACTCGAACTCGGTCTCGGCGATCCAGTCGACCGCGTTGCGGAACACCCGGGCACTGTCGTCGTGCCAGACCGCCGGTCCGGTGTTGTAGCTGGCCGCGTGCATCGACAGCAGCACGTGTCGGTTGTTCGCCCGCTGCTGCACGCCGATGCCGACCCCGACTCTGCCGGCCTCCGAGGTGACCGCGTTGGCGATGACCATCCGACCGTCACCGCCGTAAGCGTCGAAGAAGCCGTAGTACTTGGAGTAGTTGTCCGTCTCGTCGAAGGCGATCCGCCCGCCGAGCGGGAAGCCGGCCACCACCGGGTGTTCCTGCATCACCTGGTACGACAGGTCACCCTCGGTGTCGTAGACGATGCCGCTGCTGCGGGTACCCGGGTTGCCGGTGTACTGGCTGAGCATGTAGATGCCGTTGCCGCCGGTGTTGGACCAGGTGTCGAGGAACAGTAGACCGACGCCGGCCGCGTCGGTGTCGGCCAGGAACCGCAGGAACGTCTCCTGGCCCGGGTTGCTCGGCTGGTTGACGATGATCGCGTCGTAGCCGGTGACGTCGGTGTCCCAGTCGACCTCGGTGCTCGGCACGCCCTGCGCGTCGAGGTAGTCGCCGAGCTGACCGGCGTCGTCGCCGAGAATGCCGATGCCGGCGGAGAACGCGTAGCCCGGGGCGGTCCCGCACCGCTCGACCGTCGCGGCGACGTCCACGGTCCGGTTGCCGCCGCGCAGCTCGACCGCCTGTTCGACGATGCCGTAGCCGTCGTACTGCGGCTCCACCACCAGCGTGTACCCCGTGTGCGCGGGCAGGGTCACCTGGTAGCGGCCGGTGAACGGGTTGGTGAAGGTGCCGACCGGGGTGCCGTCGACGGTGACCTTGGCGTACAGCGGCCAGCCGTGGCCGGAGCCGTCACGGACCAGACCGCTGAGCGTCATGGTCGGCAGCGCGGTCAGCGCCACGTCGACGGTGGTCGCGCCACCGGCGGTGATCGTCGCTTCGGCGGTCTGCGGGGCGTAGCCGAACGCGGTGACGGTCACCGGGTAGGTGCCGACGGTCAGCCGGGCCGAGTAGGAGCCGTCCGCGCCGGTGACCCGCTCGCGGGCCGGCTCGGTGTCGATGGTGACGGTGGCGCCCTCGATCGGCTTGCCGGTGGCGGCGTCGGTGACGGTGCCGGTCAGGGTGCCGGTGTCGCCGACCGGTGCCGCTTCCAGCAGCGCCAACGCGTCGAGCCGGCCCTCGCCGAAGACGTTGTTGTCGGCGCCGGTGCCGCCGCACTGCGGGTCGGCGGTGTCGATCGCCGTCCGGTCCAGCAACTCGCGGGTAGCGTCGGTGTCGCCGATCAGCGACGGTGCCGCCGACCACAGCAGCGCCACCGCGCCGGCGACGTGCGGCGACGCCATCGAGGTGCCGTCGTCGGTGTAGTAGCTGCTGCCTGGCCCGGAGGAGCGCACCGCGACGCCGGGGGCGGCGATGTTCGGCTTGAACTCGCCGTCCTGGCCGGGGCCTCGGCCGGAGAAGCCGGCGATCCGGTTGTCGCTGTCGTACGCGCCGACCGAGTAGTTGATCGTGCGGCTACCGGGGGAGCCGCTGGACTGGCAGCCCAGCGAGCCACTGTTGCCGTTGGACCAGATGCCGAGGATGCCGGCGGCGTCCCACGCCGTCATCACGTCCTCCATGAACGGATCCATCGACGGCGCCCGGCTGCCCCACGAGTTGTTGATCACGTGTGGCCGTCGGCCCGCGTCGGGGTTCTGCCCGGCGAGGTCGGTCGGGGCGAGCAGCCACTCACCGGAGGAGACCAGCGCGGCGTCGCTCGGGCAGCAGCCGTTCGCCGCGATCCAGGTGGCCTCGGGGGCGACCCCGATCCGGTTGCCGGGGCCGCCGTCGCCGACCATGGTGCCCATCGTGTGGGTGCCGTGGGTGCCCCGGTCACAGGGCCCGTCGGCGCAGCGGCCGTCGGCGTCGAACCAGTTGTAGTCGTGGTCGAACGTGCCGTCACCGAGGTTGCCCCGGTAGCTCGCGACCAGCGCCGGGTGGTCGAACTGCACGCCGGTGTCGAGGTTGGCGACGGTGATGCCGGCACCCTTGGTGCCGTACTGGTCCCACACGTCGTCGGCGTTGATGTTGGCGACACCCCACTCGACGGCTTCGTCCGCCGTGGGGGTGCGGGTCGACTCGTCGGCGGTGGGGGTGCCCGGCGCCGGGTCGATCAGCTGGTACTCGACCGGCTGGTACAGCCCTTCGACGTCGGAGCGGGCCGCCAGCTGCCCGGCGAGCGTCGCCGAACCGTCGTGGACGTAGATCGCGTTGGACGCCCAGAACGACTGGTAGGTCACACCCTGGGTGTCGAGCAGGTGCCGTACGTTGGTCTGGCTGGTGGCGGCGGCGGTCCGCAGCGCCCGCACGACCGCCTCGCCCCGGGCCGTCCAGTCGTCGATCTGGCGGGCCTGCGACAGGTCGGCCTGGGCGGTGAACCGGATCCACAGGTCGGTGCCGCCGGTGGCCTGCAGCGACCGCTCCAGCTCCGGTTGAATCTTGTCGGCGGCACTGCGCGCCGGGGCGTCGCCCGGTTCCGGGCCGGGTCGGGGTGCCGCCGTGGCCGGCAGTGGCGCGACCAGCGCCACCCCGGCCAGCAGCACCAGCGACAGGGCTCGTGCGATGGATCTCATCGATGTCCTTCCGTGGGATCGGCCACGCGGGGTTGGCGCGGTCGCTCCTTACAGGGGTTGGTACGGGTCGCGGCGGTCGCTGTCGAACGCCGCGCCGTCGGGTGCCGGACCGTCGGTCGGCGCGGCGGCGTCGTCTCCGGTGTCGGCCGGTACGGCCACCGCCTCGCCAGGTCCGTCGGCGGCGGGATGATCGGGGCCCGGCGCATCGATGGGCCGGCCCGGCGGCATGTGCATACCGTCATGCTGCTGACCCGACGGGACGCTAGCTATCCAGCAGATACGTCAAAAAACCTGGATGCCACAGTGGATCAGCCTCGTCCGGTGACAGTGGTGTTGCGGACGGGTTTCAGCTGTCCGCCGAGAGAACTCCCGCCTCCATCGCGGCGACCGCCAGTGCCGTCCGGGTGGACACCGACAGTTTGCGCATCGCGGAACGCAACTGCTGATCCACTGTGGCAGAAGACTTGGTCAGGATCCGGCCGATCTCCCGGTTGGTGTGTCCTGCCGCCACCAACCGGACCACGTCCAGCTCGCGGGGGGACAGCTGGTCGCCGTACCCCTTGCGGCCGCCCCGCCAGCGGCGTGGCACCTGCCCGCCGTGCGCGCGCAGCAGCGTCGCCACCCGGTCGGCGTCGCCGCTCGCACCCAGGTCGGACAGCGCGGCGTGGACCTCCGTCAGCAACTCCCGGCCGGGCCCGGTCCGACCGGCTGCCAGCAGCGCCGCCGCCTGTTGTTCGCGGGCCAGCAGGGCGTCGTACGGGCGGGGCAGGGCCGTCCAGGCGCCGGCGGCCCGGTCGAAACCGGCTGCGGCCCGGTCGTGGTCACCGGCGGCGGCGGCCAGCGCCGCCCGGCACGTCGCAAGCGCGGCCTGCGGGCCGGGCGCGTCGCGACCGGCCAGCCCTCGGGCGAACCGGCGGACCAGTTCGGCGGCCGGGCCCGGCCGGCCGGCGGCCAGCAGCGCCGCGACCCGCGCAGGCGCGATATCGGTGGCCCACACCCAGACCCGCTTCGCGACGACGGTCGCCATCGGTGCTTCGGTGACCCGCGCCGCCCGGTCGATCTGACCGTCGTCGAGCCACAGTCGGGCCAGCGCCGCCGCCGGCTCCATCGTGTCGTCCACCGCGCCGCGCCCGGTCGCCTCGTCCAACACCAGCTGAAAATCCTGCTCGGCGGCGGGCCGCCGGCCCTGGGCGGCGGCCAGCCGGCCGGCCAGGCGGACCCCGGCGAGATACACGCCGGGGCGGTCCCGGTCGGCCTCGGCGAGGTCGCCGGCGCGGCGGGCCAGACCGTCCCAGCGCCCCGCGAACCAGTCCAGGTTGGCCTGTTCGATCAGGATGTTGTAGCGCAGTCGGCTCAGCTGCTCGACGTCGGCGAGGTCCATCGCGACCCCCAGGTGGCGTGCCGCGTCGGCGTACCGGCCCCACAGCAGCGCGCCGGTGCCGACATTGGCGTGGATCCGGGCGATGTCCCGGCGTTCGGCCGAGGTCGCGCCATCGATGGGTATCCCTGCCACCAGGTCCCATGCCTCGGGTTCACCGAGCATCAGCAGTGCGGCCGCCCGGTTGCCGGTCAGCGACAGCCGGTCGGCGGCGGCGGTGATGTCGGGCATCAGCGCGGCGGCGCGGCGTAGCCAGCGCAGGTGGGTGACGGCCGGCCACGGGCCGGCGTACGCCCAGCCCAGGTAGGTCATCGCCCGGGCCGCCTCCAACGGATCGTCGAGGTGGTCGACGGCGCGGCCGAGTTCGGTCAGCGCGGCCTGCGCCTCACCACCGATGATCAGTAGCCGACCCAACGGGTTACGGATGTCGGCCTGCTGCCGGGTGGTCAGCCCGGCCGAGCCCAGCACGGTACGCAGCGTGCCGACCACCCGGTGGTACACGTCGTCGACCGGTTCCCGGCGGCCGAGCGCCGCCACCGCTGCCGTACGGGCGATCCGGGCCTGCTCGGGTGCGGGAAGTCGGGCCGTGGACAGCACCTCGTCGAGGGTGACCACGGCCGAGGTGTGGTCCCCGGCGGCGATCATCCGTTCGGCGGTCCGTTCGGCGTACCGGGCCCAGTCGGCGGTCTCGCCGGCCTCCCGGAAGTGGCGGGCCAACCGGGCGACCGGCGGCGGGTCGAGTGCCTCGACCGCCCGAGCGGCGCGCAGGTGCAGGATGCGGCGTTCGGCCCGGGGGACGGCGTCGTAGACCGCGGTGGCGGTGAGCGCGTGGCGGAACCACCACCGGCCGTCCTCGCCTTCGTCACACTGCAGCAGGCCAGCCGCTGCGGCCTCGGCCGAGGCGGTCCGGCAGGCCCGCCGCAGCAGCCCGGCGGTGGCCGCGAGGGTGGCCTCGTCGCACGGCTCAGCCAGGACCGCCGCAGCGCGCAGCACCCGCTGGGCCGGCTGGGTCAACCGGCCGACCCGTTCCCGGGTCGCGTCGCGGACCGACTCCGGCACCTGCAGTTCGTCCAGGCTCAACCGGACCCATCGCCCGTCGCGGTGGACCACGTCCGCCCGGTCGCAGAGCAGCCGCACCGACTCCTCGACGACCAGGGGCACCCCGCTGGTGCGCTGGTGCAGAAAGCTGGCGAACTCGGCCGACATCGGGTTGCCGTCGAGCATCGACGACACCAGCGCCGCCGTGTCGGTCACGTCCAGCGGGGCCAGGGTGATCCGGACCGGTGCGCCGGCGGTCGACGACCGCGTCGACAGACGCAGCAGCAGCGACTGGTCGTCGACCTCCTCGGGCCGGTAGGTGACCACCAGCCCCGGCCCGCCCGGCTGCGGGCGGGCGGCGAGAAGGAGCAGGAACTCCAGGGTGGCCTCGTCGGCCCAGTGCGCGTCCTCCACGACGAGCAGGTCGACCCCGAGCGCGCCGATCACCTCGTCGAGGGCCCGGAACAACCGGTGCCGTGCGGCGCGGGCGTCGTCGGTCGGCTCCGGGGCCGGCGGCAGTTCGGCCGACCATTCCGGTACGAGTGGGCGCAGCGCGCCGGCCAGCGGGCTCAGCCGTACCCCGGTCAACCGGTGTCGGGCATCGCGCAGGCCGTCGACGATCGGGCCCAGGGTCAGCGACTCCCGCATCGGCGGACAGACCGCGAGCAGGGTGCTGGCGCGGCGCGCCGGCAGCGCCGCCAACGCCTCGCGGACGAGGCGACTCTTGCCGATGCCGGCCTCGCCCCGCACCAGCACCAGCGTCGAGGGCCGGGTCAGTGCCCCGACCAGCGTGGCCGTCTCGCCGGCCCGGCCCACGAACCGGGGCGCGCGGACCGCCACCGGGTGCCCACTCACCCGCATCGTCGCAGGCTAATCCTGACCGGACGGTCCGATGGTGACGTGCGTGGGTCAAAGCGCGAACGAGACGAAGAACGGGTCGCGGTCCGTCCCGTGCGATTCGGTGCAACAAATCTGCACATGGCCAGCTATTGCCCTGAGGAAAACCCTTTCCTACGATTGCGTTTCGTTGATGTTTCGCACCAGGGCCGGGTGGGAGGCAGATCGAAGGACATCGCTGACGGCGGGTCTGCGGGACGGGCAACGTCGCCCCGCCGCGAGACACCAGGAGAAGGTGAAGCACCATGAGACGACCAGTCGCACTGAGACTCCTCGCGGCAGCGGCCACGACAGCCGTGGCCGCCACGATCGGGGTGGCCCTGCTGACGCCCCAGGCATCGGCCTCGGTCACCGGCAGCGCCACCGGTTTCGCGACCGGCAACGGCGGCACGACCGGTGGCGCGGGTGGCCAGACCGTACGGGTCAGCACCGGCACCGCCCTGCACGCGGCGCTGTGCAACCGGGCCAGCAGCAGCACTCCGATCATCATCGAGGTGCAGGGCACCATCAACCACGGCAACACCAGCAAGGTGTCGGGCGACAGCTGCAACACCGCCGACGGGGTGATCGAGCTCAAGCAGATCAGCAACGTCTCGATCGTGGGGGTCGGCAGCGGAGCGGTCTTCGACCAGGTGGGCATCCACATCCGCGAGGCCCGCAACATCATCATCCAGAACGTGACGGTCCGTAACGTCAAGAAGTCCGGCTCGCCGACCTCCAACGGCGGGGACGCCATCGGGATGGAGGCGTCCGTCCGCAACGTCTGGGTCGACCACGTCACCCTGGAGGCATCGGGCGGGGAGTCGGAGGGCTTCGACGGCCTGTTCGACATGAAGAACGACACGCAGTACGTGACCCTGTCCTACAGCATCCTGCGCAACTCCGGCCGCGGCGGCCTGGTGGGCTCCAGTGAGAGCGACCGCTCGAACGGGTTCGTCACCTACCACCACAACCTGTACGAGAACATCGACTCCCGCACGCCGCTGCTGCGCGGGGGGATCGGGCACATGTACAACAACTACTACGTCAACCTCAACGAGTCTGGGATCAACTCCCGTGCCGGGGCCCGCGCCAAGGTGGACAACAACTACTTCGAGGACTCCAAGGACGTCCTCGGCACCTTCTACACCAGTGAAGCCGGCTACTGGCAGGTCGGCGGGAACATCTTCGACAACGTGACCTGGTCGTCGCGCGGCGGCGACACCAACCCGGCCGGCCCGAATCCGCAGTCCAACACCAGCGTCAGCATCCCGTATCCGTACCCGATGGACGGGGCGAGCTGCGTGCCGAACCTGGTCCGGCAGCTGGCCGGTGCCAACAAGGGCAACCGGGTGTCCAACGGCAGCTGCACCCCGCAGAACCCGGCGCCCACGACGCCGGCACCGAACCCGACGACGCCCGGTCCGAACCCGACCACCCCGGGGCCGAATCCGACGACGCCGGCACCGGGTCAGCCCGGTGGGACCAACCTCAGCATCGGGGCCGGTGCCGACGGGTCCAGCAAGGCCAGCGGCACGAGCTACGGCAACGCGGTCGACGGTGACCTGGGCAGCTACTGGTCGCCGAACGGCTCGACCGGCCGGATCTCGGTCAAGTGGGGGTCCGCGACCACGGTCGCCGCGATCGTCATCCGGGAGGCGTCGGGTGCCGCCGGCAACATCGGTTCCTGGCGGGTCGTCAACAACGACAACGGCGCAGTCCTGGCCACCGGAAGCGGGGCCGGTGTGATCCGGTTCTCGCCGACCTCGCTGAGGAAGATCAACTTCGAGATCACCGGCGCGAGCGGCACCCCGCGGGTCGCCGAGTTCGAGACGTACGCCGGATAACCGACCCATCCTGGGCCCGGCCGACCACTGTCAGCTGCGGTCCAGCGTGATCCCCTACCAGGATGCTGATCCCGGTAGGGGATCACCGGTGCCGGTTTGCCGATGCCCGGGTCCGACCAACGGTGCGAACGGTGCGTTACGCACCGTCATCGACCCTGCGGGCAAATGTCGATCCAGCGTTATTCCTCTGAGGAATAATTATACCCCTGTGGAATAACGGTTTTCGGCAGTACTGCCCCCGAGGGCTCTGACGGGAGCTGCCCGACCAGCCGCGATGCTACGGTTGCCGCATGCACTCAGGTACCGCGTCGCGGAAGCTGCGCCGCCGCCGCTGACGGCGGCAGGGTGACCAGCATTTCCGCGACCTGACTCTGCTCCGCCGTCCCTGGCGTTCCCGCCGGGCGGCGATTGCGCGCTGCCCGGCTCCACGGCGAGCTGAGAGCAGACAGTGAACAACTCCGGGAACAACCCACCATTCGACCTGACGTCAGCATCCGACCTCGGCTGGGGTAGTGGACTGCCAGCCGGTGACCGGGCCCACGTTCGGGCCGACGGACTCCACGTCGTACTCGGCGGACGGGCGGTCCTGGCCGACGTCAGCGTCGTCGTCTCCGCGACGTCGCGGCTGGCCATCGTCGGTGAGAACGGCCGTGGCAAGACGACGTTGCTGCACGTACTGGCCGGCATCATCCGACCCGACCAGGGCACCGTACGGCGCGTCGGCACCTTCGGCGTCGCCCGACAGACCCTTCCCGCCTACGCTGGCGAGACCGTCGGTGACCTCACCATGGGCGCGATCCGCGCCTCGCAGCGCGCGCTGCGGGCACTCGACGAGGCTTCGACCGCGATCGCGCAGGGCCGCCCCGGCGCCGACGAGGCCTACGCCACCGCGCTGGACGCCGCCACCCGCCTGGACGCGTGGGACGCCCACCGTCGGGTCGACGTGGCGCTGGCCGGGCTCGACGCCTGCCCCGACCGCAGCAGGCCGCTGTCGACGCTGTCGGTCGGCCAGCGTTACCGGGTCCGGCTGGCCTGCGTGCTGGGTGCGTACTACGACCTGCTGATGCTGGACGAGCCGACCAACCACCTCGACGTCCGACCCGGGCTGCCCCTGCTGCGCTGCCACGACGTCACCGTGGCGGCACGGTTGTCCCGGCCGGTCACCGTCGAGTTGGACGGCGGCGACCGGCTGCTCGTCACCGGGCCGAACGGGGCGGGCAAGTCGACCCTGCTGGCCGTTCTCGCCGCGCACCTGGCCCCGTCGGGCGGGTCGGTCACGCACCTCCCCCCGGCGCGGGTCGCCTACCTCGGTCAGGAGGTTCCGCCCTGGCCGGCCGACCCCACCGGCCTGCTCGACCGGACCGCCTCGGGCACCCCGGTCGGGCGGATGTCCCACGGTCAGCAGCGTCGGCTCGACCTCGCGTTGCGGTTGGCGCAACGACCGAACCTGCTCATCCTCGACGAGCCGACCAACCACCTGTCGGCGGTCCTGGTCGACGAGCTGACCACCGCCCTGCTGGCCACCCCGGCAGCGGTGGTGGTGGCCACCCATGACCGGCAGTTGCTCGACGACCTGTCGGGGTGGCCGACGTTGCGCCTCGATACCCCGCCCGACGCCGGGACCGACGCCACCTGACCGTTCGAGGTGGTTCGGCGACGGCTCAGTCGCTGCCCGGGTGGCGCACGATCCGGGCGAGCACGTCGTCGCCGTCGCGGACGCCGACGACCCGGACCTCGGCGTCGAGGTCGAGCTGCGCCAACTCGACCTCGTCGCCGTCGTCGACCACCCGGCACTCGTCGGCGCAGGTCCAGTCGAGGGTGAAACCGTCGGTGGACTCGACGGTCAGCGAGTTGCCGTCGACCGACTCGACGGTGCCGCGTTGGCCGACGACCGTATGCGGTCCGTCGTCGGTCTGCACGGTCAGTTCGCCGTGCAGTGCCGCGCCGCGCGGGCCACCACCGGCGAACGGGTGCCGGCCGCCCCACGGCCCACCCCGCCGGCCCGGGTAGTCGTCGCGCCAGTCGGCGAAGCTGTCGTAGTCGTCGATGGCGCTGGTCAGCGCCGCGACGCTGACCGGCTCGCCGGTGCCGCCGTCGGTGCCGGTCGGCCCGCCGGCCGCGCAGCCGGCGAGGACCACGGCGGCGGCACCGGCGGTCGTCGCGGTCAGGACACTGGTACGCAGTGAACGTCTCATGCGTACCAGCGTCGGCCAGGGCCACGAAGACCCGGTGAGCCGGACGTTCGGATCAGGTAAGGCCACCCGGGGCCACCGGTCCGCCCGGTCGGCGCGGCAGCAGCACGGTGAACACCGCACCGCCGCCAGGGGAGTGGCCGGCGGTGATCCGGCCGCCGATGCGCTGGGTCAACCCGGCGGCCAGCGCCAGTCCGATCCCGGTGCCGACCGAGCGTTCACCCCGGTAGCGACGGTGCAGCGCGCCGCGTTCGAAGATCACCGCGAGGTCGTCGTCGGTGAAGCCGGGACCGTCGTCGTGCACCTGCACCGCGACGGTGTCCGGCTCCGTGGCCGGCGGATCCGACGGTACGCCGACCCGCACCGTGCCGCCCGCCGGCACCACCCGCAGCGCGTTGTCCAGCAGGATGTCGACGACCTGCCGCAGCCGCCCGGGGTCGGTGCGTACCAGCAGCGGGGCAGGGGGAGCGGCCAGCGCCACGGTCACCCCGGAGCCGGCGAACCGGGGCGACCAGGCGGTGACCGCGTCGGCGAGCAGCGTGCCGAGGTCGACGTCGGCGACCTCGATGGTGAAGTCGGCGGCCTCCAGCCGGGCCAGCGCCAGCAGATCGCCGACGAGGCGGTCCAGCCGGTGTGCCTCATCGAGCATGATCCGCCCGGTGGGTCCGGTGGCGTCGGCGTCGACGACGCCGTCGGCGAGCGCCTCGGCATAGCCGCGCAGGGTGGTCAACGGGGTCCGCAGCTCGTGCGAGATGGACAGCAGGAAGTCACGCTGCCGGGCCTCGCTGGCGGCCAGCGCGGCGGCCAGGTCGTTGAGGGCGTGGGCCAGCTGCGCCGCCTCGACCGGAGATTCGACCGGAACCCGGACGGTGCGGTCGCCGGTGCGCAGCCGTTGCGCCGCGTGGGCGGCGGCCCGGATCGGTCGGGACAGCCGGGCGGCCAGCAGCACCCCGGCGACCAGGCCGGCACCGAGCCCGGCGACCAGCGCCAGCCACAGGTTGCTCCAGACCAGTCTGCCGGCTCCGGGACGCAGTGGCTGCAGCAGCACCACCGCCGTCTGTCCGCCGGTGGGTCGACCTTCCAACAGAGTGGGCCGGCCGTCGATGCGGGCCGGCCGGCGGGCGGCCACCGGTTCACCGGCGGCCAACCGCCGGAGCACCGAATCGGGCAGTTGCCGTGGCACCGAACCGGGCGCGATGCCGACCAGCTCGATGCCCTGTCCGGCCAGTTCGCCGGCCAGCCGGTCGAGCAGCGCGGCCCGCTGGGCGTCGTCCGAGGCCCCGCTGACGGCCGCCGCGACCAGGTCGGCCCTGGCGGCCAGCGAGGCCCGTGCGCCGCGTTCGGTACCCCGCACCCCGAGCGGGATCGCGACGGCGGCGGTGACCAGCACCGACAGCAGGGCGACGGCGCAGGCGACCCCGACGGTACGGGCGGTGAGCGTGCCGGTGATCCGATGCCGTACCGGTGGGACGGTGGCGGTCCCGGCTTCAGCCATCGGCGGTGTAGCCGACGCCCCGGACGGTGCGGATCACACCGGCGGCATCGCCCAGTTTGGCGCGGATCTGAGCCACGTGGACGTCGACGGTCCGGGTGCCGGCGTGCGCGGCGTACCCCCAGACGGAGGCGAGCAGCTCCTCGCGGGTGAAGACCCGGCCCGGTCGGCGCATCAGGTGTGCCAGCAGGTCGAACTCGGTCGAGGTGAGTACAGTGGGCCGTCCGGCGGCGGTGACGGAGCGTCGGGCCGTGTCGACGGTGACGGTGCCGAGGGTGTGCACCACCCCGGTGTCGGGCGGGCCGAGGCTGCGGCGTCGGATCGCGCGGATCCGGGCGAGCAGTTCGCGGGGGCTGAACGGCTTGGTGACGTAGTCGTCGGCGCCCAGCTCCAGCCCGACGACGCGGTCGACCTCGTCGTCGCGGGCAGTGAGGAAGACGACCGGGGTCCAGTCGTCGTCGGCGCGCAGTCGCCGGCAGATCTCGGTGCCGCTGATCCCGGGCAGCCCGATGTCGAGCACGGCCAGCACCGGTCGTAGCCGGCGGGCGGCGGCCAGACCCGCGTCGCCGTCGGCGCAGGCGTGGACACCGTAGCCGTCGCGGGTGAGGTAGAGCCGGACCAGGTCGGCGATCGGCTGTTCGTCCTCGACGACGAGCACCAGTCCACGGTCCGGTGGTGGTGCGGTGGTCATCCGGCAATCATCGTCGGGTCGGGGCACGGCGGCATCAGCTTCCGGTACGGATCAGGTAAAAGTTCCCGGTACGGATCAGGCAAAAGTCGTTGGTGGCGGGTGATTCCCGGATTGTCGAACGGACCGGATGCCGCATCAAATCAGATCACGGTCAATGACTTCACGAACACGCTGTGCGCTCATTAGGCTGATGGAATTCCTAACTCCATAGACGGAGGTAGATCAGTGTCTGTCCTCACTCGATCCGGCACCGGTCGCGCGCACCCGCGCCGGAGCATCCTCGCCCGAGGCGTCGCCGTGCTCGCCACGGCCGTGCTGGCCGCTGGCGCGGCGCTCGCCGGGGCCGCACCGGCGCAGGCCGCCGTACCCGACCGGTGGGGGTTCGCCTACCTGCAGACCCCCACCCCGGCGCCCGGCACCATCCTCGACACCACCCGCCAGTGGGGCGGCTGGAAGGCCGGCGCCCCGGCGCTGTGGGCCACCGTGAACCAGATCGGCGTGGGACGGTACCGGGTGAACTTCCCGAACACGGCCTCGCGCAACGGCGTCGCCCATGTCACCGCCGTCGACAACGCGCCCCGCTGGTGCCAGGTCTTCCAGACCTACCCCTCCGGCAGCAGCCAGATGGTCGAGGTCCAGTGCTACCGGCCCGGTGGTGCCCCGGACAACGCCCGGTTCGTCGTCGACTACACCTCCGCCTCCGGCGTCCTGCCACCGGGGCCCGCGTTCGGCTACGTCAAGGCCAACCCGGTCGGCGCGCTGATGTCGTCGTACAACTCGGCCGGAGCCGGCAACGTGGTCACCCACCTCGGCCCCGGCTTCTACGAAGTGAAGCTCAACGGCCTCGGCAACGCCCTGCTGGACGGCAACCTGCAGGCCACCGCCGAGCACCCGAACAGCCCCCGGCGCTGCAAGATCGCCCGGTGGACCTCCACCGGCGGCACGATCCTGGCGTACGTCTTCTGTTTCGACCCGGCCGGAGCGATGGCCGACAGCTTCTTCAACCTGACCTACCACCGGCAGCGGCCGATCTTCGGTGCCGTCCCGCCGAGGTACTTCGCCTATCTGTGGTCCCCGGCGCTCGGGGGTGGCACCGACTTCAACTCGGCCGGCGGGGTCAACACCATCATGGTCTCCGGCGTCGGGCAGTACATGGCGACCCTGCCGCTGGTCGGCTACCGGATGACCACCGTCCAGGTCACCGCGTTCGGTACCACACCGGACTACTGCAACCTGCAGGCACCGTGGCTGGTCTCCGGCACCACGGTCTTCGTCCGTAACGTGATCTGCTTCAACGCCGCCGGAGCCCAGACACCGAACGACTTCTTCCTCACCTACTCGTCCAACATCTGAACCAGGCCGGACGACCGCTGACCGACGGCGGGTGGGGTGGGGCCGACCGGCCCACCCCACCCGCCGCACGTCGTCAGGCCAGTCCCGCCCGGCGCAGGGCATCGGCGAGGGCGCCGTCGGCGTACCCGCCGCCGGCCGGCCGCCCGCCCCCGGAACCCGACCGACCACCGCCCCCGGATCGGCCGCCGCGCTGACCGCCGCCGTGGCCCCCACTCTGGCCACCGCCCTTGCCCGATTGGCCGTCGCGCCCCGCCGACCGCTGCTGACCGCCGCGACCGGGCCCGCCGCCGGCGTCACGCTGACCCGGGGTCCGGGCCGCACCGGGCTCGTCGTCCAGCCGCAGGGTCAACGAGATCCGCTTGCGCGGTACGTCCACCTCGAGCACCTTGACCCGCACGATGTCACCCGGCTTGGCCACGTCGCGCGGATCCTTCACGAACGTCTTGGACATCGCCGACACGTGCACCAGGCCGTCCTGGTGCACCCCGACGTCGACGAACGCGCCGAAGGCGGCCACGTTCGTCACCACCCCCTCCAGCACCATGCCGGTCCGAAGGTCGGCGAGCGTCTCCACCCCGTCGGCGAAGGTCGCCGTCCGGAACGCCGGCCGAGGGTCGCGGCCCGGCTTCTCCAACTCCGCCAGGATGTCGGTGACCGTCGGCAGACCGAAGACGGCGTCGACGAAGCGCTCCGGCTTGATCCGGCGCAGTGTCTTCGTGTCGCCGATCAACGTGCGCAGGTCGCTGCCGGTGTCGGCGAGGATCCGGCGGACCACCGGGTACGCCTCCGGGTGCACGCTGGACGAGTCCAGCGGGTCGTCGCCGTCGCGGATCCGCAGGAAGCCGGCACACTGCTCGAACGCCTTCGGGCCGAGCCGGGCCACCGACCTCAACGCCTCCCGGGACCGGAACGGCCCATGGCTGTCACGGTGCAGCACGATGTTCTCGGCCAGCCCGGCACCGATGCCGGAGACCCTGGTCAGCAGCGGAGCCGATGCGGTGTTGACGTCCACCCCGACTCCGTTGACGCAGTCCTCCACGACGGCGTCGAGCGACCGGGACAGCTTCGTCTCGGAGATGTCGTGCTGGTACTGCCCGACCCCGATCGACCGAGGGTCGATCTTGACCAGTTCGGCGAGCGGGTCCTGCAGGCGCCGGGCGATGGAGACCGCGCCGCGTAGCGACACGTCCAGGTCCGGCAGCTCCTGCGAGGCGTACGCCGAGGCCGAGTAGACCGACGCGCCGGCCTCGGAGACCATCACCTTGGTCAACTTCAGCTCGCCGTGGCGGGCCATCAGGTCGGCGACCAGCTTGTCGGTCTCCCGGGACGCGGTGCCGTTGCCGATCGCGACCAGCTCGACCCGGTGCGCGGCGGCCAGCTTCGCGAGCGTGTCGATCGAGGCGTCCCACTGCCGGCGGGGCTCGTGCGGGTAGACCGTCTCGGTGGCCACCACCTTGCCGGTGGCGTCCACCACCGCCACCTTCACCCCGGTCCGGATCCCCGGGTCCAGCCCCATCGTGGTCCTGCTGCCGGCCGGTGCGGCGAGCAGCAGGTCGCGCAGATTGGCGGCGAACACCCGGACCGCCTCGTCCTCGGCCGCCTGCCACAACCGCATCCGCAGGTCCGCGCCGAGGTGGATGAGGATCCGGGTGCGCCAGGCCCAGCGCACCGTGTCGGCCAGCCACTTGTCCGCCGGGCGCCCCTGGTCGCTGATGCCGAACCGGCCGGCGATGATCGGCTCGTAGCTGCTCGGCCCGGCGACGGCGTCGGCCGGCACCTCCTCCGGCTCCATCGTCAGGTCCAGGACCTGCTCCTTCTCGCCGCGCAACATCGCCAGCACCCGGTGCGACGGCAGCTTCGTGAACGGCTCGGCGAAGTCGAAGTAGTCGGCGAACTTGGCGCCCTCGGTCTGCCGGCCCTCGCGTACCCGGGAGGTGAGCCGGCCCCGCGACCACATCCGCTCCCGCAGCTCGCCGATCAGGTCGGCGTCCTCGGCGAAGCGTTCCACCAGGATCGCCCGCGCACCGTCCAGCGCGGCCGTGGCGTCGGCGACTCCCTTGTCGGCGTCGACGAAGCCGGCGGCGACCGTCCGTGGATCCTGGGCCGGGTCGGCGAGCAGCGTCTCGGCCAGCGGCTCCAGCCCGGCCTCCCGGGCGATCTGCGCCTTGGTCCGCCGCTTCGGCTTGTACGGCAGGTAGATGTCCTCCAGCCGGGCCTTCGAGTCGGCCGCCATGATCTGTGCGGTCAGCGCGTCGTCGAGCTTGCCCTGGCTGCGGATCGCCTCCAGGATCGCGCCCCGGCGCTCCTCCAGCTCCCGCAGGTAGCGCAGCCGCTCCTCCAGGGTGCGCAGCTGCGCGTCGTCGAGCATCCCGGTGGCTTCCTTGCGGTACCGGGCGATGAACGGCACCGTCGCACCGCCATCGAGCAGCTCGACGGCGGCGGCCACCTGCCCCGACCGTACTCCCAGTTCCTCCGCGATCCGTTGATCAATCGCTGTGGTCACGTCGCGTGCCCCGCTCCAACTTCCCGGCGTGCCGGCGGTGGTGTGCCCGCCGGCTCGCTGCCTGCCGCCCGCCGGCCGGCGTCGCGGCGGCGGGGACCACGGTGCGCGGTCCGACAAGCATTCTGCCGGCAACCGGGGACCGGTGTCGCGCCACCACGCGACCGCGAACGCCGCAGGGGACCGGTCACCAGGCGACGGAGGTGTCCCGTGCCGGCCACAACCGGACCGCCATCCGGGACCGGGTCGGCTGCCCGTTGATCGCCGCGACCACCGCCGTCAGCTGCGGGTCGAGCCCGGCGGCGGTGGTGGTCAACTGACTGCGCACCGTCGGGCCGTACATGGTCACGAACCATGCGTCGGCACCGGTGGCGCGGACGATCTGGGCCAGTGTCGCGGCACGCCGACCGACCGGCCCGGAGCGGCCGAGCGCGTGCCCGAGCCGCACCCGGGGGCCGACCGCGCGGACCGGATCCATCGCCGGGAACCGCGCGACCGACCGTCGGGTCAGCGGTTGGCGGACGACCTCGGTACGCAGCACGCCGAGCGCCTCCAGGTCCTCGGCGACCACCCCGGGCAGCCCGGGACGCATCAGGGTGATCCAGTCCGGCACCGGTTGACGGGGCTCCCGCCGCAACTCCGCCAGCAGCGGATCGGCGACCGGATCACCGATCGGCAGGCCGTCGGCCGGCACCAGCAGGCCGTCGTCGCGTACCTGCGCCCGGCCGGCCAGCACCAGGGTGGCGATCGCGGCACCGGCCAGGCCCGCGCCGAGCGGTTCCGGGCCGATCATCGGCCGTCCGGTGCTGTCGTCGAGCGCAACCAGGAAGAACTCCTCGGTCAGCGTCAACTCCGAAGGAGTCCGGGCACGGGGCATCGAGTCGTCCCTTGCGGCGGTTCTGGTACGCGAGTCGAGCAGGACCCAAGCAGCGGCCCGACGAAATGACCTTGCTGCAGCGGAACCTTACGACGCCGGACCAATCAGCTCAACCCAGTGCTTTGCCGGACACCGCCAGAGGTCGCCCGGCAGCGCCGAACGGCACCCCGGGCCTCCGACGACGTCCGTACCGGGTTAGCGTCTGCTGATGAACCGGGCACCGGAACCGGACCGGCCGGCGCGGCCGTCCGCCGATGACGACGCCGACCCGCGCGCCCGCCGGCTGTTCGGCCGGCGCGCGGCGGCCGCCAGCGACCTGGCGGGCAGCCCGTTTCGGGCCGACCGGGACCGGCTCGTCTCCTCGCCGCTGTTCGCCCGCCTCGGCGGGGTCACCCAGGTGATCAGCCCTGGTGGGTCCGGTCTGCTGGTGCACAACCGGCTCACCCACAGCCTGAAGGTCGCCCAGGTCGGCCGGGCCATCGCCGAACGGTTGACCGCCGACGACCGGCACCGGGGTCTGCTGGACAAACTCGGCGGCTGCGACCCGGACGTGGTGGAGGCCGCCGCGCTCGCCCACGACCTCGGCCACCCGCCGTTCGGGCATCTGGGCGAGCGGGTGTTGGACCGGGTGGCCCGGCTGCGGCTCGGCCTGCCGGACGGCTTCGAGGGCAACGCGCAGTCCTACCGGATCGTGACCAGCACGGAGATCCGTGGCACGGCGGCGGTGGGGCTGGACCTGACCGCGGCGGTACGGGCGGCGATGCTGAAGTACCCGTGGACCCGGCGTACCTACCCGGACCCGCATCCGAGCACGCTGCGCCCGGCACCGCGTGGCGCGGCCGTCGCGCCGGACGACCCGTCGACCGGTTCGGTCAAGTTCGGCGCCTACACCACCGAGGCCGCCGACCTGCGGCAGGCCCGCGAACCGTTCGCCGGGCTCATCGACCCGTGGCAGCAGACCGTCGAGGCGTCCATCATGGATGTCGCCGACGACATCGCGTACGCCATCCACGACCTGGAGGACTTCCACCGGGTCGGTGTGCTGCAACAGGGCACGGTGGCCGGGGAGCTGACCGCCTGGCAGCGGGCGATGACGGAGCTGGCCGGCCTCACCGACGCCGAGATCGGGGCGACCACGCACCGGCCCGGCTGGGCGATCGAAGGGCTGCGCCGCCAGCTGCACCGCAAGGACAGTTGGATCGCCTCCGACGAGGTCTTCGCGGCCGCCGTCGAACACGTCCGGCGGGAGCTGGCCGAGGGCCTGCTGATGGTGCCGTTCGACGGGTCGATCGAGGCCGAGGAGAACATCACCACGTTCTCCGCCCGGTGGACCCGCCGACTGGTCGACGCGATCGGGGTCACCCCGGACCCGCCGGTGCGGTCCGGGCACGTCCTGCTGGCCACCGCACAGTGGCACGAGGTGCAGGTGCTCAAGTTCGTGCACCACCGGTTCGTGCTGGCCCGCCCGGATCTCGCCCTGCACCAGCGGGGCCAGGCCGACCTGCTGGCGACCCTGATCGACAAGCTGTTGGCCTGGTTGACCGACCCGGACGAGCAGGCGCGGCTACCCCGCCGCCTGCACGACCTGGTGGAGCTGGCAACCGCCGAACTGGCCGGCCTGGTCGCCGACCCCGGTCCGCCCGCCCGGGGGCGGGCGATCGTCGACTACGTCGCGTCGCTCACCGACGGTCAGGCCGTCGCGTTGCTCGACGCGCTCACCGGCCGGTCCGGGCAGCTCTGGACCGACGCGTTCGTGCTGTGACCGGCTGATCGTGGCCTGTGGCCCGGTGCGTCGGTCAGTCCCGCCAGTCGTAGTCGAGATCGACCAGGCTGGAGCCGACCGTGATCCGGGCCAGGACGGCGAGCAGGGCCGACCGGCGCTGGTCACGGCTGACGATGTCGGCGGCGTCGGCGTTCAGGTGGACGTACCGCTGCCAGATCAGTTGCTCGATCTCCTCGGCGTTGATCAATCTCCGGTCACACTGTGTGTCGGGGCATGCGTAGTACCGGATGCCGTCGTCGGCCCAGGCAGGGATCATCTGGCGGTCCGCGCAGCGGAGCAGTCCGCGCAGGATGTAGAGATCAGTTTCGGTGGTGCCAGGTCGTGCGGGGTTGACCATGGTGTCCATCCCTCATCGCCTCCTGCCTGTGTGTACGGCTGGGCGAGGAGTCCGGTTCGCTGGCACGGCGTACCAAATGTGGTTGATCCGGCCGGGCTGGGCGGTCTACCCGGCGCGGCCGTTGCCCGGTCGCAGGTTCTGCAGCCGCACCTGCCCCAGGGCGACCAGCCGACCGTCACCGTCGGTGATGTCGACCTTCCACAGTTGCTGACTGTGGCCGCGATGGACCGGGGTGCCGACGGCGGTCAGTTCGCCGCCGCTGACCGCCGCGAGGAAATCGGTCTGGTTGGCGACGCCCACCACCCGGCCCTGATCGCCGATCCAGAGCGTGCCGCCGATGCTCGCCGCGCTCTCCACCAACGTGCAGTACACCCCGCCGTGCACGATCCCGTACGGCTGGTGCAGCGCGGCGGTCACCGGCATCCGCAGCCGGACGGCGTCGGCGGACGCCTCGTCGAGACGTATCCCGAGCAGGCCGTACAACCCGCTGTTCAGCTGCTGCATGTCGTCTCCTGTCCCTGGCCCACCGCGCGGGCCGGTGCGGCCCGCGCCGAGCCTAGCCAGGACGGCCGGCCCCGGCCGGGACGCCCCTGGTCCGTTCGCCCCGTTGCCTGGCCAGCCGCATCGCCGGCCGCTCCACCCAGCGGTGCAGCGGCACCGCCAGCAGGTAGGACCCGACCAGGAACGCCACCGCCAGGGCGACCGCCTGCCCGGCCGGGAAGACCCGGTCCCGGCCGAGGAGGTGCATCACGCTGATGATCACCACCATGTGCACCAGGAAGAAGGCGTACGACACCTCGCCCAGGTGCACCGCGAGCCGGTCCCGCCACACCGACCGCCGACCGCCCAGGTCGGCCAGGGCTGCCGCCGGCACCAGCAGGCCGATCGTGACGATCGTCGCGGCGGTGTCGCGCGCAGCGGCCGGCAGCCACCCGACGGCGAGGTAGTTGACCACCCACAGCGCCGTCGCCAGCGGGAGCGCCGGCCCTCGCCAGGCACCGCGCAGCACCAGCAACGCCAGCACGATGCCGAGCAGGAACTCCAGCATCCGTACCGGTGGGAAGACGTAGACGAACCACCGGCGGTGCTCGGCGGCGACGAGAGCCTGCGCCACCAGCGGCATCGACCACACGGCGAGTGGCACCACGATGGCGGCCACCCGCAACGCGCCGGTACGGAGTCGCCGCAACCCGGCGTACAGCAGGGGAAACGCCAGGTAGAAGGCGATTTCGCAGGAAAGTGACCAGGTGACCGGGTTGATCCCCAGGTAGTAGACGTCCGAGGGATGCCAGGCGTGCACCAGCAGGGCCGAGCTGGCCAGCAGCTGTGGCCAGGAGTCCGGTGTCCGGGCGGTCACCACCAGCCCGACCAGCGCCAGACCCAGCGCCACCAGATGCGCCGGATAGACCCGGACGATCCGGTTGCGCAGGAAGCGTCCGGGCCGGTGACCGGAACGGACCGACCAGGTGAGCACGAAGCCGGACAGGACAAAGAAGAACGACACCCCGAGGTCGCCGGCGTCGAACAGCAGGCCGGCCCACCACACGTCCTGCGGGTCCGCGAGCGGGATGAACGAGTACGCGTGCACGCCGAAGACCAGCAGGGCGGCGGCCCGTAGCCCGGTCAGCGACGGCAGCCGGCCGGGCGCAGGTGGGGTGGCAGGCACGGCGGGACATGTCTCCCGCGCCGTCGACCGCTAAACAGCCGCCGTCGTCGCGGCTGACCGGTCCGACCGTGCCGGCACGTGTTCCTGACCAGGGCAGGTCCGCAGCGGGCTTGGTATGGTGTGCGCCTGTTTGACGAATCAGCCGGTGGATGACATGTGCGCAGGGGCCATCGTGGTGCGACCCGCCGCGCCGGGGACGACCCGCGCCTGTTCGTCGTTGCCGGCGCTGGCCCTGCTCGTCGTCGGCGCCGTGGCGGCCGTGCTGTACGGCGTCGTCGACTCCCCACTGATTCACGGCTCAGCGTTCGTCGTCGCTGGGGTGGGCGGGGCCGCGGCTGTGGTGGTGGGACCCCGCTGGCACGGTGCCCGACCGCGACTGGCCTGGGCGTTGCTCGCCGCCGCGTGTGTCTGCTTCCTCACCGGCGCGCTGGCACGGCCGTGGGCGGTCGGCCAGGACGGGACGTACGCGCTGGCGGCGGACGCCGCGACGGTGCCCGGCTACCTGTTCATGCTGCTCGGGTTGGCGGGGCTGCTGCGCACCCGGGGCCGACTGCCGTCCCACGCGGTCATCGACGGGCTGATCGTCTTCATCGGTGCCGCCCTGTGTTCGGTGCTGCTGCTGGCGGTACCGGCCGGCAGCATCACCGGCCGTCCGGCGTTGGTGTCGGCCCTCGCCGCGCTGTACCCGATCTTCGACGTGATCCTCGTCCTGCTGCTGGTCAGTCTGGCCTTCACCACCGCCGCGCGGCGGGCCAGCTACCTGTTGCTGGTCGCCTCGATGAGCTGCCTGCTGCTCGGTGACGTGCTGTACGCCATCATCGGGGTCTCCGGCCAGCTGACCGGCTCCCGCCTGCTGGACCTGCCGTTCCTGGTCGGCTTCCTGCTCATCGGCGCGGCGGCGCTGCACCCGTCGGTGGTCGAGCTCGGCCGGGCCGCCCCGCTGCCGGTGCAGGCGTGGTCCTGGCAGCGGCTGCTGCTGATCGGTCCGGCGTTGGCCGCACCGTTCCTGTTGACGGTCTTCGTCTCCGGCCGGTCCGCCACCGACCGGCTGGTGCTCGGGGTCGGCGGCGCGGCGATGGTGGTACTGCTGATGATGCGGGCGGTCTCCGCCGTGCAGGGCTATGCCGCCGCGCAGCGTCGCTACGAGCACCGGGCCACCCACGATCCGCTCACCGGCCTGCCCAACCGGTTGATGCTCGCCGCCGAGGTCCGTCGGCTGCTGACCACGCGTCCGGCGAACCGGACGTGGATCTGGGTGTTCTTCCTCGACCTCGACGGCTTCAAGCTGGTCAACGATTCCTGGGGGCACCACGCCGGCGACCAGCTGATCGCCGAGGTGGCGGGCCGGCTGCGCGCGGCGCTGCCCCCGGCGGCGATGGTCGCCCGGGTCGGCGGCGACGAGTTCGTCGTGGTCCACCTGGGTGACCGCTCGGACGCGCTCACGGTGGCCGACCGGATCATCGACTGTGTGAACACGCCACTGCAGATCCGCCAGGTCGAGGCGGTGATCACCGCATCGGTGGGTATCGCCGGGACCGAACTGGGCCCCGCCGGCGTCCGCGCCGACCCGCCGGTGTCCGCCGACGCGCTGCTGCGCGACGCCGACACCGCCATGTACCAGGCCAAGGCCGACGGCCGGGGCCGGTGGGTGATGTTCGACGCGTCGATGCACGAACGGGTCCGGGAACGGGTCGACATCGAGCAGGCGCTGCGGACGGCGCTCGCGCAGGACGACCTGCGGTTGGCGTACCAGCCGATCGTCGATCTGGAAAGCGGTGCCCTGATCGGGGCGGAGGCGTTGCTGCGTTGGGAGCATCCCGAGCGCGGGCCGGTGTCGCCGGCGGTGTTCATCCCGATGGCCGAGGACACCGGGCTGATCGGACCGATCGGGCGCTGGGTGCTCGACCGTGCGCTGCATCAGGTCGCGCAGTGGCGCGCCGACGGCACGGTCGACGCCGACTTCTGGATGTCGATCAATGTGTCACCCCGGCAGTTGCGCGACCCCGGGCTGTCCCGGGCGCTGGACGACTGCCTGGCCCGGTACGACGTACCGGCGTCGGCGGTGGTGCTGGAGATTACCGAGTCGGTGATGATCGACCCGACCAGCGCCACCGGCCAGGTCCTGTCCGACCTGCGCCAGCGCGGCATCCGCATCGTCGTCGACGATTTCGGCACCGGCTTCTCGGCGCTCGGCTACCTGCGGAGCCATCCGGTGACCGGGGTGAAGGTGGACCGTGCGTTCGTGGCCGGGCTCGGGGCGAGCGCCAAGGATGAGGAGATCGTCCGGGCGGTCGTCGCGATGAGCAGCGCGCTGCACCTCACCGTGGTCGCCGAGGGCGTCGAGACGCCGCTGCAGCAGAGCGTGCTCGCGGTCCTCGGCGTGCTGTACGGCCAGGGCAGACTCTGGGGGGAACCGGTGGAGCCACAGGAGTTCGTCCACCTCTGGTCGGCGGAGGTCGGCCCGGCGGAGGTCGGCCGGGCAGAGCCGATGGCGACCGCGGAGCCGGAGCCGATGGCAGCGGCGGAGCCGACTCAGGGCCGCGGCGGCGGCTCGTAGAGCCAGAACGTCTGTTCGTCGAGCCGCCGGGCCCCGGTGCCGGCGGTCAACGACGTCAGTGTCTGGTGGATCGCCCTACCGAGCCCGATCTCGTCGTTGCGGCGGCAGATGTCCAGCGCGGCGATGCCGTCGCAGGCGCGTACCCGCTGCCACATGTCGGCGATCACCGACTCGAAGATCCCGCAGCCACGGCTCGCCGGGTGGATGGCGAAGAACCCGATGTACCAGATGCGTTTCTCGGCGTACAGCTGTGGCCAGTGGTGCGCGAAGTAGTCCGGTGAGATCAGTGGCATCGCGTCGAGCTCGTTGGTGAAGGTCGCGAGCGCGGCCAGTTCGTCCGGGCGACCCGGGTCCCGCCCGAGGTACTTCAGCACCCGTTTGTCACTGATGACGTGGTCGAACTCGACGCGGTCCATGACGTGCCGTTGCACCGCGGTCACCCGCAGTTCGTCGAATGCGTCGGTGTACAAGCGCCAGGTCGCCTCGGTCAGCTCGGCGGGAACGTCCGTACCGACCTCGATGTGCATGATCATCCCTCCGGGCCGCGTCGCGTGCGTGGGGGGTGGACGGACCCTGCCGTTCAGTATGGGTGACAACTGAGTGTTAGGTCAGCTCGACAGACACTGTGGCACAACGGGTTCGTCGGACAGCCGGACCGATCCAATGTAGAGTTCATACACGCAGTGTCCGGAGGTGGACACGAAGCGGGTGCCCCCGGGCTGCTCGTCGCGATTTCTTCCGCTGCGATCGATCCGTCCGGCGGTCGGCTGCGTACCTCCGGGTGGGCACCTCGGTGCATGGTGCCCGCGAGCCGAGGAGGGCCCGTCATGCAGCGACCGGCACAGGGGGCGCAGCCCGCAGCGATCGAACTCGGTCCGGTCGACCGTCCGGAGCCGTCCGGGTCGTCCGGGTCGTCCGGGTCGTCCGGCGGTCCGACGGTCCCGCTGGCCGAGCCGGGCAACTCCGCGCCGTACCGGCCCGACGGGGCCTGGCCGGGCCGCCCGCCCAGCGACGCCGGTGATCCGGCCGAGGACCACCTTCCGCCACTGTCCGGCGACGACACGGTGACCGGGCCGCCCCGGCTGCTCCCACCGCCGCCGTGGCTGGCCCGGGAGTTGGACCGGCCCGAGCCGGTCGCCCCGGCCGTACCGTTCTTCGACCGTGGCTCCGGCGACGCCGCCGCCGACGCCCGTGGACCCGACGGGTCCGGCGACTGGCCCGACGGCGGCGAGTCCGACCATCGCGACGACCCGGCGTACGGGGCCTCGCCGAGCTGGACGGCCCCGGACTGGACGCCGCCGACCGGTCCACCGGACGGGCCGCCGACCGCACGTCGCCGCCCCCGGCGGTTCGCCCTGCTGCTGACCGGTCTGCTCGCCCTGTTCCTGGTGGCCGCCGTGGCCGGTGCCAACCTGATGCAAACGCGCGGCGGTGGCGGCGGTGGCCCGACCGCCGACGCGCAGCCCGCCCCCGCCGCCCCGGACTCAGCCGCCGGCGGCGCACCCGCACCGGGAGCGGTCGACGACGGCGACCCGGTCGAGACGGCCCCGGCCACCGAACGACTGGTCACCGGCCCGCGCGGCGACCTGCAGGAAGCCGAGTTCGACCTGGTCAGCGGCACCACCACGGTCAATATCCGGGCGGTCGACCTCGGCGACGAACTGTACCGGGTGAGCACCCCGATCGATGCCGACGTGCAGCCACGGATCATCGCTGACGACGACAGCCGGATCCAGCTGCACCTGGTGCCCAGTGGGCAGACCGGACCCGGCGTCGTCGACATCCAGCTGAACTCGGCGGTCCGCTGGCAGCTGCGCCTCACCGGCGGCGTCGCCCAGCACGCGATCGACCTGACCGCCGCCGACCTCGACGGCGTCGACATCGTCGGCGGGGCGGCCCGGATCGACCTGGCACTGCCGGCACCCGACGGCACGATGACGGTACGGATGACCGGCGGCGCCAACCAGTTCGTGGTCAGCGCCCCGGACGGTCCGCCGGCCCGGGTCAGCTTCGGTGCCGGCGCCGGCGACGTGACCCTCGATGACCGTCAGCGCGGTGGTGTCGCCCCCGGAGCGGTCTTCACCGGCCGTGGCTTCGCCGACGCGACCGACCGGTACGACATCGACGTCGTCGCCGGTGCCTCCGTGTTCACCCTGCAACGCGACTGACGAATCAGCGACGACTGAGCCGTCGCCGCCGCCCTGGCGTCGGCGGGCCGGATCACCCGACGGCTCAGTCCGCCGTTTCCGCCTCGTCCATCATCCGGTAGATCCGCTGCTCCGACACCGGGTACGGGGTGCCCAGCGCCTGGGCGAACACGTTCACCCGCAGCTCCTCGATCATCCAACGGATCTGCCGGGCGGCCTCGGTGTGATGCCGGGCCGGCGGCAGCCCGTCGAGCAGTTGCTGGTACTCCCGGCGTACCGTGTCGATCCTCGCCTGCTGGTCGCGGTCCCGGCGCGGATTCTGCGGCAGCTTCTCCAACCGGCGGTCGATCGCGGTCAGATAGCGGGGCAGGTCCGCCAGCCGCGCGTACCCGGTGACCGTCACGAACCCCGGGAAGACCAGCGCGGCGAGCTGGTCGCGGATGTCGGTCAGCGCCGCGACCAGGGCCAGGTCGGTGGTACGCCCGAGTCGCTGCTGCACGTCGTGCGCCGCCGCCAGCACCCGGCGTACCCGGTTGACCACCTCGACGGTGGTGTCGACCAGCCCGGCGCGGACCTGCTCGCGCAGCGCCGCGAAGCCGTCGGCGTCCCAGGCCGGCCCGCCCGCGTCGGCCATCAGCTTGTCGACCGCCGCCCCGGCGCAGTCCTCCAGCAGCTCCACCACGTTGCGGTACGGGTTGCGACTCAACGCCAACTTGTCCTGGTTGGACAGCCGGCCGGCGACGAACTTCGCCGGCGACGGCAGGGTGATCAGCAGCAGCCGCCGGGTGCCCGCCCACATCGACCGGTCCCGGGCGGCGGCCCGGTCGAAGACCCGGACCGCCACCGAGTCACCCTCGTCGACCAGCCCCGGGTACGCGGTGACCCGGTAGCCGGCCCGGTCCTGCTCGACGCTGCGGGCCAGGGTGCCGATGCTCCAGTCCCGCAACCCCCGGCGCTCCACGTCCGGCGCGGCGGCGGCCACCACCTTGCGGACCTCGGTGGTCAGCTGCCGGCGCAGCGCCGCGAGGTCCTTGCCCTCGGCGACCGGCTTACCGTCGGTGTCCACCACCCGGAACGTCACCCGCAGATGCGCCGGCAGCCTGGTCAGATCCCAGGCGTCGTGCGGCACGACCACCCCGGTCATCCGGCGCAGCTGCCGGGCCAGCGCGTCCAGCAACGGCTCGGCACCCGGGGTGATGGCGGCCAGCGCCGCGCGGGCGAAATCCGGCACCGGTACGAAGTTGCGGCGCAACTGCTTCGGCAGCGACCGGATCAACGCGATGACCAGCTCCTCGCGCAGGCCGGGCACGTGCCAGTCGAAGCTGTCGTCGGAGACCTGGTTGAGCATCGCCAACGGCACGTCGACGCTGACCCCGTCGACGGCCGAGCCCGGCTCGAACCGGTACGTCAGCGGCAACGCCATCCCGTCGGAGTGCCACTCGTCGGGGTAGTCGGCCGGGTCGACCCGGCCCTTGCCCTGGTTGACCAGCATGTCCCGGTCGAAGGTGAGCAGGTCGGGCCGGTCCCGGCGGGCCTGCTTCCACCAGGAGTCGAAGTGCCGACCGGAGACCACGTCGGCGGGCAGCCGCTGGTCGTAGAACTCGTAGAGGGTCTCGTCGTCGACCACGATGTCCCGCCGGCGGACCCGTTCCTCCAGCTCACCGACCTCGTCGAGCAGTGCCCGGTTGTCGTGGAAGAACCGGTGCGGGGTGTGCCAGTCGCCCTCGACCAGGGCGTGCCGGATGAACAGCTCCCGACTCAGCACCGGGTCGACCCGGCCGAAGGTGACCTTGCGGCCGGCGGCCAGCGGTACGCCGTACAGGGTGACCTTCTCGTAGGCCATCACCGCCGCCTGCTTCTTCTCCCAGTGCGGCTCGCTGTACGAGCGTTTCACCAGGTGACCGGCGAGCGCCTCGACCCACTCCGGTTCGACCTTGGCGACCGTACGGGCCCACAGCCGGGACGTCTCGACCAGCTCGGCCGCCATCACCCAGCGGGGTGGTCTGCGGGCCAGCGCCGAGCCGGGGAAGATCGCGAACTTGGCTCCCCGGGCACCCAAGTACTCCGGCTTGGCCGGGTCCTTCACCCCGACGTGCGACAGCAGACCGGCCAGCAACGACTGGTGTACGGCGGCCGGCGCGGCCGGCTCACCGCCCCGGTCGACCGGCACGTTCATCGACCGCAGCACCTGCCGGATCTGGCTGTGGATGTCCTGCCACTCACGGACCCGCAGGTAGTTGAGGAACTCGGCCCGGCACATCCGCCGGAACGCGCTGCCGGAGCGTTCCCGCTGCTGCTCCCGCAGGTGGCGCCACAGGTTGAGCAGGGCGACGAAGTCCGACTCCGGATCGGCGAACCGGGCGTGCGCCTGATCGGCCTGGGGTTTCTGCTCCGCCGGCCGCTCCCGGGGATCCTGGATGGACAACGCGGCGGCGATCACCGACACCTCGTCGACGCAGCCGTTGCCCTCGGCCGCGAGCACCATCCGGCCCAGCCGGGGATCCACCGGCAGCTGCGCCAGCCGCCGCCCGACAGCCGTCAACCGGGGCGGCAGGCCCGGCGCGGGCGGCTCGATCGCGCCCAGCTCGTGCAGCAGCGCGACGCCGTCGGTGATCTGCCGGCGGTCCGGCGGCTCCACGAACGGGAACGCGGCGATGTCACCCAACCCGATCGCGGTCATCTGCAGGATCACCGAGGCCAGGTTGGTCCGCAGGATCTCCGGATCGGTGAACTCCGGCCTGGACTCGAAGTCGGCCTCGTCGTACAGCCGGATGCAGATCCCGTCGGAGGTACGCCCGCAGCGGCCCTTACGCTGGTTGGCCGACGCCTGCGACACCGGCTCGATCGGCAGCCGCTGCACCTTCAACCGGTTGCTGTAGCGGGAGATCCGCGCCGTACCCGGGTCGATGACGTACTTGATGCCCGGCACGGTCAGCGACGTCTCGGCGACGTTGGTCGCCAACACCACCCGCCGACCCGGATGTGGCTGGAAGATCCGGTGCTGCTCGGCGGCGGACAACCGGGCGTACAGCGGCAGGATCTCGGTGTCGCGCAGCCGGGGCCGGTTGGCGACCAGCTTGCCCAGCGCGTCGGCGGCGTCGCGGATCTCCCGTTCGCCGCTGAGGAAGACCAGGATGTCGCCGGGGCCCTCGTCGGCGAGCTCCTCCACCGCCGCGCTGATCCCGTCGACCTGGTCGAGCGTCACCGTGCCCGGGGTGGCGTCCGGGTCGTCCGGGTCGACGGTCTCCCGCAGCAGCGGCCGGTACCGCACCTCCACCGGATAGGTCCGCCCCGACACCTCGACCATCGGCACCGGCGGCCGGCCCGGCTCGCTGAAATGGTCGGCGAAGCGCTGCGGGTCGATCGTCGCCGACGTGATGACCACTTTGAGGTCGGGGCGGCGGGGCAGCAACTGCTTGAGGTAGCCGAGGATGAAGTCGATGTTCAGGCTGCGCTCGTGCGCCTCGTCGATGATCAACGTGTCGTACTGGCGCAGCATCTTGTCGTGCTGCAGCTCGGCCAGCAGGATCCCGTCGGTCATCAACTTCACCAGGGTCTGGCCGCCGACCTGATCGTTGAACCGGACCTTGTAGCCGACCACGTCGCCCAGCGTGATGCCGAGCTCCTCGGCGATCCGGTCGGCGACGGTGCGGGCGGCCAGCCGGCGCGGCTGGGTGTGCCCGATCAGCCCGCGCACCCCACGACCCAGCTCCAGGCAGATCTTCGGGATCTGGGTGGTCTTGCCCGAGCCGGTCTCACCGGCCACGATCACCACCTGGTGGTCGCGGATCGCCGCCGCGATGTCGTCGGCGCGTTCGCTGACCGGCAACCCGGCGGGGTAGCTGACCTGCGGCACCGCGTCCCGCCGTCGCTGCACCGCCTGCTGCGCCGCCGCGATCGAGGCGGCGATCTCGCCCAGCGCGGCCTGCCGGGCCTGCGGATCCCGCACCTTGCGCACCCCGTCGAGGCGCCGGCGCAGCCGCTGCTCGTCACGAAGAGTCAACTCGGGGAGGAGTGTGAGCAGGCCAGCGGGGTTCGGCGCAGGGGAGGGCGGGTTCATGGCGTTGACCACGATACCCGCCGCTCCCGGCCCGGTCGCCCGGGTTTCCGGCCGCCTGTCTCTGGTGCAGGCCACCTGTCCCGGGTTCAGGTCACCGCGTCGAGCAGGCGCTCCAGGGTGGTACGGGTCGGCAGGTGCGTCAGCAGGTGGTGGACGCTGCGGTCGGCGTACCGCCGATCTTCGGCCGTCCCCGCCGCCAACGCCGCCTCGACCTGCTCGCAGACGTAGTTGATCAGACCGGTCGCCGCGCCCCGGAAATCGGCCAGGCACAGCGTCGGTGCGCCCCCGGCCCGCTGCCGGTAGCCGTCGATCAGCGCCCGCGCACCGACGGCGTCGACCCGACTGTGCGGGGCGACTGCCCAGTCCAGCAGGGCGTTCGCCAACTCCCAGGCCGGCGGCTGGCCACCGGCGTGTTCCCAGCCGACGACGACGAGGCGACCGTCGGGGGCGAGCCGGGTCTGCGCCGGCCCGAACGTGTTGTGGGTCAGCACCGGATCCGGCACGGGCACGTCGCGGCCGATCGCCGCCAGGTCCTCCAGGGCCGGCACCGCCGCCGCCAGCTGACCGGCCCAGGGCGCCTGCCGGGCGGTCGCGGTGCCAGACAGCCCGGCCCAACTGGCCGGGCCGAGGCGTCTGGCGTGCCACGGGCTGACCCGGTCGACCGGCAACGCCAGGCCGTGCAGCGTGGCGAGCACGTCGCCGGCCGCACCGGCGACCACCGCACTCACCGGGGCCGCGAGCGGCGGCCCGGCCGGCAGATCCCGGTACGCCCGCCAGCGGTGACCACCTACGGACTCGACGATGTTGCCGTCGCGGCTGCGTACCGGGGTCGGCAGCAGCCCACCGGCCGCTGCGGCGGCCAGCTGCAGGTGTCGGCGTCGACGATCGGCAGCCAGGTGTCCATCGTACGGACGGTGAAGCGTCCCCGGTCGGTGGTGATCGACCAGCGGCGGCCGATGTCGTCCGGGCGGGCCAGCGAGCGCATCGGGCCGACGACGGTGCCGAGGCCGAACCGGTCGGCGACCGCCCGGGCGAGGGACGGATCGGCCGTGTCGGCCCGCCCGTGCATCCGGTCGACCTCGGCCTTGAGCTCCGGCCAGGTACGGAAGCCGTACTGACCGGCCAGCGTCGTCTGCGCGTCGGCCAGGGTCACGGTCGGATCGACCTCACGCAGCCCGGCCAACAGTTCCTTGGCCTGCTGCCGCAGGTGGTGCAGGTGTGGGTTGTCGGGGAGCGTCTTCATGGGAACCTCGCTCTGTGACCCGGACTCGCACGGGCGGATTCAGAGCTGCGGTGTCCGTCGCTCGAACCTCGGACCTGGGGTGGCTTCGAACCTTCCGGCGAGTCTCGGCGCGATCCCCGACGCGCTGTCGGCCAGTGTAGCGGCCCACGCCAGCCGGTGCTGGGGAGCGTGGATCTGCTGGAGCGCAGGTAGCGTCGACGCCATGGCTTTTCCGGCCGTCCGCCTCATCGGCTGCTTTCCCGAGGCTCACGGGTTCGTGCTGCTCGACCCCGCACGCCTCGACCGGCACCTCGGTGCCGACAGTGCGGGCCGCGACCTGCTGGAGCTGTTCACCACCACCGATGCAGGTGACGCGGTCGTCCGGGCAGGCATCGCGATCCCGCTGATGGGTGTGGACGCCGGGTACTACACCGTACTGGTGCGGCACGTCGGGGATCCTGCGCCGTGGCCCGCACCTGCCCTTTCCTCGCCAGGCGGGGTCCTGGGCACGGAGACCGGCTCCCTGCTGCTCTGCGGCGCTGGCTACCTCACCCGCTGGACGCCGGGCCATCCGCGACACCGCCGCGTGAGCGTGCCACCGGGCTGGTACACCACCGAGATCCGACGGTACGACCACGCGGAGGGCACCGACGACGCGGCGTACGAGTTCCGGCTGACTCCCACCCCGGCCAGACGGGTGTCACCCGGTCCGCCACAGCGGATCCGGTGACACCCGCCTGCACGCGCGGTCCGCTGCAGCCGAGTTCCAGCCAGCTGGACCGGGAGTCAGGTGACGAGCAGGCGGAGACCAAGCTCAGCGGCGTCGAGCGCGGTCAGGTCACGGTTGCGGTCGGCCCACCGACCTGAGGCAAGGTCGGCACGCAGGTCGCGTACTGCCCGCTGCTCGACCTCGGGCCCGACTCTGCCCCAGACGGAGGTTCCCCGACGGACCTGCTCGTCGAGGTATGCCTCGGGGCGGCGCCAGTAGGCCTCGAAGAAGCCGTCGGCACAGTCCCATGGAACGAGCACCGGTTCCGCGCGTGCCCCGATCGTGTCGGCCAGCTCGGTGATGGACGGCCGGCCGACGAGAAAA
This sequence comes from Solwaraspora sp. WMMA2101, assembly GCF_049179175.1. NCBI lineage: Bacteria > Bacillati > Actinomycetota > Actinomycetes > Micromonosporales > Micromonosporaceae > Solwaraspora > Solwaraspora sp. WMMA2101. Next base: position 679,967 of record NZ_JBMHMA010000006.1, on the reverse strand, counting down.
CCGGCGACCTCCGGCAGATAGTCGCGGATCAGCCAGAAGCGACGGTGCCAGCCGGATTCGCTGGTGTCGTGGGTGAAGACCACCACCCGGCGGGCCACCCGTCGCAGCTCGCGCAGTCCGGCGATCGGGTCCGGCCAGTGATGGATGGTGGCGAACGCCATCGCCGCGTCGAAGGACCGGTCCGCGAACGGAAGGCGCTCGGCGGTAGCGGCCACGCAGGGTGCCGCACCTGCGGGACGCTGTGCCCGCATCAGCGCCGATGGCTCCACTGCGGTGACGGCCCGGTCGGTGGGCTCGTAGGAGCCGGTGCCGGCCCCGACGTTCAACACCGTCCGCGCATCGCCGAGCGACGCCCAGACCTGTGCGGCGATCCGTGGCTCGGTCCGCCGCGTCACGGTGTAACCGGCCCCGATGGAGTCGTACAACTGCGTGCCAGACATGCCAGCGACCGTACCGGTCAGTGATGGTCTCGGAGCGCTCCGTCGCTCGCTCCTGCGCCCGTGCTCATGCGTCGGTGTCGTCGCTCGGGTGGTCGGCGGGCATCAGCCCGGACAGGTGCAGCACCGCCCGGACGCGCCGCGCCGAGCCAGGGTCCCACCGGTCGAGGATGGCGAGCGCCCGCAGTGACGGCCGGCACGATGCGACCACCCCGCCGCACCGGTGGCACTCGCCGGTGGTCCGGTTCGGGATGTGGGTCCGGGCGGTCTCGTTGGCCTGCCGGATCGCCGCCTCCAACGCGGGAGAGCGTGGCGGGGCGCCGGCGAGCTGGAACGGCCAGTCGCGGTCGGGGTCGGTCTGCCCAGGGGTACGCCTGGGCAGCGGAGGCCGGTTCGGGGTCGGGTCGACATTGCGTGGCGTACCGATCGAGGTGTACCGGGCGAGCTTGGGTGTCCCGCCGATTCCGTCGTTCCTTGGCACTGTTCCCCCTACGTGGAGAGTGCGATTCGGAAGACCCGGAGGGGTAAGTTTGCCGACCGTCCCCTCCGGGTCTGATTTCCACCCTGGACCATCCGCCGCCCGTTCGGGTATGTGTGGGGTTGTAATAGGGTCACTACAGATCTCGCTGGGGGAGACGTGAATGGCGATCATGAATGAGTTTCGGCACACCCTGCGGTTGCGGCGGACCGAGAAAGGGCTGTCGCAGGACGCTCTCGGCTCGCAGGTGCACGTGACCGGTTCGCAGATCGGTCACTACGAGACCGGGCGGTCGCTGCCACCGGACGACGTGGCGGTCAACCTGGACCGGGTGCTCGGCACCGGCACCGAGCTGCGGGATCAGGCCGCGCGGGCCCGCGACGAGGCGGTCGCCCCGTGGATGCGGCCGTGGAAGCTCAACGAGTCCCGCGCGGTGCAGCTGCGCTGGTTCGAGCATTCGCTGATTCCGGGCCTGTTGCAGACCGAGGCGTACGCCCGGGAGGTGATTGCCGCCGGGACGCACACCGAGGTGCAGGTCGAGGAGATGACCCGGGAGCGGCTGGAGCGGCAGGCGGCGGCCCTGGAACGGGCGCACCCGCACCCGGTGCCGCTGACCGCGATCATCGGCGAGGCCGCGCTGCGGATCGGCCCGCCGACGATCATGAAGGACCAGTTGGAACATCTGGTCGACATCGGCCATCGGCAGACCGTGCACGTCCGGGTCCTGCCCTTCTCCGCCGGGCTGCATCCGGGCCTGACCGGGGCGTTCGTCTTGGCGACCCTGCCCGACGGTGGGACGGCGGCGTACATTGAAGACCAGACTGCGGGGCGGGTCTGCGAGACCGCGGACAAGCTCCGCCATCTGGTGCTCGCCTGGGAGATGATCTGCGCGCGGGCACTACCCTGTGACCAGTCCCGTGACCTCATCCTGAAGGTGATCGATGAGCATGAGCGAGCCAGTGTGGCGCACCTCCACCCGTAGCGGCAGCAACGGCGGCGCCTGTGTCGAGGTCGCCGACAATCTCCCCGGCCGGGTCCTCGTCCGGGACACCAAGGACCGTGCCGGCGGGACGTTGACTTTCGCCCCGTCGGCCTGGTCCAGCTTCGTCGCCTCGACCAAGCGTCCCACCGTTGCCGCCTGACCGGACCACCAGTCGCGTTTGATGATCAGGTGAGGCTCATCCACGTCATCATCGACGATTTACGTGGATGAGCCTCACCTGATCATGTTCGGCTCAATGGGTGAGGTGCAGGAGGCGACGCACCACGTCGACGGACTGGGGTCGGTGGGTGGTTCGATTCCGACCTGACTGAGCGCAGCGCTACCCAGGCCGAGCGGATCGCGCAGGCGCTCGCCGGGCGGTTGGCGGCCGATGCCGCCGTCGAGGTGCGCTCGTCCGACCTGCTGCGCGCCCGGCGCACCGCTGAGGTAGTCGGGAAGCGGCTCGGGGTCTAGGTGCAGCTCGACGCCGACCTGCGTGAGAAGTTCTACGGCGAGGCTGGTGGGCGTCCGCAGGCGTGGCTGGACGAACGCTTCATTGCACCGCCCGTCGTGGGGGAACGGATGCGTCACGACGAGGGGATCTCCGGCGCTGAGACGAGATGGGACCTGGCTGTGCGGGCCTACGCCGCGCTTGAGCGCATAGTGCACTCAGGAGCAGACCAGCAGGTCGTGGTGACCCACGGAGGCACGGCCACCTTCCTGGTCACGGCCTGGATCGGCGTGCCGATCGACTCAGCAGGTCTGGCGAGTTTCCGCTTCTCTCCCGGAGGCATCACCCTGCTGCGCGAAGACGACTACTTCCACAACCGTACGGTCGTGCAGCTCAACGGTCTCGATCATCTGGTCTGATACCCGAGTTCAGCTCCGAGTCCGGGTCAGCCCTGGGCGCGGAGCCGCCGGTACGCCGCGTCCAGCTCCGCGACCGATGGTGCGCCGGTGGGCAGCGGCTGCCAGAAGTCGGCGTCGGGGGTGGCCGTCACGTCGACCCGGTTGCCGTCGGCGGTGTCGAAGCCGAGCCGCCAGGCGTGCAGATACGTGCGTAACCCATTGGCGGCGGCCGTACGGTCGAACAGCGGGTCACCGACGATCGGGTGCCCGATCCAGGCCAGGTGCACCCGGATCTGGTGGCGTCGGCCGGTGAGCGGCGCGACGGCGAGCAGCCGGTGCGTGGCGTCGGCCGGGTCCGCCGTACCGGCGTCGGTTGCCGGCGTACCGGATCCGGTGGTGACCCCGTCGGACCCGGCGGTGACGTCGGTCAGCCGGCTCTGCGACGGATAGGTCTTGACGTGGTCGAACTCGGCCCCGGCGGGGAGCGACCAGCGTGCGGTGGTGGCGTCGAAGCCGATGTCGGCGCGGTTGCCGGCGACCCGGACCCGGTTCTTGCGGCCGACGCTCAGCGGCAGGTCGACCACGCCGACCTCGGGCAGCGCCGCGCGAGCGGCATCGGTGGCGGAGCCGACGTCGGCGGCGGCGACCACGGCCAGATAGACCTTTTCCACGGTACGGCGGTTGAACTGCCGGGTCAGGTCGCCGTGATGGGCCAGCTCCTTGGCGAACAGGATCGCCCCGGAGGTGTTCTTGTCGATGCGGTGCACCGGGAAGACCGGCTCACCGGCCTCCTCGGCGAGGCGGGCCAGGTCGGTGCCGTGCCGCTCGCCCATCACCGACACGCCGGGAGGCTTGCTCAGCACCAGGGCGGTGTCGTCCTCGAACAGGACGGCACCGGCGCGAAGTTCGGTCCACAGGTTCACCGGTGCCCGAGGATACGCCGCACGTGGCGGCGTGCCCTCGGCGCACCCGTGATCGCATCAAGGGGCGATGGTTGCCTGGACGACTCAGGCGGTGGTGGACCAGATCGCGGTGAATGCGGCGGCCTCACCGGCCAGCCAGCGCTCCACCTGGTCGGGGCGGGAGGTGACATCCGGACGCCGGAACGTGGTGCCGCGTCGCAGGTCGACCAGGACCGGCTCGGCACGCGGCAGCACCTGGTCCATGTGCCGGGCCATCAGGTGCAGGGTCGCGGTGTACGCGTCGGGGCTCGGTGGCTGATCGTCGAAGTGGATCCGGACCGCTTCGGCGTGCCCGTCGGCGTACCGCAGGCCGAAGTGTGGGTTGATCTTGACGGGGAGGTTGCCGACCATGCCCAGGGCGTCGTGGGTCTGTGCCAGCTCCACCTGGCTCAGGTCTCCCAGCGTCTCCAGATAGCGCTGGGCACCCGGGACGAGGGTGGCGTACAGCGGCTGCCAGCGCTGGGCGACCTGCCCGACCACGGCGGCCAGGTGGCTGCCGCCGGTGCGGAACCGGATGTCGGCCTTGAGCGCCTTGACCAGTTGCCCGTGCGGGTTGAACCCGGAGCGGCTGGCCCGCTGCCGGCGCAACCCGCCGACGAAGGTCGCCTTGGCCGGCCCGGACTGCCCGACATACCGGGTGAAACCGAGCAGGGTCGCGTACGGAACCGGGGTGGGGTTGGTCGGTGCGGCGGTAGGGCTCGAAGTGGCGGCAGGAGGGGGTGCGATCACGGCGTTCCTTCCCAGGTCAGGAGCCGGATTAGTACACCCATTCTAATCGAGAAGTGACGCTGCGCCCAGTCTTTGATCACGCTGCGCCGACGGCGTGGTTGACAAGCCTGGCTAATGCTGTTAGCTTACTAGCTATCTAAATTAGCTAACGGTCTGGAGGTCGTGATGACCGCGTACCTGTCCCTCGACGGCGGGCGCATCGCCTACGAGGTCACCGGCGACGGCCCACTCGTGGTCCTCGCGCCCGGCATGGGCGAGAGCCGCTCCGCGTACCGGTTCGTCGTCCCGCAGCTGGTCGCGGCCGGCTACCGGGTCGCCGCCACCGACCTGCGGGGCACCGGCGAATCCAGTATCGGCTGGCCGGCGTACTCCCGTACCGACATCGCCGGCGACCTGGTCGCGCTGATCCGGCACCTGGGTGGTCCGGCCGTGCTGGTCGGGCACTCGATCTCCGGCGGGGCGGCCACCATCGCCGCTGCCACCGCGCCCGAGCTGATCACCGCCGTTGTCGAGCTCGCACCGTTCACCCGGAAACAGTCGATCAGCCTCGGCGATCTGCGCGTCAAGCGGTACCGGCAGGGCATGACCCGGCTGCTGGGCGCGGGCATGTTCGGCAGTGTCGGACAGTGGCTGCGCTACCTCGACGTCGCCTTCCCCGGGCGCCGGCCGGCCGACTGGTCCGAGCAGCTGGCCCGGACCGAGGCCCGCCTACGTGAGTCCGGCCGGATGAAGGTCCTGCAGAAGATGGGCCAGTCCAGCCCGGCCGACGCCGGAGCGCAGCTCGGCAACGTCCGCAGCCGCGTACTGATCATCGAGGGGACGCTCGACCCCGACTGGGCCGACCCGCGCGCCGAAGGTGAGGCGATCGTCGCGGCGCTGCCGGCCGGCCTCGGTACGGTGGCGAACATCGACGGAGCCGGGCACTACCCGCACACCCAGTTCCCCGACGAGGTGGTCGCGCACATCCTTGCGTTCCTCGCCGAGACGGCCCGGGTCGAGGACCGGTCCTGACCGATCCGAGAACCCGTCCTGACCGGACACCGCAGGGTGGCATCATCGGCAGATGGACAGCGCGGCGATCCGGGGCAACGTCCGTACCGTCGTCGGGCTGGTCGGTGTCGCGTTGGTCCTGGCCGCGGTCGTCAGCCTGACGCCGCGCGGTGGGCCGGCGGCGGCCGGGTCGTGGCAGCCGCCCGCTGGTCATGTCCTCGCGGACACCGTCGAGCTGGGCGACGACCGCGCGTTGCGGCTGTGGACGAAGCCGGGCGCGTGGTACGTGGAGCGCCTGATCGACGGGCAGCACGAGGAAATCATCGGCGCCAGCGTCGGAGGTGACCGGTACACCGTCACCGAGGTGTTCGAGGCGTACGTCGGCACCGTCCCGCGCGCCGAGGCTCAAGCGGTCTCGGTCCGGTCCCCGGGCGGTGCGGCGGTCCGCGCCGAGGTCAATGACGGCGTCTTCATCGTCGGTGGCCGGGTCGCCGATGCGGGAGAGAACCGGTTGCTCGTCACCACACTGGACGCGGCCGGCGTGCGGGTCGGCGGTGAGACCGAGGTCCCGATCGCCGGGCGTCCAGTGCGGTGACGAACAGGTGGCGGTGCTAGCGGGTGGATCGCCCGGTCGGGTCGGACCTGGTCGCGGAAAGGAACGCCGACCAGGCGGTCGGTGCGAAGGCCAGCGTGCCGCCGTCGCGGTCCTTGGTGTCCCGGACCAGCACCCGCCCAGGCAGGTTCTCGGCGACCTCCACGCAGCTTGTGCTGTCGCTGTGCGTGCTCTTGTGCCACCGGGGCGCGGTGCTTATGTCCATCTCTCAGCCGTCCTCATGATCAGTTCTAGGCTCTGCGGGCCAGATAGAGCGTAGTCGCGGATGCTCTCCCAGGTGCGTTCCAGACTGGTCGCGTCGTCCGGATTTTCTACGACTCGCCCCTGCAGGTAGCCCTCCAGGTAACCGACGGATCTGCCGTCGACGGTGGCGATGACGAACGGCCCGTCCAGCCCCGGGTACGCCCCGGCATCGGCCGGGACCACCTGGACCCGGATATTGGGCTGCTCGCAGGCGGCGACGACCGCCGTGAGTTGTTCGTGCATCACGCACGGGTCGCCGACCCGGCGGTGCAGGACGCTCTCGTCGATCACGGCGACGAGTTGGCACGAGTCAGGCAGCCGGTGGAGGATCTCCTGCCGGTCGAGCCGGGTGGCCAACGCGACGTCCATCGCCTCGCCGCGCACGCCGTACGCCATCAGCACGGCGCGGGCGTACGCCTCGGTCTGCAGCAGCCCGGGCACCGCCAGCGGTTGGAAGACCCGGATGAGGGTCGCCTTGCCCTCCTGTTCGATGAACGGTCGGTACCAGACCGGGGCGCGTTCGCCGACGACGAATTCGCGATAGAATTTCACGAACGCGGTGCCGAATGCCCGGTCCACCGCACTCAGATAGTCGGGTAGCGCCGGCCGTTCGCCGCGTTCGATCGAGCCGACGTGTGATGTCGAGAAGTGGATGCGCTCGCCCCACGCTTCCTGGGTGAGCCCGAGCATCTCACGGACGCGGCGCAGTTCTCCTACCAGATATTCACTCCCGCTCACAATACCTTCACATCCCTCAACTTACCGCTGTTATGTATGTGATCTTGCGAGCGTCACCGGCTCGCTACACCAGGTCATCGCCTATCTTCCATTGATGCCATCCCACAGTCCAGGGTGGAAGACGACGGCGGACGTCCGGTCCGCGACCGACCTGGGAGGGACCAGATGCTGAGGAACGACGGAATCGGCGGCACGCCACGTCTGGCCCGCTACACCGCGATCGGCGTACCGCGCGGCAACCGGCACGCCGAACCGACTCCGAACCGGGCTGCGTTGCTCAAACGCAACCCCGGGGTCGCCGTGCTGCACCGGGCCCGCGACATCGTCACCACGCACCTGCCCAGCCGGCTCGGCGAATGCCGGGTGTGCGGGGCGGCGGCCATGTGCGAACCATTCACCAAAGCGATGGCCGTGCTGGACCGCTGGGATCCGGTGCGCGCCCGCCGCGTCCGGTCGGTCCTGGAGTACGCCGGCCTGTGGCCGGACGCCTCATCCGGCCCGCCGCCGGAGGCCGACCGTCAGAGCTGACCGACCGTCAGAGCTGACCGACGTCGGTGATCCGTACCACCGCCGCCCCGGCCTCGTCCGAGGCGGCGAGGTCGACCTCGGCGCTGATGCCCCAGTCGTGGTCGGCGGCCGGGTCGGCGAAGATCTGCCGGACCAGCCAGCGCTCCCGCTCCTGCGTGATCATCAGCAGCGCCGGGCCACGGGCGTCCGGACCGGTGCCGATCTCGTCGTGCTCGGCGAAGTAGCCGTCCAGCGCGTCGGCCCAGGCGTCGGCGTCCCACCCGGTCCCGGCGTCCAGCTCACCCAGCTCGTCGTAGCGGCGCAGAGCCGCCAGCTCCACCCGCCGGAACATCGCGTTGCGCACCAGCACCCGGAACGCCCGCAGGTTGCCGGTGACCGCTGGCGGCCGGTCGTCGACCACGACCGGCGTATCCGGATCCGTCGGATTGCGCAGCCGCTCCCACTCGTCGATCAGGCTGGAGTCGACCTGGCGGACCAGCTCACCGAGCCACTCGATGAGGTCGATCAGCTCCTCGGTCTTGGCGTCGTCGGGCACCGTCTGACGCAGCGCCCGGTACGCGTCGGCCAGGTACCGCAGCACCAGACCCTCCGAGCGGGACAACCCGTAGAAGCTGACGTACTCGGTGAACGTCATCGCGCGTTCGTACATGTCGCGGACGACAGCCTTGGGTGCCACCTCGTGGTCGGCCACCCACGGATGACCCCGCCGGTACGTCTCGTACGCCACCTCCAGCAGCTCGGCCAGCGGCTTCGGGTGGGTCACCTGGTCGAGCAGTTCGAGGCGGGCCTCGTACTCGATGCCGTCGGCCTTCATCTGCGCCACCGCCTCGCCGCGCGCCTTGTGCTGCTGCGCGGAGAGGATCTGCCGAGGATCGTCCAGGGTCGCCTCGATGATCGACAACACGTCCAGGGCGTACGTCGGGGACTCGACGTCGAGCAGTTCCAACGAGGCGAGCGCGAACGGCGACAGCGGCTGGTTGAGCGCGAAGTCCAACTGCAGGTCCACGGTGAGCCGGACCCGCCGGCCCTCGGCGTCGGGCTCCGGCAGCTGCTCGACCACACCGCCGGCACGCAGCGCACGGTAGATCGCGATCGCCCGGCGGATGTGCCGGCGCTGCGCCGCCCGGTCCTCGTGGTTGTCGGTCAGCAGGTGCCGCATGGCCGCGAACGCGTCACCCGGGCGGCTGATCACGTTGAGCAGCATCGCGTGGCTGACCTGGAAGCTGGAGGTCAGCGGCTCCGGTTCGGCTTCGATCAGCCGGTCGAAGGTGGGTCGACCCCAGCCGATCGACCCCTCCGGCGGCTTCTTGCGCACCACCTTGCGGCGCTTCTTCGGGTCGTCACCGGCCTTGGCCAGGGCCTTCTCGTTGTCGATGACGTGCTCCGGGGCCTGCACCACGACGGTGCCCAGGGTGTCGAACCCGGCCCGGCCGGCCCGCCCGGCGATCTGGTGGAACTCCCGTGCCTTGAGCAGCCGGGTGCGTACCCCGTCGTACTTGGACAGACCGGTGAACAGCACCGTACGGATCGGCACGTTGATCCCCACGCCGAGGGTGTCCGTACCGCAGATGACCTTGAGCAGTCCGGCCTGGGCGAGGGTCTCCACGAGCCGCCGGTACTTGGGCAGCATGCCGGCGTGGTGCACCCCGATGCCGTGGCGGACCAGCCGGGACAGGGTGCGCCCGAACCCGGAGGTGAACCGGAAGTTGCCGATCGCCGCAGCGATCGCGTCCTTCTCCGCCCGGGTGCAGACGTTGATGCTCATCAACGCCTGGGCGCGTTCCAGCGCCGCCGCCTGGGTGAAGTGGACCACGTACACCGGCGCCTGGTGGGTGCTGAGCAGCTCCTCCAGGGTCTCGTGCAGCGGGGTCATCGCGTACGAGTAGATCAGCGGCACCGGCCGCTGCGCGGAGGCGACCACGGCAGTGGCCCGCCCGGTCCGTCGGGTCAGGTCGTCGACGAACCTGGTGACGTCGCCCAACGTGGCCGACATCAGCACGAACTGGGCCTGCGGCAGCTCGATCAGCGGCACCTGCCAGGCCCAGCCCCGGTCCGGTTCGGCGTAGAAGTGGAACTCGTCCATCACCACCTGGCCGACGTCGGCGTCGGCGCCGTCGCGCAACGCCAGGTTGGCCAGGATCTCGGCGGTGCAGCAGATGATCGGCGCGTCGGCGTTGACGCTGGCGTCACCGGTGAGCATGCCGACGTTGGCCGGGCCGAAGACCTCGCAGAGCGCGAAGAACTTCTCCGACACCAGGGCCTTGATCGGCGCGGTGTAGAAGGTGACCCGGTCGTCGGCGAGGGCGGCGAAGTGCGCACCGGTGGCGACCAGGCTCTTGCCCGACCCGGTCGGGGTGTTCAGGATGACGTTCGCCCCGGAGACGATCTCGATGAGCGCCTCGTCCTGGTGCGGGTACAGCGCCAGGCCCCGGCCGGCGGCCCACTCGGCGAACCTCTCGTAGACGGCGTCCGGGTCGGCGTCGCGCGGCAGCAGGTCGGTCAGGGTCGGGGTGGTCTGCGTCATAATCGTTCAATCGTGCCCGTCGCGGCCCGCGCCGGCCAAAGCGGGGGGCACACTCACCCGTCAGCGGTGTCGAAAGATCGTTCGAAGACGAGGTCGTACGCCGGCCGGCCGGCCCGCACGCCGCGCCGTTCGAACTTCGTCTGCGGCCGGTACGCCGGTCGTGGCGCGTACCCGTCGTGCGTGTTGACCAGCTCCGGGTCGGCGGTCAGCGTCGCCAGCATCACCTCGGCGTACGGGGCCCAGTCGGTGGCGCAGTGCAGCCGCCCGCCCCGACGCAGCCGGGAGCGCAGCAGCGCCACGTGGGCCGGTTGGATCAGCCGGCGCTTGTGGTGGCGTGCCTTGGGCCAGGGGTCCGGGAAGTAGGCGTGCACCGCGTCCAGGCTCTGCTCCGGCAGGCAGCGGCGGGCCAGGTCGAGGGCGTCGCCGACGGCCACCCGTACGTTGGTCAGCTCCCGCTGCTCGATCAGCGCCAGCAGGTGGGCGATGCCGGGGGTGTGCACCTCGACGGCGAGGTAGTCGCGGTCGGGGTCGGCGGCCGCCATCTCGGCCGTGGCGTCGCCCATGCCGAAGCCGATCTCCAGCACCACCGGCGCGGTCCGGCCGAACACCGCCGGCAGGTCCAGCGGCGCCGGCAGTTCGGCCACGGTCGTCGCGTACGCGGCGAACAGCCGGTCGAGGGCGTCGTGGTGCCGGCCGCTGAGCCGGCCCCGGCGCGGATGGTACGTGCGGATGCTCACGTGACGGCAGCCTATATCCGACACAGTGCGTGTCCGGGGTGTCGTCCAGGGCAGCGGGGTGGGAGGATCGGCGGCAGGGCCGCGAGGAGGATGGTGACCCGATGTCCGTACGTCGTTCGTCCGCTGCCGTCGTGCTCGGCGCCGCCCTGGGCCTGGCGACCGGGGTCGCCCTCGTGGTCGGAGGCGGGCTGGCCGGTGCGGCACCGGCCCACGCCGCGAACGTGTTCGTCGAGTTGAATCCGAGCACGGTCGAGTCCGGTTACCTGGTGGGCATCCGGGCGAGCTGCACCGACAACACCGCGTCGGCCACTGTGGAGTCGGACGCGTTCGGCACGGTCGAGGTGCACCCGCAGTTCGAGGTGCTCACAGCGGCGGTGACGGTGCCGGCAGGGACCGAGGCCGGCAGCTACCGGGTGCGGCTGAACTGCCCGGACGACCGGTCGGCGGCGACCACGCTGTACGTGCTCGACCCGACCCGGCCCAGCCGCGGCCCGGCGACCGGGTTCGGCGGCACCGCCGGCGACGGCGGCGACGGTGGACTGCGTACCGGCGTCGGGGTGGTCGCGTTGGCCGCCGCCGGCGTGCTCGGCGTGCTGACCCTGCGCCGTCGCCGCGCGGCCTGACCGCGACGGCCAGGGGGGAGGACAGCGGGTGTGGCGAAGGGTGGTCGGCGCAATTGGACCGGGCCGGTAGCGCTGCTGCTCGGGCTGTTCGGCGTGTTCATGATCGCCTTCGGCGACGGTAACTGGCGGGACCTGCTGGCCGGTGGCAACAATCCACCACCTCGGGAGTTTCCGGTGCTGGAGCCGAGCCGGCCGATCCGGATCGCCATCCCGTCACTCGACGTGCGGGCCCCGGTGCACGCGGTCGGGGTCGCCGACGACGGGTCGATCGCCGTACCGTCGCTGCGGCGGCACAACCAGGCCGGCTGGTACGACCGGGGACCGACCCCCGGCCAGTTCGGTCCGGCGATCATCGTCGGGCACGCCGACACCCGCGACGGTCCGTCGGTGTTCCACGAGTTGGCCGACATCGCGCCGGGCGCGACGGTCGAGGTGACCCGTCGGGACCGCACCGTCGCCATCTTCGAGGTGAACTCGGTGACGCACCACGCCAAGGACGCGTTGCCGATCGAGCAGGTGTACGGCGACTACACCCGGCCCGGCCTGCGACTGATCACCTGCGGGGGCGAGTGGCGCGGCGACGGCATCGGCTACGCCGACAACATCGTGGTCTTCGCCTCGTTGGTCGACGTCCGCGACAGCTGACCCGACGACCGGGTGAACCGTTGCGCGGCGACCGCCGTACCCCAGGGCATGACCCGTCCGATCCGTCGTGCGCCGACGACCCGCCCGTGTCCGGGGTCGACTCCGCGTCCGATGTCGAGGGCGTCGGTGACTGCCGGGGCGGGTGCCGGCCGGCGGTAGCCCCACCCCGGCCCACTCCGGGGCGGCCCGCGCGGACGAGCCTTCACCACCGCCGGCCGCCCCGGGGTGTCCCGCCATCCGGAAGGCGGAAAGATGACCAGCACAACCTGCAGCACCGAGGAGGAGTCATGAGCCAGACGGCGCAGATCGGGGTCACCGGTCTGGGGGTGATGGGTCGCAACCTGGCCCGGAACCTCGCGCGGCACGGCCATGTGGTGGCGGTCCACAACCGGTCGGTCGGCCGGACCAAGGAGATGATGGCCGAGTTCGGCCACGAGGGCACGTTCCTGCCGGCGGAGAGCCCGGCGGAGTTCGTGGCCTCGCTGGAACGCCCGCGTCGTGTGGTGATCATGGTGAACGCGGGTGCCGCCACCGACGCCGTGATCAACGAGTTCGCGCCCCTGCTGGAGCCGGACGACATGATCATCGACGGTGGCAACGCGCACTTCCTGGACACTCGTCGGCGCGAGGCCGAGCTGCGCGAACGCGGCCTGCACTTCGTCGGCACCGGGGTCTCCGGCGGTGAGGAGGGCGCGCTGCACGGGCCGAGCATCATGCCGGGCGGGTCCGAGGAGTCGTACGCCGCGCTCGGCCCGCTGCTGGAGGACATCTCCGCCAAGGTCGACGGCGCGCCGTGCTGCGTGCGGATCGGCCCGGACGGTGCCGGCCACTTCGTCAAGATGGTGCACAACGGCATCGAGTACGCCGACATGCAGCTCATCGGTGAGGCGTACGACCTGCTGCGCCGCGCCGGCGGACTCAGCCCGGCGCAGATCGCCGACGTGTTCCGTAGCTGGAACGCCGGTCGGCTCTCCTCGTACCTGATCGAGATCACCGCCGAGGTGCTCGGCCACACCGACGTGGCCACCGGCAAGCCGTTCGTCGACGTCGTGCTCGACCAGGCGGGGCAGAAGGGCACCGGGCGGTGGACCGTCCAGGGCGCGTTGGACCTCGGGGTGCCGGTGAGCGGCATCTCGGAGGCCGTGTTCGCCCGGGCGTTGTCCGGCCACGCCGACATCCGCGCCGCCGCCGCCGACCTGCCGGGCCCGGTGGAGAGCTGGGCCGGTTCGGCCGACGAACTGATCGCCGATGTCGAGCAGGCGCTGTACGCGTCGAAGATCGTCGCGTACGCGCAGGGTTTCCACCAGATCCAGGCCGGCAGCGCCGAGTACGACTGGAACATCGACCTGGGTGCGGTGGCCAGGATCTGGCGGGGCGGCTGCATCATCCGGGCCGCCTTCCTGGACCGGATCCGGGCGGCGTACGACGCGGCACCGCAGCTGCCGACGCTGTTGACCGACGGCTACTTCGCCGAGGCGCTCGCCGGCGCCCAGCAGGGCTGGCGTCGGGTGGTCGCCACCGCCGCGCAGATCGGTGTGCCGGCTCCCGGGTTCGCGTCCGCGCTGGCCTACTACGACGGGCTGCGTGCCCCCCGGCTGCCGGCTGCCCTGATCCAGGGGCAGCGGGACTTCTTCGGTGCGCACACCTACCGCCGGGTCGACGCCGAGGGCAGCTTCCACGTGCTCTGGGCCGGCGACCGCAGCGAGGTCGAGTCCCGCTGACCGCCGGACGGTCGACCGTGGTGGCACCGGCGCAGGCCGGCGCCACCACGGTCGCCGACCGGGGCAGTGTTCAGTCCAGGTCGACGACGATCGGGGCGTGGTCGGACGGCCCCGGTCCCTTGCGGGCGTCGCGGTCGACGTACGCCGACCGGACCCGCCGGTTGACGGCGGAGCTGGCGTAGACCAGGTCGATCCGCATGCCCATGTTCTTCGGGAACATCCCGGCCCGGTAGTCCCAGTAGGTGTACGGGTGTGGGCCCTTCATCGGCTGTGGCACGACGTCGACCAGCCCGAGGGCGAGCAGGTCCGCCAGCGCGGCCCGCTCGGCCGGGGTGACGTGGGTGGAGCCGGCGAAGACGGCCGGATCCCACACGTCGGCGTCGGTCGGCGCGACGTTGAAGTCGCCGCAGACGATCAGCTGCGGTCCGGCCTCGGCGGCGAGCGCGTCGCGCAGTCCGGCCAGCCAGGCCAGTTTGTACTGGTAGTGCGGCGAGTCGAGAGTACGCCCGTTCGGGACGTACACCGACCAGACCCGGACTCCGGCGCAGTCGGCCGAGACGGCCCTCGCCTCGGGGTCCGGGAAACCCGGTTCGCCGACGAATCCGGTGCGTACCTCATCGAGGCCGACCCGGGACAGGACGGCGACCCCGTTCCACCGGCCGTCGCCGTGCGCGGCGACGGCGTAGCCGAGCTCCGCGACGGCGTCGGTCGGGAACGCCGCCGCCGGACACTTCGTCTCCTGCAGGCAGACGACGTCCGGCGCGCTGTCGGCCAGCCAGCCCAGCAGCCGGGGTAGCCGCGCCTTGACCGAGTTGACGTTCCAGGTGGCGATGCGCACCGGGGGCTCAGCCGGAACCGGGCAGGTCACCGGGGCGGGTCTGCTCGGCCAGGAAACGCTCCAGCTCGGCGCCGAGCTCGTCGGCGGTGGGCAACGGGCCGTTCGGCTCGGCGAGCAGGTTGGCGCTGCCGCGTCCCCTGGTGAACGTGTCGTACTGCTCCTCCAGGGCGCTGACCAGGGAGACGGCCTCCTCGGTCTGGGCGACCTGCCGGTCGATGTCCTCGCGGACCGTCTCGGCCGCCTCGTGCAGCTGCTCGGTCGGCAGCAGCAGACCGGTGGTGCGGGACACCGAGTTGAGCAGCATCTCGGCGGCGGCCGGGTACTCGGCCTGCGCGACGTAGTGCGGCACGTGCACGGCGAAGCCGACGGCGTCGTGCCCCTGCTGGCCGAGGCGGTACTCCAGCAGGTGCCCGGCGCTGCCGGGGACCTGGACCCGCTGCAGCCACGGTTCGTAGCCGCTGATCAGCTCACGCCGGCTGGCGTGCGCGGTGATCCCGGTGGGCCGGGTGTGCGGCACGGCCATCGGGATGGCGTTCAGGCCGATCGTGGTGCCGACGTTGAGCCGTCGGGCCACGGCGATCACCGCCGCCGTGAACCGCTCCCACTGCAGATCCGGTTCCGGCCCGCCGAGCAGCAGGAACGGGGTGCCGGCGTCGTCGCGCATCAGGTGCACCTCGAGCCGGGGCTCGTCGTAGTGCTCCCAGTGGTCCTCGACGAAGAGCATCACCGGCCGCCGCGACCGGTAGTCGAGCAGCTGGTCGATGTCGAACGTCGCCACGACCTCGTGCTCGAGGCTGGTGAGCAGGTGCTCCCGGGCGAGGCGGGTCGCGTTCCCGGCGTCGACGAAGCCCGTCATCGCCTGGATCAGCACCGGCTGGCCGAGCTCGGGCAACTCGTCGACGATGTTGTAGAGCTCGTGTGGGTCGAGCACCGGGCGCAACCTCCTGTCGGAAACGGTACGGCGGGCTGTCGAAACGGTACGGTGCGGACGACATCCCTGTAGTCAGCAACGCTAGTCCTACGCCGACGCATTCCGCTTTCCCGGGCACTGATGTGGCGTACCGGAAGTCGCGACCCGCCAGCCATGCCGCTACTTGGAGTTAATTCTTGACTCCTTTCGGTTATGGATCATGGTGGCCGGCCGGCCGGCGGACGTCGGCGTCGGCGGATCGGTTGGTCGACGGCTACGAAGGGTTGATGGAGGCGGGGGAGGGGTCGGGGTTCCGATATCTGCGAGGTCTTCGCCACTCTGGTGGGCACCCTGGCTGAATTCCCGAAATTTATGATTTATCCGCATCGACCGGTCGTGTCGACGACTCCCCGGTCCTGACCGATTACTCAGTGCAGGATTGTGGCCTCGATCACAAGATCACTGTAGGTAATCGGGGTGCGGCCTGCCTAGCCTCGTCGAATGCCTGATGACCACACCACAAGGAACGAGGACGCCACCCTGAGTCGCGATAGCCGTTCGGCTGATGTCGCCTCAGGTGTCGGGCCAACCGGCGCGCTACGGGCCGCCGCCGTCGCCGGGTGGGAGCGCCTGCGCGAACAGCGCCCGTCGGGCCGGCTCGTCGTCGCCGCCGTCGTCGTCTGCGCGCTCGGCGTCGTCGCGGCCGTCGAGTCGACCGACGCCACGTCGACGGCTTCGGTGTCGGAGGCGGACCTGCAGCGCCGGGCCGAGGCGCTCGACGACGCCACCCGTGCCAAGCGCCCGGACCCGGGCACCGACCCCGCCGCGGCCGCCGTCGCGGCGGCCGACCCCGCCGCCCAGTCGGCGGCCGACGCCACCGACGCGCCGGCCACGGACGCCACCGACGAGCCGGCGGCGGCCGACCCGGACCTGACCACGGAGTCCCCCGCGCCGGCCGAGTCGCCGACCGCCGAGCCCACCCCGACCACCATCGCCCCGGTAGCCGGCCTCTCCCAGGTGCAGATGGACAACGCCACCATGATCGTCGACGCCGGTCTGGCCCTGCAGATGCCCCGTCGGGCGATGGTGATCGCGGTGGCCACCGCGATGCAGGAATCCACCCTGCTCAACCGGGCCAGCGAGGTGCTGCCGGAGTCCAAGAACTACCCGCACCAGGGCACCGGCTGGGACCACGACTCGGTCGGGCTGTTCCAGCAGCGGACCAGCACCGGCTGGGGCGCGGTCGCCGACCTGATGAACCCCACGTACGCGGCGACCCAGTTCTACCTGGCCCTGCAGCGGGTCCCCGGCTGGGAGCAGCTGCGCCTGACCGAGGCGGCCCAGGCCGTGCAGGTGTCGGCCTACCCCGAGCACTACGCCCAGCACGAGACGGCGGCCGACGCCGTGGTCACCGCCATCCTCGCGACACGCTGAGCGCGTACCCGATCCTGATTCCTCCCCCTCAAGGCGGGCGGCCTGGTCATTCGGCCAGGCCGCTCGCCGCATACGCCACCTCGGCCAGCAGATTCTGGCCGTCCGTGTCCGGGTGGAAGTAGTCGAGCTGGTTCAGATCGCCGAGCCGGAACTGCGCCTCGTACGCGGCGCCGCCGTCGAACCGGCAGCGGTCGCCGTACGCCTGACAGGCCCGGGCCAGCTCGGCGTTGTACGCCGCCACCCGCTCGCGGACGGCGGCCCGCCGCTGCGTCGCCGCCCCGTCGGTGGCGGTCGGGTCGGCCAGCATCGACGGGCACACCCCCCGGTTCCAGGCCCGGACCGCCCGCTCCTGGTCGTGCCCGAGCTCCCACAGCCGGTGCAGGTCCGGGATGCTCAGCACCAGGACCTCCGCCTCGGGCAGCCCGTCGCGCAGCACCCGCAACCCCCGGTCGACGTCGGCCCGGAACGCGTCGACCGGCGTCATGTCGGTCACCGACGACCGGCAGGCGTCGTTCGCGCCGATGAGCACCGTCACGTACGCCGCCGACACCTCCACCGCCGACGCCGCCTGATCGGCCAGCGCCGCCGCCCGTGCCCCGGGCACCGCGAAGTTGTGGTCCTGCCCCCGGATCCGGTCGTCGGCGTCCAGCACCCGCCGGTACAGGCTCTCCACTCGGAAACCGTCCCCTGTGGACCACGAGTTGCGGTGACAGGCGGTCAGCACGATGCAGGAGCCGTACCCGGCGGTGATGGAGTCGCCCAGCGCCGCGATCGACGTCGGCAGGTCGGCCCGGGGCGGTGGTGGTGGTGGTGGGTCGTCCGGCGTACCGTCGCCGTCTCCGGCCTCGCAGGCGAGGGCGACCAGTGCGCAGATCGCGGCGGCCCCGGCCACCCACCGTCGGTGCACGGTACCTCCTGGGCGTCAGCTGGCAGTGACGACCGTGTCACTATATGCGCTTGTCGTATGTGCTGTCATGGATGCTCTGGCAGCCCGGCGGCCGGGTCGGTGGACCGCCCGGCGGCCCGGTTCGCGGACAGCTCGGTGAGGAAGTCCGGCAACACCCGGCGCGGCGACCAGCCCTGCTCGTACGCCCGCCCCAGGTCCAGCACCGTCTCGTACGCGAGCTGCTCCACGGCGTACCGGGTCACCCGGCCGGCGCCCGGTACGCCGAGCCGACCGGCCACGGTGGCCACCGTCGCCGCGCCCAGCGCCACCCGGACCGGTACCCGGACCAGCCGGGCCGGGCGACCCAGCGCCGCCAGCACCCCGGTGACCACCGCGTCGCGCGAGTACGGCGTCGCGTCCGCGACGTTGTACGCCCCGGCCGGCCAGCGCACCGCCGCCAGCACCGCGTCGGCCAGGTTCTCCACCGCGGTCATGCTCATCCGCACGTCCCGACCCGGCAGCGGCAGCCGCCCCGCCCGGACCGCGCCCAGCAGCCGGGGCAGCAGATGCGGATCCCCGGCCCCGTACACCGCCCGGGGCCGCAGCACCACCGCGCCGGCGGCCAACGCCAGCCGCTCACCGGCCGCCTTCGTCCGCCCGTACGCGGTGCGCTGGCCGTCGGTCGGATGGTCCTCCCGGATCGGTGCCGCGTCGCCACCGGGCCGGTAGACGCTGGCGCTGCTGACCCAGACCAGCGGTCGACCCGCCACTGCCCGCAGCAGCCGGTCGGTGCCGGCCACGTTCACCGCGTGGTACGCCGCCTGCGCCCCCGGTGCCGGATCCCCGACCGCTGCCGCCAGGTGCAGCACGACGTCGACGCCGCGCAGATCCGGCACCTGCCGACCCGCGTCCCAGGGCACGTGCCGCCCCACCGGGCCGGGCCGGCGACCCACCGAGACGACCCGCGCCCCGGCGGCGGCCGCCGCCCGCGCCACCGCCGCCCCGCAGAACCCGCTGGCACCGGTCACCGCGACCCGTACCCCGGCCAGGTGGGCGCTCACCGCCGCGACCGGGTCGTCGCCCGCACCGTCAACCGGGCCCAGCCCGGCAACGCCGACCGGCGGTCCACCCGGGCGCCGGTCACCACCGGCCGGTACGGCGCCAACACCGCGAGCACGTCGGCCAGCTGGGCATGGGCCAGCCGGGCACCGGGACAGCGGTGCGGCCCGGTGCCGAACACCAGCTGCCCGACCGCCGCCGGCACCGGCGTACCCGGATCCGGTGCCGGCCGCCCGGCACGGACCGCGTTGCGGGCCACCAGCAGCAGCCGGTCGCCGGCGCGGACCGGTACGCCGGCCAGTTCGGCGGCACCGGCCGCCACCCGGGGCAGCACCGGGCTGGCTGCGGTGACCCGCAGCAGTTCGGCGACCAGCGCGTCGCGGGAGCCGGCGTCGGTCGCCGCCGCCCACCACCGGTCGTCGGCACACCACGCGACCGCCCGGGGGATCGCCGCCATCGTGGTGTTGATCGAGGCGACCGCCAGCATGCTGGTCCGCGCCGCCTCCTGCGGCGCCGCACCGAGCAGCCGGGCCAGTTCGGCAGCGGCCCGTGCGGTGGCCCGCTGGTCGCGCCGCGCCCGCCCCGGCCACCGCAGCCCCGGCAGATGGTGCCGGGCGGCGGTCGCCGCCGCCGCCCGGGCCGCCGCCGTCAACGCGTGACCCGGGGTTGCGGCCGTACCGGCGGCGACGTCGACGTCGAGCAGCGCCAGGGTGGCCGCCCCGGCCAGCTCGGCGACCACGTCGACGATGTCGATCTCGGCCCCGTCGCCCAGCGGCGCCAGCCGTCGGCGCAACACGTCGAGCCAGACCGGCCGCAGCCGGGCGACCCCGTCGGAACCGAACACCGTGGCCGTGTCCCGGCGGGTCCGCCGGTGCCCGGAACCGTCCTGATCGAACAGGAATTCACCACCCCCGGTGGCCCGCCGGGCGGCCCCGGCGGTGGTCCGCTCCGCCGACCGGTCCAGCGGCACCCGCCGCAGCGCGTCGGCGAACGGCGTCGCGTGGTGCACCAGCACGGTCCGGCCGATCCGCCGGACCGGCACCCGCCGGCCCGCGCTCAACAGGGCGAACAGCACCGGGTGGCTGGCCAGGTAGACCCGGCGGTCCCGGCGGCGGCCCCGCCCGGGGTGCGGCCGTGGCTCACTCACCACGCACCGCCGTCGCCGCCCGGCCGGCCACCAGCAGCGCTGCCGCCCGGCCCGCCGCCTGCTGCGGTCGTCCGCCCGGCCAGTACCCGCGCTGCCGCCCCACGGTCCGGCTTGCGGGACCGGCCGGCCAGCGGCACCCGGGCGAACACCACCCGGTCCGGCCGGGCCGACCCCATCCTGGCCAGCACCGGGCGCAGCGCCGCGCGCAGCCGCGCCGGGTCGGCCCCCGGCTCCGGCTGAACCATCGCCACGAGCTGTTCGTCGCCGTCGGCCCCGGGCACCCCGACCAGCACCGCCAGCGCCACCCCCGGCACGTGCAGTGCCGGCTCGTACAGCCCGGGGTAGATGTTCTCCGCCGCCCGCAGCACCATGTCCTTGCACCGCCCGGCGAGCACCAGCCGACCCCCCTCGAGTCGGCCGACGTCGCCGGTGGCCACCTCGGTCAGCGGCGGCTCACCCAGGTACCGGTCCGCCTGCCCCGGCCCGGTCAGCCACACCTGGCCGGTGTCGTCGACGCGGGCCGCCACCCCCGGCAGCAGGGCACCGACGAGATCACCGTCGGCTTCGTACGCCGCCTTCTCCGCCTGCTCGACGGCGGCGGCCGGGAACAGTTCGGTCAGCGCGTACACCCCGTACGCCCGGTGCGCCCCGGCCCGGCGGACCCGGTCCAGCAGCGCGGCGCTGACCGGGGCCGAACCGCTGAACACCTGACCGGTCAGCCGGGGGGAGCGGTCCAGCAGCGCCCGTAGCTGCGGCGGCGTCAGGTACGTCGCCTGCGGGCGGAGCCGGCCCACCTGCCGGGCCAGCAGCGCCGCCGACCTCGCCGGCAACGCCACCGGCGCCCCGGCGGCCAGCGCCGGCACCAGCACGAAGAACATCCCACCGAGCACCGGCACCCGCGGCGTCGGCGCGACCAGGTCGGTCACCGCGCGCATCCCGGCGGACAGGCCGGCCCGGGTGTGCACCACCGCCCTCGGCCGGCTGGTCGTGCCGGAGGTGAAAATGATCACCGCGTCGCCGTCGCCGTCGTACGCCGCCGGCACCGGCCCGGACCCCGGCGGCAGCACCGGTGCGCCACCGGGCAACCGCCGGCCGACGGTGCGCACCGGGGCGATCCGGGTCAGCTCCGGCAGTGCCAGGTGTGCCCGCCGGGCCAGCGGCCGGGCCCAGCCGGCCACCGCCTGGGCCGCCGCGTCGGCCAGCACCAGCGCCGGGCGGGCCAGTGCCAGCCGGGCGGTGAGCACCTCCGGCCCGGCGGTGGGGTCCAGCACCGCCACCCGCACTCCCAGGTGGTACGCGGCCAGCAGCACCGCCAACGACCGGGGACCGGGCCGCACCGCCACACCGAGGGTGTCGCCGGCGGCCAACCCGTGCCGGTGCAGCGCGGCGACGTACCGGTCGGTCAGGTCGGCCAGCTCCCCGGTGGTGGCCCGCACCCGGGGTCGACCGGTCAGCGGCGCGGCGGTCAGCACCGCCGGCCGCTCCCAGTCGGCCCGCAAGGTGGCCGCGAGTCGGTCCAACATCAGCTGCCTCCCCGCCGGTGCCGGGTCATCGCGGATCCGGTCATCGCGGATCCTCGGTCAACTCACCGGCACCCCGGTCCAGGTACCACGCGGCGGTGCGCCGGACACCGTACGCCCGCAGCCGGCGGGTCGAGTTCTCCACCACCATGTCGCGCCGGTGGCTGATCGCCGACGTGGTCCGCCGTACCCGGTTGAGGAAGGTCCGGTCGGTCGGCGACGGCCGGCGTGGCATCCCCCCGCAGGCCTGGTACAGCTCGGCGGTGACCGCCATGTTGTTTCCGGCGTGCATCCGGTACGGCGCCAGGTAGCCGTCGGCGCGCCGGTGCGCCGGCCGCAGCCGGCCGAACGACGCGGCCAGGAAGACCAGCAGCCGGAACCCGGCCCGACCCACCGGGCCGTGCTCGTCGCGGCGGGCCCGGATCGCGCCGCAGACCAACCCGGCACCGCCGGTCAACCCGGCCCGCGCCGCCGCCACCCAACCGGGGTGCGGCAGACAGTCCGCGTCGGTGCGGGCCAGCAGCAGTGCGCCGTGCCCGATGGCGTACCGGAACCCGGTGTCGACGGCGGCACCGACGCCCTTGCACGGCTCGTGCAGCAGCCGTACCGGGAACGGCGCGTCGGCGGCGAACCGCTCGACCACCTCGACGGTGCCGTCGGTGGAGCCGTTGTCGACCACGACCAACGTGAAGTCCCGGTCGGTCTGGTCGGCGAGCGCGGCGAGGGTGTCGCCGATGCGGGCCTGCTCCTGGTACGCCGGCACCACCACCCACAGCGGCCCGGTGGGGACGGTCGCGCGGTCGCCGCCGCGTTTTTCCGGTGCCCTCCTCACGGCTTCTCCCAGACCATCGTCATCACGCTGACGCCGCCGCCCAGGCCGATCGCCAACACCCGGTCGCCGGAGCGCAGTTCGGCGTCGACACGGGCCAGTTGGACGCCGAGCGTGGCGCTGGCCAGGTTGCCCAGCTCGCCGACGGTGACCACCAGCTTCTCCTTCGGTACGCCGGTGACCTCGATGAACCGCTCCAGGTACGGCACGCTCACCTGGTGCACCAGCACCCGGTCGTAGTCGACCCAGTCCCAGCCGGTGCGCTGGCGTACCCGGTCCAGGATGTCGGTGCCGATCTGCTCGAAGACCCCCCGCAGGGCGTGGCCGTCACCGTGGAAGTAGGTGTGTTCGTCGCCGCGCGGGTGGCGGGACCCGCCGCCGAAGATGCCACCGACCGACCAGTGCGCCGACCGGGTCTCGGTGTCGACGTCGACGATCCCGCCCCGGCGTACCGGCTCGACCAGCACCGCCGCGCCGCCGTCGCCGAAGGTGTAGCCGGCGAACGCCGTCCGCGCCTGCGCCAGGCTGTCCAGCCGGGGCCGCATCACCCGGGTCGGGGTCTCGCCGGTGACCACCAGCGCCCGTTGGGCACGCCCGGCCAGGATCATCGACCGGGCCAGGTCGATGCCGTTGAGGAAGCTGTTGCAGGCGTTGGTGACGTCCACGGCGTGGGCGTGTCCGCCCAGTTCGGCCTGCACGATGTGCGCGGTCGCCGGTTCGACAAGGTCCCGGCTGGCCGAGGCGAACAGCAGCAGGTCGACCTCGTCGACGCCGCGCCCGGCGGCGGCGAGGGCCTGCCGGGCCGCCCGGACAGCGAACGTCGAGGCGTACTCGTCGTCCGCGGCGATCCGGCGGTGGTCGATTCCGGTCATCATCCGGAACAATCCGGGCGGCAACGCGACGTCGCTGGCGACGGCGATCCGCTCCTGCAGGCCGGTGGTGGTCAGTTCCCGGTCGGGCAGGCTGGCGCCGACCCCGGTGATGCCGACCCGTTCGGGGTGCCACCCCGGTGGCGACGTGTCGTTCATCTGCTCAGCTTCCTGCCGGACCCGGTGGGTCCGGATGAGTAGGGGTGCTCAATGCGTCCCGGTGTCGTAGCCCAAACGCGGTGGGCCCGGACCGGGTACCGGTGCGAGGTTACGGGTCCGTCCCTGCCGGGTACACCGGTCCGATGGCTACGAAATCCCAGCCCAAGGGGGCCAGAGGGACTGTCGGACACGCCAACAGCGCGCTCAACCTGCGGCTGGCGATGGCCAGCTTCGGACTGGTCTTCTGCGTGGTGGCCGGGGCCCTCGCCTGGCGCGCCGACCTGATCGCCGGCGCGGTGATCCTGTGGGTCCTCGCGGCGATCGCCGTGGTCGACCTGGTCGTCATCCAGCGCCGTCGCCGGGCCCGCCGGCAGGAGGAACCGGGCGTACGGCACTCCCTGTTCGAATGAGCCGTCGGCACCGACGGTGGATGGGATTGGCGGAAACGGTCATCGGGTAGATGACCGGCCATGACGCGCTTCGGCCTGCACTGCTCGCACGAACAGATCCACCCGGCCCGGCTGCTGGACGCGGTGCTCCGCGCCGAGCAGGCCGGCTTCGACGCCGCGATGGCCTCCGACCACTTCGCCCCGTGGAGCGAGCGGCAGGGCCACTCCGGCTACGTCTGGTCCTGGCTCGGCGCCGCGATGCAGGCCACCAACCTGCCGTACGGGGTGGTCAACGCGCCCGGCCAGCGCTACCACCCGGCGATAGTCGCCCAGGCGATCGGCACCCTGTCGGCCATGTACCCGGGACGGTTCTGGGCGGCGCTGGGCACCGGGGAGAACGCCAACGAACACATCACCGGCGATGCCTGGCCGCGCAAGGCGGTGCGGTCGGCCCGGCTGCGCGAGTGCGTCGACGTGATCCGGGCCCTGCTGGCCGGCGAGGAGGTCAGCCACGACGGTCTGGTCACCGTGGACCGGGCCCGGGTGTGGACCCGGCCGGACACCCCGGTCGACCTGTTCGGTGCGGCGGTGACCGAGGCGACCGCCGCGTGGTGCGCCGACTGGGCCGATGGGTTGATCACCGTCAACGCCCCGGTCGAGCACCTGCGGCGGATGGTCGCCGCGTACCGGGACGCCGGCGGTCGTGGCCGGCTGGTGCTGCAGGTCCACCTGAGCTGGGCGCCGGACGAGGCGCAGGCCGAGGCGATCGCCCACGACCAGTGGCGGACCAACATCTTCGCCCCGCCGGTGGCCTGGGACCTGGCCACGCCCGAGCACTTCGACATCGTCGCGGACCAGGTCACCGTCGAGCAGGTACGGCGTACCGTCAACGTGTCGGCGGACCTGTCCCGCCACGTCGACCAGCTGGCCTCCTATGTCGCGCTGGGCTTCGACGAGATCTTCCTGCACCACGTCGGCCAGGAGCAGGCCGCGTTCATCGACGCGTTCGGCGCCGAGGTGCTGCCGAAACTGCGGACCGCCTGACCACCCGACCCGCTGATCCACCGGGTGGCGTTCGTACGGTGCCCCGTACCGGCCGGAATTCGGTCGACCGTCCAGGCGTTGACGGCTAGCGTGACCACCATGTTCGGCACCGTCGGCGTTGTGCGGCCCGCAGGTCTCCACCTGCCGGGTGCCGCCGTCGGGTGCGCGTGGCTGGCTGATACCCGAGGCTGACCCTCCTCCCGCTGCGGCAGAACCACGGAGGAGGGTGGCCCGGACCTCCCGGCGTCGCCCCTTTCCCGGCGTACGTCGTGGAGCGCGGTTCTGGCGCGGTTCGCGGGGCTTGGCATCCCGCCCGCGTGACGTCGTCCGCCGACCAGTCTCCGATCTGGAGCGTCATCATCATGGCCAAGAGTCAGTTCGTGCGCGCGAAGCCGCACCTCAACATCGGCACGATGGGTCACGTCGACCACGGCAAGACGACCCTGACCGCCGCGATCACCAAGGTTCTCGCCGACCGGGACCCCGCCGTCAACCGGTTCGTCTCGTTCGACGGCATCGACCGGGCACCGGAGGAGGTGGCGCGGGGCATCACCATCAACATCTCCCACGTCGAGTACGAGACGGCCACCCGGCACTACGCCCACGTGGACATGCCGGGCCACGCCGACTTCGTCAAGAACATGATCACGGGGGCGGCGCAGGTCGACGGGGCGATCCTGGTCGTCTCGGCACTCGACGGGGCGATGCCGCAGACCCGTGAGCACGTGCTGCTCGCCCGGCGGGTCGGGGTGCCGTACCTGGTGGTGGCGATGAACAAGGCCGACGCGGTCGACGACCCGGAGTTGCTCGACCTGGTCGAGCTCGAGGTCCGGGAGCTGGTTTCCGAGTACGGGTTCCCCGGCGACGAGCTTCCGGTGGTCCGGGTGTCGGCGCTGCGGGCGCTCGAAGGTGACCCGCGCTGGGTGGCCTCCATCGTGGAGCTGCTCGACGCCGTCGACCGGTACGTTCCGGTGCCGCCACGCGAGCTTGGCGAGCCGTTCCTGATGCCGATCGAGAACGTGCTGACGATCTCCGGTCGGGGGACCGTGGTGACCGGTGCGGTCGAGCGCGGCACGTTGCGCCTCGGCGACCAGGTGGAGGTGGTCGGCCTCGGTCCGACGGTGTCCACGGTCGCGACCGGGCTGGAGACGTTCGGCAAGTCGCTGGACACCGCCGAGGCCGGCGACAACGCCGCCGTGCTGCTGCGCGGGGTCAAGCGGGACCAGGTGCAGCGGGGCCAGGTGGTGGCGTTGCCGGGCAGCGTCACGCCGCACCAGCGCTTCACGGCGCGGCTCTACGTGCTGACCACCGCCGAGGGTGGGCGGCACACGCCGTTCTTCGCCAACTACCGGCCGCAGTTCTACTTCCGTACCACGGACGTGGTCGGGTCGGTGGACCTGGGCGACCGGACGATGGCGATGCCGGGTGACACCGTCGAGGTGACGGTGGAGCTCGGCAAGCCGATCGCGATGGACGTCGGGCTGGGCTTCGCGGTCCGGGAGGGCGGCCGTACGGTGGCCGCCGGTACGGTGACCGCGCTGCTCGACTGATCACGGCTGTCGTCCGCCCGTGGTTCTGCTCTCAGCTAATCTCCTGACAGCAGAACCACGGGCGGACTCCCTCGGCGTGCGCGATGCTGGAACGGACACCCGATGACGATCCGCTCGACCGAGGAGATTTACGGATGGACTTCAAGACACCTGCCATGCGCGGTGACGGGGCGGCGGCCAGCTTCGGCGACCAGGTCTACCACCGGTTGCTCCAGGAGCGGGTGATCTTTCTCGGGACCCAGGTCGACGACGCTTCGGCGAACGCGATCTGCGCTCAGATGTTGCTGCTCGCCGCCGAGGACAGCAAGCGGGACATCTTTCTCTACATCAACTCCCCGGGTGGCTCCATCAGCGCCGGGATGGCGATCTACGACACGATGCACTACGTCAAGAACGACGTGGCCACGCTCGCGCTCGGCTTCGCCGGGTCGATGGGGCAGTTCCTGCTCTGCTCCGGTGCGCCCGGCAAGCGCTATTCGCTTCCGCACACCCGGATCATGATGCACCAGCTCTCCGGCGGCATCGGCGGCACCGCCGCGGACATCGCGATCCAGGCGGAGAACATGCTCTACGTCAAGCGGACCACGATCGAGCGGATCGCCTTCCACACCGGTCGCACCTACGAGGAGATCGAGGCGGATTCGGACCGCGACCGGTGGTTCACCGCCGAGGAGGCCCGCGAGTACGGAATGATCGACCACGTCATCACCACGACCACCCAGATGTCGTTGGAAGGGTCGATCTCCTGAACCGGGGCGTCGCCTGACGCTGGCGACATCCGATTCGTCGGCACACCGGCGGCGCGGTTGAACCGCGCCGCCGGTGCGTTCGTCACCCGGTCGACCGAGGAGTCGACCGGTCCCGTCGCCGAGCCCTGCCCGTCCCGTCGCGCTCCACAAGTGCATTGCGGTCAGCTAGATTGGACTACTGGCGGCCGTGCGTGTTCCGCCACCAGAGGTGATCACGACTGCGGGCGGAGCGAGATGCTGTTGCGACAGGTTATCGGCTCGGTGTTGCGCAGGATCCGGCTGCGGCAGGGGCGGACCCTGCAGGACGTGGCACGGGCCGCTGGCGTGTCCACCCCGTACCTGTCGGAGCTGGAACGCGGCCGCAAGGAGCCGTCGTCGGAGATCCTCGCGTCGATCTGCCGTGCGCTCGGCGTACCCCTGGAGGAACTGCTGCAGCAGGTGCTGGAGGAGCTGTCCAAGATCCAGCCCACGGTGGTCCCCGCTCCGCTGCGTGGCCTCGCCCGGGGTCGCCTTCCGGTCCTGCGCGGCGGGGCCGATGCCGCTGGCCGACCCCACCGTGCGATGTCCCGCCGCCCGGCCGGCAGGACCGATGCGGCCGGGGCCCGGCGTGCCGTGCGGGCCCGGTTGGTGCGTCCGACGGGCTGGCCGGGGCGTCTCGCCTGACCGGCGCGGCCGAACTGGCCGACCTGGCCGGTCGTGATCAGCCGGATCAGCCCGACCGGCGACGGTAGACGTCGATCGTCGACTGCCCCTGGAAGAGGTACTGCGGCTGCGGCTCGCTGACCACCACGTCGATGCCGAAGTCCGCGCAGTACGCCTGCGCGAAATGGCAGCCGGTGACAGCGAACACCACCAGACGGGTGCCGTGCTCGGCGGCGGTGCCCAGCAGCGCCGACAGCGTGTGACTCGGAAGGGTCTCCCCGCAGACGAGCGCGACGTCGCTCTCGGCGATCAGCCGGGCGCTCTCCTGCCCCGACACCACCGGTACGCCGAGAATGCCGTTGGCGATCAGGTCCGGATCGAAGTCGCTGGCGGTGATCTCGACGTCCTCGGCGAGCAGGTGGTGGATCAGGTTGCCCATCACCCCTACGTTCGCGACCCGCCGCCCGCCGGTCGCGTCCAGCAGCGCCATCGCCTCGTCGACGACGATCCTCGCCCGGGCCAGCGCCTTGTCCTGCGGCAGACCGTCGATGAGGTGCCGGCGGGTGGGCCGGGCCGGCAGCGAGCCGAACGCGGCATCCAGGATCGCGATGTCCTCCTCCACCGACAGGCCCCGTACCTCGCGGCTGTCCTGGCCGAGCAGGGCGTCGACCTCGCCGCTGAGCCGGACCGAGCCGAAGTCGGCATAGCAGCAACCCTGCCGCTTCGCCTGGGCCATGACGAAGCTGTACGTCATGAACCGCTCGTACGGGGTGGGGTAGGCCCGGTAATCGACACTCCACAGGCCACGCAGGGTGAAATCCTCGTCGGGAATCCCTCGACTGCGTTCCCGCACGATCGTGCGCAACGTGTCCAACATGGTGTCCATCGATGCTGCTCCTGCCGTTGCCGCTGGTGGGGAACCGGTGTCGCTCAGTGGGGATCGGCGGCCGGCTCCGCCGGCGCCGAGTTGCGCCGGGTGCCCCAACGCCGCTGGGTCGCCTCGTGGATGTACCAGATGTCGTCCTCGGTCAACCGCCGTGAGACGACCCCGGGAAAGGCCTCCTCGAAATAGATGTACGGTGGCCGATTGTCCACGGTGGGCGAGTGGTAGTCGAGCGACTCGGTCATCTGATGCTGCCGGGTGATCGGGGTCGCCGGATGGTAGGTGAGGATGTTCGGGCTGGCCAGCATCAACAGGCCGGCGTCGATCAGCTCACCGACTCCGTCGATCGTTTCCTCGATCGATGTGCGGTCCTCTCCTTCCAGACCGAACAGCACCGACGATCCGACCGGGATACCCGCGTCGCGGATCCGTTCCAACGCGGTCCGTACCTTCTGCGGCCAGGGGAACTCCGCCGATCGGCGCAGATTCTTGTGAATGTTGACCATCACCTGCTCGGACATGCTCTCGATGCCGAGATAGAGGTAGCCGCAGCCGGCCTGCTTGAGCAGCCGCAGTGTGTCGACCACGTCGGCTTCCTTGTGCAGGGTGGTCAACAGGTCGACGGTGACCTGCCCACCGAAACGCAACTGCCGCAGCCGCTGCCAGTCGCCCTCGTCCTCGATCCATTTGCGGTACCGGGGCGGCAGTTCCGCCGGGGTACTGGCCGCCCGCAGCGCGGCCAACTCCGTGCAGAAGGCCCGGATGAGCGGAAAATTGCCACTCCAGAAGATCGAGTCGTCGAAGAAGACCGCCTCGGCTCCGTAGCTCGCGCACGCGCAGATCCGTTCCAGGGCGGCGGCCACCGGTTCGGTCCGGAACCGTCGCAGCCCGCCGGCGAGCGGCGCCGCCTCCGAGCAGAAGTCACAGTGGTACGGGCAGGCGTTGGAGACGGTCATGTGGGCGGTGCGTGCCGGCGTGCCGTCGGGGCGGGGGAAGACCGGGAACCGGGCGCGGATCGCGAAACCCTGGTACGGCATCGGCAGGTCGGCCAGGTCGTAGGCGGCACCCTTGACCGGGAAGGCGTGCACCGCGTCGGCGGTACGCGCGCACAGCAGGGACGTGCCGGGGATCTGTTCGCCGGCGGCGGCGAGCAGGTCCAGCGTCGCCACCACCTCGTCGACGTCGGTGGCGCGGGTGCGCACGTCCATCGACAGGGCGATGGCCTGCATCAGCAGGTGCAGGCTGAAGTAGCCGTCACCGGAGATGAGGAAGTCGACCACCGGCCGGGCCCGGCCCTCGTCGATGGCCCGCAGGGTGGCGCTGTACTCCAGCGCGAGGGTGCCGTCCGGGCGGTAGCGCATCGTCTCGTCGATGTGCCGTCCGCCGAACACCACCAGACAGTCGGGGACCTCCTGTTTCACCAGCTCGGCCATCTGCAGCGCGTACCGGTGGCCGGGGGAGACGGTGCTGACCAGGAAGACCCGGGGCCGACGACGGCGGACGTCGTCGCGCAACTGCGCACGCGCGGGCGCGTCCCAGACACGGGGGTCGAAGACGCTGCGGTCGGAGTTGCTGTCTGCGGCGTGCCAGCCCCGTGGTCCGTGCTGCGCGGCGAGCCGGTAGGCCTTCGACGGGGCCGCGCCCCAGTCGGGGCAGAGTCCGGGGAAGGCGGCGCGGTGCTCGGGGGCGGCGGCCGCCGACTGCAGAGCCGCGTCGACGGTGACGCTCAACGCCGCGTACAGGCACATCGGGTCGCCCGGGTAGGTGATCTCCCCTTCGGTCGAGGTCATCACCGGTGCCAGGGCGGCGAGCACGGGGAAGGCGCGGGTCCGCCACTGGGAGCGGATGTCGTCACCGGGGCAGTCGGCGGCCAGCGCGGCGGCCCGCTGCCGGTGCAGCTGCGCCAACCGCCGGGTCGCCGCGTCGCGGTCGACCGGCGGCGGCCCGGCGAACCCGGGGTGGGCGACGACGGCACGTACTCCTGCGGTCATCGGGCTCGACCCCGTCGGGTCGGGTCGGCGCTGGGACCGGCCGGTCTCACGACGAGGCGGCCGGCGGTCGGCTCAACCACGGGCCACCTCGGCGGCTGCGGCCTCCCCACCCAGCGCGGCCAGGACGACCGTCGGGTTCCAGAAGTCCCGGTAGTGGCGGATCCGATCGCCGGAGGTCCACACCACCGAGATGTACGTCTGGTGCATCGGCAGCCCGGTGGCCAACGCGGTGCCGGTGCCGGTGAACTCGGCGACCACCAGGTCCGGCGCGGCGCTCGGGTGGAACCGCAGTTCGTCGAAGCGCAGTGACAGGTTCTCGGCGTACTTGTCCATCTGTTCGCGGATCTGCTCGTGGCCACGGAAGACGGCCGGCCAGCCCGCCGGGGCGTACGGGAACTCCAGCACGCCGTCGGAGGTGAACAGGGCGACCCAGTCGGCGATGGCGGCGCGTTCGAGCAGGTCGAGGTGGTGGGCGAACAACCGCTCGGCGGCGGTACGGGCAGTGGCTCCGGTGGGCATGCTCAGGCGCCTTTCGTCGATACGGGCAGGCTGATCAGTGCGCGCAGGAACGTGGTGTCCAGCCAGCGCAGGCTCTCCACCGGCGCGGCCAGCGACAGCCGCGGGAAACGCCGCAGCAGCCGGCCGATCGCGATCTGGCCCTCGACCCGCGCCAGCGGGGCACCGATGCAGTAGTGGATGCCGTGGCCGAAGCCGAGGTGGCCGTCGGAGGGGCCGCGTACGTCGTACGCCTCCTGCGGCGCGAAGCGCTGCGGATCGCGGTTGGCGTGCGCCAGGGAGGCGAGCAGGAAGGCACCTTCCGGGATGGTCACCTCACCGACCTGGACGGGGGCGGTGGTGAACCGCAGCATCGACATCAGCACCGGGCCGTCGTAGCGCAGGTACGCCTCGATCGCCTTCGGCAGCAGGCCCGGGTCGGCCTGGATCGCGGCGAGCTGGTCCGGGTGGCGCAGCAGGGTGAGTACGCCGTTGCCGATCAGGTTCATGGTCGTCTCGAAACCAGCCATGATCATCAGGTAGGTCATGGCGACGAGCTCGGACCCGCTGAGCCGGTCGCCGTCGTCGCGAGCCTGGATCAACGCGGTCAGCAGGTCGTCGGCGGGATGCGCCTGCTTGGCCGCGATGAGCTCCTCCAGGTAGGCGGTGATCTCGGCGGCGACCGCCTCGGCGGCGTCCGGTGACAGCGGGGTGGCCTGCTGCTGCGCCCAGCCCCGGAACCGTTCCTGGCCGTCGGCGGGGATCCCGAGCATGTCGCCGATGACGGCCAGCGGCAGCGGGAAGCAGTAGCTGGACATCAGGTCGACCTGGTCCTGGTCGGCGATCGCGTCGAGCAGCCGGTCGGCGATCTGCTCCACCCGGGGCCGCAGGTGCTCCACCCGCCGGGTGGTGAACGCCCGGGTCACCAGCGACCGCAGCCGGGTGTGGTCCGGGGGGTCGGCGTTGAGCATGTGCCCGATCAGCGTGCCGCCGATCACCGGTCGGTGCACGCCGGTGACCGTGGTGAACAGTTCGGCGGCGGCGGTCGCGTCCCGGGCCACGTGCGGGCTGGCCAGGACGGTCCGGACGTCGTCGTAACGGGTGACGATCCATACCGGATGGTCTGTGGCGAGGTACGCCGGGCGGGCCGGTCCGTCGACCCGCAGCCCGTCGTAGAGCGGATGCAGCGGCGAGATCATCTCTTCGCCGAGGATCAGGGTGGCATGTTGCGGTGCGTGGGTCACGAGGTCTCCTCAGCGGCCGGGCGAGGTGCTGGCGGGTTCCCGGCCGACGGCCGGCGGGGGGCCGACGATCGCGCCGAGCTGACGGTCGAAGGCGGACGCCGGCAACAGCCGGGTCATGAACCGGGCCTTCTTGACGTCGGCGCCGACGACGTAGCGGATCTTCGGCCGGTGCGCGGTCAGCGCGGTGCGGACCGCGTCGGCGAAGTCCTGCATCGTGGTGGTGCTGGCGAGGGCGCCCTGTTCGTTGGCGTCGACGAAGCTCAGCAACGACGACCGGTACAGGCCGGCCACCGACTCCGGTGCCGCCTGCAGGGTGCGCAACGCCGTCTCCCGGGTCTTGCGCCAGATCGGGGTCATGATCGCGCCGGGCTGTACGACGCTCACCGCGATGCCGAAGGCGCGCAGCTCCCGGCGCATGATGTCGCTGAGCGCCTCCTTGGCGAACTGCGACGCCGCGTACGCCCCCAGGTACGGCACCGCGACCGTGCCGAGCCCCGACGTGACGTTCACGATCCGGCCGCCGCCCCGGCGCAGCGCCGGCAGCATCGCCCGGGTGACCATCACCGACCCGACGACGTTGGTCTCCAGCTGGGTCCGCAACTCCTCGCGGGTGACGCACTCCAGCGGCGCGGTGACGCAGATCCCGGCGTTGTTGACCAGCCCCCACAGGCCCGCCGCGCCGGTCTCGGCGGCGACCTCCTCCGCGGCGCGCTGCAGCGTCGCGTCGTCGGTGACGTCCAGCAGTACGGGGCGGACGGTGCCGGTTCCGGCACCGGCTCCGGCGGCGGCCTCCCGCAGCTGCGCGCCGTCAGCGGCCCGCCGCACGGCGGCGAACACGGTGAAGCCGTGCCGGGCCAGGTCGACCGTGGCCTGCCGGCCCAGTCCTGACGACGCGCCGGTGACCAGCACCCAGCGTCCCTGCGGCGGTACCGGCTCACGACTGGTCCACATGGGTGTCCTCCTGTTCGGTGCGGGCGGCTGCCAGCGCGGTCAGCAGGGTGTGCAGGCAGGTGTCGACCAGGGCGACGGCCCGTTGCTCGTCCACTGCCTCCCGGACGTAGGTGAAGTTCCAGAACAGCCGCCCTCCGCTGGTGGTGACGGTGGCGACGAAGTAGCCGTTGACCGACAGCCCCGTCACGAACTGCGCACCGGACAGCGCCCAGTCGCCGAGCCGGTCGGGGAGGTCGTACCGGCCGACGTTGGACACGCACAGGTTGATCGGGCTGGTCTGTTCCATGAACTCCAGGAACGGACGGCCCTCGGCCACGGTCGGCGGGCAGCCGCCGCGGACCAGGTTCACCAGGGCGAGGTGCTCGCCGAGATCCCGGCGTCGGGCGACGTCGGCGCTGACCGACCGGGCCCGGTCCCACACCGTCGCGGTGGGCCGGCAGTCCACCAGCGACGGTACGGTCGCCACGTAGGTGCCGACCTCGTCCGGACCGACCGGCGGCTCCAACGCTCCACGGAAGTCGATCGGCGAGCCGATCATCAGGTACACGACGTCGGACCGCTCGGCCGCCACCGCGCCGGCCAGTGCCGCCACCAGCGCCCCGTGGACGGTCGTGCCCTCCCGCCGGCAGGCGTCGGCCAGCGCGGTGAGCTGGTCGGCGGAGAGTTCCCGGTGGATCAGGCCGGTACGGCGCCGCTCGAACGGTACGTACCGCCCGGGTTCGAACCGGGCCGGCCGGTATAGGCCGACGTCCCGTTCGTCGCGTTCCTGCTTGGCCTGCAGTACGGCGGCCCCGGCCGCCCCCCGGTGCGGCTCCGGTAGGAGGTCGTCGGGGGGCGGCAGGGCGCGCTCGCGGGCCGGCGACCACGCCGACGCGGCGGCGGCCGGCCCCAGCGGTGGCGGGGCGGCACCGTCGTCGGGTCCGGCGGCGAGCCGGGCGCACTGCTGCGCCCACTGCCGGACGAGGGCGAGCACGGTGGTGCCGTCGGCGACGCCGTGCGGCAGGGCGATGATCAGATCGACCGCCGGTGGTGCGTCGCCGCCGATGGTCAGGGCGGTCGCCCTGGCCAGCGGGCCGGTGTGCCGGTCGATCGGGTCGACCAGCTCGTGTTCGTTGCACCACCGCACCCAGCTGTCCGCGTCGTCGGGCCCGGCGGCGGTGGGCTCGCGCAGCGGGACCGGCCGGTCGGTGGGTACGTACCGTGGATGTCGTCCGTCCTCGTCGGCGCGGATCGCGACCTGCAGCAGCGGATGCCGTCGCTGCACCGCGTCCAGCGCCGCGCGCAGCACCGGGCCCGCGATCGTGGCGTGCACCCGGACCCGGCCGATCACGGTGAGCGGTGAGAGCTGGTCGGCGATCCAGTACCAGCGTTCGACCGGGCTCAGCTCCCGGTCGACGACCGCCTTCGCCGATACCGGCCCGGTCGTGGCCGGCCGGCTGCTCACGACGCCCCCTGGAAGGTCAGTGCCGCCCGGTTGCGCGCGTCGATCGAGCGTTGCGGCACCCACCGGAAGTACACCCGGCGGCCGAGCACGGCCAGCGGATGTTCGGCCTGCTCGATGCGGCTCAGCGCGTACGACGCCTGCACCATCTGGTGGGTACGGGGGCGGCGGGCGTCCTCGTAGGCGCGCAGCCCGGCGCTGATCGTGTCGGCACCGGCCAGGCACTGGGCGAGCACCACGCCGTCCTCGACCGCCATCGCCGCGCCCTGACCCAGACTGGTCATCATCGGGTGGGCGGCGTCGCCGAGCAGGGTCACCGGACCGGTGCCCCACGAGCCACGGAACGGGCGGTCCTGGGCCGGGATCGTGATGATGGTGTCCTCCGGCGTGGCCCGCAGGACGGCACCGACCTCGTCGGCCCAGCCGGCGTAGGTCCGCTCGATCTCCTCCCGGTCGCCCTTCCAGGTCCGGGCGGCCTCACCGGGCATGTTCATGGTGCCCCACCAGTAGACCCGGCCGTTGCCGATGTCGGCGAGCCCGAACCGTCGGCCGCGTCCCCAGTAGTGCGCGGCGTAGCCGGGGGTCACCCGGGTATGGGTGAAGTGCGGCGTTGCGAGCCAGCAGATGTAGTCGCCGTCGCGCAGCTCCTCCGGTCCGAGCAGCTGTCGGCGGATCGCCGACCGGATTCCGTCGGCGCCGATCAGGACGTCGCCGCGTACGGTGTGCCCGTCGCTGAAGGTCACCTGGACCTGATCGCCGTCGATGTCGTACCCGGTCGCGGTCGCGCCGAGGGTTACCGATTCCTCACCGACCTGCTCCAGCAGCGCCTGTTGCAGATCGGCGCGGTGCACCGCCAGCATGGGCACTCCGAACTCCTGGATGAAGTGTCGGTAGTGAATGGTGCGGATCACCTGACCGGCGGCGGACTTGAAGTGCAGCCGGTCCCACTGCACGGCCCGACCGTCGAGGTTCAGCTCGATGCCCATCTGGCGCAGTGCGACCGACGCGTTGCAGGTCAGCGCCAGAGCGCTGCCGGTGGGCAGCAGGTCGGTGGCCCGTTCGAAGATCCTGACCTGGTAGCCGGTGCGGCGCAGCGCTGCGGCGGCGGTCAGACCGCCGATCCCGGCACCGACGACGATGGCCGTCGGCGGTGGACTGCTCATTGGCTCACTCCTCGACAGAAGGTTGCGGTGGCGTCGGGTCGGACACGAGACAGGCGTTCAGCCGGTCGGCGAGCACCCGGACGTGGGGTTCGTCGAGCAGGTCGAGATGGTCGCCGGGGACCTCCACGACGGTGAGGCCACCGCCGGCCCAGTCGGTCAGCCCGTTGTCCGGGTCGGCGTGGCGGCTGTGGGCGGCCTCGTGCATCGGGCGCAGCGCTGCCGGCAGCTCACCGCTGGCCCGTAGCAGCACGATCGGGTCGACGTACGGCGGTGGCCGGTGGTCGAGCAGCGCCTGCCAGTTCGCCTGGAACACCCCGAACAGTCGCTCGACCACGCCGCGTGAACTACCGTCGGGCAGCACACCGGCCGCCACCGCCCGCCGCAGAATGAAATCGAGCCGGTCGCCGCGCTCGGGCAACCCGCCGGGCAGCGCCTCGGTGGGAGTGGCGCCGCGCTCGAACCAGCACAGCTCCCAGAAGAACCACTCCAGCAGGGCGTCGTCGGCCACCGCGTCCGGTGTCGGCGTACCGGGGGTGATCGAGTCGAGCAGGATCACCCGTACCGCCGCGTCCGGCTGCGCCCGGCGTAGCTGGGCGGCCATCTCCAGGGCGACGAAGCCGCCGAACGACCAGCCGCTGAACACGTACGGGCCGGTGGGGCGCACCCGCCGTACCGCCGTCAGGTAGCTGGCGGCCAGCTCCGGCAGGCTGCGCAGCGGCTCGGCTCCGGGGTCCGCGCCGGCCGCCTGCAGCGCGTACACCGGCTGGTCCGCCGGCAGGTGCCG
This sequence comes from Solwaraspora sp. WMMA2101, assembly GCF_049179175.1. Taxonomy (NCBI): domain Bacteria; kingdom Bacillati; phylum Actinomycetota; class Actinomycetes; order Micromonosporales; family Micromonosporaceae; genus Solwaraspora; species Solwaraspora sp. WMMA2101. The sequence goes on along the minus strand of NZ_JBMHMA010000006.1, from coordinate 643,191 downwards.
GCTCAGCGGTACGTAGCAGAGCACGTTGCCGCCGAGCGGGTGCACCAGGAACAGCGGCGGCCGGGTGCCGTCGCGGCGCAGCGGGACGAGCGGGTCGAAGGCGACCGGCGCGGACCGCTGCCGGAGCCGTACCGCCAGCTCGGCGACGGTCGGGGCGGCGACGAGCGCGGCGATGGGCAGGTGGACGCCGTAGCGCTGCTCGACCGTGACCGCCAGGCGCATCGCGGCCACCGAGGTGCAACCGAGATCGAAGAAGTTGTCGTGGATGCCGACCTGTGGCAGCCCCAGCAGGTCGGCCAGGAGTTCGGCCAGCGCCCGTTCGTAGCCGTCGCGGGCCGGTGCCGGCCGGCCGGCCGTGGCGGTGGGCAGCGGGAGCCGGCGCAACGCGGCGTCGTCGCGTTTGCCGCTCGGGGTCACCGGCAGCCGGGGCAGCCAGACGAAATGCGCCGGCACCATGTAGTCCGGCAGGCTGACCCGCAGCCGCTTGCCCAGATCGGAGACGTCGACGACGTCGGCGTCGCCGACCAGGAACGCGACGAGCAGGGCGTCGCCGGCCTCCCGCCGGTGGGCCACCACCGCCACCGCACGGACCGCCGGCTGGTCCTCGGCGGCCCGCAGCAGTGCGACCTCCACCTCGGCCAGCTCCACCCGGAAGCCGCGGATCTTCACCTGGGTGTCCCGTCGGCCCAACCAGACCACGTCGCCGTCGGGCAGCACCATCGCGACGTCGCCGGTGCGGTACAGCCGGGCGCCGGGCCGGTCCGGGTGCGGCAGGAACGCCCGGGATGTCAGTTCGGGCTGGTCCCGGTAGCCGCGGGACAGGCAGGCTCCGCCGAGGTAGATCTCCCCGGGCGCGCCCGTCGGGACCGGCCGCAGCCGGTCGTCGAGCACGTGCAGTTGCGCGCCGCTGATCGCCCGGCCGATCGGCGGCAGCACCGGGAACCGGTCTGGATCCCCGGACATCAGCCAGGTGGAGGCCAGGTTCGTCTCGGTCGGGCCGTACTGGTTCTCCAACAGCAGGCCCGGCAGCCGCCGGCAGAGCCGACGGATCTCCTCGGTGATGCGCAACTGCTCACCGGAGGAGACGATCACGCGCAGCGCCTGCGGGACGACGTCGAGCGCATCGACCGCCTCGGCGAACTGCTGGAGCGCGACGTAGGGCAGGAAGACCCGTTCCACCTGGTGTTCGTCGACGGTGCGCAGCAGCGCCGACGGGTTGCGCCGGTCCGCCTCGCTGATGATCCGCAGCTCGCCGCCGCAGGCCAGGGTGGAGAAGATCTCCTGGAACGACACGTCGAAGCCGAGCGGGGCGAACTGCAACGTACGGGGCGCGCCCGCGCCGGTCGGTACCGACACCTGCCACTGCACGTAGTTCGCCCACAGCCGGTGGGTCAGCTCGACGCCCTTGGGGCGGCCGGCCGAGCCGGACGTGAACAGGATGCAGGCGATGCTCTCCAGGTCCAGGTCCAGGTCCGGCGACGCGGCCGGTCCGGCGCCGTCGTCGGCGAACAGGGCGTCACCATCGCTGGCGATCAGGGCGTCACCGTCGCTGGCGATCAGGGCGTCGATGTCGAGCAGCGTGGTCGGGTCCGACCCGTCGCCGAGCAGGCCCCGGTGTGCCCGGTGGGCGACGATCCGGACCGGCCGGGCGATCTCCAGCACGGCCCGGATCCGCTCCCGGGGATAGCTGACGTCCAGCGGGACGACCGCCCCACCGCTGCGGCAGATGCCGAGTACGACGGCGACCAGTTCCGCGCTGCGGTCCATCGCCACACCGACCGGCACGTCCGGTCCCACCCCGAGGGCCCGCAGGCGGGCGGCGATCCGCCCGGTGACCTCGTCGAGCTCCCGGTACGTCCATCGCCGGGCACCGTCGCCGATCGCGGGCGCGTCCGGCGTACGGGCAGCCTGGCCCCGGAACTGCCGGACCACGTCGGTCGGCTCGCCGGCCGGTCGGCGTACCGTGACGCCATCGGTGGTGTCGTCGCCGGCGACCAGGAAGCCCCAGTCACGAGCCTGCTGCGGGTGCCGGGTGAGCCGGTCCAGGATGCGCAGGTAGGTCTGCGCGTACAGGTCCGCCTGGTCCCTGGTGAACACCGTGCCCGCGCAGTCGACCCGCAACCGCAACTGGTCATCGGCCGGATCGAGGATCGCGTTGAGCAGCAGGGTGAAACTGGTCTCCTCCCAGACCTGCAGCCCGGTGAGCACCGGCGTCGGCCCGGCGACCAGCGGGGCCAGCGCGTGCGGGTGGACGTAGTTGAACGCGGTGCCGAGCCGCTGCCCGTCCATCAGCCGGATGATCTCGCTCAGTGGGAACCGGCGGTACGGGTGCGCCTGCTGCTCGGCGAGGTGGACCTGCCGTACCGTGTCGGCCCACGCGCCGTCGGACGTCGTGACCCGTACCGGCAGGGTGTTGAGGAACAGCCCGGCGACCCGGTCGCCGCCGGCGACCTCGGGCCGGCCGTGGGTGACCAGGCCGGTGACCACCTCGGGCGCGCCACTGAACAGCTGCAGCATCAGGCAGTGCGCGGCGAACAGCACCGACTTGACCGGCACCGCCAGTTCGGCGGCGAGCCGGCGGACGCCGTGGCGCAGCGCGGGCGGCACCGGCTGCTCGACGACGATGAGCTGCTCGCCGGTCGGCGGCTGGTACGCCCGGAACCCTTCGACCTGGGTCGGTTCGGCACCGTCGAGCAGCTCCTGCCAGTACGCGCGGGCGTGCGGCGACGCGAGCGCGGCCCGTTCGAGGCGGATCAGCTCCGCCCCGCTGACCGTCGGCGCCGGTACGGGTGCCGCCACCGCCTGACCGGTCCGGTGCTGGTAGTCGCTGACCAGTTCGTGCACCAGACTGGCCACGCTCCAGCCGTCCAGCAGCGCGTGGTGGAAGCTCAGGACGAGGTCGACCGCGGTGGCGCGGGGGAAGGCGTGCAGCTGGTACAGCGGTGGCTGATCGAAGCGGTACCGGTGGAACCGCCGGTGCTCGACGTGGGCCAGGATGGTCCGCTGCGCGGTCTCGGCGTCGACCTCGCGCAGGTCGGTCACCGTCAGAGCGCCGGCGACCCGGTGGTGCACGATCTGCAGCGGTTCGGAGTAGCCGGCGAGGTCGAACGACGAACGCAACGCCGGGTGCCGCGAGACCAGCGCATCCATCGCCGCCTGCAACGCCTGCGCATCCCAGGGCAACCGCAGTGTGTAGCGGAACACGTCGTGGTAGACGGCCGACGACTCCCGCTCCCGGCTGTGGAAGAGCAGACCCAGACTGAGCCGCGAGATCGGGTACGCGTCCGCGGCGTGCAGCAGCCGGGCCCGGTCCCGGTCGGTGATCAGGTCGAACGGCTGCGGCGGTGCCGCCTCGGCCGAAGCCGTTGCCGGGCCGGCCACGGCGACCGTGGCGGCGGCCCGATCGGCCTGGGCCGCCTGCTCGGCGATGGTCGGCCAGCGGACCAGATCGCCCAGGGTCAACGCGAGTCCGTGCCGGGCCGCCTCGGCCCGTAGCCGCAGCATCAGGATCGAGTCGCCCCCGACTCCGTAGTAGTTGTCCCAGACCCCGACCTGGTCGACCCCGAGCACGTCGGACCAGATCCCGGCCAGCGTCTGCTCGGTGGGGGTACGCGGCCGGTCCGCGCCGTGCGGGCCGGCGGCTGGATCCGGCAGCGCCCGACGGTCGGTCTTGCCGTTGGGAGTGAGCGGCACCGCGTCGATGCGGACGAAGAAGCTCGGCACCATGAAGTCCGGCAGCGACCGGGCCAGCCCGGTGCGCAGGTCGGTCGGGTCGATCGGCTGGTCGGCGACGTAGTAGCCGACCAGCCGGGTGCCGTGGGTCGCCGACCGGTGGTCGACCACCACCGCGTCGCGCACCCCGGGCAGCGTCGCCAGGTGGCGTCGGACCTCGCCGAGCTCCACCCGGTTGCCCCGGATCTTGACCTGCTCGTCGAGCCGGCCGAGGTACTCCAGGTTCCCGTCGGCGAGCCAGCGGGCCAGGTCACCGGTGCGGTACATCCGTTCGCCGGGGCGCAACGGGTCGGCGACGAACCGGTCCCGGGTCAGGTCCGGCCGGTCGAGGTATCCCCGGGCCACCCCGACGCCACTGACGCACAGCTCGCCGGCGATCCCGGGCGGTTGCGGGGTGCCGTGCGCGTCGAGCACGGACAGCCGGATGTTGTCGATCGCCCGGCCGATCGGCACCCGGTCGACCACGGCCTGCGGCCCGGTCGGGCAGTCGTAGTACGACACGTCGACGGTGGCCTCGGTCGGGCCGTAGAGGTTCACCAACCGGGGCAGCGGCCGACCGGCCGGCGGGTCGGCGTGGAAGATCCGGTTGAACTGCCGTACCCGCTCGGGTGTCAGCGCCTCTCCACTGGCGAAGACCAGCCGCAGAGTGACGGCCTGCCGGCGACGCTGCGGGGCCCTCTCCAGTAGGTCCAGCAGCGGTCCGAGCATCGACGGTACGAAGTGGATCACGGTGACCTGGCACCGTTCGATCACCTGCAGCAGCTGGTCCGGATCCCGTTCGCTGCCCGGCGGGGCCAGCGCGAGGCGGGCACCGGTGAACGACCACCAGAACAGCTCCCACACCGACACGTCGAACGAGCTCGGTGTCTTCTGCAGCAGCACGTCGTCGGCGCCGATCGGGTACCGGCGTTGCATCCAGTGCAGTCGGTTGACCACCGACCGGTGCTCCACCATCGTTCCCTTCGGCCGGCCGGTGGAGCCGGAGGTGTAGATGACGTAGGCGAGATCGGTCGGTCGGGGGAACGCCGCCGTCGTACCGTCGGGTGCCCCGGTCAGCCACGGCGTCACCGGGACCACCGTCGAACCGGGAGCCGGCATCCGGGCCAGGGCGTCGGCGGCCGACGCGGACCCGTCGGTCAGGACGATCCGGGCGGCGCTGTCGGCGAGCAGCGTCGCGATCCGCTGTGCCGGGTAGCCCGGATCGACCGGTACGTACGCCGCTGCGGCCCGCGCCACGGCATGCAACGCGACGACCAGTTCCAGGCTGCGGGCGGCGAGCACCGCCACCCGGTCGTCGGCCCCGACACCCCGGCCGCGCAGCTCGGCGGCGAGCGCGTCGACGCTGCGGGCCAGGTCGGCGAAGGTGAGCTGCCGCTCACTCGCGTCGTCGACGACCGCGACCCGGTCCGGATGCCGGTCCACGGCGGCGGCGAACAGGCCGGCCAGGGTGGCGTCGTGCGGGTACGGCACCGGCGGGTCGGTGTGCCCGGCGACCAGTTCGTCGATCTCGGCCCCGGTGAGCAGGGGCAGCGCGGCGAGGGCGGTCGCCGGCTCGGCCAGCGCGTGGCGCAGCAGGGTGGTCAGTTGCCGACCGACCTGGGCGATGGGCAGGTCCTCGTCGAACACGTCGCAGCCGTAGCCGAGCTCCACCACGACGTCGCTGACCTCGTCGAGTTCGTTGATCAGTACGGCGAGCGCATCCGGATCGTGCGACGGGTTGGTGGCCACGGTGCGGTAGCTGGCCTCCGGTACCGGCACCGGCGCCGACCAGCGCATGTAGGAGATGGTGACGTCGAACAGTTGGCGATGGCCGGCCCCGCTGGCACGCAGGTCGCGCAGCAGGTCGCCGAGTGGGTAGCGTTCGTGGCGTTTGAGCTGCCGGGTGTCCTGGCGGATCTGGTCCACCACGGCCCGCACGGACCGTCCCTCGCCCAGCGGCACCCGCATCGGCAGGGTGTTGGCGAAGTGGCCGGTGAGCGCCCGCTCGGTCCCGGTGAGCCGGTTCAGCAGCGAGACGCCGACGAGCACCTCGTCGCTGCGGTGCACCCGGCCCAGGTAGCCGGCGATCACCGCGGTCAGGAAGGCGAACGGGCTGTCCCCGCCGGCCCGGATCCGGTCGATCAGGGCCCGGTCGACCGTGAAGCGTTCGATCGCCGTACGCCGGGTGCCGGCGGGGCTGCGCCGGTGAAACAGCGCCGGCTCCACATCGCGCAGGTACGACCGGAAGAAGCTGCTGGCCCCGGCGCGGACGTCGTCGATCTGCTCCTGCTGGTCGAGCACCGACTGCACGTAGGACGGTGCGTCCACGTGGGCCGGCCGACCGCTCCGTACCCGGTGGGCGTAGTCGTCGCGAACCTGGCCGACGAGTACGTTGAGGCCCCAGGCGTCGCAGACGATGTGGTGACACTGCACGTAGGCGTAGACCACCGACTCGCTCTCCCGAAGAATCCACAGTCCGTAGAGGCGTTGGCGGTGCAGCGGGAACGGGCGGTCGAAACGGTCGGCGATCCATGCCGCGCACGCCGCCGCCGGGTCGGGCGTGGCGGTGAAGTCGACGATCTCGACCACCGGCGCGGCCGGCTCGTACCACTGCCACGGCGTGCCGTCGGCCTCGTCGAAGCGCAGGTGGAACGAGTCGTTGCGGGCGATCGCGGCAGCCAGGGCGTCGCGCAGCGCCGGCACGTCCACCCGGCCGTCGAACCGGTCGTAGATGCAGCAGTTGAACTGCGGCAGGTGCGGGAACCGGGACGCCGCCACCCAGACGTCTCGCTGGTGGGGAGAGAGGGGAAGGTGTGCGGATGAAGGCAAGGAGAGCTCCACGTGCGTGTCGGTGGACGGCGGATCGACCGTCCTGCGTGGTTGCCAGGCAACAGACTCACCCGCGCCTCCACAGGTATCCAGCGCGCCCGGAGCGTGGTCTTGACGCGACCAGCCTCGTCCCGCCCACCCCCGGTCGGGTCAGGTACGGTGCGCAGGTGAGTGAGCAGGGGAACGTCGACCCTCGTCAGTGGGGGGTGACCGGCGAGGTCCGGGTGCTGCCGGTGGCGGTGCCGACGGCGGCGGACGCCGCGCGGGAGCTGGGCTGCGCGGTCGGTGCGATCGTCAACAGCCTTGTCTTCGCGGCCGACGGCGCACCAGTGCTGGTGCTCGCCAGCGGCGCGCACCGGGTGGACACCACGCTGGTCGCCGCACAGCTGGGTGCCGCCAAGGTCCGCCGGGCCAGCCCGGAACTGGTGCACGCCGCGACCGGCCAGCGGGTGGGTGGAGTCGCGCCACTGGGCCATCCACGACCGTTGCCGACCCTGGTGGACCAGCACCTGGCCGACTTCCCGCAGGTGTGGGCCGGTGGCGGGGACGAGTACACGATGTTCGCCACGACCTACCCGCAGTTGCTGGCGCTGACCGGCGGCCAGCCGCTGCCCGGCTGAGCAGGCCGGCGCGGCGTACGCGGAGATCGGCCCGACACGGCGGGCCGGCGGGTCAGGCGGCCCGGTAGCCGTCCCGGTCGGACCGGGTCAGGGTGGCTTCCGGGGCGCCGATCAGGATCAGCGCCCGCGCGGTGCTCGGCTGGCCGGTTGCCAGCCCTGCGGCACTGCCGAGGTAGCCGGCCCGGCCCTCGCCGGTGACGGGTCGCCGGTCCGGCGTGGTGGGCCGGCTGTCGGCCGGCAGATGCAGGAACAGGCTCAGCGCCGACGAGGTGGCGTCGTGCAGCACCAGCAGCCGCAGGCCCACGATGCCGGAGCCGTCCGGTCGCCGGAAGCGCCGGATCCACGGCTGGTGGTCACAGACGGGGTGGGCGTCCCAGATCCGGCGGAAGCTGGGGCTGCTGATCCGAAGGTCATGGACCAGTTGGCTCGGTCGGGACTCACCGAGCCAGTTGACCGACGACCGGCGCAGGTGCGCCACGATCGACCGCGCCTCGTCCGGCCAGTTCGCCAGCCGGTCGCGGGCCTGCCGGTCGGTGAACATCCACCAGACGATGTTGCGCCGGTACTCCGGTTGCCGACCGAAGTCGGTGTACCACTGGGTGGTGGCCGGGTTCCAGGCCAGCACGTCGCCGTACTCATTGCAGACGTAGGCGGGGTAGCGGTGCGACATGTCGGCCACCATGCTCAGCGCCTCACGCAACGCCACCCGGGCGGTGCGCCGCACCGGTGGCTCCTGGGCGACCCGGCGCAGCTCGAACAGGTAGCGACGTTCCTGATCGGTCAGGCCCAGCACCTCGGCGACCCGTTGCAGCCGTTCCGTGGAGGGCGCCAGGTTGCGGCCCTGCTCCAGCCGCGTGTACCAGGTCGGGCTGACGCCGGCCAGCACCGCCACCTCCTCGCGGCGCAGCCCGGGGGTGCGCCGCCGGATGTCGGCGGGCAGCCCGACGGCGGAAGGGTCACGGCGGATTCGTCGCGAGGTGAAGAAGGAGCCGAGGGCCCGAAGGAACGTCTCGCCGGTGCGCTGGCGCGCCGGGCTGTCGGCGGCAGCGTCGTGGTCGTGCTCCGAGTCGGAGCACACCGGGATCTCGTCACGCCAGGCTTTCCACTCTGTCATCGGATTCCTTCCCCGTCGACTACTGCCACCGGCGGTGTGCCGCGGTGGCGATCCGGCGGGTGTCCGCCGCCATGGGTAAAGATCGAGGCGGCCCGGCTCGCCGGGCCCGAGCACAGCCGGCGGCCCACCTCGCGGGCCCCACCAGTGATGCCTGACGATTACCACGAGACATCGATGAGTTCCGCTCAGTTACCTTTCGCTTTCTACACGCGCGCGGGTGACAACGGCAAGTCCCCGATCTTCGGCGGCTGACCGGCAGCCGTGCCACCAGCGGCGGATCACCGAGGTAGCCAGGTCACGACCATGCTGGTCCTGCGAGGACCAGTCACCGGGCGGCCGGTCTCGGCAGGACCCGTCGCCGGGTGGACGGTGATCGCGCTACCCGCCTCTCCGCGCGCTGGATACCGCACCCGGCGTCGACGAGACTGACCATCCGCCACCGGACCGGGCCGCCACGACCCAGGCCGACCGGTCCGGCCCCGGCAGCATTCAGCGGAGGGCAGCAGCGGTGAGAACACCATCCGTGGCCATTCTGGGCACCGGTTCGTACCTGCCGAAGGACGAGGTGCACAACGAGGAGGTCGCGGCCCGTGTCGGGGTCGACCCCGACTGGATCGACACCCGTACGCAGATCCGGACCCGCCGCTACGCCGCGCCGCACGAGGCCACCTCGGACCTGGCCGCGTCCGCCGCCGAGCAGGCTCTGCGTCACGCCGGGACCGACCCGGACGAGATCGACTACCTGATCCTGTCCACTTCGACACCCGACGCCCCGCTGCCGTCGACCGCCTGCGTCGTACAGGATCTGATCGGCGCCCGCAACGCGGCCGCGTTCGACGTCAACATCGCCTGCAGCGGCTTCGTCTACGCGCTGGCACTGGCCGACGGCCTGCTCGCCCGTCGACCGGGGACCCGGGCCCTGGTGGTCGCGGCGGACATCTACTCACGGGTCCTCGACTTCCAGGACCGGCGTACCGCTGTCCTGCTCGGCGACGGCGCCGGCGCGGCCGTCCTCGGTGCTGCCGACGGTGGCGGCCTGTGCGGGTTCAAGCTGGTGGCCGACGGCGCGGCCCGTGACCTGATCTGGATCGACGCCGGCGGCAGCCGTCGGCCCGCGTCCGCGCGGACCGTCGCCGACGGGTCCCACTACCTGCGGATGCAGGGCCGGCGGGTGAGCGAGTTCGTCGTCGACCGGGTGCCCGCGACGATCGCCGCGCTGCTCGCCGAGGAGCGGCTGCCCGCCGCACAGGTCGACCACTTCGTGCCGCACCAGGCCAACGGCGTCCTGGTGGCCGAGCTGCCCGGCCGCTGCGGGCTCACCGCCGCCGCCACCCACCGCACCGTCGAGCGCTACGGCAACATCGGCAGCGCCTCGGTGCCGGTGACCCTGGACGTGGCGAACCGGGCGGGCCTGCTGCACGACGGGCAGTCGGTCGTCCTCGCCGGCTTCGGTGCCGGCATGTCGGTCGGTGCTGCACTCCTGCGGTGGACGGCGACCCGGTGACGCCGGCCGACGGGGACCCGGGCACCGTCGCGGGCGGCCACCCACCGACGGCGGCCGACGGCGACGCGGGCATCGACCGGGTCGGCGTCCTCGGCTGCGGACAGATGGGGGTCGGTATCGCCGAGGTGGCCGGCCGGGCCGGCCTCGACGTCGTCCTGGTGGGTTCGAGCGAGCAGTCCCTGGCCGCCGGCCGGGCCCGGCTCGCCGACTCACTGCGGCGGGCTGTCGAACGTGCGGTGTACGACGCGGCGACGGCCGCCGCGATCCACCACCGGGTACTGCTGACCACCGACGTCGGGCAGTTGGCCGACCGGCAGATCGTGGTGGAGACCACCGTCGAGGACGAGCAGCGCAAGCGGCAGGCGTTCATCCTGCTCGACGAGGTGGTGAAGGACCCGACGGCGATCTTCGCCACCAACACGTCGTCGATCCCGGTGGGAAACCTGGCCGCGGCGGTGAGCCGCCCGGAGCAGGTGGTGGGCACCCACTTCTTCCATCCGGTGCCGGTGATGCCGCTGGTCGAGCTCACCGCCGGGCTGCAGACCACCACGACGACGGTACGCCGTACCCGGCAGCTGCTCGCCCAGCAGCTCGGCAAGCAGGTGATCGACGCGCCGGACCGCGTCGGCTTCGTGGTGAACGCGCTGCTGGTGCCGTACCTGATGGCGGCGGTACGGATGGCCGAGTCCGGCTTCGCCCGGCCCGCCGAGATCGACGACGCGATGGTCGGCGGCTGCCGGCATCCGATGGGCCCGCTGCGGCTGGTCGACCTGATCGGTCTGGACGTGCTCGAATCCGTCGCGGACGCGCTCTATGCCGAGTTCCGCGAGCCGACCCACGCCCCGCCGCCGCTGTTGCGCCGGATGGTCCGGGCCGGACGGCTCGGCCGCAAGTCGGGCCGGGGCTTCTACGACTACCCGGTCTGACCGGCCGGACCCGACCCGGATCAGGCCGGACCCGACCCTGATCCGGACTGACATGCCCGGACAGGTGGCGATGGTGGTCGGCCGGTCGCCTTGCCGGAAGCGACGGGCCGACCACCATCACGTTCTCAGGAGCAGGCCACCCCGTTGACGGTGATCAGCTCCGGCGCCGGATTGGCGCCACCACCGGTGGTGGCGTTCAGCCCGAACATCACCGTGGCACCCGGACCGATCCGACCGTTGTAGGTCTCGTTGCGTGCCGTCACGGTCGCACCGGACTGGGTGACCCCGGCCAGCCAGGCTTCGCGTAGCCGCTGGTCGCCGGTGAAGGCGAACCGGGCCGTCCAGCCGTCGATCGCGGTGGTGCCGGTGTTGGTGATGTCGACCTGGGCGGTGAAGCCGCCGCCGCCGGCCCAGGCACCGTAGTTGACGTACTCGGCCCGGCAGGCCAGCGGTGCGGGAGCGGCCTCGGCGTCACCCTGGTCGCCGAGGAAGGACGCGATCCAGCTCAACGCCGAGTTCCAGTTGATCGCCACCTCGTTCGTCGCGTAGGACTCGATGTCGTCGACGTAGCAGAACATCGGCGCGCAGCCGGCCAGCAGGTCCCGGACGAACGGGTCGTCCAGACCGGCGTTGGCGCCACCGGCGATCGATCCGGCCGGCGGGATCGGCAGGTCCGGGTCGAGCTGGTTGGCGAAGATCCGGCTGTGCTGGTTGCGCGGGTAGACCGTGCCCCAGCCGGTGACGTACGAGTGGTTCAGCGCGTTGCGGCCGAAGATGTAGTCCATCGCCTGGACCGCGCCGTCGCGGTAGGCGGCGTCACCGGTCATGTCGTACGCCGTCGCCAGCACCACCGCGTTGTTGATGATGTTGCTGTTGCCGCCCCAGAAGTAGGAGCCGCGGTTGCCCGGCAACGGCAGCCCGTACGCCTGACCCGCCAGGGTGGCCAGGTAGGCGTCGGCGGCATCGGTCACCGACGCCCGGATCCGTTCCCGCTCCTGCGGGGCCAGCCCGTTGGGCACGGTGGCCAGGTCGAGCCGACCCAGCGCGGCGGTGCTGCCCCAGCCGAAGCCGTTGGGGTCGAAGACGTTCGCGGTGTGGTGCCGTGACGCCGTCACGTCGGCCAGGTATCCCTGCTCCCCGGTGGTCAGGTACAGCTGGGCGGCGGCCCAGTAGAACTCGTCACTGACGTCGCCGTCGCTGTAGGAGCCACCGCCGTTGCCGTCGTTGGGGTCGGCGATCCGGTCAGGGTTTGCCCTGGCGGCCGCGTACGCGGTCTTCGCCGCGGTCAGGCACTGGCCGGCGAAGGCGGCGTCGTACGGGGCGTACAGCCGGGCACACTGAGCGGTGACCGCTGCCAGGTTGAGCGTGGCCGCGGTCGACGGCGGGTGCAGTTCGCGCAGCTCGGGGTCGTCCTCGGGCTGCATCGGCATGCCCGTCCAGTTCCGGTCGTGCATCTTGTGGTGGGCCATCCCGGCCAGCGGCTCACCGGCCGGCACCTGCATCCGCATCAGGAACTCCAGCTCCCAGCGGGCCTCGTCGAGGATGTCCGGTACGCCGTTGTCCCGCTCGGGCACCCGCAGGGTGCCGTCGGCCAGGGCGGCACCGCCGTCGGCGCTGGGCGCGGTCTTGGTCCGCTCGAAGGCGCTCAGCAGCTGGTAGGTGGCGATCCCGCCGTTGACGACGTACTTGCCGTGGTCACCGGCGTCGTACCAGCCGCCGCGCACGTCGAGCCGGTAGTCGCAGACCCCGGGCTGGCACGGCACGTCGGTGTCGCCCTGGTTGGGGGCCACGCCCAGGTGCCCGGCCGGGCGGGCGTACTCCTCGCCGACCAGGTCGCCGTCGATGGCGATGCCGCTGCGCTGGATGTAGAAGAACTGCAGGGCGTCGGAGCGCAGCTGCTGGTAGATGTCGCCGGAGATGGCGAACGGGTAGCTGGTCTCGCCGTCGGCGACCAGGGTGAACCCGGTGCCGGTGCCTCGGTACGCGGAGAAGTCGACGGTGTGCACCTGCTCGCCGGAGGCGGCGTCGAGCCCGCGCGGGGTGCTGGTGCCGCTGGCGGCCACGCTGCCGTCGGCGGCGTGCAGAGCCCAGTCCAGGGGCGTCTCGGCGTCGGTGACGATGGTCGCGTTCTTGGGCCCACCGGGCAGGTAGCCGACCTGGTTGACCCGGACCCGGGGGCCGGTGTCCGGCTCGTACGGTGGTTCTTCCTCGCCGCCGCGCAGCGACACGTCGTCCAGGCAGAACGTGTACGCCGAGGCGTTGCCGCCGAGCTGGAAGGCGAGTTGGGCGCGGGCGGTGTCCTCGGTGGCGACGAAGGTCTGCTCGACGCGCTGCGGGTCGCCGGTCAGCGTCAGGTCGCGGTTGAAGTAGCCGGTGTACGGGTCGGCGCCGAGCTGCACGACGGTGCGGACGGTCGCGGCGGGTTCGGCGCTGACCTCGAAGGCGATCGCGTACTCCTCGCCGGCGATCAGCGGTAGACCCTCCTGCAGGATGCCGGCGTCCCACGGGTTCGCCAGACCAGCGGGAACGTTCGCGCAGAGCCGTCCGTCGACCACCTGAGGGCTGGCGGTGCCGTAGCTGATCCAGCCGGTGGTGCCGTCGCTGAAGTCGCCGTTGGTGATCTGTTCCGGCCCGCCGGGCGGTGGTTGCGCGCTGTCGTCGCTGATCAGCGAGACGTCGTCGAGGCAGAGGGTGTAGTCGGCGGTGCCGCCGCCGAGCTGGAACGTGAAGGTGCCGTCGGGGGAGTCGAGGTTGGCGGTGAACTCGGCGGTCACCGTCTCGGCCGTCGGGCCCAGGTCGAGCTGGCGGCTCAGTACGGTGGTGTACGGGGCGGCGTTGAGCTGCACGTTCGCCCGGACGCTGGCCGGCACGTCGGTGGTGGCGGTGAAGGTCAGGCGGTACGCCGCACCGTCGATGAGTGGGATGTCGTTGTGCCCGATGCTGGCGTCCCACGGGTTGGCGGTGCCGGCGCCGACGGTGGCGCACAGCCGCCCGTCGGTGGCGGCGAGGGTCACGTTGTCGGTGGCCCACCAGCCGGTGGTGCCGTCGTCGAAGCTGCCGTTGACGATGTGTTCGCGTTCCTCGGCGTGGGCCGAGGCCACGGTGAGGGCCGTCAGCGCGAGGACGCTGGCGCTGGTGGCGGCGAATAGCGCGACCGCGCGGCGTCGTCTGGGTCGGGTCACGGGGGTCCTTCCGTGCAGGGGCCGGGGGACGTTCTGGGAGCGCTCCCATAGATCTGCAACGATGTTGCCAGGGCGTTTCCGGAGTGTCAATCAATGTCGCCGTGTCGTCCGGCGGCCACGCTCCCATGCTGCCGGTTATGCTAAAAAAGTACCGATTTAGGATACCGGGACCGGCAATTCTTCATGATCTTTGGCATCTGCATGCTGATCTACTAGAGACATTTCGGCCCTCTTCCTGGCAGGCTGCCAGCCATGACCCTGAAGCTGCGTTCCGCGGCGGTGACCGACCGCGGCCTCATCCGGAGCGGGAACCAGGACTCGGTCCATGCCGGAAACTGGTTGGTCGCTGTCGCCGACGGGATGGGCGGGATGGCCGCCGGGGATCTGGCGAGCAAGATCGCTATCGAAGCGATCGCCCAGCTCGACGTCGCGACGGCCGACGACGAGCTGGTGCCCCGCCTGCGGAGTGCGGTCGAGGCGGCCAGCGCCCAGATCCGGGCGGCGGTCGAGGCCGATCCGGCCCGGGAGGGGATGGGTACGACCCTGACCGCGCTGCTGTTCGCCGGCTCCGGCACCGCGATCGGGCTGGCCCACGTCGGTGACTCCCGGGCCTACCTGCTGCGGGGCGGGGCGCTGGAGCAGGTGACCCGGGACGACACGTTCGTGCAGATGCTGGTCGACGAGGGTGTGATCACTGCGGAACAGGCGGCCAGCCACCCTCGGCGCGCGGTGGTGACCCAGGCGCTGCAGGGCGACAACGTCAACCCGGCGTACCAGGTCCTCGAGCCGCAGACCGGTGACCGGTGGCTGCTCTGCAGCGACGGCCTGTCGAACGTCGTACGCGCGGAGAGTATCGCCGAGGTGCTGGCCACCTACGCCGACCCGCAGGCCGGCGCGCAGCGGCTGGTGGACCTGGCGATCCGGGCCGGTGGGCCGGACAACATCACCGTGGTGATCGGCGACATCACCGAGGTCACCGACTGAGCATCGGCCGCACCGACTGAGCGCCCGACGCGGTGCGGCCGCCCCGGCGTGTGTCGGAGCGGCCGCCTGGTGTCAGCTACGGGCATCCACCTGCCCGATGATCGTTCAGTACGTCGACTGCAGTTGACCCCGCAGCTTCGTCAGCGCCCTGGCCAGCAGCCGCGACACGTGCATCTGGGACACGCCGACCTGGTCGGCGATCTGCGACTGGGTCAGGTTGCCGTAGAACCGCAGGGTCAGGATCCGCTGCTCCCGCTCGTCCAGGGTGGCCAGGGCCGGGCCGAGCGCCACCCGTAGCTCGGCGAGCTCGTACTCGCGGTCCTCGGCACCGAGCATGTCGGCCAGCTCGGTGGCCCGCTCGCCGTCGCCAGTCGGCGTGGACAGCGACACCGCGTTGTACGCGCGGGCACCCTCCAGCCCTTCGAGGACCTCCTCCTCGGTGATCCGCAGGTGCGCGGCGATGTCGGCGACCGTCGGCGAGCGGCCCAGCGTCTGCAGCAGGGTGCTGTTCGCCTCGGAGATGCTCAGCCGCAGCTCCTGCAGCCGACGGGGCACCCGGATGTCCCAGGTGCGGTCCCGGAAGTGCCGCTTGAGCTCGCCGATGATCGTCGGAATGGCGTACCCGGCGAAGTCGACACCCCGGCTCGGGTCGAACTTGTCGATCGCCTTGATCAGGCCGACCGCCGCGGTCTGGGCCAGGTCGTCGGTCGGCTCGCCGCGCCCGCTGTAGCGCTGGGCGAGGTGCTGGGCCAGGGGCAGCCACGCCTCGATCGCGCGATCGCGCAGCGCCTCCCGGGACGGGTGACCCGCCGGCAGGGCGGCCATCGCGTTGAGAAGCTCGGTGGCGCTGTCGGCGGGGGCGTTGGCCCGCTGGCCGAGGGTGGCGCCCGACATGGTCTGGTCGACGGTCGCCGGCTCGTGCACCGTCGGGCGTCCAGTGAGTGTCGCGGTCATGGTGGTCCTCCCTGCACCTCGTCCGCAGATATGGAAGGTGGTGCGTTCAGCTGTACTCGCTAGGGTCTTTCGGCCTCTAACACTAGCCTGGTCGGTCAGCTGAAAGCTAGCCGAAAGTACGATGTATTTAACGCCCACTATTCCTCAAGTCGGACATTTTGCCGCCCGATCGCCTCACTTCTCCACCCGGGTACCCCCGGATCGGTCAATGAAGCGCCACCAACTTCTCGGGATCGTCGACGGGAAGTTCGCCCTCGGTCACCGCCAGTACCGACATGCCGGTCAGGTCCACCGCCCCGCCGACGGTGGTCGCGAACGCCACGTCCGCCGCGTCCCGGCCTGTCGCGATCCGCACCAGGCTGCTCCGGGGGGCCAGTCGCGTCGCGTCCCACACGTACCAGTGGTCGTCCACCGCGGCCTCGGTCACCAGGTGGAAGTCCATCGGTGACAGGCCGGGGGCGTAGACCGCCACCACCCGGGCGGGAATGTCCATGGCGCGGCAGAGGGTGACCGTGAGATGGGCGTAGTCCCGGCACACGCCGGCCCCGCTGAGCAGGGTCTGTGCCGCGTCCGTGCTCGGCCCACTGGCGCCTGCGGTGTAGGTGGTGTGATCGTGCACGTAGCTGCAGATGGCCCGCACGGTGTCGGCGTCGTCGCCGTGGCCGGCGAAGCGGGCCGCCGCGAACCCACCCAGCCGGTCCGACGGGCAGTAGCGGCTCGGCCGTAGCGACACCATGCGCTCCCACGCCGACACCGGGGCCGGTGCCGCCGGTGTCGGCCGGGTCACCGTCGCCTGGTACCGCACGGTGATCCGGCCGGGCGGTGCCGCCAGCAGGTGGTGGCGCCCGCCGGCGGCCCAACTGTCGGCCACCTCCTCGGGGACCGACTCGTCGGCTGCGGTCGTGGCGGTCAGTCGGGCATCGGGCCCCTGCCGGTACGCCGTCACCTGCAGCGCGATCGTCGTGGTCGTCGCCACCTCGTAGGTCAGCTCGCAGCCGACCGTCACCGCCGTCTCGTCACCCATGACTCGTTCATACCCATCCGCCACGCTGCCACCAACCGTGACGCGACGTGGGTCACCGTACGGGCATTAGTTGAAATTTGAAATAAGCGCTAGTCTGGGTGTCATGGACGACCAGCGCGACGCGCAGCGCCTCGCCGCCTGGCGGGCCTACATCGAGTCCAGCCAGCGGCTGCTCACCCTGCTCGGTGACGAGTTGCGCGAACACTGCGGGCTCAGCCTGGCCGACTACCACGTCCTGCTGCTGCTCTCCGAGGCCCCTGGGCGGCGCCTGCGGATGGGCGAACTGGCCAGCCGGCTGGTCTTCTCCCCGAGCCGGTTGACCTACCAGGTCGCCACCATGCAACGGCGGGGCCTGGTCGAGCGGCAGAGCTGCCCGCAGGACCGACGCGGCAGCCACGCGGTGCTCACCGCCGAGGGCCTGAACCAGCTACGGGTGGCCGCGCCCGTGCACCTCGCCGCCGTCCGCCGGGTCTTCCTCGACCACCTCGACGACGCCGACATCGCCCAGCTGGGTCAGGTGTTCGGCGCGCTCGATGCCCGCCTCGGCGGACCGTCGGCCGGCGCCAGCGGACCCGACTGCGGCGCCGAGGTGACATCCATCGTCAGCACCACACCAGCCCGAAAGAGGACCTGATGCCCGCGATCACCGTCGACGACGTACTCGTTCTGCCCCGCCTGCCGCAGTTCGATCCGGCGGCCGGGACGATCCGGCCGGTGCGCCGGGTCTCCACCGCACCGAGCGGTTTCGAGGGCGAAGGCTTCCCCGTCCGTCGGGCCTTCGCCGGGGTACCGATGACCGAGCTCGACCCGTTCCTGCACCTCGACCAGATGGGAGAGGTGGAGTACGCCCCCGGCGAACCCAAGGGGACCGCCTGGCACCCGCACCGCGGCTTCGAGACCGTCACGTACATCATCGACGGGATCTTCGACCACCAGGACTCACACGGCGGGGGCGGCACCATCACCGACGGGGACACCCAGTGGATGACCGCCGGTTCCGGGCTGCTGCACATCGAGGCACCGCCGGAGCACCTGGTCGTCAGCGGCGGGCTGTTCCACGGCCTGCAGCTGTGGGTGAACCTGCCCCGGGTGAAGAAGTTCGCACCGCCGCGCTACCAGGACATCCGGGGCCGTGAGGTCGGTCTGCTCACCACCGGCGACGGCGGCGCGCTCATCCGGGTGATCGCCGGCGACGTCGCCGGACACCGCGGCCCGGGTTCCACCCACACCCCGATCAGCATCGCCCACCTCACCGTACAGCCCGGTGCACAGGTCGACCTGCCGTGGCGGCCGGACTTCAACGCCCTGGTGTACGTGCTCGGCGGCCGGGGAACGGTCGGCACCGCGCCGCATTCGGTGCGCACCGGGCAGCTGGCGGTGCACGGGCCCGGGGACACGTTGCGGATCACCGCCGACGCCCGGCAGGACAGCCGGACGCCGCAGCTCGACGTGTACGTGATGGGCGGTGAACCGATCCGTGAGCCGATCGCCCAGTACGGGCCGTTCGTGATGAACACCCGGGCGGAGCTGGTCACCGCGTTCGAGGACTACCAGGCCGGCCGGCTCGGCGTCGTACCGGCGGCCCGGACACCACACAGCGGCGGCCAGCAGCCGCCGCTGTGACGCCGGGACCGGCCCTCACGACACGAGGAAGACCCCGAGGACGCCGAGTACCACCATTACCAGGACCGCCACCAGCAGGCCCTGTTCGCTGGCGACGGTGTCGCCGGTGTACGACTGCTGGGGATCCGGGGTGACGATCTCAGTGCTCATCGTGCCTCCTCAGCGTGCTGTCCTGGCCTGACAATGACGGTAGGCAGCCGGCCGCGTCCGTGAATCCCGAACCTGTGCCACCTACGGGTGTCGCCGCAGGCTCATGTACCCGCCCCGCTGCGGCGGACACCCGGATCGGCCGAGGATGTCGGTGAGTTCTGCCCGATGGACCGGCCCGGGCACCGGTACCGAGCCCAGCACGGACACAGCACGGACCGGGCGGCCACGCCGCCCGGTCCGTTGGTCGCTCGCATCGATCGACCGGTGCGCCTACCTCCCGGCGCGGCCGGCTCCGGCCCGGTCTGCCAGCGCCTGACGCGCCTGCTCGGCGAACTCGGCGTCCACCGTCACGCCGTACTGGCTGGCCTGGAGCAGACTGCGCGAGGAGAAGTCCCGGCGGCCGCCGGTCATCGCGTGCGCGACGGCGCCGAAGATGGCCCCCCAGACGGCACCGATGACCAGCGCGGTCACGATGATGCCGAGCCAGTTGACCACGGCGAAGATGCCGATGAGCAGACCGATGAACAGACCGAACCAGGCACCGGTACCCGCGCCGGCGGCGGCGGCCCGCCCGACGGTCAGCCGGCCGGTGACGTCCTCGACCAGTCGCAGGTTGGTGCCGATGATCGCGGTCCGTTCGACCGGGAACTTGCTGTCCGAGAGCTGGTCGACGGTCCGCTGAGCGGCGGCGTAGTCCGGATGGTTGGCGATCGTGACCGTGGACCGGTCCTGATCACCGGGCTGCGGTGCGGCACCTGGCGTGGTGGGGTAGGCGACGGGCCCGGCAGGCACGCCCGCCGGGAAGTTGGCCGTGTCCCCGAAGGTGCCGGGCGTCGAGGCGTCCGTACGGATCGTGGATCTGGTCATGGATGGCCTCCCTTCCCGCAGTTAGTGCCCCGGGAAGGGGACGGATAACCTACCGGCCGCGACGGACGTGGCACGATTTCGGCCCCTCCCCGTCGACGGGGAGGGGCCGAAACGTAGGTCCGGAATCGGCCGGACCTCGGTCCGCCCGCGCCAGGGGCGGTAGGCACGGGACGGACCCGGCGCTACCCGCTACAGGCGGCGCCGTTGAGGGTGAAGCTGGACAGCGGCGGCAGGGTGCTGCCGCTGTAGGTGCCCTGGAAACCGATGCTGACGGTGGATCCGGACGCCAGCGAGCCGTTCCAGGCGGCGTTGCGGACGGTGATCTGGCTGCCGGACTGGCTCCAGGTGCCGTTCCAGCCGTTGCTCAGGCTGACGTTGGAACCGGCGGTGAAGGCCAGCGTCCAGTTGCTGAGCGAGGTGCCCTGGTTGGTGATCCGGATCTCCCGGGTGAAGCCGCCACCCCACTGGTTGGTGGTGTAGCTGACGGCACATCCACCCGCCGGCGGTGCGGTGGTGGGTGGTGCCGTGGTCGGTGGTGCCGTGGTCGGCGGTGCGGTGGTGGGTGGTGCCGTGGTCGGCGGCGCGGTCGTGGGCGGCGGCGCGGTGGTCGGGCCGGCGGCGATGGCCAGGTCGTACGCCCGCTGCGGCACGAACTGCCCGGCAGCGGCGATGCAGCCGTCCGCCTCACCCGGCAGCTTCACCCAGAGGAAGGCGTCGATCTTGCTGTCGCCGGTGTTGGTGGTGCTGGCGGTGCCGATCGCGCGGCCGGCCGGGTCGCACCACTCGGAGCCGAGCGGGCCGTTGCCGTTGCGGCTGGTGTCGATCACCGCGGTGAGGTGGTTGGCGCCGGTGGCGTTGATGACCGCCTTGACGTAGTTGACCGCCTCGCTGGTGCTGCGGTAGTTCGACACGTTGCTGGAGATGCCGTGGGCGCTGTTGGCCACGTCGGCGCCGGTCAGCATGCTGGCCATCGCCGAGGGCGAGTGCCACGCCGAGTGCCCGGCGTCGAAGTAGACCCGGGCCTGCGACGAACCGGCCTTGAGCGCCTTGCCGGCGTACGCCATCGACGCCCGGACCTCGGCCTGTTCGCCCGCGCTCATGCAGGTGCCCATCAGGGCGAGTACGTCGGGCTCCAGCACGATGTACGCGGGGCGGTTGCCGAGGCCGGCGGCGACCTGGTCGACCCACTGCCGGTACGCGGTGTGGTTGGGGGCACCCCCGCTGCTGTGGTTGCTGCAGTCGCGGTTCGGGATGTTGTAGACCACCATGATCGGGATCTTGCCGGCGGCCGCGGCGGCACCGACGTAGGAGCTGACCTGGTTGCGGACCTCGTTGGGGTTGTACTGGGTGAACCAGCGGCCCTGGGGGACCGAGGCGATCCGATCGCGGATCACGTTCGCCCGGTAGTCACCGGGGTTCGCCGCCACCCAGCGGGCGGCGGAAGTGTCCGGGTCGACGTAGAAGACGGAATCGGCGGCCTGGGCGGCCGTGGGCTGCAGCAGCCCGACACCGACCGCGGTGGCGACCGAGAACGCCAGGACGGCGGCGGCGCCAACTGCGGTGAGCGCAGATCTCCTGCGCATGGGCACTCCCTCCGGGTAGGGACGATATATTGAAAGCACTAACTGGAAGCGCTCCCATGGATATCGACTACCGTACGGGCGTGTTGCCGATATGTGAAGAGCCCGTGACGTAGATGTCCAGAAACTTCTATATGATGATATATCGATGGTGGGCCGGCTGCCGTGGTCAGTCCAACGGCGTACGGAACTGCGGAAGCAGGGCGATGACCCCGAACGCCGCACCCGCCGGGTCCGTCAACTGCGCGTACGTGCCCGCACCGGCGACGTACGGGCCGAACGTCACCTGACCGCCGAGGGCCTCGCACCGCGTGACCGCCGACGCGCAGTCGTCCACCTCGAACGTGGTTCGCCAGTGGGCCGGCACCTGGGGCGGGTACGACACGGTCATGTCGATCAACCCGGCCACCTCGCGGGTGGTGCCCACCCACCACTCCTGGTAACTGGCGGAATCGCTGTAGCTGCTCGCGCGGGCCGTCCAGCCGAAGAGGCTCCCGTAGAAGCTGCCGGCTCCGCTGACGTCGCGGGTGGCGAGCTCGTTCCAGCAGGCCGCGCCGGGTTCGCCGCTGACCTGTGCGCCGGGGAAGGGGTCGCGCTGCCACAGTCCGAACACCGCGCCCTGCGGGTCGGCGACCAGTGCGGCGGCACCCCGCTGGGCGTACCGGGTCGCCGGCGTGAGCGTCGCCGCGCCGGCCTGCGTCGCGGCGACGACCGTCGCGTCGAGGTCGTCGGTGGCGAGGTAGGTCACCCAGGCCGACGGCGCCGCAGCGGGCGCGGCGACGAGGCCGGCGGCGGCCAGGTCCCGCAGGTGGAAGTCGACCGAGCCCGAGGCGGGATGGTCGGCGGGCTTCCAGCCGAACAGCTCGCGGTAGAACTCGATCGAACCCTCGGGGTCGCTGGTGCGTAGCTCGGACCAGCAAGGGGTGCCCGCAGGGTAACCTCTGATTCGCACCGTGTGTTCCTCTTCGCGTCGTTTATCCCGTTTGGCGTGACCAGTTACTCTACGCCGAGGAAACGCCGGACGCGGGTCGGCTGAACGGCCGAATTGATGTCACGTTCGGTGAAGATCAGGGTTACGTGTCGACCGGAAGCATGATCTCGAACCAGACCGTCGAACCACGAACCGACGGGTCAGTGCCCCAGGTGTCGCTCAACTGCTCGATGAGTCCGAGCCCCCGCCCGCGACTGCTCAGCGTGTCCGTCCGGGCCCGGCTGACCGTACCCCGGGTGCCACTGTCCGCGACCGACACCAACAGTCGCTCCTGGCTCAGGTCGATCTCCACCCGCGCCTCGGTCCCGGCGTGCAGCAGCGCGTTCGTGGTCAACTCGCTGGCGCACAGCACCGCCGGGCCGATGACCGACTCCGGCACCCGCCACTGTGCCAACTGGTCGGCCAGCCAGTGCCGGACCCGGCTCGGCGCGATCGGCTCGGCCGGCACCAACAGCCCTGCCGACCGACTCGGTGCCGCGGCGTGCTCCACCGCGAGCACCGCCACGTCGTCGTCGGTGGTTCCGGCCACCGCTCCACTCGCCACCGCGCACAGGTTGCGCGGATCGCTGGTGCCGGTCGCGGCGATCGCCGCCGCCAGCGCCGACATGCCGGCACCCAGATCGTGACCCCGGCGCTCCACCACCCCGTCGCTGAACATCAGCAGGGTGTCTCCCGGACGCAGCACCACGTCCACCGGCTCGCGCGGCCCGGCCAGCCCGAGCGGTACGCCGGGCGGCACCTCGGCGAACTCGGCCCGTGCCGCCGGGGTGCCGGGACGGCGGATCAGCGGCGCCGGATGACCAGCGCTGGCCAGCGTCAACCGCCCGGCCGACGGATCGAGTACGCCGTACAGCACGGTGACGAAGAGCTCCTCGTTGCGGCTCTCCGCGCCCAGGCTGTGCACCAGCCGGTCCAGTCCCGTCAACACGGCGGCCGGCGCCGGATCGGTCAACGCCAGCCCGCGCAGCGCCGCCCGGACCTGGCCCATCAACGCCGCCGCCCGTACGTCGTGCCCGGCCACGTCGCCGAGCACGACGGCCAGCCCGCCGTCGGGCAGCAGGAACGCGTCGTAGAAGTCGCCGCCGGCCGAGTTGCCGTCCACGCCCGGGTCGTAGCGGGCGGCGAGCCGGAAGCGGGGCAGATCCGGCAACTGTTCCGGCAACATGCTGCGTTGCAGCAGTTGCGCTGTACCGTGCTGGGTCTCGAACCGGCGCGCCCGCTCCGCCGCCTGGGTGACCAGTTCGGCGACCGCCGCCAGCAGCGCCCGCTCGGCCGGCGGCCACTGGTGCGGCTCCCGGTAGCCGAATGTGATCCCGCCGCGCAGCGAACCCGCCCGCAACGGCAGCGCCGCGAGCGCCGCCACCCGCTCGTCGTGGCGGTCGATGGCGTACCGGGCCAGTGGCCGACCGTCGCTGGTGAAGCGGGGGACACCGGTGGTGCCGACGGCCGCCAGCGGCGTCGCGGCGTCGCGTGGCAACCGCCGCCAGACCGGCGGCAGCCGTTCGTCGGCCTCGTCGAGCAGCTCACCACGGACCCGACGGACCACCCGCCACCCGCCGCCGTCGTCGATGCCGATCGCCACCTGGTCGATGTCGAACGAGGCGAGACCGTAGCGCAGGGCGACCCGGGCCACGTCGTCGAGGGTGAGGGTGCCGGCCAGCGCCGCCGTCAGCTCACTCAGGCTCTGCAGCCGGTGGGTGATCGCGCCGGTCTCGGTGGCGACCGAGAGCATCCCGATGATCGTCCCGTGGCTGTCGCGCACCGCCGAGTAACCCCGGGTGTACGCGGTCGTGCCGCCGGCACCGTCGATGTCCGCGACGAACGGCGCCACGGTCTCCGACTCGAGGAACGGCTCCCCGGTGCGGTAGACCCGTTCGACCACGTCACCGACCCCCGGCTGGTGCCACGAATCGGCGAAGACCTCGGCGGCGGGCTGGCCGAACGCGTGCGGGTGCTTGTCGCCGAGCAGGTCGGCGTACGCGTCGTTGTAGATCATCAGGAAGTCGTCGCCGTACACCAGCGCCATCGGCACGGGGGAGGCCAGCAGCAGATCGACGGTGGCCCGTACCGCCGGGTCCCAGCCGTCGACGGGCCCCAGCGCCGTCTGCGCCCAGTCGTGTCGTTGCACCAGGTTCGGGCCGTCCGGCGGCGGGGCCACCGGCGCCGACGCTCCGGCGGCGACGGCGGAACGGGCAGCAGGTACGCCGGTGGGGGTGTCGCGGGTACGCCCGGTGCTGCCTGCCATGGGGGGCAGCCTATCCGGGCGGTGACCGGTGGGGGGCGTGGACCGCCGCAGGGTGGGTATGCGGGCCGGCGGTAGGCGATGCAGCGCGTCCGAACGACAGCGAGGCGACGCATCGACAGACGAGGCGGAAGGGAGGACCGGATGTCCTCAACGTACGCGTCGGCGCAGGTCGATATTGGGAATGCGCTGACTGACATGTGGCGGTCCGTGATACTTTTCGTGCCCCGGGCCATCGCGTTCATCGCGATTCTCGTGGTCGGATGGTTGATCGCGCGGGCCGTCCTGAAGGGTGTCGACAAGGCGCTCGAACGCGTCGGGTTCGACAAGGCCGTGGAACGTGGCGGTATCGGTCGGGCGCTGGAACGCACCCGGTACGACGCCAGCGACATCCTGGCCAGACTGGCGTACTACGCGGTGCTGCTGTTCACCCTGCAGTTTGCTTTCGGCGTCTGGGGACCGAACCCGATCAGCGACCTGATCAGCGCCGTCGTGGCGTGGCTGCCCCGGGCGTTCGTCGCCATCGTGATCGTGGTCGTCGCGGCGGCCATCGCGACGGCGGTACGTGACCTGGTGTCCGGCGCACTCGGCGGGCTCTCCTACGGGCGGGTGCTGGCGACCGCAGCGTCGGTGTTCATCATCGCGCTCGGTGTCATCGCGGCGCTCAACCAGGTCGGGATCGCCACCACCGTCACCACACCGGTGCTGATCGCGGTCCTGGCCACCATCGCCGGCATCCTGATCGTCGGCGTCGGTGGCGGTCTGGTCCGTCCCATGCAGCAACGGTGGGAGGACTGGCTGACCAAGGTGGCCCACGAGTCCCAGGCGATCCGGGACAGCCACCAGGCGTACCAGGCGGGGCGGGAGGACGTGGGTCAGCGGATGAACGAGCCGACCCAGGTGATCCCGCAGGGCCAGCAGGCACCGGCGATGTCCGGTGGCCGGGAGGCGGCCAGCGGTCGGGGCATGACCGGCCCCGGCGCCGGTCAACCAGGTGGGATGACCAACCCGCCCGGCGGGACGACCCGGCCGGGCGGCAGCACCGGCTGACCGCGTCGCCCGCCGATGATTTTCCGGGGGCTTGTCACGGGACGGGCGTCGCCCCGCCGGTGACAGGCCCCCGACCGGGCGTCGGTATCCGTCGCCCGGTCGGGGTCGGCAACAGCTGGGTCAGCGGTGGCAGCTGGCGGCGAGCTGGCAGACGGCCACCAGCCGCAGCGTCACCCAGTCGGCGCGGCTCCAGTCCGTCGTTGGTCCGACCGGCGGGTGCCAGCCGGACTCGACGGCGGCGTCGCGCACGCCCTGCGCGTACCGGGCCAGGGTCACCGGGTGCAGTGGCCGCAGGTCCGCCCAGAGCCGGTCCCGCACCCCCGCCCCGTGCTGGTCCAGCTCGGCCAGCAGGCCGGGGGAGCCGGCGGCGGCGCGCAGACCGTGATCGCCGAGTGCGGCGTGCAGATCCTGCAGCGTGCTGCGTGCCGAGCGCCGGGCCGCCGGCGCGGCACGCAGGCTCGGGACGGGGCTGCCGTACGGTGTCGTCACAGCTGGCGGCGGTCTGCTACTCGGCCCGGCGGTCGGCCGTGGCGGGGCGGCGTCGTGCCGCGTCGTCGGCGATGATCACCGTGGCCACCATCAGCGCCACGCAGACGCTGAACAGCCAGGAGTCATCGGGGAGCAGATAGGCCGAGACCGGAGCCTGCAGCGCGGCCAGCACGAAACCGAGCCAGGCCCAGCGCCGTTGACGCGTGGTGAGGAAGCCAGGGGCGGGACGCATCCAGAAAGTCTTGCGCGGCGGAGCCGGACCGCCGTCAGCCGATCGGTCGAGGATCAGTGGCCGATCCGCCCCATGTCGGAGCTAGCGGACAATCCGGCCGGGCGAGTGGGCTGCCCGGGCAGGCAGCGTCGCACCGGGCAGCGGGAGCCCGTCCCGGGTCAGTTCGGTCCGGTCCGGCCGGTGGTCGACGGTCGGTACGCCCGGTCGGGGTCGGTGGCGTGCCGCTGCGTACCGCCCTCGGCGGCCTCCGGGCCGTGCCCGAACTCCTCCTCGGCCCCGGCGTCGCTGCCGGTCACGTCGTCGACCTCCCCGTCGGCCGCCGGCGCGGCCACCGCGCGTTCCAGGTCGCGCAGGGGCAGCCGCTGTTCGTCACGCCAGACACCGTCCACTGGATCAGTCATGTCCGCCGGGTTACCCGCAACCCGGGCCGGCAAACGCCCCGAGGCGCGCCGGCCGGGCACGCACGACGGCGCGGACCCGGTCCGGGTCCGCGCCGTCGTGCACAGGTCGATCGCCGGGCTGCCCAGCTGTGGGTCGGGGCTCCGGCCGGACGTCACGGTTGGGGCCGGGGCACCTCGCCGCGCCAGGCTCCGGTCTCGACGCCCTGACGGTTCTCGATGAACTCCTTGAAGCGCTTCAGATCGCCCTTGACCCGGCGGTCGACGATGCCGAGCTTGTCGCCGGCCTGCTCGGCCAGCCCTTCCGGGTCGAACTCCATCTGCGCGGTCACCCTGGTGTGGTGGTCGTCGAGCCGGTGGAAGGTGATCACACCTGCCTGCTTGACCCCGCCGGTGGCGGTCCAGGCGACCCGCTCGTCAGGGATCTGCTCGGTGATCTTCGCGTCGAACTCGCGGGTCACCCCGGCGATCTCGGTGGTCCAGTGGGTCATCGTGTCCGACACCTGGGTGACCTGGTCGACACCCTCCATGAAGTGCGGGAACTCCTCGAACTGGGTCCACTGGTTGTACACGGTGCGCACCGGCACCGCGACATCGACGTACTCCGTCACTGCACCCATCTGATGTTCCTCCTCAGTTCCGCCGGGCCGCGGGCGGCGCGGTCACCAGCGGGTCGATTCGTTGGCGTGGCCGAGCGCGGCCCACACCTCGGACACCGTCTGGAACGTGCGGCCCGCCGGCAGCTGGTCGATTTCGTCGAGTACGTCGGCGGGCGCCTCGTTACCCTCGGCGCTGCGCCGCAGGGCGCTCCGGTCGCCGGGCAGCGCCGAAAGGTTGATGTAGCGGCCGAGTCGGCTGCGCTGCTCCACGTCCTCGCTGGACATGCCCTGCGGGGTGCCGGACCGGTTGTCGCCGGCCGGCACGGTGGTCGGCTCCGGCTGGTCCTCACCCGGGGGCTCCGCTTCGTGCCACTCCTGCGCCCGGCCGCCGGCGGTGCCCTGCGTGGTCCCCCGGATGTCGTGCGCCATGCTGTCGTCCACCCGGGGGCTGTGCTTGCTGTTGCCGCGTTCCATAGCTGTTCGACTACCCGGCAGTGCCGGCCTCAAACACCGGCGTGGGTCGGTCAGTCGGCCGGGGTCCGCGGTGGCAGTACCGGATCGGCCGGATCAGGGTTGCCGGCCTGGACGGCCCGGCCGCGCTGCACCCCCGCGTTGATCTCGACCCCGAGCATCACGGCCAGGTTGGCCAGGTAGAGCCAGACCAGGAACGCGATCACCGCGCCGAGGCTGCCGTAGGTGACGTCGTACGAGCCGAAGTACGCCACGTAGGTGCCGAAGCCGGCCGAGGCGACCGCCCACAGCAGCAGCGTCACCGCACCGCCGACCGCCAGCCACCGGAATTTCGGCTGTCGGACGTTGGGGGCCACCCAGAACAGCAGGGTCAGCAGCCCGACCATGATGGCGACCAGCACCGGCCATTTGACCAGGTTCCACGCGGTTCGCGGGGCCTGACCCAGGCCGAGCAGGTCACCGACGGCGTCGGCGACCGGCCCACTGACGATCAGCATCGTGGCGACCAGCGCGACCAGCACCAGCCCGGCGGCGGTCAGCCCGAGCTGCTGCGGCTGCAACCGGTAGAACGGCCGACCCTCGGACACGCCGTAGATCGCGTTGGCCGCCCGGGTGAACGCCCGGACGTAGCCCGATGCCGACCACAGGGCCGCCAGCAGGCCGAAACTGAGCAGCACCCCGGCCGAACTCTGCTGGTTCACCACCTCGTCGACGACGGTGACGAACCCTTCGTTGCCGACCACGGCACCGGCACCGACATCGTCGGCCAGGTCGACCACGGTGCCCACGGTCCGCTCGCCGTCGGAGACCAGCCCGACCAGCGCGACGACGACGATCAGGGACGGAAACAGCGCGAGCACCCCGTAGTAGGTCAGTGCGGCGGCCCAGTCCAGACAGTTGTCGGCCATGAACTTGCGACCGCTGCCGACGAGGACCGTCCGCCAGGTGGCGGGGGTCAGCTCGCGGAGCCGCACCGGGCGTCGGGGGTCGGTCTCGACGGTGTCGGCGGTGGATTTCATACCCTGCCTCGTTACCCTCGGTGTCCACCGGCAAACCGGTGGTCCGGGTTTGCCGGATCCCGGGGCGGGCACAGTGTCAGGTGACCCGACCCCGAGAGTCGAGGAGGCGATCATGCCAGCTCGTGAGGAACTTCCCAGCACGCTGCGCCGTTCGTCGCGCAAGGCGCAGGACACCTGGTCCAAGACACACGACGCGGCGGTCGAGACCTACGGCGAAGGGGAGCGGTCGCACCGCACCGCCTTCGCGTCGCTCAAGCACTCCTTCGAGAAGGTCGGCGACCACTGGGAGCCCAAGGAGAAGAAGGGCCCCAGCGACGAGCAGGCCGCCCGGGGCTACCAGGACCGGCCGGCGGCGGGTGCCGGTGGTGTCGACGCCCGGGCGTCCAAGGACCACCTGATGGAGGTGGCCCGCCGGCTCGACGTCAAGGGCCGCTCGTCGATGACCAAGGACCAGCTGGTCACCGCGATCGGCAAGGCGAACCGCCGCGAGACGGCCCGGGCCCGCGAGTAGTCGCGGTCCGTCGGCCGGCACCGGTGCGTCGGCGGCCCGTCCGGGCGTACGGAGCTCACCAGCGCCCGTCCGGGCCGTCGGGGCCGGTCAGGTGCAGCACCTTCATCACGGTCATCTCGTCCAGCAGCTCCGGCCCGTAGCCGAACCCTTCGCCGCTGCCGCGTCGGGGATGCGCGGCCCCACCGGGCGCGCCGCCGAAGACCGAGTTGACCTTCACGGTGCCGACCGGCAGTTCCCGCCAGGCCCGCTGCGCGTGGCTCATCGACCGGGTGAGCACGGTCGCCGACAGACCGTACGCCGAACACGCCGCCCGGGACAGGGCCTCGTCGAACGAACCCACGGTCATCACCGGCGCCACCGGACCGAACGTCTCCTCCCGCATGACAGCCATGTCGTCTGTGCAGCCGGTCAGCACCGTCGGCGGGTAGTAGGCGCCGGGCCCCTCCGGCAGGTGGCCCCCGCAGCGGGCCGTCGCCCCGGCCGCGAGAGCCGCCGACACCTGCGCGTGCACCTGGTCGCGGTGCCGGCGGTCGACCAGCGGGCCCAGTTCGGTGTACGGGTCGCGGGCCGGTCCGAGCCGCATTCCGGCGCAGTGTTCGGCCAGCGCCGCCACGAACGGCTCCGCCACCGCGCTGTGCACGTAGATCCGTTCGACGCTGACACACACCTGGCCCGAGTTTGCCAGCGCGCCGAGCGCCGCCTGTTGCGCCGCCCACCGGGGGTCGACGCCCTCGTCGACGATCAACGCGTCGTTGCCACCGTTCTCCCGCAGAACCTTCGCCCCGGTACGGGCACCGGCCTGGGCGATCTCCCGGCCGCTCGCGGTGGAACCGACGTGGGCGACCAGGTCCACCCCGTCCGAGCCGGCGATCCGGGCACCGACCGTGCCGTCCCCGGTGAGCAGCGCGAAGACCCCGTCCGGCAGCTCGTCGGCGACCAACCGGCCGAGCAGGGCGCCGGTCGCGGGGCAGCGCTCGCTCGGCTTGTGCACCACCGTGTTGCCGGTGACCAGCGCGGCGCCGAGCAGCCCGCAGGCGACCGCGATCGGGTCGTTCCACGGGGTCAGCACCGCCACCACACCGCGCGGTACGTACGCCATCAGGTCCATCGCTGCCGGGTCGCCGGCCAGCGCCCGCCCCCGGTGCACCGGGCCCAACTCGGCGTACTGGCGCAGGGTCGCCACCCCGGCCGCGATGCCGGCCCGGGCCCCGGCCAGCGGCTTGCCCATCTCCGCGCTCTGCGCCTCGGCGACCCGGTCGGCGGCACCGGCGAGGGCGTCGGCGACGCGGTGCAGCGCTTCCGCCCGCTGCGCCGCGGGAGTGGCGGCCCACGTCGGTGCCGCCTCCCGCGCCGACTTGACCGCCGTCTGCACGTCCGCGGCGGTGGCGATCGGGCTGCGGCTGACCGGTCCGCCCTCGGACGGATCCTCGACCACCAGCTCCGCGCCGTCGCCGAACCGTCCCCAGATGCCGTCGATGAACTGCTCCACGTCGTACATCCCGGGACGGTTCCCGTTGTCCGCGTCGGCAAACGTTTGGCCCCCACCAGCCGGGGTAGCCAGGCGACGATGACAAGCTCGGGTGTGCAGACAGCGGACGCGGTCGTCATCGGCGCCGGACACAACGGACTGGTCGCCGCCAACCTGCTCGCCGACGCCGGCTGGGACGTGCTGGTGCTGGAGGCGACCGACGCCGCCGGCGGGGCCGTCCGGTCCGCGCAGGTCACCGCGCCTGGCTACCTCAGCGACCTGTACAGCTCGTTCTACCCGCTCGGGTTCGCCTCCCCGGTGCTGCGCGAGCTGCGGTTGGCCGAGTTCGGGCTGCGGTGGCGGCATGCCCCTGACGTCTTCGCCCACCTGCTGCCCGACGACCGGGCGGCGGTGGTCAACCTCGACGCACGGCGTACCGCCGAGTCGCTGGAGGCGTTCGCCGCCGGCGACGGCGAACGCTGGCTGTCGGCGTACGCGCAGTGGCGGTCGCTGTCGGCGCCGCTGATCGACGCGCTGTTCACCCCGTTCCCGCCGGTGCGGGGCGGTGCGGCGATGCTGCGGCGGCTGCGGGTCGCCGGGGCGGTGCGGCTCGCTCGGCAACTGCTGCTGCCGGTACGCCACCTCGGTCGGGAACTGTTCGACGGTGCGGGCGGGCCGGCGCTGCTCGCCGGCTGTGCCCTGCACACCGACCTGTCGCCGGACGACGTCGCCTCCGGGGTGTACGGCTGGCTGCTGGCCATGCTCGGCCAGGAGGTCGGTTGGCCGGTGCCGGTGGGCGGGGCGCAACGTATCACCGACGCGCTGGTCGCCCGGCTGGGCGCGCGCGGCGGTCGGGTGGTCACCGGTGCGGCCGCCGATCGGGTGCTGATCGCCCGTAGCCGGGCAGTCGGGGTGCACACGGTCGACGGCCGGCGCTGGCGTGCCCGGCGGGCGGTGCTGGCCGACGTACCGGCTCCGGCGTTCTTTCTCGACCTGGTGGGTGCCGCGTGGTTGCCGCCCCGCCTGGTGGACGACCTGAGCCGGTTCCGCTGGGACGGGGCGACGGTGAAGGTGGACTGGGCGCTGTCGGGTCCGTTGCCGTGGCGCAACCCGGCGGTCGCCGGGGCCGGCACGGTCCACCTCGGCGCCGATCTCGACGGCCTGACGAAGTACGCCGCCGCGCTCGCCTGCGACGAGGTGCCAGCGGATCCGTTCCTGCTGCTCGGCCAGCTGACGACGGCGGATCCGACCCGGTCGCCGACGGGCACCGAATCGTTGTGGGCCTACACGCATCTGCCGCACCGACCACAGTGGCGACCCGAGGAGGTCCTCGACCACGTCGCCCGGATGGAAGCGCTGCTGGAACGCCACGCACCCGGGTTCGGTGCGCTGGTGCGGGCCCGACACGTGGCCGGCCCGGCCGACCTGCAGCAGGCCAATCCGAGCCTGGTCGGGGGAGCGGTCGGTGGCGGCACCTCGGCGGCGTACCAGCAGTTGTTCTTCCGGCCGGTGCCCGGCCTGGGCCGGGCGGACACGCCGGTGGACCGGCTCTTTCTCGCCTCGGCGTCGGCGCATCCGGGCGGTGGGGTGCACGGCGCGCCGGGGGCGAACGCCGCCCGGGCGGCGCTGGCCCGCGACCGCGCGCTGACCGGCGGCCTGTACGGCGCGCTCGTCTCGACCGCCCAGCGGGCGGTGTACCGCTGATGTCTGTGCCGGGTGGCTGACGGCTGTGCTTCCGGGTGGCGTCAGTCGATGACCATGCGGGGCCGGCGGTGGGCGGGTGGCCGGGGTGCCGGGACCGGGTCGGCCGGGGGCACGGCGGCCGGCGGCGGCACCGTCGGCACCGGGACCGGCCACAGCCCCCAACCCGTGGTGTCCTGCTCAGCGGCGGCGTTCTGCCTGATCGACAGGTGGACATGGCCGGTGTGCGGGTTGCTTCCACTGTAGATTCGGCGGGACCAGTCGGTACTGCGGTTGGCGATCTGCCGTTCGAAAATCCAGTACTGGGCGGCCGGATGGGCCTCGAACGCGGCGAGCAGTGTGGCCACGTCGACGCCGTCGCGGTCGACGTCGATCGCGTTCACGGTGCCCCGGATGTTCGGATTGTGGTCCGAGGTCCGGCTCGCGTGCGACGCGTCGCCGATCCAACCGTCGGACCTGCGGTCCCGGTCCGGCCAGCGGGCGTCGATCTCGATACGGAGCACCTGCAGCGACGGTGCCAGGTAGTAGGACATCGCACCCCCTGTTGTCGTCGGCCCGCGCAGTGGTGTTTGTGTGCGCGATATGTTACCTAGAGTAACCGACGTCTCGGTGTGTCGCCGGATCGGCGAACCCGGCCGGCGATGTCGGATCGAGGCGCGCGACGACGGCCCGCCCCGTGGCCTACGAGCCCGGCGGACGCGGCCAGGACTCCTCAGCCGGGGCGGCCGCCGGCTCCGGCCGGCTAGCCGCGGTGCCGGGTTGCGGTGGCCGGGGCGCCAGAGCGGCATCATCAGCGTCCGGTGGCAGGGGGGCCGCCACGACTGCTGGAGCGGCCGGGGTGTCAGCGTGCGGAGACGGCGGCACCGGCGCCGCCGAGGGCTCGGCCCGTGCGTCGGTCCACAGCGCTCCGCCGGGCAGCAACGAACGGAAGTCGAAGGCGCACTTGCCGCAGGTACGCAACGCGGTCTCCGCCCGACGGTCGCCACAGCGCCGGCAGAAGGTGACCACGGACTCCTCAGCGGACAACCCCTGGCACCGTGGGCAGGCGAACGCCGGCCCCTTGCTCTGCGCGAGCCGACCGGCCAGGACGAACGGGCTGATCACGGCACTGACGGTGGTCGCCAGGTCCCGGGTGCGCCGGTTGCGCTCCTGAAGACGCTCCAGCTCGGGGTTCACGATCTTCTCGAGTCTGCAGGTGGTGCAGACCTGCAGGGTCCGCACCGGGAGCAGCTCCCGGAGCTGGGCCTGCTGGTGCAGGAAGACCACCACCGGTACGTCAGCGGTGTCGACGGTGAATCGGAACGACCCACCGTCACCGGCGGTGGCCGCCGTCGCCGCGACGTACTCCTCCACCCGGTACACCAGGGACTGGATCTGAGCCACCAGATGGGGCGGCATCTGGCCGGGCCGGCTGGTGATCAGCGTACCGACGGTGAGCATGCCGTCGGCGAGTTGCGGGGGGACCTCGGCGACCTTCCCCGGCGCCAGGAAGGTGAACGTTCCGGCACCGGTCCGGCTCACCGGCGTACCGGATCTCGGGCCCGACCCGTCGAGCAGCCGGCTGGTGTGCCGCGACAGCGCCGAGCCGGCCTGTGCTGCCCAACCGGCCGCGTTCTGCATCACCGCGACGTCACCGGGGCCGACGCGGCGCCACCGGGGTGGAAATCCGCTGGCGGCCGCCGGATCGAGCCGGGCCAGCACGCCGTCGACGGCGGCCAGCACCTCGGCGAACACGTCCTGGTAGGCGGCGGTGGCCCCCCAGTTGCGGCCCACCTTGGCCGGCCAGCGGTCGACGATCCGCACGGTCACCCCGCAGCCGCCGTCGTCGGTCGACTCCAGCCCGATCGAGACCCCGACCGGGATCTTCGCCGGCTGCAGCGTGACCGCCCCGAGTGCCGAGCCCCGGGCACCCTCGATGACGGTCAGCTGCTCGGTGGTCAGCGTGAATCCCCGCTCCCGGACCGCCGCCAGCACGTGCTGACGCACAGCGGTCAACGGTACGGCGACGCTGCGCCGCGCTCCGGCTGCGAGTCGACCTGCGGTCCCGGCTGCGGCTTCGGCGCCCCCCGGTACCTCGGCGACGTCGATCCAGCTCATCAGCTGTCGAGTCCCGCGTCGGCGTCGAAGGTAGCGGCAGTGCTGTCGTACAGGCTCACCTCCTCCGCCGCCGCGTCGATGTTGTAGTCCGCCGCCGCCGCGTAGTCGCCGGCCTTGGCGGCCTCGTCGGCGGCCAGCGTGTACCCGCGTTCGGCGGCGGCCAGGGACGCCTCCGCCGAGGCGTCGAATCCGGCCGCCACGCTGTCGGCCGCGTCCTGCACGTACGCATCGGCGGACCGGGCCCAGTCGCCGCTGTTGCCGCCGTGCCAGTCCGCCCAGTCCTCGTCTGCGGCCGCCTTGTCCAGATGCGTCTGGACGGACGCGACGACCTGCTCCGGCATCGCCACCGGCTCGGCGGTCGCGGCGGCGGAGTCGTCAGCCAGGTAGCCGCCCCAGTCCGAATCAGTTGTCACCGTTGGCCTCCGCTGTCAGCGGTCGCGACAGCAGGGCCGCGCCATGATCGTCATCTCCGCCGATCATGCCGCTGCTGGTCGGGCCGGCTCCATCCTCCGTCCGTGTCGTCGCCGTCGTCCGGGCGCGGGCGCAACCCCGCCGCTGGTACCGGCGATCCGGCTGCCGGTCCCTGCGGCACCGGCCCGGTCGGCGGGCCGCAGTGGTCCGCGCGGATCGTCCGGGGTCAGGCCTGGGCGCCCCGCATCCGACCACCTGGAGCGGACGCGGCCGTGCGTACCCGGCCGGAACCGGCGCGGACCAGTGCCTGGGCCACACCGAGCCCGGCGGCGAGCAGTGCCGTCGCGGTCTGCTTGTGGGTCACCGCCCACAACGCGAGCGACCGCCGATGGGCCGTGTCGTCGAAGACCCCGTGCGCGCCGTGGTCGACGTCGGCGTCGGCCGGTGCGTCCACGTTGTCCCGCCAGGACGACCGGTCGATCACCTCTGCGGTCTGCTGCGAGTCGAAGCCGACCTGGCGCAGCGCCAGGAACCGGTCCAGCAGCCCGGGGGCCAGCACGTCGGCCAGTCGGGCCCGCAGCGTCGGCCCGCCGACGTTGACCTCCCGGGGCCCCTTGTCCGCCGCCCAGCAGATCGCCTGCGCGGCGACCTCCGGCTGGAAGATCGGCGGCACCGGCTGCGGGTGCCTCGGCAGATGGGTACGCACCCAGGAGAACTGTGGGGTGTTCACCGCCGGCAGCTGCACCATCGACAGTTTGATCTCCGGGCTGGCCTGGAGCAGTTCGGCCCGCAGCGAGTCGTTGAAACCCTGGATGGCGTGCTTGCTGGCGCAGTAGGCCGACTGCAGTGGGATACCCCGGTAGGCCAGCGCCGAGCCGACCTGCACGATCGTGCCGATCCCGGCCGGGCGCATCTGCCGCAGCGCCGCCAGGGTGCCGTGCACCGTACCGAGATAGTTCACCTCGGTGACCCGGCGGAACTCGTCGGCGCTGATCTCCCAGGTCGGGGCGAACACCGAGACCATCGCGTTGTTGATCCACACGTCCAGTCCGCCGTTGCGCCGGGCCAGGTCGTCGCCGGCCCGCTCGACGGCCGCCGCGTCGGCGACGTCCACCTGGTAGGTGGCGACCGCCTCGGCCCCGAGCTCCCGGCACTCGGCGGCCGCTGCGGCCAGGCCGGCCTCACCCCGGGCGATCAGTCCCAGCCGGGCACCGCGTCGGGCGTACCGTTGGGCGGTCGCCCGCCCGATGCCGGCGCTGGCCCCAGTGATCATCACGGTCTGACTCATCCCGTCCACCCTCCTGTGCCGTCGGTGCCGTACGCGGGTCAGGTCTCCACGGCGACCTTGCGGGTCGCGATGTCCGACAACCGCCGCAGCGTCTCGCGGTTGCGGTGGTGCAGGACGAGGTCGTCGAGTTTCGTCCGTACCCAGTGCAACGGGCCGGCGGTGAACGACTCGGCGATCGTCACCCGCGTGCCGTTGCCCTCGGTGCCCGCCAGCCGGAACACCACCGTCGCCTCGCCCAGCGGCCACAGTCCGGCCCGCAACGTCAACTCGGTCGGTGGGTCGCAGGAGACCACGGTCGAGGTGTCCGACAGCGACAACGGCCACGGCCCGGCGGTGTGGTGCAGGGCGGCCCCCGGCTGCGGCCAGTGGTCGTCCACGTCGCGGATGTGGACGGTGCCGACCACCCAGTCGCTGTAGGTCCATCCGTTGGCCAGCACGGCGAAGACCTGGTCCGGCGGGGCGGGGATCACCCGCTGTACGACAGCCACGAAGGCACCGGTACCCGGCCTCCGGCCGGCTAATCCGCGCGAGCCCCAAATGGTGCGGACCGGACGAAGGTGAAGGATGTTTACTCGCCGCGCCCCCGGGAACCCGACCGGCGTGCGAAGCGAACGGACCAGCCGCAGCCGCGGGCTGTTCGACGCGGTGCTGTTCGACCGTGACGGGACGCTCGTGCACGACGTGCCGTACAACGGCGACCCGGACCGGGTACGCCCGGTGCCGGGCGCCCGCGCCGCGCTGGACCGGCTGCGCGCCGCCGGACTGCGGCTCGGCGTCGTGACGAACCAGTCCGGCCTGGCCCGGGGCAGGTTCACCACCGAGGACCTGCAGCGGGTGCACGCCCGCGTCGAGCAGCTGCTGGGCCCGTTCGACACCTGGCAGGTCTGCCCGCACGACGACGCCGACAGCTGCCGGTGCCGCAAACCGGCCCCCGGCATGGTCCACGCGGCGGCCGCCGCCCTGGGCACCGTCGCCCGCCGCTGCGTCGTGGTCGGCGACATCGGCCGGGACATGGTCGCTGCCGGTGCCGCCGGCGCCACCGGCGTCCTGGTCCCCACCGAGCAGACCCTGCCGGCGGAGGTGGCGGCCGCCCCGGCGGTCGCCGGCGACCTGCCCGGCGCCGTCGACCTCATCCTGCGCCGGCACCGGATCAGCGCGGCTGCCGACGGCACCCGCCGCCGCCGGGTGCTGGTCGTCCGGTCCGACTCGGTCGGTGACGTCCTGGTCACCGGTCCGGCGATCCGCGCCGTCGCGGCCAGCGCCGACGAGGTCGTGATGCTCTGTGGCCCCCGGGGCCGCGCCGCCGCCGAACTGCTGCCGGGCGTCGCCGAGCTGATCGAGTGGCCGCTGCCGTGGATCGACCCGGACCCCGCCCCGGTCGACCCGGCCGCCCTGCACCGGCTCACCGACCGGCTGGCCGGTGTCGGTGCCGACGAGGCGATCGTGTTCACCTCGTTCCACCAGTCACCGCTTCCGCTGGCCCTGCTGCTACGGATGGCCGGGGTGCCACGCGTCGCGGCGATCAGCGACGACTACCCCGGGTCCCTGCTGGACGTGCGCCACCGGGTGCCGCCCGGACTGCCCGAACCGGAACGTGCCCTGTCGCTCGCCGCCGCCGCCGGCTTCGCCCTGCCCGGCGACGACGAACCGGTGCTGCGGCTGCGACCCGGATGCCTGCGGCCGGCCCCGCCTGCGGCCCTGGCGGACGCGCCGGACGGGACGACCGACGCCGCGGCGACCGGCGCTCCACCAGGGGGGTACGTCGTGGTGCACCCCGGCTCGTCCGTCGAGTCCCGGGCCTGCCCACCCGAGCGCTGCGCGGAGTTCGTCGACGCGCTGCACTCCGCCGGCCACCGGGTCGTCGTCACCGGTGGCCCCGGCGAACGCTCGCTGAGCACCACGGTCGCCGGGCGTACCGGCATCGACCTGGGCGGGCAGACCTCGCTGGCCCGGCTGGCCGCTATCCTCGCCGGAGCCGACGCGGTGGTCGTCGGCAACACCGGGCCGGCCCACCTGGCCGCCGCCGTCGGTACCCCGGTGGTCAGCCTCTTCGCCCCGACCGTGCCGTTCGGCCAGTGGGGGCCGTACCGGGTGCCCTGGGTGCGCCTCGGCGACCCGGTGGCCGGCTGCCGCAACACCCGGGCCGCCCGCTGCCCGGTCCCCGGGCACCCCTGCCTGTCGACCGTCTCCGCCGACAGCGTCGTCGACGCGGTCCGACTGATCAACGGGACGGTCGGATGAACATCCTCCTCTGGCACGTCCACGGCTCGTGGACCACCGCGTTCGTCCACGGCAAGCACCACTACCTGGTCCCGGTCACCCCGGACCGGGGGCCGTACGGGCTGGGCCGGGCCCGGACCTACCCGTGGCCGGACAGCGTCGTCGAGATCCGCCCCGGTCAGCTCGCCGCCGCCGACGTCGACCTGGTGGTCCTGCAACGGCCCGAGGAGTGGGAACTGGCCACCAGTTGGCTCGGCCGTACCGTCGGCCGCGACGTCCCGGCCGTCTACGTCGAACACAACACCCCCAAGGGCGACGTGCCGGCGACCCGGCACCCGATGGCCGACCGTGACGACCTCACCGTGGTGCACGTGACCCACTTCAACGACCTGTTCTGGGACACCGGTGGCACCCGTACCCGGGTGATCGAGCACGGCATCGTGGCACCGACGGCCCGCTACAGCGGCGAACTGGAACGGTTCGCGGTGGTCACCAACGAGCCGGTCCGCCGGGGCCGGGTCACCGGCACCGACCTGATGCCGCGCTTCGCCCGGGTGGCGCCGCTCGACGTGTACGGCATGGGTGTCGCCGGCCTTCCCGAGGCGCTCGGCGCGGCGGTGGCCGGGCGGGTCACCGTCCAC
This sequence comes from Solwaraspora sp. WMMA2101, assembly GCF_049179175.1. Lineage (NCBI taxonomy): Bacteria > Bacillati > Actinomycetota > Actinomycetes > Micromonosporales > Micromonosporaceae > Solwaraspora > Solwaraspora sp. WMMA2101. The sequence continues at coordinate 604,295 of NZ_JBMHMA010000006.1, read as the reverse complement.
GACGATCCGCCGCAGGCCCGGATGCACGCCGAGGTCGCCCGGCGGCGGGCGTACCTGCATCTGTGCCGGTGGACGTCGCTGGGCCTGAGCCTGATCGAGGCGATGGCGATGGGTATGCCGGTGATCGTGCTCGGCACCACCGAGGCGGTCGCCGCGGTGCCGCCGTCGGCCGGAGTGTCGACCACGAGGATGCAGACCCTCCTCGACGCCGCCCGGTGGCTGCTCGACGAGCCGGACGCCGCCCGCCGGCTCGGCGACGGCGCGCGACGTGTGGCGCAGGACCGATACGGACTGGACCGGTTCCTCGCGGACTGGGACGAGCTGCTGGAGGAGGCGCTATGCGCATCGCGATGATCTCGGAGCATGCCAGCCCGCTCGCCGCGCTGGGCGGGGTGGACGCCGGCGGTCAGAACACCCACGTCGCCGAGTTGTCCACCGCGCTCGCCGCCGACGGGCACGAGGTGCGGGTCTACACTCGGCGGGACGCCGACGACCTGCCGGAACTGGTCCGGATGGACAACGGCGTGACGGTGGTACACGTCCCCGCCGGTCCCGCCGCGCACATCGCCAAGGACGAACTGCTGCCGTACATGGCGCAGTTCAGCCGATGGCTGGTCGGCCAGTGGAGCGGCGACTGGACCCCGACGGTCGCGCACGCGCACTTCTGGATGAGCGGACTGGCGGCGGTCGACGCCGGCCGGTCGACCGGGGTGCCGGTGGTGCAGACCTACCACGCGCTGGGCACCGTCAAGCGGCGCCACCAGGGTGCGATGGACACCAGCCCGCCGCGTCGCATCGGCTACGAGCGCGCGCTCGGCCGCAGCGTCGACCGGGTCATCGCCCAGTCCCAGGACGAGGTGGCCGAACTGATCCGGATGGGGGTACCCCGGGGCCGACTGTCGGTCGTGCCGTCCGGGGTCAACGAACACACCTTCTCGCCCGACGGGCCAGTGGCCGGGCGCGACCCCGACCGGCACCGGGTGCTGACCGTCGGCCGGCTGGTCGCCCGCAAGGGCTTTCAGGACGTCGTACGGGCCATGCAGCTCGTGCCGGACGCCGAATGCGTCGTCGTCGGCGGCCCACCAGGCTCCGCGCTCGACGTCGACCCGCAGGCCCGCCAGTTGCGCCAACTCGCCGAGTCCTGCGGTGTCGGCGACCGGGTACGGCTCGTCGGCGCGGTGCCCCGCGAGGAGATGCCACAGTGGTACCGGTCGGCAGACGTGCTGGTCGCCGCCCCCTGGTACGAGCCGTTCGGGCTGACCCCGCTGGAGGCGATGGCGTGCGGCGTACCGGTGATCGGCACCGCCGTGGGCGGGCTGACCGACACGGTCGTCGACGGCCTCACCGGCGACCTCGTTCCGCCGCGGGATCCGAAGGCGCTCGGGATGGCGCTGCGCCGGCTGCTCGCCGACCGGGTCCGCCGGTTCGCGTACGCGACGGCCGCGCTGGACCGGGCCCGCCAGTGCTACTCGTGGCAGCGGGCCGCCGACCAGTTGACCGCGATCTACGCCACGGTCAGCGGGGTGCGTCAGCCGAGCCAGCCGAGCCAGGTGGTGGCCGGATGAACGACCCGCACTCGCTGATCGACAGCCACCTCGCCGGACTGGCCGAGGCGCTGCTGCCGTACCGGGAGGTGGCGTCGCGGCTGGGTCGCTGGGGGTCGGAGCTGGCCTGGACCCTGGGCCACGGCGGCCGGCTGCTGGTGGCCGGCAACGGCGGCAGCGCCGCCGAGGCCCAGCACCTCGCCGCCGAACTGGTCGGCAAGCTGCGCGCCGACCGGACGCCGCTGTCGGCGATCGCACTCACCGCCGAGACCTCCTCGCTCACCGCGATCAGCAACGACTTCGGCTTCGACGAGGTCTTCGCCCGCCAGGTCCGCGCCCACGGCCGCCCGGGTGACATCCTGCTGCTGCTGTCGACCAGCGGCCGCAGCGGCAACCTGCTCGCCGCCGCCCACGCCGGTCGCGAGGCCGGGCTGCGCTGCTGGGCCTGCACCGGCCCGGTGCCGAACCCGCTCGCCGACATCTGCCCGGAGGTGCTGGCGGTGCCGGCGGCGGATCCGCAGGTGGTGCAGGAACTGCACCTGGTCACCGCCCACCTGCTGTGCGAGTACGTGGACCAGACCCTGCCCGCCGTCCTCGGCCTGGTCGACGCGATGGGTGCCGCCGCCGGGGCGGGCACCGCCGACCGGGTGGGTGCCGCCGGCTCCGCGCCCGGTGGGGCGACCGTCTCCGGGCTGCCCGTCGTCGACTCCCACGGCGGCCGCCCATGACCACCGCCCCGATCGTCGTGGTCGGCGACACGTTGCTCGACCGCGACATCGACGGTGCGGTCACCCGGGTCTGTCCGGACGCCGCCGCCCCGGTGCTCGACGAACGCCACGTCACCGACCGGCCCGGCGGCGCCGGGCTGGCCGCTGTGCTCGCCGCCGGCCAGGGCCGGCCCGTGGTGCTGGTCAGTGCGTTCGCCGACGACGTCGCCGGCGCCCGGTTGGCGGCGCTGCTCACCACCGCCGGGGTCGACCTGCATCCGCTGCCGCTGGGTGGGGCCACGGTGGAGAAGATCCGGCTGCGGACCCGGGGCCAGGTGCTGCTGCGGCTGGACCGGGGCGGCACCGGCACCGTACGGGGCGATCTGTCGCCGGCCACCGGGGAACTGTTCGCCAGCGCCGCCGCCGTGGTGGTCAGCGACTACGGCCGAGGGGTGGCCCGGCTGCCGGCGTTGCGGACAGTGCTCGCCGCCACCTCGGCGCCGGTGGTCTGGGATCCGCATCCCCGGGGTCCGGCGGCGGTGCCCGGCGTCCGCCTGGTCACCCCCAACGAGACCGAGGTACGCCAGTTGACCGGGCAGCCGGCCGGGGACACCCGGGTCGCGACGGCGGCCGGCTGCGCCGAGGAGTTGCGGCTACGGTGGCGGGCCGGGGCGGTCGCGGTCACGATGGGCGGCGACGGGGCGTTGCTGTGCCACGCCGGCAGTGTGCCCCTGGTGGTGCCGGCCCCGGCCAGCGCCGACGGGGACACCTGCGGCGCGGGGGACCGGTTCGCCACCGCGGCGGCGATCGCGCTCGCCGACGGAGCGGTGGTCTCCGAGGCGGTCCAGGTCGCCGTCCGGCAGGCGTCGCGGTACGTCGCCGACGGTGGTGCCGCCGGGGTGCGCCGGCTGCTGGCGGTGACCGGGGCACCGGCCGACGCGCAGCGGGCCGGGGCCGGCGTACCGCCGGTGGTGGTGGAGGCCGTCGCGGCACCGGACCGGATCGGCCCGGCGGCGGCCGGGGCGCTCGCCGCCGAGGTACGGGCCGCCGGTGGGACGGTGGTGGCCAGCGGCGGCTGCTTCGACCTGCTGCACGCCGGGCACGTCTCGGCGCTGCAGGCGGCCCGGCAGATGGGCGACTGCCTGATCGTGTGCGTCAACTCCGACGCCAGCGTGGCCCGGCTCAAGGGCCCGGACCGCCCGGTGGTCCCCGAACGCGACCGGGTCCGGCTGCTGGCCGCGTTGGCCTGTGTCGACGCGGTCGTGGTGTTCGACGAGGACACCCCGCACGCGGTGCTGAGCTGGCTGCGGCCCGACGTCTGGGTCAAGGGCGGCGACTACGCCGGCGACGGCACCGGCGAGCCGGACCTGCCGGAGGCCGGACTGCTACGGCGGTGGGGCGGGCAGACGGCGGTCGTGCCGTACCTCGACGGTCGGTCCACCACCAGCATGATCGCGACAGCGCGTGATCGGGATCCGCAACGACGGAAGGAGCTGGCGTGACGAACCCCGTCACCGGTCCTGCGGTGCTGGTCACCGGCGGTGCGAGCGGCCTCGGCGCGGCCGTCGTCGAACTGGTGGCCGCCAACGGCTACCGGCCCTGCGTCATCGACCGGCGACCACCGGCCGACGGCGTGCCGTGGGTCGACTGCGATCTGGCCGACACGCGGGCGGCCGAGTCGGCCACCCGCCAGCTCGCCGAACAGCTGGGCGGGCTCGACGCGGTGGTCACCGCCGCCGGCATGGACGTCCCGGGCCGGCTGGACGCGCTGCCCGGCGACGTGTGGGAACGGATCGTCGCGGTGGACCTGCTCGCCACCGCCGCCGTGGTCCGGGCCGCGTTGCCCTGGCTGACCGAGGCGCGCGGATCCGTCGTCACGGTCGCCTCGACGCTCGGCGTGAAGGCGGTCAGTGACGCGACCGCGTACTGCGCGGCCAAGTTCGGGGTGGTCGGCTTCACCCGGGCGCTCGCCGCCGAACTGGCCGGCACCGTCGGCGTCACCCTGCTGGTGCCCGGCGGGATGCGGACCGCGTTCTTCGACGACCGTGACGCGCAGTACCGACCGGGGGCCGACGCCGCCCTGAACGACCCCGCCGCCGTGGCGGCCGCGGTGCTGTTCGCGATCCGGCAGCCGGCCGGCTGTGCGGTACGCGAGCTGGTCGTCTGCGCCGACCGGGAATCGTCCTACCCGTGATCGTCGTGCTCCGGGCGCTCGGCATCGGCGACCTGGCCACGGCCGTACCGGCGCTGCGCGGTCTGCGCGCCGCCCATCCGGCGCTGCCGGTCGCCCTCGCCGCGCCCGCCGTCCTGGCGCCGTTGGCCGAGCTGACCGGTGCCGTCGACCGGCTGCTGCCGGTCGACGGGCTGGCCCCGCTGCCCGCGGTGGCCCCGCCGCCGGACCTGGCGGTCAATCTGCACGGGAAGGGCCCGCAGTCGCACCGGCTGCTGCGGACGCTGCGACCCGGACGGCTGTGGGCGTACGCCAGCCCGCCGGCCGGCCACGACGATGGACCACCGTGGCACGACGACGAGCACGAGGTGACCCGCTGGTGCCGCCTGCTCGACTGGTACGGCGTCGCCTGCGACCCGACGGATCTGCGGCTGCGTCGCCCCCCACCGGACCGGGTCGCGGTCGGGGTCACGGTGGTGCACCCCGGTGCCGCCTCGGCCCGCCGGCGTTGGCCCGCGGACCGGTTCGCCGAGGTGGCCCGGCGGCTCACGGCGGCCGGACACCGGGTGGTGGTTACCGGGTCGGCCCGGGAACGGCCGCTGGCCGAGGTGGTGGCCGCCGGGGCGGGACTGCCCGCGACGGCGGTGCACGCCGGTCGGCTGGAGCTGTCCCGGTTCGCGGCGTTGCTGTCGCACGCCCGCCTGGTCGTGGCGGCGGACACCGGTGCGGGGCATCTGGCGACCGCGTTCGGGGTGCCCTCGGTGCTGCTGTTCGGCCCCACGTCACCGGCACGCTGGGGGCCGACGATCGACCGCCACCGGCACCGGGTGCTGCAGTACCCGCACCTGTCGGCCGGCACCGAGGAGCCGGGCACCGAGGAGCCGGGCACCGAGGAGCCGGGTGCCGGGGAGCCGGGTGTCGGGGAGCCGGGCCGGTCCGGCGGCCCGCACCCCGCGATGGCGGCGATCTGTGTCGACGAGGTGCTGGCGGCGGTGGACCGGGTGACCCGCGATGCGGCTGCGGCGTAGCGACCTCACGGCCGCCGGTTACCGGCGTCGCCGACGGGGTCGGGGCGTCATGTACCTGGACGGCGACGGGCGGGCGGTCAGCGACCGGCAGGAGTTGGCCCGGATCCGGGCCCTGGCGATCCCACCCGCGTGGCGGGACGTGTGGATCTGCCCGGACGCCAACGGGCACATCCAGGCCGTCGGATTCGACGCCGCCGGCCGCCGGCAGTACGTCTACCACCCGCAGTGGCGCCTGCGTCGGGACACCGCGAAGTTCCACCACGTACGGCGGGTGGCCGACCGGCTGCCCCGGCTGCGCCGCCGGGTCGCGGTGGATCTGCGCGGTCGTGGCCTGCGCCGGGAACGGGTGCTGGCGGCGCTGGTGCGGCTGCTCGACCTGGGCATGTTCCGCATCGGCAGCGACCAGTACGCCGCCGGCGACGATCCGACGTTCGGAGTGGCGACGCTGCGGGGCAGCCACGCCCGCTCCGGCCGGGGGTGCGTGGTGCTGCAGTTCCCGGCCAAGGGCGGCCTGGCCCAGCAGCGACGGATCGACGATCCGCAGGTGTGCGCGGTGCTGCGCGCACTGCGCCGCCGTCGACGCGGCGATCAGCGGCTGTTCTGCTACTGGGACGGGCGGCGCTGGCGGGAGGTGCACAGCGACGAGATCAATGACTATCTGCGGCGGGTCAGCGGCACCGAGATGACCGCGAAGGACTTCCGTACCTGGCACGCGACGGTGCTGGCCGCGACCCGGCTGGCCGCGCTCGGAGCACCCCGGTCGACGGCGGCCCGGCGCCGGGCGGTGGCCGGGGTGATGCGCGAGGTCGCCGACCTGCTCGGCAACACCCCCACGGTGGCCCGTGCCTCCTACGTGGATCCACGGGTGGTCGAGATGTTCCACCGCGGCCGGGTGGCCCGCCTCGGTGCCGGCGAGCCCACCCGCGATGCCGCCGAGCAGGCGGTACGGCGACTCCTGCCGCTACGGTGAGGTGGTGCCGCCGCCCGGCGTGGCCGCCGCCGACGGCTCCTTGACGAAGGTCGGATGCAGGCTGACCGGGGCGGCACCGCCCTTGGACTGGCGCGAGCGCAGCCGCAGGTTGAGGAACTCCACGAAGATCGAGAACGCGATCGGCCCGTAGACGTAGCCCTTGGGGATGTGCTGGCCGAGCCCTTCGGCGATGAGGCTGCCGCCGATCAGCAGCAGGAACGACAGGGCCAGCATCTTGACCGTCGGGTGTCGGTTGACGAACGCGCTGACCGTGCCGGCCGACACCAGCATGATGATCATCGCGATGATCACGGCGGCGACCATGATGGTCAACTCGTTGACCATGCCGACCGCGGTGATCACCGAGTCGAGCGAGAAGACCACGTCCAGGATCAGGATCTGGACGATCACCCCGGCGAACGAGGCGGTCTTGCGGCCGCCGCCGTGGTCGGCGCCCTCCAGATGCTCGTGGATCTCGTACGTCGCCTTCACCAGCAGGAACAGGCCGCCGAGCAGCAGGATCAGGTCGCGGCCGGAGATCTCCTGGCCGACGACGGTGAACAGCGGCGCGGTCAGCCCGATCACCCAGGACAGCGAGGCCAGTAGCAGCAACCGGGTGATCAGGGCCAGGGAAATGCCGATGGTGCGCGCCCGCGCCTGCTGATGCTCGGGAAGCCGCCCGGCGAGGATCGAGATGAACACGATGTTGTCGATGCCCAGCACGATCTCGAGCAGCAGCAGGGTCGCGAACGCGATCCACAGCTCGGGGCTGGTCAGAAGCTCCATGATGCTCCCAGGAAAGGGGTGTCCATCGAGCCGCGACCGGCCCGCGATCCCAGACCGTACTGCCGGGGGTCAACCTCGGCGGCACCGGGAGCCGTGGTCTCAGTCGGTGAGCACCTGGGCGAGCCGGTCGCGGAACCGCCGCTCCGACTCGGTCACCGTCTCCCCGCCGATGCCCAGCAGACCGCCGGTGGCGGCGGCACCGACGACCTGTTCGGCGATGCCGACCAGCCAGTGCTTGTAGGCGCCGGCCTCGCCGTCGTCGACCCGTGCGGTGAGCAACCGGGCGGCCTGACCGGCCCGGTCGAGTACGTCGGCGATCAGCGCCTGCGGGTCGGCCGGCTCCGGCACCGGCAGTTCCTCCCCGGTCTCGGGGTCGCCGACCCGGCTGACCAGTTCGCCGGCGACGGCGCTGACCAGCGGGCTGGCCGACTCCCGGCCGGCGCCGATGGCCTCCAGCCCGGCGGCGCTCTCCGCCCGGGTGCGTCGCCCGCCGTCGGACTCGGCGGCGCTGGCCGCGGTCAGCACCGCCTGCGGCAGCCCGACCAGCAGGCCCCACTCCTCGTCGGAGAATCCGAGCTCGGTGTACACCGGCAGGTCCGTCACGCTCATGCCCCTCTCACGTCCGACCGCCGCATCGGTGTCCGGCGGTCGATGATCCTCAGTGTGACTCGGCGGCCAGCAGACCCTGCTCGCTGACCACCGGTACGGACAACGTCTTGTATCCGACACCGTCGAAGAGCACCGTCATCCGGTCCTGCTCGTAGCCGAGGACCATGCCGGCTCCCCAGTCGGCGTGTCGCACCATACTGTGTACCGGGAACGGGCCACTGGCACCGTCGTCGGCGGTGCTGGTGCCGGCGTGGCAGCTGTCACAGTGCCCGCAGACGTCGCGCATGTGCTCGCCGAAGTAGGCCAGCAACGCCTGGCTGCGGCAGCCGTTCGCCTCGGCGAACGCCCGCATCATGTCGGTTCGGGTCCGCTGGACCGCCTGGCGGCGGGTCGCCGCCGCGACCGCGTCACCGGCGGCCCGGTCGGGCAGTGGCGCGTACGGCGGGCGGACGAACCGGCCGCCGGCGACGGCGCGGGCGGCCCCCACCTCCTCCAGCAGTGCCAGCAGCTGCCCCAGTTTGCGGGCCCCCAGCCCGCAGCGGGCCCGCAGTTGGCTGCGGGTGGCGCCGTCGGCGTCCAGCAACGCGGCCAGGTCGCGCAGGTCGTCGTGCTCCGGCGGGCTGGTGGTGAAGTAGCGCTGCAGCCCGACGTCCTCGGCCCGCCACAGCAACAGCGCCCGCGCCGGGGCGCCGTCGCGGCCGCCCCGGCCGATCTCCTGCAGGTAGCTGTCGGGGGAGTCGGGCAGCGCGGTGTGCGCCACCCACCGTACGTCCGGTTTGTCGATGCCCATGCCGAACGCGGACGTCGCCACCATCACCGGAACCTGCCCGTCGAGGAACTCCTCGTGCAGCCGCTCCCGGGCACCGGCGGCCATCCCGCCGTGGTAGCAGCGGGCCGGGTGACCGGCGTCGTCGAGCCGGGCGGCCAGTTCCTCCGCCGCCCGCCGGGTCGGCACGTAGACGATGCCGGGCGGCGTTTCGGCGTCGAGCAGCGCGAGCAGCCGGCGCCAGCGGTAGTCCTCGGTCGGGCAGTGGGCGACCTCCAGGAACAGGTTGGGCCGGTCGAGCCCGGCCACCACCAGGTGCGGATCGGTCAGCCCGAGACGGTGCACGATGTCCTCACGCACCGGCGGCGAGGCCGTGGCGGTGAGCGCGACGATCGGGGGTCGACCCAGCTCGCGGACCAGGTGTCCGATCGACAGGTAGTCGGGTCGGAAGTCGTGGCCCCAGGCGGAGATGCAGTGCGCCTCGTCGACGGCGACCAGGCCGGGGCGCAATTGGCGGACCTCGGCCAGCCGCTGCGGGTCGCAGAGCTGCTCAGGGGTGGTGAACAGGAACCGGGCCCGGCCGGTGCGGATCTCGTCGAGGGCGGCCTGTTGCTGGGCCGGTGTCTCGGCGGAGCTGATCCGGACCGCCCGCAGGTCGGGCTGGCCCCGGTCGTTGAGCGCGGTGATCTGGTCCTGCTGCAACGCCAGCAGCGGGGAGATCACCACCGTCGGGCCGGCCAGCATGGTGGCCGGCACCTGGTAGACGGCGGACTTGCCGGCACCGGTGGGGAGTACGACGAGGGCGTCACGTCCCTTGAGCAACGCGCGCATCGCGCCGAGTTGTCCGGGACGCAGCGCGGACCAGCCGAACCGCTGGCGGGCCGTGCGTCGTAGGCGGGGTGAATGCAGGGGCAGCTTCATCGGAAGCCGTGGTTACCCGGCGGGTACGCCGATCAAACGGCTGGTGCGGCGGTCACCGGAACATCGCCCGTAGGGCGGCGATCAGCAGCAGGATGCCCAGGACCGCGCCGACCACCTGTACGCCCGGTATGTCGTGCCAACTGGTCTGCTCGGCGGCGAACGAGACGATCGGTGCCATCTCCGCACTGTGCCACATCGTGCCCGGTCGGCGACAGGTCGTGGTCGATGGCTGCCGGGCGGGCGGTGCCGTGGTGGGTCCCGATTAATAGGAAGGTTTATTGACTGAACTGATCGCCGGGTGTGACCATGGCTGCTCCCACCGTCGCGAAAGGGTCCACGCCGCATGGTCGACTCCAGTCCCAGTCTGCGGCGGATGGCGGCCGCCGTACTGCAACCCGGCTTCGTCGGCACCAGCGTGCCGGACTGGGTGCGGCGCTGGACCGCCGACGGGCTCGGCGCGGTGGTGCTGTTCGACCGCAACGTGCGCGACGCCGCGCAGGTCGCCGCCCTCACCTCGGCGTTGCGGGCCGAACGACCTGACCTGCTGGTCGCCATCGACGAGGAGGCCGGCGACGTGACCCGGCTCGAATCCGGCACCGGCAGCTCCCGGCCCGGCAACCTGGCGCTCGGCGCGGTGGACGACCCGGCGCTGACCGAGCGGGTGGCCCGGGACCTCGGCCGGGAACTGGCCGGGGCCGGGATCACGCTCAACTACGCCCCGGTCGCCGACGTCAACTCCAACCCGGACAACCCGGTGATCGGCGTCCGGGCCTTCGGCGACGACCCCGACCTGGTCGCCCGGCACACCGCCGCGTGGATCCGTGGCCTGCAGTCCGCCGGGGTCGCCGCCTGCGCCAAACACTTCCCAGGGCACGGCGACACCAGCGTCGACTCGCATCTGGACCTGCCCCGCATCGACGCCGACCGGGTCCGGTTGGACGCCGTCGAACTCGCCCCGTTCCGGGCGGCGATCGCGGCGGGCACCGCCACGGTGATGACCGGCCACCTGTCGGTGCCGGCGATCGACCCGGGGTACCCGGCCACGCTGAGCCGTCCCGTCCTGGTCGACCTGCTCCGGGGGGAGCTCGGCTTCACCGGCGCGGTGATCACCGACGGCATCGAGATGCGGGCCGTGACCGGCCGCTACGGCCTCGGCGGGGCCACCGTACGGGCGCTCGCCGCCGGGGTCGACGCGGTCTGCGTCGGCGGGGAACACTCCGACGAGGCGACGGTCCGGCTGCTGCGCGACGCGATCGTCGACGCGGTCGTGACCGGAGTGCTGCCGGTGTGCCGGCTGGCCGAGGCGAGTGAACGGATCGCCCGGCTGGCCGATTGGACCCTTCGGCCGCCCGGCGTGCCGACCGTCGACAGCGCCGTGCCGACCGCCGGCGGCGCACCGGACGGTGCCGGGGTCGGGCTGGTCGCCGCCCGCCGGGCCCTGCGGCTGCGGACCGCGACGCCGCTGCCGCTGACCCGGCCCGCCCACGTGGTCGAGTTCGCGCCCCCGCACAACATCGCCTCCGGTACGCAGACCCCGTGGGGACTCGGCCCGGCGATGACCGCGCTGCGCCCCGACACGGTCACCGTACGGCTGACGGCCGCCGACCTCGACACGCCCACAACCGGCGGCCTGCCAACAGCCGGCGACCCGACGGCCCGGCTGGCTGCGGTCCTTGCCGCGGCCCGCGACCGTACCGTCGTCCTGGTCGTCCGGGACCTGCACCGCCACCAGTGGATGGCAACGGCGGTCGAGCAGGCGCTGGCGGTGCGCCCCGACGCTGTCGTCGTCGAGATGGGCGTGCCGGTACGGGTCGTCGGCGGCACCCACCTGGCCACCTACGGGGCGAGCCGGGCCAACGCCGAGGCCGCCGCCGAGCTGCTGGTCGGCCGGCGAGGCCGCGACGGTCTGTCGACCGCCGGCGGTGGTCAGCCGGTGACCCGGCCGGTGGTCAGCCGGTGACCCGCAGGATCCGGTCGTCGTCGGCGTCCGGATCACCCCGGCCGTCCCGGTTGGACGTCAACACCCACAGGGTGCCGTCGGGCGCGACGGCGGCGTGCCGCAGCCGGCCGTAGTCGCCGCGCAGCAGCGTCTCGGCGCCGGTGCCGTCCGGGTTCACCCGGTACAGCCGTTGGCCGCGTAGGCAGGCCAGCCAGAGCTTGCCCTGGTGGAACGCCAGGCCGCTGGGTGAGGCGTCCCGGGGCGACCAGGTCGCGACCGGGTCGACGAACTGCGCCAACTCGGCGACACCCTCGGCGTCCGGCCAGCCGTAGTTGCCGCCGGGAGTGATCAGGTTCAGCTCGTCGTGGCGGTTCTGGCCGAACTCGCTGGCGTACAGCTGGCCGTCCGTACCCCAGTCCAACCCTTGGACGTTGCGGTGGCCGAGGCTGAACACCGGTGAGTCGGGGAACGGATTGTCCGGTGGTGGCGTGCCGTCCGGGGCGATCCGTAGGATCTTGCCGGCCAGGCTGGCCGGATCCTGGGCGGCACCCCGCTGCCCGGCGTCCCCGGTTCCGGCGTACAGCATCCCGTCGGGTCCGAAGGCGAGTCGCCCGCCGTTGTGTGTCGCCGCCCGGGGGATTCCGGTGAGGACCGGCTCCGGCGCGCCGGCCGTACCGTCGGCGGCCAGCCGCAGCCGGACGATCCGGTTGTCGGTCGCGGTCGTGTAGTAGAGGTACACCCAGCGGTCGTCGGCGTGCCGCGCGGAGACCGCGACCCCGAGCAGCCCGCCCTCGCCGCCGGCGACGGCGTCGCTGATCCGGGTGAGCTCCCGGACGGTGCCCTGCTGATCGACGACGAGTAGCCGGGTGCTGTCCCGTTCGGTGACCAGTGCGCTGCCGTCCGGCAGGAACGCCAGGTCCCACGGCGCGGCCAGACCGCTCGCGACCACCTCCACCTCGGCGGGTGCCTCGGGCGCGCCGGATATCGTCGGGTCGCTGAACCAGCCGAGCCGGCCGCCGACCGCGATCACCGCCGCGGTCAGTACCGCCACGGCGGCCAGCGCCGCCACCGCCCGCAGCGGCCGGGAGCGGGGCCGGTCAGTCACCGGCGACCAGCGACGCGAACTCCGGATGCCGGTCGATGTAGGCGGCGATGAACGGGCACTGCGGCACCACCTGTTCATCCCGTTCGCGGATCTGGCTGAGCATCCCGTGGGCGAGCGCGTCGCCGGCGCCCTTGCCGCGATGGGCGGGGTCGATCTCGGTGTGCGTCACGGTCACCGTCCCCGGCGTGAGCCGGTACGCCGCGAACCCGGCCAGCGCGTCGTCGATCAGGATCTCGAACCGGTGGCGTGCGGGGTCGTCCTGCACCAGCACGGTCAACGTCAGGCACCTCCTTGGCCGGTGGACGGCCGTCGACGTCATCGACCACGGGCCGGCCGACACCTGCGCCGGCCGGTCGTCGCCCGTCGAGCCTATCCGGCCCGTCGCGCGTCCGACGCGCCGATTGCTTCGCCTTGTCCCGGTACCCTGGGAGCTGTGACGAACGCCCCCCTGCCGCCGGCCGCCGCCGGCCTGCCCACCGCCACCGCCGACCCGGCCGCCATGACCGACCCGACCCGGTCCGCCCTGGCCGTCCCGACAGCTGGCCGTCGCCGGGCCGGTCGGCTCGCGGCCTCGTTCGCCGGGCTGATGCTCGGTGCCGCGGTGCTCGCCGGCTGCAGCTCCGAGGGTGCCAGCACCGACTGCGGGCTGGACGCCTGCACGGTGACCTTCGACCGGGGCGTCGAGGCCAGCGCCAGTTTCCTCGGCATCGAGGCCAAGCTGATCGGAGCCGAGGGTGACCAGGTCACCGTCGAGGTGGCCGGCGAGCAGGTGACCCTGACCACGGGTCAGCAGGCGACCGAGGTCGGCGGGATGGCCGTCACCCTGGAGCAGGTCACCGACTCCCAGGTGGTGGTCCGGGTCGCCCGGCAGTGACCTGACGATCTCCTGCGGGCCGGTGCGGTCGCCGACCCGCAGGTTTGACGGTGGTCGGTACCGGTCATTGAAGCGGCCATGCCGAACACCCGCGACGCCCGACGCACCGCCCACCAGGTTGGCGAGAGCCGCTGGCTGGAGACGCTGGCCAGAGTCGGATTCATTGGATACGGAGTCGTCCACCTGCTGGTGGCCTGGCTCGCACTGCAGATCGCCTTCGGACGCTCCGCTGCCGACGGCGACCAGTCCGGTGCCCTGCGGACGCTCGCCCAGCAGCCGTTGGGCACCGTGCTGCTGATCGCGGTCGCGGTGGGGCTGGCCGCGATGGCGCTCTGGCAGGGGATCGAGGCCGCGGTCGGGCACCGCGCGGAGCAGGGCCGCGACCGGGTCGTCGAGCGGGTGCTCTCCGCCGGGCGTACGGCGGTCTATCTCTCCTTCGCCTGGACCGCCGTGCAGGTGTTCCGGGACGCCAACGCGGACACCGCCGGGCAGCAGCAGGCGATGAGCGCACGGGTGATGGCCGAGCCGGGTGGCCGGTGGCTCGTCGGTGCCGCCGGTGTGGTGCTGGTCGGCATCGGGATCGGCATGGCGGTCAACGGGATCACCCAGCGCTTCACCAAGCACCTGCGGACCGGGCAGATGAGTGCGAAGGCACGCCGGGTGATCTGCCGGCTGGGTATGGTCGGATACGTCGCCAAGGGTGTCGCGTACGGCACCGCCGGGGTGCTGGTGGTCGTCGCCGCTGTGCAGTACGCACCCGAGCGGGCCCGGGGCCTGGACGCGGCGCTGCACACGCTGCGGGAGCAGGCGTTCGGCACGCTGCTGCTCTGCCTGGTGGCGGCCGGCTTCGCGGCGTTCGGTGTCTACTGCTTCGCCCAGTCCCGCTACCGCAAGGTCTGAGACGTGTGACCGGTCACTGACTGGTGGCCCCGCCTGGCGGTCCGGCGACACTCCCGGCATCCTTGGCATTTCGCTGCCAAAGATCGCAAATCGCGCGATCGTCCCCGGCCGCCGACCGATCGCCCGTACGCCGATCGCCACCGGCTGCGCAGCCGGTGGCGATCGTTCGCGCGGTGGAGGGAGAAATTCGTGCATCCGGTTGTGGTGACGGCGACAGTGACCGTCGGAGCGGCCCTGCTGGCGGTCGGACTGGTGGCCATCGGCCACCGGGTCGTACGCCGGCTCGGCCGGCGCTCGGTGCTGCTCGCCGAGCTCGCCACCCACGCCCACCGGCCCCTACTGGTGGCGGCGACCGTCGCTGCGGTCCAGTTCGCGGTGCGCTTCTCCACCGGGTACGCCGTCGGCGAACCCTGGCGGCGGACCACGTTGCACCTGCTGGTGCTGGCGACCATCGCCTCGTGTGCCTGGCTGGTCGGGGCACTGCTGCTGGCCCTGGAGGACACCACGCTGGCCCGGTTCCGCACCGACGTGCCCGACAACCGGCACGCCCGGCGGCTGCACACCCAGGTGGTGATGCTGCGCCGGGTCACCATCGCGGTGATCGTGGTGCTGACCATCGGCGTGATGCTGATGACCTTCCCCGCCGTCCGGGGCGTCGGTGCCAGCCTGCTCGCCTCCGCCGGGGTCATCGGCGTGGTGGCCGCGCTCGCCGCGCAGAGCGTGCTCGGCAACGTCATCGCCGGCCTGCAACTGGCCTTCAGCGACGCGGTGCGCATCGACGACGTCGTCGTCGTGGAGGGCGAGTGGGGCCGGATCGAGGAGCTCACCCTCAGCTACGTCGTGGTGCACATCTGGGACGACCGCCGGCTCATCCTGCCGACCTCGTACTTCACCACCCGCCCCTTCCAGAATTGGACCCGGACCCGGGCGGCGGTGCTCGGCACCGCTGAGTTCGACCTGGACTGGTCGGTTCCGGTGCAGGTGATGCGCGAGGAGCTGCGTCGCCTGGTCGAATCATCCGAGCTGTGGGACGGCCGGGTCTGCGTGCTGCAGGTGACCGACGCGATGGGCGGCACGGTGCGGCTGCGTGCCCTGGTCAGCGCGGCCGACTCACCGAGCCTGTGGGATCTGCGCTGCCTGGTCCGCGAACATCTGGTCCGGTGGGTCCGCGACCAGCGGCCGACCGCGTTGCCCCGCTGGCGGGCCGAGGTCGGCGACGGCAACGGCCTGTCCGACTGGCTGGACCTGCGTCCGCCGGCCGCCGCCCGCGACCGAGGCGGCCGCGACCGGGTCGGCCGGGGCCGCGTACGGCCCGCCCTGGACGCCGAGCCACCAGACGACGCCCGGCTGTTCGGCGGCGGTGCCGACGGCGAGGCCCGGGCCTCGGTCTTCGTCGGCCCGGACGATTCCACCGGCCCGGATCCGCAGCGACAGGATTGATCTGGTCCCGGGCCGGGCATACAGCGGCGAACAGCGGGAAAGGAGGCACCATGGCCGACGTCTTGCACCGGCCACCCGCCGAGCAGTCCACCGCGGAACTCGTGCAACAGGCAGGTGAGCAGATATCGCGGCTGGTCCGTGACGAGCTCGCGCTGGCCCGGGCGGAACTGACCGAGAAAGGCAAACACGCCGGAAAGGGCATCGGCCTGTTCGGCGGCGGCGGTGTCGTGGCCCTGTACGGCCTCGGCACGTTGATCGCCGCGGCCGTTCTGCTGCTCGGCCAGGCCTGGCCGCCGTGGGTAGCGGCGTTGGTCGTGGCGGTGCTGCTCTTCGCGGTGGCCGGTGGACTGGCACTGGCCGGCCGGCGTCAGGTCCGGCAGGCGGCCCCGCCGGTACCGACCGCGACGGCGGACAGTCTGCGCGCCGACGTGACCGTGGTCGGCGCGGCCATGAAGCGGGGGCGGCAGTCGTGACCTCGCACAACGGCAGATCGGGCAACGGCAGCGGTGACCTGGACCTGCTGCGGGCCGACATCCGACGGACCCGGGCCGAGCTCGGGCAGACCGTCCAGGCACTGGCCGCCAAGACGGACGTCAAGAGCCGGGTGCGCGTCGGTGCCGCGCGGACCCGGCGTCGGCTGCGGGACCGGGCCGACCAGGTACTGGTCGACGTACGCCGCACCGGCCTGGACGTACGCCACCTGGGATCGCGCGGCGCGCTGCCGGCGGTGGCGGTGGCCGGCGTACTGATCAGCGTGGCCGTGGTGTGGGTGACGATGCGAGGGAGGCGCCGGTGAGCAAGCCGGTCAACAAGCTGGCCTACCGCCCGGTGGGCCTGATTCTGGGAATGGCCGCCGGAGCCCTGGCCGGGGCGATCTTCCGACAGGTGTGGAAGGCCGCCGCCGGGGACGACGACGCGCCCAGCGCGATCGACGAGGAGCGGGGCTGGGGCGAAGTGCTCGCTGCGGCGGCCCTGCAGGGGGCGATCTTCTCGGTCGTCCGGGCCGCCGTCGACCGGGGCGGAGCGACCGGTGTCCGCCGGTTGACCGGCCGCTGGCCGGGCTGACGACGGTGACCGGATTTGCGCACGCCACGAGGGCGTGAACGGCGTCTCAGGTCACATGTCGGCGACGTTCGTCAGGTAGGCTGTGCGAAGTTTTTGCGTACGTGGTTTGCTGTCCACGCTGTTGCGAGACAGCGTGGGTTGAGAGTCCTCCTTCACCGGGGGCCACCTCAGGCGCCGCTGCTCGAAAACGGCCAACCGGCCGCACGGCGTGCTTGGCCGCCAGTTTCAGAAGGAGATACACATGGCGCAGGGAACCGTGAAGTGGTTCAACGCAGACAAGGGCTTCGGCTTCATCACCGTCGACGGCGGGGGTGCTGACGTGTTCGTCCACTTCTCGGCCATCCAGACCAGCGGCTACCGGACGCTGGAGGAGAACCAGCGGGTGGAGTTCGAGATCGCCCAGGGCCAGAAGGGCCCGCAGGCCGAGCAGGTCCGCCCCATCTGACCCTCAGTCGCCGACGCGACGTCGGCTGCTGGGCCCGGCTCTACCCGGGAAGCTTGTGCAACAGGAAGCCCCGTGTCCGCACCGGACGCGGGGCTTTCCCGTCACCGGACACCGGGCGTGCTGCCCTCGTGGGGCCGACCGGCCGGCGACCGGGCGGCCCACGAGGACGCGGCTGTCACCACCGGTGGTGCACCTGCGGCCGGATCAGCTCGTCGTAGACCTGCGCCACGGCCTGCCGGGCCGCCTCGTCCAGCGGTGCCAGACCGGCCGCCGCCGCGTTGTCGCGGGCCTGCTGCGGGTTACGGGCACCGGGGATCACCACGGTGACGCCCGGCTGGTCCAGGATCCAGCGCAACGCGAACTGCGCCATGGTCGCCTGCTGCGGCACGAGCGGCGCGAGCCGGCGGACCGCCGCCAACCCGGTGCCGAAGTCGACGCCGGAGAAGGTCTCACCGACGTCGAACGCCGCCCCGTCGCGGTTGAAGTTGCGGTGGTCGTCGGCGGCGAACCGGGTCTGCTCGTCGTACCGGCCGGAGAGCAGGCCACTGGCCAGCGGCACCCGCGCGATGATGCCGACCCCGGCGGCGGCCGCCGCCGGCAGCACCCGCTCGACCGGTTTGAGCCGCAACGCGTTCAGGATGATCTGCACGCTGGCGACACCCGGCCGGGCGATCGCGGCCAGCGCCTCGTCGACGGTCTCCACACTCACCCCGTACGCGGCGATGCGCTTCTCCGACACCAGGGTGTCCAGCGCGTCGTAGACCGCGTCGGTGTGCAGCACCTCGGTCGGCGGGCAGTGCAGCTGGACCAGGTCGAGGGTGTCGACGCCGAGGTTGGCCCGCGACCGGTCGGTCCAGGCCCGGAAGTTGTCCAGCACGTACGCGGCCGGCTCCTGCGGCACCCGACGGCCCATCTTCGTGGCGACGAACAGCTCGCCCGACCCGGACTCCCGCAGGAACCGGCCGATGATCCGCTCGCTGCGCCCGTCGCCGTACACGTCGGCGGTGTCCAGGAACGTGGTGCCGGCGTCGACGGCGGAGGTCAGCGTCGCCAGCGCGTCGTCCTCGCTGACCGTCCCCCAGTCCGCGCCGAGCTGCCAGGCGCCCAGACCGATCACACCCGCTGTGCGGCCCAGCCGCGGAAACGTACGCTTGTCCACCAGGCGAGCCTAGTCGACACCCCGGACGGTACGCTCGGCGCAGCCGGTCGCCGCCGAGGCGAACCGGCATGGTACGAGGAGGTCGCAGCAGCCGGTGAGTCAGCCGCCACCCGTGACGCCCGAGTTGTCGGCGTTCGTCGAGGGCCTGCCGAAGGCCGAGTTGCACGTGCACCACGTCGGGTCGGCGTCGCCCCGGATCGTCGCCGAGCTCGCCGGCCGGCACGAGGGCCAGAGTCCGGTGCCGGCCGACCCGGACCTGCTCGCCGACTACTTCGTCTTCCGCGACTTCGCCCACTTCATCGAGATCTACCTGAGCGTGGTCGACCTGGTCCGCGACGACGAGGACGTCTGGATCCTCACCCACGAGGTGGCCCGGGAGCTGGCCGCCCAGCAGGTCCGCTACGCCGAGCTGACGGTGACGCCGTACTCGCACGTGCGCCGGGGCATCCCGGCACCGGCTTTCTGCGCCGCGCTCGAGGACGCCCGGCACCGGGCCCGCGCCGACTTCGGCGTCGAGCTGCGCTGGTGCTTCGACATCCCCGGCGAGGCGGGCCTGCCGGCGGCCGAGGAGACCCTGCGGATCTGCCTGGACGAGGCCCCGGACGGGTTGATCAGCTTCGGTCTCGGTGGGCCGGAGATCGGGGTGCCGCGTCCGCAGTTCAAGCCGTACTTCGACAAGGCCAGGGCGGCCGGGCTGCATTCGGTGCCGCACGCTGGGGAGACCACCGGGCCGGAGACGATCTGGGACGCGCTGCGGGAGCTGCACGCCGAACGGATCGGGCACGGCACGTCCTGCGTACGGGACGCGCGGTTGGTCGATCACCTGGCGCAGCGGCAGATCCCGCTGGAGGTCTGCCCCACCTCGAACCTGCGGACCGGGGCGGTCCCCGACCTGGCCGCGCACCCGCTGGCCGAGATGGTGGCGGCGGGGCTGCTGGTGACGATCAACTCCGACGATCCGCCGATGTTCGGCACCAGCCTCAACCAGGAGTATCTCGTCGCCGCCGGGCTGCTGGGTGCGGACACGGCGCAGCTGGCGGGGCTGGCCCGCAACGCGGTCACCGCGTCGTTCCTGCCCGCACCGGACAAGGCGCGGCTGACCGGTGAGATCGACCGGTACGTGGCCGTGGCGGGTCAGCCCCGGTAACCGCCGGCGTAGCTGGGGTCCTGCCAGCAGGCGAGGACCGCGATGACCAGGGCGCCGACCACCGCCACCCAGCGCAGCAGTTGGCGGGGGGTGACCAGGGCGGGTTCGTCCTCGAACTCGGCGTCGGGTCCGTCCGGCGGCGCAGGCTCCAGTGGTTCGGCGCCTTCGTCGTCGCGCCCGTCCCGCCGGGCTCCGGTGGGGGAGTTCCGTAGCGGCGGTGACACGTACACCTACCTCTGTCCAAGGTGGGCGCGCGGCGGGACGACGATGTTGGGGGACCGGGCCCCGCCGCGCGCAAGCAACCCTGGACCTTGGGACACGGGACGGTACTGCGGGTGACGGTCCAGGGCTGCCGATGGGTTCGCAGCAGATGCTGCCACCCGGTGCGTCCCCAACGGAACGGCGTTAATCCAGACCTAAGAAAAGCTTGCGCCACTGAAGACCGGGACGTGACCTGCGCCCCGGGTCAGCCCCGTCGCCGCAGCCGGGAGGTACGCGGTGGGCCGGTACGCAGGGGTCGGTCAGTGCGGCGCGGCGGGGGAGTCCGCGTCGGGTTGCCGGCCGCGTACCGGGTTGCGGTCCCGTTCCCGGGCCAGCCGTCCGACCAAGCCGAACCGGCTGGCCGGCCGGGGCGGGGCGGCCTCGGCGTCGGCGAGCAGCATCACCACGCTGGCACCGCCGAGCCGGGCCCGGTCCAGGCTGACCGAACCGTTGGCCTGCAACGCCACCCGTCGGGCGATGTCCAGGCCGAGCCCGGTGGAGCCCTGATCGCTGGCACCACGGCGCAGCGCCCGGTCGGGGTTGGCGATGCCGGGACCGGCGTCGTCGACCCGGATGGCCACGTACCCGTCGCGGCGCGAGACCGCCACCTCGAACGCGGTGCCCTGCGGGGTGTAGCGGAACACGTTGCCCAGCACGGCGTCGAGGGCGGCGGCCAGCTCCGCCCGGGGCACCGGGACCGGGGTCCGCAGCTGCGCGCCGATCACGGTGTACGCGCGGTTCTGGTCGCCGGCCAGCGCCGACCAGAAGACCATCCGGTCGCGGACCACCTCGGCCACGTCGCAACTGCCCGGCCCGGTCTCCTGGGTGACCGTCTTGCGGGTCGTGTTGATCAGCACGTCGACTTCACCTTCGAGGGTGACGATCGCCTGCCGGATCCGGCGGATGGTGCGGCGGCGGTCCAGTTCGGCCTCGCTGAACGAGCCGACGCTGGTGTCGTCGGAGTCGAGCGCGTCGGCGTCCAGCCGCAGCACCGTCAACGGGGTGCGCAGCCGGTGGGACAGGTCGGCGACGAGCTCCCGTTCGTCGGTACGGGAGGCGACCAGCCGGTCCGCCATCCGGTTGAACGCGTACCCGGCCTCGGCCAGCTCGCGCGGACCGCTCGGCTGGATGCGGACCCCCAGGTCGCCGTCCCCGACCGCCATTGCCGCCTTGACCAGGCCCTTGGCCGAGGCGACCGCGCGGGCCGCGATCCGGTCCACCACGATGACCGAGCAGACCACCAGGCCGGCGGCGATGCCGACGAGCAGCAGCCAGGTGCCGGTGGCGCCCTGGTTGAGCTCGGCGTCGGCGACGAACACCTCGACGACGGTCACCGCCTCACCGACCGTCACCGGCTCCAGGTGCAGCACCCCGCCGTCGGTGGCCACCACCACCGGCGCGGTGCCGGCGGCGGCATCGGCCACGTCGCGGGTGCTCGCCCGGGGCGTACCGCCGAGGTCGAGCCCGTGCACGACGGGCTGCCGCTCGGCGCTCTCACCGAGATTGGCCACTGCTTGGCGGACCGATTCCGGGTCGTTGCTGATCGCCAGCGCGCCGCGCACCACGGCGGCCCGGCGGGCGGCGTCGGCGAGTGCCTGTTCCCGGGTCTCCTGCTGCAGCTGCAGCCCCAGCGGAATGAGGAAGACCAGCGCGATGATCGACGTCATGCCGGCCCCGAGGTAGGCCAGCGCCAACCTCAGTCGGGTACCACCAACCGGAAGCCGACCCCCCGCACGGTGCGCAGGTAACGTGGCTTCGCTGCGGATTCGCCCATTTTGCGGCGAAGCCAGTAAAGATGCACGTCGATTGTCTGGTCCTCGCCGACCGACGGCTGCCGCCATACCTCCTCCAACAGCTCCCGGCGGGACACTACCCGACCTGGCCGGGCGGCCAGGTAGGCCAACAGGTCGAACTCCTTGCGGGTCAGCGCCAGGGCCTCGCCGTCCAGGGTCGCGCTGCGCTCCCCGACGTCGACCCGCAGGCCACCCACCTGGTGCACGGCCGGCGGGACCGAGCGGCTGGCCCGACCCGCCCGGCGCAGCACCGTGGTGATCCGGGCGTCGAGATGGGCACCGGTGAACGGCTTGACCATGTAGTCGTCGGCACCGGCACGCAGCAGCCGAACGATCGCCTGTTCGTCGTCGCGGGCGGTGGCGATGATGATCGGTACGTCGGTGATGCCGCGCAGCATCCGCAGCGCGTCGGCACCGTCCAGGTCGGGCAGGCCCAGGTCGAGAACGACCAGGTCAGGGGTTTCGGCGGCGACCCGACGCAGCGCGTCCAGGGCCGTGCCGACGGCGTGGACCGCGTGTCCCCGGTCGGCCAGCGAGCGCAACATGGCGCCGCGCACGACGTGGTCGTCCTCGACCAACAGCACCGTAGCCACCACACGACCGTACTGCCCTTGGCAAGTCGCCCGCCGGCACGCCCCGCCGGGCGAGCGCGCGGACCGGTCAGCCCGCCGCCGGATAGGTCAACCCGAAGCCGTACGGGTACAGCGGCGACTGCCCGTCACCGTGGTGGATCGGCTGCTGATCGGCACCAGCCATCCAGGTGACCGGCAGTTTTCCGGTCGGCGCGCGGACCCCGAACAGCACGTCGGCGACGCCGGCGCCCTCGGTGCCGGGCAGCCACGACGCGAGCAGCGCGGCCCAGCCGGACACCTGCCCGGCGACGTCCAGCGGTCGGCCGGAGACCAGCACGACCACCACCGGTACCCCGGCGGCCCGCAGCCGTTCGATGGTCGCCAGGTCGGTGTCGCGCAGCCCCATCGCCGCCGGCCGGTCACCCTCGCCCTCGGCGTACGGCGTTTCCCCGACCACCGCGACCGCCACCCGGTAGGAGCTGTCGATCCCGACGCCGGTGGCGTCGTAGGTGACCTGCGTGGACGGGTCCACCGCCGCCCGGATCCCGGCCAGGATCGACGTCCCCGGGGTGATCGGGCCGCTGCCGCCCTGCCAGGTGACGGTCCAGCCGCCACTCTGGTGGCCGACGTCGTCGGCGTTGCCGCCGGCGACGAAGATGCGGTTGCCGGCCGGGTCCAGCGGCAGGATCCCGTCGGTGTTGCGCAGCAGCACCTGGGAGGCGGCCACCGCCTCCCGGGCCAGCGCCCGGTGCGCCGGGGCACCGACGCTGGCGGTCAGCGACCGGTCGGCGTACGGCCGCTCGAAGAGCCCGAGCTCGACCTTCTTGGTCAGGATGCGCCGGACCGCGTCGTCGACGCGGTCCGTGGCGACCCGACCGGCCTCGACCTCGGTACGGAGCAGGTCGATGAAGCGTCGCCAGTCGGTCGGCACCATCGCCATGTCGATGCCGGCGTTGACCGCCTGGCGGACGTCGGCCGCGCTCATCCCCAACGGGTACCGGGTGAGGTCGCCCGGGGTCACCGAGGCGCGTTCGGCCTGGGTCATCAGATACCTTCCGTGGCTACTCCGGCCTTCAGGCCGGGGAGGAAACGGACTCCTGCGGAGCAGGGCAGGGAAGTCGATTCGCCGCCGAGGCGGATCGTCGTCCACCACCCGCACACCGGAACGTGCGGACAGGTGTGCTAATGTGGCGTTGCCTTGCCGGTGACAACCAAGCCGGTCGGGTCTACCGCCGGGCTGGTGGGAAGTGACGTCTGTGGAGACCGTGTAAGACCGATGGGCGGTATTCCGTCCCTTGCCGTTGATTCGGGTCGGCTGTGGTCGGCGAAGCAGAAAACTCAACCCGTGAGGGTCGAATCTCCCTGATTAAGCAGGGGGAGATGTCAACTGGCCGATCTTGTCGTCGAGGCTCATCCGGGCGAGCAGGTCGGTCACCCGGGCGTCGACCGAAGCGTGCGGGTCCCGGTAGGTCGCCTCGCCCGGCGGCGACGACACCCCGGCGTCCGGGCCCGCTGCCGGATCCGCTGCCAGATCCGCTGTCGGCGGCCCGGACGCGGCGGTCAACCGGGCGACGGCCAGCCCGCCGGCCAGCAGCGCGACGATCAGAGCACCGAGCAGGACGCGGACACGGCGGCGGGGCAGCGGCAGACGGAGGGTACGCACGAGCGGAGGGTACGCACGCGTGGCACCGTCGTCGATCCCTCAGGGCAGTCGCAGCACCCAGCGGTACGCCTGCACCAGCCCGGTGTCGAAGCCGGCCGCCGAGCCCCACAGGAAGATCCGGAACTGCCGGTACATCGCCTCGCCCCAGCGTTGCACGATCTCGTCGCGGGCGGCGTCCAGCCGCCGCGCCCATTCCCGGCAGGTCAGGTAGTAGTTGTGCCGGTCATCGGCGATGCTGCACAGCTCGAACGGGGAACGGGCCACGTGCCGCAGGTACTGGTGCAGCAGCAGCGGCGCCGAGCGCCCCGGGTAGATGTAGCGCTTCATGAACGCCGACGCCGCGTGCTTGCGGCGCATCGCCAGGGCGTCCAGGTAGACGTGCCCGCCGGGGGTGAGCAGTTCGGCGTACTTGCGCAGGGTGCGCCGGTAGTCCGGCAGGTGCTCGGTGACCCCCATGTTGACGATCGCGTCGTAGCGGCGCTCGTCGGTGAACGCCAGGATGTGCTGGCGTACCACCCGCACCGCCAGCCCTTCCCGGTCGAACAGGTCGGTCAGGTAGCGCTCCGATTCCCGCGACAGCGTCGTCGTGGTCACCTCGACGCCCCGGCGGGCGGCGTGTTCGGCGAACGCCCCCCAGCCTCCGCCGACCTCCAGCACCCGGTCACCGGGCTTGACGCCGATCGCGTCCAACGCCAGGTCCATCTTGCGGGTCATCGCGTCCTCCAACGGTTCGTCGTCGGCGACGAAGACCCCTTCGGTGTAGCACCGGTGCCGGGTGTCCAGGAAGGTCAGGAAGAAGTCGCTCTCGGCGTCGTAGTGGTGCGAGATGGCCCGCCGGTCGTCCTCGCGCCGGCCGCGCAGCACTCCGGTGACCAGGCCGGAGAAGCGGGCCACCGGATGCAGGTCGCTGAAGAAGGCACGCATCCGCAGCGCCGCAGCCAGGTCGCCGTCAAGGTCGAGCCAGCCCTGCCGGTACGCCACGGCGACCGCGAACTGGTCCAGACCGGCCAGCGCCCGCGCGCCGCGCGGATCCCGTACGGCGATGGTGAACTCGGGCGCACCCGGCCCGAAGTGGTGTTCCGCCCCGGCCTCGTCCACCACCGCGAACGGCACCGGTGGCCGACTGGCGAAAAATGAGTCGTAGCGGCGCCGCAACGCGCCGACCATGTCGGTGGGAGCCACCGCGTCAATCTAACGCCGCGACGGTGCCGCCGTCAGGAGTTCGCCGCGGGACAGCAACGTAGCGTAAACACGCCGTCGCCGTCGCCGTCGGCTGCGGCCCGGCAGCGTCGCCGTCCGACCCGCGCGTGGCGACCGCTAGCATCGGCAACGGCCTCGTCGCCGTACCGTTTCTGACCGAAGGAGTCCGTCGTGTCCGCAAGCGCAGCCCCACCCCAGGCCGAACCCGTCGCGGTCCCGGCCGGGACGACGGCCGCGGACGCGATCGCCGCCGCCGGTCTGCCGGTGAACGGCCCGAAGGCGATCGTCGTGGTCCGGGACCCCGACGGCACGCTGCGGGACCTGGACTGGTCACCGGAGACCGACGTACGGGTGGAGCCGGTCGCCATCGACTCCCCGGACGGGCTCGCCGTGCTGCGCCACTCCACCGCGCACGTGCTCGCCCAGGCGGTGCAGGACCTGTTCCCCGAGGCGAAGCTTGGCATCGGCCCGCCGATCGTCAACGGCTTCTACTACGACTTCGACGTGGCCAAGCCGTTCCAGCCGGACGACCTCGACCGGCTGGAGAAGCGGGTGCAGGAGATCGTCAAGTCGGGTCAGCGGTTCCGTCGGCGGCGCTTCGCCGACCTCGACGCCGCCCGCGCCGAACTCGCCGACGAGCCGTACAAGCTCGAACTGATCGACGTCAAGGGGGCCGCCGACTTCGACGCGGCCGAGGTGATGGAGGTCGGCGGTGGCGAGTTGACCATCTACGACAACATCGACCCGACGTCGGGCAAGACCTGCTGGTCGGACCTGTGCCGGGGTCCGCACCTGCCGTCGACCCGGCTGATCGGCGCGGTCAAGTTGATGCGCAGCGCGGCGGCGTACTGGCGGGGCTCCGAGCGCAACCCGCAGCTGCAGCGGATCTACGGCACCGCCTGGCCGACCCGGGACGCCCTCAAGGCGTACCTGAAACTTCTCGACGAGGCCGCCCGCCGCGACCACCGCAAGCTCGGCGCGGACCTGGACCTGTTCAGCTTCCCCGACGAGATCGGTTCCGGCCTGCCGGTGTTCCACCCCAAGGGCGGCATCATCCGCCGGGAGCTGGAGGACTACTCGCGGCGGCGGCACGAGCAGTCCGGGTACGAGTTCGTCTACTCCCCGCACATCAGCAAGTCGAAGCTGTTCGAGACCTCGGGGCACCTGCCGTACTACTCCGACACCATGTTCCCACCGGCGGAGATGGAAGGCGCGCAGTACTACCTCAAGGCGATGAACTGCCCGATGCACAACCTGATCTTCCGCTCGCGGGGTCGGTCGTACCGGGAGCTGCCGCTGCGGTTGTTCGAGTTCGGCACCGTCTACCGGTACGAGAAGTCCGGCGTGGTGCACGGGTTGACCCGGGTGCGCGGGCTGACCATGGACGACTCGCACATCTACTGCACCAAGGAGCAGATGCCCGGCGAGCTGCGCTCGTTGCTGGCCTTCGTGCTCGACCTGCTGCGCGACTACGGCCTGGAGGACTTCTACCTGGAGCTGTCGACCCGCGACGACTCGGACAAGTTCATCGGGGACCCCGCCGAGTGGGAAGAGGCGACCGAGACGCTGCGTCAGGCGGCGGTCGACTCCGGCCTGGAGCTGGTGCCCGACCCGGGTGGCGCGGCCTTCTACGGCCCGAAGATCTCGGTGCAGGCGCGCGACGCGATCGGCCGGACCTGGCAGATGTCCACCATCCAGTTGGACTTCAACCAGCCGAAGCGGTTCGGGCTGGAGTACCAGGCCGCCGACGGCACCCGGCAGCAGCCGGTGATGATCCACCGCGCGTTGTTCGGCTCGATCGAGCGGTTCTTCGGCATCCTCACCGAGCACTACGCGGGCGCGTTCCCGGCGTGGCTGGCGCCGGTGCAGGTGGTCGGCATCCCGATCCGTGGCGAGCACGGTGACTACCTGGCCGAGTTCGTGGCGATGCTGCGGGCCGAGGGCATCCGCGCCGAGGTGGACTTCTCCGACGACCGGATGCAGAAGAAGATCCGTACGGCGCAGCAGCAGAAGGTGCCGTTCATGGCGATCGCCGGGGACGCCGACGTCGCCGCCGGCACCGTCTCGTTCCGATACCGTGACGGTACGCAGCGCAACGGGGTGCCGGTGGCGCAGGCGGTGGCGCACGTCGTCGACGTGGTGCGCTCACGCACCAACGCCAACCCGACCGCCGCCGAGTGAGCCGCCCCGCCCGCACTGCCCGCGTTGCCCGTCCCGGCGGCGCCGTCCGGGTCGCCGGCACTGCCCGCGTCGCCGGGGCGGTCGTCCTGTCGTGCCGAGCCCGTAGGATCACGAGGTGACTGGCGCGACCGGGCAACCCGGGCCGGATGGCCTCGAACGACTCTGGACGCCGCACCGGATGGCGTACATCTCCGGTGCGGACCGTCCCGACGGCGGCTACGACGCCCCCGGCGGCTGCCCATTTTGTCTGGCACCGCAGCGTCCCGCCGAGCAGAGTCTGGTGGTGGCCCGGGGTGAGCGGGTCTTCGCCGTGCTCAACCTCTATCCGTACAACCCGGGTCACCTGATGATCTGCCCGTACCGGCACGTCGCCGACTATCCGCAGCTGGACACGGCGGAGACCGCCGAGCTGGCCGCCTTCACCCAGACGGCGATGCGGATGGTCCGGCGGGTCAGCAGCGCCCACGGGTTCAACATCGGCATGAACCAGGGTTCGGTGGCCGGTGCCGGCATCGCCGCCCACCTGCACCAGCACGTGGTGCCCCGGTGGGGTGGCGACGCCAACTTCATGCCGGTGATCGGCCGGACGAAGGTGCTGCCGCAGTTGCTGGCCGACACCCGCGACCTGTTCGCCGAGGCCTGGCCAACCAGCTGACCCTGCTCCCGCCCACCCCGCGCCCGCCCTGCCCCCCGCCCGCCCTGCCCCGACGATCTTGCACTTATCGTTGGACAATTCCGACAAAAGCTCTCGATAACTGCAAGATCGTCGGTGGAGTGGGGGTGGGTCAGCTGGCGGGGGCGGGCTCGTAGTGCGCGAACGCCCGGCTGAAGGTGCCGGCCCCACTGGTCATCGAGCGCAGCTCCACCGCGTACCGCAGTAGTTCGGTCGCCGGCACCTCGGCCCGGACCACCGTCCGGTCGGTGTCGTCGTCGGTCGGCGTCGTACCCAGCACCTTGGCACGTCGCCCAGCCAGGTCGCCGAGCACCGCGCCGACGAACCCGTTCGGCACCGTCACCGCGACATCGTCCACCGGTTCCAGCAGCACCGGCCGCCCGGTCGTCGCCGCGTCGCGCAGCGCGAGCGCGCCAGCGGTCTGGAACGCCGCGTCGGAGGAGTCCACCGGATGCGCCTTGCCGTCGACCAGGGTGATCCGCAGGTCCACCACCGGGTGACCGGCGACGACGCCCCGGCTCAGTTGGGCCCGGATCCCTTTCTCCACCGACGGGATGTACTGGTGCGGCACAGCGCCACCAACCACCCGGTCGACGAACTCGACACCACTGCCCGGCGGCAGCGGCTCGACCTCGATGTCGCAGACGGCGTACTGGCCGTGCCCGCCGGACTGCTTCACGTGCCTGCCGTGCCCCCGGGCCGCCACGGTGAACGTCTCCCGCAGCGGCACCCGGACCGGTTCGGTGGTCAACTCGACGCCGCCGCCGCGTAGCCGGTCCAGCACCACGTCGGCGTGCGCCTCACCCATGCACCACAGGACCAGCTGTTGGGTCTCGGCGTTGCGCTCCAGCCGCAGCGTGGGGTCGCCGGCGACCAGCCGGCCCAGGTTGCGCGACAGGGTGTCCTCGTCGGCCCGGCTCGCCGCCACCACCGCCACCGGTAGCAGCGGTTCGGGCATCTGCCAGGGCTCGACCAGCAGGGGATCGTCGGCGGCGGAGATGGTGTCGCCGGTCTCCGCGCTGCCCGACTTGGCGATCGCGCAGATGTCACCGGCGACGCAGAACGGCACCTCCTGCAGCTGCGCCCCCAGTGGACGGTAGACGTGCGCCAGTCGTTCGTCGGCGTCGTGATCGGGGTGACCGCGGTCGGCCAGCCCGTGCCCGGCGACGTGTACCCGCCGGTCCGGGCTCAGCGTGCCGGAGAAGACCCGCACCAGCGACACCCGGCCGAGGTGCCGGTCCACGGTGGTCCGGACCACTTCGGCGACCAGCGGGCCGGCCGGGTCGCAGCGCAGCGGCGGCCGGGGGGATCCGTCCACTCCGGTCACCGCCGGCAACGGGTGCTCGGCCGGGGTCGGGAACGCGGCGGTCAGCAGCCACAGCAGCGCGTCGAGCCCGACGCCGGTGTGCGCGCAGACCGGCAGCACCGGGTAGAAGTGCCCCCGCGCCACTGCCGTCTCCAGATCGTCGACGAGCATCTTCGGGTCGAGCTGTTCACCGCCGAGGTACCGGTCGAGCAGGGTCTCGTCCTCGCTCTCGGCGATGATCCCTTCGACCAGCTCGTTGCGGGCCTCGGTGATCGCCGGCAGGTGCTCCGGGTCCGGCGGCCGCACCTGCGGCGGGTGACCGGCCGAGTAGTCCAGGACCTGGCAGGCGAGCAGGTCCAGCAGCCCGATGATCTGCACCCCGTCGTCGGCCAGCATCGGCAGGTGCAGCGGCAGCACGTTGTCGCCGAATACCCGTTGGCACAGCGCCACCGCCTCGTCGACATCCGCCCGGGGGTGGTCCAGCCGGCTGATCGCCACCGCGCGTGGCATCTCCACCGCCGCGCACTCCTCCCACAGCGCTGCGGTGGCCGCGTCCATCCCGTCGGCGGCGCTGACCACGAACAGCGCCGCGTCGGCGGCCCGTAGCCCGGCGCGCAGCTCACCGACGAAGTCGGCGTACCCGGGGGTGTCCAGCAGGTTGACCTTCACCTCCC
Organism: Solwaraspora sp. WMMA2101; assembly: GCF_049179175.1. NCBI lineage: Bacteria > Bacillati > Actinomycetota > Actinomycetes > Micromonosporales > Micromonosporaceae > Solwaraspora > Solwaraspora sp. WMMA2101. The sequence continues at coordinate 574,397 of NZ_JBMHMA010000006.1, read as the reverse complement.
GGTGGACCAGTGGGGCGCAGGTCAGAGCGACCGAGCGTTGCTGGCGTACGGCGGCCGGATCGTGGTCGCACACCGTGGTGCCGTCCGGTACGGTGCCGGCCCGGCCGATCACGCCGGAGGCGGCCAGCAGCGCCTCGACCAGGGTGGTCTTACCCGATCCGGAGTGCCCGACGACGACGACGTTACGGATGCGGTCCGGATCGGTCACCGCTGTGCCGGCCCCGGGGCCGCTGCGATCGTGGTTCTTCTGCGCCATGACGTGCGCACCTCCTGGCTGACTGCGTGCGTGGGGCGGGAGCCGTGCTCCGTGACGGGTGACGACTGCGCCGCCGGATGACCGGGGGGTGATTCCGCGGCGACGTCGTCGGGCGGTGGGGGCCCGCTCGGTAACGTGAGCGGTGCCCGGGCGAGCTCACTCACGTTCACGAGTCGATCCCACACCCGCGACGCGCCGTACACAAGTCCGGCGCGCGGCGACGCGCCGTAGACAGAGCCGGCGCGCGGCGACCGAGTCCGGGCCGTGTCCACGGCCACCGTGCCGCCCGTTTCCACCGACCGTTATCGTGGGACCGCCATGGCGAAGATCTTCAGAGTGTCCGTCCGCGCGGGCATCACCCGGGTGATCGAGCCGGTAGCCCGCGGACTGCTCAGTGTCGGGATCCCGCCGAACGCGGTCACGGTCGCCGGCACCGTCGGTGTGCTCGTCGGCGCGATCGGCTTCGGTGCCCGGGGGCACCTGATCACCGGTCTGGTGATCGTGACCCTGTCGGCGTTGACCGACGTGCTCGACGGCACCATGGCCAGGCTGCGCGGTGGGTCCAGCACCTTCGGGGCGTTCCTGGATTCGAGCATGGACCGGGTCGCCGACGGGGCGATCTTCGCCTCGGTGGCGTACTGGCTCGCCGTCAGCGGCAATCGGCCCGGAGCCGTCGCCGCCTTGATTTGCCTCGTCGCGGGCGGCATCGTCTCCTATGTGAAGGCGCGCGCCGAGGGCCTCGGCATGAGTTGCAACGTCGGTATCGCCGAACGCGCCGAACGGCTGATCCTGGTCGGGATCGGGGGCCTGCTCAGCGGCCTCGGGGTCAGCTGGGGGCTGCCGGCGGCGCTGTGGCTGCTCGCCGCGCTGTCGTTGGTGACCGTCTGGCAGCGGATCGTCCACGTCCACCGGCAGAGCGCCGAGCTGGCGCGCTCGGCGCAGGGCGTCGACGCGTGACCCCGGTCGAGTTCGGCTACGCGGCGGCCTGGCGGGCGGTCCGGGCGATGCCCCGGCCGGCGGCGGCGGCCCTGTTCCGCGCCGGTGCCGACCGCGCCCACCGGCGCGGCGGGCCGGCGGTACGTCGGCTCGCGGACAATCTGCGCCGGGTGGTCGGGCCCGACCTGCCGGCGGCCGAGTTCGACCTGCTGCTGCGCGACGCCGTACGTTCCTACGCCCGCTACTGGATGGAGATGTTCCGGCTGCCGTCGTTGAGCCGCCAGCAGCGGCTCGCCGCGTTCGACCTGGCCGGGTCGCAGATGCTGGCCGAGAACGTGGCGGCCGGGCAGGGTTCGGTGGTGGCGTTGCCGCACGCCGGCAACTGGGACGCGGCGGGCGCCTGGGTGGCGGCGAACGGCTGGCCGCTGACCACGGTCGCCGAGCGGCTGCGCCCCGAGGGCGTCTACGACCGGTTCGTGGCTGCGCGTGAACGCCTCGGCATGGAGATCGTCCCGGCCACGGGCGGCCCGCGTCCACCCTTCGACGTCCTGCTGGACCGGATCGGGCAGGGTCACGTGGTGCCGCTGCTGGCCGACCGGGACCTGTCCGCGCGGGGCGTGGAGGTGACGTTCTTCGGCGGTCGGACCCGGATGCCCGCCGGGCCGGCCCTGCTGGCGCTGCGCACCGGCGCCCCCTTGTACGTCAGCGCTATGTGGTTCGAACCGGACCGGGCGCGCGGGGCCCTGGAGGGTCCGCTGCCGCTGCCCGACCCGGCGTCGGGCTCGCTGGACGAGCGGGTACGCCGGCTCACTCAGCAGGTCGCCGACCGGATGGCCGCCGGCATCGCCCGGCACCCGCAGGACTGGCACATGATGCAGCGGCTCTGGCTGGACGGGCAGCCGGGCACCGACCGTGGCCGCTCGGGCACCGGCGTCGCCGGGCCGGGATGAGTGGAGGCCAGCGTGCGGGTCGGCATCGTGTGTCCGTACTCCCTGGATGTTCCCGGTGGGGTGCAGAACCACGTCATCGATCTCGCTGAGGCGCTGATCGGCCTCGGCCACGAGGTCAGCGTGCTGGCCCCGGCGGACGAGGACGCGGACCTGCCGCCGTACGTGGTGGCCGTCGGGCGGTCGGTGCCGGTGCCGTACAACGGTTCGGTGGCCCGGGTCAGCTTCGGGCCGGTGGTGACCACCCGGGTCCGGCGCTGGCTAAACCGGGGCGAGTTCGACGTCCTGCACGTGCACGAGCCGTTCGCGTTGAGCGTCAGCCTGCTGGCGGTGCTCTGCGCCCGGGGCCCGGTGGTGGCGACCTTCCACACGGCGATGACCCGCTCGCGGGCGCTGGCGGCGGCCCAGGGCATGTTGCAGCTGGTGCTGGAGAAGATCACCGCCCGGATCGCCGTGTCGGCGCTGGCCCGCAAGGTGCAGGTCGAACACCTCGACGGGGGAGCGGTGGAGATCCCCAACGGGGTGGCGGTGGCCAAGTTCGCCGACGCCGAACCGCTGCCCGGCTGGCCCGGCGAGTGCGCGCCCGGCAGCGGCGGCACCCTGGGTTTTCTGGGCCGGTTCACCGAGCCGCGCAAGGGCTTCGGGCTGCTGCGCCGGGCGTTCGTGACGATGGCACCGCACCGGCCGGGCCTGCGGCTGCTGGTGGCCGGTCCGGGCCGGCCCGCCGACCTGTACGCGGACATCCCCGATGAACTGCACGACCGGGTCACGTTTCTCGGGCTGGTGTCGGAGTCCGACAAGGCCCGGATGCTGCGCAGCGTGGATCTGTACGTGGCGCCCAACACCGGGGGTGAGTCGTTCGGGATGATCCTGACCGAGGCGATGGCGGCGGGGGCGGCGGTCGTCGCCAGTGACCTGGACGCCTTCCGCCGGGTGCTCGACGGCGGTCGGGCGGGGGAACTGTTCCCCACCGGCGACGCGGTGGCCATGGGCCGGGCGGTCACCGATCTGCTCGACGACGAGCCCCGCCGGTCGGCGTTGGCCGCGCACGCCCGACAGGTGGTGGCGGGCTTCGACTGGCCGGCGGTGGCTCGCCGGGTGCTGGAGGTGTACGCCGCCGCGATCGAGGCCACCGACGGCCGGGTGCTGTACCAGGAGTGGGCGGAGCCACGGTGAGCGGGACCACGGCGTACCCACGGGCGGCACTACGATGCCGGGAATGTGGTGGGTGGTCGGTGTGAGTGTCGCGGTCGTGCTGGCGTCGGCGTACCTCACCTGGACGGCGGCCCGGGTCGACCGGCTGCACGTACGGGTGGCGGCCGCCGCCCGCGCCCTCGACGCCCACCTGCTGCGCCGGGCGGCGGCGGCCGCCGTGCTCGCCGAGGAGAAGTACGGCGTCGAGCTGTACGCGGCGGCCCGGATCGCCCTCGACGCGGCCTCCCCGGAGGAGCGTGAGGCGGCGGAGAACGACCTGACCCGGCAGTTGCGGGCGACCGCGCTGGTCGGCGACGACCCGGCGACCGAGGCGGTGGTGGTGGCGAGTCGGCGGCTGGTGCTGGCCCGCCAGCTGCACACCGATCTGGTCCGGGACGCGTTGCTGGCCCGGCGGCGTCCGCTGGTGCGGTTGCTGCGTTTTGGTCGACGCCACGACGAGCCCCGGTACTTCGACATCGACGACCCGACGTTGACCCGGGATCCGGATCTGTCGTCGTCGCCGGCGGTACGCGGTGGCGGCGACACCGCCGTCAGGTAGGCCGACACCGCTGTGAGGTAGGCCGACGCGGCCGTGAGGTAGGCCACAGGGCAGGCCACCGGCTTGCTGATTGGCTGTCGGTGGACCCTGTCGGCGGGCGTAGCATCGGCAGCGTCCCTCTCCGTACCGTCGCCGAGGAGCCGATCCGCCGTGTCCGAGACCGTCGACCCGTCCGCCGCTGCGGCCACCACCACGCCCGTTTCCGGCACCGCCGCCAGCTCTGCTCCCGGCGCTGCCGTGACCGGCTCCGCCCGGGTCAAGCGCGGCATGGCCGAGATGCTCAAGGGCGGGGTGATCATGGACGTGGTCACGCCCGAGCAGGCCAAGATCGCCGAGGATGCCGGCGCGGTCGCGGTGATGGCCCTCGAACGGGTCCCGGCCGACATCCGCGCCCAGGGTGGGGTGTCCCGGATGAGCGACCCCGACATGATCGACGGCATCATCGCGGCGGTCTCCATCCCGGTGATGGCCAAGGCCCGGATCGGCCATTTCGTCGAAGCGCAGGTGCTGCAGGCCCTCGGCGTCGACTACGTCGACGAGTCCGAGGTGCTCACCCCCGCCGACTACGCCAACCACATCGACAAGTGGGCGTTCACCGTCCCGTTCGTCTGCGGCGCGACCAACCTCGGCGAGGCGCTGCGCCGGATCACCGAGGGCGCGGCGATGATCCGCTCCAAGGGCGAGGCGGGCACCGGCGACGTCTCCAACGCCACGACCCACATGCGGCGCATCGGCGGTGAGATCCGCCGGCTCACCTCCCTGTCACCCGACGAGCTGTACGTCGCCGCCAAGGAGATGCAGGCACCGTACGACCTGGTCAAGGAGGTCGCCGAGACCGGGAAGCTGCCGGTGGTGATGTTCACCGCCGGCGGGATCGCCACCCCGGCGGACGCCGCGATGATGATGCAGCTCGGCGCCGAAGGGGTCTTCGTCGGCTCGGGCATCTTCAAGTCCGGCAACCCCGCCCAGCGGGCGGCGGCGATCGTCAAGGCCACCACCTTCTACGACGACCCGGACGTGCTCGCGAAGGTGTCCCGGGGCCTCGGCGACGCGATGGTCGGCATCAACGTCGACGACATTCCCGTGCCGCACCGGCTCGCCGAGCGCGGCTGGTGAGCACCGACAGCGGGGTGCGGGTCGGGGTCCTCGCCCTGCAGGGTGACGTCCGGGAGCACCTGCGGGCGCTCACCGAGTGTGGCGCGAGCGCCCGCGCGGTCCGCCGCCCGGTCGAGCTGGAGCAGGTCGACGCCCTGGTGGTGCCGGGCGGCGAGTCGACCACGATCAGCAAACTGGCGGTCGAGTTCGACCTGCTGGAGCCGATCCGTAAGCGGATCTCGGCCGGGATGCCGGTGTACGGCTCCTGCGCCGGCATGATCATGCTCGCCGGGGAGATCCTGGACGGGCGGCCCGACCAGCGCGCCTTCGCCGGCATCGACATGGCGGTACGCCGTAACGCGTTCGGCCGGCAGGTGGACTCCTTCGAAGCCCCGGTGACCATCGACGGCCTCGGCGATCCGCCGTTTCACGCGGTCTTCATCCGCGCGCCGTGGGTGGAACGGGTCGGTGACGACGTCGAGGTGCTGGGCCGGGTGGCCGCCGGAGCGGCCACAGGTAGGATTGTCGCGGTTCGGCAGGGCAATCTGCTCGCCACGGCCTTCCACCCAGAGTTGACCGGCGACCGTCGCGTTCACCAACTGTTCGTGGAGATGGCTGCTGCGGCAGACTGACCCCGCAGGTGGGAAGCGACGGAGGTGCACATGTCCGGCCACTCCAAGTGGGCGACGACCAAGCACAAGAAAGCGGTCATCGACGCCAAACGCGGCAAGATGTTCGCGAAGCTGATCAAGAACGTCGAGGTCGCCGCCCGGACCGGCGGGGGTGACCCGGCCGGCAACCCCACCTTGTACGACGCCATTCAGAAGGCCAAGAAGAGCTCGGTCCCGAACGACAACATCGACCGGGCGGTCAAGCGCGGCTCCGGCCTGGAGGCCGGCGGCGCCGACTGGCAGACCATCATGTACGAGGGGTACGGGCCGAACGGTGTCGCGCTGCTCGTGGAGTGCCTGACCGACAACCGCAACCGGGCGGCGACCGAGGTGCGGACCGCCCTGACCCGCAACGGCGGCTCCCTGGCCGACGCCGGTTCGGTCTCTTACCTGTTCTCCCGCAAGGGTGTGGTGATCGTCCCCAAGGGCGAGCACACCGAGGAGGACGTGATGATGGCCGTCCTCGACGCCGGCGCGGAGGAGGTCAACGACCTCGGCGAGGCCTTCGAGGTGGTCAGCGAGCCGGGCGACCTGGTCGCCGTACGGACCGCGCTGGTGGACGCCGGCATCGACTACGAGTCGGCCGAGTCCTCCCTGGTGCCCAGCGTGAACGTGCCGCTCGACGAGGAAGGCGCCCGCCGCATCTTCAAGCTGATCGACGTGCTGGAGGACTGCGACGACGTGCAGAACGTCTACGCCAACTTCGACGTCTCCGACGAGATCATGGCCGCCGTCGGCTGACCGGCCGCGTTCATCGCCGGGATACGGACGTTGCCCGGTGCCCGCGCGGTGCTCGCTGCCGCGCCTCCGAGATATCGCTAGCTGGGAGGGGTATCTCGTAGCCAAGACTCTGCTGGATCTTGATGACGATCTGCTGGCGGAAGCCACCACCGCGCTGGGCACAAGCTCGACGCGGGAGACGGTGACGGAGGCACTCCGGCAGGCGGTGGAGTCCAGCCGCGAGCGGCGGCAGCGGGCACTGACCGACCTCCAGGAAATCACTGATGCTGGCGGTTTCCACTTCGATCAGCTCGATGCAATCGACAGGTGCAGTACCTGATCGACACGAGCGCCCTGGTTCCGGTACCGGACGACGCCTCGTGATCGCCACCGCGACTCGTCTGAAGTTGACGGTGCTCCACCAGGACGCTGATTTCGAGACCGCAGCTCGCTTCGTGCCGCAACTGGCTCAAGAGCGGATCGCATGACCGGCCGCCCTTGGGCAGCACCTCCGCCGGCCCCGCACTGCGGCCGCCGCTGAACGCTCGCGAGTGGAGGGCTGGGGTACGTAATTCCGCGAGAATTACGTACCCCAGCCCTCCACTCGTTGATGCCGCTAGGCTCAGTTGGGTGCCTTGGTCAGTTCGACGAAGTGTGACCAGGCGGTCGGGGTGAAGGTCAGGGTGCCGCCGTCGCGGTTCTTGGTGTCCCGGACGTGGACGCGACCAGGGATGTTGTCGGCGACCTCGACGCAGTTGCCGGTGCCGGTGGTGCGAGTGCTCGTCCGCCAGCGCGGCTCACTTGTGTTCATGCAGCATCCTCAGGATCAGGTCTCGGGACTGGACCACGGGCAGGGCCAGCGCGTCAATCTCCTCCCAGGCTAGTTCCAGGTGTGCGAGATCGGCACGCGCGTTCGCCACGTGCCCAGTCAGCTGATCGTCCATGTAGGCCGACCGTCGACCGTCCGGCATGTTGGCGATGACGAACGCCCCGGAGAGCCCGACGTGGATCCCCTCCGACTCGGCCGGGATCACCCGGATCCGCACATGCGGCCGATGACCCGCGTCCACCAGATGCCCGAGCTGGTCCTTCAGCACCTCACTGGGCCCACGTCGTAGCGCCACCTCGCCGATGATGGCGGACAGCCCCACCGGCTCGTCCCGGTCGATGGTGGCCGCCTGGCGCTCCCGTCGCTTGACGACCAGCCCGTCGATCTTGCCGGCGTTCGACGGCACGGCCGAGAAGACCTCGCGCATGTACGACTCGCACTGCAGCAGCCCCGGCACCAGCATCGGCTCCCAGGAGCGCAACAACGCCGCGCGGCGTTCCTGTTCGAACCAGGACCGCAGCCAGGGCTGCCGATCTTCCCGCGCGTCCTTGGCCGATTGTTGGATCTCGTCGCCGGTGCCGAAGAAGTCGTCCATGCGTCCTGCGGTGCCCTCCTGCGGCACCAGTTTCCCCGACTCGAAAGACTGCACCAGGGACTTCGATACGCCGATCGCCGCCGCAAGCCTGTCCTGGGCCATTTTCCGGCTGGTCCGCAGTTCCCGCAGGCGAGCGGAGAGGGAAGGCAGGTCATTCACGATTATCACCCCGAATGGTCGGTCGACGGTGTGCCATCGCCGGGCGGTGGCTGTAGTCATCTTCCGCCGAAGGCGGCGCACAGTCCAGGGTGGAAATCGACGGAAGTACGACCCCGGTCGACTCCACCCGAGGGGGAAAGCATGATCAGGAACGACGGAATCGGTGGTGAACCCCGCCTCGCCCGATATCGATCTTCCCAGCAATGCCCAGACGACATGTCGAACGAGAGGAGTGTGGACGATCTTCCGTCCGCTCCCACTCCAGGTCGGCCGCCGCTGCCGAAGCGGAATCCCGGCGAGACGGATCCGGATCAGGGCTGGCCGTTCCGGCCGACCGGCGCCCGGGGTGTCGCGCCGGCTCCCACCGGGTCCGGCGGGGCACCCGGAGCGGCCAGGTCGCCAGAACTGTCCCGGGCGATCCACGACGCGAACTCGACGGCCCGTACACATCTGCCGAACCGGACCACCGGGGAGTGTCACCGCTGCGGCGGTGTCCCCGGACCCTGCCGTCCGTTTCTGCGAGCGATCGCGATCCTGGACCGGTGGGAGCCGGCGAACGCCCGGCGGATCCGTGCCGTACTGCATCTTTCCGGGTTGATGCCCGACGGTTACCCGCACGACGGCCGGGACGAGTCCGCCGAGTCGTATGGAGCGCTCGATGATGCCTGACGGTGAGGTGCAGGTGTGTCCCGGTGACCTCGTGGCGCTGCGCCAGTGCGACCACCTGGACGCCGACCGCCCGGTCCGGCTGCGGGTCGAGGAAGTCTGGCCGTCCCCGGAGTGGCTGTCGTGGGTGACGCTCCACGGCCGGGAGATCAGCGAGGACCCGCAGCGGCACGGCACCGTGGTCGCCGTGCGGGCCTACCGCGACGCGCTGTGCCGACCCGGGATCGTCACCAGGTCGGCGGCCAACAACCAAGGGGAGCCAGGCGCGTCCCCCTGAAAGCACCCCCGGGGCGGGCAATCCCATCGTCGCCCCCGCCTCGGGGGACCCGACCGGGACCCTTCCAGGTCCCAGCTGAACGACCCCGGGGCGTCGCGCCTCACCGCTCCCCGCAGCTCACCGGTGCGCCGGGTCACCCGGCAGCCCTCTTCGGGCGATGTCCCCGTCGCCCGCAACAGGGGGCGACCCGGCCCGGTCGAGCGCCCGCGGTCCCGCCGGACCGCATCCCCGATCGGGGAATTGGATGGGAGATCCGGGCGGACGCCCCGGGGTCCAGAGCACCGAATGGGCACTCGCCGACTTTTCGAACAGGCGCGACCGACCTGGTGTCGGGTGCATCCGGGGCGGGGTCCGCTAGCGAACCCCCAGGCGAACGGAAGTCGAATCGCTGGGGGTCGGGCCTGGTGCAGGCGGAACACACGTCGGTGGCGGCATGGCACACGGTGGCCCGGATCCGGTCGGCCGCCGACGACCATGACGCTGACCGGATCGCCACGCTGATCGTCGAGCGGATCGCCGCCGACGGGGTCGTACCGACATGGCAGCGGATCTGCCTGCCGCTGCTGGCCGGCACCGGTGCCGGCGACTCCGGTCCGGCGATCGCCGCTGAACACACCCTCTCCGAGGGGATTCGAGCCGGGCTCGACCGCAGTTGCCGTACCCGGGGGCGGGTGCTGATGCCCAGCGGTGCCCTGCTCGCCGCTGTCGAGCGCGAGCAGCACAGCCTCGCGTTGCACGCGATCGCGGCCGGGCTGCGCGAACGCGGGTACGACTGCCTGCTGCTCGGCGCGGCGCTGCCGTGGACCGCGTTGACCGACGCGGTCCGGCGCTGGCAGCCGCGTACCGTGATCGTCTGGGCTCAGACGACGGTGACCGCGCGGACCGCGCCGCTGGTCCGGCTTGGCCGGGACTTCCCGGCGCTGCGCCGCTGTGCGGCGGGGCCGGGCTGGCCGCACCCGTTGCCGCCGCAGGTGGTCGCGGTCGGGTCGCTGGCCGGCGCGCTACGGGCCGCGCTCGCCAACGGCTGACTCCTCGCCAACGGGGCTGACTCGCCGACGGGGCTGACGCGCCGAGTGCGCAACGGTCTGCCCGGGCGTGTCGACAGGCGTGTCGGGTCGATCATCCCCGTGGGCCGTTCGTTAGGGTGTCGAACACACGTACGTGTCGACGCGGCGGTTCGGGGAGGAGCAGTGTGCGGGTGCTCGGGGTCGACCCTGGACTGACCAGGTGCGGGGTCGGCGTGGTGGAAGGCGTGCCGGGGCGGCCGTGCCGGATGGTCGCCTACCACGTGGTGCAGACCGATCCGGGTGCCGAGTTGCCGGACCGGCTGCTGCTGCTCGACCAGCGGTTGACCGCGCTGGTCGCCGAGCACCGGCCGGACGCCGTGGCGGTGGAGCGGGTGTTCAGCCAGCACAACGTGCGTACCGTGATGGGCACCGCACAGGCCAGCGCGGTGGCGATCCTGGCCGGCGCGCGGGCCGGGCTGCCGGTGCGGACCTACACCCCGAGTGAGGTGAAGGCGGCGGTGACCGGGTCCGGCCAGGCCGACAAGGCGCAGATGACGGCGATGGTCACCCGGCTGCTGCGGCTGGACAGCCCGCCGCGCCCGGCCGACGCCGCCGACGCCCTGGCCCTGGCGATCTGCCACGTCTGGCGAGGTGGTACGCATGACCGGCTGGCCGCCGCACAGCGGGCGGCCCGGACCGGAGGGAACCGATGATCGCGAGTCTGCGCGGGGTGGTGCTGGCGGTCGCGCCGGACAGCGCGGTGATCGAGGTCGGCGGAGTGGGCCTGTCCGTCCACTGCGCGCCCGGCACCCTGGCCAACCTGCGGACCGGTGAGCAGGCCCGGCTGGCCACCAGCCTGGTGGTCCGGGAGGACTCGCTCACCTTGTACGGCTTCGCCGACGACGCCGAGAAGCAGCTGTTCGAGCTGCTGCAGACGGCCAGCGGGGTCGGCCCCCGGCTGGCCCAGGCGGTGCTGTCGGTGCTCACCCCGGACGCGGTCCGCTCGGCGATCGCGAACGCCGACACGGCGGCGTTGACCCGGGTGCCCGGCATCGGCAAAAAGGGCGCGGAGCGGCTGGTGCTGGAGTTGCGCGACCGGATCGGCCCGGTGCCGGTCGGTGCCGACGGCGCTGCCGGGGTGACCCGGGGCTCCTGGCCGGAGCAGGTGCGTCAGGGCCTGATCGGGCTGGGCTGGACGGCGGGTCAGGCCGATCAGGCGGTCGCGGCGGTGGCCGAGAGTCTCGACGGACCGCCGCCGCCGGTGCCGGTGCTGCTCAAACAGGCGATCCGGCTGCTGGGCAGGACCCGGTGAGCGACGAGGGTAGGAGCAGGTGAGCGAGGAGGTCGACGGGCTGGTGTCGGCGTACGCCAGCGACGCCGAACGCGACGCCGAGGTCAGCGTCCGACCGCGCCGGCTGGCCGAGTTCATCGCCCAGCACCGGGTCCGTGACCAGCTGGACCTGCTGTTGAAGGGGGCGATGGGCCGGGGTACGCCGCCGGACCACATCCTGCTCAGCGGGCCGCCGGGGCTGGGCAAGACGACGCTGGCCAACATCGTCGCGGCCGAGCTGGGTGCGGGGATCCGGGTGACCAGCGGCCCGGCGATCGAGCGTTCCGGTGACCTGGCCGCGATCCTGACCAGCCTGGCCGAGGGCGACGTGCTCTTCATCGACGAGATCCACCGGATCGCCAAGCCGGCGGAAGAGCTGCTCTACAGCGCGATGGAGGACTTCCGGGTCGACGTGGTGGTCGGCAAGGGGCCGGGTGCGACGGCGATCCCGCTGGACGTGGAGCCGTTCACCCTGGTCGGCGCGACCACCCGGGCGGGCCTGTTGACCGGTCCGATGCGGGACCGGTTCGGGTTCGTCGCGCATCTGGACTTCTACGAGCCGGCCGAGCTGGAGGTGCTGCTGCGCCGGTCCGCCGGCATCCTGTCGGTGCCGATCACCCCGGACGGCGCGGTGGAGATCGCCGGCCGGTCGCGGGGGACGCCCCGGATCGCGAACCGGCTGCTGCGCCGGGTCCGCGACTACGCCGAGGTCCGTGGGGCCGGGGTGGTCGACCGGGAGACGGCGCGGGCGGCGTTGACCGTGTACGACGTCGACGAGCTCGGTCTGGACCGACTGGACCGGGCGGTGCTGGGCGCGCTGATCGGCTCGTTCGGTGGCGGCCCGGTCGGGTTGTCGACCCTGGCGGTGGCGGTGGGGGAGCAGCCGGACACCGTCGAGGAGGTGTGCGAGCCGTTCCTGGTGCGCGCGGGGCTGCTGGCCCGTACGCCGAGGGGGCGGGTGGCGACCGAGGCGGCGTGGCGTCATCTGGGCCGGGTGCCACCGCCGGGTGCGCTCGGCGGGCCTGGCTCCGGGACCGGATCCACCCGTGGCACCGTGGCGGATAAGCCGGATTTATTCAACTTTGAGGCTTAGATTATCTCGTGATCTGAACGTGATCAGTGCCGCGCGCTGGGTTCTCAGTCACACCGACTAGACTCGCCGCGGTCTGTACGGCACGTGAGATCCTGCCTCCGCAGAGCGTACCGGCCCTGCGGGTGGCTGACGGAAAGGTTGTTGTTGTGCTCTTGGCACAAGACGGCGCTGCTGGCGGCGCCAGCTTCATGCCGATTCTGATGATCGCCCTGCTCTTCGGCGTCATGTACTTCATGATGATCCGGCCACAGCAGAAGCGCCGCAAGGAAGCCGAGCAGATGCAGTCGTCGATCGGCCCCGGCGACGAGGTGGTCACGATCGGCGGCCTGTACGGCACCGTCTCGAGCATGGACGACGAGACCGTGATGCTGGAGGTGTCGCCCGGCGTGCACGCCCGGTACGCCCGACCGGCGATCGCCCGCGTCGTGCAGAAGACCGACACGCCGGCGGTGACCGAGTCGGTCACGCCGGACGAGGTGCCGACCAAGGATTGACCCACCCCGGGTCAGCACGCTTTCGTTACATCGAAGATACTGATCGTTGTGTTGCCGGTCACGGTCGCCCCGACGGGCGGTCGCCGCCGGTAGGACGACCACCCCACCGCCGCGTCCACCGGTGGCGTCAACCGCTGCCGCCCCGGTGCACAGCGGCCGAACTGCGCAGGGAGACAGGACCGCCGTGGCACCACCTCAGGGACAGATGCGCCCCGGGCGGCAGCTCGCCGCTCTCGGGCTCATCTTCGCCGTCCTCTACCTTCTGGTGTTCTTTGCCGGAGCGAGCGGCAGTTGGCAGGACCGGCTCGAGCCGAAACTCGGCCTTGACCTGATCGGCGGCACCCGGGTCACCCTGGAGGCCACCACCGAGGACGGCAGCGCGCCGCCGGCCGCCTCGCTGGAGCAGGCCCGCGACATCATCGAGAACCGGGTCAATAGCCTCGGCGTGTCCGAGGCGGAGGTGGTGACCGAGGGCGACCGCAACATCGTCGTGTCGCTGCCCGGCCAGAACCGCGACCTTACCGAGATCGGCAACGCCGCTGAGCTGCGCTTCCGCAAGGTGCTCAAGGCGACCGACGGCGGCGAGCCGGCGCAGCCGCAGGCCAGCCCGAGCCCGAGCGAGGCAGCCGAGGGCGGCGAGTCGCCGGCACCGGGCGACTCCCCGTCGCCGGACCCGGCGGCGTCCCCCGAGGCCGAGGCCGAGGCCAGCCCGTCGGCCGGCGGCGAGGGCGGAATGGCCCAGCCGGACCCGAGCGCGTCGCCCGACCCCAGCCCCAGCGCCGAGACCAGCCCGTCGGCGACGCCGGCCCCCGACGCCACCGACGACGGCCCGGCCGACCTGGCCGCCGTCCAGGCCAAGGTGGGCGAGGGCGCCTGGTCCGCCGCGACCGGCCTGCAGGCCCCGGCCGACTTCAGCGCCGACCCGTCGTTGGCCGACACGCTCGCCCCGTTCAGCGAGCTCACCCCGGCAGAGGTACGGGTGCTGCCGGCCACCGTGCAGTACAACGTGCCGTACGTGACCTGCGACAAGCTGGCGCTGCGCCAGGCCGGCTCGATCCGGGACGAGTCGCAGCAGGTCGTCGCCTGCGAAGGACTGATCAAGTACTTCCTCGACGAGGCCAAGGTGGTCGGCACCGACGTCAGCGACGCCAGTGGCGTGGTGGACCAGACCACCGGCCAGTGGGTGGTCAGCCTCAACTTCACCGGCTCCGGGCAGCGGGCCTGGACCGAGCTGACCCGCGAGGCGTTCAACAACACCGACCAGCAGTGCGAGGCCAGCGCGCTCGGTCAGGACGGCAAGTGCCGGGTCGCGGTCGTACTCGACAACGAGGTGATCTCCTCACCGGAGATCCAGGGCGTGCTCACCGGCGACTCGCAGATCACCGGTGACTTCACCGGCGCCACCGCCAACGAGCTGGCCAGCAACCTGCGCTACGGTGCCCTGCCGCTGACCTTCGAGCCGCAGGAGGCGCAGAGCATCTCCGCCACGTTGGGCACCGAACACCTGCGGGCCGGCCTGCTGGCCGCCGGCATCGGCATGCTGCTGGTCGCGGTCTACTCGTTCTTCTACTACCGGATGCTCGGCATCGTCATCTTCCTCAGCCTGATCCTGTCGGCGCTGCTGGTCTTCGGCGCGCTGGTGGTGCTCGGCCGGCAGATCGGCTTCACCCTCACCCTGGCCGGCATCGCCGGTCTGATCGTCTCGCTGGGTGTGGCGGCCGACTCGTTCGTGCTGTACTTCGAACGCCTCAAGGACGAGATACGCGAGGGCAGGAGCCCGCGCAGCGCCGTACCCCGGGCCTGGATCCGGGCCCGGCGGACGATCATCTCGGCCAACGCGATCACCCTGATGGCCGCCGTGGTGCTCTACATCGTCTCGGTCGGTACGGTGAAGGGCTTCGCCTTCGCCCTCGGCCTCGCCACCGTCCTCGACCTGGTCGTGGTCTTCCTCTTCCGGCACCCGATCATGTCCATGCTGGCCCGGACCAAGGCGTTCCTGTCGCCCCGGGTCAGTGGCCTCGGCCGCGCGGTGAAGACCGAGGACGAGACCCCGATCCGCAACCCGCGCGTCAAGGAGGCCTGAGATGAGCAGCGGATTCGCTGGACGCCTCTACCGGGGCGAGGCCAATCTCCCGATCATTCCGCGGCGCAACACCTGGTTCACGATCGCCGCAGTCCTCCTCGTGCTGGCGATCGCCAGCGTCGCGATCCGGGGCTTCAACCTCGGCATCGACTTCCGGGGCGGCAACGAGTTCCAGGTGCCGTCGAGCGTCGGCACCCTGCTGGAGGCCGAGGACGCCCTCGACGCCGAACTCGCCGAGCTGGACACCGCCGAGCCACTGGAAGTTGTCTCCGGTCAGGAGGTCGGCGGCACCACCTACCTGTTCCGCACCGGCGAGCTCGACTCCGCGCAGACCGAGGCGTTCAAGCAGGGGCTGGCCGAGCGGCTCGGTATCGAGCAGGACGCGATCAGCGACAGCCGGGTCAGCGGTGCCTGGGGTGGCCAGGTCACCCAGCGGGCGCTGCTGGGCCTGCTGGTCTTCATGGTGCTGGTCACCATCTACCTGGTGCTGCGCTTCGAGGCGCGGATGGCGATCGCGGCGGTCATCGGCCTGGTGATCGACCTGGTGCTGACCGCCGGCATCTACTCGGCGTCCGGCTTCGAGGTCACCCCGTCGACGATCATCGGGTTCCTGACGATCCTCGGCTTCGCGCTGTACGACGTCGTCGTGGTCTTCGACAAGATCCAGGAGAACACCCGGGGCGTCACCGGCGGCAGCAACCAGACCTACGGGGAGGCGGCGAACCTCGCTGTCAACCAGACCCTGATGCGGTCGATCAACACCTCGATCGTGGCGCTGCTGCCGGTCGGTGGTCTGCTGTTCATCGGGGCCGGTCTGCTCGGCGCCGGCACGCTCAAGGACCTGGGTCTGGTGCTCTTCGTCGGTATGGGCGCGGCCTTCTTCGTCTCGATCTTCGTTTCCTCGCCGCTGGTGACGGTGTTCAAGGAGCAGGAGCCCAAGTACAAGCTGCACGCCCAGCGGGTGCAGGCCAAGCGGGCCTCGTTGGCCGAGCGCGGGCCGGCCCGTCGGACCGCCGCGCGTACCGAGGCGGCCACCGGGGAAGAGGCGGCCGTCGCCGACACCGCCACCGACGCCCAGGCCGACGAGGCGCTCGCCGGTGCCGCGCCCAAGGCCGGTGCGAGGCCCGCCGGCAAGCGTCAGTCCGGCGGCCGGGGCGGTCGCCCGGGTGGCGGCGGGAACCGGAAGCGACCCAGCGGCGCGAAGCGTCGCTGACGTATCAGAGGTAGCGACAGACGTATCAGAGGTAGTCATATCGGCCGGTACGGGCACACCAGTGGATCCCGCAAGGTTGCCCGTACCGCCCACCACGCGGGACGATCCGTGAGGAAAGGGACGCAGGTGACGCAGACCCCTTCGGCT
The DNA here is from genome assembly GCF_049179175.1 of Solwaraspora sp. WMMA2101. NCBI lineage: Bacteria > Bacillati > Actinomycetota > Actinomycetes > Micromonosporales > Micromonosporaceae > Solwaraspora > Solwaraspora sp. WMMA2101. The sequence continues at coordinate 558,126 of NZ_JBMHMA010000006.1, read as the reverse complement.
GTCATCGGGGACAGCGGACCCGAGGCTGCCGCACTGGTGGCCAGCCGAGTGCTCGACGTACCCGATTTTCCCAAGCCCGGCATCGTGTTCAAGGACCTGATGCCGCTGTTCGCCGACGGTCCGGTCTTCCGTGAGGTGATCGACGGCATCATCGCCCACCACGGGGCGGAATCGTTCGACGTGGTCGCCGGCATCGAGGCGCGCGGCTTCGTGCTCGCCGCGGCGATCGCCTACGCCACCGGCACCGGCGTGGTGCCGGTCCGTAAGGCCGGCAAACTGCCCCGCGCGTCCTTCGCCGCCGCGTACGCGTTGGAGTACGGCGAAGCGGTCCTGGAGGTGCACCAGGACGCCTTCACCGCCGGCCAGCGGGTCCTGGTCGTCGACGACGTGCTCGCCACCGGCGGGACCGCCGGGGCGACTCTCGACCTGGTGGAGCGCGCCGGCGGTACGGTGTCCGGCTTCACCGTACTGTTGGAGCTGGGGTTCCTGGCCGGTCGGGAACGGCTGGCACCCCGTCCGGTGCACGCGCTGTGGCGGGTGTGACCTTCCCCCGCGTACGGTGATCCGTTCGTCACGACCGGCCCGGCTGGCGGGCGTGGCACAGGCCGGACGGGTAATATTGCGGTCCCTGTCAGTCAGGGGCGGTTCCCCCTGGCTAGCGCGGCAGCGGTCCGGCCGGATACGGTCGGCTCACATCCGGCAGAGGTGAGGGAGGCCGGTGTCCTACGACGTCACCCCTTCCGTGGAGGGCACTGTGCAGCCGACTGGCGAGGTCGACCCGACTTCGGGCATGGCCAATGGCGCGGCGACGCCGCCGGTGACGCCGGGCAACGGGGCGGCTCCGACCGCGCACGGCGCGGCCACCGGTAGCGGCGCGGCCGCCGGCCCGAACGGACACCCGGTGGAGGCCGTCAACGGCGTCGGTGCGGGTGTCCCGGCCAGTGCGGCGGCGGAGCCGGTCGGTAACGGGTTCGGCTTCTCCGGCGCGCCGACCGGGCGGCGGGTGCGGGCCCGGCTGGCCAGGTTCAACGCGCCCTGGCAGACGCCGCACATTCCCGAGGTGCTGGAGCCGTTGATCGCCACGCACCGGCAGAGTCACCCGAAGGCGGACCCGAAGGACCTGCAGCGCGCGTTCGACGTCGCCTCGAAGTGGCACTCCGGGCAGTTCCGCAAGTCCGGGGACCCGTACATCACCCATCCGCTGGCGGTCGCGACGATCCTCGCGAACCTCGGCATGGACACCACGACCCTGGTCGCCGCGCTGCTGCACGACACGATCGAGGACACCGGCTACCCGCTGGAGCAGATGCGGGTGGACTTCGGCGGCGAGGTCGCATTGCTGGTGGACGGGGTGACAAAGCTCGACCGGGTCAAACTCGGCGACGCGGCCAAGGCCGAGACGATCCGCAAGATGGTCGTGGCGATGGCGAAGGACCCGCGGGTTCTGGTGATCAAGCTGGCCGACCGGCTGCACAACATGCGCACCCTGACCTTCCTGCCCAAGGCCAAGCAGGAGCAGAAGGCCAAGGAGACGTTGGAGATCCTGGCGCCGCTGGCCCACCGGCTGGGCATGAACACGGTCAAGTGGGAGCTGGAGGATCTGGCCTTCGGCACGCTGTTCCCGAAGCGGTACGAGGAGATCAACCGGCTGATCGGCGAGCACCAGCCGCAGCGGGACACCCAGCTGCGCAAGGTGACTCAGAAGGTCCAGGTCGACCTGCGGGCCGCCAAGATCAAGGCGGAGGTGACCGGCCGCCCGAAGCACCTCTACTCGATCTACCAGAAGATGATCGTGCGCGGGCGCGACTTCAACGACATCTACGACCTCGTCGGCGTACGCATCCTGGTCGACACGGTCCGGGACTGCTACGCCGCCCTCGGTGTGATCCACGCGAACTGGCAGCCGGTTCCCGGCCGGTTCAAGGACTACATCGCGATGCCGAAGTTCAACATGTACCAGTCGCTGCACACCACGGTCATCGGGCCGACCGGCAAGCCGGTCGAGATGCAGATCCGCACGTACGCGATGCACCGCACCGCCGAGTTCGGCATCGCCGCGCACTGGAAGTACAAGGAGCTCAAGGGCGCGACCGTCGTCGGCCCGCCGGCCCACATCGACGAGATGACCTGGCTACGGCAGCTGCTGGACTGGCAGCGGGAGGCGAGCGACCCGAGCGAGTTCCTCGACGCGCTGCGTTTCGACCTGTCCAGCCAGGAGGTGTACGTCTTCACCCCCAAGGGTGACGTCATCCCGTTGCCGACCGGGTCGACCCCGGTCGACTTCGCCTACGCGGTGCACACCGAGGTCGGGCACAAGTGCATCGGGGCCCGGGTCAACGGCAAACTGGTGCCGCTGGAGTCGACCCTGTCCAACGGCGACGTGATCGAGATCTTCACGTCGAAGTCGGCGACCGCCGGCCCCACCCAGGACTGGCTGGGCTTCGTCAAGAGCCCCCGCGCCCGCACCAAGATCAGGCAGTACTTCAACAAGGAACGCCGCGAAGAGGCGATCGAGACCGGCAAGGACGCGATCGCCAAGGCGATGCGCAAGCAGGGCGTGCCGCTGCAGCGGATGCTCACCACCGACTCGCTGATGGCGATCGCCCGCGACCTGCACCTGGCGGACGTGGCGTCGCTCTACGCCGCCGTCGGTGACAGCCAGGTCTCGGCACAGTCGGTCGTCCAGCGGCTGATGGCCAGCCTTGGTGGTGAGGAAGGGGCTGCGGAGGACCTCGCCGAGACGGCGGTGCCGACCCGGCCGCACCGGATCCGCCACTCCGGTACCGACCCCGGCGTGGTCGTCCGAGGGGTCGACGACGTCTGGATCAAGCTGGCCCGCTGCTGCACTCCGGTGCCGCCGGACACGGTGTTCGGCTTCGTCACCCGCTCCGGCGGGGTGAGCGTGCACCGCGACGACTGCGTCAACGCCGAGGACCTGCGGGTGCAGGAGGAGCGGCTGGTCGAGGTCACCTGGAGACTGACCTCGGCGTCGACGTTCCTGGTCGCCATCCAGGTGGAGGCGCTGGACCGGCACAAGCTGCTGGCCGACGTGACCCGGGTGCTCTCCGAGGAACGGGTGAACATTCTCTCCGCGACGGTCACCACCACCCGGGACCGGGTGGCGGTCAGCCGGTTCTCCTTCGAGATGGCCGACCCGAAGCACCTGGGCCACCTGCTCAACGCGGTCCGCAAGGTCGACGGGGTGTTCGACGCCTACCGGGTCACCTCCGGTTCCTGAGCCGGACTGCCCCGCCCCGACCCCCGCTGCCGGTTCCCGGCCCGCATCCGGTTGCACGCACCACACGTGATCGGGTCCGGTTCCCGCGTCGGTACACCGACGCGGGAACCGGACCCGATGGTCCGCAGGCTTACCGCTACCGCAGCGAGGTCACTGCGGTTCGCTGACGGTCAAGCTGTTGATCAGGATGTCGTTGTTGGGGTGACCGCCGCCGGGGGACGGGTCGAACGCGCCGTCGTGTCCGGCCTCGGTCGCTTCCTGGATCACCTCGAGACCCTCGGTGACCTGACCGACGATCGTGTAGTCGGGGCTCAGTTCGACATCCTGGTAGATGAAGAAGAACTGGCTGCCGTTGGTGTCCGGGCCGCTGTTCGCCATCGCCATCACCCCGGCCGGGTAGGGGGGCCGGTCGTCGATCGGCAGGTTCTCGTTGGCGTACTGGTAGGTCGGTCCGCCGGTGCCGTCGCTGTCCCGGTATCCCTCCCCGGTGGCGCTCGGGTCGCCGCACTGCAGCATCCCCGGGAACATCCGGTGGCACTTGGTGTTGTCCCAGAACTGGTTGCTCGCCAGGTGGCTGAAGCTGGCCGCCGTGCACGGCACCTCGGCCAGGTTCATGGTCACCTGGATCTCACCGAAGTTGGTGTCCAGCGTCATCACCTGGGTGCCGGAGTCCGGTGGGGTGGTGGTCGGCGGCAGCCCCACGTCCTTGACGGTGGGGGTGCGCTGCTCGGCGGGGATCTCGTTCCACACACAGGTGGTGGCGGCCGGGTCGCCCTCGGCCTGCGGAGTCTCGGTCTCGTCGTCGCCGAGGCTGGCGACCAGCCACACCGTGCCGGCCACGACGAGCAGCAGGGCGACACCGGCACCGATACCGGCCTGCAACTGGCGGCGCTTGCGGGCAGCCGCAGCGCGCTCGGCCATCTCCTTCTCGAGGCGGGCCCGAGCAGCGGCCCGCTGCCGCTCCCTGGTCGACGTCACGGTGGTCCTCCTGGAATCGGGTTATCTGGTGCTGACTGTCGTCGTCAGGACGCGGTGCTGGCCGACGGTTCCGGCTCGGGACTGGCCGACGGCGACGGTTCCGCGCTGGCTGACGGCGATGGCTCCTCGACCGGCTCGCCGACGGTCAGGCTCTGGATGACGACATCGGTCTCCGGCTTCACCTGCGCTCCGCTGCCGTTGTCCACTCGGGGGAGCGCCCCGATCTGGTCGACCGTGGCCATGCCGGCGGTGACCTTACCGATGATCGGGTAGCTGGGGAACTCGGTGGTGAAGTCCCTGAAGAAAATCTTGAACTGGCTGCCGTTGGTGCCCTGCGGCACGCCGACCGCGACCACCGTACCGGCCGGGTAGAGCGGCGGCTGGTCCGCCGGGTCCACGGCCGGGTCCGCCGACGGGTCGACCTGCGGTGCGACCGGCACGTTCTCGCTGAAGTACGAGTACGTCGGCCCGCCCTGCCCGGTGCCGCTGGGGTCGCCGCAGAGGATGGCACCCTCGTCGGTGATCTCGTGGCAGGTGGTGTCGTCGAAGAAGTTGCGGCTGGCGAGGTGGGCGAAGTTGGCGGCCGCGCAGGGGGCGGCGGACAGGTTGAGCTCCACGGTGATCGGCTCACCGACGCTGGTGGTGATCGTCATCGGTTGGACGCCGCGGTTCGGCGGGTTGACGGACTCGGGCGTCCCGACGTCGGTCAGGTTGCTGTTGGCCGCCGGGTCCTGCGGCGTCCAGGTGCAGGTGCTGCCCGCCTCCGTGGTGGTCTCCGGCTCGCGGTCGAAGGCACCGAGGGCCCACGCCGAACCGGCGGTGATCACCAGCACCGCGAGGCCGGCACCCAACCCGGCGCGGATCCGCCGCTTGCGCCGCGCGCTGGCGGCACGCCGGGCCATCTGCCGGTCGAGCTTCGCCCGCGCCAACTTGCGCTGCCGGTCCCTGCTGGAAGCCACCCGTGCTCCCCTTTCGTGTTCGTCCCCGCGTCCAGTGGCGGGCGCGCCGGATCCGGGCGCCTTTGCGGTGCGCCACGCCACATGCCCGCCAGAGTGTACGGGTATCCGCTGGGAAATTGTTGTATGAGGTCCGCTCCGTATCCAATCGGAGATCATCATTGTGACGGATGCGTCTGCCGGGGTGTGCGCCGGCCCGGCAGGTGTGCCACCGCACGACCGGTGCCACCGACCGTTAGGCTCGGCCACGGCGCTGCCCGACCTGTCGTGCGGGCAGGCCGGGAGGAGGCAGGGGCGTGCTCATCACTGGTTTCCCGGCGCAGGCGTTCGGCACCAACTGTTACCTGGTGGCGACCGGGCCGGGCGAGCAGTGCGTCGTCGTCGACCCCGGCATCGGCGTACTGGACCAGTTGGAGCAGGCGTTGGCCGAGTACCGGTTGCAGCCGGCCGCCGTGCTGCTCACCCACGGCCATCTCGACCACACCTTCTCGGTGGCGCCGGTCTGCGGGGCACGGGGTATCACCGCGTACGTCCATCCGGGCGACCGGGAGATGCTCGCCGACCCGACCAAGGGCCTGTCGGCCGATCTGACCGCGATGTTCGGCGGTCGGCTGCCGTACAGCGAACCCGACGACGTGGCCGAACTGACCGACGGCGCGACGCTGCTGCTCGCCGGTCTGGAGATCAGCGTCGACCACGCCCCCGGCCATACCGGTGGGTCGGTGCTGTTCCGGCTGCCCGGCGCCGGCTCGCCCTGGGAGGCCGAGCAGGTCTGCCTCTCCGGCGACGTGCTGTTCGCCGGTTCGATCGGCCGCACCGACCTGCCCGGCGGCAGCATGCCGGCGATGATGACCAGCCTGCGCGACAAGATCCTGCCGTTGGCCGACGACACCGTGGTGCTGCCCGGCCACGGCCCGGCCACCACCATCGGTCAGGAGCGCGTGAGTAACCCCTACCTGCACGAGGCCGCCGGCGGCGACATCGCCGCGCCGGCCCGCCGTACCGGACTGTGACAAGGACGCACCTGATGAGCAAGCCCAGGCCGATCTCCGGCTTTCCGGAGTGGCTGCCCCCGCAGCGGATGATCGAGCAGTACGTGATCGACCGGCTGCGCCGTACCTTCGAGCTGTACGGGTTCGCCCCGCTGGAGACCCGCGCGGTCGAGCCGCTGGACCAGCTGCTGCGCAAGGGGGAGACCTCGAAGGAGGTCTACCTGCTGCGTCGACTGCAGGCCGATCCGGATGCGCAGACCGGTGACGACGCCCTCGGGCTGCACTTCGACCTGACCGTGCCGTTCGCCCGCTATGTGCTGGAGAACGCCGGCAAGCTGCAGTTCCCGTTCCGCCGCTACCAGATCCAGAAGGTGTGGCGCGGCGAACGGCCACAGGAGGGTCGCTACCGCGAGTTCCTGCAGGCCGACATCGACATCGTCGACCGCGACGAGCTGGCCCCGCACCACGAGGCCGAGCTTCCGTTGATCATCGGTGACGCGCTGGCGAGTCTGCCGATCCCGCCGGTGCGCATTCAGGTCAACAACCGCAAGGTCTGCGAAGGCTTCTACCGGGGGATCGGGTTGACCGATCCGGACGCCGCGCTGCGGGCGATCGACCGGCTGGACCGGTTCGGCCCGCAGCGGGTGGCCGAGCTGCTGATGAGTACGGCCGGTGCCAGTGAGAGCCAGGCCAAGGCCTGCCTGTCGCTGGCGGAGATCTCGGCGCCGGACGCCTCGATCGACGACGCGGTGCGCGGGCTCGGCGTCGAGCACCCGCTGCTCGACGAAGGGCTGGCCGAGCTGGTCGCGGTGCTGCAGACCGCGGCCGCGCACTCGCCCGGCCTGTGCGTCGCCGATCTGCGCATCGCCCGCGGCCTCGACTACTACACCGGCACGGTCTACGAGACCCAGCTGCAGGGGTACGAGCGGTTCGGCTCGATCTGCTCGGGTGGCCGCTACGACGATCTCGCCTCGGCCGGGGCGGACCGCTTTCCCGGGGTCGGCATCTCGATCGGCGTGTCCCGACTGCTGGGGCTGCTGTTCGGTGCCGACGCGCTGTCGATCTCCCGGCCGGTGCCGACCTGTGTGCTGGTGGCGCTGCCATCCGAGGCCGACCGGCCGGCCGGCAACCGGGTGGCCGACGCGCTGCGCCGGCGGGGGATCGCCACCGAGGTGTCGCCGTCGGCGGCCAAGTTCGGCAAGCAGATCCGGTACGCCGAGCGTCGGGGTGTCCCGTACGTCTGGTTCCTCGGGGTGGCCGGCGAGCCGGACAGCGTCAAGGACATCCGGTCGGGGGAGCAGGTCGCGGCGGCGGCCGACGCCTGGCTGCCGGCCTCCGGCGACCTCGTACCGGAGGTCTCCGGGTCGGTACCGACGGCCTCCGGTTCGGCGACATAGCGGACAATCGGCCTTGATAGCCGCGATCCGTCGGGGAGAAGTGGCGGCGACGGCAGCAAATAACCTACGGTTGCGTAAGTTACGTAGCCGTAGGTTGTTGTCGTGTTGGGAGAAAGTCGTTGACCGTCGCCGCCACCGCCCCGATGTCCCAGACCGCGCTGCTCATCGAGCTCGAACCGGTGGTCGCCGACAACCTCAACCGCCACCTCGGCCTGGCCAAGGAATGGTTCCCGCACGAGTACGTGCCGTGGAGTGAGGGACGCACCTTCGACGGACTGCTCGGCGGCGAGGCGTGGTCGCCGGAGGACTCGCAGATCCCCGACATCGCCCGGACCGCGCTGATCGTCAACCTGCTGACCGAGGACAATCTGCCGTCGTACCACCACGAGATCGCCTCCCTGTTCGGTCGCGACGGCGCCTGGGGCACCTGGGTGCACCGGTGGACCGCCGAGGAGGGCCGGCACGGCATCGCCATCCGGGACTACCTGACCGTGACCCGGGCCGTCGACCCGGTGGCGTTGGAGCGGGCCCGGATGGAGCACATGTCCAACGGGTACGCCAACGTCCACGGCGACGAGGTGCTGCACTCGCTGGCGTACGTGTCGTTCCAGGAGCTGGCGACCCGGATCTCGCACCGCAACACCGGCAAGGCCACCGGTGACCCGCACTGCGAGCGGCTGCTCGCCCGGGTCGCCGCCGACGAGAACCTGCACATGATGTTCTACCGCAACCTGCTCGGCGCGGCGTTCGAGCTGGCGCCGAGCCAGGCGATGCGGGCGGTCGCCGACGTGGTCGCCGACTTCCAGATGCCCGGTGCCGGGATCGACGGCTTCGCCCGCAAGTCGGTGGCGATCGCCCTGGCCGGCATCTACGACCTGCGCCAGCACCGCGACGAGGTGCTCGCGCCGGTGCTGCGCCAGTGGGACATCTGGAACGTCACCGGCCTGGACGCCGACGGCGAGGCGGCCCGGGAGCAGCTGGCCGCGCAGATGGACCAGTTGGAGACCGCCGCCGCGCGGTTCGAGGCCCGCCGCGAGGAGCGCCGCGCCCGCGGCCGCTGACCTGCGGGTACGGCCCGCCCGTCGACCACCAGGCAACAGCCCAGCGTGCTGGCACGCAGCGTACGGCCCGCCTCACCGAACGTTCAGGTTCGCGGTGAGGCGGGCTTAACGCGTTGGAAATCGATACGTCGAGATTCGTGAAACTCCGCCTCCCTACGTTTCGTGGCACCCACAACTTCGGCTGAAGGGGAGTTGGATGCCACGACGCTTCCGGGGCGGCCTCGCCGCACTCTGTATATTGTCGACATTGGTCGCCGCGACCGCCTGCGCTGAGGACCCCACGTCCTCGGGTGGCGGCGCTGACTCCGACACCATCAAGGTCGGCATCCTGCACTCGCTGAGCGGCACCATGGCCATCAGCGAGGTCACCGTACGCGATGCAGAGTTGCTCGCGATCGAGGAGATCAACGCCGCCGGCGGCGTACTGGGCAAGCAGATCGAACCCGTCGTCGAGGACGGTGCCTCGGACTGGCCCACGTTCGCGGAGAAGGCGCAGAAACTCATATCCCAGGACAAGGTCGCCACCGTCTTCGGTGGTTGGACGTCGGCCTCGCGCAAGGCGATGCTGCCGGTCTTCGAGCGCAACAAGGCGCTGCTGTGGTACCCGGTGCAGTACGAAGGGCTGGAGAGCTCGCCGTACATCTTCTACACCGGAGCGACCACCAACCAGCAGATCGTGCCCGGCCTGGACTACCTCAAGGAGCAGGGCCACCAGACGATCTTCCTGGTCGGCAGCGACTACGTCTTCCCGCGCACCGCGAACAAGATCATCAAGGCGTACGCCGAGGCCAACGGGATGCAGGTCGTCGGCGAGGAGTACACCCCGCTGGGCCACACCGAGTACAGCACCGTGGTCAACAAACTCCAGCAGGCCAAGCCCGACGCGGTCTTCAACACCCTCAACGGCGACAGCAACGTCGCCTTCTTCAAGCAGCTGACCAGCGCCGGCATCACCGCCGACGCGATGCCGACCGTCTCGGTCAGCGTCGCCGAGGAGGAGGTCGTCGGCATCGGCCCGGAGAACGTCGCCGGACACCTGGTGGCCTGGAACTACTACCAGACCACCGAAGGCGAACGGAACACCGCCTTCGTCGAGGCGTTCAAGGCCAAGTACGGCGCCGAGAAGGTCACCTCCGACCCGATGGAGGCCGGCTACAACGCCGTCTACCTGTGGGCCGCCGCCGTCGAGGCCGCCGGTACCACCGAGGTCGAAGCCGTCAAGGAAGCCGCCGGCGGGATCAGCATCGACGCTCCCGAAGGCAAGGTCACCATCGACGGCGACAACCAGCACGTCTACAAGACGGCCCGGATCGGCGTGGTGCAGCCCGACGGCCAGATCCAGGAGGTGTGGAACTCCGGTGAACCCATCAAGCCGGATCCGTACCTGACCGGCTACGACTGGGCCGAGGGCCTGTCCTGACCGGTCGGTAGCAAGCGGAGGGAGGTGCCCGCCATGGCGGTACTCAACCAACTGGTCATCGGCGCGAGCATCGGAGCGGTGCTGCTCCTGATCGCGCTGGGCCTGACGTTCACCTTCGGTCAGATGGGCGTCATCAACATGGCCCACGGGGAGTTCATCCTGGCGGGCGCCTACACCGCGTACATGATGCAGGGGCTGGTCGGGGCGCAGGCCGTCCCGGCCGCCCTGCCGGTCGCGTTCCTCATCGCCGGCACCATGGGCCTTATCCTGGAGCGCCTGGTGATCCGGCGCTTCTACGGCCGGCCCCTGGACACCCTGCTGCTCACCTTCGGCGTCAGCCTGATCCTGCAGCAGCTCGCCCGCGACATCTTCGGCGCGCCGAACGTTCAGGTCACCGCGCCCGGCTGGCTCACCGGCGGGATCGACGTGGCCGGCGTACGGCTGCCGTACAACCGGATCTTCATCATGGTCCTCGCGGTCGCCTGCGTGGTGGCGATCTCGCTCTACCTGAGCAAACTCTCGTACGGCCGACGGATGCGGGCGGTGATGCAGAACCGCCAACTCGCGGCGGTGACCGGCGTGGCCACCCACCGGGTCGACCAGCTCACCTTCTTCATCGGCTCCGGCCTGGCCGGCGTCGCCGGGGTGGCCTTGACCCTGATCGGCCCGGTCGGTCCGTCGCTGGGCACCTACTACATCGTGGACGCCTTCCTCGTCGTCGTGGCCGGGGGACTCGGGCAGCTGCGCGGCGCGGTCATCGCCGCGATCGCCCTCGGCGTCATCAACAGCTATGTCGAGTTCTGGACCGATGCCAGCCTCGCCAAGGTGGTGGTCTTCGCGGTGATCGTGGCCTTCCTCCAGTTCCGTCCACAGGGCATGTTCGTCCTCCGTTCCCGGGCGCTGACATGAGCGCGGCCCGGACGACCGGTGCCGCCACGCGGCCGGCGGCCCGCTTCACCGCCGGCCCGGCCGCCCGCTGGCCCGGCCCGGCCGTCTTCGTCACCGTCGGCGTCGTGCTGCTGGTCGTCGCGCCGCTGGCGCTCAGCCCGTTCCGGCTGGACCTGCTGGCCAAGTACCTCTGCTACGCCATCGTCGCGGTCGGTATCTACCTGGCCTGGGGACGCGGCGGCATGCTCACCCTCGGCCAGGGCGTCTTCTTCGGCCTCGGCGGCTACGCCATGGGCATGTACCTCAAGCTCTCCGACGCAGGCGAGGGCAACCTGCCCGACTTCATGGTGTGGAGCGGGGTGGAGACGCTGCCGGCGATCTGGGCGCCGTTCCGCAACCCGTTCTTCGCCCTGGCCATGGTGGTCGTCCTGCCGACCGCCGTGGCACTGATCCTCGGCACCCTGGTGTTCCGGCAACGGGTCCGCGGCGCCTACTTCGCCGTACTGTCCCAGGCCCTGGCTGCCGCGTTCGTGATCCTGCTGGTCGGCCAGCAGGGCCTCACCGGCGGCACCAACGGCCTGACCAACGTCCAGTTCTTCTTCGGCCTCGACCTGTACGACCCGACGCAGAAACGGATCGTCTACTACGTCTGCGTCGGTGCGCTCGGCCTGGTGTTCCTGGCCGCCTGGCAGCTCACCCACTCCCGGTTCGGCAAGCTGCTGGTCGCGATCCGCGACGGCGAGGACCGGGTCCGGTTCCTCGGCTACGACCCGGCCGTGGTCAAGACCCTGGTGTACGCCCTGTCGGCGGCGATGGCCGGGATCGCCGGCGCGTTGTTCGTGCCGGTGGTCGGCATCCTCGGCCCGGCCGACCTGGGTGTGGTGCCGTCGATCGAGATGCTGGTCGCGGTCGCCATCGGCGGGCGGTTCTCGCTGGTCGGCGCGGTCGGCGGAGCGATCCTGTTCAACTACGGCAGTACGGTGCTCAGCGAGCAGTGGCCGTCGGGCTGGCTCTACCTGCTCGGTGGCCTGTTCATCGCGGTGATGATGTGGGCACCCCGGGGACTGGCCGGGCTGCTCGCCGACGGCTGGTCGGCGGTACGGCACCGCTGGCCCGGCCGACCCACCGGCGACCCACCGGGTGCGGCCCCGGTCTCGCCGGCGGCCGGCGACCCGGTGACACCAGCGCAGACACAGCCGGCGGCGACCGCCTCGGTCGGAGGTGACCAGCGGTGAGCGGCAAACTGGAGGTCCGCGACCTGAACGTGGTCTTCGACGGGTTCCGGGCGGTCACCGACCTGAGCCTCACGGTCGAGCCGGGTGAACTGCGGTTCCTGATCGGACCGAACGGTGCCGGCAAGACCACCCTGATCGACGTCGTCACCGGTCGGACCCGGCCCGCCTCCGGGTCGGTGCGATTCAACGGTCAGGAGCTGGTCGGCCGGCGCGAACACCAGATCGTCCGGCTCGGCATCGGCCGTACCTTCCAGACGTCGGTGGTGTTCGAGCAGCTCACCGTCCTGGAGAACCTCGACCTGGCGGCCAGTTTCCGCCGGCGGATGGTCGGCCTGCTGCGCCGCCGCCGGGGCGTGTCCGACGAGGTGTCCCGGGCGTTGGAGACCACCGGACTGGCCGACCTCGCGTTCGCCCCGGCCGGGGTGCTGTCCCACGGTCAACGGCAGTGGCTGGAGATCGGCATGCTGATCGTGCAGCAGCCCAGCCTGCTGCTGCTCGACGAACCGGTGGCCGGGATGAGCCGCAGCGAACGGGACCGCACCGGCGAGCTGCTGCGCGAGGTCGCCAAGGACCACACCGTGATGGTGATCGAGCACGACATGGAGTTCCTGCGCCGCTTCGCCAGCACCGTCACCGTGCTGCACGAGGGCACCCTGCTCTGCGAGGGCACCGTCGCGCAGGTGCAGGCCGACCCCCGGGTGCAACAGGTCTACCTCGGGCGCAGCCGGGAGGAGCCCGACGAACCCGCCGCGTCGCCGGCCGTAGCGCAGGGATCCCCGATCGTCCAGGAGGCGTCGTCGTGAGTGCAATGTTGACCGTCGAGTCACTCGACGTCGCGTACGGCCGGGCCCAGGTGCTCTTCGGGGTCGACCTGCAGGCCCCGGCCGGTGCGCTGGTCTGTGTGATGGGGCGCAACGGGGTCGGCAAGACCACGCTGCTGAAGGCGATCACCGGGGTGCTGCCGGTGCGCGCCGGCCGGGTCACCTTCGAAGGCCGCGACATCACCAAACTCCGTACGCACGAGCGGGTGCGGCTCGGGCTGGGCTACGTGCCGCAGGGCCACGAGACGTTCCCGCAGTTGACCGTCGCGGAGAACCTGCAGGTGACGATCGAGGCGGCCGGCACCGACAAGGCGGCCCTGGACGAGGCGCTCGACCTGTTCCCGGCGCTGCGCGGTCTGCTGCGCCGGCGGGCCGGGTTCCTCTCCGGCGGCCAGCAGCAGCAGTTGGCGATCGCCCGCGCCCTGGTCACCCGGCCGAAGATGCTGCTGCTCGACGAGCCGACCGAAGGCATCCAGCCGTCCATCATCGTCGAGATCGAGGAGGCAATCGAACGGCTGCACTCCGAGGCCGGGCTGGCGATCCTGCTGGTCGAGCAGTACCTCGAACTGGCGCTGCGGCTGGCCGACCAGTTCGTCATCCTCGACGCCGGCGAGGTGGTCCGGGCCGGCGACAAGGAGGACCTGCGCGACGAATCGGTCCGCCAACTGCTGTCGGTCTGACCTACGTTCTTCAGGTCGCCGCGTCGCGTTCGGCGGCGTCGATAGCGGCGTCGGTGACCCAGAACATGCCGACCAGCAGGCTGAGCGCCAACCCGCCCATGATCGCGAACACCGCGCGGAGACCGAACACCTCGGCCAACAGCCCGCCGGTGCCGGCACCCAGCGGCATGCTGCCCCAGGCGAGCATCCGATACCCGCTGTTGACCCGGCCCAACAGCCGGTCCGGGGTGATCCGCTGGCGCAGCGACACCGTAATCACGTTCCAGGTGGCGACCAGGAGGCCGCCGCCGAAGAAGACCGCGCCGAGCACGACCGCGTTGGTGCTCAGCGCCGGCGCGCCAACCAGACCGGCACACGCGACCACTGACACCGACAGAGCCCGAGCCCGGCCGAGCCGGCGCTCGATCCGTGCGGCGACCAGCGAGCCGAGCACGATACCGGCGGCGACCGTGGTCAGCAGCAAGCCGTAGGTGGGCTCGGTCAGCCCCATCGCCGACCCGGGGCCGACCGCGTAGAGCACCAGCACCCCGAAGACGGCGTTGGTGGTGAAGTTGCTGACGCCGACCATCACCGCGAGGGTGCGTAGCAGCCGGTGCCGCCAGAGGAAGCCCAGCCCTTCGGCGATCTCGGCGCGCATCGTGGTGGAGGTGGCCCGTTCGACCCGGAAGCGGCCACCCACCAGCAGCAGCGTCGCGACGGCAGCGGCCCACAGCCCGGCCGGCCCGGCCACGGCGACGGCCGCGCCGGCGGCGACCAGGAACCCGGCCAGTGGCGGACCGATGAACTGGTTGGCGGTCATCTCGGCGGCGTGCAGCCGCCCGTTCGCCCGGGGCAGCAGGGTGCGCGGCACCAACTGCGGCAGGATCGACTGGGCCGAGGTGTCGTAGGGGGTCTCGGCGACGCCGACGCTGAACGCCATGACGTAGAGCAGCCAGATCGAGCCGAGGTCGAGCACCATGGTCAGGGCCATCGTGCCGGCCACCCCGGCGCGGAAGGCGTTGGCGGCGAGCATCACCCGGCGCCGGTCGAGCCGGTCGACGAGCGCGCCGACCGGCAGCGCGAAGAGCAACCAGGGTAGGGAGAACGCCACCGCGACGCCGGCCACCAGCGCAGGCGAGGTCGTGTAGCCGATCGCGACCAGCGGCAGCCCGATCTTCACGATCCCGTCGGCGAGGTTGGAGACCACCGATGCCGACCACAACTGCCAGAACCGCACCCCGAGGCGCTGCGGTTCGATACTCACCGGGTCGATGATGGCAGTAGCCGGGAAAAAGCCGGCCGGCCGGGTGGTGTCAGGTCGTCGGCGGTAGCTCGAACAGCAGGCAGGACGAGGTGGCGTGGGCGGCCAGCCGACCGGCGGCGTCGGTCAGCTTCGCCTCGGCGTACGCGGTGCGCCGCCCGCGCTGCACGACGGTGCCTTCGCAGCGCAGCGTGCCCGAGGCGAGGGTGACCGGGCGCAGGAACTTCACGTTCAGGTCGATCGAGGTGTAGCTCGTCCCGGCGGGCAGGACCGAGTGCACCGCGCAGCCGGCTGCGGTGTCCAGCAGCGTCGAGATGATGCCGCCGTGCACCGTGCCCAGAGCGTTGTAGTGGAACTCCTGCGGGGTCAGCGTGGTGACCACCCGGCCGTGCTCGGGCTCCAGGCCTTCGAGGCCCAGCATCACCATGACCGGCGGGGCGGGGATCTCGCCGGAGGCCATCGCCCGCAGCTGGCCCAGCCCGTCGAGGCCGTTCAACGCGGCCAGCCGGACCGTCGCCGGGTCGGTCCACGAGAAGGTACGGCTGCGCTGCGTCGCGTCCGGCGCCGGCTGCTGAGTCTGCGTCATCATTGCAGGCTGTCAGCCGGTTGCTAGGTCTGTCAACGAGACCTAGCCTGGTACCGGTGAGACCTACCGCACTCGAGTGGTCCATCGACAACTGCACCATCGCCCGCACCATGGAGATCCTCGGCGAGCGGTGGACCGTCGTCGTGCTCCGCGAGGTCTTCAACGGCGTACGGCGCTTCGACCAGATGCGCGAACGCACCGGCGTTCCACGCCAGGTGCTGACCAACCGGCTCGCCATGCTGGTCGACCAGGGCCTGCTGCGCCGGCACCCGTACCAGGAGCCGGGGGAGCGGCAACGCTACGAGTACCGGCTCACCGGCAAAGGTCTCGACCTGTGGCCGGTGCTGATCGCCCTGCTGCAGTGGGGTGACCGGTACTGCGCCGACCCGGACGGCTCGGCGCTGGCCGTGACCCACCGCGACTGCGGCGCCGAGGTCGGCGTGACCATGCGCTGCGCCGCCGGCCACGACCTGGCCGGCCCCCGCGACGCCCTGCCCCGTCCCGGCCCCGGCGCCCGCCTGCGCACCCCCGCAGCCCCGCAGCCCCGGCGCCTGACGCCTGACGCCTGACGCCTGACCGCCTACGCTGCGGGACGTGCACATCTCGCTCACCGCGATCATCGTTGACGACTACGACCCGGCCATCGCGTTCTTCACCACCGTCCTCGGCTTCGAGCTGGTCGAGGACTCCCCGTCGACCACCAACGACGGCCGTCCCAAACGGTGGGTGGTGGTGCGCCCGCCCGGCGCCGAGACCGGCCTGCTGCTGGCCCGCGCCGACGGCGACGCCCAACGGGCGGCGGTCGGCAACCAGGCCGCCGGCCGGGTCGGGTTCTTCCTGCGGGTCGACGACTTCGACGCCGCGTACCAGCGGATGACCGACCACGACGTGCGGTTCGTGACCGCGCCGCGCACCGAACCGTACGGCAAGGTCGTGGTCTTCCTCGACATCGCCGGCAACCGGTGGGACCTGGTCGGCCCGGCCTGAACGGTCGCTCCCTGCTCAGCGGAGCAGGCCGTGGTGCAGGGCGCGCAGCACCGCGCGGGTGCGGTCGCGGGTGCCCAACTTCAGCAGTACGGCCGACACGTGGTTCTTGACCGTGCCCTCGGCGAGGAACAGCGCCTCGGCGATCTCCCGGTTGGTGTAGCCGGTGGCGACGAGCCGCAGCACCTCACGTTCCCGTTCGGTCAACTTCTGGATCGGCGGGGCGTCCCCGTCGACGGCGACCGGAGCGTCACCGGCGGCGACCGCCCGCAGCAGCCGGTCGGTGATCGCCGGCTGCACCAGCGTGCCACCGGCGGCGAGCGTGCGGACCGCGCCGATCAGTTGTTCGAGGGTCACGTCCTTGAGCAGGTAGCCCCGCGCCCCGGCGCGCAACGCCTGCAGCACGAGTTCGTCGTCGTCGAACGTGGTCAGCACCAGCACCGGTATGTCGACCCCGTGCTCGCGCAACGTCCGTAGCGCCCAGATCCCGTCCCGGCCGGGCATCCGCAGATCCAGCAGGACCACGTCCGGCCGGTACTCCTCGACCGCCGCGACCCCCGAATGCCCGTCGTCGGCCTCGGCTACCACGACGATGCCGTCGGCCAGCTCCAGCAGGCTGCGGATGCCCTGGCGGACCAGGGTCTGGTCGTCGACGACGCAGACGCTGATGACGGGACCACCGGTCTCGCGGCCACTGGTCATGCCGCCGGCACCTCGGCCCGCACCCGGAAGCCCCGCCCACTATCCAACGACACCCGTCCGCCGAGCGCCTCGACCCGTTCCCGGATCCCGCACAGCCCGTTGCCCGGCCGCACCTCGCCACCCGTACCCCGGCCGTCGTCCCAGGCCGACAGCCGCATCGTGCCGTCGTCGTCGCTGATCTCGATCCACAGGTTGGCCGCCCCGGCATGCCGGATGGTGTTGGTCACCACCTCCTGCACGCAGCGGACCAGCGCGGTGACCCGTTCCTCGTCGACGGCGATCCCGTCGGCGACCCGCAGGTGCACGGCGGGTTCCGGCAGCTCCGCGACGATCCGCTGCAGAGCCTCGCGCAGGTCCGGGGCGTGCCGGCGCAGCTCGCCGACGGTGCCACGGACGTCGGCCAGCAGGTCCCGGGCGACCTGCCTGGCCCGGGTGACGTGCTCGGCGGCCGGCGGTGCGCTCTGGTGCGCGGCGACCTCCAGCTCCAGGGTCAGCACCGTCAACTGGTGGCCGATCAGGTCGTGCAGCTCCCGGGCGATCCGTAACCGCTCGTCCGACCGGGTCGCCTGCGCCAGCAGCGCGGTCGCCGCCCGCAACTCGGTGTGCGCCTCGGCGAGCTTGCGTCGGGTCGCCAACTCCCGCAGGTACGTCTGCACCGACAACACCACCCCCACCTGCAGCAGGGCGTACAGCAGTGCGTTGAGCAGTCCCTGGGCGACCGCACCCGAGTTGAGATACGCCGCTGCGGCCGCGACCACCGTGTTCAGTGCGATCACAGCCGCTGTCACCGGCCACGGATTCAGGTAGGTGCTGACCGCCGCGCCGAACACCAGCAGGATCTGCGTCCACCCGAACGCCGGTGCCATCAGCACCACCGCCACCCCGAGGCCGACCTGCGCGGCGAAGACCAGCACCGTGCCGACGTCGCGGACCCGGTCCACCAGCAGCGTGCAGACCACCAGCGCCATGACGAACCCGGCGAAACACGCCCACCACAGCCACACCGGGACAAGGAACGCCCCGGCTGCCGGGCCGCGACCCAGCACCAGCACCGGGGCACCGACGGCCAGGCAGGTCAGTACGCCGACCACCCCGGACCAGGGGCGGGGATCGGATCGGCTCACCCTCGTCATGCTAGGCGGCCCGGTCGGTGTACCGCCCCTGCCGGAAGTCACCCCCACCGACCGTGACCACCGGCAGATCCGCCGGTCGGCCCGGTCGCCATAGCGTGCAGACGTCCCCAACCGAGGAGGTACGGCGATGCCGGCGATCACCGTCGAGGACATCCACAAGCGGTACGGGGCGACCGTCGCCGTGGACTCGGTGAGCTTCACTGTCGAGGCGGGGGAGGTGCTCGGCGTACTGGGGCGCAACGGGGCCGGCAAGACCACGGTCGTGGAGACGATCGCCGGACTGCGCCGGCCCGACCACGGCCGGGTGCGGGTGCTCGGTCTCGACCCGTGGCGGGACCGGGCCCGGCTGCGTCAGGTGCTCGGCGTACAGCTGCAGGCCGCCGCGCTGCACGCGGCGCTGACCGTCCGGGAGCTGGTCCGGCTGTACCGCAGCTTCTACGCCGACGGTGCCGACCCCGACGAGCTGATCGACCTGCTGGGTCTCGCCGACCGCCGCGACACCCGGTTCGAGAAGCTCTCCGGCGGCCAGCAGCAGCGGCTGTCGATCGCCCTGGCGCTGGTCGGCAAGCCCAGGGTGGCGTTGCTCGACGAGCTCTCCACCGGGCTGGACCCACAGGCCCGTCGACGCATCTGGGCGGTCGTCGAACAGTTGCGCGACGACGGGGTGACGGTGCTGCTGGTCAGCCACCTGATGGAGGAGGTGGAGCGGCTCTGCGACCGGATCGCCCTGATCGACCGGGGCCGGCTGATCGCCCTCGACAGCCCGGCCGGGCTGATCACGCGAGCCGAGCGCAGAGCCGCCGACACGGGGACGGCAGCACCGTCAACCACCCTCGACGACGCCTTCCTCACCTGACCGGCCAGCCGCTCGACACCGAGGAGGAGACATGGTGACCGGGCCGGAGATCGTCGTACGCCGGCCCGGACCGCGCGCCTGGGCCGCGCTGGTCGCCGCCGAGTGCCGGATGGTGGCCCGCGACACCGCCGGCCTGGTCGTCCCGATCGGGCTGCCGCTGCTGATCCTGGTGATGAACGCGGTCAGCGTGCACGGCGACCAGACGCTGCCCGGTGGCCGTACCGTGCTCGACGGGTACGTGCTGCCGTTGGTGTTCACCGTCATCATCGCCACCGTCGGCGTGGTCAACATGCCGAGCTTCCTGGCCTACTACCGGCGGACCGGGGTGCTGCGCCGGCTGGCGGTGACTCCCGCCCACCCGGCGATGGTCCTGGCGGCGCAGGTGGTCACGAGCCTGCTGCAGACCATCGTCGGGGTCGGGCTGGCGCTCGGGGTCGCGGTGGTCGCGTTCGGTGCCCGGCCGCCGGGCAACCCCGGCCGTACGGTGGCCGTCGTCGCCCTCGCCGCAGCAGCCATGTACGCCGTCGGGATGCTGGTGGCGGCGGTCGCGCCCAGCGGCAACGCGTCGGTGGCGATCGGCCTGACGGCCTTCTTCGCGATGGGCGCGACCGGTGGCCTGTTCGGGCCGACGAAGAACCTGCCGGACCGGGTGGCGATGGTCGGTGAGGCGCTGCCGTTCGGGGCGGCCGTGCAGGCGGTCGGCGCGGCCTGGGCGGGTGAGCCGCCGCAGCCGCGCCACCTGATCGCCCTGGCCGTCGCGACCGTGGTGAGCGCGCTGGTCGCCGCCCGGTTCTTCCGCTGGCAGTGACGCCGATACCAGCCAGCGCCGCCAGCCTGAGCGGGGCGGCCAGTCAGCCGCCGGACCCGGCGGCGGCGTGCCGCTGGTGGTAGGCGCGGACCTGGTCCTCCACCTCGGCACGCAGGGCCAGGAACTCCGGCAGCCGCTTGACGGCCAGCTCCCGGGGCGTCCCGTCGCGGTCCGGCGGCAACTCCACCGGCAGATCGGCGGCGACCCGACCCGGGTCGCTGGCCAGCACCACCACCCGCTGCCCGAGGAAGACCGCCTCTTCGACGTCGTGGGTCACCATCACCACGGTGGTGCCGGTGTCGGCCCACACCCGGCGCACGAACAGCTGCATGTCCTCCTTGGTCTGCACGTCGAGGGCACCGAACGGCTCGTCGAGCAGCAGCACCTGCGGCTCGCAGGCCAGCGCACGGGCGATCGCCACCCGTTGGCACTGCCCGCCGGAGAGCTGCTTCGGCAGCGCGTGCCGCAGCCCGGTCAGCCCGGTCTCGGCCAGGTACCAGGCGACCCGCCGGGCCCGTTCGGCCCGGCTGATCGGCAGCAGCTCCAACCCGAACGCGACGTTGCGTTCCACCGTCCGCCACGGGTAGACGGCACCGCTCTGCAGCACCAGCCCTCGGTCCGGTCCCGGTCCGGTGACCGGCGCGCCGTCGAGCAGCACGGTGCCCCGGCTCGGCGCGGCCAGCCCGGCGATCAGCGACAGCAGGGTCGACTTGCCGGATCCGGATGCGCCGACCAGGCAGACGAACTCGCCTCGGCGTACCGCCAGATCCACGCCGTCGAGCGCGCGCAGTGACCCGCCCGCGGCGGCCCGGAAGTCCTTACCGACGCCGTCGAGGCGCACCAGCGGCGTGCCGGCGGCTTCGGCTTCGGTCGCGGTCACGTCGTCCACCTGCCGATCCGGTCGCGGGTGGCCCGCAACGTCAGGTCGATCGCCACCCCGATCAGCGCGATCACGATCAGTACGGCGAAGATGCTGTCGAGCTGGTTGAAGCGTTGCGACCGGACGATCCGGTAGCCCAGCCCCGACTGGGCGTTGATCAGCTCGGCGACCACGACGAAGTTCCACGCGGCGGCGGCGTTGACCCGGATCGCGTCGATCATGCCGGGCAGTGAGTGCGGCACGATCACCTTGCGCAGCACCTCGAAGCGGCGGGCACCCAGGGTGTAGGACACGTCGATCAGCCCCGTCGGCACGGTCCGGACCACGTTGGCGGTCATCAGCGTGTTGAAGAAGACGGTCGCGATGAAGATCAACGCGACCTTGGACGGCTCGCCCAGCCCCAACCAGATGATCAGCAGCGGAATGAACGCGCTGGCCGGCAGGTACCGCAGCAGGCCGATCATCGGCTCCAACGCCGCCCGACCCGCCTGGAAGCTGCCCATCAGCAGCCCGAGCGGCACCGACACCGCCACCGCCAGGCCGAAACCGCGCAGCACCCGGCCGACGGTCGCGGCGGTGTCGGTCCACAACTGACCCGTACGGGCCATCTCCACTCCAGCCGCCACCGACTCCAGCGGGGACGGCAGGAAATCCGGCTGCCCGTCGACCAGCATGCTGCCGATCTGCCAGGCGGCCAGCGGCACCACGATCGAGGCGACCGTCAACGTCCACCGGCCGGCCGCCGGGATCGGCGTACGGATGGCCAGCAGCGCCGGCACCCGGCGGGCCGGACGCCGCCGGGGCAGCGGCCCCCACGACGTCCGGTCCGCGCCGTCGGTGGCCGTAGCCGGCTCCCGGGTGACGGTCACGGCGACACCGCCGCCACGAACTGCCCGTCGAGCAGTCCGTCCAGCGGTGGTGCCTCGTCGACCAGACCCGTCTCCACCAGGAACTCGGCGATCGAGCGGGCCTGGAAGTCCAGGTTGGCCGGGGTGTCGCCCGGCGCGAACGCCGCCTGGTTGTCGGCCAGGTCGAAGATCGTCGTTCCGGCGTCGTACGTGCGGTAGTCCTCGACGCTGACCCCCGCCTGCGTCGCCATGATCTCGATCGCCTCGTCCGGGTTGTCGGCGATCCAGGCGATGGTGTCGAACCAGGTGTCCACCACGGCCTGCACCTGCTCCGGGTGGTCGGCGACGAACGCCGAGTCGAACACCAGGTGGTCGGGGATCGCGCCGGGGAAGTCCGCCGAGGTGGCGATCGCCTTGCTGCCCTCGCGGCCCAGCGCGGTGGTGGTGAACGGGGCGAACGCCCCAACCGCGTCGACCTGCCCGGCCAGGAACGCGGCGGCGGCCGCGTCGGTCAGCAGCGGGCTGATCTCGACGTCGTCGGCGCTGAGCCCCGCCTCGGCCAACGCCAGCAGCAGCAGGTAGTGGTCGACCGTACCTTCCTCGATCGCCACCCGCTTACCGGCCAGGTCGGCCACCGAGTCGATCCCCGGCGCGGCGATGATCTGGTCGTTGCCGGTCGAGTTGTCGTTGACCAGCACCACGGTCTGCGCCGCACCGCCGCTGACCGACGACAGCGTGTCGTTGAGGGTCTGACTGTTGGCGTCCAGGTTGCCGGTGGCCAGCGCGGTCAGGCTGTCGGTGTAGCTGTCGAAGTAGGTCAGCTCGACGTCGACCCCGTTGGCTTCGAACAGGCCCTGCTCCTGCGCGACCTGCCAGGGGAACCAACCCGGCCAGGCGCTGAACCCCAACCGTACGGTGGTCGAACCGGACCCGGAACTGTCGGAATCGCTGTCGCCGCAGCCGGCGGCGGTGACCAGCAGCGTCGCCGCGCAGACGGCCGCGATCAGGCGGCGGGTGGGGGATCGGCGGGAAGATCCGGCGGTACGTCGCATCTATGTCCTCCTGCGTAAGGGATTGCGGGGGGAGGTGTTGCCGGGGCTCAGCGGCGCGGCAGGTGCCCGGCGCGGACCAGGCAGCCGAGGGTGTCGCAGATGACGCGGGTGGCGATCAGCGAGGTGATGTCGGCGTTGTCGTACGGCGGCGAGCACTCCACCACCTCGATGCCGGCCAGCGGCCGTTCGGCGATCAACTGGATGAACTTCAGCACCTCGCGGGGCAGGAAACCGCCCGGCTCCGGCCAACCGGTGCCGGGCACGAACGCGGCGTCCAGACAGTCCACGTCGAACGACAGCCAGACCGCCTCGGCCCTGTCCCAGGCCACTTCTAGGGCCTTTTCGGCGGCGGCCTCGATGCCCATCTCGACGCAGTCGGTGACCGTCATGATCGTGGTGCCGCGTTCCCGGCCGACCTTCACCCCGGGGCGGGGCGCCTGCCAGCCGCCGATGCCGATCTGCACCAGGTTCTTCGGTGGCACGTTCGGGATGTCGGTGGCGTGGAACCACGGGGTGGTGTGCATCCGCTCGTCGAGGTCGGTCTCCTGGGTGTCGACGTGCCGGTCGAAGTGGATGATGCCGAGGTTGCCGTCGAGGTGTTCGGCGACGCCACGAACCGTCGGGTAGCCGATCGAGTGGTCCCCGCCGAGCACCACCGGGAACGCCCCGGAAGCGTAGACGTGGCTGACCGCCTTGGAGATCTGGTCGAAGGTCTTCTCGATGTTCGCCGGGATGGTGAACACGTCCCCGAGGTCGGCGATCGTGATCGACTCCCGCAGGTCGACGCCGAGTTCGAACGAGTACGGCCCGTACAGCGCGGAGATCTTGCGGATGCCCTGCGGCCCGAACCGGGTCCCGGGGCGGTACGTCGTACCGCCGTCGAACGGTGCGCCGAGCACCGCCACGTCGTACTCGCCGCAGCGGCGCACGTCCTCGACGTACGGGGCCTTCAGGAAGGTGTTGATCCCGGCGAAGTGCGGCAGCTCGCCACGGGAGAACGTCGGAATCCGCTTGTCGACGATCGAGTCGGCACCGGGCAGGCCGTACTCCAGGCCCCGGGCGATCTCCTCTTCCCACTTGGTGGTGGGCAGTTCGGCTTCGCGGGCGACCGCGTACGCCGCCTCCGGGCCGTAGTTGCCGTGCAGTTCGGGCTGGTCGGCGGGCTGCTGGTCGCGGTGCTGGTGACTGTGGTGATGATGGTGGTGCAAGCCCACGGGGCACCTCCGAATGAGGGCCTGGCTGAGGCACAGCCAGACATCCGGCTGCCTCCCGGGCTTTTGTCCCGCCGTGGAACGCCGCCCGCCACGCTGGCGGCCCGACGCCTGCACCTCTCGGACCTGTCCCGTCCCCGGCTGCCCGTGCCTGGCTGCCCGGCGGCGGCGGAACCCTAGGTGCGCCTCACCGTTGGTGAGTCACCCCGGAGTAGACGCCGCTGTGGTTTCGGTCACTTTGCCGACCCGTTGCCGTCGGGTATCGGCTGCGCCCGGGCGGCCAGGTCGGACCAGACCCGCTCGTACGCAACGACGTGCGCCGGCTGGTCGAGGTGCATCGTCCCGGTCAGGGTGTCGAGCCGGACCAGCCCCGACCCGGCCGGCCGCCGTCCGGGGACCGTCGTGGCGGCGGCGAAGCGCAGCAGGGTGAACGGGTTGGTCATGCCGGCGTGCGCGCCGCCGGCCAGCGGCAGGACCCGTACCGAGATCCCCGGCCTGATCGCGAGCGCCCGCAGGTGGTCGAGTTGCGCCCGCGCCGTCGCGTCGTTGCCGACGGTACGCCGCAGCGCCCCCTCGCCGACGATCGCCTGCACCGCCGGCGGATGCGGGTGGGTCAGCAGGTGCCGCTGCCGCGCCGCCAGCTGGTCGAGGCGGGCGGCGATGTCGTCGTCGCTGCGCAGACCGGCCGGGCAGCGCAGCAGCGCCTCGGCGTACCCCGGGGTCTGCAGCAGGTCCGGCAGCGTCGCCTGGCCGTAGCAGCGGATGAGCGTCGCGGACTGTTCGAACACCGGGTACGGGTCGGCGTCGATCGGCAGTCCGGCCAGCCCGTCGTGCCACCAGCGCCCGCCGCTGGGGCGGTCGATCTCCGCCGCGAGGGCGAGCAGCCGTTCCCGGGTCTCGTCGTCGGCCCGGTACAGCCGGCACATCGCTGACATGTCCGCTTCGGTCCAGCGCACCCGCGGGTCGCCGGCCTCGATTCGCCAGAGCGTGCTGTTGCCGCGTCGCAGCTTGTCGGCGGCGACGTCCTGGGACAGCCCGGCCTCGTACCGCAACGCCGCCAGGCACCGTCCCACCTGCCGCCGCAGCAGGGCCGTCCCGCCGGCCTGCGCGTTGATGCCCGCCGTCCGGGCGGCTCTCCCGTTGTACGCCCCGGCCCGTCGGCCGTCACCCCTGCCAGTCATACCCAACAGGGTGAAACAATTACGGGCAACCGTCAAGTGCGGTTGCCTGCAGCCTAACTTGCGAGAGTGTGGACATCGACCTGGTCGGCAGCGCTGAGATAGCCGAGATGCTGGGCCAGCCAGGCGGCCCGCTGTCCCGTCAACGCACGTACACCATCACCAGGTCTCGAACCTTCCCGCTGCCGGTTGCGAAGCTCAAACAGGGTGAGGTTTGGCTTCGCGCCGATGTCGAGCGGTGGATTCAGGAGAACCGGCCGCCTCGGGTCAGCTGAGCCGCGTACCGTCGTGATCCCGCAGTGGCCATAATGTGGGAAGCTGCTCCCGAATTGCGAGACAGCCGGTCTATCGTCGGAGCATGTCAGCTGTATACACGCACGGTCATCACGAGTCGGTGCTGCGCTCCCACCGCTGGCGTACCGCCGAGAACTCGGCCGCGTACCTGCTGCCGCACCTGCGGCCCGGCCAGGCGTTGCTCGACATCGGCGCCGGTCCCGGCACCATCACCATGGACCTCGCCGCGCTCGTCGCTCCCGGCCGGGTCACCGCCACCGAGGTCACCGACGAAGCGCTCGCCCTGTCCCGCGCCGAGGCGCAGGCCCGGGCGTCACGACTGTCGACTTCACCACGGCCGACGTACACGATCTGCCCTTCCCCGACGACGCGTTCGACGTGGTCCACGCCCACCAGGTCCTCCAGCACGTCGGCGACCCGGTCCGCGCGCTCGCCGAGATGCGCCGCGTCTGCCGGCCCGGGGGAGTGGTCGCGGCCCGCGACAGTGACTACGACCGTTTCGCCTGGCACCCCGCCGTACCCGAGCTCGACGAATGGCTCGCGCTCTACCAGGCGACCGCCCGCGCCAACGGCGGCGAACCGGACGCCGGTCGCCGCCTGCTCTCCTGGGCGCGGGCCGCCGGGTTCGGTGACGTCACGCCCGGCGCCTCCGCCTGGTGCTACGCCACCGACGAGGACCGCCGCTGGTGGGGGACCATGTGGTCGGAGCGCATCGTCGCCTCCGAGATGGCCCGGCAGATCCTCGCCGCCGGCACCGCCACCCCCGCCGACCTGCGACGGCTCTCCGCCGGCTGGCTTAGCTGGGCCGACGCGCCCGACGGCTGGTTCGCCATCCTGCACGGCGAGATCCTCTGCCGTCCCTGACCCGGACGCCAGATCGATCACCGTGGATTATCGGCGTGGTGCGTGACAAGCTGATCCGCATGGAGCTCGACGTCCGTCGGATGACCCTGCGCCTGTTGACGGTGTTCCGGAGTTCACAGCACTCCTACGACTCGACGGACACCTGCCTCGTCGCCGTCGTCCACGACGGCGTCACCGGCCTGGGTGAGGGCACACCGGCCTGGGCGCACGGCGAAACCGTCGAGCAGGTCGTCGCGGCGGTCGCCGAACACGGCAGAGACGTCCTCGGCCCGGACCTGTCCGATCCGGACCGGGTCCTGGACCGGGTGGCCGACTGGGACGGACCGGTCGGCGCGCGGATGGCACTCGACGGCGCGGTGCACGACTGGGTGGGCCGGTCCGCCGGCGTGCCGACATGGCAGTTGTACGGCGTACCGCGCACCATGCCCGAGCCGACCGGGTACACGATCGGGCTCGGCAGCGTCGCGCAGACCCTGGAGCTGGTCGCGAACGCGCCGCCGGTCGGCGCGTTCAAGATCAAGGTGCGCGGCGCCGAGGACCTCGACCGGCTGGCCGCCGTCCGCGCGGTCACCGACCTGCCGGTGCGGATCGACCCCAACGAGGCGTGGGACCTGCGGACCGCGCAGGAACTGACCCCGGCCCTGCGTGCCCTCGACATCCAGCTCGTCGAGCAGCCGTTCCCGAGAGACGCGGTCGAGGCGTACCGCCGCTACCGTGAGCTGCCCGACCGGCTGCCGGTCTTCCTGGACGAGGGCTGCACCGACGTGGACAGTGTCCGGGCGGCCGCCGGCCTGGCCGACGGGGTGGTGGTCAAGTTGGCCAAGTCCGGCGGGGTCCGGGCCACCCGACGGGTGATGGAGGCCGCCCGCCAGGCGGGCCTGTCGGTGATGCTCAGCTGCAACTGCGAGTCGGAGCTAGCGCTGAGCCAGGCCGCCCTACTGGCCCCGCTGGCCGAGCGCATCGACATCGACAGCCAGTTCCTCCTGCGCGACCCCCCGTTCCGGGGGCTGGGCCTCGACCAGGGGCGGATCGTTCTCGGCGACGCCCCAGGGCTGGGCGTGCTGCCGTCCGACCAGCATGCCTTCGGCGGCGTCGACCCGTCGACCGGGGTCGGTGTCCGATCCGACGGCGGGCCGGCCGACTGATGGCCGCACCGGCCACCCCCCGCGCGGCTGCGGGCAACCGCCCCTGGTCGGCGTTGCGCAGGGGTTCCTTCACCCGTGCCCAGTGGGCCGTGCTGATCGGCGGATTCCTGGTCAACGTCGGCTCGTTCTCGATCTATCCGTACCTGGCCGTGCTGCTGCGGGAACGCATGGGCGTGGGCATGGCGCAGGTCGGGGTGGTGCTCGGGGCGGCGACCCTGGTGCAGTTCGCCAGCGCCCCGGCGACCGCTGCGGTGGCCGAGCGGGTCGGTCTCAAGCGGGCCCTGGTGGCGGCCCTCACGCTGTACAGCCTCGGCGGGGCGGCGTTCCTCGCGGGACAGCGGTTCCCGGTGCTGACCGTCGCCGGCCTGTTGCTCATCTCCGGCGGCGGATCACTGTACTCGCCGGCGTACCGCAGCTATCTGGTGCACGAGGTGGGCGA
Organism: Solwaraspora sp. WMMA2101; assembly: GCF_049179175.1. Taxonomy (NCBI): domain Bacteria; kingdom Bacillati; phylum Actinomycetota; class Actinomycetes; order Micromonosporales; family Micromonosporaceae; genus Solwaraspora; species Solwaraspora sp. WMMA2101. The sequence continues at coordinate 530,240 of NZ_JBMHMA010000006.1, read as the reverse complement.
CGAGCAGCGGCCCCGGCTGGTGTCGGCAGGCAACGCCGCAGGCAACCTCGGTATAGCGGTGGGGCCGGTGGTGGGGGCGTTGTTCGTGCACCGGCCGACCGTGATGTTCGCGGCCGTGACGACGGTGTACGCCGGTGTGGCGCTCGGTCACGTCTTTCTCCGCCGGGAGCGGCAAGTCGCCGACGCGCCACCGGTGGAGCCGTTCCGGCGGATGCTGCACGGGGTGGCGGTGCTGCCGTTCGTCGTCACCGCCGTGTCGTTCTACGTGCACATGCAGTTCTACCAGTACCTCTCCAGTTACGCCCAGGGCCGGATGGCGACCCTGTTGTTCGGGGCGGCGATGATGGGCTATTCGCTCGGCCTGGTGGTGGTGCAGCCCCTGGTCGCCGAGCGGGTGGGGAGGATGAGCTACCCGGCGGCGATGGCCATCGGATTCGGTGCCCTGGCGACCGGGATGGCCGCGTTCGCGGTTGGCAACGGTCCGGCGGTGGTCTGCGGGGTCGCCGCGATCAGCGCCGGCAGCGCCGTGTTGTTCCTCAAGAACGACCTCGAAGCGTTGGCGGGGTCGAGAAGGTCGGCGACGGTGGCCTTCGGCCAGCAACGGCTCGCGGTGGGGGTCGGTTCGTTCCTCAGTGGCGTCGCCGGGGGCAGCGTGTACGGGGCGTTCGAACAAGTCGGGTTCCTACCCGGCTTCTGGCTGGTCGTCGCCGCCCAGTGTGTCGTCCTTCCGGTGCTGGTGCTCACTGTCGGGCGATGGCTGGGACGCCGCGTACCGCAGCAGGGTTCCTAGCTGCGCTCATCCGGCCGTCGCGGGCCGGTCTGTTGCGGGCCGGTCTGTTCCTGGGCCGCCGGTGACGGCGGCGGGGTGCAGGTCCTGGCCGGCTGACGGCGGATGGGCGCGTCGCGCCCACGGCAAGGTCGACCAGGGCGGGGCCAGCTCGTCGAGAGAGGCAATCTCCACCGGCTCCAACGTCTCCATGTCGAGGGCTTCGCGGTGGCGGGCGAAGACCTTGTCGACGTACCGATGGCCGGTGTCGGCTCCGATCAGCAGATGCACCCGTTCCGGGTGGCGGCGGGCCTCCCACCGCGCTGCGAGGTACGCCGCACCGGTGGAGAGGCCGGCGAAGACCGCATGAGACCGCATCAGCGCGATGGTGCCGGCCATGGCGTGGCGAAAGCCGATCCAGTGCACCTGGTCGTACAGTTCGTGGTGGACGTTGTCGAAAGGGATGGCGCTGCCGATCCCGGCGATGATCGCGTCCGGATCCGGAAACCGTTCACTGCCGAAGCTGACGCTGCCGAACGGTTGGACACCTACGAGCCGGGTCGACGGGTCGTGGGCGCGGATCGGCAGAATCAGTCCGGCGCTGGACGCACCGGTGCCGACGCTGGCGACGAGGGTCAGCGGGACCTGCGGTACGGCGGCCCGGACGAGTGTCGCCAGTTCGGCATAGCCGAGTCGGTGCACCGGGTCGTGGTACTGGCGCATCCAGTGCATGCCGGGGTTGGCGCGCAGGAGCTCCCGTACCCGCGCCACGCGTCGGTGCTGGTCCAGTCGCAGATCGCTCTCGACGGGCATCTGGTGCACGGTGGCGCCGAGGATCTCCAACTGCGACCGGATGGTCGGGGTCACCGTGGTCGAGGCGACGATGTGGCAGCGCAGTCCGTACCGGTGACAGGCCATGGCCAGCGCGAGGGCGTAAATTCCGCTGGAGCTGTCGACGAGGGTGTCGCCGGGGCGGACGGTCCCCGCCGCCAGCAGGGCCCGTACCGCGCCGAGGGCGGCGTAGACCTTCAGGGTCTCGAACCGGGCCAGGATCATGGTGTCCGACAGGCGGATGAGGCTCGGTGTCTTGATGGCGTCTGTGACGTGCAGGTGTACCGGCGGCGGGGGCGTCGACGGGCCCGTGGACGGCATGGGCTGATCGCTCCTCTGATGTTCATCACATTGTCGTCAGGGAATGTGTCTGCTCGGTATCGAGGCGTTCCGTTGACATGTTGGTCGCTCCGAGTGGTGGATTGGTTCCTGTTGTCGTGCGAATCAGGACGCTGGCAGTCGAGCGCTGGACAATGTCCGACATCGATATAATGATCCAGGATTCATTTGCTTCACCCTGATGTGGAGGTGATCAGTTTTCTTCGGTCGGCGGGGAACTTCCGCACGTCGTTGAGCGACCTGTAAGGCGTCAGTCGTCGCATGAGTTCGGAGCTGCCGATGGAGTGGTTTGCAGACGACGGGTTCTGGGTGGACTTCGCCGGCGCGTTGTTCGCCCCGCACCGTCAGCAGGAGGCCCGGAACTGGGTGGCGACCTCGCCGCTGCTGGAGGTCGCAGCCGGGACCAGAGTGCTGGACCTCGGCTGCGGTCCAGGTACCTACGCCGTGCCGCTCGCCGCACGCGGTGCCCGGGTCACCGGGGTGGACCTGAGCGCGACCATGCTGGACCGAGCCGACCTCGCCGGCGAGCAGGCCGGAGTGACGCTACGTCTGGTCCGCGCCGACATGCGGGAGTTCGTCGAGCGGGACAGCTACGACCTGATCATCAGCATGTACACCTCGTTCGGGTATTTCACCGACCCGGCCCAGAACCAGCTCGTACTGCGCAACGCCTGGCAGAGCCTGGTGCCAGGCGGGCGACTGTTGCTGGATCTGTTCAGCAAGGAGATCTTCGCCCGGTGGGCGGGCACCCCGAAGGTCGTCGAGGTGAGCGGCGGACATCTGGTCATGCGGGACACCATCCTGGACGACTGGACCCGGTTTCGTAGCGACTGGACCCTGATCCGGGGCGACACCGCCCGGCACGCGTACTTCGAACAGTTCGTCTACAGCGCCGCCGAGATCCGCACCATGCTGGACACCGCCGGATTCACCGGCATCACCTGCTTCGGCGGCTTCGCCGGTGAACCGTACGACAATCACGCGCAGCGGCTGATCGTGCAGGCGAGCCGTCCTGCGCAGGCGAGCCGTCCCCGGCAGGCCGAGGAGGCGGGGGCGTGACCATCGTGTCGCTGGAGGCGTTGACGTTCGGCCTCACCCGGCTGCGCGACGCCGCCGCCGAGTCCGGGCACCGGCTGTGCCTGCTCACCGGGGACCGGTCGATCTACGCGTACGAACTCGACCGGCTCGGACCCGACGACGTGACGGTGATCGACGTCGACACCACCGACGTGGCCGCCTGCGCCGCCGTGCTCGACCGGCTGCCCGACCTCGCCGGGCTGGTCAACTCCACCGACACGTGGATGCTGCCCGGTGCGACGCTGGCGGCCCGGTACGGCCTGGCCACGCTCGGCCCGCAGGTAGCCCACACTCTGCGGGACAAGGCACAGGTCCGTACCCTGCTGCACCGGGCCGGACTCAGCCGCGCCGACGCGCTCCGCGTGGAGCCCACCGGCGAGGCGGTCGCCGGGGCGGTCGCGGCGATCGGCTACCCGGTGATAGTGAAGGACTCGGCGGGCACATCGTCCCGGTCGGTGTGGCTGATCCGCGACGACGCCGAACGCGACCGGACCGCCCGCGAGGTCGCCGAAGCCACCCTGCTGGGTCGACACCTGGTGGTCGAACCGTACTTCCCGGGCCCGGTGTACAGCGCCGAGACCGTCAGCTGGCGTGGGCACACCAGACTGCTCGGGATCGCCGTGCACATTCACACCCCCGAGCCGGTCCGTCGGGAGGAGGCCGTCGCTTTTCCAGTCGCGCTCCCGCCAGCCGAGTCGGAGCGGCTGGCGACCTGGATCGGGGAGGTCCTCGCCGCCGTCGGGTTCACCGACGGCGTGGCACACACCGAGTTCGCCCACACCCCGGCCGGCCCCGAGGTCGTGGAGATCAACGGCCGGATCGCCGGGGCGGTCATCGGGGAGATGATGTGCCGGTCGCTCGGGGTGAACGTGTACGCGGCGGTGACCGACACCGCGCTCGGCCGACGGCCCCGGCTGCTCGACGCACCACTGAGTGCCGACCGTGGCTACGGCATGACGTTCCTGCATCCACCGGCGGCCGGCCGACTCGCCGGCTGGCGCGGACCCGAACGGCTACCGATGTTCCCCGGCGGCCCGGAGTTCTTCCCGACCGCCCAGCCCGGTGACCGGATCGTCCACCTCGCCGACCAACGCGGCTGCACCGCCCTGGTGATGGCCGAAGGGCCCACCGCCGAGATCGGGCTCTACCACTCGCTGGCCGCCGCCGGCACCGTCACCCACGACATGCGACCGCTGCACTGAAGCCTCGGACAGGAGCCTCATGACCACGTACGGACCGGAGACCTACGGTGAGCGCAACGCCGACGTCTACGACGAGTGGCACGCCGACCTCGACCCGACCGATGCCGTCGACTGCCTGGCCGACCTGATCGGGCACGGGCCGGCCGGGCCGGTCCTCGAACTGGCGGTCGGCACCGGCCGGGTCACCGTTCCGTTGGCGGGTCGCGGGATCGATCTGCGGGGCATCGACGCCTCCGAGGCGATGGTGGCCCGGATGCGGGCCAAGCCAGGCGGCGACCGGATTCCCGTCACCATCGGCGACATGGCCGACGTCGATCCCGGCACCGACGACCGGTTCGCCATGGTCTTCGTCGTCTTCACCACCTTCTTCTTCCTGATGACCCAGGAGGAGCAGGTGCGGTGCTTCGCCAACGTCGCCCGACGATTGCTGCCGGGCGGGCTGTTCGTGCTGGAGTGCCTGGTGCCCGACCTCGCCCGCTACCAGCGGCAGCAGAGCGTCGACGCCCACCGTGTCGACCACGACCACGTCCGCCTGGTCGCGGTCCGCCACGACCCCGTAGACCAGCGTTTCGACGGCCAGCACATCCTGATCAGCAACGACGGGATGCGGCTGGCCCCGGTGTCGATGCGCTACGCCTGGCCGTCCGAGCTCGACCTGATGGCCCGCCTCGCCGGTCTGCGCCGTCGGCACCGCTGGGGTGGCTGGCGCCGGGAGCCCTACCTCGGCACCGGCACCCACGTCACCGTCTACGACAACCCGGCCGGCTCGGACGCGTGACGTCGTGGCCGGTCGGTGGCGCCGAGGTCGATGGTGGGGGTCGCCGCGAGCAGCGCCCGGGTGTACGGATGGCGCGGGCCGCCGGTGACCTGCCCGGTCGGTCCCTGCTCGACGATGCGGCCGTGCCGCATGACCGCGACGCGGTTGGCAAGTTGCCGGACGACGGCGAGGTCGTGGGAGATGAACAGGCAGGCCAGGCCGAGCCGGTCGCGCAGATCGCACAGCAGGTTGAGGATCTTCGCCTGCACCGATACGTCGAGCGCGGTGACGGGTTCGTCGCACACCAGCAGGCGTGGTCCCAGCGCCAGCGCGCGGGCGATCGCCACCCGTTGCTGCTGACCGCCGGACAGCTGCCGGGGCCGGCGTCCGCCGACCGCAGGACCGAGCCCGACGAGGTCGAGCAGCTCGTCCACCCGTGCGGCGCGGGACCGGCCGTTGCCGACCCGGTGGATGTGCAGTGGCTCGGCGAGGGCCTGGCGCACCGTCTGAGCGGGGCTGAGGGTCAGGTACGGGTCCTGGAACACCATCTGGACCTGTCGTCGGTGTGCCCGCAGCGCGCGACCGCGCAGGGCATGGACGTCGACACCCTCGAACCGCACCGATCCGACCCGGGGCCGGTGCAGTCCGGTGACCACGCGGGCGAGGGTCGTCTTGCCGCAGCCCGATTCGCCGACGAGCCCGACGATCTCGCTGGCGGCGACCCGGAGCGTGACGTCCTCGACCACACTCTGCCGGCCCCGGCCGTGCCGCCGGGGGTGGTCGGCGGTGAGCTGTTCGATCTCCAGCATCGGTCAGTCTCCGTCCAGGTCGCCGAGTGCCAGAAGGGGCGGCGACGCTCCGGCCGCACGGGTACGGGGGCACGCCGAGCGGTGCGCCTGGACCGGTCCCACCGGCAGCAGTACCGGCTGGTCATGGCCGCATCCGGCTACGGCGATCGGACACCGGGGAGCGAACGCGCAACCTGACGTGTCGTCCGGCCCGGCACCGGAGCGTCCCGGCATGGTGCGGAACCGGGTGCCCGGTGCCGCACCGGGACGCGGCACGGCGTCGAGCAGACCCCGGGTGTACGGATGGTCGGGATGACGGACCACGGAGTCGAGCGGCCCGTACTCCACGATCCGGCCGGCGTACATCACGGCCACGGCGTCGGCCAGCCGGGTGACCACCGCCAGGTCGTGACTGACGACGACCATGGCCATGCGCAACTCGTCGCGGAGCTGCCCGAGCAGGTCGAGCAGCCGTGCCTGGACGGTGACGTCGAGCGCGGAGGTCGGTTCGTCGGCGACGAGCAGCTCCGGCTCACCCGCGATCGCGACGGCGATCTGGACCCGTTGCCGCATCCCGCCGGAGAGCTGGTGGGGATACTGGCCGGCGACCGTCGCCGGGTCGGGCAGACCGGCGAGGCGCAGCAGCTCCTCGCTGATCCGGCGGACCGCAGCCCGCCGACCTCGGCTGCCCGCGTTGCGGACCGCCTCGTCGACGTGCGCACCGATGCTGCGCAGTGGATCGAACACGGCGAGACTGTCCTGGAAGACCACCCCGACTTGGCGGCCGTTGACGTGGCGGCGATGGCGAAATGTGAGTCCGATGAGTTCACGTGCCGTGGATCCGGTCCGCAGCCGCGCGGAACCGGCGACGAGCGCGCCCGGGTCCAGCAGGCCGAACGGCGCCAACGCCGAGGTGGTCTTGCCGCTGCCGGACTCGCCGACGATCGCCAGCGTCTCGCCGCGGCGTACCGCGTAGGAGACGTCGGCGACGGCGCGTCGGATGCCGCCGTCGCGTGGATAGGCGACGGACAGGTCGCGCACCCGCAGCAGTACGTCGTCGTCGACCGTGGTCCTCGACTCGGCTGATCTCCTCGACTCGACTGTGGCCGGCGTTCCGGGTGCCGGTCGCCGGGGGCGCGGCAAGCGCAGCCGGGACGGAAGGACCCAGCGCAGCACCGACGGCCGTTTGTCGCCGACCGCCAGCCGTTCGCCGAGCAGGTTGCTCGCGAACACGACGGCGGTGATCGCGATTCCGGGCGGGTAGGCCAGCCACCAGGCCGAGGCCAGGTAGGGCCGGCCTTCGATGAGCATCTGGCCCCACTCCGCCTGCGGTGGTGGGATGCCGAGGCCGAGAAAGCTCAGCGTGGCGACGCCGAGGACGATGGAGCCGACGTCGGTGCTGGCATAGACCAGGCACGGGGCGAGGGCGCTCGGAAGCAGATGACGGCCGATGACGCGCACCGGGCCGGCGCCGAGCAGCCGCAGCGCGTCCAGGTGCGGACTGGCCCGCAGACCCGCGACGCGGGCGCGGGCGATCCGCGCGTACGGGGCCCACGTCCACAGCGACATCGCGACGACGAGATTCTCCACACCGGGGCCACGTACGCCGATGACCGCCAGCGCCACCAGCATTCCCGGTAGCGAGACCGCCATGTCGATGACCCGGGCGACGATTCGGTCGACCCAGCCACCCAGGTATCCGGCGACAGCGCCGGCGAGCACCCCGATGGTCACCGAGACCAGCAGGACCGCCGCCGTGACGGCGAGTGAGATTCGCGCACCGTGCAGGAGCCGGCTGAGCTGGTCACGGCCCAGCTGGTCGGTGCCGAGCAGATGGGCCGCCGACGGCGGCAGCAGACTGGCCGACAGATCGTTGGCCGCCGGGTCGGCCGGCGCCAGCACCGGTGCGAGCAGCCCCACGACCGCGAACCCGGCCAACGGCAGGCCGACCAGCGCCGTCCGTACCGGGGCGGGCATCGTCCACTTTCCATGTCCGGCCGTCATCCGATGCCCGACCGGGCCCGGGGATCGACGAGGACCTGCACGACGTCGGCGAGCCGATTGGCCAGGATGAAACCTCCGCCGAGCACGAGCGCGCTGGCCTGCAGGGCCGGCACGTCACGGGCGGCGGCGGCGTGGACGAAGTACGCCCCGAGACCGGGCCAGCCGAAGACTTGTTCCACCACGACCGTGCCAACCAGCAGACCGCCGATGATCACCCCGGTTACGGACAGGATCGGCCCGGCCGCGTTCGGCAGACCGTCCCGGAGCACGATAGACATCGGCCCGCTGCCCCGGGCCAGCGCCGCCAGGACGTACGGCCGGTCGATCGCTTCCCGTAACGTGACAGCCACCACCCGGCTGAGCACTCCGGCCGCCGGCAGCCCGAGCACCGCCATCGGCATCACCCAGGTGGCGGGACCGGCCATGCCTGACGTCGGCACCAGTTGCCACCGTAGAGCCAGCAGCAGAACCAGGAGGTAGCTCAGCCAGAACGCCGGCACCGACGTCGCCAGCAGCGCCCCGATCCGCAGTACCCCACGCAGCGGCCCCCGCCCGGCCACCGCCCCGGCGACGCCGACGGTCATCCCCACCACCACGGCCACCACGACCGATCCCGCCACCAGCCCCGCCGTCACGGCCAGCCGGTCGGCGACCTCGGGGCCGATCGGCAGGTTCGTCCGCAGTGACAGTCCGAAGTCGCCGGTGGCGGCGTCGGCCAGCCACCGCACGTACCGCACCGGGGCGGGAGCGTTCAGCCCAAGTTCGGAGCGGACGGCCTCGACCTGCTCCGGAGTCGCCGGCCGGCCGGCCCGGGTGGCCGCCAGCACCGCGGCGGGATCGCCGCGGGCCAGCAGCACCAGCGCGAACGTTCCGGCCGACAGCGCGAGCAGCACGCCGACGGTGTCGACGGTCCACCGTACGAGGTGGCCGCCGACGGACCGTGGCCGCAGGGACACGCTCACCCGACGGTGACCCCGGTCAGTTCGAGATCTACGTCGGTGGGCGGCACCGCGAAGCCGTTCACCCCGTCGCGCACCGCCCACAGTCGGGGCCGGTACACCAACGGGACGAACCCGGTATCAGCGGCCACCGCCTCGTAGAGGTCCTGGTAGGCCTCGGAACGTTCAGCGGGGTCGGTGGCGAACAACGCCTTGTCGACCAGGTCCTCGGTGGTCGGCGTCACCCACAGCGGCGCTCGGGCCCCGTCGGTGAACAGGGACACGATCGAGCTGGACGGGTCGTACGGGGCGCCGAGGGTTTCGAAGAAGGTCAGGTCGTACCTGCCCTCGGCCCGCTCGTCGTAGTAGGCGGCGGCGTCGACCGGGACCAGTTCCACGCCGATCCCCACCTCCTGCAGAGCGGAGGCGATCGCGGCGGCCATGGTGCGCGGATCGAGCTGCCCCTCGGCCGGTGCGGCCGGGATGAGCAGCCGCAACGACAGCGGCTCGCCGTCGCGGGTCCGGATCTCCCCTTCGCGGAGGTAGCCTGCGGTGTCTAGCACCCGCCCTGCGGCGGCCCGGTCGAAGCCGACCGGCAGATCGGTACCGGAGTCCGGCACGCTCGGCGGGAACACCCGACGGGCCGGTTCCGCTTGGCCCAGGAACAACGCCGTCGCTAGCGCCTCGGTGTCGATCGCCCGGCCGACGGCCTCTCGGACCGCCCGGTCGCCGGCGGGGCCGTCGGGGTTGAACCCGAGCAGGATCGAGACGTCCGCCGCGCCGGTGATCAGCCGTACGCCGGCGCGATCGCGCAAGGACTGCGCCTCCACCGGCGTGATCGGTGCCAGGTAGGCGCCGCCGATCAGATCGATCTCGCCGTTGGTGAGCGCGTCGACGCGGGCCTGCGAATCCGGGATCACCTTGAACTCGAGCCGTTCCAGACTGGGCTTCGGCCCCCAGTAGTCGTCGTTGCGCTCCAGCACGGTGCCGGTGGCGCCGTTGGAGACCAGCTTCCACGCCCCAGTGCCCACCGGGTCCTGGAAGGTGCCGTCGGCGTCGGCGGACTCCGGGCTGAGCAGCCGGACAGGACGGACGATCGACAACTCCTGCAGCAGCGGTTCGTACGGTTCGGACAGGGTGAGCACGACTGTGTCCGGATCCGGGGCGTCCACAGCGGAGACGACCTGCGAGGCCCGGAAGAACGAGAAGCGTTCGTTGCCCACCCACCGGTCGAAGTTCCACTTGACGGCCATGGCGTCGACCGGCGTCCCGTCGGTGAAGTGCACGTCGTCGCGTAGGTCGAAACTCACTTGCCGTCCGTCCGGTGCCACCGTCCAGGACTCGGCCAGGCCCGGCTCCAGTTGCCCGTCCTCGCCGTAGCTGACCAGTGGCTCGTAGATGGCGTCGAGGAGCAGGAAGTTGCCGGTGAACGCGTGCGGGTCCAGTGCGCCCGACTCGGTGCCCAACCCGATCCGTAATGTCGTCGAGGTGGCGCCACCACCGGAGTCAGCGCTGCAGGCTGTGGTGAGTCCGATCGACGCGGCGAGGACGGCGGCAAGCATGCGGGGTCGCGGCACGGAGCGCTCCAGATAGACGTCAGTCAATAATGTGTCCCGGGGTCCGATAGGAGTAGTCGGTGCAACGGCGTCGCTGGTTCCCGGCACAACCGTTTCGATGTCGCGGACCGGCGGCGCGCCGGACCCGGGTCGCCGGGTTCTACGGTCGCGGGCGGAGTGACGAGCTGGCTCTACGGGCGCGGGCCGGGGGTGACGAGCCGGCGTACGGCGGTGGTCACGCTGGCCCGGCGCGCGGCCACCGACGTCGGCGCCGGATCGTCGTAGGCCCGGGCGACGGCGAGAACGACGGCGAGCAGTTCGGCGGGCGGGAGCGTGTCGTCGACCAGGCCGGCGGCCTGGGCCTCGGCCAGGGCGGCCAGTTTCCGTCGGGTCGTGTGGTGGTTCTGCTCCATCCGGGCGAGCTCGCCGGGCCGTTCGAGGGTGTGCCACTGCAGCAGTCGGAGCAGGTCCGGGTGCGTGACGCCGAAGTCGAACATCGCGGTGGCGTAGCCGGGTATGTCGTCTGCGTCGAAGGGCACCGCTTCCATGAAGCGCTCCAGGTGGGTGGCGAGGGTGGTGTCGAAGAGCCGTTCCTTGCTGCCGAAGTACGCGTAGATCAGCTGCTTGTTGGCGCCGGCGCGCTCGGCTACCCGGTCGACCCGGGCGCCGGCCAGGCCGTGGGCGGCGAACTCGACGGTGGCGGCGTCGAGGATCCGGTGCTTGGTGGCGGTGGAGTCGCGGACCATGCCGCCAGCCTACCCAAAACCAACTGGTTGGTTGACAACTGCGCGGGTAGCGCCGATGATGTAACTATCTAGTTGGTTACCAAGGGAGAGATCATGAGCGACAAGGTCGCCGTCGTCACCGGCGCCTCCTCCGGCATCGGCGAGGCCACCGCCCGCAAGCTGCGCGCCATGGGCTACCACGTCTACGCCGTCGCCCGCCGGCTCGACCGGATCACCCCGTTGGCCGACGTCGGCATCCGGCCCGTGCGGGCCGACATCACCGACGACGCCGCGCTGGTCGACCTCGTCAAACAGGTACTGGCCGAATCCGGGCGGGTCGACGTGCTGGTCAACAACGCCGGGTACGGTTCGTTCGGCGCGGTCGAGGACGTGCCCTTGGACGAGGCCCGCCGCCAGTTCGACGTCAACGTGTTCGGCCTGGCCCGGCTGACGCAACTCGTGCTGCCGCAGATGCGCCGGCAGGGCAGTGGACGCATCGTCAACATCTCGTCAATCGGTGGGAAGATCCACGAGCCGCTCGGCGGCTGGTACCACGCCACCAAGTTCGCCGTCGAAGGACTCAGCGACTCGATGCGGATGGAGCTCGCCCCACTCGGCATCGACGTGGTCGTCATCCAGCCCGGTGCGATCGCCACCGAGTGGCCCGCCATCGCCGGCCAGCATCTCCTCGACACCTCGGGTCGCGGCCCGTACGCCGACCAGGCGGCACTTGGCGCGGCCATCCTCGCGGTCGAGGACGGCCCGGCGTCGCCGCCCTCGGTGGTCGCCGACGCCGTCGCCAGAGCGGTGCGCGCCCGCCGGCCACGGACCCGCTACCCCGTCGGCCGGGCCGCCAGGGTGATCCTGGCGGCCCGGCGGATTCTGCCCGACCGTGTCTTCGACCGCTTCGTCCGTACCATGCTGCGCACCCTCGCCCGTGTCGTCGCCAGGCGCGACCCCGGCCAGGGTCGGCTCATCGGAAATCGCGCATGAAACGCGCAACGTCAAGGAACACTGTCGACGCAGCCGGTGCCACGATCACCGGATGAGTTTCGTTGTGCCCGTTGACCGCTGGACCCTGGCCCGTACGGCGTTGAGTGTCCTCACCGACCGATTCCAATCACTGCTGACAGTCGACAGTCAGCCGAAGGCGATGGCGACCCGCGACTGGACGGTGTCGGACACCGCCGCGCACGTGGTGAGCATCGCGATGCTGTACGTCACCCTCGTCGAGGGTGACGAGCCGCCGCTGCAGATCCCCGACATCCGCGCGGCCCTGTCCGCCGCGAACGTCGACACCGTCGCCGACGTCAACGACCATGTGCTGCGGCACTTCACCGAACGCGACCCGGCTCGCCTCGCCGAACTGCTCGGCGAGGCGACCGACGCGATTCTCGCGGCGACCGCCCAGCTGCCGCCGGAAAGGACCGTCCAGTGGCTGGGCGACGCGCGGGTGCCGATCGCCGGCATGGTGGCACACCTGGTCAACGAGCTGCTGGTGCACGGCTGGGACATCGCCCGGGTGTTGCGCCGCCCCTGGTCGATGCCCGACGACTACGCGTCGCTGTACTTCGACCAGTTCTTTCTCGGGATGCTGCACCACGACTACGGCGTCCTGCTGGACACCTCGCGGGCAATGCCGAAACGGCCGATCGCGGTGCAGTTCCGTTCTGCGTACACCCCGACCGCGACCGTCGTGCTCGGTGACGGACGGATCCGGCTCGCCCCACCGGACGACCCGGTCGACGTCCGGCTGCGGTTCCGTCCGGCCCGGTTCAACCTGATGCTGTTCGGTCGGACCGGCACCGCCGTCGCCGCTCTGCGTCGCGACGTCGTCGTCGGAGGGCCGCGGCCGTGGCGCCTGCCCGCCTTCCTACGTGTCGTTCACATGCCGAACGCACGCTACGCTCCCGCCGCACCGTAGGTTGGGCCGCGCCGGGCGGGAAGTGCCGACGGGGTGTGGCAGCATCGCCCGGGTGACCGGCAGTGCGAGGCAGGAGCAGCACCTGGGCGACCTGGCGCGGCTGCGCCGGGTGCGCGACCGGATCGACCGGGAGTACGCCCGGCCACTCGACGTCGAGGCCCTGGCCCGTGGCGTGCACATGTCGGCCGGGCACCTCAGCCGCGAGTTTCGGCGCGCCTACGGCGAGTCGCCGTACGCGTACCTGATGACCCGGCGCATCGAACGCGCGATGGCGCTGCTGCGCCGGGGTGACCTGAGCATCACCGACGTCTGTTTCGCGGTCGGCTGCGCGTCGCTGGGCACCTTCAGCACCCGGTTCACCGAACTGGTCGGCGTCCCGCCCAGCGTCTACCGGCGCCGGGCCGGCTCCGCACGCCCGGAGATGCCCGCCTGCCTGGCAAAACAGGTCACCAGACCGATCAGGAATCGAGAAGCACGGGCCCCGGCGGCGCAACTAGCGTGACCGCCATGGACATCACGATTCACTCCAGCTTCCTGCCGCATGACGACGCCGACGCCGCGTTGGCCTTCTGGCGTGACCTGCTCGGCTTCGAACTGCGCCTGGACGTCGGCTACGACGGGATGCGCTGGCTCACCGTCGGCCCGGTCGACCAGCCCGGCACCGCGATCGTGCTGCACCCGCCGGGTGTCGACCCCGGCATCACCGACGACGAGCGCCGTACCATCACCGAGATGATGGCCAAGGGCACCTACGCCGGCATCCTGTTGGCCACCAGCGACCTCGACGGGGTCTTCGAGCGGCTGCAGGCCGGCGACGCGGACATCGTCCAGGAGCCGACCGAGCAGCCGTACGGGGTCCGCGACTGTGCCGTGCGTGACCCCGCCGGCAACCTGATCCGCATCCAGCAGACTCGATAGGTAGGGATTCTCGATGAGCAGGGCCACCGCCTCGGGGGAGCGGCCGTCCACCCCGCACCCCGCCGACAGTCACGACCTGATCCGGGTGCACGGCGCGCGGGTCAACAACCTCAAGGACGTCAGCGTCGAGATCCCGAAACGCCGGCTGACGGTGTTCACCGGGGTCTCCGGCTCGGGCAAGAGTTCGCTGGTGTTCGGCACGGTCGCCGCCGAGTCGCAGCGCCTGATCAACGAGACGTACAGCGCATTCGTACAGGGGTTCATGCCGACGCTGGCCCGGCCCGAGGTCGACGTGCTCGACGGGCTGACCACGGCGATCATCGTCGACCAGGAGCGGATGGGCGGCGATCCGCGGTCCACGGTCGGCACTGCCACCGACGCCAACGCGATGCTGCGGATCCTGTTCAGCCGGCTCGGGCAGCCGTACGTCGGCCCGCCCAACGCGTTCTCCTTCAACCTGGCGTCGGTGCGGGCCAGCGGGGCGATAACCGTCGAACGCGGCGCCAGCAAGACCACGAAGCAGACCTTCACCCGGCTGGGCGGCATGTGCCCGCGCTGCGAGGGTCGGGGGTCGGTCACCGACTTCGACCTGACCGCGCTGTACGACGACAGCAAGTCGCTCAACGAGGGCGCGCTGACCATCCCCGGCTACAGCGTCGACGGCTGGTACGGGCGAATCTTCAGCGGCTGCGGTTTCTTCGACCCGGACAAGCCGATCCGCAGGTTCACCAAGTCGCAGCTGCACGACCTGCTGTACAAGGAGCCGACCCGGATCAAGGTCGACAACGTCAACGTGACGTACGAGGGTCTGATCCCGCGGATCCAGAAGTCGTTCCTGGCCAAGGACGTCGACGCGATGCAGCCGCACATCCGGGCGTTCGTGCAGCGGGCGATCACCTTCACCACCTGCCCGGACTGCGCCGGCACCCGGCTGAACGAGGCGGCCCGGTCGTCGAAGATCAACGGGATCAACATCGCCGACGCGTGCGCGATGCAGATCAGTGACCTCGCCGAGTGGGTCCAGGCGCTGGCCGAGCCGTCGGTCGCACCGCTGCTGACCGCGCTGCGGCACACCCTCGACTCGTTCGTGGAGATCGGCCTCGGCTACCTCTCGCTGGACCGCCCGGCGGGCACCCTGTCCGGCGGTGAGGCGCAGCGCACCAAGATGATCCGGCATCTCGGGTCGTCGTTGACCGACGTCACCTACGTCTTCGACGAGCCGACCATCGGGCTGCACCCGCACGACATCGCCCGGATGAACAACCTGCTGCTGCGGCTGCGGGACAAGGGCAATACGGTGCTGGTCGTCGAGCACAAGCCGGAGACGATCGCGATCGCCGACCACGTCGTCGACCTCGGCCCCGGTGCCGGCACCGCCGGCGGCGAGGTGATGTTCGAAGGCACCGTGGACGGGCTGCGGGCCAGCGTCACCGTCACCGGCCGCCACCTCGACGACCGGGCCAACCTGAAGAAGTCGGTCCGCGAGCCCACCGGCGCGCTGGAGATCCGTGGCGCGAACGCCAACAATCTGCGCGACGTCGACGTCGACATCCCGCTCGGTGTGCTGGTCGTGGTGACCGGGGTCGCCGGCTCCGGCAAGAGTTCGCTGCTGCACGGGTCGATCCCGGCCGACGCGGGGGCGGTGTCGATCGACCAGACCGGTATCCGAGGCTCTCGGCGCAGCAACCCGGCGACATACACCGGGCTGCTCGACCCGATCCGCAAGGCGTTCGCGAAGGCCAACGGGGTCAAGCCGGCGCTGTTCAGCGCCAACTCCGAGGGCGCCTGCCCGACCTGCAACGGTGCCGGGGTCATCTACACCGACCTGGCGATGATGGCCGGCGTCGCCACCGTCTGCGAGGACTGCCAGGGCCGGCGGTTCCAGGCGGCGGTGCTGGAGTACCAGCTCGGCGGCCGGGACATCAGCGAGGTGCTGGCGATGTCGGTGGCCGAGGCCGAGGAGTTCTTCGCGTCCGGCGACGCCCGCACCCCGGCCGCGCACGCCGTCCTGCGTCGGCTCGCCGACGTCGGGCTCGGCTACCTCACCCTCGGCCAGCCGCTCACCACCCTGTCCGGCGGCGAGCGGCAGCGGCTGAAACTGGCCACCCACATGGCGGAGAAGGGCGGCGTCTACGTTCTCGACGAGCCGACCACCGGCCTGCACCTGGCCGACGTCGAGCAGTTGCTCGGCCTGCTCGACCGGCTGGTCGACGCCGGCAAGTCGGTGATCGTCATCGAGCACCACCAGGCGGTCATGGCACACGCCGACTGGATCATCGATCTGGGGCCGGGTGCCGGTCACGACGGTGGTCGGATCGTCTTCGAGGGCACACCGGCCGACCTGGTCGCGGCCCGTTCGACGCTGACCGGTGAGCACCTCGCGGCCTACGTCGGCGGCTGAGCCCCGGCCCGGTCGGGTTCGGCCCGGTCGGGTTCGGCCCGGTCGAGTTCGGTGCGGACGCCGCGGGCGGTCGGGCCGGTCGTGGTGACCAGCACCGCCGGCCCGCCGGCCAGCGGCAGCCGGGCCGCGCCGGGGCCGAGCGGGCCGGCCGCCGGGGGCCCGCCGGCTGCCCACTCCGGCCGGACCACCAGCACCGAACCGGTCGCCTTCGCCCCGGCGAGCACCGCCGGCCCGGCCCAGCCGTCGGCGCGCGGCCCCACCGCCAGGTCGGTACGCAGCACCGTGCGGCCCGCGTACCGGACGGTGGTGTCGATCCGGGCGTCGCCGGACGGCTCACCGTCGCGCCCGCAGACCAGCTCCTCCCGCCACACCACGGCCGCGCCGTCGGCCAGCTCCACCACCGACCGGGACAGGTGGTGGCAGCCGGCGGCGGCGATCAACGGCTCCGGCAGCCAGCGCAGCTCGCCGCCGGTCGCAACCCGGACCAGCATCTGCAGCCTCGACCGGCGGCCGTCGGGTCCGGGCAACGCCAGCGACGCTGCGACAGTACGCAGACACACCCGCGCCCCCGGCCCGACGTCGACGTCCAGCCGCAGGTCGTCGCCGCCGAGCGGGCCGGCCGCCGCGCCGACCAGATGCACCTGGACCTCGTCGCCGGCGGCCGCTGCCGGGCCGGTACGGCGCAGCACCAGCGGCGGCTCGCCGCGCAGGCAGACCAGCCGGGTCCGCCCGGCGGCGTCGACCTCGGCGACCAGCCGGGCGTGGGCCCGCATCAGCCGGCGACCTCCGCCGGGGTCTGGGCGCGGGCCCGCAGCAGCCCCCGGATCCATTCGGCCACCGGCGTCGCCGTCCGGTCCTGCACCAGCGACAGGAACACCGTCGGCAGCTCGCCCCGGCGGGCGGCGGCGTCGCGTTGCATCACCGACAGGTCGGCGTTGACCAGCGGCGCCAGGTCCGTCTTGTTGATCACCAGCAGGTCGGCGGTGCTCACCCCGGGCCCGCCCTTACGCGGCACCTTGTCACCGCCGGCCACGTCGACCACGAAGATCTGCTGGTCGACCAGGCCCCGGCTGAACGTGGCGGTCAGGTTGTCCCCGCCACTTTCCACCAGCACCAGATCGAGGGTGCCCAACTGGTCGGACAGGTCCTCGATGGCGTCAAGGTTGGCGGAGATGTCGTCGCGGATCGCGGTGTGCGGGCAGCAGCCGGTCTCCACCGCCCGGACCCGCTCCGCCGGCAGGACGCCGTTGCGCAGCAGGAAGTCGGCGTCCTCGGTGGTGTAGATGTCGTTGGTGACCACGGCCAGCCGCAACTCGTCGGCGAGCGCCCGGCACAGCGCGGCGACCAGCGCGGTCTTGCCGGAGCCGACCGGCCCGCCGATGCCGATCCGCAGCGCGGGGGAGCCGTCCGGCAGCCGGGGCGGGTGCGGGTCGACCCCCGGATCGGGGTGGGTGTGCGGTACCTCCCCGTCGGTGTGCGCGTGCGGTTCGGCGGACCCGCCGTGGACGTGGGTGTGTGGTTCAGGACGCAAAGAGACGCACCTCCCAGGTGGCGTGGTGTTCGGCGTCGACCTCCGGGATCGGGGCCGAGCCGGCGGGCAGGTCGTCGACCGGCCGGTCGGCCAGGGCGGCCGCCCCGGCGGCGACCGCGTCGATGTCCGGCGCGAGCCGGGCCAGCAGGCCGTGCACCGCGTACGGGTCGAGGCCGAGCAGCCGCACGGCGGCGCTGGCCGGTCCGGTGACGGCGGTGTATGCGGCGGCCAGCGCCGCATCGGCCGGGCCGAGGCCGGCGGCGGCGGCGACCACGCCGAGCGCGACCGGCTGGTGGCGGTCCCGGGGGCCGCCCGCCGGCAGCGCCCAGATGCCCCGTCCGGCGCGCAGCAACGCCCGGCCCTGTGCCCGCGACGCGCGGCGCAGCGCGGGCGACGGGGTGCGGGCGTCGATACCGTCGTCGAGCGCGTCCAGCCGGCCAGGGCCGGCCCCGTCGTCGGTCGCGGCTGTTGCAGCCGCGGCCGCGAACGCGGCGGCGGTACGCCCACCGGTGGTGAGCCGGCCGGTCAGGTACGCCGCCACGCCGGCCAGGTCACGGACCCGGCCGGCGACGACGGCCGCCTCCAGCCCGCTGGAGTGGGCATGCCCGCCGGCCGGCAACCGGCCATCGGCCAGCACCAGCAGCGTGGCGAGCCCGCTCATCGGCGGGTCCGGGCGTGACACATCGTCATCATCGCCGGCGGTCAGAACAGGAAGTAGCGCTGCGCCATCGGCAGCTCCACCGCCGGAGCCGGCTCGATCGTCTCCCCGTCGATGCGTACCGTGAACGTGTCCGCGTCGATCTCGATCCGGGGGGTGGCGTCGTTCAGCGGCATGTCGGCCTTGCCCCGCCGCCGGGTGTCGGCGACCGGGGCGAGCCGGCGACGGATCCCGAGCCGGTCACCGAGCAGCGCGTCGATCGCAGCCGGCGCGACGAACGCCAGGCTGGTGGCGGCCGGCACGGTGCCGTACGCGCCGAACATGGGCCTCGGCAGCATCGGCTGCGGGGTCGGGATGGAGGCGTTCGCGTCGCCCATCTGCGCCCAGGCGATCATGCCGCCCTTGATCACCAGGTGCGGCCGGACGCCGAAGAAGACCGGATCCCACAGCACCAGGTCGGCCAGCTTGCCGGGCTCCACCGAGCCGACCTCGCCGTCGATGCCGTGCGCCACCGCCGGGCAGATCGTGTACTTGGCGACGTACCGCCTGGCCCGGATGTTGTCGGCAGCGCCGTCGCCGGGCAGCGCGCCCCGGCGGGCCTTCATCACGTGCGCGGTCTGCCAGGTACGCAGGATGACCTCGCCGACCCGGCCCATCGCCTGCGAGTCCGAGCCGATCATCGAGATCGCGCCGAGGTCGTGCAGGATGTCCTCACCGGCCATCGTGGACGGCCGGATCCGGCTCTCGGCGAACGCCAGGTCCTCCGGCACGCTCGGGTTCAGATGGTGGCAGACCATCAGCATGTCGAGGTGCTCGTCGAGGGTGTTGACGGTGTGCGGGCGGGTCGGGTTGGTCGACGACGGCAGCACGTTCGGCTCGGCCGCCACCCGCATGATGTCCGGTGCGTGCCCGCCGCCGGCCCCCTCGGTGTGGTAGGCGTGGATCGACCGGCCGGCGATCGAACCGAGGGTCGACTCCACGTAACCGGCCTCGTTGAGCGTGTCGGTGTGGATCGCCACCTGCACCCCGGAGGCGTCGGCGACCCGCAGGCAGGCGTCGATCGCCGCCGGGGTGGTGCCCCAGTCCTCGTGCAGTTTGAAGCCGCCGGCCCCGCCGCGCAGCTGCTCCCACAGCGACGCCTCGCTGACCGTGTTGCCCTTGCCGAGCAGCAGCACGTTGACCGGCCAGGGGTCGAGCGCGGCGAGCATCATGCCCAGGTGCCACGGACCGGGGGTGACCGTGGTGGCCTTGGTGCCCTCGGCCGGCCCGGTGCCGCCGCCCATGATCGTGGTGATCCCGCTGGCCAGCGCGGTCTCCAGGATCTGCGGGCAGATCAGGTGTACGTGACTGTCGATCGCCCCGGCGGTGAGGATCTTGCCGTTGCCGGCGATGATCTCGGTGCCCGGCCCGATGACCAGGTCCGGGTGCACGCCGTCCATCGTGTCCGGGTTGCCGGCCTTGCCGAGCGCGACGATCCGGCCGTCGCGGATGCCGACGTCGGCCTTGACGATCCCCCAGTGGTCCAGCACCACCACTCCGGTGATCACCGTGTCCGGAGCGCCGTCGGCCCGGGTCGCCAGGGACTGGCCCATCGACTCGCGGATCACCTTGCCGCCGCCGAAGACCACCTCGTCGCCGTACGCCGGGGTGCCGTCGGCGCCGGGTGGGGTGCACCGGTCCTCTTCGATCTCGATCAGCAGGTTGGTGTCGGCCAGCCGGATCCGGTCACCGGCGGTCGGTCCGAGCAGGGCGGCGTACCGCCGTCGGTCCAGGGTGCTCACGCCGCGTCTCCCGCCTCGTCGCCGTCGCTGTCGCCTGCGGTGCCGCCTGCCGTAGTGCCGGGTCGCCGTTCGTCGACCGGGCCGGCGCACTCGCCGCGCAGCCCGGCGACGATCCGCCGACCGCCCAACGGCACCAGGTCGACCTCGCGGTCCACCCCGGGCTCGAAGCGCACCGACGTGCCGGCGGCCACCGCCAACCGGTGCCCCCAGGCGGCGGCCCGGTCGAAGTCCAGCGCCGGGTTGGCCTCGGCGAAGTGGTAGTGCGACCCGACCTGCACCGGCCGGTCCCCGGTGTTGACCACGGCCAGGGTCAGCACCGGTCGGCCGGAGTTGAGGGTGATCGGCCCGTCGCCGGGGATGAGTTCACCGGGAACGACTGTGCCGCCGTCGGTGCCCGACGGCGTGGGTGGTGCGCTCAATCTCGCTCCTAGGAGATCGGCTCGTGTACGGTCACCAGCTTCGTCCCGTCGGGGAAGGTGGCTTCCACCTGCACCTCGGGGAGCATCTCCGGCACACCGTCGAGCACGTCCTCGCGACCGAGCACGGTGCGCCCGGCCTCCATCAGCTCCGCCACGCTGCGGCCGTCCCGGGCACCTTCCAACAGGAAGGCGGTGATCACCGCGGTCGCCTCCGGGTGGTTGAGCCGGATGCCCCTCTCACGGCGCTTCCAGGCCACGTCGGCTGCGACGTGGATGAGCAGTCGCTCCTGCTCGTGCCGGGTGAGAAACAAAACCGGACCTCCATGAGCGATCGAGACCTGGGTCGTGGCAGATGCTGGCATTCTGACATTTCAATCACGTTACGTACACGTATCCGACTCACTGGGTCGGCGACGCCACCTGCGCAGGTGAGGCGGCGACCGTCACTCGTACAGGGCGGCGTCGACCAGGATCGCCACCCCGTCCGGCAGTTCGCACCGGACCTGGATCTTGAGCTCCTGCATCCCCTCGACGACCGCGTTGAGCGATCCGGGCTGCACGGCGGTCGCCTCGTACTGTCCGCCGCCGACGTCCCACACCAGGCGGCCGTCGCGGGCGCGTTCGCCGACCAGGACCTCGACGTGCATCCGGGCATCCGGTTGGCTGTCGAAATGCGGCCGAACGGTCGCCTGGAAAGTGTCGAATCGGCCGAAGAGTTGATAGGCGACCTCGCTGACCTTGTCATTGCTCTGGTTGCTCGGGCACTTGATCACGATGGCGCGTTGAAACTCGGCGGTCTCCCGTAGTTCGCGCGGAAGTTCCGTGAGATTGGCGGTGCCGGCGTGTGCCGGGAGCGCGGAAAGGTATTCGATCCTGGTCGCGGCCGGTGAGCCACCCGCAGGGGCGTCTGGCGACGTGACCGCCGGCACCGTCGCCGAGGGGGTGGTCGACGCCGGTGGCACCTGGCCTCCGACTGGGAAGCGCCAGTCGAGCACGGCGACGATCACCCCCAGCGTGGTGACCACCAGGCCGACCACCGCCAGCCGTTCGGATATTTTCCGCACCGACCGACGCGGTCGCTCACGGCCTTCACCTGCAGATTGTCCATTGTCAGGCATGGTTCGTCCATCGGGGTAGCGGAGAATGATTGTGGCGGCATGCCACCATTACCTTACTCGATCGACCTAGTGGATCGGTGGCCTCTCCGAGTGCGTCGACGTGAACCGTGCACACGGTTTCTGAGGTCCCTGAGTGATTGTCGGCCGTGCCTGGCCGATGCGCATATGGAGGAACCGATGTCAATAACCGGAGATGGTCCGTCGGCGACAGCTGGTACCGCATCGCCACGGCGATCAACCGGCAGGCTCCAGCGGCTGCTGGTCGGAGTGTCTGTGATGCTCGCGGTGGCCGCGTTCGTGCTCGCCGCCACCGCGACCGTGATCGCCTGGCGGGCTTCGGACCGGGTCGACGCGATGGCGACGCCCGACGGCGGTGACGGCGGGTCGGAGCCGACGATCGAGGCCTCCGCGACGCCGGACGGGCCGGAGCCGACTGGACTACCCGATGATGTGCCGTCGGCGAATCCGACCGCGCAGCCGACGCTCGACGCGCAGACCCGGTACACGGTCCACTACTCGCAGGAGCCGCTGACGCTGCGGGTGTTCGGCAACAACAGCAGCATGCACGCCGACCTGGACGAGCCGCGGGCCGACGTGCTGTCGTCCGAGGCGGACATCACGTTGCGGGCCGGCTACAGTAACGCGCCGGCCAACCTGGTTCTCGGCCGCGACGTACGCGGCAGCCAGGTGGACGCGCCAGGGCTCACTCCGCACGACTGCTCGGAACAGATCCGTATGGCTCCGCTCGGTGCCGAGGCCCGGGTGCCGGTCCAGCAAGGTGTGGTGCTCTGCCTCTGGACGAGCCGTGCCGCAGCCGTCAACTCGGGCCGGGCGCAGCTTGTCGTGCAGTTGGAGATCACCGGGGCCTCCCCTGACGGGGAGGTCAGCCTGGAGATGAACGCGTGGAAGATCCCGGGGTGAGGACCTGCGACGGGAGCCACCCAAGGTCAGCTTGGATGGCTTCCGTCCCTGTCCGAGCCCGGGTCGGGGGCGGTACGCCGGGTCTCGTCGAAGGCGTTGGCGACCAGGACGTCGGTCGACGAGTGGGCCAGGATGGAGATCACGATGGTCAGCGCGACCAGGTGGAAGACCAGGTCGGCGGCGTCGATGCCGCTGTTGAGCACCAGCAGGCCGTAGACCACCGAGGCGAACCCCTTCGGGCCGAACCACATGGCCGCGACCTGCTCCCGGGCGTGCATGCCGGAACGGAAGAAGGCGAGCGCCAGCGCCACCGGCCGCGCCACGACGATCGCCAGCACCGCGAACACCCAGCCGGGCCAGGAGATCTCGCCGAGGAACTCGACCGAGATCAGCGCGCCGAAGACCAGCAGGGCGGCCAGCTTCAACAGCTCGGCGACGTTCTCGCCGAAGTGTTCGAAGGCGACCCGCTGGCGGGGGCCGAAGGTGGCGATGGTGCTGCCGGCGGCGAACGCCGCCAGGAACAGGTTGCCGTGGGTGAGCTGGCCCAGCGCGAGCACCAGCAGGCCGATCGCGACACCGTTGAGGGGGGCGTACTGCGCCGAGGTGCCGAACCAGCGCAGCCGTTCCAGCATGATCGCCGCCAGCGGTACGGCGACGCCGATCACCAGACCCAGGGCCAGTTCGGTGGCCAGTTCGCCGAGGTGCAGATCAGTGGAGCCGTTGGCGACGGCCAGGAAGAGGATCACGAACGGCAGGGCCAGGCCGTCGTTGGCGCCGGACTCCACGTTGAGCAGGTGCCGCAGCCGGTACGGCACCTTCTGGTTGCCGACCAGCGCGGCGGCGAAGACCGGGTCGGTGGGGGCGAGGACCGCGCCGATCAGCAGCGCCTCCGGCCAGTCCAGGCCGACGACGAGGTGGGCCAGCGCGGCGGTGACGGCCATGGTGAGCGGCAATCCGACGCCCAGTGCCCGGGTCGGCAGCCGCCAGCGAGACCGTAGATCGCGCCAGCCGACCCGCATGCCGTCGCTGAACAGCACCGCGAACAGCGCCAGCTCGGCCAGGGTGGCGACGATGGGGGAGTCGGGCTCGATGTCGAGCACACCGGTGGTCTGCGGGCCGAGGACGAAACCGGCGATCAGGAACAGCGCGGCGGTCGACAGGATGGTGCGGTGCGCCAGCGCCGAGACCAGTACGGCCAGTAGCAGTACGGCGGCGAAGGACAGCAGCAGCATGCGCCCTCCGGTCACCGGGGATGGCGGTTCGAGTGGATCGTACGCCGGACGTGGCCGGGATCGACGCCGAAGCGGATCGGCCGGGCTGACACAATGCGGGTGCAGTCCGTACCCGCGATGAGGAGTTCCGTGCCGTGATTCGTACCCATGACGCTGGCAGCCTGCGCCCGACGCACGCCGGCACGTCGGTGACGCTCGCCGGCTGGGTGGCCCGCCGGCGCGACCACGGCGGTGTCATCTTCGTCGACCTGCGCGACGCCTCCGGCGTGGTGCAGGTGGTGTTCCGCGAGGAGATGCAGCTGGCGCACGCGCTGCGCAACGAGTTCTGCGTCCGGGTGACCGGCACCGTCGACCGCCGCCCGGAGGGCAACGACAACCCGGAGCTGGCCACCGGCGAGATCGAGGTGACCGCGACCGAGCTGACCGTACTGTCGGAGGCGGCGCCGTTGCCGCTGCCGATCGACGATCAGGTCGACGCCGGCGATGACGTCCGGCTGCGGTACCGCTACCTGGACCTGCGGCGCAGCGGGCCGTCGGGGGCGCTGAGGCTGCGGTCGCGGGCCAACCAGATCGCCCGTACGGTGCTGCACGACCGCGACTTCGTGGAGATCGAGACGCCGACGCTGACCCGGTCGACGCCCGAAGGTGCCCGCGACTTCCTGGTGCCGGTGCGGCTGCAGCCCGGCACCTGGTACGCCCTGCCGCAGTCGCCGCAGCTGTTCAAGCAGCTGCTAATGGTCGCCGGCATGGAGCGCTACTACCAGATCGCCCGCTGCTACCGCGACGAGGACTTCCGGGCCGACCGGCAGCCGGAGTTCACCCAGCTGGACATCGAGATGTCGTTCGTCACCCAGGACGACGTGATCGAGCTGGGTGAGTCGATCGTCGGTGCGCTCTGGCGGGAGCTGGCCGGGCACGACATCACCGGACCGGTGCCGCGGATCACCTGGCACGAGGCGATGGACCGGTACGGCTCGGACAAGCCGGACCTGCGCTACGGCGTGGAGCTGACCGAGCTGACCGACTTCCTGCGCGGTACGGCGTTCCGGGTGTTCGCCGGGGCGATCGACGCGGGCGGCTACGTCGGCGCGGTGGTGATGCCCGGCGGTGCCGCGCAGACCCGTAAGGAGCTCGACGGCTGGCAGGACTGGGCCAAGGCGCGCGGCGCGCGGGGCCTGGCGTACGTGGTGCTGGACGCCGAGACCGGTGAGCCGCGTGGGCCGGTGGCGAAGAACCTGTCGGCGGAGCACCTGGGTGGGCTGGCCGACGCGGTCGGCGCCAAGCCCGGTGACGCGATCTTCTTCGCTGCCTCGACCAACCGGCGGGAGGCGCAGGAGTTGCTCGGCGCGGCCCGCATCGAGATCGCCCGGCGGGCCAACCTGATCGACGAGAGCGCGTGGGCGTTCTGCTGGGTGATCGACGCGCCGATGTTCGAGCCGACCGAGGAGGGCGGCTGGACGGCGGTGCACCACCCGTTCACCTCGCCGACCGACGAGTGGCTGGACCGTTTCGATGGTGCCCCTGGCGAGGCTCTGGCGTACGCGTACGACATCGTCTGCAACGGCAATGAGATCGGCGGTGGCTCGGTCCGTATCCACCAGGGGGATGTCCAGCGGCGGGTCTTCGACCTGCTGGGCATCACCGAGCAGGAGGCGTCGGACAAGTTCGGCTTCCTGCTGGAGGCGTTCAAGTACGGCCCGCCGCCGCACGGCGGTATCGCGTTCGGCTGGGACCGGATCTGCATGCTGCTGGCCGGGGTGGACTCGATCCGTGAGGTGATCGCGTTCCCGAAGACCCGGGGCGGGTTCGACCCGTTGACCCAGGCGCCGACGCCGATCACCGCGCAGCAGCGGGCGGAGGCCGGGGTGGACGCGAAGCCGAAGCCGCCGGCCGGTGTCGCGCCGACCCCGGCGGCCGGTACGGCCGGGGTGGCCGCTCCGGTGGAGCCGTCCTGACCTGCGGACAAGTGGATGAGTGGGCTGGGCCCGGGTGCGGTACGCGCCCGGGCCCAGCTGCGTCTTGAGCGCAGGACGCTGGTTGCAAAGGAAGTGTGCAAAGATGTTGTGCACACTTCCTTTGCATAGCTATTCTGCATCTCATGGACGAGCAACTCTCGACGGTCTGGCTCACCGGGGACCAGGTCCGCACCCTGGCCCACCCGCTGCGGCTGCGGCTGCTCGGCGCGCTGCGCCTGGACGGCCCGGCGACCGCCACCACCCTGGCCCACGAGCTGGGCACCAACACCGGCGCCACCAGTTACCACCTGCGCAAGCTCGCCGACGCCGGGCTGGTCCGCGAGGAGCCGGCCCGGGGCACCGGCCGGGAACGCTGGTGGCGGGCGGTGCACCAGGAAACCGCCTGGCACAACACCGCCTTCGACGCCGACCCGGATGCCCGCGCGGCCGCCGACTGGCTCAACAGTTATTTCCTTCAGCTGTTCGTCCAGCGTGCCGAGGAGTGGCACACCGCCCGGGACGGTTACCCGCCGCAGTGGCGTGCGGCGGCCGACTACTCCGACACCCGGTTGACCCTCACCGCCGACCAGTTGCGTCGACTCAACGCCGAAATCGCCGAGGTCGTCGAGCGCTACCGCACCGACCCCGGCCCCGGCGACGGCGTGCCCGAGCAGGTGCTGCTCTACAAGTACGCCTTCCCCCGGGTCATCAAGGGCGGTGACCGGGACGGTACGGCCGGGGACGAGCCGGTCGGAGACGAACGGTGACCGGAGGATTGACCGTACGCCAGATCCACCGGCGTTACCTGGTCCTGCACAGTCTGCGCTGGGCGCCCACCGGGCTGCTGATCCCGGTCACGGTGCTGCTGATGCTCGAACGTGGGCTTGCCCTGCCGCAGATCGGCCTGGTCGTCGCCGCACAGGGGTTCGCCGTACTGCTGCTGGAGTTGCCGACCGGCGGCCTGGCCGATGCGATCGGCCGCAAGCCGGTACTGATCGGTGCCGCTCTGGCGAACCTGGCGTCGCTGACGCTGCTCGTGATCGCCGACTCGTTCGGGGTGTTCGTCGCCGCGCTGCTGCTGCAGGGTGTCTACCGGGCGTTGGAGAGCGGGCCGCTGGAGTCCTGGTACGTCGACGCGACGCTGGCCGCCGACCCCGACGCGCGGTACGAGGACGGCCTGGGCCATGGTGGCGTGGTCGCCGGTCTGACCATCGCCGCCGGGGCCCTGACCTCCGGCGTGCTGGTGGCGATCGGTCCGGTCGGGCCGGTCAGCGCGTTGACCGGACCGGTCGTGGTCGCCGGGGCGCTGCAGGTCGTCGGCCTGCTCGGCCTGGCAATGCTGCTGGTCGAGGTACGCCCGGCGGCCGGGGCGTCGACGCTGGGTGCGTCGGTCCGGCAGGTGCCCGCCGTGGTGCTCGGCGCGCTGCGGCTGCTGCGGCGTTCCCGGATCCTGCTCGCTCTGATCGCGGTCGA
Source organism: Solwaraspora sp. WMMA2101 (assembly GCF_049179175.1). Taxonomy (NCBI): domain Bacteria; kingdom Bacillati; phylum Actinomycetota; class Actinomycetes; order Micromonosporales; family Micromonosporaceae; genus Solwaraspora; species Solwaraspora sp. WMMA2101. The sequence continues at coordinate 502,926 of NZ_JBMHMA010000006.1, read as the reverse complement.
GCTGTTCTGGGGATTCGGCATGATCTCCTTCGAGACGCTGATGCCGGTACGGCTGGCGGAGGTAGCTGGCGATGCCGACCGGGCGGCGGCGCTGCTCGGCCCGGTCGGCGCGGTGGCCTGGTTGGCGTCGGCCGGTGGCGCCGCGCTGGTGCCGGCGCTGAGCCGCCGGCTCGGCGCGCCGGTGACCGCCGCCGCGTTCCGGATCCTGCAAGGGGCGACCGTGGTCGCGATGGCGCTGCTCGCCGGGCCGGTCGGGGTGATCGCCGCCTACCTGGCCTGCTACGCCGTCCACGGCGCGTCGAATCCGGTGCACCTGGGTCTGCTGCACCGGCAGGTGGACGGCCCGCACCGGACCAGCGTGGTGTCACTCAACTCGATGGTCGCCCAACCGGCCGGTGCCCTCGGCGGGGTGGTGCTGCTGGGTGTCGCCGGCGCTGCCTCGGTCAGCCTGGCGATGCTGGTCGGCGCGGCGGTGCTGGCGGCGGCCGCGCCGCTGTACCTGGTGGCCCGGCGCCCGCGCCCGGTGCCGGATCCCGGGGCGCGCCCGGTGCCGACCCCGACGGCGGGGGCGTCGGTGTGACCCGACCGGCGGCGCCGACCTGGTCCTACCTGGATTGGCCAAGGGGTCTGCCGGGTATGGCAGAGCCGACCCACTGAACCCCCCAGGAGGATGTCATGCTCGCCATCGTCGCGGCAGTCGTCTTTGGTTTCGCCCTGCTTCTCGACCTGCTCAACACCGATCTGGGTGCCCCGGACCTGTTCAACTGGAACACGCTGGTGCTGATCGGGCTGCTCTGCCTGGCGCTGTTCCATGCCGGCATCGGGAACCGCCGCTGGTCCCGGCGTCGGCGGTGAACCGGCGGACGGGCTGACCTGAGCCGTCGTTCGGCGCGCGCCGCCAATCCCCATCGGGTCCGACGCGCCACCTACCCACCGGGGCCGACAGGTAGCCGGTGACCAGGGACGGCTCCCTACGCGTCGGGCGGTGTCCGGGCCCGATCTCGGCGGGTTTCCGGCAGCCGAGATCGGGCCGGTACTGTCTTCGTGATGGAGTCCGACGCCCTTTTCACCTACCCCGCTTCCGGGGGGCGGCCCGACGTGGCGCCCCCCGGAAGCGCCGTGGTGTCAGGCGGGGTCGGCAGCAGCGGCGCCGCCCCTGACCCGCAGGCACCGCTGCCGGTACGGATGCGCCCGGCCAGCATCGACGAACTGGTCGGCCAGGGTCACCTGCTGGCGCCGGGTGCCCCGCTGCGGCAACTGGTGACCGGGGCGGCGCCGATGTCGGTCATCCTGTGGGGCCCGCCGGGCTGCGGCAAGACCACCGTCGCCCACCTGGTGGCCCGGGCCACCGACCGGCGGTTCGTCGCGATGTCGGCGCTGTCCGCCGGGGTCCGCGATGTCCGCGCCGTGATCGACGAGGCCCGTCGGCAGCGGCGCACCGGGGGTCTGCCGACCGTCCTGTTCATCGACGAGGTGCACCGCTTCAGCAAGACCCAGCAGGATTCGCTGCTGGCGGCGGTGGAGGACCGGACGGTGACACTGCTGGCCGCCACCACGGAGAATCCCCACTTTTCGGTCATCTCGCCGTTACTGTCGCGGTGTGTCCTGCTCACCTTGCGTCCGCTCACCGACGACGCGGTCCGCGACCTGCTGCGCCGGGCGGTGACCGACCCGCGTGGGCTCGGCGGGGCGCTGCGGTTGTCGGCGCCGGCCGAGGACCATCTCGTCCGGCTCGCCGGCGGCGACGTCCGCAAGGCGTTGACCGCGCTGGAGGCTGCGGCTGCGGCGGCGACCGCCCGCGACGTCGACGAGATCGACCTCGACACCGCCGAGCAGGCGATCGACGTCGCTGCGGTCCGCTACGACCGCGACGGCGACGCGCACTACGACGTCACCAGCGCGTTCATCAAGAGCATGCGTGGCTCCGACGTCGACGCCGCACTGCACTGGCTGGCCCGGATGCTGGTCGCGGGCGAGGACGCCCGCTTCATCGCCCGGCGCATCGTCATCTTCGCCAGCGAGGACGTCGGGATGGCGGACCCGGGTGCGTTGTCGGTGGCGACCGCCGCCGCCCACGCCGTCGAGTACGTCGGCCTGCCGGAGGCACAGCTCAACCTCGCGCAGGCGGTGATCCACCTGGCCACCGCTCCCAAGTCCAACTCGGCCACCACCGCGCTGTCCGCCGCGATCGCCGACGTACGGGCCGGCAAGGGTGGGGCGGTGCCGGCACACCTGCGCGACAGCCACTACTCCGGTGCCCGGCAGATCGGCCACGGCCGCGGCTACCGTTACCCGCACGACGATCACCGTGGCGTGGTCACCCAGCAGTACCCACCCGACGAACTCGCCGGTGTCGACTACTACCGGCCGACCGAGCATGGTGCGGAGCGCGCCGTCGCCGCGCGGATGCCGGTGCTGCGTCGTATCGTGCGTGCGACATCCGGCCCGGCGTCCGACAACGCCACCGCATCCGATGACAGCGGCAGCCTGGCTGCCGGGGAGGTACACCAGTGAGAGCGCGCGGTTCTGACCGCCCGGATGCACCCGACGAGCGTCGTGAGGCCAAGGCCAAGGGCCGCCGGTGGGGCCGGGCACAGGTCGAGGAAGAGGTCAGCGGCGAGGAGACCGGCTGGCTGGACGACCTGCGTACCGCCAAGGAACAGCAGGTCGACATCGGGCCCGGCGGTGGCGGCGACCGCCCGTCGCCCGAGGGCCCGCCGCCACGCGCGCAGCGGCCCGCTCCGCCCCCGCCCGCCGGGGGGGCCGCACCGGCAGATGTCCGGCGGCCCGAGCCGCCCCGGCCGCCCGGACCGCCGCCTCCGGGCCGTGACCCGAACAGGCCTGCCCCGCAGCCGTCCGCTCCCGGCGTGCCGGTTCCGCAGTCCGGCAACGCCCCGCCGTTGCCGTCCGCGCGGGCGGCAACGGCCCCGCCCGCTCCAGGCCGGCCCGGCGTCCGACCGGCACCGGGTCCGGGCGAGCGGCCGGGTCCGGGTGACCGGTTCGGTACGGGCGAGCGGCCCGGCCCGGGTGACCGGTTCGGTACGGGCGAGCGGCCCGGCCCGGGCTCCGGCGAGCCGGACCGGGGACCATCTCCCGCACCGACCCGTGGCGGCCGACGCCGTGCCCCGGAGCCTGACGACCCGGCCGACACCTGGTCGGACCGCTCCGGTCCCCGCCCGGGTTTTCCTACGGGCCAACGACACCGGGCTGATGCCGCGCCGACGCCTGGCCCAGGGTCACCGGTCGGACCGGTGTCGCCGGCCGGCGACGGTCCGCCACCGGCGGGTCGCCCCGGCACGTCACCCTCCGCCGGGCCGGTGTCGCCGGCACCTGGCGGTCCGCGCCGCAGCCCGGGCCGCGGTGGTATGGCCGCGCCGGTGGTACCCGGCCCCGGCGGCGCGCTGCCGCCCGGCCGTGACTCTCGGCACGACCCTTCGCCCGAGCCGCCCGGCCGCCCGGCCGCCCGGCCGGCCGGCCCCCCACCGGCGGCCCGGGTCGGCATGCCCAGTGCCGGCGCCGCAGCCAGGGTGCGTCCGCCTGGGCACGACGATCCGCCGACCGCCGGGTACCGCGACGCGCCACCGCCCGGCGTCGGGCGGCCACCGATGCACGGCCAGCCACGGCCGCCCGCTCCCGGGCGGTTCGACCACCCGGAGCACCCGGGCGGCGGCATGTTCCCGGGTCGGCCGTCCGGCGACGGCCCACAACGGCCCGTCTCCGGCGCCGGTGGCCCCCCTCGGCCGGTCTCCGGCGCTGGAGGCCCGGGTGCCGGTGGCCCGCAGCGTCCTGTCTCGGGTGCCGGTGGTCCGCCCCGGCCCGTGTCCGGTGGCCCGCAGCGTCCTGTCTCGGGTGCCGGTGGCCCTCCTCGACCGGTCTCCGGCGCTGGGGCGAGCGCCCCGGTGGCACGGGCGGCTGCGGCCGCCCCGGTCCGGCCCGCCGATCAACCACCGATGCCCGGACCGGGCGGCCCCCGACCGCCGGTCGGCCCCGGCCCCGCCCGAGGTGTCCCGGACGGTGGTCCGCGCCCGGGACCGGGCCCCGGTGGTCAACGTCCCGCACCCGGGCCGGCCGGTCCCCGGTCGGCGCCGGACGGCCCGCGACCGGTGACCGGGGCGGCAGGCGCACCACCGCTCCACGGCAGACCCGGACGCCCGTCGGCGTCGCCGGAGGATCCGACCGAGATCCGCCCCCGGGATCCGGCCGCCCTGCGCGCCCCCGGGCCCGTCGCCGACCGTGGCGGGCGGGCAGCGGTGGCCGCCGTACCCAGGCCGGTAGCCGGCACGCCGCACGGCGGTCCCGGGCCCGACGGACCAGGCCGGGACGACCCTGGCCGCGACGCCGCAGGAGCCACCGGCGCGATCCGGTCCGCCGCCGGCGGCCCGGTCCGGCCCGGTGCCGGCCCGGACGACGGTGCGTCGGGGCCCGACGGCGTTGCCGACGACGAGTCGACCCGGCAGCAGCGGCGCCTCCGCGCGGTGGCGCTGATCATGGTCGCGGTGGTCGTCCTGGCGGCGCTTCCGCTCTACTTCGGGATCCGGGCGGCGACCCGGGATCCGGTGTTCAACTCTCTCGACCGGCTCGACGTGCCCGGCTGGGCGGCGCTGGAGAGCACCGACGCCGTCAGCGGCAGCCGGTGGTGCCTGATCGACTGCCGGTTCCGCGAGCGGACCATGACCTCCGAACGTGGCCCTGAGGAGACCGCCCAGGTCTACACGGCGGCGCTCACCGACGCGGGCTGGCTGCCGTGGAAGGTCGAGCTCTGCCCGTCCCAGCCGGTCGACGGCCAGTACACCTGCTGGACCCGTGACGAACTCACGTTGGATCTGTGGGTCCGGCCGCCGGCCTGCTCGGAGGACCTGCTCGCGCAGCGGCCGACGGTCGAACCGCCGGCCGGTGACGCCGCCGAGGGGGATCCGGCCGCTGAACCGCCGGGCAGCGGGGCCGACAACTGCAGCGGATCCGTGGTGTCGATCAAGGTGCGCAACGCCATCGACGACGACCGGATGAAGCCGCAACCGAGCCTCGACCCGTCGTTGACAGGTGAGGATCCCGACCCGGTGTATACCGACGACCCGCTGCTGGACCTGGACGTCGAACCGTCGTGAGCGGACCTCCGTCACGGACGGTAGGGTCTGCACCGGTGGCGCCGCGTCCGGTGCGTACTGCGGCGGAGCAGCGACGACGACCGACGCTGGCGCCGGGGTGCGCGGCCGGCGTGGCAGGTGGTTGGTGAACGAGGAGGACAGGCAGGCATGGACGGTGGACAGATCGCGGCACTGGTGGCCGCCGGGGCGTTCCTGATGCTCGTGCTCGTGCTGGCGGTGCCGATTCTGCGACTGCGGCACACGGTGGACGCGGCGACCCGGGCGATCAACGACCTCAACGACCGGACCGGGCCGCTGCTCGGCCAGGTGAACGCCTCGGTCGAGAACGTGAACACCGCCCTCGGACAGATGCACACGACCCTCGACGGCGTGAACATCCAGCTTGCCAAGATCGACACGATGACTTCGCACGCCCAGAACGTGACCGCCAATGTGGCCAACCTGGCCACTGTGGTCTCGGCCGCGGCGGCCAATCCGCTGGTCAAGGTGGCCGCCTTCGGGTACGGCGTACGTCGGGCCGCCTCCGCCCGGCGCAACGCCGAAGCCGAGCGCGACGTCCGCGCCGAACTCAAGCAGCGACGCCGGGCGGCCCGGCGCAACGCCGGATGACCGGGAGGACGCTGTCATGAAACGCCTGCTCTGGCTCGGCGTCGGCCTCGCTGTCGGTGCGCTGGTGGTGCGCAAACTCACCCGGACCGCCCAGTCGTACACCCCTGCCGGGATCGCCTCGTCGCTGTCGGAATCCGCTGGTGGTCTGGTGGAGTCGGTCCGTACCTTCGTGGAAGACGTCCGTGACGGCATGGCCGAGCGTGAGCAACAGATCCAGGCCGCGTTCGCCGAGGGCGTGGCGTTCGATGACCAGTTCGCCGAGCTGCGGGGCGACCCACGCATCGGCGACGACGAGATATTCCCCCAGGAGGACGTCCGGTGAAAACGGCGGAGATCAAGCGGCGGTTCCTCGCGCACTTCGAGGCCAACGGCCACGCCGTGGTGCCGTCCGCTCCGCTGCCCGCGATCGATGACCCGAACCTGCTGTTCATCAACGCGGGCATGGTGCAGTTCGTGCCGTACTTCCTCGGCCAGCGCACCCCGCCGTTCCAGCGGGCGACGAGCGTGCAGAAGTGCATCCGGACGCCGGACATCGACGAGGTCGGCAAGACCTCACGGCACGGCACGTTCTTCCAGATGAACGGCAACTTCTCGTTCGGCGACTACTTCAAGCAGGGCGCGATCCCGCTCGCCTGGGACCTGTCGACCAAGCCGGTGGAGCAGGGCGGGTTCGGCATGGACCCGGAGCGGATCTGGGTGACGGTCTACCTCGACGACGACGAGGCCGCCGACATCTGGCGGCAGACCGGGGTGCCGGCGCACCGGATCGTGCGCCGGGGCAACAAGGACAACTTCTGGTCGATGGGCATCCCCGGCCCGGCGGGGCCGTGTTCGGAGCTGTACTACGACCGGGGTCCGGCGTACGGGCCCGACGGCGGTCCGGAGGTCGACGAGGACCGGTTCCTGGAGTTCTGGAACCTGGTCTTCATGCAGTACGAGATCACCAACGTGCAGAGCAAGGAGGTCTTCGACATCGTCGGGGACCTGCCGAAGAAGAACATCGACACCGGCATGGGCCTGGAGCGGATCGCCTCCATCCTGCAGGGGGTGGACAACCTCTACGAGATCGACGAGGTACGCCCGATCCTGGACCGGGCCGCCCAGCTGACCGGCAAGCGGTACGGTGCCGGCTCCGGTCAGGCGGCGAGCGAGTCGCACCCCGACGACGTACGGCTGCGGGTGATCGCCGACCACGTGCGGACCTCGCTGATGCTCATCGGCGACGGGGTGACCCCGAGCAACGAGGGTCGTGGCTACGTGTTGCGCCGGATCATGCGGCGGGCGATCCGGTCGGTGCGGCTGCTCGGCTGGCAGGACCGGGCGTTGCCGGAGCTGCTTCCGGTGGCCCGCGACTGCATGGCGCCGTCGTATCCGGAGCTGGCGGCCGACTTCGAGCGGATCTCGACGTACGCCTACGCCGAGGAGGACGCGTTCCTGTCGACGCTGCGTTCCGGGACGACGATCCTGGACCTGGCCATCTCCGAGACGAAGACGGCCGGCGGCGCGAAGCTCTCCGGTGACAAGGCGTTCCAGCTGCACGACACCTACGGTTTCCCGATCGACCTGACCTTGGAGATCGCCGCCGAGCAGGGGCTGTCGGTGGATTCCGACGGGTTCCGCCGGTTGATGTCCGAGCAGCGGGCGCGGGCCAAGGCGGACGCGCAGGCGCGCAAGACCGGGCACGTCGACATGTCGGCGTACCGGGGGGTGCTCGACGCCGGTGGGGCGGTGGACTTCACCGGGTACGCCGAGGTCGCGCGGGAGTCGCGGGTGCGGGCGGTGCTCGGCGCGGGCGGTGTGTCGCTGCCGGTCGCGGGCGAGGGCGACGTGATCGAGTTGGTGCTCGACAGTACGCCGTTCTACGCCGAGGGCGGTGGTCAGCAGCCGGACACCGGTCGGCTGACCGTGGGTGCCGGCGAGGTCGAGATCTTCGACGTCCAGTCCCCGGTTCCGGGGCTGGTCGTGCACAAGGCGAGGGTGGTCCGTGGCGAGGTGCGCACGGGGGAGACCGGGTACGCCGAGATCGACATCGCGCGTCGCCGGGCGATCTCGCGGTCGCACACCGCGACCCACCTGGTGCACCAGACGATGCGCAACTTCCTCGGTGAGTCGGCCACTCAGGCGGGTTCGCTGAACGCGCCGGGTCGGCTGCGGTTCGACTTCAACACCCCCGGCGCGGTGCCGCCGTCGGTGCTTGTCGACATCGAGCAGCAGGTCAACGAGGTGCTGCTGCGTGACCTGGAGGTCAACGCGTTCATCACCTCGCAGGAGGAGGCGCGGCGGCTCGGCGCGATGGCGCTGTTCGGTGAGAAGTACGGCGACGAGGTGCGGGTGGTCGAGGTCGGCGACTACGCCCGGGAGCTGTGCGGCGGCACCCACGTCACCCGTTCCGGTCAGCTGGGCCTGGTCAAGATCCTGTCCGAGTCGTCGATCGGGTCCGGGGTCCGCCGGGTGGAGGCACTGGTCGGGATCGACGCGTTCAACTTCCTGGCCCGTGAGCACCTGCTGGTCGCCCGGCTCGCCGAGCTGTACCGGGTGCCGTCCGAGCAGGTGGCCGACCGGGTGCAGCAGACCGTCACCCAGCTGCGCGACGCGGAGAAGGAGCTGGAGAAGCTGCGGGCGCAGCTGGTGCTGGGCGGCGCGGCGGCGCTCGCGGCGCAGGCCCGTGACCTTCGTGGGGTGGCGTACGTCGGCACCGAGGCGCCCGACGGTGCGGGCGGCAACGACGTGCGCACGCTGGCTCAGGAGATCCGGGGCAAGATCGATCCGGCCCGGCCGGGGGTGGTCGCGGTGGTGGCCCGCTCCAACGGCAAGGCGTCGCTGGTGGTGGCGGTGAACGCGGCGGCCAAGGCGCGTGGTGTGGCCGCCGCTGATCTGGTCAAGGGCGCGCTGCACGGCCGGGGTGGCGGCAACGCCGACCTGGCCCAGGGCGGTGGCCTGCCGGCGGCGGAGGCGGCGAGTCTGCTGGTCGCCGTCGAGAAGGCGATCGCCGAGGCGCCGTGACCCGGGCGGAGACGGGCGGGTCGGCGCCGTACGGGTTCGTTCGTGGGCGCCGGCTCGGGGTGGACGTGGGTCAGGTCCGGGTCGGGCTGGCGATCAGCGATCCGGACGGCATCCTGGCCACTCCGTTGCTGACGGTGCAGCGCGACCTGTCGACCGCCGGTACCGGAGACACTACCGTTCCAGCCGATATTGCCAGAATTGTCCAGATGGTCAGCGAACACGAGGTACGGGAGGTTATCGTCGGCCTGCCGGTGAACCTCGCCGGTCGTCACGGCCCGGCGGCCGATGCCGTCAGCGCGTACGTCCGCTCACTGAGCGTGGCGATTTCGCCGATTCCGGTCCTGATGACCGACGAAAGGATGTCGACGGTGGTCGCTAGCCGTAGGCTGTCGGAGCGGGGCGTACGAGGACGGCGCCAGCGCGCGGTGGTCGACCAGGCGGCCGCCGTGGAGATCCTGCAGAGCTGGCTGGACGCGCAGCGGAGGCGGATGTGATGATCGACGAACTGGACCTCGCTTTCGAGGACCGGGCCGACAAGGGCCGGCACCGTCGTGGCGCGCGCCGCAAGTCCTCGGGCGGCGGCGGGCGCGGCAAGACCGCTGCGGCCCTGCTGGTCACCCTGCTGATGCTCGGTGTGCTCGGCGGTGGTGTCTGGTACGGCTTCGACCGGCTGCAGAACTACTTCGCCACCCCCGACTACGACGGCGGCGGCACCGGCCAGGTGGTCGTGCAGGTCCGTCCCGGTGACTCCGCCACCGACATCGGCAACACCCTGGTCGAAGCCGGGGTGATCAAGAGCACCAAGGCCTTCACCAACGAGGCGCGCTCGAACTCCCGCAGCCAGAACATCCAACCGGGCTTCTACAACCTGCGTCTGGAGATGAGCGCGGCGACCGCGCTGAGTCTGCTGCTCGACCTGGAGAACAAGGTTTCCAACCGGGTCACCATCCCGGAGGGGCGCACCGCCAAGCAGATCTACCAGGCGCTGGCCGAAGCGACCGACATCCCGGCCGAGGAGTTCGCCGCCGCCGCGCAGGACCCCCTGGCCCTCGGCGTGCCCGACTGGTGGCTCACCCGGACCGACGGCGAGCAGGTCACCGCGTCGGCGGAGGGCTTCCTCTTCCCCGACACCTACGACTTCGATCCGAACGTCACCGCCCCGGAGATCCTCACCCTGATGGTCGACCGGTTCCTGACCGTCACCGGCGAGATGGAGTACGCCGAACAGGTCCAGGCGGAGCGGGGCGGGATCAGCCCGTACGAGGCATTGATCGTGGCGTCGCTGGCCCAGGCCGAGGCGGGCATCGCCGAGGACCTCGCCAAGGTCGCCCGGGTGGCCTACAACCGGGTCTACAGCGAGACCTTCCCCTGCAGCTGTCTGCAGTTCGACGTGACGGTCAACTACTACTGGGAGCTGACCGGCAAGCCGACCAAGGCGTCCAAGGACATGACCCGGGAGGAGCTGTACGACGCGAACAACCCGTACAGCACCCACGCCCACAGCGGGCTGCCACCCACGCCGATCAACAACCCTGGCCGGGCCGCGCTCGAAGGGTCGGTCAACCCGCCGGACGAGGACTGGGTCTTCTTCGTCGCCATCGACAAGGAGGGCCGCTCGGCGTTCGCCACCACCGTCGAGGAACATGACGCGAACATCGAGATCGCCCGACGGAATGGCATCCTCTGACCTGCCCGGCGGGTCCCGTACCGGGGCCCGTCCGGTCGACAGGCACCGGGCCGCGGTGCTCGGCACGCCGATCGCCCACTCGCTCTCCCCGGTGATCCACAACGCCGGGTACCGGGCCGCCGGACTGACCGACTGGCACTACACCGCGATCGAGTGCGCCGAGTCGCAACTGGCCGACCTGATCGCCGGCCTGGGCCCGCAGTGGGCCGGCCTGTCGGTCACCATGCCGCTCAAGGAGGCGGCGCTCGCGGTGGCCGACCGGGCCACGCCGGTGGCGGCCGCGATCGGCGCGGCCAACACCCTGGTACGCCGACCCGACGGCACCTGGTCGGCCGACAACACCGACGTCGGCGGGATGGTCGCGGTGCTGCGGGAGGCCGGAGTCGGTGCCGGGGCGCGGTTCACCGTCCTCGGTGCCGGCGGTACCGCGCGGGCCGCGCTGGCCGCCGCCGCCGCCCTCGGCGCCGGTCAGGTGCAGGTGGTGGCCCGTCGCGCGGCCGCGATCGCCGATCTGGCCCCGGTCGCCGACGCCCTCGCGGTCCCGGTCACCGGTGTCGGCTGGGACGACCACGCCGCCCTGGCCGAGGCCGTCGACGTGGTGGTGTCGACCGTGCCCAAAGGCGTCGCCGACCCGCTCGCCGGCCTGCTGGGCTGGACACCTGCGACGGTCTGCTTCGACGCCATCTACGACCCCTGGCCGACCCCGCTTGCCACGGCGGCGGCCGCCGCCGGCTGCCGTGTGGTGTCCGGTCTCGACCTGCTGCTCGCCCAGGCGATCGGCCAGTTCGAACAGTTCACCGGGGTCGCCGCGCCGGTGCCGGCGATGCGGGCGGCGCTGCACGCCGCCCGGTCAGCCACGGTCGCGCCCGGTCAGCGTCAGCACGGCGACCAGTGACAGCCCGGCCGCACCGCAGATGATCAGCGCCATCGGTAGCGCGTCGCCGGTGCCGGCCAGCCCGACCAGCGGGGCGGCCAGCGCGCCGATCCCGGAGCCGGTGGCACCCAGCAGGGCGGCGGCGGTCCCGGCGTGCCGGGCGTGGTGCTCCAACGCCAACGCGGTGCCGTTGGGCATCAGCATCCCGACGGTGGCGACATACACCGCCAGCGGCACCAGCACCAGCACCAGCGTGCCGGTGCCGGCCCCGGCGACCAGCAGCCCGGCGGCGGCCAGCCCGGCGACCAGCGCGCCGACGAACAGCCGGCGTGGCCCGTGGCGGCCCACCAGCCGGGCGTTGAGCTGGCCGAGACCGATCAACCCGATCGCGTTGACCCCGAACACCACGCTGTACGCGGCGGCGGACAACCCGAACCCGTCCTGCAGCACGTACGGCGACCCGGCGATGTAGGTGAACAGTCCGGCGAAGGCCAGGCCCTGGGTCAGCGCGTAGCCGACGAAGGCCCGGTCGGTCAGCAGCAGCCGCACCGCCCGGGCGGTCCCGGCCAACCCGTCGGGGTTGCGGCGCTGCACCGGAAGGGTTTCCGGCAGCCACCGGGCGAGCACGACGGCGAGCAGCGCGGCGATCACCGCCAGGGCGACGAAGATGCCCCGCCAGGAGGTGAACCGCAGCACCACCGCGCCGAGCGCCGGTGCGGCGATCGGCGCCACCCCGAAGATGATCAACAGCCGGGAGAAGAACCGCACCGCGTCGGCACCGGAGTAGAGGTCCCGCACGACGGCGCGGGCGACCACCACCCCGATGCCACCGGCGAAACCCTGCGCCAGGCGCAGCCCGGCGAGCGCCTCGGCGGTCGGCGCCAGCGCGCAGGCCAGGCTGACCACGACGTATCCGGCCGTGCCCACCAGCACCGGTCGACGCCGGCCCCACCGGTCGCTGAGCGGACCGCCGACAAGTTGGCCGAGGGCGACGCCGATCAGACAGGCGGTCAGCGACAGCTGCACCCGGGCCGGTGCCGCACCGAGGTCGTCACTGATCGCCGGAAACGCCGGCAGGTACATGTCGATCGACAGCGGACCGACCGCGGTGACCGCGCCCAGCAGGACGAGCAGCACCGCCGGTCGGCGGCGGACGTCGTACGGCACGGTGGCCACCCCCCGGAATCCCACCAACCGTACGGTAGGTCGGGCCGGCCGCCGTCTCATGGGTGCGCCACGTTCGTGGTGTCCGCGGCGGGTGCCTGCCGCATCACGCCGTGGTGTCCGGAGGGCGGGACGGCCGGGCCGCGCGGTGCCGGCCGCCGGCCCGGTCGTGGCACACTTTCCGACGTGTTGCGCTGGCTGACTGCAGGTGAATCCCATGGCCCCGCGCTGGTGGCCCTCCTCGAAGGCGTTCCCGCCGGCGTCGAGGTGACCAGCGCCGAGATCGGCCGCGAGCTGGCCCGCCGCCGACTCGGCTACGGCCGGGGTGCGCGGATGGCCTTCGAACAGGACGAGATCGAGATCATCGGCGGTCTGCGGCACGGGGTGACGCTGGGCAGCCCGGTGGCGATCCGGGTCGGCAACTCGGAGTGGCCGAAGTGGCGCACGGTGATGGCGGCCGATCCGGTCGACCCGGACGAGCTGGCCGGCCAGGCCCGCAACGCCCCGCTGACCCGGCCCCGGCCAGGGCACGCCGACCTGGCCGGGATGCAGAAGTACGGCCACACCGACGCGCGGCCGATCCTGGAGCGGGCCAGCGCGCGGGAGACCGCGGCCCGGGTCGCGGTCGGTACGGTCGCCCGGGCGCTGTGCCGCCAGGCACTCGGCATCGAGATCGTCTCGCACGTGGTCGAGCTGGGGTCGGTCGCGGCCAAGCCGGGGCTGCAGCCACGCCCGGAGGACGCCGAACGGGTCGACGCCGACCCGCTGCGCTGCCTCGACCCGGAGGCGAGCGCCCGCATGGTCGCCGAGGTCGACGCGGCGAAGTCCGACGCCGACACCCTCGGCGGCATCGTGGAGGTGCTCGCCTACGGCGTACCGCCGGGGCTGGGCAGCCACGTGCAGTGGGACCGCAAGCTGGACGCCCGGCTCGCCACCGCGCTGATGTCGATCCAGGCGATCAAGGGTGTGGAGATCGGTGACGCCTGGCAGCAGGCCCGCTCACGTGGCTCGGTCGCCCACGACGAGATCATCCCCACCGCGTCGGGGGTCCGACGGGTGACCGACCGGGCCGGCGGCCTGGAGGGCGGGATCAGCACCGGTGAACCACTGCGGGTACGGGCGGCGATGAAGCCGATCTCGTCGCTGAACCGGGCGCTGTCGACAGTGGACGTCACCACCGGTGAGCCGGCGACGGCGATCAACCAGCGTTCCGACGTCTGTGCCGTCCCGGCGGCGGCGGTGGTGGCCGAGTCGATGGTGGCGCTGGTGCTCGCCGAGGCGCTGACCGAGAAGTTCGGCGGCGACTCGGTCGCCGAGATCCGCCGCAACCTCGGCGGCTACCTGGACCATCTGGTGATCCGCTGATGGCACCGGTGTGTGTGCTGGTCGGCGCGCCCGGGGCCGGCAAGACCAGCACCGGTGAGGCGTTGGCCGCGCTGCTGGGCTGCGAGTTCCGCGACACCGACACGGAGATCGTCGCCGCCGCCGGCAAACCCATCCCGGAGATCTTCGTCGACGACGGCGAGGCGCATTTCCGGGAGTTGGAGCAGGCCGCCGTAAGCGACGCGCTGCGCACCTGCGCCGGGGTGCTGGCCCTGGGCGGCGGTGCGGTCCTGGCCGAGGCGAACCGGGCGCTGCTGGCCGGCCATACGGTGGTCTACCTGAGCGTCGAGCTGGCCGACGCGGCCCGCCGGGTCGGGCTCGGCGCCGGCCGCCCGTTGTTGGCGCTCAACCCCCGGGCGACCCTCAAACACCTGATGGAGCAGCGCCGGCCGCTGTACGAGCAGGTAGCCACCCACCGGGTGGCCACCGACGGCCGGACCCCGCAGGAGGTCGCCGAGGAGATCGCGACGCTGTTGCGGGCCACCGACGACGGGCAGCGACTAGGCTCGGCGCCGATGGACGCCACGACCCGCATCCCGGTGCCTGGTGACCGCCCGTACGACGTACTGGTCGGCCGGGGGCTGCTCGACACACTGCCCACGCTGCTGCCCGACGCGCACCGGGTGGCGGTGCTGCACGCGCCGCCGCTGAAGGCGCACGCCGACCGGATCGCCGCTGCGTGTGCCGCCGCCGGTGCGCAGCCACTGCTGATCGAGGTGCCCGACGCCGAGGCCGGCAAGTCGATCGACGTGGCGGCACAGGCCTGGGCGATGTTGGGCGACGCCGGCTTCACCCGTACCGACGCGGTGGTCGGGGTCGGCGGCGGCGCGGTGACCGACCTGGCCGGTTTCGTCGCCGCCTGTTGGCTGCGCGGGGTCCGGTGGGTGCCGGTCGCGACCAGCCTGCTCGGCATGGTCGACGCCGCCGTCGGCGGCAAGACCGGGATCAACACGGCCGCCGGCAAGAACCTGGTCGGGTCCTTCCACCCGCCGGCCGGGGTGATCTGTGACCTGAACCTGCTGGCCAGCCTGCCGCTGACCGACCTGGTGGCCGGGTTGGCCGAGGTGGTCAAGTGCGGGTTCATCGCCGACCCGGCGATCCTGGACCTGATCGAGCGGGATCCGGCGGCCGCCACCGACGCCACCAGCGCGTCGGTACGGGAGCTGATCGAGCGCGCCGTACGGGTCAAGGCCGACGTGGTCGGCGGCGACCTGCGGGAGTCCGGGGTGCGGGAGGTCCTCAACTACGGACACACGCTGGCGCACGCGATCGAGAAGGTCGAGGGCTACCGCTGGCGGCACGGGCACGCCGTGTCGGTCGGCCTGGTGTACGCCGCGACCCTGGCCCGGCAGGTCGGCCGGCTCGACGCCGAGGTCGCCGACCGGCACCTGGCGGTGCTCACCGCGCTGGGGCTGCCGACCACGTACCGGGCCGACGCCTGGCCGGACCTGCTGGCCGCGATGCGGGTGGACAAGAAGGCGCGGGGTGCCCGGCTGCGGCTGGTGGTCCTCGACGGGCTGGCCCGCCCCGGGATCCTCGACGGGCCGGACGACGAGGCGTTGGCGCGGGCGTACCGGTCGGTGGCCGGCGCGTGAAGGCGTACGTGTTGAACGGGCCGAACCTGGGCCGGCTGGGCAGCCGTCAGGTCGACGTCTACGGTGAGGTCAGCTACGCCGACCTGGTGACGATGTGCGTCGAGACCGGGCGGCAGGTCGGTCTCGACGTCGAGGTGCGCCAGACCGACGCCGAGCACGAGATGCTCGGCTGGTTGCACGCTGCGGCCGACGCCGAGGCGGCGGTGGTGCTCAATCCGGGTGCGTGGTCGCACTATTCGTACGCGGTCCGCGACGCCTGCGCGATGCTGCGGGGTCCGCTGATCGAGGTGCACATCTCCAACATCCATGCCCGGGAGCAGTTCCGGCACCACTCGGTGGTGTCGGCGGTGGCGACCGGGGTGATCTGCGGACTCGGGGTGGACGGCTACCGATTGGCGCTGCGGCACATCGCCCAGCTCGCCGCAGGCCGGGCCGAGGCGACGACGTCGGACCGATAGACTTGGCAGGTCCGTCCGCCAATTGAAGATCAAGGCAGGAAATGGCCACCACCAACGACCTGAAGAACGGGCTGGTTCTCAACCTCGACGGCGAGCTGTGGTCCGTCGTCGAATTCCAGCACGTCAAGCCCGGCAAGGGCGGCGCCTTCGTGCGCACCACCTTGAAGAACGTGCTCTCCGGCAAGGTCGTCGACAAGACCTTCAACGCGGGCACCAAGGTCGACACCGCGACCGTCGACAAGCGGACCATGCAGTACCTGTACGCCGACGGCGAGGACTACGTCTTCATGGATCTGGAGACCTACGACCAGATCACCGTCGTGGGTGGCACGGTCGGTGAGGCCGCGAACTATCTGCTGCCCGAGGCCGAGGCGATCGTGGCGACCCACGAGGGCGTGCCGCTCTACATCGAGCTGCCGACCAGCGTGATCCTCGAGGTGACCTACACCGAGCCGGGGCTGCAGGGGGACCGGTCGACCGGGGGCAACAAGCCGGCGACGGTGGAGACCGGGGCGACGGTGCAGGTGCCGCTGTTCATCACCACCGGTGAGAAGATCAAGGTCGACACCCGCGACGGCCGCTACCTCGGCCGCGCCTGATGGCCGAGGGTCCGAAGACCTCGATGCCGGCGCGCCGCAAGGCGCGTAAGCGGGCCCTCGACGTGCTCTACGAGGCGGACCTGCGGGACATCCCGCCGGAGCAGGTACTGATCGGTTACGTCGCCCGGTTGTCACCGCGGCCGGAGCACCTCGACTACGCGATCGGTCTGGTGGAGGGCGTTTCCCGGCACCGGAGCCGGATCGACGAGCTGATCGGCAGCTATGCCGAGGGGTGGACGCTGGAACGGATGCCGGTGGTTGACCGCAACCTGGCCCGCATCGCCGTGTTCGAGCTGCTCTACGTCGACGAGATCGACGACCCGGTGGCCATCACCGAGGCGGTGGAGCTGGCCCGGCAGATGTCGACCGACGATTCGCCGCGGTTCCTCAACGGGTTGCTGGACCGGATCGCCGAGTACACCCCGCACTAGACGGCCGGGCCGTCTCCGGCTGTCCGGGCCCACACTGGCGAGCTGGTGTCTCGCCGCCGTCCTGTGTCCCGTAGGCGACGGGGTCCGATCCCGCAGGATCGGACCCCGTCGCCGGTTGGTGCGCCGGCTGGCGTCAGGAGGCGAAGAACGCCCGGGGGTCGGCGACCAGTACGCCGTGCTCGTTCAGCCGTTCGATCAGGCCGGACGGCGACGAGTCGTACACGATCGCCAGGGCGCGCAGGTCGTCGGCGCGGATGGAGAGCACCCGACCGTTGTAGTCGCCACGCTGCTGCTGGATCGCCCGGGCGTACCGGGCGACGTAGGCGAGGTCGTCAGCGACCTCGTCGTACAGCCGCTCCAGGTCCAGGACGATCTTGCTGGTGGGTTCGTGGCGTACCCCGCTGCCGTCGGGCAGCAGTTCCGACACCGGAACCCGGTAGAAGTCGGCCAGTTCAGCCAGGCGGGAGACGGTGACAGCCCGGTCCCCACGCTCGTAGGAACCGACGACGACAGCCTTCCAACGCCCGTTCGACTTCTCCTCCACCCCCTGCAGGGACAGCCCCTGCTGCTGACGGATGGAGCGCAGGCGGGCGCCCAACGACTTGGCGTACTCAGAGGGCATACGGACTCTCCCAGTGCTTTGCCCGGGGCTTTCCCCAGCGATCGCTACGGAGCGTGACGGTACGGCGGTTCGCAAGCGCGGTCAAGTGGTGAATAGTAATGAGTGAGCAAGATCGTAACGAGTTGCCCGGAATTTCGTCTTACTGATGCGACACTCAGCGCCCCTGATCCGGCCGGTCGGTGGACGCTGGTAACGTTCGGCGTGACCGCTGACCAGCCGAGGTCCGGCTGGCGGTGCCCCCGACGTCCTTTAACGACCCGTCCCGTGAGGCGGGGAAGGAGGTCCGCTGTGGCCTACCCATCGGCCACCCAATCACCGGCGACGATGCCACCGTCCGTAAAGTGCATCCTGACCAGCGCAGACATTGCGCGAACCGTCGACCGGATCGCCCATCAGGTGCTGGAGAAGACCAGCGGCGCGCAGCGCACCGTTCTGCTCGGAATTCCCACCCGGGGCATTCCACTCGCCCGTCGCCTGGCCGACCGGATCCGGACCTTCGAGGGCGTCGACGTCCCCGTCGGTGTGCTGGATATCACTCTTTACCGGGACGATCTGCGACTCAAGGCGACCCGGGCGGTCGGCCCCACCGATCTGCCGCCGGCCGGCATCGACGGGCAACGGGTGATCCTGGTCGACGACGTCCTCTATTCGGGCCGGACGGTACGCGCGGCCCTGGACGCGATCAGTGACCTTGGCCGGCCCAGCTCGGTCCAGTTGGCGGTCCTGGTCGACCGGGGGCACCGCGAGCTGCCGATCCGTGCCGACTACGTCGGCAAGAACATCCCGACGGCGCTGACCGAGAACGTCAAGGTGCTGCTCGCCGAGACCGACGGCACCGACGAGGTACGGCTGTTCAGCTCGCCGGGTCCGACGGCGCAGGACCCGGCACCGGCGCGGGACGGGAGCCACCGATGATCCGACACCTGCTGTCCGGGGCCGACCTGGACGCCGCCACCGCCACCCGGATCCTGGACACCGCGGTCGAACTCGCCTCGCTGGCCGGCCGCGAGGTCAAGAAACTGCCGACGCTGCGCGGACGGACCGTGGTCAACCTCTTCTACGAGGACTCCACCCGGACCCGGATCTCGTTCGAGGCCGCCGCCAAGCGGCTCTCGGCCGACGTGATCAACTTCTCGGCCAAGGGCTCCAGCGTCTCCAAGGGCGAGAGCCTCAAGGACACCGCGCTCACCCTGCAGGCGATGGGGGCCGACGCGGTGGTGATCCGCCACCCGGCGTCCGGGGCGCCGCACCGGCTCGCCAACTGGGTCGACGGTTCGGTCGTCAACGCCGGTGACGGTACTCACGAGCACCCCACGCAGGCACTGCTCGACGCGTACACCGTCCGGGCCCGGCTGGGTCGCCTCGCCGGCCTGCACGTGGTGATCGTCGGCGACGTGCTGCACAGCCGGGTCGCCCGCTCCAACGTGCTGCTGCTGACCACCCTCGGGGCCAAGGTCACCCTGGTCGGGCCGCCGCCGCTGATCCCGGTCGACATCGCCACCGCGCTCGCCTCCGGGGTCGGCGTCGGCTACGACCTGGACACCGTGCTGCCCACCGCCGACGTGGTGATGATGCTGCGGGTGCAGCACGAACGGATGGCCGACTCCTACTTCCCGTCGGCCCGGGAGTACTCCCGCCGCTACGGACTCGACGGCGCCCGGCTGCGCCGACTGCCCGACCACGCCATCGTGATGCACCCCGGCCCGATGAACCGGGGCATGGAGATATCCGCCGACGTGGCCGATTCGCCCCGGTCGACGATCGTGGAACAGGTCGCCAACGGGGTAAGCGTCCGGATGGCCGTGCTCTACCTGCTGCTGGGTGGTCGCGGCGCATGAGCCACGACCGTCAGTCACCGCACCGGTCACCCGGCAGGCACCAGCACCTCCGAGGGCACCACGGACCTCAGGCGTACGACGAAAGGATCTCGCTGTGAGCGCGTACCTGATCAAGGGCGTGCGCGTCCTCGGCCGCGAGCGGACCGACCTGCTGCTGCGCGACGGCGTCGTCGCCGAGGTCGGCCCCGGCGTGGCGGCCGCCGGCGCCCAGGTGGTCGACGCCGACGGCCTGGTCGCCCTGCCCGGCCTGGTCGACCTGCACACCCACCTGCGCGAGCCCGGCCGCGAGGACGCCGAGACGGTCGAAACCGGGTCGCGGGCCGCCGCGCTCGGCGGCTACACCGCCGTCTGCGCCATGGCGAACACCTCACCGGTCGCCGACACCGCCGGCGTCGTCGAGCAGGTCTGGCGGCTCGGCCGGCAGGCCGGCCTGGTCGACGTGCAGCCGATCGGCGCGGTCACCGTCGGGCTGGCCGGTGAACGCCTCGCCGAACTCGGCGCGATGGCCGACTCCGCCGCCGCCGTGCGGATCTTCTCCGACGACGGGCACTGCGTCGCCGATCCCCGGCTGATGCGCCGCGCCCTGGAGTACGTCAAGGCCTTCGACGGCGTCATCGCCCAGCACGCCGAGGAGCCCCGGTTGACCGAGGGCGCCCAGATGCACGAGGGCGAGGTCTCCACCCGGCTCGGCCTGACCGGCTGGCCGGCGGTCGCCGAGGAGGCGATCATCGCCCGGGACGCGCTGCTGGCCGAACACGTCGGCAGCCGGCTGCACGTCTGCCACCTGTCCACCGCCGGCAGCGTGGAGATCGTCCGGCAGGCCAAGGCGCGCGGCGTGCGGATCACCGCCGAGGTCACCCCGCACCACCTTCTGCTCACCCACGAGGCACCGGTCAGCTACGACCCGGTGTTCAAGGTCAACCCGCCGCTGCGCACCGGCGAGGACGTCGCCGCGCTGCGGGCCGCGCTCGCCGAAGGCGTCATCGACATCGTCGCCACCGATCACGCTCCGCACGCCGTCGAGGACAAGGAGTGCGAATGGGCGTACGCCCGACCCGGCATGCTCGGGTTGGAGACCGCCCTGTCCGTGGTGCTGCTCACGACCGCCCTGCACGACGCCGACGGTGTACCAGACTGGGAGCTGATCGCCGAGCGGATGTCCCGGGCCCCGGCCCGGATCGCCGGGCTGACCGCGCACGGGCACGACCCCGCGCCGGGCGCCCCGGCGAACCTCACCCTGGTCGATCCGGCCGCCAGCCGGACCGTCGACCCGGGGGAGCTGGCCAGCCGCAGCCGCAACACCCCGTACGCGCGGATGGTGCTGCCCGGCCAGGTGGTCGCCACCTTCCTGCACGGCGACGCGACCGTGCTCGACGGAAAGGCCGTGCGATGAACGACGACGCCACCGCCGCGCTGCGGCGGGTACCGGCGCTGCTGGTGCTCGAGGACGGCCGGGTCTTCCCGGGTGAGAGCTACGGCGCGGTCGGGGAGACCTTCGGCGAGGCGGTGTTCACCACCGCGATGACCGGCTACCAGGAGACGCTGACCGACCCGTCCTACCACCGGCAGGTGGTGGTGCAGACCGCACCGCACATCGGCAACACCGGGGTCAACGCCGACGACGACGAGTCCGACCGGATCTGGGTGGCCGGCTACGTGGTCCGCGACCCGGCCCGCCGGCCGTCCAACTGGCGCGCCACCGGCGACCTGGAGCAGCGGCTCGCCGCCGAGGGCGTGGTCGGCATCTGCGGGGTCGACACCCGGGCGCTGACCCGCCACCTGCGCGACCGGGGGGTGATGCGGGTAGGCGTGTCCAGCCTGACCGACGACCCGCAGGAACTGCTCGCCAAGGTCCGCCAGAGCCCGCAGATGGTCGGCGCCGACCTGTCGGCCGAAGTGACGACCGGCCAGCCGTACACGGTCACCGCCCAGGGCGAGCACCGCTACACGGTCGCCGCGCTGGACCTGGGCATCAAGCGCAACGTGCCGCGCCGGCTCGCCGAGCGTGGGGTGACCACCCACGTGCTGCCGGCGACCTCGACGCTGGAGCAGGTCCTGGCGACCGGCCCGGACGCGGTGTTCTTCTCCCCCGGGCCGGGTGACCCGGCCACCGCCGACCATCCGGTCGCGCTGGCCCGCCAGGTGATGGGGCGCCGGATCCCGCTGTTCGGCATCTGTTTCGGCTCGCAGATCCTCGGCCGGGCGCTGGGCTTCGGCACCTACAAGCTCGGCTACGGCCACCGCGGCATCAACCAGCCGGTGCTGGACCGGGCCACCGGCAAGGTCGAGGTGACCAGCCACAACCACGGATTCGCCGTGGACGCCCCGCTGAACACGGTGATCGACACCGACTTCGGCGGTGTCGAGGTGAGCCACGTGTGCCTCAACGACGACGTGGTCGAGGGGCTGCGGGCCCGCGAGGTGCCGGCGTTCACCGTCCAGTACCACCCGGAAGCGGCGGCCGGCCCGCACGACGCGGACTACCTGTTCGACCGGTTCGTCGAGCTGATCGAGGGAAAGCATGCCTAAGCGGACAGATCTGCAGCATGTCATGGTGATCGGCTCCGGGCCGATCATCATCGGCCAGGCCTGCGAGTTCGACTACTCCGGCACCCAGGCGTGCCGGGTGCTGCGCGCCGAAGGGCTGCGCGTGTCGCTGGTCAACTCCAACCCGGCGACCATCATGACCGACCCCGAGTTCGCCGACGCCACCTACGTCGAGCCGATCACGCCCGAGTTCGTCGAGCTGGTCATCGCCCGCGAGCGCCCCGACGCGCTGCTGCCCACCCTGGGTGGGCAGACCGCGCTGAACACGGCGGTCGCGCTGCACGAAGCGGGCGTGCTGGACAAGTACGGCGTGGAGCTGATCGGGGCGAACATCGACGCGATCCGCCGCGGCGAGGACCGCCAGCTGTTCAAGGACATCGTCGCGACCGCCGGCGGCGAGACCCCGCGCAGCCGGGTCTGCCACAGCATGGCCGAGGTCCGCGACACCGTCGCCGAGCTGGGTCTGCCCGTGGTGATCCGGCCGTCGTTCACCATGGGCGGGCTCGGCTCCGGCATGGCCCACACCCCGGACGACCTGGAGCGTATCGCCGGCGCGGGACTGGCGGCTTCGCCGGTGCACGAGGTCCTCATCGAGGAGAGCGTGCTCGGCTGGAAGGAGTACGAGCTGGAGCTGATGCGCGACCGCAACGACAACGTGGTCGTGGTCTGCTCCATCGAGAACATCGACCCGATGGGGGTGCACACCGGCGACAGCGTCACCGTCGCCCCGGCGATGACCCTCACCGACCGCGAGTACCAGCAGATGCGCGACATGGGCATCGCCGTACTTCGCGAGGTCGGCGTCGACACCGGCGGCTGCAACATCCAGTTCGCCGTACACCCGCAGACCGGCCGGCTCGTGGTGATCGAGATGAACCCCCGGGTGTCGCGGTCGTCGGCGCTGGCCTCCAAGGCGACCGGCTTCCCGATCGCGAAGATCGCCGCGAAGCTGGCCATCGGCTACACCCTCGACGATATCCCCAACGACATCACCAAGCAGACCCCGGCCGCGTTCGAACCGGTCCTCGACTACGTCGTGGTCAAGATCCCCCGGTTCGCGTTCGAGAAGTTCCCCGGCGCCGACCCGGAGCTGACCACCACGATGAAGTCGGTCGGCGAGGCGATGAGCCTGGGCCGCAACTTCACCGAGGCGCTGAACAAGGCGATGCGCTCGATGGAGACGAAGGCCGCCGGTTTCTGGACGACGCCCGACCCGGCCGACGCCACCGTCGAGTCCACCCTGGCCGAGCTGGCCACCCCGCACGACGGCCGGCTCTACACCGTCGAACGGGCGCTGCGGCTGGGTGCCACCGTCGATCAGGTCCACGTCGCCTCCGGCGGCATCGACCCCTGGTTCCTCGAGGAGATCGCCGGTCTGGTCGCGCTGCGCGGCGAGATCGAGGCCGCGCCGGTGCTCGACGCCGCGCTGCTGCGCCGGGCCAAGCGGGCCGGGCTGTCCGACCGGCAGGTGGCCGCGCTGCGTCCGGAGCTGGCCGGCGAGGACGGGGTACGCACGTTGCGGCACCGGCTCGGGCTGCGCCCGGTCTACAAGACCGTAGACACCTGCGCCGCCGAGTTCGCCGCCCGTACGCCGTACCACTACTCCAGCTACGACGCCGAGACCGAGGTCGCCGGCTCGGACCGGCCGAAGGTGCTGATCCTCGGCTCCGGGCCGAACCGCATCGGGCAGGGCATCGAGTTCGACTACTCCTGCGTGCACGCGGTGATGGCGCTGGCCGACTACGAGACCGTCATGGTCAACTGCAACCCGGAGACGGTCTCCACCGACTACGACACCGCCGACCGGCTCTACTTCGAGCCACTCACCTTCGAGGACGTGCTGGAGGTCTGGCAGGCTGAGGACGCCAGCGGCAGGGCTTCCGGCGGCCCCGGTGTGGTCGGCGTGATCGTCCAGCTGGGGGGCCAGACCCCGCTCGGACTGGCGCAGCGCCTCGCCGACGCCGGCGTGCCGATCGTCGGCACCCCGCCGGCCTCGATCCACCTCGCCGAGGAGCGTGGCGCCTTCGGTCAGGTGCTGGCCCGGGCCGGGCTGCGCGCCCCGGCGCACGGCACCGCCGTGTCGTTCGAGCAGGCCAAGGCGATCGCCGACGAGATCGGCTACCCGGTGCTGGTCCGCCCGTCGTACGTACTCGGCGGGCGCGGCATGGAGATCGTCTACGACGACGCGACGCTGCGCGACTACATCGGCCGGGCCACCGACATCTCGCCGGAGCACCCGGTGCTTGTCGACCGGTTCCTCGACGACGCCATCGAGATCGACGTGGACGCGCTCTGCGACGCCACCGGCGAGGTCTACCTCGGCGGGGTGATGGAACACATCGAGGAGGCCGGCATCCACTCCGGCGACTCGTCCTGCGCGCTGCCGCCGATCACCCTGGCCGCCCCGCACCTGGCCACCATCCGGCACTACACCGAGCAGATCGCCCGTGGCGTCGGGGTCCGCGGTCTGCTCAACGTCCAGTACGCGCTCAAGGACGACGTGCTGTACGTGCTGGAGGCCAACCCCCGCGCCTCGCGGACCGTACCGTTCGTCTCCAAGGCGACGGCGGTGCCGCTGGCCAAGGCAGCGGCCCGGATCATGCTCGGGGCCACCGTGGCGCAACTGCGGGCCGAAGGGTTGCTGCCGGCCACCGGCGACGGCGGTACGCTGCCGCCGGACGCGCCGATCGCGGTCAAGGAGGCGGTGCTGCCGTTCAAGCGGTTCCGCACCCGCGCCGGGCACGGCGTCGACTCGCTGCTCGGCCCGGAGATGAAGTCCACCGGCGAGGTGATGGGCATCGACCCGGCGTACGGCAAAGCCTTCGCCAAGTCCCAGGCGGCGGCGTACGGGTCGTTGCCGACCAGCGGCAAGATCTTCGTCTCGGTCGCCAACCGCGACAAACGGTCGATGATCTTCCCGGTGAAGCGACTGGCCGACCTCGGGTTCGACATCGTGGCCACCGCCGGCACCGCCGAGGTGCTGCGCCGCCACGGCATCTCCTGCGAGTTGGCCCGCAAACACTGGGAGGAGCCCGGTTCGGGCGGCCCCGACGCGGTGTCGTTGATCGCCGCCGGGGAGTTCGCGCTGGTGATCAACACGCCGCAGGGCTCCGGGGCCAGTGCCCGCTCCGACGGGTACGAGATCCGCAGCGCGGCGGTCGGTGCCGACACCCCCTGTGTCACCACCGTGCCGGGCGTGGCCGCCGCCGTGATGGGCATCGAGGCGCTGATTGCCGGCGACATGTCGGTCCGGCCGTTGCAGCAGCTGCACGCGGCGCTGCGGCCCGAGACAGCCGCCGGGCAGGCGGGGCGGTGAGCGGCGGGGGCGGCTACCGGCTGGCCCGTTCGGCGTTGTTCCGTCTCGGTGGCGGCGACGCCGAGGCCGCCCACGAGTGGACGCTGCACCGGCTGGCCACGCTGTCGCGGCATCCGGTGGCGCTGGCCGCACTGCGCGCCCGGTACGCGGTGGCCGCGCCGCGTACCGTCTTCGGGGTCGACTTTCCCAACCCGGTCGGGCTGGCCGCCGGGATGGACAAGGACGGCCTGGCGCTGCCGGCCTGGCCGGCGCTCGGCTTCGGCTTCGTCGAGGTCGGCACCGTCACCGCCCAGGCACAGCCGGGCAACCCCCGTCCCCGGCTGTTCCGGTTGCCGGCCAGTGAGGCGGTGATCAACCGGATGGGCTTCAACAACGCCGGTGCCGAGGCGCTCGCCGACCGGCTCGCCGTCCTCGGCCGGCTGGAGCAGCGGCGCGGGTTCGGCCGGGCCCACCCGGCGTACGCCGACCGTCCGGTGCCGCTGGGCATCTCGCTGGGCAAGTCGAAGGTCGTCCCGATCGAGGAGGCGGTGGACGACTATCTGGCGTCGTACAAGGCGCTCAGCGGCTACGGACAGTATTTTGTGATCAACGTCTCCTCGCCGAACACCCCGGGGCTGCGGCAGCTGCAGGACCGGGAACACCTCGACACACTGCTGGCGATGCTGGTGGGCGAGCGTCCGATCCTGGTCAAGATCGCACCGGACCTGTCCGAGCCGGCCATCGCCGAACTGCTGGAGGTCTGCCTGGCCCGGGGAGCGGCGGGGGTCGTCGCCACCAACACCACCTTGTCGCGCGCCGGCCTGGCCGCCGCTGACACCGGCGCGGCGCAGCAGGCCGGCGGGCTGTCCGGCCGTCCGCTGACCGACCGGGCCCGCGAGGTGGTCTCCTTCGTCCACCGGGAGACCGACGGCGCGTTGCCGATCATCGGGGTCGGCGGCGTCCTCGACCCGGACGACGCGGCCCGGATGTTCGACGCCGGGGCCAGCCTGGTGCAGCTCTACACCGGGTTCATCTACCGGGGGCCGGCGCTGGTCCGGGCGATCGTGCGGCGGGTACGGGGGCGATGAGCGCACAGCGGCCGGTGGCCGGTGGGTGGCCGCCGGCGCAGCTGCTCGACATCGACCGCCGGCACGTCTGGCACCCGTACGCCGCGCTGCCGCCGGCTGTCGCACCGTACCTGGTGGACAGCGCTGCCGGGGTCCGGTTGCGGCTGGCCGACGGCCGGGAGCTGGTCGACGGGATGTCGTCGTGGTGGGCGGCCGTGCACGGCTACCGGCACCCGGTGCTCGACGCGGCCGTCACCGACCAGCTGGGCCGGATGGCGCACGTGATGTTCGGCGGCCTGACCCACGAGCCGGCGGTCCGGCTCGCGCACACCCTGGCGCAGATCACCCCGTCCGGCCTGGAGCACGTCTTTCTCTGCGACTCCGGCTCGGTCAGCGTCGAGGTCGCGATCAAGATGTGCCTGCAGTACCAGCTGGCCCGGGGGCGGCCCGGTAAGCGACGGCTGGCCACCTGGCGGGGCGGCTACCACGGCGACACCTTCCATCCGATGAGCGTCTGCGACCCCGAGGGCGGGATGCACCACCTGTGGCGGGGGGTGCTGCCGGCTCAGGTGTTCGTGTCCGCCCCGCCGGCGGACTTCGGCGCGGCCCCTGACGAGGGCTATCTCGCCGAGCTGGTCGACGGGATCGCCCGGCACGCCGACGAGATCGCTGCGGTGATCGTCGAGCCGGTGGTGCAGGGCACCGGCGGGATGCGCTTCCACCACCCGGGGTATCTACGGGCGCTGCGGGAGGTGACCACGGCGCACGACGTACTGCTGATCTTCGACGAGATCGCTACCGGCTTCGGCCGTACCGGCGCGTTCTTCGCCGCCGAGCATGCCGGTGTCACCCCTGACGTGCTCTGTGTCGGTAAGGCGTTGACCGGTGGGTACCTGACACTGGCCGCCGCGCTGTGTACGCCCGAGGTGGCCGCCGGTATCTCCGCCGACGGGGTGCTGGCGCACGGACCCACCTTCATGGGCAACCCGTTGGCCTGCGCGGTGGCCAACGCCTCGATCGACCTGCTGCGGGCTCCGGTCGCTGCGGACACTGCGGCCTGCGGGCCCGGCGGCGCGGTGACCGGTCCGCCGGCGGCCACCGGTGGGCCGGCGGCCGGGCCGTACTGGCAGCACGCCGTACGTCGGATCGAGGCCGGCCTGCGGGCGGGCCTGGCTCCGGTCGCGGCGCTGCCCGGGGTGCGTGACGTACGGGTGCTCGGCGCCATCGGGGTGGTGCAGCTCGACCGTCCGGTCGACGTGGCGGCGGCGACCGACGCGGCGGTGGCCGAGGGAGTCTGGTTGCGGCCCTTCCGGGACCTGATCTACACGATGCCGCCGTACCTGACCGACGACGACGACGTCGCGCGGATCGCCCGTGCGATGGCGGCTGCGGCCGCAGCGGTACCGCGCCGAGGATGACCCCGGCCGGCTTTCGCCGGTCCGCGTGCCGGACCGCCGGACAAGGAGGCAACCGATGGAGACCTTTGGCGAGCGGCTGCACCGGGCGGTGGCCGTCCGTGGTCCGCTGTGCGTGGGCATCGACCCGCACCCGCAGCTACTGGCCCAGTGGGGTCTGCCCGACGACGTCGACGGCCTCGCGCGGTTCACCGCGACGGTGGTCGACGCGCTCGGTGACGTGGTCGCGGTGGCCAAGCCACAGTCGGCGTTCTTCGAACGTTTCGGGTC
Source organism: Solwaraspora sp. WMMA2101 (assembly GCF_049179175.1). Classification (NCBI taxonomy): domain Bacteria; kingdom Bacillati; phylum Actinomycetota; class Actinomycetes; order Micromonosporales; family Micromonosporaceae; genus Solwaraspora; species Solwaraspora sp. WMMA2101. The sequence goes on along the minus strand of NZ_JBMHMA010000006.1, from coordinate 474,964 downwards.
CGCCGGCATCGCCGTGCTTGAGTCAACTATCCGACAGTTGCGCGACGCCGGGGTGCTCGTCCTGCTCGATGTGAAGCGGGGCGACATCGGGTCCACGGCCGCCGCGTATGCCTCGGCGTATCTCGATCCGGCCAGTCCGTTGGCCGCCGACGCGGTCACGGCCAGCCCGTTTCTGGGGGTCGGCGCGTTGGCGCCGATGTTCGAGTCGGCTGCCGAACACGGCGGTGGCGTCTTCGTGCTCGCGTTGACCTCGAATCCGGAAGGCCGTCAGGTGCAACATGCACGACTGTCCGATGGGCGCACAGTCGCGCAGACGGTGATCGATGAGATTTCGCAGCTCAACGCGGGTGCGCAGCCCATTGGCAGTTTCGGTCTGGTGGTCGGGGCGACCGTTGGCGACACCGGTCACGAACTGTCGAACGTCAATGGCCCGCTGCTCGCGCCGGGCCTCGGTGAGCAGGGTGGTCGGCCCGAGGACCTGCGCACCGTGTTTGGGCAAGCGCTTTCCGCAGTCCTGCCCTCGTACTCGCGACAGGTGCTGCGCAGCGGGCCGGAAGTGGCGGCGTTGCGGGCTTCGGCCGAACATACGCTTGCTAAGTGTCGGGCCGCCCTGGACCCTGCGATCTGAGTGAGCGATCCATCACCACGCAGTGATCGAGGGGGTCCCACGTTGCCGAAAACGTCGCTGACCGCTAGTTTTCCCGGCGCTGGGAACCACATGCCCCTTTGGGGCCCAGCCACACCACGTTTCACAGATGCGGCGGTGCGATCCGCCCGTCGCGATAGGGACCTGAGGAGAACTGGTGCCGCTCCCGTCACTGACCCCCGAACAGCGTGCAGCCGCGCTGGAGAAGGCCGCGGAGATCCGTAAGGCCCGTGCTGAGTTGAAGGAGCAGCTCAAGCAGGGCAAGACCACCCTCGCCGCCGTGCTCGACCGGGCGGAGTCCGACGACGTTGTCGGCAAGCTGAAGGTTTCCGCCGTGCTGCAGGCGATGCCGGGCATCGGCAAGATCCGGGCGACCCAGATCATGGAGAAGCTCAAGATCGCCGACAGCCGTCGCCTCCGTGGCCTCGGCGACCAGCAGCGCAAGGCCCTGCTCGGGGAGTTCGCCGCGAACTGACTCGCGGCAGGGTGTAGAAACAAGCAGTGACCATGTATGACGACGCGCGCCCGGCAGCTCGGCTCACGGTCCTCTCCGGCCCCTCCGGGGTCGGCAAGGACAGCGTGATCGAGCTGATCCGGGCGCGCTCGCCCTGGATCTGGCTGTCCGTCTCGGTGACCACCCGCCCGATGCGGGACTACGAGGTTGACGGCGTTCACTACTACTTCGTCGACCGGCCCGAGTTCGAGCGGATGGCCGCCAGCGGGCAGCTGCTCGAATGGGCCGAGTTCGCCGGAAACCTGTACGGCACGCCGCGCAGCGCCGTGGAGCAGCGGCTGCACGCCGGTGAGCCGGTCCTGCTCAAGATCGACCTGCAGGGTGCCCGGCAGGTCCGTAAGGCGATGCCCGAGGCCCAGTTGGTGTTCCTCGCTCCGCCCAGTGTCGAGGAGCTCAAACGGCGGCTCGTCGGGCGGGGCACGGACGACGAGGAGACGATCCGTCGCCGGCTTGCGCATGCCGACGAGGAACTCGCCGCCGAGCAGGAGTTCGACGTGACCGTGGTCAACGACCAGGTCGGGCGGGCCGCCGCCGAGCTGGTAGGATTGCTCGGTTCATCGTTATTGACGCCGGTACATCCACAGCACACGGCCTGACTCACCCGTACGGTCCGACTGAGCGTACGGTCTGATCCAGCGCACGGTCTGACCCGGCGACACACCTGACTCGACGACACAGAGGTTGCATCCGTGGGATCCATCGCCAGCCCGGAAGGCATCACCAACCCGCCCATCGACGAGCTGCTGGAGAAGACCTCCTCGAAGTACGCCCTGGTGATCTTCGCCGCCAAGCGTGCCCGTCAGGTCAACGCCTACTACAGCCAGCTCGGCGAGGGCCTGCTGGAGTACGTCGGCCCGCTGGTCGAGACCACCCCGCAGGAGAAGCCGCTCTCCATCGCCATGCGGGAGATCAACTCCGGCCTGCTCGTCGCCGAGCCCACCGACCAGCCCTGAGCGGCGCCCCAGCGGGCCCTGACGGCGCCCCAACGGGCCGTGGGCCGGCCCGGGTCGTTCTCGGCGTCGGCGGCGGGATCGCCGCATACAAGGCCTGCGAACTGCTCCGCCTGCTGACCGAGTCGGGCCACCAGGTGCGGGTGGTGCCGACCGTGGCCGCGTTGCGCTTCGTCGGTGCGCCGACCTGGTCGGCGTTGTCCGGGCAGCCGGTCGCCGACGACGTCTGGAGCGACGTCCACGAGGTGCCGCATGTACGCCTCGGGCAGCAGGCGGATCTGGTCGTGGTCGCCCCGGCGACTGCGGACCTGATCGCCCGCGCCGCGCACGGGCTCGCCGACGACCTGCTCACCAGCACTCTGCTGACCGCCCGCTGCCCGGTGGTGCTCGCTCCGGCGATGCACACCGAGATGTGGGAGCACCCGGCGACCGTCCACAACGTGGCGGTGCTGCGGGCCCGGGGGGTCCGGGTCATCGAGCCGGCCGTCGGCCGGCTCACCGGGGCCGACTCGGGCAAGGGCCGGCTGCCGGCACCGGCGCAGATCTTCGAGCTCCTGCGCGAGGTACTGGAGCGCCCCGGCACCCAGCCGGCCGACCTGGCCGGGCGGCGGGTGGTGGTGACCGCCGGCGGGACGCGCGAACCACTCGACCCGGTCCGGTTCATCGGCAACCGGTCGTCCGGCAAGCAGGGGTACGCGTTCGCCCGTACCGCCGCCGCCCGGGGCGCCCAGGTCACGTTGATCGCCGCGAACGTGACGCTGCCTGATCCCGCCGGGGTGGAGCTGATCCGGGTGGGCAGCACCGAGGAGCTGCGGGTCGCGACGCTCGCCGCCGCGCGGTACGCCGACGTCGTGGTGATGGCCGCCGCACCGGCGGACTTCCGGCCGGCCACCTACACGCCCGAAAAGATTAAGAAGGGCGATTCCGGTCGTCCGCCGGTAATCGAACTCGTCACCAATCCGGACATCGCCGCTGAACTGGGCGCGGCGAAACGGCCGGGGCAGCTGCTGGTCGCGTTCGCCGCCGAAACGGGTGACCTGATGGCGAACGCCCGGGCGAAACTGGTGCGCAAACGCGCCGACCTGATCGTGGCCAACCAGGTCGGCGTCGACCGGGTCTTCGGTGCCGACGCCAACGCCGCGACCGTGCTCGATGCCGACGGCACGGTCGCCGTGCTCGACGAGCGCAGCAAGGCCCGACTCGCCGACGACGTGTGGGACATCGTCCGGGACCGACTGCCCCGTCCCGCCGGTGGTGGGGCCGACCGTCCACCGCCAGCGGCGCCGGCCTCGGCGCAGTGACGTTGCTCAGCGAGGCGCCAGACACCGGCGTTGGTGACTAGACTGCCGTGAACCAATGACTTCGGAATCAAGGAGTACCGTGTCACGCCGCCTTTTCACCTCCGAGTCTGTGACGGAGGGTCATCCGGACAAGATCGCTGACCAGATCAGTGACGGGATTCTTGATGCGTTGCTGGCGCAGGACCCGCGGTCGCGGGTCGCTGTGGAGACGTTGATCACCACCGGTCAGGTGCATGTGGCCGGGGAGGTCACCACGCAGGCGTACGCCGATATTCCGGCGATCGTGCGGGAGACGATCCTGGGGATCGGGTACGACTCGTCGAAGAAGGGGTTCGACGGGGCGTCGTGCGGGGTGAGTGTGTCGATCGGTGCGCAGTCGCCGGACATCGCGCAGGGGGTGGACACGGCGATCGAGTTGCGGGTCGGTGAGTCGGCCGATGACGCGTTGGACGCGCAGGGCGCGGGCGACCAGGGCATGATGTTCGGGTTCGCGTGTGCGGAGACGCCCGAGCTGATGCCGTTGCCGATCGCGTTGGCGCACCGGTTGGCGCGACGGTTGTCGGCGGTCCGCAAGGACGGGACGGTGCCGTACCTGCGGCCGGACGGCAAGACGCAGGTGACCGTGGAGTACGACGGGTGGCGTCCGGTGCGGTTGGACACGGTGGTGGTGTCGAGCCAGCACGCGGCGGACATCTCGCTGGAGTCGCTGTTGACGCCGGACGTACGCGAGCACGTGATCGGGCCGGAGCTGGAGGGACTCGGGCTGGACACGGAGGGTTACCGGTTGTTGGTGAACCCTACGGGTCGGTTCGAGATCGGTGGTCCGATGGGCGACGCGGGTCTGACCGGTCGGAAGATCATTGTGGACACGTACGGTGGGTACGCCCGGCACGGTGGTGGGGCGTTCTCGGGCAAGGACCCGTCGAAGGTGGACCGTTCGGCGGCGTACGCGATGCGGTGGGTGGCGAAGAACGTGGTCGCGGCGGGGTTGGCGGAGCGGTGCGAGGCGCAGGTGGCGTACGCGATCGGCAAGGCGCATCCGGTGAGCCTGTTCGTGGAGACGTTCGGTACGGAGACGGTGCCGGTGGAGCGGATCGAGCGGGCGATCGGTGAGGTGTTCGATCTGCGGCCGGCGGCCATCATCCGGGATCTCGACCTGCTGCGGCCGATCTACCGACCGACGGCGGCGTACGGGCATTTCGGTCGGGAGTTGCCGGAGTTCTCGTGGGAGAGCACGGACCGGGCAGCGGATCTGAAGTCCGCCGCTGGCGCCTGATCCCAGCGGCGTCGTCGGTTGGCGGGCCGCCCGCCGCCTGCCCGGCCGGGCAGGCAGGATGAGGCGGTGACCACCCGCGCGCGCACCGACCGGCAGCCGGCAGACCGGCTGCCGGTCGCGCGGATCTGTGTGGACGTGCCACTTGCGCACCTCGACCGGCCGTTCGACTACCTGGTCCCGGCTGAACTCGACGACGGCGTTCAGCCGGGTACCCGGGTCCGGGTCCGCTTCGCTGGCCAACTGGTGGCCGGGTGGGTGCTGGAACGGGCCGCCACCTCAGGCCACGACGGCAAGCTCGTCTTCCTCGACAAACTGATCTCGCCGGAGCGGGTGCTCAGCGCGGAGATCGCCGGACTGGCCCGGACCGTCGCCGACCGGTACGCCGGACACCTGGCCGACGTGTTGCGGTTGGCGGTGCCGCCGCGACACGCCCGGGTCGAGCAGGAACCCCGCGCACCGGAGTCCGGTGCCGCCGACTGCGAACAGCCTGAGCCCGACGCGGCGTCGTCCGGTGCGGTGCCGACCGGCGCGGCGTCGAGCGACGCTGACGGATGGGCGGCGTACCCGTCCGGGCCGGCGTTCCTGCGGGCCGTCGCCGACGGCCGACCGGCCCGCGCCGTCTGGGCCCCGCTGCCCGGCGAGGACTGGCCGGCCCGGTACGCCGAGGTGATCGCCGCCGCCGTACGGGCCGGCCGGGGCGCGGTCGCGGTGCTACCGGACGGACGCGACGTCGACCGGCTGGACACGGCCCTGCGCTCGGCGCTCGGCGCCGGCCGGCACGTGGTGCTCACGGCGGCGCTCGGCCCGGCCCGCCGCTACCGGGCGTTCCTCGCGGCGAGCCGAGGTCTGGTGAAAGTAGTAGTCGGCACCCGGGCGGCGATGTTCGCTCCGGTCGCCGATCTGGGCCTGGTCGCCATCTGGGACGACGGCGACGACGTGCACGCCGAACCCCGCGCTCCGTACCCGCACGCCCGGGAGGTCCTGCTCACCCGGGCACAACTGGGCGGGGTCGCGGCACTGCTCGGCGGCTTCGCCCGGTCCGGCGAGGCACAACAGCTCGTCGAGACCGGCTGGGCCCGGGAGATCGTCGCCGCCCGGGCGACGGTTCGGCGACGTGCCCCCCGGGTCACCCCGGCCGGCGACGACGCCCAACTAGCCCGGGACGCCGGTGCCGCCACCGCCCGACTGCCCAGCCTGGCCTTTGCCGCCGCCCGTACGGCGTTGCAGGCCGGGACACCGGTGCTGGTGCAGGTGCCCCGGCGCGGCTACCTGCCGGCCGTGTCCTGCGCGGACTGCCGGACCCCGGCCCGCTGTCCGCATTGCGCCGGCCCGCTGGCCCTGCCGGCGGCGACCGCCACCGCACAGTGCCGCTGGTGTGGCCGGCCGGCCGCCGGCTACGCCTGTCCGCACTGCCAGGGGCGGCGACTCCGGGCCGCGGTCACCGGTGCCCGGCGTACCGCCGAGGAGCTGGGTCGGGCGTTCCCCGGCACCACGGTGCGGACCTCCGGCCGTGACGAGGTGCTGACCTTGGTGCCGGCCGACCCGGCGGTGGTGGTCGCCACCCCCGGGGCCGAGCCGGTGGCCGCCGGCGGCTACGGTGCCGTTCTGCTGCTGGACACCTGGGCGTTGCTGACCCGGGCCGACCTGCGCGCCGGAGAGGAGACGCTGCGCCGCTGGCTGTCCGCCGCCGCGCTGGCCCGGCCGGCGACCGACGGCGGCCAGGTGGTGGTGATCGCCGACGGCGGGCTCGCTCCGGTGCAGGCGCTACTGCGCTGGGACCCCGGGTGGTTCGCGGCCCGCGAGCTCGCCGACCGGCGCGAGCTGGGTTTCCCGCCAGCGGCCCGGATGGCCAGCGTGACCGGACCGGCCGAGGCGGTCGACGAGCTGCTGGCCGCGTTGCGGATGCCGGACGGTGCCGAACTGCTCGGTCCGGTGCCGGCGGCCGACGGCCAGGAACGGATGCTGATCCGGGTCCGCCGGTCGCAGGCGGCCGAGCTGGCCCGACACCTGCGAACGGCGGCCGGCACCCGCACCGCCCGCCGGACCGGTCAGCCGGTACGCATCCAGATCGACCCGCTCGACCTGCTCTAGCCCGGGCCCCGCTCGACCTGCTCTGGCCCGGGTCCGGTCAGCTGAGCCGGAAGGCAGACTGTGCCCCGGCGGCGGGACCGATGGTCAGCTGCCCGTTCTCGTGGCGGACGAAAGCCGACGGGACCCCGGCGAGGCGCAGCGAGATGCGTCCGTTCACCCGGGGAATCCGGTGGAAGCTCGCCTGTGCGGCGAACTCGTCGTCGTCGGCGGCCGGGTCGAGGCGTACGGTGCCGTTGACCGCCCGCAGGTAGTGTCCCGGCCGGTCGACCGACTGGATCGACACCGTGTCCGCCCCGGCCAGCCCGGCACCGATGCGGAACTGGGTGTCGGCCAGCCGCTGGGCGTCGGTGTCGACCAGCACGGTCGCACCGACGTGACGCACGAAGGCGGCACGGCTGGTGTCGGCGGGCGAGAGCCGCACGATCGGCCCGCCCTCGCCGACCGGGATCCCGAACAGCGGATTGCCGTCGGCGTCCCAGTAGAGCTTCTGCACCCGGGCGTGCCGGTTCGGGTCGTACAGCGGGTCGCCGACGATGTCCCGGTAGTCCCGGGCGTGGTAGACCAGCACCGTCGTCTTACCGTCCTCGGCGACGGTGAACGAGTTGTGTCCCGGGCCGTACCGGCCGGTCTGTTCGTTGGTGACGAAGACCGGGTCGGGCGTCTTCGTCCAGGAGCGGTGGTCGAGCAGGTCGGCGCCGGCGTCGGCGGTGAGCAGGCCCATGCAGTAGCGGGAGTCGGTGGCGCTGGCCGAGAAGGTCATGAACACCCGTCCGTTGCGGACGATCACCGCCGCGCCTTCGTTGACCGCGTAGCCCTGCACCTCCCACGGGCGGGTCGGGGTGGCGATGCGCACCGGCTTGGTCTTCAGCGTCCACGGGTCGGCCAGCTCGGCGATGTACAGGCTGGAGTTGACCGCGATCTCCGGCTCACCCTGGGCCCAGACCAGGTACTGATGCCCGTGATGGTGGAACGTGGTGGCGTCCAGGGCGAAACTGTCCCACTCGGTGACGATCTGACCCCGCAACTGCCAGCCGGCCGGGTCCCGGGGGTCGTCCAGCGGGGACTCCAGCACGTACATCCGGATCCGGAACACGTTGTCGGAGTCGCCGGCGGCGAAGTAGACGTACCACTTGCCGTCGATGCGGTGCAGCTCCGGCGCCCAGATGTGGCCGCCCATCCGGCCGCTGGCCGGCCGTCGCCAGATCACCGTCTCGGCGGCGGTGGCCAGCCCGGCGATGGTGGGCGCGCCGCGGACCACGATCCGGTCGTACTCCGGCACTGAGCCGGTGAAGTAGTACATGCCGGCGACCGGGTAGGTGACGAACGGGTCGGCCCGCTGGTGGACGAGCGGGTCGACCGTCGGGACGCCGTACACCTGAGCGTCGGTGGGTGCGCCGACCGGGCCGGTGGTGTTGCCGGCGGTCGGTGCGGCGGCGGCCGCGTCCGGCCGCCCGATACCGGTGGTCAACCCACCGACCAGGCCGGCGGCGGCGACACCGAGGCCGCCGCGCAGCAGGGCGCGTCGGTTCACGTCGTACGTCAAGGAAGCCACCTCACTCACTTCGTGCGGATGCGGATGAAGGTCACGGAGTACGGCTCGAAGGTGTGCGTGAAGCGGGACGCGACGCCGGTGAGCGGGGTGGTGACCGGCTGGATCGGTTCGGCCGAGCGGGTGTTCTGCTCAGCGGGGTCGCCGCTGATCACGGTCATCTGAGCGGTCGACCGGACCGGCAGGTCGCCCAGGTCGATCATGGTCACGGCCGCCTTGTCCTGCGCGTTGACCACCTTGACCAGGAGGTCGCCGGTGGCCTCGTCGCGGGTGACGACCTGGGCGAACGGGCGGGTGACCCGGTCGTCGACGAATTCGCCCCACACCTCGCCGTCCAGCAGCAGGGTGACCTTGTCACCCCGTACCTTGACGGTGATGTCGTACGTGGTGCCGGTGGTGATCTGGTTCGGCTTGGCGATCAGCGTCTCCTTGGCCCCGTTCGTGGCCTTCTCCACCGCGCCCTGGGTGTTGTTCCAACCACCCAGGTTCCACCAGTAGAAGTTGCCGGCGTCCTTGACACCGAACCCGATCAGGAAGCCCTCCGCGCCGGCGTTCTTCGTGGCGGTCAGCGACAGGTCGTAGTCGGCGGCGGTGATCTCGGCGGCGGCGACCATGGTGTCCTGGGCGGCCGTGTCGCTCTGGGTGTACGCCTCGTCGACCACCGACCAGCTGCCCCGGTTCGCGACCGGTGTCCACTGGTCCGCCCCGGTGGCGAAGTCGTCGCTGAACAACACCGTGCCGTCCGGGGCGGTGACCTTCACGTCGTCGTAGGTCGCCGAGGTGGCCCAGGTGGACAGGCCGATCCGGCCGGTGATCGGCTGGGTGCCGAGGGCCGGCCCGGTGGCCCCACTGGGCACCGTACGGTCGCCGACGTTGGTCATGAACAGCTTCTGCACCTGGTAGCTGGTCGTGCCCCAGGATTCGTCGTTGTCGAACCAGATCAGGTCCGGCCGCCACCGGACGTGGTCGATGTTGGCCAGCAGCGGGGCGTACGAGGCCATCTCGACGATGTCGGCGTTGCGCTCCAGCCCGGTCATGAAGGCCGCCTCGGCCAGCGAGTTGTAGAGCTTGTTGTCCTGGGAGGCGTACTCGCCGAGGAACACCTTCGGCCCGGCGCGGTCGTAGCTGTCGTAGCGGTCGTTGTTCTGTAGGAACCAGGCCGGGCTGTTGTAGTAGTGCTCGTCGACCATCTCCACCCCGGCGGCCCGGTTGAGCTGCCACAGCCGGTCGAAGGTGGCACCCTGGTCGTCCGGTCCGGAGTTGCTGATCACCGTGATCTGCGGGTACCGCGCCTCGATCGCGGCCCGGAACCGCTGGAAGTTGGCGAAGAACGCCTCGGGCAGGTTCTCCTCGTTGCCGACCGCGACGTGGGTCAGGTTGAACGGTTCCGGGTGGCCCATGTCGGCGCGCAGCCCGCCCCAAGTGGAGTCGGCCGGGCCGGTGGCGAACTCGATCAGATCCAGCGTGTCGGAGATGTGCCGCTGCAGCAGGGGCTCGTCGACAGTGGGCTGGTTCTGGCCGCAGCCGGTGACCAGGGCCGGTACCACCGGCAGCGGCATCGCGCCGATGTCCTCGGCGAACTGGAAGTACTCGTAGTAGCCCAGTCCGTACGACTGGTTGTAGCCCCAGAAGTTGGCGTTGGTCGCCCGGGTCTCCACCGGTCCGACGGTGTCCTTCCACTGGTACGAGCGGGCCCGCTCCCAGCCGGACCCGGCGTCGTAGCCGTCCATGCTGCCGGTGTTGACCAGGCAGCCGCCGGGGAAGCGGACGAAGCCCGGCCGCAGCGCCTCGATCTTCTGGGCCAGGTCCTTGCGCAGACCGTTGGGTCGGCCCCGGAAGGTCTCCTGAGGAAACAGCGACACCATGTCCAGCCGCACGGTGCCGGTGCCGCCGGCGAGCACCGCGAGCCGGCCGACGTCGGAGGTACGGTGGGCGGTGAACGTGGCGGTGTACCTGGTCCAATCGTCGCCGTGGACGCGCAACCGCTGCGGTTCGGCGAGTCGGCGGCCGTCGACGTCGAGCAGCCGGACGGTCAGCTGGTTGCCGGTGGAGTCGGTGCGGGCCCAGACCGAGAAGTCGTAGCGTTTGCCGGCCTCGACGGCGATTCCGCTGTTGTAGCCGGAGTTGGTCACCCCGTAGCGTCCGCCGGCGATGTTGTCCAGGTCGAGCCGCAGGTAGGTGCGGTTCCGATCGTTGAGCCGGCCGTCGTCGTCGACCGGGGTCGCGGTGCCGGACCCGCCGGCTTCGGTGCCCGGGGCCCAGCCGGTCAGTCCGGTGAAGGACTGGTTGTCCACTGGTAGGAACTCGAAGGACCGGTTACGGACCAGTTCGGCGTAGAGGCCGCCGTCGGCGGCGTAGTTGATGTCCTCGAAGAAGACGCCGTACATGGTGTCGCTGATCGGCACCCCGGCAGCGGCCGGATCGACCGTGATCGTGTACTCCGGCTCCGGTCGTGGCGGGTCGGCCAGGCTCGGTCCGGTGGCTACGGCCGCGGTGGCGACGAGTGCTCCGACCAGCAGCGCGCTGCCGGTCAGCCCGGGTCGTGCGGTTGGTAGGTACATGGGCTGCCTCCTGATCGCCGGGCCAATGGCGGGCGGGCGTCCGTCCGGTCGGGGTCGGTAGGGGGTTGTGGTCGCGGTGCGGTGGGTCGCGGTGCGGTGGGGTCGCGGTGCGGTGGGGTCGCGGTGCGGGGGTGGGCGCGCTGGCAGCGGGCTCCAGCCTGGAGCGGAACCGGAATGTTAACGCTAACAGGGACGGAGTACTACGGTTGCATCACCATCTCGTCAATAGCGTCGTCGCGGCTTCATATGGACGACCGTCGCGCCCGTCACCATGACCGGCGCACGCCCGTAGACTGGGGACACCGTCTGCCCACGACAAGGAGCCTGACCGCGTGACCGTCCAGCCCATCCGACTCTTCGGCGACCCGGTGCTGCGCACTGCGGCCGAGCCCGTGGTCGACTTCGACGCCGAGCTGCGCGGGCTCGTCGCCGATCTGACCGACAGCATGACCGATCAGAACGGCGCCGGCCTCGCCGCGCCACAGCTCGGTGTCGGGCTGCGGGTCTTCACGTTCCACGTCGACGACCTGCTGGGCCACCTGGTGAATCCGGTGCTGGACTTTCCCGACGAGGAGGAACAGGACGGCCCGGAAGGCTGCCTGTCCATCCCGGGGCTCTACTTCGACACCAAGCGTCGACAGAACGTCGTGGCGAAGGGCTTCAACGAGTACGGCGACCCGGTGCAGATCGTCGGCAGCGGCCTGATGGCCCGTTGCGTACAACACGAGACCGACCACCTCGACGGGGTGCTGTTCCTCGACCGGCTCGACCCGGCGACCCGTAAGGAGGCGATGCGGGCGATCCGCCAGTCGGACTGGTACGACGAGGCCGCCCCGCCGACCGTCAAGGTCAGCCCGCACCGTTCGTCGGGCGGCCTGTTCCGCCCCGGCGGTGCCACCAGCCCGTTCGGTCTGGGCAGGTGACCGGGATGCGGCTGGTCTTCGCTGGCACCCCCGAGGTCGCCGTACCGGCGTTGGACGCCATCGCCGCCAGCGGACACGACCTGGTCGCCGTGGTGACCCGGCCGGACGCGCCGGCCGGCCGGGGCCGCCGGCTGGTCCGCTCGCCGGTCGGTGCCTGGGCCGACGAGCGGGGCATCGAGGTGCTGACACCTCAACGGCCCCGCGAGCCGGAGTTCCTGGACCGGCTGACCGCGTTGGCACCGGACTGCGTGCCGGTGGTGGCCTACGGTGCGCTGGTGCCGCCGGTGGCGCTGGCGATCCCGGCGTACGGCTGGATCAACCTGCACTTCTCGCTGCTGCCCGCCTGGCGGGGGGCGGCGCCGGTGCAGCACGCGGTGCTGCACGGCGACGAGGTGACCGGCGCGAGCGTGTTCCAGCTGGAGGAAGGCCTGGACACCGGGCCGGTGTTCGGCACCGTGACCGACCAGGTCGGATCGACCGACACCGCCGGTGACCTGCTGCACCGGCTGGCGCACAGCGGCGCCCAGCTGCTGGTGGCGGTGCTGGACGGGATCGCCGCCGGGACCGCGCGGGCGCACACGCAGCCGACCGACGGGGTGTCGCTCGCCCCGAAGCTGTCGGTGGAGGACGCCCGGCTGCGCTGGACCGACCCGGCGTTCGCGGTGGACCGCCGGGTCCGGGCCTGCACGCCGGCACCCGGTGCCTGGACGACGTTGCGGGACGAGCGGGTCAAGCTCGGACCGGTCCGGCCGGTGCCCGACGGCCCGCCCCTGAAACCGGGGGAGTTGCTGGCCGAACGCAACCGCCTGCTGGCCGGCACCGCGACGGTACCGGTCGCGCTGGGTGAGGTGCGGGCGGCTGGCAAGAAGGCCATGTCGGCGTCGGACTGGGCCCGGGGTGCCCGGATCAGCACCGGCGAGTTCTTCCAATGAGCGTGGGCACCGACCGGGCGCGGCGCGGCCGCCGACACGTCGACCCGGCCCGGGACGCGGCGTACGAGGCGGTCGCGGCGGTGCACCGCGACGACGCGTACGCCAACCTGGTGCTGCCGACGATCCTGCGGGACCGGCAGCTCCACGGCCGGGATGCGGCGTTCGCCACCGAGCTGACCTACGGCACCCTGCGGATGGTCGGCACCCTGGATCTGATCATCGCCCGAGCGGCCGGCCGGGGCGTGGACCGGATCGACCCGCCGGCCCGCGACGCACTGCGCCTCGGCGCGTACCAGCTGCTGCACACCCGGGTGCCAGCGCACGCCGCCGTGTCGTCGACGGTGGACCTGGTGCACAACGTGGCGACGGGCGCGGTCGGGTTCGCCAACGCCGTACTGCGGGAGATCTCCAGCCGTGACCTGGACACCTGGCTGACGGAGCTGGCACCCGACGAGCAGACCGACCCGATCGGCCACCTGGCGGTCACCTTCCACCATCCGGAGTGGATCGTGCGGGCGTTCGCCGAGGCGCTCGGCGACGACCTGGCGGAGACGACCCGGCTGTTGATCGAGGACAACGAGCGACCGCCGGTGCACCTGTGTGCCCGGCCGGGGCGGGCCGAGGCGGCCGCGCTGGCCGACGAGGTCGCTGGCGCGCCGGGGGCCTTCTCGCCGTACGCCGTCTACCTGTCCGGCGGCGCGCCCGGTGACCTGTCGGCGATCAGGCAGGGGCGGGCGCACGTACAGGACGAGGGCTCGCAGCTGGTGGCAGCGGCGTTGACCGCCGCCGACGTGCCCGGCCAGGACACCCGGTGGCTGGACCTGTGCGCCGGCCCCGGCGGTAAGGCGGCACTGCTGGGCGCGCTCGCCGTCGACCGGGGCGCGCAGGTCACCGCGGTGGAGATCGCCGAGCACCGGTCCCGCCTGGTGGAGCAGGCGGTCCGCGGGCTGCCGGTGACCGTGCGGACGACGGACGGCCGGCGGGTCGGTGCCGGTGAGGATCTGCCGGCGGCTTCCTTCGACCGGGTCCTGGTCGACGCGCCGTGCACCGGGCTCGGTTCGCTGCGGCGCCGTCCCGAGTCGCGCTGGCGCCGTCAGCCGTCGGACCTGCCGCCGTTGACCCGGTTGCAGCGGGAGTTGCTCACGGCCGGTCTGCGCGCGGTCCGCCCGGGTGGGGTGGTGGCGTATGTGACCTGTTCGCCGCATCGGGTGGAGACCCACGTGTCGGTGACCGAGGCGGCGCGGCGCAGCGGCGTACCGGTGGACTTCGTCGACGCGCGGCCGTTGTTGCCGGCGGGGATGCCGGGCCTCGGTGACGGTCCGTCGGTGCAGTTGTGGCCGCACCGGCACGGCACCGACGCGATGTTCCTCGCGGTGCTGCGCCGGACGGATAAGCAGTAGCGCGTCGCCGTACGGTTCAGTCGTGGCGCACCACCGTAGGGGTCAGTTCTGCCGCACCGGCAGGGCGGCCGGTCCGCCGTCACGGACCGAGCGGGTCAGCGGCGGGTCGTCGCGCCACAGCAGGCACCGTACGGTGAGGTTGCCGTCGTCCCACTCGTCCTTGAAGGGATAGTCGTAGATGGTGCCGACGCGGTACCGCAGATCGTCGTCGACGGGAAGCGCGGCGTACTCGGCGACGACCTGCCGGCACCGTTCGTGGACCCGGTCGGAGTTGGCGGCGAACTGGTCGTAGGGCAGGTCGCTCTCGACGTACAGGCCGGCGAACTCGCTGCGGTGCGGCTGCGTGCAGGCCACCGGGGTGAGCACGTCAACGTCGCCTCCACTGACCGAGCCGGGGTTGAAGCAGCCCCAGCGCAGTGGGCCGTCGGGGCCGAGCGCACCGGCCAGGCTGCCGGTGCGGGTCACCAGGCTGCGGTCCTGCATGCTGGTCATCTCGCCGACGTCGCACCGGTACCAGCGGGCCCCGCCGGACCAGGCGGCGGTCGACGGGACGACGACGTCCAGTCGTACCCGGCCGGCCTGCCAGTCGTCGCCGAGGAACTGGCGGACCCGCTGGTCGCAGCTGTGGCGGGCGACGCGACGTGCGGCCGAACCGTGTGCCGGAGCGCGGTCGCTGACGGCATGCGTGCCGGTGAAGATGCCGACGAAGACGGTCTCCAGGTCGTGCGGCCGGTCGCAGGTGACGGGGGTGTAATCGTCGCGGTGGCCGGTGCCGTTCGTGGCGACCGGGTGGCAGGCGCCGACGTCGGGAACGAACGGTTTCGGGGTCGGCATGACGGCCCAGCCGTCGGTGAGTTCACCGCCTGCGGTACGCGGCGCGAGCCCGCATCCTGCTGCCGCTGTCAGGACTGTGACCGCCAGGAGCAGCCGGATCCACCGCCGTCGCATCGCCGTACGTCCTCCCGTGGCCGGGTGATCGTAGGCGGTTAAGTCTACTGCAAGTAGTCGAACATATCTCTAGAGTGATCGTCTGCTCCGTTGTGACGGGTACGGCCCGACGGTCCGTGGTGGACCGTCGGGCCGTACCCGGTGCTGTTGCCGTCGCTCAGCTGGGCTGGGCGAACGTGACGGCCTGTGGGCCGTTGGTCCGGATCGGTTCGCCGGTCGCACTGCTGAAATCGGTGCCACCGTGCCAGCGATGCTCCGCACTGCAGACACAGTGGATCTTCACCAACTGGCGGGGGAGGACGACCAACGAGGCGGTGGTCGCCGCGTCGTCGAGCTCCACGACCCCGACCGGGTCCTTCGTGATCGCGTTGTGCAGCACGATCCGACCCGGGCCGGCGGGCGCCTCGGCGATCTCCACGGTCACGCTGGTGCCCGCCTCCAGCTCGTGCTGGTACGGCGGAGCGTTGACGTCCACATCGACGAGCGCGGCCCGCAGCCGGTTCCCGACGTGGCCACTCCACTGGTACGGGTACCCGTCCGCCTTGAACAGCAAGGGCCACTGGTACGGCCCGAGCCAGTCGATGATGAACATGCCGTCCTCGGCTACCGGCGAGTAGCGCGGATCCCGGGAACCGTCCGGGACCGGTGCGACGATGCCGACTGTGCCGTTGGCCAGGGCGGCGTCGTCGGACCCGGTCAGTACGCCGGTCACGACCGACCGGTCGTCCAGTCGGATGGTCGGGCCCGGCTTGACCTCATCGGCGGTGAAAGTGAACCACCGTGCCTCTTTCTGGGTGCCCGTGCCACCGGTCTGGCCCACCCATTGTGCGCCGTACCGACTGCCCGAATCGGGCAGGGCGAACAGGTTGTACGAGCCGGTCCCGGGAACCGGGACATTGACTCGTCCACGCGAGTCGCTGCGTGTCGGGCACACGTCCGCGAAGCTGAACGTGAACACCGGTACGGCGAACACACAGATGTCGGCGACCGGTTCGCCGGTCGCGGCGTCGATCACGCTCGTGCGGATGCCGGGACCGGTGAAGTCCGTGGTGGCGTACGCCTGCGGTGCGATGGTGGCGCCGGCGAACAAGGCCGACGCGACAATGGATCCGAGGACGAGTCGCCTTTTCCGGTTGCCGACCGAACGTGGTTCGACGGCGCGGTGTGCGCCGACTCTGCTGCGTGTGGAAAATCGAATGATCCTCAAAGAGGTTGCCCCTTTCACGTTTCGCGCAACGGCTGGGTGCTACGGGATTTTGTAGCACGGAAAATCGTCGATTCCCGGTTGCGGATGCCGGTGCGGCGAGCGTTTCGTCATCGATCTGGGCCTTTTCCGCCCGAAGGGAGGTGAAGTGTCGGAGAAAACGAGAAGAGGAATTGCGTTCCGGTGGGCCCGGTGCCGTCCGGTCGTGGCCGATCCCGCGCGGGTGGCGCGGGTGGCCGGGGCCACCACTGGCCGGGCGCTCAGCCGGCCCACGTGAGGATCCACCCGCACCCGCAGCTGGCAGTTGGCCTACACACCCCACCTATGCTGGGCAAACAGGTACCAGCTACCGGGGGACACGTAAACGATGAACGGCTCCGCCACCCGGTCCTGGGGTGGAATGACCATCCCGGCGCCGGGTGTGTACCAGCTCGATCCGGCCCACAAGCGGATCGGCTTCCTTGCCCGCCACATGATGGTCAGTCCGGTACGGGGCGAGTTCACCCAGGGCGGCGCGACGATCGTGGTCGAGGACGACCCGTTGCGGTCGCAGGCGGTGGCGAGCATCCGGACGGCCAGTATCGACACCAACCATGCCGAGCGGGACACCCACCTGCGCAGCGCCGATTTCCTCGATGTCGAGCGACACCCGACGCTGGAGTACCGCAGCACCGGCATCCAGTGGCAGCAGGCCGACGACCCGATCTTCTACTGGGCCCGGCTGCGTGGCCACCGACCCGGCCGCACGACGCCGGCACCGCCGGCCACGCAGGCCAGCGCCCGGCGGTTCGTGCTGACCGGCGAGTTGACTGTCAAGGGCGTGACCCGCCCGGTCGACCTGCAGGTCGAGTTCGGTGGTGCCCGACGGGATCCGTACGGGCAGGAGATCTTCGGGTTCAGCGCGACCGCCGAGATCGACCGGGAGGAGTACGGTCTGGTCTGGAACGTGGTGCTGGACAGCGGCGGCTTCCTGGTCGGCAAGAAGGTGCTGATCGAGATCGCCGGCGAGGCGATCCACCAGGGCTGACCTGCCGTGCCGGCCCGCTTCGGTCAGGCGGATCCGCGCCAGACGACGGGGGTGGGCAGCAGCACCCCGCCGGGTGCGACGGGTGCCCCGTTGAGCTGGCACAGCACCAGGTCGGCGGCGCGGGCGCCGATCTCCTTCGCCGGCTGGTGCACGGTGGACAGCGGCGGGTTGGTGCGTCGGGCCCAGGCGCTGTCGTCGAAGCCGACGACGCCGACGTCGGCCGGTACGGTCCGGCCGGCCTCGCGCAGGGTCTGGATCGCTCCGGCCGCGACCACGTCCGAGGCGGCGAAGACACCGTCGAGGTCGGGTGCCCGCTCCAACAGGGTCTGCATGCCGCTGACGCCGCACGAGTAGTCGTAGAGCGGGACCTCGACGACCAGCCGGGGGTCGAACCGGTCGCCGAGGCCCTGGCGGAAACCGGTGAGCCGGTCGGCGCCGGAGTCGCGGTTCAGGGCGGCGGCGATCATGCCGATGCGCCGCCGGCCGGTGGCGGCCAGCCGCGCGGTGATCTCGCGTGCCGAACCGACGTTGTCGACCCCGACGTACGGGATCTCCTGGGCCAGGTCGGGCGGATGCCCGACGAAGGTGGCCGGCAGTTTCAGGTCGGTGACGACCCGGGTGATCGGGTCGTGCACCCGGGCCGAGACGATCACCGCGCCGTCGACGAAACCGCCGCTGAGGTAGCGGGCGACCCGTTCGGTGTCGCGGTCGGAGTCGACCACCAGGTTGACCATCTGGTACTCGGCGGTGGAGAGCACCGCGTTGGCCCCCAGCATGATCGCCCCGATGTTCGGGTCCTCCAGGAACAGCGAGTGCGGTTCCAGCACGATGAAGCCGACCGCCTGGGAGCGCTGGGTGACCAGGTTACGGGCGGCGGTGTTCGGCACGTAGCCGACCTCGGCGATGGCGGCGAGGATCGCGGCGCGGGCGGTGGGGGAGACGTAGCCGCCGTTGAGGACCCGGCTGACGGTGCCCCGGGACACGCCGGCGGCGGCGGCGACGTCGTGCACGGTGGCCCGCTTCGTCGTCGGTCTCGGCCGGTTCACGCCGATCACTGTAGCGGCCGGCCCTTGACCTGCGGCGGAACCCGGCTCTAACGTGTGCACGTTCACACATTCGTTCGCCGGTTGTTCACGCGACGAAATGTGTGCACGTGCACACACATCCGCGACGCACAGCGAGGACATCCCGATGACACCGCCCCGTGACCGGTCGGCCGCACCACTGCTGCCGTCGATCCGCGGCATCGCACTGGGCTGCGACTACAACCCGGAGCAGTGGCCGTCGACGGTGTGGCGCGAGGACGTCGCGCTGATGCGGCAGGCCGGCGTCGACCTGGTGGCGATCAACATCTTCGGCTGGTCGAGCATCGAACCCCGGCCGGGCGAGTACGACTTCGCCGCCCTCGACGAGGTGATCGGCCTGCTGCACGACGCCGGCATCCGGCTCAACCTCGGCACCGGCACCGCCTCCCCGCCGCCCTGGCTGACCACCCGCCACCCCGAGGTGCTGCCGCAGGCCGCCGACGGCACCACCCGGTTCCCCGGCGGGCGGCAGGCGTGGTGCCCGAGCTCACCGGTGTTCCGCGAGCACGCCCTGGCGCTGGTCGAGCAGGTCGCCCGCCGCTACGGCGGGCACCCCGCCCTGGCGCTGTGGCACGTCTCCAACGAGCTCGGCTGCCACAACGCGCTGTGCTACGACGAGACCAGCGCGGTCGCGTTCCGGCGCTGGCTGCGGCAGCGCTACGGCAGCGTCGAGGCGCTCAACGACGCCTGGGGCACGGCCTTCTGGAGTCAGCGCTACGGCGACTGGGACGAGGTGGACCCACCCCGGGCGAACCTGTCGGTGGCCAACCCGGCGCAGCTACTGGACTTCCACCGGTTCAGCTCCGCGCAGCTGCTGGAGCACTATCGGGCCGAGGCGGCGGTGCTGCGCCGGCACAGCGCCGCGCCGATCACCACGAATCTGATGGTAACCGCCCATATCAGGAACCTAGACTACTGGTCCTGGGCTCCTGACCTGGACATCGTCGCCAACGACCACTATCTGGACCACCGGCTCGGCGACCCGGTCGCGGAACTGTCCTTCGCCGCCGACCTCACCCGGGGGCTGGCCGGGGGAGCGCCGTGGATGTTGATGGAGCAGGCGACCGGCGCGGTCAACTGGCAGCCCTGGAACCTCGCCAAGGAGCCGGGCCAGATGATCCGCAACTCGCTCACCCACGTCGCCCGGGGTGCCGACTCGATCTGCTTCTTCCAGTGGCGGGCCTCCGCCGCCGGTGCCGAGAAGTACCACTCGGCGATGCTGCCGCACGCCGGCACCGACACCACCACCTGGCGGGAGGTGCTGCGGCTGTCGGAGGTGCTCGACCGCGTCGGTGAGGTCGTCGGCACCCGGGTCCGCTCCGACGTGGCCATGCTGTTCAGCTGGGAGTCCTGGTGGTCGGCCGACGGTCCGGCCCGCCCGTCGACCGAGATCCGCTATCTCGACCAGGTGCACGCCGCCTACACCGGCCTGCGGGAGCTCGGCGTCACCTGCGACGTCGTCGCCCCCGACGCCGATCTCACCGGCTACCGGCTGGTCGTCGTGCCGTGTCTGCACCTGGTGACCGACGAGCAGGCCGCAGGGCTGGCCGACTACGTCGACGCGGGCGGCCACCTGCTGGTGACCTTCTACAGCGGCATCGTCGACGAGCACGACCGGATCCGCCTCGGCGGCTACCCCGGTGCCTTCCGCGACCTGCTCGGCGTGGTCGGCGAGGAGTTCGTCCCGCTGCCGCCCGGTGCCGAGGTCGCCCTGGACAACGGGGCACACGCCCGATGGTGGACCGAGCGGTTGCGCACCACCACCGCCGCGACCCTCGCCCGCTACGCAGACGGCCCGCTGCCCGGCACCCCGGCGGTCACCCGCAACGCCCACGGTGCCGGCACCGCCTGGTACGTGGCGACCGCGTTGGCCCCCGACGGGCTGCGCGGCGTGCTGCGTACCGCCGTCGACGGGGCCGGGGTTATCCCGCCCGGTCCGGAGAACGACGGCTCGGTCGAGGTGATCCGCCGCGTCGGTGCCGACCGCAGCTACCTGTTCGTCGTCAACCACGGCCGTCGGGAGATCCGCCACGCCGCCACCGGCTACGAGCTCGTCACCGGGACCCCGGTCGACGGGCGGCTGCGGGTCGGCCCCGGCGAGGTCCGGGTGGTCAGAGAGGAGTCGGCCCGGTGATCAGATCCCGTACGGCGCGGTCGACGGCAACCGGCCGCCGCCGGGCACCCGTACCGCACAAGAGCGCCATCGCGATCTTCGTGGTGCCGTTCGGGGCGCTCTTCGCGCTCTTCTACGCCGTCCCCATCGGCTACGCCGTGGTCCAGTCGCTGTACGTCGTGGAGCGCACCGGCACCTTCGGCCCGGCCCGGGAAGTCTTCGGTGGGCTCGCCCAGTACCAGCGGGTCTTCACCGACGGCCCGTTCTGGTCCTCGATCGGCCGGGTGCTGCTGTTCGGCGTGGTCCAGGTACCGGTGATGCTCGGCGTCGCCCTGCTGCTGGCTCTGCTGCTGGACTCCGGTCTGGTCCGTGGGCGGCGGTTCTTCCGGCTCGCCTTCTTCGTGCCGTACGCGGTGCCCGGCGTCGTCGCGGCGATCATGTGGGGTTTCCTGTACTCGCCCAACCTGTCGCCGTTCGCCGCCGTCACCGGCCGGGTCGACCTGCTCGGCGCCGACCTGGTGCTGTGGTCCATCGCCAACGTCGTCACCTGGGTCTACGTCGGCTACAACATGCTGATCATCTATTCGTCGCTGCTGGCGATCCCGCCGGAGATCTACGAGGCGGCCCGGCTCGACGGCGCCGGTCCGGCCCGGATCGCCTGGTCGATCAAGATCCCGATGGTGATGCCGGCGATCGTGCTGACCACCGTCTTCTCCATCATCGGCACCCTCCAACTGCTGGCCGAACCGCAGGTGTTCCGCACCTTCAGCTCGGCGGTGTCCAGCAGCTACACCCCGAACCTGACCGTCTACTCCACCTCGTCGATCCCCAACTTCAACCTGGCCGCGGCCTTCTCGGTGGTGCTCGCCTTGGCGACCTTCGCGCTGTCGTTCACGTTCCTGAAGTTCACCCAGCGTCGGAGCGCGCGATGAGCGCCCCGGCCCGGACCCCCGCCGGCCGCACGTCCACCGGTACGTCGACCCGCGAGTCGCTGCTGTCGCGGTCCGCCGCGACCCTGGTCATGCTGGTCTGCACCGCGTACTTCCTGGTGCCGATCTGGTGGCTGGTGGTCGCCTCGGCGAAACCCGACGGGCGGGTCACCCAGGGCGCGCCCCTGTGGTTCGACGACTTCTCGCTGGTCGACAACGTCACCGAGGTCCTCACCTACCGCGACGGGGTGTTCCCGCGGTGGATCCTCAACAGCCTCGCCTACACCGGCGGCGCCGCCCTGATCGGCACCCTGCTCGCCGCGATGTGCGGGTACGCCCTGGCCAAGTACCGGTTCCCCGGCCGGGAGACGCTGTTCAACGTGGTGCTCGGCGGGGTGCTGGTGCCGGCGACCGCGCTCGCCCTGCCGCTGTTTCTGATCTTCAGCCGGTTCGAGGCGACCAACACCTTCTGGTCGGTCTTCCTGCCCAGCCTGGTCAACCCGTTCGGGGTCTACCTGGCCCGGATCTACGCCGCCGCCAGCGTGCCGGACGAACTGTTGGAAGCGGCCCGCCTCGACGGTGCCGGTGAGGTACGGACCTTCTTCACCGTCGCCACCCGGCTGATGCTGCCCGCGCTGGTCACCATCTTCCTGTTCCACTTCGTCGCGGTCTGGAACAACTTCCTGCTGCCGCTGATCATGCTCGGCGACGAGCGGCTGTTCCCGGTCACCCTCGGCCTCTACACCTGGAACACCCAGGTCAACCAGCTGCCCGAACTGCGTGGCCTGGTGCTCGTCGGCGCGCTGCTGTCGATCGTGCCGCTGGTCGCCGCGTTCCTGCTGCTCCAACGCTTCTGGCGGACCGGCCTCGGGGCCGGCTCGGTCAAGTGAACCCTGCCTATTTCGCCGTACCTCGTCCACCCACCGATAACGAGAGAAGGATTTCGATGAGACTCCCCGCCTCGACGGTCGGCGTACTGCTCGCCGGCACGCTCGCGCTGACCGCCTGCTCCTCCGGCGACTCCGGCGATGCCGGTACCGGTACCGACGCCGCCACCGACTGCAGCCCGGCCGAAGGCCCGGTCACCCTCGACTTCACCTCCTGGATCCCCGGCATCGAGCAGGTGGTCGAGGTCTGGAACGAGCAGAACCCCGACATCCAGGTCAACGTGCAGACCGGGCCGAACGGCAACGGTGGCACCTACCAGAACTTCTTCAACCAGCTGCGGGCCGGCAACGCGCCGGACCTGGGCCAGATCGAGTACGACGCACTGCCCAGCTTCCGGGTCCAGGACGGCCTGGTCGACCTCGGTGCCTGCGACATCGTGCTCGACGCCCAGGACCAGTTCGTCGACTGGACCTGGGGGCAGGTCAGCTTCGGCGAGGAGGGTTCGGCGTACGCCGTACCGCAGGACGCCGGACCGATGGCCCTGTTCTACCGGGCGGACCTGTTCGAGGCCAACGGCATCGAGGTGCCGACCACCTGGGCCGAGTACGCGGCCGCCGCCGAGACGGTCCGCGCCGCCGGCGGCTACATCACCAACTTCTCCTCCAGCGACATCAACCAGTTCGCCGGGCTGGCCTGGCAGGCCGGCGGCCGGTGGTTCGCCAACGACGGCGACCAGTGGACGGTGGACCTGACCGACCCGCAGACCACCCAGGTCGCCGAGTACTGGCAGGACCTGATCGACCGGGACCTCGTCTCGACCGTGCCGCCGTGGACCACCGAGTGGGACAACGCCTACAACAGCGGCTCCGCCTGGACCTGGGTGTCGGCCGTGTGGGGTGCCAACTCGATCAGCTCCGGCGCGCCGGACACCGCCGGCAAGTGGGCGGTCGCGCCGATGCCGCAGTGGAACGCCGGTGACCAGAGCGCCGGCAACTGGGGCGGCTCCTCCACCGCCGTTTTCCGGGGCAGCGAGCACGTCTACGAGGCAGCTCAGTTCGCCCTCTGGCTGAACACCTCCGAGGAAGCGCTGACCCTGCTCAACGCCGAGGCGAACCTCTACCCGGCGACCACCGCCGGTGCCCAGCTGCCGGCGTTGCGCGAGGGCGTGGAGTTCTACGGCGGCCAGCCGATCTACGAGGTCTTCGCCGAGGCGTCGGCGCAGGTCGCCGCGGACTTCGTCTGGGGCCCGACGATGACCCAGACCTACGCCGACGCCTCCGACGGCTTCAAGGCGGCGGTCTCCGGGCAGGGCACCCTGCTGGACGCGCTGACCGCCGCGCAGACCTCTACCGTGGATACCCTGAAGTCCCAGTCCATCCCGGTAGCGGAGTGACCATTTGATCGCGCACCTGCGGGCCGCGGGCGCCAGCCTCGTGCTGGACGCCCGTGGCCCGTACCCACCGGTCGTCCTGCACTGGGGCGGCGACCTCGGCGACCTCACCGAGGCCGAGCTGACCGATCTGGCGGAGGCGGCGACCCCGCCGGTGCCACCCAGCGCGGTCGACCAGCCGCTGCGGCTCACCCTGCTGCCCACCCCGGGTCAGGGCTGGACCGGCCGGCCCGGCATCGCCGGACACTGGGCCGGGCGGCCCGGCGACGGCAGACCCGGGGCCGGTCGACCCGTCGACGACCTGCGGTTGCACACCGTCGGCCGGACCGGTCCCCGTGACCTGGTGATCGAGTGCGGCCCCGCCGCCGGCGGGCTGCGGGTCACCACCGATGTCTCGCTCAGCGAGCAGGGCGTCCTGCGGGTCCGCCACCAGGTGCGCAACACCGCCGAGGTCGACCTGCACCTGACGGCGGCGGACGTCGTGCTGCCGGTGCCGGAGCAGGCCGATGAGGTGCTCGACTTCACCGGGCTGTGGGCCCACGAGCGGCGCCCGCAGCGTGGCCGGATGCGCGACGGCACGTGGACCCGGCAGACCCGCCACGGCCGACCCGGCCACGACGACCCGTACCTGATGGTCGCCGGCACCGCCGGGTTCGGGTTCCGGCACGGCCAGGTCTGGGCGGTGCACCTGGCGTGGAGCGGCGACAAGCAGCTGTACGCCGAACGCCAGGCCACCGGGCACAGCCTGCTCGGCGCCGGTGAACTGCTCGCCCCCGGCGAGATGATCCTGCCGCCCGACAGCATCTACACCACGCCGTGGACGGTCGCCGTCTGCTCCGACGCCGGACTCGACGGACTCTCCGAGCGGCTGCACGGCTGGATCCGGGCCCGCCGGCCACTGCGCGGACCCCGACCGGTGGTGCTCAACACCTGGGAAGCGGTCTACTTCGACCACGATCTCGACCGGCTGACCCGGCTCGTCGACGCCGCCGCGCAGGTCGGCGTCGAACGCTTCGTCCTCGACGACGGCTGGTTCACCGGCCGGGTCGACGACCGGCGGGCGCTCGGCGACTGGTCCGTCGACCCGCAGCGCTGGCCGGCCGGCCTGGGGCCGCTGGTCGACCGGGTCCGCTCCCGGGGCATGGACTTCGGGCTCTGGGTGGAACCGGAGATGGTCAGCCCCGACTCCGACCTCGCCCGCGCCCACCCCGACTGGCTGCTCGGGCCGACGCACGCCCCGACCTGGCGGTACCAGCGGGTGCTCGACCTGGACAACCCGGACGCCTACCGGTATCTGCGGGAGCGGCTCGGCGCGCTGCTCGACACGTACCCGATCGCCTACCTCAAGTGGGATCACAACCGCGACCTGCTCGCGGCGGGCGGCGCGCACCGGCAGACCACGGCGCTGTACCGGCTCCTGGCCGACCTGCGGGTGACCCACCCGGACCTGGAGATCGAAAGCTGTGCCTCCGGTGGCGGCCGCATCGACCTGGGCATCGGCGAACTGGTCGACCGGTTCTGGACCTCCGACACCAACGATCCGCTCGACCGGCAGCGGATCCTGCGCTGGACCAGCGTACTGATGCCGCTGGAGTACCTCGGCGGGCATCTGGGTGCCGGCACCGCGCACGTCACCGGCCGGGCCACCGACCTGGGTTTCCGGCTGGCCACCGCGCTGTTCGGGCACGCCGGGATCGAATGGGACCTGACCGCCGCGACCGACGCCGAACGTGCCGACGTCGCCGGGTGGATCGCCGCGTACCGGCGGCTGCGGCCGCTGCTGCACACCGGGACGCTGGTGCGTACCGACAGCCCCGACCCGGCCCGGCAGCTGTACGGGGTCGTCGACGCCGACCGCAGCGCCGGCGTGTTCGCTCTGGTGGCACTCGACGCGGCGCGGTCGGCGCTGCCGGTGCCGCTGCGGCTGGCCGGCCTCGACCCGCAGCGCCGCTACCGGGTGAGTCCACTGCGGATCGGCCCGGCGCCGGCGACGTTGCAGGTGCGCCCGCCGGCCTGGCTGCAGCGGGGCGAGGCGGTCCTGCCCGGCCGGGTGCTGGCCGAGATCGGGCTGCCCGCGCCGCTGCTGCACCCGCAACAGGCGGCGCTGTTCACCGCCGGGGCGGTCGGCTGAGCGCACGCCTGCAGATCATCGTCCCGACGGGTAGCCGGCGCGTCACCGGCCACCCACTGGGCCCCGTACGGCGTTGACGGCCGGGTGACGCGGTGTCGGACAAGGTCAGGTCCACCGCACGCCGTTCAGGGGGACCACATGATCAGGACGATGCTCCGGGTCCGCGCCCGCAGCGGATTCGAGACGGTTGTGGAGTCAGCGTGGCAGGCCGTCGCCGACGGCATCGGCGCCGCGCCCGGCAACCGACTGCGCCAACTGCTCGTCGACGCCACCGATCCGCGTACCTTCGTCGCGGTCACCGAATGGGCCGACGACGACGCGTTGCGCGACCACCTCGACGGGCCTCTCGCCCGGCAGTGGGCCGACGCCGTGGCGGCCGCCTGCGAACCACCGGACGCCGGCAGCTACCGGGTGATGCGTGGCCGGTCCGGCGCCGACACCCGGATCTACGTCGACGTGGCGATCACCGTCCCGGCCGACCGGGTCGACGAGTTCCACCGTGGGCACGCCGAGGTCGTCAGCAGACTGTCCGGGGTGGACGGCTACCTGCGTGAGGAGCTGCTGCGCGAACCCGGCACCCCCGTGCACCACATTTTCGCCGAGTGGCGCAGCCAGGAACAGTTCCGCCGGTGGATCTCCGACCCCGACCACGAACGGGCCGAAGCCGGCCCGATCGCCGAGTTCCTCGTCGGGATCCGCCCCCGGATCTTCCACCCCGCCGACCCGCCGACCGACCCGCCAACGGCGTCGACCGATCCACCGGCGGCACCGGCCGACAGCACCGACGTGCTGATCGTCGGAGCCGGCCCGACCGGGCTCACCGCCGCGATCGAACTCGCCCGCCGAGGCATCGACTGCCGGGTGATCGACACGCTCACCAGCCCGCCCGCCCAGGCGGACAAGGCGATCGGCGTGCACTGCCGCACCATGGAGATCTGGGAGGACCAGGGCGTCGTCGGGGAGGCGATGAACGCCGGCAGCTGGCTGACCGGCCAGGCGGTCTTCGTCAACGGCCACCAGGTGTACCGGGGCAGCTGGGAGCTGCCGGACCTGCCGTACGCGCACCTGGGCCTGCCCCAGTACGAGACCGAACGGATCCTCACCGACCGGCTCGCCGCTCTCGGCGTACGGCCCCGGCGCGGCACCGCGCTCACCGGCTTCACCAGCGACGACGACGGCGTCACCGCCACCGTCGCGCACGCCGACGGCACGACCGGGACCATCCGGGCCCAGTACCTCGTCGGCGCCGACGGCGCGCACAGCACCGTCCGCCAGCTGCTCGGGCTGACCTTCACCGGCGGGCTGGGCCGGTTCCCGCAACTGTTCATGCTCGGTGACGTCGACCTCGACTGGGACATGCCGGCCGGGCACCTGCTGCGGTTCATCCACGAGACCGACGGCCAGCTGGACAACATGCTGGTCTGCGTACCGCTGCGGGGTGAGTCCCGGTACCGGATCGCGACGATGGCGCCGCCGCGCTACTTCGCCGCCACCCGGGGCGAGAACGCCCCGCCCGGGTTCAGCGCCGAACTCGACGAACCCACCCTCGCCGATGTCCAGACGGTCCTGGATCAGCTCGCTCCGGCCGGCACGACGGCGTCGAACCTGCGCTGGTCGTCGATCTTCCGGATCAGTCACGGCATCGTCGACCGCTACCGCGTCGGGCGGGTCTTCGTCGCCGGCGACGCCGCCCACCTGCACCCACCCGCCGGCGGCCAGGGCATGAACACCGGTATCCAGGACGCCTGGAACCTGGCCTGGAAACTGGCGTTGGCGGTGCGTGGCCTGGCCGCGCCCGGACTGCTCGACAGCTACCAGATCGAACGCCGACCGCAGGGCGAACAGGTCGTCGGCCGCGCGGTGCGGCTGGCGTTCACCGACGAACTGGAGCGCGAGGACCTCACCGGCCAGTTCCTGCAGGAGATGTCGATGCTGGTCAGCTACGCGGACAGTCCACTGGTCGGTGAGGCGGTGGCCGACCCGGACGCGCTGCGCGCCGGCCCGGCGGCCGGCGACCGCGCCCCCGACGTGTACGGGCTGCACCGCCCCGGGGTCGGGCATCCGCTGCGGCTGCGGGACCTGACCCGGGGCACCCGGCACACCCTGCTGCTCTACGCCGACAGCACCGACGAGACCACCCTCGCCCTGGTCGACAAGATCGGCACCGACGTGCGGGACCAGGCGTACGGCGAGGTCGAGGTGTACCTGATCGTCGGCCCGGACGCGGCGACGCCGTCGCTGCCGCATCCGCCGGTGGTCCGCGACACCGACGGGGCGGTGCGCACCCGGTACGGCATCACCGGTGCCGCCGCGTACCTGATCCGACCGGACGGCCACGTCGGCTTCCGCAGCCAACCGATCGACGCCGAGGCGCTGCGTCACCACCTGCACCTGGTGTTCGGCGGCGGTCCACGGTGACCACGTCACCGCCGTCCGGCGCCGTCCGCGCGATCCTGGCGATGCGCACCCGACCCGGCTGTGAGCAGCGGTTCGAGGACGAATGGCGGGCGATCGCCGACCAGATCCGGACGCTCGCCGGCTGCCTGCGTCAGGACCTGCTCCGCGACGCCGACGACCCGCGCAGCTACCTGATCGTCACCGACTGGGCCGACCGGGGCCGGTTGGACGCCTTCGGTCGCAGCGCCCAGCGGGACCGGCTGCTGCGGGTGATCCGGGACCTGCGGGAGTCCGCGCAGCGACACACCTACCAGGTCCTGCACAGCGTGCCGAGTCAGGTGCTGCACAGCGTGCCGAGCGAGCCGGAGGAGACGCGATGACCGCCGATGCGCAACGACCGGTACCCGCCGGGGAGTTCTTCACCGACGAGTACGCCGCCGACCCGTACCCCACCTACGCCCGGATGCGCGAACAGAACCCGGTCCAGTTGGTCTCCTCACCCCGGTTCGACTCCTACCTGATCACCCGCTACGACGACGCCCGTGCCGCGCTGACCGACCACCGGCTGTCCAAGGATCTGTACGGCCCGGAAGGCCACTACCTGCGGTTCTTCGGGCCGAACTCGGACGGGTTGAACAAGAACATGCTCAACTCCGACCCGCCGGAGCACAGCCGGCTGCGGCGACTGGTGTCCCAGGCGTTCGCGCCCCGGTGCATCGAGGCGCTGCGGCCCCGGGTGACCCAGGTCGTCGACGACCTCATCGACAAGTTCGCGCCCCGGGGCGAGGCGGACCTGATGCACGACTTCGCCGTACCGCTGCCGATGGTGGTGATCTGCGAACTGCTCGGCGTGCCCAGGGCCGACCACGAACAGGTGCTCGGCTGGACCCAGGTGATCCGTACCTCCGGATCGGCCAGCCGGCCGCCGGAGCAGGAACGGGCCGCCGTGCAGCAGGTGCAGTTGCTGCTGCACGACTACCTGACCGGGCTGGTCCGGGCCAAGCGGGTGGCACCGGCCGACGACATGGTCAGCGCCCTCATCGACGCCTGCGACCAGGACGGGAAGCTCTCCGAGCGGGAGCTGGTCTCCACCGCGTTCCTGCTGCTGTTCGCCGGCCACCAGACCACCGCCGACTTCATCGGCAACGCCATGCTGGCGCTGCTGACCCACCCCGACCAGCTCGACCTGCTGCGGCAGCGGCCGGAGCTGCTGCCCGGCGCGGTCGAGGAACTGCTGCGCTTCGACGGCCCGCTGCCGATCGCCAGCCCCCGGGTGGCCACCGAGGACATCGAGTACGACGGCGTACGCATCCCGCGCGGTGCGGCGGTCGGCGTCGTACTCAACTCGGCCAACCACGACCCGGACCACTTCACCGACCCGCAGCGGCTCGACGTGACCAGCGAACGCGGTCCGCATCTGGGCTTCGGCCACGGCGTGCACTACTGCCTCGGGGTCTCACTGGCCCGCATCGAGGCAAGGATCGGCATCGGCACCCTGCTGCACCGGCTGCCGGACCTGTGCCTGGCCGTACCGGTCGACCGGGTGCCCCGGCTGCCGGCGGCGTCACCGTTCCGTGGCCTGCTGGAGCTGCCGGTGCGGTTCACCGCCGCAGGCTGAGCCGCCATCTGACCGTCGGGCCCACCGGCCCGGCTGAGCCACCACCTGACCACCGGGCGTACCGACCCGGGCTGATCCCACCGTTCTGCGAGGAGTTTGTCATGGTCTTCCGAAACGTGATCGTCTGCCGCATGGTGCCGGGCAGCGAGGACAAGATCGCCAAGGTGTTCGGCCACTACGACAAGGCCACCCGGCCACAGGACTTCGGTGTGATCGGACGCATCCTGCTGTCCCACCACGACCTCTACATCCACATCGTGGAACGCAACGAGGACCCGGCGATCTCCGGCCAGAACCGGGGGCTGCCGGCGTTCAAGGAGATCGCCGAGGCGATCGGCCCGTACGTCACCCCGTACCCGCGCAACTGGCAGAACCCGTCGCACTCGGTCGCCAAGGAGTTCTACCGGTGGGCGCCAGCCGACGACGCCGGGGCGCAACCGGACCCGGGCGAGCGGCACCTGACCGTCATCGTCGGGCGGATCAAGCCCGGCGCCGAGGAGAACGTGGCCCAGATCTTCACCGAGTCCGACGCCGGCACGCTGCCGGTGGAGATGAGCGTGACGGCCCGGTGGCTCTACTCCATCGACGACGTCTACGTGCACCTGCTCGAACGCTCGGTCGCGCACACCGCCGACGACGCCCGAATCCACGACAAGCCGAAGTTCGGCAAGATCATGCAGGAGCTGAGCCCGTACATCAGCCCGTACAACCAGGACACCTGGCGCGGACCGGTCGACGCGGTGGCCACCGAGTACTACCGCTGGCGCGCCGAGGACTGACCCCGCCGGACCAGGGCCACCGCCACGGCCAGTACCAACCCTGGCAGGGCGCCGCCCACCGGCAGGACCCAGGCCGGGACGTACAGCAGCGGGCCGAGCGGTCCGTCGACGGTCGGCGCCGCACCGACCTGGTAGACCTGCCCCGGCAGGCCCTGACACTCCACGCTGACGGACGTGGTGCTGGACACCTCGACGGTGCCCAGCACCACCGTCACGATGCTGTCGCTGTTGTCCGTGAACGGCACCGACGGCGCCCTCACCCGGATCCTGGCACCACCGGAGTCAGTGACCTGACAGTCCTCGGCGGACCATTCCTGACCGTGGTCGCGGAAGATGGCGCTGCGCCCGGTGGGCAGGACGACCGGCACCGGCTGCCCGACCGGCACCGTGACGAACCCCGCCGGCAGGAACCGTGCGGTGGCCAGCTCCGCACCGACGCGGACGAACTCGGGTACGGCGAGCAGACCGGCGACCGCCCCGGCGGCGGCGACCGCGTACCACCCCCGTCCCCGACCCCGCGTGTCGTCCCGCCGGAACAGCCCGATTCCGAACCCGACCGTGGCGGCACCGACCGCCAGCAGCGCACCGACCAGCCAGGCCCACGCCATCGCCGCCACCGGGTCTGTCCCGTCGACCCTGGCCGACTCCACGGGGATGACGTACCGGTAGGTGGCCTCGTCCGCCACCAGGTGCGCCACGGCAGCACCGGCGCCGGCGCCGGCGGCGATCGCCCACCGGCGGACGACGGCGACGCGTTCCAGCCCCGGCGACGAACGGACACCGACCAGGTACCCGACGCCCAGCCCGAGGCCGGCCGCGACGACCCTGGCCGCCGTCGCCAGCTCCGCCCGCTCCGGGCGGTAGCCCTCGTGCCCGACGGCGTCCAGCCAGATCAGCGGCAGCATCAGTCCCGCGACGACGGCGCAGCACCACACACCGCCGCCAAACAGCAGCCGCGTCACGCCGATCCGTCCCACTGCCGCGTCACGCCGACGCGTCCCGAAGCCGGCGGGCTTCGGTGACCAGCCGGCTAGACCCGCCCCGACCGGCGACGTCGGCGAGCCCCGGCACGTCGATGCGTACACCGGTGGTCGCCGCGTTCTGCGCGGCCAGCGCCAGCAGGTCCGGCAGGCCACGCGGCGCGGGTCGGCAGGTCAGCAACGCCGGCAGCGCGGCGGCCAGGATCCGCCAGACGGTCAGCGGCGCCCCGGCGGCGGTCGCGTCCCGCAGCGGCCCGACGACCCGGGACAGGGTGATCATCCCGTCGGCGGCCAGCGACCCCAGATGGGTGCCGACCGCCGTCGGGTCGAGCCCGCCGTCGGCGGCCAGCATCAGCAGCGCGTCGACGGTCGCCACCCGGTCTGCCTCGTGCCGGGCGGCCAGCCCGTACGCCACCGCGAGGTCCAGCGCCGGACCGGCGGCGCCGGTGCGTTCGGCGAGCATCGGCAGCAGCACGGCGCCGCCCGGCTCGTCGAGGTCCGCGCACCCGGCGACCAACGGCAGGGTGTACGCGGCGACCAGCCCCCGGTAGCCGGGCAGCTGCGCCGGCCAGAGCCGTTCGTCGAGCAGCAACCTGACGTCGACCGGTCGGGGCGTCACATCGAGCAGCCCGTACGGGTCGCCGGCCCCCGGCGGCGCGGCCACGTCGACGAGTCGGCGCCGCTGCGGCAGCCGGTCGTGCCGGTAGTGGTAGCCGCCGTGCCGGTCCCGCCGGGCCACCGTCACCACCCGGTGGTGCCCTCGGGGCAGGCCGCCGGCGCGCAGCCAGGCCGCCAACTCCTGCCCGGCCGGGGTGCCCAGCGCCGCCGCCTTCGCCGCCAACGGCTCGTCGACGGCGGCCGGCAGCCGCAGCAACGCCTGGGCCAGGTCCGCTGGCCACGGCGGCTGCCCGTCGAGCCGGGCAAGCCGGTCGAACAACGCCTCCGGCTCGATCGCCCCGGTGGCGAGCGTCGGGGTGGCCAGGGTCGGTCCGGCGGTCCGCTCCGTCGTCCCGTGCCCCGCGACGAACTGCCCGATCTCGGCCACCCGGGTCCGCAGCAGCCGGCGCAGGATTTCCCCCTGCGGGTCGGCCGGCCGCTGCCCACTGGTCGGCTCCCGGCCCCACGCCGCCGACAGCGACGCCCAGGCGCGGGCCGAGACCGTCTGGTCGGTGCCGGCGACGATCGGGTCGCTTGCCCCGGCGAGGACCCGCAGCACCACCGTGAGGCCGCCGAACCTGTTTTCCGGCAGCGACGGCCAGACCATCGCGTGCGCCCGGTTGAGCACCGGCGTCAGCGCGGCCGCCACGCCTGCCCGGTCGGTGCGGCCCAGCCGGACCACGCCGGCCAGGATCCGCTCCAGCTCCAGCGGCGCGGTCCACTCGGCGGCGAACATCGCGGCCACCTGCTCGGCCAACTCGTCCGGACCGGTGATCGGCGGTGGCACCGGCGGCGGCGCCCCCGCCGGGGGCAGGGTGTCACCGACGTGCCGCACCTCGGCAGGTGCGCTCACCTGGTGGCCGTGCCGGGCGGCGAGCGCGTTCGCCCGTTCGGCGATGTCGATCTCCGGGTGGTCGGCGGCGACCGCCAGCACCCGCGCGATCCGCGCCGCCTGGGCCCTGTCGCGGCGGGCTGTCTGGTCCAGCCAGGTCAGCTGGGCCCGTACCAGGGTCTTCTCCGGCCGGACCAGGACGGCGGGTGCGGTGTCGAGCAGCGCATCCAGGTCGATGTCCGGCACCGCGCGCAGGCTCCGTTGGGCCGCCGTGGCCGCCGTCGACGGCCCGTCGGCCAGCAACCGCAGGTACGCCGGCAGTCGGTCACGGACCTCGTCCACGGTCGGTGCCAGCGCCTCGTGCAGCGCGACGAAGACCCGCAGCGCGGCCGGCCGTTCGCCGCGCAGCAGTCGACCGAGCGTGCCGTCGAGCAGCATCGACCGGTCGAGCCGGCCGTCGGCGGCCAGCTGCGCCAACGCCGCCGGCAGCTTCAGCGGCGCGTCCGTACCGTCCTGATCGTCCTGCTGGAGCCGGGCCCAGGACCACTGGTCGCCGACACCGTCCACCTCGAACAGCCGCGGTGTCAGCGAATCCAGCCAGGGATCCCCGCGCAGCCGATCGACCAGCGCGGCCCGCCGTTCGTCCTCGGTGGGCCGACCGACGATCGCCGCCCAACCGAGGACGAACCGGTCCTCGGCCGGCGGCGGTGCCTGCTCGGCGTGCAGCAGGTCGGCCACGAACCGCCAGCTGTCCCCGGGCGTGGACCGGTCGACACGCGCGCAGAGCCGGTACGCCAGATCCGCCAGCCAGGTGACGCCCCGGCGGCGGGCCACCTCGATCACCGGGGTCGCGGGCACCTGCCGCAGCGAGACGTTGCGTCGGCCCAGCACCTCGGCGACCTGGGCGGCGCTCGGCAGGCAGCCGACCGCCGCTATGGCCAGCGCGGTGGCCTGCCAGCTGCTCCACCACTCGTCGCGGCGGCGACGAACGTGGGCCACCAGGTCGGTGCCGAGCCGGCGGCGCTGCGTCTCGTCGAGGCCGTCGACGGTGGCCGTGGCGGCGGCGATGTCGCCGGTGTGGAGAAAGTCGAGCGGGTCGGTCACGCCGTCGCCTCCACCGGTGCGGTGACCATCGTGGTCGCCAGGACATGTTTGCACGGCCCCCGGCCGCCCCGGTGCCGCGCCCACCAGACGCAGGTGCAGGTGTGGCCGCCCTCCGGCAGTCGCCGTACCCGGTACACCTCGTCGCCATGGTGGACGGTCGCGCCCGCGTCGTCGACGGTCACCGCGCCGGTCTCGACCAGCGCACGGGCACCGGCCAGCCGAGGGTTGTCCCGCTCGGTGCGGCCGGGGTCGTAGGGCAGCACCCGGTGGAAGTAGCCGGCCCGGGCGACGTCGTAGCCGACCCGTCCGGCGGTGCCGAGCAGAGTCAGCGCCGCGCGTACCCGTCGAGCGGTGATGCCGGCCGCGTCGGCCAACGCGTCGACGTCGACCGTCGGCTCCCAGTCGAGCAGCGCACCGACCAGCTCGGCGTCGTCGGTCACGTCGTCACTGGCGAGATCACGCAGCACGCCGCCCTCACCGGAGAAGCCCCGAGTCGGGTCCGGTGACAGGGCCAGCGACAGGCTCATCCCGCCCAGGTCCAACTCCCAGACGCTGGCCACCGGTGCGGCACCGGCCGCTACCGCCGGCCCGTACACCCGCAACGCGACGGCGTGCCGCAGCAGGCCGCGCAGCGCGACCAGCCGACCGGCGCCGGCCAGGCACCCGGCACCGGGCGCGGCGCGGGAGGTCAGCCGCAGTGACCGACCGGCCGGCACCGCCCACAGCACCGACCGGTCGGCGGCACCGGGCAGCCGCTGCAGGAACGTCGCGGCCTCGGCGACCGGGATCTCCGCCCGTAGGCCCATCGCCGCCGCGACCACCTGCACCTCGGCGAAGCCACGCAGCCAGCGGCGCGGCAGCGGCACCTTGCGCTCGACGACCTGTCCATCCATGGTCGACACCGTCACATCGTCCGGGCCGACCGACAGGTGCAGCGGGTCCAGCCCGCCGACCCGGGCCAGGGCCTCGCGCAACGGCGGGTTGACGTCGACGTTGGTGGTGCCGTGCGCGACGATGTCACCGTCCAGCCCGTCCGGGGTCACGTCGAGCCGGGCGTACACGCCGCAGCAGCCGGAGAAGGACTCGAACCGCAGCCGGTCCCGGCTGCCGGTGACCACCGGGTCGAGGCTGGCCGGGTCGACCGGCCGGTGGTAGCGGGTGCGGGCCACCTCGGCGACCGCCAGCAGCCCGGCGGCGGCAGCCGTCGGCGCGGTGAGGAACCCGGTGAAGAACCGGGGGTGGGCGGCCGGCCCGCCGCTGGTCTGCAGGGTCAGGTCCCGGTCGGCCAGGGCGGAGGGGCGAAGATACTGGTACGTCGCGGTGGCGCTCACGCCGGCGCACGTTACCCACGCCCACCGACATCCGCCGCCCACCAGCGAGTCGACGTGGCGGTCACGGCTCGGCAGGCTGGTCGGCGTACCGTGCCGCGTCTTGCATGACGGTGTTCCAGGTGGCCTCGTACGCGGCGTCGGCGACGGCCAACCAGAAGTCGTTGGGCAGTCGGTCGGGCACCGGGGCCCGCGACGGCAGATCGGCGGTGATCAGCCTGGCCAGGTCGTCAGCGGAGACTCGGTCGCGGGCCCAGGCAAGGGTCCGCAGGTCGGGGGACCAGCCGAGCGGCTCATCGTCGCCCCGGCGGGGCGACGGGGTGGGGTTCGCGGCGGTCGGGCCGGCGGGTGGGCGGAAGTCGTCGGACAACGCCCACCGGAGCAGTTCGGTCTCGGGGCTGCTCGGCGGGCCGGAGCTTCCCAGATGCCACTCGACGACGAGCCGTTGCCCGGACGGCAGTGCGAAGACCCGGACGGCGCGGCTGCCGACATTGGAGCCATAAGGGATGCCGCCAAGACCGAGCTTGACGATGGGGGGCAGGTCCAGGCTCTCGGCGACGCCGAGCCACGGCTTGCCGAAGGCGAAGACATGGTCCGTGGCCAGCTCACCGATCGGCTCGAACACGAACTGTCGGATGATGTCGGCCGGCGGCTTCATGCTGCCGGTCACCTTGGTCGAATGCCACGGGTAGCACTCGAACACCAGCAGGTTGCGCTCGGTGAGCGTCGGCTCGTGGAGCCAGCGGCGGGCGAAGGCGCGTCGGTCCCGCCAGTACTTGTTGTCCCCGAGCCGGGTCTGCCAGGGGTCCCGGAGGTAGGGGCCGCTCGCGGCCCAGGACCGGTAGGAGCCGTAGCGTCGAATCTCCTCGGCGAAGGTTCCGGTCCGGGACTGGAACTCCGGGAAGTACTTGCCGGGATTGAGGCCGAGGACGACGACGACCGGCTCGTCGGGGGCCAGGCCGGTGAGATCGCCGATGTACGGCTCGGGAAAGCCGTCGCGGGTCACCGCACCCAGGCCGGTGCCCTGAAACGACGCGTACCACTCGGGCAGCGGATCCGCCATGGGATCGCGGCCGTCGAGCCACTGCTGCACGTGCTGATCCCAGAATGCCGCCACCCGTTCCCGTGCCGTCGTCATGCGGGGCACCTTAAGGCATCCATCCTGGCCGCGTGCCCCTAAAATATCGACGTTTATGATACCGTGTCGGGGATTGGTCGACAGTGGTCGATCAATGGGGTCTGGTAGAGGGAGCTCAGTGGTGCGAAGGGTTCCGGTGGCCGCCGTGCTGGCGGCCGTACTGCTCGGGACGACCGTGCCGACCACGGCGGTCGCCGGTCCCGGCGGCCCCGACCACCGGCACGGTGGTCTGGACCGGGTGCACACAGCCGGTCGGGTCGTCGTCGACGGCACCACCGCGCGGTACAGCTGGCCCGGCGTCTACTTCGAGGGCCGGTTCCGGGGCACCGGCATCGGGATCGTCCTGGACGACCCGCACGCCGACTACGACGTCCAGATCGACGGCCGGACCGTCGCCACCCTGGTGACGCCGGGCGCGATCACGCACCGGGTCGACGGGCTACGGCCCGGTCGGCACACCGTACGGGTGGTCAAGCGCAGCGAGAGCCAGTGGGCGACCAGCGGGTTCGGCGGTTTCGTGCCGGGGCCCGGTGGTGCCGTCCTGCCCGCACCGGCGCCACGGCACCGCCAGATCGAGTTCATCGGCGACTCGCACACCGCCGGGTACGGCAACGAGTCGACCAGCCGGGACTGCACCGGCGACGAGGTGCACCGGACCACCAACGCCGACCGCAGCTTCGGCGCGATCACGGCCCGCCGGTACGGCGCCGACTACCAGATCAACGGGTACTCGGGCCTGGGCATGGCGCGCAACTACGGCGGCCACTCACCGGGAACCACCTACCGCACGTACTACGACCGGGCGCTGCTCGCCGTCGACGGCGACGTCTGGTCGCCGCCGCGCAGCTGGCGGCCGCAGGTCGTCGTGGTCGGCCTCGGCCTCAACGACTTCTCCACCGACATCGCCCCGGGCGAGTCCTGGACGCCGGAGACGCTCAGCGCCGCCTACCGCGACGCGTACCACGGCTTCCTCGACCAGTTGCGCGCCCGGTACGGCAACCGGACCCAGGTCGTGGTCACCGCAAACGAGATGTGGAACACCACCGCGTTCCGGGACGCAGTCACCCAGGTCGTCGCCGAGCGCACCGACCGGGGCGACGACCGGGTCCGGATGTGGTACGTCGAGAGCGCCGGCCTGGACTCCCTCGGCTGCCACTGGCATCCGTCGGTCGCCGACCATCAGGTGCTCGCCGACCGGCTGAGTGCCGTACTGGACGAGCTGCCGCTGCGCTGGTGACCCGACCTGCGGCGGTCACGTGTGTGGTGGCTGCTGTCAGGGTCGCGGCACCGCCACCACCTCGTACGTCGTCTCCGGGGTGACCTCGACGCCGAACCGGGCGTTCGGCAGGTAGAGCAGGTCGCCGGCGGCGGCGACGGTGGTCGGCACGTCGAACCGCTCGTCGGTGATCCGCCCGACGATGTCGCCCTGGCTGCCGGCGGCGTTGATCTGCAGCTCGACGAGGGTGTTCGCCCGGTTCTGCACGACGAACAGGGTCTGGTCGACCACCAGGAGCCCGTCGCCGCCGACCAGGAGCCCGTCGCCGTTGACGTCGACGACGCCGGTGCGGCCGGTGACCCCGGTCGCCGGGTCCACGGTGAACAGCAGTCCGGTGTTGGACTGCACGATGATCAGGTTTGTGCCACTGGGGCTGGCGGTGACGCCGTTCGCGTTGATGCCCTCGTCGTAGACGATGTCGCCGGTGAGCGGGATCCGGCGTACCTGCGCGGCGTCGGGCAGCGCCCCGGTGGCGTCGGTCGGCAGGTGGTAGACGACCGGGTTGGTGGAGTCGGTGAAGAAGGCGCCGGCGTCGGTGACGGTGACGTCGTTGACGAAGCTCTCCGGCACGGTCGCGAGGTCGTAGCGGGCGAGCAGGTCGCCGGTGTCGGCGTCGATCACCCGGGCGTCGCCGGCCGGGCCGCCGGCGACGAAGAGCCGGCCCTGTGCGTCGAGGGCCAGGCCGACCGACGGAGTGCCGGGTGCGTCGCCGATCAGCTCACCGACGCCGGTCGTCAGGTCCGCGCGGAAGATCGCGCCGTCGGCGAGGGATCCGACGTACGCGGTGTGCCGCTCGGCGTCGATCGCGATGCCTTCGGGGGCGAACCCGTCGGGCAGCCGTACCGTGTCGACCAGTTCGACGCTGCCGCCGCCGGCACCGACCGGGTCGCCGCCGGCACCGACCGGGTCGCCGCCGGCACCGACCGGGTCGCCGCCGGTGCCGGCCGGGTCGGTGCCGTGCTGGCCGGCGGCGGCCAGGCCGGTGGCGAGCGCGAGCGCGCCGGCCAGGGCCGCCGCCGACACCGTCACGCCGATCGCGGTACGCCTGCGGTTCACCATCGGTGATGCCTCCTGTGTTCCGGTCGACCACCTGGACCGGTCGACGCCCTACCGGAAGGCACGGCGCGAACTGGTGTGACGTTCACCGGGTCGGACACCGGACGGCGGGCGGTACGGTCGCCGTACACTGGTCGCCGGTGTCGGACGGTAGCGGCGGCGGGTCGCGGGCGGGGGAGCGGGTACGGATGAGGTCACACCTGCCGGTCCTCAAGGCGCACGGTTCGCAGAACGACATCCTCGTCATCGAGGGCCGGCCGGGTGACTACGCCGCCGACGCGGACGTGCCGCACCTGGTACGCCAGTTGTGTGACCGGTCCGGTCCGCTCGGCGGCGGCGACGGCGTCTACTTCGTCGATCTGGCACCGGCGGTGCCGCAGGCGGCGTTCTTCAACCCGGACGGGTCGTTCGCGAAGCTGTGCGGCAACGGCATGCGCTGCGTCGGCCGGCTGGTGCTGGACACCCGGGAGGCCGATCGGGCGGTGGTGCGGGCCGGCGGCAGCGATTTCGTGGTGCTGCGGGCGGAATCCACCCCGGAAGGGGTCCGGCAGACGGCCGTCGAGATGCCGAAGGTGGACTTCGACCCGGCCGAGCCGGTGCTCGCCCTGGCGCAGCCGCACGTCGACACGCCGGTGCCGGCGTTGCACCCGACGCTGGGGTTGACCGCGCTCGCCGTACCGAACGACCATCTGGTCGCGGTGGTGGAGAAGTTCGACGAGGCCGAGCTGGTCGCGACCGGGCTGCGGATCGTCGCCGCCACGGACGTGGTGCCACGGGGGGCGAACCTGTCGTTCGTGTTCGCGCTCGACGACGACGAGATCTACGTGCAGACGTACGAGCGGGGGGCCGGGCTGACCCCGTCGTGCGGTTCGGGGGTGGTCGCCTCGCGGGCGGTCTGGTCCCGGCTGGGGCACGCCGACGCGGGGGAGCGGATCACCGTCCGTAATCCGGGTGGGGTCGCCACGGCCTGGTTGACCGGTGACGGATCCGCCTGGCAGGCCACCCTGCAGGGCAACGCGTCGTACGTCTACCGCGCCGACGTCGACCTCGCGGCGGTCGTTTCCGGCGTGGTCGGTCGTGTCGAGCGCGACACGTTCGTCGACGAAGTCGAGGCATTCGCCCAGTTGCGACGGAACAACCACAGTGTGCTGCACGCCGCCGGCGTGTATCCGTCGGTCGGCTGAACCGGGCCGAACCGGAGCTGAATCCGGGCTGAATCCGGGCTGAATCCCATTTTTGCCCGCCGTCCGATGGTCCGTCGCCAGAGTTCGGCCATCAATCAGATGAATTTGTATCGTCGAAGCCAAATGTTTCGATGGTCGGTGGTGTCGTCGGTGTGTGGCGGCCGAACGGGTCAGGATACGGGAACATGAGACTGAATCACATATCTCTACATCGATCTGATTTCGGCCTAGTAGGGCAGCCGTACTTCGTGACCTGACCGGTGCGGTGGGGTATGGACGGACAGGGTGTGCGGCGACGGAGACGGCCACCGCATGATCGTCCGGTGTTGTGTGGACAACGAAGGATCACGAGGTGGCCGCAGCGGCCATGGTAGAGGCCGGTCGTGTCGAGGAGAACCTCGCCACGCTGATGGGAGACCTCGGCGCGTGTTTCGCCCGGGTCGAACCACTACGGCAGGCCGGCAAGTACGTCCGTGGCCTGATCGCCGACCTGCCACGCAAGAACTGCTGGACCCTCGCCGAACACGCCGGGGACACCACCCCCGACCGGATGCAACGACTCCTCGAACGCGCGGTCTGGGACACCGACAAGGCGATGGGCGTGGTCCGTGACTTCGCCGTGGCACGCCTGGCCGACCCGGACGGCGACAACACGCTGATCTTCGACGAGAGCGGCGTGGAGAAGACCGGCACCGGCACGTGCGGCGTGACCCGCCAGTACGTGGGCTGCGCGGGAAAGGTCACCAACGCCGTCAACCTGGTCAACGCCACCTACGCCACCCGCGCCGGCCACGCCCTGGTCGGCTCCCGCCTGTGGATCCCCGCCGCCCACCTCGACGACGACGCCCGCCGCGCCGCCACCGGCGTCCCCGCCGACACCGAGTTCGCGACCAAACCCCGACTCGCCACCGACCTGCTCACCGAGACACTCGACGCCGGCGTACCCGTGCGGTGGTGCACCGCCGACGCCGTCTACGGCCGGGACCGGCGACTACGCGACACCTGCGAGACCCGGGGAATCGGCTACAGCCTCGGCGTGCCGTGCTCGTTCCGGATCACCCTGCCCGGCTGGAAGACGAAGATCCGCGCCGACACCGCTGCCACCACCCTGACCACCGACACCGCCTGGCAGACCATGTCCTGCGGGGCGGGTTCCAAAGGCGACCGCTGGTACGCGTGGGCGTGGATCGCCACCGCCAGCCCCCGCCACTACCTGCTCGTACGCCGGAGCCTGGCTGACCCCGACGACCTGGCCTACTTCTACTGCTGGATACCGGAGCGCCTTCCGGCGACCCTGACCGCGTTGGTGAGGGTGACCGGCCGGCGGTGGACGATCGAGGAGGACCACGGCTTCGGCAAGGACCACTTCGGGTTCGACCAGTTCCAGAACCGCCTCCACACCCCGATCATGCGGCACATAGTGCTGGTCATGGCCGCGCTCGCCGTCTGCGCGGTCACCGCCGCCGACGCCGCGGCCGGGACCACGCCACCACCCCGACCCACCCACCCCAGCGAACCACCACCGGCCGACCTCGGACTCGCCCGGCTGACCGTGGTCGAGATCAAACGGCTGTACAACCTCGCGACCAGAGCCTGGCACAGCCTCGAACACCATCTCCGCTGGTCCTGGTGGCGCCGCCGCCATCAAGCCCGCGCCCGCTGGTACCACTACCGATCCAGACTCACATGATCAAGTCACGAAGTACGGCTGCCCTACTAGCATCTGTGTCAGTCAGATTCACGGTCATCGGTCGACCTGTCACAATCGGGTCGGCCGGGTATCGAAAGGAGGCGGGAGATGACCTTCTCCCGGCCGTCCCGGCGCCACTGGCGCCTCGCCCTCACCGCCACCGCGGTCGCCGCAGCCACGGTCGCCTTCGCCGCGCCGGCCAACGCCGCGCCGGCGGAGGGCCCTGTCCTGTACGCCGGTGAGTCCACCACCGTCGCCGACTCCTACATCGTGGTGTTCAAGGACGAGCGGGTGTCCCGCACCGGGGTGCCGGCGGCGGCCCGCGCCGTCGCCGCCCGCCACGACGCCGCGGTGGTGCGCACCTACACCGACGCGCTGCGCGGCTTCGAAGCGAGGATGAGCGAGAAGGCGGCCAAGCGGCTCGCCGCCAGCCCGGCCGTCGAGTACGTCCAGCAGAACCGTACCGTCTCCCTCGCGGCCACCCAGACGCCCACCCCGTCCTGGGGGCTCGACCGGATCGACCAGTCGGCACTGCCCCTGAACAACAGCTACACCTACCCGAACTCCGGGTCAGGTGTCACCGCGTACATCATCGACACCGGCATCCGCTTCTCGCACAGCGACTTCGGCGGGCGGGCGGTCACCGGGTTCGACGCGGTCGACGGCGGTAGCGCCGACGACGGCAACGGTCACGGTACGCACGTCGCCGGCACCGTCGGCGGCACCGCGTACGGCGTCGCCAAGGACGTCACGCTGGTCGGCGTACGGGTGCTCAACAACAGCGGCAGCGGCACCTACGCGGGGGTCATCGCCGGTATCGACTGGGTGACCACCGACCACGCGCCGGGCGAGTCGGCGGTGGCCAACATGAGCCTCGGCGGCGGCTTCGACCAGGCGGTCAACGACGCCGTGACGCGGTCCATCGCCGACGGTGTCGTCTACTCACTGGCCGCCGGCAACAGCAACGCCAACGCCTGCAACTACTCGCCGGCCAGCACCCCGGCCGCGATCACCGTCGGCGCCACCACCAGCACCGACGCACGGGCCAGCTACTCCAACTACGGCACCTGTGTCGACATCTTCGCCCCGGGCAGCGCCATCACCTCGGCCTGGCACACCGGCGACACCGCCACCAACACCATCAACGGGACCTCGATGGCCGCACCGCACGTCGCCGGTGCCGCCGCGCTGGCGCTGGCGGCCAACCCCGGCTACACCCCGGCGCAGATCGGCAACCTGCTGATCGCCGACGCGATCGACGGCGTCGTCACCAACCCGGGCACCGGCTCGCCGAACAAGCTGCTGTACGTCGGCAACATCGTCCCGCCCACCCAGGACTTCACCGTCGAGGTGGCTCCGGCCGGCGCGACGGTCGACCCGGGCGACCCGGCGAGCGCCACCGTCAGCACCACCACCGCCGTCGGTGACCCGCACACCGTCACCTTCAGCGTCACCGGAGCGCCGGCCGGCGTCACCGCCACGTTCAGCCCGGCATCGGTCACCTCCGGCGGGGCGACGACCCTCACCCTTGCCACCGCCGCGTCGACCGAACCCGGCACCTACCGGCTGACCATCGTCGGCACCGGCCCGGAGACGTCGCAGTCGGCGCCGTTCACGCTCACCGTCAACGGTCCGCCCGGCTGCTCGCAGACCAACTCCACCGACTTCCCGATCAGCGACAACAGCACGACCGAGAGTCCGATCGTCATCAACGGCTGTGCCGGCAACGCCCGGGCCGCCAGCACCATCGAGGTGAACATCTACCACACCTGGATCGGTGACCTGACGGTCTCGCTGATCGCTCCGGACGGCAGCGCCTACGTGCTGCACAGCCGGACCGGCAGCAGCACCGACAACATCTTCCAGACCTACACCCGGGACCTGTCCAGCGAGGTCGCCGACGGCACCTGGAAGCTGCGGGTGCAGGACTCGGCCAGCCTGGACACCGGCTACCTGGACAGCTGGACGCTGAACCTGTAGTCGGGCGCCGAACACACCGCCCGGAGCTCCGGCGTACCGCCGGGCTCCGGGCGTTTCGCGTAGCCGGACGCATAACCGATTTGTTCTGCGATTCGCGCATGTGACTGCCATCGCATGTCGGGCATGGGTGATCAGTCGGCATACTTTGGCTGATATGCCGAATGTATGCCGGACTGATTCGCCACGGCATTTGAGCATTCGACTATGGCGAACAAAATGACATCCATGAGTGGTGATCGATTGTCGTATGGTGGGTCACCTCGGACAATCAAGTGGATGGTGGTGATCCCCGTGCGGAAGCTCATCGGCGTGCTCGTGGCTCTGGCGGTGGGCGTGGCGGCGACCCTGGCCCTCACCTCACCGGCGCAGGCGACGACGGCGACGTTCACCCAGACCAGCGCCTGGTCCACCGGGTACGTGGGCGAGGTGGTCGTCACGAACGACTTCACCGTGCCCATCACCGGCTGGGAGGTGGCGTTCACCCTGCCGGCCGGCTCGTCGGTGTCCAGCGCGTGGAGCACCCAGGT
This sequence comes from Solwaraspora sp. WMMA2101, assembly GCF_049179175.1. NCBI lineage: Bacteria > Bacillati > Actinomycetota > Actinomycetes > Micromonosporales > Micromonosporaceae > Solwaraspora > Solwaraspora sp. WMMA2101. The sequence goes on along the minus strand of NZ_JBMHMA010000006.1, from coordinate 430,560 downwards.
CGCGACGACCACGCCGCACTACACAATGATCAATACGAGCTGGAACGGCTCACTCGCACCGGGCCAGTCGGTCACCATCGGGTTCGTGGTGACCGGCACCGGCCTCCCGACGATCCTGTGGCCGCTCTGACATCCGCACGCCGCGCCGGTGACGGCGGGTGTGCCCGGGGCCGTTCCTGCCCGGGGCACACCCGCCGTCACCGCGACGCAATGCCGGGGTCAGCCGCCGGCGGGCGTCAACTTGATGAGCTCCCAGCCGCCTTCCGGCACCTCATCGGTCGGGTCGGTTCGCAGATTCATCGGATTGCCCATGCCGAGATAGAGCGTCGACCCATCGGCGACCATCGTGCGGAAACCGTAGTTGAGGTAGTTGCCCAGCCCCTGGGTGTCGACCGGGGTGGCGGGCTTGTTGTTCGACTCGAACATCCACAGGTCGCCGCCGTAGAGCGCCGGGTCGATGGTGATCGGGTTCAACTCGTCGCTGAGCCCATTGGCCGCCCCCCGGAAGCCCGTCTCGGCCGCCGCCTGCGGCAGCAGGTCCTTGGCGAGGTAGCTCCAGTCCATCGTGCCGACGAACAGCCGCCCGTTCGAGACCGCCATCGTCCAGGTGTAGTTGGTGTAGATGTTGCCGAATCCCATCCGTCCGTACTTCGGGCGGTAGCCGGTGAGGGCCCACCGCCAGGCACCGACGCCGTAGTCCGCGGCAGGGTCGTACACCGGCAGGACCGCCTGGCCGTAGAGCAGCTCGGTGCTCTCCTGCGCGGTGCCGAACGACCGTCCCCGGAAGATGCTCACCGCCCGCTGCGAACGCTCCAGCGTCGCGCGGGCCGCAGGCTCGTCCGCCGGCGGGTACGCCTCGGCGACCATCGCCGTGGACTTCATCGGCACGTGCATGGTGCCCCAGTAGAGGTGCCCACGGTACGAGGCCAGCGCGCCGAGGCCGTACGAGCCGGCGATGACCGGGTCGGGCTCGTAGGACGCCGCACTCCACACCTGGGTCCACCCCTCGGCGTCGTCCGGGGTGAGCCCCGGCTCGCCGTCGAGCAGCCGAGGGCTCATCCACACCCCGGCGATGCCGGGATCGGCCTGGGCGGTCGGGACGACGCCGACGCGGACCGGCTCCGCGTCGGGGCCCGGGCGTGCCCCCGCCGAGGACGACCCTCCCGCCGCCGACCAGGTGCTGACGAAGACCCGACCGTCGTGCACCTCCAGGTCGGCCACCTGCGCCGGCAGCTTGCCTACCTCGACGAAGTTGAACGGGTCGTCCCGGTCGCCGGCCCAGCGCAGGATGTAGCCGCCGTCGCGGCCGTTCGGGCCGACGCCGACCCCGGCGTACAGCACGTTGTGGGCGACCACGAAGTGGCGGATGTTGCCGTACTTGGCGAAGTTGGCCGACCCCAGGTACTCGCCGGTGGCCGTGTCGAACGCGAACATGTTGACGGTCGCGCCGAGCGCCGGCCCGGCCAGCAGGACGACGCCGTCGTGCGTGCCGCCGGCCCGCAGCCCCAGCGTCCGGCGCAGCCGCGACAGGTCGTCGGCGGACGCGCCGGTGATCTCCGCGGTCTTCTCCGTCAACGTTGCCGAGGCCAGGTCGTAGACGTACGCCCGGGGCTGGCGGTGGTCGCCGACGCTGACCGGCATCGTCGGGTTCTGCTTGACCACCTGGCTCTCGGCGAACTCGCACACGTAGTCGTCGGTGATCCGTGGGTTCGGCAGGGCCAGCGTTGCCCCGGTCACTATGCAGTGGACGTTCGCCCCGGTGCCGAACCAGAGACGGTCGTCGGCCTTCGCGAGCGACCACACGTACGCCTGGTTGACCTTGGCCTGGCCCTGCGCACACGGCGGCCCGGCGGGGTAGGGCAGCCCGATGCCGACGAAGCACTCCTCAGGGGTGGCCTTGGCGAGCAGTTCGTGCGCGAACGCCGGTGATCCGGCAGACACCGCCTGCTGGCCGACCGCCGGTGCCGGGGCCACGACGAGGGCCGGTAGGACGAACAGTGCGATGGCGGAAATCAGTCGCCGTCGGGATATCAGGGGCCAGCGCATCAATTCCCTTTCTTTCGGCACGATCCACACCCGCCGCCGGGGGACCGCATTCCGTGGCAGAACGGGCAGTACGGAACACAGCATCGAAACCCTGGTCACGGGCGCGGACGGTGGCAATGTCGGCTTCGTGAGGTGAGCTGAGTGTCCACCCAGTCAGGACAGTAGACAACGGTGATTGCCGTCTGATTTCCGACGTCCACATCAGATGTGGGCAGCTACCGGAGTGGCCGTCACTGATCGTCGGCACGCCAATTGCCACGGGTCACCATTGGAGGTGCGGTGTGGTCACCGAGGGGATGCGCAAACGACGCCGCCCGGACCCCGCAGCGCGGGATTCGGGCGGCGTCGGGTCAGCTCAGGCCTCGACGTCGGCCAGCAGGTCCTGCAGGTCACCGAACATCTCGGCGAAGTCCAGCGTCTCCGCCTCCGCCGGCGCCTCGATCGACACCGGGGTGCCGTAGTCGGTGTAGTCGACCGTGATGTCGCTCATCGTTCCCATGACCATCTTCACCCGGCGCGGCTGGTACTGCTCGTCGACCCACACGTCGGCCTTGACCTCGGTCACGCCGGCGGCGGCGAGCTGCTCCTGGACGCCCTCGCGCAGCTCGGCGTCGAGCTGCCCCAGGTAGGTCTCGACCGGGCTGGTCGACGTGTAGTGCACCGTCTTGACACCGTCGATGGTCTCCTCGCCGACGACCACGACCTCCTTGCCATCGAGGAGGGTCTGCACGCCCTTGACCGGGTCCATGTCGTCGACCTGCTTGGCGAGCTCCTCAGAGCCGGCGCCCAGCGCGGCGAGGTCCATCTTGAACCACTTCTTGCCCTCCATCGACGCCTGCTCCGCCTCCGGGATGCTCACGTAGTACGTGGTCCCGATGGTGCGCACGGTGATCTCCCCGTCCTCCGGGTCGACCATCGTCAGCTCGGCCTTCGGCTCGTCCCCGAAGGCGATGACGCCGCTCATGTCCATCGACTCACCACCGGCGGTGCCGGTCATCGTCACCTTCACCGAGGTGGCCTTGTTGGTGGTCTCGATGGTGCGCTGCAGCGACCCGACCGCGTCGGTGGCGAGCTGCGTCAGCACGCCGGTCCCACCGCCGGCGGCGACCTCGGCCGCCGGCTGCGCGCCACCGCAGGCGGTGAGGGCGAGTACGGCGACCGAGGCCACCGCCACGGAAGCGGCCCTGTTCAGTGTCGACACGAAGTGAACTCCCTGTTCAGCTGTCCCAGATTGTCGGCCGGCATCGTACCGGGGGCGGTCAACCCAACTGGCCGTCGACCACCGGCCGGCGATTCCCCGCTCACCTACGACTTTCGTCGTAGACCGCCACCGTCGGAGTTACCACCAACCGATGACGACTCGTGCGCCGATTCTCGGCACGCTTGAGCCACCCCACAAACGACGGAGGAACAGTCAATGCGCAAGGTGGCAATCGTCGTCGCGGTCGTGGTCGTCGTCCTGTGCGGCGGTCTCGGCTGGGTCGCGTACCAGGTGGTCGACCTCGGTAGGGAGATCATCGAGGCCGGGGTCAGCCGCGAGGAGTTCGCCGTCCAACGGGTCGGCACGCCGGAGGCGCAGGTGCGGGCGGCGCTGCCGGAGCCGCTGACCGACATCAAGGACCACGAACTGTACGGCGACGACCCGGACAAACTCGGGATGCCCGCCGGTGCCTCGTGCGTCTACTACACGATCACCCCGTTCGAGGCCGAAGGCCCGGACCTGTGGCGGTTCTGCTTCGTCGACGGCGCGCTCGCGGAGAAGAGCGCCATCACGATCCCGCAGTGACGCCGCCCGCCCCCGGTGGCCCCCGACCGGCGCGACGGCCGGCGATCGGCCAGAATCCCACCGACCCGCCGTCGTCCACGCCTGACACCACCGAAGGAGCACCTCCGCGATGACGACGTTCCGGTGGGCGGCGTGGTGGCACGACCGGACAGCCCGGTGGCCTGAGCGGGCACGGCGGTGGCGTACCCAGGTGGTCGGGGCCGGGCCGTGGCGCCTGCTCTACGAGATCTGCCTGGTGGCGCTGGTCACCGTGATGGCGACCCTGGCCGCCGTCGGCGCCGACTGGTACCCGCTCGCGCCCTGGTTGGTCGGGCTCACCACACCGGTGCTGATGGTGCTGCGGCTGCTCCACCCGACGACGGCGTACGTCGCCGCGGCACTGATCGGCCTCGCCACCGGCGGACAGAACAGTCTGCTGCTGGCGGTGCTGAGCGCCGTGCTGGCGTACCGGGTGGCCCGGTGGTGGCAGGTCGTCGCCGCGCTGGCCGTCGCCTGGGTCAGCTACGTCGGGTCGACCCGCTGGTCGGAACCGGTGACGGCGGAACTGGCTGTCGCGTACTCGGCCCTGTTCGTCCTGGTGGCGATCTTCCCGGCCGGTGTGGCCCGGCTGGTGCGGCGGCGCCGCCGCCTGCTGGCGGCGCTGCACCACCGCAACGTCGCGCTGCGCCGGGAGCAGGGCGAGATCGCCCGTCAGGCGCAGACCCGGGAGCGGGCCCGCATCGCCCGGGACCTGCACGATTCGCTGGGTCACAAGCTCACCCTGATCTCGCTGTACGCCGGGATGCTGCGGACCTCCGAGGGCGACCAGCGGACCGAGGCCACCGACCTGGTGCGGCAGACCTCCTCGGCGGCGATGACCGAGCTGCGGCAGATCCTCGGCATCCTCGGCCAGGACGACAGCCAGTCTGCGGTGCGGCCGTTGACCGGTCTGGACGAGCTGGCCGCGCAGGCCCGGGCCGGCGGCGCCGAAGTGGAGGTCGTCCGCCAGGGAGAAGCCCGACCGCTGGCGGCGTTGACCGAACACGCGGCGTACCGGGTGATCCAGGAGGGCCTGACCAACGCGTTGCGCCACGCCAGAGGCGGGGTGATCGTCCTGCTGCTGCGCTACGAATCCGACGCGCTGGTGGCCGCCGTCACCAACACCGCCGGGCACCGGGTCGCCCGGTCCACCTCCCAACAGGGACTGATCGGGTTGGCCGAACGGGTCCGGATCGCCAAGGGCATGCTCTACCACGGTCCGACGCCCGACGGCGGTTTCCGGCTGGCGGCCACCCTGCCGTACCTGGGTGACGAACCCGCTGCCGCCGGGCACCGTCCCCCACCGGTGGCCGGGGCCGACTTCGACGGCCTGATCGAGCGGCACCAGCGCCGGTCCCGGCTCACCCTGGCGGTCACCGGACTGGCCATCGCCGCCTGCCTGGCGTTGTGTCTGGCCGGGGCCTGGCTGGCCATGACGCTGGTCGTGGTCGACCGCGACACCTACGACGCGGTGCGGATCGGCCAGTCGGAGGACGAGGTCCGGGCGGTGCTGCCCGACGTCGACGTCGGCGTGGTCGACGCCGACGGTGCCGGTCGCCGGACGCCCGCCGGTGCCACCTGCGTCGACTACGACTCGTCGATCCTGGACCAGGCCGACTCCGGCACCGAGCGGACCCTGTACCGGTTCTGTTTCCGCGACGCAACGCTCGTCGACAAACAGATCGTCAAGGAACCGCGACAGTGATCCGACGACGATGAGGGACGACACGATGGCCGACCCCGTACGGGTGCTCCTGGCTGACGACGACTCGCTGATCCGTACCGCGATCGACGCGGTGCTGCGACCGGCGACCGACATCGAGCTGATCGCCCAGGCCGCCGACGGGCGGGCCGCGATCGACCTGGCCGTACGGCACCGACCGGACGTGGCGCTGCTGGACATCCAGATGCCGGTCCTCGACGGCCTGGCGGCGCTGCGGGAGATCCGCCGGCTGGCCCCGGCGGTCCAGATCGTGGTGCTGACCACCTTCGGTGAGGACGAGTACGTCGCCCAGGCGCTCGCCGACGGAGCCGCCGGCTTCCTGCTCAAGGAGTCCGCCGTCGACGAACTCGTGTACGCCGTGCGCGCCGCCGCCGCCGGCAACGCCTACCTGTCACCGAAGATCACCCGACAGGTGCTCAACCGGCTACCCACTGTCACTGTACGTCCAGAAGAGGACCTGAAAAGAGTCGACATGCTCAGCGATCGGGAACGCGAAGTCCTGGTACTGCTGGCCCAGGGCCTGTCCAACGCCGAGATCGGCCAACAGCTGTTCGTCTCCGAAGGCACCGTGAAGACCCACGTGTACCGGGTGTTCGCCAAGCTCGGCTGCGAGAACCGGGTCCAGGCGGCCATGCTCGCCCAACGGGCCGGCCTGCTGGAGCCGCCCTCCGGTCCGGCCCGCTGAGTGACGAGCGCGGCAGCGGAAGATCCACCCGGAGGATTGCGCCCGCCGGCCCACTGGTTACGGTCGGTTGACCGTACCGGTGACGACGACGAGGTGACCCGTGTCCGAGGTGGATCAGAAGCAGCCGCAGCAGGCGCGGGCTGTCCGCCGTACCGTCGACGTCGCCCGGGTCGGGCGGTGGCTGGCCGGTCCGGCGGGCCCCGGCGTCGTCGGGGTCTTCTTCACCGTCGCGACGGCCGCGTTCAGCGCGGCCGGTGGCATCGCACCGGACCTGGCCGCCGAGGGCTGGACCGGCGGCCGGGGCGGCTGGCTGGTGGCGTTCACCCTGGCAGGGGTCGTCACCCTTGCCGTCGGCGTCGGAGCCTGGTGGTGGCGTAACCGGCTCCGCGACCGCCTCGGCGTCGCCTACGTCGTCAACGAGGTGGCGGCCGGCTGGACTCCGGAGCAGAAGGACGGCTTCCTCAACGACGTCCGGGGCCGGTTCGCCGTGTTCCGGCCGGTGCCGCCGCTGCGCACCTTCGACCGGGCGGCGGTCTGGCCGCAGGGGGCGGAGGCGGTCCGCTGGGGCCGCGACGTCGACAACCTGGTCCGCCACTTCCAGGTGGCAAGCTACGACCCGGACGGCCGGGACGCCGCCCTGGACCGGTCGTTGTTCGTCTGGGCGCCGTGGCCGGTGGCGGCGGCCTTCGGACACAAGGTGACCGTGGCTGAACGGGGCCGGGCGCTGCAGGTCCGCCAGCGTGACAGCTTCGGCCGGCAGGGGCCGCTGCGGGTCGGCCCGGTCGAGCCCGGGCACACCTTCCAGGGCCCGGCCGACCGACCCGACGGCGGGCTCTCCGGGGAGCTGCGGGTGCAGCGCCACCCGGCGAGGCTGCGGGTCACCACAGACGGGGTCGCCACAGCCGGCGTCGCCACAGCCGGGGTCGCCTCCTCGGTCGTCGCCACCGACGACGGGGCGACGCCGGAGATCCTGCTGCTGGTGCTGCGGACCAACCATCACGAGTTCGGCCCACTGCCGAGACTGCCGGCCGATCTGACCCAGCGGGCCGCCCACGACGACGCGGCCGCCGCCAGCGACCGCGAACCGCTCGTCGTCGAGCTGCACGACGCCGCCGGGCTGGGCCTGTCGGAGACCGTGTCGACGACGCTGCGCGAATGGCGCTACCTGCCCCGGCCGGGGGAGACACACCACCACTGGCAGGACTATCCGCAGATCGTGGCGACGGCGGCCCAGTGGATCGCCGAGCAGGCGGCCAGCGCACCGGGCGCGACGATCCTGCTGGGCGCGCAGGTCCCCCAGGAGGTGGCGGTCGGCCTGGGCGTCCGGTCGGCCCGGCAGGCCGGCTGGCCGCGCGAGTTGTGGCCGCTGGTGCACTCCGTCGGCAACGGCACCTTCACCGTCCCCCGACTCAACCTGGGCCGGTAACCGGGGATCTGGGTCAGTTCGACGGCCCCGCCGGCACCCTGCGCGGCTGTTCTCTGACTATAGTCAGAGATTGTGGGCATGACGTCTCAGACCCAGACCATCCGTGCGTTCAACCGCCTCGTCACCGAGAGAATCGGCGTGCTGGAGGACCGCTACCTCGCCCGCGACCGGCCACTGAGCCTCGACCGTCTGCTGTGGGAGATCGGCGAGGCTGGCATCGAAGTCCGCGAGCTGCGCAGCCGTCTCGGGCTCGACTCCGGTTACACGAGCCGGCAGCTCCGCGCCCTGGAGCAGGAAGGTCTGGTCGCCGTGTCCGCGTCGGAACACGACAGCCGGGTCCGTCGAGCAACGCTCACGCCTGCGGGGTTGGCAGAGCTGACGGTGCTGGACCGGCTCTCCGACGAACTCGTCGAGACGATTCTGGCTCCACTGACCGAACGTCAGCGAGATGAGCTCGTCGCGGCGGCGACGACCGTGCGACGCATGTTCACCGCGTCAGCGGTCACGATCGCTGCGGTCGACCCTGCCAGCGACGCGGCGCGGTGGGCGGTCGACGCGTACCACCGTACGCTCGACGAACGTTTCGACGGCGGGTTCCGGCCGGAGCGCAGCATTCCCGCCGTCGACGACACACTGCGTCCCCCGTCCGGACAGTTCCTGCTGGCGACGTTGCAGGACCGCCCCGTCGGATGCGTCGCCGTCACGAAGGTCGACGAGACGGCGGCAGCGATCCGACGACTCTGGGTGTCGCCCGAGCTGCGCGGGCTGGGAGTCGGCCGGCGCCTGCTCGACGCGGCCGAGCAGGCGGCCACGTCCCTCGGGGCGAGCGCCGTCCGGCTGGAGACCAACAGGTCCCTCACCGAGGCGATCGGCCTGTACCGGGCAGCCGGGTACGACGAGGTCGCCCCGTTCAACGACGAGCCGTACGCACACCACTGGTTCGTCAAACCGCTGCCCGGCGGCGGCACCGGTGCCCCACCTGGCGGAGTCGGCTTCATCGGGCTGGGCATCATGGGCCTGCCGATGGCCCGGCGGCTCGCGCACAGGGGCGTCCGGCTGACCGTGTGGAGCCGCACCCCGAAGGCCGACGAGGAACTCGACTCGGCCGGCACCCGCACCGCCGTCGACGTCACGGAGGTGTTCGCCCGCAGTGACACGGTGTTCGTCATGCTGCGCGACGCCGACGCGGTCGACCAGGTCCTCCGCGACGTCCCTGGAGGGCTCGCCCGTCTCGTCGCCGGACGCACGATCGTCAACATGGGAACCCTCTCCCCGGAGTACTCGAAGGCGCTGGCCGACGAGGTCGAGAGCGCCGGCGGACACTACGTCGAAGCGCCGGTCTCCGGCTCCCGGGTGCCGGCGCAGGACGGCAACCTCGTCGCGATGGTGGCGGGCCGTCCCGACACCGTCCGACGCGTCGCCCCGCTGCTCGATCCGATGTGCGCGCAGATCACCATCTGCGGACCCGTGCCATCCGGTATCACGATGAAGCTTGCCGTCAACGTGTTCCTGATCGCCCTCGTGACCGGCCTCGCCGAGGCGTTCCACTTCGCGGACAGGCACGGTCTCGATCCACGCCTGCTGCGTGAGATCCTCGACGCCGGGCAGATGTCCTCCCCGATCTCCCGGGTCAAGACCGCGAAGCTGGTCGCGGGCGACCTCACCGCGCAGGCAGCGATCTCCGACGTACAGATGAACTCCGCGCTCATCGTCGACGCGGCTGTCTCCGCAGGTGCCGCCGTCCCGCTCAGCGACCTGTGCCGTGCTCTCTACGCCGACGCCGTGCGGCGCGGCGACGGGGCGCTCGACATGGTCGGCGTCATCCGTACCATCGCGGTCGGGCGGTAACTCTGCCGTTGGACAGATCAGCCGCTCACGGGAGAGGGTGAAATTTGGGCAGAGCGGGTACGTCATCCCGCAACGCACCGAACAGCTTCCAGGAGGAGTCTGCATGCACACCCGCTACATCGGTGAGGTCGGCGTCGGCGCGATCGGGCTCGGCGGTATGCCGATGTCGATCGAGGGACGTCCCGACGAGCAGCGGTCGATCGCCACGATCCACGCCGCGCTGGACGCCGGTGTCACCCTGATCGACACCGCCGACGCCTACCATCTGTACGCCAACGACGTCGGCCACAACGAGTCGCTGATCGCCCGCGCCGTGGCGACCTACGGTGGCGACACCTCCGACGTGCTGATCGCCACGAAGGGCGGTCACCTGCGACCCGGCGACGGCTCCTGGACGCAGAACGGCTCGCCGGAGTACGTGAAGAGCGCCTGCGACGCGTCGCTGAAGCGGCTCGGCGTCGAGGCGATCGGCCTCTACCAGTTCCACCGGCCCGACCCCAACGTGCCGTACGCGGACTCGGTCGGCGCGATCCGCGACCTGCTCGACGCCGGCAAGATCCGCCTCGCCGGCATCTCCAACGCCGACCCGGAGCAGATCCGGCTCGCCAACGACATCCTCGGTGGCCGGCTGGTCAGCGTACAGAATCAGTTTTCCCCGGCCTTCCGCTCCAGCGAACCGGAGCTGGAGCTGTGCGCCGAACTCGGCATCGCGTTCCTGCCGTGGAGTCCGCTTGGCGGTATCTCCAGCGCCGCCGACCTCGGGTCGCGGTTCGCGGCGTTCGCGCAGGTCGCGAAGGAGTACGGGGTCAGCCCGCAGCAGGTCTGCCTGGCCTGGATGCTGGCGAAGTCGCCGGTGGTGATCCCGATCCCCGGGTCGTCGCGCCCGGAGACGATCCGTGACTCCGTCGCGGCGGCCGACCTCACGCTGTCGGCCGAACACCTGGCCAGCCTCGACCAGGCCGCCTGACCGCCCGGCCCGCCCGGCTGCCGGAGCTGGTCCTGCCGCTGCCGGGCGGCGGCGGACCCGGGAGCAGCCACCGGATCCATGTGTCGGCCAGCGACGGCCAGTCGACGAGGAGGTCGGCGAACTCGGGGAGGTAGTCGCGGGTGAGTCAGAACCGCTCACGCCAGCCGGTGTCAGCGGCGTCGTACGTGAACACCACCACGCGGCGGGCCACCCGCCGCATCTCCCGCAACCCGGCGACGGGGTCCGGCCAGTGATGGGCGGTGCTGACCGCCATCGCGGCGTCAAAGGACTGGTCATCGAACGGCAGGCTCTCCGCAGCGGCGGCCAGACACGGCGCTGCACCCGGGGGCCGCTGCGCCCGCATGACCGCCGACGGTTCCACCGCCGTGACGTCACGGTCGGGACTACCGGCTGGTCCCGGTCATTCTCATGCGCCGCGGTCCGCGGATCACCGACGCGCTGCGGCTGGCGCCGCGATCCGGAGCAGCGGCGATCGGGTCAGCCGGTGCTGACCCGATCGCGTGATCAGCACACGCCTCAGCAGAACCACCGGGTGATGCGCGGCGGCTGCCACTCGCCGGTCAGCACGTCGTCGGTGGGTAGGTAGACCCGCATGTAGACGTGGAAGGTGCCGGTCGGGGCGGGCAGCCAGTTCGCCGTCCCGCCGGGTGGTGGAGTGGTGGACAGGAACAGGTCGAGTGATCCGTCCTGGTTCACCGTGAGAGCGGAACGATCGCTGAGGGCGTACCGGTTGAGCTCGTTGGGAACGAGGAAGTAGTTCTCGTCGTACATTGTCACCGACCAGAATCCGTCCGCGCTCGTCGGTGGGAGAGCGCCCGGCCGGAAGTGCAGTCGGTAGGAGTGTTCACCGCTGAGTGGCTGGCCGAGCAGATCGGACTGGGAGAAATAGTACGTCGACTCGGCGGGCACGTTGGCGCCCAGGCCGCCGGCGGCGATGCCGGCTCGGAGCAGGTAGTCGGTGCCGTAGGTGCCGGCGCTGAGGCTCGACCGCCACGTCCGCCCGGCGGTGGGGAACGCGGCTTCCGCGTGGCCGGCGGCGAGGTACGCCTGCCCGTCGGTCACCGCCGCCTCCAGGGTGGCGACGGCCTGCGGATCCCCTTGGCTCGGGTTCCCGCCCGGCTCGACGCTGAGCGCGGCGAGACCGGCGAGTGCCGGCGCGTCGGCGGCCGGTGGCGGGTCGGCCGCGAGCACGGCGGCCAGTTCGTCGAAGAAGGCGGCGCCGGCGTCGTAGGGGGTCTGTGGCCGTGGCAGGTTCGCACAGTCGGGCGTAGGCAGCGGCGGCGGCGTGCCGGTGGCGGGCGTTTCGAGGACGGCGAGCTGGTACCCGGCCATGACAGCCCAGGCGGCGGACACGTCGTCGGGGTTCTTCACGAGTGTGCGACCCAGCAGCCATACGTCCCAGGTCGGCGCGGACACCGACGTGACGCCGGTCGGAAGCTCACCGGACCATCCGGGCGGAACGATTGCGTACCTGCCGCCCGCAGGGTCCACGGTGCTGGTGCCGATGTTGGTGAACACGTTGGTGTACATGTCGAGGAACTGGAAGTTGTAGTACCGGTCGTCGATCGCCGGTACCGTCAGCACGACCGGCCCACGACGCAGGTCGAGCCATGCGATGGAGTAGAGGGTGTCGACGTTGGGTGCCACCACGTCACGGCTGGCGGGAGTGGTGAGCTCAGGCGAGCTCGCCAGCGTGTTGACGTTCCCGATGGCGCACAGTTGGTTGGCCCGGGTGCGGGCGGCAACGACCGGAGCGTAACCGTATAGGTAGGCGTCGATGCTGGACGTCGTTGTCGACGCGGTGGCTTGGGCGCCTGACGGCACCGCGAGGCACCCGACGAGCGCTGCGATCACGGTTACCGACATGGCTGCCAGAGGGCGGGTGGGCATGCGAACCTCCCTGATCGAATTGATTGAGAGATCGGTGATAAGCGCTTTCGTGCGGCCCGTGCTACCGGCGGTGCCTCCTCTTGAGGAGGACGGCTTCCTGCTGGTTGGGGCACCCCTGTCACTGCCTTTGCCAGGTGATGGAGTGCCGTCGGGATCGGGATCGGATCCCGACGGCGGCGATGGTGCGCGGGTGATGTCGTCCTCGGTGCGGGTGTGTCCCTCGACGGAGCCGGCGGCGTCCCCGTCGGCCGGGCGGTCCAGTGCGACACCTTCCACGTCCATGGCGGGCAGCAGACGGTCGAGGCGGTGCGGCAGTGTCCAGGCGTGTGTGCCGAGCAGCCCGAGTGCGGCGGGGACCAGCGTCATCCGGACGAGGAAGGCGTCCAGGAGCACGCCGAGGGCCAGCGCGAAGGCGATCGGGCGGACCGTTGCCGTCCCGCTGACCACGAAGCTGGCGAAGACCCCGATCATGATCAGTGCGGCGGCCGCGACGACCCTGCCGGCGTGCCGTGCTCCCTCGCGTACCGCCTCCCTCGGCTCGCGGCCGTGGATGACCGCCTCGTGGATCCGGGAGACGAGGAAGACCTGGTAGTCCATTGCCAGACCGAACAGCACAGCCATCACGATGATCGGCATGAAGCTCACCAGGGAGCCGGTGGCGCCGTCGCTGAGGATGCCGCCGAGCCAGCCCCACTGGAACAGCACCACGGTGACGCCGAGGGTCGCGCCGAGGGTGAGTAGGTAGCCGACCGCGGCGATGAGGGGCACCAGCAGGGAGCGGAAGACCATCGTCAACAGCACCATCGACAGGCCGACGACGACCAGGGCGAACGGCAGGATCGCGGTAAGCAGCCGGGCGGAGACGTCGACGCCGAGCGCGGTCGTCCCGCTGACCTGGATGGTTGCGCCGGTCGTGGCGGTGATGTCCGCGGCCTCGTGCCGGATCGTCTGCACTAGGTCGGCGGTCGCCGGGTCGGCGGGTCCGGTCGCGGGGATCACCTGGATCAGCGCGTACCGGGCGTCGGCGGAAATCCGCGGCGGCGCTACCGACGCTACCCCGGGAATGTCGCTGAGACCTTCGGCGACGGCCGTGGCGGCCGTGTCCGGCTGGCTGGACCTGGAGAGGTCGGCGAGCACGAGGACCGGACCGTTGAGCCCGGGTCCGAACTCGTCGGAGACCGTGTCGTAGACCTGGCGCGCCTGGTCGCTGTTCGGCAGGCTCCCGTTGTCGGGCAGCGCCAGTCGCATGCCCGTCACCGGCACCGCCAGGACGAGTAGCGCGCCGACCCCGGCGGCGAGGATGACGACGGGCCGGCGCAGCACGCCCCGCACCCAGCGCTCGGCGCCGGGGACCGCGCGGCCCTCGGCGACGGCCGTGGCCCGCCGGCTGTCCCGCCCGCCCGGGCGCGGCGCCAGCCGCCGCCCGGCCACCGACAGTAGGGCCGGCAGCAACGTGATCGCCACCAGCACCGCGAGGAGCACGGTCGCCGCCGAGGACACCCCCATCACGGTGAGGAACGGCACCTGCGCCACGGCCAGGCCAAGGAGGGCGATGATCACGGTCGACCCGGCGAACACCACCGACGACCCCGCAGTGGCGGTGGCCCGGGCGACGGCCTGCGCGACGTCCGCCCCTGCGGCCAGTTCGGCGCGGTGGCGGACGACCAGCAGCAGGGCGTAGTCGATACCGACCGCGAGCCCGAGCATGAGCGCGAGCGTCGGGGCGGTCGTGGAGATCGTGGTCAGGGTCGAGGCCACCCAGATACCGACCAGCCCGGCGGCGACGCCGACGAGCGCGGTGAGCAGGGGCAGCCCGGCGGCGACCACCGACCCGAGGGTGACCGCGAGGACGACGACCGCCAGCAGGAGGCCGATCACCTCCGCCGCGTGCGAGGCGGAACTCGGCCCGCCGGAGAGGGCGTTGCCGCCGAGGAGCACGGTCAGCCCGGCCTGCTCGGCCGGGGCCATCGCAGCCCGGACGTCGTCGCCTGTCGAGTCGGGCAGTTCGCCCTTGAGTACGTCGAACTGCACGATGGCCAGCCCGGATCGACCGTCGGCGCTGACCGTGCCCGGGGCCTGCGGTGGCGCGACGGCCCGCACGTGGTCGATTTTGGACACCGCCGTCAGCGACCGCTGGACGGCGGCGGTGTAGGCCGGGTCGCTCACTGTCCCGCCGTCGGGTGCCTCCAGCAGGATCTGCAGCGAGGTCCCGCCTGCACTGGGGAACTCCTCCTGCAGCACGTTCAGGGCCGCCTGGGATTCCGAACTGGGGATGGTGAACTCGTCGGTCAGGGCGCTCCCGCGCGCCGCGAGGCCTCCCACGAGGGCCAGGAGCAGCAGCACCCAGCCTCCGATCACGATGAATCTCTGCCGGTGCGCGAACCTGCCTACGCGCTGCAACAACCGGGCCATCAGCTCGTCGTCCCTTCCGCTGTCCGGCGGGCCGGATGCCCGCTCGCCGTCCAGTCGACCGGCATGAGCTGACGGTGCGCCTATCCGGACCCTGACGAGCCCCTGCCGGGAACCTGATGGTTGGCTGACGGCAGCGCTGTGGGTGCCGCGACCGGGAGCCGGACGGTGATCGTGGTGCCCTCGCCGACCACCGACCGGCCGGTGACCTCGCCGCCCTGCGCGGTCACCAGGGCTCGGACGATGGACAACCCCAGCCCGGAGCCGGATCCGTCCCGGGACCGGCCGGCGTCGACTCGGTAGAACCGGTCGAACACCCGGGCCAGGTCGTGCTCGGCGATGCCCGGTCCGTGGTCGACGACCTCGACGGCGACCTCGCTGCGGGCGGCGGGGCCGACGGCCAGTTCGACGGGCGTGCCGGCCGGGGTGTGCTGGACGGCGTTGCCGACGAGGTTGCGGAACACCTGCTCCAGCCGCGGTGCGTCGCCGAGCACGGTGACCGGTCCGGCCGCCTGCAGGGTGATCGCCCGGTCCGGCTTGATCACGCGCGCGTCCTCGATGACGCCTTCCAGCAGGGGCAGCAGGGGGACCGGTTCGGCGGCGAGCGGCCGCCCGGCGTCCATCCGGGCGAGCAGGGCCAGATCCTCGACGAGCAGGCGCATCCGGCCCACCCCGGCCTCCATCCGGCCCATCGCCCGGTCCAGGTCGTCGCGGTCCTCCAGGCCGCCCTGCACGTATAGGTCGAGCCAGCCGCTGATGCCGGTGAGCGGGGTGCGCAGTTCGTGCGAGGCGTCGGCCACGAACGAGCGCAGGGCCTGCTCGGCGCGGCGCCGGGCTTCGAACGCCTCGGTCAGGGCCGCGGCCAGCCGGACCGTCTCGGTACCGGAGCCGTGGGCGAGATCGCCGAAGTCGTGGTCCCCGGCGCCTCCGGCGATCTGGTCGGCGGCCTCAGCCATCCGTTCCAGCGGGCGCAGGCCGCGACGCAGGCTCAACGCGGCCACCGACCCCAGCACGATCAACGCGGCGACGGCGAACCCGAACCCGGTCCGCCGCAGGCGGACGATCACCGCCACGTCGTCGGTCCGGTCGACGGCGACGACAAGGAACCCGAGCGGGATCGACGTGCCGTCGCCGGACTCCACGACCAGTCCCGTGGCCCGGGCACGGGCCACCAGGAACGTACGGCCCCCAGCGGTCAGGTCGGCGGGTTCCCCGATCGGCAGGTCGCGGGTAGCTGCGACGAGGTCGCCCGCCGGTGGTGGTGGGCCATCTTGGAGCCGGTCGAATGTGAACGCCGGCCGGCCGCTCATGTCCAGACCGACCACGACCACGCCGGCGAAGGCGGGCAACGCGTCCGGCTCGATCACCACCCGGTCACGTCCGCTGAGGATCCCGCCGACGGAGGCGTTGATGTTCCACAGCCGCTCCTCGGCCCGCTCGGCGAGGTAGCGCTGCAGGAACAACGAGGTCAGGGCAGGACCGCCGACCAGCCCGACGAGCAGCAGGACGAGCAGATGGACCAGGAGCCGGCGACGGATCGACAGCGGCCGCACGGGCCGCCGCACCCTCACCGGGGCTCCCTCACCGCGTACCCGAAACCACGCACGGTGTGGATCAGCGGCACGGACGCACCGTCATCGATCTTGCGGCGAAGATTGGCGACGAACCGCTCGACGACGTTGGCGTCCCCACCGAAGTCATACCCCCACACGTGCTGCAGGATCTGGCTCTTGGACAGCACCCGCCCCGCATTGTTGAGTAGAAAGACAAGCAGCCGGAACTCGGTCGGCGACAAGTGCACCGGCCGCCCCGCACGAGTAACCAGGTGAGCATCGAGGTCGACGGCCAGGTCGGCGAGCAGCAGCCGGTTGTCCTTGGACGGCACGTCGGTGCCCGCCGTCCGTCGCACCAGCGCCTCCAGCCGGGCGACGACCTCGGCAACGCTGAACGGCTTGGTGACATAGTCGTCGGCGCCGAGCCGCAGCCCCTGGATCCGGTCCTCCACCTCCTGCCGCGCGGTCAGGAACAGCACCGGCGTGGTCTTGCCCCGGCCGCGCAGCAGCCGGACGGTCTCGAACCCATCAAGGCCAGGCATCATCACATCGAGCACGACAACATCGAACTCCTGGCCGGTCAGGCGCACCAACGCCGTAGCGGCGTCGGGCACGGCGTGCACCTCCCAGCCGGCGAACCGCAGGGTCGACTCGAGTAACTCGCGGATCTGCGCGTCGTCGTCGACGACCAGGACTCGTGGCACCGGCACCCGCACATCCTCCTCCACTACCGGCCCAAGGCGAAGCGCACAGCTGAAGTGCACAGGCACGCGCGCATGCCGGCCCACCCGGACGTCCGTAGCTACCGGAATGCGGGCCAGTGCTCCGGCCTTCGGCTGGGCGGTGAAGCCCGCACTGGGAGGGTCGCCAAGGCCCGAGCAGTGCCTAACCGGGACGGTTCGGCGTTCGTGACGCCGGGTGGGCCAGCTTCACCAGCATGTTGGAGTACAAGGCCGCGCGGCACGGGCGGACGTTCGGCCGGATGGACCGGTTCTTCCCGTCCACCCGGATGTGCTCCGACTGCGCACGCGTCGACGAGAAGACGGCGCTCGACGTTCGAGCGTGGGACTGCGCCTGTGGCAGTCACCATGACCGGGACGTCAACGCCGCCATCAACATCAAGGCCGCCGGGCAGGCGGACTTCAACGACCGTCGAGCGCGGGTAGGACCGGGACTCGTCCCGGTACCGCGCGGTGAAACGGTAACCCACCGGAACGCCGCGCGTGTCACGCGCAGCGTGGCTGGAATCGCCGTCCTTCCGGGCGGCGAGGATGTCAAGGCAGCGAGACGATTCCGCATGTCGTGGCCCGTGCGGTGCTCGGCGTACTGGTGATCGTCCTGGCTGGTCGGACCACCCGCAACCGGATCTTCAGCCTCGCCACGGCGCTGCCGTTGGCGCTGCTCGGCCTCGGAGCGTTCCTGGCGGCCAGCTTCGGCTGAACCAAAGGATCCTTCCCGTGCGTCACCCGGAACCAGCACGGTTTTATCGCCGACTATCTATCAGCTGGCATTGGTGACGGAAGGACGTAGATGAAGCGACGGGCGATGTTGACGGGTGGGGCGGCGGTGGGCGTCGGAGCGCTGGCCGGCGGACCGGTTGCGGCTGCGGCGACGGCCGCGCCGCCGCGTGACACCAACAGACCCTTGCGGGTACGGATCGTAATGTTCGATGGTGTCGAGGAGCAGGACTTCATCGCCCCGAAGGAAGTGTTCTCGCTGGCTGGGTGGTACAGCGAGCGGGAGATCGACGTCAACTACATGGTGCACGGTTGGCCACGCCTGGTCACCGCAGCGTTCGGCACCGAGGTACGGGTCAAGCACGGTTGGCAGCCCGAGACAGCTGACGTGATCATCGTGCCCGGTGGTGGTCGACCCGGCGAGCCCGGCATCTGGGCGGAGATCGAAGACGGGGCGCTGCCCAGCGCACTCGCGGCGGCTCCCCGGCCGAGGCTCATCATGTCGTCGTTGTGCACCGGCGCGGTGCTCCTTGCCGTGGCCGGCTTGGTCGATGGCCGTCCCTGCACAACGCACACCGTCGCGAAGCAGCAGCTGGCCTCGCGCGGCGGCATCGTCAAGAACGCCCGTGTCGTCGACGACGGCGACCTCGTCACCGCCGCCGGCATCACTTCCGGCCTGGATCTGGGGCTGCACCTGGTGAAGCGTCTGCTGGGCGCGGACGTCGCCATCCGCGTCGAGGAAGCCCTCGAATACCAGGCACGGGGCACGGTCTGGACCCAGTGAGCCGGCAGACCGTGCCCCGTGCCGGGAGAGGTGTCAGTGGGGGAGGGTGCCGGTTTGTAGGGCGGTGGTGAAGGTGCCCCACTGGCGGGTGGTGAAGGTGAGGGTGGGGCCGGTGCGGTCCTTGCTGTCGCGTACCTCGGCCTGGCCGGCGTGCCGGCGGGCCTCGACGCACTCGCCGCCGTTGCCACCGCTGCGGCTGGAGGTGAACCAGGGGGTGTCGGGCTTCATCGCAGATGCTCCTCGATCGGGACCGACTGCTCACGGATCAGCCGGAAAATTCGACGGTACTCCGCCAACTCCTCCGGGCGCTCCAGGTAACGAGCGCCCACATGGGACTCCACGTAGGCGATGTCCGGGTCGTCCGGGTCGGCGAAGTCCAGCAGAGTGAACGGGCTGACCATCGCGGCGTGTGCACCGGCGGACCAGGGCAGGACGCGGACCTCGACCCGGACCCGTCGACCCAGACTGGCCAGGTGGGCGCGTTGCTCGGCCATCACCGCTGGGCCGCCGACCTCGCGGACCAGCGCGCCGGCACCGAGGACCGCCACGATCCGAGCCGGCTGCTCGCGGTCGTAGTAGGAGATCTGCCGATCCAGCCGTGGTGAGACCTGGCGTTCGATCTGCTGGTCGGATGCCTGCGGGTCGGCGGCGCGGAAGACGGCGCGCATGTAGTCCGGCGTCTGAAGCAGGCCGTGAATCAACTCCGGGTTGTAGTTGTGGATCTCGGTGGCGGCGGCTTCGAGGCCGACGTACAGGCGGAACCAATCCGGTACGGCGTCGCCGTGCGACTCCCACCACCCGTGATCATCACTGGCGGCGGCGAGTCGGGTCAGCGCGTCTGTCGTCTCCGGATCGGCACCGTAGAACCAGCACAACCCGCGAACGGTGTTCATCTTGACCGGAAACTTGCCGGTCTCGATGCGCCACAACGTCGTACGCGAACAGACCTTCGCCCGCTCCACCTCCTGCTCGGTGCGGGACGACTCCTCCCGCAGCCGGCGCAGTCGTCGCCCCAGCTGACGGCGCACCACAGTCGGTCCGGTGACCGGCATCGCTTCACCTTCCTCTCGTCGCCACACCCAGCACCCGCGCCAATGTTTCACAACGGAACCGCTGGTCGGGTCGGTCGCCGAATTCGCCACATCACAGTGGAGACGAGCCGGCGTCCACGATTGAGTCTGCCGTACGCGGGCTGGAAATGTGGTCCGCCACAGGGGTCAATTCATGGAATCCGGTATCTCATGACGGAGGTTTGCGAACATGAGTGAGCGCACCGCCAACGACGGACACGTACCGCCGACCGGCGTGTCCCGCGTCGACCGCGCGGGCCGGTCCGAGTTTCCGCTCGACGGACTGCTGACCTGTGCCGGCTGCGACCGTCGGCTCGCCTGCCTGCAGACGCTCAGCGGCCGGGCGTACGGCGCACCGTGCGGCTGCCGGCCCGGCCCGGTCAACGCCGAGAAGATCGAACGTCTCGTGCTCGACGCGGTCGTCGCCCACGGACGTGGCGTGCTGATCCAGATCGAGGACGCCGCCGACCCGGGCAGCCTGATGCGTCGCTTCCTGGCCGAGGTCTACGTCGGCACCACCATCGACGAGCTGGACCTCATCTGGCTGTACTGACCGGTACGGCGGTCAGAGCGGGTGGGTGGCGCAAGGACGGTGCCGCAGCCCGACGTAGAAGACCGGGCCGACCTCCGGCTGCCATACCCCGCACCTTGAGCGTGACCCCCGACAGGTACTGCGACGTCAGCGGGCCACCGGTACTCATCGTGTGCGGCCTGTTGGCGGTTGCGCCTGAGGGGCCAGGTCACCGGACCGGCAGCAGCTCAGGCCCGCCGCCCTTGGCCGACTCGGTCAGCAGGGTAAACGAATCCGCCATGTACAGGAAACACCGCACCCGTGGGTCGCCGTCCCATCTGAACCTGTCCTCAATGTCGAACCAGACCGTGCCGATCCGGTTGGGCAGGTCGTCGTCGACCGGCAGCTCCGCGTATTCGGCGACCAGCTGCAGACATCGCTGATGCAGCATGTCCGACTCGGTCCCAGTGGTGTCGAGGTCGACAGTCGGTAGAGTTCGCCGGTCGACCGATCCGACGAACTCGCTGTGATGCGGCACGCGGCAGTCGACCGGTTCCATCGCCGCGACATAGCCGTCGCTGTCCAACGGCGTTTGGTAGCAGCCCAACCGGAGCGGAGCATCGCCGGCCAGCGCGCCGCGTAGGCTCCCGGTCCGCGGGGTCACCTTGATGGGAGTCATCACGCCGCTGACCTCGGCCAGATCGCAGCGGAACCAGCGAGCCCCGTTGCTCCAGGCGGTCTGCGTCGGCATCACCACGGTCAACTTGATCAGCCCGTGCTGCCAGATGTCGCCGAGAAACTCGGCGGCGCGTGTCTCGCACTCCTCCAGGGCCGCTTCATACGTTTGATCGAAACCGACCGGGGTGGTCGTCCGCCGTGCGGCGGCCCCGGTGAAGGTCCCGACATGCACCGTCTCGAACCGGTGCAGCCGCGTGCAGTCCACCGGCAGGTAGTACCTGACGCTGCCGGAGGTGGCCTTGTCGCGGTGGCAGGTGCCGGCCTGCGGGGTGAACAGAGTCGGCTCGCCGAAGCTGGCCCAGCCGTCAGCCAGGTCACCGTCGATGCCCTCAGGCGGGGGCGCGCAGCCGGCTGTCACGAGCAGGGACAAGACTGTGAGCAGCGCCGCCAGTGCCGCCAGGGCCGGCGACCGGCCACCGCCTCGCCGTTGTGTCACGATCCGACTGCCTCCACGTCCGCCAGCTCGATGTCCGCCAGCACAGGCGGCGAGGGTACGACACCGGCGCCAGTCGCGGCTACCGCGATCGCGGTAGCGGCCCGCCTGCGTTCGGACGACGATTCGCCGCGCGGACGGTGCAAGCATCGCTTCGTACGGCACATCTGTTCCAGATCGGAGAAGGCATGTCTGGTCCGACCCGTCGTGGACTGATCGCCGGCGCTGCGGCGCTGGGAGGTGTGATGCTGACCGGCGCTCCGGCGGCAGCGGGGGTGCCGTCCAAAGAGGGCGTACGGGAGTCTCCGGTGATCCTGCCGGACGACCCCCGCTACGAGGACCTGGTGCTGCGCCGGACGAACGAGCGCTTCTTCCCACGGCCCGGATCGTTCCGGCTGCCCACCACCACCGAGCAGGTGGTGCGGGCGGTGCAGGACGCGGTGCGTGCCGGCAAGCGGGTGACCGTGCGCAGCGGCGGGCACTGCTACGAGAACTTCGTCGGTGCCGGCGCGGAGGTCGTCATCGACATGTCCGCGATGCGGCAGGTCACGTTCGACCGGCGCCGCACCGCGTTCATGATCGAGCCAGGTGCCAGCCTCTGGACGGTGTACGAGCGGCTCTACCTCGGCTGGGGCGTCACCATTCCCGGCGGCCAGTGCGGCGGCGTCGCGGCGGGCGGGCACATCCAGGGCGGCGGGTACGGCGCGCTGTCGCGGCAGCTGGGTTCAGTGGTCGACTACCTGTACGCGGTGGAGGTCGTCGTCGTGGACCGCGCAGGCCGGGCGCGGGCGGTCGTGGCGACCCGCGAACCGGATGACGCCAATCGTGACCTGTGGTGGGCGCACACCGGGGGCGGGGGCGGGAACTTCGGAGTGGTCACCCGGTACTGGATGCGCACCCCCGAAGCCACCGGCGACGATCCCACCCGGCTGCTGCCGAGGCCACCCGCCGTGACGCTGGAGACGACGATCGCGTGGAGCTGGGACGCGATGACCGAGGAGTCGTTCCACCGGCTGCTGCGCAACTACGGGCAATGGCACGAGCGCCACAGCGCGCCCGACTCCCCGTACGACAGTCTCTTCAGCCTGCTGCCGATCACCCGCCGCAACCCCGGCGCGGACCCCGGCGCGTTCGCCATGGTGACCGCCCTGGACGGCACCCTGCCCGACGCCGACCGGCTGCTCCGCGACCACGTCGCCGAGGTCACCGACGGCGTACCGGGCACGATCACGGTCCAGCCGCCCCGCCGGCTGCCGTGGCTGGCCGGGGTGAAGGCCCAGTCACTAGGCCAGGCCGACGAGGCCGGGATGCACAAGCTGAAGGCGGCCTACCTGCGCAAGAGCTTCACCGACGCGCAGATCGCCACCGCCTACACCTACCTGACCAGCGCGGACCACCAGAACGAGACCGCGATGCTGCTGCTGGTGTCGTACGGCGGCAAGGTCAACGCCGTGGCACCGGACGCGACCGCCATGCCCCAGCGGGACAGCATCATGAAAGCGGTGTACGTCGTCATCTGGACCGACCCGGACCGCGAGCAGGCGAACCTGGACTGGGTCCGGCGGTGGTACGCCGCGATGTACGCCGACACCGGCGGTGTGCCGGTCCCGAGCAGCGTGAACGACGGCTCGTACATCAACTACCCGGACGTCGACACCACCGACCCGCGATGGAACACCTCCGGAGTGCCGTGGCACACCCTGTACTACAAGGACAACTACCGCAGGCTCCAGCGGGTCAAGGCCCGTTGGGATCCGCGTGACCTGTTCCACCACGCCATGTCGATCACGCTGCCGCGCTGAGCAGGCACTGGACGGAACGTACCAGGCCCGCACCGGGTCAGGACACCACCGGCAGCAGGTCGGGTCCGCCGTTCCTCGCCGACCGGGTGAGCGGCGGATGGGAGTCCCACAGGTACAGGAAGCAGCGGACCTGACGGTCTCCGTCGACCCACTCCTGCCGGCTCGGCTCGAAGTAGAGCGTGCCGACCCGGTTCGCCAGATCGTCGTCGACCGGCAGTGCCGCGTAACGCGCGATCAACTGGAGGCACCGTTCGTGGACGGTGTCGTCCTCGACGTTGAAATCGTCGTAGTCGAAGGCGTCGCTTTCCGCGTAGGCGCCGACGAACTCGCTGTAGTGCGGCTCGCTGCACGCTACCGGATCGATGGCCGCGAGATAGTCGTTGATGTTCCAGATCGGCTCGTGGCAGCCCAGCGCCAGCGGCGACTCGCCGGTCAGGGCGCCACGCAGGCTCCCGGTGCGCGGCACCACCTGGCCGAGGAACACGCTGCTGATCTCGGCCAGGTCGCACCGGAACCAGCGCGCCCCGGCGTTCCAGGCCTGCTGCGTCGGCACCACCACCCGGAGGGTGAGCCGGCCGTGCTGCAGCGACTGCCCGAGGAACTCGGCGGAGCGGGTGCCGCACTCGGCACGCGCCGAGACCCGGGTCGGCGTTGCGGGCGCCGGTACGATCGTCAGCTCCGCGTCGGCACCGGTGAAGGTGCCCACGTGCACCGTCTCGGCCCGGTGCAGCCGGTCGCAGTCGACCGGCTCGTAGCGTTGGGCGCTGCCGGAGACCGCCTCGCTGCGATGGCAGACGTAGTTCGCCGGGACGAAGACGGTCGGTGTGTCGAACCCGGCCCACCCGTCGGCGAGGTCACCGTCGACGCCTTCCAACGGCGGCGGTGCGCAGCCGGCCACCACGGACAGTGCGGCGGCGGTCAGCAACGCCGCCAGTCGGGCCCGCACCGGCGCGGGAGTCTGCCGCCGCGTCACGCGTACTGCACCGGCAGAGCGCTGGTGCCGCCGGCGCGCACCGACCGGGTCAGCAGCGGATCGGCCCGCCAGGCGTAGCAGCGGATGGTCCGGTCACCGTCGGCCCAGTCCGACGCGGCGGGGTAGCTGTAGACGGTGCCGACCCGGTACTGCAGGTCACCGTCATCCGGCACCTTCGCGAACCCGGCCACCACCGTCTTGCACCGGCGGTGCACCTCGTCGGCGTTCGACCGTACCTCCTGGTGGCTGAGCTTGTCCTCGACGTACGTCCCGGCGAACTCGGACTGGTGCGGTGCGTCGCAGTCGACGCGCTCGACGAGCAGTTCGCCGTCGCTGGCGACGGACGCCGAGTCGAAGCAGCGCAGCGGCACCGAACTCTCGGCGTCGGCCAGCACACCCGCAAGGGTGACCGACCGGAAGATGATGTTGTCGAAGTCGGTGCCCTGGGTCTCCCCGAGGTCGCAGCGCAACCACCGGGCACCGCCGTCCCAGGCCTGCTGCGACGGGGTGACCACCACCAGCCGCAGCGTCCCGGACCGCCAGGAGCCGCCGATGAACTCCGTGACCCGCTGATCGCACTCGGCGCGGGCGGCGAGCCGGGCGGCCGACCCAGGCTCCGGCGCGGTGTCGGCCGCGGCGTGCTCCCCGGTGAACTCGCCGACGTGCACGATCTCCAGCAGGTGCATCTGGGTGCAGTCGATCGGGATGTAATCGACCATGGCACCGGAGGTCGTT
Source organism: Solwaraspora sp. WMMA2101 (assembly GCF_049179175.1). Classification (NCBI taxonomy): domain Bacteria; kingdom Bacillati; phylum Actinomycetota; class Actinomycetes; order Micromonosporales; family Micromonosporaceae; genus Solwaraspora; species Solwaraspora sp. WMMA2101. The sequence continues at coordinate 405,685 of NZ_JBMHMA010000006.1, read as the reverse complement.
TCCCGGTTGTGGCAGACACCGGCCTCGGGCACGAACGGGACCGGCTCGGCGAGTGGAGTCCACCCACCGGTCAGGTCACCGTCCACTCCGTCCGGCAGTTGTCCGCACCCGGCGACGGTCGCCACCGTCAGCGTCAGCGCCGTGGCCAGCACAGCTCGTCGTCCGTTGCCGGACCCGACGATCCACTGTCGCGCCATGCCCTGCCTGCCCTCCGTCGCCGTGGCCCGGCCGGCGAGCCTACGGCATCGCCCCGTCGGGTCAATGGTCGCGGGTGGTGGCAAGGTCCGCGAAACCGGCGAGCACCGCCGCGCCGTCCCGGCCCGGACGGGCCGCCGCCAGGCAGGCCAGCGCGTCGAGCCGGTGCCGGTCGGCCTCCTGCCGGGCCCAGTCACGGCCACCGGCCTGCTCGACCAGCTGCGTCGCGCGGCGTACCTGGGTGTCGGTCGACGCGCCCGGGATCGCGTACAGCGACGCCAGCTCGGCCCCGGCGGCGGTGCCGCTGGTCAACGCGTACACCACCGGCAGTGACTTCTTACGCCGCCGCAGGTCGGCGTCGACCGGCTTGCCGGTCACCGCCGGGTCGCCCCAGATGCCGAGCAGGTCGTCGGTCAACTGGAACGCCATCCCGAGGTGGTGGCCGTAGCCGCGCAGCCCGTCGACCCGGTCGGCGTCGGCGTCGGCGTCGGCGCTGAGTGCGCCGAGGGCGCAGGCGGCCGCGATCAGCGCCGCGGTCTTGCCGGCCGCCATCGTCAGGCAGGCATCCAACCCCACCGTGGTACGGGACTCGAACGCCACGTCGGCGCTCTGCCCGCTCACCAGGTCCAGCAGCGCCCGGCACACCTCCGCCGTGGCGGCCGGCCGCCCGCGTACCGTGTCGAGGGCCAGCGCGAGCAGCGCGTCGCCGGCCAGGATGGCCTGCGCGTCACCGAACGCCGCGCCGGCGGTGGGCCGGCCCCGGCGGACCTGGTCGTGGTCCATCACGTCGTCGTGCAGCAGGGTGAAGTTGTGCACGAGTTCGACCGCGACCGCCGCCGGCACCGCCGACGCGGCCGACCCGCCGACCGCGTCGGCGGCGGCCAGGGTCAGCCCGCCCCGCAGCCCTTTGCCCCAGCCTGCGTCGGTGGGGTCACCGGCGGCGTCGCACCAGCCGAAGTGGTACTCGGCGACGGTGCGCACCGGGGTGGCGAGGCGGCGTACCGCGTGGCGCAGTGGGGGTTCGAGCAGCGACCGCGCGGTCGCCAGCCGGGCCCGGACGTCACGTGGCGTGGTGGCCGCCGCGGTCAATGCTGGCTCCCGAGCAGGGCCGCCTCCAGGTACTCGGCCGGCGGTGCGGCGGCGTCGACCGACCCGGCCGGGCGGTAGCGGCGGGTCCGGGCGGACCAGTCGACGTTGCCCCGCATCCAGCTGCGCATCCCGGCCAGGTACGGCACCAGCACCGCCGCGTGCCGGGGGTGGTCGGCCAGCGCCGCCGCTTCGACGGACAGGAACAGCGCGGTCTCGGCCCTGATCGCCCGCACGACCCGGTCCACCGCCGCGTCCCGGTCCAGCCCGTGGTGGTGCTGCACGATGTACGCCAGGTTGTGCACCTCGCCGAGGGAGCGTTCCTTGTCCAACGAGTAGACGTCGTTGGTCCAGCAGACCACGTTGCAGGCGGCGTCGAGCGCGGTCCGCACCGGCGGGCTGTCGTGGACGACGTCGGGTACGTCGATCCGTTCGACGATCTCGATCAGGTCCATGCAGACGTAGATCGCCCCGGTGTGCCGGCGGTTGGCGATGTAGGTCGCCTCGTCGGGCACGATGCCGGCGAGCCGGTTGCCGGCCTCCCAGGTGGCGGCGGTGGTCAGGCACTCCTGCAGGTGCCGGACGAACCGCTGTCGCCAGCGGGGCGAGGCGTCCGGAGCGGTCCGCTGCCACAGGTCGGCCAGCGACGACACCGCCCGGGGCACGTCGCGGCGTCGGGCGAGCGCGGCACCGTGGTCGGCGGCGGTCAGCACCGCCCGCATCGCGGCCATCACCTCGGCCAGCTGTTGCGGGTCGCGCCCGTCCGCGCCGTCGTCGAGCTGGTCGTCGACCAGGAACAGCCAGGCGAACCAGTCGGCGGTCAGCTCGGCGTGCCGGGCGTCGGCGCGGGGGTAGACCATGGCCGCGAACCAGCCGAAGTCGGCGTGGTCGAAGCGGGCACGGGCGCTGTCGCGCAGCACCAGGCCGGTGTCGCGTACCCACTCGGTCAGGTGGGCGCGGGCCTCGGCGACGTGCGGGTTGACCTGGTACGGGAACCGGTCGAGGGTCTGCTGGACGGGATCGAGGGTCACCGGCGCTCCAAGGTGAGATGGACCCCGCCGTGGGGGTGCAGGGTGATCAGGGCTTCGGGCCGTACCTCGGGGGCGCCGGGCGGTGCCACCAGCCGGTACCGGCTGGCCACGGTGGCCAGCACCAGCACCAGTTCGGCGAGGGCGAAGTGCTTGCCGATGCAGACCCGGTGGCCGCTGCCGAACGGCACGTAGGCGTGTTTCGGGCGGCGGGCGATCCGCTCGGGGGTGAAGCGCAGCGGGTCGAAGCGTTCCGGGTCGTCCCAGAAGTCCGGGTGGCGGTGCAGGAAGTAGCTGTTGATCAGCATGTTGGTGCCGGCCGGCACCCGGTAGCCGTCGATCACGTCGTCGGCGCTGGCCCGGCGCATGAACTGGTACGCCGGTGAGTAGATGCGCAGTGTCTCGTCGGCGACCATCCGGGTGTACGGCAACCGGGACAGGTCGTCGACGGTCGGCAGCCGTCCGGCGAGGACGGTGTCGACCTCGGCGTGCAGTCGTGCCTCGGCCTGCGGGTGCCGGGCGAGCAGGTAGAACGCCCAGGACAGGGTGTTGGTGGTGGTCTCGTAGGCGCCGATGCAGATGTTGAGCACCTCGTGGTGCAGCTGCTCCAGGTCCATGCCGTTGCCGTCCTCGACGTCAACGGTGTGCAGCAGCAAGGTCAGCAGGTCGGTGGGCTCCGACTGCCCGGCCGGGTCCGCGCCGGTGGCCGATCCAGTGGCCGTCCCGGCGTCCGCTGCGGTGTCCGGCGGTTGTACGTGCAGTCGCCGCTGGATGAAGGTGGAGACGAAGTCGTCCATGGTGGCGATCGCGGCGTGCAGCCGGCGGTGCCGGCGGATCGGTACGGTCAGCGGTGGGAACGGGAAACGGAAGAACGCCCCGAGAATCGCGTTGGCCTCGCCGAATGCGCGTTCGAACGCCTGTGCGCTGGCGCCGACCTCGGCACTGAACAGTGACCGGTTGACGATTCGCAGTGCGAGCTGACCGATCTCGTCTGTCACGTCGATGGTGCCACCGGGGCCGTAGTTCCGCTCCCACCGGTCAAGCATCTGCTCGGTTTCATCTGTCATGTTGCGGGTGAACGTGGCAACCGTACGGGGTGTGAAGTGCGGTGCCATCATCCGCCGTTGTCGCCGCCACAGTTCCATGTCGGGATTCGCGATGAGGCCCTTACGCAGGACCGGTCGGACCACTTTGGACAGTACGGCGTTCTTGTCGTATTTCTCCCCCTCGTCGACGAGGACGTGCCGGATGTAGTCAGGGTGGTTGACCAGCACCATCGGGATGCCCAGCGGCCGGAACCGGAAGATGTCGCCGTACCGGTCGATGCCGCGCCGCAGGAAGGTGATCTGGTCGCGTTTGAAGGCGAGGGTGCCGCCGACTCCGCTGCCTAATCGAATGGTGGGAATCTCCCTGGCTGCGGTGGTGACGTGGCCGCGTTGGTCGGAGGACATGGCGACGCGCCTTCCCGGGTCGGGGTCGCTGCTGGGGTGGTGGGTTGGCAGTGAATACTCGGTGATCATCGCATTGTCACCGATTTGTGTCAGGCTGATGTCGCTGTCGTTTCAGATTGTTTCCTGAGCGCAAAGAAGCTGTCGGTGGGTCATGTGATCATGGATTCTTGGTTTCTGTCCGCCCTGCGGTGATCACCTTACCGAAGGTGGCGACTCCACTACAAACAACAATTTGTTTTGACAATTGTGGTCCTTGAGGTCGTTTCTGAGTTGCGGGGAGAATGTTCCGTGATGTCGGTTAGGTAACGAATGCCCACTTAGCTCTGTCGAGGATGGAGAGATGGTGTGGCCGCACGTGCGGGGTCGTCGTCCGGGAAGGCCCAGACTGGAATAGTTCAAGTTTTGACTGTTGTCGGGTCGAATTTTGACGGGTTAACTATTCGATGTTTCGATGCGAACATGTCTCCATGGACGACCTGCCCGGCGGGACGAGCGGCCACCTGCTCGTCGTCGAGAACGATCCGGACGTCGCCGGCACGCTCGTCGCGCCGCTGCGCGTCGACGGCTACCGGATCGACCTGGCCCGCGACGGCCAGCAGGGCCTGCATCTTGCGCTGTGCCAGCGGTACCAGGTGATCGTCCTCGCCCGGCGGCTGCCGGTGATCGACGGTATGGACCTGGTCGGGCGGTTACGTCGCCGCGCGGTCGCCGCCCGGGTGCTGCTGGTCAGCACCCTGGCCGATCCGGCCGAACGGGTCCGTGGCCTGGACGCCGGTGCCGACGACTACCTGGTCAGGCCGTTCGACGTGGCCGAGTTCAGAGCCCGGGTCCGGGCACTGACCCGCCGTCGGTTCGACACCGCCGAGCTGGTCCCGATCGGTGCGGCGCAGCTCGATCTGGCCCAACGCCGGGTACGCCTGCCCGACGGCCACCAGGTCGCGCTCAGCGCCCGGGAGTTCGCGCTGATCCGGCTGCTGGCCACCCATCCCCGGACGGTGCACAGCCGGGGACAGCTGCGCCACCGGGTGTTCGGCGCCGGTCGTTCCCCGACCACAGTGGATACCTACGTGCACTACCTGCGCCGCAAACTCGGCGACGGCGTCGTGCGGACGGTGCACGGGCTCGGGTACCAGATCGGCACCCTGTGACCCGGCCGGTCGACCGGAGGCGGTGGCACGCCCCCGGCCGACCGGCCGCCCCGTCGCCGTCAGCGCCCGGTGAACCGGGCCGGTCGCTTGTCGACGAACGCCGCCATGCCCTCGCGTTGGTCCCCGGTGGCGAACAGGCTGTGGAAGACCCGGCGCTCGAACAGCACGCCGGCGCTCAGGCCGACCTCCTCGGCCTGGGCGACCGCCTCGCGGGCCAGCTGCGTCGCCAACTTGCTCCGGGCCGCGATGGTGGCCGCCGCGGCCTGCGCCTCGGCGAGCAGCCGGTCCGCCGGCACCACCCGCGACACCAGACCGAACCGCTCCGCCTCCACGGCGTCGACCTGCCGGCCGGTCAGGATCAGGTCCATCGCCCGCGCCCGACCCACCAGCCGGGTCAGCCGCTGGGTGCCGCCCATTCCGGGCATCACCCCGAGGCTCAGCTCCGGCTGGCCGAAGCGGGCGTCCTCGGCCGCGAAGATCAGGTCGCACATCATGGCCAGCTCGCAGCCACCGCCGAGTGCGTACCCGGCCACCGCGGCGATCTTCGGGGTGCGCAGCGCGGCGAACGCGTCCCAGCCGGCGAAGTGGTCGGTCGACGCGACGTCGAGGAACGACTTACCGGCCATCTCCCGGATGTCGGCGCCGGCCGCGAACGCCGGCGCCGAGCCGGTGACGACGAAACAACCCACCCCGGGGTCGCGGTCCAGCGGAGACAGCGCCGCCACCAGCTCGTCCACCGTCGCGGTGTCCAGCGCGTTGCGTACCTGCGGGCGGCACAGGGTCACCGTGACCACCCGGTCGGCCTTGTCAATCGTGATGTTCATCCGGACTCTCCCTTGCTCGCGTCGCGGTCAGGAATCCCAGATGGCGCCGTACGCCGGAATTCCGCGCCGTTCCAGCCCGTGCACCACCTGCCAGGTCAGCCGGCGGTTGGATATGCAGATGACAGCTTCGGCGTCGAACTCGACGTACGCCCGGTACGCCAGCGCGAGCATGTCCGGCTTGCCGTCGCGGTCGGTGTCCCACAGCACGGCGTCGGCGCTGCTGGCGAGGATCTCGGCCACCAACTCGTCGCCGAACGTCTCCCGGTGCCGGCGGGCCGCCCACACCAGCCGGGCCGGCACGTGCCCGGCCAGCAGGTGCGGCAGGACCGGGCCGATGCCGCTGCCGGTGGCCACGTACACCACCCGGCGGAACAGCGTCTCGATGTTGGCCACCCCCGCGGTGGGGATGCCCCGGATCCACACCTGCTCCGGTGCGTCGTCGATGAACTGCCCGGTCCAGTCGCCGGCCCGGGACACCGCCAGCCGGAAGCCGCCGCGCCCGGGCGCCGGTACGTTGGCGAACGAGTGCCACTGCCGCAGTGGGCTGCGGCTGACCGGGGTGGACGATCCGGGAAACGGTGTCACGCCGTGGTCGAAGTGGACCAGTGCGACGTGCGAGGACGGGCGGACCACCTCGACGGCGACCCGGCGCAGCCGCAGCCAGGGCAGCGCGACGCTGACCGTCAGCACGGCCAGTATCCAGGCCTGGGGTGTGCCGGCCAGGTCGGCGGGGGAGCCGGCCACCAGTGCGGTCTGCGCCCACAGCAGCGCCAGCGCCGCCCAGCCGCCGAAGCGGTGGACCCGTTCGAACAGGTCGTGGTGCGCCGACCGGACCGGCGGCAGCGCGGTGGCCACCATCCCCAGCAGCAGGACGGCCACCGCGTAGGCGGTCAGCAGCGCCGCCGTACCGCCGGGCCCGCCATGGACGGTCATGGCCGACAACTGCCCCAGGAACCAGGCGGTGCCGGCCAGCGCCGCGCCTACGTGCAGGCCGCCGAAGTGGTACACCTTCGCCAGGCTCGCGCGGACCCGCAGCGGCCAGCTGACCGGCGCCCAGGTGGCGAGCCGGAACAGCAGGTTGATCACGTACTGCTGGCGGACCAGGACCGCCAGCGCCACGTTGGCCAGGGCCGCCGCGCCCAGCGCCGGCACCCCGTTCGGCCCGGCCCACCAGCCGGCGCTGGCGCCGTACCCCAGCAGCGCGAGGTTGCCGGCGAGCACCGTCGCGACCAGCCGGTGATGGTGCATGAGCCGGGGGTGGGCGAGCAGCCCACGCCACCCGGGCAGGACCGGTGGCAGCGTCGTGCCGGGCGTCGGTTCACCGGTGGACGGTGCCGTCGGTGACCGTCGGGTCGAGACGGCGCTCACCGCTGTGCCCCGGTGGCCAGCCGGTGCAGAGCGGCCCGGTCCACCTTGCCCCGTCCGGTGATCGGCAACTCGGGCAGCGGGTGCACGGCCGCCGGCACGCAGTAGTAGGGCAGTGCGGCGGCGACCGCGTCGCGGCACCGCACGGGATCCACCTCGGCGGGGGTCACGAAGGAGACCAGTTCACGGTCGGAGAGCTTGAGGGTGACCGCGTGCCGGCAACCCGGCACGGTCTCCAGCACGGCGGAGACCGAGTCCAGCTCGACCCGGAAGCCGCGGACCTTCACCTGGTCGTCGGTGCGGCCCAGGTGCTCCAGTTCGCCGTCGGCGGTCCAGCGGCCGAGATCACGGGTACGGAACATCAGCCGGCCGCCGCCGAGGAACGGGTCGGGTGCGTACCGCTGCGCGGTGAGCTCCGGGTCGTCCAGGTACCCGGCCGAGACGCAGTCACCGCCGGCCCACATCTCGCCGACCTCGCCGATGCGGCACGGCCGGCCGTCGGCGTCGAGCACGTAGACGGTGTTGTTAGGGGTGGGCCGGCCGATGGTGAGCCGGTCGGCCGCCGGGTGGTGCCGGTGCATCGTGTTGACGATGGTCGTCTCGGTGGGCCCGCAGCAGTTGTAGAAGGTCCGGCCGGCGGACCACCGGTCGGCCAGCGGCCGCGGACACGGCTCGCCGGCGACCGCCACCACCTTGACCCGGTCGCACCGGGCCAGGTCGATGCGGCCCAGCACGGTGGGGGTGGCGATGACGACGTCACAGCGGGCGGCGGTGGCGGTGAGGTCGCGGTCGCGGATCAGCAGCGTCGCACCGTGGCTGAGGCAGCCGAGGATCTCCCAGGCCGCCATGTCGAACGCCACGTTGAGCAGCTGCGCCACCCGCCATCCCGGCTGGATGCCCAGGTCCCCGGGGGAGGTCAGCACGATGTTGGCCACGTTGCCGTGCGTCACGGTGACCCCGTTGGGCCGTCCGGTGGTGCCGGAGGTGAACAGGATGTAGCAGCCGTCGTCGGCCCGCACCGGCCGGGACGGTCGCGCCGGGGGCACCGGTGGCACCGGCTGGGCCATCAGCTCGTCGACCGCGATCCGGGGCACCGCCGGCAGGTGCGGTGTCCGGTGCATCGCGTCGGCGGTGGTGAGGACGACCCGGCACCGGGCGGTCGACGCGATCTGCCGCAGCTGTCCGACGGGTGTGATCCGCACGTCCTGCGGCACGTATGCCGCGCCGGCCTTCAGACTGGCCAGGATGGCCACCAGCATCGGGATCGACCTGCTGGCGAAGACGCCGACCGCGTCCGTGGTGCGCACACCCAGGGCGATCAGCCGGTGGGCGAGCCGGTCGGCCTGGCGGTCCAGTTCGCGGTAGCTGATGGTGGTGCCGAGGTGTTCGGCCGCGATCGCGTCCGGTGTGGTGGCCGCCCAGCGTCGCACCGCGAGATGAATCCCCGGCGGCGCCGCGGCGACCGTCGGGCCCTGCCCGAACTGGCGGAACAACTGGCGGTCCCGGGGTGGCAGGTGGTGCAGCAGCGGCCCCTGCCAACCATCGGTCGACAGCGGGCGGATGGTCGGCACGGTCGGGCCGCTGGTGCGCGGCGGTGCGTCGTCGATCATGCCGGTGCGGTGCGACAGCATGGCTTGCTCCTCGATCCCGGGCCGCCTCTTGCGGCCCAATAGATCGATGGTTGACGATTCTTCTGGGAAATTTCTTGGATTTGTTGTGATATGTCTTGATCGTGGTCAATCTTCGGGAAGGAGGGATTCACTGCGGCAACGGCGGCGACTGCGGGTGGAGGGCTGTCCGTCGACCCGCGCGGGTCCGGCCTGACACGACGACCCGATGCCTGAGTTGTCCCGATATGCGGACAATCGGAGCCGATCCGCGGTGGCGGATGTGGAACGCTTGCTCACGTTCGTAGACTGGCGCGGTGACCGCACCAGCGCCGATCATCGCACCCAGCATCCTGGCCGCAGACTTCTCCCGCCTGGCCGACGAGGCGCACGCGGTCGAGGGGGCGGCCGACTGGCTGCACGTCGACGTGATGGACAACCACTTCGTGCCGAACCTCACGATCGGCCTGCCGGTCGTGCAGAGTCTGCTGCCGGCCACCACGTTGCCGTTTGACGTGCACCTGATGATCACCGACCCGCGTCGCTGGGCACCGGGCTACGCCGACGCCGGGGCGTACAACGTGACGTTCCACGCCGAGGCGTGCGACGACCCGGTCGCGCTGGCCAAGGAGCTGCGGTCGGCCGGGGCCAAGGCCGGGTTGGCGATCGACCGGGACACCCCGGTCGACGACTATCTCGACCTGCTGCCCAGCTTCGACACTTTGCTGATCATGACGATCAAGGCCGGGTTCGGCGGGCAGCGGTTCATCCCCGAGATGCTCGACAAGGTCCGCACCGCCCGTCGGCACGTGGCCAGCGGCCACCTGGAGCTGCGGATCGAGGTCGACGGCGGGATCGCCGCCGACACCATCGAGCAGGCCGCCGCCGCCGGTGCCGACGCCTTCGTCGCCGGCACCGCCGTCTACGGCGCGGCCGACCCCGCCGAAGCGGTACGCAGACTCCGCCGGACCGCCGAGCGGACCGCGCCACGGTGGTGAGCCCCGACGGGGCCGAGCCCCGGCCCGATCTGATCCTGGTCGTCGACGACGATGTCGACATCGCCCGGTTCGTCGAGGTCAACCTGCGGTTGCACGGGTTCGACGTGATTCTGGCCCACGACGGTCAGGAGGCGATCGAGGTCATCGAACGGCACCGCCCCGACCTGGCGGTGGTCGACCTGATGATGCCCCGCATCACCGGTCTGGAGCTGACCCGCAAGCTGCGCGCGGACCCGATGACCGCCGCGCTGCCGATCATCATGCTCACCGCGAAGGGGATGACCGCCGACAAGGTCAACGGGCTGACCGCCGGCGCCGACGACTACCTGGTCAAGCCCTTCGACACCTCGGAGCTCATCGCCCGGGTGACCTCCACGTTGCGGCGTAACCGCGAGTACCGCGAGGTGTCGCCGCTGACCGGCCTGCCGGGCAACACCCGGGTCAGCCGGGAGATCACCGACCGGGTCCGCAGCGGCGCCGACTACGCCGTCGGGTACGTCGACATCGACCGGTTCAAGAGCGTCAACGACGTGTACGGGTTCGGCCGCGGCGACGAGTTCATCTCCACCCTGGCCCGGTGCATGCACCGGGCGGTGGTGTCGGTGGGGCTGCCGCCGGCCTTCCTCGGCCACATCGGCGGCGACGACTTCGTGGTGGTCTGCGCGCCGGAGCAGGTGCGGCCGATCATCGAGAAGGCGATCCTCGACTTCGAGAAGGCCGCCGACGAGCTCTACGATCCGGGCGACGCCGCACGCGGCTACGTCGAGGTCAAGGACCGGCGCGGCAACCTGCAGAAGGCGGCGTTGGTCACCCTCTCGGTGGGGGTCGCGGTGTCGGCCGGTCCCCGTCGGTTCAGTGAACCCCGCGAGATCATCACCGTGGCCAACGAGATGAAGTCGGTGGCCAAGAGTCAGCCCGGGTCGTACATCGCGGTCGACCGCCGGTTGTCCCCCAGCTGAGCTGGGAATCCCTTCTCCACCGCCGGAATCTGTCAGCTATCCGACAGTTGTGATGTCCGCCGCGTCCCTGGCCGAGGCTACCGGGATCCGTGTAAGACTCGGAATCAGCACCCACCACGCGCTGGCGGGACTCGGTGAAATTCCGAACCGGCGGTGATCCACGGCACCAGTCGTGGTCAGCCCGCGACCCGGTCGTCGACACGACGCCCGGTGGACCTGGTGAAAATCCAGGGCCGACGGTTGGGCCAGATCGTGCCACCACGGCACGGACCGGCCCAGACAGTCCGGATGGGAGACAGCGCGCGGATACGGACGCCCAGGTGTGGCGTGCCCGAAACGGCACCGCCATGCCCGTGCGGCACCCCGGTGCCGGTCCCACGTGGGCCGGTGACGACCCCGGGGTCGCACCCGCCGCCGCATCGCTGTCGCCGGCACCCCGCCCCGGGGCCCGGCACCTCCCGCCACCCGTCGCGCGTACCCGGCCCGGCTGGCGAGGAGACGACGACGGCGATGGCGACCCTCACCGAAGACGAGGCGATGCGACACGCGATCGCCCTCGCCCTGCGCGGCCTCGGCGCGGTCAGCCCCAACCCGATCGTCGGCTGCGTCCTGCTCGACCCGGCCGGCCACGTCGTCGGCGAAGGCTTCCACGCCTACGCCGGCGGCCCGCACGCCGAGATCGTCGCCCTGGCCCAGGCCGGCGAACGGGCCCGGGGCGGCACCGCCGTGGTCACCCTCGAACCGTGCAACCACGTCGGCCGGACCGGACCCTGCTCCACCGCCCTGGTCGACGCCGGTGTGGCCCGGGTCGTGCTCGCCGTACCCGACCCCAACCCGATCGCCGCCGGCGGCACCGAGACGCTGCGCGCGGCCGGCATCGACGTCGCCGTCGGCCTGCACGCCGACCGCGCCGAGGCCGCCAACATCGCCTGGCTCACCGCGGTACGCCGCCGCCGGCCCTACCTGATCTGGAAGTACGCCGCCACCCTCGACGGTCGCTCCGCCGCCGCCGACGGCACCAGCATGTGGATCACCTCGGAGGTGGCCCGCGCCGACGTCCACGCGCTGCGCGGCACCACCGACGCGATCATCGCCGGGGTCGGCACCGTGCTCGCCGACGACCCCCGGCTCACCGTGCGCCACCCGCGCGACGGCACCCTCGCCATCCGCCAGCCGCTACGGGTCGTCGTCGACAGTCACGGACGTACCCCGGCCGACGCCCGGGTCCGCGACGGCGCCGCCGACACCTGGATCGCCACCGCCGCCGGAGTCGGTACCGACCACCGGGGGCGGGTCGACCTCAGCGCCCTGCTGACCGGCCTCTACGACCGGGGGGTGCGTGGCGCGCTGCTCGAAGGCGGACCGACGCTGGCCGGGGCGTTCCTGCGCGACGGCCTGGTCGACCGGGTCGTCGGCTACCTCGCGCCCAGACTCCTCGGCGCGGGCCCCGCCGCGCTCGGCGACGCCGGTGCGTACACCATCGGCGACGCCCTCGACCTGACCATCGTCGACGTCACCCAGGTCGGCCCCGACCTGCGGATCACCGCCGAACCCCGGCAGAAGAAGGAAGGCTGAGCCGATGTTCACCGGCATCATCGAGGAGCGTGGCGAGGCCGGCACCCTGGACTGGCACGGCGACAGCGGCGTGCTCACGATCCACGGTCCGCTGGTCGCCGCCGACGCCCGCCACGGCGACTCCATCGCCGTCGACGGGGTCTGCCTGACCGTCGTCGCGGTCGACGGCGCACGGTTCACCGTGGACGTCATGAAGGAGACCTTCGACCGCAGCGCGCTGGGCGGGCTGCGCCCCGGCGATCCGGTCAACCTGGAACGCGCGGCCACCCTCGCCACCCGTCTCGGCGGACACCTGGTGCAGGGCCACGTCGACGGCGTCGCCACCATCGTCGAGCGCGTCCCCGGCGACCGGTGGGAGCAGGTGCGGTTCAGCCTCCCCGCCGGCCTTGGCCGCTACCTCGTGGAAAAAGGTTCGATCGCTGTCGACGGCGTCTCGTTGACCGTGATGGAGGTGTCCGACTACGAACCCGCCGTGACGGGCGACGACGCCGGCTGGTTCAGCGTCGGACTGATCCCCACCACCCTGCAACTCACCACACTTGGCCGCAAACCGGTCGGGTCCCTGGTCAACCTGGAGGTCGACGTGATCGCGAAGTACGTGGCGAAGCAACTGCGCCAGCCGGCACCCACCAGCGGGGTCCGCCCGTGACGGCCGCCGAGTTCGGCACCGTCGAACAGGCCCTCGACGACCTGGCCGCCGGCCGGGCGGTGGTCGTGGTCGACGACGCCGACCGGGAGAACGAAGGCGACCTGATCTTCGCCGCCGAACACGCCACCGCCGAACTCGTCGCCTTCATGGTGCGCCACACCTCCGGCTACATCTGCGCGCCGCTGCCCGAAGCCGACTGCGACCGGCTCGAACTGCCGCCGATGTACCACACCAACCAGGACCGGCGCGGCACCGCGTACACAGTGACCGTCGACGCCCGCGAAGGGGGCAGCACCGGCATCTCCGCCGCCGACCGGGCACACACCCTGCGACTGCTCGCCGACCCGGCCACCAGCCCGGCCGACCTGGCCCGCCCCGGCCACATCGTGCCCCTGCGGGCCCGCCCCGGCGGAGTCCTGCACCGGCCCGGCCACACCGAGGCCGCCGTCGACCTGGCCCGCCTCGCCGGACTGCACCCCGCCGGGGTGCTCTGCGAACTGGTCAACGACGACGGCACCATGATGCGCCTGCCCGACCTGGAGAAGTTCTCCGCCGACCACGGGCTCACCCTGATCACCATCGCCGACCTGATCGCCCACCGGCGACGGACCGAGACCCACGTCGAGCGGGTCGCCCAGGTCCGGCTACCGACGGCGTACGGGGTGTTCCGCGCCTACGGCTACCGGGTCGCCCACGACCCCGCCGAGCACCTCGCCCTGGTCCTCGGCGACATCGACGACGGCCGCGACGTGCTGGTCCGGGTGCACTCCGAGTGCCTCACCGGTGACGTGTTCGGCTCGCTGCGCTGCGACTGCGGCCCGCAGCTGGACGCCGCGCTGGGCCGGGTCGCCAGCGAAGGCCGTGGCGTCGTGCTCTACCTGCGCGGCCACGAGGGGCGCGGCATCGGGCTGGCCCACAAACTGCGCGCCTACCAGCTGCAGGACCAGGGCCGTGACACCGTCGACGCCAACCTGGAGCTCGGGCTGCCCGCCGACGCCCGCGACTACGGCACCGGCGCGCAGATCCTGCACGACCTCGGTGTGCGGTCGATCCGGCTGCTCACCAACAACCCGGACAAGCTCTCCGGGCTGGCCGGGTACGGGCTCACCGTCGTCGGCCGGGAACCGCTGACCATCCACCCCCACCCGGAGAACCTGCGCTACCTGCGGACCAAGCGCGACCGGATGGGCCATCTGCTCGACGGGCTCGACCCCGTCGGCGAACTCTCCGGAGGTAGGGCGTAATGGCGGGATTCGGCGAACCAGGTGTCATCCGGGTCGACGCCGCCGGACTACGGGTCGGCGTCGTCGCCGCCCGCTGGCACGCCGACCTGGTCGACGTCATGCTCGGCCGGGCCGTGGCCGCCGCCGAGGCCTGCGGCGTCACCGAGGTACAGGTCGCCCGGGTGGCCGGCTCGGTCGAACTACCGGTGCTCGCCCAGGCGCTGGCCCGTCGCTGTGACGCGGTGGTCGCCCTCGGCGTCGTGGTACGCGGTGCCACCGCGCACTTCGACTACGTGTGCCGGTCGGTCACCGACGGGCTGACCCGGGTGTCGCTGGACGAAGCCACACCGGTCGGCCACGGAGTGCTCACCGTCGAGACCATCGCGCAGGCCCGCGACCGGGCCGGACTGCCCGGCTCGGCCGAGGACAAGGGGTGGGCGTCGATGGTCGCCGTCCTCGACGCCGCGCTCGCGCTCCGCGCGGTGCACGCCGTACCGGCCGGCTGACCGCGACACGACCCGGTCCGCACCCGACAGGCAACCCGGTCCGCACCCGTCACGTTCCCGCCGCTCGCGCGGTAAACCAGATGCGCCGGTGACACGTCGTAGTTGACGTGGCACCCGAACTGGTCACCGGCCTGCACCCGGGGAGGACGATGCTGCGGCAGCGGACACCGACGTCGACGTGGGCGGCGGACGAGGCGGTCACCGCCCTGTTCGCCGCGCACTACCGTCCGCTGGTGCGCCTCGCCACCCTGCTGCTGCGGGAACCGGGCATGGCGGAGGAGATCGTGCAGGACGCCTACGTGGCCCTGCACAGCCGCTGGTGGCGGCTGCGCGACGCGGACAAGGCGGTCGGCTATCTGCGCGTCACCGTGGTCAACCGCTGCCGGTCGGCGATCCGGCACCGACGCGTCGTACAGGCCCACCTCGCCGCCGCCCGGCCCGGCCCGGACGCCCCCAGCGCCGAAGCCGGCGCCCTCGACCAGCTGCGCCACGACGACGTGATCACCGCACTGCGTGCCCTGCCGCCCCGCCAGCGGGAAGCGATCGTCCTGCGCTACTACGCCGACCTGTCCGAGGCGCAGATCGCCGACGCGATGGGGGTCAGCAGGGGAGCGGTCAAGAGCCACACCGCGCGCGGAATCGCCGCGCTGCGCACCAGCCTGGACGGCCTGTGATGGACACCGACGACACCCCTGGCGACGCCCGTACCGGTGATGTGCTGCGGCGGGCGCTGCGCGCCGAAGCCGACCGGGTCGACGTACGACCCGACGCCCTGACCGCGATCCGCGAAAGGGTCGACGCCCGGCAGCGACGCCGCATCCCGGTCGCCCTGGCCGGCACCGCCGCCGCGACCGCCGCCGCCACCCTGGTCGGCGTGGTCGGCTGCCTACCGACGATGCCGCACTCCGACCCGCCACCCGCCGCCAGCAGCAGCGGTCCGGTGACCCCCGGGGTGGGTGCCACCGGCCCGGTCGGCCCCGCGTCGGCCGGCGACGCCCCGGCCGTCGGCGCACCCGGAGACGACCCGACCGCCAGCGACCAGGCCGGCGACCCGGTGGCGACGCTGCCGGTCTACTACGTCGGCGGGGCCGACGGCCAGCTGCGGCTCTACCGCGAGTATCACCGGTTCACCGCCACCGGCGCCGGCACCCTGGGCGAACTGCGCGCCGCGCTCGGCGAAATGCTCACCGGTGCCCGGCTGCGCGACCCCGACTACCGCACCCTCTGGCCGGTCGGCGCCGAGCTGACCAGCGTCTGGACCCAATACGACATCGTCGGGGTGAACATCAGTGGCGCCGACGTCGCCAACCTCGACGCCGCCGGGGCCGCCGCCGCCGTACAGCAGCTCGTCTGGACCGTGGCCGGCGTCGTCGGCGGCGACCCCCGGATCCGGCTGCTGCTCGACGGCGAACCGGTGCCCCGGCTGTGGGGTCACGTCGACACCCGCGACGAGATCACCAAGGGGGCCGCGCTGGACACCCTGGCCATGCTCTGGCTGATCGACCCGCAGCACGGCGACACCGTCGGGCGGACCTTCACCGTGCACCTCGCCGGCAGCGTCCACGAGGCCACCGCCCAGCTGCGGGTCCGCCAGGGTGAAAAGATCGTCCACCAGCGGTACGTCACCCTCGACGCGGGCGCGCCCGGCCGGGGCGAGGGCTTCGCCGAGCTGACCCTGCCGCCGGGCGACTACACCATCGAGGCGTACGAGGAGTCGATGGTCGAGGGCGAAGGCGAACGGCACCTCGTCGACGCGGCGGTCACCGTACGCTGACGTCACCTGGCGACCCGCCCGACCGCCGTACCGTGATCAGCAGATGGACCGGTGCGGACCCGGTGCCGACCCGCCCGTCACCGGGCTGCCACAATCGGGCACCGTGAAGACGTTCGAGGAGCTGTTCGCCGAGCTGCAGGCCAAGGCGGCGGCCGGGACCCCCGGCTCGTCGACGGTCGCCGCGCTGGAGCGCGGGGTGCACGCCATCGGCAAGAAGGTCGTCGAAGAGGCCGCCGAGGCGTGGATGGCCGCCGAGCACGAGAGCCCGGACCGGGCCGCCGAGGAGATCTCCCAGCTGCTCTACCAGGCACAGGTGCTGATGCTGGCCACCGGACTGGAACTCAAGGACGTCTACCGACATCTCTGACCCGCCCTTGCGACCGTGAACCGTCGATCGATCAGGAGCGAGACCGAGATGCTGCGCATCGCCGTACCGAACAAAGGCACCCTTTCCGGACCGGCCGCCGACATGCTGCGCGAGGCCGGCTACCGCCAGCGCACCGACCCCAAGGACCTCGTCTGCCGCGACGAGGCCAACGACGTCGAGTTCTTCTACCTGCGGCCCCGTGACATCGCCACCTACGTCGGCACCGGTGAACTGGAGCTCGGCATCACCGGCCGGGACCTGCTGATCGACTCGGCCAGCCCGGCCGAGGAACTGCTCGACCTCGACTTCGGCGGGGCGACGTTCCGGTTCGCAGCCCGACCCGAGACCCTGACCCGGGTGCCCGAGGAGATCGCCGGGCGGCGCATCGCCACCGCCTACCCCGGGGTGGTCGAACGCTACCTGGGCGAACACGGCCTGAAGGCCGACGTGATCCGGCTCGACGGCGCGGTGGAGAACGCCATCCGGCTCGGCGTCGCCGACGTCATCGCCGACGTGGTGGAGACCGGTGCGACGCTGCGCCAGGCCGGCCTGGTCACCGTCGGCGACCCGATCCTGCGCTCCTCGGCGGTGCTGGTGCACCCGGCCGGCACCGCCACCACCGGGCAGGCCGACCAGCTGATCCGCCGCCTGCAGGGGGTCCTGGTGGCCCGCCGGTACGTGATGCTCGCCTACGACGTGCGCGCCGACCTGCTGGAGCAGGCCAGCGCGTTGACCCCGGGCATCGAGTCGCCGACCATCTCGCCGCTGCACCGGGAAGGCTGGGTGGCGGTGCAGGCGATGGTCCGCCGCGCCGAGGTGCACCGGATCATGGACGAGCTGTACGAGGTCGGCGCCCGCGCCATCCTGGTCACCTCCATCCACGCCTGCCGCCTGTAACAGCCGAGCCGCTCCCCGCTGAGCGCGGTCGGTCGGCGTCGACCGACGACGGGCCGCCGGCTGGCCACGGTCGGGTGACCGGCCGCGCCGATCCTGCCGGTGAATGCCGGTTCCAGTGGTGGATTCCCCGTTGTTCCGGGAAGGTTACGACAACCGGTTCGACAGGAGGTTCACCATGGCTCTGCTCGACACGACTATGTGGCACGGTGCCGTCTACAGCGACGGCTGGACCGAGGCGGCCGGGGGCACCATGGCCGTGACCTCCCCGGCCACCCGGCAGGAGATCGGCCGCGTCGGCGTCGGCAACGCCGACGACGTGGCGCGGGCCTGTGCCCGGGCCGCCGCCGCGCAGCGGGACTGGGCGGGTGCCCGCTACCTCGACCGGGCGGCGGTGCTGCGCCGCGCCGGGGCGCTGTTCGAGCAGTACGCCGACGAGATCGGCGACTGGCTGATCCGCGAGGCCGGCTCGGTCCCGCCGAAAGCGGCGGTCGAGACCACCACCGCCGCCCAGGAGTGCTACGAGGCGGCGGCGCTCGCCTCGCAGCCGCTCGGCGAGATCCTGCCGACCGGGCAGCCCCGGCTCAGCCTGGCCCGCCGGCTACCGGTCGGGGTCGTCGGGGTCATCGCGCCGTTCAACTTTCCGTTGATCCTGTCCATCCGGTCGATCGCGCCGGCCCTGGCGTTGGGCAACGCGGTGGTCTTCAAACCCGACCCGCGTACGGCGGTCTGCGGTGGGGTGTCGATCGCCCGGGTGTTCCAGGAGGCGGGTCTGCCCGACGGGCTGCTGCACGTGCTGCCCGGCGGCGCCGACGTCGGTGAGGCGATCGTCGCCGACCCCCGGGTCCGGGTGATCAGCTTCACCGGCTCCACCGCCGCCGGCCGCAAGGTCGGTGAGGCGGCCGCCCGTCACCTCAAGCGGGCCCACCTGGAGCTGGGCGGCAACTCGGCGCTCATCGTGCTCGACGACGCCGACCTGGACCTCGCGGTCTCCGCCGGCGCCTGGGGGTCGTTCCTGCACCAGGGGCAGATCTGCATGGCCACCGGCCGGCACCTGGTGCACGAGCGGATCGCCGACCGCTACGTCGAGCAGTTGGCGGCCAAGGCCGATCACCTGCCGGTCGGCGACCCGGCGAAGGAGCAGGTCGCGCTCGGCCCGATCATCGACGAACACCAGCGGGACAAGATCCATTCACTGGTCACGGCCAGCGTCGACGCCGGTGCCCGGCTGGCCGCCGGGGGAACCTACGACGAACTGTTCTACCGGCCGACGGTGCTCGCCGACGTCACCCCGGCCACCCCGGCGTTCGCCCAGGAGGTGTTCGGCCCGGTCGCGCCGGTGGCGACCTTCGCCGACCTCGACCAGGCCGTCGCCCTGGCCAGTGACACCGAGTACGGCCTGTCGCTGGGCATCCTCAGCCGGGACGTGATGGCGGCGATGGCGTTGGCCGACCGGATTCCCAGCGGCATCGTGCACATCAACGACCAGACGGTGGACGACGAGGCGGTCGCGCCCTTCGGCGGGGTGGGGGCTTCCGGCACCGGCAGCCGGTTCGGCGGGCCGGCGGCGAACATCGAGGCGTTCACCGAAACGCAGTGGCTCACCATGCAGGGCACCATCAGCCGGTTCCCGTTCTGAGCGCCCGGTGAGCCGCCCGAGGGGCACCGGGCACCACCCGGTGCGGGAGCTGTCGCTCCAGGACACCACCGGCATTCTCCGGCAACCCTGGGTCCGGCCGGACCGGACCAGCGCCGGCCTCGGCTGGTCCGACCTGTACGTGTCGACCCAGCGGGAGCAGCCGTACCGGGCGGAGTTCGACCCCGCCCCGAGCCACCTGCTGATCCTGCACCGCGACGGGCCGGTCCGGGTGCGCCGCGGTCACCTCGGGTTGACCTCGTCGTGCACGGTGGCACCCGGCGGGTTCTTCGTCCACCCCGCCGGCAAGGACCTCACCGTCGAACTGGGCGGCCCGCTGGACACGGTGCATGTCTACCTGCGCGACGAGGCGCTGCAGGCCGCGCACGACGGCGCCCCGGTCGAGCTGACCGAGCAGCTCGGCGTCGTCGACCCGCTGCTGCGGCAACTGGTGCTGACCCTGGACGAGACGATGCGCACCTGGGAACCGGCCGCGCGTACCTATCTGGACCAGGTGGTGACGCTGCTCGCCGGGCAGCTGGCCCGCCGGCACAGCGTGCGGCGGGCTCGTGACGAACCGGCGGCCCGGCGCCAGACCGGGCTCGGCGACCGGCAGTTCGCCCGGGTCCGCGCGCTGCTGGCCGACCGGCTCGCCGAGCCGGTCCCGCTGGCGCAGATGGCGGCGGTGGCCGGGCTCAGTGTCAGCCAGTTCTCCCGGCAGTTCAAGGCCCGCACCGGGGTGGCGCCGCACCAGTACCTGCTGAACCTGCGGGTCGAGGCGGCCTGTCGGCTGTTGCGTGACCCGACCCTGCCGATCGCAACGGTCGCGTTGCGGTGCGGGTTCTCCCACCAGGAGCATCTGACCCGGGTGATGCGGGCGCGCCTGCAGACGACACCGGCCGCGCTGCGGCGCGGTTCCTGACCAGCGCGCCGGCCGGTACGGCAGCAGGAACGTGCCGATACGGCAGCAGAAACGTGCAGGAAATGCTTCGGTGACGCGGCCGATACTCGTCTGACCCGTCCGACCGGGACGGCAGCGGATCGGAGTCTTCGGTGACGTCGTTCGTGCACACCGGCACCGCCAACCGTGTCGTGTTCGGCGCCGGCAGCATCACGCAGCTGCCGGCCGAGGTCGACCGGCTCGGCCGGGGCCGGGTGCTCACCGTCGCCGGCACCGGTCGGCCCGCGCTCGCGGCGTCCGTCGCCGACCTGCTCGGGCCGCTGCACGCCGGCCACTTCGACCGGGTCGCCATGCACACCCCGGTCGACGTGACCGAATCGGCGTTGCGCCTGCTGCGCGACACCGGTGCCGACTGCGTGGTCAGCCTCGGCGGCGGCTCGGCCACCGGGCTCGGCAAGGCACTGTCGGTGCGGACCGGTCTGCCGCAGATCGCCGTCGCGACCACGTACGCCGGGTCGGAGGTGACCCCGGTGCTCGGCGAGACCGACACCACCGGCAAGGTCACCCGTACCGATGCGCGGATCCTGCCGGAGACCGTCATCTACGACGTCGACCTGACCGTCGGGCTGCCGGTGCCGTTGACCGTGACCAGCGGCGTGAACGCGATCGCGCACGCCGTCGAGGCGCTCTACGCGCCGAGCGCCAACCCGATGGCCGACGCCATCGCCGTCGAGTCGATCACCCGGCTGGCCGCCGCCCTGCCGCGGATCGTGGCCGACCCCGCCGACCGGCAGGCCCGCACCGACGCGCTGCTCGGTGCCTGGCTGGCCGGTGTCTGCCTGGGCGCGGTGGGCATGGGTCTGCACCACCGGCTGTGTCACCTGCTCGGCGGGTCGTACGGGCTGGCCCACGCGCCGACGCACACCGTCGTCCTGCCGTACGCGATGGCGTACAACGCGGCCGCCGCGCCACAGGCGATGCGCCGGGTCGCGGCGGCGCTGGGCCGGCCCGACGCGCCGAGCGGCATGTACGACCTGATCGCGTCGCTGGGCGGTCCGACGTCGCTGCGTGAACTCGGGCTGGACGTCGACGACCTGCCGTCGGTCGCGCGGGCCGCCACCGACCGGCCGTACCCGAACCCCCGGGAGGTCACCGAGGCCGGTGTCGGGCAGCTGCTGCGCGACGCCTGGGCCGGCGCCCGCCCGGCCGGGCCGCCCGACGTCGGCTGGCTCACCGATGAGGTGGTGGCGAGTTTCGCGGCCGCGCCGGATGCCCGGGTCGGCCGGCTCGCCGCCGACCTGGTCCGGCACCTGCACCACTTCGTCGCCAGCAACGAGGTGACCCAGGACGAGTGGCAGTACGCGATCGACTTCCTCACCCGTACCGGGCAGCTCTGCGACGACCGCCGCCAGGAGTTCGTGCTGCTGTCGGACGCGCTGGGTGTGTCCAGCGTGGTGGACCTGCTGGCGAACTCCCGGACCCCGCAGACCACCCCGTCGGCCGTGCTCGGCCCGTTCTACCTGCCCGGCCCGCCCGCCGAGGCGCTCGGCGCGGACATCGCCGCCGGCCTGCCCGGCGTCCCGCTCTGGGCCGACGTGCGGATCGTCGACCTGACCGGGGCGCCGGTGGGCGGTGCCGTGGTCGACGTCTGGCAGTCCAACGAGGACGGATTCTACGACGTACAGCTGCCGGAGCTCGCCGGTCCGGTGCTGCGCGCCCGGTTCCACGCCGACCCCGACGGCCGGGTGTACTTCTGGTCGATCCTGCCGTCGGCGTACCCGATCCCGGACGACGGTCCGGTCGGGCAGCTGCTCGCCGGCACCGGCCGGCACCCGTACCGGGCTCCGCACCTGCATTTCATGATCAGCGCGCCGGGCCACCGCCGGCTGGTCACCCAGCTCTTCGTTGCCGGCGGCGCCTACCTGAACTCCGACGCGGTCTTCGGGGTCAAGCAGGACCTCGTCGTCGAGTTCCCGCCCGGTGCCGGCACGCCGCCGCACGGGCGGGCGGTGACCGACTGGCGCACCGTCACGTACACGTTCCGCATCGCCCCCACCACCTGACCCCCAGGGAGACCACCGTGACGACCTCCGCCGACCGTGGCCCCGTGACGACCTCACGCGACAGCGGCCCCGTCGAGACCGACGTGCTGATCGTCGGCTCCGGCCCGGCCGGTGGCGCGGCGGCGCTGCTGCTGAGCACGTACGGCGTGCCGAACATCGTGGTGACCAAGTACGGCCGGCTGGCCGACACGCCCCGGGCGCACATCACCAACCAGCGCACCATGGAGGTGCTGCGCGACGTCGGGATCGAGCAGCAGGTGGTCGCCCAGGCGACCCCGCAGCGGCTGATGGGGCAGACCCCGTTCTGCACCAGTCTGGCCGGGGAGGAGTTCGGTCGGCTGCACACCTGGTACACCCACCCGGCGCGGCAGGCCGACCACGACCTCGCCTCCCCGACGGCGATCTGCGACATGCCGCAGCATCTGATGGAGCCGGTGCTGGTCGACGCGGCGGTCGCCCGGGGCACCCGGCTGCGCTACGACACCGAGTACCTGTCGCTCGTCCAGGACGCCGACGGGGTGACCGCGACCGTCCGGGACCGGCTGCGCGGCGACGAGTACCAGATCCGCGCCAGGTACCTCATCGGTGCCGACGGCGGGCGCAGCCGGGTCGCCGAGGACATCGGGCTGCCGATGGTCGGCCGGATGGGCGTCGCCGGCAGCATCAACATCGTCTTCGAGGCGGATCTGAGCCGGTACGTGGCGCACCGGCCGAGCACGCTCTACTGGGTGCTGCAGACCGGTGCCGACGTCGGCGGCATCGGCATGGGTCTGGTGCGCTGCGTGCGGCCGTGGAACGAATGGCTGATCGTGTGGGGCTACGACATCGACGGCCCGCCGCCGGACCTGACCGAGGAGTACGCGCGGCAGGTGGCGTACCGGCTGATCGGTGACGAGTCGATCCCGCTGCGGATCACCTCGTCGTCGGCCTGGACGGTCAACCACCTGTACGCCGAGCGCTACCACAGCGGGCGGGTCTTCTGCGCCGGCGACGCCGTGCACCGGCATCCGCCGTCGAACGGGCTGGGCAGCAACACCTCCATCCAGGACGCGTACAACCTGGCCTGGAAGTTGAAGCTGGTGCTCTCCGGCGCGGCCGACCCACGGCTGCTGGAGTCGTACTCGGCCGAACGCGCGCCGGTCGGCCGGCAGATCGTCGACCGGGCGAACCGCAGCATCGGCGAGACCGGCCGGATCTTCCAGGCGCTGGGGCTGCTGTCGACCGAGGACCCCGATCAGATGCGGGCGAACATGGCGGCCCGGACCCGGGCCGGTGCGGCGTTCGAGACGCAGCGGCGGGAGCTGCGCGAGGCGATCGCGGTCAAGGACTACGAGTTCAACACGCACGGGGTGGAGCTGGACCAGCGGTACGTCTCCGGTGCGGTGCTGTCCGACGGTACGCCGCCGCCGGTGAACCCACGCGACGCCGAGTTGTACCACCATCCCACCACCTGGCCGGGTGCCAAGGTGCCGCACGCCTGGCTGGGCCGGGGCACCGAGGCCGTGTCCACCCTGGATCTGGGCGGCCGGGGTCGGTTCGCCGTGCTGACCGGGGTGGGTGGACGGCCGTGGCTGGCCGCCGCCACCGCGCTCGCCGCCGACCTGGGTGTCGACGTCGTCGGTCACCTGATCGGCCCCGGTGGCGACTACGAGGACCGCTACGGTGACTGGGCGCGGCTGCGCGAGGTCGAGGACACCGGATGTGTGCTGCTGCGTCCGGACAACTACGTGGGCTGGCGCTGCGTACGGCTGCCTGCGGATCCGCGCCAGGCGCTCGGCGCGGCGCTGCGACACGTTCTCTCAGTCGGCAGTTGACTCCGGGCTCTCAGGCGGCAGCTGACTCCGGGCCGGTCACGGGGGTTGACGGTGCCCGACGGTGGTGCAACCATCTGCACCACTGTTTGCGCAAACATTGCCGGCGTGTTGCGGTAGCGCGTTCGGCGGCCATCGGTGGTGTCCCGGGGGAGATCCCCCTCCGCCACCACCGGACCGGCGATGTTTGCGCAAACATCGACTGTGGTGGCGACCGGGCACCGCCCCGGTGGCCGGAACCAGCGGACGGAGGCCCGCCATCGTGAACAGACACAGCACCACCCGGCGACTTGCCACGGCGGTCAGCGCGGTGATCGTGGGTGTCAGCGCCAGCGTGGCCGGACCCGCCCACGCCGCCACCGACACCTCCGCCGCTTCCCCCGGTTCCACCGCCACCGCCACCGCCACCGCCGACGTCGACGTCGACGCGGCGGCAGTGGTCACCGTCCGACCGGATCCGGCCTACCTCGGACAGCCCTTCCAGGGCTGGGGCACCAGCCTGGTCTGGTTCGCCAACGCCACCGGCGACTACCCCGACGAGATCCGCGACGAACTCGCCGACCTGCTCTTCGGCGACGACGGACTCAACCTCAACATCGCCCGCTACAACATCGGCGGCGGCAACGCCCCCGACGTGCCCGACTACCTGCGCCCCGGCGGCGCCGTACCCGGCTGGTGGCAGGCGCCCGAAGGCACCACCCGCACCGACCGCGACTGGTGGAACCCGGACGACCCGACCCACTGGAACTGGGCCGCCGACCCGGCGCAACGCTGGTGGGTGGACCGGATCAAGGCCGACGTCACCCACTGGGAGACGTTCAGCAACTCGCCGCCGTGGTTCCAGACCGTCAGCGGGTACGTCTCCGGCGGCTTCGACGCCACCACCGACCAGATCCGCCCGGACACCGTCGACGACTTCGCCACCTACCTGGTCCGCGTCACCGAGCACCTGGAACAGGCACACGGCATCGACGTCGCCACCATCGACCCGCTCAACGAGCCGAACACCCCGTACTGGTCGACCCGGCTCGGCCCCGACGGCCAGCCGGTCGGCGGCCGCCAGGAAGGTGCCCACGCCGGGCCGACCAGCCAGCAGCAGGTCATCGCCGCCGTCGACGCCGCGCTGCGGGCCGCCGGCAGCGACACCGCCATCGCCGCGATGGACGAGACCAACCCGGGCACGTTCCTGACCAACTGGAACGCCTACAGCGCCGCGACCCGGGCGCGGATCGCCCAGCTCAACGTCCACACGTACGGCACCGGGCAGCGCACCGCCGTCCGCGACCTCGCCAAGGCCGAAGGCAAGCCACTGTGGATGAGCGAGGTGGAGGGTTCCTACGGCAGCGGCGGGCAGGACTTCACCAGCATGCTGCCCGGCCTCGGCATCGCCCGCAACGTCGTCGACGACCTGCGGGAGCTGGAACCGGCGGCCTGGGTGCTCTGGCAGCCCGTCGAGGACTACGACAACATGGCCCCCGGCGGCGAGTTCCCGGCCGGATCCAACTGGGGCAGCATCCAGGTGCCGTTCGACTGCACGGCCACCGACACCCTGCAGACCTGCCCCATCTACACCAACACCAAGTTCGACACGCTGCGCAACTTCACCCACCACATCCGCCCCGGCGACCGGCTGATGGCCGTCGACGACCCGGACAGCGTCGCCGCCCTCGCCACCGGCAAACGGGCAACCGTCGTGCACGTCAACGCGACCACCGCCGCCCGTACCGTCCGGTTGGACCTGTCGGCGTTTCGCACCGTCACCGCCGACGCCACCGTCACCCCGGTGGTGACCAGCGCCGACGGTGCGCTGCGCACCGGCACCCCGGTCCCGGTCCGCGACCGCGCCGCCAGCCTGGACGTGCCGGCCCAGTCGGTGACCACCTTCCTGATCGACGGCGTCTCCGGTGTCCTGCTCGACGAGACCCTGATCCGCGACACCCACGTCTACCGGCTGCAGGGCGTGCCGAGCGGACGGTCGCTGACCCCGTCCGGCTCCGCCCTGGTGATCCGCACCGACGTGCCGCAGGCCCCCGAACAGCTGTGGCAGCTCACCCGGCTGACCGACGGCTACGACAACCGGGCCCGCTACACCGTCGGCACCGTCGACGGTGACCGCTGGCTCGCCGTCGTCGACGACACCGCCACCCTGGTCGACGCCACCGGCACGCCCGGTCCGCAGGCGCAGTGGATCCTCTCCACCACCGGCGACGGCACGTACACCGTCGTCAACGTCGCCACCGGTCGGCTGCTCGACGTCGGCGGTCAGGCCACCAACGACGGTGCCGCCGTCTCCGTCTGGCTGCCGAACTCCGGCGCCAACCAGCGCTGGCGGATCATCGACGAACGGGTGGTCGGCCTCACCCCGGTCGAGCTGTTCACCACCCCCGGGGTCGCGCCGACGCTGCCGGCGACGGTGGTCCCGGTGCACCCGGACGGACCCCGGGGCGCACTGCCGGTGACCTGGCGCGACATCGCCCCGGTCCGGTGGCGCGAGACCGGCACCGTCGCGGTCACCGGCCGCGTCGTCGACGCCCAGGGCCGCACCCACCTCGCCCGGGCCACCGTCGTGGTCGACACTCTCGAATCCACCGTGCCGACCCGGGCCAAGACGTTCGTCGGCGGCACCCCCGACCTGCCGGCCACCGTCACCGCGACGTCGAGCCAGGGGATCACGGTGACCCGGCCGGTCGACTGGGACACCGCACCGCCCGGCGCCTTCGACGAGGTCGGAGTGGTCACCCTCACCGGCCGCGCCGACGCCGGTGCCGGCGTCACCCTGCCCGCGACGGTACGGGTCCAGGTCACCGCGCCGGTCGAGGCGACCACGACGGTCGCCGGGGTCGAGGCCAGCTTCACCGAACCCGGCTACTCCACGGTGGGCCTGACCAACGGCAACCTCACCGACAAGGCCTGGTCCAACTGGCGCTCCGGCACCAAGAACGCCACCGACACCCTCACCGTCACCCTGCCCCGGGAACACACCCTCAACCGGGTCCGGGTCCACTTCTACCGCGACGGCTCGGACAGCTACGCCCGCAGCGTCACCGCCCAGCTGCGCGACGGCGCCGGCAACTGGGTCGACGCCGGGGAGCCGGTCACCGTACCGACGCCGACGCCGACCGCGCCGGTGGTCGACGTGCCGGTCACCGCCACCACCGACGCGGTCCGGCTGCTCCTCACCGCCCACCCGGACCGGCACATGACGCTCAGCGAGATCGAGGTCGTGGTGGCCGCGCCGGGCACGTCGGCGGTCGCCGACGCCGGGAGCATCGCCGTCGACGGGGTGCCGCTGGCCGACTTCGACCCCGGGCGCACGCAGTACGCCGTACCGGCGGGTGAGCGCCCCGGGCAGGTCGACGCGACCCCCGCCGACCCGTACGCCGACCTGACCGTCACCCAGGCGCAGCCCGACGCGCCGACCGCGACCGTGGTGGTGACCAGCGAGGACGGCACCCGGACCCGGACCTACCGGATCGACTTCCAATGACCGGCGGTACGGACCCGGCGGCGGCGATCTCGGTCACAGACACCGGTGGCGGCCGGCTGTGACAGTGGGTGGGTGAGCACACCGGACGATCCGCCACCCACCGTACGGCCGGCGGCGCGCCGCCTTCCCGGGGTGCTGGCGCCCTGGCTGGCGCTGGTCGTCGCCGGCCTCGGCGGCGTCGCGTCCGCCTCGCAGAGCGCGGTCAACGCCGAACTCGGCGCCCGGATGGGCAGCGCCGCCATCGGCGCGGTCGCCAACAACATCGGCGGCTCCCTGCTGGTCGCCGCCGGACTGGTGCTCCTGCCGTCGATGCGGTCCGGGCTGCGCACCCTTCGGGCGGCCCGGCTGCCCTGGTGGACGTACCTGGGTGGGATCGGCGGGGCGTTCTTCGTCACCACCGCCACCTACGCGGTGCCGGTGCTCGGGGTGGCGGTGCTGACCATCGCCCAGGTGGCCGGCAACAGCCTCGGCGGGCTCGTCGTGGACCGGGTCGGGCTGGCGCCCGCCGGCCGGCTCGCGGTCACCGGTCCCCGGCTGGCCGGGGCGCTGCTCGGCGTCGGCGCGGTCGTGGTGGCCCAGCTGGGGCGGCCGGTGGGGCAGTTTGCGGTCGGGTTGATCGTGCTCGCCGTCGTCGGTGGGCTGGCGGTGTCGATCCAGTCCGCGCTCAACGGCCGGGTGTCGGCGGCCAGCACCACCGCCATGGGCATCGTGGCGAACTTCGTGGTCAGTACCCCGTTGGTGCTGATCGCCGCCGGCCTGCTGGGGGCGTACGGGGCGGCTGTTGGCCGTCCCTGGCCGGGCGAGTGGTACCTCTACCTCGGTGGGCTGTTCGGGGTGGGCATCGTGGTGGCGCTGCTGGTCGGGGTCCGGTCGGTGGGGGTGCTGCGGACCGGTCTCGGGGTGGTCGCCGGCCAGCTCGTCGGCGCGCTGCTGATCGACGTAGCCGTCCCCGGCGGACCCGGTGCCAGTTGGGGACTGCTGGCCGGCGCGGCACTGATCATCGTCGCGGTGGTCGTCTCCGGCCGGGGTGCCCGTCAGCCTGCCCGCACCACCCCTCCGACTCCCAAGATCGCGACGATCTTGCAGAAATCGATGGACAAAAGCGACAAAAACTCTCGATAACTGCAAGATCGCGGCGGCGGGGGACCTGCTGTGGTCGGCGCCGCGTCGCAGGGTGGCAGACTTGGGCGGGTGGCAGACGAGCTGACAAAGGAGTCCCCACCGACGGCGACGCCCGCCCCGGGGGGTACGGGCAACGTGGTCGTCCGGCCGCGCCGGATCCGGGTGATGTGCTGGTCGTTGGCGGCCGCGCTGGTGGTGGTGTTCACGACCGTCAGCTTCGGCCTGACCGGCTCCACCGGGGAGAACCTCGGCACCTTCCAGCGTGGCGACCAGGCGGCGATGATCGGCCTGGGCGTGCTCGGTGCACTGATCATCCTGATGTTCACCCGGCCCCGGGTCGCCGCCGACGCCGCCGGGATCCGGGTCCGCAACGTCCTGCGCTCGTACGAGCTGCCGTGGGAGCTCGTGGTCGCGGTGCGGTTCGACCGGGACGCCGCCTGGGCCAGCCTCGAACTACGCGACGACGAGCTGGTCCCGGTGCTGGCGTTGCAGGCGGTCGACCGGGAGCACGCCGTCGAGGCCGTCCGCGCCCTGCGGGCGCTGCACGCCGCCGCCACGAACGGCTGAGCCCCGCCACACCGCCACGGGCGACCGTCGCCACCAGGCGGTGAGTTCGCCAGGCCGAGGGTGGGCCTGGCCCACGGTTTGCGGTGCGCCTGGTATCGTTGACAAGTCGACCATGCTGTCGCCGTCCCGCGCTCCTGTCGGAGCCTGGTCGGCGGCGGTCACGAAAGCGGAGCGCCTGCTCCCACCCGCATCGCGGATCAACCTCCAGCGGTCGGGTCCGGTCACCCGACACGCGACGGATCCCCGCCGCCTGTGGGGTCGACGCCGTCGACGGCGTCAGCTGACCGGTCGAGCAGGCCCTGGCATGTGTGCCAGGGCCTTCTGCTTTCCCCAGGTGTCCCCAACCGGGGGGTGCCTGCGGCGGGCGACGGCACCACGCAGATTACGACTCGAGGAGGCCCCATCAGCGTCGAACCACGCGTGAACGAGCAGATCCGGGCACGTGAGGTCCGACTGGTCGGCCCTGAAGGTGAGCAGGTGGGCATCGTCCCGCTGGAGCGCGCCCTGCAGCTGGCCGCGGACGTCGACCTGGACCTGGTTGAGGTTGCGCCGATGGCGCGCCCGCCGGTGTGCAAGCTCATGGACTTCGGCAAGTTCAAGTACGAGAGCGCACTCAAGGCGCGCGAAGCGCGGCGTAACCAGCAGCAGACCGTCATCAAGGAAATGAAGCTCCGGCCCAAGATCGATCCGCACGACTACGAGACCAAGAAGGGTCACGTGGTGCGGTTCCTCAAGGCCGGCGACAAGGTCAAGGTCACGATCATGTTCCGTGGTCGGGAGCAGAGCCGACCGGAGCTGGGCTACCGGCTGCTGCGCCGGCTCGAATCGGAGATCTCGGATCTGGGGTACGTCGAGGCCGCCCCCAAGCAGGACGGCCGGAACATGATCATGGTGCTGGCCCCGCACCGGGCCACCAAGGCAGCGGCGGCCGCCGCCACCGCGGCCCGGGTCGGACCCGGCCGCGAACCGCGCGACGGTGTCGCCGAGGGAACACCGGCCGCCGAGGTCGAACCCGCCGGCAACACCGGCGAGTGACAGGGGAGAGACGCAACAAATGCCAAAGATGAAGCCGCACACCGGCATGGGTAAGCGGGTCAAGGTGACCGGACGGGGCAAGATCCTGTCCGAGCAGGCCGGCAAGCGCCACCTGCTGGAGGGCAAGCCCTCCACCCGGACCCGTCGGCTCACCGGCACCGTCGAGGTGTCCCCGGCCGACGTCAAGCGCATCAAGAAGCTGCTCGGCCGCTGACGCGCGCCACTGACCTGAAGGAGTAGGTGAAATGGCACGCGTCAAGCGGTCCGTCAACGCTCAGAAGAAGCGCCGTACCCTGCTGGAGGACGCCAGCGGCTACCGGGGCCAGCGCTCCCGGCTGTACCGCAAGGCCAAGGAGCAGGTGCTGCACTCGATGCAGTACGCCTACCGGGACCGTCGTGACCGCAAGGGCGACTTCCGGCAGTTGTGGATCACCCGGATCAACGCGGCGGCCCGCGCCAACGGGATGACCTACAACCGGCTCATCCAGGGCCTGCGCCTGGCGGGTGTCGAGGTCGACCGCAAGATCCTCGCCGATCTCGCGGTCAACGACGCCCCCGCCTTCGCGGCGCTGGTCGAGGTGGCCCGTACCGCAGTGGCCGCCGAAGGCACCGGCGGCGCGGCGGCCCAGGCCGCCTGACCCGCACGAACCTGATCCGCGCACAGCGGCAGGCGAGCAGCAGCACGCGCACCGCGGCACCAGCCGCGAAGCGCAACAGCACACAGCACGACACACGGCACGAAACGAGGCGTCCGGCATGACCGCACCACGGCCAGCCGGACGCCTCGACCACGTTCCGGCCGAGGCACCGGGCCAGTCCCCGGGCGGGCGGACAGCGGCACCGTTCACCACCCGTACCCCCAGGATCGTGGCCGCCCGGCGGCTGCACCGCCGCCGCGACCGCGACGCCACGCGGCGCTTCCTCGCCGAAGGCCCGCAGGCGGTCCGCGAAGCCCTCGCCGCGCCGGGCGTGGTCCGGGAACTGTTCACCACCGCCGCCGGCCTGCACCGGTACGCCGACCTCGTCGACGCGGCGGCCGCCACCGGTGCCACCGTCTCCACCGTCGACGACGACGCCCTCACCGCGCTGACCGAGACCGTCACCCCGCAGGGCGTCGTCGCCGTCTGCGACCACGTCGACGTCACCCTCGACGCCGCGCTGGGCCGGCGCCCCACCCTGGTCGCCGCCCTCGCCGAGATCCGCGACCCCGGCAACGCCGGCACCGTCCTGCGCACCGCCGACGCCGCCGGAGCCGGCGCGGTGATCTTCGCCGGTGCCGCCGTCGACCCCTACAACGGCAAGTGCGTCCGGGCCAGCGCCGGCAGCCTGTTCCACCTCGACGTGGTCCGCCACGACGACCCGGCCCACGCCGTCGACGCGCTCCGCGCCGCCGGCCTGCGGGTGCTGGCCACCACCGGCCACGGCGACACCGACCTCGACGACCTCGCCGACTCCGGGGCGCTGGCCGCGCCCACCGCCTGGCTCTTCGGCACCGAGGCCCACGGCCTGCCCGTTGAACTGGTCGACCGCGCCGACGCCCGGGTCCGGGTCCCGCTGTACGGGCGCGCCGAGAGCCTGAACCTGGCTGCCGCCGCCGCCGTCTGCCTGTACACTTCGGCCAGAGCACAGCGCCCAGGAAGGCCCCCGCGATGAGCGTCAGCGACCAGCCGATGCGCCGTCACCGGCGCCGTGGTTGCGGTGTGCCACCTCGTCAGCTGTTTACCCGGCCCGCCGGTTCCGGCGGGCAGCAGGGCTGAACCGACACCACCCTGCTCCCTGGCACCCACCGGCGGGCTGCGGCAACGCCGCGCGTCCGTAGACTCTTGCCGGTCATCGGCCCCGGTGACCGCACGCCGCGAGGGAGTGCCCGCACGTCATGACCTACCGCAACGACCCATACGATCCGAAGCAGGTCGCGCTGCTCGACCCGGCCGCGCTCGCCGGTGCGGTCGCCGACGCCGAGAAGGCGTTCGCCGAGGCCGCCGACCTGGACGCGTTGACCGCGCTGCGCCACCAGCACCTCGGTGACCGCGCCCCGATCGCGCTGGCCCGCCGGGAGATCGGCGCCCTGCCGCCGGCCGCCAAGTCCGACGCCGGCAAACGGGTCAACGAGGCCCGCGCCGCCGTGCAGGCCGCGTACGACGCCCGGCGCGGCGAACTCGAAGCCGAACGGGCCCGCCGGGTGCTGGCCGAGGAACGCGTCGACGTCACCCTGCCGTACGACCGCCGCCCGCGCGGCGCGCGGCACCCGCTGACCACCCTGATGGAACGCATCGGTGACCTGTTCGTCGGAATGGGCTACGAGGTCGCCGAAGGCCCCGAAGCCGAGCTGGAGTGGACCAACTTCGACGCGCTCAACATCAGCCCCGACCATCCGGCACGTGGGCTGATGGACACCTTCCACCTCGACCTGCCCGGCCTGGTGCTGCGCACCCACACCTCACCGGTGCAGGCCCGCACCATGCTGACCCGGCAGCCGCCGATCTACGTGGTCTGCCCGGGACGGGTCTACCGCACCGACGAACTCGACGCCACCCACACCCCGGTGTTCCACCAGGTCGAAGGGCTCGTCGTCGACCGGGGCATCACCATGGCGCACCTCAAGGGCACCCTCGACCACTTCGCCCAGGCGATGTTCGGCGCCGACGCGCGGACCCGCTGGCGGCCGCACTACTTCCCGTTCACCGAGCCGTCCGCCGAGTTCGACGTCTGGTTCCCGCAGCACCGCGACGGGCCACGGTGGGTCGAATGGGGCGGCTGCGGCATGGTCAACCCCCGGGTGCTGCGGGCCTGCGGCATCGACCCGGAGGTCTACTCCGGCTTCGCGTTCGGCATGGGCATCGAACGCACCCTGATGTTCCGCCACGGCATCAGCGACATGCGCGACATGGTGGAAGGCGACGTGCGGTTCACCCGCGCGTTCGGGATGGAGGTCTGAATCATGCGGATCGCAATCTCCTGGCTGCGCGAACACGTCGACCTGCCCGCCGACCTGACGACGCAGCAGCTCGAAGACGCCCTCGTCGGGCTCGGCCTGGAAGTCGAGTCCATCGTCGACCTGGCCGGCTCGGTCACCGGCTCCCTCGTCGTCGGCGAGGTCCGCGAGATCGAGGAACTCACCGGCTTCAAGAAGCCGATCCGGTTCTGCCGGGTCGACGTCGGCACCGCCAACGGCACCGGCGAACCACAGGAAATCGTCTGCGGCGCCACCAACTTCGCCGCCGGCGACAAGGTCGTCGTCATCCTGCCCGGCGGGGTGCTGCCCGGCGGCTTCGCCATCGGCGCCCGCAAAACCTACGGGCGCAACTCCAACGGCATGATCTGCTCCGCCCGCGAACTGGGCGTCAGCGACGACCACGCCGGCATCATCGTGCTGCCACCGGACGTCACCGCCGCGCCCGGCGACGACGCCCGGCCCGTCGTCGGCCTCGACGACGTCGTGGTCGAGGTCGAGATCACCCCCGACCGGGGGTACGCCATGTCGGTACGCGGGATCGCCCGGGAACTCGCCCAGGCGCTCGGCGTACCGTGGCGGGACCCGGCGGCTGTCGACGCACCCGGCGCCACCGACACCCCGGCGTACCCGGTCGAGGTCCGCGACACCGTCGGCTGCGACCGGTTCGCCGCCCGGATCGTGCGCGGCATCGACCCGACCGCGCCGACGCCGCAGTGGATGGTCCGCCGGCTGACCACCGCCGGGGTACGCAGCATCAGCCTCGCCGTCGACATCACCAACTACGTGATGCTCGAACTCGGCCAGCCGATGCACGCCTTCGACGCCGACCGGATCGCCGGCCCGCTGGTGGTGCGCCGGGCGGTCGCGGGGGAGAAGCTGACCACCCTGGACGGGGTGGCCAGGGTCCTCGACGCCGAGGACATGGTGATCTGCGACGACACCGGGCCGATCTCGCTCGCCGCCGTGATGGGCGGCGAGACCAGCGAGGTCGTCGCCGACACCCGTACCGTGCTGTTCGAGGCCGCCCACTGGGATCCGGTGATGGTCGGACGCACCGCCCGGCGGCACAAGCTGTTCAGCGAGGCCGCCAAGCGGTGGGAACGTGGCGTCGACCCGGCGCTGCCGCTGGTCGCCATCGACCGTGCCGTACGGCTGCTGATCGAACACGCCGGCGGTGAGGCCGGCGCGGAGATCCTCGACATCGACCACGTCGCCCCGCCGACCCCGATCGTGATCGACGCCGGGCTGCCCGGCCGCCGGGTCGGGGTGGCGTACCCGCCGCAGCGGGTCGTCGAACTGCTGGAAGCCGTCGGCTGCACCGTCGCCAGCGGGGCGAGGGCCGGAGTGGCCAGCGCCAGCACCGTCGCGACCGGGGCGGCGACCGCCACCTCGGCGGCGTCGGCACCCGACGACGGGGCCGCGCCGCTGGTCGTCGCCCCGCCGAGCTGGCGGCCCGACCTGACCGACCCGGCCGACCTGGTCGAGGAGGTGGTCCGGTTGGCCGGCTACGACAACGTGCCCAGCGCCTTGCCGCCGGCCCCGGCCGGGCGTGGGCTCACCGCCACCCAGCGGCGACGCCGGTCGGTGGCGCGGGCGCTGGCCGAAGCCGGCCACGTCGAGGCGCTGTGCTACCCGTTCGTCTCCCCGCGGGCCGCCGACGACCTGGGGCTGCCCGCCGACGACCCGCGCCGCGACGCGGTCCGGCTGGCCAATCCGCTGGCCGACACCGACCCGCTGCTGCGCACCACCCTGCTGCCGCCACTGCTGGCGACGCTGCGGCGCAACATCGGCCGGGGGCAGCGCGACGTCGCGCTCTACGAGATCGGCGTGGTGTTCCAGCCCCGCACGGGCGCTGCCGCGCCACCGGCGATGGGCGTCGACGACCGGCCCGACGACGCGGTGTTCGCCGCCGCCGACGCCGCCGTACCGCACCAGCCGTGGCACGTCGCCGTGGTGCTCGCCGGTGAGGTGGCCCCGGGTGGCTGGTGGGGTGCCGGACGCCCGGCCAGCTGGGCCGACGCCGTCGAAGCCGGCCGGATCGTGCTCGACGCCGCCGGCGTCCCGGCCGGCCGGGTCGAGGTCCGGGCCGGCGAGTACGCACCCTGGCATCCCGGCCGCTGCGCCGAGCTGCTGGTCGACGGGGTCGTGGTCGGCCACGCCGGGGAGCTGCACCCGGCGGCGGTCGCCGCGCTGGAACTGCCTCGGCGTACCTGCGCGATGGAGCTGGACCTGGACGCGGTGCCGCCGGCTCCGGTCGTGCCGGCACCGGACTTCGCCAGCTTCCCGCCGGCGTTGATCGACGTCGCGTTGGTCGTCGACGAGGCCACCCCGGCGGCGCAGGTCCGCGCCGCGCTGGTGGCCGGTGCCGGCGAGCTGCTCGAATCGGTCCGGCTCTTCGACGTGTACGCCGGCGAGCAGCTCGGCGCCGGGCGCAAGTCTCTGGCGTACAAGCTGGTGTTCCGGGCCCCGGACCGCACGCTGACTGTGGAGGAGGCGGTGGCGGCCCGCGACGGCGCGGTCGCCGAGGCCGCTACGCGGCTCGGGGCCACCCTGCGCGGCGCCTGACCGTACCGACGCCGGAGTCCCGGCCCGGTCTGCCCGTGGTCGCGGCGGACCAGGCCGGGACCACGGGCAGACTGGACTGCCAGCGACCGTGGTCAGCGGCGCAGCAGGGCGGCGAGGTCGACGGCGTCGGCCATCGCGGCGCAGCCGGCGTCGTTGGGGTGCAGGTGGTCGCCGCTGTCGTAGGTGGCCGCCAGCCGGTTCGGATCGGTCGGGTCGGCCAGCGCCGCCGCGAAGTCGATAACCCCGTCGAACGCGCCGCTGGTCCGAATCCAGTGGTTGACGTCGTGCCAGATCTCCTGCCGCTCAGGAGTGTCCAGGAACGAGCCGCCGAACGGCGGCACGGTGCCACCGAAGATCGGCAGCCCCTGTGCCCGGGTCTGCACGATGACCTGCTGATAGCCGGCGATGATGTCGGCGGCCGGGGTGCTGTAGCCGATGTCGTTGGTGCCCTCCAGGAGGATCACCGCCCGTACCCCGGTCTGGGCGTAGACGTCGCGTTCCAGGCGGGCCAGCGCAGGCACACCCCAGTACGGTTCGCCGTCGCGCGGGGCGAGCAGCCGGTTGCCACCGAGCCCGGCGTTCACCACGGACAGGGTGGGTCCGGGGCGGTCGTGCAGCCGGCGGGCGAGATGGTCCGGCCAGCGTTGGTTGGCGTTGCCGGTGGTGCTGGCGGTGTCGGTGATCGAGTCGCCCAGCGCGACGACGCTGCCGACGACCCTGGGGCCCGCCTGTATGTCGATTCCGTCGACCAGCATCCAGCACGGCGTGTCGGCGTACCCGTCGGCGGTCGGTGCGGTCGCCCGGTCACCGGCCGCGAGGTGGTTGCCCTGGGCGGTGAACGGATGGTTGGTCACCGGCCCGGTCGGCTCCGGTACGTAGACGCTGACCAGCAGGGTGCTGAGTGCGGCGACCCGCAACGGCACCGGGTCGCTGAGTGCCCGCCCGCCGGCGGCCACGGTGACCTCCCGCTGCCCGCCGAAGGTCAGCTCCCGCATCGAGCCGGCGACAGCGGTCGCACCGTCGCGTTGGACGGCGACCGACGCCCGGCCGACCTTCAGTGCCCGGGTGCCGAACGTGTTGGTGACCCGTACCCGCACCGCCGTGCCGCCGGCGCTGACGAAGGCGACGTTGCGGATGGTCTGGTCGGCCAGCCCGTCCCCGGCCGGGCAGTCCGACCAGGGAATCGTGCTGCCCTCGACCGGGCTCGGCGCCCAGGCGGCGACCCATGTCGCGCCGCGCCCGTCGGTGCCCGCCGGTCGGGCGTGTGCCGAGGGCCCTGAGGGTGCGGCCGCGCCGACGGTCGCGGCGAGCGCGGCCGCGATCGTGACCGCCAGGACTGAGCCACCGCTGAACGCCGCCGCTCGCCCCGCTGATCGGGTACCTCGGACCGGGGTGGTTGAGTCAGCCGTGTAGGTGTGATTGTCGCTGGGACGCACGCCCACCTCCTTGTCGGTCGGCCCGACCGGACGTCGGGCCGATTGACAATGATAGATATATATATCGATCCAGGTGGTTGCGTCGCGGTTGTGGCAGGCTCCCGCAGCGGGGAACGCGGGAGCGGAAGCCGGTCCCACTCCCGCCGACGTCGCGCGTCTCGCCGCCACCGTCGGGATCATCCAGCTCTGAGACTTCTTCAGGTCAGGTCTCGGTTCCGATGTGGGCGAAACGTGGGCCGACCCTCCGACTAGGATGCAGGCATGCCTCAATGGCGGACGACACGTCTGGTCGCCGGCGCGTCGATCGTCGTGTTCGCGGTGGCCGCGTTCACCACCGGCCAGCCGGACTGGGGCTGGTTCCTCACGCTCGCCGTCGGGCTGCCGTACGCGGTCCTCGCCATTCCCGCGCGGTGCGGCGAGCCGCTGTGGCGCGACGGCGACTGCCCGTACCTGGGGCCTGGTCTGCTGGTCGGCTGCCACCTGCACCGCCTCGACAAGATCGAGCGGCTCCTTGGCGCGCAACCACGGACCCCGGCCGGCGACCGCCAGGGCGGGTCGGCCGTAGCGCTGCCGCCGGGCCGCAGTTCAGCCGTGGCGCGCCGCGTCGGGGAGGGTCTGGGTTTCGTCGCCGCCCTGCTGGGCGCCGTCGCCGGTCTGCTGGTCCTGCTCGGGGTGCCGTCGCCCGGGTAGCCCGAGGTCACCGCTGCCGGGTCTGCCGGTAACGGGCCAGCAGTTCCAGCACCTCGGCCTTCAACCCGCCGACGAACTCCGTGGCCGGGATCGCCGCGAACTCCTCCTCGCTCATCCAGCGCAGCTCGGAGTGATTGCCTGAGGACGGCTCACCGCGCCCGACCCGGCGGCAGAGGAACCGGATGCCCGGGATCACCGGCACGTCGGCCTCCCGGATCGTGTAGAAGCAGTGCAGGTCCTCGCGGACCTCGACGTCCAGGCCCATCTCCTGCTGAAAGTGCCGGCGGACGCCGTCAGTGAACGTCTCGGAGTAGCGAAGCTGCCCTCCGCAGCCCTCCAGGAGGCCGGGAAACAGCGCCCGCTCGGCCGACCGACGGGCCAGCAGTAGCCGGATGCCGCCGCTGTGGTCCTCGGTGAAACAGATCCCGGCGACGTGCACCTCGGGCGTCTCGCGCAGCCGTTCACGCGGCACGAACTGCGAGGCGATCTCGTGACTCACCCAGACCGGCACCTCGCCGATACCGCGTAGCCGACGGATCTGGCTGGTCATGCCGCGCACGTCGCGGGGGAGCTCGGGGAAGTCGTCGCGGTCGATGACGATGCCGAACGGGCGGGCCTCGGCGCACAGCCGGGAGCACTTGTTGAGGTTGTGCCCGGCCCAGTCGTCGCCGGTGCGGATGACCTTGCGGACGACGCCCCAGCCGAGTCGTAGGTCGGTGCGGTGGCCGACCCGGTTGGCGAACTCAGCACAGTGTCGGGCGAAGTCGGCGTCGACGCGGTTGACGATCGTCAGCACCCGGGAGAGCATCGCCGCCAGTTCACGAGGGCTGTTGCGTTCCGGGATCTCGCAGACCAGCAGGGCACCGTCGCCGAGCGGCTTGAGGCTGTACGTCTCGGGGAAGCGTCGCCGCAGGATCGTGAAGAACCCGGCGATGAACTGGTCGAGGTTGATGAAGACCTCGTTGGTCTCGGACCACCGGGTGAATCCGCGCACGTCGACGAAGATCGCCAGGACGCTGCGGTCCTCCGCCATGTGCGCTCCCACCGCCTCGTCGGGTCCCGCACGGCTCCGCTGGTGATCTGCCCGGTCCATGCTGCCGATGCTAGGCAGGAGCCGTCCCGATCGCCGGCTGCGACACATCCGCCGATACCGCATCGCCGGGGTGTCTGAAGGTGTCTCGCGTCCAAGGGTCGGTGTGTCGACCTTAGCCGACAATGGACAGCTGTGGATCAACTGTCCGTACCTCGACACCGACCGCGTCGGCACCGGTGGTGGCTACGCTGGGCGGTATGCCGAAGGCCATTTGGAACGGACTCGTGATCGCTGAGAGCGACGACACGGTCGTCGTCGAGGGAAACCACTACTTTCCCAGGTCGTCCCTGCGCGACGACCTGGTGCGCGACTCCGACACCCACACGCACTGCCCGTGGAAGGGCGACGCGTCCTACTTCTCGCTGGAGCACGAGGGTCAGCGCAGCGCCGACGCCGTCTGGTACTACCCGGAGCCGCTACCGGCGGCTGACATGATCCGGGACCGGGTCGCCTTCTGGCGCGACGTCGAAGTCGTCGACTGACAGCGGCACGTCACTCCTCCACCCCCTCAGTCCGCGACGATCTTGCAGTTATCGAGAGCATTTGTCGGAATTGTCGATCGACAACTGCAAGATCGCGAGGATCTTGGGAGGGTCTTGCCGGGGCAGCTGCATCCTGATACCTTCCACTGCATAGAAATGCGGAGGTGGGTATGGGCATCCGGGTCGCCGTCGCCGGCGCGAGCGGGTACGCCGGGGGAGAACTGCTGCGGCTGATCGCCGGGCACCCCGAACTGGATCTGGTCGCCGCCACGGCGCACAGTCAGGCGGGCGCGCCGGTCGCCGCCGTACATCCGCATCTGGCCGGCCTCGACCTGACCTTCGCCGGCACCGACGCCACCAGCTTCGCCGACGCGGACCTGGTCTTCCTCGCCCTGCCGCACGGGGAGTCCGCAGCGATCGCCGCGACCCTGCCCGCCGGGGTCAAGGTCGTCGACCTCGGTGCCGACCACCGGCTGACCGACGCCGCCGCCTGGGACCGCTACTACGGCGGCCGGCACGCCGGTGCCTGGACGTACGGCCTGCCGGAGCTGCCCGGCCAGCGGGACCGGATCGCCGCCGCCGACCGGGTCGCCGCCACCGGCTGCTACGCCGTAACCATCACCCTGGCACTCGCCCCGCTGATCGCCGCCGGCGCGGTGGACCCCACCGACGTCGTGGTGGTCGCCGCCAGCGGCACCTCCGGCGCCGGCCGGGCCGCCAAGACACACCTGCTGGCCAGCGAGGTGATGGGCAGCCTGTCGCCGTACAAGGTCGGCGCGCATCAGCACGTCCCGGAGATCAAGCAGGCCACCGGCGCGACCAGCCTCTCCTTCACTCCGGTGCTGGCCCCGATGCCGCGGGGCATCCTGGCCACGGTCACCGCCCGCCCGGCCGGCGGTGCCGACGCCGCCGGAGACCAGGCCGCCGCCGTGCGCGAGGCGCTGACCGCCGCGTACGCCGACGAACCGTTCGTGCACCTGCTGCCCGCCGGCAGTTGGCCGACCACCGCCGCGACCCTTGGCTCCAACGCCTGCCACCTGCAGGTGACCACCGACATCGACTCGGGACGGGTGATCGTGACAAGCGCCATCGACAACCTCGGCAAAGGTGCCGCCGGCCAGGCCGTACAGTGCGCCAACCTGATGCTCGGCCTGCCGGAGACCACCGGCCTGACTGCGCTCGGGGTCGCGCCGTGAGCGCGAGGAACGCAGCGCAGCGGAGTCCCGCAGTCGCGAACGAAGGGTGGCTCAGGTGAGCGTCACGGCACCGAAAGGGTTCCGGGCGGCCGGGGTGGTCGCCGGGCTGAAGGCCAGCGGTGCGGCCGACGTGGCGTTGGTCGTCAACGACGGGCCGGCCACTGCCGCCGCCGGGGTCTTCACCGCCAACCGGGTGCAGGCCGCACCGGTGCGGTGGAGCCGGCAGGTGCTGCGCGTCGGTGCGCTGCGGGCGGTGGTGCTCAACTCCGGCGGGGCCAACGCCTGCACCGGGCCGGCCGGCTTCCAGGACACCCACGCCACCGCCGAACACGTCGCCGCGACGCTCACCAAAGCAGGCGGTACGGGCGTCGGGGCAGGTGAGGTCGCGGTCTGCTCGACCGGGCTGATCGGGGAGCGGCTGCCGATGGACAAGCTGCTCGCCGGGGTCGATGCCGCGGTGGCGGCGTTGTCCGCCGACGCCGGACCGGCCGCCGCCGAGGCGATCATGACAACCGACACCCGGTCGAAGACGGTGGTGATCGACGGCGCGGGTTGGCGGGTCGGCGGGATGGCCAAGGGCGCGGGGATGCTCTCCCCGGCCATGGCGACGATGCTCTGCGTACTGACCACCGACGCGCTCGCCGACGCCGCCGATCTCGACGCCGCGCTGCATGCGGCCTGCCGGACCAGCTTCGACCGCATCGACTCCGACGGCTGCCTATCCACCAACGACACGGTGCTGCTGCTGGCCAGTGGCGCCTCCGGGGTCACCCCGTCGGTCGAGGAGCTGACCGCCGCGGTCACCGCCGCCTGCGCCGACCTGGCCCGGCAGCTGATCGCCGACGCCGAAGGGGCCAGCAAGGAGATCGCCATCGAGGTGCTCGGCGCGGCCAGTGAGGCCGACGCGGTGCAGGTCGGCCGGGCAGTGGCCCGCAACAACCTGGTCAAGACCGCGCTGTTCGGCAACGACCCCAACTGGGGGCGGATCCTCGCGGCGGTCGGTACCACCAGCGCCGCGTTCGACCCCGACCAGCTCGACGTGGCGATCAACGACGTGTGGATCTGCCGGGACGGGGCCGCCGCCGCGCCCCGCGACCAGGTCGACCTAACCGGCCGGCAGGTGCACATCCGCGTCGACCTGCACGCCGGGACCGACACCGCGACCATCTGGACCAACGACCTGTCCCACGCGTACGTGCACGAGAACTCGGCGTACTCGACATGATCGACCCGCACACCCAGCTCAGCCGGGACCTCAGTGCCGCCCAGGCCAAAGCGGCCACCCTGATCGAGGCGCTGCCCTGGCTGGCCCGTTTCCACGGCGAGACGATCGTGGTCAAGTACGGCGGCAACGCCATGATCGACCCGCAGCTGCAGCGGGCGTTCGCCGCGGACATGGTCTTTCTGCGTTACGCCGGCATCCGGCCGGTCGTGGTGCACGGCGGCGGGCCGCAGATCTCCAGCATGCTGCGCCGGCTCGGCATCGCCAGCGAGTTCAAGGGCGGCCTGCGGGTCACCACCCCGGAAGCGATGGACGTCGTCCGGATGGTGCTCGTCGGCCAGGTCGGCCGGGAACTCGTCGGCCTGATCAACGAGCACGGGCCGTACGCGGTCGGTCTGTCCGGTGAGGACGCCCACCTGTTCACCGCCGTGCGCCGCCCCGCGTACGTCGACGGCGAACCGGTCGACGTCGGCCAGGTCGGCGACGTCGACACGGTCAACCCGTCGGCGGTCGCCGACATCATCGCCGCCGGCCGGATTCCGGTGATCTCCACGGTCGCCCCCGACGTCGACGGCGTCCTGCACAACCTCAACGCCGACACCGCCGCCGCCGCGCTGGCCATCGCGCTGGAGGCCCGCAAACTGGTCGTCCTCACCGACGTGCCCGGCCTGTACGCCGACTGGCCCGACACCGCCAGCCTGATCAGCCGGATCACCGCCGACGACCTGGCCGGCCTGCTGCCCACCCTCGCCGCCGGCATGGTGCCGAAGATGGAGGCCTGCCTGCGGGCGGTACGCGGCGGGGTGCCCGCCGCGCACGTGGTCGACGGCCGGGTCGCCCACTCCACCCTGCTGGAAGTCTTCACCTCCGAAGGCTTCGGCACCATGGTCACCGATCCGACGAACGACGGGGAGTCCTGAATGACCTCGCTGCGGGACCGCTGGTCCGCATCGTTGATGGACAACTACGGCACGCCGCCGCTGGCGCTGGTACGCGGTGAGGGTGCCACCGTCGTCGCCGAGGACGGCCGCCGCTACCTCGACCTGCTCGGCGGGATCGCGGTCAACGCGCTCGGCC
This sequence comes from Solwaraspora sp. WMMA2101, assembly GCF_049179175.1. Taxonomy (NCBI): domain Bacteria; kingdom Bacillati; phylum Actinomycetota; class Actinomycetes; order Micromonosporales; family Micromonosporaceae; genus Solwaraspora; species Solwaraspora sp. WMMA2101. The sequence continues at coordinate 362,697 of NZ_JBMHMA010000006.1, read as the reverse complement.
ACGCCCACCCGGCGATCGTCGAGGCGGTCACCCGCCAGATCGGCTCCCTCGGCCACGTCTCCAACCTGTACGTCGCCGAGCCGCCGGTCGCCCTGGCCGAACTGCTGCTGGCGCTGACCGGTCGCCCCGGCGCGGTGTTCTTCGGCAACTCCGGTGCCGAGGCGGTCGAGGCGGCGTTCAAGCTGTCCCGCCGGACCGGGCGCACCCACGTGGTCGCCACCCACGACGGCTTCCACGGCCGGACCATGGGTGCGCTGGCGTTGACCGGGCAGCCGGCCAAGGCCGACCCGTTCCGGCCGCTGCCCGGCGAGGTCACCCACGTGCCGTACGGCGACGCCGACGCGCTCGCCGCCGCCGTCACCGACCGCACCGCCATGGTGATCCTGGAGCCGATCCAGGGTGAGGCCGGTGTCGTGGTGCCGCCGCCGGGCTACCTGGCCGCCGCCCGGGAGATCACCACCCGGCACGGAGCCCTACTCACCCTCGACGAGGTGCAGACCGGGGTCGGGCGGACCGGCCACTGGTTCGCCCACCAGGCCGACGGGATCACCCCGGACGTCGTCACCCTGGCGAAGGGTCTCGGCGGCGGGCTGCCGATCGGCGCCTGCATCGCCTTCGCCGACACCCAGGTCGGGGACCCGGCCGCACCACTCACTCCGGGCGCGCTGCTCACCCCGGGCAGTCACGGCAGCACCTTCGGCGGCAACCCGGTCTGCTGCGCGGCCGCGCTCGCCGTACTGCGGACCATCGCCGCCGACGGTCTGCTCGACCACGTCAAACGGGTCGGCGAGCAGTTGCGCCGGGGCGTCGAGGCGCTCGGCCATCCGCTCGTCGCCTCGGTACGCGGCGCCGGCCTGCTGCTCGGGATCGTGCTCACCGCGCCCGTCGCGCCGGCGGTCGCCGTGGCCCTGCGTGACGCCGGATTCCTGGTCAACCCGGCGCAGCCGGAAGTGATCCGGCTGGCCCCGCCGCTGATTCTCACCGCCGAGCAGGCCGACGGGTTCCTCGCCGCGTTGCCTGCCGCGTTGGACGCCGCCACCACCACAGGAGAAGGCTCGTGACCCGGCACCTGCTGCGCGACGACGACCTCAGCCCCGCCGAGCAGTCGGCGGTGCTGGACCTGGCCGCCGCGATGAAGGCCGACCGGTACGGCCACCGGCCGCTGGCCGGCCCCCGTTCGGTGGCGGTGCTGTTCGACAAGCAGAGCCTGCGGACCCGGTTGTCGTTCGACGTCGGCATCGCCGAGCTGGGCGGCAACCCGATCGTGGTCGACACTCAGGCCACCCATTTCGGTCGCGGCGAGACCCTGGCCGACGCCGGTCGGGTGCTGTCGCGCTACGTCGCGGCGATCGTGATGCGTACCTACGGCGACGACCGGCTCGCCGAGGTCGCCTCGGGGTCGGGCGTGCCGGTCGTCAACGCGCTCACCGACGGGTTCCACCCGTGTCAGCTGCTGGCCGACCTGCTGACCGTGCGGGAACACTGCGGCGGTACGGCCGGGCGGACCCTGACCTACGTCGGCGACGCGGCGAACAACATGGCGAACTCGTACCTGCTGGCCGGGGCGACCGCCGGCATGCACGTACGGGTGTCCGGGCCGGCCGGCCACGACCCGGCGGCGGCGGTCGTCGCCCGGGCCGCCGAGATCGCCGCCTGGACCGGCGGATCGGTGCAGCTGATCCGGGACCCCCGGGAAGCCGTCGACGGTGCCGACGTGATGGCCACCGACACCTGGACGTCGATGGGGCAGGAGGCCGACGGCCGGGACCGGCGGACGCCGTTCTGGCCGTACCAGGTCAACAAGGAACTGCTGGCGCTCGCCGCACGCGACGCGATCGTGCTGCACTGCCTGCCGGCGCACCGGGGTGAGGAGATCACCGACGACGTGCTCGACGGCGGCCACAGCGCCGTGTTCGACCAGGCGGAGAACCGGTTGCACGCGCAGAAGGCGCTGCTGGCCTGGCTGGTCGCCCAGACCGGTGACGATGTGCGTGCCGGTGCCGGTGGCGGTGTGGGTGCCGGCGACGACGGACCTGCCGGGGGGCACCGGTGACCGGGCCGGGGACCCGCACCGCCCGGCACGCCCGGATCATCGAGCTGATCCGGGCCAAGGCGATCCGCTCCCAGACCGAGCTGGCCGAGCTGCTCGCCGGTGACGGGATGCAGGTCACCCAGGCGACGCTGTCGCGTGACCTGGAGGAGCTCGGTGCCGTCAAGGTGCGCGGGCGCGACGGCGGGCCGGCGGTCTACCTGATCCCCGAGGACGGCAATCCGACGCTGCGCCCGTCCGAGCAGGCCCCGGCGCGACTGGTCCGGCTGCTGCACGAACTACTCACCGGGGTCGACGCCAGCGCCAACATCTGTGTGCTGCGGACCCCGCCGGGCGCGGCGCAGTTCCTGGCCAGCGCGCTGGACCGGTCCGGCCTGCCGGACGTGGTCGGCACGATCGCCGGCGACGACACCATCCTGGTCGTCGCCCGGGACCCGGCCGGCGGCGCCGAGCTGGCCGAGAAGCTGTCCGCCTGGGCCGCTACCCCACCCAGCGACGCCCGGCTGTCGGGCACCGGGAGCTGATCAGCACAATGGTCGCCGTGGACGACAAGAACCTGACCGCGAACACCGCCAGCCCGAACCGCACCAGTCTGTGGGGTGGCCGCTTCGCCGGCGGCCCCGCCGAGGCCCTGGCCCGGTTGTCGGTCAGCGTCCAGTTCGACTGGCGGTTGGCGCCGTACGACATCGCCGGTTCCCGGGCGCATGCCCGGGTCCTGGCCGCCGCCGGTCTGCTGGACCCCGACGAACTGGGCCGCATGCTGGCCGCCCTGGACGACCTGGAGGCGGCCTGCGCCGCCGGGACGTTCCGCCCGACCGTCGACGACGAGGACGTGCACACCGCGCTGGAGCGTGGCCTGCTGGAACGGCTGGGTTCGCTCGGCGGCAAGCTGCGCGCCGGGCGGTCACGCAACGACCAGGTCGCCACCGACCTGCGGCTGTACCTGCGTGATCACGCCCGTGGGCTGGCCGCCCAGCTGGTCGAGCTGGCCGGGGCGCTGGTGGAGCAGGCGGAGCGGCACCTGGACACCCCGGCGCCGGGGATGACGCATGTGCAGCACGCCCAGCCGGTGACGTTCGGTCACTGGCTGCTGGCCCACGTCCATCCGCTGCTGCGTGACCTGGACCGGCTGCGGGACTGGGACGCGCGTACCTCGGTGTCGCCGTTGGGCGCCGGCGCGCTGGCCGGCTCCGGGCTGCCGCTGGACCCTGGTGTGGTCGCCAAGGAGCTGGGCTTCGAGACCTCGTTCGCCAACTCGATGGACGCCGTCGCCGACCGGGACTTCGCCGCCGAGTTCCTGTTCGTGACCGCGATGATCGGCGTGCACCTGTCCCGCCTCGGCGAGGAGGTGGTGCTCTGGACCTCGCAGGAGTTCGGCTGGGTCGAGCTGGACGACGCCTTCGCCACCGGGTCGTCGATCATGCCGCAGAAGAAGAACGCCGACATCGCCGAGCTGGCCCGGGGCAAGTCCGGTCGTCTCGTCGGTGGGCTGGTCGCGGTGCTGACGATGCTCAAGGGCCTGCCGCTGACCTACGACCGGGACATGCAGGAGGACAAGGAGCCGGCGTTCGACGCGGTGGACACCCTCGCGCTGCTGCTGCCGGCCCTCGCGGGGATGATCTCCACCATGACGGTACGGGTGGACCGGCTCGCCGCCGCCGCGCCGGTCGGTTTCACCCTGGCCACCGAGGTGGCGGACTGGCTGGTCCGCAAGGGGGTGCCGTTCCGCGACGCGCACGAGATCACCGGCAAGCTGGTGGCGCTCTGCGCGGCCCGGGAATGTGCCCTCGACGAGGTCTCCGACGACGACCTGCGGCTGGTCAGCGAGCACCTGGACGCCAGCGTGCGCGACGTGCTGTCGGTGCGTTCGGCGCTGGCGGCGCGGACCACGCCGGGTTCCACCGGCCCCGGGCCGGTGGCCGACCAGTTGGCCTCGGTGGTGGAGCAGCTCGACCAGTGGCGGGCCTGGGCGGCGGCGTCGGTCGTGCCCCGCTGAGGTTGTCGACCCGCAGGGGCAGCCGGTCGTGGGGTCAACCGGCGACCGTGCGGTCACGTGGTGCCGGTGCCGGCCGGCGGGAACCGGTAGGCGCGGTCGACCCGGGCGACGTGCACGGTGAAGCTGGCGTACCACCGGGCCCGGCCGGCGTCCTGGGCCGCCTGGTGCTCCACCTGCCGGTGCCAGGCGGCGATCGAGGCCTCGTCACGCCAGTAGGAGACGGTGATGCCGAGGCCGTCGCCGCCGCGGGCGGTGTCGACGCCGAGGAACCCCGGCGCGGCGGCGGCGAGCTCCAGCATCCGACGTGCGGTCTCGGCGTACCCCTGCGGGTCGTCGTGGCTGAGCCGGGAGGTGAAAACCACCAGGTGGTACGGCGGGGACGGGGTCTGTGCGGGGTTCATCGGTCGCTCCCGGGGTGTGGTGTGCTGGTGCCATGAGATCACCCGTACCGGCCGGCGACCTGGCGGCGGTGCTCGCCGGGCCGGTCGACGTGGCCGCCCGCGCGTTGCTGGGCTGCGTGGTCACCGCCGGTGACGTCGCGGTCCGGCTCACCGAGGTCGAGGCGTACGCCGGGGTCGGCGCGGATCCGGCCTCGCACGCCCACCGGGGCCGTACGCCGCGCAACGCGGCGATGTTCGGCCCACCCGGACGCCTCTACGTGTACTTCAGCTACGGCATCCACTGGTGCGGCAACGTGGTGACCGGCCCACCCGGCGAGGCGGCGGCGGTGCTGCTGCGGGCCGGGGCGGTCGTGGCCGGCCACGGGACCGCCCGGCGTCGGCGCGGCGTACGGGTGCCGGACCGGGATCTGGCGCGGGGGCCGGCCCGGCTGATGGTCGCACTCGGTCTGGACGGTGCGGCCACCGACACGTCGGTGCTCGACGGCTGCGGTCCGGCGTCGTTGACGGCACCGGCTGACCCGGTGGAGGTCGCGGCGGTCCGCAGCGGGCCCCGGGTCGGGGTGGGTTCGGCCCAGCAGACCCCGTGGCGGTTCTGGCTGGCCGACGAGCCGACGGTCAGCGCGTACCGTCGTGCCGCGCCCCGCCAGCGCACGGCCCGGCGGTGAACCACCAACGGCCCGGCGGTGAGCCGGCCAGCGGACCTGCGGTGGACCGGCTAGCGGACCTGCGGGGTCGGCCGCTCGGCCCAGGTCAACAGGCCGTCCTCGACGGCGCAGCGGGCAAGGTCGAGCTTGGTGTGGGCGGGTCGTCCGGCGGCGGCGTACTTGCGCTTGACCCGCTCCAGGTACTGCTTGGCGGTGCCGACGCCGACGCCGACGCGTCGGGCCGACGCGTCCATGGTCAGTCCGGACAGGTAGGCGACGAGGACGGCTGTCTCCTGCGGCGACAGTCGTGGGGTGCGGTGGCGCGAGGATGTGGACACGATGGCCTCCCGGAGCGCGGTGACTCCGGAAGGTTAGGCAGTTGACTCCCAACGAGTCAACGAGTTGACTGTGATTAGTCGGGCAGTCCACAACAGGACGGCCAGCCCCACAGATTCGACTCGTGTTGCCCGCCGCCCGAGGCTCCGGTCAGACCGGTCGCTACCAGGGCGAGTACCCCGACCAGCGCGGCGAGCAACGCCACGCGTACAAGCTTCATCGCTCCTCCTTGAGGTGAGTTAACCTGCACGCAGTAAATAAGGGGGCCGGACGTGAGTCAACAAGTTCACCCGGACTTCCCTCGTCGGCTCCGCGCCCTGCGGACCGCGCGCAACATGACGCAGCGCGAACTTGCCCGGGGAAGTCTGTCGGTCAGTTACATCTCGCTGCTCGAGTCCGGCCGGCGCTCGCCCAAACCGGAGGTGCTGCGCGAGCTGGCGGCCACCCTGGGCTGCTCGGTGGCCGAGCTGGCCGGTGACGCCGACGCCGAGGCCACCCGCCCGGCGGCGCTCACCCTGTCCTACGGCCATCTCGCCATCGAAGCCGGCGACCCGACCGAGGCGGAACGGCAGTTCACCGCCGTGCTGACCACGGACCCACCCGACCCGGTCACCCGATCCGAGGCGCAACTCGGGCTCGCCCGGGCGCTGGCCGAGCAGGGCCGGCTCACCGAAGCCGCCGCGCAGTACGAATCGCTGCTGCGCGACAACCCCGACGGGCCGGCCTTCGTCGCCTCCCTGGGCATGGTGATCAGCTGGATCCGGTGCCTGTACGAACTCGGCGAACTGCAACGGGTCGTCGAGGTCGGCATGGGCACCCTGGAACGCGTCGACCGGCTCGGCGCGTGGGAGTCCGAGGACGCCGTCCGTCTGCTGGCGACCGTCGCCGCCGCCCACTCCGAGCTCGGCGACCTCCGCCAGGCCGAACGTCTGCTGCGTGAGGGGATGAAACGCGCCGAACGGATCGGCTCACCGCGCGCCCGCGCGGCGCTGCTGTGGAACGCCAGCCAGGTCGCCTGTGAGCAGGGCAGCTATCGGGAAGCGCTGGAGCTGGCCGGGGAGGCGCTGACCTTCTTCCGGCAGGACCGGGACCGGCGCAGCGCCGCCCGACTGCTCACCGCGTACGGCTGCATCCTGCTCAGCCACAGCCCGCCCCGCCTGGACGAGGCGCGGACGACCTTCGAGCGGGCGCTGCGGGAGCTGACCGAGATCGGCGGCGGTATCGACCGCGGCTACGTACTGACCGAACTGTCCCGCACCCTGCTGTTGCAGGGCGACGCGGCCGCCGCCGCCGACACCGCCCGCCGGTCACTGACCGAACTCGGCGGCCAGGCCCACCTGGAACGGGCCCGGGCGCAGACCGCGCTCGCCGCCGCGCTGGCCGCCACCGACGAGGTGGAGCAGTCCCGGGAAACGTTCGCCGAGGCGGCCCGGACCCTCGCCGGGCTGCACGCCTCCCGGCAGGCGGCCAGGGCCTGGGCCGAACTCGGCGACATGCTGGCGGACACCGGCGACCCGGTGGGCGCGGTCGAGGCGTTCCGCCAGGCCACCGCCGCCGTCGCGTTGGGCCGGCCGCTGCCGCAGACCGCTCAGCCGGCCCGTCGGGCCGGATAACCCCACCCCGTTGCGAGGTCGTACAGCGGGTCCGGCAGCGCCAGGTCCGGCACCTCACGCGGTGGCTGCACCGTGCCGGTCCGGATCCGGCCGGTCCAGTCGCCCAGGCCGGCCTTGATCGTGCCGTGGTCGAACCGGCCGTACTCCAGCATCGCCGGTTCCCACTCCAGCCCGAGGAAGGCGCAGATCCGCCGGGTCGCGGCCGCCGGGTCGGCCGTCAGGTCCTCGTAGCGGACCGTGTGACCAGGCAGCGCCCGCCGTGCCTCGGCCAGGCTGGACAGGTACCGCCCGACGCTGTCGGCCGCCTCCTGCGGGGTCTGCTGCGGGCGGGCCCGCGACCAGGAGTCGAGGATCGCCGCCGGATGGCGCAGCAGGAACAGGAACCGGGCATCCGGCCAGACCCGGGCGATCCGCGACCACATGAACACGTTGTGCGGGGTCTTCTCGGCCAGGATCCGCTTGCCGCTGCGTTGCAGAGCGGTGTCCAGCACCCGGTCCCACAGCAGGTGGGTGACCTCCTGGGCGTCCAGGCCCAGTTCGGCCATGCTGTTGGTGATGTAGTGGTCACCCAACTGCACCCGCAGCTTGCTCAGGTGCAGTTCGTGGGGGGCGTAGATGGCCGAGTGGCTGTCCAGCATCATGCGCAGCAGCGTCGACCCGGACCGTACCGACGACAGGACGAAGACCGGCTGCCGCAACAGCCGCTGCGGCCGACGGACGAGCAGCCCCCGGCCGCCCCGTCGAGAAATCTGCACCCCGGTCGACCGCGCGATGCGTACGGCGAGGTGGTGCTTCCAGCTCATACGGTCCGACCTTAGGAACCCTAGCTGGGAAAATGCTAGGGGTAGCCGCCATCGGGCATCGGTGGGCCCGGCCGGGACGAGGAGCGCGACGGGCCGGACACCGCCGGTGCCGCCGGGAGTGGCAGGATTCGCAGTCGTCCCGGCTGGGCATTGCTGGGCGACCCGGACGGGCGCTCGTCCGCGACCCGGACGGGCGCTCCACGCGCGACCCGGACGGGTCCGCTGCGGCGCGGTGGCGACGACGGAAGGTGCACACGTGCAGGGGTACGGGACGCAACTCGCACTCGTCGGGGTCCTGGTGGTGATCAACGCCGTTTTCGCCGGCAGCGAGATCGCCCTCGTGTCGTTGCGGGAGAGTCAGCTGCAACGGCTCGAACGGTCCCGGCGCACCGGCCGGGTGCTGGCGAAGCTCGCCAAGGACCCGAACCGCTTCCTCGCCACCATCCAGATCGGCATCACCCTCGCCGGCTTCCTGGCCTCGGCGACGGCGGCGGTGTCGCTGGCCCGACCCCTGGTGCCACTGCTGGAGGCGCTCGGCGGTGCCGCCGAACCGGTCGCGGTCGTGCTGATCACCCTGGTGCTGACCTTCGTCACCCTGGTCTTCGGTGAGCTGGCCCCCAAACGGATCGCGATGCAGCGGGCCGAGCAGTGGGCGCTGGCGGTGGCCCGGCCGCTGGATGTCCTGGCCAGCCTGGCCCGACCGGCGGTATGGGCCCTCGGCGCCACCAGCGACCTGGTGGTACGGCTCACCGGTGGCGACCCCAAGGCCGCCCGGGAAGAGATCAGCCCGGACGAACTTCGTGACATCGTCGCCGGGCACCGGGCCTTCACCGTCGAACAGCAGACCATCATCTCGGGGGCACTGGAGATCGCCGACCGTCGGCTGCGGGCCGTGCTGGTGCCCCGGCTGGAGGTGTTCTGCCTGGACAGCGGCACCTCCGCCGAGGCCGCCCGGATCGTGCTGGCCGCCTCCGGACACTCCCGGGCTCCGGTGGTCCGCAACGGGATGCTCGACGACACCGTCGGCGTCGTCCACCTGCGTGACCTGGTCGGCGTACCGGACGACCGGCCGGTCGACGCCGCCGCCCGCCCGCCGATGCTGCTGCCGGAGTCGCTGCCGGTCGTCGACGCTCTGCGGCAGTTCAAGGCCGAGCGCCAGCACATCGCCCTGGTGGTCGACGAACGTGGCGCCGTCGACGGCATCGTCACCCTGGAAGACGTGCTCGAGGAGATCGTCGGCGAGATCTACGACGAGACCGACCGGGACGTCCGCGCGGTCCGCACCGAGAGCGACGGTACGTTGCTGGTGCCCGGCACCTTCCCGATCCACGACCTGCCCGACATCGGGGTGGAGCTGCCGGCCCGCCCCGCCGGGGACTACACCACGGTCGCCGGTCTGCTGCTGGCCAGGCTCGGTCACATCCCGACCAGCAGCGGCGAGTCGGTCGCCATCGACGGCTGGACGCTGACCGTGGCCGCCGTCGACCACCATGCCATCTCCGCCGTACGGCTGTGCCGGGCGCCGGACCGGGACGCCGCCGCCGACAGCACCGACGCCGCCGTGGCCGCAGACCCGGTCACGAACGGTTCGACCGAGCCGCGCTGACCCTGCGCCGACATGGTCGACCAGCGCGGCCGCGCGCGGGTCGGACCCGGTCAAGGGCTGGTCAGACCCGGTCAGACCGGCGGGCGCTGGAACACCAGGCAGTAGTCACCGGTCAGCCAGGCCGGCGGCGCGTCCCAGCAGAGGAACACCTCCTGGCACAGCGTCAGGTGCGCCCCGACGACCCGTCCGACGTCCCAGGCCAGGGTGGTGACCCGACCGTCGATCCGCATGTTCGCCACGTTGACCACCGCGTACCCGCCGGGCCGCAGGACCTGGGCCACCTGCGCGAAGATGTCACCGATCTCCTCCAGGTAGGTCGGGTAGTGGCCGTCGAGGGTCTCGTAGGCGTTGAGCGGATTCTCCGGGTGGTTCACCGCGTCCATGTACGGCGGGGAGGTGAGGCAGAGGTCGACTGGGCCGGGCACCAGCGTGCGCAGCTTGCGCGCGTCCCCGTTGAGCACCTCCACGCTGCCGGACCCGGACCCGGACCCGGCGCCGGCAGCCAGCCGGCTGCGGATCAGCTCGACCCGCTCCGGTAGCAGCTCGATCCCGACCGCCTGCCGGCCCATCCGCTGCGCGGTGACCAGTGTGGTGCCGAACCCGGCGAACGGGTCGAGCACTGTGGCACCGGGGACGCTGTACTCGGCGAGCACCGCCTCGACCAACGACTCCGGGAAATGCACCTCCTGGTCCTCACCGTCGGGCAACTGCGCGGCCAGATCCGCGGCGGACAGGTGGAGCCAAGGTCTCACCGCACCATTGTCCCCCGACCTGATCCGCGTCGGCGACCGGTGTGCCCGGGGTCAGTCCGCGTCGTCGGCCGGCGACGCCGGGCCCCGGTTGCGCAACGCCACCCAGGTGGCACCGAACACCACCGCGCCGGGCCACACAGACCGCGACCGTCCGGCCGTTGCCGGTCCAGCCCAGCCACTGCTCCAGCAGCAGCCGCGACCGCGACGACGGGTCCACCAGGGTGATCGCGACGAAGACGGCGGCCAGTGTCCCGGCCCCCAGCGCGAACGAGCTCGCCCACGGACCCTCCGGTCCGAAACGCCGGTGCAGCACCATCGTCGCCCGGACGATTCGCCGGGCCCGCACCAACCGCAACGTACCCACCGTGTACAGCAGCCGCAGCACCTGCAACGGGCCGAGTGCCAGCACCGTCACCGGGACCACCACCAGAGTGAACCCCACCAGGCCACGGTTGCGCCGTAACCAGCCGAGCCGGTCACTGGACAGCGCCAGCAGCACGACGCTCTCCGCCACCAGGACCGCCCCGCTGACCCAGTGCAGCACCTCGCCGAACATGGCCAACGTCCCACCGGCCAGCGTCAGGAACACCGCCGGCACCGACGCCAGCGCCGCGACCAGCACCGGCACCGCGAGCCGCCGCTCCCACCGGGCGCTGCGGTCCTCGGTCGGCCCGCCGGTCATGACGTCTGGTCGCTGGCCCGCTCAGCTTCGCCCGCCGACGGCACCGACACCGGAATCTCCCGACCGAGCCGGGCACCACCCTGCAGACGCAGGTCGTCGCCGCTCCAGAACCGGCCCGGGTCGTACCAGTTGCTGCGCCGGCCCGTTGGCAGCAGTCCCATCGCCTCGTACGTGACCGCCACCACCTCGGCGCAGTAGACGCTCTCCCACTGCCCGGCCGTGCGCTGGCGCATCGCCGGGGCGGGCACCCGCCCGCGCAGCCAGCGCCAGGCCAGTTGCGCGGTCGACGGGAACGGCGTGCCGTCCAGCCGTGCGACCGTCCGCAGTACGGCGTCCTCCATGGCCGGGTCCGCCGGTGGATCCAACTGCCGCAACCAGCCCCGTTGACCGTACCGGCGGGCCCAGACGGTGACCGCGTCACGCAGATCGTGCAGCTGCACGCCACGATGATGGGTGCCCGACCACATGTCCGGCAACGAGCGACCGAGCTCGGCGTGCCACAGCAGCGGCGGAAGGTCGTCGATCACCACGGCCATGCCCACGTGGTTCACCGGGCTGTTCGTGGTCAGCTGGATGGCGCGGTCGGGCACTGTGCGCCCGCGGAACAGCCACAGGTCACCGGTGCGGGTCAGCTCCACCGCAGCGTCGAGGGTAAGTGGGCCGCCGGTCATCCGACTACCCTAGGCGGATGCGTTGGTGGAAGGTAACGGGCCTGGCCGCGTTCGTCGGCGTCGCGGCGACCGGTGCGGTGATCGTCCGGGCCGAACGGCGCCGCCGGGCCTACACGCCGGAGGAGGTCCGTGGCCGGTTGCGGCAGCGACTGGCCGAGGCCGGACCGGCCGCCGCGTCTGCGGACGCGGACGCGGACGCGACCAGCTGACCGTACGGTCACAGCAGCTCCGCCTGGCGCAGCAGATGCGCCAGGCCGGCGCCGTCCGGCGCGGACAGCCAGCGACGCCCACCAGGTCCGGCGGTACGCGACGTCTCGCCCGCCGGCGCCGGCAGGTTACCGGCCAGCACCGCCTGGGTGGGGGAGAGCCGGCGGATCGCGACAGCCGCGACGCTGTCGGGATGCTCGGCGGCGAATTCGGCGTAGATCTCCTGGTCGTGCTGGCCGTCGTCGCCGACGAGCAGCCACCGCACCTGCGGAAACTCGTCAGCCAACCGGGCCAGGCTGGCGCGCTTGTGCTCCCGGCCGCTGCGGAACCACCGTTCCGCCGTCGGCCCCCAGTCGGTGAGCAGCAGCGGACCCGCCGGGTACAGATGCCGGGACAGGAACCTGCGCAACGTCGGCGCGACATTCCAGGCCCCCGTCGACAGGTAGAGCACCGGCGCGCCGGGATGTGCGGTGACCAGACGCTCGTACAACACGGCCATCCCGGCCACCGAGGCGCGCGCGTGTTCGTCGAGGACGAACGTGTTCCACGCGGCCAGCATCGGCCTGGGCAGCGCGGTCACCATCACCGTGTCGTCGATGTCGGAGATGATGCCGAAACGCACCTGCGGATCCACGATCCGTACCGGGGCCTCCACCGGTTCGGCGTCGCCGCTGTACAGCCGGACCGAGGCCCAACCCGGCGAAAGGTCGGCCGGCACGACGGTGTCCACGAAGCCGCCCCGGTCGGCCTGCACCTGGTGTTTGCGGCCGCCGGCCTCGATGACCACCGGCGCGTGCTTGACCGGCAGGGTCGCGAAGCTGCGCCAGCCCCGGACCTTGTGCGGACGTCGGGGGTGCGGATCCGGGCGCCCCAGCAGCACCCGCGCCATCACCCGCACCCAGCCCGGAGCGCCGTAGCCGGTGTACGGGATCAGCGTCACGTCCCAGCCGCGCCGACGCAGGCGTCGTTCGAACAGGGCGTGGATGGCATCCTCCAGCCGCACGGCCCGCTGGGCACCACGAGCAGCCGGGCTCACGGGAGTCATCGCCACGGTGCCACCCTGCCACAGCGGTCCCGTTCGGGCGCGGCGTGGTGATGGCCCGGGCCGCCCGACATCGGGCCCCCCGGACCGGGCCGCAGCGAACGGATCACCCTTCCGGAGCAGACAGCAGCACCGACAGACGGCGGATGGCCGCAGGGCGGGGCCAGTAGTAGACCCAGGTACCGCGTCGTTCGCAGTCGACCAGCCCGGCTTCCCGCAGCACCCGCAGATGGTGCGAGATCGTCGGTCCGGTCAACGCGAACGCCGCCGAAAGGTCGCATACGCAGACCTCCGCCCCAGCGGAGGCGATCATGGACAGCAGCCGCAGCCGGACCGGGTCGGCCAGTGCCTTGAACGCGCGCGCCAGTTCACCGGCGTGCTCGGCGGGAACGGCGGCGCTCATCAACGGCGCGCAGCAGGGCACACCGGTGCCACCCGGCTCGACCAGGGTCTGCTCCATGGGTCAACCTTGGCAGCCGGCGGTACACCCGGCAAGCACAGCGCCGCCGTCGCGACACCGCGCTCGCCGGGACTGTGCCCCGACCGGACCGGTCAGGCCGGATCCAACTCGATCTCCACCCGGGGTACGTCGACGAGGCTGTTGTGCACCGTGCAGTGGGCCGCGACCGCCCGCAGCGCCGCCCGCCGTCCCGCCGGCAGATCGGCCGGTGCGGTGACCTCGATCCGGATGGCGCTGACCCGCGCCGGCCGGTCGGTGGCCATCACGTACCGGGCGGAGACGGCGAGACCTTCCCTGGACAGTCCGTGCCGCTGGAGGTAGCGGCCGGCGTAGAAGGCGACGCAGGAGGCGAGCGAGGCCACGAACAGTTCGACCGGGGTCGGTGCGCCGTCGTCGCCGCCGTTGGTCGCCGGCTGGTCGACGAACACCTGGTGACCCCGGACCTGCACCGCGTACCGTTCACCGTCGACGTGACGCACGGTCAGCCCGGCTCCGGTCGGATCGTGCCGGACCTGCGGCACCCGTTCGGTGACCATGGTGTTCATCGTGGTGCTCCTTCCGCCGGTGACCGATCCTGCTCTGCCGGCCACCTTCAGCACACCAGTTGGCGAGCGGCCGGGTCAGTGCCGTACGACCCTGACCCGGCCCGGTCGTGCGACCCGAGCGTCCGGGACGTCCGCCCCACCCGGCCAACCCGCTCGGCCGGTACGGGAGAGTCCAGCCGGCTCAGCCGGCCAGCACGGGGAGTCCAGCCGGCTCAGCCGGCCAGCACCCGGGAGTGCAGCGCGCCGACGACGGCCCGGGCGGACAGCAGCGCCCCGTGCTGCCAGGCAGGCGTGCGGCTCAACCAGTCGCCGGCGAAGTAGACCCGCCCGGCCGGGCGCAGCAGCAGGTCGTACGCCGGTGATCCGTACGGCGCCGACACCCACGCGCCCTCGATGTGGCGGACCCGGTGCCAGGCGACCGAGAACGAGGTGGCCGCCTCGGTGCGGTACCGCTCACCGTGGATCTTGACGCCCTGGGCGATCGCCCGTTCGTGGCGCTCGGCGGGCGTCAAGAGTCCGTACGAACGGGCGGCGGACCCGGTGTTGTAGTAGCCGACGATCAGGCCCCGATCGGCGTGGAAATCGTGCGAGGGGTACCAGACGTGGGCCAGGTCCAGATCCGTTTCGGTGATCCCGCCGTAGATCCGCAACTCCTGTTCCCACCAGCGGCTGCGGTACTCGATGCCGATCTTCCCCGCCGGTGCGGGCGGGAAGCTGGCCAGCGCCGACTGCACCGGTGCGCCGAGGTTGTGTGGCACCCGGGCCATCAGGTGCGGTGGGAGGGTCGCCACACAGAACTCGGCGGTCAGCCGTCGGAGGCGGCCACCTTGCCGGTAGGTGACGGTCACCGTGTCCGGCCCGTCGACCACGTCGACCACCTCGGTGCCGGTACGGACCACGCCGGGACCGACGGCGCGGACGAACGCCTCGACGATGCGGTCCATCCCGCCGACCGGCTGGAACATCAGCATCGCCTGGTCGTAGCCGAGCTCGAAGCTGAAGTAGCGCCCGACGTTGCTGGCCAGCACCTCGGACAGCGGCGGTGGCGCGCCCAGCGGCGTACCGACGTCGTTGCCCGCTCCCGGGTCGGTCGCGTATCCGCGCCGGGTCGTCCCGGTGTACGCCCAGCCGGCGCTGCGCCCGCCGATCGCTCCGAAGCTCTGCAGGAACGACAGCAGCCGGTCCTTGTCGTCGGCGGTGAGCTGCCCGTCCAGAGCCCCCTGGTCGGTGGCCTTGGCGAGCAGTTCGGCTACGTAGCCGTACATGTCGGCCTTCGCGGTCCGGTACCGTACCGGGTTCGCGGTCGGCGCCGCGCTCGACTCGTTGTAGATCATCGCGTTGGCGTTGGCGTTGGTGAAGACCTCCACCGGGACGCCCAGCTCCCGGCAGTAGTCCATCGTCACCATCCACTGCGCGATGCGGGCTGGTCCGGCGTTGAAGTACGTGCCGGCATGGTAGGCGGCCCGCTGCACGTGTCCGTCCAGATCCGTCTCGGTGCTGCCCCGGCGGATCGTCAGACTGCGGCCACCGACGATGTCGCGCGCCTCGAGGATGGTGCACCGGTAGCCGGCCTTGCCCAGCTCGTACGCGGTGGCCAGGCCCGCGACGCCGCCGCCGAGGATCACCACCCGGCCGGCGCTACGTCCGGTCACCCGCAGGTCCCCGGCACGGGGCGGCGTGTACGGCGGTGTCGCGGTTGCCGCACTCGGTGCCAGGCCGAGCGCGCCCATGGTGGCGAACAGGGCGCCAGCGCCACCGCTGACGCCGACCTGGTGCAGAAAGTGGCGTCGGCTGACGCCGGGGGACGGCTCGGTCACATCGACCTCCACAGCCTCGGATCTGATCGGCAGGGATCGATCATGTGAGCGACGTGTTGCCGGAAGTGTCCGACTAGATGAACGACAAGTTTCGATGCACTGGTGTGCCGGTCACCACCTGCGCCGCAGGTGGGAAACCGGATGTCGCCGCAACCCGGCGATGAGAGACAATCGCGCGGTGACGGACCAACGAGACCCCACGGGTACGCCGACGGTGCTGGATGAGCTGCGCTGGCGTGGCCTGATCCAGGACACCACGGACGCGGTGGAGCTGGGCGCACAGCTGACCCGCCCGACGACCTTCTATGTCGGCTTCGACCCGACCGCACCGAGCCTGCACGTCGGGCATCTGGTGCAGGTGGTCACCGCCCGCCGGCTGCAGCAGGCGGGACACCGGCCGCTGCTGCTGGTCGGTGGCGCCACGGGGCAGATCGGCGACCCGAAGGAAGGTGGCGAGCGTAACCTCAATCCACCCGAGGTCGTCGCCAGCTGGGTGGACCGGATCAGGGGCCAGCTGGCCCCGTTCGTCTCGTTCGACGGCCCCGCCGCGGCGCTGGCGGTGAACAACCTAGACTGGACGAGCCCGATGTCGGTGGTCGAGTTCCTCCGGGACGTGGGCAAGCACTTTCCGGTCAATCGGATGCTGGCCCGTGAGGTGGTGCGCGCCCGGCTGGACAGCGGCATCAGCTTCACCGAGTTCAGTTACCAGCTGCTGCAGGCCAACGACTTCTTCGAGTTGCACCGCCGGTACGGTTGCGCGCTGCAGTTCGGCGGCTCCGACCAGTGGGGCAACATCACCGCAGGGGTGGACTACGTCCGTCGCCGGGGTGCCGGGCCGGTGCACGCCTTCACGACTCCTCTGGTCACCCGCGCGGACGGCACCAAGTTCGGCAAGACCGAGGGCGGTGCGGTCTGGCTCGACGCTGCGTTGACCAGCCCGTACGCCTTCTACCAGTTCTGGGTCAACGTCGACGACCGCGACATCGGCCGCTACCTGCGGTACTTCAGCTTCCGTGACCGTGACGAGATCGAGTCCCTGGAGCAGGAGTCCGCCGCCCGGCCGGCGGCGCGTGCGGCGCAGCGGGCGTTGGCGCAGGAGCTCACCACCCTGGTGCACGGTGCACCGGAGGCGGCCCAGGCGATGGCGGCAAGTCAGGCGTTGTTCGGCCGCGGTTCGCTCGAGGAGTTGTCCCCGGAGACGTTGCAGGCCGCGCTGCGGGAAGCGGGCCTGGTGACGGTGCGTGGCGAGGTGCCTGCGGTGGCGGTACTGCTCAAGGAGTCGGGTCTGGTCGGCAGCCTCAACGAGGCACGTCGAGCGATCGCCGAAGGTGGCGCGTACGTCAACAACCAGCGGGTGGTCGACGTCGACGCGGCGGTGCCGACCGAGGCGCTGTTGCACGGGCGCTTCCTGGTCCTGCGCCGGGGCAAGCGCACTTTTGCTGGCGTTGAGCTGGCAAGATAGTCCGCCAGCGATGGTGTGACGTGGGACGCGTCCGCTCGATTTGACGTGTGATCGGGCGGGCGCGTAACTTTCTCTCTGCCCGCAGGGGAACGGACGGAAACGCCGAGGCGAAAGCCGGAGCGAGAGGCCAGAACTGCGGGACGACCTTCCAGGTCCGGGTGTTCTGACACCGAACGGAGCTGGTCGGGCGGGGCCGCTGAGGTCGCACCGGCAAGGCCGGGGCCGATTTGGCGCGGCGAGGCCGACCGAGTAAGGTTGACGACCGCAGGGTACCGGGCAGCCGACGGAGACGTCGCGGCCGGCCTGCAAGACCCGGGTACGGAGCAGCGGTACGATGCTGCCTGGAACCGGTCAGGTCAAAACGGCACTAAGCACCACGATCCGGAAAAACCCGGGTTGACGGGGCGAAAGAGTCGAAGTAAGGTAGTAAAAGTGCCCGGCGGAAGTCGGGTGGGACGGATGGCCCTGGTGGGGTTGCCTGCTTGGTGTGGGTGGTTCTGCTGGTGTGTGTTTGTTCTTTGAGAACTCAACAGGGTGCTTGATAAGCCAGTGCCAAAGTTTGTTTGGTTCCCGGCTGGTTGACTGCTGCTTTGGTGGTGGTTTTCTGGTTGGTGATTCCTTGGCATTTTATATGCCGGGTTTGATTCTCTAAATTTTTGTTGGAGAGTTTGATCCTGGCTCAGGACGAACGCTGGCGGCGTGCTTAACACATGCAAGTCGAGCGGAAAGGCCCTTCGGGGTACTCGAGCGGCGAACGGGTGAGTAACACGTGAGCAATCTGCCCCAGGCTTTGGGATAACCCCGGGAAACCGGGGCTAATACCGAATATTACATGCTGCCGCATGGTGGTGTGTGGAAAGTTTTTCGGCTTGGGATGGGCTCGCGGCCTATCAGCTTGTTGGTGGGGTAATGGCCTACCAAGGCGACGACGGGTAGCCGGCCTGAGAGGGCGACCGGCCACACTGGGACTGAGACACGGCCCAGACTCCTACGGGAGGCAGCAGTGGGGAATATTGCACAATGGGCGGAAGCCTGATGCAGCGACGCCGCGTGAGGGATGACGGCCTTCGGGTTGTAAACCTCTTTCAGCAGGGACGAAGCGCAAGTGACGGTACCTGCAGAAGAAGCGCCGGCCAACTACGTGCCAGCAGCCGCGGTAAGACGTAGGGCGCGAGCGTTGTCCGGATTTATTGGGCGTAAAGAGCTCGTAGGCGGCTTGTCGCGTCGACTGTGAAAACCCACAGCTCAACTGTGGGCTTGCAGTCGATACGGGCAGGCTAGAGTTCGGTAGGGGAGACTGGAATTCCTGGTGTAGCGGTGAAATGCGCAGATATCAGGAGGAACACCGGTGGCGAAGGCGGGTCTCTGGGCCGATACTGACGCTGAGGAGCGAAAGCGTGGGGAGCGAACAGGATTAGATACCCTGGTAGTCCACGCTGTAAACGTTGGGCGCTAGGTGTGGGGGGCCTCTCCGGTTCTCTGTGCCGCAGCTAACGCATTAAGCGCCCCGCCTGGGGAGTACGGCCGCAAGGCTAAAACTCAAAGGAATTGACGGGGGCCCGCACAAGCGGCGGAGCATGCGGATTAATTCGATGCAACGCGAAGAACCTTACCTGGGTTTGACATGGCCGCAAAACCTGCAGAGATGTGGGGTCCTTCGGGGGCGGTCACAGGTGGTGCATGGCTGTCGTCAGCTCGTGTCGTGAGATGTTGGGTTAAGTCCCGCAACGAGCGCAACCCTCGTTCGATGTTGCCAGCGCGTTATGGCGGGGACTCATCGAAGACTGCCGGGGTCAACTCGGAGGAAGGTGGGGATGACGTCAAGTCATCATGCCCCTTATGTCCAGGGCTTCACGCATGCTACAATGGCCGGTACAATGGGCTGCGATACCGTGAGGTGGAGCGAATCCCAAAAAGCCGGTCTCAGTTCGGATCGGGGTCTGCAACTCGACCCCGTGAAGTCGGAGTCGCTAGTAATCGCAGATCAGCAACGCTGCGGTGAATACGTTCCCGGGCCTTGTACACACCGCCCGTCACGTCACGAAAGTCGGCAACACCCGAAGCCGGTGGCCCAACCCCTTGTGGGAGGGAGCTGTCGAAGGTGGGGCTGGCGATTGGGACGAAGTCGTAACAAGGTAGCCGTACCGGAAGGTGCGGCTGGATCACCTCCTTTCTAAGGAGCGCTCTCCCGGCGAAGGTCGGGTAGGGAGCCTGCCGCCTCCGAGTGTGGGGTGGGGGTGCTCATTTGGCGGAGACACTGGTGAGTTCGTGTCGGCAACGGCTGATGCTGCTGGTACTGCTTCTGCTTTCGGGTGGGGGTGTGGAGAGTGGTGTTGGTGCGGCTGGTGTGAATGTAGAGCATCCTGTTGGGTCCTGAGGGAACAAGCCACGTGTGGGTTGTTGTCTTGGTGTGCCAGGCATGGCCTGGTCTCGCATACCGGCTGCCGGTTGGTGGTGCTGGTGTGGGGCTTGGGGTTGTGGGTTGGTCGTTTGTTGAGAATTACACAGTGGACGCGAGCATCTTTGTGGTCAAGTTGTCAAGGGCGAACGGTGGATGCCTTGGCACTAGGAGCCGATGAAGGACGTGGGAGGCCGCGATAGGCCTGGGGGAGCTGTCAACCAAGCTGTGATCCCAGGGTGTCCGAATGGGGAAACCTGGCATCAGTCATGTGGTGTCACCTGCACCTGAACTCATAGGGTGTGTGGAGGGAACGCGGGGAAGTGAAACATCTCAGTACCCGCAGGAAGAGAAAACAACAGTGATTCCGTGAGTAGTGGCGAGCGAAAGCGGATGAGGCTAAACCGGCTGCGTGTGATACCTGTCAGGGGTTGCGTGGTCGGGGTTGTGGGACTCTGCTGATCGGACTGACATCCGGTCGAGAAGTTACAAAGCCAGTTGCTAGCCGAATGGTGTGGAAAAGCCAACCGTAGGCGGTGATAGTCCGGTAGGTGAAAGTGGCTGGTCTTCTGTGGATGTTCCCGAGTAGCGGCGGACCCCTGAAATCTGCCGTGAATCTGCCAGGACCACCTGGTAAGCCTAAATACTTCCTAGTGACCGATAGCGGACGAGTACCGTGAGGGAATGGTGAAAAGTACCCCGGGAGGGGAGTGAAATAGTACCTGAAACCGTTCGCCTACAATCCGTCGGAGCCTTTAGGGGTGACGGCGTGCCTTTTGAAGAATGAGCCTGCGAGTTAGTGGCATGTGGCGAGGTTAACCCGTGTGGGGTAGCCGTAGCGAAAGCGAGTCTTAATAGGGCGTTGAGTCGCATGTTCTAGACCCGAAGCGGAGTGATCTAGCCATGGGCAGGCTGAAGCGCGGGTAAGACCGCGTGGAGGGCCGAACCCACCAACGTTGAAAAGTTGGGGGATGACCTGTGGTTAGGGGTGAAAGGCCAATCAAACTCCGTGATAGCTGGTTCTCCCCGAAATGCATTTAGGTGCAGCGTCGCGTGTTTCTTGCCGGAGGTAGAGCACTGGATGGTCTAGGGGGCCTACAAGCTTACCGAAATCAGCTAAACTCCGAATGCCGGTAAGTGAGAGCGCGGCAGTGAGACTGCGGGGGATAAGCTTCGTAGTCGAGAGGGAAACAGCCCAGATCGCCAGCTAAGGCCCCTAAGCGTGTGCTAAGTGGAAAAGGATGTGGGGTCGCTTAGACAACCAGGAGGTTGGCTTAGAAGCAGCCACCCTTTAAAGAGTGCGTAATAGCTCACTGGTCAAGTGGTTCCGCGCCGACAATGTAGCGGGGCTCAAGCACACCGCCGAAGCTGTGGCATTCACGCGTGTACTTCGCTGATTCTCTTCGGAGGGTTGGTGCAGGTGTGTGGATGGGTAGGGGAGCGTCGTGCCGGGGGTGAAGCAGCGGGGTGACCCAGCTGTGGACGCGGCACGAGTGAGAATGCAGGCATGAGTAGCGAAAGAAGGGTGAGAAACCCTTCCGCCGGATGACCAAGGGTTCCAGGGCCAGGCTAATCCGCCCTGGGTGAGTCGGGACCTAAGGCGAGGCCGAGAGGCGTAGTCGATGGACAACGGGTTGATATTCCCGTACCCGCGAAGGAGCGCCCATGATGAACCTCGTTGTGCTAACTGCCCGAACTTGGTGAGGTTTTCGGACTGATCTGAGGGAGCGCGGGAACCTGGCGGGTAGTAGTCAAGCGATGGGGTGACGCAGGAAGGTAGCTGATCCCGGCCGGTGGTTGTGCCGGGGTAAGCGTGTAGGCCGTACCATAGGTAAATCCGTGGTGCATGAGGCTGAGACGTGATGCCGAGCCGATTCAGGTGAAGTCAGTGATCCTATGCTGCCGAGAAAAGCCTCTAGCGAGCTTCTAGCGGCCCGTACCCCAAACCGACACAGGTGGTCAGGTAGAGAATACCGAGGCGATCGGGCGAACTGTGGTTAAGGAACTCGGCAAATTGCCCCCGTAACTTAGGGAGAAGGGGGGCCGGAGACGTGAAGCCCCTTGCGGGTGGAGCGTTGTATGGCCGCAGAGACCAGGGGAAAGCGACTGTTTACTAAAAACACAGGTCCATGCGAAGAAGTAATTCGATGTATATGGACTGACGCCTGCCCGGTGCTGGAACGTTAAGGGGACCGGTTAGCTCTTCGGGGCGAAGCTGAGAACTTAAGCGCCAGTAAACGGCGGTGGTAACTATAACCATCCTAAGGTAGCGAAATTCCTTGTCGGGTAAGTTCCGACCTGCACGAATGGCGTAACGACTTTCCTACTGTCTCAACCACAGGCCCGGCGAAATTGCAGTACGAGTAAAGATGCTCGTTACGCGCGGCAGGACGGAAAGACCCCGGGACCTTTACTATAGCTTGACATTGGCACTCGAATTAGCTTGTGTAGGATAGGTGGGAGACTGTGAAGCTGGTACGCCAGTATCGGTGGAGTCATTGTTGAAATACCACTCTGGTTGATTTGGGTTTCTAACTTCGGACCGTGATCCGGTTCAGGGACAGTGTCTGGTGGGTAGTTTAACTGGGGCGGTTGCCTCCTAAAGAGTAACGGAGGCGCCCAAAGGTTCCCTCATCCTGGTTGGCAATCAGGTGTTGAGTGTAAGTGCACAAGGGAGCTTGACTGTGAGACTGACAGGTCGAGCAGGGACGAAAGTCGGGACTAGTGATCCGGCACTTGCGTGTGGAAGCGGTGTCGCTCAACGGATAAAAGGTACCCCGGGGATAACAGGCTGATCTTCCCCAAGAGTCCATATCGACGGGATGGTTTGGCACCTCGATGTCGGCTCGTCGCATCCTGGGGCTGTAGCAGGTCCCAAGGGTTGGGCTGTTCGCCCATTAAAGCGGTACGCGAGCTGGGTTTAGAACGTCGTGAGACAGTTCGGTCCCTATCCGCCGCGCGCGTAGGATACTTGAGAAGGGCTGTCCCTAGTACGAGAGGACCGGGACGGACGAACCTCTGGTGTGCCAGTTGTCCCGCCAGGGGCACGGCTGGTTGGCTACGTTCGGAAGGGATAACCGCTGAAAGCATCTAAGCGGGAAGCTCGCTTCAAGATGAGGTGTCCCACCCACTTGATGGGGTAAGGCTCCCAGTAGATGACTGGGTTGATAGGCCGGAGATGTAAGCCAGGTAACTGGTTCAGTTGACCGGTACTAATAGGCCGAGGACTTGACTTCGAAGGTGTACGCGTCCACTGTGTGATTCTGGGCAAACGAACATTCCTGTGGGTGTGTTTGGTTTGTTGTTAGGGTTACGGCGGTTATGGCGGAGGGGAAACGCCCGGTTACATTCCGAACCCGGTAGCTAAGCTCTCCAGCGCCGATGGTACTGCACTCGTGAGGGTGTGGGAGAGTAGGTCACCGCCGGACATCTTTACAGTTTAAGGGCCGCTCCCTGCGGGGAGCGGCCCTTAACTGTGTGCGCCCGCCGTGCGTCGGTCCGGCGGCATCAGGGAGGATAGAGTCGTGAACCCAACTGGGCAGGATGGCGACCGACCTCGCCGTGCCGATGACCGCGGCAGCAGGACCGGTGGTGCCGGCCGTGCCGGAGGAAGCCGTAGCGGTGGCGCTGGTCGCGCTGGCGGCCGTGCCGGAGGCGGTGATGGCCGGCCGTCGCGCGACGACAGAGGTCCCCGTCGTGACGATGACCGAGGCGCGCGTCGGGAGGGATCCTGGCGCGACAACGACGCCCGGGGTCGCGACCATGGCGACGCTGCCCGCCCGGACCGGTTCCGTTCGGACCGTAGAGACTCGCCAGCCGGCGGCCGCCGCGGCGACGGCGGCTACCAGCATCGGGACGGTGGCAGCCGCCCCACGGTCGGTGACGGCGATCGCGCGAGAGGTGGCGACCGTTCCGGCTACAGCGGTGGCCGTGACCGCACCGGTGGGTACTCGCAGCAGCCTCGTCCGGCACGCCGTGACGGTGGTTCCTACCGTCGGGACGACGCCGGTGGAAGACCAACGTACGGCAGCGGCACGCGGGACGGCCGCGCGACCGGCTCGACCGGATCCACTGACGGCCGTCCGTCGCGCGACGGCACCTGGCGGGCACGGACCGACCGTCCGGCGACACCGTCGGGTGACCGCCGGGCACCGTACCGGGGCGACGACCGTGACCAGCGGGGCTCGCGTCCATGGGCGGACCGGGGCGACGACCGTGACAGCCGCCGTCCGGTTCGCAGTGACGGCGACCGGCGCGACGAGTCCCGCGCAGGCAACTGGCGTGACCAGCCTCGGGGCGACAGGCGAGAGGGGCAGACCGAGCGCGGTGGCGATTCCCGTGGCTACCGGCCCGCCGACCGACCTGCGTTCCGGCGCGACGAGGGTGCCGGTGACCGGCGTGGCGGCAACTGGTCCTCGTCGGCCGGAGCCCGCCAGCGCGGCAGCGACACCAGCCGCAGCGACCGCGCGCCGCGTCACGAGGACCGTCGGCACGAGGACCGACGCGGTGGCGACCGACGTACCGGTGGCCATGGTGACAGCGGACGCCCGTCTCGGCCCGAGGGCCAACGGTGGTCGGATCGTGGCGGTGCCGGTCGACAGGGCGAGCAGGGCCGTCCTGACGCCCGTGGCGAGCGGGCGGCCCGACCCAGCTACGGCGACCGCCGCCCGTCCGGCGGCGACCGGGACAACCGCGCGGGCGACCGCCGGCGGTTCGACGGTGACCGGACGCAGCGGCCCCGTTCTGCGGCGCGAGCCGACACCTCGGCCGCGCCCCGCTCACGACCCCTCGATGACGACACGCCGCGCTCGGGCGGCGAGCGTGCGGCGGCGCCGGAGTTGACCGAGGACATCGTCGCCACCGATCTGCACGGCGAGGTGCGGGCCGAGCTGCTGGGCCTTGCCCGTCCGGTGGCGGAGACGGTCGCCCGGCACCTTGTCGCGGCCGGCCGGTCGATCGACGAGGACCCTGATCTGGCCCTGGCCCACGCCCTGGCTGCCCGGCGTCTGGCGTCCCGGATCGCGGCGGTACGCGAAGCGGTGGGACTTTCCGCCTACCGCGCCGGCGACTGGACGACCGCCGTGGCGGAGTTGCGTACGTACCATCGGATGTCGGGCCGGCAGACGCATCTTGCGGTGCTTGCAGACTGTGAACGGGCGCTGGGCCGCCCGGAGCGTGCGATTGACATCTTCCGGGGTGCCGACCGTGCGGCGTTGGACCACGAATCGGCCATCGAGTTGCTGATGGTCGCCGCCGGTGCCCGTGGCGATCTGGGCCAGTCCGAGGCCGCAGTGGCGATGCTGCAGGTCCGGGAGTTGACTGCCGATTCGGACCAGGCGTGGTCCGGCCGGTTGCGGTACGCCTACGCCGACGCGCTGCTGCAGGCCGGTCGCAAGGACGAGGCCCGGGAGTGGTTCGCCCGGGCGACCGAGGCGGACGTGGACGGCTCCACCGACGCGGCCGAGCGGCTGCTGGAGCTCGACGGAGTGGTACTGACCGGCGACGACGACGGGTCCGACGACGACGCGGTCGGCACCGATGCCGCCGCCGCCCCTGGTACGGACACCGGGACGCAGCAGCGGGCCGACCAGCCAGAGCGACCGGAGCCGGCTGCCGGGGCTGAGCCGTCGTCGGAGGCCGAGCCGTCGTTGGAGGCTCAGCCTTCGCCCGAGGCTGAGTCGTCGGAGGCCGGGCCGTCGGCCGAGGACACGACGCGGTGACGGGGGCCGGTACCGTCGCCGGGCACCAGTCAGGCCTGTCCGCTGACTGTGACCTGGTCATCTTCGACCTGGATGGCGTGATCTACCTGATCGACCGGCCGATCCCGGGCGCGGTGGATGCCGTGGACCGCCTGCGCGGTATGGGATTGCCGGTGGCGTACGCCACGAACAACGCCTCCCGGCGCCCAGCCGATGTTGCCGGGCTGCTGTCCGGGATGGGTGTGCCGGCGACCGAGACGCAGGTGCTCACCTCGGCCGGCGCGACCGCCTCGGTGCTCGCGCAGCGCTACGGGCCGGGCACGAAGGCACTGGTGGTGGGTGCTGACGCGCTGCGTCAGGAGATACTCGCCGCCGGGCTGGTGCTGGCGGCGGCGGCCGACGACCAGCCGACGGTGGTGGTCCAGGGATACGGTCCCGAGGTCGGCTGGGCCGACCTGGCCGAAGCGTCGGTGGCGATCCGGGGCGGTGCCGACTGGGTCGCCACCAACACCGACCGTACGCTGCCCAGCGGCCGTGGCCCGCTGCCCGGCAACGGGTCGCTGGTCGCGGCGCTGCGCACCGCGCTGGACCGGGACCCTGACCAGGTCGTCGGCAAACCGGAGCCGGGACTTTTCCTCGCTGCGGCGCGGCGCGTCGGTGCGCAGCGTCCACTGGTGGTGGGTGACCGGTTGGACACCGACATCGAAGGGGCGAACCGGGCCGGAATGGCCAGCCTCCTGGTGCTGACCGGGATCAGCGATGCCCAGGAACTGCTCGGTGCGCCACCGGCCCGCCGCCCCACGTACGTCTCGGCTGACCTGCGCGGCTTGTTCGACCCGGCGGCGGCGCGGCCGATCGCTGGCGACGGTGTTGGTTCGGACGACCCGACAGCCGAGGCGGGATGGCGGGTACGCGGCGATGCTGACGGCGTCGGTCTGATCCTCGACGGATCCGCCGACGGGCCCGCCGATGGATTCGACGGTGCGGTGGCGGCGCTTCGGCTGTTGTGCCGGGCGGTGTGGCGCGACGGAGGGCCGCCGGGGCCGATCCGGGCCGGATCGGACGCGGCCGGTTCCGCGTTGCGGGAACTCGGCCTGGGGTGAGCGGCCGGGTGCGCCACTGTGGCCGGTAGCCGCCGGCCTTTCAGAGCAGCTTGCGTAGCTTGAGCAGGTCGAACGGGCTGGCGCTGACCGACAGCCGACGACTGGCAAGGGCACGGCCGGCGTCCAGATCGCCCCGGACGAGGGCAAGCAGATCGTCACTGCCGATGTTCAGGGCGATCTTCGCCCTGGGGTCGTCGCCGTCGGCGATGTCGACGAGCCGCCCGTCGGCCAGCCGTGCGTGGAACGCGGCGTCGAGGTCGGTGATTCGGCAGGCCAGGGTGCGGTCCAGGTTGACCCGGTCGCGGACTTCGTCGGCGTTGTCCGCGAGCCTGGCGGCGAGCTCGTGCAGCGCCTGGCGGCACTCGTCGACGCTGGCCATCGCACCTCCCGGTCAGGTGGGTCGTGGATCGTCCCGCGACCGTGCGTGGGCGGCACGCCGGGCGCTGGTACTGGCACCGTACCGCACTGTGCCGGCGTGTCCCGGTAGCGTGGCGATCGAACATTCTTCGCGGTGAAGGAGTGGGACATGCGTGACGCCTGGCGAGCGTACCTTGAAGTGGCCCTCGGGCTGACCGAGGCGTCTCGGAAGAAGGCGGAGCAGACCGCGCGGTCGCTGGTGGGCAAGGGCGGGGCCACGGCCGCGCAGCTGCAGGCGATGGCCGAGGACCTGTTCACGGCCGGGACCGCCAATCGGGAGTCGTTGACCCGTCTGGTCCGCCTCGAGGTCGACCGGGCGCTGGACGCGGTCGGGCTGGCCAAGGCCGACGAGGTGGCCGCCCTTCGGGAGCGGATCCGCCGGCTGGAGGGCGACATGGAACAGGCACGGGCGCGTACCGCCGCCGCGACCGCCGCCGCGGCGACCGCTGAGGCGTCCTTGCCGGCTGCGGAGCCGGGCGCCGCCGCGTCACCCGCTCCGGCGGCAGGCAAGGCGGTGGCGAAGAAGGCCGTCGCGAAGAAGGCGGTGGCCAAGAAGACGGTGGCCAAGAAGGCTGTCGTGCAGGAACCCGGTGTCGGCCCGGTGGGTGGGCAGTGACCACCACGGGGCCGTTTCGTCCGGTGCCGATGCCGCCGCCCGGCAACCGGGCAACCGCTGCGGTGGCGGGCCCGGACGCGACCACGACCGACCCGGTTCCCGGCGACCCGGCGGCACAGCAGACCGGTCACCCGGCGGTGGACGCGGCGGTCCAGGCGATCCGCAACGCCGCCGGGCTGCCGCCCGCCGACCAGATCGCGCAGTACGAGGCGGCACACGGCACCCTGCAGGAGACGCTCGCCACGATCGACCAGGGCTGAGCATGGACACGACGCCGGAGATCCATGGCACGCCGTAACCGTCTCGACGTCGAACTGGTCCGTCGGGGTCTGGCCCGGTCCCGGGAACAGGCTGCAGAGTTGATCACCGCCGGCAGGGTCGAGGTCCGCGGTGTCGCCGCCGCAAAGGCGGCCGCGATGGTCGACCCCGCCGACGCGGTCCGGGTCCGGGGCGACGACCCGGCCCAGGGGTACGTCTCGCGTGGCGCCCACAAGCTCATCGGAGCGCTGGACGGCACCGGCGTACCGGTCGTGGGCCGGCGGTGTCTCGACGCCGGTGCCTCCACCGGAGGGTTCACCGACGTACTGCTGCGGCGCGGGGCGGCCGAGGTCGTCGCGGTCGATGTCGGTTACGGCCAGCTGGCCTGGTCGCTGCGCGGCGACGAGCGGGTACGGGTGCACGAACGGACCAACGTCCGCAACCTCACCACCGACCAGATCGGCGGTGCGGTCGACCTGACGGTCGCGGACCTGTCGTTCATCTCCCTGCGTCTGGTGTTGCCGGCGCTGTGGGCGTGCACGGCACCCGACGGCGATCTGCTGCTCATGGTCAAACCACAGTTCGAGGTGGGCCGCGACCGGGTCGGCAGCGGCGGGGTGGTCCGTGATCCGGCGCTGCGCGCCGAGGCGGTGCACGACGTTGCCCTGGCGGGCGAGTCGCTCGGCCTCGGTGTGGCGGCGGTCGTGGCCAGCCCGTTGCCCGGCCCCCGGGGCAACGTCGAGTTCTTCGTCTGGTTCCGCGTCGGCGCACCGCCCGCCGACGCACAGCAGATCCGGGCTATCGTCGACGCCGGTCCGGCGACGGAGGAAGGTGGAACGCGGTGAACGCGACAGTTCCGACCGGCGGTGCCCAGGCGGCACCGTCGAGCGTCCGGTCGGCGCTGCTGGTGACCCATACGGGGCGCCAGCGCAGCACCGACCACGCCCGTACCGTCGCCGCCGACCTGATCGAGGCCGGTTTCGGGGTCCGGGTGATCGCCGAGGAGGCCGACGACCTGGACCTGCCGGGTGTGTCGCCGGTCGACGGGCCGGACGCCGCCGTCGGAGTGGAGATCGTCTTCGCGCTCGGCGGCGACGGCACCTTCCTGCGGGCCGCCGAGCTGGCCCGTCCGGCGAAGGCCCCGCTGCTCGGCATCAATCTCGGCAAGGTGGGCTTCCTCGCCGAGGCCGAGATCGGTGACCTCGACCGGGCGGTACGGCAGGTCGTCGCCCGCGAGTACACGGTGGATGAGCGGTTGACCCTGGACGTGCGGGCCGAGCTGGAGCACGGGGTGGTCATCGACTCGTGGGCGCTCAACGAGATCAGCGTCGAAAAGGGGCAGCGTGCCCAGATGCTGGAGTTGATGGTCGACGTGGACGGTCGGCCGCTGTCGCGCTATGGCGCAGACGGTGTGGTGTGTGCCACCCCGACCGGCTCCACGGCGTACGCGTTCTCCGCTGGCGGGCCGGTCGTGTGGCCGGAGGTCGAGGCCCTGCTGTTGGTGCCGATCAGCGCACACGCCCTGTTCAGTCGCCCGCTGGTGACCGCGCCGAGCTCGACGTTCGTGATCACCGTGGATCCGTACACCACGTTCGCGGTGCTGTGCTGCGACGGGCGGCGGGTCTACGACCTGCCGCCCGGAGCGCGGGTGACGGTCCGCCGGGGCGACCTGCCGGTACGGGTGGTCCGGCTGCACCCTCGGCCGTTCAGTGACCGGCTGGTCGCCAAGTTCGACCTGCCGGTGAACGGCTGGCGGGGAAACCGTCGCTGAGCGGGCCCCGGGTGGTCAACGTCGGCTCCCGCTACTACTGTCGGTGGCTGTGCTGGAAGAGCTGCGCATCACCGGGCTGGGCGTCATCGAGGACACCACGCTGCCGCTGACCCGTGGCATGAACGTGATAACCGGCGAGACGGGTGCCGGTAAGACCATGGTGGTGACCGGTCTCGGGTTGCTGTTCGGCGGCCGGGCCGACGCCGGGCGGGTCCGCGCCGACCCTGGCCGGGCCATCGTGGAGGGCCGGCTGCGGCTGGTCGGCGCGACCGGTGCGGTCGTGCACGGGCGGATCGTCGACGCCGGGGCGGAACCCGACGACGACGGTGTTCTGTTGCTGACCAGGACGGTCACCGCTGAAGGGCGGTCCCGTGCCCACGTCGGTGGCCGCAGCATGCCGGTCTCCGTACTCGGCGAGATCGGCGACCAGGTGGTCGCCGTACACGGGCAGTCCGACCAGCTGCGGCTGCTGCGCCCGGCTGAACAGCGGGCCGCGCTCGACCGGTTCGCCGGCGCCGAGCACGAGAAGCTGCTCGACACCATGCGCGAGGTGCACGGCCGGTGGCGGCAGGTCAGCGACGATCTGGCCGATCGGCGGCGCAACGCGCGGGAGCGCAACCAGGAGGCCGACCTGCTGCGCCTGGGTCTGGACGAGATCACCCGGGTCGATCCGCAGCCGGGCGAGGAGGCCGAGCTCAAGGCCGAGGCGCAGCGACTGGAGCACGCCGAAGGGCTGCGGGCCGCCGCGCAGGTGGCGGTGCTGGCGCTCGCCGGTGGGGGCGACACGGCCGACGACACGCCCGACGCCACCGGTCTGCTCGGGGCGGCCCGTCGGGCGTTGGAGGCCCAGGCGGGGGTGGACCGGATCCTCGGCGACCTCGCGGCCCGGGTGACCGAGGCGGCGACCCTGGTCGGTGACGTCGCTGCGGAGCTGTCCGGCTACCTGACGGCGCTCGACGCCGACCCGCAACGGCTGCAGGCGGTCTACGAGCGGCGGATGGCGTTGCGTGGGCTGACCCGCAAGTACGCCGACGACGTCGACGGGGTGATCGCCTGGGCGCAGCGGGCCCGGGAGCGGCTGGCTGACCTGGACACCTCCGACGAGCTGCTCGACGAACTCGACCGGGAGCGGGCCCGGCTCGCCGAGGAGGTGGCGGAGCTGGCCAGCCGGGTGTCGGCCGCCCGCCGGTCGGCGGCGGTGCGCTTCGCCGAGCAGGTCAGCGTGGAGCTGGCCGGGTTGGCGATGCCGCACGCCCGGGTCGAGGTGGTGGTCCTGGCCCGCCCGCCGGGCCGGGGTGAACCGGCGTTGACCGTCGACGGCGTCGAGGCCGGTGTCGGACCGGACGGTGCCGACGAGGTGGAGTTGCGGTTGTTGGCGCATCCGGGCGCTCCGGCGTTGCCGCTGCAGCGGGGGGCGAGCGGGGGTGAGCTGTCCCGGGTGATGCTGGCGATCGAGGTGGTGTTCGCCGGTGCCGGCGGGCCACCGACGCTCGTCTTCGACGAGGTCGACGCCGGAGTCGGCGGTCAGGCGGCGGTGGAGATCGGTCGACGCCTCGCCCGGCTGGCCCGTAGCCATCAGGTGCTGGTGGTGACGCACCTGCCGCAGGTGGCGGCGTTCGCGGACCGGCATCTGGTGGTCGCGAAGGACACTGGGGGAGCGGTCACCACCAGCGGCGTCCGGGTGGTCGAGGACACCGACCGGGCCCGGGAGCTGGCCCGGATGCTTGCCGGTTTGCCGGACTCGGACCTGGGTATCGCGCACGCGGAGGAGTTGCTCGCGGTTGCCGCGCGGGAGCGGCGCGGCTGACCCCTGACCGGTCGGTGCGTCGGTGCGGTGAGCAGGGTGTCGACGGTCGGGGCCGTCCCGGTGTGCGCTGCGGTGCCGACAGACGGGCGGCGATGTGGTTCGCTAGAACAGGGGCGTGCCGGACCGGGCGGCTGGCCGCTCCTGCCGGCCGTGACGCGGCGGGCATGTCGCGCCGGATTCCGCTGCCCCCCATGCCAGGATGGTAAGGATGCGTCTACCCACCTTGCGTCGGGCCCGGACCGCCGAGCCCGGGACGATCTCCGGCACCGCGCGGCTCGACCGCCGGACGAAACGGCTGGTCGGGCGGCTGCGTCCGGGCGACATCGCGGTCATCGACCACGTCGATCTGGACCGGGTCGCCGCGGACTCGTTGGTCGCGGTCGGGGTGGCCGCGGTGCTCAACGCCAAGCCGTCGGTGTCCGGTCGGTACCCCAATCTCGGCCCGGAGGTGCTGATCCAGGCGGGGATCCCGCTGGTGGACGATCTCGGCGAGGACGTGTTCGACAAGGTCCGTGACGGCGACACGGTCCGGATCGACGGTGCCACGGTCCTGGTCGGTGACGCGCAGGTGGCCTCCGGGGTGCGGCAGGACGCCGACTCGGTGGCCCGGTCGATGAGCGATGCCAGGGAGGGCCTGTCGGTCCAGTTGGAGGCGTTCGCCGCCAACACGATGGAGTACCTCAAACAGGAGCGGGATCTGCTTCTCGACGGTGTCGGCGTGCCGGAGATCGAGACCCGCATCGCTCGCCGGCACTGTCTGATCGTGGTCCGTGGCTACGACTACAAGGCCGATCTCGATGTGCTGAGGCCGTACATCCGTGAGTTCAAGCCGGTGCTGATCGGGGTGGACGGCGGCGCGGACGCCCTCGTCGAGGCCGGCTACACCCCGGACATGATCATCGGTGACATGGACTCGGTGACCGACGACGTGCTGCGCTGCGGTGCGGAGGTCGTCGTACACGCCTACCCGGACGGCCGGGCTCCCGGCATGGACCGGGTTCGTGAGCTCGGCGTGGAGGCGGTGACCTTCCCTGCGGCCGCGACCAGCGAGGACCTGGCGATGCTGCTGGCCGACGAGAAGGGTGCCACCCTGATCGTGGCGGTCGGTACGCACGCCACCCTGGTGGAATTCCTCGACAAGGGCCGGGGCGGGATGGCCTCCACGTTTCTGACCCGCCTCAAGGTGGGCGGTAAACTGGTCGACGCCAAGGGCGTCAGCCGCCTCTACCGACAGAGCATCTCCGGATCGTCGCTGCTGCTGCTCGTGCTCTCCGCAATCGCCGCGATGGCGTCGGCCGTCGCTGTTTCCACGGTCGGTCAGGCCTATCTCGGAGTGGCTTCCGAGTGGTGGGACAATTTCGTCTTCCAGGTGGGGCAGCTCTTCTGACGGACGGGGCGGCTCCGCCAGCGGAGAAAGGCCTGGTAAGAGCGTGGACGGAGCAACCGGTCACGCGCAGACGGATCGGAGAAGGCGGCAAGAGTGATCAACTTCCGTTACCACGTGGTGTCGCTCACAGCGGTCTTCCTCGCCCTGGCGATCGGCCTCGTCGTGGGTACCGCCGCGTTGAACGGCCCGGTCGCCGATTCGTTGAGCGACAACGTGAATGCTCTACGTAAAGACAATACCCAGTTGCGGGAGACCGTCAACAGCCTGCGCGAGGAGGTCGACCGCGAGGAGGACTTCGTCGCCGAAGCCGCGCCGATCCTGCTGGCCGACAAGCTGGCCGGCCGGCGACTGCTGGTCATCTGCCTGCCCAGCGGCCGGGACCACGCCGAGGGGGTGGTCGCGGCGCTGGACATGGCCGGGGCGACGGTGACCGGTCGGATCGACGTACAGGACAAGTTCGTCGATCCGGACAACGGCGTCAACCTGCTCGAACTCGCCACCGCTGCGGCCCGACCCACAGTTCCCACCACCGGACTGCCCGGCAACAGCGACGGTGTCGAAACCTCCAGTGCGCTGCTGGCCAGTGCGTTGCTGGACCGCGCCGAGCAGCCGGCGGTCGACCCGGCGGATCTCGCCGCAGTGCTCGACGCGTACGGCGACGCCGGTTACATCACGGTGGAGACGCCGGTCACCGGCCCCGCGGAGGCCGTCGTCGTGGTCAGCGGTCAGCCGTACGTCGACCGACAGGCGGCCAAGAAGGACGCCGCCGTGGTGACCATGGTCGTGCAGTTCGACCGCAACAGCCAGGTGGTGGTGGCCGGCACCGGGTCCAGCGACGGCAACCTGATCTCGGCGGTACGCGGCGATCCGACCCTCACCCAGTCGATCTCCACCGTCGACAACGGCAACACCACGGCCGGGCAGGCCGTCACCGCTCTCGCCACCGCCGAGCAGTTCACCCTCGGGCAGGCCGGGCACTACGGGCTTGGCGCCGGTGCCACCAGCCTGATGCCCAAGCGCCCCGAATAGCACCCCGGAGCAGACCCTGATGTTGACCCGTGGCCCGCTGGGCCTGTCGCTGGCCGCCGCCGTCGGGGTGGTCGCCGCCCGGGCGGCGCTGCGTACCACCCGCCGGGTGGCCCCGCGCGGCGTCCTGGACCGCACCAACTTCCGTGGCCGTACCGTGAGCCTGGCCGGCGGTCCGGCGTTGGCCGTCGGCGCGTCGCTGGCCGCCGCCCTGGGCGCCGGGCATCCGGCGGGCGCCGCCGCCAGTCTGGTCGCCGGTGCCGGCGCTGGTGCCGTCGGTCTCTACGACGACATCGTCGGCGCCCGCCCGGACCAGCGGGCGGCCAAGGGGTTCGCCGGTCACCTGGCGGCGCTGCGGCGCGGACAGGTGACCAGCGGGTTGGTCAAGATCGTCGGGGTCGGGGCGACCGGGGTCGCCGCCGCTGCGCTGCTCTCCGCCGACCGGCGTCGACCCACCCGCCATCCGGCGGTCCGCGGTGCCGACCTGCTGCTCGGTGCCGGGGTCATCGCCGGCATGGCCAACCTGGTCAACCTGCTCGACCTGCGGCCGGGTCGGGCCGCGAAGGCCGGGCTGCTCGTGGCCGGACCGCTGCTGACCGGTCCGTCGGCCGGGACCGCCGCCGGCACCGCCGGCGCGGTCCTCGGTCTGCTGCCCGACGACCTCGACGAGCGGGTGATGCTCGGCGACTGCGGTGCCAACTCCCTCGGCGCCCTGCTCGGGGTGGCCCTCGCCCAGCGCAGCGGTCCGGTCGGTCGGGCCGCCGCACTGGGTGTCATCGCCGCCCTGACCGCGGCGAGTGAGCGGGTCAGTTTCACTCAGGTCATCCAGCGCACCCCCGGGCTCCGGGAGCTGGACGCGCTGGGTCGCCGGACCCCCTGACCGGCGCCGGCGATGACCAGTCGGGCGGTCGCCACCCGGGTCGCCGGTGCGGCCACGGTGATCGCGGTGCTCACGGTGGCCAGCCGGCTGGTCGGGTTCGGGCGGACCGCGGTCTTCGCCTGGTCGGTCGGCCCGACCACGCTGGGCGACATCTACCACGCGGCGAACACCATCCCGAACATCGTGTTCGAGATCGTCGTCGGCGGCGCGTTGGCGAGCCTGGTGGTGCCCCTGCTGGCCGGCGCGGTCGCCGCCGACGACCGCGCCACTGTCTCGGCCACCACATCGGCCCTGCTCACCTGGACGTTGAGCCTGTTGGTCCCGTTGGCGGTGCTGCTCGCGGTGGCCGCCGGGCCGATCATCCGGCTGCTCGCCGACGACGGCGGCGCGGACCAGATCGACGCCGGGGTGCTGATGCTGCGCCTGTTCGCACCGCAACTGCCGCTCTACGGCATCGCGGTGGTCCTCATCGGGGTGCTGCAGGCCCACCACCGGTTCGCCTGGCCGGTCCTCGCACCCTTGCTGTCCAGCGTCGTCGTGATCGGCACCTACCTGACGTTCGTGGCCGCCGAGGGCCGACTGGCCGACCTGCCACAGGTCGGCGCCGCCGGACAGACCCTGCTCGCGGTCGGTACCACCGCCGGGGTGGCGGTTCTGTCGTTGAGCCTGATGATTCCACTGCGCCGGCTGCGGCTGCGGTTACGGCCGGCGGTGCGCTTCGTGGGCGCGGCCCGCACCGCCGTCGGCGGGTTGGCGACGGCTGGTGCGGTCACCGTCGGCACCCAGCAGGTCGCCCTGCTCACCGCGGTCTGGCTCTGCCTGAACTGGGGGGCGCCGGACGGTGCCGTCGTGCTGTTCGCCCTGGCCCAGACCGTGTTCCTGCTGCCCTGGTCGGTGCTGGCGGTGCCGTTGGCGACCGCCGCCTACCCGACAATGGTCGCCGCCCACGGCAGCGGTGACCACGACGGCTACCGCGCCGCCCTCGCGCCGGCGGCCCGCCTCGTGGTACTCCTGGCCAGCTTCGGCGCCGCCGCGCTGGTCGCCGTCCGGGTACCGGCTGCGGCGTTTCTCGTCCCGCCGGAGCAGGCCGGCGCGCTGGCGGCGGGGATCGCCGGGTTCGCGCCGGGGCTGATCGGCTACGGACTGTTCGCCATCGGGTCCCGGGCGCTGTACGCCGCCGGCCGACCCGCCGCCGCCGCCGGCGCGGTCGCCGCCGGTTGGAGCGCGGTGATCCTCAGCGCGGTGCTGCTGGCCACGACCCTGCCCGACACCGACCGGGTGCTGGCGTTGGCGATGGCCAACGCCGTCGGCCTGTCAGTGATGGGGGTGCTGCTGGTGGCGGCGTTGCGGCGCGTCGGTGGCAGGCCGGTGCTCGCCGGCCTCGGCCGGGCCACCGCGATCGGCCTCGGCGCCGGGGCGGCGGCGGCGGTCGCCGGCGGCCTCGTCGCGGTCGGGACCGGGCCGGGTACGGCCCCCCCGACGACAGCCGGTGCGGTCTGGCAGGGCATGCTGTCGGGAGCGACCGCGGTGGTGGTCTTCCTCGCGGTCTGCCTGCCACTGGATCGCCACGATCTGCGCCCGACGATCGCCAGGGCGCTCCGGCGGGTCGCGGCCCGCGCCCGGCCGGGCGGGAAGGGGACGGAGTCACCGTGAGCGACGTGACGCGGACCGACTGGGCCGGCACGGTGCTACTGCTGCTCGGCTCGAGCACCGGCGGTGTCGGACAGCACCTGACGTCGCTGACCGCCGGACTGGTCGGCGGCGGTGCCCGCGTGGTCGTGTGCGGCCCGCAGGCCACCGAGGAACAGTTCGGCTTCACCGCCACCGGCGCGACCTTCGTCCCGGTGGAGATCCCGGCCAGCCCGACCCTGGCGGACGCGTCGGCGGTCCGGACCCTGCGACGGGTCCTCGCCGCGAACCCGGTCGACGTGGTGCACGCGCACGGGCTGCGGGCCGGCCTGGTGGCCGTACTGGCCCGCCCGTCCGTACCGGTCGTCGTCACCTGGCACAACACCGTCATGGCCGGAGGGCTTCGCGGTCGACTGTCGCGGTGGGCGCAGCGCCGGGTGGCCCGGTCCGCCCGGGTCACCCTCGGCGCGTCGCCGGACCTGGTGGCGCAGGCGACGCGGCTGGGGGCACCGGACGCCCGGCTGGCCCCGGTCGCCGCCCCCGAGATGCCACCACCGACGCGCAGCCGCGCCGCCGTACGGGCCGAGTTCGGTGTCGGTCCCCGGCAGCCACTGGTGCTCTCGGTGGGGCGACTGCATCCGCAGAAACGCTACGACCTGCTCGTCGACGCCGCAGCCCGCTGGCGGGAGCTGGATCCGCCGGCGCAGGTGGTGATCGCCGGTTCCGGCCCGAGTTACCTGGCGCTGGCCGCGCAGATCTCGGCGGTCCGGGCCCCGGTCACTCTGCTCGGGCACCGTACCGACGTGGCCGACCTGCTGCTCGGCGCCGACCTGGCGGTCGTGTGCAGCGACTGGGAGGCCCGGCAACTGTTCGCTCAGGAGGCGCTGCGCGCCGGCGTACCACTGGTGGCCACCGGGGTCGGTGGGGTGCCCGAACTCGTCGGCGACGCCGCGGTGCTCGTCGCACCCGACGACGTCGACGCGCTCGACACGGCGGTGCGGGACCTGCTGCGTGACCATCAGCGGCGGGCGGACCTGGCCGGCCGGGGGCCGCTGCGCGCCCGGTCGTGGCCGACGGAGGCCGACACCGTCGACGGCGTCCGGGCCGTCTACCGGGAACTGGCCGGCGAGTGCGGCCCCGCCGGAGGGCGGGCCACCTCGAGTAGCCGTACCGACCGTGGCGCACGGGCCGACCAGGTGGGCGAGGGGTCCGGCTGATGCGTCACCGGCTCGTGCCGCTCCTGCTGATGTCGGTGTTGCTCGCCGTCGCGGCGGCGGCACTGGCCGACCGGCCCGCAGTCGGTACGTCCGGACGCACCGCCGACTACGTGATCGTCGTCGGGGTGCCCGGGCTGCGCTGGGACGACGTCGACCAGGCCACCACCCCGGCGCTGTGGCGGCTCGCCGAGGGCGGCTCGATCGCCTCGTTGTCGGTGCGCAGCGCCCAGCGTCCGACCTGCCCGGCCGACGGCTGGGTGACCCTCGGTGCCGGCACCTACGCCGCCGCCGAGGGCAGCGGGGTCGATCCGGCCGGCGACTGCGTCGAGCAGCCGGTGACCGTGGAACAGCCCGACGGGATTGGTGGTTACCTGCCGTCCCAGGCAGCGACGGTGCGGCTCAACCAGGAACGGCTGGCCTGGGGGGCGGTACCCGGCGCGCTGGCCGAGTCGGTGCGCTGCACGGTGGCGGTGGGCCCGGGTGCCGCGCTGGCCGCCGCGCGGCCCTTCGGCCGGGTCGACCGGTACGAGCCCGAACTTCCCGAGGATTCGCGGGACCTGCTCGCCTCATGCGTACTGTCGATCGTCGACGCCGGGGTGGTCGCCGGCACCGACCCAGCCGAGCGGGCCGCGTCGGCCCGCCAGGCAGACGCGCAACTGACCCGGGTGCTGGCGGCCCGGCCGGCCCGGTCGCTGGTGCTGGTGGCCGGGCTCGCCGACACCGGCACCAGCGACCGGCTGCACGTCGTGGCCGCCGACGGACCGGGCTGGCAGGACGGCTGGATCACCTCACCGACCACCGGCCGCGACGGGTACCTGCAGCTGGTGGACCTCGCGCCGACCGCGTTGCAGGTGCTCGGCCGGGAGCAGCCCGACGGGCTGTTCATCGGCCAACCGGCGAACGCGGTGCCGGGCAGGCCAGCCGACCTGGCGACGGCCATCGCGGCCCCGGCCGACGCCGACCGTGCGGCGCGCGCCCAACGGCAGGCGTCGAACTGGTTCTTCGGGCTGCTCGCCGGCTTCCAGAGCCTGCTCGCAGTCGCCGTGGTGCCGCTGCTGCGGCGGGTCCGGCGCACCGCCGGCCGACCCGGGCCGGATCCGGTGGTCCGTCGGGCGGGCGCGGTGCTGGAGGTGCTGCTGATCGCCGCCGCATTGGCGATCCCTGCGGCGTTGCTGGCCGACGTGGTGCCCTGGTGGCGCAGCGCTCATCCGGGGCTGCTGCTGGTCGGGATCACGCTGGTGGCGGTCGCCACCGCCACGGCGGCGGTACGGATCAGCGGTCCGTACCGCCGCACGCTCGGGCCGATGGCTGCGGTCGCGACGATCGCGGCGGCGGTGGTGGCCGCCGACGTGCTGACCGGTTCCCGGCTGCAGCTCAACGGCGTCACCGGGTACTCGGCGACGGAAGGAGGGCGCTACGCCGGGCTGGGCACCATCGGTCTGGGTGTGCTGATCGCCGGGACGTTGCTGGCCGCCGGCTGCCTGGCCCAGCGGGTCCGCCGTACCTGGCGGGTCACGGTGGTGGTGGCGATCGGCGGTGCGGCGGTCGTCCTGGTGGGCAGCCCGTACCTGGGTGCCGACCCGGTCGGGGCGATCGCGTTGACCGCCGGGGTGAGCATCGCGGCGGCGATCAGCACCGGCGGTTGGCTCAGCCTGCCCAGGGTGGCCTGGGCGACGATCGCCGGCCTGGTGGTGACCGCCGGGTTCGCGCTGCTCGACCTGCAGCGACCGGAGACCGAACGGGGCAGCCTGGGCCGGTTCCTGACGGCGCTCGCCGACGGCACCGGCGGGTTGACGCTGCACCGTTCCTCGTCAGCGAACATGTCGACCCTGCTGGGTAGCCCGTTGACGATCCTGGCCCTGGTCAGCGCGGCGTTGGTCTGGTTCGGCCTGCTGCAGTCCTGGGGTGGGCTCAAGCGGCTGTTCGGTATCTATCCGGCGGTGCGCGCGGCGATGGCGGGCATCGCCGTGTCGTCGGTGATCGGCGGTGGGCTGGCCGGTGCCGCGCTCGACGTCGCCGGCGCGGCGGCGGCGGTCACCGTACCGATGGCGACTCTGCTGGCGCTGCGGGTGCTGGGCCATTCGGCGGACCGGACCCGACCGACGATCGGCCCCGACCCGCAGGGCTCCGGTTCCGACGGTCCCGGGTCGGACCCGCCGCCGGTGGCCACCGAGGTCGACGAATCCGCTGGTTCGGTAGGTGTTACCGTGGAGTCCCGTGGATCGCGCCAGCAGCTTCATCAGTGACGCGCCGGTCTGCACGACCAGTCAGACGACCCACGGGAGCACGCCTTGGCCCCTTCGACACAAACGGTACGGCACATTTTCGTCACCGGGGGCGTCGCGTCCTCACTCGGTAAAGGGCTGACCGCGTCCAGCCTGGGCAACCTGCTCACCGCCCGGGGTCTGCGGGTGGTCATGCAGAAGCTCGACCCGTACCTGAACGTCGACCCCGGCACGATGAACCCCTTCCAGCACGGCGAGGTGTTCGTCACCGAGGACGGCGCCGAGACCGACCTCGACGTCGGGCACTACGAACGGTTTCTCGACCGTGACCTGTCCTGCAAGGCGAACGTCACCACCGGCCAGATCTACTCGGCGGTCATCGCCAAGGAACGCCGGGGCGAGTACCTCGGCGACACGGTGCAGGTCATCCCGCACATCACGAACGAGATCAAGGCACGGATCCGGGCGATGGGCGAGCCGGACGAGCAGGGCCTGGTGCCGGACGTGGTGATCACCGAGGTGGGTGGCACCGTCGGCGACATCGAGTCGTTGCCGTTCCTGGAGGCGATCCGCCAGGTACGACACGACGTTGGCCGGGACCGCTGCTTCTACCTGCACGTGTCGCTGGTGCCCTACCTGGTGCCCTCCGGCGAGTTGAAGACGAAACCGACCCAGCACTCGGTGGCCGCCCTGCGCAGCATCGGTATCCAGCCCGACGCGATCGTCTGCCGCTCCGACCGGGAGATCCCCGACAAGCTCAAGCACAAACTGTCGCTCTACTGCGACGTCGACCGGGAAGCGGTGATCGCCGCGCCGGACGCGCCGAGCATCTACGACATCCCGAAGGTCCTGCACCGGGAGGGACTCGACGCCTACGTGGTGCGCCGGCTCGGCCTGTCCTTCCGGGACGTGGACTGGAGCAGCTGGGACGACCTGCTGGAGCGGGTGCACCATCCCCGGCACACGGTCACCGTGGCGTTGGTCGGCAAATACGTCGACCTGCCCGACGCGTATCTGTCGGTGTCCGAGGCGATCCGGGCGGCCGGGTTCGGGCACCGGGCCCGGGTACAGGTCCGCTGGGTGCCCAGCGACGAGTGTGTCAGCCCGAACGGCGCCGCGGCCGCGTTGGCCGGCGTCGACGGCATCGTCATCCCCGGCGGGTTCGGCGTCCGGGGCATCGAGGGCAAGATCGGCGCCGCCCGGTACGGTCGGGAGAACGGTATCCCGGTGCTCGGCCTCTGCCTCGGTCTGCAGTGCATGGTGATCGAGGTGGCCCGTAACGCTGCCGGCCTGGTCGGCGCCAACTCGGCCGAGTTCGACGACGACGTCGAGCATCCGATCGTCGCGACCATGGCCGATCAGGAGCAGATCGTCGCCGGCCGCGGCGACCTGGGTGGCACGATGCGCCTCGGTGCCTATCCGGCCCGGCTGTCCGAGGGGTCGATCGTCGCCAGGGCGTACGGCACCACCGAGGTCAGCGAGCGGCACCGGCACCGGTACGAGGTGAACAACGCCTACCGCGAGGTGCTGGAGAAGGCCGGTCTGCGGATCTCCGGCACCTCACCGGACGGCCGGCTGGTCGAGTTCGTCGAGCTGGACCCCGCCGAACACCCGTTCTTCGTCGCGACCCAGGCCCACCCGGAGCTCAAGAGCCGCCCGACCCGGCCGCACCCGTTGTTCCATGCGTTCGTCGGTGCGGTCATCGTCTACTCCGAGGCCGACCAGTTGCCGGTGGACCTCGGATCCACCGGCGGTCAGTCGTGACGCGCGATCCGGCGGCGGACCATCACGTCTACCAGGTGCGGCAGCGCACCGACCGGTTCACCGGCGCGGTCTTCTCGGTCGTCAGCGACGACGTGACGATGCCGGGCGGTGGCGTGGCGAGGCGTGACTACGTGCGCCACGTCGGCGCGGTCGGGGTGGTGGCGCTCGACGACGACGGCCGGGTCGTGCTGGTCCGCCAGTACCGCCACCCGGTCGGCCGGTACCTGTGGGAGCTGCCGGCGGGACTGGTCGACGTCAGCGGGGAGGACCTGCCTGCGGCGGCCCTGCGCGAGTTGGCCGAGGA
This sequence comes from Solwaraspora sp. WMMA2101, assembly GCF_049179175.1. NCBI lineage: Bacteria > Bacillati > Actinomycetota > Actinomycetes > Micromonosporales > Micromonosporaceae > Solwaraspora > Solwaraspora sp. WMMA2101. The sequence continues at coordinate 321,109 of NZ_JBMHMA010000006.1, read as the reverse complement.
GGCCGACCTGCAGGCCGGGCGACTCGACCTGCTGGTCGACCTGCACACCTCGCCGGGCTGTTCGGACGAGACGATCAGGATCTTCCTCGCCCGCGACCTGTCGGTGGTGCCGCGGCCGCAGCGCCACGACCGTCGTGACGAGGAGGCCGAGATGCAGGTCCGCCTCGTCGATCTCGACGAGGCGGTGCGGATGGTCCTGGCCGGGGAGGTCACCAACGCGGCGGCGGTGGCCGGGCTGCTGGCCGCCGACCGTGCCCGGCGAACCGGCTGGGCGGTGTTGCGTCCGGCCACCGACCCGGTGCCGTGTTGACCGACGGTGCCGCCACCCGGCGACCGGGTGGCGGCACCGCCGGTCGCCGGGGAGCGCCCGACTGACACATCGTCAACTCCGGACGGCATCGGCTGCCAAGGTGTTGGCCGGGCGCGCTGCCCGACGGCCCTAGACTGCGCCGAGTACGGACGGGCAGCGGTGCCTGCGGAAGAGGTGACGGCGACGTGTTGGTGGGAATTCCCCGCGAGGTCAAGAACCACGAGTACCGGGTGGCGGTCACTCCGGCCGGCGTCCACGAGTTCGTCCGGGCCGGGCACCAGGTGCTGATCGAGGCCGGCGCCGGTGCCGGCTCGGCGATCACCGATGACGAGTTCGCCGCGGCCGGGGCGACCATCGTGGCGACGGCGGACGACGTGTGGGCGGCCGGCGAGCTCGTCCTCAAGGTCAAGGAGCCGATCGCCGAGGAGTACCACCGGATGCGACGCGGCCAGGTGCTGTTCACCTACCTGCACCTGGCGGCCTCCAAGGAGTGCACCGACGCCCTGCTGCAGCAGGGCGTCACCGGGATCGCGTACGAGACGGTGGAGACCGCCGACGGCGCGTTGCCGTTGCTGGCGCCGATGTCCGAGGTCGCCGGTCGGCTGGCCCCGCAGGTCGGCGCGTACCATCTGATGCGCTCCGGTGGCGGTCGCGGAGTGCTGATGGGCGGGGTCTCCGGTGTCTACGCCGCCAAGGTGGTGGTCATCGGGGCCGGGGTGTCCGGCATGAACGCCGCCGCGATCGCCCTCGGCATGCAGGCCGAGGTGCTGCTGCTGGACCGCAACATCAACAAACTGCGGCAGGCCGACGCGATCTATCAGGGTCACCTGCAGACCGTCGCGTCGAACACCTACGAGGTCGAGCGGGCCGTGCGCGACGCGGACATGGTGATCGGCGCGGTGCTGGTCCCCGGGGCGAAGGCACCCAAGCTGATCTCCAACGAGTTGGTGTCCCGGATGAAGCCCGGCAGCGTGCTCGTCGACATCTCGATCGACCAGGGCGGGTGCTTCGAGGACTCCCGACCCACCACCCACGCCGATCCGGTCTACCGGGTGCACGAGTCGGTCTTCTACTGCGTGGCGAACATGCCCGGCGCCGTCCCGCACACCAGCACGTACGCACTGACCAACGTCACCCTGCCGTACGCCCTCGAACTGGCCAACCACGGCTGGCGCGACGCGCTGCGCCGGGACCGGGCCCTCGCCGCCGGCCTCAACACGTACGACGGCGAGCTCACCTACGGCCCGGTCGCCGAGGCGCACGGCATGACCAGCCGGCCGTTGACGGAGGTGCTTGGCTGATCGACCACGACGACGTCCTGCCCGAGCGACCCGTCGACGCGCTGCACCGCGTCGTCCGTGGCTACCTGGACCATTTGACGGTGGAACGCGGGCTGTCCCGCAACACGGTGCTGTCCTACCGCCGTGACCTGGAACGCTACCGGGCGGCACTTGCCTCGACCGGCGTCCGGGACCTTGCCCAGGTGCGACCCGAGCGGATCACGACCCACCTGGCCACGTTGCGGGCCGGCGGCGACGGGCAGGCACCGCTGTCGGCGGCGTCCACCGCCCGGGCCGCCAGCGCCATCCGGGGCCTGCACCGGTTCGCCGCCCGGGAAGGGCACGCCGGCGTCGACGCCAGCCGGGACGTCCGCCCGGCGTTACCGCCCCGCCGGCTGCCCCGCGCGCTCGACGTCGACCAGGTCGAGCGGTTGCTGACCGCTGCCGGAGGCCTCGACCCTGCCGGTGCGCCGTTGGCCGTCCGCGACCGCGCGCTGCTGGAGTTCCTCTATGGCACCGGAGCGCGGATATCCGAAGCGGTCGGCGCGGCCGTCGACGACCTCGACCTCACCGCCGCGGTGGTGCTGCTGCGCGGCAAGGGTGGCCGGCAACGGCTGGTGCCGGTCGGCCGGTACGCCGCCGACGCGCTGCGCGCATACCTGACCCGGGTGCGTCCCGCACTCGCCGCCGCCGGTCGGGGCAGCCCGGCGATCTTTCTCAACGCCCGGGGCGGGCAGCTGTCGCGGCAGAGTGCCTGGATCGTGCTGCGGCGGGCGGCCGAACGGGCCGGGCTGCCGGTCGACGGGACGCACGCGGTGTCGCCGCACACCCTGCGGCACTCCTACGCCACCCACCTGCTCGACGGTGGCGCGGACGTCCGGGTGGTGCAGGAGCTGCTCGGCCACGCGTCGGTGACCACCACCCAGGTCTACACCCTGGTGACCGTCGACCGGCTCCGAGAGGTCTACGCCACCTCGCATCCCCGTGCTCGGCGTTGATCCGCAGGCAGGCGACGGGGCGTGCCGGGTCGACACGCCGGGCAGGTGCCCGCCACGCCCCCGCCCGGTGGCGTACAGTCGGGCAACGGCGCGGCTTTCGTACGGCGGCAGGCGAAGGCCCCGCAGCGGCGACGCCGCTGCAGACGCCGGTCGGCTCCGGCGCCGGGCAGTCGTCGGGAGGGGGCGCACAGGACATGGCGGGCAACAGTGACCGTGCCGAGGCGTGGACCTCGACGCTCCGCGAACAGCAGGCCGGGCTCGATCTCAGCGCCGAGCTCGGCCCCGCCGATCCGACCGCGTACACCACGCGCAAGCCGATCCCGGAGCCGATGCCGACCGACCGGCACGGCCCGGCCCGGGTCATCGCGATGGCCAACCAGAAAGGCGGGGTCGGCAAGACCACCACGACGATCAACCTCGGTGCCGCGCTGGCCGAGTACGGCCGCAAGGTGCTGCTTGTCGACTTCGACCCGCAGGGCGCGTTGTCGGTCGGCCTCGGGGTCAATCCGCACAATCTGGACCTTTCGGTCTACAACCTGCTGATGCAGGACGACGTGACCGCCGAGGACGTGCTGATCAAGACCGATGTGGCCGGACTGCATCTGCTGCCGGCCAACATCGACCTGTCGGCCGCCGAGATCCAGCTGGTCAACGAGGTCGCCCGGGAGATGGCCCTGGCCCGGGTGCTCAAGTCGATCCGCAAGGAGTACGACTTCGTCCTGATCGACTGCCAGCCGTCACTCGGCCTGCTGGCCATCAACGCGTTGACCGTGGCGCACGGGGTGCTGATCCCCCTGGAATGCGAGTTCTTCAGCCTGCGCGGTGTGGCGCTGCTGCTCGACACCATCGACAAGGTCCGCGAGCGGCTCAACTTCGACCTGGAGCTGGAAGGCATCCTGGCGACCATGTACGACAGCCGCACCACACACTGCCGGCAGGTGCTGCAGCGGGTCGTCGAGGCGTTCGGCGACAAGGTCTACCAGACGGTGATCACCAAGACGGTCAAGTTCCCCGAGTCGACCGTCGCCGGCGCGCCGATCACCAGCCTCGACCCGGCGTCGTCCGGTGCCCGCAACTACCGCCAGCTCGCCCGCGAGGTCATCGCGCACCACGCGGAGCGCTAACCTGCGGTGCGGCTCGCGCAGCGGGTGGACTACGGTCGACTGGTGAGCGCACCGACGGCCGCCGACGTGGCTACCGACCCGGCGGCCCTGCCGCCGACCGGGGCCTCCGACGACGCCGGTGCGGCCCCGCCCGCCGAGGGCACCGGGTTCACCGTGCGGTTGGCGAACTTCACCGGTCCCTTCGATCTGCTGCTGCAGCTCATCGGCAAACACAAGCTGGACGTCACCGAGGTGGCGCTGCACCAGGTCACCGACGAGTTCATCGCCTACATCCGGGCGATGGGCGACGACTGGGACCTCGACGAGGCCAGCGAGTTCCTGGTCATCGCGGCCACCCTGCTCGACCTCAAGGCCGCCCGCCTGCTGCCCGCCGCCCAGGTCGAGGACGAGGAGGACCTGGCGCTGCTGGAGGCCCGGGACCTGCTGTTCGCCCGGCTGCTGCAGTACAAGGCGTTCAAGGAGGCTGCGGCGCACATCGCCGAGTTGGAGACCGCCGGTGCCCGCCGCTACCCGCGGGCGGTCACCCTGGAAGAGCGCTACGCCCGGGCGCTGCCCGAACTGGTGCTCGGCGTCGGCCCTGCCCGGTTGGCCAAACTGGCCATCAAGGCGATGACGCCACGGGTGGTGCCGGTCGTCACCATCGACCACGTGCACCAGGTGCGGGTCAGCGTACGGGAGCACGCCACCCTGCTGCGCGACCGGCTGCGCCGGGTCGGCACCGCCACCTTCGAGACGCTCTGCCTTGACTGCGAGTCCACCCTGGAGATCGTCGCCCGGTTCCTGGCGCTGCTGGAGCTGTACCGCGAAGGTCTGGTGGGCTTCAGCCAGGAGCAGGCGCTGGGCGACCTCACCGTACGCTGGACCGGCGGCGCGCACGGGGGAGCGGAGCTCACCGTCGACGAGTACGCCGGCCAGCCGGCGGAAACCGACACCGCGGCGACGCCCGCCGCGCCGTCAGATCCCAGCGGGCCGCACGCCGGTCAGTCGGACGCCGGCCAGGAGGAGGCTTCGTGAGCAGCGACGAGCAGCCCGACTCGCTTGCCGAGCAGGCCGCGGCCTGGGTGCCCCCGTGGGCGCGGGCCAGCGTACCGTCGCAGAACGCCGCCGCCCCGGAGCCGGCACCGCCCCCCGCACCCGCGCCCGAGCCGGTCCCGGCGGCGGAGCCACCCGCCGCGTCCGACGGGCAGCCCGAGCCGGAGCCGGCGGCTGAGCCGGAGCCCGAGGCACCGCCGGCGCCGACCGCCAGGTCTCAGCCGGCACCTGAACCGGAGCCGGCGGCACCCGCCGCACTGGCGCTGCTCGACGACGCCGAACTCAGACCGGCGATCGAGGCGATCATGCTGGTGGTCGACGAACCCGTTTCCGAGAACGTGCTCGCGCAGGTGCTGGAGCAGCCGACCGAGCGGGTCGGCGCGATGCTGCGGGAGATCTCCGACAGCTACACCGCCGCCGGGCACGGGTTCGACCTGCGCCGGGCGGCCGGTGGGTGGCGGCTCTACACCCGCCCCGAGTACGCGCCCTATGTGGAGCGGTTCGTGCTCGACGGGCAGTCGGTGCGACTGACCCAGGCCGCGCTGGAAACCCTGGCGGTGGTCGCCTACAAGCAGCCGGTCACCCGGGGCCGGGTCTCGGCCATCCGGGGGGTCAACTGCGACGGGGTCATCCGGACCCTGACGACACGGGGGCTGATCGAGGAATGCGGCAGCGAGCCGGAGAGTGGCGCCTACCTCTACCGTACGTCGACCCTGTTCCTGGAGAAATTGGGGTTGAACAGCGTCGAGGAGCTACCCTCGCTGGCGCCGTTCCTGCCCGACGACGTGGAAGAGATCGCCGATGCCCAACGATGACGACAGTGGTGTGCAGCGCCTGCAGAAGGTGCTGGCCGCCGCCGGCGTCGGCTCCCGCCGCGCCTGTGAGGACCTGATCTTCCGACGGCGGGTGACCGTCGACGGGCGGGTCGCCGAACTGGGCGACAAGGTCGACCCGCGCAACGCGGTGATCCACGTCGACGGCGAACGGATCGTCACCGACCACCGGCTGGCGTACCTGGCGATGAACAAGCCCCGCGGCGTCGTGTCGACCATGGCGGACGAAAAGGGCCGGACCGCGCTGTCGGATCTGCTCGACCGGGTCGACCAGCGGGTCTACCACGTCGGCCGGCTGGACGCCGACAGTGAGGGCCTGCTGCTGCTGACCAACGACGGCACGTTGGCGCATCGCCTGATGCACCCCTCGTACGGTGTGCCGAAGACCTACCTGTGCGAGGTCGCCGGACCGGTTCCCCGGGCGGTGGGCCGCCGGTTGCTCGCCGGCGTCGACCTCGACGACGGGCCGGCCAAAGTGGACAAGTACGCACTGCTCGACACCCTCGGTCGGACCGCCCAGGTCGAGGTGGTGCTGCACGAGGGGCGCAACCACATCGTCCGACGGCTCTTCGAGGAGGTCGGGCACCCGGTCTCCCGGCTGGTCCGGACCGCCATCGGACCGATCCGGCTCGGTGACCTGCGGCCCGGTCGGACTCGGCGGCTCAACAACGCGGAGGTCGCCGCCCTGTTCGCAGCAGTCAGTGACTAGCCAGGCATGATGGAGCCCGTTGGTGGGCACCCGTGAGGGTGCGCGCCGACGTACCTCGGTGGGACGGCCGGGGACAGTGGTGCGGGTGAGAGGAGCGACGGTGGCTGAGCAGGAACGGACCGGGCACTTTGTGGTAGCGGTGGACGGCCCGTCCGGATCGGGAAAGTCGACCGTCTGCCGGCGCCTGGCCGGCGCGACCGGTGCCCGGTACCTGGACACCGGCGCGATGTACCGGGCCGTCACCTGGGCGGTACTGCGTTCCGGCGTCGATCCGCACGATCCGGACGGGGTCGGCAAGGTCGCCGCCGACGTCACCCTGACCGTCGGCACGGATCCGACAGACCCGCACATCAGCGCCGACGGTGTCTCGGTCGACCGCGAGATCCGTAGCGCCGAGGTGACCTCCGCGGTCTCCGCGGTCGCCGCCGTCGCGGCGGTCCGGGAACGGATGGTCGCCGAACAACGGTCCCTCATCGCCGCCCATGCGCCGATCGTCGTCGAAGGGCGGGACATCGCCTCGGTCGTCGCCCCCGACGCCGACCTCAAGGTCTACCTGACCGCGTCCGCCGAGGCCCGGGCGATGCGCCGCAGCGCCGAGACCGCCGCCGACGTGGCGGCCACCGCCCAGGCGCTGGCCCGGCGCGACCAGTTCGACTCCAACCGGGCCGTGGATCCGCTGCGGCAGGCCCCGGACGCGGTCGTACTCGACACCACCGAGCTGGGCATCGACGAGGTCGTCGACCAGCTCCGCCACCTGCTCGCCGCCCAGGCCGCCCGGTGAACGCCGAGGCGGTACCGCAGGAGTTGACCGACCCGACCGCGCCGGTACCGGTGGTCGCTGTCGTCGGCCGCCCCAACGTCGGTAAGTCCACACTGGTCAACCGGATCATCGGTCGTCGGCAGGCGGTCGTGGAGGACGTGCCGGGAGTCACCCGGGATCGGGTGCCCTACGACGCCAACTGGTCCGGCCGGCAGTTCACCATCGTCGACACCGGCGGCTGGGAACCGGACGCGCGCGACCGGGCGGCCGCCATCGCGGCGCAGGCCGAGGCCGCCGTCGCCACCGCCGACGTGGTGCTGTTCGTCGTGGACGCCACGGTCGGCTCGACCGACGTCGACGAGGCCGCCGTCAAGATGCTGCGGCGCAGCGCCAAACCCGTCCTGCTGGTGGCCAACAAGGCGGACAACACCAACGTCGAACTGGAGGCGACCAGCCTGTGGTCGCTCGGTCTCGGCCAGCCGTACCCGGTCTCCGCGCTGCACGGGCGCGGCTCCGGTGACCTGCTCGACGCGGTCCTCGACGCGCTGCCCGATCCGCCGCCGATGGCCGAGCCGGGCGGGCCGCGTGGCCCTCGGCGGGTGGCACTCGTCGGACGGCCCAACGTCGGCAAGTCCAGCCTGCTCAACCGGCTCGCCCGGGAGGAACGCGCGGTCGTCGACTCGGTCGCCGGAACGACCGTCGACCCGGTCGACAGCATCGTGGAGATCGGCGGCGAACCGTGGCAGTTCGTTGATACCGCCGGGCTGCGTAAACGCGCCAACCGGGCCAGCGGTACGGAGTACTACGCCAGCCTGCGCACCGCCGGGGCGATCGAGGCCGCCGAGGTGGCCGTCGTCCTGCTCGACGCCAGCGAGACCCTCAGCGAGCAGGACCAGCGGGTGCTGTCGATGGTCGTCGAGGCCGGTCGGGCGTTGGTGATCGCCTTCAACAAGTGGGACCTGGTCGACGCCGACCGGCGCTACTACCTCGAGAAGGAGATCGAACGCGATCTGCGTCGCATCCCCTGGGCCATCCGGGTCAACATCTCCGCCCGGACCGGCCGGTCCGTGGAGCGGCTGGCCCCGGCGTTGCGGACCGCCCTGGCCAGCTGGGAGACGCGGATCCCGACCGGGCAGCTCAACCAGTGGATCACCGCGCTGGTCCAGGCCACCCCCCACCCGGTACGCGGCGGCCGGGCTCCGCGCATCCTCTTCGCCACCCAGGCCGGCGTCGCCCCGCCCCGGTTCGTCCTGTTCACCACCGGCCCACTCGACGCCGGCTACCAGCGGTTCGTCGAGCGGAAACTGCGCGAGGAGTTCGGTTTCGAGGGCACCCCGATCGAGGTGTCGGTGCGCCCCCGTAAGCAGGTCGGGCCGGGTGGTCGCGGCAAGGCCCACGGCTGACCCGCAGGCTCGGCCCGCCGGGTAGGGGTCGTGTCGTCCGGATCCGCCATGCGCTACGCTGTACCGGTTGCCGCAGGTGCTGCTTGACGGCAACGGGACGTGGCGCAGCTTGGTAGCGCACTTGACTGGGGGTCAAGGGGTCGTCGGTTCGAATCCGGCCGTCCCGACAGCGCGAGGGTTTCCGCAGGTCAACGACTTGCGGAAGCCCTCTTTTCATTGCTTGGCATGGATGCCCGGTCTAGCACGCCGCTGTTGAATTACAAAACTCGGGCAGGTTGCCATGGCACTGTTGGATCTTCAGAAGCTGACCGGAGGACTGTCCCGGACGTGGGCCGGGTTCCTGCGGGACTGGGACCGGTCGCTGCGTTCGGGGAACTATCCGGAGACGACTCGGTACAACTATCTCCTCGCGGCGGCGCAGCTGGCGCGGTACCTGGGGGAGCACTCGCCGGACCCGGACGCCGACGACGGCGCAGCCGACCCGTGTGTGGTCTCCAGGGCGCACGTCGAGGCGTTCCAGGCGTGGATGGTGGAAACCCGCTCGGCGTCGACGGCGCTGAACAAGTACAAGTGTCTGCAGCAGTTCTTCCGCTGGTTGCAGGGCGACGAGCAGGTCATCGACCGCAATCCGATGGACCGGCTGCGGCCGCCGAAGACGCCGACCAAGCTGGTGCCGGTGCTGGGTGAGGCGGACACGGCGAAGGTGCTGCAGGCGTGTCGGGGCAAGGGGTTCGTCGGCCTGCGCGACGAGGCGCTGGTCCGGTTGTACGCCAACACCGGCGCCCGTCTGTCGGAGGTGGGCATGCTGCTGGTCTCCGACGTGGACATGAACACCGAGTCGGTGCACTTCCACGGCAAGGGCGCCAAGGACCGGCGGGTGCGGTTCGGGCCGAAGACCGCGCGGGCCCTGTCGCGGTACCTGCGCGCGCGGGACAACCACAAGGGCGCCGCGTCGCCGAGCCTGTGGCTGGCCGACCGGGGCGCGGCGCCCTTGACTCCGAACGGCATCAAGATCCGGCTCAAGCGGCTCGGCGCCGCCGCCGGGGTGCCGGATCTGCACGCGCACCGGTGGCGGCACAGCTTCGCGCACGAGTGGAAGCTGGCCGGTGCGGACACCGGCGATCTGATGCTGCTGCTGGGCTGGGCGTCGGAGGACATGCCGCGCCGGTACGGGGCCAGTGCCGCTGCCGAGCGGGCGATGGCGACGCAGCAGCGCATCGGTATCGGCGAACGCGTGTAGGTAGGTGGTCGGCGCGGCGCGTACAGGATGGCGGGTCCTGCGCGCCGTGCCGTCCGGGTGGGTGAGCTGCCGCGGGCGTTGCGAAGGAGGGTAAGAGATGACCTGCCCGCCCCGCAGCGCCGCGCGTTGGCCGCCGAGCTGACTGGCCTGTCCGAGGCGTTGTGGCGCTGCTACACCCACCCAGCCAGCGCTGCGGACAACCTGGACGTCAACACCGAGGGGTGGCGGCGCGCGCAGACCAGGAACGGGTTCGCGTCCGTGGCCGACCACATCCGCCGACCGAACCTTCCAGACGACCACGACAGCCTCCTGGTCTCGTACGACCCGGTCGAGGAGCTAGCGCACCGGGTGGGTCGCTGCCTGCACCGCGCCGCCGACGCGGAACTGTCCGCTGTGGTGATCGCTGAGGTGGAGATGGAGCTGGCCGCTGTGGAACGCGCGGAGCTGGGTGACCTGTCCGGCCGAGCGGTGCAGGCCGTGCCTGACCCGGCAGGACGCCTCCCCGGTACAGGTCGCCGCCGCCGACCAGGTTCTCGCGACCAACCCGCTCGGCAGCGACGAGCTGTTCCTCGAGCTGGACCCGACGTCGGCGTGTGTCGCCGCGGCGCACTGGCTGCAGGCCGCCGCGGACGCGGCGGCGGAGTTGTCCGGGATCGCCGCGACCGCCGTGGTGACGGAGGCCGACAACATCGAGGCGTTGCCGCACGAGACACCCACCGCCGTCCTCGAGCTGATGGAGATCGGCCTGTCACCGACGGCTGCGGTCACCAGCCTGATCGGCGACGCCGTGGCCCTGGCCGAGGGCGAGGCACCTGACGTGTACGAGCTGCGGAAGAAGATCGAGGAAGCCGAGGACGACGCCGAACGGTACGGACAGGACGAACCGCATTCGACGGTCGGGTTCCGGAAGATTCGGCTGACCACGTTGAATCCCCGCAGGCCGGCCCGGGACATGCTGGAAGACCTGCTGTCCGGAATCCGGGGCTGCTGGCTGCTCTACCAGGAGTACGCCGAGATACCGGGCGACCCGACCGACGAGGACGACGACACGCAGACGTCGAACGGCGACCTGGACGACGCGATCGACGCGGGGTTCTGCGACGCGGTGCGGGCCAGGGCGGCGGGCGCCCGGCAGCGGCTGAACCTCGACGGGCGTTGACCGGCCTCCGCCACCGACCCGGACCACTGGCCGTCGGTAGATTCGGGCGACACCCCGCAGCATCCATGCGCGTGGCTCGTCGGGCAACAGCAAGGGGGGCGCAGCCTAGGGTGCCAGGGGAGGGACGACGGCTGGGGTCTACCGAGTCTGAGGAGAGGAACCCCCGGGTGAGTCTGGCCGGCAGCGACAGGAACGTCGCCGACGTCAGGTGCCCCGTAGGCGCGTCGTGGCGACTCACGGTTGAGTCGCGGTCCGTTGTCGCCGTGGCCGTTTGGGTCGCGGTCACGTCACTGGTGCGGACCGCAGGGACGGCTGGGTCGGGACAGCACGACCTGCGCCGGAGCGGTCGTGCTCGTCCAGTTCAGGAGCCTTACCCTGCCATCGCGCCGAGAGTGATGATCAATTAGCGCTGCGGTCGCAGGCTCGTATCCCAGGGGTGGCCAGAGGTGGCACCGAGCCGTCCTCGTCTGGCTCGGCGAAAGCGAGGACAGCACCGATCTTCCCGTCGGCGAGGCGCAGTCGGCCGGAGGCCGACAACCGTCGTCTTGCCTCCTCGGCCCAGGCCGCGAGGGCCTTTGCGTCGATGGTCCCGTCCGGGCCGGTGCCGGGACTGCGTAGATTTCCGTGTTTGACCTGGGAGTGGTCCGTTGGACAGGAGGTCGATCCTGTCCAGGAAGGACCACGTCATGGCAGACAAGAAGAACCCGGTTCAGCTTGCGGAGCCGATGACGGCGGAGCGGGAGTTCGCCCAGCAACTAATCGAGCGGGCCAAGGCCGACGGAGTCTCGTTGGTCGGACCGGGTGGGCTCCTCACCGGGATCACCCGCACCGTCCTCGAGTCACCGCTCGACGCCGAGATGGACGCCCACCTCGACACCGCCGGTGTCGACGAGGAGACCGGTCGGCGGACCAACATCCGTAACGGCCACGGGGCCACGACGGCGCAGACCGAGGTCGGGCCGGTGCGGATCCAGGTCCCCCGGAACCGGGCCGGGTCGTTCACCCCGCGGATCGTGCCCAAACACGCTCGCCGCCTCGACGGCTTCAACGAGGCCATCCTGTACCTGTACGCCAAGGGGTTGACGACCGGGGAGATTGCCGCCCACCTGACCGACGTGTACGGCGCTGACGTGTCCCGGCAGCTGATCAACCGGGTCACCGACAGCGTCCTGGCTGACATGGAGGCCTGTATGGGCGGCGCGGTCGATTCTTGCGGGAGATCGACATGGTTCCGCGCCGCCCACATCAGGTTACTGGTCTCGTACCTGGTTGATCTCGGGTGCCGGCCCGGCCGTGGCCTGAGCCGGGACGTGAGGAAGTCACGTGGTGGGCTTGCCGCCGAGGGGTGCGGCCGGCGTGGCGTGGTGGTAGCGGGGGTGTATGGCAGGTGGTTGTCGGAGGAGGTAGCGCAGTGCGGACGCGGCGATTGAGGGGAGGTAGCCGGCGGTGCGCCACTGTGGGTCGCCGTCGAGGTGGTGGCCGGCGGCGGTGAGCCCGGTGTGGATGCCGGGGAGGTGGGCCGCGCCCCAGATCATGACGGTGTCGTCGGTGGTTGTCGTGGCGGCGTCGAGGGCGAGTGCGGTGCGGGTGTCGGTGAGGACCTGGGTGACGGCCCGCATGCGGGGGTCGCGGTGGGGCCGGGGTACGGCGTTCTTCGCGGCCAGGGCGGCGATCATGCGCGTGCTGATTGCGAAGAAGGCGTAGACGCGGCTGAGTCGCCAGACCTGCTGGTCGGGCCAGTCGAACAGGGCGCGGCGGGTGGTGAGGTAGTGGGTCATGGCGTCGGTGCCGGCGTGGCGGATGACGTCGAGGTCGGTGAGGTCTTTGCGTTGCCAGGTGGGGTGGTGGAGCAGGCTGGGTTGGCGTACCCAGCCGAGGGGAGCCATCCGGACGGTCTCGAGGTCGCGGAGGGCGTTGAGGTCGTCGAGGACGGCCTGCTCTGCCTGGGTGGGGTTGTCGCCGGGGGTCTGGTACTGGGCGTTCTCGTAGTGGACGACGTATCCGTCGTGTTGGTAGCGGTCGATGTCGTGCAGCAGCTGGTGGTAGTAGGCGGGCTCGGCGTAGTGGTGGGTAGCGACGACGATGATTCGTTGCCCGCTGTCGGGGTGGCGGTAGGCGCTGAGCGGTGTCTGGAGGATGAGGCGGCGGCGGCCGGTGGTGAGTCGGAGGTAGGGGGTCATGTGCTGGTTGTCCTCGGTGCGGGTGGGTGGGCGCGGTCGGTGGTGAGGATGGTGAGGATGTCGGACAGGGCGATGGGGTCCAGGTCGAGCACGATCTCGTGGTGTCGGGGGTCGTAGTCGACGTTGACGACGCCGACGAGGTAGTGCTCGCCAAGGCGGACGCTGACGGGGTTGGTGCGGCGTCGGGCGAGGAGCGCGATGATCTGCTCGCGGTTGAGGGTGTCGCCGCGGAAGGTATGGCTGGTGGGCATGCTTCGGCCGGGGATCGCCTGGCGGTACCAGCGGAGGGTGGGAATCTCGTGCCAGCCGGGCCAGTCGGTGTTGATGGTGGTCCATCCGTCGCGTTGGCGCAGGACGATCTGTTCGTGGTGGACGAGGGTGGCGTCGCCCGGATGCGCTCGCAGGAGGGTGACGACGCTGTTGATGATGTCGGCGGTTTCCTGGTCGGCGTTGGTGTGGTGGGGCCGGTGGCGGTAGAGCAGTTCGAGGCGGGCGTTGTGCTGGCCGTAGGAGCCAGCGAGGTTGTCGTCGTCGTCGGGGTGTAGGGGCCAGGCTTCGACGGTGATGCCGTCGCGGGCGACGCCGATCTCGACCGGTTCGGCGTGCAGCACGGTTCCGACCAGGTTCAGGACGATGGCGACCGGTGCGGTGGCGGTGGTGTAGAGGCGGTACTCGGCGGCCATGTCAACTGCCGGTGGGGACGCGGCCGACGTGGGACAGGGCGAGGTTGCCTTTGACCACCAGGTCGGTGTGGAGCAGAAGCGTACGGAAGGCGTCGATGTCGTCGGGAGTCATGCCGGCGGCGACGAGCCGGTCGCGGATGACTCCGGCGGTGGCGTAGGGCAGGAGACAGCCGGCCTGTCGGCCGGTCCAGGTGCCGGTGTGGCCGGTCGTGTCGACGTGCAGGCCGAGGGCGCGCATCGCGTGGTGGGCGTGGCGGCCCCATGTCAGGTCGTTGCCGGAGCCGGTGAGTACAGCGCCGAACGCCCGGTGGTAGGCGGCGAAGAGCCGGTCGGCCTCGTCGGGGTCAGGGGCGGACAGTACGGAGCTGCGCCAGGTGGGTTCGAACTCCTCGACGATGAGCAGCCCGCCGGGGGTGAGGGCGTCGACGAGCCGACCGAGTACGGCGGTGCGCTGGTCGGCGGGCAGGTGCGCGAGGAGGAGCCGGACGTGGATGAGGTCGTAGCCGTCGTCGGGTAAGGGGTCGGTGACGATGTTGTGGCGGATCAGCCGGACGCGGGGGCGTCGGCGGCTCGGGGTGAGGTCGATGTCGGTGGCGGTGACGTCGCCGTGCGGGGCCATCTCGGCGAGGGTCGCGGCGATGCAGCTGGCGCCGACGGCGACGACGAGGCATCGGGCGTCGGCGCGGACTCCGACGCGGCGTAGCTGCCGGCGGGAGAACGGGTCGAGCATGCCGGCCAGGGCGTCGAGCATGACCGCGTTGTCGTCGCGGGTGTCGGGTGGGGCGTCGCCGAACAGGTAGGTGGACGTGGTCACAGCTGTCTCCTTCAAACATTAGGGTCAGCGGGCATGGCCTGGACCCGTTGGACGGGTGAGCGTGCCCGGGGGTCAGGCGGTCGTGTGGCGGATCCACGGCGCTGCCCGAGTGCAGGCGGCGGTGAGGAGCCCGTACATCGCGGTGCTCATGGCGGCGAGGACCGTGATGGCGGCGAAGGCCATGTCGGCGCGGGTGCCGGCGTTCTGGATGACGACGCCGAGCCCGGCGAGCCCGCCGAACAACTCCGACACGACGGCGCCGATAAGGGCGAGGGGTAACGCGATCCGCAGCCCGGAGCACAGGTGCGGTAGCGCGGCCGGTAGCCGGACCTTGACGAACGTCTGCCAGCGGGACGCGGTCAGGGATCGGGCCAGCTCGACCAGCTCCGCCGGGGTGGCCGTCAGGCCGGTGGCTGTCGCGAGGGCGATCGGGAGGAAGCACATCAGCCAGACCAGGACGATCTTCGGGCCGGCGCCGAAGCCGAGGGCGATGATCAGCACCGGCACCAGGGCGGGTTTCGGTAGCACGCTGAGGACCAGCAGGGTCGGGGTGATTGCCCGCGCCAGTGGCCGGGACATCGCCAGGACAGTGCCGAGCATGACCGCCGTGCCGGCGGCGAGCGTGTAGCCGGCCATCGCCGTGGTGAGGGTGACGGCGGCGTGGTGGAGCAGGTAGCCGGGCTGGTCACGGATCACGGCGGCGACCGCGTACGGCGGCGGCACAACATAGTCGGCGACGCCGGACACCTCGACGGCGGCCCACCAGACGGCGACCAGCCCGGCCACACCGAGGACCGGCGGGCAGGCTCCGGCGACCACCGTCCGCAGCCGGGCCGTGGCTGCCGAGGCGAGACCAGGCGTTGGCGGCGTGGGTCGGTTCATTCGACGAGGTCGGGGGCGATGATGTCCGGCGGCGTCAGCCCAGCGGGTATGGCCCCGGCACCGTGCAGGATCGCGATGTTGCGGGCCACCCTCGCCTCGTCGAAGTGGCCGAGGCGTCCTTCTGCCGGGGTGACGTAGCCGCGCAGCGCGGTCAGCTCGGCGGTAGCGAGGTGGGCCTGCTGGCCCTGCGTCTCTGGCTGTGCCGCGTACGCCTTGCCAGCCGGCTCGGGGTCCTGCATGCAGTAGACCAGACCGCGTAGCAGCGCCCGGTTGAACCGGCGGACCACGTCGGCACGGTTGGTCGCGGTCGCTGTGGAGACGGCCATCGCCGAGCCGTGCAGGTCACCGATCCAGTCGACGAACGGCAGCACCGACAGGTCCTGCTTCGCGACGGACCGCACCGACTCCACCGCCGGCACGAACTGGCTGATGGCGTCGACTCGTCCTTCGGCGAGCAGCGCCGCGTGCTGGGCCGGCACCGGGTTGCTCACCCACTGCACACCCGAGGGGTCGAAACCGGCCAGCTGCGCGTACGTCGGGAACAGCACATGGTTGATGCCGCCCGGCAGGTACGACAACCGCCGGCCCGCCAGGTCAGCCGGCGTGCGGATGCCCGACGACGCGTTGACCGATGCGCTGTTCGACGCGCAGAACACCGGTGTCCCGGCGGCCGAGGCGCAGCGGTACGCCCAGGCGGCCGTCTGGTTCGACCCGGCCGCGACCGACGAGCAGATCAGCGCACTGAAGGACCGGCTGGCCGACGCCGGCTACACCGGGAGCACGGTCGCCGATCAGCTCGGCGCGTTCCGTACCGTCATCGACGGCATCGTCTGGGTGCTGAACGCCTTCGCGGTGATCGCGCTGCTGGCGGCGAGCTTCGGGATCGTCAACACCCTGTTCATGTCGGTGCAGGAGCGGACCCGTGAGATCGGCCTGATGAAGGCGATGGGCATGGGCTCGGGCAAGGTGTTCGGCCTGTTCAGCCTGGAGGCCACGTTCATCGGTTTCCTCGGCAGCGCCATCGGCGCGGTGCTGGCGGTCGCGGCGGGCACCGCGATCAGCAGCGCACTGGCCGGCAGTTTCCTCGCGGACCTGCCGGGGCTCACGCTGATCGCCTTCGAGCCGGTCTCCATCGCGGCGATCATCGGCCTGGTGATGGCGATCGCGTTCCTGGCCGGCACGCTGCCGGCGTCGCGGGCGGCCCGGGCTGACCCGGTCGACTCGCTGCGCTACGAGTAGCCGCAGCTGGCAGGTAGGCCACCGGACGCACGAGGTGCCTGGCGGGATGGAACTCCCGCCAGGCACGTCGCCGTTTCGTCAGGGTCAGTCGGGCCGACCGTGGATCAGAGCCGGAAGTACGAGTTGGTGGTGGAGCTGTTGTACGGGGAGTAGGTCCAGTAGTGGTACATCAGGCCGAGCTGGCCCCATTTGGACCGTACGTAGTTGCCGGTGCCGACCCAGATGCCGGAGTGGTCGTCACTGGCGTACGACAGTTTCATGTTGGAGAACCACTGGTACGGGATCTGCCAGCGGGTATAGCTGCCGTCCTGCCAGTAGCGGTCGTCCCCGGGGGTGTTCATCCACCGGTCGTTCGCGCTGGAGGTGCTGTACCAGGCGTACGAGTGGCAGTTGTACTTGCGCGAGGCGTTGCGTTCCCGCGACGCCGACGGATAGTTGGTCGCCACGTAGCTGTTGTAGCTGCTGATCTGGGCGCTGGTCAGCTCGGACGTCATGGTGATCACCGAGACGGCCGAGCCGTTGGGGGTGTAGGCGGTGCTGGCGTAGTCCAGCGTCCCGACGTCGTCGCTGACCGGGTGGGCGACGCTGGGGTCGGCCAGGTGCGCCCGTACGGCCGCGACGGTGGTTTCCACCGCGCCCGGCCGCAGCTGCACAGCTTCGCGCAGCAGCTCCGAGCGGGACCAGTCCCAGCTCTCCCGGGTGGCGAGCGCGCGACCGAGCAGCACCGCGGTCGGTTCCAGGCCGGCCTGGCCGTACGTCGTGGCGTCGGTCTGCTTGGCCCGGTGTACGGCGAGGCCGAGCCGCAGCAACTCCTCGGACTGCGCGGCGGTGAGGGTGGCGAGCACCTGCGGCTGGGCGAGGACGGTCTCCAGTTTCCACACGGCCAGCGCCCGGTCGCCGGCGTCGGCGAGGGACTCACCGCCGCGGGCCGCGACGTTCAGGGTCCGGTAGCGCGTGAGCAGTTCCTGGCCGGCGTCGGGGCGGCGGAGCAGTTCCTGTAGTCCGGTGAAGCGGGCGGTGACGGTCTCGAAGCCGTGTTGGACGCTGTTGAAGGCCAGGGCGTCGGGCAGCAGCGGGTACGCCAGGACGGCGTCGACGAGCAGCGGGGTCCGCAGGACGGCGGCGGTCTTGGCCGGCATCTGTACGGCGTCGACCATCTCCTGGTGGCTGCCGAGCGCGCGCCACTGCGCGGAGCCGGGGGTCACCTGGTAGGTGAAGGGTCGGTCGGCGGCCGAGACCGGGGTGCCGGGCGTGAGGGTGGCGACGAGGGCGCGCCGGGTCAGGCGGGCAGGACGGGACATCCGTGATCCTCTCGACGAAGAACGGGTGCGGCACCATCATGATTCAGATACTTCGATTGATGCCGACTTCGAAAAGGTAACAAGATCCACAATGGATTGTGATGTCCGGGCGCAAGCCAGAGATGGTCAATGTCAGTGAGCCTTTGCGAGTAACGGTTCGCGACTGGGTGTAGTGCCGGTACTCGGCTCAGGTGGTTCGGTTGTGCTCGATGTGGAGGATGACCAGTGCCGCAGCGACGATGTTCCCGATCTTCCACGGGCACAGGCTGACGTTACGTAAGGCCTTGAACGTCGTCTTGAGCAGGCTGTTCCCGCGTTCACCGACCGCGCGGAGCCGGTTGTGGGCGTGGTTGAACGTCTGCTGCAGGTCGGTGAGCTCACCGTTTTTGGGCTTCTTGAACGCGACGGCGATGGTGTCGGCTTCGCCTTCGTAGCCGAGGTCGGCCAGGGTCCGCATGTTCTCGCGGATCTCGGTGAGGGTGGTCAGCAGGCCGGGGTGGGCGCGCAGGCAGCTGGTGTCGTGTTCCCGGCCGGGGCGTACCGGCGAGGTCCACAGCGGCCAGCCGTCCGGGGCGGTCAGGACCTGGATGTTGCCGCCGTGGTTCTTGTGCTTGGCCGACCACCACAGGTCGACGCCGGGGGTGGGACCCGGGGTGGCGATCCGGTCGGTCTCGATCAGGGTTCCGTCGAGCAGGACGTGGTCGTAGCCGGCGGCCTTGGCCGCCGGCAGCGCGCCGTGTAGGCCGGGTGCCTGGGCGGTCAGGACCGTGATGGCCTCGTGCAGGTGGGCGTACCCGGTGGACAGGCTGATCGTGTTGTCGCGGGCCAACTGGCTCATCCGGGTGCCGTCGAGCAGCCAGCGCAGGACCAGCACGGCCTGGCGGAAGCAGGTCAACACCCGCCGTCCCCGGCGGGTGCCGCGCCGGAGACGTTCGGCGTGCAGCAGTCCGGAGAGGTGGAACACGGTCTCGTCGCGTACGGGCAGCGTTGCGGTATAGGTGATACTCATGAGCGGCGCGGGACTCCGGGGTCGTGGTCTGTGAGAGGAACACTTCGTACCGGCGTTCCGCGCCCTCATCGTTCATCCCGGCTCACCAGGGCGATTCCCACACATCTTGACCGTTCCGGACACCGCGCCCGGTGATCAGAGCCTTACCCGGAAAGGCTCAGTGGCCGCACAGCATGAACCGGGACGCCAACGGTGACGGTGACTTCTTCGACCCCGGTGACACCGACGTCATCCGGGACTCGTTCATCCGGGCCAGGCAGGTCGTGCAGGCCGGCGGGCTGTCCACCAAGCTCTGTATCAACGACTACGACGTCGAGGGCCTGACGGTCCGGGGCGGTACCCCGAACCGCAAGTCCGACGCGCTGTACGAGATCGTCCGTAACTACCGGCAGTACATCGACTGCGTCGGGTTCCAGGCCCACTTCAACGACAACCCGAACAGCATCATCACCGACGACCTGCAGGCCAACATCCAGCGCTTCGCCGACCTCGGCGTCGAGGTGCACCTATCCGAGGTGGACATCGACGACGACCTGAGCAACAACGACATCGGCGCGGGTCAGGCGGAGAACTACCGTAAGGTCGTCCGGGCCTGTCTGAACGTCGAGAAGTGCACCGGCATCACCGTCTGGGGCATCTCCGACAGTGAGTCGTGGCGCTCCTCGGAGCGGGGTCTGCTCTTCACCGGCGGTAACGGCAACTACCAGAAGAAGGCCGCCTACCATGCGGTCCTCGACGAGCTGAACAAGGGCCGCACCGTCGTCACTCCGCCGCCGACGACCGCGCCGCCGACGACCCCGCCGCCGAACCCGTCCGGCTGCTCGGCCACCGTCTCGCTGAACTCCTGGCCCGGTGGCTTCGTCGCCACCGTACGGGTCACCGCCGGCAGTTCGTCGATCAACGGGTGGAGCGTCCAACTGACCCTGCCGTCCGGGGCCACCGTGACCAACGCCTGGAACGCCAACCGCAGCGGCAACAGCGGCACCGTCCGGTTCAGCAACGTCAGCTACAACGGCGCGGTGGGCGCCGGCCAGTCCACCGAGTTCGGCTTCCAAGGGACCGGGACAGCGACCGGTATGACCCCGGTCTGTACCGCCTGAACGCCTCCTGTCCTGGACGGGCCGTCCGGGCCCGTCCAGGACAGGGAGAGCACCCGTCACACCGCACTGGGGCCCGGCGCGACACGGGGACCGGTCGGCCGCAAGCGTGATTCGACTACTCTCGCCGCCGTGGACACCACCAAGGTCGAGGCGCCCGTCGTCGGCGTCACCGTATATCCCGACCGGGCCCGGGTGACCCGGCGCGGCGGGGTCCGCCTGGCCGCTGGTCGGCACCGGGTACGGGTGGCTCCGCTCCCGCTCGGCCTGCGCCGGGACTCGGTCCGGGTCGGCGGTCGGGGCCCGGCCACCGTGCTCGGCGTCGACGTGACCACGTGGCGACAGGCCCGCAGCGGCGACGCGCAGGTCGTCGGCCTGGAGCGGCGTCGCCGTGAGCTGGCCGACGAGTTGGCCGGGGTCGACGACGCGGACGGCATCGAGCAGCAGCGTGGGGAGTTCCTGGCGAAGTTGGCCGAGCGGGCCGGGGGCACCTACGCCCGCGCGCTGGCCGCCGGCGACGCGACGCCGGGCGACGTGGCCGACTTCACCGACGCGGTGGCCACTCAGCTCACCGACTCGCGGGCCCGTCGCCGTGGCCTGGCCCGTCGGCGTACCGAACTGACCGAGGAACTGGCCGCCGTCGGGCGGGATCTCGCCGCCGCGCAGGGCAAGCGTGAGCCGGACCAGTTGGCCGTCGAAGTGGTCGTGGCAGTGGATGCCGACGATGCCGAAGTCGAACTGGAGTTGACCTACCTGGTGGAGGGGGCCAGTTGGCAGTCCTCCTACGACCTACGGCTGGTCGAGGACACCGTGACGGTCACCTGGTTCGCAGTGGTCAGCCAGAGCACCGGCGAGGACTGGCCGGAGTGCGAACTTCAGCTCTCCACCGCCCGGCCGGCCGCGACGACGGGGGTGACCGAATTGTCGCCCTGGTTTCTCGACCGGCTCCAGCCGGCACCTCCGCTCGCGGTGTCGGCGGACATGCTGGCCGGGATGCCGACACCGAGCGGGGCGGCGGCCAGCGGCCGGGTCCGGTCCGCAGCGGCCCGGCCACGGCTGCGGGAGCGCGTCGCCGACGTCGCCCAGGGGGTCAGCGCGGCCACGTACCGGCCGGCCCGGCCGGTGGCGGTGCCGGCCGACGGCAGCACACACCGGGCCACCGTCGCCGTGTTGGAGCTGCCCGCCAGGCTGGACCACGTCACGACGCCGGTGGTCACCGCTGAGGCACATCTGCGGGCCACGGTACGCAACACCTCGGAGCACACCCTGTTGCCTGGGCCGGCAGCGGTGTTCCACCACGCCGACTTCGTCGCGTCCGCCAGGCTGCCGATGTGGGCGCCGGGTGAGGAGACCAAGTTGGCGCTGGGGGTGGACGACCGGCTCAGGGTGGAGCGGAAACTGCATCGGCGTGTCGAGACCAAGGCAACGCTCGGGTCGACCCGACGGCGTGAGGTGGAGTACCGGATCATCGTCGGCAACCACACGACCCGCCCCGCGAACGTGGAGGTGCGCGATCAGCTTCCGGTGGCGCGTGACGAGGCGGTGGTGGTCCGGGAGACGGTGGTCGTACCGCCGCCGGTCGAGCGTACGGAGCTCGGTGAGTTGACCTGGCGGCTGTCGCTCGCTCCGGGCGAGATCGGCGAGATAGCGCTGGGCTTCCGGGTGGAGCTGGCCAAGGGGGTCGAAGTCGCCGGCTGGCGCGAGTAGCCCACGGCACGGTGCCTGCTGCCGGTGCCGATCCGGAGCGGGATGGTTCCTGAAGATCCGGAGCGGGATCGTTCGCGACAACATGAAAGGGACGCCGTCATGCCCCTGTCGGACCCGCAGGTCCTGCTCGCCTCCTGTACCGCGCTGCCGGAAGGCGACGGCGACGAGGCGGAACTGGTCGACGCACTCGGCCATCGGGGAGTCGCCGCCGCGTGGCGACCGTGGGGTGGTCCGGTCGCCCCGCAGACCCTGGTCGTGCTCCGCGCCACCTGGGACTACCCGGACCAGCCCGCCGCCTTCCTCCGGTGGTGCGCCGAGGTGCCGCGGCTGGCGAATCCGGCTGAGCTGGTGCGGTACAACGCCGACAAGCGGTACCTGCTCGACCTCCAGTCGGCGGGGGTGGCGACCATCCCGACGACCGTCGTCGACCCCGGCGACCCGGCGGCGGACGCACCGGAGTCGATCGCAGGTGGTGCCGAGTACGTCGTGAAGCCGGTGGTCGGCGCGGGGTCGCGGGGTGCCGGGCGGTTCGGGCCCGGAATGGCGGACCAGGCCCGCAGCCTGATCCGGTCACTGCACGAGCAGGGGCTCGCCGCCCTCGTGCAGCCCTACCAGCAGGCGGTGGACACCGATGGTGAGCAGGCCCTGGTCTTCGTCGAGGGTCGGTATTCGCACGCGTTCTGGAAGGGACCGATGCTGGCCCGAGGTGCCGTCGACACCGTGGGCGAGCTCTACCTGGCCGAGCGCCTCGCCGCCACGACGCCGGACAGGGCGACGCGCGCGTTGGCGGAGCGCGCACTCGCGGTGGTCGCGCGCCGGGGTGGGGTGGTGCCGGAGCAGTTGCTCTACGCGCGGGTGGACGTGGTACGCGGCACGGGTGGCCCGTTGGTGCTGGAGGTGGAGTTGATCGAGCCCAGTCTCGGATTCCGGTACGCCGACAGCGCCGCTCTGGACCGCTTCGCCGACGCGATCGTCGCCCGCGTGAACGGTTCCACTCTCAGCACTGGATGACCGAAGTTTTTCGGTCCAGAGTGGGCGGTTCCGCAGTGGCGTGGTTAGGATGTCCTGTCGTCGACACGTGCCCAGCCGTACCGGGGTGCGGTAGGCGTCGCCGGGTCCGACCCCGGACACCCCACCCTCCAGGAGCCGTGACATGTCCGACACCGACCCCGAACTCGCCTCGAAGCTCCAGGTCGACGTGCCGCATGCCGCGCGGATGTGGAACTACTGGATGGGCGGCAAGGACAACTTCCAGGCCGACCGGGATGCCGGTGACGCCGTGGCCAGCGTCTACCCGGAGATCGCGGTGATGGCCCGGCAGTCCCGGCGGTTCCTCATCCGCGCCGTGCGGTTCCTGGCCGCCGAGGCTGGTGTCCGGCAGTTCGTCGACGTCGGGACGGGGCTGCCGACGATGCAGAACACCCACGAGGTGGCCCAGGGCGTCGCGCCGCAGTCGCGGACCGTCTATGTCGACAACGACCCGTTGGCGCTGGTGCACGCCCGGGCCCTGCTGACCAGTTCGGGCGCTGGCGGAGCGGTCACCTACGTGGACGCGGACTATCACGACCCGGAGCGGATCCTCGCTGGGGCGAGGTCGGTGCTGGACCTGCGGGAGCCGACGGCGGTGCTGTTCATGGGGGTCCTTGGGTACGAGCCCGATCTCGACGTTGTCCAGTCCATCGTGGATCACCTGATGGGCACCGTCGCGTCGGGAAGCTTCCTCGTGTTGTGGGACGGCACCGACACCAGTCCTGCGGTGGTACGGGGTGCCGAGAAGCTGGTGGAGAGCGGGGGAGTGCCCTACGTCCTGCGCAGTCCTGAGCAGCTCGCCGAGTGTTTCGAGGGTCTGGCCCTGGTGGAGCCGGGCCTGGTGCCGATCACCCGGTGGCGGTCGGACGACCCGGACGCTGGCCACATCGACGCCTACGGCGCGGTGGCCCGTAAGCCCTGACGGTCACCCGGTGGTCGGGCCGAGCGGCCCGATCCTGGCCATGTCGATGTCCAGGTCGGCTCGGTCGCGGCTGCTGCTGATCAGTGCGGCGTTCGGGTCGTCGACGGCTCGGACCCAGTCGCGGGCGGCCTGTTCGGACTTGCCGAACTCGACGTGCCGGCGGACGAGCCGGTCGCGACGAAGGTCGTCGTCGAGGTGGCAGTACCACACCTCGGCCAGCTCGGCGCGGACCTGCGGCCACGGCGGCTCCGCGGCGAGCAGGTAGTTGCCCTCGGTAACCACCAGGCGTACCTGTGGGTCGACCGGGATGGTGCCGGCGATCGGCTGTTCCAGGTCGCGGGCGAAGCCGGGAGCCCAGATGGTCCTGTCGTGGTCGGCCCGGATGCGGCGCAGCAGCGCCAGGTAACCGTCTGCGTCGAAGGTGTCGATGGCGCCCTTGCGGTCCCGGCGGCCGAGTTGGCTCAGTGCGGCGTCGGACAGGTGGAACCCGTCCATCGGCACGGCGGCGACCGCCTCGCCGTGGCGGGTCAGTTCGTCGACGAGCGCCGCCGCGAGGGTCGACTTGCCGGCGGCGGGGCAGCCGGTGATGCCCAGCACGTGCCGGCCCTCGGTCGGCACGAGCCGACGGGCGTGCGCGACGAGTTCAGCGAGCATGCGTCAGCCTAGCTGCCGATCGCGGGCCCCCATTGACAGGACTCCGTGTCCCAGTTAACACTGTCGATCTCAGCTGGCAATTTCGTCGTAACTGCCGCCGATCGTGATTGTTAACGCAAACATAGGAGTGTCTGGATGCGACACCGCGTTGGCCCGGTCCTGGCGGCGATGCTCTGCCTCGCCGTGATCGCCGGCACCGGTGCACCGGCCGGCGCCGCGCCGCTGCCGACCGGGACGCACTCCCTGGAATCGGTGAACTACCCCGGGCGGTACGTTCGCCACCTGAACCAGGCCGTCCAGCTCGAACCGGTCACGCCTGCCAGCCCGGTACAGGCCCGGCTCGACGCCACCTTCACCATCGTCAGCGGGCTGGCCACCCCGGACTGCTACTCGCTGCAGACCCGCGACGGACTGTTTCTGCGACACCGCGACTGGCTGTTGCGGGTCGACGTCAACACCGGCGACGCCGCCTTCCGGCGCGACGCCACCTTCTGCCCGGTCGACGGGTCGGTCGCCGGCACCGTCGCGCTCGCGGCGTACAACTATCCGACGCACCGGATCCGGCACCGCGACTTCGGTCTCCGGCTCGACGCGTACCAGGACTCCGCCAGCTTCCGGGCGGACAGTTCGTTCCGGCTCGCCCCGCCGCTCGCGCCGGCGACCAACCAGGGGCCGGCCATCCCTGGGCTCTTCGCCGACCCGCACCTGACGATCTTCAACGGCCGGTACTACCTGTACCCGACGACCGACGGCTACGCCGGCTGGGCCGCCCCGTACTATCAGGCGTTCTCCTCACCGGACCTGGTCAACTGGACCGCCCACGGGGTGATCCTGGACCACGGTCCCGACGTGTCGTGGGCCGACGACTCCGCCTGGGCGCCGGCGGTCGCCGCCCGCGACGGCCGCTACTACCTCTACTTCTCCGGGGGTGCGGCCAGCGGCGACCCGGTCAAGCACCTGGGCGTCGCCGTCGCCGACACCCCGACCGGACCGTTCCGCGACGCGCTCGGCCGGCCGCTGATCCGGGGCGGCCAGTACTCCGGTCAGGCCATCGACCCGATGGTCTTCACCGACGACGACGGCCGTTCCTACCTGTACTGGGGGCAGGGCGCCGCACGGGTCGTCCCGCTCGGCACCGACATGGTCTCGTTCGATCCGGCGCAGGTGCGCCTGATCACCCCGGCTGGCTACAACGAGGCGCCGTTCGTCTTCAAGCGAAACGGCACCTACTACTTCATGTGGTCGGAGAACGACACCCGCAGCGAGGACTACCAGGTCGCGTACGCCACCGGGCCGTCACCGCTCGGCCCGTGGACCGCCCGGGGTGTGGTGCTGCAGAAACGCCTCGTCGACGGAATCAAGGGCACCGGACACCACTCGGTGATCCGGATTCCCGGCACCGACACCTGGCGGATCGCCTACCACCGGTTCGCCGTACCGGCGGGCAACGGCACCAACCGGGAGATCGTCATCGACCCGCTCGAGTTCGCCGCCGACGGCACCATCCGCCCGATCACCCCCAGCCGCTGACCGGACCTCAAGCCAGCCAGACCCAAGTCCGACCCGAGCCCACCCCCTGGGAGCACCGATGCCACGAACCGCCGCGCGGCTGGGCGCCATCGCCCTCGCCGCCTGCCTGCTGTTCACCTCCTGGACCGCTGTCACCCCCCAGCGGGCCGCCGCCCTCGACCCGTTCACCGGATACCTCATGGTCCACTTCACCGGCGAGTCGGCCAACGGTGAGCAGATCCACCTGGCCCACAGCACCGACGGGCTGCGCTGGACCGACCTCAACAACGGCGGGCCGGTCCTGCTCTCCACGGTCGGTACCCGGGGGGTCCGTGATCCGGTGATCATCCGGTCGCCGGCCGGCGACCGGTACTGGATCATCGCCACCGATCTGCGGATCGCCAGCGGTACGTCGTGGAACGACGCGGCCAACCGGGGCAGCACGTCGATCGTCGTCTGGGAGTCGAACGACCTGGTCAACTGGTCGCCACCCCGGCTGCTCAACGTCGCCGCCGGCATCGCCGGTGCGGGTAACGCCTGGGCGCCCGAGGCCATCTGGAACCCGGCGACCGGCGACTACGTCATCTACTGGGCGACCAACTCGTCGCGCGACGGAGTGACCAAGCACCGGATCTGGTACGTACGGACCAGCGATTTCCGCACCGTCACCAGCCCGCAGCTCTACATCGACCGGGGCAGCGGCCAGGGCATCATCGACACCCAGATCATCGAGGTGCCGAACAACGTCGGCGGCTACCGCTACTACCGGGCCTCGGCCGACGGGCACATCACGATCGAGGCGAGCAGCTCGATCCTCGGCGGCTGGACGACCCTGGGTAACCTGTCCCACCTGGGCATCTCCAACGGCACCGGCGGCGGCAACGTCGTCGAGGGGCCGATGTGGGCGCAGTTCAACGGACGTAACGAGTGGGTGCTCTGGCTGGACCAGTACGCCACCGGGCGCGGCTACCTGCCGCTCACCTCGACCAATCTGGGCAGCACCCGCAACTTCCAGATCCGGTCGGACCAGAGCATGGGCGGCACCCGTAAACGCCACGGCTCGATCCTCAACCTGACCGCCGCCGAGCAGTCCCGGGTGCTCGCCCGTTGGGGCTCCACCGTGCCGGTCAACCGAATCCAGTCGTACAACTACCCCGACCGCTACGTGCGGCACGCCAACTTCGACGTGCGCATCGACGCCACCGTCAGTCCCGCTCAGGACGCCCAGTTCCGGCTCGTGCCCGGTCTGGCGGCCAACTCCGGGTACGTGTCGTTCGAGTCGGTCAACTATCCGGGTCACTACCTGCGGCACTACGGCTACGACTTCGTCCTGGCCGCCAACGACGGTACCGCCATGTTCGCGGCGGACGCGACGTTCCGTCAGGTGGCCGGCCTCGCCGACGCCGGCTGGTCGTCGTTCCAGTCGTACAACTATCCGCAGCGCCACATCCGCCACTACGGCTACCAGTTGCGGCTCGACCCGATCACCGACGCCGCAGGCCGTGCCGACGCGACCTTCCGGGTGACGAGTTGATCATCACGACGCGCGCTGATCACCGGTGACCGGATCACCGTGACCGACCGCCGACCGGCTGGCCAGTCGACCGCTGCGCAGCGGTCGACTGGCCAGCCGGTGCCCCGTCGGCCAGACTGACCCGGTGGATGAGCAGACATCGGCGGTCCGGTCCGCCGTCGTGGTCAACCCGGCGAAGGTCACCGACCTCGACGGGCTACGGGCGACGGTCGACGGCGCACTGACCGAGGCGGGCTGGGCCGCGCCGATGTGGCTGGAGACGACGGTCGACTCGCCGGGTGAGGCCCAGACCCGCCAGGCCGTCGACGCCGGGGTCGAGGTGGTGCTCGCCTGCGGCGGCGACGGCACCGTGATGGCCTGCGTGGCGGGCCTCGTCGGTTCCGACGTGGCGCTGGCCATCCTGCCGGCCGGCACCGGCAACCTGCTGGCGGCCAACCTGGGACTCTCCACCGACCTGACCGCCGGCATCGAGGTCGCGGTGGAACGGGCCACCCGCCGACTCGACGTGGGCCGGCTCGACGACGGCCGCTACTTCGTGGTGATGGCCGGCATGGGGTTCGACGCGAAGATGCTCGGCGCGACGTCCGAGCAGGCGAAAGCGAGGATCGGCTGGCCGGCGTACGTCGCGGGGGCGCTGCGGCACCTGCGCGACCGGCCGATGTCGGTACGGGTCCAGGTCGACGACCGGCCGCCGGTGGCCACCCGGGCGCTGACGGTCCTCGTGGCCAACGTCGGTCGGCTGCAGGGCGGGGTCACCCTGCTGGCCGACGCCGAACCCGACGACGGGCAGCTCGACGTCGCCGTACTGACCCCGCGGACCCTTCGGCACTGGCTGGCGCTGGGCTGGGCGGTGCTGCGGCGGCGCCAGCGGGTGCCCCGGATGCAGGTGCACCGGGGGCGGACCGTGTCGGTCGTCAGCGACCGGGTGCAGCCCCGTGAACTCGACGGCGACCTGATCGAGCCCGACCGTACGTTGCGGGCCACCGTACAGCCGGCGGCACTGCTGCTGTGCGTACCGGTCCCAGCGCAGGATCCGGACCTCGCCGTCGACGCGGACGCCGCCGCCCGGCGCGGCGAGCGGCTCGTCGACCGGGCCCGCACCGACCAGTGAACCGGGCCGGTATCTGACCGGTGGCCCCGGGACCACCGGTCACCGGGTCACCGGTTCTCGCCGTGTCCCAACCGGGCGAGCAACCGGGTGTGGTTGCGGCGGCGGTGCTCGGCCCGCCGGCCGAGCGCGTCGGCCCGCCCCCACCGCCCCGGTACGTCGAGCAGTTCGATACGGGCGATCGACGACGGCAGGCACGGGTCCACCCCGAGATGGTCGTGGTACGGCGTGAGGCCGAGCATGGTGCGCAGCAGGAGCAGTACGGCCCCGGCCGACCAGCCCTGTGGACTGCACGCCGTCGGGTACTCGACCGGATAGCCGGTCAGGTCGCGCCGGTAGCCCGCGAACGCCTCCGGCAGCCGGCCGTCGAAGTACTCCGACGCCTCGATCATGCCCTCGGCGATGCGTGCCGCCTCGTCGGCGAAACCGTACCGCCGCAGACCCCAGGCGATGATCGAGTTGTCGAACGGCCAGACCGTGCCGACGTGGTAGCCGACCGGGTTGTAGCGGGCCTCGGTCTCGGCCAGGGTACGCACCCCCCAGCCGGAGAACATCGCCGGGCCGAGCAGATGGTCGGCGACCTTTCGGGCCCGCGACGGCTCCACGATGCCGCTCCACAGCAGGTGCCCCATGTTCGACGCGAGCGCGTCGACCGGGGTGCCGTCGGGGTCCAGCGCGAGCGCGTAGTACTCACCGTCGGCGACCCAGAAGTCCCGGTTGAACCGGGCCTTGAGCTCGGCGGCCTGCCGTTGCAGCTGGTCGGCGTACACGGGGTCGTTCCAGAACTCGCGGGCCAGGCGGGCGCCACGGATCTTGGCGTCGTAGGCGTACCCCTGTAGTTCGCAGGTCGCTCGCGGCAGCGCGGACAGCCGGCCGTCGCGGTACGAGATCGCGTCCCACGAGTCCTTCCAGCACTGATTTTCCAGACCGTTACGGGTGTTGCGCCGCCAGTACGAGAGGTAGCCGTTGCCGAGCAGGTCGCCGTACTCGTCGATCCAGCGCAGCGCCGCGCGGGCCTGACGTTCCAGACCGCGTACGAGGTCGGCGTCGCCACTCCAGCGCTCGTACTCGTCGAGCAGGATCACGAACAGCGGAGTGGCGTCGGCGGACCCGTAGTAGGGCGTGTGCGGCTGCTCCTCGAACGCTGCGGACTCGCCGTAGCGGAACTCGTGCAGGATCTTCCCGGGCTCCTCCTCGCGCAGGTCGTCGAGGCTGCCACCCTGCAACGAGCCGAGCAGCCGCAGCACCGGTGGGGTCAGCCGGGGCAGGAACGGCATCGTCTGCAGGCTGATGAAGATGCTGTCGCGACCGAACAGCGTCATGAACCAGGGCAGCCCGGCGGTGGGTATCGGACCGGTGGCGGTCAACGACGCGTACCGCATCGCGGCCAGGTCCACCAGGCTACGCTCGTACGCGGTCTTGAGCTGCTCGCTGTCGGCGTGCAGTTGCGGGGCCCGGTCGATCCAGTGTTCCAGCTCCTGGCGCAGCTGTGGTCGGGCCCGGCGCCGGTAGGCTCCCCACACCGTGGGGGAGTCGGCGTCCCCACCGTTGAGGATCGGTTCGACCTGCAGTTCGGTGTGCCACTGGCCGCGTGGCTCCAGATGGATGTCGAAGGTCATCCCACCCTCGTCGACGTTCGCTGGCGCGGTGCTGGTCACGATGGTGTCCCGGCGGAACGTGTCGCGCTGGTAGGTGTAGCGCAGGGCGTCCCGGTCCACCTGCACCGAGGTGGTGCCGCGCTTGCGCTGCACCTCCTTGATCTCGAACAGGTCGGCGAAGTCGCTGGCCATGTCCACCCGGACGGTGATGGTGGTGGCCACGACGTCGTGGTTGAGCACCGTCAGTCGTTCGACGAATGTCGCGCCGATCGACTGTTCCCGGATCACCGAGACCTTGGCGTCGACGTAGTGGGTGGGCCGGCCCGGTACCAGGAAGAACCGGGTCTCGAAGAAGTGCAGGTCGTCGCGAGAGAGGACGTTCAGCGGCGCGTCGTCGACCCGGAGCAGCCAGGTCGACAGGAACCGGGTGTCGAACGAGAACAGTCCGGTGGGAAAGTCCGGCGAGAGGGTGACGTCTCCGCGTTCGTCAGTGACGACGAACGTGTTCCCGTCCAGGATGCTGACGGTCTTCTCGTTCATGCTCGGCGGCTCCCTTGCGGGCGAAGTCCCTCGGATGCTGTCCGGACGGAGCGTCGGCGAACAGGGCCCGGGAGATCTGGTCGGCGATCCCCAGATCCCCTTCGACGACGAGGCTGTTGCGAAACAGCAGGGGGATGAACCGGTCGTCGCCCCGGGCCAGTCGGTCGAAGGTGGTCCGGTCACTGCGGATGATCGAGTCCGGCTCGGACCCGGTCGACGACACCTGCACCTTCCCCCTGTCGAGCAGGACAAACCAGCTCGTGGTGCGGCCGTCGTCGAGCACGTCCAGTCGTACGGTGCCGCGCATCCGGGGCGGCAGCCGGTTCACCACCGCCGGGTCGTTGCGTCCCAGCAGGTCGAGCGCGTCTTCGATCGTATCGGCCACGGTGCCGCACCCTCCCGTTCAGAGCGTCACCTGGCGAACCTAGGCCGGGCGACGACGGCCGCACATCACCCGGTCCGGGTGAAAGCGCACCCGCCGTGAGCCGGTCAGCGGGCGGTCCGGTGACCGGGTGAGCCGGTGGCCCGGCGATCGGGGTGAGTGGTGCAGGGCCGATCGGTCGACGAATCCGCAGCAACGGATCTCCTACCGGGCGGCCCGATCGATATAGCCTGCCGTCAACGCGAATGATCATCTATCGGATGGTCCGCCTAGAGGAGGCTCTGTGTCACCAGCACGTCTACGGCGCCTGCGACGCGCCGTGGCCGCCGGCAGCATCATCGCGACGACCGTCGTGGCGACTCTGGCCGTACCGCCATCGGCGGCGATGGCCGCCGGCGGCCCGTACCGCGCCGTCGCGGTGCCGGTCACCACCCCGCGGGCGGCGTCGGACGTCACGGTCGTCGCTGACGCCTACGTCGTGACGATGCGGCCCGGAACCGACGCGACGGCACCGGTACGCGCGTTGCGAACCACCGCGACCAGGTACTTCCGTACCGCACTCAATGGATTCTCGGCCCGGCTGACCGCTGCCCAGGTCGCCGAACTGGCTCACAACGGCAACGTGCTGCGGATCGAGCGGGACGTGTTCCAGAGCGACGTCGTCGATGCTGTCCAGACCGATCCGCCGTCCTGGGGTCTGGACCGGATCGACCAGGTGGGACTGCCGTTGTCGGCCAGTTACCGCTACACCGCGACCGGAGCGGGGGTGCACGCCTACGTGATCGACTCGGGCATCCAGGCCGATCATCCGGATTTCGAGGGGCGGGCCCAGTTCGTCCACAACACGATCGACGACAACGACGTCGACTGCAACGGTCACGGGACCCATGTGGCGGGGACGCTCGGTTCGGCGACCCACGGCGTGGCCAAGAACGTCCGGCTGTACGGGGTGAAGTGGCTGGACTGTTCCGGGGGTGGGACGTTGTCGGCGGCGATCGCCGCGGTGGACTGGGTGACCGCCAACGCGGTCAAGCCGGCGGTGGCGAACGCCTCCTGGAACTACACCTACAGCGCGACGCTGGCCACCGCGCTGACCCGGATGATGGACAGCGGTGTGTTCCTCGCCGCGTCGGCCGGCAACACCGGGGCCGACTCGTGTGACCGGTTGCCGCGCAATCTCGCGGCGACGCTGGTGGTCGGTGCCTCCACCTGGACCGACGCCCGGGCCAGCTTCTCGTCGACGGGATCGTGCGTGGACATCTACGCCCCGGGATCGGCGATCGTGTCGACCTATCCGACGTCGACCACCAGGTCGGTCAACGGTACGTCGATGGCTGCGCCGCACGCGACCGGGGTCGCTGCGCTGTACAAGTCGATCTACGGTGACGTGCCCCAGTCGACGGTGCACAACTGGATCGTGGCCAACGGGGTCCCTGGTGCGGTCTCCGGGAACCTGGCCGGCACGCCGAGTCTGCTGCTGAACAAGCGCTGGTTGTGACGCGGCCGGACCGCCTGCGTCTCACGCAGGCGGTCCGGCACGCCGGGGTCGGCCGGGCACCCGGCCGACCCCGGCGTGCCGGACCGCTGTCAGCCGGTGCCGAGCAGGTCAATGAAGCGTCGGGTGTCGATGTTGCCGCCGGAGATGACGACGCCGACCCGGGCGGGCATCGGGTCCAGCCGGTGGGTCAGCAACGCGGCGAGACCGGTGGCACCGCTGGGCTCGACGGCCATCTTCAGCCGGTCGAACGCGAACCGCATCGCCGCGCGGATCTCGGCGTCGTCGACCACGACGACGCTGTCGAGCAGCCGTCGGTTGATGGCGAAGGTCAGTTCGCCGGGAATCTCGGCGGCCTGGCCGTCGGCGATGGTGCGGGGGACCTCGATGGCGACCCGGTGGCCGGCCGCCAGGGACCGTCGGGTGTCGTCCCCGGCGGCGGGTTCGACGCCGACGACCCGGATGCCCGGGCTGACGCCGGTGGCCGCGACGGCGGTGCCTGCGGCGAGCCCGCCCCCGCCGACCGGCACCAGTACGGCGTCGAGCCGACCCGCCTGTTCGATCAGTTCCAGTGCGGCCGTGCCCTGCCCGGCGATCACATGCGGGTGTTCGTAGGGAGGGATCAGCACCGATCCACGTTCCGCGGCGAGTGCCGCACCGATGGCGACCCGATCGCCGGTGTACCGGTCGTAGGTGACGATCTGCGCGCCGTAGCCGGTGACGGCGGCGACCTTCGACGTGGGCGTGTCGGTGGGCATGACGATGACCGCGGTCGTGCCCAGTTCCCGCGCGGCCAGCGCGACGGCCTGGGCGTGGTTGCCGGAGGAGTAGGCGACGACTCCGTGCGCCAGTTCGTCGGGGGACAGGCGGGAGATCGCGTGGTAGGCGCCACGGAACTTGAAGGCACCGACCCGTTGCAGGTTCTCGCACTTGACGAAGACCTCGGCACCGACCAGTGCGTCCAGCGTGCGTGAGCGCAGCACCGGCGTACGGTGCGCGACTCCCGCGATCCGCGCGGCGGCGGCGCGGACGTCGTCGAGGGTGACGGACGACAACTGCGGCATGGTGCTTCCTCCCGGAGCTAGGATCTGACACAGTTTCATACAGCGGTCGGGCGAGTCGCAGCTGACCGGCGGGTGTCCATGCCGCATGTCCGGGCGCGGTCGGGCACCTCGACGCCGCAGCGCGACAGGTACCGCTGACGTCGCGCCCGCGACCCAGGTGTGGTCGTGGGTCGCGGCTGACCGGCGCGTGGGCCGGAACCGTTCGGGGCGTCGAGTCGGGGCCAGGGTGGTCCGCCGACTGTCCGATGCTGCACCCGATGGCCACCGTTCCGAAAGATTTTCGGTGCTGTCGATCGTGGTGTGCCGACGGTTGGCCGCTTTGACGTGCGCCGATGTCGATCGGGGCCGGTGCGGCATGGCTGAGTTCAACATTGAGTTTCCGGAATATTTCCGTTAGCATCCGGGCAGAACTTCGACCATGGTCGATGCGTGGCCGAGGTTTGTGCCGTCCACATCCTGTACCGAGAGGCAATCACCGACATGACAGACCATCACGCCAGCAGATCGAGGAGAAGGGGACCGCGGGCCGCCCTGGCTTCGGTCGCGGTGGTGGCCCTCGCGGCCGGCACCGCCCTGCTGTACGCCAGCTCCGCCAACGCCGCCGAGTCCACCCTCGGGGCGGCCGCCGCCCAGACCGGCCGGTACTTCGGTGCCGCCGTCGCCGCCCACAAGCTCGGTGATTCGACGTACGTGAACATCCTGAACCGGGAGTTCAACAGCGTCACCGCCGAGAACGAGATGAAGATCAACGCGACCGAGCCGCAGCCGAACCAGTTCAACTTCACCAACGGGGACCGGATCGTCAACCACGCCCTGGCCCGGGGCATGTCGGTACGCGGTCACACCCTGGCCTGGCACTCGCAGCAGCCGGCCTGGATGGAGCAGATGGAGGGCACCGCGCTGCGGCAGGCGATGCTCAACCACGTCACCCGGGTCGCGTCCTACTACCGGGGCAAGATCCACTCCTGGGACGTGGTCAACGAGGCGTTCGACGACGGCAACTCCGGTGCCCGGCGTAACTCGAACCTGCAGCGCACCGGTAACGACTGGATCGAGGCGGCGTTCCGGGCCGCCCGGGCGGCCGACCCGGGTGCGAAGCTGTGTTACAACGACTACAACATCGACAACTGGTCGTGGGCGAAGACCCAGGCGGCGTACAACCTGGTGCGGGACTTCAAGCAGCGGGGTGTGCCGATCGACTGCGTCGGTCTGCAGTCGCACTTCAACCCCCAGTCGCCGTACCCGTCGAACTACCGCACCACGCTGTCGAGCTTCGCCGCGCTGGGTGTGGACGTGCAGATCACCGAGCTCGACATCGAAGGCTCGGGGCAGGCACAGGCCAACGCGTACCGGGGTGTGGTCAACGACTGTCTGGCGATCGCCCGATGCACCGGGATCACGGTGTGGGGCATCCGGGACAGCGACTCGTGGCGGTCCTACGGCACGCCGCTGCTGTTCGACAACAACGGCAACAAGAAGCAGGCGTACGACGCCACTCTCGCCGCGCTGAACAGCGGCACCCCGCTGCCGACCACGGCGCCGCCGACGACCGCGCCGCCGACCACGGCACCCCCGACGACCGCGCCGCCGACCACGGCGCCACCGACCACGGCACCACCACCGCCCGGCAACTGCTCCGCCACCGTCTCGCTCAACCAGTGGCAGGGTGGGTTCGTGGCGACAGTGCGGGTCACCGCCGGCTCCTCGGGCACCAACAGTTGGGCGGTGACCATGACGATCCCGTCCGGGGCCGCGGTCACCAACACCTGGAACGCCCAGGCCAGCGGCAGTACCGGCTCGGTGCGGTTCGCCAACGTGTCCTACAACGGCCGGATCGGCGCCGGGCAGTCGACCGAGTTCGGTTTCCAGGGCACCGGCAGCGGCAGCGGGATGACACCGACCTGTAGCTCCAGCTGACCGACCCGATCACCTGGCCGGCCGGTGCGCGAGGAATGACACCCTCGTGCACCGGCCGGCGGCACGTGTCCGCCACGCCGGCCCGGCTTTCCGGCCCGGCGCGGCCCTGTCGGGGGCTGCGGTTACGCTCGTCAGGCGGTGGCCCGCAGGCCACCGGGTCCCGCCCGTCGGCGTCCGTGCCGGCGTGGACAGGGGCGCGCTGGCCGGCACCCGGGAGTTCGACGCGTTGACTGCACAACCTGAGACGCTGTACGGAGCAGACGACCTCACCCACCTCGAAGGGCTGGACGCCGTCCGTAAGCGGCCCGGCATGTACATCGGCTCGACCGACAGCCGGGGCGTCGGTCACCTGCTCAACGAGATCCTCGACAACGCCACCGACGAGGGGATCGCCGGGCACGCCAGCCGGATCGAGGTCACCCTGCACGCCGACGGCTCGGTGCAGATCGACGACGACGGCCGGGGCATCCCCACCGACGTGCACACCCGGTCCGGGCTGTCCGGGGTCGAGCTGGTGCTCACCCGGCTGCACGCCGGCGGCAAGTTCGGCGGCTCCGGCTACAAGGCCTCCGGCGGACTGCACGGTGTCGGCGCCTCGGCGGTCAACGCCCTGTCCCTACGGTTCGACGTACGGGTCAAGCGGGACGGCCGGGTCAGCGAGATGTCGTTCCAACGGGGCGTGCCGGGGGTGTTCGACGGCCCCGGCCCCGCGGCCCCGTTCACCCCCGAGTCGGGGCTGCGGGCGGTCGGCCGGATGAAACGGGGCGAGGCCACCGGCACCTGCGTGCGGTACTGGTACGACGCCCGCTACTTCGACGCCGGCGCCGCGTTGGACGTCGAGGCCGTCCGGACCCGGCTGCGCAACACCTCGTTCCTCGTCCCCGGCGTCACCTACGTGCTTCGCGACGCCACCGGGGCGGAGCCGGTCGAGGAGGTCTACCACCATCCGCGTGGGCTGGTCGAGATGGTGGAGTTCCTGACCCCCGGCGGGGACAAGCCGGTCTGCGGCACCCTGCTGATCACCGGTTCCGGCACCTACAAGGAGAACGCCGCCGACGCCAACGGCGTGATGCAGTCGGACGTGCAGCGTCGGGCCGAGATCGAGGTCGCTCTCTCCTGGGGCACCGGCTACGAGCGGATCGTCGAGTGCTTCACCAACACGATCCGCAACGTGCACGGCGGCACCCACCGGCGCGGCTTCGAACGCGGCGTCACCCGGGCCGTCGTCGACGCCGTACGCAACACCCGGGGGCTGCTCAAGCCCAAGGAGGACGCACCGACCGTCGACGACGTGCTGGAAGGCATGACCGCCGTGGTGCATGTGCGGATCCCGGAGCCGCAGTTCACCTCGCAGACCAAGGACGAACTCTCCACCGCCGGGATCACCCGGGTGGTGCAGGGCATCGTGGAGCGGCACATCAAGACGTGGGTCGAGGAGCGCAAGACGCGCACCGAGGCCCGGACCGTGCTGCAGAAGGTGGTCGACGCGGCCCGGGTCCGGCTCACCCAGAAACAGCAGAAGGACGCCGCCCGGCGCAAGACGGCCCTGGAGGGCGCGTCGATGCCGCCGAAGTTGGTCGACTGCCGGTCGACCGGACTGCAGCGCAGCGAGCTGTTCATCGTGGAGGGCGACAGCGCTCTCGGCTCGGCCCGGATGGCCCGGGTCGCCGAGTACCAGGCGCTGCTGCCGATCCGGGGCAAGATCCTCAACGTGCAGAAGGCCAACCTGGCCGACACGTTGCGCAACGCGGAGGTCGCGGCGATCGTCCAGGTCCTCGGGGCCGGCACCGGGCGCACCTTCGACCTGGCCGCCATGCGGTACGGCCGGGTGATCCTGATGGCCGACGCCGACGTCGACGGCTCGCACATCCGTACTCTGCTGATCACCCTGTTCGCCAAGTACCTGCGCCCGGTGATCGAGGCGGGTCGGCTCTACGCGGCGATGCCGCCCCTGCACAAGATCACTACCAAGGGGCGCAACGCGGAGACCATCTTCACCTTCACCGAGGCAGAGATGGAGCAGACCGTACGGCGGCTGACCCGGTCCGGGCGGCAGGTGGTCACCCCGGTGCCCCGGTTCAAGGGCCTCGGTGAGATGGACGCCGACGAGTTGTGGGAGACCACCATGAACCCGGCTACCCGCTCCGTGCGCCGGATCACCCTGGCCGACGCGGAGGTCGCCGACCGCACCCTGGAGCTGTTGATGGGGGAGAAGGTCGAGCCCCGCCGCAACTGGTTGATCGACTCCGCTGGTCGGGTCGACCAGGAGAGCATCGACGCCTGAGCAGGCCCCGCTCAATCGAGGAAGCGTTGGAAACGTAGATGGCACGCAGCAAGAGCAAGCAGTCCCGGGTGGACCTGTCCGCGTTCGACCAGGCCGGCGCCCGGATTCTGGACAACCCGCTGGAGACCGAGATCCAGGACTCCTACCTGGAGTACGCCTACTCGGTCATCTACGCGCGGGCCCTGCCCGACGCGCGCGACGGCCTCAAACCGGTGCACCGGCGGATCCTCTACTCGATGAGCGAGCAGGGCCATCGTCCCGACCGCGGCTACGTCAAGTCGGCCCGGGTGGTGGGCGATGTGATGGGCAAGTTCCACCCGCACGGCGACACCGCCATCTACGACGCGATGGTCCGGATGGCGCAGGACTTCTCCCTCAACGTGCCGCTGATCGACGGGCACGGCAACTTCGGCTCGCCCGACGACGGCCCGGCCGCCAGCCGCTACACCGAGGCGCGGATGTCGCGCCCGGCGATGCTCCTTGTCGGTGAGCTCGACGAGGAGACCGTCGACGTCAAGCCGAACTACGACGGGTCGCTGACCGAGCCGAAGGTGCTTCCGGCGGCGTTTCCGAACCTGCTGGTCAACGGGGCGTCCGGGATCGCGGTCGGGATGGCGACCAACATGATCCCGCACAACCTCGGGGAGGTGGTGGCCGCCACCCGGTGGCTGATCCGCCACCCCGACGCCACGCTGGACAAGCTGATGGAGTTCGTGCCCGGCCCGGACCTGCCCACCGGCGGTCTGCTGCTCGGCCTCGACGAGGTGCGCCGGGCCTTCGAGACCGGCCGGGGCGTGGTCCGGATGCGGGCCAAGGTGCAGATCGGCCCGCTGGAGGGCAGCCGTGGCCGGCAGGCGATCACCGTCACCGAGTTGCCGTACGGAGTCGGCACCGAACGGATCATCGAAAAGATCACCGAAGAGGTCACCAAGACCAAACGGCTGCAGGGCATCGCCGATGTCAAGGATCTCACCGACCGGGAGAACGGCACCCGGCTGGTCGTCGAATGCAAGATCGGCGTCAACCCGCAGGCGCTGCTCGCCGACCTCTACCGGTTGACCCCGATGGAGCAGTCGTTCGGGGTGAACAACCTGGTCCTGGTCGACGGGCAACCCCGTACGCTGGGCCTCAAGGAGCTGCTGGAAGCGTTCCTCGCCCATCGCTACGAGGTGGTGACCCGACGCAGCGAGTTCCGCCGCCGCAAACGCGCCGAGCGGCTGCACCTCGTCGACGGGCTGCTCATCGCCCTGCTCGACATCGACCGGGTGGTCCGGCTGATCCGGGCCAGCGACGACGCGCAGTCCGCCCGCGACGCCCTGATGGCCGAGTTCGGGCTGAGCACCGTGCAGGCCGGCTACATTCTCGACACCCCGCTGCGGCGGCTCACCCGCTTCGACCGACTGGAGCTGGAGACCGAGCAGGAGCGGCTGCGCGGCGAGATCACCGAGCTGTCGCGCATCCTGGACGACCCGGCGGTGCTACGCAAGGTGGTCTCCGACGAGCTGGCCCAGGTGGCGAAGCAGTTCGCCGCCCCCCGCCGTACCACCCTGGTCGACGGTGACCTCAAGGAGGTGCTGGCCGCCTCCGTACCGGCCGGGCCGCTGGAGGTCGCCGACGACCCCTGCCAGGTGATCCTGTCGGCGACCGGGCTGGTCGCCCGGACCGTGGCGCAGAGCGAGGAATCCGTCGAGGACGCCCGCCGCAACAGCCGGGAACGCCACGACGCCGTCGCGGCGGTCGTCCCGGCCACCGCCCGGGGCCAGGTGCTGTTGATCACCAGCGCGGGTCGGGCGATCCGCACCGACGTACTGCCGCTGCCGGTGCTGCCCCAGCGGGCCGGCACGGTGTCGCTGTCCGGCGGGATGCCCGCCACCGAACTCGCCGCGCTGGGCCCGGGTGAGCGGGTCGTCGGCCTGGCCCCGGCGGCCCAGCGGGACACCCCCGGGCTGGCGCTGGGCACCCGCCAGGGGGTGGTGAAGATCTGCGCGCCGGAGTGGCCGGTCCGCGCCGACGAGTTCGAGGTCATCGGCCTGCGCGACGGTGACGAGGTGGTCGGCGCCAGTTGGCTCGCCGACGGCACCGAGAGCCTCGCGTTCGTGACCACCGACGCCGCCCTGCTGCGGTTTCCCGCGAAGCTGGTCCGCCCGCAGGGGCTCAAGGGCGGCGGGATGGCCGGGATCAGTCTCGCCACCGACGCCCGGGTGCTGTTCTTCGCGGCGGTACGCACCGACGACCCGGCGCACGGCGAACCGATGGTGGTGACCTGCACCGGGCGTGGCGTGAAGCTGACGCCGTTCGCCGCCTACCCCGCGAAGGGCCGGGCGACCGGCGGCGTACGGGCGCAGCGGTTCCTCAAGGGCGAGACAGCGCTCGACCTGGCCTGGATCGGTTCCCGTCCGGTCGGCTCCACCCAGTCCGGCGAGTCGGTGGCGTTGCCGCCGGTCGACCCGCGCCGGGACGGCTCGGGCAGCCCGGTGATGCTGGTCCCACAGGTCGTCGGGCACCTGCTGGAACGCGGCTGACCGATGGGTGCGCCCTGACGGACCACGCCGTGGCCGGGGCGCACCCACCGGCGCTTCACCAGTCCAGCGGCGCGGCGGCCAGCCGCTGGTCGTACCAGGCGCGGATGGCCCCGACCACCTCGGCTGGCAGCGGCCCGTCGGCGGCGGCGGCGACGCTGCTGTGCAGTTGTGCCACCGACTTGGTGCCGGGGATGACCGTCGACACCGCGTCGTAGCTGAGCAGGAACCGCAGCGCACCGGAGAGCAGACTCACCCCGGCGGGCAGCAGCGCCGCGAACTCCCGTACCAGGCCGGCCCGCACCGCCACGTCCGCGCGTGACCAGCGGTCCCGTACGTCGGTGAACACGCTGTCGGCGGTGTACCGCCCGGACAGCCAGCCGGACTCCAACGGCACCTTGACGATGATGCCGGCGCCCCGGTCGCGGGCCCGGCCCACCGCCGGCCACGGCTCCTGGTAGAGCGCGGACAGCCGGACCTCGAACGCGGTGGAGGCGCTGGTGTCCGCGGCCATGTCCAGGTCCGCGCTCCAGTCGACCGACGCCCCGTACGCCCGGATGTGGCCCTTGTCCTGCAGCCGTTGCAGGACGTCGTAGTGGTCGGATCGGCTGCCGTCGAGGATCTCCGGCGGTGGGTTGTGCAGCACCACGATGTCGACGTGGTCGACGTTCATCCGGTGGGCGCTGCGGGCCACCGAGGCCTCGATCTCGCTGTCCGACCAGTTCTCGCTGCCGTCGGGCAGGTAGCCGACCTTGGTGCAGATGATCGCCTCGTCGCGGCGTCGGCCGGTCAGCGCCCGGCCGATGTTGAGCTCGCTGGCCCCGTCGGCATAACCCGGTGCGGTGTCGATGAAGGTGACCCCGGCATCGAGCGCAGCGTGCACGATCCGCACCGCCTCGGCCTCGTCGGGGCCGTCCGGCCAGTGTGTCGAGCGGCCCAGCTGCCAGGCCCCGAGGCCGATCGCGCTGACCTGCATCCCGGTGGTGCCGAATGGTCAGATGTGCACGGTCGTGTCCCTTCGCGGATCACGGTTGACTGCCCGACAGGGTATCGACGGTCGCCGGTCGAGGCGGCCCCGTCGGCTGGCGCAGCCGCCAGCCGGCGACGCCGATCCCGGCCACGCCCAGCAGTACGTAGAGGTTGCTGTAGACCAGCCCGAGGCCGGTGAAGTGCAGGTCCCAGCCGCCCGGGGCGGCCAGCACCCAGCTGGTGCTGGCGACCAGCACGACCCAGACGCCGACGGTGGTGGCCGTCGCCGTCCGGTGCCGGTGCCGCCAGGCGTGCCCGCCGAGCAGCAGCAGCGCCGGCACCCACCACACCCAGTGGTGGTGCCAGGAGACCGGGGAGACCAGCAGGCCGGTCGCGGCGCAGACCAGGACGGCGGTCAGCACGTCGCCCCGGCGGTGCTGACCGACGGCGACTGCCAATCCGGCCACGGCGGCCACGGCGGCCAGCACCCACCAGACGAACCCCGGCGTCGGGTCGTCCGCCACCCGGGTCACCGCACCGGCCAGCGACTGGTTGAGCACGGTACGGGGGTCACCGGTGACCCGGTCGGTGTCCAGCAGACCGCCGGAGAAGAACCACGCCGAGTCGGCCGGGCGCCAGGCGAACCCGACCGCGACGGTCGCGGCGAAGCCGCCGAGCGCGGTGGCCGCGGCCCGCCACCGGCCGGTCAGCACCAGCAGCCCGATGAAGACCAACGGGGTGAGCTTGATCCCGGCGGCGATGCCCACACCGAGCCCGTGCCACCGGCGGTGCCGGCCGCCGACCAGATCCGCCAGCACCAGCCACATCAGGATCAGCCCGACCTGCCCGACCTGCAGGTGCCCGGCGACCGCGAAGACCGGCAGCGCGGCGACCAGCGCGCCGATCGTCGTGGCCGGCCGGTGCCGGTCCGGCGTACCGACCTGGTGCAGCACCAGGCCGATCACCGCGACCAGCGCCACGACGCTGACCACGGTCCAGGTGGCGACGGCGACCGGCATGCTCAGCACCGCCAGCGGCTGCATCAGCAGCGCGGCGAAGGGTGGATAGGTGAAACCCAGGGCGATGCCGTCGGGGGTGAGGTGGCTGGCCTGGTACAGGTTGCCGTCACCGGTGGCGGCGGCCACCGCTCCGGCCCGGTAGGCACCGAGGTCGCCCCAGAACCGTCCGGTGACCTGGTGCACCACCGCCGCCGCGCCAGCCAGGCCGGTCGCGATCGCCACGGCGTACAGCCAGGTCCTGACCAACGGCCGGTCCGGCGTCGTACCGGCCACCGGTGCGGTCACGGCTGCCTGCTGTGCGCCGGGTCGTCGGCACCCAGCACCAGCACGACACCGTCACCGGTGTCGCCGTCGGGCAGTTCGGCGTGGACCGTCAACCCGCACTCCCGCAGCCGGGGCAGCACCGCCGCCACCGCTGCGGTGCCGTCGTACAGCCAGATCAGGACCCGGCCGCCCGGGTCGAGCATCCCGGCCGCGCGGCGCAGCACGGCGATCGCCTCCTGCGGGGTGAGGTAGTACATCACCTCGCGCAGCAGGATCGCGTCGTACCTGGCGGTGCTCTGGTAGGTGACCAGGTCGGCGACCTCGAACGAGGTGTTCGGCCGACGCAGCGACCTGGCCCGGCGGATCGCCGTACGACTGATGTCCACCCCGTGGTAGTGCCGGTACCCGTCGGCCGGCAGCGCCAGATTGACCGTCGTACCGCAGCCCAGGTCCAGGATCCGGGGCCGGTCGGTGACCCGCTGGGCGAGCGCCAACGGCACCGGGTCGCGGCCCCGGTCGAGGTAGCGCCACAGCCCGAGGGCGTACTGCAGGTCCCAGGCGATGGCGTTGAGCCGGGGGTACGGGCGGACCAGCACGGTCAACGGCCAGTTCAGCAGCCGTCCGGCCAGTCGGAAGATCGGGTGTGCCATCT
The DNA here is from genome assembly GCF_049179175.1 of Solwaraspora sp. WMMA2101. Taxonomy (NCBI): domain Bacteria; kingdom Bacillati; phylum Actinomycetota; class Actinomycetes; order Micromonosporales; family Micromonosporaceae; genus Solwaraspora; species Solwaraspora sp. WMMA2101. Next base: position 277,890 of record NZ_JBMHMA010000006.1, on the reverse strand, counting down.
CATGCCTCCTGGTCGGTGGTGGTGGGTCGGCCGGGCACCGGCGCGAACCGCAGTCCGCGTCGCAGCAGCCGGGGCAGTACGGTGTCGAGCGCGGCCACGGTCTGCGACCGGTCGCCGCCGCCGTCGTGGCAGAGCAGGATGTGCCCGGGGCGGGCCCGGGACAGGGTCCGGGTGATGCGGTCGACGCCGGGTTCCTTCCAGTCGCTGGAGTTGACGCTCCAGTCGACCGGGACCAGCCCGGCGTCGGCGGTCGCCGCGAGCACCTCGGTGGACCAGCCGCCGCTGGGGGCGCGGAACAGTTCGGCCCGTACCCCGGTAGCGTCGAGGATCCGCTGCTGCGCCTGGGTGATCTCGGCGCGCAGCGCGGCCGTCGGCAGCGCCGCGAACGGCATCGGATGCCGCAACGAGTGGTTGCCGATCCGGTGCCCGGCGGCCGCGATCCGCCGGGCCAGCTCCGGATACGCGGTGGCCCGCTCACCGATCAGGAAGAACGTCGCCGGCACGTCGTAGCGGGCCAGCAGGTCGAGCAGCGCCGGGGTCCAGCGGGGATCGGGACCGTCGTCGACGGTGAGCGCGACCGTGTCGGCGTCGATCCGGAACACCGGCCAGGTCGGCCCGGGGTGCGCCGGGCGGATGCGTAGCCGGTGGTAGGTCCGTACCCCGAGGAACATCGCCTCCCAGGCCCGCCCCCGCGCCCGCGCCAGGCGTCCGTCGGTGGACCGACCTCCGATCAGTGGGCTCCCGCCGGGGCGTTCCTCGTCGCGTCCCCGCCCGCCGGCCGGCGGGGTCGGCCCGGTCACCGGCCCGGCCTCGGGCGCAGCTGCCGGCTCGGGCCGAAGTCGCGGTCGAGCAGGAACCGTACGCCGCCGACCGCGGCGCCGCCGACGATCGCCAGATGCACCAGCAGGTGCAGGGCGAGGAAGAAGCCGACGAACGCAGTGCCGCGCTGGCGCCGGACGAACCGGACCAGGCCGGGGTCGGCGGCGGCGAACCAGACCAGCGCCGCGCCCGGCAGCACCAGCAGCGTCGGGGTCAGCGCCGCCAGGGGCAGGGTGGCCAGCATCGCGGCGGTGGCCAGCACCCCGGCCGGTCGGTTGGCGCGCAGCCCGGCCGGCCCGCGTTCGCGCACCGCCACCGGCACCAGCAGTTGCGAGCGGCCGAACTGCTTGCGCAGCAGTGATCCCAGCCGGCTGTCGTCGTCGTGGTGGCAGGTCATCTCGGCGGACAGCCAGATGCCGTGCCGGTCGGCCATCCGGTCGCTGAGTTCGACGTCCTCGGAGGCCCGCAACCGTTCGTCGAAGAGTCCGACGTCGTCGAAGACGTCGCGGCGCACCGCGCAGAGTGCGAAGATCGCGGTCCGGACCCGGCCGACGCTGCGTAGCCGCCAGTAGTGCGCGTGCAGCAGGCGGTACGCCTCGACCGGGCCGTCGTCGTACAGCGGCTCGGTCAGGTAGATCCCGTGTACGCAGTCGATACCCGGTGTCCGAGCGAGGATGTCCAGCGCGGTGGTGAGCGCGGTGGGGGTCGGGGCGCAGTCGGCGTCCACGAACAGGATCACCGCGCCGGTGCTGGCCCGGATGCCCCGGTTGCGGGCGGCGGCCGGGCCGCTGTTGACCGGTGTGTGCAACAGCCGTACCGGGAACTGGCGGGCGATCTCCCGGGTGCGGTCGGTACTCGCGTCGTCGACCACGATCACCTCGGTCGGCGGATGCGTCTGGGCGTACACCGCGGACAGGCAGGCGTGCAGGGTGCGTTCGTTGTTGTAGGCAGGAATGACGACCGATACGTGCGTAGGCACGGACACCACCTTGTCGGAGTGCGGGGACCGGGGAGGTTCACCCCGCCGTCGTGACTGGGCGAAAGGCTATCCGTGGCAGCGTCCCTGGTCAATTGGTCCCTGTGGTCGTCCAACCGTGATCCAGCATCAATTCAGTGGCGCTCCAGTCGCCATTCAGTGCGGTCCGGAAAAATCCATGCCGACTCCTGGTGGACGCCCGACGCCGACACCGGTTTCAGGAGAATTCCACCTGCTCTGGAGAAAGGGCCGATGCGTGGTGGCTCTGTTCAGCGTCGATGACTGCGACGAGCTTCCGGTCAAGCGAGTGCACGACCTCTACCGTCAGTACGTCAACCGCAGCCAGGTCGGGCTGATGACGTCCTTCGGCTTCGGCCGCGAGCTGGTCGACCACGCCGAGGGCGCCTACCTTTACCTGCGCGACGGCCGGCGCATCCTCGACTTCACCGGCGGCGTCGGCGTGCTCAACCACGGACACAACCACCCCCGGGTGACGGCCGTGCGGCGCCGATTCGCCGAGCGACGCCGCATGGAGGTGCACAAGACCTACTTCTCGCCGTACGTCGCCGGCCTGGCGCACAACCTGGCCGAGGTGCTTCCCGGCGACCTGAACATGTCGTTCCTGCCGAACTCCGGGGCGGAGGCGGTCGAAGGCGCGGTCAAGCTCGCCTACAAGTACCACGGGGGGCGACGCCATACGATCCTGCGCGCCGACATCAGTTTCCACGGAAAACTGCTCGGTTCGGGTAGTTTGACTGGCGGCGCGCAGAACCACTTCAAATTTCCCGGCATTTCCGGGGTCGTCACGTTTCAGTACGATGACCTGGAATCGGTACGGGCCGCCGTCGCCGCCCATCCTGACGACGTGTACGCGATCCTGATCGAGCCGTTCAGTGCCTCGACGATGCGCTGGTGCAGCGAGGAGTTCCTGCGCGGGCTGCGGGAACTGTGCACCGCGCACCGCATAGTGCTCATCTTCGACGAGATCTACACCGGGTGGGGCAAGACCGGCAGTCTGTTCTATTTCATGCGGTACCCGGGTCTGCTGCCGGACGTACTGACCACCTCCAAGTCCTTCGGTGGCGGCAAGTCGTCGATCTCGGCGTACGTCGCGCGGGAGCCGATCTTCCGCAAGGCATACGACAATCCGATGGACGCGTTGCTGCACTCGACGTCGACCACCTACTACGGCTTCGGTGAGGAATGCGCCACCGCCATCGAGGCGGTCAACGTCGCCATCGACGACGACTATCCGGCGCGGGCACGACACATCGAACAGCAGCTGGCCGCCGGGCTGCGCCGCATCGCCAAGCAGCACCCCGACTCGGTAGCCGACGTGACCGGCGCGGGAGCGCTGTGGGGGGTGTTCATCGACGGCGGACCGAAGGTACTGGACCTGGCGGCGAAGCTCGCCCCGGCCGGACTGGCCCGCGACCCCCGGCTGCGGACCAAGGTGGTGACCTGCGCGGTGATCAACGCGCTGTACCGCGACCACGACATCTACACCTACTACACCCTCAACGGGGCCAGCCCGTTGGTGGTCGGCCCGCCACTGGTCGTCTCCGACGACGACGTCGAGTACTTCCTCGACAGCCTCGACACCGTGCTCGGCCAGGGCCTCACCCGGCTGCTCACCCGGTTCGTGGCGCAGAAGGTGGGCTCGCTGTGGTGATCGCGGTGACCGGCGCCGCCGGGATGCTCGGCGCATCGGTGGTGGCCCGACTCGTCGCCGACGGTGCCGAGGTCGTCGGGGTCGACCTGCGTGAGCCGGCACCCGGCGGTCCGACCGGCGGGTACCGGCACCTGGTCGGTGACGTGCGGGATCCGGCAGTGCTGCGGGTCGCCTTCGACTGCGTCGACGCGGTCGTGCACTGCGCCGCCGCGCTGCCGAGCTACCCGGCGGCGCAGATCCGCTCCATCGTGGTCGACGGCTCGCGCGCGGTGCTCGACGCCGCCCGTACGGCCGGTGTCGCCCGACTGGTCTACATCTCCTCGACCGCCGTCTACGGACTGCCCCGCCAGGTGCCCACGCCGGAGGAACACCCGTACGCGCCGGTGGATCCGTACAGCACCGCCAAGGCCGACGCCGAACGGCTGGCGATCGGCTACCGCGACACCGGTCTGGTGCTGCCGGTGCTGCGGCCCAAGACGTTCCTGGGGCCCGGCCGGATGGGGCTGTTCTCGATGCTGTTCCAGTGGGCCCAGGAAGGGCGCAACTTCCCGGTGCTCGGTGACGGCCGGGTGCGGATCCAGATGCTGCACGTCGCCGACCTGGTCGAGGCCGTCGTCACCGTGCTGCGGGCACCGGCCGCCGTCGCCAACGACACGTACAACATCGGGGCCGCCGAGTTCGGCACCCTGCGCGAGGACTTCCAGGCGGTGCTCGACGCGGCCGGGCACGGCAAACGGGTCGTGGCGCTGCCGGCCGGCCCGGCCCGCGCCGCGCTCGGCCTGCTGCAGCGCACCGGGCTTTCCCCGGTGTACGGGCGGCTGCTGCACAAACTGCGCGACGACTCGTACGTCGACATCGGTCGCGCCCGGCACCGACTCGGCTTCACCCCCCGGTACAGCAACCAGGACGCGGTGCTGGAGACGTTCCGCTGGTGGCAGGCGCAGCGTGCCACCGCCGTCAGCCCCGCCGCCAGCGGCCGGACCAGCCGGGATCCGTGGCGCCAGGGCGTCCTCGCCGCCGCCAAGGTCTTCTTCTGACAGGAGGTGCGCGATGACCGCTGTGGAGGTGGCAGCCGAGCCGATGCCGGCACCCGGGTCGGTGGCGGGCGACCCCGCCGGCCCGACGGCCGACGTCCGGCCCGGCTGGATCGCCCGGTCGGTACGCGCCGGCACGGACCTGACCACGTTGCTGCGCCCGCAGCAGTGGACGAAGAACCTGCTGGCGGTGCCCCTGGCGCTGCTCGACGCGCCGGCGTGGACCGCGGCGACGGTGGGCCGGGTCGGGTGGGCGGTGCTGCTGTTCACCCTGGCGTCGTCGCTGGTGTACGTCGTCAACGACGTCGCCGACCGGCACTTGGACCGGGGGCACCCGGGCAAACGGTCCCGCCCGGTGGCCAGTGGCCGGATCTCGCCGACGTTGGCCTGGACGATCGCTGCGGTGCTGACCGGGCTGCTCGGCACGGCCGTCGTCGTCGGACCCGACATCGCCTGGTGGCCGCTGGCCGGCTACCTGGTGCTGAACCTGGCGTACAGCCGGTGGCTCAAACACGTACCGCTGATCGACATCAGCGTCGTCGCCGCCGGATTCGTGCTGCGCGTCCTGCTCGGCTACGCCGCGACCGGCGGCCCGGTGTCCGCCTGGCTGCTGACCACGGTCTTCGCCACCTGCCTGCTGCTGATCCTCGGCAAACGTCGGCAGGAACTCGCCGTCGACGGTGCCGCGCACCGCCCGGCGCTGCGCGGCTACAACCTCGGCCTGGCCGACCAGTTGATCACCGTGAACGCGACCGTGGCGGTCCTCGGGTTCCTGCTCTACCTCAACTCCGAGGCGCCGGTCGGCGCACACCGCGACGCCCTGCTGCTGGCGGCCGTTCCGTTGACCCTGTTCGGGGTCTCCCGGTACCTGCAGGCCGTGCTGGTCCGCCGAGGCGGCGGCGACCCGGTCCGGACCCTGCTGCGCGACCGGCTGATCCTGACCACCGCCGCCCTGCTGGCGGTGGTGGTTGGCGCGGCCCTGTTCGCCGTCAACTACCCGTCGTCCTGACCCCAGCGCCACCCGAACCCACCACAGTGCAACCTCGTGACCAGTGAAAGCGGTGTGTGTGTCCATGTCTGAACCGCTCGTGTCGGTCATCGTGCCGAACTACAACTACGCCCGGGCGCTCGGGCTGTGCCTGTCCGCCCTTCGAGCCCAGACGTACCCTCGCCTGGAGATCATCGTCGTCGACGACTGCAGCACCGACGACTCGGTCGCGGTGGCCGAGTCGTACGGCGTCCAGGTGGTGCGCACCCCGGCCAACGGCGGGCCGTCGGTGGCCCGCAACCTCGGGGCCGCCCACGCCACCGGCGAGATCCTGTTCTTCGTCGACTCCGACGTCGCGGCCAAGCCGGACGCCGTGGCCAACGCGGTGGCCCTGCTCACCGAGCGGCCGCAGATCGGCGCGGTCTGCGGCAACTACGACCCGGTGCCGCTGATCCGCGACAGCCTGGTCGAGGAGTACCGCTGTATGCAGCAGTCCTACTGGCTGATCGCCGACGAGGGCCGGATCTACACCATGTACACCGCGTTGCTGGCGATGCGGGCCGAGGTGTTCGCCGAGATCGGCCCGTTCAACCCCCGGCTGCGGGAGACCGAGAACGCCGACTACGGCTTCCGGCTGGCCAGCCGGTACGAGATCTGGCTGACCCCGGCGGTGCGGGGGGTCCACGACCACGACCACGAACTGCGGGTGATGATCCGCAAGGTCTTCACCCGCACCAGGTTGCACATTCCGATGTACGCCCAGAATCCGACCTTCCCCGGCGGGCTGCGCAGTGGGCCCCGGGCCTGGAGCAGCGTCGCCGCGCTGCTGGTGGTGCTGACCGCCGTCGCGCCGCTGGTGTTCGGTCCCTGGTGGAGTGTGCTGCCGGTACTCGCCGCCGCCGGCTTCGTCACCTGCGACTGGCCGATGTACCGGTTCGTCGCGGCTCGCCGCAACCCGCTGTTCGTCGCCTACTTTGTCGCCATGCACTTCTTCCTCAACGTGGTCATGGCGGTCGCGGCGGCCACCGGCTTCGCCAGCTACCTGACCTCGCGGGCGTTCCGGCGGCTCTACGACAAGCCGGCGCAGGCGGTGTGACATGACGCTGCCGAAGGTCTCGGTGATCGTGCCGAGCTACAACTACGCCGCCTCCCTGCACGTGTGCCTGCGGGCCATCGCCGCGCAGACCTATCCGCAGATCGAGGTGCTGGTGGTCGACGACCACAGCACCGACGACTCGGTGGCGGTCGCGCGGGCCCTCGGCGTACGGGTGATCGCCCTGCCGGACAACGGCGGCTGCGGCCGGGCCCGCAACGTCGGCGTGGCGAACACCACCGGCGAGATCCTGTTCTTCGTCGATGCCGACGTGGCGATGGCACCCGACGCCGTCGCCGAGGCGGTGGCGCTGCTCGAGGCCGAACCGCAGGTCGGGGCGGTCTGCGGGATCGAGGACCCGGAGCCGTTGCTGCACGACACGTTGGTGGCCCGCTACCGGGGTCTGCAGTACCACCACTGGTCGGCCAGCGGAGAAGGCAACGTGACGTTCCTGTTTCCGGCGATGTGCGCGATCCGTCGTCGCGTCTACGCGGAGATCGGTCCGTTCAACCCGGCGCTCAAGCAGACCGAGGAGGTCGACTACGGCTACCGGCTGTCCCGTCGGCACCAGTTGCGGCTGACCTCCCGGGTCCGCGGCCGGCACGACCACGACCACGAGCTGCTGCCGCTGCTGCGCAAGCTGTTCCACCGGGCCCGGCTACGGATCCCGCTGTACGCGCGGGCTCGCCGGTTCGCCACCGGCTTCGAGACGGCCGCCCGAGCCTGGGGCAGCCTGATCGCGACCGCCGCCCTGCCGGCGTTGGCGCTGCCGGTGCTGTTCGGGCCGTGGTGGCTGCTCGTCCCGGCCGCGCTGGTCGCCGCGTCGGTCGCCGCCGACCGCGAACTTTATGCGCTGGCCTACCGCCGGCGCGGCCCGGTGTTCCTGATGTTCTTCGTAGCGGTGCACTTCCTGGTGAACGTGACCATCACCGCCGGGGTGGCGGCCGGTGCCCTGCAGTGGCTGGTGTCGCGACCGTTCCGGCAGCTCTACGACAGCACCTTTCCGGTGGAGGCGACCGCGTGACCGCGTCACCGCAGATCGCGCCGGCCCCGGTGGAGGCCGTCGCCGCCGCACCGGGGCCGGGGCCCTGGGGGCGGTGGTGGCGGCGCTGGCTGGGCCGGCTGTTCCTGACCGGCTCGGCGGTGTGGCTGCTGTACGTGCTGGCCCACCGGGCACTCAGCGGGCGGGTGTGGTGGTGGCTGCTGGCCGAGCTGACCCCGCCGCTGCTGTTCGTCGCCGTACCGTTGACGTTCGCGGCGGCGGCCGCCGGGTGCCGGCGGACCCGGCGGCCCGCGGCGCTGTTGTGCGCGGCGGCCCTGATCCTCGGGGCCGGGCTGTCCGGGATCAACCTGCCGGGTCCGCTGCGTGGCGAGCAGCCGGTGCCGGCGGAGGCGGTACGGGTGGTGTCCTGGAACACCGGCTACTGGCATTCCGGTGAGCAGCCGGCGGACTTCTACCGGCTGCTGCGCGATCAGCGGGCCGACGTGTACCTGCTGCAGGAGTACATCGCCGAGGTCGACGGGGCGATCGTGCCGATCGACGACCTGGACCGGCTGGCCCGCGAGCTGCCCGGCTACCACGTCGCGGTCGTCGGCGAACTGGTCACCGTGTCGCGGTTCCCGATCGTCGAGCAGGTGCCGTTGGAGGCCGCCGGGCTGCCCCCGGCACCGGACGACTTCGTGGACTTCTGGCACTACCAGGTGCTCCGGACCGACCTGCAGGTCGGCGACCGGGTGCTCTCGACGTACAACGCGCATCTGCCGGTGCCGCTGTGGGTGGGCGGACCGAGCGTGTTCAGCCGGCAGTTCCACGACACGGTACGCCAACAGCGGCAGCGCCGCCTCGCACAGTGGCGGGTGCTCGCCGCCGATGTGGCGGCCAACCCGTACCCGGTGCTGCTGGCCGGTGACCTCAACACGACGCCGGCGATGGGGGACACCCGCCGGCTGCCCTCGGGGTTGCGTGACGCGGTGTCGGCCAGCAGGTCCTTCTACCCGGGCTCGTGGCCGACCGAGCAGCCGTCGGCGTGGCGGCTGGACTGGGCACTGGTCTCGGATCCGCTGACCGTGCACCGGTACGAGTTCGGCGACGCGCGGGGAATGTCGGACCACCTGCCTCAGACGATGTGGGTGTCGTGGTGACCGGGGTGCCGAGGGTGTCGGTGATCATTCCGACGTACAACAAGGCCAAGACGTTGGCCGAATGCGTACGGTCGGTGTACCGGCAGACCTGCCAGCCGGTGGAGGTGGTCGTGGTCGACGACGCCAGCACCGACGGGTCCCGGGAGATCGCCGCCGGCCTGCCGTGCCAACTGGTCTGCCTGCCTGCCAACCGGGGCGTCTCGGCGGCCCGCAACGCCGGTGCCGCCCTCGCCACCGGTGAGGTGCTCTTCTTCCTCGACTCCGACATCGCGCTCGCGCCGGACGCGATCGGCAACGCGCTGCGGGTGCTGGCCGCGCACCCCGAGTGCGGTGTGGTGCAGGGCATCTACGCCGCCGAGCCGTTCGCCGCCGACGGCCCGGTGGAGGTGTACAAGACACTGTTCGAGCACTACTGGCGGCGTCGGCGCGCGGGCGTCGCGGACTCGACCCTGTTCGCACTCACCGCGATCCGTCGCGAGGCGTTCGACGCGGTCGGTGGATTCGACGAGCGCCTGCGCGACTCCGAGGACGTCGAGTTCGGCACCCGGCTGCCGCAGCGTTACCAGATCAGGATGAGCGCGCAGGTGATCGGCCGCCACGACGACGTCGACCGACTGGGGCCGTTTCTCGCCGAGCACGTCCGGCGCGCCGTCAGCTACGGCGCGCTGCTCGCCGGCACCCTGGTCGGCGCCCGGCGGCGGTCGCCGCACCGACCGCACACGTCGGGCCTGTCCGACGGTACGGACCGACCGGGGCGCGGCTTCGACGTCGCCGCGGCCGTGGCCATGTTCTGCTGTACGGCGGCGTTGGTCACCCTCCCGTTGGCGCTGTTCGACAAGTGGCTACTGGTGCTACCGGCGTTGTTCGGCGCGGCCTTCCTCGTCGTCGACCGTGGACTGCTGCGCTTCGTGTGGCGACGCAAGGGCAACCGCTTCCTGGTGTACTTCGTCGGCATGCACTTCGTCATGCACACCACCCAGTTGGCCGGCATGGCCGCCGGGTTCGCTGCTGCGGCGCTGCGGAGCAGATGGCGCGCACCGGCCAGCTCGCGGCGGGCCGACCGGTGAGCGGCGGGATGCCACCGGCGGTCGGCGGGATGCGCCCGGCGGGCCGCTGGAGTCGCTGGTGGCGGCTACTGAACCGGGCCTTCGTGGTGCTCTTCGTGGTGCTGCTCGTCGTCGGCGTGGTGACCGTGCTGCGTACCCAGGACTGGACCCCGGTCGTCGAACTGGCCGCTTCGCTGGATCCGGTGACCGGCTACCTGGCGGTGGCGGCCGCGATCGGGATCAACTGTCTCGGCCTGGCCCTCGGCGTGCTGTCCTGGCGCGCGGTCTTCGTCGATCTCGGTGCCCAGGTGCCCACCTGGACCGCACTGCGGATCTTCTTCGTCGGGTTCCTGGTGAAGTTCGTGCCGGGCCGGTTCGTCGCGGTGCCGGTGCTGCTGCGGCTGGGTAGGCAGGTCGACGTCGGTCCGGTCCGGCTGGCGTCGGTGTTCGCGGTCAGCTGGAGCATCGTGGCGCTCACCGGGCTGACCATCGGCATCGCCGCCGGCCCGGCGGTCGTCGGTGGCGGGGTGTGGTGGCTGCTGCTGGCCGCCCTGCCGGTGGTGGTCCTGCTGATCCGCCCGCAGTTGCTCGACCGGACCGTACGGTTCGCCGCGAGGCTGCTGCGGCGGCCGGAGCCGCAGTTCGGTGCCACCCCGGGTGGCGTCCGCCGCGCGATCGTCGCGCAGGCGCTGTCCTGGTGGGTCTCCGGACATCACCTGTGGGTGCTGGCCGTGGTGGCCGGGGCGCCGCCCGGCCGTTCCTACCTCGTGTGTGTGGCCGGGTTCGGGTTGGCGACGGTCACCGGGCTGCTGGTGATGATCGCCCCGGACGGCATCGGGGTGCGGGAGGCGGTGCTCGTCGTGGGACTGGCCACGGTGATGCCACTGCCCCTGGCCGGCACCGTCGTGTTGGCCAGCCGGGTGGTGTCGGTGCTCAGCGACGTCGCGGTCGGTGCCGGCGGACTGGCGCTCGCCGAGTATCTGCACCGACGTCGACAGCGGGGTGTCGGTGCGCTGGTCAGCGACCCGGTGCCGGCGCGCTGACGCCGACCTCGTCGCGGTGGCGGCCCACCGCCGCCAGATGCGCGCGGATCTGCTCGGCCTCCGGGGCACCGATGGCGCTGAAGTGCGACAGCGCGTGGCACCAGTGGTCCCACACCTCGTCCGGGGTGCGTTCCGGCCCGGCTGCCGGCGCCCGGTCGGTGTCGACCAGCCGCTGCCCGGCCCGGGCCAGCCCGGCGTGGGCCCGGGCCTGCTGCGTCCGGTCACCGATCTGGGCGGCGATCGACAACGCCTGCCGGTAGTGCTCGCGGGCGGCTGCCGGGTCCCCGACCTCCATCAGCGCGTCCGCCAGACCGACCAGCGCCGAGGCCTGACCCACCGGCTGCCTGGTGTCACGGTAGATCTGCAATGCCCGACCGTGGTGGTCGGCGGCGTCCCGGAACCGCCCGAGCCGGGCGTGGAGTTGGCCGAAGGAGTCCAGCGCGAACGCCATCCCGACCCGGTGGCCGATCCGTCGGCACAGGACGATGGCCCGGTCGAGGTGTTCGCTGGCCTCGGCGTAGCGGCCCTGCAGGACATGAATCCAGCCGAGGTTGCCCAGCGCCATCGCCTCGCCGTGGGTCTCCCCGGTGGCCCGCAGCAGCGTGAGCGCCTCCTGCAGGTGTTCCCGGGCCTGGTCGTACTGGCCCTGCTGGCCGTGGAAGACACCGAGATTGCCCAGCGCCCGTGCCTCACCGGCGCGTTCGCCGGTCTGCCGGTACAGCACCAGGGCGCGTTGCAGATGGTCGACGACCAGCTTCCGGTGCCCCTGCATGCCGTAGACGACCGCGATGTTCGTCATCATGTGGGCCTGTGAGTCGCGGTCGCCGATCGCCGCCGCGGCGAGCAGACCGTGCTGGTGCGCGGTCACCGCGTCCGGGTAGTGCCCGGCGCCTTCCAGGTAGCGGAAGACGGTGAGCACGAGCCGACGGGCATGCTCGGGCCAGCCGTGCCCGGCGGAGTGCGCCATGATGGCGACCAGGTTCGCCCGTTCCTGCTCCAGCCAGGACCGGGCGTTCGCCGGGTCGGCCAGCGGCCGGGCGGCCGCCAACGGGCCGGTGACCGCCGGTCGGCGGTGGCGCTCGGCCGGATACAGCAGGTCCATCGCTGTCGCCGCGGTGTGCAGGTAGTGGTCGAACAGCGCGGTCATCGACCGGTGCCGGTCGACCGGCGCGTCCTGCGCCTCGGCGAGGTCCACCGCGTAGGCACGGAGCAGGTCGTGCATGCCGTACCGGTGCTGGGGACCACGTTCGAGCAGGTGGGCGCGGGCGAGCAGGTCCAGCAGCCGGCGGGCGTCGGCCACTGTCGTACCGATGACCGCAGCGGCGGCGTACGGCTCCAGTCCCGGACCGGGATGCAGGCCCAGCAGCCGGAACGCGCGGGCGGCGTCCGTCGGCAGATGCAGGTAGGACCAGGAGAAGACGGCCCGCACGCCGGTACGCAGGTCGCCGCCGGCATCGAGCAGGTCCAGCCGGCGGTGCTGGTCGGCCAGTTCCCGTACCAGTTCCACCAGTGGCGCGCCCGGGCGGGTGGCGGCCATCTCCGCCGCCACCCGTAACGCCAGCGGGAGTCTGGCGCACTGCGCGGCGAGCACGGCGGCGGCGGTGTGTTCGGCGGTCACCCGGGCACCGATCAGCCGGTGGATCAGGGCGACGGCCTCGTCCAACGGCAGCGGGTCGAGGTCGATGCGCCGGGCCCCGTGCCGGGCCACCAGACCGGCGAGGGAGTCCCGGCTGGTGACCAGGACGAAGCATGACGGCGAGCCGGGTAGCAGCGGCCGGACCTGCTCGGCGGAGGCGGCGTTGTCCAGCACCACCAGCAGTCTGCGGCCGTCGACCAGGCTCCGGTAGCAGGCCGCTCGTTCGTCGAGATCAAGCGGCAGGTCGGGCCCGGTGACACCGAGCGCCCGCAGGAAACCGGCGAGCGCGTGACCGGGGGAGACCGGCTGGCCGGCGTCGTAACCCTGCAGGTCGACGTAGAGCTGGCCGTCGGGGAACCGGTGCCGGACGCGGTGCGCCCAGCGGATGGCCAGCGCCGTCTTACCGACGCCGGCGGTCCCCGAGGTCGCGACGAGCGTCACGCCCGGCACGGTGCCACCGCCCGGGTCGGTGGCGTCGAGCAGACTGTCCAGCCGGGCCAGTTCGGTGCCCCGGCCGGTGAAGTCCGGGATGTCGGCGGGCAGCTGGGCCGGTGCGGCAGGGGCCGTACGGGTGTCCCGTTGGTCGGACCGCTGTGCGCCGGTCGGGGCCGGCCCCGCGGCGGCAGTGTTCGGATCTTCGTCGTGCAGCAGCGTGGTGTGCGCCGCCGACAACTCGGGTCCGGGATCGACACCGAGTTCGTCGGTGAGGCGGTGCCTGACCTGATGATAGGTGTGGAAGGCGCGGGCACGTTGGCCGGCGGCCTGGTAGGCACGGATGAGCCGGGCCTGGGCCGCCTCGTCCAGTGGCTGGGCGGCGGCGGCCTCCTCCAGCGCCGGTACCGCCTCGGCGGCCCGCCCCGAAGCGATCATGACTTCGCCGTAGCGGGCGAGCGCGGCGTGCCGTTCCTCCACGAGGGCGACCACCCTGGGATGGGTGGTGAGGTCCGGGATGTCCGCCATCGGTGGGCCGTGCCACAGGGCGAGCGCCTCCTCGAGCTCGTCGGCGGCGCGGCGCAGGTCGCCGGCGCGCTGCCGGCCGGTGGCGGCGATCAGCAGGTCGCGAAAGCGCAGGGCGTCCACGGCGGAGTCCGGCAGCTGCAGGGCGTAGCCGTCCCCGACCTGTCGCAGCACCTGGCTGGGCGCACGCGGGGGACGGTCCGGCTCGAGTCGACGGCGCAGGTGCTTGACGTGGGTCTGGATGACGTTGCGCGCACTCGGCGGCGGACTACGGTCGGGCCACACGACCGCGGAGATCTCGGCGGTGCGCACCGGCTGGCCACAGGCCAGCGCGAGCAGGCCGAGCACGGCCCGCTGCGCGGCCGGTCCGAGATCCAGCTGTTCACCGTCGCGCCAGGCGCGCACCTGGCCGAGGATCTGGATACGCAACGTCGTCACCCTCGCCGGTCGTGCTGGTGCCGCCGCTCAGGACGGGGTGGCCGTATTCGGCGGTCGGTTCGCCTCACGCTAAATCAGCATCGGCGGCTGTGCAATCCTCCGCTGTGAATGATCAGAGTGAATTCCTTCATTGGTGGCCACCTGATGTCCCTCATGGACGAATTGGCGCCGGAGGTTGCGCTGATTGGTGGTGGTGCCCATGCGCGGCCGTGGACTGCCGGGACATTGGTAATAGGACGGTTTGTTGACACCTGTCGACTCCGGGCAGCCTGCCGCCGACGTCCGTGACGGCAAGAAACGGCGTTCGTACGGGTGAAGTGGAGGTGGGTAGGCGCGCGACAATTGTCGCCGGAGGTCGACATGGTCGTGGGCATCCGCATTTGTGCGACGCGTCTCCCGCGTCGCACCCGGACGCCCACGACCGTACGTCGGTCACTCCTCGCCGAAGTCCTCGTCGCCGCCGCCGTCGTCGCCGAAGCTGTCGAACACCTCGCCGGCGACCATCCCGCCGGCGAAGCCGAGCGCGGCACCGCCGACCGCCCCCGCGACCATGCCGCCCATGCCGGACCCGCCCCGATGGGCCGGCGGGTACCCGCCGTGCATCGGCTGGCCGTACCCGCCGCCGCCGAGGAACGACTGCCGCTGGGAAAGTGCCTGTCGGACCCAGCCGTCCACCTGCGCCGTCCAGTCCACGGTGTCGGCGTCGGCGTGGCTGACCCGGTAACGGCCGTACGAGTCGTGGCCCGGGGTGAACAGCCCGCCGCGCTTGTCGAACTCCAACACGACGTCCACGCCGTACTCGCTGGCGACGAAGGTCAGCTCGACCTCCCGGATGCCGCCGGCGTACTGCGGTGCGGCGAAGTACTCGATTTCCTGGTAGAACGGCAGGGTCTGCGGTACGCCGTGCAGCCGGCCGTACTCCAGATCGGCGCCCTTGAAGCCGAAACCGAGCCGGGCGAAGGCCTCCAGGATGCGCTCCTGCACCGGTAGCGGGTGCACGTGCACCGCGTCGAGGTCGCCCCGGTCGATCGCGCCCGGGATCGCCACCTCGGTGCGCAGCCCCATGGTCATCCCGTGCAGCCGCTGGCCGTACACGTCCGTCACCGGGGTCTCCCACGGTACGGCGAACTGGAAGGGCAACGAGACCTGCTGGCCCTCCCGTAGGGAGAATCCGCCACCCACCGCGACCCGGTGGAACTCGGCCGTCGCGTTGTGGTCCTCGCCGCCGGCCTCCACCTCCACCCGGGTGACCAGGCTGACGGTGATCTGGTCGAGCTGGGTCTCGTGGCTGCCGCCGACCAGGTTGACCTGGCCGCTGAGGACCAGGCCGGGGCGGATGTTGGGGTTGGGCAGCACCGTGTCGACGCTGGGGGCGCCGATGCCCAGGGCGCCCAACATCTTCTTGAAGACCACGTACGTTCCTCTCGTTCGGTGATGTCGTATCCGTTGTGCGGGATCGGGTGCCGGAGGCAAGGCGTCCATAATGGACGTGGATCAGACGATATCAGCGGTTTCTGAACGACTCCTGTGAGCTCGCCGGGGCGCTATACGGTGATCTGCCGGGTTTTGTGCAGCTCATGGTAGAGAATGCTCCCTGTGACTGACGCGGTGCTCGCGGCGAGCTGGCCGATCTCCTGGTCGGTCGTGGCGTTCGTCGCCGCCGGCGGACTCACTGTGGTGGGCAGTGTCCGACTGGTGGCCCTCGGCGACGCACTCGCCGACCGCACCGGCTGGGGCGAGGCGCTGTTCGGGGCGATCTTCTTCGGCCTGGCGACCTCGCTGTCGGGCATCGTGATGACCGCGGTGACGGCCGCCGGCGCCGCGCCGCAACTGGCGTACAGCAACGCCGTCGGCGGCATCGCCGCGCAGACCACCGCGGTCGCGGTCGCCGACCTGTTCTACCGCCGGGTCAACCTCGAACACGCGAGCGCCTCGCTGTCCAACGTGCTCTTCGGCTGCCTGCTGCTGGCGCTGCTGGCGCTCGCCCTGCTCGGCACCTACACCCCTGACGCGACGGTGGCCGGCGTCCACCCGGTCTCGGTGGTGATGGTGGGCTGTTACGTCGGCGGCGTCATGATCGTGCACTCCACCGACGTTACGCCGTACTGGCAAGCGGTCGACACCGTCGACACCCGCCAGGACCTGCCGCAGAGCCACGGACCGCTCGACAGTCCACCGTTGCCGGCACTGTGGGTCCGCTTCGTCGCGGTCGGCCTGATCGTCGCGGCCGGCGGTTGGGTCATCGCCCTGGCCGGGGAGAGCCTGGTGGCCGCGACCGGGCTGCGTGCGGGCTTCGTCGGCGGGGTGCTGATGGGCCTGATCAACGCGTTGCCGGAGGCCATCACGGCGATCGCCGCGGTCCGCCGGGGCGCGGTCACCCTGGCCGTCGCGGCGGTCCTGGGCGGCAACTGCCTCGACGCGCTCAACCTGGTCGTCGGCGACCTCTTCTACCGCGACGGTTCGCTCTACCACCAGGCGGGCACCGACGAACTGTTCCTCACCACCTCGGCGATGCTGATGACGACGCTGCTCCTCGGTGGCCTGCTGGTACGCCAGGTGCGGGGTTGGGGTCGGCTGGGCTTCGAAGGCACCCTGCTGCTCGTCGGCTATCTCGCGGTGGTCGCGGTGCTGGCCTTCTGAGTGCATCCGGCGGGCAGGTACGGCCTCAGCCCTCGGCCCTGAGGTCGATGACCGCGGTGACGACCGCCCCCGGGGCCGGGACGGCCCGCTCGATCAGCAGGGCGACGCACAGCTGCCGGCAGATCCACACGCCCCGGCCGCCGGTGCGCTCCTGGTCCGGCGGCAAGCTGCCCACCTGCGGGTCGTCGATCCCCGGACCGGTGTCGCTCACCTGGCAGAACAGGCTGTCCTGCGCGCGCCACAGCCGCAGCCGGCCGCCCCCACCGCCGTGGCGGATCGCGTTGGTGGCGAGTTCGCCGGCGACGATCAGCAGGTGTTCGGTCTGCTCGGCGGACAACTCCAGCCGGGGGGCGTGCGCGCTGAGCGTCGCCCGCAGCCCGTACAGCCCGTCACCGTCGAACTGGTGCTCGAGGCGGCCGTCGGTCGCCGCCACGCCCTCGGGACGGCCGCCGGTGCCCGTCGGCTGCGGATCCGGGCTACTCATGGCGTCTCTGTACCCGTAGCTGGGCCACGTCATCCGCGCCGACCAGGGACAGTACCGTGCCGACCAGCCGACGACAGGAGATGGTCATCCGCCGGGACCGGGGCAGTGCCCGGGCCGCCGCGACGACGATCCCGGCGCAGGCGCCGTCGATGTAGTCGAGGGCGGTCAGGTTGAGGTGCATCCGCCGGTCGATGCGCACGGATTCGGCCAACGCCAGCTCCAGGACGTCCTTGTGCCGGTAGTCGAGCTCACCGGCGATCCGCACCCCGGGCGGGCTGTACTGCCGACAGATCCGCAGCAGTGGATGCTCGAGGTAGACCTGGGCGGCCACCGTCCGGGGGTGCGCCCGCGCGGCGAAGGCGAGCGTGACCGCGTCGAACCGGCCCCGGTCGTACTGGCAGATCAGACAGAGCTGGCCGTGGGCCAACAGTTCGCCGACCCGGGTCTCGAACTCGAGCAGCTGTTCGGCGGCGGCGAACGGTCGGGTCGCCCAGCACATGTCCGCGGTGACCCGCAGGCCGGGGTAGCCCTCCCGGGTGGCGACGTGCATCTCGTGGGCCAGCGCGTCGACCATGCCGGCGGCGTCGGCCGGTACGTCACCGAGCAGCGATCCGGTGGCCGGGGCGATGCGCAGTTGACCTCGGCGCAACGCCGAGCCGGGGCGTACCGAACGGCCGTGCAGCTCACCGGTGAGCTCGTCCGGGCTCACCGAGTCGGTCCAGCAGACGACCTTCTGCCCGGCGCGCAGGCCGCCCCGCACGAAGGCTGCGACCAGGTCCAACCGCTCCTCCTGGTCGGAGAAGGTCAGACAGGCGTGGTCACCGGCACCGAGTGCGCCAACTGCAGCCGTGTCCGCCATCGTCGGTCCGCCTGTTCGTCATCGGAGGGATGGCTGCCACCTTAAGCGGTGGGTCCGACCACGCCCGGACATGCCCCCTCGCCTGGGCGTCGTGCGTCTGGTGCGCCCTCCCTGCCGATCTGGTCCAGCCAGGCATTGAACGCTCCGGCGGTCCGGTCCGTACCACCGGGCGGCAACGGAACCGGTGGCGACGTGGTGGAGCAGACGTGGCGAGCAGAAGAGTCCGTACCGGCGGTCGGCACACGCGGCGCGGCGGGACGTCGCGGCGGTCCCTGCTCGGTCTGGGCGTCCTCGGCACGCTCGCGGCCGGTGCCGCCGGCTACGGCTGGTACGAGGCGGGCCGGTTGCCGGCCTCGGCCAACGGCAGCCGGGTGGCGGCCCGCTTCGGCGACGCGCCGGCACCGACGGCGCCACCGCGCCCGGACCCGGTCGCTCAGCAACGGGAGCGTGCGGTCCGCGCCGCGCAGCAGGTCCGCCGGTACGCCGCCGACCTGCCTGGGCAGCTCAGTGTCGCGGTCGTCGACCAGGGTACGGGGACCGGGTTCCGGATCGGCGACGGCCTGCGGTTCCAGACGGCGAGCATCGTCAAGGTGGACATCCTGGCGGCGTTGCTGCTCCAGCAGGGTCGGCTCACCGGCGCGCAGCGGCGGACCGCCACCCGGATGATCACGGTCAGCGACAACGCGGCGGCCAGTGACATGTTCGCCCAGGTGGGTGGAGTGTCCGGGTTGAACCGCGCCAACGCCGCGCTGGGGATGACCGAGACCCGGCCGACGCCGTCGTGGGGGACGACGACCACCACCGCCGCCGACCAGATCCGGCTGATGCGGGCCCTGGCCGGCGACGATGGACCGCTGGGCTCGACCGAACGCGAGCTGGTGCTGGAGTTGATGGGTGACGTCGTAGCGGAGCAGCGGTGGGGGGTGTCGGCCGGGGCGTCGTCGGCGGGTTCGCGGGTCTGGGTGAAGAACGGCTGGGTCACCGTCGACGAGCACGACGGCCGGTGGCTGGTGAACAGCATCGGGCGGATCGCCGAGGGCGACCGGGACTGGCTGGTGGCGATCCTGTCCGACCGCCACGACACCTTCGACGCCGGTGTCGCGGTGGTGGAGCAGGTGGCCCGGACCGCGTTCGACGCCTGGCGCGACTAGCCGAACACCCGTTCGCAGGCCTGCCGGAGGCTGACCTGCGCGGCCGAGATCGCCAGGTTGCCCTCGATGGGGTCCTGGTCGGCGGCCTGTGCCGTGGCCTGTTCCAGTTCCTTGCCCAGCGCGGCGATGGTGTCGTCGGTCGAGGTCTGTGCCTGCCGAGCGATCGCCCGGTTGATGTCGTGACCGAGTTCGGCCGCGCTGAGCTCGCGCAGGTCCTGGCAGGCCTGCCAACCGTCGGTGTCGGCCGGCGGGGTCGGCTGTGCGGTGGTGCCGCTGGTCAGCGGCTGCGGGGTCGCCTGCAACTGTTCCTCGCGGGTCAGCGCACCGACGGCGATGACCCCGACGGCCAGCACGACCGGGGCGAGAACCCACAGCCAGACGGAGCGGCGTCGGGACCGCCGGGGGGACCTGTATCCAGAGTGGCCGGTGGGAGCGGGGCGTGGCTGGCTCACGGTGGTGCCTCTCATGTCTGACTGGGCGAAGGGAGACGAGGGAAGCAGCTTCGTACGGCATAGCGGACATTAGCGTCCGTGACGCCATATATTCACACACGTCACGTTCGTATGCCGCACGATGCCCCATAGTAGGCTTTTCGCTGCGGAAGGCAACCCATCCATCGCCGTAGTGGGTCCGGACGGGTGGGGCGGGCGTAAGCACCCCGAAACGCGGAGCTGGCACACTGGGGCGGTGTATGACGTCGACGTGCTCGTGATCGGTTCCGGCCCCAGCGGACAGAAGGCGGCGATCGCCGCGGCAAAGCTCGACCGGCGGGTCATGGTCGTCGAACGGGCGCACATGCTCGGTGGGGTGTGCATCAACACCGGGACGATCCCGTCCAAGACGCTGCGCGAGGCGGTGCTCTACCTGACCGGACTCAACCAGCGCGAGGTCTACGGCCGCAGTTACCGGGTCAAGGACGACATCACGGTCAGTGACCTGGCGGCCCGTACCCAGCACGTCATCGGCCGGGAGATCGATGTCACCCGCAGCCAGCTGACCCGCAACCGGGTGCGGATCATGACCGGGACGGCCCGCTTCGACGATCCGCACACGGTGGTCGTGACGGACCCGTCGGGGCACGGCAACAAGGTCACCGCGGAGAAGATCGTGATCGCGGCGGGGACCCGACCGGCCCGACCGGCCAGCGTCGACTTCGACGAGCAGACGATCATCGACTCGGACGGCATCATCAACCTCGAACGCGTACCGCAGTCGATGCTGGTGGTCGGTGCCGGTGTCATCGGCATCGAGTACGCCTCGATGTTCGCCGCGCTCGGCTCCGAGGTCACCGTCGTGGAACGCCGCGACCGGATGCTGGAGTTCTGCGACCTGGAGATCGTGGAAGCACTGAAGTACCACCTGCGTGACCTGGCCGTCACCTTCCGCTTCGGCGAGGAGGTGGCGTCGGTGCAGCGCCACGCCAAGGGCGCGGTCGCCGTGCTGGAAAGCGGCAAGCGGATCGCCGCCGACACGGTGATGTACTCGGCCGGACGCCAGGGCGTCGCCGCCGACCTCGACCTGGAACGGGCCGGCCTGTCCGCCGACCCGCGCGGCCGGGTCGAGGTCAACGAGAACTTCCAGACCTCGGCCGGGCACATCTACGCGGTGGGCGACATCATCGGCTTCCCCGCGCTGGCCTCCACCTCGATGGAGCAGGGCCGTCTCGCCGCGCACCACGCCTGCGGCGAGCCGGCGCGCGGCATGCCGCAACTACAGCCGATCGGCATCTACACCATCCCGGAGATGAGCTTCATCGGCGCGACCGAGGACCAGCTCACCGACCAGCGGGTGCCGTTCGAGGTCGGGATGGCCCGCTACCGCGAGCTCGCCCGGGGGCAGATCATCGGTGACTCGTACGGGATGCTCAAGCTGCTGGTCGCCCCGGAGACCCGGCAGTTGCTCGGGGTGCACATCTTCGGCACCGGTGCCACCGAACTCGTCCACATCGGGCAGGCGGTGATGGGTTGCCACGGCACCATCGACTACTTCGTCGACGCGGTGTTCAACTACCCGACCCTCGCCGAGGCGTACAAGGTCGCCGCGCTGGACGCGATGAACAAGATCCGTCACCTGGCCCAACTGCACGACTGAGCCGGGCGTCACCCGCGTCTGTCGGCCCGTGCCGCCGGCCGGCGGGCCACCGACACCGCCGCCAGCACCACGCAGCCGGTCATCGGCACCGCCAACGGGGTCAGCTGCCAGGTGACCAGCACCAGCCCGCCGACGGCGAGCCCGAGCAACGCCGTACCGCCGGGGTCGTGCACCGTGCGGATCGTCGCGGCCCGCAGCGTCACGGCCCAGCGCGCCCCCGGCCGCCACAACTGCGCGGCCCGCAGTGCCAGCGCCGCGAGTGCCACGGCGGCGAGCAGGCAGACGGCCGCGACGAGGCCGCCGCCGGGCAGTCGCCCGGTGCGCGCCACCGCCGCGTCGAACGCCAGCAGCCCGGCGGCGGCCAGCACCGCCAGCGACCACGGCCAACTGCCCGGCAGTGCCGCCCGTACGGTCGCGGCGAAGGCCCGGACGCTGGTGCTGCCGGTGCCGTCGACGTGCGCGCGCAGGTGGGCGCAGCCGGCGGCGAGGGCCGCCAGCAGGGTCACCAGCGGTACGGTCGCGGCCAGCACCAGCACCCCGACCAGCAGGGTCTCGCCGAACAGGGCGAACTGGGCACCACGTCGCTGGCAGTCGGCCCGCGCCGCCGAGGTGTCGTCGCCGGTCACCCTTTCAGCCCCGACGCCGACATCCCGTCCACCAGGAAGCGTTGGAAGAACAGGAAGAATCCGATGACCGGCAGCAGGGCCAGCATCGACATCGCCATCAACGCGCCGTAGTCCGACAGCGTCGTCTGGTCGATGTAGAGCTGCAGGGCCAGCGGCAGCGGGTACTTGTCCGGCGTACTGAGGTAGATCAGCGGGCCGAGGAAGTCGTTCCAGGTCCAGATGAAGGTGAAGATCGCCGTCGTGATCATCGCTGGTCGCGACAGCGGCAGGATGATGTGCCAGAAGGTGCCCCACTGCCCGGCACCGTCGATGCGGGCGGACTCGTCCAGCTCGGGCGGGATGGTGCGGATGAACTGGACCATCAGGAAGACGAAGAACGCCTCCGCCGCGAGGAACTTGCCCAACAGCAGCGGTACGTAGGTGTCGACCAGTCCCAGGTGCTGGAACACCGCGTACTGCGGCACGATGAGCACGTGGAACGGCAGCAGCAGGGTGGAGACCATCAGTACGAACATCGTCGAGCGGCCCCGGAACCGCAGCCGGGCGAAGGCGTACCCGGCGAGGGCTGACGACGCGACGGTGCCGACCACGGCGAGCACCGCCAGCACCGTGGAGTTCCAGAAGAACCGCAGCGTGCTGATGCCGGCCATACCCTCGGCGGCGCGCTGGTAGTTGCCGACCGTCGGGTCGCGGGGCAGCAGTCGAAGGTCGCCGAGGATCGACGCCGACGGGGTGAACGACGCCGAGACCACCCAGCCCACCGGGTAGAGGACCACCGCCAGCAACGCCAGCGCCGCCAGGTGCCAGCCGACGCTGTGCCGCAGTCGTCGGTGACCGGCCCGCCCGCTCATCGTGCGTCTCCCGCGTAGTGGACCCAGCCCCGCGCGGTGCGGAACAGCAGCGTGGTCACCAGGCCGACGCCGAGCAGCAGCATCCAGGCCATCGCCGAGGCGTAGCCCATCCGGAAGTCGGTGAAGCCCCGGTCGTACAGGTAGACCGTGTAGAACAGGGTCGACCCGGCCGGGCTGCCATTGCGTCCGCCGACGATGTACGCCGAGGTGAAGATCTGGAATGAGTTGATCGTCTCCAGCAGGAGGTTGAAGAAGATCACCGGTGAGATTATCGGTACGGTCACCGCCCGGAACCGCCGCCACCGGCCGGCGCCGTCGACCTCGGCGGCCTCGTAGAGTTCCCGGGGCACCTGCTTGAGCCCGGCAAGGAAGATCACCATCGGTGCGCCGAACTGCCAGACGGCCAGCAGCACCAGCATCAGCAGGGAGAAGTCGGGGTTGCCGACCCAGCCACCGGTGGGCAGCCCGACCGCCCCGAGCGCCCGGTCGACGATCGCGTCCTCGCTGAACAGCGCCTTCCAGACGATCGCGATGCTGACGCTGGCACCGATCAGCGACGGTCCGTAGAAGGCCGTCCGGTATCCGCCCTGGCCGCGTCGGGGGGTGTCGAGCAGCATCGCGACCGCGAGCGCCGCCGCGAGTTTGAGCGGTACGGCCAGCAGCACGTACGTCACGGTCACCTGCACCGACTGCAGCCACCGGCTGTCGTCGAAGAGCCGTCGGTAGTTGTCCAGGCCGACCCACTCCGGGGTGGTGAACAGGTTGTAGTCGGTGAACGACAGGTACAGCGAGGCGGCCATCGGGCCGATGGTCAGCAGCGCGATGCCGACGATCCAGGATGACAGGAACAGGTAGCCGGCGAGCCCGTCGCCGGACCGGCGGCGGCGCGGTGACGGCGCCGCCGGTCGGCGCTCACCCGTCGCGGGCTCACCCGGTGGGGTCCGCCTCGCGCCGACGGTGGACGTGCGCATCGGTCGCCCTCCTCACCGGTCAGGACCGCAGGATGTCCTCGGCCTCGGTGAAGAACTGGTCGACGGCCTGCGCCACGCTGATCCGCCCGTAGTGCAGTTCCTCGCTGATCCGGATGAAGGCCGCCTCGATGCCACCGGCACCACGCGGCGGCGCCGGCGGGGCCTGGGTCAGCTGATCGGCGATGGTCTCCTCGTAGGCGGCGACGGCGGCCAGCGGCCCGTCGAGTTCGGCCGCGTCGCGCTGGGCGTTGGTGGCCGGCAGTCCCCGGTTGCCGCCGAAGATCCGACCCACCTCGGGGTCGTTGATCATGAAGGAGATCAGCTTCGCGGCGGCCTCCGGATGCTCGGTGCGGGCCGAGGCGCTCAGCAGCATCGCCGGCTTGAGGTACTGGCCGAGCCGGCCCGGGTTGTCGGTGGGCAGCGGGCCGAGGTGGATCTCGGTGTCGGTCTCACCCGCGTAGCGGACCAGGAAGTTGTCCCAGCCCAGGTCCGAGGCGGCCAGGTCGTCCACCCACAGCGACGCGGGTTTGATCGCGACGGCGGTCTCCACCGGCAGTACGACGTCCTGCGCGATCAGGTCCATGCCCTGCTGCCAGAATCGCGCCAGCCGCTCGGCGTCGAAGCCGAGTCGGCCGTCCTCGGTGAACAGCGCGCCGCCCTCCTGGCGCAGTTGGGCCTCCAGGTTGTAGATGACCCCGGTGTAGTTGCCGCCGCCGTAGGTGCCGGTGGTGGACCTGATGGTGGCCATCGTGGCGTGGTAGTCGTCCCAGGTCCAGCCGACCTGTGGGGCGGCCACACCGGCCTGGGCGAACAGGGCCGGGTTGTAGAACATGCTCCATGTGTTGCCGCCGATCGGCACCGCGTACCGGGTGCCGTCGACCTCGCCGACCCCGTCGAAGCCCGGGAGCAGGTCGGCCAGGACCAGCGCGTCGCCGGCCTGGCCGCCCAGGTCGTACAGGACGCCCCGGTCGGCGTACTCGCGCAGGTAGGAGAAGTCCATCTGGACGACGTCGGGCATGTTGCCGCCGGCGGTCTCGGTAGTCAGCTTCTGCCAGTACGCCTCGTACTCCTGGAAGCTGGGAGTGACCCTGATGTCCGGGTTCTGCTCCTCGAACAGGTCGATCGCCTGTTGCATCAGGTCGGCCCGTTCCGCGTTGCCCCACCAGGAGTACCGCAGGGTGACCGGCCCGGAGGCGTCGTCGTCACCGCAGGCAGCGGCACCGACCGCGACCAGGGCGAGCGCTGCGGACGCAGCGAGAACTGCCCTGAATCGTTTCATTGTCGCCATGCGGATCCTCCGGTTTCGGGATGACGAACGATGCCGGTCGGGTGTGTCGTCGACCACAGGAAGCGCTTGTCAACGTAGGTTAGGAGTCTGTTAGATCCACGTCGATGGCTGTCTTGAACGTTACAATCCGCCGGGGTTCGAGCACGACGACATGTCTGCCGGCCGCGATGGCCGACACCTGCGGGCGAGCCCGGGCAGGCGTACCGCCCAGCGACGTCGTACCATCGCGACATGGCAGAGATGGTCACGCTGCGCCTGAGCCCGGAGACGGTGGCCAGAGCACGCGCCGCTGCCGAGCGGGAAGGAATGACACTTTCCGACTGGATGGACCGCGCCGCCCGCCGGGAGGCCTGCCGCGACGCCGCACGGGCCCACGAGGAATGGCTCGCCGCCAACCCCGACGTGCGCGACGAGCTCGACGGCTTCGACCGGCTCGCCGACACGCTGGAGTCCGGCTGGTCCGACCTGTCTGACGCGGCGTGAACCGCGGCGAGATCTGGACCGTCGGCGAGCGATCCGACCTGCGCTACCGGGTGGTGGTGCTCTCCGGAGACGCCCACAACGACCGGCCCCGCGCCGCGCCGTACTGCGCCCCGATCGTGCGCCAGCGCGGCGCGACCACCCTGCCGCCGTTCGTGGTGCCGTTGGCCGAGACCGACCCGCTCTCCGGCGTCGTCGTGGTCAACCGGATGCGGCGCATCTCCGGCAAGTCCGGCGCCGAGCGGGTCGGCATGGTCACCGGGGCCAGCATGGCCCGCCTGGAAGAGGCGATGCGGGACCTGTTCGACCTCTGACGGGTGCAATCCCGGCAGCCGCTGGCAGCACCGCCCCAGCCGGTGATAGAACTGTCCGATGGGTATCGTGTCGCCCGGATTTCAGGGCCGTCCGCGTTCCCCCGGCGCAGTCACCCTGCCGCCGGGGCAGTACCTGACCGAGGACTTCCCGGTGCTCTCCGCCGGCCCGACGCCGCGGATCGACATCGCCGGCTGGGAGTTCGTCGTCACCACCGAGGACGGCACCGCCCAGCGCTGGAACTGGTCGCAACTGCTCGACCTGCCGAGCGAGGACATCACCGTCGACATCCACTGCGTGACCAAGTGGTCCAAGCTCGGCACCCGCTGGCGCGGCGTCTCGCTGGACACGCTGCTGGTTGACGTCGAGACCGCCGCCGACTACGCCGTGGCCCACTCGTACGGCGGCTACACCACGAACCTGCCCCTGGCCGACCTGCTCGACGGTCAGGCCTGGGTCGCCTACCGGTACGACGACGCCGACCTGAGCCCTGAACACGGCGGCCCGGCCCGGCTGCTGGTGCCCCACCTGTACTTCTGGAAATCGGCGAAGTGGGTGCGTGGCCTCCGGCTGCTGCTCGACGACGAACCGGGCTTCTGGGAGACCGCCGGCTACCACGACTACGGTGACCCGTGGCGCGAGCAGCGGTACCAGGGCGACTGAGCTGGCGGGTGGCCCGGCTCGCCGCCGTCCGCGACGAGACGCCGACCGCCCGTACCCTGCTGCTGGACGTGCCGGACTGGCCCGGACACCTGCCCGGCCAACACGTCGACGTGCGGCTCACCGCCCCCGACGGCTACCAGGCTCAGCGCAGCTACTCGCTCGCCAACGCCGTCGACGGCGACCGGGTCGAGCTGACCGTCGCGCGGGTGCCCGACGGCGAGGTCTCCGGCTACCTGGCCGGCCCGTACGCCGTCGGTGACCCGGTGGAGATCCGCGGCCCGGTCGGCGGTTGGTTCCTCTGGCGGCCCGGCACGACCGACCCGGTGCTGCTGATCGCCGGCGGCTCCGGGATCGTGCCGCTGATGGCCATGGTCCGCGCCCGGCGGGCCGCCGGCAGCCGGGTGCCGTTCCGGCTCATCTATTCGGTACGGACCCCGGCCGACATCTACTACGCCGACGAGCTGCGCCGCCGCGCCCGCGACGACGCCGGACTCGACGTCAGTTACGTCTACACCCGGGAAGCACCCGACGGCTGGCCCGGCCAGATGGGCCGGATCGGCGTCGCCCGGATCAACACCGACGGCTGGCCGGCGACGCTCGAACCGGCCTGCTACGTCTGCGGGCCGACCGGCTTCGTCGAGGCCGTCGCCGACATCCTGATCGCCCTCGGGCACGACCCCCGCCGCGTCCGCACCGAACGATTCGGACCCACCGGAGGTTGACATGACCGACCAGCCCGCCGTCGCCCTGCTGCCCGACGAGCACCACCTGGACGGCAACGCCCTGGCCGGACCGCTGGGCGAGATCTTCGCGGTCGACGTCACCACGGCTGTCGGGCGCTGCGCCGGCTGCGGCCGGTCCGGGCCGCTCGCCGCCCTGATGGTCTACGCTGACGCGCCCGGCCTGGTCGCCCGCTGCCCGCACTGTGCCGGGGTGCTGCTGCGCCTGGTACGCGGCCCGGCCGACGTCTGGCTCGACCTGCACGGCGCACTCAGCCTGCGGATCGCCGTACCGACGAGCTGAGCCGCCGGACCGTGACCGCCTCGATGGTCGACTCGTAGCAGCCCACCGTCAGCCGAAGGAGCCCGACGTCCGGCGCATCAGAGCGGTTCACCGGGGATGGCGCTGTACTCCCTGCCGATCTGCTCGACCAGCGGGATCGTGCCGGTCCATCGAGTGGCGTCGACCGCGATGACGCTCCGGACGCCAACGGTTGCGTTGGTGGCGAACGCTGCGGTGTAACGATCCAGCTCCGTCACGTTGACGCGGCGCTCGTGTCCCGCGCGTACCTGTTTGATCAACGCCATCGTGACTCCCGGCAACACCGGTGCCTGCGGCCACACTATGTCGTCCCCTGCGACCAGGCCGAGGTTCCAGGTCGCCCCCTCGCAGATGAAGCCCTCCCGGTCGACGAACAACACGTCGTCGAAGCCGGCGAGCTGAGCCTGTCGGCGGTGGAACATCGTTGCGAACAGGCCGAGATGCTTGACGGGCGGCACGTCCCGTTCGTACCAGCGTGCAGTGAGCACCAGCGGCGGCGGTGGTGTCGACGACACCGTTCGCGTCGTGACGAGCACCTGGGGGTGTGCTGCGCTGGCGGGGTGTCCCAGGTCGAGATCGGGGTCGAATACCGTCACCCTGGCGACGGTCGGCTCGGCGCAACCGTCTACCACCTGGCGGACGTAGCCGCGAACCTCGTCCTGGTCGAGATCGACGCCGAAGAGTGCGCGGCAGTCCGCTGTCAGCCGGTCGAGGTGAAGCGAGAGTCCGCGCACCCGGCCGGCGTCCACTCGCATGGACGTGAAGTGGCCGTAATTGGTGAGACCCAGGATCTTCAGGTGATCCAGATCGACGGGCTTTCCGTTCAGGATCATGACGCCAGTCTTCCCCATCGGCGTGCGGCCGCCGCGATCAACGGGCCGGTAGGGCGGACGCGCGAAGCGCGTCGGCCAGCCACTCGAACGGGAACCGTTCGGGCTCCACGCCGTTCACGGTGGTGACCAGCGCCATGTACCGGTCGAGCGGACCGGGCGGGTCCGGCGGCGTACGGTCCCACTCCGCGCCGGTCAGCATGTGGTCGGCCGTCTGGATCCGGAACTCGGGTGTGTCCGGTATCCCCGGGCTGTCCGGTGTCGCGAAGACGGTGGTCAGCCACCCCATCCACCGGTCGGCGATCTCCCGCCCCTGTGGCGAGTCCGGCGGGACCTGTTCGCGCGCGGCGTCCATCGCCGCCTGGCCGATCGGGGTGGCCGCTTCCAGACGGTCCAACATCGGTCCGGAGGTCATCAACGGCCCGGCTCCGGTGGTGCACACCTTGTACAGGTCACGGCGTACGGCCTGTCGGATCTCCGGATCGCGGACCAGCTCGGCCAGCTCGATCCACGCCTCCAGCTGGGCCGTGGTGGGATGGTCCGGCAGCTTCGGGTGGGCCGACCGCCACCACTGCATCATCCGCTCCGGCGGCTCCCAGCCGGTGGAGACCTCGACCCAGAACTCCTCGATCAGCCGGTCGCGCTCCTCGTCGGACATGCCGGCCAGCTTGTGCATCAGCGTCACCTGCTCGGCGGTGGATCCCTGCCGGAGGATGGTGGAGAGCACCGCGCGACGGCTACGCAGCCGTGCCTCCTGCTGCGTCAGCAGGGCCAGGTGGGTGGTGGCCAGCTCGCGCAGCGTCGCCTCGCCGGCCAGCACCCGCCGGATCTCGTCCAGGCCGGCGTCGAGTTCCCGCAGCGTGCGGACCAGCTCCAGCCTGGCGATCGCCGACACGTCGTACAGCCGGTGGCCGCCCGGGGTACTGGCGGCCGGCGTGACGACACCGGCGTCGGCGTAGTAGCGGACGGCGCTGACACTCAGACCGGTGCGCCGGGCGACATCCCCGATGGGATAGAGCTCGTTCATGTCCACGACGCCAACTATGCGACCTCAAGCGGCTTGAGATGCAAGCCCGGCGCGCGGTGCCGTCACGCCTCCGCGGCTGGCGCTGCGGAGGTGGACCCGATCGGTTTGACCATCTGCTGGGCGGTGACCGCGTACCCGGCCGACTCGTAGAGCCGGCGGGCCACCGGATTGTCCGCGAAGACGTTGAGCCCGAGCCGGGTCACTCCGCGCGCCGCCAACAGCGGTTCCACTGCGGCCAGCAGCGCCCGGCCGTACCCGTTGCCGCGCTGCGCCGCGTCGACCTCGATGTCGTAGATCCAGGCGGGCCGTTCCGGCTCGGCCGGACCGGGCAGTCCCACCCAGATCCAGCCGACCGGTGGTGCGTCGTCGGCACCCGCCGACCGGGCCACCAGGAAGAGCATTCGCTCGGTCGCGAGCCCGTCGGGCAGCAGCTCGGCGTGCTGACGGCGCGACTCGGCCAGCGCCGTCGCGGTCGTCGCCCGCCCGGACCGCAGCAGGCTGCCGGCATAGCCGGCGATCAGCGCGGGAATACGTACGTCGTACTCGGCCTGGGTCATCGGGTGCAGCGTCACCGCGCACGATCCGGTCGTCGTCACGGGGACATCGTGGCGCACCGGGCGCGGGCCGTCACGTCAATTGCGGGACCACCCGGGAAGCGCCGGTGCACTGCGGGGGCAGGGCCGGTGACACCGGCCGTCAGTAGACTGCCGCTGTGACAGCCGAGGCGGGCCGTGGCGCCGGTCAGGACGTACCGAGTCGGCACGATGATCTGCCGCCCGCGCAGTTCGCGTTCCCCGGGCCGCTGCGGGACCGACTGGTCGCGGCGATCCTCACCGGCGCGAAGACCGCGACGTCCGGACTGCTGCGTGAGTACGAGCACGACGACGAGCCGCTGCCGCTGCCCGGGGACCGGTCCGTCCTGGTGGATTCGGCGGACCGGCCGTGCGCGGTGCTGGAAACCACCGGTGTACGGGTGGTCCCGTTGGCCGAGGTGGACCTGGCGCACGCCGTGGACGAGGGCGAAGGGTTCGCCGACGTGGCCGCCTGGCGTCGGGCGCACGTCGGCTTCTGGCAGTCGGCGCCGATGCGGGCAGCACTGGGTGACGACACCTTCACCGTCGACGACCGGACCATGGTGGTGGCCGAACGGTTCCGGGTGGTGCAGCGGATCTGGCGGGCCGACGAAGTGGCGGCCGCCTACGCGGCGGAGAGCCGGGCGATGGTCGACGCGCTGCGGACGGTCCCGGCGACACATTTCGACCGGCCGACCCGGTGTGCGCCATGGACGGTGAAGGAACTGCTGGGACACACGGTGATTGCGTCGTTCCGTACCGTGGAGATGCTTGCCTGCGACGGGCCTACCGCCGGTCCCGGCGGCCTGGTGGACGCGATCGGCTACTACGTGGCGGATGCCCGGTTCCGTCCCGACGTGGACGGGGCCCGGGTCGTCGACGCCCAGCGGTGGGCGGCGGCCCGGACGGTCGACGGCGCGGTCGACGAGCTCGCGGCCCGGACGGCGAGCGCCACCGCGCACGTCGCGGCCGCACCGATGGACCGGCTGGTCGTCACCCGGCACGGTGATCCGATGACCCTGACCGACTTCCAGGCCACCCGGGTCGTCGAGTTGGCCGTCCACGGTGTCGACCTCGCCGACGGCCTCGGTGTCAATCCGTGGCTGACCGACGCGGCGGCCGACCTGGTGGTGGCTCTGGCGGCGGGCACCACGCTGGCACCGGTGCGCGCGGCACGCGGATGGGACCGGGCACATCTGCTACGGGCCGTCACCGGCCGGGTCGGTCTGGCCCCGGCTGATTCGTCGGCGGTGCGACCAGCCGGCGTTCGCGCGCCGTACTTCGGCGGTACGCACCGTTCCTCGACAGTCGGCGAAGAGTAGCGAAGCATCCCTGCCCTCGTCACGTCCTGCCGCTGCCCGTAGTTTGACAGCGGCAAGGCCACAACGAGACCCTTTCGCAATTCTGACTTTTTGCCGCTGGAGGTTGCCGTGGACTGGTCCCTCGGAAACGTACTGATTCTGCTGGTCGTCGTGCTGCTCGGTGCGGTCGCCGGTTGGCTCGTGATGAGCCGCCGGTCCGCAGCCGCGGGCACCGCCGAGCCACCCGCCGGGCCCGGGAAGTCGACGGCCGACACCCCGGCGGCTGTCGACACCCCGGCACCTGTCGACACTCCAGCGGCGACGGCAGCCGCTGACGGCCCGGATCCCCAGCCGACCACGGAGACCGCCCCCGCCGCGACGACCACCGTCGACTCGACGTCCACGGCGGAACCGGCAGCGACGCCCGATGTGACGGTGCCGTCGCCACGTGCCGAGTCCGCGCCGATCGAGACCGAGCCGGCGGCGGCGGAGCCGGTGGTCGCCGAGTCTGTGCCCGCCGTCGAGCCGCAGCCGGTGGCAGCCGCGCCTGAGCCGGTCGCCGTCGTAGAACCCGAGCCAGCGGTCGTGGAGCCTGCGCCGGTCGACGCTGCCGCTGAGCCGGCCGTCGTCGAGCCAGTTGCCGCCGCTGAGCCGGCCGTCGTCGAGCCGGCCCCGCTCACCGCCCCGGCGACTGTGGATTCCGGACCCGCCGACGACTTCCGTCGGATCGAGGGCATCGGGCCGAAGATGGCCGCCGCCCTGCAGTCCGCCGGCATCCGTACGTACGACGAGCTGGGCGCGACCGACGAGGCGACCCTGCGTGCGGCGGTGCGCGCCGCCGGCGTCCGGGCCACCGCGAGCCTGCCGAGCTGGCCGGCCCGGGCGCGGGAGCTCGCGGCGGCGCGGTCCGGCACCTGACCGCCGCGACCGGTCACCGGGGTGCGGGTGGAACCGGTGACCTAGGTCCCGACGACCGGGGACGTACGGCGGCAGCGCGCGATCACCGTCCGGAGTGACGATGAGGGTGAGCACCGGCGGCAAGGTGCCGCCGGTGCTGACCGAACGAGGTGATCGGAAATGACCGCAGGCGTCCAGGTGTCCACGAAGCCGGCCGTGTCGACCGAGACGCAGATCGCGATCGACGCCCTCGTGGCGGCGGCGTCCAAGGCGCTCGACGACTACGCAGAGTTCGATCAGGAGCGGATCGACACGATCGTCGGAAAGGCATCGGTCGCCGCGCTCGGTCGCCACAGCGACCTCGCCCGGATGGCGGTGCAGGAAACCGGCCGCGGCGTCTTCGAGGACAAAGCGGTGAAGAACATCTTCGCCTGCGAACACGTCACGCACAGCATGGCGACGTTGAAGACCGTCGGTGTGGTCGGTCGCGACGACATCAGCGGCATCGTCGAGATCGCCGAACCCGTCGGCGTGATCTGCGGGGTCACCCCGGTCACCAACCCGACGTCGACGACCATCTTCAAGGCCCTGCTGGCGTTGAAGACCCGCAACCCGATCATCTTCGCCTTCCACCCGGCCGCCCAACGGTGCAGCGCCGAAGCGGCCCGGGTGGTCCGCGACGCGGCGATCGCCGCCGGTGCGCCGGCCCACTGCATCCAGTGGATCGAGCACCCGTCGGTCGAGGCCACCGGCGCGTTGATGCGCCACGACGGGGTCGCGCTGATCCTGGCCACCGGCGGCAACGGCATGGTCCGGGCGGCGTACTCGGCCGGCAAGCCAGCGCTGGGCGTCGGCGCCGGCAACGTCCCGGCGTACCTGGAGCGGACGGCGAAACTGGCCCGGGCCGTCAACGACGTGGTGCTGTCCAAGTCGTTCGACAACGGCATGGTCTGCGCCTCCGAGCAGGCGGTCATCGTCGACGACGAGATCTACGAACCGGCGATGGCCGAGTTCGCCACGCTGCACGCGCACCGGGCGACCCCGCAGCAGAAACGCCAACTGGAGGAGCTGCTGTTCGGGGTCGCCGCCGGCTCGGCGGGCTGCGCCGGGGCCGCGCTCAACCCGGCCGTCGTCGGGCAGTCGCCGGTCTGGATCGCCCAGCAAGCGGGCTTCACGGTGCCCGCCGACACGTCGATCATCCTGGTCGAGGTCGACGAGGTCGGCCCGGCCGAGCCGTTGACCCGGGAGAAGCTCTGCCCGGTGCTGGCGGTGCTGCGCGCCGACGGGCACGCCACCGGCATCCGGTACGCCGAACAGATGGTCGAGTTCCACGGCCTCGGCCACAGCGCCGTCATCCATACCAGCGACGCCGCCCTCGCCGAGGAGTTCGGCCGCCGGGTCAAGGCGGTACGGATCATCTGGAACGCTCCGGCCTCGCAGGGTGCGATCGGTGACATGTACAACGCGATCGCACCGTCGCTGACCCTGGGCTGCGGCAGCTACGGGCGCAACTCGGTGTCGAACAACGTGACTGCGGTGAACCTGCTCAACATCAAACGGGTGGCCCGGCGGACGAACAACCTGCAGTGGTTCAAGGTGCCGCCGAAGATCTACTTCGAACCGCACGCGATCCGGTACCTGGCCGACATGCCGGACGTGCACCGGGTCACCGTGGTCACCGACGCGACGATGACCCGGCTCGGGTTCGTCGACCGGGTCCTGACCGTGCTGCAGGGCCGGGCGCAGCGGGTGGCGCTGCAGATCATCGACACCGTCGAGCCGGAGCCGAGCATCCGTACCGTCGATGCCGGTGCCGAGCAGATGCGTCACTTCCGCCCGGACACCATCATCGCCCTCGGCGGCGGCTCGGTGATGGACGCGGCCAAGGTGATGTGGCTGCGCTACGAACACCCCGGGGTGGTCTTCGCCGACATGCGGGAGAAGTTCTTCGACATCCGCAAGCGGGCGTTCACCTTCCCTGCACCGGGTGAGCTGGCCAAGCTGGTCTGCATTCCGACCACATCGGGGACCGGGGCCGAGGTCACCCCGTTCGCGGTGATCACCGACACGGTGACCGGTAAGAAGTACCCGCTGGCCGACTACGCGCTCACCCCGAACGTGGCGATCATCGACCCGGTGCTCGCCGCCGACCTGCCACCGGTGGTCACCGCCGACAGCGGATTCGACGCGCTGACCCACGCCACCGAGTCGTACGTGTCCGTGTACGCCAACGACTACACCGACGGGCTCGCCCTGCAGGCGATCCGGCTGATCTTCGCCCACCTGGAGCGGGCGGTGCGGCACGGTGCCGCCGACCCCGAGGCCAGGGAGAAGATGCACAACGCCGGGACGATCGCCGGGATGGCGTTCGGCAACGCCTTCCTCGGCATCGTGCACGCCATGTCGCACACCCTCGGCGCGACGTTCCACATCGCCCACGGCCGGACCAACGCGATCCTGATGCCGCACGTGATCCGGTACAACGGGGCCCGCCCCGGCAAGCTGTCCGGCTGGCCGAAGTACGAGAACTACCGGGCCCCGGAACGTTTCCAGGAGATCGCCCGGATGCTCGGCCTGCCGGCCGCCACCCCAGCTGAGGGCGTCGAGTCGTACGCGGCCGCCGTCGAACGGCTGCGCGACGCGGTCGGCATCGAACCGTCGTTCCAGGCCGTCGGGGTCGACGAGGCGTCGTTCCTGGCCAGCCTGCCGCAGCAGGCGGTCAACGCGTACGAGGACCAGTGCGCGCCGGCCAACCCACGGATGCCGATGCTCGACGACATGCAACAGCTCATGCGGACCGCCTACTACGGCACGAGCGGCACCGACAACGGGAACCGGCCGGACACCGATACCGGCGCAGCCGGCCCGGTCACCGGTGCCGGTGCCGGTGCCGTCAGACGCAGTTGGCACAGCCGGGGTCCGGTACGTCCGGTGTTCCGTCGTAGATCACCGTTGCTGTAGCCAGCACCAGCGGATCGTTGACCGGGATGGACTCGACGACGAGGCCGTCGGGGCCCTCGCTGAGCCGGGCGCAGCCCATCCTGACGTTGCTCGTGAGCAGCGCGCACACCCCGACACCGTCGGCGACGGGTCTGTTGCCGACGAGGAGCTGGACGCCGACGGTGGGACGGTCGACGAGGAAACTTTTCAGCTGCGAGGTGTAGACGACCGGGATCTCGTCGGGCCAGTAGACCGCCAGAGCGTACTTGCTGTCGGTTATGTACGTTCCGCAGCGGGTCACCGTACCCAGGACCAAGCCGCCCCGCGGCGGATCGACGTAGGCCTGATCGAATTCGGCGGTGGCGCACGTAGCCGGAATCCACGGGTCGATGTGCGGTGGTGGCGGATCCTTGAGGCCGGGCACCCCAGCCGTGGACGCATCGGGTGCCAACGCCTCAGCGGTAGCTGGCCCGGGCATGGCCGTAGCCACCACGAGCACGACACCAGTCAGCCAGAGAACCGCCTGGCGGATGCTCCGAATCACTGTGACTCCTTCGTGGTTCGCTGTCAGTGCTCAGGACGGCGCCTCGACGCAGTTGGCGCAGCCAGGCATCGGATGGCCCTCCGGCCGTGGGCTGCCGTCGAAGATGACGGCGCGGTCGACCAACGGATCGTCCACCGCGACCGGCTCCACCTCCGGCATCGTTTGCCCAGCGGAGACGATCTTGACGCAGTCGAGCCGCGCGGTGCTGGTCCGTAGCAGGCACACCGTCGAACCAGTGGGGGTCGCCGGACGGATCAGGACCCACAGCGAGGTGTCGCCGGTGGGCGAGTACGGTACCAGTTGATGTCCGTGGACGAAGCTGACATCGCGGTCGTTCCGAAAAGTGGCGACCGCGAACGCGCTGTCCAGCTTGTACGGCGTACAGGTCGTCGCCGACACGTCGATGTGCATGCCGAGCTGTGGATCGTGCCCGACGTCGCCGAAGCTGGCGTGGGCGCACGGCGCGGTGATCCACTGGTGGCCGCCGGTGGTCGGGACAACCGGGACCGGCTGACTGGTCATCGGGGACAGCGAGCCGATCGGAGTCAGGATGATCGACGCCGTGCCGATGCCGGTCATCGCGATGGCAGTCAGCGTGGCGAGGCCGATGGCCAGGAACGCTGCGACCCGGGCACGAGCAGGCCCCATCGTCATGCCCCCTCCTCGGTCGGGCCGGCCGGCTGCGTTCGGCGTACGGGCGGCAGCGGTGCGGTACCCGAGGCACCGAGCAGGATCGCCAGTTGGAAGCGGTTCTCGACACCGAGGCGGTCCATCAGGTTGCGCATCGTGTACGCCACGGTCCGTAGACTCAGCCGCAGCTCCTCGGCGGCGGAGGCGTCGGTGTGTCCGGAAGCGAGGAGCGCGACCAGCGCCTGCTCTCGCGGGGTGAGTGTGATCGCAGGTCTCCCTCCTGGACCGGACCGGCGTGCCTGCGCCCACAAACGGTCGAACAACGCGCACAACTGGTCGACGGCGACCGCGTCCGCGGTCTCCACGTACCCCGCTTCGAAATTGAGCGGATCAACGGGGAACAGGGCGATCCGGCGGTCGTACACCAGCAGTTTGATCGGTGGATCGGGCAGCTCCCGGACCCGTTCGGGGTCGGCGGTGTCGAGCTGGGCCAGATGATGGAGACTGTGGTCGTCGACAGTGGGCGGTCGCTGCAGCACCCGGACCCGGACGCCGCGTTCCACCTGCCGACGGTCCAGCGGAAGCGCGGCCGCCGAGGCCGCCGCGCTGATCACCTCGGTGTTGATGGTCAGATGTTCGTGCCGTTCGGCGGCGACCAGCCGCTGCACCCGGTCCCGGGCGGCGGCCCGGCTGACCAGGCGGCGTACCGTCGGGTCGTCCGGGCCGGGCAGGTCGATGCCGTGCATCGCACGGAAGTGCTGGCGCCAGATGTCGCGTCGCCGTACCGGTCGGGTGGGCTGGCGTAGCCGGGCGAGGACCGTGCCGGCCGGTGCCGCTCGCCACCGGCCGCCAGCCGCCACCCCCGCCGCCGACCAGCTGGTCAGCTCGTCGAGTGCGACCTTGACCCGTTTGCGTGCCAATCCCAGCTCGTGAGCGAGTTCCTCGTCGTCGCGTGCGCCGAACATGGTCAGCGCCCGGAAGACGAGGTCGGCGTCGGGCGACACGCCCCACCTGGTCAGCTGTGGAACCGCCGTCGCGTCGTGTGTCGTGATGGTCCGCGTTCCCCGTGTCACAGACATCAGCTCAACACAGCCATGCGGTCGTGGAGAAGCCCACGGCTCGGGGCGGTTGCACAATCATGCAACCAGTTCGGGACGGAACTTGCCGCAACCGCCCGGG
This sequence comes from Solwaraspora sp. WMMA2101, assembly GCF_049179175.1. Classification (NCBI taxonomy): domain Bacteria; kingdom Bacillati; phylum Actinomycetota; class Actinomycetes; order Micromonosporales; family Micromonosporaceae; genus Solwaraspora; species Solwaraspora sp. WMMA2101. Next base: position 240,669 of record NZ_JBMHMA010000006.1, on the reverse strand, counting down.
ACGGACGACCGTCGTGCAGGCAGGTGAACGTTCGGGGGCGTTGCTTGCCAGCCGCGACCACTCGGCTGGCAGGCAACGGCGACGGCGGCAGGCAACGGTGGCCGGCGACGGCGCGACGTCGTCAGGACTCCGGGGTCGATCTGCCCCACCGGGGCGCGGCGAACCGCAGCCCGGTGAGCTGCCCGGACGGCGCGGCCAGCCCCGGTCCGCCGGCGGTGACCCACCGCGCGACGGCGGACACCGCCGCGTCGTCGAGCACCCCGCCCAGCCAGACCGGCCGGGCCCCCAGCAGACGCGCCAGTGGTGCCGGCTGGACCACGACCACGTTGGACCGGTCGCAGGCGTTGAGACACTCTGACACCTGCACCGGTCCGGCTGTGCGCAGAACGTCGAGCTGGCGGTCATGGTCCACGTCGGGGTGCTTGCGGCGGGTGCCGCAGCAGCATCCCCGGCAGACCGTCACCCGGGCCGACTGCCCCAGTGGGCCACGCCCCGCGTCGGCGTGCGTCGTCACGCGACGTCGGCGGTGACCGGCCGCCGGTGGCCGGCGCGGGCGGGGGTGAGCAGCAGCCCGAACACCACCCCGAGGACCGTCCACATCATGGCGAGCTGTGCCAGTGACGCCAGGCGGAACTCCCACAGCAGCGCCGCCGGGATGTCGCCCGGCACCTCGACGCCGGTGGCCGGCCAGAGCGTCAGCAGCAGCGTGTACCCGACGACGGCGACGACCGTCGCGACCACGGCCCGGTACGGCGCGGGCCGCGACCAGGCGGCCAGCCGCCGGTGCACCAGCAGAGCCAGCCAGGTGACCGCCGCCGCCGCGACGATGAACGACAGGTACTGGCCGGTGCGTTGGTTGACGGTGTCGGGGTCACCGACGCCGGGCGGGTTCGCCGGGAAACGGATGGCCGGCAGCAACGCCACCACGACGAAGCCGAGCCCGGCCAGCAGCCCGACCCGGCGGAAGTCGTCGCGGCCGGGCAGCAGGTGCCGGGTCGCGCCGAAGACCACGGCGACGATCACCGCCAGGCAGACCGCGACCGCGACGGTCGCGACGAGTCCACCGAGGACCTGCACGCCCCGGCTGACCAGTTCCTCCTCGTGGCCGTGCCCGCCGCCCGGCGCGGCCCGGCCCTCCTCGACGACCAGCGCCGATTCGATCCGGGGTTCGACGATCAGCAGGGCCGCCGCCGCGCCGGCCACCCCGGCGGCGAGCCCGGCGAGCAGACCACGACGCAGTACGGTGCCGAACGGGTGACCGCTCATGTGAGCCGACCCCCGATCAGTGGCACGGGACGCCGAGGGCGTGCCGGCCGTCGTGGGTGAACTCGTGCACGAACTCGGCGGCGCCGGCCAGCACCAGCCCGTTGTCCTGCGCGACCAGGTAGATGACGACCGCCGCGACGGCGGCCAGCAGCCAGCCGGCCAGCGGTACGCGGATGGCGGGGGTGGTGGCCTCGCCGCCGACAGAAGGTGCAGTCATGCCAGGGAATCCTCTCGTCCATGCCTCGTGGCGATGCGGTGCGTGCCACGGCCGGTCTCCTGGCTCCCGGATCGTCGCGGCCGTCCCGCCTTCCCAAGCCGTCTTCGTCGGCCCAGTGGCGTGGTGGAACGGACACTCCCCGGTCACAGTGGCGAGGACCACGCCGGAATCACACCGGCTTCCCGAACACCGTGGCCCGCGCAGCGTACCGCCGGTCCGCCCGGCCGGACAATGCCCACCGTCACGACCAGCGCAGGGACCGGGGCCACATTGACGGTGACCCGAGTGGTGGGGGAGCATGGCCGGCACGAGCGGTACGCGGAGGAACCCGGTGCGAATCCGGGGCGGTCCCGCCACTGTGACCGGGGAGTCACGTCCCCATGAGACAGCCACTGCCACGACGGCGGGAAGGCTCGGGACGTGATGTCGATCCGGCAGCCAGGAGACTCCGGCCGCTCCCTGGTCCACCGGCACGCGGGCGTGGACACCCGCGGAAGGGATTCACCATGCGCACCTGTTGGTGCCCGGCATGACGCCGTACCCGTTCTCCGCCATCGTGGGCCTGCCCGAGTTGCGGCAGGCGCTGGTGCTCGCGGCGGTGCACCCCGGCATCGGCGGGGTGCTGATCCGTGGCGAGAAGGGTACCGCGAAGTCGACGATGGTCCGGGCCCTGGCCAGCCTGCTGCCACCGGTCGACCGGGTCGCCGGTTGCCGGTTCGGCTGCGACCCGGCGGCCACCGACCCGGCCTGCCCCGATGGTCCGCACACTGGGCCGATCACCGCCCGGGGCGGGCCGGCCGCGCTGGTCGAGTTGCCGGTCGGTGCCACCGAGGACCGGGTGGTCGGGACGTTGGACATCCAGCGGGTGCTCAGCGCCGGGGCGAAGGCGTACGAGCCGGGGCTGCTCGCCGCCGCGCACCGGGGCCTGCTCTACGTCGACGAGGTCAACCTGCTGCCGGACCACCTGGTCGATCTGCTGCTGGACGCGGCGGCGATGGGCCGCGCACACGTCGAACGCGACGGGGTGTCGGTCAGCCACGCCGCCCGGTTCCTGCTGGTCGGCACGATGAACCCGGAGGAGGGGGAGCCGCGCCCGCAGCTGTTGGACCGTTTCGGGTTGGTCGTGTCGGTGACCGCGCCGACCGAGGTGGCCGACCGGGCCGAGGTGGTCCGCCGCCGGCTGGCCTACGAGGCCGACCCAGCGGCCTTCGCGGCCCGCTGGCGGTCCGCCGACGACGACCTCGCACAGCGGGTACGCGTGGCGCGGGCCGCCCTGCCGGCGGTGACCCTGCCGGACGCGGAGATCGACCGGATCGCCCGGATCTGTCTGGCGTACCAGGTGGACGGGCTGCGGGCGGACATCGTGATGGCCCGTGCCGCCGTGGCCCTGGCCGCCTGGCGTGACCTGCCGGCGGTCACCGCCGCCGAGGTCACCGACGCCGCCCGGCTGGCCCTGCCGCACCGGCGGCGACGGGATCCGCTGGATCCGCCCGGTGCCGACGCGCAGCGTCTCGACGAGGTGTTGCGTGACGAGTGTCCCGACGACGATCCGGACCCCGCACCGCCGCCCCCGGGACGCCCCGCGCCGCCGGACGGTACGCCGCCGACCAGCGCGGACGGACCCCCACCGCAGGCGGCCGACGGCGGCGGCGACGGCCGTGACGGTGAAGGCCACGACGGCCAGGAGGGTGCCCGCCGCGACGGCCGCGAAGGTCAGAGCCGTGCCGGCCAGGAGGGTGCCGACCGCGACGACGACGGCACAGCCGGATCGGCGACCGCCCCGGCGGCGGCCGGTCCGGCGTACCGGCCCCGGACGCTGCGGCTGCCCGGACTCGGCGACGGCGGCACGCCCGGCCGGCGGTCGGCCGCCCACGCGGACCGGGGCCGGGTGGTCGGCGCCACGACGCCGACCGGGCGGGTGTCGGCCCTGCACCTACCGGCCACGGTGCGCGCCACCGCGTCGCGTGGTGGCCGGCGGATCGTCCCCGCCGATCTGCGTCAGGCCCGTTTCGTCGGCAAGGAAGCGAATCTGATCCTGTTCGTGGTCGACGCCTCGGGTTCGATGGCGGCCCGGCACCGGATGGCCGTGGTCAAGACCGCTGTGCTGTCGCTGCTGCGCGACGCGTACCACCGGCGCGACCGGGTCGGCATGATCACCTTCCGGGGTGCCGGTGCCGACGTGGTACTGCCGCCGACCAGCAGCCACGAGGTCGCTGTCACCCGGTTGGCGCAGCTGCGCACCGGGGGGCGTACCCCCATTGCCGCCGGATTGCGCGCCGCCGCGACCACCGTCGCCGCCGAGCGCCGTCGGGATCCGCGTCGCCGGCCGCTGGTTCTGCTGGTCACCGACGGGCGGGCGACTGCCGGCCCGGATCCGACGACGCTGGCGCCGTTGCTCGCCGGCACCCCGATGGTGGTGCTCGACTGCGAGGCCGGCCCGGTGCGGCTCGGTCTGGCCCGCCGGCTCGCTGCCGGCTTCACCGCGCAGTGGCTGCCGCTGGCCGCGCTGTCGGCGGCGGGTTCACAGGTCCACGACCGGCGGAGGGCTGCCTGATGCCACAGGGTAAACCGGAACATGTCCCCGACGACGGGCTGACCACCCGGGCCCGGCGTCGTCAGCCGGTGCTCGCCGTGCACACCGGGCCGGGTAAGGGCAAGTCGACGGCGGCGTTCGGCATGGCGTTGCGGGCCTGGTCGGCCGGCTGGCCGGTGGTGGTCTACCAGTTCGTCAAGTCTCCGAAGTGGAAGGTTGGCGAGGAGGCGGCCCTGCGTACCCTCGGTGCCTCGGGCCAGGGAGCGCCGGTGACCTGGCACAAGATGGGGGAGGGCTGGTCCTGGATCCAGCGCCCCGGCACCGAACGCGACCACGCCGCCGAGGCCGCCGAAGGCTGGGCGCAGATCCGGCGGGATCTGGCCGCCGAGGCGTACCGGTTCTACGTGCTGGACGAGTTCACCTATCCGATCACCTGGGGGTGGATCGACGTCGCCGAGGTGGTGTCCGTGCTGCGGCAGCGGCCGGGCAGCCAGCATGTGGTGATCACCGGCCGTAACGCCGCGCCGGAGCTGATCGACCTCGCCGACCTGGTCACCGAGATGACCAAGGTCAAACATCCGATGGACGCCGGGCGCAAGGGCCAGCAGGGCATCGAGTGGTAGCCGTACCCCGGCTGGTGATCGCCGCCCCCGGTTCCGGCCACGGCAAGACCACGGTGGCCACCGGCCTGCTCGCCGCCTTCGCCGCCCGCGGCCTCCGGGTAGCCGGGTTCAAGGTCGGCCCGGACTACATCGATCCCGGCTACCACGCGCTCGCCTCCGGTCGGCCGGGCCGCAACCTGGACCCGGTCCTGGTCGGCGAGGACCTCGTCGCGCCGCTGTTTGCCCACGGCGCCACCGGCGTCGACCTGGCCGTGGTCGAGGGTGTGATGGGTCTCTACGACGGCCGGGTGGGCGCCGGCGACCTCGGCTCCACGGCGCACGTCGCGGCGCTGCTGGCCGCGCCCGTACTGCTGGTCGTCGACGCGGCCGGGCAGAGCCGTTCGGTGGCCGCCCTGGTGCACGGCTTCCGGTCGTTCGGCCAGGTCCACATCGCCGGGGTGATCCTCAACCGGGTCGGTTCCGACCGGCACGAGCAGGTCCTGCGGGACGCCTGTGAGGAGGTCGGTACCCCGGTGCTCGGCGTGCTGCGCCGGCAGCCGTCGGTCGACACCCCGTCGCGGCACCTGGGTCTGGTGCCGGCGGTCGAACGTACCGTCGAGGCGCGCGCCTCGGTCGCCGCGTTGGCGACGCTGGTCGCCGCGTCGGTGGACCTGGACGCCGTGGCGGCGGTGGCGCGCCGCGCACCCGCGCTGGCGGCCGACGCCTGGTCACCGGCGGCGGCGGTCCGCGCCGTCGCCCCCGGTCTCGACGCCGACGCCGGATCGGTGGCCGCCGGGCGGTGCGCGCCGACCGACCGCCGACCGGTCGTGGCGGTCGCCGCCGGCCCGGCGTTCAGTTTCGGCTACCCGGAGACCGTGGAGCTGTTGACGGCGGCCGGCGCCGAGGTGCGTACCGTCGATCCGGTCCGCGACGAGCGACTGCCCGCCGGCACGGCGGCGCTGGTCGTCGGCGGCGGCTTCCCCGAGGTGTACGCCGGTGAGCTGACCGCCAACGCCGGGTTGCGCTCCCAGGTGGCGGCGGTCGCCGCCACCGGAGCGCCGGTCGTCGCCGAATGTGCCGGCCTGCTGTGGCTGTGCCGCACCCTCGACGGTGCTCCGATGTGCGGGGTGCTGCCGGCGGACGCCCGGATGACGCCCCGGTTGACCCTCGGCTACCGCGACGCGGTGGCGTTGACCGACAGCGTGGCGGTGCCGGTCGGCAGCCGGCTGACCGGGCATGAGTTCCACCGTACCGAGGTGTCGCCGCGCGCTGGCGTGGCGGCGGCGTGGGGGTGGCGTGGTGGCGCGCCGGAGGGTTTCGTCACCGCCGGGGTGCACGCGTCGTACCTGCATCTGCACTGGGCCGCGCGGCCGCAGATCGCGGCCCGGCTGGTCGCCGCCGCGCGCCGGCGGTGACCGCTGCTCCGCGCCGTGCCCGTCCGCTCGCCGGTCAGTCGCGCGGTAGGCTGGCGACGACCATGGCGACGAGCCGGTCGTAGGTCTGCTCCAGGTCCTCCGGCAGGCCGAAGCCGCCGGCGACCTCCAGCGCGACGAAGCCGTGCACGGTCGCCCGCAGGCAGCGGGTGGCGTGGACCGTCGTGGCAGGGTCCAGCCCGTAGCCGCGCAGTACGGCGAGGAACACTTCCAGCAGCCGGGTGCCGGCGGCTGCCGTGGCCGGCTGGCTCAGCGGGTCGGCGGGCATCGCCGCCCAGCGGGCCGGGTGCCGGCGGACGTAGCCGCGGCTGGCGCGCATCAGTGCGGCGACGGCGGCGTCGCGACTCAGCCCGAGGGTGTGCCGGGTGAGTTCGTCGGCGACCTCGTCGAGCACCCGTACGGCGACGAGGGCGCGCAGTTCGGTGAGCCCGCCGCCGACGTGCTTGTAGAGCGACGGGGCGGCGACACCGACCCGGCCGGCGAGTGCGCTGAGCGTCAGCGCGTCGACGCCGTGTTCGTCGATGAGGGCGATCGCGGCGTCCACCAGAGCGTCCGGGGTGAGGCCGACCCTAGGCACGCCGGCCGCCGGGACGAGGTGTCGAACTACCAGTCATAGCCTGAAAGCTAATTGCGTTAGCTGTCGGTGTCAACGCGGGGTCCCGCGACGCCGCCGGGTCAGGCACGATGGAGCGCATGTGCCGAAGCATCAAGACCCTGCGTGAGCCGTACACCCCGGACGTGACCGACGCCGACATCGAGGCCGCCGCCCTGCAGTACGTACGGAAGATCTCCGGCTTCCGCCAGCCGGCCGCTCACAACGCCGAAGCGTTCGACGCGGCCGTGGCCGCCGTCGCCGCCGCCAGCCGTGACCTGCTGGAACGCCTGGTGGTGCGGGCCCCGGCCAGCCGGTAGGCCCGCCGTCGGCCGGGGCACCGCCGCCTCTGTGAGGATTCTTAAGCAAAACTTCAGTCCTGCGGTAGATCCACCCGGTGTCGCCACCCGTACCGGTCGGTGGGCTGCGCCTCGCGCAGCCGTGCGACGAGAGGAGCGGGTGCATGTACGGGTGGGACGTCAGAAGCGGACGGGCGCGCAAGGTGTTCATCGGGGTGGCGGCAGCCGCCCTGCTCGGCGGCGGACTGGCGGTCGGCACCGGGCTGGGCAACGCGGGGGAGAACTGCGACGGTCTGGACACCGCGCTGCGCAACAATCTCAGTTTCATCGCCGACCAGCGGGCCAACCCGGATGCTCTGTCCGCCGACCGGATCGCCAACCGGCAGGCCGTCGTCGACCTGATCCAGCAACGGCGGGCCGCCGCCGGCTGCACGGCCGACGTACAGGCCGACGCCCCGGTCGCGGCCCCGGCCACCCCGGCGGCGCCGCAGCCGGCGCCACCCGGCGGTACGGACACCGGTGCCGCGCCGGACACCGGGGCGCCCGGTGAGGTCGTCTGCGCCGGCTCGACGGTGACTCTGTTCAACGAGGACGCCGCCCCGGCCGCCTCCAGCGGCACCTTCCCGATCGGCACCGTCCTCAAGGTGACCAACCTCGACAACGACCGGAGCGTCACCGTCACGGTGACCAGCCCGTCGGCCAGCTGCGTGCTGCTCAACGACGCCGCCTTCGAACAGGTCCGGGAACCGGGCAAGTTCGTCATCCGGCGGGTCGTGGTCGAGCGGATCCGCTGACCCGTACCGGGTCGCGTCGCCGGCGAGAGCCGGCGGCGCGACGCCGGACGACCCACTCCGCCACCACCACGTTGATCAGCCAACCGGCAGCCATGGTGCCGGTCCGGCCCGACGCCGTCACCGGGCCGACCACAGCCAGCCAGGCCAGCTGGGTGAAGAACTGGGTGCCCGCACCCATCCCGATCGCGTAACCCCGGATCATCCAGGCCCGGTGCGCGGCGAAGTCGCGGCGCCGGACCGCGAGGAATCCGACCCCGACACACGCCGCCATCGCCACACTCACCACCACCCGGATGGCGACCAGCAGCTCGCTGTCGACCGCCGCCGGCGGCAGGAACAGGGTCAGCCACAGGCCGGTACCGGCGGTGAGCAACCCACAGACCACCAGGACCCGCCCGGCGGCCCGGTGCCAGGCCCGGCGGCGTCGCCGCAGGCCCGGCGCGAACTGGAACGCGCCGACGAGGCTGAAAACGGTGACGCTGACGATGTGCGTCACCAGCGCCACCGGGGCAGCGGTGACCCGGTCGCCGTCGGGCACGATGGGCGGCCCGCCGACCAGTTCGGCCAGTCGCAGGCTGCCGGCGACCACCGGCACCAGGCTGAGCAGCACCAACCCGGTGGGGATCAGCCAGTTGGCGGGAGAGGATCGGCCCGCGACGGTGTGGGCGGTGGACCGGGGCATCGACCGTGGATGCGGTACGGGTGTGGACATGCCTCGATCGTCGCGGCGGGGCGGCGAGCGGTCATCGCCGCGCGGGCCGGCGTCGTCCCCGCCGTTGGACGGGGCCGCTCGTCGTACTTGTGGCCGGTACGCCGTCGCGGCCCGCTGCGTACGATCGCGGTGTGCGTGCGCTGCTGCGGTCGCTGTGGGCCGAGCCCCGCGTCGCCGACCCGCCGACGCGGGTCTGGCGGGACTGGGTGCTGCTCGGCGCGGTCTGGGTCGCGGCGACCCTCGAAGGGCTGCTGCGCACCGACCTGATGTCGCCCGCGTACTCGACGATCGTCGCCCTGGTGCTGGCGCCGACGCTGTGCTGGCGCCGGACCAGGCCGCTGCTGATGGTCGCCGTCGCCTTCCCGGTCACCGCCGTCACCGCGCTGCTGGCCGGCCACGAACCGGAGCTGGTCACCGGTGTCTACCTGCTGATCCTGCCGTACGCGCTGTACCGCTGGGGTTCCGGCCGGCAGATCGTGGCCGGTACGGCGATCATCCTGGCCAAGATGGGCCTGTCGGCGGCGGTCGGCCACCTCGACCTCGCCGACCTGGTCGGCGGGACGGTGGTGGTCTCCGCCGCGATGGCCGTGGCCACCGCCCTGCGGTACCGGGCCACTCTGTGGGCCCGCGAACTCGACCAGGCCAAGCTGGCCGAACGGGAACGCCTCGCCCGCGACCTGCACGACACGGTGGCCCACCACGTGTCGGCGATGGCGATCCGCGCCCAGGCGGGCATCGCGGTGGCACCGACCCGACCGGCGGCGGCCCTCGACGCGCTGGCGGTGATCGAGGCCGAGGCGACCCGCGCCCTGGCCGAGATGCGGCTGATGGTGCGCGGCCTGCGCCACGGTGAACCCGCCGGACACCTGGACCCGGCGGACCTCACCCCGAACCCCGGAATCGGCGACGTCGCCCGACTCGCCAGCCGGGCGCAGCCCGGGCCGGTCGTCGACGTCACCCTGCATGGCGACATCGACGACATTCCGTCGACCGTCGCCACCGCGGTCTACCGGCTGGCCCAGGAGTCGGTGACCAACGCCCGCCGGCACGCCCGGCACGCCACCCGGATCGAGGTCCGCGTCGACGTCGACGCCGACGCGGTACGGCTGCGGGTCAGCGACGACGGCGACACCGGCACGGCGCGGCCCGCCGCCACCGGCGGCTTCGGCATCGTCGGCATGACCGAGCGGGCGGCCCTGCTCGGCGGCACCTGCGACGCCGGACCGCGCCCCGATCGGGGCTGGACCGTCGCTGTGGCCCTGCCCCGCCAGGCCCCGGCCGGTCGGGCCGGGACGTGACCATCCGGGTGGTCGTCGCCGACGATCAGGAGATCGTCCGGACCGGGCTGACGATGATTCTCGACGCCCAGCCGGGCATCGAGGTCGTCGGCGAGGCGGCCGACGGCCGCCGGGCGGTCGACCTCGCCCACCGGTTGCGTCCGGACGTGTGCCTGTTCGACATCCGGATGCCCGATGTGGACGGCATCGAGGCCACCCGTCGCCTCGCCGGCCCCGGCGTCGTCGACCCGCTCGCCGTGGTCGTCATCACCACCTTCGACCTCGACGAGTACGTCTACGCGGCGCTGCGCGCGGGTGCCCGGGGGTTTCTGCTCAAGGACGCCGGCACGGCACTGCTCACCCAGGCCGTCCGGGCCGCCGCCGCCGGTGACGCGCTCATCGCGCCGGCCGTCACCACCCGGCTGCTCAGCGCCTTCGCCGCCGCCGGTCCGGTGGCACCGGCCCGCCAACCGCTCGACCCGTTGACCGACCGCGAGGAGCAGGTGCTCGTCGCCGTCGCCCGGGGCCGCACCAACACCGAGATCGCCGGCGAGCTGTACATCAGCCTCAGCACGGTCAAGAGCCACCTCGCCGCCCTGATGACCAAGCTCGGCGTCCGCAACCGGGTCGAGGTCGCGATCTGGGCGTACGAGACCGGCCGGGTCCGCGCCGGCCTCGACCGGCCGACGTAGCGTGCGACGCGCGGGCGGACCGCCGGGCCTACCGTGGTCGGGTGAGGCTTCTCGTGGTGGGTGGCAGTGGGTTCCTCGGCCGGGAGATCGTTCGTCAGACTCGGCGCGCCGGGCACCTGGTGGCCGCGACCTTCCACCGCCGTCCGCCCAGCGCTGATCTCGGCGCCGGAGTCGACTGGCACGCGCTCGACATCCGCATCCGTGACGATGTCGCCCGTGTCGCCGCCATGGCCCGGCCCGACGTGATCGTCAACGCCGCCTACCGCCAGAGCGACTGGGCGAGCACTGCCGACGGCGGTGCTCATGTCGCCCTCGCCGCTGCGGCGGTGGCGGCCCGGCTCGTCCACGTCTCCAGCGACGCGGTCTTCGCCGGTGCGGCGGTCGCCTACGACGAGACGTGCCCACCGGACCCGACGACGCCGTACGGTGCGGCCAAGGCCGCCGCTGAGACGGCGGTCGCGGCGATCACTCCCGACGCCGTCATTGCCCGGACGTCACTGATCATCGGGTACGGCGAGTCCGTCCACGAGCGACACGTGCACGCTCTGGCTGCCGGCGTCGGCACCGGTGTGTTGTTCACCGACGACGTGCGGTGCCCGGTGCACGTCGCCGACCTCGCCGCTGCACTGCGCGAACTCGCCGGGTCGCCGTACTCCGGGATCCACCACGTCGCCGGTCCGGACGCGATCAGCCGGCATCGCCTGGGGGTGCTCATCGCCCGCCGGGACGGCCTCGACCCCACGGCGTTGCCCACCGGCCGACGTGCCGCCAGCGGTGTTCCCGGACCGGCCGAGCTGCGGCTGGACTGCGCCCGGACCCGTGCCCGGCTGACCACCCGGCTACGCGGTGCCCACGAGTTCCTCGCCGCCGGGCGGAGCTGACCGCTGCGCGAGCAGGTCCGCCTCGGTCAGCCGGCCGGACAACCGACCGGCTTCGTGGATGTCGTCCACACTCATCTGCGCCACGAAACCGTGGGCCTCGTGGATGCCTGCCATGCCACGGCGGGGCCGTGTAGGACCCCGTGTCAGCCGACCCGGGTCAGGCGTACCGCGTCGGCGACGATGTGGCCGCCGGCCGGTGCCCACCGGCTCACCCCGACCACCGGCCGCCGCCCCGCCGCCAGCGCGAAGACGCCCAGCTCCCGCCACCGGCCGCCGCCGGTGCGTTGATCCACCGGCCGGCTGACCAGCCCGGTGGTGGTCTGTACCAGGTGCGGCGCGGTCGGGTGGTAGCCCGACGCCGCCGGATGCCACACCTCGACCCGGTAGCTGCCGGCCGCCGGCACGGTGACGGTGAACCAGGCCGGGTCGCTGACCGGCTGCGGGCTGGTGAACCGGTAGTCGGCGCCGTAGCGTCCGGCCGACCAGCTCGACGTGCCCCAGGCGGCGCCGGCGGTGAATCCGCCCGGCGTGCGGTTGTCGACGATCACGCTGAACGCGTCGCTGCCGGCGGCCAGCACCCGCGCCGGCCCGGCTGGGCTCTCCCGGTGCTGGCGGTCCAGGGCGGCGACCAGATACGTGTACGCAGAACCGTGCGCCGCCGTCACGTCGGTGAAGGAGCCGCCGGTGCCGGTGGCCCGTACCGTCGCCAGCAGGTACCGGGCGTCGTCGAACGCGGTCGGGTCGGCCGCGTCGGTGCCGGGGCAGCGGTAGAGCGCGTACGCCGTCGGGACGGTGGCGCCGGTCGCGGCGAGCCAGTCCAGCCGTACCCCGGTCGGGGTGCGGGTCGCGGCGGTGATCGCCGGCGGCGGCGGCGTGCTGCCCGGGGCCGGTACGCCGCCGCGCCCGGCCGCGACCGGCACCAGCGCGGGCCGGGCGTAGTGGTCGGCGACCAGCCGGCTGACCCCGCCGAGCCGGTCGGCGCGCACGTCCTTGCCGCTGAACTGCAGGTCGCCACGGATCTGCGGGTAGCTGTGGTGCAGCGTCAGGTGCCGGCTCAGCTCGGCCGGGTCCTGCCAGGCCGGGTCCTGCCCGGCGACGCCGACCCGGTAGGTCGACTGCCCGACGAGCAACTCCACACTGGTACCCGACACCGTCGCCGACCACCAGCGGACCAGCTCGGCGTAGTCGGCGGCCGGGTGGCCGAGGTGCCAGTACAGCTGTGGCGCGATGTAGTCGATCCACTGTTCCCGCACCCAGCGGCGGCTGTCGGCGTGGATCGCGTCGTAGGACTGCAACCCGTTCGTCCGGGAACCGAGCGGGTCGGTGGCGGCGTTGCGCCAGATGCCGAACGGGCTGATGCCGAAGCGCACCCACGGCTTGACCGCCCGCAGTCGGTCGCTCATCTGCGCGACGAGCAGGTCGACGTTGTGCCGGCGCCACGCGGCGAGGCTGTCGAAGCCGGCCCCGTACGCGGCGAAGCTGGCCTGGTCGGCGAAGGTCTCCCCGGCGACCGGGTACGGGTAGAAGTAGTCGTCCCAGTGCAGCGCGTCGACGTCGTAGCGGGTGACCGCGTCGAGCATCGCGTCCTGGACGAACGACCGTACCGCCGGCTGGCCCGGGTCGTAGTAGAGCCGGCCGGCGTACGCGATGACCCACTCCGGGTGGCGGCGGGCCGGATGGCCGGCGACCAGCCGGGTCGGGTCGGCGTGGTTGGCGACCCGGTACGGGTTGCACCAGGCGTGCAGTTCCAGGTTGCGGGCGTGCGCCTCGGCGACGAGCACGCCCAGCGGGTCGTAGCCGGGGTGGCCGCCCTGCTGCCCGGTGAGCACCGCCGACCACGGCTCGTACGGCGACGGCCAGAGCGCGTCGGCGCTCGGACGTATCTGCACGACGACGGCGTTGCAGCGTAGCCGCCGGGCCAGGTCGAGCCAGTCGCGCAGCTCCGCCTGCTGGGCGTCCGGCGCCAGTCCGGGCCGGCTCGGCCAGTCCAGGTTGGCGACCGTGGCCAGCCAGAAGCCCCGGAACTGCCGCTTCGGCGGAGGACCTGCTGCTGACATGGCCGCAAGGGTGGCGCACATACCGTGCCCCGCGCCGTCGGCCACCACCGTCACCCTGGACCGGATGGTCGCCCAGGCTCCGCTGGTCGCCGTTTGGGTAGTGGGCGTTTCGCCGTCAGGGTGGCTGATCCCGCCTACCCGTCGCCGCGTCTGCGCTGGTGGGAGGGCATTCAGCGAGCGATAGTGGATCTTGTTGGAGCCGGCCGGCCCATGCGAGCGTCATCGCCGATCACCGATAGTGAGCCGGTGACTTACCCGCCTTCGAACCCGCCTGGTGGATACGGCAACCCGAACCCGGGGCCGTACCCGCCTGTTCCCCTGCCGCCTGGTGGCTACCCGCCGGGGGCCCACCACCCCGGGACCGCACCCCCGTACGGCGTTCCCGTGCAGCCGGTGCCACCGGGCCGGGGCAAACTGACGCCGCTCGGGATCGTCGGGATCATCGCTGCCGTGGTCGTCCTGTTCTGCTGCGGTGGCGGCGCGCTCATCGGCGCGTTCAACGGGTCCACCGACGAGACGACGTCGACTGCCCGCAGCGGGACCGAGCAACAGGTGGAGTCGGCTGCCGAGGGTGAGGTGTCTCAGGACGGGACCGATACGGCAGTCGCGCCTGCGGACGGCGGCGAGCCTGACGCCCCTGCCGAGGAAGCGCCCCCTCCTGCTCCGGCAGCGGAGCCGGGGATCGGCGACCCGGTCCGCGATGGCAAGTTCGAGTTCGTTGTCAACAAGATCGAATGCGGCAAGTCCAAGGTCGGTAGCGGGTTCTTCACCGAGACCGCGCAGGGACAGTACTGCCTGGTGACAATGCTTGTCACCAATATCGGCGACGAGGCCCGGACCTTCCACGACGGTAGCCAGCGCGCCTTCGACAAGGACGGCCGGCGGTTCGAGGCGGACACTTCCGCCGGGCTCGCGGTCAACCAGGATGCCGAGTCCTTCCTGACCGAGATCAACCCCGGGAACCAGGTGACCGCCATCGTCGCCTTCGACGTGCCGAAGGGCGTCGACCTCGTCTCTCTGGAACTGCATGACTCGATGTTCTCCGGCGGCGTCACCGTGCGCCTCAACTGACTGTCGGTCCGGAACCGGGTCGGGCACGTCGCCGGCAGTAGAATGATCCGGTGATCAGGCTGGCTGCACCAGTGGTGCGTCGCCCCGGGTGGCCAGCCACCAGCCGGCGGTGGCGACCACGGCGACCAGCCCGGCGAAGCCGAACGGGGCGGCCAGCCCGACCCCGGCGGCCAGCGCGCCACCGAGCAGTGCACCACCGCCGGCGGCACCGTAGATCAGCGTCTTGGACGCCGCCGTCACCCGCCCCAGCAGTCCGTCCGGTACGGTGCGCTGCCGTAGTGCCGCCGCGCAGATGTTCAGCACCGCGAACGCGCCGCTGGACACCACGGTCACCATCACCGCCACCCAGATCTGCGGTACGGCGATGAGCAGCGCCGGCACCCCGGCGGTGACCGCCAGGGAGACCGCCAACACCAGCCGGTGCCGGCGGCCGGCGACCAGCCGGTCGGCCAGGAACGCCCCGGCCAGCCCGCCACCTGCCCCGGCGGACAGCAGCAGGCCGTAGCCGAGCGCGCCGACACCGAGCACGTCCCGGGCGTACAGCAGGAAGATCGCGAACCAGGCGGCGTCGGCGGCGGCGACCGCCGCGACCACCAGCGCCAGGGCGCGCAGCGTCCGGTGGCGGGCCAGCCAGCCCAGCCCGGCCCGGACGCTCGGGCCGACCGTCGCGGCGGCGGTCGCGGCGGCGGTCGCGGCGGCGGTCGCGGCGGCAGCCGTGGCCGTGGGAGTACGGGCCAGGCTCAGCGGCAGCGACAGCACCAGCATCACGGCGAGCGCCAGGCTGGCCCCGTTGGCCGCGAACGGTACGGCCGCGCCGACGACGAACAGCGCGGCACCGACCGGTGGGCCGACGAACTCGTTGCCGACGATGGTGCCGGCGGTGAGCCGGCCGTTGGCCCGCTCCAGCGCGGCCGGCGGCACCAGTTTCGGCACCGCCACCTGACCGGCGGTGTCCCGTACCGCCTCGCCGACGCCGAGACCGAACGCGCAGACGGCGACCAGGGCGATGGTGGCGGTGCCGGTGGCCACCGTCGCCACCAGGGCCACCAGCAGCAGGGCGCGTACCGTGTCGGCGGCGGCGAGCAGCGTACGCGGCGCGACCCGGTCGGCGAGCGCGCCGGCGGCCAGCCCGGCGACGAGCCAGGGCAGGGTCTGCGCGGTGGCGACGACGGCCAGCCCGAGCGGGTCCCCGGTCAGCGACAGGGCCAGCAGCGGGAGTGCGGCGAGGCGGATCCCGTCACCGATGTTGGCGAGGGTGGCGGCGCTCCAGAACCGCCAGAACGGTCGACCGAGCGGTTGCGACATGTGTACATCATGCACCGACCGGTCAGAGGCGCTGCCACAGTGCCGGCACGTTCGGCGGTTCCCAACCGACGAGGGCGGTGTGTGCCTGCCGGCACCGGTAGTCGACGCCGGCGTAGCTGACGACGGCACCGACCTGGTACGCAGTGCCGGCGGCCCAGGTGCCACCGGGCTGGCCGGGCGGCGCGGTGGTCGGTGGCGCGGTGGTCGGCGGCGGTGGCGTCGGAGTGGGTGACGGCGGTGGCGGGGTCGGCGACGGGCCGGGCCCGGCCCCGATCTGGACGTCCACGCAGGAGTAGAAGGCGTTCGTGGTGTCGGCGACATTCCAGATCGCCAGCACTTTGTGCCGGCCGGTGCGGCCACCGAGGTGCACGGTGTGCGACACGGTGGCGTTGGGCTGCCGGCCACCGTCGTCGAACACGGCGATCCGGGTGCTGCCGACGAAGTACTCCCAGGTGCTGGTGGCATGCCGGGCGGTCAGCGTCCAGGTGAAGGTGGCCGCCCCGCCGACCGTGGTGGCCGGCCAGTTGACGCTGTCGTCGTCGAGAATGGCGAACCGGCTCACCCCGCCGTGGCAGGTGCGCTGCCCCTTGGGGCCTTCGACGCTCTGCGGCTCCCACACGATCGGGCCGCAGCTGGCGACCCGGCCCTGCGCGCACATCGCCTGTCGGCTGGGCGGGTAGGAGACGTAGCCGTGGGCGCTGGCCGGCGTGGCGACCAGCAGGGTGCCGAGGATGGTGCCGGTGGCGAGCAGGGGCAGGAGAAGTCGTCGTTGCATGGGGGCGCTCCGCACGTCGTGGGTGGCGGTGGGGGCGGCCGGCCGTTGCCGACAAAGTTAGCGTAAAGACAGTTAACAGTAAAGATTGTGAACGAAGAATTTCGATACGTCGACGCCCGTGAGTCGCCGTGCGACGGTCAGCCGACGGTGCGACCGTGCCGGTCGCGGGCCTTGATCCGGGTGATCGGCATCTCCGGTGCCGGTAGCGGGGCGTCCACACAACCGGTCACCGTGCCGAACCGGTGGCCGGCCGCCCAGTCGTCGCGGGCCGCCACCAGCTCCTCGTGGCTGCGGGCGACGAAATTCCACCACATGACGAGCGGCTCCTCGAACGGCTCACCGCCGAGCAGGAACAGCCGGGCATCACCGTCGGCGGCGGTCACTGTCGACGCCGACCGACCCTCACCCAGATAGAGCAGCCCACCCTGGGCCAGCTCCACCCCGTCGACCCGGGCCGTGCCGGACATCGCCAGCAGGGCGTACTCGAAATCGTCGCGCAGCGTCAGCTCGACGGGCGCGGGGCTGCCGATGTCGATCTGTGCTCCGACGATCGGGCTGGCCATCCGGGCCGGGGACCGGACGCCGGCGTACTCGCCGACCACCACGGTGAGCCCCGCGTCGCCGGCACCGACCCGCGGCAGCGCGGCGTAGTGCTCGAACCGCGGCTCCCCGTGCCTGGCCGACTCCGGCAACGCCACCCACAGCTGCAGCCCGTGCATCACCGGCGGATGCGCCGGCGGCGACTGCTCCGAGTGGGCGATCCCGTGTCCGGCGGTCATCAGGTTGAGCTGCCCCGGCACGATCGACTGCATACTGCCCAGGCTGTCCCGGTGCAAGATCTCCCCGTCGACCAGCCAGGTCACCGTCTGCAGCCCGGTGTGCGGGTGCGGCGGAATCTGCATGCCGGGCCGCCCGGCCACGTCGTCGGGCCCGAAGTGGTCGACGAAACACCAGGCACCGACCATCCGCCGGGGTCGCTGCGGCAGCAGCCGCCGGACCGTCGTGTAGCGGCCCAACGGTACATCGTGGCCGGGTAGCAGGACGCTTTCCGGCTGCGCACCGGCGACCGTGGTCCCGTCGTACCGGATGCTTCCCGACGCCGCCGCACTCATGCCTCGACCCTACGCGGGATGCCGCCGGGCCGCCGCCGGGATGCGCGGTCACCCGGCGCGGTCCTCCAGGTCGCCCTCGGTCCGCAGGAACACCTCCCGCAGCCCGTCCAGCACCGCCGGGTCGGGGTACTCCCACAGTTTGCGGTCGGCCGCCTCCAGCAGCCGCTCGGTGATGCCGTGCAACGCCCACGGGTTCGACTCGGTCAGGAACCGCTGATTGACCTCGTCGAGCACGTACGTCTCGGCCAGTTTGTCGTACATCCAGTCGGCTACCACCCCGGCGGTGGCGTCGTAGCCGAACAGGTAGTCGACGGTGGCGGCCAGCTCGAACGCCCCCTTGTAGCCGTGCCGGCGCATCGCCGCCAGCCAGCGCGGGTTCACCACCCGGGCCCGGAAGATGCGAGCGGTCTCCTCGTGCAGGGCGCGGGTGCGCACCGCCTCCGGCCGGGTGCTGTCGCCGACGTAGGCAGCCGGGGCCGACCCGGTCAACGCCCGG
The DNA here is from genome assembly GCF_049179175.1 of Solwaraspora sp. WMMA2101. NCBI lineage: Bacteria > Bacillati > Actinomycetota > Actinomycetes > Micromonosporales > Micromonosporaceae > Solwaraspora > Solwaraspora sp. WMMA2101. The sequence goes on along the minus strand of NZ_JBMHMA010000006.1, from coordinate 222,555 downwards.
ACGGTGGCGATCATGCCGCCGTGGTACTGGAAGTAGTCGTCGGAGTCGGCGATGTCGTGTTCGCGGGTGTCGATGTTCTTCGCCGCGACCGCGATCCGCCGGTACGCCGACTCCATCTGGTCGCGGGCCGGCGCGCCGTCGAGGTCCCGGCCGTAGGCGTAGCCGCCCCACACCGCGTACACCTCGGCCAGGTCGGCGTCGTCGCGCCAGTTGCGGCTGTCGATCAGCTGCAGCAGCCCGGCACCGTACGTGCCCGGCTTGGAGCCGAAGATCCGCATGGTGGCCCGCCGGGTGTCGCCGTGGGCGGCCAGGTCGGCGCGGGCGTGCGCGGCGACGAAGTTCACCTCGTCGGGCTCGTCGAGGGCCGCGACCAGTCGGACCGCGTCGTCCAACATGGCCACCACATGCGGGAACGCGTCGCGGAAGAAGCCCGAGATCCGCACCGTCACGTCGATGCGCGGCCGGCCCAGCTCCTCGGCCGGGACCACCGTGACGCCGGTCACCCGCCGCGACGCCTCGTCCCACACCGGCCGGACGCCGAGCAGCGCCAGCACTTCGGCGATGTCGTCACCGGCGGTCCGCATCGCAGACGTGCCCCACACCGACAGTCCCACCGAGCGAGGCCAGTCGCCGGCGTCGGCCCGGTAGCGGGCCAGCAGCGACTCCGCCATCGCCTGCCCGGTCTCCCAGGCCAGCCGGCTCGGCACCGCCTTCGGGTCCACCGAGTAGAAGTTGCGCCCGGTCGGTAGCACGTTGATCAATCCACGCAACGGCGACCCGCTCGGCCCGGCCGGCACGTACCCGCCGGCCAGCGCGTGCGCGACGTGGGCCAGCTCGTCGGTGGTGCGGGCCAGCCGGGGGACCACCTCGGTCGCCGCGAAGTCCAGAATCCGGGTGACCAGCGCGGCCCGTCCGTCGGCGCCGAGCACGCGCTTGGCGACCTCGGCGACGGCGTCCGACCGCCAGCCGTGCTCCTCCATCGCCGCGACCAGCTCCCGGGCGGTCGCCTCGGCCGCGTCGGTGTCGTCACGGTCGGTGCCGGACTCGTCCAGGCCCAGCGCCTCCCGCAGGCCGGGCAGCGCGGCCACCTGCCCGGCCCACATCTGCCGGGCCCGCAGCATCGCCAGCACCAGGTCGACCCGGGCCGCGCCGACCGGCGCCGACCCGAGCACGTGCAGCCCGTCACGGATCTGCACGTCCTTGATCTCGCAGAGCCAGCCGTCGACGTGCAGCAGGAAGTCGTCGAACTCGGCGTCGTGCGGCCGGTCGTTCAGACCGAGGTCGTGGTCGAGCCGGGCGGCCTGGATCAGCGTCCAGATCTGCGCCCGGATCGCCGGCAGTTTGGCCGGGTCCAGTGTGGCGATGTTCGCGTGCTCGTCGAGCAGCTGCTCCAGCCGGGCGATGTCGCCGTAACTGTCCGCCCGGGCCATCGGCGGCACCAGGTGGTCGATCAGGGTGGCGTGTGCCCGGCGTTTGGCCTGGGTGCCCTCGCCGGGGTCGTTGACCAGGAACGGGTAGATCAGCGGCAGGTCGCCGAGGGCGGCGTCCGGCCCGCAGTCGGCGCTGAGTCCGACCGTCTTGCCCGGTAGCCACTCCAGGTTGCCGTGCTTGCCGACGTGCACCACGGCGTGCGCGCCGAAGCCGTGCTCCAGCCACCGGTACGCGGCCAGGTAGTGGTGGCTCGGCGGCAGGTCCGGGTCGTGGTAGATGGCCACCGGGTTGGCCCCGAAGCCGCGCGGCGGCTGCACCAGCAGCACGATGTTGCCGGTACGCAGCGCGGCCAGCACGATCTCGCCGTCCGGATCCCGGGACCGGTCGACGTACAGCTCGCCCGGCGGCGGACCCCAGTGCCGTTCGACCTGTTCGCGTAGCTCGGTCGGGAGCTCGGCGTACCAGCGCCGGTAGTCGGCGGCCGGGATGCGCACCGGGTTGCCGGCCAGCTGCTCCTCGGTGAGCCAGTCCGGGTCCTGCCCGCCGGCGGCGATCAGCGCGTGCATCAACGCGTCGCCGTCGCCGTCGGCCAGCCCCGGCAGCGCGTCGGGGCCGTCGGGCGGCCCCACGTCGTAGCCGGCGTCGCGCAACGTCGACAGCAGCGCCAGCACACTGGCGGGGGTGTCGAGCCCGACCGCGTTGCCGATCCGGGCGTGCTTGGTCGGGTACGCCGACAGCAGCACCGCGATCCGTTTGTCGCCCGCCGCGATGTGCCGCAGCGCGCCGTGGCGGACCGCGATCCCGGCCACCCGGGCGGCCCGCTGCGGGTCGGCGACGTAGACCGACAGCCCGTCGGCGTCGATCTCCTTGAACGAGAACGGCACGGTGATCAGCCGGCCGTCGAACTCGGGGATGGCCACCTGGGTGGCCGCGTCCAACGGGGACAACCCGTCGTCGGTGGCCGCCCAGGTCTGCCGGGAGCTGGTCAGGCAGAGTCCCTGCAGGATCGGCACGTCCAGTTCGGCGAGCGCGCCGACGTCCCAGGCGTCGTCGTCGCCGCCGGCGGAGGCGGTCGCCGGCCGGGTCCCGCCGGCGGCCAGCACCGTCACCACCAGGGCGTCGGCCTGGCGCAGGGTGGCCAGCAGCTGTGGGTCGGGCGAGCGCAGCGACGCGCAGTAGACCGGCAGCGGTCGGCCGCCGGCCGCGTCGACCGCATCGCACAGCGCGTGTACGAAGCCGGTGTTGCCGGCCAGGTGGTGGGCCCGGTAGTAGAGCACCGCCACGGTCGGCTGGCCCGGTCCGGTCGGCACGTTCGGGCGTTCCAGTACGCCCCACTCCGGGGCCGGCCGCGGCGCGGCGAAGCCGTGCCCGGTGAGCAGCACCGTGTCGGACAGGAATCGGTGCAGTTCGGCCAGATTGGCCGGGCCGCCGTGGGCCAGATAGGCGTGGGCCTCGGCGGCCACCCCGGCCGGTACGGTGGACAGCTCCATCAGGGCGGCGTCGGGTGCCTGTTCGCCGCTGAGTACCACCACTGGGCGTCCGTCGGTCAGCAGCGCGTCCAGTCCGTCCGGCCAGGCCCGGCGGCCGCCGAGCAGCCGGACCACCACGAGGTCGACGTCGGCAAGCAGGGGCGTGAGGTCGTCGACCGACAGCCGGGCCGGGTTCGCCAGGCGCCAGTCGGCACCGCTGGCCCGTCCACTCAGCAGATCAGTATCTGAAGTGGACAGAAGTAGCATCATCGGACGCCTGGTCCTCCCTCGGGGTCCGCGCCCCGGGTCGTCGGTCGCGGCGACCGGAGTCTCCTGGCTCCCGGATCGAGGCTCGCCCCGGCCTTCCCGCCCCGTGGATCGGGGCCGTGGCCGTCGGTGGGGTCCGCTCCCCGGTGACAGTGGCGGGACCGCGCCGGAATCACACCGGCTTCCTCCACTTGCCGCCGCAGTTGGCTACCGACCACTGTCACGACCCGGGGACGTTTCGTCAAGGTGTGATCTATTCGCCGCGAGGGCGTCGCCTCCCGGTGGCAGCCCGTAGTATCCGCCGCGTGTCCGCCTCGCCGCTGCCGCCCGTCCGGGGCGGCCCCGATGCCTGCCCCGGCACGCTGGCGCTGCATCCGGCCGCCGACGGGCACCTCGCCCGGGTCCGCTGCCCCGGTGGGCTGCTAGCCGCCGGCCAGCTGACCGTACTGGCCGCCGCCGCCCGTGACCTCGGTGACGGACACCTGGAGCTGACCAGTCGGGCCAACGTACAACTGCGGGGGGTGGCCGCCGACGCCGCCGGGGTGCTCGCCGGCCGGCTGAGCGCGGCCGGGCTGCTGCCCGCACCCGGACACGACCGGGCCCGCAACATCCTCGGCTCCCCACTGGCCGGTGTGGACAGTGTGCCTCGGTGGGACGTCGCGGCGCAGGTCCGCGCCCTCGACGCGGCGATCTGCGCGCAGCCGGACCTGGCCCGGCTCTCCGGCCGGTTCCTGTTCGCCGTCGACGACGGCCGGGGCGCCACCGTCGCGGCGCGCCCCGACGTGGGCCTGCTGCCCGGGTCGGACGGCCGGGTCGGTATCCGGCTCGCCGGGGTCGACCACGGCCTACGGACCACGCCGACCGACGCGGTCCGGGTGGCGGTCGCCGCCGCCCGGATCTTCCTCGCCGACGAACGTGCCGTGGCCGGCACCATCTGGCGCATCGGCGACCTCGCCGCCGCCGAACTGGCACGGTTCGTCGCGGCGCTCGCCACCACGCCGGGCGTCCACCGGGTCGCGGCCGATCCGCCGACCGCACCGCGACGGTCCGGCGTACCGCCGGTGGGCGTGCTGCGCCGCCCCGACGGCGACCAGGCACTCGCGCTCGCCGTACCGCTGGGTCGGCTCACCGCCGCGCAGGCCGACCTGCTCGCCGCCGCCGCACCGCAGGCGCGGATCACCCCGTGGCGGACCGTGGTGCTGCCCCGGCTCACCGACGCACCCGGCTGGGCACGCCGGCTGCACCGTGCGGGCCTCGACACCGATCCCGGGTCGCCATGGCTCGGCGTCACCGCCTGCGCGGGCCGGCCCGGCTGTGCCCGGTCCCGGGCCGACGTACGGGCCGACGCGGCGGCGACGCACGCCGAACGGCCGGACCCGACCGGCGGGGCGCACCTGCCGGTGCACTGGATCGGCTGTGAGCGCGGCTGCGGCACCCCAGCGGGGCCGGCGCTGCGGGTCCTCGCCACCGGCGACGGCTACCAGGTGAGCGCGCCCGGCCGCCCCACCGTCCACGTCCCACCAGGGGCGGCGCTGGCCGCCGCCGTCCGCACCGCACGCGAGGAGCCGTGATGGACCACGTCCGCGACGGGGCCGAGATCTACCGGCAGTCGTTCGCCACCATCCGCGCCGAGGCCGACCTGAGCCGGCTCACCGCCGAACAGGCCCGGGTCGCCGTCCGGATGATCCACGCCTGCGGGATGGTCGACCTGGTCGACGACCTGGTCTTCTCGCCGCAGGTGGTGGTGGCGGCCCGGGCCGCGCTGCGCGCCGGCGCGCCGATCCTCTGCGACGCCACGATGGTGGCCGCCGGGGTCACCCGACGCCGGCTGCCGGCCGCCAACCCGGTGCTGTGCACCCTGGCCGACCCCCGGGTGCCCGCGTTGGCGGACAAGCTCGGCACCACCCGCAGCGCCGCCGCCGTCGAGTTGTGGGTCGACCATCTCGACGGCGCGGTGGTGGCCGTCGGCAACGCGCCGACCGCGCTGTTCCGGCTGCTGGAGCTGGTCGACGCCGGTGCCGGCCGGCCGGCGGCGGTGCTCGGCGTACCGGTCGGCTTCATCGGTGCCGCCGAGTCCAAACAGGCGCTGACCGACCATGGTGGACTGGAACACCTGGTGGTCCGGGGCCGACGCGGGGGTAGCGCGATGGCGGCGGCCGCGCTCAACGCGATCGCCAGCGACGACGAGGGACAGGTGGGGCGTTGAGCACGCGGCAGGACGCAACCGGTCGGCTGTACGGCGTCGGCCTCGGCCCCGGTGACCCGGAACTGGTCACCGTGAAGGCGGCACGGCTGATCACCGCCGCCGACGTGATCGTGCACCACAGCGCCCGGCACGGCCGCAGCGTCGCCCGGTCCATCGCCGAGCCGTACCTGCGCGCCGGGCAGATCGAGGAGGCACTGGTCTACCCGGTGACCACCGAACGCAGCACCCACCCCGGCGGCTACCGGGCGGCGATGGACGAGTTCTACGCCGACTGCGCGCGACGGCTCGCCGCCCACCTCGACGCCGGTCGGACCGTGGTCGTGCTCGCCGAGGGCGATCCGCTGTTCTACGGCTCCTACATGCACCTGCACAAGCGGTTGGCGCACCGCTACCCGACCGAGGTGGTGCCCGGGGTCACCTCGATGAGCGGGGCGGCCGCCGCACTCGGCCGGCCGCTGGTCGAGGCCGACGAGGTGCTGACCGTCCTGCCCGGCACCCTCGACGGCGGGGAGCTGACCCGGCGGTTGGCCGACACCGACGCCGCCGCCGTACTCAAGCTGGGTCGGACCTTCCCGGCCGTCCGCGACGCGCTGACCGCCGCCGGCCGCCTCGACGACGCCTGGTACGTCGAGCGGGCCAGCACCGGCGGGCAACGCGTCGCGCCGCTGGCCGACGTCGACCCGGCGACGGTGCCGTACTTCTCCCTCGCGCTGCTGGCAAGCCGACGCGGCGGCACCGTCGCGGCGGGCCCCGCCGAGCCCGACCGGTCGGGCCGGGGCGAGGTGGTGGTGGTCGGCCTCGGCCCGGCCGGCCGGGACTGGATCACCCCGCAGGCGCAGGCCGCCCTCGCGGCCGCCGACGACCTGGTCGGCTACGGACCATACCTGGACCGGGTGCCGGCCAACCCCCGGCAACGCCGGCACCCCTCGGACAACCAGGTCGAGGCGCAGCGCGCCGCCCACGCGCTGCGGTTGGCGGCCGACGGAGCCCGGGTCGCGGTGGTCTCCTCCGGTGATCCCGGGGTGTTCGCGATGGCCACGGCGGTGCTGGAGGTCGCCGCCGAGCCCCGCTGGAAGGACGTGCCGGTCCGGGTGCTGCCCGGGGTGACCGCCGCCCAGGCGGTGGCCAGCCGGGTGGGGGCACCACTCGGGCACGACTACTGCGTGCTGTCCCTGTCGGACCGGCTCAAGCCCTGGCCGGTGATCGAACGGCGGCTGCTCGCCGCTGCCCGCGCCGACCTGGTGATCGCGATCTACAACCCGGCGTCGCGCAGCCGGACCTGGCAGCTGGCCAGGGCCCGGGACCTGCTGCTGGAGCACCGGTCGGCACACACCCCGGTGGTGGTGGGCCGCGACGTCGGCGGTCCGGGTGAACGCGTCGACGTGGTGGCGTTGGCCGACCTGGATCCGGCCATGGTCGACATGCGGACCCTGCTGATCGTCGGCTCGTCGGCGACCCAGGTCAGCCACGACGCCGCCGGGCCGCCGGTGGTGTTCACCCCACGGCACTACCCGGGCTGAGCGCCCGCCGCCACGCCGAGGTCGGCGAGCCAGGTCAGGGCGGCGTCGACGTCGGCGACCGTCGGCGCGGACGGCGCGGCGGCCCGGTCGACCATCAGCACCGGGAGTCCGAGCTCGCGCGCGGCGACCAGTTTGGCGGACGTCTCGTCGCCGCCGCTGTCCTTGGTCACCAGCACGTCGATGGCGTGCGCGCGCATCAGCGCCCGCTCGCCGTCCACGGTGTACGGGCCGCGGTCGAGCAGCAGCACCCGGTCGGCGGGCAGCGGCGGCTGCGGTGGGTCCACCGTACGGATCAGGAAGAAGATCCCGGCCAGCGGCGCGAAGGCGGCCAGACTCTGCCGACCGGTGGTGAGCATCGCCCGGGTGCCCAACCGGAGCAGGGCGGCGGCGGCCGCGCCCAGGTCCGGCACCCGGTGCCAGACGTCGCCCGCACCGGCGACCCAGCCGGGCCGGCGCAGCACCAGCAGCGGCGTACCGGCCAGCGCGCAGGCCCGCACCGCCGAGGCGGAGATCCGGGTGGCGAACGGGTGGGTGGCGTCGACCACCGCGCCGATGTGTTCGGCCCGCAGCCAGCGGGCCAGCCCGTCCGGTCCGCCGAAACCACCGACGCGGGTCTCGCCGTGCGGCAGCCGGGGCCGGGCGACCCGGCCGGCGAGCGAGGTCACCACCCGCGCCGCCGGGTCGGCCGCCAACGCGGCGGCGAGCTGACGAGCCTGGGCGGTGCCGCCGAGAATGAGCACCCGGGGCCCGCCGTCCGGGCCGGGCCGGTGATCGGTCACGGCCGGCACCGGTCGGCGCTGTACAGGTGGCTGTCGGGGAAACCGGCGGCGGTGAGCACCGCGCCGACGACGATCACCGCGGTGCGGACGATGCCGGCGGCGTGCACGGCGGCGGCGATGTCGGCCAGGGTGCCGCGCAGTACCACCTCGTCGGGTCGGCTGGCCCGCGCCACCACCGCCACCGGACAGTCCACGCCGTAGTGCGGCACCAGGTCGGCGACGACCGCGTCGATGCGCTGCACCGCCAGGTGCAGCACCAGGGTCGCCCGGCTGGCACCGAGGACGGCCAGTTCCTCACCGGGGGGCATCGGGGTCGACCGGGCCGACACCCGGGTCAGGATCACCGTCTGCCCGACCTCGGGAACGGTCAACTCCCGGCCGAGCGCGGCGGCCGCGGCGGCGAACGCCGGCACCCCCGGGACGATCCGGTACGGCACCCCGGCCGCCGCCAACCGGCGGATCTGTTCGGCGACGGCGCTGAACACCGACGGGTCACCGGAGTGCAGCCGGGCCACGTCGTGCCCGGCCGCGTGCGCGTCGACCATCTCGGCGACGATCTCGTCGAGGGTCAGCCGGGCCGTGTCGACCAGCCGGGCGTCCGGTGGGCAGTGGGCGAGCAGCGCGGTCGGCACGAGGCTGCCGGCGTACAGGCAGACCGGGCTGGTCGCGATGACCTCGCGGCCACGAACGGTGATCAGGTCGGCGGCACCGGGGCCGGCCCCGACGAAGTGGACGGTCACCGGCGGTGCACCGCCCACTGGGTGACCGGCATCGCCGGGCGCCAACCGGTGAAGCCGCCGACCGGCGCGGCCCGACTGATCGCGATCCGGGTGAGGTCCCCGCCGTGCCGGGCGTACCAGTCGGCGAGGAGCACCTCGGACTCCATGGTGACCGCGTTGGCGACCAGCCGGCCACCGGGCCGCAGCGCCGCCCAGGCGGCTTCGAGCAGTCCGGCGGTGGTCACCCCGCCACCGACGAAGACCGCGTCGGGTGGTGGCAGTCCGGCCAGCGCGGCCGGGGCGTCGGCGACGAGGACCCGCACCCCTGGTACGCCGAGCGCGGCCGCGTTGGTGGTGATCCGCTCGGCGCGCTGCGGGTGCCGTTCGACGGCGATAGCGCGGCACTGCGGGTGCACCCGGGCCCATTCGATGGCGATGCTGCCCGAGCCGGCGCCGACGTCCCAGAGCAGTTGTCCCGGTGCCGGTGCCAGCCGGGCCAGGGTGATCGCCCGGACCTCCCGTTTGGTCAGCTGACCGTCGTGCCGGTAGGTGTCGTCGGGCAGTCCCGGCACGGTCGGCAGGGTCGGCGCGTCCGGTGCGGGCCGGCAGTGCACGGCGACCACGTTGAGCGGATCGGCCTGCGGACCGGCCCAGTCGGCGGCGGTGCCGACCCGGATCCGTTCGCTCGGGCCGCCGAGCTGTTCGAGCAGGGTCAGCGTGCTCGGGCCGTAGCCGCGGGCGGTGAGCAGGGCGGCCACCTCGCCGGGGGTGTGCGGGCCGGCGCTGAGCACCAGCAGCCGGCGGTCGGGCTGCACCCGTGGGTGCAGCAGTTGCACCGGGCGCCCGACGGTGCTGACCACGTCGGTCTCCTCGACCGGCCAGCCGAGACGGGCGCAGGCCAGCGAGGCCGCCGACGGGTGCGGCACCGCGTGCACCCGGTCGGCACCGACGAGTCGCACCAGCGTGGCCCCGATGCCGAAGTGCATGGGGTCGCCGCTGGCCAGTACGACGAGCCGTCGCCCCTGATGCTCGTCGAGCAACCGGGGCAGGTGGGTCAGCAGCGGGGTGGGCCAGGTGACGGTCGTCGCCGGCCGGTGCGGTGGCGGCACCGAATCGATCTGCCGTCGGCTGCCCATGAGGACGTCGGCCCGCCGCAGCGCCGCCCGGCCGGCGCCGCAGAGCCCGTCCCATCCGTCGGCGCCGATGCCGACGACGGTGATCCTGGCGGGCGTGGCGGCGGGTGGCATGGCTGCGACCGTAACCGGTGCCCCGGCTGTCGGGGTAGTCGACCTGTCGCCGGTACGGTCGGCGGGGCCGCTGCCGGCTCCGGCGGTGCCGGGCGGGACCAGCCGGTGCTGGCGGTCCGTCGGGACCTCAGACGTTGCCGAGCCGCCGGGTGATCGTGATCACGATCACCACCCGCTGGGGGTTGGGGCGTGGCACCCGGTACCGCTGGGCGTAGCGCTGCTCCGCGTCCCGTACAGTCTGCGGGTCGTCGTGGACCCGGGCGATGCCTTCCAGCGTCGACCACCGCGCCCCGTCCACCTGGCACACTGCCACCCGGGCACCGTCGGAGCCGCTGGCCCGCACGTGGGCGACCTTGCGGGATCCGCCGGAGGTGATCACCCGGGCGGTGCCGGTGTCCGGGTCGACGGTCACCCCGACCGGTACGACGTGCGGGGTGCCGTCGCGGCGCAGGGTGGTGAGCGTGCACAGATGTCGCTCGCGCCAGAAGTCGACAAGTGCGTCGCTGAACCAGGATTCCGAGGTGCTCATCAGGGGCATTGTCGCACCGTCGGGCCCGGGCGTCCGGCAGCGGCGTGGCGGGCCCGTCGCTGAGTGACGACTCACTGACGCAACGGCCACCGGCTGGTCGCCCAAGCAATTGCTAGTCCGCTACAGCGCGTCCAGCGATCCTTTTCGCAGGGTGCGGGAGTAGGGTGTGCAGCCGGGGCGGCGCGCCTTAACGTCGGTCTCCCGCAAGAGTCGGCTGCGTCGCCCCACCTATCTTGCCCCGGTTGACCGCCCCGCCGCCTGTCGCGCCGCGACGCCGTCGACCGGGTGTGGCGCTGATCGCACGACGATTTACCTGTGTCGATCGGCCGGGCGTCGCCCGATCGGGGCGGCGGGAAAATCCGCGCAACATCCACCGGGCGGTGTTGAACCGTCCCTGTGGGACCACCGTATGCATGGTCGAGACCCGGCGGAAACCGTCGACGACTCACCGAAACATTCCGACAGTGTCCGGTGACCCCACGCTCGGGGCGTCATCCGGACACGGGCCGAAAGGCCCCCGGGACGCCGTCGATCGAGCGGCGCGGCTACCGGCAGCTGTCCCCAGAAGGGTTGGGTTGTCAGTCCCATGTATTCCCGTACTCCCCGCCGCAAGGTGGACCACCCGGACGCTGCCTCGCCGATGAACTCGCGGCGCTGGAAGATCGCCGGCACGGTCGGTCTGGCCGCCGTCATCATGGGGGCAGGACTCGGCCTGGCGTCGGCCGACACCTCCAGCTCGGCTGACGTCGGCAGGATCGTCTGCCCGGGCGTGGCCGACCGGTTGCCGGCGGTTCCGGCGGCGGCGAGTGCCGAGGTGGACCGGAACCTGCAGCAGTTGCAGACGCAGATCGACGAGGCGAACGCGCGGCTGGTCAGCAGCCAGGGTCAGGGTGGTCCGAACTTCGTCAACAACGCGATCCTCGGGCCGTTGGCGGACAAGCGGACGGCGGCGTTGGAGCGGATCGCGATCTCGATCGGCCGTCAGGGTGACCGGCCGGTCGGCCTGGAGTCGCTCGCGACCTGCCAACTGGTAGCCGGTTCGGCGGCCGGCGGGGGTGCCGCCGCTGACCTGCCCGCCGCGCCTGCGGCACCTGCCCAGACGCAGGCGCCCGCCGGCAACAACGGCAACGGTGCCAACACCGGTGCCGGCACGATCGTCTGCCCGAGCGTGGCCGACCGGTTGCCGGCGGTTCCGGCGGCGGCGCGGGCCGAGGTGGACCGGAACCTGCAGCAGTTGCAGACGCAGATCGACGAGGCGAACGCGCGGCTGGTCAGCAGCCAGGGTCAGGGTGGTCCGAACTTCGTCAACCTCGCGATCCTCGGGCCGCTGGAGGACAAGCGGATCGCGGCGTTGGAGCGGATCGCGATCTCGATCGGCCGTCAGGGTGACCGGCCGGTCGGCCTGGAGTCGCTCGCGACCTGCCAGCTGCAGAGCTGAACCGACCGTCACGAACGGGTTCCCGCCGCTCACCCGGGAACCGGCCCCTCCGGTGCCGCACTCCTCGCGGCGCTGGAGGGGCATCTTAATTTCCACTGAAGATTCCTGGTGATGAAGCAATCACATCGGGTCATCTCCGCAGCGTCAGGCGGCAGGATCCGACCGGGAACTAGCGGGATGATTCCGGCGCAGCGGCCAGGCCGCAATCAAATTGCGGCACCGTTCATCCGCCGACGCCTCCGGTACGTAGATGCTGAGGGACGGGCACTGGAGCGGGTGAAACAACCGGGAAGCGGTACGGTTTCTCCCGGCGCCAAGCCGAGGGCAGGATACTGACGGCGATCCGGGCACACAGCGCGGAGCGCCGCAGGTGTGGGTGGCACCGAGCGGGAGATCGAGGAGCATATGGCGCGGACGAACCAGAACCAGCGACCCGCCGGACCCAGGCCCGAACTCGCCGGCGGACGGCAGCCGTCGCGGTTGTCGGTCCTGATTCTGTCGGCATCGGTCCTGGCGGTCTTCTGGGCACTGGCGATGCTCACGTCGGCGGGCCGGGTGGCCTACGTCTACACGTTCTTCTTTTTGGACTTCTTCGGTGGCGTCTTCGCGCTGGTGGCGCTGAGTCTCACCGTGATGATCGGGCTGGCCGCGACCGACCGCATCGTGCTGCTGCCCCGGCACCGGGTGCTGCTGCAGTCGGCGCACCGGACCACCGGGATCATGGCGATCGTCTTTCTGGTGCTGCACATCGTCACCCAGATCACCACGGGTGCCGTCTCGGCGGTGGGGGCGTTCATCCCGTTCCTCGGTGGTGGCCAGGCCGTCTACGTCGGGCTCGGCACTTTCGCGGCGTACCTGATGTTCGCGATCCTCTGGACCGGCCTGGCCCGGGCCCGCTGGGTCGGGGTCGGCCCGCCGTGGCTCTGGCGGGCCCTGCACAGCGGCGCGTACGTGGCCTGGCCGATCGGCATCACCCACGGGCTCGGTGCCGGGCGGCCGCCGGCGACCTGGGTGACGCTCAGCTACCTGGGCTGTGTGCTGATGGTGGTCATCGGGCTGCTGGTCCGCTTCGCGACCGGGGTGGGCAAGAAGAAGCCGTTCGTGTCGCAGGCCACCGGGACGTCCATGAAGCCGGTGGGCAAGATGGCCGACGACTCCCGCTCCTCGTCGAGCCGGCGGCGGGGCAGCCGGGACGAGGGGGTCAGCCTGGAACCGGCGACCGCCCGGTTCGGCTCCTTCGGGGACCGTCCGGTCGACATGATCGACTCCTGGGCGCAGGCGGGCGCCGGGCGCGGATCGGCCGGCCGCTCAGCTGACCGGTACCGGGTACCGGAGGTGCCGCAGCCGGCCGCCCGGTCGTCCGTGGCCGAGCCGACCCGGGCGTACCGGCAGATCGACGCACCCCGCGAGGAGGACAACGGCCGCGGCCGGTACGCCGAGGACCGTCCCGCCGCCCGGCGTGGCACGACCGGTCGCGGCGACGCCGTCGACCGGGACCGGCGGGACGAGGAACCCGCCGGCCGGGGCCGGTACGCCGACGACGACACCGGGTCGCGACGGCGCTACAGCGACGACGCCGAGCGTCGGCGCCAGGCCGAGCCGGACGGCGCCCGTCGCCGCTACGCCGACGACGAGCGCGACTACGACGACCGTGGCTACGACAGCCGGCGGGCGGAGGAACCGGTCGGCTCCCGGGGCCGGTACGCCGACGACCGTCCGGTCTCCGGCGCGGGTGCGCGCAGCCGGTTCGCCGACGACCGTCCGGTCTCCGGAGCCGGGCCACGTGGCCGCTTCGACGACCGTCCGGTCTCGGCCGAGCCGGCCCGTAGCCGGTCGGCCCGCCGGCGGGCCGAGGCGCAGGCGCCGGTCGGTCGGGAGATCGACGACTACCCGCCGGGTGACGACACCCCGACGCTGGTCGACCTGGCATCCCGCCGCGCCCAGCGGGCTGCGGCGGCCGAATCTGCCGGCCGCCGCACCCGTGGTCGCCGTGGTGCGGCCGACGACACCGACGAGGACTACTGGACCCAGCTACGAGGAGAGGCGAATTGAGGGCGACGACGACCGTTCCTCCCGTCGCGACCGTCGGCCCGCCCCGGCTGACCGCCGGGTTCGAGGAGTTCGGTCGACTGGACCTGCGGGCACACGAAGAGGTGCACGGAGGTGTGGGGCCGCTGTCGGTCAACGATCTGATGCGCCTCGGTGAGGCGATCGATCTCAAGGGCCGCGGCGGGGCCGGATTCCCGTTCCACCGCAAGGTCAAAGCGGTCGTCGATTCGGCCGACAAGCAGGACAAGCCGGTGGTCGTCGTGGTCAACGCGACCGAGGGTGAGCCGGCCAGCTGGAAGGACAAGGTGCTGCTCACCCGGGCCCCGCACCTGATCCTCGACGGTGCCGCGCTCGCCGCGTTCGCGCTGGAGGCCGAGGAGATCGTCATCGGGGTGGCCGACGACGGGGTCGGTGGTGGCTCGCTGTCGGCGGCCCTGGCGGAACGGCGGATGCCGGTACCGACCAGCATCGTCACGGTGCCGCACCGGTTCATCTCCGGCGAGGGTGGTGCGCTGGTCCGCGGCATCAACGGGTTGCCGCACATCCCGCCCGGGGTCAAGGTCCGGGCCAGCGACTCCGGCGTGTCCGGCCTGCCCACCCTGCTGTCCAACGCGGAGACCTTCTCGCAGTTGGCCGTCGCCGCCCGGCTCGGCCCCTACGAGTACTGCGCGGTCGGCCTGCCCGACGAGCCCGGTACGGTGCTGCTGACCATCGGCGGGTCGGCCGCCCGTCCGGCGGTGGTCGAGTGCCCGACCGGCACGCCGCTGCGCGACATCCTGGAGTTGTGTGAGGCGCCGGTCGGACCGGGCCTGCTGATCGGTGGGTACCACGGTAAGTGGATCACGCCGGAGGCGGTGGCCACGGTGGAGGTCTCCCGCAAGGGCTTCACCAAGGTGGGCGGCACCCTCGGTGCCGGGATCACCATTCCGTTGGGGGAGGGGACCTGCCCACTCGGCGAGGTCGCCCGGGTGGTGCACTACATGGCGGGCGAGTCCGCCGGTCAGTGTGGGCCGTGCCGGCTCGGCCTGCCCGACATGGCCCGCACCATCGACTCGCTGGTGATCGGCAGCGCCGCGGTCGACGCGGTCCGGGCCGCCGCGAGTGTGATCAAGGGCCGGGGGGCGTGCAGCCATCCGGACGGCACCTCGCGGTTCGCGATCTCAGCGCTGGACGTCTTCGCCGAGGACCTCGCCGCGCATGCTGGCGGTGACGGCTGCGGCAAGCCGGTGAAGGGCATCCTGCCGTTGCCGGTGGACGCGCCGTCCGGTGGCACCAAACGGCTGAGCGTGGACTGGACCCGTTGCGACGGCCATGGGCTCTGCGCGCACGTGGTGCCGGAGTACATCCGGCTGGACGCCAACGGGTACCCGGCCTTTCCGTCCAGTCCGGTGCCGGTGTGGCTGGAGCCGGGTGCCCGCAAGGCGGTCAACGTCTGTCCGGCGTTGGCGTTGCGGCTCAGCGAGGGCAAGAGCGGCCACTGACGGGTCGACGTAGCTTTTCTTCCCGGCACTCACCTGCGACACTGCAAGGGTGTCGAGAGATGTCGATTCATCGCTGGCCCGGCGGCGTCGGTCCGGCTCCTGGTGGCTGCTGCCCGAGGCGCTGGCGCTGGCGCTGCTCGGCGTCGGTTTCTACTACTCGACGGCGGTGGCCGCACCGACGTTGACCGAGGGCCAGGCACGTGCGGACGCGGCGGCGCGGATCGCGGTGACGATCGAGCAGTCGACCAGCGACGAGCACGCCGCGCACGGCCACGAGGTGAATCCGGACGAGCGGATGCTGTGTACGGCCGAGGTCTGGCGGATCGACGAACCGGCCGCCGCCAGCGGTGCCGCGACCGCCTACGGCTACTACCTCTGCGCCACCGGCACCCCGGGCACGCCGTACATGCTGTCGCGGATGAACGCCGGTCCGATCGTCGCGCAGTTGACCGACCCACCGCAGATCACCGTCACCGCCCTCGACGAGGACTTCCGCTCCCAGGTCGAGGCGATGATGCCGGCGGAGTTCGTGGAGCAGTCGTTCAAGGGGTTCACCGACCCGGGCCGCGCGGACACCTTGCGCAAGCGGTTCGAGAGCCAGGTCAGCCGGGCCGCCTGAGGCACCGCCGACCACGTCGACCACCCCATCCGCGTCGTGCCCCTCAGCGCACCAGGCTGCCGATGAGGTTGATCAGCACCGCGAGGATGACCGCGCCGAACAGGAACGACAACATCGCGTGGCCCAGTACGCTGCGCCGCATCGCGCTGCTGGTCAGCTGAGGATCGGAGACCTGGAACGTCATGCCGACGGTGAACGCCAGATAGGCGAAGTCGCTGAACCGGGGCGGCTCGTTGGTGTGGAAGTCGATGCCGCCGATCTGACCTCTCCCGTAGTACAGGCGGGCGTAGCGTCCGGTGAACACCTCGTGGATGACCGCCCAGGACAGCACCACGGTGCCGACGCTCACCCCGATGTGCAGCGTGCCAGCCGGGTCGTGGGCCACCTGCGGTGCGCCGAGCAGCGCCGCCACCGCCAGCAGGCTGGCCACCGCCGCACCGAGCAGCACCACGTCGGCGAGGATCCGGCCGGGATCGACCTGGTCGACCGCGCGGGCGGTCGCCGCGGCGTCGCTGCGCCAGATCACCGGCCACCGCCACGCCAGGTAGCCGCCAGCGGTGACGCCCCAGCCGACCAGCGGCCCCAGCGACGTCGGCCCGGTCACCGCCACGCCGACGGCCACCCCGACGCCGAGACCGGCGAGCGCCACCAGCTCCAGGGCGGGTGCCGGGCGCCGACCCGGCGTGGCTCAGACCGGCTGCGGGGCATCGGCGCCGGTCGGCGTGAGTCGACGGACCGGCCGGACCGTCCGACGGGGCCGCAGGTCGCGGCTGCGGCGGGCGACGTCGACCGTGAGCCGGCCCAACCGGGTACGCCGGAGCTGGTCGATGCGTTCCAACGGCAGCAGACCCAACGCGGCGCCGGCGGCCGCCGATCCACCGACGATGGACCAGCCGACCGGCCCCAGCGGCCGGCAGCCGAAGAAGTGGCTGACCAGCGGGGTCTGCACCACCCCGAAGAGGGCGCCCATCGAGACGCCGGCGGCGGCGAGCACCATCGGGTCGCCCTTGGCCGCGACGGCGGTCTGGGCCAGCTGCGCGGCGACCAGGCTGGCGAGCGCGACGCTGCTGGCCCGCGCGGGGGTGCCGGTGAACCGGGCGGCCAGCCAGCCGCCGGTGGTGGCCAGCGCGGTCGCTGCGGCCCGCCGCGCGACCTCGCGGTGCAGGCTCGCGCCCAGTGACGATTCCGGCCCTTCGCGGGCCAGCTCGTCGGCGGTACGCCGGCGCGGTGGACGGGCGGCGACGGTGATCGCCGGGAGCAGGTCGGTCATCAGGTTGACGAACAGGATCTGCCGGGGGTTGAGCGCCTGCTGTCCGGACAGCAGCGAGCTCAGTACGGAGAAGAGGATCTCGCCCAGGTTCCCGCCGAGCAGCAGCGCGAGGGACTCCCGTACCGAGATCCACATCGCCCGGCCCTCGGTCACGCCCTCGGCGATGCTCTCGATCCGGCCGTCCACCACGATCATGTCGGCGGCCTGCCGGGCGGCGCTGGTGCCGTGGTCGCCCAGCGCGATGCCGACGTCGGCGAGCTGGATCGCGGGGGCGTCGTTCGCGCCGTCGCCGGTGACCGCGACGACCCGGCCGGCCTGACGCAGCGCGCGCACCACGGCGACCTTGTGCGCTGGGCTGACCCGGGCGAAGACCGCCGTACGCGACACCAGATCGGCCAGCTCGTCGGCACCGGCCGCGTCGAGCTCGGCCCCGGTGACCACTGCGCTGCCGTTGAGCAGGCCGAGCTGCGCACCGATCGACTCGGCGGTGCTCGGATGGTCGCCGGTGAGCATCACCACGGCGATGCCGGCCTGGCGGAGCCGCCCGATCGCGGCGGCGGCGCTGTCGCGGGGCGGGTCGGCGAGTCCGAGCAGCCCCCGTAGTTCGAGTTGGCCGACCCGGTCGTCGTCGAGGTCGCGCCGGCCGGACGCGGTCCGACCGGCCACCGCCAGCACCCGCAGCCCGTCGCGGGCGAGCCGGTCGATCGCGGCGTCGATCTCGCGGCGGCCGGTGTCGTCCAACGGGACCACCTCGCCGTCGCGCCGCCAGGTCGCGCACCGGGGCAGTACGGTTTCGGGTGCGCCCTTGACGCTGATCGTCGCCCCGTCGGGGCAGGAGCCGAGCACCGCGTGGAAGCCACGTCCCGGTTCGAACGGCAGTTCGGCCAGCAGTTCCCAACCGTCGGCGCCCTCTCGGATGCCGACCCCGGCACGGTGCCCGCCGTCGACGACGGCCTGGTCGGTCGGATGCGGAAGCCGCTGGTCGCCGTCCGGAACCGGAGTGGCCCGCAGCGCCGCCGCCAGGATGTGCCGGTGTCCGTGGCCGAGTGCGTCCACCGGTTCGGTCTGTCGACCGTCGCAGACCGCCTGCAGCTGGATCGCCCCCTGGGTCAGGGTTCCGGTCTTGTCGAAGCAGATCACGTCGACCCGGCCGAGTGCCTCCATCGCCCGGGGGTCGCGGATCAGCACGTTGTGCCGGGACAGCCGCTTGCTGGCGCTCAGTTGCGCGGCGGTGGCGACGAACGGTAGCCCTTCGGGGATGGCTGCCACCGCCAGCGCGACCGAGGAACCGACCGATTCGCCGAGCCGGCCCCGCAGCAGTCCACTGCCGAGGGTCGCGGCGGCGGCGGCCAGCGCGGTCGGCACCGAGGCGGCGGCGAGCTGCCGCAGCCGGGCCTGGACGCCGCCGCGCGGTGCCTCGTCGCGGACCTGGTCGGTCGAGCGTCCCGCCTCGGTGGACCGGCCGGTGGCGACCACGACCGCGGTCGCCGTTCCGGCGGCGACGGTGGTGGCGGCGTACACCATGCTGGTCCGGTCGGCGAGATCGGTGGCACCGGTGCGGTCTGCGGACTTGGCGACCGGGGTCGACTCGCCGGTCAGGTTGGACTCGTCCATCTCCAGGCCGTTGGCGGTGACCAGCCGACAGTCCGCGGGCACCGAGTCACCGGGTTCCAGGCAGATGAGGTCGCCGACGACGAGGTCCTCGGCCGGTCCGACGCGCTGTTCGCCGCCGCGGCGCAGCCGTACCCGTAGCGCACCGGCGCTGAGCAGCCGCCGCAGGGCCCGTCCGGCGGTGACCTCCTGGGCGCCGGCGAGCAACGCGTTGGCCATGATCACGGATAGCACCATGAGGGCGTCGACGGTGGATCCGGTGATCGCCGAGACGCCGG
Source organism: Solwaraspora sp. WMMA2101 (assembly GCF_049179175.1). Taxonomy (NCBI): domain Bacteria; kingdom Bacillati; phylum Actinomycetota; class Actinomycetes; order Micromonosporales; family Micromonosporaceae; genus Solwaraspora; species Solwaraspora sp. WMMA2101. The sequence goes on along the minus strand of NZ_JBMHMA010000006.1, from coordinate 203,642 downwards.
CTCCGGCGGCCAGCGGCCCGGTCAGTGGGGTGTCGAGTTCCTCGGCGGCGGCCTGCCACAGTCCGCGGGTGGTGTCCGTTTCGGTGCGTTCGCCCTGCTCGGTCCGGCGCTGCCGGGCCTGCGCCTCACTGAGCCCGTCGGGACCGGCGTCGAGCCGGTCGAACACCTCCTCGACCGGCATGGTGTGCCACGGTGTGTCGGTCGCCGGCGCGGGCGTCGGCCGGTGCCCGAGGTCGCGGGCGGCGCGGTGGCCGAGGGCGAGGTTGACCAGTCCCGCCACGTTGTCGATCAACAGGGACCGGGCGGCGCCCCGCTGCGTACCGTCGAGCACCCCGAGCGCGGCGGCGGCCAGGGAGCCGATCATGGCCCGCTGTGCGCTCGCGGCGCTCACCGAGCGGGCCAGGGCGGTCGCCTCCAGGACCAGCCAGGCAGTCTCCAGGCCGGGTGCGCAGATCAGGTGGGCGCCCCACGGGGGTCGGCGGGCGGCGGTACGGATCACCCCGATGCCGCAGTCGGCGGCGGCCAGGGCCACGTCGTTGCGGGCGGCCACCAGGATCACCCCGTGGCCGGCCTGTTGCAGGGTGCGTACCGAGGCGGCCAGTTTCGAGCCACTGGCCACGGTGCCGTCGGCCTGGCAGCGCCGGGCCAGGGCGCTGCCGGAGGAGCCGCTGGCCGGGTTGCGTCCAGCGCTGGCGCGTCCGGCGATCAGCAACCGTCCGACCCGGCGGGCGGCGGCGGTCAGCGCCTCGGCCTGCGGGTCCAGCTCCGCCTCCGCCCGGACCAGGGCGATCAGTTCGCCGTCGCGGGTCAGCGCCAGTACGTCGGGTGCCGCGCCGTTGCCCGTCGGCCCGGCACCGACCCGGTCCAGCGCGTCGGCGGGCACCGGACGGTGCAGCCGGTGCGGTGGGGTCAGCGCCCAGCCGTCGTTGCACCCGGCGGTACCGCGGCCCGCGCCGGTGTCCACCAGTCGCGTCGCCTGCTGCCGGGCCTGCTCCTCGGTGCCGCTGACGGTGACCACGGCGGTGATCAAGGTACGGCCGGTGAGCAGCACCGAGGCGTCGACGACCACGGTGTCGACGCGGTCCAGACGTCGGAGCGCGGCCGCCTCACGGACCACCACCCCGTGCCGGGCCAGGGTCCGGCCGAGCTGACCGGCGTAGGCGTCGCGGCCGGTGCGGGCGCTGCGGGGGGAGGCGACGGCGGTGACCCGGGCGGCGCGTTGCCGGCCGCCGGGCAGCACGGTGAGGATGCCGGCGGCGACCAGGGTCATCGTGCTCATCCGTTGGGCGTACTGCTCGATCGGCCCGTCGGGCAGCGGCCGGGGACGGGTCGGCGGCGGCAGCACCGGGGCGCGGCTGGCGTCGGCGTCGGGATGCAGCTCGTGGACCCGCCGGGCCCACACGTCGTGGTACGCGGCGTCCTCGGCGATCAGCGAAGCCCGCAGCACGGCGTCGGTGAGGCTGGTCAGCGGGCGTTGGGAGGCGGCGGCCACCGCCGTGCTGAACAGGGCCTGGCCCAGGTCCGCCCCGACCGGGCCGAGGGCCCGGCGCAGCCAGGCCCGCAGCTGCGGTACGTGTTCGAAGGCCGCCGGTAGCGCCGCGATCTCGTTGGGCATCGCGGGCAGCCGGAGCACCTTGCCGAGCGCACCGACGCCGGCGCCGATCAGGTCACCGGCCAGCGAGACCATGTTGCCCGTGCCGGAGTCGACGTGGGTGGTCCCGGTGGCCCGCGGGGCGACCTGCTGCTCGGCCCGGGTGAGCGCGGCGATCAGCCGGCTGCCGCCCAGGACCTCGGGGTCGAACCGGACCACCATCCGGCACAGGGCGCCGTTCCATGCCGCCCACCGCACCCCGTCGACGCTCTGCAGCGCCTGCTCCAGCTCCGCGACGTCGGCGACGACCTGGCCGTGGTCGTCGGTGCTGACTTCCAGGTGGGCGTGGCCGTCGTAGGCCCAGGCGTGCCGGGCGTGCGCCATCCGGTGTCGCCGTACCGACCTGACGGTGGCTGCCGGACGCTCCAGCATGGGGCGTCACCTCCCTGTGGGCGGCCCGCCGGGGGGAGGACGGTGATGGTCATGTCGCTTACCCACCGTAGATCCGCCAGCGACGGATCCGAGGTGCTTTCTTCTTTTCCGGATCTGTCCGCCTGCTCGAGAAGTGGCCAACTGGTCACTTTGAGTAACTGGATGCTCGCTCTATGCTGGAAATGGTCGCTGTGGTCGTCGATCGACCGACCGGGGTGGCCCGCAGGGAGGGACCGCCATGGCGGAGCCGGACGAATGGGACAGCCGGACGCTGCTCGCCCTGGCGGGCCGCTCTCGGGCGGCACCCGGCCTACCGGCCGTACTGCGGGAGGTCGCCTTCCGGTTCGCGGAGACCTTCACCGACGCCGACCGCGCCTGCCTCGCCGGTGAACCCGCCTGGCATGCGGCCGTGCGGGCCGCGCTCGACCGGTTGCGGGCCGCCGGGCTGGTCGACGGGGTACGCACCGTGCGGCTCACCCCGGCCGGCCGGCAGCGGGCCACGGTCCTCGCCGCCGCGGCACCGGTCACGCCCGCCCTGCCCGAAACGGATCCCCTGACCGGCCCGGACCCGCCGTCACCGGCCCCGATCGCCGCCCCCGGCGTGATCGCCGACCCGCTACGTGGCGTCGGCGGCCGCCGACGCCTGGGATTCCCCGCCGGCCCGGACGAGCCGATGCCGGTCCTGGTGGCGCTCAACCTGCACTTCGTCGGCGGTGCGCAGCGGGCCACCGAACACCTGGCCGGACTCTGGTTCCGGGTCACCGCCGGGCAGCATCCCCGCCCACTCGCCGGCGAGTACGTCGTCGGGGAACTCAGCCTCAACCAGATGAAACGGCTGGTAGCCGCCGACACGGTGGCTGCTGACCCGGCCGGCCGCAGCGTGCACCGGATCTGGCCGGACTTCCCGGTTCGTCCGCAACTGGACGTATCGGCCGCGACGATCAAGGCCGACGCGGCCCGCCGTACCTTCGGCGCCCGGGGCGACCGGATCGTCTGGGCGGTGGTCGACTCGGGCATCGACGCCGGCCACCCGCACTTCACCAGCTACGCCACGCTCAGCGCCCCAGAGGTGCGTGACCTGCACCGCAGCTTTCCCGCCGGCGGCGCACCGCACCCCGACGGCGCACTGGTCGACGACAGCGGCCACGGCACCCACGTCGCGGGCATCATCGCCGGCGGAATCGACCACTGGGCGGCCCAGGACCCGCGACGTACCGCGCGGATCATCGAGTACCACCACGACCTCGACAACCCCGACGAGCCGATCCCGGTGCCGCGTGAACAGGTGGACCCGGACCGACTGACCGGGATCGCGCCGCAGACCCGACTGGTCAGCCTCAAGGTGCTGCACGGTGGCGGCGGACTCGCCGAGCGGGTGTCCCGGGTGATCAGCGCGCTCGCCTACGTCCGGCAGGTCAACGCCCAGAGCGACCGGGTCATGCGGATCCACGGGGTGAACCTCAGCGTCGGCTACGAGTTCGACCCCGAATGGTTCGCCTGCGGGCAGTCACCGTTGTGCCGGGAGGTCGACAAACTGGTCCGCTCCGGAGTCGTCGTGGTCACCGCGGCCGGCAACTCCGGCTACGGCACGGTCGGAGCACCGTACGGCGTACCGTCACGGTTCGTCCTCGGATCGACGATCAACGACCCCGGCAACGCCGAACGGGCCATCACCGTCGGCTCGACCCACCGCGACATGCCACACACCTACGGGGTGTCGTACTTCTCGTCCAAGGGGCCGACCGGTGACGGGCGGGCCAAACCCGACCTGGTCGCCCCCGGCGAACGGATCGTCTCCTGCGCGGCCGGCGCCCGGTTGACGGCGGCCCTCACCGGCTGGACCGGTCCGCCGGTCGCCGTCTACCTGGAGGAGTCCGGCACGAGCGTGGCCGCACCGCACGTCTCCGGCGCGGTCGCCGCGTTCCTGTCGGTGCGCCGCGAGTTCATCGGCCAGCCCGACCGGGTCAAACAGGTGCTGCTCGACACGGCCGTGCCGCTCGGCCGGGACCGACGTTTCCAGGGCCGTGGCCTGGTCGATCTGCTCCGGGCCCTGCAGGCGGTGTGACCCGCTCGGAGGAGACGGAGATGACGCTTCGACGCATCGGTGGGCTGCCGTTCTGGCAGGTCCGTTTCGACGCGGCCGGCGACGCCGATCCGGCGGCGGTCGCGGCGCTGCTGACCGGGGTACGCGCCTGCGCCGTCACCGATCTGGTGGTCTTCGCCCACGGGTGGAACAACGACGGACCCATGGCGGCGACGCTCTACGACGGCTTCCTGGGTCTGCTGGCCGCCCAGGCCCGCCGGGACGGACCGTGGGCGGACAGCATCGGCCTGCTCGGCGTGCACTGGCCGGCGCGTCGATGGCCGGACGAGCCGGTGCCGGACTTCCCGCCCGGCGACCCGCTGACGAGCCATCTGCCGGCGGGTGCAGCCACCGTCACCCGCCGGCCCGACGACGGCGCACCGCACCCGGCGTGGCTGGACGACGCCACCCTGCGCCTGCTGCGGTCGACGTTTCCCGCCGGTGCGCCGGCGCTGGACCGGATGGCCGCGTTGCTGCTGACCCGGCCGACCCCGACCCTGGTCCGGGCGTTCGCCACCGAGCTGCGCGGGTTCGCGCTGGCCGTGGCGGACGGGTTCGACGACGGCGAGAGCGGGCCGGCCCACCCCGACACGGTGCCGCTGCCAGGGATGCTGGCCGCCGAACCCACCGACGTCTACCGCCGGTTCCTCGACGAGCTGCGCCGGTGCCGGACACCGTTGGCCGAACCCGCGCCCTCCGGCGCGGCGGCCCTGGCCGATCCGCTGCGCGGGATCTGGCACGGTGCCAAGGAGGCGCTCCGGCAGCTGACGTACTGGCAGATGAAGAACCGTGCCGGGGTCGTCGGGCAGATCGGCCTTGGCCCGGTGCTGGACCGTGTGCCGGCCGTGGCACCCGGCATCCGGGTCCATCTGGTCGGCCACAGCTTCGGCGCCCGCCTGGTGAGCTTCGCGGCGGCCCACACCGACGTCACCGTCCGGTCGGTGACGCTGCTGCAGGGGGCCCTGTCCCGGTACGCGTTCGCCCCTCGGCTGCCGTTCGCCGTCGACCGGCGCGGCGCGCTGGCCGGACTTGCCCAGCGGATCGACGGACCGGTGGTGGTCTGCCGCTCGGTCAACGACGCGGCACTGGCCGTGTTCTACCCGCTCGCGTCGGTGGCCGTCGGCGACGACGCGGCGGCGCTGCCGTCGCTCGGGCGACGCTGGGGCGCCCTGGGCTACCACGGCGCCAGCGCGGTCGACGCGGTGTCCGTGCCGGTGGTCGCGGCCGGGGACCGGGCCGGCTACCGGCTCGAACATCGGCGGACGGTCAACATCGACGTCTCTGCGGTGGTGCGCCGGGGTGGTCCGCCGGCCGGTGCGCACAGCGACATCGTCCATCCCGAGCTGAGCTGGCTGGTGCTGGCCGCTGGCGGCCTGGTCGGCCGCACAGGTACACCGGCCTGACCCCTGCGCCGGATCACGGACCCGCCGCGCACGCCCCCGCTACGTCCGGTCCCGGTCCGAGGACGGGTGTAAAGCCGACGGGTCAGTCGAAGAACCGGGCCAGGTGCTGCGGGTCCGGCTCCGGATCCGCAGCCCGGGCGGCGACCAGGTCGGCGAAGACCGTGGCCCCGTCACAGGACGCGTGCTGCGGGTACCAGCGACCGGCCGGAGCCGGCTGCTGGCAGATGCCCTTGATCGTCTGCAGGTCGAAGAACCGCAGGTGGGTCGGGTCGGCGACCGCGTTGACGTGCCGCCACCAGGGCGAAAGCACATGCAGTACGCCGCCGGGGCGCAGCACCCGGTGGCACTCGTCGAGCAGCTTCAGGTAGTCGGTCAGGTGCTCCAGGACATGCACCGCGAAGATCTGGTCGGCCGATCCGTCGCGTACCGGCAATCCGTTACGCAGATCCGCCACCACCGACACGGCCTTGCCCGGTCGCTGGTCCAACCCGATGTTGCCCGGATACTGGGGACACTCGCCACAACCGATGTCGAGGATCACCGGGTTCCGGCCGGCGACCCGTACCCGGTCCCACACCCCGTGCACCCCGGCGAGCCGGCCGAGCGCCTCGCGTACCCGCCGGAGCTGGTCGTCGTCGGCCACGTCGCCGGTCAGATGGGCCACCCCACCGTCGAAGCGGACCTCGACGTCGAGGTCGCGCAACCGGGGATCGGTGGCCAGCAGGTCAGCGGCGACAGCCGACAGGTACCCGTCGTGCAGCCGGTGCCGGGCGTGGGAGAATTCCGTGTAGAACACCCGTCGCCGGTACCCGGTGCCAGGTCGGTGAAACGCCGTCGGTCAGCGTGGTTCGCCTATCGCCGCGAGCAGCTCCTCGACGCTGGTGAACCGCTCGACCGGCAGCGCCCGCAGCGCCTGCAGCACTGCGGTGTCGGCGCCGAGCTCCTGCGCCCGGCGGACGAGATCCTCCCGGGACAGCGGGAAGTCCAGACCCTCGGCGTGGTCTGCCAGCCACAGCGCGTCCGTCATCGGATTCCTTCCGTGGGTCCCTCTGTCTTCAGGCCAGGGCGAGCAGGATCGTCAAGACGCACACCTACCCGCCGACCGGTGGGTCTACGCCCCGGCCGACCGATCACTCCCGCAGGATGAGCCGGGATCGCCCGGCCCGCCGCCACGATGGCGCTGACACCGGACGCCGCAGGGGCGTCGGCGCCGACCCGGACCGTGCCGTCGACAGCTGACGTCAGCCCTGCGCCGGACACCGGCACGAGGGGGAACGGCCATGCCGCGCGCAGTGGGTATAGACCTGGGCACCACCAACTCGGTCGTCGCCGCGGTCTGCGGGGGACGTCCGTCAGTCGTGCCGAACACCGTCGGGCTGCGGACCACACCGTCGGTGGTCGCCTTTACCGACGCCGGTGCCCGCCTCGTCGGCGACGCCGCCCGGCGTCAGGCGGTCCTCAACCCGAAGGGCACGATCCACTCCGCGAAACGGTTCACCGGACGTCGCCACGACGAGGTCGGCCGGGAGGCCGCCGCGGTGCTGTTCGACGTCGTCGACGAGGGCGCGATGGCCCGGTTCGAGGTCAAGGGCCGGCGGTACGCACCTGAGGAGATCAGTGCGATGGTGCTGCGTACCCTGGCCGACGAGGCGGCAGCGGTCCTGGGCGAGCGGATCGACCAGGCGGTGGTCACCGTACCGGCGCACTTCGACGACGCCCAGCGCACCGCCACCCGGCGGGCGGGCCAGCTCGCCGGCCTGGAGATCCTGCGGATCATCAACGAGCCGACAGCCGCGGCGCTCGCCTACGGCCTGCACCTGCGCCACCGGCGGACGGTGCTGGTGGTCGACCTCGGCGGCGGCACCTTCGACGTCAGCGTCCTGGACGTCGGTGACGGGGTGGTCGAGGTCCGGGCGGCAGCGGGGGACACCCATCTGGGCGGCGACGACTTCGACCACCGGCTGGTGGAGCATCTGGTGGCCGAATTCCACCGCGACCATGGCATCGACCTGGCGGCCGACGCCCAGACCGGCCAGCGGTTGGCCGAGGCGGCGCGGCGTGCCAAGGAGGAACTCTCCTCGGCCACCGAGGCCGAGGTGAACCTGCCGTTCGTCGCCGCCGACCCGACCGGGCCGCGGCATCTGCGTACCCTCGTCGACCGGGCCTGTTTCGACGAGCTCAGCGCCGATCTGGTCGGGCGCTGCCAGGCACCGGTGGAGCAGGCGATGCGCGCTGCCGGGGTCGGCCCGGCCGACCTCGACCAGGTGCTGATGGTGGGCGGGGCGACCCGGATCCCGGCGGTGCGCGACCTGCTGCGGCGGCTCACCGAAGGCCACGAGCCGCAGTTGCTGATCAACGCCGACGAGGTGGTGGCGTTGGGTGCGGCGGTCCAGGCCGGGGTGCTCACCGGGGGCGGCACCCGGGCGCGGCTGCGGGAAGTGACCCCGTTGGCGCTGGGGCTACAGGCGCACGACGAGACGATGGTGACGATCGTCGAGCGCAACACCGCCCTTCCGGTCCGCCGTACCCAGGTCGTCTCCACCGCGCGCGACGGCCAGACAAGTGTCGACGTCGTCGTGCGGCAGGGCCAGCGCACCCGCGCGGCGGACAACCGGATACTGGGCCGGTTCCGCCTCACCGACATCCGGCCGGCGCCGTGCGGCGTACCGAGGATCGAGGTCACCGTGGACATCGACGTCGACGGCATCGTCACCATCTCGGCCCGTGACGTCGACGGTGACCGCTGCCGGTCGGTCACCGTCACACAGGTCGAGGTGCCGGCCACGGCACCGACCGGTCCTGCCCCGTCGCCGGACGTCGACGACGACACCGCCGATCCGGGCCGCGAGCTGGCGGCCCTGGCCGACCTGGTCGACCGGGCCCTGACCGACGCCACCACCGCACCGGTACACGAGCAGACCCGGGCGCGGATGCTGGTCGACGACGCCCGCGGTGCGATCGCCGAGCGGGCGCCGGCGGACCGGCTGCGTACCCTCGCCGCCGAACTGCGGCAGGTTGCCGCCGTCTTCGCCACCGAGGACACCAGCGGACGTCGTCGTCGGTGACGCGCCGGCCGACCGTATCCGTCGTCCGCCTTGTCGCCGACGGTCAGCGCCTTGTCGCCGACGGTCAGCCGCCGGCTGCCGACGGCCGGTCCGCCGCCGACCCGATTGCCTGCTGGCGACGGGCCTCGGCGCTGCCGAACTGCTGGCGGCCCCCGGCGGTGCGGGCGGCCCGACCACGCGGACCGGTCCCCCTGCTGCTGCCCGGGTCGGGCCCGCCCGCACCGGGGCGGCCCAGCCGCGCGGTCGCCGGCCGGCCCACCGCTGCGGTCGGGTGGCCGCCCGGCGGTGCCAGCTCTGCCGCCTCGGACGGCCCGGCGAGCTCGCTGCGGGCCCGGGGCAGCCAGTCCGGATGATGCCGCCGCAGGAACCCGAACAGTCCTTCGCGCAGTTCGCAGCGCAGGTCCCAGGAGCTGGGCGCGTCGGCGGCCGAGGCGATGACGCGGACGCAGATCGTCGTCTCGGTGGCGTCGACCACCTGCATCACCCATTCGCGACGGTCCCACAGCGCGGAGGCGTCGACGATCCGGTGCGCCTCGGCCCGCAGCACGTCGATGTCGGCGGTGAAGTCCAGGTGCAGGATCACGCTGCCGAGCACCTGGGCCTCGTTGCGGGTCCAGTTCTGAAACGGCGTAGTGGTGAAGTAGGACGTCGGTAGGATCAGCCGACGCTGGTCCCATACCCGGACGACGACGTAGGTGAGCCGGATCTCCTCGATCCGGCCCCACTCCTGGTCGACCACCACCACGTCGTCGAGGCGCAGTTCGTCGCTGAACGCCAGCTGCAGGCCGGCGAAGACATGGCCCAGCACCGACTGCGCCGCCAGGCCGGCGACCACACCGGCGACCCCGGCCGAAGCCAGCAGCGATGCGCCGAGGGCCCGCAGCTGGGAGAACGTCATCAGAGTCGCGGCCAACGCGACGACACCGATGATCACTGCGGTGAGGCGGCGCAGCAGCCCGATCTGGGTACGGGCCCGCCGACGTCGGCGGTTGTCGGCCATGTCCACCGGAAGTCGACGGAAGGCGGTGTCCTCGAAGACGAAGAGGATCCGGATCACCAGCCAGGCACCGGCGTAGATCAGCCCGAGCAGCAGGATGTGCAGAACATCACCGCGCAGGTCACCGGTGACGCCACTGAACGGCACCGCCGTCAGCAGCCCGCCTACCAGTAACGTCGCCCGCCACGGACGGTGGCACTCCCGGTGCAAGGTGGTGAGGAACGCGGCGTACCGGCCCCGCGCGGCCAGGCGGATCACCCGACCCGACAGCCAGGCGACGGCGAGCGCCCCGCCGACCGAGGCGATCACCGCCAGCACCAGACGGCCCACCTGCTCGTCCCACATCCTCCGGTCGCCTCCCCACCCACGTACGCGTCGTGTCGCGTCGCCCCCGGCGGCGGCCCGATGGATGCGGACCGGCCAGTCGCTGCGCCGTCGGTCGGTCAGGCGCCCGGATCGACGGTCAGCCGGTTCTCCACCGAGGTCACCCCCGGTGCCGACCAGGCGATCCGTTCCGCCTCCTCACGTTCCAACCAGGACCGGACCACGCCCTTGACGACGACCCGGCCGCCGTCGGTGTCGACGGTGATCTGCCGTGCGTCGGTGGCGGCGCTGCGGACCAGCGCGTCGGTGATGCTGCGGCGCAGCTGCGGCGCCGACGGGTTGATCCGGGGCCGGACCGCGATCAGATTGGTGACGCCACGGACCCCGGACAGGCGGCGGACCGCCCGCTCCGCGGCCCGGCGCTGGAACTCCCACTCCACTTCGCCCTTGAGCGTGACCCAGCCCTGCGCCACCGTCACCTCGAGACGTTCGATCGGGACGAACGCGTCCCACTCCAGGGCCCGGGTCGCGGCGCCCGCGACGTCGGCGTCGGTGCGCTCCGCCGAACTGGGCAGCCGTACCTCCACGTCATTGGCGACGGCCACGACGCCGCGTACCCGGTGCGTGGTCCGCTCCGCCGCCCACTTCTTGCCATAGTTGTCGACCCAGCCGAGCAACGTCACCACCCCGTCCTGCACGGTCACGCCGATCTGGTTGGGTTGCACCCGGGCGTCCCACTTGAGCTCCTCCAGGACGTCGCGCTGGATCTCCTCGTCGGTACGTACCGTGGCGGCGGTCATCTGTCCTCCCATGGCGTTGCCTGGCCCGGCTGCCGCCCGGCGGCTAGAGCAGCCGTAGCTCCCGGGCCCGGCGCACGGCTTCCCGACGGCGTGGGGCGCCGAGCTTCTGGTAGATGTTGCGCACGTGGGTCTTGACGGTGTTCACCGACAGGAACAGTTCGGCGGCGATCTCCCCGTTGGACAAGGTGCCCTGCAGGTAGCGCAGCACCGTCAGTTCCCGCTCGGTGAGCGGCTCGGCCAGCGTCGTCACCGGCCGGTGCCGGTCGGCGGGCCGCCGACCGGCGGAGTCGACGAGATCGTTGACGTACCCCCGGTGTCGGGTGCCCGAGTCGAGATGTTCCACCAGCAGGTCCCGCACCGGCGCACCGGCCTGGGTGAACACTCGCCGGTGACCGTCCGACACGGCCCGGTCGAGCACCCCTTCCAGCAGCTCGCGGGCCCGCCGCTGGTCACCCAGCGCTCGCGTCGCCACCGCCTCGATCAGGCCGCTGTCCAGCCGCTGTAGCCGGGTCAGTGCGTCGTGGTCCGCCGGGGAGTCCAGGGGCAGCCCGGCCAGGGCGGCGGCCGGCTCACCGGCCAACAGGTGCAGCCGGGCCAGCGCGATCCGGGCCTGCGTACGGACCAGTTCCGGGTACACCGCCGGGCCGGTCGCCGCCGGGCCCGTCTCCGCAGGGCCGGTCGCCGGCCCTGGACCGGTGTCGGCACCCGCCAGGGCGGTCAGCAGCTCCCGGGCCCCGCCGAAGTCGCCACAGGCCATCAAGGTCTCCGCCACGGCCAGCCGACGCAGGCCCGCGTGATGGCCGGCGGCATCCGCGCCGTCGGCCGCAGCGAGCAGCTCGGTGACCGCCCCGAAGTCGCCCTCCGCGTGGCGTAGCCAGGCCTGCGCCAGGGGCTCCAGCCCGGTCACGGTAGCCACCGTGCCGGGCCCCGCCAGCGCGGCGACCTGGCCCAGTTGGCGGGCGGCGTCGGGCAGGTCGTCGCGGTGCAGGGCGATCAGCGTCAGCGCGAGATGCGCGGCGGCGGCGTGGCCGGCACAGCGCCGCCCCGGGCAGGCCGGCGTGGTCAGCACGGTCTGTGCCAGCCGGTGTGCCTCGGCGAGCCGGCCGCCTCCGGCATTCAGCAGCGCCAACTGAGCGGCGGCCGACCGACGCGCGCAGGGGGACACCCCCTCACCGGCGTCGACGACCTCGGCCAGTAGGGCCTCGGCGCCCGACAGGTCGCCTGACCCGTACCGGGCGGTGCCCAGCAGCACCGCCGCCACCGTTCGTGCCCGGTCCGCCACCGGTGGCGGCATCGCGGTCGCGGTGGCGAGCAGCTGCTCCGCGTACCGCACCGCCGGGGTGAACCGGCCCTCGACGAGGGCCGCGGCCAGTCGCGCCGCGATGACGACCGGCTGGCCGACGTCGACCGGCGGGTCGGCACCGTCGGGGTCAACGGCGGGCATCGTGCCGGCGGTGCCGTTCGTTTCGAGCCGGTCGAGGTCGGCCGCCAGCAGCAACGCCGGGTGGTCGTCGGTGGTCGTCGGTAGCGGACCGGTCGCGGCGTCCTGATGGCCGCAGAGCAGCAGCTCGGGCCAGTGCGCGTCGGCCAGCGCCCTCGCCCCGGCGACATCTGCCACGACCAGTGCGTGCCGCAGCGCGGCGAGCGGGCGGCCCTGGTCGCGATGCCAGGTGTAGGCCCGGTGGTGCAACCGTGAGACCTCGTCGGGGTATCGCTGCAGCAGTTCGGCGCGCAACGTGTCGGCCAGCATCGGGTGACAGCGGTACCAGGTCGGGTCACCGCCGCTGGTGCTGACGAACCCGGTCGCGACGCGGGCGGCGGCGGACAGCTGGTCGGCGGCGTCGGTCCGGCCGGTCAGCGCGTCGGCCAGTGGGGCGCAGACCTGGTCGAGCAGCGCCGTGTGTACGAGAGTCTGCCGCCCCGCCGGGTCGAGCGCACCCAGCACCTCGGCCCGCAGATAGTCGGCGATACCCGGGTCCGCCGCGCCATCGACGCCGGACCGGCCGGCCGCACCCTCGTCGGGCGGACCGACCGCCAGACTCGCCAGGCGGACCCCGGCCGGCCACCCTTGCGCCCGCCGGTGCAGGTCGCGGACCACTTCCGGCGGCTGGTCGATGCCCTGCTCGGCGACGAGACGCCGAGTATCCTCCCAGGTCAACGCCAACTCGGTGGTGCCGATCTCGGTGAGTTCACCGGTCAGCCGCAGCCGGTGCAGGGCCATTGGCGGCTCGCTGCGGCCGGCGATCACCAGACGCAACCGGCCCCGGCAGTGCCGCAACAGGAATTCCAGGCCGCTGAACACGTCGGCGTCCGACGCGGTGTGCATGTCGTCCAGTACCACCAGCACCGGCTCTGGTTGGGCGGCGAGTGCCGAGGCGAGCCGGGGCAGGAACTGCTCCACGTCGTCAGCTGGCACCGGCAGCACGGGGCGGTCCGTCGGCCGGCGGGTGAGCGCGGTGTCGAGTGCGGCATGCAGATAGGTCCAGAAGCGGGTGCCCCGGTCCGCCGGTTCGACCGTGAGCCAGGCGAGGATGCCGGACCCCTGCCGCGCGGCGAACCAGCCAGCGAGCAGGGCCGTCTTGCCCCAGCCGGCAGGAGCCACCAGGAGGGTCAACGGTCCGCGCGTACCGGTGTCCAACCGGCTGGCCAGGCGCGGCCGCTCGACCAGACCCGCCGGCGGGCCGGCGGCGGTGATCTTCGAGGCCAGCAGCGGTACCGGGCCGACGCCCACCGGGTCGGTCGGCCGCAGCGTGTGGTTCGGCTCCGCCACGGTGTCCTGTCCGGCTGTGCGCATCCGCCGCTCCCGTCGCGATCCGGCCGTACCGTTGATCGGCCGGCCTGAGGTCGTTGTCGCCGCAGCGCGTTCCCCGACCGCCGCGGATCTAACGCGCCGGCCGGGACATGACCACCCCGGGCGAGTGAACGGCGCTCATCCGCGGCGGCGCGACGATCGCCCGTATGAGCACTGGAGAAGGCGTACCGATGCCGGACGCTGCGGCGCCGGACTTCTGCCTGCCGGTCGGTGCCGGGCGGTGGCTGCGCCTGGCCTCGCTGCGTGGACGTCCGGTGGTGCTGTTGTTCTACCCCGCCGACGACAGCCCGGTCTGCGCGGCCCAGCTGGCCGGCTGCACGGCGGCGTTGGCGCAGTTCGACCGGTACGGGGCGGTGCTGCTGGGGCTGTCGGTGGACGGGTACCGCTCCCACCGGGCGTTAGCCCAGCGACAGGGGATCGGGTTCCCGCTGTTGTCGGACTCGGTACCCCGAGGCGCGGTGGCCCGCCGCTACGGCGTCTACCAGCCGCAGGGCGCCGTCGCCGGTCGGGCGGTGTTCGTGCTCGACCGCGACGGTGTGGTCACCTACACCCACCTGTCGTCGATCGACGACGATCCGGGTGTGGACGGGATCCTGGACGCGATCCGGCGCCTCCCGCCGGGTGAGCCGGCTACCGTCCCCGCCTACTCATCAGATATCAGTTTTTATCCCGCTTTCACGGGGTAAGCCGAACCTATCCGGCCGTAGTGTCGGCTAACGCGGGGGGTGCGCCGTGAACGATGTCCCGTCCACGCACACCGAGCAGCAGCAGCCGTTGCGGATCGCGATGATCGTGCCGCCCTACTACGAACTCCCGCCACCCGGATACGGCGGCGTCGAGCAGGTCTGCGCGGCGCTCGTCGACGCGCTGGTGGCCCGAGGAAACGAAGTGACCCTGTTCGGTGCCGGGAGCAGGACCGGCACCGCGGCCAACTTCGTCAGTACCGTCCGGGAGCTGCAGGCCGACCGGCTCGGCCATTCGCTGCCTGAGCTCGTGCACCTTGCCCGGGTGGACCGGCTGATCGAGGACGACACCTTCGACGTCGTACACGACCACACGACGGTGGGCCCGCTGGCCGCCGCGCAGCGCCGGGTGCCGACCGTGGTCACGGTGCACAATTCACCTGACGGCGAACTCGGCGAGTATCTGCGGGGTATCGACCGGGCGGTGGCCCTGGTGGCGATCTCGTACGCCCAGCGTCGGGTGGGTGCCGGTCTGCCGTGGGCGGCAACCGTACACAACGGCCTGGCCGCCGACATCCGGCCCAAACCGACACCGACCGACGGCCCGGTGCTCTGGCTGGGCCGGTTCTCCGCTGACAAGGGCCCGGACCTGGCCATCGAGGCCGTCCGGGAGGCCGGTGTCCGGCTCGTGCTTGCCGGCAAGGCGACCGAACCGTCGGAACAGCGCTACCTCGACGAGACGGTCCGCCCGATGCTCGGCCCTGATGTGGAACTACTGGTCAACCCCGACAGGGAGCGCTGTTGGCAGTTGTTGGGCGCGGCGCGGTGTCTGCTGATGCCGATCCGCTGGGAGGAACCGTTCGGCATGGTGATGCTCGAGGCGATGGCGTGTGGTACCCCGGTGGTGGCGCTCAACCGGGGCGCCGTACCCGAGGTGATCCGCCACGGTGAGACCGGAGTGGTGTGCGACGACCCGGCGGAGTTGCCGGCGGCGATCGAGCGGTCGCGTGAGTTCGATCCGCAGGTCTGTGCCGAGCATGTCCGGAGGTCGTTCTCCCCGGATCTGATGGCGTCCCGGTACGAGCGCATCTACCACCGGTGGAAGCACGCGATGCCGGCGACGGCGTCGGCCGGGCCGGCGGTCACGTCAGCCGAACTGCTCCCGGCGGTCGTCAGCGGCTGACCGGCGTGGTGCGGGGCCCGGTGTCTCGCGGGCCCCGCGTGAGCGTACGGCCGGAGTCTCGCGGGCCGGTCAGGCCGTGCTGGCATCCGGGTCGGCTGCCTCGGGCAGCGGCCGTGCCAGCAGCTCACCGACACCGGTGATGTCGAGCACGCTGGCGAGGAATGCGGGAACGTCGTGCAGCTGCACCGTGGCCTGCTGGTCCTAGGCGGCGCGCCAGGCGTACACGATCGCCGCGAGGCCGGTGCTGTCGATGAAGGTGAGCCCACGCAGATCCAGGACCAGCCGGGCCGGTCGCCCGGCGAGGGCCAGATCGACCTGCTGGTGCACCAGGGCGGCTGTCTGGAAGTCGAGATCGCCGGCGAGACGCAGCACCGCGTCCTGCGGCGAGGCCGGGCCTGCGGTCACGACGAGTGGGGCCGCCGTGGTGTCCGATCCGCCACCCCACACCGGAGAATCACCCCTTCTGCGCCTGCAGCGGCGTTTCGTTGTGCCGCCGGACATGGTGGTCCGGCACTTCCTGCCCACCCGCGTCTCTTGTCCGCCCGCGTCGGTGTCCGCCATCGTCAGCGGACGGCGGAAGATCGGGACTGGCTCAGCTACAGGGTAGACCCGGCCGCGCCGGCGTGCTCGGGCGCACGCTCGGGTGGCGCTTCGCCGGCCGCCGCGTAGGGTGGGGGCACGGGCAGTGACGCCGGGCGCCGTCCCGGTGTCGACGATCGATACGAGGAGTGGGGCCTGGGCTGGTGAGCACCGCCGACGTCACGAACTGGGAGTCGGGCGACGGGCGGATCTCCACACCCGGGCCGGCGACGGTGGCTGGGGGGTCTGATCCGTCCGATGCCGGTACGCCGCCCGCGCAACGCCCCACGGCACCCACTGCCGCGCCCTCGGCGGAGCCCGGTTTCGAAATGACCGCCGTGGTGGACAACTTCCGCGAGGGGCTGGTGATCTGCGACGCGGCTGCCGTGGTGCGACACATCGACGCCACGGCGCGTCGGTTGCTGCCGGAGCTCGTGGTCGGACAGGTCGTCGTGGTGAGCGGGGTCGGTGGCCTCGACGCGGCGATGCGCGATGACGGTGGCGAGCTGACCCATCGCGGGCTGCGCCTGCGGCTGCGCCGGGTGCCCCTGGACCGGGACCGGACCGCGTGGTACGTCGACGACGCCACGGAGAGCACGACACGTTCCGACGCGCTGCTCGCCGAGCGGGCCCGCTGGATGTTCCTCGCCACGGCCAGCCAACGGCTGGGTAATCCGCTGCACGAGGACCGCGCCGCCCGGGCCGTGGTGCGCCTCGCCGTACCGACGCTGGGTGAGGTCGCCGTGCTGGTCGTCGCGCCACGCCGGGGTCAGGCGCGGTGGTGGCGGGCACGCGGCGGGGGCAGCACCGGCCCGCAGGTCGACGGCGGCGTACTCGCCGTCGGTGACCTGCCGGCGGCCTTCGTCGAAACGCTCGCCGGTACGGGGGCGACATCGGTGGACTGGCTCGCCGAGCAGGCCGTCGACCTCGGCTGGCTGGCTCCGGCACAGGCGTCCGATGCCGCCGTACGCGTGGTGGGGCTGCCCGGCAGCGCGCAACCGACCGGTGCCCTGCTCGTCGCGCGGCGCGGCGCGGTCGGCTTCGACGACGCGGACCTGCACCTGCTGCGTGGGTTCGCCGCCCGCGCGGGTTCCGCACTCGACGCCGCCGTGCTCTACCGGCACCAGTCGGAGATCGCCGAGACGTTGCAGGCCAGCCTGCTGCCGACCGAGCCGCACCCGGTGCCGGGCGTGCAGTGGGGCACCGCGTACCGACCGGCGCAGTCGTCGTTGCGGATCGGTGGTGACTTCTACGGTGCCTTCGGGCTCGCCGACCGCGACGTCCTGTTCTTCCTGGGTGACGTCTCCGGCAAGGGTGTCGACGCGGCCGTCTTCACCGGCCAGGTCAGACAGGGACTGCAGGCACTGCGCAACGTCGAGACCGATCCCCGACGGCTGCTGCGGTTGCTCAACGAGTCGGTGCTGGAGACCACCCAGGCGCACGGCCAGGGCCGGTTCGCCACGATGGTGCTGGGGACCGCGAGCCCGACGGGTGACGGCGGGCTGAGCCTGACCCTGGCCGGCGGCGGGCACCTGCCGCCGCTGGTGCTACGGGGTGACGGCACGGTGGAGACGGTGCCGTTGAGCGGGATGCTGATCGGGGTGGTGCCGGACCCGCGGATCGGCCAGCTCACCGTGGAACTCGCGGCGGGGGACACCTGCCTGCTCTACAGCGACGGGGTGACCGAGGCGCGCGGCGGGCGGTACGGCACCGAGCAGTACGGCCTCGCCCGGCTCTGTGAGGCGCTGCGTGGGTGTCATCGGATGCCGGCGCCGGCGCTGGCACAGCGGGTCGAACAGTTGGCCGGGGACTGGTTGGCCGGTCGCGACCACGACGACATCGCGGTCCTGGCGATCCGGGCGCAGCCGCCGGCGCGCCGCCAGCGGGACCGCCACCTGCGCGCCGTTCCCGACCCCGAGGCGGCGGAGGACGGACGGTAGTGGCCGCTGTCTCGACCGTCGACGTCACTTCGGCATACCCGGCGTTTCTCGACTGTCTGGCCGAGGCAGACGAGGCCGGCGCCAGGGACCTGGCCGACGACCTGCTGGAGGCCGGGATCCCGGCGGAGTCGGTGCTGCTCGACCTCGTCGCGCCGGCCCAGGCACAGGTCGGTCAGTGGTGGCAGCGCAACGAGTGGTCGGTGGCCCAGGAACACGCGGCCACGCACATCAGCGAACAGGTGGTGGCCGCGGTCGTCGCCCGGGCCGCTCCCCGAGCGCACCGGGGGCGGGTCGTCGTGGCCTGCATGGACGGCGAGTGGCACGCGTTGCCACCCCGGCTGGTCGCCGAGGTGTTGCGACTGCGCGGTTGGCAGGTCACCTTCCTCGGCGCGAGTGTGCCCGCCGTACACCTGATGGCCTACCTGCACCGACACGACGCGGTGGCGCTGGCCCTGGCCTGCGCGTTGCCGATGCGGCTGCCGCAGGCACATCAGATGATCGAGGCCTGCCGCCGGGCCGACGTGCCGATTCTGGTCGGCGGCCGTGGCTTCGGTCCGGACGGCCGGTGGGCGCGGGCGTTCGGGGTGGCCTGGGCGCCGGACGCCCGCGCCGCCGCCGATCTGCTCGCTGCCCCGGGCGAGGTGTCGTCCGGGGCGGCGGCGCCGACGGGCCGGCTCGGCGGCGAGGAGTACGCGGGGCTGGTGAAGCGGCGGGCCGAGATCATCGACCTGGCGCTGGACGACCTGCGCCGCTCCGAACGGATCACCTCCGGCTACACACAGGCACAGTGGGATGCCACGATCGCCGATCTCGGTCATCTGGTGGATTTTCTCGCGGCGGCTGTCTACATGGACGACGGCGCCCTGTTCGTCGATGCCATTTCGTGGACGGTCGAGGTGCTGCGGGCGCGTGGCGTTCCGCAACGTGGGGTGCTTAGAACGCTGAGTGTATTCTCTGCGACCCTGCGTGATTTCCCTCGTGCGTACGACTTTCTGCGCGACGGCCGACGTGCCGTCGCCCACGCGATTGCGCGCTGAGTCCGGCGCTACCGGTCGTGGTGGCACCTGTGGTGTCCACGCCGATCGGCGTCAAGAGTGAGCTTCACGGGCTGTTTCCAGAAACGGGCGTAAAGTTATATTGGCAATATTGCTCGCTTACTGGAGTAAAAGACATTTAGCTATACCAAACGTCACTTATCTTCTTTACCCTTCGCTTCGAAGCGTCGGATGGAGGAGGTGGCGAGATGCGTGACAACGATTGGATCTGAGTCGGGGCCTGTTGTGTGGACGGTGAGTTATGAGACGCTAACGCGAGGCTCATGTGGAGGGTGCTGTCCGAACGGGAAGTGAGGCGACGGCGGCGGTGCGTAATGATGGGGCGGACCGGCGGCTGGTGCCTCTCGTCGGACTCATCGTCTGCTGTGGCCTGGTGGCGCTGGCATGGGCGGTGTCGCGGATCGCGGCAACGCCCAGCCTGCCCGCCCTGCACCACCCGCTGGTCCTGGCCTGCCTGGTCGCCGTGGCGAGCGGATGTACCGTACCGATCCGGATCCGTGCTCCGCAGGGTATCTCGCCGACCAGCGCGGCGGTGCTGGTCTCGGTGGCGGTCCTGCCACCGTCCTGGGTGGTGGTCTGTACGGCGCTGGGCGTAGCTGCCGGCCGACTCGTCGCCGGATCCACCCCGGTCAAGGTCGCCTTCGCCAGCGCCAAGGAGTCGCTCGGCGCGCTCGGTGCCGCCTCGGCCGCCGCCTGGTGGGGACTGTCCCCGGCCCTCGGGTCGACCACCCACCTGACCCGGTCCTGGGCCACGACGGCACTCGCGTTGTGCGCAGCCGCCCTGGCGTACGCCCTGGTGGACGAGACCCTGCCGGTGCCGGTCGTCTCGCTGGCGGAACGCACCTCCTGGCGACGGGTGGTCCGCCGGGGTGCCGGGATGCGCGCGGTGGTGAAGGCCGCCACGCTGCTGATCGCGATGCTGACCGTGGTCGTCGTCGCCATCGACGCCCGGCTGCTCGTCGCCACCCCACTGGCCGTGCTGCTGCTGCATTCCGGCTACCGCCGCAGACTGCACCTCGCCGAGGAACGGGCGGCGTGGCGGCAGCTCGCCGAGACCACCGACGCCCTCAACGACGTCGACCTGGACGCCGTGGTGCGGACCGCGCTGTCGGGAGCCGGCCGGTTGTTCGCGGCGCGACTCGTCGAGATCGAATTCCAGCACGGCCCGCAGCGCCGCCTCGTCCGGGGCGATGAGCACGGCCTACGGTACGACGGCCCGGCCGATCGCGCACCGCCGCGTACCGACGACGGGGTGGTCAGCGTGCCGCTGGGGGCGGCGACCACGCCAGCGGGCCTCGGCACGTTGCGGCTCGGCCTCACCGGCGCGGCGCTGTCCGACCGGGAGCGTTACACCCTGCGGACCTTCGGCTCCGCCCTCGGCACCGCGATCCGCAACGCTGTCGCCTACGCCCAGGTCACCGAGCTCGCGGCCCGGCATGAGCACGACGCCACCCACGATCCGTTGACCGGGCTGGCCAACCGTCGATACCTGCGGGAACGCCTCGCCGCCGCGTTGTCGGATCGGCGCAGCCTGCCCCGGACCGCGTTGCTGCTGATCGACCTCGACCACTTCAAGGAGGTCAACGACACCCTCGGGCACTCCGCCGGCGACCAGGTGCTGATCGAGGTCGCCCGGCGACTCGCCCGAGGGGCGGCCGACGACCTCGTGGCCCGGCTCGGCGGCGACGAGTTCGCCATCCTGCTCACCGGTCCGACAGCCCCTGCCCGGGCCGAGCACCACGCCCGGCAGATCCTGCAGGTCCTGCGGGAGCCGATGGACCTCGACGGGATCCGGATCAGCCTGCGGGCGAGCGCCGGGCTGGCCACCGCGGACGGCAACACCAGCACCGAGGAACTGTTGCGTCGGGCGGACGTCGCCATGTATCAGGCCAAGGAGCACGGGCAGGGCCTGTGCCGCTACGACCGCAGCCGCGACACCGCCGACCCCGACCAGCTGGCTCTCGGCGGCGAACTACCCGGTGCGCTCGCGGCCCGCCGTTACACGGTGGCCTTCGACCCGGTCGTCGACCTCGGCAGCGGTACGGTCGTGGCCGCCGGGGCGACCGTCCGGTGGGGTCAGCCTGATCTCGGTGACCAGCCCGCCCAGCGCCTGCTCACCCTGGTCGAGCGGTCCGGCTGGCTGGCCGAGTTCACCCGGGGCACGATGGACCGCGCGCTGGCCGCCGCCCGGTGCTGGCGCGACGGCGGGTTCGCCCTGCCGGTGTCGATCGGAATCAGTTCGCGCAGCCTGCTCGATCCGGCGTTTCCCGCCGAGGTCCGACGGCTGCTGGCGGCCCATCAGGTGCCGGCGGATCTGCTGACCGTCGAGTTGACCGAGACGACCGGGGCCACCTGCCCGGAGCTTGCACTGCGCGCGCTGCACCAGTTGCACGACGACGGCGTCCGGATCGGGTTCGCCGGATTCGGCACCTCGGACGCGCCGTTGTCGGCGCTGTTGCGGATCCCGGTGCACCTGGTGAAGGTGGACCATCAGTCGCTCGTCGCGGCGGACAACTCCCCGCTGGCGCTACGGTCCCTGATCGGGCTGGGGCGCGACCTCGCCGACACCGTCGTCGCCGACGGAGTGTCCACCGAGGCACACCGGCGTACCCTCTGGGAACTCGGCTGCGCGGCCGGGCAGGGCCGGTTGTTCGGGCCGGCGGCCGCCGGTGCCGACCAGTTGCTCGCCGCGCTGCGGCGCGGCTGTGACGGAGTGGTCGGGGCACTCGTACCCCGGCTGCACCCCGGCGCCCACGTGGTCCGGATGCCACGCCTGCGCCGGACCGGCTCGGGCTGACCACGCCGGTGCCGCAGTGGCCGGCGCGAGGTCAGCCCGGTGGGACGCCGACCCGGCTCTCCTCCGGTCGGGCGGCCACCACGTCGACGGTGTGCCGGCTGCCGTCGGTGGCGCAGAACGGCCAGAGCAGGTCCGCCCGGCGGACCAGGGCGGCCAGTTGCTCACCGCTGAGGCCGCAGGACGAGACACTCGCCCGTACGTCGGCGCGGTAGCGGCCGTCCGCGTCCCGGTGCAGCCGGGTCTCGGCGCGGACCTCGACGGTGTGCGACTCGTCGATGATCTCGGTGGCTGCCTCCACCGCCGCGTGGTGCAGACAGGAGGCGAAGGCGGCGGCGAGCAGTTGCTCCGGGGTCAGCCCCGAGCCCTGCGGTGCCAGTGGTGAGGACAACCGGCTGGAGAACTCGCCGTCGTCGGTCCGGACCCGACCCGCCTCGGCGGTTGCTGATGCCTGATGGATCCAGGTGTCTGAGTCGCCCATCGTGCCCCCTCCGCGTCGTCCGCCCACCCCGCGTACCCCCCGGGTGGGCGGGGAAACACCGCCGGTCGGTGCCGGGGCGGGCCCGGGTCGGGGCCCGGTCGGGCGGCGACGCGGCCGGCGGGTCGGCCGGCGGTCGCACGCTATCGTGGGATCTTTCGTGGGCTGCGGACACGGCCGGATCCACGCACCGGTCGGCGCGGGCGCGTCGAGGCGGACAAACAGGGGGAAAGTGTGTCAAGTGTCGTGGGCGCCCGTGGTCGTGACAACGTCGGCGACGCGCACCGGATCGCCTCAGCCGCCCCGGCCCTGGCCGCTGAGCTCGCCGCCGAGCAGCAGTACGTCACCACGCTGTACGAGCAGGTGGACCGGTTACGGCAGCAGGCGCAGCAGCGACTGGCGGCGGCCCTGCGCTCCACCGGCGGCACGCCGCAGGCCCGCTCCGAGCGGGAGAGCACGGTGGCCCTGCACAGCGAGCGGATCGCCCAGTACGGCGCCGTGGAGAACGGCCTCTGCTTCGGTCGGCTCGACCTGACCGACGGCACCCGCCACTACATCGGCCGGATCGGGCTGTTCGACGAGAACGGCGACTACGACCCGCTGCTGATCGACTGGCGGGCACCGGCCGCCCGACCGTTCTACCTGGCGACGGCGGCGGCACCCGACGGGGTGTGGCGGCGGCGGCACCTGCGTACCCGGCTGCGGACCGTGACCGCGCTCGACGACGAGGTGCTCGATCTGGACCTGGCGCGTGACCGGCCGACGACCGCGGTGACCGGTGAGGCGGCGCTGCTCGCCGCGATCACCGCCGGGCGCACCGGCCGGATGAAGGACATCGTCGCGACCATCCAGGCCGAGCAGGACGAGATCATCAGAGCGCCGGTGGACGGGGTGCTCGTCGTGCAGGGCGGTCCGGGCACCGGCAAGACCGCCGTCGCGCTGCACCGGGCCGCCTACCTGCTGTACACGTACCGGCGGGAGCTGTCCAGCCGTGGCGTGCTGGTCGTCGGCCCCAACGCGACGTTCCTGCGCTACATCGCGCAGGTGCTGCCGTCGTTGGCGGAGACCGGTGTGCTGCTGCGTACCCTGGGGGAACTGTTCCCCGGGGTACGCGCGACCCGCGTCGAGCCGGTGGCGGCAGCTCAGCTCAAGGGGCGTGCCGAGATGGCCGCCGTGATCGCCGCCGCGGTCCGCGATCGCCAGGAGGTGCCGGACGAGACCGTCGTGATCGACGTGGACGGTCACCAGCTCCGGCTGACCCCGCAGATCTGTCAGACGGCCCGGGACAACGTCCGGCGGGCCGGGCGACTGCACAACCTGGCCCGCCCACTGTTCGACACCGAGATCGTGCACGCCCTGGCCAGCCAGATCGCCGAGGAGATCGGCGTCGATCCGTACGCCGACGATCCACTCGGTGGCGACGACGCGCCCGGCGACCCGCAGGTGCTCGCCGAAGCTGATCTCGCCGAGATCCGACGGGAGTTGCGGACGGACCCCGCGCTGCGGTCGGCCCTGGACCGGTTCTGGCCGGTGCTGACCCCGCAGCGGCTGCTGACCGACCTGTACGCCTCCGAGGAGCGGCTCGCCGCCGCCGCGCCGCATCTCGACGCCGCCGGCCGGGCGCTGCTGGCGCGCCCACCCGGTGGCGGCTGGACCCCGGCGGACGTGCCGCTGCTCGACGAGGCCGCCGAACTGCTGGGTGAGGACGACAGCGACGCACGGACGGCGGCCGAACTGCGTCGTCGCGCCCGTCTGGAGTACGCCGAAGGCGCCCTGGAGGTGCTGCGCGGGTCGGAGTCGATCGACGTGGAGGACGAGGCCGAACCCGAGATCCTGGCCGCGACGGACCTGCTCGACGCCGAGTCGCTGGCGACCCGCCAGGTGGCGGGCGACCGGCGGACCGCCGCCGAGCGGGCCGCCGCCGATCGTCGCTGGACCTTCGGCCATGTCGTGGTCGACGAGGCGCAGGAACTGTCGGCGATGGCGTGGCGGCTGTTGATGCGTCGCTGCCCGAGCCGGTCGATGACGATCGTCGGGGACGTGGCGCAGACCGGCTTCCTCGGCGGTGCCGCCGCCTGGTCGGACATTCTGGAGCCGTACGTGGCCGACCGGTGGCGGTTGGCGCAGTTGACCGTCAGCTACCGCACGCCGGCCGAGATCCTCGCGGTCGCCGCCCGGGTGCTCGCCGCGATCGATCCCGACGTCAGCGTCCCGCAGGCCGTCCGGGAGTCCGGCGTCGACCCGTGGTGGGAGCAGGTGTCCGGGCCGCAGGAGCTGGCGGATCGGCTGGTCGAGCTGGTCCGCCGGGAACTGCCCCAGGTCGGGTCCGGCCGGTTGGGGGTGATCGTGCCCGCCGGTGGTGCCGGGCCGCTCGGCGAGGCGGTCCGGGCGGCAGGGGCCGGCGAGGTCGCGTTCGGGGAACAACCGGATCTGGCCGCGCCGGTGGTGGTGCTGACCGTGGCACAGGCGAAAGGTCTGGAGTTCGACTCGGTGATCCTGGTGGATCCGGGCGCGATCCTCGCCGAGTCGGCACGGGGACGAAACGACCTGTACGTCGCCCTGACCAGGGCGACGGCCCGGCTCGGCGTGCTCTACCCCGGAACGCTGCCGATGGTGCTGCGCACCGGTGACGAGTAGGCGTCGGCGGCGCGCCTTCACCTGCCGTTGTCGAACTGTTACCCAAGCGGGCGACCGTGCCCCGGGCAGGGTTACCAGCGGGGTGAACCCCGGTGAAAGGCTGTGAAATGCGACAACGTTGCCGAGGGGTGCGGCCACCACGGGCCGCGTGGTGCGTGGGGCTGTCGGTGTGGGTGAGACGGGCGGCGTAGGGTGGTGGACGGCAGTTGTCCGCCAGGTGGCGGGCCGGCGAACCAACGATGACGCCGGCTCGGCCCGTCGGTGGTCGATCGCCCACCCTGTACGGCACGAGACTCGACAGTTGGGAGGTGGCCGGCATGACTGACGTATTGGCATACCTTGACGCCGGATCCGGCAGCTTGATCGTTCAAGCGGTGGTCGCCGGTGCGGCCGGGATGGTCGTCGCGACGAAGCTCTA
Source organism: Solwaraspora sp. WMMA2101 (assembly GCF_049179175.1). Taxonomy (NCBI): domain Bacteria; kingdom Bacillati; phylum Actinomycetota; class Actinomycetes; order Micromonosporales; family Micromonosporaceae; genus Solwaraspora; species Solwaraspora sp. WMMA2101. The sequence continues at coordinate 178,368 of NZ_JBMHMA010000006.1, read as the reverse complement.
CTGGCGCCGCCTGGTCAGCCGGTTCCGCAAGCAGCCCGCCAAGAAGGACTGAGCGGCACCACTCGATGATCTCCGAACCGACGACCTCGACGTCACACGACGAGCCCGGATCCTTCCGGGATCCCGGGAACCAGGTCTTCTACGCCGGCGACCGGGTCCTGCGGGGGCTGGGTCCGCAGGCCGCGAAGGACTGGTCGGCGGTCGCCGCCAGCACCTTCCTGCCGCCGCTACTCGCCGCCGGCACGGTGATCGGCACCGAAACCGCCGAGGCGGACGAGGTGCCCCCGGAGGCCGCCGGTCGGTGGACGACGGTGCTGCGCCACGAGCGGGTGCCGTTCGTGTCCTACCCGTACGAGTGGTCGTTCGCGATGCTGCGCGACGCCGCCCGCCTGCACCTGGAGATCCTGCAGGCGGCGCTCGCCGACGGGGTGACCATGACCGACGGGTCGGCGTACAACCTGCAGTGGCGTGGCGCGGGTCCGGTCTTCATCGACGTGGGCTCGTTCCAACCCGGTGCCGCCGGCGAACCGTGGGCCGGGTACCGGCAGTTCTGCCAGACCATGCTCTACCCGTTGATGCTCCAGGCCCACCTCGGGCTGGACTTCCAGCCGTTGCTGCGGGCCCGCATCGACGGCATTGAGCCCGGTCAGATGCGCCGGTTGTTCGGCGGTGCGCGACGGTGGCGCGCCGGGGTGTTCAAGCACGTGCACCTGCATGACGCCATCCAGGCCCGGCACGCCGGCACCGCCACCGGCCAGGTCCGCGAGGAGATCCGCGACGCGGGTTTCTCCACCGAACTCGTGCAGGCCACGGTCCGCGCGGTCGCCCGGTTGGTCGACCGCCTGGACTGGGCACCACCGCGCAGCCACTGGGTCAACTACCAGCAGACCTGCACGTACTCCGACGACGACCGGACCGTCAAGACGGCCTTCGTCGATGCGGAGCTGGCCAACCGGCGGCCCGCGACGGTCTTCGATCTCGGCGCCAATGACGGCACCTATTCGCGGGTAGCGGCGAAGCACGCCGACTACGTGGTCGCTGTGGAGAGCGATCCGGCGGTCGTCGACGACCTCTACCGTCGGCTGCGCGGCGAGGGGGAGCGCCGCATCCTGCCGATCCTGATGGATCTCGCCGATCCCTCACCCGGCGGGGGATGGGCCGGCGACGAGCGTGCCCCGTTCCTCGCCCGGGCCAGGGCGGACACCGTGCTGGCGTTGGCCGTCGTGCACCATCTGGCGATCGGACGCAACGTGCCGTTGCCCCGGGTCCTCGACTGGCTGACCGCCATGCTGCCCGGCCAGGGCCGCCCCGGCCAGCTGATCATCGAGTTCGTGCATCCGGACGACCCGATGGCTCAGCAGTTGCTCGCCAACAAGCCGGCCGGGCTGTTCCCCGACTACCACCGCGCCGAGTTCGAACGCCTGTTGGCCGACCGCTACGAGATCACCCGACGGGAGGAGCTCCCGTCCGGGACGCGGACCCTGTACGCCGGGGTGGTCCGTGGCTGACGCCGACCCGAAGCCGGCCAGCCCGGTGACTGGCGACCCGCCGGCCGACCCGCCGGTCGGGGCAGATGCCCGGTCCGGCGGGGAGCTTCGGCGGCTGCTGGAGATCGTCGCGCTCTGCGGACTGGTCGTCGCGCAACCACTGCTCGACGTCGTCGGGCGCAGCCCCGACTTCTTCCTGTTCCACGGGGCCGGGACGGTCGAGATCCTGCTGCTGGTGGCCTTCTACACGGTCGTGCCGCCACTGGTGTGCTGGCTGCCAGGGCTGGCGGCCGGGTTGGCGGGCCCGCAGGCGCGCCGCGTCGCGCACCTGGTGACCCTCGGACTGCTGCTGACCGCGTTCGCCGTACAGATCGGCAAGCAGGTGTCACCGCTGCGCGGTGCGCTGCTGCTGGGTCTCGCCGCGGCGGTCGCGCTGGGTGGCGTGTGGGCGTACCGCCGCTGGAGCGGAGTCGGCCAGTTGCTGCGGCTGGCGTCGGTCGGTCCGATCGTGTTCGTGTCGTTGTTCGTGTTCGCCTCGCCGGCGTCTGCGGTCGTGCTCGCCAGCGGCCAGGAAAGCTCCGGGCCGGGGGCCGCCACCGGTGAGTCACATCCCCCGGTGGTGGTCCTGGTCCTCGACGAGCTGCCGCTGGTGTCGCTGCTCGGCCCGGACGGGCGCGTCGACGCGCAGCGCTTCCCGCATTTCGCGGAGCTGGCGGGCGGATCGACCTGGTACCGCAACTCCACCGCGGTCGGCGGTTGGACGCCGTACGCGTTGCCGGCGATGCTCAGTGGTCGGTACCCGCAGCACGAGGTGGCGCCGCACTACTCCCAGCACCCCGACAACCTGTTCAGCGCTCTGGGCGGCACATACGACATCAAGGCGCAGGAGAGCATCACCGAGCTCTGCGCGCCGCAGGTGTGCCCCGCCACCGACCAGACCGCGACGGACACCCTGCCGGTGCTGCTGCGGGAGACCGGGCAGTTGCTGGGCCAGATCCTCGCGCCGGTGGACAACCATGACGATCCGACCGCCAGCTTCCGGGAGCCGACGGCCCGTGACGCGGGGCTGACCGGGCCGGCGAGCACCGCCGACGAGGCCGTACCGAGCGATCCGAAGTTTCGGTTCCACACCCTCAACGACCACCAGCCGGCCCGGTTCGCCCAGTTCATCGACGGGCTGTCCCGGCCCGACGACGGTCCGACGCTGCACTTTCTGCACCTGCTGATGCCGCACGCGCCGTGGAACTACCTGCCGTCCGGGGTGCGCTACGAGGCCCCCGGTGACTTTCCGAACGAGGGTGCCGGCTGGGTGCAACTGGCCCGGCAACGTCACCTCGCCCAGCTCGGCTACACCGACGGGCTGATCGGTCAGACCCTCGACGCGCTGCGCTCCAGCGGCCGCTACGACGACGCGTTGCTGGTCGTCACCGCCGACCACGGGGTGAGCTTCACCCAGGGGGCGCAGGGGCGTGGCATGGGCGCGGTCGAGGCCGCACCGGCCGAGGTGCTCTGGGTGCCCACGTTCGTCAAGGAGCCGGGTCAGCGCAGCGGCCGGGTGGACGACCGCAACTGGGAACACGTGGACCTGCTGCCGACCATCGCCGCACACGCCGGCATCACGCTGCCCTTCGACGTCGACGGTATCTGCGGCGGGTGCCCGCCCCGGCAGCGGGCGGACAAGGAGTTCCGCGACGTACCTGGCCAGCCGGTGACGGTGCCGGGGCCGGCGACCTTCGACGCGTTGCTCACCGGGCGCGGGGGGCCGCCGTTGCCGGCGCCGATGCTGCCGGAGCTGGTCGGCCGGTCGGTCGGTGACCAACCGGTCACCGACGACGGGGTACGGGCGGAGGTTCTCAACGCCGACGACTTCAGCGGCGTCGACCCGGCCAGCGGCGAGCTGCCGATGCTGGCGTACGGCGAACTGCCCGCCACCGTGCCGACCGGCGCACCGCTCGCGGTCGCCGTCAACGGCGAGATCGCCACCGTGGTGCCGGCGCTGGCCCCCGATGCGAAAGGGCGCCGCTTCGCGGTGCTGCTGGAGGACGAATCGCTGCTGCGCGCCGGCGACAACCGGCTCGAGCTGTTCGAGGTCGTCGGCGGCGGTACGCAGCTCGTCCGACGCTGGTGACCGCACCAAGTCCTGTGGTTTGCCCGGTTTCGCGCGGGATGCGCCACTTGATCGGGTGACGCATCCCTCACCCTCGCCCTGTCCCTGTGGCAGCGCCACGCCGCACGATTACGGTAAAAAGTGAGGCACTCGACGAAGATCTGCCGGCGAAGCGAGGGACCATATGACGGATGTGAAGCTCGACCATCCTGGTGGCCAACTGTCGATGCCGGTGCAGCCGGCCGTCGACGGGCCGCCCGGGATCGAGATCGGCGCACTGCTGAAGGAGACCGGCCACGTCACGTTCGACCCCGGGTACGTCAACACGGCGTCGTGCGCGTCGGCGATCACCTACATCGACGGTGACGCCGGCATCCTGCGCTACCGGGGCTACCCGATCGACCAGTTGGCGGGCAAGGCCTCGTTCCTGGAGGTCAGCTACCTGCTGATCTACGGCGAGTTGCCCACCAGTGACCAGTTGGCCGCGTTCAGCGAACGGATCTCCCTGCACACCCTGCTGCACGAGGAGATGCGCCGGTTCTTCGACGGGTTCCCACGCGACGCCCACCCGATGGCGGTGCTCTCCTCGGCGGTGAGCGCCCTGTCGACCTTCTACCAGGACAGCCTGGACCCGTTCGACACCGACCACGTGGAGATCTCCACGGTCCGGCTGATGGCCAAGGTGCCGACGATCGCCTCGTACGCGCACAAGAAGTCGATCGGCCAGCCGCTGCTCTACCCGGACAACTCGCTGGGGTACGTGGAGAACTTCCTGCGGATGACGTTCGGCGTACCGGCGGCCCGGTATGAGGTCGATCCGGTCGCCGCCCAGGTGCTCGACATGCTCTTCGTGCTGCACGCCGACCACGAGCAGAACTGCTCGACGTCGACCGTACGGCTGGTCGGGTCCAGCAACGCGAACCTGTTCGCCTCCGTGTCCGCCGGAGTCAACGCGCTGTTCGGTCCGTTGCACGGCGGTGCCAACCAGGCCGTGCTGGAGATGCTGCAGGAGATCCATGCCTCCGGCGGTGACGTCCAGGACTTCGTCCGGCGGGTCAAGGGCAAGGAACGCGGCGTCAAGCTGATGGGCTTCGGCCACCGGGTGTACAAGAATTACGACCCGCGGGCCGCGATCGTCAAGCAGGCGGCGCAGGACGTGCTCGGCCGGCTGGACAAGCCGGATCCGCTGCTGGACATCGCGATGCAGTTGGAGGAGATCGCGCTCGCTGACGACTTCTTCGTCTCCCGCAAGCTCTACCCGAACGTCGACTTCTACACCGGCCTGATCTACAAGGCCATGGGGTTCCCGCCGAAGATGTTCACGGTGCTGTTCGCGCTGGGCCGGCTGCCCGGCTGGATCGCACAGTGGCGGGAAATGATCGCCGACCCCAGCAACAAGATCGGCCGCCCCCGGCAGTTGTACGTCGGACCGGCCGAACGCGGCTTCGTGCCCATCGCGCAGCGCTGAGCGGTCTGCCGTACCGCGACGTGCCGCTGCGGTGGCCGACCCCCGGATCGGGGCGGCCGCCGCAGCGGCACGTCGCGTTTCAGTCCGGGGCGTCGGCGTCGACCGGCACCGTCGAGGGTGCCGGTTCCGGGCGTAGCCAGACCGCCGCGAACGGTCCGACCGCGACGGTGGCGCTGACCGGCTGGCCGGCCAGCGCAGGACCGTCCGCCGTGACGGCACCGCAGTTGCCGACGTTCGATCCGCCGTAACAGTCGGCGTCGGTGTTGACGACCTCCCGCCACCGGCCCGGCACCGGCAGTCCGATCCGGTGCTGGTGGCGCGCCGCCCCGGAGAAGTTGACCATGCACGCCAGCACACCGCCGTTGGCGTCGTAGCGCAGGAACGAGATCGTGTTGGCGTCCCGGTCGGTGTGGTCGATCCAACGGAATCCCGCCGGCACCGTGTCCTGCTCCCACAGCGCCGGGCAGTCCCGGTAGGCCGCGTTCAGATCCCGCAGCAGGTGCTGCACCCCACCGACACCGGGGTCGTGGGCCAGCGACCAGTCCAGGCCGCGCTGCTCGCTCCACTCCTGCTCGTCGGCGAGCTCGCAGCCCATGAAGAGCAGCTGCTTGCCCGGGAATGCCCACATGTAGGCCAGCAGGCCGCGCAGGCCGGCCAGCCGCTGCCACCGGTCACCGGGCAGTTTCGCGGTCAGCGAGCCCTTGCCGTGCACCACCTCGTCGTGACTGATCGGCAGCAGGAACTGCTCGGTGTGCGCGTACGCCGCCGGCCAGGTCACCTCGTCGTGGTGGTGACTGCGGTGCACCGGGTCCCGCGCCAGGTAGCTCAACGTGTCGTGCATCCAGCCCATGTTCCACTTGAGTCCGAAACCGAGGCCGCCGGTGTCGGTCGGGCGGGTCACGCCGGGCCAGGCGGTGGACTCCTCGGCGATCATGACGATGCCCGGGTGCAACCGGTACGCGGTGGCGTTGAGCTCCTGAAGCAGCTCGATCGCCTCCGTGTGGGAGTTTCCGCCGGAGTGGTTGGGCAGCCACTGACCCGGGCCACGGGAGTAGTCCAGATACAGCATCGACGCTACCGCGTCGACCCGCAGCCCGTCGATGTGGAACTCCTCCAACCAGTACAGCGCGTTGGCCACGAGGAAGTTGCGCACCTCCCGGCGACCGTAGTCGAAGATCAGGCTGCCCCAGTCCGGATGCTCGCCCCGGCGGGGGTCGGGGTGTTCGTACAGCGCGGTACCGTCGAACCGGGCCAAAGCCCAGGCATCACGCGGGAAGTGCGCCGGCACCCAGTCCAGCAGCACCCCGATCCCCGCGCCGTGCAACCGGTCCACCAGGTGCCGGAACTCGTCGGGCGCGCCGAACCGGGAGGTGGGGGCGTAGTAGCCGGTCACCTGGTAGCCCCAGGAGCCGCCGAACGGGTGCTCCATCACCGGCATGAACTCCACATGGGTGAAGCCCAGGTCGGTGACGTGGTCCACCAGCTGATCGGCCAGTTGCCGGTAGCTGAGCCCCGGTCGCCACGACCCCAGGTGCACTTCGTAGATCGCCATCGGGCGGGCGTGGTGGTCGCTGCGGCGGGCGGCCAGCCAGTCGGCGTCCTGCCAGACGTAACCCGACTCGTACACCACCGAGGCCGTCCGGGGCGGCACCTCGGTGGCGGCGGCCATCGGGTCCGCCCGGTCGGACCAGGAACCGTCCGCACCCTGGACGCGGTACTTGTACCGCTGCCCGGCGACGACGCCGGGCACGAAGCCGGCCCAGACGCCACCGGAGCCGAGCCGTTCCAGTTCCTGTCCTTCGTACGGACCCCAGCCGGGTCCGTCACCGATCACGCGGACCCGGCGGGCGTTCGGCGCCCACACCGCGAACCGGCATCCGCCGGGTCGCGGGTGGGCGCCGAGCATCCGCCACAGCTGCTCGTGGCGGCCTTCGGCGAACAGATACAGGTCGAAGTCGCCGATCGTCTCGGTCAGCGGGGCCTCCCGGGTAGGGGTCACCTGCTCCCCGCGCCAGCGAGGAGGTTTCCGTCCGGGATGACGATAGTGGCCCGACCCTGCGCCATCCGAGAGGCTGCCCGTTCCGTGGCGAACGCCGAGGCCTGGGCGATGGCGGCGGCGTAGGTGGCGGCGGTGCGGTACGCGATGGCCGCCCACCCGTACTGGTCGGTGACCATTCGCCGGGCCCGCCGGGCGACCTGCCGGGCAAGGTCCGGATCAGCCAGCAGGGCGTCGACCGCCGAGACCAGCCCGTCGGTGTCCTTGGGCTGGAACGTCATCCCGGTGATGCCGGGCTCGACGATCTCGGCGAGGCCGCCGGTGGCCGCGACCGCCAGCGGCGCACCGGCGGCGGCACCCTCCAACGCGACCATGCCGAACGGTTCGTAGATGCTGGGCACCGCGAAGCAGTCCGAGGCCGCCATCAGCGCCGGCAGGTCGGTGCCACCGAGGAAGCCGGGCAGCGTGACCGCGTCACGCAGACCGAGCCGGTCGATGTCGGCTTCCAGTTCGCTTCGGTACGGGCCGTCGCCGGCGATGACCAGACGTAGCCCGGGGTGGCGTTGGCGCAGCCGGGGCAGGGCGGCGATCAGGTGCTGCACGCCCTTTTCGTAGACCAGCCGGCCGACGAACGACACCAGCGGGCCGTCGCCGGCGAAGCGCGCGCGGGCGTGGGCGACGGCGTCGGCCGGGACCTGCCAGCGTCGGGTGTCGACCCCGTTGGCCACCACGTCGACCCGGTCGGCGCGGGCACCGAAGAGGTCGATCACCTCGTCGCGCATGTAGCCGGAGCAGGTGATCACCCGGCCGGCCTCGTGGCTGAGCCAGTGCTCGATGGAGTGGATTGACTTGTTCATCTCGTCGGGGAGCCAGCCCTGGTGGCGGCCGGCTTCGGTGGCGTGGATGGTGGCGACGAGGGGGATGTCGAGGTGTTCCTTGAGGGTGATGGCGGTGTGGGTGACGAGCCAGTCGTGGGCGTGGATGACGTCGTATTCGGCGGACTGGGTGGCGCGTAGGGCGGCGCGGGTGAGGGTGTGGTTGAAGGCCATGGTCCAGGCGAGGAGGCTGGGGGTGGCCAGGGGGAACAGGGGTGGGTCCTCGGCGGCGCGGATGATGCGGACGCCGTCGGCGTATTCCTCCAGGGGTGCGCCGGGGGCGTGGCGGGTGACGACGGTGACCTCGTGGCCGGCGTTGGCGAGGGCGACGGAGAGGGCATGGACGTGTCGGCCGAGGCCGCCGACCAGTACCGGCGGGTACTCCCAGGACAGCATCAGGATGCGGCGGCGACCGTCGGCGGAGTCGCCGCCGACGCCGGTCGGCGGGTGCGGGCGTGACGTCGGGACCGGACGGCACGGACCGTCCTGGGTGACCAGTGCGTTGGCGAGCTGGTCGCCGATCCGCAGGGTCATCGCAATCTTCTCCATCCATACGAGGTGGTGCGGGCGCCGGCACCGGCGGCGGCAGGGGCGGGAGGTGCTCCGGGTGTTAATGGGGCGTGGTGTTGCTGGTGCGGCGGTGTCTGCTGCGGGTACGCGCGAAGGGGCGCCGGCCGTTCGGCCGACGAGGTGCGGTAGGGGTGGCCGATCGGCCGGTGGTGGTGGGCTCGCGCTGCGGTGCGCGTCGTCGCCCGTACTCAAGCAAACGGCATGGCGACCGGATTCGCATCCCGGAACGGCCGGAGGTGACCGAAGACACGGCCGGGGCGCGGCGTGCGGGTGCCCTGGCGGCGGCGACGTGTCCGGGAGCGGGCGGTGGCGGTCAGCGCTGGCACAGCGCCGGGGTACGCGGCGGCTGGTCGTCGGCGACCGGTTCGGCCGGTACCGTCGGCGGCGCCGCCGACGGTACCGACGGCGGCGCGAGCAGCAGGATGCCTGCGCCCGCGGTGGCCCCGGCCGCGAGGAGCAGCGTCATCGCGACCGGCCCGGTGGCGAAGCGTTCCTCGAACAGCACCACCCCGATGATCGCCGAGGCGACCGGGTTGGCCAGGGTGACGGTGGCCAGCGGGGCACCGAGGCCGCTGCCCCGGTAGGCGAGCTGGGACAGCAGTACACCGGCGACCGCCATCGCCGCGATCGCCGGCACGGTGGGTGTGAGCAGGGCCGACGGCCCCCCGTCGGCGTACTCCCGGGTGACCGCGTGGGTCAGCGCCGAGGCGATCGCGAACGCCACGCCGGCGGCAGCGGCGTACATCAGGCTGCGGGGCACCGGCCGCCGGACGAGGATGGTCCCGGCGATCGTTGCGACCAGCACGGCGGCGCTGGTCAGCACGAGGAGGTCGGCATCGCCGGCGTCCATGCCGTCGCCACTGCCGGGAACGGTCAGCACCAGCAGCAGTACGAGGCCGACGACGGTGGCCGTGGCTCCGCCCCACTGCCGCCGGGTGATCCGCTGAGCGCTGACGGCGGCACCGATCGGCAGCGCCAGCACGAGGGTGAGTACACCGAGCGGCTGTACCACCGACAGCGGTCCGTAGGCGAGGGCGGCGACGTGCAGCCCGCCGCCGGCGGCGTTCAGTGCCACCGACAGCCACCAGCGACGTGCCCGCAGCAGGGCGCGCAGGATGTCCCGCCACGGGGTCTGTGCGCCGAGGCGCACCGCGAGCCGTTCCTGGGCGATGGCGCCGAGCGCGTAGGCGCCGGCTGAGGCGACGGCGAACGCCACGGAGATCAGCAGCGCGGTCACGGTCCGGCCTGTCGGCGCGGCGGGCGGGTCATGGATCCATGATCCCGTACGGCGGCTGCGGTGGCCTCGGTCCGTCGGCTCGACGTCGTATCCGTCTCACGCAGTACTCCTGGCTGTCGGGTCCTCCGTCAGGTGGAGGGGCGCACCCGGTGGATCACCTAGGTGGTCGGGGCCGGGTCGGGCCGGCTCACCGCAGGGCCAGGACGACGCCGGCGATCGCGGCGACGACGAGTACCCCGAGGAACGCCTGGAACAACAGCGCGGGACCGAGATGTGACCAGACCGTCGGCGTCCTCGGCGTCAGGAACTGGCCGGTGGTCAGGTTGACGATCCGTTCGACCCGGGGCGGCAGTTCGGGGTCCTTCTGCCGGCGGACCGTCACCTGGACGTGGTCGCTGGGGTCCAGTGCGCTCTGCGGTACGTGTCCGTGGATCTCCATTTCGCACAGGACGCCGCTGGTGTCGCGGATGTGCAGCGGCGTGACCAGGAACTCGGGTCCGGTCCGTAGCTGCTTCCACTTGCGGCGGGCGGCGGTGGAGCCGCTGCCGGCCAGTCGCAGTGTCGCCAGGGCGGCGCCGAGGACCCGGGGGATGCCGGCCGCCGCGAGGACGCCGATCAGGATCGGCTGGCCGACTTTGATCGGTCGCGAGTAGCCGCCCTCCAGGCGGACCACGTGCCCGGTGATGATCGGTCCGGGCCGGTGTGCGGCCCGCTCAGGAAAGAGCTCGGGATCCATGTGACACCACCCAAAGTCGCCAACTATTCACAGATTGTATCGATTGTTGAAAGTGAATGCCGTGAATGAATGATGCTCATGGGGTGATTGAGGCTTGATTTGCGGTGATTTGTACGACCAGCTGGGTATGTCGGCCCGGAGAGGAGGGGGTGCGTCATGGACCTGTCGTTTCTGCAACCGCTGTACTCCCGGCCGGGCCCCTGGGCCTCGGTCTACCTGGACGCGTCACGCGACACCGAGGACGCGGTGGAGGCGCTCGAACTGCGCTGGCGGGCGCTGCGACAGCAGCTCGAACAGCAGGGGGCGGATCAGTTGTCGGTCGCCGCGCTCGGCCACGCGGTGCTGCGCCACGTTCCCCGCGCCGGCGAGTACGGCCTGGCGTTGAGCGCCACGGACGGCGAGGTGGTCCTGCAGAACTACCTGCCTGCGCCGCCACGTCACGATCTGGCCGTCGTGGGACCGCTGCCCCACGCGATGCCGCTGGTGGCCCAGCGCGGCGAGGAGATCAGCTGGCTGCGGGTGCTGGTCAGCCGGACCGGTGCCGACATCGACGCGGTCAGCGCCGGCGGCCTGCCCCGGCAGGCGAATGTCACCGGTCCGGCCAGCCACCCGATCCGCAAGGTCAACCCGGGGGCGTGGTCACAGGCGCGGTTCCAGCGGGCGGCCGAGGTCAGTTGGCAGCGCAACGCCGGGCACAGCGCGGCCGCCACCGCGGCCCTCGCCGACCAGGTGGGAGCAGAGGTCCTGGTCGTGGCCGGAGACCCGCAGGCCCGCGAGCTGCTGATCAGCGAGCTGCCGCGACGCTGGCAGTCGCGGACGGTGCAGACCGACGTCGGTTCGCGCGCCGTGGGGGCGGACCCGGAGCCGCTGACCGAGGTCACCATCCAGGCGATCGCCGAGGTCGCGGCCGCACACACCGGTCAGGCCCTGGACCGGTACGGCGCCCAGCGGGGCCGTGGCGACGGGATCGGTGCCGTGGTCGACGCCCTGCAGCGGGCGCAGGTCGACACCCTGCTGCTGGTCGACGATCCGTCGTCGACGCAGCGGCTGTGGATCGGGCCGGAGCCGACCCACATCGCACTGGATCCGGACGAGTTGACCGCCATGTCGGTGGCCGCGCCGCGCGAGGTGCGCGCCGATGCGGCGTTGCTGCGGGCGTTGGCCGGCACCGACGCGGACCTGGTGCTGGTAGGCCCGGGAGAGGCTGACCTGGACGGCGGCGTCGGTGCGGTGCTGCGCTATCTGGATCCGGCGACCGGATGAGACGCGGCACCGGTGCGACGACCGGGTGGGCGTGGAATTTTCGCGCCAGTTACCGCCTATGGATTGGGTGGCCCCGTCACTGGCAGTAAGGTCCGGCATAGGGATCGGTGTTCCGGCGAGGGGGGCCTGGTCGGTGACCGAGCCCGGATACCGGAACGTGCAGCTCAGAGCCGGATCACCGGGAGGGGCGGAATGTCCGGACAACGACGTACCGCGACTCGTTCGGAACACGCACTGGAAGATCTGGACGGGGCCGCGCTGTCCTATGCGGCCCGTTTCGCGGAGCAGTCCGAAGGCCGGCGACGGGACCACCTGCGGGAGGAACTGGTCCAGTTGGCGTTGCCGTTCGCCGGCCGGCTCGCCCGTCGCTACCGTGGCCGCGGTGAGCCGTTGGAGGACCTGGAGCAGGTGGCGCGGCTCGGCCTGGTCAAGGCGGTGGACCGTTACGACCCCGAACGCGGGTCCTTCACCGCCTACGCCGCCGTCACCATCACCGGCGAGATCAAACGTCACTTCCGTGACCGCACCTGGGGGGTACACGTACCCCGGCGGTTGCAGGACCTGACGATCGAGGTCAGCCAGGCCACCGCCGTCCTGACCAGTGAGCTGTCCCGGTCGCCGACGGTGGCGGAGCTGGCGGCCCGGCTGGAGACCTCCGAGGAGGACATCCTGGCCGCACTCGAGTCGGCCGCCGGCTACACCCCGGCCTCGCTCAACGGGCCGGTCGGTGACGACGGCCCGGCCGAGCTCGGCGACATGTTCGGTGCGCTCGACGCCGACCTGGAATCGGTCGACGACCGGCTCACCGTGAGCGGACTGCTGTACCGGCTGCCCGCCCGGGAACGCCGGATCCTCGCGATGCGGTTCTACGGCAACTACACCCAGTCCGACATCGCCGCGGAGTTCGGCATCTCCCAGATGCATGTCTCCCGGCTGTTGTCGCGCACCCTGACCTGGCTACGCCAGGCGATGCTCACCGACACCCCGCCGAGGTGGGAGTCCACCGGCGCCCCGCCGGAGCCGCCGGACGCGGTGACGGTATCGGTGGACCGGGCCGACGGCCGGGTCCAGGTCGGCATCCGGGGCGAACTGGACCGGTCGGCCGCCGAGCGGATCCGCTGCGCACTCGTCGACGTGGTCTGTGCCGCCGGCACCGACGAGGTGCTCGTCGACCTCGACGGAGTCGGCTTCATCGACGCCGCCGGCATCGCGGCGCTGCTGGCCAGCCACGAAGCCGCCCGCCGGGCCGCCGTCCGGTTGCGGATCACCGACCCGCAGCCGTACGTGCGGCGCAGCCTGGTCGTGGCCGGATTGGCACCGTTGTTCACCTGACCCGTACCCGCCGTTCACCTGACCCGGATCCGCCGGTGACCCCGATCGGGGGACAGCCGGGTCGCACCGGCGGTGCGCAGACAGCACCTTCCGTAACGTGCGCAGGCGTGAAGCAACGTGGACATCGCATGATGGCAGCGGTCGTCGCCGGCGCGGCGACGTTCGCCTTCGGAATCTCCGGCGCCGGGGAGGACACCTCGAACTCCGGGGCGATCGCCCTGATCGGCGTGGTGGTGGGCCTGGTGGTCTTCAGCGCCACCAAACCCAGCAAGAACTAGCGCGGGCCGCGGGCGGGGCCGCCGGTCCGTCGGCGGCCGGTGGTCGGTGCCGGTTCAGCCGGCGGCCACGGCGAGCGCGTTGCGGTGCCGACCCAGCGGCGGACGCTCCTGTACGGACACGTCGCTGACCACGATTTCGCGTTCCAGGCTGCTCAGCGCCACCGCGTCGCCGCGCCGGAACTGGGTGAGCAGACTGCCCGGTGGACGCTGCGAGATCACCCAGCCCTTGCGGTAGAGCCGGGACCACGCGGTCAGCAGGATCTGGGCCGACATCCGCCCCAGCGCCTCGGTGCTCTGGTGACGGTGCCGGCGTTCACCGAGGTCGACCTGGGCGAGGGCGTCCAGGCCGCAGACGTCGAGCAGGTCGATGAGCATGGCGGTCTCCACGCCGTACCCGGAGACGAACGGAATCTGCTCCAGCACGGCGCGTCGGGCGGCGTACTCGCCGGCGAGCGGCTGCACGAAGCCGGCCAGGTCCGGCCAGAAGAGGTTGAACAACGGCCGGGCCATGATCTCGGTGACCCGCCCACCGGCGTCGGCCTCGACGTCGCTCGACCGGACCAGCGGTCGGTGGTAGAAGCCCTTGACGAAGCTCACCGAGTCGTCGGTGAGCAGCGGCCCGAGCAGGCCGGTGACGAACGCCGGCTGGAACTCCCGCAGGTCGGCGTCGACGAACGCGACGAGGTCGCCGTCGCTGGCGGCCAGCCCGGCCCACAGCGCGTCGCCCTTGCCCTCCAGCCGGGGCAGTCCCCGGGTCATCTCGTCCTGACCCACCACCCGGGCACCGGCGGCGGTGGCCACCGCCGCGGTCGCGTCGTGCGAGCGTGAGTCGACCACCACCACGTCGTCGACCAACGGCACCCGGTCGACCAGATGGTCGCGGATCGACCCTACGATCGCGCCGACCGTGGCCTCTTCGTTGCGGGCCGGCAGGACCACGCTCACCCGCCGCCCCTGTTTGGCCATGGCCAGCTCCCAGGGGGTCCAGCGGCCGGCGGACGCGGTCCGGCGGGCCGCCCAGTCCTCGACCGTGGCAGTGATGCCTGTTCGTGCGTCAACCATGATCCACCCCCTGACGACGATCACGACTGTGGGTGGGCTACCCGTGCGCCGACCAGGTATGCCTTGGGGGGTCGGGCCGGTGCGCCGACCGGGCCGCCGCGTCCCGGGTCGCCGTGTCCGGGCCGGGCGGGGCGTCGCATCGCGCACGGGTCGCGTAGCGTTGACCGACATGGGTGTGTCGCAGCGTCTGAAGAGTCGGTTCCGGCGTTTCCTCCAGCGGCCGGGAAGTACGGTCGACCTGGCCCCGTTGGCGAAGTTGCTCCCCGCGATCGCCGACCGGGAGGAGGATCTGAAGGCGCTGGAGGACACCGCGCTGACCGAGGCGGCCGGTCGGGCCAAGGAGTTCGCCGAGATTTGCGCGATCGGCCGGGAGGCCGCGCGGCGGGCGATCGGCGAGCGCCCCTTCGACGAGCAGCTGCTGGGCGCGATGTCGCTGCTCGCCGGCAAGGTGGCGGAGATGGCCACCGGTGAGGGCAAGACCCTGACCGCCACGATCGCCGCGTACGGCCACGTCCGGCGCGGCAACGGCCCGGTGCACGTGCTCACGGTCAACGACTACCTGGCGCGTCGGGACGCCGAGTGGATGGCCCCGGTGTACGAGCTGCTCGGGCTCTCCGTCGGCTGGGTCACCGAGAGCAGCACCCCGCAGCAGCGCCGGCAGGCGTACCAGCGGGACGTGACCTACGTGTCGGTGAGCGAAGCCGGCTTCGACTTCCTGCGCGACCAGTTGGTCACCGACATCGCCGACCGGGTCCAGCCGTCGCTGTCCACCGCGATCGTCGACGAGGCCGACTCCATCCTGATCGACGAGGCCCGGGTGCCGATGGTGCTCGCCGGTGCCGTCACCAGTGAGCAGGATCCGGTGCACACCGCGGCGGCCCTGGTGCGCGGGTTGCGGGCAGACCGCGACTACGAGGTCGCCGAGGACGGCCGTAGCGTGGCGTTCACCTCGGCCGGTCTGGCCGCGGTCGAGGCCAAGCTCGAAGGCATCGACCTGTACGCCGACGACAACGTCGAGCAGTTGTCCGCCGTGCACGTGGCCCTGCACGCCCACGCGCTGCTCAAACGCGACGTCGACTACATCGTGCGCGACGGTGTGGTGGAGTTGGTCGACGAGATGCGCGGCCGGGTGGCGCAGCGCCGCCGGTGGCCCGACGGGCTGCAAGCCGCGGTCGAGGCCAAGGAAGGGCTGGCCGCGACCGCCGAGGGCGAGGTGCTCGGCACCACCACCGTGCAGGCGTTCGTGGCGATGTACCGCACGCTGTGCGGCATGACGGCGACGGCGGTGCTCGTCGGTGACCAGCTGCGGGAGTTCTTCAAGCTCGAGGTGGCGGTGATCCCGCCGCACACGCCGTGCGTGCGGGTCGACGAGCCGGACCGGATCTACGCCACCCGCGCGGAGAAGGACGAGGCGCTGGTCGCGGAGATCAGCTCGGCGCACGCGTCCGGCCGACCGGTGCTGGTCGGCACCCTCGATGTCAAGGAGTCGGAGTCGCTGGCGGCGGCGCTCGGCGAGGCCGGGGTGCGGTGCGTGGTGCTCAACGCCAAGAACGACGACGAGGAAGCGGCGATCATCGCCGAGGCGGGCGCGCTCGGCGCGGTGACGGTCTCCACCCAGATGGCCGGGCGTGGTGTGGACATCCGGCTCGGTGGCAGCGACCAGGCCGACCGCGACCAGGTCGCCGAGCTGGGTGGGTTGTACGTGATCGGCAGCGGCCGGCACGACAGCCGCCGGGTCGACAACCAGCTGCGGGGCCGGGCGGGTCGTCAGGGTGACCCCGGAGGCTCGGTCTTCTTCGTCAGTCTGGAGGACGACCTGGTCGTCCGGCACGCCCCGGACGCGATCCCGCCGTCGCCTCGGATGACCGCAGACGGCATCGTGCAGGACGAGCAGGTGGACTTCGCCATCGAACACGCCCAGCGCATCGCCGAGGGCGTCGACTACGAGATCCACCGCAACACCTGGCGCTACAGCGTCGTCATCGAGCAGCAACGCAAGGCGCTCGCCGAGCGGCGTGAGCGGCTGCTCACCAGTGAGGTCGCCGCTCTGATGCTGATGGAGCGGTTCCCGCAACGGTGCGCGGACATGGACGAGGACCTGTTGTCGCGGGCGGCGCGCGCGATCGCCCTGTACCACCTCGACCGGCTCTGGGCCGAGCACCTCGCCGAACTGTCCGAGGTACGCGAGGGCGTGCACCTGCGGGCACTCGGCCGGCTCGATCCGCTCGACGAGTTCCACCGGGCCGCCGTACCGGCCTTCAACCAGCTGATTCCCGAAATCGAGGCACGCACGGTGGCCACGTTCGAGGAGACGGAGTTCGACGAGGACTGGCAGCCTGACGAGGCGCAGCTGGTGCGGCCGAGCGCGACCTGGACCTACCTGGTGCACGACAACCCGTTCGGCTCGGAACTCGACCGGTTGATCTCCTCGGTCGGTCGCCGACTCGGCGGTGCCCGACGAGGCTGAGTCGGCCGAAGTGCCGGTGCCGGCCGCACGTCGCCGGTACCCTCGCTCGAGGTGTGCCCGGCGGTGGTACCGCTACCGTCCGGCCGCCGCCGACGACGACGGGAGTGACGATGAGCAAGCGGGCCGGTGCGGCAGGTCCGGTCTGGCCGGTACGGGCGCGGTGAGCCGACCGGAGCAGGTCGACCACGGCCGGCTGGCGGTGCTGGAGACCGCAGCTGTGCTGCGCGAACTCACCGCCGGGATGATCCGCTGCGACGATTTCGACCAGGCGTTGGCGCATCTGGCCCGGACCACCCGGTTCGCGCTGCCCGGTGTGACGTACGCCAGCGTCTGTTTCCTGCGTGCCGGGCAGCCCGCCTCGGTGGCCGCCTCCGACCCGTTGATCAAGGACCTCGACGAGTTGCAGTACAGCGCGGACGGACCAGCGATGAGCGCGATCCGTGGCCGGGAGATCGTGCTCGCCGCCACGCTGACCGGGACCACCCGGTGGCCGCGGTGGCGGTCGGCGGCGCTTGACCGTGGCATCCAGGGCGTGCTCTGTGCCCCGGTGGACGTCGACGACGAGGTGATCGGCTCGATCAACCTGTACGCCGACCGGCCCGGCGCGATATCCGACGATGAGCAGTTGACCGCGTTGCTGCTCGCCGAACACGCGGGGCTGCTGCTGGCGGCGGTACGGCACCGCAGCCGCGTCGAGGCCGACCCGGCCGGTACCGGGTGGGACGGCACCGACCTGATCGGTCCGGCGATCGGCATCGTGATGACCCAGCGGCGGTGCCGGGCCGGGGAGGCGTTGGCGGTGCTGCGGGACGCCGCCCAGGCAACCGCGATGCCGTTGCCGCAGGTCGCTGAGCGGCTGGTTGCCTCGGTGCTGCGCGCCGAGGGCTGAGCGGCTGGTTGCCTCGGTGCTGCGCGCCGAGGGCTGAGCGGCTGGTTGCCTCGGTGCCGCGCGCCCGGTGGCGGCACCGTTCGTCCACGGTGATACTCGGGTAGGGGCGTGACGCGTGCAGCGTGACCAGGGAGGCGGCAACGATGCGGGGCAGACTGCGGGCGGGCACTGGACCTGTCCAGCCGATGCTGGTCACGCTGCCGCTCGGACTGTTCGTCTGCGCCACCCTGTTCGACGTCTCGGTGCTCGCCGGTGCTCCCGGTCTGTTCGGCGAGGTCGGCTACGCGACGGTGGTCGCCGGTCTGGCCGCCATCGGGCTGACTCTCACCGTCGGCCTGGTCGACCTCTGGGAAGAACCACCAGGCCGGACCCGCGGCGCCCTGGTCCGGTTCAACCTGGTCACCGGCGCGATGGGGTCGGTCTTCCTGATCGCCTGCCTGATCCGAGCCTCCGGCGCGGGCCAGGTGGCGGGAGCCGCGCTGGTGGTCGTCGAACTGGTCGGGCTGGCGGTCGGTGCCGTCGGCCTGCGCTACGGCACGGACCTGCTGCGTCACGCTGCCGACGTCGCCGTAGGCGAGCCGCCGTCCCGCGCCGGGGATCGGATCGTCCGCCAGCGGACGAGCGTCCACCCGCAGTCGAACCCGTCGCCGCTCAGCCGTCGACCAGGTCGCGCATCCGGGTGATCTCCGCAGCCTGTTCGGCGGCGATGGCCGTGGCCAACTCCTCGACAGCAAGATCGGTGCCACCGGTGAGAACCCGGTGGGACATCTCGACCGCGCCCTCATGGTGGTCGGTCATCATCGTGACGAACAGCCGGTCGAAGGCGGTGCCACGGGCCGCCGCGAGGTCCCGGATCGCCGCCTCGGTCTGCATGCCCGGCATCGTGGCGTGGTCGTGGTCGCCATCCGGTAGCCCGCGAACCTGCAACCAGCCCTTCAGGACGTCGATCTCCGCGGCCTGACCGGACCGGATCCGGTCGGCGAAGGCGCGTACCCCTGGGTCCTCCGTCCGGGTCTGCGCGAGCGCGGCCATCTGCACGGCCTGCGTGTGGTGCGGAATCATCATCTGGACGTACCAGGTGTCCACCGTGTTGTACTGCGGCGGGTCGACCACGATGGCGGTCCCCGGCCGGATCTCGGACTCCTCACCGGGGCGTCCCGGAACGATCACCGGTGGAGCGGTGCCGGTCGTCGGCGGCACGCTCGCCACCGTGGAGCTCGTGCCGTCGCCGGGAGAGCCGACCGACCGCACGACGGCGACCAGCACGACAGCACCGGCGACGAGGGCGACGGCCAGCAGCGTGGAGCGTCGGTGGAGCGTCGGTCGCGGCATCAGTCCTCCTTGCCGGCGCCGGCGGGAATGCGGCGATGCTATCCGGACGGTCCGCACCATCGATGTGATGCCTATCACATCGATGGCGGGAACTCGGCGGTATCGTCGCCTCATCATCAATCCCTTTCGAAGGGTGCCGCACATGATCACACGCTCCCCACGAGGGCCGCGGCAACTGCGGGTCGTTGCGGTGACGGCGATCGCCGTCCTGCTCGGCAGTACCGCGATGGCATCCCCTGGTCGGGCCACGACACCATTCGACAGCGACTGCGCCGACACCACCGACGCACTGGCGGTCGAGCTCTGCCTCGCCCGGGCCGCGACGGCCACAACGGACGATCCGGGTCTCGGAGTGGACGAGATCGACAGCAGCCCGAACCTGCGTCAGATCGCCAACCTGCCGAAGCCCGCGCCGTTCGACACGGAGTCGGCCCTCAACTCCGACCTGGCGTTCCAGGGCCGGTACGCCTTCGTCGGCAACTACAACGGCTTCGTCATCTACGACATCTTCAACCCCCGCAAGCCCCGGCTGGTCTCGCAGGTGCTCTGCGTGGGCGCCCAGAACGACATCTCCGTCCACGGTGACCTGCTGTTCCTGTCGACCGACTCGTCCCGTAGCGACGACTCCTGCGCCAGCACCTCCCAGTCCGCAGGGATCAAGGAGTCCTGGGAGGGCATCAAGATCTTCGACATCCGGGACAAGAGCAACCCGCGGTACATCAAGTCGGTCGAGACCAACTGCGGCTCGCACACCCACACCCTGGTGCCGGGCAAGGACCGCCGTACCGTGTACCTCTACGTTTCCTCGTACAGCCCGTCGGCGAGCTTCCCCGACTGCCAGCCGCCGCATGACCTGATCTCGATCGTCAAGGTGCCGGTGAAGAAGCCGACCGACGCCGCGCTGGTCGCCACGCCGGTGCTGTTCCCCGAGGGCGGTAACCCCGGCGGCAATGGCAGCTCCACGACCAGCGGCTGCCACGACATCACGGCCTATCCACAGAAGGACCTCGCGGCTGGGGCCTGCATGGGCGACGGTGTCCTGCTGGACATCGCCGACCGGGAGGCGCCCCGGGTGATCCACCAGGTGAGGGACACGACGAACTTCGCCTTCTGGCACTCGGCGACGTTCAACAACTCGGGCACCAAGGTGGTCTTCACCGATGAGCTCGGTGGCGGTGGCGCTGCGACCTGCAACCCGACCATCGGCCTCGAGCGAGGCGCGAACGCGGTGTACGACATCACCGGCAAGGGTGCGTCGCGTACGTTGGTCTTCCGCAGTTACTTCAAGATTCCCCGGACGAACGGGCCCACCGAGAACTGCGTGGCACACAACGGCTCGCTGATTCCGGTGCTCGGCCGCGACATCATGGTCCAGGCCTGGTATCAGGGCGGCGTCTCGGTCTGGGACTTCACCGACTCGGCCCGCCCGGTCGAGATCGCCTACTGGGAGCGTGGTCCGGTCTCCGACACCCGGATGGTCACCGGTGGGCCGTGGTCCACCTACTACTACAACGGCTACATCTACTCCAGCGACATCCAGAAGGGTCTGGACGTGCTGGAGATCCGGGACTGGCGGACCGCCAGCGCGAAGCTGGTCCGGCTGCCCGAGCTGAACGTGCAGACGCAGTCCTGGTACCTGAGCTGGTGACATCTGCCGCTGGCCGGTAGCTCGCACGCAGGTCCGACGCACCGCCCACCGTGGCGGTGCGTCGGCCGTCGGCTCGTGTCACCCCGGCGGGGACCGCCGCTCCGTCCGGACCGGCGGGGCGGGAAGTGGATCAACCGAGCCAGGCGGCGATCAACGGCAGGGTGACGGCGGTGGCGACGGTGGACAGCACGATGGTGTCGCGGGCCAGTCGCTCAGCGCGCTGGTACTGGCTGGCGAAGATGAAGACGTTCTGGGCGGTCGGCAGTGCGGCCGTCACCACTGCGCTGATCAGTGCCGGCCCGGTCAGGCCGAGGGCGTACCGGCCGATCAGGTAGGCGGCGATCGGCTGCCCGACGACCTTGAGCGCCACCGCCGTGGCGCGCTGACCGGCCTGCGGTCCTGCCGCCAGTGGCCGGGCGCCCGGCAGCGACATGCCCAGCGCCAGCAGGGCCAACGGCACCGCCGCCGCCCCGAGCAGCTCGAATGGACGCAGGAGTTCCATCGGTGGGCGTACGCCAGCGACCGCCACGGCGAGCCCTGCGGCGGAGGCGATCATGATCGGGTTGCGGGTGGGCAGTGACAGTAGCCGGCCGAGCGAGGGCCGCCGGTCGCCGGTGCTGACGTCCAGGACGGCGATGGCGGCGGGGGCGGCGACGAGGACCTGGAACAGCAGGATCGGGGCGACCGCCGACACGTCGCCGAGGACGTAGACGGCGACCGGGATGCCGAGGTTGGCGGCGTTGACGTACGAGGCTCCCAGCGTGCCGACCGCGACGTCACCTGCCGGGTGCCGCCACCACAAGCCGGCTACTGCCAGGTAGCCGAGGGCGACGGCCGCGGTGCTGAGCAGGTAGGCGGCGAAGGCCCCGGTGAAGACCTCCGCCGGGCGAGTGGTCGACAACGTGGTGAACAGCAGCGCTGGCGTGGCGACGTAGAAGGCCAGTCGGGCGAGCACCGTGGTCGCGTCGGATCCCAGCAGTCCGTACCGGCTGATCAGATAGCCGATCGCGGTGACCGACCAGATCGCGGCGAATCCGGCGAGGATGGCGCGCATGTGATCATCTTGCCGGGTCGCCACTAGCATCGAGGGCGGGTATTCAGAGCGAGCAATCGATTACGTTACGTTTGTCAATCATCACATTTCCACAACGCCATCGGGTATTGACCGGCACGTCCCCGGGCGGCAGCATCGGGACGTACGAGGCTCACGACACATCACTGTCTGCTGTGTCCGGTGTCGGTCGTCCTGAGACGACTGGTGACTGTTTCGTACGGATCCCAGACGGTGGCGGGACTTCCCTCCCGGCCCGGTACCTAGGAGGACCATGTCGGTCAGCCCCGCCTCGCCCCGCGCCGGCTGGTCCGGTCCACCACCCGCGGGAGCAGCCCGGCCGCCGGCCGCCCCGCGCCGGGGCGCCGGTCCGGCGACGGCCACCGTCACGGTCACCGTCTCCATTCCCCTGCTGGCTGGTGAGGAGGCGCTGTCCCCGTCCACGCGCCGGCTGCTCGACGCCGCACGTGAGCTGGTGGAACGTGGCGAAGCGACGGTCGAGGTGCCGACCGCCGGCCTGCACCGGGTGGTGCCGGCGGGACCGGGATCGGCGGTCGGGTCCACCGAGCCGGAGCCCACCCCGGCCGCCGGCGGTCGGTCGGTCGACCGGGCCGGTCGGTCCGCCACGGCCACCGCCGCCGCGCTGCATGTGATGGTCGCCTCCCGGACCGTTCTGCTCGACGGGGAGCCGCTGCCGCTGACCCGCCTCGAGTTCGACCTGCTCCTGCACCTGGTGGAGAATCCGCGCCGAGTGTTCACCAGACTGCAGTTGCTGGCCGCCGTCTGGGGGTACGAACACACCGGGGTGCGCACCGTCGACGTGCACATCCGTCGGCTGCGGGTCAAGGTCGGTGAGTCGCCGATCATCACCACCGTCTACGGGGTGGGCTACCGGCTCTCCGACGACGTGCGAATCACCGTCGACCCGGCTGGCTGACCTGCCCTCGCGACCAGGTTTGCCCGCCGTCGACCACGGGTATGAGCGGGATCTTCGCGGCGATCGGCGACGCGGTCCGGTGGGCCGCCACGGATCGCTGCGGTCGATTCCGAAGGGGGATGGGCGCATGCTGATGCACGACGTGAAACGGCGAGCAGGCCTCGACGGCCCGGCGACGGTCGACCGCGACCAGATCAGGGTCGCGCTGACCAGCCGGTACGACGAGCTCACCGCCGAGTACGAGCAGGCGATGGCGCAGAGTCAGGTACTGCGGTTGATCGAGGGCGGTGACACCGCTGGCGACGACCAGGCCGACAGCGGTACCAAGACCGCGGAACGTGACGCCGCGCAGTCGCTGATCCGTACCATCCTGGACCGCCGTACCCAGTTCGAGCACGCGCTCGCCCGACTCGCCGCCGGCGACTACGGACACTGCGAGGGCTGTGCCGAGCCGATTCCCGTCGAGCGTCTGCAGATCTATCCGTCCGCGACGACCTGCGTCACCTGCAAGCAGTCGCGGGAGCGACGGGCGGCCTGAAGCGGTCCGTACCGACAGCGCGGCCCGTTGGTTTCGGCGGCGGTCACTCCGAGGGAGTGACCGCCGCTCACCCCCTCGTCGGCCACGATGAAGCGGCCCCCCGGTCCGTGACCCGACTGCACGAGGGGGATCAGCCATGGCGACCGCACAGCTCACCGCGATCGACTCGACGGTGGACAAGACGAACCGGATGCTCAACGAGATCGAGCACGAATTCGGATGGCCGGCCGAGCGCCGCCACCAGTCCTACTCCGCGCTCGCCGCGGTGCTGCACGCCCTGCGGGACCGGATTCCGCTGGCCGAGGTGGTCCATCTCGGCGCACAGTTGCCGATGCTGGTGCGGGGGCTCTACTACGAAGGTTGGGATCCGACCTCGGCGCCGGCCAAGCTGGACCGGTCCGAGTTCGTCGGTCGGGTCCGGCGCGACTTCCGGTTCGACGTCGACGGCGGTGCCGAACAGGTCATCCGTACCGTCGCCGACGTCCTCCGCCGGCACGTCAGCGCGGGGCAGTGGCAGGACGTGGCCGCGACCGTCCCGGCGGACCTGCGCAACCTGCTCGATCCGTGAGCTGCTGGTCCGTGCCGGCGCGGGCAGCGGGCTCCCGGCAGCACGTGCGGAGCCTGCCGCCTGTGCTCACCCACCCGGCTCAATTCGCACCGTCGAGGTCAGGCGACGTCGGTGGTCGACCTGTCGACCCGGCCCGGTCAGCCGCAACCGCACCTGTGCCCGCACGTCGCGGCTCGACGTGGCCAGCCACAGCAGCAGGTCACCCGGCTCGACGATGCGTCGTCCGTCCCGGCCGGTGAAGCAGGACAGGTCCATCGAGACGTCGAACTCGACGCGGCGGGACTCGCCCGGTGCCAACTCGACGCGGGCGTATCCGATCAGGCGGGCCACCGGCCGGGTCACCTGGGCCACCGGATCGTGCAGGTACAGCTGGACCACATCGGCGCCGGTGCGGGTGCCGGTGTTGGTCACCCGCACCGTGACCCGCACCGCGCCGTCGGTGCCGATCTCTCCAGCGTCGTCGTCGGGGTCGACTCGGGCGCCGTCGACCAGTGGCGTCGACCATTCGAACGTGGTGTAGGACAGCCCGTGCCCGAACGGGAACAGTGGGCTGGGGTCGACGTTGCTGACCTCGCTGCGGTGTGCCAACGCGGGACTGAGGTAGCTGGCGGGCTGCCCGCCCGGTAGTCGGGGCACCCCGATCGGCAGCCGGCCGGAGGGGCAGACCCGGCCGGTGAGGATTCCGGCGACCGCCGGCCCGCCCTCGGCCCCGGGAAAGAAGGCCTGGAGGACCGCGGCGAGCCGGTCGGCGAACTGGCCGAGGGCGTACGGCCGGCCGGTGAGCAGCACCAGGACCACCGGCGTCCCGGTGGCCACCAACGCCTCGATCAACTCGCCCTGCCGACCGGGCAGTTCCAGGTCGGTGGCGTCGCAACCTTCGCCGGAGGTGCCGTTGCCGAACAGTCCGGCCCGGTCGCCGACCACCGCCACGCAGATGTCGGCACGGGCGGCGGCGTCGGCGGCGACCACGATGCTCGGGGTGTCCTGGGCGTCGACCGGTCCGGTGGCGACGTGTTCGAGCGTCGCGTCGGGAAGTTCGGTGCGCAGCGCGGCAAGCACGGTCGTCATCCGGGGGTCGTCGTCGACGCCGGCCGGGGTCGACCCCACGTGGCTGGGGAAGGTGTAGCAGCCGAGCATCCCGGTCAGCGAGTCGGCCAGTGGGCCGACGACGGCGATCCGACCCCTGGGCGGCAACGGCAGGCAGCCGTCGTTGCTCACCAGCACGACCGATTCCTCGGCCAGGCGACGGGCGAGGTCCCGGTTCGACACCGGGTCCAGGTCGATCGGCCTGCCCTCCGTGACATCGGCGATCGCGGGTGGTACCGGGGACCACTCGGGGTCGAGCAGGCCGAGCTCACATTTCTGCCGCAGCACCCGAGTGACCGCGCGGTCGACGACCGATTCCGGTACGCCGCCCCGGCGCACCGCGTCGACCAGCGGAGTTCCGTAGCAGCGGACCCCCGGCAACTCTACGTCCACCCCGGCACCGAGAGCGAGCGCGGCGGCAGCCGCGGGGCTGTCGGCCACCCCGTGCAGCAGCTCCAGGAACGACACGCCGAAGTAGTCGGCGACGACTGTTCCGGTGAATCCCCACCGGCCGCGCAGCAGATCGGTCAGCAGTCCGCTGTCGGCCGCCGCCGGAACGCCGTCGACCTCGGCGTAGGAGTGCATCACCGAGCGGGCGGCACCGTCGCGTACCGCCATCTCGAACGGTAGTAGCAGCACGTCGGCGAACTCCCGGGGGCCGACCGACACCGGAGCGAAGTTCCGTCCGGCCCGCGACGCCGAGTAGCCGGCGAAGTGCTTGAGGGTGGCGACGACGCCGGCTGACTCCAGACCCCGTACGTACGCGGTCCCGATCGTGCCGACCAGGTAGGGATCCTCGCCGATGGTTTCCTCGGTGCGGCCCCAGCGGGGATCCCGGGCGACGTCGAGCACCGGCGCCAGGCCCTGGTGCACACCGACCTGGCGCATGTCCTGCCCGATCCGGGCAGCCATCTGCGCCACCAGGTCCGGATCGAAGCTGGCACCCCAGGCCAGTGGGGTGGGGTAGACCGTCGCACCCCAGGTCATGAAGCCGGTCAGGCACTCCTCATGGACCAGCGCCGGGATGCCGAAGCGGTTGCCGGCGACGATTCCTGCCTGGACCCGGGCCAGGGCCTGGGCCCCGTCTGCGGGTAGCACCGCAGTGGTGCCGAACGGACGGGTCAACTGCCCCAGTCCGCTGTGCAACAGATCGGCCCAGTCGACGGTGTCGTCGACCAGGTCGTGTTGCAGCGGCGCCATGTCGTCGATCGAGGCGTTGGCGCCGCGCCAGAAGCTGGACAGCTGCGCCACCTTCTCGGTCAGCGACATCCGGCTGAGCAGGTCGAAGACCCGATCCTGCACCGCGAGCGTCGGGTCACGCCACGACACCGACTCCTCGACGGGGTCCGTCGGCCGGCTGCCGCCGGCGGTCGTGGCAGCCGGCGACCGGTCAACCTGCCCGGTGCCGACCACCGTGCCGCCCGGGGTGTCGTCCTTGCTGCTCACCCGCAGTCTCCTGTCCGTCCTCGCCGGGACCTGCCCGGTCCTGTTCCCACTGGTTCGTCGCCGCTACTTTTCCGACATGTTTCCGGAAATTTGCGGCTCCGTCGAGGTCTCGTGGTCGGCAACTTGTTGGCACCGGGGCGGGTATGATCGGCCGCGCCGCATGTCCGCCGGTGGTCGCGGTCGGCGGTACGGGGCCCGGCGGAGCGGGCGAGTTCCGGAAACGCGCTCCGCAACAGCCGGTCGCCCTCCGCCCCGCGTTGCCACGATGCCGTCGCCGCAGGGCTGCTGCCAAGCGCTTTCCCAGTGCGGCAAGATGGGTTGCGGACGCGGTGGGCGGTGCCGGACCGACTGGCGGAACGTTCGGCCGTACGCTGAAGTCTCGACGAAGGAGCTGCTGTGACGGTCGACGAAGGACGCAGGATCACCATCACCGCGATCGCCCAGGAGGCAGGTGTCTCGGTGCCGACCGTGTCACGGGTGCTCAACGGCCGCAACGACGTCGCCCCGCAGACCCGCGAGCGGGTGGAGGAGCTGCTGCGTCGGCACGGATACCGGCGACGGGCCACCCGGTCGCGAGCCGGTGCCAGCCTGATCGACCTCGTCTTCAACGACCTGGACAGCCCCTGGGCGGTGGAGATCATCCGGGGCGTCGAGGACGTCGCTCACGCCGCCGGCGTCGGTACGGTCGTCTCGGCGATCCACCGCCGGTCCACCTCGACCCGGCAGTGGCTGCAGAACCTGCGCACCCGGGCGACCGACGGCGTCATCCTGGTCACCAGCGAGTTGGCCCCACCGCTGCACACCGAGCTGCGCCGACTCAACGTACCGATGGTCCTGGTCGACCCGGCCGGCGTGCCCAGCCTGGACATCCCCACCATCGGTGCGACCAACTGGGCCGGTGGGCTCCGGGCCACCGAACACCTGATCTCGCTCGGGCACCGCCGGATCGGCTTCGTCGCCGGGCCACCCCGCCTGCTGTGCAGCCGGGCCCGCCTGGACGGCTACCGGGCCGCGCTGGAGGCGGCCGACATCCCGCTACGGCCGGAGTACATCATGCCGGGCGACTTCTACCACGAGTCAGGGTTCGAAGGCGCCGCCGCGTTGCTGGAGTTGGACGAGCGGCCGACGGCGATCTTCGCCTCCAGCGACCAGATGGCGCTGGGCGCGTACGAGGCGCTGCGGCTGCGTGGCCTGCGGGTCCCCGACGACGTCAGCGTCGTCGGATTCGACGACCTGCCGGAGGTCCGCTGGTCCTCACCGCCGCTGACCACCGTCCGGCAACCACTGGCCGAGATGGGTCTGCTGGCCGCCCGTACGGTCCTGCGGTTGGCTCAGGGCGAGTCCCTGGACACCCCCAGGGTCGAACTGGCCACCGAGCTTGTCGTGCGGGACAGTTGCGCGCCCTATCCCGGTCAGTGAGTCCGATCGGCGTCGCCGGGGCAGGGGCGCGGCGTCGCCGGGCACGGTGCGGTTAGCCTGCCCCCGGGCCGGGTACCACCCGACGGCACGATCACGACGTCCGCGTACCGGCGGGCGTCGGACACGCCGCAGGGGGCAACCATGAAACTCGACGACGACGACATTCGCAGCAGCGGCCCGTCCGCCGGTCACGGCCCGGCCGACGGTGGGGCCAATCCGGCTGGTCACGACGGCGGTGCCGACGGCGGCGCCGCACCGGCCGCCGGAGAGGGCCTCGCCGACGGCGGTGCCGACCCGGGCGGTCACGACGGGGGTGCCGACGGTGGCGCCGGGCCCCGGGCCAAGGAGGGCCTCGCCGACGGCGGGGCCAATCCGGGTGGTCACGACGGGGGTGCCGACGGCGGCGCCAACCGGCGGTGACCAGCGTCGCCACGCGACCGGCCGGTCAGCCGGGCGGGGTAGCACCCCGCCCGGCGCTGGCGCGCTGCGTCGCCGTCGAACCAGCGAAGTTCGCCGCCACCTACTGGGGCCGGGCTCCGCTGCTCTCCCGCGCCGCCGACCTGGCGAATCCGGTCGGCTTCACCGATCTGTTCGATCGGGACACCGCCGACGAGCTGCTGAGCCGGCGCGGGCTGCGCACACCGTTCATCCGGGTGGCCCGCGACGGTGCCGTGCTCGCCGAATCGACGTACACCGGCAGTGGCGGGGCCGGTGCTGAGATCGGCGACCAGGTCCTCGACGAGCGGGTGCTCGGGCTGTACGCCGACGGCGCCACCATCGTGCTGCAGGGGCTGCACCGGCTCTGGCCGCCGATCATCGACTTCACCACCGAACTGTCCGCCGCGCTGTGCCAGCCGTTGCAGGTCAACGCCTACCTGACCCCGGCCGGCAACCAGGGCTTCGCCACCCACTACGACACCCATGACGTGTTCGTGCTGCAGGTACGGGGACGCAAGCGGTGGCGCGTGCACGCTCCGGTGCTGGCCGACCCGCTGCCCCGGCAGACGTGGTCGGGCCGGGCCGACGAGGTCGCCGCCCGCGCCGACGGACCACCGGCGCTCGATGTCGTGCTGGCCCCCGGCGACGCGCTCTACCTGCCCCGGGGCTGGCTGCACAGCGCCACGGCCCAACACGACAGCTCCCTGCATCTCACCGTCGGAGTCCGGTCCCGGACCCGGTTCTCGTTGGTGGAGGCGTTGCTGGAGTTGGCGGTCGACGAACCGGCGCTGCGGGCGTCGGTGCCGATGGGCGTCGACCTGACCGACCCCTCGGGCGTCGCACCGGAACTGACCGCCACGGTCACCGCGCTGCGGGACTGGCTGACCCAGGTGACCCCCACGCAGCTCGCCGCCGAGCTGCGTCGGCGGGGCCGGCACGTCACCCGACCGGCCCCGCTACGGCCGCTGGAGCAGGCCGACCGGCTCCGTACGCTCGACCTCGACGACGTGATCCGCCTACGGCAGGGTCTGTCCTGGCGGCTGGTCCCGCAACCGCCGGACCGGATCGCGGTCGAGGTGTTCGACCGTACCGTCAGCTTCCCGGCACCGTGCGCGCCCGCGTTGCGGGCCGTGCTGCACGCCCGCCGGATCCGGGTCGGTGACCTGCCCGGCCTGGCCGACGACGACCGGGTGGTGCTGGCGAGACGGTTGCTGCGTGAGGCGATCGCCGTGGTCGATTGATCCCCAGCGAGCGGGTGGCACCGTCAGCGCAGCAGGCCGACCAGGGCCACTGTGGTCACCCCTCCGGCGATCAGCACGGTGGCGACGGCACGCAGGTGCAGCACCGCGTGTCGCCGGTCGGCGAGCGCCTTGGCCGGGGCCAACCCGAACAGCGGTCCCAGCAGGGTCACCACCAGGGCGATCACCGGCATGCCGACCGCCAGGTCGCCGCCGTAGCGCAGGCCCACCCAGCGGGCCAGCGTGGCGAGGCCGAACGCCGCCGCCGCGCCGAGTGCGCCGAACAGCGCCAGCACCGGCTGTGCCGCCGGGGTCAGCGCACCGGGTTCGGCCGAGCGTGCAGCGAGGGCCCGGGCGCGGTCCAGCCAGACCTGTGGACCTTCGGGGCCGCCGGCGGCGTCGGGACCAGCCGCCGGCGCCGGCAGCCCACCGAAGCGGTCGGCGACCGGGCCGAGCTGGTATCCGATCTCGGTCCAGATCTGCGCCGCCTCGCGGTCGACCTCCGCTACGTCGTGGGCGGCGTCGGCGTGCGCCTGCAGCAGGTCGTCGACCTCGGCCTGGGCCGCGCTCACCGCGTCCTGCGCGATGGTGCGGCGCTGCGCGTACCAGTGGTGTGCCTCGTCGCGACGGGCCTGCAACGCCGCCGCCAGCTCGGCCAGCCGGCGCATCGCCGCCGGATAGGAGTCGTCCATCAGGACAACCCGTACGGGATGATCACCTCGGCGGTGCGGTGCACCGTCCGGTCGAAGAACAGCGCCCGCCACGGCCGGGGGTACCAGGTCGGTCCGCCGGCCTTCGGATACAACGGCGGGGCGAGTTCGGCACCGTGCACGTCGAGCGCGACCCACGCGCCGATCTGGTCGGTCCGCGACCCGATCCCACCGAGGTCGTCGCGCATCCGGGCGACTCCGCGCCACCAGCCCAGCACATGGGTGTGCCGCTCCGGGCCCAGGTGCAGCACCCGGCGGAGCCGGTCGAGGCCGGACCGGCCGGCGAACTTGGCGGCCAGTCGCCCGGCCGCGGCGTCCACCGCGTACAGCACCAGGAAGTGCGGCCGGACCGGGGCGTCCACGGCGTCGACCGCCAGCCGGTCGGCGGTGTCGGCGAGCAGCCCACCGACGGTGTCCAGATCGTACAGGCCGGTCCCGGCCGGCAGTGCGGCGTGCAGTTGCCGGGCGGCGGCCACCGCGTCCGGGTCGAGACAGGCGAGGTCGAACCGGGCCGCGCCGGGTGGGTACTGCCGGGCGAGGGAACGGGCGGCGGCGTCGAGCAGCGCACACGCCTCGTCGACCCGGGTGCCCAGCACCGCCAGGTTGCGGCCCGGCGCCCGGGGCAGCCCCAGCCGCGCCGAGCGGGCCAGGACGTCGATCGTCTCGCCGAGCAGCGCGACCGGCTCGTGCGGGCCGGACCCGTCGCCCGACAGCGCCAGGTAGTCCGGGGCCTGGGCCAACCGGGGTACGGCGTCCCCGTCGAACAGCCTCGGCGGCGCCAGCCCGTCCGGCCGTCGCCGCCACAGCCGGTGCTGCAGCTCCTGCCAGGTGTCCCGGTCGCTGGCGGCGGGCACCCGGACCACCTGGTTCGCCTCCAGCGCTCCGGACTCGGCGTTGACCACGGCGTGGTGACGCGGCAACGCCTCGGCGGCGGTGTTCGTCTCCGGCAGGATGCGCCGCGCCTTCGGTAACGCGATCCGCAGCGCGAACTGGGCGATCAGCGCGGTCCGGCCCCACAGCGCCTGGATGCCGGAGACGTCCTGGGAGGCGAGGATCAGGTGGATGCCCTGTGACCGGCCGCGCCGGGCCAGGTCCTCCAGCAGGGTCGCCGCCTCTGTGGCCAGCGCGTCGTTGCCAGCGAGCAGCACCTGGAACTCGTCGATCACCGCGACGATCCGGGGCCACCGGCCCTGCGGGTCCTCGGCCCGCAACTCGGCCAGCTTGGTGACCTCGTGCCGCTTCGCGGCGTCGGCCCGCCGCCGCAGCTGGGCGCCGAGGAAGTGCAGCATCGCCAACCCGAACTCCCGGTCGGTGTTGACGTTGACGCCGACCAGCCGCACATGCGGCAGGAAACTCGGGTCCCGGCGTCCGGGGGCGAACCGTGCGAAGGACACCCCCTCCTTGAAGTCCAGCAGGTAGAACTCCAGCTCCGTCGGGGAGTAGCGGGCGGCGAGCGCACCGATCCACGCGTAGATCAGGTTGGTCTTGCCGGTACCGGACGGCCCACCGATCAGCGCGTGCGGTGGGTAGTCGCTCAAGGTCACCTCCACTGGGCGACCGTGTGTACTCTCGCCGACCGGAGCGGTGATCCCGCTGGTCGCGTCACCGGTCCATTCCTGCTCGGGCAGCAGGTCCGCGAAGGCTGCCGGCTCCGGGCCGGCCATGATCGCGGACGCGACCT
The DNA here is from genome assembly GCF_049179175.1 of Solwaraspora sp. WMMA2101. NCBI lineage: Bacteria > Bacillati > Actinomycetota > Actinomycetes > Micromonosporales > Micromonosporaceae > Solwaraspora > Solwaraspora sp. WMMA2101. The sequence continues at coordinate 146,509 of NZ_JBMHMA010000006.1, read as the reverse complement.
CCCGGCAGGTACGGGTGACCAGCTCGGGTGGTGGCGGCGCATCGAGCCGGACCGGCAACTGGGCGTACCCGCTGATCCTCGCGGTCCCGCCGGAGACCGACACGGTGGTCAGCGCTGGTGTGTCGCCCAATGGCACGTCGCGGACCACCAGGTGGACCCCGCAGGCGGCCCCGGCGCGGGCGATCCGGTCCAGCTGGGCCCGTTCGTGCCGGGACAGTTCCTCACCCGCGCTGCCCAGCAGCACGCCGATGCGCCACGGTTCGGGCCGGCGACCGGTGGCCGCCGCCAGTTCGCGCAGTGAACCGAACTCGCCGGCGAGTACGGTCTCGTTGATCCGCCGGACGTGGTCGACCAGTTCGTCCAGGTGTCGGCCGAGTCCGCCCGGCCCGACGAAGCTCAGCAGGCCCGGACCGGCCAGCGGGGCGAAGCCGGCCAGACCGCCGCCGAGGTGCTCCGGGTCGTATCCGGTCAGCCGCACCCCGCCCGGTGCCGCCCGACCCAGCGCCCGCAGCAACAACGTGCTGATCACGGCGTCGCGGCCGGCCAGGTCGTCGCCGTCGACCAGCACGTGGCCATGGTCCAGCAGCGGTACGAGAGCGGGTACCGGCGGCCCGCCGGTCAGCCCGGTCAACCCGATCCGCAGCATCCCGGGTGGTTCGGTGCGCGGTGCCGGTGCCGGTGTCCAACTGGTCCAGTCGCTCGACGCCGCACCCGGTGCGGCCCGGTTGGCGGCGGCCACCGCCACCCGGGCCGCCGCCGTGATCCGGTCGTGGTAACGATCAGTGAGCTCAGCCAGCCGCTGGTCCCGGTGCGCGCCCGCCCGGGCCGGCACCTGCTCGGCGGCTCGCTGGGCGCGTTTGAGCTGGTGTTCGGCTGCCGCGAGATCGGCTTCGACCAGGTCCAGCTGGTCCCGTGCCGCTGCCCGGGCGTGGCTCAGCGCCCGGCGGACCCTGGCGACCAGCTCGGTCCGCGCGTCAGGCATCGCGCCCCCGCAGGGCCTGCGGCTGCTCCGGCCGCAGGGTCTGCGGATCGCGGTCGAGCAACCGCAGCACCACCCCGGTGAGCACCGCTCCGGCCACGGCGGTGTCAGCGGGGTGCGGTGGCGGTGGCGGCTCGTCGTGCCGGTCCGCCGCCACCTGCTGCTCGACCGGCACCCGGCAGATCCGGGCCAGCAGGGTCTGCAGCACCGGCTCGGGCATCCCGGGTAGCAGTTCGCGCACCCTCGCGGCGGTCGCCGAGGTCAGCGCCGGCAGGTCCTCGGGGCGGGGCTCGTGGTCGAGCAGGTCGCCGGCCAGTCGGTGCAGGACCGGCGGGGTGATCGCGGCCAGACCCAACCCGGTGGGCGCGGCGACGCCGGCCAGGTCCCGGTGCAGTGCCGTGCGGTCGGTCCGCGCGACCGCCGTCGCCACCTGGCGCAACAGGTGCGCAGTGTCGGACACGGTGCCGGCCGGCCCGTCCTGGTCGATCTGTCCGCTGTCGGTCAGCTCGGCGACCCGTACGGCCCACCAGTTGCCCAGCCGTGGTGCGTCGGCGTGCCCCGGCTGCCGCTCGCCGTCGGAGCCCGTCGGCTGATCGCGGTCGGTCAGCGCGGCACGCCAGGATCCGTCGGTGCCCGCTGCCTGGCCGATGCCGATCGACGCCAGGTAGTCGGCTATCGACTGCCGGGTCACCTCCACCGCGTACCCGGCCTGTTCGACGTGTTCGACGGCACCGAGCAGCTGCGGTACGGCGAGTGGATCGGCGGACTGCTGGCGTACCCAGATGAGCAGTTCGGTCGCGGCGCGCAGCCGTTCGACCGCCACGGCGATCTGGCCGATCGGCAGGTCGTCGGCGGTGGCCTGGACCCGGGCGGCGAGATTCTCGACGAGCGACATCGGGCTACAGCGTCGCGGAGTACGTCTGGGCCTGTTCGACGGCGGCGAGGGTGGCGGCCAGACACTCCTCGAGCTCGGAGCTGGCCTGGAAGAGCGCGGCCTGGGCGGCACCCACCGCTTCGTGGCCGCTGCCGTCGAACGCCGCCGCCAGGCTCTGCTGGGCCTCGGCGATCTTCTCGCTGGCCGCCTGCACGGCGGCCTGACCCTCCGACACCTGCATGATCGCGGCTTCGATGGCGGACTTGACCTCGGCGACACTCGCCACGGGTGAAACCTCCTCGGCGCTGGAAGGCTCTATTAGAGCTTACCGCCGGCGGGTGATTGCTGCCCGGCTGTCCGATCCTGCAGATGGGCTGAGCCCTCACGTCCCGGCACCGACCGTTGCAGGCGGCGCGACCTGCTGGTCTGGCGCCGCCGGCGCGGCGGCTTCAGTCTGAATACGGGTCGCCGTCCAGCGGGTCGGCCGGGTGCCGTTCGGCCGGTGCCGGTGACTCGATCTGGCGGCGGTCGAGCTGATCCGTCAGCCAACGGGGGCCGCGGACCGTCGCACCAGCGGCACTCACCCGCTGGCGCAGCCGCCGGTCGGCCGTGACCACCGCGACCGACCCGGTCGCGGCGGCACGCTCGGCGACGAGCGCCACGACGAGGTCGTCACCGGAGCCGGCGGTGGCGGCGACCCGTACCGTCGGGATCCCCGCCAGGGGGCGGGCCGCACCCTCGACGACGAGCACCACCTCGGCCACCGGTCCGAGGCCGGGCAGGTCGCGACCGGCGAGTCCGGTCAACTGGTCGCGTAGCCGGGCCGCCGCGCCGAGCCGGTCGCGCCACCAGCCGTCGGGCCGCGACCCGACCACGTTGGCGCCGTCCACGATCAGCACGTGTGCCATCCGGTCAGCCTGCCAGCCACCGTCCGTGCGCCGCCAGCCGTCATCGCCGGCCCGGTGCCGGCCCAGGTCTCGCCGACCGCCGTCGTCGGTGTTTGTACCGGTCCGCCTCGGGTAGCCACTGCCCGGGCCACCGCCGGGGGTGACCCGGGCAGGGGGCGCGAACCATGAGTGACGGACCGTACGGCCCGGGCGGGCTGGGCACCGATCCCTGGGAGGATCTGCTCGCCCGGTTCCTCACCGGGGGTGAGCCGCGGCTGCCGGTACACCGGGTGGACATCACCCGACTGATGAGCGCCGACGCCCGGGATCTGCTGACCTCGGCCGCCCGGCGGGCCGCCCACTCGGGCACCAGCGACCTGGACACCGACCATCTGCTGTGGGCCGCGTTGCAGCGCCAGCCGCTGCGTGACCTGGTCCGCCGGGCCGGCGCGGACCCGGACGGGTTGCTCAGCGAGCTCGGCGGGCCGGCCGCCGGCCGGGGTGAGGTGCCGGCCAACCTGTCGTTGACCCCGGCCGCCAAACGTGCCCTGCTCGACGCCCACCAGCTGTCCCGGGCCACCGGGGCCACCTACATCGGCCCGGAGCACGTGCTGATGGCCCTGGCGGTCAACCCCGAGTCCGCCGCCGGGCGGATGCTCGCCGCCGGTCACGTCGAGCCAGGCTCGCTGCAGAACGCCAGCGCCGAACGCGGCCGTGCCGGTGCCGCGCGGTCGCGGCCCGCCCGGGGCACGCCCACCCTCGACCAGTACGGCCAGGACCTGACCGACCTGGCCGCGCAGGGCGCGATCGACCCGGTGGTCGGCCGCGACGAGGAGATCGAGCAGGCCGTGGAGATCCTGTCCCGTCGGACGAAGAACAACCCGGTGCTGATCGGCGAGGCCGGGGTCGGCAAGACCGCGATCGTCGAAGGCCTTGCCCAGCGGATCACCGACGGTGACGTACCGCAGACCCTGACCGGCAAGCGGGTGGTGCAGCTCGACCTCGCCGGACTGGTCGCCGGCACCCGGTACCGGGGCGACTTCGAGGAACGGTTGAAGAAGGTCATCGACGAGATCCGGACCCACGGCGACGACCTGATCGTCTTCCTCGACGAACTGCACACATTGGTCGGTGCCGGCGGTGGGGGAGCCGAAGGGTCGATGGACGCCAGCAACATGCTCAAGCCGGCGCTGGCCCGTGGACAGCTGCGGGTGGTGGGGGCCACCACCTTGGACGAGTACCGGCGCAACATCGAAAAGGACGCGGCGCTGGCCCGACGGTTCCAACCGGTGCTGGTGCCCGAGCCGACCGTGGCCGACACCGTGGCGATCCTGCACGGGCTGCGGGACCGCTACGAGGCCCACCACCAGGTCCGGTTCGCCGACGACGCGTTGGTGTCGGCGGCCGAACTCGCCGACCGCTACATCAGCGACCGGTTCCTGCCGGACAAGGCGATCGACCTGATCGACCAGGCCGGTGCCCGGGTGCGGTTGCGCACCAGGACTCCGGCCGCCGACGTCCGCGAGCTGGAACGCGAGCTGGAGCAGTTGCATCGGGACAAGGCCCAGGCGGTCGCCGACGAGCAGTACGAACGAGCCTGCGCGCTCCGTGACCAGCTGGCCGAGGCGCAGCGACGGATCGACGCCGCGCGCAGCCCCGACGGGGCGCGGGTGCCGCAGGTCGGCGTCGAGGAGATCGCCGAGGTGGTGTCGCGGGCGACCGGGATTCCGGTCAATCAGCTGACCGAGGAGGAACGGGAGCGGCTGCTGCGGCTGGAGGGGGAGCTGCACCAGCGGGTGGTGGGGCAGGACGACGCCGTCACTGCGGTCGCCGAGGCGGTCCGCCGATCCCGTGCGGGGCTGGGCGACCCGGACCGGCCAGTCGGCAGCTTCCTGTTCCTCGGACCGACCGGAGTCGGCAAGACCGAGCTCGCCAGGGCACTGGCGGCGGCCCTGTTCGGCGACGCCGACCGGATGATCCGCCTGGACATGAGCGAGTTCCAGGAACGGCACACGGTCAGCCGGCTGGTCGGCGCACCGCCGGGTTACGTCGGCTACGACGAGGCCGGCCAGTTGACCGAGGCGGTCCGCCGTCGGCCGTACGCGGTGCTGCTGCTCGACGAGATCGAGAAGGCCCACCCGGACGTGTTCAACATCCTGCTGCAGTTGATCGACGACGGACGGCTGACCGACAGTCAGGGCCGCACGGTGAACTTCCGCAACGTCGTACTGATCATGACGAGCAACCTCGGCTCGGAGCTGATCACCGGCGGCGGCCGCAGCGTCGGGTTCGGCGGCGTCGACGGCGACGGCCCCGACGACGACCTGCGGGCCCGCCTGCTGCGTCGGCTGCAGGAGGACTTCCGCCCGGAGTTCCTCAACCGGATCGACGAGGTCATCATCTTCCGTCAGTTGGCCGCGCCGCAGCTGCGGCAGATCACCGACCTGCTGCTGGACGAGACGCGGCGGCGGCTGCACGCCCAGGACATCGCCGTGGAGGTCACCGACGCCGCCGCCGACTGGATCGCCCAGGCCGGGTACCAGCCGGAGTTCGGAGCACGCCCGATGCGCCGCACGATCCAGCGCGAGGTCGACAACCAACTGTCGAGAATGCTTCTCGACGGTGCACTGGTCGCCGGCCAGCGGGTCACCATCGACGCCGCCGACGACGGACTGCGCTTCGACGTCGGTGACAGCGCGCGGGCCCAGATGCAGCCGGCCCGGCCGTGAACCCGTCGGCGTCGACCGTGGCCGTTGCCCCGACCACCCGAGTAGGCCGACCACGAGGAGGACGATGATGGCGGCACAGCGGCGTTCCCGGACCGCGACCGACGAGCTGTGGGACGACTTCCACTCCTGTGTGAACCTCAACTCCGAGCAGCTGCGGGACTGGCTGCTCACCGAGTCCTCCGGCGAGGAGGCATTCGGTGCCCGCGACCTGTCGTTGCCCGATCCCGGTCGCGCGGTGCTGGCCGTGCTGGGCAAACGCCGGGGCGACCTGACCGAGACGGACCGTCAGGTGATGGCTGACACGGTGGCGACCATCCGGGACCTGCTCGATCGGCGACCGCCGGCCGGGTCCGCCGACGACCGCTGGCGTCGGGCGTTGCTGGACCTCGGTCACGATCCGCTGCGTGCCGAGCGACAGAGCTGACCGGCACGTCGCCGGTGGGGCCCGGATGACGGGTCACCCACCGGCGACGGGCCGGGAGGTCGGTACTACGGTCGGGTGATTCCCAGCGAGTAGCTGCCCGAGCCGCTGTACGCGTGCACGACGTACCGGTAGTAGCCCGACGATCCGTTGTAGGTCAGGGTCTCGTCCGGGCCGGGGCTGGTGCCACTGGCCACACTCACCCAGCTCGCGCCGCTCCACCGCTGCAGGTAGAGGTCGAAGTCCCGGCTGGTCGGCCCGTCGAGGCAGGCCCGGTGGGTGCCGGCCCCGGCGGTGAAGTACGTGCCGCCTGGCTGAATCTGGGTGGCGCCGGAGGACAACGTGCCCGAGTAGGTGTTCTGGTAGCCGCTGCAGGTGCCACCGCCCGGCGGGGGGGTGGTCGGCGGGGGAGTGCCGCCACCGGTGCCGGTACGCAGCGTCAGGCCGTACACCGACAGGATCTCGTTGACCGGCTGGAAGTAGGTGGTGCCGCCGATGCTGCAGTTGCCCGAGCCGCCCGAGGTGACACCCTGCGCCTGCTGGCCGGACAGCCAGGAGCCGCCGGAGTCACCCGGTTCGGCGCAGGCGGTGGTGCGGGTCAGCCCGGACACACTGCCCTGCGGGTAGTTGACCGTCGAGTTCTTGGCCTGAATGGTGCCGCACCGCCAGCCGGTGGTGGAGCCCGACCGGCAGACCGACGCGCCGACGGCCGCCTCGGCGGAGCCGGCCACGGTCACGTTGCCACCGCTGTAGTTGTTCACCCACGGCTGTGGGGTCCAGTTGGAGTTGGTCTGCACCCAGGCGTAGTCGTTGCCGGGGAACGACGAGCCCCGGAACGTGCCCTGGGAGACCTGGTTGTACCCCTGGGTCGCGGTGCCGACCGAGCCGCAGTGGCCGGCGGTGACGAAGCCACCGGTGACCGAGAAACCGACCGAGCACCGGCCACCCATGTAGTAGGCGTCTCCGCCGCGTACGTCGTACAACGTGGTCGGTGCCTCGTCGCTGCGTACCACCCGCACGGCGGCCGCGTCCGCGCCACTGTCGGCGACGAACGTCCGGGCCCCGGCGGCGTCGCCACGGGCCAGCACCACGACGGTGTTGGTGGCCACGTCGACATACCAGCCGGCGACGGCGTCGGCCGGGGCGTGTGTCGCACCGCGGTCCAGGGTCGCCTTGACCCGGTCCAGTTCCGCCTCGCCTCGAGCGACCACCTTGGCCTTCGCTCCGGCAGCGACGACCGCGGCGGCGTCGGCCGCGTCGGTGACCGCCACGGTCAGCGTCGCCCCGTCCGGTGACAGCCAGGCACCGCCGAAGTCGGCCCCGAGCGTGGCCCGCAGCATCGACTCCTTCTTGCCGGCGCGGGCCTCGTCGGCGATCCGGGTCCTCGCCTGCTCGGCGGTCAGGCCGAGGTCACGCTGCATCGCCGCGAGCATCCCGGCGGACGCCGCGTCGGCGCCGGGCCGGGCCGCTGGGCCGTCGACGGGGGCTGCCGTGGCTGGTAGTGCGGCCAGACCGGCCGCTGCCAGTGGCAGCACCGTGGCGGCGGCTGCTGCGATCAGTGGTCGTCTCATCTGCTCCCCTTGCCATCGTCGGGAGATGTCGTCACGGCCGTCCGGATCCCACGCCGGCACCGTGCCGTCACCTGACACCCGCACCATCGACATCAATCGAATGTCGGGTTCTCGTCAACGTAATGGCGATCTATGTCAGTGGGCAGATATCACCTGGCTCATACCGTCACATCAGCCGCTGCGAGCTGTGTCGATGTCCTAGGGTTCGCCGTCGCCGGCTGGTAGGTCAGCCCGGCGTGGCCGGGCTGCCGGCCAGTCCCTGCGCACCGAACCCGGGGTTGGCGGCCAACCACCCGAGGTACTGCGGATTGCGGGCGAGTGAGTCGGTGTATGCCGACACCGCGTGCGCGAACACCCGCTCCGCCAGCGTCGCGGCCGGCGCGTCCGGATGCCACCCCAGCAACAGCCGCCAGCGCAGCGGCGCATCCGCCAACGGCCGGGTGACCAGGCCACTGATCGGCCGGAACGTCGCCTGGCACAGGGCGACCGCCTCGCCCGACTCGACCAGGTCGACGCAGCCACGGATGTCGGTCTCGTACATCTTGCGGGGGGTGAAGCCGGACCGGGCGCAGGCCGCGGCGAAGCAGTCACCGAAGCAGCCGTCGCCGGGTGCGGCCACCCACTGCTCATCGGCGAGCATCCCCAGCTCGATCTCCCGGTGCTGCGCCATCGGGTGCGACTCCGGCAGCAGTACGAAGATCGCGTCGACCGCGACCGCCCGCCAGGCCAGGCCGAACTCCGACGACGGGGTCGCGTCCCCACAGACTCCGGTGAGCGCGTAGTCGAGCCGCCCACCGAGGACCATCTGGGCGAGTTCGTCGACGTACCAGGACGCGTAGGTGCTGATCTGCGCCTGTGGCTGGTCGGCGGCGAGCCGGTGCACCAGACCGCCGAGAATGGGGCTGTTCACCCCACCCAGCCGGAAGCGGCCCATCACGCTGCCGGTGCCGGCCAGCCGGGCGGCTTCGTCCTGCAGTCCCTTCATCGCCGGCAGCAGCACCCGGGCGCGGGCCAGCACCAGTTCACCGAGCGCGGTGGGCCGGGCGCCCCGGCGGTCTCGCTCGAACAGCGGCCCGCCGAGGGTCCGTTCGATGCGCTGCAGTTGCGCGGTGAGCGCGGGCTGTGCCAGACCTAGCATGGAGGCCGCCTTGGTCACGCTACCGGTCTCGGCGATGGCGCAGACCACCCGCAGGTGACGCAGCTCCAGGTTCATAACGTGACGGTAGGACCAAGACGGGATCGACGGGAAGACCTTCGATGTGGGAAACGTCCCACGACATCAATGTGAAACAGAACCCAACGGACATCATCGATCAACCTGGGGTGCGGTCTGCACCACTTTCGGTGACCGCGCCGGGGTCGTCGGATGGCAGATCCTCCGGGTAGGTGGTGCGGCCACTGGCCAGATCCCGAACCTTGTCGACCACGCCGAAGGCCGGCGCCGTGAAACGGTTCCACGGTGGACGTGTCGGCGCGTGCGGATGCGGGCGGGTGGGCGCGGCCTCCTCGGCGATCGCCACCCGGTTGCCCAGGCGGATCAGCTCCTCCGGCGTCGCGGCCGCCCGCAGCCGGGGCAGCAGGGTCGTCTCGACGACCTCACGATGGCCTCGCCATCCGGTGACCACCGCGTCGACCGCCCGGCCCCGACCGGTGCCCGGCCCGCCCTCGTCGTCCGACGACGTCGACCCGGCGGGGTCGTCGGTCGACGCGGTCCGCCAGGCGACCAACGCCGCCTGCAGGGACTCGTCGGTGTCGAGTCCGGCCCGGGCCAGCCGCGCCCCGTCGTCGGGCACCGCCGCGCGTACCGCCGGGTACAGGTACTGCTCCTCGGCGGACAGATGCCGGGAGATCATCGCCACCAGCACGTCGGTGCCGTCGCGCCGCCGCACCGGGTCGGCCTCGTCGGCGAGCGCCGCGCAGAGCCGGTCGATCCGCGCGTGCTCCTCGACCAGCAGGGTGACCAGATCGGTGCCGCCGGGGTCGTGATGTGCGTCCTGCCCGCCCAGCGACGGGATCGGGGGGAGACCTACGGACACGCCTACCTCCTCCGGGCCGTACCGGGTGCCGGTGCATCCGGTGGCGCCCGCGGCGATACCCGGGCCCGCCGGCTGCCAAACACGCGACCACCACCAACGCTGGTCCGGGCCCCGCCACCGGCCACCGGGGCTGGGTCCAGGGCGGGCGGGCTGGTATGAAGAACCGCATGAGTGCACCTCCCGCGTCGCCGGCACCCGCCGAGGAGGTCGTGCGGATCTGCCGCGACCTGCTCCGGATCGACACCACCAACACCGGCGATCCGCTCACTTGCGCCGGTGAACGGCTCGCCGCCGAGTACGTCGCGGCCGAGCTCGCCGAGGTCGGCCTCGACAGCACCATCGTCGAGTCGGCACCGGGCCGGGCCAACGTCGTCGCCCGGATTCCCGGCACCGACCCCGGCCGGGGCGCGCTGCTGGTGCACGGACATCTCGACGTCGTCCCCGCCGATGCCACCGAATGGTCGGTGCCGCCGTTCGCCGGCGAGGTGCGTGACGGCTACCTGTGGGGCCGTGGCGCGATCGACATGAAGGACTTCGACGCGATGATGCTCGCCGTCGTCCGGGACTGGCAGCGGACCGGGGTCCGGCCGCCCCGCGACATCGTGCTGACCTTCACCGCCGACGAGGAGGCCGGCGGCCGGTACGGTGCACACCACCTCGTGCGGGAACGCCCGGATCTGTTCGACGGGTGCACCGAGGCGATCGGCGAGGTCGGCGGCTTCTCCTATACCGTCAGCGACGACCTGCGGTTGTATCTGATCGAGACGGCGGAGAAGGGCATCAACTGGCTGCGCCTGCACACCCGGGGACGTCCCGGGCACGGATCCATGGTGCACGACGACAACGCCGTCACCGCGCTGTGCGAGGCGGTGGCCCGGGTCGGCCGCCACCAGTTCCCGATCGTCGTCACTCCGACCGTGCGGGACTTCCTGACGGAGGTCTCCGACCTGCTCGGCATCGCGTTCGACCCGGACACCCCGGAGCTCACGATCGCCAAACTGGGACCGATCGCCAACATCATCGGGGCCACGATCCGCAACACCGCCAACCCGACCCGGCTGCACGCCGGCTACAAGGAGAACGTCATCCCGGGCCGGGCCAGCGCCACCATCGACTGCCGGGTGCTGCCCGGCCAGGAGGCCCAGTTCCTCGCCGAGCTACGGCAGATCGTCGGCCCCGACGTCGAGATCGAGCACGTCGAGCGGCAGCCGGCGATCGAGACCGGTTTCGACGGCGCGCTGGTCGACGCGATGGCGGCGGCGCTGCGCTGGGCCGATCCCGGTGCCCGGGTGGTGCCGTACATGCTCTCCGGCGGCACCGACGCCAAGGCGTTCCAACAGCTCGGCATCCGCTGCTTCGGGTTCGCGCCGCTGCGGCTGCCGGCCGACCTGAATTTCTCCGCACTGTTCCATGGCATCGACGAGCGGGTGCCGATCGACGGGCTACAGTTCGGCGTGCACGTGCTCGACCGCTTCCTGCGGCAGAGCTGACCGACGGCCCCACCGCCACCGGCCGGTGGCGGCCAGATCACCCGTGAAGGGAACTCCATCCGCATGACCGACCAGCACACCGCACTCGACGCCGCGTTGGAGCAGGTGTTCCAGGCGGCCCGGGCACACCTGGACACGGTCAAGGCCGCACAGGGCCGCATCGACGACGACGCGGTCTGGCAGGCGTACGTGACCCTCAACAACGCCTCCTACGCCTATGACGAGCTGCTGCTGGACGCGTTCGGCGAGGTGACCCCCTGGGACGTCGAGTCGATCGACCCGCAGGAGGCCGACGAACGGTTCGGTGTCGGTGCCGGCGGTGTCGACGGCGGCGAGCCGGACGATCCGCACCCGCGGTTCGTTTCGGTGCGGCAGCGTCGTGACTACCGGGTGCCATCGGTGGCGGCGCTGATCCGCATCGCCGAGGCGGCCCGTCGCCAGGGCGCCCCGGCCACCGAGGAGACCGAGCCGGTGACCGGGGTCGGTGAGGCGGTCCTGGAGCTGCTGCAGGCCGGCGACGGCTCGCTCGGCGCACTGGACATCCCCGAGCTGGACCCGCTCGACGGGGTGGTGACGGTGCACGAGGTGGGCACGCCGCTTGACCCGGAGGCGCTCGATGTCGACGACGTCGACGCCGCGTTCCGGTCGGCACCGGGCGACGAGATCGTCGGACGCCTCGACGAGCACGCCTACCTGTCGGACGACGACGCGGTCACCGAGGCGGAGCCCATCGGGCGGGGCTGAACCGTCGTCGCTGCCGTGACCCGGTCAGACGGAAAGGCCGGGTTGCGGCAGCGCGGCGACCTTGCGGCGCAGCACCACCTGACGGGTGCCGTCGCGGTACAGACGTACCCGGGCCAGTTCCCAACCGGAGAACTCGGCCTGGATCGCGAGCTGCGCGGCGGCGGTCACCCGGTCGACGTTCGGCGGTAACCGCAGCGGCGCGTATTCGTAGTCCATGGACCCATCCTGCCGGGCCGGCGGCGCACTGTCACCCGAGGCCTGCGGCCGCGCCGCCGCCGGTCACCCGTCGCGCTCGGGGTAGCCGACCGGTGGCGCGGACACGTCGTCGAGGGCCCGGGCTATCTCCGCCGGCAAGGTCATCCGTTCGACCTGCAGCGCCCCCACGAGCTGGCCCGCGGTGCGCGCACCGAGGATCGGCGCGGTGACGCCCGGCCGGTCCCGCACCCAGGCCAGCGCCACCTCCAACGGTGCCACCCCCAGCCCGGCGGCGGCGGTGGCGACCGCCTCGACGATGCTCGAGGACCGCGGCTCCAGATAACCGGCGACGAACCGCTCCAGGTGCGTCGACGCGGCCCGGGAGTCGACCGGCCGGCCGTGCCGGTACTTGCCGGTGAGCACTCCACGACCCAGCGGCGACCAGGCCAGCAGCCCCAACCCGAGGGCGGCGCAGGCCGGCAGCACCTCGCGCTCCACGCCGCGCTGCAGCAGCGAGTACTCGACCTGGACGGCGACCACCGGTGCCCGGCCGGGCACCGCCGTCTGCCAGGCGGCGGCCCGTGCCGTCTGCCAGCCGCTGAAGTTCGACACACCGGCGTAGCGCACCCGTCCGCTGGCGACCGCCAGGTCCACCGCCGCGAGGGTCTCCTCCAACGGGGTCTGCGGGTCGTAGCCGTGCACCTGCCACAGGTCGACGTAGTCGGTGCCGAGCCGGCGCAGCGAGGCGTCGAGGGTACGCAGCAGGTGCCAGCGGGAGGTGTCCCGCCGGCGTGCATCGCCCGGTCGCAACCCGGCCTTGGTGGCGATGACCAGGTCCTCGCGGGGGACCATACTGTCCAGCATCGTCCCGATCACCGCTTCGGCGTCGCCGTCGCCGTACACGTCGGCGGTGTCGACCAGGTTCCCGCCGGCGTCCAGGTAGCTTTTCAGCTGCGCCGCCGCGTCGTCGGCGTCGGTGTCCCGGCCCCAGGTCATGGTGCCGAGCGCGAGCCGGGAAACCGCCAGCCCGCTGCGGCCGAGCGGTCGCTGCTGCATGGGTGCACCTTATGCAGAACCCGGCGGCACGGATATCCTCGCTCCTGTCAACCCCGGTCACCTGCCCGGACATCCGGTCACCGGCGAGTCGCCCCGGCCGGTCGTCCAACGGCGGCGGACGATTGCGTACCCTGATGCGGCCTGCCACCCGGCTCTCGCCGGGTGGACGCGTCGACGCCCCGTGCGCGGGGGATGGGGGATGACGGGAGTGCGACTCGGGCTCAGCCTCGGTTACCTCACGTCCACCGGTTCGCCGGTGGAACACCTGGCCCTGACCCAGGAGGCCGATCGGCTCGGCTACGCGGTGGTCTGGGTGGCCGAATCGTACGGATCCGACTCGCCGAGCGTACTGGCCTGGCTGGCCGGGCAGACCAGCCGGATCGACGTGGGTGCGGCGGTCATGCAGATCCCGGCGCGGACCCCGGCGGCGACCGCGATGACCGCCGCCACCATCGACACCCTTTCCGGCGGTCGGTTCCGGCTCGGCCTGGGGGTGTCCGGGCCGCAGGTCTCCGAGGGCTGGCACGGCGTACGGTTCGGCCAGCCGCTGGCACGGACCCGGGAGTACGTCGAGATCGTCCGTCGCGCGGTCGCCCGCGAGCGCGTCGAGTACGCCGGTGAGCACTATCCGTTGCCGTTGCCGGACGGCCCCGGCAAGGCCCTGCGACTCAATTTCCGTCCGCCACGGTCACGGATCCCGGTCTACCTGGCTGCGGTCGGCCCGCGCAACCTGGAGCTGGCCGGCGAGATCGCCGACGGCTGGCTGGCGGTGTTCTACTCACCGGAGGCGGCAGCCGAGCAGTTGGCGGCGGTCGCCGCCGGCCGGTTCCGCGTCGGGGCGGACCTGGCCGGCTTCGACGTGGTGCCGACCGTACCGGTGGTGGTCGGCGACGACGTGGCCGCCTGCGCCGATCTGGTACGCGGCTACGCCGCGCTCTACATCGGCGGGATGGGCAGCCGGTCCCGCAACTTCTACCACCAGCTGGCCACCCGGATGGGGTTCGGCGCGGCCGCCGACGAGGTCCAGGACCACTATCTGGCCGGCCGGGTCCGCGACGCCGCCGCCGCCGTTCCGCTGGAGTTCATCGACCGTACGTCGTTGCTGGGTCCGCCGAGGCGGATCGCCGAGCGGATCGGTGACTTCGCCGCGGCCGGGGTGACGACGCTGTCGGTGAGCCTGTTCGGCGGCGACGTCGAGGAGAAGAAGGCGACGTTGCGGACGGTGGCGCAGGCCCTCGACACCGCCGGGGTGGGCCAGTGAACCACCGGGAACGGTCCGCGTCGATGGCCGCCGGTGCCCGGCCGGGGGTGCGGCGGTGAGCTGGATCGAAGTCATCGTGCTCGGCGTGGTGCAGGGGCTGACCGAATTCCTGCCGATCAGCTCGTCGGCGCACCTGCGGATCACCTCGGCGCTGTTCTTCGACGCCGACGCCGGGGCGTCGTTCACCGCGGTCACCCAGCTCGGCACCGAGGCCGCCGTGCTGCTGTACTTCGCCAAGGACATCTGGCGGATCTCCAAGACCTGGATCGTGGGCATCTGGGACTCGTCGGTGCGTGGCGACCCCGACTACCGGATGGGCTGGTACGTCATCGTCGGGTCGATCCCGATCGGGGTGATCGGCTTCCTGTTCAAGGACCAGATCCGCAGCGGCCTGCGCAATCTGTGGATCACCGCCACCGTGCTCATCGTGTTCGCCCTGATTCTGGCGTTCGCCGAGTACTGGGGACGGCAGACCCGTACCTTGCAGCGCCTGACCATGCGGGACGGCGTGGTGATGGGTTTCGCCCAGGCGATGGCGCTCATTCCCGGGGTGTCCCGTTCCGGTGGCACGTTGACCGCCGGCCTGTTTCTCAACCTGACCCGGGAGGCCGCCGCCCGGTTCTCCTTCCTGCTGGCGATCCCGGCGGTGGTGATGTCGGGTCTGTTCAGCCTGCCGGACGTGTTCAACCCGGAGGGCCGGGCGCCGACGGTCGCCCAGATGGCGGTGGCGACGGTGATCGCCTTCGCGGTCGGCTACGCGGCGATCGCCTGGCTGTTGCGCTACGTCGCCCATCACACCCTGTACGCCTTCGTTCTCTACCGGGTGGCCCTCGGTTCTCTGGTGATGGCGCTGCTGATGACGGGCACCATTTCGGCGACCTGACCGCCGCCGGTCGACCGGGTGCCGGTGCGCTGGCCGCACCGCGCGGCGGCGTTCGCCGTACGCTGGCCCGATGGCGACAGTGGTGCTTCTGCGACATGGCCGCACGACGGCCAACGCCGAGGGCGGTCTGGCCGGACGCCGGCCGGTCGAGCTCGACGACACCGGCCGGGCCCAGGCCCAGGCGGTCGGTGCCCGACTCGCCCAGGTGGCGTGGGCACAGGTGGTCAGCAGCCCACTGGTGCGCTGCCGGCAGACGCTGGCATTGGCACTGCCCGCGGTGACGCCGGCCCTCGACGAGGGTCTGATCGAGTGCGGGTACGGCGAATGGGAGGGGCAGCCGTTGCGTGCCCTGGCCAAGCAGCCGCTGTGGCGGGTGGTTCAGGAGCACCCGAGCGCTGCGGTGTTCCCCGGTGGCGAGGCGATGGCGGCGGTCGCCGCCCGGGCGGTGGCGGCGGTCCGCCACTGGAACGCCGTCGTCGATGCCGAGCAGGGGCCGGACGCGTTCTGGCTGGCGTGCACCCACGGCGACGTGATCAAGGCCATCGTCGCCGACGCGCTGGGTCTGCACCTCGACCTGTTCCAGCGGATCGTGGCGGATCCGGCGTCGCTGACGGTCATCCGCTACACCGCGACCCGACCGTTCCTGCTGCGGCTCAACGACACCGGGGCCGACCTGACCGGCCCGGTCGTGGCCAAACGGGGCCGGGGCCGGCGTCGGGGTCGTCCGTCGGAGTCGGACGCTCCCGTCGGGGGTGGCGCCGGAGATGGTGAGCCGTCGCGGTGAACCGTCGGTGGGGTGCCGGTCGGGCAATCGGGTCGGTGCGTTACCGGATCGACCCGGGAGCCCGATAGGGTCGACGGCATGACCCACCAGGTGCATGCCTTCGAGCCGCCGGAGCGGTTCGTCGCGGGGACCGTGGGGCCGCCGGGGGAGCGGATGTTCTTCCTGCAGGCCCGGGGCGGCGGCCGCGTGGTCAGCGTGGCCCTGGAGAAGGTCCAGGTGTCGCTGCTGGCGGAGAAGCTGGAGGAGCTGCTGGCCGAGGCGCAGCGGCGGTTCGGCGTCGACGTGCCGGAACTTCCCGGTGGCCAGTCGGACAACGACCCGCTGGAGACGCCGGTCGACGAGGAGTTCCGCGTCGGCACCCTCGGGCTGGCCTTCGACGTCGACACGTCGACCGTGGTGATCGAGGCAATTGCCGTCGGTGAGGCCGAGCCCGAGCCCGAGCCCGACGCCGAGGACGACGCCGACGCGGGTGCCGTCGCGGCGCTGCTCGCCGACGCCGAGGACGACGATGCCGACGATCCGGGCCTGGACCGCCTCCGGGTGCGACTGACCCCCGCCGCCACCCGTGGTTTCATCGACCGCGCCCGTCGGGTGGTTGCGGCCGGTCGTCCTCCCTGCCCGCTCTGCGGCCAGCCGCTGGATCCGCGCGGCCATCTCTGCCCCCGGAACAACGGCTACCACCGCTGAGCGTGATGGAGCCCGGTGGACAGCCCTCGGTGCGCGACGTCGCCGACACGCTGACCCTGTTGCGTACCGGGTCGATCGAGCTGGAGGGGCAGCTGGTCGACGCGTCGAACACCACGCTGCGCGCAGTGGTCAGCGGCGACGGGCAGGCGGCCCGGTGCGTCTACAAGCCGGTCCGTGGCGAACGTCCACTGTGGGATTTTCCGGACGGTACGTTGGCCGCCCGTGAGGCGTCGGCGTACCTGGTGGCCCAGGCGCTGGACTGGCCGCTGGTGCCGCCGACGGTGCTGCGCGACGGACCGTTCGGTCCGGGTGCCTGCCAGCTGTGGATCGACGAGCCCACGTCGGCGGTGCCGCTGATCGGCTTCGTCGCGGCCGATGAGGTGCCGGCGGACTGGTTGCCGATTGCCGCCGCCCGGGATTCGGCCGGCAACGCCTACGCCCTGGCGCACGCCGATGATCCACGGCTGGCCATGATGGCGGTGTTCGACGTGGTGGTCAACAACGCCGACCGCAAGGGCGGCCACGTCCTGACCGGCGACTCCGATCAGGTGTACGGGGTCGACCACGGACTGTGCTTCCACGTGGACGACAAGCTGCGTACCGTGCTGTGGGGGTGGGCCGGGCAGCGGCTGCCGGCGCAGGCTCCACCGGCGTTGCGCCGGCTGCTGACGGCCCTGGACGGTCCGGTGGGTGCGGCGCTGGCCCCGTTGCTGACCTCGGCGGAGATCGCCCAGCTGCGGCGGCGGGCGGCCCACCTGGCGGAGTCCGGTCGGTTTCCTGCGCCGCCGGACGAGCGTAGCGCGATCCCGTGGCCGCCGATGTGATCTCTGTGGCAGCGACCAGCCGTGCGGTGACCGCTGGATAGGCTGACGGCATGGACTCCTGGACCGGCCACGAGGTGCCCCGGCTGCCGGGCACCGGCGCGGCGTTGGCGTTGTTCGATTCGGCGCGACAGGCGGTGGCCCCCACCAGCCCGGGACGCCCGGCGACGATGTATGTCTGCGGGATCACCCCGTACGACGCCACGCATCTCGGCCACGCCGCCACCATGATCACCTTCGACCTGGTGCAGCGGATGTGGCGCGACGCCGGCCATCAGGTGGAGTACGTCCAGAACGTCACCGACATCGACGACCCGCTGCTGGAGCGGGCGGCCCGTGACGGCGAGGACTGGGTGGTCCTGGCGATGCGGGAGACCGCGTTGTTCCGTGAGGACATGGAGGCGCTGCGGATCATTCCACCGGCGCACTACGTCGGCGCGGTCGAGTCGATTCCCGCCATCGCCGACCAGGTCCGGGTGCTGCTCGACCGGGGCGCGGGGTACCGGCTGGCCGACGGCAGCGGCGACATCTACTTCGATCTGGCGGCGGCGGACCGGTTCGGCTACGAGTCGCACCTGTCGCGGGAGCAGATGCTCATCTTCGCCGCCGAGCGCGGCGGTGACCCGCAGCGACCGGGCAAGCGCGACCCGCTGGATCCGTTGCTGTGGCGGGGCGCGCGCGACGGCGAGCCGGCGTGGGAGGGCGGTCCACTCGGGCCGGGGCGGCCGGGTTGGCACATCGAGTGCGCGGTGATCGCACTGCGCCTGCTGGGCGAGCGGATCGACGTCCAGGGTGGCGGCAACGACCTGATCTTCCCGCACCACGAGTGTTCCGCGGCGCACGCCGAGGTGCTGACCGGCCAGGCACCGTTCGCGGCCCACTACGTCCATGCCGGGATGATCGGCCTCAACGGCGAGAAGATGTCCAAGTCGCGGGGGAACCTGGTGTTCGTCTCCCGGCTGCGCGGCGACCGGGTCGCCCCGATGGCGGTACGGCTGGCGCTGATGTCCGGGCACTACCGGGCCGACCGGCAGTGGACCGACGACGTACTCAAGGCGGGCCAGCAGCGGTGGCAGCGGTGGCGGGCGGCGGCGGGCGCGGCGGCGGGCCCGTCCGGCGCGGACCTGCTCGCCACGGTACGCGGCCGCCTCGCCGACGACCTCGACACCCCGGGTGCGCTCGCGGTGGTCGACGAGTGGGTCGACGAGGCGCTGGCCGGTGTCGGCGTGGACGCCCACGCGCCGGCGCTGATGGCCGACATGTGCGATGCGCTGCTGGGCGTGCGGGTCCGCGACTGATCGGTGCCCACGGTACCGCCGGGACCGACGCGACGGTGGCGGCCCCGGCGGTGCGTGCGGGTCAGCCGGCCCGGCAGGTCAACGCCGACGCCGACGGCGTTGCGGTGGCCGACCCGATCAGGCCGAAGCTGGTGCTCGCGCCGGCAGCGAGCGCGCCATTGTAGGCGGCGTTGCGGGCGGTCACCGAGGACCCACTGCTCGTGAGGGCGGCGTTCCACGCCTGGGTCACCTGCTGGCCGGTCGGATTGGTCCAGCCCACCGTCCATCCGGTCAGCTCGGAGGCGCCGGCGGTGACCCGTACCTCGGCCTGGAAGCCGCCCTGCCAGCTGGCGACGACCGCGAGCGTCGCCGTGCAGTCGCCTGGCGCGCTGGTGGTCGGCGCGGCCGTGGTCGGTACGGCCGTGGTCGGCACGGCCGTGGTGGGTACGGGCGCCGGGGTGGTCGGTGCGGGTGCGGGAGTGGTCGGTGCCGGGGTCGCCCCGGTACCGCCGAAGTTCACGTCGCTGCAGAAGTAGTAGGTCTGGTCGGCGTGGCTGGCCTTCCAGATCAGGTAGACGATGTGCCGCCCGGTGCGTCCCGGCGCGCTGACCGGGATGTCGACCGAGACGCCGTTGAGGTTGGGGTTGCTGGTCCGGGTGCCGGCGCCGGGGGCCGCGCCGCTGGTGGTCCGGACCAGCTCCAGGTCGCTCCAGCGCAGGCGTTGGGTGAGCGGGTCGAAGCCCTGTCGGGTGACGTAGACCAGGTGGTAGTCGGCACCGTGCAGGGCCTGATCGTGGTACGTGACGGTGAAGTTGGTCCCGACGCTGGCCGCCCGCCAGTTGCCGGGTACGTCGAGCGAGGCGTAGCGGGTACCACCGGTGTTGCCGGCGCTGCACAGCTGTCCGTCGGGGATGTGGGCCTGGTGCTGGCCGTCGACGCCGTCGATGTAGAGGCTGTTCCAGTTCCACATGGCGGTGGAGTCGGCCTGCCAGGCCTGCCAGCACATCGGATCGTCGGTGGCCATCCGAGGGTTCTGGAAGTCGTTGGCCCAGCGCTCGTAGCAGCCGTAGTTGCGCGACGGCGGATCGATCGACGAACCGTGGGCGGTGGCGACCTCGGCGAGGGCACCGCCCAGCAGCAGGGCGGCGGCTGCCGTGACGGTGAGCGCCCGGCGTACGGGCGCCCAGACGGTGACGGAGAGGGAAGGCATGTCTGCTCCCGGACAGGTGGACGGAACGGTCGTGGGGTCACCGGGGACGGCACGCCGCCACCCGGGTCGGGGTCGGCGCTGGATGCCCGGAGATCCCGCTACCGCCGCACGACCCGTGCGGTGGACCCTTGCCGGGAGATTCACATATCTCGATCACACGTGTCAATAGTTGGTATGGAAAACAAAGTACGGCGTAAGAAAACGCCGCTCAGCCGAGTACCAGACCCGGATCCGGGTCCGGATCGGGCACCGGCGCCGGCACCCGGTACTCCTCGGTCAGGGTGGTGACCGGCCCGGGCCAGGTGGCCTGAGCGACCTCGATCGGTCGACGTTCGGCGTCGTAGGCGACATGGAGCAGGTGCAGCACCGGGGTGTCCGGTCTGATCCGCAGGGTCTGCGCCTCGTCGCGGCTGGGCTGGCGCGCGGTGAGTACGTCGCGGGCCCAGGTGTACCGCCGGCCGGTCACCTCCTCGGCCTCCTGGTACAGCGGACGGCCGAACGGCTCGGCCCGGTCCAGGCTGGTGCCGGCCGCGTCGGCGACCCGGAACCAGGAGGCGCCGACCTCGACGGGGGAGTCGTCGGTACGGACCACGTGCCGGCGTACCACCAGTTCGGTGCCGTCCGCCACGCCGAAGGCGTCGGCGACCTCCGCCGGCGCGGGAGCCCGGCCGACCTCGGTCAGCTGTTGGCGGTAGCGGGCCGCCAGATCGGCGTGGTAGCCGCGCTGGCCGCCGTAGCGGCCCCGGGCGAGCCGGTTGAGTCGACGGCGGGTGCCACGGACGAAGGTGCCCGAGCCGGGCTTGGTGATCAGCAGGCCTTCGACGCGGAGCTGGTCCACGGTGCGCTGGACGGTCTGCTTGGCGACCCCGTACATCTCGGCGATGGCGGGAATCGCCGGCAGGCGTTCGCCGGGTGCCCAGTCGCCACGGCGGATGCGTTCGCGCAGTTGGTCGGCGATCTGACGGTGCGGAACCTCGGCGGCACCGGGGTTGACCTGTGGCATCGGCTGCTCCGTTCGACGGGGACCACCTAGCATCCTAGGATGACGAACGGGCTGTGTCCAGCCACACCGGACACCACCGACGAAGGCAACACGCCTCCGCCACCCCCGTCGAGTCCACCTGGGTCGGCACGTCCCGCGCGGCGCGCCCGATCCCGGGCGGGCGCCCGCCGGACGTCCCGGTCAGCGCTTGCGCGCGATGATGGCGCCGTTGGCACCCGGAGCGTCGAACGTCACGGTCCGAATCGACCCGAAGCCGGCGTCGGCCAGCCAGTCGGCGTACTCGGTCTCCGAGTAGTTGCGTCCACCGACTGTCTCCACCAGCATGTTCATCCCCATCAGGGCCGCCTCGGTCGGCCCGGTGCGGTCCGGGTTGAGCAGCAGCTCGGAAATGACGATCACGCCGCCGGACGGCAGCGCCCGGTGACAGCGGGCGAGCAGCGCCCGGTTGGTCGTCTCGTCCCAGTCGTGCAGGACCATGCTGAGCAGCATCACGTCGTGGCCATCCGGCAACGCGGGGTCGGCGAAGAAGTCACCGGCGATGGTGCCGATCCGGTCGCTCATGCCCGCCGCAGCCGCCTTGTCGGCCGCGATCGGCACCACATGGGGCAGGTCGTAGACGCTCGCGCGCAGGTCCGGGTAGCGACGGCACAGTTCGATCGGGTAAGCCCCGGAGCCACCGCCGAGGTCGAGCAACCGGTCGTGGGCACCGAAGTCGTACGCTTCGCCGAGCGCCCGCGCCGTGAAGATCGACGTCGCGTACATCGCCTCCCAGAACAGCTCGAGCATCTGCGGGTCGACATTGGAGAAGACCGACTCCTGGGTCTGCGGATCCCAGGTCAGTGGCCGGTCGGTGCGCAGCGCTTCGCCGATGCGGTGCCACGGCAGGTAGGTGCGCTCGTCGCAGTAGCGTACCTGTCCACCGAAGTAGTACGGCCGCCCGACCACCAGGAACTCCTCGGCGACGGGGGCGTTGCGGTATCCGTCACCACCGGGCTCCTTGACCAGCAGGCCGAGGGAAGCGCAGGCGGCCAGGAGGGTGTCCGCGGGTCGTTCGGCGAGCCCGTACTCGTCGCACAGTTGCGCGACGGTGATGCTCCGGCCATCGGCCAGCCGGGTGAACAGGTCCAGCTCGACTGCGGCGGCGAGGGTCTTGAAGCTCCAGAAACCGGTCACCAGACGCATAAGAGGGAGGGGGGTTAGCATCCGGACATTTTCCGGCAATGGGCCGTCCGGCTGACCGAGGTGTCAGTTAGCCGATAGAACCGGCGTGGTCAGCCGGACGGCCACTCACCTGATCCAGCTGTCGGGCCGGCCGATCCGCCTCGCCGTCGGAGGTACTTTTCGAACTCCTGGGCGATCTCGTCGCCGGTGAGCGGCTGGATCCCGGCGTCCCCGACGCGCTCCTCGAGCTCGCGCACGTACTCGCCCAGCTCGGCGTCCTGCTCGGCGGTGGTCCGCACCCGGGCCTCCCACTTCGCGGCCTCCTCCGCCATGTCGGCCATCGGCACGGGCAGGTCCAGCACCTCCTCGACCCGGTGCAGCAACGCGAGGGTGGCCTTGGGACAGGGCGGGTTGTTGGCGTAGTGCGGCACGTGCACCCAGAACGACACGGCGTCGACCTCGGCCCGACTGCAGGCGTCCTGCAGTACGCCGACGATCCCGGTCGGTCCGTCGTAGCGGGTCGGGATCAGCGCGAGTCGCTCGGCGGCCTCCTTGTCCGAGGCGGTGCCGCTGATCGGCAGCGGGCGGGTGTACGGCACGTCGGCGAGCAGCGCGCCCAGCAGCACCACCCGGTTGACTTCCAGGCTGTGGCACAACTCCAGCACCTGCTCGCAGAAGGTGCGCCAGCGCATGCTCGGCTCGATGCCCCGGATCAGGACGACGTCACGGTCGGTGCCCTGCGGACTGGCGACCATGAACCGGGTGGTGGGCCACTGGATCTGGCGGGTCTCCCCACCGGACATCGCGATGGTCGGCCGGCTGACCTGGAAGTCGTAGAACTCCTCGGGGTCCAGCGCGGCGATCTCGTGTGCCTGCCACACCTGCTCGAGATGCTCGACGGCGGCGGTGGAGGCGTCGGCGGCGTCGTTCCATCCTTCGAAGGCTGCGATCGCCACCGGCGATCGCAGCACCGGCAGGCCGTCGAACTCGGTCACGGTGCCTCCCCGACCCGGCGGCACCGGGGGGTGCCACCGGTGGTACGCACGGGCGGTCGACAGGTACTGGCGGAATCGTTGTCGAGCCTCACCCCGCCAGCCTACGTTGCGGCCGTCGGCTCGGCCCGGCGGCACGCGCCGGGCACCATCGGTGGTGGGTGAATGATCCCCACACCGCCGTGGCCCGTATTGCGCAACTGGGGCAGCATGGTGCTGGACGGGGCCGCGTGTGTCGTCATCTGACCGTGGCGGGAGAAGGAGCCGACGATGGAGCAGCCCGACGGACGTTCCTGGAGTCTTACCCGGGTGGCGGCACTGTGTGCCGCCCTCGTCGCGGCGGCGGCCTGCGCGGTCGCGCCCCTGCCGGACGGTCGGTCGGGGGAGGGGAACCAGCCGGCGGTGCCCGGTGGGGAACCGGCTGGCGACGACGGCCTGCTGGAGGGTACGGACACGGTCGAGGAGTTCGAGCAGGACATCGCGGGTGCCGAGGCGCTCGCCGACCGGTACTGGCAGCAGCGGTTCGCCGGGTTCGGTGCCACGTTCCGGCCGATCGGGCGGACCATCGCCTACTACCGCGACGGCGAGGTGTCCTGCGGCGAACAGTTGATTCCGCGCAACAACGCGGTCTACTGCCTCACCACCGCCTCGGAGTTCATCGCCTACGACGCCAACTGGGCGTACTCGGTGTTCCAGGCGGTAGGCGACTCGTTCCTGTTCTATCTGATCGGCCACGAGTACGCCCATGGCATCCAGGTCAGGCTGGAGCTGGAGTACTCGTTCAGCATCCAGCGGGAGCTCGCGGCGGACTGTCTGGCCGGGGCGTACCTGGGCGACTCGGTGCGCGACGGCACCCTGCAGCTCGACGACGGCGACCTGGACGAGTTCCAACGCGGGCTGGAGGCCGTCGCCGACGACCCGGACCAACCCTGGTTCGAGGAGGGTTCGCACGGCACCGCGGAGCAGCGGATCGCGGCCTTCTTCAAGGGCTACGACGGTTCACTGGCCGGTTGCGACCTGAGCTGACCTGGCGGGCACTGGCCGGGTGTCCGGGCCGACCTGGCAGGATCGGTGTGGGCGGCGAGTCGATCAGGAGGTCCTACCCTGAGCACCACCCGGACACCGGCGGCGGTGCTGTTCGACATGGACGGCACGCTGATCGACAGCGAGAAACTGTGGGACGTGGCGTTGACCGAGCTGGCCGTGCACTACAGCGGCCGGCTGTCCGACGAGGCGCGACTGACGATGGTCGGGTCGGACATGGCCACGACGATGCGGCTGTTGCACGACGACCTCGGTCAGCCGGAGCGGGATCCGCAGGTCGGTGCGGCCTGGTTGACGCACCGGGTGGCTGCCCTGTTCGCGGCCGGGGTCCAGTGGCGGCCCGGGGCGGCGGATCTGCTGCGGGCGGTACGCGCCGCCGGCCTGCCCACCGCGTTGGTGACCTCCACCGAGCGGGCCCTGGTGGAGGTGGCGCTGCACACGCTGGGCCGGGCCAACTTCGATGTCGTCGTCTGTGGTGACGAGGTGACCGCCACCAAGCCCGATCCGGCGCCGTACCTGTCCGCGGCGGCCGCGCTCGGCGTGCCGGCGCGGCGGTGTCTGGCGGTCGAGGACTCGCCGGCGGGTGTCGCCAGCGCCCGTGCCGCCGGCGCGGCGGTGCTCGCCGTGCCGGCGGACGTGTCGTTCGCGGTCGCCGCCGATGTCCGGGTCGTCGACAGTCTCGTCGGGATCACCGTGGCGGACCTGGCCGCGGTGTGTTCCGGTGACCGGGCCGTGCCACGGGTGGAGGTGGGCTGACCCGCCGCCGCCAGTGGGGACGACCGGCTAACCGGTCGTCCCCACTGCCCCCGTCGGCGGGCGGCCAGCCGCCCGTCGTGTGGTGTCACTCGTAGGCGATGGCCTGCAGCACGTTGAGCCGGGACGCCCGCCAGGCCGGCCACCACGCGGCGACCACTCCGGCCAGGGCGGCGGCCACCACGAATCCGGCCAGCTGCCCGTACGGGACGCTCACCACGGACAGTACGTCCTGGCTGCGCATCGCGTACGAGGCGGACAGGCCGAGCGCGACGCCCAGTCCGACGCCGAGCAGACAGCCGAAGACCGCCATCAGCAGCGATTCGACGCGGACCATCCGGCGGATCTGCCGCCGGCTCATCCCCACCGCTCGTAGCAGGCCCAGCTCGCGGGTTCGTTCGTAGATGCTCAGGACGAGCGTGTTGATGATTCCGATGAACGCCACCAGCACGGCCAGCGCCAGCAGGACGTAGAAGATGTTGAGCAGGATGTCGACCAGTTGGTTCTGCTGCTGTACGAAGCTCGACCGGTCGCCGACGGTCACCAGCGGGTAGTCGGCCATCAGCTCCTCGGTCTGGGCGACGATGCGTGCGACGTCGGCGTCCGGCGTGGTGGCGACGAACCCCTGGTACGCCAGCGGCCCGGCGAGGTACTGCACCTGTGACCGCGGCAGGATCAGGCCGGCGGTCAGCGCGGTGCGGTAGATCCCGACGATCTCGTAGGACCGTTCGCCGCCGCGCGGCATGTCGACGACGACGTCGTCGCCGAGCGCCCAGCCGTTGGTCTGCGCGGTGTTGACGTCCACCACCGCTTCGCCGTCGCCGGCGTCGAGGCGACCCTGTTCGATCTCGAAGGCGAACATCGACCCGGCCTGGGACAGGTCGGTGGCGGAGACGATCTGGTTGGGTCGCCCGTCGGCGGTGAGTACCGCGAGGTGGTAGGCGAGGGTGCCGGAAACCCCGTCGAGGTCGGCGACCTCGTCGAGTCGCTGCGGGTCGAAACCTTCCCGTCCGGTTGGCAACTGCTGACCGTTGGTCAGGATGATGATCTCCGCGCCGAGTCCGTTCTCGACCAGGTCGGTGGTGGTCGCCTTCAGCGACGCGCCGATCACGGCGATGGTGCTGACCAGGGTCACGCCGATCATCAGCGCGGCGGCGGTTACCGCCGTGCGGCGCGGGTTACGCAAAGTGTTGCGCCGCCCGAGCCCGCTGGCCGTACCCCAGCTGACCAGGCGTCCGACGGTGCCGGCGATCGGCCGGGTCAGGGCGGGGGACAGCAGCGCCACGCCGATCATCGACAGTAGGACGCCACCACCGAGGGCGATGGCGGTCACTCCGGGTACGCCGGCGAGCCCGAGGGCGAGCCCGACGGCGCCGATGGCGGTGACGACCGCGCCGGTGATGGTGAGCGCGGTCAACGACCGGTCCGGGCGTACCACGTCGCGCATCGCCGCGATGGGCGGCACCGACGAGGCACGGATCGCCGGCACCAACGCCGCGACGACGGTCATCAGGACGCCGACCAGGTACGAGGCGAGTACCGCCGTCGGCGAGACGATCAGTCCGCCGGCGGGCAGCGACAGGGCGCTGACCGCCACGTACTGCAGACCGGCGGCGACACCGACGCCGGCCGCGAGCCCGAGGGTGGCCGCGATCAGCCCGACGACCAGCGCCTCGATCAGCACCGTGGAGGTCACCTGGGTCCAGCTGGCCCCGAGGGCCCGCAGCAGGGCCAGCTCACGGGACCGCTGGGCGACCAGGATGTTGAACGTGTTGAAGATCAGGAACATGCCGACCAGCAGGGCGATCAGCGCGAACCCGAGGAAGAACCAGTTCACGAAGGTCAGCAGCTGGGTGAACTGGGAGGCCTGCTGGTCGGCGAGTTCCGCGCCGGTCACCGCCTCGAATCCGGTCGGTACCTCGGCGGCGACCAGGCGCTTGAGCTCGTTGTCGGCGATGCCGGCGTCGGCGGTCAGCTGCGCGGCGCCGAACACCCCGGTCTCGCCGTAGAACAGCTGCTGGGCCTGTGCCACGGTGAAGGCGACCAGGGTCTCCCCGCCGAGGGTGGCCCGGCCTCCGCTGTACTCCAGCAGACCGACCACCTCGTACTCGCTGGTCTCGTAGGTGCTCGAGACGTAGACCCGCAGCCGGTCGCCGACGGTGACGCCGGCCTGCTCGGCGGTGAGCCGGGTGAGCGCGACCTCGTCGTCGGCGGCTGGAACCCGTCCCTGGGCCACCTGCAGCAGCGCGTCGTCGTCGCCGGTGTCGGCCAGCCCGATGCCCAGCTGCGGGGCCTGGCTCGGCACCGCCTTGCCGTCGGCGGCCCGGAACGGGATCACCCCGGTGGCGCTGGCGTCGCCGGAGACCGAGGCCACGCCGGGCACGGCGGCGAGCCGGTCCAGGTCCGCCTCGGTCAGCAGCGGTGGTTGCGCCTGCTGACTGGCCGGGTCGGCGGCCTGCACCTGGACGGCGACGTCGGCGTTGACCGTCTGGAACAGCCGCTCGAAGCGGTCACTGAGGCTGTCGGTGAGCACGGTGGCGCTCGACACGAACAGCACCCCGAGGATGATCGCCACCCCGGACAGCACCAGCCGCAGCTTGCGTGAGAGCAGACTCTTCAGCGTGGCGCGCAGCATCAGACGTGCTCCTGCCCGGCCGGCACGGTGACGTCGAGGTTCTTCAGCCGGTCCAGGACCGCGTCGGCGGTCGGTGCGGTCAGCTCGGAGACGATCCGGCCGTCGGCGAGGAAGACGACACGGTCGGCGTACGAGGCGGCGACGGGGTCGTGGGTGACCATCACGATTGTCTGACCGTGGTCGCGCACCGAGTTGCGCAGGAAGCCCAGGACGTCGGCGCCGGCCCGGGAGTCGAGGTTGCCGGTGGGTTCGTCGGCGAAGACGACGTCGGGTCGGGCGACCAGCGCGCGGGCGCAGGCGACCCGTTGCTGTTGCCCGCCGGACAGCTGGGTGGGCCGGTGGTGCAGGCGGTCACGCAGGCCGACGGTGTCGATCACCGTGTCGTACCAGGCGGGGTCGGGCTTACGCCCGGCGATGGCCAGGGGGAGCAGGATGTTCTCCTGCGCGGTCAGGGTGGGCAGCAGGTTGAACTGCTGGAAGATGAAGCCGACCTTGTCGCGGCGTAGGCGGGTGAGGCCGTTGTCGTTCAGGCCGGTCACGGTGGTGTCGCCGATGGTGATGGTGCCGCGGGTGACGGAATCGAGTCCGGCGAGGCAGTGCATGAGGGTGGACTTGCCGGATCCGGAGGGGCCCATGATCGCCGTGAAGTGGCCGGCCTCGAGGTCGATGCTGACCCCGTGCAGGGCGATGACCTGTGCCTCGCCCGTGCCGTACACCTTCCACACGTCCGTCGCCCGGGCCGCTGGACCCGTCGCTGTCGTCATGTCGATCATCACTCCTACCGTTGCGGACTGTCATCTCACGGTAGGCGCGGACCGGGCCGGTTCCCTCGTGCCGGGGAAGGGTTCACCGCTCGGTCACGGCGCGACCGGCCCTCCCACCTGAGAAGGAGCTGAGCGCCGCCGACGTCCGCCCAGCGGCCGACGGCGACCCCCTGCGGGTGTCGCCGCCCGGCGTCGGCCCGCTGCCGGCGCGGCTCAGAGTCCGGGCCGGACCAGCCCGGACTCGTACGCCAGCACCACGGCCTGTACGCGGTCGCGGAGCCCGAGCTTGGTCAGCACATGCCCGACGTGGGTCTTGATCGTGGTCTCACTGATCGACAACGCGGCGGCGATCTCGGCGTTGGACAGCCCCTTGGCCATCTGGACGAGCACCTCCCGTTCCCGTTCGGTCAGCACGTCCACGGTCTTCGGCGGTGCCGCGTCCGGGTCGGGCAGGGTGAGCGCGAACTTGTCCAGCAGCCGGCGCAGGATCCGGGGGGCGACGACGGCCTCGCCGACGGCCACCGTACGGATCGCGGCCACCAGGTCCTCGGCGGGCACGTCCTTGGCGAGGAACCCGCTGGCGCCGGCCCGCAGCGCGCCGACCACGTACTCGTCGAGGTCGAACGTGGTCAGGATGAGCACCCGGACCGGTAGCCGGGCGTCCACGATCGCCCTGGTCGCGGCCACCCCGTCCATCCGGGGCA
The DNA here is from genome assembly GCF_049179175.1 of Solwaraspora sp. WMMA2101. Lineage (NCBI taxonomy): Bacteria > Bacillati > Actinomycetota > Actinomycetes > Micromonosporales > Micromonosporaceae > Solwaraspora > Solwaraspora sp. WMMA2101. The sequence goes on along the minus strand of NZ_JBMHMA010000006.1, from coordinate 117,548 downwards.
TCCGGATGTCCATCAGCACCACGTCGGGCAGCAGCCGCCGGGCTAGGTCGACGGCTTCCGCGCCGTCCCCGGCCTCGCCCACGATGTCGAGGTCGTCCTCCGCGCCGAGCACCATCCGGAACCCGGTACGCAGCAGCGGCTGGTCGTCGGCGAGCAGGATCCGGACGGGACGGGCGGCGGACTGCGCGCCGGATGCGGGCTCGCTCACGGTGCTCCTTCTCGGTTCGCCGCGCCCAACTGCTCCATCGGCAGCTTGGCGTAGATGCGGAAGCCGCCGCCGGGTCGGGGACCGGTCCGCAGCGTGCCACCGTACAGGGCGACCCGCTCGCGCATGCCGACCAGACCGTGTCCCAACCGGGTCCGCTCCGGGGCGGGGCCCCGACCGGTGTCGAACACCTCGACGATCAGCCAGTAGATGCCGAAGCTGAGCCGTACCTCGGCGGTGGCCGGCGTGCCGGCGTGTTTCAGGGCGTTGGTGAGCGCCTCCTGCACGATCCGGTAGAGCGTCAACGTCACCCCCGGGTCGAGCTCGCCCGGTACCCCGTCGACCCGTAACGTCACCGGCAGGCCCGCCTCGCGTATCTGTTCGACAAGTGACTGGATGCCGCTGAGCCCGGGCTGGGGTGCCAGTTCGGCGCCGGCCGGTTCGGCGTCGGTACGCAGGACGTCGAGCAGTCGGCGCATCTCCCGCAGGGTGCTGCGGCTGGTCTCGGCGATCGTGCCGAGCGCCTCGTCGGCGGCGTCGGGGTCGCGGTGCAGCACCCGTCGTGCCCCGGTGGCGAGCACCCCCATCACGCTGACGTGGTGCGCCACCACGTCGTGCAGTTCGCGGGCGATGCGCCGCCGTTCGTCGGCGACGGCCTGCTCGGCGGCGACCCGCTGGTTGGCCTCGGCGACCCTGGCGCGTTCGGTCAGCGCCAGCGTCGAGGCGCGCCGGGCGTGCACCGCCCGGCCGATGAAGAAACTGACCAGCGCGGTGAGCCCGTTGATGAACACCAGGTACGGCCAGGACAGGTCGGGTGTCTGCGGATCCGGTAGCAGCAGGGCGTTGGCCGTCACGACCGGCAGCCACAGCATGGTCGTGGCGATCACGGCACCGCGCAGCGGTAGCCAGCACGCGGCGGTGTAGGTCATGATGATCAGCCCGAGCCCGATACCGGCGGGCTGGTGGCCGGTGGCCAGCGGAATCGCCAGGGTCGCGGCGCTGACCACGACCGCCGGCCAGACGAGCACCCGGCGGGCCGCGATCGGCACCGCGGCCAGGACGCCCCAGCCGACTATCGCCGGCCAGCCGAGACCGGCGTCGATCTCCGGTGGGCCGATCGCGGTGAGCGCCAGGTCGACCAGGACCATCGCCGCCGCCAGCAGCCCGTCGCGGGCCAGCAGCCCTGCGGCGGGTCCGGCCGGCCCCGCCGCCCGCGCACGGCGCCACCAGCGGTACGCCACACGGCGGACGACGGGCGTACCGGGCGTGGCGGGTGGCATGTCGCGACGGTAGCCGGTGACGTCGGACCGGTCCGCCCGCCACGGCGCGAACCTCACCTCCTCCTTCAGGAGGAGACGGCCCCTGTCAGGAGGAGACGGCCCCCGGGCCGGAGGGCGGCCCGCCCGGCACACCCGGGTCGGGGTACGGCGGCGGCGTCCCGCCGTACGACGGGCAGTACGCCTGGTAGCTGCACCAGTCGCAGAGCCGGCTGGGCTTGGGCCGGAAGTCACCGCTGCGGGTCGCCTGCAGGATCGCCCGCCACAGCGCCACGACGGTGCGTTCGAAGCGCAGCAGTTCCTCGGCGTCCGGCGTGTAGTCGCAGATCTCGGCGTCGCGCAGGTACACCAGGCGCAGCACCCGGGGGACCACCCCCCGGGTGCGCCACAGCACCAGCGCGTAGAACTTCAGCTGGAACAGCGCCCGGGACTCGAACGCCTCCCGGGGCGCGCCGCCGGTCTTGTAGTCGACCACCCGCAGGTCGCCGCTGGGCGAGACGTCGAGCCGGTCGATGTAGCCGCGGATCAGCAACTCGTCGTCGACCACAGCGTTGATCAGGGTCTCCCGCTCGGCCGGCTCCAGCCGACGGGGATCCTCGACGGTGAAGTACCCGTCCAGCAACCGGCGGGCGGCGGCGAGGAACGTCTCCTGTTGCGGGCCGACGGTGTGGCTTGCGTCGCCTGGTGCCTCCGGGCCGGTGTCCTCGCCGAGCGTGCCGGTCGTGGCCGGGTCGGCGAGGACACCGGCCAGTGCCGGATCCTCGGCGAGCAGCCGTTGCCACTGCGGTGCCACCAGATCGGCGGCGGCCTGCGGGGTCCGGTCCGGCGCGGGCAGGTCGAACAGCCGCTCCAGCACCGCGTGCACCAGCGTGCCGCGGGCCTGGTCGGCGGTGGGCCGTTCCGGCAGCCGGTCGATACTGCGGAAGCGGTACAGCAGCGGGCAGGTCTTGAAGTCGGCGGCACGCGACGGCGAGAGGGTGGCGTGCCGGGGATGTTCGGCCTCGGGTGCGCCGTCCGCGCCGATCGTCGTGCGCCGTACCGTTTCCGCTGTCATGGCAGGCAGGGTATGGCACGGGTGTGACGCCCCGGCCCGCGCCCGGGGCGTGGCGTCGGCCGGGGCGTGGGCCGACCAGAGGGGCAAACCGTGCGCGGCGGGCGACCGGGTGTTCCGTAGCATCGTGCTGATGGAGGAGACCGCGCAGCGACCTGACCGCCGTCCTGACCGGCGACCGGGGCTCAGCCTCGGCCGGGTACTGGGCTTTCCGGTCTACCTCAACGCGTCGGTGCTGCTGCTCGCGGTCCTGGTCACCGTCGTGTACGGCGAGTTCGTCCGCACCCAGCTCGACGTGCCGCCGCCGGTGCGGTACGCCGTGGGTCTGGGTTTCGTGGTCTGTCTGCTCGGCTCGGTCCTGCTGCACGAGCTGGGGCACGCGTTGACCGCCCGTCGGTACGGTATCGGGGTGCGCGGCATCACCCTGGAGATGCTCGGCGGATACACCGAGATGGACCGGGACGCGCCGACACCGAGGGTGGACCTGCTGGTGTCGCTGGCGGGTCCGGCGGTGTCGTTGCTGCTGGGCCTGGTGGCGGTGGTGGTCACCGTACTGCTGCCCGACCGTACCCTGATCGACCAGCTGGCGTTCCAGCTGGCGGTGGCGAACCTGCTGGTGGCCGCGTTCAACTCGCTGCCCGGGCTGCCCCTCGACGGTGGCCGGGCGCTGCGGGCGGCGGTCTGGGCGATGACCCGGGACCGGCACGTCGGCACCGAGGTGGCCGGCTGGGTGGGCCGGTTGGTGGCGGCGGTGACCGCCCTGGTGGTGGTGACCTTGACCGTGACGGGCCTGCTGTCGCCCTTCGGACTGATCTTCATGCTGCTGGTGTCGTTCACCCTCTGGCAGGGTGCCGGGCAGTCGATCCGGGTGGCCCGGATCGGCCGTCGGTTCCCGCTCGTCGACCTGGCGGCGTTGGCCCGTCCGATCTTCGCGGTGCCCAGCGGGACCTCGCTGGCCGAGGCCGAGCGTCGGGGCGCCGAGGCGTCCGGGTCGGGTCCGGTCGGCGCGGCGGATCGCGGTATGCCGGCGGTGGGTGTGGTGGACGCGGCCGGTCGGCTCGTGGCGTTGGTCGACCGGACGGCGGCGGCTGCGGTGCCCGCGCCGCGCCGGCCGTGGGTGGCGGTCGACACGGTGGCCCGCGGCGTGGACGGGCTGCCCCGGATCCCCGTCGGTCTCGACGGCGAGCAGGTGGTCCGTACCGTTCAGGAACGTCCGGGCGCGCAGTATCTGGTGACCCGGGACGATGAGGTGATCGGCGTCCTGCAGGTCGCCGATCTCGCCCAGTTGTTGGAGCCGAGCCGAAAGATGAATCCGTGACCCCTCCGCCGACCGCCGTGGCAACCGGCGCTGTCCCCACCACTCCGGTCTCTGCCCGGCGTGGCCCGTTCCAGCCCGGCGACCGGGTGCAGCTGACCGACCCGAAGGGTCGGATGCACACGATCACCCTGAGTCCGGGGCGGTCCTTCCACACCCATCGGGGCATCGTGGCGCACGACGACCTGATCGGGCTGCCGGACGGCAGTGTGGTGACGTCTGCGGGCGGCACCGCCTACCTGGCACTGCGGCCGCTGCTGGCCGACTACGTGCTGGGAATGCCGCGCGGTGCGCAGGTGATCTACCCGAAGGACGCCGCGCAGATCGTGGCGATGGGTGACGTGTTCCCAGGGGCGCGGGTGTTGGAGGCCGGTGCCGGCTCCGGCGCGTTGTCCTGTTCGTTGCTGCGGGCCGTCGGCGTCGACGGCGAGGTGCATTCGTACGAGATGCGACCGGACTTCGCCGACATCGCCCGGGCGAACGTCGAGGGGTTCTTCGGCGGTCCCCATCCGGCGTGGCGGTTGCACGTCGGGGACGTGGCGACCTGCCGGGAGGTGGGCTTCGACCGGATCATCCTGGACATGCTCAGCCCGTGGGAGCTGGTGGACCTGGTCTCCACCGCGCTGGTGCCCGGCGGGGTGTTCATCGGTTACGTCGCGACGACACCGCAGGTCAGTGAGCTGGTCGAGGCGTTGCGTGAGGTGGGCGGGTTCACCGAACCACGGGCCTGGGAGTCGCTGGTGCGCGACTGGCACGTCGACGGGCTCGCGGTGCGCCCGGACCACCGGATGATCGGGCACACCGCGTTTCTGGTGTCGGCCCGGCGGCTGGCCCCCGGGGTGACCGCGCCGCCGCGGCGGCGCAAGCCGAGCAAGGGCGCCGAGGCGTACGCGCTGCGTCGGCAGGACCGCACGGCGGCCCCACCGCCGGCGGTGTCCGGCACCGACGTGGTCGGGGAGTCGACCGGGGTGGAGCCGGAGTGAGTCGACCGTCGTTCGGTGGCGGCGAGCTGCCGGCCGTGTTCCCGGACTGGTCGCCGTACCTCGACCTGGACGCGGCCGCCCGTGCCTACCTGCGCGACCCGGACGTCGCCCTGGAAGCGTTGGGTGGGGTCCTGGCCGGGGCCGAGGTGCTGGCGTTCACCTTGGAACGGTTCGTCAACGAGGTCAACGGCGTCTGGCAGGAGGTGGCCGTCTGCGACGGCACCCGCGTCGTCCTCTGGCACGGTGAGGACGTACCGCCGGGTGACGGCCCGCCGGGCGCGATGACGTCGTCGTTGCGGGTGGTGCCGCTGTCGACGGTCACCGAGGTGGGGTGCCGGCGGCGGTTGACCCGGACGCCGACCGGGCAGGTCCGGGTGGACAGCGTCGACGTCTACCTGTTGCTGAGCTCACAGGACGAGTCCTCGCCGGAGGAGCAGACCGGGCCCCGGCACGACGCGTTGCGGTTCGGCAAGACCCTCGACGACGGCGGTTCCGGGCAGATCGCGCGGCTGGAGGAGTTCGCCCGGGTTGTCGCATCTGTCATCGGTCGTCCGTTGTTGTGATCCTGGCCGCGTCCGAACCCCGGTCAGGATCCTCGTCAGCTGTCAGCTGTCAGCCGCCGGACCGGCGACCTCGACCTGGTCGTCGGCGCGCACCACGTGGATGCACTCACCGGGGCAGTCCTTGGCCGCGTCGATGACGTCCAGCCGCAGGTGCGCCGGTACGGCGACCCGGGCGCCCTCGGCGACCTGCAGTTGCCCTTCGTCGTCCTTGACGTAGGCGAGCCCGTCGATGTCGAACTCGAACACGTCCCGGGCGTACTGCACGCAGAGCCCGTCGCCGGTGCAGAGGTCCTGGTCGACCCAGACCTGCAGGTGTGCGTCGGTCGGTGCCCCCGGTGCGTCGGTGGCCCGGATCTCGGCCGGGGTCGTCACGAGTGCCCTCCCTGGATGCTGACCATGGTCGCGCTCGACGGTACCCGACACGCCGGGTCGGCGGCACGCCAGCGCCCCTCCGGACCCCCGGTGACGTGAACAAAGCGATCAACGTTGTGGGACGACTGTGTTGCGTGGGTTCGAAACGTCCGGCAAACAGCTAGTGTTAGGGCAGTACGTTTTAGCCCCCGGGGAGGTGGGACGTGGCACGCAGCGACGACGCGGACTCGCGCGCCGCACGGTGGGAGAAGGAGGCCCACGATCTCTCCACCCAGGTCGCGTTTCTTCAAGAGGAACTCGCTCTGGTGCGGCGCAAGTTGACCGAAAGCCCCCGACACGTCCGGCAGCTCGAGGAACGGCTGGCGGCAGCGCAGGCGCAGCTGGCCCGACTGACCGAGAACAACGAACGGCTCGTGGCCACCCTCAAGGAGGCCCGCGCCCAGATCGTCACGCTCAAGGAGGAGATCGACCGGCTGGCGCAACCGCCCAGCGGGTACGGCGTCTTCCTGGCCCGACATGCCGACGGCACGGTGGACGTGTTCACCGGCGGCCGGAAGCTGCGGGTGGCGCTCTCTCCGTCGTTGGACGCCGACGAGCTCCAACGCGGACAGGAGGTCCTGCTCAACGACGCGCTCAACGTGGTCGACGCGTTCGGTTACGAGCGGGTCGGCGAGGTGGTGATGCTCAAGGAGCTCCTCGACAACCCGACCGGCGAGGCGAGTGACCGTGCGCTGGTCATCTCGCATGCCGACGAGGAGCGGGTGGTCCATCTGGCGGAGACGCTGGTGGGCGCCGCGTTGCGGGCCGGTGACTCGTTGATGATCGAGCCCCGGTCGGCGTACGCCTACGAGCGCATCCCGAAGAGCGAGGTCGAGGAGCTGGTGCTGGAGGAGGTGCCGGACGTCGACTACACCGACATCGGTGGCCTGCACTCCCAGATCGAGCAGATCCGCGACGCGGTGGAGCTGCCGTTCCTGCACGCGGAGCTGTTCCGCGAGCACCAGTTGCGGCCGCCGAAGGGCATCCTGCTCTACGGTCCGCCGGGTTGCGGCAAGACGCTCATCGCCAAGGCGGTGGCCAACTCGCTGGCGAAGAAGATCGCCGAGCGGCGTGGCGAGGAGAAGCACACCAGCTTCTTCCTCAACATCAAGGGCCCGGAGCTGCTCAACAAGTACGTCGGCGAGACCGAGCGGCACATCCGGTTGATCTTCCAGCGGGCCCGGGAGAAGGCCGGCGAGGGCACTCCGGTGATCGTGTTCTTCGACGAGATGGACTCGGTCTTCCGGACCCGGGGCTCCGGGGTCTCCTCGGACGTGGAGAACACCATCGTCCCGCAGCTGCTCAGCGAGATCGACGGGGTCGAGGGCCTGGAGAACGTGATCGTGATCGGTGCCTCCAACCGGGAGGACATGATCGATCCGGCGATCCTGCGGCCCGGCCGGCTGGACGTCAAGATCAAGATCGAGCGTCCGGACGCCGAGGCGGCCAAGGACATCTTCTCCAAGTACATCCTCACCGGGTTGCCGCTGCACGCCGACGATCTCGTCGAGCACGGCAACGACCCGCAGGCCACCGTGTCGGCGATGATCGACGCCGTGGTGCTGCGGATGTACTCGGAGACCGACGAGAACCGCTTCCTGGAGGTCACCTACGCCAACGGCGACAAGGAGGTCCTGTACTTCAAGGACTTCAACTCCGGCGCGATGATCCAGAACATCGTCGACCGGGGCAAGAAGATGGCGATCAAGGAGTTCCTCACCTCGGGGCGCAAGGGGCTGCGGCTGCAGCATCTGCTCGACGCCTGCGTGGACGAGTTCCGGGAGAACGAGGACCTGCCGAACACCACCAACCCGGACGACTGGGCCCGGATCTCCGGCAAGAAGGGGGAGCGGATCGTCTACATCCGTACCCTCGTCTCCGGCGGCAAGGGGACCGAGGCCGGCCGGTCGATCGAGACGGCCAGCAACACAGGCCAGTACCTCTGAGGCACGACGGCGGTGGCCCGCACCCGGTCCGGGTGCGGGCCACCGCCGTCGTGCGGCTCCTACCGGCGTCCCTGGTGCCGGATGTCCCGATGCGCGGTCCGAGGAGCCGACAGGCACGCCGCGTCCGGATCCGCCCCCGCGCGGACTACGCTCGACCTGACCGGCACCAAGGGAAGCGATGAGGTAACGGCATGAGTGTGCGGCGGATCATGGGCACCGAGGTGGAGTACGGCATCTCCGTACCCGGCCAGCCCGGAGCCAACCCGATGGTGACCTCCTCGCAGGTGGTCAACGCCTACGGCGCCCGGCCCGAGTTGAACCGGGGCGGCCGGGCCCGGTGGGACTACGAGGAGGAGTCGCCGCTGCGTGACGCCCGCGGCTTCACGTACTCGGGTGCGGCGTACGACCCGGCCGAGGCGCTCGCCGACGAGGACCTGGGCCTGGCCAACGTGATCCTCACCAACGGTGCCCGGCTCTATGTCGACCACGCACACCCGGAGTACTCCACCCCCGAGGTGACCAACCCGCGTGACCTGGTCCGGTGGGACAAGGCGGGGGAGCGGGTGATGGCCGAGGCGGCCCGTCGCGCGGCGACCATCCCCGGCGCCCACCCGATCCAGCTGTACAAGAACAACACCGACAACAAGGGTGCCAGCTACGGCGCGCACGAGAACTACCTGATGCGGCGGCAGACGCCGTTCGCCGACATCGTCGCGTATCTGACACCGTTCTTCGTCACCCGGCAGATCGTCTGCGGCGCGGGTCGGGTCGGCATCGGTCAGGACGGCGGGCACGCCGGGTTCCAGATCTCCCAGCGGGCCGACTTCTTCGAGGTCGAGGTCGGCCTGGAGACCACGCTGAAGCGGCCGATCATCAACACCCGCGACGAGCCGCACGCCGATGCGGACAAGTACCGCCGGCTGCACGTGATCATCGGTGACGCGAACCTGTCGGAGATCTCCACGTACCTCAAGGTCGGCACCACGTCGCTGATCCTGACCATGATCGAGGAGAAGGCGCTCGGCGCCGACCTCGGCATCGCCGATCCGGTCGCCGAGCTCAAGGCGGTCAGTCACGACCCGTCGCTGTCGCACCTGATGCGGCTGCGTGACGGGCGGCGGCTGACCGCGCTCGACCTGCAGTGGGCATTCTTCGAGCGGGTGAAGGCCTTTGTCGCCGACCGGTACGGCGACGACGTCGACGACGCCACGGCCGACGTGCTCGACCGGTGGGAGGACGTCCTGGACCGGCTCGGCCGCGACGTGCTGTCCTGCGCGTCCGACCTCGACTGGGTCGCGAAGTTGCGGCTGCTCGAGGGCTACCGGGAACGGGAAGGGCTGACCTGGGCGTCGCCGAAGCTGCAACTGGTCGATCTGCAGTACGCCGACGTCCGACCGGAGAAGGGCCTCTACCACCGACTGGTCAGCCGGGGCGCGATGCGGACCCTGCTCGACGACGCCGAGACCCGCAGCGCCATGGTCGAACCGCCGGAGGACACCCGGGCCTACTTCCGGGGCCGCTGCCTGGCCCAGTACGCCTCGGAGGTCGTCGCGGCCAGCTGGGATTCGGTCATCTTCGACGTCGGTCGCGAGTCGCTGGTCCGGGTGCCGATGATGGAACCCGAGCGGGGTACCCGGGCACATGTCGGTGCACTGTTCGACCGCTGCGCCAGCGCGAAGGACCTGCTGGAAGCGCTCACCAACAGTTGACGTCGCCGCGCTGGCGGCGGGGCGCGCGGTCACCTCGCCCGCCGCCGCCGTCGCGAGGTAAGTTTCACTCAGGCGATCGTTGAGGAGGCACCTGATGGCTACCCGTGACAACGCAGGGCAGTCCCAGTCCGGCAAGACCCGCCGGGCCGAGGAGGTCGACGAGGCGGTCACCGAGGTCGACCCCGAGGTCGCACAGCGGCACGCGGAGATCACCGAGGACGTCGACGACCTGCTCGACGAGATCGACTCGGTCCTCGAGGAGAACGCCGAGGAGTTCGTCCGGGGGTACGTCCAGAAGGGCGGCCAGTAGCCGCCGCGCCCAGCGGGTGATGATCGCGCCCGCCGGGCGCGCACGCTAGTCTGCTTCAACCACACGGCGGCCCTCGACCGGTCGGATGGCTGTGACAGCTGGCTGGTCGAGGCGTTCACGTTCTGCAGAGAGGGACCACGTGGCAGCGGGATTCGATCCATCCGGGCGCCTACCGGACGTGTTCACCAACGCGGGGACGTCCTCCTTCACCCAGTTCCTGGCGATGGCCGCACCCGAGCTGCTGCCGGGGCGCCGCCCGCTGCCGCCCGGGCTCAGTGCCGACGTCGCGCCGCACGCCACCACGATCGTCACCCTCGTCACCGCCGACGGTGTCGTGATGGCCGGTGACCGGCGGGCGACGATGGGCAACCTGATCGCCAACCGGGACATCGAGAAGGTGCATCCGGCCGACGCGTACTCGCTGATCGGCATCGCCGGCACGGCCGGCATCGGCATCGAGCTGATGCGGCTGTTCCAGGTCGAGCTGGAGCACTACGAGAAGATGGAGGGCGCGGTCCTCTCCCTCGACGGAAAGGCGAACCGCCTCGCCTCGATGATCCGCAACAATCTCGGGGCCGCCCTGCAGGGCCTGGCAGTGGTGCCGCTGTTCGCCGGCTACGACCTGGCCGCCACCGACCCCGCCACGGCGGGCCGGATCTTCAGCTTCGACGTGACCGGCGGCCCGTACGAGACGACCGGCTACGACGCGATCGGTTCAGGTTCGCTGTTCGCCAAGGCCGCGTTGAAGAAGCGCTACCGGTCCGGGCTCAGCAGCGCCGAGGCGGTCCGGCTCGCGGTCGAGGCACTCTACGACGCCGCCGACGACGACACCGCCACCGGCGGCCCGGACCTCACCCGCCGGATCTTCCCGGTGGTGATGACCGCGACCGCCGAGGGCACTCATCGGCTCACCGACGCGGAGTCCGCCGAGATCGCTGAGGCCGTCGTCGCCGCGCGTACCGAGAATCCCGGCGGCTGAGCGGTCCACCACCGACCGTCGCGTCCGCTGTCGTCGATCCACCTGGCCGAAGGAGAGCCGCCGCCGTGGCAATGCAGTTCTACGCCTCGCCCGAGCAGATCATGCGGGACCGTTCCGAGCTGGCCCGCAAGGGCATCGCCCGGGGCCGCAGCGCACTCGTGCTCAGCTACGAGGGCGGGGTCCTCTTCGTCGCGGAGAACCTGTCCAGCGCGCTGCACAAGGTGAGTGAGATCTACGACCGGATCGGGTTCGCCGCGGTCGGCCGCTACAACGAGTTCGAGAACCTGCGGCGGGCCGGGGTGCGGATGGCCGACCTCAACGGCCTGAGCTACGACCGGCGCGATGTCACCGGGCTGGCGCTCGCCAACGCGTACGCGCAGACCCTCGGTGCCATCTTCACCGAGCAGTCCAAGCCGTTCGAGGTCGAGATCTGCGTCGCCGAGGTGGGCCTGGAGCCGGCGGCGGACGAGATCTACCGGCTTACCTACGACGGCTCGGTGACCGACGAGCCCGGCTGCATGGCGATGGGTGGGCACGCCGAGGCGATCACCGGCACGCTGCGGGCGGACCATCGGGCGGACATGCCGCTGGCTGACGCGATCTCGCTCGCGGTGCGTTCGCTCGCTGGCGTCGGCGCGGAGAACGGCACGACCCGTAGCCTTGCCGCCAATCAACTCGAGGTGGCGGTGCTCGACCGGCGTCGTCGTGGGCGGACGTTCCGGCGGGTGACCGGTGCCGCGCTCACCGCGCTGCTCGACGGCGAAACGACCGCCGACCCGGCGTCGGACGACGACGAGGCGGCGAGCCGGACGGACGGCCCGCGGCTGCCCGGGTCCGCAGCGGACAAGCCGACCTCGTCGGCGGCCTCCGCCGACCTGGAGGACACGGCGGGGTCCGCCGACACCGACCAGGACTGACGCCGATCACGCGGGTCGGCGACGGCACGCCGAGCAGCCGTCGCCGACCCGCGCCGGGTGTCACACCCAGCGGCGCACCAGCCGCCAGTAGGCCGACATCGCGGCGTTGAACACCGGCGTGCCCGGTGGGTTGATCAGCGGGGTGTCCAGCCGGTCGGTGAGCACCCGCATCCAGACCCGGTCGGCGACGGTCCGTTCGGCCTGCAGCTGGGCCCGCCGGTGTCGCAGATGCCGCCGGTGCTGCCACAGCCAGCGGTAGCCACGGAGCTTGTCCCGCAACCATCCGTCCTTGGCGGCCAACGCCAGCATCGCCAACTCCAGTGCCAGCAACGGCGGGCCGAGCAGGACCAGTGAGCGGGCCCCCCACAGGGTCACGACGAACATCACCCGGTTACGTTCCACCAGGTAGAACTTGAAGCTGTTGCGGCTGAACTCGTAGCGGTGCAACGCCACCGCGTCCGGTACGTTGACCACCCGAAGGCCGACCCGCCAGGTGCGCAACGACAGGTCGGCGTCCTCGTGGTAGGCGAAGTAGTGCGGGTCGAACCCGCCGAGCCGGTCCCAGTGGGTCCGTCGGGTCACCAGGCAGGCGCCCATCGCGCCGGCCGTCTCGGTCGGTTCGGTGCGGGTCTCCCGCTGACGGAACCCGCCGATCCAGCTCAGGCCGAGCACGTGGACCTCGTTGCCGCTGGAGTTCAACAGCTCAGGCTCGTCGGCCAGGCGTACCGCCCCGGCGGCGATGCCGATGCTGGGATCGGCGAGCTCCTCGACCAGACGAGCCAGGGTGGTCGGTTCGACCACCGCGTCGCCGTTGATCAACGCCACGTACTCGCCGGTGGAAGCCTCGACGCCGAGGTTGCAGCCGGCCGAGAAGCCGACGTTCTCACCGTGGCCGACCACGCTCACCCCGGGGACCTCCCGCAGGTGGGTGACGTCGTCGGTGGTGCATCCGTTGTCGACCAGTACGACGTCGACGTCGACCTTCGCCGAGTGCAGCAGCGCCTCCACGCTGCGCCGCAGCAGCGGCTCCGCGCCCCAGGCCAGCACGATCGCGCTGACCCGTGGGAGTCCGGTGGAGTCCTGCTCAGGATTGCTTGCCGACATGTCGATGTCTCTCCTGGGGGTGGGGATCGCGGGGCGGGGAACACGACCCGCGGCGGCGGGCCGGGCCGGGCGAATCAGCCGACAGCCTGGCCGTCAGCCGACGAACCGGGGGTCACGCAGCGCAGCGGAGAGCATGCTCCGCCAGTCTGCCATGGCGGGGAGTCCGGCGAGCGCCCAACGCTGATGTCCGAGGACCGAGTACGCCGGTCGGGCGGCGGGTCGACGGAACTGACCGCTGTCGGTGGGGCGGATCCGGTCCGGGTCGAGTCCACGCAGCGCGAACGCTTCCCGGGCCAGGCCGCACCAGGTGGTCTGGCCGCTGGCCGTACCGTGGTAGATCCCGGCTGGCGCGGCTCCGGCCCGCGCCACCCGGGCCAGCGCGACCAGCCGTTCGGCGAGCGCGTACGACCAGGTCGGCTGGCCGTGCTGGTCGTCGACCACGTCGAGGTGGTCGCGCTGGCCGGCCAGCCGCAGCATCGTGGCGACGAAGTTCGGGCCGTGGGCACCGTAGAGCCAGGCGGTGCGTACGACGTAGCCGGTATCCGGCAGGAGCCGGGTGACCGCCTGCTCGCCGACGAGCTTGCTGCGTCCGTACGCGTTGACCGGCGTGGTCGGGGCGTCCTCCGGGTACGGCGACCGCCCGTCACCGGCGAACACGTAGTCGGTCGAGACGTGGACCAGGACGGTGCCCCGCTCGGCGCAGGCCTGCGCCAGATGGGCGACCCCGGTGCCGTTGACGGCGGTGGCCGCCGGCTCGGCGGTCTCCGCGCCGTCCACATCGGTCCAGGCGGCGGCGTTGATGACCACCCGGTGTCCGTCGACGGCCGCCGCGACGGCGGCCGGGTCGGTGATGTCCAGTTCGGCGCGGGTGCAGGCGGTCACCGCCACCGGGTCGGGCTGGTCGGCGAGGACGGCGAGCAGGTCGAGGCCGAGCATCCCGCCAGCCCCGGTGACCAGCCATCGGTCCGGCGCGCTCACTTCGCCACGGGCTTCTTGAGCGGCTCCCACCAGGCACGGTTCTCCCGGTACCAGCGGACCGTGTCGGCCAGCCCTTCGTCGAGGGTGACGCTCGGCGTGTAGCCGAGTTCGCGGGAGATCTTGCCGATGTCGAGCGAGTAGCGACGGTCGTGGCCCTTGCGGTCGGTGACCGGAACCACTCGGTCCCAGCCGACCCCGCAGGCGTCGAGCAGCCGTCCGGTCAGCTCCTTGTTGGTCAACTCGGTGCCACCGCCGATGTGGTAGACCTCGCCGGCCCGCCCGCCCGCCGCCACCAGTGCGATGCCCACACAGTGGTCGCGGACGTGCAGCCAGTCCCGGATGTTGCCGCCGTCGCCGTACAGCGGCACCGTGCCACCGTCGAGCAGGTTGGTGACGAACAGCGGGATGACCTTCTCCGGGAACTGGTAGGGCCCGTAGTTGTTGGAACAGCGGGTCACCACCACGTCCATCCCGTGGGTGCGGTGGTAGGCCAGGGCCAGCAGGTCGGAGCCGGCCTTGGAGGCCGAGTACGGCGAGTTCGGCGACAGCGGCCAGTCCTCCGTCCACGACCCGTCCTCGATCGACCCGTACACCTCGTCGGTGGAGACGTGGACGAACCGGCCGACACCGTGACGCATCGCCGCGTCGAGCAGTGTCTGGGTGCCGAGCACGTTGGTGGTGACGAACTCGGCCGCCCCGGAGATCGAGCGGTCGACGTGCGACTCCGCCGCGAAGTGCACCACCATGTCATGGTCTGGCAGGGCCCGGTCGACTGCGGCGGCGTCGCAGATGTCGGCCTGGACGAACCGCAGCCGCGGGTCGTCACGGACCGGGTCGAGGTTGGCGAGATTGCCGGAGTAGGTCAACTTGTCCAGCACTGTGACGCCGCTGGGGGCCACCCCCGCCGTTTCCGGGTCGGTGAGCAGCATACGGACGAATTCGGAACCGATGAAGCCGGCACCGCCGGTGACGAGGATCCTCACGGGTCACGAAGTCTACGCGACCGCACCGCGACCCGGGCCCGCACTGTCGGTAGTCCGCTCCAACGCGACCAGAACGTTCTCCCGCCACGGCGGAATCGGCGCCAGGGTGGTCCGGGTGAATTCCGGCAAAGTCCCGCCCAGCAGCGTTGCCAGCTGCGCCTCGGTCATGAACTCGACGTCGCGGTCGCCGGTGACGTAGCGGTCGGCCCAGTAGGCCAGCCGGCCCGCGACCGGCCGGTCCCGGGCCCACTCCTTGACCAGCAGGAGTCCGCCGGCGGCGGTCAGCGCGGCGGCGTGCCGCAGCACCGCTGGGCGGGCGGTGGCCGGGATGTGGTGCAGCACGTCGACGATGACGACCAGGTCGAACGGGTCGGGCTGCCCGGCCGCCAGCATGGCGATGTCCTGGCGGCGGAACTCGGCGCGGGCGGGATCGCCGCGGTAGAGCCGACCGGCGGTCGCCGCCGGGTCGATGCCGAGGTATTCGGCGGTGGGGAAGACCGTGGTGAGCCGCTGGGCCAGCGCCCCGTCGCCGCAACCGACCTCCAGGATCCGTTTCGCCGGGTGCAGCGCCGCGACGCGGCCGCCCAGGTGGTCGAGGTCGATGAAGAAGCGGCGGTACAGTTCGGCGGCCGGTATCTCCAACCGGCCCAGCCGGTGTCGGACGAAGGTGCCGATCCCCACTGGTGCCCCCGATCATGACCCGTCGACGCCCGCCCGTAGACGCCCGCCCGGTAGGCTCCCGGCCGTGCGTGGAATCCTACTCGCCGGTGGCACCGGATCGCGGTTGTGGCCTATTACCCGTGCGGTGTCGAAGCAGCTCATGCCGGTCTTCGACAAGCCAATGATCTACTATCCCCTCTCCACCTTGATCACGTCCGGCGTCAAGGAGATTCTGGTCGTCACCACCCCGGACGACCAGCCGCAGTTTCAGCGGTTGCTCGGTGACGGGTCACAGTTCGGGCTACGGTTGGCCTACCGGTCCCAGCCCCGGCCCGAAGGCATCGCGCAGGCGTTCGTCCTGGGTGCGGACTTCATCGCTGACGAGGCGGTGGCGTTGATTCTCGGCGACAACATCTTCCACGGTGTCGGCCTGGGGCGGCAGCTGTCCGACCACGGCGGCCTCGTCGGTGGGCTGATCTTCGCCTACCCGGTGGCGAATCCGCAGGCGTACGGGGTGGTCGACTTCGACGCCGCCGGCCGGGTGCTGTCGATCGAGGAGAAACCGCAGCGGCCCCGGTCGCGGTACGCGGTACCGGGGCTGTACTTCTACGACAACCGGGTCGTGGAGATCGCCGCGGGGTTGGCCCCGAGCGCCCGGGGCGAGTTGGAGATCACCGCCGTCAACGAGGCCTACCGCCGGGCCGGGCAGCTCTCGGTCACCGTCCTGGACCGGGGCACCGCCTGGTTGGACACCGGCACCTTCGCCTCGATGATGCAGGCGGCGGAGTTCGTCCGGGTCATCGAGGAGCGCCAGGGCATGAAGATCGGCTGCGTCGAGGAGGTCGCCTGGCGGGCCGGGTTGATCGATGACGGCCAGCTACGGACGCTGGCCGAGCCGCTGACCAAGAGCGGGTACGGCGACTACCTGCTGAGCCTGCTCGATGAGCGGTACGACCGTCGGCTCACCGGGGCCGATACCGGCGAGGAGGACCGATGAAGCTCCGCGAACTGGAGGTCCCGGGCGCGTGGGAGGTCACCACCGCGCAGCACGGCGACCCGCGTGGACTGTTCATGGAGTGGTACCGCTTCGAACACCTGGCCGAGGCGGTCGGCCATCCGCTGCGGCTCGCCCAGGGCAATCTGTCGGTGTCCGCACGCGACGTGGTGCGTGGCATCCACTTCGCCGACGTGCCGCCCGGCCAGGCCAAGTACGTGACCTGCGTGCGGGGTGCGGTGGTCGACGTCATCGTGGACCTGCGGGTCGGATCGCCGACTTTCGGCCGGTGGACGGCGGTACGGCTCGACGACGTGGACCGCCGGGCGGTGTACCTCAGCGAGGGGCTCGGGCACGGGTTCTGCGCCATGACCGACGACGCCACCCTGAATTACCTCTGCTCGACGACGTACAACCCGCAGGCCGAGCACGCGGTGCACCCGCTCGACCCGGACCTGGCCATCGACTGGCCGACCGGGTCGCCGCAGCTGTCCGCCAGGGACGCGGCGGCGCCGACCCTGGCGCAGGCCCGCGCCGACGGACTGCTGCCGGACTACGCGCGGTGTCAGGAGTTCGTCACCCGCTTGAACACCGAAGATTCACCGTACGCATCGCCGCAGTGACTCTACGCAGATCGGACCTCTCGGGCGGCATCTGCGGCCGCGGGCCCGCGAACATCGCCCGACAGGTCATCCGAGACTGACCATGGACCGTCCCGGGCGGCTAGTGTCTGCTCATGGAACGGCGAATCTTCGGGCTCGAAACCGAGTACGGTGTCACCTGCACCTACCGCGGCCAGCGACGGCTGTCGCCGGACGAGGTGGCGCGTTACCTGTTCCGCCGGGTGGTCTCCTGGGGGCGGTCCAGCAACGTCTTCCTCCGTAACGGCGCCCGGCTCTACCTCGACGTCGGTTCGCATCCGGAGTACGCGACCCCGGAGTGCGACTCGGTGACCGATCTGGTCGCGCACGACCGCGCCGGCGAGCGGATCCTGGAAGGCCTGCTGGTCGACGCCGAGAAGCGGCTGCACGACGAGGGCATCGCCGGCGAGATCTACCTGTTCAAGAACAACACCGACTCGGCCGGCAACTCCTACGGCTGCCACGAGAACTACCTGGTCTCCCGGCACGGCGAGTTCGGCCGGCTGGCCGACGTGCTGATCCCGTTCCTGGTCACCCGGCAGTTGATCTGCGGTGCCGGCAAGGTGCTGCAGACGCCCCGGGGTGCGGTGTACTGCCTGTCGCAGCGGGCCGAGCACATCTGGGAAGGGGTCTCGTCGGCGACGACCCGTTCCCGGCCGATCATCAACACCCGTGACGAGCCGCACGCCGACGCCGAACGTTACCGCCGGCTGCACGTCATCGTCGGTGACTCCAACATGAACGAGGTCACCACCCTGCTCAAGGTCGGCAGCGCGGACATCGTGCTGCGGATGATCGAGGCGGGCGTGGTGATGCGGGACCTGTCGCTGGAGAACCCGATCCGGGCGATCCGCGAGGTCTCCCACGACATCACCGGCCGCCGCAAGATCCGTCTCGCCTCCAACAAGGAGGTCAGCGCCCTGGAGATCCAGCAGGAGTACCTGGCCCGGGCAACGGAGTTCGTCGAGCGTCGCGGCGGCGACCAGACCGCCAAGCGGGTGGTCGAACTGTGGGGCCGGGTGCTGCGGGCCGTGGAGACCGGGGACCTCGACCCGGTGGCGAGGGAGATCGACTGGGTCACGAAGCTGAAGCTGATCGAGCGTTACCAGCGCAAGCACGACCTGCCGCTGTCGCATCCCCGGATCGCCCAGATGGATCTCGCCTACCACGACCTGCGGCGTGGCCGGGGCCTGTACGCGTTGCTGGAACGGCGCGGCCAGGTCGACCGGGTGGCCACCAACCTGGAGATCTTCGAGGCCAAGGAGACACCGCCGCAGACCACCCGGGCCCGGTTGCGCGGGGAGTTCATCCGCCACGCCCAGGAGAAGCGTCGCGACTTCACCGTCGACTGGGTGCACCTGAAGCTGAACGACCAGGCACAGCGGACGGTGCTGTGCAAGGACCCGTTCCGTGCCTACGACGAGCGGGTGGAACGGTTGATCGCGAGCATGTGACGGTAGGCTCGTCCGGTCATGGCTGACTCCACCCGACCCGGTTCCCCGCCGGATCCGTCGACGCCCGCTGGGCCGTCCGATCCGGCGGGCCCCGGCGCGTCGCCGCCACCGGCGGCCACACCGCCGTGGAGCCCGTTCCCGGCCACCGAGTCCTGGCTGGAGCGCCGACGCCGGAAGGTCGTCGAGGAGATCGCCCGTAACCGCCGTGGCGAGTACACCGTGCCGACCTGGGTGCTCGCCGCCGCGCTCGGGCTGATCCTGGTGGCCTGGGCCACCCTGATCATCGTCAGCTGACGCCGTCGCCCTCGGTGCCAGCGTCGCCGGCCGGGCCTGACGCCGCCGCCAGGGCGGCGGCGTGCCGGCCGGCCGCGGCGCAGGCCAGGAAGTAGGCGTGGTCGCCGGCCAGGTCCCGGCCCATCGTGCGCAACGGCACCGGGCTGTCCCGCAGCGCGGCGGTCAGGCCGGCGGTCGGCACCCGGACCGTCCGGTGCCGACCGGTCGGCGCGGTCAGCGGCGCCAGCGCCGCCGCCACCTCGGCGGCGATCGTCGTCGGCAGCTCCGCCGGCACCACCAGGTCCGCCGGGGCGAGCGCGACCCGCCCGTACGCGGTGACGCTGTGATGCGACACGCCGTGGTGACGTGCCCGGGGGTCCGCGTCGGAGATCCGTAGCGCGCCGACCGGCCGGCCGCCGAGGGTGGCGACCGCGTTGACCGCTTCACCCACCGCGACGCCGGAGAACCCCCACCGGGTGCCGGTGCCGAGATTGCCGGGGCCCTGGCTGACCACGGCGATGTCGGCGTGCAGCACGTGGCGGGCGGCGAGCAGACCGCTGTGCGTGGTGGTGGCCTCCAGGTCACCGCCGAAGCACTGGCCGACGGTCACCGTGCCGGCCAGGGTGCCGGCCAGCCCGTCGAGGGTGCGGGAGAAGCCGGCCGGGAGCGCACCACCGTCGGTCATCACGTACGCGATCCGCAGCGTCGGTGAGTCGGCGAGGGCGCCGGCGACGATCGCCGGCAGAGCCGAGTGCAGGTCGGCGGTGACGACCGGCATGCCGGCCAGGTCGTCGGCGTCGGCCAGCACCTGCCGGTACGGCGAGGCCTCCTCGTCGACGCTGCAGACGATCGCCTGCAGTGGGGTGTAGCGTGCCTTGACCAGGTGCCCGCCGGAGCGGTCGTCGCCGCCGGGCGGGTCGGCCGGCAGCCGCTGCGGCACCGCCACCACCAGGGCGTAACCGCCGGTGCCCAGGCCCATCGCCAGCGCGCCGACGTTGAGCAGCACCGCGTCGCCGGGCTCCGGCACGCCGACCAGTTCCGGGTAGGCCAACGCCCGTACGGTCGTGCCGTCGACGGTGACGTCGAGTTCCACCGCGCCCCGCCACCGTCGTCGGATACCGGTCACCGTGCCACTGCGCCAACGCACCATGCCCGGCACGGTAGTCAACGCGCGTACCGTTCGCCCCGGGTGGGGCGGTCGGCGTGGCGTCGGCACTGCTAGCGTCGTGCCGTGTCCCGCAACCGGACCGAACGCCTGGTCAATTTGGTGATCTGCCTGCTGTCGACCCGACGGTTCCTGACCGCCGCGCAGATCGCCGCGACCGTGCCCGGCTATGAGCACGATCCCTCCGACTCCCGCGACCATGAGGCGTTCCAGCGCAAGTTCGAACGCGACAAGGCGGAGCTGCGCGATCTCGGCGTACCGCTGGAGACCGGCACCGCCAGCGTCTTCGACAGCGAGCCGGGCTACCGGATCGCCCGCCGCGAGTACGCCCTGCCGGAGATTCCGTTGGCGCCGGAGGAGGCGGCCGCCGTCGGTATCGCAGCCCGGCTGTGGCAGCACGCCGGCCTGGCCGCCGCCGCGTCGTCCGGGCTGGCCAAGTTGCGCGCCGCCGGCATCGACGTCGACCCGCAGGCCACCCTCGGGGTGGAGCCGGTGGTCACCGTCGATCCGGCGTTCGCCGCCCTGACGGCGGCGGCCCGCGACCGCCGGCCGGTCGGCTTCGACTACCGGGTGCCCAGCGGTGACACCCCGACCCGCCGCCGGCTGCAGCCCTGGGGCGTGGTCTGCTGGCGGGGCCGCTGGTACGTGGTCGGCCACGACGAGGACCGCGCGGCGACCCGCTGCTTCCGGTTGTCCCGGGTGGTCGGCCCGGTCCGCCCGACCGGCGCTCCCGGCAGCTTCACCCCGCCCACCGACATCGACCTGATCAGCCACGTCGCCCGGTGGTCCGGCCCGGTGGAGCGCACCGGCGTGGCCACGGTGCTGGCCCGGCCCGGTCGGGCCGCCGGCCTGCGCCGCACCGCGCAGACCTGCGTCACCGGGCCCGACGGCGACCGGCTCACCCTGCGCTACGGCGAACCGGAGGCGCTCGCCGGACACCTCGCCGGGTACGGTGCCGACGTGCGGGTCCTCGATCCACCGGAGGTACGCGACCTGGTGGTCCAACGACTCAAGGAGATCGTCGCGGCGCACGAGCCGGCCGGGGCGGAGGTGCCGAGGTGACGAAACCGACCGGATCCCGGGCGTCGGCCGACCGGCTGGCCCGGCTGCTGAACCTGGTGCCGTACCTGCTCGCCCGACCCGGCGTGGAGATAGCCCAGGCGGCGGCGGACCTGGGCACCACGGACCGGCAGTTGCGGGAGGACCTCGAGCTGCTCTGGGTGTGTGGGCTGCCCGGCTACGGGCCCGGCGACCTGATCGACATGGCGTTCGACGGTGACCGGGTGACCATCACCTACGACGCCGGCATCGACCGGCCGCTGCGACTCACCCCCGACGAGGCGTTGGCGCTGGTGGTGGCGCTGCGGATGCTGGCCGAGACGCCGGGCCTGGCCGGTCGCGACGCCGTCGAACGGGCGTTGGCCAAGATCGAGGACGCGGCGGGGGAGCTGGCCGGAGCCCCGGTGGCGGTACGGCTGGTCGGCGACCCGGAGCGGCTGGACCGGCTGCGGACGGCGGCCCAGAGCGGCCGGGCGGTCCGGATCACCTACTACACGGCGACCCGCGACGAGACCACCGAACGCACCGTCGACCCGATCCGGGTGCTGATGATCGGTGGGCGCGGCTACCTGGAGGCGTGGTGCCGGCGCGCCGACGCGGTGCGGCTGTTCCGCGCCGACCGCATCGACGCACTCGTCGAGCTCGACGAGCCGGCCGCCGTACCGCCGCAGGCCGGCCGGGGCGAGCCGCGCGAGACCGCGTTCCAGCCCACGGCGGACCTGCCGGCGGTCACCCTGCGGGTGGGTCGCGGCGGGCGCTGGATCACCGAGTACTACCCGTGTGACCGGGTGGAGGTCGAGCCCACCGGCGACTGGCTGGTCACCCTGCGGGTGACCGACCTGGCCTGGGCCCGGCGGTTCGTGCTCTCCCTCGGCGCGGACGTGACGGTCACCGCGCCGGCCGAGCTGGTCGCCCAGGTGCACGCCTGCGCGGCGCAGGCGCTGGCGGCGTACGCGGCCCCGGTGGCGGCGGCCGACCCGGTGCCGGGCCAGGAGACGTCGGCTGCGGCCCCGGTCGGTACCGGCTAGTCTGCTCAGGTGCTGACCTGGATCGTCCTCGCCGTACTGGGCTGTGCCCTGGTGCTGCTCGTCCTGTCGGTCCGTCCGGTGCTGTACCGGCTGTCCACGCTGCGCCGGGCGGTGCTGGCGCTGCAGCATCGCCAGGGCGAAGTCGAGGCGTTGGCGCTGCGGGCCGAGCAGCTGCAGACCCGGGTCGACCAGCTGCAACGCCACCTGGAGTCCGCTGAGCGCCGTCGCGCGATGGCCCGCGCGGACCGTACCGGCTGACCGCCAGACCACGCCGAGCTGGCCTGTTCGGTCATGCCGTCAGGTTCGACGCCTTCAGCTGGTGCCCGCGTGGTTGACGGGCCAGTTGATCGTGGTTGAGACTTCACCGACCAGGCCAGATTGACCCGGTCTGGCAGGTGGCGGACCCAGCGAACGCACGTACGATGGGTTCGTCACCACCGACGCACCGACTGGAGCCTTGCCATGCACATCCTGAAGCCGTGGCACATCGCCGTCCTCGTGGTCGTGCTGATCCTGCTCTTCGGCGCCAAGCGGCTGCCGGACGCGGCGCGGTCGCTTGGTCGATCCCTGCGGATCATCAAGGCCGAGACCAAGAGCCTCGCCGAGGACGACAAGGACCTCGCGGAGAAGGCCGAAGCCCAGCACGGCCGCGCGCCGTACCAGGCCGAGCCGATCATCGAGCCGACCAGCGTGCACCAGCCCGGCTACCAGCCACCTGCGGCACCGATGGCCGAGCAGCCACAGCGCGTCCGCGACGCCAACTGACCGGAAGGGCCTCCTCCCGTGGGCTTCGCCCTGCGCCGGCGCGGTCCGAGCAATTTCGACCGCGCCTCCGACGGCTCGATGACCCTGATCGAGCACTTTCGCGAGCTGCGTTCCAGGCTGTTCCGCGCTTCGATTGCCATCGTGGTTGGTATCGCGCTCGGATTTTGGTTGGCAGAACCGGTACGTGGATTGTTGCAGCAGCCGTACTGCAACCTGCCCACCTCGATCGGGCCCGACGGACAGTGTAAGTTCGTCCAGCTGGGGCCGGCAGACGTCTTTCTGCTGAACCTCAAGGTAGCCCTTTGGGTTGGCCTTATCGTGGCGGCGCCGTTCTGGCTGTACCAGCTCTGGGCATTCATCGCTCCCGGGCTACATCGCAATGAGCGGCGGTATGCCTACATCTTTACCGCTATTGCGGCTCCCCTGTTTGCGGCCGGTGCGGTTCTTGCGTTCTTCGTGGTCGAGAAGGGCCTCGAGTTCCTGATGAACTTCGCCGGAGATGATATTAATACAACCCTCGAGGTGACGAGGTATATAACATTTGTCACGAACCTGATCTTGCTTTTTGGTGTGGCATTTGAGTTTCCGCTCGTTGTCCTGATGCTCAACTTTGTGGGGATTGCGAGTGCCAAGCGTCTCCTGAGTTGGTGGCGGGTCGCCGTATTCGTCTTCTTCCTGTTCTCTGCCCTGGTCACCCCTACACCCGACCCGTTCGGGATGACCGCGTTGGCAGCGTGTCTTTCCGCCCTGTACTTCGTCGCGGTCGGGGTGGCGTTCATCAACGACAAGCGTCGTGGCCGGGGCAAGGAGGTGTACGCCGGACTCGACGACGACGAGGCGTCGCCGCTGGACGACGATCCGCAGCCGGTGCCGGTCGCCGACCGCACCGAGACCGTCGCGCCGATCGTGCCGGCCCAGCCGGTGCCGAAACCGCTGCCGATCGAGCGTCGCTACGACGACATGACGTGAACCCCGGACCTGACCCGGTCCGCCGGTGACCCCCGGTGCGGTGGCGGTGCTGGCCAATCCGTCGGCCGGCCGCGGCCGCCACGGCGGGCTGCTCCCGGCCGTACGGGAGCTGCTGACCGCCACCGGGCGGCCGGTGTGCCTGCTGTCGGCGGCGACCGCCGCCGACGCCGTGGCGGCCTGCCGTCGGGCGGTGGCCGCCGGTGCGTCGGCACTGGTCACCGTCGGCGGCGACGGCACGGTGCACGCCGCGCTGCAGGCCCTGGCCATCACCGGCGTCCCGCTGGGACCGGTGCCCGCCGGCGCCGGCAACGACTTCGCCCTGGCCACCGGATTCCCGGCCGATCCGACAGCGGCGGCCGCAGCCATCGCCGACGCGATCCGAGCGGGCCGGACCCAGGGGGTCGACCTGGCCCGGGTCGACGTCGCCGGCGCGCCGGACCGCTGGTACGGCGCGGTGCTGGCCGCCGGCTTCGACGCGATCGTCAACGAACGCGCCAACCGGATGCGCTGGCCGTCGGGGCCACGCCGTTACGACCTGGCCATTCTGGTCGAGCTGGCCAGGCTGCGGCCGCGCCGGTACCGCATCGTCCTCGACGGCGAACCGCACCACCTCGACGCGGTGCTGGTCGCGGTCGGCAACTGCGCCAGCTACGGCGGCGGGATGCGGATCTGCCCGGCGGCGGATCCTGCCGACGGGCTGCTCGACGTGGTGGTCGCCGGTCCGGTCGGGCGGGCCACCCTGATCCGGATCAAGCCCCAGGTCTACCGGGGCACCCACGTCGGGCATCCGCTGGTCCGCAGCTTCCGGGCCAGGCAGATCACCATCGAAGCGGCCGGGGTGGTCGGGTACGCCGACGGGGAACGGCTCGGGCCGCTGCCGTTGACCGTCACCGCCGTACCGGACGCGCTCCGGCTCCTGCGCTGACCCCCGGCTCCTGTGCTGACCACCCTAATCGGCGCGATCAGCGTCGCATCAGGGCGAAGACACCCCAGCCGAGGTACTCCCGGGTGGCGCGCACGTAGCGGGCAGGTTCGGTGGCGAGTTCCTGCCGTACGTCGTCGGCCAGGTCGTCGTCCGGGTTGCGGTCGAGCCAGCGGCGCATGGTGAGCCACTGGGCGGCGGCGTACCGGTCCCAGCTGTCCTGGTCGGCGAGCATCATCTCGACGACGTCGTAGCCGAGTTCCTGGAACTGTTCGAGCAGCTCCGGCAGTGGCCGGAAATCGGCGATGGCACCTGCGTGGCAGTCCGTCGCGGTCTGCTCGTCCGGCGGGGTGCGTCGCCAGTACGGCTCGCCGATCAGCATCAGGCCTGCCGGGCGCAGGCTGCGGCCGAGCAGCTCGGCCGTTCCGGCGACGCCGCCGCCGATCCAGGTGGCGCCGACGCAGGCGGCCAGATCGACCGGGTGGTCCGCGACGTGGCCGGCGGCGTCGCCGTGCACGAACTCGACCCGGTCGGTGACGCCGAGTTCGACGGCCCGGGCGCGGGCCTGTGCGGTGAAGACCGTGCTGATGTCCACCCCGGTGCCGGTGATGCCGTGATCGCGCGCCCAGGTGCACAACATCTCGCCTGAGCCGCTGGCCAGGTCGAGCACCCGGGTCCCGGGGGTGAGGCGGAGCGCGTCGCCCAGCGTTGCCAACTTGGCCGCCGTCAGCGGGTTGTGGATCCGGTGGCCGCTCTCGCGGATGGTGAAGATGCGGGGCAGGTCCATGACCTGGTTCCTTTCCGCCACGTCGGGGGTCAGCCGGCCGGTCCGCCGGTGGCCAGGTCCAGCACCGCGGCTAGCCCGTTGGCGCGTCCGGCCTCGGCGGCCGGCAGCACCAGCGCGGCGCAGCCGGCCCGGACGGCTCCGGCGTCGGCCGGGGTGTCACCGACCATCAGCGTGCGTTCCGGGTCGGCCCGCAGCATCCCGCAGGCGCGGTGGAAGATCGCCGGGTCGGGTTTGCAGCGGCCGACCTCGTAGGAGAGCGCCCAGGCGTCGATGAGGTCGGCGAGTCCCCAGGCGGCGAAATGGGGCCGGATGTCGAAGCCGATGTTGCTCACCACGGCCACCGGTACCCCGGCGGCGTGCAGCGCCCGCAGGGTGGCGGCGGTGTCGGCGTACGGCAGCCAGCCGTCGGCGACGAGCAACCGCTCGTAGAGCGCCTCGGCGAGTCCGTCGACGCCGCTGTCGACGGTGGCGGCCAGCCCGGTGTAGGCGGCCCGGTGCGCGTGCGGGTACAGGTCCCGCTCGGCCCAGACCTCGGCCAGTTGCGGTGGGACCCGGGCCGGCAGCGGCCCGCCGGCGCGGCCGGCGGTCAGCAGCCGGTCGGCGAGTACGGTGGCCCGCCCCCGGTCGAGGTCGACGCCGCAGCTGGCGGCCCCCTGGGTGACCCACCGTACGGCGTCCTCGACCTGGGCGAGGGTGCCGTGGAAGTCGAACAGCACCGCCTCCACCGGCCGGCTGGGTGGCCGTCCGGGGACACCCACCGCCGGTTCGTGCACGGGTCCGGCGGGTACGTCGGCGAGGGGACTTTCGGGATGCTCCGGCACGCCTGCACCCTATCGAGCCGGGTCATCCGCCCTGCAGGTTGCCCTGAGCGGTACGTCGTCGGACGGCGGGGATTAATCTTGCGGTATGTCGAGCCCCGCCGAGCGGTACGCCGCAGCGCGCCGCCGGGCCGCGCAGGCCTCCTCCTTTCCCGCGCTCGGGGAGTTCGCCCTCGATCTCGGGTTCGACCTCGACGACTTCCAGCGGTCGGCCTGCCAGGCGCTGGAGCGTGGCAGCGGGGTGCTGGTCTGCGCGCCGACCGGTGCGGGCAAGACCGTGGTCGGCGAGTTCGCGGTCCATCTGGCCCTACGGGGCGGGTCGACCGGTGACGGGCACCGGCGCAAGTGTTTCTACACCACGCCGATCAAGGCGTTGTCGAACCAGAAGTACCACGACCTGGTGGACCGCCACGGCGCGGCGAACGTCGGGCTGCTCACCGGCGACAACGCGATCAACGGTGACGCGCCGGTGGTGGTGATGACCACCGAGGTGCTGCGCAACATGCTCTACGCAGCATCGGCCACTCTGGATGGTCTCGCGTACGTGGTGATGGACGAGGTCCACTACCTCGCCGACCGGTTCCGGGGCGCGGTCTGGGAGGAGGTGATCATCCACCTGCCGTCGTCGGTCACCCTGGTGTCGCTGTCGGCGACGGTGTCCAACGCCGAGGAGTTCGCCGACTGGCTGGTCACCGTGCGGGGTGAGACGGAGGTGGTGGTCAGCGAGCACCGTCCGGTGCCGCTGTGGCAGCACATGCTGGTCGGTCGACGGATGTTCGACCTGTTCCACGACGCGGACGCGGCCCGCAAACACGACGTACATCCGGAGCTGGTGCGCTACAGCCGGGAGATGCTGCGCCGGCTCGAGCTCGGCGACGGCCGCACCCACGGGCCGGGCTGGGGCCGCTCCGGTGGGCGTGGCCCGCGCTGGCGTCCGCCGGCCCGCGCCGACGTGATCGAGCGTCTCGACCGGGAAGGGCTGCTGCCGGCGATCGTGTTCGTGTTCAGCCGCGCCGGCTGTGACGCCGCGGTCGCCCAGTGCCTGGCGTCGGGGTTGCGGCTCACGACGCCCGACGAGCGGGTGGAGATCCGCCGGGTGGCGGAGTCGCGGCTGGCCGACCTGCCGGCCGAGGACCTGTCCGTGCTCGGCTACTGGGGGTGGCTCGACGGGTTGGAGCGGGGCCTGGCGGCCCACCACGCCGGGATGCTGCCGGCGTTCAAGGAGGTCGTCGAGGAGTTGTTCGTCCGGGGCCTGATCAAGGCGGTCTTCGCCACCGAGACGTTGGCGCTGGGTATCAACATGCCGGCCCGCTGCGTGGTGCTGGAGCGGCTGGTCAAGTTCAACGGTGAGGCCCACGTCGACCTGACCCCGGGCGAGTACACCCAGCTCACCGGGCGGGCCGGTCGGCGCGGTATCGACGTGGAGGGCCACGCCGTGGTGGTGTGGTCCCCCGAGGTCGACCCGCGGCACGTCGCCGGTCTGGCGTCGACGCGTACCTACCCGCTGCGATCGAGTTTCCGGCCGTCGTACAACATGGCGGTCAACCTGGTCGGCTCGGTCGGCGCGGACGCCGCCCGCGAGCTGCTGGAGTCGTCGTTCGCCCAGTTCCAGGCGGACCGGTCGGTGGTCGGCCTGGCCCGCCAGGTGCAGCGCAACACCGAGACCATCGAGGCGTACGGCGTCGAGGTCAGCTGTGACCTTGGTGACTTCGACGAGTACTTCGACCTGCGGGTGGCGATCGCCGACCGGGAACGGGAGTTGGCCCGCCGCAGCCAGCAGCAGCGGCGGGCGGCGGCGGCGGACTCGCTGCAGCGGTTGCGGGTCGGTGACGTCATCCGGGTGCCGTCGGGCCGTCGCGCCGGCCTGGCGGTGGTCCTGGATCCCGACACGGGCGGGTTCGGCGAGCCACGTCCGCTGGTGCTGACCCAGGACCGGTGGGCCGGCCGGGTGGCGGCCAGCGACTTCACCGTGCCGGCCGAGGTGTTGACCCGGATCCGCGTACCGAAGCACTTCAACCACCGGTCCCCGGCGGCTCGCCGGGACCTGGCGTCGGCGGTCGCCGGCACCGGCCTGCACCGCCACGGCGGTCGGCGGCGGGGCCGGGGCGGCGACGACGGGGCCGACGACCGGGTCGTGCAGCTGCGGGCCGAGCTGCGCCGGCATCCGTGCCACGGCTGCCCGGACCGGGAGGAACACGCCCGGTGGGCGGAGCGGCGGCGTCGCCTGGCCAGAGACACCGACGAGCTGCGTGACCGGGTGGCGGGCCGGACCGGGTCGCTGACCCGTACCTTCGACCGGGTCTGCGGGTTGCTCACCGCGCGT
The DNA here is from genome assembly GCF_049179175.1 of Solwaraspora sp. WMMA2101. Lineage (NCBI taxonomy): Bacteria > Bacillati > Actinomycetota > Actinomycetes > Micromonosporales > Micromonosporaceae > Solwaraspora > Solwaraspora sp. WMMA2101. Next base: position 88,959 of record NZ_JBMHMA010000006.1, on the reverse strand, counting down.
GGCTACCTCAGCGCCGACGGTACGGTCAGCGACGCGGGCCGGATGCTCGGCCGGATCTGGGCCGAGACCGACCTGCTGGTCGCGGAGTGCCTGCGCCGGGGCGTCTGGGACGGCCTGGCACCGGCGGAGCTGGCCGCGGCCGTGTCGGTGCTGGTGTACGAGGCCCGTCGGGACACCGACGAGCGGGCGGCCCTGCCCCGAGGGCCGGTGACGGCGGCGATCGAGGCGACCGCGGCGATCTGGGCGCAGTTGGAGGCGGACGAGGCCGCCGCCGGGCTGGAATCGACCCGCGAGCCGGATCTCGGTTTCGTCTGGCCGGTGTACCGCTGGGCGCGCGGTGAGCCGCTGGCGAAGGTGCTCGCCAGTGGGGACAGCCTGGACGGGGAGATGCCTGCGGGCGACTTCGTACGCTGGGCCCGGCAGGTGGCGGACCTGCTCGGGCAGCTCGCCCAGGCGCACGGCGCGTCACCCCAGCTGACCAGGACCGCCGCGCAGGCGGTGGCCGCGCTGCAACGCGGGGTGCTGGCGTTCAACACGGTCAACTGACCCTCCGTCGACAGGCCGATCGCCGTACGTGGCAGGATGGGCCGGCGGTCCGCGTCGGAACGTCACGATGTCGACACGGACCCTCGAAACAACGATCGTGCGCTTGCGGAGAGCCTTTTGGCTGCTCAGGATCGTCTGCGGGGAAGCACAGCCCGGTGAGCAGGGCCATGAAGGGGCGGACGTGGCAGAGATCAACCATTTCGAGTACGGCTTCATCACGCCGACACTGAGCTACGCGCTGTCGGTGCTCGGTTCGTTTCTGGGTCTGATCTGCGCGGTGCGGGTCCGTGAGTCGAACACCCCGGGTCGCCGGGCCTGGTGGCTGGTGCTCGCGGCGTTCGCGATCGGCGGCACCGCGATCTGGACCATGCACTTCATGGCGATGCTCGGCTTCAGCGTGGCCGGCACCCAGATCCGCTACGACATCGCGATCACCATCGCCAGCGCGGTGATCGCCATCGCCGCCGTCGGGCTCGGGTTGTTCCTCGTCGGTTTCGGCCGTCCGTCACTGGTGAAGATCCTTTCCGGCGGGGTCCTCACCGGCCTCGGGGTGGCGGCGATGCACTACACCGGAATGGCCGCGATGCGACTCAACGGCGACATCGGCTACGACGCCGGTCGGGTCGCGTTGTCCGTGGTGATCGCGGTGGTCGCCGCGACCGTGGCGTTGTGGCTGGCGGTCACGGTCCGTCGGCCGCTGGCGATGACCGGCTCCGCGCTGCTGATGGGCGTGGCGGTCAACGGCATGCACTTCACCGGAATGACCGCCATGTCGGTGCACCTGCACGAGCCGACCGGGCTGCTCAGCGGCGCCACCGCCGCGACCCTGCTGGTCCCCATCGGCGTCGCGGTGCTGCTGGTGGTGATCGGCCTGGTGTACGCGGTGCTGTCCGCGCCCACCGAGGAGGACCGGGCTGCGGCCGCCTACCTGGACGCGCGGATCGCGCAGCGGCGCAGCGCGCCGCCGCCGGCACCGGCGCGACCCACCGGCTTCACCCCGCTGCGCAGCGGATCCGCCGCCGGCACCGGTGACCGGGACTCCTCCAGCGGCTCAGGCGGATTCAACGGGTTCCAGGCCTGACCGCCGTGGCGACGGAGCCTCGGCGGTAGCCGGCCCGAGCGTCATCGCGTCGACCAGCCGCCGGCAGGATCCGGCGAGGTTCCACCGGGCCGCCAACGCCATCAGACGGTCCGGGTCCGCCGGCGCGGCGGGTAGCCGTACCGGCGGTGCCGGCACGTCGACGTCGCGGGCGACCCGGACCACCGTCGGCGCGACCGCCAGGTACTCCCGGGCGTCGGCCAGTCGCCGCCGCAGACCGGGGGCGAAGCCGGCGGCGGGATCGTCGAGCGCGGCGAGCATCCCGGCGAGGTCGCCGTAGCGTTCCAGCAGCCGGGCCGCGGTCTTGGCCCCGACGCCGGGCACCCCCGGCAGCCCGTCACTGGGGTCGCCACGCAGCGCCGCGAAGTCGGCGTACGCGTCGGCCGGCACGCCGAACCGGTCCCGCACGGCCGCGTCGTCGCAGTCCTCCAGCCTGGCCACCCCTCGGCCGACGTAGAGCAGCCGGACCGGGTGGTCGTCGTCGACCAGTTGGAACAGGTCCCGGTCACCGGAGACCACCTCGACCGGGCCACGGTGGTGGGTGGCCAGGGTGCCGAGCACGTCGTCGGCCTCGTAGCCGGCCACGCCGACGGCCGGTACGCCGAGTGCCGCCAGCACCTCCAGAAGCACCGGTACCTGCGGGGCGAGGGTGTCCGGGACGATCTCACCGCCGGCGGGCGCCACCCGGTGGGCCTTGTACGTCGCCAGCAGCTCGACCCGCCAGGCCGGTCGCCAGTCGTGGTCGAGCGCGCAGATGAGCTGCCCCGGTCGGCGGCGGGTGACCAGCGAGGTGAGCATGTCGAGAAAGCCGCGCACCGCGTTGACCGGCTCACCGGCGTCGGTGCGGGCGGCGGCCTCGGGCACCCCGAAGTAGGCCCGGAAGTACAGGCTGGGCGCGTCGACCGCCAGCAGGGAGTCGTGTCGGGTCACGTGGTCCAGCCTCGCACACGCCACCGACACCGCTGAGCGCCCGCACCCACCATGCGGGCCGGACCCACCGGTTGGCCGGTCACGTCCGGCTCCGGTACGGCAGGCTGCGAACATGAGCTTCCTGCCTGGTCTGGAGCTGAGCCGGCGGTTCCACCACGACGTGGTGGAACCGGTGCTCACCACCCGGTTTCCGGGGCTGAGCTACGCCGCGGCGCGCGTCGACAACGGTTCGGAGCTGTTCGGATTCGACACGGTCCGGTCCCGCGACCACGACTGGGGTCCACGGCTGCAGATCCTCCTGCACGACGCCGGCCCCGACCTGGTCGACCGGGTGCGCGACGAGGTCGGTGCCGCCCTGCCGGAGACCTACCTGGGCTTTCCGACCCGGTTCACCCCGGACGCGTCCCGCAGCCTCGGGGTGCCGACGCTGAACGGGACCCGGCACGGGGTGACGGTGACCCGGATCGGCGACTGGTGCCGACGGGCACTGGGCTTCGACCCACTGTCCGGGGTGGCGCTGCTGGACTGGCTCGCGGTCCCGACCCAGCGGCTGGCGGAGTTCACCGGCGGGGACGTGTTTCACGACGGGCTGCCGGTGGGGCCGTCGGCACCGGGCGGTGACCGTGGCGGCGGTGGGCTGTGTGCCCGACGGGACCGGTTGGCCTGGTACCCGGACGACGTGTGGCGTTACGTCCTGGCGGCCGGCTGGTCGCGGGTCGCCGGCGAGGAGCCGTTCGTCGGTCGGTGCGGTGAGGTGGGCGACGAGATCGGCGGCGCGGTGGTGGCCGCCCGGTTGATCCGTGACCTGATGCGGCTGGCGTTGCTGGTCGGGCAGCGCTATCCGCCGTACGGCAAATGGTTGGGCACGGCGTTCGCCCGCCTGCCCGACGTCGATGGCCTGGCGGGGGTGTTGTCGGTGGCGGCGACGACGGACAGCTGGCAGGTCCGTACCGGGCAGCTGTGCCGGGCGTACGAGTTGCTGGCGGCGCGGACCAACGCCCTGGGGCTGGCCGACCCGGTGGAGCCGACCGTACGTCCGTTCCACGACCGGCCGTTCCTGGTGCTCGACGCCGGTCGGTTCGTCCGGGCGTTGCGCGCGGCGATCGGCGACGCCCGGCTGCGTGCGCTGCCGGCGCTGGGCGGGGTGGACCAGTTCGTCGACCATACCGGGCTGTTGACCGACGTGGCGTGGACCCGGCCGCTGGTGGCGACCGCGCTCGGTCTGCACTCGTCCGTCCCGCTACCAAACGAACGTTAAGCTTGCAGGGTGTCGTCGCGGCACCGCCGACCACCACCGTGGTCGGCGTCGGACCCGCTCACCACCCAGGAGCGCCCTGAGATGACCGTCGAACGGATCCTGCCCTCCCCGGAGGCGTACGACCTGATCGAGTTGACCACCGAGATCGCCGACCGGGAGCTGGCCGGTCGGGTAGACGACTTCGAGTCGCGCGGCGAGTTTCCCCGCGAGGTGCTCCGGACCTTGGGCCGCGCGGGCCTGCTGGGGCTGCCGTTTGCCGAGGCCGACGGTGGCGGTGGCCAGCCGTACGAGGTCTACCTGCAGGTGCTGGAGGTGCTGGCGAGCCGGTGGCTGGCCGTCGCCGAGGCGGTGAGCGTGCACACCCTGTCCTGCGGTCCGGTCGCCGAGTTCGGCAGCGAACGCCAGCGCAAGGCGTTGCCCGAGATGCTCGGCGGGGACCTGCTCGGTGCGTACTGCCTCAGCGAGCCGCAGGGCGGCTCGGACGCGGCGGCGTTGACCACCCGGGCGGTCCGCGACGGTGCCGACTACGTGGTGTCCGGGACGAAGGCGTGGATCACCCACGCCGCGGTGGCCGACTTCTACAACGTCTTCTGCCGGACCGGTGGTCCGGGAGCGGGCGGGATCTCCTGCCTGCTGGTTCCCGCCGGTACGCCGGGGATGGCCGCGCAGCCGGCGGAGCGGACCATGGGCCTGCGTTCGTCGCCGGTGGCGCAGTTGGTCTTCGACGACGCCCGGGTGTCGACCGACCAGGTGGTGGGCGAGCCCGGCCAGGGCTTCACGGTGGCGATGTCGGCGCTGGCGGGCGGCCGATTGGGGATCGCGGCCTGTGCCGTGGGCCTGGCCCAGGCGGCGCTGGACCACGCGGTCGGCTACGCCCGTGCGCGGGAGCAGTTCGGTCGCCGCATCATCGATCTGCAGGGCCTCGGGTTTCTGCTCGCCGACATGGCGACCCAGGTGTCGGCGGCGCGGGCGTTGACCCTGGCCGCCGCCCGGTTGCGCGACGCCGGTCGACCGTACGCGGTCGAGTCGGCGAAGGCGAAGCTGTTCGCCACGGACGTCGCGATGCGGGTCACCGTCGACGCGGTTCAGGTGCTCGGCGGGTACGGCTACGTCAGCGACCACCCGGTGGAGCGCTATCTGCGGGAGGCGAAGGTGCTGCAGATCGTGGAGGGCACGAACCAGATCCAACGGGTGGTGATCTCCCGCGCCCTCGCCCGGGACTGAGACCTGCGCGGGGGAGTCCGCTCGACGCGGGTATCGGCCTCGCGCGCACCGGGCGGCGGCGGTAGGTTTGCCGCCGTGGAGGAGACCGATCGCGCCATTGTCACCGCGTTGACCACTGACGGCCGGGTGTCGTACACCGACCTCGCCGAGCGGGTGGGTCTGTCGGTGTCGGCGGTCCATCAGCGGGTCCGGCGCCTGGAGCAGCGGGGCGTCGTCAAGGGGTACGCGGCGCGGGTGTCCTACGAGGCGGTGGGTCTGCCGCTGAGTGCGTTCGTGGCGATCCGGCCGCTCGATCCGTCGCAGCCTGACGACGCCCCGGAGCGGTTGTCGCACCTGGCCGAGATCGACTCGTGCTACTCGGTGGCGGGGGAGGACTTCTACCTGCTGCTGGTGCGGGTGGGTAGCCCGGCGGAGCTGGAACGGTTGCTGCAGGAGATCCGGACCGCGGCCAACGTGACGACCCGGACCACCGTGGTGCTGTCCACGCCGTACGAGGCCCGTCCGCCCCGGCTGACCTGACCGGCAGGTACGCATCCGGCATCGGGCCGGCGGTCACTGTGCCGATCCCCAACAACCTATCATCCTAGGATGCCTGAGAAGGCGTGCCAACCGGCACACCCTCACGACACTCGTTTGGGCAGCACTGAGCGGGGGAACTCAGGAAGCACAGGCGGAGTACCGGCCGACCCGATGCACCTGAAGGAGTGACCACCATGAGCATGACCGACAAGGCGCGCAACAAGGCCGAGGAGCTCAAGGGACAGGCGAAGGAGCGCTACGGCGCGGCCACGGACAACGAGCAGATGCGGGCCGAAGGTGCGGCGGAGGCGAGTAAGGCGCGCACCAAGCAGGCCGGCGAGCACGCCAAGGACGCTGGGCGCAACGTGAAGGACGCGTTCGGTGCCTGAGTAGGCGCGTCGATATCGAATCGGCCGGGCGGCCCCGTGACGGGGCCGCCCGGCCGATTCCGTGCCAGGCCTTCGTCCGGCGGTCTCAGGCCTGGTTCCGCTGCCGGCGCCACCACCGCTGGCCGGACTCCGGCAGCGTGTCGATCGGGTCGTAGTAGGGGTAGCGGCGGTCGAGGGCGTCGTCGGTGTCGCCGTCGAGCGACGTGCGGTAGTTCTTCGTCCAGTAGGAGATGCCGTGTTCCCGGTCGTACTCGGTGTGCATGTGCACCCACCGTTTGCCGACGAGGGGGACGTCGCAGACGATCCGCGGGGTGGCATAGCCGGGCAGGTAGCCCATGATGTCGTGCTGCAGTTGCTGGGCGGCGGCGACCGGGACCCGCCAGTGTTCGGCGTTGGGGATCATGTCGCACAGGTAGAAGTAGTAGGGCAGGATGCCGGCTTCGCCCTGCAACCCGAAGCAGAGGTCGAGCAGGGAGTCGGGGTCGGCGTTGACACCGCGCATCAGCACACCCTGGTTGCGGACGTCGCGGATGCCGACGTCGAGGGCGGTCTGCGCGGCGCGGGCGACCAGTGGGGTGAGCGACTGGGCATGGTTGACGTGGGTGTGGATGGCCAGATTGACGCCGCGGCTGGCCGCGGTCCGGGCGACCCGTTCCAGGCCGGCCACGACGTCGGGTTGCAGCCAGTGCTGTGGTAGCCCCATCAACGCCTTGGTGGCCAGCCGGATGTCGCGGACGGTGTCGATGTCGAGCAGGCCCTGCAGGTAGCTCTCGAGGTGTCGCCAGGGCAGGTTCGCCACGTCGCCGCCGGACACGACGACGTCGCGTACCTGCGGGTGGGTACGCAGGTAGTCGAGTTGGGCCTGGTAGCGGGCGGCGGGCCGCAGGGTGAGCCGGAGTTTGTCGACGGTGGGGGTGGAGTTGCCGACGAGGTCCATCCGGGTGCAGTGCCCGCAGTACTGCGGGCAGGTGGCGAGGAGTTCGGCGAGGACCTTGGTGGGGTAGCGGTGGGTGAGGCCCTCGGCGACCCACATGTCGTGTTCGTGCAGCGAGTCGCGGCTGGCGTACGGGTGGGACGGCCAGTCGGTGCGGCGGTCGCTGGCCAGCGGGAGCATGTAGCGGCGGACGGGGTCGGCGCGCAGCGAGTCGGTGTCGGGGGTCCGGTCGGGGACCATCGTGTTGATCATCTGTGGGGTGATGAGCATCGACATCGTGGCGTTGCCGGTCTGGTCGGCGGCGAGGTCGGCGTAGAAGCTGTCGTCGGCCAGGTCGTCGAGGACGGCGCGTAGCTGGGCGACGGTCTTGACGCAGTGGGCCCGCTGCCACTGGGCGGAGTGCCACTCGTCGGTCGTGACGTGCCGCCATCCGGGCAGCCGGGTCCAGTCGGGTTCGACGAGGGGGCGTCGGCGGTAGGCGTACGGCTGGTGCGGGGTGGCCGAGGTGGTCGCGGCCGAGATGGGTTGCGGCATGTGTGCTCCTGCGGGCCGACCTCGAAGGCATCTGGATATCTTTTCGCTGGACCACTATTCTGCCGGAAGACTTCCCGTCTTGTCAGGTCCAGGTTGAGGTTCTTGACGGCAGGCGGGTCTGCTGCGAGGGAGGGTGCGGTGTCGTCGCCGGTCGGTCTGCATCGGGTACGCGAGCCGGTCGGCGCGTTGCCGCAGGCGGCCTGGCGGTTGGACACCGATCCCCGGATCGCCGACGACGAGATCCGGATCCGGGTGGAGCGGCTCAACCTCGACGCGGCGAGCTTCCGCCAACTGCGCGAGGCGCACGGCGGTGACGGCGCGGCGGTGCGTGCCGAGGTCGCGGGGATCATCGCGCGGCGGGGGAAGATGCACAACCCGGTGACCGGCTCCGGTGGGATGCTGATCGGCACGGTCGACGCGGTCGGTCCCCGGTCGAGCGCCGGTGTGCGGGTGGGGCAGCGGGTGGCCAGCCTGGTCTCGTTGACGTTGACGCCGTTGGTGGTCACCGACGGGCTGGCGGGTTGGGACGGTACCGGGGAGCAGGTGCCGTGTACGGGCCACGCGATCCTGTTCGGCCGTACCGTGGTGGCTCCGCTGCCGGCTGATCTGCCGGACCGGTTGGCGTTGGCGGTGTTCGACGTGTGTGGTGCGCCGGCGTTGACCGACCGGGTGGTCCGCCGGCAGGTGCCGGCGGACCCACGCGCGGGGCTGTCGGTGGCGGTGCTGGGGGCGGCGGGCAAGAGTGGCTGCCTGGCGGTGGCGGCGGCGCGGCGGGCGGGTGCCGCCCGTACGGTCGGGGTGGTGCCGACCGGGGCGGAGCGTGACCGGCTGGCGGCGACCGGTCTGGCGTCGGCGGTGGTGGTGGCGGACGCGCGGGATCCGGTGGCGGTGTCGGCCGCCGTGCGCGAGGTTCTGGGCGGCGGGGCCGATGTGACGGTGGTCTGTGTCGACGTCCCCGGTTGTGAGCACGGGGCGGTGCTGGCGACCGCCGATGGTGGGACGGTGGTGTTCTTCTCGATGGCGACGAGCTTCGCGGCGGCGGCGTTGGGTGCCGAGGGGCTGGCAGCGGATGTGACGATGCTGGTCGGTAACGGGTTCGTGCCGGGTCATGCGGAGTTCGCGGTGGGGCTGCTGCGTGCCGAGCCGGGGGTTCGGGCGTTGTTCGAGGCCCGGCTGGCGGCAGACTGATCGTCATGACGAATCCTGCGATGGTGTCCGGTGCCGATCTGCCTGCGGTGCTGTACCGGGGTGGCCGGTTGTACTGTCCGGCGCAGCCGGGGGCGACGGCGTTGCTGGTGCGCGACGGCCGGATCGCCTGGCTGGGGGTGGATGCGGACGCGCCCCGGGCCGATGTGGTGGTGGAGCTGGACCGGGCGGTGGTGACGCCGGCGTTCGTGGACGCCCATGTGCATGTGACGGACACCGGTCTGGTGTCGGGCGGGCTGGACCTGTCGGCGGTGCGGTCGCCGCAGGAGCTGCTGGACCGGGTGGCGGGGTTCGCGGCGGGGCTGCCGGGTGACGCGGTGGTGCTGGGGCACGGGTGGGACGAGTCGACGTGGGAGCGGGCGGTGCCGCCGGACGCGGGGCAGTTGTCGAGTGCGGCTGGTGGTCGGCGGGTGTATCTGTCGCAGGCGTCGATGCATTCGGCGTTGGTGTCGCAGGCGCTGCTGGCGGCGGTGCCGCCGGCGCCGACGACCGAGGCGGACGGGCCGGTGGCGGGCGGGGTGTCGAGTTGGGTGCGGGCGGATGCGCATCATGCGGTGCGGGCGGTGGCGTTCGGTGCGTTGGGGGCGGTGCAGCGGGCGGGCGCACAGCGGGCGGCGTTGGAGTCGGCGGCGCGGGCGGGGATCGCGGCGGTGCACGAGTGTGGTGGTCCGGTGATCTCGTCGGAGGCGGATTTCGCCGGTGTGTTGGCGATGTCGGGGGACGGGCTGCCGGAGGTGTACGGCTACTGGGGCGAGTTGATGGGGGCGGCGCGGGCGCGGGAGCTGGGTGCGGTGGGTGCGGGGGGTGATCTGTTCGTCGATGGTGCGTTCGGTTCGGGTACGGCGTACGTGTCGCGGCCGTATGTGGACCGGGACGGTTGTGGCCGGTGTTTCCTGACGGCGGATCAGGTGGCGGCGCATCTGGTGGAGTGCGTCCGGTCGGGGGTGCAGGGCGGGTTCCACGCGATCGGTGACGCGGCGTTGTCGGCGGTGGCGGACGGGTTCGCGGCGGCGGCGCGTCAGGTCGGCGTGGAGCGGCTGCGGGCGGGTCGGCACCGGGTGGAGCATGTGGAGTTGCTGGATCGGCGGGTGGTGGCGGCGTTCGTGGAGTTCGGGGTGGTGGCGAGTGTGCAGCCGGCGTTCGACAGGTTGTGGGGTGGTGACGGGCAGATGTACGCGGCCCGGTTGGGGGCGGAGCGGGCGTTGGCGTCGAATCCGTTCGCGGTGCTGCACGGGGTGGGGGTGCCGTTGGCGTTCGGGTCGGATTCGCCGGTGACGCCGCTGGATCCGTGGGGTGCGGTGCGGGCGGCGGCGGCGCATTTCAATCCGGCGTCGCGGTTGGCGGTGCGGTCGGCGTTCGCGGCGCATACCCGGGGTGGGTGGCGGGCGTTGCCGCCGGGGGTGGTGGACGCGTCCCGGGAGGGGGTGTTGGCGTTGGGTGCGGCGGCGACGTTCGCGGTGTGGTCGGCTCCGGCGGGGGTGTCGCCGCAGGGGTTGCCGGTGGTGCTGGCGGACGATCCGGCGGTGTGGGGTCCGGCGGATCCGACGCCGTTGCCGAGGTGTCTGCGGACGGTGTCGCGGGGGCGGGAGATCTTCGTGGCGGCGGAGCAGGTCGCGGTGGGTGCGGGGTGAGCGGGGTGTTGGGCCTGGACCCGGTGGTGGTGGCGCGGGCACGGGAGTTGGCGGCGCGGGCGGGGGCGCCGGTGGTGGAGTTGGCGCGGAGCCGTACGACGGTGTCGGTGGAGCGGGCGGTGCTGCGGTTGATGGGGGTGGCCGGGGCGGACGCGGAGGGGATTCCGTGGGTGAACCGGTTGGTGGACGCGGTGGCGGACCAGGTGGGTTTGGGGTACGGGGTGGCGGTGCCGGTGTGTGACGCGGTGCTGCGGGGTGGAGGGTCGCGGGTGGACGGGGCGGCGTTGACCCGGTTGGCGCAGGAGGCGGCGTCGGGTGGGGCGCGGTTCGAGGTGCCCTCGGGTGCGGCGGCGCGGGCGGCGCGGCGGTGGGCGCGGTCTGCGGCGGCGGTCGGGGTGGGGCGGGTGGACGCGGCGCGGCGGGATCGGGAGCGGCTGGTGGCGCGGTGGGGTGATCCGCCGCGGCGGCCGTGGGTGTATCTGATCGTGGCGACGGGGGACATCCATGAGGATGTGCCGCAGGCGCAGGCGGCGGCGCGGGCCGGTGCGGATGTGATCGCGGTGATCCGGTCGACGGGGCAGTCGTTGTTGGACTATGTGCCGGAGGGGGCGACGCGGGAGGGGTTCGCGGGAACGTACGCGACGCAGGAGAATTTCCGGTTGATGCGGGCGGCGTTGGACGAGGTGTCGGCTGAGCTGGGCCGGTATGTGCGGTTGACGAATTACGCGTCGGGTCTGTGTATGCCGGAGATGGCGGCGTTGGCCGGTCTGGAACGGCTGGACATGATGTTGAACGATTCGATGTACGGGATTTTGTTCCGGGACATCAATCCGGTTCGGACGTTCGTGGATCAGCGGTTTTCGCGGCAGGTGCATGCGAGGGCGGGCATCATCATCAACACTGGTGAGGACAATTATCTGACGACGGCGGATGCGGTGGAGGCGGCGCATACGGTGACGGTGTCGCAGCTGCTGAACGAGTTCTTCGCCCGTGAGGCGGGGTTGGCGGACTGGCAGTTGGGGCTGGGGCACGCGTTCGAGATCGATCCGTCGGTGCCGGAGTCGTTCCGCTTGGAGCTGGCGCATGCGTTGTTGGCGCGGGAGTTGTTTCCGGATGCGCCGTTGAAGTGGATGCCGCCGACCCGGCACATGACCGGTGACGTGTTCCGGGGGAATCTGTTGAACGGGTTTTTCAATTTGGCGGGGGTGTTGACGGGGCAGGGGATTCTGCTGGTCGGCATGATGACGGAGGCGGTGGCGACGCCGTGGCTGAGTGACCGGGACATCGCGTTGCAGAACGTGCGGTACGTGCTGGGTGCGGCCGGGGGGTTGGCGGAGGATTTCGTTCCGGCGCCGGGTGGGTTCATTCAGCGGCGGGCCGGGCAGGTGCTGGGTGAGGCGGTGGAGTTGTTGGAGCGGATCGTCGACGGGTCGTTGTTGTCGGCGATCGCCGACGGCACGTTCGGGGTGATGCGTCGGCCGGTGGACGGCGGTAAGGGCCGTGACGGGGTCGTGGTGCAGGCCGACGGGTACGTCAATCCGGTGTCTGAGTTGTTGGCGGAGCCGGTGGGTGGTGGTGTCGGTGGCTGAGGTGGTGCGTCCGTACGGGGACACGACCGGTGACGGGATGGTGCAGGTGTCGTTCACGTTGCCGGTGCCGGCGGGTAAGCGGGCGGAGGGCGCGGCGGCGCAGTTGGCGCAGAAGATGGGGCTGGAGGCGGTGATGGTGGTGCACGCGGCGCCGGTCGGGGAGGGGTTCACGTTTTTCGTGGTGTACGGGCGGGTGCGTCATCTGGTGGATCTGTCGGCGGTGCGGGTGGTGGAGCGGGACTTTCCGTTGTTGGCGGCCAGGGAGGTCAACGCGGCGGTGCGGGGCGGGTTGGGGCGTCGGTTGTCGGTGGTGGGGGCGTGTATCGGTACGGACGCGCACACGGTCGGCATCGACGCGATTCTCAACGTGAAGGGGATCGCGGGGGAGAAGGGTCTGGAGTACTACCGGGAGTTCGCGGTGGTGAACATGGGGGCGCAGGTGTCGGTGGCCGAGTTGGTGGAGGAGGCGGTGCGGGTGGACGCGGACGCGGTCCTGGTTTCCCAGGTGGTGACGCAGCGCGATGCGCATTTGCACAATGTGCGGGAGTTGTCGGCGGCGGTGCGGGAGGCGGTGCCGGCGTCGCGGCGGCCGTTGCTGGTGGTCGGTGGTCCCCGGTTCGACGAGCTGATGGCGCGGGAGCTGGGGGTGGACCGGATCTTCGGTCGGGGTGCGACACCGCGTGAGGTGGCGAGTTATCTGGTGCACGCGGTGGTGGCGCGGGGGCGGGTGGCGGCGTCGTGAGCGCGGTGGTCGGGTTGTCGGTGACGCATCGGCGGTACGTGCCGTACGGGCATGCGCACTACGCGGGTGGTCTGGTCGACGGCGCATACGTGCTGGGTCTGTTCGGTGACGTGGCGACGGAGTTGTGTATCCGGGGTGACGGCGACGAGGGGTTGTTCGCGGGCTACGACGAGGTGCGGTTCGTGGCGCCGGTGCGGGCCGGGGACGTGGTGGAAGCGACCGGGACGGTGGTACGGGTGGGGGTCCGCAGCCGGTCGGTGCGGTTCGAATGCGCGGTGGTGTGTCGGGGGCGGCCTGACCTGTCGGTGTCGGCGGCGCGGGTGGTGGTGCCGCCGTTGGTGGCGGTGACGGCGTCGGGGACGGTGGTGGTGCCGGCGGCGGGTGGTGCCGGGTGAGCGTGGCGGTGTGTGCCGATGTCGGGTCGACGGTGACGAAGGTCGTGGTGGTCGACACGGCCGACGGGGCGTTGCTGGCGTCGGCGGCGCATCCGACGACGGTGGCCTCGGATGTGTGGGAGGGCCTCGCGGCGGCGGTGACGGCGGCGGAGGCGCGGGTGCCGGGCGGGGTGCGGGGTGCGCCGTGGCTGGTGTGTTCGTCGGCGGGTGGTGGGCTGCGGTTGGCGGTGGTGGGGTACGAGCCGTTGGTGACGGCGCGGGCGGGGGTCCGGGTGGGGTTGTCGGCGGGTGCGCGGGTGGTGCATGTGGCGGCGGGCCGGTTGGACGCGCCGGAGGTGGCGCGGCTGCGGGCGGCGGCACCGGATGTGGTGCTGCTGGTCGGCGGGACCGACGGCGGTGACGTGGAGGTGCTGCTGCACAACGCGGCGCGGTTGGCGTCGGCGGGGATGTCTTCGCCGGTGGTGGTGGCGGGCAACGTGCAGGGGCGGGCGGCGGCGGCCGCCGCGTTGCGGGCGGCGGGGGTGGCGGTGACGGTGGCGGACAACGTGCTTCCCCGGTTGGGGGTGTTGTCGCCGGCGGCGGCGCGGGCGGCGGTGCGGGAGGTGTTTCTGCGGCATGTGATCGGCGGTTCGGGGTTGTCGCGTGACGGCCGGTTCGCATCGAGGGTGCGGGCGGCGACGCCGGACGCGGTGGTGTCGGGGGTGGGGGTCCTCGCTGACCGGGTGGGGGGCGATGTGCTGGTGGTCGATGTGGGTGGGGCGACGACGGACGTGTATTCGGTGGTGGCGCCGGACGGTGAGCCGGCGGGTGCCGAGCCGGTGCCGACGCCGGAGGTGGCCGGCTGGTGGGGTCAGGCCCGCACAGTGGAGGGCGATCTGGGGGTGCGGGCGGGTGCGGCGGGTGTGGTGGCCGCGGCGGTGGCGGAGCGTCTGGTCGGTGATGAGGAGGCGGCCGTGTTGACGCCGTTGGCGGCGCGGCGGGTGGCGTGTCCGGGTCTGGTGCCGGTCGATGCGGCGGGTCGGGCGGTGGATCTGCGGCTGGTGGAGTTGGCGGCGGTGGTGGCGGTGCGTCGGCACGCGCGCGGGGGCGGGCAGGAGCCGGGCGGTGGTCGGGATCTGCGGCGGGTGCGGTGGCTGGTGGGTTCGGGTGGGGTGTTGCGGCACGCGGCGGGGGCCGACGCGGGTGGGGTGTTGCGGCGGCTGGTCGACGACCGGGGTGGCGGCTGGCTGGTGCCGCGGGCGGCGGTGCCGGTGGTCGACACGTCGTACGTGTTGGCGGCGGCGGGTCTGCTGGCGGGGGAGTTTCCGCAGGCGGCGGCGGGTCTGCTGGAGCGTCATGTGGTGGCGGTGCCGGGGGTGGCGGCCGGTGGTCGGCGGGGACACGCCGGTCGACACGCGGTAGGTGGTGGTCGATGCCCTGGGTCGGGTTGACAGCACGGGGGGTCTGGCGCGTACCGTCTTTGAGTCCTACCACGGGAAGCGGCTGATGTTCGCTTCGTTTCTTCGTCCGCTGGCCGAGCGACGTGTGTCGCAGTGCGGGTGGGCCACTTGTGGGTCAGCCACAGGTGGTGTCCGCATCGGCCAGGTCCAGTGGGCGAGGGTCGGCGAGGCGGCGCGGACCGGCCGCGACTTTCCGGTGTGTGGGCAGGTGGTCGTGCAGGGCCAGTAGACAACGGCCCGTCGGGGGCAGCCAGTTCCCGGTGGGTCGGTCCGAAGGTCACTGCACGGGTGTCCTGTCGCACCGGCGGGGGCCTGGGAGTGCGGGGCGCGGCCGACCGGCCGCGCCCCGATTCTTCGTGTGCGGACGGTACGCCGTTCGCGGTGGTCGCTTGCGTCGCCGCCGGGTCCGGGTTGCCGGTAGCCTTCGTCGGACGTATCGGAGAGGCCGCCGTGGGCGGTGGCCCGCGGCGCAGTGGGGCTCGACGTGGCGATGGTGGATGCGGTGGCGGTGCCGGTGCGGTCGGGTCCGTCGGTGTCGGCGGTGCCGGGTCGGGCGGTGCCGGTTCCGGTGGCGGTGGGGTTGGCGGTGGTCGCCGGGGTGGCGCTGCTGGTGGCGTTTCCGCCGTACGACCTGTGGTGGGCGGCGCCGGTGGGGGTGGCGGCGTTGGCGGTGGCGGTGCACCGTCGGCGGTGGTGGGCGGGCGCGGGTGTCGGTTTCCTCGCCGGGGTGGTGTTCTTCGCGCCGTTGCTGAGTTGGACGAATCTGCATACCGGGAGTTTGCCGTGGGTGCTGCTGTCGGGGCTGCAGGCCAGTTACCTGGCGGTGCTGGGGGCGGCGGCGGCGTTCGTGTCGCCGGTGGTGGACCGGCGGCGGCTGGTGGTGTGGCCGGTGGTGACGGGTGTGTTGTGGGTGGGGCAGGAGGCGTTGCGGGGTCGGACCCCGTTCGGTGGGTTTCCGTGGGGGCGGTTGGCGTTCAGTCAGAGTGATTCGCCGGCGTTGGCGTGGGCGGCGGTCGGTGGTGCGCCGTTGGTGACGTTCGTGGTGGCGGTGGCCGGTGGGGTGCTGGCGGCGGCGGTGTGGCGGCGGTGGCGGGTGGGCCGGTCGGCGCTGGTGGCCGCCGGTGGTGTGCTGGTCGCGGCGGGGGTGCTGCTGGTGGGGGCGGTGGTGCCGCTGGGTGGTGGTGCGGCGGGGTCGGTGACGGTGGCGATCGTGCAGGGCAACGTGCCGCGGATGGGGTTGGATTTCAACGCGCAGCGGCGGGCGGTGCTGGACAACCATGTGCAGGGCACGGTGCGGTTGGCGGAGCAGGTGCGGGCAGGGCAGGTGCCGGCGCCGGATCTGGTGGTGTGGCCGGAGAACGCCAGTGATGTGGATCCGATGCGGGACGCGCGGGCGGCGGCGAGTATCGACGAGGCGGCGGCGGCCGTCGGGGTGCCGATCGTGGTGGGTGCGTTGGCGTACGGGCCCGGTGAGGGGGAGGTGCGCAACGTGAGTCTGGTGTGGGAGCCGGGTTCGGGTTCCGGTGGCGTCGAGCAGGTGTACGTGAAGCGGCATCCGGTGCCGTTTGCCGAGTATGTCCCGTTTCGGCGGTTGGCGCGGATGGTCACTGATCAGGTGGATCTGGTCCGGGCGGATTTCGTTGCCGGTTCGGAGCCGGGCGTGCTGCGGGTGGGGCCGGTGACGGTCAGCGGCATCATCTGTTTCGAGGTGGCCTACGACGGGCTGGTCCGCGACACGGTGACCGGTGGGGCGCAGGTGTTGGCGGTGCAGACGAACAACGCGACGTTCAACGCCGCGGAGGCGGGTCAGCAGTTGGCGATGGTGCGGCTGCGGGCGGTGGAACACGGCCGGGCGGGGCTGATGGCCTCCACGGTTGGCGTATCGGCATTCGTCGATGACAATGGGCGGGTGTCGCAGGCGACGGAGTTCAACACCGCCGCCGTCGTGGTGAGTGAGTTGGATCTGGGCTCGACGCGTACTCTTGCGACTCGGACAGGTTTCTGGCCCGAGATGGTGCTGGTGGTGGCCGCTGGGGCGGTCGTGGTCGCGGCGGCGTGGCTGCGACGGCGCTCGGGCGGCGTGGATGCGGAGGCACGGTGAGCGAGGCGGTGTCGGCAGGCGATGGCCCGGAGGGCTACCCGGGTGTCGGTCGGGTGCTGGTGGTCATCCCCACCTACAACGAGGCGGACAACGTACGGCTCATCGTGGGGCGGGTCCGGGCTGCCGTGCCGCAGGTCGACGTCCTGATCGCCGACGACAACTCGCCGGACGGCACCGGCGCGGTCGCCGACGAGCTGGCCGCCGCCGACGGGCAGGTGTTCGTGCTGCACCGACCCGGCAAGCAGGGCCTGGGCGCGGCGTACGTCGCCGGGTTCAGCTGGGCGAAGGACCGTGGCTACGACGCGGTCGTGGAGATGGACGCCGACGGCTCGCACGCGCCGGAGCAGCTGCCGGCGCTGCTGGACGCGGCCGTGGGCGCCGACGTGGTCATCGGGTCGCGCTGGGTGCCGGGCGGTGAGGTGTTGAACTGGCCCCGGCACCGGTGGGTGGTGTCGCAGTGCGGCAACCTGTACACCCGGTTGGCGTTGGGGATGCCGGTGCGTGACGCGACCGGCGGGTACCGGGTGTACCGGCTGCCGGTCCTCGACAAGATCGACTACGGGAGTGTGTCGTCGCAGGGCTACTCGTTCCAGGTGGAGCTGACCTGGCGGGCGTACCGGGAGGGGTTCCGCATCGTCGAGGTGCCGATCACCTTCGCCGAGCGAGAGCAGGGTGCCAGCAAGATGAGCGCCGCGATCGTGCGGGAGGCGCTGTGGCGGGTCACGGTGTGGGGGCTGCGGGCCCGTCGTGACGCGGTCACCGGCGCGGGACGGCGTGACCGCGACGCGGCGTCGCCGGCGCGCTGGCCGTGACGGTACGGCGTGTCATGCTGGACGGGTGACGCCACACCGCACGTTCGCTGGAGGTGACATGCGTCGACGGGTGCGCTGGATTCCGCTGGCGCTGGTCGCCGGATTGATTCTGGAACTCGTCGTCTTCGTGTCGGTGGCCCGCCAGATCGGGTACGGCTGGGCGCTGCTGGTGGTGATCGCGGCGTCGATGGCGGGAATGGTGCTGCTGCGGCGGGAAGGTGTCCGCGCGTGGCGCAACTTCCGGGCGGCGGCGCAGGCCGGTCAGCCCCCTGGCGAGCAGGTCAGCGACGGTGTGCTCGGTCTTGTCGCCGGTCTGCTGCTGGCGACGCCCGGTCTGGTCAGCGGTGCCGCCGGCGCGGTGCTGGCGGTGCCGCCGGTGCGGCGGCTGGTGCGCCGCCGGGTCCAGGTCGCGGCGGAGCGGCGGATGTCGTCAGCGGCGGCCGGACAGGTTTTCGGCCCACGGCGGGTCCGGGTGTATCCGCCGTCGTCGACTGGTGGGCCGTCGCCGGCCGACCCGGGCACCGCCCAGCAGGCGGCGGACGGCCCGACGATCGAGGGCGAGATCGTGGATCCACGCTGATCGTGGTGTGAAACGGTGTGGGGCCCGTACGCGACGCGTACGGGCCCCACACCGTTGCTACAGCCGGACCGGGTGTTCGCCCCCGGGTCAGACACCGCCGCGACGGTTGCGGACCTCCTGCAGACGTTCAGCCAGGATGTCCTCGAGTTCGGCGATCGACCGGCGCTCCAGCAGCATGTCCCAGTGGGTACGCGGTGGCTTGGCCTTCTTCTGCTCCGGTTCGTTGCCGTCGACCAGCCGGGCGACGCTGCCGTCGAACTTGCATTCCCAGGTGACCGGGACTTCTGCGTCGACGGCGAACGGGACCTCGAACTGGTGCCCCTTGGCGCAGAGGTACTCGCGGGTCTGGCGCGGCGCGAGCTCCGTGTTGCGGTCGGACTCGTAGCTGACTGCTCCCAGACGGCTTCCGCGCAGCATGCGCTCGCCCATGATCGGCTATCCCCTCGGTCGTGGTGCTGGTCTTCAGGTGTAACGATGTGCGCGGGGCGGGCGATTCCCGCCGTCGGTCGGCGCCGCCCCGGTGACGCCAGTCCGCGCACGACCTGTGCGAGCGTATCCGGCGGGCGCCCGTCGCCGCGTCGACACGGTCCGGCGTTGGGCATTGTCAGGCGATTGAAACGTGGCGTTAACGAAGTTTGGCACACCGGTGACGGCACGGATGCGATGTATGTCACTGTGACGAGGATGTGCCCGGCGGCGGTGCGGTCACCGGTGCGCCGGTGCCGGTCGCGCTGAGCGCGGCGAACGCCCCGGCCAGATCGCTGACCTGACGGGTCAGTTCGGCCACCCGGGCCAGCGCGGCGTCCCGTTCGGCTCGGACGGCGTCCCGTTCGGCGGTGCGGGCAGCGAGGTCGTGCTGGGCCGATTCGACGCGGGAGGCTGCGGTGACCACCTCGGTGCGGGCCTGTTCCGCTTCCTCTCTCGCGGTCTCCGCCGCCGCGCGCGCCGACGCGGCGTCGGTATCGGCGGTATCGGCCCGCCGCGTGGCCTGCTCGGCGTCGCGGCGGGCCGCGTCGGCGTCAGCCCGGACCTCCCGCAGCGTCTCGGCAAGCGCGGCGGCCTCGGCACGAGCCGTCGCGGCGTCGGCGGCGGCCTGCTCGGCCTCCTGCTGCGCCTGCCGGCACCGCAGCTGCGCGTCCGCTGCCCGCGTCGCCGCCTGTTTCGTCGCCTCGTCGGCGGCGGCAAGGTCGCGGCGCAGGGCTTCGATGGTGCGTCGGTCGTCGTCACGGGCGGCGGTGAGGGCCGCCAGCTCGGTACGGGCAGCCGCCAGGTCGGCGGCGGCCTGCTGCCGCAACGCGTCGGCGGCGGCCGCCTGCTGCTGCGCCGTCGTCTGCGCGGCGTACGCCGTGGCGGCGTCCGCCCGGGCCGCCTCGGCGGCGGACTCCGCCGCCTCGGCCCGCTGCCGGGCCTGCCGGGCCTGCTCGGCGGCGTCAGCCGCGTTCCGCCCGGCGGTGGCCGCGACCTCGGCGGCGGACTCGGCCGCCTGTCTGGCGTCGTCGCGTTCGGCCTGGGCGGCGGCGAGCATGGCGGCGGCTTCGGCGCGTACCTGCGCCACGCGCCGTTCGACACCGGCGGGGGACAGTTCGGCGTGCAGGGTCTCGGTCAGGGTGCCGACCATCTGGTCGAGCCGGTCGACCAGCTCCCAGCTGCGGGCGAGCTGTCCGGCCAGGCCCGGCGCGTCGCGGTGGCGCATCCGGTTGGCGCGGGAGGCCCGCTGGCAGGCGCCGTCGTTGTCGCGGCAGTACCGGAACGGTCTGCCGGCGGCGGCCCGTTGCGGCACCGGGGTTCCGCAGTGCGCACAGGGCCGGGTCGGGGGTGCGGTGGCCGGCGGCGGGGTGTCCATCGCCGCCGAAGTGTAACGGGTGCCGCTCACCGGCCACGTCCCGCCGCAGGTGTCGTCGGCGCGAACCCTCGGCGGGCTTGTGACGAACCGGCGCGCGGCAGGTCCGTCGAAGGACAGGACGTCGCCGTTGAGCACTCGCCAGGTCTGCAGGTCGGCGTCGATGCGCTGCTGTGTCGTGGCGCGCGGTGCGGTCGCCGATGCCACCAGGTGGGCGAGGAGCCGCGCCGTCGGGGGCGGGGGTTCGTCGGCCGCAGCCGGATGGCCCGCCAGCGCCCTGGCTCATGCCGCGTTGGGGCCTCCACTGGCCGTGGCCGGTTCGACGGTGTTCACCAGGCGCGGTCTTCGGAGCAGCGGCCTCAGTGTGCTTCCAGGACGAAAAAGATGAAGCAGATGAAGGCCGTCCGGTCGCCGAGGTCGGGCGGGAGCAGTTCGCGTGGGGTGTCGGGTGAGAAGGGCGGCTCACTGACGACCGCGATCCGGAAGCCGGCCCGGATGAACGCGTCGGTCATGGCATGCAGGGGACGGTGCCAGAAGGTCAGCATCGCGCGTTCCTCGCCGAACGTGTACTCAAACGAGTACGGCGTGACGGCGAAGTAGTCGGCGCTGGGGTCGCTCGACTCGAGGATGCGGGGGTGGTTGACCGACAGCAGAAGGCGGCCCCCGGGCTTGAGCACACGCCGCAGCTCGGCCAGTGGTGCCGTCCAGTCCTGCAGGTAGTGCAGCACGAGTGAGACGACGACGTCGTCGAAGGTGTCGTCGGCGTACGGTAGCGGCAGGCTGATGTCGGCCACCTGTAGGTCGGCGTCCTCGCCCAGCTTCTGTCGTGCCAGTTCGATCATGGCAGGGCTGGCGTCGAACCCGGTCACGATGGCGCCTCTGGTGCGGAGCGCTTCGAACAGGGGCCCGGCGCCACACCCGGCGTCGAGGATCCGGCGACCGTGGACATCGCCTGCGAGTGCGAGCATCGCCGGCCGCTCGTAGTGAGCGTTGAACAGACCCGACTCGTTCTCCTGCGCGTAGCTGCGAGCGAAGCCGTCGTAGTGGTCTGCCCTCATCCCGTCCCTCGCATTCTCTGATCAGTCCGGTGGGAGCAACCCGGACGATGGTGGCACATGGTGTCCAGCGCCGACGGTGCGTGTGCACGGGGGAGATCCGCAGCGGACCAGTCGCCCGCCATCGCTTACGGCCACTACGTGACCCAATTATTGGATTGCCGATAACGACAATCCAATAATTGAGTCACCCGCCTTACCTGAGGACGCCAGACACCATAATGACAGTTATGCGGCAACAACACACAGGTTGTATGGTGCAGTAGTGGGTGACGACGTAGTGTTCTGCAGAAAATGCGGCCAGACGAAGCCGCGCACCGCCTTCTACGACCAGCTGCACTCGGCGCTGCCCCGCAGACCATGCAAGGCCTGCATCCTGGCGGACAAACGTGCCCGCTACGCGACCAAGGACGGCGACCGCGTCTCGCACGCGCAGGTCCTGCGCGAGAAGTACAACCTCACCTCGGCGCAGTACGAGCAGATGCTGGCCGACCAGGCAGGGCGGTGCGCGATCTGCGGCCAGTCCGAGACAGCGCGCGGCCGTGGCGGTGCGCCACGGCGCCTGGCGGTCGACCACGACCACCGCAGCGGAGTCGTCCGGCAGTTGCTCTGCCACCGCTGCAATCTGGTGACATGGGCGGTCGAGGAGAATCCCGCCCTGCTGGACAAGGTGCGGGCGTACCTGCAAACGCACCTTGTGGCACGGGACGCGACGTCCAACTCCGGCCCGACGGCCACGCCGCCGCCGTTATCCGGTTGAGGCCCCGACCGGCCCGACGAAAGAATCAGCCGGTGCCGACCTTCGATGAGTACGTCGCCGAGGCGACGGCGGTGCCGGTGGCCGGCTGGGACTTCACCTGGTTCGCCGGCCGGGCAACCGAGCGGCGCCCGTCCTGGGGATACTCCGCTCTGTTGGGCGAGCGGATGGCCGGCGCCCGACGGGCGGTGGACTTGCAGACCGGCGGCGGTGAGGTGCTGGCCACGGTGGCGGCACCGCCGCCCGTCCTGGTGGCCACGGAAGGCTGGCCGCCGAACGTCGAGGTGGCCCGCGAGCGGCTCACCCCGCTCGGGGCGACCGTCGTGCACGCCACCGAGGACGAGGACCTGCCGTTTCGCGACGGCGTCTTAGACCTGGTCGTGAGTCGGCATCCGACGGTGGTGCGCTGGCCCGAGGTAGCGCGGGTATTGGAACGCGGCGGGACGTACCTGTCGCAGCAGATCGGTCCGGACTCGGTCGGTGAGTTGCGGGCGGCGTTGGGTGTGTCGGTGCCGCCACGTACCGATCAGCACCCGGACCGGATCCGCGACGCCGCGACGGGGGCCGGTCTGGACGTGGTCGACCTGCGGATGGAGTCGCTGCGGATGGAGTTCTTCGACATCGCGGCGGTGATCGTGTTCCTGCGTAAGGTCGTCTGGACGGTGCCGGGGTTCACCGTCGAGCGGTACCGCGACGAGTTGGCGGCGGTGCACCGGCGGATTGTCGCCGACGGGGTGTTCGTCGCCCACTCACGTCGGGTCCTGGTGCGGGCACGGCGGCGGTGAGGCGTCACCGGCGTCGGCGCGCCGCAGGGGTCAGCCCGGGTCCGGTGCCCCGAACCGGGCGAGGTAGTGCCAGACCCGTTTGAGGTCCTGCGGGTCGTACCGGCCGGTGCGGGCGGCGTCGCCGATGATCCGTGGGGTGAGCGTGCCGTCGACGGCGAGCCGGACGCCGAGGTCGACGTACCGGGCGCCCCGGTAGTCGTGGTGGCGGCGCAGTGTGGCGACGTCCAGCTGGAAGCCGCGGTGCCATTCCAGCGGGCAGGACGACCGCCGGGCGGCGGCCTCCACCGGGGTGTCCCGGTACGACGGGTCGAGGACCAGTGCGGCGACGTCGCGGTCGAGACGGACCGGGCCGTGCACCTGAGCCTCGACGTAGGCGTCGAGCGGGTCGTCGTGTGCGGCGGCGGCCAGCAGGTCGACCAACGCGCAGGAGGCGGCGACACCGAACATGGTCGGGTCGAACACGCTGTCCGGATAGCAGAAGGTGCACCGGTCCAGCACGGTCGGCGACAGCCTCAGGTGACACGAGCCGAACCGGGGCGCCGCGCCCCCGGGCCGGTGGCGCGGGTCGAGCGCCCCGTACACCGGTCGGTGGTGCGCGGGCGCGTCGTCGTAGGCACCGCCGAACATGGTGCTCTCCCAGCGCCACCGGTCACCGCCGGGGTGGGCGGTCAGCCCGCCGTTGCTGATCGCGGTGACGAACTGGGACAGGTACCGGCCGTCGTCGGCGAGGGCGTCGATGACGGTACGGTGCCCGGCGAGGCGGTCGGGGTGGAAGTTGACGGTGACCGGGACCGTCGGATCCAGCGGTGGGCCGACCGATCGCGCGCTGGTAGGGGCTCATCACGACACAGGTTCCCGGGCGGCGGTGAGGGTCGACACCGTACCGAGCTCGGCGGCGGCGTCGAGCAGGGCCCGGGACCGAGCGGTGATCGCGGTGTCGCGGGCCGCGAGCGCGGTACGGACGTCGGCCGACCTGCGGGCGGTCCGTAGCTGCGGCATCAGTGCGCGCAGCGGCGCGACCCGGTAGCCGGCGGCCCGCAGCTGGTGCACGATCCGCGCGTCGCGGACCTGCTCCGGGGTGTACCGCCGGGTGGTGCCGGCCCGGTCGGGCACGACGAGACCTTCGGCGTGCCAGTGCCGCAGGGTCGACGGGCGTACGCCGAGGGCGGCGGCGAGTTCGGAGATGCCCATCGCGTCGGACACCCGTACGTCGGTGATCGGTTCGGCGGCGATGGCCTCGGCGGCCAGTTGAGCCCGGCGCAGGGCGGCGCGTTCGGTGTCCAGCCGGGCGTGTACGGCGTCGAGCAGCGCGAGCATCACGGCGGGCGTGCCCTGGTGTGCTGCGGTGACGATCCGGCGGGCGTCGGCCGGTGCCGTCGCGGCGGCCAGGTGCCGGTAGGCCAGCGCGCACCGCAGGTGCAGTTCCCCGTAGATGCGGTGGCCGGCGACGGTGCGACGCGCCGGCGGCAGGACGCCGTCGCGTTCCAGATTGCGGATCTGCTGGACGCCGTACCCGGCCCGGCGGGCGACGTCGACCGTACGCAGCGCCGCTGAGCGGGCACCGACGGCCCCCGAGTGGAGACATGCGGCCCCGTTCACCGCTGATCGTGAGCGTGAAGTCTCCACGAGCACTGCAATGTAACGCTGGAACGGTGACACAGGAAGAGATCATCGCTTTCGTCGCCGGCCTCGGCGACGACGTACTGGTGCTGCGGCCGGCCGTCGGCGACGGCACGCCGCCGATCAGCTGGGGTGACACGTTCTTCTACGTCTCACCCGACGGCACGGTCCCGGCCCGGCGTCAGCCGTTCGCGACGATCGTGACCAAGGACTACCCCGGTGACACGTCGTCGCGGCTGGACCGGCCCGGGGTGTTCCGGCTCAACATCGCCGTGGGCCGCGACGAGGTGCGGCGTCACGTCGGGCAGGACCCGGCCGGGGTCGATCCCGCAGCCGCCGACACCGTGTTCGCCCATCCCGTCTACGGTGGCGCCGGCTGGTTGGCGGTGGTCGACCCCGGTACGCGGACCGCGTCGCTGGTGCGGGACCTGCTGGCCGCGGCCCACTGGCGCGATCAGGGTCGCGGGACGCGCCGGGTCACCATGGGTCCTGCAGCTGACGGGCCTGGTTGAGGAAGACGACGCCGTCGACCATGTCGAGCTGGGCCGGGTCGAGCGGGAAGTAGGCGAAGTCCTCGCTGACCCGTGTCGCCGCTGTGGCGTGGGCGCGGGCCAGGGCGTGGGCGTCCACGAGGCAGTTGTCCCAGCCCAGCATGGCCAGGGCACCTTCGACGGTGTCCGGTGCCGGGGCGTCGTCGCCGAGCGTGCCGAAGGCCGAGGCCAGGTAGGCGTACCGGTCACCGAGGCGGGTCGCGGTGATCGCGCCGGCGCTCCACATCCGTAGCCGCTGGTCGCCGAGGGTCAGCACGGCGGGGTGGCGCTGCAGGTGCAGGTTGTGGGCGAAGACCAGGGTGGGGCCGTGGTCGGCGGCGGCGAGCAGGTTCGCGGCCATCATGGCGTCGCGCAGCGCGGACAGTCGGGACAGTCGGTCCGGGGACGGGTCGGCCATCGCGTGGTGGTATCGCAGCAGACCGAGTGCGGTACGCCCGTACAGCTGTGCCCGTTCGCGGCGCGGAGGGTCCAGCTGCGGCAGCTGGGTGTCGGTCAGCGCCAGCAGGTCGTCGGTGATCAGCCGGAGTTGGCGGGCGTCGGCGGACCGGCCGATCGACCGGGACGGGTCCCGTACGGTGGCCTCGTCCGACCAGCGGTCGTCGGGTCCCAGTAGCGCGTCGAGGGTTTCCCGGGTGCAGGGCAGTGGGCCGTCGAGCAGGTCGTGCAGGGCGGTCAGTGCCGTCCGGGGGCTGTCCGCCCAGTACTCCAGTGGGCCGTCGATGCCGAAGAACCGCAGCTGGTGGTCGTGGTCGTCGTTGTAGGTCCGCATCCAGCGGACGAGGTCGCGGTTGGCCGGCGAGGTGCCGAACTGGTGGCTGAAGCCGTCGCGCATGACGTCGTCGATGCTGCCGGCGCCGGTGGCGATGTGACCGTCGACGAGCAGGCCCCGCAGGCAGTCGCTTTCGATGGCGATCGACCGGTAGCCCTCGTGGGTGACGAGGTGGCGGAAGATCTCGTTGCGTAGTTCGCCCAGTTCACCGACGAAGTGCCGGGCTTCGCCGAGGCCGAGCAGCAGGGGGCGGGTGGGCTGTGCCCGCAGGAACGCCGAGATGGCGTCGCCGTCGACGGGGCGGGCCAGGTCCGTGATGGTCATTGCTTCAACGGTATCGTTGAATCGACGGTGGAAGGTTTGTGTGTCCGGCACGCTGTCGATGCCCGGTGAACCTTCAAACGAGGGGGAGTCGATGCGGCCGGTGGACCTGGCGCGTGAGCACGGTCTGTCCACGCAGGCGGTCCGCAACTACGAGGACGCCGGTGTGCTGCCGGCGGCCGCGCGGACCGCCGCCGGTCACCGCTGCTACACGCCGCTGCACGCGCAGGCGCTGCGGACGTTCGTCGCGCTGGTACGCGGGCACGGTCACGCCACGGCGACGGCGGTCATGCGGGCGGTGAACCGGGACGCGGTCGACGAGGCGTTGCGGATCATCGACGACAGCCACTGTCAGTTGGGGGAGGACCGGCGTACCGTGCGGGCTGTCGAGGCGGCGCTGCGCGAGCTGACCCCGGTCGCCCCGGTGCCCGGCGGGACGTTCATCGGCCCGTTGGCGGCCCGGCTCGGGCTGCGGCCGGCGACGCTGCGCAAGTGGGAGGCGGCCGGGCTGGTCCGGCCGAGCCGGGACCGGCGGACCGGGTACCGCGTCTACGACGCGCACGACGTACGGGACGTGCTGCTGATCCATCAGTTGCGGCGGGGCGGCCACCTGTTGGCGCAGGTCGCCCCGCTGATCGCGCAGGTCCGTGACGCCGGCGGGGTGGCCCCGTTGGAGGCGACGCTGCGGGGCTGGCGCGACCGGTTGTCGGCGCGGGGCCGGGCGATGCTGGTCGGGGCGGCGCAGTTGGACGCCTATCTGCGGGAGCGGGCGGCGGCGCCGGTCAGTCGGTGAACAGGTTGAGCAGGTCGCCGATGCTGCGGTCGGCTTCGGCGGGGTGGCGGAAGTGCCCGGCGCGGTTGACCGTGTACTGGTTGCGCCGGCCGACCCGTTCGCGGCGCAGGTAGCCGGCGGCGACCAGGTCGGCGACGATGGCCTGCGCGGCGCGTTCGGTGATGCCGATGGTGGCGGCGACGTCACGCAGCCGGGTGGTGGGGTCGCGGGCGATGGCGAGTAGGACGTGGGCGTGGTTGGTCAGGAACGTCCAGCTCCGTTGGCGTGCCGGCGGCGGCGCGTCGGTGCCTGACACGGTGCGGTCCTCCTGCGGTGGCGGCGTCCACATACGTACGACGAGACGTGAAAACCGCATCGTAAGTCCCGGGGATGGGCCGCCGCCACCGGTCGGCGAGCCGATCGCCCCTTGACAGGCGAACTGTGCTTCGTGAATAGTTGACCGTAGTTCGAGGGGGAGTACCCGGCGTTCGACGCGCTGTCGTCAGTACGGGTCCGGCGGATCCGGGCCCCGGTGGCGCGGTCACCGCCCACCGGCGGTGTCCCGGGGAGACTGTCGACCAGTGGCGCCGGCCCGCGGCAGCGGGTCCGGCCGACCGAAAGGTCCTGCGTTGGCTGTCTCCTGGTGGG
Source organism: Solwaraspora sp. WMMA2101 (assembly GCF_049179175.1). Lineage (NCBI taxonomy): Bacteria > Bacillati > Actinomycetota > Actinomycetes > Micromonosporales > Micromonosporaceae > Solwaraspora > Solwaraspora sp. WMMA2101. The sequence goes on along the minus strand of NZ_JBMHMA010000006.1, from coordinate 61,913 downwards.
TGTGGGCCGCTGTCATGGTCGGGGTCGCCGCGATGCTCGCGGTCGATCTGTACCTGCACCGCGACAACCATGTCATCGAGTTCCGCGAGGCCCTGACCTGGTCGGGGATCTGGATCGCCGCAGGTCTGCTGTTCGGGGTGCTGCTGTGGGCGTGGCAGGGCGGCGACGTCGCCGGCACGTACTATGCCGGCTACCTGATCGAGAAGGCACTGTCGGTCGACAACGTCTTCGTCTTCGCGTTGATCTTCACGTACTTCGCGGTGCCGGCCGCCTACCAGCACAAGGTGCTGTTCTGGGGGGTCATCGGTGCGTTGGTGTTCCGTCTGGTGTTCATCTTCGTCGGCGCCGAACTGCTCGAGACGTTCTTCTGGACGGCGTACGTGTTCGGCGCGTTCCTCATCTACACCGGTTACACGATGGCGTTCCGCCACAGCGAGCAGACCCCGCCGGACCGCAACCCCGTCGTCCGCCTCGTCCGCCGGCTCGTCCCGACCGACCCGGCCTACCACGGTGACCGGTTCTTCGCCCGCGTGAACGGTCGGCGCGTCGCCACGCTGCTGTTCGTGGTTCTCGTCGCCGTCGAGGCCACCGACCTCATCTTCGCCATCGACTCGGTGGCGGCGATCCTGGCCATCACCACCGACACGTTCATCGTCTGGACCGCCAACGCCTTCGCCATCCTCGGCCTGCGCAGCCTCTATTTCTGCCTCGCCGGGCTGCTGCGCCGCTTCGTGTACCTGCACTACGGGCTGGCCCTCCTGCTGGCCTTCGCCGGAGTGAAGCTGATCCTGTCCGAGACGCCGGTCGGCAAGCTGCCGATCCCGGTGACCCTGGGCGTCATCGTCGTCACCATCACCGTGTCGATCGTGTGGAGCCTGCGCAGCACGCGCGGTGCCGGCCGGTCGCCGGCACCGGTCGACGAGCGGCCCGGCCGGGTCGGCTGACCCGACCGACGCCCGCAAGCATAACCCCAATAGGGTTACAGGTGGGGTTATGCTTGCGGGCGTCCTGGTTGCTCCGACACGGAGAAGAGGCGACCACACCATGCCCAAAATCAACGTCTACCTGCCCGACGATCTCGCCGACGCGGTCCGCGACACCGGGATCCCGGTGTCGGCGGTCTGCCAGCAGGCACTCGAACAGGCCGTCCGGCGGGTCACCGCAGTCCGGGCGATCCCCCTGGCCGAGCTCGACGCCGAGCAGTTGGCGGCGCGGCTGCCGCACCTGACCGGCCGGCTGCGCGACGTCCTGCTGCGGGCCCGGGACCAGGCCCGGGCCGGCGGCGCCGCCGAGGTCGGGACCGGACATCTGCTGGCGGCACTGCTCGACGAGGGCGACAACCTGGGCGTACGGGTGCTGCGCACGCTCGACGTGTCGCCGGCCGCACTGGCGGCCCGGTCGACGACGGACAGCGCGCCCGGGGACGCGGCGGCGACGCTGGACGCGACCGGCGCGCCGACGCGGTGGTCGGTCACCGGGGCGGGCGCGCTGGAACTGGCCGTCACCGAGGCGACCGCGCTCGGGCACAACTACGTCGGCTGCGAGCATCTGCTGCTCGGACTGGTCGCCGAACCGGACGGTGCCGCCGGACGGGTGCTGCGGGAGTCCGGTGCCGACCTGCGGGCGACCCGCCGGGCGGTCGCGGCGGCCCTGGTCGGGTACGCGCATCTGCGTGCCCAGACCGCCGGTGCCTCGCCCGCCTCCGGCGGCGCGGGCGCGGGAGCCGCGCCGGTCGGGGCGGAGGCCGTCGCGGCCCTGGTCCGCCGCGAGTTGGCGCCGGTCCTCGCCCGGCTGGAGCGGTTGGAGCAGCGGGCCGGAGCGTCAACCGAGTAGGGCGTCGGCCCAGCGACGCTGGTGGGCCCGGATGTAGGCGGCGTCGTCGCGCCAGACGGTGCCGTGGCCCTCGTGCCACAGTCGGGTCCACGGTGCGGCGCCGACGGCGGCCTGGGCGGCGAGGAACTCGTACATCGACCGGGCGCGGCGGGTCAGCAGCGGCACGAGCGCCCGGCGTTGCCGCTCGTCGAGCCCGTAGCCGTCGGCGAGGACGCGTAGCCGCCGGCCGGGGTCGGCCGGCTGCCACGCCGGGTCGGCGGTGAGTGGCACGACGCTCTTGGCCGCGTACGCCAGGTCCCACAGCCGGGTGCCCGGCGCGGCGGTGTCCCAGTCGATGAACGCCCACCGGTCGCCGACGACCAGGTTCCACGGGGCCGGGTCGTGGTGGACGACCAGGTCGGTGCCGTCGGGTGGGATGAGCCGTCGCCACCGGGCGTGCGGCGGCGGGGTGAAGCTGGCCGCCGCGTCGTGCAGGTCACGCAGGAGTCGACCGACCCGGCGTACCGCGGCGTCGGGCCCGAGCAGGTCGAACCGGTCCGGCCAGGGAACCGTTCCCGGTACGTAGGTCAGCACCTCGCGCCCGGCGTCGTCGATGCCCAGCGGGCGGGGCGCGCCGTCGAAGCTGACGTCGTGCAGGTGGGTGAGGTAGGCGTGCACGGCCGGGGTCCACTCGCCGGCGGGGCGGCGCACGGTGTCCCCGACGCGGACCACGGCGGCGGCGACGTTTCCGCCGGTCAACGGCTGCTCGGTGGCGTCGTCGTCGCCGAAGGCCGTCGAGGCGGCCGGGTCGTCGCGGTCGGTGGGCACGCGGGGATCCTGCCGTCGCGGGTGGCGTGGTGTCGACCGGTTTGTCACGTACGCGGAACAAGTTGACGACGGCAGAGTTGCGCGCTATAGCTATAAGTAAGTTGAGTCTGAGGGGCTCAACATCAGGAGTTGAGAAGTACGAGAGGCAAGGGAGCTCGCACCCGTGAGGAGGTCCGACGATGTTGATGCGCACCGACCCGTTCCGTGAGATCGACCGGATCGCCGAGCAGTTCTTCGGCACCAGCGCGCGTCCGGCCGTGATGCACATGGACGCCTACCGCGACGGCGACTGGTTCTACGCCGCGTTCGACCTGCCCGGGGTCGACCCGGACAGCATCGAGTGCACCGTGGAGCGCAACGTGCTCACCGTCCGCGCCGAGCGCAAGCGTCCCACTGGAGACAAGGTCGAACTGGTCGCCGCCGAACGCCCGATGGGCACCTTCACCCGTCAGCTGTTCCTCGGCGACACTCTCGACACCGACAAGTTGGAGGCCGGCTACGAGGCCGGTGTGCTGACCCTGCGGATCCCGGTCGCCGAGCGGGCCAAGCCGCGTCGGGTCTCGATCAGCGTCGGCGACACCGGCCGCCGGCAGCTCGTCAACTGAAACATCCCGTCGGCGTCTCCCTGCCGCCGGGCAGGGGGACGCCGACGGGGGGACACGGCGGGAAACGGGTCGCGGCGGTGCGACCGAGGCGGCATCCTGAACCGGCAGCACCGTATCCCGACCACCGCGAGGAGCCGGCCCGGCCATGATCGATCCCCGGTTGACCGGCCACGTGGCCATCGTGACCGGCGCCAACCAGGGCATCGGCGCGGCGATCGCCGTCGCGCTGGCCACCCAGGGAGCGGCGGTGCTCGCCACGTACCTGCGGATGGACCCGGCCACCTACGCCGACGACCCGTCGTTTCCCGCCCAGTACGGCCGGGCCCGCGCCCAGAGCGCCCGCAGCGTCGTCGACCGGATCGTCGCCGCCGGCGGCAAGGCCGTCGCCGTCGAGGCGGACCTGGCCGACCCGGCCACCCCGGCCCGGTTGTTCGACGAGGCCGCTGCCTCGTTCGGCCCGGTCGACATCCTGGTCAACAACGCCAGTGGCTGGCTCAGTGACACCTTCCGCCCGGACAGCCGGGACCGGTTCGGCCGGCCGTTGACCCACGTCGACGCCGGCACCTTCGACCGGCAGTTCGCCGTCGACGCCCGCGCCCCGGCGCTGCTGATCGCCGAGTTCGCCCGCCGGCACCTGGCCCGCAAGGCCACCTGGGGGCGGATCGTCGGGCTGACCTCCGGCGGCCCGCACGGTTTCCCCGAGGAGGTCTCCTACGGGGCGGCCAAGGCGGCGCAGGAGAACTACACGATGTCGGCGGCCGCCGAACTCGCGGCGTACGGGGTGACGGCCAACGTGGTGGCGCCGCCGGTCACCGACACCGGCTGGGTGACCCCGGAGGTCGAGCAGCAGGTCACCGGCGCCAGCCCGGTGAGCCGCATCGCGCGGCCGGAGGACGTCGCCGAGGTCGTGGTGCTGCTCGCCGCGCACCAGGCCCGCTACGTCACCGGCCAGATCATCCGGATGTCCTGAGCGGCGACGCCGCGGCGCGTCCAGCGCCGCCGCCGACACCGAGGGACCGCCGGGCTCGCGGGAAATGATCATCATCTACGGCGTGCCGGCACCGCCGACACCGTACGGTTTTGGCATCCTGCTGCGATGCGCCGCGCAGCCGTCCCCGGTCTCGTCCCCCGGCCGACCGACCGGGCCCTGCCCGCCGCCACGGCACCGGCCGACTTCACCGATGCGTGGCTGCGCAACCGCCGGTTGTCGGCGCACACCCGGGAGGCGTACCGCCGCGACGTCGCCGGCTGGCTGACCTGGTGCGCTGGCGCGGACCTCGACCCGCTGCAAGCGTCGTTTCTCGACGTCAACGCCTACGCGCGGACGTTGGAGGCGACGATCGACCCGCGCAGCGGCCGGCTGCTGACCCCGGCGACGGTGGCCCGCAAACTGTCGGCGCTGTCCAGTTGGTACGCGTTCCTGGTGCGGCTGCGGGCGGTGCCGGCCAACCCGGTCACCGACGCCGACCGGCCCCGCGTCAACCGGGACCATTCGGCGACGATCGGGCTCACCCCCGACCAGGTCGACGCGTTGTTCGTGGCGGCCCGCGCCGACCCGCGCCCCAGCGGCCGGCGCAACCTCGCGGTGCTGGCCCTGCTGGCCGACCTCGGGCTGCGCGTCGGTGAACTGGTGTCGCTGGACGTGTCCGACCTGGGTCACGAACGCGGACACCGCAGTGTGCGGTTCGTCGGCAAGGGCGGCCGGTCCAGGCGACGGGCGCTCGCCCCGGACACCGCGCGAATTCTCGACGCCTATCTCGACGAGCGGGCCGGGGCGGCCGCGACGACGGTCGACGCGCTCACCGGCCCGCTGCTGGTCACCGCCACCGGGGCCCGGCTGGACCGGCACGCGGTGTTCCGGCTGGTGCGCCGGCTGGCCAGGGCCGCCGGGCTGCCGGCGTGGGACCGGTTGTCGCCGCACTCGCTGCGGCACGCGTTCGCCACCACCGCCCGTGCCGAGGGCGTGCCGTTGGAGGACGTGCAGGACGCGATGGGGCACGCCGATCCCCGGACCACCCGGCGCTACGACCGGGACCGGCACAACCTGGACCGGGATCCGGCGTACCGGATCGCGGCCGCCCGGTCGGCGCGGGCCGCGACCACCGGCTGACGACCCCACCGGCGGACCTGACCGGCGGGGTCGGCCGCGCGGTCAGCCGGCGGTGGGCCGCTGGTCGTCGTGGGCCCGCAGCGAACCGGCGTGGGCGCGGGCGGTCGGGTCGCGGCGGACCTTGATCAGGCTGGCGACGACGGTGATGGTCAGGATCACCAGGATCAGGCCCAGCGACACCGGCGTCTCCACCTCGGGCACCCGGTCGTCGAGGGTGTGCCCCCAGTGCAGGATCAGCTTGACGCCGATCAGCGCGAGGATCAGCGCCAGCCCGGTCGACAGGTAGACCAGCCGGTCCAGCAGCCCCTTCACCAGGAAGAACAATGCCCGCAGCCCGATCAGGGCGAACGCGTTGGCGACGAAGACGATGTACGGCTCCTGGGTGATGCCGAACACGGCCGGGATCGAGTCGAGAGCGAACAGCAGGTCGGTGCTGCCGATCGCGATCAGCACGATGAACAGCGGGGTGACGACCCGTCGGCCGTCGAGGCGGGTGACCAGCCGTCCGTCGACGTAGTCCGGGGCCACCGGCAGGACCCGGCGGGTGGCGCGGACGAGGACGTTGTCGTCGACCTGCGGGTCCTCGTTGCGGTGGCGGAACAACTGGACCGCGGTGAAGATCAGCAGCAGGCCGAAGACGAGGAACATGAAGGAGAACAGGTTCAGCAGGGTCGCGCCGGCGGCGATGAAGATCGCCCGCATGATCAGCGCCGCGATGATGCCGAACGTGAGAACCTTGTGCTGGTGTTCCTCCGGTACGGCGAAGGTGCTGATGATGATGACGAAGACGAACAGGTTGTCGACCGACAGGCTCTTCTCCACCAGGTAGCCGGCGAAGTACTCGGTGCCGTAGCCGCTGCCGGCCCAGGCCATGAAGATCAACCCGAAGACGATGGCCACGGCGACGTAGAACACCGACCAGGCGACGGCCTCACCGAAGCCGACGGCGTGCGGGCGCCACGCCGCGACCGCCAGGTCGAGCGCGAGCAACGCGACGATGACGACGATCGTGACGATCCAGACCGTCGGGCTGATCTCCAACGAACCCATGACAGTGATCGTGCACCGCCGGACGCCGCCGCGCGCGCCGACACACACTATTCGCGGCCCGGGTAGTCGCGGGACGACCGTCGGTCAGATCCGACTGAGCAGTTCCAGGTGCCGGTGGGCGTCGACGGCGATGTCGTCGCCGGCCAACCAGCGGCGCGCCCACAGCCGGGCCGCGACGCGGGCCGCGACGCCCTCGCCCTCGCCGCCGATGTCGGTGGGGGCGGCCTGCTCGACGAGCAGCGCGGCGGCCAGGGCGTGCGCCGCACGCAGTGCCATCGGTCGGGCACCGGCCAGGGCCGCCGACCCGTCGACTGCAGCGGTGACCCCGGTCAGGTCGTCACGCAGCCGCGCGGCTGCGGCGGCGAGCGTACCGGCCAGGTCGGCGGCGAACCCGGCCGCCAGGTCGACGGCCTGGTCGATCCGGGCCAGCAACGGGGTGCCGCCGCCGCGTCGCACCGCCCGCAGCGCGTCCAGGGCCAGCACCGTGGTGGTGCCCTCCCAGATCGGCAGCACCTGGGCGTCGCGCAGCAGCCGGGGCACCCCGGTGTCCTCGACGTACCCGGCGCCGCCGAAACACTCGACGTACTCGCTGGCCGAGGCGACGGCGAGCCGGCCGGTGGCCAGCTTCGCCAGCGGGGCGACGATTCGTAGCTCGGCCGCGGCGTCGGTGTCGCCGGACTCGGCCCGGCCGAGCAACACGAACGCGTGCCCGGCCAGGACGAACGCGCCGGCGGCGTCGACGGCGAGCCCGCCGAGTACCGCCCGGTGCGCCGGGGAACCGATCAGCGGCCCGCCGGCGACGTGCCGGGCGGTGGCGTAGGCGTGCGCGTACGCCAGGCCGCGGCGCATCCCGCTGGCCGCGGCGGAGGCGTTGTGCAGCCGGGTCACCACGACCAGGGTCATCGCCCGGCCCAGCCCCGGTGCGCCGGGGTCACCCAGCGCAAGCGCGTACGCGTCGGTGAGGCCGACCTCGGCGGTGGGCAGCGCCCACGTACCGAGCTTGCCCTTGAGCCGGTGGACCCGCACGCCGGGGGCGGGCGCGGCCGGGTCGACGCCGGCGGCGGCCAGCGGGGAGTCGGCGGCGTAGCGGGGTACCAGGAACGGCGCCAGGGACCGGCTGCCGGCGGGCGCACCGACGGGGCGGGCCAACGCGACGGCCATCGCCGAGTCGACGGCGGAGCAGAACCACTTCTCGCCGGTCAACCGCCAACCGCCGGTGTCCGACGGTACCGCCACGGTGCCGGTCCCGGACAGGTCGGAGCCGCCCTGAGCTTCGGTCATCCACTGTCCGCTGGTGATCGCGACGTCCGGGTCGGTGCTGGTCAGCCGGGGCAGCCAGGCGTCGCGGACCGCCGGGTCGACGTCGGCCCGGCTCAGCAGCGCGGCCGCACCGTCGGCCATCGCCACCGGGCAGGAGAAGGTGGCCGACTCGGGGGCGTACAGGTGCAGCAGGGCGTGTTGCACGACCCGGCCCGTCGGGTCGGGACCCGCCCGGTCGTCGCCCTGGTACGGCAGCGCGACCAGGGCGTGCCGGGCGGCTGCGGCGCGCAGCCGCCGCCAGCCGACGGCGGTGTCGATCCGGTCGATCCGGGCACCCCACGGGTCGTAGCGGACCAGCTGCGGCGGATGCCGTTCGGCGTCGTCGTGCGCGGCCCGTAGCGCGCCGGTGACCTCGGCGGACAGCGACGTCAGGTGGTGGTCGGCCGTGGCCAGCCCGGCGGGGGTGAGGTGGCGGCGCAGCCAGGCGCCGAGCAGCCAGTCGGTGCGGTACGGGTCACCCGGGGCGGGCACCGGTTGGACGTACCGGTCCACGATGTTCGGTCCTTCCCCTCCGGACAGCCATGACTACCTGACAGTAACCGGTGGTGGTTCCGCTGAGAGCGTGACGGCCTTCCGTACGGCTCCGCCGGCCGGCACAGTGGCCGGTATGCGGTTGCTGATGCTGGGTGGTACGGGGTTCGTCGGCCGGTGCGTCGTCGAGGCGGCACTGGCCCGTGGCTGGGCGGTCACTCTGCTGCACCGGGGCCACCGGCCGGCGCCGGCCGGCGCGCAGGTGGTCGTCGGTGACCGGAGGACTGCCGACGGCCTCGCCGGGCTGCGTACCGGCGACTGGGACCTGGCCGTCGACACCTGGTCGGCGGCGCCGTCGGTGGTCCGTGACGCGGCCCGGCTGCTGAGCGGCCGGGTCGGGCACTACACGTACGTGTCCAGCCGGTCGGTGTACGTGTTCGCGCCACCGGCCGACGCCGACGAGGACGCCCCGCTGGTCGACGCGTGCGCCGACGACGGCGACGACGTCGACTACGCCCGGGCCAAACGCGGCGGTGAACTGGCGGCACTGGACGCGTTCGGCGACCGGGCGTTGCTGGCCCGCGCCGGGCTGATCCTCGGCCCGTACGAGGACGTCGGCCGGCTGCCGTGGTGGCTGACCCGTGTCGCCCGGGGCGGCCAGGTGCTCGCCCCCGGCCCACCCGACCTGCCGTTGCAGTACGTCGACGCCCGGGACCTGGCCACCTGGGCGCTGGACGCGGCCGTCGCCGGACTGGCGGGGCCGTACAACGTGGTCAGCCCGCTCGGCCACACCACGATGGGTGAGCTGCTGGAAACCTGCGTACGGGTGACCGGGTCGCACGCCCGACTGCGCTGGGTCGATCCGGCGGTGATCGCCGACGCCGGCATCGCGCCCTGGACGGAGCTGCCGGTCTGGCTGCCGCCGGGGGAGCTCTACGACGCGCTGCACCGTGGTGACGTGTCCCGGGCGGTCGCGACCGGGCTGCGCTGCCGGCCGGTGGCCGAGACCGTCGCCGACACCTGGGCCTGGCTGCGTGGCCTCGACGCGCAGCCGCCGCAGCGCCCCGACCGGCCACCGGTAGGGCTGGACCCGCAGCGGGAGGCCGAGCTGCTGGCCCGCCTCGGTCCGCTCTGAGCGACCACGGACACCGCCACCGGTGGCGTGTCAGGTGGCGGGTCCGAGGTCGCCGGTGCGGTGATGGCGGCGGCACAGCACCTGGTAGCGCACGTCGGCGTGGTCGACGGTGTCGCCGATGACGACCTGTTCGCCATGGCGGGCCACCACCCCGTCGACGACCCGCGCGTTGAGCAGGCCCTGCCGGCCGCACCAGCAGAGCACCTCGACCTGGATACGGCACACCTCGTCGGCGAGTTCGAACAATCGCTGCGCGGCCGGGAACAGCGCCGACCGGAAGTCGCTGGCCAGGCCGAAGGCGAACACGTCGACGTCGTACCCGTCGACCAGGTCGGCCATCTGCTCCACCTGGGCGACGGTGTAGAAACAGGCCTCGTCGCAGATGAGGTAGTCGACCCGGGTGCCGTCGGCCCAGCGGCCCCGGACCAGCGCCACCAGATCGAGGTCGTCGGTGACCTCGATCGCCGAGTGCGCCAGGCCGATCCGGGTGGTGACCTGCGGGCCCATCGACCGGTCGTTGCGGGTCAGCACCAGGCCCCGGCGGCCCTGCCGGGCATGGTTGTGGTCCATCTGCAGGGCCAGGGTCGACTTGCCGCAGTCCATCGGCCCCCAGAAGAACTTCAACGCCGCGCCGTGGCGTAGCCGTCCGTCACCGGCGGCCAGGCACGCGGTCGCCAACGCGGACTGTTCGCCACTGGCCGGCCCGGACACCACCCGCAGACTGTCGTCGGTCACGACCGGGCAGCTTACTAGCCGTTACCCGGCAGGTGGTGGCCCCCGCCCGCCGGCGGCCGGCACCGCCGACGCCGCAACCGAAAGCGATGTCGGACCACTGTGGCAGGATCTGCCGCCATGTTCCCCCGCACCTGGACCCTCACCCACATCGAACGTGTCATCCGCTCCGCCTGGTCCGCCGACACCTGCGATCCGGCTGATCTGGCCGACTGGCACACCGGCAACCCGGCGCGTGGCCAGTGTGGCGTCACCGCCCTGGTGCTGCACGACCTGCTCGGCGGTGACCTGCTGCGCGGCGAGGTGCACGCCGACGGGCGGCGTACCGGCCACCACTGGTGGAACCGGCTCGGCACGGTCGAGATCGACCTGACCCGTGACCAGTTCGGGCCGCACGAGCGGATCACCGCCGGCGAGGTCGTGGCCCGGCCGGCGGGTCCGCCGGCGCGGTGCAGCGAGCAGTACGAGACGCTGCGTACCCGGGTGTTGCGCCAGCTCGGCGCCGACACGGCGGTGGCGGCCGGCAGATAGCATGCCCGCCGACGCAGCACGACGATGTCACCGGTCCTGACCGGGAAAGGACGACACTCACCGTGAACGGACCGGTACGGCTCGCCGTCGACCTGGGTACCACGCACACCGTCGCCACGGTCCGCCGTGGCGACGAGCCGCCCCGTACGCTGCTGTTCGACGGGTCGCCGCTGCTGGCGTCCGGGGTGTTCGTCGACGCCGTCGGCACCATCCACACCGGACGTGACGCGCAGCGGCTGGCCGCCGGGGAGCCGCAGCGGTTCGAGCCGCACCCGAAACGGCACATCGACGACGGTGCGGTGCTGCTGGGCGACCGGGAGCTGCCGGTGGCGCAGCTGCTGGCGGCGAGCCTGCGCCGGGTCGCCGGGGAAGCCGCGCTGGCCGGGGTGCATCCGGCCGGCGCGACCGTGCTGACCTGCCCGGCGGACTGGGGTACGCCCCGGCGGGACCTGCTGCGGGCGGCGGCCGACGCCGCCGGGCTGGGCCCGGTGCGGCTGCTGGACGAGCCGATCGCCGCCGCCACCTACTGCGTACGGGTACTCGGGCAGCAGGTCCCACCCGGTGGTGCCCTGGCGGTGTTCGACTTCGGCGGCGGCACCCTGGACGTGGCGGTGGTCCGTAACGAGCCGGCCGGGGCCGGCCGGGCCGGCGGGCTGCGGGTGCTGGCCACCGGTGGCCTGGACGACCTGGGTGGTCTCGACGTCGACAACGCCCTCGTCGCTCACCTGGGCCAGCTGGTCGCGACCCGGGATCAGCAGCTGTGGGCCCGGTTGGACCGGCCGGTGACCGCCGCCGACCGCCGGGACCGGCACGCGTTCTGGGCCGAGGTACGGGCGGCGAAGGAGATGCTGTCGCGGACGTCGGTGGCACCGGTGACGGTGCCGGGGCGGGACGACCCGATGCATCTGACCCGGGAGGAACTGGACCGCATCGCCGGGCCGCTGGTCGACCGGGCCGTCGACGAGACCCGCCGGGTGCTGCAACTGGCCGGGGTGGCACCGACGGACCTCGCCGGGCTGCTGCTGGTCGGCGGGGCGAGCCGGATGCCGTTGGTCGCCAGCCGGCTGCACGCCCGGCTCGGCGTCGCCGCGTCCGTGCCGGAGCAGCCGGAACTGCCGGTGGCGTACGGGGCGTTGCACCACGACCCGGCGACGTCGGGGCCGGCACCGTCGACGGCCACCCCGTACGCGGCACCGTCCACCGGGGCGGCACCGACGTCACCGGGGCCGTACGGGCAGCCGGGGCCGTACGGGCAGCAGCCGGCACGCGCGTACCCGCCGACCGCCGGGCCTGCGGCGGACGGCCCGGCCGGGCCGGCCGGGCCGGCTGACCTGCCGGCCGGCAGGCCGCGTCGGCGTGTCGGCCGGTGGGTCGCGGCGGTCGCCGCCGCCGTGGTGCTGACCCTCGTCGGCGCCGTCGGGCTGACCAACGGTCGGCTGCTGGACCGGATGCTCGGCCGTGACGACGGCACCGGTGACAGCAGCGGCACCGGCCTGCTCGGCGGGTTCCTGGGCGGCGACCCGGCCGTCGGTGCCGGCCTGACCCCGACCCATGAGGTCACCTTGCCGGCCGCAACGATCGCCTCGACGGTCACCGTCGCCGGTGACCTGGCCGTGTACGCGTCCGTGCGGGTCGGCGCGACCACCGTCACCGCCGTGCCGGCCGGCGGCGGCGACCCGGTCTGGAACGTCGACCTGGACGTCGAACCGACCGAGGTGGTGCTGACCGCCGTCGGCGGGCTGCTGGTCGTCGACGCGGCCGACTCGGCCACCGACGCCGGCGACGACATACGGGTCGTCCTCGACGCCGCCGACGGCGCCGTCAAGTGGAAACGCAGCTGGGAGACCTTCACCGACGTGGTGTACGTCGGCACCGACGTGGTCGTGGAGATCCGCGACGGCATCTTCGACAACGCGGTCGCCCGGGTCGACCTGACCACCGGTGAGCAGCGGTGGCGCCGCGAGGCACCCGACGACGACCTGCTGATCATCGACGCCGAACGGATCCGGCCGGTCAGCGTCTGGACCGACGGTGCCACCGTGCCCGACGGCGCCGGGCTGCTGCCCGCCGCCGAACACGCCCTGGCCGACAACCGGCACGCCGCCGCGGACCGGGTCGTGGAGCTGAACGAGGGCAGCGGCCGGGGCGTCGTCCTGGACGTCGGCAACGGCCGCCCGGTCAGCGACGGTGACCTGCCGCTGGACCACGACCGGTGGACGGTCTACGACGGGTTGGCCATCGGCAAACTCTCCGACGACGCCTCGCCGGGGCGCGCCGTGCTGGCCGCCTACGACCTGGACGGGTTCACCAAGAAGTGGGAGGTGCCGTTCGCCGGCGCCGACACCATCGAACGGGTCAAGGCCTGCGGCCCGCGACTGGTGTGCGTGGCGGTCGAAGGCACCGCGTACCGGACGGTCGCGGTACGCACCACCGACGGCGCCGAGGCGTGGAAACGGACCACCGACTCCGGCGTCGACGCCAACTGGTACGCCGGCCCCGACGCGCTGGTCTTTGGTGACCAGACGTTCGACACCGTCGACGACTTCGCGCTGCTCGCCTTCGACGGTACGGAGGTCGTACCGGCCGGTGATCATGGTTCGGCCGCCGCGACCGGTGCCGGCCGTGCGGCGGTGGTGAGCATCCGGGTCGACCTGACCACGAGCACGGCCGTGCCGCAGGTCGCCGTCTGGGACACGGCGACCGGTCGCCGCAGCGCCGCCGTCGACGTCGGCGCGGACCTGGAGACCGCCGGGGTGCAGCGGGTGGTGCTCGGCGGTGACACCGTCGCCGTGGTCACCGCCGACCATCAGGTACGGGTCCTGACCGTCCCTGCCGACCTGGGCTGACCTGGCTGTGCTTCGGGGCGGCGGGTGGGTGACCGCCTCCGTCTGCGGGATCGGCTGTGGTGAGTGGACCTGCCACAATGGGCGGCATGGCCTTCCGCCGACCTGGTCCCGTCCTGTTCGCCGTGGCCGGTGTCCTGGCCGCGGTGCTGGTCGGCCTCGTGGCGTTCCTGGCGGCGCAGGGCCTCGACCGGGCCAGCCAGTGGGCCGGGGTGCTGGCGGTGTTCCTCGGGGTGGCGGCGCTCGTCGTGCAGATCTGGGGGCTGTTGTCGCGACCGCCGGCCAACGCCGTCGACCCCTCGTCGCCGACAGCCGATCCGACAGCCGATCCGACAGCGGATCCGACAGCGCCGGTGCGCGCACCGCGCCGGCTGCCGGTGATCGCCTCGGCGCTGCTGGTCGCCGCCGCCATCGGGGTGACGTCGGCGGCGTTGCGCGAGACCGGTTCGACGGTGGCCGGGGCGCCGGGGTGGGTCGAGGTCGGCACCGGCACCGGTGTCGTGCTCGGCGACCACCAGTCCGTCGATCTGGACACCGGACAGCTCGGCGGTGAGCACCTGGCCGGGGCGGACCTGTTGCTGTCCCAGCGGGCGGACCGGGTGACGGCGCTCGACGGTGGAGAGTTGGCGGTGCTCGGCGCGACCGGCGAGCACACCGTGCGCCGGTGCCTGGACGCCGCGCCGCAGACCTGGGACGGCACGATCAACGGCGTGTACGAACCGCCGGCCGGTACGGACATCTGTCTCACCGACGGGCGGACCGCAGCCGCGATGCTGACCGTCGAGCACCCGCCGGACGTACTCGCCCGCAGGTTGACGTTCAGCTATACGCGGTGGGAGCTGCGTGACCAGGCCGCCGGAGCCCGACCGGTGCGCTGAGCGCGCCGGTCGGACCTGGCTCCGACCGGGTCGGGCCGGGTCAGAGACTGCTGCGCGGCCGGGCATACTGGGGCGTTGCCGCTGGATGGCAGACACGGGGGAGGACCGGATGATCATCGGGCTTGCGGAGATCGAGGCGGCGGCGCGGCGGATCGCCGGTCACGTCGTACGGACCCCGACGGTGCCCAGCCCGGGCCTGTCGCAGCTGCTCGGTGTGCCGGTGACGGCGAAGTTGGAGCTGCTGCAGCGTACCGGGTCGTTCAAGGCGCGGGGTGCGGCGTCGAAGCTGCTGACCCTCGACGACGCGCAGCGCGCCGCTGGTGTGGTGGCGGTCAGTGGCGGCAACCACGGCATCGCGGTGGCGGTGATGGCGCAGGCCCTGGATGTGAAAGCGACCGTGGTGATGCCGACGAGCGCGCCGGCGCGGGCCACCGAGCTCGCCCGCGCAGCCGGGGCGACGGTCCGGCTGGTCGACGGCATGGACGCGGCGTTCGACCTGATGAACCGGCTGTGTGCCGACGGGTTGACGCTGGTGCACCCGTTCGACGACCCGGTCGTGGTCGCCGGTCAGGGCACCGTCGGTCTGGAGTTCGCCGACGACGCCTTCGCCGCTGAGGCAGCTGACGCAGCCGACGCGGACCCGGCGGTCGCGCCGACCGATGTGCTGGTCAGCATCGGCGGTGGGGCGTTGATCTCCGGGGTGGCGGCCGCGTTGCACGCCCGCGCGCCGGGCACCCGGATCTGGGGGGTGGAGACCGACGGCGCGCAGGCGATGGCGCAGGCCCGCGTGGCCTGTGCCCCGGTGCCGGTGGACCTGTCGTCGATCGTGACCACGCTGAGCGCGCCGATGGTGTCCCAGCTGACCCTCGACCACGTGTCGACGCTGGTAACCGACGTGCTGGTGGTGTCCGACGCCGAAGCGGTGCGGGGCAGCGTGGAGCTGGCCGAGCACGCCAAGGTGTGGGCGGAGCCGGCCGCCGGCTGTCTGCTGCCGGCGGCCCGCCGGGTGGTCGACCAGGTCGGCCCGCACGCCCGGATCGGCCTGGTGCTGTGTGGCGGCAACGTGACTGTGGCCGACCTGACCGGCTGGGCCGCCGGTTTCAGCCTGCGCTGACGGCCCAGCCGTGAGCTGACCGGTTCAGGCCGGCGCTGGTCGCCCGGCCAGGTCGACCAGGGGGTCGTCGGCCGTGGCCGGCTGGCCGGGCGGGGACATGACGGCGTGGGCGACGACGGCACCGACCGGCACGGCGATCAGCGCGATCGCCGGCAGGACGGAGACGCCGTCCGCCGGGTAGCCGGTGCCGGCCAGGACGAACAGCGCCGACGGGACGGGCATCAGCAGCACCGCGGCGACGAAGATCACCGGTGGGGTGGCCAACGCGGACAGCGCGGTCGCCGTCCACCACATGCCCGCGTGGCGGTTGCGGTCCCGCAGCACGCCGATCATGGTCATCGCCAGCGGCACCGTCAGCAGGACCGCGAACACCGGGACGGTGCTGTCCACGCCGTTGCCGAGATAGATGCCGAGCCCGGCCAGGGCCACCGTGGGTGCCACCAGCAGGGCCACCGCCGCCGGGCGCGGCAGCCGGTCACGTCGGGCGGCGAGCGCGGCGACGGCGGCGAGCACCGCGAATCCGGCCGCCACGGCGACGGTGCCGGCGGGCAGCCCGACGGGCAGGAACGCGTGGTTGACCTCCGGGGTGCCCTGGGCGAACAGCACGGGTGCGCAGGCCGCGCCGGCGACGGCCGCCGTACCGAGGCGCAGCCGCAGCCGTCGGGTCCCGGCGGGGGTGGCGGGGCCGGGGTGGCCGGTGAGCAGCCAGCTCACGCCGACGGCGAGCGCCCCCACGACGAGCGGCAGCCGCAGGTCCGGGTCGGTGCGGCCGAGCGCGCTGTCGGCGACGACCAGCATCCCGGTCAGCGCGCCGGCACCGTATCCGGCCCGACGCCGGTGCGCGGTGGCGGTCAGCAGCGCCAACCCGGCGAGCACGATGGCGGCCCACCGCAGTTCGGCGACCCACACGTGGATCTCGCCGTCGCCACCGGGCATCGGGGCCCGGGCGGACACTGCGGGCATCGCCGGGGTGAGCACCGCGACGGCGTACGCCCAGAAGGTGACCGCCGCCGTGAGCAGGGCGACACCGGCGGCGAGGACCGGGGTCGGCAGCGCCGCGCGGGCCGGTGTCGCGGTGTGTCCGTCGGCCGCCGCTGCGGCGGCGTCGACCGGCGGCCGGTGTCGGGCCGCCGCCCAGCCGTAGGCCACCACCAGTGCGCCCAGTGGGATCAGCGGGATCAGGAACCAGCCGACCGACGACAGCACCTGGCCGGTGCCGGGTGTGGCCAGCGAGGCGACCCAGACGGCGGGAAGCACGGCGGCCACCGCCGTTGCGGGGGCACCGCAGGCCGCCAGCGCGAGCGCCCGGCCGCGCCGGGTGCCGCCGGCCCGCCGGGCGACCGCGATGGCCAGGGTGGCGGTGGCGGCCGTCCAGCCGAGTGCGGCGATCGCCAGTGCCGTCAGCGACGGCGCGGTCAGGCTGGTCAGCGAACCGAGGACGAACGCGACGGCGACCGGCACGGCGGCGTACGCGGCGGGGCCGGCCGGTCCGAACCGACCGGAACGTGTCGCCGCCATCGGTAGCCGCCGGCCGAGTGCGCGGCCGGCCACCAGGCAGAACACCGTCATGAGTACGGCGTCGACCGCCCCGGTGGGCAGCGGCTGGCCCGGGTCGCCGAACGACGTCCCGGACATCTGCTCCAGCAGCAGACCGACCGGGGCGAGTGTGCCGAAGGCGACCACCGCTGTGCCGATGAGCAGCAGGGCCGCTGCGGGCCGCAGCACGGCGTCTGATCCGGGCCGGTCGTCCC
This sequence comes from Solwaraspora sp. WMMA2101, assembly GCF_049179175.1. Classification (NCBI taxonomy): domain Bacteria; kingdom Bacillati; phylum Actinomycetota; class Actinomycetes; order Micromonosporales; family Micromonosporaceae; genus Solwaraspora; species Solwaraspora sp. WMMA2101. The sequence continues at coordinate 44,733 of NZ_JBMHMA010000006.1, read as the reverse complement.
GCCATCCGTGGGGCAGGTCGTCGTCGAGGTCCGGCGACGCGCAGGCCAGGCTGACCGCGAACCGGAGGCGTTCGGCGTGTCGGCCCTGCTGTGCCAGCCAGACGAGTTCGGCGTGCCACTGGGCGAGCATGTCGGGGCGTACGTCGGCCGGCCAGCGTCGCGCGGCGATCCGCAGGCACCAGTCGGTGAGGGCGGTCATGCCGGCCGCACCTTCGTGGTGGGCTGCTGTGCCTTGGCGAGTTGCCGGCGCAGCGCGGTGATTTCGGCGGTGGCGGCTTCGGCACCGTCGGCGGTGAGCCGGTAGTAGCGCCGGGCGGGACGTCCGGCGGCGACCGGGTCGATCTGCTCCCAGGCCGCGTCGACCCAGCCGGCCTTCTGCAGCCGGTGCAGGATCGGGTACAGGGTGCCGCTGGGGTAGCCGGTGGCCCGCATCAGGTCGGTGCCGTACCGGTCGGTGTCGGGCTGCTCCAGCAGGGCGGCGAGGACCGTTACCACGGCTGTGGTGGTGCGTACGGGGGTTATCACGTCATGGACCGTAGCCGACCCCTCGGTAAGTTTGCTACATAGCTTAATGCTTCGCTACATAGTGGCCCGGGCACACTCGACCCGATCTGGCACTAGCGCCAATAGGTTTGCTGTGCAAACCTATTGGCATGACCACTGAGCCGTTGTCTGCCGGCGGCGATCCCCGCCGGCTGCTGTCCGATGTCCGCTCCCTGGCGTACCAGGTGCGCCTTGACCAACGGATGACCTGGGTCGCGCTGGTGGTACTCGGCGCGGTAACCCTCGTCGGGATCCCGTTCGACTGGCTCGGGATGACCGTGCGCTGTCAGTCGGATGGCAGCTGTGAATTCGCGCGGCGGGGCGTTCTGTACTACTGGCCACTGGCGCTCCTGCTCGCCTACGCGGTGATCGCCGTCTGCTATGTGCGGACTGCCCGGACGCGAGGCCTTGGCACCCGCGTCGTGCCGTACGCGATCGTCGGCGCCGTGACGACCGTCGTGTTCACCGCCGCGTGGGTGGCCGCATCCCTGTACTTTCCGAGCAACCCGGAGTGGATGCAGCCACTCCCGTACTGGGGGTTGGTGCTGGACCGGCTGGTCGCACCGTGGGGCATGATCGGGATCGCGCTGTTGGTGCTGGCCCGGCTGGAGCGCAACCTCGGACTGCTGCTGTTCACCCTCGCCTACCTGGTCCTGGTGCTGCTGGTGCTGCCGATGAACACCGGCTGGGGACCGGCGGGCTGGGGCCTTCAGGCCCGATTCGCGCTACCGCAGGTCGTCAGCGGCGGGGCGCTGCTGCTCGGCGCGATCGGATTCTTCGCCGCCGCCCGCAGGCGGCATCGGTGACGCCCGGGACGGGCACCCCGGAGCCTGAGGCCGGGCACCCGGTCACCGGGTTGGACGAGGTGGTGCACCAGCGGGCGCGGCTCGGCATCCTGACCATCGCGCACGAGGCACGCAGGGTCGAGTTCGGATACCTGCGTACCCATCTCGAGCTGACGGCCGGCAATCTCTCCAGGCACCTCAGCGTCCTGGAAACCGCCGGCCTGATCGAGATCGAAAAGGGCTACGAGGGTCGACGTGGCCGCACCTGGATCACGCTGACCGCCGCCGGGCGCAGCGCGCTCACCGACGAGGTCGCGCGACTCAAGCAGCTCATCATCCGTGTGGAGTCGGCCAATGGGCCCTAGCGACACCCTTCGGGCCGGTGACGGCACTCGGATCGGCCCCCGGTGTCAGCGCCTCGGCCAGTTGTGCAGCAGGGCGTCGAGCGCGTCCAGAGCGCGCGACCAGCTCTCCTGCGGGTCGGGGTCGCTGTGGTCGAATCCGCCGCCGGTTTCCAGGCTGATGTAGCCGTGGATGGCACCACCGAGCAGCCGTACGGCATGGGTCTGCTCCGGCTCGGGCAGCTCGTAGCCGCGCAGTACCGCGCGGAGCAACCGGCTGTGCCGAGCACCGGCGCTGGCTGCGGCGGTGGTCGGATCGAGCCGCAGCCTGGCTGCGGCGTAACGACCGGGGTGTTCGCGGGCGTAGTTCCGGTACGCGTCGGCGATCGCGGTCAACGCGTCCTTGCCCGAGCGGCCGGCGGCGGCGTCGCTGGCCCGGTCTGCGAGCTCGGCGAGGGCGAGCAGAGCGATCCGGGTCCTGAGGTCGTGGCCGCTGCGGACGTGTGAGTACAGGCTGGCGACGGTGACGCCGAAGCGGCGGGCCAGCGCGGAGACGGTGACCTGGTCGAACCCGACCTCATCGGCCAGCTCCGCCCCGGCCGTGGTCACCTTCTCGGTAGTCAGCCCCGCACGTGGCACCGCGACGTCCCCCTCCCACACCGAATCCATGACCCATTATCCATTTGCCTAACACCTTTAGGCAAAACTAGCCTGCCCGGTATGACCCCACTGAGTGAGCGGGAGATCCGTGCCGCGTTCGTGAACTGCACCAAGGGCGAGACGAAGCGTCTGCACGTCCCGCGTGATCTGGCTGGCCGGCCGTGGCCGGAGCTGGACTTCCTCGGCTGGCGTGACCCGCAGTCGCCCGAGCGGGCCTACCTCGTCACCGAGCTGGGGCAGCGGCCGGTGGCGGTGGCGCTGCGCTGCCCCACGCCGTCGACCACCCAGCGGCGGCGCAGCATGTGCTCGATCTGTCTGACCGCGCCGGTGTCCGGGGTGTCGCTGATGGTCGCGGCGAAGGCGGGCCGGTCCGGGCAGGCCGGCAACTCGGTCGGCACCTATCTGTGCAGCGACCTGTCCTGCTCGCTGTACGTACGGGGCAGGAAGGACGCCGGCGCGGGCGCGCGGCTGCACGAGTCGCTCACCCTGGAGGAGAAGGTCGCCCGGACCGTGGCGAACGTCGCGGCCTTCATCGCCAGGGTCACCGACTGAATCGCCGCATTGTCAGCCGGTGGCCACGCTGTCGTGGTGCCGGTGGGCGTCGCACTCCGGGTCGGCGGCGCGACGACGCTGGTGGGACAGGGTCACGTGGTGGTGGGCGCCGGCGTGGCCGGCCGGGTCGGTGTGCACGGTCGCCGACCGCAGCCTCGGTACGGCGTGGGTGAGCTGGTGTTCGGCGTCGGCGGCCACCTCGTGCGCGGCGATCAGGGTCAGGTCGGCGTCGACGACCAGGTCCGCTTCGGCGTGCAGCCGGTGGCCGATCCAGCGCAGCCGTACCGCCGTGACGTCACGGACGCCGGCCACCGACCGCAGGGTCGTTTCGGCGGTGTCGACCAGATCGGGGTCGACGGCGTCCATCAGCCGCCGGTACACCTCGCGCGCCGCGTCGCGCAGCACGTATCCGATCGCGACGGTGATGGCGAGTCCGACCAGCGGGTCGGCCCACTGCCAGCCGGCCGCGGCGCCGCCGGCGGCAGCGACGACGGCCAGCGAGGTGAACCCGTCGGTACGGGCGTGCAGGCCGTCGGCGACCAGCGCGGCCGAGCCGATGCGCCGGCCGACACGGATCCGGTAGCGGGCGACGAGTTCGTTGCCGGCGAAGCCGACGACGCCGGCGGCGGCCACCCACGGCACGTGGCTCATCGGGGCCGGGTCGATCAGCCGGTCGACGGCGGTCCAACCGGCGGCGATCGCCGAACCGGCGATGACGGCCACGATGACGATGCCGGCGACGTCCTCGGCGCGACCGTACCCGTAGGTGTAGGCGCGGGTGGCGGCGCGGCGGCCGATGAGGAACGCGATCGTGAGGGGTACGGCGGTGAGCGCGTCGGCGACGTTGTGCAGGGTGTCGCCGAGCAGCGCCACCGAGCCGGAGGCGACGACGATGACGGCCTGGGCTGCTGCGGTGGCGGCGAGAATCGCCAGGGAGATCCACAGGGCACGGAGTCCGTCGCGCGACGATTCGAGGGAGTCGTCGACCTTGCTGGCGGTGTCGTGGGAGTGCGGAGTCAGCTGGTGCCGTACCCGCTGCCACCAGCCATGCCGTGCCGCATGCGGATCGGCGTGCGGATGGTGGTGGTGGCCGTGCTGGTCGTGGTCGTGCGCCATGTCTTGTTCACCTCTGTCACTCGCCGCTGTGCCGGGTGGCGGTGCGGGCCACCCGGACGGCAGAATAGGTGCTCATGTACGCACGCGACAACGCTGCAGGTGCCACAGCTGGGCAGCAGCCACCCACCGGCGCGCAGATCGACACGGCGGTGACCGCGTTGCGGATGCTCGCCGACCCCACCCGGCTGCGTCTGCTGTGGCAGCTGCGCGAGGGCGAGCACGACGTCGGCACCCTCGCGGCGGCGGTCGGCGCCGCTCGACCCGCCGTGTCGCAACATCTGGCGAAACTGCTGCTCGCCGGCCTGGTCGCGAGCCGCCGCGACGGGCGTCGGGCGCTCTACCGGGCGCGCGGCGGCCACGTCCGCCGACTGGTCGCCGAGGCGCTGTACGCCGCCGACCACCACATCACCGGCGCCCCCGACCACGACTGAGGCCGCGTCGCCCGACGAAAACGCGGTGTCGCCCGGCCAGACGGCTCGCTAGCATCCCGGGCCGTGGACGACATGCGCTGGCGCGACCCCCAGTGGTTGGCCGAGGTACGGGACTGGATCGACGGCCGGCTCGACGAGCTCGCGATGACCAGGACCGGTCCGCCCGTCCAGCCGCACGTGTACCCCTGGTCGACGGTGCTGCGGGTACCGACCGACGCCGGTGACGTCTGGTTCAAGGCCAACGCCGAGCCGCTGCGGCACGAAGCCGCCGTCGTGACCCGGCTCGCCGCCCGTCGGCCCGACGCGGTGCCGCCGCCGTTGGCCGTCGACACCGCCGCCGGGTGGCTGCTGATGGCCGACGCCGGGGAGACGCTGCGGGTGGTGAGCCAGCGTGAGCGCAACTTGGACCGGTGGTACGCCGTCCTGCAGCTGTACGCCGGTGTGCAGCTCGACCTCGCCGACGACGTCGACGACCTGCTCGCCCTCGGGGTGCCCGACCGGCGGCTGGCCACCCTGCCGCAGGCGTACGCACAGCTGGTCGACGCCGTCGGCGCCGAACCGCGGTTCCGCGACGCGGTCCCGGTGGTGGCCGGGCTGTGTGCCGAGCTCGCCGGGTACGGGCTGCCGGAGCTGCTGCAACACGACGACCTGCACGACGCGCAGGTCTTCGTCCGCGACGGCCGCCACCTGCTGATGGACTGGGGCGACGCCTGCGTGTCGCACCCGTTCTTCACCCTGTCGGTCACCCTCGACGGCGTGCTGGCCTGGGGGCTCGACGACGTCCCGGGTTCGGTCGACACCACACCGTTCCGCGACGCCTACCTGGCCCCGTACGCCGACCGGTTCGGCGGTGACCTGGTGGCCGCCGCCCGGCTGGCGTCGCGCCTGGGTTGGGTCTGCCGGGCGGTCAACGGGCACGTACCAGGCGAGGACAAGCAGACGCTGACCCGGCTGCGGATGTTCCTCGACGGCCGACCGTAGCCGCGCCATGGAGACCGCAGGTCGGGGTCACGAAACATTGGTCTACCCAGAGTCAAAGATTGATATTGACAAACATGACTTACCGTTCAAAAATGTGATAACGGAAAGGTAAAGCGCCTACCGCGCGCAACCTTCGACTTTCCCGAGCGATGGGAGAACGGAACTCGGCATAACAACGTGGAACACTGCAACGATCCTGGACTGTCCCCGCAGACCGATTGCATGGGACTGAACACCGATCGAGATCCTCCAGCCGGGTTCGACGGCAGCGCCCCGCTGGTCACCTCAAGCCGCAACTGCACAGTGCCGGCCTGCTTCCTGATGGGAAAGGGATTCACCAATCCGATTCGCTACGCTCCGGGTGTAAGCGGCTGTCCAACCGTGGTCTACTACTGACGCCTACGCTGATAGTGCCGGCCCAGGCAGTCTGACCGTCACCGGTTCCATGGCTGCCTGGGCGCACGGGCCATTGTCGGTCTCAGGGAGATGATCAGGATGTCGCGGCAGAGTCCTCGGCGCCGATTCGGCGGGGAACATCTGTTCATCTGGTACCTCGCGACTGCGGCCGCCGCTGCGGTGGTCGGCGTGGTTGCCGGCGGAGTCGGCCTGTTGGTGCTGTCCGCGTTGCGGATCGGGTGTCGTCCCGCCGGTGGGGACGTGCTGCCCGGCGGCGAGCTGCAGTGCCCCGACGGCACCGGCAAGGTTCTCCCGGCGTTGGTGTTCGCGGGTCTCGGCTGCGTCGTCGTCCTGGCGGTGGGGGCGGAGCTGATCAGCCGGCGGGCCGACGCCTCCACGGTTGCCCGCGTGGCCCGGCACGGCTTGTTGCTGGCCGCCTGGGTGGTGGCGCTGCCCGGCCTGGTGTGGGTCAGCGTGGTGTCCACCTCGGCGGTGACACGACAGGCCTTCTGGGGTGTCGTGGTGGGCGTCTGCGCGACGATCGCCTTCGTCGCGATTCCGCTGGTCACGTCCTACGTCCGTCCGGCGTACGCGACAGTGGTGCTGGCGGCGTGTCTGGCGGTGCCGGCCACTGCCGTGCTGGTGGGCATGTGGTTGCCGCTGCTCGTACCGCTCGCCCTGCCGGTGACCGCAATCTGGCTGGTGGCGTTGTGGCTGTCACGGGCGGCCCATCGGATCAGCGTGGCAGCCGCGGCCAGCCAGGTGAGCGGCCCGTAGGCCGGTCACGAGCGGGATTGCCCGCTACCCTGAGAGGGTGGGACGCAGCGAGACCGACAGGCGGAGCCAGGCACGGTACATGGCCAGGCCGGGCCGCCGCGCGGTCGTCGCCGCTGATCTCGCCGCGATGCGCGGACCGGTCAGCGGGGTCGTCGAGTTGCCGCACCGGCTGCACTGGCAGGCAGACCGCCGGGTCGACCTCGACAATCCCGCGCTGTTGCGGTGGATGTACGAGACCGTGCTGGTCGAGGCGGTCACCTCGGTCGAGCTGACCACCTGGCTGCACGGCCCGACCCTGGTCCGACTCTGGCCCGACCTGTGGGTCCCGCGCGGCGTCCGGCAGGCGTGGGAGGACCGGCACCCGCAGCTGCGCATGTCCCATCAGCCCGCCGCTGCGTGACGTCAGAGGAGTTCCAGGCCGAGGTGGCGCGGCTGGCGCTCGCCGTCGCCCGGCGGCACGGATTCGCGTTGGCCGGCGGGCACGCTCTGATCGCGCACGGGGTCGTGGACCGGCCGACCGAGGACGTCGACCTGTTCACGGACCAGGACGGTGGGGTCGCTGCCGCCGCCGACCTGGTGATGTCAGCCCTGAGGCAGGCTGGGCTGCAGGTCGAAGCGGTCGGTGACGCGGACGACGTCGGCGGCGTCTTCGACGGTTTCGAGCACGACCTGGTCGAGCGCGAGGTCAGCGACGAACACCAGGTGGTACGGCTGCAGCTGGTGCGGTTCGACCGGCACCGCCAGCCGGTGACGATGCGGATCGGGCCGGTGCTGCACCTCGACGATGTGCTCGGTACGAAGGTGGCGGCGCTGGCAACCCGGGCCGCACCTCGTGACTACATCGACACGTCCGCCGCGCTCGCCCGGTACTCCCGCGATCGGCTGATCGAACTCGCCAGACAGGCAGATTCCGGCCTGACCGAGGAGGATTTCGCCGACGCCGTGCAGCGGCTGGACCGGATGGACGACTCGGTCTTCCGCGAGGTCTACGGGCTGACGGCAGCGCAAGTCGACGAGGTTCGTCACCGCTTCTCCACCTGGCCGAGGTCGGCGACCTGACGGCCGCTGTCAGGCAGCCCAATCCAGCCAGGTGAGCAGTGACCGGCCACTGCCGGAACGTCCGAATCGGCGAGTCGAGGGAGTCGACTGCCGGATCCGCCCGGTGGCTGGCCAACTGAGCCCTGTCACCGCAGTTCAGTGGCGTTCTACCGTCAGCGGTGTGAATGCCGTACCCGCCACCGGTGACCGACCCCCGCCGACCGGGCGAATCGTCGTCCTGCTCCTGCCCGAGGTCAACCTGCTGGACCTGGCCGGCCCGGTCCAGGTCTTCGACGCCGCCACCGTGGCCGGTGCCAGCTACCGCGTCGAGTACGCCGCGACGCGTACCGAGGTCGTGTCGGCGCAGGGACTCACCCTGGCGGCGCTCGCCCCGCTGCCCCACGTCGCAGCCGGGGACCTGGTCCTCGTACCAGGTCCCCGGCTGCGTCCACCGGTCGCCGGCGAACCGCTGACCGACCCCACCGTGACCCGGTGGCTGCGAGCCGCGTACGACGTCGGCGCCCAGGTCGTCGCGGTCTGCACCGGAGCCGCCGCCCTGGGTGAGGCGGGCCTGCTCGACGGCCGCCGCTGCACCACCCACTGGCAGCTCATCGAAGCGATGCGGCACCGCTACCGGCGGGCCCGGGTACAGGACGACGTCCTGTACGTCCACGACGGGCCGGTCTCCACCAGCGCCGGGATCGCCGCCGGCATCGACCTGGCGTTGTCCATCGTCGAACGCCACCACGGGCCGCTGCTGGCCGCGACGGTGGCCCGCACCCTGGTGGTGTACCTGCGCCGCCCCGGATCCGGTACGCAGATCAGCCCGTTCCTGCGTCACCGCGACCACCTGCACCCCGGTGTGCACCGGGTGCAGGACCACCTCGCCCAGCACCTCGCCAGCCGGTTCAGCCTGACCCAGCTGGCTGAGGTGGCCAGCCTGTCGCCGCGTGGCCTCAGCCGGGCGTTTACCGTCGCGGTCGGAATGACCCCACTCGAATACCACCAGGAGCTGCGGATGGAGCACGCCACCAACCTGCTCCGCGAGACGGACCTGCCGGTGGAGGCGGTGGCGCTGCGCTGCGGCTTCCCCGACCCGAGGCATTTCCGCCGGACGTACGCCGCCAGGCGTGGGGCGGCACCGTCGGCGGTGCGGCATGGCTGAGCCGACACGAGTCCACGTTGTTCCTCGGAGGCGGGTCGCCGCGGCCCCGGTCCGGCGTGTCGTCGGCCCGGTGGTCGGGGTGTTCCTGGCCGCCGGCCTGTTCGCCGGTGCCGCGGCTGCCGGGGTGACGGCGACGATGTCGGCGAGTTACGCCACGCCGACCACCGGGATGCACTCCGCCGCAGCCGAGTTGCCCACCTTCGCGGCGCTGCCGGCTGGCCGGATCCCGGTCGCCGTCGTCCTGGGTGCCAGCGGGTCGGTCGCCGCCGACGTGCTGATGCCCTACGAGGTGTTCGCCCGCTCCGAACGGTTCGCGGTCTTCACCGTCGCCGCGACGACCGGCCCGCAGATCCTCTCCGGCGGCCTGCACGTGGCGGCCGATCACACTCTGGAGACCGCCCCGCGCCCTGCCATCGTGGTGGTGCCGGCCGTCACCGCGCCCACCGGCGACGTCGAAGCGCCGCTGCGAAACTGGATCGATCAGCAGGCGGCGGCCGGCACCCTGGTCCTCGGGGTCTGCGCCGGGGTGGAGGTGCTGGCGGCCGCCGGGATCCTCGACGGCCGGTCCGCCACCGGCTTCTGGTCCTCCCTGGGGTCGCTGCGCCGCAGCTATCCGCAGGTGTCCTGGCAGGCCGGGCAGCGGTACGTGCACGACGGCGACGTCGTCACCACAGCGGGTGTCACCTCGGGGGTCGCCGGCGCGCTGTACGCGGTCGAGCTGGCCGTCGGCCGCAACGAGGCGGAGCGGATCGGCGGCGAGCTGGCCTTCCCGGGGTGGCGTGCCGGCGGCACGACCACGATCCCGGCGCACCGGCTGGCGCTGTCCGACGCGCCGTACGCGTTGAACGCCGCGTTCCCGTGGGGACGCCCGACGGTCGGCATCGGCCTGGTCGACGGGGTCGGCGAGGTCGAGGTCGCGGCCGTCGCCGAGGCGTACGCGGGCACGTCGTCGGCGGCCGACACGGTCGCCGTCGGGGCCGGCCCGGTGGTCACCACCCGCCACGGGCTGCGGCTGTTCACCACTGCGGTGACGCAGGCACCGCAGCTGGACCGGCTGGTGGTGCCGGGCGTCGACACGGCACCAACCTGGGCTCCGGCGGGCGTACCGGTCGGCCTGCCGCACCGCGTCGACGACGGCCGGTTCGCCGCCGACGCGGTGCTGCTCGACCTGGCCCGCGACGCCGACCGGGCAACCGCCCGCACGACCGCCAAGTTCACCGAATACCCGCAGGCACATCTGCGGCTGACCGGGCCGGCGTGGCCGTGGCGGGCGACCGGATGGGCGCTGGCCACCCTGCTGGCGTCGGTCGCGGCCGGAGTCGCGACGCCGCTGCTGGCGGGCCGGTGGCTGGGCCGGCCCCGGTACACGTACCGGGGCCGGTGCATCAGCCGGCGTGGGCGCGCAGGGCGGCGATGAACCACTCCATCGCCGGCACCTGCGGCGGGGCGGCCGGCCAGCCGTTGAGGACGCCCAGCAGCTGCCAGTAACGCTCCACCCGCCGGTCGGTGAACGTCTCCGTCTGCGCGGCGAGGCGCAGCCGGTCCGGGCCGGTCAGGTCGGCGCCGACGATCCGGTCCAGGACCTGCCGGGCCTCGGGGGACTCCGGTGCGACGCCGGCCTGCAGCGCCGCGCCGGCCTCCTCAGCGACCCGGGCCGGGTCGAACGGCGGCTGCGCCGAGGGCTGCTGCGCGCCGGTGACCGCCATCTCGCGGACCCGCCGCTGGAACTGCTCGTCGCTGACCAGTTCGGCCAGCTCCACCCAGGCGTCGATCTGCTCGCGGGTGGGGTCGGCCGGCAACTCGGCCGGCAGTTGCCGCATCATCGTGGCGATCTGCGCGCCGGGAGCTTGCGGATCCACCCCGTCGAACGACTGGGCGACGAAGTCGTCGATCAGCCGCTGCCGCTGCTGGGCGGTGAGGTTGGCGAGTTTGTGCATGAGTCTCAACTCCTCTGTCGTGCTGTCCCGTTCGGCGATCGACCGCAGCACCGCCCGCCGCAGCTGCAGCGCACGGATCTCCGTGTCCAGCGCCGCCGCGTGCACCTTGGCGACGTCGGCGACGCTGGTCTGCCGCTGCAGCACCTGTCGTACGGTGTCCAGGTCCAGCCCCAGCTGCCGCAGGGTGTGCACCAGGTCCAGTCGGGCCACCGCCGCCACGTCGTAGAGCCGGTAGCCGGCGGCGCTACGGCCGGTCGGGGTGATCACGTCCTGGTCGGACCAGAACCGGATGGTGCGTACCGACAGGCCGGTACGGCGGGCGAGCTGACCGATGGTGATCAGCTCGGTGCGGTCGTTCATGGCTTTCAGCGTGCACCTTCCAGCCGGTGGAGACTCAAGCCGGACGGTACGGGAAAATGTCGGCGGCGTACTCGGAGACGATCTCGGCCAGGACGCGGCGCGCGGTCGCGAATTCCTCCGTGCGCTCCGGGTCACCGTAGGTGTAGGCGCAGGTGGCGAGGGTTTTCCAGAGTGCCCAGCCACGTCCGCGTGTCCACGTCGCGTCGTCGACCGACAGCCGCGCACGGAATGCCTGCCGGCCGTCGCTGGTCAGCAAGGTCCAAGCGATCGCCAGGTCACAGGCCGGATCGCCGACGCCGCAGGTCCCGAAGTCGATGACAGCCGCCAACTGGCCGTCGGCGACGAGAAGGTTTCCCGGGGCGACGTCCCCGTGGAACCAGCGGTCGATTCCGTCCCAGCGGGCGTCGAGCGCCGCCGCCCAGATCTCGCGCACCAGGTCGGCATCGACGTGGTCGCCCAGTTCGGCGAGCGCGCGCTCCACCTCCTGGCCGTACGTACGCAGGGTGCCGCCCCGGAACCAGTTGTGGACACCCGGTTGCGGACCACCGGCGGCGTCGACGCCCTGCAGGGCCGCCAGGAACTCGGCCAGGTCGGTCGCGAAGCGGACCGGGTCGGTGATGCGGTCCGCCCTCGCCGGCTCGCCGTCGAGCCACCGGTAGATCGACCACGGGTAGGGGTAGCCCACAGCAGGCTTGCCTTTCGCCACCGGGGTGGGGACGGGCAGCGGTAGTCGGGCGGCGAGGGCCGGGAGCCACCCGTGTTCCTTGTCGACCGCCAGGGCGTACTCGGCGGCGCTGGGCAGCCGTACCAGCAGTTCGGGGCCGAGGTGGAAGGTCCAGTTGTCCCAACCGCCGTTGGCCACCGGAGCGACCGGCAGGTGCGCCAGCTGCGGGAACTGGTCGGCGACGAGCCGATGCACCTGGTGCGCGTCGACGGTGACCCGCTGCGGCGGGGGACCGAGGTCGGGAACGTCACTCACGGAACCGCACCGCCCCGGTGTGCCGGGCCATGGTGTCGGCGGCGTCGGCGATGACGCGGCGCATCGTGGCGCTGCCGGTGTGTCCGGCGTCGCCGATGACGTGCAGCCGCGCGTCGGGCCAGGCCTGCGCGATCTCCCACGGGGTGATCGCCGGCCCGCTGACGTCGGCCCGCCCGTGGACCAGCACCCCTGGGATGCCGGCGAGCTTCGGCACGTCGCGCAGGATCTCGCCGTCGGTGAGGAACGCGCCGTTGCCGAAGTAGTGCGCGCAGATGCGGGTCATCGTGAGCCGCTGGCGCAGCTGTCCGGCGGAGTACGCGCCGGGGTTGCCGTTGTGCTCCTCGGAGATCAGCGCGTCCTCCCAGGCGCACCACTCGTCGGCGGCCCGCTGGCGTACCGCCGGGTCGGCGTCGGCGAGCAGCCGGCCGTAGCGCAGCAGCACCGGCTCGATCGGCGGCTCGGTGTCGGTCGGCAACGCGTAGCCGGGCAGGCCGGCGTGGGCGATGAACCGCTGCCACGCTTCGGGGAAGAACCGGCCGGCGCCCCGGTACAGCCAGTCGACCTCGCTGCGGCGGGTCATGGTGACCGCGACGAGGATCATGCCGCGTACCCGGTCGGGGTGGTTGGTCGCGTACGCCAGGGCGAGCGTCGCGCCCCAGGAGCCGCCGTACACGACCCAGCGGTCGACGCCGAGGTGGGTGCGCAGCCGTTCGATGTCGGCGACGAGGTGGGCGGTGGTGTTGGCGCTCAGGTCGGTGGCCGGGTCGGCCGCCGACGGGGTGCTGCGCCCACAGTTGCGCTGGTCGAACAGGACGAGGCGGAAGCGTTCGGGGTCGAGCGCGCGGCGGTGCCGGGGCGTGCATCCGCTGCCGGGCCCGCCGTGCAACACGACGACGGGTACGCCGTCGGGGTTGCCGCAGACCTCCCAGTAGACCTGGTGGCCGTCGCCGACGTCGAGCATGCCGGTGTCGTAGGGCTCGGTCATTCGCGTACTCCTTCTCGGGTGCCGGCGGGGGCGAAGGCCACCACGTCGGCGATGCTGTGGGCATGGAGTACGTGTCCAGAGTGCCGCGACCGCCGCTGGACAGGCTGATCGACGACCTCTACTACCTGGAGGGTACGCCGCCGTACGCCTGGTTGACGCTGCCGCCGACGCCAGCGGCGCTGCTCATCGTCAACCTCGGGGCGCCGTTGCGCATCCGCGCCGGCACCGACATCGAAGCGGATTTGATTTCTACAAGAACGCCAGCTCACGACACGCTAAGTTGGCATCCGGAACGTCCGTCAGCAGAGGAGCGCCCCGTGGGCACGGTGGTCATGTACGGGTCGGTGACGGTCGACGGCTTCATCGCCGACGTGAAGGACCAGCCCGGACCGCTGTTCGACTGGATGTCCAACGGTGATGTCCCGTTGGACGACAGCGGCGAGCTGACGGTGTCGCAGACCTCCTACGATTACGTCCGGCCGTACTGGGATCAGATCGGGGTGACGATCGTCGGCCGCCGAGCCTTCGACATGACGGACGGTTGGGGCGGCACGCCACCAGCAGGGGTCGACCACGTGGTCGTCGTGACGCACCGGCCGGCGCCCGATGGCTGGGATCCCGATGCGCCGTTTCACTTCGTCGACGGCGTCGAGGCGTCCGTGGCCAGGGCGCAGGAGCTTGCGGGTGACCGCCTGGTCGAGGTCGCCGCCGGCGACGTCGGTGGTCAGGTGCTCGCCGCCGGTCTGGTCGACGAGGTACGCATGGACGTCGTACCTGTCGTGTTCGGCTCCGGCAAGCGCTTCTTCGGTTCGGCCGACGCGCAGCACCTGTTGGCGGATCCTGACATGATCGTTCAGGGCAGCCGGGTGCTGCACCTGCGCTATCGGGTCCGCCGCCACTCGGCCTGACCGGCGATACGATCGTTGGCGTACGCCTCGTCAGGTGGCGGCGGGGGTGACGGCGGCGACGACCAGGTCGACGATGCTGTCGGCGTACTCGTCGGTCAGTGGGCCGTTGCGCAGCAGCCAACGGTGGTAGAGCGGGCCGAACAGCAGCTCCACGACCTGGTCCAGGGGAGCGTCGGGGCGGACCTGTCCGGCGTCGCGGGCGGCTTCCAGCCGGGCACGGACCATGTCCAGTTGGGGGCGGAGCAGCCGGTCGCGCGCCTGGTCGGCCAGCTGCTCGTCGGTGAGTGTCTCGATGGTGATGGCGCGGGTGGTGGCGGACAGCCGTGGATCGGCGAACTCGGCGACGGTGGCCCGGAGCACCTGTCGCAGGTCGGCCCGCAGGTCACCGGTGTCGGGCAGGGCGAGGACGTCCGGCAGGTTGTCGGTGAGCGCGTCCAGGATGACCGCGCCCTTGCCGCGCCACCAGCGGTAGATGGTCTGCTTGCCGACGCCGGCGCGGGCGGCGATGGCCTCGACGGTGACGGCGGCGTAGCCCTGTTCGGTCAGTAGCGCCAGGGCGGCGGCGAGGATCGCGCGGCGGGACTGTTCGTTGCGCCGGGCGGGCTGTGGGGTCACCACGACAGCCTACTGCGAGACGGTACGTCTCGTCTTGACGTGCCGCCGGGTGTCGTGCTTCGCTGCTGGCGAGACGAAACGTCTCGTCTCCAAGCTTCGGAGGTCCGCTGTGCCGCACATCGCCATGGTCAGCATCCCGTTCCACGGCCACGTCAACCCGAGCTTGGAGATCATCCGTACCCTCGTGCAGCGCGGCCACCGGGTCACCTACGCCAACGACCCCGCCTTCGCTGAGGTCATCGAGCGCACCGGCGCGGAGCTGACACCGTACGAATCGACGCTGCCCAGCGACGGTGGCTCCGGGACCGACGACCCGATCGAGCAGCTCACGCTCTTCCTCGACGACGCCATCGCGATGCTGCCGCAGCTGCGGGCCGCGTACGCCGACGACCGGCCGGACCTGTTCCTCTACGACATCGCCGGCGCACCGGCCCGGCTGCTCGGCGAGCAGTGGGGCATCCCGGCCGTCCAGCTGTCGTCGACGTTCGTGGCGTGGGACGGCTACGAGCAGGAGATGGCGCCTGTCGTGGCGGCGATGCGGGCTGATCCGCGCGGCGCCGACTACTACCGGCGGTTCGAGCAGTGGCTGACCTCGGAGGGTTCGTCGGTCACCGACAGCATGGCGTTCCAGGGTCGGCCGACGCGCAGCCTGGTGCTGCCACCGGAGGCGCTGCAACCAAACGCCGACCGGGTGGACCGGTCCGTCTACAGCTTCGTCGGCCCGGTCCTCGGCGACCGCTCCGATCAGGGGACCTGGGTCCGCCCGGCCGGCGTCGACAACGTACTGCTGGTCTCCCTCGGCTCCGCCTTCACCCGGCAGGCCGAGTTCTACCGCCGGTGCGTCGCCGCCTTCGGTGACCTGCCCGGCTGGCACACCGTGCTGCAGATCGGCAGCCACGTCGACCCCGCCGAGCTGGGCACCGTGCCGGACAGCGTCGAGGTCCACCCGTGGGTGCCGCAACTCGCCGTACTGGAGCAGGCCGACGCCTTCGTCACCCACGCCGGCATGGGCGGCAGCAGTGAGGGCATCTACTGCGGGACCCCGATGATCGCCGTACCGCAGGCGGCCGATCAGTTCGCCAACGCCGAGCAGCTGGCCGGCCTGGGTGTCGCCCGGGTCGTCGACGCGGCCACCGTCACCGCCGCCGAGCTCCGTGGGACGCTGCTCGCCCACACCGCGGACCCCGCCGTGGCGGCCCGCAGCGCCGACCTGAAGCAGCAGGCCCGGTCGGCTGGGGGCGCCGACCGGGCCGCTAATCTGATCGAGGCCGAACTCGCCGCTGCTGGCGGACATCACGCCACCGGACCAGGTGCTGTTGCATGTTGGTCAGTTCGGCGTAGCTGACGTTGACCTGCGTGCAGTCGTTGCCTCAGCGGGGCCCGAGACGGTCAGATGGCGATCAATTGGAACCATCCCGCCACCGTGTGCCGGCCGGGCGTCGGTGATGCTGTGGGCATGGAGTACGTGTCCAGAGTGCCGCGACCGCCGCTGGACGGGCTGATCGACGACATCTACTACCTGGAGGGTACGCCGCCGTACGCCCGGTTGACGCTGCCGCCCACGCCGGCGGCGCTGCTCATCGTCAACCTCGGGGCGCCGTTGCGCATCCGCGCCGGCACCGACATCGAGCCGGCCGAGTACGCCGACGGCTGCGTGGTCACGACGCCCACCCGCGCGTACGACTTCGGCTACCCGGTCCAGACCCGGTCGGTCGGCGTGCACGTCAAGCCGTGGGGGCTGGCGCCGTTCCTGCCGATGCCGGCGGCCGAGCTGTGCGACCGGCCGGTGACGTTGGAACAGGTGTGGGGTCGGCCCGCCGTCGTCGAGCTGCGGGACCGGCTGGCCTCGGCGGACGGACCGGCCGAGATGCTGACGCTGCTGGAGCAGGAGCTGACGCGGCGGCTGCGCGTGACCGCCGGTCTGGGGCTGGTCCGCCACACCAGCGGCGTCATCACCGCGACCCGCGGGGCGATCCCGATCGGCGACCTGGGCACGGCGGCCGGTGTGAGCAGCACTCATCTGGCGCAGCGGTTCAAGGAGATCGTCGGTGTCACGCCGAAGCGGCTGGCCCGCACCTCCCGCTTCGCCGCCACCGTGTTCGCGATCGACCCGGCCGGACCGGTCGACTGGGCCGAGCTCGCCAGCGGCGCCGGCTACTTCGACCAGGCGCACTTCGGCCACGAGTTCCGGGCGTTCACCGGCCTCACACCGACCCGGTACGTCGAGGTCCGGCAGCGGTTCCTGCGCGAACATCCCGACCATGTGCTGGACAGTTGGCCGCTGCCGGCGGATTGATTTTCTACAAGCACGTCGGCGCACGGCGCGCTACGTTGATGCCTCCAGACGTAGAGGGGGAGCCCCGTGGGCATAGTGGTCATGTACGGGTCGGTGTCGGTGGACGGCTTCATCGCCGACGTGAAGGACCAGCCCGGACCGCTGTTCGACTGGATGTCCAACGGTGATGTCCCGTTGGACGACAGCGGCGAGCTGACGGTGTCGCAGACCTCCTACGATTACGTCCGGCCGTACTGGGATCAGATCGGGGTGACGATCGTCGGCCGCCACGTCTTCGACATGACGGACGGCTGGGACGGCACCCCGCCAGCGGGGGTCGACCACGTGGTCGTCGTGACGCACCGGCCGGCTCCAGAGGGCTGGGACCCCGAGGCGCCGTTTCACTTCGTCGACGGCGTCGAGGCGGCCGTGGCCAGGGCGCAGGAACTTGCCGGTGATCGCCTCGTCGAGGTCGCCGCCGGCGACGTCGGCGGCCAGGTGCTCGCCGCAGGCCTGGTCGACGAGGTACGCATGGACGTCATACCCGTCGTGTTCGGGTCCGGCAAGCGCTACTTCGGGTCGGTCGACGCGCAGCACCTGTTGGCGGATCCTGACGTGATCATTCAGGGCAGCCGGGTCCTTCACCTGCGCTATCGGGTGCGCCGTCCGTCTGCCTGAGTGGCAGCACAAGTCACGGCGGCAGGTGGGCGGTGGTGGCGAACTCGACCAGTTCGAGGCCGTCGCCAGTGTCGGCGTAGCGGGTGATCGACGCGTTGGCGACCGGCGTGGTCGCGATGATCGCGTCGAGTTCGGTGAACGGCAGGCCGTCGAGGAGGTGGCGGGCCGCGATGACCACCGCGTCGTGGGCGACGACCAGGACGCGCCGGCCGGCGTGATCGCGGTCCAGGTCGGCCAGGACGGCCTTGACACGCGCGACGACGTCGTCGAACGTCTCACCGCCCGGCGGGCGGTAGGCGTACGGTCCGTCGGCGGCGAGCCGGGCGGCTTCGGCCGGGAACCGCTGGGTGATCATCTGCGGGGTGAGCAGTTCGAGGTCGCCCATCAGGCGGTCGCACAGCCGTGCGTCGATGACCGCCTCCGGGCAGGGCACGCCGAGCGCGGCGGCGGTGCCGGCCACCCGGGTCCAGGTCTGACGGGCCCGCAGGTACGGGGAGCAGAGACCACGTCGGGCTGCTGGTCTGCGGGTCGGGTGGCAAGCCAGGTGCCGAGGTGGGTGGCCTGCTGCCAGCCGAGCGCAGTCAGCTCGATGTCGGCGTCGCGACCGGTGAGGCCGTGGTCGGCCACACCACGGGCGTGGGCGTCGGCGAAGGCCGCGTTCGCGGTGCTCTGCCCATGGCGGACGATGGTCAACTGCGCGACGGTGTCCATCTGTTCATTGTGTTCGGGGGACGCGTCGTCCGGGGACCCGGCACCGGGCGGCCGGACCTGCCCGCCGATGATCATCAAATGCCGCAGCTCGGCGCGGACCAGGACCGGCTCGGGGTGGCGCCCACGTGGGTGTGGTCGTTGTGGCCGGGGTAGCCGGGGCCGAGGATGTTGCTGAAGCCGTGGTAGCGGGCCTGCTGGGCGAGCCGGCAGAACGAGGGTGAGCCGACCAGGTCGACGCCGTCGCCGTACAGGTGCCGGCTGTTGGAGGCGCCGCCGACGGCGCTGTTGCAGGAGTAGCTGCGGAAGCCGCTGCTGATCTGGATCGGTACGTTGCCGAGGGCGCGCCGCATGGCCTGGAGCTTCCACATCGACACGAGGGCGTTGAACTTGGCGGTGCTGGCGGACACCGCGCCACCGGACCAGTTGCTGTTGCACTTGTTCAGCTCGGCGTAGCTGAAGTTGACCGGCGTGCAGTCGTTGTCCTGGAGCGCGTAGATCTTGTTGAAGGTCTGCGAGCCGGCGACGCCGTCGGCGGACAGGCCGTAGGCCTGCTGGAAGCGAACCACGGCGGACCGGGTGGCAGGTCCGTACGCGCCGTCGAGGGCGAGCACCGCGCCGTAGTCCGGGTAGCCGGAGACGCGGATCTGCAGCTGCCGTACGTCCTCTCCGGACATTCCCTGGGACAGGACGCGTCCCCAGGTGTAGCAGCCGTCTGCCTGGGCGGCACTACCGGTGGCGACGACGCCCGCGAGAGCGGTGGCGGCGACGACGGCGCAGGCGACGAGCATGCGGCCGGCCCGGTGGAGAGCAGTCCTCATCGGTCATTCCTATCGACAGTTGACGATCAACTGCGAGATCATCACCCGTCGATCACGCAGCGGTCAAGAGCCACTACTTTCTGTCGTCTGTCCTCTGTGGTGGCCGTATCTTGCGACGAGTATGGTGGCCTGCTGACGTAACGTCCGGGACACGAAGACGCCACGGGAATCCTCGGTGTGGCGAGGATTCCCGTGGCGCTGGAATGGGGTAGTGGTCCGGGGCAGATCAGGGGCGGGTCT
The DNA here is from genome assembly GCF_049179175.1 of Solwaraspora sp. WMMA2101. Lineage (NCBI taxonomy): Bacteria > Bacillati > Actinomycetota > Actinomycetes > Micromonosporales > Micromonosporaceae > Solwaraspora > Solwaraspora sp. WMMA2101. The sequence continues at coordinate 25,442 of NZ_JBMHMA010000006.1, read as the reverse complement.
TCACCGTCTCGACGAAGTGCTGCCAGGCGGCGGTGTCGAAAGTGAGGACCGGGCCGGTGTGGTCCTTGCTGTCGCGTACGGCGACGCGGTACGGGTGGCCGGCCACCTCGACACAGTTGCCGTCAGCATCGGACCGGGTGGACTTACGCCACACGCCGTCAGCCTTCATGGTCGTACTCCTTGGCGATCCGGGTGATGAATTCGGTCGATTCTAACGGGGTGAGGCAGTGTTGCTTGAGCGACGACCAGATGCCCTCGTAGGTCTCGATCTCGGCGGTTTTGTCGAGGTAGATGGCACCGCACGGGCCGTCGGAGTAGACGGTGGTCGGCTCGGGTGGGCGGACGCTGACCTTGGGGAAGGTCAGGATGGAGAACGGCGCGACTGCTGGTCGGCTGGGGAGTCCGGCGGCGAAGGTGAGCACCCGGACGGTGACGTTGTGGCGTTGGGTGGCGACGGCAGCAAGGTGCCGCAGTTGGCGCGCCATTGCGGCCCGGTCCTTGAGTGGGCGGCGCAATGCGGCTTCGCCGATCACCACGTCCAGGTCGGGGGCCTGCGGGACGACGCGGGCGAGCAGTTTCTGCCGCTTGGACCGTACTTCGATCTTTGCCTGCTGGTCGGAGGGCTTGAGGTCAGGGTTTCCGGTGGTGATGATCTCGGTCATGTACTCCAGGGACTGGAGCAGGCCGGGGACGACGTTCGGCTCGTACTGACGGATCGTCGAGGCAGCGGCTTCGAGACCGACGTACAGCTTGAACCATTCTTTGATGGCGTGGTCGTAGCTGTGGTACCAGCCGCGTGACTTGGTCTCCCGGGCCAGGTCGCGCATCGTCGTGATCGTTTCCGGGGACGCGCCGTAGAGCCGGCACATCGCCTCGGCGTCGTTCGGGTGGATCGGCACCTGGCCGCCCTCGTAGCGCCAGATGCGCGGCGGCGACCATTCGAGTGCCTTGGCCGCAGCGGCGACCGTGACATGAGCGTCTTCGCGAAGCTCTCTCAGGTATCGACCCAGTTGCCTGCGGGGGACAGTGCTGCCGACGTCGTCCACGAAACCCCGTCCTCTCGTGTCACGTAATGGCGGGTGGATGTTGGGTCCGAACCTACCGGTGCGAGATTGCGCTGAGCCAGTTGGCAAATAAGCATGATGTGAAGGAAGTGTTCAGTGATCATGGGAAATGTGTTGCGAGAAGGGTTGACAGATGGGATTGAAGTCCACACACGACCGCGTGACGCGGTTCGCGCGACGGCACAACGCCTACGCGGACGGAGAAGGCTGATGCACATTGCCAACCGGCCCGACTGGAACTGTCGCGAGTGCGGTACAGAATGGCCGTGCGAAAGCGCGAAGATCGAGATCACCGCCGACTGGGCCAACGACCGGATCGGGATGTGCGTCTACCTCGCCACCCTCATGTACGAGGCGATCGACGACCTGCTGGAATGCGACGCCGAGCAGCTCAGCCCGCCGGACCTGTACCGCCGGTTCCTCCGCTGGCCCGACCAGATCGCCGAAACCGCGGCCATGGCTCGGCTGTCAGCGAGTCCCGGTAGGCCCTGACCACTGTCGCGGCACCCCGCCGGAGTGACAGCACCGCCCGTCACTCCGGCTCCGCGTCCCCTTCCGGCTTCTCCTCCACCGGTACGCGCACCACCCGCCGCGTGTCGAGATCGACCTGCCACCCCGCCGGCCACACGTCACTGGCACGACCGTCGCCCTCGACACGGACAGCGCCGAAAGTCACCCCGCTCTCGAACGTCGCCCCGTCGAACCTGGGGGTGCTGGTGAACGTCGCCCCGTCGAATCTGGGGGTGCCGGTGACGGTCGTCCGTCGAATCTGGGGGTGCTGGTGAACGTCGCCCCGTCGAATCTGGGGGTGCCGGTGAACGTCGCCCCGTCGAATCTGGGGGTGCTGGTGAACGTCGCCCCGTCGAATCTGGGGGTGCCGGTGAACGTCGCCCCGTCGAATCTGGGGGTGCCGGTGAACGTCGCCCCGTCGAACCAGGCGGTGCCGGTGAACGTCGACCTGACGAACGAAGCATCGTTCAGAACGGAGTTGGCGAAGTTGGCGTCGAGAAGGGTGGCCTCGGTCAGGTCGAGAGTCACGCCCTTCCAGTAGGTCGGGCTCGGGGTGCCGTCCGGCGTCGTCGGCCGCAGGTGGCGGGCGAGGATGCGCTGCGCGGCCAGCCGTACCTGGCGTTCCTCACGGGGGTCAGGTTGCGTCGGCTGGTCCGGCTTCGGCCTCTCGGCGGCGTCCGTGGTCTCCGCCGCGTCGGGCTCGGCACTACTTTGACCTGTCTGCTTCTCGGCCGGTGGGGTGTACGGCATGCGCAGGTAGGCGCAGACGACCTCGACGATGCTCTGCCGGTGCACCGGGTTGTCCTGAGCGAGGCGTTCGAGTGCGTACAGGCCGGCCAGGCGTACTGGTGCCTTGTCGGAGCCGAGCTGTTCGGCGGCCTTGACGTACAGCTCGGTGACCCGCTTCTCGCCCGCGTCGTACTCCGTGGCCTGCTGGGTCCGTTCGGTGACCTGCTGGCGGCGCAACGCCAGTAGCAGCGCGGCGGCTGCACCGACACCCGCACCGACCGACAGGCCGGTGCGGATCGTCTCCACCCGTAGTTGCGCCCGCTCCAGCGGTGTTCCCGCGCCGGCTGGAATCGCGGACTGTAGACCCCACACCGCCGCCCAGGTGATGCCGGCCACGACCAGCGCGCCGACCGGGATGATCCAGGTCGGCAGCGGACGCAGTGGACGCTGCGGCGGTACGGGTGCCGCCGACGACTCGACCGGCGGCTGCGCCTGCCGCCACAGCAGACCGCCGCTCACCAGGCCGGCCAGGCCGACAACGGCGAGCAACGTGGCCAACCAGTGCTGGACGATCGTCTGCCACAGCGTCAACCACAGCCGACCCGGCAGCAGCACGACAGCAGCCGCGAGCAGGGCCGCCGCACCCGCTGCGGCCGGCGCCGCCGACTTCCAATGCTTGATCACCTGTGTGTCCCGCCGTCCGCTGGATACCATCCGTCGTCGGCCCACCACAGTAGAGCCGTACCGCCAGCGCCAGTGGTAGCGGTCGCAGTCAGCGGTGCGGGGCGCGTACCAGGTGACGGGTCGCGGGGTCGACGTGCCAGCCGGCCGGCCATTCGTCGCGGTCCCGGCCGCCGACGCCAACGACCGCCCCGTCGAAGCAGGCATCCTTGCCGTACGTCGCCCCGGTGAAGCGGGCGATGCCGGCGAACGTGGCCTCGGTGAACCAGGCGTCGACCCCGAACCGGACGTCGGCGAACTGGGCGGTGCCGCTGAACGCCGCCCCGCCGAACAGGGCGTCGCGGGCGAACACGGCACCGGTGAACCGGGCGATGCCGTGGAACGTCGTGTCACCGAAACCGGCCGTACCGGCGAATGTCGCCCCGGCGAACCCGGCGGTGCCAGCGAAGATCGTGTCGCCGAAACCGACGGGGCCGCTGAACACGGCCCGGTCGAACTCGGCGGGGCCGGTGAACCGGGTGTCGACGAAACCGGCCGTACCGGCGAAGCTGGCCTCGACGAAGCCGGCGGTGCCGGTGAAGGTCGCCTCGTCGAACCGGGCGTCGCCGACGAAACATGCCCCGCCGAACCGGGCGTCGTGCAGGTGACAGCCGGTGAAGTCGGCGTCGATGACGGTGGCCCCGGTCAGGTCGACGACGACCCCCGCCCAGAATGCCGGATCCGGGGTGTGTTCGGCCGGCCCTGGCCGCAGGTGCCGGGCCAGAATGTGCTGCGCGGCGAGCCGCACCCGCCGTTCCTGCGCGGCGTCCGGCCGCTGCGCCGGCAACGGCAGCTGCAGGTAGGCGCAGAGCACGTCGGTGACCTGCTGCCGGTCGGCGGCACCGGCCTGACCGAGGCGTTCCAGGGCGTGCAGCCCGGCCAGGCGTACCGGTGCGGTGTCGGCGCCGAGCTGACGCGCGGCCCGCACGTACAGCCCGGTGGCCCGCAGCTCCTCCAGCGGCGTCACAGCGGGGTGATCACGGTGCGTTCGGCGGCGGCCGGGGACCAGTCGGCCAGCAGCAGGGTCGCGTCGTCGCTGGGCGGGCCGCCCCGGAAGTCAGCGACGGCGCGGGCGAGCCGGCGTACCGCCTCGGGGGCCGGCAGCCCGGTCGCGGCCTGGCGTTCGGCGAGGTCAGCCAGCCGGCTCAGGCCAAACTCGCCGCCGTCGTCACTGCCCCGCGCCTCGACCACGCCGTCGGTGAACATCAGCAGCTGGTCGCCGGGTTCGAGCTGTTCCTCGCCGACGGCGCGGGCCGGGTGCCGGATGCCCAGCGGCAGCCGCCGGCCGTCGCGCAGCTCACGGACCATTTTGCCGCCGCGCAGCAGCATCGGCCTCGGGTGTCCGGCGTTGACGTAGCGCAGCAGCCCGCTGTCCAGGTCGATGTCGACCAGGATCGCGGTGACGAACCGGGCGTCGGTGAACTGGTCCAGCACGGCCGCGTCGGCGGCCTCGGCCTGACCGGGCAGGTCCAGCCCGGCACGGCGGGCCGCCCGGATCGCGGCGATGACGGCGCTGCAGGTCAGGCCGGCTTTCATGCTGTGCCCGACGGCGTCGAAGATCGCCAACTGGGCGTGGTGGCCGTCGATGGCGTAGTCGAAGCCGTCGCCGCCGATGTCGTAGCTCGGCTCCAGGACGGCGCTGACGGTGATCCGGCGGGTGGCGGCGGTCAGCGGCGGCAACACCTGCGCCATCAGTTCGGCGGCGGCGGTCGCCGACCGGGACCGGCCGACCCGCAGCAGGAAGTCACCCTTCGGGACGGTCACGGTGATCAGGTGGCCGATCAGCCCGGCCATGGTCTCGCAGCGACGCCGGGTGTGCGGGTCGGCGGCGACGTCCGGGTCGTCGAAGGCGAAGTCGATGACGCCGAGCCGATCGGTGCCGTCGATCATCGGAATCCACCAGGCGGGTTCGTTCAGCGCCGGGATCGACTCGACCAGGGTGAAGGCCCGACCGGCGAGGGACCCTTCGACCGGTTGCGGTGGCGGGTCGGTTCGGCCCGGATGCGGTACGGGGCGCAGCGCCTGCTGCTCCTCGTCGACCAGGTAGATCGTGGTCTGCACGCCCAGGCCGGCCATCACCTCGGCGAACTCGGGGGCGAGTTCGTCGGGCTGGAACAGGTGGGAACGGGTCAGCACGTCGCTGAGCGCGTCGAGCCACTGCCGTTCCGGGGTCCGGTCCATGGCCGCCACCTTACGGCCTGGCCGATCCGATAGATTCCCTCCGGTAGGCGTGCGACTCGGGGGATCGGGGGGCTACGTGGTTGTCGCGGGACTGGTCTTCGCCGCCGTGGCGGCACTGATCCACGGCTACATCTTCTACCTCGAGTCGGTGGCGTGGACCGCGCCGCGTACCCGTGCGGTGTTCGGCATCCGCAGCGAGCAGGAGGCCCTCACCACCCGCTCCCTCGCCTTCAACCAGGGCTTCTACAACCTGTTCCTGGCGGTCGCGGTGGTGCTCGGCATCGTCGTGATCGTCGCCGGGGCGACCGCCGTCGGCGCGACCCTGGTCTTCACCGGTGCCGGGTCGATGCTCGCCGCCAGTGCGGTCCTGGTGATCTCCCGGCCGGCGTTGGTGCGCGCCGCGCTCATCCAGGGGTTGGCGCCGCTGCTCGGCATCGTCGCGCTCGCGGTGGGTCTCGCCGCCTGACCGCCCGCCCGCCTGGGTCGGGCCCGGGGCGGTGTCGGGTCGCCGATACGGCCCACGTCGTCGATCCGACACCGCAGCGGTGCGAAATCCGCCGTACCAGTGGATTTTGCCGCCGAATCCGGCGGTGCAGGCTTCCTGCGGCAACGGAAATCGTTGGTGATCGTCGCAGTCGATGTGACACGGTGTGCCTCGCCCGAACCACCGGGCAACCACACCTGATGGAGGAACCACCTCATGAGCACCAGCAGAAGGGCCGTCCTCGGCATGCTCGCCACCGCGGCAGTCGCCGGACCCCTGGTGACGTTGCCGGCCGCGCCGGCACTCGCCGCCGACCTGTACGACTCCAACACCGACCTGTACGCCGACCCGGACCTGGCCGAAGGCGTCGACTACGCCCGCCGGTTCCGCCGGCACGCCCTGCTCGACAACGCCAACGCGGGCACGGTCGCGTTCCCGCGTACGGCGATCATCGCCCCGCACGGCGGCGGCATCGAGGGTGGCACGTCGGAGCTGTGCCTGGCGATCGCCGGCTACCACCCGGCGACCCTGGCGGCGACCCCCGCCGCCGGCCCGGTCCACGACTACTGGATGTTCGAAGGCATCCGCTCGTCGGGCAACGGCGAGCTGCACGTCACCGCCAGCAACTGTGACGACACCCCGGCGTTGTCGGTGGCGGCCGGCGCGCTCAATGTCGTCGCCCTGCACGGCTGCACCCCGGGCACCGCCGGGCTGCCGTCGAACGCCCAGGCCGTGGCCGTCGGTGGGCGCAACGCCGCGTTCCGGGCCGCGCTGATCACCGCCTACACGGCGGCCGGGTTCACCGCCTTCGACGCCACCGGCATCTCGGCGATCGCCGGCACCGCCACGAACAACATCGTCAACCGGACGCTGCTCGGCATGGGCGCCCAGCTGGAGATCACCACCCCGCTGCGGACGGCGATGTTCGGCACCAACACGGTCGCGCAGCGGCGCAACACCACCAACACGGTGTTCTGGAACTTCGTGGCGGCCACCCGTACCGCCATCGCCGCCATCGAGGCGACCCAGCCCATCCCCTGACCCATCCCCTGACCCGTCCCGTAACCGTCCACCCCGCCTGCCCCGGCCATGATCGCGACGATCTTGCGCTTATCGTTGGACAATTCCGACAAATCTTCTCGATAAGCGCAAGATCGTCGCGATCATGGGGTAGGGGAGAGGGTCAGAGCACCCGGGGTGGGGTGTTGCCGGCGGCGATGATCGCTCGCCGGACCGGCACCGCCGCCAGCAGCAGGAACCCGATCACAAAGAAGATCAACAACGACACGAGGCCCACCCGGTACGAGTTCGTCAGCTGGAACACCACCCCGAACGCCAACGGCCCCAACCAACTGGTGCCCTTGTCGCTGATCTCGTAGAACCCGTAGTACTCGCCTTCCTTACCGGCCGGGATCATCTGGCTGAACAACGACCGGCTCAGCGCCTGCGAGCCGCCCAGCACCAGACCGATCGCCGCCCCCAACGCCATGAACTGCGCCGGCGCCTCCGCCGGCAGCCGGAACGCCGCCAGGATCACCGCCGTCCACAGCACCAGACTGGCCAGCACCGTCTTCCACGCGCCGATCCGTTTCGCCACCGCCCCCAACGCCAACGCCCCACCGAACGCCAGGAACTGCACCAGCAGGATCGTCACGATCAGCGTCGACTGCCCCAGCCGCAGCTCCTCGGTGCCGTACTGGCTGGCCAACGCGATCACCGTCTGAATGCCGTCGTTGTAGACCAGGAACGCCAGCAGGAAGAACAACGTCAACGGGTACGCCTTCAGCCCCCGCACCGTACGACCAAGTTGTCTGAACCCGTCGGTGAGCACGTTGCCGCCCGGGTGCGCGTCGGCTGCCGGACGTTCCCGCAGCCAGGCCAGCGGCACCAGGGTGAACACCGCCCACCACACCCCGGCCGACACGATCGACCAGCGGGCCAGGTCCAGGGTGCGCTGCGGATCACCGTCGATGCTGAACGACTGCACCACCACCAGGTTCGCTGCCAGCAGCAGACCACCACCGAGGTACCCCAACGCCCAGCCCCTGCTGGAGATCCCGTCCCGGTCGTCCGGGCCACCCAGCTGCGGCAGGAACGAGTTGTACACCACCACACTCGCGCCGAACGTCACGTTGGCCAGGATGAACAGCCCGCCACCGAGCAGGTACCGGTCACCCGTCACGAAGATCATCGCGATGGTCGCCGCCGCGCCGAGGAACGCCGTCGCCGCCAGCAGCCGCTTCTTGTGCATGGTGCGGTCGGCGATCGCCCCGGTGACCGGCAACGCCAGCACCGTCAACGCCACCGACAACGACACCAGGTACGGGAAGTACGACCCCGGCGCCACCTGGATACCCAGCGGATACACGTACCCGGTGCACTCGACGGCGTCGATCGCGCAGCCGGCCGCCTGCTTCGTGACACTGGTCAGGAACGGACCCAGGAACACGGTGATCACGGTCGTGGAGAACGCCGACATCGCCCAGTCGTAGAAGTACCAGCCGGTGCGTTCCCGGCGGGTGCTCGCCGGTGCGGCGCCGGCCGACGCGGCCGGGGGCGGAACGGACGTAGGCTCGGTGGGGTCGGCCATCGGATCCTTCTACTGGTCAGGTACGGGCGGCACTGTCCACGTCGACCCGCCGGTCCGGCGGCCAGTGGCCACGACGCAGATAGACGTCACGCAGCACCTCGACGTGATCGGTCATGATGCCATCCACCCCGAGGTCGAGTAACTCGTTCATCTCGGCAGGTTCGTCGATCGTCCAGACATGCACCTGCAACCCCAGCCGGTGGCAGTACGCCACGAACCGGGCGTCGACCACCGGGACCCGGTTGAACCGCACCGGCACCTGCGCGGCTACCACCGACGGCGGCAGCCGCAGCCGGCCACCGGTGACCGACGCGATCCGCAACCGGGTCACCGCCCGCATCCCCAGCGACGTCGCGACCCGGCCCTGCGTCAACGTCCGCAGCCGGTGCAGCCGCCGGTCCGAGAACGACGCCAGCAGCACCCGGTCGGCGGCACCGCACCGCTGAAGCGTCTCCACCGTCGGCCGTACCCCGCCGTCGGCCTTCACGTCGATGTTGAACCGCACCTGCGGCCAGGCGTCGAGGACGTCGTCGAGACGGGGCACCGCCGCCGACCCGCCGACACGTACCGTCGCCAGGTCCGCCCAGCGCATCTTCGCCACCGCGCCCTTGATCCCGGCCAGCCGGTCCAACGTCGGATCGTGGAACACCACCGCCACGCCGTCGGCGGTGCCGTGCACGTCGGTCTCCACGTACCGGTAACCCAGCTCGACGGCACGGGCGAACGCCTCGGCGGTGTTCTCGTCACCCCGGGCCGCCCCGCCCCGGTGCGCGAACGCGATCGGCGTGGGGGAGTCCAGGTACGCGTAACGGTGCGGCACGCTGGGCAGTATGCCTGCCGCCGGCAACCGGCGGGCGTACGTCAGGTTGCGCCGCGCCGGCAGTAGGGTGCCCCCCATGCGGGCACTGGGCATCGACTTCGGCACCTCGAACACGGTGGCGGTGGTGCGCGGCGGCGACGGACGGACCCGGCCACTGCTGTTCGACGGCACCCCGCTGCTGCCGTCGGCGGTGTACCGGGAACCCGACGGACGACTGGCCGTCGGCCACGACGCGCACCGGCGCGCCCGCGTCGACCCGGCCGGATTCGAACCCCACCCGAAGCGCCGCGTCGACGACGGCACGGTGCTGCTGCGTGACGCCGAGGTCCCGGTGCCGCAGCTGATCGCCGCCGTGCTGCGCCACGTCGCCGTCGAGGCCCGCCGCCAGCTCGGCGGCGTCGACGAGGTCCGGCTGAGCCACCCGGCGAGCTGGGGGCAGCGGCGCCGGGCCGTCCTGGTCCAGGCCGCGTACGCCGCCGGACTGCCGCAACCGACGCTGGTCGCCGAGCCGGTCGCCGCCGCCGCCTACTACACGGCGGTGCTGGGTGCGGCGCTGCCACCCGGTCGAGCGTTGGCCGTCTACGACCTCGGCGGCGGCACCTTCGACGCGGCGGTGGTCCGCCGCGACCCGACCGGATCCGAGGCCGCCGGACGCGACCCCGCCCGGCCCAGGGCCACCGGATCCGACGCCGCCGGGTTCGTGGTCCTCGCCGAGCAGGGCCTGACCGAGGTCGGTGGCCTCGAGTTCGACCAGGCCCTCGTGGAACACCTGGGCCGCGCCTACTCACCGAACCGCACCGTCATGTGGAACGGCCTGGTCGCCCCCGCGGACACGGGATCGCGACGGGCCCGTGCCCTGCTCTACGACGACGTCCGCGCCGCCAAGGAGACCCTGTCGCGCACCGCCAGCGCCGACGTGCACCTGCCGGCGCTGGACGTCGCCGCCCACCTCACCCGCGACGAGCTGGAGTCACTGATCCACGGCCACCTTTCCCGGACCGTGGACTGCCTGGCGCGCACCGTCGCCGCCGCCGGCCTGACCCCCGCCGACCTGGTCGGCGTGTTCCTCGTCGGCGGTTCCAGCCGGATTCCGCTGGCAGCGCGGCTGATCCACACCCAACTGGGGGTGGCGCCGACCACGTTGGAGCAACCGGAGACCGTCGTCGCCGACGGCGTACTGCGCACCGGCGGCGCCGCCCGGACCGCGCCCACCGGCTCACCCGCGCCACCGCCGGCGCCGAGGTCACCTGCCGTCGCGCCGGTGCCGTACCAGTCGCCGCTGCCAGCGTCATACCCGGTGCCGGCTGCGTCGGCGGCACCGGCCCGTCCCTGGTACGACGAACACGGCCCCGTCCTGGTGACCGTCCTGGCCGCCCTGGTCGGCGTCGCCGGCGTGGTCCTCGTGGCGCTGCTGCTGGTCTGAGCAGGGCAGGGTCCAGGACCGGGAGGTCACGGTGCGGTCCGGTCCAGCGCGGCGGTGACCGCGCCCGGCTGCCGCGGTGCGGTCCGCTCCCCGGTGCCTGTGGGGCGTCGCGCATCCTGCAGCGGAACGAAACAGGCCACAGCGACAGCCAGCCCGAAACGGAGGTTGCCGGCGACGGCGTCGCCGAGCAGATCGCCACCGACCGAGGTGACCGGGGCAATCATCAGGAAGGCCACCGACACCGACCACGCGATGTTGTATCTCCGGTGAGCGGACACGACGCACAGCGCCGCGAAGACCAACCAGATCTGGTGGTGCGTCCACGACACCGGGGAAACAACGAGACCCGCCGCGCCGACAATGACCGCAGCCGCCAGGTTCCATCCACGTCGGGATGCGCGTACCGCACAATAGAAGGCGATGCCGACTACCAGGAGGCCGAGCCCGCCGACCGCCAGGGTACGGGCGTCGTCGGCTACGTCGAATCTCAGCAGCACCGCGTTGAGCGACTGATTTCCGGTGGTGACGATGTTCCCAATCCGGTCGACACTCCAGATCTCGGTGAACCAGAAACGAATCGACTCGGCGGGCAGAATCAGCCACGCCAAGGCAGTCGATGCCAGAAACGCTGCACTTGCGGTGATCGCCTTCCGCCATTGGCCGGAGACGCACCAGTAGGCGATGAAAATAGCGGGTGTGAGCTTGATGGCCTTGGCGACCCCGGTCGCGACTCCCCGGTAGCGGGCCGGGACGGTGTCCAGGCAGTCAATCAGAACCAGTACGCCCAGGAAGAAGCTGATCTGACCGAAGCGGATGTTACTGGAAACCGGTGCGGACAGAAATAGCAGGAGGCAGACGACGGGTAGGGCGGGCAGCGTGCCCGTGCGGCCGACGACCGCATCACGAAGCAGACATCCCGCGAAGACGACAGCGATCAGCGTGACTGCCGTCCACAGGACCTGGATGATGACTTCCGGGAAGACGGCGATGCTGACGAACAGCAGTCCCGCAAACGGCGGATACGTGAACGGAGCTCCGTCATGGCCGGAGAACCCGTACAGGTCTCCGCCGCGCAACATGAGGCGAACGGCGCCCCAGTAGACGTTGAGGTCGGTGAGACGCTCGCCTGGTGGTCGGAGAAACGCGCCCGCCACCTGGCCTGCGGCGGCGGCGATCACGAACGCCCACACCGCGATCACCGCGACGTCGCGTCGACTGATGGTGCCCCGACGCGCCAGCTGGCTCCGCACTGTGCCCCCGAACGCAGCGGTCCCGACTCGAGTCCGGACCAGACTACGCACGTCCCCGTAGCGCGGTGCGGCGCGGGGCACTGACCGCGAGATCGCGTGGGCCCGTCGCGGGGATTCGGCGCGGCCGGCTGCGGCGTCGCCCCGCCGCCGGTGGTGGGTGATCCGACACAACCGGTGGCACCGGCCGCCGCCGACGCGGGACAATCACCACGTGACCGGCACCGGAGAACCCGAAGGCACGTTCGTCTACGACGGCGACTGCGCGTTCTGCACTATGTGCGTACGGTTCATCGAACGGCGGGTGCCACACAAGGCGACCCTCGTACCGTGGCAGTGGGCCGACCTGCCGGCGCTCGGGCTCACCCGGGAGCAGGGCACGACGGCCGTGCAGTGGGTGCCCGCCGGCACCACCGGCGCGGCCGGTGCCGGGCCGGTGGCGATCGCCGCGCTGCTGCGTACCAGCAACCCGCTGTGGCGGGCCGCCGGCGCCGTTCTCGGTCTGCGTCCGGTGACCGCCCTGGCCTGGCCGGTGTACCGCTGGGTCGCCGCGAACCGGCACCGGCTGCCAGGCGGCACCGCCGCCTGCGCCGTGCCGCGTCCACCGGCGGCGTCGGCCGGCTGAAACCGGCACCGCAGGTCACGGGATCGCCGCCGCGCGGATCGCGTCGGACAGCCGCCCGAGGTCAGCCGTCGGACCAGAACCGGGCCAGCGTGCTGGTCGCCGGATCGTCGGAGGCGATCAGCGTCGCCCACTGCCGCGTACCGCCGTCGTCGTCGGTGCGGCCGGCGTAGCCGGCCACGTCTGCCGGGCCGACCGGTTCACCGCCCGGACCTGTGGCGTCGCCGACGGACCCGCCGCCGATCAGATCGGGATCCGCCCACGGCCAGCCGTCGACCGGGGTCGGCACCCCGGACGGGTCCAGCGGCGGCGGGAACGCCGCCGCCGACCACTCGTCGACACCGGCCGGGGCGTCCGGGTCGGCACCGGGCGGCGGGTCGGCCGGGCCGAACCCGGACTCGGCCGCCGGCGCGGCGCCGAAACCCGCCTCCGCCGGCATCGTGTCGGCGTCGTCGGGGTCCGGCCCGGACAGGTCGCCGCCGTAACTCAACGCACCCGCAGCCCCGCCGCCGTCACCGCCACGACCGTCGTCGACATCGTCGCTGTCGTCGCCGAGCGGCACGTCGTCGGCGGGGCCGAACCCCGACACCGCGTCGGCGGGGCCGAACCCTTCCTGCGGCAACCCGTCGCCACCACCACCCAGGTCGGCGGTGTCGGCGTCGTCACCCGGGAAGTCGTCACCGGGCCAGTCGCCGAAGTCGCTGTTCACCGTGCCACCGCCTCCGCCGCCGGGGCCGTCGGCGCCAACACCCGGGCCCGGGCCAGCACCTCGTCGACCTGCTTCACCCGGGCCCGGATCGTGTCCCGCCGGGCCTGCAACGCCGACCGCCGCCGCGTCCGCTGCGCCTTGTCCCGCGCCGCCGCCGCGTCGATCTCGGCGATGTGCGCGTCCAACTCGGCCAGCCGCCGCTCGATCGCGTCGTCCAACGCCACCGTCAACGCGTACTGCAGGTCGGTGAACCGCTGCGCCAACTCGTCGGTCAACGCCGCCCGCGCCTCACCGAGCACCTCCCGCAGCCACATCCGGGCCTGCTGCCGGTCGGTGGCGACCCGCCGCCGGTACAGGATGAACGCCCCGGCGGCCAACCCCAGCCCGAGACCGGCGACCGGCACCAGCAGCCCACCGCCGACCACCGCGCCGGCGCCCAACGCCGACGCGCCCGCCGCGACGCCCCGCCCGGCCATGAACGCCATCCCACCGGCCGACAACGCGACCATCACGTTGTCGGCGCCGCCGCCGTCACGTCGCGGCCGGCTCGCCAACGTGTGCCGCAACGTGGCGTTGATCCGACCCACCACGAACTGCAACTCGGCCGGCGGGAACACCTGCGCCAGGGTCCGTTCGGCGACCGTCCGGAACCGGGCCTGCAACTCGTGGGAGAACCGCAGTGACACCGCGTGCAACGCCCGGTCCAGCTCGGCCGGCAACTGCTTCAACGCCTCACCCCGGGCCGCGTCGATCCGGGCCAGGAACTGCTCCTGCAGCCCACCGACCGCCGTCCGCAGCCGACCGGTGGCCTCCACCCGGGCCCGCTGCGTCTCGGTGTTCAACGCCAACGACCACTGCCGCGACTCGGTCCGTTTCCGGGCCGCCAACCCGGCCCGTTCCTGCTTCGCCCGCTGCACCTCACCCGGGTCCGGGTCACACGCGGCGACCTGCTGCCCGACCGTCAGGTCCAGCCGCACCAGCTCGCTGCGGATCGTCCGCAGCACGTTCGCCTGCGCCAACAGGTGACCGTTGCCGGCGAGCTCGATCAGCGCATGCTGCAGCGGCGCCACCTGGGAGGCGTCGACCAGTTCACCGGCGTCGGCCGCCGGCAGGGTCAACGCCAACTCGGCCAGCCGCGCCGACACCGGGAACCACGCGGCGGCCGCGAACCGGGGCGCGTGCGCCTGCAGCTGGGCCCGGTTGTCGGCCAGGATCGTGCGCCAACCCGGGTAAGCGTCGGTCTTCGTCAACGCGAACACCACCACGTTGACCCGCTTGCTCGCCTCGATCAGGAAATCCAGCTCGGGCCGGGTGAACGGGGTCGAGGCGTCCACCACGAACAGCAGCGCCGCCGCCCGCGACACCGCGTCCAACGCGATCTCGGTGTGCGCCGGGTCCAGCCCACCCGCGCCCGGGGTGTCCACCAGCGACACGTACCGCAGCAGCGGCGCCGGGCAGGTCACCGCGATCCGCCTCGGCGGACGCGCCCCCTGCGGCAGCACCCCCGACACCGTGGCCCAGTCCCGCAGCCGGTCCACCGGCACGTCCACCGCCTCGGCCTCACCCGGCACGAACGCCCGCGCCGCCGTCACCGGCCCGTGGTCGAACTCCAGGTACGCCGACGTCGCCACCGCCGCGTCCACCGGCGACAACCCGGTCACCCCGATCAACGCGTTCACCAGGGAACTCTTGCCACGTTTCGTTTCCCCGACGACCACCACCGACGGCCGGGTCACCTCCCGGCGCCGCTGGGCGTCGATCTCCGCCGCCGCGTCCGGGTCCAGGCCACGCACGAACCCCAGGCACGTGTCGACCGCCCCGGTCAGCAACGTGCCCAACGCCGCCGACCCGGCCCCGCCGCTCACCGGCGCACCGCCCGTACCTGCTGCGACAGCAGATGGAACCCCCGGTGGGCCACCAACGCCACCCGTGACTGCGCCGGTGACGCCCCGGCGACGGCGAACACCCGCCACCGGGTGGCCGCCTCCACCGCCGCCGCCGCCAACTGCTCCACCGACGCCGCCGGCAGTTCCAGCACCCAGCGCGGATCCGCCGACAACGCCAACCGGGTCAACTCCTGCTCCATCGCCTCCGGCAGCTCCACACTGCCCGTGGTCACCTGCTGCGCCACCTCCAGCAGCCGCAGCCGGTGGTACTCCGGCTGGTGCAGCAGCCGCTCGATCGCGTCGCGCAGCGTCTCCCGGTCACCGGGATGCGCCGTGTGGCTGGCCACCTTCTCCAGCGTCGACAACGCCCACCCGGCCTTGATCGCGTCGGTGCGCCACCGGAACGCCTCGTCCACGGTGTGCCGCAGCCGCGGAAACCCCGACGCCGCGTACAACGCCCGCACCAGGTCCCCGGACGCCAACTGCGGCGCCGCCCGCAGCTGCGCCACCGCGAACCCGATCCCGTACAGGTCCAGCAGCGCCAGCAGCCGTTCCCGCTGCGCCCGCGGCACCGGGCAGTCCCGGGACACGAACAGGTCCACCGACGCGGTCAGCACCGTCCACTGCGCCGCCGGCACCTGCGCCAACGTCCGCAACGCCTCACAGTCGGCCGCCGTCAACCGGCCCGCCTCGGTCGTCTCCGCCAGCAACCCGACCGCCGGCACCACGTCCGACACGATCCGACGCAGCACCCGCGTCTGGTCGGCGGCCAGCGGCGCCGCCACCGGCCACGGATCGGCACCACCGGCCACCAACTTGTCGACCTTGTTGAACAACCCGACCGAGTTGATCGGGCTGCTCGACAACCGCGCCGACACCGCCCGGAACGCCTCCAACGCCCGTACGTCGTCGTCACGCACCGACTGGGTGAACACGTACACGATCGCCTCGGCGCCGGAGACCGCCCCGACGGAGTCGTCGTCGATCCCGGCGTCGAACGGCGCCGTCGCCTCACCTGCGTCTGGGGAGTCCGCGCCGGCACCGGCGAACAGGTACCGGCGCGCCGCGTCACTGACCCCGGTGCTGGCCGACGACAGCCCCGGCGTGTCGATCACCGTCAACTCCCGCAGATGGTCACTGGTCAAGGTGACGTCGACGAACGCGATCCGCGCCGTCGGCACCCCCAGCCGCTGCGGGATCATCCCCGTCGGATCCAACGGCAGACTGACCCGTACGCCGTCGCGGCGCACCACGTCCACCCGGTCGGCGGTGCCGTACCGGAACTGGGTGACCACCCGGGTGCACTCACCAACCTCCGTCGGCGCCACCCGCCGCCCGATCAACGCGTTGACCAGCGTCGACTTGCCCGCCTTGAGCCGCCCGGCGATCGCCACCCGCAGCGGCTCGTCCAACCGCCGCCGGACCCGCGCCACCTCACCACCGGTCGGCGCACCCACCCGGGGACCCACCTCGTCACACAACGCCGCGACCCGGCTGCTCAACGGCCCCGCACCCACGGATTGGTCACCGCCCCACAGGGTCGGCGACAATGACGCCACGCCCAACGGTGGTACCCGCTCATCTCGCTGGTCGTCCTCCCGACAGCACGGCACGCGGTGGTGCGCCCACCACCGACATCCACAGTACGAATATCCTCTCCGGCGCAGGATCCCATGTTCGTGCCACCTTCGCCCGGGGAGGGCCACGAGCCGGAAAAGCGGGGGAGGACGGGTGCGGCAACCAGCCGACGGCGCTCACGCCACCGACGTGGCGGCGGCCGCCGCCGCCCGGCTCACCCGCCCCGGCCTCGTCGTCATCACCGGCGTGCCCGGCAGCGGCCGCACCACCACGCTGCGCCGCGTCGCCACGGCGTCGCCCGGCCCGGTCCACCCCGGCGGCGCTCTCACCGCCCTGCGCCACGTCCCCGCGTTCCCCCTCAGCCACGCCCTGCGGGTCCGGCTACCCACCCACGACGTGGCGCTGCTCGCCGAGGCGGTCCGCTCCCGGGTACGCCACGGCCTGCTCGTCCTCGACGACCTGCAGTGGGCCGACCCGGTCACCGTCGCCGCCCTGCCCGCCGTGGCCCGCCACTGCCGGGTCGTCGTCGCCCTGCGCACCCCGCACCCGCTGCCCGCCGCCGCCATCGACCCGCTGCGCGACGGCGACGCCCTGTGGCTGGCGCTCCCGGCGCTGGACCCGACGGCCACCGCCGACCTGATCCGCCGTACCGCCCCCGGCCTGGACCCGGCGACCGTCACCGACCTGGCCCGACGCGCCGGCGGCAACCCGCTGGCCGCCACCGCCCTGGCCCGCCACCGCACCGCCCGCACCTCGCCGCCGCCACCCGACACCACCGACCTCGACCAGGTCGCCTACGCCGTCGCCGCCGCCCTGGCCGACCTCACCCGGCCGGCCCGCACCGCCCTGGCCGCCCTCGGCCTGCTCGGCCGGCCGGCACCCGCCGCCGCTCTCGGCGACGGCGTCGCCGAACTCACCGACGCCGGCCTGGTCACCGCCGCCACCGGCCTGATCACCCCGGTGTCGCCGTACCAGGCCGACGTGGCCGCCGGCCTGCTCGACGCCGCCAGCCGCCGAGCCCTGCACCGACGCCTCGCCGACCTGGTCACCGACCCTCTGGAAGCCGCCCGGCACCTCGCCGCCGCCGGCGACACCGACGCCGCCTACCAGCGGGCCGTGACCGCTGCCGCCGACGCCACCACCGGCGGCGCCCGCGCCGAGGCGCTGCTGTTCGCCTGCGACCAGCCCGCCGCCACCGCCACCGTGCGGCTCGACGCGGCCCGGGCCGCCCTGACCACCGGCCGGCCCCGCCACGCCCTGACCCTGCTCGACGCCGCCGACTCCGACGTCAGCGACGAGGTCGCCGCCCTGCGCGCCGAAGCGCTGCTGCAGGCCGGGGAGCTCGCCGCCGCCCGCGCCACCGCCGCCGCCCTGGCCGCCCGCGTCACCGACCACCCGGCCGCCACGTCGCCGCCCGCCGCGACCGCCGACCGGGTGCTGCTGCTGGCCGACCTCGCCGTCGACCCGACGGCGGCGGCCCGCCGTGCCGCCGCCGTCACCGCCCGCCACGGCGCCACGCCGACCCACGTCGGCCTGCGCGCGGCGCTGGCCGCCGTCGCCGCCGCCGACCGCACCCCCGGCTGGGAACACCGGCTCGCCGGCACCGCCGCCGCGGCGGCCGCCGACGGCGACCTGCTGACCGCCCGGTGGAGCGCCTGGCAGCTGGTCGAGACCCTCACCGGCGACGGCCGGCTCGCCGAGGCCGCGCACGCCGCCACCGCCGCCGCGGCCGCCTGCGCCGCCGACCTGGCCTACAGCTGGCAGACCCGTTTCCTCGCCGCCCGCCTGTGGTGCCTGGCACTGCGCGGTGAACCGTCGGCAGGGGACCAGCCCGGCCCGGTCGGCGACGACCCGCCCGCACCCACCGACACACTGCCCACCGCCACCGACGCGCTGCTGCGCGCCGCCGCCGACCTCACCGACCGCACCCTGCCCGCCACCGCCCACCGCTACGCCACCGCCACGGCGGGCCTGCTCGAAGCCGACGGCGGACTGCTCGCGGCCGCCCGGGCCCGGCTCGCCGCCGCCACCACCGCGACCGCGCCGCCGCCGGGCCTGCTGGACTGGGTCGCCCGGGAAGCGGCCTGGCTCGACGGTCAACCCGACAGAGCCGCCGCGCCTGCCGGCACCGACCCGACCACCGGTGCCGCCGCTGCGCCGAGCGCGTCACCGCTGGTCGACGGACTGCGGCGGATCACCGCCCACTGGGCCGCCCACGACACCCCCACGGTGACACCGCCGCCGGCCGCCGGGACACCACCGACGCTGCCGGCACCGGTAGCGGCGACGCTGGCCGCCTGGTCGACGGCCGACCCGCGCCGGTTCGGCGCCGCCGCCGCCACCTGGCCCGACGTCAGCGTTCGCGAACAGGTCCGCTGCCTGCTCGCCCAGGGCCTGCACGAAGCCGACCCGCACCGCGCGGTGCCCGCCCTGCTCGCCGCGGAACGCATCGCCGCGCGCGCCGGCCTGGTCGTACTGCTGGGCCGCTGCCGACGTGCGCTGCGCCGGCACGCGGTACGCCGCGACGACCGGGGCACCCGCGACGGTGAGCTGCTCACCGGCCGGGAACGTGACGTGCTGCGGCTGGTCGCCCAGGGCGAGCCGACCCGCCGCATCGCCGGCCAACTCGGCATCTCCACCGAAACCGTGGAAACCCACGTCCGGGCCGGGATGCGTAAACTCGGTGCCCGCACCCGCACCGAAGCAGCCGCCCTGGCCATGGAGACCGACCGATGAGCGCACCGCCGCGCTACGTCCTGTCCAGCTCCACCGAGGCGAACGCCGTTCTGCGGCGGCTCGCCCGCGACGGCTGGACCGTCCGGGAAGGCTTCGCGTTGACCGAGGCCGCCTGGGACCTGACCGCCGCCCGACTGGCCCTGCACGGCCGGGTCACCGACGCCGACACCGTGGCCCTGGTGGCGCTGGCCGCCGCCCGGGGTGCCGCCGTCGTCGCGGTGGTCGACCCGGGCGGCGACGTCGGTCGGGCCCTGGTCGACGACCTCGGCCGGCTCGGCCCGGTGCTGCGCCACGGTGACGTCGGCCCGCCGGCGTCACCGGTCGACTCCGTCCTGGTGCCGGAGCAGCGGGCCCTGCTCGACCGGCTCGCCAACGGCGAGACGATCGCCGCGGCCGCCGCCGCCGAGTTCCTGTCGTTGCGGACCGCGAACCGCCGCATCGCGCAGGCCCGCGCGGCGTTCGGGGTCCGCACCACCCGCGAGGCCGTCCTGGCCTACCTGCGGCAACGCTCCCGCTGAACCGGCACCGGGTACGGCGCCGTCAGCCGCCGTCCGGTGCCTGGCCGGCGGCCGGGGCGTCGTCCGCCGCGTCGACCCGGCCCCGGCGGTGTCGCCGACTCACGTCGACCGGTCGGGTCACGTCGACGTGCCGGGGTGCCTGCGGCTCGTCCGGGCGCAACGCCGCCAACTCGTCGGTGAGGGCGTCGATGATCCGTTGGGTCGCGCGTTGCGCGGCGCCCGGCCGCGCCGGGTCGACCCCGGACAGGTCCACCGGGGCGCCGAAGTGGACCCGGACCACCGGGCGGCGCAGCACCGCCCGTAGCACCGCGCGGCCCAGGCCGCGGGGTGCCGCCCACGGCAGCACCTCGTGGGCCCCCCACTGGGCCACCGGCACCACCACCGCGCCGCTGGCCAGCGCGAGCCGCGCGGTACCCGTGCGGCCGCGTTCGGGCCACATCCACGGGTCGAGACCGATGCGCCCTTCCGGGTAGACCAGGACCACCGCGCCGCCAGCGACGGCCGCCACGGCGGCGTCGAGCGCCTGGGCGACGGTGTCGGTGCGCCGGTCGACCCGGATGTGCCCGGCGCGGCGCATCACCGGGCCGACCACCGGGGCCCGGAACAGCCCGCCGGTGGCGAGCACCCGGGGGGCGACCCGCCGCACGCGGCAGGCGGCGGCGAGCGCGACCGGGTCGAACGGGCTGATGTGGTTGGCGGCCAGGATCAGCGGTCCGTGCCGCAGCGCGTCCGGTACGTCGCCGGTGACCCGCAGCCGGGCGAGCAGCCCGACGACGATCCGGGCGGCGACCTGCAGCAGCCGCCACAGCGGCGGCGGCCGCCAGGGCGTCGGGGCAGGGGGAGTGGGGGTGTCCATCAGCGGTCGATCGTCGCACAGTCCGGCCCGCCACGGGCGCCCCGTGCCGACCGTCCCGCGAGGGTCGGGACCGACGGCCCTCTCCCGTCGGGACCACCGCCCCTGGCCCGTTCCACGACAGGCCGTAGTATGTACTACGCCTTGTAGTAACTAGATGGGGGAGCCGTGGACGCGCTCGACATAGCCCGCTGGCAGTTCGGTGTCACCACCGTCTACCACTTCCTGTTCGTCCCACTCACCATCGGCCTCAGCCTGCTCGTCGCCATCCTGCAGACCGCCTGGCACCGCACCGGCGACGACCGCTACCTCAAACTCACCAAGTTCTACGGAAAACTGTTCCTCATCAACTTCGCCATGGGCATCGTCACCGGCATCGTCCAGGAATTCCAGTTCGGCATGAACTGGAGCGACTACTCCCGGTTCGTCGGCGACATCTTCGGCGTACCCCTGGCCATCGAAGCCCTGCTCGCCTTCTTCCTCGAATCCACCTTCCTCGGACTGTGGATCTTCGGCTGGAACCGGCTCCCCAAAGCCCTGCACCTGGCCACCATCTGGCTCGCCTCGTTCGGCAGCATCATCAGCGCCTGGTTCATCCTCGCCGCCAACTCCTGGATGCAGAACCCCGTCGGCTACCGCATCAACCCGGACACCGGCCGCGCCGAACTCACCGACTTCATCGCCGTACTCACCAACAAGGTCACCCTCATCACCTTCCCGCACACCCTCGCCGGCTGCTTCATGGTCGCCGGCGCCCTCGTCCTGGCCGTCGCCCTCTGGCACCTCATCCGCCACCCCGACGGCCCCGACACCCCCGCCTTCCGCACCGCCACCAAGATCGGCGCCTGGACCACCCTGGCCGCCACCGCTGCCGTCATCATCACCGGCGACATCCAAGGCAAGATCATGACCCAGGTCCAGCCCATGAAGATGGCCGCCGCCGAAGGCCTCTACACCACCGAAAGCCCCGCCTCCTTCTCCGTCGTCACCGTCGGCACCCTCGACGGCAGCCGCGAAATCTGGGCCCTCAAGATCCCGTACCTGCTGTCCTGGCTGTCCACCGGCGACCCCACCGGCCAGGTCCAGGGCATCAACGACCTGCAGGCCCAGTACGCCGCCCAGTACGGCCCCGGCAACTACACCCCGATCATCCCCGTCACCTACTGGAGCTTCCGCTTCATGATCGGATTCGGCCTCGCCACCGCCGCCATCGCCCTCTGGGCCCTGTGGACCACCCGCCGCGGCCGCACCCCCACCGGACGCTGGCTGCTGCGCGCCGGCCTCACCCTGCCCGTCCTACCACTACTGGCCAACACCTTCGGCTGGATCTTCACCGAAATGGGCCGCCAACCCTGGATCGTCTTCGGCGAAATGCTCACCCGCGACGGCGTCAGCCGCAGCGTCTCCCTCACCGAAGTCCTCACCTCTTTCACCGCCTTCACCCTCATCTACGCCACCCTCGCCGTCATCGAGGTCAAGCTCCTCATCCGCTACGCCCGAAACGGACTGCCCGACCTCACCGACCCACCCCCACCGGACGACACCGACGACGACACCACCCTCGACCGGCCCCTCGCCGCCACCCACTGACCACCCCGGAGACCCCTCGTGGAACTCACCACCGTCTGGTTTGGGCTCATCGCCGTACTCTTCACCGGATACTTCATCCTCGAAGGCTTCGACTTCGGCGTCGGCATCCTCGCCCGCCTCATCGGCCGCACCGAACCCGAACGACGCGCCGCCATCACCACCATCGGCCCCGTCTGGGACGGCAACGAGGTCTGGCTCATCACCGCCGGCGGCGCCATGTTCGCCGCCTTCCCCGAGTGGTACGCCACCCTGTTCTCCGGCTTCTACCTACCGCTACTGCTCATCCTCATCGCCCTCATCCTGCGCGGCGTCGCCTTCGAATACCGCGACAAACGAGACGAACCCCACTGGCGCCGCCGCTGGGACAACGCCATCTTCATCGGCTCACTGCTACCCGCCGCACTCTGGGGCGTCGCCTTCGCCAACATCGTGCGCGGCGTACCCCTGGACGCCGACCACGAATACACCGGCACCCTGCTCACCCTGCTCAACCCCTACGCCCTGCTCGGCGGCGCCACCACCACCGCCCTGTTCGTCACCCACGGCGCCGTCTTCCTCGCCCTCAAGACCACCGGCGACCTGCGCCACCGCGCCCGCCGCGTCGCCACCTGGACCGGCCTGACCGCTGCCGCGCTCGCCGTCGGATTCCTCACCTGGACCCTCACCATCCGCGCCAACCCCACCGCCGTCGTCCTCGCCGTCACCGCCGCCCTCGCCCTCGTCGCCGGCCTGGCCGCCAACCAGGTACGCCGCGAAGGCTGGGCCTTCACCGGCACCGCCACCGCCATCGGCCTCGCCGTCGCCGCCCTGTTCACCGCCCTGTTCCCGACCGTCCTACCCTCCACCGGCGACCCCGCCGGCACCCTGACCACCACCAACGCCGCCTCCACCACCTACACCCTGACGATCATGACCTGGGTCGCCGCCGCACTCACCCCCGTCGTCCTGCTCTACCAGGGCTGGACCTACTGGGTGTTCCGCCACCGCGTCCACGTCACCGACCAACCCAGCCACTGACTCCACCAGCCACCGACCCGCACACGACGGTGCCCCCGGCGCGACCAACCACCGGGGGCACCACCCACAGGCCCGACGTCAACCCACCTCCGGCAACTCCGCCAACCGCGCCTCCACCTCCGCCAACTCCGCCCGCAACTTCTCCGCCTGCCGCTGCGCCTCGGCCCGCTCCGACGCCAGGATCTGCTCCACCGCCTCATGCACCCCCGGCACATCCACCAACGCCACCATCTTCAACGCCTCCGCCGGCCGGATCACGTACGGCTTCGCCAACGCCTTCGCGCCCTGCGCCGCCGCCACCGTCCACTCACCGTCGGCATACGCCAACGTCACCGTCAACCCGGCCGGCGCCTTCGGCTTCACCGCCTTCGCCGCCCGACGCGCCGGGCGCTGCGCACCCTCGTCCACCGTCGACTCCTCCACCTGCTCCCGCCGCGCCGGCACCACCACCGGCGGCTCACCCAACTTGAACTCCGGCTCCGGCACCACCGGCACCGGGTCGACCACCGGCTCCGCCGCCGGCCGCCGCGCACCCGCACCCCGCGGCGCCACCACCAGATCACCGGGGGAGAACGGCAACTCGTCACGACCGAACCGCACCACCACCCACTCGTCGGACACCGCCGGATCCGCCAGGCCCACCACCTGACCCACCTGCCCGGCGATCTGCCCCGCCGACTCGGTGAACATCACCTTCGGCTTACGCCCAGCAGCCACCGCCTCCCGGATCACCCCCAACTCCTCGTCCGACAACCCACCCGCACCAGCGCCCGCGGCAACCATCAGCACCCTTTCCGTCCGTACACCTGTTTGAGTGCTGCCTTCCTACCAGCCGCCGCCGACACCGCCGACCGCACCCCACCACCCCCGCTCACCCCGACGCGGCACCACCCGACCACACCCGACCCACCTGGCCGGCCGCCGCCGACCCCTGCCGCCACCCCGCCCGCGCCGCACCCGGCCGCCGCGCCGGATCCAGCAACCGCCGCCCGATCACCCGCCTCGCCGCCCGGTCCGGCGACACCACCACCACCTGCCCCGACAACCCCGCCACCTGCCGCGCCACCGGCGCCAACCAGCCCAACCCCCACGTGATCGGCGCCAACACCACCACCGACGCGTACCCCGCCGCCAGATCCGCGTTCGCCGCCGACCGCATCCCACCGTCGATCAACCGCCGCCCACCGACCACCACCGGCGGCCACACCCCCGGCACCGCGCAACTCGCCGACACCGCGTCGACCAGGTCCACCCCCGGCCGTGACCCGTCGAACACCACCAGCTCACCCGTCTCGGCGTCCACCGCCGTCACCCACAACGGCCGCTCCGGCCACGACCACACCGGCAACGCCTCCTCGAACACCGGCCGCCGCGACACCGCCGACCCCGCCGCGAAGGCCGCCGCGTACCGGCCGATCCGCGCCCGCGCCCGCCGCCCGTCCCCGCTGCACACCGCCGCCCACAGCAGACACGACACCGCACCCGGACCCATCCGGTCCGTCGACGGCTCACCGGCCACCAGCTGCCCCGCGTACAGCTGATCCAGATCCGCCCCCGAGCGCAGCTGCGCACCCACCACCGCGCCCGCCGAGGTACCGACCACCAGATCCGCCACGCCCAACTCCACCCCGGCCCGCGCCAACCCGGCCAACACCCCGATCTGCCAGGCCACCCCGGTCACCCCGCCGCTGCCCAGCACCACCGCACGCCTACCCGCCATACCTGTCCTATTGCCCCGCGACGTCGGCGGTAACGTCACCGCCGACGACACACCGCAGGGGAGAGGGGACACCATGGCACCGGTCACCGTGGTCACCGGCGGCAGCCGGGGGATCGGCGCGGCCACCGTACGCCGCCTCGCCGCCGCCGGACACGACCTCGTCATCGGCTACCGGCGCGACGCCGCCGCCGCCCACGCGGTCCGCGACGACGTGCAGGCGGCGGGCCGCCGGGCGGTCACGGTCGCCGTCGACACCACCGATCCGGCGGGGGTCGCCGCGCTGTTCGACGCCGCCGCCGACCTCGGCGCGCTCACCGGCCTGGTCAACAACGCCGGCGTCACCAGCCGGATCGGACCCTTCGTCGACCTCACCGTCGACGACCTGCGCCGGGTCGTGGACGTCAACCTCATCGGGTACGTCCTCTGCGCCCAGCAGGCCGCCCGC